>NZ_CM136783.1:0-4800000 GCF_054404835.1 Mycobacterium sp. BMJ-28 | reverse complement strand
GGCGCGGGCCTGCTCCAGCGCGCCCACCATGTCGCGGTAGGCGCGTTCGTGTACCAGCGGGCCGACCAGCGTGCCCTGGGCAGCCGGATCTCCGACCGGAAGGCTGCGGTACGCGGCCGCGATCCGGTCGACGAGACCATCGGCCACCGAGCGGTGCGCGATCACCCGGCGCAGGGTGGTGCAACGCTGTCCGGCGGTGCCTGCCGCGGAGAACACGATGCCGCGCAACGCCAGATCCAGATCGGCCGACGGCGTCACGATGGCCGCATTGTTGCCGCCCAACTCCAGGAGCACCTTGCCGAACCGCTGGGCGACGCGGGGGCCGATCTCCCGGCCCATCCGCACCGAGCCGGTGGCACTCATCAGCGCGACGCGCGGGTCGTCCACCAGCAGCTCACCGATCTCCCGGCCACCCTGGACGAGCCGCGAGATATCCGCGGGCGCGCCCACATCGCGGGCGGCCCGTTCGATCAGCGCCTGACACGCCACCGCGGTCAGCGGTGTCAGCTCCGAGGGCTTCCAGACCACGGTGTCCCCGCACACCAGCGCGACGGCGGTGTTCCACGCCCACACCGCCACCGGGAAGTTGAACGCGGTGATCACGCCGACCACCCCGAGCGGATGCCAGGTCTCCATCAGCCGGTGTCCGGGCCGCTCGGAGGCGATGGTCTTGCCGTACAACTGCCGGGACAGGCCGACGGCGAACTGGCAGATGTCGATCATCTCCTGCACCTCGCCGAGCGCCTCGGAGGTGATCTTGCCTGCCTCGATGGTCACCAGGGTGGCGAGGTCGGCCTTGTGCTCGGTGAGCAGTTCGCCGAGGCGCGCCACCACCTGGCCGCGCACCGGGGCCGGGGTGGTGCGCCAGCTGGTGAACGCTTCGGCGGCAGCGGCGATGGCGGCCTCGGCGTCGGCGGGCGTGGTCTCGGCGACGGTGAACAGCACGTCCCCGGTGATCGGGGTGCTGGCAGGCAGACCGGCCTCGGCTTCGGTGAGGTCGGCGCCGATGGCCTGCAACGCCAGGCGCACCCGGTCACGCAGCTCCCCGGCGGTGGGCAGAGTGGATTGCATGGTGGTCATGATGCCGCCTTCTGGTAGAGGTCGTACGGATTGTGGAGGTGCTGGCCGATCGCGCCGGCCAGCCAGTCGATGCTGTAGTCGCCGGTCGCGGAATCGGACACGGCATCGGAGACGCTGACGTCCTCGTCGACGTTGGACCGGAAGATCCCGGCCGCCGAGGCGGGCAGGAAATCCTCGTAGACAACCGGTTTGGCCGGGTCGCCGCCGACGTAGTACGCCAGGCCGGCCTCCGCCATCTCGGTGTCGGTGGCCGGGAAGAAATCGGCCCACCGCAGTGGGTCGGTCATGGCGGCGTCATAGCGTTGCCGGCCGAGCGGGGTCAGCGCGACACCGCGCGCCTCCACCTCGCCGAAGCGCACGCGCAGCGCACCGTCGAACTCCGAGCCGTCGGCACCGCGGAACCGGCGCGGCTCGGCCAGCGCGCGGAACGACGTCTGACGCAGCAGGACCGCGGGCCCGTCGGTGCGGGGCGGACCCTGGATGGCGTCGATCATGGTGATCCCGCGTGCCGTCATACGCCGGTACAACTCGTCGATGTCCAGTACCCGCGGGGTCAGATGGTTGATGTGTGTGGTGCCGACACCGGCGATATCGGCGGCCACCGCCGACACCGCGCTCAGCTCGTCGTACCAGGTCTTGTCGATCGGATCGCGGGACAGCGCGAACGCGGCAGTGGCGCGGGCCACGAAATCCGCGGCCTCGTCCTCACACGCACCACCGGTGTCGGCGATCCGGCGGGCATCGGCGATCAGCACGGGGTCGAACAACTGCCGCTGTGCCAGGAACCGGTCCACCCTGGCGCGCAGATCGGCGCCGAAGAATCGGGTGTCCGCGGTGGCCAGCATCGAGGTGAACACCCGGAATGGGTTTCGCTCCAATTCTTCTGACTCGATGGGGCGAAACGCCGTGGACACCACCGGAACCGGCGAGGCGGCGTCGCGAAGATCGTAGAAACCCACCGGGTACATCCCGAACGCGGCGAAAAGATCGGCAACGTCGGCCATCTCGGCGGCATTACCGACCCGGATGGCACCGTGGCGTTCGGCAGTGACCCGATCCAGCGAGCCGAGCCGCCCGTCGCCGCCATGTTCCCGGTTCACCTGCGCACTGACCTCCACCAACGCCGTGTACGCAGGCACCTCGGTGCCGTACATGCGGGACAGGGCCGCGGCGAAGGAGGCGCGCAGTTGCCAAGGCGCGATCATCGCAGCGTGCCGTTGAGATAGTGTCCGGCCATGGCCGACGCCGACCACCTCGACGATATCGACCGCGCCCTGGTGCGCGACCTCGTCGCCGACGGGCGCGCCACGCTGGCGCATCTGGCGGCGACGACCGGCCTGTCGGTGTCGGCGGTGCAGGCCCGGGTGCGGCGGCTGGAATCGCGCGGTGTGGTCACCGGGTACACGGCGCGCATCGATCCCGAAGCGGTGGGCAACATGCTCTCGGCGTTCGTGGCCATCACTCCTCTCGATCCTTCCCAACCCGATGATGCGCCCGCTCGCCTGGAACACATTTCCGAGATCGCGTCGTGCCACTCGGTCGCGGGCGAGGAGAGCTACATCCTGCTTGTGCGGGTGGGGTCCCCGCGGGCGCTGGAGGACCTGTTGCAACAGATCCGGACAGCCGCCAACGTGCGCACCCGCAGCACGGTCATACTACAGACGTTTTACGAAGGGCGCGAGTTTCTACCGTAGATATTCCTGTTGTCGATAGGTAAAACCGTAAATATCGCGTTAGGATGCGTGGCATGACTGCTGTCCTGCCTGATCGTGACGTGATGCTTTCCGCGGCCGAGGTGCCCGCCGTCCTGAGTCGCAACATGTTGGCCGACGGGTTCGATTTCGTGCTCGACCTGCAGCGGTCGCACGGTTCCGAGCTGGTCGACGCCCGCACCGGTGCACGTTTCCTGGACATGTTCACGTTCTTCGCCTCGTCGGCCCTCGGGATGAACCATCCGGCGCTGACCACCCCGGAAGCCCTGGCCGAACTGGGCGCCGCCGCGGTGAACAAGCCGAGCAACTCCGACATCTACACCGTCACCATGGCCCGGTTCGTCGACACCTTCGCCCGGGTGCTCGGCGACCCGGCCCTGCCGCACCTGTTCTTCATCGACGGGGGAGCGCTTGCCGTGGAGAACGCGCTGAAGATCGCGTTCGACTGGAAGAGCCGGCGCAACGAGTCGCTGGGGCGCAGCGCGCCGGGCACCCGCGTGCTGCACCTACAGGGCGCCTTCCACGGACGCAGCGGCTACACCATGTCGCTGACCAACACCGACCCGAACAAGGTGGCCCGGTTCCCGAAGTTCGACTGGCCGCGTATCGATGCGCCCTATCTGCGCCCCGGACTGGATCCCGTGGTGGCGGAAGCGGAATCGCTGCGCCAGGCCCGTGCCGCATTCGAGGCGTTCCCCGACGACATCGCGTGCTTCATCGCCGAGCCGATCCAGGGCGAGGGCGGGGACAGGCACATCCGGCCCGAATTCTTCGCCGCCATGCGGGAGTTGTGCGACGAATTCGACGCGCTGCTCATCTTCGACGAGGTGCAGACCGGATGCGGGATGACCGGATCCGCTTGGGCCTACCAGCAATTGGGTGTGCGCCCGGACGTGGTGGCCTTCGGTAAGAAGACGCAGGTGTGCGGCGTGATGGCCGGCGGCCGCGTGGATGAGGAGCCCGACAACGTGTTCCGGGTCAGCTCCCGAATCAACTCCACCTGGGGTGGCAACCTCACCGACATGGTGCGGGCCCGGCGCATCCTGGAGGTCATCGAATCCGACGACCTGATCGGTCGGGCCGGCCAGCTCGGCGACTACCTGCTCGATCAATTACGCCGCCTGGCAACCGAATTCCCGGGCGTGGTGCTCGATCCACGCGGCCGTGGACTGATGTGTGCCTTCAGTTTGCCCTCCGCGGCGGCCCGTGACGCGCTGATCGCGACGTTGTGGGACCGGCACGTGATCATGCTGCCCAGCGGGGTGGACTCGGTGCGGTTCCGGCCCGCGTTGACGGTGTCGCGGGCCGAACTCGACGCCGCGGTGGCCGCGGTCGCCGACGCCTTGCGCTGAAACCCCTGGCGGGTTCACCCGCGGGGCGGGACGAGAATGGTCTTGCCGGGCAGGCGATCGGCCCCGTATCGGTGTAACCGGCTCGCGCCGCCGACCGCCCCGCCGGCGTCGAGCGGGAGCATGCCCACCACGGCGTCCCCGATGTTCCAGCCGGTGACGCCACCACCTGGCCGGGACCGGGTGCCGGACGCTGCACCTCCTGGTACTGCAGAACGTCGCTATCGCCGTAACGGTGATATTGCACAGCTTTCATGGTCTTCTCCCTTTGCCTTTTGCTTCGATATCGGAGTAATTCCGGGCGGAGCGTGACCTTCGTCGCTTTGTTTTGAGTTCGAAGCACTAGTATCGGCGGATGGCGGATTCCCTCAAGCCCGCGCAGCTGCGCGCCTACTTTGCGTTAACCGAAGCGGCTGGCTTGCTCGAATATGCTGTGCAGCAACAGCTCAGATCCGAAGGCGGGCTGAGCTATGTGCAGTTCGAGATCTTGGCCAAGCTCGTCGACGCGCAGCGGCCCCTCACCATGACCGATCTGGCCGACGGTGTGGTGTACAGCCGGTCCGGCCTCACCCACCAGGCTGGACTGCTAGAGAAGTCGGGCCTGATCAGCAGGAAGGTCAGCCCGTCCGACCAGCGCGCCACCATCGTCGACATCACTGCAGCGGGTAGGGAGCGCGTGCGGCAGGTGCTCCCGGGCCACATCGACGTGGTGCGCGACCTGCTGTACGGCGCGCTCTCGGATACCGACGTCCGCGCGCTGGAGAAGATCATGACCCGGGTGCGCGACCACATGCGCGACCGGCCCCCGCGCTCGGCCGTCACCCGGACGAATCGCGCCGCGGCGCACTGATCTGGCCCGAGCGCTTTCCGACGTAGACCCCGACGGGCCGGAACCGCAGCATCGGTTCGTCGTACTCCTCCAGCGCATGAGCCACCCAGCCCGCGATCCGGGCGATACCGAAGATGGTTTCCGGCGCGTCGGCCGGCATCCGGAACTGAAGTGCCATCGCCGCCAGCGCCAGGTCCGAGTTCACGAAATCCACTGCGGCCGCGATGGTGTCGACTGCGGCACGTATCCTGGCGCCGCCGCCGGCCTGTTCGAGCAGGCCCATCAAGGCCAGCGCGCGCGGGTCGTGCTCGCGGTAGATCCGGTGACCGGTCCCCGGAATCCGTTCGCCGGTACGCAGACTCGCGGCCACCGCGGATAACGGATCGCTGACGGCGCCGTGCAGATAACGGTAGGCGGCGGTGGCCGCGCCACCGTGCATCGGGCCGTCCAGGGCGGCCAGCCCGGCCGCCACCACCGAGTAGACCCCGGCCCTTGCGCTGGCGGCCACCCGTGCCGCGACGGTGCTCGCCGCGAGATCATGGTCGGCCAGCAGCACCAGGGCGGCGTTGAGCGCCGCCACCCGGCGTGGAGTGGCGGTCAGTGGGGAAAGCTTGGGCCACAACCGTTTCGCATAGGATCCCGGTTGCGCGCGATCGGTGACCGGCGGTAAGGCGGCGGCCACGGCCTCCAGGATCTGCATCGCCTTGGCCGCCACCAGCGGCCCGGCGCGCTGATAGCGCAACGGATCGGCGGCACCGGACAGGTCCACCGCGATCCGCACGGCGTCCAGCCGGGTGGCCGTGTCCGGCAAGGCGGCGCGCAGGTGAGTTGTGGCGTCCTCGTCGAGCGGCGAGTGCTGCGGCGGCACATCGTGTTTCCACAACAGGCGGGCCACGTCCAGGAAGTCGGTGGATACCAATTCATCGACCGGCAGGCCACGGTAGCGCAGCTCGTCGCCGGACAGCGAGGTGATCTGCGTGCGGATCCGTTCCACCACACCGGCCGGCGGCCGGGACCGGACCGCGTCGCGGGTGAGGGATTCCACCTCGTCGACGGCGAACACACTGCCGCGCACTCCGGCGATCCGCACGCTGCGCAGCCGTCCGCGGCTGACGTAGGCATACACCGACTCGGGTTTGATGCCGAGCACCTTGGCGACCTGGGCGGTGGTCAGGTAGTCGTGTCCGTCGTGGTCGATGGCGGCGGGCCAGCGCCGGGTATGTCGCCGGTTCGGTGCCATTGCGGCAGCCCCTTCATATTGATCGAGTCAACATTGACTGTCATCAATGTTAGGCCGAATGTGGTTGTACAGCTTGGATACCAGGAGGAAATCACTTATGCCGGACGTACTCATCGAAGCCGCACCCGGCCTGGCCAACATCGTGGCGGCCGACACCGCGATCGGTGACGTTCGGGGTGATGAGGGGTTCTACCACTACGGCCCGTACCCGGCGGTCGAGTTGGCCACCACCCGCAGTTTCGAACAGGTGTGGTTCCTGTTCCTGTACGGGCGGCTGCCGTCGGCACCGGAGTCGGCGCGGTTCGCCGCCCACGCCGCCGCCCTGCGTGCCATCCCGGCGGACGTGACGCCGATGCTGCGGATGGTCGCGCTGAGCGGGGCCGACGAGCACCCGCTGGCCGGACTGCGCACCGTGCTGTCGGCGGTCGCGGCGGCCACCGATCTGCCGCCGATCTGGGATATCGACGAAGACGCCCGCCGGCGCGATGCGGTGCTGCTGACCGCGATGACTCCCACCATCCTGGCCGCCCTGCATCGCATCCGGCACGGCCTGGATCCGGTCGAGCCGGACCCCACCCTGCCCGCCGCTGCTCACTGGCTGTACCTGCTGACCGGTCGGCGACCGGCGCCCGAGCACGCCAGGGCCATCGAGCAGTACCTCATCGCCACCATCGACCACGGATTCAACGCCTCCACTTTCACCGCCAGAGTGGTCGCCTCCACAGGCGCCGACGTGGCCTCGGCCATCTGCGCGGCGCTGGGCTCCTTCTCCGGGCCGCTGCACGGCGGTGCCCCCGACCGGGCGCTGGATGCGCTGGACGCCATCGGTGACCCGGCCAACGCGAGGGCGTGGGCACACACCGCGCTGGATCGCGGTGACCGCATCATGGGGTTCGGGCACGCGGTCTATCGCACCGCCGACCCCCGGGCCGAACTGCTGAAATCCATCGCGGTCGGATTGGGCGGTGGGCTGGTCGACCGCGCGGTCCGGGTGGAGGACGACGTGACGGCGGTGCTCGCCGAAAGGCGGCCCGGCCGTGCCCTGCGGGCCAACGTCGAGTTCTACGCCGGCGTGCTGATGGAACTCTGCGGGGTGCCGCGCGAGATGTTCACCCCCACGTTCGCCGTGAGCCGGGTGGTCGGGTGGTCCGCGCACATTTTGGAACAGGCCCAGTCCCGCAAGATCATCCGGCCCAGGGCCCGCTACATCGGCCCCGAGCCGCGCTCAGGTCTGCTCCAGTAATGTGCGGATGGTGGACTTCAGCCTGGGCAGTTCGGCGCCACCGACCAGGATGCAGCCGTGTAGTTCGGCGAGTTTGCGTGCAGCCGGCGTGAATTCGTGATTGGTCACCACCATGGTGTGGGCGCAGTCCTGCATCGGTGCGCCGGCCACCACCTCCTGGATGGCACCGGTGCCCACCGGACGCGCCTGTCGTTTGCATTGGATGGCAAGGCGATCCGGCCGCTTTCCGACGATGAGGTCCACGCCCCAATCCCCGGTCAGTGACGTCATGATGACCGGGACGCCGCACGAGCGGGCGATGCGGGCGATATGGTCTTCGAACTCGGTGCCCGACATCGCGGTCACCGGATCCTCGGCGGCCGACGGGGTGCGCAGCCCGCGCACGGCGCCCATCAGGAAATGCGGCAGCATCACCGCCGCGGCCGCGGCGGCCAGACTCCACGGCACCCCGGCGCCGAGCAGATAAGCCGTCGCCCCGGCGGCCAGCGCCAGTACCGCGTATGCCCGGACCTTCACGCCGCGAGCCTAATCCCGGTGGCCGACAACCCGGTGGCATCAGCCGGACAGTGCCCGCCAGACCCGGGCCGGTGTCATCGGCAACCGGTACATCCGTGCCCCACAGGCCCGCGCGATCGCGTTGGCCAGGGCGGGCGCCACCGGGTTGTACGGTGATTCACTCATCGATTTGGCCCCGAGTGGTCCCAGTTTGTCGTAGGTGTCGGCGAAGTACACCTCGGTCACGGGGAGGTCGGCCAGTTGCGGAATGTGATAGTTGCGCAGCGTTTTGGTGCTCACCTCACCCCGCGGGTCGACCCGGATCTCTTCGAACAGGGCCGAGCCGATGCCTTGGGCCACGCCACCTTCCACCTGACCGCGACACTGCTCGGGATTCATCACCACCCCGGCGTCGGCGGCCTGAACGGACTGCAGGATGCATACCTCGCCGGTGTCGGTGTTGACCGCCACCCGGAAGGCCTGCACGTTGAACGCCACCGAGCGGGGGGTGCCCTGATGGCGGCCGTGGCCGACCAGTGGGCGCTCGGTTGCTCCCGAGCGCAGGGCCTGACGCAGTTCCCGGCACGCCGACTGCACCGCCAGCCCGGCCACCACGGTGCCGGCCGAACCGAACGCCCCCGTGTCGTAGGCGCATCCGTCGGTGTCGGACTGTTGCAATCGCAGTCGGCTCACCGGCACTCCGAGCGCCTCGGCGGCCAGTTGCAGGTGCACCGTGGAGGTGCCGTTGCCGAATTCGGCGGTGCCGACCGCCAGCGTGTACAGGCCGTCGGCGTCCAGGGTCACCGACGCCTGCGAATGGTGGCCCCGGGGCGGGATGGTCGCGATCATGGCGATCGCCATGCCCTCGCCGACTCGCCACGCCGGCCCGTCCGGCGCCTGGACGCCGTTGCCGCGTGCCAGTGCGGCCTGGGCGAGGTCCAGGCACTGATCCAGCCCGTAACTGCCGAAGGTCAGATCGTCGTCGGCCACATGCGAATCGACGAATGCATCGCCCGGCACGATCACGTTGCGCCTGCGCAGTTCGAACGGATCGAGGCCCAGCCGCGCCGCCAGCTCGTCGAGTGCGGATTCGACGGCGAAGATGACCTGTCCCAGCCCGTACCCGCGGAAGGCGCCCGACGGGATGTTGTTGGTGTAGACGGCCTCGGCGTCGACCCGCTTGTTCGGGCAGCGGTACACGGCCATCGATTCCCCGCAGCCGTGGAACATCACGCCCGGGCTGTGGTTGCCGTATGCGCCGGCATCCATCAGCACGTCGACCGACATCGCGGTGAGCAGGCCGTCCGGGTTCGCCGCCACGGTCGCCCGCACCCGGTACGGGTGACGGCATGGGGCGGCGATGAACTCGTCGGTGCGGGTGAACTCATAGCGCACCGGCCGGCCGATTCGAAGTACGGCCAGGGCCACCACATCCTCGGTCAGCATCTCCTGCTTGCCGCCGAAACCGCCGCCGACCCGGCGGGTGAACACCCGCACCCGGTCCTGGTCCAGACCGAACACGTGGCACAGTTCGTCGCGCACCAGGAACGGCACCTGGGAACTGGTCCGGATGACCAGGCGGCCGTCCTCGTCGATCCAGCCGGTACTGCCGTGCGTTTCCAGGTGCGCGTGCTGTACGCGCTGGGTGAACCAGGTGCCGTGCACCACGGCTCCGCCGGCCGCGGTGGCCGAGGCGAGTCCGGCACCGACATCGCCGACGCCCCCGTGCAACTCGGCCACCAGGTTGCGCTGCGGATCGGCGATGCGCGCACCGGAGTCCTTGTCGCCGTGCACCAGCGGTGCACCGGGCCGGCGGGCCAGCTCCGGGTCGAACACCGCCGGTAGCTCGACATATTCCACAACTATTGCCTGGCAGGCTTTTTCGGCGGCGGCCACGCTGTCGGCCACCACCGCGGCGACCCGCTGGCCGATGAATCGCACGGTGTGGTCCAGCACGTAGGTGTCGTCGGGATCATCGGTGCGGTTCTCGTGCCGGGCGGTCGAGAAGGCCACCGGCGGGCTGTCGGAATGGGTCAGGATCAGGTGAACTCCAGCAACGCGTCGGGCGGCCGAGGTGTCGATCGACACGATGCGGGCGTGCGCCACCGGGCTGCGCACCACCGCCATGTGCAGCAGGCCCTGCGGGGCATGGTCCATGGTGTACTGCTCGGTGCCGGTGACGACGCGCCGTCCTGCAGGTGCGCCGGGGGACCGGTCCCCGGTGTTGACCGTGCCGCTCAGCGCGTCGGTGATCGCCCGGTATCCGGTACAGCGGCACAGGTTCCCCTTGAGCGACTGCGGCAGGTCGGCGCGCTGGTCGTCGGTCAAAGTCGATGCCGTGGTGATCATCCCGGCCGTGCAGAAACCGCACTGGAAGGCGGCGGCGTCGACGAACGCCCGTTGCAGGGGATGCAGATGTTCGGGCGTGCCCAGCCCGGCCACCGTGGTGACCGAACGCTCGGTGGCGCGTACTGCCGGATACAGGCAGGAGTGCACCGCGGTGCCGTCGACCAGCACCGAGCAGGCTCCGCAGTCGCCGCCGTCGCAGCCCTTCTTCACCTCGAAGTGGCCGTGCTCGCGGAGGTAGGTCCGCAGGCACTGACCGGGTCGTGGATCATCTTGCGTGGGTTTCCCATTCACGATCACGGCGCCAGTTCCTCCGCCACCTGCCGGGCCAGCAACAGGGTCATCGCGCGCCGCCAGTCGGGGTCGCCGTGGGCATCGATCGTCCAGGCATCGTCCGGGATCTGCCGGTGCGCGGCCCGCAGCTCTTCGGGCCCCGGTACCGCGGTGAACTCGAATGTGTAGGGGCGCATCGTTGCCGCGGATACCGAGAGCACGAATCGGTCGTCACCGTCGCGGCGGCCGATGACCACCACAGCGGACCGGCCCAGTGCGGACGGGGCGAGTTTGCGAAAGGCGGTGTGCGCGTGCAGCGCATGCGCGGGCAGGTGTACCGACCGCACGATGTCGCCGGGGCCGAGCGTGTTGGTGGCATCGCCGGTGACGAACTGATCAGCAGTGCAACGATATTCGGTTCCGTCCGGTCGCCATACCGTCACGGTGCCCGACAGCGCCGCGATCATCGAGATCATCGCGCCGGCGGGGAAGGACAGGCAGAGGTTGCCGCCGATGGTGGCGGTGTGCCAGATCTTGAAGGAGGCCAGCAGTGCGGTGGCGCACTGGTGCATCACGGGGACATCGAGCTCGCGGGAGAGCCGCGACACTTCGGCCACCGTGCAGGTGGCGGCCAACTCGACTCCGGCGCCGGTCCGGGTGACCGCGGGCCAGCCCAATCCGTGCAGGTCGACCAGCCGGGTCAGATGCGGCTGCGGCTCGGAGAACAGCCAGGTGCCGCCGGCCAATACGGCATCGCCGGGGCCCAGTGGCCACAGCTCGTCGCGGCACAGCGGGGTGTCGATCACCTCGACGTTGTTCAGGTCCACCTGTTGACGGTAATCAAGCGGAGCCGGGACCGCATGCCAAATTGATGCAACCGCAGGGTTGCAGTGCGGAGCAGCATATGCAACTCTGAAATTGCACATCAATCGGATTCGACCTCAGGAGCGTTTGTGGACACCCTCAGCATCACCCGCAGCATCGATATCAACGCACCCGTCGACCGGGTATGGAAGGCGATCACCGAAGCCGACCTGATCGCCCAGTGGTTCGGCAGTACCTGCGAGTTCGACGCGGTACCGGGCGGCACCGGTTACTTCGGCTGGGAACACCACGGCAAGCACCGGGTGGTGGTCGAATATGTCGAAGCGCCAAGGATTCTGGTGTACCGGTGGGCGCGCGTCGCGGATGTCGATCCGGTGCCGGGGAACTCCACCGTCGTGCGTTTCGAGCTGACCGAGATCCCCGACGGCACCCGCCTGGACCTCGCGGAGTCCGGTTTCGACGAGCTCGACGATCCCAGCGGCGCCCACGCGGACAACACCGGTGGCTGGACCGCCGAACTCGGCGAATTGGTCGAGTTCGTCGAGGCGTTGCCGTGACAGCCGTTCCGGTGGTGTTGGGGGTGTTGGCCGACGAGACCCGCTGGCAGATCCTCACCGAACTCGGTGCCCAGGACCTGTCGGCCAGCGCGCTGGCCAACCGGATGCCGGTGAGCAGGCAGGCGATCGCCAAGCATCTCGCGGTGCTGGCCGGCGCCGGGTTGGTCGAGCCGGTGCGGGCCGGCCGCGAGATCCGCTATCGGGCCCTCGGCGCCCGGCTCACCGCTCTCGGTGCCGAACTGGACCGGATCGGCCGGCAGTGGGATCGAAGGCTCGCGGCGATCAAGCGGATCGCCGAGGGGCTGGAGGACTGACCGGACGTTGTTTACCCGGCGGCGATCGGGAAAGGTGCCAGGTGTGGCTTTGGACCCGTATCGCAATGACGCCGATGTCCGCGCCGCCGTGCGCTTCGGCCTCGGCATGGCGGGTGCCGGGGTGGCGTTTCTGGTCCTGGCGGCGGTGCTGGTGAGCTCCTGCCACGGAGCCATCGCCGACTCTGCCGCATGCGGCCCCCCGCAGCGCATCCTGCTCGCCCTCGGTGGACCGGCCATCCTGGCGTTCGGCGGAGTGTTTGCCTTCGTACGCACCTACCAGGCGTGGAAGTACCGGCGCACCTGGTGGGCGTGGCAGGGCGCCGGTTGGTTCCTGATGCTGTTGATGCTCCTGGTGCTGACCATGGGCCTGCCGGCGATGGCCGGGCCGGTGCTCGGCACCTAGGGTGCCGATTGCCTTCCTTCCGCGACGATCCGGATCTACCCTGGGAACAGCCCTTTGTTCGGGCCGCGGGGGAGAAAGAGAGTCGCCATGAAAGGACCTAAGGATCCCGTCGATCACACCCGCACGACGCGTCCGCACGCCGGCGAGTCGATGAAAGACAACGTGATCATGCCCGCGCTCATCCTCATCGGAGTGGCGCTGGTGCTGTTTGTCGCCAGCCTGTCCGCATTCGCCACCGGGCATTTCGATGTCGGGGTGACGGTGGCTGTGCTGTCTGCTGCCGGGATGATCATCGGCGCGCTGTGGCTGGGGCTGGAGCACGTTCGGGTACGGCGGATCGAAGAGCGTTGGTACGCAGCGCATCCCGAAGCGATTCGGCAGCGCCCGAACAGCTGAGGTCGACATAGCAGCCAGCCCGGTAACGGGTCCGCGTGGGACCGCTACCGGGCTGGGTTTCGCTCGGACGTCAGCGGTGCTGCTCTGCGCGCTGACGCTGCTCTGCGGCGGCCGCACCGCCCCTGGCGGCTTCGGCTTCGGCTTCCTTCTTGGCGGCGTCGCGCTGCGCATCCGCCTTGTCCTGCTGCGCCTTACCCTCTTCGGTGAGGTCCTGGCGCCCCGTCACGGTACCGACGGCTTCCTTGACCTTGCCCTTGACATCCTCGACGACGCCACTGAGGCCTTCTTCGGGTCCGCTCTTCTTGTCAGTCATTGTGTACCTTTCCGCTACCGGAGTGGATTGGTGTCATGCACGGAACTCTTTCGCCGCGCACCTGCCCTGGCTTCCCGCCGGGCCACCGGGGTAAACCTCTGGCGTTGCCGGTATCCCGCGCTCGGGCGTGGTTTCGCGATCTGGACAACCGGGTACCCGCACCGCACATGATTCGACTGATGGAGGCTCCATGTTCCGCGGACTGGTAGGCACGATCGTGTTGGTCTGGCTGCTGATCGGGGTGCTGGCAGCCTGGCAGCGCGACTACTTTCACACCGGCCAAACCAATTGCGCGACAGCGGGTCAGATCGCGCTGACCGTCGTCGCGGGCCCGCTGAACTATGCGGGCGTCAATCCGAAGGTGGTGGACTGCCGGCTCCCCGAGCCCAGCGCCATGCCGTCGCTCGTGCCCGCCTGACCAGTTGAATTGAGGTAGTCATGGTTATTCTCGGAGCGATCCTGCTGATCCTGGGCCTGGTGTTCAACATCTACGCGCTGTGGGTCATCGGTGTGGTGCTGCTGGTCATCGGCGCCGTGTTCTGGCTGCTCGGAGCCATCGGGCGACCCATCGGCGGTCGGCGCAGCTGGTATTGACCGCACCCGTCAGCCGCCGTCGGAGATGGGCTCGGACATGGACGTCGATCATCCCGAGCGGGACCAGAACTGGAACACCGCGGCCCGCGGCGAGACCGCGGCCCAACGGCTGGATCGCAACTGGTCCGGTCTGCTGCAGGAACTCCGGGTGGTCGAGACCGGCGTCCAGTTGCTCACCGGCCTGCTGCTGACCCTGCCGTTCCAGAATCGATTCGACCGGCTGGACGCCGCGATGCGGGTGGTGTACCTCGTCACGGTCGGCTGTTCCCTGGGCGCCACCGTGCTGTTGGTGGCACCGATCGGGATGCACCGGATGATGTTCCGCCAGCACCGTCTCGATGTGATCGTGTCGGGCGCTCACCGGTTGGCCTTCTGCGGGCTGATGGTGCTGGCGCTGGCGCTGGCGGGAGTCGCCGTGCTGATCTTCGATGTGGTCGTGGGCACCCGGGCCGGCATCATCGCGGGCTCGGTCACGGGGGTGGCGCTCGTCGGGCTGTGGCTGGTGCTGCCGCTGGTGCTGCGAAACCGGCCGCCGCCCTGATAGCTGGGCAAAGCGACTCCCGGCCAAAGAATCTGGTCGGCCCGGTGGGCGGCGGCGCCGACGTTTGTGCCCGATTGGGTGGGGGTACCTGGGTTTCATGACCAACTTCGGCTACACCTTGATGACCGAACAGAGCGGCGCCAAGGACCTGGTCCGCCACGCCGCCGCCGCCGAAGAGGTCGGATTCGATTTCGAGGTCAGCAGTGACCACTACTCGCCGTGGCTTGCGGCGCAGGGTCATGCCCCCAATGCGTGGACGGTGCTCGGCGCCGTGGCCCATGTGACCGAGCGGGTCGAGCTCTACTCCTACGTGACGTGTCCGACGATGCGTTATCACCCCGCCGTGGTGGCGCAGCAGGCTGCCACGGTGCAGATTCTGGCCGACGGCAGGTTCACGCTGGGGTTGGGCAGCGGCGAGAACCTCAACGAGCACGTCGTGGGGAAGGCGTGGCCCACGGTGAGCCGGCGGATCGACATGCTGGCCGAAGCCATCAAGATCATCCGGGAGTTGTTCTCCGGCGAGTTGGTCGACTTTCGGGGTGAGTTCTTCGAAGTCGATTCGGCCCGCTTGTGGGATCTACCCGACGTGCCCCCCGCCATCGCGGTGTCGATGACCGGGGAGAAGTCGGTCGAAAAGCTGGCCGACTTCGCCGATCACCTCGTCGATACCGCGCCTGACGGGGATGTCGTCGAGAAGTGGCGCCGCCGCCGCCAGGCGGTCGGCTTGCCCGACGGGCGCGTGGTCGGGCAGTTGCCCATCTGCTGGGATCCCGACCGCGACACCGCCGTGCAGCGGGCCCATGAGCAGTTCAGGTGGTTCGCCGGCGGATGGTCGGTGAACGCCGACCTGCCCACCACCGCGGGCTTCGCCGCGGCAAGCCAGTTCGTCCGGCCCGAGGATGTGGCAGACAGCATTCCGTGTGGACCCGATCTGGATGCCATCGTGGCGGCGGTGAAGCCGTATCGCGATGCCGGATTCACCGACATCGCGCTGGTTCAGGTCGGCGGAGACACCCAGGACCGGTTTCTCGCCGAGGCCGCCGGCCCGCTGCTGGCCGCGTTGCGTGCGGAATTGTCGTGACAACACCGCAGCGCACGATCGTTCAGGTGATTCCGGGCGGTCCGGTGGTCGTCGAGGGCCCGGTTTCCATCCAGCTGCCCGACGGCCAGGTGGTGGATTCGGATCGATTCAAGGTGGCCATCTGTGCATGCCGCAGATCACGCACCTACCCGCTGTGCGATACCAGTCATCGCAAGAAGATCCGGAAGTCAGCTCAGCGGCAGCAGGAGTGAGCTCTGCTGGTCACGCCAGCACTTCATCAGATGATCGGCCAGCCGGTCCTCGACCAACTCGAACGCCCGGATGCCGAACACCACGTCGGGCTCCAGGTGCGGCTCCCGGCGCAGCAGATCGCCGACCACGTCGTGGCGCACCACCTGTTCGTGTACGGCATCGGCCTCGACATGCTCCAGATAGAACCGGGTGCACGCTTCGGGCGCGTTCAGCCGGTCCAACGCGTCGGCCAGCCGCTGCGAACCGGGCGACGAGGTGATCTCGGTGGCGGCGAAATGACCGACGGTGGCCCCGCGCAGCGCGCGGTGCAGCCCGAACATCGACATCAGGTTCACCACCGCCAGCGATTCGGCGGGCACCGCCTCCAGGTAGGCCAGGTAGCCGGTGTCCAGGCCGGCGGCGGACATCAAGTCGGCGAACAGTTGCTGATGCACCCGAGAACCGCGACCACCGCCGTATTCGTCGAATTCGACGGCCACGAACGAGGCCTTGGCCTGGCCGACCAGTCTGGGGATCACCCAAGCGTGCGGGTCGGCCTCCTTGAGGTGGTAGATGGACCGGTGCACCAGGTATTCGCGCATCTGATTCCAGCTGCCCTGGGCCAGCAGGAAGTGTGAGGGCCCGTCGCCCTCAACGGGTTCGGCGGACAGCCGAGCCATCTCCGCGGCCGCCTGCACGCCGGTGAGATCGCCGACCCGGCGTCGGAGGTCGGCCAGGAACGGGCGTTCCAGCCGGGCCCGCAGATGAAGCAGCGCCGGGTCCCATTCGAGTTCGTCGGGCACCGCGTCGAAGCCGCGGTAGAACAGCTCATAGCACAGATGCAGCGCCAGCTGCAGGTCCAGTCCGGCCGGATCCGATTCTGATACAACGACTTCCGGACCGGTTTCCAATTGCCGGGTACCGCGCAGGTGGCCGATCACCGCCTCCGACAGCGGACCGACCGGCTCGGGCAGTCCACGAGTGATGGTGCTCATGATCAGATCTGCTGGCGCAGTCGGTGCCAACCCGAGCTGAGCTGGTCCCCACCCTGTTCCAGGGCGGAGCCGGCCTGCTCGTAGGCGGTTTCGGCGAGTTCGGTGCCCTTGCGGCGGGCCTTTTCCGCGTAGGGGGCGGCACGGTCGATCGCGGTTTCGGCCAGTTCGGTGCCCCGGCGGCGCGCCTTCTTGGCCACCGGCGCACTGCGCTCGATCGCCGTGGCGGCCAGATCACGCCCGCGTTCGGCACCGATCTGCAGCCGTTCGGCCCCGACCTGCAGGCCGTGCCCGACCTTGTCGGCGAGATCGGTGTCCAGCGGGCTGTCGCCCGACGGCAGGGCCGCCGAGACCGCTTCCGCGAGATGCCTGCCCGCCCGCCGGCCACGCCAGCCCAGCGACGGCTTGCCCGCGGTATCGGCGGAGGCCAGCACGAGTCCGCCGATCAGGCTGAGATCGGTGAGGAAACCCCGTCGCTTGGCGGCCTTGCGTTCCGGGTCGGTTTCGTTCCAGAACATGTGGTCGCCCAGATTGCCCGGCACAACCGTCAGCGCGAGCAGGCCCGAGGCCACCCGGGGGATGCGGCCGGTGGCGAGCAGCAGGCCCGCACCGATCTGGATGCCGGCGTTGACCCGGGCCACGGTGGCGGCGTCGGTCGGCACTTTCTGGGCCACCGGCTCGGGCAGCGCCTGGAGGCCTTCCAACGTCGGGCGGACGACGTCGGACGCGGACTTGGTATCCCGGAGGGTATCGATGCCCTGCCCGATGAATGCGACGGACAGCAACGGACGGGCGACTCTGCGGAGCAACATGGGCCCTGAGTTCCCGCCATGGTCAGCGCCGAAACATCGGCTCAGGGCAGCGCGGCGGGCTGCCGGGTGTAGCCGGGCCGCAAGGTGATCCGGTCGGTGCCGATCCGCGCGATATCGGCCCAGTCGGCGACGAAGGTGCCGCGGTGGCGCCAGCGGGACAGCGCGGCGATCATCCACGGCGCGTTGGTCCCGGTGCGTTCGTATCCCAGATACGACGATCCGGTGCGCGGGCTGATCACCAGTCCCAGCACCTCGGGAGTGCCTTGGCGCTGGTGCGGAACCGACAGCCGGACGTCGATGACGGTGCCCACCGGATGATGACCGGCGTCGACGACGGCGGCGCCGAGGAGCCTACTCAGCTGCATGGCGGCCTCCCGGTATGTGACCGATGACATGTTCGCGCAGCCACTCTTCCACCCAGTGCACGTCGACGACGATGTCGTTGGGGGACAGCCGCACCGTGGTTCCGATCCGAATCACGTTGCGCCACGGAATTTCCTGTAGTCGTGAGCGCGGGGGCGCACCGCCGAAGATGCGGGTGGCGAGCACGTGGCCGGACAGCACGCCGGTGACCCGGGGTGCCGGGGTGCCGGGGGTGATATCGCAATCGATTTCTATGCCGTCGAGTTCCAGATCGTCGACGATGCCCAGCGGATCGTCGTCCTCATCGACGAGCTGCCGGTCGAGCAGATGCAGGCGGGCATCCATCGTCCTCATTGTCCGGCGCCCGTCACGATCATCAGCGGGATCGCCGCCAGCGAGGCGATCACGATGATCACCAGGTACACCGAGCCGAGCATGTTGGTCGCCCTTCCGTTGACATGTTCACCCATGTATTCGGGATCGTTGGAGACGATCAGGATCGGCAGGTACGTCAGGGGCAGGGCGATCGCCGAGAACACCACCGAGTATTCGGTCACCAGCACCGGGTCCACGCCGGTGAAAAGCACTGCGGCGCAGACCACGATGGAGACCAGCATCACGGTATGGAACCGGGCCGCATCGGCCGGGCGGCGGAATTTCCCCCACCGCCAGCCGAGGAACTGGGCCAGGGTGTACCCGCTGGACAGCGTGGTCTCCAGGGCCGCCCCGAAGGTCGCGGCGACGATGCCGACGATGACGAAGGCCAGCAAGAGTTTTCCGCCGGCGGCCACCACCGGCATCACCACCTGGGACAGCGAGGTCACTTCGATGCCGCCGGGCAGCAGCACGATGGTCGCGCAGGCCGCGATCGCCACCGAGAGCACCCCGCCGAGCGGGAACCCGATCAGCACGTTCAGCCGCGAGGTTCCGAGATCCTTTGTGGTCCAGCGCTCCTCGACGGCACCCGAGGAGAAAAAGAACACCTCATACGGTGTCATCGCCGCGCCGAAGAGCGCGATGGCGTAGTACCAGTAGGTGGCCGACGACTCCGACTCCGGGATGACGGGATGCAGCGCGGCATGTCCCATGGCCCCCCAGTCGGGGCCGAGCGCGACGACGGCGACGGCGAAGACGATGAGGCACAACCCGACCAGGCCGGTGGCGTTCTCCATCACGCTGAACTTCACCCGCCACACCACCAGCCATACGGCGAAGGCGGCCACCGGGATCCACACCATCCGACCGACGTCGGTGGCCAGCTGCAGCGCCAGGGCGATGCCGCCGATCTCGGCCGTCAGCGTCATCAGGTTGATCAGGAAGGAGGCGCTCAGATTGGCCGCCGCCGTGCGTGGGCCGAGGCGCTCCCGGATGATCTCGAAGGTGGCGCGGCCGCTCACCGCGGCGACCCGGCCGGCCATCTGGGCGAAAACGCAGATGCCCACCACGCCGACCACCACCACCCACGCCAGCGCAAGGCCGAACCGGGAGCCGACGACGGCATTGGTCACCAGGTCCCCGATGTCGAGGAAACCTCCGATGGCGGTCAGGATGCCGAGGGCGACCGCGAAGATCCGCTTCATCAGTGGTATCCGCTCTCCAACTGCGCGGCGGCGGCCAGCAGCCGGTCGCGGACGACGTGCAACGCAGGCTGTTGCCCCAGCCCCCGCACGGCGGCGGACGCGCTGCTGAGCTCGTCGACGATGCCGGTGATGGCTTGGGTGAGCGTCCGTTGCCGGGCGACGTCGACCGGGTCGTGCACCCGCAGTTCGGCGATGCCCTGATAGGACTTGACGGCCTGCTCGCGGGCATCGGATATCTGCACGGCGGCCAGTTCGGTGGTGGACCGGCCGAATTGGTATTGCTCCAGCGCGAGGGCGCCGGTGCGGGCGGCCGACGTGCTCTCCTGCACGGCCTGGGCGAGCTGGCCCGGCGCGCCGTCCCGATTGGCCGGGCAACGGGTCAGCAGCAGCCCGAGAGCCGCCACGAGCAACGCGGCCACCATCCATCTGCGAATCGCTCGCGGGCGTTCTCCCTTGCGCGCCATGGCAAGGATCAACTTCGGCCGAACACGTCATCGTCGGGGTCGGCGTCCACGCTTTCGATCTGTTCCTGCCAGTCGGCTCCGGGCGCTTCCAGCGGCGGGTGGTCGGGGTCGGTCACCGGGTTCTCGTCGTCGGGCACCGGTTCGCTGATGTCGCGGGACTGTTCGACTGCATCCGCTTCCGGTACCGCGTCGGGAAGCTGTTCACGGTCCATCCGAACCGGGTACCCCGAGCCGGTGAACGGAAACACCTCGCCGGCCCGCCGGCACGGTGAGTTTCGGGCAACGGCGTTTGAACCCTGGCACTACCGGGGTATGACACCGCCATGGCACGGCTAGGCCATCATCGGGCCCAGGATGATGAATACGACGGCATATACGCCCGCAATGATGAGCAACAAGGCCGTTACCCCGATGGCCACGGCGACGATGATCCGGCGCCGGGTCGCGGGATCGATCTCGAACATGTCCGGTCGGGTACCCGCCGGGCCCTCGCGTCACACCCGTGCCGGGTGGTGTAGTCCAATTGATTGATGGTGCAACGACGTGGGGTAGCCTCCGTGCAGATACCCCGGGAGGTCTGATGACTGGGTTTAACGGCGACGACGGCGTACCGGGCTCCGGCGACCGGTCGGTGGAACTCCGGGTGGCTGCGAGGCTGGAGAACCTTGCGGTGCTCCGGACCTTGGTCGCGGCGGCCGCGACGTTCGAGGATCTCGATATCGATTCCGTCGCGGATCTGCGCCTGGCCGTCGATGAGGCGTGTACCCGGTTGATCCGTTCGGCCACTCCCGAGTCCATCCTGATCGTGCAGATCGAGCCCGGCGATGAGGCGGTGACGGTCCATGCCTCGACCACCTGCGAGGGTGACGACGCCATCGTCGCTCCGGACAGCTTCAGCTGGCACGTGCTGCGTTCACTGGTGTCCGATGTGCGTACGTTCGCCGACGGTCGGCACTCCGGGGCCGGGCGCGTGGTGGGTATCTCATTGACCGCGAGGCGAGTGGGCCTGCTGCAGTGAGCTCGGAATACACGGACGTTATCGATATGTTCCGTGAACTCCGCGGGTTACCTGAGGACTCCACTCAGTACGCGCGGCAACGGGAACGTATCGTCGAACGCTGTCTGCCCCTGGCTGATCACATCGCGCGCCGCTTCGGTGGGCGCGGCGAATCCCATGAGGACCTGCTCCAGGTCGCGCGCATGGGTCTGGTGAATGCGGTTAACCGTTTCGATGACACCGCGGGTTCGGACTTTGCCTCTTTCGCGGTGCCCACCGTGATGGGTGAGGTGCGCCGTCACTTCCGCGACAACGGCTGGTCGGTCAAGGTTCCGCGCCGACTCAAGGAACTGCACGTGCGGATCGGCAGCGTGACCGCCGAGATGGCGCAGCGACTGGGCCGCGCCCCCAATGCCACCGAACTCGCCGCCGAGCTCGACATCGACCGCCAGGAGGTGGTCGAGGCCCTGGTGGCCGGCAGTTCCTACAACACCCTGTCGATCGACAGCGGGACCGGCGGCGACGAGGACGCGCCCTCGATCGGTGACACCCTGGGAACCGATGATCTGGCCCTGGAGCAGGTGGAGAACCGGGAGTCGCTGCGGCCGTTGCTCGATGCCCTGCCCGAGCGCGAACGCACGGTGCTGGTGTTGCGGTTCTTCGAGAACATGACCCAGACCCAGATCGCCGACCGTATCGGGGTTTCACAGATGCACGTGTCACGCCTGCTGGCGAAATCCTTAGCGCGCCTTCGCGACGACCTGAAGTAGGTCGGACGGATCGCGTTCCAGCCGCAGCAACGCCGTGGCGACGGACTCTTCGATCGGCAGCGCGCCGTCCGGGTCGCAGATCCGCAGCAGGCGGGCCACCGCGTGGCTGGGCACGATCATCCAGTCGATCCCCTCGCCGGTAGCCCGCACGCTCATCGTGTGCAGGGTGGCGTAGGCCGAGGTGCCGAAGAAGTCGACCCCGGTCAGGTCGAGTATCAGTTCTTGCACGTGCGGCAGGTGCAAGAAAACGTAGTCAGCGAATTCCCGGCAATTGGCCGCGTCGATCTCGCCGAAGACGGACAACACGGCACTCGACGGTGCGAGCCATTTCGTGCAGTAGACCGCCATGTCGGACTCGGTGATGTTGGAGGCGGACATTCGCCGCTCGGTAGGCATATTCGGGTTGTGCATGGTGACTCCATCAGTCGCACTATGCGATTTGTACTGTGGTACACGCCAAATGGTTCAAGAACCTGTCGAACACGACCCGCAGAGAGTGCCAAGGCCGCGCTAATTGTTCCCACGTCAATGGCGCTCGCAGAACAGGCTGTGAACTCAACCTGGAATTGACCCTACGCCACATGCCGACGGCGAACAATCGATTCCGCAGACCTCGTCGGCCGTACCCGGGTCGACCTGCACGTTTCACCGGCATCCAGAGCGGTGGCGCGGCTGCCGATCTGCGGTGCCCGCCGGCGCTGCTCCGGCCTTCCGTGGAATCGGTTGGCGGGCAGTGCTTTTGAGGTGTGTCGGGAAAATCGGCCGCGAGGGAGGGCCCGCTACGGATTACGGGCCCGAATGCACCCGCCGCCCTCGCTGGCAAAGAATGGTGCGACTGCTTGCGCCGGTCCGGCGGTGGCGATGTCCCCGGTCCGGGCGGCCCACATCCAGCCTGCGCTGTCGACGCATTCGCCCGCCGCCGAATCGGGCAAACGGAGTCGCGGGTCGTGGCCTACCGCACGACCGGGAAGAACGACGTCCCGTCCTCGGGCTCTTCGGCGGACAGCTTGCGGTCGAGCGATTCACCCTGTGCCGCTTCGTCGCCGGAGATCCCGAACTTGTTCGACCCCTGCCACTGTTCGGGGGGATCGACGACTTCGTCGCCGTCGGCGTTGCGGAGCTCGTCGGAGTCGGTCGCCTCGTCCGGGGGAAGGGTGCCGTATTCCTGTTCTTGTGCGGCCATGCGGTACGGGTGCCCGGCCTGGCGTGCGGTCAAACTCCGCAGGTCAAGCCAGCCAGCCCTGCTGCAGGTCCCAGGCCGGGCCGGCGGGCGGGGCGTCGTCGCGGGTCACGGTCGCCTGGATCAGCCCGTACGGCCGGTCGTCGGCATTGAACACCTCGTTGTTGTTCTGCAAGCCGAACGGGGAGAGGTCGTAGAGGAAGTGGTGCTTGTTGGGGGCCGACAACCGGATCTCGGCGATGTCGCGATGGTCCTCCAGGACGGCACGCCCCATCTGGAACAGCGTCTGCTGCAAGGCCAGCGACTGCACCACCGCGAACTGTTTCACCAGCGCCGACTTCACCTGTGTGTACACCGACTCCCAGTCGACCTCGGTGGAGGTGAATCGCCACTGGGCGATCAGCGAGGTGGCCATCACCCGGTCGTGGGTCGGTTCCAGGATGGTGTAGGGGTCGCTGAGAAAGCCGGCGAACTCCGATCCCGTCGACTTCAGCACGATCAGGTCTTTCAGCCCGCCGACGACGTACTCGCCGTCGGCATCCACGGTGATGGCGGCGGTGCGCACCTCCTGGCCCTTGCGGATCCAGGTGTGGTCGTGTTCGGCGCCGTCCACAATGGCGCGCTCCCAAGCGTATTCGTCGATCTCGATCCGGGCGGCCTGCACCGGCGCGACATCGTGCACGAAGTGCCGGGCCAGGGCCAGGCCGTAGTCCTCGATGGACAGCAGGCCTTTCTCCTTGGCGTAGGCGTAGGCGGTCTGCTTCTGCGTGTCGGTGGGCAACACGTCGGACTGGTCGCCGGCCAGATGTGCGGCGGTGAAATCGCCACGCAGGCAGGTGGATACGTTGATGTCATGGATCTCGTGCCGGGGCGTGTCGCGGTAGATCCGGACCACCCGGTTCTCGGCCTTACCGTACTGATTCTTGCCCAGGATGATTTCCGACATCGTCAACTTCCTCGGTAGGTGGAGTACGCGAACGGTGAAAGCAGCAGTGGTACATGATATTTGGTAGCACCGTCGGTGACCTCGAAGGCGATGACGACCTCCGGGTAGAAGCTGGGTGCGCCGGCGAAGTAGCCGGCGGTGTCGAAGGTCAGCCGGTACACACCGGGCGCCAACCCGGCAGCCAGCTCCGCCACCCGGCCGTCGGCGTCGGTGCGCGCGGTGGCCAGCACGGCACCGGCGGTGTCGGTGAGCGTGACGGCGATACCGGCGGCGGGCTTGCCGGCCACGGCGTCGAGGACATGGGTGCTCAGATGGGTCATGCCCACGATCCTGGCGTGGTCATACCGGATCGCTCAAGAGGCGCTCCAGCCGTAGCCGGTTGATCTTGCCCAACTCATTGCGCATCACCCGGCGTTCGGTATCGGGATCGTTGGCCAGGCGCTCGGTGAGAATGCCGAGCAGTTCGTGGGCCGTTCGTCCACTGGCGCACACCAGGTAGACATAGCCGAACTTGTCCTCATAGGCCCGGTTGCCTTCGGCCAGAGCCTGTTTCACCTCATCGTCGGCGCAGGCCACCCCGGCCTGCTCGCGCGCGGACGCGGCATTGTCCACCTTGCCGCCGATCCGCGGATGTCCGTCCAGAGCCGCGTCGATCTCGGCGTCGGGCAGCTCGGCGAGCACCCGGTCGGCGCGATCGAGCAGCGCCTGGGTGTCCGGGAACGGTGCCCCCGCGAGCACCCGGCGGGCCCAGATGGTCGAGCTGCACACCTCGAACAGGGCATGCATGCGTTGTCGGTCGGTCAGCATGTTGAAGCCGTCCAGGCCGATCGCCTTCACGACAGTTCGTTGAAGCGGCTGAAACGCGCCGCGGCGATCGGGTTGGCGTCGGCCACCAGATCGGTGAACCGATAGTTGGCGATCTTGGCGACCTCGATCAGCGCAAACGCCTTCTCCGCGGAATCGGAGTTGTCCATCCGGGACCATCCGTTGCGCAGCACCCGGTCGAAATGCTCGGTCTCCTTGGCGCAGATGATCAACGGGAAGCCGAAGTGCTCGCGGTACGCGGTCGCCAATTCCACGACGTCATTGTGGTCGGACTCGTCGAGATTGGACAGCGCCACGTGGTCGACGGCCAGTGCGTGTCCGGTCTCGTCCTCGGCGCCCAGATCGCTGAACGCGTTGAGCAGTTCGATCTGCTGCTCGGACGAGCCGGTGAGCACGGCATCCTGGAAAGCTTCCCGCAGCGCCAAGGTATCGGCGAAGGGGCGCTGCTGGTAGGCCCGCTCAACCGCCCACGGCACGTCCTGGACCACATGGCCGAACACCTCGGTGAACCGCTCCGCTGTCATGGCGTTCACCTCGGTCAAGGTGATGGACCCGCCACCGGCCACCCGTGGCCCGCGCGAACCGGTATGGAAGAACACGATGTTGAGCACGATGGCGGCCACCGCGCCGATGCTGATACCGCTGCCGAAGATGAGATCCAGGCCGGTGGGCATCGCCTTGGCGATATCGGGGTACGAGGTGACCCACAGTGCCAGCGCCAGGCTGGTGGTGACGATGATCAGGTTGCGGTGGTCGGTGAAGTCGACCTTGCCCAGTGTTTGGATGCCCACGACGGCGACGGTGGCGAACAGCGTCAGCGCCGCGCCGCCGAGCACCGGGTTGGGGATCGACGCGACGACGGCGGCGACCTTGGGCAGGAAGCCCAGGATGATCATGATGACACCGGCGGCCGCCACCACCCAGCGGCTCTTGACGCCGGTCAGTCGCACCAGGCCGACGTTCTCGGAGAACGCGGTGTAGGGGAACGAGTTGAAGATGCCGCCGATGGCGGTGGCCACCCCGTCGGCGCGCAGCACGTTGCCGATATCGGAGGCCTTGATGCGCTTGCCGACGATCTCGCCGGTGGCGATCGTCGAACCGGTCGACTCCACGGCGGTGATCAGCAGGACGATGATCATCGTCAGGCACGCGACGAAGTCGAACTTGGGCATGCCGAACAGGAACGGCGGCGTGAAGCCGAACGCGGCCGCCTGGCCCACCTTGTCGAAGCTCATATCGCCGAGCAGGAAGGCGACCGTGCAGCCGATCACCAGTCCGAGCAGCACCGCGATGGTGGCCACGAACCCGCGGAACAGGCGCTGGATGGCGACGATGATCGCGATGGTGCCCAGCGCGTAGAGGAACCACCGGATGTTCGTCGGGTCGGTCTTGTGCGTGTGCGGATTGGTGACGGCGTCCATGGCGCCGACCGGGACCAGGCAGAGCCCGATGATGGTGATCAATGTTCCCGTCACTACCGGCGGGAAGAATTTCAGCAGTTTGATGAAGATCGGCGCGATGAGGAACGTGAAGACACCGGCGACGATCACCGCCCCGTACACGTACAGCAGGCTGGCCGCGCCGCCGCCATGGGCCAGCCCGATCGCGATGATGGGGGACACCCCGGCGAACGTGACGCCCTGCAGCAGCGGTAGCCGGACCCCGACCTTCCAGAAGCCCACCGCCTGGATGATCGAGGCGATCCCGCAGGTGAAGAGGTCGGCGGTGATCAGTTTGACCAGGTCTTCGGCCGGCAGGTTGATCGCGCCGGCGATGATGATCGGGACCAGCACCGCGCCGGCGTAGAACGCCACCACGTGCTGGAAGCCGTACAGCGCAAGCTTGGGGACCGGCAGCACCTCGTCGACCGGGTGGGTGCGCTTGCTCTGCGCTGCTTTTGTCGGGGCCGTCATCGTTGAGAGTTTCGTTCACCTTCACACTGTTCGCATGTCGAGTTCTGATGTCGCCGCCGGAGTACTGCTGGCCGCGGGCGCAGGGACCCGGTACGGGATGCCGAAAGTGCTTGCCGAGGACGGTAGTTGGCTGCGCGACGGCGTCGCGGCGCTGCGCGACGGTGGCTGCGGGGACATCGTCGTGGTGCTGGGCGCCGCGGTGGTGGCGGTGCCCGCGCCGGCGCGCGCAGTGCTGGCCGGCGACTGGGCAGACGGGCTCTCGGCATCGCTGCGGGCCGGGATCGGGGCAGTAGACGCCGATCTGGCGGTCATCTCGCTGGTCGACACCCCCGACGTCGGTGCGGCGTCGGTGCGGCGGGTGCTGGCGGCGGCGTCGCGGACCGGCCTGGCCCGGGCGGTATACGGGGGCCGGCCCGGTCACCCCGTGGTGGTCGCGCGGCGGTTCTGGCCGCAACTGCTGGCCGCCGTCCACGGTGACATCGGGGCCGGGCCGTTCCTGCGGGCTCGCGCCGACGTGGTCGACGTCGAATGCGGTGACCTGGCCACCGGCCGCGACGTGGACGAACCCGAGGTGTGAACCGCTCAGGTATGCACGTTCAGGCCCAGTACCGCGCTGGCATACCGCCGCACGGTGTCCTCTGACATCGCGGCGGCATCCTCGAAGCCGGGGCGGCCCCGGCTGGTCATGAATCCGGTGGCAGGGTCCAGGGCGACCTCGGCGAGCATTTCGCCGGTGGTGGGCTCGCAGACCGCCCAGGTGTAGCGGGTCTCGTCGGCCCAACCGTCTTCGGCGTCGTGCACGTAGTCCAGGTCCGTCTCGCCCATGTCGGCCAGTGCGGGCCGGTCGTCGACGCGGTCATCGCAGCGCAGGCCGCGCAGGTACCACTGGCCGTTGTTGATCTCCACGGGCTCCATCAGGCCTCCAAGAATGGCGAATGGCCACCTGTGGCACAAGATTCCGCCGAATCCGTGCCACAAGTGGCCATTGCGCGGGAAAGGATTACTTGATCTCGGCGATCACGGTGCCCTGGGTGATGGCAGCACCGGCTTCGACGGCCAGCCCGGTGATGGTGCCGTCCTTGTGGGCGGTGACCGGGTTCTCCATCTTCATGGCCTCCAGCACCACGACCAGATCGCCCGCCGACACCTGCTGGCCCTCTTCGACGGCCACCTTCACGACGGTGCCCTGCATCGGTGCGGTGACCGAATCGCCGGACGCGGCGGACGCGCCGGAGGCACCGCGCTTGCGCGGCTTGGGCTTCTTGCGGATGGCGCCGGCCGCGGCACCGCCGCCACCACCACCGATGGCCAGATCGCCGGGCAGCGACACCTCCAGGCGACGGCCGCCGACCTCGACGACGACCTTCTGCCGGGGCAGGTTGTCTTCCTCGTCCAGGGCCTCACCGGCGGTGAACGGCTCGACGGTGTTGTCCCACTCGGTCTCGATCCAGCGGGTGTGCACGTCGAACTTCTCGCCGTCACCGATGAAAGCGGGATCGCTGACCACCGCCCGGTGGAACGGGATGACGGTCGCCAGGCCCTCGATGTTGAACTCGGCCAGTGCGCGGCGCGACCGGGCCAGCGCCTCGTCGCGGGTGGCACCGCTGACGATCAGCTTGGCCAGCATCGAGTCGAACTGGCCGCCGATGACCGAACCGGTCTCGACGCCCGAATCCAGCCGCACACCGGGGCCGGTGGGCGGCACGAAGCTGGTGACCGGCCCGGGGGCGGGCAGGAAGCCGCGGCCGGCGTCCTCGCCGTTGATCCGGAACTCGAACGAGTGGCCGCGCGGCGTCGGGTCCTCGGTGATGTCCAGCGCCTCGCCGTTGGCGATCTTGAACTGCTGCAGCACCAGGTCGATGCCTGCGGTC
This sequence comes from Mycobacterium sp. BMJ-28, assembly GCF_054404835.1. Classification (NCBI taxonomy): domain Bacteria; kingdom Bacillati; phylum Actinomycetota; class Actinomycetes; order Mycobacteriales; family Mycobacteriaceae; genus Mycobacterium; species Mycobacterium sp. BMJ-28. The sequence continues at coordinate 4,771,504 of NZ_CM136783.1, read as the reverse complement.
TCCTCGGTGACCGGGTGTTCCACCTGCAGGCGGGTGTTGACCTCGAGGAAGCTGATCAGGCCGTCCTGGCCGACCAGGTACTCGACGGTGCCGGCACCGTAGTAGCCGGCCTCCTTGCAGATCCGCTTGGCCGACTCGTGGATCTCCTTGCGCTGCGCGTCGGTCAGGAACGGCGCGGGCGCCTCCTCGACCAGCTTCTGGAAGCGGCGCTGCAGCGAGCAGTCACGGGTACCGGCGACCACGACGTTGCCGTGCGTGTCGGCGATGACCTGAGCCTCGACGTGGCGCGGCTTGTCCAGGTAGCGCTCGACGAAGCACTCGCCGCGGCCGAATGCGGAAACGGCCTCACGGGTGGCCGAGTCGAACAGCTCGGGGATCTCGTCGAGGGTGCGGGCCACCTTCATGCCGCGGCCGCCACCACCGAAGGCGGCCTTGATGGCGATGGGAAGGCCGTACTCCTTGGCGAAGGCGAGGATCTCGTCGGCGTCCTTGACCGGGTCGGGGGTGCCGGGCACCAGCGGTGCCTGGGCGCGCGCGGCGATGTGGCGCGCGGTGACCTTGTCGCCGAGATCGCGGATGGACTGCGGGCTGGGGCCGATCCAGATCAGCCCGGCGTCGAGCACGGCCTGAGCGAAATCGGCGTTCTCGGACAGGAATCCGTAGCCGGGGTGGATCGCGTTGGCGCCGGACTTCTCGGCGGCGTCGAGAAGCTTCTCGAACACCAGGTAGGACTCGGCGGAGGTCTGACCGCCCAAGGCGAAGGCCTCGTCCGCGAGGCGCACGTGCGGCGCGTCGGCGTCCGGTTCGGCGTAGACGGCGACGCTGGTGAGCCCGGCGTCCTTGGCGGCACGGATCACACGGACAGCGATCTCACCGCGGTTGGCTACGAGCACCTTGGAGATCTTTGAGCTGGCGTGACTGGGCACTGCGCCTCCTGATGGCAGGTATATCTAAGAAACGTCTTTAAGAATCTATCGGGCGAAGTGTATGCGTCCAATTCCGGGGGTGGCGAGTCGGCACCCCCAAAAATTGTCAAGTCACCGTTGCCATTTCGGTAAACACATGTAGTTACCGGCGAGTACGTTGACCTGCCGCGCAGGTAGAACCCGTGACGAGATCGGCGGCGCCCGCACGGGGCGCCGCCGATCTCGTCAGGAGAGCTCAGGCGAACAGCGTCGGGATGCCCTGCATCGACGGCGCCGGTTCCACGCCGAGAACGTTGGCCAACAGCGACGGCGTCACGTCCAGCACATCGACCTCCTTGCGGGACGGATCCGACGGCACCCCCGCACCGGCGGCCAGCAGGATGCCCTGTTCGATGTGATAGCCGGTGTTGACCCCGCCGATGCGGTGGTGCACTTCCAGGCCGATGTCCGAGGGTGCCCCGGTGCGCCGGTCGGCGCCGATCGGCTGGTACTCCAGCGTGGCCGCGGCGTCACTGCCGTGCGCGTAGTCGATGCCGAAGGTCACCGTCTTGCCTTCGACGCGCACCCTGGCGAACAACGGCCCCTTACCGGCCACCGTGATCGACTCCAACGGCGCCGTCGCGGCCTGGGCCTGCGCTTCGGTGCCGAACACCAGCGACACCATCGGGTACATGGCCAGGCCCAGCTCGGCGGGCGCCAGATTCAGCTTCGCGATCAGCTTGGTGTGGTCGTCGAGCACGTAGCGGTCGTCGTCGATCTTGACCACCTCGACCGGCCCCTGGCCCATGCTGGCCGCGACCACCAGCATCGCCTGCGGGTTCTTGGCCAGGTACTTGCGGATCCGGCCCAGCTGGCGATCGGTGATATCCATCGCGGCATCAATGAAGCTGCCGTACACCTCGTCGGCGTCGTACTCGTACTTCTCGGTGTAGCCGGGCATGCCGTCGCCCCAGAATCGGTGCATCATGCCGGCGACGTGGTTGGTGAAGAACGCACTGAGCCGCGGCTGGTGCTTGCGGTGCAGCTTCCAGTAGAGGTCGAAACCCAGCGGCGCCTGCATCGCTGACCGAAAGGCCTTATATCTCGGGTCGATGCGTTCCTTGACCAGGTGGGTGCTCAGCGTGGCCATCGAACGCGGCGTGAGGCCGAGCCGCACCAGGTCCACCGCGGTGCCCGCGAGTGCCTTCGGGTTCAGCAGGGCGTCCGGGGAGAAACCGTTCTCCCCGGTCATCGCGAGGTTGAAGGCCTGGAACCGCTCAAGTGCGGCGGGGTAGGTCTTGGCGTCCTGGCTGAAGGTGTCCGGGACGTAGAAGCCGCCGTGCCGGAATTCGCGGGCCGGCCAGCTCTGCATGGGGCCGAACAGGCCGACCGAAAGCCCCGCGTTCTCGGCCACGTCCCAGATCGGGTCGCCGCGGAACGTCGTCGGGTCCTGGCCGAGGTCGAACGAGTTGTGGCTGTAGGTGGACATGTGCAGCGTCGGCCAGGTGCGCCAGGGCTGCAAGCCCTGCTGCTCGGGCCGGTCCTCGTGCACGGTGGTCAGCGACTGACCCTCCTGGAGCAATGCGGCCACATTGGACTCCGGACGATGCTTGACGTAGATGTCGATGACTTCCCACGGAACTTCGTTCAGCTCGTACAGGATGACGTCTCTGCGCTGACGGTTCATCGAGGCAGAACCCTTTCGTTTCGCTTGCACATCGTTTGCCCGGCTCATCACCGTGACAGGTGGACGCGAACGCCGCACCGGGTTGCCCCCGCCGGTCCATTCTTACATGGGCGACAGAAAGGTGCCGGTGCTCGCCCTTTTCGTGTTGGGCCCGGCAGTGATTTTGCTCATATGGGGACTCGGAAACGGCTACCAACAGGCTGCCGGTTGACGTACGCGGAATTTAGCTCGCGCGTAGCCGTCGCTTGATCCGCGTCAACATCGCCGACATTCCGCGCAGGCGAAGGGGACTGATCAGCTTTGCCAGGCCGAGGTCGGCGTAGAAATCGTCGGGCACGGCCAGGATCTCCTCGGCGGGCAGGCCGTCCAGGCCCGCCGCGAGAATCGCCGCGAAGCCCCGGGTGGTCGGGGCCTCCGCGGGCGCGCTGAAGTAGAGGTGAACATTCTCACGGTCGGCGGCGTTGACTTCCAGGAACAGCGGCGACTGACACTCCGGCACGGGTTCCATGGCCGACTCTTCGAGGTGTGCCGGCAGTGGTGGCAGGTCGTTGGCGAACTCCAGCAGCAACTGCAGCTTGTCCTGGCCGGTCACCTCCTGGAACTCGGCGACCACCTCGGCGAGGGCGGCGGGCAGGGTCATACGGTCCCGGGCTGGTCACCCACGGCCACCGGCACGCGGACGGCGTTGCCCCACTCCGTCCAGGAGCCGTCGTAGTTGCGCACCCCGGGTAGTCCCAGCAGATGGGTCAGCACGAACCAGGTGTGGCTGGACCGTTCGCCGATACGGCAGTAGACGATCGTCTTCGGGTCCGACTCGTCGCGCCCGAGGTGCCCGTAGAGCTCGTCGAGTTCGGCTCGGCTGCGGAACCGCCCGCTGTCGTCGGCGGCCTTGGCCCACGGGATCGACACCGCGGTGGGGATGTGGCCGCCGCGCAGGGCGCCTTCCTCGGGGTAGTCCGGCATGTGGGTGCGCTCGCCGGTGTACTCCTGCGGCGAGCGCACATCGATGAGCGGTTGGCTGCCGAGCGCGGCGAGCACGTCGTCGCGGTACGCCCGGATCGGGCGGTCATTGCGTTCGACGGTCGGGTAGCCGGTGCTCTGCCGGGTCGGCACGTCCAGCGAGGTGTCCCGGCCGTGCGAGACCCACAGATCCCGGCCGCCGTCGAGCAGCCGGACGTCGGGATGACCGAACAGGGTGAAGACCCACAGCGCGTAGGCGGCCCACCAGTTGCTCTTGTCGCCGTAGATCACCACGGTGTCGTCCCGGGAGATGCCCTTGCGGTCCATCAATTCGGCGAACTGCGCGCCGTCGATGTAATCCCGGACGGTCGCGTCGTTGAGGTCGGTGTGCCAGTCGATCTTCACCGCACCGGGGATGTGCCCGGTGTCGTAGAGCAGCACGTCCTCGTCGGACTCGACGATGGCTAGTCCGGGTCGGCCGAGGTTGGCCGACAGCCAGTCGGCGGTGACCAGGCGTTCCGGGTGGGCGTAGGCGGCGAGAGCGGGATCGGGATCGGCGGCAAGAGGCACCAGACGAGCGTACCTACGTGCGGTGCGGCGCTGTAGCCGGTCAGTGGATCGGGTTGTCCCGCCACAGTGCGCTCAGCCCGACGCCGACCGCGCCGAGCAGCCGGCGCAGCAGCGGCAGGCTGAGTCCGATCACGTTCGACGGATCGCCCTCGATGCGGTCCACGAACCAGCCGCCGAGTCCATCGAGGGTGAATCCGCCTGCCACCCAGAGCGGTTCGCCGCTGGCCAGGTAGGCCTCCAGGTCCGATGCCTCCGGCGTGCTGAAATGCACTGTGGTAGAAGCGGTCTCGCCGACTTCGCCGGCCACCTCACCGTCGCGCATGCGCAGCACGGTGTGCCCGGTGTGCAGGGTTGCGGGCTGCCCGGCCATGGACCGCCATTGCGTCCTGGCGGCGTCGACGCTGCCCGGCTTGCCGCGAAGCACGCCGTCGACTTCCAGCATCGAATCACAGCCGATGACAATGCAATCGGTGGTGGTGCCGGCCTCCAGCGAGCCGGCCACCCGGGCCGCCTTCGCGGCCGCCAGCGCGAGCACCACCTCGGCAGGCGGCGCATCGGGCAGGGCCGCGATGACCGCGTCCTCGTCCACGTCGGACACCTGCACCAGCGGCTCGACACCCGCCTGGCGCAGCACACCGAGGCGGCCGGCGGAGGCCGAGCCGAGTACCACCCGAGTCATCGGCGCTCAGCGCCGCATATGGGACCGCTCCAGCAGCGTGACCCTCTGCCAGCTGTGGATCGAGTAACGCAGCTTGTCCACCGGATGACCCCACAGGTCGTGCGCCGGCGGGGTGGTGTCCACCGGCCCGCCGCCCGCCGCGGACAGCACGCCGATCAGCGCGGCGAGATCCTCGGCGGACGGGTTGCCCTTGAGCACCTTGATGTGCGGTTCGTGGACCGGCGCCGCTTCGGGCACCTGCGTTTCGTCGCTCACAGTGGAATGTTCCCGTGCTTCTTCGGCGGAATGGTGCTGATCTTGCGCTCCAGCAGGCGCAGCGCAGTGGCCACGTAGCCGCGGGTGTGCGACGGCGGGATGACCGCGTCGACGTACCCGCGCTCGGCGGCGACGTACGGGTTCACCAGGGTGTCCTCGTAGTCCTGCTGCAGTTCCAGGCGCAGCGCGTCGACGTCCTCACCCTTCGCGGCGGCGTCCTTGAGCTGTCCGCGGTACACGAACCCCACCGCGCCCGAGGCGCCCATCACGGCGATCTGCGCGGTCGGCCAGGCCACCACCACGTCGGCGCCCATGTCCTTGGAGCCCATCACGCAGTACGCGCCGCCGTAGGACTTACGGGTGATCACGGTGACCTTGGCGACCGTGGCCTCGCCGTAGGCGTACAACAGCTTGGCGCCGCGACGGATGATGCCGTTGTATTCCTGGTCGGTGCCCGGCAGGAAGCCCGGCACGTCGACCAGCAGCACGATCGGGATGTTGAAGCAGTCGCAGGTCCGGATGAACCGGGCGGCCTTCTCGGAGGCGTTGATGTCCAGGCAGCCGGCGAACTGGGTGGGCTGGTTGGCGACGATGCCGACGGTGCGGCCGTCGACCCGGCCGTAGCCGATCACGATATTGCCGGCGTAACCCGCCTGCACCTCGAGGAACTCGTCGTCATCGAGGATGCGCGAGATGACCTCGTGGATGTCGTAGGGCTGGTTGGGCGAGTCCGGGATCAGGGTGTCGAGCTCGAGATCCTCGGCGGTGAGGTTGTCCTCGATGGCACCCGGGTGCGGCGGTGCCGGGAATCGCGGCGGATCGGCGTAGTTGTTCGACGGCAGGTAGCTCAACAGGTCGCGCACGTAGTCGAAGGCGTCCTGCTCGCCGGAGGCGACGTAGTGTGCCGTGCCCGACTTGGCCATGTGGGTGTGGGCGCCGCCCAGTTCTTCCATGGTGACGTTCTCGCCGGTGACGGTCTTGATGACGTCCGGGCCGGTGATGAACATCTGGCTGGTCTGGTCGACCATGACGATGAAGTCGGTCAGGGCGGGGGAGTACACGTGCCCACCGGCCGCGGCACCCATGATCAGCGAGATCTGCGGGATGACGCCGGAGGCCAGGATGTTGTTGCGGAAGATCTTGCTGTACAGGCCGAGCGAGACCACACCCTCCTGGATGCGGGCACCGGCGCCGTCGTTGATGCCGATCAGCGGCCGGCCGGTCTTGATGGCCAGCTCCTGGACCTTGACGATCTTCTCGCCGTACACCTCGCCGAGGCTGCCGCCGAACACGGTGGCGTCCTGGCTGAAGATGCAGACGTCGCGGCCGTCGATGGTGCCGTAACCGGTGACCACGCCGTCGCCGACCGGCCGGTTCGATTCCAGGCCGAAGTTGGTGCTGCGGTGCTTGGCCAGCGCGTCGAGTTCGACGAACGAGCCCTCGTCGAGCAGGGCGAGGACCCGCTCGCGGGCGGTCAGCTTGCCCTTGGCGTGGACCTTCTCCACCGCCGCCTCGCCGACCGGATGCTTTGCCTCCTCGGCGCGCTTACGCAGGTCAGCCAATTTGCCGGCCGTGGTGTGTATATCGATTACGTGCTCTGCCGCCGGTTCGGTAACGCTCGTCATGGGTTGCGATGCTAGCCGCACCTCTAAGAAGTACATAAGAGAGGTGCGAGTTATGTCACTGTGTCGGGTTCGGAGGCGAAGCTTTGTCGGTGCAGAATGCCGCCGATCCCGCCCACGAATCCGTCGCAGCCATGCTGCTGGACCGCATCGGTGATCAGCGACCGGGCCTGCGTACCAGGACAGACTCCTGGACGTGGGACCAGGTGGTGGCCGAATCCGCGGCGTGTGGTGCGCTGGCCCGGTCACTGCACACCGCGGGTCCGTTTCACATCGGGGTACTGCTGCCGAATGTGCCGGAGTTCGTCTTCTGGCTGGGCGGTGCGGCCCTGACCGGCGCGGTGGTGGTGGGCATCAACCCCACTCGGGGTGACGCCGAACTGGCCGCCGACATCCGGCACGCCGACTGCGGAATGATCGTCACCGATACCGCCGGTGCGCAGCGGCTGAGCCGCCTCGAACTCGGTCTCGGCGTGGACCGGATCCTGGTGATCGGGACACCCGGGTACGCCCGGCTCGTCGCGACGCACCGGGCGACGCCCGCGGCCCCCGGCGTGCATCCGGACACGCTGCTGCTGTTGCTGTTCACCTCCGGCACCACCGGTACCTCCAAGGCGGTCAGGTGCACTCAGGGCAGGCTGGCCCGCATCGCGCACGCCGCGGTCGACAAATTCGGTCATCACCGCGGCGACGTGGACTACTGCTGCATGCCGTTGTTCCACGGCAACGCCATCATGGCGCTGTGGGCCCCGGCGCTGGCGGTCGGCGCGACCGTCTGCCTGACGCCGGCGTTCTCGGCGTCGAACTTCCTGCCCGACGTGCGGTACTTCGGGGCGACGTTCTTCACCTATGTCGGGAAGGCGCTCGGTTACCTGATGGCCACGCCGGAGCGGGCCGACGACGCCGACAACCCGCTGCAGCGCGGTTTCGGCACCGAGGCGTCACCGCACGACCAGGCCGAGTTCCTGCGCAGATTCGGGGCGCAACTGTACGAGGGATACGGCTCCAGCGAGGGTGGCGGCGCGGTGGTGCTGGCGCCCGATGCCCCGCCGGGCGCGCTCGGCCGGCCCGCGCACGACGGTGTGGCCATCGTCGACCCGCAGACCCTGACCGATTGTGCGCCAGCGGTTTTCGATGCAAACGCTCGGGTGCTCAACCCGGACGACGCGGTGGGCGAGATCGTCGACAAGTTCGGCACCCGCACCTTCGAGGGCTACTACCGCGATGACGAGGCCAACGCGCAGCGCATCCGCAACGGCTGGTATTGGACCGGTGATCTGGGTTATGTCGACGAGGCCGGATTCATCTATTTCGCGGGCCGCCGTGGCGACTGGATCCGGGTCGACGGCGAGAACATCTCGGCGCTGACCATCGAGCACGTGCTGCGCCGGCATCCGCTGGTGATCGCGGCCGGCGTGTACGCGGTGCCGGATCCGCGGTCGGGGGACCAGGTGATGGCGGCGATCGAGGTGGCCGACCCGTCGTCCTTCGATGCCGGTGAATTCGCCGAATTCCTCACGCGCCAGCACGATCTGGGGTCCAAGGCGTTGCCGATGCTGCTGCGGGTGTCTGCCGATCTTCCCGTCACCGGGTCGAACAAGGTACTCAAACGTGAACTGCAACAACAACGTTGGCACACAGGCGATCCGGTGTACCGGTGGGCGGGACGCGGTGTGTCCGGGCGGCATCCGGTGTACCGGTTGCTCGACGATACCGAAAAGCGGTCACTGGACGCGGAGTTCGCCGCCCATGGCAGGCAGCGTTACGCCTGAGAGCGACGCGGGTTCACCCGACCTTGCGCAGCACGATCACCGAGAAGCTGGCCAGCCGCGGTATCGGATGCCTGCGCAGGAAATTGCTCTTGGCGGTTTCCAGGGACTGCAGTGGCGGAATGACGGAATAGTAGGTGTGGCCGAAGCTGGACTTCCACTGCTCGACCTTGAACCCGAAGCCTTCGAACTCCCTGAAGGCCCGCTTGGTCGGCCCGGTGGTGCCGCGATAGTAGGCCGGGAATTTCTCCAGATTGGGCAGGTCGAGGCGGCCCGGCTGCACCTTGTCCAGGATCTTGCGTGCGGTCCGTTCCGGGATCATCTTGTTGACCAGAAACGGGAAGGTGCCCAGCGCCGGAAAGAAGTGCACCGAGAGCCCGCCGGGGCGCAGCATCTTGTTGCAATTCTGGTGGAAGACAACGGGATCGGGCAGATGCTCACACAGCATCTTGGAGAACACCAGGTCGTAGGTGCCCGCTTCGTCCTCGATCGGCCGGCACAGGTCGACCACCCGGGTCTGCACGTCCACGGCCGCCTTGCTGAGTTCCAGCGGGGAGATGTCGACGACGACGCGATGCTCGGCGAAACCCCACTTCTCGGCGTCGCCCACCACCGGATTGGCGCCTCCGCCGAGCTCGGCGACCGCGTGCACGCCCTCTCTGCGGGCCAGGTCGAGCACCGACTCGTCGTAGCCCTGCCAGAGCTCCTCGAAATCCCAGTACTCGATGTCGTCGGCAGTCTCGGTGAAGTACTTCTGCGCCATCCGCTTGCCCCCGCAAAGTCGTGTGTGGAAATTCGGACTGTACCTCGCAGGCAGCGGCGCTCGGGGCGGAATCGACCGGGTGGCTGCCGCGCTGTGGGCGCGACGGCTAACTCGCCTCGGTACGGAGTTGGGGCTGCCGTTGGACCGTTGCGGTCCGGCCGAGATGGGTCTGACATGTCACCACGCCGTCCGGGTGACTGACGCTCCTGCCAATTTTCGGAACTCGTCAGCAAACTTCTTGCCGTGGCTGCGCAGCGCCCTCGTCGAGCCGGCCCGGCCGCCCGGTGCCATTCGTCGCCCGACATCACGCCGGCCCGGATGGCAAATTCTGGCGGGGACCGGCGTCGCGGCCTGGATGCCCGAACCCAGGGGAGGTGTCGCCCACCGGCCGCTGTTCGGCCGCCTGGTCGCGGACGACGTTCTAGGCAGGACGTGACGAGCGCCTGTTCGGCGAATCAGGAGGCTGCAGTGAGTGACATCCGGGAGATCGACACCGGCGCGGCGATGAACCGGTTCGCCAGGGGCTGGCACTGCCTGGGCCTGGCCGACTCGTTCCGCGACGGCCGGCCGCACGGGATCGAGGCGTTCGGTACCAAACTCGCGGTCTTCGCGGACTCCGCCGGTGCGTTGCAGGTGCTCGACGGGTTCTGCCGGCACATGGGTGGCGATCTGTCCCGAGGCGTGATCAAGGACGACAACCTGGCCTGCCCTTTCCATGACTGGCGCTGGGGCGCGGACGGCAGGTGCAAGCTGGTGCCGTACGCCAAACGCACACGCCGGCTGGCGCGCACCCGGGTCTGGCCGGTGCACGAGGTCAACGGTCAGCTGCTGGTGTGGCACGACCCGGAGGGATCGGCACCGCCCGCGGAGCTGGCTCCGCCCACCATCGACGGTTACACCGAGGGCTCCTGGTCGCCGTGGCACTGGAATTCGATCCTGATCGAGGGGGCGCACTGCCGCGAGATCGTCGACAACAACGTCGACATGGCGCACTTCTTCTACATCCACCACGCGTACCCGACGTATTTCAAGAACGTCATCGAAGGGCACACCGCCAGTCAGTTCATGGAATCCAAACCGCGGCCCGACTACACCGCCAACCCGGACAAGCTATGGGACGGGACACATCTGCGGTCGGAGGCCACCTACTTCGGTCCGGCCTACATGATCAATTGGCTGCACAACGATCTGGGCCCCGGGTTCACGGTCGAAGTCGCGCTGATCAACTGCCATTACCCGGTCACCCATGATTCGTTCGTCCTGCAGTGGGGAGTGGCCGTGCAGTCCATGCCCGGGCTACCGGCGGACAAGGCCGCCAAGCTCGCGGCGGCCATGGCCCGCACCTTCGGCGAGGGCTTCCTGCAGGACGTGGAGATCTGGAAGCACAAGACCCGCATCGACAACCCCCTGCTCACCGAGGAGGACGGCGCCGTCTATCAGCACCGGCGCTGGTACCAGCAGTTCTATGTGGACCTGGCCGAGGTCACCCCGGAGATGACCGGACGTTTCGAGCTGGAGGTCGACACCACCCACGCGTTCGGGATCTGGCAGCAGGAGGTCGCCGACAACCTGGCGAACACGGTCGATCTCGCCGCCGCGGAAAAGGTCCCCCCGAGCTGAGCGTTGCCCGCCCGGAAATGGTGTCGCCGAGGTTGCTCGTGGCTTTGGCGCCGGCCCGGCCGGCGTCGTGATCTGCGCAGATGGGCAGCGATTTTCATGGTCGAAATGGTGCCCTGCGCGCATCGGCGTGGGGAGTATCTGCGAATTCGGCAGTCAATGAGACCGCCCCGCCGACGAAAGGTCCCATTCATCTCGGGTTCACGTCTGGAATGCGGAAATCCCGAATCGATTGGTTACCGATTGGGCGGCGGACCGAAGGTGCTCACCACGTCGACGCCGGGCGCCGATGGTGACGGGCGCCACATCCGGGTTTCGGGGAGCGTCCTACCGGCCGATCTGCACATATCATCGTTCTGGGCGACGGCAGAACGGGTCACCGATTCATGACCGGGTCGTCGTTGCCGAGAAACTGAAGGCTCCCAAACCGGCAAAGCGCGCGCGGCCCTCTCGATCGGTAACGCGTGCACGCCGATTCGGTATCGAGTTTCTCGCAGAATCTCCGCCGGACCTGTGTGTGTGCGATGAATGAACTAACTTCAGTGGCCACGAGCGCGTTTGCGTGGTCAACTATCAGCAACTCCAGAAGCGAATGATCCGACACCGACGAGGGAGAACAATGCCGGTGAAGCCGCTGACCAGCGATCTATCTAGGTCGTTGCCGACTTTGCTGCCGGATATTTACGGTGTTGGTAACATAACCGCGGTAGGCTCGCTTGGGCCGACCCGGGGCGGTGCGTCGTGGGTGTAGTGGATCCGATGTTGAGGACTTATGTACCAGTTACGGGGACGCGCCGAGGACGAGATGTGCCCGGCAGACGAAGGATTGCTCGTGGAACCCACGGGTGAGCTCGGTCCGCAGCGGAGGTTCGACGGGGTGGACGGCCCCCGGGTGGCGATCGCGCACGACTATCTGACCCAGCGCGGCGGTGCCGAGAAGGTCGTCCTCTCCATGAGTCGCGCGTTTCCCGACGCGCCCATCTATACGCTGCTGTACGACCCGGAGAACACCTACCCGGAATTCGCCGACCGCGACGTGCGGGTCTCCGGCATCAACCGGATCCCGCTGTTCCGCAGGAATCACCGGCTGTCCCTGCCAGTTCTGCCCATCGCGGCGTCCTCGACGTTCATCGATGCCGACGTGGTGGTCACCAGTAGCAGCGGCTGGGCCCATGGCTTCCGGACCAACGGGCGCAAGCTGGTGCACTGCCACACGCCCGCGCACTGGCTGTACGCGGCTGACTACTACTTCGATCCCGACGGCGATCGCATCAAGCGCGCGGTCCTGAAGGCCGGCGCGCCGTACCTCAAATCGTGGGACCGCCGCGCCGCTGCGACCGTCGACCGCTATCTGGCCGTGTCGACCACCATCCAGGACCGGATCAACGACGCCTACGGCATCAGCGCCGATGTGCTGCCGTCGCCGGTGGCGATCAAAGATACGTCCATCGTGGAGCCGGTGCCCGCGTTGTCGCACTGGGCCGACGACAACGGTGACTCCTTCTACCTCATCGTTTCCCGGCTGATGCCCTACAAGCATGTCGAAGCCGTGGTGCGGGCCTTCGCGAACACCGACCGGCGCTTGGTGGTGGTGGGCCACGGTCCCGAAGGTGCCCACATCGAGCGGATCAAGACGCCCAACGTGGCGATGCTGTCCGCGCTCACCGATGCCCAGATGGCGTGGCTCTACCACTCGTGCAAGGGCCTGATCGCCGCCAGCTACGAAGACTTCGGGCTGACCCCGATCGAGGCGGCGGTGTGCGGCAAGCCCAGCGTCGTGCTGCGGTGGGGCGGCTTCCTGGACACCGTCATCGAAGGCGTCACCGGTATGTACTTCGACCGGCCCGAGCCCGACGCGATCGCCGACGCCGTGAACCGGTTCGAGGCCGTATCGTTCGACCCCGACAAGCTGCGCGCGCACGCCGAACGGTTCACCGAACAGCGTTACGCCGAGTCGCTTTACGCCGCAGTCGACAAGCTGGCCGCGGAGGCTGAGGCGCTGCAACCGACGACGGTTCCCAGGGGTTCCGCGCTCTGAGCGTCCTGTAACGACTCGATGGGCGGCGTCGCTGCCTGACTGGCTATGGTTGTGACGCTAATCCTCGAAGGAGTAGACCGCCCATGACTCGTGTACCCGCGAAAGCCGACCCGGCGGATGTAGCCCGCAAGAAGGCGGCGGCACCCGGACTGCGGACGGCACCCGATCCCGTCTGGGTGCTCAACGACGAAGGCCGCGTGATCGACTACAAGATGCAGGGCATGACCCGCGGCCGCAAGATCCGCAATCGGCTCGGCGAGCTGCTGTTCAACAGCGTCATCACCTTCATCCCGTCGCACACCATCCGGCAGGGTTACCTGCGGCTGCTGGGTGCCAAGATCGGCAAGAACTCGTCGATCCTGCGCGGCACCACCGTGCTGGACATCGAATTCCTCACCATCGGCGACGGCGTGGCCATCGGGTTCCGCTGCCTGCTCGACGCCCGTGCCGGCCTCTACATCGGCAACAACGTGACGATCGCCAGCGACGTGCATTTCATCGGCGGCGGCCACGACGTCAACCACCCCGACTTCCTGCCCGTACCCATCCCGACGGCCATCCTGGACTACGTCTGGATCGCCTCCCGCGCCATGGTGCTGCCCTCGCTTATCGGTCGCGGTGCGGTGGTCGCCGCGCACGCTCTGGTCAACAAGGACGTCGGCGAGTTGGAGATCGTGGGCGGCGTCCCGGCCAAGGTCATCGGCAAGCGCGACCCCGAGGCGCTGCAATACGAAAACAAGCATCGGCCGCTGTTCTACTGATGACCGCCGCGTTCGCCGACCACCGGCTTGTCTTCATCGCGCCGGCGCAGGGCCAGACGGCGGTGGGCGATTACGCCGAGGACCTCGTCACCGCGCTGCGCCCGTATTTCGGTGAGATCGCCGAGCATCGCACCCTGGGGCCCGGCGCGGACACCCTTGCCGACCTGCGCAGACATCGAGCACAGGTGCGCCGACTGATCGACGAAGGACCTCCGGGCCGCACGCTGGTACACGCCGAACTGTCCACCGGCGTGCTGCCCACCTTCTGGTCGGTCGCCGGCCTCAGCGGCGTCCCCGTCACCGCGACCGTGCACGATCCGCCGCAGGGCCTGTGGTTCCTGGGGCGTACCCGCTTGGTGGCCCGGTCGCGGCTGCTCACCCACGGCATCCACTACCCGCTGCGGCCGGTGTCGCGCGCCATCGAGGGCCGGGTGCACGGCGAGCGCACCCTGGTCGCGCTGACCGAGACCGGCAGGCAGTCGATCGCCGCGACCTACCCGCGCACCAGCACCGCCTTCATCCCGCACTTGGTGCGAGACCGGCCGGCAATCACTGCTGCGCAGGACCGTCCCAAGGCCGTCGGGTTCTTCGGATTCGTCTACCGCGGAAAGGGTTTCGAGGAGATTGCCCGCATCCGCGAGCAGCTGCCTGCCGACATCGCGATCCGGGTGGCCGGGCGCGGCACCGAGTCGCTGCCACGCGCGGACGGTATCGAGATCCTCGGCGGGGTCGACGGGCCCGCCGAGGACGCATTCTTCGCGTCGGTGCGCGCCATCGCGCTGCCGTACGGCAAACGCCACTTCTACGCCGAGACGTACCCGGCCTCCGGCGTGGTCGCGCACTCGATGGCCTACAGCACACCGGTGGTGTGCACCGGCTACGGTTCGCTGGCCGAACTCGGCACCGACGACGGCGTGGTGACCGTCCCGCCGGTAGAAGGTGAGGTGGCCGCCGGCTTGGCGGGCAGCATCGCGGATCTGCTCAACGACCGCGAGCGGCTGACCGAACTGGGCGTCAACGCCGACCGGGCCCGGCAGGCCCGCTCGGCCGCGCGCACCGCGGAGGCCTTCGTCGAATTGTGGTCGCGTTCGTTGCCGGGGCAGACCGAAGATGCCTGAGCGGGTGTCTTCGGAGGAATCGGAGGCCGACGCCACCACATCGCGTCACCTGATCACCACGCTGTGGGCGGTGTTCTGGCTCTACGGCGGTCGCGGTGTCGGCCTGCTCTGGACCGCGGTGCTGATCGGGCATCTCGGCGTCGCCGACTACGGCAAGTACGGCATGGCTTATGCGGTGTACTCGCTGATCGGTCCGCCGCTGGACAACCCGTTCGCGGTGCGCTCGGTCCGGGAGTCCGAGCAACGCTTCCTCGCTGAACGCACCACCCGTTATCTGCTCGGGCTGTCGTTGATGGCGGTGGGCGCCGCGCTGGTCGGCGTCAACTACATCGCCTGGTTCGGCCTGTTCGTGGCCGGTGGTGAGATCGTGCTGAAGTCGTGGCAGAGCCGCGCAGCGCGGGAGGGCAGGCCGCAGTTCGTCGCACAAACCGACACACTGCGCCAGATGAGCAGCGTGGCCCTGGCCGGCGGGTACCTGTTCCTTGCGCCGCACCCAACCCTGCAGATGGCCAGCCTGTTCCTGGTGGCGCCCTACGTGCTGATCGCGTTGGCGGTGGGCTTCGTCACGCTGCGGCACCGTCCCGCGTTGCCCGGGTCGCCGAAACTGATCGCCATCCTGATCGGCGAGACGCTGGGTCTGGCCGCCTATCTGCAGGGCGACGTGCTGCTGCTGGGTTGGCTGACCAACGACACCATCGTCGGCTACTACGCCATCTGCACCACGGTGGGCATCGCGGTGGTCGCGGTGGGCCAATCCTTCGGCATGTCCTACAACCACACCTTGCGGGCTGGTGAGGGCCACCTGTCTGCCGGCCCACCGCTGAAGAGCACACTCATCCTCGGGGGGCTGGCCGGGGCCCTGGTCCTGGTCGCCGGCGTGGTGATGATCTTCACACCGGTGCCCCAGCAGCTGGCGATCGCGATGGTCATCATGTCGCTGTTCTGCGCCATGCGGACCGTCAGTTCGGTGTTCCAGGCGGTGCTCTACAACCAGCGCAAAGACGGCATCAGGTTGGCGGCCAACCTCGGCCTGGTACCCGTGAAGCTGGGTCTGGTGGCATTGCTGGTCGGTCTGGGCGCGGTCGGCGCCGCCATCGCCACCGTCATCACCGATGCCATCCTGCTGGCCATCTATGCCTGGGTGCTCTACCGGAAGGTGCCCGGGTGACCGAACCCAAAACCCCGGTGGTCTTCCTGCTGTCCAAGGACCCGGTCGCCGAGCACGGCGGCGACGTGGAACTGTCGCGCCTGGTGATGGGGCTGGCGGCCGATTCGTTCGCGGTGTCGGCGATATGCCTGTCGCATCAGCCGCCCGGTCGGCTGGACACCGACATCGTTCCCGGCGGCATGGTGCTGACCAGGGTGCCCAAGTCCGGTGTGCGGCCGCTGCGGCTGCTCGCCAACGCCGCGCGGACCCGGCGCAGCCTGGCCCACGCCCGGTTCGACAACAACGACCTGGTGCGGGCGATCGACGACGTCCCGGCGGGTGCGACATTCGTCGCCGAGCACAGCTACATGGCCGAATCCTTCTTGCGCAGCAGGCATTCCGGGTCGGCCCGGTTCGTGGTGAACACCCACGTCAGCGAGTCGCTGGTATGGCGCGCCACCCGTGGCCTGCTGGGCCGGCTGCAGGTCGGGCAGCTGCTGCGCGACGAGCTACGGGTGGCCCGCGCTGCCGACGCGGTCGGCACCTTCGACGCCGAGGAGGCCGACTTCTATCGCGGGCACGGTGTGCCGGACGCCCGGTGGCTGGATCTGACGCTGCGCCCGCTGGATCAGGTCGAGGTGGGCCGTACACCGCCGCGGCTGGTTCTGATGGGCACCCGGGACTGGGCGCCGAACCAGGAGGCGTTCCTGGAGGCGCTGCGGTTGTGGCCACGCATCTGCGAGGGCATCCCGGGCGCGGAGCTGTGTGTGATCGGTGCCAAACACTCCACGGCGCCGGATCCCCAGTACCCCAGCGGAGTTCGCGATCTCGGCTTCGTCGACGACCTGCCCGCGTTCCTGGCCACCTGCAGGTCGATGATCGCACCCATCCGCACCGGGGGCGGTGTGCGGGTCAAGCTCCTCGACGCCGCCAGGATGGGTCTTCCGGTGGTCGGCACCACCGCGGCGGTGGGCTCGCTGGGAGCTCTGCTGGATCTGCGGGTGCACGACGACGACGACGTGTTCGTCGCGGAATGCCGGCGCTATCTGCTGGACACGCCCGCCGCCGCGGCGGCAGGCGATCGCCTCTACCGGCTGAACCGTCAATTCTGGCAGGACCGCCGTCCGCACCGCGCCGTCGAGGGTTTGTTGTCCGGCGATCGGCCCTGATCGGCTAGCCGGCCGGCGCGGCGGCCGGAACCGGTGGTGTCGGCGAACGCGCCGCCCCGGGCGCGGTCTCGACCAGCCGAGTGGTTTGCCGCAGCTCGTCCGCGTAAGCCAGGAATGTCAAAAAGATGGTGTACAGGAAGACGATCTGCGGGATCACCACCACGGGGTGATCCAGATTCAACGCGACGACCGAGAAACCGATAAACACACCGCCATACAGTGCCGCGGGTAACGAGTTTGCCCGGAGCAGCCGGAATCCGATCACGCAACCGGTCAGCACCACGACGATGAACGCGATGCCGACAAAGATCCCGGCGCGGTGGATGGCGATGAGCGGAGCGTTCGACACGAAATTCTGGATAAACGCGTATGCACCGTCTTTGAATTCGCGCTGTGACCAACCCCAGCCGAACAACCAATGTCCACTCATCCGGCCGGGGAATTCCCGAATCGAATCCATCCGGTCGGTCGCGCCGGCGTCATTGGAGCCCAGGGTTCCCAATAGTCGGGTGCGCACCGAGGGCACCAGCATCGCCGTCGTGAACGCCACCACGAGCGCACCGACGAGCAGTTGGCGGTCCCGGGACCGCATCTTGTGGAACAGGAACACCAGCCCGACACCGACCAGGGTGGTGACGATCGCCGACCGGCTCAGGGTCAGGGCGATCGCCAGGCCGAGGATGGTCACCGCCACCCCTCGCTGCCACCCGGCCAGCAGGATCATCGCGATGACGAAGGCGATCACCAGGCCGATGCCTGCCGCGTTGGGGTCCAGCCAGAGGCCGCCGAGGCGGGTGAAGCTCTGGCTGCCCGCCCCAACGGCGAACCGGTCGGCGCGGGGCAGGTTCGAGACACCGCCGGTGAAGTAGAACCGTTCGGTGTTGGCCACCGCGTAGCCGAACAGTCGAAAAGGTTGCAACAGTTTCTGATTCGAGCCGATTGCCACCGACGCAATACCGAATGCGGCATTGAATGTGGCGGCGTAGACGAAGATGCGTCCGAATTTGGCGAGATGCTCCGACGGCAATGCGAGCAATGCGAAAAACGCGGAGGTGGCAATCGCCCATTTCGCGTAGTCCATGACATTCACGATCGAGGTGTACGTGCAGACCATCGCGATCCCCGAGACGATCACCAGGACCAGGATCGCCTTGGCCAATGTCGGCCAGCGCCTGGCCGCGGTGGGGTGCACGAGCGCGGCCAGCAGTGCGCCCGCCGCGAAGGGCAGGTACAGCGGCACGTGCACACCGGGGAAGTAACCGAACGGCAGCGCGCCGATCGAGACCGCCATGCCCCAGTACAGCCACAGCGGATGGCGCAGACCGATGTACACGCCGACCGCCAGCGCCAGCAGCGCGGCGACCCCGAGGATCCCGATTTTCCCGCCGAGCGCGGCCGCGGCACCCACGCCGGCGGCGAGCACAATGATTACGGCGCCGATGAGCACATCACGCCGGGATATCGCGCCCAGATTCATTTCGGACCCGTCCTCATCCCGGAATGATGTCCACTGCTTTGTTGCACCCGCCACGCATTTAACTATCCTTGCATTGGTTTCGCTGGGCGTGCCACCAGGGCGCGGCCAGCAGCGGTGTGGATCCTTGTCGTGGACGCTATCGTTGCACTGTTGTCTCGACTGAGAGCGAATGGGAGTGCTTCTTGGCCATCGGTGATTACCTGCGCATTTTCCGCAGGCTGTGGTGGGTGGTTCTGGGGGCGCTGGCGATCGGAGCCGTGGTCGGGTACCTGACCACGTTGTTTGCCACACCGCAGTACGCGTCGACCGTCAGGCTCTTCGTCACTACCCAGAGCGGCACCTCGGTCGGTGACGCCTACCAGAACAACTTGTTTTCCCAAGAACGCGTGTTCTCCTACGCCGGCCTGGCCACCAGCGAACAGGTCGCGGTGCGCGCGGTCGATCAGCTGAAGGCGCCCATCACCACCGACGAGTTGCGCGCCAAGATCACCGCGGTGCCCCTGCCGCAGACCGTGCTGCTCGACGTCACCGTGAAGGACGCCGACCCGGCCGCCGCGCAGCGGTACGCCAACGCCGTCGCCGATCAGCTGGTCAAGGTGACCGGCGAACTCGAGACGTCGCGGCGCGGTGGCGAGGCGGCGGCCGGCGCGGTCATCGTCGACGAGGCCAGCTACGGCACCCTGGTGCCGGCCATGGGACTGGCCACCAGGATCACCGCCGGTGCGGTCGGCGGTCTGCTGATCGGCGTGCTGATCGCGCTCGCCGTGGGTGCGTCGGACACCAAGCTGCGCCGCCGGGAGCGGGTCGAGGAAGTGTCCGGCGTGGCCCTGCTGGGCACGCTGATCGACGACGAGAACCGCCACGGCGTCATCGATATCGCCGCGGGTGGCCCCGCCGTCGAGCGGTTGCGAGAACTGCGCACCAATGTGCAGTTCGCCCGCAACTCCGCCGGGCAACCGCCCCGCGTGATCGCCGTCACCAGCCCCTCGCCCCAAGATGGACGGTCGTCCACCGCGGTCGACCTGGCCGCGGCGTTCGCCGAGGCCGGCCATTCGGTGCTGCTCGTCGACGGCGACCTGGTGAACCCCACGCTGCCCACGCTGCTGAACCTGGGGCATGAGGAAGCCGTTCGCTCGTCTTCGAAGGGTTTCACCACGCTGGTCGCCGGTCAGCACGACATCTCCGAGACGGTGATCGACGTCGCCGATCGCGGGTTCTCGCTGCTGGCCGCCGGTCCCGTCCCGACGGTGCGCGGCGAGCTGTGGGGAGACGACGCGGTGCCACGCGTGCTCGAGGTGCTGCGCAGGCACTTCGACTACGTCATCATCGACACCCCGCCGCTGACCAAGTACTCCGACGGTGCCGTGCCCGCCGCACTCGGCGACGGTGCCTTGGTGCTCGGCCGGATCGGGCACACCAAGGCCTCGGCGCTGCGCAAGGGTCTCAAGGTGCTCGAGACGGCGCATGCGCATGTGCTCGGTGTGGTTGCGACGTGCGAGCCGGGCCACCGCAAGGAACTGTCGGGCCACCGCAAGCAGCACGACACCGCCGACGCGAACGATACGTCCCAGGGCGGTCCGGACGGGGATGGCGCACACCACCTCGCCGAGTCCCAGACCACGGGATAGCAGGAGTGTCGAAGCTGGTGCGGAGTGTGGCGACCTGCCTGATGGCCGCCGCATCGGTGACGTTTCTGGTGACGGCGTGCGCGCCGGCAGCGGCGCCACCTCCGCCCGACGAGGCACCGGCGGCCCGCACGCTGGTGCCGCCGTTCAACGGTAAGCCGCGGCTGTCACCGCCCGATATGACCGATGACGGTGCCGGCTCACTGGTCTCCGTCGAACCGTTGAAGGGCGCCGATCTGCTGGACCAGGACGACGCCACGTACATGCGGGTGGTGTACCGGTCCACCTCCGGTGTCGACGGTTCACCCACTCAGGTGTCCGGCGCGATCGCGATCCCGCCGGGTGACCCACCCAAGGGCGGGTGGCCCATCCTGGCCTTCGGCCAGGGCACCAAGGGCGTGCTGAACAAGTGCGCGAGCAGTCTGTACGGCAGCCTGCCGCTGAACCAGTGGACCATGTCGGTGTTCGTCCAATCCGGTTTCGCGGTGGCCACCACCGATTTCCAGGGTGCCGGTGTCGAAGGCTTCCAGCATCCCTTTCTGGACGCAAAGACGTACGGCTACAACGTGATCGACTCGGTGCGCGCGGCGCGCCGGATCGGCGCGGACCTCAGCGACAAGTGGCTGGCCTACGGCCACTCGGCGGGCGGGCTGGCCGTCTGGGCCGCCGCGGAGCAGGCACCGACCTACGGTAAGGGCCTGGACTTGCGCGGCACGGTGTCCATGGCTCCGGCCGCGGACATGTCCGGGCTGGCCGATGCCGCCTGGAACGAGACGCTCACCCCCGACCAGCGGATCACCCTGGTGTTCGCGCTGCAGTCGCTCAAGTGGTTCAACCCGGAGATGAACCTGGACAATTACCGCCGCGGCGCCACGGCGGCGAACTGGGACGAGCTCCTGGACTGCATCCCGCCGAACTTCGACGACATCGCCAGGGTGCGCGGGCTGATGGCCAACAGCGATCTGAAACCGGCCAGCTACGAGGATTTCATCTGGCTGCGGGACAAGCTCGCAGCGCTGGCCGTGCCGCAGGCCCGGATCGAGACGCCGATCATCGTGGGCTACGGCACCCAGGACACCCTGGTGAACGAGAAGTGGTTCGAACGGGCGCTGGACCGGGCCTGCGCGATGGGCAGCCCGATGGAGATCAGGAAGAACCCCGGCAAGGGGCACGCCGATCTGGACAGCGGATACACCCTGTCGTGGCTGATGGACCGGCTGGCCGGGATCGCCCCGCCGCCCGATGACTGCGCGGGCCGGAATTGAGGGCCCCCGTCGACGTGCCGCGGGCGCGTGACTACCTGAAGATGCTGGCCGGTGGCTGGCTGGTGATCGTGCTGGCGACGCTGGCGTCGGCCGGTGCCGCCTACGCCGCGCAGGAGTATCTGCCCGACCGGCACTATCAGGCCTCGGTGCTGCTGATGTCCCAGGTGGCCGGGGACCCGGCCACGTTCGCCGCGTATGCAGGCGGGATGGGGGCCAATGCCCGGATCGCCACCTACGTGGGCCTGGCGCAGTCCGAACTCGTCGCAGAACGCACCGTCGATCAGGTTCCCGAGTCGGCGATGACGCCGGCGCAGCTGGCGGCCGCCACCTCGGCGACCTGGCTGCCCGGGGGAGTCAACCGGTTCGGCCGGCCGAATTCGGCGCTGTTGCAGGTGACGGTGACCGATCCGGAACCGGCGCGGGCGGCGGCCCTGGTCAACGCACAGGCCGCGAACCTGATGTCGCTCTCCCGTGAGTTGGAGTGGATACAGTCGGCACCGACGGACCCGATCCAGTACACCGGTCCGGTCGCCGAGCTCGTCCCGGTCGACGCGGCGAAATCCGCATCGGAGGTCCGCCCGCCGGTGCTCAAGGGTGTGCTGGTCGGCGCGGGAGTGGGTTTCGCGCTCAGCGTGGTGCTGGTGCTCCTGGTGGGAATCACCCGGGACACCGTGCTGACCCCGGCACAGCTCGATCACATCGCCAAGCAGGCGATGTCCGGTAATGCGTAGGAGTTTGCGGATGCGACGTTGGAAGTCCGCCGCGGCGGTGTTGGCTTCGGTGGTCCTGGCCACCGGTTTGGTCGCGGGCTGCTCGCAGGACAAGCCCCCGCAGCCGGCAGCGGGGACGGGGGAGCCGGAGATCCAGCTGCCCGCCGACTATTCGGGTTCGGGCCCGGGCACGCTGATCAGCGCCACCAAGTTCGACACCGTCGACCGGCGCATGCTGCGGGTCTCCTCCATCGCGGCGCGGTTCACCTACGACTCCACCTCGGGGATCGACGGCAGCCCCCAGGTGGCCTCCGGCAGCGTGTTCGCCCCGACCGGCGCCCCGCCGGACGGCGGCTGGCCCGTCATCGTCTTCGGGCACGGCACCACCGGCGTCGAGCCCGATTGCGCCCCGTCGTTGTCCCCGACGCTGTTCGGTTTCTCCGACGCGGTCCGGGCGCTGCTCGGTCTCGGCTACGTCATGGTGGTCCCGGATTACCAGGGGCTGGGCACCAAGGGCACGTACCACCCGTATCTGGATGCGGCCACCGTCGGCTACAACATGATCGACGCGGCCCGGGCCATCCGGAAGCTGGTGCCAGACACCTCCGGGAAATGGGTGGCCTTCGGCGTTTCGCAGGGCGGCCAAGCCTCTTGGGCCGCAAATGAATTGGTGAACAACTACGGTGCGGGCGATACCCGCCTGGTCGGGTCGGTGAGCGTGTCGCCTGCCGCCGACGTGACCGGGCTGGCCGACGTGGCCGCCGAGGGCAAGCTGACCCCGCAGCAGGCGGTGGCGCTGGCGCTGTTCCTGCGGGCACTGAAGAACCAGAATCCCAATCTCAAGCTCGACGACTTCCGCCGCGGCATCGTCAAGGACAACTGGGACCTGCTGACCGCCTGCGCCGATGTCGACGCGGACAAGCGCCTCGAGATCGCCAATCAGGTTCAGCCCGACGATCTGCGCCCGGCCACCCCGCAGGCCACCGACGAACTGCGCGGCTACCTGAACCGGATGAGCGGGCTGCCGCGGTTCCCGGCCAGCGCGCCGATGCTGATCGTGCACGGCGACGCCGACGAGACGGTTCCGGTGCAGTGGACCGAGGACGCCGTGAAACGGGCCTGCGATATGGGGGACACCCTCGCGTCGTTCATCGCCGCGGGCCGTCACCACGGCGACTTCGACCCCATCGTGGCGCTGGACTGGGTGATGAAGCGGTTCGCCGACAGCCCGGCCGACAACACCTGCACCGTCGAGGGCGGTCCTTCGATTCTCAAGACCACCTGACGGACGGCACGACCGGAGAACGTCGATGACAGATACCAACGCAGCGCGCGAGGATGCTCAGCAGGTCGAGCCGCCCATCGAATCGCAGGTGCTGGCCACCTCGCCGACCCACCGCAGGATCATCGGCCTGGACGGCGTGCGCGGCCTGGGCTGCCTGGCGGTGGTGGCCGGCCATGTCGGCATTGCCTACTCGCCGATCGTGCATCACAAGGCGAAGCTGGACATTCTCGGGCTGGCCCTGATCTTGTTCTTCGTGCTGAGCGGGTTCCTGCTTTTCCTGCCCTACATCCGCAGGCTCACCAAGCCGGTCGACAAGGCCGTCATGCCCGACACCCGCCAGTACGCGCTGCACCGGGTGTTCCGGGTGTTCCCCGGCTATCTGGTCATCTTTCTCATCTGCAACTTCGTGCTCCAGGTCGCCTACGTACACAACTCGGCGATCCAACCGCTGGGCACCGACCAGGGCACCGGGATGATCACCGACCCCTGGGAGCTGCTGGCCAACCTGACGCTGACCCAGACCTACGTCCCGGAGTATGTCCAGACCGGGATCAGCCCGTCCTGGTCGCTGACGCTGGAGATCGCCTTCTACCTGTCCCTGCCGCTGCTCGGCATGGTGCTGTTCGCGCTGCGCAAGCGCACCGGTGTCGCGCCGCTGGTGTTGGCCTGCCTGGCACCGGCGATCCTGCTGGTGCTCGGTGTCGTCGGCCGGCTGTTCGCCCCGCTGGTGTTCTCGGCCACCGGGGAGACCAGCGTCGCGATGCAGAACTGGGGGCCGAACTGGGCCGCGGTGTTCATGCGCAGCTTTGTCACCAACGCGGATCTCTTCGCCTACGGCATGTTCGCCGCGATCCTGTTCGTCGCCATCGAGCAGGGCGTCCTCAGCCCGCGCGCCGGTAAGCGGATCTGGCGGTGGTCGATTCCGGGTCTCTTCGTGGCGATGGTCGCCGCGCTGGCCATCACCATGACCGGCAGTGCCTTCGCGACGGCCGGAATCGGTTTTGTCTCAGCAGTTTTCATCGTCCTGATCGTCATGCCGCTGTCCTGGGGCGGCGATTCGAAACTCGCCCGCCTCCTCGACTACAAGCCGTTCCACTTCGTCGGTGTCATCTCGCTGTCGGTGTATCTGTGGCACTACCCGATCCTGCTGCTGCTGGGCCGCTACGGACTGGCGGCCGGTGACACCTGGGGCGGGATGTTCCGCAACATCGGTCTGGTCGCGGTGGTGACCGTCCTGTTGGCCACCGCGACCTACTACCTCGTCGAGAAGCCCGGCCTGGGTCTGGTCAAGCGATTCCGGAAGAGTTGATGCGCCGCAAGCTGTGGTGGGGCGGTCTCGCCTCGGCGCTGGTGGTGATGGTGGTGGCCGGCATCGTGCTGGTGGTCACTCGCGGCCACAGCAGTGAGCCGGGGCAGGGCGCGGAGACGGGTGCGCAGCCGGTGGCGGGGGCGCAACTGGGCGGCCAGGAACCCGGTTCTTTGGTGCGCGCCAGCACCATGCCGGAGTTCAACAAGCGGGCCCAAGGCGCGCAGATCAACGCCGCGCGGGTGCTGTACCGCTCCACCGAGGGCGACGACGACGCGCCCACCGAAGTGTCCGCCTCGGTCTTCGTCCCACCTGGCGACGCCCCGGTGGGTGGCTGGCCGGTCATCGCGCTCGGGCACGGCACCGTGGGCATCGACGAGCCGTGTGCACCGTCGCTGTCGGCGTCGCTGTTGAGCATGGCCGAGGTGGTCGACAAGTTCGTCGGGGCCGGTTACGCCGTCACCCTGGCCGACTTCCAGGGCCTGGGCGCCCCCGGTGTACATCCGTACCTGGACTCGCGCACCGCGGGTCGCAACATCATCGACTCGGTGCGCGCGTTGCGTAAGACCTTCCCGAACGTGTCCGGTAAGTGGGCGTCCTGGGGCGGTTCGCAGGGCGGCGGCGCCGTCTGGGGCGCCAGCGAGCAGGCCGGTACGTATGCGCCGGACCTCGAGCTGATCGCGACGGTGGCGCTGGCGCCGGCCGCCGATGTCAGCGGTCTGGTCGACAAGGCGGTCAACGGCACCCTGAGTAAAGAGCAGTCGGCGGCACTGGTGCTGATCATCGAATCGATCGCGCGGCTGGATCCGGCGATCAACCGCGACGACTACCGGCGCGGAATCGTGGCGGACAAATGGGACGTGCTGATCGCGTGTGCGGGCGATGCGGTGCGGGCCCGCGAGGCGGCGGTCGATGCGATCGAGCCCGGCGACGTGGCGCCGCACGATCCGGCGGCGGCCGACCGGCTGCGCGATCACCTGCGCAGGTGGGCGTTGCCGCAGCAGCGGTCGTCCGGTCCGCTGTCGGTGACCTACGGCGGTGAAGACGAGTACATCGAGCCGGAGTGGACGGCGCACGCGGTCGAGGCGGCCTGCGCCATGGGGTCGGAGTTGACCACCGATTTCCAACCCGAGCACGGCCACGGCGACCTTGATGTCGGTGAACAGTTCGCCTGGCTGCTGGAGCGGATGCACGGCAAGCCCGCCACCAACGGGTGTCCCTGACCGGCTCGTGATACCGGTCACCTCCTGGTTCTGCTGGGCCAGTTGGTGTCGATGACGTCCGGGGAAATTTCTTTCGGCTGGATTGCGGATGCGACGTACATCCGACGCCCGCGGGGGAGGGTGGGCACCCGCCGGCGGGGCCGTGCCACGTTGGCAGTCACTCCCTGCGCCGCAGGTCAGCGGGCATTAGCTGATCCGCTCCGAGGGGTGGCCGCCGTGTTTGCGATATCAACGAATCGGTGTTGATGCTCGGACCCGTCGTTGCGCATGACACAATTCGACGGCAACGTAAATTTTGTCGCTGGTTATCCTGCCCAGCGGCCTTTTCCGTGGTTAGATCGCTTTGACCACATGGCTTTCGACCGGCGACGTGTCGGTAGTGCGCGCAAAGTCGCTCGCGGCGCAGGGCAACGGCTGTGCGGCCGCCGTGGACATGTCGGACAGTGACCTGAAAATATGCACGGGATGTTGGAAATTACCCCGAAGAAAGCGTTAGCATAAGCCAGCCGCGGATAGTCTTCGAGCAACAAAGCCGGACTGGCGCAGCAAAGAAGGTGGACCAGCAAGTGACTCTTGTGAGAGAGACGGCGGCACCAGTCGTCCCGGTGGGAGCCGAACCTGCCGCCGCTCGCATCGGTGGGCTGCGCTGGCAGCGGCGTTACGTACTTGCGTTGACAATCACCGACGTCTTCGTCGTCGGCGCGGCGATGGCCTGCGCCCAGATGGTGCGACTGGGTCGGCCAGTTACCGATTTCGATCCGCTCACCAAGTACTTCGGGCTGCTTTCGGTGATCTTCGGATTCATGTGGCTGGGTTTGCTGACCGCGTACCGGTCCCGGTCGCCACGGGTGGTGGGTGCCGGGGTGGAGGAGTACCGCCGCGTCCTGTCGGCCACGCTGTCCACCATCGGCGTCGTCGCCGTCACGCTGATGATCTTCCGGCCCGAGTACGCCCGCGGCTATTTGGCGCTGGCGTTCCCGCTCGGCCTGGTGCTGCTGATGCTCGGCCGCAGCAGCTGCCGGCGGGTGCTGAACTTCTACCGTCGGCGCGGGCGGTGCGTCACCTCGGTGCTGGCCGTCGGCAATCCCGTCGCCGTCCGGAGTCTGGTCCAGTCGCTGGACCGGACGTGGTGGTACGGCTATTCGGTCGTCGGCGTCTGCCTCACCGGGCGCCCCGGCGGCGGCACCCTGGATGTGCCCGGAGTGGGGACGCTGCCGGTACTCGGCGACGAGGGACAGGTCGAAGAGGCGATCCTCAAGGTGGGCGCGGACACGGTGGCGCTCACCGCGACCGAGCACCTCGGTCCCGAAGGGGTGCGGGAACTGTCGTGGGAGCTCGACCGCCTCGGGGTGGACCTGGTGGTCTCGCCCGGCATGGTCGACGTCGCGGGACCGCGGCTGACCATGCGCCCGGTGGCCGGACTGCCGCTGATCCACGTCGAGAAGCCGCAATACAGCGGCACCAAGAAGCTGCAGAAGCGGGCGTTCGACCTCAGCGTGGCGCTCACCGTGCTGCTGATGGCCTTCCCGCTGCTGCTCGTCAGCGCCGTGGCGATCAAGCTCACCAGCCGCGGCCCGGTGTTCTACCTGTCCGAGCGGATCGGCTTGGACGGCAAGTCGTTCCGGATGATCAAACTGCGCACCATGGTGGCCGACGCCGAGCAGCTGGTTGCCGGCCTGGCCGACATGAACGAGATGGACGGCGGGGTGTTGTTCAAGATCCGCCAGGACCCCCGGGTCACGCCGATCGGCCGGATCCTGCGCCGCTACAGCGTCGACGAACTGCCCCAGTTCATCAACGTGCTGAAGAAAGAAATGAGCGTCGTGGGCCCGCGCCCGCCGCTGCCCAGCGAGGCCGACTCCTACACCGAACAGGTGCGGCGCCGGCTGCTGGTGTTGCCCGGTATCACCGGACTTTGGCAGGTGAGCGGTCGCTCCGACCTGTCCTGGGACGATTCGGTCCGCCTGGACCTGTCCTATGTCGAGAACTGGTCCATCAGCGGTGATCTCGTCATCGCCTTCAAGACCGTGCGCACCGTGCTGGGCGGGGTGGGAGCGTACTAGCCGGGGTGTCCGCCGCCGCTTCGGTAGCGTGGATTCGTGCCGCGCCCTTCGTCTGAAACAGCTCCGAGGACTCGGCCACGCCGCCGCAGGCGCGCGATCCTCATCCTGGCGCTGATCGCCGTCGTGGTCGCCGAGATCGCGGCGGCTGTCGCCCTGCTTCCGTTCGCGGTACCCATCGGTGTGGCCTACCTGAACCTCTTCCCGTCCTCCGGCGGTGCGCCGGCGGCGGTGAGTACCGCCGACCTGAGCGGCAGCGGCCCCGGCACCCTGGTGTCGGCCACCACCATGCCCGGGGTGACCCGCCGGGTCGAGGCGGGCGATCTGCGCGCCGCCCGGGTGCTGTACCGGTCGACCAACGGGGACACCGGGCAGCCCACCGTGGTGTCCGGTTCGGTGTTCACCCCGGCGGGTGCCGCGCCGCCGGGCGGCTGGCGGGTGGTGGCGGTCGGACACGGCACGCTCGGCATCGACGGACCCTGCGCCCCGTCGGTGTCCGACAACATGATGGGCCTGCTTCCGTTCGTCACCGCCTTCACCGGCCGGGGTTTCGCCGTCGCCGTCGCCGACTATGAAGGTCTGGGCGCCAAGGGCGATCACCCCTATCTGGATGCGCGCACCGCCGGACTGAACATCATCGACAGCGTGCGGGCCCTGCGGCACGTGTTCCCCGACGTGTCTTCCACCTGGATGGCGTTCGGCCATTCCCAGGGCGGCGCGGCCACGTGGGCCGCCGACGAGCAGGCCGGCCAGTACGCCGCCGACCTGACCCTGCTGGGGGCGGTGGCCGCCGCCCCGGCCGCCGACGTGTCCGGATTCGTGGACAAGGCGCTCGCGCACACGCTCACCTCCGATCAGCTGCTGGCCATGCCGGTGATCGTGGAATCGTTGGCCCGCAGGCATCCAGACCTCAACCGGGACGACTACCGGTCCGGCGCGGCCACCAAGTACTGGCAGGTGCTCACCTCGTGCCAGGCGCCCGAGATCTATCAGCGCGGTGACGCCGGTGCGCAGTTGCGGCCCGAGTTCGTCGCGCCCAACACGCCCGCCGCGGCCGACCGGCTGCGACACCTGCTGCGGGACTGGGCGCTGCCGCAGCGGCCGCTGTCGGCGCCGCTGTCGGTGTGGTACGGCGGGGCCGATACTCTGGTCGACTCGGCGTGGACCGCTGCGGCGATCGCGAAGGCGTGCGCCATGGGAGGAACGGTGACAGTGCAATTCGAACCAGACAAGGGCCATGCCGGTGTCGACCTGGCATCCCAATTGGATTGGATGGCAAAGCGATTCGCCAACCAGTCGGTGCGAAATGACTGCTGAGCCGCCACCTTTGGACGGCGACACACTGCGTGCCGGGCTAGGTGTGGCACCGCAGCTGTGGCGCCGGCTGGACATCGTCGATGTCACCGGATCCACCAACGCCGACCTCATCGCGCGCTCGGCCGCGGGTGACGATATCGCCGGGGCGGTGCTGCTGGCCGAGCACCAGACCGCGGGCCGCGGGCGCGGCGGGCGGTCGTGGGCGGGCGTCCCGCACGGGCAGATCATCATGTCGGTGGGTGTCGGCGCCGCCGGTGTCGACGAGCAGCGCTGGGGCCTGGTGCCGTTGCTGGCCGGGGTCGCCGTGGTGGATGCGCTGTCCGCTTCGGGCATTCAGGCTGGACTGAAGTGGCCCAATGACGTGTTGGTCGGGGGCGCCAAGATCGCGGGCATCCTCGCCGAGGTGGCCTCACCCAAGCCGGTCGTGGTGCTGGGAATCGGCCTCAATGTGGCCGTCCGGCCCGAGGAGATCGGGCAGCCGCAGTCGACCTCGGTCCGTCAGCTCGGTGTGGAGGCGGACCGCACCGCGATCGTCACGACGCTGCTGGCCGAACTGGGCACCCGCATCGCGCAGTGGCGGGCCGGTGACACCGCCGCGCTGCTCGACGACTATCGCGCGCGCAGCGCGACGCTGGGCGTCCAGGTGCGCGCGCAGCTACCCGGCGGACGGGACATCGTCGGCACGGCCGAGGCGATCGATGCCCAAGGCCGGCTCTGCATCGGCACCGAGACGGGCACTGAGGTGGTTTCGGCCGCCGATATTGTTCATTTGCGGCCCGCGGCCGGTGGGGTGTTTGAGTAAAGTCACACCGTGGCTTACCCGGAGAACGTGCTGGCCAGAGATGAGCGGGTGGTGCTGCACCGGCACCCGCATTGGAAGCGGTTGATCGGTGCGGTGCTGGTGCTGCTGGCCGCCACCGCACTGGCGTCCTTCGGTGCGGGCTGGGTGAATCAGACCGGCTGGGACAGCAATGCCAAACGGATCATCTTCGCAGTGATCGGCGTGATCTGGCTGGTCCTGGTGGGCTGGCTGACGATCTGGCCGTTCCTGAACTGGTGGACGACGCATTTCGTGATCACCGACCGCCGGGTGATGTTCCGCCACGGTCTGCTCACCCGCAGTGGGATCGACATCCCGCTGGCACGGATCAACAGTGTGGAGTTCCGGCACGGCCTGTTGGACCGGATGTTGCGCACCGGAACCCTCGTCATCGAGTCCGCGTCGCAGGATCCCCTGGAATTCCACGACATCCCGCGCGTGGAACAGGTGCATTCACTGCTGTATCACGAAGTCTTCGACACCCTGGGTTCCGAGGAATCGCCCAGCTGAGCCGAACGGCGTGACCGCCGCAGCGGCGTCACGGTGCCGCTGGGCCCGGAATGCTGCGCGCTCTGCCCGACCTGACCGGCCTGGCCTTGATGCTCGTGATGATCCTCGAACGCCTCGGCGATACCGCCGGCGGTGAGCGTGGATTCCAGGGCCTTGTCGGGGTTGCGGGCATGTTCGTCGGGGAAGACGAAGCGCCGGAACGCCCAGAACCGGAATGCCATCTGGAGCAGGTTGCCGATGACGTAGGCGGAGACGAAGTCGGCGATGTTCTCGACGGTCAGCGACACCTCGGGCACCCGCAGCCCCATCATGTAGCTGGACACCCACAGCGGGGCCATGCTGAGCAGCACCCCGACGCCGCTGACCGCGAAGAACAGCAGCGCCTCGTGGTGTCGCTCGCGCCCGCCGCGGTCCTTGAAGCTCCATTCGCGGTTCAGGATGTAGGACGCGATGACGGCGACGATGCCCGCGATGATCTTGGCGGTCACCGGCTTGGGCTCCAGCACGGTCAGCTTCAGCGTGTAGAAAATCGCCGAGTCGATGACGAAGGTGGTCGCGCCCACCAGTGCGAACTTGATCAGCTCGTGGTGCCGCTCGGCGAACGGCCGGACCGAACTCGGCAGCCGCGCGATCGTGGCATCAGCAAAGGACACGAAGAAGGAGTCTACGGAAACTCAGTTGTCAACGTGAACCTGCGCAGGTCGCGGCGGGTGCAGAGGCGCCGCACGGGCATGCCAACATAGGTGCCGTGCCACGAACTCCCGCTACCTCCCGCGCGCCCGTCGTCGCCATGATCGGCGGTGGGCAGCTGGCCAGGATGACCCATCAGGCGGCGATCGCGCTCGGCCAGACCTTGCGGGTGCTGGCGGCCGGGCCCGACGATCCCGCGGCGCAGGTCAGCCCGGACGTGGTGATCGGCGCCCACACCGACCTGGAGGCGCTGCGCCGCGCCGCGGCCGGGGTCGATGCGCTGACCTTCGATCATGAACACGTGCCGACCGAACTGCTGGAGCAGCTGATGGCCGAGGGGGTGACGGTGGCCCCGCCTCCGCAGGCGCTGATCCACGCGCAGGACAAGCTGGTGATGCGGCGCAGGCTGGAGGCCCTCGGCGCACCCATCCCGCGGTTCGCCGCGGTGACCGGCGTCGACGATGTGGATGCATTCGCGGCCCGGATCGGGGCGCCGGTGGTGATCAAGACCGTCCGCGGCGGTTACGACGGCCGCGGCGTGGTGCTGGCCCGCGACCTGGCGCACGCCAGGGAGGCGGTGTCCGGCTACCTGTCCGACGGGGTCGAGGTGCTGCTGGAGGAGCGCGTCGCGATGCGCCGCGAACTCTCGGCATTGGTGGCCCGGTCGCCGTTCGGGCAGGGCGCGGCGTGGCCGGTGGTGCAGACGGTGCAGCGCGACGGTATCTGCGTCGAGGTCATCGCCCCCGCACCCGGGCTCGGGGGAGAGGTGGCCGCGGCCGCCGAATCGCTGGGTCTGCGGCTGGCCGAGGAACTCGGCGTGGTCGGTGTGCTGGCCGTCGAACTCTTCGAGACCGAGGACGGGGCAATCCTGGTCAACGAGCTGGCGATGCGCCCGCACAATTCCGGGCACTGGACCATGGACGGCGCCCGTACCAGTCAGTTCGAGCAGCATCTGCGCGCGGTGCTGGACTATCCGCTCGGCGACACCGGTGCGCTGGCACCGGTCACGGTGATGGGCAATGTGCTCGGTGCGGCTCAGACCCCGGCGATGTCGATGGACGAGCGGGTGCATCACCTGTTCGGCCGGATGCCCGATGCCAAGGTGCACCTGTACGGCAAGGGGGAGCGGCCGGGCCGCAAGATCGGGCACGTGAATCTGGTGGGAGCTGTGGGCGGATCCCCCGATGATCCGGAATACGTTGGCGCACTGAGGGAACGGGCGCAGCGGGCGGCACACTGGCTGTCGCACGCGCAATGGACCGACGGATGGGACGGACATTCAGCATGAGCACCACAACTGCACGGGTCGGCGTCATCATGGGCAGTGACAGTGACTGGTCGGTGATGGAGGCCGCCGTCCTCGCACTGGCCGAATTCGACATCCCGTTCGAGGTCGGCGTCGTCTCGGCGCACCGCACGCCGGCCCGGATGCTGGAGTACGCGCAGACCGCGGCGGGCCGCGGGATCGAGGTGATCATCGCCGGCGCCGGCGGTGCCGCGCACCTGCCGGGCATGGTGGCCGCGGCGACTCCGCTGCCGGTGATCGGCGTGCCGGTGCCGCTGGCCCGCCTGGACGGGCTGGACTCGTTGCTGTCGATCGTGCAGATGCCGGCCGGGGTTCCGGTGGCGACGGTGTCCATCGGCGGAGGGCGGAACGCCGGATTGCTCGCCGTGCGCGTCCTGGGTGCCGGTGATGCCGCGTTGCGGGGGCGGATCGAGCAGTTCCAGGCCGACCTGGAGGCGACGGTGCTGGCCAAGGACGCCGCGTTGCGTGACCGATTACTGGGCGGCGCCGACTAACGGCTAAAGTTACCCACGAGTAGCAAGGAGTCCCTGATGGATAACCCGTCGTTCGATCTGTTCAAGCTGTCCGACGAGCACAACGAGCTGCGCACCGTGTTGCGGGCCCTGTGCGAGAAGGAGATCGCGCCGTATGCCGCCGAGGTGGACGCCCAGGCGCGCTACACCGACGAGGCGCTCGCGGCGCTGGACGGTTCGGGATTCTCCGCGGTGTTCATCCCCGAGGAGTACGGCGGTCAGGGCGCCGACGCGGTCGCCGCGTGCATCGTGATCGAGGAAGTGGCGCGGGTGTGTGCGTCGTCTTCGCTGATCCCGATCTGTAACAAGCTGGGCACCACCGGCCTGCTGATGCGCGGCTCCGAGGAGCTCAAGCAGAAGGTGCTGCCCTCGATCGCGGCAGGCGAGGCCACCGCTTCGTACGCCCTGAGCGAGCGGGAGGCCGGCAGTGATGCCGGTGCCATGCGGACCCGGGCCGTGGCCGACGGTGACGACTGGATCCTCAACGGCACCAAATGCTGGATCTCCAACGGCGGTTACTCGACCTGGTACACCGTGATGGCGGTGACCGACCCGGACAAGGGCGCCAACGGCATCTCCGCGTTCATCGTGCACAAGGACGACGAGGGCTTCTCGGCCGGGCACAAGGAACACAAGATGGGCATCAAGGGTTCGCCCACCACCGAGCTGTACTTCGAGAATTGCCGCATCCCGGGCGACCGGATCATCGGTGAACCGGGCACCGGGTTCAAGACCGCGCTGGCCACCCTGGATCACACCCGGCCCACCATCGGCGCGCAGGCCGTCGGTATCGCCCAGGGCGCCTTGGACGCATCGATCGCGTACACCAAGGAGCGCAAGCAGTTCGGCAAGTCGATCGCCGATTTCCAGAACACCCAGTTCATGCTCGCCGACATGGCGATGAAGATCGAAGCGGCCCGGCTGATGGTCTACACCGCGGCCGCGCGCGGCGAGCGCGGCGAGCCGAACCTGCAATTCCTGGCCTCGGCGTCCAAGTGTTTCGCGTCCGACGTGGCCATGGAGGTCACCACCAACGCCGTGCAGCTGTTCGGCGGATACGGCTACACCGTGGACTTCCCGGTGGAGCGGTTCATGCGTGACGCCAAGATCACCCAGATCTATGAGGGCACCAACCAGATTCAGCGTGTCGTGATGAGCCGCCAGCTCCTCAAGTGACCTGATCGGAATGGCCGGTTGTCACGAGATATCTTGTGACAACCGGCCTTTCGCTTACTTGAGGAGCCCGGTCACCTTGCGGTACGCGGTGCGGGCGGCCTCGCTGCGCCTGGCGATATGGGCGGGGTGCTTGGGCACCGGCACGAGCACACTGACCGGGTGGTTGACGAACACCGACTCGAAGACCGCGGTCATGGTCTTGGCGGCGTAGACCTGGTCCAGCGCGCGGCGGTACCGCTCGGCGTGCTCGGGCTGGGTGAACAGCACCTTGTTGAAGCCGATGTAGAACGGCACCAGGGCGCCGCCCTGCTCCAGGTAGTGCACGGTGCCGACGGAGACGCCGGGCCACTGCTGGTTGAACACGTCGTCGGCGATCACCACGCCACCTTCGACGAGGCTCTTCTCGGCCAGCCGCATGTCGCTGAGCACGATCTCCTCGGTGTGGCCGCCGTCGACGGAGAACAGCCGCACACCCGACATGGCCGCGATGTCACCGGGCACGATCGCAGTGGAGTCACCCTGGTGGACGATCAGTTCGCCACGGTCGGCCCACCGGTCCAGGTTGCGCAGGAATTCGCCGCGGTCGCCTTCGCCGGACTTGTCGATGTTGGCGGCCTGATTCTCGAACAGGTCGATCGCGATGGCCGGCTCGCCCGGTCGCTGTAGCAACTTCATTGCAATGAACAGCTGCCCGTGATGCACGCCGATCTCGGCGACCGGCCCGCTGATCCCATCCGTGCGCTGCAGCTCGTCAACGGCCTGTAGCAACCGGATGGCCGCCGATTCCGTGTAGCCCTGCACCCGCCGATGCCCGAAGTGCCGATATGCAGCGAATTTCATCGCGATGCTTCCCACCTGTCACAGGGTACTCATTCGGGACCCAGATAGCCCATAGCATCACATTATTGACGCAAAGGATATTTGGCGGTGGGCGAAAGTGGGGTGCTTAACCCCTGGTCACCTTTTCCATCTCCCGGCGACGGTCGAGAACCGATGGATTCGAGTTTGCCACCAGGACCAGCGACGCACCCGCCGCCAGCACCGCCAGCAGGTGCTCGACGAGGTCTGCGGCGGTGTCCCAGCCGGCGGTCGACATCACCCTGTCGGTGCCGGCCAACCCGTGGGATCGGGCCGTCTCGGCGGCGGTGGCCAGCACATCGGCCGCGGTCTGGCCGTTCAATGCCGGACCCGGGGTGCGTTCGGGGACGATCTGGTCACCGTGCACCCGGACCGAGGTGGCGTAGTCGGTCACCCCGATCGGTAAGTCCGGGACGGGTTTGCCGAACGGGTCCAGCGACAACACCACCACCTCGCCGGTACCCGCGGCGGCATCGGCCTCGTCGAGGCGGCCGGCCGTGCACAGGGCGATGTCGACCCCGGCGGCGGTCGTCGCCGCGGCCTCTGCGCCGAACACCACCTCTGCGCCGATCCACCAGATCCCCAGCAACACCGCAGCGGTCTGCCAGTGCGCGGGTAGGAAGACCGCGACCCGGCTACCGGGTCCCGCGCCGAGTTCGTCGCGCAACAGATTCGCGGTCTTGGCGGCCCAGTTGGCCAGCGTCACGGTGGACACTTCGATGCGTTCACCGCTGGCGTCGTCGTAATAGGTGATCCGCGGGCCGACGGGGTCGCGCTGCATCAACGGATCGAGCAGA
Organism: Mycobacterium sp. BMJ-28; assembly: GCF_054404835.1. NCBI lineage: Bacteria > Bacillati > Actinomycetota > Actinomycetes > Mycobacteriales > Mycobacteriaceae > Mycobacterium > Mycobacterium sp. BMJ-28. The sequence goes on along the minus strand of NZ_CM136783.1, from coordinate 4,735,507 downwards.
GCCGCGCTGATTGTCGTCATCTCAGTTGACGCAGGCCGGGTCGTTGCTGCCCGCGGTCAGGATCGGCGAGGGCGGCGGGGGCGGCTCGGCCGAGTCCGAGATGTCACCCGAACTCTGCGCCAGGACGGCGGAATCGCCGGACCCGGTGGGGCCTTCCAGACCCGAACCGGGTCCGGTGTAATCGGAGGACAGCACCACGCGCACCGATCCGGGCGCCAGGGTGGCGTCCTCGACGACCGGCAGGTTGCCGAGTTCCTTCGAAATCGCTTGTGCGCCGAGGTCGTCCACCTTGGCCACCTGCACCTGGCTGTTCGTCACGTGGACGCCGTCGTTGTTGCCCACCGCGCCCGCGGTGAAGCCCTTGCCGGTCAGCACCTGGGACACCGACGCCGCGAGCCCATTGATATCCGTGTCGTTGACCACATCGGCGGTGGTCTTCTCCGGGGAGTAGCTGAGCTCCTCGGTCTTTCCCGCGGCCTGATCGCTGAGCAGGCCCTCCACCCAGTCGTGCACCTGCGTCGGGTCCACCCGCACCACGCTCTGCAGGCCGTCGTCGCTCCAGCCGTCCTCCTGCAGGATCGGGATGGTCGCGAACGCCACCGAGCCGGCGGCCAGCTTCTGCAGCTGCTGAATGAAATCCATGATGTCCCAGCCGTCGGACAGCACCACCGACCGCTGGACCGCATCCTGCAGCCGATTCAGGGTGGACGGGCTGGACAGGGTCCTGCCGGAGATCACCTCGTGGGCCAGCGAGGCCATCACCGACTGCTGGCGGGTCACCCGGTCCAGATCGCCGCGCGGCAGGTCGTGGCGTTGCCGGACGAAACTCAGGGCCTGCGGACCGTTCAGCTTCTGCCAGCCGGCGGGGAAGTCGGCGCCCGAAAGAGGCTCGTAGACGGCATCCTTGAGGCACACGTTGACACCGCCGAGGGCATCGGTGATCAGCGAGAAGCCCAGCAGGCCGATTTCGGCGTAATGGTCGACGGTGACGCCGGTGAGCTTGGCGACGGTCTTGATCAGGGCTTCGCGGCCGGCCTCGGTGGCCTTGGGCTCGGCGGTGGCGGGGTCCTCGCCCTGCTCCTCGACGAGTTCCTTCATCTTCTCCAGGTGCACCGAGCCGAAGACGCCGTTGATCTTCATCTTGCCCAGCCCGGGCGCATCCACGTAGGAGTCCCGCGGGATGGAGATCGCCGTGGCCGACCGCCCGTTGTTGGGTATGCGGACCAGGATGATGGTGTCGGTGTTGGTGGAGACGTCGTCGCCGGCGCGCAGGGTGGCCAGTTCCTCCGACGACAGCGGATTGCCGTGCGCGTCGGTGCGGCTGTCCAGGCCGACCAGCAGGATGTCGATCGCGCCGTCGTCGCCGCCGCCGCCCAGGGCCGCCGAATTGACGTGATTGATGCCGTCCTCGAACGAGCGGACGGTGCTCCACGCCACGCCGGTGCACAGCACCACGGCGGCGGCGGCGATGATCGCCACGGTCCGGGTCACTCTCACGCGCGATCCGCCGTCGGCTTCTCGCTGACCCTCTTGTGCATTGGCTCAGGTTACTGGCGAGACCGTCGATGTTGCGGGAGCGCGCACCGGCGTGCCAGCCGCCGCCCGCAGATCCCGCCAGGACACGGAGAAAGATCACAGGTCCGGTAGGTTGGCGGACATGCACAAGCCTGTGGGCAAGGTTCTCGGCCGGGTCGCGATGCTGGTCGTGATGATCGCGTCGATGGTGTCGGTGTCACCGGTGACGGCGCACGCGGCCGTGGCGGCGCCGGCAGACGGTTATGGATTCGCCCAGGGCTACACCTGGGCCACCGGCAGCCAGAGCGACGCCAGTCGGGAGATCGCGGCGGTGGGCAAGACCGGTGCATCCTGGGTCCGCGTGCCCATCGACTGGGGTGTCATCGAGGGCGGCCGCGGCCAGTACAACTGGGGTTATCTGGACAACCTGGTGAACTCCGCGGGCGCCAACAACCTGCGGGTGCTCGGCATCATCTCCAACACCCCGCTGTGGGCCCGGCTGGAGGGCGCCCAGTTGCTCTTCCCGTCGTCGCCACCGCGCAACCCGTCCGATTTCGGGGCGTTCGCCGCCACAGTCGCCAAGCGTTACGGCGGCCGGATCAACGCATGGGAGATCTGGAACGAGCCGAACCTGCCGCTGTTCATGGGTTTCGCCGACAACAAGCCGGCCCGCTACACCGAGATGCTGAAGTCCGCGTACGGGTCAATCAAGGCCGTGCAGCCGGGCGCCACCGTGATCGCCGCCGGGCTGAGCCCGCTGGACGGTCCGGACTCGCCCCCGGGATTCCTCCAGCAGCTCTATGACGCCGGTGCCGGCGGGTTCTTCGACGCCGCAGCGGCGCACCCCTATGTGTTCCCCGGTGGTCTGGCCGCCGACAGCAACAACGGCTGGTCCGATGTGCTGCGGATGCGCGGGATCATGAACGCGCACGGCGACGGCGGCAAGAAGATCTGGATGACCGAGATCGGCGCGTCCACCAGCGACATTCCCGGCGACGGGGTGAGCCAGCAGGAGCAGGCCAAGCAGATCACCGATGTGCTGGCCGCGGCTGCCGGAGTGGGCTGGAGTGGTCCGGCGTTCATCCACGCGGTGCGCGATCTGGACACCGCCAACCGCAACGACCGGGAGGCGAACTTCGGCGCGCTGCTGACGTCGGACTGGCAGCCGAAGTTCACCGCCGGAGTGCTCGCCCGATAAACGGGCCGGCGCCGGTGAGGTGCAGAACACACCGTGGCTCGTCGCTACCCTCAACGACCGTGAGTGACGAACGGGCCTACCAGAGTCAGCGAACGACGGGAGCGGTCACGGGTGAGTGACCACCTCTTCATCGTGACGGTGACGTATTCGCCCGGACCCCACCTGGACCGGTTCCTGGCGTCGCTGGCGCATGCCACCGAGCGTCCGGTCACGGTGGTGATGGCCGACAACGGATCCACCGACGGTTCCCCCGAGGAAGCCGTGCAGCGCTATCCGAATGTGCGGCTCTTCCACACCGGCTCGAATCTGGGCTACGGCACCGCGGTCAACCGTGCCGTCGCCGAATTCGTCACCGACGGCGACTGGGTGGTGGTGGCCAACCCCGATGTGCAGTGGGGGCCCAACAGCATCGACGAGCTCCTGGAAGCCGCCCAGCGGTGGCCCGCCGCCGGTGCACTGGGGCCGCTGATCCGGGATCCCGACGGCACCGTGTATCCGTCGGCACGGCATCAGCCCAGCCTCATCCGCGGCGGCATGCACGCCGTCGTCGGCCCGCTGTGGAAGACCAACCCGTGGACCGCGGCGTACCGCCAGGAACGCCTGACGCCGAGCGAGCGTCCGGTGGGCTGGCTGTCCGGATCATGTCTGTTGTTGCGCCGCAAGGCTTTTGCCGAGATCGGCGGATTCGACGAGCGTTATTTCATGTATATGGAGGACGTCGACCTGGGGGACCGGCTGGCTGCGGACGGCTGGCAGAACGTCTACGTGCCGACGGCCGAGATCGTGCACGACAAGGGGCACGCGGCCGGACGAGATCCGGCGAAGAACTTGGCCGCGCATCACCGCAGCACCTACACTTTCCTCGCTGATCGGCATCCCGGCTGGTGGCAGGCACCTCTGCGATGGACCATAAGGGCGGCCCTGGCGGCCCGGGCCGGACTCGTGGTCGGGAACTCCCGGCGCAAACAGGCGAAAGGACGGCTCTAGGCATGGTGAAACCGTCAGAAGTAGATGCCGTCATCCTGGTCGGTGGGCAGGGCACCCGGCTGCGCCCGCTCACCCTCTCGGCGCCCAAGCCGATGCTGCCGACCGCCGGACTTCCGTTTCTGACCCACATGCTGTCGCGGATCGCCGCGGCCGGTATCGAACACGTCGTGCTGGGCACCTCGTACAAGGCCGAGGTGTTCGAGGCCGAGTTCGGGGACGGCTCCAAGCTGGGCCTGCACATCGAGTACGTGGTGGAGGAGCAGGCCCTGGGCACCGGCGGCGGTATCGCCAACGTGGCCTCCAAGCTGCGCCATGACACCGCGCTGGTCTTCAACGGTGACGTGCTCTCCGGGGCGGATCTCGGCGCGCTGCTGGCCTGCCACGACGAACATCAGGCCGACGTCACGCTGCACCTGGTGCGGGTCAGCGACCCGCGGGCGTTCGGGTGCGTGCCCACCGACGCCGACGGCCGGGTGACCGCCTTCCTGGAGAAGACCGAGGATCCACCGACCGACCAGATCAACGCGGGATGCTACGTGTTCCGGCGCGAGCTCATCGACGCGCTGCCCAAGGGCCGGGCCGTCTCGGTGGAACGGGAGATCTTCCCGGGCCTGCTCGCCGACGGGCGCAAGGTGTGTGGGTACGTCGACAACTCCTACTGGCGCGATATGGGCACGCCGGATGACTTCGTGCGCGGGTCGGCCGACCTGGTCCGCGGAATCGCGCCATCGCCCGCGCTGAACGGGCAGGGCGGTGAGCGCCTGGTGCACGACGGCGCGGCTGTCGCGCCGGGTGCGTTGCTGATCGGCGGCACCGTGGTGGGCCGTGGTGCCGAGATCGGGGCCGGGGCGCGGCTGGACGGTGCGGTGATCTTCGACGGTGTCCGGGTGGATGCCGGCGCGGTGATCGAACGTTCCATCATCGGGTTCGGCGCCAGGATCGGGCCGCGCGCGCTGATCCGGGACGGTGTGATCGGCGACGGCGCCGATATCGGTGCGCGGTGCGAGCTGCTGCGCGGTGCCCGGGTATGGCCGGGCGTGACCATCCCCGACGGCGGGATCCGCTACTCCACCGACGTCTGAGTCCAGCGGCTCGCCGCCGAACCCGATTGGCGGCTCGCCGCCGTGCTGGATTAGCGGCTCGCCGCCGTCGCCAGCGCGGTCAGGGCCGGGTCGTCACCGGGCAACGCATCCAGCGGCCACCATCGCAGGTCCAGCGACTCGTCGCTGCGCACCATCTCCGCGCCGGCCGGGGCGTGGGCGACGAACTGCAGGTCCAGATGTCGGGTGGGCAGGCCCAGCGAGCAGGTCAGCGGGTGCACGTGGATTGCCGCCAGATCCGGCCCCAGGCGCAGGTCGGGGATGCCGGATTCCTCGGTGGCCTCCCGCAGCGCGGCGGCGGTGATATCGGCGTCCTGTGCCTCGCAGTGTCCGCCCAACTGCAGCCACCGCCCGACCCGCGGGTGCAGTGTCAGCAGGGCCTGGGTGCCGGTGTGGTCGAGCAGCAGTGCCGAGGCCGTGATGTGGCCGGGCTCGCACGATCGCATGCAGGCATCCGGCCGGGCCAGCACGAAGGCCAGCACCGCCTCCCGGAGCGCGTCCTGGGCGGGATCGGGTGCGTGCCAGTGGGTCAACGTGTGCACCACCGATGCGTGCAGCGTCATCTGATGACCAGCAGATCGTCGGTGGTGGCCGGACCGCGCGGTGTCAGCGGCTCGGGTGGATAACCGATTGCGATGGCGCCCAAGGGTTCCCAGTCGGGGGGCAGGTCGAGTTCGGTCCGCACGGTATCGGCGGCGAAAATGGTGGAGCCGATCCAGCAGCTGCCGATCTCCCTGGCCGCCAACGCGACCAGCAGCCCCTGCACCGCCGCCCCCGCGGCGACGGTGAACATGGTGTGCTCGGCCGCGGTGCGCGCCGGGTCCGGGTAGACATGTGCGCCGTCGGGAACCATGAAGGGGATGACGATTTCCGGCGCGTCATAAAGGATCTGGCCGCGACCCACCCGGCGTGCCACGTCCTCGGCGGAGCGGCCGTCGGCGCGCAGGTCGGCTTCCCAGCGGCTTCTCATCGCATCGAGCAGCCTTGCCCGCGTGGCAGGTTCACGCAGCCAGACGAACCGGACCGGGCGGGTGTGGTGCGGAGCGGGGGCGGTCAGCGCCTCGGCCACCGCGGCCCCGATCAGCGCAGGATCGACCGGGTCGGGCCGGAATTGCCGGATGGAGCGACGCAGCAGCTGTGCCTGGGTGCGGCCCAGTTCGATGGCCTCGGCGGTGCCGAGCCAGAACAGATCGTCCTCGCCGTTGCGGACCAGGGTTCGGCCACCTGAGCCGTTGTCGTGCAAGGTCAGTCCGCGGACCACCGCCACCGGGATGCCGGTGAGCTTGCCCTTCACCAGATCGGCGGCCGCGGCCAGTTCGTCGGCCACCGCGATCTCGGTCACCACCAGTTCGTTGCCGAAACTGTCGCGGCTGCCGCCGTATCCATGTAGCACGGTCAGTCCGGCGGCCCCGATCGCCACGTCGGTCTGGCCGTTGCGCCAGGCCCGGCCCATGGTGTCGGTCACCACGACGCCGACCCGGACCCCGAGACGCTGCGCCAGTCCGTCACGCAGTGCCGTCGCGCTGCGGTCCGGATCCACCGGCAGCAGTGCCAATTCGGCCCCGTCGACATTGGAACCGTCCACTCCGGCGGCGGCCTGGATGAGACCGAAGGCGTTCTCGGTGATCAGGGTTCGGCCCTTGCGGGCCAGTACCCGCACCGCCTCCTCATCGATCAGCTTGCGGCGCAGCGCGTCCCGCTGCTCCGGATCGCTGGGCGCGGCGACGATGCGCCCTTCGGCCTTGGACAGCACCTTGCTGGTGACCACCACGACGTCGTCATCGCGCAACCAGTCGGCGGTCGTGGCGATGGCCGCGGCGACGTCGTCCCCGGGCCGAAACTCGCCGAGGCCGAGCACCGGGATGATCTCGATGGCCGTCGACGTGCCGTGGTCGGTGCTCGATACGTCACTCACAGGCTCAGGCCCGCCAACCGGATTCCGGCGCGCACCATCTCGGCGGTGGTGGCCGGGTCCGTCATCAGCAGTGGCGCCTGTTGCACCTTCACCCCATCGACGACGGCCTCGTCGCCCTGGTCGATCAGCCAGCCATCCAGGATGCCGGTTGCGCTGCGCGCTCCGAAGTGATCAGCCACACCTTGTGAGGAGGATTCCACGCCGATCACCTTGAGACATTCGTCGGCCATGCCGCGCAAAGGTTTTCCGGCGATGATGGGGGAGTAGCCGATCACCGGTGCCGGCGTCGAGCGCAGCGCGCCGCGGATGCCGGGGACGGCCAGGATGGTGCCGATGCTGACCACCGGGTTGGACGGGGCCAGCAGCACGACGTCTGCGCCGGCGATGGCGTCCTGCACTCCCGGTGCGGCCGTTGCCTTGTCCGACCCGACGAACGCGAAGCTGTGGGTGGGGATCTGGGCGCGGTAACGCACCCACCATTCCTGGAAGTGAATGGCCCGGCGCTCGCCTTCGGGATCGGTGACCACGACGTGGGTTTCGCTGCGGTCGTCGGTGACGGGCAGCAGCCGTGCGCCGGGCGACCATCGGGCGCACAGCGCCTCGGTCACCTGGGACAGTGGATACCCGGCGCGCAGCATCTGGGTACGCACCAGATGGGTGGCCAGGTCGCGGTCGCCGAGGCCGAACCAGTCGGGCGCGACACCGTAGGCGGCGAGTTCCTCCTTGGCGTGCCAGGTTTCGTTTCGGTGGCCCCACCCGCGTTCCGGGTCGATGCCGCCGCCGAGGGTGTACATACACGTGTCGAGGTCGGGACATATGCGCACGCCGAACATCCAGGCGTCGTCGCCGACGTTGACCACGGCTGTCAGCTCGTGTTCGGCGGGGTCGGTGGAAGACGCGGCATCCGGGCTGATTTGGCTGGCAAACTGACCCAGTCCCAGCAGATGCTGCACGCCGAGCAGGAACCGGGCGCCACCCACGCCGCCGACCAAAACGGTGACCTTCACACCTCAAGACCCTAGGCCAGCCGGCCCCTGTGGCCGACATCGCGGCGGGTGTGGTGAACACGCCGGTGCGGTGACACGCCGGATTTATGTCACGAGATGGTATGAAAATGCGTTCCAGCGCTTGACCCTGGCAGCTAACAAGTGTCTAATCACATCAGTGTCATTTCGCGGTTGCACCCCGGTTCCGGTGTCGCAGACCAAGATTCGATCACCTGTTCGAACGTGTTCGACAGTGACCGCTTCGGGGATGGCCATACACCACAATAGTGATGGCGGGACTGGAGCTCCATAGAGCTCCGTAATGGGGACTATTAATCAGGTGAGGAGGCGGAACATGTCTTTTGAGCAGGTCGATTTCGACCGCGTGCTCCGGTTCGACAACCGGTTGCCCGATTCAGTGGACAGCGAACCGCACACCACAATCGATTCGGTGCCGTTCGAAGCGCCCGGGCGACCGCAGTTGAGTTTGGTGCCGGACCGAATGGACTTCGATGCGGTCGCGGCCGACGAAGACGACGATCAGTGGCAGGAGCGTGCCCTGTGCGCGCAAACCGACCCTGAGGCGTTCTTCCCGGAGAAGGGCGGCTCGACCCGGGAGGCCAAGCGCATCTGCCTGGGCTGCGAGGTGCGTGATCGCTGCCTGGAGTACGCACTGGCCAACGACGAGCGGTTCGGCATCTGGGGTGGTTTGTCGGAACGCGAGAGACGCCGCCTCAAGCGCGGCATCATCTAGACAGAACGGCTCGGCCTCACGGCTGAGCCGTTCTGCGTAGTGCGGCTATTCGTCGTCCATCGATGGATCGATGACCGACGGCTCGACCCCCAGATAGGTGGCCACCTGCGCCACCAGCACTTCGTGCAGTAGATCGGACAGGTCGTCGCGGTCTTTGGTGCGGCGTTCGATCGGCTTGCGGAACAACACAATTCGCGCGCGCGTGGAGTTTCCGCGCACATCGACGCCGGCCGGGATCAGGCGCGCCAGGGCGATGGGGCCGTCGGCGACCACTTCCGGCGGCCATTGCACGCTCTCGGGATCCTTCGGTGCGATCCGGGGAATCTCGTCCACCGCCACGTCGAGGTTGACCACCCGGTCATGCCAGCGGCGCTCGATCGGTTCGTAGGCTTCCAGCACCGCCATGTCGAATCGTTCGGCGCGGCTGCGCCAGCCCGGCACGGTCCGCGGGAGTAAAGGCCCCCGCATTCCGCGGCCGCGGCGTGATCCGCGATGGTTGCGCTGCGCCACGTGACAGATGGTAACGGTTGGAGATCGGCGCTCGTCGCACTGCGCGTGTCCGTGTGCCCGGGACGTTTCCGCACGATAATCTTCGCAACGTGAATGTTCCCCGTCGCTGCTGCCGGCCCGGGTGCCCGCATTACGCCGTGGCGACGCTGACGTTTGTCTACGCGGACTCGACAGCGGTCGTCGGACCACTGGCGACGGTGTCTGAGCCGCACTCGTGGGATCTGTGTGTGGTGCACGCCGGACGTATCACCGCCCCGCGCGGCTGGGAGCTGGTCCGCCACGCCGGGCCGCTGCCCGCGCATCCCGACGAGGACGATCTGGTCGCGCTCGCCGACGCCGTGCGTGAACGCAATGACGGTCTTCCCGCCATGGTCAACGGGATGACGGCCGGTTTCTCGGACCCGTCGACCGGTGTTCCCGGCGGGGCGCTGATCGCGCCACCGCTGCGCCGCCCGGAATCCAACGGGCGCCGTCGCGGGCATTTGCGGGTGCTGCCGGACCCGCCGGACACCGGCGCGGAATAGAACATCCGGGGCAAGTCCACCTGTGCGGTGGGACCTCCGGCGGTGGAATACGTGAGCTACTAGGCTGGCTGCCAGTCACCATTCCCAATCCCGGTCGATCCAGAGAGCGAGGACAGCCATGCCTCGGCCCGCCGCTGCCGTCAATGCCGTGATCAAGGCCTACGACGTCCGTGGGCTGGTGGGTGAGCAGATCGATGAGGCGTTCGTCCGCGATGTCGGCGGCGCTTTCGCCCGCCTGGTGCGCGACGAGGCATCCGGCGGGGAGCGCAGCGACCCGGGGCATGGATCGGGGGCGACCCAGGTGGTCATCGGCCACGACATGCGCAGCAGTTCGCCGTCGCTGTCGGAGGCCTTCGCCGAAGGTGTCATCGCGCAGGGCCTGGACGTGGTCCGGATCGGACTGGCCTCCACAGATCAGCTGTACTTCGCGTCGGGAATGCTGGATTGCCCCGGCGCCATGTTCACCGCCAGCCATAACCCGGCGGCCTACAACGGCATCAAGCTGTGCCGGGCCGGGGCCAAGCCGGTCGGTAAAGACACCGGGCTGGCCGTCATCGCCGGCGAGGTGATCGACGGCGTGCCCGGTTTCGACGGTAAGCCGGGCAGTGCACAGGACCGCGACGTGCTTGCCGACTACGGTGTGTTCCTGCGTTCCCTGGTCGACCAGTCCGAACTGCGCCCGCTGCGCGTCGCCGTGGATGCCGGTAACGGAATGGGTGGGCACACCACGCCCGCCGTGCTCGGCGAGATCCCCGGGCTCACGGTGCTTCCGCTGTACTTCGAACTCGACGGGACCTTCCCCAACCACGAGGCCAATCCGCTGGACCCGGCCAATCTGGTGGATCTGCAGGCGCACGTCATCGCGACCGGAGCCGATATCGGGCTGGCCTTCGACGGCGACGCCGACCGGTGCTTCGTGGTCGACGAAAAAGGCATCGCGGTCTCGCCGTCCGCGGTCACCGCACTGGTGGCCGGGCGCGAACTCGGGCGCGAGATCGGCGCCACGGTCATCTACAACCTCATCACCTCGCGTGCGGTGCCCGAACTGATCGTCGAACGCGGGGGCACCGCGGTGCGCTCGCGCGTCGGGCACTCCTATATCAAGGGGCTGATGGCCGACACCGGTGCCATCTTCGGCGGCGAGCACTCGGCGCACTATTACTTCCGGGATTTCTGGGGGGCCGACTCCGGCATGCTGGCCGCCCTGCATGTGCTGGCCGCGTTGGGCGAGCAGCAGCGCCCGCTGTCCGAGCTGATGGCCGACTACCAGCGCTATGAGGGGTCCGGCGAGATCAACTTCACCGTCACCGACGCCCCCGCGGTGGTCGATTCGGTGCTCGCCGCGTTCGGCTCCCGGATCAACTCCCTCGATCATCTCGACGGCGTGACGGTCGACCTCGGCGAAGGCCGCTGGCTGAACCTGCGCACCTCCAATACCGAGCCGCTGCTGCGGCTCAACGTGGAGGCACGCACCACCGAGGAGGTCGACGCGATTGTCGACGAGGTGGCCACACTGATCGCCGCCCAGGTGCCCGGCGGCAGCAGCGGGCCGCCACTGAACAGCGAGCCGGTTCCGTGACCTCGCGGGCCGCAACCATCGACCTCGACGACGTCGACGGACTGCTGGCCGCCGACCGGGATGGTCTGTTGCGTGCCGCGGCCACGGCGGGGGCCCAGGTGCGGGCCGTCGCGGTCGCCGTCGACGAGGGCGCCCTGGAGTCGGTGCGCTCGGACCTACCGCCCCGCACGTTGGTCTGGGTCGCCGTCGGCGGTCCCGCCCTCACGGCAGGCACGCTGCTCTCGGCGGCACTGGGCGGATCCACGTCCGTGCCCATCGTGGTGGCGCCGGAGGTGCCGCCGTGGATCGGTGCACTCGACGTGCTGGTGGTGGCCGGCGCCAATGCGGGTGACCCACTGCTGGTGGCGGCGGCCGCGACGGGCGTGCGCCGCGGTGCACGGGTGATCGTCGTGGCGCCGCACGAGGGACCGCTGCGCGAGGTGACGGCCGGCCGCGCTGCGCTGCTCCCACCGCGGTTGCCCGTTCCCGAGGAATTCGCGCTGTGCCGCTATCTGGCGGCCGGGGTGGCCGCTCTCACCGTGCTGGACGCAGGGATGAAGGTGGACATCGCGGTGCTGGCCGACGAGTTGGACGCGGAGGCCTTGCGCAACAGCGCCACCCGCGAGCTGTTCACCAATCCGGCCAAGACCATCGCCGAACAACTGGCGGGCCGCGACGTGGTCCTCGCCGGCGACGGCGCCGCCTGGCTGGCACTGGCCGGGCATGCGGCGGCCGTGCTGCTGCGTGTCGGCCACCACGTGGTCACCGCTGCCGGACTCAACGATGCTCTGATTACCGTGGGCGAATTGAATTCGGGCCCAGCCGATTATGAGTCTGCGCTGTTCCACGACGAGGAGTTCGACGGACCACTGCCCGCCCGGCTGCGCGTCGTGGTGCTGACCTCCGACGAGCAGCGGCCGGTGGTGGTGACCCGGACCGAGGGGTTGGCCGACCTCGTGGTGCTCAGCGCCGACAACGTGCCCGATATCGCGACGCCGCGATCGGCCGGGCGCGCCGAACAACAGTTGGCCATGCTGGCCGTACGGCTGGAGATGACGGCCGTGTATCTGAGACTGGCACGAGGGTGAGAGCGTGAATCTGCTGCACGGTGCGGTGCGCAAGTATGCCTGGGGGTCGCGGACCGCCATTGCCGAATTCACCGGAAGACCGAGTCCGACAGCGCATCCGGAGGCGGAGCTGTGGCTGGGAGCGCACCCCGGCGACCCGGCGCGGTGTGAGACCGCCGACGGCCCACGATCACTGCTGGATTTGGTCAAAGCGGATCCCGAGGGTCAGCTCGGCGAACCGATCCGGACTCGGTTCGGGGATGCCCTACCGTTCCTGGCCAAGGTGCTGGCCGCCGACGAGCCGCTGTCGCTGCAGGCCCATCCGAGTGCGCAGCAAGCCGCGCAGGGATTCGAACGTGAAGAGCGACTGGGGATTCCGGTGTCGGCGCCCAACCGCAACTACCGCGACCGCAGCCACAAACCCGAACTGATCGTTGCGCTGGGTCCGTTCGAGGCGCTCACCGGCTTCCGGTCCGCGGCTCGCAGTGTGGACTTGATGCGGGCGCTGTCGGTGGCAGATCTGGATCCGTTCATCACCCTGCTCAAGGATCAGCCCGATGCCGACGGGTTGCGTGCGCTGTTCACCACCTGGATCACGGCCCCGCAACCGGATCTGGATGTGCTGGTGCCTGCCGTACTCGACGGGGCGATCAGCTACATCCGGTCCCGCCAGACCGAGTTCGAGGCCGAGGCCAAGACGTTGCTGGAACTCGGGGAGCGCTATCCGGGCGACGCCGGGGTGCTGGCGGCGATGCTGCTGAACCGGATCAGCCTGCAGGCGGGTGAGGCGGTCTACCTGTCGGCCGGCAATCTGCACGCCTATCTGCACGGTGTCGGATTCGAAGTGATGGCCAACTCCGACAACGTGTTACGCGGTGGCCTGACTCCCAAGCACGTCGACGTGCCCGAATTGCTGCGGGTGCTGGACTTCACCCCGAGCGGGGATACCGCGATCGTGCCGCGGCCCGTGCGGGACGGCCTGGAGCTGATATACGACACCCCGGCACCGGAGTTCGCGGTATCGGTGCTGTCGGTGGACGGCGAGCACACCGGGCACGAGATCGATGCGCCGGCCGAACACGACGGCCCGCAGATCCTGCTGTGCACCGAGGGCTCGGTCGAGGTGTACGCCAAGTCCGAGACCGTCGCACTCGATCGGGGCGCGGCGGCCTGGGTGGCCGCAGACGACGGGCCGATCCGGCTGCGCGCCGCCGCGCCCGCCAAGCTGTTCCGGGTGACCGTCGGCTTCTGACGCCCTTGTGACGCGGGCGCTACCCGGCGAGCAGCTGTTCGCGCAGGATGTCAGCGTGCCCGCAGTGCTGGGCCAGCTCGCGCAGGACTTGCAGGTACACCCAGTGCACGGTGCGCGGCCCGGCCGGGTGGCCGGTCACGACGGCATCCAGCGGCAGCTCGGCAACCGTGGAGCGGGCCGTCTCGCAGGCCCGTCGGTGCGCCGCGGTGACGGAGGCGATGGTGTCGTCGTCGGACAGCCGGAACGACTCGTCCACCGTCTGCACCAGGCCGAGCTCGCTGCGTGAGGTGCCGCCGATGCACTGCTCGAACCACACCCGCTGCATCCAGGTCACGTGTTTGACCAGGCCGAGCAACGTCGTCGCCGACGAAACGAGCCGGCGCCGCACCTGCTCCTCGGTCAGGCCGTCGAGGGTGAGCTCGATGGCGGTCCGATAATCCTCGACGAAGGCATCGAGCTGCGCGCGTTGCGGGTCCAGCAGGACATCGAAGGAACTCATCGGCGCCTACCGAGACCGGCTCGGCCACAAGGACATCCGGCGCAGCAGGCCGTCGCGCAGGCCCACCGTGTGGAAGGTGACGGCGCAGATGTGTGCGGTGAACGCGGCGAACAGCAGATACGCCAGCACGGTATGCGCGGTGCGCAGCACCGCGTACAGGCCGATCCCATGCGGTGCGATACCGGGCAGATGCAACGATCCGATCAGGGTGATCGGCGAGTCGGCCGCCGACAACATGGCCCAGCCGACCAGAGGCTGCGCCAGTAGCAACGCGTAGAGCAGGTACTCCGAATACGTCGCGATTCTGCGCTCGGCCGGCCCCATCGTCTTGAGGAACGGAGGCGGCCGGTGGGTGAGTCTGTTGATCAGACGGACGACGGCGAAGACGAGGATCGCGATGCCCAGCGGCCGGTGGATGGCCAACAGCAGCGGGTAGTAGGTGAGAGCGGCGACCATGGTGACGCCCAGGAAGAACTGGCCGATCACCATCACCGCCATCGCCCAGTGCAGCAACCTGGACGCCACGGTGAATCTGGCGGCAGAGTCAGTGCTCATCGCGCACCGCCTGTGCGACATCGACCTCGCTGGGCGACTTCGGTTCTCGGGCGCGGCGATTGAACGACTGGGCATACACCGCCGAACGCGCCCGCGGGATGGGGTCGTCGGACGCCGCCAGGCCGTCCGGCAGCACCAGCGGATCGAAGTTGACATCCCTGGCGTTGCCCGCCGCCTCGGTGAGGACCCGGTCGATGGTGATCAGCCCGGCCTCGACGGTACGGCGCTGCGCCGGCCACGGCAGCGTGGCGTCGTGGGTCGGATCGCCCGGTTCGGCCAGCGTGAGCACCAGCCGCCAGCTGACCGGGCCGCGTTGCACCTGGTCGATGAGCGCGTCGAAGAGAAAGTCCGGTGCGCCGGGCCCGGTGTCTGCCGATTGCTCGGGGACCGCGGACCACCGGACCGGGACGGTGTGCCCATTCTGGTCGGTGGCCAGGAAGGCGTTCAGTCCGCGGAAGGTGCTGTCGGCGAACCCCTTGGCCGGTGCGGCCTGTTTGATGATCTTCATCGCCGCCGCGGTCTCGGGATGCGCGGCGAGGAACGCCGTCATCGCCGCGGGATCGGGTTTCCCGGTCCGGGGATCGGGTTTGGAAGCCAGCATCCGGTCATAGAAGCCTTGCGGCGTGCGGTCGGGGAAGACGGGGATGTTCACCATGGCCGTGCGCCACTGCTGCCCGTCCGGGGTTTGGAAGAGCACGCCGAGACCGCGCACTGTGGCGGGGTCATCGGCTTGGTCGGGCAGGCTGCCAGACATGGAGAAGCGCGCCACGACCGGGATGGTGCCACGTCGGAACACGGTCGCCTTCGACACCTCCGTACCGGCTCCGGTGCTGGTGAAGGTGCCGGTCGCGGCCAGCCCTTTGGCGTGGTTGCGCCGGAATCCGTCGTGGCGGCCGTAGAGCTGTTCGAACCGGTCGGTGAATCGGGCGGCCGTCAACCGCGGCGGACCCAGCCAGTCCGCCGCGGCGGCCAGCCCACCCGCCCCAGCTGCCACCACTGCGGTGGCAGCGGTCAGGCCGACGAGTGCGTCGCGACGATTGAGGTGCAAGCCCTTGGCGCTGTCCTCGGTCATGGGGTCCAGATTGCCCTCTCCTCGGTCATCCGTCTCGTGATGCGGTCAGAACGGCAGGTCGAGTCGACCGTTGGTGGTGTCGAGCTCGTCGTGGTTGGACGCGTGCAGGCCGAGCGAGTAGGGCACCTGCGGGTTGGTGCCGTACGGCACCAGCGGGTCGGTATCGGCGCCGGCCAGCGGTGCCAGCGCGACGGCGGCGGCCGCGGCGCCGACGAACAGCAAGCCGACGCGACGGATGCGGATGGGGAACGACATGATGGTTCTCCTAATCGGTTGGGGGCCCGCACATTGCGCGTCCCCGGTGACCTTCAACCTGCCGCGGGTTCACGACGATTGATTGATCGCTTCCTGAAGATTTGATGTAGGTCGGTCACCGGCCGGGGTTATCGGCAGTCCGGCGCCGATGGGCGGGGCATCATTGAGCGATGCCAGATACTGCGGGTGCGGTGACGCTGCGCGCGTTGATCGTCGACGACGAGGTGCCGTTGACGACGGTGGTGGGCAGCTACCTCGTCAAGAACGGTTTCGAGGTGCATACCGCCCACGACGGACCCGACGCGCTGGCACGGGCCCGCAGTGTGGATCCGGACTTGGTCGTGCTGGACGTCGGCCTACCGGGCATGGACGGATTCGAGGTCTGCCGGCAACTGCGGGTGTTCTCCGATGCCTACGTCGTCATGCTGACCGCACGTGATACCGAGGTGGACACGGTGGTCGGTCTTTCGGTCGGTGCCGACGACTACGTCACCAAACCGTTCAGCCCGCGCGAACTGGTGGCCAGGATCCAGGCGATGTTGCGCCGGCCCCGCCGAGCCGCGCCCGGTCACCAGCCCGCGCCCGTGCATCCGCCGCGCCAGATCGGGGGGCTGCGTGTCGATCTCGGCGGCCGGGAAGTGCATGTCGACGGATCCGAGATCATGCTGACCCGAACCGAATTCGACATTCTGGCCGCATTGTCCTCGCGGCCCGGGCTGGTGATGGGTCGCAGGCAGCTGATCGAGGCGGTATGGGGTGACAACTGGGTGGGCAACGACAACATCGTCGACGTCCACGTCGGCCATCTGCGCCGCAAGCTGGGCGATGACCCCGCCCAGCCCCGGTTCGTCAGCACCGTACGCGGCGTGGGCTACCGGATGGGGAAGGGCTAGTGGCGAGCAGGTTCGGCATCCGGACGCGGCTGCTGGCAGCCAATTCCGTCGTGGTGATCGCCTGCATCGCGACCACGAGTGTGGTCGCGATGCTCGTCGGTCCGCCGATGTTCCAGCGCTTGATGGATGCGGCGGTGCAGCCGGGCAGTGCCACCGATCATCCCTATCAGCGGGCGTTCGAACGTGCGACGACGATGTCGGTGGGCACCGCGCTGGCGGTGTCGGCGGTGGCGGCGCTGACCTTGAGCTGGTACCTCAGCCGGCGGGTGTACCGCTCGGCCGCTGAACTCGCCCGCGCCGCGACGGTGATCGCCGACGGCCACTACGACGTTCGGCTGACACCGGCCGGGCTCGGGAAGGAATTCGACGAGATCGCTGCGGCTTTCACCACGATGGCGCAGCGGCTCGGCGATGTCGACCGGACCCGAAGGCAGATGCTGGCCGACCTGGCCCACGAGATCCGGACTCCGGTGGCCGTGCTGGAGGCCTATTTCGAAGCACTCGAGGACGGCGTGCAGAGCCTGGACGCCGACACCATGGGTGTGCTGCGCGACCAGACACGCCGGCTCGCCCGATTCAGCGCCGATGTGGCGGCCTTGTTCAACGCCGAGCAGCGGCCCGACTCGATCGTGCTGCGGGCGGTCCAGGTCGGGGACCTGGTCGCGGGTGCCGTGGTGTCGTTCGAGCCGCAATACCGGGCCAATGGTGTCGAACTCGTGCCGGACGTCGCCGCCGGGCTGCCGGAAACCTGCGGTGATCCCGAACGCTTCGGGCAGGTGCTCACCAATCTGCTCGACAATGCGTTGCGGCACACCCGCAGTGGTGATCGGGTGCTGATCACGGCACGCCAGGACCGCGACGCCGTCGCGGTTGCGGTGACCGACACCGGTGAGGGTATCCCGGCCGAACACCTGGACCGGATCTTCGAGCGTTTCTATCGGGTGGATGCCGCCCGCGACCGCGAACATGGCGGCGCCGGTATCGGCTTGGCGATCGCGAAGGCGTTCGTCGAGGCGCAGGGCGGGCATATCACCGTCGCCAGCGACGGTGTGGGGCGCGGCGCCACGTTCACCTTCACCATCCCGGTGCACCGGCTCTGACCGAACGTTCCGGCGCGGTCGCTCTGTACGGCGCGCTGCTGACCGGATCCGAGCGGGGGACCACCGCGCCCGACAACACCGCCGCGTTCGGCGAACTCGGCTTCACGCCGTAAGGCGCGGGTTTGTCCGGTAAGCGTGACCTGGCCACCACCGTCATGGGACAGGCGATTTCGCCGACCGGCGAGATCTTGTCAAGACCTGCGGATCGTGTTGTTGAGGCGGCCTTGACTTCGACGTTAGGCGACCAGCCTGAACGCGGCGCCTGCAGGGTCGCGAAGTACTCCTCGATCGGCATCGATGACATTGGCGCCCAGGGTGATTGCGCGGGCCATCCGTTCCGGCACGTCGCCGGCTCGGAAGGTGACGAGCCATGGCGAGGTGATGGCGGGGACCGCGTTCACTGCCGATGGTCGCCAGGTTCCAACGTCGGTCCCGCGACAGTTGATCGAACCGGTGCTATCGAATTCCCAGCCGGCCGTGGCGTTCCAGAACCGTTTCGTCCCGGCGTCGTCGTCCACTGTCAGCTCGAATCCTGCAAATGTTCCTGCCCGTGTCGATACCCATGACCCGCCGTGGCCCGCCGGTTGCCAGAGGGCGAACGTGGCGCCGTTGGGGTCCCGTGCAATGGCCGCGACGCCGGAGGGTCCTACCGGCGCTGGCGGGGCGATGATGGTTCCGCCTGCGGCGACGATGGCGCTTGCGGTCGCGTGCGCACTGTCGGTGTGAAGGTAGACGGTCCAGTACGGAGCGCCAGGGTCTGCTGACGGTCCGAACGCGGCGACGAGGTGATCCTCTAGTGCGGCGAGACGATAGCCGTCTGTGTCCGCGTCAGCGACGGTCCAACCGAGCAGTGCTTCGTAGAATCGTGACGTCTGCGCCGGTTCATTCGTGCCGAGATCGATCCAGCAGACGGATCCGGCGGGACGCTCGTCGGCGGCGCTCATGGTCGAGGATCGATCACGGAATTGACCACGGCGTGGCCGGCGTCGCCTGTGTATGCGCGTCCGGCGACGCCCCAGCCGCCGTCCGGCGCTTTGATCACTTTGACCCAGATGTTCGCCGAATCATGTTCTGGGCGTGTCGAATCCACGATGTCGCCGATGAGCGAGGCGAAGAAGTCGTTTCCGACGCCTCCGCTGACATCGAGCACGGCCGCTGTCGGTCGAGGCGCCACAGTGCGTTCGCCGTCCCGGGTGAGTATTCCGGCAGGGGCTGTGACGGTGATGGGCATGCAGTCTCCGGGGGTCAGGATCGAGGACTAGGATGGTCGTACTAGCCGGAGAGTACTAGGACGTACGTACTAGTCAAGTCCCGAAGAGAGCCAACCATGCGCGATACCCGAGGGCGAATGATCGAGGCTGCCGTCGCGGAGCTTCAAGTGCGCGGATTGTCGGGCATGTCGTTCAGCGACGTGTTGGCACGCAGCGGAGCCGCCAGAGGGGCCATTTACCACCACTTTCCGGGTGGTAAGACGCAGATGGTGGCCGAGGCGGCGCAGGCCAATGGAAGACAGGTTCGCGGATACCTTGCCGCTCTAGAGGCGACGACTCCACGCGGCGTGGTCGAGTCGTTCCTCGACGGGATCCGGCCCGCAGTCGAGGCGTCCACGAAGGGCGGAGGGTGCGCGGTTGCCGCTGTCGCCGTGGGCTCTATCGGCGAGTCCGATCCGCTGCGGGCCGTCGCGGCGGCCTCATTCTCCTCATGGGTTGATCAACTCGCCGAGCGCCTCGTGTCAGCAGGCATGAACCACGACGCCGCATCCGACCTGGCCCAGATGCTCATCGCGATCTTGGAGGGTGCCCACGTCTTGTGCCGAGCGGCGGGCAGCATCGCGCCCTTCGACCACGCAGCGCGCGCTCTGGCGGGGCTACTGCCCAAAGAAGCGCTAGATACGGTCGAGGGCGCCACGCCAGTGGTTTCAGGCGACCACCGTTTCGGTTGATTCACCGTTCTCGGCGGGTGTGATGTCAACGGGTCGTTCGAGTTGCTTGCCTCTGCCGTGCGTCGATCGCTGGCCAGCGGGCTTGTGCGGCGTCGATCGACTTGTCGGCCATGGCAATTCCGGTCGGGCGTGATCCCGGACCCTTGGTGACCTTGGTTCGTAACCGCACGGATTCGGTAGGGCGCTGCGAGCTGAAGCGTCGATGGTGGGGCCTACACGGCGCTAGAAGCGTTTTACAAAACACGGTGATTTGTCTAGACGTGGGACAAAAGAACGCTTATAGTCAACTCCAATAGTGATGGCACTCACAGGAGGTGTTGACGATGACGTCGCAAACCGATACCGACCGACCGCCGCAACCGGCTGCCGACTGGCGGGACCGCAAGCGCTATCTGTGGTTGCTGGGCCTGATCGCCCCGACTGCGCTATTCGTCATGCTGCCGGTGGTGTGGGCGCTCAACCACGCAGGCTGGCATCTCGCCGCGCAGATCCCGTTCTGGGTGGGGCCGCTGCTGGTCTACGGTCTGCTCCCGGTGCTGGACCGGTTCTTCGGCCCGGACGGCCAGAATCCGCCCGACGAGGTGATGGAGCGGCTGGACAACGACAAGTACTACCGGTACTGCACCTACATCTACATTCCGTTCCAGTACGCCAGCGTCATCTTCGGCGCGTACCTGTTCACCGCCTCGGACCTGGGCTGGCTCGGCTTCGACGGCGGACTGGGCTGGCCGGCCAAGATCGGGCTCGCGCTGTCGGTCGGGGTGCTCGGCGGCGTGGGCATCAACACCGCGCACGAAATGGGGCACAAGAAGGACTCACTGGAGCGCTGGCTGTCCAAGATCACGCTGGCCCAGACCTGGTACGGGCACTTCTACATCGAGCACAACCGTGGCCACCACGTCCGGGTGGCCACGCCGGAGGACCCCGCGTCCGCCCGGTTCGGCGAGACGTTCTGGGAGTTTCTGCCGCGCAGCGTGTGGGGCAGCCTGAAATCGTCGTGGGAGCTGGAGGCCACGCGGCTGGAGCGGGCCGGCAAGAGTAAATGGCACCCCTCCAACGACGTGCTCAATGCATGGGCGATGTCGGTGGTGTTCTACGGCGCGCTGATCGCGGTCTTCGGGCTGGCGCTGGTTCCGTACATCCTGATCTCGGCGATCTACGGCTTCGCGCTGCTGGAGACGGTCAACTATCTGGAGCACTACGGTCTGCTGCGGCAAAAACTCGACAGCGGCCGCTATGAGCGCTGCGCTCCGGCGCACAGCTGGAACTCCGATCACTTGGTGACCAATCTGTTCCTGTATCACCTGCAGCGGCACAGTGATCATCACGCCAATCCGACCCGGCGCTACCAGATTCTGCGCAGCATGGACGGCGCGCCGAACCTGCCCAGCGGGTACGCCTCGATGATCGGGCTGACCTACTTCCCGCCGCTGTGGCGCAAGGTGATGGACCACCGGGTGCTGGCGCACTACGACGGCGACATCACCCGTGCCAACATCCATCCGCGGGTGCGGAACAAGGTGCTCGCCCGCTACGGGGCCGCCTCGTGAGCGCCTACCGTTGTCCCGGTTGCGAATACGTCTACGATGAAGCCAAAGGTGCTCCACGCGAAGGGTTTCCACCCGGAACCGAGTGGGCCGAGGTGCCCGACGACTGGACCTGCCCGGACTGCGCGGTGCGTGAGAAGGTCGACTTCGAGCCGGTCAACGACAGGAGTGCGCAGTCATGAGCGAGCCGTACAAGCTGTACGTCTGCATCCAGTGCGGGTTCGAATACGACGAGGAGAAGGGCTGGCCGGAGGACGGTATCGCCCCCGGTACCCGGTGGGACGACATCCCCGAGGACTGGAGTTGCCCGGACTGCGGTGCCGCCAAGACCGACTTCGACATGGTCGAGGTCGCTCGTTAGGGGCGAGCGAAGCGACGGGGGAGTTGCGCACCGAAGCGATCGGGGGAATGTCGTGACCGCCGGATGGGTGGGTTCAGGCGATACCCTCGCGCATATGAACACCTCGATGCCTCGGCGTACGGCACAGCGCGTGCCCTACGCCGAGGCGTCGCGCGTGCTGCTGCGGGACTCGATCCTGGACGGCATGCGCGAACAACTGTTGGTGCGGGATTGGTCCTCGATCACGCTCACCGATGTTGCGCGGGCGGCCGGGATCAGCAGGCAGACCATCTACAACGAGTTCGGCTCCCGGCAGGGCCTGGCCGAAGGCTATGCCCTGCGGCTGGCGGACCGCCTGGTCGACGCGGTGGCGCACGCCATCAACCACAACGTCGGGCACGTCTACGAGGCGTTTCTGGAGGGCTTCCGCGCGTTCTTCGCCGATTCGGCGTCCGATCCGCTGGTGATCTCGCTGCTCACCGGCGCGGCCAAGCCCGACCTGCTACAGATCATAACCATCGGCAGCGGCCCGATCATCAGCCGGTGCTCGGCGCGGCTGCAGGAGACCTTCCAGCAGAGCTGGATCCGCTCCAGTGACGAGGACTCCGGCGTGCTGGCCCGCGCGATTGTCCGACTGGCCATGAGCTATGTCTCCATGCCACCGGAAGCCGACCATGATGTGGCCCGTGACCTGGCCCGCCTTATGTCACCGTTCGCCGAACGATACGGTGTTATCGACACCCCTTAGCTGTCAGAGCGCTCTAGCGCCTGTCCCGCGAGCCCGCAGGCTATAGGTGTCGTCGGCGCAGAGGTGTGGCCGAAAGTCATTGACGAACCAAAAAGAGGGGCTCTTACATGTCCGAGCTGAAGGCCGATGTCCGCAACGGCATCGACTACAAGGTCGCTGACCTTTCGCTGGCCGAGTTCGGCCGCAAGGAAATCCGTCTGGCCGAACACGAGATGCCAGGCCTGATGACACTTCGCCGCGAGTACGCGGATGTGCTCCCGCTCAAGGGTGCGCGCATCTCCGGTTCGCTGCACATGACGATCCAGACCGCCGTGCTCATCGAGACGCTGGTGGCACTCGGTGCAGAGGTGCGCTGGGCGTCGTGCAACATCTTCTCCACTCAGGACCACGCCGCCGCAGCGGTCGTCGTCGGTCCGCACGGCACGCCGGAGGAGCCCAAGGGCACCCCGGTGTTCGCCTGGAAGGGCGAGACGCTGGAGGAGTACTGGTGGGCCGCCGAGCAGATGCTGACCTGGCCGGGTGAGCCGGCGAACATGATCCTCGACGACGGTGGCGACGCCACCATGCTGGTGCTGCGGGGTGCGCAGTACGAGAAGGCCGGCGTCGTTCCTCCCACCGAGGATGACGACTCCGACGAGTGGAAGGTCTTCCTGGCGCTGGTCCGTGCGCGTTTCGAGACCGAGAAGGACAAGTGGACCAAGATCGCCGAGTCGGTCCAGGGCGTCACCGAGGAGACCACCACCGGCGTGCTGCGCCTCTACCAGTTCGCCGCCGCAGGTGAACTGGTGTTCCCGGCCATCAACGTCAACGACTCGGTCACCAAGTCCAAGTTCGACAACAAGTACGGCACCCGGCACTCGCTGATCGACGGCATCAACCGGGGTACCGATGTGCTCATCGGTGGCAAGGCCGCGCTGGTCTGCGGTTACGGCGATGTCGGCAAGGGTTGCGCCGAGGCCCTCAAGGCCCAGGGTGCCCGCGTCGCGGTCACCGAGATCGACCCGATCAATGCGCTGCAGGCGCTGATGGACGGCTTCGAGGTCAAGAGCGTCGAAGAGGCCATCGGCTGGGCGGATATCGTGATCACCGCCACTGGCAACCAGGGCATCATCACCCTGGAGCACATGAAGGGGATGAAGCACCAGGCGATCCTGGGCAACATCGGTCACTTCGACGACGAGATCGAGATGGCCCGGCTGGAGCGCGATCCGAAGGTCCGCCGGATCAACATCAAGCCGCAGGTCGACGAATTCGTGTTCGAGGACGGCCATTCCATCATCGTGTTGTCCGAGGGCCGGCTGCTGAACCTGGGCAATGCGACGGGTCACCCGTCGTTCGTGATGAGCAACAGCTTCTCCAACCAGGTGATCGCGCAGATCGAGCTGTGGACCAAGGGCGACGAGTACGACAACGAGGTCTACCGGCTGGCCAAGCACCTCGATGAGAAGGTGGCGCGTATCCACGTCGAGGCGCTCGGTGGCACGCTGACCAAGCTCACCAAGGAGCAGGCCGAGTACATCGGCGTCGACGTCGACGGCCCGTACAAGCCGGAGCACTACCGCTACTGACGCCGGTGCTCGTCAAATTCTCGCGTTCGGTCGCCGCGACGGTCCTCTGTGCCGTCGCGGCGATCGGCTGCTCGAGGACCCAGGAGCAGCCGCAACCGGCCGCCCCGCCGTTGGAGGTCCGCCACGACGCAGCCGGCCTCACCGCTGTTTTCCCCGCGATCGGGGTACCCGAATCGGTCGCCTGGGTGCAGTGGTCCGGGTCGGCGGGCGGTGACACCACCGCGCGCTGGACCGATGCCGTCGTACACCTGGCCCCTGCCGTCGTGGACGCCATGGCCGAGCAATTCGCTCCGACCGACACCGGCCGCAAACCTCAAGTGCAGGAAGAACTGTCGGCCGACGTTCCGCCGGGGCCGTTCCTCACCGGGGAGCGCCTCGATGACGGGTTCTCCTCCGGTGCCACCAGTTCCTATGCGTTCCTGGACCGTGCACACGCCACGTTGGTGCTGCAAGCGACCAGTTTGGATTAGCGACCTACGGAAGGTTCCGATGCGGGACTAGGCTGCGGGATGTGCCAGCCGTCGGCCGTCGGATTTACACCCTCTCGGTAGCGGCGCTGTTCCTGATCGCTGCCTGTGGGCACAGCCGGGACGCGGCGTCGTCACCGTTCCCTGCCGCGGCGGACCGGGGGCCGTGCGCCGTCGAGACCGAGCACGAGGTGCCGGCCACCATGCGGGACGGCACGGTGCTGCGTGCCGACGTCTACCGCCCCCGCGATGCAGGCGCGGTTCCGGTGATCCTGATGCGCACCCAGTACGGAAAGTCTGGCGCGCAGGTCGCGCCGGCGCGGTTCCAGCCGCCGGATTGGATTGCCTCGCACTGCTATCTCGTTGTGGTGCAAGATATTCGCGGGCAGGGTAGCTCCGGCGGCACGTTCAGCGAGTTCACCCACGACATGGCCGACGGTTACGACTCGGTGGAGTGGGCGGCCATGCTGCCCGGGTCGAACGGCAAGGTCGGCATGTACGGCTCGTCCTACGTCGGCGCCACCCAATGGCTGGCCGCGGTCACCGCACCGCCACATTTGGTGACCATCGTGCCTGCCAACACCGCCTCGGACTACT
The DNA here is from genome assembly GCF_054404835.1 of Mycobacterium sp. BMJ-28. Lineage (NCBI taxonomy): Bacteria > Bacillati > Actinomycetota > Actinomycetes > Mycobacteriales > Mycobacteriaceae > Mycobacterium > Mycobacterium sp. BMJ-28. The sequence goes on along the minus strand of NZ_CM136783.1, from coordinate 4,710,558 downwards.
ACGACGGCTGGACCTATGAGGGTGGGGAGTTCCGGCTGGCGTTCATCCAGCCGTGGGCCATCGACTCGATCGCCACCACCGCCGCACGCAACCGCAACGACCTGCAGGCTCTGGCCCGCCTCGAGGCAGCCGCCGCCGAGCCCACCCGATGGCTGAACTTCCGCCCGTTCAAGGACCTTCCGCCGATGCAACCCAACGATCCGGCGGTCGCGCCGTGGTACTTCGATTGGATCCGGCACAGTGCCCGCGACGATTTCTGGCGTGCGGTCAGCATTCGCGATCGCTATCCGGCCGTGCGCGTCCCGGTGCTGCACGTCGAGGGTTGGTATGACGCCTTTCTCGCCGGCGGTGTGGAGAATTTCGCCGGGATGACGGCCCGCGGCGGGACCGAGGCAGCCCGCGCCAATCAGCGGCTGGTGATCGGGCCGTGGGACCACGTGGCGTGGGGTCGGCCGGACTCCCGGCCCGCGCCGATGCTCGCCGATATCGGGCAGGTGGGCAACAGCCCGATCAATGATCTGATGCTGCAGTGGTTCGACCATTTCCTCAAAGGTGCCGACAACGGCGTGGGCGGCAAACCGCGGGTCGACTACTTCGTCATGGGTGCCAACACCTGGCGCCACGCATCGAGTTGGCCACTGCCGCAGACAGAATGGGTCAACTGGTACTTGTCGGGCAATGGCGGGCTGGCCGAGCGCAAAGGTGAGCTGAAGCCGGTGCTGCCGGTCCAGCAGGGCCCGGACTCCTACACCTACGACCCGGCGTACCCGGCGCCGAGTCTCGGCGGGCACTCGTGTTGCGGGGCGATGTCGGGGCCGCAGGGGCCTTATGACCAGACACCGGTGGAGCAGCGGTCCGATGTGCTGGTGTACGACTCGGCGCCCTTGGCGCGCGACATGGAGATCACCGGCCCGGTGTCGGTGACGCTGTGGGCGCAGTCCTCGGCGGTGGACACCGACTTCACCGCCAAACTCGTCGTGGTCAAACCGGACGGGCGGGCGGTGAACCTGAACAACGGAATCCTGCGAACCGCATTCCGGGACTCACTGGCCGAACCGACGCCCATCGTGCCCGGTCGGCCGTATGAGCTTCACATCCAGATCTGGCCCACCAGTTATGAATTCAGCGCCGGGGACCGGGTACGGCTGGAGATCTCCAGCAGCGACTATCCGCAGTTCGCGCCCAATCCGAACACCGGGGCACCGTTCGGGCTGGACACCCGCACAGTGCCGGCCGCGCAGACGATCCTGCACGATCCCGCGCACCCGTCGTCGGTGACGTTACCGATCATTCCCTGACCAGCGCTCGACCGCTGCGGCGCTTTCCTCGTCCCCGGACTCCTTGAGTCCGTTGATGACTCCCTCGATGTCGGTGGCGGGCCGGTTCTGGCTGAGCTTGAACTTGGCCTCTATCCGGCTGATGTTGATCTCGACGCCGACGATCGCCCGCAGCTGCCCGGCGAGGAACTTCTCCGGGGCGTCATCGACGCTCCAGGGCCGCGGGCGGTTCGCTTCGTGCTTGTCGGTGAGCCGTCGCACCAGAGTCTCCAGCCAGACGGGATCGTCGTGGATGGTGACGGCGCCGTAGACGTGGGCGGTCAGGTAGTTCCAGGTGGGGACCACGCGGCCGTGTTCGGCCTTGGACGGGTACCAGCTGGGGCTGATGTAGGAGTCGGCGCCGCGGACGATGACCATCGCCTCGCCCAGGACAGGCAACTGCCACTGCGGGTTGTTTCGGGCCACGTGCCCCAGTAGCGTGCGGTGCTCGGCGTTGTAGACGAAAGGCAGCATCGTCGCGACGAGGCCCTCTGGTGTTGCCGTGATCAGGTCGGCGGCGCCGTGGTGGGTGAGCAGTTCATGGACCGCGTCATCGTCGGGGGCGAAGTGTGCGGGGACGTACATGCATCCAGGGTCCGGGATTGGGTGGGTGGGGGCAAGGGGATTTCGGAGCGGTTTCGTTGGTCGCTCAGCCAACGGTCACTTGTCGGCAGAGGATCATCGGGGCCTGATGACATCGGCAAGAAGCTGACTGTAGGCGAGACGACCGAGCAACTGAATGCAAGCGTCTGACTCTGTGGCCAGGCGTACCAGGTTGTTCTTGTTGCCTCGCTCATACCAGTAGATCTCCCAAGCGCCGTCGCGGGATTGCTCGACACACCATGAATAGTCGGCATGGCCACCGAGCGCCAAAACCTCGGGTGCGATCCCGATTGTCGCCAAGACCTTTGCCAGTTCAGTCAGATTCACTGAATCCTCCTTTCCCACCCACGGTGAGCCTGAATATCAAAGGGGCAGAGGATCGACGTACTCGTATATGTCCGCGATTTCGGCTGTCGGGAGGCGCCCGTGAGCTTCGAGCTTCCCTGTGCGCACGATGCCAGGCTGCTGAACGATCCATTCGCCCCGACTGCCGATGTAGAAGACGTCGACGTAACGCCCACCAACGCCGACAATCAGGAAGGGCTCGTCCTGCCAACGGCATACGGTTCTGACGAACGTCAGCTGTTCGAGATCGGAACGAGGGACGGTCTTAATGCCTTGGACCGAAGGTATGCGTGATGGCGAGAAGCCGACTGCTTCGGGTTCGCCGCGGTACGACCTCAAGATCACGTTGGGATCGTTGACTGTCGCGTGGAATTCGCGGCCAGAGAATAGTGCGTAGTACCCGGTCGCCCGTGGTCGGCCGAGAGTCATACTGGCTGCCTGACTGCCGACCACTCGTTGGCGCCGGCCAGAACGGCAGCCAGCGTCTCGCCGCCTTGTACGGGCACGTGCCACAACTCGCCGGCCGAGAGGACGCCGCCGACAATCCAGTACTCCGGAATGGCGAAGCCGGGTGCGGTAAACCCATTGCCTGTATATGGCGGCATGGCGTAACCGAGGTCGGCGCCTTCTGTCTTTCCGATCGAACGGGCCAGCGCTCCATCAGTCGACTCGATACTGGCTGCGTGTGAAAGCGTGAATCGCAGAGAGAACAACGGCTGGTCAGCCGCGAACAGTGATCCGGCGTAGCTCAACCCGAGTGCCTGGTAGTACGCGGCTGCGCCGCGCAGGTCCGCGATATGCGCTGCAGGTACGACGGATCCGTTGATGATGTCGGGTAGGCCTCCCAGCCGAGGATCGATGTCGTTCGAGATGAGTCGTTGGCCTTCGTGGACAGACAAGGGCTTGTGCCAAATGGTGGAACTGAACGCTGATGTCACCGTTTGTCTTCCCTCCGTGCGTCGTTCCCCAGTCTGTCGACCAGGTCGACATCCTCCACGTGTTCCTCTGGTTTGGTCAGTTCCGCTGCAGGAACCTCGCCAATGACCTCGAACTTGTCGGGTCGTTCCATGCCCGGGAGACGGCACACCTGATCGAAGTCCTTGCCAAGATAGGTGACATAAGCGACTTCCCCAACGATGATTCCGACCTGAAAAGGGTAGCCGCGCCATGTGCAGGTCGTCTGCACCCTCTGAAGTCGTTCGATACTCCCTATGTCGACGATGCTCTCGCCACGGATCCAGCTCTTTCTGGATTCCTGAAAGCCAGGAGGCAGTGGTGTGTCGTCCGAGAGGAGGCGGACGCGGTCGCCCATATCGTGTGCGAAGTAGTCGCGGCCGCCAAATGTTGCGTAGTCTCCCGTTGCGCGGATTCCGTGTCGCTGGTTATCCATTTGGTACGACTCCAATCCACTCTTGATCTTGGCTTAAGACTGCGACTAGCTCCTCGGTTCCGTCAGGGTGGATCTTGTACATCTCCGCACCTGGGTTCATCCTGGTTCCGGCGGGCAAGAAGTACTCCGGAACCGTGAAGCGATCGCTTGCAGTAAAACCGGTCCCTGTAAATGGGTATGGGTAACCTGGGTCAAAGCTGGGGCCATGGCCGGTGAGTTGTGAAAGTTGCTCATCTGGAAGGTGAATTGGAACGCTGTCATCGACGGTGAACCGCATCGCCATGACCGGTTCATCGGGGTGGAACGGCGTGGCCTCGTATTCGAGGGCCAAGCCGTCGTACACCCTATCCGGCGTATCAAGCCCGCGGGTGTCGCGCGCGACGCTGACCGAGCCGCCCGTGACGTCGGGAGGATAGCGCTTTGGACCATCGGCTAGGCGGCTATCAGCTTGGACGGAATCGATCACCTTCTGCAGTCCTTCACCGCTGTCCACGTCCGGGAACTGATGCCGGAAGTCATAGACAAGTTCGCGCTGCGCAGCGTTCAGCCAGTCGGCGGGCTGAACGAGCAGCGGCTGGATATCAGCGCGGGTGTGGCCACGTTCGGCCAGCCAGGAATCCGCGGCAGCAAACCGTGAGTCATGTTCTCTGAGTTGCTCATTGGAGGCCCAAATCCGATGTTGCGATCCGTCCTCGAGCTCGACGTAACGCTCCGCGTCCCCGCCGTCGCCGTGATAGCCGTAGTCGGCGTCGGGATGCTGGTCGGTGTCGTGTCCAGTTGGATCCGCATGTTCGGAATCGCCGACATGGGCGGGCGGCGCTCCGTCGGGCTGCTCGTGAACTCGATGGGAATCCGCTTCATCGACCGATTTCGAGGGTCCGTCGGCATCTACCTGTGCGTGGTGTCCATCTCCGGCCACACCCCCTGATTCTGATGGCTCACCCACCTCGCGTGCGCCGCGGCCACCTTCGACAACGGATCCCTCGGATCTGAAAGGTACGTGTCCTTCTCGATTGTCAGCGGGTGCGCCCTTGTCGGTTCGGGCGGATTGCTCAGCGACTGCGCTGTTAGCTGATACACGATCCTCGTCGAGTCTTCCTGTGTGCGCCGGATCGTGATCTCCCACTGATGCGGGTATATCTGGTTCGCCGCCCGGTTGAACCCCGTCTCCTTGAACGTCGTGTGTGCCTCGGCCACCATGGTCTCCGACCAACTCGGGTACTGATACACGATCCCCGTCTCCGAATCGATCACCAGTCTCGCCAGACCCACGTCCTGTCGCGAAGCCATCTGCTCCGGGGAAAGCACTTTCGTCGCCACCCAGCCGTGCTGAAATGGCCGCACCTGATAGGTCTCGGTCGGTGACATCTGCGCCAGATACGCCACCGCCTGTTCCTTGGTGTCCAACTCCGCCATGGTGCACTCCTTGACTGGGTTCGATCGGCGTGAAATTGAGGTACGTCGACTGATCGACCATCCAGGATGGCGGTCGGTCGGAGGTCAGTCCCTGCTGGGGATCCCACCACACCGGACCCCCGCCGCCTTCGGGATGCACGATGACCGTTGCGTGGGATCCGTGCGTAATCGGCTTGCCATCGGCACCGAACAGGAACTCACCGGTCAGCAGATCCCGTCCATGCCAACCGTTGACAACCAAGGCGGCCGATCCTGGGCCGAGGTGGTCGATGTACCCGTGCAGCAGATCGAACTGGTCGACGAGTTTGTGTCCGGGAAACTCCAATAGACCACTGCCCAGCCAGCCCTGAGCGCGATTCAGCCCGTTTCGCTCACCTGAATGCCGATCGATGGTGCCGTCCGGCAACTCGTCGAGGTACCGCGGCGCCGCGACGGTCGGTTCGCCGCGGAACGACGACAACGCCGAAAGGGAACAGTCGAGGCAGTTGTTCGAACGACCGTCGACCGCTGGACCACCATCGTTGATCAGGTTGCCGTAGTCATTTGTCCGTGGATCGGCATGGCGGAGGTATCCACCGTTCGAGTCGCGCAGGGCATTGACGACCGCTGCCTGGTATGCGGGATCCTCGACGTGGTCCAGCTGAAGCGGGCCATAGATGCGATCATCGGCCGGATTCCCCACCGGCCCAGCATGTTCCGGATGCGGGCCGGAGTCAGCGCCGGCGCCGGGGTCGAAGCCGGACGCCGACGGATCGTGCTGGGCTCCAGGCCGGTCAACGGCATCGGGTGCCCCATGCGCGGAAGGATGGGGCCCGCCATCTCCAGTCCGCGTTGCCCGTGATTCCGGCCCAGGGCGCGCGGGCCCGGCTGCGGTATCGGGCTGATGCGCCACCGGATTGACCGGCGCTTGCGGCGAGCGTTCCACCGATGGTCCGGCACCACTGGAAGATTGCGGCCGCGGGTTCTCGGTTGGCGACTTGGCTTCCGGGCCACGCGTGGGCGTTTCGGGGGTCGGAGTTCGGCTTGCAGTGTCACCCGCGCTGTGCGCACCGCCCGCGGCATGCGGTGCCATCGGCGTGCCGCCGACCATCGGTGTCGGCGGCGCGGAGTGTTGTGCCGCGTCGCGATCGATCGGTGCCTGCTGCAGACTGGTGTCCACGGATTCATGCGCAGTGGGCTGGTGCGTTGCGGGCGGCTCGTGTCCGACCGGCCGGTCCATCGCCGGCTGGTGCCCGGCCGGAGCGTGGGCGGTAGCCGGCGCATCGTGACCTGCAGGCGAGTGGTTCTCGCCAACGCTCTGCCCACCCTGGTGCTCGTGTGGGCGCGAACCCGTCTCCGGCGCATGCGGGTTGGCCTCCGGCACGCGAGACTCCGGTGCATGTGCAGGCGCTGCGGGTGCCGGCTCCGTCGGCCCTCGAGGGGCATCGTGAGTGCCAGTTGGACTGGGCGATTCGGGCGTGTGCGAAGGCGCGGGCGGTGCCGAAGAGTCAGGGGAGTGGGGCGAGCCGGATGGTTCCGGCGACGGTCCATCGACCCTTCCCGGGCCGGGATCCGAAGGCGGAACGGAGCGCCCAGGAGGCTCCGGCGGGGGTCCGTCGCCTCCACCCGTTCCTTGATGAGGTGCACCAGGGGTGCTCTGCGGTCCAGGCGGATCAGGAGGGCCGGACGGCCCCTGCAGTCCGCGCGGGGCCGTCGGTGCCTCGATATCGCGAGGTGCCGTCGGACCGACGAGGGACTCGGGGATCGCGCCGGGCCTGACCTCGGGAACATCTGGAAGGCGTTGTCCGCTAGGAAGATTGTCCAATCCCTCGACACTGGGTGCGCCCCGACTCCACTGGCCGATCTCCCCGAGCTTGGGTAGGCGACCTTCGTCGATGACTCGCCTGGTCATGTTCAGACTCTTGGCGACGCTGCCCGTCTTCGACAGCGCGCCACCAGGCACGAACAAGGACCCGATGTTGAACGCCGCTTCGCCCGCGCCGCGGGCCGGATGGTCACCTTTCCACTGGTCCAGCGCGATGAACTGCTTGCCCATCTCGGCCAGCACACCGGGTGCCTTCGACGGATCGTTGGCCACTGCCCATGCCGTCTTCGCCAAGCCCTCCCACATGTCCGGGTCGGCCATCGACACCACACCGGACACCGTATTGATCAGACCGTTCGCGATACCGACCTCGAAGTCGGTGTAGAGCGTGACGGCATCGGCCAGGGCATTGCCCACGCTGTCGCCGAACTGCGCGACCAGAACGGGCCGGACCCACTTTTCGAACGCATCTGCGGCATCGCTGATGAGATTCTTGAGTTCGTTGAGCAGGCCGACGATTCCCTTGACCTGTCGCTGGAAATTGCTCAGCACGGTACCCACATCCCGGGCGACCTCGCGCAGCACCTTCATGCCGTCACCATTGAAGAAGTCGGTGACGGTGTCCCACAGGCCCGAGAACGACAATCGGTCCATCAGCCGGCGGATGGCATCTTGAGTCTGCTGCACTTCGCGGGCGAAATTGGTGATCGCGTCCGCCAGTCCTGTGGACGCCGTTGAAAGATCGGTGATCCGCTCGCCGAGGTCTTGGAAGGCTTCGCCGATCTTGTCGCCTTCTGGGATGTCCTGGGCGGCGACAGCAGGCTTGAGTCCGTTCAGTTCGGATTGAAAGATGGCGAACCCGGTCGCAAAGTTACGCCATTGGGCGGCAAGCACATTCATCATTGCCGCGTTCCCGGACGGCCAGGTCATTGCCGCCCCGAACAACCCCAGGCCGGGCAGCGTCAGCAGCAGCGGCTCGACGAGGTACCACATGGGGGGCGGCGGGACCATGACCCCGTTCGGACCTGCGGGCATATCACCGGCCACGGTGTCGCTCGGCTGGGGACCGACGGCACCGGGCGCACCATGGCCGCCGATGGTCGACCCCGCATCGGCGTTTTTGTAGTTGTAGCCCGTTGCCTGAAGCATCCGCCCAACGGCCTTGTACGCATTCGCCGCTTTGGCAAGCGCATCGGCGAACTTCTGGGCTGAACGTCCGTATTCCAGTGCGAAGCTCAGCCCGGCCGTATCCGCACCTGAGGCGATGCCGCTTCCCAGAGCGGAACTCAACGAGTCGCTCAACATCCCCAGTTGCGATCCGAGCGATTCGACGCGCTTGCCGGCATCGATCAGGACGTCCGGGTCGACCTCGACCCGGCCGTGCGCCGAGGCGACTACCCCCACATCGCGCCGTTCTTGGTGACGGCTTCCGTGTAGTTCTTTTCTGCCGACTGGGCGATGGACCGTAATTGCTTCAGCGCGGACCTCATCTGCTCGGCGCCGTCCTCCCATTGCTGCTGAGCTTGCGCCTGGGCATCCGAACCTTCGCCATGCCAGGTGGAGCGCAGCGTCGCCATGGTGTGGTCGATGTCTTCCAGGCATTCGGTGACGTCACGCTCGAACGCCTGCATGTGCTCGATGGCCGCCTGCATCTTCCCGAAATCGACCACCAGCTGAGTCACCGCGGCACCTCGCGCCCGGGTGTCTGGGAGTCAGCGGGCGGCTCGGCCGGTGCCGCCTCGCCGGGTTTCTCGGCTCCGGCCGCTTGCTGCACGGCTTGCTCGACAACCTGCTCGACAACCTGCTCGACGGCCTGGCCGACCTGCTGTGCCACCCCGGCCGCCGCTTGCGCGGCCTGCTGCACCATGCCGCCCACGGTCTGTCCCGCCTGCGCCAGCCCGGAGGCCACCTGCCCACCGAGCTGCCCCACCTGCCCCACCGAAGAAGCCGCTGCGTCGGAAGATCCTGAGGGGCCCGAGGCCGTATCCGTGGAGGGCTGCGCCGTCGCGCCGGTCCCCGGCGAGCCCGCCGGAGCACCCTGACTGCCACCGGCACCGGACTCGGGAAACGACGCAGACGCGAGCGCCCCGGCGCCCTGTTCGTCGGTCCCGGCGTATTGATCACCGGCGACCCTGAGCAGATCTGCCATGGTCTGCACGCCGCGGACCACCTGGCCGGCGCCGTTGTGCCACTGCTCCCATGCCGTCGAGAACGCCGTCGCCGCACCGCCCTGCCAACCCGATCCCAGCAACTCGCGAGTCTCCAGGTCCACGCCGGACAGGCCATCCTGCAGACGCTGCCCGGCGTCCCGCAGACGTCCCGCAGCCAGATGCAGATCCGACACCACAACTTCAACCGGACGCGACATCTCACCCCCGAGTCACTAGACGGCCGGCTCCACTGTGCAGCTTATTCGCCATCGAGAAGGGTCGATCGCACCAGTTACGCTCGCCCGGTGCTCATCGTCATCGAAGGTCTGGACGGCGCAGGCAAGCGAACGCTGACCGAGGGCCTGCGCTCGGGTTTGGAGGCCCGCGGGAAAACCGTGACCACCCTCGCCTTCCCGCGCTACGGCCAGTCGGTGCACGCCGACCTGGCCGCCGAGGCACTGCACGGCGGACACGGCGACCTCGCCGACTCCGTCTACGCCATGGCGACACTGTTCGCACTCGACCGCGCCGGCGCGCGTGACGAGATCAACCGCCGCAACGACTCCCACGACGTCGTCATCCTGGACCGTTACGTGGCATCCAACGCCGCCTACAGCGCGGCCCGGTTGCACCAGGGCGCTGACGGTGAGGTGGTGGCCTGGGTCCACGACCTGGAATTCGGGCGGCTGAAACTGCCCAGCCCGCAGTGGCAGGTGCTGCTCGACGTTCCGGTCGAACTCGCCGAGCAGCGTGCCGTATCCCGGGCCGCGCACGAGGCCGACCGCGCCCGTGACGCCTATGAGCGCGACGGCGGGCTGCAGCGTCGCACCGGCGAGGTGTATGCCGCGCTCGCCGCGGCCGACTGGGCCGGCCGGTGGGTGGTCGCGGGTCCCGACGTCGTTCCCGCGGACCTCGCGGACGCGCTCCACGTATAGGTCGCCACCATCGCGGTGTGGCACCGGCGGTTTGTCACGATGTGGTGACACCATGGGGTCCCATGAGGCAACGGATCCTGGTCGTGGACGACGACCCCTCCCTGGCCGAGATGCTCACCATCGTGCTGCGGGGCGAGGGTTTCGACACCGCAGTCATCGGTGATGGCACCCAGGCGCTCACCGCGGTTCGCGAACTGCGCCCCGACCTCGTTCTGCTCGACCTGATGCTGCCCGGCATGAACGGTATCGACGTCTGCCGTGTGCTGCGCGCCGACTCCGGTGTCCCGATCGTCATGCTGACGGCCAAGACCGACACCGTCGACGTGGTGCTCGGTCTGGAATCCGGCGCCGACGACTACGTGATGAAGCCGTTCAAACCCAAGGAGCTGGTGGCTCGCGTCCGGGCCCGGCTGCGCCGCAACGACGACGAACCCGCCGAGCTGCTGTCGATCCACGACATCGACATCGATGTGCCCGCGCACAAGGTGACCCGCGCCGGCGAACAGATCTCGCTGACCCCGCTGGAGTTCGACCTGCTGGTGGCGCTGGCACGCAAACCGCGCCAGGTGTTTACTCGTGATGTGCTGCTCGAACAGGTGTGGGGATACCGTCACCCCGCCGACACCCGTTTGGTGAACGTGCATGTCCAGCGGTTGCGGGCCAAGGTCGAGACCGACCCGGAGAACCCGCAGGTGGTGCTCACCGTTCGAGGAGTGGGATACAAGGCCGGACCCCCGTGACCTGTCGGCTCGCCGACGTCGTGATCCGTCGGCCCGCCGACGTCGTCAGCTCCACCGCGAGGCGGCGGTTGTGATTTTCGGTTCGCGGCGTCGCGTTCGCAGCCGCTTCCGCGGCTCGGCCCCGATGGTGCGCGGGCTGGCGGCGGTCGGCCGGGCCGTCGGGTTCGCCTGGCGGCGCTCGCTGCAATTGCGGGTGGTCAGTCTCACGCTCGGGTTGTCGCTGGCCGTCATCCTGGTGCTGGGTTTCGTGCTGACCAGTCAGATCACCGATCGCATCCTCGAGGTGAAGGTCCGGGCCGCGACCGAGGAGATCGAACGTGCCCGCAACACCGTCAGTGGCATCGTCGGTGGCGAGGAGACACGATCGCTGGACAGCAGCCTGCAGTTGGCGCGCAACACCCTGATCGACCGCAAGGCCGACAGCGGTGCCGGGTTGGCCGGTGCCTTCGACGCCGTGCTGGTGGTCCCGGGCGACGGACCGCGTGCGGCCACCGCGGCCGGACCGGTGCAGCAGGTGCCCAAGGAGTTGCGCGATTTCGTCAAAGCCGGCCAGGTCAGCTACCAGTACGCGGCGGTGCACACCGACGGCTTCTCCGGCCCCGCACTGATCGTCGGCAGCCCGACGTCCTCGCCGGTCACCAATCTTGAGCTGTACCTGGTCTTTCCGCTGACCAACGAGGAATCCACCATCGCCTTGGTACGCGGCACGATGGCCACCGGCGGTGTGGTGCTGCTCGGGCTGCTCGCCGCGATCGCACTCCTGGTGGCACGCCAGATCGTGCTGCCGGTGCGGTCGGCGTCGCGGATTGCAGAACGGTTCGCCGAGGGGCATCTGACCGAACGCATGCCGGTCCGCGGCGAGGACGACATGGCACGCCTTGCGGTGTCGTTCAACGATATGGCCGAGAGCCTCAGCAGGCAGATCACTCAACTCGAAGAATTCGGAAACCTGCAGCGCCGCTTCACCTCTGACGTCAGCCACGAGCTGCGGACGCCGTTGACGACGGTGCGGATGGCCGCCGACCTGATCTATGACCACAGCGACGACCTTGACCCGGCGCTGCGACGCTCCACCGAGTTGATGGTCAACGAACTGGACCGCTTCGAGACCCTGCTGGCCGACCTGCTGGAGATCTCCCGGCACGACGCCGGTGTGGCCGAATTGGCGGTGGAGGCAGTGGATCTGCGGTCGGTGGTGCAGAGCGCGCTGGACAACGTCGGGCACCTGTCCGCCGACGCCGGTATCGAGCTGGACGTCGACATGCCGCTCACCGGTGTCATCGCCGAGGTGGATCCCCGTCGGGTGGAACGCATTCTGCGCAATCTCATCGCCAACGCCATCGACCACGCCGAGCGTAAACCCGTGCAGATCCGGATGGCCGCCGACGAAGACACCGTCGCGGTCACCGTCCGAGACTCCGGTGTCGGTCTGCGCCCCGGTGAGGAGAAGCTGGTGTTCAGCCGGTTCTGGCGGTCGGACCCGTCGCGGGTGCGCCGGTCCGGGGGAACCGGGCTGGGGCTGGCGATCAGTATCGAGGACGCCCGATTGCACCAGGGTCGGCTGGAAGCGTGGGGCGAACCCGGCAAGGGCGCGTGCTTCCGCCTCACCCTGCCGTTGGTGCGCGGCCACAAGGTGACCACAAGTCCGTTGCCGCTCAAGCCCGTCGACCCGGCGGCGCCGGTCCGCCGGGAACGCGAACCGGCGGGGGAGGGCGTGTGACGCCTCCGCGGGGCAACCCCGTCCTGGCGGTGCTCGTGGTGCTGATGCTGGCGCTGGCCGGCTGCGCGGGGGTGCCCACTTCGTCGTCGCCGCAGGCCATCGGCACGGTGGACCGGCCCGCGCCGCCCAGTCTGCCCACCCCGACCCCGGGCATGGACCCCGACGTCTTGCTGCGCGAATTCCTCAAGGCCACCGCCGACCCCGCCAACCGGCATCTGGCCGCCCGGCAGTTCCTCACCGAGTCGGCCTCACGCGGGTGGGACGACGCCGGCAGCGCTCTGCTGATCGACCGCGTCGTGTTCGTCGAAACCCGTGGGCCGGAGCGTGTTTCGGTGAACATGCGGGCCGACATGCTGGGCTCGCTGTCCGATGTCGGGGTGTTCGAAACCGCCGAGGGTGCGCTACCCGACCCTGGGCCGATCGAGCTGGTCAAGACACCCGGCGGCTGGCGGATCGACAAGCTGCCCAACGGGGTTTTCCTGGACTGGCAACAGTTTCAGCAGACCTACAAACGCAGCACCCTGTACTTCACCGATCCCACCGGTAAGACCGTGGTGCCCGACCCGCGTTATGTGGCGGTCTCCGATGCCGACCAGTTGGCCACCGAACTGATCACCAAGCTGACCATCGGCCCGCGCCCGGAGATGGCGCGCACGGTGCGCAACCTGATGGCCTCGCCACTGCGGCTGCGTGGCCCGGTGACCCGCGCCGACGGCGGCAAGACCGGGGTGGGCCGCGGGTATGGCGGTGCCCGAATCGACTTGGAGAATCTGTCGACGACGGATCCGCACACCCGTCAATTGCTTGCCGCGCAGATCATCTGGACGCTGTCGCGGGCCGGCATCAACGGGCCCTACGTGATCAACGCCGACGGTGCGGCACTGGACGACCGGTTCGCCGACGGCTGGGACACCGCCGATGTGGCGGCCAGTGATCCGGGTGCGGCCGACGGCGCCGCGGCCGGTCTGCACGCCCTCATCGGCGGATCGATGGTTTCCCTGGACGGCCAGAACGCGCCGCGGGTGGCCGGCGCCTTCGGGCAGGTGCCCGGGCAGGTGTCGGCGGCGTTGTCGCGCAGCGGCCAGGAGGCGGCGTCAGTGGTGGTGCTGCGCCCCGGCGCCCCCGATATGTCCTCGTCGCTGTGGATCGGCCCGCTGGGCGGGGGCAACGGGCAGGCGATCGACGGGCGCACCCTGACCCGGCCCACCTGGTCGCTGGATGACGCCATCTGGATCGTCGTCGACGGCAACAACGTGGTGCGCGTCCTGCAGGAGGCGGCCTCCGGCCAGCCCGCGCGGATCCCGGTCGACTCGACGGCTGTCGCGACCAAGTTCTCCGGGCCCATCTCCGAATTGCAACTGTCCCGGGACGGCACCCGCGCGGCCATGGTGATCAACGGTCAGGTGATCCTGGCCGGGGTGGAACAGACCCAGGGCGGGCAGTACGCGCTGACCTATCCGCGCCGGCTGGGTTTCGGGCTCGGCGACACCGCGGTGTCGCTGTCCTGGCGCACCGGCGATGACATCGTCGTCACCCGGACCGATGCGGCGCACCCGGTGTCCTACGTCAATCTCGACGGGGTGAACTCCGACGGGCCTGCCACCAACCTGGTGGCCCCGGTGACCACCGTCGCGGCCAACCCGTCCACCGTGTACGTCGCCGATCAGCGCGGTGTGCTGCAGCTGTCCGGATCGGCCGCCGAGGGCGACCTGAACTGGGCCGAGGTGCGCCCCCTCATGGTCGCCGGCGCGCTGCCGGTGCTGCCCGGCTGAGTTGTTCGGCCCGCCGACGAACCCGCAGCCCTCGGCGTCATGTCGGACGTCCGCGGCACGCTGATCCGCGTGCTGCTCGATCTGGTGCTTCCGGTGGAGTGTGGTGGCTGCGGTGCACCGGGAATCCGCTGGTGTCCGGCGTGCGCCGAGGAGTTGCAGGCCAAGGCCGCCGATCCCCGGGTGGTGTCACCGCGGCTGGACCCCGGGGTGCCGGTGCTGTCGTTGGGCCGGTACGCCGCCGCGCGCAGGCAGGCCATCGTCGCGGTCAAGGAACACGGCAGGGCCGATCTGGTGGGGCCGCTGTCGCTGGCGGTCCGCACCGGTCTGGCGCAGCTGCTCACCTGGGGACTGCTGGAGACGCCGCTGTCGATCGTGCCCGCGCCGACCCGCTGGACCGCGGCCCGTCGGCGCGGCGGTGACCCGGTGACCAGGGTGGCCGTGGCGGCCGCCGCCGGCCTGCCCGGTGTCACCGTCGCGCGCGCGTTGCGGCTCACCGGTTTCGCGCAGGACTCGGTGGGTCTGTCCAGCGCGGACCGGCAGCGCAATCTGGCCGGCCGGGTCCGCGTGCGCAGGGTGCCCGCCGAGTCGGTGCTGGTGCTCGACGATGTCGTGACGACGGGCGCCACCGCATGCGCATCGGTCGGTGCGCTGCAAACCTGCGGCGTGTCGGTGCAGGCGGTACTGGCCATCGCTAACGCCTGATGACCGGCAGTGACGGTGGCGTCGATTGCCGTCAGATGAAGAACTCAAAACAGGTCTGCGAAATTGGTGGCACAGTCAGGTGAACACGGACTACGTTGGGGCCAACCACCCGTGAAGGTTTCGCGGCGGCACCCCGCACCTGGGGCGCCCGTGACGCCGAGCGGCTGCCAAGACGCGGTAGGAGGTGAGTTCTCGACACCTTGCGCCGGCGGGCGCCGCGTATGCAACTTCCCGCCGACGTGCTTTTTGACAATCCGGGCACGCACCGCGCGTGCGACTCCGTACAGAAACGAGTTGTCAAGTATGTCAACCCATTCCGTGCAAACCGATCACAACACCATGGTCATGGACGACGAAGATGCGACGTCGGTGACCAACGCCGACGTCGTCGTCAAGGGACGCAACGTCGAGGTTCCCGAGCACTTCCGGATCTATGTCTCCGAGAAGCTCGCGCGACTGGAGCGTTTGGACAAGACCATCTACCTGTTCGACGTCGAACTCGATCACGAGAAGAACCGGCGTCAGCGCAAAAACTGCCAGCATGTCGAGATCACCGCGCGCGGCCGTGGCCCGGTGGTGCGCGGGGAGGGCTGCGCCGACAGCTTCTACGCCGCCCTGGAATCGGCGGTCTGCAAACTCGAGAGCCGGCTGCGTCGCAGTAAGGACCGGCGCAAGATCCACTACGGCGACAAACGGCCGGTCTCTCTGCACGAGGCGACCGCGGTCATCCCACCCGAGGAATTGCCGGCCAGCTCCGAATCGGGGCAGGCCGACACCGTCGTCGACGATCACGAACCCGGTCGGATCGTGCGCACCAAGGAGCACGAGGCCACGCCGATGACCGTCGACGATGCGCTGTATGAGATGGAACTGGTCGGCCACGACTTCTTCCTGTTCCACGACAAAGAATCCGACCGGCCGTCCGTGGTGTACCGCAGACATGCCTATGACTACGGACTCATCCGGCTCTCCTGAGGCCCGACAGACGAAATCGAAAGCACGAGCCCCCGGCGCGTCGCCGGGGGCTCGTTGCGTCTTTTGAACAGGTGCCAGACCCGGTCACCTACGATGGACCGCAGCTACCAGCTGAGATATTCAATCCACTGAAGAGGAATTAGCGTGCTCGATAAGTTGCTCCGTCTCGGTGAAGGCCGCATGGTCAAGCGCCTGAAAAAGGTCGCTGACTATGTGAACACCTTGGCCGATGACGTGGAGAAGCTGACCGACGCCGAGCTGCGTGCCAAGACCGACGAGTTCCGCAAGCGCGTCGCCGACGGAACCGAGCTCGACGATCTGCTGCCCGAAGCGTTCGCGGTGGCCCGCGAGGCCGCCTGGCGAGTGCTGGGGCAGCGTCACTTCGACGTGCAGGTCATGGGTGGTGCCGCGCTGCACTTCGGCAATGTCGCCGAGATGAAGACCGGTGAGGGCAAGACGTTGACCGCCATCCTGCCCGCCTACCTCAACGCCTTGTCCGGCGACGGCGTGCACATCGTCACCGTCAACGACTATCTGGCCAAGCGCGATGCCGAGCAGATGGGCCGCGTGCACCGCTTCCTGGGACTCGAGGTCGGCGTCATCCTGTCGGGGCTCACCCCCGACGAGCGCCGCGGCGCCTACGCCGCCGACATCACCTACGGCACCAACAACGAATTCGGCTTCGACTACCTGCGCGACAACATGGCCCACTCGGTGCCCGACATGGTGCAGCGCGGCCACAACTTCGCCATCGTCGACGAGGTCGACTCCATCCTCATCGACGAGGCCCGCACGCCGCTGATCATCTCCGGCCCGGCCGACGGCGCCTCGAACTGGTACTCCGAGTTCGCGCGGCTGGCCCCGCTGATGAAGAAGGACACCCACTACGAGGTGGACCTGAAGAAGCGCACCATCGGCGTGCACGAGATCGGCGTCGAGTTCGTCGAGGACCAGCTCGGCATCGACAACCTGTACGAGGCCGCCAACTCGCCGCTGGTCAGCTACCTGAACAACGCGCTGAAGGCCAAGGAGCTGTTCGAGCGCGACAAGGAGTACATCGTCCGTAACGGCGAGGTGCTCATCGTCGACGAGTTCACCGGGCGCGTGCTGATCGGGCGCCGCTACAACGAGGGCATGCACCAGGCCATCGAGGCCAAGGAGCACGTCGAGATCAAGGCCGAGAACCAGACGCTGGCCACCATCACGCTGCAGAACTACTTCCGGCTCTACGACAAGCTCTCCGGCATGACCGGCACCGCCCAGACCGAGGCCGCCGAGTTGCACGAGATCTATGGCCTGGGAGTCGTCGCGATCCCGACCAACCGGCCGATGGTCCGCGCGGATCAGTCCGATCTGATCTACAAGACCGAAGAGGCCAAGTACATCGCCGTCGTCGACGACGTCGTCGAACGGTACGAGAAGGGCCAGCCGGTGCTGATCGGCACCACCTCGGTCGAACGGTCGGAGTACCTGTCCCGGCAGTTCACCAAGCGCCGCGTGCCGCACAACGTGCTCAACGCCAAGTACCACGAGCAGGAGGCGAACATCATCGCCGAGGCCGGCCGCCGTGGTGCGATCACCGTCGCGACCAACATGGCCGGCCGCGGTACCGACATCGTGCTGGGCGGCAACGTCGAGTTCCTGGCCGACACCCGGCTGAAGGGCCAGGGCCTGGATCCGGTGGAGACCCCGGACGAGTACGAGGCCGCCTGGGAGCAGACCGTCAAGCAGATCAAGGCCGAGGCCAAGGCCGAAGCCGAGGAAGTGATCGCGGTCGGTGGTCTGTACGTGCTGGGCACCGAGCGCCACGAATCGCGGCGTATCGACAACCAGCTGCGTGGCCGGTCCGGCCGCCAGGGCGACCCGGGTGAGTCCCGGTTCTACCTGTCGCTGGGTGACGAGCTCATGCGGCGGTTCAACGGCGCCACCCTGGAAACCCTGCTCACCCGCCTGAACCTGCCCGACGATGTTCCCATCGAGGCCAAGATGGTGACCCGCGCGATCAAGAGCGCGCAGACCCAGGTCGAGCAGCAGAACTTCGAGGTCCGCAAGAACGTCCTCAAGTACGACGAGGTGATGAACCAGCAGCGCAAGGTCATCTACAAAGAGCGCCGGATGATCCTGGAGGGCGAGAACCTGCAGAAGCAGGCCCACGACATGCTGGTGGACGTCATCACCGCCTATGTCGACGGCGCCACCGGCGAGGGCTACTCCGAGGACTGGGATCTGGAGAAGCTGTGGGAGGCGCTCAAGACGCTGTACCCGGTCGGTATCGATCACCATGATCTGCTCGACTCCGGCGCGGTCGGCGAGCCCGGCGAGCTGACCCGCGACGAGCTGCTCGGCGCGCTGGTCGAGGACGCCGAGCGGGCCTACGCCGAGCGTGAGAAGCAGATCGAGGCGATCGGCGGCGAGGGCGCGATGCGGCAGCTGGAGCGCAATGTGCTGCTCAACGTGATCGACCGGAAATGGCGCGAACACCTCTACGAGATGGACTACCTCAAGGAGGGCATCGGGCTGCGCGCGATGGCCCAGCGTGACCCCCTGGTCGAGTACCAGCGCGAGGGTTACGACATGTTCGTCGGCATGCTCGACGGCCTCAAGGAGGAGTCGGTCGGGTTCCTGTTCAACATCGCGGTCGAGGCGGCGCCCCCGGCGCCCACCCCACAGGCCCAGGCCATGTCGCAGGGTCTTGCCGAGTTCGCGGCGGCCGCCGCGGCGCAGGCTCAGGGGCAGGTGGCCACCAAGGAGCGACCGGCGGGCGTGCAGGCCAAGGGGATTCAGAACGGGCTGGAGGACGGCGCACCCGCACTGACCTACTCCGGACCGGCCGAGGACGGATCGGCCGAGGTGCAGCGGTCGTCGGGCGGACGGCACGCGGCGGCCGAGCCGGGCACCCGCAAGGAGCGCCGCGAGGCGGCCCGCCAGCAGGCCCGCGACTCCAAGGCCCGCCGGCGATAGCTGCCAGTCAGCCCACCTGAAGCGCCACCACCTGCCAGCGGTCGCAGACCAGTTCGATGCGCGCCGCGATCACCCGCACCCGGGAGCCGCGGGTATAGCTGGCGAATACCTCAGCGGCGCTGAGCATTTCGTCGGCCCGGCGCAGCCCCACCCGGCGTAGCACCGCGGTGCCACCGGGTTGCGGGGTGCGAGCCAGGGCGATGGTGGCATCGATCAGCCCGGGAGCCAGCAGCCCGCGTAACTGGCCGGCCGGCCGTCGGCGGTCGATCACCTCCAGCACCCTGCGCAGGGCCGCGTCGGCGAACACGCCGGCCGCCGGTGGTGGTGGCGCCGGTGCCTCGACGCGGGGCGCGGGACACAGCTGGTGCGGCGCGCGGCGGCGTAACACCAGCGGAGGCGAACAGGCGACCGGGCCCAGCGGCGGCGGCTCGCAGTCGATGATGGGCGTCGCCACGCACGGCGTGCTCGGCTCAGGGGTGGCGTGCGGAAGTGTGGTCACAGTGTCACTCCAAGGCAATCCGGCCATACGGCACGAACAGGGCGCTGCTGGAGAGGCACAGGCATATTGATGATCGCACGGTTTGGCGGGGGTCCCACGCACCTGCGATGCGGCCCGGGACCGATTGCGGCTAAGTTGACGGTCATTCGTGCATTTACATGACCGTCAACGTCGGAACCAGGGGAGGGCCACACCGCGATGGTGACCAGGCTGTCGGCATCGGATGCGGCCTTCTACCACCTGGAGAACACCGCCACCCCGATGTATGTGGGGTCGCTGTCGATCGTGCGCAAGCCGCGCGCCGGGCTGAGTTACGAGTCGGTGCTGGCCACCGTGGAGCGGCGGCTGCCGCAGATTCCGCGCTACCGGCAGAAGGTCCGCGAGGTCAGCTTCGGTCTGGCCCGTCCGGTATGGATCGACGACCGCGACTTCGACATCACCTATCACATCCGGCGCTCGGCGCTGCCATCTCCGGGTAGTGACGCCCAATTGCACGATCTGGTTGCCCGGCTGGGTTCCCGGCCACTGGACAAGACCCGTCCGCTGTGGGAGATGTACGTCGTCGAAGGGCTGACCCACAACCGGATCGCGATCTACACCAAGAGCCATCAGGCCCTGGTCAACGGCATGTCGGCGCTGGAGATCGGCCACGTCATCGCCGACCGGACGCAGAAGGCGCCGGAGTTCGGTGAGGACATCTGGATCCCGGGCCGCGAACCCAGTGACACCGCGTTGCTGTTGGGTGCGCTCGGCGAGTGGATCACCCGCCCGACGGCGCAGCTGGCCGCGATGCGGTCGACGGTCACCGAGGTGGCCACCAGCGCGAGTGCGCTCGTCGATGTGGGGCGCCGAGTCGCCGATGTGGCCCGCACCGTCGCCCGGGGCACCGCGCCGAGCAGCCCGCTGAACACCACGGTGTCGCGCAACCGGCGTTTCACGGTGGCCGGCCACCGGCTGGAGGACTACCGGGCACTGCGCGCCCAGTACGACTGCGACGTCAACGACGTGGTGCTCGCGGTGGTCGCGGGTGCCCTGCGCAACTGGCTGTTGTCGCGTGGTGAGCCGGTGACGGCGACCTCCAGCGTCCGCGCGATGGCCCCGAACTCGGTGTATCCCGATGCCGAGATCGATTCGACCGGACCCGGCCAGGCCATCAGCCAGGTGTCGCCGTTTCTGGTGGACCTGCCCATCGGGGAGGGCAACGCGGTGGTCCGGCTGTCCCAGATCGCGCACGCCACCGAGTCGCATTCGACCGCGGCCAGTCTGGTCGACGCCCGCACCATCGTGACGCTGTCCGGGTTCGCCCCGCCCACCCTGCACGCCATGGGTATCCGGGTGGCCACCAGCTTCTCCGCCCGCCAGTTCAACCTGCTGATCACCAACGTGCCGGGCGCGCAGAAGCAGATGTACATCGCCGGCACCAAGCTGGTCGAGACGTATGCCGTGCCCCCGCTGCTGGCCAACCAGGTACTGGCCATCGGGGTGACGTCCTACAACGGCATGCTGTACTTCGGGATCAATGCCGACCGCGACGCGATGAGCGATGTGGACGTGTTGCCGATCCTGTTGCGAGAGTCACTCGACGAATTGTTGGAGGCCGCCCGGTGATGCGTGTCTATGTGCCCGCCACGCTGGCGATGCTGCAGCAGCTGGTCGCCGACCGGATGGTGCACGCCCGCAGCGGTACGGCCTTCGCGGTCACCCCGACGCTGCGCGAGGCCTACGCGCACGGCGACGACGAGGAACTGGCCGAGGTCGCCCTGGGCGAGGCAGCGCTCGCCTCGCTGCGATTGCTGGCCGGCGGCACCGGGGAGCTGCCACCGCGCCGGGTCGTGCTCGTCGCCGACGCCGAGGACGTCACCGTGCGGCCCGACCTGGACGATGCGGTGGTGCGGCTGGCCGGCCCGATCGGCTACGACGACATCGTGGCCGTCTATGTCGACAACGCGGCCGCCGAGGCCGCGGTGCTGGCCGCGGTCGACGTCATCGACGCCGCTGACCTCGGTGACGAGGATTCCGAACTGACGGTGGGCGATGCCCAGGACCATGATCTGGCCTGGTATGCACCCCAGGAGCTACCGTTCCTACTCGAACTGCTCTGAGAATGTCGGCGCCGTCACAGCAATAAGTTACCCGCGAGTACTAGATACGGCAACGTAGGTTACGGTACCGTAGGTTTCGTGGCCAAGAACACCGTCAAGACCTCGGCCAAAGTTGCCGACACGGTCCGTCCCACGCTTCCCGGGGCGCCGCATTGGAAGACGTTGCGCGCCATTGCCGGCCGGATCACCACTCCGCTGCTGCCCGATGATTACCTGAAGCTGGCCAATCCGTTGTGGTCGGCTCGCGAGCTTCGCGGCCGGGTCGTCGAGGTGCGGCGCGAGACCCCGGACTCCGCGACCCTGGTGATCAAGCCCGGGTGGGGCTTCACCTTCGACTATGAGCCCGGTCAGTACGTCGGCATCGGGCTGCTGATGGACGGGCGGTGGCGGTGGCGGTCCTATTCGCTCACCTCGGCGCCGGTTCCGGGCCGCGGCCGGCGGACCATCAGCATCGCCGTGAAAGCGATGCCGGAGGGCTTCCTGTCCACCCACCTGGTGGACGGGGTCACGCCGGGCACCATCGTGCGGCTCGCCGCGCCGCAGGGCAATTTCGTGATGCCCGACCCGGCGCCGGCTCAGGTGCTGTTCGTCACCGCCGGCTCCGGCATCACCCCGGTGATGTCGATGCTGCGCACACTGGCCCGGCACGGCCAGATCACCGATGTCGTGCACGTGCACTCGGTGCCGACCGAAGCCGACGTGATGTTCGCCGGTGAGCTGGCCGAACTGCAGCGTGCGCACCCGAGCTACCGGTTGATCGTGCGGCCCACCCGCGTCCAGGGCCGGTTGGATCTGCTGCGACTGGCCGACGTGGTGCCCGACTGGCGGGACCGCCAGGTGTGGGCGTGCGGACCCGAGGGCATGCTCAACGACGCGGAGCGAATCTGGACCGCGGCCGGGTTGTCCGAACGGCTGCACCTGGAGCGATTCGCGGTGACGCGCGCCGCCCCGCATGGCACCGGCGGCGAGGTGACCTTCGAGCGCAGCGGCAAGACGGTGCAGGCGGATGCGGCGACCTCGCTGATGGAGGCCGGCGAGGAAGCCGGTATCCAGATGCCGTTCGGCTGCCGGATGGGGATCTGTCAGTCGTGCGTCGTCGGACTGGTCCAGGGCCATGTCCGGGACCTGCGCACCGGTGTGGAGCACGAGCCGGGCACCCGGGTGCAGACCTGTGTCTCGGCGGCATCCGGCGACTGCGTCGTCGACGTATAACTGTTAACCAAGAGCTAACCTACGGTAGCGTAGGTTACGCTAGAGTAGGAATTGCAAAGGAGGGTTGACCAGTGGCTATTACCGATGTACCGGCGTTCGCGCATCTGACTGACGCCGATATCGAAAGCTTGGCGGTGGAACTCGACGCAATCCGGCAGGACGTCGAGGACTCCCGTGGTGAGCGCGACGCGCGTTATATCCGCCGTACCATCGCCGCGCAGCGCGCCCTCGAGGTGACGGGCCGGATCGTGCTGGCCGCCAGTTCCCGACGGTCCGCCTGGTGGGCGGGCACCGCGACGCTCGGCGTCGCGAAGATCATCGAGAACATGGAGATCGGCCACAACGTCCTGCACGGCCAGTGGGACTGGATGAACGATCCCGAGATTCACTCCTCGTCGTGGGAGTGGGACATGAACGGTGCGTCCAAGCACTGGCGGTTCACGCACAACTTCATGCATCACAAGTACACGAACATCCTCGGCATGGACGACGACGTGGGCTACGGCCTGCTGCGCGTCACCCGCGACCAGCGCTGGAAGCCGTTCAACGCCTTCAATCTGCTCTACAACACGGTGCTGGCGATGCTGTTCGAGTGGGGCATCGGGCTGCAGCACCTGGAACTGGGCAAGATCGCCAAGGGCCGCGACGACCGCAAGGCGACCATGGTGCGCCTGCGTGAGGTCGGGGTGAAGATCGGGCATCAGCTGTTCAAGGACTATGTCGCTTTCCCGGCGCTGACCTCGCTGTCGCCCGCCGCGACCTTCAAGTCGACGGCGAAAGCCAACTTCTGGGCCAATGTGATTCGCAATGTGTGGGCCAACGCGGTGATCTTCTGCGGTCACTTCCCCGATGGGGCCGAGAAGTTCACCAAGACCGACATGATCGGGGAGACCCGCGGCGAGTGGTACCTGCGCCAGATGCTCGGCAGCGCGAACTTCGAGAACGGTCCGGTGCTGCGCTTCATGAGCGGCAACCTGTGCCACCAGATCGAACACCATCTGTACCCGGACCTGCCCAGCAACCGGCTGCATGCGGTGTCGCTGCGGGTTCAGGAGGTGTGCGACAAGTACGACCTGCCCTACACCACCGGTTCGTTCCTGGTGCAGTACGCCAAGACCTGGCGCACCATCGCCAAACTGTCGTTGCCGGACAAGTACCTGCGCGACACCGCCGACAATGCACCGGAGACCCGCAGCGAGCGGATGTTCACCGAGCTGGAAGGTTTCGGGGTCGCAGATCCCGCGACCGGCAAGCGACGCGGACTCAAGACCGCCATCGCGACGGTCCGGGGCTGGCGCCAGGACCGGCGCGCCGCTTAGAACGCCGAGCAGACACAGAATCCCGCCTTTCGGCAACGAAAGGCGGGATTCTCTGTCTGCTGGCGAAAGTCCTCAGTACGTCGGCTCATTGAGCGTCACCAGCAGTCGCCGTGCCGCCGCCACCCGGGCGGCGGCCGCGCCGGTCAGGTTGTCCAGCGCACACTCCGGGTCGGCGGGCGGGCCCAGATGCCCGCAGCCGCGCGGACAGTCCTGCACGGCTTCGGCCAGGTCGGAGAACGCCTGCACGACATCGTCGGGCGCGATGTGGGCCAGCCCGAACGACCGGATGCCCGGGGTGTCGATCACCCACCCGGATTCGCGCAGCGGTAACGCGATCGACTGCGTCGAGGTGTGCCGGCCCTTGCCCACCCCGGTCACCGTGCCGGTGGCCCGTTCTGCTTCGGGTACAAGGCGATTCACCAATGTCGACTTGCCGACACCGGAATGCCCGAGCAACACGGTGACTTTGCCGTCCAGCAGCGGTGCCACCACATCCAGCGGATCGTCCCGCCCGGCGGTGAGCACGGTGAGGTCCAGATCGATGAACTGCGCCGCGAACGGCTCTGCCGGTGCGAGATCGGATTTGGTCAGGCACAGGATCGGTGCCAGTCCGCCCGCAAAGGCGGCGATGAGGGCGCGCTCCACGAATCCGGTGCGCGGCGGCGGGTCGGCCAGCGCCACCACGATGAGCAGCTGATCGGCATTGGCGACCACCACCCGTTCGGTGGGATCGGTGTCATCGGCGGTGCGGCGCAACACCGTTCGCCGCTCCGAGCGGCGCACGATGCGGGCCAGGGTGTCGGCGCGCCCTGAGCGGTCACCGACGATATCCACCTCGTCACCGACGACGATCGGGGTGCGGCCCAGTTCCCTGGCCCGCATCGCGGTGACGTGCCGGTCCGGGTCGCCGCCCAGCGCGCAACCCCAGCGGCCGCGGTCGACGGTGACGACCATCGCCTCGGCGGCGTCGGCGTGCTCGGGGCGATTCTTGGTGCGCGGCCGGGAGCCCTTGCCCGGGCGTACCCGGACGTCGGACTCGTCGTAATCGGCCGCTTTCACCTGTCGCTACCCCTGGTCGTCCAGCAGCATGTCGGTCCACATCCCGGGGAAGTCCGGCAGCGTCTTGGCGGTGGTCGCAATGTCTTCCACCTCGACACCGGGCACCCGCAGCCCGATGATCGCACCCGCGGTGGCCATCCGGTGGTCGGCGTACGAATGCCAGGTCCCGCCGTGCAGCGGTGCGGCCGTGATGGTCAGGCCGTCCGGGGTCTCGGCGCACCGGCCGCCCAGGCCGTTGATCTCGGTGGTCAATGCCGCCAGTCGGTCGGTCTCGTGTCCGCGCAGATGGGCGATGCCGCGCAGGGTGGACACCGATCCGGGCGCGGCCAGCGCGGCGAGTGCGGCCAGCGAGGGCGCGAGCTCACCCACGTCGTGCAGGTCGACGTCGATACCGTCGTAAGACGCTGCGCCCTGCACCTCCAGATACGAATCCTGCTGCGCCACTTCCACCCCCAGGCGGCCCAGCAAGTCGAGGATGACGTCGGCGGGCTGGATGCTGACGGCCGGCCAGCGGTCGATCCGCACCGTTCCTCCGGTGACGGCGGCGGCGGCCAGGAACGGTACCGAATTGGACAGGTCCGGCTCGATGTCCCAGTGCCGGGCGGCGACCGGGCCGGGCTCGACCCGCCAGCGGTTGCGCTGCGAATCGTCCACGGTGACACCGGCATCACGCAGCATCGACACCGTCATCCCGATATGCGGGGCCGACGGCACGGATTCGCCGGTGTGCACCACGGTCAGCCCGTTCCGCAACGTCGCGCCGGCCAGCAGCAGTCCCGACACGAACTGCGAGGACCCCGAGGCATCGATGTGCACCTCGCCGCCGTCGGCCGCGCCCTGCCCACGCACATCGAACGGTAAGCGGTCGCCGTCGATCTGCACACCGACACCGCGCAACCCGTCCAGCAGCGGGGCGATGGGCCGGGCCCTGGCCTGCTCGTCACCGTCGAAGGTGACGGTCTCGGTGCCCAGTGCGGCGACCGCGGGCAGGAACCGCAGCACGGTGCCGGCCAGCCCGCAGTCGATACGGGTGCCCGGCGCCGGGGCGATCGACCCGCTGACGGTCAACTCCGTGTCGCCGTTGACGGTCAGGCCGAGCGCTTGCAGGGCGCCGATCATCAGGTCGGTGTCGCGGCTGCGCAGGGCACCGCTCACCGTGGAGGTGCCTTGCGCGAGGGCGGCCAGCACCAG
Organism: Mycobacterium sp. BMJ-28; assembly: GCF_054404835.1. Lineage (NCBI taxonomy): Bacteria > Bacillati > Actinomycetota > Actinomycetes > Mycobacteriales > Mycobacteriaceae > Mycobacterium > Mycobacterium sp. BMJ-28. The sequence continues at coordinate 4,684,347 of NZ_CM136783.1, read as the reverse complement.
TGCCCGGTTGGTCAGTGATTTCGATCCGGGCACGGTCACGGTCGCGTTCACAGGTTCCGATGTCGACGGTGCCGGCCAGTCAGTCACGACCTCTATCCTGCCTGGTATGTGTGGGCGATTTGCGGTGACCACCGACCCGGCGCTGCTGGCGGAGAAAATCAAGGCTCTCGATGAGACCGCCGAGACGGCGAAACAGGCCCCGCCCAACTACAACGTCGCACCCACCACCACGGTGAGTGCCGTGGTCAAGCGGCATGACCATTCGCCGTCGCTTCGCTCGCCTGGCTCCGAGCCCGACGGCGAGTCGACCCGCCGGATCCGGTCGATGCGGTGGGGATTGGTGCCGCCGTGGGCCAAAGCCGGCGCCGACGGCGCGCCCGACACTAAGAAGGGGCCGCTGCTGATCAATGCCCGCGCCGAGACGCTGACCACCTCACCCGCGTTCCGCGGGTCGGCCAAGAACAAGCGGTGCCTGGTCCCGATGGACGGCTGGTACGAGTGGAAGCCGAATCCCGCCGCGGACGGAAAGAAGGCGTTCAAGACGCCGTTCTACATGTTCGCCGGTGACGGCGAGCCATTGTTCATGGCGGGCCTGTGGTCCACCTGGCGGCCGAAAGATGCGCCCAAGGACAGCCCCCCGCTGCTGAGTTGCACCATCATCACCACCGACGCGGCCGCGCAGCTCTCCGATATTCACGACCGGATGCCGCTGACCATCAGTGCGTCGGACTGGGACCGTTGGCTGGACCCCGACGCACCCATCGACGAGGGGCTGCTGCGCGGGCACGGCGATCTGGATCGCATCGAGATCCGCGAGGTGTCCCGGCTGGTGAACAGCATTCGCAACAACGGACCGGAACTGATCGAGCCCGCCGAACCCGAGCCGGGACTGTTTTGACCCCCGAATTGCTCGACGCGCTGGGTCAGGACCTGCGTACCGCCGGCTACACCGTCGACGGGGTCGCCGAACTGCTCGGCGACGACGTGCACGCCGCGCTCGGCCGCGGAGTGTGGTGGCCGGCGTTGCGTGCCTGCGATGCGGTCGACGGGCCGTTGGCCACTGTGGTCCGGCTGTTTCTGCTCGGCGCCGACGAGCGCCCTGACCGGGTCGCCGGGGCGTTCCCGTCGGCCGGTCTGGCCGCGCTGACGGCCTGCGGTGTGCTGCAGGACAGCGGTGAGACGGTGCGCGCGATACTCGATATCCGCCCGCACAGCGACGGCGAGCGGGACTTCCTGGTGGTCTCCGATCAGGATGCCGCCCTGCGCAGCGGACCCGTGCAGCCCGACCATGTGCTCGGTATCGGTGGCGCGTCGATGTCGCTGGCCCGTGCGGTGGTGCGCACGCCGGTGGCGCGGGCGCTGGACCTCGGTACCGGGTGCGGTATCCAGGCGCTGCACCTGAACTCGCACTGCGCAGGGATCGTGGCCACCGACACCAATCAGCGGGCGCTGACGCTGGCCGCGGCGACCGCCCGGCTCAACGGCATGTCCTGGGATTTGCGGCCGGGCAGCCTGTTCGAGCCGGTGGTGGGGGAGAAGTTCGATCTGATCGTGTCCAACCCACCGTTCGTGGTGGGTTCTGGTGCCCAGGACTATGTCTACCGCGATTCCGGTCTGGCGGGGGATGCGTTGTGCCGCAGCATCATCGAACAGGTCGGCGACCACCTCAACCCAGGTGGAACCGCCCAGATCATGGCCAATTGGATTGTCCGCGAAGATGATTGGCGCGGTCAGGTGCAGGGTTGGCTGGACGGCACCGGCTTGCACGCGTGGGTGGTGCAGCGTGAACTTGCCGATCCGGTCAGCTATGTCTCGCTGTGGCTGGCCGACGCCGGGGAGACACCGCAGCAGGCCGCCCGGCGCGGTGGGGCCTGGCTGGATTGGTTCATCGAGCAGGGCGTCACCGGTATCGGCATGGGACTGATCAACCTGCGGGTACCGAAACCGGGGGAATCACCCGAGCACGTCTTGGAGGAGATCCTCGACGAGCCGGTCACCGGGACGGAGGTCGAGGCGTTCTTCGCCCGGCGGGCGTATCTGCGCAACATCGCCGATGCCGATCTGCTGGGTGTGCGACTGTCCACCGCGCCGGTGTTGCTGGAGGAGCAATCCTTACCGGGCGAGCAGGGTTGGCAACAGATCGGCGCCGCGGTGCGCAGACCCGGTGGGCCGGCCGCCGTCATCGGCGTCGACGAGGTGTTGCGGGCCCTGCTGGCCGGCTGCCGGGGCGAGGTTCCGCTGGGCACGCTCATCGACCTGCTCGCCGCACACCACGGCGTGGAATCCGATGCGCTCGCGACGGCAGCGCTGCCCGAGATACGCGAGGCCATCGGCCGCGGAATCCTCTATCAGGCGCAGTGATCAGCGGCGGGCCGCGGTCACCACCGCATACGAGGCGCCGAACACCACCCCGCCGGGTTCGGCATGGGCCGCGAACGCCGCGCTGAATGCGTCCACCAGCCGGCTCCTGGTCGCGTCCTCGAGCCGGCCGAGAACAGCCAGGTGCATCGGCGACTCCGCGGTGACGAACCGCACCGCGTGCTGCACGGATGCGAATCGCCAAGGGTGCACACCGTTTTCGATGGTGACATCGGTGAATGCCTCGCCCAGCCGGGCCTCGGCGATCTCGGGTTGCCCCCACTGATCGGGGCTGTACGGCGCGGGCGGCGGCGAACCGAGGACGTCCATGATCGGATCGAAGAACGGGTTGTCGGCGTCGCGCACCCAGGTGGAGAAGCCGAGCACCCCGCCGGGGCGCACCAGCCGGGACAGCTCGGCGACCATCGCGACCGGCTCCACGAAGATGATGCCCATATTCGACACGGCCGCAGCGAAACCCGCGTCGGGCAGGCCGGTGGCACTGGCGTCGGCGGCCACCCAGCGCACCGCGCCGGCGCCAGGTTTGTCGGCGGCGATGGCGAGCAGTTCGGGGGTGATGTCCACGCCGGTGACCCGCGCGCCCGCCGCGGCGGCCGCCAGCGCCGCATTACCGGTGCCGCAGGCCAGATCGACCAGTTCGGTATCGCGCAGGGGCACCCGGGACCCGACCGCGGCCACCACCTCGTCGGCGATGGGGGCAATGCGCTCGGCGACGGATTCGTACCGCCCCGCGGACCAGATCGACGAGTCAGCCACGGCGCCAGCCTATGTCAGCCGACCGGCCAGCCGATCAGGTATGCGCCGACGCCCAGCGCCGCGGCGCCGACCAGGGTGCTGACCACACCCCGGCGGGCGACCAGCAGGGCCACCGCGGCCAGCGCCAGTACCCCGAACTGCCAGGCGTGCCGCGCTGACAGGGCCAGCGGCAGCGCGGACCCGGTGATCGCCCCGATGACCGCGGGCCCGGCACCGGTCAGGAATGCCTGCACGAACCGGTTCGCGCGCAGGGCGTCCAAATGCCTGCCCCCGGCGATCACCATGAGGAACGACGGGCCGAAGGCGAAGAGCGCGGCCAGCGCCGCGCCGCCGATCCCGGCAGCGGCGTACCCGACCACCGCGACGGTGTGCAGCACCGGTCCCGGGGTGATCTGGCCCAGGGCCACCGCATTGAGGAATTCGGCGTCGGTCATCCACTGGTGCCTGCGCACGGCGTCGTCCTGCATCAGCGGGATGATGACGAACCCGCCGCCGTAGGACAGGGCGCCCACCTTGAACGCCGTCCACACCAGGGCGGGGATCCCGGCCAGCGCCGGAGCAGCGGCCAGCAGCACCGGCCAGGCGTGCGCGGACGCCCGCGACGGCCCGGTGCGGGCCACGATCTCCAGTGCGCCGGCGGCGATCAGCACCAGCACCAGCCAGGGACCGGTCAGCGCCGCGGCGACGGCGCCCGCCATGAAGTAGCCGAGCCAGCGAGCCCTGGACCAGCGACCGGTTTCGGCCCGTCGCCAGCTGGACGGGATCAGCCCGACCGCGGCGTGCACCGCGACGGCCGCCACCGCGGCGCCGGCGCCGGCCGCGGCGCCTCGCGCCCAGCCGGGGGCGCCACCGGACAGGAAGAACGCGGCCAGCGCCAGGATGACGAACAGCCCGGGGAGGATGAACGCCAGGCCGCCGACGAGGGCGCCACGGATACCCCGCATCCGCCAGGCGGTGTAGATCGCCAGTTGGGTCGACGCCGGGCCGGGCAGCAGGTTCACCGCCGCGATGGCGTCCTCGAACTCGTCGGCGTCCAGCCACCGGCGCCGCTGCACGCACACGTCGCGCAGCATCGCGATATGGGTGGGCGGGCCGCCGAAGCCCAGACAGCCGATCCGGCCCCATTCGCGCGCGATCGTCGCAAGACCCACCACGTGTCGCGCCCCCAGGTCAGCGTCGGCGCACCAGTTCCACCGCTGCGTCGGTCACCGTGTCGACCGATCCGCTGAAATCCTGGTGCTTGTCCACGAAGCTTTTCACGAACGGGCACAGCGGCACGACCCGCAGGCCGCTGTCCACCGTGGCGCTCAAGGCTTGTCGAATCAATGTGCTGGCCAAACCTTTTCCGCCGAACTCGTCGCCGATTTGGGTGTGGAAGAAGATCCGCTGGCCGTCATGGTCGAGATACTCGGCGAAGCCGGCGAGCTCATCGCCGTAGAACACCTCGAACCGGGACTGTTGCGGGGCGGCGACCACCTCGGTGTTCATGCCGAGTATCCCGGCGGGTTCGGGGTGTCCACCCACAGGTCGACGCCGAGGTCGGAGCCCGGAATGCAGTCGTACACCGACAGATCGGTGACGCCGGAGTCGAGCAGCACGTCCTCGCACAGCAGGCTCTGCCCGGTGTATTCGCGGGCCGGTTTGGTGAACACGGCGTAGGCGGCATCGGAGTAGACCTCGGGTTTGCGGGCCCGGGCCATCGCCTCGTCGCCGCCCAGCAGGTTCTGCACCGCCGCGGTGGCGACCAGGGTCCGCGGCCACAGCGTGTTGGAGGCGATTCCCGCCTCGCGCATCTCCTCGGCGATGCCCAGCGCGCACAGCGTCATACCGAATTTGGCCATCATGTACGCCGTCGGCTTGAGCCATTCCGATTCCAGCCGCAGCGGCGGGGACAAGGTCAGGATGTGCGGGTTGGCGCGGCCCTTCATGTGCGGGATACAGGCCTGTGAGACGGCGTAGGTGCCGCGGATCTGGATGCCGTTCATCAGGTCGAAACGCTTGAGCGGCACTTCCTCGATGGACCCGAGGTTGATCGCCGAGGCGTTGTTGACGCACAGATCGATTCCGCCGAACTGGGCCACCGTTTGCTCCACCGCGGAGGCGACCGAGTCGCCGTCCCGGACGTCGCCGACGATGGGCAGCGCCTGGCCGCCGGCTTCCTCGATCTCCTTGGCCGCGGTGTAGACGGTGCCTTCGAGCTTGGGATGCGGTTCGGCGGTCTTGGCCAGCAGCGCGATATTGGCGCCGTCGGCGGCGGCGCGCTTGGCGATCGCCAGCCCGATACCGCGGCTGGCGCCGGAGATGAACATGGTCTTCCCGGACAGAGGCGCTTCAGTCATGGCCCTACCTTAGGCACCCTGGTCCGCGCGAACGTCGGCGATCACGGCATGGGTCGCGCTGATCAGGTCGTGCGGGGCCAGTGCGACATCCCAGCCGCACTTGCCCGCGCTGCACAGCACCGAGGGCCAGTTCAGTGCGGAGGCGTCGACGACGGTCGGCAGTGGCCGGCGCTGACCGAGCGGTGAGATCCCGCCGAGCACGTAGCCGGTGGACCGTTCGGCGGCGGCCCGGTCGGCCATCACCAACTTGGCGAAACCCAGCGCCGCGGCGGCGGCCTTCAGCGACAGTTTCGACGGCACCGGCAGCACCGCCACCGCCAGGTCACGCCCGGAGGCCAGCACCAGGGTCTTGAAGATCTGCCCCGGGTCCAGTCCGTGCGCGGCCGCCAGCTGGGCCACGGCCTCCTCGCCGAACGAGGCGGCCCGCGGGTCGTGGTCATACCGCAGGATCTGGTGTGCAACGCCTGCGCTGGTCAGGGCCGAGATGGCGGGGGTCGCTGCGCGTGCCACCGGGCCAGCCTAACGGCGGGGAACAAGTCCGCCCGGCACCGGCGTTACTGCTGGTGCGAGGGGGCGCAACGGTCGTCGGCAGGCTTTGTCGGTGGCAACCTTTAGGATCGTGGAAGGAGTTTTAGTGCCAACGGCATCTCTGCAACGCCCGGCGTACGTGCTGGAGCTGTTTGGTCATGCCGCGACGGAAGGGATGGGTCCTGTCACGATGACCGATATACACGAGGCGCCCGCCCCGACCGAAGAGACCGACGCCGAACTCACCGCCCGTTTCGAACGCGACGCCATCCCGCTGCTGGACCAGCTCTACGGTGGCGCGCTCCGGATGACGCGTAACCCCGCCGACGCCGAGGACCTGGTGCAAGAAACCATGGTCAAGGCGTACGCCGGGTTCCGGTCGTTCCGGGAGGGCACCAATCTGAAGGCGTGGCTCTACCGCATCCTGACGAACACGTACATCAACAATTACCGCAAAAAGCAGCGTCAGCCGGCCGAGTATCCGACCGAGGAGATCACCGACTGGCAGCTGGCGGCCAATGCCGAGCACACCTCGACGGGGCTGCGGTCGGCGGAGGTGGAGGCGCTCGAGGCGCTGCCGGACAGCGAAATCAAGGATGCTCTGCAAGCATTACCTGAGGAATTCCGCATGGCGGTCTACTACGCCGATGTCGAGGGATTCCCGTACAAGGAGATCGCGGAAATCATGGATACCCCGATCGGGACGGTGATGTCTCGACTGCACCGAGGCCGTAAGCAATTGCGCGAGCTGCTGGCCGATGTGGCCCGCGAGCGCGGATTCTTGCGTCACGAACAGCTCGCCAGCGAAGAGGTCTCGTCATGAGCGACGATTACGTGCGGCCGGACGAGCACACGTTCGTACCGCCGATCGGCCCGGTGGACCCCGATCACCCGGAGTGCGCCGCGGTGATCGCCGAGGTGTGGACGCTGCTCGACGGGGAGTGCACCGCCGAAACGCGGGACAAGCTGCGCCATCACCTCGACGAGTGCCCGACCTGTCTGCGCCATTACGGCGTCGAGGAGCGGGTGAAGAACCTGCTGGCCGCCAAGTGCGGGGAGAAGGCCCCCGACACCCTTCGTGCGCGCCTACGACTGGAGATCAGCCGCACCACCATCGTGCGGGGCTGAGCCGCCGCACAGACGAAACCGCCCGGACTCTGCGAGTCCGGGCGGTTTCGTTTTGCGACTAGGGTCAGCGCACTGACTTCGAGCCCGCGTTGGGCCGCTTGCCGTGGTTGGCCTTGGTGTGCTTGCGATCGCGCTTCTTACGGCCCCGCTTGGCCATGGTGTTACCTGCTTCCTCGGTGAATACTGTCGACGCTTTGTCTCCAGTGTCTCACGGCGCAGGCGGTGCTCTGTCCACGGCATGGTGTGGTTCGATAGAACCCTCAACAGCAGTGGTCGCCGGAAGAGTGGGGTGAAGATGGCCGAGGATGTGCGCGCCGAGATCGTGGCCAGTGTGCTCGAGGTCGTGGTGAAGAAGGGCGACCAGATCGGCGAAGGCGACACCTTGGTGCTGCTGGAGTCGATGAAGATGGAGATCCCGGTGTTGGCCGAGGTGGCGGGCACGGTCACCGAGGTGAGTGTGGCCGTCGGCGACGTCATCCAGGCCGGCGACCTCATCGCGGTCATCAGCTAGCTCCGGTAGCGGCTCGTGTCGACTCTCGGCGACCTTCTTGCCGAGCACACCGTTCTGCCCGGCAACGCCGTCGACCACCTGCACGCGGTGGTCGGCGAGTGGCAGCTGCTGGCTGACCTGTCCTTCGGCGACTACCTGATGTGGGTGCGTCGGGACGACCAGCGGCTGGTGTGCGTCGCCCAGGTACGGCCCAACACCGCCCCCACCGTGCTGCTGGCCGACGCGGTGGGCACCCTGCAGGACGGCGCCGCGATGCCCGTCGTGGTGGACGCCTTCGACTCCGGGGTCATCGGGCGGGAAAGCGACGGGGGCGAGCCCGATTCGCATGACGGCAACTGGCTGAACGTGGAGGCGGTCCCGGTCCGGCACCGTGATCAGGTCGTCGCGGTGCTCACGCATCAGACCGCCCTGGCCGACCGGCGCAAGACCAGTCCGCTGGAGCGGGCCTATCTGGACTGTGCGCGTGATCTGTTGCAGATGCTCAACGAAGGCACCTTCCCCAACGTCGGCGACGCCGCCATGTCACGTTCCAGCCCCCGGGTGGGCGACGGGTTCATCCGTCTGGACGTCGAAGGCGACGTGACCTTCGCCAGTCCCAATGCGCTGTCGGCGTATCACCGGATGGGGTTGAACGCCGAACTGGAGGGGCACAACCTGATCGCAGTCACGCGTCCGCTCATGATGGACCCGTTCGAGGCCCAGGAACTCGCCAAGCACGTGCGGATCTCGGTGGCCGGTGGGGCCAGCACCCGGATGGAACTCGATGCGGGCGGGGCCGCCGTGCTGCTGCGCACCATCCCGCTGCTGACCGGTGGGGAATCGGCCGGGGCGGCCGTGCTGATCCGCGACGTCACCGAGATCAAGCGGCGCGACCGGGCGCTGCTGTCCAAGGACGCGACCATCCGGGAGATCCACCACCGGGTGAAGAACAATCTGCAGACGGTGGCCGCGCTGCTGCGGTTGCAGGCCCGCCGGACCAACAATGCCGAGGGCCGGGAGGCGCTCAACGAGTCGGTGCGCCGGGTATCGTCCATCGCCCTGGTGCACGACGCGTTGTCGATGTCGGTGGACGAAGAGGTCAACCTCGACGAGGTGGTCGACCGCATCGTGCCGATCATGAACGACGTCGCGTCCGTGGACAGTCCCATCAGGATCACCCGCGAGGGTGATCTGGGCGTGCTGGACGCCGACCGGGCGACCGCGCTGATCATGGTGATCACCGAGCTGGTACAGAACGCCCTGGAGCACGCGTTCGACAGTCAGGCGCGCGGGGAGGTGACCATCCGCGCCGAGCGCTCCTCGCGGTGGCTCGATGTCGTGGTGCACGACGACGGGCGGGGTCTTCCCGAGGGTTTCAGCCTGGAGAAATCCGACCGGCTGGGTCTGCAGATCGTGCGCACCCTGGTATCGGCCGAACTGGACGGCTCGCTCGGGATGCACGATGTCGCGACCGGCGGCACCGACGTGGTGTTGCGGGTGCCCATCGGCCGGCGCAGCAGATTCACCCTCGACGGCAAATTGTGATCAGAAACATGAAATTCCACGCCGAAACTGAGGTAATGCTGTCAATTCAAAAAAGTGCGGCTCCGCCGAATTCGGCGGAGCCGCAGCAGTTTGCGGGGCAGCGTCAGACGCCGCTGCGTGCCTTCGTGCGAGCGTTGCGACGCTTGAGCGCGCGGCGCTCGTCCTCGCTCATGCCGCCCCAGACACCGGCGTCCTGACCGGACTCAAGTGCCCAGCTGAGGCATTCGGTGGTCACCGGGCAGCGGTTGCAGACGAGCTTCGCGTCAGCAATCTGCGCGATGGCCGGGCCGCTGTTTCCCACGGGGAAGAACAGTTCCGGATCTTCGTCGCGACAGACCGCCTTGTGGCGCCAATCCATGAGTCCAACTCCTTAACGTTTGCGCGCGGAAGCACGCGAGGTTTTTCTTCGGCTGTTGTTAACGCGTGCATATGAAATGTTTCTGCACTGTTGCATCCGATGCTTTCACAGGCTGAACAGATGTCAATAGCGGCGCGTTAACTCGTGGGCAATGTCACTGCCCGGGCGGGTTACCTGACCCCTCACCCGTTTGTACTACACTCAACTCACTTGCGCTCAAAAATTTTTGAGGGTTCGATAAAGCTGCTGGTCACGCCGTTTCTGGCGGGGGCGCGACGACGGCCAGAGCATCGGGCACCGACGTGAACGTCATGGTTTCCCGCTTTCCGATGTAATCGCCGTCGATCTGACAGTCCACGGGTGTGGCACTGCTCACGCGCAGCCACGGCAGGTCGTCCTCGCGGATCAGATGCCGGGCCTTGATGTCCGGCTTGGCCGACACCATCCGCCGCACCAACCCGAGGTTGGCCCAGACGTTCATGCTGGTGGTCGCGAACACCCCCAAGCCGGTGTCGAAGGTCGTGGTCGGGTTCGTCCATACCGGACGCGTGTTGGCATAGGTCCACGGGCTGGAGTTGGACACGAAGGCGAAGTGCACGCCTGTCACCGGTTCCCGGCCGGGCAGATACAGCGTCAGTGCCGGCTCTTTGCGCGCGCTGGCCAGCACCTCGCGGATCGCCACCCGGATGTAGCGCGATGCGGTGACCTTGCGGCCCTTCGCGCGCTGCGCCTCCACCGCGGCCACCACGGCGCCGTCCACGCCCATGCCTGCGGTGAACACCCCCCACCGGTCGCCGCAGTGCATCAGACCGATCCGGCGCCAGCGGGCGCCGTTGCGGTGCGCGCTGAGCAGGTCGATCAGTTGGTTGGTGGCCTCGATCGGATCGGGGCTGATGCCCAGCGAGCGGGCGAACACGTTGGCCGAGCCGCCCGGCACCACACCGACCGCCGGTGCGTGCGGCCCTCCGCTCTGCTGGATGCCGTTCACCACCTCGTTCACCGTGCCGTCGCCGCCGTGCACGATCACCACGTCGATGCCCGTCGCGCAGGCCTCCTGGCCGATCTCGATGGCATGCCCGCGGTGGTTGGTGTGCACGACCGTCAGATCGGTGCGGCTCTCCAGGGCGTGGGCGAGCAGGTCACGTCCTGCGGCGGTGGTCGACGTAGCGTTCGGGTTCACGATCAGGACGGCACGCACGGGGTATGAGCCTAACCCCGATCGGCTACCTGCCGGCTTCGTCGCGCAGCACCCGCAGCACGTTGGCGATCAGCGCGGCGCGCTCCCCGGGCAGGTGGGCCGCGACCAGGTCGACGCCCAGGCTCGTCGGTGTCAGCGGCAGATAGCGCACTCCGGCGATGTCGAGCGCGGCGGTCGGTGCGGGCACGAGCGCCACGCCCAGCCCCGCGGCCACCAAGGTGACCAACGTGGAGGTCTCCATCACCTCGTGCCGCACCCTCGGGACGAATCCTGCGTCGGCGCAGGCGGCGAAGACAGTGCTGCTCATCACCGAACGGCCCTGGCCCGCATGAGAGATGAAGTCGGCGTCCCGCAGGTCCTCGACGGCAACTGTGCGGTGGCCGGCCAGCGGGTGGCCGACCGGCAATGCCACCAGCAACCGGTCGCGGCGGATCGTCTCGGTGACGATGTCGTCGTGGCGCACCGGCGGGCGCAGCAGCGCCAGGTCGATGTCGCCGGCGGCCAATGCCGCCAACTGCGCCGGGGCGAGCATCTCGCCGCGCACGCTGACCTCGACTCCGGGCAGCGCGTCGCCCAGTGCCCGCACCAGCCTGGGCAGTAGTGAGTAGGTGGCCGAGCCGACGCATCCGATGGACAGGTGGCCTTCGGTGCCTGCGGCGATCCGCCTGGCTTGTCGGCCGGCGTCGTCGACCGCATCCAGGATCTGCACGGCGCGGGCATGGAAAGCCCGACCCGCAGGGGTGAGTTCGACGCTGCGGGTGGTGCGGGTCAGCAGGGTGACGCCCAGTTCCGCCTCGAGGTGCCGGATCTGCTGGGACAGCGGCGGCTGCGCGATGTGCAGGCTGCCCGCGGCGCGGCCGAAGTGCAGGTGTTCGGCGACGGCGCGGAAATAGCGTAAGTGGCGAAGCTCCACCTTTAAGACTGTAGACCTATCAATAGCGCCGATCTAAGTACTTCACGATATGGCTGACGCGCCCTAGGGTCGGATCCATGGACGTCGTGATCTGCAGCCCGAACCGCACGCCGGTGGGCGGGGGACAGCGCCCGGCCGCGGTGTTCGAGATGGTCAGATGAGCGCCGTCGACGTGCACGCGGTGGTGACCGGCTCCGGTCCGGCGGTGGTGCTTTCCAATTCGCTGGGTTCCGACCACCGCATGTGGGACGCCCAATTGGCCGATCTGGAACAGCATTTCACCGTCGTACGCTATGACACCCGCGGCCACGGCGCCTCGCCGGTGCCCGTGGGCCCGTACTCCATCGATGATCTCACCGACGATCTGGTCGCCCTGCTGGACCGGCTTCATATCGCGCGGGCCCATCTGGTCGGTCTGTCGCTGGGCGGGATGACGGCCATGCGACTGGCGGCCCGCAACCCCGAACGCGTCGGGCGGATGGTGCTGTTGTGCACCGGAGCCCAATTGCCCCCGGCCCAGGCCTGGACCGAACGGGCCGCAACGGTGCGGGCCGGCGGCAGCGCCGCGGTCGCCCCCGCGGTGGTGGCACGCTGGTTCAGTCCCGGCTACACCGGTGACCGCGTGCAGTGGGAAGACATGGTTGCCGGCACGCCCGCCGAAGGCTACGCGGGATGTTGCGAAGCGATCGCGGAAATGGACCTGCGCGAACAGCTTTACGCCATCAAGGCGCCCACCCTGGCCATCGCCGGTGCAGAGGACCCGGCCACCACGCCCGTCAAACTTGCCGAGATCGCCGACGCCATCCCGGGCGCCCGGCTGCTGGTGGTCGACGATGCGGCACACCTGGCCAACGCCGAGCAGCCCGCCGTCGTCACCCCCGCGATCATCGATCACCTGGAGCAGTCATGACCCTGAACAAGGTCGTCGGCTCGGCCGCCGATGCGGTCGCCGATATCCCGCACGGTGCAAGCCTGGCCGTCGGCGGTTTCGGATTGGCCGGAATCCCTTGGTTTCTCATCGGTGCCCTGCTGGAGCAGGGTGCCGGGGACCTCACCGTCGTCAGCAACAACTGCGGTGTGGACGGTGCCGGTCTGGGCCTGCTGCTCGACGCCCGCCGGATCAGTCGCGTGGTGGCGTCCTACGTCGGGGAGAACAAGGAGTTCGCCCGGCAGTACCTCAACGGTGAACTCACGGTGGAGCTCACCCCGCAGGGCACGCTGGCCGAGCGGATGCGGGCCGGCGGCAGCGGAATCGGTGCCTTCTTCACCCCGACCGGCGTGGGAACCCTGGTGGCCGAGGGTGGTCTGCCGTGGCGCTACCACACCGACGGATCGGTCGCGCTGGCCTCGCCGGCCAAGGAGGTACGCACGTTCGGCGGTAAGGAGATGGTGCTGGAGGAGTCCATCGTCACCGATTACGCGCTGGTGCGTGCCGCCGTCGCCGACAAGGCCGGCAACTGCAAATTCCATGCCGCCGCACGCAATTTCAACCCACCGGCGGCCATGTCGGGCCGGATCACCGCGGTCGAAGCCGAACGTGTCGTCGAGGTGGGCGAGTTGCATCCCGACGAGATCCACCTGCCCGGAATCTTCGTGCAGCGCGTCGTGGAACTGACTCCGGAACAGGCCGCGCACAAGGACATCGAGAAGCGCACCACCCGCGCCAGAGGAGCCGACCGATGAGCTGGACCCGCGACGACATGGCGGCGCGCGCCGCCGGTGAACTGCGTGAAGGCGACTACGTCAACTTGGGCATCGGGCTACCCACGCTGATTCCCGATCACCTCCCCGAAGGGTCGGACGTCACCCTGCACGCCGAGAACGGCATCCTCGGCGTCGGCCCGTTCCCGTTCGACGACGAGGTGGACCCCGATCTGGTGAACGCGGGCAAGCAGACCGTGTCCGTCGTGCCGGGTGCGTCGTTCTTCGACTCCGCCACCAGTTTCGCGATGATCCGCGGCGGCCACGTCGACCTCGCCGTGCTGGGCGGCATGCAGGTCGCCGCCAACGGGGATCTGGCCAACTGGATGGTGCCCGGGTCGATGGTCAAGGGCATGGGCGGCGCGATGGATCTGGTCAGCGGTGCCGGGCGGGTCATCGTGCTGATGGACCATGTCGCCAAATCCGGTGCGGCCAAGCTGGTGTCGGCCTGCGACCTGCCGTTGACCGGTAAGGGCGTGGTGAGCCGGGTCATCACCGACCTCGGGGTGTTCGATGTGACCGGCGACGGTTTCGCAGTGGTCGAGCTCGCCCCCGGCGTCGAGTACGAGGAAGTGGTCGCCAAGACCGGTGCGGCGGTCAGCGGTCTCCCCGGTGCAGATGCTCCTGAATGAGCGAAACCGCCTGTCCGACACCATCTTCAGCAACGATATCGGCGGCGATACCCGCGGTGCGGAACCGCAACGCGGTAGTGCCGCCGAACGCGGCGGCCAGTTTCTCGGCGGTGAGCCGGCGCTGCGGGATGATCGCACTGCACGCCCCGAGATTCTGTAGTCGCCGAGCCCAGAACGGCCCGTCGCCGTAGCCGGGGAGTGCGACGGCGGGCGCACCGGCCCGCAGACCCGCGCCCACCGTGCCGGCGCCGCAATGATGTGCGACGGCCGACACCTGCGGGAACAACCACTCGTGTGGTACCTCGCCGATCGTCAACACGTCCGCGCCGGTGGCTTCCAATGCCGCCCAACCCGACTGCACGATCATCCGGACGCCGGCCAGTTCGGCGGCGCGGACGAAGATCGCGGAGAGTTCGCGGGCGCGGGCGGCACTTGTCATCACGCTTCCCAGGCCGACGAACACCGGCGGCGGGCCGGCCGCCAGGAATGCGGTCAGTTCGGCCGGCGGCCGCCAGTGCGGCGATGCCGGTGGCCACCAATAGCCGGTGATCTGCAAACCGGGGCGCCAGTCCGCCGGCCGCGATGCGACGACGGGCGAGTAGCCGTGCAGCACCGTCCAATCGGATCGGGTGCGCGCGGCTCGCAACGCGCGGGTGGACGCCCTCGGAAGACCGAGCCGGCGACGGAGGTCGGCGACCACGCCACCGTACAGGCGGTCGACGGACCAGGCCCCGGTGTCGGCGACCAATCGGTTGCCGCGCGCCCCGGCCGACCAGGCGCCGAGCACCGCCGGCGGATGCGCGGCCGTCGCCGACAATGGTTGTAACCGAACCCCCAGCGCGGGAATGTCTTTGGCTTCGGCCAGCGGGTGGCCGGCCATCTCGGCGAACGGTGAGAGCAACAACATGTCGGCCGGCTCGTCGGCGACGGCGTCCAGGATCGAGTACCCCAGCCGGCGCATGCCTGCGGGTGCGGCGAAGTCCGCGAACCCCCGCGCGGGATCGGCATCGGCACCGATGTCCACGGCGGCCGGGAGCTCGCGAAAAGTCAAGCCGCAGTCGGTGATCATGGCGGCGAACGGAGAGTATGCCGCCACGGCGACGTCATGCCCGGCGCGGGTGAGGCCGACCCCGAGACCGGCCAGCGGGGCGACGTCGCCGCGACTGCCGACGGCCACGATGACGATGCGGCTCATCTGGTCGCACCCACCGCAGTGCTGAAGATCAGCACCAGATCCTCGCCGTAGGCCTTGGCGTCGAAATCGGGCTGCCCCAGGATCTTCTCCACCACGGCGTTGACCGCCCCGCGTAGTGCGATCGCCATCGAATCCACCGGGAAATCGCCGAACTCGCCGTCGCCGCGGCCGGCCGCCAGGATGTGCTGCGGATCGAGGGCCGCCAGCTGGGCGCCGAGCTCCGCGTTCATCCCGAGTTCGGCGAATCGGCGCCCGTCGGTAGGGGAGTAGTCGGCGCTGATCTGGGTCAGGGCGACCAGGTGCGCGCGGTGGGTGTCGAAGTACGCCACGTTGGCGCGGATATAGGCGGCCAGCTTGCCGCCGGCGGTGGTCTCGGCTGCCACGGCGGGAACCACGACGTCCAAAGCGGCGCGGTACATCGCCTCGATGATGGCGTCGACCAGGTTGTCCTTGGAGCCGAAGTGGTAGAGCACGGCGCTCATCGCCACGCCGACATGGTCGGCGATCTTGCGAATCGAGGCTTTGGTCCAGCCGATCTCGGCGATCACCTCGATGGCGCCGGCAATGATCTGGGCGCGCCGGGCCGACTGGATGAACGTCGGCTCAGATCGCATGATCGAAGATTAGATCAGTTGATCTATTTTTGGAAGGGGCGCTCAGCCCGCGGCGTCGGGCAGCAGCGCCGGGCAGTTCCCGTACGGGTCGGCCGTCAGCTCGAAATGCCACAACTCGTTGGCGTAGGCCCGGCACAACCCGAACCGTGCACCGTTGGCGATCAGCCACTGGTCGGCCCCCGTCCCGCCGACGTCGACCGCCGCTCCGAACACGTGTTTGGAGTGTTCCGGGGTCTGCACGTACTGACGGGCCGCGGCGAGGTTGCCGTAGGTCGCCACCGCGTCGTCCAGCAGTCGCTGCTGGAACTCGGGCGATCGCCAGCCCGAGGTGATCGTCATATTGATGCCGTCGGCCGCCGCGGCGGTGGTGGCATGCTGAACGGCATTCAGGAGCGCCGGATCCAGCCGCCCGATCGCCGGATTCTGCACGTCGAACGCCGTGAGCACCTGGTCGTTCGTCAAGGAGCCGTCGGCGGTGTCGGCCAGCGCCGCGGGTGCCGCCACCATCGCACCGACGATCACCGCGCCCATCGCCATCGTCATCCGCATGACGGTCAGCCTACGGACGGTCCCCGGGAAACACACCGTCGACATAACACCACGCCCGGCCGTCGCCGCGGCGGAACCGGCTGCGCTCGTGCAGGATCTGCCGGCGGCCGTCCTGGACGTACTGGGCGCGGAATTCGACCACCCCGGTCTCGTCATCCGGGCCGCCGGCCTCGGTATCCACGATCTGCAGGCGCCGCCAGACAATGTCGTCATCGAGCTCGAGGCCGTCGGGGCGGGTGGCGCGATCCCAACTGGTCAACAGGTACGAGGCGTCGCCACGCGCGAAAGCGCTGAAACGCGAACGCATCAGCGCCTCGGCCGTGTCGGCGGTCCGCTCGCCCCGGTGCAGCGGGCCGCAGCACCGCTCGTAGTCGACACCCCACCCGCAGGGGCAGTCATCGTCACGGGACACGGGCCAGCTCCAGATCGACGCCGAGCTGATCCACCACAACTTCCAGATCGGGCCGGTCGGCCACCCACGCCAGTGCGATTTCGGCTGGCGCCCAGGTGCTTTCATCGATCGGGATGAGTTTGAACTCCGGTGGGGAGAAGATCCGGCCGATGAACGACGCGGGCGCGTAGCTCACCACCGCCACCAGATGACGGTTGAAGACCTGAGTGGCCATTTCCAGCTCACCGCCCAACTGGTTGGTGGTGCGCACGATCCTGGTCACGCCGCGGGCGTTGAGCCTGCGGGTCAGACCGGCCAGCACCACCGGATTCGGCCGGGCGAAGTCGATCACCACGTCCCGGTCGCGCAGCGCATCGATGCCGATCTGATCGTGCACGGCCAGCGGATCGTCATAGCGCACCGCGACCGCCCCCTGATACCGCGCCACGACGCGGTGGCGCAGCCGCTTGTTCGACGACGGCAGGTGGATCAGCCCGATCTCCAGGTGCCCGGACACCAATTTGGCGGTCACCTCCGCGGCCGAGCCGGGCAGGCTGAACTCGGTGACCATCGGCAGTGTGGCTACCGTGCTCTCCAGCAGCGCAAGGAAATCCGACGGCGCGTAGGCGGTGGCCCCGATCCGCACGGGTGCGTCCGCCCCGGTGAGGCGCGCCGCGGTGGCCTTCAAATCGTCCACCCGGCGCAGGATGTCACGCGCCGGGCCGAGCAGCTGTGCGCCCAGCGCGGTCAGCCGGACATCGTGATAGTGCCGTTCGAACAGCGGGCCGCCGAGTTCGCGTTCCAGCAGTTTGATCTGCTTGCTCAGCGGGGGCGGGGTGATCATCAGCCGGTCGGCGGCGCGTTTGAAGTGCAACTCGTCGGCGACCGCGACGAAGTACCGCAACCGGGTGATGTCGATACCCATGATCCCCGCATCGTACGAGGTCCTCAGCTCGCGGCGATCTCCAGCACGCCGCGCGCGAGCAGCTCGTCGATTTCGGCGTCGGGTAGTCCCAGCAGCTCACGGGCGATCTCCCGGGTCTGCTGGCCCAGCAGCGGGGCCTGCCGCAGCGGCGGGTCGGCGATCCGTTCGGAGTGGATCTGCACGTTCTCCAACACGAACGGCTCCGCCCCATGAGGGTGCAGCTCCTCGCGGAAATCGCGGCGCGCGACGTAGTACTCCCAATCCGGGACGTCGGCGGCGTGCAGCACCGCACCGGCCGGCACGCCCGCGGCCTGTAGCAGTTCCATGGCCTCGCCCGGGGTGTGCTGGGCCGTCCACGTGGGCAGGTCCAGGTCACCGATCACCGCCCGCAGCGATTCCTCGTCGGCGGCATCCCGCACGGTCACCGCGACCCAGGCGTCCACGCCGGCGCACGGGAACATCCCCCAGGGCCGGTCCGGTTCGGCGGGCCGGGCGTGCCCGGCGCGCGCCAGCACCTCACCGGCGATCTCGGCGGCCAGATGGCTGAGCATCACCTCCGACTGCGCGACGCTCCCCGAGCCGCCGGCGCCGGTGCGTTCCCGCCGCAGCAGCAGGGCCAGCGCGGTCAGCGCGCCGATCCGGGCGGCCACATGGTCGGGATACACGGTGACGGTGTCGCAGAATGCGTCCTGGGGCGAGGGGGGAGTGTCGGGCTCGCCGGGATACACCCACAGATCGGTGAAACCCGCGGCCGCACGCACCAGGGGGCCGTACCCCATCCGCGCGGCCCACGGCCCGGTCGGTCCGAACGCCGAACTGTCCACCACCACGATGCCGGGATTGACCGTGCGCAGCGTGGCGTGGTCCATGCCGAGCGTGGCGGCCACACCGGGTTTGAAGTTGGTCAGCACCACATCGGACATCGCGACCAGCCGGTGCGCCAGCGCCCGGCCCTCGGCGCCACGCAGGTCGATGCCGATGGACCGCTTGTTGCGATGCCCGGCCGCGTAGGTGTGGCTCACCGACGTCAGATTGCCGCGCAGCCCGTCCGGGAACGCCGAGTTCTCGATCTTCACCACGTCGGCACCCAGATCGCCGAACAGCCGGCCGGTGTCGCTGCCGACCACGATCACCCCGAGGTCGAGCACCCGAACACCCTCCAGGGGCAGGCCTTCGTCCCGGCGTGGCCGGGCGGCCAGCACCGGCGCACCGCGAGGCCGCGGGCGAACCTGCGCGGGCGCGTTGAGTGCGCTGGCCCGGACACCGTCCACCTCGCTGACGCCCACCGGTACCGGAACCCGCAGCCCCGCACCGAGATCCACCTCCCGGAAGAACCCGCGTTGTTCGGCCTGTTCGGTGCGCAGTGCCTCGGACACGGTCAGCACCGCCGCGGTGGGCACGCCGTGGCGCTGGCCCTCGGTCTCCAACTCGGCCCGGGTCCGGTCGGCGCAGAACCGGCCGATCGCGCCCAGCAATGCCGGCGAACTGAGTCGCACCCGCAAGCCGTCGAAGGACGGGTCGGCGAACTCGTCGGGGCGACCCATCCACTCGAACATGCCGTGCCACTGCCGTTTGGCCAGCAGGCAGATCCGCACGTGGCCGTCCTTGCACGCGATGATCGGGTAGCGCAGGCGCTCGGCGTTCCAGTCGCGCCGCTGCGCGTTCAGCGCCACCCCGCCCGACGCCGTGCCCGCCGTGCCGTATGGCGGATCGAGGGTCTGCATGGCGCCGTCGAGCACCGAGAAGTCGATGTGATCGCCTGTCCCGGTGCGTAATCGGTCCAGCAAGACGCTGACGGTCAGCACCGCGGCCTGCGCTGCGGCGACATGATAGGGCAGATGCTGGCCGGGCGGGACCAGAGGTTCACGGCCAGGAATGCCTGAGCGGGACAGCTCACTGGTCAGCGCATGCAGCACCGGCGTGCTGGCCTGCCAGCCGCGAAACCTGGTGTCCCGGCCGAAATCGCTGATGGACAGGATCACCAGTCCAGGATGTGCGAGCCGGATCGCCTTGACCGACAGCGTGTTTTCTTCCACCGAACCCGGTCGGGTGTCCTCGATCAGGATATCGGCGCCGGCGAGTGTCTGGTCCCAGTTTGCCGGGTCCACCTCGAGCGTGGTCATCCCGTGCCGGTTGATCGCGGTGGCCAGCGGCGCAGGCCCGACGCTCGGATTGCTGACTCCCGGGAGCAGGACGGGGGCGACCTGGGCGCCGAGATCGGCCAGGAGGCGCCCGACGGCGGTCATCGGCCCCGACGACAGGTCCAGGATCTGCACCCCGGACAGGGGTGGGTCGTAATCCATCTGTCAGCTTCGCTTGGCTTGCCGGAACGGGATATCGCGGTCCACTTCGGGTTCCTTGGGCAGCCCCAGCACTCGCTCACCGATGATGTTGCGCTGGATCTGGTCGGTGCCACCGCCGATCGAGGTGAAGAACGCGTTGAGGGCCAGGAAGTTCACGTCATCGGCCTCGGGGTTGTCGCGGCCGGCCAGTAGCGCCTCGGCGCCGATGATCTCGGTTTTGAGGGCGGCCTCGGAATGCAGGATGCGTGACATCGCCAGCTTGCCCAGCGACATGATCGAGCTCGACGTCCCCTGGGCGGTCTCGGCCTTGGCGCGGGCATTGTTGAGCGCGTTCAGCTCTCGCAGGGCCAGCACCTCCGCCAACCGGGTTCGGATCGCGGGATCGTCGAGTCGGTCGTGGTCGCGGGCCAGTTCGATCAGACTGTCCGCGCGCGACCGGTTCCGGGAGGCGCGGCCGGCGTCACCCATCAGGGACCGCTCGTAGGCAAGTGCGGTCTGCAGCACCCGCCAGCCGTTGCCCTCGCCGCCGAGCAGATTCGCATCGGGCACCCGCGCCCCGGTCAGGAACACCTCGTTGAAATGCGACTCGCCGGTGATCTGCACCAGCGGCCGCACCTCGACACCGGATTGGCGCATCGGGATCAGGAAGAAGCTGATGCCCTTGTGCTTGGGCACATCCCAGTCGGTGCGCGCGATCAACAGCCCATACTCCGACGTCGTGGCGCCGGAGGTCCACACCTTCTGGCCGTCGATGATCCAGTCCTGGCCGTCGCGCACCGCCGTGGTGCGCACCGCGGCCAGATCCGATCCGGCTCCGGGTTCGCTGTAGAGCAGGCAGGTACGGGACCGTTCGGTCAGGAAGTCGCGCAGCAGTTCGGCTTTCAGCGCGTCACTGCCGAAGGTGAGCACCGTGTTGGCGGGGATGCTGTATTTGTCCTGCCGGGCGCCGGGGGCTTTGACCGCCCGGAACTCCTGTTCGATGACGGCGGCGCTGGCCTGCGGATAGTCGCGACCGAACCAGCGGGCCGGATAGGTGGGTACCGCGTAACCGGCGTCGAGCACCTTCTCCAGCCAGGCGATGCGCTCGGGCGAACTGACCCATGGATCGGTCGATTTGGGCAGGCCGGCCCAGTGTTCGGCCAGCCAGCCGCGCACCTCGGCGCGCAATTCGTCACTCATCTCAGGCACCTTTGCCGATCAGGTAGCGTTCGCGGAAGTGGGCGGGACTGCCCAGCAGCGGCACCCCGGTGCGCGCCCGGCGCAGGTACAGGTGCGCCGGATGCTCCCAGGTGAAGCCGATCCCGCCGTGCATCTGGATCGCCTGCATGGCCGTGGTGTGAAAGGCCTGCGCACAGGTGAAACCGGCGAGTGCTATTGCCGCAGAGCAATTCTGCGGATCGTCCTGGTACCGCGCGGCCGCGTGCTGGGCCGCCGAGGTCGCCGACTCCACCTCGAGCAGCAGGTCCGCGGCCATGTGTTTGAGGGCCTGGAAGCTGCCGATCGGGCGGCCGAACTGGATTCTGGTCTTGAGGTAGTCGACGGTGATCTCGAAGATCCGTCGTGCGCCCCCGGCCTGCTCACCGGCCAGGGCGACCACCGCATGGTCGAGTGCCCGCTGGACCGCCTCCCAGCCGGCGTCACCGAGGCGACGCGCGGGCACGCCGTCGAAGGTGAACGTGGACAGCGGCACCGTCGGGTCGAATACCGTTGCGGCAGTGCGCTGCAGGCCCGGCGCGTCCGGGGCCACCTCGAAGACACCGATGCCGTGATCGGTACGGGCGGCCACCAGCAGCACATCGGCCACCTGCCCGTGCAACACGAAGTGGGCGGAGCCGTGCAGTAGGTCGCCGTCGGTACGCACCGCCACCCCGCCGGCCGACCAGCTGCCGGTGGCCCCGGTCAGTGCCACGGTGCCGATCCGGGTGCCGTCGGCGAGCGTGGGCAGCAACCGGCGGTGGTCCGCTTCGGTGCCGGCCGCCGCGATCAACGCGACGGTGAGCACCGCGCTGGCCAGAAACGGCGCGGGGAGCAACGCCGCGCCGGTCTCCTCGGCCACCACCTCCAGTTCCCGGGCACCGAGGCCGACGCCGCCGTATGCGGGGTCCACCAGGAGACCGGCCACACCCTGGGTGGCCAGTTTGCGCCACAGGGTGCGGTCGAATCCGTCTGCGCTCTCGGTGGCGCGCCGCACGTGCGCTTCGGTGCAGTCCTCGTTCAGCAGGGCGCGCACCGCTGATCGCAGGTCGGCGCGTTCGGTCGCGCTGATCGTCATGCGTCCATGCAACGCGACCGCGGGCATGGTGTACATCACGCATTGCGACACCGACAGATTTCCGATCGGGAAACGCGCCGGTGTCCGGTCGCCCGTCAGATATCGCCTTCCTCGGCGAGCGCCCGGGACGCGACGCGGAAGGCGGTGTTGGCGTCGGGCACCCCGCAGTAGATCGCGGTCTGCAACAACAGTTCCTTGATCTCTCCGACGGTCAGCCCGTTGCGCCGGGCCGCCCGCACATGCATGGCCAACTCCTCGTGGTGGCCGCGGGCCACCAACGCGGTGAGCGTGATCAGCGAGCGGCTGCGCCGGTCCAGCCCGGGACGGGTCCAGATGTCACCCCACGCGTAGCGGGTGATCAGGTCCTGGAAGTCGGCGGTGAAATCGGTGGTGCCCGCGACGGCGCGATCCACATGCGCGTCCCCGAGCACCTCCCGGCGCACCGTCATCCCGTCCTCGTATGCGGTCATGAACCCTCTTTCAGGTAGGTGCGAGCCCGGTGCACGACGGCGTCGACGAACAGCTCCGCGGCCCCAAGATACTGCGGCGCGGGCGCGGCGCCGGTCAGTTCGGCCATGCTGCGTTGCTCGGCGTCGATGCCCTGGGCCGCCGCCAGATTCGCCGCGGCCCGATCGGTGTCCACGTGCAACCCGGCCAGCAGGTCGGCGGCCTGGGATGCCGCGGTCACGGAGCGCCGCGCCAGGATGGCCAGCGTCGCCCATTCGGCGTGCCAGCCGCCGTCGGCGCGTTCGTCGACACCGGCCGCCGACGCCGCGTGCAGGGTTGCCGCCAGCGCCGGTGCGGTCAGGGCGGTCCTGCGCAACAGCACGGTGAGCACCGGATTGTTCTTGTGCGGCATGGTCGACGAGCCGCCCCCGGAGCCCTCGGCCAACTCGCCGATCCGCACGCCGGCGGCGACGTCGTTGGCGACACGCCCGAAGGCGTCGCAGCACCCGGCCAGGGCGTCGCCGGTGGCGGTGACCACCGACCGGGTGGTGTGCCAGGGGGTGGCGGCGGCCAGGCCCAGTGCGCCGGCCCACGCGTCTGCCAGCCGGATCGCTGCCTGCGGTGAGCCGGTCAGTTCGGTGGTGGCGGCCAGCGTGCCGGCCGCGCCGCCGGCCGACACCGCCGGTGCCGCCAGCCCGTCGAGCGCCTCGGCGGAGTCCAGGACGGCCGTCAGCCAGATCGAGAACTTGCGGCCCATGGTGCCGGGTAGCGCGGGCTGGGTCAGGGTGCGGGTGAGCGTCGGTGCGTCGCGGTGCGCCGCGATCAGAGCGAGCAGGGCGTGTACGGCGGTGCCGAGGTGGCCGCGCACCGCGGTCCGCGCCTCGCGCAGGCACAGCATCAGCGCGGTGTCCAGCACGTCCTGACTGGTCAGCCCGCGGTGCACCCAACGGGCCGGTTCGGTGCCGGCGCGGGTGCGCAACAGCGCCACCAGTCCGGTGACCGGGTTGCCGTCCCGTTCCGCACCTTCGGCGATCGCGGCGATATCGGCGTCTGTGACGAGCGCGCCGAGGTCCGCGGTCGCCGCGGCCGGTGCCACACCGGATCCGACAAGTGTTGCCAGCCAGGCATTCTCGGCCGACACCAGCGCGCCGAAGAAAGCCCGCTGGCTCATGGTGTCTGCGGCCCGGTGGTCACCGGGCCAGAACAGATCGCTCACTGGCCCGGAAAACGCAGGAACACCGTCTCGTCGGCACCTTGTAGCCGGATGTCGAAACGCAGGCCCTGCTGGTCGCGCTCGGCGATCAGGGTGTGTCTGCGGTCGGCGGGCAGTCGCTCGAGTAGTGGATCCGAACCGGCGCCGGGCAGATAGGCGCGGGTGAACAACCGGTTGAGCAGGCCACGGCCGAACACCGTCACCGCGATGAACGGCGCCCGCCCCGGTTCGGTGGCGCCGGGCTCGACGGTGCTGAAGCTGAAATGGCCTTCGTCGTCGGTGGATACCCGGCCCCAGCCGGTGAACGTCCAGCCGTCGCGACGCAGTGAACCCGCGGTGTGCGGCACCCGGCCCTGCGCGTCGGCCTGCCAGATCTCCAGCAGCACATCGGGTACCGGGTTGCCCCCACCGTCGGTGACGGTGCCGTGGAACTGCACGGCGCCCGGAGACCGCGGGGGCACCAGCTCGTTGCCGCCGTCGAAGGGCAGTGCATAGCCGTAGAACGGGCCGATGGTCTGACCCGGTGTCGCTGTCAACATGTCAGGCCTCCTCGAAGGCGGTGCGCTGCGAACCGGTCAACACGATGTCCCAGCGGTAACCGGTGCACCATTCGTGGCTGGTGATGTCGTGGTCATAGCCGGCGACCAGCCGGTCCCGGGCCTTCTGGTCGGTGACCGACTGGTAGATCGGGTCCAGCGCGAACAGCGGGTCGCCGGGGAAATACATCTGGGTGATCATCCGCTGGGTGAAATCGGTTCCGAACAGCGAGAAGTGGATATGCGCCGGCCGCCACGCGTTGTGGTGGTTCTTCCACGGATACGGGCCCGGCTTGATGGTGGTGAAACGGTAGCCACCGTCGTCATCGGTGAGGCAGCGGCCCGCACCGGTGAAGTTGGGATCGAGCGGCGCGTGATGCTGGTCGCGTTTGTGGATATAGCGGCCCGCGGAGTTGGCCTGCCAGATCTCGACCAGCTGGCGGCGTACCGGCCGGCCCGCACCGTCGACGATGCGTCCGGTCACCACGATCCGCTCGCCGATCGGATCGCCGCTGTGCTGGATGGTCAGATCGGATTCGAGCGGGTGTACGTCCCGGGCGCCGAAGGCGGGCGCCCACAACTCGACGGTCTCGGGGTCGGCGTGGTGCAGGTCCTTGGTGGGATGGCGCAGCAGGCTGCTGCGGTAGGGCGGGTAGTCCAGCCGGGGCTGGGTCTCCTCGGCGCCGGACTGCAGGTAGTCGGTTTCGATGGCGGCGATTTCGGCGTTGATCGCGGACTGGCTCGCCGTGGCGCTGTCCGGATTGGTGTCGATCACGGTCATGGCAGGCTCCTGGGATCAGTGGCGGACGAGTTCGCCGGCGGGCGCCCGGTGACCGAGCAATTCGGTGGGCACATCGCGGGTTTCGGGTGCGGTGAGCGCCGCGGCGGCGGCGATCAGGCAGACCACGCCGGTGAAGATGCTGATGACCACCCAGCCGCCGTCGCGGACGCCGCCGAGGGCGGTCACGATCGTCGGGGCGAAGCCTGCGACCAGGAAGCCCAGCTGGGTGCCGATCGCGACACCGGAGAAGCGCACCGGGGTGGCGAACATCTCGCCGTAGAAGGACGGCCACACCGCGTTGGCGGCGGCGTAGCCGAACGAGAAGGTGGCCACCGCCAGAGCGAAGGTCAGCAGTTCGTTGCCGCCGCTCATCGACAGCATGTAGAAGGGCATCAGCACCGCCGAGGACAGCGCGCCGTAGATGAACACCGGCTTTCGGCCCACGCGGTCGGCGAGCTTGCCGAACAGCGGCTGGGTGGCCAGGGCGACGACGTTGGCCACTACCACCAGCCACAGGGTGATGTCGGCGGGTAGGCCGACCTGTTTGCCGTAAGCGATGGCCAGGTTGCCGAACACCGTGGAGACGGCCGCGATGAAGGCGCAGAAGATGACCCGGAGTACATCGGCCCAGTGGTTGCGCAACAACGGGATCAACGGCATCCGCGCGATGGTTCCGGCGGCCTTGGCCTCGGTGAATTGCGGGGTCTCGTGCAGCCGGCGGCGGATGAAGTACGCCACCACGACCACCACGGCGCTCAGCCAGAACGGAATCCGCCAGCCCCAGCTGTATTTGTCCTCATCGGGCAGTGAGACGAACGGGATGAGGACCAGCGAGGCCAGGATCAGTCCACCCTGGGTGCCGGTCAGCGTCCACGACGTGTAGTAGGCGCGTTGGTCGTCGGGGGAGTGTTCCAGGGTCAGCGAGCTGGCGCCGGCCTGCTCACCGGCAGCCGAAAAACCTTGCATCAGACGGCAGATGACCAACAGTGCGGGTGCGGCCCAGCCGATGGTGGCGAAGGTGGGCAGGCAACCGATGAGAAAGGTGGACAGGCCCATCAGCACCAGGGTGAACATCAGCACCTTCTGCCTGCCGATGCGGTCACCGAAGTGGCCCAGGATGAACGCGCCGACGGGACGGGCCACGTAGGCGAATCCGAAGGTGGCGAACGACATCACCAGCGCCGCGTCATCGCCGGAGGGGAAGAACACGTGCGGGAAGATCAGCGCCGCGGCCGACCCGAACAGGAAGAAGTCGTAGTACTCGACGGCACTGCCCATGAAACTGGCCACGGCGGCCCGCCGCGGTGTGCGGCCCGTCGTCGGCCCGGGCGGATGTGCGGTGGTGGTCATGGGTTCTCCTTTGAACGAATTATGTTGGGCTGAAGACTTTTACGCGACGAGATTGCGAAAATGACGGGACATCCTGGCGGCATCCGGGCTGATCCCGGTGATCAGGGCGAAGGCGTCGACGGCTTGGTGTACCGCCATGTGTCCACCGTCGAGCGTGCGGCAGCCCGCGGCCCGGGCGGCCTTCAGCAGGGCGGTCTCCAGCGGGCGGTAGACGATGTCGGCCACCCAGAGGCCGGGGTGCAGCATGGCGGTGTCGAACGCGACGCCGGGGTGGTCGGCCATCCCGGTGGGGGTGGCGTGCACGACGCCGTGGGCCTCGGGAAGCAGCACCGACAGCTTGTCGAACGAGGAGGCGTCGACATGGGTCCGTGGGTGGCGGACGGCCAGGTCGCCGGCCAGGGCGGTGGCCCGGTCCTCGTCGAGGTCGACGACGGTCAGATGACCGGCGCCGAGATTCAGCAGGGCCGCGGCGACCGCGGTACCCGCTCCACCGGCGCCCAGCAGAACCACCCGACCGGTCGCCGCCTCGGGCAGTCCCTCGGTGAATCCGTGCGCGAATCCGGTGATATCGGTGTTGTGTCCCAAGGCTTTCCCGTCCCGGAACAGCACCGTGTTGACAGCGCCCAGGGTGCGGGCGGTGTCATCGACGGCATCGAGGTGCGCGACCGCCAGCTGTTTGCACGGGTGGGTGATGTTGAGGGCGTCGTAGCCGAGGGTCTGCGCCCACTTGAGCACCTCGCCGATATCTTCGGGGGCCAGGCCCAGCGCATCGAGGTCGAGCGTCCGGTAGACGTAGTCCAGTCCTTGCGCCCGGCCTTCGGCCATGTGCAGATCCGGGGTGAGTGACGGGCCGACGCCGGTGCCGACCAGCCCGACGAGGTAGGGGCGGCGATGGAAGGGCGCGATGCTCATCTGCTCTCGATTCGTAATGTACGAACTAGTACGTTCGTAAAGTAGAGCACTGTGCCGCGCGTCGCGTCAAGAATGAAATGTGAGCTGGGTCTCGGTCAGGGTCGGCTGGTCAGCCAGCCGACCACCACGTCGCCGATCATCCGGCGCAGATGCGCCCGTTGCGACGTCTCGGCCAGGTCGATGTCGAACAGATAGCCGAAGGTGTACCGGTTGGCCACCTGGAACACGCAATACGAGCTGATCACCAGGTGTACGTCCAGGGCGTGTACGTCCTCGCGGAACGCCCCGGCGGCGCGGCCGTCACGCAGGATGTCGTCCAGTAGGGAGGTGGCGGGGCGGGACAGTTCGGGCAGTTCCCGCAATTGCCGGATGAATTCACCCCGGTGGATGTTCTCGATCGAGACCAGCCGGATGAATGCGTCATGGGCGATGTGGTGGTCGAAGGTGACCTCGGCCAGCCGGCGGATGGCCTCGACCGGGTTGGTGTGGTCGACGCGCAACTTCTGCTCGGCATCGCGGATACCGCGGTAGGCGTTCTCCAGAACGGCCAGGTAAAGCTGCTCTTTGCCGCCGAAGTAGTAGTAGATCATCCGCTTGGTGGTGCGGGTGCGCTCGGCGATCTCGTCCACTCTGGCGCCCGAGTAGCCGGACTCGGCGAACACCTCGGTGGCCACCGCCAGCAGGTCCGCGCGCGTGCGTTCGGCATCGCGCTGCAGATCTGCTTTGGGCTTGGCGGCCATGTCGGCAGAGCTTACTGGGGAGCGGGCCGGGATCACGGTAGCGCTATCGCCTCAATTAACTATTTGGTACATTGGCGTCAGGAGTGGTCCCCGTCACAGGAGGAATGATGAAGACGTCGATCGCCACGGTCTCGCTGTCCGGGTCGCTCGTGGAGAAACTGCACGCGTGTGCCGCGGCAGGTTTCGACGGTGTGGAGATCTTCGAACCCGACCTGATCGCCGGTGATCACTCGCCGGAGGAGATCCGGCAGCTGGCCCGCAGGCTGGGGTTGTCCCTGGACCTCTACCAGCCGCTGCGCGACCTGGAAGGGGTCGACGAGACGGTCTTCGCCGACAATCTGCGCCGGGCCGGGGCCACCTTCGCCACCGCGCAGCGATTGGGCATCGGCACAGTGCTGGTGTGCAGCAATGTGGCCACCGCGACCGTCGACTCCGACGAGGTCTCGGCGGATCAACTGCGCAGGGTCGGCGAGCTGGCCGCCGGGTACGGCATCAGGATCGCGTTCGAAGCCCTGGCCTGGGGTCGCTACATCGACGACTACCGCCGCGCCTGGCGGGTCGTCGAACTCGCCGCCCACCCGAATGTCGGTGTGTGCCTTGACAGTTTCCATGTGCTGTCCCGCGGGCACGATCCATCGGCGATCGAGGACATTCCCGGCCACAAGATCTTCTACCTGCAACTGGCCGACGCGCCGGCACTGACCATGGACGTGCTGTCCTGGAGCCGGCACCACCGGCTGTTCCCGGGCGAGGGGTCATTCGACCTGGCCGGCTTCGTCGGCCACACGCTGGCCGCCGGCTACTCCGGGCCGCTGTCGCTGGAGGTGTTCAACGACACCTTCCGCCAGACCGATCCCGGGCACACCGCGGTGCACGCGCTGCGCTCGCTGGTCTGGCTGCAAGACCAGGTGTCGCACACGCTCACCGACGCCAAGCCGCCGACCGGATTCGACTTCGTGGAGATCAAGGCCGAGGACACCAGCGAGGTGGAGGTACTACTGCACCAGCTCGGTTTCACCCCGCGGGGACGGCACCGCACCAAACCGGTCTCGCTGTGGTCGGCCGGGCACGCCCGGGTGGTGCTCAACGAGCAACAGGCCCGAGACCAGGTGCCCCACGTCGCCGCCATCGGGCTGCAGGTGCCCGACGCCGACGCGACGAGCCGGCGCGCCGCCGAACTGATGGCACCGATCGCCTACCGCCGCACCTACGCCGCCGAGCAGCCGTTCGGCGCCGCCGTGGCACCCGACGGCACAGAACTGTTCTGGACCAACGAGCCGGACTGGATCGCCGAGTTCGAACGCGGTGTGCCGCAAGGCGCCAGCCCCGTCGCGGTGATCGACCACGTCAACCTCACCCAGCCGTGGCAGACCGCCGAGGATGCGGTGCTGTTCTGGACCAGCGTGTTCGGGCTGAGCGCGGGGCAGCCGGCCGAGGTGCCCGGCCCCAGCGGGCTGGTCCGCAGTCAGGTCATGCACAACGCCGACAAATCCGTGCGCCTGCCGCTGAACGTGGCACCGCACATCCTCGACGGTGCCGGGCTGCCGCAGCACATCGCGTTCGCCTGCACCGACGTGGTGGCCCTGGCCCGGTCGGCGCAGGCCGCGGGACTGCAGTTCCTGACGGTGCCGGACAACTACTACGACTACCTGGCCGGGCGCTTCGGGCTGGACGACGCCTCGGTCTCCGAGTTGCGTGAGCTCAACCTGCTCTACGACCGGTCCCCGCTCGGTCATTTCATTCACTTCTACACCCGCACCGTCGGCACCGTGTTCCTGGAATTCGTGCAGCGCTTCGGCGGCTACGACGGCTACGGCACCGACAACGCGCCGGTGCGCCTCGCCGCGCAGCGCGGCCGCCTCGGTACCGTACGGACGTGACCCAACGCGTACTGCTGCTCGTCAACGGGCCCAACCTGAACCTGCTGGGCACCCGGCAGCCGGAGGTGTACGGCGCCACCACGCTGGCCGAGATCGAGGCCGCGGTGACGGCACTGGCCGCCGAACTCGGGTTCGCGGTGCGCGCGGTGCAAAGCAATCACGAGGGCGCCCTGATCGACGCCATCCACGCGGCCCGCACCGAATGCGCAGGCATCATCATCAATCCCGGTGCCTACAGCCACACCTCGATCGCCATCCGGGACGCACTGTCCTCGGTCGACCTGCCGGTGGTGGAGGTGCATCTGAGCAATATCCATGCCCGCGAAGAATTCCGGCACCACTCGTTCGTGTCGGCGGTGGCCGAGGTGGTCATCGCCGGCGCCGGCCCCGCCGGTTACGAATACGCGGTGCGCCATCTCGCCGGCAAGCTGACATGAGCCTGCAGCCTCCGATCGTCCGCTACGCGGGCTTCCTGGTGGCCGCCGAAGCGGCGGCCGCACTCGTCGTCGCCGTCGTGCTGGCGATACTGGCCTCCGGCGGCACCGACAAGCACGCCCAGGGATTCAACTCCTATGGCACCGCCGGCTGGTTCGCCATCATGGGCGCCGGCCTGCTGGCCGGCGGCTGGGCATTGATCACCGGCAGGCGCTGGGGGCGCGGTATCGGCGTGTTCGCCAACCTGCTGCTGCTCGGCGTGGCGTGGTACCTGTTCACCTCGCACCAGATGGCCTACGGGATCGCGGTCACGCTGCTGGCGTTACTCACCCTGGGCATGTTGTTCAGCCCGTCGGCGGTGCACTGGACCACCGGACGGGACGACTAACTCGCCGGGCTCTCGGCGGCCAGTGCCGTCAGTTCCGGGCCGGACACCCGGTAGGTGGTCCACTGCGTCTGTGGATTGCCGCCGACGGCGTCGTACAGCGCGATGGCGTTGACGTTCCAGTTCAGCACCGCCCACGACAGCCGGGTCCCGCCGCGGCGCACGCACTCATCGGCCAAGGTGGCCAACAACTTCCGGGCCAGGCCGCGACGCCGGAACGCCGGGCGCACGAACAGATCCTCCAGATAGATCCCGGTGACACCGTCCCAGGTGGAGAAGTTCAGGAACCACACCGCGGTGGCCGCGGCCTGGCCGTCGACCTCGACCACATGCGCGTACGCCACCGGCTCCGGACCGAAAAGTGCCTTTTGCAAGTGTGTTTCGGTGACGGTGCACTCGTCGGCGGCGTTTTCGAACTCGGCGAGCTCCCGGATCATCCCGACGATCTCGGGCTCGTCGCCGGGCCGGGCCCAACGGATCGACTCACTCATTCTGTGCTCCCAGTCCTGTCAGGATCGTCCGGAATTTGGTGGTGGTCTCGTCGACTTCGTCGTCCGGGTCGGATTCGGCGACGATTCCGCCACCGGCATGCGCCAGTGCCGTGCGCCCGTCCGGGGAGAGCACCGCGCAGCGGATCGACACCACCCACCGGCCGTCGCCGCGGGCATCGCACCAGCCGATCGCACCCGCATAGAAACCGCGATCGCCCTCCAGTTCGGCGATCAAAGCGGCCGCGGCATCGGTGGGCACCCCTCCCACGGCAGGGGTCGGGTGCAGTGCAAGCGCGAGATCCAGTGCGGTCGTGCCCCTTTCGCGCAGCCTGCCCCGGATGGGGGTGCTCAGGTGCCACAGCGCGTCGGTGCTGTGCAACTCCGGTTCGGCGGCGATCTGCAGATCCACACACAACGGGTCCAGCGCCGTGCGCATCGCGTCGACGACGAACGCGTGTTCCCGGCGATTCTTCTCCGACGCCGCAAGCCCCGCCGCGTTGGCGGCGTCGACGGCAGGGTCCGCCGACCGCGGGGCCGATCCGGCGAAAGGCTGACAGATCACTGACTCGCCCACCCGCGCCACCAGCAGTTCGGGGCTGGCGCCTACCAGGGTGCCCGCCGAACCCAACTCCGCCAGATACACGGTGGCGGCCGGATCGGCGGCGGCCAGCCGGCGCAGCACCGAGCGCGGATCCCAGCTGCCGTCCGCGGTCAGTTTCAACGCACGGGCCAGCACCACTTTGTCCAGGGCCGACTCCCGCAGCCTGCGCACGGCTTCGGTGATCCTGGCGCGGTGCACGGCGCCGGTCGGCAACGTCTCGCGGGAACGCACCGCAGGGGCCGCGGCCACCGGCCAGTCCGGCAGCCCACTCGCGAACTCCACCCGCTGCGGGGTGAACAGCGCCGCAGGTGCGCTCAGGTCAAAAGGCAAGGCTCCCAAAACAATAGAAGCCTCACCGGCCCGCAGTGCCCGCTGCGCGCCGGAGATCTGGGGGTAGCGGCGGGTGACGCCGTCGGCCAGCACGGTGCCCGACGGGCCGGACAGCACGAACGTCGGCGTCACGCCGGCAGGCACGGGTTGACATGCCCGGTCAGGCCAAGTGCGGTGATCTGGCGCATGCCGTGCTCGAAACCGCACACCGCGATCGAGGCTGCCGCCATGGACAACCGGATGCCCTCGGAGACCGGCAGTTCGATCCACCGGGTCAGCATGGAGCGGGAGAAGTGCCCGTGCCCGACGAACACCACATCGCGGTCGGCCATGTTCGCCAGCGCCAAATCCACCGCCGCGTCGGCCCGGGCGGTGATGTCTGCCACGGTCTCGCCGCCCGGGCACGGATGGGTCCACACCGTCCAGCCCGGCACGGTCTGCCGGATCTCCGGTGTGGTGAGTCCCTCGTAGTCGCCGTAGTCCCACTCGGCCAGCAGCGGAGTGACTTCGTCGACGGTCAGCCCGGCCAGTTCCGCGGTCACCAGCGCCCGCGTGCGTGGACTGCTCACCACCAGCGGATCGCGCAGTTGGAGATCTCTCAACGCCTCGGCGGCGAGCTGGGCCTGTTGGCGCCCGGTGTCGGTGAGTTCGAGGTCGGTGCGGCCGGTGTGCTTGCCGCTCTTGGACCATTCGGTCTCGCCGTGCCGAAGCAGGAACAGCCGGTGCCGCTGGACACCGACTTCGGGTGCAGCGGAGCGACGGGGGAGATCCACGGGCCGATTCTGCCCCACGCCCGGCCATGGGGGACGCGCGCGTGCTTGGATGGGCGGTGTGACGCGAGTACTAGCGGTCGCCAATCAAAAGGGTGGGGTAGCCAAGACGACGACGGTGGCGTCCCTGGGCGCTGCTTTCGTCGAGCTGAAGCAGCGGGTGCTGCTGGTCGACCTGGACCCGCAGGGCTGTCTGACGTTCTCGCTGGGCCAGGATCCCGACGACCTGGTGGTCTCGGTGCACGAGGTGCTGCTCGGTGACGTGGAGCCCAACGCCGCGTTGGTGACCACGGCCGAGGGCATGACGGTGCTGCCGGCCAATATCGATCTGGCCGGCGCCGAGGCGATGCTGCTGATGCGGGCCGGCCGCGAGTACGCGCTCAAACGCGCGCTGGCCAAGATCAATGACCAGTTCGACGTCGTGGTCATCGACTGCCCGCCGTCGCTGGGGGTGCTGACCCTCAACGGGCTGACCGCCGCAGATGAGGTGATCGTGCCGCTGCAGTGCGAAACCCTGGCGCACCGCGGTGTCGGGCAGTTCCTGCGCACCATCGACGACGTCCAGCAGATCACCAACCCCGATCTCAAGCTGCTCGGTGCGTTACCCACCCTGTACGACTCGCGGACCACGCACAGTCGCGATGTGCTCTTCGACGTCGTCGACCGGTACAACCTGCCGGTGCTGGCGCCGCCCATTCCACGGACGGTGCGTTTCGCCGAGGCCACCGCCTCCGGCGCGTCGGTGCTGAAGGGCCGAAAGAACAAGGGTGCCAACGCTTATCGCGAACTGGCCGGCGCGCTGCTGCGGCACTGGAAATCGGGCAAGGCGCTGGCCACCTTCACCCCGGAGCTCTGAGGGCTCCCGGGGCGCTCAGCGTCCCTTGGGATCAGCCGAGCGCCACCACGGTGCCGCCGCGCTGCTCCAGCAGCGTCGACCCGGCCACCGCCGGGATCACCGGGTCCGGTGACGCCGGACGCTTGAGCCCGACATGGCGCACGCCGGCACCGGTGTCCGGGTTGAACACGTCGTAACCCGAGGTGACCGGCACCAGCAGCTCACCGGCCATCATGGTGGCCGGCCCGACCGGCGCGTCGGTACCCGACGGTGCCACCGTGTACTTGTAGCGCAGGTGGTTGGCGTCGAAGACCAGCACCGAATCGCCGGTCCACCAGGTGACCAGGTCACCGGCGTGCGACGTCGCGGACTGGGCGGACACCGGTTTGGGCAGCAGGGTGCTCGCGGTGACCGTGCCGGTGTCGTCGACGACGTTGACGGTGGGTTTGGGGGTCGGGACGTATACCGCGGTGGTGGTATCGGACACCGCGATCACCCGGGCGTCGGAGTCGACCGAGACGCCGGGCTGCTGCTGGAATTTGGTGGTCGGGGAGTCCTCTTCGTCCGAGGCCGTCAGCAGTGACAGGCGCATGTCGGCCTGGTTCGGGCAGGCCTCCAGCACGGACACCTGCGCCGAGCTGGCCGCGGCGGACACCAGCCGGCACAGCGGGTCCTGCGGGACGTCGGGTTTGATCCGGGCGTCCAGCGCCCCCCAGCTGAGCATGCGCACCATGTCCGAGCGCCACTGCTCCAGGCGGCTGTCGCCGGCCGACAACACCGTGCTGCCGTCCGAGGACAGCGTGACCTCGGGGTCGGCGTAGGCGGTCCGGGTGGGGCCACGGCGCCCGGACTGGGCGTCGATGGTGCTCACCTGTCCGCAGCCCCGCTTGTCCGGGTACACCGCGACGGCGTACTGGTACACCCAGGTGACTCCGCACAGGTCGATATCGCGGGCGAACGTCCACAGCGGCGCACCGCCGGCCGGGTCATGCCCGGTCACGGTGGCGCCGTCGCCGGTGACCACGGCACCGGCCACCACCAGCGGCTGGGTCGTCTTGGCGCTCGGTGCCGACCAGAGTTCGTGCAGTGAATCCGGAACTTTGGTGGCGGGTTTGAGGGTCGGCACCGGTGTGGTGGCGGGCCTGCTGATCGTGGCCCGCGCGTCGCTGGTCCACCAGATCAGCGCGGCCACCACCGCCACCACCACCGCGATCGCCGCGGCTGCCACCAGGTCGCCGCGGGTGCGGCGTTCCGGCGGGCAGGAGCGAAGCGACCGGGGGGTCAATCGCGGCGGGCAGGAGCGAAGCGACCGGGGGAGTCCGGGCATTTAGCCGGCCGCGGGGGTGGCGGCCTTGCGGGGACGACGGCGACGCCGGCGCTTGGGTGCGCCGCCACCTTCGCCGGTACCGTCTCCGGCGGCCTCACCCTTGCTGCCGAGTTCGGCGTCGGCGATCTCGGTCAGTGCGGCGCCGTCCACCTGCTCGGGGTGGCCGCTGGCACCGCCGCCGCGGGTGCGCTGGCGGGTGCGGGTGCGGGCCGGGCGTTCGGACCGCTCCGCCCGCTCGCCGTTCTCGTCGCTGCGCGCCTTGGGCTTGCGCGCCACGGCGATCGAACCCGTCGCACCGGCGGGAATCTTCAGCTCTTCGTAGAGATGCGGCGAGTTGGAATAGGTTTCGGCGGGATCGGGGGTGTCGAGTCCCAGAGCCTTGTCGATCATCGTCCACCGGGGCAGTTCGTCCCAGTCGACCAGGGTGACCGCGATACCGGTCTTGCCCGCGCGCCCGGTCCGGCCGATGCGGTGCACGTAGGCCTGCTCGTCCTCGGGGATCTGGTAGTTGATGACGTGGGTGATGTCGTCGATGTCGATACCGCGGGCAGCGACATCGGTGGCGACCAGCACGTCGACCTCACCGGTGCGGAAAGCCTTGAGCGCCTTCTCGCGTGCGATCTGGCCGAGATCACCGTGCACGGCGCCGACCTTGAAGCCACGCTCGGCGAGCTCGTCGGCGACCTTCTGCGCGGTGCGCTTGGTGCGGGTGAAGATCATGGTCGCCCCGCGGCCCTCGGCCTGCAGGATGCGGGCCACCATCTCCACCTTGTCCAGCGCGTGGGCGCGGTAGGCGAACTGCTCGGTGGTGTCGTGGGTCTGGGAGGACTGCGGAGCCTCGGCCCGGATGTGGGTCGGCTGGTTCATGAAGGTGCGCGCCAGCGTGATGATCGGGCCCGGCATGGTCGCCGAGAACAGCATCGACTGCCGGTCACCGGGGGTCAGCCGCAGGATGCGCTCGATATCGGGCAGGAAGCCCAGGTCGAGCATTTCGTCGGCCTCGTCGAGCACCAGCACCGACAGGCTGCCCAGCTGCAGGTGGCCCTGCTGCGCCAGGTCGAGCAGCCGGCCCGGGGTGCCGACGACGACGTCGACGCCCTTGCGCAGCGCCTCGATCTGGGGCTCGTAGGGGCGCCCGCCGTAGATGGAGGTCACGACGAACTTGCGGTCGGCGTGGCCTTCCACGTCGTCGGCGCGCAGATACTTCGACGCCAGCTCCAGGTCGCTGTAGACCTGCAGACAGAGTTCACGGGTGGGCACCACGATGAGGGCGCGCGGGGTGCCGTTGAGCGGGCGGCCGCCGTCGCTGGTGATCCGGTGCAGCAGCGGGACGCCGAAGGCGAGGGTCTTGCCCATGCCGGTGCGGGCCTGGCCGATCAGGTCGTCGCCGGCCAGCGCGAGCGGCAGGGTCAGCTCCTGGATGGCGAAGGCGTGTTCCTTGCCGGTTTCGGCAAGGGCGCGCACGATCTCTTCGCGTACGCCGAGTTCGGCAAAAGTATGGGTTTTGGTGGTCAAAGCGGTCATATGGGGTTCGGCAGCACCTTGGCCGCCTTACTGCCTTTCGTGGTCGTTCCTCGTCGCGTATGTCGTCACGCGCGCACGAAGATGACGAGAAAGCGGTCGCTTCTCCCCGGGATGGGGTGATGTCAGCCCGCTGGGCCTTGCCCGTCTGATGGGCCGGCCGAACCACGTGCACGCACATTGCCTAGGCGGCGGCATCGGTATCCGGCCTGAAATGGCCCGGCCGAAAAGCTCAAAAAAAGCCACTGCCTCTGACCATCATAGCTGGCACATTTGCCAGAGGATCGCAGCGGCACCCGGCGTCTAGAGTTGGGCCATGCCACAGACGTCTCCCGCGCAGCCCGGTGCCGAACCGAAGCCGGGCGTATTGGTCGACCATCCTGGCGTCACCGAACTGTTCGCATTGCTCGCCTACGGCGAGGTGGCTGCCTTCTACCGGCTCACCGAGGAGGCGCGGATGGCGCCGAATCTGGCCGGTCGGATCAGCATGGCGAGCATGGCCGCCGCCGAGATGCGGCACTACGAACTGCTGCGGGACGCATTGGCCGAACGCAATGTCGACGTGGTCCCCGCCATGACGAAATATGCTGCGGCGCTTGAGAATTACCATCGACTGACCACACCGAGCACGTGGCTGGAGGCGTTGGTCAAAACCTACATCGGGGATGCGCTGGCCGCCGACTTCTATCTCGAGATCGCCGACGCGCTGCCTGCCGAAGCGGCCGGTGTGGTGCGGTCGGTGCTCTCGGAGACGGGCCACTCCCAATTCGTGGTGGCCGAGGTGCGCGCGGCGGTGACCGCCAGCGACCGGCAACGCCACCGGCTGGCGTTGTGGTCGCGCCGGCTGCTGGGGGAGGCCATCACCCAGGCCCAGTTCGTCCTCGCCGAGCACGACGAGCTCGTCGATCTGGTGATCACCAGCAGTGACGGGCTGGCCCAGCTGGGCGAGTTCTTCGAACGGCTGCAGCGCACGCACGCCAGCCGGATGCAGGAACTCGGCCTCGGCTGATCACTTCGTGCAGGTCGCGATGATGGTGTTGTTGGCCTGAGTGACCAGCGGTGTACCCGCCGCATCGGTGATCGCGCAGTTCAGCTGGGCGCCGATGCTGGTCGCGGTGACCGAGCTGAGCTGCACCCCGGGATCGAGGGTGACCGTCCTGGTCCACGGCAGCGCCGCATTGACCTCGGTCTGCAGGGCACCCTGCTGGTCGGTGTAGATGATCGTGACCAGATCCAGCAATTGCCGGTTACCGGTGACCGTGTAGGTGATGGTGCGCGCGGCCGCGGCCGGGTCCACCGCGGGTGCGACGGGAGCGGCCGGGGCCTCGGTGGTGGCCGGTGCGGCGGTGGCCGTCGGGGTCGGGGTCGGGGTCACCGTCGTCACCGTCTCCGGTGCCAGGGCCGATGGCTGCTGACCGATGGGCGCCGGCGCCCGAGTGGGCGTGGTCGGGGCGGCACTGCTGGTCGCCTGCGCTGTGGTCGAAGCCTGGGTGGCCGACACCGAACCGCTGTCTCCGCCGCCCAGGATCACCCCGGTGCAGATCACCGCGACCATCAGGATGACGCCCGCGACGCCGGCCACCCAGATCCACCGGCGGTCCAGCTCGTCGTGGTAGTCGGCGGGGTACTCGTATTCGTACTCCGCGCCGGTGTCGGCGTCGCCGTACTCGTGAGAGTCCTCGGGGTAGTCATGGTCAGCGGAATAACGCGACCGGTAGCCGGCGTCGGCGTAGGAGTCGCGTGTTGCGGTGTTTCGTGAATAAGGCCTGCTCATAGCGCTTCCCAAGAGGTTTCGGTGCGTACTCGGCCGATGCTAACGGGACGCAATTGGCCGGTCCCGTCGACGCGGCGGGCCCCGCGGTCACGGTCCGGACTCGGTCTAGTGACCGTCGGGTCGCGGGCCGCTTCGCTCTCGGCGTAGCGACCATGGCGCCGCGCTCCGCGGCGCGTCCACTAGCCTGATTGCACGCAATGCACACCAACCGAAAGAGGCCGCAGCGTGGACGTCAAGATCGGGGTCGCCGACAGCCCGCGAGAGCTGGTCATCAACAGCGCGCAGACCCCTGCCGAGGTCGAAGCTCTCATCACCAAGGCATTGGGATCCGACGGTGTGCTCGCGCTGACCGATGAGAAGGGCCGCCGCTATCTGGTGCAGTCGGCCAAGATCGCCTATGTCGAGATCGGCGCAGCCGATACCCGCAAGGTGGGTTTCGGGACCGTTGGAGCCGAGGCCGTCAAGAACGGGTGAGCGGCACGTGTGACAGTCCGCCCCAGGCGAACAGCACCGTGCCCTCGACGGCCGCCTCTTTCGTGATGGGGCGGTCGTTGTCGAGCCAGTACCGCGCGCAGTCCACGCTGGTGGACACCAGGCCGACCGCGATCATCCTGGCTCGATGCGCTTCCAGGCCGGAATCCCGGCTGATCAGGTCGAACACCGCGTCGGTACACGATTCGGTGGCGACCTTCACCTGCGCCGAGACCTGCGGTTCGGTGACGTAGTCGTTCTCGAAGATCAGCCGGTAGCCCTGGCTGTCGTGTTCGACGAAGTCGAAGAAGGCCTGGACCGCGGCGCGCAGCCGTTGGCGGTTGTCGGTCGTGGTACGCAGCGCCTGCCGGACACCGGAGACCAGATTGTCCACATGCCGCTGCAGCACGGCCAGGTAGAGCTCCAGCTTCGACGAGAAGTGTTGGTAGAGAACGGGTTTGCTGACACCGGCACGATCGGCGATCTCATCCATACCTGCGGCGTGGTAGCCGCGGTCGACGAAGACCTCACTGGCCGCGATCAAGAGCTGCCCGCGGCGTTCGTCGCGGGGCAGCCGGTTACCGCGCCGGGTGCCTCCGGTGCCCGCCTTGGCGCCTCTCCGATCGGCGGCATTGGCGAGATCGCTCATCAGGTCCTCAATCTTGAACTCTCGTACGCGCGCTGAGGCGCTGCCAGGCAGTTGCCTAGGTGGTGATCGTCACGACATTACTACCGCACGCCGTGGTGGGCCCCGTCGCAGGTGCATGTGTCGGTGGCGCGCCGGACCGGCGCCGGTCGCGGTCTGTGCAATCCTGGTTCGGTGACCTACGACCCGGGGCGTCGCACAGGCGCGCGTGCGTCGCGGGGGCTCGGGGCCCCTCCTTCCGGCGGGCAGGAGCGCAGCGACCTGGGAAATGTGTCGCGCGGGCAGGAGCGCAGCGACCTGGGAAATGTGTCGCGCGGGCAGGAGCGCAGCGACCTGGGAAATGTGTCGCGCGGGCAGGAGCGCAGCGACCCGGGAAACGTCCCGGTGCTGCGCAGTGAATGGCGCGAGCCGCTGCGCGCCCAGCGCGATCCGCTGGCCGACGATCATGGCCGACCCCGTTCTAACCGCGACGAGCGCCAACATCTGCGCAAGCAGACCTGGCTGGGCCGGTTCGTGTCGACTTACGGCTGGCGCGCTTACGCGCTGCCGGTGCTGGCGGTGCTCACCGTCGTCGTGCTCTACCAGACCGTCACCGGGACCAGCGCGCCCATCCCGGTCACCGCCGAGGGCCCGGTGCAGGGCCCGCCGACCATCAATGCCCCCAGCACCGCGATCATCGGGGCGCCGCCCAAGGGCCTCACCGAATTCGACGCGAGCCTGCCCACCGGCATCCTGCCCGCCGGCGGACCGTTCACCGAGTCGGGTGCCAAGACGTGGCATGTGGTGCCGGGCACCGCACCCAAGGTCGGTGCGGGGGACACCAAGACATTCCGGTACACCGTCGAGGTCGAGGACGGCCTGGACACCGCGTCCTTCGGCGGTGACGAGGGATTCGCCCGCATGGTCAGCGAGACCCTGGCCAACCCGAAGAGCTGGACGCACAACACGCAGTTCGGCTTCGAACGGGTGGACGGCGAGGCGGGTGGCACCCCCGATTTCCGGGTGTCGCTGACCTCGCCGCTGACGGTGCGGGAGGGCTGTGGGTACGACATCCCGCTGGAGGCCTCCTGCTACAACCCGGCGTATCAGGAGAATCAGCCGCGGGTGTTCGTCAACGAAGCCCGCTGGGTTCGCGGCGCGGTGCCCTTCCAGGGCGATATCGGCTCGTACCGGCAGTACCTGATCAACCACGAGGTGGGGCACGCGATCGGTTACCCCAAGCATGAGCCGTGCCCGGAGAACGGCGCCCTTGCGCCGGTGATGATGCAGCAGACGTTCTCCACCAACAATGACGACGCCGCCAAGTTCGACCCCGAATCGGTCAAACCGGACGGCCGGACCTGCCGGTTCAACCCTTGGCCGTATCCGATCGCCTGACCGGCAGACCCGGGGAAGCAATACCCCTGGATTACCGTTGAAGCTGTGGGCCTGGTGAGATTGACGCCAGGATTGCGATCGAGTCAAGGAGTCTCACGGTGACGTCGTTACCACCGCTTGTGGAGCCAGCCGCCGAACTGACCCGGGACGAGGTCTCCCGGTACAGCAGGCACCTGATCATCCCGGACCTCGGCGTGGACGGTCAGAAACGCCTCAAGAACGCCAAAGTGCTGGTCATCGGCGCGGGTGGGCTCGGCTCGCCGACGCTGTTGTACTTGGCCGCGGCCGGTGTCGGCACCATCGGGATCGTCGAGTTCGACGTCGTCGACGAATCGAATCTGCAGCGCCAGATCATTCATGGCCAGTCCGATATCGGCCGCTCCAAGGCGCAGAGCGCCCGCGATTCGGTGCTCGAGGTCAACCCGTACGTCAACGTGGTGCTGCACGAACTGCGTCTGGAACCGGAGAACGCGGTCGAACTCTTCGAGCAGTATGACCTGATCCTGGACGGCACCGACAACTTCGCGACCCGCTATCTGGTCAACGACGCCGCCGTGCTGGCGCACAAGCCGTATGTGTGGGGTTCGATCTACCGGTTCGAGGGCCAGGTGTCGGTGTTCTGGGAGGACGCCCCCGACGGTCTGGGCCTGAACTACCGCGACCTCTACCCGGAGCCGCCGCCACCGGGCATGGTCCCCTCGTGTGCCGAAGGTGGTGTGCTGGGCATCTTGTGCGCCTCGATCGCGTCGGTGATGGGCACCGAGGCCATCAAATTGATCACCGGTATCGGGGACACCCTGCTGGGCCGGCTGATGGTCTACGACGCGCTGGACATGACGTACCGCACCATCAAGATCCGCAAGGATCCGGCCACCCCGAAGATCACCGGGCTGATCGACTA
This sequence comes from Mycobacterium sp. BMJ-28, assembly GCF_054404835.1. Classification (NCBI taxonomy): domain Bacteria; kingdom Bacillati; phylum Actinomycetota; class Actinomycetes; order Mycobacteriales; family Mycobacteriaceae; genus Mycobacterium; species Mycobacterium sp. BMJ-28. The sequence continues at coordinate 4,642,408 of NZ_CM136783.1, read as the reverse complement.
CGAGGCGTTCTGCGGTGTCATCACCGATGAAGCGGCCGCGGCCTCGGTCGGCTCCACGGTCACCCCGCGTGAACTGCGTGAGCTGCTGGATTCCGGCAAGCCGGTGGCGCTGATCGACGTGCGCGAACCCGTCGAGTGGGAGATCAACCACATCCAGGGCGCCGAACTCATCCCCAAGTCGGCCATCGAGGCCGGCAGCGGGCTGGCCCAGTTGCCGCAGGACCGGATTGCGGTGCTGTACTGCAAGACCGGCGTGCGCTCGGCCGAGGCGCTGGCCGCGGTGAAGAAGGCCGGTTTCGCCGACGCGCTGCACCTGCAGGGCGGAATCGTGGCCTGGGCGAAGCAACTCGAACCCGACATGGTGATGTACTGAGCGTTCTGTGACGCGCCACCGCTTAGGCTGACGTGCGTGACTGACGAACTGCCACCCGACCATGTTTTGGCGGCGTTCGGACTGGCCGGCTTGCGTCCCGTTCCGCTCGGCTCCAATTGGGAGGGCGGCTGGCGGTGCGGTGAGGTGGTGCTGTCCATGGTCGCCGACCACGCGCGCGCGGCTTGGTCGGCCAAGGTGCGCGAGACACTGTTCGCCGACGGGCTCAGGCTGGCCCGGCCGGTGCGCTCCACCGACGGGCGCTACGTCGTCGCCGGTTGGCGCGCCGACACCTTCGTCGCGGGCACTCCGGAACCGCGGCATGACGAGGTGGTGTCCGCGGCCGTGCGGTTGCACGAGGCGACGGCCAAGCTGGAGCGGCCGCGGTTTCTCACCCAGCCGCCGGTGGCGCCGTGGTCGGATGTCGACGTGTTCATCGCCGCCGACCGCGCGGCCTGGGAGGACCGGCCCCTGCATGCGCTGCCGCCCGGCGCGCGGGTCTCACCCGGTTCGGCGGACGGACAGAAGTCGGTCGAGCTGATCAATCAGCTGGCCTCGCTGCGCAAGCCGACCCGCAGCCCCAGTCAACTCGTGCACGGCGACTTGTACGGCACGGTGCTCTTCGCCGGCGCCGCGGCCCCGGGCATCACCGATATCACCCCGTACTGGCGGCCGGCGGCGTGGGCCGCCGGTGTCGTCGTCGTCGACGCCCTGGCGTGGGGGGACGCCGACGACGGTCTGGTCGAACGTTGGAGCCCGCTGCCGGAGTGGCCGCAGATGTTGTTGCGCGCGTTGATGTTCCGGCTCGCCGTGCATGCGCTGCACCCGCGCGCCACGGCGGCGGCCTTCCCCGGCCTGGCCCGCACGGCCGCGCTGGTCCGGCTGGTGCTCTAGCCGCGCGTTTGTGCGGTTTGGTCGGCGACTCGCCGGCATAGGGCGCCTGAAGCGCACAAAGCCGTTCCCCTGGTCGAGGGGCACACGGAACCGGTAGTCGTTGAGCGTGTTACGGCCCCGTTGCGGCGGTGAGTTGCCCGCAATGCAGATGTATTCCATCCCTAACCACTCGGTAATGGTGCGGGCCTGTAATGGAACCAGCCGAAAATTCCGGCGCACGGCACCGAAGCCGCCCGAATCTCACTCAAACTTGGAGTCCTCCATGGCTTTTGACACCTCCATCGCGGAGAACATCGCAACATCGCTGGCCGAGATCCCGCATCCGTCGCTGCCCAAGGGGTCCAACATCTACGGCAGCACCAAGATCTTCCCCGACTACCAGGCCGAGGCGGGCGAGAGCTATTTCACGCTGGTCCACGGTATCGCCCACGAATCCTCCGTCTCGTTCGTCGCGGTGCTGCAGGCCACCCGGGCGCTACGCAAGGGCTTCGAGTCGGCCATCTATTTCTACGGCCCCGGCGCCATCAATTGCCTTGCCACCCGCGGTTTCCCGAAGACCGGCGACTCGGGCTTCCCCGGCGAACAGAACATCAACGACGCACTGGGCACCTTCATCAAGGAGGGCGGCACCGTATTCGCCTGCCGCTTCGGCCTCGCCTTGCACGGCGGACGCGAAGAGGACCTGATCGAGGGTGTCATCCCGGCGCATCCGCTCGATGTTCAGGATGCGCTGATCTACTACGCCCGCAAGGGCGCCATCATCAACTCCACCTACATGGTCTAGGGCCCGCCGTGACCACACTTGCCGCGGTCTCGGCCAACTTCACCCGGGACCTGGAACAGAACTACGCGCTGATCGCCGCACTGACCGAACAGGCCCGCACGCAGAACGTGGACTTCCTGGTCTTCCCGGAGGCCGCAATCGGTGGCTACCTGTCCTCGCTGGGCAACCACGGCGACACCGTCAAGACCACCAAACGCTCACTGCCACCGGCCATCCGGATCGACGGGCCGGAGATCGCCCGGGTGCAACAGATCATCGGCGATCTGGTCGTCGCAATCGGATTCTGCGAACTGGCCGAGGACGGAAAGACCCGCTACAACACCGCCGCCGTGCTGGACGGTGACACCGTCTACGGCACCTACCGCAAGGTGCATCAACCACTCGGCGAAGGCATGTCGTACTCGCCGGGCTCCGGGTACGGCGTGTTCGACACACCGGTCGGCCGGGTCGGGCTGCAAATCTGCTACGACAAGGCATTTCCGGAGGCGGCGCGCATGATGGCACTGAGCGGTGCCCAGATCATCGCCAGCCTGTCGGCATGGCCGGCGGCCCGCACCGCCACCGCCGAGAACCTGCAGGACGACCGCTGGACCTACCGGTTCAATCTGTTCGACACCGCCCGGGCGCTGGACAATCAGGTGTTCTGGATCGCCTCCAACCAGAGTGGCACGTTCGGCTCACTGCGCTACGTCGGCAATGCCAAAGTCGTCGATCCGGGCGGAAACATCTTGGCCACAACACTTTTGGGTAGCGGGATGGCCGTCGCCGAAGTCGATCTGGACGCCACCTTCCGCACCATGCGGGCCGGGATGTTCCACCTGCGTGACCGCAGGCCCGACGTGTACGGCCCGTTGACCGAGACCGACGCCCAGCAGAACGCGAAGTGGCGGGAGCTGGCCCATGCCTGAGATGACCTTCGAGGTGCGCTGGCCCGACGGCAGCATCCAGCGTTGCTACTCACCCAGCCTGGTGATGCACGACTACCTGAGCACCGGCACCCCGTACACCGTAGGCGACTTCGTGGACCGCTCCACCCGGGCGCTGACGGAGGCCGGCGAACGAGTGCGTGCCAAGTTCGGCTTCTACTGCACCTCGGCGGCCGACACCTCCGAGCGGATCGTCGCTGCCGCAGGCCGATTCCCCGCACAGGCCCTCGTCGAGATCACCGCCATGGAGCAGAAATGACCACCGCACACGTCCCGGTCGCCGTCATCGGTGGCGGTCAGGCCGGGCTGTCGGTCAGCTGGTACCTCGGCCGCGCCGGAATTGAACACCTGGTGCTGGAAGCCGAGACCCCCGTGCACGCGTGGGCCGACACCCGCTGGGACAACTTCACCCTGGTGACCCCCAACTGGCACTGCCGGCTACCCGGCTATGCCTACACCGGAGACGACCCGGACGGGTTCATGACCCGCGACGAGGTGGTGGCGTGGCTGTCCGGATGGCTGGACACCTTCACCCCACCGCTGCGGGAACACACCCGGGTCAGCCGGCTGGCCAATCGCGCCGAGGGTGGATTCGAGTTGACGCTGGAGACTCCGGCCGGCCGCGAGACACTCACCTGCGAGCAGGCCGTCATCGCCACCGGCGGCTATCCCTTGCCGGTGATCCCCACGTATGCAAGCACACTCGATCGCGCCATCACTCAGATCCACTCCGAGCAGTACCGCAATGCCGACCAGCTGCCCGACGGAGCGGTGCTGGTGGTCGGCACCGGGCAATCCGGCGCGCAGATCGCCGAGGATCTACACCTGGCGGGACGGCAAGTGCATCTGGCCGTCGGAAGCGCCCCGCGGGTGGCCCGGTTCTACCGTGGCCGGGATTGCATGACCTGGCTGGCCGATATGGGCCTGTACGACAAACCCGCCCAGCAGTATCCCGGCGGCAAGGCCGCGATCGAGAAGACCAATCACTATGTCACCGGCCGCGACGGTGGCCGCGACGTCGACCTGCGCCGGTTCGCCGTCGAGGGGATGAAGCTCTACGGCACCCTGGCCGACGGCAAGGACTCGTTGCTGAGGTTCGAGCCGACGCTGACCGCAGCGCTGGATTCCGCGGATGCGGTGTACAACTCGATCTGCTCCGATATCGACCGCCACATCGACGCCGCCGGGATCGAAGCGCCACCACCGGCGCGGTATCAACCGGTGTGGTCGCCTGAAAAAGATCCCACCACACTGGATCTGGCGCAGGCCGGCGTGACCAGCATCGTCTGGGCCATCGGTTACCGGCCCGACTACCGCTGGATAGAGGCCAGCGCGTTCGACGGGGCGGGGCGGCCCATGCAGACCCGCGGGATCACCGGAGTCGACGGATTGAGTTTCGTGGGCCTGCCGTGGATGCACACCTGGGGATCCGGCCGGTTCCTCGGCATCGACCGCGATGCGAAGCACATCGCCGACACCATCACCAGCAAGGTTCGCCGCCGCACCTTCCGTACCGACGCCGTCGCCATCTAGGGAGTTGCCGCCATGTCCGTCTCCACCAGAGTCGATCTCGCCCTCCTGGGTTTCCGCGGTCGGCCACCTGTCAGCCGCACCGCCGGCGCCGGTCCGAGCGCCGACGGCCATCTCGTCATCGACGGTCTGAACGCCGCGATTCCGCGAAACCCCGACAGCCCGTTCATGTTCGATGGATCCCGGGTGCTGCTCGACGGGGTGGACACCGGCCTGGACGTCGAAGTCATCGACCGCCCGCGGTTCTACGACCTGAGTACCGCCGACGGGGTGCCGTACGAGAAACTGGCCCGGCTGCACGGCCGCGACGTGCTGGCCAGCACCGTGGTGCAGACCTGCATCCGCTACTCGGCAGATCAGCGTTGCCGGTTCTGCACCATCGAGGAGTCGCTGCGCAGCGGCGCCACCACGGCCGTCAAACGGCCCGCCGAACTCGCCGAGGTGGCCGAGGCCGCGGTGCGCCTGGACGGTGTCACCCAGATGGTGATGACCACCGGCACCTCCGCGGGAAGCGACCGCGGCGCACGGCATCTGGCCAGGTGTGTGCGCGCCGTCAAAGCCGCCGTCCCGCACCTGCCCATCCAGGTGCAGTGCGAACCGCCGGCCGATCTGACCGTACTCACCGAACTGCGGCAGGCCGGTGCCGACGCCATCGGCATCCATGTCGAGTCGCTGGATGACGAGGTGCGGCGGCGCTGGATGCCCGGCAAGGCGACGGTGCCGTTGGACAGTTACCGCGCCGCGTGGCGTGAGGCGGTGCGCGTGTTCGGGCGCAACCAAGTCTCGACCTACCTGCTGGTCGGACTCGGGGAGGATGCCGACGAACTCGTGGCAGGGGCGGCCGAACTGATCGAGATGGGCGTCTATCCGTTCGTGGTGCCCTACCGGCCGCAGCCCGGCTCGTTGGCCGTCGACGTAGACGCTGCCGCCGCCCCCGACTCAGCCCTGGTGGAGAAAATCTCGCGCGAGGTCGCCGCGGCGCTGAGGATGGCCGGCATGTCGGGGACCGGCCAGCGGGCCGGGTGCGCGGCGTGCGGAGCCTGCTCGGTGCTGCAGAACCTGGGGGCATGATGATCCGGTTCGACACCAGTGCCACGCAGTTCCCGTCGGACCTGTCGATTCTGGCCGGAACCCGGCCACCCGCACCGTTTCTCATCCGGCCGGCCGAGTTGCCCGACCTCGACGGGTATCACCGGCTGCGGCGGGAAGCCTTCGTCATCGAGCAGGGCCTGTTCACCCGGACCGACCGCGACGATATCGACGACGATCACCGCACCGTCGTGCTGGTGGCCACCGCTCCCGACGGGCGGGTGCTTGGCGGTGTCCGGCTCGCGCCCGTCGGCGCGGTGGACCTGGGCTGGTGGACCGGTAGCAGGCTGGTCACCGAACCCGGCGCCCCCGCCGGTATCGGTCCGGCGTTGATCCGCGCCGCGTGTGCGTACGCCGAGTCGGCTGGGGTGCTGCGCTTCGAAGCCACGGTGCAGTGCCGGTATCTGCCGCTGTTCGAGGCACTGGGATGGCAGACCCTGGGCGACACCGAGGTGGCCGGACGGCCGCACACATGGATTCGGTGGCCGCTCAACCCTTTCCGGGCGTTGGCGACCGCGACCAAGTCGTTTCTGGGGTCCGCCCTGGCGCCGCTGCGATCGGTGGATGGTGCGCTGGGGCCGACCGGATTCCTCGGTGACGACGGGTCTCCGGTGCCGGGCAGCGATCTGGTGGCCGCCTGCGATGCCATCATCCCGTCGATGGTCGAGCGGGACCCGGAATGGGCCGGATGGTGCTCGGTGCTGGTGAACGTCAACGATCTGACCGCGATGGGTGCGGCGCCGATCGGTCTGCTCGATGCGGTGGGGGCTCCCACCAGTGCCGTGCTGGACCGGATCGTGCGCGGACTGGCCGCCGCCTCCAGGGCCTGGGATGTGCCGGTGCTGGGCGGCCACACCCAACTCGGTGTGCCGACCGCGCTGGCGGTCACGGCCCTCGGGCACACGGGCACGCCGGTGCCCGGCGGGGGCGGCCGATCCGGTGACACCGTGGCGCTGACCGCCGATCTCACCGGCGGATGGCGGCCCGGATACACCGGCCGGCAATGGGATTCGACGAGTGGTCGTGACAGTGCGGACCTACGGTCGATGACCGGTTTGGTCAGCGCGTCGCGGCCGCAGGCCGCCAAGGACGTCAGCATGGCCGGAATCGTCGGCACGCTGGGCATGATGGCGGAGGCCGGTGGCACCGGTGCCGAACTCGACGTCGCGGCCGTCCCGCGCCCCTCCGGTGCCGAGATGGGGTCCTGGTTGACCTGTTTTCCCGGATACGCGATGCTCACCGCCGGCGGCGACGCGCCGGTCCGGGCGCCGCAGGGGGTGCGGACGGCCGTCTGCGGGTCGCTCACCGATCTACCCGGGGTACGCCTACGCTGGCCTGACGGAGTGAGCACGACGGCGTTGACGTCGTCGGTCACCGGTCTCGGAGCGGCCTGAGGGGAGCCATGGCGCCAGTCACATTGGGAGCGGTCGCCGCCCACTTCGGTCGTGATGTGGACCGTGGGGTGTCCAAGGTCGTCGGTATCGTCGAATCCGCGGTGCAGGACGGCGTCGACCTCCTGGTGCTTCCGGATGCCTGCTTGGGTGGCTATATCGGCGATTTCACCGCACCCGACCCCGACGACCCACCCCCGGCGCTGGATCCCGACGGTCCGGAGATCGCCGCCGTGATCGCGGCTGCCGGGGCGATGACCGTCTGCGTCGGCTACGCCGAGGCCGCGCCCGGTGGTGCCCGCTACAACGCGGCCGTCTGTCTGTCCGGGGACGGGGTGCTCGGCAGCTATCGCAAGGTCCATCAGCCGGCCGGTGAAGCGCTCACCTACCTGGCCGGTGACGGCTTCAGCACCTTCGACACCCCGGTCGGACGCATCGGGATGCTCATCGACTACGACAAGACTTTTCCCGAGGCCGCCCGAGCGCTGGCGCTCGACGGTGCACAGATCATCGCCGCGCTGTCGGCCTGGCCGGCCAGCGTCACCGATCGTGCTTCGCGGCTGCCCGCGGACCGACAGTCTCGGCTCTTCGACCTCTACGACTGTGCCCGCGCCGCGGAGAATCAAGTGGTCCTGGTGTCGTCCAACCAGACCGGCGTGATGGGCAATCTGCGCTTCCTCGGGCAGGCCAAGGTGGTGGGGCCGGGCGGGGACATTCTGGCCACCACCCGTTCCAAAGGTGGTATCGCCAAGGCGGAAATCGACGTCGAATCCGAGATCGCCCGGGCCAGAAGGGTATTGAACCACCTGGCCGAACTGCGCCCGGACACCTACCGCACCAGGTCGGTGCGCGGCTGATATGCGGATCGCCCTGTTGACCTATTCCACCAAACCCCGTGGGGGAGTGGTGCATACGCTCTATCTCGCCGAGGCGCTGGCCCGGCTGGGGGCAGAGGTGACGGTGTGGTCGCTGGCCCGCGCCGGCGACCGCGGCTTCTTCCGGGAAATCGATCCGGCCGTGACGGTGCGGCTGGTCGAGTTCGCCGACCACCCCACCGACACCGTGACCGATCGCATCGTCCGATCCATCGAGGTGCTCGGCGGTGCGTTCACCCCGCAGGACTACGACATCGTGCACGCGCAGGACTGCATCAGCGCGAACGCCGTCGGGCGTTGCATCCGCACCGTCCACCACCTCGACCAGTTCACCACCCCGGTGCTCGCCGACTGTCACGAGAAAGCCATCGTCGCGCCGTACGCCCACATCTGCGTCTCGGCGGCCGTCGCCGCCGAAGTCCGGGCCGGGTGGGGTCTGGAACCGGAGGTGATCCCCAATGGTGTTGATGCACAACGATTCATCGAGGCCGCCGGCGATGTCGCCGGACAGTCCCGCTGGCACGGCGAGCTGGGCCGGTACGTCCTCACGGTGGGTGGCATCGAACCCCGCAAAGGCACCCTCGATCTGGTCCAGGCATACCACCTGCTGCGTGCCCGCCGTCCGGACCTGTCGCTGGTGATCGCCGGGGGCGAGACGCTGTTCGACTACCGGGACTACCGCGCCGCGTTCGACGCATCGTGTGCCGCGCTCGGTGTCCAACCGATCATCCTCGGCGCGATCGCCGATGGCGACCTGCCGTTCCTGGTCGCCGGCTGCGAGGTGTTCGCCTTCCCGTCGACCAAGGAGGGTTTCGGGCTGGCCGCGATGGAGGCATTGGCCGCGGGCCGCCCGGTGGTGACCCGCGATCTGCCGGTGCTGCGCGAGGTGTTCGGTGACACGGTGCGATTCGCCGCCGATGCCGCCGGCTTCGCCGCCGAGATGATCGCCGCGGTGACCGACCCCTCCGACCCCGAACCCGGGCGGGCGTTGGCGGCATCGATGACGTGGGAGGCGGCCGCGCGGGCGCACCTGGACTTCTACGCGAAGTCGTGACGGTATTCGCCCAGCGGCACCCGGCCGTCCCTGGCCAGCACCCCTTCGCCGCGCAGCCGTTCCAGCTGGCGGGTGGCCAGATGTGGGGCGGGGCGTCCCGATGCAGGAATCACCCTGTGCCACGGCAGATCCGAGGAATCGGTGCGCATCACCCACCCGACGATCCGGGGGCTGGAGAGATCCGCCTCCTCGGCGATGTCCCCGTAGGTGCTCACCCGCCCGGCCGGGATGGCGGCCACCAATGCGCGCACCCGCTCGACCTGCTCCTCGGTGATGCGCGCCATCTCAGCCGAGGTGCCCGCGGACGATTGCGGCGGTCTCGGCGGGCATGGCCTGACTCACCATGTGATCGCAATCCAGCTCGGTCAGGGCGAACCGGTCACCCAGCGCGCCGCGCAGGGCGCCGACCACCTCGTCGGTGACATAGGGCGGCGAGGTGCGGGTCGCCCGGACCAAGGTGACCGGAATTCGGTTGGTGGGTAGTGCTATCGGACGGGTCAGCTCGCTCCAGTAGGACATCGCCGCCGGCACGCTGATCCGCCAGCCGAACCGGCCGTTGGGCAGCGCGGTCAGGTGTTCGTCGAGTTCACGCTCCACCTCATCGGGGTCGACCTCGCCCCACGAGCCGGACAGTTTGTCCGCGCGGGCCTCGTCGCGATCCGGATAGTCGGGTGAGGACAGCATCGCGTCGGCGATCTCGCGCATCCATGCCCCGTCCAGTGCCACCGCCGGATCCAGCAGCACCAGCCCGGACACCAGATCGGGCCGGGTGGCGGCCAGCGTCAGCGCCACCGCGCCACCGAACGAGTGCCCGACCACCACGACCGGGCCGGCCGCTTCGGCGTCGAGCAACTCGGCCAGCGCCGTCACGTTGGCTTCGATGGTCCACGGCGCCGACCAGGTGGAACGACCGTGCCCGATCAGGTCGGGCGCCAGGATCGCCACGTCGGGCAGATGGCCGGACGCCAGTGTCTCCCAGCGCCTGCCGTGCCCGGTCAGCCCATGAACAGCCAGTACCTGAACGGGCGCGTCGGGACCGTAGCGGTAGGTGTGCAGCACGTGTCTGACGGTACCTTCCCCCGTCGCTTCGCTCGCCCCGCCTCTTTTCCCGTCGCTTCGCTCGCCAGGCCCACATTCCCCGTCGCTTCGCTCGCCAGGCCAAACTTGTCGGACCCCCGTGATGACATGTCGTCATGACCGCATCGAGCAACGTGCTGGAGCCCGCCGCTCTGGCCGACCCGGGTCTGCGTGGCGCCGTGCGGGTGATCGGCGGTCCGGGCACCGGTAAAACCCGACTGCTCACCGGCACCGCCGCCGCGCATATCGGCGCGGGTGCGGCCGCCGAATCGGTGCTGTTGCTCACCGGCTCGGCGCGGCTGAGTGCAGCGGCCCGCGCGGAGATCACCGCCACCCTGTTGGGCAGCGGGGCGGGCGTGGTCCGGGAGCCGCTGGTGCGCACGGTGCACTCGTACGCCTTCGCGGTGCTGCGGCTGGCCGCTCAGCGCAACGGTGATCCGCCGCCCCGGTTGATCACCGGTGCCGAGCAGGACGGCATCCTCCGGGAATTGCTCGCCGGTGACCTCGAAGACGGTGCGGCCACATGGCCGGCGGCGCTTCACCCCGCGCTGGCCACGGCCGGTTTCGCTTCCGAACTGCGTGACCTGATGGCCCGTTGTGCCGAACGCGGGGTCGACCCGGTGGCGCTGCGGCGCCTCGGCAAGTTGTCCGGCCGCGCGGAATGGGTTGCGGCCGGGCGTTTCGCGCAGGTCTACGAACAGGTGATGCTGCTGCGGGCCGCGGTCGGAATGGCCGCGCCGCAGGCCACCGTGCCCGCGCTCGGTGCCGCCGAACTCGTCGGCGCGGCCCTGGACGCGCTGGCCACCGACCCCGACCTGCTGGCGGCCGAGCGCGCCCGCATCCAGCTGCTGTTGGTCGACGACGCCCAGCATCTGGACCCGCAGGCCGCGCTGCTCGTCCGGGTGCTGGCCGCGGGCGCCGGGCTCACCGTCATCGCCGGTGACCCGAACCAATCGGTGTTCGGCTACCGCGGTGCCGATCCGGCGCTGCTGCGCACCGATACCCCGGTGGTCAGCCTCACCGCGTCGCATCGCTGCTCGGCCGCCGTGGCCACCGCCATCTCGGGTATCGCGCGCCGGTTGCCGGGCACCGAAGGGTTCGGCGAATTCAGCAGCACCACCGGCAATCCCGGTTCGGTCGCCGTGCGCATCGCCGCTTCGGCGCATGCCGAAGCCACCCTGGTGGCCGACGCGCTGCGGCGCGCACATCTGATCGACGGGGTGCCCTGGTCCCAGATGGCGGTCATCGTGCGGTCCGTGCCCCGCGCAGGTGCGGCACTCGGGCGCGCCCTGGCCGCCGCCGGCGTCCCGGTGGATCTGCCGTCCGCGGAGCCGGTGCTGGCCCGCCAGCCCGCGGTACACGCCCTGCTCACGGTGCTGGGTGCCGCCGCAGACGGTCTGACCGGCGAGGCGGCGCTGGATCTGGTCACCGGTCCGATCGGCCGGATCGATCCGGTCTCGCTGCGCCAGTTGCGCCGGACACTGCGCCGGCTGGACAACCATCAGCGCGAATTCCCCGAACTGCTGGCCGAAGCCGTGCATCGGGTACCCGCCGGACTGGCACCCGAGCACAGTCGCAGCCTGCGCCGGGTCGGTACGGTGCTCGACGCCGCAGCGCGCAGCCACCGCGCGGGCGAGGACCCCCGCTACACGCTGTGGCAGGCCTGGCACCGCAGCGGCCTGCAGCGCCGATGGGTGGCCGCAGCCGACCGCGGCGGTGCCGCCGGTTCGGCGGCTGCACGCGATCTGGACGCGGTCACCACCCTGTTCGACGTGGCCGAGCAGTACGTCACCCGGACCACCGGGGCGACGTTGCGGGGTCTGCTCGACCATGTCGACGGGTTGGGTCTACCGGTCACCGCCGATCACATGCCCCGCGGCGAGCTGGTCGCGGTGTGCAGCGCGCACACGGTGCTGGACCGGGAATGGGACTTCGTCGTCATCGCGGGACTCCAGGAAGGGTTGTGGCCCAACACCGTGCCGCGCGGTGGTGTGCTGGGCACCCAGCACCTCGTCGACATCCTGGACGGGGTGGTCGAGCCCGGTCAGCCCGTCTCCGTGCGCGCACCGCTGATGGCCGAGGAGCGGCGTCTGTTCATCGCCGCGATGGGCCGTGCCCGCAGTCGGCTGTTGGTCACCGCGGTGGACAGCGAAACCGGCGACGCCGCGATGCTGCCGTCCCCGTTCTGCGCCGAACTGGCCGAGTTGGCATCCGAGGACACCGAGTCCGACTGCATGCCCATCTCCGCGCCCAGGGTGCTGGCCCCCGCGGCACTGGTGGGCCGGCTGCGTGCGGTGGTGTGTGCACCGGGCGCCGAGGTCGACGAGGATGTCCGCTCTTGTGCGGCAGCGCAACTGGCCAGACTGGCCGAGGCCGGTGTGGCCGGAGCCGACCCGCAGTCCTGGTATGCCAGCACGGCCCCGTCGAGCAGTGAGCCGCTGTGGTCGGGGGAGGAGCATGTGGTGACGCTGTCGCCGTCCACCGTGCAGACCCTGTCCGATTGCCCGCTGCGCTGGCTGCTGGAACGCCACGGCGGCAGCGACGGTCGCGATGTCCGGGCCGCCATCGGGTCATTGGTACACGCCCTGGTCGCCGATTCCACCAAGACCGAGAACCAGCTGCTGGCCGAATTGGAGAACATCTGGGGTGGTCTGCCGTTCGAGTCCCAGTGGTACGCCGACAACGAACTGGCCCGGCACGGTGCGATGTTGTCGGCGTTCGCGCAATGGCGCGAACTCACTCGCCGCCAGCTGACCGAGGTCGGCACCGAGGTCGCCGTCGACGGGATGATCGCCCCCGGGGTGCGGGTCCGCGGCCGTGTCGACCGCCTCGAGCGCGACAACGCCGACCGGCTGGTGATCGTCGATGTCAAAACGGGTAAGAGCCCGATCACCAAGGACGATGCCCAGCGCAACGCCCAGCTGGCCCTCTATCAGCTGGCCGTCACCGAAGGTGTGCTGTCGCACGGTGACGAGCCCGGTGGCGGTGTGCTGGTCTATCCCGGTAAGCCGAGCGCCGGTGGCGCCACCGAGCGCAGCCAGGACGCACTGACGCCGGATGCGGCCGCGCAGTGGCGGGAACAGGTGGTGTCCGCCGCGGCCGCCACCCAGGGGCCCGCTTTCGTCGCACGGGTCAACGACAATTGCGGTCACTGCCCGGTGCGCACCATGTGCCCGGCCCATCAGCGAGGTCAGGACCAGTGATCGCCACCAGGTACAGTCCGGCCGAATTGGCCGATGCGCTCGGCGTTTTCAGCCCTACCGATGAGCAGGCGGCCGTCATCGCGGCACCGCCCGGGCCGCTGGTGGTGGTCGCAGGCGCCGGTGCGGGCAAGACCGAGACCATGGCGGCGCGGGTGGTGTGGCTGGTGGCCAACGGATACGCCGCGCCGGCCGAGGTGCTCGGGCTGACCTTCACCCGCAAGGCCGCCGGGCAGTTGCTGCGCCGGGTCCGGGCCCGGCTGGCCAGACTCGCCGGTGCCGGGCTGTGTCCGGAGTTGCGCGCCGACGACCCGCCCACCATCAGCACCTACCACGCGTTCGCGGGCACACTGCTGCGCGAGCACGGTCTGCTGCTGCCGGTCGAGCCGGACACCCGGTTGATCGGCGAAACCGAACTGTGGCAGTTGGCATTCCGGGTGGTGTGTGACCATCCGCGGGTATTGGACACCGATAAGTCGCCGGCCGCGATCACCGCCCTGGTGCTGCGGCTGGCGGGCGCCCTGTCCGAGCATCTGGTGGACACCGCGGCGCTGACCGACACCCATGTGGAGCTGGAGCGGCTCATCCTGAACCTGCCTCCGGGACCGAATCAGCGCGATCGCGGCCCCAGCCAGTGGTTGCTCAAGCTGCTGGACACCCAGACCGAACGCACTCAGCTGGTACCGCTCATCGATGAACTGCACCGCCGCATGCGGGCGGCGAAGGTGATGGATTTCGGTGCCCAGATGTCGGCGGCGGCACGGCTGGCGGTGGCCGCGCCGCAGGTGGGTGAGCAACTGCGGCAACGGTATCGGGTGGTGTTGCTGGACGAATATCAGGACACCGGCCATGCGCAGCGGATCGCATTGTCGGCACTTTTCGGTGGCGGTGTGGACGACGGGCTCGCGCTCACGGCGGTGGGCGATCCCATCCAGTCCATCTACGGCTGGCGCGGCGCGTCGGCCACCAACCTGCCGCGGTTCGCCACCGATTTCCCGTTGGCGGACGGCACCCCGGCACCGACGCTGGAACTGCGGACCAGCTGGCGCAACCCGCCGCAGGCGTTGCATCTGGCCAACGCGGTGTCCGCCGAGGCCCGCCGTCGCTCGGTCAGTGTCCGGGAACTGTTGCCCCGTCCCGACGCCGAACCCGGTGACATCCGCTGTGCGTTACTGAATGACGTGGTGGCCGAACGTAATTGGGTGGCCGACGAGATCGCTCGGCGCTATCTGGCCGCGCCCAGCCCGCCCACCGCGGCAGTACTGGTGCGTCGCAACGCCGACGCGGCGCCGATGGCCGAGGCGCTCACGGCCCGTGGTGTCCCCGTCGAGGTGGTCGGATTGGCCGGCTTGCTCGCCGTTCCCGAGGTCGCCGATGTGGTCGCCATGCTTCGGCTCATCGCCGACCCGACCGGCGGTGCGGCCGCGATGAGGGTGCTGACCGGACCGCGTTGGCGTCTGGGCGCCCGCGATATCGCGGCGCTGTGGCAACGGGCCGTCGAACTGGACGGCCCGGCGCCCGCCACCAGCACCGCGCAGATCGTGGCCTCGGCCGCACCCGATGCCGATGCCGCATGTCTGGCCGACGCGATCTGCGATCCCGGGCCGGACACCCGTTACTCGGCGCAGGGTTACCTCCGCATCGTGGCGCTCGGGCGCGAATTGACCACGCTGCGTGGGCATCTCGCTCATCCGTTGCCGGACCTGGTGGCCGAGGTGCGGCGGGTGCTCGGGGTGGACGCGGAGGTCAGAGCGGCCCGCCCGGTCGCGGCCGGTTGGGGCGGCACCGAACACCTCGACGCCTTCGGTGACGTGGTCGCCGACTTCGCCGATCGGGCCGATGCCACACCGGAGGGCTTGCTGGCCTATCTGGAGGTCGCCGCGGTGGTCGAGAACGGTCTGGCTCCCGCCGAGATCACGGTGGCCACCGACCGGGTGCAGATCCTCACCGTGCACGCGGCGAAGGGGCTGGAATGGCAGGTGGTGGCCGTGCCGCACCTGAGCGCCCGGGTGTTCCCGTCCACCGCGCTGGCCCGGACCTGGCTGACCGATGCCGGTGACCTGCCGCCACTGCTGCGCGGGGACCGGGCCATCGAGTCCCGACACGGCGTTCCGGTGCTCGACACCACCGATGTGTTCGACCGGAAAGTGCTGTCCGACAAGATCGCCGAGCACAAAGATCACCTGGCGCAGCGGCGGGTGGACGAGGAACGCCGCCTGTTGTATGTCGCGCTCACCCGCTGCGAACACACCCTGCTGGTGTCGGGTCACCACTGGGGCCCCACCGAGTCGAAACCGCGCGGACCCTCGGATTTCCTGCTCGAACTGCGCGGCATCATCGAAGCATCGGCCGCGGCAGGTGATCCGTGCGGGGTCATCGATCACTGGGTGCCTGATCCGGCCGATGGCGAGCCGAACCCGTTGCGTGGCAATGTCGTCGAAGCGGTGTGGCCCGCCGAGCCGGCCGGCGCGCGGCAAGCCGCGATCGACCATGGGGCCGAACTGGTGCGCACAGCAGGTGCGGCCGACGAAGACCTCGGTGCCGCCGATGTGGAGAACTGGGCGGCCGATGTCGATGCGCTACTTGCCGAACGTGCCCGCGCCGGTGAGCCCGAACCGGTGGCGCTGCCCGGGCAGCTGTCGGTCAGCATGCTGGTCGAACTGGGCAAGGACCGGGCAGCCGCCGTGGCGCGGCTGCGTCGCAGGCTGCCGGTGCGACCGGATCCACATGCACTGCTGGGCACGGCGTTTCACGACTGGGTGCAGCGCTACTTCCATGCCGAGCGGCTGTTCGATCTCGACGATCTGCCAGGAGCGGTCGACGGCGACGCCGGGCGTGCGAACGCCGAGGAACTCGCCGAACTGCAAGCCGCCTTCGCGTCCTCGGCCTGGGCGGCGCGGACCCCGGTCGATGTCGAGGTGCCGTTCGACATGATGATCGGCGCCACCGTGGTGCGCGGCCGGGTCGATGCGGTGTTCGACGACGGCGACGGCGCGCAGGTGGTGGTCGACTGGAAGACCGGCGACCCGCCGAGCACTCCGGAAGCGCAGCGCCACGCCGCCGTCCAGTTGGCGGTCTACCGGCTGGCCTGGGCCGGCATGAACGACCGTCCGCTGGAATCGGTGCGCGCGGCGTTCCACTACGTCCGCAGCGGCGTCACCGTCCGGCCCGATGCACTGGCCGGCCCGGCGGAGCTGGCCGCCCTGCTGGAGGAGGCCGACTACGAGTTGCGATAGATCTTGTAGGCCTGCGTGATCATCGGGATCTGCAGCGGCAGCCGGGCGACCGCGCCGACGCGCATCGGCAGTGGCTTGTCCTTCCACAGCCGAACCATGTTGACATTGGCCGGGAACACCCCGAGGAACAACGCGATGGCGGACAACGCACCCACCTTGCGGGTCCGCGGCGCCAGCAGCAGTGCGCCGACGGCGGCCTCGGCGACGCCGGACGCATGGGTGTAGAAACGCGCGCTGCCCGGCAGTTCCGCCGGCACGATGGTGTCGAAGGGTTTGGGCGCCACGAAATGCAGCAGGCCCATCCCCACCAGCGAGGCGCCCATGAACCGGGCGCGGGACTGATTTGTCGACTGCTGAACGACGGATGCGGGGGAAGTCATGGTTACATTGTGGCGTGCCCAACTACCGTCGATCGGTGAAACGTGGCCAAAGGTAGGTTGCGCCGGCGGCTGGAGGCGATCGACCAGAACCTGACGACGCGCCCAGACGCCGATCTCGTCGAAATCCTCAACATCCCCGAGAAGTTCGTCAGCCCCAGCCGCAAGATCTTCATGCGGGTGCTTTGGGCGCTCTCGGCCCTGGTGGCTGCGGTGTTGATCGTCTACATCGACCGGCACGGCTACCGCGATGTCGCCGCCACACCGGAGGAGAGCGACCCGCTGTCGCTGCTGGACTGCATCTACTACGCCACCGTGTCGCTGTCGACCACCGGCTACGGCGACATCACCCCCTATACCGAATCCGCACGCCTGGTCAACGTTCTGGTGATCACGCCGCTGCGGGTGGCGTTCCTGATCGTGCTCATCGGTACCACCGTCGAGACGCTGACCACCCAGTCGCGCCAGGCGCTGAAGATCCAGCGATGGAGGAAATCCGTGCGCAACCACACCATCGTCGTCGGCTACGGCACGAAGGGCAGGACGGCGGTCGCCGCCATGGTCGGTGATGACGTGGCACCGGCGGACATCGTCGTGGTCGACGACGATCCGGCGGCGCTCGAGCGCGCCAAGAGCGCGGGGCTGGTGACCGTGCGCGGCAGCGCGACCGACTCGGAGGTGCTCCGGCTGGCCAGCGCCCAGCACGCCAAGTCGATCATCGTCGCCGCCAACCGCGATGACACGGCCGTGCTCGTCACGCTCACCGCCCGCGAATTGGCCCCCAACGCCAACATCATCGCCGCGGTCCGCGAGGCGGAGAATCAGCACCTGTTGCGCCAATCCGGCGCGAACACCACCGTCGTCACCTCCGAAACCGCGGGCCGCCTGCTCGGCATCGCCACGCAGACGCCGAGCGTGGTGGAGATGATGGAGGACCTGCTGACTCCCGATGCCGGGTTCGCCGTCGCCGAACGGCCGGTCGAGCCCAAGGAGGAGGGCGGTTCGCCGCGCCACCTCACCGACATCGTGCTGGGCGTGGTGCGCGACGGCCAGCTGCTGCGGGTGGACGACGAACGGGTGGATGCGCTGGAGCCGACCGACCGGCTGCTCTACATCCGCTCGAAGGAGTAACCGATGAGCACGTTCACCCTGCGCAACGTCCCGTTGCTGTCCCGCATCGGGGCCGACCGTGCCGATGAGGTGCGCACCGATATCGACGCCGCGATCGCCGGCTGGGCCGACGCCGCTGTCCTGCACGTCGATCGGCGTAACCAGGTGCTGATCTCCGGGCGCAGTGTGGCGCTCACCGGCACCGCCGCTCTCGGCGATACGCCGCCCGAGCATGCGGTGTTTCTGGGCACGCTGGCCGGTGGCCGGCACGTGTGGGCGATCCGCGGCGACTTGCAACCACCCGAGGGCGACGCTGTGCAGACCGAAGTGCTGGACCTGCGCCGGGCCGGCCCGATCTTCGACGACGCCAGCGCGCAGTTGGTGGCCACGGCCACGGCCCTGCTGAATTGGCATGACGCCGCCCGATTCAGTCCGGTGGACGGGTCGCCGACCAAGTCGGTCAAGGCCGGCTGGTCCCGGGTCAACCCGGTGACCGGGCAGGAGGAGTTCCCCCGGATCGACCCGGCCATCATCTGCCTGGTGCATGACGGTCACGACCGCGCCGTGCTGGCCCGCCAGACGGTATGGCCGCAGCGGTTGTTCTCGCTGCTGGCCGGATTCGTGGAGGCGGGGGAGTCGTTCGAATCCTGCGTCGAGCGGGAAATCGCCGAGGAGGTCGGGCTCAACGTGCGCGACATCCATTACCTGGGCAGCCAGCCGTGGCCGTTTCCGCGATCACTGATGGTGGGTTTTCACGCCATCGGCGACCCCGAGCAGCCCTTCTCCTTCAACGACGGGGAGATCGCCGAGGCCGAGTGGTTCACCCGAGCGCAGGTGCGCGAAGCGCTGGAGCACGGCGACTGGAGCAGTGACTCCCCGTCGCGTCTGCTGTTACCCGGATCCATTTCGATTGCCCGCGAGATCATCGAATCCTGGGCCTTCGCCGACTAGGGGCACTGCGCGCAGCTCGTACTCCCGGGCGATGTCGCGGGCCCGCTCACACAGCGTCATGAGACGCCAGGTGTCGGACAACCTGATGGGTTCGGATGACAGCGCGTCGATCTCGGCATTGACGGCGTCGAACTCGGCTCGAAGCACATCGATCGGGTAGGTGGTGTTGGTCATGTATCGAACACTAGTTCGATACACCGACAGGTGGGCGATCAGCCCAGTTTTGCTTTGACCTGCTTGATGCTCGGGTTGGTCAACGTGGACCCGTCGGCGAACTTCACGGTCGGCACCACATGGTTGCCGCCGTTCACGGAGCCGACGAATTCCGCCGCCGCGGGGTCGCCCTCGATGTCGATCTCGGTCCACGCGATGCCCTCGGCCTTCAGGGCGGTCTTGAGGCGCGAGCAGTACCCGCACCACGACGTGGTGTACATGGTCAGCGCAGCGGTAGTCATAGCGGCAACAACCTATCGGAGGGTGTCGGTATTTCCCAAGATGAGCCCCTGGGTCCGGGCGGGCGCCCACGCCGGGATGCCCGCGACGATGTCGGCCAGTGTGACGCCGGCCAGGCTGTCCCGCCAGGCCTGGTGTGCCTGGTCCATCTTGACCGCGAGGATGCAGGTGTCGCGGCAATCGGCGGCGGGCAACGCTCCGCGCCCCTGCTGCCGGATCTCGCGGCACTCATAGGGATTGGAGCCGCCGTCGACGGCTTCGACGATGTCCAGCAGCGTGACCTCCGCCGGTGCACGAGCCAGTCGGAAGCCGCCGCGCGGGCCCGTCCGCGCCGACAGCACCCCGGCCCGCGCCAATGCCTGTAGCTGCTTGGTGAGGTAGGCGACCGGCAGGTCGAAGTAGTCGGCGAGGTTGGCCGCCGACGCGGAGCGTCCCGGGTCGAGTTGGGCCAGTGAGGTGGCGCAGTGCAGCGCCCATTCGGTGGCCACGGGAAGTTTCACAGCCGCCACGATATTACATATATTGAGGATCGATTAAGTCCATAATTGTGTGTCACGCCGAAAGGATGCAGTCATGCGGATCGCGGTCGCCGGGGCCACCGGCAATATCGGGAAACTGACCGTCGAGGCCCTCGGCCGGTCCGGCCATCAGGTGGTGCCGATCAGCCGGTCGCTCGGGGTGGACCTGAGCACCGGTGCCGGAGTGGACGACGCGCTGGCGGGGGTGCACGCCGTGGTCGACGTCACCAATGCACCCGCGGGCGATCGCGCGGCCACCGAGACCTATCTCGCCACCGCGACCACGAATCTGCTCGCCGCCGAACAGCGCGCCGGGGTGGGCCACCATGTGCTCCTGTCCATCGTGTCCATCGTGGGTATCCACGACATCGAGGGCAACCCGCATTACGCCGGCAAGCGGCGGCAGGAGAGCCTGGTCGAGGTGGGGCCGGTGCCGTGGACCATCGTCCCGGCCACCCAGTTCCACGATTTCGCCGAGATGGTGGCCGGCTGGACCGAACACGACGGTGCGGCCGAGATCGCCCCGCTCCTGGTGCAGCCGATCGCCCCGGCCGATATCGCGGCCATCCTGGCCGAGATCGCCGCGGGCAGCCCGCAGGGCCGTCATGCCGACGTCGCAGGGCCGGAAACGCAGGACCTGGTCGACATGGCGCGCCGGACGCTGGCCGCGCGCGGCCGGACGGTGCGGCTGGTGCCCACCTGGTCGTCGGTGTTCGGTCTGGAGATGGCAGGCAACACGCTGCTGCCGGGCGCCGGTGCCCGGTTGGGCACGACGACGTTCGAGGACTGGCTGGCCCAGCAGCGGTAGCGACGGGGGACAACAACCCGGGGGCAAGAAGATGTCCCACCGCCCTGCCATGATGGACGCCATGCCGTCCGTCGACAGTCTGCTCGTCGATCTGGACGACGAGCAGCGGGAGGCCGTCCTGGCTCCGCGCGGGCCGGTGTGTGTGCTGGCTGGCGCGGGCACCGGGAAGACCCGCACCATCACCCGGCGCATCGCCCATCTGGTGGCCGCGGGCCATGTGTCGCCCGGCCAGGTGCTGGCGGTGACGTTCACCGCACGGGCGGCCGGGGAGATGCGCGCCCGGCTGCGGACCCTGGGCGAGGAGTCCGGGGTGGGCACCGCGGCGGTGCAGGCAGTCACCTTCCACGCCGCGGCGCGTAGGCAGCTGCAGTACTTCTGGCCCAGAGTGGTCGGCAACACCGACTGGCAGTTGCTCGACAGCAAGTTCGCCGTGGTGGCCCAGGCCGCCAATCGCGCTGCGCTGCATGCCAGTACCGACGATGTGCGCGACCTGGCCGGTGAGATCGAATGGGCCAAGGCGTCGCTGATCACGCCCGAGGGATACGCCGCCGCGGTCGCCAAGGTCGGTCGCGACATTCCCAAGGATGCGGCCACCGTGGCCAAGGTTTACGACAGTTACGAACACCTCAAGGCGCACCGCGACGGCACCGCGCTGCTGGACTTCGACGATCTGCTGCTGCACACCGCGGCGGCCATCGAGAACGACGCCGCGGTTGCGGCCGAATTCCGGGACCGCTACCGGTGTTTCGTCGTCGATGAGTATCAGGACGTCACGCCGTTGCAGCAGCGGGTGCTCAACGCCTGGCTCGGTGACCGCGATGACCTGACCGTGGTCGGCGACGCGAACCAGACCATCTACTCGTTCACCGGTGCCACCCCGCGGTTCCTGCTCGACTTCTCCCGGCGCTTCCCGGACGCCACCGTGGTACGGCTGGAACGGGACTACCGGTCCACGCCACAGGTCGTGTCGCTGGCCAACCAGGTGATCGCCGCGGCCCGCGGCCGGATGGCCGGCAGCAAATTACACCTGATCGGCCAGCGGGAGCCGGGGCCCAAACCGTCGTTCACCGAGCATCCCGACGAGGCGGCCGAAGCCACCGCGGTGGCCAAGCGTGTCGCCAAGCTCATCGAATCCGGAACGCCCGCATCCGAAATCGCGGTGTTGTACCGGATCAACGCGCAGTCCGAGGTGTACGAGGAGGCGCTCACCGAGGCCGGGATCGCCTTCCAGGTGCGCGGCGGGGAGGGGTTCTTCAGCCGCCAGGAAGTTCGCCAGGCGCTACTGGCCATGCAGCGCGCCGCCGGCGCCGAACACCAGGGCGAGCTGCCGCAGGTCGTCCGCGCGCTGCTGGAACCGCTCGGGCTGACCGTCGAACCGCCGACCGGCACCAAGGCGCGGGAGCGCTGGGAGGCGCTGGCCGCGCTCGCCGAACTGGTGGATGACGAAGTCTCGCAACGGCCTTCGCTGGATCTTCCCGCTCTGCTGGCCGAACTGCGGCAACGCGCCCAGTCCCGGCACCCACCGGTGGTGCAGGGCGTGACGCTGGCGTCACTGCACGCCGCCAAGGGGCTGGAGTGGGACGCGGTGTTCCTGGTCGGGCTGGCCGACGGCACCCTGCCCATCTCGCACGCCTTGTCGCACGGCCCCGACAGCGAGCCGGTGGAAGAGGAGCGGCGCCTGCTCTACGTCGGAATCACAAGGGCGCGTGTGCATCTGACGCTGAGCTGGGCGCTGGCGCGAGCCGCGGGCGGCAGGCAGGGCCGCCGGCCGTCACGATTCCTCAACGGGGTGGCCCCGCAGTCCCCGGCCGATGCGCCCGCCAATCGCGCCCGCAAACCCCGGGGCCCGGCCCCACGGTGCCGGGTGTGCAACAAGACGCTGGACACCCCGACGGCGATCACCCTGCGCCGCTGCGAGAGCTGTCCGTCCGATATCGACGAGGCACTGCTGGCCGAACTCAAGGAATGGCGGCTGCGCACCTCCAAAGAGCTGAGCGTGCCGGCCTATGTGGTGTTCACCGACAACACCCTGATCGCGATCGCCGAAACGCTGCCGACCGACGAGACAGCGCTGGTGTCCATACCCGGTATCGGCGCCCGCAAGCTCGAGCAGTACGGCCCGGATGTGCTGGCGTTGGTAAAGAATCGGCCATAGGTCGCTCAGATTCTGCCAAAACCGCAGGTCAGAAAATTGCTTGTGGGATTGCGCTGTTACGATCTACGCTCAGATCACCGATTCTGTGCAGCACGTCGAAAGGAGGGACCAACATCATGATTTTCACATCAGCCTTCAGCGGCGTACACGCCGGTGCTGCGGCGAAGCCGTCGATGCAGTGGTCCTTTCATCCGGCTGCGCCCGTCGTCGCTTCCGCCCATCGAGCTGGTTGGGCGCTCACTGCCATCAACCCGCAGTACAAGCGCCGCACCGCCGCCGCGACATCAACGTCCGTGAGCTGGGGCACCACTTAGGTAGCCCCCGACACGCCGAAAAGGCCACGGACCCGATGTCAGTCGGATCCGTGGCCATTGTTTTCGGTACACCACCTGAAAACCCTGGTCACCGGTCCGCAGCAAGACCGACACCGATACAACGACCAGGAAGTAGGGAAAGACATGTCGGACATGACATGCCGGGAACTCGTACTGCCCGCGGTGCCGTGCCATGTGGGGGATCCAGACCTGTGGTTCGCCGAGAGCCCGGTCGACCTTGAGCAGGCCAAGGCGCTGTGCGCCGAGTGCCCCATACGCGACCTGTGCCTGTCCGAGGCGCTGGAGCGCCAGGAGCCATGGGGCGTCTGGGGTGGGGAGATCCTCGAGCGGGGCGCCGTCGTGGCGCGCAAGCGTCCACGGGGCCGCCCGCGTAAGGACACCCGGGAAGGGCAGGCGGCCTAGCGCAAGCTAGGCCGCCTGGCCATCAGTTCAGGCCGCTTCCTCGTCGGCGAAGCCGGGAACCAGCTCCGTCGCAAGCGATTTCATCGGGACGTGCGCGTCGAGCTGGCAGCAGATCGCGATCGTCGAGGCGATCACGCGCAGCGGGATGGCCAGCTGAGCCGGCAGGTCGAGCTGCCGGGCCATCTTGATCTGGGCCACCGAGTTGTCCATCTGACCGGCGGCCATCTTCTGCAACCACCGACGGTTGTAATGGAAGACGTCGACCTCGATGGGCTGCACGTACTGGCGCAGCATGTCATCGACCTCGTCCGCGGAGACCTGTTGCCCCTTCTGGATGAAGCCCGCCGCTTCCATTGCAGGCAGCGCCTCCGCGTAGTTCTTGTCGCGGGCCAGCCGGATCGTCTGCCCGAGCGCGACCGGGAAACCGCCGGGCAGCGGGGCCACCGCGCCGAAGTCGATGACGCCCATCCGGCCGTCGGGCAGCAGCATGAAATTGCCGGGGTGGGCGTCGCCGTGCATCATGTTCAGCCGCTTGGGGGCGCCGAACGTGAGTTCGGTGAGCCGGGTGCCCATCAGGTCGCGCTGCTCGGGTGTGCCCTCGCGGATGATCACCGACATGGGGATGCCGTCCATCCACTCGGCGATGACGACCTTCGGGGCGCTGGCCACGATGTGCGGAATGGCGAAATGCGGATCGTTCTCGTACGCCTTGGCGAAGGCGCGCTGGTTGTCGGCCTCCAGCCGGTAGTCCAATTCCATCTCGGTGCGGTTGATCAGCTCCTCGACCACGCCCTGCACGTCGGCGCCCGGGGCCAGCTGCTTGAACACACCGACCAGGCGCTGAATGGTCTTCAAATCCGCACGCAGCGCCTCGTCGGCGCCGGGGTACTGGATCTTGACGGCGACCTCACGCCCGTCGGACCAGACCGCCTTGTGCACCTGGCCGATGCTCGCCGAGGCGATCGGGGTGTCGTCGAAGGAGGCGAAACGGTCCCGCCACTTGGTGCCCAGCTGGGCGTCCAGGACGCGGTGCACCTTGGCCGCGGGCAGTGGTGGCGCTTCACGCTGGAGTTTGGTCAGCGCCTCGCGGTAGGGCTTGCCGTATTGCTCGGGGATGGCGGCTTCCATCACCGACAGTGCCTGGCCCACCTTCATGGCGCCGCCCTTGAGCTCACCCAACACGGTGAACATCTGCTGGGCCGCCTTGTCCATCAGTTCGGCGGTGACCTCGTCCTTGGACTTGCCGGTAAGGCGCTTGCCGAAGCCGAGGGCAGCACGGCCGGCGAAACCTACCGGTAGGGACGCGAGCTTGGCGTTGCGCGCCACGCTCCCACGCTTGATATCAGCCACGCTTCCATCATCCACGACAACCTGGAGATGCTCTAACGAACTGGGACCGGCAATGTCAGCAGGGACAGCCCGGGTGCCGTGACCAGCGCCGGGCCAGCACCGCGCCGCTGCCGACATCGAACTCCAGGGTGGTGTCCAGCGTCATCGGCGGTTCCGGGGTGCCCAGCGGGTCGTCTCCGCAACGCAGGGCGCGGACCACCCGGTCCACCTGATTGAGCGCCAGCGCCGCGGTGCCCATCAGGGTGGCGCGGTCGGCCGCCCCGACCGTGTGGCGCAGTTGGGCAGCCACCGCCGGCCAGGCCGCATCGCGATCGCGGCGGTGCCGGTCGGCGCAGGACAGGCATGAGGTGACGCCGGGAATCACCAGTGGCCCGACCAGACCGGTGCCGTCGCGGACCCGGACCGGCAAGTGCGGCACATCGGCGGCATGCAGATCGCGCACCACCCGCGGGTCGGCGATCAGGGCGTCGGTGAGCACCACCAGGTCGGCGCGGTCGGCGGTCACCACCGCATGCGGCTGGCTGCTCTGGGTCACCCGGGTGCTCGAGCAGCGCAGGGCGCCGGTCAGCAGGTCCGACAGCGGCCCGCGGCCGTGGATCCGGATGGTCACCGACCGGGCGGCCGCGCGCCGGGCGGTCAGTACCCCGGCTCGGCGCAGCGCGTCGAGCAGATCGGTGACGACGCCGGCGCCCGCGCTGTCAGGCACGCCCAGCTGCGTTGCGCGGGTACACAATTCGTCCTCGGTCGCCGCAGTCTGCAGGCCGCGCAACAACGCGGCCAGTGTGGTGGCCGTCAGGCCGGCGGGGGGAGTGACCACGACGGCCCGGCGCGGATCCCAGCCCACCTGCACCGTGTCATCCGGTCGCAGCAGCACCGGCATCGACGGGTTGAGCTGGTAGTGCGTCATGCACCGACTGTGCCACGGTCGGGCGGTTGCCCGCCTCAGTTATCCACAGGCCCTTCGGGGCCGCGGTTCGCCTCATCTTCGAGCTTGGCCAGCGCCTCGTCGATCCCGCTGGTGTCACCGCCGATGGTCCGATCGATGAACGCGGCCGGCTCGTCGAGATCGTCGGGGCCGGGCAGCAGGTCGGGATGCTGCCAGACGGCGTCGCGGGCGTCGGCCCCGACGGCCTCGGTGAGCTTCTCCCACAGCACCGCCGCCTCACGCAGCTTGCGCGGACGCAACTCCAGGCCCACCAGGGTGGCGAAGGTCTGCTCGGCCGGCCCGCCGGTGGCCCGGCGTCGCCGCAGCGTCTCCGAGAGTGCCGCGGTGCCGGGGATGCGGTCGCCGAGGGCCGCGGTGACCACCGTCTGTACCCAGCCCTCGATGAGGGCGAGCAGGGTTTCCAGCCGTTCCAGCGCGGCGACCTGTTCCGGGGTGGCCTTGGGCTCGAACATGCCCTGGCTGAGCAGCTGTTCCATGGCGGCCGGGTCGGCCAGCATGGCCGGGTTGATCCCGCTGGCCATGTCCTCGATGCCGCTCATGTCGATCTTCATGCCCTTGGCGAACGCCTCGACGGCGCTCAGCAGCTGGCTCGACAGCCAAGGGACATGACTGAACAGCCGGTGATGAGCGGCCTCGCGGGCGGCCAGGAAGGTCAGTACCTCGCTGCGTGGCTGTTCAAGCCCTTCCGACAAACTCTCGACGGCCTCGGGCAGCAGCGCCGCGACACCCTTGGGGCCCAGCGGCAGGCCGATATCGGTCGAGGTGAGCACCTCCTTGGACAGTTTGCCCAGCGCCTGGCCGAGCTGGCTGCCGAACGCCATGCCGCCCATCTGCGACATCATCGCCAGCAGCGGGCCGGCCATGGTCTTGGCCTCCTCGGGCAACGCCGAGGCCCAGACCGTCGAGATCTGTTCGGCAACCGGGTCGCACAGCCGCTTCCAGGTGTTCAGGGTGTTGTCGATCCAGTCGGTGGGCGTCCAGGCCACCGCCTTGGTGGTGCCGGCCGGCAGCGGCGTCACGCCGTCGAGCCACGTCTCGGCCAGGTGCACGGCATCGGAGATGGCCACGCCGGTCTTCTCCGACACCGGCGCGACGAATCCGATGGCGCTGGACGCCAGCTGACGGGCCAGGTCATAGTTCACCGGACCGGCCTGCTGGCCGGTGTTCATCACATTGCCTGCGCCGCTGAACATTTCGCCTAGTTTGGAGAAGATCTGGCCCAGATCGGCCATGTCGAATCCGCCTCCGCCCAGGCCGAACGGGTCCGCGCCAGAGCCCTCACCGGGGTTTTCTTTGCGCTTGTCGCGGTCGGGGTCATCCCCGTGGGAGAAGCCGAAGGGCAGGTCAGCCATGGCTTCAACGGTACTCACACCTGGCCGCCGACGTGGGGCCGCGGGTCACGCTGTGGGTGAACGCGCTCTACTGTTGGCGGCGTGAACAGGCGGATTATGACGCTGGTGGTCGCGCTGGTGCCGATCGTGGCGTTCGGTGTGCTGCTGTCGTTGGTGACGGTGCCGTACGTGTCGCTGGGCCCGGGCCCGACCTTCAACACCCTCGGTGAGGTGGACGGCAAGCAGGTCGTCGATATCAAGAGCACCGACAGCACCGCCGGCTCCATCGTCCATCCCACCTCGGGTCACCTGAACATGACCACGGTGTCGCAGCGCGACGGCCTCACCCTCGGCGAGGCACTCGCACTGTGGATGTCGGGGCGGGATCAGCTGGTGCCGCGCGACCTGGTCTATCCGCCGGACAAGTCCAAGGACGACATCGACAAGGCCAACACGAACGAATTCAAGTCCTCGGAGGACAACGCGGAATACGCGGCGCTGGGCTACCTCAAATATCCCAAGGCGGTGACGGTGCAGTCGGTCACCGACCCCGGGCCGTCGGCGGGCAAGCTCAAAGATGGTGACGCCATCGACATGGTGAACAACGTCGAGGTGCCCACCATGGAGGCCTTCCAGGCGATCGTGAAGGCCACCAAGCCCGGAGACCAGATGGTCATCGACTACCGGCGCAAGAATCAACCGGCCGGCACCGTCACCGTCACGCTCGGCTCCAACCCGGACCGCGACCACGGGTTCCTCGGAATCGGTGTGCTCGATGCACCGTGGGCCCCCTTCGACATCGAGTTCAACCTGGCCAATATCGGCGGGCCGTCGGCCGGCCTGATGTTCAGCCTCGCCGTCGTCGACAAACTCACCACCGGTGACCTCAACGACGGGAAGTTCGTCGCGGGAACGGGCACCATCAGCGCCGACGGTGAGGTCGGCGCCATCGGCGGCATCACGCACAAGATGATGGCGGCCCAGGATGCCGGCGCCAGCGTGTTCCTGGTGCCCGCCGACAACTGTGCCGAGGCGCTGACGGCGCGCGACGACCGGCTGCAGCTGATCAAGGTGGACACTCTGACCACGGCCGTGGACGCGTTGCACACCATTTCTGCCGGTGGCGAACCACCCCGTTGCTGAGAATGCCCTTGGCGGGCGATGCGTAGAGTTGTTGCAGTTGTGGCCCCTGATCGTGCCGGCGGCCACGGACCACAGACTGGAGTTGACGAGTGGGAATGCGGCCCGCGGCGCGAATGCCGAAGCTGACACGACGTAGCCGGTTCCTCATCGGGGTGGCTTTGGCCGTCGTGGTGCTGCTACTGGTGGGACCACGGTTCATCGACGCTTATGTCGATTGGCTGTGGTTCGGCGAGCTGGGGTACCGGTCGGTGTTCACCACCACGCTGGTCACCAAGTTGGTGCTGTTCGTGGCGGCGACGGTGGTGATGGGCGCGCTGGTCTTCGCCGGGATGACGCTGGCGTATCGCACCCGCCCGGTGTTCGTGCCGTCCGCCGGGCCCAACGACCCGATCGCGCGGTACCGCACGACGGTGATGAGCCGGTTGCGACTGTTCGGCATCGGCATCCCGGTGGTCGTGGGCGGGTTCGCCGGTCTGTTCGCCTACAACTCGTGGACGACGGTGCAGCTGTTCCTGCACGGCGGAGACTTCGGTGTCACCGACCCGCAGTTCGGCAGGGACCTCGGTTTCTACGCCTTCGATCTGCCGTTCTACCGGTGGGTGCTCAACTTCCTGTTCGCCGGTGTGTTCATCGCGTTCCTGGCGAATCTGGTGGGCCACTACCTGTTCGGCGGGATCCGGCTGTCCGGGCGCACCGGTGTGCTCACCAAGGCCGCCCGCATTCAGCTGGTGGCGCTGGCCGGCACTCTGGTGTTGTTCAAGGCCGCCGCCTACTGGCTGGACCGCTACGAACTGCTGAGCAACACCCGCGGCGGCAAGCCCTTCACCGGTGCCGGCTACACCGACATCAACGCGGTGCTGCCGGCCAAGCTGATCCTGCTGGCCATCGCGCTGATCTGCGCGGTCGCCGTGTTCTCCGCGCTGGTATTGCGGGATCTGCGCATCCCCGCCATCGGGCTGGTGCTGTTGCTGCTGTCCTCGCTCATCGTCGGTGCGGGCTGGCCGATGATCGTCGAGCAGTTCAGCGTCAAACCCAATGCGGCGCAGAAGGAAAGCGAATACATCAGTCGCAGTATCACGGCGACCAGACAGGCCTACGGGCTGACCGATCAGAACGTGACCTACCGTGACTACAGCGGTAACGCGGCGACGACCGCCCAGCAGGTGGCGGCCGACCGTTCGACGACGTCGAACATCCGGCTGCTGGATCCGACGATCGTCAGCCCGGCGTTCACCCAGTTCCAGCAGGGCAAGAACTTCTACAGCTTCCCCGAGCAGCTGGCCATGGACCGCTATGTCGGTCCGGACGGCAACCTGCGTGACTTCGTCGTCGCCGCCCGCGAACTCAATCCCGAGCGGTTGATCGACAACCAGCGCGACTGGATCAACCGGCACACCGTGTACACGCACGGCAACGGTTTCATCGCCTCGCCGGCCAACACCGTGCGCGGCGTGGCCAACGATCCCAACCAGAACGGCGGCTACCCGGAGTTCCTGGCCAGTGTGGTCGGCGCCAACGGCAGCGTGGTGTCACCCGGTCCGGCGCCACTGGATCAGCCGCGGGTCTACTTCGGCCCGGTGATCGCCAGCGCGCCCGGGGATTACGCGATCGTCGGCCGCAACGGCGGTGACCGCGAATACGACTACGAGACCAACACCGACACCAAGAACTACACCTACACCGGTGCCGGTGGCGTGCCGATCGGCAACTGGCTGTCGCGCAGCGTGTTCGCCGCGAAGTTCGCCGAACGGAACTTCTTGTTCTCCAACGTGATCGGTTCCAACAGCAGGATCCTGTTCAACCGCGATCCGTCCGAGCGCGTGTCGGCGGTGGCACCGTGGCTCACCACCGACAACGGGGTGTACCCGGCCATCGTCAACAAGCGGATGGTGTGGATCGTCGACGGGTACACCACGCTGGACAACTACCCGTATTCGGAGCTGACGTCGCTGTCCAGCGCCACGATCGACTCCAACGAGGTGGCGGTCAATCGCCTGCTTCCGGACAAGCAGGTGTCCTACATCCGCAACTCGGTGAAGGCCACCGTCGACGCCTACGACGGCACCGTCACGTTGTACGCGCAGGATGAGACCGATCCGGTGCTGAAGGCATGGATGTCGGTGTTCCCGGGCACGGTGAAACCCAAATCCGACATGTCCCCGGAGCTGCAGGCCCACCTGCGCTACCCGGAGGACCTGTTCAAGGTGCAGCGCCAGCTGCTGGCCCGCTACCACGTGAACGACCCGGTGACGTTCTTCTCCACCTCGGACTTCTGGGATGTTCCCCTTGATCCCAATCCGACCGCGAGCAGCTATCAGCCGCCGTATTACATCGTCGCCAAAGACATTGCCCAGAACGACAGTTCGGCGTCATTCCAGCTGACCAGTGCGATGAACCGGTTCCGGCGTGACTTCCTGGCCGCCTATATCAGCGCCAGTTCGGATCCACAGTCGTACGGCAAGATCACCGTGCTCACCATTCCCGGTCAGGTCAACGGCCCGAAGCTGGCGTTCAACGCGATCAGTACCGATACCGCGGTCAGTCAGGACCTCGGTGTCATCGGCCGGGACAACCAGAACCGGATCCGGTGGGGCAATCTGCTGACCTTGCCGGTCAGTGAGGGCGGCCTGCTGTACGTGGCACCCGTCTACGCCTCACCCGGGGCCAGTGACGCCGCCTCGTCGTACCCACGGCTGATCCGGGTGGCGATGATGTACAACGACAAGGTCGGCTACGGCCCGACCGTCGGGGATGCGCTGACGGAGATCTTCGGGCCCGGTGCGGCCGCCACGGCCACCGGCCCGGCGCCCGCGGACGTCCCCGGTGCCAAACCGCCGGCGTCGCCGCCCGCGGCGCAGCCTCCTGCGACCCCGCCGCGGCAGGGCCAGGCGCCGGAGGTGCCGGTTCCGGTGGCGGCGTTGCCCGGTGGTGGGGCCCAACTGTCGGCCGCCAAAGCCGCTGCACTGCAGGATGTGAACACCGCGCTGGAGGCGGTGCAGCAGGCTCAGCACAACGGCAACTTCGCCGACTACGGTGACGCGCTGCAGAAGCTCGACGACGCGATGAACAAGTACCGCGACACCAAGTAGTCATCGTGATTGTGCGGTTTCATGCGCGGCTCGCCGCCGCGCGGGTATGAAACCGCACAATCACGCGGTGTAACCGAGACTTGGAATGTGTTCCAAGAAGATCCCAAGTGGGTTCGGACATTCTTTCGCCTGTCATTTGTGCATGGTGAAAGGACTCCGATGACCCTGGCCGAAACTGTCGGCGATGATGCGCTGTCGACATTGCCCGACCACCTCAGCGCAATCGTCGCGCTGCCCGGCGAGGCCGGCTATGAACGGTGTGCCCCCTGGAATCTCGCCGCCTCGGTGCGGCCGGCGGCGGTGGTGTTCGCCACGGCGGCGCATCACGTCGCCGAGACGGTGCGTTTCGCCGCCGAGCACGGGCTGCGGGTTACCGTGCAGTGCACCGGACACGGCGCGGTACCGGTCACGGGGGACACCATCCTGGTGCTCACCTCGGCGATGTCCGAATGCATGGTCGACGTCGCCGCCCGCACCGCCCGGGTGGCCGCGGGAACCACGTGGCAGCACGTGATCGATGCGGCCGCCCCGTATGGTCTTGCGCCGCTGTGTGGATCGGCGCCAGGGGTTGGCGTCGTCGGCTTCCTCACCGGTGCCGGTATCGGCCCGCTGGTGCGCAGCGTGGGCGTGTCCTCCGACCATGTGCGGTCCTTCGATGTGGTGACCGGGGCGGGGGAGTTGTTGCACGTGACAGCGGATACGTATCCAGAACTGTTCTGGGGCCTGCGGGGCGGAAAGTCGACGCTGGGGATTGTCACCGCGCTGGAGATCGACCTGCTGCCGATCCCCGAATTCTACGGAGGGGCCCTTTATTTCGACGGTGACGAGGCGCCCGCCGTGCTGCGGGCCTGGCATGGCTGGTGCGCGGGACTGCCCGAGAACGTCAACACCTCGATCGCCCTGCAGCGGTTGCCACCGCTGCCCGGTGTGCCCGAGCCGCTGGCCGGCCGGCTGACGGTCGCGGTCCGCTACGCCGCGCTCGACGATTTCGCGGAGGCGGCAACGCTTCTGGAGCCGCTACGGGCGGTGGGGACTCCCATGCTGGACACCATCGATGTGCTGCCGTACGCCGCGATCGGCGCCGTGCATGCCGATCCGGTCGATCCGATGCCGGTGCACGAGGCGCAGACGTTGTTGCGCGAACTGACCTCTGATGCCGTGGATATCCTGCTCGCCGCGGCCGGGCCGGGTTCGGCGTCGGCGCAGACCATCGTGGAGGTCCGGATGCTGGGCGGCGCCTTCGCTCGCCAAGCAGAGCACAGTAGCGCGTTCTGCCATCGCAACGCCGCGTACGCGGTCACCACCATCGGCGTCCCTGCGGGGCCCACCGCTGAGCTGGTGGCGGCCCAAGCGGGGGCCCTGGGCCGGGCACTGGCGCCGTGGTCCACGGGCGGCTTGCTGCCGAACTTCGCGTCCTCAGCCGACCCTGAGCGGCTGGCACGGGTCTATGACGAGGACACCCGGGACTGGTTGGCGACGCTGGCCGACCGATTCGACCCGCACGGAGTGTTCCGCACCGGCCAGGCGGTGCGTTCCCCGGCCTGAAAATGAGCCGAAAACGCCTCTGAACACTCGATTTGGAGGTCTGCTCGCCCTTCGGTAACGTTGTATTCACCAACGCGGGGTGGAGCAGCTCGGTAGCTCGCTGGGCTCATAACCCAGAGGTCGCAGGTTCGAATCCTGTCCCCGCTACCAGTAGGAACGGCCCCTGGAGACTTCTCCGGGGGCCGTTTTCATCGGGCTTGTGAACGGATTTGTGAACGTCAGGATTCCTGACTAACGACCTTCACGCGTGATGAGCGCAAGTGAGGCACAAAGTTCTCTAGCACCAAATCTGTGCTCGGTTTGATCTGTCCAGCGCGCGGGCGTCGCAGCGGTGAGCCGCATGTGATGGGCGAGTGGCGCGTGCCGCCGCGCGTGGCTGTGCGCAGCGGCAGAGCTGGCGGTCTGCTGGGCCCCATGGCTCACCAAGATCGGCCATTTCCCGGTATGAACCGTTCACCTCGCTGCGGGGCCACCACATGATGGTTGTCGGATCCGTTGCATGTGTCGTACCACCGTGCGGTGCTGTAGAGATACTCGGTGGTTTTCATGGTGGCGCCAGGAACCGCCGCTGCGGCAAGGGCATGTGCTTTGAAAGCGCGGGCCGCGCCGCTAAGTCGATGGTGCCGCCTGGCAAGTTGACCGTGCAGGTCGTTGGGGATTAACGGGCCCCAGAAGGCGACCTCGATCGCACCATGGTGTAGGGCTTGAAGAACCACGTCGCGAACGTGGTCGTTGTTCTCGAAGATGCCGGGTGCGAGGGCAATAGACGCGGTTATGCCGCCGTCGTTTATCGATCCGAGGCGTTGATGGGTCGCGAGGCTGGTGACTCCGAGGATCTGCAGTGGGCGGAGGTCACACGGTTCGGCGATGGCCACACAGACATCCCAACCGGCGAGGATCCGATCACAGAGCCACCCTCCGGCCGAGTCGACCAGCTCGCCGATATCACGGGCTACGACGCATAGTTGGTAGCGGGTGGAGCTGAATACGGATAGCCGCTCTCGGCCGGGATGTCCCATTGCGATCTTGCTCCTAGGTCCGCGCCGTGGCGAGCGCGGCCGACCATCGGTAGTCGGCCTTTCCAGCGGGCGAACGGATGATCATCGGCGCGCGGATGAATGCCTTGGGGATCTTGTAGTCGGCGAAGTCACCTCGGCAGGTGTCGATGAATTCGATGTCGGTGACGGATGTTTCGGAGTTCTGTCTTGTCAGGATCGTCCAGGTAGCCCAGCGAGATGAGATCGCGTCGAGCAAGCCAACCGTCTCCGTCGCCGGGAGCGAGAATTCCGTCACGTGGTATGTCATCGGTGCGGCACTTTGAGTCCTGGTAACCGGCCGCGTCCGTGGCGGGCCGCTAAAGCTTGAACCGCCCGGCGAAGCCGCGCAGCGGCAGGTCGGCGCTGGTGATGATGCCCGGCGCTGCGGCGACGACGGACTTGATGGCGTTGATTGCCGGCATGCCGGTGACGGTCATGCCGATGGACGCAAAGTTGTCGGGATTGGACAGATCAACGCCGGGTTTGGGGAAGATCATGTGCTTGTTGTAGATATTCGGGTCCCCCTTGATCTGAGTGATGTAGCAGCCCTTGATATCCCAACTCGGATCGGTGTGCGGAGTCATCTGCCACTCAAGGTGCGTTTCGACGCGCGGCACACCGTCGACCGTGCCCACGTACTTGATGTAGTTGGCGCCCAGGGAGCCTTTCGGCATTTGGTACCAGCCAAGGTCGACGTCCTTCGTGCAGGCGCCGAGTTCGTATTCGAACTTCACCTCGTCGAGTTCCAACCCGAAACAGTCGGCCATCATGTAGACCGAGTCGGCGAAGACCTCGGTGTATTTCCGCAGCCTGCCCGGAATGGAGGGATCGTCGACGGGAAGGCCATACCCGACCTCGATCCAAGTGTCCTTGGAATGGTGGCAGGACACGTCGACAGACTCGAGGGTGATGATGTTCTCGATCTCGGCGACGTCGGCCGAGCAAGCCACGCCGAGGATCTGATTCAATCCGGGGTTCATTCCGGTGCCGTAGAACGTGGAACCGCCCTTCTGGCAGGCCTCTTGGAGCAGCTGGGTGACGGGCTTCCCAGAGGGGTGCGGGTGGTTGGTGTCGCGGTGAAAGCCGGTGATCCAGTCAGCAGTGGTGACGATGTTGATGCCCGATTCAAGGACTTTGACGTACAGGTCCTCGTCGGGGAACACGCCGTGGAAGGTCAGTACGTCGGGTTTGGCTGCAATGATTTCCTCGACTGTGCCGGTGGCGATCACTCCGTTGGGTGCCAGGCCCGCGAGTTCGCCGGAGTCCTTACCGATCTTGTCCGGTGAATAGCAGTGCACACCAATGAGTTCGAGGTCCGGTTGATGGGCGATTCGCTTGATCATCTCCGAGCCGACGTTGCCGGTCGCGACCTGGAAAACTGAAATGGGCATGGTGAAGCCTTTCTTGAAGGTGGTTGTCGATCAGCGTGTGGATCGGGCGGCGAGTTCGGCGGCGCTACCGCCTTTACCGTCGGGGTAGAACTTGAGCGCCCATTGGCGGATCGCGGTGAATCCCTCCAGCTCTGAGCTCGCCAGGGCGGGCGGGTCGGAGTAGCGCTGGTGGGACCAGATGTGAACGTCTTGGCGGAACTGCCGGATGACTTCGGTGCCGAACTCCTCGGCTTTAATGCGAGCCCGGTCAGGATCGCGGACCTCGCGTTTGGGCCGTCCGATGTAGACCATGAAGCGGATGTCGGAGGTGAACTCGTCGACGGGTGTGACCGCGGAGATTGTGCGGTTGTCGATCATGCCCCAGCTTTTGGTGACCGCGATGCCGAGGCCGCCGTTGATGGCCTCGACACCGCTGTTGACGTTCTCGATCTGTTGGCCGTCGTCGCCTTCGAAGGTGATGGTGAAGTCGACATAGGAGACCGGGTCGTCGAAGTCGTGGCGGGTGAAGATCGGATTGATCGGTGTTCCGTGCACGTACTTGAAGTGGGCGAAGTCCACCCCGTTTTCCAGAACATACTGGGGGTGCATTTCCTTGCCGCGCTCCAGCATTCGCTGTTGTGGGTAATAGTCCGCCTCGCTACTTCCGTCGCCGAAGCTGGCGAAGACGTCGGGGGCGTCAAAGAACGGTTCGCGGTTGTCGATGTCGTGCCAGATGTAGATCGACCCATTGCATTCGGTCACCGGGTAGGTCTTGATTCGCCGCCCGCGGTTGGGTCGGTTCTCGTACGGTATGCACACGTTGCGGCCTTCCTGGCTCCACTGCCAACCGTGGAAGGGGCACTGCAGGACTTCACCGTGGACGGTGCCACCGAATCCGAGGTGGGCGCCGAGGTGCTCGCAGTAGGCGTTCATCACGGTGACCTGACCGGACTCAGCGCGCCAGGCGATCATCTCCTGGTCGAAGTACTTCATCGTATGGACGTCGCCGATGCCGACCTCATCGGACCAGGCGACCTGGTACCAGCCTGTGGGTTTCATGGAAAGGGGCGGCTTAGCCATGCGGTGAAGCATAGAGCAGTCAATGAAACATTCATAGTGGTATTCACGAAAATGTTGAATGAGGGGATATCCTTGCGGGATGACCGATGTGGCGCCGACGTCGATGCCGGCCCGGCGCCCTAATCGGCGCGGTCAGGCGACCCGCGAGAACATGTTGGAGGCCGCCCTGAAGTCGCTGGCCTCGGGTGAACCCGGGTCGGTCTCAGCCAACCGGATCGCCAAGGACATAGGCGCCACGTGGGGCGCGGTGCAGTACCAGTTCGGCGATGCCGACGGCTTCTGGGCGGCGGTGCTGCACCGCACTGCTGAGCGCCGGGCTGATGTATTCGCGGCCGTGCGTACCGATACCCCGTTGAGCAACCGCGTCGCCAGCATTCTTGACACCCTCTATGAGGGTCTGGAAGCGCCTGATTCGCGGGCTATCGAGAACCTGCGTGCCGCGTTACCACGGGACCACGCCGAATTGGAACGGCTATATCCGCGGACCGCAGCCGAGCTGTATTCGTGGGGTCAGTCGTGGTTGGAGATCTGCCGCAATGCCTTTGACGACCTTGGCGTAGACCCGGAACGTGTCCGCGAGGTCGCTACCTTGATCCCGGGTGCGATGCGCGGTCTGGTCTCGGAGCGCCAGCTTGGCTCCTACGCAGACCTTGACGTTGCGCGCAGAGGGTTGACCAACGCGCTGGTTACCTACCTGCAAACGTCGGATTGAGCACCGTTGATCGCGCTCGCCGAAAATCCTCAACTGTGCTCGCTGAAATTCCCCACCTGTGAGCATCGGTCAGTGTAGTGGTTGGCGGGTTCCGGTGGCGGCTCGGCGGAGGGTGTCGGCGGCGGCGTGGTGGTCGCGTAGCCGGTAGGACTCGCCGTCGAGGTTGATGACCACGGATCGGTGCAGGAGGCGGTCGAGCATGGCGGCGGCGACGGTGGTGTCGCCGAGGATTTCACCCCAGGCGCCTACCCCGCGGTTGGTGGTGATGACGATGCTGGTCTTTAAATAGCGTTGGGAGACAACTTGAAACAACGCGGAGGCTGCCTCGGCGGGTAGCGGAAGGTAGCCGAGTTCATCGATCACGAGCAGTGTGGGTCCGGCGTAGAACCGCATGGTGGTGGCCCAGCGTCCTTCGATGGCGGCGCGGTGACATCGTGCGGCCAGATCGGCAGCGGTGGTGAAGTAGGTACGATAACCGGCGTGGGCTGCGGCCCTTGCCAATCCGACTGACAGGTGCGTCTTGCCTGTCCCGGGTGGCCCGATGAGCAGAACGTTGGTCGCCGACTCCAGATAGCGGCAGGTGCCGAGCTCGTCGATCAGGGCGCGGTCGATGCCGGCGGCGGCATCGACATCGAAATCAGCCAGCGTCGCGGGGGTGGGCAGGCTGGCGAACCGCAACCGCCCCGCCAGCCGCCTGGCGGTGCTGGCATCGACCTCAACGGCGAGCAGCCGTTCCAGGGCCACTGTCAGTGACAGTCCCTCGGCGGTGGCCGCGTCGAGCACCGACGGCAATGCCTCGGCAGCGGCGGTGAGTTTGAGCTCGGCCAGATGGGAACGCAGCTGCTGATAGCGGCTGGCCGCGGCCGTCGGTGTCTGCGTGTCGGTGGTGCGGGCGGTGGCTTTCGGGGTGCGGGTGGTGGGGGTCATTGCAAGGTCCTTTTCTGAGCGGCCCGCTCGTAGGCGGACAAATCGATGACAGTGGAATCGGTTGATGGCATTGCGGATTCGGTGATACCGGTACCCGCGTCGCGGAGTGCAAGGAGTTGTGCGGCAGCTGTTTTAGCGGCCGGTCCGGCTGGGATGCGTTCCTTGCGGCGGTGTGGCCGGCCTGCGGTCGCGGTGGCCATCGCAGCGGTGTCAAGGGCGACGACGTGCCCGCTGTCCCGGGCCATCACCCCCAATCCGTCGGCGGCCATCCGGTGCCGAGCGATCACGATCCCGCTCGTGGTGGCGACGTCGAGGTACTCACCACCAATCGGATGACTGACCCTCACCTCGGCAGCGGCCAGCTCCGGAGGCACCGAGTACCGGTTGCCGCGGTAGGACACCAAAGCCTGCCGCGAAGCGGTCCGGGCCTCGGAGACAATCACCGGATACGGCACCGCCGGCACCGGCCTGAGCGGCTCAGCCTTGGCCACCACCGCCACCGAGGACCGCCCGTCGGCGGTCAAGCGCATCCTGGTGTCGCCACGGACTCGGGCGAAGCGATCCACACTGGCTTGGGCCGCCTCGACGGTCATGTCGTCAGCCAGGGTGCGCCACCAACGTTGCGCCGCGGTGTGATTGACCTTCTCCACGACACCTTTGCGGTTGCCGCGTCGCGGGGGGCAGATCGCCACCGAGACCCCGTAGTGCTTGGCGACCCCGGCGAACGAGGCGGTCACCCGCCCCGAGCCTGGATCGCAGACCGTGGCCATCCGGTCGAACCGCCACACCCGGGTCAGGCCGCCCAGGCCGCGGCAGATCGTGTCGATGGCCGCGACCAGGTGCGGTTGATCCATCGATGGTGACAGCACCGCCCGCCACTTCCCAGAGTGCGCCAGGGATCCGACCAACAGGAAGGCTTTCTTGCCCCAGCCCCACGATGCTGGTGGATCGGGCAATTCCAGCCAGTCCCACTGTGTTTCATCACCCGGTGGATGCGGGATGATCGCGTTGGGCCGGTCGGTGGCGGTGCGGCAGGCTTCGCAGTCCGGGCGCAAACTACGGGTGCGGATGTTGCGGGTCAGGCTCTGATACGACAGCCCGAAACCCAGGTCTTCGAGTTCGTCGTAGAGGGTGCGGGCCCACAGATGCGGGTCCTCGACCAGTCGCGCCGACACGTAGTCGACGAACGGGTCAAACGGATCCGGGCCCGGCCGCGCCCGCACCCCGGGCTCGGCGCCGCCGGCCAGATACTTGCGGACCGTTTTGCGGTCGAAGCCGGTGTGGCGGGCGATCGCAGAGATCGACCAACCGCGTTTTCGTAGGGCGTGTACTTCCATGTCGTCCTCCCATGTGAGCATGAGAAAGCGGGCCTCCTTCGACGGAGCTACTGGCGTCAGACACCAGCAGCATCGAGGGAGGCCCGCCCTTCTCGGCGGAGCCACACGGGTGGGGAATTTCGATGAGCGTCAGTGGGGAATTTCAGCGAGCGCGGTCACCGTCAAGGCAACCCGGGATCGCGATGGATTCTGGTGACGAGACAAGGCCGCCAGCGTCCCTCGGTCGAAGAGGACGCCCAGTCGATTAACAGCCGGTGCAACCGCTGTAGAGCGGGCGCCGGTAAGCCGCCTCCCTAATGCCACGTCCCCGCTTGTTGGGCGCGCGGCCACGAACTCGTTACTCGCGATCAGTTGTCTGACTCATACCGGTTCCGCAACCGCCGCGCCCCTCGCTTCGGAATACCCCGATACCGCCGCGTCACGCGAGGTGTTGATCGCTTCGTCGGCGGCTTTGGGTTTCGAATTGGTACGCATCGATCAGCACCTAATGTGACGCTCCGTCATGCGCCACTCGTGGCCAATCGAAGGTGACCCCTGGGGGCCAAAGGGCCGCAGGTTTGGAGCGGCGATCGATGTGAACGGATTTGTGAACGAAACCCTGTGCAACCGGGGCGACCGGATCGACACGGCGTGACATGCGCAATACCAAATTACGCACGACCTGCACATTGCGACGGAGGTATACAACCAAAACCGCAATCGGCCGGCTCATAACCCAGAGGTCACAGGTTCGAATCCTGTCCCCGCTTCTAGCGGGAACGCCCCCGGAGATTTCTCCGGGCCCTTTCTTTTGGATTGGGAGAGGTCAGTCTGTCTTGTGTGCACCAGGTAGGTTCCCGCGGGCAACCGCTGCGACGGTGGCACGATCGGTGAGCAGGTCGTAGATCGGGCGCGAACCCAGTGCGACGGCCACCAGGAGCGCGGTCGCGCACGCGCCCAGCATGGGTGGCAGCTGGTTGGTGGTGCCAGTGAGTTCGGTGGCGAGGATCAGACCGGTGATTGGCGCCTGGACGCTCGCGGTGAAGAAAGCCGCCATGCCGATCAGGGCAAGGGCCGCCGGTTCCGGTGCATTCTGGGGACTGAGATGCTCTGCGACCAGGCCGACCAGCAGTCCGGTATAGGCGCCGAGCACGAGCATCGGGGCGAACAGGCCACCAGGTGTTCCCGCGGCATAGGACGCGGCGCCGAGAAGAAAGCGCAACACCAGGATCCCGACTACGGCCCATGCCGCTCCGTGTCCCAAGAGGGCGTCCTGGGTGAGGTTGTCACCACCGCCGGCAAGGTCGGGAGCCCACCACACGAGAACGCCCACGACAGCACCAATCGCGGCGGCCCGGGCTTCGGCCGGCCATCGGCTCGTGTCCGCGACGTGCAGGCCGAACATGAGTGTCTTGTTGTAGAGAACACCGAGCACGCCGGCGCAGACACCGACGGCCAGCACCCAGCCCGCGTTACCCATGTGCGGGTCCTGTAGTGCTGGCATGCGAAAGTCGGTACCTGAGTGCACGAATGGGTATGCGGCGCCGAAACCCGACGCCGAGGCAATCAGGGTGGCGATGGTGGTGCGCGGGTCGAATCGTTTCACGA
Organism: Mycobacterium sp. BMJ-28; assembly: GCF_054404835.1. NCBI lineage: Bacteria > Bacillati > Actinomycetota > Actinomycetes > Mycobacteriales > Mycobacteriaceae > Mycobacterium > Mycobacterium sp. BMJ-28. Next base: position 4,601,419 of record NZ_CM136783.1, on the reverse strand, counting down.
GTTCTTCGAGGACGAACACGCCACCGGCGATCGGGGCGTTGAATGCTGTCGCCAGGCCGGCGGCGGCTCCGCCGGCTGCCAGGATCCGAAGATCGGAGAGTGGCCGCCGTGTCACCGAGGCGACGATCACGGCGATCGAGCCGCCCATCTGAACCGAAGGGCCTTCCCGGCCCAGTGCCAGGCCCCCGCCCATTGACAACAATCCGCCGAGGTACTTGATGGGCAGGATCCGAAACCGTCCGGGTGCAGCGCGCCCGGCAACGACAGCCTCAACGTGGGGGATACCGCTGCCCTCGGCTTGAGGCTCCAACCGTCGCACCAGCGCGGCCGCGGCCGTGACGGCCGCCATGCAGGTGAGCACGACGACCAACAGGCCCCACCCACTGCCGTGCGCCCAGCTGCTGAGCGCGGTGCGCCACGCCGACAGCTGCGTCAACACGATCTTGAAACTGGCTGCAGCCAGCCCCGTCAGTGCGCCGACCACTGCGGCGGCAAGGACGAACCCGATCAGACTTTCGGCGCCCTCGCCCTTGTCGTCTACCGGACGTGAGGTCGGCCTCTGCCATCCGGTGAACATGCTGCGAAGCCAGCGCACCAGTGTCGGTGTGTTTTCATCCACCCCTGTATCTCTATCTGGTCGGCGCGCGACCCGCACGGGAAGGGTGGCGGATTCAGTGAGCGCTGGTCCAACCGAGACCGGGCATCGTCCCGACGCTGCAGGAACGGACGATATCGCGAACGGGGTGTCCCGGACCTTGACGGCTACCTTGGCGATTCCATTCGGCCTCAACGCACTACGTCTATCTTTGGTGCATGAACGCGGCCGCAGAGTACGACGATCTGCCGGACCCGGTCCGCACAGAAGTGCGAAGGTTCGCCGATGTCAACGTCGCCTGGTTGGCGACCACTCTGGAGGATGCTGCAGTCGTCGCTACCGGCGCCGGCGAATCACGTGGGCGCGCAATCTATGCCGCGATTGCGGTAGCTCAACTCGTCGCAAGGGGCCGTTGTGATATCACGCTCTATGACTCGTTGATCAATGGCTACGGCGAGGTGGGCTTGCTACCGGCCTAACTGCCGAAGTGGCGCGCACCGTTTTCTGATATCGAAAATGACTGTAAATTAGGCGATTTCGGAATTCGGGAACTGCCCCTCGAGGGCGTCGATCGCGGAAGCGGTCAGGCTGTTCTCGATATGCAGTCGCGCCAGCGCGTGGGCCGCGGCGGCATCGCCGTCGACTACGAGTTCGAGCATCTGATGGTGCTGATTGAAGTCGATCATGCGGGGCTCCTCTCCTGCTGGCAGCATCAGGCCAAGGCGGCGGTAGCGGTCGGATTTCGCCCACAGGTCATCAAGAGTCTTGATCATCACGTCGTTGTGCGCGGCGGCATACAGCGTGCGGTGAAAGGCGCTGTGGGCGCACAACCCGTCCTCTCCCCATTCCCGGGTGACCGGGACCAGATCGGCCAGTGCCGTCCGCATCACCGCGATGTCGTCGTCGGTGCGACGTTCGGCGGCTAGCGCCACCGCCGCGGGTTCCAGTGCCAGCCGCACCTCGAACAACTGGCGGGCCTCGTCCGCACCGATCGATGAGACGCGGGCGTCTCGGTGATTGTCGAGTTCAATGAGGCCCTCGCCGCTGAGCCGGCGGATCGCTTCGCGCAGGGGCGTGATGCTCATCCGCATCTGCTCGGCAAGCTCGTACTGAGAAAGTCGCGAGCCCGCAGGTAGGCCGCCGCTGAGGATCAGCCGCCGCAATTCGGCATAGGCAACGTCGCTCTTGCTGGAAAAGACGTTGGTGACCTGCGGTGATGTCATGTGCGCCCTATCTCAGTCAGCCGATCGTTGTGACCAGTGCCACACATTGCCCCTTGTGCTGACGGTCACAGCGAGTCTAGCATCGTCACTCATCAGTTACATCTCACATCTTATAAGATACAAGAAGGGTTGATAATGAAGATTCTCTCAGTCCACGAAGGCGTTGTGCCGATCAGTTCGTCCATCCGCAACGCGTGGATCGACTTCAGCTCGATGGACTGCTCGATCGTGGCGATCGTCAGCGACGTGATGCGCGACGGCGAACCCGTCATCGGGTACGGCTTCAACTCCAACGGTCGGTACAGCGCGGGGGAGATCCTGCGCCGTCGCGCGATTCCGCGCCTCCTCGACGCCGACCCGGAGAGCCTGCTGAACGAGGCTGGCGAACTGGATCCGACGCTGGCGTGGCCGATCATGATGAACAACGAGAAGCCTGGTGGCCACGGAGAGCGCTCCGTCGCGATCGGCGTGCTCGACATGGCCTTGTTCGACCTGGCCTCCAAGATCGCCGGTCAGCCGCTCTACCGCTATCTGTCCGATCGCTACGGCGACGGCCAGCCCGACGACTTGGTGTTCGTGTACGCAGCCGGCGGCTATTACGCACCCGGAAAGACGCTCGGGGACCTGCAGGACGAGATGCGCCGCTTCCTCGACATGGGCTACTCCGTGGTCAAGATGAAGATCGGTGGCACCGACCTCGCCGACGATCTCAAGCGCATCGAAGCGGTCCTGGAAGTCCTCGACGGCGATGGGGCCCGCCTGGCGGTCGACGTCAACGGCCGCTTCGATCTGCAGACCGCCCTCGACTACGGACGGGCCATCGAACCCTATGGCCTGTTCTGGTACGAGGAGGTCGGCGACCCGCTCGATTACCGGCTCAACGCCATCCTCTCGGAGAACTACCGAGGCCCGATCGCGACCGGTGAGAACCTGTTCTCCGTCCAGGACGCCCGCAACCTGATCCGCTACGGCGGCATGCGCCCGGACCGCGACTACATCCAGGTCGACCCGGCTTTGAGCTACGGCCTCACCGAGTACCTGCGCGTGCAGGAAATGTTGAAGGAGCACGGCTGGTCCTCGCGCCGCTGCATCCCGCACGGTGGACACCAGTTCTCCCTGCACATCGCCGCGGCCCTCAAACTCGGCGGCAACGAGTCCTACCCTGGCGAGTTCCAGCCCACCGGCGGCTTTGCCGATGACGCGGTCGTCTCCGACAGCCAGGTCGGGCTCACCGAGATCCCCGGCATCGGCTTCGAGGCCAAGAGCGCCTTCTACAAGGTGCTGCGCGAGCTGCACCACTGACCGCTGTTCCGGTGCCACCCGGTGTTTCGAAGGCCGGGCGGCGCGTACGACACCGCTGCCCGGCGGGGCTTCCCCGTCGCGCTGCTCGCCCCAGGCCGGCCGCCGTCCAGAACCGCGCATCCCGGCCTGCACGACCCAATACTGCACCGGATCAAAGGAGTTCCCCGTGTCCACCACGACCGCTAACGCAACCTCTCCAGCGCCGCCCCGCCGATCCAGATTTGGCAAGCTGATACGTCAACTCTGGTTCCAGGTCATCATCGGCGCCATTCTCGGCATCGCCGTCGGCATCCTGGCGCCGAACGTCGGCGCGGCAGTGACACCGCTCAACGACTGGTTCATCGGGCTGGTCAAGATGATCGTCGTCCCCGTCGTCTTCTGCGTCGTGGCCCTCGGCATCGCCACCATGGACAGTCTGCGTCGCGCGGGACGCATCGGTGTCAAGGCACTCGGCTACTTCTTTGTACTGTCCCTGGCCTCGATGCTGATCGGCCTCGTGGTCGCCAACATCTTCAAGCCCGGCGCCGGAATGAACATCGACGTCAACAGCCTCGACGCCAGCACCATCCCCGGTGTCGACTCCGGGGAGAAGGTCGGCTTCGTCCAGTTCGTCACCAACGTGATCCCCGAATCACTGTTCGGCGCGATCACCGGCCACGCCATCCTTTCGGCCCTGTTGGTGTCGCTGCTGATCGGCTGCGCACTCAACGTCACCAAGGCGCGCAGCGCGCCGATCACCACGCTGATCGAGTCGTTGTCGCACGTGGTGTTCAAGATCGTCGGCTGGGTGATGCGGCTGGCCCCGATCGGCACCTTCGGCGCTCTCGCCTCTGTCGTCGCCAAGTACGGTGCCTCCAGTCTGCAGCAACTCGGATTCCTCATCCTGCTGTTCACCGCCACGTGCGTCGTGTATGTCGTCGTGCTGCTGGGGCTGATCTCAAAAGCCTGCGGCATGAATGTCTTCACTTTGATGCGCTACCTGAAAACCGAACTGCTCATCGCGCTCAGCACCTGCTCCAGCGAGGCCATCCTGCCGCAGCTGGTCCGCAAACTCGAACACCTCGGCTGCGGCAAACCCGTTGTCGGCCTGGTCATCCCGGCAGGATTCTCGTTCAACCTCGACGGTTCAGCGGTCTACCTCACCATGGCATCGCTGTTTCTGGCGCAAGCCGTCGGCATCGATTTGTCCTGGCAGGCACAGCTCATCATGGTCGGCGTGATGATGCTGACAAGCAAAGGCACCGCCGGCATCGCCGGAGGCGCGTTCATCGTGCTGGCCTCCACCATCACCGCCGTCGGTCACGTACCGCTGGCCGCACTGGCCCTGATCGTGGGCATCGACCGCATCCTCAACGAGGGCCGCGTCTTCATCAACGTCCTCGGCAATGCCGTCGGCACCATCGTGATCGCCAAGTGGGAGAACGACTTCGACGATGAGCAGGCCCGCGAAGTGCTCGCCGGACGACGTGAGTTCAATATCGAGGCCGAAGATGACGGTGAGCACGGAATCGAAACCGGTGCCGGCGGCCATGCCGCGGCCGGCGGGCCCGCTGAGGAGACAATAGCCCTGGGCAGCCGTCACGCCGCCGCTGCATCATCCTGACCGCCGGACTGTAGTCCTCGATCTGAGGAGGGGCCGCCGCCTCTGAAAGGCGGCGGTCCCCCAGGGCGCTCAGCTGGTGGCTGCTCCCGGGACCTGCCGGGTCGAGCTCCGGCCCCGGTCGTCGATTTGAAGAGTAGGAAGAAACGATGTCGCGCGTTCTGGTGACCACCGACTACCTCGTCCCCGGCGATGAGGTCGACATCCTTCTGCGTCGCCACGGCCACGAGATCGTGTACCGGCCGGCGACCGGACCACGGCATCCCGAGGAAGCGCGAGCATTCTTCGACGGCGTGCACGGCGCCATCATCGCGAGTGAACCTGTCACCGCGAGCATGATCGCGAGTGCGACCGAGTTGCGGGTGATCGCGCGCAGCGGCGTGGGGTACGACTCTATTGATCTCGCGGCGGCCACCGACCGTGGGATCCGGGTGTGCAACACCCCTGGGGTGAACCACGACGCCGTCGCGGAGATGACGTTCGCCTTGATGCTCATGTCGGCGCGCCGGCTCACCACCGTGGTTGACGGCGTGCGGGCGGGCGCCTGGCCGCGTGATGCCGGTACCGAATTACGCGGAACGACGTTGGGGATAATCGGTTTCGGGCCGAGCGGTCGCGCAGTCGCCAAGCTCGCGACCGCTTTCGGGATGACTGTCCTGGTGCATACCGCCCACCCGGACAATGCTGCAACGGCGGTGCAGTTCGTCGACCGCGACACCGTCCTGAACCGGGCTGACTACCTGAGCCTGCACACCAAGACCGACGACAGCACCCGACGGATGATCGACGTCTCAGCGTTGAAATCGATGAAACCCACCGCCGTGCTCATCAACACCGCGCGCGGATCATTGGTCGACGAGGAGGACCTCGCCGACGCATTGGATTCCGGTGAGATCGCCGGGGCAGCCCTCGACGTACTCGACGCCGAACCGTTGCCGGCCGAAAGCCGGCTACGGGGCCGCGACGACGTCATCGTGACCTCCCATCTCGCCGGCCAGACCGTCGAGGCCCGGTCGAGGGCCGGGCTGAGCGCCGCCGCCGACGTTATCGCCGTCCTGGGCGGGCGCGAACCACGCCATCCCGTCAACTGACCCTGAACGCGCACCGAAAGGACCTTCCTGACATGTCACGAACCCATCGCATCGCCGTCATTCCCGGCGACGGCATCGGTACCGAAGTGATGCCCCAAGGCCTGCGCGTTCTGGATGCGGCCGCGCACGCGTTCGACCTGAACCTCGACTTCGAGCACTTCGACCATTCCAGTGCCGACTACTACCTCAAGCACGGGAAAATGCTGCCCGACAACTGGTTCGGCGAACTCCAAGGGTTCGACGCCATCTACTTCGGTGCGGTCGGCTGGCCCGAGGTGGTGCCCGATCACATCTCGCTGTGGGGGAGCCTGCTGCAGTTCCGACGTGCGTTCGACCAGTACGTCAACCTGCGGCCGGTCCGGTTGATGCCCGGCGTGCCCAGCCCGCTGGCCGGACGCCAACCCGGTGACGTCGACTTCTATGTCGTCCGGGAGAACACCGAGGGTGAGTACTCGAGCGTCGGGGGAAAAATCTTCGAGGGCACTGACCGCGAGATTGTCATGCAGGAAACCATCATGACCCGCACCGGTGTCGACCGCATACTCAAGTTCGCGTTCGACCTCGCCGCGACCCGGCCCAAGAAGCACCTGACATCAGCCACCAAGAGCAACGGCATCTCCATCTCCATGCCGTACTGGGACGAACGCGTACAGGCAATGGCCGCCAACTACCCCGATATCGATGTCGACAAGTACCACATCGACATACTCACGGCGAACTTCGTCATGCACCCCGACTGGTTCGATGTCGTCGTCGCCTCGAACCTGTTCGGCGACATCCTGTCCGACCTCGGGCCGGCTTGTACCGGCACCATCGGGATTGCTCCGAGCGCCAACATCAACCCGGAGCGGAACTTCCCCAGCCTGTTCGAACCCGTGCACGGGTCGGCACCCGACATCGCAGGCAAGGGGATCGCCAACCCGATCGGGCAGATTTGGTGCGCCTCCATGATGCTGGAGCATCTCGGTGAACCTGTGGCCGCCGCCGCGGTGCTTACTGCGGTCGAGGCGGTGCTGGCCCGTGGCGGTGACACGTTGACCCCGGACATGGGCGGAACGGCCACCACCGAGACTCTGGGCGCGGCGGTCGCCGACGCGGTGACGGCGCTATGAGCGCCCCACGCTTGGTCACGCTCGATGATGCCGAGTTGCGGACGTGGTTCGGGTTGGGTGTGGCCGGTAATTTCGCCGGCCACCTGGAGCAGGCCGGGGAAGCGGCGGACTTCGTGAACGTCGACTCCGAGGGAGCCGCGCCCAAGGGCCTTTTCCCCTGGTACGCACCGGGAAACGACACTTTTCTCGGTGATTTTCCACTGTCGCGCAACATAATCGGCATGCCGCCGCCGGGCGCCGTAGACGGCCCGCTCAACTTACAGATCGAACCCGAGGTCGCTGTGGCGTGCCGCGTGTCGTGGCGTGGCGACACGGTGATGGGTGTGCAGCCTTTCGCGCTCGGTGCGTTCAATGACTGCTCGATCCGGCGGCCCAACGCCGCGAAGATCAGTCACAAGAAGAATTGGGGGCCGGCGTCCAAAGGGGTTGCGCCACTGTTCTTCGAGATTTCGGATCTGACGCCGGACGGCCCCACGTCCACGCTGCGGATGTCGTGTTCTCTGCTCACCGCCGACGGCCAGGAGCACGCCTACGGTGTCGACAGCCCGCTGTCGGGCTACTCGTATTACGGAGCGGTGCTACTCGACTGGATCGTCGAACGGCTCGCCAACCAGAAGGGGTCCCCGGACAGCCCGCTCGAGGATGTCGGCGCGTTGATGGCGGCCAGCGGTCACCCCGAGAACCTGCTGATCGGGATCGGGGCGACGACGTACACGCCGCTCGGCGCAACGACCTTCCTGCAGCCCGGCGACCAAGCTATCGTCCGGGTGTACGACACTGCCTCAACAGCAGTATCCGAACTCCGACAGACGGTTTCGAGCGACTCTTCGCACTGAATCACCCGAGTCCACCCCTTTCGACGCAGCGTCTGGCGGCCTCGAAACCGAAGCTGAAGCCAGCGCGCAGGTGCCCCTGCGACTCCAAGATCTGTGGCTTGTTACCTCTAGCGTGCGGGTACTGCGAGTGCCAGCAGGTGGTTCTGTGTGTGTGGGCGACGAAGAACGACAGATTCCGCTTGAGGCCCTCTTGCCGCCCGACGGGATCGTCGCGAGCCACGCCGAGGGCCTGGTAGTACGGTGATCAGCCGACTTAACGTGGCCTTGATCTCGCCGGACAAGATGTGTACTTGCCACGGCTGGGTGTTGCAGTTCGATGGTGAGTGTTGGGCGGCGTCCATCACTTTCGTCACGATATCGCGGGGCACCGGTGTTGGCAGATATTGACGCACCGATCGCCGTGTTCGCACGACGGTGTCAAAGTCAGCCATAGAGCACAGTCCTCGGAAATGTGTGGGATCGGTTCGAGGACGCTCATGCTCGAGTGGCACCACTCGGCTCGCGCCGTTGCTCAACTTCTCGGTGGCTGCGGCTCGCTCGGGTTGGGGGTGCTCCTGCCATCGAGGTCCGACTATTAGCCTGCAGCGCAATGGCTTACATGAACAATGCGCGGTTGATGCGAACGCCGTACTCCGCGTCCGGGTTCACCGTGTGTCCGAATCTCTCAGCGATAGCCGCCGCTGCCAGATCCCGCCGTTTGGGCGATCGCGCGGCATCCGCTGCCGCCAGGGCGTCTGGGATCTGTGCGCGGTTGAGGTCGGTGCAATACACCGGTGTGCCGGGCTGTTGGCGCCACGATTTGGTAAGGGGGCCGGCATCGACTGCGTCGAAACCGGTGTCTTCGACCAGCGCCATGCCGAGTTGGCGTTCGATGTCGTTATCGGCGGCGACTGGGATGGCGATGCGCTCCGGGTCGCCGGCGGGCTTCGCTTTGCGTGCGAACGAGTCCGATCCGATCGCGTTCCACGCCTTGACGACCGGACGGCCCAGCTGCTCGACCACCCAGAGGCTCTCGATCTGCCCGCCTTCGATGGCCGCGATCCTCTCGTCTCGTGCCGGATAGTAGTTCGACGTATCGATTACCACTGTCTGGGCGGGCACGTCGGTGAAGAGCGGTGCGAGCCCGGGAATGCGGTTCAGGGGGATGGACATGATGATGACGTCGACGTCGACCACTGCGTCGGCCGCCGAAACCGCACGCCCGCCCGAGGCCAGCGTATCGGCCGCAATGGTCTCTGGGCCTCGCGAGTTGGCGACCTTTACGTCATGCCCGGCCGCACTCAACCTTTGTGTGAGCGTCGTGCCGATGAGTCCTACTCCGAGAATGCCGATCTTCATTAGTCTCCTTTGGTGGGTGCACTTTTCGTGCAATTTTTGGTTTGGACGGTGCGAGGAAGGCTCTCGGCATCGTCTCGGCGGGACATGCCACTGCTGGCCGACATCATTGCTTCGCGGGGTGGGCGAGCTTTTCCAAGGTGCGCCGAAGGTCGTCGACGTCGCGTTCGGTGAGCTGGCAGGCGGTCTTGATCTTGCTGGTGACGCCACGGATATCGGCTTCTAACGTTCGTCCGTGACCGGTGAGATCGACAAGGACGCGACGCTCGTCTGCGCGGTCGCGTACGCGGGTCACCATTCCCGCGGCTTCGAGACGCTTGACCAGGGGGGTGATAGTGCCGGTGTCCATGTCCAAGCGGGCACCGAGGCCGCCGACAGTCTGCGGCGCACCATCGAGCAGCGCCAGCATGACGAGGTACTGGGGAAACGTCAGACCCAAGGGCTCCAGAAAGGGTTTGTGCAGACGAAAGACCCGGTTGGCTGCCCCGTACAACGCGAAGGACAGCTGCTCGCCCAGCTCGTTGAGCGGCCTGATGGGTGAAGCAGCGGATGATTTTCCAGAACGCGATACCATAGTGCACTAGATAATAGCAGACTAGAGTATTCCGGGTTCACTTGAGAACCTTCCGGTCGCGTTCTGGATGCTGCATCCGACGCAGTGCAAGCGCCGAATCGAGCGGACGCTGGGGTGCAAGGTCGAAATGCCGAGACGTGACGTACTGCCGTTCGGGTGATCGGGAGGGTCGGTATCGCGAAGACCTCAGCAGCAGGCGGCGAATCAGAATGATTCGGCGTCGGAATACAGCCAGTGTTCTGGACGCATCGAGATCGCGAGATTCTCGCCGCGGTTCCTGAGGAATTCAATGTGGCGGTCGGCCGCGTCGCCGCTGAGGTGGCGCAGGGTCAGCTCGACGATTTGGTCGTCGGTTGCGGGCTGAATCTGACTGACGGCGCCGTCGACCGCCACATAACGTCTGGTCGGCTCCAGTCGTTGCGCCATGAGCGAGAAGAATCCAGCCGCCTCGATTGATCGCGCCTTGCGGGTGCCGACACCGGTCAACACCCATGGTTCTCCGCCAGGGGTGTACTGGTACCAGATCGGCACCGTCAGAGGTCCGCGGGATGCACCGAGGCTCACCGAGAGCGCACCGGTCCGGGGTTCGGCAAGAAACTGTTCGCGCTCTACTTTGATGCGAGTCTTGTTGTCGGGTGTTGTCATCGGGTTTGCACTCTTTCGTCCCTGGCGGAGTCGTAGGCATGTAGCGACGACTTTATGAGGGGCTGTGTGATCGCGGCAGAGACGGTCGATCCACGGATCGCTGGTCTCTGCCTAGGAAGCGGCGAACCAGTGGACCTCGTGTCCCTTCGAAACGGTCTCCACATCAGGACCTGAGCTGTTGATGGCCGATGACCGATAGCAGTTCGAGCTTGGTCTGACTCTCGGTGCCGGGGCGGGCAGTGAGCACGACGAGGGTCTGAGCGCGATTGTCGGTGAAGAGAACTTGCCCGTCGACGTCGATGCGGGCCGAGTTCGGGATGCAGGATGGTCGTGGTGTCGTCGTACCGTTGAGCGACCTGTTGCAGTTCCCACAAGCGGGAAAACTCTGGGCTGTGTTTGTCGAGTTCGGCGCGGATCTGGGTGGCTCGGGCGGTGTCGCTGCCTGTTGTCAGCGCAGCTCGCAGGCCGGCCGCCTGGGCGCGGCCGTGGCGTTCGTGGGCCTCCTCGGGGAACTTCAGCCGTTCTGATGGGTCCATGAACCAGCGGTAGAAGCCGCTGCGCGCGAAACCAGTGTGGTGGGTCTGGTCACCGAGCAGAGCGACGGCCAACGGGTTCATGGCAAGTGTTTCGACGAGGTCGGTCTGCACCAGGGCGGCAGAGTCGTATAGACGGTCCAGCACTCGCATCAGCGCCGGACTGACGTGTTCGGAGCGCTGGAACCGGGGTGGTGCGTTGTGGCCGGTGAGAACGAACAGGTGGTCGGTTTCATCGAGGGTCAAGCGAAGGGCGCGGCCAAGTGCTGAGGCGATCTGGAGGGAGGGCTGTGGAGCGCGCTGCTGTTCGAGTCGGGTGTAGTAGTCGGTCGACATGCCCGCGAGACGCGCGACCTCCTCCCGGCGCAGACCTTGGGTCCGTCTGCGCACGCCATCGGCCAGACCGACATCGCGGGGTTTCATCGTTTCGCGCCGCCTCCGCAGGAATTCCGCCAGCGCTCGCTTGTCCATGGCATCATCTTCGCCCCTCGGAGGCCGACTATCCATCGTCGTTTCCCGTACAACTCGCACCGTTCGCACCGGATGAAACCGCGAAGAGGGCGATGGACCAAGCGGCAGTTGATGTTCGGTTCTCCCTACGGCAGTGGTTCGACAACTTCCCCAAGGACAAGCTCTACTGGCCGGATCGGCACTACGCACGTCCCTGCTGCAGTCCGATGACGACCGTGCCTTCACGTTCGTCTACGACGACCACATCGACCCGTTGCGCGCCATCCGGTTCTGCGGCGGAACCGAAGCGCTCAACAACAAGACCTTCACGATGCCCGACTTCGAGAGCGCCACATAGGGCGCGACGGCCCGAGCGGTCGTCGCTCGGTCCTCCGGTACTCGGTGCTTCCTGTACGAAAGTGCTTGCTGTCGAGTGTGTTCCCGCGCTGAAAGAAGATTCTGGCGGTTTCTGATCGGTATCGGTGCTGAGAACGGATAGGCTTCCGATGTGCTGCACCTGCGTGTGATCGCGCCCGAGGAGCTACGGGACGAGATCCTCGACGTACTTCGTGGCGAGCCGGGCGTAGGCAATCTGTTGTTGTTCCCGGGGGCCGCGCTGTCGCCGGTCGGTGACGAGATCACCGCCGACATCGCGCGGGAATCGGTCAATGAGGTGATCCGCCGGCTGAAGGAACTCGACGTCCAGCACAAGGGCGCGATCACCCTGCACGCTCTCGACACCGTCCTGTCGACGAGTGCTCACCGTGCCGAGGATGCCGCCGACGGTGATGCCGCGGATGCGCTGGTCTGGGACGAACTGATTGCCCGGACTCGCGAAGATTCGGCGTTGACCATGACGTTTCTTCTGTTCCTGATTTTGGCGTGTCTGCTCGCCGCCGTTGGTGTGGCAACCGATTCAGCGGTCACCGTGGTGGGCGCGATGGTTGTCGGCCCCGAGTTCGGGCCCTTGGCAGCGCTTTCGGTCGCGTTGGTGCAACGCCGCGGCCGGCTCGCGCTGCGGGCGTTGCTTGCGCTCGTCGTTGGATTTCCGGTAGCGATGGCGTTCACCGCACTCGCGACGCTCGGCGCCGAGGCCGCTGGCTGGATCACCCTCGATACCGTCGCCAACGTCCATCAAGTCGACTTCATCTATCGCGTGGGCCCTATTTCGCTCGTTGTCGCGTTACTGGCCGGGGCCGCTGGCATGCTCTCGTTGATTTCCTCCAAGTCGGGGGCGCTCGTCGGCGTGTTCATCTCGGTGACGACGGTGCCCGCGGCGGGCTTCGCGGTGGTGGCCGCGGTGTTGGGGGATTGGTCGGTGGCCGGCCGGTCGGTGCTCCAACTCATGGTGAACCTGGTCGGCATCGTGATCGCGGGTGTGGCGGTGCTGATGTTGCGGCCCAACAGGTCGATGATCCCCCGGTCGGCGCAGAACCTGTCGTAGGTTTGCGCCTCAAACTGCCATCAGCACAGCGTCAGGTACTGCGGACCGGAGTGAGATACCGCCCGGTGACGCTGTCCGAGGACCGAGCGATCTGCTCCGGAGTGCCCGTCGCCACGATGGTCCCGCCGGCGGCGCCGCCACCGGGTCCCATGTCCACCACGTAGTCGGCGTTGGTGATCATGTCGAGGTCGTGCTCGATGACGACGACGGTGGCGCCCTTGGCGCCGAGACGGTCGATGACGCCCAACAGGACCCGGATGTCGAGGGGATGCAGCCCCACACTCGGTTCGTCCAGCACGAACAGCGCATCGGACTGGGTGCGGCCGAGTTCGGTTGCGAGCTTGAGCCTTTGCGCCTCGCCGCCGGACAGCGCCGGGGTGTCCTCACCGAGGGTCAGGTAGCCCAGCCCGAGGTCGACGAGGGTCTGCAGCTTCTTCCGCACCTTCGGCAGGTCCTCGGTGTCCCGCAGCGCCTGTATCACGGTGAGGCACAGCAGGCCCGGCAGCGACAGCCTTCCGGGTCGCCGGATGTCCTGAGCGGCTGGGGCGTAGCGGGTGCCGTCACAGTCGGGGCACGGGATGTCGACGTCGGGCAGGAACTGGACGTCCAGCGAGATCTGCCCGGTGCCCTCGCAACGTGGACAGCGCAGCGATCCGGTGTTGTAGGAGAAGTCCGAGGCGGTCAGGCCGCGGCGCTTGGACTCGTCGAGGGCGGCGTACGCCCGGCGTAGGTCATCGAGGACGCCGCTGTAGGTGGCGATGGTGGACCGCACGTTGGTGCCGATGGGGGTGGCGTCCACGACATTGACCCGACGGATTCCCGACGGTTCCACCGATGCGATGTGCGCGGGCAGCGGGTCATCGGCCGCCGCGGTCTGCAACGCGGGTACCAGGCTTTCCAGCACCAGCGTGGTCTTTCCGGATCCGGACACTCCGGTGACCGCGGTGAGCCTGCCCTTGGGGATCTCGACGTCCAAGGCGTGCACCGTGTGCAGCGGACGGGTGGACAGCCGGATCCGTCCGTGGTCGAACAGGTGCCCGGCCGCGACGCTCGCGCGCACGCGGATCGGTTCGGTGCCGTCGAGGAATCCGGCGATCAGCGACGACGGGTTGCCCACCAGATCAGTGAGCGTTCCTTCGGTCAGGACGGTGCCGCCCTCGCTGCCGGATCCGGGTCCGATCTCGATGAACCAGTCCGCCTCGCGCAGCACCTGCACGTCGTGATCGACCAGCACGACGGAGTTCCCGTCGCGCAGCAGGTCCCGGATGACACCGTTGAGGCCGTCGATGTTGGACGGGTGCAGGCCGATGGAGGGTTCGTCGAGGACGTAGAGCACTCCGGTGGTCTGGTTGCGCACGGCGCGGGCGAGTTGCACGCGCTGGCGTTCACCGGTGGACAGGGTGGCGCTGGGCCGGTCCAGCCCCAGATACCCGAGGCCGAGTTCGACCAGCCGGTCGGCCATTTCGAGTAGCTGCGCGATGATCGCCTTCGCCATCGAGCCCATGTCGGGTGGCAGTGTCTCGACGACCGTTGGCGCCCAGGCGATCACCTCGTCGAGCGTCATCGCCGTCGCCTCGGCCAGGTTGATGCCGGTGACGCGCGGAGCCAGGGCCCGCTCGCTCAGCCGAGTACCCCGGCACGTCGGGCAGGTACCGGTATGGATGAACTTGTTGACCCGGTTGACCCCGCCCTCGCTGGCGGCCTTGTCGAGTGCTTCCTGCACAGCCAGGCGGGCGTTGCGGTAGGTGAAGTTGACCTCGAACAGCTTGCCGCTCTTGGACGGTACCGTGATGCGGTGCTTCTCCGCGGGGCCGCGCAACACGATGTCGCGTTCGTCGTCGGTGAGATCGCGGTACGGCACATCGGTGCGCACGCCGAGTTCGCCGACCATCTGCGGCATCACGGTCAGGCCCATCATCTTCCACGGCGCCACCGCGCCGTCGGCGATGGTCCGCGACGGGTCGGGGACCAGCAGGGCGTCGTCGATCTCCCGCACCACCCCCAGCCCACCGCACGTCGGGCACGCCCCGTCGGAATTGAAGGCCAGCGCCTCGGCCCCCGGCGGGGAGAACGTGAGGCCGCAGACCGGACACGTGAGATCCAGCCCCGCGGCCACGTCGATCGTCGGCTGCTGGCGGTGCCCGTTCGGGCAGACGTGTTCGGCCAGCCGGGAGAACAACAGACGCAGGACGTTGAGCAGCTCGGTCGAGGTGCCGAACGTGCTGCGCGCTCCGGGAACACCTGGTCGCTGCCTCAGGGCCAGCGCGGCCGGGACGTGCCGGACGCTGTCGACGGTGGCCTTGGTGGCGTGCGACATCCGGCGGCGGGTGTAGGTCGACAATGCCTCGATGTAGCGACGCGAGCCCTCGGCGTAGAGCACTCCCATCGCCAGCGAGGACTTTCCCGAACCGGAAACCCCTGCAATGGCGACCATTTGGTGCAGGGGCACGTCGACGTCGACGTTGGCGAGATTGTGCACGCGCGCGCCACGCACCTCGATGGTGGTGGGTGCGGCGGGGTTTTCGCCGACGGTGCTTTCCTGGCTGGACACTGCGCCCCTTTCGCGTCGGACGACGAAAGCCTATCGGCAACCCCCGACATCGGGCGGGCGGAGGAACGCTGCTTTGGGCGCGATGGGGGAGAGCGTCCAGATGATGTGGCCGATTGGTTGCGAAATATGTTGGCGGGCAGTGGCTTACCGGTCAGGGGCGCCGGCAGGTTTCGTACCTCTTGATCAGTGCCATGTCCGGCGATGCCGGCTGATAGACGCCGTGGTCGCGACTCGTGCAACCCCGGGATCGTGGACGGCTGGACGTCGCGCTGGGCGACGAGCGGTGAGGTTCGACGGGAACGGCGACCGTGAGCACTGCATCGGTGATGTCATCCACGGAATCGTCCACCTGCACCCCCCGATGGCGTCTCATCGGCATATCGATGCGGCTACTCACACCCGGGAGGCGCCCGCCACTACCGGTTTTGTGCCCGTCGGAAAACCAACCCACAAAATCGATTCTCTTCGCCCGAATCGGCACAAGTCGGCAATACGCGTGTACCACGGGGCTTGCGTTGCGGCGTGGGTGCACAACACATCGCTTACGCGTTTCGGAAAGGGCCCGATCGCCAAAAGAACAGCACATCGTCATGTGTCACATTTGCCGATTCGTGCATCGGATACTTTCTGCGGGATAACCCTCGTGTGGATTCCCAGGCAAGACGCTATGAGATGACTCTGAATCGGCGACGTTCGGTAGTTGACATGTGAAGCAATGCGTACTCGCTGGTAGCCTGCAATGGCAATCGAGAGAGATAGGGGCACTGCCAATGGCCGAACGTGTTGTTCGCCAATTAATTGACGACCTGGACGGTTCTGAGATTCCGGATGGTGGCGGAGAACGAGTTGAGTTCTCGGTGCGCGGCGTCGAGTATCAGATCGACTTGTCGGCGTCGAACATCGCCAAGCTCGATAAGGCGCTGCGGCCGTTCGTCGACGCGGCGGCAAAGGTTCGCGGCGCACGCTCGCGCCGGACCGTGAAAGCGATTTCGCTCAACGGAAGCGGCACTGGTGGTAGTTCGAAGGAACAGCTTGCGGCTATCCGCAAGTGGGCCAGGAAGAACGGGTTCGAGGTTTCCGACCGCGGCCGTATCAAAGCCGAGGTCATCGACGCTTTCGAAGCCGCGCACTAGATTTTCGCCCCCGAACATCGATTTCTCGATATTCGGGGGCGAAATCAACTTTCGTCGCTCTATTCCGAATCACCGCTGCCGGATGACGCATGTGCGCCGGCAGCTGTCTTGCTTTCCTGCCTCGCGGCCGGCGTAGCGGTCCCGCTCTCGGTGTCGGACCCATTCGGCTTGCTGCCGTGCTTACCCTTGGGGCCGGCCTTCGGCTTGGCGCCCTTTTCACCTGCTCCGAATTTCGTACCTGGCCGGGTCACCTTGTCGCCGGTGGTGGTGTCGGCTTTCGGTGCGGAGGTGTCCGACGGGGTGGACGCCGTGTCGGCCTTCGGCTCGGACTTGGTGTCGGACTTGGTATCCGTCGCCGCTGCGGGTTTCGGTTCCGCGGTGTCGGTGCCGGTCTTGGTGTCGTCGGTCTTGGTGTCGGTCACCGGCTCGGTGACTTCGGGTGTCGAAGGAGCCGTCGAGCTGACCGGTTCGGTCGGGGTGAGCACCTCGGTGCCTGCCTTCTCGTCGGTCACCGGCGCGGCGACGGTGGTCGCTTCGTCCGTTCCTGCCTCTGCGGATACCGGCTTTTCCTCGGTCGCGACCTCGGTGGCATCGGTTGCGGCAGCGCCTGATTCGTGTTTCGTCACGGTGGTCGCGGTAGCGGCCGGTGTGTTCCCATCCACTTCGGCTGTGGCAGTGACGGAATCCGCCGTGACCGCAGGTGCGGTGATGGCCCCGTTCACCGCCGACGCGACACGTGCGCTGGCAGCGGTCACCGCGGGCTTGCCGAAGATCCCGCCGAGCAGGTTCTTCACCGCGTTCACCAGCATCTTGGCCGTCATCGGGATGAAGTTCATGATCGAACCCACCATGTTGATCACCGCGGTGGCGATCTGTTGGGCCAGGCCGCCCAGGCCCGACGCCGGGTTGCCGGGCGTGGGAATGGTCGGCGTAGTGCCGGACAGCTGCAGGATCAGTTTCCTGATCACATCGGCGGCGGCCTTTTCGTTCCAGAAATAGTCGAACAATCCGAGGTGGTCTTCCTTGACCGTGCTGTCGGGTGCGCCGGTGTCCTTGCCGTTGTAGATGAAGATGGGCCCGCCGTTGAGGAAGCTCTGCCAGGACAGGATCATGTCCTTCAGATATTCGGCCTGCTGCTGCTGGTCGGCCGCCGTTCCGGTCATGGTGGGCTGGCCGTACTCACTGATCCAGATCTTCAGGTCGCCGTCGCCCTTGACGTTCATCAGCGCGCGGATGGCCTGCAGCTGTGCCAGTGCCGAGGTTCCCGGCCATGTGTTGGCGGGGCCCAGACTGAATTTCAGCGTGTAGTTGTACGGGTGGAAGGAGAGGGCGTCGAAGTACCCCTTGGCGCCGTTGGCGTACATCTGGGTGATGAAGCTGACCGGGTCCAGCGACAGATTGCCCAAGGTCAGGCCGGCGCCGACGACGCCGCCGATCACCTTGATGTCCTGATTGGTGGTGGCAGCCACCGCCTTGATCGCGGTGTAGGCCTTCTTCAGCATGGTGGTGTACGACACCGCGTCCACCGGGTTCCATTCGTAGAAACCGTTGGGTTCGTTCCAGATCTCATAAGCCGAGATCTTGCCGGCGTAACGCTGGGCGACGGCGGCCGCGAATTTGGCATAGGCGTCCGGGTCGGGATGGCCGTTACCCAGGGCACCGGCCCACATCGGGGTCTGGTTCAGCACGCCCAGAATTCCCATCCCGCGGTCGGCCGCGGCTTTGACGATGTAATCGGTCTTGGCCCAGTCGTAGTTGGTGGCACTCAACGGCTGGATGCTTCGCCAGAACACGCCGATGCGGACATCGTTGACGCCGAGCGAGAGCATTTTGTCGAGTGCCTTGTCGATCTCGGCGTTGCTCATGCTGTACAGATTCGACTCGGCGACACCGATCGTGCTCGGGGCCTCTTCGATGGTCGCGGTATTGATCACG
Organism: Mycobacterium sp. BMJ-28; assembly: GCF_054404835.1. Taxonomy (NCBI): domain Bacteria; kingdom Bacillati; phylum Actinomycetota; class Actinomycetes; order Mycobacteriales; family Mycobacteriaceae; genus Mycobacterium; species Mycobacterium sp. BMJ-28. The sequence continues at coordinate 4,583,060 of NZ_CM136783.1, read as the reverse complement.
TCGTACGAGGCGTGCCGCATCGTCGGCAAGAGATATTGACTCGTCGTTGCCGCGAATAGCGCTATCGCGATAACCGCGATTGTGGACCGGACGGCAACCGGCCGGATGATGTTCAGGGCGTGGGTCATCGCGGTGACTCCTGTTCTTACTCAGAGGGTTCGAGCGCCTAGCTGAAGACTGCTCCAGAACTTACGGCCACGTCAGCAAATTGGCAAAACTTGGTGAAACGGGTTTTGGTCTGCGGTTTATGCAACAGAACTGCCCATGTTTAGCAAATGGTTGGAAACCCAAACCAATTTCCCTAAGCCGCCCCATAAGTGTGGTTATGGCAAAGCTTTCAGCGAACCGACGCGCCATCGCCGCGAGATGCGCGGAGATCCCGCTGTGATGTGGTATGTGCCCGTAGATTCCCATTTTTGGGACACCTGGCCCATGCAGGTTCCGCCGAGGCGGCGCCAACCGTCCCGGCGCGTCGAAAGCTGGCAAATTTTGGCGGGCCATCCCCCGTTTGGGGGATGCGCGGTTGATGAGCGTTGTGGACAACATTCATCGGATGTTCGAGCGCATCGCTCCATGTCGCCGAAGTTTTGGTCGACTTGCATAAGCGCAGGTCAGTAAGCGTTTCGACACCCGGTGTCTTAGGGAAACTTTAATGAAACCTTAGAAAACTTATTTTTGCCGGTACTGTTCCGAGGGTCAGCAACGAAACGGGTTAGGGGAGTGCCGTGGATAGGTTGGGTGAGCGTGCCGTGGTCCTGGGCGGGGGGTTGGCCGGCTTGGTCACTGCCCGGGTGCTGTCGGAGTTCTACGCCGACGTGGTGATCGTCGAGCGGGACCGGCTGGCCGAACAGGCGACACAGCGCCGGGGTGTACCGCAGGGGCGGCATCTACACAGCCTGCTGAGTCGAGGGTCACTTGCCCTGGTGGAGCTGTTCCCCGGACTGCTCGATGAGCTCGCGGCGGCGGGGGCGCCCGTTGTCGACGAGGGGGATCTGACGCGGGTCGACTTCCGGTTCGGCTCGTACGGCTTTCACCGGACCGGGAAGTTTGCCGACCCGGCAGCGCTGGTCCAATGTCTGGCCAGCCGGCCCCTGGTCGAATTCCACGTCCGGCGCCGGGTCGCCGCGCTGGGTAATGTGCGTTTTCTCGACGGGCACGAGGTGATCGTGCCGATCGTCTCGGATCCCGGCCGTGTCACCGGCGTGGCGGTGGCCGATCGCGACACCGGCAGGCGAATTCTGCTGGATGCCGATCTGGTGGCCGACGCGATGGGCCGGGCGGCTCGTACGCCGGCCTTTCTGGAGACCCTTGGTTACCCGCGCCCCATCGAACAACGGTCGGCGTCCCGGGCGACGTACCACAGCCAGGTGCTGTCCATGCCCGCTGACGCAATCGCCGAGCGGCTGATCCTGGTGCGGACGCCGGGCGTGGCCGGCGGTCTGGTCGCCAACGAAAACGGAAGTTGGATGCTCACCATCACCCAACTGGGCGCCGGTGCACCGCCCGCCGATTTCGGCGCCATGTGCGCCACCGTGGGACCCCTCGTGCCCCCGTCGGTGTTCGCGGCGCTGCGCGCGGCTGCGCCCCGCGGGCCGGTGCAGACCTTCGGCAATGCCGCCGGGGTGTGGCGACGCTACGACAAACTGGGCGGTTTCCCGCAAGGCCTCATCGTGGTGGGAGACGCACTCTGTGCGCTCAACCCGATCTGGGGTCAAGGCATGACGCTGGCCGCCGTCATGGCGCTGGACCTGCGCGACTGCCTGCGCCACGGCAGCACGGACCTGGCGCCTCGGTTCTTCGCGTCCGCGGCCGACCGCATCGCGCCCATTTGGGCGATGAACCAGGCGCGGGAGCGGCCCCAGCCGGACTCGCCGGCGGGGCGGTCGGTGACCCACCGGGTGAGCGCGTGGATCATCGAACAGGCTTTCCAGGCGGCGCCGTCGGACATCGTGCTGACCGAGCGGTTCCTGCGGGTGGCGAATCTGATCGATCCGCCCGAGCGCATGCGTGAACCGGCAGTCGTGGCGCGAGTCCTGGCACTGTCCGTCAAGCGCAACATGACCATTTCGGCGATATGTCGCCGGGATCGCTTCGCTGCCATGGTGCGACGGGCCCGGGTGCGGGCCGCCCGGCGCCGTCGGACAGGGCGGGTGCTGCGCCGGTGTTGAGGCCGGGTCCGGACCCGGGGAGATTGTTACCCTTGCGTTCGTGTCCGATGAGAACGAGCCCGATGGCGAGACCGTATCCGAGGATGCCGAAGCAGAAACCGAGGAGGCCAAGTCCCGGTCGAACTTCGGCCCCGGTGTGCTGGCCATGATCGCGGTGCTGATCGCGATCGCCACCCTCGGTGCGTCGGCGTGGATGTGGCGCAATCCCAAGCAGGCCGCGGGCTCAGCCGCCGCCGCCACGACGACGGACGCCGCGCCACCCGTCAGCGATGACGAGAAGAAGGATGCCAAGACCAAACTGTGCGCCGCGTTCGAACTCGTGCGCGCGGGCGTCGCCAACAGCAGCGCCCTGCAGGCGCCCGGCGGGGACGACGATGTGGTGGGTGCGCTCGCGGTGGCCGCCAACGCGCGCCTGGCGCTCTACGGCGGCGGTCAGTACCTGTTGGCCCGCATCGAGCCCGCCGCACCCGCCGATGTCGCCGACGCGGCACGCAAATTCGGCAACACACTGATGGATATCGGCGCCGCCGCCATGGCACAGGTCCCCAAGTCCGACCCGGGGCAGGATGCTCGGCTCAAGGACGCCGACGCCCAGAACGGCGCCGTCGAGGAGCTCTGCAAGTAGCCCCGGTCACCGGGGTGTGACGATGCGTTGCTCGTAGGCGAACACGATCGCCGAGGCACGGTCGCGCAGACCGAGTTTGGTGAAGATCCGGCCGATGTGGGTCTTCACGGTCAATCCCGAGATGAACAGTTCGTCGGCGATCTCGGTGTTGGTGTATCCCTTCGCGATCAGCGTGAGGACATCGCGTTCGCGGGGCGTGAGCTCATCCAGCGTGGCGCCACCGCCGGCCGGCGCACTCGCGCTGCGGTAGGTGGTCAAGACCCGGGCGGTGACGGCCGGATCGAGGTAGCTCTGGTCGCTGCCGACGGCACGTACCGCGCGGATCAGTTCCTCGGCGGGGGAATCCTTGAGCACGAACCCGGCCGCGCCGGCGCGCAGCACACCGGAGAGCAACTCGTCGTCGTTGAAGGTGGTCAGCGCGAGCACCGGTGGTCCGCCGCGTTCGGTCAGCAGCCGAGTCGCCTCGATGCCGTCCACCCGTTTCATCCGCAGGTCCATCACCACCACGTCGGGGTGGCACCGGTCGACGGCCGCCGGCACCTCGTCGCCGTCAGTGCATTCGCCGACAACCGCGACGCCGTGCTTCTCCCGCAGGATCAGCGACAGCCCGGACCGCACCAGCTCCTGGTCGTCGACGACGAGCGCGGTGACCAGGGTGTCCTTCCCGGCGGTCACGACGCCCCCATCCGGGCCGGCAGGTCGGTGCCGGCGGCGCACGACGGTAGGGTCGCGTGCACCGCCCACCGGCCCGGTCCGGCCCCGATGTCGATGGTGCCGCCGAGTAGCTCGATGCGCTGCCGCATGCCGTGGATGCCCCGGCCGCTGGTGATCTCCGAGGGAACGGCGGCGCCCGGCTCGGTGCACAACTCGTTGACCACGATGAGCGTCGCGGCGGTGCGGGACACCGTCAACGTGATGGCCGACGGCGAGCCAGGCACGTGCTTGGCGATATTGGACAGAGATTCCTGGGCGATCCGGTACAGCGCCAGACCGGCAGCCGCCGACACATGTTCCAGCCTGCCATTGACCTCCACGGTGACGTTCAGGCCGGCACGGGCGAAATCCTCGGCGAGGCCGCGGATGTCGGCGACACCGGGTTCCGGTGCCAGCGGCTCCGCGTCGGCGGCGAGCAATCCGACGGTGTGCCGGATGTCGTCCATGGCTTGGCGGCCCAGTCGTTCGGCCTGCTTCAGTGCGTTCACCGCTTCGGCGTCGTCACCGTCGTGCTGGAGGGCGTGCCGCGCACCGGTGAGGTGCAGCAGGGTGATGCTCAGCGAGTGCGCGATGACGTCGTGGACTTCGCGGGCGATGCGCCGCCGTTCGTCAGCGGCGGCGTGCGCGGCCAACTGCGCCTGGGCCTCTCGCTGCTCGATGAGCAGAGTCTGTTGACCTCGCACCAGATAGCCGATCAGCCAGCCGATCCCGACGAAGGTGAGGTACAGGGCAGGAGTTTCGACTCGGCCGGTGACCGCGGCACAAGTCAGCAGGGCGGCGGCCGAGGCCGCGGCCAGCATGCCGCCGCGGACGGACGTGATGGCCCCGACGACGCCGACGGTGAGGCCGAGCAGGAACGGGGCGAAGTCGCCGTGGATCGGTGTCGAGGTGCCGAAGAGCAGGATGGCCGCGCCGGTGGTCCACGCCGCCCACAAGGTGGGGCCCTCGCAGCTGCGGTCCTTGACGATGAAGAACGTCGCCCACGGAATGATGGCGATCGCGTTGGCGAGCACGGCCATCGGCCAGTCCGACATCGGGCGTTGCAGCGTGGCGATGACACCGATCACCACCATGGTGACATCGATGGTCAGCACGAACGGCCAGCTGAATCCGCCCGGGATGCGCGTCTCCTGCGTGCGCGCCCAGGCCCGTAGGTAGCGCGCGGCCGCCTCCAGCATCGTTTCATGCTAAGTCTGCGGGCCCCCGATTACGTCATGCTCGGGTTGTACTACTGCGGTAGGAGTTCTTACAGCCGGTGCATCTCGCGGGCCATCGCCGCATCCTCGACGAATGCGGTCCGGCGGGGCGGGTAGTGGGGCTCCCTGTGGTGCGGCGGCGTGCTGCGCGCCGCCGCGCGGACGGCCGCGAGGAAGGCGGCCAGCCGGCGCCGGGCCGCCCCGCGCTGGAACGCCGGAGCCACGCTGATGCTCGGATGGGCGGTGTAGCCGATCAGCAGGAATCCGGGCAGACCGGTCTGTCCTGGAGTTGTGTTGCTAGCCATGATTTTTGGCTTCTACTGGTGTCATAACCCGACGCTACGAAGCGCGCGGCGCACGCACATCGTGCCGAGGACCGATCTTGATCTGCGACCCTGGTAGGAGATCAGGGCCCACCTGGGCATCAGACCGGCGGTCCCGCCACGATGTGCGGCGGTGAGAAAAAATCTCACGTAAGTGTGGACAACTCACATTCGGTGTCATAGATTCACACGCAATGAGCGAATGGGCAGCAGTGCGCCGAACGATGGTCACTGTTTATGTGAATTTTACACAACGGAGCCGGGAGTGAGCGTGGACGCGAAGACCCGGCGCGACCGCATCGAGCAGCGCGTCAGAAGCGAGTTCGAGGTCGGCTACGCCGAGCTGGCCACCGAGTTCGACGTCTCCGAGATGACCATCCGTCGTGATGTGGAAGCGCTCGAAGCCCTCGGCGTGGTGCGTCGGGTGGTCGGCGGTGCGATCGCCGTCAAAGGCAAGGACGCCGAACCCTCCTTCGCCACCCGGGTGGCCGACGCGGCCGAGGAAAAGCGCCATATCGCCGACGCCGTGGCCGATCTCGTCAGCCACGGCGAAACGCTGATCCTGGATTCGGGCAGCACCGCGCTGGCGGTGGCCCGATCACTGCGTGGCCGCCGGCTCGGGCTGACCGTCGTCACGCCGAGCATTCTGGTGGCACTGGAACTCGTCGACGAACCCGACACCACCGTCGTGCTCACCGGCGGCGAGGTGCGCCCCGGTGAACTGAGCCTGATCGGTCCATCCGCCGAAGACACCCTGGCCCAATACAATTGCGACACCTTCGTGATGGGGGTGGCCGGGATCGACGTCGATCGCGGGATCTCCGATTACCACCACGGCGAGAGCCGGGTGAAGCGCTCGGCAACCCGTCGCGCCGACCGGGTCATCGTCGCGGCCGACAAGAGCAAGCTGGGCCGCGTCACGTTCGTCAGTATCGCCGCGCTGGCCGATATCGGTGTGATCGTCACCGACGGCGAGGTGGACCATCCCGCCCTGGTCGCCGCGCGCGGCGCCGGCGTCGAGGTCATCTGCGTCGCCGGACAAGAGGGCAAGCGCGGATGAGCGGCTACACCATCGGCGTGGACATCGGCACCACCGGTACCAAGACGGTGCTGTTGAGCACCGAACGCGGCATCGTGGCGACCGCAACCCGCGCGACCGCCCTGCATTCGACCGGCCCCGGTATTGCCGAAGCCGACACCGGGCAGTGGCACGACAACGTGGTCGAGTCCATCCGCGAAGTCCTGGCGATCGGTGCGGTCGGCGCTGACGCCGTCGGTGCGGTCGCCACCTCCGGCATGGTGCCCGCCGTCGTACCCGTCGACGCCGACGGAAACCCGTTGCGGCGGGCCATTCTTCAGAACGATGCCAGGGCCCATCACGAGGTGTCCGAACTGGGTGCTGTGCTGTCCGGTGTCGACCTGGTCACCCTGACCGGATCGGCGCTGACCCAGCAGTCAGTGGCACCGACCGCGGTCTGGCTGCGTGCGCACGAGCCCGAGGTCTACGCGCGCACCGCCCACTGGGTCGGCTCCTACGACTGGGTGCTCACCGCGTTGGGCGCACCGTGCCACGTCGAACAGAACTGGGCGCTGGAATCCGGCCTGTTCAGCATCGCCGGCCCGGTGGCCGAGCAGGTCCTGGCCGCCGCCGGCCTGGACCCCGAAACCCTTGCCCCGGTGCACCGCCCGGGCACCCGTGTCGGTGAACTCAGCGCGCGGGCCGCCGAGCTCACCGGGCTGCGCGCCGGTACCGCGCTCGTGGTCGGCGGCGCCGACCACGTGCTCTCCGCCTACGCCGCGGGAGTCAGCCGGCGCGGCGACGCCCTGGTGAAACTCGGTGGCGCCGGTGACATCCTGGTCGCCAGCGATACCCAGGTCGTCGACGAACGGCTCTACCTGGACGCCCATCCGGTGCCTGGGCACTGGCTGCCCAACGGATGTATGGCCACCAGTGGCAGCTTGATCCGCTGGTTCCAGACGCTCGTCGGCGGCGCCGAACTGAGCACGCTCGACGACGAGGCGGCCGGACGCGCGCCGGCCGACGTGCTGTGCCTGCCATACTTCCTCGGCGAGAAGAGCCCGTTGCACGACCCCGATCTGCGTGGGACGTTCGCCGGCCTGCACCTCGGCCACACCAGGGCCGACATGTACCGGTCGGTGCTCGAGGCGATCGCCTTCGGGTTCCGGCACCACGTGGACATCTTCACCGATATCGGGATCCCGTTGAGCCGGGTGATGATCACCAACGGCGGCTCGAAATCGACGCTGTGGAAACAGATCCACGCCGACGTGCTCGGCCGCCCGATGCTACCTGTGCGCGGGCACCCCGGTGCATCGCTGGGCGCCGCGGTGATCGCGGCGATCGGGATCGGCGCGCTGGACGACTGGTCCGACGCCGCACGGTTCATCACCCTGGACGAGCCCTACCTGCCCGACCCCGGCCGCGCGGCGGCCTATGACGAGGCCTACGCGACGTGGCGTGATCTCGGCACCGCGATGACACCGATCTCCCACCGATTGGCCCGCACATCCAGATGAGCACCGAACACGAAAGGAACAGTGCCGCAATGAAAATCACCACCACCCCGACACCCGGGCGGAGGCGGCCGATCTTCCTGGTTGTCCTGCTGGCCCTGGTGTCCGCCGTCGCGTTGTTGCTCAGCTCCTGTGCCGGCAGCGGTGGCCCCGAGCAAGCACAGGCCACAGGCACCGGAGACGTCCCGAAGAACACCGCAGGCAATGTCCGCATCCTGATGGAAAATGTCCCCGACACCGACATCGTCAAGTCGATGGTGGCCGACTTCAACAAGGACTACCCGGACGTCAAGGTCGACATCGAGTCGCTCACCTACGACCAGATGCGCGACAAGCTGGTGTCGTCGTTCCAGTCCAGCACCCCGACCTACGACCTGATCGTGGTGGACAACCCGTGGATGGTCGACTTCGCCAAAGCCAAGTTCCTGCAGCCGCTGGACGCCAGGATCGACAGCACGCCGAACTATGACGCGGCCGACTTCTTCACCCCGCTGACCGATATCACCACGGTTGACGGCGTGCGCTACGCGGTGCCGTTCTACAACTACGCGCTCGGATACCTATACAACACCGATGATCTGGCGCAGGCCAAGCAGACCGTGCCGACCACGCTGGACCAGCTGGTCAGCACCAGCAAGGCGCTCAAGTCCGGCGACCGCGCCGGGATCGCGATGCAGCCGCAGCGCGGATACAAGGTCTTCGAGGAATGGGGCAATTGGCTGTTCGCCGCGGGCGGCTCCATCTACGGGCCCGACGGTAAGCCCACGCTGAACACGCCGGAGGCCAAGCGCGCGCTGGCGGCCTACATCGACACGTATAAGAACGCCGCCCCGCCGAACAGCTTGAACTGGAGCATGGACGAGGCGCAGCGCTCATTGGCGGCCGGCCAGTCCGCGTCGATGATCAACTACAACTGGCAGCTGCCTGCCGTCAACGAACCGGGATCCGGCCCCGCGGCAGGGAAGTTCAAGCTTGCGCCCATCCCGGGTGGCAAGCAGGTGCTGGGTTCGTGGAGCTGGGCCATCCCGGCCAACTCCGGCGCCTCGGACGCCGCGTGGGCGTTCGCGTCCTGGATCACGTCCAAGCCGCACGATGTCGCCCGCACCGAGAAGGGCGGTGCCGCGATCCGGCAGAGCACCCTCAAGGACCCGGCAGTGCTGAACGGGAAGTTCGGCGCGGACTATTACCAGACGGTGGAGAAGCTGCTCGCCGATTCGGCACCGCTGAGTCAGGGCCCCAGCGGCGAGGAGATGATCCAGGCCGTCGGTACCGAACTCAACGAGGCGGTGGCGGGCACCAAGAGTGTCGATGACGCGCTGGCCGCCGCACAGGCCGCCGCCGAGAAGATCCAGGGCTAGCTGACCCCTCGCAGCCGGCCCACCGAAGAAACCGACCACCCCGCGAAAGGAGCGATGACCATGGCGCAGTTCAAACACGGCATGGTTGCCCCCCTGATTGCCCTTTTCGTCGGGGTGGTCGGTTTCCCCCTGGGGTATGCCTTCTACCTCAGCGTCACCGACTACAAGCTCACCGACCACGGGGCGCCGAACCTGGTGGGCGCCGACAACTACGCCAACACCTTCGGTGACGGCGAGTTCTGGCACGCCTTCGGCACCACCGCGCTGTATGTGTTGGTGGCCGTCGGGCTGGAGCTGGTCATCGGGCTGGCCATCGCGCTGGCGCTGCAAAAGCAGCGCTGGGCACGCGATCTCACCCGTTCGATGCTGCTGGCACCGATGTTCATCACCCCCATCGCGGTCGGTCTGATCTTCCGTTTCCTGCTCAACGACCAGCTCGGCGCCATCCCGCACCTGCTGCGCGTCATCGGTATCGACTACGACTTCTTCGGACCCGGCCGGGCCCTGTTCACGATGGCCTTCATCGATGTCTGGCAGTGGACGCCGTTCATGGTGCTGCTCCTGCTGGCCGGCCTGGAATCCATTCCGCGCCAACCATTGGAGGCGGCCAGGGTGGACGGCGCTAGCGGCTGGTATGTGCTGCGCCGGGTCACCCTCCCGCTGCTGGCGCCGGTCCTGGTGGTGGCCATCATGCTGCGGTCACTGGACGCCATGAAGGTCTTCGAGTACGTCTTCGCCACCACCCGTGGCGGGCCGGGCACCGAGACCGAGACGCTGCAGTACTTCATCTACCAGACCGGTATCCAGTTCTTCCGGCTCGGTTCGGCCTCGTCGATGGCCTTCGTCGTGCTGGTGGTGGTGCTGACGGTCATCGTTATCGCGTTCCGGCGGATGGAGAAGGCGAAACAGTCGTGAGAGACTCCCGTGTCCTGACCGTCTGCCGGGTCGCCCTGTTGTGGGCCGCCACGATCACGGTGCTGTTCCCGGTGCTCTGGGTGGCGCTGGCGAGCGTGAAAACCCCGCAGCAGCTCAATGATCCGTTCCTGCTGAGCTTCCGTCCGGTGCTCGACAGCTGGCGAAACGTGCTGTCCTCGGACATCCTGGGCGCGGCCGGCCGTAGCGCGCTGGTCGCGTTGGTCACCGTCGGCATCAGTGTGGTGGTGGGCAGTATGGGCGCCTACGCCATCGCCCGATTCCGGGCCGGCGGCACCGCCACCCGGTTCGGCATGCTCGCCGCGCAGGTGCTGCCACCCGCGGTGCTGGTCTTCCCGTTCCTCACCATGGCCTATGCCCTGCGTCTGAACGACACGGTGGTACCCGTCATCTTCGCGCATCTGAGTTTCGTTCTGCCCGTGGTCACCTGGTTTCTCATCGGCTTCTTCGAGGCGGTGCCGCGGTCACTCGAGGAACAGGCCCAGGTCGACGGTTTCACCCGGTTTCAGGCGTTCCGGATGGTGGTGTTGCCCCAGGTGTACCCCGGGATCGGTGCGGCGGCGATCTTCGGTTTCACCCTGTCGTGGAACGACCTGTTCTACGGTCTCATCCTGGCCCCCGGGAAGGCGGCCATCCTGCCGGTGGCCATCGCCGGATTCAACACCTTCCGCGGCGTGCAGATCGGCTCGATGAGCGCGGCGATCCTCATCGCGGTGGTGCCGGTCGTCGTCGCCAGCTTCTTCATTCAGCGCCGGCTCGTGCAGGGCATCAGCGGCGGCGCGGTCAAGTTCTGAAAGATTGGTGATCACAGCCTCATGGCAACCATCCGCTTCGCCGGTGTCAACAAGTCCTACGGATCAACATCCATCGTCGAGAACCTGAACCTGGAGCTGCCCGACGGATCATTCACGGTGCTCGTCGGCCCGTCGGGCTGTGGTAAGTCGACGTCGCTGCGGATGCTCGCCGGTCTCGAATCGGTCACCTCGGGCACCATCGCCATCGGCGACCGCGACGTCACCCATCTGCAGCCCCGAGACCGCGACGTGGCCATGGTGTTCCAGAACTACGCGCTCTACCCGCACCTGACCGTGCGGGAGAACATCGCCTTCCCGCTGCGCGCCGCCAAGACCCCGCGGCCGGACGCACTACGGCGCGCCGACGAGGTGGCCGAGTCACTCGGACTGGGAAAACTGTTGGGCCGCAAGCCCAAGGACCTCAGCGGCGGCCAGCAGCAACGGGTGGCCATCGGCCGTGCCATTATCCGCGAACCATCCGTCTTCCTGTTCGACGAACCGTTGTCGAACCTGGACGCCAAGCTGCGGGTCGAGACCCGCACCGAGTTGCTGCAGATCCAGCGCAGGCTGGGCATCACCTCGGTGTATGTCACGCACGACCAGGAAGAGGCGATGACCCTCTCCGATCGGATGGTGGTGCTGCGGGACGGCCGGGTGGCGCAGCAGGGCACCCCGCTGGAGGTGTACAACACCCCCGCGGACACCTTCGTGGCAAGCTTCGTCGGCAGCCCCAAGATGAACCTGCTCGACGGTGAGTTGTCCGGCCGGACCTTCACCTCCACAACGGGATTGCGCCTCGATGTGGAGGGTGTCGGCGTCGCCGGGCCGGTCACGCTCGGGGTCCGTCCCGATGACCTGGTGCCGGTTCCGGCCGAGGACGCCGCCGCCAGGGTCACCCTCATCGAACTCCTCGGTCCGCGCGCCATCGTCACCATCGAGGCGCGCGGCACCGAACTGACCAGCGTGGTGGAGACCTCCCGGCTGACGGGCATCACCGAGGGCGCCGCGGTGGCGCTGTCGGTCCGGCCGGGCGCCGCGCACGCCTTCGACGCACAGACCCAACTGCGCCTCACCGGCGCAACCGGATAGAAGAGGAACCAACCAAGCAATGACCAAGACAGTCGTGGTCACCGGAGCGGGATCCGGTATCGGGCGGGCGATCGCCACCACACTCGCCGAACGGAGTTGGCGCGTCGTCGTCACCGATATCGACGGGGTGGCCGCGCGCGAGGTCGCCGCGGGACTGCCGAATCCGGATGCCGGGCATGAATCGGCGGTGCTCAACGTCAGTGCCCCCGAGGACGCCGCCACCGTGGCCTACGGGATCGCCGATCGCCTCGGCCTGGACGCGTGGGTGAGCAACGCCGGGGTCTCGTTCATGCACAAGTTCCTCGATGCGCCGGTGGCCCGCTACGACCAGACCATGGACGTCAATCTCAAGGGCGTGTTCGTCTGCGGTCAGGCGGCGGCGCGCGCCATGGTGCGCGGCGGCGTGGCGGGCAGCATCGTCAACACCGCGTCGATGGCGGGCAAGCAGGGCCGGGTGCCGTATCTGGCGGACTATGTGGCCTCCAAGTTCGGCGTGGTGGGCCTCACCCAGGCGATGGCCTACGAACTCGGCGAGCACGGCATCACGGTCAACTGTGTGTGTCCCGGATACGTCGAGACCCCTATGCAGACAAGGGAACTGGAGTGGGAAGCCGAACTGCGCGGATCCACCCCCGATGGCGTGCGCGCCATGATGATCTCCGACACCCCGCTGGGCCGGCTCGAGCAACCCACCGATGTCGCGCGCGTGGTCGCCTTCCTGCTGTCCGAGGACGCCCGTTTCGTCACCGGTGAGGCACTGGCCGTCAACGGCGGCGCCTACATGGACTGACCGTGCACACCGGAAAACTTGTACCCACCATCAGAAAGGCACTTCAGTGACCACCACCTGGCTCGATGAGGTCTTCGGCGTTCGGAAACCCGTCATCGCCATGCTCCACCTGAGCGCTCTGCCCGGGGATCCCGGCTACGACACCGCCGGCGGCATCGCCGCGGTGGTCGACCGGGCCCGCGCTGAGCTCGACGCGCTGCAGTCCGGGGGAGTGGACGGCGTGATGATCAGCAACGAGTTCAGCCTGCCGTACCTGACCAAGACCGAACCGATCACGGCGATCACCATGGCCCGTATCATCGGCGAGCTGCTGCCGGACCTGTTCGTGCCCTACGGCGTCAACGTGTTGTGGGACGGCCGTGCCTCCATCGACCTGGCCGTGGCCACCGGCGCGCGGTTCGTTCGGGAGATCTTCACCGGCGTGTACGCCAGCGATTTCGGCTTGTGGGACACCAACGTCGGTGAGGTGGCCCGGCACCGCACCCGGGTCGGCGGATCCGGGGTGAAGCTGCTGTTCAACATCGTGCCCGAATCGGCGACCTATCTGGCCGCGCGCGATCTGGCGTCGATCACCCGCACCACGGTGTTCGCCACACTGCCCGACGCGATCTGCGTCTCGGGAGCCACCGCCGGCGCGCCGACCGACACCGAGGCGCTGCGGGTGGTGAAGTCGGCGGCCGGTGACGTGCCGGTGTTCGTCAACACCGGCGTGCGCGCCGAGAACGTCGCCACCCAGCTCGGCGTCGCCGACGGGGCCGTGGTGGGCACCTATTTCAAGGCCGACGGCGTGTTCGAGAACCGGGCCGATCAGAAGCGGGTCGAGGAACTGATGCTGGCCGCCAGGGCATTTCGCGAACAGCTGGTCTGACCGTCACGCACACAGCACGCCGTCGCCCGCCGGGGCGGCGGCGCGCTGCGTTGCACCCAGGATCCTGCGCCCACCGCTCGCCGACGGCTCGGTTCACGGCGAGCCGATCTCTGGTCATGCGCCGCACCGCCCGCGACACTGGCAGCGAACACATGACCGGGACAGGAGGCGTTGTCGGCAGATGACGGTACTGAGCGACAGCCGGCGGCCACCCGTGCGGCCACTGGCCGACGACTGGACGTGGCAGACGATGGGCACCTGCAGACAACTGGCCCCCGAGGTGTTCTTCCCCGAGGATTCGGGACGCTCGGGACTGCGGGCCCGCGAAGAACGGGCCAAACAGATCTGCCGCGCCTGCCCCGTCCTGGCGCACTGCCGAGATCATGCCCTTGCGACACGGGAGACCCACGGTGTGTGGGGGGCTCTCTCGGCGCGTGACCGCGCGAAGCTGCTGACCGCCAGCGGGAGCTAGGCTCCGACGTGGCCGTTTGACGGCCGCGTCAAGGTACGCGTCCACCGGCCGCGGCTTTGCTGTAATTTCCTCCCATGATGTTCGGCGCGCCCACGGCCATTGCCAGAAGTGTCCCGTCATGTTGAATCCGCTAGCCGTGGCGCTCAGCGAACGACTGCCGGGCAGCGCCAACCATCTGGTGGTGCTCGAGGACGGCGGGCACTGGGTCCGGCATCCGTGGCCGGAGATCCATGCGCGGGCCGAGAATGTGGCCGCCTGGGCGACCGACACCGGCACCACCCGGATCGGGCTGGTGGGCGAACCGACCGCGGAATTCGTCGCGGCGATCTTCGGCGCGCAGCTGGCCGGTGCGGCGATATCGATCCTGCCCGGACCGATCCGGGGCGCCGATCCGGCCGAGTGGGCGCGGGTCACCCTGGCCCGGTTCGGCGGCATGGGCATCGCGAACGTACTGAGCCAGGGCAGTTACCTGGGGCGCCTCGCCGCGGCATCGGCGGAGGTCACCGATCTCACCGCCATCGCGCACCCGCGGCGGTCGAGGACCTTCGCGCTGCCGGAGGCGCACGCCCCGATCGCCGTGCTCCAGGGCACCGCCGGATCCACCGGATTCCCGCGCACCGTCGCGTTGTCACCCGACGCTGTGCTGGCCAACCTGCGCGGTCTGAACGCGCGTATCGGCGTCGACACCAGCGACGTGGGCTGTTCCTGGCTGCCGCTCTACCACGACATGGGCCTGAGCTTCCTGATGTCCGGTGCGGTCGGGGGCACCGACGTGTGGCAGGCCCCGACATCGGCGTTCCAGGCCGCACCGTTCCGCTGGCTGAACTGGCTCAGCGAAAGCCGGGCGACCATCACCGCCGGCCCGAACATGGCCTACGGGATGATCGGCAAGTACTCCCGCCGGGTCACCGACGTCGATCTGTCCGCGCTGCGTTTCGCCCTCAACGGCGGAGAGCCCGTCGACTGCGAACTCACCGGACGGTTCGCGACCGAGATGGCCCGATTCGGATTCGATGCCGGGGCGCTGTCCCCGTCCTACGGGATGGCCGAATCCAACTGTGCGGTCACGGTGCCCGCGCCGGGGGTGGGCCTGCAGGTGGTGCGGACCGCGGCCCGCACGCACGCCGTGCTCGGCACACCGGTCGCCGGAATGCAGGTGCGGATCGAACCGCACCAGGACACCCGCGGTGAGGTCGGGGAGATTGCCATCCGCGGTACGTCGATGATGACGGGCTATCTCGGTGACGAGCCGCTGACCGACGGAACATGGTTCCGCACCGGCGATCTCGGCTACTTCACCGACGGCGGACTGGTGGTGTGCGGCCGCGCCAAGGAGGTCATCACCGTCGCCGGGCGCAACATCTTCCCGACCGAGGTGGAACAGCTGGCCGCCGAGGTTCCCGGTGTGCGTGAGGGTGCGGTGGTGGCTGTCGGGATCGGGCAGGGGTCCATCCGGCCCGCGCTGGTGGTCACCGCCGAATTCCGCGGGCCGGATGAGGCCGGCGCTCGCACCGCGCTGATGCAGCGCGTCGCGTCGGGGTGCGGGGTGATGCCCGCCGACGTCATCTTCGTCAAACCCGGCAGTCTGCCGCGGACCTCGTCGGGCAAGCTGCGCCGGCTTGAGGTCAGGCGCGGCCTGGAGGCCGGTGGTTAGGCTGAAGCCACCATGGCCAGACGCAACCGCAACCGCGGTCCACTGACCGCCCTGGCGCTGCGGTGGATCGGTGCCAAGGCGGGCCTGGGCCCGCCGACGACGCGCTACACCGTCACCCGCGATATCGACGTCCCCACCCGCGACGGCGGCCGGCTGTGCACCGACCTGTACGCACCACTTGGGCGGCCGGCAGGCACCCTGCTGATGCGCACCCCGTACGGCCGGTCCAACGTGGCGGCCACGGTGCTCTGCGGGCTCTACGCCGAACGCGGGTACCGAGTCGTCTTGCAAAGTGTGCGAGGAACTTTCGGATCCAGTGGGATCTTCGAACCGGGACATAACGAGGCCGGCGACGCCGCCGACACGGTGGCCTGGATGCGCACCCAGCCCTGGTTCGACGGACAGTTCGCCACCATCGGGGCGTCCTACCTCGGGTTCACCCAGTGGGCCCTGCTGTCCGACCCGCCCCGGGAACTGACCACCTCGGTCATCGCCATGGCGCCGCACGACTTTGCCGAATCCGGCTGGAGCACAGGATCCTTCGCCCTGGCCGACTTCCTCACCTGGAGCTACCAGGTGGCCCATCAGGAAAGCGGTGGCACGTTGAGGACCCTGGTCCGCGCGCTCACCACCACCCGCCGGCTGCGCGGTCCGCTGCGTACCGTGCCGCTGCGCGACGCCGGCCGCCGGATCCTGCGCGACCGGGTGCCGTGGCACGAATCGTGGCTGCGCACCCCCGACGCCACCGACCCGTACTGGCGACCCAGCCGGCTCGGTGACGCATTGCAGCGAGCCAGTTCCCCGGTGCTGCTGGTGACCGGCTGGCAGGACGTGTTCCTGCCCCAGACGCTCGAGCAATACCGCCGGCTGGTGGATCGCGGGACCGCGCCGGCCCTGATCGTCGGCCCGTGGACGCACGCCGAAGGCGGCAACGATGTGGTGCGCGAGTCGCTGAAATGGCTGGCCGGGGCGCGGTGGAGCGGGGCGCGGATCTTCGTCAGTGGCGCCGGCTGGCGCGAACTGCCCGAATGGCCGCCGGTGGCCGAGCAGGCGGTATGGTACCTGCAGCCCCGGGCTGCCCTGGCCGCGCAGCGCCCCGACGGCGCAGCGGTGCTGGCCCGGTTCGTGTTCGACCCGGGCGATCCCACCCCGACGATCGGTGGACGACTTCTGTTCTCGCCCAGCGGTTATCGTGAGGACAGTGCGCTGGCCGCCCGCGCCGACGTGGTGACGTTCACCAGCGCGGCACTCACCGACCCGATGGAGGTGCTCGGTACCCCTCGCATCGAGCTCGCGCACCGCACCGACACCGGCTGGGCCGATGTGTCGGTGCGGATCAGCGAGGTCGGTCCCGACGGCCGGTCACGCAACGTCAGTGACGGCTACCTGCGGCGGACGCCGGGGGAGCAGCCGGTGCTGCACCTTGACCTCGACCCGGTCGCGCACCGGTTCGCGGCCGGATCCCGGATCCGGCTGTCGATCGCCGGCGGTTCCCATCCGCGCTACGCCCGCAACCACGGCACCGGTGAATCGGCGTGGACGGCGACGCGAATGCTGGCGTCGACCCACGAGGTCGGCGCCGGCTCGCGGCTGGTGCTGCCCGTGGTCGGCCGATTTCCGCCGGACCTCAACGCACCTTGAGCACCACTTTGCCGGTGGCGCTGCGGTTTTCCAGTGATGCGATGGCCTCGCCGGCCCGCTCGAACGGGTAGACGACGGGCTCCGGTGCGGGCACCGCACCGGAGGCCAGCAGCGGGGCCAGCTCCGCCCACTGCTCGGCGAGGTAACCCGGATGGGTCATGGTCCATGCGCCCCACCCGACGCCGATCGCGTCGACGTTGTTGAGCAGCAACCGATTCACCTTCACGGTGGGGATCTCACCGCCGGTGAATCCCACCACCAGCAGCCGGCCGCCCGGCGCCAGCGAGCGCAACGAATCGGTGAAGCGGTCACCGCCGACCGGGTCCAGCACGATATCCACCCCGCGCCCGCCGGTCAGCTCGGCCACCGCGTCCTTGAAGCCGTCGGCCAGGACCACATCGGTGGCGCCGGCCGCGCGCGCGATATCCCCCTTGGCCTCGGTGCTGACCACCGCGATGACGCGGGCGGCGCCGAACGCCGGTGCCAGCCGCAATGTGGACGTGCCGATCCCGCCGGCCGCGCCGTGCACCAGCACCGTCTCGCCGGCGGCCAGCCTGCCCCGGGTACGCAGCGCGAAATGCACAGTCAGGTCGTTGAACAGCACGCCCGCACCGGCTTCGAACGACACCGAATCGGGCAACCCGAACACCCGCTCCGCCGGCAGCGTCACCACCTCGGCCATCCCGCCGGTCAGCAATGTCAGCCCGGCCACCCGGTCCCCGGCGGCCACGTGTGCCCCCTCCGGCGCGCTGCGCACCACCCCGGCGATCTCGGCGCCCGGGATATAGGGCAGCGGCGCCTTGTACTGGTAGAGGCCGCGGGTCTGCAGGGCGTCCGGGAAGGCGACACCGGCCGCATGCACCTCGATCACCACACCGTCGGTGCCCGGCTCCTCGATGTCCACCAGCTCCGCGACCGACGGGCCGTCCAACCGGGGTATGTGTATGGCGCGCATGAAGCACCATTTAACATCCCGGCGTGATCAAGGCACGTGCCGCGGTGCTCCGCGAAGCAGGTCAGGACCCGCAGCTCGCCGAGATCGAACTACGCGACCCGGTGCACGACGAGGTGCTGGTCCGGATCGAGGCGGTGGGCATCTGCCACACCGATGTCAGCGTGGCGTCGTGGTTCGCCAAGCTGCCCATGGTGTTCGGGCACGAAGGCACCGGCACCGTCGTCGCCGCCGGACCGCAGGCCCGGCAACGCATCGGGGAATCGGTGGTGCTGACCTTCGCCAGCTGCGGCGCCTGCCCGAACTGCGCAGCGCACCGGCCGGCCTATTGTGACCAGTCCACCAACCTGAACATGCGCGGCAGCCGCCGCGACGACAGCAGCCCGCTGCGATTGGACGGTGTGCCCATCACCGGCGGATTCTTCGGCCAGTCCAGTTTCGCCACCTACGCCATCGCCGGTAGCCGCAACGCCGTCACGCTGCCCGCCGGGATCGATCCGGCACTGGCCGCACCGCTGGGCTGCAGCGTGCAGACCGGCGCTGGTGCGGTGCTCAATGTGCTGGCTCCCGCCGCCGAGGACGTCCTGGTGGTGTTCGGGGCCGGCGCGGTCGGTCTGTCGGCGGTGATGGGCGCCCGGATCGCCGGGGTCCGCACCATCATCGCCGTCGACCCGATCGCCGCGCGGCGCGAGTTGGCCGCCGACCTGGGGGCCACCCACACCATCGACCCGGTCGGTACCGACGCCCCCGCCGCGGTGCTCGAGCTGACCGGGGGAGTCGCGGCCGCCATCGACACCACCGCACGCCCGGATGTCGTCAGCGCGGCGGTCGGAGTCCTGCGCTCCCGCGGCACGCTGGCCCTGCTCGGCCTGGGTGCGCCGACGGCTGAGCTGCCGGTGGCGCTCATCATGGCGAAAGGCCTGTCGGTGCGCGGTGTGGTCGAGGGCGACAGCGACCCGCACGTGTTCATCCCGCAGCTGGCGGAGCTGCACCGCGACGGTGAGCTGCCGCTGGACAAGCTGGTCACCCGCTTCGCGTTCGACGATTTCGGCCGGGCGTGGAGCGCCGCGAAGGCCGCCGAGGTGATCAAGCCGGTACTGGTCACGGCGTAACGTGTCCAGTCCGGCAACGAAGCCGGACGATCGGAGCAGATTCATGCCGCTTCCACCACTGCCCGCCGGACGCACCATGGCGGTCCGCTCGGCCGACGGCACCCGGCTGCACACCCAGGTGTTCGGCCCGGAGCACGGTTACCCCATCGTGCTGGCCCATGGCATCACCTGCGCCATCGGCGTGTGGGCACACCAGATCGCCGCGCTGGCCGGCGACTATCGCGTCATCGCCTACGACCACCGCGGGCACGGCCTCAGTGAAACCCCCCGGCAGCGGCGCGGCTACAGCCTCAACCACCTGGCCGCCGATCTGGACGCGGTGCTCGACGCCACCCTGGCGCCCGGCGAGCGCGCGGTCATCGCCGGGCATTCGATGGGCGGTATCGCGATCACCTCCTGGTCGCAGCGCTACCCGCAACGGGTCGCCCAATGCGCTGACGCCGTCGCGTTGATCAACACCACCACCGGGGACCTGCTGCGCGATGTGCAGCTGGCGCCGGTACCCGCGCCGCTGAGCCGGGCCCGCGTGCGCACCGCGGGCACCTTCCTCAAGACCTTCGGCGCCACCCCGATCCCCGCGCTGGCGGGCGGACCCAACAAGAGGTTCATCGAATACCTGGCCGTCGGTCGCGATGCCGCCCCTGAGGTCGGCGACCTCGTCTACCGGCTGTTCGCCGCCACACCGCCGGCCGGGCGCGGGGGCTGGGCCCGGGTGCTCGTCGACAACCTTGGGGCCAAGCATATTTCGCTGCACAATCTGACGGTGCCCACCCTGGTGATCGGGAGCCGCGCGGACCGGCTGCTGCCGATCAACGCCTCCCGCCACATCGCCGAGCGTGCGCCGAACCTGCTGGAGTTGGTGCAGCTGCCGGGCGGGCACTGCGCGATCCTGGAACACCCGACCGAGGTGACCGACCGGCTGCGGGCACTGGCCCAGACCATGGCCCGGCAGCGGCTCAGTTCCTGAGGTAGGCCACCACTTCGGTGGCGGCCCGACGGCCCGACCGCACCGCGCCGTCGAGGAATCCGGTCCATTCGTCCGCGGTCTCGGTGCCGGCCCAGAACAGGCCGTCCACCGGTGCCCGCAGCACGTGTCCGTAGCTGGTCCACGAGCCCGGCGGCACCGCGGCCGTCGGACCACCCGGCGCGAACGGCTCTGTGCCCCAGCAATGATCGAGATAATCGATGGGCGTGGCCGCCGCCTCGCCGAACAGCGCGGTGAAGCACCGCAGGGCCCGTTCGCGGCGCTGCGATGGCGGTAGGGGGTCGAAGGTGCGAGCGTCGGCGAAGCCCAGCAGCACACCGGGCCCGTCCTCGCTCGGGCTGACATCGAAGGTGATGAACACCGGACCCTCATCCGAGAGCGCTTCTCCTGAACATCCGTCGCGGCGCCAGAACGGGGTGTCATAGGCCGCATACGCCTTGCTCAAATTGCCTTGCGGCCAATGCGATACGAGTTCCTGATGGGCTTCGGGCAGCGCCGGCTCGAACGTGATCGCGCCGCGGTGTGCGGGTGGGATCGCCACCACGACCGCGGCGGCAGTCCAGGATTCGGTGCCCGACTCCACCCGGTAGCCCGAGCCGTCCCGGGCGATGCGGTGCACCACGGTGTCCAGGTGGACCGTCAGATCATCGGCCATCCGCACCGCGATCTGCTGCGTCCCGGCCGGGAAGCGATCCTGCTGGGCGCCGCCCTTGACATCGAGCATCGGTCCCAGCCCGCCGGCCGCCTTCACGTAGCGCACCGCGTGCAGCATGGACACGTCCTCGGGTTCGCAGCCCCACGTCACCCGCGACATGATCGCCATCAGGTTCCGCGTCGAGGCATTGGCATGCACCGAGCGCAACCAGCTGTCCAGGCTGCGCCGGTCCAAACGCTCGGCCGCCGGCGCCGACAACGGATCGGTGACCGGGATCAGCCGGGACAGTCGATCGAAGCGCCATTGGATCCTGGACACGTCCAGCAGTTCGATCAGCGACAGCTTGGGGATGGTGCTGCGGTAGGACTGCACCCGCCCGTGCCAGTCGATCAGGTTCTTACCGCGGCAGTAGGTGGGCACGGTGTCACAGCCCAGTTCGGCGGCCAGCGCGAGGACCGCGTCCTGGGTGGGGCCGACGAAAGTGCCACCGAGGTCCACCGGCACCCCGGCGATCGTCGTCGTGTACGAGCGCCCGCCCACCCGGTCGCGGCCCTCCAACACCACCACCTGGTGCCCGAGTCCGGTCAGCTCGCGCGCCGCCGACAACCCTGCGAACCCCGCACCCACCACGATCACATCGGCCACGGGCCCAGTGTGCCCCGAATCACCGCCGATGCGCACTAGGGTGACCCGCTGTGAAGGTCATGACAGCGTTGTACGGGCCCGCCGATGCGATCGACCGCGCGCGGGCGCTGCGTGACGCCGGCGCCAGCGGGGTGTTCACCTTCGAAGGCCCGCACGACGTGTTCAGCCCGCTGACGCTGGCGTCCACGGTCGGCGGCCTGGATCTGATGACCAACGTGGCAATCGCGTTCCCGCGCAATCCGATTCATCTGGCCCATCAGGCCATTGATCACCAGATCCTCACCGGCGGCAGGTTCACCCTCGGGTTGGGTACCCAGATCCGCACCCAGATCGAGAAGCGGTTCGGCGCCGAGTTCGACCGGCCGGTGGCACGGATGACGGAGTTGGTGGCCGCGCTGCGCGCCATTTTCGCGACCTGGACGACGGGGGAGCGGCTGGATTTTCGGGGCGAGTTCTATCGGCACACCCTGATGACCCCGACATTCACCCCGCGCGACAACCCCTACGGGCCGCCGCCGATCTACGTCGGGGCGCTGGGTCCGCGGCTCACCCGGGCGGTCGCCGAGCACGCGGACGGCCTGCTGGTGATGCCGTTCGGTTCGAAGCGCTTCCTGAACGAGGTCACGATGGTCTCGGTGGACGCCGGGCTGACGGCCGGCGGGCGCAGCCGCGCGGACCTGGCGGTCGTTCCCGAGGTCATCGTGTCGGTCAGCTCCGACACCAATCCGGACCATGCGGCGACCCGGCAGCTGCTGGCGTTCTACGGTTCCACCCCGGCATACCGGCCGGTGCTCGACGTGCACGGCTGGGGTGAGTTGCAGCCCGAACTCAATGCCCTGTCCAAGCAGGGCAGGTGGTCGGAGATGGGCACGCTGATCGACGACGACGTGCTGCTCACCATCGCCGCCTGCGGGACCCCGGAGCAGGTGGCCGCCCATATCCGGGACCGGGTGAGCGGTGTCTCCGACCGCGTGTGCATCTACCAGCCCGGTCCGATCGCGGTGGATTCGTTGGCTCAGATCGTTGACGCGCTGCGCACCTGAGCACCTAAGGTGGATGGTACGGCGCGGGACCACAAGGAGGTTGTCCATGGGCGACGAGCAGAGCGAGGCCGAGTTCGCCGATGTGCTGATCATCGGCGCGGGCATCTCCGGAATCAACGCCGCCTACCGGATCCACGAGCAGAACCCACGGCTGACCTACACCATCCTGGAACGCCGCGAGCGGATCGGCGGCACCTGGGATCTGTTCCGTTACCCCGGTATTCGATCCGACAGCGATATCTTCACCCTCAGTTACCCGTATGAGCCGTGGACCCGCGAGGAACACGTCGCCGACGGTGCCGACATCCGCCGGTACCTCACCGATACCGCGGCCAAGTACGGCATCGACCGGCACATCCGGTTCGGCATCCGGGTGCGCTCGGCGAACTGGGACTCGGCCACCGACACCTGGTCGGTGGTGACCGAATCCGGTGACGGCACCGGTGGACCGGCCACCTTCCGGGCGCGGTTCCTGTTCTTCGGGACCGGCTACTACAACTACGACCAACCGCACGCTCCGCAGATCACCGGTATCGGCGATTTCGCCGGGCCGGTGGTGCACCCGCAGTTCTGGCCGGAATCGCTGGACTACACCGGCAAGAACGTGGTGGTGATCGGCAGCGGCGCGACGGCGATCAGCCTGGTGCCCGCGCTGACCGACAAGGCCGCGCACGTGACCATGCTGCAGCGCTCACCGACCTACATGATGGCGATGCCCGCAGTCCCGAAACCCACCCAGACCGTCCGAAAGGTGTTGCCGGCCAGGCTGGCTCACCGGTTCATCCGGTTCCGCAACGCATGGATGCACTACCTGATGTTCCTGTTCTTCCGGAACGCCCCGCGGGTGGGCCGGCGGCTGATCCGTAACCGCACCATCGCCAGGCTGCCGGCGGGCTATCCGGTCGACGTCCACTTCAAGCCGCGCTACCGGCCGTGGGACCAGCGGATGTGCCTGGTCCTCGACGGTGACCTGTACGAGGACATCAGCGCCGGGCGTGCCGACATCGTCACCGATCACATCGACCACGTCGACGCCCGCGGTATCGTGCTGGCCTCCGGCGCCCGGCTGGACGCCGATGTCATCGTCACCGCGACGGGGCTGCAACTGCAGGCCCTCGGCGGGATCGAAGTGTCCATCGACGGTGAGCGCATCGAGCCCACCGATCGATTCGTCTACAAGGAGCACCTGCTCGAAGAGGTGCCCAACATGGCGTGGTGTGTCGGCTACACCAACGCCTCGTGGACGCTGCGCGCCGACATGACGGCCAAGGCGGTGGCAAAGCTGCTGGCGTACATGGATTCCCGCGGCTACACCCACGCCTACCCGCACCTGGGTGGGATGCCGATGCAGGAGAAGTCGGCGTGGGATATCAATGCCGGCTACGTGCAACGTGCCCCGCACGCGCTGCCCAAGTCCGGTACCCACCGGCCGTGGAATGTGCGGCACAACTACGGCCTGGACGTCATCGATCACCGGTTCGACCGGATCGAGGAATCGATGGTCTTCGGCCGGGCGCCGGTCACCTCGTCGGCCGATACGCCCGCCGCGGCACCGCAAGTCGCCATCTAGGCCTAGCTCGCTCCCCGGTTCCGATAGAGGTGGTAGGCCAGCAGCAGCATGTGTAACGGGCCCCACTCTGCCGGGCGGTAGTCCCTGGCCGGACGCAGACGTTGCGCCAGCTGCGGCGATTCTTCGTGCAGGATCTGTCGTGCGCGGCGGGCATGGAAGGTGTTCGACGCGATCTTGATCGCCGGGCTCTGCGCCATCAGCGGGATGGAGTTCAGCACATTCTGCACCGTGTTTCGCGAACGGTCTTCGAGGACGACATTGGCCGCAGGCACCCCCAAACGGCGAACGGCGTAGGCGGCCATCATCGCGGCTTCGGACTCCGGAGTGCGCACCGCCCCACCGGAGAAGATGAATCTGGCCACGCTCGGGTCGGTGGAGCGGACCGCGATGCGGACCCGCCACCGCCACAGCGCGGTGATCGGGCACCCCAGCACCAGGACGGTTTCCCCTGGCGTGGCAGGGGCACCGGAGCCGCGGGTGAGGTCGCGTGCGGCTCGCCACGTCACCCATTCGGCCCAGCCGAACACGCCGGCCAGCGCCACCAGCGCCGAAGTTCGTGTCGCAAACCCCATCGATCCATTCGACCACAGTGCAGAATCGACCCTGATGACGTACTCGCCGGACATCCTGACCGCCGGGCTGGACGTCGTGTTCTGCGGGATCAACCCGGCCTCGACGGCCGCCGCCGACGGCCACAACTTCTCCAGCCCGACCAACCGGTTCTGGGCGGTGCTGCACCTCGCAGGCTTCACCGACGTCCGGCTCGCACCCCGGGACGAGCGCCTGCTGCTGACCTACGGCTGCGGGATCACCGCGGTGGTGATGCGGCCCACCCCGCGCGCGGCCGATGTCACGGCGGCTGAATTCCGGTCGGCAGCCCCGTCTTTCGAGGCCAAGATCCGGCGCTATGCCCCCGCGGTGGTGGCTTTTCTCGGGAAGCGTGCGCTCTCGGCGATGCTCGGCCGTCCCGTTCTGGACTGGGGGCGCCAGCCGTTCGAGATCGGCGGGGCGACGGCGTGGGTGTTGCCCAACCCGAGCGGCCTCAACCGGAACTTCACCCTGGATGCCTTGGTCGACGCGTACGCCGAGTTGTCGTCGGTGTCAGGGCGTCCGGATGGTCAGACCGGTCGACAACAGGTGACTGGCCGATAGCCCGAACGTCGTGCGGAACCGGTCGGCCAGGTGCGACGGGCTGGCGAAACCGGCCTCGACCGCCGCCGAGGTCAGGTTGTTCCCGGCCGCCAGTTCCTGGCCGGCGCGGATCAGCCGGCTCCACAATCGGTAGCGGCGCAGGCTGGATCCGGTCTCCTGCCGGAACAGGTGCAGGAAACGGGATTCGGACAACCCGGCCGCCGCGGCCAGTTCGTGCGCCGGGGTCGACACCGCAGGATCGTCACGAATCTGTTTGGCCGCCACTTCGATCCGCGGGTCGATGGGGTGGATCGTGGCCGGGGCGGCGGCATCCAGCCAGCGCGCCGCTGCGGCGTCGTCATGAGGCACAGCCACGAGTGTGGATTGTGCGGTGTGGCCGATCCCGATGCCGCCCCGGAATTCGGCGAACCGTTGCCGGCAGGACGCGCTGCGTGCCGAGGCGGGGTCGAGGTATCCGGCCACCAGGCGGCCGTCGAGGGCCAGGTGATGGGTCAGCCGTGGCGGGATCAGCGCCGTGCGGGTGACGATGCGCTGTGCACCGACGGTGACGGTCAACGGCTCGTCGATCCCGACGGCCAGGCACCACACCGATCCGGAGTGCGGCGCCAGGCCCAGTCCGGGGCCGGCATACAGCGCCTGACCCGGCCACAGCCACACCGCCGGGTAGCAGGTTTGTGGAAGCGCCTTCGGTGCCGGGCCGGGCATGCTGACTCCTGATCGCTGACGAAACAGGAGGTTACCGTGGCTGAACTGGTGATCGCGGTGTTCTTCGCCGGTATGGGCGCCTTCGCGCTGGTGGCTCCGGCGGCCATGCTGCGCCCATTCGGTGTGGTTCTCGGTACCGCGACGGCGCGCGCGGAGGTGCGGGCCGTGTACGGCGGATTCGGGCTGGCCGTCGCCGCGGTGCTTGGCTACGCTTCGCGGGTCCCGGAGGTGCGCACGGGTGTGCTCGTCACCGTCGGTGCCGCGTTGGCGGGCATGGCGGTGGGCCGGCTGGTGTCGGTGTTCGTCGAGCGGACGCCGTTCTATCCCAACTGGTTCTACTGCCTGGTGGAAGCGGTCGCCGCGGCCGTGCTGTTCGGGGTGGCGTGAACGGTCACGGTGCGACGGTCAACCAGTCCGCGAACCCGGACGGGTCGTGCCTGCCCAGCGCGCCGTGCTCGAACAACCCCCAGCCCTCGGCGGGGGCGCGGTCGCCTTCGGTTGCCACCGCGCGGCCGACATGGTCGATGACGCCGAAACCGGACCGTCCGATGATGCCCGGATCGGTCATGTCATAGGTGAGCCGCTCGGTGAACTTCTCGCCCCGCCACACACCGTGCGTCCAGTCCGAGTCGCCGCCGTACCCGCCGCCGACGTGAATCGGCACCGGCAGTTTGGACTCCACCTCGAACCGCACCGGCGAACCGTCCTGTGCGGTGGCGTCGATGGTGGCGCCGGTGGGGATGCGGGTCCCGGAGCGGTAGTGGATCCGCACCCGCGGCCAGCCCAGCTGCTCCACCCGCCCGTCCTTCCAGATGCGGGTGCAGTCGTTGAGCGAGCGGAACCCGTTCGGTTCTTCCTGGATGATCACCACGATCGAGTAGTCGTCGAACGCCATCGGCACGTACAGCCACCACATGCCCTCGAACGGCGGGTCGGCCGGCCGGCCCGCGGGTTCGGTCTCACCGATCGGGCGGATACCCCAGGACCGGTCCCGGGAACCGATCCAGGTCGCCGGATCCACCGCGATGCGTTCGCCGTCGACCTCCAGAAAGCCACTCCACGAACCCAATTGGGCGAAGCGCTGGGCATCGAGGGTGACCCGGTTGCCGGTGCGCATGATGTGCGGCTGCTCCTGCACCACGTCGAACAGCCCGGTCCAGGTCAGGTCGGCGGCGATCCCGTCGGTCTCATCGAGGGTGATCCGCAGCGAGTGCAGCGGATCGGTGACGTCGACCCGGTACCCCAGCACATGCTGGTTGAGCCGATCCTGGTCGATGGCGTCGGACAGGTGCACGGCGGTCTGGACATCTCCGCGCCTCACCAACAGGAACGCATCCTTCACCCCGAGGTTGGGGTAGTAGCCGATGCCGGTGATGACGAAGATGTCGCCGGTGCGGTCGTGGGCATTGAAATAGGACCGGTCATAGAAGTTCCGGTCCGAAGATCCGGGCCAGGCAATGGGTTTCGGTATCTGGTGGACTGGGAATTCATCGAGTGGACCGAGCATGTCTAGGAGTCCTCCAGCAGTCGTCGCAACAGCGAGGCGTGGTAGAACGCCGACTCGACGTCCTCGGGTTTCTCCATCTCGCCGAAGTGCACCCGCCGTGCGGTGGTGCGCATGAACACGCAACACCAGATCACCCCGGAGTAGATGTAGAACCAACGCAGGTCCCCGAGGGTGGTGCCGGTCAGTCGCTGGTAGGTGGCCCGAACATCGTCCTCGCGCAGCACGTCCGGCAGCCCGGGCAGCCCGGCCAGTCCGGAGAGTTCCTGGAACACCATGTGCGCGAAGATGATCCACGAGACGTCCAGTTCGCGTGGGCCGATGGTGGCCATCTCCCAGTCCAGCACCGCGGCCGGCCGGAAATCCTGGTACAACACGTTGCCGATGCGCGAGTCGCCCCACGCCAGCACCGGTGTCGTCGCGGCCACATCGGCCGGGAAGTTGTCCTCCAGCCAGCCCAGCGCCCGTTCGACCAGTTCCGAACGCCCGATATCGGGCACGGAGAACTCATACCAGTCCTTGAGCCAGCCGAAGTGCCGGCGCAGCGGGGTGTCGCCGGCCGGGTCGGACTCGATGAGGAACGCGAACCGTTGGGCCGCATCGGGAATGGAGTGCAGTTTGGCCAGCACCTCGACGGTCGAGTCCTGTAGTTCGCGTTGCCGATCAGGCGGTGCGTCGGCGAACCAGTTGCCGCCGAAGGTGTAGGGCATGACATCGGGTGGAACGATGCCGTCCACCCGGTCCATCAGGAAGAACGGGGTGCCGAGCACGTCGCCGGCGGTGTCGATCCAGCGCACCCGGGGGACCGGCACGTCGGTGAGTTCGCCAACCTGGCGCATGAGCTCGAATTGGTGGTCGAGCCGGTAGGAGGAGAACACCGGAACATCCGCCTCGGTGGGCGCCACTCGGGCGACCAGATGCTGCCGGGTGCCGTCCCAGTCGACGGTCAGCAGGATGGTCTCCGAGGACATGCCGTTGGCGTCCACGCCGCTGTCGACGGTGACGTCGGGGATACCGCCGCCGGGCCGCTGCGTGGCGAGCCACTGCGCGATCGCGGCGGGCACGGTGCTGACGTCCCGGCTGGAATGCTGGAGGCGGCTGACGTCTTCGACGGCCGGTTCGTTTACCACGGTGTTCCTTCCGGTACCAATTACGCTACTATTGGTAGCGATATGAAAGCAGACTCACCTGCGGTTGACAAGGGGGCCGGACGCCCGCGTGATCCCCGCATCGACGCTGCCATACTCGGCGCCACCGCGGATCTGCTTGTGGAGATCGGTTATTCGAATCTGACCATGGCCGCCGTCGCCGAGCGGGCCGGCACCACCAAGACGGCGCTGTACCGGCGCTGGTCGAGTAAGGCCGAACTGGTGCACGAGGCGGCGTTTCCCACCGCGCCGACCGCCCTGGGCATGCCGGAGGGCGATATCGCCACCGATATCCGGGCCATGATCGCCGCCGCCGGAGCGGTGTTCACCAGTCCCGTGGTGCGTGCCGCGCTACCCGGCGTGATCGCCGACATGGCCGCCGACGCCGACCTGAGCGCACGGGTGATGAGCCGATTCACCGGGCTGTTCGGCATCGTGCGGGACCGGTTGGTGCACGCGGTCGAACGCGGCGAGGTGCACCCCGACGTCGACCCCGATCGGCTCATCGAAGTGATCGGCGGGGCGAACCTGCTGCGCATGCTGCTGGCGCCGGATTGGCAGGCCGACGACGAGTGGGTGGATCAGACCACCGCCATCGTGGTGCACGGCGTCGTGCGCTGAGCCTCTCTTCGGCCCAAACTCACCTTTCGGCCAGAAAGTGCGAGTGAATGCGGGCAAAACGTCGATCTCGGCATCAACCGATCTGGCTCTTGTTGCGTTCGGACACCACCCGGAACTGCTCGCCCAGATCCTCGAAATCCCGGTGCTGGGCGTAGGCGATGCGGGCCTCGGCGCCCAGCGCGGAATCGATCACCGGCGCGGCGCCCTCGGTGTAGATCTGCTTGAGCCCCAACATGGTCGGGCCCGGCACCTCGGCGATCTGGGCGGCCAGCCCCAGCGCGCGGTCCAGCAGCTCGGAGTGTTCGACGACCTCGGTCACCAATCCGATGCGTTCGGCGCGCGCCGCGTCGATCACCTCACCGGTCATCGACAACCGCCGCGCCATCGACAGACCCACCACCTGAGGCAGTCGGGCGGTCATCCCGCCACCGGGCAGGATGCCGACCCGAGCGTGGGTGTCGGCGAACACCGCACGCGTGGAGGCCACCAGGAAATCGCAGCCCAGCGCGATCTCCAAGCCACCGGTGAAGGTGGCACCGTTGATGGCTCCGATGATCGGGGTGCGCATCTCGCGGACGGCGGTGATGCAACTTTGCGACCGGAACTCCTCGAAGTACTTCAACCCGTCGCTCGCGGCCTCTTTGAGGTCGACTCCCGCGCAGAACGCCGGATCGGTGCCGGTGAGGACCACCGCACGCACCGCGTCATCGGCGTCGGCGGACTTGAGTTCGGCATACAGGGACCGGACCAGAGCCCGGTTCAGCGCATTCCTGGACTCCGGGCGGTTCAACGTCAACAGCCGCACGGCGCCGTGGTCGGTGCGCAGGACAACGCTCATCGATCGAACCTATGCGTATGGTCATTGGCGTGTCCGTGTTATCGACTCCGCTCATTGCCGACGCCCTTGCCCGGTTGTTCGCCAGGGTGGTCAATCCCAGCCCCAAACCAGGCGTGCGGTTCTCCGATATCGCGGTCGGCAGCGCCGACATCACCGTGCCCACCCGGCACGGTGACACCGCGGCCACCATCTACCGGCCGGATGGTGACCCGGCCGGCGTCTACCTCAACATCCACGGCGGCGGCTTCGTCGTCGGACACCGCGAACAGGACGACCCGTGGTGCCGTTTCCTGGCGGCCCGCGCCGGTGTCGTGGTGGTCAACACCGACTACCAACTGGCCCCCGACCACCGTTTCCCGACGGCCGTCGAGCAGCTCTACGACGTCGCGACCTGGGCGGCCGCCCAGGAGGCGGGCGACCGGCTCTGTGTGGGCGGTCAGAGTGCGGGCGGCAACCTGTCGGCGGCCGTCTCGCGGATGGCACTGACCGAGGGCGGGCCCTCGATCGCTTTGCAGGTGCTGCATTATGCGCCACTGGACTTGGTGACGGCGACCGCGCACAAGCGTTCACCGCTGGGCGGCAAGGCCATCCTGAAACCGTGGATGGGTGAGGTCTTCGACACCGCTTACATTCCCGACCACAAGCAGCGCCGCGACCCGCTGGCCTCCCCGGCCTGGGGTGACAACGCCGACGATATCGCAGGCATCGCACCGGCTTTGGTGATCGCGTGCGAGTACGACCGGTTGCGCGACGAGGCGTCCGACTATGCCAAGAGCCTGGACGCCGTCGGTGCGCTCCTCGACTATGTCGAGGTGCCGGCCGTCGACCACGGCTACAACATCATGAGCGACGCCACCGAGGTGACCCGGGGCATGTACGAGCTGATCGCCGGACAGGTGCGCCGCGCCGTCAGCCGGTGAACTGCATACCGTTGACCATATCGAGCAGCGGCTGGGGGAGCGCGCCCAGAGCGAACGTGACGGCCGCGGTGATCGCCACCGTCGCCGAACTCAGGATGCTGGGTACCACCACCGTCGGTGCGTCCTCGGGCGGGTCGGTGAAGAACATCAGCACGATCACCCGCACGTAGAAGTACGCGGCCACCGCGCTGGCCACCACACCGACGACCACCAGCGGAGCGGCCCCGCCCTCGGCGGCGGCCTTGAACACCGCGAACTTGCTGACGAACCCACTGGTCAGCGGGATACCCGCGAACGCGAGCAGGAACAGCGAAAACACCACGCCCACCACGGGATGACGCCGGCCCAGCCCGGCCCACTGAGCCAGCGTGGTGGCCTCCTCGCCGTCGGCGCTGCGCACCAGACCGGCCAGCGCGAAGGCGCCGAGCGTGCTGAAACCGTAGGCGAACAGATAGAACAGCGTCGCCGACAGGCCGGCGCCGTTGAGCGCGATCACGCCGGTCAGGATGAAGCCGGCATGGGCCACCGACGAATAGGCGAGCATCCGCTTGACATCGCTCTGCGATACCGCGGTGATGGTGCCGACGGCCATGGTCAGGATGGCGATCACCCACAGCACCGGGCGCCAGTCGTGCGCCATGCCGGGCAGCGCCACATAGAAGATGCGCAGCATCGCCCCGAAGGCGGCGATCTTGGTGGCCGCCGCCATGAACGCGGTCACCGGGGTGGGAGCACCCTGATAGACATCGGGTATCCACGAATGAAACGGCACCGCACCGACTTTGAACAGCACCCCGACCGACACCAGAGCCACCCCGACCACCGCCATCGAGGTGTCCCCGCCGGTGCGCACAGTAGCGGCGATACCGCTGAGGCCGAACCCGCCCGAGTAGCCGTACAGCATGGCGATCCCGTACAGGAAGAACGCCGACGAGAAAGCGCCCAGCAGAAAGTATTTCAGCGCCGCCTCCTGCGACAGCAGCCGCCGCCGACGAGCCAGCCCGCACATCAGGTACAGCGGCAGGGAGAAGACCTCCAGCGCAACGAACATGGTCAGCAGGTCATCGGCCGCCGGGAAGAGCATCATCCCGGCGACGGCGAACATCGTCAGCGGGAACACTTCGGTCTGGGCCACCACAGCTTTGGCGGCAATCTTCTCCGCGACGCTGCCCGGGACGGCCGCGGCCTGCGGGGTGAAGGCGTCCAGGCCGGGTCCCGCCGGTTCGTCTGTGGCCGGTATCCGCCGTTCGGCGATCAGCAGGGTGCCCAGGATGCCGATGAGCAGCAGGGTGCCCTGCAGGAACAGGGCCGGCCGGTCCACCGCCACGGCGCCGACGGCGGCCGGTGCACCGGCCCCCTCCAGCGCCAGCGCCACCAGCACCACGGACGCCAGTGCGGTGATCTGGCCGCCGATGGCCAGCACCAGCTGGGTGCCGTACCGCTGGCCGCGGGGCAGGAATGCCTCCACCAAGACGCCGGCGACGGCCACCCCGAGAATGATGAGAATCGGTGCGAGCTGGAAGTATTCGATGGAGGGCGGCGGGACGAGTGAAGCGAGGGGAAATTGGTGAGGAAGTGTCATCGCTGTGAACCCTCCGCGGTGGGTGCCGGATCCTGCTGGTGGATGGTGCGCAGCGTGTGGTCGACCGCCGGGTTGATGACGTCCAGCGCCGGCTTCGGGTAGATGCCCAGCACCAACAACAGCACGATCAGTGGTGCCACCACGATCAGTTCGCGGGGCACCAGATCGCGCAGCCGCTCAACACCGTCCCGGACCGGGCCGGTCATCATCCGCTGGTAGGCCCACAGGATGTAGATCGCCGACAGCACCAGCGCGCTGACGGCGAACACCGCCATCGCCGGATACCGGGTGAAGGTGCCGATCAGCACCAGGAACTCCGAGACGAACGGTGCCAGCCCCGGCAGTGACAGCGTGGCCAGCCCGGCGATCAGGAAAGTACCGGCCAGCACCGGGGCCACCTTCTGCACGCCGCCGAAGTCGGCGATGAGCCGGGATCCGCGCCGCGACACCAGGAATCCGGCGATCAGGAACAACGCCGCGGTGGAGATACCGTGATTGACCATGTACAACGTGGAGCCGGACTGGCCCTGACTGGTCATCACGAAGATGCCCAGGATGATGAACCCGAAGTGGGAGATCGAGGTGTAGGAGATCAGCCGCATCACGTCGGTCTGCCCGATGGCCACCACGGCGCCGTAGACAATGCCGATCACCGCCAGGGTGATGATCAACGGCCGGAACGTCATCGACGCGTCGGGAAAAAGCTGCAGGCAATACCGCAGCATCCCGAAGGTGCCGACCTTGTCGACGACGGCCATCATCAGCACCGCGGTGGCGGGGGTGGCTTCGACCGCCGAGTCGGGCAGCCAGCGGTGGAACGGCCACAGCGGGGCCTTGACCGCGAAGGCGAACATGAACCCGAGGAACAGCGCGTTCAGCACGGCGGGACTGGCCCCGAGTTCGCCGTTCGACACGGCAGCGACGATCGCGCGGAAGTCGAAGGTGCCACCGAGAGGAGCGGTGGTCACGACGTAGAGCCCGATCACGGCGGCGAGCATGATGAGGCCGCCGAACAGGTTGTACAGCAGGAACTTCACCGCCGCGGCCGACCGCCCGGCGCCGCCGAATCCACCGATCAGGAAGTACATCGGGATGAGCATCGCCTCGAAGAAGACATAGAACAGCAGCACATCCAAGGCGACCAGGGAGATCAGCACCATGGCCTGGACGGCCAGCGTGAGCGCCAGATAGCTCTGGGTGGAGTGCGACCCGAACCGGGCCGGATCCGCGGACTGATCGCCCGACGCGCCGCCATCATGCCAGCCCGCGATCAGCAGCAGTGGCACCAACACCGCGGTCAGCACCACCAGTGCCAACGCGATACCGTCCACGCCCAGGATGTAGCCGGTGCCGAAAGACGGAATCCATTGATGGTCTTCGACGAATTGGAACTGCGGGCCGCCCGGCTGGAACCGGACGGCCAGCACGACCGCGATGGCCAGCACGGCCAGCGAAATGGTCAGGGCGAGGTAGCGGGCGACTTGCTTTGCGGGCACGATGATCACGACGGCAGCGCCGAGCATCGGTACCGCCCACAGTGCACTCAGCAGACCGACGCCGCTCACCAGATCCTCACCACCAGGAACGCTCCGATCACCAGGGCTGCACCGCCGAGCATCGACAGCGCATAGGACCGCGCGAAACCGGTCTGCCAGGACCGCATTCGCCGTGAGGTTTCACCGATCAGCCCCGCCAAGCCGCGGGTCACACCGTCGACGGCGTCATCGTCGATCTCCACCAGACCGGCGGTGAGCTGCTGACCCGGCCGCATGAACACGTTCTCGTTGAACCGGTCACCGTACAGATCGGCGCGGGCGGCGGCGGTCAATGCCGAAGCCGCGGGCGCGGTTTCGGGGACCGGGCGCAACGCATACATCCGGTAGGCGACGCCGACCCCGATGGCCACCACCGACAAGGTGACCACCGTCAGCACCCAGACCGGGACGGCGCCGTTGGCTTCGTGGCTGCCGACCACCGGTTCCAGCCAGTGCGCCAGGGTGCCGCCGACGGCCAGTAGTGCGCCGGCGCCGACGGACCCTATCGCCAGCACGATCATCGGTGCGGTCATGATGCCGGGGGATTCGTGGGGGTGCACCTCGTGTTGATTCGCCGTCGCTTCGCTCTCCCCAGAGGAAGCCCAGCGCTTCTCGCCGAAGAACGTCAGCAGCATCACCCGGGTCATGTAGAACGCGGTGATTCCGGCACCCAGCAGCGCCGCGCCGCCCAGCAGCCAACCCCTTACACCTCCTGCGGCGAATGCGGTCTCGATGATCGCGTCCTTGGAAAAGAAGCCCGCGAACGGCGGCACCCCGATGATCGCCAGGTAACCCAGCCCGAACGTCACGAATGTCACCGGCATGTACTTGCGCAGCCCGCCGTAACGGCGCATGTCGGTTTCGTCGTTCATCCCGTGCATCACCGACCCGGCGCCGAGGAACAGTCCGGCCTTGAAGAATCCGTGGGTGAGCAGATGCATGATCGCCACGGCATAGCCGGCGGGGCCGAGTCCCGCGGCGAGCACCATATAACCGATCTGCGACATGGTCGACGCGGCAAGGGCTTTCTTGATGTCATCCTTGGCGCAGCCGATGATCGCACCGAAGAGCAGGGTCACCGCACCGACCACGGTGACGGCCAGCTGCGCGTCGGGGGCCAGGTTGAACACCGGCCCGGATCGCACGATCAGATACACCCCGGCGGTGACCATAGTGGCCGCGTGGATGAGCGCCGACACCGGGGTGGGGCCCTCCATCGCGTCACCCAGCCAGGACTGCAGCGGCACCTGCGCGGACTTGCCGCACGCCGCGAGCAGGAGTAGGAACCCGATCGCGTTCAGCGAACCCTCGGACAGGCCCGGCGCCGCCCCGAAAAGCCCGGCGTAGGAGACGGTTCCGGCCGTACTGAACATCACCATCAGGGCGAGTGCCAGGCCCATGTCGCCGACCCGGTTGACGATGAACGCCTTCTTTGCTGCGGTGGCCGCCGACGGTTTGTGCGACCAGAAGCCGATCAGCAGGTAGGAGGCCAGGCCGACACCTTCCCACCCCATGTAGAGACCGAGGTAGTTGTCGGCCAGCACCAGCAGCAGCATCGCCACCACGAACAGATTGAGGTATGCGAAAAACCTTCTGCGGTCGGGGTCGTGACTCATATAACCGATCGAGTAGAGGTGGATCAACGACCCGACCCCGGTGATCAGCAGCACGAAGCAGATCGACAAAGCGTCGATCTGCAACCCGAAATCCACGTGCAGCGCACCCACGGGCACCCAGGAGAACAGCGTCTGCTGGATCACCCGGTCCTCTGCGTCGCGGCCCAGCAGGTCGGCGAACAGTACCGCGCCCACCGCGAACGAGGCCAACGCCGTCGCGCAGCCCAGCAGATGCCCCCACGCATCCGTGGCGCGGCCCCCGAGCAACAGCACCACCGCTCCGGCCAGGGGCAGGGCGATCAACAACCAGCTCATGTGCGCCATCAGTTCTTCAGCAGACTGGCGCCGTCCACGGACGCCGATTGCCGGGCCCGGAAGATGGTCATGATGATGGCCAACCCCACCACCACCTCACACGCCGCGACCACCATGGTGAAGAACGCGACCACCTGACCGCCGAGGTGCCCATGCATCCGGGAGAAGGTGACGAACGCCAGGTTCGCCGCGTTGAGCATCAATTCGACGCACATGAACATGACGATGGCGTTGCGGCGCAACAGCACCCCCGCGGCCCCGATGGTGAACAGCAGGGCCGACAGGTACAGGTAATTCGCGGGATTCATCACTTCCTCCCGGTGCGGGGAACAAGAACCGTGCTGACCGAGGTACGGGCCGCGGTGCCGTCGGGCAACCGGGCCGGGGTGTCGACGGCGTTGTGCCGGGCGTACACACCGGGATTGGGCATCATGGTCGGGTACCCGCCGGGGGCGAAGCGTTCGACGGCCAGCTCGCGTTGGGTCTTGCGGCGGTCGAACCTCTCCCGGTGCGCCAGCACCATCGCGCCGAGCGTTGCGGTGATCAGCAGTGCGCTGGTGAGTTCGAACGCCCACACGTAGCGGGTGAAGATCAGCGCCGCCAGACCCTCGACGTTGCCACCGCGGTTGGCCGCCTCCAGCCCGGCGAACCCGTTGACCGACACGTTGCCGATGCCGCCGATCAGCAGCACCCCGAAGCCGACGCCGGCGACGATGGCCGCAACCCGTTGGCCGCGAATGGTTTCCACCAGCGACTCCGAGGTGTCCACGCCGATGAGCATGAGCACGAACAGGAATAGCATCATCACCGCGCCGGTGTAGACCACCACCTGCACGATGCCGAGGAACACGGCGTCCTGGGCGATGTAGAGCACCGCCAGGTTGATCATCGTGATGGCCAGGAACAGCGCCGAGTACACCGCCTTGGTGGCGGTGACCACGCCGACGGCACCGAGCACGGCCAGCGTCCCGACGATCCAGAAGGTGACGGCCTCGGTGGTCGAGGTGCGGGTCAACCCCTCGGCGAGCAGCGTGCCGGTCATCGGGCCGGGACCTCCGGAATCCCGAGGTCCCGCAGACCATCGGCGGTGATGTTGCCGCGGTAGTAGTCCTCGTCGGTGCTGCCCGGCGCCATCTGGTGCGGCGGCGCGGTCATCCCGGGCTGTAACGGCGCCAACAGCTTGTCCTTGCCGTAGATCAGGTCGGCGCGGTTGTCATCGGCCATCTCGTAGTCGTTGATCATGGTCAGCGCCCGGGTGGGGCAGGCCTCGATGCACAGCCCGCAGCCGATGCAGCGCAGATAGTTGATCTGGTACACCTGTCCGTACCGCTCGCCCGGCGAGAAGCGCCGGCTCTCGGTGTTGTCCGCGCCCTCGACGAAGATCGCATCGGCCGGGCAGGCCCACGCGCACAATTCGCAGCCGATGCACTTCTCCAGTCCGTCGGCGTACCGGTTGAGTTGGTGCCGGCCGTGATAGCGCGGAGCCACCGGGCCGGGCTCTTCCGGGTACTGCTCGGTGATCGGCTTCTTGAACATCGTCTTGAAGGTGACACCGAACCCGGCGAGTGCGTCGCCGACTTTAGACATCTGCGGCCTCCTTGTGCGGTAACGGGGGCACCGGGAAGGCCCCGGCGTCGGGGGGTATGGGTGCCGCGGCGGTGTTGTGCCGCAACGCATGCCACAGCACCAGCAGCAGGGCGGCAGCGGCGATGACACCGACGCTGACCACCGCCGTCATCCACGACGGGTGGCCCGAGGCGCGCAACTGATGGGTGACGGCGACGACGACGATCCAGCCCAGCGACGCCGGGATGAGGATCTTCCAGCCCAGCGCCATGAACTGGTCGTAGCGCAGCCGCGGCAGGGTGGCGCGCAACCAGATGTAGAAGAACAGGAACGTCCACACCTTCGCGACGAACCACAGCAACGGCCACCACCCGGTGTTCGCGCCGTCGATCAGGTTGAACGGGAAGGGGGCGTGCCAGCCGCCGAGGAACATGGTGGTGGCCAGCGCCGACACCGTCGTCATGTTGACGTACTCGGCGAGCATGAACATCGCGAATTTCAGCGACGAGTACTCGGTGTGGAAGCCGCCTACCAGTTCGCCCTCGGCTTCGGGCAGGTCGAACGGCGCCCGGTTGGTCTCGCCGACCATCGATGTCACGTACACCAGGAAGGACGGCAACAGCAGGAACACATACCAGGTGTCGTGCTGGGCGGCGATGATGCCCGAGGTGGACATGGTGCCCGCATAGAGGAACACCGCGGCGAAGGACAACGCCATCGCGATCTCGTAGGAGATGACCTGGGCGCTGGAGCGCAACCCGCCCAGTAGCGGGTAGGTCGAGCCGGATGCCCAGCCGGCCAGCACTATTCCGTACACCCCGATGGAGGTGACCGCCAGCACGTAGAGCACCGCCACCGGCAGGTCGGTGAGCTGGAGCGGCGTGGTGTGCCCGAAGACCGATACGTTGCCACCCATCGGGATGACGGCGAACGCCATGATCGCCGGGATCACCGCCAGCACGGGCGCCAGCAGGTAGATCGGTTTGTCCACGCCGGTCGGGATGAGCCCCTCCTTGAGGGCCAGTTTGATCCCGTCGGCCAGGCTCTGCAGCAGCCCGAACGGGCCGACCCGGTTGGGGCCGAACCGCATCTGCATGCGGCCCAGCACTTTGCGCTCGACCAGGATGGCCACCAGCACGGTCAGGAGCAGGAAGACGAAGATGCCCAGCGCCTTGGCCAGCATCAGCCACCGCGCGTCGTGGCCGAACGAGGTCAGGTCGGGGTAGTTCGTCACGCCGGCTCGATTCGCACGATGTCACCGATGCCGGCGGCCAAAGTGGCGTGCACCGCCGACCCAGGTGAGTTCAACGGCAGCCACACCACTCGATCGGGCATCTCGGTGATCTCCAGTGGCACCACGATGGCGCCCCGGTCGGTGGCCACCCGCAGCGCCTCGGTGCAACCGATTTCGGCCGCGGTAGCCGCGGACAGTCGCGCCACCACCGGCCGGGCGGTGCCGGCCAGATACGGTTCGCCGTCCTGTAACCTGCCGGCGTCCAACAACATCCGCCACGACGACAACACCGCTTCTCCCGGGCCCGGCTGCACCGGCCGGGCCGGGAAATCCGGTGCGGGCGCCGGCCGGCCTTGCCACCCACCCAGTCGGGCCAGGTCGGCACGCACCCGCGCCGGGTCGGTGAGGCCGAGATCCACCCCCACCTCGTCGGCGAGCGCGGCCAGCACCCGCATATCGGAGGTCGCCGACGGTGGCAGCGCGCTCTCGAACGCCCGGGGGCGGCCCTCCCAGTTCACGAACGCGCCGCTCTTCTCGGTCACCGGTGCCACCGGGAAGACCACATCGGCGCGGGCGGTGATCGCGCTGTGCCGCAATTCCAGGCTGACGACGAAACCGGTGGCCTCGATGGCGGCCAGCGCGGCCGCCGGGTCGGGCAGATCGTCGACCTCGACGCCGCCGATCAGCAGTGCCGCCAGGTCGCCGCGGGCGGCGGCGTCCAGGATGCCCGCGGTGTCGCGACCCGGATTATCCGGCAGCTCTTCGACATTCCACGCCGCCGCCACTTCGGCGCGGGCCGCCGGGTCGGTGATCGGCCTGCCGCCGGGGAGCAGGTTCGGTGCCGCGCCGGCCTCCAGGGCGCCGCGGTCCCCGGCGCGCCGCGGCACCCAGCCGATCCGGGCCCCGGTGGCCTGGGCCAGTCGCACCGCCGCGGAGTAGGCGCCCGGCGAGGTCGCCAGTCGCTCGCCGAGCAGGATGATGCTGCCGGTGGGCAGGTCGGCGCGCAGTCCGTCCAAGGCCGCGGCCTCGGCGCCGGGTGCCGCGCTGATCAGCCGGCCGCCCATCTTCGTCAGACCTCGGGTGGCGAACGGGGCGACGGCGAGCACCCGCAGTCCGCGTTTGCGGAATGCCTTGCGCAGCCGCAGGAACACGATGGGGGATTCCTCTTCGGGTTCCAGCCCGGCCAGCAACACCGCGGGGGCGGACTCCAGGTCGGCGTAGGTCACCGCGAACGGGCGACCCGCGACCGCGTGGGCCAGGAACTGCGTCTCCTCCGGTGAACTTGTTCTGGCCCGGAAGTCGATATCATTGCTGGACAGCATGATCCGGGCGAACTTGGCGTAGCCGTAGGCCTCTTCGAGGGTCAGCCGCCCTCCGGTGAGGACTCCGGCCGGTCCCGTGGTGAGCCCGCGCAATGCCACCGCGACCGCCTCCGACCACGACGCCGGCCGTTGGCTGCCGTCGGCGTCGCGCAGCAGCGGTGTGGTGATCCGGTCTCCCTGGGTGGCGTAGGTGAACGCCCATCGGCCCTTGTCGCAGTTCCATTCCTCGTTGACCTCCGGATCGTCACCGGCCAGTCGGCGCATCACCTTTCCGCGCCGGTGGTCGGTGCGCTGCGCGCAGCCGGACGCGCAGTGTTCGCATGCGCTCGGCGTGGAGACCAGGTCGAACGGGCGGGCCCGGAACCGGTACGCGGTGCCGGTCAGGGCGCCCACCGGGCAGATCTGCACGCTGTTGCCGGAGAAATAGGAATCGAACGCCGTGTTGTCCGCGATCCCCACCTGTTGCAGCGCACCGCGTTCCAGCAGCTCGATGAACGGATCTCCGGCGATCTGGTCGGAGAACCGGGTGCACCGCGCGCACAGCACGCACCGTTCGCGGTCCAGCAGCACCTGCGTGGACAGGTTGATCGGCTTGGGATAGGTGCGCTTGACATCGGTGAAACGGGAGTCGCTGCGGCCGTTGGACATCGCCTGGTTCTGCAGCGGGCACTCGCCGCCCTTGTCGCAGACCGGGCAGTCCAACGGGTGGTTGATCAGCAGCAGTTCCATCACGCCGTGCTGGGCCTTGTCGGCGGCCTCCGAGGTGAGCTGGGTGCGCACCACCATGTCCGGGGTGGCGGTGGTGGTGCACGACGCCAGTGGTTTGCGCTGCCCCTCCACCTCGACCAGGCATTGCCGGCAGGCGCCCACCGGGTCCAGCAGCGGGTGGTCGCAGAACCGCGGGATCTGGATTCCCATCAGCTCGGCCGCGCGGATCACCAGAGTGCCCTTGGGAACGCTGATCTCGTGACCGTCGATGGTCAGCGTCACCATCTCGACGGATGTGGTGTCGTTGGCCGGGTCAGTCAGCGTCATACACCCACCCCCTTCGCCGTTTGTGCGGTTTCGTCCGCGACACACCGGGCCGTGCGCAGGAATCCGCACAACTGCGGGATGTCGGTCATGCCTGCGCCCCTTCCGTCGCGAACACCGTCGACGCGTACGGGTCGAACGGGCAGCCGGCCCCGATATGCGCTTCGTACTCGTCGCGGAAGTACTTGATGGACGAGATGATCGGGCTGGCCGCGCCGTCACCGAGGGCGCAGAACGACTTGCCCAGGATCGCGTCGGAGATGTCGAGCAGCTTGTCGATGTCGGCGCGCTCCCCGCTGCCGGTCTCCAGCCGCTCGAAGATCTGGGCCAGCCAGTAGGTGCCCTCCCGGCACGGCGTGCACTTGCCGCACGACTCGTGGGCGTAGAACTGGGTCCAGCGCCGCACCGCGCGCACCACGCAGGTGGTCTCGTCGAAGATCTGCAGCGCCTTGGTGCCGAGCATCGAGCCCGCACCGCCGACACCTTCGTAATCCAATGCCACGTCCAGGTGTTCCGGGGTGAGCATGGGTGTCGACGATCCGCCCGGGGTCCAGAACTTCAGTTGGTGCCCGGCCCGCACCCCGCCGGCGTAGTCGAGCAGTTCGCGCAGGGTGATGCCCAGCGGCGCCTCGTACTGGCCGGGACGGGTGACGTGGCCGGACAGCGAGTACAGGGTGAACCCGGGCGATTTCTCCGAGCCCATCGATTTGAACCAGTCCACCCCGCGCCGCACGATCGGCGGCACGCTGGCGATGGATTCGACGTTGTTGACCACCGTCGGGCAGGCGTACAGTCCGGCCACCGCCGGGAACGGCGGGCGCAGCCGGGGCTGACCGCGCCGGCCTTCCAGCGAATCCAGCAAGGCGGTCTCTTCACCGCAGATGTACGCACCGGCCCCGGCGTGCACCACCAGGTCCAGATCGAAACCCGAGCCCAGGATGTCGCGGCCCAGATAACCCGCCTCGTAAGCCTCCTCGACCGCGGCCCGCAGCCGGCGCAGCACCGGCACCACCTCGCCGCGCACGTAGATGAAGGCCTGCCGGGCCCTGATGGCGTACGACGCGATGATGGCGCCCTCCACCAGCACGTGCGGGGTGGCCATCATCAACGGAATGTCCTTGCAGGTACCGGGTTCCGACTCGTCGGCGTTGATCACCAGGTAATGCGGTTTGGGATCCGCCTGGTTGATGAACGACCATTTCTGTCCGGTCGGGAAGCCCGCGCCGCCGCGTCCACGCAACCCGGATTCCTTCACCAGGGCGATCACCGCGTCGGGTTCCATGTCCAGCGCCGCGTCCAGCGCCTGGTATCCGTCGTGCCGCAGGTAGGTGGGTAGCGTCCAGGATTGCGGGTCATCCCAGTAGCTGCTGAGCACGGGTGTCAGGGCGGTCATCGTTGCTCCTTGGCGACCCGCAGGCCGGCGAGCGTGGCCGCGCCCGGTGCGGAGCTGTCCGGCGCGCCCGGATCGACACCGGCCAGGATGCGCGCGGTCTGCCGGAAGGTGCACAACGTGGCTCCGCGGCTGGGTTGCACCGGCCGGCCGGCGCGCAGTTCGTCGGCGAGTTCGCGCACCGAGAAAGGGGTTTGGTTGTCGAAGAACTCCCAATTGACCATGACCACCGGGGCGAAATCGCAGGCCGCGTTGCACTCGATGTGTTCCAGGGTGATCGAACCGTCGGCGGTGGTCTCCCCGGCGTGCACGCCGAGATGGTCCTGTAGCACTTCCAGCAGCGCGTCGCCGCCCATGACGGCGCACAGCGTATTGGTGCACACCCCGACCAGATAATCCCCGGTGGGGGTGCGGCGGTACATGGAATAGAACGTCGCGACCGCCGTCACCTCGGCGGGGCTGAGGTCCAGTTGGCTTGCGCAGAACCGCACGCCGGCGGGGGTGAGGTAACCGTCTTCGGCCTGCACCAGGTGCAGCAGTGGCAGCAGCGCCGAGCGCGGATGCGGGTAGCGGGCGATGATCTGTTCGGCTGCGGGTGCCAGTCGCGTCGTCACTCCTGCCGAATAGTCCTGTGGCCCAGCCGATATCGGCGGACCCGCCTCATCCGGTCGCTGTCCCAGCCGCAATTCGACCGCACTCACCTGTCTACGCCTCCCATCACCGGGTCGATCGACGCGACCGCCGAGATCGCGTCGGCCACCATGCCGCCCTCGCACATCGCCGCCACGGCTTGCAGATTGGTGAACGACGGGTCGCGGTAGTGCACCCGGTACGGCCTGGTGCCGCCGTCGCTGACGATGTGTACGCCCAGCTCGCCGCGCGGGGATTCGACCGCCACGTACACCTGGCCGGCGGGCACCCGGATGCCCTCGGTGACCAGTTTGAAATGGTGGATCAGCGCCTCCATCGAGGTGCCCATGATCTTGGCGATGTGATCGGGTGAATTGCCCAGTCCGTCGGGGCCGAGCTTCAGGTCGGCCGGCCAGGCCAGCTTCTTGTCCGTCAGCATCACCGGGCCCGGCTTGAGGCGCTCGATGCACTGCTCGACGATCTTGAGTGATTCCTTCATCTCGTCGACGCGGATCAGGTAGCGGCCGAAGGCATCACAGCCGTCGGCGGTGCACACGTCGAATTCGTAGGTCTCGTATCCGCAGTACGGCTGGGACTTACGCAGGTCGTGCGGCAGGCCGGTGGAGCGCAGTACCGGCCCGGTGATGCCCAGTGCCATGCATCCGGTCAGGTCCAGGTAGCCGATGCCCTCGGTGCGCGCCTTCCAGATGTAGTTGTCGCGCAACAGCT
Source organism: Mycobacterium sp. BMJ-28 (assembly GCF_054404835.1). Taxonomy (NCBI): domain Bacteria; kingdom Bacillati; phylum Actinomycetota; class Actinomycetes; order Mycobacteriales; family Mycobacteriaceae; genus Mycobacterium; species Mycobacterium sp. BMJ-28. Next base: position 4,539,099 of record NZ_CM136783.1, on the reverse strand, counting down.
TTTCCATGTCGAGCAGCTGCCCGGGCAGGTCCTTCACCAATTGCCGCAGCTGGGGCATGGCCTCGTCCGGTAGATCGGAGGCCAGACCGCCGGGCCGGATATAGGCGTTGTTCATCCGCAGGCCGGTGATGGTCTCGAACATGGACAGGATCGATTCGCGGCCGCGGAAACCGAAGAACATCGCCGACATGGCACCCAGTTCCATGCCGCCGGTGGCCAGCGCCACCAGGTGGCTGGAGATCCGGTTCAGTTCCATCATCAGCACGCGGATGACGCTGGCCCGCTCCGGGATGTCGTCGGTGACGCCGAGCAGCTTCTCGACGCCCAGGCAGTAGGCGGTTTCGTTGAAGAAGGGGGACAGGTAGTCCATCCGGGTCACGAAGGTGACACCCTGGGTCCAGGTGCGGTATTCGAGGTTCTTCTCGATCCCGGTGTGCAGATAGCCGATCCCGCAGCGGGCCTCGGTGATGGTCTCGCCCTCGGTCTCCAGGATCAGCCGTAGCACCCCGTGGGTGGACGGATGCTGTGGGCCCATGTTGACGACGATGCGTTCGCCGGCGTGTTCGCGGGCCGCGGCGACGACGGCATCCCAGTCCTGACCGCCGACCACGACGACGGGCGGCTCGCTCTCCACGGTCATCAGTTGTAGGACCTCCGCTGATCCGGCGGCGGGATCTGCGCGCCGTGGTATTCCACCGGGATCCCGCCCAGCGGATAGTCTTTGCGCTGTGGATGCCCCACCCAGTCGTCGGGCATCTCGATCCTGGTCAGCGCCGGATGACCGTCGAAGATGATGCCGAAGAAGTCATACGTTTCGCGTTCGTGCCAGTCGGTGGTCGGGTACACCGAAAACAGCGACGGCACATGGGGATCGGCATCCGGGGCGGCCACCTCCACCCGCAGCCTGCGGTTGTGGGTGATCGACATCAGCGGGTAGACGGCGTGCAGTTCCCGGCCGTGTTCGTCGGGGTAGTGCACGCCGGAGACACCGAGGCACAGCTCGAAGCGCAGGGCCGGGTCGTCTCGTAACGTCTGCGCCACCGCCATCAGGTGCTCGCGGCGGACCTCGAGTGTCAGCTCGTCGCGGAACACCACCACCCGCTCGACGGCGGCGTCGAACACGTCGCGGCCCAGCGCCGCTGCCAGCCGGTCGACCACCTCGTCGAAATAGCCGCCGTAGGGCCGCGGCGAGCTTCCCGGCAGCGCCACCTCGCGGACCAGGCGGCCGTATCCGGACGTGTCGCCGGAACCCTGCACGCCGAACATGCCGCGGCGCACGCCGATGATTTCGAGATCCGGCTCGTCCGTCATGCGATTCCCTCGCAGGCTCGGGTCTCGCATGTCACCCGTTGAGTGGCTTCGCAAGCGTCGCTCATCGCAGCAGCCCCGTCAGCTCGATCGTCGGGCGGGACGCCAGCGCGGCGGCTTCGGCGGCGGCGATGGCCTCGGCCCGGTTGACACCCAGCGGCATCTCGGCAATCTTGGCGTGCAGCTTGAGGATTGCGTTGAGCAGCATCTCCGGGCGTGGGGGACAGCCGGGTAGGTAGATGTCCACCGGCACGATGTGGTCGACGCCCTGCACGACGGCGTAGTTGTTGAACATGCCGCCGGACGAGGCGCACACGCCCATGGCCAGCACCCATTTCGGCTCGGCCATCTGGTCGTAGACCTGGCGCAGCACCGGTGCCATCTTCTGGCTCACCCGGCCCGCGACGATCATCAGGTCGGCCTGGCGCGGGGTGGCCGAGAACCGTTCCATGCCGAATCTGGCGATATCGAAGCGCGGGCCTGCGGTGGCCATCATCTCGATGGCGCAGCAGGCCAGCCCGAACGTCGCCGGCCACAACGACCCTTTGCGGACGTAACCGGCCACCTTCTCCACCGTCGAGAGCAGGATGCCGCCGGGCAGTTGTTCCTCTAGTCCCATGACAATCCTCCCCGTCGCCACACGTAGGCGTAGGCGACGAACACCGTGAGCATGAACAGCAGCATCTCCACCAGTGCGAACATCCCGAGCGAATCGAAGGAGACCGCCCACGGGTAGAGGAAGACGATCTCGATGTCGAAGACGATGAACAACATCGCCGTCAGGTAGTACTTGATCGGAAATCTCTGGCCCGTCGCCAGCTTGGCGTCCTCGGCGGGCAGTAGCGGCTCGATTCCGCATTCGTAGGCTTCGAGTTTGGCCCTGTTGTATCGGCGCGGGCCGATCAGCACGGCGATACCGACGGAGCCGACCGCGAATGCCGCCGCGATCAACCCGAGAACGAGAATGGGTAGGTAGATGTTCATAGCTCCCTCGTTGGGCTTTCGATGTGAGCTATGACACAGCTTAGTCACGCTACCGGTCGGGCCGGCGCATTTTGGCTAGGATCGAACGAACAGCTGGGCCCCGCACGTCGTCATCGGTGACCACGTGAAGAATTAACGGCCACAGCGCTTTTCGTGCTGCTTAGAGCGCGGCTCCGCGCAACACGGCGGCCACCGCCTCGCCGAGCCGGATCGGGTCGATCGGATGCGGTACCGCGGCTTCTGCCCGTGACCACGTCGCCAGCCAGGCATCATCCGCGCGCCCCGTCAGCACCAGGATCGGCGGGCCGTCGGTGATTTCGTCCTTGAGCTGTTTGGCCAGCCCGAGCCCGCCGGCCGGTGCCGCCTCACCGTCCAGAATTGCCAGATCGAACCCGCCACCGGCGATCTGCTGGACCACCATCGGCGCGGTCGCGACGTCCAGATAGGTCAGTTCGGGCAGATCAGGGTGTACGCGGCGGCCCAGTGCGGACCGCACCGCATCGCGGGTGCGGGGGTTGGAGCTGTACACGAGGATCCGGACCTGCGCATCGGTGTCGGCCACCTCTGCGATGCTACGACTGCCGGACGAAGACCGCGGTGGCTTCGATGTTCACCGCTTCGCCCATCATGCCCATCAGATTGCCGTCGACGCCGTAGTGCAGCCGGTTCAGCGTCGTGGTGGTCTGCAGTCGCAGGGCACCATCGCCGATGGCGCGCACATTGGTGGGCAGCTCGAGCTCGCGCTGGACGCCCTTGACCGATAGCTGCGCGTGCAGCAGCACCCAGCCCGGCCCGGTGATCTCGGCCGACTCCACCACGACCGCGATACTGGGAAAAGCCTGTACGTCGAAGAAGTCCGGGGACCGCAGATGCGTGTCGCGTTTTCCGATACCGGTGCTCAGCGATGCGGCGTCGATTTCCAGATGCCCGGCGACGTCGATGGTCTCGCCGTCGGCCGCGGCCCGGCCGGATCCGGTGACGCGACCGAAGGTGCCCTTCACATGTGCCAGCCCCCAGAAGGTCGGGCTGTGGAACTCCAGCGTCGTGCGGCCGGGGTCCAGCCGCCAGTCGCCGATCCAGTCGGTGCTACTCATGACGTCAACGGTGCCATATCCGCGGGGTCGAAGTACTCGTCGATGCGGGTGATCAGGCCGTCTGGACCCACCTTGATCACGATGCAGACCCGTAGCGCGATCGAGGAGCCGCCTGCGACATCGGCATGCAGCACGTGTTGTTGCACGAAGCCGCCGTCGAACAACTGGCGGTCCAGGATCTCGTACCGGCGGGTGGTGGTCCTGCCGATGAACCACCGGATCACCTTCAGCGCGCGGCGCCGGTCGTTGTCGTGCGCATCGCCGCTGTGCCACACCGTGGCGTCGTCGGCCCACAGCGCCTCCACACCGGCGAGGTCGCCACGCTCGATGGCGCCGAACAACCGATTCGCCACGGCAACGGTCATCTTTCCTCCTGCGGTTGACCTCAAGAACTGTTCAGGTTGAACACTGGACGGTATGAGAGAGCGCTTCACATCTGCCTACGAAACGAACACGGCGCCTTGGGTGATCGGCGAGCCCCAGCCCGCCATCGTCGAACTGGTGCGCTCCGGCGCGCTGGGCGGCCGCATCCTGGACGTCGGCTGCGGGCTGGGCGAACACACGATCCTGTTGACCCGTCTCGGCTATGACGTGCTTGGGATCGACTATGTCGCCGAGGCGATAGCCCAGGCCAGGCGCAACGCCGAGAGCAAGGGGGTTCAGGCGCGCTTCGAGGTCGCCGATGCGCTGAATCTCGGTGCAGAGCCCGGCCACGACACCATCCTGGACAGCGCGCTGTTCCACATCTTCTCCGACGCCGACCGACCGCAGTATGTAGCCAGTCTGCACCGGGCGTGCAAGCCAGACGGCGTCGTGCACGTGCTGGCGCTCTCGGATGCCGGACGCGGGTTCGGCCCGCAGGTCGGCGAGGACACCATCCGGTCGGCGTTCGGGTCGGGGTGGGATCTGGAGGATCTGTCCATCACGACCTACCGCGGTGTGGTGGGGCAGGCGCACGCCGAGCCGCTCGGGTTGCCGGTGGGGACGATGGTGGACGAACCGGCGTGGCTGGCCCGGGTGCGGCGGCGCTAGCACGGCCGGGTCACTCCCGCTCATACCCGGGATGCGCGACGGCCAGCCGGTGCGCGACCAGCGCATGCAGGGCCGGCAGTACCTCGTCACCGCTGTCGCCTGCCCTGATGGATGCGGCCAGTGCGGACTCATCTTGGAAGCCCAAAGCGCTCAGCGCCTGACGGGGCGCGTCCGCGGTCTCGTCGAGCAGTTCGCGTTCCACGATTCGCAGCACGTTGGCCGCGACCCGGGCGTGAAAGTTCAGTGCCCCGCCGTCGGCGAGCCGACCATTGGGACCGGCGGCCGAACGCACCTCGGTCTCCAGGAATTCCGCCACGGCGGCCACCAGTTCGGCGGCGGTCGGTTTGTAGTGCAGACTCATCCGGCCTCCAAAAGTGTTAGCAGGTCGTATTCGGTCTCGCACACCCGGCGGCCGATGGCGGCCAACTCCACCGAGCGGGTCTGCCCGGACCGGTGCCGCTCGTACTGATAGCGGCAGATGACGCCCCAGCGCAGGGTGGCCAGCACCAGCCACCAGTGCAGGCTGTCCCGGTCGATCGGGGCGCCACCGGCGGATTCATAGGCGGCGACGAACTCCTCGATGCTGCCCAGGCCGCCGGCACCCAGCTCCTTGGGTGCGCCGAACCGCCAAGCCCGGATGCAGAACCAGGCCAGATCGTCGGCGGCCGCACCGACATGGGTGAGTTCCCAGTCCAGCACGGCGGCCAATCGCCCGTCGTCGACGATCAGGTTTCCCATCCGGAAGTCCCCGTGCACCAGCACCGGGGCCGTGGGCGCCGGGCGATTGCGTTCCAGCCAGCGAAACGCGTGCTCGAAAGTGGCGGTGGTATCGCCCATTTCGTCGAGTTGCTGGCGCCAGTCCGCCAGCGGGTCGGAGACGGGTAGGCCGATGCCGTCCGGGTCGGCGCGGTGAATGCGCGCCAGCGCCTGCGCACATTGGGTCAGCAGCGCGGCCCGCGAGGTGTCGTCCAGCGTGCGGGCGATCTTGCGGACGATGGTCTCACCCGCGACGAACTCGCACACCAGGTAGGGATTACCGAGCGGTTCAACAGCATTGGACGCGGCCAGAATCCCCGGCACCGGTGCTCCGGCCGCCTCGGCCCGGCGCAGCGCCGCGGCTTCCAGTTCCATCCCGGCGTGCACCTCATCGGGTGGTCCGGTGCGCAGGATCAGCTGTCTGCCGTCGGCGGTGAACGCCCAGGTGGCCCGGCTGGCACCGCCGGTGAGTACCCGGAGGTCCTCGATCCGGTCGGCCCCCACGATGCCCGCCAGCGCGGTGGACATCCGCGAGGCGTCGATCATTTGCGGCCGAACTTCAGCATCCGCTGGGCGACCCGGCGGATCTGGATCTCCTCGGCCCCCTCGGTGATCCGGTAGCGGCGGTGGTGCCGGTAGATGTGTTCGAACGGTTCATGCCGGCTGTAGCCGACACCGCCGTGGATCTGCATCGCCCGGTCGGCGGCCTCGCATACCAGCCGGTTGGCCCGGTAGTTGGCCATCGACACCTTGTCCGAGACCTCCATGTGGTGATCGCGATCCAGATGCCAGGCCGCGTAATAGACCAGCAGCCGCACCATCTGCGCTTCGGTCTGCAGCTCGGCCAGCGGCCACTGCACCGCCTGATTCACCGAAAGCGGCTTGCCGAACACGATCCGGTCGCCGGCATACTGCGCGGCCCGGTCGATGCAGTACTGGGCCGCGCCCAGGCTGCTGGCCGCTTGGCGGATCCTGTTCTCGTGCAGGAAGGTCTGGCCGACCTCCAGGCCATGGTCGACCTCGCCGAGCACCGCGTCGTCGGGCACCCGGACGTCTTTGAGTTCGACCTCGCCGTGGTCACTGGGCATGTTGAACGTCCACCAGTAGTAGGGGACGGTGAAACCCGGTGTGTCGGTGGGTACCAGGAAGGCGGTGATACCCGTCGCCGACGCGGCCGAGCCGGACGTTCTGGCGAAGATCAGGTCGTGGGTGGCGCGATGAACCCCGGTGTTCCACCGCTTGTTGCCGTTGATCACCCAGCCGTCACCGTCTTTGACCGCGGTGGTCTCCAGCCAGGTCGCGTCGCTGCCGTGATCGGGTTCGGTCAGCCCGAATGCCATCGAGCGGGTTCCGGTGAGCATCGCCTCGACCCATTCGGCTTTCTGCGCCTCGGTGCCGAACCGGCTCATCATGATGACCTGTGGGAAGTTGCCGACGATCGACGACTCGTCCTGCAGATCGTTGTGCAGCCCCAGACCTTTGTGCGCCAGGTGTTCCCGGATGACGGCCATGTCCAGGTTGCTGCCGCCGCGACCGCCGAACTCTTCCGGCAGCCCGTATCGCAGCCAGCCGGCGGCATCGGCGCGCCGGCGCATCTCGTCGAGCAGATCCTCCCACTCCCGCGTCGGCACGCCGCCGTTGTCCAGGTCGGTCCGGGCGAACTCCCGGCGCCGGTCGAAGTACTGCATATTCTCGCGTTCCAGCGGTGTGATCTCGGCCTCGATGAAGGCGTCCATCTCGGCGAGCAGCCCCGGAAGGTGTTCGGGTAAAGCGAAATCCACTCTGATCTCTCTTTCGTCCTCTAGAAGCCGTACAAGGTCTTCTTCCAGATCGTCGACAGTGTCTTGATGGCGTCCTGGTCGCTGATCTGCAATTCCGAACCGGGATTGCCGACCACGACGGCGGTGAAGTTCTCGAACAGCAGCGCGATCGCGGCGGCGATGTGTTCGGGCTCCAGCTCCTGGGCGTATCCCTGCTCGCGGGCCCGCCGTACGGAGCCGGCGACCATGTCCATCCCGAACCGGCGGAACTCGTGCTGCACCGCGGCGAATCGCGGCTGGGTGGCCCCGAGTTGGGCGACTGCGATCATGATGCCGATGTTCTGTTTGAACAGATTCCAGTAACCGGTGACCACCGTGGTGAAGTATTCGGTGTCCTGGGGGGAGTCGGGCAGCGGCACCCGGGCGCCGGACGGTTCCACGATGTCGTGCAGGAACGATTCGGCCAGTGAGGCCAGCAGGTCTTCCTTGTCATCGAAGTAGCGGTAGAACACCGCCGAGGATTTGCCGGCCGCCGAGGTGATATCCGCCAGGGTGGTGCCGTGAAAGCCGCGCTCGGCGAACAACTTCCGGGCCGCCAGCTCGATGGCTTCGCGGGTCTGGCGGCCCTTGGTGGTCAGTGACTCGGCGGGCGTCATCTCAGGCCAGGATGCGATCACCCGCGCGCAGCAGCGCGCTGGGCAGTTGGTGGCCGACAGCATCCTGTGCCACCTTGGCGGCGTCGATCGCGGCGTCCAGGTCGACGTCGACGTCGATATCGCTGTCGCGCAGCAGATAGACCAGATCCTCGGTGGCGATATTGCCGGACGCGCCCGGCGCGAACGGGCAGCCGCCCAGCCCGCCGACGGAGGCGTCCAGCCGGGTCACCCCGGCCTGGACCGCCGCGTATGCGCTGGCCAGTCCCGCTCCGCGGGTGTTGTGAAAGTGTGCGCCGAGTGGGATGTTCCCGATGATCGGTTTCACCTTGGCGATCAGCGTGCTGACCCGGCGCGGCGTGGTGGTGCCGATGGTGTCGGCGATGGCGATCCGGTCCACTCCGAGTTCGACTGCGGCCATGGCGATGTCGAGGACATCACGCACTGGGGTGGGGCCGTCGAACGGGCAGTCCCAGGCGGTCGCGATGATGACCTCCACCGAGGCGTCGTTGTCATGGGCGATGCGGGCCACGTCGGCGATCGCCGCGGTGGCCTCGCGGCTGGAGCGGCCGACGTTGGCGACGCTGTGTGCGTCCGAAGCCGACACCACATACTCGATGGAGCGCAGCCCGGCTGCGATGGCACGCTTGGCCCCGTTGGGGCTGGCCACCAGGGCCGAGAACTCCACGCCGGGGAACCGGTGCAGTTCTTGCGCCAATTCCGCGGCATCGGCGAGGGCGGGCACCTTGGACGGCGAGACGAAGGCGGTCGCTTCGATCTCGCGCACCCCGGTGGCCACGATCGCTTCGAGCAGTGCGACCTTGGCGGCCAACGGGATCGGTGCCTCGATCTGCAAGCCGTCGCGCAGGCAGACCTCGCGGATGTCGACCTTCATAACACGCCTTCCTCGCGCAGCGCCGCGACCTCCTCGGCGGACAAGCCGAGCAGTCCGGTGTACACCTCGTCGTTGTGCTGACCGGGCCGTGCCGAGCCGGCCGTGCGCACCGAGCCCGGGGACTCGGACAGCACCGGAACCACGCCGGGGCCCTTGACGTTTCGCCCGATCCGTTCGTCGTAGTGGTCGGCGATCATCCCGCGGGCCTGCAGTTGCGGATCGGCGACCACCTCGGCGACGGTGTTGATCGGCCCGCTGATCACGCCGGCCTTCGACAATGTCTCGATGATCTCGTCGGGCTGGCGCTGCGCGGCCCAATCGCCGATGATCTTGTCGATCTCGTCCTGATTGCGGCCACGCGCAACGTGATTGGCGAACCGGTCATCGGTGGCCAGCTCCGGGCGGCCCATCGCCGCACACAACCGGCGGAACACGGTGTCCTGGTTCGCGGCGATCACCACCCAGCTGCCGTTGGCGCTCTGGTAGATGTTCGACGGTGCGATGCCTTCCAGCCGGGTGCCCGACGGGCCGCGCACCACCCCGCCGATGTCGTAATCGGGGATGGTGGATTCCTGAATGGCCAAGCAGGATTCGGTCAGTGCGGTGTCGACGACCTGTCCAACGCCCGTGACACTGCGCCGGTACAGCGCGGCCAACGCGCCCTGGGTGGCGAACATCCCGGCCAGGCTGTCGCCCAGGGACAGCGCCAGCCGCGGGGGCGGGCCGCCGGGGAATCCGTTCATGTGCCGCAGGCCGCTGGCGGCCTCGGCGACCGAGGCGTACCCGGCCTTGCCTGCATCCGGCCCGGTCTGTCCGTAGCCGGACACCCGCACCAGGATGATGCCCCTGTTGCGTTCGCTCAGCACGTCGTAACCCAGGTTCCACTTCTCCAGGGTGCCCGGCCGGAAGTTCTCCACGATCACATCCGAACGTTCGACCAGGTCCAGAAACAGGTCGCGGCCGCGTTCGGTGCGCAGGTCCAGGGTGACGGCCTTCTTGTTGCGGGCGTGCACGGTCCAGAAGAAGTGGTGCCCGTCCAGTTCGGCCTGCCCCCAGGTGCGCAGCGGGTCCGGCGTGGACGGCAGCTCGATCTTGAGCACCTCGGCACCCATGTCACCCAGTAGCCGGCCGGCGAACGGGCCGGAGATCAGGGTGCCCAGTTCGAGGACGCGCACCCCGTCCAACGCGCCGGTCGTCGTCATACGGAGAACCCGTGCCGGTGCAGCCAGTCGGTGCAGATGCCGACGGCCTGACGCAGCGTCCCGCGCTGATCGGGTCCGGAGTAGTAGTGATTGGCGCCGGGGATCTCGTACATCTCCTTGTCCGGATGGCCGATCGCCTGGTACAGCCGGCGGGTGTGGCTGGGGGTGCAGGCGTCGTCGGCCAGGTTGCCGATCACCAGCGCGGGCACCGCGATGTCCGGGCCGGCCTTCACGGCGTCGCCGTTGGCATCGTCATAGCTCCACTGTGACAGCCAGCTGCGCAGGGTGCAGAAGCGGGCGAGCCCGACGGGGGAGTTGTTCACCACCTGCGGATCGCCCAGATAGCAGGTGCCCGGGGTGCGTTCGTTCGGGTCGACCGTCGGATCCAGCCAGCGCGGATCGGCCATGGTGCCGTGCACCACGAACGCATACTCTTCAACATTCGCGCCGGGGCGTCCACTGGCTCTTATCTCGGCGAGCTTGTCCTTGACCCAGGCCGTGATTCGCCGATTCCGGGCGATCTGCGCCTGGTGGTAGCGGTCCAGGAATTCGGATGTGTACGGCGGCTGGTTGGGATTGTCCGGGTTGTACAGGTCCAGCTCGGGATCCCGCTTGGACGGGTCGTTCTCGTCGAGGATGGAGGCGTCCATCCATTCGGTCATGGTGCCGTGCCGGCTGATGTGCGCGGCCAGCAGCATGATGCCATCGGCCGGGACGAGCCCGAGCTTCGTCAGATCGGGGCCGTCGCCGGACGGGCTGGCGGTGACGGTCGGGTGCTGCGCCTGCTGTTGGTAGAACACCGACAGCGAACCGCCGCCGCTCCAGCCGGCGAGCACCACCTTGGAGTAGCCGAGCCGGTTCTTGGCGTCTTTGATGCACTCGCCGAGGTCCTCGACCACCTTCTCCATCAGCAGCGCGGAGTCGGTACCGCGGAACCTGCTGTTGCAGTAGATGACGTGATGGCCGGCCCGAGCCAGCGCGTTAATCATCGGCAGATAGGCGCCACCGCCGATCGGGTGCATGAACACCAGCACGGTGTCACTCTGTTTGGTCTTGGGCTTGAGTAGATAGCTCTCCAGCACCACCAGTTCGGCGACGCCGCCGTACACATCGCGGACGCTGGAGGTGTTCTGGTAGGCGACCAGGTACGGGATGCGCTCGTACTCGAACTTGACGGGTGCTTCGGTGACTGTCATGTCTAGTGTTGCCCCAGATCGTTGGCGAGGATGTCGGCGGACGGTGTGAGCCTGCGGCGGGTGTCGATGGCGATCACCGACCAGTCAACCCGGTCGTAATCGTCGAACTTGCGCCGGGCCCGTTCCCGCGCCTTCTCGGGTGCGCCGTGGTGAACCCCTTGCGGCGCATGCGAAACCAGGCCGGGCGGCATCGGGATGCCGTACAGCGAACCGGAATGGAAGAACGCGATCTCGTCGTAGTCCACGTTGCGGTGATACCAGGGGGTGCGTTCGGTGCCGGGCACGCTCTCGGCGGGCTTGGGCAGGAAGTTCATCACGTAGACACCGGTGGCCTGCATGAACAGGTGCACCGTCGGCGGCAGGTGCACGCTCTCGGAGGTGATGACGGTGTAGTCCTCGATGTTGAAGGTGAACGGGAAATTGTCCCCGCGCCAGCCCTCCACGTCGAGCGGATTATGTTGATAGAAAAGCGAAGTGGGGCCACCTTCGTGAATCAGCCGCACCTGGTATTCGTCCCTGCCGTCATCGTCGATCGGGGCCGGTTCCGGAATGGTGATCTGGGCCGGGTCGAACGGGAAGTGCCGGCCCAGCGTGCCCGCCGGCGGTACCCGGAAGTCGTTGGTGGCCTGGATCATCAGCCAGGTGGATTCCTCGTCGGGCACCTGGCGGAAGGTGCAGGCCTTGGGGATGTACACCCAGTCGCCCTCGCGGTAGCGCAGCGGGCCGAATTCGGTCTCCAACAGCCCGGCGCCCTTGTGCACGAAGACCAGCAGGTCGCCGTCGACGTAGCGGACGAAGAACGGCATATCCGCACTGCGCCGGCTCAGCAGGACCTGGCAGTCGGCGTTGCCGAACATCGGCAGGGGACCGCCGTGCGCGTCGGTCGCATCGGTGGGCTTGAGTTCGGAGGACAACACATCGGTCGGGCGCAGGGGACCGACCGTGCGATAGGCGGTCGGGTCGTTGCGCCGGTACATGTTGGCGGTGCGGCCGACGAAACCGCCGCGGCCGAGCTCGTCGTCCTTGAGGCCGTCGAGATCGGCGTGCACCCGCTTCGGGGTCTTGCCTTTGCGCAGGTGAACGAAGGATTCCATCGGGCTCCCAGTGCTCGGACAGTGCTCGGACGATGCGAAACTAAAAGTGACTTTACTTTTTGTTTCGCGGAAGAGTCAAGGGTCCGAGGGGGTATCGGCGGTGGTAATTCAGTCGGCGAGCTGAGCCGGTCAGGGAACCGGCACACCCTCTTTCAGGAACTTCAAGCTGGAGATGGTGCCGTCCGGCTGGACCGCCAGCCGGAACTGCCCGGGCCGCTGCTGCATCTGCAGGGGCACATTCACGATCGTGAGATTGTCGCGGGGAATGCTCTCCGGATCCCCGTGTGACTGGAACGCACCGAACGTCCGCTGGTAGACGTCCCAGGACTCCTGCAACGCCTTGACGGGGAGCATCTTCTGCATGGTCGGGTTGAACTCGGCCGCCGCCGCCGGGTAGTCGCCGCGGATGATCTCGTCGAGGGTGGTCAGTGCCACCTGGTCCGGGGTATCGGTGGCCGCCGCCGGCGGGGCCAGCACGCCGGCGCCGACGAGTAGGGACGCAAAGGTGAGCAGGTGAGCGGTCCGCATGCACAGCAGCCTATGCCCATGCCCGCGGCGACCGGGCTCGTATCGGCCCATCCCGGCCCGGCGCCGCCGCATTCTGTGATGATCGATACGTAATGAAGCGCGGCGGCGCTTGCCGTGGTTATATATCGATCGTCACATAAGTGATCCCGTGCCCGGCTCATTGGTAAAGGATTGTCCATGAAGCACAGCATCATTGGCTCTGGCGCCATCGGGTCGGCGCTGGCCGGTCAGTTCGCCAGAATCGACCTCGCGGTAGGGGTGGCCACCGCGAAGGGTGCGGACGCGGTGAAACCCCTGGTCGAACGGGTCGGGCCGCAGGTCGTGCCGATCGACGTCGCCGACGCCCTGCTGGCGGACTTCGTCTTTCTGGCGGTTCCGTTCGAGAAGGTGGAAGGGCTCGTCGGGCAGCTTTCCGACTGGAACCGGCGCATCATCGTCGATGCCACCAATGCCATTGACTACCGCGACTTTTCGCCTGCCGACCTGGGCGGACGCGCCTCGTCGGACCTGGTGGCCGAATGGGCCCGCAATGCCCGGGTGGTCAAGGCTTTCGGCAACACCTGGGCCAAGGTGCTGGCCCGCGACCCGAGGACGGCGCAAGGTCGCCGCGTCACCTTCATCTCCGGCAACGAGCCCGACGCCAACGCCGAAGTGGCCGCACTGGCAGCACAATTCGGGTTCGATCCGGTGGACCTGGGGCGCAACGATGCCGGCGGCCGGCTGCACTCGTTCGGCGGCCCGCTGACCGGACGCAGTTTCCTGTCGCAGCCCATCGCCGGGGACAGCCCGCCGGAGATGGACCTGGCCGAGCCGGCGTGATGGGACGTCCCCGCGAATTCGATCGCGGCCGCGCCCTGGAGGCGGCGATGCTCGCCTTCTGGGAGTGCGGTGGTTACGAGCTGACGTCCATCGCCCGGCTGACCGAGGCCATGGGCATCTCGTCGCCGAGCCTGTACGCGGCGTTCGGCAGCAAGCGCGGCCTGTACGACGAGGCGGTCGAACTGTATGCCAACAGGGCGACAACGCCACTGCCGCAGGCGTTGTCCGAGGCGACGGCCTACGACTTCGCATCCCGGCTGCTGGATGCCGCCATCGTGGACTGCACGCGCAGGGGGCAGCCCCGCGGGTGCCTGGTGAACACCGATCCGCTGCTGGTCGACCGCCGTGACGACGGACGCGCGGTGATCGCCGAGCGGCTTGCGCGGGCGATCGACGACGGCGACCTGCCGGCGTCCGCCGATCCGAGCGTCCTTGCCGAGTACCTCATCATCGTCATCAACGGGCTGTCCACCCGCGCCCGGGACGGGGCCACCCGGGCGCAGTTGCGCGCGGTCGCGGCCACCGTGCTGGCGGGCTGGCCGAGGAACTGACCTCAGATCATCGACGTCCGCGGGATCTTCATGCCAAGGGTCAGAGCGCCCGCCAGCTCCCGGCTGGTGTCGTAGTCGAACACCACGTGCCCGGCCAGCACGTCGACGTCACGTTTGAACCGTTGCAACGGGCTGGACAAGAAGTGGATGCTGGCCCCGCCCGCGCCGAGCAACTCGGCAATGACGGCGCGCGATTCGGCCACGATATGTGCCGCCGCCAGCCGGGCCTGGGCGCGGACCGGCTTCTCGACGGCGTCGCCGGCGGTCACGAGGGACTCGATCTCCCCGACGGTGTCGGCGAGCAGCCCCCGTGCGGCGCGCAACCGCACCTGCGCCCCGGCCAGGTGCGCCTGGGCGATCGGCTTGTCCTTCTGCATCACGCCCTCGTAGGGCAGCACCCGTTCGGCCAGTCGGTCGGCGTAGATCTCGGTGACCCGTTCGGCGCTGCCCAGGGCGGGCATCGCCGCCAGTAGCGCGAGCGCGGGCACCATCGGCCAGCGGTAGGTACTGGCGTCGTGCAGGCCGGCGCCCGGTGCGGTGCCCGCGTAGATATCGGTCACCTTCACCAGTCGATGCTCGGGGACGAACGCGTCGGTGATGACGGCGTCGTTGGATCCGGTGGCCCGCATGCCGTCGGTGTGCCAGACGTCCTCGACGGCGACCTCGCCGATGGGCAGCAGCGCCAAGGCGGGGTAGAGCGCGTCGTCCGGCCCGCACAGTGCGGCGACGATGATCCAGTTGCCGTGCATCACCCCGGTGGCCCAGGACCACCGTCCGGTCAGCCGGATACCGCCGTCGGCGGGCAGGCCACGGCCGGTGGGTGCCAGCGGTGCGGGCGCCAGGAACGGTCTGCTGCCGAACGCCTCCTCCTGGGCCTGCTCACCGAACAGCGCCAGCATCCAGTTGTGCAGGGTGAAGAAGCCGATGGTCCACGCGCTCGACGTGCAGCCATGAGCCAGTCGCCGGACCGGATCGAGGAGCGCGGGAAACGGGGCCTGCCGGCCGCCGTGCCGCGCGGGCACCAGCAGATCGGTGAAACCGGAGGCCAACAGGTCCTCGACGGTGGCATCGGGCAGCCTGCGCAGCGTCTCGGCCTCTTCGGCGCGGTCGGCGAGCGCGGCGACGAACTCGTCGGTGATCTGGCGCTGCGTGGTCAGCATGCCGCGAACCTAACATACTTTTTAGTATGGAAGTCAGGTGGCCAGCATCAGGTCCAGGAATCGTTCGCTGCGCGCGACCTGGCGGGGGTGGGGTGCGCTGCCGGACAGGTGGAGCAGCCCGACGCCGACGGCGAACGTCGCGTCGGCCCGTAGTTCGGCCTCGTCGCGGTCGAATCCGAAATCGAGGAAGGCCCGCCGCACCGCGCCCAGCACCCGGCGGTCGGCGGCCCGCACATTCTCGGCGACGGTGTCGTCGGTGCGGGCCCATTCCCGCATCGCCCGCTCCAGCGTCCAGTGCCGGGGGCTGATGAGGGAGGCCATCATGTGCCGCAATCGGTCGCGGGGAGGCAACGATCCGATCTCTTCTATCGAGCGCCGATCCTCGTCGCGAAGTTCACCCCAACTCTGAACGAGCGCTGTGCGATAGCTGGGCATGCCGGTGAAATGCCAATAGAAGCTGCCCTTGGTGACGCCCAGGTGTGCGCATAAACGGTCGATTTTCAGGGCTTTTATCCCCTCTTCGGCCAAAATGTCATACCCGGCCTTGAGCCAGTCGTCGACGGACAAACGGTTGCTTGAAGACGTCCCATCACCCGTCATGAAGCGAAGCCTACGGCGGCGCGCCGCAACCCCTGACTTTCTGAACACGCTGGCAGCGTGTTTTACTGCAATCCGCGACAACTGAATTTCTCGGTCCGCTCTGTTTCCCGAACGACAGATCGAGCGGACGCGTGATACCGCCTTGCAACGGGGCAGCGCGGTGTCACTGGGTGGTGCCGTCATCGTCCGAGGGCGAGCGTGACCGTGATCAATCTGAGTTGGGATGGATTAATGCAGAACGTTTTAGGCCGGTGGATGCGCCGGATCGGAGTAGCCGCCGCGGCCGCCCTGGTGATTCCGGGAGCGGTGGCCATGACAGGCGAGACCGCACCTGCCGGTGCCTTCTCCCGCCCAGGTTTGCCGGTCGAGTACCTGCAGGTGCCGTCGCCGTCGATGGGCCGGGACATCAAGATCCAATTCCAGAGCGGTGGCGAGGGTTCGCCCGCCGTCTACCTGCTCGACGGCCTTCGCGCCCAGGACGACTTCAACGGCTGGGACATCAACACACCCGCCTTCGAGTGGTTCCTGAACAGCGGCCTGTCGGCGATCATGCCGGTCGGTGGCCAGTCCAGCTTCTACGCCGACTGGTACGCCCCGGCCCGCAACAAGGGCCCGACCGTCACCTACAAGTGGGAGACCTTCCTCACCCAGGAGCTCCCGCAGTGGCTGCAGGCCAACCGTGGCGTCAAGCCCACCGGTAGTGCCGCCGTCGGTCTGTCGATGGCCGGCTCCGCGTCGTTGACCCTGGCGATCTGGCACCCCGAGCAGTTCGTCTACGCCGGCTCGCTGTCGGGCTTCCTGAACCCCTCCGAGGGCTGGTGGCCGTTCCTGATCAACATCTCCATGGGTGACGCCGGTGGCTTCAAGGCCGACGACATGTGGGGCAAGACCGAGGACCCGAACAGCGGCTGGAAGCGCAACGACCCGATGGTCAACATCGACCGGCTGGTGGCCAACAACACCCGCATCTGGGTCTACTGCGGTAACGGCCAGCCCAACGAGCTCGGCGGCGGCGATCTGCCCGCCACCTTCCTCGAGGGCCTGACCATCAAGACCAACCAGACCTTCCGCGACAACTACATCGCCGCGGGCGGCAAGAACGGTGTCTTCAACTTCCCGGACAACGGTACGCACAACTGGGCGTACTGGGGCCGGGAGCTGCAGGCGATGATCCCCGACATGCAGCGCACGCTGGGCTGATCGCAGTCATCTGAAATCCCCCGGGACCTGGTCCCGGGGGATTTCTTTGTCCGCGGGGTCGCTCATCCACGACTGCCGGAGAACTCCGCGGCCGCACGGCTGTCCCGACCCCCGGCCAGGGACCGTGCGCGGTTGACCCGCGCCACCCGGGCGACGAATCCGGGCCGGAAGAGCCGCAGCGGGGAATCCAGCATCCCCGTGACCCGCAACAGGTCCACCGCGGTGTCGGCATCGGTCTCGGCGGCGCGCATCACCCAGTCGAGATAGGCGTTCGACAGCCGCATCGGCAGCGGGCGCGGGCCGGCGACCTCGGGCAGCGACAGGTCGGAGCCGACGGCGGTCTGCCAGGCCACCCGCAGTTGGCGGGCGGTGGCCCGGAAGAATCGGCGGGACAGGTCGTGGTCGCCGCGGCGCAGGCAGTCCCGCAGGATGGTCGACTCGATGGCCGCCATCGTCATGCCCTGCCCGTAGATCGGGTTGAAGCTGCAGATCGCGTCTCCGAAAACCAGCAGACCCTGCGGGAAGCGCTTCATCTTGTCGTAGCGCCGCCAGCGGTTCGACGGGACACGGTAGTGCTCGACTTCGCTGAGCGGAGTGGCCGCGCGGACCGCGGCCAGGCCCTGCGGCGGTGCGAACCCGTCGCCGAAGGTCACCATCTCGGCGCGATCGGCCGGCGGTTCGTGGCCGGCCATCGAGCCCAGCGTCATCATCCAGGTGTTGTTCTCATAACCCACCAGGGTCCATGTCGTCGGCCGCCCCGGCGCCGGGAAGATCGCGATGAATCGCTCGGCGAGTGTGGTAGTGCTCGGAGAGCACCCGCGCCGCCAGCAGCCCACCGATACTCGCGCCCAACACCACCGCGTGGTCACCCAGATTTGCCATGCCTGGAGTGTCGGTGCGCAGGTGGGCGGCGGATAGAGTACCTCGGTACTCGAATGGTGACGGCGCCCGCGCACACCTCGCGCGGACGCCGTCAACCGGGTGAGCGACTTACTTCAACTGGGCCGAGGACAGACCCAGCAGGCGGCGCGCGACGACCAACTGCTGAATCTGTTGGGTGCCTTCGAAAATGTCCAGGATCTTGGAATCCCGTGCCCACTTCTCCAGCAGCGCTTCCTCGGAATAGCCTGCGGTGCCGGCCAGTTCGACGGTCTTGAGGGTGATGTCGGTACCCACCCGGGCGGCCTTGGCCTTGCCCATCGAGGCTTCCTTGGAGTTCGGGATCTTGTTGTCGGCCTGCCACGCCGAGCGCACCGTCAACAGGTAGCCGGCTTCCCAGTCGGCTTCCATCCGCAGGAACTCCGCGGCGGCGGCGCTCTGGGCGTGGGCGGGCTTGTCGTAGGAGATCTCGATACCGGCCTCGGTGAGGATGGTGCGCAGTTCCTCCAGCGCCGCCCGGGCGACGCCGACGGCCATCGCGGCCACCAGGGGCCGGGTGTTGTCGAAGGTCTCCATGACCCCGCCGAAGCCCTTGTCCACCTTGACTTCCGGGTCGCCGAGCAGGTTGTCCTTGGGAATGCGGGCGTTCTCGAAGCGGATGACCGCGGTGTCGGAGGCCTTGATGCCGAGCTTGTGCTCGAGGCGCTCGACCGTCACCCCGGGATGTTCGCGGGGCACGATGAACGACTTGATTGCGGCACGCCCCAGCGACTTGTCCACCGTCGCCCACACCACGATGTGGGTGGCGCGCGAACCCGCCGTCACGAAGATCTTCTCCCCGTTGATGACGTACTCGTCACCCTCGAGGTTGGCGGTGGTGGTCACCGCGGCCGAGTCGGATCCGAAGGACGGCTCGGTGATCGCCATGGAGGCCCACACCTTGCCCAGGCGCTCCAGCTGCTCCTTGGTGGCCACACTGGAGATCGCGGCGTTGCCCAGGCCCTGGTAGGGCACCGTGAGCAGCAGCGCGACATCGCCCCAGCTGACCTCGAGGGCGTTCAGCAGCGCAGACATGTTGGCGCCGTTGATGTTCGTCTCGGAGCCCGCACCGGCGGAGAACGCGTCGGCACCGGCGAACGAGATGGTCTTGGCCTCCGAGATGCCCTCGAAGAGGCTGGACAAGGTATCCAGCTCGACGGGGTAGGCGTGCTCGGCCTTGTCGTACTTGCGGGAGATCGGCCGCAGCATCTCGGCCGCGCCCTGATGGCCCTTCTCGATGACCGCCTGCAGTTTTCGCGGCATTTCCAGATTGATTGCCATTGCTCAAATCCTTTTCTAGGGAATGCCGTGGTTAGAGGACGACGACACCCTCGGCGACGCCGATGGCCCGCAGATCGCGGTACCAGCGCTCGACCGGGTGTTCCTTGGTGTAGCCGTGACCGCCGAGCAGCTGAACCCCGTCCAGGCCGATCTGCATGCCCTTGTCGGCGCCGAACTTGTGGGCCAGCGCGGCTTCGCGGATGAACGACAGGCCCTGTTCGGCACGGGACGCTCCGCGCCAGGTGATCAGCCGCAGGCCGTCGAGTTCGATGGCGATATTGGCGGCCATGAAGGCGACGGACTGACGGTGGGCGATCGGCTCGCCGAACGCCTCGCGCTCCTTGATGTACGGGATGACGTAGTCGAGCACCGCGTGTGAGGTGCCGACAGCCAGTGCGGCCCAACCCAATCGGGCCAGCGCAACGGCTTCGGAGTAGTCGGTGTCGGTCGCTTCGTCCTCGCCGAGACGGTTGTGCGGCGGCACCGCGACGTTGTCGAGCTCGATCTTGCCCAGTGCGGCGGCGCGGATACCCATGCTCGGGTCGGCCTTGACGGTCAGGCCTTCGGAAGCGGACTCGACGATGAAAAGGGCGGGTTTGCCGTTGAGTTGCGCGCCGATGATGAACAGCTCGGCGTCCGCCGCGGCGGGCACCAGCGATTTGACCCCGGTCAGCCGGTAGCCGCTGGGGGTACGGACCGCGGTGGTCTTCAGCGCGGTCGGATCGAACAGCGCGTGCGGTTCGGCGATGGCGACGCAGGCCTGTGGCACGTTCTCGCCGGCGAACTCGGGCAGGTAGGTGGCCTGCTGGTCGGCACTGCCCCAGTGGGTCAGGGCCGAGGCGACGCCGCCGGGGGCCAGGATCGGCAGCGCCAGCCCCATGTCGCCGTAGGCCAGAGCTTCGGCGACCAACGCGGTGGTGACGGTGGAGCGGTGCGCGGCGATCCCGTCGAAATCCTCGGGGATGTTGATGGCGGTGATGCCGAGCTCGGCGGCCTTGGTGATCAGGTCGGTCGGGTACGTCGCGACGTCGTCGGCATCGTGCGCGGCGGGGCGCAGGATCTCCGCGGCGAACTCCTGAACCGTCTCGACGATCAGCTTCTGATCCTCGTCGGGTGTCAGGTCGAAGTAGTCGGATCCGCTGGGCTTGAGCCGGGTCGGCGACTTGCCGAGGCCCTGGATGCGCTTGATCTGCCGGGTGGAGGCGCCGGCGGCGGAAAACGCCGTCTTGACTCCGTAGCGGAGGCTCTTGTTCAGCGGGTCGCGCAGGCCGTAGCGGTCCAGGAATTCCTGGCCGACGAAGGGAGTGATCAGCGCCAATCCGATATCGGTCGCTGTCCGCTTGTGCTTTTGCAGCCCGACGGCACTCTCCGGTCCGGTGCGCTTCGGGCGGGATTCGATCTGGGTCATGTCAGCAGCCTCTTCAGTAGGTGCGGTGCGCCATGACCGTATCTTACTCCCGAGTAAGATCAGCAAAATCTGTTACCAAGTTCACACCAGGCGGCGCAACACCTGATCGTGCAGCAGGGCATTGGTGGCCAGCGCACTGCCGCCGTGCGGGCCGGGCCGGCCGTCCACGCTGGTGAACCTCCCGCCGGCCTCCCGGATCAAGATGTCCAGCGGCGCGATGTCCCACACCTTCACCTCGGGTTCGCAGGCGATGTCCACCGAACCCTCGGCCACCATGCAATACGACCAGAAGTCGCCGTAGGCGCGCACCCGCCACACCTCGTCGGTGAGTGCGAGGAACTTGTCCCGTCGGTCGTCCCAGCCGGTGGTCAGGTCCGAGTACGACAGGCTGGCCGCACTCAGCTCGCTCACGCCGGACACCTGCAGCCGCCGGGTGACGCCGTTGAACGACGCGTGCGCACCCTCGCCCGCGGCGGCCCACCAGCGCCGGCCCAGCGCCGGTGCGCTGATCACCCCGACGATGGGCACGCCGTCGTCGACCAGTGCGATCAGCGTGCACCACACCGGCACCCCGCGGACGAAGTTCTTGGTGCCGTCGATCGGGTCGATGATCCAGATGCGGCCCGCTGTCGTCCCGGAAGTCGTTGTGCCGCCGAACTCTTCGCCGAACACCGCATCACTGGGGCGAGCCTGGGCCAGCGCGTCGCGCAACGCCCGTTCGGCGCCCTGGTCGGCATCGGTCACCGGGGTCAGATCCGGCTTGGTCTCGACGCGCAGATCCAGCGCGCCGAAGCGCTCCATGGTCAACGTGTCGGCCTGATCGGCCAGTTGCAAGGCGAGAGTGAGGTCGCTCATAGGTGCAGTCCTACCATGGTCACCATGCTGGAATTCGCCATGGTGTTGCTGTTGATCGGGGCTTTGGTGCTGCTGGCCGCACCGTGGATCAGGAAGCGCCGGGGTACCGCGGCCGTCGCCAACGGCTGGCAATCGGGCAACCTGCTCGTGACCGGGGTCAGTCCGCCCCCGGCCGCGACCGGCGAGCAGTTGGTCACCATCACCGGCGTGATCAACGGCCCGACGGTGGCCGAGCACGTGGTGTACCAGCAGCTGGCGGTCGATGTGAACGATTGGCCGACGATGGGGCAGTTGATCCCCGTGCTGTATTCGCCGAAGAATCCGGACAATTGGCGGTTCGCCCCGCCGCAGGTGCCGGACAACCCGGCGGGCCTCTACTAGGCCGTTCACCCCGCGAGATTGCACTTATCGCGCGAAAGTTCGAGTGGAGAGCGCAAGAACTGCAATTTCGCGGCGAGTCCGGCGCGAGAGGGGTGCGGCGGGCCGAGCCTTCCGTCCCAGCCGCGGGCGACCAGCGCGCCGTAGGTTCGTTCGACGATCGCCCAGTCGGTGCTCTCCTTGATCACGCGGGTGACGCTCCATCCGAGTTGTTCGATGCGCGGGAGCACACGTAGATCTTTGACGTATTGAGTTCGGTTGGTGCGGTGCTGATCTCCGTCGTACTCGACGACGACCTTGAACTCCTCCCAGCCCATGTCGACGGTGCGGAGCACCTGCCCGCCCTCCAGCAACGGGATCTGCGTGGTCGGCCGGGGGAAACCGGTGTCGAGGAACAACAAGCGCAGGCGGCTTTCTTGAGGTGAGGCTGCGCCGCCGTCCACCAGGGGTAGCAGGGCACGAACCTGCTTGAGCCC
The DNA here is from genome assembly GCF_054404835.1 of Mycobacterium sp. BMJ-28. NCBI lineage: Bacteria > Bacillati > Actinomycetota > Actinomycetes > Mycobacteriales > Mycobacteriaceae > Mycobacterium > Mycobacterium sp. BMJ-28. The sequence continues at coordinate 4,516,951 of NZ_CM136783.1, read as the reverse complement.
GCGGCCGCCGCGGTAACGCTCGATCAGGGTGGATACCTCGTCGGGGTTGAATGCCGTCACCCGCTCGAGTTCATCCATCCGGGCGAGCGCTTCAGTGCGCGGGCGATACCGACCGAGGTCGAACGCCGTGCGGGCCGGGGTGGTCACGCGAACGCAGTCCTCGACCATCACCTCGTCGTCGCCGAGCCGATCGCGCCGCACGACGATCCCCGGCGGAGGCCTGCTGATGGTCCAGATCATCTCGACGTCGATGTCCCGATCGATCCACTGGGCGCCGTGCAGTGCGGCTGCGGCCAACCCGGCCACGGCCCCGTGCTTTCCGGACCGCAGCCACGCGCCGGCGATGCGCTCGTCAAGGGTCAATTCGTGGCCCCGGGGTGCATAGACGTCACGGTGGACGCGCTCGTGATGGCGCCGCAACTCGTGGCCTGTCATGCCGCGCCTACGTGCCTCGCTCCCGACGATGAACTTCCCCATGCCGGGATGTTCGCTCTCGCCACCGACATCTGGCCGCGAGATTGCCGTTGTTGTGCACAAGTGCGAGTAAGAGTCGCCATAACGACAATCTCGCGCATGCGCCTACTCTCGATCCCATGCCCCAACCCCTTCCCGACGGTCTGCTCGACCTGCTGCGCAAACCCAGTCCGTGCTTCGTCGCGACGCTGATGCCCGACGGCGCACCGCAACTCACCGAGACATGGGTGCACACCGACGGCGAGCACATCGTCATCAACATCGTCGACGGCATGCAGAAAGCCCGGAACATCGCCCGCGATCCACGCGTCGCGGTGAATATCGCCGACCCCGAGGACATCCGGCGCTTCTACGCGGTCCGGGGCCGGGTCAGCGCCGTCACCACCGAGGGCGGACGCGAGAGCATCGACGAGATCTCGCACAAATACCTGGGTATCCCTTACCCGAACTTCAGCGGAAACCCGGACGAGACAAGGCTCATCGTCACGATCGAAGCCGACAAGATCACCCGCCCCGCCGGCGAGTGATCAGCCGTGCGCGATGCCCAGCATGTCGGCGACGCTGACCAGCTTGACCCGGGGCCGGTGCTGGGCCTCGCCGGTGGCGCGCTCATGGGCGTCGATGCGCTGCCAATGATCATCGGTGACGAGCTTGGGCTGCCGCGACAGCAGCCACTCCAGCACTGCCGACGAATGATCCTCTGGGAAGCCGGGTTCGCCCAGTCCGGCCAGCAGCGTGTCCACGGTGTCGGCTGAGTCGCGCTTGTTGCTCCCGATCACCCCCGACGGCCCGCGCTTGATCCAGCCCACCACATACTCGTTGCGGCTGCCCTCGATGCGCCCGTCGGTGTGCGGGATGGTGCCCGAGCGGTCGTCGAACGGCAGGCCGGCCAGCGGCACCCCGCGGTAGCCGACCGCGCGCACCACCAACTGCACCGGGATCTCCTCGCGCTCGCCGGTATCCTTGGCCACCACCCGGCCGCCCTCGTTCACAAGTTCGTTGCGGCCCAACACAATCGACTCGACGCGGCCGTCGCCGCGGATCTCGATGGGGGAGGTGGCGAACTTGAACACCACGCGCCGTTGTGCACCTTCGGGAACCATCTCGGCGTACTCACGCAGCACCTTGACGTTCTGCTTGACGGCCTTGCCCGCCGCCTCCAACTCCTCGTCGGAGATGGCGTCGAAGTCGGCCCGGTCCACCACGATGTCGACCTCGGCCATCTGCTCCAGGTGGCCCAACTCGCGCAGTTCCAGCGTGGTGAACGGGGCCTGCACCGGGCCGCGCCGCCCGACCACGATCACCTCCTGCACGCCGCGCACCCCGAGCGAGTCCAGCGCGTGGTCGGCGATATCGGTCTGGGCCAGGATCTCCGGATCGCTGATCAGGATCCGGGCCACGTCCAGGGCGACATTGCCGTTGCCGATCACCACGGCGCGCTGCGCGTTCAGGTCCGGTGCGATGCCCTGGAAATGCGGATGCGCGTTGTACCAGCCGACGAAGTCGACGGCGGCCACGCTGCCGGGCAGATCCTCACCGGGGATGTTCAACGCTCGGTCAGACTGCGCACCGACGGCGTAGACCACCGCGTCGTAGCGCTGCGCCAACTCGGCCGCGTGCACATGCTCACCGACGGTGATGTTGCCGAAGAAGCGGAAATGGGGATCGTCTGAGGTCTTGGCGAACTGCGCGCTGATCGACTTGATCTTCGGATGGTCGGGCGCCACTCCCGACCGCACCAGCCCCCACGGCGTGGGCAGCATCTCCAGCATGTCGACGCGAACATCGTGATCGGATTTCAACAGCGATGCGGCAGCGAAGAACCCCGAGGGGCCCGAGCCGACGATCGCCACGTGGTACGGGCGCATCTGTAAGCCTTTTCGTGAGGCAGTCCGGCGGCGCGCAAGGGGCTGTCGCGTCGTCGCCGGACCGGTTACCAGCCCGATGCTAGCCGCGCCGCGCCGATCGAGGGCAGAGTCTGGATAAGCGGCCCGGTACCCTGAACTTTCGTGGATCCAGACCTCATCGCAGATATCGCCGCGCTCGACGGAACGCTCACCACCGTGGAGCGGGTGCTCGATGTCGACGGTCTGCGCGCCCGCATCGCCACGCTGGAGGCCGAGGCCACCGATCCCAACCTGTGGAACGACCAGGCCAACGCCCAGAAGGTGACCAGCAGCCTGTCGCACGCCCAGAGCGAGCTGCGCCGCGTCGAGGAACTGCGCCAGCGCATCGACGACCTGCCGGTGCTCTACGAAATGGCCGCCGAAGAGGACGATCCGAACGCCAAAGCTGCGGCCGTCGAGGAAGCCGACGCCGAACGCGCCCAGCTGCGCGAGGACCTGGAGGCGCTCGAGGTCCGCACCCTGCTGTCGGGGGAGTACGACGAACGGGAAGCCGTCGTCACCATCCGCTCCGGCGCGGGCGGGGTGGACGCGGCGGACTGGGCCGAGATGTTGATGCGCATGTACATCCGCTGGGCGGAGGCGCACAAGTATCCGGTCGAAGTCTTCGACACGTCCTACGCCGAAGAGGCCGGCATCAAGAGCGCCACCTTCGCCGTGCACGCGCCGTATGCGTACGGGACGCTTTCGGTGGAGCAGGGCACCCACCGGCTGGTGCGGATCAGCCCGTTCGACAACCAGGCCCGCAGGCAGACCTCGTTCGCCGATGTGGAGGTGCTGCCGGTCGTGGAGACCACCGACCACATCGACATCCCGGAAGGCGATCTGCGGGTCGACGTCTACCGCTCCAGCGGGCCCGGCGGGCAGTCGGTGAACACCACCGACTCCGCGGTGCGGCTCACCCACATCCCGACCGGCATCGTCGTGACCTGTCAGAACGAGAAGTCGCAGCTGCAGAACAAGGTGTCGGCGATGCGGGTGCTGCAGGCCAAACTGCTGGAACGCAAACGCCTGGAGGAGCGCGCCGAGATGGACGCACTAAAGGGTGACGGCGGCAGCTCCTGGGGCAATCAGATGCGCTCCTATGTGCTGCACCCCTATCAGATGGTCAAGGACCTGCGCACCGAGTACGAGGTCGGATCGCCGTCGGCGGTGCTCGACGGTGATATCGACGGATTCCTGGAGGCCGGAATTCGTTGGCGCAACCGCAAAGACGACGACGGGTAGGCCGTGAACTGGTCACAGCAGTGGCACGACTTCTGGCGCGCGGGAATCGGTGAATGGATCCTGACCCGCGGCCTGCGGATCGTCATGCTGGTTCTGGCCGCGCTGATCGTCGCGCGGTTCGTGAACTGGGTGGCGCAGAAAATCACCCAACGCATCGACGCGGACTTCCGCGAGAGCGACGCACTGGTGCGCTCCGAGACCACCAAGCACCGTCAAGCCGTCGCCTCGGTGATCTCGTGGGTGACCATCGCGATGCTGTGCGTCATCGTGTTCGTCGAATTCACCGACATCATCGCGATCCCGATCGCCTCTCTGGTGGCGCCGGCCGCGGTGATCGGCGCAGCGCTCGGTTTCGGCGCCCAGCGCCTGGTGCAGGACCTGCTGTCCGGGTTCTTCATCATCACCGAGAAGCAGTACGGGTTCGGTGACCTGGTCGCGCTGACGGTGTCCGGTATCGCGCTGCCCGCCGAGGGCACCGTGATCGACGTGACGTTGCGGGTCACCAAGCTGCGCTCCTCGGAGGGCGAGATGCTGACCATCCCGAACGGCCAGATCGTCAAGACGGTGAACCTGTCCAAGGACTGGGCCCGTGCGGTGGTGGACATCCCGGTGCCTACGAGCGCCGACCTGCACACCGTGAACGATCTGCTCAACGGGGTATGCGAGTCGGCGATGAACGATCCGCAGATGCGTGAACTGTTGTTGGACAAGCCACAGGTGATGGGCGTGGAGAGCATTCAGCTCGACACCGTGAACCTGCAGCTGGTGGCCCGCACCCTGCCCGGTAAACAGTTCGAGGTGGGCCGGCGGCTCAGGCTGCTGGTGATCGCGGCGCTGGCCGGCGCGGGTATCGCCTCGCATGCAGAGACCAGGACGATGGCCCCGGCGGTGCCCCAGGAGCCCAAGCAGTGAAATTCACCCTGCATCGTGACGGCGAGAACCGGCAATGGCCCCACTATCTGTTCTGGGGCCGGGTGCGCACGTCCACCTTCGGGTTGATCGTGGCGTTCTTCTTCACCTGGTGGCTGTACAACACCTATCAGCCACCGCCCGCGCCGCCGGCGGTCCCGGCCCAGCAGGTGGTGCCGCCCGGTTTCGTGCCCGACCCGGAATACACCTGGGTGCCACGCACCTATGTGGAGACGCCGCGCACCACCTCGCGCACGACGACCACCACGACCACCACACCGCCGACCACGACGACGACCCAGACCACCGCGCCGACCGACACCACCACCTCGGGGGTGCCGCCGGCCACCACGACGACCGGTCCGGCGCCGGCCACCACGACGGTGATCGACCCCGACGGTCCCGGTCCGATTCCGCCGCTGACCTTGCCGGTCCTGCCCGGCATGGCGCCGCCGGCGTCGACCCAGACGACGGTCGATCCCGGGGCGGCGCCGGCGACACCCCCGCCGCCCGCGCGCAGCGCCAGCTGAGCGCCATCCCCGTCCGGCTACACTGGCGTGCCGTGATGATCACGCTCGACAAAGTGAGCAAGCAATACAAATCCTCGGCGCGGCCCGCGCTCGACGATGTGTCGCTCAAAATCGACAAGGGCGAGTTCGTCTTCCTCATCGGCCCCTCCGGGTCGGGCAAGTCGACATTCATGCGTCTGCTGCTCGGCGCCGAGCACCCGTCCAAGGGCGATATCCGCGTCTCGAAATTCCATGTGAACAAGCTGTCCGGCCGGCACATCCCCAACCTGCGCCAGGTGATCGGCTGCGTGTTCCAGGATTTCCGGCTGCTGCAGCAGAAGACGGTGTTCGACAACGTGGCCTTCGCGCTCGAAGTCATCGGGAAGCGCGGTGACGTCATCAACCGGGTGGTGCCCGACGTGCTGGAGATGGTCGGGCTGTCCGGCAAGGCCAACCGGCTGCCGACCGAACTGTCCGGCGGCGAGCAGCAGCGGGTGGCGATCGCGCGGGCGTTCGTGAACCGGCCGCTGGTGCTGCTGGCCGACGAACCCACCGGCAACCTGGACCCCGAAACCAGTAAAGACATCATGGATCTGCTGGAGCGGATCAACCGCACCGGCACCACCGTGCTGATGGCGACGCACGACCACCACATCGTGGACTCCATGCGTCAGCGCGTCATCGAGCTCGAACTGGGCCGGCTCATCCGCGACGAACAGCGCGGCGTCTACGGAATGGATCGCTAAGTGCGCTTTGGCTTCCTCATCAACGAGGTACTGACCGGTTTTCGTCGCAACGTCACCATGACGGTGGCGATGATCCTGACGACGGCCATCTCGATCGGCCTGTTCGGCGGTGGTCTGCTGGTGGTGCTGCTGGCCGACCACTCCCGCACCATCTATCTGGACCGGGTGGAGAGCCAGGTCTTCCTCACCAACGACGTGTCGGCCAACGACCTGACCTGTGACTCGGATCCGTGCAAGGCGCTGCGCGCCCAGATCGAGGCGCGCGACGACGTGAAGTCGGTGCGGTTCCTCAACCGCGACCAGGCCTACGACGACGCGATCAAGAAGTTCCCGCAGTACAAGGACGTCGCAGGCCGGGACGCGTTCCCGGCGTCGTTCATCGTCAAGTTGGACAACCCGGAGCAGCACAAGGATTTCGACGCGTCCATCCAGGGCCAGCCCGGCGTGCTCAACGTGCTCAACCAGAAGGACCTGATCGACCGGCTGTTCGCGGTGCTCGACGGGATCAGCAGTGTGGCGTTCGCGGTGGCGCTGGTGCAGGCGATCGGCGCGGTGCTGCTGATCGCCAACATGGTGCAAGTCGCGGCCTATACCCGGCGCACCGAGATCGGCATCATGCGGCTGGTCGGTGCCACCCGCTGGTACACCCAGCTGCCCTTCCTGGTGGAGGCGACGCTGGCCGCGCTGATCGGTGTGGTGCTGGCGATCCTGGGCCTGGTGGTGGTGCGGGCGTTGTTCCTGGACAAGGCGCTGAGCCAGTTCACGCAAGCTAATTTGATTGCGCCCATCGACTACGCTGACATTTTCTACATCACCCCCGCCCTGCTGTTTGTGGGCGTGGCGATGGCGGGGCTCACGTCCTATGTCACGTTGCGCCTGTACGTCCGAAGATAGAGATGTCCAAGAAACCCACCAAGCCCGACAAGGCCAACAACCAGGTCGTCGCGACCAATCGCAAAGCCCGGCACAATTATTCGATCCTGGAAACCTTCGAGGCCGGGGTGGTGCTGGTGGGCACCGAGGTCAAGAGCCTGCGCGAAGGTCAGGCCTCCCTGGTCGACGCCTTCGCGACCGTCGATGACGGCGAGATCTGGCTGCGCAACCTGCACATCGCCGAGTATCACCACGGCACCTGGACCAACCACGCGCCGCGGCGCAACCGCAAGCTGCTGTTGCACCGGCGTGAGATCGACTCGCTGGTCGGCAAGATCCGCGACGGCAATCTGACGCTGGTGCCGCTGTCGCTGTATTTCACCGACGGCAAGGTGAAGATCGAGTTGGCGCTGGCCCGCGGTAAAGAGGCTCACGACAAACGCCAGGACATCGCCAAGCGGGACGCGCAACGCGAAATCACCCGCGAGATGGGCCGGCGCAACAAGGGCATGCGCTGATCGGCGTTCTGCTCGCGCTGGTGTCGGCGGCGGGCTACGGCGTGAGCGATTTCGTCGGCGGTATCGCCTCGCGCCGGGTGGCCGCCCTGCGGGTGGTCATCGTGTCCTACCCGCTGGCCATGGTGCTGCTGACGGTGCTGGCACTGTTCGTCGGCGGTCACGTCACCGGGCCCGCGGTGTGGTGGGGTCTGCTGTGCGGGTTCTGTCAGGCCTTCGGGGTGTGGTGGTTCTACGCGGCGCTGGGTTCGGGCCCGATCGCGGTGGTGTCCCCGCTGACGGCCATCCTGGTGGCCGGCGTCCCGGTCGGATTCGGCGTCGTGATGGGCGAGCGGCCCGCGCCGCTGGCCCTGGCCGGTATCGCGGTGGCATTGGTGGCGGTGGTGCTGGTGTCCCGGGGTGTGACCGATGAGGACGTCTCCGAACACCGATTCACTGCCAAGGTGGCCTGGCTGACCGTCGGCTCCGGGTTGGCGTTCGGATTGAACTTCGTCGTCATCGATCAGGCTCCACACGAGGCCGGGTTGTGGCCGCTGGTGTTCGCCCGGATCGCCGCGTCGGCGATGGTGGTGGCGATCGCCTTGGTGGCCGGGCAGCTGCGGGTGCCCACCGGGGTGCCGTTGAAGCTGGCGCTGGCGGCCGGCGCGCTGGACACCGTCGCCAATGTGGCCATGCTGTGGGCGCTGCAGAGTTCGTTGTTGTCGTTGACCGGGGTGCTGATCTCGCTGTACCCGGCGGGCACCGTGGCGCTGGCGCTGCTGGTGCTCAAGGAACGGGTCACCCGCTGGCAGGTGGTCGGCATGGTCGCCGCGCTGGCCGCCGTCGCCATGATCACCATGCATTGACGGCCGCGAGCGTGCGGGTCTGCACACCGACACGCCGCGCGGGCCGGCATTCCGTGCACGCTCGCGGCTAGTGAGCGCGACGCAGCCGCCACCGTGTGACGCCGGCGAACCCGATTGCCAGCACCGTGAGCATGCCCATGTCGAACAGCCACGCGCCCGCGGTGTGCTCCCAGTGCCCGTCGCGGGCGATCCCGAGGACCAGATTGCTCAGATCCGCGGTCGAGGCCGTCGCCGAAAAGCCCCAGCGGGCCGGGGTCACCGCGGCGATCGCCGACAGTGCCGGCCGCCCGGTCACCGGGATGAATCCGCCGGCCAGCACCAGTTGGGCGGTCAGCGTCACCGCCAGCAGCGGCATCACCTGGTCAGCGGTGCGGGCCAGCGCCGAGATGGCCAGCCCGAGGATCGCGGCCACCAGCCCCGTCGCGGCCACGCCGACGGCGAGCTCGAGTACCGGACTGCCCAGGGCCGCCGCGCCGGCCGGCACCGGTTTGCCGATGCTCACGATGAGTACCAGCAGCACCGATTGGGCGATGGCGACCGCACCGAACACCGCGATCTTGCCGAGCAGATAGGCGCCGGCCGACAGTCCGGCCGCCTGCTCGCGGCGGAACAGGGCGCGCTCACCGGTCAGGTCGCGCGCGGTCAGGGTGGCGCCCATCAGGATGGCGGCGAAATTCGTCAGCGCGATCACCTGCTTGGCCTCGAACGGCGCCGACGCCGCCGCGGCGAGGAACCCGGCGTGCCCGGCCACCGTCAACGGCAGGATCCCGACAAGCAGCGGCAACACCGCCAGGAAGGCGAGGTAGCCGCGGTCGGCGATCAGCAGCCGGACCTGGCGGCGCGCGACGGTGCCGAACTGCCGACGCTTACCGGCAGTCCGGTCGCAGCGCGGTGGCGGTGCGACCAAGCGCAGCGGCTCGGTGCTGGCCGCCCAGCATCGATCCAGGTAGTGACGTTGCGCCGCCGCGGGATCCGCGCACAGCCCGGCGAATATCTCGGCCCAGTCGGTGCTGCCCATGGCCGGCCCGAGGTCCCGCGGGGTGCCGCAGTAGGCGGTCTTGCCGCCGGGGGCCAGCAGCAGCACCTGATCGCACACGTCGAGGAAGGCCAGCGAGTGGGTCACCACGACGACGATCCGGCCGGCGTCGGCGAGGGTGCGCAGCAGGGTCATCACCTGACGGTCCAGCGCGGGGTCCAGCCCGGTGGTCGGCTCGTCGAGGATCAACATCGACGGATGGGTCAGCAGCTCCATGGCGACCGAGACCCGTTTGCGTTGCCCGCCGGACAGTTTGTCGATCCGGGTGCCGGCGTGCGCGGTGAGCTCCAACTCGGCGAGCACGCCGTCGATGACCTGGCGATCCGCGCCGCGCAGGTCGGCCGCATAGCGCAAAGACTGTGTGACGGTGAGCTTTCCGTGCAGAACATCGTCCTGCGGGACCATGCCGATCGAGCCGTCGAACCGTAAGGTGCCCGAGTCGGGGCGAGCGGCGCCGGCCAGCACGCCGGCCAGGGTGGACTTGCCCGCACCCGACGGGCCGATGACCGCGGTGAGCGTGCCCGGCCGGGCCGAGAAGGACACCCGGTCCAGACGGGTATCGAGGCTGACGTCGGTCAATTGCAGTGTCATGTCAGCACGTACACCAGCGGGAGGGCCAGCAGCAGGGAATCGATGCGGTCGAGCAGCCCGCCGAAACCGGGCAGCCAGTCACCGGCGTCTTTGACCTGCGCCTGGCGCTTGAGCATCGATTCGAGCAGATCGCCGCAGAGGCCGCCGAGGGAGACGGCCAGCACCAGTCCGACCGAGACGGTACCGAGCAGGAACAGCACCGCGGTGGCGCCGAGGATGGCGCCGACCACACCGCCGAGCGTCTTGTTCGGGCTCAGCGGCGAGATCGGCCGTCGCGCCCAGGCCATCCGGCCCAAGCCCTTTCCTCCGCACCAGGCGGCGACGTCGGTGGCGGCGACGGCCAGGCACACCAGGAAGGCGTCCGGCCACACCAGCACCAGATGTGCCAGCGACCAGCAGATCCACACCGACCCGAAGGCGGTGAAAGCGGTTCGCCGCGAGCCATTTTCGATATCGCCGGCGAACACCGACGGTACCGCGCACACCAGTACCAGAAGCGGCGTGAGGCCGAGCAGTGAGGGTCGCAACCAGGCGGCCAGCGGATAGCCGACCGCCAGGGCCGCCAGGACGACGGTGTCGGCGCGGCCGAGCCGGACCAGCCGGGCGTATTCGATGACGGCCACCACGGCCAGCGCCGCGGCGAACGCGGCGGTGGTGGCCGGACCCAGCACCGTCGGGATGCCGACGGCGGGGGCGATCAGCATCCAAGTGCGCCACTTGCGGATCAATTCGGCTTTACGTGACACCAGCACGGCGATCCCGGCGACGGCCAGCAGCGTGACGGTCAGGATCGGCAAGAACCAGGGGCCGCGGTCGAAGTGCACGGTGTCAAGAAGCGAGGGCATGGCGACCCCCCGAGTGCAGCGCCACGACTTCGTCGCGCAGTTGTGCGGTGGTGGTGCGGCGGGGGTCGATAGGGTCCCCGAGGCGAACCTGCATCGGCGAGCCGGGGGCGAAAGCGCCGCCCTTGGGCAGCACGTCGGCGGTGCCCAGCAGCGCGACCGGGACGATCGGTACACCGCAGTCATGGGCCAGCCGCAGTGCACCGGAACGGAATTCGGCGATGCTGCCATCGGTGGAGCGGGTGCCTTCGGGGTAGATGACGATGGTGTGCCCGGCCCGCAGCAGCGGGCCGGCGGCCTCCAGCAGGGCGGCGTAACTGCCGTTGCCGCAGCGGCGCAGCGGCAGCACCCCGATCAGCGAGGTGGCGATCATCCGGCGCACCGGGACGTCGAACCAGTAGTCGGCGGCCGCTCCGAATTTCACCTTCGCGGTCGGCGGCAGGGCGGCCAGTAGCACCGCAGTGTCGGCGTGCGACGAGTGGTTGGCGACGATCACGGCGCCGCCGGTGACCTGCCAGCGGCCGGTGACGGTCAGGCCGCCCGACGCGCCGCACACCGTGCGCCACAGCCAGTGCCGCAGGAACCCGGCGCTCATGCCGCCACCGCCCGCATCGGCCGGGTCGCGACGTTGGAGACCACGATCCGCGGGCGGGGCATGGGCACCGTGATCAGATCCTCTTCTTCGAGAGGCAGTGCCTTGATCTCGCGGTGCGCGCTGCGCAGTCGCAGGGCAGTGGTGATCAAGGAGCCGTTGACCAGCTGGGCCAGCAGGATCGGCATCAGGGCGGGGAACGCGGTGGCCAGCACGGTGAACACGCACCGCTCGGTTTTTCCGAGCGGCCCACCGTTGATGCGGGTGGCGCCGGCTCCGGCAGCGGCCAGGGCGGCGAAGGTGGGCAGTGATGCGGCGAGCGCGGCCAGCACCACCTGCAGCACCGTCCAGGACAGCCAGTGCATCCCGGGACCGTTCTGCCGGGCGGCCCAGACCGCGAGCCCGCCGAAGGTGAGCAGATCCGCGGTGCGGTCACCGATCTCGTTGACCACGAAACCCCACGGGCGGCTGACGCCGCGGGCGCGGGCGACCGCTCCGTCGAGGTTGGCGCCGGCCAGGCGCAGCACCAGGAACAGTGCGGCCAGATGCCACCAGCCGTAGGCGATGAAGGCTCCGGCCGCCCCGGCGGCGAGCACACCGGCGGCGGTGAACAGGTCAGGCGAGATGCGGTGGGCGACGGCGGTGTTGACGATGGGGGTGAGGCGGGCGGTGAACCACGGCTTCAGCGCGTAGAGGCCGGCCATGCGGCGTCGCTGTGGGGTGGGCACATGCTGGTTCATGGCTGGCTCCTTTCGTGTCGAGGCGTTCTCGCCTGGTCACGAATAGGTTGCGGCCACGTGCTTGGGGGATTCTTGTCACGCAATGAGAACGTGCAGTCGATCCGCGAAAGGGATATCGCCGGTGATATCAGTCCCCGGTGCGGGTGAACGTCTCATCGAAGCCGGTCTTCATTGCACACGGCTGCGACTCTTCCCAATCGCCGTGTCCCAGTAGCAGATTGATGGGGTTCTGCTGGGGTTGGGGCATCGGGTACTGACCGGTGGCGGTGATCGTGATGATCTTGCCGTCGCATCTGCCCTCGGATTGGCTGTTGAGTGACCAGGTGCCGCCGGCGAAGAGCAGCGGCCGGAAATCCTCGGGCTTGTGGAAGTAGCTCATGCACCGGTCGCCGGTGCGCAGGCAGTCGGTTTTGACGGTGTAGTCGCCCTGGATGGGGGCGAGGCCGTTGCGGAAGGTTCGGGTGCTGCGGTAGCTGCCGCGCAGCGCCTCGGCGGGGGAGACCACCCGGGGCGGCAGCTCGGCCGGGTCGGGCAGGGTCTGCGGGTCGACGTCGGTGGTGCGGTTGAAGGTGATGGTGGACCGGCCGGAGCAGGAATTGCCCGCGGCGCCGGTGTAGTCACCGGTGAGCCTGCCGTCGGGACGTTCTCGCAGCGTGAAGACGTACCAGATCTCGTCGGCGACGTCGTGGCAGTTCTCCGCGGCCAGCGCGACGGCCACCCAGTTCCCGTCGATCTGGTCGAATTCGAGTCGGGCCGTCGGGGGACCGCCGTCGCCGCTTTGGCGTTCCGCGATGGCCACGCAGCCGTCGGGCCGGCACGCCGAGCGGACCGCCCACATGGCCGTCGACGGTCTGGCGTCCTCCAGCGGCCCGCCGTCGATCAAGGTGGGTGCGCTGAACACGGCCTGGTAGACGCCGGTGAACGGCGGCGGTTGCGGCGCTGTCGACGTGGTGGGCGCACTCGGTGCGGCAGTCGGGGCGGTCTCGGTGCGCAGCGCCACGGCGGCGACCACCCCGCCGGCGACGAGCAGGATGACCGCCGCGACGGCGGTGGCGATCAGTGCGGTGCGTTTCCTCTGCGGTGGTGGCGGTGAAGGTGGCATGGGCTGCCAGGCCTGGGTGGGTGCGTCGGCGGGATGGGTCAGCGCGCGCTGGGCGGCGCCGGCCAGGTCCACGGTGGTCGGGAAGCGGTCGGTGGGTTGTTTGGCCAGGCCGGTGGCGATCACCTGATCCATCGCGGCCGGCACGGTGGCGTGGTCGTGCGACGGCCGCGGCGGCGGCATCACCATGTGGCTCACCGCGACCTGTTCCAGGGTGTCGCCGGGGAACGGCAGGTCGCCGGTGAGGCATTGGTAGAGCACGCATGTCAGCGCGTAGATGTCTGAGCTGGGCCCGCTCTCGCCGGTGCGGAAGCGTTCGGGCGCCATGTAGGCCCAGGTGCCGATGGTGGTGTTGGCGGACGTCAGCGCGGTGTCGGTGGTGGCGCGGGCGATACCGAAGTCGATGAGATAGGCAAAGTCGTTGTCCGCCAACAGGATATTGGAGGGTTTCACATCGCGGTGCACCAGGCCGGCCTGATGGGCGACGTGCAGCGCCGCGGCGATCTGCCCGATGATGAACACCGCGCGTTTGGGTTCCATCGGGCCGTTGTTGATCAGGGTCTGCAGATCGACGCCGTTGATCAGCCGCATGGTGACGTAGAGGCGGCCGTCGATCTCGCCGACGTCGTGGATGGGCACGACGTGCGGGTCGTCCAACCGGGCCGCGGCGCGGGCTTCGCGGCGAAAACGTTTCTCGTAGTCGGGGTCCCGGGCGAAGTGTGGCAGCAGCATTTTCAGCGCGACGGTTCGGTCGATCTCGGTGTCGTAGGCCCGCCACACTTCGCCCATCCCGCCGCGGCCCAGCAGTTCGATCAGCTGGTAGCGGCCGAAAGGCGTCCCCTCCACGGGTTCAAGATAGACCAGTGTGGGCCCGGGATCAGTGCAGATCGGCCTGGGTGTTCACCTTGGTGACGGGGCGGACCGGCGGCTCTGGCTGCGGGTTGAATCCGTGGCTCTCTGCCGGGGTCACGTGGGCGGTACGCCCTGGTGGATCGGGCTGTGGGTTGAACGCCTGTGCGGTGCCGGACGCGATGGCCAGGCTCGCGACGGCGAGGCCGGTGGCCAGGACTGCTTGCTTGATGATGTTCATTGCGGGTCCTTTCGTGGGGCTGTGCGGACAGCGTGCGCGGCGGTACTTGGCGCATTCTTGGGGCGCATTCCCGTCCGCGCGCGGGCTGTGCGCCGTAGCGTCAGCGCCCGTGAGCCGCGCCGTCACCGTGTTACCCAAAACCGATGTGCTGTCCGCCCTTTTCGGGGTCTGGGACGATGTCGAACGCCTGCTGGATGGACTGCCCGGCGCGCGCTGGAAGAAACCCGTTCCGCTGCCGGCCTGGCGGGTGCGCGACGTCGTCGCCCACGTGCTGGGCACCGAACTGATTCTGCGAGGGGAGTCCGCGCCGCCGGCTGACCTGGCCGCCTGCACACACGTGCGCAACCAGGTCGGCGAGCTCAACGAGGCCTGGGTGCAGCATCTCGGGGCGTTGACACCCGATGCGCTGTTCGCCCGGTTCGGCGAGGTGATCGGGCAGCGGCGCGAGGAGCTGACCGCCATGTCGATCGAGGAATGGAACGCCGTGATGCCGACGGTGGTGGGACTGGAGACCTACGGCAGGTTCATGCGAGTGCGGACCTTCGACTGCTGGATGCACGAGCAGGACATCCGGGAGGGCCTTTCCCGGCCGTCCACCGACGACGACCTGTCCCGACCGGGCGCGGCCATGGCGGTCGACGAGATGGTGGCCGGCATGGCCCGGGTGGTCGGAAAGCAGGGCGGGGCGCCGAGGGACTCGCGGGTGCTGTTCGAGCTCACCGGTCCGATGGCCCGGGAGATTCGGGTGGCCGTCGACGAGCGGGCCGCCGTGGTGCCGGCCTTCGACGGGGAGCCGACGACGGTGATCCGGATGGACGGGCTGCAATTCACCCGGCGCTGCGGTGGCCGGCCGCTGACGGCTGCGCGCGAGGGCGGTGTGCAGTACGACGGGGACGCCGAGGTGGGCCAGCGCATCGTGGAGAACCTGGCGTTCGTCATCTGAGCGGGGTCTGCGCCACTGTGGGCTCTGTGCACGCTGCCCGGGCGTTCGGCGTGCATAAACCCCACGGTCGTTAATCGGTGGAGCTTGTCGGCCGCCCGGGTATGATGGGAGGTCCTGCTGAAGTTCGGCAGGGGTGCGAGGGGCTGAACGGTTTCGACTTCGCGCATCGAATCAAGGGAAGCGTGCCGGTGCAGGCAAGAGACCACCGTAAGCGTCGTTGCAACCAATTAAGCGCCGATTCCAATCAGCGCGACTACGCCCTCGCTGCCTAAGTAGCGACTGCGTGTCTGTCAGACCGGGAGCGCCCTCGGCCCGGACCCTGGCATCAGCTAGAGGGAACCACCTACGGGTTCGGTCGCGGAACCCGTAGGGACATCAAACAGCGACTGGGATCGTCATCTCGGCTTGTCTGCGTGACCGAGAGATCCAAGTAGAGGCATAGCGGACTGCGCACGGAGAAGTCTTGAGGGAATGCCGTAGGACCCGGGTTCGATTCCCGGCAGCTCCACCGAACACAGATCGGGCCAGGACGAAAGTCCTGGCCCGATCTCGTTGTTGGATGCCACCCTGGGCGGGATTATTTACCGTACTGTCAGCGCCACTGCTCAGTTTCGGAGCTGCGCCGACCAGCCCTCGGCGCTCGGTTGACAAGGAGCCGAAAACCATGCGCATCGTCGTGGACTTGAACCGCTGTCTCGGGTACGCGCAGTGCGTCCCGCTCGCCCCGGAGGTGCTGCAGCTCAGCGGCGAGGAAGCCCTGCTTTATGACCCGAATCCCGATGCCTCGCAACGTCAGCGCGTGGCCAGGGCGGTCGCGTCGTGCCCCGTGCAGGCGATCATCGCCGAGATGGATCCGCCGTTGGATCGGACGACGA
The DNA here is from genome assembly GCF_054404835.1 of Mycobacterium sp. BMJ-28. Classification (NCBI taxonomy): domain Bacteria; kingdom Bacillati; phylum Actinomycetota; class Actinomycetes; order Mycobacteriales; family Mycobacteriaceae; genus Mycobacterium; species Mycobacterium sp. BMJ-28. The sequence continues at coordinate 4,501,141 of NZ_CM136783.1, read as the reverse complement.
CGTGACCGCATCGCTGATCGCCGACCTGGTCGACAGCTTCAAGACGACCGGGCGGATCGTCATCGTCGGCGCATCCCTGACGGGACTGCGGGCCGCAGAAGCGTTGCGCGACGAGGGCTTCACCGGCTCGTTGACGATCATCGGCGACGAACCCCATGAACCTTACGATCGACCGCCGCTGTCCAAGCAGGTCCTCAAAGGCTGGGTCCCCGCAACCAACACCAAGCTGCCGCGACTGCGCGCGGTCGACGCCGACTGGCGATTGGGTGTTGCGGCCACCGGACTTGATCGCGACAACCGGGAAGTATTGCTGGCCAACGGCGACAAAGTGCCTTACGACCGATTGCTGATTGCCACCGGCGTCCGGTCCCGGGCCTGGTTCAACCCCGAGGAGGCGAAGCTCAAGGGGCTCTACACCCTGCGCACCTGTGACGACGCCGCCGAATTGCAGGCTGCGCTGAAGGCCCGCCCTGGGCGGGTGCTGATTGTCGGTGCTGGATTCATCGGCTCGGAGATCGCCTCGGTATGTCGCGATCTCGGCTTGGAGGTCACGGTGGCCGAACGCTCAAGTGCACCTCTGGTCGGGCCCCTCGGTGGGGTCATCGGCGAGATCGCCACCAAGATGCAGCGCGACGCCGGCGTCGACCTGCGCACCGGGGTCGCGGTGCAAGCGCTGAAGGGCGACGCCGACGGCCACGTCCGGCAGGCACAGCTGTCCGACGGGACCCTGCTCGACGTCGACGTGGTAGTCGCCTCGCTGGGCTCGGTGCGCAACATCGAATGGCTGGAAGGCGCCGAACTCGCCGCCGGATTCTGGGGCGTGGCGTGCGATGCCGGGTGCCGGGCGTTCGACATCAACGGGGTGGTGACCGACAACATCTTCGTCGCCGGCGACGTCGCCCGAGCGCCTCACGTGCTCTACGAGTACCAGTTCATGGCGATCGAACACGTCGATGCCGCGGTGTCGGGGGCGCAGACCGCCGCCCACAACATGGTCCATCTGGAGCGGGAGCGACGCCCGCACCTGCCACTGCCACAGTTCTGGTCGGGCCAGTTCGGGGTGAACATCAAGGGTGTCGGCGTGTGCTCCTTCGGTGACGAAATCGTCTTCACCCAAGGCTCACCCGAGGATCTGCGGTTCGCCGCCGCGTTCGGCAAGAACGGCCGCATCGTCGGCGCGCTGACCTTCAACCATGGCAAGTGGTTGCAGTACTACGCCGACATGATCGAACGCTCGGCTCCGTTCCCGCCCCCGCCACCGGGTTACGACGTGCCGGGCGACGCCGCGCCGATGCCGGCCCGATTCCCGGATCCCCGCGAGCCCACCGGAATCCCGGATGTGGTCCTCACCGGCCACGACCCGACCTCACGGGGCGCCGAATTCCGCCCCAAGAATCGCTGAGCCAGAACGGAATCGTCATGACCACAGCCGAACATGCCTGGGCGGAGGCGATGAGATTCGAGAATCGCCACGACCCTTACGAGTTCTTCGACCAACTACGCGAAACGCCCGTCGTGAAGGTGGCCGACCGCACCTACGTCGTCACCGGCTATCGCGAACTCATGACGCTGGCGCACGATCCCAGGGTCAGCTCCGACATCGACCGCAGCCCGTTGGGCGCCGCGCGAGCCGCGGGGGCCGCGCCGTCGCCGGGGGCCGACGACATCGCAGCCTACGGCCGGGCGAAGACCATCATCCTGTCCGACCCGCCCGATCACGACCGAGCACGGCGTCAGGTGATGCGGCACTTCGGGCCACCCCACTCACCTGACGTCATCCCGAAGATGGAGCCCGATATCCAGCGGCTCTGCAATGAACTGCTCGACACCGTGAAGGCCAAAGGTGCCAACACTTTCGATGTCGTCGATGACTACGCCTACCCCGTGCCGGTGGCCGTGATCTGTCAGCTGCTCGGCATCCCGCTGAAGGACGAGCCGACGTTCCACGCCTGGATCTTCGACTTCATGGCCGGCCTTGACCTGGGGCCCGAGGCCGCCACCGAGGAGGGGAAGGCGCGTGCGGCGAAAGGTCAGCAGAGCACGGCCGAACTCTCCGCGTACCTGGCCGACCTGATCCAGGGCTACCTTCGGGAACCCGGTGAGGGCCTGCTGTCGAAGCTGGTCAACGATGGCGGGCCCGACGGACCGATGTCACCGGAAGAGGCCGCGTCCAACGCGGTCCTGCTACTGATCGCCGGCCACGACTCGACCGTGAACACCATCGCGCATTGTGTGCTGACGCTGCTGCGCAATCCAGAGTCCCTCGATCTGCTGCGGGCACGGCCGGAGCTGATTCCGCGGGCCATCGAGGAGGTGCAACGGTTGCAGTCGGCCGTGCAGTTCTTTCCGAGCCGCAGCGCGACCGCGGATATCGAGGTCGGCGGAACCGTCATCCCGGCCGGGTCGGTGGTGCACCTGATGTACGGCGCGGCCAACCGTGATCCGGCGATGTTCCCGGAGCCGAACAAGTTCGATCCCGAGCGGCGCAACAACCAGCATTTCGGCTGGGGCAGTGGGATTCACACATGCATGGGCGGACCGCTGGCGCGCCTGGAGGTCAACCTGGCTGTCGAGAATTTCCTGCGCCGCGTCGAGAATCCTCGTCCGGTCGTCGATCCGCCGCCGTATCGGCAGAGCCAGGTGTTCCGCGGGCCACGACACCTTGAGGTCGCGTTCGACCGGATCGTCTGAGGTGAAGGCCTTTCAGTTCGTCGACTGGCAACAACCCGGCCAACTCCGGGATGTCCCAGTGCCCGAACCCGGGCCGGGGGAGGTGCTGATCAAGGTGGGTGGCGCCGGCGCGTGTCACTCCGACCTGCATCTGCTGGAGCTGCAGGCAGGCACCCGAGGCTTCACGCTGCCTTTCACCCTGGGTCATGAGAACGCCGGATGGGTTGAGAAGATGGGCTCCGGCGCAACGGGTTTCGAGTACGGCGATCCGATTGTCGTGTACGGCCCGTGGGGTTGTGGCCTGTGCATGAACTGCCGACAGGGCATGGAGAACTACTGCCAGATGCCGGGCAAACCGAATCCCGGCGGGCTGGGTGGCATCGACGGTGGGATGGCCGAGTACCTGCTCGTCCCATCCACCCGCTATCTGATCCCGCTGGGCGACTTGGATCCGCGCGAGGCCGCGCCGTTGAGCGACGCCGGTCTGACCAGTTATCACGCGGTGAAGCGTTCGATCCACCTGCTGGGCCCGGGGTCGACGGCGGTGGTGATCGGGGCGGGCGGCCTGGGCCAGATGGCGATTCAGGTGCTCAAGGCCTTGGCGGCCGCGACAACCGTTGTCGCGGTGGATACCTCCGCGGACAAACTGCAGATCGCCGCGACGATGGGCGCCGACGTCACGCTCATCTCCGGTGACGAGGCGGTGACACGAATCAAGGACATCACCAGGGGGCTGGGCGCCGAACTCGTGCTGGACTTCGTGGGTGTCCAGCCGACGCTGGCGATGGCGGCCAGGGTGGCCCGGGTGCTCGGGCACCTCACCGTCGTCGGGGTCGGCAGTGCCGCGATACCGGTCAACTTCTCCAGCCCGCCGCACGAATGCGCCGTTGCGTCACCGTTCTGGGGCAGCATTCCCGAGCTCATCGAGGTCATCGACCTGGCCCGGTCCGGAAAGGTCCGAATGGTGGTCGAGCATTTCGCCCTGGACGATGCCGCGCGTGCGTACCAGCTGCTGCATGACGGCAAGATTCACGGCCGCGCCGTCATCACCCCGAACGACTGAGCCCGCAATTGTGCGATTTCATCCGCGACTCACCGCGCCGGCCCGCGCGGGACGCACAAATGCGGAACCGTCAGGCGTCCGACGGCGTGTACACCACGATCTGGAACTCCGGCTGATCCGAGGGCCGCAGCTGATGGTGTTCGTAGCGGACCGTGCCGAATTCGGGGTGGTGGAACACCCGCTCTCGTGATTCGAACCCGCCGATGTCGTGGCGTTCCCACCCGGCGCGGAATTCCGGGCTGGCCTCCGACAGTCGCGCCACCAGCTCCAGCAGGGTGGGATCGCCCAGGCGCGAAGCGCTTTCAGCGCGGAACTCGGCCAGGAAGCGTTGGCTGGTGACCTGCCAGTCGTCGAGCAACGTGCGGACGGCGGGGTCGGTGAACACCACCCAGAGCAGGTTGCGTTCGGTGGGCGGTGTGGTCGCGACGTTGGGGTACAGGCGCTGGTAGGCGGCATTCCAGCCGGCGATGCCCCACTCCGGGGTGAGCGCGTAGGCCGGGTTGTCGCCGATCGCGTCCAGGAAGCGCTGCACGTGCGCGGGCACCGTCGTGACTGCATTGGCGGCGGCCGCGGGCAGCGGCGCGAAACCGGCCAGGCTCAGGACGTAGCGGTGCTCGGGCACGCCCAGGCGCAGCGTGCGGCTGACTGCGTCGAGCACCTGGCGCGACGGGTTGATGTCGCGGCCTTGTTCGAGCCAGGTGTACCAGGTGACGCTGACCCCGGACAGGTAGGACACCTCCTCGCGGCGTAGCCCGACGGTGCGGCCCCGTCCGGCGGGCGGCAGCCCGAAGTCGGCGCGGACCAGTCGCTCACGGCTCGAGCGCAGGAAGGCGCCCAGTTCGGCGCGACGGTCCTCCTCGGTGGGCACAGCCCAAGACTAGTACTGCCAGTACTAGTAGTGACGGCGTCTTCCCAGCGTGCGCCCCGGAGCCGACAGTAGAGGGATGATCCCGCTGCGTTCCCGCACCGTCACCCATGGCCGCAACATGGCCGGCGCCCGGGCGCTGTTGCGTGCCGCCGGCGTCGCCCGTGAGGACTTCGGCAAGCCCATCGTGGCCGTGGCCAACAGCTTCACCGAATTCGTGCCCGGGCACACGCACCTGCAGCCCGTCGGGCGGATCGTCTCCGAAGCCATTGCGCAGGCCGGTGGCATCCCGCGGGAGTTCAACACCATTGCCGTCGATGACGGAATCGCCATGGGGCACAGCGGCATGCTGTATTCGCTGCCGTCGCGGGATCTGATCGCCGACTCGGTGGAGTACATGGTCGAGGCACACAAAGCCGACGCGCTGGTGTGTATCTCCAACTGCGACAAGATCACTCCGGGCATGCTGATGGCGGCGCTGCGGCTCGACGTGCCGACGGTGTTCGTGTCCGGCGGCCCGATGGAGGGTGGGCGCGCCACGCTGGTCGACGGCCGGGTGCGCACCGGCCTGCACCTGATAGACCCGATGGCCGGCGCCGCCGACCCGTCCATCTCGGACGAGGATCTGGCGCGGATCGAGGAGGCGGCCTGCCCGACGTGCGGATCGTGCTCGGGCATGTTCACCGCCAACTCGATGAACTGCCTGGTCGAGGCGCTGGGCTTGGCGCTGCCCGGAAACGGCTCGGTGCTGGCCACCCACACCGCCCGGCGCGCCCTGTACCAGCGGGCCGGTGCCGCCGTCATCGACCTCACCACCCGGTATTACGGGCACGGCGACACCTCGGTGCTGCCGCGGTCCATCGCCTCGCGGGCGGCGTTCGAGAACGCCATGGCGATGGATGTGGCGATGGGCGGATCGACCAATACCGTGCTGCACTTGATGGCCGCCGCGCACGAGGCCGAACTGGACTTCACCCTCGCCGATATCGACGAGATCTCCCGGCGCATCCCGTGCCTGTGCAAGGTGGCGCCCAACGGGGCGTATCTGATGGAGGACGTGCACCGGGCCGGCGGCATCCCGGCCATCCTCGGTGAGCTGCACCGCGGCGGGCTGTTGGCCAAAGAGGTGCATGCCGTGCACGCCGACACCCTGCACGATTGGTTGGATGCCTGGGATGTCCGAGGTATCGGTCCGTGCGATGACGCGGTCGAACTGTTCCACGCCGCACCGGGTGGGCGTCGCAGTGCCACGGCGTTCTCCCAGTCCGAGAGGTGGGAGAGCCTCGATGTGGATGCCGCGCACGGCTGCATTCGCGATGTGGCCCATGCCTATTCGCCCGACGGCGGATTGGCCGTCCTGACCGGTAACCTCGCGCCCAACGGTGGTGTGGTCAAGACCGCGGGCGTCGACCCCGGTGCGTTGACCTTCGCGGGTCCGGCCGTGGTGGTCGAATCACAGGAAGAAGCGGTCGACGCCATCCTCGGGGGCAGGGTCACCGCGGGGGATGTGCTGGTGGTCCGTTACGAAGGGCCGCGCGGTGGGCCGGGAATGCAGGAAATGCTCTATCCGACATCGTTTTTGAAGGGACGTGGGCTGGGCAAGGTGTGCGCACTGATCACCGATGGGCGGTTCTCCGGCGGCACCTCCGGATTGTCGATCGGGCATGTGTCACCCGAAGCTGCGGCCGGCGGCCCCATCGCGCTGGTCCGCGATGGTGACCGCATCGTCATCGACATTCCTTCGCGCGCCATCACTCTCGACGTTTCCGAGGACGAGTTGGCGCGGCGGCGCGCCGACATCGGCGAGTACCGCCCGCGCAACAGGGATCGTCCTGTGTCGGTGGCATTGCGGGCCTACGCGTTGTTGGCGACGTCCGCGGACCGGGGCGCGGTGCGGGAGATCCCGGACAGCATTTGATCGGGGCCGCGGCCTGCCGCGTTTGTGCGGTGTCGTTGACGACGCGCCGTAGCTGCCCGCTCAAACCGCACAATTGCGAAAGGGTGGGCGGCGTAGGCTGAGGTCATCACCTCATCCGAACGCGCCCTGGCCCACAATCCGATTCGTGTCGCCGTGCTGGCGCCGATCGCGTGGCGGACACCGCCGCGGCACTACGGGCCTTGGGAACAGTTCGCGTCCCTGCTCACCGAGGGACTTGTCGCCGCAGGCCATCAGGTGACGCTGTTCGCCACCGCCGACTCGATCAGTACCGCCCGCCTGCACGCGACGGCCCCGACCGGTTGGTCCGAGGACATCACCATCGACGCCAAGGTCGCCGAGTGCCTGCACATCGCGTCGGTATTCGAACGCGCCGCCGATTTCGACATCATCCACAACGGATTCGACTTCCTGCCGCTCACCTACAGCGACCTGGTCGGCACTCCGGTCGTGACCACAATCCACGGGTTCTCCTCGAAGAAGATCGTGCCCGTTTACGAACGCTACGACCGCACCACTGCGTACGTGTCGATTAGCGACGCCGATCGGCATCCGGGCCTGCATTACGCCGCCACCGTGCACCACGGCATCGATATCGATCAGTTCGCGGTCCACCCGAGCCCGGGCGAGCACCTGTTGTTCTTCGGCCGGATCCACCCGGACAAAGGCACCGCGCATGCCATCGAGGTGGCCCGCCGTTGCGGGCGACGACTTGATATCGCCGGAATCATCCAGGACGAGAACTATTTTCGGGACGCGGTCGCACCACACATCGACGGCGACCGGGTGCGATACCTCGGCGCCATCGATGCCGGCCGGCGTGCCGAGGTACTCGGTGGCGCACACGCACTGCTGCACCTGATCGACTTCGACGAGCCGTTCGGCTACAGCGTCGTCGAGTCCATGGCCTGCGGCACACCGGTGATCGCCCACGCCAGGGGCTCGATGGGGGAGTTGATCGCGCACGGCGTCACCGGCTATCTCGCCGACGACGCCGATGCCGCCGTGGCGGCCGTCGACGCGGCCGGTGGGCTCGACCGTGCCGGCATCGCCGAGCGCACCGCAGCCCGGTTCTCGGTGTCGGCGATGGTCGACAAGTACGTCGACGTCTACCGCGATGTCATCGGTGACTGGGCGTGACCGCGGGGTGGTGGAAAACCGCAGTCGTCTATCAGATCTATCCACGCAGCTTCGCCGATTCCAACGAAGACGGTGTCGGCGACCTGGGCGGCATCATCGAACGGCTTGATCATCTGCACGAACTCGGCGTCGACGTCCTCTGGCTGTCACCGATCTACCGGTCACCGCAGGCCGACAACGGCTACGACGTCAGCGACTACCGCGATGTCGACCCGGTGTTCGGCACCCTCGCCGACATCGACGTACTCATCACCAAGGTGCATGCCCTCGGGATGAAGCTGGTGATGGATCTGGTGGTCAACCACACCTCCGACGAGCACCCCTGGTTCATCGAGTCCCGCTCGTCTCGCGTAAATCCCAAGCGGGACTGGTACATCTGGCGGGGTGCCCGCGACGGTGGCGTGCCCAACAACTGGGAGTCCTTTTTCTCCGGGCCGGCTTGGCAGTGGGACGAACCCACCGGCCAGTACTACCTGCATCTGTTCGACCGCAAACAACCCGACCTCAACTGGGCGAATCCGCAGGTGCGAAAAGCGGTGCAGGACATCATGGAGTGGTGGCTGGACCGCGGTGTCGACGGATTCCGGTTGGACGTCATCAACTTCATCTCCAAGGCTGACGGGTTACCCGATATCGCGCTACCGCATCAGCGTTTCGTTGCCGGGGGAGATGTGCACACCTACCTTGCCGAGCTCAATGGGAGAGTGTTTGGTGGCCGCGCCGGGGAGTTCCTCACCATCGGCGAGATGCCCGGCGTGACAACCGATGAGGCGCGGCTTTACACCGACCCGGCGCGTGGTGAGCTGGATATGGTCTTCCAGTTCGAGCACATGGCGGTCGACCACGACCCGGCCGACAAGTTCGACGGTATCGGCCTGAACCTGGTCGCCCTGAAGAACGTCATGCACCGTTGGCAGGCCGCGTTGGCCGACACCGGCTGGAACAGCCTGTACTGGAACAACCATGACCAGCCACGGGTTGTCAGCCGGTTCGGCGACCACCACCCGGAGCACTGGGGCGCGTCGGCGAAGGCGCTGGCCACCGTGCTGCACGGGATGCGGGGCACCCCGTTCATCTACCAGGGCGAAGAGATCGGAATGACGAACTACCCGTTCCGCTTTCCGCAGGAGTACGCCGATGTCGAATCCGTGAACTACTTCCACGAGCACAGTGCCGACCCTAGTGCTGCCCTGGCCGGGCTGGCGAAGATGAGCCGCGACAACGCCCGCACCCCCATGCAATGGGACGCCGGACCGCACGCCGGCTTCGGCTCCGGCACACCGTGGCTACCGGTCAACCCCAACCACGGCTGGCTCAATGTCGAAGCCCAAGCGGCAGCAAGGGATCGGTACTGGCCCACTATCGCGCGCTCATCCGGCTCCGGCACGAGCTGTCGGTGCTGGCAGATGGTGACTTCACCCCGACGATGGCAGACGACCCACAGATCTGGGCCTACACCCGAGCGATTCCGGGCCGAAAGCTGCTGGTGATCGCCAATTGCGGCCGCGCTGCGCGGACGGTCGACATCGGATTGGAATGGATGTCGGCGGAGTTGGTGCTCGGCAGCGGATCGACTGCCGCGGCCACCGTCGTATCGACGTCACTCGAACTCGCGGGATGGGATGCACGGATCTACTCGCTGCACGAACATCCCAACCTCGTCGAGTCTGCTCCCGAACGCGATCAGAGCTGAATCTGCCCACCGTCGACCGGTAGCTCGGCACCGGTCATGAAGCTGCTCTGATCCGAGGCCAGGAACAGCACCGCCGAGGCGATCTCCTCGGGCCGGCCGAGCCGCTTCATCGGCACCTGGGCGGCCATGCCGTCCAACAGGTCCTGTTTCTGGTCGGCGGGGGCCAGCCCGGTGAGTCCGGGTGTCTCGATCGGGCCGGGAACGATGGTGTTGACCCGGATGTTGCGTTCGGCCAGTTCGGCGGCCCAGGTACGCCCGAGGGACCGGATGGCCGCCTTCGAGGCCGCGTACAGCCCGAACGCGGGGACACCTTCGGATGCGGCGGTGGACCCGGCCAGGATGATCGAGGCGCCTTCGTTGAGCAGCGGGAGCGTCTTCTGCACGGTGAAGACCGTGCCGGCGACGTTGCGGTCGAAGTTGTCCCGGTAGTGCTGGGGTGTCACGTCGGCGAGGGTGGCGAAGTCGCCGCCGCCGGCGTTGGCGAAGACGACGTCGAGTCCGTTGCCGTGTTCGGCGATCGCGGCGGCCAGGGTGTCGAGTTCCTCGGGCTTGCTGATATCGCTCTGGATGCCGTGGGCGCCGATCTTCGCGGCGGCCTCGTCCAGGCGGGTGCGGTCGCGTCCGGTGATGAAGACATACGCGCCTTCATCGGCGAGCCGCTGCGCGGTGGCCAGGCCGATGCCCGAGGTGCCGCCGGTGACCAATGCCGTCTTGCCGTCCAGTTGTCCCATGATCGGGTTCCTTTCGTGTAGTGCAGTCCGCCCGCTACAACAAAGGTGAAACATCACCTATTCCGGGGCGTTGAGCACCGTCCACATCCTGGCGATCCGGTCGTCGACGATCTCGGCGACGTCGAACCCCGACGCCACGGTGACATCCTCTGGTGTGCGTACCTCCCAGGCCAGAAATCCCAGCCCGCGGGTCTGGCGTACCGGGCCGGCCTTGACGAAATGTAGGCCCGGCAGCTTTCCCTGCACGTCGGCGGCCTTGGCGTTCAGTTCGTCATGACCGGTGGCGATGCCTTCGTCGTCGATCCATTGCACGTCCGCGGCATAGGTGGTGGCGATCGCCTCGGCCCGGCGTTGCGGGTCGCGTTCGTCGAACACGGCCAGCAGATTGGCCTCCATCAGTGCGGTGATGACATCACTCACGTGGCTGCTCCTTAATTAGGTGATAGATCACCGATACTAGCTTGGTGCGGGTGGCAGCGAGCTGTTGTGATCGAGGTTGACGTGAATATGCTCCAGCGCCGCGGTGAACGGCGCGAGCAGGTTGTCCGGCAGCGGATCGAAGAACAGGCTGCGCACCAGGTCGACGTGTCCGGGGGCGGCCGCCTCGATGGCGTCCCGGCCGCTCGCGGTGAGCAGGACATTGGTGGTGCGGCCGTCCGCGGTGCTGGGCCGGCGTTCGGTCAGGCCGCGTTCCTCCATGCGGCGCAATTGATGTGACAGCCGGCTGCGTTCCCAGCCGATCTGCGCCGCCAGGTCGCTGACCCGCATGCCCTCGTTCGTCGCGCCGCTGAGCGCCACCAGCACGTCGTACTCGGACAGCGACAGATTCGAGTCGGCCTGCAGCTGGCGGTTCATCTCGTAGTTCATCCGCAGCTGCACCCGCATGTAGGCGACCCAGGCGCGCTGCTGCTTGGCCGTCAGCCACTCCTGCTTGGGTGACGTGTCCCGTACTTTTCTCGGTGTCACAGACGCCAGTATGGCGGTAGCGATACGGTCCGGCGGTCGACGCGCGAAAGCGCGTTTGACATGCAAAGGTTTGACGGGCTAGGTATATTACGCGCGATAGTGCAGTTGTAACGCCGACAAGCTCACGAGGGGCGATGCGGGCCTGATCGGAGGGGCAGTCGATGGCGGCCACCACTACAGGGCGATCCAAGATCGCTCACTTCATCCGCGTGATGGCGGTACCGCTGGTCATCGGCTGGGTGCTGCTCAACGTCGCCACCAACGTGTTCGTGCCGTCCCTGGAAAAGGTGGGCGAGGCCCACACCGTCGGGCTGAGCTCCAAAGACGCGCCGGCGATGATCTCGATGAAACGCATCGGCTCGAACTTCAAGGAGTTCGATTCCGATAGTAACGCGATGATCGTGCTAGAAAGCGATCAGCCGCTCGGCGCCGACGCGCACCACTATTACGACAACCTGATCGCGAAGTTCCGGGCCGACCCCGCCCACGTCGAGCATGTGGCCGACTTTTGGGGTGACCCGCTGACCGCGGCGGGCGCGCAGAGCGAAGACGGCAGGGCCGCCTACGTCCAGCTGTATCTGAAGGGCAACCAGGGCGAGACGATCGCCAACGACTCGGTGGCCGCGGTGCGCGATCTGATCGCGAAGAATCCGCCGCCGCCCGGGCTGCAGGTGTTCGTCACCGGCGGTGCCCCGCTGATCTCCGATCAGCACCACGCCGGGGACAAGAGCATCGCCCTGGTCACCATGATCACGCTCGGCGTGATCGCGCTGATGCTGCTGGTCGTCTACCGGTCCATCGTGACGATGATTCTGGTCATGCTGATGGTGTTCATGGAGTTGGGCGCCGCTCGCGGGGTGGTCGCCTTCTTGGCGAATGCCGACATCATCGGGCTGTCCACGTTCGCGGTGAACCTGTTGACGCTGCTGGTGATCGCGGCGGGCACCGACTACGCCATCTTCGCGATCGGGCGGTATCAGGAGGCCCGTGGCGCCGGCGAGGAGAAAGAGGCCGCGTACTACACGATGTTCCACGGCACCGCGCATGTGGTGCTGGGTTCGGGATTGACGATCGCCGGCGCGATGCTGTGCCTGTCGTTCACCAAGCTGCCGTACTTCCAGACCATGGGCGTGCCGTGTGCCATCGGCACGTTCGTCGCGGTGCTCGCCGCGATGACGTTGGGCCCTGCGGTCATCACCATCGGCAGCCGGTTCGGCCGCTTCGAGCCCAAACGCGCCATCCGGTCCCGCGGCTGGCGCCGGGTGGGCGTCACCGTGGTGCGCTGGCCCGGTCCCGTGCTGATCGCCACCCTGGCGCTGGCGCTGATCGGTTTGGTGACCTTGCCCGGGTATAAGACCAACTACGACGCCCGCAAATATCTGCCCACCGATATCGCGGCCAACGTCGGATATCAAGCCGCGGAACGGCATTTCAGTGCCGCTCGGATGAACCCCGACCTGCTGATGGTCGAAAGTGACCACGATCTGCGCAACTCCGCGGACTTCCTGGTGATCAACAAGATCGCCAAGGCGATCCTTGCGGTGCCCGGCATCGGCAAGGTGCAGACCATCACCCGGCCCAACGGTAAGCCGATCGAGCACACCACGATTCCGTTCATGCTCGGCCAGCAGGGCGCGACGCAGAAGATGAACGAGAAGTACCAGCAGGACAACTTCGCGCAGATGCTCCAGCAGGCCGACGATATGCAGCGCAACGTCGAGACGATGGAGAAGATGTCGTCGGTCACCGAGCAGATGGCCGCGACCATGCACTCGATGGTGCAGCGCACCACGGACATGACCATCGATATCGCCGAATTACGGGACCATATCGCCGATTTCGACGATTTCCTACGCCCCCTGCGTAACTACCTGTACTGGGAGCCGCACTGCTACGACATCCCGGCGTGCTGGTCCATCCGATCGGTGTTCGACACCCTGGACGGCATCGACACCATGACCGACGACATCCAACAGCTGCTGCCCGACCTGAAACGGATGGACACGCTGCTGCCGCAGATGGTGGCGCTCATGCCGGAGAACATCCAGGTCATGAAGAACATGCGCAACCAGATGCTGACGATGTACCAGACCCAGAAGGGGATTCAGGATCAGCAGTCCGCGGCCGGGGACGACTCCAACGCGATGGGGCAGGCCTTCGATGACGCGCTGAACGACGACACCTTCTACCTGCCGCCGGAAGCCTTCGACAACAAGGACTTCAAGCGCGGGATGAGCAACTTCGTCTCGCCGGACGGCAAGTCGGTGCGGTTCATCATCAGCCATGACGTCGACCCGGCCACACCGGAAGGCATCTCGAATGTCGAGCCGGTGAAGCAGGCGGCGCGGGAAGCCATCAAGGGCACCCCGCTGGAAGGCTCGAAGATCTTCCTGTCCGGAACGGCCGCGACCTACAAGGACATGCACGACGGGGCGTACTACGACCTGATGATCGCCGGAATCGCCGCGGCCTCACTGATTTTCATGATCATGCTGCTGATCACCCGAAGCCTGGTGGCCGCGGCGGTGATCGTCGGTACCGTCCTGCTGTCCCTGGGGGCATCGTTCGGCATGTCAGTTCTGTTGTGGCAGCACATCCTTGGCCTGGAGCTGCACTGGATGGTGCTGCCGATGGCGGTGATCCTGCTGCTGGCGGTGGGGTCTGACTACAACCTGCTGCTGGTCTCCCGGTTCAAGGAGGAGCTGCACGGCGGGCTCAAGACCGGGATCGTCCGCGCGATGGCGGGCACCGGTTCGGTGGTCACCTCGGCGGGGCTGGTGTTCGCAGCGACCATGGCGTCGTTCGCGTTCAGCGATCTGAAGGTGATGGCTCAGGTGGGCACGACCATCGCGCTGGGATTGTTGTTCGACACGCTGGTGGTGCGCTCGTTCATGACGCCCGCGGTCGCGGCGCTGCTGGGCAAGTGGTTCTGGTGGCCGCAGATGATCCGGCCGGCCCATTCGGACCGGCGGCTGGCCGCGGCGGGTATCGAGCCGGTCGCGACTCGGTAAGCCGGGGCCTTTCGGCCCCGGCCGAGCACGCTAGGGGCTGGAGCTGATGGTGACGTGCGGGGTGACGTTGGGGACCTGATCCTCGGACAGGCCGATGCAGGCGCCGCTGTCGTTGCCGGTGCAGGGGATGCCGTCGATCTCCGGGATGTCGGGGTTGGCGGCGGTGGTGGTGAAGCCCTGGGAATCCGGCGAGTTCGGCACCATGAACGGCGTGCACTGGGTGGTGAATTGGTCTTCTTCTTCACCGCTGGTGCAGGCGGCTTGGGCGGTCGCGGGGTTGATGGTGACCATTGCGACGGGCGTGCCGAGGGCGGCCAGGGCGAAGGCGGCGGCGAGCAGGGCTCGCTTGGTCAGGTGGGGCATGGGGCGGCTCTCCTCGTTCGGTTATTGACGGGATTGTACGACGAAGTCACAGCAGTCACTCGGGAACCGCCTGTTCACCTTCGTGCGCCGGGTGGGGGACATGATGGAGGCATGAAGGTACGTGTGCTCGGTGTGGTCCTGGCGTTGCTCATGGTGTTTCCGGGGGTCGCCTCGGCGGCGGTGGCGGCGCCGGCCGGCGATGTCATCTCCATCGGTGACCCCGATGCGTTAGGGCAGATCGATCTGTACGTGGATCCGCTGTGCCCGTACAGCGGGAAGATGGTGCGGGCCCAAGGCGCCGAGATCGGCCGGCGGATCGAGGACGGGTCGCTTCGGGTGAATCTGCGGTTCGTCGACTTCCTCGAAAAGTATTCGGCTTCAGGCACTTACGATTCGCGTGCGATTGGTGCCGCGTTTGTGGTGGCCGGGCAGTCCCAGTCCAGCGACGTGACGTGGCGGTTCGTGCAGCGGATCTTCTCGGCCGAGCAGCAGCCGCACGAGGGCGGTTCGTCGGATCTGTCGAATGAGCAGCTTTCGGGGTTGGCTGCCTCGGTGGGAGCGCCTGGTCCGGCCGTCGATCTCATTCGGGTCGGAGTGTTTCTGGGCTACGACCCGCACGCGATCGCGACGTCGAACCTCGCCGTGCTGCACACGTTTCCGGAGCCCGGCGTGCCGACCGTGGTTCTTGGTGGGGAGCCGCTCGATGGGGAGTCGGATTGGTTGGCGCGGTTGCCGGGTTGACCATGACTTCGCCGACCGACGATCCGAGCGCCTTCGCCGTGGCGGTGCTGCGGAACCTGCTGGATAGGGTCGACACCGAGAATCAGGTCGACGGCCGCCACGTCTTCCTGGTGTCACACGCATGGACCGACGGTCCAGTGATCTGCGTCGTCTACGCGGCGCCGCCGTCCGACATCGCGTGGGGATTGGTCCGCGACACCAGGTCGTCCGTTGTCGATGGTGAGCCCTGGACCGATGTCCACGAGGCTGGGCTGTACTACTACTTGCTGGATCTCGAGGAGAACTGGCCCGGCAATTTCTCCCGTCAGGCCGGCGAGCCCGACGAGATCCGGTGGATGGGCGACTTGCACGAGGAACTTCCCCTGACGACAGCCGATCTTGTCGAATCAACTCGATACGTGTTCGAGGTGCGAGAGCATTCGGAGACCCATCACGCGCACGAGACGGTGGTCGAGCCGAGGCGATACGTCGATCCGAGATGAGCGGTTGCGACGCTATGCGGCTACTCGAATCTGGAGGTACTCATGAGAACCGTTGCACTGGCAGTGGCATTGATCGGCACGGCGATCGCGATGAGTCCGCACGCATCAGCCGAACCGTCGTGGACGATGCCCAACCTGATCGGCAAGGACCTGCAGGGCGCGCAGGACGCGATCCAGTCGTTGACGCACGATGCGGTCTGGTACACCAGCTCCACCGATCTGACCGGTAAGGGGCGGGCTCAGGTCAGCGACCGCAACTGGCAGGTGTGTACCTCGACGCCGCCGCCCGGAGCCACGTTCACGGCCACCACCAAGGTGAACTTCGGTGTGGTGCGGATTGACACGGAGACGTGCCCGTAGGGTTTTGTGCCGTCAGATCTTCGGCAGCCAGCCCGACCACGATGGTGACAGCACGAACCCGCGGCCTTGCGGGTCTTTGCACGCGGTGGTTCCCTTGTCGTCGACTCCGCACGTGACGCCGTAGACGGTGAGCCTGTGGAAGGGCGGCAGGCGGGGCCTGAGTGTCGAGCCGCCTTGGCAGAATGCGCTGCCGAATTGCCGTAGTCCGCTTTCGGTGCTCATCGTGTAAACCGAGCCCTTACCGGTGACTTTGTCACAATGCGCCGGCGGAATGCCCGGCAGGTCAGCGCTGGTGCAGGCGGCCGAGGGAAGCGACGTGAAAGTGCATGCGACGCCATCCGGCGTGAAGAAGCCGAACGAAGTCAGTGAAGTGGGGCGACCGGGATTCTCGGTTTGCCGTTGGTACTCATCGGGATTGGCGGGCGTATAGCTCTCCAGTTCTGGGAACCGATCATCGGTTGGTGTTACGCCGGTGTCTCTGGCTGGCCCGGAGTTGGTGGTACACGCGACCACCGATCCAGTAACCACTGACAGCAATGCTGCGGCGACGAGCGATGCCCGGGTGATGCGTGCCAACGTGCACTCCTTACCAACTTGCAGCCGGGACGTGCTATCGGATCTTCGCTAGCCAGCCGGACCACGATGGTGACAGCACGAACCCGCGGCCTTGGGGATCTTTGCAGGCGGTGGTTCCCAGGTCGTCGACTCCGCAGGTGACGCCGTAGACGGTGAGCGTGTGGAAGGGCGGCAGGACCTTGTTCGGTGACGAATCGTCACTGGCCGCGGTGTCATTGCATGAGCGACCCGCTGTTTTGGAGAGACCACGATCGGTGCTGATCGTGTTCACCGGAAACCGGTGTCGGTCCGGGTCGCACTGCGCCGGTTGTACGCCCGGAAGGTCGTTGCCGGTACAGACCGCTAACGGAAACGGGTCGAGGGAGCAGTGCACGTCACCGGGTGTGGTGAAGAAATAGCCGGTGCGGTCGTCTGGTCGTCCGGGGCTGGTGAGCTGTTGGGCATAGTCGTCGGGGTTGACGGGGGTGTAGCCGCTCAAATCCGGGAATCGGCTGGCCGCTTCCGCGGTCGTGGTTGCCGTATCAGTCGGCTCGGCATCGGCCGCGCGGGTTGATAGCAAAGCTGCGGTCCCCACCATCAGAAGTGCTGCTGTAAAGCGAGCTATCAATCGTGCGCGCTGGATCATCGACTCCCGCCGTTCGTCGCTGTTCAGGTTCGACCGTAATGCGAATGGCTGGGACGTCGGAGTGAACTGGTCCGACGTGGGGTTGGTACCGCTGCTCCCGGATCGTGAGTACCCCCTACCCGCCGCTGCCCGGTGCCGAAGTGTCGCACGACTACGTCTACGACGAACAGATCCCGGTGTTCTGTGGGCACTATTGGCGGCAGGGCCAGCCGCGGCATCTGCACGACTGGACGGACTACGCGGCGTGTGTGGACTTCAGCGCCGTCAAGGGGCGGGGCGCTGACGGCGTGCCGGTGGTCGGGTGACACCCGGATTGCTGTGGATAACTACGTGCAAGTGGCCGCCACGACGTCGTAGCTGTCGGGAGTCGGGCGTAGCTTCCGGCTCATGAACGACGGACGGAAGCGGCGCCAGGCCAAGCAGGCCCGCCGAGACGCGCGACGGAGGGCCCAGCGCCCGGCACCGCAACCGAGCATGGTCGAGATGGTGCGGAATGCGTTGGATGCGGGACATCCATCGGAGATGCTCGGACTCGTTGGTGTGATGGTTGAAACGTTGATGCCACACGTGTTCTCGTATCCGCACAGGGAAGATCGCATCGACCCCAACCCCGCCATCGATGCGATCTCCAGCCAGATGGTCCCGGAGTACACGGCGGTGTTGGCACTTCTCGCCGAGATTGCGGTGGGTGATGAGAATGTTCAAAGCCGTTGCCGCAAGGCGCTCACGTTGCGTGCCGACGCAGTACCCCAGTGGATCGCGGGTTTGTCGCGTCTGGAGGTCTACGGCGCGATCCGGCTGATGGAAGCGCTGGGTGACTGCGACCAGATCATGTTCGGGGTGCGGTTGGTGGACGGCCAGGAGTTGACGTGCGGCGTGTTGATCGACCACGTGAAGTGGTCGATGGCCAGCGACGTTGCAGTGTGGCCGGCGTCGATGGAATCGGTACTGGCCCGGATCGACTTGGCCAGCCGCGACGGCAGGGTGGTGGACATGACCCCGGCGGATGCGCGGGCCTGGATCGAGAAGGGCATTGAGAATGCGATAGTCCCGCGAACGGTGGTAAAACAGCCAGGTTGCCGCGCTGTGGCGCGATGGCTGATCGCCCAGCTCCCAACAGGTGGCGAGTCATTCCAACGCGAGAAACACGACTGGCAGGCAGCCTCGGAGCTCATGGATACGTTCTTCGAATCTCCGACCGGGAAGCGTTTCGACAGCGCAGAGTTCGGTGAAGTCCTGGAAAGCCTGATGGAAATGGGCACCGGGGACCCACTGCGCTGGAGCGCATCGCGTATCAGCTTCACGATGAGAGATTTCCCTACCGACTGGGAGCAGCAGTGGGAGACGCTGCTGCGCGTGCCGGCCCTACTGCGCGCCTTCGTCCCGTTTGCTCACTCACGCAGCGGTATTCGAGCCGAGTTGACGGCCGAAACGCTAGCCGCGATCGACGATGTGCAGATGAGTGTTGAGGAGCGGGTTAGTAACGGACTGAGGGGATATTGGGACCGGGCGGTTTAGCTCCGCCGGCGACCAATCATTCATCGGAGGCTGGGCCGCGGAGAGCGCCGAGATCGTTCAACAGCGTCTCGACTCGCTTCAGCCCGTGCTTTGTCGGGCTGGGTGATCCCTATCCAGTTTGACCAGAGTCGCCGATAGATCATGCAAGCAGGTCGCGCCTGAGCGCACACCGCACGCTGCAGCCGACGAACTGCGCGGCGCTGCGCACCGACATGGTGTGCCGTTGTCGACGATCGCCTTGGCCCTGGTGGACATGGCCGCCTGCCGACCGGCGGAGAACGGCACTCCCGGCCCGGCACACGTTGCGGCGCAACAGGAGTGGGGCTCGTTGCTGAGCCCGTCCGTCGTCGCCGCCTGAGCAACGCCCCCGCAGTACAGGCTCATCGCGCAATCGAATGCGGCTTGGGTGAGTGGTCACCCACCCGTCGCGGCACGTCCGCGCCCCGGGCAGAATCAATGCCATGAGAGTCGCGGTTCTGGGTACGGGCGCCATGGGCGCCGGAATGGCGCAGTCCTTGCTGCGCGCGGGAATCGACGTGACGGTGTGGAACCGTACGCCCGAGCGGTCCCGGCCGCTGGCCGCCGACGGCGCCGTGGTGGCGTCGGACCCAGTGGAAGCCGTCACCGGCGCGGACGTCGTGGTGGCGATGCTCTTTGACGCGCCGTCAACGCTCGAGGTGATGGCGACGGTGCTGCCGTCCATAGAAGCGGACGCGGTGTTCGTGCAGTGCGCGACCATCGGCACCGACGGCGCGGCGCAGACCGCCGCCCTTGCCGCCGAACACGGCGTCGCGTTCCTGGACTGCCCGGTGCTGGGCACCAAAGTGCCCGCCGAGCAAGGCAACCTGGTGATGCTGGCCTCCGGTGACCCCGCACTGCGGGAACGGGTCCAGCCGGCGTTCGACGCCGTGGGGTCCAAGACGATCTGGGTGGGCGATGAGCCGGGCCCGGGATCGCAGCTCAAGATCGTCTGCAACGCCTGGATCAGTACCCTCGCCGCGGCCATCGGCCAGTCCTTCGCGCTCGCGAAGGGGTTCGGCTTGGACCAGCGACTGATCTTGGAGGCATTCGACGGCTCGGCGGCAGGCTCGCCGTACCTGCAGATGAAGGGCAAGGCGATCATCGAATCGTCCTACGCACCGCAGTTCAGCGTCGACGGCGTCCGCAAAGACACCGGACTGATCCACGACGCGATCTCCGCCGCTGGGCTGTCGACCGCCCTGGTCGACGGTGTCCGAGCCGCCTTCGACGCCGCCAGTGCGGCCGGTCACGGCGACGACGACATGGCCGCGGTCTACTTCGGTTTCTGAAGGGGGCTCACCAGGCCATTCAGGCGGTATTTCCCGTCGCCACCACGACGTAGCGGCGCCGCTCACATGGTCCGCGCCGCGAGGCCATGCGTCGTAGTCGGTCACAAATGGGTAACCTCAACGCACAGAGTCGATGGATCAGGGGGAACTCCATGAGCCTCGTGCTGGGCCTTTCGGTGACGACGAGGGATATCCGCGGTGAGCTGGTTGACGGC
Organism: Mycobacterium sp. BMJ-28; assembly: GCF_054404835.1. NCBI lineage: Bacteria > Bacillati > Actinomycetota > Actinomycetes > Mycobacteriales > Mycobacteriaceae > Mycobacterium > Mycobacterium sp. BMJ-28. Next base: position 4,480,876 of record NZ_CM136783.1, on the reverse strand, counting down.
GCCACCGGCCAGGGAGATCACCTGGACCGTACGGTGCTCGACGCTGCAGATATCCAGGATTACCTGGCCACGCTGCCCGCCGACGAGGAGCTGCACGCCGTCGGGTTGACCTGGACACCCGATGCGGAGTCGGACGCCATCAAGGTGCGTGAGGCGCTCGACGTCTACAGCGGGGGAGTCCCCGTGGTGGCCGTCCGAGAAGTCGAGGCCACCGAAGCGCTGGCTCGCGGCATCGCCGAGATGACGGGGCACGATTTCTTGGTGGTGTGCATCGTCGAACCGGATGCCGCGGTGGTCGCCACGGTCGACGGATTCCAGGTGGCCGTCGAGCAGATCGAACGGGTGGACGCCGGCACGTTGATCGACCGGGTCTGCGCCGTGGTGCGCAGCGCCCGCCCCAGCCCGGACGCGGTGTTCGTCCTGGGCTCGGAGGACGCCGAGGAGCTGGTGGAAGCCCTGCGGCAGGAAACCGACCGCCCGGTCGTCACCGCCACCGAAGCCGACTTCGCGTTGACCCGTGGGGCCGCGTTGGCTTCGGCGTACGCGGCCAGCCTGCCCGCGCCCGAACCGACCGAGCCCCGGTTCTCCCGGGTGCAGCTGCTGACGTCGGCGCTCGGTGTCGCCAGCGTCGCGTTCGTCGTCTCGGTGTCGATCGTGTTCGCGTCCCACGGGCTGCCCGAGCAGCAGCACGAAGCCACGCCGGAGCCCGTCGCCGCATCAGAAGCGATCACCCGTCCGGCGCCGCCGGTACGCACGGCGGCCGAGGTGCGCGAGTTGGCCCGCCAGCCTTTCGCTCTGATGAACCTGCCCGCCCCGCAGGCTCCGCCGCCCCCGGCGCCCGCCGCGCCGCCTCCCGCTCCGGAGCCCGCGGCGCCGGCGAACGCCACGCCTGCGCTGCCCCCGGCCTATATCCCGCCGGCAGCCCCACCGCCGGAGCCGCCTCGGTTGCGGGACCGGATCCTGGACAAGATCCCGATCATCGGTCGCTTCAGGTAGCGATCATTTCTCCGGGAGCGGGGATTCCCCGGCGCCGAGCCCGTTCAATGGGTGCTGCGCGGCGGCGCTCGGCTCGGCACGACGGCCGGCGGCGAATGGCACCGCACCGCAGGCAATCAAGATGACGGCGACGCCGATCCACTGAACTGGGTCGAGGCGCTCGCCCAAAAGGGTTGCCGCCAAGGTGATCCCGATGACGGGTTCGAGAGCGCCGAGCAAACTCAAGGGCACCGACCCCAGCACGCGGACCGCATAGAGCGCACCACCGGTGCCGATCGGCATCAACACCACGCCCTGGATCGCGGCGACCGTCCATACGCCCGCAGGCACGGAGAAATAGTCGCCGGAAGCGACCGCGAACAGCCCGGTGGTCATCGTCGAGCCGATCGTGACAAGGGCGGCGGTGGCCACCGTCCCGACCTGGCGCACCCAGCGTTCGCTGAGGACGAGATAGCCGGCATAGCCCGCCGCGCTCAGCAGGGTCAGGGCCACCGCGGCAAGGGACACCGCACCCGATCCGGCGCCACCGACCATGACCAACCCGGCGATCGCGATACAGGCCAGCAGGATCAACACCTTGGGTACCGGTGCCCGGTCACGCAGCCACACCAGGGCGATGACCATGAGTGGGCAGACGTTCACCACGATGACCGGTATCTGCGCACCGCCGCGTTCGACCGCCATGAAGAATGCGAGAACCTGCGCCCCGAACAGCGGCCCGCAAAACACGAGCAGGCACGCCACCGGCCGCCACGGGAGTCGCCGGGCCCGCCCGCTCAGCAGCCACAGCGCGGCGATGACGGCCGTGCCGAGGATGCCGCGGAGAGTGAGCAGCACCGCGGGACTGGTGCCGGCGTTGTAGGCGAAGACGGCCGCCACCGGCATCGAGCCGTAGGCGAGCGCGGACGCCGCACCGGCAACCCAGCCACGCCGAGTCGGGTGCTCGAGATCTTGGCCCACCGCTGCCTTCCCGTAGCACTGTCGCATCGAGCCGACATCGTTGTACGGGCTGAACTTGCGCACGCAAAGACTACTGCGTTGGAAGGGGTGGCTTGCGCTCGCTCCCTGCCGTGACCGTCACGCGTTGGGCAGCCAGCCCGACCATGCCGGGGACAGGATGAAGCCACGGCCCTTCGAGTCTTTGCAGGCCGTGGTGCGGGCGTCGTCGACGCCGCAGACTGCGCCGAACACCGAGATCGAGTGAAACGGCGGCAGCGTCTTGATTGGCTGGCCGTGGACCAAATCGCCGACGGGTCCCTCGTTCGTTTGTTTCAAACCAGTAACTGTGCCAATCCAATTGACCCGATTCAGATTCCTGGACGGATCAGAGGTGGCCGGGGGTACAGCAGGGAAGTTGTTGCCGCGGCATTGAGCCTGCAGGGAACTGAAATTGCAGACGATGCCGTCTGGCGTCTTGAAGTACGTGCCTGAACTCGGATGCCCGGGCGTGGTGGTGTCGATCCGATAGTCCGCAATATCTACCGAGGTGTAGGTGCCGAAGTCAGGCAATTGCGGTGTATCGGCGTGGGATTCGGGTGGGTGAGCCCCGACGAGAAGCCCTGCTGCGGCTACGACCTGCATCACACAGCGCATCTTGGCGTTATACCTTGGGCAACCAGCCTGACCAATTCGGAGACAAGATGAACCCGCGCCCCTGAGCGTCCTTGCATGCCGTGGTGCCTTTGTCGTCCACACCACAGGTGGCGCCGTCAACGGCGATCGAGTGGAACGGCGGGAGAGTGGCTCCGGGACGCGCGCCATCTGATGCCGGAATGGTCTTGAGCTGGCTGCCCGTGCCTATCCAGTTCATTCGTTCTGCACCATTTGCTGCTGGCGATGCAGGCGGAACACCCGGGAAGTTGTTACCGCGGCACTGTGCCTGGCCCGAGATGAAGTTGCAGGTGATTCCGTCAGGCGTAGTGAAGTAGTAGGCGTCAAACGGTTTGCGTCCGGCTGTGGTGATCGGCCGGTCGTAGGCCGCGACGTCGACCGGTGTATACGAGTCGATGTCAGGAAATGCAGGTGGTTGAGCCTTCGATTCAGCGTTGCATCCGGTGATCAGCAATGTGGTTACCGAGGTCACGATCACCAAAGTGCGTTGTAATGCATACATTGCGCGGGTTCCCCTCTTTCAACACTCTATTCGCAAACATCCTGTGCTCGTGTTACCGCGGCGGCTGGTTCACATTCACATTCACTTGTTGGCTGTTGTAGATCCCGGGGCCGATCGGCACCCCCGCAGCGTTTGCCGGCTGATGCCACTGACTGACCAGAATATTCATGTTGTCGAGCGTAGAACCGGGCATGATGAATCCGCCGTAGGGTTGCGGCACCCAGTTCGGTCCTTGGGGAGTGCCGTTCTGGACAACGACGGTAGGGACGTTATCGAAAACGCTTGTGGGACTGTCGCCGACCAGCACTTCAACCGCGCCGTCGGGCCCATTGTGGACATTGAACCCCGAAAGGACGGCGTGCCCCTGAACCTCTTGGAAACTGAGTTCGCCGTATCTGTCTGGGCTGACGATCGTCGGAGTGTCGGTTGGCGTCCCGAAGCCGGCACCGGTCCAGGGCTGCCAGGTGCCGCGGTCCGCAATGCTCCCGCCGTTGTTGGGATCCACCTGGTACATGGTGACGCCTGATGTGCGGTCGAACGAGTCCGCGGCGATGTAGACCTTGCCGTCTTTGGAGCTCTGGAATCCGCTGATCTGTGTCGGTCGAGCGTCGGGACCGGATGAGGATGCCCACGACCCCGGGATAGCTTCCCATGGCTTTGAGAAGTCGTTGTTAACTTTCACCAACCAGGAGCCTGTTGGCTCAAGGTTGTTCTTCGTACCGACAACCATCATGTAGGTATCGTTCCCGACCTTTACCGTTCCGCCGGGAAGGGTGTCATTGGTGGCGGGATCGGCGTCCAACGCTGCCTGCGGAATGCTGAACAGTTCGTTCGGGCTGCCCTTCGGGCCCGTCAGCGGCGGTCCGTAATGCGGCCGCCCCTCCGAATCGAATGACACCGGCACCGCGACGGACCGATAGTGCGGATCCGCGCCGACATGATCGCCTTCGAATGCGTCGCCGAAGATCGCCACCTGCTTTCCGTTGGGCAGGGTGACGACCTCACCGAGATCCGCAGCTCCGATGCCCGGGATGCCGGGATCGCTGCCGGTTCCTGCGACGGGCCCGTGATTGCGCGCTTCGCCCGGCCGTAATGGGCCGCCGGGCGGACCCAGCATGAGGTCTTCAAGTGACGTCGCGGTCGGCGCCGGCTCCGGCAACCCCGACGCCTTCGCGATCGCCTTGGCCAACTCGTCGTCGATGCGGTCGCCTTCGATGATCGCGTCGGCAATCTTGGCCTTGAGCTCGGCGATCTTCTCGGACACCTTCGTCTGCGTCTCGGCGTCCATGTACTGGTAGCTATCGGGCGGGCTCACCTCATCGGTTGCAGGGTTCACCTTCACCGCCGGCGCCTCGGCCGCATAGTTGAGGATGTCCTTGACCTTGTTGGCCAGCGCATCGGCCTCCTGATGCGCGGTGTCGATCAACCCCGCGGCCGACTTGATCCGCTCGGCCTGCTTGTCGTGGTCGCCGGCTGTGGAGAACACGGCTTGGCGCGCGGTGTCGCCGGACTCACCGTCCCAGTCCACGGCATGCATCGCCGAGCGCAGAAACTCGGCGGAATCGGCGTGATTGGTGGCCACGTCATGGGTGGCCTTGGCCAGGTCGCCGATTTCCGGCGGCCAGTTCAACAGCTCCTGCAGGGTGAGCGCCACGAGCTACAGGTCGCGTCCGGCGGCCTCGATCTCATCGGCGGCGCCCGTATCGGTCTGGGTGTAGGCCTGCGCCGCGGCACGGTGCCCGTCGGCGTGCTTGACGTGGTGCGCGGCGAACTGCGTGGCCGAGGTCTGCCACTCGCCGAGCGTGGCGGTCAGCGCCGCGGCGGCCTTGCTCGCCCCGAGCGCCACCGAACCGGCGCGCGACTGCGCCTGCTCATGTGTCGCCGAAAACGACTCGGCGTGACGGTGCAGTGACTCCGCGGTCACCTGCAATTGGGCCGGATCGACCCGCAACGGCTTTGCCATCAGATTTCCCCCTCGACCACAAAGCGGACGTGTCTTGATTCTAGGCCCGCCCCGATCCCACCCGGGACGCTCAAATGGCGCGGTAGCGTCGGCTGATGGAGATCTTGCGCACCCCCGACGAGTGCTTCGCCGACCTCCCCGGCTACTCCTTCGAGCCGCACTACGTCGAGGTGGTCAGTCCCGATGGCACCCCGGTGCGGATGCACTACGTCGACGAAGGGCCGCCCGACGCGCCGGTGGTCCTGCTGCTGCACGGCGAGCCCAGCTGGTCCTACCTCTACCGGCACATGATCCCGGTGCTGGTGGACGCGGGACTGCGGGCGGTCGCGATCGACCTGGTCGGATTCGGCCGCAGCGACAAACCCTCCCGCCGCACCGACTACACGTATCAGGCCCACGTCGACTGGATGCGGGGCGCGATCGAGGGGATCGGGCTGTCCGACATCACGCTGGTGTGCCAGGACTGGGGCGGGCTGATCGGACTGCGCCTGGTCGGTGAGGATCCGCATCGGTTCAGCCGGGTGGTGGCGGCCAACACCTTCCTGCCGACCGGCGACCGGCCCCCAGGCGCGGCCTTCCTCGCCTGGCAACAATTCAGCCAGCAGACACCGGTATTCGACGCCGGGCACATCGTCAACGGCGGATGCACGACCGCATTGGCCGACGACATCGTCGCCGCCTACAACGCACCGTTTCCCGCCGAGTCCTTCAAGGAAGGCGCGCGGCAGTTCCCGCTGCTGGTGCCCACCGATCCGTCAGATCCCGCGGCCCCGGCGAACCGGGTCGCGTGGGAGGCCTTGGGCCACTTCGACAAACCCTTCCTGTGCGCGTTCTCCGACTCCGACCCGATCACCCGCGGCGCCGACCGGGTGCTGGCCGCGCACATCCCCGGCGCCAAGGATCAGCAACCGGTCACCATCACCGCAGCCGGCCACTTCCTGCAGGAGGACAAGGGCGCCGAGCTGGCCGCGGTCGTGGTGTCGTTCATCCAGCGCACCACCCCGCAGTAACGATCAGCGGTGGGTCAGTCCGCCGTCGACCGGATACTGGCTGGCCGTCACGTAACTGGACTCGTCGGACAGCAGGAACAGCGCGACCGCGGCGGCCTCCTCGGGTGTGCCGACCCGGCCCAACGGCACCCGGCTGACCACACCGGCTTCGAACGTCGAACGGGTGGTGTCATCCATGAAGGCACGGAAATCGGTGCTGATCGCGCCCGGGACCAACGTGTTCACCCGGATACCCCTTGCGGCCAGCTCGGCCGCCCAACTGCGCGCGGCGGCAATCAGCGCGGCCTTGGTGGCCGCATACACCGCCGTGCGCGGGGCGCCCTCGTATGTCGAGGTCGACGACGTCACCAGCACCGACGCGCCATCGTTCAGCACACCGTCGAGCGCGGCCAGTTGCAGCAGGGGCCCGCGCACATTCGTCGCCATCATCGCGTCGAACAGCCCGGCGCCGGTGTCGGGGATGGTCGCGATGTCGGCGTAACCAGCGTTGAGCCACAACCCGTCGATGCGGCGCCCCGCGTTGGCCTCGGCGAGTGCGGTTCCGGCGTCGGTGCCCGATGCATCATTGAAAATGACAGTGGCCGAGGGTATTTCGTCGGCCAGGGATATCAGCCGCGCTGAGTTCGTTCCGGTGAGCAACAGGTCCGCACCCTCGTCGGCCAGGCGTCGCGCACCCGCCAACCCGATACCGTTGCTCGCGCCCGTCACCACCACCCGCTTGCCCTCGAATCGACGTGTCATGACGGCGACCCTACGAGCTAGAGTGAACTCTAGGTCAACTGCGAGGGGGACGAATGACCGGCCACACCATCGGAGAAGTCGCGGACGCGGTCGGGCTCAGCGTGCACGCATTGCGCTTCTACGAACGTGAAGGCCTGCTCATCGGCCCGGTGGAACGCACCGCGGGCGGCCGGCGCCGGTACAGCCAGCTGGACGTCGACTGGCTGCGGGTCTGCACCCGGCTCCGTGAATCGCAGATGCCGTTGGCGGACCTCAAAAAGTTCGCCACGCTGGTGCGCAGCGGTCCCGGCAACGAAGCAGATCGGCTGGCCCTGCTCGATGCGCATCGCGCGCGCGTCGACGCCCAGATGCAAGCACTGGAACAGGCGCGCGACATCATCACGTGGAAGACCGAGCTCTACGAGACGAAGCTGCGGGCCGGCGAGGCCGCGGGCCTGTGGGATCCGACGGCCCGGCCCAACCGCGCTACGTTGGACCCGTGACTGTCACCCCGGCAGACCTGACCGGAACCGAGCGTGCCGTGCTGCTGGTCCTGATGGCGCAGGCCCGGCCCGTACCCAACCCCGATCTGCTCGAATTCGGCCCCAAGCTGGACAAGGCCGGTCGCGACAAGCTCAACGCGCTGGGCCTCATCGAATCCGACCGCAGCACCGGCAGATTCGTGCACGAGCTCACCGACCGCGGCTGGCGGCTGTGCCGCGACATCCTGACCGCGGGCGCACCGCCGCGTTCCACCGGCCCGGCCAAGACGCTGTACACGGTGCTGGCCGCGGTCGCGCGTCACCTCACCGCGGCCGACCTCAGCCTCGCCGACGTCTTCGGCTCACCGGCCCCGACCGTCGACGGGCGCATCCGCGGCACCTACGCGAAGCTGGCCGCCCGCCCCGGCGCATGGCTGGGATTGGCCACGTTGCGCGACGAACTGGGCGACCTCACCCGCGAGGATCTCGACAATGTCCTGGCGCAGCTCTACCGCGACGGTGCGGTCAGCCTGATTCCCGAGGAGAACCAGAAGGTCCTCACAGACCACGACCGCGCAGCCGCCATCCACATCGGCAACCAAGCCAAGCACCTGATTAGCATCGAGAGTTGATGCAGGAGGCACACCGCGAAGCGCTTGCCGCCCTTCGCCTCACCTGGGCGCCCACCAGTGACGATCTGTGGCGCCCGCAATCGGCCACCCACGTCGGCGGGCTCAACGAACGCGCCGTCGACGACGTCATGGAAGCCTTCGGCGACGCGCTGCGTGACCCCGACACGGCCCCGCTCGGCGTCACCATCCGCGGTCAGGCCGGCTCCGGCAAGACACATCTGCTCGGACAGATCCGCGAGCGCGTCCAGAAGGACGGCGGTTTCTTCTACGTCGTCGAACTGCTCGACGCCGCCAGTTTCTGGGAGTCGGTGCGCAGCGGCATCCTGGAAAGCCTCGGCCGCCCCGGCGTCGGACGCGAGACCCAGCTCAAGGATCTGCTGTGGGAGCTGTCCTCCATCGCGCACGTGTCCCGGGCCGAGCGGCGCGCCATCATCGGCGACGACGACCTGGAACCCGAGACCCTCGACCAGTTCGTCAACACCCTGGCCAAGGCCCGCCGCGATGTCCGCGACTGCCACCAGACGCTGCGCGCCCTGGTGCTGCTGGCCGCCAACGACCTGACCGCCCGCGACGTCGGGGATGCCTACCTGCAGGCCAGCGAGGACGACGGCGCCGAGGACCGAAAGCTGTGGCGGCTGCGCGGTGCCAGCCCGTCGGCGCAGCAGTGCGTGCGCGATATCGCCCGGCTGACCGCCCTGGCCGGACCGGCGGTGCTGGCGCTGGATCAGATCGACACCCTGCTCGCGCAATCCTCCTCCCGCACCGACGACGCGGCCCACGACAGCGACGGTGTGCTGGAACAGGTTGCGCACGGCCTGATGTCGGTGCGGCAGACCATGCGCCGCACCGTCGCCGTCGTCGCCTGCCTGCCCTCGGCGTGGGAAGCCATCCGGGACCGCGCCACCGCCAGCGTGCAGGACCGGTTCCGGGTCACCGCGCCGCTCACTCCGCTGCCGACCGGCGATATCGGCCGGGCCATCCTGGAACGCCGGTTCGCGACCAGCTATGCCTCGGTCGGCTTCGGCCCGCCGTACCCGAGTTGGCCCATCTCACCATCGGCATTCGACGACGCCGCCGGCTACACACCGCGCCAACTGCTGATCCGCGCCGACGCGCACGTGCGGGATGCGCTGCGTCGCGGCGAGATCACCGAACTCGCACACCTCGCCGACCAGCCTGCCGAGCCAGAAGCATTGTCCGCCATGCCTTCTCCGGACACCTCGCCGCTGGACCGGCGGTTCCTCGAATTCCGGGCCCGCGCGGTGCCGGCAGCGGCGCTGGACCCCGACGGCGAGGATACCGCCGTCCCTGCACTGCTCAACGCCGCGTTGACGGCCTGGATCGCCGAGCAGGGCAACGATCAGTCCTATGCGTGTGACCCGCCACCCGGATCGCACGTGGTGCTGCACGCCCGGTTGCGCCAGACCCTGGACTCGGCCACCGATGACGAACAGCACTGGGCATTCCGTGCAATCGGTGCGACCAACGCGGTGGCTGCCCAGAACCGCGTCAAAAAGGCCGTCAGTGCAACGGGTCTGGGGTCCGGTGGTGACCGGCGCCGGCTGTTCTTCCTGCGCAACACACCCTGGCCCAGCGGGCCCAAGACGACCGATCTGGTGGCGGACTTCGAGCGCGCCGGCGGACGCACCCTGACGATGTCGGATGAGGACATCCGGACCATGACCGCGCTGCGCGACCTGCTCCAGGAGGACGACGCGGGCCTGGCCGGCTGGCTGCGCGCGCGCCGGCCCGCACACGGCATCACCCTGCTGCTGGAGGCACTGGGCGGCGACGAACCGGTGGCCGCCCCCATCGAGATCGAAGCCGAACCGGAACACCAGCCGGACACGGGGATCGCGATGGCGACTTCGGATTCGGAGATCCCGCTGGGGGTGGACATCCGCACCGACGCCACCGTCGCCGTCGACCTGTCCGCGCTGCGCAAGCATGTGGCCATCTTCGCCGGCTCGGGCTCGGGCAAGACGGTGCTGATCCGGCGGCTGATCGAAGAGGCCGCGCTGCGCGGGGTGTCATCAATCGTGTTGGACCCCAACAACGATCTGGCCCGGCTGGGCAGCCCGTGGCCGGAGAGTCCGCCCGGCTGGCATCGTGCCGATGACCGGCGCGCGCGGGAGTACTTCGCCAATACCGAGGTGCTGATCTGGACGCCGCGGCGGTCCACCGGGCGGCCGTTGGCGTTTCATCCGTTGCCGGACTTCGCCAGCGTGCTCGACGATCAGGACGAATACACCGACGCCGTCGAAGCGGCCTGCGCGGCGTTGGAACCCCGCGCGCAGATCGCCGGACAGACGGCCAAGGCGGCACGCTCGCGGGCGGTGCTGCGAGAAGCGTTGCTGCACTACGGACGTCAACCCGCTCCCACCCTGGGTGGGTTCATCGATCTGCTCGAGGACCTGCCCGACGACGTCAGCGGGCTGGCCGGCGCGCACAAGATGGCCGGCGAGGTGGCGCAGAACCTGCGCGCGGCGATGGTCAACGACCCGATGTTCGGCGGAACGGGTCAGCCCGTCGACCCGGGCGTGCTGCTCACCCCGTCGGATGGCTACCGCGCCCGGGTTTCGGTGATCAGCATGATCGGGCTGCAGTCCGATGAGCAGCGGCAGAGCTTCGTCAGCCAGCTGCAGATGGCGTTGTTTGCGTGGATCAAACGCAATCCGGCCGCCGACCGGCCGCTGGGCGGTTTGCTAGTGATGGACGAGGCGCAGACCTTGGCACCGTCGAAAGGCGTCACGGCGAGCCTGCGCAGCACCCTGGCCCTGGCGTCGCAGGCCCGGAAGTACGGTTTGGGGCTGGTGTTCGCGACGCAGGCCCCCAAGAGTCTGCACAATCAGATTCCCGGCAACGCGACGACGCAGTTCTACGGCCTGCTGAACTCGCCGACGCAGATCGACACCGCCGCGGAAATGGCCCGCGCCAAGGGCGGATTGGTGCCCGACATCAGCCGGTTGCGGGCCGGCAACTTCTACGTGGCCACCGAAGGGGAGTCGTTCCACCGGATCGCCGCCCCGTGGTGCCTGTCCTATCACCCGCCGAGCCCGCCGTCGGCTGAGCAAGTGCTGGGACTGGCACAGGGCCGGTGAAACCCGGTCGCCCCAGGTGAAGCGCGTTCTCCAGCGATTTGCCAGCTCGCAGAAAGCTTTTCGTGACGCCGTCGGCGCCGGTCTGTACATCGAACACTGACCGGGAACACAGCTTCTCCTTAAGGTCCATAGCGAAACTAACTATCAGACGTCCTCCGCTGGTGCCCGATCTCCGGCGCAACGCGACGTCAGGGCTGAAAGGATCGATCGACATGAGATTTGCGAAAGTCATTTCCGCGGTGGGGATCACCGGCGCCCTCGCGATGGGTGTCAGCACTGGCGTCGCCAATGCCGACCCCGGGTGGGGCCCGCGCGGACCGCACGGGCCGGGCTGGAACAACGGCCCGGGCTGGAACCGCGGTCCCGGCCCCGCCGATTGGCACCACCCCGAATGGGCCGGCTGGAACGACGGCTACCCGGCACCGGGCTGGCGACCGCCGGACGGCTGGGAGCCCCCGGGCGACTGGAACAACCCGGTGGGCTGGGCGCCGCCCGCGGATTACCACATGCAGTGCGGTGGGCCGCTCTGGAACCTGTTCCACCCGATCCCGTGCTGGTGACCCACTAGAACCTGCCCCCTGTTCTGCCGCTCGTCACCTGGCGGGCGGCAGAACGCCGGGTCACCTCTCGGGATGACTCCATGCGCGTAGGCGACCGGCGAGGGCCGTGAGTTCGGAATCCGCGCCGGTGGACACACGGATGACGAACTCGAAGCGGGCATCCTCCGGCGCAGTGATCCACTGGCCGTTGACGCCAAGGAATGTCAAGCACGCCGCCCACGCCAGCCGCTTGTTGCCATCGATCAGGGCGGGGTTTCGCGCGAGTGACTGCATCAGTGCCGCGGCCTTGAAGAACAGGTCTGGATATGCGTCTTCGCCGAATACCCACGCACGGGGACGGGCCAATGCGGCATCGAGTAGGCCGTAGTCCCGAACGGCCACGTCGTCACCGAGCGTCCGACGTGCGATCTCAATCAGGTCTTCGAGATCGAGGTACGCAGTCATGCGTCCTTGAGGCGTTCGAGGACAGTGGCTTCTTCGACGAGCACTCGACTCAGAGCGGCATCGACCTTCGACTTGTGCGATCGCCGGCTGATGTACTCATCGATTGCGTCCAGTGCCACTGCCTGCATCGAGCGTCCTTCTGCGGCAGCTTGGCGGCGCAACGCTTCTGTCTGCTCATCGCTGGTGCGCAAAGTCATACCCATGGGAAGACGATACCGGACTGATACCACTCTGGATGAAGGTGTTTTAGCCGCCGGACGTCGACCGGCCGCGCCGGCCTACCCCTCGGCCGCCACCAGCGAATGCAGCTTCACCGACGGGTTGTCCCGCTGGAAGCCTTCCAACCGCCACTTGGTGGAGAACAGCACCAGCAGCACTCCGTCGGTGCGGGTCAGCACCTCCGAGGACACCTGCTTGTTCATGAACTCCAGATCCTCGGGATCGAGCACCCGCGCGACCTGATAAGGCAAGGGCTCCAACGTGATCGGCGCACCGATCTCGGTGGCCATCCGATGCGTGGCCACCTCGAACTGCATCGGCCCGACGGCGGCCAGCACTGGCGCCTGCTCGCCGCGGCGCTCGGAGCGCAGCACCTGCACCACGCCCTCCTGCTCCAGCTGCTCGATGCCCTTGCGGAACTGCTTGTGCTTGCTGGGGTCCTTGCCGCGCGCCACCGAGAAGAACTCGGGGGAGAAGCTCGGGATCGGCGGATAGTGCACCGGCACATCGACATACAGCGTGTCACCGGGCCGCAACGCCCCCGCGTTCGCCAGCCCGATCACATCGCCGGGCCACGCGTTCTCCAGCGTGGAGCGCTGCTGGCCGAACACCGACTGTGCGTACTTGGTGACGAACGGCTTGCCGGTCCCGGCGTGGGTGAGCACCTCGCCACGCTCGAACGTGCCCGAACACACCCGCGCGTACGCGATGCGGTCCCGGTGTGAGGAATCCATCCCGGCCTGCACCTTGAACACGAACGCACTGAAAGGCGAGTCCACCGCCCGCCGCGCCCCGTCGACGTCGACCCCGCCACTGGGCGGTGGTGCCAGCTCGACCAGCACGTCGAGCAGCTGATTCACCCCGAAGTTCAGCGCCGCGGAGGTGAACAGCACCGGCGAGGACTCACCGGACAGGAAGGTGTCCCGGTCATAGTCCGATCCGTCCATCGACAGCAGCTCGGACTCTTCGACCGCGGTATCCCAGTCGTCCCCGGCCGCGGCGTGCGCGTCAGCGGCCGCGATGTGCTCCTCGGGGGCCGCGGTGGCGCCACCGGCGGTCCGGGTGAACCGGATGAACTTGTTCGCCCGGCGGTCCATCACCCCCTTGAAATCACCGGCGATACCCACCGGCCAGGTCAGGGGAGTGGTGCGCAGTCCGATGCGCTCGTGGATCTCGTCCATCAACTCCAGGGCGTGCCGGCCGGGACGGTCCCACTTGTTGATCACGGTGATGATCGGGATCCCGCGGTGCTTACACACCTGGAACAACTTGAGCGTCTGCGGTTCAAGGCCTTTGGCCGCGTCGATGAGCATCACCGCGGCGTCCACCGCGGTCAGTACCCGGTAGGTGTCCTCGGAGAAGTCGGCGTGGCCGGGAGTGTCCAGCAAATTGATCACGCAGTCGCGGTACGGGAACTGCAGCGCGGTCGACGTGATGGAGATACCGCGGGCCTTCTCCATGTCCATCCAGTCCGACACGGTGGACCGGCGCCCGGCCTTGCCGTGGATCGCGCCGGCCTCGGTGATCACCCGGGCGTGCAGGGCCAACGCCTCGGTCAGCGTCGACTTACCGGCGTCGGGGTGGCTGATGACGGCAAAGGTGCGGCGACGCCGCGCCTCGGCGGCGATCCGGCCGGCGGTACGGGTATCCAGGGCGTTCTCGGTCATATCACCCTCGATGGTATTTGCCCACGTGGGCAAACCCGAAATCCGGCGTTGCCGCCGAAATGCGACACAGTCCGGGGGTCTCTGCCACGATGGTGACGGTGAAGAGAGCGCGCTGGCGAATTCTGGTGGGCCTGCTGATTTTGCTGCTGCTCGCCGTCGTCGCGGTGGCTCCGTGGGCGTTCCGGACCTACGTCGAAGGCGCCCCCGAACCCGCGCTGGCGGTGGCGCCCGACGGCGCTCCCGCCACCACCGGCATCAACGGGTCGTGGGCCGTGCGGCCCGGCTCGCAGGCCGGATACCGCGCCGAGCAGCAACTGCTGTGGCAGACCGTCGATGTCAACGGCCGCACCTCGCAGGTGACCGGCACCGCCGAGGTGGCCGAATCCCGGCTTGTGTCAGCTGAATTCACTGTGAACGTCGCCTCGATCCAGTCGAGTCACCATGGCCGCGACGAACGGTTCCGTGGTGCCGATGTGATGGACGCGGCGAAGTACCCGACCGCCAAGGTCACCGTCTCCGCACCGCTGGACCTCACCTCGGTGCCCGACAACGGGCAGCCGCTCGACGTCGAGGTACCCATCAACCTGACCTTGCACGGGGTCAGCCGGCCGGCGTCCGCGCACGCCACCATCGCCCGCAACGGCGACCGGGTCGACGTTGCCGGAGCCATCCCGGTCCGGTTCTACGACTACAACGTGTCCCCGCCGAAACCCTTCGCCTCGCTGCTGGAAGTGCAGCCGATCGCCACCATCGAGTTTCTGGTGCATCTGACCAAGGGCTGACACGGTCCGGTGCCTCGGACACCGGTTTGGCGAAGGTCGTCGCCGACGTGCCGGACCTCAGCGCAGGAACCGCAACCAGCCCCGGCGGGCCGGGGTGTGCCGGTCCGCGTACGGCCACGGCCGGTGCCGCTCGGGCACCGACTCGGCCCGGACCTGCTTGAGCTGGGTGCGCAGGAACCGGCGCACGTCGTCGAGTGCGGGATCGTCCCAGCGGTTGACCGCCTCGATCGGGTCACCCGTCAGGTCGTAGAGCTCCCACTGGTCGTCGAGCACGTCGCTGCGGTACCGCTCACCGCCGCGCCCGCTGAACGCCAGTTGCCGCACCCCCGGCTCGGTCCAGGCGCCCGGATCGTCGAAGTAGCGCACCAACTTCCACAGCCGGCCCTGATGCCGCGCCACGAGTCCCTCGAAGTTGCCCGCCACGTCGACGGGCACCCTGATCCGCAGCGCTGCAGGGGGTTTCGACACCACTCCGATCGCCCGGGCGGCGGCCGACGCCCCGGTGTCGCCTTCGAGGACATTGTCGCGCGTCATCAGGTACACGGGCCGCTCCGCGTCGGCGGGTGCACCGTCGACGACCGGCATCAGATTGCGGCCCGGCAGCGGATGCACCTCGCTGAACTCGGCGGCCAGCTCCGCGGCGACGGCGGGCACGTCGACACCGGCCGCGCCGAGCAGCGTCGGCACCAGATCGACGTGCGAGGTGGGCGCGTCCACGGTGCGGGCCGAGGTCGGCGCGGCGCCGATCCGGGCGATGACGAACGGCACCCGGGTGGCCTCGTCGTAAAGGTTGAACCACTTCTGATGCAGGCCGCCGTGGGCGCCCAGCAGATCGCCGTGATCCGATGTCCGCACCAGCACCGCGTCCGTCGAGCCCGCGGTGACCGCGCGGCGCACCCGGTCCAGCGGGCCGTCCACCTCGGCGTGCAACCGGTAGTACAGGTCGCGGTACTGCTGGGCCTTGCGCCGGTAGGTCCGCTCGATCGCCTTGGCCGGGCCGTACCCGGAGTAGTACGCCGTGCGGAAGGCGGCCTGCGCGGCCGGTTTCCGGCTCAGGTCCTCCTCGGCCGTCGGCGCGGCCGGCACCGGCGGCGGGTCCAGCGGTGACGGGTGCACCGGCGAGCGCCGCGCCCAGGCCGGGAACAACACGATGTCGTGCGGATTGACGAAACTGGCCACCAACAGGAACGGCTTCAGCGCCGCCGGGTCGCCGGCGCGGCGGCGGGCGTACCGGTCATCCAGCCATGCCACGATGCGGTCGGCGAATAGGGGGTCGCGCCGAAAACCGCTGTTGGCCATGCCCGCTCCGTGCGGTTCCGGGCCCACCCAGCCGGAGAACCCGTACGGTTGCAGCGGGTCGGCGTCCAGGTAGGCCCGCACGGCTTCCGGGTCTACGACACCGTCATCGTCGTTGGTGGCCAACGGCTTTCCGGTGACCGGATCGGTCAGGTCGGCGTGCGAGATATGCCATTTGCCGTCGTAGTGGGTGTCATATCCGGCCGCCCGGAACCAGTTGCCCAGGGTGGGCACCTCGCCGCGGCGTAGCCAGCGCAGCCGCGAATCGTCATACCGCTTGCCGATGCCGTCGGTCTGGGTGACACCGTGCAAATCGGGGTACTGCCCGGTGAACAGCGTGGGCCGGCTGGGCACGCACGCCAGCGACCCGGTGTAGTGCCGGGTGAAGCGCACCCCGTGTTCGTCGAACCAGCGCCAGCCGGCCAGGGTGCGTTGTCGCCACTGCCGCAGCGCCTCGGGTTCATACGGTGGTGCGGCGCGTTCTTCGTCGGTCATCAGGATGACGACATCGGGGGTCATCTGTGAATCTCACACCGTGCGCCCAGCCTGGTGGGGGAGAATTGCCGGATGTCGACACCGCCGCCCGACGAGCCGACCAGGCGACTGCCTCGGCCGGCAGGAGCGCAGCGACCGGGGGACCGGTTCAGCGGGCCCCCACCGGAGATGCCGACCCAGCGCATCCCGCGTCCGGAGCCACCGACCGAGCAACTCCGCGTCCGGCCGGAACCCGCCACCGAGAAGTTCGCCGTCGCGGCGCAGTCCGCCCCACCGGCGCCGAAGAAACGCAACACCCAGACCATCGTCCTGATCGCCGTCATCGTGGTCGCGGTGCTGGTCGCCACCGTGGCCGGCGCCGAACTGTACGCCCGGTACAAAGCGGCCGCCCTGCTGTCCAACATCACCGACTGTCTGGTGCGCGACGGCGCCGACGTCTCGTTCTCGGTGAGTCCGCCGTTCCTGTGGCAGTACCTGTCCGGCGACTACACGAACATCTCGGTGGCCACCGACGGCAACCAGGTGCAGGAAGCCAAGGGCATGACCGCCGACGTCACCCTCAGCGATATCAAGCTGCAGGATGGCGACGCTTCATCGAACTCGAAGGGCACCATCGGGTCGCTGGACGCCACCCTGTCCTGGACCTCGGCAGGCATCAAGGACACCGTGGCGCAGAACCTGCCCGTCGTCGGGAACCTGGTCACCGGGGTGCATACCGACACAAGCGCGGGCACGCTGGTCCTGGAAGCCGCGGGTGGGACCACCGTCACCGCACAACCGGTGGTCAGCGACGGCAAGCTCGATCTCGTGGTGCTGGACGTCACCGGACCGTTCGCCAAGGACACCGTGCAGTCCGCGCTCGACGACCTGACCACCAAGCTCAACGACAATTACCCGCTCGGGATCAAGGCCGACAGCGTCGAGGTGACGGGCACCGGTGTGGTGGGCAAGTTCTCCAGCCGGAACGCGACGATCCCGTCGGGTGCCAGCAATTCCTGCTTCGCCGACCTCTGACGAACGGGGCCTGACGACCTTCTCAACGCCAGGGGGCCAGCAGGGCGCCCAGCCCGTACTCGAAGACGGCGTCGTAATCGGTGGGGGCCTGCAAGGCCGTCACCAGTTCCTGGTCGGGCCAATCCGTGGTCCACGGCTCACGGTGGTAGTCCCCGCGCACCGTCGAAAACTGCATGACCGCGGTGGAAATGATGTGCACCTGCACCGCCCGCAGAATCAACGCCGCCTGGGTGCCGGTCACCCCCAGCTCGGCCAGAAGTGCGGCCAGCGCCTGCTGGACGGGCTCGAACAGCGTCGCCGTCCGGCCGCGTTCATGGGCGAGCGCGAGCAGATGCTGGCGCCGGATCAGTAACCGGCGTTGGGCACGCGCCACCGAGAAGATGCGCTGCACCGCATCGGCCCCCTCGATCGGCAAGCTGGTCATCTCGGCCAGCAGCCGGTCGATCAGGCGGTCGAACAGTTGATCGCGGCCGCCGACATGCCAGTAGATGGACGTGACCGCCACTCCGAGCTCGTCGGCGAGCCCGCGCACCGAGAATCCGCCGCGCTCGACGAGGCGCGCCGCGGTGTCCAGAACGGTCTCGGCGTCAAGGGCTTTCGTGTTGCGAATTCGTCCACCTCGGTTCTGTAACGGTGTTACATTGCCGACTATATCGGGTGAAGGAGGGCAACGTGTTCGATCTGTTGATCACCGGCGGCACCGTCGTCGACGGCACCGGAGCCGACCGGTTCACCGCCGACGTGGCCATCAAGAACGGCAGGATCGTCGACGTCCGGCGCCGCGGCCCGGCCGACGAACCCCTGGCTGCCGCGGCCACCGAGACCATCGATGCCGCAGGCAAGATCGTGGCCCCGGGTTTCGTCGACATCCACACCCACTACGACGGCCAGGTCAGCTGGGACGACCTGCTGGAGCCATCCAGCAATCACGGCGTCACCACCGTGGTCGCCGGCAACTGCGGGGTGGGCTTCGCGCCGGTGCGCCCCGGCCAGGAACAATGGCTGATCGAACTGATGGAGGGTGTCGAAGACATCCCGGGAACCGCACTGGCAGAAGGCATCACCTGGGGCTGGGAGACCTATCCGCAGTATCTGGACGTGATCGGCAACCGTGAACTCGCCGTCGACGTCGGCAGTCAGATCGCGCACGGCACCGTCCGCGCCTACGCGATGGGTGAGCGTGGCGCCCGCAACGAACCCGCCACCACCGAGGATATCGAGGCCATGAGCCGGCTGGTGCGCGAAGCCATCGAGGCTGGGGCACTGGGTTTTTCGTCATCGCGCACGCTGGCGCACCGCGCCATGGACGGTGAGCCGGTGCCGGGCACCTTCGCGGCCGAGGACGAATTGTTCGCCCTGGGCCGGGCCACCGCAGCCGGCGGCGGCGCGGTGTTCGAACTCGCGCCCCAAGGCGCCGCGGGGGAGGACATCGTCGCACCCAGGCGCGAACTGGAATGGATGCGGCGCCTGGGCGAGGAGGTGGACTGCGCGCTGAGCTTCGCGCTCATCCAGGTCGACGCCGACCCGAACCTGTGGCGCGAACAACTCGACCTGTCGGCCAGCGCGCACCAGGCCGGCAGCCGGCTCTACCCGCAGGTGGCTGCCCGCCCGTTCGGCATGCTGCTCGGCTTCCCCGGCCACCACGCATTCACCCACCGCCCCACCTACCGCAGGTTGAAGGCCGAGTGCAGCCGTGCGGAACTGGCCGCTCGGCTCGCCGAACCCGCGGTGCGCTCGGCCATCCTCGCCGAGGCGGACCTGCCGATCGATCCGAATGTGTTGTTCGACGGCATGTTCGCGTTCGCGCAGTACTCCACCGAGCGGCTCTAC
This sequence comes from Mycobacterium sp. BMJ-28, assembly GCF_054404835.1. Classification (NCBI taxonomy): domain Bacteria; kingdom Bacillati; phylum Actinomycetota; class Actinomycetes; order Mycobacteriales; family Mycobacteriaceae; genus Mycobacterium; species Mycobacterium sp. BMJ-28. The sequence continues at coordinate 4,461,552 of NZ_CM136783.1, read as the reverse complement.
CGGTTGGGCGAGCCGCCCGACTACGAGCCCACCGCCGAGCGCACCGTCGCGGCGATCGCCCGTCAGCGTGGCAGCGACCCGCTGGCCACGATGTATGACCTGATGCTGGAAGCCGATGCCGGCGCCATGCTGATGCTGCCGATGTTCAACTACGCCGACGGCAACCACGACGCGATCCGGGAGATGATGACCCATCCCGCGGCGGTGCTGGGACTGTCCGACGGCGGGGCGCACTGCAGCATGATCTGTGACGCCTCCTATCCGACGTTCCTGCTCACGCACTGGGCGCGCGACCGTCACCGCGGCGAAAAGCTGGGGCTGGAGTACGTGATCCGCAAGCAGACCCACGACACGGCGCAGTTGTTCGGGCTCACCGACCGCGGGGTGATCGCGGTCGGCAAGAAGGCCGATCTGAACATCATCGACCTGGACGCGCTGACCCTGCACGCCCCGCGGATGGCCTATGACCTGCCCGCGGGCGGGCACCGGCTGGTGCAAGGCTCCTCGGGGTACACGGCCACCATCGTCAACGGTGTGGTGACGCGCCGCGACGGCGTGGACACCGGGGCGCGGCCGGGCCGGCTGGTGCGGGGCTAGAGGATACCGAGGATGTCGTTCTTCAACGCCTCGGCCTCGGTGCCGAACACCGCTTGCACGCCGTTGCCGACCTCGATGACCCCCGCTGCACCAAGGCTTTTCAGCCGCGCTTGATCCACCTTCGCCGGATCGGCGACCTCCATCCGTAGCCGGGTGATGCAGGCGTCGACGTTCACCAGGTTGTCCCGTCCGCCGAATGCGGCGATGACCTGTTCGGCCTTGGATTCCTGCTGCGTGCCCGCGCCCGGCGCCACCACGGCGGTAGCCGACTCACTGCCCTCACCGAGATTGGCCTGCTCCTCGGCCTCGAACTCGTCCTCCGGTTCACGGCCCGGGGTGCGCATGTTCCACCTGGTGATGGCGAACCGGAACATCAGGTAGTAGACGATGAAGAACACCACGCCCATCCCGATGAGCAGCGGGATGTGTTTCGCCGCCGGTGCCGTCCCGTAGAGCAGCAGGTCGATCAGCCCGGCGGAGAACGAGAACCCCAGGTGGATGTCGAGCAGATAGGCGATGGCCAGCGACAGCCCGGTCAGGATCGCGTGGATGACGTACAGCGGGAAGGCCACGAACATGAACGCGAATTCGAGCGGTTCGGTCACCCCGGTCAGGAACGCCGTCAGCGCTGCGGCGGACAGGATGCCGACGGCCACCTTGCGCTGCTTCTTGTTGGCGACGTGGATCATCGCCAGAGCCGCGGCAGGCAAGCCGAACATCAGGATCGGGTAGAAGCCGGAGGTCAGCAGGCCCGCGCTGGGGTCACCCGCGGCGAAGCGGGTCAGCTCACCGGTGACCACATTCCCGTCGGGGGTTTGGTAGTCGCCGTAGAGGAACCAGACATACGAGTTGGGGATGTGGTGCAGCCCCAACGGAATCAGCATGCGGTTGGCAAACCCGTAGACGAACGCGCCGAACGCGCCCGCGCCGCCGATGAATTTGCCGAGCCCGGTGAGGCCGGCATCGAAGAGCGGATAGAAGTAGCTCATGGCGAAGCCGATGAACAGCGAGGCCAGTGACACCGCGATCGGGACGAACCGGCGCCCACCGAAAAAGCCCAGATACGAAGGTAATTGGATGGTGTGGTAGCGGTCGAACAGCCACGCGGTGACCAGACCGATGACGATGCCGGCGAACACGCTGTAGTTGATCTGGGCCTGCTCGCCGGCCTTGTCGAGTTCGCCGGCCAGCACGATCGGCGACATGGTCTTGAACACCGCCTGCACCACCAGGTAGCCGACCACGGCCGACAGCGCGGTCGAACCGTCCGCCTTGCGGGCGAACCCGATGGCCACACCGACGGCGAACAGCAACGGCAGATTCGCGAACACCGCGTCGCCCGCCGCGCTCATCGCCTTGAAGAAGGCGCCGATCACCGGCGCGTCGATCCGGCCCAGCAGGTCGGGCTGACCCAGGCGCAGCAGGATGCCGGCCGCCGGCAGCACCGCGATCGGCAGCATCAAACTCTTGCCGAGGCGCTGCAACTGCGCAAATCCTGGAACCCTAGGACTGCTTTGAGGTTTCGTCGACCCGCTCATTCGGGGCAGCTTAAACGAGAACCGATGAACCCGAGACCCGGTTCGGCAACGCTCGTAGTGTTGTGCGGTATGACGACAGTTGTTCTCGCGCCGGTCCCCGGCCGGGCGGTAGCGCTCAGCGAGGTTCCCGACCCGGTGTTCGCCCAGGGCATGGTGGGTCACGGTGCCGCCATCGACCCACCCCGCACCGTGCTGCAGGCGCTCGCCCCGGTCAGCGGCAAGCTGCTCAAACTGATGCCGCACGCCTACATCGTCATGACCCCGGCCAATGTCGGCGTCCTGGTGCATCTGGGCCTGGACACCGTCGCGCTGAACGGGGAGGGCTTCACCACCCACGCCACCCAGGGCGATGAGGTCACCGCCGGTCAGCTCGTCATCACCTACGACGTACCCGCGGTGGTGGCCAAGGGGCTCAACCCCATCGTGCCGGTCGTGATCATGGACGAGCGCGAAGCCGCCAACATCACCGCGAGCGTCACCGGTGCCGAAATCGCCAGCGGAGTAGAGCTTTTCACGGCGGCCAAGTAATGGAAGTCGTCATCGCCCCCGATACCGGAACGCTCGGGCGACTGGCCGCCGACGCCATCACCGCGCTGCTGGCCGGCAAACCGGATGCGGTGCTCGGCCTGGCCACCGGCTCGTCACCGCTGGCCATCTACGACGAACTCGTCGCGCGACACCAGGGCGGTCAGCTCAGCTTCGCCCAGGCCCGCGGCTTCACCCTCGACGAGTACGTCGGGCTGCCCGCCGAGCATCCCGAGCGCTACCGCAACGTCATCGACAAGGTGTTCGTGTCCCGCGTCGACTTCGCCCCCGGTGCGGTGACCGGCCCGGACGGCCTGGCCACCGACATCCCCGCCGCGTGCACCGCCTACGAATTGGCGATCACCGCCGCCGGGGGTGTGGACCTGCAGATCCTCGGCATCGGCACCGACGGTCACATCGCCTTCAACGAACCGGGATCCTCGTTGGCCTCGCGCACCCGGATCAAGACGCTGACCCGGCAGACCCGCATCGACAACGCCAGGTTCTTCGACGGCGATGTGGATGCGGTACCCACGCATTGCCTGACCCAGGGGCTGGCCACCATCATGGCCGCCCGGCACGTCGTCCTGATCGCCGGCAGTGCGGCCAAAGCCGAAGCCGTGCACCACCTCGTCGAAGGATCCGTGTCGGCGATGTGGCCGGCGACCGTTCTTCAGCACCATCCGCACGTCACCGTGCTGCTCGACGACGCCGCGGCCCGGCGGCTACAACTGTCGGACTACTACCGCGAGGCCTACCGATCGAAACCGGACTGGCAAGGTATCTGAGTGCTCATCGCCGCCGACACCCTGCTCACCGGCGCGCAGTTGTTGCGGCCCGGCTGGATCGACGTCACCGGTGACACGGTGCGCGCGGTCGGTGCGGGGGCCCCACCGGCGCCTGCGGACCACACCGCCGCCGTGGTGGTCCCCGGTTTCGTCGACACCCATGTGCACGGCGGTGCCGGGGCCGACTTCTCGGCGGGCACCCTGGCCGCGACGTCGGCGGCGGTCGGTTTGCACCGCCGGCACGGCACCACCACGCTGATCGCCTCCCTGGTCACGGCGGGCCCCGAGGACCTGCTGCGCCAGGTCGGTGCGCTGGCCGAGCACACCCGCGCCGGCCTGATCGACGGTATCCACCTGGAGGGCCCGTGGTTGTCGGTGCATCGCTGCGGCGCCCATGATGTAGCGTTGATGCGCGACCCGGAACCCGTTGAACTGGAACGGATTCTGGAAGTCGGCGGCGGCGCGGTGCGGATGGTGACGCTGGCGCCCGAGCGGGCCGGGGCGCTGGAGGCGATCGGTCGGCTGTCCGGCGCCGGGGTGGTGGCCGCCGTCGGGCACACCGAGGCGAGCTACGAGCAAACCAGGGCGGCGATCGATGCCGGCGCCACCGTGGGAACTCATCTGTTCAACGCGATGCGCCCGGTGAACCACCGCGCACCGGGCCCGATCATCGCGCTGCTGGAGGATCCGCGGGTGACCGTCGAGCTGATCACCGACGGCGTGCACGTCGACCCGGCGATCTACCGGCACGTGACGCGCAGTACCCCTCGGGTGTCGCTGATCACCGACGCGATGGCCGCCACCGGCGGCGCCGACGGCAGCTACCAGCTGGGCACCATGTCCGTCGAGGTGGTGGGCGGGCGGGCGCGGGTTGCGGGCACCGAAACCATCGCCGGCAGCACCGCCACCATGGATGCCGTGTTCCGGTTCGCGGTCGCCCACAGCGGGCTCGACCGCGACGACGCGCTGCTGCAGGCGGTGCGTCAGGCCACCGTCAATCCGGCCCGTGCGCTGCGGCTGTCCAGGCCGGGCCTGCAAGCCGGTGCGCCCGCCGATGTGGTGACGATGGACGCCGAACTGCGCGTCACGGGAACGCTGTACCAGGGCAGCTGGGTGGTCAACCCTGCCGGCGGCGACGCCGGTACCGCCACACCTTGACGGCGAGGTAGATGCCGGTGCCGAGCAGCACCATGGTCGGGCCCCCGGGAGTGGTGGCGCCGTCGTCACGGCTCGGGATGTGCGCGGACGGCTCGGGGGCGTCGGGTTCGGTCAGCGTCAGCTCCTCGACTGCCGTCCCGGCATCGCTCGCCGAACTGTGCATACTCATGTCGATCGTCACCCTTGTGCCAGTGCCGCCTCCCTGGCAACGGCTACGACTGTACAGAGTGTCGGTTACCGGCGGGTAGCTGCGAAGTGCAGAGGGTGTGCCGCGTCACACCGTGGGTGTGGTCGTCCGGCGCGGGCTGCGCGGCGGTAAGCAGGGCATGATGAGACGATGCCCGAACGCAACGTGCTCGGCGGCCCGCTGGAGCCCTGTGGTGCCGAACCGCTCACCGGTTTCTACCGCGACGGCTGCTGCTCGACCGGGCCCGAGGATCCGGGCATGCATTCGATCTGCGCGGTGGTCACCCGGGAGTTCCTCGATCATCAGCGCTCGATCGGCAACGACCTTTCCACCCCGATGCCGGAGTACCGGTTCCCCGGGCTGCAACCGGGGGATCGCTGGTGCGTGACCGCGCACAATTGGCTGCGCGCCTACGAGGACGGCTGTGCGGCACCGGTGGTGATGGCATGCACGCACGAGCGCACCCTGGATGTGGTGTCGCTGGAGGCACTCGCCGAGCACGCCGTGGACGTGCCCGACGACGCCAGTGACCTTTAGTCCCGGGTGCGGGCGGCCACGAACCGCAGCAGTTCGGGGTCGGTCGAGGTGAAGCGGTCGACCTCCTCTCCACCGTCGCAGCGCAGCAGTGCGATGGTCACCGCGGTTGCGGTTTCGGACACCACCTGCCAATGCGCTCCGGCGTCCTCCCATCTCCGCAGTTCGCCGATTCGGTCACGCGTCATCTCTCTACGATGGCACCGAAGATGCGGGTCGCGTAGGCCACCCGGATTTCTCGTCGTTGGGTAGGCTCGATCCTCAAATGATCGACACTGACGAGGCGCTGCCCATCCTGCCGCGCGAGCTGACCGACATTTCCGAGCGGGTCCGCGAGGTGCCCGCGCCGACGATTCCGCAGATCGCGGCGCCCTACGCCGCCCGCCCGGCAGATCCGGATGCCGACGCCGAGATGATCTCCGAGTGGATGAACCGGCCGCACCTGGCGCAGGCATGGGAGTACGACTGGCCGCCGGAGCGCTGGCGGCGGTACCTGAAGGCGCAGCTGGCCGGCACCTTCTCCCGCCCGTTCATCACCAGCCGCAACGGCGAAGACGTCGGTTACATCGAATTGTACCGAGCGGCAAAGGATTCCATCGCTGCTCGGTATGACGCCGATCCCTACGACCTGGGCATGCACGCGGCCATCGCCGACACCAAACTGGTCAACCGCGGCATCGCCCCGCTGATCCTGCCGAAGCTGCTGGCCGACATGTTCGCCGGCGAGCCGCAGTGCCGCCGGGTGATGTTCGACCCCGACCACCGCAATCTCGGTGCGCGCAGGCTGGTCGAGTACATCGGGTGCACGTTCCTGGGGGAGCACCAGATGTCCAACCGGCGGATGGCGCTCTACGCGTTCCCGCGCACCCCGGAGGACATCCCGGCGCACCGGTAGTCCGCCGGGTTCAGCGGCCCATCATCGCGGCATAGCCGTCGTGGTCGGGCTTCATCGCCGCGGCCACCAACTCCCACAGCACCTCGTCGGTGCCGCCGCCGATGCGGGCCAGTTTCATATCCCGCCAGTACTGGCCCAGCGGGGTCTCGTCGACGAGATAGCCTGTGCCGCCGAAGATGTGCATGCACTCCGACACCACCTCTTCACCGAGGCGGGCCGCGGTCACCTTCATGGCGGCCGCGGTGCGCAGGTCCAGCGTCTTACCCGCGGCGATGCCCATCAGGGCGTACCGCAGCATGTCCACCCTGGCCTGCAGGTCGGCCACCCGCATCCGGAGCGCCTGATGCTCGTACAGGGTGTGGCCGAACTGGCTACGATTCATCATGCGCGCCAACGTGATTCCGAGTAGCCGTTGGCAGTTGCTGGCGACCTGGCCGGCCACCGACATCCGCTCATGTGCCAGACCCCAGGAGATCGCGGCCAGCCCGGTGCCCGGGCGCGCCACCAGCGCGTCGGCGGGCAGCCAGGCGTCGATGTGCACGGCCGCGGTGGCCAGCGGCCCGGCGCCCACTTTGCGGTAGGGCACCTGGACCTGCACGCCGGGGTGGTTCAGCGGTACCGCGATGACGACGACGTTGCCGTGCCGACTGGACGGATCGTTGTCGACGTTGCGCGCCACCGCCATCACGTAATCCGCGATGGGGGAGAGTGAGACGAATTTCTTGATCCCGGTGACGGCGAATCCGCCGTCGACGGAACGGACTTCGGTGCCGACGATCTGCAGGTCGGATCCACCGGACTCCTCGGAGGCGCCGATACACAGCACGGCGTCACCGCGGATGGCGCGCTCGGCGATATCGCGCAGGTGGTCGTTGCGGGCGAACCTGCGCAGGATGGCGATGGCCGAATCATGCAGGCTGACCCCGACGGCGATACCGGCCGATCCCAGCCGACCCAGCTCCATGGCCAGGGCGATCACCTTGCCGACATCGGGCTGCTGGGCATCGCCCCACTTGGCGGCGAACACCCCCTCGCGGCCCAGATACTCGATCAGCTGGCGTGGGAACTGTTCGCTCGCTTCGGCTTCGGCGGTCCACGTCCGCACCTGATCGTTGAACACCCTGGCCAGCAGGGCGGGGAAGTCCTCGACCGGTGGCGCCGTCACCGTCATGGGGCGGCCTCCAGATTGCGTTTGACCTCGAGGCGGCGCAGCTTGCCCGACGATGTGCGGGGCAGCGAACCGGGCCGCATGAACACCACGTCTGCGGGCACCACACCGCATTCGGAGGCGATGCGCTGCACCAGCGCGCTGCGCGCGGCGGGCTCGTCGGCACCCTTGAATTCGGCGGCGATCACCAGGCCCGGGCGCGTCGACGCCCCGTCGGTGCCGATTGCGACCACGGCGCCAGGGCGGATGCCGTCGATCTGCGCGGCCACCTGTTCGATCTCGGTCGGGAAGATGTTGCGCCCGGCAACGGTGATGATCTCCTTGGCGCGTCCGCAGATGACCAGGCCGCCATCCAGCAGGTATCCGATATCGCCGGTGGGAAACCAGCTTTCACGGTCGATGGGGTCCACCCCGAGGTAGCCGCTCATCATCGACGTGCCGCGCACCTCGACCTCGCCGACCTCGCGATCGGTGATGCTGCCGGCGAACTGCTCGCTCGGGGTGACCCGGATCTGCATGCCGGGAATGGCCTCGCCCAGCACCGCGTGCTTGCGCACAAATCCGCCGTCGTCGCTGACGACGTGGATCTCATCGACCCGCAAACCCGAGCCGGGGGTGGGCACGCTCACCGCGCAATTGGATTCGGCCAGGCCATAGGACGGGGCCAGTGCGCCGGGGTGCAGCCCGAACCGGGCCATCTCGGCGGCGAACAGTCCGCTGCCGTCGCAGTCGACGGGTTCGCCGCCGTTGAGCGCGAACCGCAGCTGGGAGAAATCGACGTCACTGACCAGGCGGGCGTACTTGCCGACGATGTTGTAGGCCATGTTCGGTGCGGCGGTCAGCGTGGCGCGGCTGTCGGTCAGCCATTTCAGCCAGCCGAACGGCTGCGCGGAGAACGCCGAGGTGGGCGCCTGCCAGAGATTGGCCCCGCCCAGCGCCATCGTGAGCAGAAAGGACAGCCCCATGTCGTGGTACAGCGGCAGCCAGGAGTGCCCGGTGTCGCCGGTGCCGACGTCGACCCGGCTCACCAGCGCCCGCAGGTTGGCCAGCACCGCCTCGGGTGAAAGTTGTGCCGTGCGAGGCGTTCCCGTCGACCCGGCGGTGCCTTGCAGCACCGCGACGGGGCTGCCGACGCTGCCGTGGTGGGTGCGCGAGCGCTGTGCATGCGCCACGCCGACGACGTCGTGTACGGTCACCGCGCCGTCGGCCGAGCCGAGCTGCTGCAGGTGTGTTCCGTGGCTGAGCACCGTGCGCACGCCGATGCCCTCGAACCGGGTCAGGGTGGACTGTGCCCAGCGCTGCGGGTCGGCGCCGCGGACCGGTCCGGGCAGGATCGACACCGCGGCCCCGGCCAGCAGGGCGCCGGTGATCCCGGCGATGAATTCCACGTTCGGGTCACCGACCAGACCGACGGCCTGGGTTCCCTCGGCGCAGATGCGCTCGGCGACGTTCTCGGCGCGGGCATGCACCTCGGCCCACGGATGACGGGTCCAGGTGCCTGCGGCGGTGTCCAGGACGTGCAGGTCGTTGTCGGACCCCGTCATCGCCACGGACAGGGCCTGGGCCAGTGCGTTCACGAGTTCGCCTGCTGCGCCGGCAGTTTGGCCAGCACCGCGGATTCCAGTTGGCCGACGGTCTCGCAGCTGAGCAGGTCTTCTTCGGTCAGGGCGGCGTCCAGGCGGTCCTCGATGGCGACCATTCCGACGGCGAACGCCACCGAATCCATGCCGAGGTCATCGATCAGCCGGGAGTCGCGGGTGACTCGGCTGACGTCGATGCTGAGATCGTCTCTCAGGACCGTGAGCAGCTCAGGGTTGACAGCAGCGGACGGTGACTGTTCCATGTCGGTGGACGCTACACCGGGTACTTAGCCAAGGCTAGGCTTACCCCGCTGTGCGGCGGCTCACCAGGTGTACCGTGCGAGCGCCGTATCGCCGCGCCGATGTCCGCCGTCGATGCTCACCAACGCCGGGACCAACTCGGCGGTGACCACCCCGTGGTGCGCCGTCAGCTCGTCGACGAGGTCGAAGCACGCCGCGATCCGCGTCGGCGTATCCACCACGATGGTGGTGACCGGCACCTGGCGACCCAGCGCAAACAGCTTGTCCCCGTGCGGTTCCCCGTCGCCGTGGAAACCCCAGATGGCCCGCAGCACGGTCACGCCGCTGACCGACCGGCGGTCCCGCAGCCGGGCCACCAGCGCGCGGTGGATGGGCGTCCCGTCGGTCAGGTTGTCTTCACGGGTGTGGATCATCAGCTTCTGCCACAGCGGGCGACCGTCGGCGTCGGTCTCGGGCAGCGCGACCGGGGCCGCGATCAGCCGGCCGGCGCGTTTACACAGCTGTGCGCGCTCCACCGTCATGGTGGCGGCGGGCACCAGCCGTGTCAGCTCGGAGGCCGCGGCGGCCGCCTGCGCACCGGTGCCCGCGGCGATGATCATCACCGGCACATCGGCGTTGGTGCCGAAGAACCGGGCCCGCCTGCGTTGTCCGGCCACGGTGCCGTCCACCCCGAGGAAGACGCCCGCCGCGGCGAAGCCGTGCGCGCGCAGCACGTCGCAGACCGCCCGGTAGGCCGGCCGTCCGGCACAGCGGGTCTGCCGTCCGACGTAGACGGTGAGCTTGGCATGCTCCGGTGGCGGCGCATCGAGTAGCTGGGCCCGCTCCAGGGTGACGATCCCGCGGTCGATCATCGCCACCGTCTGCTCGGCCAATCCGGTGATCCGCTCGGCCCGGTCCACCGCGGCAAGTGCGACCGGCAGGTCCTCCGACAGCGAGAGGGTGAGGTCGCTGCGCAGTTCGTGGCGGGGGCCGAACCCGGCGCTACCGCGCAGCACCACACTGGTGGCGACCCGGTGCGACCCGAACAACTCCAGCAGCTCGTCGGCGACGAAGCGATGTTCACCGCGCAACCGCTCCCCGAAGTACGCGGTCAGCTTCAGCTGGTCTGCGCTCACAGCAGGGCTCCCATCGTCAGGCCCAACCAGGCCGCACCCAGCCCGAGTACCACGCTGATCACGATATTGGCGATGGCCGCCCGCAACTGACGCTCCTCGCCGAGCCGTTGAGTTTCCAGCATCCACGTCGAGAAGGTGGTGTAGGCGCCCACGAATGCGGTGCCGGCCAGCAGGGCCACATTCGGGCTCAGCGCCAACCCGCCGACGAAGCCGAGCAACCATGCGCCGCTGACATTGACCACCAGCGTCCCGGCCGGGAACGGCCGGGACACCCGGGTGGACACCGCCTTGTCCAGCCGGAACCGGCACACGGCACCGGCGCCGCCGATCAGCGCGACACCGATCCACACCGCGAGCGTGGTCATCGGATCCGCACCCGTCGCACCAATGCCGTGGTGAAGTGCATGGCCACCAGGCCCACCGCGATGCTGGCCACGGTGTACGCGGCGGCCAACCCATAGAAGTGGTGCTCCAGCATGGTGACCGTCTCGACCTGCATGGTGGAGAAAGTCGTCAGGCCACCGCACAATCCGGTGCCCAGCAACGGCCGCCGGTACGCCGATGTCGGTAGCCGCTCCAGCAGCCTTGTGGTGAAGAACGCCAGCAGGACCGTGCCGACGATGTTGACAATGAAGGTGGGCCACGGCCAGTGCCCGGGGGCCACCGCAAGCGCGTGCCCGAGTCCGGCGCGGACCAGGGTGCCCAGCGCGCCGCCGGCGAATACGGCCGCCAGTTCACGTCGGTCGAATCCAGCCATGCCGCTCAGTATGGAGCCTGCGGGCGAGACGATATGTTGGGCGCACCATGTCGGCTCCCTGTGACCCCGCTGTGCGGATCTGTGTGCTGGGGCCCGTGCGCGCCTGGGTGAACGGTGCGCCAGCCGATCTGGGCGGACCCAAGCAACGGGCGGTGCTGGCCCGGCTGGTGCTGGCGCACGGTCAGGTGGTGTCGGTGGACCGGCTCATCGAGGACCTCTGGGAGGGCGAACCGCCACCGAAGGCGCTGGCCGCATTGCAGGCCTACATCTCACACCTGCGACGCGTGCTCGAACCCGGCAGGCAACGCCGGGCCGCCGCCCAGGTGATCGTCAGCGCCGCGCCGGGCTACTGCCTGCGGCTGCCCGAGGCCGCCGTCGACGTGTGGTCGGCGGAGGCCAAAACCGTTGCCGCCGAAACACACTCGGACCTGCTGGAGGATGTGCTCACCGAGTGGCTCGGCGACCCGTACGTGGAGGTCGCCGACACCCTGTGGGCCGCCCCGGAGGTGGCCCGGCTGACCGAACTGCGGCTCTCGGCCGTCGAATCCTATGCGGCCGCCCAGTCGGCGCTCGGCCAGCACGCCGTGGTGGTGCGGGTACTCGAGCCGCACGCCCGCGACCATCCCGGCCGGGAGGCGGCCGCCTGCCTGCTGGCCGCCGCGCAGTACCGGGCCGGCCGCCAGGTCGCCGCCCTGGACGCGCTGCGTCGCACCCGCGAGTATCTGACCGACGAACTCGGGCTCGAACCGGGCCGCGCGCTGCGCGACCTGGAGCGCGACATCCTGCGCCAAGCCGAACACCTCGACCCCATCACGGTGGCGCCGGCTCGGGCCGCCCCGGTGACACCGCCGCCGGCGGCATCCCGGACCCGGGGCCGCGCAGCTGAACTCGCCGCGATCGAGGCCGCCGCCACCGGGGCCCGCGACGACGGGCTGAAGGTGGTGTGGATCGGCGGGGAGGCCGGCGCGGGCAAGACCACGCTGGCCGACACGGCCGCCGCGGCACTGCAGCGGGCCGGCTGGACGGTGGCCTTCGGGCGCTGCCCCGAGGTGGACGGCGCGCCGGCGGGTTGGGCGTGGACCGAAGTGCTCCGCCCGTTCCGGCCGACCCTGGACCCTGGGCAGGCCTCGGCGCTGGCGGCGTTGTTGCACGACGCCGGACAGCCCGCCCACGACAGCAGCGCCTTCTGGCTGGCGCACGCCCTTGCCGACGTGCTCGGCCGGGCCGCCGCCGGACAGCCGCTGGTCGTCGTGCTCGACGATCTGCACCGCACCGACGGCCTCACCCTGGAACTGCTGCGCCTGCTCGCCGACCGGCTGGGCGAACGGCCGGTGCTGGTCATCGGCACCTACCGCCCGTCGGAATCCGGTGCCGAGCTCGACATGGCCCGCGCCGCGCTGGCCAACCACACGGCCGCGCATCTGATGTTGACCGGGCTGGACGACGCGGCCCTCATCGGCGTGGCCACCGACTGTGGCTTGCCCACAGTAACCGGTGCCACCCTGAAGTTGTTGCGGGACAGGACCGGTGGTAATCCGTTGTTCGTTCGGGAGATGGCCCGGCTGATGGTTGCCGAGGGCTCCGACGCCGCCCACGGCGGGGTGCCGGCCGGGGTGCGCGACGTGGTGCGCCGCCGGCTGGCCCGGCTGCCGGGCCAGACCGTGACCGTGTTGCGCCAGGCCGCGGTGCTCGGCCGCGAGGTCGACCTGGACCTGCTGGAGGAGCTGGCCCACACCGACACCGACTTACTCGACGCGCTGGAACCTGCGGTGCTGGCCGGATTGCTCGACGAACCGGGTCCGGGCCGGATCCGGTTCGCGCACAGTCTGATCCGCGACACCCTCTACGACGACACCTCGCTGCTGCGCCGCACCCGGCTGCACTCCACGGCGCTGAGTCTGCTGGGCGGGCGTAACACCGACGCCGCGTCACTGGCCTACCACGCGGTGGCCGCCGCCACCCCCGAGACCGCCTCGCAGGCAGCAGAATTCGCGATGTCGGCGGCCCGGGAGGCCGATGCGGTGGGCGCCCCGGGCGAGGCGGCCCGGCAATGGCGGGCCGCGGTGCGGATGTTCGAGCTGGCCGCCGCGCAACCGCACCGCGCCGTGCCGGCCCGGTGCGGGCTGATCTCGGCGCTGGCCCGGGCCGGTGATGCCATCTCGGCGCGCCAGGAACTCAACCGCACCGTAACGCTGGCCGCCGGGGATGACGGCCTGCTGGTACGCGCGCTGACCGCGCTGGACAGCCCACTGGTGTGGCGGCTGCGCACCGGCGACCACATCGACCCTGTCATCGTCGACCCGCTGCGCCGGATTCTGGCTCAGAACTACCCGCCGCAGGTCCGGGTGCACCTGCTGATCACCTTGTTCAAGGAGGTCGAGGGCGCCGAGCACGACACCGCCATGGCGGCCAGCGCCGAGGCCCTGGAGTTGGCCCGGGCGCTGCACGCGGCCGATCCCGACGCCCACGCCCGGCTGCTGTGCGCGGCACTGAATGTGCGTGCATTCGCCTGCCTGGGACCGGACCTGGCGCAGCAGCGCGAACCGATGGCCGCCGAATTGCTCCGCGTCGCAACGGATTGCGGTGCCGTCGACTATCAGACCGTCGGGCATTGGCTGTTGTTCCTGGCGGCGTCGGGGCGTTCGGATCTGGCCGCCGCACTCGACCACGTGGACCAGGCGGTGGCCCGGGCCGGCACCGGCCAACTCGGATACCTGCTGGGCGTGCTCGACGCCTACGTCGCCCAGCTGACGGTGCTGGCCGGGCGCCCCGATGACGGGGAGGCGCGCTATCTGGCCGCGGGCGCCAGCCTGGCCGAGCACGGCGTGGCCAACGGGGTGCTGCTCGGTCTGGTAGGCCGGGTCAGCGCCGCGCTGACCCGCGGTGACCTCGGGCCGATGGCCGATGAGTTGCTGTTGCTGCACCGCACCGTCTCCGCGACGATGGCCGACGGTGCGGTGTTGGCCCTGTTGGCGGTGGGCAGAAGGGCCGAGGCACAGGAGGTCTGGTCCCAGCGTGTACCCACCGAGCGGTCCTATTACTGGGTGGCGATGACGACGCTGCGCGTGCACGCCGCCGTCGCGATCGGCGACCTGGCGGTGGCGCGCACCGAAGCTGCCGAATTGCTGCCGTACAGCGGGCGGATGGCCGGACTTGACAACGGCACGCTGCTGACCGGCCCGGTCGACGAGGCGCTGGGCGCGCTGGCCGAGGCGGACGGCGATGCCGCCGCGGCCGTCCGGTACCGGACGGCCGCAGCGCAATTGCGTAAGCTCCTGGCCGATGAGGCGGCCCGGCTGATCAGCTGAACACTTTGCGCTCAAAGCGCTTGTGCCGCCATGACATCAACTTGATGAACCCGATCAGCAGCGGATTGGCCGCGGCGGCCATCCGCGCGTACTCGTCGTCGGTGGCCGCACCGACGATGCGGGGACCGTCGAAGGACATCCGGCCGGCACGCTGGGCCGCCTTCTCCACGACGGCCCAGTCGTCGACCGACACGTGCCGGCGGATCACCTCGAACACCTCGCGCTCCTCGTCGGCGATGTGCTCACACACCAACTGATGCAGGTCGGCCAGCGCGGCGGCCAACGGCGCCGCGGTGGGCCGGCCGGGCGCCTTCTGGAAGGCCACGGCCAGCGATGTGATCCGGTCCAGCCGCGGGTCCAGCGCGGCGTGGTCGTCGGCGAGCTCGGACAGGTCGACGAAGCTGCCGGCCGACGCCGTCACGATCGGCCACAGCACCTCGTCCTCCACGGTGTGGTGATGGTGGATGGACTCACACAGCAGCCGGATGTAACGGGCCACCTCCCTGGGGTGCGCACAGGTGTGGGCGCCGCGCGCGACGGCGGCCAGCAGATTCGCCAGCCGCCCCACATCGGTGATCATCGCGCGGTGGGCGATGGTGATGCCGGACAAGTCCGGTTGGCTTGCGTGTTGGGCGGATTGTGGGGAGCTGTTCATGGGGTATACGTTGTCCCGCCGCACTTGTGACGCACTTGCGACGGGCTTGCGGTAAGTGCGCAAGAATCGGGTCATGGCTGCAAATCCACGTGCCGGCAAGCCGGCCGATCCTTCGGACCTCATCGATGTCGCCCAGGTGGTGACGGCCTACTACACCGTCTTGCCCGACCCCGACGACGTCGCCCAGCAGGTGGTGTTCGGCACCTCCGGCCATCGCGGATCCAGCCTGGACGGCGCCTTCAACGAGGCACACATTCTGGCCACCACGCAGGCCATCGTGGAGTACCGCGCCGGCCAGGGCACCACCGGCCCGCTGTTCATCGGCCGGGACACCCACGCGTTGAGTGAGCCGGCCTGGGCGTCGGCGCTGGAGGTGCTGGCCGCCAATGACGTGGTCGCGATGATCGATGCGGCCGATCGCTACACCCCGACCCCGGCCGTCAGCCACGCCATCCTCACCTTCAACCTCACCTTCAACCGCGGCCGCGGCTCAGGTAACTCTTCCTCCTCGCGTGCGGGCGCCCTGGCCGACGGCATCGTCGTCACCCCGTCACACAACCCGCCCCGCGACGGCGGCTTCAAATACAACCCACCCAACGGCGGACCGGCCGACACCGACGCCACCGGTTGGATCGCCAAGCGCGCCAACGAGATCCTGCGGGACGGCCTCAAGGCGGTGAAGCGGGTGCCGCTGGCGCGAGCGCTGCAGACCGCCCAGCGCCACGATTACCTGAACGCCTATATCGAGGATCTGCCCAACGTGGTGGACCTGCACGCGATCCGGGCGCAGGGCATCCGGATCGGCGCCGACCCGCTCGGCGGGGCCAGCGTGGACTACTGGGGTGCCATCGCTGAACGGCACAAGCTGGACCTGACGGTGGTGAACCCACTGGTCGACGCGACGTGGCGGTTCATGACCCTGGATACCGACGGCAAGATCCGGATGGACTGCAGCTCGCCCAACGCGATGGCCTCGCTGATCGCCAACCGGGACCGCTATCAGATCGCCACCGGCAACGATGCGGACTCCGACCGGCACGGCATCGTCACCCCCGACGGCGGCCTGCTGAACCCGAACCACTTCCTGGCCGTCGCCATCGACTATCTGTACTCGCATCGTCCGTCGTGGCCCGGCAGCACCGCGGTGGGGAAGACGGCGGTGAGCAGCTCGATCATCGACCGGGTGGTGGCCGGGCTGGGTCGCAAGCTGGTCGAGGTGCCGGTCGGCTTCAAGTGGTTCGTGGACGGATTGATCGGCGGCTCAATCGGTTTCGGTGGTGAGGAGAGCGCGGGCGCGTCCTTCCTGCGGACCGACGGCTCCACCTGGACCACCGACAAGGACGGCATCATCCTGGCGCTGCTGGCCTCGGAGATCCTGGCGGTCACCGGCTCCACCCCGTCCCAGCGCTACGCCGAACTGGCCGAGAAGTACGGAGCCTCGACGTATGCGCGCATCGACGCGCCCGCCGACCGGGACCAGAAGGCCCGGTTGTCGAAGCTGTCGGCCGAGCAGGTGAGCGCCACCGAGCTGGCCGGGGAGCCGATCACCGCCAAGCTGACCACCGCCCCCGGCAACGGGGCCGCCCTCGGCGGGTTGAAGGTGACCACCGAGAACGCCTGGTTCGCGGCGCGGCCGTCGGGCACCGAGGACGTCTACAAGATCTACGCCGAGTCGTTCAAGGGCCCGGAACATCTGGCGCAGGTGCAGCAGGCCGCCAAGGAAGTGGTGAACTCCGTCATCGCCTGAACCGCAATCTCGGCGCCCGAATACAGTCGACGCCGTGAGTCTTGCGGAGGGCGACTGTACGGCGCCCGAGAAGCCGAAGCTGCCCGGCGAAGTCTGGGTGTTGATCACCGCCAACGCGGTGATCGCGCTCGGGTACGGGGTGGTCGCCCCGGTCCTGCCGCA
Source organism: Mycobacterium sp. BMJ-28 (assembly GCF_054404835.1). Lineage (NCBI taxonomy): Bacteria > Bacillati > Actinomycetota > Actinomycetes > Mycobacteriales > Mycobacteriaceae > Mycobacterium > Mycobacterium sp. BMJ-28. The sequence continues at coordinate 4,444,577 of NZ_CM136783.1, read as the reverse complement.
GTACGCTCGCAACTTCGGCGTCAGCATCAGTGCGGCGACGTTCGTCATCACCGCGTTCGCGTTGATGCGGTTGTGCGCGGCGCCGGCCAGCGGCATCTTCGTGCAGCGGCTGGGGGAGCGGCGCGTCTACCTGACCGGTCTGTTGATCGTCGCCGTCTCGACCGGGGTGTGCGCCTTCGCGGACACCTACTGGCAGCTGCTGCTGTTCCGGTCGCTGGGCGGTTTCGGCTCGGCGATGTTCACGGTCTCCTCGCTGGGGCTGATGATCCGCATCTCGCCGCCGGACGCCCGCGGCCGGGTGGCCGGCATGTTCTCCAGTGCCTTCCTGGTCGGCTCCGTCGGCGGCCCGGTGCTGGGCTCCCTGACCGCCGGGCTGGGGCTGTCCGCGCCGTTCGCCATCTACGGGGTGGCGCTGCTGGTGGCGGCGGCCGTGGTGTGGGTGAGTCTGCGTCATTCCCCGCTGGCGGCGCCTGCCGACCAGGGCGGACCGACGGTGACGGTGCGCGACGTACTGAACAACCGGGCATACCGGGCGGCGCTGTTCTCGAACTTCGCGACGGGATGGTCGGTGTTCGGGCTGCGGATCGCGCTGGTGCCGTTGTTCGTCACCGAGGTGCTGCACCGCGGGCCGCGGATGGCCGGGGTGGCGCTGGCGGTGTTCGCGATCGGCAATGTGGCCGCCGTGATCCCCAGCGGTCATCTGTCCGACCGGGTGGGCCGTCGGGTGCCGTTGATCACCGGGCTGGCGATCTCCGGGGTGGCGACGCTGCTGGTCGGGTTGGCGTCCTCGCTGACCTTGTTCCTGGCGGCCGCTTTCGTGGCGGGGGCGGCGGCCGGGGTGTTCACCTCGCCGCAGCAGGCCGCGGTGGCCGACATCATCGGCAGCAAGGCCCGCGCCGGCACCGCTGTGGCGGTCTACCAGATGATGTCCGACGTCGGGGCCATCGCTGGATCGCTGGCCGTCGGGCAGATCGCCCAGTACCTGTCGTTCGGGTCGGCCTTCGTGATCAGCGGGGTGATCCTGCTCGTGGCGGCGCTGGGGTGGGTTTTCGCGCCGGAGACCGGCGCAACGACCTCCCAAGAGCACACCCCGGCCCGTCCGTTGGGACCGGAGGCCGGGGGAGAGCTTCCGTGACCAGCGGTTTTGAACCAGGGGTACGGGTGGTGTACTTTCGGTGAGCACAAGTTACGGGGCTATGGCGCAGTTGGTAGCGCACCACACTGGCAGTGTGGGGGTCAGGGGTTCGAATCCCCTTAGCTCCACTCCTGAAGATCCGTTCCGACCACACTCGGAGCGGATTTTTTCATTCCGGTCAGCAACGCGCGCACGCCCGCCCGCGCCGCTAAGGTGAGCCGGAATCAAGCAGTCAGGCGTGGCACCGTCGGCACGCCGCCGCAGGCAGACCTCTCGAGCATGGATCGGCAGAAAACATCAACACCCTCATCCGCGAGGTGGGCGCCCACCTCGACGTGGACATCAACGGCCCGTCCACATTGGAGTTCCAGATCGCCGTGGCCCCGCACCCCGGTGCGCAGATATCGGAATACCTGGCATTCGTCATGAACGGCCAGCAGATCTTCGCGACCGAGATCGCCGGCGTGCACGGTAACCGGATCCACAAGTTCGACGCGCCCGTGGGCCAACTGACCGTCGACTACACCGCGACGATCGTCGGCCGCAGTGAGCCCGCGCCGGTCACCGATTACGACCTGTCGCAGTATCTGCGGCCCAGCCGCTACGCCGAATCGGACAAGTTCTTCGGCTTCGCCGGATATGAGTTCAATCAATACTCCGACACGGCAACACTATTGGCGAACATCTCGTCATGGGTGGGTAGGCGGTTGAGCTACGTGCCCGGCTCCAGTGATCCCATCGACGGTGCCGAGGACACGCTGCTGGCGGGTGCCGGGGTGTGCCGCGATTACGCGCACCTGGTGGTCGCCTTGCTGCGGGCGGTGAACGTCCCGGCCCGACTCGTCGCGGTGTACGCACCGGGCTGCATGCCGATGGATTTCCACGCTGTCGCAGAGGCTTTCGTGGACGGGCAGTGGCGCGTCGTCGACGCCACCTACCTGGCGCCGCGGCAGACGCTGGTCCGTATCGCCACCGGACGCGACGCGGCCGATACGGCTTTCCTGGACAATCATGGGGGTTCGATCACCCTCACCAACATGGTGGTCACCGCGACCACCAACCAGAACCTGCCGTTCGACGCGGTCGATGAGTTGGTGTCGATCGGTTGATGGCGGTGCGCGCCCTCATATGAAGGCGACGCCGGTGAGCTTTTCCGACACCGCCCACAATCGCGCAGCGCTTTCATTGTCACGCAATGGCTTCCACAATTTCTGGACGCCGGGCGGGCCACCTGCGTTGCCCGGCCACTGCGGCCCGAAGAACACGTTGTCGGCATCGGACGCGGTCGCGGCCAGCAAGGCCGGAAGTTTCGCGCTGTCCACGGTCCCGACACCGAGACCGTGCGCCGAGAGCCGGCGGATGATCCGTACACCACCGGTGTCCTGTGCCCGCCCCACCTCCGGACGTGCCGCGAGCAGATTGGTCGGGGCAACCCCGGGATGAGCGATATTGCTGGTGATACCCCACCCCATCGCCGCGCTGAGGCGGCGGAGCTCCAGGCCGAATAGCCCGACCGCGATCTTGGATTGCCGGTAGGCCGACATCCCGTCGTACTTGTGGGTCCAGCTCAAGTCGTCCCAGTTGATCGCCCCGCGGCGGGCGGCCACGCTCGTCTGCGATGTCACCCGGGCCTGGCCGGCTCTCAGCAACGGCAGCAGCAGGCCGGTCAGTGCGAAGTGCCCCAGATGGTTCGTGCCGAACTGCAACTCGAAGCCGTCGGCGGTGGTCTGCCGATCGGGCGGCGTCATCACCCCGGCGTTGTTGATGAGCAGGTGGACCGGTGCTCCGTGTCCGCACAGTTTCTCGCCGAGTGCCCGCACCGAGGCCAGCGAAGACAGGTCGAGTTCGGCCAGCGTCAGCCTCGCCCGTGGATATCGTTCGCGAATTCTGGCCAGTGCCGCCTCGCCCTTCTGCGGATTGCGCACCGGCATGATCACCTCGGCGCCCGCGGCGGCAAGACTTGTGGCGATGCCGAGTCCGATCCCGTCGCTCGCGCCGGTCACCACCGCCCGCTTTCTCGAGAGGTCGGCGATGGTCACGTCGTACTTGTTGGCTGGCATGTGCCCAGACTTCCCCGCAGGGCGCCAGGTATCCACGGCCTGACGATCCGTGGATGAGCATCGCGGGCCGGGGGAAACTGGCCAGGTGATCGATCGCGCGGGATTGGCCGAATTTCTGGTGCGCCGCCGGGCGGCGCTGCAGCCTGAGGACGTCGGACTGCCACGCGGGCAGCGCCGACGAACCAGTGGGTTGCGGCGCGAGGAGGTCGCCGCGCTGTGCCACATGTCGACGGACTATTACTCGCGGCTGGAACGCGCGCGCGGCCCGCAGCCGTCGGCACAGATGATCGCCGCGATCGCCCAAGGGCTGCACCTGGCCCGGGATGAGCGCGACCACCTGTTCCGGCTGGCCGGACACCCACCGCCGGAGCGCGGAGCGGGCACCGACCACATCAGCCCGGGCATGCTCCGAATCTTCGACAGGCTCACCGACACCCCGGCGGAGATCGTCACCGAACTCGGCGAGACCCTGCGGCAGACCCCGCTGGGGGTCGCCCTGGTCGGCGACCTGTGCCGGTTCACCGGTCCATCGCGCAGCATCGGGTACCGATGGTTCACCGACCCGACGACGCGTGACCTCTATCCGGGCGACGACCACGCTTTCTACTCCAGGATGTACGCCTCGGGACTGCGACGAGTGCTCACGGTGCGCGGTCCCGGCTCCAAAGCCGCTCACCTCGCCGAGCTGCTCACCTCCGAATGCCCTGAATTCCAAGCACTCTGGGATGCCCACGAGGTCGGCATCACACCGCACGAGGTCAAGCGATTCCGCCATCCCGTCGTCGGACTGCTGGAACTGAACTGCCAGATCCTGCTCGATCCGCAGGATTCGCACTCGCTGCTGGTGTACACCGCGGCGCCGGGCAGCGAAAGCCACGAAAAGCTGGCGCTGCTGTCGGTGGTCGGCTCGCCGTCCTCGGTGTGACGAACCCGCGCCGCCGGCGTCGATGACAAAAACAGTTGCCGCCGTGTGGATTAGAAAGCCTTCCCGCTGGGTACACAAGTGTTTGTCGGCGTCGTAAATAACTTAGGAGTATCAGGTGATCGTCCTCGGTATCATCCTCATCGCGATCGGCTATCTGTTGCCGGTCCCCGCAGTCATCGCCACCATCGGGTGGATAGTTCTGGTCGTCGGCCTGGTGTTGTTGGTCCTCGGCCAGGTGGGGCGCCCGATCGGTGGGCGCAAAGTCTGGTATTAACCGCACGCTGAGATTTCCAAGGTCGAAGTGCCCCCAGCCTGATGGCTGGGGGCACTTCGACCTTGTCTCAGGGTGCCCGGCGCAGTACCGTCACCTTCAATGACCGACCAGTCGGTCGGTGAATTGAAGGAGCTGACCTCGTGACGAATCGCATCCACACCACGGCCGGTTCGGTGGCCTACGACGAGACCGGATCCGGCGACACCGTGGTGCTGTTGCACGCCACGTTGCACGACCGGCATGACTTCGCGCCGATCGTGCCCGTCCTGGCCGAGCGCCACCGTGTCCTCGCGCTGGACTGGCCCGCGCACGGCGAGTCGGATCCTGCGCCGAACATGACCGCTGAACGGATCGGCGACGTGCTCGCCGAGGTGGCCGCTGCCCTCGACCTCCGGCGCGCGGTCTTCATCGGCAACTCGGTGGGTGGTTACGCCGCCGCACGGCTGGCCATCGAACACCCGGACCGGGTCGCCGGCCTGGTGCTGGTGAACAGCGGCGGGTTCATCCCGCCCAGTCCATTGGTACGGGCGTTCACCGCCCTGATGGGCACGCCGTGGGTGACCCGCCGCGTCATGCCGCGCTTCATCCGCGGCTATATGCGCTCGGCCACACCCGCCGACGACGCGATCATCGAGGGCGCCACCGCGCTCGCGCGTACGCCGGCCGGCATTGAGACCGCGGCGTCGGTATGGCGCAGCTTCTCCGAACCGGCACACGACCTACGAGACCGTGCGCACCTGATCACCGCGCCGACACTGGTCGTCTGGGGCACCAAGGACATCGCCATCCCGGCTCGCGTAGGGCGCGCCACCCAGGAGGCGATCACCGGATCCACCCTGCGTGAGATACCGACCGGACATGTCGTCTTCTCTTCTGCGCCAGCAGAATTCCTCGACCTCGTGCTGCCGTTCCTGGCGTCGGTCGCCGTCGACGGAGCATCGAACGGCTAGCCTGCGCGTCGCTCAGCGCTTCGCGTTCTCGCCCGGCTGGACCGACCACAGCATTCCGATCACATCGTCCACCGCGACGGTGCCGGCCGCCGGATCCCCGGTGCACAACACGCCGCGCAGCACGTGCGCCTGGACGTTGGCGCAATAGACCCGCGAGTCCGCCGAGTGCGTGCGGTTGTCGCCCATCAACCAGAGTCGGCCGGCCGGCACGGTGACGGGCCCGAACGCGCTGCCCAGGCAGGGCAGCAGCGCGGGGTCCACCTCTAGGGCGGTCTTGTCGAGGTAGGGCTGGGCGACCGGGACGCCGTCCACCGTGACCCCGGTCTCCATCCGGCACTCGACGGTCTGCCCGCCCACCGCGATGACGCGGCTGACGAGCGCATGCTCATCGGGGGGTCCCAGGCCGATCACCGCGAGCGCGTCCTGCGCCCACCGCAGCACCGGGTTGTCCGACCGGGGTGACGGGTACCCGACGTCCCACCGCGCGGGTGCGCGCACCACCACCACGTCGCCGGGCCGCGGCGGGTGCGTGCGGTAGGCCAACTTGTTCACGACGACGCGGTCATCGGCTGCGACGGTCGGGGCCATCGCCACCGACGGGATCCGGTACTCCTGCCCGACGAACGCCAGGATCGCGGCCCATCCGCTGGCGATCAGGACCAGCAGTACCGCCGCGCCGGCTGCCGCGACGCGGACCCAACGGCGCCGGCGGGCGGGCGGTGGCGGGTCGGCCATGGTGCTGGTCCTCCCGGCTCGGCGTCCTGCCGCCCAGGGTAGAGACCGCGGTGGTGATATGCGATCTGGTCGCAGGCGACGCCCACGGGCAAATTTCTGTTCGCGGCGCTATGTGTTAGCTGAGATGGGAGTTGCCTGTGTTCCCACTGAGGCCAAGCCATGTTTGCCCGGGAAGTGTGCGTACCTCAGAGTAGCCATTTGCGCGAACGGCGTGAGAATGGCGAAGTTTCGTTCAAAATCGTTGCCAATCAAGCGATCTGAACATCGCCAACCCGTGGCGCGCCGTTGCCTGCGTTCGCTTATTCTTTGCACATGCTCACCAGGCCACGGCGCGAAAAGTAGCCGCTTGACCAGCACAGACGCTCCGAAAAGCCAGCCCAGCCGACAAAGACGTCTCGATATCCAGGGTATCCGTGCGATAGCGGTGCTCCTGGTGGTTCTCTTTCATGCCGAGATCCCCGGATTCGGGGGCGGCTACGTCGGCGTCGACGTGTTCTTCGTAATCTCGGGCTTCCTCATCAGCACGCACCTGTTGGAGAGCCTGCGCGACCGCGGCGGCATCGGTTACGGCGCGTTCTACGCCCGGCGAGCGCGGCGACTGCTGCCGGCGGCGTTGACGGTCATCGCCGCGACAGTCGTCGCCGCCATGGTGTGGGTGTCACCGGTGCAATTCGAATACGTCGTCAAAGACGCCATCGCCGCGGCTTTCTATGTGCCCAACCTGTTGTTCGCCTTCAACGCCACGGACTACCTGGCGGAGAAGACGCCCTCACTGTTTCTGCACTTCTGGTCGCTGGGAGTGGAAGAACAGTTCTACCTTGTCTGGCCGCTGTTGCTGGTGCTGCTGTTCGGGTGGTTCCAGCTGCGCGGCCGGATGGCCGCGGCGATCGCCGTCCTGTCCGGGGTCTCATTCCTGGCATGCGTCTGGCTGACCGGATTCTCCCAGCCCAACGCGTTCTTCATGCTGCCCGCCCGGATGTGGGAGTTCGGGCTCGGTGCCCTGGTCGCGTTCGGTCTGCTCCGTCGCGAGCGGTTACTGCCCGCGCGTGTCGCCGCGCCGGCGGGCTGGGCGGGATTGGCGACCATCGTCGGCACCGGTGTGCTGTTCTCCACCGCCACCGAGTACCCGGGATATGCGGTGGCGGTGCCGGTCGTCGGGGCCGCCTTGCTGATCGCCGCGGGGCCGGTGGCGTGGGGGCCCGCCGCGCTCCTGAGCCTTCGTCCGGTCACCTGGATCGGTGACATCTCCTATTCGCTATACCTGGTGCACTGGCCGGTGCTGATGCTGCCGTTGGCCGCCGGCGGATATGTGCAGGCCTTACCGCTGTGGTTGCGCGCTGCCGCTGCGGCACTGTGCATTCCGCTGGCGTGGCTGCTCTACACCTACGTCGAGGGGCCTGGGCAGCGGGCCGGTTGGCTGACCGTCGCTCGTCCCCGGCGCACCCTGGCCGCGGCGGCGGCCGGTATGGCCGCCATCGTCGCGGTCGGTGTCACGGCCGTGTTGACGCTGAACCCGCCACTGGCCGCGGCCCAGTCCGCCCAGCACGGCGCATTGCGGCCGAAACCGGTTGGGACTCCCTACGTTCCCGCCAACCTCACTCCCGGCCTCACCCACGCCGAAGGCGATCAACCCGTCGTCTACGCCAACGGGTGTCACCGGTCGCAGTGGGCCACCGATCCCGAGGGCTGTCTGACCGGCACCGATCCCGCGGCGCCGCTGGTCGTCCTGTTCGGCGATTCCCATGCCACGCAGTGGTATCCGGCGTTGTCTACGCTCGCCGAACGTGGAGTGATCCGACTCGACAGCCACACCAAGAGCGCGTGCCCGGCTGTGCCGGTGCGCATCGTGCACTATGCCGCGTGCGACACCTGGCGTAGTGCGGTGATCGACAAGTTCGCCGCGCAGCGCCCCGCGCTGATCCTGCTGGCCGGCTATCCGCGCAACTACCTGCGCTACGCCGATGATCCAGCAGGGGAATGGGGGCGGGCGCTTGATACGGTCATCGCCCGGTTCCCCTCTGGGACCCGCGTGGGTGTCTTCGCCGACACGCCGTCTACTGGTGTCACACCATCGATCTGCCTCGGGCAGTTCATCGACGACGCGCTCCGGTGTGCTTTGCCGCGAGACGAGGCGCTCGACCAGAGCATTCGTGCTGCCGAGCGGGAGCGTTCGAGCAAGGGTGCGTTCGCCTATCTCGATTACTCCGACTATCTCTGCAATGACCGGGTGTGTCCCGCCATTCTCGGCAACACGCTGGTCTATCGCGACGGTTCCCATCTGACGGCGGCCATGAGCGCCGAGTTGGGGCCGCTGGTCGCCGCGGACGTGACCGCCCTGTTGCCCGCCCCTGCGTCGGCCGCACCAGATGGCCCGGCCGAACGGCAGCAGTTGTTCAGGCGGCAACCCGGCGGCGCGATTCGCTGACACCGGGCCCGCGGCCGGCGGGGGACGAGCCACTTAGGTTAGCCTGCACTGCATGGATACGGTGCAGGGTGTCGTCACCTCGGTCGGCGATATCGGGCCGCGGATCCGGCGCGTGATGTTCGAGGTGGCCGACCTCGACGCCCTGGCGCTGCCGGACGCCGGTGACGCCGCGCTCGGCATCTATTTTCCGGCGCCCGGCCGGCCGGGCCCCCCGGCTATGGACGGCCGGCCCGAGGGGCGGAACTACAGCGTGCGGCGCCGCGACGGCAACCTGCTCACGTGCGACTTCGTCCTGCACGAACGCGGACTGGCCACCGACTGGGTGAGACAGGCCAGCCAGGGTCAGCGCGTGCTGCTCGACCACGCGCGCAGCTGGTACCGGCCCGAGCCGAACACCGCATGGCAACTGCTGGTCGCCGACCTGTCCGGGTTGCCCGCGCTGGCCCGAATTCTCGACGAGCTCGCGCCCGGCACATCAGCCACCGCGATCGTCGAGGTAGCCGATCGTCGTGACCTGGACTACCTGCCGGCCCGACCGGATATCCCGGTGATCGTCACCGCGGGCACCGGCAATGGCCACGCTCCCAGCGGGCTGCCCGGCCTGGTCCGCGCGCACGCCCACCCCGGCGGCCGTGGGTACTGCTGGTTCGCGGGCGAGGCGCAGTCGACCCGCGAGGTACGCAAGCACCTGTGTCGCGAACACGGTTGGGAGGCCGGCCAATACGACATCGTCGGGTACTGGCGCTTCGATTCGGAAACCTGGGACCGTCACTACGAGGCCGTGAGCGCCGAAGTGGAATCGGTCTATCAGCAGGCGTTGGCCCAGGGCAAGAGCGAGAAGGCCGCCGCCGAGGAATACGACCTCGCGCTCGAGCGCGCCGGCCTGTAGCGGTGGCGATCGCGACCGCCGAATCCGATCTCGCCGCGCCGCACCGCCGGCGGCTGGCCGGATTGGCGTTCTGTATTGCGGTGCTGATCTTGGTTTGCGTTCTGAGTCTGGCCGTCGGCACACAGACCGTCGGCTTGTCTACGGTGTGGCGGGCGGTCACCCACTACACCGACACCGGCAACGAGTGGATCGTGCACGAGCTGCGCATCCCACGCACCGTGCTCGGCATAGTGGTCGGTATCGCGCTGGGCCTGTCCGGGGCCCTGATCCAGGGCATCACCCGCAACCCGTTGGCCGACAGTCAGATCCTGGGCTTGGAAGGGGTGGCCGGCCTGTTCGTGGTGTCGGCGATCGCATTGATGGGCTTTCATTCCCTGTCGAGCTACATCTGGTTCGCCTTCCTCGGCACCTTCGTGGCGATGCTGGCGGTATACGGGGTGGCCGCGTCGGGCCGGATGACGGCGACTCCGGTGCGGATGCTGCTGGCCGGCGTCGCGATAGGTGCGGTGGCCGACGGGATCTCGTTCGCCATCCGGCTGCGCTACCCGCGGGCCTTCGACTCGATGCGGTTCTGGGACGCCGGCGCGCTCGACGGAAGGCCGTTGGAAATCGCCGCCACGGTCGTCCCGTTTGTCATCGTCGGCGCGGCGCTGTGCCTGTACGTCAGCCACGGGCTCAACGCCATCGCGCTCGGCGACGATCTGGCGGTCGCCATGGGCGGCAACGTGGTTCGCACCCGGGTGCTCGGTCTGATGGCGGTGACTCTGCTGACCGGAGCGGCGACGGCAGCGGCCGGACCGATCGGATTCGTGGGCCTGATGGTGCCGCATGCCGTGCGCTGGTTCACCGGTCCGGACTGGCGCTGGATCTGCGCCTACTGTGTGTTCGCCGCGCCGGCGCTGTTGCTCGTCGCCGACGTGGTGGGACGGATCGTGGTGCCGCCGGGGGAGCTGCCCGCCGGGATCGTCACTGCCTTCATCGGCGCCCCGGTGTTGATCTGGCTGGTGCGTCGCACGAAAGCGAGCGCACTGTGAACCTTTTGGCGCCGATCGATTTCGGTCGCCGGCAGCTGGTGGTCCGCCGAGAGCCGGTGTTGGCCCTGCGCGCCTCGTGGCGCAGCGTCGTCGTGCTGTCGGTTCTCGGGTTCGGTGCCCTGGCGCTGGCGGTGCTGGCCTTGGGCGTGGGGGAGTACCCGGTGTCGCCCGCCGAGGTGATGGACGTACTGATGGGCCGCGAACAGGGTTTCGTCAGCGTCGTGGTGTTGCAGTGGCGACTACCCAGGATCGTGCTCGCCTTGGTGATCGGCGCGGCCCTGGGCATGTCGGGCGCCATATTCCAGGCGCTGACCCGAAATCCGCTGGGCAGTCCCGATGTCATCGGATTCAATTTCGGCGCGTACACCGGCGCGCTGGTGGCGATCGGTGCTTTCGGCGGTGGGTACTACCTCACCGCCCTCGGTGGGGTGGTCGGCGGTCTGCTCACGGCGGTGGTGGTCTACGTGCTGGCCTACCGCAACGGGATGGCCGGCTTCCGGCTCATCATCGTCGGGATCGGTGTGGGCGCCATGATGAGCTCGCTGAATCAGTGGATCATCCTGAAAATCAAACTGCACCAGGCGATCACCGCGGCGATCTGGCAGCAGGGCAGCCTCAACGGATTGCACTGGGAACAGGCCGTCCCGGTCCTGGTATGTGTCGCGATCGTGGTGGTCATCCTGGTGCCCATCGGCCCGCAGCTGCCGATCCTGCAAATGGGCGACGACGTGGCGGGAGGTCTCGGAGTGCGGCCCGAGCGAGCCCGCATCGCCTATTTCGGTGTGGGCGTTCTGCTCATCGCGGTCGCCACCGCGGCGGCCGGGCCCATCTCGTTCGTGGCGCTGGCAGCACCACAACTGGCCCGCCGGGTCGTGGGAACACCGGGTGTCGGGTTGGTTTCGTCGGCGGTGATGGGCGCGTTCCTGCTGCTGTCCAGCGATCTGATTGCGCTGAGAATCTTTGCCCCGGCCGAACTTCCGGTAGGCGCGGTCACCGTGGTCGCCGGTGGGGCGTATTTGATCTGGCTGCTGGTAATGCAGGCCCGGCGACAGTAGAGGGGAAGGGGAAGGGGAAGGGCAATGACTGATCTGGGCGCACGGGGCTTAGCACTGGGATACGGGGATCGTCGCATCGTCGACGGATTGACGGTGGATATCGCCGAGGGCGCCATCACCGCGATCGTCGGCCCGAACGCCTGCGGCAAGTCGACACTGTTGCGGGGGCTGGCGCGGTTGCTGCGACCGGCGGCCGGGCAGGTCGTTCTCGACGGTGCCGATATCGCCGGGCTGCGGACCAAGGATGTGGCCCGCAAGTTGGGATTGCTACCACAGACCTCCATCGCGCCCGAGGGCATCACGGTGGCAGATCTGGTGGCGCGGGGCAGGTTTCCGCATCAACGGGTGCTGCGCCAGTACTCGCGTCAGGACCAGCAGGCGGTGGCCGCCGCGATGGCGGCCACCGGTGTCACCGCGATCTCCGGCCGACCCGTGGATGAGCTGTCCGGCGGGCAGCGTCAGCGGGTGTGGGTGTCGATGGTGCTGGCCCAGGAGACCCGGGTGATTCTGCTCGATGAGCCGACCACGTATCTGGACATCGCCCACCAAATCGAACTACTGGATCTGTTCGTGGAACTGAACGCCACCCAGGACCGCACCATCGTGGCGGTACTGCACGACCTGAACCACGCCTGTCGGTTCGCGGACCGGATCATCGCCATGAAGTCGGGTGCGATTGTGGCCCAAGGTGATCCGGCCGCGGTGATCACAGCAGAACTGGTCGAAGAGGTCTACGGCTTGAAATGCCAGATCATCGCCGACCCGGAAACCGGAACGCCGCTGGTGATACCCCGGGCGTCCGCCCGCGACAGGGAGCGGGCGGACGCCCGGGCGGCGCGTTAAGAATTCGACAAGTCGGCGACCGGCTTACCCGTCAGCGCATTACTCAGCTGCGGGGTGAGCACGTTCAGTGCGTAGAGCATTGCTTCGGGTCCGTTGTAGGTGAGCGCGCCGCTCAGGGCGGAATCCGAACCGGCATACAGCGTGCGGCCGTCCTGCACGACCTTCAGCCGGGCGAATGCCGGCGAACCGGCCACCTGCTCCTTGGTGAGGCCGTTGACGAACAGCACGTCACCCTCGAGCAGCGACAGCTTCTCGTCCGACACGTCGCCGGAGGTCTGCTGCGCCTTGAATCCCAGCGCGTCGAACAACTGGCGGTGTGCGTGGCCGGCCGGAAGCAGATACTGCGAGTTCAGCTCGGAGGTGTAGTCGGCGACCAGAGTCTTGTCGGCGAACTCGGGGTGCGCAGCTCGGGTCTCGCTGATCTTTGTGTTGACCTTCTCGACGAGCGCCTGGGCTTGCGTCTCCTTGCCCAGGCTCTTGCCGATGGTCAGAAGCTGGACATCCCAGGGAGTTTCCTCGTCCGGATACTTATCGGACTGGATCACTGTCGGCGCGATCTGCGACAGCTGGTCATAGGTCTTCTTGTCGATGGTCTCGGAGACGGCGAAGATGACGTCCGGCTTCGCCTTGGCAATGGCCTCGTAGTTGATCTCGTCGCCCGGGATCACGGGCACGCCCTTGCCGTCGGTGGCCTGCTTCACCCACGGGAAGTCGTTGTAGTTGTCGAAGAAGCTGCGGGTACCCACAGGTACCACACCGAGCGCGAGCACATCGTCCTGGTCGTTCCAGCCCACCGTGACCACCCGCTGCGGGTTGGCGGGAACCTTCGTTTCGCCGAATTTGTGTGCGATCGAATCAGATTCCACGGCCGCAGCAGTGCTTGAGCCGGCGTTTTCGTTCGTTGTGGTGGACCCGCCGCAACCGGCCAGGAGGCCGGTGCCGACCGCCGCGGCGGCCAAAAGGACTGTGGTACGCCGGAAGACCATTCTGGGGTTTGTAAGCGACATAAGGTTAGGTTAACCTACGCTTCGCGGCTGACTGCCAGTCAGGTGTGAACCGACTTAACAACTGCTGGAGGGACATATGTTCCGAACCATGCTGGGGGGCAAGGTGCACCGCGCCACAGTCACCCAGGCCGACCTGCACTACGTCGGATCGATCACCATCGACCAAGACCTGATGGGAGCCGCGGATATCCTCGAAGGCGAGCAGGTCGATGTCGTGGACATCACCAACGGCGCGCGCCTGACCACGTATGCGATCACCGGGGCGGCCGGATCAGGGGTCATTGGGATCAACGGGGCGGCAGCGCATTTGATCAACCCTGGCGACCTGGTCATCATCATGTCCTTCCGGACTCTCGACGATCGGGAGATCGCCGATCACGCACCCCGGGTGGTGCACGTCGATGAGCGCAATCGCATCGTGGCCCTCGGCTCCGACCCCGCCGAGCCGGTGCCTGGTGCGATCAATCAGATGGCGGGAGCCTGATGTCATTCATCCCCGGAAAAGGCAATTCGAGCAACGGAATAGATCCCGTCCTCGACGTTGTCGGCGTGGGTTTTGGCCCGTCGAACCTCGGTCTGGCAATCGCCATCGAGGAGCACAACAACGACGGTGGACCCGATCCGGCGATCACGGCCGAGTTCATCGAGGCCAAGCCGGAATTCGGCTGGCACACCGGCATGCTCATTCCCGGCACGACGATGCAGATATCATTCCTGAAGGACTTGGCTAGCCAGCGCAACGTGCGCAGCCGCTACACGTTCCTCAGTTATCTGACCGAGCGCGAGCGGCTCAACGACTTCATCAATCATCAGACGTTCTTCCCGACCAGGCTGGAGTTCCACGACTACCTGGAGTGGGCAGCGGCGCGGGTCGGTGCCACGGTGCACTACGGTACCCGCGCGGTGGCGGTGCGCGACGAGGGAGACTGCCTTGCAATCGATGTCGCACGCGACGGTAGACCGTCGACGCTGCGGGCCCGCACCGTCGTGCTCGCGGGCGGGCTGCAGGCGCAGTTGCCGATCGGGGTCACCGAGACGGCGCGACAGTTCCACAATCACGAGTTGCTGATCAAACTCCCGAAGGTGCCGTCGACGAGTCACCGCCGCTTCGTCGTGGTGGGGGCCGGACAGAGTGCCGCCGAGGTCACCGACTACCTGCACGTCACCTATCCCGAGGCCGAAGTTCACGGGGTGTTCGCCAAGTACGGGTACAGCCCTGCCGACGACAGCCCTTATGCAAACCGGGTTTTCGATCCCTCCGCGGTCGACGATTTCTACACGGCGGAGCCGACGGTGCGGCAGCGGCTGATCGACTACCACCGTGCCACCAACTACTCGTGCGTGGATCTACCGCTCATCGAGGAGTTGTATACCCGCGAATACGCCGAGCGGGTCGCAGGTATGCGCCGGCTGTTCTTCCGGGGTGCATCGAGTGTGCAGAGCGCTGTCGAACACGAGACCGGCGTGCGTGTGACCATCGAGCATCACCCCACCCGCGCGGTCGAGGTGCTGGACTGCGACGCGGTGGTCTACGCGACCGGCTTCACCCCGATGCCGTTGCCGGACATGCTCGGTGAGCTCTACGACGTCGACGAGCTCGGAGCGGGCCTGCCGGATCTGACCCGCGACTACCGGCTGCGGACCTCCCGGGAGATTTCGGGTGCGATCTATCTGCAGGGCGGCACGGAGCACACCCACGGGCTCAGCTCGTCACTGTTGTCGAATGTCGCGGTGCGCTGCGGCGAGATCGTCGAGTCCATCGCCCGACGTGTGGAGGTGAGCCGCCCGACCCACGAACTCGTGGGTGGTCACTGACCACGGGGTGAATAGACCTGTGCGGTGGCGGGGTTGGAGGCATCCAACCCCGCTACCAATCTTTCATGGCCGGTCGGTCAGATACCCGCCGCCGCGTCCGAAGAATTCAAGGGCGGGCAGCTCGGTTCCGTCATCGAGACGCACTCGCTGAATCACCAGACCTGGCTCCTGTCCCCGGTGGGCATCGGCGCCGGTGACGATGACCATGCCGTCACCCTCGGCGATGAACACGCGTCCGGGGGTGCCGCCGTACCGGTAGCGCGATACCGAGGCCTTCAGGATCCGGATCCGTTGACCGCGGTAGTACGTCACAGCGTTCGGGTACGGATCCGAAAGGGCCCGCACGAACCGGTCCAATTCCACTGCCGACCAACGCCAGTCGATGATGCTGTCCCGGGCGGAACGCTTGTGGAAGAACGTGCGCTCGTCGAGGTTCTGCGGTGTCCAGGTTGCCACCCCGCGCTCGATGAGATCCAGTGATTCCAGCAGCACTTCGGGGATCAGGTCGATGGTGGCGCGCACGAGTTCGGTGCCGGTGTCCACCGGCCCGATCTCGATGGCTCGCTGCAGCACGATGTCGCCGGTGTCCAGGTCGTCGTCCATCCGGTGTGCCGTCAACCCAACCTCGTTGGCACCGCTGATCATTGCCCAGATGACTGGCGAGAAGCCGGTGAACCGGGGCAGCATCGAATCATGCAGGTTGAGCGTGCCGTGCGGGGGCAGGTCGAACAGTTCGCGGGGCAGCCAGGTTCGCCAGTTGTTGGCCACCATGATGTCGGGCGCCGCGCTGCTCACCGCTTCGATCAGGGCGTCGTCGGGCCGCTGCGCCAGGTACACCGGGATGCTGTGGGCGCGGGCCAGTTCCTCCACCGAATCCGCCCAAATCGATTCATACGGTTGGTCGCTCGGTGGATGCGTGACGACCAGGACTACCTCGTGGGGTGACTTGATGAGTGCCTCCAGGGTCCTGTGTCCCCAGGTTTGGTACCCGAACATTGCTACGCGCATGTCTCACCTTCTGTTTCCGGCTGTCTTTGGCAAGCCTAACCTTTGGTAGGGTGTCTGGGTTCGGGCGGGCATGCGCCACGTATGTCGACAGCCACGTGACTGTTGAGGAGACTTTGTGTCGGGCAATCCCTTTGACGACGAGACCGCGACGTTCTTTGTGCTGGTCAATGCGGAGGAACAGCATTCGCTGTGGCCGACGTTCAAGCAGGTCCCGGGGGGATGGACCATCGCGTTCGGCGCCGATGGCCAGACCGGCCGTCAGGCGTGTCTGGATTACGTCGAACGGAACTGGACGGACATGCGGCCCAAGAGCCTTCGATTGCGGATGGCCGCTGCGGGTGGCCCGGCGTTGGGTGACGGCTCATCGTAGGCACCGAGGTGTCTGCGGCGAAAACGGTTGAGCACAGGGAACGTACCCGTACCGGCGCAGCGATCCTGTGGCGCACGATCACCCGCAACGCCCGCCTGCTGACGAGCGGATCACTGCTGATCTGCGGTCACCAGCTGTGTGAGGCGATGGTGCCGGTGCTCATCGGTGTGCTCATCGACCGCGCCGTGAAACCCGGTGACGCAGGGCAACTGCTGATCTGGATCAGCGCGCTGGCGGTGCTGTTCGTGGTGCTGACGGCCTGCTACCGGCTGGGCGCGCGACACCTGATGCGGGCCATCGCCACCGAGGGCCACCAGCTTCGCGTCGACCTGGCGGCCAGGATCCTGCACCCACAGCGGCTGCGTACCAGCCAGCGCACCGGCGAACTGCTGTCGATCGCCAGCACGGACGCCGACAACACCTCATACCTGCTCGACTACATTCCGCGCATCGCGGGCGCGATCACCGCCATCGTGGTGTGCGCAACGGTGTTGCTGACCATCGACATTCCGCTCGGCCTCGCTGTGCTGCTGGGTACGCCGCTGATCTTGTTCGTGCTGCACTTCGGCGGGCCCGTCATCACCCGTCGCGTGGCTGACCAGCAGGAGCTGGCCGGCGAGGCGACCGCGATGTCGGCCGATCTGATCGCGGGCCTGCGCCCGCTCCGCGGCATCGGCGCGGAGCGCGCCGCCGGGCAGCGGTACCGCAAGATCAGCCGCGACGCGATGGCGGCCGGTATCCGGGCGGCGCGTACCCAAGGTGTCTACCTCGGTTTCTCGACGGCGCTGAGTGGCCTGCTCGCTGTCGGGATCGCCGTGATCGCAGGCTGGTTCGCGCTGCGAGGAGACATCACCGTCGGACAGCTGATCACGGTTATCGGACTGGCGCAGTTCCTGCTCGAACCGTTCGGCACCATGGCCGAGGTACCCAGTTGGATCGCGGAGGCGCGTGCCTCGGCCGAACGTGTGGGCTGGATCGAAGGCGCCCCGTTGGCATTGTCACCGGGCATCGGCACGCTGGGCGCGGGGCCGTACGGAATCGCGCTGGCCGATGTACGGCACGGCACCCTGGAGGGGATCACGTTGTCCGTCGAACCCGGTCAATTGGTCGGGGTGGTGAGCACACGGGCCAGCGACGCGGACGCGATTATCGTTGCGCTGTCCGGACAATTGGCGCGCGGGGACTACACAGGTGAGATCAGGATCGGCGGCAGCCCCCTGGAGGAACTTGCGCTCGTGGAGGCCCGGCGGGCACTGCTGGTCGAGCCGCACAAGACCGACCTGTTCACCGGATCGTTGCGCAGCAACCTGGTGGTCGGCGATGCCGACGCACCGGAACTGCGGAAGGCCTTGCTGGCCTCCAGTGCCGTCGAT
Source organism: Mycobacterium sp. BMJ-28 (assembly GCF_054404835.1). NCBI lineage: Bacteria > Bacillati > Actinomycetota > Actinomycetes > Mycobacteriales > Mycobacteriaceae > Mycobacterium > Mycobacterium sp. BMJ-28. Next base: position 4,426,679 of record NZ_CM136783.1, on the reverse strand, counting down.
GTCATCGACGTGCACCGCGACGGCCTCGAGCACACCATCACCGAACGCGGCTCCAGCCTCTCCGGCGGTCAGCGGCAAAGGTTGACGGTCGCCCGCGCACTGCTGAAAGCGGCGCCCGTCCTGGTGTTGCACGAACCCACCACCGCCGTCGATGCGGTGACAGAAAGTGCGGTGGCCCAAGGCATCGCCGAGTTGCGGCACGGCCCGGAGTGCAACTTCACCACGGTCGTCGTGACCAGCAGCCCCGCCCTGCTGGCCGTGACAGATCGCGTGGTGCTGATCGACGGTGGGCGGGTGATCGTCGAGGGAAGACACGAGGACCTGATGAACCGCACCGACTACGCCTCGGCGGTGTTGCGATGAGCCGCTCTGATGAGGCGACGATCCTGCCCGTGGCCACCGGCCGGGAGACCTGGACCTGGCTGCGTCGCGAACTCCGTTCCCGCAGTGGCCCGCTGATCGCCACCATGCTGGTGGGCATCCTGGCTGCCGCGGCCGCGGTGCTGCCGGTGTACGTGCTCGGTGTGCTCGTGGACCGGATCATCGACGGGTCGCCGTCCTCGGTCATCGTGACGGTGGCCGCCGTCCTGGCTGCCGCCGCGCTGGTCGGCGGCGCTGCCACCGGGTGGTCGCACTACCTCATCGCGCGCCTCGGTGCGGTCATGCTGGCCGAGCTACGGGAAGCCGGGGTGGACCGCGCCCTGACCCTGCCGACCACCACGGTGGAACGAGTCGGGCGGGGCGATCTGCTGTCTCGGGTCAGCACCGATGTGGCGACGATCGCCAAAGCGGTGACCGACGTGTTCCCGACGATGTTCTCGGCGCTCATGCTCGCGGCGCTGACTCTGGTGTCGATGCTGGGTCTGGACTGGCGCCTCGCCCTGGCCGGCGCCGTCTCGATCCCGTTCTACCTGCTGGCACTGCGCTGGTACCTGCCGCGATCGGCGCCCCGCTACGCGCAGGAGCGCCGGGTGATAGCGGAACGCTCGCAGGTCTTGATGGAGAGCATGCTGGGCGCACCCACGGTGCACGCCTACCACACCCACGCGATCCATCAGGATGTGATCGAAGACGCCTCGGCGCGGGTCAGGGACATCTCGATCGGCGTCTTCACCTTCTTCACCCGCTTTGTGGGGCGGATCAACCGCGCCGAGTTCATCGGGCTCACCGTCATTCTGGTGGCCGGATACTGGCTGGTGCAACACGGCTCGGTGACGGTCGGCCAGACCACCGCGGCGGCCCTGCTGTTCCACCGGCTGTTCGGCCCGGTCAGCATGCTGCTGTTCACCGTCGACGAAGCCCAGGACGCCGGAGCGAGCCTGGCTCGCCTGGTCGGTCTGGTCAGCATCCCGGCGCCTCCCGCCGGGGACGGTCCGGGCCGCGAACCCCAGGATGCGGCGCTTGAGCTGACAGACCTGGAATTCAGTTACGACGATGTGCATCCGGTGCTGCACGGCGTGAGCGTCCGGCTCGAGCCCGGACAGCGGGTGGCGCTCGTCGGTTCCACCGGTGCCGGAAAATCGACCGTCGCCGGAATCGCGGCGGGCACGCTCACACCGCAAGGTGGCGCGGTGCGAATCGGCGGCGTACCGCTGGCCGATCTCACCCCCGAGCAACGGCGCAGGCATGTCGCGATCATCAGTCAGGACGTGCATGTGTTCGCTGGGCCACTTGCCGACGATCTGCGGCTGGCCAAACCCGATGCCACGGATGCCGAAGTGCTTGCGGCACTGGACGCCGTCGGTGCCGGCGAATGGGTTGCCGCATTGACCGACGGTGTGCACACCGTGGTCGGTGAGGGCGGGCACGAGCTGACGTCGGCGCAGGCCCAGCAACTCGCCCTGGCCCGGTTGCGCCTGCTCGACCCGACCGTCGCCATTCTGGACGAGGCGACCGCCGAAGCGGGCAGCCTCGGTGCCCGTGACCTGGAACGCGCGGCAGCCGCCGTCACAGCGGGCCGCACCACCCTCGTGGTCGCACACCGCCTCACCCAGGCGGCCAGCGCCGACCGGATCGTGGTGATGGCCCACGGCAACATCATCGAAGAAGGTACCCACGCCGAACTGATCTCGGCGCAGGGCCGTTATGCCCAGCTCTGGCGTGCCTGGGCGGCGCATCACACCGATGCCGAGAGGACGAATGCGTGACGACGATCGATGACGGCCTCAATCCGAGCGATCGCCTGGAACTGTTGCGGCAGTGGAACAATGACACATGGCCCAGCACCACGGCCACCGTTCCCGAAATGTTCGCGCAGCAGGTCCGTCTGACACCGGACGCGCTGGCCGTGGTGTCCGGGGCGAGCGCAGCGACGGGGAAGAAGTCAGGCCAAACCAGACTGACCTACCGCGGTCTGTCGGTCCGCGCCTACCAGCTCGCCAATCACCTTCGCGCCCTCGGTGTCAGCCACGAACAGGTGGTCGCGATCGCCGTTCCGCGCTCGACCGAGATGGTGGTCGCGATGGTGGCGATCCTGGCCGCCGGCGGCGCGTTCGTGCCCGTCGACCCGCAGTGGCCGGCCGAACGTCGCAGCCAGGTGCTCGCGGATACCCGGGCCACCGCGGTGTTGGTCGCGCCCGGCGACGCACACGCAGGCGACCCGAATCCGATCGAACTCGATCTCGATCAGTGGGCGTTCGAAGACCAGCCTGCCACCGCGCCGGCGGTCGACATCGACAGCAGTCAGCTGGCCTACGTCATCTTCACCTCGGGTTCCACCGGCAAGCCCAAGGGCGCGATGATCCGGCACGAGGCGATCTGCGAACGCCTGAGCTGGCAGGTGCAGGAGATCCTCGGCTTCGGGCCGGGGGATGCGTCGCTGTTCAAAGCGCCTCTGTCCTTCGACATCTCGATAAACGAGGTGCTGTTGCCGTTGGTGTCCGGCGGTTACGTGGTGGTCGCCGATCCGGGCGGCGAACGCGACCCGCAGTACCTGCTGGACCTGATCGCGACGGAGAAGGTGACCTTCGTCTACCTGGTGTCCTCGATGCTCGACGTGCTGCTCGAACTCGCCTCCGGTACCGCCCTGCTGGCGGGCCTCAAGCATGTCTGGTGTGGCGGTGAGGTCCTCACCCCGGCGCTGTTCGATCGGTTCCGCTCCCAGCTGTCCACCACGCTGTACCACGGCTATGGACCAGCCGAGGCCACCATCGGTGTCTCCCATGTCATCTACCGCGACAGCGCCGAACGCATCGAAACCTCGATCGGCCGGCCCAATCCGCACACCCAGCTCTATGTACTGGACGACGACCTACATCCGGTCCCGGTGGGGGAGGGCGGCGAACTCTATGCGGCCGGCTTCCTGCTGGGTCGCGGCTACGTCAACGCACCCGCGCTGACCGGCGCGCGGTTCGTGGCCAACCCGTTCGACCACGACGGCGCCCGGATGTACCGCACCGGGGATCTTGCCCGCTGGACCGGTAACGGAGTGCTCGAATTCCTAGGCCGGGCTGACAATCAGGTCAAGATCCGCGGCATGCGGGTGGAACTCGAGGAGATCGAGGTCATCCTCGCCGCCCACCCGCAGGTGCGGCATGCCGCGGTGATCCTGCGCAAGACCCCGGCGGGTGGAGCGCAACTCACCGGCTACGCGCTGTCCACCACGGGCGCCGATCCCGACGAACTGCAAGCCTGGTGCGCCGAGAAACTACCCGAGCACATGGTGCCCGGCACCGTCATGGTGCTCGACGAATTCCCGGTGACGGCCAATGGCAAGATCGATCGGAGGGCCCTGCCGGTACCGGTCGTGGCCGAGCCGGCGAGCGGCGCACCCGTGACCGACGCACGCGTACAAGCCATCTGCGATATCTACGCGGAGCTACTCGGGGTGGAGGTCGTCGGAGCGGACACCGACTTCTTCGGACTCGGCGGCGACAGCATCGCCGCCATGGGTCTGGTCAGCCGCGCCCGTCGCGCCGGGCTGCGGGTACGGGCGCGCGATGTCTTCACCCTGCGCACACCGGCCAAACTCGCCGCCGCCGTCACCGATATCGCCGGCCCGGCCGCCACCACCCCGATGGACGGTACCGGGGAGATCGAACCGACGCCTATCCTGGCCTGGCTGCACGAAATCGGCGACAGCACAGAAGACTTCTTCCAGTCCGTCACCCTGCACACGCCGGCCGGTCTCACCCTGGCCACGCTGACCGGCATGCTCGATGCCCTGCTGGACTGCCACGACCTGCTGCGCGCCCGGCTGGGCACCCCCACCGAACCGGCGGGTCTGGTCGTGCTTCCCGGCGGTACCCCGATCGCCGCCGACGTGCTCGTCCGCATTGACAGCTCCAGCGATGCTGCGGCAGAACATGATCGGGCTGTCGCGCGACTGGACCCGGCAGCGGGCCGGATGCTGCAGGCCATATGGCTGGACGGCGGCGACGGCAAGCCCGGCCGGCTGATCCTGGTGGTGCACCATGTGGTGATCGATGGAGTCTCGCTGCGAGTGCTCACCGAGGACCTGCAGGCCATGTGGGCCGACGTCACCGCCGGCCTCCCCATCGCCTTGACCAGACCCGACACCACCTTCCGGCATTGGTCGGCCGCACTGCGCGCCGCGGCGGCGCGGGGCGAGTTCGCCGACGACGAGAATTACTGGCTGCGGGCCGTGGCGGCACCCGACCCGCAACTGGGCAGCAGGCCGCTGAACCCGGCCGTCGACACGGTCGCCACCGAGGCCAGACTCACGGTCGGCGTGGACGCGGACGTCACCGCCCGACTGCTGGGACCGGTACCCGCCGCGATCCGGGGCGGGGTCAACGATGCGCTTGTCACCGCCCTCGCCGCAGCGGTGGGGCAATGGCGCGGTGACGCCGAGGGCCTGCTTCTCGAACTGGAGGGCCACGGCCGCGAGGCCGACCACCTCGGAGCCGCGGGGGATCAGCTCGATCTATCCCGCACCCTCGGCTGGTTCACCACGCTGTTCCCCGTGCACGTCCACACCGGCCCTGCCGGGTGGAGCGAGTTGATGGCCGGTGGCCCGGCCCTCGGCGCGGCGGTCAAGGCGGTCAAGGATCAGCTGCGCGCCGTGCCACGCAGCGGACTGAGTTACGGTGCACTGCGCTATCTTTCAGGCCAGCCGCGCGTCGACCTCGCGGTAGCCCCGCAAATCCTGTTCAACTATTTGGGCCGCTTCGCCGGTGCCGGGGACGGCCCCTGGACTCTGGCGGACGCCGCCGTCGGCGAGGACCGCGACCCGCGGATGCCGCTGCCGCGTGCCCTCGAGATCAACGCCATCACGGTGGACTCGGGCGCCGGGGCGCGGCTGGAAGCCACCTTCAGCTGGCCGGCCGGCGTCCTCGACGACAACCGGGTGTCGGCACTGGCACAGCTATGGACCGAGGCCCTGACCGCCATCGCCCACAGCCCCGCGGTTGCCGGGCCGACCCCGTCGGACTTCCCGCTGGTGACACTCACCCAAGCCGACATCGACGCCATGCCGGCGGTGGTCACCGACGTGCTGCCGCTCTCACCGCTGCAGGCCGGCATCTACTTCCACTCGACCTACGCGGACACCGATCCGTATGTGGTGCAACAGATCGTCAGCTACGACGGCCCGCTGGAACCGGACCGGCTGCGCAGCGCCGCCGCGACCCTGATCGCACGGCACCCGCATCTGGGCGCCGCATTCCGCGCACTCGCCGACGGCCGCCTGGTTGCCGTCCTCGGTGGCCTGCCCGCCGTGCCCTGGAGCTACCACGACCTGAGTGCGCTGCCGGACGGGGACGCCCAGACCAGGATTAGCGAGATCGCCGAGGTGCAACGAAACGAGCCCTTCGACCTCGCCGCACCGCCGCTGATGCGGTACACACTCGTGCGGCTGGCATCCGACCGGCATGTGCTCATCCAGACCGTGCACCACATCATCGCCGACGGCTGGTCGGTGCCCATCGTGTTGCGCGAATTGGCCGCACTGCACGACGACCCAGACACCGACCGACTGCCGGCACCGGGTCGCTATCGCGACTACCTAGACTGGATCACCCACGCACCCGTCGACGAGACGCTGGCGGCATGGCGCGAGGAACTCGCCGACATCGGCGACCCGACCCGGCTGGCGGAAGTGTTGCCGCCCAGCCATTCCGGCGACAGCGGATTCGGCAAGGTGAGCCTTGACATGCCCGCTGATATCGGCGCCGGGATCCTGGACTGGGCCTCCGGTCACGGCGTCACGGCCAGCGCGGTTCTCAGCGCGGCATGGGGCATCACCGTCGGCCGGCTCACCGGCCGCAGCGATGTGGTCTTCGGCTCGACGGTGTCCGGGCGCGGCGGCGACATCCCCGGTATCGACGACATGGTCGGTCTGCTCATCAACACGATGCCCGCCCGCACCCGGTGGGCGCCCGCCGACTCCCTGGCCACCGTGGTCGAGCGCCACGCCGCGGCGCAAGCCTCGCTGTTCGAACACCACCACGTGGCGTTGGCCGACATCCAGCACGCCGTCGATGTGCCGGAACTGTTCGACACACTGCTCGTCATCGAGAACTATCCCGCGGCCGACGACCACACCGCCACCATCCGCGTGACCGGGATGGAGGTCATCGAGGCACCGCACTATCCGCTCACCTTGATGGTCAAGCCGGGGGAGGATCTGCGGGTCGCTCTCACCCACGACCGTGCGGTGCTCTCCGCCGCCGCCGCCGAGCAGGTGCTGGCACTGTATCGGCGGATCCTGACGGCTATCGTCGTAGCCGGCGAGAATCTCCGGTGCCTCGACATCGAGGTACTCGACGCCGCCGCCCGCGACGAGGTGTTGCGCGCCGGTACCGGCCCGGTCGGCCGCACCGGCACCGTCCTCGAACTATTCGACAACCAGGTGCGTCGCACCCCTACCGCGGTTGCGCTGAGCGACAACACAACCCGGTTGAGCTACCGGGACATCGATGACCGGTCGGCCGCTCTGGCCGGGGCGCTGGTCGCCGCCGGTGTGCGCCGCGGGGACATCGTGGCGGTCGCCACCGCCCGGACGACCACGATGGCCACCGCCCTGCTCGCCGTGCTGCGAAGCGGTGCGGCCTACCTGCCCGTCGACCCTGCGTACCCGCAGGCCCGCATCACCTACATGCTCGACGATGCGGGGCCCACGGTGGTGCTCACCGACGGCAGCCCACTGCCCGAGCACGGTATCCCGACCGTGCGCACCGATGCGGTGGGAAACCCGTGGCGCGACACCGTGATCGAACCCGATGACGCGGCATCGATCGTGTACACATCCGGTAGCACCGGCCGCCCGAAGGGCGTCGTCGGCACCCACGGCGCCCTGACCAACCGGCTGGCCTGGGCGAGGACTGCGTGGTCGCGGGACCGCGACGACGTGCGAATCGCCAAGAGCTCGATGAGCTTCATCGACGGCACCACCGAACTGCTCGGCGCGCTGATCGCCGGCGCCACCACCGTGATCGCCGATGACAACACCGCCAAGGACGGCGCCGCGCTGGCCGCACTGGTCGATGACGTTGCCGCCACCCAACTGTTGGTGGTACCCACCCTGGGGGCGGCCATGGCCGAGGTCGCGGGCCACCAGCTCGGCACCGTGGCGCGTTGGATCTGCAGCGGTGAACCGCTGTACACGGCAACCGTCGCAGCACTGCGACAGGTGTCACCCGACGCAGAGATCGTCAACTCCTACGGTTCCTCCGAGGTCGCCGGCGATGTGCTCGCCGGACCGGTCGGCGGAACCGTCACACTGGGTCACCCGGTTCCCGGCACCCGTGTCTACCTACTCGGGCCGGACCTGGCACCGGTGCCACCCGGAGCCGTCGGCGAAATCTACGTCGGCGGGGCCCAGGTGGCCCGCGGCTACCTGGGAATGCGGACCGATACCGCTTCTCGCTTTGTCGCCGACCCCTTCGGCAACAGCGGCGAACGGCTCTACCGCACAGGTGATCTCGCCCGCTGGACGCCCGACGGGGCGGTCGAATACCTCGGCCGCGCCGACAATCAGATCAAGATCAACGGCTTCCGGGTCGAGCTCGGAGAGATCGAGGCAGCCCTGGCCGCGCATCCCGACGTCGCCGAGGCCGTGGTGACCGCACACGGGCAGCGCCTGGACGGATACATCGTCGCCCGTGCCGGTCACGAGCCCGACCCTGCGGCCATCCGATCGGCGCTGACCGCCACCCTGCCCGCTCACCTGGTGCCGGCGACCCTCACCGCACTACCCGAAATACCGTTGCTGCCAAACGGAAAACGCGACAGGTCAGCCCTTCCGGAGCCGGTTCTGTCGATCTCGCGCGCGCAGCCACGCACCGACCGGGAAGCACTGATCTGCGCGATCTTCGCGGCGGTGCTGGGAATCGACGAGGCGGGGATAGACGACGACTTCTTCGCCATGGGCGGGGACAGTCTGCTGGCCCTGCGGGTGGTCAATCGGCTGGCCGGCGCCGGCGTCCCGCTGGCCACCAGCGAGCTGTTCCGGCTGCGCACCGCGCGTGCGCTCGATGGCGCGTTGAGCACCGACGCCGACCCCGCCGTGTCGGCACCGGTGAAACAGGCTGCCTGGCACGGACTCTCCGAAGATGAGATCGCCCGCCTGACCGCGGCCAGCCCGGTCGAGGTGGCCGAAGTCTGGCCGCTGTCGCCGCTGCAAGAGGGCGTGTACTACCAGTGCACCTACACGGACGACGTCAACACCTATCTGGCGCAGAACGTCTTCGATTTCGACCACCGGCTCGAGGTCGACGCGCTGAGGGTGGCGTTCGGCGCGATGCTGACCCGGCACGACAACCTGCGTGCCGGATTCACCAGTGACGACCTGGCCCGGCCGGTGCAGTACATCGGACGGTTCGTCCCCGCTGCGGTGGCCGAGGTGGACCTGTCGGCCCTGTCTGCTGACGCCGCATCCGAACAACTCGCCGAGGTGATGCGCACCGACAGTGAAGCTCCCTTCGATCTGCGGATGCCCCCACTGGTGCGCCTCACCGTGATCCGGCTGCCCGATCGTGGCGACCGGCTGCTGCTGACGTGTCACTTCCTGCTGTGGGATGGCTGGTCCCGCGAGCTGGTGCTGCGAGAACTCTTCGCGCTGTACAACTCCGGTGGCCTGCGCGGCGCGCTGCCCGCAGGCACCGCCACCTACGCCGACTACCTGCGATGGGTGCACGCCCAGGACCGCGACGTCGCGATGACGGCCTGGTCCGACGCTCTGCGTGGGCTCGACGAACCCACCCTGATCGCGACGGCCGACGGCGCCGGTGCCGAACCGGTCATGCCGCAGCGGGTCTACGGGGAACTGTCCGCCGACGTCACCGCGCTGCTGACGCAGCACGCCCGGCGCGAGCAGACCACCGCCAACACGGTGCTGACCGCGGCGCTGGGTATCGTGCTGGGCTACGAGACCGCCAGCACCGACGTGGTGTTCGGCACCACGGTGGCCGGGCGCCCACCCGAGCTGCCCGGCATCGAGCATGTGATCGGGCAGTTCCTCAACACCGTCCCGGTCCGCGTCGACATGGCGCCAACGGCCACGGTGTCCGAACTGCTGCGCGCGGTGGAGGATTTCCGACTGGACCTGATGGCGCACGAATACGTCGGGCTCGGCGACATCAGCCGCGCGGCGGGCCACCAGCAACTGTTCGACAGCCTGTATGTGCTGCAGAACTTCCTGGACGACGACACCTTCACCGACTTCGAACGCGAACAGGGCATCGTCGGCGTCGATTTCGTCGACACCACGCACTATCCGCTGACCTGGGTGCTCACTCCCGGCGAGCGGTTACGCATCAAACTGGAGTACCGGCCCGACGTCGTCGGCACCGATGCCGCGGCCCTGATGGTCGCTCGGTTGTGCCGCGTCGTGGAACTGCTGCTGACCCAGCCGGACGTCCCGATCGGTGCGCTGGACCTGGCGCTGGGCTCCGAACGCGAGGCGCTGACGGCGCAGTGGCAGGGTGCCGAACATGAGATCGGCGACGACACGATCGCCGATCTGCTGGCCCAGCGGGCCACCCGCTGCCCCGACGACACGGCACTCGTGTTCGGCGCCCAGCGGCTCACCTATGCCGAACTCGACGATCGGGTCAACCGGCTGGCCCGGTTGCTGATCGCGCACGGCGCCCGGCCGGAACAAGTAGTGGCGCTGGCGCTGCCGCGCTCGGTCGAGATGGTGGTGGCCCTGTTCGCGGTGTTGCGGACCGGGGCCGCCTATCTCCCGCTGGAACGCGACTATCCGCTGACCCGGCTCACCGGCATGCTCGACGACGCTCGCCCGGTGCTCCTGCTGTGCCCGGAATCCAGCACGGAACTCGCCGTGCACCAAACCGGCCTCGGTGCCACAGTGTTGAACCTGGACAGCGCCGCCGTGACCGGACAACTCGCCCAGACGCCGGGAACAGCGTTGTCGGACAGCGAGCTCGGTGCCTTCGTCGGCGCCGGCCGGCTGGAGTACCCGGCGTACATCATCTTCACCTCGGGTTCGACGGGACGACCCAAGGGCGTGGTCACTCCGTACCGCGGGCTGACCAACATGCAACTCAATCACCGGGCCGAGATCTTCGACCCGGCCATCGCCAAGGCCGGAGGCCGGCGGCTGCGGGTGGCGCACACCGTGTCGTTCTCCTTCGACATGTCGTGGGAAGAACTGCTGTGGCTCGTCGAGGGCCATGAGGTGCACATCTGCGATGAGGAACTGCGCCGCGACGCGAGCGCGCTGGTGGCCTACTGCCACAACAATCAGGTGGACGTCATCAACGTCACCCCGAGCTACGCGCATCACCTCTTCGAAGCAGGCCTGCTGGACAGCCATGCGCCCACCCTGGTGTTACTGGGCGGCGAGGCCGTGTCTGACGAAGTGTGGAATCGGCTGCGGGACCGGCCGGACAGCATCGGCTACAACCTGTACGGCCCCACCGAATACACCATCAACACTCTTGGCGGCGGCACCGACGACAGTGTCACCCCGACGGTGGGCCGGCCCATCTGGAACACCCGGGCCTACGTCCTTGACGCCTGGCTGCGCCCGGTGCGTGACGGTGTACTCGGTGAGTTATACATCGCCGGAACGGGTTTGGCGCGTGGCTACCTGCACCGGGCCGGCCTGACCGCCGACCGCTTCGTCGCGGACCCGCACACCCCAGGCGGCCGGATGTACCGCACCGGTGACCTGGTGGCCCGGCGCGCCGACGGAAGCAACATCCTGGACTTCTTCGGCCGGAGCGACGACCAGGTGAAGATCCGCGGATACCGGGTGGAACTCGGCGAGGTCGCCGCGTCGCTGCAGGCATTGCCGGGGGTCCGACAGGCGGTGGTCATCGCCCGGCCCGGGCCCAGCGCCGCCACCAAACAGCTCGTCGCATACGTGGTGCCCGAAAGTGTCTGCGAGCCGGCCGAACTGGCTGCCGAGCTGCGTTCGGCCCTGACTCAGGTGCTGCCCGACTACATGGTGCCCGCGCTCTACGGTGTCCTGGACACCGTTCCGCTGACCGTCAACGGCAAACTGGACACCAAGGCCCTGCCCGACCCGGTGACGCCTGCGGCCGGTACGGCGCGTTCCCCGCGGGACGACCGGGAAACGTTGCTGGCCGGGATCTTCGGCGAGGTCCTCGGGATTCCCGAGGTGGGTATCGATGACGACTTCTTCACCCTCGGCGGGGACAGCATCTCGTCCATCGCGGTTTCGGGCAAGGCGCGCAAAGGCGGCCTGCAGCTCACCCCGCGCGACATCTTCCGGCGCCGCACGGTAGCCGCGTTGGCCGCGTCGGTGACCGAGACCGCGCGGCCGGAGATCGCCGCCGCCGACAGCGGCGTCGGAATGATCACGGCGACCCCGATGCTCGCCGAGACCGAACAGTCCGGCACACCGCTGGAGAATTTCTACCAGGCGATGGTGCTGGCGACGCCGGCCGGAATCACCGGTGAACAGCTGGAACTCGTGCTCGGCACGGTGCTCGGGGCGCACGAGATGCTGCGGGCCCGGCTGGACCGCAACGAAACCGGGTGGACCCTGAGCGTCCCGGACGCGGCGCCGCCGGCCGTCCTGGCCCGCGGTGCCGATGCGCTCCGCACGGAGAACATCGACGCAGCGGTGCGCGCCGCGGCTGCCGAGCTGGATCCCGCGACCGGTGTCATGGTGCGCGCGAGCTGGCATGGGGAAAGTCAGCTGCTGCTCGTCATCCACCACCTGGTGATCGACGGGGTGTCCTGGCGCATCCTCACCGACGACCTGTCCCGGGCCTGGGCGCAGCTGTCGGCCCGCGCCGTCCCGTCCCTCGACGCCGCACCGACCTCGTTCCGCACCTGGTCCGAAACCATTGGCACAGCAACATTCGACGACGAGATCGCGCACTGGAACCGCGTACTGGCCACCGCAGACCCTGATCTGGGACACCGGCCGCTGGACCCCGCGACGGATACCGCAGGCACGGTGGTCAGCCACAGCGTGTCGCTGCCGTCCGAGGTCAGTTCGGCACTGCTGACCACGGTGCCCGCCGCCATGTACGGCGGTGTCAACGATGTGCTGCTGACCGGGCTGAGCCTGGCGCTGGCGCAGTGGCGCACCGACCGCGGTCACGGCGATGCGACGGCCACCGTGCTGAACTTGGAGGGTCACGGCCGCGAAGCCGATTTACTCCCCGTCGCTCCGCTCGCCCCGGACCTGGTGGCACGCCAGCTGGATCTGTCCCGCACCGTCGGCTGGTTCACCTCCATTTACCCGGTGGCCGTTGATCCCGGCGCGGTCGGCTGGACCGACGTGCTGGCCGCCGGCGCACCGCTGGCCGCTGCGGCGAAGGCCGTCAAAGAACAACTGCGGGCAGTACCCAACCGGGGACTGGGCTACGGTGTGCTGCGCTACCTGGACCCGTCGGCGCCGATACAAGCTGCCGCACCGCAGATCCTGTTCAACTACCTCGGCCGATTCGCCGGCGGGGCAGGCCGGGACTGGCAGGCCGTCGCCGGGATCGGCGCGCTGCGTGAAGGCGTCGACGAATCCAATCCCGCCATGCCTCTGGAGATCAACGCGCTGGCCGAGGACCGTGCGGACGGCACCGTGCTGACCATGACGTTGTCCTGGCCGGTGGGACTGATCGACGCGGCCGATATCCAGGAGCTGGCCGGCATGTGGGCCGATGCCCTCACCGCGCTAACCCGCTGCACGGCGCTGTCCGGGCATACCCCGTCGGACTTCGGGCTGATCGCGGTCAGTCAGGACGATCTAGATGACTGGCGCCAGCTGGGGAAGATCGAGGACGTGCTGCCCCTGCTGCCACTGCAGGAAGGCATGTACTTCCACAGTGCTTTCGCCGAAGCCGGCACCGACGGTGTCGTCGACACCTATCGGGTGCAGCAGATCGCCGAGATCAGCGGACCGGTGGACCCGGAAACGTTGCGTGCCAGTGTGAATGCCGTGGTGGCCCGTCATGCGGCGCTGCGGGCCGGTTTCCGTGAGCTGCGCGACGGCCGCATCGCCCAGGTGATCTGGGCCGATGTCGAACCCGAGTTCAGTACCGTCGCCGGAGGCGATGCGACATTCACCGCCGACGGTGACGTGGAAAGTGTTGCTGCACAAGAGCTGTCCAGGCCGTTCGCGCTTTCGGACACGCCGCTGTTGCGCTACACGCTGGTATCGCTCAGCGAGACCGAGCACCGGCTGATCCAGACGATGCACCACATCGTCGCCGACGGCTGGTCCTACCCGGTGATCTTCGGTGACATCATCGCGCACTACAACGCCGGCCTGAGTGCGGCCCCCCGGCCGTCCCCGGTGATCGCGACCTTGCGCGACCACATTGAAGCGGTGGCAGGCGTAGACCGGGACGCGGCGCGCCAGGCGTGGTCGCAGGCCCTGGCCGGGGTCGAGCCCACCACGCTGTTTACCGCCGATCGGGCCGCCGTCGGGGAGCATCGCAGCACCGTGCGACGGCTGTCCGCTGAACTGACCACGGCGGTCACCCGGGCCGCCCGGGACCGCGGCGTCACCCCGAGCACCGTGTTGCACGGCGCGTGGGGGCTACTGCTGGGCAGGCTGCTGGACCGAACGCGTGTGGTGTTCGGTTCCACGGTGTCCGGCCGCGGGGGAGAGCTGGTCGGTACCGATTCGATTGTCGGACTGCTGATCAACACCTTGCCGGTGCCGATGGTCTGGGAGCAGGACACCCCGATCGGCACCGTCCTGGCGCGGTTGCAGGACCAGCAGGCCAGTCTGCTCGACGCCCAGCAGCTGGGGCTGGCCGAGCTGGCCCGGCTGGCCGGGGTGCGCGAGTTCTTCGACACCATGGTGGTGGTCGAGAACTTCCCGGCCACCGCCACCCAAGTCCCGGACGACCCCCGGGCACTGACCTTTCACCGGTTCACCGGCACCGACGCCCCGCACTACCCGCTGTCACTGGTCGCCTACCTCAATGAGCGGCTCGGCATAGAGATCAAGTACGACGCCGATGTGGTCAGCGCGGCCCAGGCCGATCGGTATGCCGAACGCGTCGAACGCATTCTGACCGCGTTCGCCATGCAGCCCGATCTGCCGGTGGCCGAACTGGATCTGCGCACCGATGCCGAACGGGCCCGGGACGCCAAGCAGGTATCCCGGCCCGGCCCGGACCACAACCTCGTCGACGCCTTCGCCGACGCGGTCCGACGCGCACCCGACGCCGTCGCGGTCACCTGCGGCGCGCAGCAGCTCACCTATGCAGAACTGGATGCCCGTGCCTCGTCGGTCGCGGCCACCCTTTCCGATCTCGGTGTGCGGCCAGAATCCCGTGTCGCAGTGGCATTGCCGCGGACTACCGACCTGATCGTCGGCCTGCTGGCCGTCCTCAAGGCGGGCGGTGCCTACGTTCCGCTGGACATCGACTCGCCCGCCGCGCGACTGCAGCACATCGTCACCGACTCCGCACCCGTCTGCGTTCTCACCGACACGCCGGAGCGGGTGCCCACTGCGACGGCACCGACCGTGCTGCTGGCCGACGCGGCCCGCCACCCCGGGCCGGCGCCACGGGAAGTGGTCGACGCCGATCACACCGCCTACCTCATCTACACCTCCGGTTCCACCGGGGTGCCCAAGGGTGTGGCGGTGGCGCACCGCCAGGTCGCCGCGCTGTTCGCCAGTGCGGCAACACTGTTCGAATTCGGCGCAGCCGATGTGTGGACGATGTTCCATTCCGCGGCCTTCGATTTCTCGGTGTGGGAACTGTGGGGCGCCCTGCTGCATGGCGGCCGTCTGGTGCTCGTCGAGCAGGCCGTGGCCCGGGACCCGGACCGATTCGTCGACCTGCTGGTCGACGAGGGGGTGACAGTGTTGAATCAGACACCGTCGGCGTTCTACCCGCTGATCGAGGCCGACCGGCGCCGGCGCGCCGTGTTGTCGCTGCGCTACATCGTCTTCGGCGGCGAGGCACTGGACACCTCCCGGCTGACGGGCTGGTACGAACGGCACCGCCCGGACGCCCCGCAACTGATCAACATGTACGGCATCACCGAGACCTGCGTACACGTCTCGTTCCGGCCGTTGACGGGCGCGGATGCCACGGCCTCCGACAGCGTGATCGGCGGGCCCATCCCGGGCCTGCAGATCCATCTGCTGGACAGTGCGTTACAACCGGTGCCCACCGGTGTGGTCGGCGAGATGTACATCGCCGGCGGCCAACTGGCCCGCGGATATTCCGGCAGGGCCGGTCTGACCGCGGCGCGGTTCGTGGCCAACCCGTTTGACCCGAGCGGTGATCGGCTATACCGCAGCGGCGATACGGCCATGTGGACCGAGTCCGGCGACCTGGTCTACGTCGGACGCTCCGACCACCAGGTCAAGGTCCGCGGCTACCGCATCGAACTGGGCGAAGTGGAGTCCGCACTTTCGGCGCTGCCCGGCATCACCAATGCGGCGGCGGGCATACACTCCGACTCGGCCGGGCGGGCCCGGCTGATCGGCTATCTGGTCGGCCGCAATCCGATCGACATCGCCGCCGCGCGTGCCGAGCTGGCCACCCGGCTCCCCGGCTATATGGTGCCTTCGGCACTGGTCGCCCTCGACCAGCTGCCACTGACGGTCAACGGCAAGCTCGACCGGGCCGCGCTTCCGGCTCCCGCCGAACCGGCTTCGCGACCGACTCCGTCCGCCGTGGCGGAGGGGGCCGCCGGCGTGCTGGCCGCACTGTGCACCGAGATCCTCGGCACCGCCGTCGGCGTGCACGACGACTTCTTCACCATGGGCGGCGACAGCATCGTGGCGATCCAGTTGGTGAACCGGGCCCGCAGGCAGGGCCTGCGGATCACCCCGCAGCAGGTGTTCACCGCCCGCACGCCGGCCGGTCTCGCCGAGGCGGCCGGTATCCAAGCGATACAGCAGTCGGATACCAACCCGGATGACACCGGACCCGACCTCGGCGAGGTCATGCTGACCCCCATCGTTCAGCGCCTCGCCGAGCTGGGCGGCACGGTGTCGCGGTTCAACCAGAGCGAACTACTGCGTACCCCGGCCGGTGCGACACACCAGCGGCTCGAGGCGGCCGTCAACACCGTGGTGGCCCGGCACGACGCGCTGCGGCTGCGCCTGCACCGCCCGTCACCCATCCTGTGGTCACTGGAAACCACCGCAGCACAGCCAGTTCCGGTACTGCATGTGGATGCCACCGGATGTGCCGACGACCAACTGCACGCATTGATCGGAGCGCAATCCGAAGCCGCTACCGACCGCTTGGACCCCGACGCCGGGCTGGTGCTGCAAGCCGTGTGGTTCGACCTCGGACCACAACGCCAGGGCCGGCTGCTACTGGTGGCCCACCACCTCACGGTCGACGCCGTGTCGTGGCGGATCCTGATCGACGATCTCGCCGAGGCATGGGATGGGCAACGCCTTCACCCGGTGCCCACCTCGCTGCGCACCTACGCCCGGACCGTCAATGAGAACGCCCAGCACGCCGCCCGGCTCGCCGAGTTCGACCACTGGACCGCCACGCTGTCACCCGGCGGTGAACTCGATCCGCAGGCCGGCACCTTCCCCCTCACCGTGGGCGCCACCCGCGACCATGAGGTGCGGCTCACCACGGCGGAGACTGTGCCGCTGCTGACCACCGTTCCCGCCGCGGCGAACGCCGACGTGAACGAAACACTGGTCGCCGCACTGCATATCGCGGTCGGCCGATGGCGCGCCGGCCGGGACAACTCGGCGGCGCCGCTGGTGCTGGACCTGGAGCGGCACGGCCGCGACGGCTGGGGCGAGGATCTGGACCTGTCCCGGACTGTCGGATGGTTCACGGCCATCGCACCGGTCCGGCTGCCCGCGGTGGGGAAGCAGGACCACCTCGCGGTGCTGAAGGACGTCAAGGAGCGGCTGCGCGCGGTGCCGGACCGCGGGCTGGGCTTTGGCCAGCTGCGGTACTGCAACCCGCGCACCGCGGCCGCACTGGGTCGGCTGCCCGCTCCGCAGGTGCTGTTCAACTACCTGGGCCGGTGGGTATCCGACTCGCACGCCGACTGGGATTCGGCACCGGAGGTCGGCGCGCTGCGGGTCGCCCCCAACCCCGATCTCGGTACCCCGTATCTGCTGGAGATCAATGTCATCTGCGATGAGACGCAGGACGGTCCGCGGCTGCGAGCCACCCTGACCTACCCGGACGGTGACTTCGGTGACGCGGTCCGAGCGCTGGCCGGTCATTGGGTTGCGGTGCTGAGTGAGTTCGGCGCGCTCGCCGGCAATGCGACGAGCTCGCTGACCCCATCGGATCTGCCGCTGCTCGAGCTGACCCAGCAGCAGATCGACCACGTGATCGACACCAGCGTCGGCGCGGTGCAGACGATCTGGCCGCTGTCACCTCTGCAGGAAGGCGTCTACTTCCAGGCGCGCTACTCCGACGCGGCGGTGTACATCGTGCAGAACGTGTTCGACTTCGCCCAGCCTGTCGACACCCTCGCGCTGCAAACCGCGTTCACGGCGGTGATGCGCCGCAATCCCGTGCTGCGGTCCGGTTTCCGGGCCGACGACCTGCCGCACCCGGTGGCGGTCATCGCCGAGAACCCGCACTGTGTGCCGGAGGTCATCGACCTCTCGGCGCTGGACCCGGCGCAGGCGCAGGACCGGATCACGGCGATCACCGCCGAGGACCGGCTGCGCACCTTCGATGTCGCGGTGCCACCTTTGGCCCGCTTCACCGTCATCCGCACCCCGGATATCGACCGGCTGATCTTCAGCTACCACTTCCTGCTGCTGGATGGGTGGTCACGTGAACAACTGCTTCGCGAACTGTTTGCCGAATACGCGGCGGCCAAAGCCGGTGCGCCGTCGGCGAATCTGCCCGAACCGCACGCTCAGTTCACCGACTACCTGCGCTGGTTGGCCGGACAGGACCGCGCCGAATCGGCCCGGCGGTGGGGCAATGCCCTGACCGATCTGGCGGCGCCCACCCTGCTGGTGCCCGAGGCGGTCGGCACCGCACCGACCCTGGCCCTTCGGCTGGACTTCTTCCTCCCCGAGGAGCAGACCGCACGGCTCACCCAGACCGCCCGTGCCTGCGGGGTGACGCTGAACGCGTTGGTCAGTACAGCACTCGCGCTGGTGCTGGCGTACGAGACGGGTGGCGACGACGTCGTCTTCGGTTCCACCGTGGCGGGACGCCCCACCGATATCGACGGTATCGATTCGGTGATCGGGCTGTTCCTCAACACGGTGCCCACCCGGGTGCGGCTGCGGCCGCAGGATTCGATCGCCGACGCGATGCGGGCGGTGCAGAACGATCGGCTGCGGCTGATGGATCACGAGTACCTCGGCCTGGGCGATATCCAGCGGGCCGCTGGTGTCCAGGGCGATCTGTTCGACAGCCTTTACGTATTGCAGAACTTTCTGGGCGACGACACCTTCACCGACATGGAGCGCGAGTTCGGGATCGTCGGCCACGACTCGATCGACGCCTCGCACTACCCCCTTACCTGGGTGGCATCCCCGGGACGCCGGCTGTGGATGAAGCTGGAATACCGTCCCGACGTGGTGGACCGCGCGTACGCGCAGCGTCTGCTGGATCGGCTGAAGCTCGCCCTCCTGCAGATGGACCCGGCCACCACCCTGGCGGCGGTGGAACTAATGCTGCCTGCCGAATCTGGTGCGCTGGCCGCCTACGCCGATTCGACCCGTCACGCGCTGCCCGAGGCCACCATCGTGGACCTGCTGGCCGAGCGCAGTGCAACCGCGGCGAGTCTGACGGCTTTGATCTGCGGTGCCGAGCGCATCGACTATGGACAGCTCGACGCGGCGCTCAACCGGATGGCCGGATTGTTGCGGGCGCGCGGTATCGGACCGGAAAGTACGGTCGCACTGGCAATTCCGCGGTCGATCGACGCCGTGGTGGCGCTGTTCGCGGTGCTGCGTTCCGGTGCGGCCTACCTGCCACTGGAACTGGATTATCCCGACGACCGGCTGGCCGTCATGCTCGCCGACGGCGCCCCAGCGTGCGTGCTGACCACACAGGTGGTGGCCGCCCGGATCGGTGCCGTCACCCCGGCGGGCTGCCCGGTGCTGGTCCTCGACGACGCCGACGTCGCTGCGGAATATGTAGCGGCACCGGAGGTGTGGGACGGTTACCGGCCCGGTCTGGACGATCCGGCCTATGTGATTTACACGTCCGGATCCACCGGCAAACCCAAGGGTGTGCTCACGGCGCACCGCGGGCTGACCAACATGCACCTGAACCACCGCGAGGCGATCTTCGCTCCCGCCATCGCCAAGGCCGGCGGCCGGCGGCTGCGCATCGCACACACCGTGTCGTTCTCCTTCGACATGTCGTGGGAAGAACTGCTATGGCTGATCGAAGGCCATGAGGTGCACATCTGCGATGAGGAACTGCGCCGCGATGCCAGCGCGCTGGTGGCCTACTGCCACCGCCACCAGATCGACGTCATCAATGTCACCCCGACGTATGCCCAACTGCTGTTCGAGCAGGGGCTGCTGGAGGGTGGGCACGCACCGGTGCTGGTGCTGCTGGGCGGGGAGGCTGTCTCGGCTACGGTGTGGAACCGGTTGCGCGACAGTGACACCAGCTACGGCTACAACCTGTACGGCCCGACCGAATACACCATCAACACCCTGGGCGGTGGCACCGATGACAGTGACACCTCTACAGTCGGCACCCCGATCTGGAACACCCGCGGGTACATCCTCGACGCCTGGCTGCGGCCTGTGCCGGACGGCACCCCGGGCGAGCTGTACATCTCCGGCGCCGGATTGGCACGTGGCTACCTGCGTCAGCCGGCGCTGAGTGCGGGGCGATTCGTCGCCGATCCCTTCCAGAGTGCGGCCGACGGCGAGGACTCCCGGATGTACCGCACCGGTGACCTGGTCGTGCGCCGCGCCGACGGCAACCTCGATTTCCTTGGCCGCACCGACGACCAGGTCAAGATCCGCGGATACCGGGTGGAGCTCGGCGATATCGAGGTGGCCCTGACCGCCCATCCGGAGGTCGCCCAGGCCGCGGTGATTGCCCGCCCGGACCCGAACAGTTCAGGGATGCAACGGCTGATCGGCTACCTCGTGCCCACAACTGTCGGCGAAGATCTCGAGCTGGTCAGGCGGGTGCGCAACCATCTCAAAGGTGTGCTGCCCGCCTACATGGTGCCCTCGGCCATGGCGGTGCTCGACGCACTGCCGTTGACCGACAACGGCAAGCTCAACGTGCGGGCCCTGCCCGATATCGCGCACCAGCATGCTGCCAGCCGGCCGCCGCAGACGCCGACCGAGGAGACGCTGTGCGGGATCTTCGCCGAGGTGCTCGGCCTGGACGCGGTCGGTGGCGGTATCGGTGTGGACGACGACTTCTTCGACCTCGGTGGGCATTCGCTGGTCAGCATCCGGTTGATCAACCGGGTGCGCGCCGCGCTGGGAATCGAGATGTCCATCCGCGACGTGTTCGACGCACCGACGGTCGCCGAACTCGCGGTGCAGCTCGATCAACGGCCGCGGGCGATGCGGCGCCCGCAGCTGACTGCGACACCTCGGCCCGATCGGATCCCCGCATCCCCGGCCCAGCAACGCCTGTTGCTCGTGGACCGGCTCGGAGATCACCTGGCGTACAACTACCCGCTGGCCTTCCAGGTCGAAGGCGACGTGCACCTCGATGCGCTCGACGATGCCCTCACCGATGTGCTGGACCGCCACGAATCGTTGCGGACGGTTTTCACCGAACAGGACGGCGAGTACTTCCAGCAGATCCTGGCGCGTGGCACCCGCGCGCCCGTCGAGGTGATCGAGCGTGATGAGACCGCCGTCGACGCCCTCATCGCCGCCGCGGTGCAACGACCGTTCGACCTGAGTGCAGAAATCCCGGTGCGGGTCACGGTGATCCGCACCGGGACCCTGGAGCACACCGTGGTGGTGCTGCTGCATCACATCGCCACCGACGAGTGGTCGGACGGCCCCTTCCTGACCGACCTCAACCGTGCGTACCGGAGCAGGGTGGCAGGCACCGGAGCCGCGCTGCCCGACCTGGCGGTGCAGTATGCCGACTATTCGCTGTGGCAGCGCGAACTGCTGGACGGCCTCGGAGCCCAGCAGCGCGAGTTCTGGCGCAACATGATGGCCGGCGCGCCCGATGAGCTGACCTTGCCCACCGACCGGACCAGGCCGGTGCGGCCGACCGGCGCCGGTGGCACCATACATTTCGATGTGCCGCCGGAAACTGCGGTGGCACTGCGTGATCTGGCCGCGCGACGTCAGGTCAGCCCATTGATGGTGCTGCACGCCGGAGTGGCCGCGTTACTGCACCGTCTGGGTGCCGGCGACGATATCGTTGTCGGCACACCGGTGGCCGGCCGCGACGAAGCCGCCCTCAACGAGGTGATCGGCTTCTTCGTCAACACCCTGGTGCTGCGCGCCGACGTGTCCGGCAACCCGACCTTCGACGAATTGCTGGCGCGGGTAAGAACGGCCGACCTCGCGGCCTTCGCGCACCAGGAACTGCCGTTCGACCAGCTCGTCGAGATGCTGAATCCGCCGCGGGTGGCGGGCCGCAACCCGCTGTTCAACGTGTTCGTCGGGTACCACCTGGGTGACGGCGACACCACCGAGATGTTCGGTCTGCCCACCCGGTGGCACGAACCGCCCGTCGCAGCGGCCATGTTCGATCTCGGTTTCACCCTGATCGACGACCGCACCGGCGGCGGCGTGACGATCATGGCCGAATACAGCGCCGACCTGTTCGACGAATCATCGGTACGGATCCTGGCGCGACGACTGGTCACCGCCCTGGGCCAGTTCGCCCATGACAGTGCGACAGCGGTCGGAGCGGTGCATCTGTTGGACGAGGCCGAAGCAGACACGCTCGCGACCCGTAACGACACCGACCACTCGGTGGCACCGATCGCGCTGGGCGCGTTGGTGTCCCGCCAAGCCGCGTTGACCCCCGATGCCGTGGCCGTGCGGTTCGAGGGCGCCGAGCTGAGCTATGCCGATCTGGACGCGTGGTCTGACCGGTTGGCCGCCACCCTGGAAGTGACGGCCGGCAGCATCGTCGGTGTCTCGCTACCCCGCTCGGTGGAGCTGATCGTCGCGTTGGTGGGGGTTGCCAAATCCGGTGCGGCGTTCCTGCCACTGGATCCGGACTACCCGGCGGATCGGCTGCAGCACATGGTCACCGATGCGCAGCCGGACGTCGTATTGTCCAACCCGGCGGTGATCCGCCTGGTCCGGTCCGAGCCGGGCCGGCCCCCGCTACCCGAAATCGACTCGGCGGCTTGGGCATACGTGCTGTACACCTCAGGCTCCACCGGGAAGCCGAAGGGGGTGGCCGTTGCGCATGCGGGGATCGTCAATCGGGTCGGCTGGCTGCAGGACGCCTATCCGCTGACGGTGCAAGACCGGATGCTGGTGAAGACACCGATCAGCTTCGATACCTCGGTGTGGGAGGTGTTCTGGCCACTCAGCGTGGGCGCCACCCTGGTGATCGCCCGACCCGGGGGTCATCGCGATCCCGCCTACCTGGCGGAAACGATTGTCTCCGAAGGGGTCACGGCCATCGACTTCGTGCCGTCCATGTTGGAGCTGTTCCTGGACGAGCCGCGTTCGGCGCGCTGTCTGTCGCTGACCCGGGTCACGGTCGGCGGCGAGGCATTGCCCGACGAGCTGGCGGCCCGCTTCGGCGCTACCTTCGGGCTGCCGCTGCACAATCTCTACGGCCCCACCGAGGCGGCCGTCGATGTGCTGGGCTGGACCGCCGACGGTGGTCCGGTGGCCCTCGGCGTTCCGGGCTGGAATGTCCGTGCCCACGTCTTGGACCGCTACCTCAACCCGGTCCCCGACGGTGCGCCCGGTGAGCTCTACCTGGCCGGCGTGCAGCTGGCGGACGGCTACCTACATCGCCTGGATCTGACCGCGCAGCGTTTCGTCGCCGACCCGTTCGGCGACGGCGCACGCCTGTACCGGACCGGGGATGTGGTGCGCTGGCGCCGGGACGGCCAACTCGAATACCTCGGCCGAGGTGACGATCAGATCAAGTTGCGGGGGGTGCGCATCGAACCGGCCGAGGTCGAGGCGGTGCTGGCCACGCATCCGGGGGTGTCCTCGGCGCGGGTGGTGGTGCGCAACGACCGGCTGGTGGCCTACTACCTGCCGGGTACGGGTGCGGGTGTGCCGCTGCGCGAACATGCCGCGGCTGCGTTGCCGACCCACATGGTGCCTTCGGCATACGTGGAGCTGACGGAATTCCCGCTCACCCCGAGCGGCAAGCTGGACCGAAATGCGCTGCCGGAGCCGCAGATCAGCATGGGCGCCGGTCGTTCGCCGCGCACGCCGGAGGAACAGCGGCTGTGCGCGTTGTTCGCCGAGGTGCTCGGCCTCGCAGAACCCGGGATCGACGACGATTTCTTCGCACTCGGCGGGCATTCACTGCTGCTGGTGCGGCTGGCCTCGGCGATCCGGCGCGAGTTCGGTGTCGATCTGCCGGTTGCGGACCTCATGGTGGCCCCGACGGTGGCCGATATCGCGCCACGGTTGCGCGGTGACACGGCGGGCGGCTCGGACAGCCTGGCGCCGGTGCTGCGGTTGCGCACCTCCGGTTCGCAACCGCCGCTCTTCTGCGTGCATCCCGCCAGCGGCCTCAGCTGGCAGTTCGCCCGTCTGAAAAAGTTTGTGCCGGAGAACGTCCCGCTGTACGGATTGCAATCTCCGCTGTTCTCCACCGGTCGGCTGCCCGGCAGCATCGCCGAACTCGCCCGTGACTACGCGGACTCGGTGCAACAGGTCGCGCCGAGCGGGCCGGTCCGGCTGCTGGGCTGGTCGTTCGGCGGGGCGATGGCACTTCTGATAGCGCAGGAATTGACCCGGCGTGGCCGTACGGTCGGCTTCGTCGGCATGCTGGATGCGCGGACCGATATCGCACCGGATGCCGAGTTCGATGCCGACGCGGCGCTGGGCTCGCTGCTGCGCGAGATGGGCTTCCCCGTCCAAACCGGCACCGCGCCCGAGGTCCGGATGAGCGTGGCCGATGCGGTGACGCTGGTCCGCGACAGCGGTGATGCCATCGCCATGCTGGAGGACACCCAGATTGCACAGGTGATCGAGAACTATGTCGCCGCAGAGCGCTTCACCGCTGGCGCGGACTATGGATGCTACGACGGCGATGTGTTCTTCGTGGATGCGGCCATCCTGGAGATGGACTTCGACGGCGTCGCTTCGCACCAATGGCGCACCCACGTGGGCGGACAGCTCAAGGTGGTGTCGCTGGATTGCAAGCACTCCGAGCTGATGGACGCGGATATCCTGGAGCTTCTCGGGCCGCTCATCGCGGCCGAGTTGGAGAGCTGACACAATCGCCCGCGTGAGCAAGACAGTGGTCATCACCGGAGCGGGCAGCGGCATCGGCCGGGTAACGGCAGAGGTGCTGCTGGAGGCCGGACATCAGGTGGTCCTGGCGGGACGCAGACCCCAGCAGCTGACCGAGACTGCCGGCGGTCGGCCGAACGCACTGGTGGTGCCGACCGACGTGACCGACGCAGCGTCGGTGCAGGCGCTGTTCGGGAAGACGCTGTCGGCCTTCGGCCGCGTCGATGTGCTGTTCAACAACGCCGGGGTGTTCGGGCCGGCGGCCTCGATCGCCGACATCGACGTCGAGGACTGGCACACCGTGTGGCGCACCAACGTCGACGGCTCGTTGTTCTGCGCGCGGGAGGCGGCCCGGATCATGGCCTCGCAACTGCCGCGCGGAGGGCGGATCATCAACAACGGTTCATTGTCCGCGCACCGGCCGCGGCCCCGCAGTCTGGCCTACACCGTCACCAAACATGCGATCAGTGGTCTGACCGCGTCGATGCTGCTGGACTTGCGCGATATCGACATCTGCGTGACGCAGCTCGATATCGGCAACGCCGCCACCGCCATGACCGCCGGCTTCAGCGAAACGCTCCAGGCCAACGGCACCCTGGCCGCCGAACCGACGTTCGACGTGCGCCATGTGGCCCGGGCGGTGGCACATGTCGTCGAGTTGCCGTTGGAGGTCTCGATTCCGGAGCTGACGGTGATGGCGCGGGCCATGCCGTACTACGGCAGGGGCTGAGTCGTCGTGCGGGCCCGCTATGTCGTCAACTGCTCGATGCTGCTCACCGAACTGCCGTTGCTTCGGCGCCCCGAAGCGGCCCGCGACGCCGGCTTCGACGCGATCGAACTGTGGTGGCCCTTCGAGGATTCGGTGCCGGGCGACGCCGAGGTGGACGCGCTCATCGGTGCGGTGACCGATGCGGGAGTGCAACTGGTGGCGCTGAACTTCGCCGGCGGTGACATGACCGCGGGCGAGCGCGGGCTGATGTCGGATCCGAGTCGGTGCCAGGAGTTCCTGGACAATGTCGACGTCGCCGTGGGTATCGCAGAACGGTTGGGTACCAAGGCTTTCAACGCCTTGTACGGCAACCGGCTGGTCGGCGTCGGGTCCGCTCGGCAGGACGAGACCGCCGCGCAGAATCTGGCCATCGCGGCCCGGCGGGCGCAGCGAGTCGACGCCGGGATCCTGGTCGAACCGCTCAGCGGCGTCCCCGGCTATCCGCTGCGCACCGCGGCCGATGTGGTCGCGGTGCTCGACCGCGTCGGCGAAGCGTCAGTGCGACTGCTGGCCGACCTGTACCACCTGACCGTCAACGGGGACGACCTCGCCGCGGTGATCGACCTGTACGGCGACCGCATCGGTCACGTCCAGCTCGCGGACGCCCCGGGGCGCAGTGCCCCGGGAACCGGGTCCATCGATTTCGGAGCCCATCTGGCGCATCTGGGTCGCCGGGGTTACCGCGGGCATGTCAGCCTGGAATACACCTGCGCCGGTGCCGACCCGTTCGCCTGGTTACCGCAGTCGGATCGGGGCGCCGGCCCGTGGGGGTAGCGCACACAAATCAGAGCCGGGGCCTGTAGGCCACCGGCTCTGTTCTGGTAGTGCGGATCAGCGTGCGGAATCCTGGAATTCGTACCGCTGTGCCACCGCGATCAGCTCTTCGCGAACCGTCGAATCGGGCATGGCGTTGATCCGCGCGTAGAGGCGACGCCGGCTGTTGGCGCGCTTCAGATCGTCGCGAAACTGCGCGAAAGACATTCTTCTCACTCCTTGAAAGACTCCGGGTTGCGGAGACTCAGTTGTTGTCGGCGCCCACAGTTCGGGGATCACCCGAATAGTGGAACACCTCGATGGTCCTTGTTAATTCTGTGTAAAGCAACTTTCGAGGTGTGAGTTTCGCTACAGGTCAAGCGATTTCGGTGTGAGAAAAGTGGCCGCCGCCACAATGGTCAGTCCAGGATGCGGCGCGCCACGTTGGTGGTCATCAGGTCGAGCAGCTCGTCCGCGCGCCCGGCCATGATGGTGCGGATCGCGTACAGCGAGAAGCCCTTGGCCTGCTCGACGGTGATCGCCGGCGGAATCGACAGTTCCTGCCGGGCCGTCACCACGTCCACCAAGGCGGGCCCATCGTGGGCCAGCGCCGCGCTCAGCGCGGATTCCAGATCGCCCGGGTGCTCCACCCGGCGCGCGAACAGTCCGAGCGATTCGGCAACGGTGGCGAAGTTCGGGTTCTTCAGCTCGGTGCCGAACGTGACGATGCCCGCGGCTTTCATCTCCAATTCGACGAAGTTCAGCGACGAGTTGTTGAACACGACGAGTTTGACCGGCAGCCGGTTTTGGATCAGCGTGATCAACTCACCGAACAACATGGTCAGTCCGCCGTCTCCGGCGAAGGCCACCACCTGGCGGTCGCGGTTGACGGTCTGCGCGCCGATCGCCAACGGGAGTGCACACGCCATGGTGCCGTGATTGAAGGAGCCGAGCAGTCGGCGCTTGCCGTTCATCGTCAGATAGCGCGCGGCCCACACCACCGGCGAACCGACGTCGACGGTGAACACCGCATTGTCGGCGGCGAGTCGATCGGCGACGGCGGCGACGTACTCGGGCCGGATGGGGGAGCGGTCCCGGTCGTTGACCGCCAGCTCATCGAGTCGGCGCCGGGTCTTGCGGTAGTGATTGAGCGACCGGTCCAGGTGGGTGCGGTCATGGCGGGCGGTGAGCAGTGGGGCCAACGCCGTCAGGGTGTCGGTGACCGTACCGACCAGTCCGAGATCGACGGGCGTGCGCCGGCCCAGGTTGCGGCCGCGGATGTCCACCTGAATGACCGTGGCGTTCTCGGGATAGAACTGCCGGTAGGGAAAGTCGGTGCCCAGCATCAGCAGCACGTCGGCTTCCTTGATGGCCTTGTAGCCGGAGGCGAAGCCGAGCAGGCCGGTCATCCCGACGTCATACGGGTTGTCGTACTCGACGAACTCCTTGCCGCGCAGCGCGTGCACCACCGGCGCCTGCAATGTCTGCGCAAGCGTCACCAGCTGATCGTGTGCGCCCTGCACACCGGCACCGGCCAGGATGGTGATGTTGTTGGCGCCGTTGAGGATCGATGCGGCACGGTGCAGTTCGTCATCGGAGGGGCGTACCACCGGATGGGTCGGCAACACCGGGGTGACGCGCACATCGGCGGCGATCTTGGACAGGAAGATCTCGCCGGGGACGACCACCACGGCGACGCCGTTCTCCTCGACGGCTGCACGCATGGCCATCTCCAGCACACGCGGCGCCGCCTCGGCGGTGGTGACCAGTTCGCAGTACACGCTGCACTCGCGGAACAGCTCCTGGGGCCGGGTCTCCTGGAAGTACTGCGAGCCGATCTCGGCCTGCGGAATGTGAGCGGCGATGGCCAGCACGGGAACTCGGCTGCGCTGCGCGTCGAACAGGCCGTTGATCAGGTGCAGGTTTCCCGGACCGCAGCTGCCCGCGCACACCGCGAGTCGACCGGTGAGGGCGGCGTCGGCAGCGGCGGCGAACCCGGCCGCCTCCTCGTGTCGCACATGCTCCCAGGCGAAGCCGTCCGACCGGCGGATCGCGTCGGTCAGCCCGTTGAGGCTGTCGCCGGGCAATCCGTAGACGCGCTGCACCCCGCTGGCGCGCAGGGTTGAGATGACGTGATCGGCGACTGTGGTCATCCCTCAACCCTAGGCGGCGCTTCGGCGCGGCACGGTCGGGCGTGGTGTGCGCCCTCACACAGCCCGCGGTGAGGTCGGCACACTGGTGAGGATGTCGACGATCGACGGATAACTGGTCAGCGCCGAAGCGCCGACCGGCACCATCGCCGCGGCCCACTCGTTGCGTTCGGTGTAGGCGATGACGGCGAACGAGTCGTCCGTCGCGTCGGCGGGCACCTCGCCGTCCTGGGCGTGCCGGGTGTAGACGAATACGCCGTGCTCGTCGACCGTGACCGCGCCGCACTCCAGATCCGCGGCACACCATTGGCTGTCGGCCAGGCTGGCGATGCTCTGGGCCAGCAGTGAGGTCGGTACCACCAGGTAGCCCGCGATGTCGTGCAGCGGCGCGGTGATCTGGCCGGTGAACGAGTCGTCGCCCAGATGTGGCCCCGCCGGGATGGTGGTGGCCAACTTCGGGATGACCACCGGCACCGCGGCCACCGTGACGCCGCCGTTCCCGTCGTCGACGCTGAAGGTGAAGCTGTCGTGGTACACCGAGGTGTCCGTGCGGTGCTGCTCGTATGGCGTGTAGACGTACTGGATCAGCTGCGCGGTCGATGCGCCGAGGGGACCGCCCAGGACGGTGGCGCGGTCGGTGCGCACGGCAACCACGGTCCCGTAGGCGGGCTGGCCGACGGTGACGGTGACGTCGTCGTTCTCGAAGTCCAGCGCCTCGACATCGAACACCACCTCGCCGGTCGGGAGAAAGGTGGTGCCGGTGAACGCATCGAGACGACCGATGTCGACCGGGTCGGCTGACCTCGGACCCCACGTCGTCACCGCGGGAGTGTTCACCGGCGGCACGGTGAGCGACAGTCGCGCGGAGGTGCGGGTGACGCCCTTGGCATCGGTGGTGACCACAGTGATGGCGTCGGAGGTCGGGTGGCGGTGCGCGGTCTCAAGGTCGTTGGGCCGGTAGATGATTCCGGCGTACGTCCCGGGCGCGAGCCCGAACGCGTGGCCGGTCAGGTCGGACGCGCCGTGTCCGGGGAAGTTGTCGACGTCAAACGGCCCGAAGGTCGTGGTGTCGCCGTTCTGCGCACCGGTGACCTCGATGGTGGCGTGGTGGGTGAGGCTCTGGGCGACCGGGTAGAAGTACACGAATTCGCCGTATTCCAGCGCCAGCGTGCTGTCGTGATCGAAACCGTACGGACCACACAGCGAGTCGGCCGGCAGCGCGCGCCAAGACGGCCCGGTGGACGTGCGGGCCGCGGCCCACTTGCCGTGCCGCGTGTAATGCGCCAACTTCATGGACTCTTCTCCTTGCCCCGCCCGCCGTGTTGCCCGTACTGCGACGCTATTGCCGGGGACCGCGTCCGGTCACGAGTAGTGCACTACGTGTGTTCCTCTAAAACCTCAGTCCTGCGCGTGCCTGCGGTAGTCCCAGCGTTCCAGCCGGTGCTGCAAGTCATGGATGGCGAATGCGGTGGCCAGCGCCAGCGGGAACAGGGTCACCACCAGGAATGTCCACATTTGCCGCTCCTCCCGTTGTCCGGGTCGCCCTGCTGACCACCGTATGGTCGCGGACCGACCGGGGCATGGGTAGTCGACTACGTGACTTTGCTGTCCGACGTTTCTTGGGATCGGTAGCGATCGCCGCGCACTGTACTTGCCCTCATGGCATCGGCAATTTGCCCGCCGGGGCCGCATAACCTGAAAGGAACATCCAAGACATGAACATCGTGCCCGCTCGTATCCAGGAACAGATCAACCGCGTCGACCGGCCTCGTGCCATGGTGCTCGGCATCGTCGCCGGCCTGACCGTGCTGTGGTCGGTCTACCGACTGGTCTGGCTGATCTACTCGGCCACGGTGCTGGCCGGCGTCGGCTGGTCACCGATCGCGCTGGTCTTCCCGTTCGTGCTGTGGACCGCCATCGGTGTCGCCGCGGCGATCGCCGGCCTGGCATTCCTGAAGCGCTACCAGCAACCGGAATGACGCCGACGCGTTCCGGCTGGGGTCGACCCAGCCGGAACGGCGTTGTGCTCAGCGGTATTTGGCGATGTACTCGGTCATCGTCTTGAGTTGGTAGGCAGAGACGTCGTGGGCGGTTTCGTCCTCGGCGAACACCGACGAGACCATGACGGTGTCGTCGCGGTCGTAGAAGCCGAGTTCGGCCAGGCCGGAGAAGAACTCGTCCCAGTCGATGTCGCCGTCGCCGATCTTGAGGTGCTGGTGCACCCGGACCGGGTTGCCCGGCGGATTGGTGATGTAGCGCAGGCCGTGGCTGCGGTGATGATCCATGGTGTCGGCGACGTGCACCAGACGGAGTTTGTCACCGGCCGCGCGCATGATCTCGGTCATCGTCGACGATGACGTGCCCATCATGTGAAACGCGTGGCAAGCCACGAAGACCATCCCGATGTGGGGGGAGTTGACCCCGCGGATGATGCGGACCGCCTCCAGCCCGTCCTCGACGAAATCATCGGGGTGTGGGTCGATCCGGACATCGATGCCCTCGCGTTCGATGATCGGCAGGAGTTCTTCCATGGAGCGGAAGAACGCGCGCTCGGACTCTTCGGCCTTCTCCGGGCGCCCGGAGAATTCGGTGTTGATCACCTGGACGCCCAGATCCACGGTGATCTGGATGACGCGCTTCCAGTTTCGTACGGCGGCTTCGCGGGCGTCGGGGTCCGTGCTGGACCAGCGCAGCACCGGCAGCACCGAGGCGATGCCGACCCCGGCGTCGGCGCAGGCCTTACCGAACTTCGCCACCAGGGCGTCGTCGGCGCGCGGGTGGTTGAAGAATGGGATGAAGTCGCGGTGCGGGGTCAGTTGCAGGTGTTCGTAGCCCAGTTCGGCGACCACCCGCGGCAGGTCGAGCAGACCATGGTCGTGGTGAAAGGGAGTGGGATCCAACGCGATCTTCATCTAGCCGATCCTGTCCACGAGTTCGACGTCGACCGCCACGCCGCTCTCCAGCGACTTCACCCCGGCCTCGCATACCGCTGCGGCGGCATATCCGTCCCAGGCGCCGGGCCCGTCGGTGTAATTTCCGGTGTCATCGCCGGCCAGGACGGCGTCCACCCAGCGCTGGAACTCGGTGTCGTAGGCCTGACCGAAGCGCTCCTTGAAACTCGGCGTGATCTGACCGCCCCAGGTACCCGGGGCGCTCTTGCGCAGCAGCCCGACGTCGAGCCCGATCATGGCGGAACCCTTCTCGGCGACCACCTCGGTGCGCACCTCATAGGCCACACCGGTGGTGACGAAGACCTCGACATCGACATGTTTACCGGAGATCGTCTTGAAGATCGCGATCTGCGGATCCTGCAGCCCCTGTGGTGCGCCGGGATTGGCGGCCGGACGAATGATCTGCACCGAGGCGATCTCCTCGCCGAACAGGAATCGGGTCACGTCCACCTCGTGCACCAGCGAGTCCCGCACGATCATGGCGCTGTCGAAGTGGGGCGGCACCGCGGGATTGCGGTGGGCACAATGCATCACCAGTGGCTCGCCGAGTTCGCCGGCGTCCAGCAGCGATTTCAGCCGCGCGTACTCGTGGTCGAAACGGCGCATGAAGCCGACCTGGATCAGCCGCTTGCCCAATTCGGCTTCGCGTCGGACCACGGCGAGTGAGGTCTCCACATCGGTGGTCAGCGGCTTCTCGCACAGCACGGGTTTGCCGTGCTCCAGGCAGGCCAGCAGTTGCTTCTCATGGGTGGGTCCCGGCGTGGCCAGCACCACGGCGTCGACACCCTGATCGGCAATGGCGTCCAGCGGGTCGTTGATGGCCCGGCAGCCGGGGATGCCCGCGGCGACGGCGTCGGCCTTCTCGGTGAGGTAGTCGCTGACCACGGCCACCCGGGCTCCGGAGATGCGGGAGGTGAGGCGCGCAACGTGGTCGGCCCCCATCATTCCCACGCCCAGGACGGCGATCTTCAGTTCGGACATGACTTCTTCGGCTCCTACTTG
Source organism: Mycobacterium sp. BMJ-28 (assembly GCF_054404835.1). Taxonomy (NCBI): domain Bacteria; kingdom Bacillati; phylum Actinomycetota; class Actinomycetes; order Mycobacteriales; family Mycobacteriaceae; genus Mycobacterium; species Mycobacterium sp. BMJ-28. Next base: position 4,394,330 of record NZ_CM136783.1, on the reverse strand, counting down.
AAACGGACGGATGGGACGCCACACGAACCCAGGTAGTTCTGGGTGCGCTTGGCAATGGGCAGCGGAGCGTCGACCTCGCAGGGGTACATGTCCTGCTCGACGATGGCGAATACGTCGATGCCGAGCTTCTCGATCTCGGCCAGCAGCGGCGGCATGTCAGGGATACCGCGTGGCGGCTCGGTCATCGCGCCGAGTTTGACCGCTTCGCCGAAGGGCAGGTCCTCGGCTTCGACCTTGGCGCGCACCTCGGGATCGACCTGCTTGAGGTGCAGGTAGCCGATCCGCTCGGGGGCGCGCCGGATGATCGCGATGTTGTCGCCACCGCAGTAGGAGATGTGCCCGGTGTCCAGGCACAGGTTGACGAACTCGCCGTCGGTACCGTCCAGGAAGCGGTAGACGTTCTCTTCGGTGTCGACGTGTGAATCGGCGTGCGGATGGTATTGCGCACGGACGCCGTACTTTTCGTACATCGCCCGGCCCAGTTCATTCATGCCCGCTGTCTTCTTGTGCCACTGCTCGACGGTGAGGTTGCGGTCTTCCAGGACGGCGCCGGTGGCCGGGTCGCGCCACATCTCGGGGATGACGACCACGTGCTTACCGCCCACGGCGGCAGTCAGTTTCGCGACGTCTTCGATCTGCGACCACACGGCATCCCATGAGTCGTCTTGGTGCAGGTGCTCGAACACGGTGCCCGCGGACAACTTCAGGTTGCGCTTGGCCAACTCGTCCGACAGCTGACGGGGATCGGTGGGCAGGTAGCCGAACGGGCCCAACTCGATCCATTCGTAACCGGCCTCGGCGACCTCGTCGAGGAACCGGGTGTACGGGGTCTGCTGTGGGTTGTCGGGGAACCACACGCCCCATGAGTCGGGTGCGGAGCCAACGAGGATCGTGCTCATCGGGGGAAGGTCCTTTCGGTGTTCAGACGGAGGTGGTGGTGCGGGTGTCGTGCTGGGCCTCGAAGCGCTCTTCGAGCTCTTCGAGGGTGGTGTCCTTGGTCTCCGGAACGTGGCGTCGCACGAAGACGAAGGAGGCGAGATTGACGAGGACGAACAGGGCGAACGTGCCCGTCGACCCGAGTGCCTGGTTCAGTAGGGGGAAGGCGAACGAGATGATCGCGTTGGTGCACCAGAGCACGAAAACCGCGATGCCCATGGCGAACCCGCGGATGCTCAGCGGGAAGATCTCCGACAGCAGCAGCCACACGCAGGTGCCGATGAACATCTGCACGAACGCCACGAACAAAACCATGCAGGCCAGGATCACGTAGCTGCGGGTGGCCGATTCGGGCATCAGGAAGGTGGTCGCCAGCGCGGCTTGGGACAGGGCGACCCCGGCGAAGCCGATCAGCAGCATGGTGCGCCTGCCCACGTACCCGAGCAGGACGATACCGATGATCGTGGTGATCACCGATGTCACGCCCACCGCGATGGTCGCGATGAGCGCGGCACTGACCCCGAGGCCGCTCTGTTCGAGAATGGTCGGTGCGTAATAGTTGACGGTGTTGATGCCGGTGGCTTGCTGGACGATGGCCAGCCCGCATCCGATGAGCACGACGCGCCGAATCCACGGCACGTCCCGGATCACGGCGAACGGCGTGCGGGTGGTCTTGAGCATGTGCGCGGTGTGCTCGGCGATGAGGTGGTATTCGGCGTCGGCCTCCCGTTCGGACCGGCTGAGCAGCAGCACGTTTCGCGCCTCGTCGAGCCGGCCCTCGGCGCCGTACCAACGTGGCGAGTCGGGCAGGGCGAACATACCGATGAACAGGGCGACGGCGGGGACCGCGGCCACCGCGAGCATCGTGCGCCACACGTGCGGATCGTGAATGAGGTGGTCGAGTAGGGCGTTGGTGGCGAAGGCGAGCATCTGGCCGGTGACGATCATCAGTTCGTTGATGGTGACCATCCGGCCGCGGCGGTCGGCGGGCGCCATCTCGGCGAGGTAGAGCGGACAGGTGACCGCGGCGGCGCCGACGCCAAGGCCGAGGACGATCCTGGCGGCCACCATGATCTGCACGGTGGGGGCCAATGCGCAGCCGATCGCTCCGGCCAGGAACAGTCCCGCGCAGACCAGCAGGGTGCGTTTGCGCCCGATCCGGTCGGCGACCCGGCCGCCGAAGAGCGCACCGAACGCGGCGCCGGGGAACAGCAGACTGCTGACCACGGTCGCCTCGCCGAACGACGACAGCGCCAGGTCGTCCTTCATGTAGAGCAGCGCGCCGGAGATGACGCCGGTGTCGTAGCCGAACAGCAGCCCGCCGAGAGTCGCGATGACGGTGAGCTTGGTCAGGAACCGGCCGGACGCCGCTGGGGTTCTTGTCGCCATGGTGTGCGCCTTTGCACGTCGTGGCGGACTTCAGCCGCCTCCTGGTATCTAACGCGCGTTAGTAACGCGCGTTAGAGATACTATCGACGTCAGAATGTGATGTGTCAACCGTCACGTGGAAGGGGAGATGCGATGCCGTCGGCACCCCGCGGCGCTGCGGCGCGCCGCCCGACCATGGCCGAGGTCGCGGCCCGGGCCGGGGTCTCGCGCACACTCGTGTCGTTCATCCTCGACGGCAAACCGGGTGCCAGCGACGAGACCCGGCAGCGGGTGCTGGCGATCGCCGAGGAGATCGGCTACCGCCACGATGCCGCCGCACGTCTGCTTGCGCTGGGGCGCAGCCGCACTCTCGGTGTGCTCACCGATGTGCGGCAGCTCTTCCAAGCCGAGTTGGTGACCGGCATCTACCCGGCCGCCGAAGAGCTGGGTTATGAGGTCCTGCTGTCGGCGAATCTGTCCGACCGCGCGGAGTCGGTGCCCGTGCAGGCGCTGTTGAGTCACCGCTGCGGCAGCCTGGTGCTGTTGGGCCCGGCATCGGGAATCGAGTACTTGACGACGCTCGCTTCGGAGGTGCCCGTGGTGGTGGTGGGTCCCCGATTACCTGTGGACGCACTGCGTGACGTGGCCAACCTGGCGTCGGTCCGCACCGATGACGCGCGGGGCATAGGGGACGCGGTCGACTATCTGATCACGCTGGGGCACAAGGACATTCTGCACGTCGACGGTGGTGAGGGCGCCGGCTCGGCGGAGCGGCGCAGCGGCTACCGCGCCGCCATGGCCGCGCACGGGCTGTCCGACCGCGTCGACGTCGTCGCCGGCGCGCACACCGAGGAGGCCGGCGCGGCAGCGGCCCGCGAACTGCTCGCCCGGCCCGCGCTGCCCACGGCGGTGCTGGCCGGCAACGACCGCTGTGCGCTGGGTCTGCTCGATGTGCTGACCCGCTCGGGGGTCGACATCCCCGGTGACCTGTCGCTGGTGGGCTTCGACGACAGCCGGCTCTCGGATTATCCGCGGATCGACCTGACCACCGTGCACCAGGACGCGCCCGGCCTGGCCCGCCACGCGGTGCGGCTCGCGGTCGAACTGCTGGAGCAGCGTTGCGCCGGGCCCAACGAGGTTGTGCTGGAGTCGCGGCTCGTGGTCCGCGGTACCAGCGCGCCGCCGTCCACTTCTGCCCGGCGGTAATGTCCCTGACATGGTGAACTTCGCGCTGCGGTCGTGCGGCCTGCGCGGGCACGCGACGTTCGCGCCCGATGAGCCCGAGCTGCGGGAACGGCTGCGGGTGGACACTCCGGTCGGCGAGGCCTGGCGTTGCCTGCGCTGTGAGACGTTCGTCGTCGGGCCGCCGCGCGGTCACGGGCCCGCCGACACCGCGCCCGAGGTGCCGCGCGGCCGGCTGCTGCGCGACCGGACCCTGATGCGCGTGCTGGCCGCCGAACGGGTGGTCCGCGCTCTGCTTCTGCTGCTGGCTGCCGGCGCGGTGGTCAAGGTCCGGGGTGAACGTGAGCACCTGAAGCAGGCATTCGAACAGGAGCTGCCGCTGCTGCGCCCGCTGGCCGATCAGATCGGCTGGAATCTGGACGATTCCAAGCTCATCCGGCACATCGGCGACGCGTTCTCACTGTCCTCGACGACGTTGTTGTGGATCGCGATCGCGCTGGCCGCCTACGCCTGCACCCAACTGGTCGAAGCGGTCGGCTTGTGGCTGATGAAGCGCTGGGGCGAGTACTTCGCGGTGGTGGCCACCAGCGCGTTCCTGCCGTTGGAGATCTACGAATTGACCGAGAAGATCACCGTGCTGCGAGTGGCGGCCGTGGTCATCAACGTCATCGCGGTGGTCTGGCTGCTGTGGAGCAAGCGGCTGTTCGGCCTGAACGGCGGCGGCAAGGCGTATTGGGCCGAGCATCACACCGAGAGCCTGATGAGCGTGGAGCGGGCGGGGCTCGAAGGTGCGGTGCCCTAGCTCAATTGAGCCCGGGCATACTGCCGCACAGCCTCTTTCGCGACCTTGCCGTTGCTGGTCAACGGGAGCGCGTCCACGAACAGCACGTGCCGGGGGCGTTTGAATCCGGCCAGGCCGGCGCGCACATGGTTCACCAGGTCCTCGGTGGTCACGGCCAGACCGGGCTGCGGTACCACCACCGCGCAGATCGCCTCACCCCAATAGTGGTCGGGCACACCGACCACCGCGGCCTGGTCCACACCTGGGTGCCGGGACAACACGTCCTCGACCTCACGCGAGGACACGTTCTCCCCGCCGGTGATGATCACATCCTTCAGCCGGTCGGTCACCACAAGCTGTCCGGCACCGTCGAGATAACCGACGTCGCCGGTGGGCAGCCAGCCGTCGACCGTGGCCGGGGTGTCCGGCCAGTAGCCCGCCGCGACCTGCGCGCCGCGCACCAGGATCTCGCCGACCGTACCGGGACCCGCGATGCGTATCTGTATCCCCGCGTGCGGACGGCCCGCGGTCGTGAGGACCGCCGGGTCGCCGCAACGGTGTTCCTGCGGCCCGAGAAAGGTGATATTGCCGCCGGTTTCGGTCATTCCGTAACCCTGGTGAAAGTCCACCCCGAGCCGGGAGATGGCCCGGTGCAACAGGTCGGCGGGAATCGCGGCCGACCCGTAGGCGATGTCGCGCAGGGTGGGCAGTTGGCTGCCGGTGTCCTCCAGGTGGGCCAGCAGGCTGTGCAGCATCGTGGGCGCCAGTGAGCACGATGTCACGCCGTGCGCGTTGACCGCGTCGACGAAGGATTCGGGCCGAAAGGCCGGTACCGGAAGCACCGTGGAGCCGACGCCGTGGTGCACCAGCATGTTGTAGCCGGCGATGTGGCACATCGGGAACGGCAGCAGGTACACCCCACCGGCGCGGACCGACCGGCCGGCAATGGTTCCGCGCACGGCGGCAAGCAGCGACCGGTGAGTGTGCTTGACGCCCTTGGGCTTCCCGGTGGAACCGCTGGTGAACAACAGCCAGGCGGGACCATCCGGCGCAACCGGCGCGTCGATGTCCTGATCCGATTCCTGGTGCCATTCGGCGCTGCCGAACGGCACCACCGACAAGCCGCTGCCGGAAAGCGGGGCGAGGTAACCGGGGTCGCCGACCACCACGGCCGGCCGGACCGACGCGAGCTGCTCGAGCTGCTCTGCGCCGCTGAGTCGCTGGTTGACCAGCACCAGAATCCGGCCGCTGCGCGGCACCGCGTAGTACAGCCGGGCATAGTCGGCGCCGTTGTCGGCGATGACGGCGATGCGGTCACCGGGTCGGCTGCGCGCCGCCACCCAGGCCGCGGTCGCACGGATCTGGACATCGAATTGGCCGAAACCGATCGCCGTCCCGTCCGGTGCGATGATCGCCGGCCGGTCCGGTGCGTCGGCGGCGGCCGCCGTGATCAGTTCGTGCAGCAGCAGCGCGGTCACAGTCGGTCAGTCGATATCGGGCAGCAGCAGCGACAGCATCGTGTCGAGCCGGTCCGCCATGTCGTGATAGGTCATCACCCGGGACTGCACCTGGAGCAGCGCGCCCCAGAACATCGTCTCCAAGGTATCGGTGACCTCCGGCCAGGCACCCATCCCGAGGGCCGCGGCAGTGCGCCGGTGTACCTCGGCGGCGACGCGCTTGCGGACCGCGGCCACCGCGTCGTCGTCGTCGCGCAGCAGGGCACGGGCGCACGCGGTGGCCAGCAGGGGTTCGTCGGCCAGCACCAGGGTGATGGCGCGCAGTTGGTCGCCGACCCGGGCCCGGGCGCCCGCGGCGGGATCGACGATCAGCGGCAACTCATACACCCGGGCGAGGTACAGCTCGGCGAACATCGCGTCCACGGACGGGAAGTGGGCGGACACCGCCGCCGGCGCGATGCGGGCCCGTGCGGCCAGTTCGGTGAGCGAGAGTTCGGACCGAGCGTCGAGGAGGGCGGCCGCGGCCCCGAACAGCTGCCGGTGCGTCTGCTTGAGCCTGACCACGGGATTGGGTGTGCGATCCTGCAAATAGGTGACATCAGCCACCACGGGGCTGGACATGTGTCCAGAGTATCCGGGCTGCGCGTGCTTGGCAATCAGTGCGGGCAAAAGCGGTAACTACGAGCAGCTTCTAGCTGTTCATGTCCGACGCTGACCGGCCCCGAGGTACCTCACGACGAGGAAGCGGCTAGCATAATCGGACAAGTGTCCAGTAACCTGTCGGCGAGCCGGGAGGGAAAAACCATGACCTACGTGATCACGCAGAACTGCTGTAAAGACGCCAGTTGCGTACCGGTGTGCCCGGTCGATTGCATCCGTCCGGTGGGCGGGGATGACGCCGCGAGCGCCGGGCTGCTCGCGTCGGCGGACATGCTGTACATCGATCCCGAGTCGTGCATCGACTGCGGTGCCTGTTTCGACGAGTGCCCGGTCGATGCCATCCACTACGAGGAAGACCTGCCGCCCGGGCAGGAGCGCTTCCGGGAGATCAACGCCGCGTATTTCGAACGGCATCCGCTGCAGCCGGACACCGCACCCCTGCGGGCCGCCCGCTCGGCCGTCGCGGCCGGCGGTCTGCGCGTGGCGATCGTGGGGGCAGGGCCGGCTGCCTGCTACGCTGCCGCCGAGCTGATCGACATCGACGGCGTCGAGGTCAACCTCTTCGAACGGCTGCCCACGCCGTTCGGCCTCATCCGGGCCGGGGTTGCGCCCGACCATCAGCACACCAAGTCGGTGGTGAACATCTTCGAACGCGTTTTCACCAACCGCCGGTTCGGCTGTCATCTGGGCGTCGAGGTCGGGCGCGACCTCAGCCATGACGACCTGCTGGCTCATCACCACGCCGTCATCTACGCCGTCGGTGCCGCCAACAGCCGCAGGCTCGGCATCCCCGGCGAGGAACTGCCCGGCAGCCATCCGGCGGCGGATTTCGTGGGCTGGTACAACGGCCATCCCGATCACGCCGGTCACGCGTTCGACCTGCACACCGAACGCGCCGTGATCGTCGGCAACGGCAACGTCACGCTGGATGCCGCGCGCATGCTGCTGCTGGATCAGGATTGCCTGGCCCGTACCGACATCGCCGAACATGCGTTGCAGGCGCTGCGGGACAGTGCCATTCGCGAAGTGGTGATCCTGGGCCGCCGCGGTATCGCCGACGCCGCCTTCTCGGTGGGCGAGTTCCTCGCGCTCGGGCACCTGGACGGGATCGACGTCGTGATCGAGGGCGACCTCGGCGAGCCGGTGGACCAGACCGATCTGGGCGCGGTGCTCAAGACCGACATCGCCCGCGAATACGCCGGACGTGCGCCGACACCGGGAAACAGGCGAATCGTGCTGCGGTTCAACACGATTGTCGAGGAGATCCTCGGAACCGAAGCCGCCCATGGTCTGCGGATTGTACGTGGCGGCCAGGTCGAGTCGCTGGCCGCCGGATTGATCCTGCGGTCCATCGGTTATCGCGGTGCCCCGGTCGACGGGCTGCCCTTCGACGACGACGCCGGCGTGGTGCCCAACGAGGGTGGCCGGGTCGTCGGTGCCAGGGGGAGCTACGTCACCGGCTGGATCAAGCGCGGTCCGCGGGGCGTGATCGGCACCAACCGCACCTGCGCGGTGCAGACCGTCGACGCATTGTGGCAGGACCACCTCGACGGCACCCTGCGCCGCGACGTCCGGGACCCGTCGGCGCTGCGAAACCTGTTGGACAGCCGCGGTATCCAACCGCTGGACTGGTCGGGCTGGCGGCTCATCGACGGCGCAGAGCGGGACCGCGGCGCCGTGGCGTCGCGGCCCCGGGTGAAATTCACCGCGATCGAGGACCTGCGCGGCGCGGCGCTGACCTGATCATCGGGACCGGGTGAGCTCCGCGTAGCGCATCAGGTGCTGGTCGGTGGAACCGAACTCGTACTGGACGGCGGTGAGGCGCTTGAAGTAGTGCCCGATCGCGAGCTCCTCGGTCATGCCCATGCCGCCGTGCAACTGAACGGCGTTCTGCCCGATGAACCGGGCGGCCCGGCCGATGGTGGCCTTGGCCGCCGATACCGCCCGGGCCCGTTGATCGGGGTCGGCGTGCAGGTTCAGCACCGCCAGGTAGACGGCCGCCACCGATTGCTCGAGTTCCATGTGCATGTCCACCATGCGGTGCTGTAAAGCCTGAAAACTGCCGATCGGCGTGCCGAACTGCTGACGCTGCTTGCTGTATTCGACGGTGTCGGTCAACACCTTTCGCATGTTTCCGACGGCCTCGGCGCACACCGCGGCGGCGCCTTCGTCGCGGGCCTGGGCCAGCGAAGGCCAGGCCGCACCGTCTTGGCCGAGCAGCGTGGCCGGCACGGCGTCCAGATCGATGTCGGCAGCCCACCGGTCGTCGACGGTGCGGTACCCCTTCAGGGTGAGCCCGGCGGGGCGCTCACCCAGATCGACGAGGAACAGCGACAACCCGGTCGACGTCGTCGCCGTCACCAGCAGGTGGCTGGCCAGCGGGGCGGCCAGCGCCATGATCTTGGCGCCGTCGAGCACCCAGCCGGCACCGTCACGGCGGGCGGTGGTCCGCACGTCCTGCCAGCGTTCCCCGGACCGCGCCTCGGCCGCTGCGAGCGCGACGATGGCCTCGCCTGCGACGATCTTCTCCAGCAGGCCATCGGCGACCGGGCTCTGCGCCCGCAGCAGCAGGCCGCCGGCCACCACCGCGGTGTCGACGTAGGGCTCGACCACCAGGGCCTGCCCGAGGGCCTCGGCGATCACCATGACTTCGACCGGGCCGCCACCGATTCCGCCGACCTCCTCGGGCAGCGCGGCGCCGAGGATGCCGAGTTCGTCGGCGAAGGCCCGCCAGATCGCGGGTTGCCAGCCCGCCCCGGTCTTGGCGGCGGCGCGGCTGGACTCCAGCTGGTACCGGGTGGACAGGAATTTGGTGAGCCCGTCGCGCAGGAGTTCCTGTTCGTCGGTCAATGTGAAGTCCATCTAGAGTCCCAACTCCGCCTTGGCGAGGATATTGCGCTGAATCTCGTTGCTACCGGCATAGATTGACCCGGCTCGGTCGTTGAAGTAACGCAGCGGCGCAACGGCCTGCCACGGTTGGCCACTGACGTAGCCGTCCTCGGGTACGACGAAATCGGCGATCGGGCCGCCGGGACAGGTGGCGTGCGGCTGGTAGGCCCGGCCACGGGGCCCGGCCGCCTCCATCGCCAGTTCGGTGAGCACCTGACTCAATTCGGTCGAGATGATCTTGAGCATCGAGGACGCCGCACCGGGATGCCCGCCGCCGGCCAGCGCGGCCAACACCCGGTACTCCAGGATCTCCAGCACCTCGGTGCGGATCCGGGCGTCGGCCAGCTTGTGGGCGAAGCAGGGATCGTCGATCAGGGCGCCACCGGCGGGCCCGGGCTGCGTGGCGGCAGCCTCGGCGACCTGTTCGGCCATCACCTGGAGCGCCGGTGCGGTGGCCCCGCCTCCGCGCTCGAACTCCAGCAGGTACTTGGCCACCGTCCAGCCATCGTCGATCCGCCCGATGACATTGGCCTTGGGCACCCGGACCTCGTCGAAGAACACCTGGTTCTGCACCTCCTCGCCGGAGGTCATCACCAGCGGCCGGATCTGGATGCCCGGTGTGGCCATATCGATCAGGACGAACGTGATGCCCTGTTGTTTCCTGCCGGCGCGGGAAGTGCGCACCAGCGCGAACATCCAATTGGCCTCGGTGGCGTGGGTGGTCCAGATCTTGCTGCCGGTGCAGACCAGGTCGTTTCCGTCGGACACCGCGGCCATCGACAAGGCCGCCAGGTCCGACCCCGCCTCCGGTTCGGAATAGCCCTGGCAGAAGAACACCTCCCCGGTGAGGATGCGGGGCAGGAAGAAATCCTTCTGTTCGGCGGTGCCGAACTTGACGATGGCGTGCGCCACCATCCGGATTCCCATCGGTGACAACGAGGGCGCGCCGGCCAGCTGGGACTCCCTGCTGAAGATGTAGTGCTGGGTGAGCGTCCAGTCGCAGCCGCCGTGCTCCACCGGCCACGCCGGTGCCGCCCAGCCGCGTTCGTGCAGAATCCGCTGCCATTGCATGCTGGCCTCGTGATCGCTGTACACACTGGTCATCAGCCGGCCCGCGCGCTGTAGTTCGGGCGAGAGCCCCGCCGCCAGGAACTCGTGCACCTCATCCCGGAAAGCGGCGTCCGCCTCCGACCAATTCAGGTCCATCACTGCTCGCCTCTCCTCGCTTATCTAACTACGTAATATAACTGCTCGGATGCGGCGCGTACTCGAAGGGGTGAATCCGCCACTGGATAGGGTGAGCAACCGATTCAGCACATGTCTGCATGATTGCGGACAGGTGCCACACAGGTCTCTTTAACCGCCTATATGCCGGTTAAGTGCTATCGTCAAGACGTTGCCGCGGTCCATGCTGGCAAATCCCCTCGATCCCTTGCATGGACCGCGGCTCCATGTCGCGACAGTGCGTCCTCGTCAAAGGTCCTACACTTTGCGGTCGGTGCTGACACATTGGTCGGTATCACGGGAAGCCCCGAACTCCGGGGTCCCTGAACTCATCGCCACTGTTGCTCAAAGCCACATTGCGTACGCGGCGGTTCGAACTGAGCAATTGTGAGGTCACTGACCAGCTATGTGGGATGACGAGGTTGCGGTGATATCGGTGGGCGCAGGCCCGGGCGGCCTGGCCTACGCGGTGGCGACCGCCGATGCCGGACTGGACGTCCTGATCGCCGCCCCGCCACCGGATCCCGGCGGGCGCGACCTCGACGCCGACCGCGGCCGGCTGACCCTCGGGACTGACCCGCTCACCGATGAGTACCTGGCCGAGCTGACAGCCGGCGCGATCATGCCTGGCACCTCCGGCGGCCCCGAAATGCCCGCGCGGACCGTCTATCCGACACCCGAGCAGCGCTCACGCAAGGTCGTCGTCGACACCTTCCTGGGTGCCCGCCTGCTGGACTGGGCCGGTCGCTGCCTTGTCTCACCGTTCGGTGCGGTGCTGACGACCGTCGACCACTGGCCGGCCGTGCGGCGCACCCCGGACGGTCTTCCGGTCGGAGTGGCCCCACTCGGCGCCGCGAACGGCAGTTCGGTGTCGGACTGGATGGCCGACGCGGTGCGGGAGCGGGACATCACCGTGCTCGACGACGCGACGCTGCAACACCTGGTGTTCGACGAAGGGCGGGTGATCGGGGTGGTGTTCGACACACCCGAGGGTGACTACGCGGTACAGGCCCGGTACGGGCTGGCGCTGACCCCCGTCGGCGGTGACCCGGTGTCAGCCGCGCCGATCCCGGCGGGCGGCGATTTCGCACTCGTCGGGCTGCCCGGATGCCGGTTCGTGCGGCTGGAGCTGGTGCACACCGAGGTCGCGTCCGACTAGGGGCGCAACCCGGTGGAGAAATCGACGCTCACCCGGCGCTGACGTAGCAGCGTTTCCATCGCGTCGCTGGCGATCGGCCGGGACAGCAGGAACCCCTGGGCGCGGTGGCAGCCGTGCCGCAGCAGGGTCACCGCGGCCGAATCGGTCTCCACACCCTCGGCGATGAGCTCCAGCCCGAACGCCTCGGCCAGCGCGATGATGGCGCGCACGATGGCCAGGTCGCCCGGGCTGGCACCGAGGTCCTGCACGAAACTCTTATCGATCTTCAGCGCATCGACCGGCAGCGATTTCAGCAGTGACAGCACGCTGTAACCGGTCCCGAAGTCGTCGATGGCCACCAACACCCCGACGTCGCGCAGCCCGGCGAGGGTGATCCGCGCCGTGTCGATGTCCTGCACCACGACGCTTTCGGTGATCTCCAGACACACCGAGCCGCGTTCCAGACCGAACTCGTGCAAGATTCCGGCCACCGACTCGACGAACCCGTCGGCGACCAGCTGCACCGGTGAGACATTGATCCGCAGCACCATGTCATGCCCGACACCGGCGGCCTGCCAGCGGGCGAAATCGGCGCACGCGGTGCGCATCACCCAGCGGCCGAGTTCGCCGGCCAGGTTGATGGACTCGGCCACCCCGATGAACGAGTCCGGGGCGAGCAGCCCGCGCGTCGGATGCTGCCAGCGCACCAGCGCCTCGGCGCCCAGGACCCGTCCGGTGCGCATATCGATCTCGGGCAGGTAGCGCAGGAACAGCGCGCCGGTTTCGACCACGTTCTGCAGATGCAGCTCGATATCGGTGCGGAACTCGCTCTCCAACTCCATGGTGTCCGAGAACACGGCCACCTGGTTGCCGCCGGCGCTCTTGGCATTGAGCACTGCCTGATCGGCCCGGCGAAGCAGATCCGAGGTGGTGTCGCGGCCCGGGAAGCCAAGCGCCACGCCGATGCTTACGGTTCGGGTGAGCATTTCGCCGTCGATGGAGACCCGCTCCCGAAGGATGGTCTGCAGCCGGTAGGCGAGTTCCTCGGCCTCCACTGCCGTCATCGCCGCGGGTGGTATCACCACGAACTCGTCCCCACCGAGCCGCGCGATCATGGCGGGGCCGACCGCCGCGGCCAGCCGCTCGGCCAGCACCCGGATGAACCGGTCCCCGGCGATGTGACCGAGAAAGTCGTTAATCGCCTTGAGCCTGTCCAGATCGAAGAACAGCGCAGCGACCGGACCGGGCCGTTTGGCTCGCAGCCGCGCGTCGAGATGCGCCGTGAGGGCCCGCCGATTGTGCAGGCCGGTGAGGTCGTCGTGCTCGGCGAGGAACCGTAGTCGGTCCTCGGCCGCGACCCTGGCCTGCACCTGTGCGAACAGCGAGGCGATGGCCATCAGGGCGTTGAGTTCTTCTTCGCTCCACTGCCGGATACCGATCTTGACGAACCCGAGGACGCCGGTGGTCACCTCACCGGACAGCAGCGGCACACATGCCATCGACGTGGTGGGGATGTGCCGGCCGGACTCGATGGTCCGTTGGTAGTCCAGGGTTTTGTTGGGGTCGAATACGGTGGGCGCTTTGAGAGTTTCGGCGAGCTTGAACACCGGGTCGGCGTCGGCGAAGTAGATGAGGGCCAACGGATCGGGGCCCTCGCTCTCGGGCCGGGATGGCCACTCGGCGATCAGGCGGGTCGCATGGATCGCGTGATCGTTGTGCCGTAGAAAGCTGAAGTCCACATCGAAGTACTCGACGAGTTCGGCCAGTACCTGCTGGCTGACCGGTGGTGAGGTGGCGGCGTCGACCGCACCCAGACGGGTGGCGACGGCCGTGACGAGTAGCTCCAGACTAGGTCGTGGCACCTCTACCTCTGGTCCGGGCGTCACCGTCACGGCGACACGGTCTGGCGGGGCGGAAGCTGACGTCGGCTCCTCACCGAGGGAGGCGGGGCTTCGGTGAATCGCAACACCAATGCCTGCGCCTCCAGCGGCTCGGCGCCGATCAGCTTGCGGAAAGTGTATTGCAGGGAACGCAGTTCACCCGTGAATGACGGCGACAACGATGCCAGTTCGTGCTCATCGTGGGCGTAGAGGAAGGCAGGGGAGACGGGTTGCACGGCCAGGCCGTGCAGTTGAGCGGAGATCCAGACGGCTTCGACGGCCTCTCCGGCCCGTGCGTAATCGGCAAGCGTATGGCCGGAAAACGAGATCACCGCAAGCCCTGACCCCGCGGCCACCCGGTCGCGGGTGTCGCTGCCGAGTGCGCTGCCCGCGTCCCAGCCGGCCAGATGTGCCATCACATCGGGCCGGCGCAGCACGTCCAGAACGGCGAGATCCGATGCCGGCAATTCGAGTCCGCGCACATCGATGCCGTACTCCGGCGCCGGATCACCCGGCCACCGCAGTTCGGAGAACATCTCGGCATGCAGCCCGGGAGTGAGGTAGCGCAGCCGGTCGGCGGCAGCGAGAATAGCTGCCCCGGATTCGATCTCGTCCCTGGCGGTGAGCAGGCGCAGGTGGGTGCCGAAGCGAGAAGCTGTGCCGCGCAACAGTTCTACCACGCCAGATGCCATCTCGCCGCCGGCGCCCCGATGGCGGTTGGTGACGCGGTCGAGCATCGGGCGGTAGAGGGCGGCCAGGTCGGGGTCGGCCGCTCCGGACAACTCGATGACGGCTTGCAGCGGCGACTGGACGCCGCCCGCGGCGACCGATACCCGGCTGCCGTGTCCGTGTGCCGCGGCGGCCACGCGGGCATTGAACACCGCAGCGCCCAATGCGACCGCACTGCCCCGGAATTGGACATCCATCATGGTGGTCCGCGCCGGATCGATGCGCACCGTCAGGGCCGCGGGCCCGATCTCGATCTGCCAGGGTTGTGCATTCCCACCGGATGGGGCCCGAGTGGCGGCCATCGCCATCGCCGCAGGCACCGACGGCGACGACTCGGCCTGTTCGGCGTCGTCGATGACGTCGCCACCGGGATCATGTTGTGCCGAATAGGGATCGGTGGATCGCGCCAGCACCGCGCCGATGTCGATGCGAACCCGGCCGGACGGCAGCGCTTCACCCAGGCCGATCCGGCGCACCGCTTCGGCGATGAGGGACGCGCCGAGGGTCACCTCGCCGGCAAGTTGTGGCCACGTCGAAAGGGTCTCGCCCACCTCGCACAGGGACGCTGCCATCCGGGCCGACAACTCGCCGGCATCCAGGATGCCGAGTACATACGGCACCTTGTCGGCGCTGCTGAGGCCGGCCAGTTCGGCGGTCTGTACCGCGCCGAGCAGCCCGTGCAGGATCGGGCGTGCCGGATCCAGGTCGAACCGCTCGACATCCACCAGGCCGCGGTCGCTGGTGGCCATCAGCACCGGGATGTGCCGGGCGCGCGCGGCCTCGCGCAGCAGCACCTTGGCATCCAGCGAGTCGCACACCTCGATGACGATGTCGAGGCCGTCCAGAAAACCGTCGATCGTCGCGGCGGTGAGGCCCGCGGTGTCGGCGTGTACCGGCAGGTACGGGTCCAGTTCGGCGATCCGGCGGGCGGCCACCACCGCTTTGTTGTGGCCTTCGTCGAAGACCGTGGCGGGCACGCGGTTCAGATTGCTGAGCTCAAGCTCGTCGAAATCGGTCAACCGCAACTCACCGCAAATGCCCTGCGCGGCAAGGGTGTGCGCGATCACGTGGCCGACGCTGAGCCCGACCACGCCGATGCGCAGTTTTTCCAGTCGATGTTGTTCGTCGAGGGTGATCAGGTTGCGGTTGCGGTCCAGGCGGAGCCGGCGGAAGGCCTGCGGGCCGAGCATCGCCAGCACCGATCGCCGCCATGGGAAGTAGATCCACTGTGGCGGCTCGGTGAGGATGTCCTCCGGTGGCGCGGGATGCAGCCGGCTCAGGGCGGCCCGCTGGCCGGCCAGGTTGTCGATGAACTCGATGTCGGGGCGGGCGCGCAGTTGCCAGAGCAGTTCGGCATGACCGGTATGGCCGTCGGAAAGGATCATCGCATTGCTGGCCTCGGTCACGCGTCACTCCCTGCCGCGGCGTCATCGGCATCCGAATCGGCCATCAGCGGCAACAGGATTCGCGATTCGGAAATGATCGTCGATATCTGCTGCGGGTCAGCCGTGCGGGTGAATTCTGCGCGGTCCCACCACATCATCTTCGTCTGATATCTCGCATCGGGGTAGGGGGTTGCGGGTATGCGGGACACGACGATACCGCCGGAGGATCGCCAGCGGTCCAAGACATGTGCAGCGGCGGTCGCCATCGCGAATTGGGCACCCAACAGCGCGGTGGCGTGTAGCGGCATCCGTGCGAGTGCGGCGGTCAGTTCGCGGCTGCGGTCGAATTTGGAGCTCCAGGCGGTTTTGATCTCGACCACGCCGAACGGAATACGGTCGCCGATCATCTTGCGGACCGTGGTCAGTCCGGTCTGGCCGGCCCACTCCACGACGGCGTGCGACTGCTCGACGTCGGTGTAGGGGCCCTGGGCCCGCACGCCGCCCACCACCGCGCCGCGGGGGTCGAGTGCGGCCAGGAACAGCGATGTCATGGCCGGGTCGCGCAGCACGGTTTCGTCGATGGCGCGTTCGGCGCCGTGTTCGCGGTAGCTGAACATCGCGCCGTCGATGAATTCGGCCCAGAGCTCGGGCTCGTCGACGGGTGTGCTCATGACGAGCGTGCAATCGGTGGCGCTGTCGCGCCACTGTGCGGTGCCGACTGCGGGCAATACTGGTGCCGTCACCTCGGCCAAGGAAGCGCTCATCTGAACCCCGATCGAGTAGCCGGCATCGCTACCGCGATGACGTGCACCTTCATGCAAAATCAAATAGGTCAGGTAAGTATCGCTGTATTCATGGGTTATTCCAGCGAAACTTTTTGACTGGAAATGCCAACCATTTGCTGGCGCCCCAACCCGGTACGAACAGCAACGTCAGAGTGGTTCCGCGTCATCGTGCTGGCATCAATTAACGGTGGTGTCAACGGCCTGTAGCAAAAATTGCTGGCAAAGACAATTATTGCCTAAATCATGTCGCTCGCGGACCCCTCTCGGCCCGGATCGGAGGGTCGAGCGGTAGCCAGTTTGAACCGGGTTCGGACCCGGTGTTTGATCCGCACGTCCCGGACGCTATGCATGGAGCGGTATACCCGAGAGGAGAAACGGTGAAAATCTTCAAGGATCTCGACGAGTTGGTGGCAGGAAAAGGCACCGAACTCGGCCCGACCGAATGGCTCGAGATCACTCAGGACAGGGTGAATCTGTTCGCCGAGGCGACCGAGGATCGCCAGTGGATTCACGTCGATCCGGAGCGTGCCGCCGCCGGCCCGTTCGGCGGACCCATCGCGCACGGGCTGCTGACGCTGTCGCTGTTGCCGTACTTCTCGCATCAGCTCTATGGGGTGGAGGGCATCAAATTGGCCGTCAACTACGGCTACAACAAAGTGCGGTTCGTCAGCCCGGTCAAGGTGGGGGCGAAGATCCGGGCGCGCGGCGTGGTCACCGATGTCGCGGTGCCGGCCGAGGGCACCGCGCAGGCCACCGTCACCGTGACGGTCGAGATCGAGGGCGCCGGCAAGCCCGCCGCGGTGGTGGAGTCGATCGTCCGCTACATCGCCTGACGCGCAGCGGTCTTGACGAGGGCGCCACCGATGATCAGCCGCTGGATCTCGCTGGTGCCCTCGTACAAGCGCAGCAGCCGCACCTCGCGGTAGATGCGCTCCACCGCGACCTCACGCATGTATCCACTGCCACCGTGGATCTGCACGCCGAGGTCGGCGACCGTGCCCGCCATCTCCGTGCAGAACAACTTGGCCGTCGACGGCGCGATGCGCCGATCCTCTCCGGTGACCCAGAGTCGGGCGGCATCGCGCACCAGTGCCCGGCCGGCCATCACGCCGGTCTGCTGATCGGCGATCATCGCCTGCACGAGCTGGAAACTGCCGATCGGGGTGCCGCCCTGGGTGGCGCTCGCCGCATACGTCACCGACTCGTCCAGTACCCGCTGAGCGGTTCCGACCGCCAGCGCGGCGATGTGAATCCGGCCCCGGGCCAGGGACGTCATCGCGGCGCGGTATCCGATGTCCTCACTTCCGCCGACCAGGGTGTCGTCGCCGACGCGGACATCGTCGAAGCTGACGTCGGCGGTCCAGGCGCCCTCCTGGCCCATTTTGGCGTCCTTGGCGCCGACCACCACGCCGGGCGCATCGGCGGGTACCAGAAAGACGGCAATCCCCGCGCCGTCGGCGTCCGCCGACCGGGTGCGGGCGAACACCACGAAAAGGTTCGCCGTCGGGGCGTTGGTGATGAATCGCTTCTGCCCGTTGATCACCCACTGTGAACCATCCTTGACCGCCTTGGTGCGCAGGCCCGCCGGGTTGGAGCCGGCTCCGGGTTCGGTCAGTGCGAAGGAGGCCACCACCGCACCGGATGCGATGTCCTCCAGCCACCGGGTCTTCTGCTCGTCGGTGCCGAAGCCGACCAGGACCTGGCCCGCGATGCCGTTGTTGGTGCCGAACATGGACCGTAGGGCCAGGCTGGTGTATCCGAACTCCATCGCCAACTCGACGTCCTGAATCAGGTTGAGTCCGAGGCCGCCCCACTCCTGGGGGATCGCGTAGCCGAACAAGCCCAGATTCTTGGCCTGGTCCCGGATGTCGTCGGGCACCATGTCCGCGGCCATGATCTCCAGTTCGCGCGGCACCACCTGATTGCGGATGAACTGACGGGTGGCGGCCTGGATATCGGCGAAGTCGGTGTCGCTGACCTCGCTGGTGACGGGTGATGTCATGGGTCGATCTCCTTGGTGCTACCCGGGTGAACTCAGACTTGATGCAAGAAATATCATATTTTATGTTGTGTCGAGGTTGTCCTGGAGGCCCGAGAGGCCCTGTCGGAAGGAGCGGGCGCGATGGCCCTGCTAGACGGTCGTACCGCGGTGATCACCGGAGGTGCCCAGGGAATCGGGTATGCCATCGCGCAACGGTTCATCGCCGAAGGCGCGCGGGTGGTGCTCGGTGATCTGAACCTGGACGCGACGCACGCGGCGGTCGCCACCCTCGGCGGCACCGACGTCGCGCATGCGGTGCGCGCCGATGTCACCGACGCCGCTGAGGTGCAGGCGCTCGTCGCCGCGGCCGTCGACACCTTCGGGGGTCTGGACATCATGGTGAACAACGCCGGGATCACCCGTGACGCCACCATGCGCAAGATGACCGAGGAGCAGTTCGACCAGGTCATCGACGTCCATCTGAAAGGCTGCTGGAACGGCACCCGGCTGGCTGCCAATGTGATGCGCGAGGCGAAAAGCGGTGCGATCATCAATATCTCGTCGATCTCCGGCAAGGTCGGTCTGATCGGACAGACCAACTACTCGGCGGCCAAAGCGGGCATCGTGGGTCTCACCAAGGCCGCCGCCAAAGAGGTCGCCCATCTGGGTGTACGGATCAACGCGATCCAGCCGGGCCTGATCCGTTCGGCGATGACCGAAGCCATGCCGCAGCGGATCTGGGACCAGAAGCTGGCCGAGATCCCGATGGGGCGTGCGGCCGAACCCCATGAGGTCGCCTCCGTGGCAACATTTCTGGCCTCGGACATGTCCTCGTACATGACCGGGTGCGTGCTCGAGGTAACCGGCGGGCGGCACATCTGATGGCGCAGGTGGTCATCTGTGAACCGGTGCGCACTCCGATCGGGCGTTACGGCGGGATGTTCTCCTCGCTGACCGCCGTCGAACTGGGTGTGGCGGCGCTGCGGGGACTGCTGGAACGCACGGGTGTGCCCGCCGGTGCGGTGAGCGATGTGATCCTCGGTCACTGCTATCCCTCGCCGGAGGCGCCCGCAATCGGCCGGGTGGTGGCACTGGATGCCGGACTGCCGATCACGGTGCCCGGTATGCAGGTCGATCGGCGGTGCGGATCCGGGCTGCAGGCCGTCATCCAGGCCTGCCTGCAGGTCGGCAGTGGCGCAGGCGATCTGGTGATCGCCGGTGGTGCCGAGTCGATGAGCAATGTGGCCTTTCACTCCACCGATATGCGCTGGGGCGGTTCGCGCAGCGGCATCCGGGTGCACGACGGGCTGGCGCGGGGCCGTATCACCGCCGGCGGCAAGAACTACCCGGTGCCGGGCGGCATGCTGGAGACGGCCGAGAATCTCCGCCGGCAATACGGCATCTCGCGTATCGAACAGGATGAGCTGGCGGTGCGCTCGCACCAGAAGGCGGTGGCGGCCCAGTCCAGCGGGGTGCTGGCCGACGAGATCATCCCGGTCACCGTCAGCTCGCGGGCCGGGGATCAGCTGATCGACACCGATGAACACCCGCGGGCCGACACCTCGGTGGACGCACTGAGCAAGCTCAAACCCGTTCTGGCCAAGCAGGATCCAGACGCGACGGTGACAGCGGGCAATTCCAGCGGGCAGAACGACGCGGCGTCGATGTGCATCGTGACCACGCTCGAGCGGGCCGCCGACCTCGGCTTGAAACCCCTGGTCCGGCTGCTCTCCTGGGGCGTCGCCGGGGTGGCGCCCGACATCATGGGCATCGGGCCGGTGCCGGCCACCGAGGTGGCATTGCGGAACGCCGGACTCACGCTTTCGCAACTCGACGTCATCGAGCTGAACGAAGCCTTCGCCGCCCAAGCGCTGGCCGTGCTCGGGGAGTGGAAGTTCACCGACACCGATATGGAACGCGTCAATGTCCGCGGCTCCGGGATCTCGCTGGGGCATCCGGTCGGCGCCACCGGCGGGCGAATGCTCGCGACGCTCGCGCGCGAGCTGGACGCCCGCGGTGCCCGCTACGGGCTGGAAACCATGTGCATCGGAGGCGGACAGGGACTGGCCGCCGTGTTCGAACGGATCGCGCCATGACCAGAATCGCCCAGACCCTGGGGCTGACCGAGGTGCAGACCGAAATCGTCTCGACGGTACGCCAATTCGTCGACAAGGAAGTCATCCCCAACGCCCAGGAGCTGGAACACTCCGATACCTACCCGCAGGCCATCGTCGACGGTATGCGGGAGATGGGGCTGTTCGGCCTGATGATCCCCGAGGAGTACGGCGGACTGGGCGAGTCGCTGCTGACCTACGCCTTGTGTGTGGAGGAACTGGCCCGCGGGTGGATGAGTGTCTCGGGCGTCATCAACACCCATTTCATCGTCGCCTACATGCTGCGCCAGCACGGTACCGATGCGCAGAAGCAACGCTATCTGCCGCGGATGGCAACCGGTGAGGTGCGCGGCGCGTTCTCGATGTCCGAACCCGAACTGGGCTCCGATGTCGCGGCGATCCGTACCAAGGGTGTGCGCAATCCCGGTGGTGGTTACACCATCAGTGGGCAGAAGATGTGGCTGACCAACGGCGGCAGCTCGACCCTGGTGGCGGCGCTGGTGAAAACCGATGAGGGAGCAGACAAACCGCACCGCAACCTGACGGCCTTCCTGATCGAGAAGCCCGCCGGATTCGGCGAGGTGAAGCCGGGCCTGACGATCCCCGGCAAGATCGACAAGATGGGCTATAAGGGCATCGACACCACAGAGCTCATCTTCGACGATTATGTCGCCTCGGCCGACGACGTTCTCGGTGACGCCCCCGGACAGGGTTTCTTCCAGATGATGGACGGCATCGAGGTGGGCCGGGTCAACGTCGCGGCGCGGGCGTGCGGCGTGGGTGTGCGTGCGTTCGAACTGGCCGCGCGGTACGCGCAACAGCGGGCCACCTTCGGCAAGCCGATCGCCGAGCATCAGGCAATCGCCTTCCAGCTGGCCGAGATGGCCACCAAGGTGGAGGCCGCGCACCTGATGATGGTCAATGCCGCGCGGCTCAAGGATTCCGGCGAACGCAATGACGTGGCCGCGGGCATGGCGAAGTACCTTGCCAGCGAGTTCTGTTCGGAGGTCACTCAGCAGAGCTTCCGCATCCACGGTGGTTACGGTTATTCCAAGGAGTACGAGATCGAGCGGCTCATGCGCGATGCGCCCTTCCTGCTGATCGGCGAGGGCACCAGCGAGATCCAGAAGACGATCATCAGCAAGAACCTGCTCGGTGAGTACCGCATCTGACCCGGAGGGGCGAGCGAAGCGACGGGGGGAACCGGAGTTCGCCGTCCGCCCGCAGCTGTCCGACGACGTCGCGCGGGTGGTGCGGCGCCGTATCTTTCACGGCACCTATCCGGCCGGCGGGTACCTGCGCCTCGATCAACTGGCGGCCGACCTCGGCATCAGCGTCACACCGGTGCGTGAGGCGCTGCTGAACCTTCGTGCCGAAGGGCTGCTGGTGCAGCACCCGCGACGCGGATTCATGGTGCTGGAAGTCACCGCCCGCGATATCGCGGATGTGGCCAACGTGCAGGCCTACGTCGGCGGCGAACTCGGTGCGCGGGCCGCCGCCAACATCACCGACGAACAGCTGGCCGCGCTCATCGCCATCCAGGACGATCTGGAAAAGGCTTATGAGCTCGACGATCTCGATCGCACCGTGCGACTCAACCATGAGTTCCACCGGCTGATCAACGTCATCGCCGACTCGCCGAAGCTGACCCAGGTGATGTCGGGTGTCACCCGCTACGCCCCGGAATCGGTGTTCCCGACGCTGGCGGGCTGGCCGGCCCAATCCATCAAGGATCACCGCAAGGTGATCGCCGCTCTGAAGCGCCGCGATGGCGAACGGGTGCGCGCGGCGATGGCCGAGCACTTCACCATCGGTGTGCGGCCGCTCACCGAGCACCTGACCGAGCGCGGTGTGATCACCGGCGACTGACATGTGTCAGTATCCGCTGACGTGTGTCAATCGGCTGGTATGGTGCCTGCCATGCTGCGAGGGCAGCCGCGGACCGCGGTGATCGGTGCGGGTATCAGCGGGCTGACGGCCGGCAAGATGCTCAAGGACTACGGCGTTCCGTACACCACCTTCGAGATCTCCGACCGGATCGGCGGGAACTGGGCGTTCGGCAACCCGAACGGCCTGTCCAGCGCCTACCGGTCCCTGCACATCGACACATCCAAACATCGGTTGTCGTTCAAGGACTTCCCGATGCCCGAAAGCTATCCGGCGTTCCCACACCATTCCCAGATCAAGGCGTACCTGGATTCCTACGCCGAGGCCTTCGGACTCCTGGAGCACATCGAATTCGGCAACGCGGTGGTGGCGGCCCGCCGGCGCCCCGGCGGGGGATGGCTGATCGAGGACCGAGCCGGCCACACCCGTGAGTTCGACCTCCTGGTGGTGGGCAACGGCCATCACTGGGACCCGCGGTGGGCCGAGTTCCCCGGCACGTTCGCCGGGGAGTCGATGCACTCGCACCACTACATCGACCCGCAGACGCCGTTGTCGCTGATCGGCAAGCGCATCCTGGTGGTCGGTATCGGCAACAGCGCCGCCGACATCACCGTCGAGCTGTCGTCCCGGACGCTACAGAACAAGGTCACGCTCTCCACCCGATCCAGTGCCTGGATCGTGCCGAAATACCTTGCCGGACAACCAGGGGACAAGATCTTCAAGACCTCGCCATATCTGCCGCTGTCCTGGCAGCGCAAAGCTGCCCAACTGCTCGTCCCGTTGGTGGGTGCCGACCCCACCAAGTACGGGTTGCCCGCGCCCAACCACAAGCTTTTCGAAGCGCATCCCACCCAGTCGGTGGAACTGCCGCTGCGTCTGGGTTCCGGCGATGTCACCCCGAAGCCGAACGTGTCGCGGCTGGACGGTGACACCGTGCATTTCGACGACGGCACCTCCGACGATTTCGATGTGATCGTGTACGCCACGGGTTACAACATCACGTTCCCGTTCTTCGATCCCGAGGTGATCAGCGCACCGGGCAACCAGATCCGGCTCTACAAGCGGATGTTCAAGCCGGGACTCGGCGATGTGGTTTTCATGGGTTTCGCGCAGGCGGTGCCGACCCTGTTCCCGTTCGTGGAATGCCAGGCTCGGCTGCTCGCCGCGTATGCGATCGGGCGCTACACGCTGCCACCGGTCGACGAGATGGAACGCGTGATCGACGCCGACCAGCGCCTGCACGCCGGGCACTGCACCGACCGGCCCCGACACACCCAGCAGGTGGACTATTTCGTCTACGAGCACGACCTGCGCACCCGGGAGTTACCCGCGGGCCTGAGACGGGCTGCCACCGGATGAGATCACCGACCGATCGCAGGCCCGTGGTGCGCAGCGACGTGCGCCGCGAGGCGATCCTCGACGCACTCGACGGGTGGCTGCGCGATTCGAGCCTGGAGGCGATCAACGTCGCCGAGATCGCCAAGCAGGCGGGGGTGTCCCGCTCGGCGTTCTACTTCTACTTCGAGAACAAGGCGGCCGCCGTCGCGGCGTTGATGGAACGAATCATCGACGAGGTCGAGGCCGTCAACACCGATTTCGTCACCGGCGGTGCCGAACCAAGGGAACGGGTGGCGGCCATGCTGGGCGGGCTGCTGGACACCTGCGAACGCTACCGCCACGTGTTCGCGGCGATGCTGGAGGCCCGTGGCTCCAGTGCCGCGGTGCGCGAGATCTGGGACTCGGCGCGCGAATCGTTCGCGCCGTCGGTGGCCGGCTTGATCGCGGCGCAGCGTGAATCGCTTCGCTCGCCACTGGAGCGTCATTCCCCGTCGCTTCGCTCGCCCCTGGACGCCGTGCCCGACCCGCGGGTGCTGGCGCTGGTGCTGCTGGAGTTCAACGACCGGATCATCGAACGGTTCATTCTGGGCGGTCCGCTGTCGCGCGCGGAATTGACGCACGGCGCCGCCGCGGTGTGGCTCAGCACGGTGTACGGGGTGGGGCCGTGACGAGGCAGGAATTGACCTTCGATTCAGAGGGAATCGCTTGTAGCGCTTGGCATTTTCCGGCAGCCATCACCGGTCGGCGGCCGGTGGTGGTGATGGCGCACGGATTTGGCGGCACCAAGGATTCCGGGCTGGAACCGTTCGCCGAACGCTTCGCGGCGTCCGGCGTGGACGTGCTGGCCTTCGACTACCGCGGGTTCGGGACTTCCGGCGGTGCGCCCCGCCAGACGATCTCACTGGAGCGTCAGTTGCGCGACTACCACAACGCCGTCGACGCGGCGTCGGCGCTGCCGGACACGAATCGCGTGGTGCTGTGGGGTGTCTCGATGTCCGGTTGCCACGTGCTGCGGGTGGCGGCCGAACGTCAGGACATCGCCGCAGTGATCGCGCTGACCCCGATGACCAGCGGTCTGGCGGCCGGTCGGGCCACTATCGACACCGCCCGCGATGTGTGGACGGCGATGCGCTGGACGTCCACCGGACTGCGCAGCAAGGTGTCGGCGGCCCGCGGCGGCGCGGCGACGTTCATGCCCATCGTCGGACGGCCGGGTGAGGCCGGTGCGATGACCCTGCCCGGTGCCTATGACGGCTATCTGCGCATCGCGGGACCGAGTTGGCGCAACGAGATCGACTCCTCGGTGGGCCTGGAGCTGAGCCGGATGAGCACCAAGGCAGCCGCTCGCGCGGTGCGCTGTCCGGTGCTGGTGCAGGTCGGCGATTTCGACCGATTCGTGCCGGCCGCGGCGGCGGTCAAAACGGCCGAGCAGGCTCGCGCCCGGGTGCACCACTATCCGTGCGATCACTTCGACGTGTGGCCGGGCAACGACTGGTTCGAGCGCACCGTGACCGACCAGCTGGCGTTTCTGGCCCGCGCCTGGTGAATCAGCCGAGGCGAACGGTCCCGTCCGCGTCGACGGACCATCCCGGGTTGTGCGCGATCTCCCAGATCGCGCCGTTCGGATCGCGGACGTGTGCGTGGAAGACCCCGCCGAATTGTCCGGGTTGCGGGGATTTCAGCACGGTGCCACCGGCGGTGGCCATCGTATCGGTGACACGAGCCACCTCGTCGGCGCTGTGCACGTTGTGCGCCAAGGTGATTCCCGCTACTACGGCGGCCGCGTCGTCGGCGGGCAGTCCGAGGTCGGCGTTGAACTTCTCGGCGAGGAAGAAGCCGAGCACCTGCCCGGGCGCGGTCTGATAGAAGACGATCTCACCCTCGACGTCGAGCAGTGGCTGCCAGCCGAGCGCACCGTAGAACCGGCGGGTGGCGTCCAGGTCGGCTGCGGCAATGGTGACGAAATTGAGCTGCTGATCCATCACACGACGGTAGCGCGGACCTGGACGCACCGTACTGTAATACTTACAGTCCGTGTTTCGATGGAGGTGGTGCGATGCCAGGTGTGCTGGACGGTATCCGGGTGCTCGACTACGGGCGCTTCATCGCCGCGCCGTGGTGCAGCGCGATTCTGGCCGACATGGGCGCCGACGTGTTGCGGGTCGAGAAGCGCGAGGGCGGCGAGGACCGCTGGGTGCAGGCCGTCACCGAGGGCGGCGAAGGCGGCACATTCCTGCAGTGCAATCGCAACAAGCGCTCTCTGACACTGGATTCCAGCACCGCCGAAGGCGCGAAGGTCACCCGTCGGCTCGTGGCGCGCGCGGACATCGTCATCGCCAACATGCCTGCGGCGGGGATGCGCGCCAACGGACTGGACTACGACACCCTGCGCGCCGTGAAACCCGACATCATCCTGGCCAGTGCCACCGCCTACGGGGAGGGTGGCCCGTACAGCGAGAAGATCGGGTTCGACGGGGCCGGGCAGGTGATGTCGGGGGCGGTGTACCGGCAGGGCCTGCCCGAACTGCCGATCCGCACCGTGGTGCCCTACGCCGATTTCGGGACCGCGCTGACCTTGGCGATCGGCGTGATGATGGCGCTGTATCACCGCGACCGCACCGGCGCGGGCCAGCACGTCGAGGCGGCATTGCTGCCCACCGCGTTGATGCTGTCGAATGCGTTCCTGATCGAGCGGGAGCTGTTGCAGGTGGACAAGCCGCGCATGGGCAACCGGGGCGCCTCGGTGGCGCCGTGCGATCTGTACCGCACCGCCGACGACGAATGGGTGCTGCTGCAGGTGGCCGGTCAGCCCATGTTCAAACGGTGGTGCCGGCTGGTCGACCGGCTCGATCTCTTCTCCGATCCGCGCTTCGCCGATGACGACGCCCGCTGGCGGCATGGCGATGTGCTCAACGACATCATGACGCAATGGTGCGCGGACAAGACCAAGGCGCAGGTGCTGGAACTGCTGGACAAGGCGAAAATGCCTGCCGCGCCGCTGTATTCCCCTCAGGATGTGCTCGACGACCCGCATGTGCAGGCCATGGGATACCTGCGGCGGATGCCGTTCCCCGGTGCCGCGCGCGATGTGCCGATCATCGAGACCCCGTTCCGGATGTCGGGCACCCCCGGCACCATCCGGCGCCGTGCGCCACTGCTCGGCGAACACACCGACGAGGTGCTCGGCGAGATCGGCTACGACGCTGCGGAGATCGACCGGCTGCGCGTCGAGCACATCGTCTGAAGCGGCGGTGTCAGGCACCGAACAGCGTGCGCAGCCCGCCCAGGTCGACCTTGCCGCTGGCGAGCATCGGCACCGCACCAGCGCCGCATGTGGTGAAGATGCGCGGGATCTTGTACGCCGACAACGTGCCCCGCAGGGCGGCCCGGATCCCGTCGACGTCGATATCGTCGTCGGTGACGATGACGGCGGCGACCACCTCACCCCGCTCGGCGTCCGGCACGCCCACCACGTGGGCGGTGCATCCCAGTGCGGCCAGCGCCTTCTCCACCTCGCCGGGAGTCACGTTGGCGCCGGCCGTCTTGATCATCGCACCGGCCCGGCCCAGGAAGTAGAAGTACCCGTCGTCGTCGACCCGGACGATATCGCCGGTGTGGAACCAGCCGTCGGCATCGAAACACTCCTGGCGGCTGCGCCCGTGGTAACGCTGCATGAGGTACGGCCCCCGGATACACAGTTCACCGGTTTCGAGCACCCTGGTCTCGAAGCCCGGGGCCGGCCGCCCGTAGGACCCTCGGCGGCACTCCGGCTGATCGCTCTCGTCGCCATCGATCAGCAGCACGCTGCCCGCCTCGGTCATCCCCAGCATGTTGTGCCGCAGTTCCGGATCTCTGGGCCGGGTGTCGGGCGCCATGATGGGGTAGAGGTTGCCGCGGCGGGCGGTGAAGCGACGCCGGGCATAGCTGGGATGACGCGCCAGATGTGCCACGCCCGCGGCGAACCCGTTGGTCACGGTGGGCCGCTCGGCCTCCAGCAGGTCCAGGACGGCGGCCGGGTCGGTGGCATTGGAGCAGATCAGGGTGGCGCCTGCGGCGAGCGTGGCCAGCAGGCCGAATGCGAACCCGCCGATCCAGAAGAACGGTGAATTGCAGTACAGCCGGTCGGAGGCGGCCAGCCCGCGGATCGCGTTGAGGTTGCGCTGATGGGCCAACAGCGAATGGTGGGTGTGCACCGCACCTTTGGGTGGTCCGGTCGAGCCGGAGGTGTAGACGATGGCCAGCGGATCGCCGGCATCCACCTCGTCTTCCAGATACGTCAGGTCCGCGGCGTCGGAGGTCGGCATCTCGAAGAGCACGTGCCGCAGCGCCGGTGTCTCGATGCCGGTCAGCCGCCGCACGTAGTCGTGATTGCGGAAGTTGGTTGCCGACAGCAGGATTTCGGTGTCGCTGTCGGCCAGCTGGATGTGCAGTTCGGTGGTGGTGAGGAAAGTGGAGAACGGCACCACCACCGCGCCGATCCGCGCCGCGGCCAGCATCGCCACCACGAATTGGGCGCCGTTGGGGTAGAGCAGCCCGATATGGGTGCCCTTTCGGGCACCGAGGGCGATGAGTCCGCCCGCCACCGTGGCCGAACGCCGCTCGGCCTCGGGGTAGCTGAGCCGTTCGTCATCGCAGATCAGCAGGGGGTGGTCCGCGCGTCGGCGGACCAGGTCTACCAGTGAGTCAGGCGAAATGTGCACGGACGGCACCGAGATCGGCCTTGCCGGACGGGGTACGCGGAATCACCTCGACGATGGCGATATCGGTCGGGATCTCGTAGCGGGCCAGCCGGGTGGCCAGGAATTCGGCCAGTTCGGTCTCGGTGGCCGGGCCGCGCAGCTCGACCATCGCCACCGGCGTTTCGCCGAGTCGCTCATCGGGACGGCCGATCACCGCGGCGCCCCGTACGGCGGGATGGGCTTCCAGCGCGGCGCGGACATCGTCGGGCATCACTTTGAACCCGCCGCGGATGATGGCCTGGTCGGCCCGGCCCAGAATCCACAGGAACCCGTCGGCGTCGATGCGCGCCAGGTCGGTGGTGCGCAACCAGCCCGCGGTGTCCATCTGCGCCGGAATGACTTCCAGCAGGCCTTGTTCGTCGGGGCCCAGTGGCCGGCCGTCCTCGTCGACCACCCGCAGCCGGGCGCCCGGATTGGCCCGTCCCACGCTGCCGCGCTTGGTTTGCCAGTACTGCTGGTGATCGGCCAGCGTCCAGCCGGCCACCCCGCCACCGAACTCGGTGGCGGCGTAGGACGTCAGCACGGGGATGCCGAACTTCTCGGTGAACGCGTCGGCGTCATCGGCGGACAGCGCCGCCGTCCCGGAAGTGACTGCGCGGATACCGGCGAGATCGGCGGCGGTGAGGTCCGAATGCAGCACCGTACGCAGGGCGGCCGGTACCAGGGACACGGCACGCGGGCGATGTTCGCGGACCGCGTCGGCCCAGCGGGCCAGTTCGAACTTCGGTAGCAGCACGAACGTGCGGGCTTCGGTGAGACACAGCAGCACCCGGAACACCCCGCCGACGTGGACCAGCGGTGAGTTGACGATCGCCACGCCGGTGCGCAGTCGGGTTGGAGCGGGCGAGTTCTCGGGATCGCGGCCCATCACGCTGCGGGCCAGCATGTCGTAGGTGAGGTCGACCCGCTTGGGCGGTCCGGTGGTCCCGCTGGTCAGCATCCACACCGCCACCCCGGGGCGGGGAGCATCGGCAGCGGGTTCACCGGTCGTGATCGGTTCGCGGCCCAGGCCGGCGATGGTGACCAGCATGGTGCCCGGCGCCGTGGTGACGAACTTGGCGATGTCGTCGGCGTGCCCGACGATGACCGGCAGGGCCAGCGCGGCGATATCGGCGCGGGTCCGCTCGTCGCCGCGAGCCGGATTGATCACCACGACGGTGCCACCGGCCTCCAGCACGCCCAGCAGGGCCGCCACATGCACTGGTGTGTTGCGAAGCAGCACCCCGACTCGGCAGGCACCCGTGAGCGCGCCGATCCGGCGGGCCGCGGTGCCGAGCTGGCCCCAGGTGGACCACCGGCCGTCGTACTGGATTGCCCTGGCTTGTGGGTCGAGGTCCAGGACCTCGCCGATACGGCGGGAAAGTGGATGGGGCATCAGCGGATCCGCGGTGCGATCTTGACGATCGGGCGTTCGGCGAGTTCGGCCTTGGCAATCGGATTGCCGAGCCGGGTGTAGATCAGGCCGTGATCCATCGCCGCGCGATAGGGCTTGTCCAGCGACTCCCAGATGGCCTTCACGGTGCCCTGGGTGGCGGTCGGTGGTTTGGCCGCGATGGTCGCGGCGATCTCGTGGGCGCGGGCCCACAGGTCGTTGCGCGTCACCACCTCGGTGACCAGCCCGATCCGCAGCGCCGTTTCGGCGCCGACCCGTTCGTCGTTGCCCATCAACGCCATCCGCAGGGTGTCACCCAGGCCGACCCGGCGCATCAGCCCGACGGGTTCGAGCGCGGACACCAGGCCGGCGCTCACATGTGAGTCGAAGAACGTCGCCTCTGGCGAGCAGATCACCACATCGGATTCGTTGACGAAGTACAGCGCTCCCGCGGTGCACATGCCCTGCACCGCGCAGACCACCGGCTTCCACATCTTCTGCCATTTCGGGCTGAGCAGCTCGCCGGGATCCTCGTGATTCCAGACGATCCCGGGTTGCCCGTAGCTGGACTTCACGTCCAGTCCGGCGCTGAAGGCACGATCGCCTGCGGCGCGCAGGACGACGGCGTTGATGGCCTCGTCGCCCTTGACGGTGTGCCACGCGTCGCGCATCTCCTGGCACATGGTCCGGGTGAACGAATTGAGCGCCTCGGGCCGGTTGAGTGTGATGGTGGCGACGTGGGACTGGTGGTCCAGGTCGAGCAGGATGGTTTGGTAGGACATTAGCGGCCCTGCCAGTTCGGCTTGCGCTTCTCCATGAACGCCCGCGGACCCTCGAGCGCGTCCTCGGTGCGGGTCACGCGCTCGCGGAACGTCTCGGCCAGGATCTCACCCTCGTGCAGCGGGAGATCCAGCGTCTTGTGGATGGCCAGCCGGGTGCCGCGAACGGCCAGCGGCGCATTGAGATTCACCGTGTCGGCGATCTCGTGGGCGCGTTCCAGCAGCTTGGCATGTTCGACGATCTCGGTGACCAGCCCGAGATCGTAGGCGCGCTGCACCGTCATCCGTTCGTGCTTTCCCATCAACGCCATTCGTAACGCCACCGACCGCGGCAGCGCGCGCGCCAGCCGCACCATCTCGCGGGCCGCCACCAGGCCGATGCTGACGTGCGGATCGAAGAAGGTCGCCCGGTCCGAGGCGATCACGATGTCACCCGTGGTCACCCAGTCCAGTCCGGCCCCGCAACAGATTCCGTTGATCGCGGCGAGTACCGGCTTGGCCATCCGGCGGAACGGCGGGGTGCCCTCCTGGGGCGCCTCCCACTGCTCGTAGGTGGACAGGTAGGGCCGCTCGTTGAGCACCTTGCCGTCGCCGGGGATCTCCGACACGTCGGCCCCGGTGCAGAATGCCCGTCCGTTGCCGGTGACGATCATCAGCCAGATGTTGTCGTCGTTCTCGGCCTCGTCATAGGCGGCCCGCAGTTCGGTGATCATGTGCGGGGACAGCGCATTGAGGGCGTCCGGCCGGTTCAGGGTGATGGTCGCGGTGTGGCCGTCCACCTGGTAGCCGATGGTGTCGTAGCTCATGGATTACCTTTCACCTGCCCGTGTAGTCGGGATCGCGACGTTCCCGGAACGCCGCGAGTCCCTCCTTGAAATCCGCGGTGCGGCAGGACAGTTCGAGACTGGATAGTTCGTGGTTCAGGGATTGGGCCAAGGTGGCGTGCTGGCCGTGAGCGATGGCCGCTTTGGCCAGCCCGATCGCCACGGTGGGTCCAGCGGCCAGCCGCCGTACCAGGGTGTCGGTGGCGGCATCGAGCTCACCGGACGGGACGGCGGCATGGATCAGCCCCCAGTCGCAGGCGTCGGTGCCGCTGACCTTCTCGCCGAGCAGCAGCATGCGCTTGGCGCGGGCGACGCCGGCCAGCCGGGGGAGTAGCCAGGTGGCGCCGGAGTCGGGGCTGAACCCGCGTTCGATGAAAGGTTCCCAGAAGGTGGCGGCGGTGTCGGCGATGGTGAAGTCCGCGGCCAGCGCCAGATTGGCCCCCAACCCGACGGCCCAGCCGCGCACGGTGCACACCACCGGCAGCTGGATGGTGGCGATGAGTTCGACGAGGCGGTTGGCGGTGTGCGGCACGCGGCGGACCAGATCGCCGGTGCGCGGGCGGCGGCCCTCGTTGGTGGCGACCCAGTCGGCGCCGGCGCAGAAGTCGGTGCCGGCCCCGGTCAGCGCGATCGCCCGCAGCGAATCGTCGTACGCGGCGGCACCGAGAATGCCAACCAGATCATCGATCATGCTGTGGCTCAGCGAATTACGTCGATCCGGACGGTCCAGCGTGATGCGCAGGACCGCCTCGTCGCGGGACGTGGTGATCACCTGGGATCCGGCCTCTCCAAATGCATACAGTTGACCATACAGTAGGTGATGCGGTTACTATCTTGTATAAGTTAGCAAGGAAACCCCGCCGGGGGAACAGGAGAAATCGGGTGCCGCGGATACGCCAGCCCAGGGTCGCCGAGATCGTGGCGTCCAAGCTGCGCGACGACATCCTGTCCGGTCGGCTGCGCGAGGGCGACATCCTGCCGACCCAGGAGGGCCTGTTCCAGCAATTCGGCGTCGGACCACCCGCGCTTCGTGAGGCCATCCATCTACTGGAGACCGACGGACTCATCAAGGTACGGCGCGGCAACGTCGGTGGTGCGGTGGTGCAGATGCCCTCTGCCGAACGGACCGCGCACATGATCGGCATGGTGTTGCAGACCCGCGCGGCCACACCTGCCGATGTCAGCGGCGCGCTGTTGCATCTCGAGCCGATCTGCGCCGGGATGTGCGCGGCGCGCACCGACCGGGCGACCGAGGTGGTGCCGTACTTGCGGGCCGAAATCGATACCCAGACCGCGCAATTCGATGATTCCGCCAGGTACGTGCCGAACGCTCGCCGGTTCCACGAGGTGCTGGTGGCGCGGTGCGGTAACGAGCCGATGATCCTGCTGATCGGATCGCTGGAGCTGATCTGGTCCTCGCACGAATCGCGGGTGTGGGGCGACGACATGAATCACGAGACCATGCGGGCGGCGCTGCGAGGTCATCAGCGCCTGCTCGACGCCATCGCCGACGGCAACGTGGCCCGGGCCACCAAGGTCGCCGCCGACCACCTCACCGCGGCGCGGCGGTCCACGCTCGCCGCGAGAGCCGACAAAACGATTGAAGCGAGGCTGATTTCGCATGACTGACGACCGGGTGCTGTTCGAGGTGGACGCCGATCACCGCATCGCCACCATCACTTTCAACAACCCCACCCAACGCAACTCCTATGACGCCGCGATGCGAGACGAGATCGCCCGGTATCTGGACATCGTGGCCGAGGATGACGACCTCACCGTGGTGCTGCTGCGCGGCGCCGAGGGGGTTTTCAGCACCGGCGCGGATATGAACAACGCGTACGGCTGGTATGGGCACAAGGAGGGTGAGATCGACGCGCCGACCAAGAAGTCCCGTCCCAGCCAGCGTCGCCGGCTCACCGTCGATCGCAAGTCGTTCGACTTCTATCACAACTTCCTCGGCTTCCCGAAGGTCACGGTCGGCGAGATCAGCGGCTACGCCCTCGGCGGTGGTTTCGAGATGGCGCTGATGACCGATATCTCCGTCATCGCCCGCGACACCAAGATCGGGATGCCCGCCACCCGCTTCCTGGGTCCCGCGCTGGGTAGCCTGCACATGTTTTTCCACCGGCTGGGCCCGGTGCTGGCGCGCCGCATGCTGCTCACCGGCGACATCGTCGAAGCCGGCACCCTCGAGCACCTCGGGATCTTCACCGACACCTGCGATGCCGGCAAGGTCGCGGCCAGGGCGCGGTACTGGGCGCAGAAGGCCGCCAAGATGCCGGCCGATGGCGTCGTCATCGCCAAAGAGGCGTTCCGGTGGGTCGAGCAGAGCCAGGCGTATGCGGGCGAAGAGGTCGCCAGCTACATGTTCCATGCCTACGGCACCAACCTGCAGTTCTCGCCGGGGGAGTTCAACTTCGTCAAGACCCGTGCCCAGCACGGGACCAAGGAGGCGTTCCGGCTGCGTGACGAGCATTTCCACGTGCCGGAACCGCAGTAGCCAACCTCACAACGAGGCATCTACAGTAGGTGCTACGTTTACATAATCACTGGATATCGTAAAGGCGGAAAAATGCCCTCACCCGTTATCGTCGGTGCCGCTCGCACCGCCATCGGCCGGTCCTTCAAAGGGACGCTGGTCAACACGCCCCCGGAGGCGCTGCTCGGCGCCGTCCTGCCCGAAGTGGTTCGGCGCGCAGGCATCGATCCGGCGGTCATCGACGACATCATCATCGCCGAGTCGCATTACGGCGGCGGTGACCTGGCGCGGTACGTCGCACTGGTGTCGGGCTTCGAGAATGCGCCCGGCCAGGCGGTGAACCGGCACTGCGCGGGCAGCCTGACCGCGATCGGCAACGCGGCGGCCCAGATCGGCTCCGGGATGGAGCGTTCACTGATCGCCGGCGGCGTGCAGTCGCTGTCGATGACGCCGCTGATGAGCCAGCGCATTCCCGGCCCGGAGCTGAAGTTCGAGGAGCGCTGGCTGCCGCCCATCCACCCCGAAGCCCCGGACGCACCCTCCCGCGACATGTCCATCACCGTGGGGTGGAACACCGCGCAGGCCTACGGCTTGACCCGCGAGGACCTGGACGCCTGGGCGGCGCGCTCCCATCAGCGTGCGGTCGCGGCGCAGGATGCCGGCAAATTCCTCGACGAGATCGTGCCGCTGAAGGTGACCCAGCTCGACGGATCGGTCATCGAGTTCAGTGTCGACGAGCATCCGCGCCGGGACACCACCGTGGAGAAGCTCGCCGGCCTCAAGGTCCTGCACCCGGAGATCGAAGGATTCTCCATCACCGCGGGCAACAGCAGTGGCACCAATGATGCTGCCGCTGCTGTCGCGTTGGTCGCCGACGACTACGCGGCCGCGGAGAACCTCAATGTGCTCGCCACGGTGCGGGCCTGGGGCTCGGTCGGCGTGCCCGCCAAGGACACCGGACTGGGCGGCGTCAAGGTGATCGGCAAGGTCCTCGACCGTGCCGGCCTCAAACCCTCCGACGTGACGCTGTGGGAGATCAATGAGGCGTTCGCCTCGGTACCCGTGGCGGCGGTGCGCGAATACGGCCTCGACGAGGAACTGGTGAACTTCTCCGGTAGCGGCTGCAGCCTCGGCCACCCCATCGCGGCATCCGGCGCCCGGATGGTCACGACCCTGATCTACGAACTGCAGCGCCGTGGCGGTGGCATCGGCGTGGCCGCGATGTGCGCGGGCGGCGGTCAGGGCGGGGCAGTCGTCATCGAGGTGTAGTGCCCTGCGCCGAACGTGGGCTCGTGTGCGGTGCCGCACAAGGGTTCACGTTCGGCGTTTGGCCTTCGGCGGGCTGATCTTGGTGGCGGCGTGATCGAGGATGCAGGTCAGACCGTATTCGAAGTTGCCCTCATCCGAGGCGCCGAAACTATGGCCCGCGCCGGTGACCTGGGCCAGCAACGGTGCCACCTCGGGATCGATGATCAGCGTCTGGTCGAAGGCGCCCGGTCCGTCCTCATCGGTCTGCCGGTTCTTCTCGGCCAGCCGCTGCAGGACCACGGATCCGCGGACATGCAGGGTCACCGCGGAGTAGGTGTCGAACGCCTCTTCCGCGCTGAGGCCTGCCTCGACCAATCCGGAGATCGCCTTCTCCATCTCCAGCACGCCCAGCTTGGCCGCACGCGGGCTGAGGGCGGCCCTGATCAGGATCAGGTCACACAGAATCGGGTTGCCCACGAACGTCTTTCGCATGGTGCGCGCATGATTGCGCAGCGTCTCGCGCCAGTCCTTGGCTTCCACATACGGCGTCGCGAAGACGTATTCGCTCAGCGCCCGGTCGGTCATCGCGTTGAGCAGGTCGTCCTTCTTGCGGAAGTACCAGTAGATGCTGGTCACGCCGACACCGAGATGCTTGCCCAGCAACGGCATGCTCAGATTGTCGATTCCGACCTGCTCGGCGAGTTCGAAGGCACCCTTGATGATGTCGTCCGGATTGATGGAACCGCGCTCCCGTCGTTGCCGCTTTTCGGCCACCGGTTGCTTTGCCACCGCAGACACCTCCATCCCTTTCCAGCCACAGCGTGTGGTGGGAGACCGATAAGCTTACCGGTAGGCATACCGTGGTGCGGGTTCCGCGCACTTCCGGCCCAGTTACCGTAATGGCTATAGTACGTTTTTCCGGTACCACTCAACGGCGATGGAGCGAGGGACGAGCGTGGCGGACGAGATCATCACCGAACGACAGGGGCGCACCCTGGTCATCACCATCAACCGGCCCGAGGCGCGCAACGCCTTCAATCTGCCGGTGGCCCAAGGCCTGGCGGCGGCGATGGACGAGCTCGACGACAGTGCCGACCTGTCGGTGGCCATCCTCACCGGTGCTGGTGGAAACTTCAGTGCCGGAATGGATCTCAAGGCGTTCGCCGCCGGTGAGCTGCCGTATGTGCCCGGCCGCGGGATCGGTTTCACCGAGCAGCCGCCGCGCAAACCGGTGATTGCCGCGGTCGAGGGCTACGCCCTGGCCGGCGGCACGGAGATGGTGCTGGCCACCGATCTGGTGGTGGCATCGCGCACCGCGAAGTTCGGCATCCCCGAGGTCAAGCGGGGCCTGGTTGCCGCCGGCGGCGGCCTGCTGCGCCTGCCGCACCGCATCCCGTACCAGAAGGCCCTCGAACTCGCCCTGACCGGGGAGACCTTCACCGCTGAGGAAGCCGCCGGATGGGGTTTCGTGAACAAGCTGACCGAGCCCGGTGAAGCGCTTGCCGGTGCGCTCGAACTCGCGGAGAAGATCACCGCCAATGGCCCGCTCGCGGTCGCGGTCACCAAGGAGATCATCGTCAAGTCGGCCGAGTGGAGCCGTAGGGAGATGTGGCAGAAGCAAAACGAACTGATCACCCCGGTGTTCACCTCCAAGGACGCCATCGAGGGTGCTACGGCCTTCGCCGAGAAGCGGGCCCCGAACTGGACCGGAACCTGAGCTTCCGGCGATGGACCTGGGACTCGACGGCGCGACCGCCGTGGTCGTCGGCGGCGGCCGCGGAATGGGTTTGGCCACCGCCCGGTGTCTGGCCGAAGACGGCGCCAGAATCGCCGTCGTCGGCCGGTCCCAGGAGGTCCTCGACGCCGCCGCGGCGGACCTGACCCGACGGGGCAGCCCGGATGCGTTCGGGATCGCCGCCGACACCGGCGATGACGAGCAGGTGCGGCGGGTGTTCGCCGTGGTCGGAGAACGCTGGGGCGAGCGGCTCAATGTCCTGATCAACACCGTGGGCCCCAGCGCCGCAGGCGATTTCGAGCAGCTCGGTGACGAGCAGTGGCAGGCCGCATTCGACGACGGCGTGCTGGGCATGGTGCGCTGCGTGCGGGCCGCGCTGCCACTGCTGCGTAATGCCGAGTGGGCCAGAGTGGTGAACTTCTCCGCGCACTCGACGCAACGGCAGAGCACCCGGCTGCCGGCGTACACCGCGGCCAAGGCGGCGGTGAACAGCGTGTCGAAGAACCTGTCGCTGCTGCTGGCCAAGGACGAGATCATGGTCAATGTGGTTTCCCCTGGCAGCATTTCGTCGGAGGCGTTGCTCGGCTGGGCCGACTCGGTGGGTGTCGACGGTGATGATCCCTACGCCCTGATGTCGGCCATCGGCGAGCATTTCGGCCATCCGGCGCACTTGCCGCGGGCGGGCCTGCCCGAGGAGATCGGTCCGGTGGCAGCCTTTCTGGCCTCCAAGCGCAATTCCTACATGACCGGCGCGAACATCAATGTCGACGGCGGCAGCGACTACATCTGACCGCAATTGCCGACGCGGTGCGAACCGGCTGCGGCAGGCGGTTTTCCGCTGGTAGCAGGCACTGTCGGAGCTTGCGGAATGTACTACCGAAAGGTATACAGTATCTATGGCCACCGAGACGTCACCCGCCCGTGCGGTGCTGTACGAGGTCACCGATGCCGGCGTGGCCGTGATCACCTTGAACCGGCCCGAACGGCTCAACTCGTGGGGTTCGGACATCTCCGCCGGGGTGTACGCGAATTTCGACCGCGCCGAGGCCGATCCGGACGTTCGGGTGGTCGTGTTGACCGGCACCGGCCGGGGTTTCTGCGCCGGCGCGTACATGGGCGACATGCAGGATCTGGGCGCATCGATCGACGGCGACACCGATGTCAGCAAGATCGTCGGCGAACGGCACCCGCACTTTCTCACCACCCTGCGCAAGCCCGTCGTGGCCGCCATCAACGGCGCCTGCGTCGGGATCGGACTCACGCACGCCTTGATGTGCGACGTGCGCTTCGCGGCGGCGGGTGCCAAGTTCGCCACCGCGTTCCCGCGGCGCGGGCTGATCGGGGAGTACGGCATCACCTGGATCCTGCCGCGGTTGGCCGGCTGGGGAGCCGCGGCCGATCTGCTGCTGTCCGGGCGCACCTTCTACGCCGAGGAAGCCCAGATGCTGGGCCTGGTGAAAGAGGTTGTGGCGCCCGAAGATCTGCGCAAGCATGCGCTGGAGTACGCCGAGGACCTGGCCCGTAACTGCTCACCGGCATCCATGGCGGTGATCAAGGCCCAGCTGTACGGCGATGCCACCGGCGAGGTGGTCGACGTCAGCACCCGGGCGGAGGCGTTGATGCACCAATCGATGGTCCGCCCGGACCTCATCGAGGGCATCACCGCCTTCTTCGAGAAACGGCCCCCCAACTTCCCGCCCCTTGCCTGACCGGAAGGAATGACCATGAGCGCCAACGCAGAACGTCTGCCGTACCTGGCCGTGGACGTCGACAACCATTACTACGAGCCGGTCGACGCGTTCACCCGGCACCTGCCCAAGGAGTTCCGCAGCCGCGGCGTGCAGATGGTGCAGGACGGCAAACGCACCCTGGCGGTGATGGGCGGGACGGTCAACCACTTCATCCCCAATCCGACATTCGACCCGATCATCGAGCCGGGCTGTCTGGACCTGTTGTTCCGCGGCGAGATCCCCGACGGAGTCGACCCGGCGTCGCTGATGAAGGTCGACCGGTTGGCCGACCATCCCGAGTACCAGAACCGCGAGGCCCGGCGCAAAGTGCTGGATCGCCAGCGCCTCGAAACCGTGTTCATGCTGCCGACTTTCGCCTGCGGTGTGGAGGAGGGGCTCAAGCACGACATCGAAGCCACCATGGCCTCCGTGCACGCCTTCAACTTGTGGCTGGACGAGGACTGGGGATTCGACCGGCCCGACGGCCGGTTCGTGTCGGCGCCGATCATCTCCTTGGCCGACCCGGTCAAGGCGGTGGAGGAGGTCGAGTTCGTCATCGGCAGGGGCGCCAAGCTGGTGTGTGTGCGCCCGGCCCCGGTGCCCGGGGTGGCCAAGCCGCGGTCATTGGGTGACCCGTCGCACGACCCGGTCTGGGCACGGCTGGCCGAGGCCGGCGTCGCGGTGGTCTTCCATCTCTCCGACTCCGGCTACATGGCGGTCCCGGCACTGTGGGGTGGCAGCGGCGTGTTCAAGGGATTCGGAAAGCGCGATCCGCTGGACATGGTGATCATGGATGACCGGGCGATCCACGACACGATGGCCTCGATGATCGTGCACCAGGTCTTCACCCGGCATCCCACACTGAAAGTGGCCAGCATCGAGAACGGTTCCTACTTCGTCTACCGGCTGATCAAGCGGCTCAAGAAGGCGGCCAACAACGCGCCGTATCACTTCAAAGAGGACCCGGTGGAGCAGCTGCGCAGAAACGTCTGGATCGCACCGTATTACGAGGACGACGTCAAATTGCTGGCCGCCACCATCGGCGTCGACAAGATCCTGTTCGGCTCGGACTGGCCGCACGGGGAAGGGCTGGCCGACCCGACCACCTTCACCGCCGATATCCCGCAGTTCCCCGAGTTCAGCCCGGAAGATACCCGAAAGGTGATGCGCGACAACGCCTTGGAGCTTCTGGGTGACCCGGCGCGCACCGCGCCCGGTGTCGGCAAGCTGGTTTCGGCGTAGTCGCCGCGATGACCGAGTGGACCATCGGCGCCGTCCTCGACGCCATTGCCGATGCGGTGCCCGATCGGGAGATGACGGTGTGCGGCGCCCGCCGCACCACTTTCGCCCAGGGTGCGGACCGGACCCGCCGACTGGCGAACTTCCTGGCCCGCAACGGGCTCGGGGCACACACCGAACGATCAGCGCTCCAGCGCTGGGAGTGCGGCCAGGACCGGGTTGCCCTGTTGATGCACAACGATCTTTATCCCGAGATGGTCATCGGCTGCCTCAAGGCCCGCACCGTGCCGGTCAACGTCAACTACCACTACTCGCCGGCCGAGGTCGCCGACCTGTTGGCCTACCTGCAACCGCGGGTGGTGATCTATCACCGTTCACTGGGGGCCACGTTCGCCTCGGTGCTGCACGCCGATCTGCTCATCTCGGTCGACGACGGCGAGGGCGAGGAACTGCCCGGCGCGGTCCGACTCGAAGAGGCGCTGGCCGAGGGTGATTCGGGCCACGTGCCGGCGCCGTCCCCTGATGACCTGTTGATGATCTGCACCGGCGGCACCACCGGGCGTCCCAAGGGTGTGCTGTGGCGGCAAGGCGATATCTACGTGTCCTCGATGAACGGCGCCGACCATGACACCGCCGCGGAGATCCACGCCAAGGTGAGCCACGCCGGGCCGCCCTGGTTCGCCGTGTCGCCGCTGATGCATGCGGCGGGATTGTGGACCGCGTTCTCGGGTCTGTTGTCCGGCCAGACGGTGATCCTGCATGACACCAAGGCGACGTTCGATCCGCGCATCGTGCTGGAGACCGCCGAACGCGAGAAGGCCGGCCTGATGACCATGGTCGGCGACGCGTACGCCGCACCGCTGGTGGAGGAACTGGATCGACGGTCCTATGACCTGTCCTCGATGTTCGCCATCGGCACCGGTGGCGCGGCCACCAATCCGAAACACCAGCGCGCGCTGCTGGCACACATACCCCAGATCACCATCATCAACGGATTCGGTTCGTCGGAGACCGGCAACATGGGTTTCGGGCACACCCAACGGGAGACCCGCACCGCCGACACCTTCCAGTTGCGGACCGGGGGATTGGTGGTCGCCGAGGATTACTCCCGGTTCCTGGCACCGGGCGAGTCCGAAGTGGGCTGGGTGGCCCGCAACGGCCGAATCCCGCTTGGCTACTTCAACGATGCCGACGCCACCGCAAGGACCTTCCCGGACATCGACGGTGAGCGGGTGGTGATCTCCGGTGACCGCGCGGCACTGGAGCCCGACGGATCGCTTCGGCTCTACGGCCGGGACTCCCTGGTGATCAACACCGGGGGCGAGAAGGTCTTCGTCGAAGAGGTCGAGGAGGTGCTGCGAGCGGCGCCGCAGGTCACCGATGCGCTCGTGGTGGGCCGGCCCAGCGAACGCTGGGGTGAAGAGATCGTCGCCATCGTGGTGCTGGGGCGAGCGGAGCGACCGGGGGAAACTCTGCGCACCGAGGTGTCCGCGGACAGTCTGCGCGAACACTGCGCGACACGGTTGGCGCGGTTCAAGATTCCCAAGGACGTGCTGGTCGTCGAGCAGATACGACGGCTCGGCAACGGCAAGGCCGATTACCGATGGGCCAAGGATGTCGCGGCGGGAGAGGTTCGGGTATGACGCGTGTGATCGACTGTCTGGCCAACGTGCATTTCGGCGAGACCGCGAATCAGCCCACCTTCATGAAGAAGGTGCGCGACGACTATTTCAAGGGCCCGGCGTCGATGTATGACCCGATAGACCTGGCCGAACTACTCGACGAGATGGACGCCCACGGGGTCGAGCGCGCCATCCTGATGGACTCATTGGTCACCCCGTCGGTGACGGCGCGCAAGTTCGCCGACGCACACCCGGACCGGTTCGCACTCGCGATGGGCGGGGTGAACCTGCTGCGGCCCATTCCATCGCTGCGCGAACTGGCCGCGGTCACCGGTGATCTTCCCGTCGCGTATGCCGTTGTGGGGCCCAGCTTCTGGGGCGACGGGCAGTACCCGCCCAGCGACGCCGTCTATTATCCGCTCTACACCAAGTGCGCTGAACTGGAGCTGCCCCTGTGTGTGAACACCGGTATCCCCGGGCCGCCGATACCCGGTGAGGTGCAGAACCCCATTCATCTGGACCGGGTGTGCGTGCGGTTCCCCGAACTCAAGCTGTGCATGATCCACGGTGCCGACCCGTGGTGGGACATCGCGATCCGGATGCTGATCAAATACCGCAACCTTCGGCTGATGACGTCGGCGTGGTCGCCGAAACGTCTGCCCGACAGCCTCTTGCACTACATGCGCACCCGCGGCAAAGACAAGATCATCTTCGCATCCGACTTCCCGGTGCTGCGGATGCAGCGGGTGGTGCCGGAGGCGCTGGCGC
Source organism: Mycobacterium sp. BMJ-28 (assembly GCF_054404835.1). NCBI lineage: Bacteria > Bacillati > Actinomycetota > Actinomycetes > Mycobacteriales > Mycobacteriaceae > Mycobacterium > Mycobacterium sp. BMJ-28. The sequence goes on along the minus strand of NZ_CM136783.1, from coordinate 4,352,061 downwards.
TGGATCTGCCCGCCGACGTGCTGGACAACTACCTGTACAACAACGCCGCAGAGTTCTTCTTCGGCCAAAGCCGAGAGGAGAACTGATGGACCGGTTCGAACTGCGCAGGCTCGACTACAGCCTGACCGAGGACCACGTCGATCTGCAAACCGCCTATCGGCAGTTTTTCAAGACCCACTGCGATATCGAGACGGTGCGTGCCGCAGAGCCGACCGGCTTCGACAAGAGTCTGTGGGAACGGTTGTGCGCCATGGGCGCCACCACGATGGGGCTGCCCGAATCCGTCGGCGGTGACGGCGCCACCCTGGTGGACCTGACCCTGGTTGCCGAGGAGATCGGACGGGCACTGGCACCGGTACCGTGGATCGACCATGTGGTGGCAGCCCGGTTGCTCGCGCGGTTGGGCGTGCTGGACTCGCAGGACGTGGTGCACGGCACGCACCTGGTGGCTCTGGACCCGCAGCAGGTCGCGCCGGCCGGCGCCAGGCTGGTTCCGGCGGGTTCCCTCGCCGATCGGGTGATCGTCCGTGACGGTGCCGATATCGTGGCGCTGAGTTTCGCCGGTCGCCCTGCGCGGGTGGACAACATCGGCAAGCTGCCGATGGCCTGGGTGGACCCGGCCGCCGCCGACAGCAGGGTGGTGCTGGCCACCGACGCGGAGGCAGAATACCAACGCGCCCTTGATGAATGGCGGCTGCTGACCGCCTCGGCGCTGGTGGGTCTGGTCGAGGAGACGATGACCATCGCCGCCGAGTTCGCCAAGACCCGCTACACCCTGGGCGTGCCGATCGGTACGCTGCAAGGCATTTCGCATCCGCTGGCCAACATCGCCATCACCGTGCAGAGCGGGCGCGGGCTGGCGCGCCGCGCCGCCTGGTTCCTGGACAACGAGCCCGCCGAACGGCCCGAACTGGCGCCGTCGGCATTCGTGTTCATGGCCGAGGAGGCCGCAAAGGCTGCCACCATGGCGGTTCATGTGCAGGGCGGACTCGGTGTGTCGGCCGAAGCCGCGGCGACCGCATACCTGGTGCGAGCACGCGGCTGGGCCTTGGCCGGCGGCGATCCGGCCGCCACCGCGGTGCGCATCGCGGCGCTGGTCACCGCTCGCGAGAGCAGGAAGGGATAACCATGGATTTCTCACGGGTCGAACTGTCGGCCGAGGATGAAGCGTTCCGCACCGAGGTGCGTGAGTTCCTCGCCGAGGTGGTCACCGAGGACGTCATCCGGCGTGACCGCGAAACCGGCGACAACTTCGACGAGGGCGTACACCTGGCGTTGGCGACGGCCGGTTACCTGGAAAAGGAATGGAAGACCGAGGCCGACGGCGGTTTCACCCGGGTGCGCAGGCGGATCTGGGAGTTGGAGAAGCGCCGCGCCGAAGTGCCGTGGGTGACCTGGGGGACCACCTCCATGGTGGCCCGGTCGGTGGCGAAGTTCGCCTCACCCGAGATCCGTGACGACGTGCTGCGCGGCGTGTTCGACGGCACGGTGCGATTGTGCCTAGGGTACACCGAACCCGAGGGCGGCTCCGATGTGGCGACCTGCAAGACCCGGGCGGTGCGGGATTCGGATGGGTCGACATGGATTGTCAACGGCTCCAAGATGTTCACCACCGGAGCACACAACTGCAAGTACGTCTTCCTGATCACCAACACCGATCCGGAGGCGCCGAAACACAAGAGCCTCACCATGTTTCTGGTGCCGCTGGATCTGCCCGGGATCGAGATCCAGGGCATCCGCACCATCGACGGTGACCGCACCAACATCGTGTACTACTCGGACGTCCGCGTCGACGACAAGTACCGGATGGGTGAGGTCAACGGCGGCTGGACGGTGGTGCGCGAACCGCTGGACGCCGAACACGGCGCCGTCGCCGCAGCCGACGACGGGCTGGCCGACGTGGCGATCATGATGCACCAGGCCGGGTTCATGGTCGAGGCGGCCGACAATGTGGCGGCGCTGGTGGGTGCGCGGGGTGAGGATGACGGTTCGGTCGGATATCGGCTGGGTCGCAGCATCGCCCGGATCGAGGCGTCGGTGTCCGCGTCGAGCATCTTCGGCCGGGTCGCGCTGGCGCAGACCATGCGTGATGTCGCACCGGATTTGATGGATATCGCCGGACCGGCGGCGGCACTGCCGATCGGCACCGACGGCGGATTCGACGACCGCAGCGAGTACGTGTACCGGTTCGCGCCGCTGGTGGGTATCTACGGCGGGACACTGGAGGTGTTCCGCAACATGATCGCCCAGCATGTGCTCGGGCTGGGCAAGCCCAGCTATGCGCGGCCGAAGGCGTCGTGATGCGGGCGGGTCAACCCGGCTCGTCGCTGGGCTGCTGATCGGCGGCGCGACGTTGTTGTTCGGCTCGTTCGCGGCATTGCCTTCGGAATTCCGCTTCGGCCTGCGGATCGTCGTGGTCGGGTCGAACAGGTGTGTCGAGCACGCGCGGTAGCCGAGCCGGACGGCCGGCGATGAACCAGGCGATCGAGCCGGCCAGCGGCACCAGCACCACGAGCAGAATCCACGTCGTGCGCGGCAGCCCGCGGATCCGCTGTTCGTCGGCGCCGGCGATGTCGACGATCGCGCCGACCAGGAGCGCCAGGAAGAGCATGGAGAAGAAGGGCACGCAGCAGATCCTTCGGTCAGACGTCGGAGGTAACACGAACCCGGCGCGGGTACCCGCTGGCCGCGATGTCACCGGCGATATCGGCGAGGCCCATGCTCGGATTCAGCGTACGCACCACCTCTTCGTCGAGTGGTTGCAGGTTGTAGATGTGCGCCACGGCCACCGGGTCTAGGGTGATGTCGAAATTCCAGCGGGCGAAATCGCGGTAGAACGTCGGCGTCGGGTCCAGCAGCAGGTCGAGGAACTCGTGCGCGCCTTCGGGATCGAGGAGCCCGCCAAGCCCGGCGATGTTCACCGGACTGGTCTGCCAGGCCGCGTCGCCGAACCCGCGCCACAGCAGGTAGGTGGCCGCGAGGACGCCGTCCACGGCGAACGCGGGCTGGGTGAGGAGCCCGCGGAAAGCGGCGGGCACCGCGTCGGCCAGTCCGGGCCAGGGTCGCGGCGGGTCGGTCCGCCATGGCGTCATCGGTGACTCATGGTCGAATCCGCGGATGAGGGCGCCGGCGACGGTGAACACGATGGCGCAGTCGTCGCCTGCGCCGTTGCGCAATTGCGCGCAGCTGGCTCCGCCGGCCCAGTTCCGGATGTAGCGGTGGTGGCGGTGGTCCCAGGTGTGGGGGCAGACGATCGCATCCAGCATCGCCACGGCTTGGCAGCGTCGTCGCAGTGTCGCGATATCCGGCAGTCGAGCGGCGATATGTCGGGACGTCACGAAACTCCTCCGGGACATGGTCGCCCGTCCGCGTCGGCGCGTGACGCTGCATCACGCTGGTCACGACCATGGCATATAGTCGACTGGCGTGTCAAACACTAAATTGGGGCGCCGCGGCGGGCCCCGAATCCGTCAGACGAAGTCGGCGACGAAGGTCCGCTTGATCCGGCCCCATCCCGCAACCTCGTCGCGGTCGATGATGCGGGGATTGGTGAAGGCTTGGGTCTTCCCGCGGTGCAGCAATGTGCCACCGCCGGCCGCCAGCAGGTTGCGCACCCAGTCGGACTCCTCGCCGTACCCGATCGGCACCATCAACGAGCGGTCGCGAATCGTGACGGCGACCGGCGTGCGGTATTCGGCACCAGACTTGCGGCCGCGGTGGACGAGCACCGCCCACCGCGGTACGTGGGGTGCCAACAACCCGATCATCCGGTTGGTGACACGTTGGTTGAACGTGGCCATCACTCGCATCAGTCGGGTATCGCTCATCGTTGCCTCCCTCACGCGCCGCGCCGGCGGGGATCGGTCCGCGCTAGTTAACCAATCGCCAAACTAACAGTAGGCTGCACGCTAAACTATGACAAGCCGATCGGCAGGCTAATGGGTGGTGTCCTCGTATGCAGCGGATCGGCGGCGACGCGTTAGCCTGGGGCACCCGAACAGCGACTGGGTAGGAGAGGACGTGCCGTGGCCAAGCCGGTGTCACCACGGGGACTCGCCGGCGGCCGAGTTCTCGAAGCCGCGCTTGCCCTGTTCGCCGAACACGGGGTGCATGGCACGTCGCTCAAGATGATCGCCGAGCGCCTCGGAGTCAGCAAGGCGGCCGTCTACTACCAATTCTCCGCCAAGGAGGAGATTGTTCTGGAGGTGTTGCGGCCGATCCTGCAGGACATCACCCGCCTGATCAAAATCGCTGAGGCGCTGACGGATTGGGAGGCGCGGCGGGCCGTCGCGATCAGCGGACTGGTGGAAATGGCCGTCCGTCACCGACAACTGGCGGCAGTGTTTGTCGGCGATCCCGCGATGGCCGAGGTTGCCCCGCGAGAACTGCGGGCGGCCACCGATCGATTACGCGAACTGCTGGACGGTCCGGACCCCGACCCGGCCGGCCGAATAGCGGTTTCGCTGTTTTTCGCCGGCGTCGGCAATGCCGTGGCCGACCCATCGCTCGCCGACATCGACGACGCGGACCTGCACCGCACGCTCCTGGACCTGTCGAACCGGATCCTGAATCCCGCGATTGGTGACGGCTGACCTGACATCCGGGACGACTACCTCGCGGTCAGTGCCGGCGGATGTATCGCCGCAGGATCGGGATTGGCCAGCGGGAGGCCCATGAACCTGCGTGCATTGTCGCCCATGAAGTCATAGGTACGGCGAGTGTCCATCCCCTCGGCGTACTTCCAGAAGCCCTTGGGTTCGGGCAGCCCCTCTGGATGCGGATAGTCCGAGCCGAACAGCACCTTGTCCCACCCGACGGTCTCGACGACGTCGGAGACGCAGCCCTCCCAGAACGGGCTCACCCACACGTTGCGGCGGAAGACGTCGTGCGGATGCTCGGGAAAGTTCTGTGGCATCTTCTTGTACAGGTCGGCGAAATCGTGGAACAGCGGCGAGATCCAGGAACTGCCGTTCTCCACGCTGGCGATCCGCAATCTGGGAAACCGGGTCAGTGTGCCGTGGCAGATCAGTGCGGTGAGCATGTCGGCGATCTCCCGATGGCCGAGCACCATCCAGCGAAATGCGCTCTGGGCCATGAAGTTCTGTGTGTAGGGCGGTTCCCACCTGCCGACGTAGTCGTCCAGCGGCGGATAGCTGGCGTGCAGCACGATGGGCAGTCCGGCGGCCTCGACGTCACGCCAGAACGGGTCGAACTCGGGAAGCGCGGGGGAGCGCCACCCGTGCAGGCCGTTGACCGGCCCGGGCTTGATCAGCGCCACCTTGGCGCCGTGGTCCAGCAGCCAGGCCAGCTCGCGTTGGGCGGCGTCCACCTCGGACAGGTTGATGATCGGGGTGGTGAACACCCGGTTCTGATAATCGAAGGACCAGTGCTGGAGAATCCATTCGTTGAGCGCGTGCACGATGGCCAGGGTCAACGCGGGGTCGTCGGCGCTGGAATGCTCCACCAGGCTGCCCAGGGTCGGGTAGTTCAGTGCCTCGGTGACGCCCTGGCGGTCCAGTTCCTCCACTCGGGCCTGCGGGCTGCGGGTGGCTTCGGGTGCCTCGATGGCCTTGCCCTGCATCTCCCGAAGCGTCAGTCCCTCGGTGTTCTCGCCGGCGAAGAACTTCTCGTGTGCCCCCGGGGCGGCGACCCGCTCGAAGGTCGGGTTCGGGATGAAGTCGGTGACCCGGTTGTTGATCACGATCCTGGTCTGCCTGCCGAACTGCGCGTACTGCACTGCACGGCTGTACTTCTCGGGCAGGAATTTGGTCAGCGCATCGGCCGTCTCGTACATGTGCTGGTCGGCGTCGAAAATCGGTGCATCCCGGAACTGTTCGGTCATCAGATTCCTCAGAGGGTGAGTACGGTGGCGCCGGCGGTGCCGGGAGCGCCGTACAGCTGGGCGAAACCGACCTTGGGGTTGCCGGGGACCTGACGGTCGCCTGCCTCGCCGCGCAGCTGGCGGACCAGCTCGTGGATCTGGCGCAGCCCGGACGCCCCGATCGGCTCGCCATTGGCGATCAGACCGCCGTCGGTGTTGACCGGCAAGGTGCCGCCGATCTCGGTGGCACCGTCGGCCAGCAGCTTCTCCTGATCTCCGTCGGCGCAGAACCCGCATTCGGCCATGTGGATGACCTCGGCTCCGGCGTCGGTGTCCTGCAGCTGCACCACGTCGACGTCTTCGGGTGCGACACCGGCCTTTTCGAAGGCGGCGCGGGCGGCATACACGGTGGGCGCGACATCCTCCTGGACGGGGGCGCAGGTGGTATTGACCTCGTAGGCGCCGTAGCGGCGGGTGCGGATCTCGACCGCCTTGAGGTACACCGGTTTGGCGGTGTAACGGTGGGCGATATCGGCGCGGCACATGACCACCGCGGCGGCCCCCTCGTCGGGGGCGCAGAACATGTACTGGGTCAATGGGTAATTCAGCATTGTCGAGTTGAGGATGTCATCCTCGGAGATCGGCTTGCGGCGGAACGCGTTCGGGTTCAGGGCCCCGTTGCGCAGATTCTTGTTGGCCACCTTGGCCAGGGTGCGCTGGGAGATGTGGTGTTCGTGCAGGTAACGGTTGGCCTTCATGCCGAAGAACTGGGTGGTCAGGTATTGACCGTTCTCGGCGTACCAGCGTGGCATGCCGACCAGGGCCGGGTCTTCGGTGAAGGCACCGCGCGGGTGCTTGTCCAGTCCGACGGCGATGCCGATGTCGTAGTCGCCAAGCCGGATTCCGTCGGCGCACACCTTGGCCGCGGACGCCGCCGTCGCGCAGGCGTTGAACACGTTGGTGAACGGGATGCCCGACAGTCCGACCATGCCGACGATGGCGTCCGGGTTGGCGACCGTCCAGCTGCCACCGGTGGCGGCGCCGACGTCCTTCCAGTCCACGCCGGCGTCGGCGACGGCGGCGAAGATGGCGTCCACGCCCATCTCCATCGCGGACTTGCCCTCGAACCGGCCGAACGGGTGCAGGCCGACACCGATGATGGCGACGTCGTTCATCGAGCTCCTCGGGTGGGGGCGAAAGCGAAGGTGATCGTCTCGTCACCGTCCTCGCCGGTGTACAACGGGACCATCGTCAATTCGACTGTCATGCCGAATTGCAGTTTGGCAGGGTCGTTTTCGGTGAGCCGTCCCTCGACCCGCAGCGTATCGCCGAGCTGGATCAAGCCGACCCCGAACGGCACGAACTTCTCGCCGGTGGGTCCCCGGTACGGCGGTCCGGGTGGAAAGCCCTGGGTGGTCCAGGCCACCAGGGTGCCGCGGCGGGGCAGCAGTTCGTCGGTCATGGCAGCACTGCTGCACCTCGGGCAGCGGCGCTGCACCGGGAACGTCACGGCCGAGCATGCGCCGCAACGGCTGCCGATCAGCGCGGGGTCGGCGTCCGGCCACGTCGAGATCTCCGGTGCCAGTGCTGTCTGCATGGGCGCCTCCTGCGGAATCGGTAACTGAACGAACCAACTGTAATTCTTACAGTAACGTATGTCGGGTCGGTCTCACAGAGCGGAGGATGCGGTGAGCGAGTTGGTCGCAGAACAGACCACCAGCGTGCAGATCGGTGGCCGCGCCGCGGCCCGCGCCGAGAAGCGCATGCTGATCGATGGGCGGCTGGTGGTCGCGGTGTCGGGCGCCGAGTTCGACAACGTCAGCCCGGCCACCGGTGCCGTCCTCGGCGCTACGGCGGCTGCGGGGGCCGAGGATATGGACGCCGCCATTGCCGCGGCCCGGCGCGCTTTCGATGACGGTGACTGGTCGACCAATCGGGTGTTGCGGCGGCGGGTGTTGATGCAGCTGCAGGACGCCATCGAGGCCGAGAAAGAGGATTTGCGTGAGGAATTGATCGCCGAGGTGGGCTGTCCGGCGATGACGACGCAGAATGCACAATTGGACTGGCCGCTGACCGACGCGTTGCGCTACCCGGTCCGGCTGATCGATGAGTTCGAGTGGGAGCGCCGCCTCGACGGCGGTGGGTTGTTCGGTGAGCGCAACGCCCGCACCGTGGTCAAGGAGCCCGTCGGTGTGGTCGCCGCCATCACGCCGTCGAATTTTCCCATCGAGGTCATCCTGAACAAGCTCGGCCCGGCGCTGGCGGCCGGGAACACCGTGGTGCTAAAGCCGGACCCGCACACCCCGTGGAACGCTACCCGGCTGGGCCGGTTGATCGCCGAGCACACCGACATCCCGCCCGGGGTGGTCAATGTGGTGCCCACCCCGTCCAACGAGGTGGCCGGGCTACTGGGCACCGACGCCCGCGTCGACATGGTGTCGTTCACCGGATCCACCGCCGTCGGGAAACACCTCATGCGAGCCGGTGCCGACACCATGAAGCGCATGTTCCTGGAGCTCGGAGGCAAGTCGGCGATGATCGTGCTCGACGACGCGAACCCGGCCCACATCGGCGCGGGCGCGATCGGGGCCTGCGTGCACGCCGGCCAGGCGTGCGCGGCGAACACCCGGATGCTGGTGCACCGCAGCCTGTTCGACGAAGCCGTGGCAAGTGTGACGGCGGCGTTGGCCGCGATCCCGGTCGGTGATCCGGCGCTGCCCAGCACGCTGGTGGGACCGTTGATCAGCGCGGCACAGAAAGCCAGGGTGCTCGACGCCATCGCGGCGGCGCGCCGAGCCGGGGCCGAGATCGTGGTGGGCGGCGGACCGGTCGAGGGACTGCCCGCGCACCTGGCCGGTGGGCACTTCGTGACACCGACCCTGATCGTCGGCGCCGACCCGGCGACGTCGTCGATCGCTCGCGACGAGGTGTTCGGACCGGTGCTGGTGCTCATCCCGTTCGACGATGACGAGGCCGCGGTGCGGCTCGCCAACGACAGTGCCTTCGGCCTGGCCGGTGCGGTGGTGTCGCGTTCGCCGGAGCGTGCCATGGGCGTCGCGCGCCGGATCCGGACCGGCGCGATCGGTGTCAACGGCGGTATGTACTACGGCGCCGATGCCCCGTTCGGTGGGTTCAAGAACAGCGGGGTCGGCAGGCAGTGCGGCATCGAGGGTTTCGCGCAGTACACCGAAACCAAGACCATCGGGTGGCGGCTGCCGCGTCCGGCGTCCTGAGCGATATGGGACGCGTCGAAATCACTTGGGCGCAGGGTCGAACGTGACGGGAATGGCGGTTGGGGAGCGGAACGGCTGACCGAAGATGTGCGGGTCGCCGGTGGTGTCGAGCTCGATATTGGTGACCCGGCCGAGCAGGCACTCGAGCGCCACCCGCGTCTCCATCCGGGCCAGGTGCAAGCCCAGGCAGGTGTGCTCACCCGCGGCGAAGGTGATGTGCGGCAGTCGTTTCCGGAAGATGTCGAACTCTTCGGGGCGATCCCAGCGACGCTCGTCGCGATTGGCCGAACCGATGCACACGTCGATCACCGCACCGGCGGGTAGCTTCACCCCGCCCAGTTCGGTCTCGGCACTGGCCGAACGCTGGACCGTGGTCAGCGGTGTCTCGAACCGCAGTGCCTCTTCGATGGCTTGGCCGATCAGGTCATGATCGGATTGCACGGCCGCGAACTGCTCGCGGTGGGTGAGCAGCAGGTACAGCAGGTTGCCCGACGAGCGGTAGGTCGTCTCCAGCCCGGCGGGCAGCAACAGTCGCAAGAACGAGTAGATCGCCTCGTCGGTGAGCTTCTCACCATCGACCTCGGCGGTGACGAGATCACCGATGATGTCCTCGGTGGGGGCGGACCGGCGCAGCTCGATCTGGTTGAGGAAGTAGTCCTTCAGCTCGGCCGACGCCTCGAAGGCGCGCTTGTACTTGACGTGGTAGCTGATCAGTTCGACGGCCCGTTGGCGGAACCACCCGAGATCCTCCTCGGGCAGGCCCAGCAGCTTGGAGATCACCCGGGTCGGGAACTCGAAGGTGAAGTCGCCGACCAGGTCCGCGCTGCCGGTCTGGACGAACTCGTCGATCAGCTGCTCGCAGATGGGCCGGACGATCTCCGGCTCCCATCGCTTGAGTGATTTCGCCTTGAATGCCGTGGTGACCAGGTTGCGGTGTGCCCGGTGCAGCGGGCCCTCCATCGCGAGGATGGACGGACCGATGAACAGGCCGATAGTGTCGTCGTAGATCTTGGAGTTGAACGACTTGCCGTCCCGGAAGACAGTGTTGACGGCATCGTAGGACACCGCCGCGAACTGATTCTCGGGCTTGAATTCGTCGGGCGTCTTGGACCAGTCCATGACGCTGCCCTCGAACACCCCGTGCTGGGCGCGGTGCGCGGCGAAGAGGGGATACGGGTCGCGCAACAGATTGAACGATTGGTCCGGGAGGCCCCCGGTGATGTCGTCCTGAGTCTGGCTTTCCACGCCTGTTTCCCACCTTCGTCCGGGCCATACAGAGGGTAATTACGGTAAAGATTACAGTAGACCGTCCCGTCGGGTCGAAACATGGTGTTTTCCAGCGGCGATCCCGACGCGTCGGTATGGGTACGTGCGGGTACGGCGACTGATACCGTGGCCCTTACCGGAGGGAGTTGAACGGCTATGAGCACAACCGATGAGCGCGTCGGGATGGACATGCGCGCCGTACTGGAACGTCAGCGGCGGTCCTTCATCGCCGACGGGCCACCGGACGTCGGCGTCAGACGGCATCGCATCGACCGGTTGATGGCATTGGTGCTCGACAACACCGACACCTTCGTCGATGCCATGGCTGCCGATTTCGGCACCAGATCCCGTGCGGCGTCCCTGTTCACCGAAGTGGTCGGCATCATCCCGGTAATCGAGCACACCAGGGCCCATGTGGCGCAATGGATGCGGTCCACCACGTTGATGCGCGCCGCCCGGATCACCGGTGTGCGTGCCGAGGTGGAGCCAGCCCCGCTGGGTGTCGTCGGGATCATCGGCCCGTGGAACTTCCCGGTGAACCTGGTGGTGCTGCCGGCCGCAGCGGCCTTCGCCGCAGGCAACCGGGTGATGATCAAGATGTCCGAAATCACCTCGCACACAGCCGAGGTCATGAGTGCCTTGGCGCCGGACTACTTCGACGAAACCGAACTGGTGGTGATCACCGGCGGCGCCCACGTGGCGGCCGACTTCTCGGCGTTGCCGTTCGACCACCTGTTCTTCACCGGCTCGCCCGGTGTCGGGTCGTTGGTGCAGCGGGCGGCGGCGCAGAATCTGGTTCCGGTGACGCTGGAACTGGGCGGCAAGAACCCCGTGGTGGTGGCGCCGGATGCGGACATCCACCGGTCGGCCACCCGGATCGCGCAGGCGCGCATGGTGAACGGCGGTCAGGTCTGTGTGTGTCCCGACTATGTGCTGGTACCCGAGCATAAGATCGGCGAATTTGTCGACGTCGCCCGCCAGACGCTGCGCCGGATGTTCCCGACGATCATCGCCAATGACGACTACTGCTCAAACGTGAACGAGGCCAACTTCGACCGCGTGCTGGGCCTGATCGACGACGCGCGCGCCCGCGGTGCCGCGGTGGAGGCCGTGGCACCACCGGGGGAGGTCCTGCCGGACCGGGGCCGTCGCAAGATCGCCCCGACCATCGTGCGGGGCATCGACGACTCGATGCTGATCGCTTCGGAGGAGATCTTCGGGCCCGTGCTGGTGGTGCAGGGGTACGCGGACCTGACGCAGGCGATCGACTACATCAACGCCCGGCCGGCCCCGCTGGTGGCCTATTGGTACGGACCCGAGGGTGCCGCTTTCCGCAGGTTCGTCGCCCATACCCGAAGCGGGGGCGTGGCGCGCAACGACTTCGCCGCGCAGATGATCCCGTCGGCCGCTCCGTTCGGCGGTGTCGGTCGCAGCGGAATGGGCGCCTACCACGGTAAGGCGGGTTTCGACACGTTCAGTCATCAGCGCACGGTGGTGGGCACGGATCTGCCGTTCAGTATGACCGGAAGCGCCGCACCACCGTTCCGGCGTGGGATGCGAATGTACGCCGACCTCTCCCTGGCCATGGCGCGTCGGCGCACCCGGCGCCGTCTCAAGAACCGCTGAGCGATTTCCCGTCGCTGTGCTCGCCCAGGTCTGCCTGCTCGCGGGCCCACCGGTAGTCGGCCTTGCCGGCCGGGCTGCGCTCGATCACCGGGCGGAACACCACCGCCTTGGGCAGTTTGTAACGCGCAATGGATGTTTCGCAGTGCCGGATGAGTTCGTCTGCGTCGATCTGCGCGCCTTCGGCGAGGGCGACCACCGCGACCACCTCGGAACCCCATCGCTCGCTCGGGCGCCCGGCGACCACGACGTCGGCCACCGCGGGATGGGAGGCGATGGCCGACTCGACCTCCTCGGCGAAGATCTTCTCGCCCCCGGAGTTGATGGTGACGGAGTCGCGGCCCAGCAGTTCGATGGCGCCGCCGGCCAGGTGGCGGGCCCGGTCGCCGGGCACCGCGAACCGCACTCCGTCGATGACCGGGAATGTCGCCGCGGTCTTTGCGGCGTCGCCCTTGTAGCCCAGCGGCACGTAGCCGCGCTGAGCCAGCCAGCCGAGGCCGTCGTGGGCCGGGGGCAGGATCGCGGTGAAATCCTCTGCCACCACGCAGGTATCGGGACCCGCGTTGAACGTGCCGGTGGAGATGGCGCCCGGGGCGGACATGTGACTCATCTGCGCGCCGGTCTCCGAGGAACCGACGCCATCGATGACGATGAGACCCGGTTTGGCGTCGATCAGCTGCTGCTTGACGTGCGGGGTCAGCTGCGCGCCACCATTGGCCACCACGGCCAGGGTGGAGACGTCCGGGGAGCCGTCGCGCACGCTGCGCTGGAGGGCCGCCAGCAGCGGCCGGGCCATCGCGTCGCCGACCACGGTGGCCACCAGCACCTGCTCGCATTCGATGGCGCGCATCACCTCGTCGGCGTCGAAACGGTCCACCGTGCTCGGGAATACGAGTGTCTGGCCGGTGGTGATCGCCGTCATCGCCGCCCACTGGGCGGCGCCGTGAATCAACGGCGGCAGGATCAGCAGTTTGGTGCCGGGGTGCTCGCCGGCCCGGACGGCGATCTCCTCGATGGAGCCGGCCGGCTCACCGGTGACCATATTGCGGCCGCCGAACGCGGTCATGAAGATGTCGTGCTGGCGCCAGAGCACCCCCTTGGGCATCCCGGTGGTGCCGCCGGTGTAGAGGACATAGAGATCGTCAGGGGAGGGCTGTACCGGCGGCGCGGGGGCCTCGGCGGTGACGATCGCCTCGTAGTCGACGGCACCGTCCAGCAGCTCGTTTCCGGACCCGTCGGCGATCTGGATGAGCACCTTGAGATTCGGCAGCTCATCCCGGATCTCGGCGACCCGGGGGGCGAACGCGCCGTGGTACAGCAGGGCCGAGGCCTCGGAATCGGCCAGCAGATACTGCAATTCGTTCTTGACGTAGCGGTAGTTGACGTTGAACGGTGCGACACGGGCCCGGAACGCGCCCAATAGGCCCTCGACGAACTCGGCCCCGTTATAGGCGTAGATGCCGAGCAGATCCTGGCCCACCTGATGGCCGGCCAGCGACTCGCGGTCGGTGTGACAGCCCAAACCGCGCGAATAGAGGTAAGCCGCAAGCCGATTCGATCGTCGCACGATATCGCGATAGCTGTGGCGACGGGTGCCCTGGGTGACCAGTGTCCGATCGGGTATCGCGGCGGCGACGGCCTCGGCCACGGCGGAAACGGTGAACATCGGGCAATCCTCAGCCATGGGCGCTCCAGTCTCGGATGAGTTCAGCGGTGGTGGTGACGGTGGCCAACAGGGCCAGGCTGTTGTCGATGACCGCCTCACCGTATTCGGCGGGAATGCCGGCAACGGCGTCGCGGGGGAGCACCACCCGGTAGCCGGCGTTGACGGCATCCATCACGAGGCTGGGGATGGCGATATTCAGTGAAACCCCGACAGCGACGACGGTGGTGACGCCCAGATTGCGCAGGACGGCGTCGAGGTCGGTGCCACCCATCGGTCCGACTCCATGCCAGCGGGTCAATACCAGATCCGTTGGCTCCGGACCGAATTCGGTCAGCAGCGTGGCTCCCGCGCTGCCAGGGGCGATGTCGACCGAGCGCTTTCCGGCGGCGAACAACCTGGCGTTGTGATTGGAACCCAATCCGTCGGGCCGGCGCTGCACCAGGCAGTGCACGACATGGTGACCGGCGGCCCGGGCGGCGGGGAGTAACCGGGCGATATTGGGCAGTGCCACCCGTCGGGCCTCTTCGGCGAGCACGGCCAGTCCGGCGTTCGGGCCCACCACCGCACCCTGGAGTTCCTGGGTGATGACGGCCGTGGTCACGCGTTCGCCTTGACAATCCCCGTCGCTTCGCTCGCCCCGGCGGGTGGCACCTCATAGAACTGCTGCGCCCATTTCCGCATGGCCATATACGGTTTCGCGTCGATCTTGGACAGCGACGGCCGCTCGATGTATTTCTGGTGACGCCAGATGCCGAGATCGTCCCAGACCGTCACCAGATACTGTTTTTCGACACGTTTGCGGACATCCTCGGGTGGGACGTCTGAGGTGTCGCCGGGCGACTTGGGCCACCAGATCGAATAGAACATGTTCGACACCTGGTCATCGACCGGTGTGCAGGCGAAGATCAGCCGGTGCTCGGCCGCGCCCTCGAAGGCGCTGATCGCGAAACCCAGCCCGGAGAAGTGGCTGTGGATGTAGAGCGACATCTTGTCGGGATCATCGCTGCGAGCGTCGGGCCAACCGGTGAGAAACTGCCACTCGTTGTCCACGACCTTCCAGTCCAGGCAGACCGGGGTGACGGAGGCGCGGTGCACATAGCGGAAATGCGCACTGTCAGGGCCGTTCTCGGCCACGATCTGCGGATGCACCGGTTCGTTCTCGGCAAACCGGGAGAACTCGGGGTAGGGCCGGTAGAACGCGTCGGGATCGGTCGGGAACTGCGGGAACTTGTCGAAGATATCGGGCAGTTCCCAGTGTGGGGGCTCGCCGTGCGGCTGGAACCACATGAACACGCAGCCGTGCTGTTCCTGGATCGGATAGGTTCGCAGCCGCAGGCCGCGGTTGGGTTTGTCGGGCTGATACGGGATGTAGCGGTTGGTGCCATCGGGTCCCCACCGCCAGCCATGGAAGGGACATTCCACGCAGTCGCCGACGATCTTGCCGCCGTGGCCCAGATGCGCGCCGAGGTGTTTGCAATGGCCTTCCATCAGGTGCAGCGCGCCGTCGGAGTCACGCCAGGCCACCAGATCCTCGCCGAAGTAGCGCAGCGGGCGGGTCTCCCCGGCGACGAACTCAGCCGACCAGCCGATCATGAACCAGCCGGTGACCTTCCAGGTGAACGGAACCTCCACGGGAACACCTTCCAGATCCGAAGCTGCTACTGAACAGCTTACAGTAGTATCGTCCGCAAGAGCCGGGAAATGCAAAGGAGCACGATGCCAGGGTTGTTGACCGACAAGGTCGCGTTCATCACGGGTGCGGCACGTGGCCAGGGCCGGGCACATGCGGTGCGGATGGCTAACGAGGGCGCGGATATCATCGCGGTGGACATCGCCGGGCCGTTGCCGGCGAAGGTTCCCTATCTGTCGGCCACGGCCGACGAATTCGCCGAAACCGTCGACCTGGTCAAGGCCACCGGGCGACGGATCTTCCACCGCGTCGTCGATGTCCGCGACTATGACGCCCTGATGTCGGCCGTCGCCGACGGTGTGACCGAACTCGGCCGCCTCGACGTCATCGTCGCCAACGCCGGCATCACCATTCCCGAGGCATGGCACGACATCACGCCGGAGTCATTCCGTGACACCATCGATGTCAACGTGATCGGCACCTGGAACACCGTGATGGCCGGCGCCCAACACATCATCGACGGTGGGCGGGGCGGCTCGATCATCCTGGTCAGTTCGCTTGCGGGGGTGAAGATGCAGGCGTTCATGGTGCACTACACCGCCAGCAAGCATGCCGTGACCGGCATGGCGCGCGCCTTCGCGGCCGAACTGGGCAAGCACCACATCCGGGTCAACAGCCTGCACCCCGGACCGGTCAACACCTCGATGGGTACCGGCGACATGGTGACGGCGCTGAACAAGGCGTTCGAGACCAATCCCGCCCTGGTGCAAATGGGCACGCCGTTCACCCCGAACTGGATCGTCGAGCCGGAGGACATCGCCGCGTCGGCGGTCTGGCTGGCCTCCGATGAGGCCAGGCACATCAGCGCGATCGCCCTGTCGATCGACAACGGGATGGCACAGTTCTAGATCATGACCGACGATTTCGAGGCGATCCGCCAACTCAAGGCCCGCTACTGCCGGTTCCTGGACACCAAGGACATCGAGGCGTGGAAGACGGTGTTCGCCCCGGAGGTGGTGGTCAAACTCGACATGGCGATCTCGACCGGCGGCGCCGACGGCCAGACCGCTCCCGAACTGCACGGCTTGGACGAATTCCTGCCCGTCGTGCTCGGCGGTGTCGAGGGCGCGCAGACCAAACATCACTGTCACACCCCGGAGATCACCCTCGTCTCGGACACCACCGCCAGCGCGATCTGGGCGATGGAGGATCTGCTGCTCTTTCCCAACGGCGGTCAGTTGTTCGGTGCCGGGCACTATCACGAGACGTACGAGAAACGTTCCGGCGGTTGGGTGATCACCAGCCTGCACCTGACCCGGACGATTCTGCAGTTCACTCAGGGCGCCGATGACCAGTAGCCGCGACTACGACGTCGTCGTGATCGGGGCCGGCTTCTCCCGTCTGTACGCACCGCACAAACTGCGGGAGGAGGGGATGCGAATTCTCGCCGCTGTACTTCGCCCATCCAGAAAGCGTGTCAGCCCGCCGCCCATGCCTTGGCCTGCTCAAGCTCGTCGAGTTTGAATATCGCCAACTCGCCGGGGACCATCCACGCCAGTGCGTGCAAGGTGTGGGCGACCCAGTCCTTATCTGACACCACCGCGATCCGTCTGAACGACGAATGATGGTGCAGGAGTTCGCCGAATCCGAGCTTCAGGTCCTCGACCAACCCGCCGGGACCGAAACCCTCGTAGTCGGGCGCGATGACCTCGACAATCCTGATATCGCGCTCCTTCAGCAAGCCCTGCATGGTTGGCCGGAACTCACGCAGATCCGCACCGAGCAGGCGACCTGACACGCGAATGCCGATCACTCCCTGCGGCATGTCCGGCAGTACTTCGATCATCGATTTCTCCTTGAACTGGTGTGGAGTTCCGCCGGGTGAGGGTCACCAGGGTGCATGCCGAGGTGCGATGAGCATGGAGCAGTTCAGGTCGGCGAGTGCGGCGTAGACACCCGGGTCGCCGAGTTCGGTCAACTGGTTGGCGGTGTCGTGACCCAGCACAATCAGTCCAACGCTGTCGGCGTGACCGGTGAGATAGTTCATCGGGTTTCCGGCTACCGCAATGGCTTCGATGTCCACCTCTGGGTAGCGCCGACGGTCGTCGAATCACCTGTCAGCGATGGGTTCTGGACCAAAGATGAACCGCCGTCCGGTGACCCGTACCGGTCGGATCCGGACGAAATGCGGTTTGGACGTGGCAGTCCAGGGATAGAGCGAGGCCTGTTCGGCGTCGTGGACATCGTCGTCAGTCCGCGGCGTTCGCGCCAAGCCTCGGACAACAACACTCCAGCCCTCGGTGATCGTATTGCCGTCAGCCTCGAACAACACGTTCTTGTTGATCGCGGTGCCGGCCAACTTGGTGCCTTCGGCGGTGCGGAACAGTATCGTGCGGTGCTGAACCACGAAGTTCACCGGAAAGATCTCAGGATCACCGTCGACACTGGTCACCAGCCGGCCGAGCGTTACGCCGCCGAGCAAGCTCCAGCATTCGCTTTCGGAAAGGACGGTGACGGGTTGGGTATCTGGCGTCATGACCGTGACGTTACGGACCGGCCCGCGTTGAAAACAGGGCAAAAAGTCCTTCGCCGGGTTCACAACGGCAAGCGCAACCGGTCGAGTTCGACTGGCGTGTCAAGGACTTCCGCCCCTATCGCAGGTCGGGTCGAGTGCGATGGGATCGAGACAGTTCTCGTCGCAGAGGAGCACGCAATGAGTACAGAGAGGCACCTCGGCCCCGAACACTCCGCTGGACCGGGCGTGACGTCACGCGATGTGTAGTACCGCCGCACCGGCGATCCGGCCGGAGCGCAAATCGTCCAGCGCGGTGTCGGCCCGGTCCAGCGGGTACTCCGGACCGCTCACCTCGATCCGGTGCCGGCCGGCGAATGCAAGGAATTCGCGTGCGTCGGCACGGGTATTCGATGTCACCGAACGGACCTGTCGCTCCTGAAAAAGGTGCCGCTGGTAGTTCAACACCGGGATGTCGCTGAGGTGGATGCCCGCGACGGCAAGCGTGCCACCGCGGTCCAACGCCTCCAACGCCGGCAACACCAGATCACCCACCGGCGCAAAGAGAATGGCCGAATCCAGCGGGACCGGCGGGCGGTCGCTGGGACCCTGTGCCGATGTGGCCCCCAGTGCCATGGCCAGCTCCCGGGCCTGTTCTCCACGGGTCATCACATGGACCTCGGCACCTTGGGCCAGAGCGACCTGCGCGGTCAGATGCGCGCTGCCGCCGAACCCGTAGATGCCCAGGCGTCCACCTGAGGGAAGGTCGGCGCGCTGCAGCGATCGGTAGCCGATGATGCCCGCGCACAGCAGCGGTGCGAGCTCGGTGCTGGAATAGCCCGCCGGTAGCTGGTGAACGTAAGGGGCGGGCGCGGTGACGAACTCCGCGTAACCGCCGTCTGCGTCCCATCCGGTGTAACGCGACTCGGGACACAGGTTTTCGCGACCGGAGCGGCAGTACCGACACTGTCCGCAGGTGTGCCTCAGCCACGCGACACCCACCCGGTCGCCGACGCCGAGACCGGCGGCACCGGGTCCCAGCGCGACCACCTCGCCGACCACCTCATGGCCGGGGACGACACGAGGCCGGTGCACCGGTAGGTCTCCCTCGGTGACGTGCAGGTCGGTGCGGCACACCCCACAGGTGTGCACGGCGATCAACACCTCATCGCCGACCGGCTCGCCGACATCGGTGGTGACCAGCTCGAGCGGGCGGGTGGTCAATGGCCCAGGGCTGCGCACCCGCCATGCCCGCATGGTCAACGCTGCCACAGCCTCACCTTATTGCCGGGCTTGGCTGTGCAGTACCGCGGCGCGTTGTCGGTACTCGGTTACGTCGATCTCGCCTCGGGCGAACCTATCGGCCAGAATCTGCTCGGCCGTCGTGGAATGGGGGACCGCTGCAGGTGAGCGGTCCCGGCATACGTAGACGATCGCGGCGATCAGACCGAACACCGCCACAGCCCAGAAGATCACCATGCCCGCGCCCATTCCGGTGTATCCCCACCAGCCCACATCGTGGTCATAGAACACTTTGTACTCCAATCCGGTGATGTGGCAGTCCTAGCCGACGAGTAGGCGGAGATTGCCGTTTTGTCGTGAACGACGGGCGGCCGCCGCAATGGAAACCAGGTGTGCCATGCCGGTCTCGATACCGCGAGCCAGTTCGTCGGGGCCGACGGGACTGTCGGCATCGCCGATGATTCCGAAGATCAACTCTTCGGCGTAGCTCAGGATCGCAATGCCGGTGCGAAGGTGCATGGCGATGGGTGGCACCGGCATCAGGGACTGGATCTCGCAGCCCGCCAGTTGCAGCCGCTGCCGAGGACCTGGCACATTGGTGGCGACCGTGACTACTCCACGCTGTGGCATTCGCGTCAGTAAGCGGACGGCCGGCGCGGTGATGGCGTAGGGCAGCAGTCCGGCGGCCGCGACGGCGAGTGCGCCCGCGCTGATTTGGCCGCCCCCTTTGGCCGTCGTCATCCGGTCATGCACGGCCTGCAGCCGGCGTAGTGGATCGGCGTGTTCCACCGGCAACTGCGGGAGGGTCACCGCGACTCGATTGTCGGGCGTGTGCAGGGCATCGGCGGTGCGCAGTGACACCGGCACGGCGGTCCGCAGCGAATGAGCACGCGGGGTATAACCGCGCCGCAACATCGCCGACCGGAAGCTGTCGGTGATCGAGGCGAGGGCCACATCGTTGACCGTTACGCCGAACCGTTTACCGACCATCTGGACGTCCTCCAGCCGGACCCGCGCTGCGCTGTAGTAGCGCAGGTCACCGAGTGGCCCGGTGAAAGATCTTGGCGACGACTCGAACAGGGCTGCGGCGATTTCGGTTGCACCCGACGCGAAGTGCGCCGCGGTCCGGGAGACCGCAGTCGATGCCTGCCACGCGGTTCGTAGCCACGCGAGAGGATTCAGAGTCATGGTGCGGACCTGGCGGTTGGCCGGTTCGCAACGGTCGACGACGGGCGCCTTCGGGGTGTATCCGTCACACACCTCCTCCAGCATGGATGTTGCGGCGATCCCGTCAGCGATGCAGTGGTGAATTTTGATGAGGAGTGCCCACCGGCCTTCCGAGAGCCGGTCGATCACCCAGCATTCCCACAGGGGCCTCGAGCGCTCCAACCGACGCTCCATCAGCTGACCGACCACAGCAAAGACCGCGGCATCGTCGCCGGGGGCGGTGGCGCTGACGCGCCGCACGTGGTGACGTATGTCGAAAGCGTCATCGTCAACCCATTGCGGCGCAGCGAGATCCATCGGCGCCGCGCGCAGTACTTCACGGCACCGGGGGAGGCGAGCGGTGCGTTCTTCCAGCAGGGCCACCAGACTGTCCATGTCAGGCGCGGGTCCGTCCAGCACGGCGAGTGCGGCCAGCGCCAAGCTCACGTGGTCATCGGCGTCCTCGGCTTGTAGGAACGCTTCTTCAAGAGCGTTGAGGCGGTGCCCGGTCATGAGTTCTCCTTGCCTGACAGTCTTCAGGCTGCTCAATGTGGCCGAGGACAACTAGGGCATTTGGTCACCAACTCGGTGTGCGCAGAGATCGAGGAGACCTGGAGGGTGCGGCGATCGCCGTGCTGGCCGGCGGAACGTCGATGACGGGTACTCGGGCGATTGGCCGGCAACGGTGTGGTCCGGCATCTACGGTCGGTCAGTTCGCCGGTCCGTAGCCTGAGATCAGCCGCGCGCGAACCCGGTTGATCTCGACGTCGAGGTCATGGTCCTCGGGCACCACGATCCACTGAAACGCAAGGCCGAACACCGCGGCAGTGATGTCCTCGCGGGCGGTGTCGATATCGACATCGGCCCGGATCGATCCGTCCCGGATGCCGTCGCGCAGCCCGGCTTCGATCTTTGCCCCCGCGTCGCGCAACTGGGTGCGCACCGCCTCGCGCAGCGGTGAGACAGTCTTGACCGCCTCGAATGCGGCGACGAACATGGCGCGCATCAGCGCTGGGTCGACGGCGTGGATCTCCTGGATGCGGTCGAAGTGGGCGAGGACCTGGCGCAGTCCGTCGGCCCCCGGTTCGGGATCGGGATTCAGCCGCACCACGTAGGTCTGTTGGAACGCCGCCAAGATGGCGTCTTTGCTGCCGTAGCGGGCGTGCACCATGGCCCGGCTGTAGCCGGCACGGCGGCCGATCTCGGCTGCAGTCGTTGCCTCCCAACCCTTTTCGACGATGAGCTCCGCGGCGGCGATGAGCAGCCGCTGCGAGGACATCTCGACGCGCTGCGGTTGGGTCAGGCCAGGGGCGGGGGACGGCACCCTTGCATATTAGATGCTCGACAACTAACTTAGTTGTTGGTTGTCAAATTTCATGAGAGGTCGAGGATGACGTCAGTCGCAGCGGCGGTGCCGTCGGGTATCGGCGAGGTGACGGCGTCCTGGCTGTCCGAAGCGTTGCCCGGCATGGTCACGGAGGTACGCGCCGAGCGCATCGCCGAGGACACCGGCTTTTCCGCCCTGCTGTACCGGGTCGGGCTCACCGGCACCGATGTGCCGGACACCGTCATCGTGAAACTGCCCGCACAGTCGCAGGCCCGGGGCGGGATGGAACTGCTGGGGGGATACCAGCGCGAGCTGGATTTCTACCGCCACATCGCGCCGTCGGCGCCGCTGTCCACCCCGCACTGTCACGTCGCGCGGATATCGGGAACCGACTTCGTGCTGGTGCTGGAGGATCTGCAGCACTGGGAGAACGCCGATCATCTGGCCGGGCTGTCCATGCCACGCGCCAGGGCGGCCCTGCAAGCACTGGCGGGTTTGCATGCCTGGTCCGTTCGGGATGCCGAAGATGCTGCCCTGCAATGTTTTCCGCCGCTTGACAACGCGCTGACCCGGGAGCTGTTTCTGCCGGCCTTCGCCCTGGGCTGGCAGCGCTACCTGGCCAAGACCGAACAACCGGTGCCCGGCGCGGTCAGGCGCTTCGCTGACAGGTTCGAGGAACTGGCCCCGCAGGCGCTGACAGCACTCACCGAGCGGGCGATGCTGCTGCACGGCGATATTCGGGCCGACAACATGTTCTTCCGCGGCCAGGACATCAAGATCGTCGACTTCCAGCTGTCCGTGCGCGGTGCCGGCGCGGCCGATATCGCCTACCTGGTCAGCCAAGGGCTGCCGACGCCACTGCGCCGCGGCCACGACCGTGCACTGGTACAGGAGTACGTCGCACGGATGAAAGCCCATGGTGTCGACGACTATTCGTTCGACGAGGCGTGGCGGCACTACCGGTTCGGCGTCGCCCTGCTGATGTACATGCCGGTCGTCGCGCTCCTCACCTGGGATGTGGTGCCCGAGCGCTCCCGCCGGTTGTGCGTGACCCTGGTCGACCGCGCGGTGGCCGCCATCGAGGACATCGGCGCCCTGGCGGAGTTCCGGTGAGGTCCGCACGCGAGGTCGTGGAACTGTACAACCTGGTGGTGTGGAACGAACGGAACTTCGCCCTGGCCGACGAACTGCTGGGCGAACACGTGATTCGCCATGACGTGGGGGAGTCCACCACGCTGACCCACGCCGAGGCCGTCCACCGGATCGTGGAACATTGGGCGATGTTCGAGACCATCCGGTTCGACCTCAACCTGGTGGTCACCGGCGACGACGGTGAGCATGTCGCGATCGTCTACCAATCTCCGATGACGCTCAAAGACGGCGGCCAGACCACGATCGCCAGCATGGAGATCTTCCGGGTGATCGGCGGCAGGATCGCCGAGGTCTGGAATTGTGGCTACAAGCAAGGAGTTTGGGCGTGACGGTGGGCGGGCTGGGGGTACCTCCCGCTTGCGGGGGAGAGCGAAGCGACATGGGGAATCACATGCGTGTACTGGATGAGCTCGGCTACTACCTGCTGGCCGGTGCCGGAGGCGAAGGTCCGGCGAGCTTGATGGACGAGGCCCGCCGGGGCGAGGAACTCGGGTTCGGGACCGCGTTCATCTCCGAACGCTGGAACGTCAAGGAGGCCTCGTCGCTCACCGGTGCGGCCTGCGCGGTGACCAGCCGGATGCAGATCGCCACCGCGGCCACCAATCACAACACCCGTCATCCGTTGATCACCGGATCGTGGGCCACCACCATGCACCGGCTGTCCCGGGGCCGGTTCACCCTGGGCATCGGGCGCGGTATCGCCGCGATGTACAACGCCTTCGGGGTGCCCGCCGTGACCACCGCCCAGATGGAGGATTTCGCGCAGGTGATGCGCCGGCTGTGGAACGGGGAAGTCGTGTTCAATCACGACGGACCGATCGGCAAGTATCAGGTGCTGTTCCTGGATCCCGATTTTCGCGAGGACATCAGGCTGGCCATCGTGGCGTTCGGGCCGCAGACCCTCGCGCTGGGTGGGCGCGTCTTCGACGATGTCATCCTGCACACCTACTTCACCCCGCAGACCTTGCAACGGGCCGTCAAGACCGTCAAGGACGCGGCCGAACAGGCCGGCCGGGATCCCGCCAGTGTGCGGGTCTGGTCCTGTTTCGCCACCGTCGGTGACCACCTGCCCGAGGAACTGCGGCTGAAGAAGACCGTCGCGCGGCTGGCCACCTACCTGCAGGGCTACGGCGACCTACTGGTCAGCACGAACAACTGGGATCCCGCTGTGCTACAACGCTTCCGGGCGGACTCGGTGGTCACCTCGATCCCGGGCGGCATCGATCACAAGGCCACCGCCGAACAGATCGAACACATCGCCACCCTCATTCCGGACGAATGGCTGGAACCGTCGGCCACCGGGTCGGCGGGCCAATGTGTCGACCGGATCCGGCAGGAGTTCGGTTACGGTGCCGACGCGGTGATCCTGCACGGTGCCACCCCGGACGAGCTCGAGCCCATCGTCACGGCATACCGGCAGGCCTGAGCGCGCGGGCGCCGGCACCGCGGCCCGCGGCGTCGTCAGGGCAGGATGACGGTGCGCTGCACCGGTTCGGCGGCCGCCTGACGTGCCCGCAGACCTCGCCGCAAGGCGTCGAGCAGTTGATCGCGGGTCTCGCGTGGATCGATGAGTTCGTCGAATCCCAGATGCCCGGCCGAACGGAACGAGGCCGTGAGTTCGGCTTCGCGCAATTTGGCGGACAGGTCTTCCTCGGCGTGCGCGGCCTTCGACAGCGCGGCGGCGCTCATGGCACCCATGGTGGCGCCCGGGAAGGCGAACGTGGCCTCCTGGCCGTCGAATCCCAACAGGGACATCACCATCGACCCGAATCCGTACGCCTTGCGCAGCGTGACATGAAGTTTGAGAGTGGTGGCCGCCGTCTGCGCGGCGAACATCCGCGCACCGGCCCGCAGCACGCCGGACCGTTCGGAGCGGCTGCCGGGCAACATGCCAGGGTTGTCGGCGAAGAACACGATCGGCAGGTGGAACGAGTCGGCCACCATGATGAAATGTGCTGCCTTGTCGGCGGCGTCGGCATCGATGGACCCGGCCAGCACGTTGGGCTGATTGGCCACCACGGCTACCGGGTGCCCGCCCAGATGCGCCAAGGCGCAGATGATGGCCTTGCCGAAGTACGGCTGAACCTCGAACCAGTCGGTGTTGTCGAAGACCACGTCGAGCACCGAGCGCATGTTGTAGACCCGCCGGTTGTCGCGGGAGATGATGTCCAGTAGTTCGGGAGTCGGCCGGGGCGCGGTGTCCTCGTCCTGAACCTGTTCCGGATAGGACCAGGCGCTGGACGGGAAGTACGCCAGGTAGCGCCGGATGTCGTCGATGACGGCGGCGTCGTCGTCGCCCAGGTTGTGCACCACCCCGCTGTACAGCGCGACGCTCGGACCGCCCAGCTCCTCCTTGGTGATGTCCTCACCCGTGGACTCCTTCACCACGGGCGGTCCGGCGGTGAAGATGGCGCCCTGGCTGCTCATGATGCGGAAGTCGCTGACCGGGGCGACCAGAGCGCCGTGTCCCGCGGACGGGCCGAGTAGGGCGGCCACCGTCGGCACCCGGCCGGAGCACTGCGCCTGGGCGATGAGGTCGGTCGGTGTCCGGCCGTAGCGCTCACCGGTGGCGCGGTGGCCCGCACCTTCCAGCAACATGACCAACGGAATCTTGTCGCGCAGCGCGAGTTCGGCCACCCGGTACCGCTTTGCGTTGCCGGACGGGCCGATACTGCCGCCCAGCGTGGTGAAGTCCTCGGCGCCGACCATCACCGGCGATCCGTTGATCAGTCCCGAGCCGGTCACGATGCCGTCGGCGGCGATCTCTTCGCCGGCCAGCATGCCCAGTTCGCGGAAGGAACCCTTGTCCAGCAGTCGGTCCAGCCGGGCACGGACATCCAACTTGCCGTTGGCGTGATGCTTGGCGACCCGTTCTGCACCGCCCATGGCCAGCGTGTGCCTGCGGCGGCGGGCGAGATCGTCGAGGGTTTCCTGCCAGTCCGAAGCGTTCGCCATCACCGGTCCTTTTCTCGTGGCGTTGACCATACTGAATTGCTTACTGTAGCGTCCCCCGCATGGGTAACGGTGCCCGGCTGTGCATAGACCGGGGCATCCCCAGTGACCTTCACAGGGTGCCCGCGGTGGCGCGCACGCTGGAGGAACAGGGTTACGACGGTTGCTGGACCGGTGAAATCAACCATGATCCCTTCCTGCCGTTGCTACTCGCTGCCGAGCACACCACCAGAATGCAGCTGGGCACAAGCATCGCCGTGGCTTTCGCGCGCAATCCGATGCTGCTGGCCAACCTCGGCTGGGACCTGCAGGCGTACTCCCGGGGCCGGTTCATCCTGGGTCTGGGTACCCAGGTGCAGGCGCATATCGAGAAGCGGTTCGGGATGCCCTGGGGTCAGCCGGTGCGCCGGATGGGTGAATTCATCGCTGCAGTGCGGGCGATCTGGACGTCTTGGCAGGACCGCACCCGGCTGAACTTCGAGGGCGAGTTCTACACGCACAAGCTGATGACGCCGATGTTCACCCCGGAGCCGCACGGGTACGGGGTTCCCAAGATCTTCATCGCGGCGGTCGGCGATGTCATGACCCAGCTGTGCGGTGAGGTCGCCGACGGGTTGATCGCACACGCCTTCACCACCAAACGCTATCTGGACGAGGTCACCACGCCGGCCCTGCTGGCGGGCCTTGCCCGGTCCGGCCGGGACCGCGACGCGCTGGAGGTGTCCTGCCCGGTGTTCGTGGTGACGGGCGAGACCGAGGAACAGTTCGCCGCGGCCGCCGCGGCGCACCGAAAACAGATCGCCTTCTACGGTTCGACCCCGGCGTATCGCAAGGTGCTCGAGCTGCACGGCTGGGGCGAGCTGCACACCGAACTGCACCGGCTGTCGCGGCTGGGCGAATGGGACACCATGGCCGGCCTGGTCGACGACGAGGTGCTGGCGGCGTTCGCCGTCGTCGCACCGCTGCCGGAGCTGGCAGCCGCGCTGCGCTCGCGCTGCGACGGCGCGATCGACCGGGTGCTTCCCGGATTCCCGTCGGGACTCTCGGAGTCCGCGATAGCCGGTGTGCTGCAAGAACTTCGCAGGGCGTGAGGAGTAGGTCGATGGACAGGATCAACGGCGTCACGGTGGCCATCACCGGTGCCGCGCGGGGCATCGGGTACGCCACCGCCAAGGCTCTGCTGGACCGCGGAGCGCGGGTGGTGATCGGCGATCGTGATGTGGCGACGCTGGAGTCTGCGGTGGCATCTCTCGGTGATCGAGCGGCAGGTCACCCGTTGGACGTCACCGACCGGGAATCGTTCTCGGCCTTCCTGGAGAAGGCGCGCACCGACGGCGGCGGGCGGATCGACGTGCTGATCAACAACGCCGGGGTGATGCCGATCGGGGGATTCCTCGATCAGTCCGAGCAGGCGCTGCGCTGTGCCATCGAGGTGAACTTCTACGGTGTGGTCACCGGTTGCCAACTGGTGCTGCCCGAGATGATCGAACGCGGTTGCGGTCACATCATCAATATCGCCTCACTGGCGGGCCTGATGCCTGTGCCGGGCCAAACCGTCTATGCCGGAACGAAATCCGCGGTGATCAGCCTGTCGAGTGCGATGGCCGACGAATTCGCCGGCCGGGGTGTTCAGGTCAGCGTGGTCATGCCGCCGTTCACCCGCACCGAGCTGATCTCGGGCACCGCGGAGACCAAGACGAACCGGCCGGTGGAGCCCGAAGCCATCGCCGCGGCGATCGTCAAGGTACTCGACAAGCCCAAGACGCATGTCACCGTGCCCGGCGGAATCCGGTTCGTGCTCGGTCCGCTGGGACTACTCGGCCCGCGGGGACGCCGCTGGGTGGGCCGCCGGTTCGGCACCGACAAGGTTTTCCTGGAGTTCGACACCACCGCCCGTCAGGGCTACGAGCAACGGGCGCAGGACGCACTCGGCGTCGTGAGCACGGAACAATGAGGAGCAGACGGTGAGCATTCCGACCATGGACGACGCAGCGAAGGTACTCGCGGACCCCAAGGCGTATACAGACGAAGCCGGTTTGCATGCCGCGCTCACCCACCTGCGGGCGAACGCCCCGGTGTCCTGGGTCGAGGTGCCCGACTACGCGCCGTTCTGGGCGATCACCAAACATGCCGACATCATGGAGATCGAACGCGCCAACGACGTGTTCACCAATTCGCCACGACCCGTCCTGGTCACCCGGGAGGGTGACGCGCAACAGGCCGCGATCGGAATCAAGACACTCATCCACATGGACGATCCCCAGCACCGCGATTTCCGGGCGATCGGGGCGAACTGGTTCCGGCCTAAGGCGATGCGGGCGCTGAAGGAACGCGCGGACGAACTGGCCGTGCAGTTCGTCGACAAGATGGCAGCAGAGGGGCCGGAATGCGATTTCGTGCAGCAGGTGGCGGTCAACTACCCGCTGTACATGATCATGACCCTGCTGGGCGTCCCGGAAGCAGACTTCGCCGCATTGCTGCGCTGGACTCAAGAGTTGTTCGGCAGCGACGACGAGGAGATGCAACGCGGTACCGACATGCAGGAGCGCGGACTGGCCCTGCTGGAGATGTTCGGTTACTTCACCGAACTGACCGCATCCCGGCGGGCGAATCCCACCGACGACCTCGCCTCGACCATCGCCAACGCCACCATCGACGGGGCGCCGCTCGACGATATCGAAACCGTCTCGTACTACGCCATTCTCGCCGCAGCCGGCCACGACACGTCGAGCGCGAGCATCTCCGGTGGCATGCACGCGCTGGTGCAACATCCCGATGAACTGGCGCGCCTGCGCAACGACCCGGGCCTGATGCCGCTGGCGGTGGAGGAGATGATCCGCTGGACCACGCCGGTCAAGGAGTTCATGCGAACCGCGCAGCGGGACTACGAGATCCGCGGGGTGCCGATCGCGGCGGGCGATTCGCTGCTGCTGTCCTATGTGTCCGGTAACCGGGACGAAGAGGTCTTCACCGACCCGTTCGCGTTCGATATCGCCCGGGATCCCAACAAGCACATCGCGTTCGGCTACGGTGTGCACTTCTGTCTGGGCGCCGCCCTGGCCCGCCTCGAGGTGAACAGCTTCTTCACCGCGCTGCTGCCACGTCTGGAGTCGATCGAACTGGCAGGCACCCCGGAACATGTGGCGACCACCTTCGTCGGCGGGCTCAAGCACCTACCGATCCGTTATCGGCTCACTCGGTAGCCGCGAGCGTGCGCGAAATGCACGCGCCCCGCGGCGTGTCGCTGTGCAGACACGCGCGCTCGCGGGAGGGGGGTCAGCAGCAGCGGGCGCCCGGATTGGCGTCCGCTGCCGCGTGCCGGGCCCGCCAGTACTCCCGCTCGGTGAGCACAGCTTCCCCCGGATGAGCGCGTCCGCGATGCTCGAGGTAGCGCCGATAGTGGTTGTCGCCCATCAATGATGAGCAGTACCAACCGATCTTGCCGATGACGGTGGCAATTCGTCCCATTGCTTCTGCACCTCCTTCTCGGCCGCGGTCGCGATCAGACTGGACGGTGCGAACAGCCGGGACGGCACCGGGTCGTCGGCGGACAACGGCCGTCCGGCGCCCCGCAGCGCACGCAGGGCGACCACCACACCGGCGATGAACACGATCAGCACCAGCACCGCGAAGATGATCGACAGCGTGCCCTGGATAAACGTGTTCCGGATGACGGCATCCAGCTGATCCGGATTCTTGGCGGCTCCGAACGCCGTCTTGCCGGCATCCTTGGCGGCGACGTATTGCCAATGCTGGGTCCAGTAGCCCACCTTGGGGTCACCGGAGAAGATCTTCTGGAACGACGCCGTCATCGTCACCGCCAGGTCCCACAGCAGCGGCGCACCGGGGATCCAGGCCCATTTGACCAGGCCGCGTTTGATGATCACGACGGTGACCACCGTGAGGGCGATGGCGGCCAGCAACTGGTTAGCGATACCGAACAGCGGGAACAACGTGTTGATGCCGCCGAGCGGATCGGTGACGCCCATCAACAGGATGCTGCCCCACGCCGCGACGACGAGGATGCTGCACGTCCAGGCGCCCAGCCGCCAGCTCGGGTCACGCAGATTCTTCAGCGGCCCACCCAGATTGGCCAGCCCGTCGGACAGCATGAACCGGGCCACCCGGGTGCCGGCGTCCACGGTGGTCAGGATGAACAGCGCCTCGAACATGATCGCGAAGTGGTACCAGAAGGCTTTGAGGCTCTCCCCGCCGAACACCTGGTGCAGCACCTCGGACATGCCGAATGCGAGGGTGGGGGCACCGCCGGTGCGGGAGACGATCGACTTCTCGCCGACGCCCTGGGCCGCGTCGGTGATCTCCCCGGCGGTGATCGGCGAGCCGGACAACCCGAGTCCGTTGACGTAGTCCGCGGCGGTTTGGGCGGTGGTCCCCGTCGACGCCGACGGGGCGTTGATGGCGAAGTACAGGTGTTGATTGAGGATCGCGGCGGTGATGAGCGCCATGATGGCCACGAACGACTCGGTGAGCATGCCGCCGTAGCCGATCAGCCGCATCTGGGATTCCTTCTCCAGCAGCTTCGGTGTGGTGCCCGAGGAGATCAGCGCGTGGAACCCGGACAGTGCACCGCAGGCGATGGTGATGAAAAGGAACGGAAACAGCGCACCGGCGAACACTGGGCCCGACCCGCTACTGGCGAAATGCGAGACCGCCGGCGCCTCCATCACCGGGCGCGCCAGCACGATACCGATGGCCAGCAACACGATGGTGCCGACCTTCATGAACGTCGACAGATAGTCGCGCGGGGCCAGCAGCAGCCAGACCGGCAACACCGAGGCGGCCAGCCCGTAGATGATGATGCACCACGACAGGGTCACCTTCGACAGGGTGAACCAGTCTGTACCCCAAGAGGTTTCGGCCACCCAGCCGCCGGAGACGACGGCGAGCAGCAGCAGCGCCACGCCGATCAGCGACACCTCCGACACCCGCCCGGGGCGCAGGTAGCGCAGGTACAGGCCCATGAAGAGGGCGATGGGGATCGTCATGGCGATGGAGAACACGCCCCACGGACTTTCGGCGAGAGCATTGACCACCACCAGCGCCAGCACCGCGAGCAGGATCACCATGATCACCAGCACGCCGACGATCGCGGCGACGCCGCCGACGCCGCCCAGTTCGTCGCGAGCCATCTGGCCCAGCGAGCGGCCGCGCCGGCGCACCGAGATGGCCAGCACCAGATAGTCCTGGACGCAACCGGCCACCAGCGCCCCGACGATGATCCAGATGGTGCCGGGCAGGTAACCCATCTGCATGGCCAGCACCGGCCCGACCAGTGGCCCCGCGCCTGCGATGGCGGCGAAGTGATGGCCGAACAGCACCCGCCGATCGGTGGGCATGTAGTCGGTGCCGTTCTCGAAGATCTCGGCCGGGGTGGCCTGGTCGTCGCGGGGCCGCACGATCTTGTTCTCGATCAGCCGCGCGTAGAACCGGAATCCGATGACGTAGGTGCAGATGGCGGCGATGACGAACCACACCGCGTTGACCGTCTCACCGCGCATGAACGCGATGACCGCCCAAGCGACGGCGCCGAGCAGCGCAACGATGCCGAAAATGATGCGGTGCCGGGCGGTGATCGGGGAGCGGTCGATGATCGCGACCGGCGGAAGTTCCGCATCGGTGCGGACGTAGGTGATGTCGCCCCGACGCTCTTCCAGCGGTGCCGTTGGTGTTGAAGATCCAGCCATGGGTCGATCCTTGCATCGACCAAAACCACGCTGGGAGAGAACTGTGCTTTTGGCGTCACCCGCCCCGCTCATAGAACGCGCGCACGGCGTCCACGGTGTCGGCCTCGCCGGCGGTTTTGTCGTCGCGGTAGCGCACCACCCTGGCGAAACGCAATGCCATCCCGCCGGGATAGCGCGTCGAGCCCTGCACGCCGTCGAACGCGACCTCGACCACCTGCTCCGGGCGAACCGTGACGACGTAACCGTCGGTACCGCCGACGGCCAGTTCGGTGAAGCGCCGGGTCTGCCAGTCCAGCATGGCATCGGTCATGCCCTTGAACGTCTTGCCCAGCATCACGAATCCACCGGTGGCCGGGTCCAACGCGCCGAGATGGATATTGGACAACTTGCCGGTGCGCCGACCCGAACCCCATTCCACGCCGAGCACCACCAGATCCAGGGTGTGCACCGGTTTGACCTTCAGCCAGCCGGACCCGCGCCGGCCCGCCTCGTACGGGGCGGCCGGTGACTTCGCCATCACCCCTTCGTGGCCGGCGGCCAGCGTCGCCTCCAGGAACCGCTTCGCGGCCTGCGGTTCCGTCGTCAGTAGCCGGTCCACCCGCAGCGCGCCGGGCACCACCGCATCGAGGACGGCCTGCCGGTCGGTGGTCGCCAAGTCCAGCAGGTCGGTGCCGTCCCGGTGCAACACGTCGAAGAAGAACACCGACAACGGGTGTTCTCGTTCGCCTGATCGGCCGAAACGTGATGCGGTGACCTGGAATCGGTGCGGGCGCCCGTCCGGACGCAGCGCGATGGCCTCAGCGTCGGCGATGAGATCGGTGACCGGCAGGGCAAGTGCGGCCTCGACCACCTCGGGCAGGCGGGCGGTGACATCGTCGAGGCTGCGGGTGTACACCGTCACGGTGTCGCCGTGGCGGTGTATCTGCACCCGGGCGCCATCCAGTTTCGTTTCGAAAATGGCTGCACCGCCCAGCTTTTCCAGCGCCTCGGCGACACCGGTCGCCGTCTGCGCGAGCATCGGCCCGACGGGCCGGCCGACGGTGAGGGCGAACCGGGCCAAGCCGGCGGCGCCTTCGGACAGGGCGGCCGCCGCGACGGTGGACAGCTCACCGGCCAGCATCGCGGCCCTGCGCACATCGGCGGCCGGAACCGCGGCGGCCCGCGCGATCGCGTCGGACATCACCCCGCCCAGCGCGCCCTGACGCAGTTCGCCGGACAGCAGGCGGCGCAGGAATGTCTGTTCTCCCGCCGTGGCCGCGGTGAACAGGTCCGTGAGCAACCCGGCGCGTACCGCTTGCGAGCCCTTACCCGTGGTGGCCTTTATCGCAGAGAACCTCTGGTCCACGGCGGACACCGTCAGCGCCGGTTCGCCCGCGGGCTCCGGCAGCACCCGCAGCGCGGCCCAGCCCACACCGATCTGGCGCTGCGGCAGCTCACCGGCGAGCCAGGACACCACGATGCCGACATCGCCGGGTTCGGCCCGGGCCAGCAGTTCGGCCACCCGCGCCGTCTTGGCCAGGCGCGAGGACGACGCGCCCACGTCGGCCGAGGCGTCCGCGACAGCACTGAGCAACATGACTCCACCGTGCCATGAGGCACGGACATGTCGGGACCTTCGGCCCTGTGGCCGCAGGAACCGCCCGGGCACAGTGAACGTCAGGAGGTAACGGACATGCCGAACACACACGAACTCGACGTTCTCAACCGCAGGCAGTGCCTGGACCGGCTGCAGACCACGCGCGTCGGTCGGCTCATCTTCACCCAGGGGGCGATGCCCGCCGTGCAACCGGTGAACTTCCGGCTGTGGCGCGACGATGTGGTGATCCGGGTCGCCGGCGGGGCCAAGCTGACGGCAGCCACCGACCGCCAGGTGGTGGGCTTCGAGGCCGACGACCTCGATCAGGATCTGCGTTCGGGCTGGAGCGTGACGGTGGTCGGGCACGCCGAACCGGTCACCGATGTCGATGAATTGGTGGCGGTGGCCGGAACATTCGTCTCACCGTGGGTGAGCGGTCGGCGTGAGCATTTCGTCCGGATCCGGACCGAGCAGGTGACGGGCCGGGAGTTCCGCGATCCGGCCAGCCCGCAATATCGTGGCGCGGCCGTGTCGGGTTCTGTTCAGTCACCCGTCGAGCAGGGCAACTCCACCGCGCAGTAGCGGTTATTCCACCGTGAAGTCGACGCTGTGCCACCCGGTCGCACCGTCGGGCACCACATCGGCGATATCTGCGGTCTGCACCGCGCCGGTGTTGTCGGTGGCCCGCACCGTGACGGTGTGCCGCCCGGGTTGGGTGGCTTGCCAGTCGAAACTCCACAGCCGCCAGGTGTCGTTCGAGTACGCGGCACCCAGGGCGGCCGGCTGCCACGGTCCGTCATCGATGCGTACCTCGACGGCGCGCACCCCGCGGTTCTGCGCCCAGGCCACCCCGCCGAAACGCGTCGGCCCCTTCGGTACGTCGGCACCGTTGCGCGGCACGTCTATCCGGGACTCCGTTTTGATCGGGCCCTTCTCCGACCACCCGAGCCGCGTCCAATACGCTTGTGCCCGATCGAATCTGGTGAGCTCGAGGTCGACCACCCACTTGGTGGCCGACACGTAGCCGTACAGCCCGGGCACCACGAGGCGAACCGGGTAGCCGTGCTCGATGGGCAGTGGCTGACCGTTCATGGTGATCGCCAGCAGCGCGTCGCGGTCATCGGTGAGGGCTTGCACCGGGGTGCCCGCGGTGAAGCCGTCGCTGGAAGTGGACAACACCATATCGGCGTCGGGCCGCACCCCCGCCGCGGCCAGCAGGTCGCGTACCCGATAGCCGGTCCACACCGCGTTGCCGATGAGATCACCGCCCACCGGGTTGGACACGCAGGTCAGCGTGACCATCTTCTCGATCAATTCGAAGGCGGCCAGATCGTCGAAACGGTAGGTCTTTTCGTGGTCGACCAGGCCGTGGATGCGTAACCGCCAGTTGTCGCGGGCCAACTGCGGCACCGACAGCGCGGTGTCGATCCGGTAGAAGTCGGCGTTGCCCGTGACGAAACTGGGCAACTCCACACCGGCCGGCTGCACCCCGGGCGGCACCGGCGGCGCGGGTTTGGCCAGCGGCGGTGCGGTGAACGCGTTCCGGTCGCCGGACACCGAGTTGACCCGGCCGCCGTAGATGGCGGCCAGCGCCGCGCTCAGGGTGCCCAGGCCGAGCAAGCCCAGGGCCGCCAAGGACAATCGGCGTCCCGGATCGGTTTCGGCGGCCTCGTTGGCCGACGCGTCGAGCAGCCGGCCCGAGGTGAGGAACCGCAGCGCCACGATCCCGCACACCACCCCGACGATGGTCGGCACGACGTCGAGCGGGCCCGCACCGACGCGGCTCAGCACCGCCAGGCATCCGGCGACGCCCGCCGCGGTGAACAGCACGCTGCCCACGGGCACCCGACGACGCTCCAGCAGTCCGGCCAGGGCGGCCAGCGCCGCGATGACGATGAGTACCGCCACCGTCAGGAACAGCTTGTCGTTGGTGGCGAAGGTCTGGATGGCCCATTCCTTGACCGGGCCCGGGGTCCGGTCGATGACGGTCGACCCGACCGCGGTGCGGGCGTCGGCCGAGGCTCCCAGCGGGATGGCGGCCAGTGCGCTGACCCCCAGCGCGATCGCTGCGGCGGAGACGCCGCAGAGCATTCGGGTCGTCGGCGCAATCGCGGTCACGGATCCACGCTAGCCGAGCGGAGTCCCCGAAAGGCTTACCGTAAAGTGACGCCCGAAGGCTGACGTTACAGTCAGGCCGCAATATGGAAAGGGAGCTAGATGGAGATCTCGGGCAAGAAGGCCGTCGTCGTCGGCGGTGCCTCCGGCTTCGGACGGGCCACCGCGCAGGCTTTGGCCAAGCGCGGGGCCAGCGTCGCGATCCTGGACCGGCCACAGTCGAAGGGCAAGGAGGTGGCGCAGGAGATCGGTGGCGAGTTCCACGAAGTGGACGTCACCGACTTCGACGGCACCGAGAAGGTGCTTGAGGCGGCCGTCGCATCGCTGGGTGGATTGCACATCGCCGTCACCACCGCCGGTGGCGGTATCGGCGAGCGCACGGTCAAAAAGGACGGCCCGCACAGCCTGGAGTCGTTCCGCAAGACCATCGACCTCAACCTGATCGGCACGTTCAACATCAGCCGGCTGTCGGCGTGGCATATGAGCAAGAACGACCCGGTCGACGAGGAGGCCGAGGAACGCGGCGTCATCATCAACACGGCGTCCATCGCGGCGTTCGAGGGCCAGATCGGCCAGGTCGCCTACACCGCGGCCAAGGCCGCGATCGCCGGGATCTCGCTGACCATGGCAAGGGATCTCGGCAGCTTGGGCATTCGGGCGCTGGCCATCGCGCCGAGCCTGTTCGCCACCGGTCTGACCGAAGGCATCCCGGACGAGTTCGCCACCGTGCTGACCAAGGACGCCGCCTTCCCGAAACGCCTGGGCAAGCCCGAGGAGTACGCCAAGCTGGCGCTGGCGATCGTGGAGAACCCCATGCTCAACGGCCAGTGCCTGCGACTGGACGCCGGCCAGCGGTTCGCCCCCAAGTAGGAGCTCCATCGATCCGGTGGGTTCGGTTGCGGAGTCTGCACAAATCGAACGCACCGGATCGGCGGAAAAGCCGCTCACCCTTTGCGGAGCCTTTTCCAAGCCGATTCCAAGCCTGCGCATTACTGTTTGCCCATGCTCAAGCGAATCGCCGCGGCCTGCGCCGCGGTCGTGATGGTGGCCGCCTGCGGCGGGCCCAAGGTGGAGATCCCCAAATCCTCGGCGGTGGCCAAGCCGGACACCAGCGATATCAAGGTGCAGGGCGACGCGTCGGGCCCGCTGAATCAACTCGCCGTCGAGGCGATCGCCGACCTGCAACAGTTCTGGGGCAAGGAATTTCCCGATCTGTACGGCAAGGACTACGAACCGGTCTCCGGCGGATTCTTCGCGGTGGACCCGTCCACGGGCGAGACGCCGCCGTGCGCGGCCAGCCCCGACGACGTCGCGGGCAACGCCTTCTACTGCGGCTCCAAGGATGTCGTGGCCTGGGACTCCACCGGCCTGTTCCCCGACCTGCAGTCCAAGTACGGCGATTTCGTCATCCCGATCGTGATGGCCCACGAATGGGGGCACGCGGTGCAGGCGCGGTCCGATTTCACCGCTCTCACCGTCACCCGGGAACTGCAGGCCGACTGCTTCGCCGGCGCCTGGGCCCGGCATGCCAAGGACGACAAGGTCTTCGAGGTGACCAGCGGTGAGCTGGACACCGCGCTGGCGGGCATCCTGGACCTGCGCGACCCGGTGGGCACCGACAAGCTCGATCCGTCCGCGCACGGCAGCGGCTTCGACCGCGTCGGCGCATTCCAGGACGGCTTCGACAACGGGTTGAAGCGGTGCAAGGACTACCGCGACGACGACCCGATGGTGCTGGCGCTGCCGTTCGCCGACCCCGAGGACGCCGCGCGGGGCGGGGACGCCCCGTACGACTCGATCGTCAACGGGGTGCCCTACGACCTGGAGGACTACTGGACCCAGGTGTACCCGGAGATCACGGACGGCAAGGCCTGGCCGCCGGTGCACGGACTGGAGGCGTTCGACCCGTCCAGTCCGCCCAACTGTGGTGACCAGT
This sequence comes from Mycobacterium sp. BMJ-28, assembly GCF_054404835.1. Lineage (NCBI taxonomy): Bacteria > Bacillati > Actinomycetota > Actinomycetes > Mycobacteriales > Mycobacteriaceae > Mycobacterium > Mycobacterium sp. BMJ-28. The sequence goes on along the minus strand of NZ_CM136783.1, from coordinate 4,315,099 downwards.
CCGCCGAGGGTTTCTCGCTGTTCTACTGCGTGCCCGACGATTACATCGGCTGGGACAACTCCCAGACCATGCCGCGGGTCTACCAGCAGGGTGGCGATTACGCGGTGGCCACGCTGCTGGCCACCCAGTACGGACTGGCCGCGCTGACCCGCCTTGGTGACGAGTCCGACGAGAAGACCTCGACGGCACGTGGCGACTGCTTCGCCGGCGCGTACACCGCCAGCGTCATCCTGCACAACAGGGCAGAGACCAGCTCATGGTCGATCTCGCCCGGTGATCTCGACGAGGGCATCAAGGCGCTGTTGGTATTTCGTGGCGCCGACGACGCCGACCGTCAGGGCGCGGGCTTCGACCGGGTGCGCGCGTTCCGCGAGGGTGTCATCAACGGTGCGCAGGCGTGCCTGGACTACCAGCACTGAGGGTTCAGCGGTAGGCGTCGACGCCGAGTTTGACCGCCAGGGCGATCCCGGCCACCGCGATGAGCAGTCGCAGCGGGGTGGCCGGGGCGTGCCGCACCACCACGGGCCCCAGCCGGGATCCGATCAGGCACCCGACGCCAAGCGGCACCATCGCCGCCCAGCTCACCGGCGCGAAGAGGACGAAACCCAACGCGGCAACGCCGTTGGCCACGCCGAGCACGACGTTCTTGGTGGCGTTGGCATCGGCAAGGTTGGCGCTGCCGGTGCGCAGGAACATCGCCAGCAGCAGCACCCCCGCCGCGGCGCCGAAGAACCCGCCGTAGACGCAGATGGCCAGTACGAAAAGCGCTTGCAGCACAGTGTGTCTGGCGTTGGGGAGCCGATCGGCGTTGTTGCGGACCGGTAGCGCGATGGCCACCGATGACGCGGCGAGCAGCACCGGGACCACCTTCTCGAAACCCTCCGACGGGATCGACAACAGCAAGGCCGCGCCGGCCGCGCCGCCGAGCGCGGCCAGTGGCACCAGCTGCCGCAGCTTGGCGCTTTGGCCCTTCAACTCGGGAAGGGAGCCCCACACCGAGCCGACCCCGTTGAACACCAGCGCGACGGTGTTGGTGACGTTGGCGGCCACCGGGGGCAGCCCGACCAGCAGCAGCGCCGGGTAGGTGGACACCGACGCCAGCCCGGCGATGCTGCCGGTCAATCCACCGCCGATACCGGCGGCCACCAGCAGCAGCACCTCCCACCACGTCACCGGCCCATCCTGGCGCAGTGGCCGAGCAGACAGAGAATCCGCGCTTCACGGCCGTGAAACGCGGATTCTCTGTCTGCTCGCGGAGAAACGGTCAGCGTTTTTTGGGTGCAACCAGGGCGTCAGCCGGATCGGGAGCGCCCTCGCGGTCCCGGACCACCCGGTAGGCGAGGTAGCCGACCACCAGGGTCAGTGCGACGAAGATCACCGCGAAGTACTGCAGGAACCAGGAGTCGCCGGCCGGGTTGTAGACCTCTTGCCGGGGCCAGCCGATGTTGACCACCAGCAGGGCGCCCATCACGACCGCGATGAGATTGACCGGCACACCCCACTTGCCCAGATCCATCACCGGCTTGCCGTGCGACAGGCTGGTGCCGCGGAGCCGGTGGATGAGGGCGGGCACCGTCACCATCAGGTAGGCCAGGTAGACGATGACCACCGACACCGAGGCGATGGCGGCGAAGACGCTGGCCTGGCCGAGATTGACCAGCAGCACGCCGATGGCCAGCAGACTGACCGCGATGCCGGTGATCACGGGGGTGCCGGTGCGCTTGTTCACCTTCGCCAGGAACTTGCCGAACGGCAGCCGGTTGTCCCTGGCCATCGAGAACATCACCCGCGACGCGGAGGCCTGGATGGCCAGGGTGGCGGAGAACATCGCGACGGCGACCAGGCCCAGCAGCGTCTTGCCCAGCCAGGTGTCGAGCTGGCTCTCGATGACCCAGGCCATCCCGCCGGTGGCCAGGTTGTCACCGAGTTCGGGTGCCGACATGAGCGCGGCCAGGATCATCAGGCCCCCGCCGACGAACGACACCAGCAGGGCATTGACGATCGCCTTCGGCGCGGTCCGACGCGGATCCCTGGTCTCCTCGGAAAGCTCTGCGGCGCTGTCGAATCCATACATCACGTAGGCGGCCATCAGCATCGAGGCGAGAAATGCGGGCAGATAGCCGACACCGCTGCCGTGGCCGCCGGTGTCGGCGACCGCCTGGACCGGGGTGCGCTCGGCGGTGAAGAACATCGCGCCGATGATGAGCACCACGCCGATGATCTCCAGGGTGACGCCGGTGACGGTGATGCGTGCCATGAAGCGCACCCCGGCGGCGCTGATGATGGTGCACAGCACGATGGTGACGGCGCCCAGGATGATGCCGTTGGTGGCGCCGTCCACCGACAGCGGGTCCATATCGGAGCCGACCAGCTGGAAGCCGGCCCAGATCGGCGGCAGCACCGTCTGCATGGCGATCGCCAGCGCGGCGATCGACACGATGTAGCCGATCAGCATGAACCAGCCGGCGAACCAGCCGACGGCGTTACCGGCCAACCGTCGCGACCACTGGTAGATGGCGCCGGCGACGGGGAATTTGCCGGATAGCTCGGCGAAGACGAGGCACACGCAGAACTGACAGATGAACACGATCGGCCAGGTGAAGAAGAAGGCCGGGCCGCCGAGTGCGAAACCGAGCGGGAAGAACGCGAACACGGTGGTGAGGATGGATACGAAGGAGAACCCCGAAGCAAAGGCGGCATAGCCGCCGATGCCGCGGTGCAGCTCCTGGGTGTATCCGAGCTCCTCGAGAGTGGCGGCATCCTCTTGAGAGGAGATCGCCGGATCGAAGGTGGCGGTCATGGGGTGCTCCTGGCTGGTCAGAAATAACTGTCGTGCGATAGAAATTAGCTTGTGTTTTTGATCCGCGCATTTCGAAACTGTCACATCTGTGTGTCCTGCACCGCGGACGCGGCCGAGTGACAATCGATGCCATGCCCGCCGATACCCCGTCCGCGCACGACATCACCGCGGCCCTCGCCGTCATCGATGCCGCCGCCGATGAGGCCGAACTGCGCGCCGGGATCCAGCGGGCCACCCAGGCGGTGACGGCCGAGTTGGCCGCACAGACCCGTGCGCCGGAGCTGGCCCACGGCTGGTCTGCGGTGCTGCGCCACGGCGTCGCCGCGGCGGTCCGGTTGACACCCGGCAGCGGTGACCGATGGAACTGGTTCGTCTCGGGCAGCGTGGCCCGCGGTGAGGCCGCACCCGGCTCCGATGTGGAGACCCTGATCGCACTGGATGACGCCGTTGCCGATGCGGACAAGGCCGTCCTGCTGACCCTGGCTGCGGACGTGCACGCCCTGCTGGAACGGTGCGGCATCCAGGGCGACGGCAACGGAGTGCTGGCCAGCAGGCCGCGGTTCTGCCGCCGGTTGAGCAGTTGGTCCGAGGGCATCGAACGCTGGTCGGCGGACCCGCGCGAAGACCGCGGAGTGGTGATGACCGGACTGCTGGCCGACGCGGTGGGGGTGGGGCCGGGTGCCGGGGATGTGCTGCGGGCCCGCACCGTGGCGGCGGCGCAACGGCACTATCCGGTGCGCCAGGCCATGCTGGAGGACGCCACCACGCTGCGGGCCGGATTCCCGTCACGCCTGCGCATCTTCTCCCGGCACGCCGATACCGTCGACCTGAAACTCGCCATGGTGGATCCGGTGGTCAAGATCGCCCGCTGGGCCGGGTTGTCGGCCGGCACGGTCGCGGTGTCCACGCCCGAGCGCCTCGATGCCGCGGGGGAGGCCAATATCCTTGATGCCGAAGATGTTTCGACTCTGCACGAGTGTTTCGTCTGGTTGACCAGGTTCCGCTGGCGGTTGCGCGCAGGGCCGTGGCTGCAGGGCGGCACGGTCGGCGACGCGGTCGCCTTGGCCGACATCGCCCCGCACGAGCGGGCGGTGCTGCGCGGGGTGCATCGCGAGGTGGCCGGGATCAGCCGCAAACTCACCTTCCTGGCGTCGACGTCGGCGTTCCGATAGTGGATTCGGGCGCGGTGCGCCGGGCGGTGGACCAGACCGTCGCGGCGCAGCGGCTGGAGGGATGGCGGCCCACCGACGAGCACCTCGCCGATCTGGGTCGGCTGGCGGGTGGCGAGCTGGCCTTCGGTGTGTATCTGGCCGCCTACCGGGCCCGCCATCCACCGGTTGTCGCGCCGCCCCGCCGCCGCCTGCTGCGCCGGCGGGTGCCGTACCTGATCCCCGGAACGACGATGCTGCGCAACAACTTCGGCGTCACCGAACCATCGGTGCTGGCCGACCTGGAGTTCGTCGCCACCGCGGGACGGATGCTGGCCTACCAGCTGCGGATCTCGGCCGGGCAATTCGACGCCGCCGATCTGGATGTCCGCCTGATCCATCAGCAGCTGTTCGCCGATGTGTACTCCTGGGCGGGGGAGTACCGGATCGCCGAACTGCGCCGCGGCGAAGTGGCCTTCGGGTGGCAGGCCGATATCGGCGCGGACATGGACGCGATCACCGCGCGGGCACGGCGGTTGGTGAGCACCGCTGCGCCCGCCGACGCGCCCGCGCTGGCCTACCAGCTGTCCCGGCTGTACGCCGACTACAACCGGGTGCACCCGTTCCGGGAAGGCAACGGTCGCGCGGGAACGGTGTTGCTGCACGGGGTGTCGGCGCTGTGCGGGTATCCGCTGGATCTGTCGGGCATCACCCGCGCCGACTGGTACGGCGCGTCGGCCGACAGCATGCCGTTCCGCCGCGACGGCCAGGCCAATCACCGACCGTTCATCCCGCTGATGATGCGTGCCGTCGGCGGTTAGCCGTTAATGGGTTGCACGGGCGGCGGACCGCCGCTAACCTCGCTGACGTGCATCACATCGCCGTAGTAGCCAGCACCCGCAGCGGGGTCTGATCCAGACCGACCCCCCGCTGTGGGTCGGAAAGCTACTACCCGTCGGTCGCTCCTTTCGAGCCGAAAGACCGACCTCATGACGATCACCACCATCACCGGCCCCCGCTTCGCCGATTTCTTCGACACGCCCTTACCGCGCGGATTGCGCGAACTGGCCGGCGACATGTCCTGGGACGACGTCGCCGCGACGTTCAGCTCCGCGGGACCACTGCACCTGGACGAGCAGGCAGTGTCGTTGTTGACGGCCGCTCCCGCACCGCTGGCGGCACTGACCGCGATGCTCTATGAGCAGGGCATCGCCGTCGAGATCCTGGACTTCCACCAGCTGCGGGCCGGCGGGCAGACCGCCACCTTCATCCGCGGTACCGACGGGCTGCGCACCGAATGGGCCATCGGGTGGTCCGAACGCGGAGGCGAGTCCGCGCTGCGCGCCTTCATCGCCTGCGCGAACCGGCTGGGCCGGCCCAACGGCCAGTTATGACACGCGAAACGGCTTGCGGCGTGCCATAACTGGCCAGTCGGCGGAGAAAGGTCAGCGAATCGGGCGCAGCACGATCGGCATGCCGTCGACCGGCACCGGCATACCGCCGTAGTCGTAATGCGCCTTGTAGCCCGGATGAGTCAGCTCGAGGCGGTAGCGGCGCAGCAGGCGGTGCATGACGGTCTTGATCTCCAGCTGGCCGAAGACCATGCCGATGCACTTGTGCGCACCGCCGCCGAACGGGGCGAACGCGTACCGGTGCTTCTTGTGCTCATTGCGCGGCTCCGAGAACCGGGACGGATCGAACTTGTCCGGGTCGGTCCACAGCTCTTCGAGCCGGTGGTTCATCGACGGCCACGTCATCACATTGGTGCCGGCAGGCAGATAGAAGCCCAGCAGGTCGGTGTCGCGCACGGTCTGGCGGAAGTTGAACGGCAGCGGCGTCTGCATCCGCAACGCCTCATTGATCACCAGATCGTAGGTTTCCAGTTTCTCCAGCGCCTCGATATCCAGCGGGCCGTCACCGATCCGGTCGGACTCCTCGCGGCACCGTTCCTGCCATTCGGGATTGGCGGCCAGGTGGTAGGCCATCGTGGTCAGCGTCGAGGTGGAGGTGTCGTGGGCGGCCATCATCAAGAAGATCATGTGGCTGACGATGTCCTCGTCGGTGAACCGCTGGCCGTCCTCGTCCTCGGCGTGGCACAGCACGCTGAACATGTCGGTATCGCCGGATGCCCGCTTCTCGGCCAGCCGGCTGTTGAAGTAGTTCTCCAGCGTCTCGCGCGCCTTGATGCCGCGCCACCAGCTCAGCGGCGGCACGGGCTTGCGCACGATCGCGTTCCCGGCACGGGTGGTGGTGGTGAAGGCGTGGTTGACGGTGGTGACGAGTTCCCGGTCGGCGCCGGGTTCATGGCCCATGAACACCACCGAGGCGATGTCCAGGGTCAGCTCCTTGACCGCGGGGAAGAACAGGAAACGCTTGTCGTTGGCCACCCAGTCGTTGGCCAGCACCTGGCTGGCGACGCTGTCGATGTGCTCGACGTAGCCGGTCAGCCTGCTGCGGGTGAACGCCTCCTGCATGATCCGGCGATGGAACATGTGGTCGTCGAAGTCGCGCAGCATCAGCCCGCCCTCGAAGAACGGCCCGATGACCGGATCCCACGCGCGCTGGGAGTAGTCCTTGTTGCGGTTGGAGAACACGGCCTGGGTGGCGTCCGGGCCCAGCGCCAGCACCGCCGGCAGTACCGGCGAGAACATGTAGTGCACCGGTCCGTACTTGCGGTAGAGGTGCAACAGGAAGTCGGGCCCACCTCGGAACATCTCGATCATGTGCCCGAGCACCGGCAGTCCGGCGTCGCCCATCACCGTCTTGAGGCCGCTCGCCGGAGGGGCCGGAGCCAGTGGGAACTCGTTCCACTCGTGCGCCAGCAACCGCTTCTCGACGGTGCCCATACCCGGCAGGGTCACCGGGGTGGGGGTCAACCGGCGCCTGGCCTGATCGACCAAATAGGACGGCGTGCTGATGGCGGGCTTGGTGTTGGTCGACACTGCGGAGCTCCTGGGAAGATCGTCGGGCTAACAGACCTGTGGTCGATGTCACTCGTGGAAGCCATCCTGTATGCCAGACTTGACGCATGTCAAGTTTTGATCTGGCGCGTCGCGATGCAAAGGTCTAGTCCATGACTGCCCAACCGGAACCGGCGCCAGATGCGCCGATCCGCCGCAGCCGGGGGGACCGGCAACGCGATGCCATCGTCGCGGCCGTCCGCGAACTGTTGCAGGAGAAACCGTTTGCCGACCTGTCCGTGAGCATGATCAGCGAGCGCGCGGGCGTTGCCCGGTCCGGCTTCTACTTCTACTTCGACACGAAATACGCCGTCCTCGCCCAGATCCTGGACGAGGCGACCCGGGAACTCGAAGAGCTCACCCAGCACTTCGCGCCGCGCGGACCCGGGGAGACCCCGGCCGCCTTCGCGAAGCGGATGGTCGGCAGTGCCGCGCTGACGTTCGCGCACAACGATCCGGTGATATCGGCCTGCTACGCCGCGCGCGCCACCGATGCGGAGATCCGGCGCATCCAGGACGAGCAGATGCTGACCGTGATCGAGCAGATCATCGCGGTGGTCGAAAGTGAGATCGCGGCCGGCACCGCCCACCCGATCTCCGAGGACATTCAGACGCTGATCCGGACCCTGGGCGCCACGACGGTGATGGCATTCTCCGGGGACCTGCCCTATCTGGGGCCCGGCGATGACCGGGACCGCATCGTCGGCGTGCTCGAGCAGCTGTGGTTGCACGCGCTGTGGGGCGGTAACGCAGTTTGACCGGTACCGCCGGTAGCATCTGAGCCATGCCGGATACGTTCGCGGGCAAGCGGTGTCTCCTGACGGGCGCGGCGAGCGGTATCGGCCGCGCCACCGCCCTGCGATTGGCGGCCGAAGGCGCCGAGTTGTTCCTCACCGATCGGGATGCCGACGGTCTGGCGCTCACCGCCGCCGATGTGGATGCGCTCGGTGGCACGGTCGGGACCTACCGAGCCCTCGACGTCTCCGACTTCGACGCGGTCACCGAGTTCGCCGCGGACATCCACGCGGCACACGGCTCGATGGACCTGGTGTGCAACATCGCCGGCATCTCGGCCTGGGGCACCGTATCGACGCTCACCCATCAGCACTGGAAGTCGATGATCGACGTCAACCTGATGGGACCGATCCACGTCATCGAGTCGTTCCTGCCCCCGATGGTGGCGGCCGGTCGGGGCGGCCACCTGGTCAACGTGTCGTCGGCGGCGGGCATCGTCGCACTGCCCTGGCATGCCGCTTACAGCGCGAGCAAGTACGGGTTGCGCGGGCTGAGCGAGGTGCTGCGGTTCGACTTGGCCCGGCACCGCATCGGGGTATCGGTGGTGGTGCCGGGAGCGGTGAAAACCCCTCTGGTGCAGACGGTTCAGATCGCCGGCGTGGACCGTGACGATCCGCGGGTAGCGAAGTGGGTGGACCGGTTCGCCGGGCACGCGGTGTCTGCCGAGCACGCTGCGGCCAAGATCCTGGACGGCGTGGCCCGCAACCGGTTCCTGATCTACACCTCGTCCGACATCCGTGCGCTGTATCTGTTCAAAAGGGTCGCGTGGTGGCCTTACAGCGTGGCCATGCGACGGGTGAACGTGCTGTTCACCAGGGCGCTACGACCCCGCGAGAAGGTTGCCCGCGGGTAGATCACTGCGGCATCTCCAGTTCCAGCCGCACCCCCAGTAGCCGGATGGGACGGTCCAGGTCGAACTCGCCGAGCAGGTCCAGCGCCGTGGTGACGATGGGCCCCGCGTCGGTGCCGGGGACTGCCAGCTTGCGGATCTTGGTGCGGGTGAAAAAGGTCTTGGTGCGCACCGTCACCGCGACCCGGGTGACGACGCGGCCGGCCTCGACGATTTCTGCCAGCGTGCGCTGCGCCAACTCGGTGACTGCGGCGTCCATCTCGGCACGGTCGACGAGATCGGCCGGGAAGGTCACCACATGGCTGCGCGAGCGGGGCACCCACGGCTGGGTGCTGACATTGTCGTCGCCACCACCCTTGGCCAGCAGCAGAATCCACAGCCCGGTGCTCGGACCGAACGCGGCGGTGAGGGTGGTGGCGTCGGTGGCCGCCAGGTCGGCGACGGTGGTGATGCCAAGGGTGGCAAGCTTTTTCGACGTCTTGGGCCCGACACCCCATAGCGCATCGACCGGTCGGTCGCCCATCACCGCCATCCAGTTGGCGTCGGTGAGCTGGAATACCCCAGCCGGTTTACCGAAACCGGTGGCCACCTTGGCGCGCTGCTTGTTGTCGCTGATCCCGACCGAACAGGACAGGCCGGTTTCGGCGGCGACCACGGTACGGATCCGCTCGGCCAATTCGAACGGATCATCGACGGCGGCAGCGATATACGCTTCGTCCCAGCCCCACACCTCCAGCGGGTGGCCGAGGTCGCGTAGTAAGCCCATCACCTCTTCGGACGCCTCGTCGTAGGCAGCCGGGTCCGACGGCAGGAAGGTGGCGTCGGGGCATCGGCGGGCCGCCGTGCGCAGCGGCATGCCGGCATGCACGCCGAATTCGCGGGCCTCGTAGGAGGCGCAGGTGACCACTTTGCGCGGCTCGGCCGGGTCGCCCGAGCCGCCGACGATCACCGGCAGGCCGGCGAGTTCGGGATGGCGCCGCAATTCCACCGAGGCCAGGAACTGGTCCAGGTCGACGTGCAGAATCCAGGGCGGCGCAGCGCTCACGTGCCGCAGAGCTTGCGCGCCACGGACTCCCATGCGTCGGCGAGGTGCTCGGGGTCCTGGCCGCGGTCGTGGATCTGGTGCTCGACGTAGTCCGCATCCAGCAGGGCCAGCAGTGCGTCCGCCTGCAAATCGAGATCGCCTGTGGTGCCTGCGGATTCGAGAAGCATGCGGACATGCGTGTGATGCAGCGTGGCGGGGGAGTTGAAGCGCATCTGCGGGTCGCGGTTGGCGTCGGACAGTAGGGCGTGATGAGTGCGGACGAACCGCAGCCGTTCCCGGCCGTAGGCCAGCAGACGGTCCAGTGCCGGGGCGCCGGGACCCAGTGGGGGCGGGCCGAACATGAAGGCCTGCTGTTCGGCTTTCTCGTCCTCGTCGAGCAGGACGATCATCAGGCCGGCCCGGCTGCCGAAGCGGCGGAACAAGGTGCCCTTGCCCACCCCGGCGGCCGCCGCGACGTCGTCCATCGACATGCCCTCCGCGCCGCGTTCTGCGATGAGACGGCGCGCCGCGTCCAGCAGAAGGCCGCGATTGCGCGCGGCATCGCCGCGTTCCTGCGGGACGGCGCTGGTCAGCGGCAGCGTGGTCAGCGGGTCAATGACGCCCATACCTGCACTTTAACTCAGACGGAATTATTCGGACTATAGTCCGGTTAGGCTGTGTGACGATGGAAACGACCGTACAGAGTGGGGAGTGAAAATGTCGGATACCAAGGTTCTGGTGCTGCTGGGCAGCTTGCGAGCCGCGTCGGTGAACCGCCAACTGGCCGAGCTGGCCGTCGAATCGGCGCCGGACGGGGTGGAACTGCGCCTCTACGAGGGACTCGGGGAGCTGCCGTTCTACAACGAGGACATCGACAACGACGAGGTCCCGGCGTCGGTGGTGGCGTTGCGTGCGGCCGCCGCCGATGCGGATGCCACGCTGGTGGTCACGCCCGAATACAACGGCAGCATCCCCGGCGTGCTCAAGAACGCCATCGACTGGCTGTCACGCCCGTGGGGCAACGGTGCCCTCAAAGACAAGCCGTTGGCGGTGATCGGAAGCGCCCTCGGTCAGTTCGGCGGCGTGTGGGCGCATGACGAGACCCGCAAATCCTTCGGCATCGCCGGCCCCAGGGTGGTCGAGGACCTGAAGCTGTCGATCCCGTCCAAAACCTTCGACGGCAAGCATCCGCGCGAGACCGCCGATGTGGTGGCCGACGTCCGCGACGTGGTGGGCAAGCTGGCCGCCGAAGTCGGCTGACGCAGTTCGCGGCCGCGCGTGCGTGGCGGGCCGCCGGCATCGTGTGATCGATTGCGCGATGTCGGCGGCCTTTTTGCTGCCAGGTCGTGCGGCGCCGTACTTGTCGGTGCCCGGTGGTAGACCCATGGGATGACCCGACACACCCCGCAATGTGACGCACGACACGCCGGGCGTGTCGCCTGCCGAGGGCTTACGACCAGGGAATTCCATGAATGTTGTTCAGAACATCTTGTATCTGTTCGGTTTGTCGGACACTAGGTGTAGTGTTTGGCGAACCGACGGACCCCAAGCAGTACGGGTCGGCCGGGGCCCCGGAACCGGCGGTCGATTGTGTCGAATCCGCCGGGGTCGAGGCCCTGCGAACCGGAATCACCGGGTCCGCAGGATTGCTATACCAGATGAGTTGCCAGTCCATCCGTAGAGGAGCCATGCAGATGTCCGTCACCGTGTACACCAAGCCCGCGTGCGTGCAGTGCAACGCCACCTACAAGGCACTGGACAAGGCGGGCATCGCGTATGACGTGATCGACATCAGCGTCGACTCCGAGGCCCGGGACTATGTGATGGCGCTCGGCTACCTGCAGGCTCCGGTCGTCGTAGCCGGCAACGAGCACTGGTCGGGTTTCCGTCCCGACCGCATCAAGGCGCTCAGCGCGGCGGCGGTCAGCGCCTAGTCACCGCAGATTCGTCGGGAAGGAGATCACGGATGACCAACCTGGTCTACTTCTCCAGCGTCTCCGAGAACACTCACCGCTTCGTCGAGAAGCTGGGTATCCCGGCCACCCGGATCCCGCTCAAAGAGCGGATCCAGGTCGACGAACCCTATGTGCTGGTCCTGCCGACCTACGGCGGCGGGCACGCCAACGGCCCCGATCCGGACGCCGGGGGATACGTCCCCAAGCAGGTCATCGCCTTTCTCAACAACGAACACAACCGGTCGCTGCTGCGCGGTGTCATCGCCGCCGGCAACACCAACTTCGGCGCCGAATTCGGCTACGCGGGTGACGTGGTCTCCCGCAAGTGCTCCGTGCCCTACCTGTACCGCTTCGAACTGATGGGAACCGCGGACGACGTCGACGCCGTCCGCGCGGGTCTCGCAGACTTCTGGAAGGACAAGACGTGCCACCAACCGTCACAGCTGCAGAGCCAGTAACCACCGGCGCTCATGCGCTCCCGGGGGAGACGGATTACCACGCGCTCAACGCGATGCTGAATCTGTACGACAAAGACGGCAACATCCAGTTCGACAAAGACGTGCTGGCGGCCCGTGAGTACTTCCTGCAGCACGTCAACCAGAACACGGTGTTCTTCCACAACCAGGACGAGAAGCTCGACTACCTGGTCAAGGAGAACTACTACGAGCGCGAGGTGCTCGACCAGTACTCGCGCAATTTCGTCAAAACCCTGCTGGACCGCGCGTACGCCAAGAAGTTCCGCTTCCCGACGTTCCTCGGCGCGTTCAAGTACTACACCTCCTACACGCTCAAGACCTTCGACGGAAAGCGCTACCTGGAGCGCTTCGAAGATCGGGTGGTGATGGTGGCGCTGACGCTGGCCGCCGGCGACACCGACCTGGCCGAGAAGCTCGTCGACGAAATCATCGACGGTCGCTTCCAGCCGGCCACCCCGACCTTCCTGAACTCGGGCAAGAAGCAGCGCGGGGAGCCGGTGTCCTGCTTCCTGCTGCGCATCGAGGACAACATGGAGTCCATCGGGCGGTCCATCAACTCCGCACTGCAGCTGTCCAAACGTGGTGGCGGAGTCGCGTTGCTGCTCACCAACATCCGTGAGCACGGGGCGCCGATCAAGAACATCGAGAACCAGTCCTCGGGTGTCATCCCGATCATGAAGTTGCTGGAGGACTCGTTCTCCTACGCCAACCAGCTCGGTGCCCGTCAGGGCGCGGGTGCGGTCTACCTGCACGCCCACCACCCGGACATCTACCGGTTCCTGGACACCAAACGGGAGAACGCCGACGAGAAGATCCGGATCAAGACGCTCTCGCTGGGCGTCGTGATCCCGGACATCACCTTCGAGCTGGCCAAGAAGAACGAGGACATGTACCTGTTCTCGCCGTATGACGTCGAGCGCGTCTACGGTGTGCCGTTCGCCGACATCTCGGTCACCGAGAAGTACTACGAGATGGTCGACGACGCCCGGATCCGCAAGACGAAGATCAAGGCGCGGGAGTTCTTCCAGACGCTGGCCGAGTTGCAGTTCGAATCCGGCTACCCGTACATCATGTACGAGGACACGGTGAACCGGGCCAATCCGATCGCCGGCAAGATCACCCACTCCAACCTGTGCTCGGAGATCCTGCAGGTCTCCACCCCGTCGCTGTTCAACGAGGATCTGTCCTATGCCAAGGTGGGTAAGGACATTTCGTGCAACCTGGGCTCGCTGAACATCGCCAAGGCGATGGATTCGCCGGACTTCGCGCAGACCATCGAGGTGTCCATCCGGGCGCTGACCGCGGTGAGCGATCAGACCCACATCTGGTCGGTGCCGTCCATCGAACAGGGCAACAACAGCTCGCACGCCATCGGCCTGGGGCAGATGAACCTGCACGGCTACCTGGCCCGTGAGCGCATCCTCTACGGGTCCGAAGAGGGCGTGGACTTCACCAACATGTACTTCTACACGGTGCTCTTCCACGCACTGCGGGCCTCGAATCGCATTGCGATGGAACGGGGTACGCGTTTCGGTGGGTTCGAGCAGTCGAAGTACGCCTCGGGTGAGTTCTTCGACAAATACACCGACCAGGTGTGGGAACCGGCCACCGAGCGGGTGCGCGAACTCTTCGCCGACGCCGGGATCCGCATCCCGACACAGGACGACTGGAAGCAGTTGAAGGAGTCGGTGCAGACGCACGGCATCTACAACCAGAACCTGCAGGCCGTCCCGCCGACGGGGTCGATCAGTTACATCAACCACTCGACCTCGTCGATTCACCCGGTGGCGAGCAAGATCGAGATCCGTAAAGAAGGCAAGATCGGTCGCGTCTACTACCCGGCGCCGTATCTGACCAACGACAACCTGGACTACTACCAGGACGCGTATGAGATCGGCTACGAGAAGATCATCGACACCTATGCCGCGGCGACCCAGCACGTCGACCAAGGGTTGAGTCTGACGCTGTTCTTCAAGGACACCGCGAACACCCGCGAGGTCAACAAGGCGCAGATCTACGCTTGGCGCAAGGGCATCAAGACGCTGTACTACATCCGGCTGCGCCAGATGGCCTTGGAGGGCACCGAGGTAGAAGGTTGCGTCAGCTGCATGTTGTGAGGATTTGACGCTTGATGGTGCGGTTCCCTCCGTAGCGCGCGACGCGCCGCGGAGGGAACCGCACTTTCAGTTTCGGCGGGGGCAGCGACATGAGTGATGACGGCGGAATGGTTCTCTCCCCAGATGTGATCGAAGATCGCTGGGACGCGTGGAGTCCGGCCGACGTCGCACGGCGGCTCTCGGATGTCAGCGCACCGTGGTGTGTCGCCGCCGGGTGGGCAGTGGACCTCTTCGTCGGTGAGATCACCCGCGAACATGACGACGTCGAGATCGCCGTGCCGGCAGCGTCGTTCGACGAGATCGCCGAGGCACTACCCGGCTACAAGTGGGACGTCGTAGGGGATGGGCGGGTCTGGCCCTATCCCGAGCAGGTCGCGCAACACTTTCAGACCTGGCTGCGTGAGCCGGCGACCGGAATCTACCGCCTGGACGTCTTCCGCGAACCCCATGTCGACGGGCGCTGGGTCTGCCGCCGGGATCCGACGATCACCGTGCCGTATGCCGAGCTGATCCTGCGAACCGACGACGGCATCCCTTACGTGATTCCCGAGGTGGCACTGTTGTTCAAGGCAAAGCACCGCCGCGCGAAGGACGAGGCCGACTTCACGCGCGTGCTACCGGAACTAGGGGCCGTGCGGCGATCCCGACTGCACACCTGGCTGGCGCGGATACACCCCGGGCATCCCTGGATCGACGTGCTCTGACGCTGTGCGCGAGGATGTTCCGGTGTCGACAACCGTTGAGGCAATCCTCATCACCGCACTGGTTCTCGGGATCGTCGCCGCGATGTTCGCCCTGACCTACCTATGGGACAAGTGGGGCAAAGGCTCTCGACTCGAGCGGCGTATCGATCGCTTCTTCGATCGCGTCAGCGATCTGTTCGACCGGTAGGGCGCGCCGGGTAGAAGCTGTACCCGAGCGCCACCGCGATGACGGCGAACTTGAGCGAGGCCGCGACCTGCGCGCGACGTGCATTGGCCGCGATGTCCCGACGGTCGAGCACGCGCATCAGCGCGACGCCCTCCACCGCGTCGGCCGCGACCGCGCCGGCGGCAAGGACAGGCACCCACGCCGCGTGACCACGGCGGCGACGGTTCCGGTCGATGAGCAGCCCGAGCAGGATTCCGTAGCTGGTCATGTACCCGAAGTCCAGCCACATGGATTGGCGGGCCGCGCGCCGGCCGTCCGGACCCCAGCGGTCCATGATGGCCTCGGCTTCGGCGGCTGTGCCCGCGAGTTCGAATGGGATGATTCCCGGTCCGCCGGCGGCTCGCATGCGGCCTTCCAACCGCATCATCACCGCGGTGTAGCCGGCGAACACGACGGCGGAAGCGGCGATCCGATTCGCACGCAGCCAGGTCGACAGCGGGGCCACGGTCCGCTCAGTTCTTGCGCGGCTTATCCGCGTGCAGCGCCTTCACCCGGCGCTCCTCGCTCAACACGGCCTGGAAACTCTCGCGTTCGGCGACCAACCAGTCCGGCTGCTCCTCGAGCAGTGCATTGATCTCCCCGGTGGTCAGCGCCTCGGTGACACCGCCGCGGGTCAGACCGGCGATCGAGACGCCGAGCTTGGCTGCCACCAGATTCTTCGGGTGTGGCCCGTTCTTGCGGAGATCCTTGAGCCATTGCGGCGGGTCCTCCAGCAGGGCCGCGAGTTCGCCGCGGGTGATCGGGTTTTCCTGGAATTCCGCGGGCGTGGCGGGCAAGTACACGTCCAGCTTCTTCGCCGCCGTGGCGGGTTTCATGGACTGCGCGTTCGGCCTGCTCATGGGTTGAGCTTATCGGTAGCCTGATGCGGTGCCCCAGCCCTCGCTCACCGTCGGCTACGTCCCCGGCGTGACACCCGCGAAGTGGGCCCGGACCTGGGCGCAGCGCCACCCCGGGGTTTCGCTGGAGTTGAAATCCGTCACCGCGGCCGACGCGGCGGCCGCCGTGCGGGCCGGCCGCATCGACGCGGCATTGCTTCGGCTACCGGCCGACACAGCAGGGCTGGCCGTCATCCCGTTGTACGAAGAGACCACCGTGGCGGTGGTGCCGGCCGACCATCTGCTCAGCGCCGCCGACGCGATCACCGCCGCAGATCTCGACGGCGAGCCGACCCTTCGACCGCTCGATCATGTCGTCGACTGGGTGGATGCTCCCGGCGCCCCGGTGCAGCACCGGCCCGAAACCACCGTGGATGCAATCGAACTCGTGGCCGCCGGAATGGGCGCGCTCGTCGTTCCGCAGTCACTGGCGCGGCTCTATCACCGTAAGGACCTCACGTTCCGGCCGATCACCGACGCGCCCAACTGTCCGGTGGCGCTCGCCGTCCCGGAAGGGCCGCAGTCCGAATTGGTCGAGGAGTTCGTCGGGATCGTGCGGGGCCGCAAGCCCGGCTCGTCGCGCGGCCAGGCCCCGCAGCCGCCCAAACGCACCGCTCGGGAGAAGACACTGGCCAAGCAGGCAGCCCGCGCGGCGGCGGGCAAGGTCGCCCGCAAGCCGGGAGCGGCCAAGCGCGGCCGCCGCTGACCCGCGGCGAGCGTGGGGGATACGTACGTGCACGGGCAGACTCGCGTGCACAGGCCCCACGGTCGTGTGTGCGGTCGTGCAATTTCGGTATCCGTAACGGGTGCGTGACGCTGTTTTACCTGGTCAACACACGTACTTCGAGATACTCGCAGTATGACCGCGCTGACCCACGTTCCGGCCACCACGTCGGCGGCGGACCTCGCCGACCACCTGCGCCGCGACGGCTACGTCATCGTCGACGACCTGGTTCCGAACTCCTTGATGGACACCATCACCGACGAACTGGCGCCCTACCTCGACGCCACGCCGATGGGCTACAACGCGATGATCGGCCGCAAAACCCGGCGCACCGGTGCGCTCATCGCCCGTTCGCCGGCCTGCCGCGGGCTCATCCAGCACCCGACGATCCTCGGTGTGTGCAAGGACTTCCTGGGCCATGCCAGCGCCTTTCAGTTGATGCTGACCCAAGTCATTTCGATCGAGCCGGGTGAATCTGATCAGGCGTTGCACCGCGATCAGAACGCATTCGATTTCTATCCGTTCCCTGCGGACTATCACGTCCAGTGCAACACGCTGTGGGCGATGACCGACTACACCGCCGAGATGGGCGCCACCCGGGTGGTGCCGGGCAGCCAGACCAGCGACAAGAAGCCGACCGACTACGCCGACGACGAATGTCTGCAGGCCGAGATGTCCCGCGGCTCGGTGCTGCTGTACTCCGGCAAGATCGCGCACAGCGGTGCCGCCAACCGCAGCGACCGGGTTCGGCGTGCCATCAACATCAACTACTGCGTCGGCTGGGTCCGCCAGGAGGAGAACCAATTCCTCTCGGTGCCAACCGAAGTCGCGCGCACGCTCGATGACGATCTGCTGAAGCTGATCGGCTACCAGGAAGGCGCGTGGGCGATGGGCTACTTCCGCGACTTCGAGGACCCGCTGCGCGCGATTCGAGGTGACGCGGTGGCCTACGGCTTCGACGCGGCCAAACTCAACGGCGCGGCCGGCAGCGCCTTCACCGACCAACTGACCCACAGCGAGTGATGTCGCGGTCCGTCAGAGTTGCCGGATGGCGTCGCCCCCAACATGTTTCGCATCGAACATTGCTGCATCGGCCTGCGCGATGATTTCATCCAACAGCCGAACGGGATCGGCGCCCTGCGCCGCAAGGTGCCGGTGCGTAACGCTGGTGACACCCAGGCTCGCCGTGACGGGCGGGCGCTCGCCGGGCGCCGCGATGGCCTGTCTGATCCGCTCCGGGACCTGATCGCCCTGGTATGGGTCGGCAAGGTGTACGACGACGAACTCTTCACCGCCGACCCGGGCCACCAGCGCCGACTTGTCGACCACTTCCTTGATGCGGCGGGCGCATTGGATCAACACTTCGTCGCCGGTGGCGTGGCCGTACTTGTCGTTGATGTCCTTGAAGCGGTCCAGATCGACGACGATCACGGTGAGTGCGGCCGTTGCCGTGATGCGGTTTGCACTCAGTAGACCTGCGGAGTGCAGTTGCAGGCCGCGCCGGTTGAGAAGCCCGGTGAGCGGGTCGGTGACCGATTCGTTGGCATCGTTTCGCAATGTCCAGATGCCGAATTGGATGCCCATCGGGGTGAGGATCGTGGGTAGTACCGTCCCGAGGATGGTGGCTGCCATGCTCGCTCTGGTGAGGTGGTCGCCGACGGGGAGCTGGGCGATGAAGGCGGTTGTGGTGGCGAGGATCAGGGCGGCGTGCAGGACAAGCGCCTTCGCGCCGTCGAAGAACATCAGATATACGGAGATGAGTGCGTAGCAGTTGAGCGCGAACAGCCCGGTGGGCCATGTCGAGCCCACCAAGGCCACCATGGTGATGCCGAAGTCTGCGGAGACGATGAATGCCCGGGACAGCCGTCGTGAGGGCCACTCGCGGGCGCACCACGCGACTGCCCATCCTGTTGTCAGTGCGGCGAACAGCCCCACTGCGAATTGAGATGCGAGCGAAGTGCGTGCCGCACCCGGCATCAGCACGGCGAGCGATATGAGCGCCATCAGGCCTATGCCGAGCCCGATCAGCACCCGGATCGCACTGGACAGTGACCGGCGGGCGAAATACTGCACCTGCCCGGGATAGTCCACAGGTTCGTGCCACCAGGTGCCGACGTCGCGCGCGAACACCCGGAAGCTGCGAAGAACCCCTACCACGACCCCGCTCCCGTTTCGGCGTGTTTGCCGCCCCACACCTTTCGGCAAGAGTGCTCAGGGTAGCAACGATCGAGGCATAAAATGCCGTGAGCGTCAATAAGGGCTGGCCAAGAGCCGGCCATGCGGGAGTGCGCGAGCAGCAATCTGACATTTAGATGATCCGGATCAAATGTGATCGTTGGACTTGATGACTTGATCGCGGTCTGATGAAGGGGATACCACACTGGATCCCCTTGAGAGGACCTGAGAATGCCCGCCGTCCGACTCCACATGACCTCCACGCTGCAGCCGGACGAACTCATGGCGGTGCTCACCGATTTCGGGCCGACGCGGCCCGCGCGCTGGCCCAGCATCGACGACGACCACTACCAGGTTCATGCGGTGGGGGACACCTGGGCGGAGGTGACCGAGGGAACCGCCTCGGCATGGGAGCGCGCCCGCTACGACTGGAACGCCGCGACTGGGCGGGTAACCATCGCGACACACGATTCGAAGATCTTCGGACCGGGCGGCGGCTGGGTTTTCCAGCTATCGCCCACGGACGGCGGCACATCGGTCGCGATCGAGCTCATCCGAAATCCGGTGGGGCTCAAGCGCAAACTGCTAGCCGCATTGCTGCCCCTGGTTGCGCCGTCGGCGCTGAAGAAGTCCTTCGCCGGCCCGCTGCAGGCTCGGTGACCTAGCCGGCCGGCGTCCTCGCCGAAATGGCATGAACGACAACCGGAATCGCACGAATATGTGCCGACTGTGCCCAACGCCCTATTGCGCACGCCTGCTCAAGGTCGGTCAGCTGGTCGGACAGGCCGTTGGACCGTTGTGGTCAACACGATCGCCGCCAGCACTGCCGCGGTGGCGATCAGGGCGGTCGCCGGCCAGCCGAGGTGCGCCACCGTGACCGCGCCCAGCGCCGTCCCTGCGGTCCCGCCGAGAAAGTAGACCACCATGTAGGCACTGTTGAACCGGGCCGGCGCATCGGGATCGATGGCCAGCACGGTGCTTTGGTTGGCGACCTGCGCGGCGAACAGTCCGGCGTCGAACAGCGCCAGGCAGCCGAGGACGACCACGGTGTGGTGCAGCGAGAACGTCAGTGCCGCCGACGCGATCACCGCGGCGGCCAGGCCGACGAGGATCACCCGCCGCGCCCCCGCCCGGTCCGTCCACGTCCCGGCGATGCGGGTGGCCGCGATACCTGACAGGCCGGCGACGGCGAACAATCCGATCTGCTCGGCCGAGAACGACAACGGTGGCTGCGCCAGGGCCACCGCCAGGCCGGACCACACCATGCAGAAGGCAAAGAACCACAGGGCGCCGCGGACCGCGGCCAGCCTCAGGGTCCGCACCTGTACGAGCAGCCGGGCCGATCCGAGGATCTCGCTGACATAGCCGGCGGTGGCCGTACGACCGGCCCGGGGCAACGCCAGGTACGCCACGAACGCGACGGCCGCGCACGCGGCGGCCAGCACCAGCAGCATCACCCGCCAGCCGAGGGTCACCGTCAGCCATCCGCCGAGGAGCCGGCCGGCCAGAATTCCCCCGGCGATACCTGAGGTGACAATCCCCAACGCGGTGGCCCGCCGGCGTGGGGAGGCGAAACGCCCCGCGATCGAACTCAATTGGGCACCCACCGATGAGCCGGCGCCGATGATGCCGATCGCCAGACCGAGGGTCCACACCGTGCCGGCGCCCGCACACCCGACCAGCGCGAGTCCGATCAGCACGAATTGCAGCGCCACGACGCTGCGCGGATGAAACCGGTCGACCAGCGGCACCAGGGCGGCCAGTCCGACCAGATACCCGACCGGGCCCGCGGCCAACGCCACCCCCACCGTCGCGTAGGAGACGTGCAGCGTGCCGGCGACGTCTGCTATCGCGGGCTGCAGTGGATAGATGCTGGCGGTGCCCAGCGCGGCGGCCAGGGCCATCAGCCACACGACGGGCATCGTGAGAATGTCCGGCGTGGTGGGTGTGATCGGTTGGTGTTGCATGGCGACGACGTTAAGAAACCGCACCCGCCGGTGCTGGCGGAAAAGCGACCCTTACGTGGAGGTTTCACGGTGCCGCGGTCACCGCGCACCGAAATTCGGTGGCGCGTGCGGGCCGGTACGCGCCACCCTGGTAGCCATGAGAGTCAGCCTGCACCGATCCCGGGACGAGTTCGCCCCGGCCGTCGGGGCGGTCTACCTGCCGGACCCGGTGACCTTCACGGTCGAGTTGACCACGCTGCGCGCACCCGAAACCGACGCCAGCCCCATCATGGTGTCGGTGGCCAGCGGTGCGGCCACCGTCGGGGCGGCGGTGCAGGTCAGAGATGCCGCGCTGTTGACCACCGGCCTGGCGCCGGCGCACGCCACCGGCGTTGCGCAGGCATTGACGCGGGACCACCTGAACCTGCCCGGGGCCCGCGGAACACGGAGTAGCACAACGGCATTCGCCACCGCGTGGAGCGAGTTGACCGGGGTCGCCGCCGAACTGACCGACGTGGAGCCGCTGTACCGGCTCGGTGAACTCGCCGCGCCGGCCGGGGTGGCCGGATCGAGCCGGCCGGCGGCCGGGCGCGACGTGGAGCTACTCGTCGACTGGCTGGACGCCTTCTTCGTGGAGGCGTTCGGCGTGACGTCGGACCGCAGCGCCAGGCGTGCCTATCTGGACGAGATCGCCGTCGCCGACGGGGACGTCGTGTTGTGGACATCCGGAACGGCGCCGGTCAGCATGGCCCGCGTGCACGCCCCGCTGGCGGGCATGGCGCGGATCGGACCGGTGTACACCCCGCCCGAACATCGCGGCCGCGGCTACGCCGGCGCGGTGACGGCGGCCGCGGCCCGGCACGCCCGTCAACGTGGCGCCCGCGAGGTCGTGCTGTTCGCCGACGCGGCCAATGCGGTGGCCAACCGGGTGTACCGGCGGATCGGGTTCGTCGCTGTCGACGAACACGTCCAGTACTCGTTCCAGCCGGGGTGCGCGAGCTGATCGCGCACCCCCGCTACACCTTGTGGTGGGCCGGACCTTGCGCCTTCTTGTACAGCGACCTGAGCAGCCGATCCCGGAACGCCGCGTTGTCGATCAGTTTGATGCCGGCGTCGGCGACCTTCGGGTAACCGATCAGCTTGTGCATGTAGCGGCCGCGTCGGTATTCACTGCCCCACGCGGCTTCCATCCGCTGCGCGTAGTTGGTGAAGTCGTCGGGGCCGCCGTTCTGCAACGCCGCGATGGCGCATTCGCCTGCGGCCAAACCGGATTCGAGCGCCTTGGAGATGCCGGCGCCGGACGCCGGCTTGCCGGCCCCCAGCGAGTCGCCGGTG
Organism: Mycobacterium sp. BMJ-28; assembly: GCF_054404835.1. NCBI lineage: Bacteria > Bacillati > Actinomycetota > Actinomycetes > Mycobacteriales > Mycobacteriaceae > Mycobacterium > Mycobacterium sp. BMJ-28. The sequence continues at coordinate 4,292,989 of NZ_CM136783.1, read as the reverse complement.
AACAGCACGCCCGGGCGCCATGGCGGCCAGGCGGTGAAGCCCATCGGCAAGCGCCACGCCCGCACGCTCCGGTTCTTCTTCAGCTCCTCGATCGGGGGCAACTCCCAGTCGCCCGGCAGTGACCGCAGGAACTCGCCGAGGAACTGGGTGGCGTTGATCGACTGCCAGTTCTTGTAGCTGTTGACATACCCCAGCCCGATGTTGAACACGCCGTTGCCCATCGGGAACACCCACCCGTAGCCGGGCAGCTGATCGCCTTGGAACAGCAACTTCAGGTAGATGTCCATGCTGTCGCCATCCGGACGGTTGGCATGCATCTCGGATCGGATGGCGATCGCGGAGTAACCGTTGTACTGCGAGTCCAGCTTCAGTGCTCGTTTGATGGGGGAGTACGCGCCATCGGCAGCGATGACGGCGTCGCCGAGCACCTTCTCGCCGCTCTTGAGCACGACCCCGACCACGCGGCCGTCGGCGTCGAATTCCGGGCCGGCCACCTCTGCGCCCTGTCGCACCTCGGCACCGGCCGACTCGGCGTGCTTGAGCAGCTTCAGGTCGAGGTCCGTGCGGCTGGCGGTGTGCCCGTGGTCGGGCATCCCGGGCCGGCGAGGAAAGGACAGCTCCCACGCGCTCGGGCTGTACACCGTCACCCGATTGATCCGGTGGTATTTGGCCACCTCGTCGGCCAGTCCCATTTTCTGTAGGTAGCTGACCGCGCGTGCGGTCAATCCATCACCGCAGGGTTTGTCCCGGGGGAAATCCGCCTTGTCCAAGACGATCACCCGTGCACCCGTCTGGGCGGCCTGCCATGCGGCCGCCGAGCCAGATGGGCCCCCACCCGCGATGACCAGGTCGTATCTGGCCGTCATCTTCCGCCTCTGTGAAGTGATTGTGTCCGTTCGATGGTACCGAAGCTATTCGTAGCTGCGCGCCGGGCGGATGGCGCGCGCAGCGGTCAGGGCAGGTCAGGGACGGCCAGCCCGGTACAGTAGGTGGGTGCGCAGACCAGCTCTTCCCTCCCTTCCGTTGCCCGGCGGGCAGCCCGGCGTGAAGGTCGATGCGCGCAGCGAGCGGTGGCGTGAGCATCGCAAGAAGGTGCGCGCGGAGATCATCGATGCAGCTTTCCGGGCGATCGACCGGCTTGGCCCCAATGTCAGCGTCCGCGAGATCGCGGAGGAAGCCGGCACCGCCAAGCCGAAGATCTACCGCCATTTCACCGACAAGTCCGACATGTTCGCCCAGATCGGCGAGCGGATGCGGGACATGCTGTGGGCGGCAGTCATCCCGTCGATCAACATCGAGTCCGACACCGCCCGCCAGATCATCGGCCGGGCCGTCGAGCACTACGTGGAGTTGGTCGACCAGCACCCGAACGTGGTGCGTTTCCTGCTGCAGGGCCGGTTCGCCGACCAGTCGTCGGCCGCGATGAGCACGGTGAACCGGGGCCGCGACATCACCCTGGCGATCGCCGACATGGTCAGCAGCGAGCTCAAAGAGATGGATCTGGATCCCGCGGTGTTCGAGCTCGCGGCGTTCGCGCTGTTCGGTACCGCCGCCTCGGCCACCGATTGGTGGTTGGGCGCCAGCGACGACGGCGCCCGACGGATGCCGATGGAGCAGTTCGTGGCCCACATGACCACCATCATGATGGGCGCGGTGAACGGCACCGGTGAACTCGTCGGCGTGGTGATCGACCCCGACCAGCCGATCAGCAGCGCCGTGAAACGCCAGGAGCCCGTTGCCTGACCTGGGCTGTTGCGGTCCGCCGCACCCAGTCTGGATACTTGGTACCCGGTACCGCCGTTCCCGGGAAGGCCGTGAGCTATGTCCGCCGTCGTCACCCGCGCGCTGATCATCGGATCCGGATTCTCCGGGTTGGGAATGGGCATCGCGCTGAAGAATCAGGGCTTCAAAGACCAGGACTTCCTGATCCTGGAGAAAGCCGACGAGATCGGCGGCACCTGGCGGGACAACACCTACCCGGGCTGTGCGTGTGACATCCCGTCGCACATGTATTCGTTCTCGTTCGAGCCGAAACCGGACTGGACGCACATGTGGTCGTTTCAGCCGGAGATCTTCGACTACCTCAAGGGCGTCACCGACAAGCACGGGCTGCGGCGCAACATCCGGTTCAACACCCATGTGGACCGCGCGCACTGGGATGAGACCGACGCGCGCTGGCATGTCTTCGACAAGTCCGGCCAGGAGTACGTCGCACAATTCCTGATCTCCGGGGCGGGCGGCCTGCACATTCCGTCCATTCCCGAGATCGAGGGGGCCGACGCCTTCACCGGGGCGATGTTCCACTCCGCACAGTGGGATCATGGGGTGGACATCTCCGGCAAGCGGGTGGCGGTCATCGGCACCGGTGCCAGCGCCATCCAGATCGTGCCGGCGATCATCGACAAAGTCGCCGGTCTCGATCTGTACCAGCGCACCCCGGCCTGGGTCATGCCACGGCCCAACAACGCTTTCCCGCAATGGATCCGACGGTTGTTCACCTATGTCCCCGGTACCCGGGCGCTGATGCGCGCGGCCATCTACTGGATCCACGAGGGCGTCGGATTCGCCATGACCCAGCAGCCACGACTGCTCAAGATCGGCGAGCTGATGGGCCGCTGGAACATCAACCGCAGCATCAAGGATCCGGTGCTGCGCCGCAAGCTCACGCCGAGCTACACGGCGGGCTGCAAACGAATCCTGAACTCCGACACCTACTATCGCGCCATCGCCGACCCGAAAGCCGATGTCGTCACCGAGGGCATCGCCAGGCTGACCCCGACGGGCATCGTCACCCGCGACGGTGTCGAGCACCCCACCGACGTGGTGGTGTGGGCCACCGGCTTCCATGTCACCGACTCCTACACCTACGTCGACATCAAGGGCGCCGACGGTGAGGACCTGGTGGACCGCTGGAACCGGGAGGGCATCGCCGCCCACCGCGGCATCGCGGTGGCCGGGATGCCGAACCTGTTCTTCCTGCTGGGACCGAACACGGCGCTGGGCCACAACTCGGTGGTGTTCATGATCGAGTCTCAGATCCGGTATGTGGCCCAAGCCATCGCGGCCACGGATGCGGCGGGCGCCAAGGCGCTGGCGCCGACGCGCCGCGCCCAGGACGATTTCAACGCCCAGCTGCAGCACGATCTGGAAGGCACGGTGTTCAACACCGGAGGTTGCCAGAGCTGGTACATGGACGCCCACGGCGTCAACCGCACGCTGTGGAGCGGGATGACCTGGCAATACTGGCTGGCGACCCGGCAGTTCCAGCCGGCGGAGTACGAGTTCAGTCGCTGATCGACACGACACGTCAACACAAGTTGTTGTGTTGCGGCGCGCCGTCGCACCCCAGTTGTAGTGTCGTGGGAGCAACTCACCACGTTTTGAATTGGGGTCCAAGGTGTCCGATGGAATGAAGCTGATCGACCGTGTCTCGGCCATCAACTGGAACCGTCTGCAGGACGATAAAGACGCGGAGGTCTGGGACCGGCTGACCGGCAACTTCTGGTTGCCGGAGAAGGTGCCGGTGTCCAATGACATCCCGTCCTGGGGCACCCTGACCGCCGCGGAAAAGCAGCTCACCATGCGGGTGTTCACCGGTCTGACGCTGCTGGACACCATCCAGGGCACCGTCGGCGCCGTCGCACTGATCCCCGACGCGCTGACCCCGCACGAGGAAGCCGTCTACACCAACATCGCGTTCATGGAGTCGGTGCACGCCAAGAGCTACAGCAACATCTTCTCCACGCTGTGCTCGACGGTGGAGATCGACGAGGCGTTCCGCTGGTCGGAGGAGAACCCGAACCTGCAGCGCAAGGCGCAGATCGTGATGGACTTCTACAAGGGCGACGACCCGCTCAAGCGCAAGGTGGCCTCCACGCTGCTGGAAAGCTTCCTGTTCTACTCCGGCTTCTACCTGCCGATGTACTGGTCCAGCCGGGCCAAGCTCACCAACACCGCCGACATGATCCGGCTGATCATCCGTGACGAGGCCGTGCACGGCTACTACATCGGTTACAAGTACCAGAAGGGGTTGGCGCTGGTCGACGAGGCAAAGCGCCAGGAGCTCAAGGACTACACCTATGAGTTGCTCTTCGAGCTGTACGACAACGAGGTGGAGTACACCCAGGATCTCTACGACAGCGTCGGCCTGAGCGAGGACGTCAAGAAGTTCTTGCGCTACAACGCCAACAAGGCGCTGATGAATCTCGGCTATGAGGCGCTGTTCCCGAAGGACGAGACCGACGTCAACCCGGCGATCCTGTCGGCGCTGAGCCCCAACGCCGACGAGAACCACGACTTCTTCTCCGGCTCGGGGTCCTCGTATGTGATCGGCAAGGCGGTCAACACCGAAGACGCGGACTGGGACTTCTGACGGCGCAACCGTTTTCGCGTCACTTCGGGAAGTGCGGGCGCAGCGCCGCGGCCAGCATCCGGTCGACGGCCCGGTCGGGTAGCACGCGCACCAGTGTGAGCAGGGCGGCTTCGCGGCCGACGGTATAGCGGGTGCGGGGTTTGCGCGCCGTGACCGCCTTCGCGATCGTCTTCGCGGCAGCCTCCGCGGGCAGACCCGACCCGGTGTGCGCGGCGGTCTGCGCGGTGATGGCCTGTATCAGCGGACCGTAGCGCCGATCCTGCTCGGGTGTCATGGCCGCGGCCAGTGCCCGGGCGGTGTCGATGGTGCGGCCGGGCATCTCGGTGCGGATGGCACCGGGCTCGACGACCACGACGTCGACACCCGACGGAGCGAGTTCGCGGCGCAGGGCGTCGCTGACCGCTTCCAGGGCGAACTTGGTGCCGGCGTACGGACCGTAGGTGGCCATCGCGATCCGGCCACCCACCGAGCTGATGTTGACCACCCGCCCCTTGTTGTCGCACAACGCCGGCAGAAGCGCCTGGGTTACGGCGACATGCCCGAACAGGTTGACCTCGAACAGGCGGCGCCACGCATCGATCTCGAAGACCTCGACCGGGACGTTCACCCCAACGCCGGCGTTGTTGATCAGCGCGCGCACGGGTCGCGGGTCTCGTTGCACCCTGGCGGTGAGGTTGTGGATGTGTGCCGGATCGGTGATGTCGAGTAGCACCGGTTCGATCGCCGGGCCGCGTACGGCGTCGCCGTCGCGGTCGCGTCTGACGCCGGCGAGCACGTGGAAGCCGCGCCGGGCCAGCTCGCGTGCGGTGGCCGCACCGATGCCGGTGGACGCACCGGTGACCACGACCAGCTCGTTCGATTCAGATGACAGTGTCATCTTAATTAAGCTACCCGCTGAGATGACGGTGTCAACATAAGGTGGTGGGCATGAGTCGCACCGAATCGGCGGCCGCCACCCGCCGTGCCCTGCTCGATGAGGCGACGGACCTACTCGACGCGGGCGGGCCGGACGCGGTGACGCTGCGCGAAGTCGGCGCGCGCGCGGGTGTCAGCCGGGGCGCGCCCTACCGGCACTTCGCGAACAAGGAGAGCCTGCTCGTTGCGGTGGCCGCCGAGGGCTGGGACATGGTCGGCGACCGCATGCAGGCGGTGCGGGCGGACTCCGGGCTGTCGGCTGTGGACAGGTTGCGGGCGGCGCTGCTGGCCCTGATCGCCCTCAGTCGTGAGCGTCCGCATTTGTACCAGCTGATGTTCAGCGCACCGGCGGCTGACCCGACGGCGGTGGTCCGCGCCGCACAACGCAGTTGCGACGAGTTCGTCGCCATCGCCGCCGGTGTGGTCGGCGAACCGCACGCCCAGCGTTACGCGGCCGTTTTGTTGACCGGCGCACACGGTGCCGCCGGCCTGGGCCGCAGCGGCTTGCTGCACACCGACAAATGGCACACCACGCCAGAAGAACTCGTCGACGCCTTCGTCACGACCATAACCCCGGGCGGGTAGCCCGCCGCCCAGCCCGTCAGGCGGCGGTCGGCATCGGGGCGCCGGTCGGCCGGCGTGACGCGGCGTTGCCCTTGTCCACCTTGTTGATCAGCGACCGGGTCGCCTTCTCCAGAATTGCTTGGGCAGCAATGGGATCGGTCTCGCGGGCGGCCCGTCGGGCGCCTGCGGCGATGGTCAAGCCGCGCTCGTACCCGGCCACCACCCGCGGATCGACATATGAACTACGGGCGACGGCGGGGGTGTTGCCGAGCTCCTCGGACACCTCCTTCATCACCGCTGCCTCAACGCGTTTCACCACGCGTTTGGACACCGGGGGATCGGCATCGACGAAAGCCGTTGCGGCCAGCACGGTCCCGTGCCAGGTGCGCAGATCCTTCACGCTGTAGTCCGCCCCCACCAACTCCTTGAACCGGGCATTGAGATCGTCGGCGTGGATATCTGCCCAGCCCGAGGCGGCCCGGCACACCAGCAGGCGCTCGGTCCCGTTGCCGCGACGCAACAGCGCCTTGACCGCCCGGGCCACTTCCGGATCCTCCAACTCCAGGCGGCGTTGCACACCGCTCTTGGCCGGATAGTCGAACGACACCGCGTTCCCGCTGACCTTGACGTGTTCGCACAACAATGTTGCCAGACCATAGGATTCGTGCTCCTCGGCGTACTGTTCGCCGCCGGCGCGGAAGTACCCCTGATCCAGCAGATGCAGCGCCAGTGCCAACACCCGGCCGCGGTGCAGGCCCTTGCCGCGCAGATCCGCGCCGACCCGTGCCCGCCAGTCGGGCAGCCGGGCGGACATCTCCAGTACCCGGTCGAACTTCTCCTCCGCGCGCTCCTGCTGCCACCGCGGATGGTAGAGATACTGGCGCCGGCCCGCGGCATCGGTTCCGACCGCCTGGATGTGCCCGTTGGGATGCGGACTGATCCACACCCGCTTCCAGGCCGGCGGGATCACCAGGGCCTTGATGCGCGCCACGGTGTCGTCATCGCTGAGCAGGTTTCCATCGGGGCCGTAATAGGCGAACCCCTTTCCCCGGCGCTTCCGGGTGATCCCGGGAGCCGTCAGCACACTCCGCCGCAATCGCATGACGCCTTCCTCACCAGATGAGTCGTGCTGTCCGGATTACCCGGGTGAGCAGCGCGCTACACCTGCCCAAACACCGGTTTGCCCGGCCGTGAGACGGGGCATCCTGAGGGACATCGGCGCGAGGGAGAATGGTCATGGCAGCGAACGCGATTGCAGATTCCAACGTCGTCGATCTGGCAGCGCGGCGGGCAAGGCGCAACGTGCGGCGATTTCGGGCCATGGGGCGCAGGAGTCAAACCGCTGATGCTGCCGGAACCCCGCAGCCGTGTGTGGTGCTGCCGTTCAAACGGCACCTGGCTCCGATTTCTCAGCAACTTCACGGCATCCGTTGAAGGTCTTCCTCTGTTGAGCGCGCAATCTCAATGGTGACGGTCGGAACACCGGCCACCAGGAGGACGCCATGTCAGCTCTCAGGATTGCCGACACCAATGTCGTCGAGCTCGCCCCCCGCCGTGCCCGGCAGAACATGCGGGCTCTCGTCGAGGCCAAGCGCAGGCACCCGTCGCACGTCGGTCGTATGCAGGTCAGAAGGTCGACATCGGAGGATTGCCGGGTGCTGCCGTTCAGGCGGTGAGTGGTATCCAGGCCGTCACGGTCGTTCCGGTACCAGGGGCGCTCGACACCCCGAACTCGCCCGACAGCGCCTGCACCCGGTCGCGTAAGCCGACCAGCCCCGAGCCACCGCCCGCGACGGCGCCCCCGACCCCGTCATCGACCACCGACAGCCGCAGGCCGCCGTTCTCGGCAACGGCCGTCACCGTTACCACCTCGGCCTGGGCGTATTTCGCCGCGTTGGTGAGGGACTCGGCCACCACGTAATAGGCGGCGACCTCAACCGATTCAGCCAAGCGCGCGTCGACCCGCACATCCAGCTCGACCGGCACCGGTGAGCGCCGGGCCAGCGTCCGGATGGCCGGAGCCAGCCCACCCTTGGACAGAATCGCCGGGTGCAGACCCCGCGACAATTCCTGCAGATCCGCGTACAGCCCGGCGAGACCGTCGACGATGGTGGACAACTGGTCGCGCACCGCGCCGTCGGCGGCCGCCTCCGCGGCCCGCAGCTGCAGGCTCAGTGCCACGATGCGCTGTTGGGCGCCGTCGTGCAGGTCGCGTTCGAAACCACGTCGTGCCTGATCGGCGGCCGCGACGATGCGGGCCCGGGACGCGGTGAGTTCGGCGCGGGTTTCGGCATTGCCGATCGAGGTGGACACCAGGTCGGCGAAATCGCAGATGTGCGCCTCGACGTGGTCCGGCACCGACCGCGGCGCCGGCCATGCCACGATGAGGGCGCCGCGGGTCGCTCCGTCGACGATCACCGGGGCGCCGGCGCCCGAGCGCATCCCGAGTTGGCTCAACGCGACGGCCACCTCACCGGTCGCGGCGGCGTAGTCGTCGATGCGGGCAGCAGCCCCCGTGCTGCGGATCCGGTCGCCGACGTTGTCACCCCGTAACGAGAACCGTTGTCCGACGGCGAAAGCCCTCGGATCACAGGCGGCCAGCACGACGGCGTGATCGCCGGATTCGTAGCGCAGCAGCGTGACATGTCCGGCGCCGAGGCTGTGCGCCAGCTCCGACACGGCGACGTCGTACACATCCGCCGGGGCGGCGCCGCGCGCCACCAGGGTCGCCACCCGGCGCAGCGCGGCCTGCTGGTCGGCCAGCGCCGCGGCCTCATGCCGGCGTTGCTCGGCCTCGGCGGCGCGCAGTCGGGCCTGTCCGACAAGCACATTCGTGACCAGCGCCAGAGTCAGGAACACCGCCACGGCGGGGGCCAGACTGTCCCGGCCCTCCAGGTGGAAGTAGACGTAGACCAGTGCGCTGGCCGCCGAGGTGGCCAGCGCCAGGCCGAATCCCCAGCCGGCCGACACCACCAGCACACCGAGCAGGAACACCGCCCCGAACGCGTTGTCGGGTGCCACTGCCTTGAGCCCGAGTACCAGCAGCGTCTCGGCCGCGATGAAGACCGCGGCGACCACCACACCCCATCGGAGGGGCCGGGCGGTGGGCCGCACGATGAGCGCCAGCAGGCGGGAGGGCAACGAACGCCAGTTCACTCCGGAGATGTTATGGGGCATCTTCACAGGAACCTTTCCGGCTAGCGGTAATGCCTAATCCGCGCGATGCTGCCAAGCTCGACGTATGCCCGGTTCCCCCGTGATGCGAGCGCTCATCGTCGATGACAGCGCTGCCTTCCGGGATGCGGCGACCATGATGTTGGCCCGCGGCGGGATCACCGTGGTGGGCACGGCGACCGACCGCGCGGGGGCGCTGACCGCCAGCCGGAGTCTCACGCCCGATGTGGCCCTGGTGGACGTCGACCTCGGCGCGGACAGCGGCTTCGACGTCGCCGAGCAGCTCACTGGCGTGCCGGTGATCCTCATCTCCACGCACGACGAGCAGGACTTCGCCGACCTGATCGCGGCCAGTCCGGCGCGCGGTTTCCTGCCGAAGTTCGCGCTGTCGCCCGAGGCGATCCGGGGGCTGCTGGCCGGCTGAGCGTCAATGCGAGTCCAGGAACAAGATCACTGCGCGCACCCGCCGGTGATCGTCACCGGTCTCCGGCAGGTCCAGCTTGGTCAAGATGCTGCGCACGTGTTTTTCCACGGTGCCCTCGGTCACCCAGAGCCGGCGGCCGATACCACCGTTGGACAGGCCCTCCGCCATCAGCGCCAACACCTCACGTTCGCGCGTACTGAGCGCCGCCAACGGATCGTTACGGCGCCGCGCCGATACCAACTCGGTGACCAGGGCCGGGTCGATCACCGAGGCGCCGGCGGACACCCGGTTCAAGGTGTCGACGAAATCCTCGACGTCGGTCACCCGGGTTTTGAGCAGGTAACCGATACCGCGGCCGCCCGCGAGCAGCTCGGTGGCGTGTTCGACGTCGATATGCGCGGACAGCACCACGATCCCGGTGTCGGGGAATTCGGTCCGGATGGTGCGGGCGGCGTCCAGGCCCTCGGTGCTGTGCGTGGGCGGCATCCGGATATCGGTGAGCACCAGATCCGGTTGATGCGTGCGCACCAGTTCCAGCAGCGTGGGCGCGTCGCCGGCCTGACCGGCCACCTCGAATCCCGATCGCTGCAGCAGGCTGGCCAAGCCCTCCCGCAGCAGCACGTCGTCCTCGGCGATGACAACTCGTATAGCCACCCGTAGCCCTTTCCGGTGATGCCGTTGCGGCCGCGACATTCTCGCATCTCGCGGCGGGCGCGGTGCGGGTTGCACCCGATATGGCGGCTAGCCCTACCCGGGCGGTACCGCCAGCGTGCAACCGCAATTGCGGCCAGCATTGCAGACATCGTCGCTGCCCGGGAGCACAGTGGACACGTCGAACCAGTTCAACGAGGAGACCGAAATGACTGCAGCCTCGACCCGCGGCACGCACACCCTGTCCCTGCTCGACGGCGAGATCGTGGAAGAGTCCGAGCTGGGTTCGATGCGTCGCGTGACTGCCGACGATATGCCGATCCTGAAGAACCTGTCGATCAAGCGGGTGCTGCTCAACCCCGGCGCCATGCGTACCCCGCATTGGCATGCCAATGCCAACGAGCTGACCTACTGTGTGTCGGGCACCGCGCTGGTCTCGGTGCTCGACAACCACAACAAGTTCGCCAGCTTCATCGTGACGGGCGGTCAGATGTTCCACATCGACTCCGGGTCGCTGCACCACATCGAGAACATCGGCACCGACGTAGCCGAATTCATCATCGCCTTCCGCAGCGAACGCCCGGAGGACTTCGGCTTCGGCGCCACCCTGGGTGCGTTCTCCGATGCGGTGCTGGGCAACACCTATGACCTGCCGTCCTCGGACCTGGCCAAGATCCGGCGCGACATTCATGACCACAAGCTGGCGGCGCGCACAGGCGCCCCCGAGATCCCTGCATCGGCGTATTTCGCCGATCCGCACAAATTCGACATCGAAGCACAGGCGCCCGGCCTCAACTACGCCAGTGGTAACGCGAGATTCGCCCGCGACCAGTTCTGGCCCGCGCTCAAAGACATCTCGATGTACTCGCTGCGGGTCACCGAGCAGGGCATGCGCGAACCGCACTGGCACCCGGTGACCGCCGAGATGGGCTACGTGCAACACGGCGCCGCGCGCATGACGATCATGAATCCCGATGGGACACTGGATACCTGGACCATGAAGACCGGTGACATGTACTTCATCCCACGCGCCTACCCACACCACATCGAGAACATCGGCACCGATGACTGGCATTTTCTGATCTTCTTCGATCAGCCGTTCCCCGCCGACATCGGTTACCGCGCCTCGGCGAGTGCGTACTCGCGCCAGGTGCTGGCCGCGGCGTTCGGCACCCATATCGATGATCTGCCGAATTTTCCGTTCACCCCGGCCGATCCGCTGATCGTCAGCAAGACGAATCCGGTCGACGCGTGACGGTGGTGGGCCGGCCCGTCGACCGGGTCGAGGGGCGCGACAAGGTCACCGGAGCGACGCGGTACACCGCCGACACCCCGGTGCCCGGAATCACTTTCGCGGCACTGGTGCAATCGGAGATCGCGCACGGTGAGGTGACGGCCGAGTCGATGGCCGCCGCCGCGGCGGCCGCGGTGGCCGCACCGGGAGTGTTGCACGTGCTGACCCCGCTGAACTGCCCGCCGCTGCAGATGCTGCCGGAAGACCTGACCTGGGATCTACCGCTGGAACGCCGCCCACCGCTGTCGGACCTGACGGTGCAGCACGCCGGCCAGCATCTGGCCCTGGTGGTCGCCGACACCCCGGAGAACGCCACCTATGCCGCCTCGCTGATGCGCTTCGAATACCGCGTGGCCGCTGCGCAATTGAGTGCGGCGCAGGTGCTCGCGGAACCAGCCCCGGCCGACGAAGGGGCAATCCGGCATGGTGTCTACCGCCCGGACCATTTCGTCAAACTGACCGACGAGAAGCTGCAGGACGCACGCGGGCCGGGGTGCACGTGCAGGGGCCGACGGGTGCGCGCATCATCCCGATCGCCGAGTTCTTCACTGCCGCCCGGCCGGACCGGGACAACACCATGGCGGCCGCGGAACTGATCACCGGAATCGAGCTCCCGCCAACATCGTTCGCTGCCCACAACTGGTACCTCAAGGTTCGCGACCGGCACAGCTACGCCTTCGCGCTGGTGTCGGTCGCCGCCGGCGTCGCTTTGGCCGACGGCCTGATCACCTCGGCGGGCATCGCACTCGGGGGCGTCGCCGCCAAACCCTGGCGGGTCACCGCGGCCGAAGGTGTGCTGCTGGGCGAACGGCCGGGGAACGGCGTCTTCCGTCGTGCGGCCGAGCTGGCGCTGACCGGCGCGCGGCCGCTGAGCCAGAACGGATTCAAGGTCGATCTGGGTAAACACGCCGTGGTGCGGGCCCTGCAGCGCGCGTGCGGACCAACCACCGGCGATGAACCCGCGGTGAACGACGGGACAACTGTCTGAACCGGCAGTGGCGCGTACGGCCCGGACCGTAGAAGCTTGTTGCGTGACCACCTCGACTTCGCTCGTCGCCCGGATCCTGGACTGGCTGCGCGCCGGATACCCCGAAGGTGTGCCCGGCGCCGACCGGGTACCGCTGCTGGCGTTGCTGCGCAACACCCCGCTGACCGAGGATCAGGTCAAAGAAGTGGTCGTCAACATCACCGCTGCGGGGTCGCCCGCGCTGGCCGACGGTGAGATCGACAAGGACGAGATCGAGGCGTTCATCGCCGAGGTCACCCACCATGACGCCGGCCCGGAGAACGTGCGCCGGGTGGCGGCCAAGCTGGCCGCGGCCGGCTGGCCACTGTCCGGCGTCGAGTCCGAGGTCACCGACAGCTAGGCCGGGTGTGCCGGGCAGCCGGCTGACCCGCCACCTGCCGCGCCCGCGACGGGTACCTGACGGATCGCCCGGGCCCGGATCCGCCCACCCCGGTGCGGCACCAGGATGACGTGCTTGACGCGCTGGCGTTCGCCCGCCTCGGTCGTGGTGTCCAGTTCGACACGGCGCAGCACCTCGCGCAGTACGACCCGCATCTCCGTCATCGCGAACGTCGCGCCAAGGCATCGGCGGTTCCCGCCGCCGAACGGCAACCACGTGCCCGGCGTTACGCCGAGCATCCGGTCCGGGTCGAAGCGGTCGGGGTCGCGATACTGGGCAGCGCTGCTGTGCACCAATCCGATACCCGGGGCCACCATCACGCCTCGGGGCAGCCGGTAGCCCGCGATGTCGGCCGGTTCGGTGAGCACCCTGCCGACGTCGAAGACCACCGGCCGGACGCGCAGGGTCTCCTTGGCCACCGCGTCGAGGTAGTCGTCGCCGGCTGGATCCCCAGCGGCGCTGGCTTCGGCGGCCTGCACCGCTCTTCTCAGGATCTCCGGGTGGCGGGTGAGCCGCTCCAGGGCCCAGGACAGGCCGGTCGCCGTCGTATCATGGCCTGCCAGAAGCAAAGTCATCAATTGGTCGCGCAGTTCACGGTCGGACATGCCCTCGCCGGTGCGGATCAGCATCGCCAGCGCATCGGTACGGTCGGCCAGCGCGGGATCGCGTCGGCGCTCGGCGATCTCGGCGTAGAGCAAGGTGTCCGCATCGGCGATGCGGTCGCGCACCCGATGCCACGGCCTGCGCTGCTGCAGACCGGCTTCGGCGATCGAGAGGCTGTCGAAGGTGTTGAGGCTCAGCAACGGGGACAACACCGCGCGTAGTCGCGCCAGCCGGTCGGGATCGCTCGCGCCGATGACCGTGCGCAGGATCACTTCCATGGTGATGACCGACATCCTCGGCGCCACAGCGAAACTCGTGCCGACCGGCCATTCGGCGATCGACGCGGCGGTGATGTCGGCCATCGCCGCGGTCTGTCGGTCCACGGCGCGGCGGGTGAACGGGGCCAGCATCAGGCGGCGCCGGTTGGCGTGCACCTCGTCGTCGATCACCAGCACCGAGCTGTCGCCGAGCAACCCGCTCAGCATCGAATTGGCCTCACCGGCATGGAAGACGCGCGGATCGCCGGCGAACACCTCCTTGATGTCGGCGGGATCGGCCAGATACACGACGGTGCCCAGAGATGAGAGCCGCAGCGTGAACACGTCGCCGTACCGGCGGTGGCAGGCCGCCACAAATCGGGGCCAGTAGCGCAGAAACAGCGCCGCCTGTGCCATCCGCGGAAGGCGTGGCCCGGGCGGAAGGGTGGACGTGATGGCGGTCACATCGGCCATCGTACTGCGGAGCCGACGAAGCCTCCGCCAACCGTGAGATCCTTGTTAGGGTCACCTAACTAGGCGGCGACGGCGGGGGTGTGGCATGGATTTCGTGGGGATCGGTGCGGCTGCTCGCAGATTCGGTCTGGCGGAATCGGCGTTGCGGTACTGGGAGCGGCGCGGCCTGCTGCGCCCGGTCCAGCTCGGCTCCGGGTGGCGCCGGTACGGTCCCGACGAGCTGCACCGGATCGGCTTGATTCAGATGTGGCGGGAAACCGCCACGTTGAGCCTCGACGAGATCGCGCTCATTTTGGCGGCCCGCAACCATGACTGGCGCAGGGTGGTCAGCGGGCGCATCCACACGATCGAGGACCAGCAGGACCGTCTGGCCCGGGCCAAGGAGCATCTGGAGCACCTGCTGACGTGTCCGCACGCCGATCCGGCGCAAGACTGCCTGCACCTGCGCGCGGCCACCGCCGCCGCGTCCGGTTCGCCCCGGAGCGCCGGGCTCCGGGGCGAACGCACAGGCTAAATGGTGGACGCGTCGATGACGAAGCGGTACCGCACGTCCGAGGACAGCACCCGCTCATAGGCCTCGTTGACGTAGGAGGCCTCGATGACCTCGATCTCCGGGGTGACGTCGTGCTCGGCGCAGAAATCGAGCATCTCCTGGGTCTCCGGGATGCCGCCGATCATCGAACCGGAGATGCTGCGGCGGCCGCCGGCCAGCGGGAACGCCGGCACCTCCAGCGGATGCTCGGGGATGCCCAACTCGACGAGGGTGCCGTCGACCTTGAGCAGGCCCAGATAGTCGCCCATGCTCAGGTTGGCCGAGACGGTGTTGAGAATTAGGTCGAACTTGCCGGCCAGCTTGCTGAAGGTGTCCGGGTCGGCGGTGGCGTAGTACTCGTCGGCGCCCAGACGCAGGCCGTCCTCCATCTTCTTGAGCGACTGGCTCAGCACGGTGACGTGCGCGCCCATGGCGTGGGCCAATTTGACGCCCATGTGGCCGAGGCCGCCCAGGCCGATCACGGCGACCTGCTTGCCGGGGCCGGCGTTCCAGTGCTTCAGCGGGGAGAACAGGGTGATACCGGCGCAGAGCAGCGGCGCGGCTTTGTCCAGCGGGATCGAATCCGGGATGCGCAGCACGTAGCTCTCGTCGACGACGATGGCGGAGCTGTAGCCGCCGTAGGTGGGGCTGCCGTCGCGCTCGGTCGAGTTGTATGTGCCGTGCATGCCGTAGTCGCCGGTGCAGTACTGCTGCAGCCCGGCCTTGCAGTTGTCGCATTCGCGGCAGGAGTCGATGAAGCAGCCGACGCCGACGTGATCGCCGACCTTGTACTTGGTGACATCGGAGCCGACCTCGGTGACCACACCGGCGATCTCGTGACCGGGTACCACCGGGTAGTTCGGGGTACCCCACTCGGCTTTCACGGTATGGATGTCGCTATGACAGATGCCGGAGAACTTGATGTCGAAGGCGACATCGTGCGGGCCTACGGCGCGACGCTCGATGGTGGTCTTGCTCAGATGGCCGGACGCCTCGGTGGCGGCG
Organism: Mycobacterium sp. BMJ-28; assembly: GCF_054404835.1. Taxonomy (NCBI): domain Bacteria; kingdom Bacillati; phylum Actinomycetota; class Actinomycetes; order Mycobacteriales; family Mycobacteriaceae; genus Mycobacterium; species Mycobacterium sp. BMJ-28. Next base: position 4,277,318 of record NZ_CM136783.1, on the reverse strand, counting down.
TAGGCGGAAACGGTGGTGGTCATGGGTTGGTGATCCTCTTCATCGACGTACCTCTTGAATGCGCAACAAGCGCCCCCGCTAAACGTTAACGAAGGTAACCGAGCACGGCTCGGCGACGGGCGCGACTTTGCACCGACTGTTGTTTCAACCGCGCCCTGTGCCGGTCTAGTCCCGGATCGCGCTGTGAATCAGGTTATAACCCCGGCGCCCGGAACCCGGCGGCGAAGCTGACCCGGTCGTAGCGCGCCACACCGTCGCGCGTGTACGGGTCGCCGGCGACGACGGCGTCGGCCTGCTCGACGGTGATGTCGCCGGTGACCAGCACTGCGCCCTGCGCTTGCGCGGTGCGTCCGGCCAGGATGACGCGCCCGGCGGCCACTTCGTCGGCGAGCCAGGCCAGGTGCGCGGGCCGGCTGGCATCGACGATCTCGTCCGGCTGCAGGTAGGTCAGGCTCAGCACATGGAACACGCTGTGAGACTAGTGCGTGGGCTGCGGCACCGAAACGCCCGACTGTCGATCGACAGAAATCACACGTGGCACCGATGGGTGTCGATCACCGATGTGCTGTGTTCCCGTCGTTCGGGGGTCGCCGCATCCAGGATGCCGAGCACCCGCAGGCATGCGTCGGCGACATGCATCGGCAGCTCCGAGCGCTGCGGTCCGTGCGGTACCGACCACATGTTGACCAGCGATTCGACCAGCCGGAACGGCAGGTCGGCGGCCGCGGGATGCACCCCGGTCTGGTCCAGCACCGCCCGGCTGAGCGCCAGGTAGTGCAGCCGCAGCCGTTCACGGTCCGACCAGAACGGCTCCAGCCGGGCGTCGCGCAATTCGGGCAGCAGATACAGGGCACCCAGATTCCAACGGCCGCTGAGCAATTGATCACCGTCGAATGCGGCGAGGGCGTGCAGGTGCTGGGCGGCGGTCAGTGCCGGGGTGGCCCCCAGCAGCGTCGGGATGAAGGACAGGGTCGGCGTGACGGTCTGGCTCAGCAGGGCGCACAGGATGTCGTCCTTGGTCCTGAAGTAGTGGTAGAGCGACGCCTGCCGGATGCCCACAGATTCGGCAATGGTTCGGGTGGACGTGCCCGCATATCCCAGCGTGGTGAACAATTCGCTTGCCGCATCCAGGATTTCATCGCGAGCCGTCATTCCCGGGCGCCGCTGCGTCTGCAGTCGGGGCCGGCCTGCGCGGGTGAGCGACATGTCCCCATCGTGACTGATCACGACCTTGATAGGTATGTCCGACCGTATCTGTCACATGATAGAAACGCGCGATACGCCTCGGTTACCTACGGCCCGGAATTGGTTACGCCAGCGACACCCACCGGGCGGGCCTGCAGTGAAAACTGTCGATTGACAGGCCAGCGTCGGCATCGCAATCCACACCGGGAGAATGCTCATGGGCATCGTCGTTTCCGCGGTCGACGCACCCGCACACCTGCGCGCCGCGGCCTCGGCGAACCCCGAACCCGTCGCGAGCATCGGCGACCTGCACGTGACCTTCCGCCGCAACGGCGCAGAGGTGCACGCCTTGCGCGGGGTCACGTTGACCGTGGCGCCCGGCGAAATACTGGGTCTGGTAGGCGAGTCCGGCTCGGGCAAGAGCGTGCTGGGTTTCGGCATGCTCGGGTTGCTGCCCGCCCACGCGCGCATCGACGGCACCATCACGGTGGCCGGCTCGGACATGGTGCACGGTGACGCCAAGGCGCTGCGCAAGATTCGCCGCCTCGACCTGGGCGCGGTGTTCCAGGATCCGATGACGTCGCTGAACCCCACCATGCGGATCGGCAAGCAGGTCGCCGAAGCCGCGGGCGGCGACGAGCAGGCGCTGCGACTGCTCACGGCGGTGGGCATTCCGGACCCGGCCCGAAGGATGCGTTCCTACCCGCACGAATTGTCCGGCGGCCTGCGCCAGCGGGTGATGATCGCGATCGCCATCGCCGGTGACCCCGAGTTGATCATCGCCGACGAGCCCACCACCGCACTGGATGTCACGGTGCAGGCCCAGGTGCTGACGCTGCTGCAGGGGTTGCGCGACCAGATCGGTTGCAGCATCGTCTTCATCACCCACGACCTGGGCGTGGCCGCGCAGATTTCCGATCGCATCGCGGTGCTCTACGCGGGCCGCATCGCCGAGATCGGACCGACGGCGCGGGTGCTCGGCGCACCCGCACACCCCTACACCCGCGGCCTGCTGCGGTCCCGGCTGACACTGCAGACTCCGAGGCGCAGCCGGCTAGCCGCGCTTCCGGGATCGGTGCCCAGCCCCCTGTCGCCGCTGCCGGGATGTGCCTTTGTGCCCCGCTGCGATCTGGCCACCGAGGACTGCACGAAAACGCCCCCCGACCCGGTCCCGGTGGGCCCGGATCGGCTGAGCGCCTGCGTGTTACCGCCCGACCGGAATGGCGCTGCTGCCCAGATCGGGCACGATGCAGAACCAATTGCGCCACAACCTGATTCGGACCCTGATCAACCACCTGCGGTGGCGCTGACCGATATCACCAAAACCTTTGCGGTGGCACGCCGGGGCAAACTGCAGGCGTTGCGCGGCGTGACACTGCGGGTCGGCCACGGCGAATCGGTCGCTCTGGTGGGGGAGAGCGGGTCGGGCAAGTCGACCCTGCTGAGGGTGATCGCCGGCCTGGCCAAGGCGACTTCCGGCTCGGTCACCCTGGCGGGCGGGCAACGGCCGCAGATGGTGTTTCAGGACGCGGGTGCCTCGCTGACCCCGTGGCTGTCGGTCGGCGAGCTGATCGCCGAGCGGCTCCGCGGTACCAAGATGTCCCGCGCGCAACGCCGGGATGCGGTCATCGAGGTTCTGGACCGGGTGGGGTTGCCGGCCGAGGTGGCGAGATCGCGCGCCGGCCAGCTCTCCGGTGGTCAGCGCCAACGTGTTTCGCTGGCGCGGGCCACCGTCGTGCCGCCGTCGGTGCTGTTGTGCGACGAGCCGACCAGTGCGCTGGACGTCTCGTTGGCGGCATCGGTGCTCAACCTGATCGGTGACCTGCGCCGGACACTGGACATGTCCGTGGTGTTCGTGACCCACGACCTGTCGGTGGCCCGGGTGGTCGCCGACCGGATCGCGGTGATGTACCTCGGCCGCATCGTGGAAGTCGGTCCGGCCGAACAGGTGATCGGCGATCCCACCCATCCCTACACCAGGGCGCTCGTCGATTCCATCCCCGATCTCGGCCGCGAAACCCGGGTGCTGGCGGGCGAACCCGCCAGCCCGCTGTCACCCCCGCCCGGATGTGCATTCCACCCGAGGTGCGCCATCTCCGTCGAAGCCTGCGCCGGCGACGACCTCGACGTCCGGCTCGAAGGGTTCCCGGGCAACCCGCACCAGGTCGCCTGTATCGAACGGAAGGCGGTCTGATGGCCATCGCAGTATCGGCGCCCGGCCTCGTCCGCGAATCGGCCCGGTGGCGGCCGTCGCTGCCGCAGTCCCGCTCGACGATCGTCAACTGGACCGGTGTGGCACTGGTGGTCTTGGTGACCCTGACGGTCATCGCGGTACCTCTGCTCGCCCCGCACGACCCGCTCACCCCGGTCGGCTTGCCACTACAGGCGCCGGGCGGGCACGGGTTCCTGCTGGGCACCGACAGTGTGGGTCGCGACATCTTCTCCCGCGTGCTCTACGGCGCCCGGTCCAGTTGGTTCGCGGCGCTGGCGGTGGTGGCGCTGGGTCTGCTGATCGGCGGCCTGGTCGGCCTGATCGCCGGTGCCACGGGTGGTTGGCTCGACGCCACGCTCATGCGCATCACCGACGGTTTCCTGTCGTTACCTGCGCCCGTGCTGGCGATCGCGGTGGTGGCCGCCCTCGGACCGAGCTTCCTGCACACGTTGATCGCGGTGTCCATCGTGTGGTGGCCCTTCTACGCGCGGCTGGTTCGCGGCGAGGTGGCCCGGCTGGCCGCACGCCCGCACGTGGAAGCCGCGAAACTGGCGGGTGTCAGCCGCTTTCGGCTGGCTGGACGGCATCTGTTACCCGGTGCGGTGCCCAACGCCCTGGTGGCCGCCAGCCTGGACATCGGCACCCTGATCCTCACGCTGGCCGCGCTGTCGTTTCTCGGGCTCGGACAGGCCGCACCCGCGCCCGAGCTGGGTGCCGACTCGGCCCGCAATCTCAGTTACTTCCTGCAGCAGTGGTGGATTCCGGTGATGCCCGGACTCGCGGTGCTGGTGCTGGCGCTGGTCGCCAACATCTCCGGTGACTGTCTGCGCAACCTGATGAAGACGAACTAGGCGGGGCCGTATGAAGACTTTCGTGGCGTCCCGCCTCGGCGCGATGGTGGCCATCCTGATCGCGCTCACCGGAGTGCTGTTCGTCCTGCAGAACATCTCGCCGCTGGACCCGGTCAAGGCGCAGCTCGGCGCCCAGGCGTCAGCGCAGGCGGTCGCCGCCCGGCGCCAGGCACTGGGCCTCGACGACCCGGTGCTGGTGCAGTTCTGGCATTACCTGGCCGGCGCCGCCACCGGCGATCTGGGCACGTCCTACCGGACCCGGCATGCGGTGCTGTCCGACCTGGGGTCGTTCTTCCCGGCCACCCTGGAACTGGCGCTGTGTGGACTGATCATCGCGATCCTGCTCGCGGTGCTGCTCGCGTTCAGCACCACGCTGAAGTGGCGTGGGGCAGGTGTGCTGCGGGCGGTGTTGTTCACCGGCTCGTCGGCGCCGATGTTCCTGCTCGGCATCGCGGGGCTGATCGTCTTCTACCAAACCCTGGGCTGGGTACCGGCCAACGGCCGTGTCGCCGTGCCCAATCCGCCCGACGGGCCCACCGGACTGCTCACCGTCGACGGTCTGCTGCACGCCCGCCTGGATGTGGTGGCCGACGCGCTGCACCACCTGATCTTGCCGGCGCTGGTCATCGCGATCGGCCCGGCCGTCGCGATCGGTCGGGTGCTGCGCAGCAGCCTGATGACCGATATCGACAGCGACTACGCGCGGACCGCCCGTGCCAAGGGGCTGTCGGAGAGCAGGATCATGGCGCGCCACGTCCTGCGCAACTCCGTCGGCGCCGCCCTGTCGATGACGGGACTGCAAGTGGGCCTGATGTTTTCGGGGGTCCTCGTGGTCGAGCAGGTATTCGGCTGGCCCGGTATCGGTCAGTACATCGCGCAGAGCATCCCGGTGGCCGACTTCCCGGCGATCGCCGGCGTCACGCTCATGCTCGGCGCGCTCTACGTCTTCATCAACACGGCCGTGGACCTGCTCCAGGCCGCCGCAGATCCCCGTATCGCAGTCCTAGGAGGTTAGGTGCCCAAACAGCCGCTCATCGTGGGCAAGCCCGTGCTTGTCGTGGTGGACATGCAGGAGTCCGGCGACATGCCGGTCGAACAGGTGGGTATCCCGCACATGGCGGGCTACGCCGGCCGGATCGGGCGGGCGCAGCAACTGATCTCCGCGGCTCGCGCGGCGACCATCCCGATCGTGTTCTTCCAGGAGGTGCATCGCGCCAGCGGTGTCGACTTCGGCCGCGAACTCGACGGCGTCGAGGGTCCGCACTGCATAGACGGGCGGCCCGGCACACCGCTGCATCCCGAGCTGCTACCGAACTTCGACGGTCCCAACGAAGAGTTCCACATCGTCAAGCGCCGCTACTCCGGTTTCATCGGAACCGAATTCGAGATCGTGCTGTCCGGTCTCAAGGCCGACACCCTGATCCTGATCGGCGGCCTCACCGATGTCTGCGTGCACTACACGTTCGCCGATGCGCATCAGCGTGACTTCTACGTACGCGTCGTGACCGACTGTGTGGGGGGCTCCTCGCAGTACCGCCACGATGCGGCACTGGACGCGATGGAATACCTGCAGACCGGCGCGATGCGGACCACCGAGGAAATCCTCGCCGCTTTCCGCGAAATCACCAGCCCCGTCCTCGAAGGAGCCGCACGATGAGAAAACTACGCACTGTTCTGGCGATCGGCGCGGTGGCGGTCCTGACCGTGACGGCCTGTGGCGGTTCGAATTCCGGCGGCGGCAGCACCCCTAACGCCGCCCCGACCGACAAGGTGCTGCACCTGTCGTTCCTGCAAGACCCGGGACAGCCGCCGGACCCCGACATCTACTACGCCGGACAGGGTCTGCTGCTGACCACGAACACCTACGAGGGTCTGCTGCAGTACAAGGCCGGTACCGACAAGCCGGAGCTGGAGCCACTTCTGGCCACGGAGTGGACCGCCTCGCCCGACAACAAGGTGTTCACGTTCAAGCTGCGCGAAGGCGTCAAGTTCCACGACGGCACCCCGCTGACGTCCGCCGCCGTCAAGGCCTCCTTCGACAGGCGGGCGGCCGTGAACCAGGGCCCGGCCTACATGGTCACCGACGTCGAATCGGTGACCACCCAGGGCGATTACGGCGTCACCGTGACGCTCAAGGCACCCAACTCGGCGTTCCTGGACTACCTGGCCTGCCCGTACGGGCCGCGCATCCTGAGCCCCGAAGGCCTGAAGAAGAACGGGGGCACCGACAACGCTCAGGGTTATCTCACCAACCACGACCTGGGTACCGGCCCGTACACGTTGACCGCCGCCGAGGTCGGCTCCAAGTACGAACTGACTGCCTTCGGCGACTACTGGGGCACCAAGCCGTATTTCGAGAAGGTCGAACTCCCGGTGATCACCGATGTGTCGGCGCAGCAGTTGCAGTTCAACAACGGTCAGGTCGCCGCGATCCTGCACGACCTGCCCTCTTCCGCCGTGCAGTCCTACCTGGACAACAAGTCGTTCGCGAACTACTCACTGCCGACCATGATGTCGAACTACGTCTACATCAACCCGCGCAAGGGCATGATGACCGACGCCAAGAATCGCACCGCCGTATTGCAGGCCATCGATACCGACGAACTGGTCAAGCAGACGTATTTCGGGCGCGGTAAGAAGGCCGAGCAGATCTACCCGCCGAACATGATGGCCGCCGAGTTCGGCAAGCAGAACGTTCCGCACGATCCGTCGGTGCTGTCCGGTATCGCCGGGGGATTGCCTGCCGACCAGAAGGCCGTCACCATCGGCTACGACTCCAGCAACCCCGACAACCAGTTGATCAGCAACCTGATTCAGACGCAGCTGGCGGCGGCCGGCCTGAACGCCAAGGTGCAGGCCTATCCCACCTCGGAGATCTATGGCTGGGTCGGCACCGACGGGCAGTCCGCGCCGGAGATCATGACCTACCTCGGATGGCCGGATGCACCGTCGCCGTACACCTGGGGACACATCTCGTGGGATGCCGATGGCGGACTGAACTTCTTCGGGTGCTCGGCGCCTGCGGTCACCGCGGCTCTGGCCAAGGGCCTGCCCGCCGATACGGACGCCGACTTCTCCACCGCCGGTGAGGAAGCGGTCAAGACGGGCTGCTGGCTCAACGTCGCCGACGTCAACGACTTCATGGTGGCGCAGCCCTGGCTCAAGGGTGTCGAGCAGGCGCACGTGGTGACCAACCCGAACTCGTTGCGGCTGGCCGCGCTGTCGGTGGGCTGATGACGACACTGGTCCACAAGAGCGGTGTGCGCCGGATCATCCTGCTGACGCTGGGTTGGGAGGAACTGCCGAAATCGGTGTCGGTGTATGGCGCTCCGCCCGAGGAACGGCTGCGGGAACCGGTGCCCGGCGTGCTGCTGCAGACCGACGGCGGCTGGGTGTTGCTGGACACCGGCTTCAACACCGCGTTGGTGCGGGACCCGGCGCTGTACCGGCGGTTCTTCCCGACGGTGGAGTACCGCCCGGTGCTGCCCGGCCCCGGCGAGCCGATCGAGCAGCGGCTCGCCGAGGTCGGGGTGGACTTCGATGCGATCCACACCGTCGCGGTCAGCCACCTGCACCACGACCATGCCGGCGGCCTGAAGCTGTTCGCCGGCAAGGTCCCGGTGCACGCCCAGCGCCGGGAACTCGAATACGGTCTGTCCAATCACCCGGTGCCCGAACGCAATGCGATCGTCCGGGTGGATTTCGACGATCCGAATATCGAGTGGCGACTGGCCGACGGAGAAGCCGAGATCGCGCCGGGGATCACCGCGGTGCCGACCTACGGGCACACCCCGGGACACCAGAGCTTCGTGGTGCAACTCGATGAGTCGGTCGGTGGCGATGGATTCGTGTTCGCCTTCGACGCGGCCGATCTCACCGAGAACATCGAACACGAGCTGGCCATCGGCGGCTACATCGACGTCGATCCCGAGGACACCGTCGAACCGATCCGCAGGCTCAAACGACTAGCCGCCGACAAGGGTTATCAGCTGATCCCGGGGCATGATCCGCATGTGTGGCCGGAGCTCACCCGGCATTTCCATGACAGGTTCGGGCCGGTCGCGTCGTGATGGACGGCGTCCTGCGTGCGGACCGGGTGCTCATCGACGGGCACCTGGTGCCGGCGTCGGTCGGCATCGCCGGCGGGCGGATCGCCTTCATCGGCGCCGTCGACGCGCACTGCCCGGCCGCACAAGACGACCGGTTGTCCGATGCCGTGGTGTTGCTGCCGGGGTTCGTCGACACCCACGTCCACGTCGACGAACCCGGCACCGACTGGGAGGGGTTCGCGACGGCCACGGCGGCCGCGGCCGCCGCCGGAATCACCACGCTGGTCGACATGCCGTTGGACTGCGACCCGGTGACCACCAGTGTCGCCGCCCTGCAGGCGAAAAGAGCGGTGGCCGAAGGTAACTGCCACGTCGACGTGGGTTACTGGGGCGGCGCCGTCCCGGACAACCTGGACCAATTGGCACCCTTGCTGCGGGCCGGGGTACGCGGCTTCAAGTGCTTCCTCACCGCCTCGGGCAACCCGCGGTTCGCGCACCTGAATCCCGGGCAATTCCGCACCGCCATGGCCCGCATCGCCGAACTGGGCTCCGTGCTGCTGGTGCACGCCGAAAGTCATGCGGTGATCGCGGCCAGCCCACGCCCCACCGGCCGGGATTACCGGTCGTTCCTGGCCTCGCGCCCGGATGCGGCCGAGGAGGACGCGGTGGCACTCGTCATCGACACCGCCCGGCAGACCGGAGCCAGGGCGCACATCGTGCACGTCTCCGGTGCCCGGGTTCTACCGCAGCTGGCCGCCGCGAAATCCGCGGGCATCCCGGTGACTGCCGAAACCTGCCCGCATTACCTCACCTTCGATGCCGAGACCATTCCCGACGGCGCCACCGAGTTCGCCGCCTGCCCGCCGATCCGCGACGGCGCCAACCGCGAACCGCTGTGGTCGGCACTACGCGAGGGGACGCTGGACCTAGTGGTCTCCGACCATTCGCCGTGCGCACCGGGCCACAAGGCCGGTGGGGATTTCGGTCGGGCGTTCGGCGGGATCAGCTCGCTGCAACTGGGTCCCAGGGCGGTGTGGACCCAGGCGGCCCGGCGCGGCGCCGGGCTGGCCGACCTGAGCCGGTGGATGTCGGAGCGGCCCGCCGGACTGGCCGGCTATGCCGACCGGGGCCGGATCGCGGTGGGACTGCGGGCCGACCTGTGCGCCTTCGATCCCGATGTGGTGAAGACGGTCAGCGCGGCCACGCTGCGCCACCGGCACCCGGTCAGCCCGTATGACGGTGTCACCCTGCGCGGTTCGGTGCGCCAGACCTGGGTGGCCGGTGCGCCGGTGCCGGCCCGGATCGGGCAGCCGGTATGAGAATCCTGGTACTCAATCCCAACATCTCGGCCACCATGACCGCCGACATCGCGGCGGCCGCGCGCGAGGCGGCCCACGCGGACACCGAAATTGTGTGCATGTCACCGCATTTCGGTTCCGCTGCCATCGACTCGGCGGCGGAGAGCTATCTGTCGGCGGTGGGGGTGCTGGACGCCGTCACCCGGCTGACGGCGGCGGGAACCTTCGACTTCGACGCCGTGGTACTGGCCGGTTTCGGTGAGCACGGCCGCGACGCGCTGGCCGAGACACTGACGGTGCCGGTGTTCGACATCGCCGAATGTGCCGCGCACATCGCGCATCTGATCGGCCGGCGGTACTCGGTGATCACCACGCTGGCACGCTCGATTCCGCCCATCGAGGACCGGCTGCTGTTGGCCGGACTGAATGCGCACTGCGCCTCGGTGCGCGCGTGTGGGCTGGGGACCGCCGAGGTGGACGCCGACCCCGCCGGCGCCGTGCAGGCCATCGTCGACGAGGCGGCCCGCGCCGTGCACGAGGACGGCGCCGACGTGATCTGCCTGGGCTGTGCCGGCATGGCGGGGGTGACCGCGGCCATCGCCGCCAAACTCGGGGTGCCCGCCGTCGACGGGGTGGCCGCGGCGATCGGATTGGCCCAGGCCGTGGTCGGGCTGGGGTTGTCCACCAGCAAGGCCGGCGTGTACGCACCCGGTCCGGACAATCCGCGCAGCCATTGGCCGCTCTCCGAACGGCTGGGCCTGTGACCGACGTCGATCTGGCCTCCCGTGTCGTCGGCGGCAGCGTGGTGGCCGCCAGCGACGAGTCCTTCGGGTTCAAGGAACGTCTCGTCGATCCCGGCGAACCCGCCTTCGTCCCGGGCACCTACGACTTGCGTGGCGAAGTGGTGGACGGCTGGGAGACCCGCCGGCACGCCGGTCCGGACGGCGACTGGGTGATCATCCGGCTCGGCGTGCCCGGCCGGCTGCACACCGTCGACGTCGACACCCGGTTCTTCTCCGGTAATCACCCCAGCGCCTGCGCCGTGGATGCCTGCACCCTGGACCGCACCGACGATCCGGCTGGCCCGTCCGTGCATTGGTCACCGATCGTGGAAATGACCGTCCTCAAAGCGGATTCGCACAATCTGCTGACCGTGTCCGACTCGCGGCGCTGGACGCATCTGCGGCTGCGCTTGCAGTCCGACGGCGGCGTCGCGCGGGTACGCGCCTACGGCGAGGTGGTTCCGGACCCGGCGCTGTGGTCCGATGTCACCGTCGAGGTATCCGGCCTGGAGCACGGCGGGCGCGTCGAATGGTGCAGTGACAGCTTCTACTCCAGCGCGGCCGCGCTGGTCGCCCCGAACCGGCCGCACAACATGGGCGATGGATGGGAGACCCGCAGGCGCCGCGATATCGGGCCGGACACCCACGATGCGGTGATCGTCTCCTTCCTCGTGCCCGCCGACCTGCGCCGCATCGAGATCGACACGTCGTACTTCGTGTTCAACGCCAGCCCCGAGGTGTCGGTGCTGGGCACCCGCAACCGGCCCGACCGCGAACACGGTTGGGGCTTGGTGGCTTTCGACGTCCCGGTGCTCGCACGGTGTGCCCTGATCCCGGATGCCCGTCAGGTGTTCCCGGTCGCCGTTGCCGGGGTGACCGCCCTGCGGGTGCAGGCCTACCCCGACGGCGGCATCGCCCGGGTGCGGGCCCTCGGCACGCCGACCGCCGAAGGGCTGGGCCTGCTGCGGCACCGCTGGGAGGAAAGTTCGTGACGATCCTGATGACCGACTGTGTCGGGTTGTGGCGGCGCACCCTGCTGATCGAGCCGGACGGCACCCGCAACACCGAACCCGGTGTGCTGTGGCTACAGGGCCCGACGGCCTATGTCGACTCGCGTGGCTTCGCGGGCACCCTGCACCAGAACGGCGACATCTTCGAATGGCACCGCGCCATCGACGTGCAACCCCCGGGGCCGTTCCCGGATGCGGGCGTGATGACGTGGGCCGGCGACACCCTCGTCGAAACCGGTGTGCACGAGGACTACGTCGAGCACTGGGTCCGGGATCCGGGCGCGGCCACCCCGGCCGGAGCGCTGCACCTGTCCGGGCCGGACGGTGCGCAGGCGCTGCTGGTTCGTGCCGGTGCACTGTTCGGCTGGGCCGACCGCACCCAGGTGGTCATCGGTGCCGACCACCGGGCCCTCGGAATCGTCATATCCGGCAAGGACATCCAGGCCAACGGCGTGCGCTGGACAGTGGAGAAATCGGAAGGGAACGTGGATTCATGAGTGGCGTCACGTCATTCACATCGGTGCCCGTCATCGATATCAGTGGGTTGTACTCACCGGAGCGCACCGAGCAGGAGCGGGTGGCCGCCGAGATCGGCCGGGCGGCAGCGGAGGTCGGCTTCTTCTACATCAGCGGCACCGGCATCGACGAGTCGCTGTTCGAGCAGATGCTGGCTGCGGTCAAGGAGTTCTTCGCGCTGCCGGTGGAAGAGAAGATGCGCAACTACATCGGGCTGTCCCGGTGCCACCGCGGCTATGTGCCCGTCGGTGAGGAAGGACTCGAGGGCACCACCCCGGATCTGAAGGAGGCGTTCGACACCGCGCTGGACCTGCCCGCCGACGATCCGGATTACCTGGCCGGCAATCCGATGCTGGGCCCCAACGCCTGGCCGGCACTGCCGGGGTTCGCCGAGGCGGTCACCGCGTACTACCAGGCGCTGCTGGGAGTGGGGCAGCGGCTGCTGTGGGCGTTCGCGGTCGCGCTCGGTGAGGATCCCGAGGTGTTCTCCCGGCACGCCACCAAGACCCCGAGCCAGTTACGCCTCATCCATTACCCGCACAATCCAGATGCGAAGGACAGCATCGGGATCGGCGCCCATACCGACTACGAGTGCTTCACCCTGCTCAAACCGACCGCGCCCGGACTGGAGGTGCTCAACGGGGCGGGCGAATGGATCGACGTCCCACCGGTGGCCGGGGCCTTCGTCGTCAACATCGGTGACCTGCTGGAGCTGTGGACCAACGGCGCGTTCGTGGCCACCAGCCACCGTGTCCGCAAGGTCGCCGAAGAGCGGTACTCGTTCCCGTTGTTCTTCAACGTCGACTACCACACCGAGGTCAAACCGCTGCCGCAGTTCGCTTCCGCGGATGCCAAGTCCCGCCCGACATTGCGGGCCGGGGAGCACCTGTTCGCGCAGACTGCGCAGACCTTCGCCTATCTGCGGCGCCGGATCGAGACCGGGGAGCTGGTGCTGCCGGAGGGCTCGCTGGGACTGGGCCAGTTCGGTCAGCAGGCGCTGCAGGGCGCCGAATAGCCCGGCATAGCTAGTTGATCGGGGCGTTGAGCGTGCGCAGATCGTCCAGGATGCCGCGCGCGGCCACCACACCGCGGCCGGTCTGCCAGACCTCGTTGTTGACGATGAACACCCGGTTGTCCCGGTTCGCCGAAAGCTTGCGCCAGGCCGGGCTGTCCAGCACCGTCGCGGCGTGCTCCTTGGCGGCGGGGGAGTCGAAGGACAGGTAGACGATGTCCCCGTCGGCGGCGGACAGATCGGCATCCGGTGCCAGCTCGATATATGGCTTGTCGGTGAATCGTTGTGCCGCAGGGCGATCCACCCCGACCAGGTGCAGCACGCTGGCCGCGAAGTTGTCGGCCCCGTAGACCCGCACGGTGTTCTCGGTGAACTGCACCACCGATGCCTGGAAATGCGTGGCGTCGTTCTGCTGCCCGGTCTTGCGGGCGTCCTGGGCGAAACCGTCGAGGATGCGGGCCGCGTCCTGGGGGCGGCCGGTCGCCGCGGCGACGGTGCGCAGGGTGTCCTGCCAGCCCGCGCCCGGCGCCCCGGTGAACACCGTCGGTGCGATCCGGTTCAACGCGGCGAAGTCCGTCGGGGTGAGCGCCGAGGACCCGAGGATGAGGTCGGGGGTGGCGTGGCCGATGGCGTTCAGGTCCGGGGATGTCCGGCTGCCGACACCGGGCGCGGCGTGGACGACGGTACCCAGATATGACGGCTGCGCGTCGGAGCCGTCGGCGAGCGCGGCACCGGTGATCCGGCCCTGCAGACCCAGCGCGCACAACGCGTCGAGCTGATCACCGGACAGGGCCACGATGCGCTGCGGGTCGCCGCGCACCTCGGTGGCCGGGGGGACGTCGGCGGCCGGGGCATTGCCGACCTGACGCGGGGCGGGATCGGCCGGTGCGGGCTGGGCGGCGCACGACTCATCGGGGCGGCGCTGGTTGCCAAGCACGCCCGCGCCGGCGATCCGCGTGGTGCTGGTGATCGGGGCGCCCGGTACCGGGCCCGTCGGCGCGGATTCCGGGCCTCCGCAGCCGGTGAGCAAGGTCAGTGTCACGGCCGAGACGATGGACGCCACCGCTGCGACCTGGGCGATGCGCGCAGTGGGAAACAGCACGTCGCCGACGGTAACATTTGCACCCCCGCGCGAAACTACGACAGTTTGTAGGACCCATGCCGCCGATGTCGGTGACGGGGGATAAGATCTCGAACAGACACTGCCGGGACGACCCGTCGATTTTTTATGGAGGATCTGTTGGTAGCCGAAGCGCCCCCAATCGGAGAACTCGAGGCACGGCGTCCGTTCCCGCAGCGGATGGGCCCCAAGGGCAACCTGATCTACAAGCTGATCACGACCACCGATCACAAGCTGATCGGCATCATGTACTGCGTCGTGTGCTTCATCTTCTTCTTCGTCGGCGGCCTGATGGCCCTGCTGATGCGCACCGAACTGGCGTTGCCGGGCCTGCAGTTCCTGTCCAACGAGCAGTTCAACCAGTTGTTCACCATGCACGGCACGGTGATGCTGCTGTTCTATGCGACCCCGATCGTCTTCGGCTTCGCCAACTTGGTGCTGCCCCTGCAGATCGGCGCCCCCGACGTCGCGTTCCCGCGGCTGAACGCCTTCTCGTTCTGGCTGTTCCTGTTCGGTGCGCTGATCGCCATCGCCGGCTTCATCACCCCCGGCGGTGCCGCCGACTTCGGCTGGACGGCGTACTCGCCGCTGACGGATGCCATCCACTCCCCGGGCGCCGGTGGCGACCTGTGGATCATGGGCCTGGCCGTCGGTGGTCTGGGCACCATCCTCGGTGGCGTCAACATGGTCACCACGGTGGTCTGCATGCGCGCCCCCGGCATGACGATGTTCCGGATGCCGATCTTCACCTGGAACATCCTGGTGACCTCGATCCTGGTGCTGCTGGCGTTCCCGCTGCTGACCGCCGCGCTGTTCGGCCTGGCCGCCGACCGCCACCTCGGTGCGCACGTCTATGACCCCGCCAACGGCGGTGTGCTGCTGTGGCAGCACCTGTTCTGGTTCTTCGGGCATCCCGAGGTGTACATCATCGCGCTGCCGTTCTTCGGCATCGTGAGTGAGATCTTCCCGGTGTTCTCCCGCAAGCCGATCTTCGGGTACACCACCCTGATCTACGCGACGCTGGGCATCGCGGCACTCTCGGTGGCGGTGTGGGCGCACCACATGTATGCCACCGGCGCGGTCCTGCTGCCGTTCTTCTCGTTCATGACCTTCCTGATCGCCGTGCCGACCGGCATCAAGTTCTTCAACTGGATCGGCACGATGTGGAAGGGGCAGTTGACCTTCGAGACGCCGATGCTGTTCTCGGTCGGCTTCCTGATCACCTTCCTGCTCGGCGGCCTGTCGGGTGTGCTGCTGGCCAGCCCGCCGATCGACTTCCACGTGACCGACAGCTACTTCGTCATCGCGCACTTCCACTACGTGCTCTTCGGCACCATCGTGTTCGCCACCTACGCGGGCATCTACTTCTGGTTCCCGAAGATGACGGGCCGGCTGCTCGACGAGCGCCTGGGCAAGCTGCACTTCTGGCTGACGTTCATCGGTTTCCACACCACCTTCCTGGTGCAGCACTGGCTGGGTGACGAAGGTATGCCGCGGCGCTACGCCGACTACCTGCCCACCGACGGTTTCACCACCTTGAACGTGGTCTCCACCATCGGCGCGTTCATCCTCGGTATCTCGACGCTGCCGTTCGTCTGGAACGTGTTCAAGAGCTGGCGCTTCGGCGAGCCGGTCGTGGTCGACGACCCGTGGGGTTACGGCAACTCCCTGGAGTGGGCCACCTCCTGCCCGCCGCCGCGGCACAACTTCACCGAGCTGCCCCGGATCCGTTCGGAGCGACCGGCGTTCGAGCTGCACTACCCGCACATGGTCGAGCGGATGCGTGCCGAGGCGCACATCGGCCGCGCGCACGGTCCGTCCGATGGCGACGTCACCCGGCTCGACGACGAGAACGTCCGCACCTGAATCGGTGAGTAATTCCAAGGTGTCGGTCCTGATCACCGTCACCGGACTCGACCAGCCAGGCGTCACGTCGGCGCTCTTCGAGGTGCTGTCCCGGCACAACGTCGAGTTGCTCAACGTCGAACAGGTGGTCGTCCGGCGCCGGCTCACCCTGGCCGTACTCGTGTCGGCGCCCGCCGAGGTGGCCGACGGCTCGGAGTTCGGCGATGACGTCCGGACCGCCATTCACGGGGTGGGACTGGACGTCACCATCGAGCGCAGCGCGGACCTACCGGTCATGCGGGAGCCGTCCACCCACACCATCGTGGTGCTGGGCCGGCCCATCGCCGCCGAATCCTTCGGGGTGGTGGCCCGCGAGGCCGCCGAGCTCGGCGTGAACATCGACACCATCCGGGGCGTGTCCGACTATCCGGTGACCGGCCTGGAAATGCGGGTGTCGGTGCCGCGGGGAGCGGCCTACGCCCAGTTGCAGGAGGCGATGGCGCGGGTCGCCGTCGAGCAGGGCATCGATATCGCGCTGGAGGACTACAGCCTGTCCCGGCGGGCCAAGCGGCTCATCGTCTTCGACGTCGACTCGACCCTGATCCAGGGCGAAGTCATCGAGATGCTGGCCGCGCGGGCCGGCGCGGAGGCCAAGGTCGCCGCGATCACCGAGGCCGCCATGCGCGGCGAGCTGGACTTCGAGGAGTCGCTGCGCGAACGCGTCGCCACCCTGGCCGGCCTGCCGGCCGAGGTGGTCGACGAGGTGGCCGACGAACTGGAATTGACGCCCGGAGCCCGGACCACGATTCGCACCCTGCGCCGGTTGGGCTTTCACTGCGGCGTGGTGTCCGGCGGTTTCCGCAAGGTGATCGAGCCGCTGGCGCACGAGCTGATGCTCGACTACGTCGCCGCCAACGACCTGGAGATCATCGACGGCAAGCTGACCGGCCGGGTGATCGGGCCGATCATCGACCGGCCGGGGAAGGCCAAGGCGCTGCGTGATTTCGCGCAGCAGGCCGGTGTCCCGATGGAGCAGACCGTCGCCGTCGGTGACGGTGCCAACGACATCGACATGCTCGCGGCGGCCGGCCTGGGCGTGGCGTTCAACGCCAAGCCCGCGCTGCGTGAGGTCGCGGATGCGTCACTGAGCCATCCATATCTGGACACCGTGCTGTTCATCCTCGGGGTGACCCGCGGTGAGATCGAGGCCGCCGACGCGGTGGACGGCACCATCCGGCGGGTCGATATCCCCGATTAGCCTCTACAGTGGAGACATGGTGTTGCTGAAACGGACGATTCTCATCGGTGCATGCGCGGCGGCGATCTCCGGGGGAGCGGTCGTGCTCGCGGCGCCGGCGTCGGCCGATTGCCCGTGGGGCACCCGGCCCAGCCACTTCGAAGGCGTGTGTGTCGCCGGGGCGGGCAAGGGCAGCAGCACCAGCGGAAATGCCGTCGTGGCGCCGCCGGATCTGTCCCCGCCGCTGGTGCAGAGCCTGGGCCCGGGAAGCGGTCTGACCTCGGTCGCCGGTATCCCGTGCACCCCGGAGAACATGGGCAAGTGCATCGCCCTGCAGCAGAGCCAGGGCGGCTAGATGTACTGACCACGGACGTTAGGGACGGCGTGGCGTGGTGACATGAAGAAGACCTCCGGGTGAAGTGCGAGCTGTCTAGGAACGCACCAGCCACACTCGGAGGTCTTCGTGTCCCACCGTAATGCCCCTTTGTCTGAAACCGGTCGTCTGCGCCTGGCTCGTTGTGTTGTTGAGGATGGGTGGTCGCTGCGCCGTGCCGCTGAGCGGTTCCAGGTCGCGGTCACCACCGCGCAACGGTGGGCTGCTCGTTATCGCGAACTGGGCCAGGCCGGCATGGCCGATCGCAGTTCCCGACCACACCGAAGCCCGCACCAGACGCCGACCCGCACCGAGCGCCGAATCATCAAAGTCAGGGTCATCCGCCGATGGGGACCAGCCCGGATCGGTTACTTACTCGGCATTCATCCCTCAACCGTGCACCGAGTGCTGACCCGATATGGCGTGGCCAGACTGCGCTGGCTGGACCGCCCGACCGGCAGGACCGTGCGCCGCATCGAAACGGCTGCGATAGGCGAACTGGTCCACATGGATGTCAAAAAGGTCGGCAAGATCCCTGCGGGCGGGGGCTGGCGGGCACTCGGGCGCAGCCGCGGCAGGCGCAACTCCCAGGCCGACAAGAGCTCAGGACAGTTCCGCTCGCCGGGTCATCCGGTTCGCGGCTATCACTTCCTACACACCGCCATCGACGCGCACTCGCGGCTGGTCTACAGCGAACTGTTGGCAGACGAACGCAAAGAGACCGCCGCCGCGTTCTGGACCCGGGCTAACACCTGGTTCAACCAATGCGGGATTACGGTCCGGAAAGTACTGACCGACAACGGTTCCTGCTACCGATCCCATGCCTTTCGGGATGCACTCGGCGATATCGAACACCGCCGCACCCGACCGTATCGACCACAAACCAACGGCAAGGTCGAACGCTTCCACCGCACCCTGGCCGACGAATGGGCCTACGCCCGGCTCTACACCGGCGACGCTGAACGCTGCGCCGAATACCCGCGCTGGTTACACACCTACAATCATCACCGCGGCCACACCGCACTCGGCGGCCAACCACCCGCCACCCGCGTACCTAACCTTTCAGGTCAGTACAGCTAGACCACCACTGCGTGGGACTCCGGCTCGACCGCACCGGTGATCGAACTCCAGGCCCGCGCCATCAGGTCGACGGCCTCGTCGAGTTGGCGTTCGGGCAGCGCATAGGGCACCCGCACGAATCGTTCCAGGGTGCCGTCCACCCCGAATCGCGGACCGGCCGGGAGGTCCAGACCCAATCGTGAGGCCGACGCCGACAGCGCCGTGCTCATCGGTGCGGGCAGCTTGACCCACAGCGAGATCCCATTCGGTCCCGGCCCGGGCCGCCAGTCGGGCAGTCGGCTGGCCAGCAGATCGATCAGGTAGGCCCTGCGCGTGCGCAGCAGTGCCCGACGTTCGGGTAGCACGTCCTCCCGTTGTTCCAGAAGCCTTGCCGCAGTGAGCTGTTCGAGAATCGGGGTGCCGAGGTCCACCGAGGGACGGATGGCCGCGATGGTGGCCAGGGTGTGGGGCTCGGCCCGGATCCAGCCCACCCGCAGGCCACCCCAGAACGATTTCGACATCGATCCGACCGTGAGCACCAGATCACGACGGGGCACCGTCGCGGCCAGTGGGGCGGGCGGCGGCTCGTCGGTCCACATGTCCATGATCGACTCGTCGATCACCGTGCGGGTGCGGCTGTCGGAGATGATGTGGCCCAGGCGGATTCGTTCATCGGCCGGCATGGTGAAACCGGTCGGGTTGTGGTTGTCCGGGATCAGATAGGCCAGGCTGGGTGACAGCTGCCGGATGGCCGCGTGCACCGCGTCCAGTTCCCATCCCTCGTCGGTCAACGCAACCGGGACGGCGCGCGCCCGCGCGGTCGAAATGGCCGACAGCGCACCGTGATACGTCGGCTGCTCGACGAGCACCCGGTCGCCGGGCTCGGTGAAGGCCGCCAGGATCAATCCGATGGCGTGCTGGGCCCCGCTGGTGATCATGATCTGGGCGGGGTCGGTGGGCAGGCCGCGGTCGCGGTAGCGCGCGGCGACGGCGGTGCGCAGGGCACAGACGCCCGTCGGGTCGAGTCCGGTCCCGCTGAGATACGGGGCGAGATCGCGAGTGGCCGCGGCGAACGCCTCCAGCACCGGCGCGCTGGGGGCGGACATCGCCGCGGCGGCCAGGCTGACGGCGTGGCCAGCGGCCGGTTCGGCCGCCACCTCGGGGCGGGGCGGCAGCGCGGCGGTGCTACGCGCGCCGCGACGCGCCTGCAGATAGCCGTCCTCGCGAAGCTGGGTGAAGGCCGCGGTGACGGTGGTCCGGGACACCCGCAGCGCATCGGCCAGGGCCCGTTCGCTGGGCAGCCGTGAGCCGACGGGGACCCGGCCGTCGACGATCAGCAGCCGGACGGCGTCGGCCAGTCCGGAGTAGGCGGGTCCAGTTGCGCTGGAGGTGCGCCAGTTGCCCAACTCGCGAGCCAGAAGGTCCTCATCGAGTGATCTGGCAGCCATTTCTATCGACATTTGAGGCCAGTATTCCGCAACTGGCTATTGAATGGCAAGCCAATCGTCCGGAAACTGGGGACATGAGGAAGAACTGGCTATCCAGATTGGCGGCGAAGTATCCCCGCTCCGGGCCGTACAACCGGGTGCGGCGTGAGGATGCCGATGCCCGTCGCGTGCGCAACGAGCTCGATGCCATCCGGGCCCGTTTCCCGGACCACGCATGACGGCGCTCACCCGCGGGTCCCTGCTGCTGTTCGGACTCATCGGGTACGGCCTGTCGATGGCCATGATGGTGCGCGCCGGTCTCGGTCTGGACCCGTGGGACGTGTTTCACCAGGGCCTCACCCGGCACACGCCGATGACGATCGGTATCGCGTCGGCGGTGGTCGGCGTCGTCGTGCTGCTGGCCTGGATCCCGCTGCGCAACAAGCCAGGCGTCGGCACCGTCGCCAACATCATCGTCATCGCCGTGACGGTCGACGCCGGGCTGGCGGTCCTGACCGCCCCGGCATCGCTGCCGGCCCGCATCGCGCTGATGCTGGGTGCGGTCGCACTCAACGCCGTCAGCACCGTGCTCTACATCGGCGCCGGGCTGGGCCCCGGCCCCCGAGACGGTCTGATGACCGGGCTGGTGGCGCGGACCGGACTGTCGGTCCGGCTGGTCCGCACCAGTATCGAGGCGACGGTGCTCGCGGTGGGCTGGCTGCTCGGTGGCACCGTCGGCGTCGGCACCGTGGTGTACGCGTTCGGAATCGGCCCGCTGGTGCAGCTGATCCTGCGGATCATGCCGCGGCGGCTGTTGTTCCACGATTTCGGCGCCCCGGGGCGCTCCCGAGCCGGACAGGGTCCCGACACTACGATGGGCGAGTGCCCGACAGCGAGCGTCAAGCCGATCCAGACCTGCTGATCGATTTCGCCAGAGTCACCCTGCGCCGCGGCGGCAAGACTCTGGTCGGCCCCGTGGACTGGGCTGTCGAACTCGACGAACGATGGGTGGTCATCGGGCCCAACGGTGCAGGTAAGACCTCGCTGCTGCGCATCGCGGCCGCCGTGGAACACCCGTCGTCGGGTACCGCGTTCGTGTTGGGTGAACGGCTCGGGCGCACCGATATGGCCGAACTGCGCAGCCGCGTCGGCCTGTCCAGTTCGGCGCTGAGTCAGCGCGTTCCCGACGACGAGGTGGTGCGCGATCTGGTGATCTCGGCCGGCTACGCGGTACTGGGCCGGTGGCGCGAGCGCTACGACGACGTCGACTACGAGCAGGCCGTCGACATGCTGGAGAGCGTCGGGGCCGAGCACCTGGCCGAGCGTCAGTACGGCACCTTGTCGGAGGGCGAACGCAAGCGGGTGCTGATCGCGCGGTCCTTGATGACCGACCCGGAACTGCTGCTGCTCGACGAGCCGGCCGCCGGCCTGGACCTGGGTGGCCGCGAGGAACTGGTGGCCCGGCTGGCCGACCTGGCCGCCGACCCGGACGCACCCGCGATCGTGCTGGTGACTCACCATGTGGAGGAGATCCCGCCCGGCTTCAGTCACTGCCTGCTACTGGCCGAGGGCGGCGCGGTCGCCTCCGGCCTGCTCGCCGACGTGCTGACGGCGGAGAACCTGTCCACCGCCTTCGGGCAGTCCATCGCCCTGGAGATGGTCGACGGACGCTACTTCGCGCGGCGCACCCGCACCCGCGCGGCACACAGGAGGCGCGCATGACCGAACTGCAACCCCTGCCGGCCCGGCCCGCCGCGACGGTGATGCTGGTCCGGGACACTCCCGGCGGAATCAACATCTTCCTGATGCGCAGGCACATGAACATGCAGTTCGTCGCCGGAACCACGGTGTTCCCCGGCGGCGGCGTCGACGATCGGGACCGCAACGCCGATATCGCGTGGCATGGGCCGGATCCGGGGTGGTGGGCCGACAAACTCGGGGTGGACACCGACCTGGCGCTGGCGTTGGTGTGCGCGGCGGCCCGGGAGACGTTCGAGGAGTCCGGGGTGCTGTTCGCCGGACCCGCGGCCGGCTCCGGGCATCCCGAGATCGTCCGTGACGCGTCGGTATACCGCGAGGCACGCAAGGAACTCGACGCCAAGACACTGTCCTTCGGCGAGTTCCTGAAGACCGAAAAGCTGGTGCTGCGCGCGGACCTGCTGCGGCCGTGGGCGAACTGGGTGACCCCGAAAGAGGAGCGCACCCGGCGCTACGACACTTACTTCTTCGTCGGCGCGTTGCCCGAGGGCCAGCGCGCCGACGGTGACAACACCGAGACCGACCGCGCCTACTGGGCGACGCCGGAGTCGGCGCTGGACGACTTCGCCGGGGGCCGTACCTTCCTGCTGCCGCCGACCTGGACACAACTGGACTCGCTGGCCGGTCGCGACGTCACCCAGGTGCTCGCGGTGGAACGCCAGATCGTGCCGGTGTCCCCGCACCTGGTGGTCACCGACGGCAACTGGGAGATCGAGTTCTTCGACAGCGACCGCTACAACGCGGCCCGCAACCGGCGCGCACCGGACGGTTACGCCAATTCCGATGTGAAGCCGACGTGAGGGAGTTCGTCACCCTCGCGGTGAACGACGGAATCGGCACCCTGGTGCTGTCCCGCCGGCCGGAGAATGCGCTGACCCGGCAGGTGTACCGCGAGATCGCCGAGGTCGCCGCCGAGCTGAGCGCTCATGCCGAGGTCGGAGCGGTGATCCTGTTCGGCGGTCACGAGGTGTTCAGCGCCGGTGACGACGTCCCGGAGCTGCGCCGGCTGCATCCCAGCGATGCGGCCAGCGTCACGGCGGCCTGCCGCGCCGCGGTCGCCGCGGTGGCCGCCATCCCGAAGCCGACCATCGCCGCCGTCACCGGGTATGCGCTCGGGGCCGGGCTGGCCCTGGCCCTGGCCGCAGACTGGCGGGTGTCGGGGGACAACGTGAAGCTCGGCGCCACCGAGGTGCTGGCCGGCCTGCTGCCCGCCGCGGGCACCGCCGGGCTGGTCGGCGCCATCGGGGCCACCCGGGCCAAAGAACTGGTGTTCAGCGGGCGGTTCGTCGGCGCCGAGGAGGCACTGGAGATCGGCCTGATCGACGAGATGGTGGCCCCGGACGGGGTGTACGACGCGGCGCTGGCCCGGGCCCGGAGGTTCCTGGAGGCGCCCGCGCATGTGCTCGCCGCCGCCAAGGCGATGATCGATGCCCCTGGTGACGGGGTACGGCGCTACGTCGAGGTCTTCGGCACGGAGCCCGGCAGTTAGGCTGCCCATATGACGAGCACGGACCAAACGCCGAATCCGCACGCTACGGCCGAACAGGTCGAGGCAGCGCTGAAGGACACCAAGCTGGCGCAGGTGCTGTACCACGACTGGGAAGCCGAGACCTACGACGACAAGTGGTCCATCTCGTACGACCAGCGCTGCATCGACTACGCGCGGGGCCGGTTCGACGCCATCGTCCCCGACGAGATCCAGCGTGAACTGCCCTACGACCGGGCCCTCGAGCTGGGCTGCGGAACCGGTTTCTTCCTGCTCAACCTGATCCAGGCCGGGGTGGCCCGACGCGGCTCGGTCACCGACCTGTCACCGGGCATGGTCAAGGTGGCCACCCGCAACGGGCAGGGGCTGGGTCTGGATGTGGACGGCCGGGTCGCCGACGCCGAAGGCATCCCGTATGAGGACAACACCTTCGATCTGGTGGTCGGGCACGCAGTGTTGCACCACATCCCCGATGTGGAGCTCTCGCTGCGCGAGGTGGTGCGGGTGCTCAAGCCCGGTGGCCGCTTCGTCTTCGCCGGCGAGCCGACCAGTAAGGGCAACATCTACGCGCGCAATCTGTCGACCCTGACCTGGCGGCTGTCCACCAACATCACCAAGCTGCCCGGCCTGGAGAGCTGGCGCCGCCCGCAGGCCGAACTCGACGAATCCTCCCGCGCCGCGGCGCTGGAAGCCGTGGTGGACCTGCACACGTTCGAGCCGTCGGATCTGGAGCGGATGGCCACCAATGCCGGCGCGGTCGAAGTGCGCACTGCCAGCGAGGAATTCACCGCCGCC
The DNA here is from genome assembly GCF_054404835.1 of Mycobacterium sp. BMJ-28. Lineage (NCBI taxonomy): Bacteria > Bacillati > Actinomycetota > Actinomycetes > Mycobacteriales > Mycobacteriaceae > Mycobacterium > Mycobacterium sp. BMJ-28. Next base: position 4,253,303 of record NZ_CM136783.1, on the reverse strand, counting down.
ATGCTCGGCTGGCCGATCCGCACCTTCGAGGCTTCGGTGCCCCCGGGTCGATTGGGTTGGGGCTGGGCCAAATTCGCCTTCAACAGCTGGACATCGCTGTCCTGGGTGGACGCCAATGTGTGGCGCCGCGTGGTGCCCAAGGGCTGGTTCTACAACGTGATGGTCACCGGGGTCAAGCCGTCGTAACGGCGGGCAGGAGCGAAGCGACCCTGGGTGTCTGTCCAGTTCGCCGCCGGCGATGTCGGGTACCTGCGCAGCGACGAGGGTCGGGCGGCGCTCGATGAAGTCGGCGGCTACCGGCTGACCGATGCCAGCCGGCTGGCCGATATCGCCGCGGCGCGAACCCGTTTCGGGGACCGGACGGCCGTGCTGGTCGAGACGGTGCTGCTGCGCCGGCGGGCGCAGGCCAAGTTCGCCGATCCGTCGGGCTGGTTGTTCACCGACGACGCGCTGCAGCAGTGCACGGCCGAGCCGGTCGCCCGGCACCGGGCCCGGCGACTGGCCGGGGCCCGCGTACACGACGTGACGTGCTCGGTCGGCGCGGACCTCGCGGCCCTGCGGCACACCGCCGCGCTGGTACTCGGCAGCGACCTGGACCCCGTGCGACTTGCCATGGCCCGCAACAATGTCGGGGGAGTGGACCTGTGCCGGGCGGACGCCCTGGTTCCGGTCACCCGCGATACCGTCGTGGTGGCCGATCCGGCCCGGCGCAGCGCGGGCCGGCGACGGTTCGATCCCCGGGCCTACGCCCCGGCGCTGGACCTGTTACTGGAGACCTATCGGGGCCGCGATCTGGTGGTGAAATGCGCTCCCGGTATCGATTTCGGGAAGCTGGGTGAGCTCGGATTCCGCGGTGAGATCGAAATCTCGTCGCTGGGGGGAAGTGTGCGCGAGGCCTGCCTGTGGTCGGCGGGGCTGGCGACGGCCGGCCGGCGGGCCACCCTGCTGGACCGGGGCGAGGAGATCATCGACACCGATCCTCAGGATTGCCCGGTGGCGCCAGCGGGCCGCTGGATCATCGATCCCGACGGCGCGGTGGTGCGCGCTGGACTGGTACGGCAGTACGGAACCCGGTACGGGCTGTGGCAACTGGACCCCGACATCGCCTACCTGTCCGGTGACCAATTGCCGGACGGTGTACGGGGTTTCGAAGTGCTCGCCGAGGTCGGTCTCGACGAGAAGCGGTTGCGCCGCGAACTCGCCGCGCGCGACGCCGGGGCGGTCGAAATCCTGGTCCGCGGCGTGGATGTGGACCCGGACGCATTCCGGCGACGTCTGAAACCACGCGGCGCGGCTGCGCTCAGCGTGGTGATCACCCGGATCGGCAGCGGGGCGGCAAGTCGCGCGGTGGCGTTCATTTGTCGGCCGTCGCGATAGCGCCACAGGTACCCTTGCGGCAGCGGCACCGATGTCGCCCTGGCTTCCGGAGGAACACTTCGATGCGCGTTCTCACGCTGGCTGTATCGGTTGTGCTGCTGGGTTCCGCCGGCGCCGGGGTGGCCGCCGCCGCCCCACCCAGATGCGCCGATGTGGGTGGCAATCCCGGCCCTGGCCCAAGCCCGACCTGTGTGGTGCAGGCGACCGACCCGGCCTACACCCTCAACATCACCTTCCCGACCGACTTCCCGAACCCGACCGAGGTGTTCGACTACGTGAAGCAGACCCGTGACGGGTTCCTCAACGTGGCGAGAACACCCGACTCCCGGGGGATGCCTTATGAGTTGGACTCCACCGCAACCCCGTACAACTCGGGGGTACCGCCCAAGGGCACGCAGTCGGTGGTGTTCACCACCTTCCAGAACGTCGGCGGCGCCCATCCGCAGACCTTCTACAAGGCGTTCAATTGGGACAGGGCCAATCGCAAGCCGATCACCTACGAGAACCTGTTCCGGGCCGGCACCGACCCGCTGCCGGTGATATTCCCGGTGGTACAGGCCGAAGTGGCCAAGCAGTCCGGCCTGCTCACCCCGGTGTCACCGGCGACCGGCCTGGACCCGGCCAGCTACCAGAACTTCGCGATCACCGACGATGCGATCATCTTCTTCTTCAGCCAGGGCGAGTTGCTGCCGGAATCGGCCGGGGCCCTTCAGGTGTCGGTGCCCCGCGGCCCCATCGACCCGATGATGGCCTGATCGGATTCAGGCGGGCGCGAATCCGTACACCTGGCCATCGCTGGTCGCGGTGACGACCCTACGGTCGTGGCCCACCGACACACCGACCGGCCAGCCGGTGGCCTGCGGCAGCGGGTAGCGGTTGAGCGGGTGGCCGTCGGCGGGGTCGAAGGCCAGCAGCGCCAGGCCGTCGGCGCCGTCACGGACCACCGTGTAGGCGACATGCTCGCCGGCCAGGCTGGCTGTGGACAGCGGCTCGGCGTCCTTGCCGGACCAGGCGATCTTCCCGTCGGAGGTGATGCCGACCAGTTCGCCGCCCGGTCCGCCGCCGGCGACGATGACACCCTGCGGCGACACCGACGGCGGCGTCTGAGGCTGATAATCCAGTGCCACCGACCATTTGGGTGAACCGTCGGCGGTGTTGACCGCCCACAACCGGCGGTCCCGGCCGTTGACGTAGACCGTGCTGCCGTCGGCCGAGAGCACCGGGCCGGCGATCGGTCCGCCACCGACGGCGCTGCTGGTCCATTCGCGCGTCAGCATCGGGGTCTGGTTCGGCCGATAGCGCAGCCCGACCAGGACCGGTGCCGGTGCCTGTGGTTCCCACAGGGTGGCCACCACGATTCCGGTGGCCGCCGAGAATGCCGGCGCCGCCGATACCGGGCAGCCGCGCCGCGCTTGGGCGCAGTCCTGCAGCCCCCGTTGGGCATCGGTGGGGTCGACGCCCACCACCAGGTCCAGCGGGGTGCCGAGCACGGTGCCGCGGTGCGCGTCGAACACCAATACCTGTCCCAGGTGGGTGATCACCAGCAGCTGCCCCGGATCCAACAGCCGGGGCGTCGTCGGCATCCCGATGACGGGCTGACGCCAGCGGATCCACTGGGTCGGCGGGAACGACAGGATGGCGCCGGGCTGGCCGATGTAGAGGTTGTCGAAGCCGTCAAAGAGGGGACTCGTCCGTGCGGCTCCGGGGCCGCCCTGCCACAACCGGGTGCACCATCGTTGGCGCCCGTTGTTGTCGCTCTCCCACAGCATCAGGGAGCAGCCGTCGGCGGTCTGGGCGTTGGCGGCCAGGTAACCACCGGCGCCCAGGGCAACCTGAGCGCCGAGTTCGCCCTTGACCGACCGGCTCCACTGCAGCTTCAAGGTGGTCGCGCCGTCGACCGGGCTGTAGCTGCTGTTGGCGGCGTCGGCGTACTGGGCCGACCAGCCCTGGGCGGCATGCGCGTCCACCCAGGAGTCGGTGTTCCCGCAGCCGGTCACGGTCAGTGCCGTGACTGCAAGCACAGCAGCGAACCGGCGCATCGTCGTCGTGGAAGCAGGCATCGAGTCCCGAGACTATCCCGTGCCGCCCTCGCGTAGGCTGACCGGCCATGACGACGATGTGGGGCGCGCCCCTTCACAAGAGGTGGCGTGGTTCGCGGCTGCGTGATCCGCGTCAGGCGAAATTTCTGACGGCCGACTCGCTGCGCTGGGTACTGAAGAACAAGGCGTACACCCCGTGGTACCTGGTGCGCTACTTCCGGTTGCTGAAGTTCAAGCTGGCCAACCCGCACATCATCACCCGCGGCATGGTGTTCCTGGGCAAGGGCGTGGAAATTCAGGCGACGCCAGAACTGTCCACGATGGAGATCGGCCGGTGGGTGCACATCGGGGACAAGAACACCATCCGGTGTCACGAGGGGTCGCTGCGGATCGGCGACAAGGTGGTGCTGGGCCGCGACAACGTCATCAACACCTATTTGGACATCGAGCTCGGTGACTCGGTGCTGATGGCCGATTGGTGCTACGTCTGCGACTTCGACCACAAGATGGAAAGCCTCGAGCTGCCGATCAAGGACCAGGGCATCGTGAAGAGCCCGTTGCGGATCGGTCCGGACACCTGGGTTGCGGCCAAGGTGACCATCCTGCGTGGGACGTCGATCGGCCGGGGCTGCGTGCTGGGCGCGCACGCCGTGGTCAAGGGGGACATCCCGGACTTCTCCATCGCCGTCGGCGCACCCGCCCGGGTGGTCAAGAACCGCAAGGTGGCGTGGGACGCGTCGGCCGCCGAGCGTGCCGAACTGGCTGCGGCACTGGCCGATATCGAGCGGAAGAAAGCCGCTCGCTGAGCGGGCAGTTCAGCCAGAGCCCGCTAGGGCCAGTCGATCCCGAAATGCTCGGCCAGCGCAGCCTGGCCGCGGTCGGTGACGGTCACCGCGCGCCCGGTGCTGGCGCGTTTGATCCACGAGGCCGTCACGAAGCGGTCCAGCACGGCCCGGCCGAGCGCTCCGGACAGGTGATGGCGCTGCTCGGTCCAGTCGACGCAGTAGCCGATCAGCGGCCTTGACCCGGCCGGTATCTCGATCCCGATACCGGCGAGAAAGGCCCGCCCGTCCGCGCTGATCCGGTACTCCACGTCATGGCCGGGCTTGCTCAGCCCGTCGTGGCGGTCGCGCTGCGGGCGGTAGTGGCCGTCGCCGCCGGTGAGCACGTTGTGCTCCAGCAGGCTGCCCATGACGGCGACGCCGAGCCGGCCCGCCAGATGGTCGTAACAGGTACGCGCAGAACGCAACCGCGCCGCCCGGGTGCCTTCCCGCAGCGAGCGCACCGGCTGGGGCGCTGCCAGCCGGCCGAGGTGTTCCAGCAGTGCGGCCACGTCCGGGCCGGCGAGACGGTAGTAGCGGTGCCGGCCGTGGGTCTGCACGGCCAGCAGCCCTGCGTCGGTCAGTTTGGCCAGATGCCCGCTGGCGGTGGAGCGGGCGATACCGGCCTCGGTGGCGAGCACACTGGCCGGCAGTGCCCGACCGTCGTCGAGCGCCAGCAGCACCTTGCAGCGGGCCGGGTCGGCCAGCAGGGCCGCCACACCCGCGATGTCGGCGTCGCCATGGGCGGGTAGCTCGGCCACGTCACGCATGGCACACCTCCTCTTGCCGCGGACTGCCTGCCACGCTGCGTCCGCCCACGTAGGCCAGCACCGCACCAGCCAACTCGACGATGCCACCGACCAGCAGGGCTGCGCGAACGCCCGCCACCTCCGATACCGTGCCCACCACCGCGATTCCCATCGTGACACCGATCAGCCGGGCCAGATTGGCCAGCCCGGACGCCAAGCCGGCCCGATGCACCGGCACGGCGGACAGCACCGTCGTCACGGCGGGGCCGGTGTTGAACGCCAGACCCGCGCCGACGATGACGAATACCGCGGCCAGCACCAGGATGTCGGCGTGCGGGCCGACACCGGCATACGCCAGGATGCCCGCACCCATCAACGTCAGGCCGATGGTCATCGGGATGCGCGGGCCCGTGCGCCGGACCACGCGGCTGACCACGGGGATCAGCACCAGATAGGTCAGCGGTAGCGGCAGGAACCACAGCGCGGCCGCCAGTGCGCTGGCACCCCGGTCCTGCTGGAATGCCAGGCTGTTCAGCCACATCAGGGCGTACACCCCGAAAGTCATCGCGCAGGTGGCGCCCAGCCCGACCCGTAGCTGCCGGTTCCGGGCGAGATCCGCCGGGATCGTCGGCTCGGTGGTGGGGCGCTGCCACCACACGAAGGCCGCGCCGGTGAGCACGACGACCGCGGTCAGGGCGGTTGTCGCCGTGACGCCCAGCGTGTCGGTCAGCACGCCACCGATCACGGGCCCCAGTGCAGTGCTGCTTGCCGCCGCCATCGCCCAGGCGGCGGTGGCTTTGGCCCGGCCCGCCGTGTCGGGGAAAGCGGCCGCGGCGATGGCCAGGCCCTGCGGCAGCATGACGCCGGCGGCAACCCCCTGGAGTACCCGTGCCGCCAGCAGTGCGCCGAGATCCGGTGCCACGGCACACGCCAGTGATGCGACGGCGAAGAGGCCGACGCCGAGCCGGAGCAGCCGCCGACGGCCGAACCGGTCGCCGGCCGTTCCCGCGGCGAGTAGTACCGCGGCAAAGGCGACGTTGTAGGCGTCGGCCGCCCACTGGGCACCGGACACCCCGCCGCCGAACTCGGTGCGGATGGCGGGCAGCGCGAGATTGACGGCGTTGCTGTCGATCAGGCCCACGAACAAGCCGAGATACGCGGCGATCAACGTGTAGACGGTGCGCATACCTCGACGTTATGGCCGGAATGATTCGGTGGGCGCCGAACAGTGGCGAGCCCCTGACCGTCCGCCTCAGCGATCGGGCAGCGCGTGCTCGACGATGGGCCGGCGCGGAAGTGGTTCGCGCTCACCGCGTTTGGCCGCGAGATAGACCTGAGCCGTTTCGGCGGCCACGGTATGCCAGTCGAAATCGTGGTTGAGCCGTTCCCGGGCGGCCACCGCCCGTCGCTGGGCGGCGGCCGGATCGTCGAGCACCGAGCGGACGGCCGCGGCCAACTGCGCGACGTTGTGCGGGGCGAACGACACGCCGGTCTCGCCGTTGATGACGGCCTCGCCCAGGCCGCCCACGTTGGAGGTGACCAGTGGGGTGCCGGTGGCCGCGGCCTCGAGTGCGACGATGCCGAACGGCTCGTAATGGCTGGGCAGCACGGCCGCGTCGACGGTGTGCAACATCTGCACCAGTTCACCGTGATCCAGGCGCCCGACGAACTCGATTGCCTTGACCACCTTGTGTTTACGGGCCTGCTCGGCAAGCCAGTCGCGCTGGGTGCCGTCGCCGGCGATGATCAGTGTGGTGCCGGGATGGGTGCGCCGGATCCGCGGCAGGGCGGCGATGACGTCCTGCACACCCTTCTCGTACTCCAGCCGGCCCAGGAACAGCAGACGGGCCGGGCCGGCGCGCACCTTCCGCTTCGCGAACGGCCATGCCGCCGAATCGATTCCGTTGCGGATCACCAGGGTCTCGGCCAGGCCAGGACCGAACAGCTCGGTGATCTCCTCGCCCATGGACGCCGAACAGGTGATGAGGAAATCGGATTCGCGCACCAGCCAGGACTCCACGGCGTGCACCTGGCGGCTGATCGCACCGGACACCCAGCCGGAGTGTCTGCCGGCCTCGGTCGCGTGGATCGTGGACACCAAAGGGACGTCGAAGAATTCGGCCAAGGCGATGGCGGGGTGCGCGACGAGCCAGTCGTGTGCGTGCACGATGTCGGGCCGCCACGGCGTCTCGCCGCGGGTGCCGATCACCAGTCCGGCGCGGGTCATCGCGTGGCCCATGGCCAGCACCCAGGCCATCATGTCGGTGCCGAAATCGAACTCGTGCGGGTCCTCGGCCGCGGCGACGACCCGGACGCCCTCACTGATCTCGTCGGTGGACGGATGCGTGCTCGGATCGGTCCCGGTGGGCCGCCGGGACAACACCACGACCTCGTGGCCGGCGTCGACCAGCGCGGTGGCCAAATGGTGCACGTGCCGGCCCAGGCCGCCGACCACCACGGGTGGGTACTCCCACGAAATCATCAGGATCTTCATCGGCATGTCCCCGTGGTCATCGCCGAGCGTGCGCGAAATGTACGTGTTTGGCGGCGTGTCGGCGGGCAAACACGCACGCTCGCGGGAGAGGAGGAGATCACCGTAGCCGCCTTGCATCGAGGGCGCCGAACAGCCCGTCGGCGCGGTTCCAGTCATCGGCCAGCCGCTCGGCGTGATCGCGGCGCCCCGAGGCCAGTGCGGCCGCGATCTCGCGGGTGGCGTGCGCGTGCAGATGGGCCCGGTAGCGGGCGTATTCGGCCGCCGAGTCCTTGCTGACCATGAACGGCCAGTCGCTGGACACGGTCAGCAAGGTCTCACGCAGAATCTGGTCGGCCACCCGGTCGCGGGTGTGCGGTGCGCCGGTTTGGTCCAGTGCCTTGTCCACGGCGGCCAGTGCGGTCTCGGTCACCTCGGCGTTGAGCTGCACCAGATCGGTCACCTTCTCGCCGTTCCACACCTGCCAGTCCTTGCCCGAACCCCATGAGCTGGGCGGCAATTCGACGGCCGCGCCGACGAAGCCACTGTCGATGGCATCCGACAGCGTGCCGACCCGGATCCCGGCCTCGGGCAGCGCCCGCAGCAACCTCTCCAGCCACAACGGACCCTCATGCCACCAGTGGCCGAACAGTTCGGTGTCGAAGGCCGCCACCACGTGCGCCGGTCGCCCGGTGCGGTCGGCCTCGTCGATCAGCCTGCGGCGCACCACCTCGACGAAGTCGGCCACGTGGGCGTCCACCGCGCGGTCGGCCCGCTGCGGGTCATACGGCGCCTTCTCCGCCGACGGCACGTTGCGGCCGGTCACCCGGGCCGGCTTGAGCCCGGTCACGTGGTCGTAGGTGTGGAAGTCGCGGTAGGCCGCGTGCCCGGGATAGCCGGACTTGGGCGACCACACCCGGTAGCTGACCTGCAGGTCGCGGCCGAACGCGACGACATCGGACTCGCCGACCGGTCGGCCCACCGCGGTGTCACCGTGCAGCGACGGCCCGTCGACCATGAAGTGACTGACACCGGCCGCGGCGTAACCGACTTCCATTCCGGGCGCGTACGCGCATTCGGGCGCCCAGATGCCCGTGGGGGTGTGCGCGAACCGGTGTTCGGCGTCGGCCAGGCCCTCGCGCAGTGCGAACTCGCGTAGCCGCGGATTCAGCAGCGGCTGGAACGGGTGGGCCAGCGGACCGCCCAGCAGTTCGATGGTTCCTGCGTCGATCAGCTGGCGCAGCAGCGGGCTGGCGCCGTGCGCCCACAGCGAGGTGAAGTCGTCGAGCGCCCGCTCGGCCGCTTGGGCTTCATGAAGTCCGTACTCCCGCAACGCTTCCGGTGCGGCAAATCCGGTGCCGCCACGCACCGTGGTGGCCTCCAGTGCGCGTAGCCGCCAGTTGGCCAGCCAGTGGTGCATCCCGGTCAGGCAGTACGGGTCGTCCAGCTGGGCGGTCACCACCGGTGTCATGCCCAGGCTGACCAGGTGGCCACGGCCCTCGGCGGCCAGCGTGCGCAGCGCCCGCATCAGCGGCAGATAGGCCGCCGCCCACGACTGATAGAGCCATTCCTCGCCGACCGGCCACCGGCCGTGGTGGGCGAGCCAGGGCAGATGGGTGTGCAGGACCAGGGTGAACAGGCCCGGGATCGGCGGACCGGGATCTCGCGCACTGGAAGTGGTCACGTGCGCATCGCGATCGCCACCAGATCCAGGCTGTCATCGATATCGCGGTCATCGGTCAGGTCGAAGTCATCGGTGCGCACCGCGGCCACGTCGGCGAGCAGTTCGTCCGACCACGGCGCGTCGGCGACGGCCCTGGCGATCTGGGCGTCGATGATCGACCCGCCGTGGCGGGCGTCGATGGCCTGCAGTCCGGCCCCGTGGAAGACACCCAGCATGGTTTCCATCTCGAAACCCCCGTGCGTGAGCAGTTCGGTCAGCTCGGCGGCATTGAGTTCGCGGGTGTGGAACGGGTTGAGCGGGGTGTCCCGGCCGGGGGAGAAGGTGATCCGGTTGGGCGTGGACATCAGCAGCACGCCGCCCGGCCGCAGCACCCGGAAACACTCACCGACGAACTGCCCCTGATCCCACAGGTGCTCGATGACCTGGAAGTTCACCACCACATCCACCGAGGCGTCCGGGAGCGGCAGATCGGCCAGATTTCCCAGGTGCATCTGCACCCGCGGGTAGCGGGCGCGGATGTGGGCGACCGCGGATTCGTCGTAGTCCACCCCGATGACCTGCCGGGCGACCCCGGCGATCAGGTCGGCGCCATAACCCTCACCGGGGCCGGCCTCCAAGACGTCGCGGTCGGCGCAGCGCGCGGCCAGCCGCTGGTAGACCACCTCATGGCGGCGAAACCAGTAGTTCTCCTCGGCCAGGCCGGGGATGGTGCGTTCACCGGTCAGCGGCAGCGACGGCTGCGCGCCCGCGTTGTCGACCGAACCGAATGTGCTCATTGGAAGGCAGGCTAACCCGTGATGACGTGTTCGCGAACGGATGGCTGGCGACTGTGGGGTCAGAATGCCTGGATTCACGCGCTATGGTGTCCCTGCGTGCCACCACAAGTTACCGACGAGTAACCTGGTGGCCGTAACGTGAAACGTGATATGCCCTGGCCGGCTGCCGGCCTCATCGAGGAGGACGAACCACAGTCATGACGAACATCGTGGTCCTGATCAAGCAGGTCCCTGACACCTGGTCCGAGCGCAAGCTCACCGACGGCGACTTCACTCTCGACCGGGAAGCGGCGGACGCCGTGCTGGACGAGATCAACGAGCGCGCGGTCGAGGAAGCGCTGCTGATCAAGGAGCGCGAGGGTGGCGACAGCACCGTAACGGTGCTCACCGCCGGTCCCGAGCGCGCCACCGAAGCCATCCGTAAGGCCCTGTCCATGGGCGCCGACAAGGCCGTCCACCTCAAGGACGACGGCCTGCACGGTTCCGACCTGATCCAGACCGGCTGGGCGCTGGCCCGGGCACTGGGCACCATCGAGGGCACCGAGCTGGTCATCGCCGGCAACGAGGCCACCGACGGCGTCGGCGGCGCGGTGCCTGCCGTCATCGCCGAGTACCTGGGGCTGCCGCAGCTGACCCACGTGCGCAAGCTCAACGTCGAGGGCGGCAAGGTCACCGCAGAGCGCGAGACCGACGAGGGCGTGTTCGGCCTCGAGGCGACGCTGCCGGCCGTGGTCAGCGTGAACGAGAAGATCAACGAGCCGCGCTTCCCGTCCTTCAAGGGCATCATGGCCGCGAAGAAGAAGGAAGTCACCGTCCTGACGCTGGCCGAGATCGGTGTCGAGGCCGACGAGGTGGGCGTGGCCAACGCCGGCACCAAGGTGCTGTCGTCCACCCCGAAGCCGCCCAAGACCGCGGGCGAGAAGATCACCGACGAGGGCGATGGCGGCACCAAGGTCGCCCAGTACCTCGTTTCCCAGAAGCTGATCTAGCAGCTGATTCCCTCTCGTCTGACGACTTACACATAAGGACACATTCATGGCTGAAGTACTTGTGCTCGTCGAGCACGCCGATGGTGCGCTGAAGAAGGTCACCACCGAATTGCTCACCGCCGCCCGGGTTCTGGGCGAGCCCTCCGCCGTCGTGGTGGGTGCCCCCGGCACCGCCGCCGGCCTGGCCGATGGCCTCAAGGCCGCCGGTGCCGCCAAGATCTACGTCGCCGAATCCGATGACGTGGAGAGCTTCCTGGTCACCCCGAAGGTCGATGTGCTGGCCGCGCTGACCGAGTCGGCCGCACCGGCGGGTGTGGTGCTGGCCGCCACCGCCGAGGGCAAAGAGGTCGCCGGCCGGCTGGCCGCGCGTCTCGGCTCGGGCCTGCTGGTCGACATCGTCGACCTCAAGGACGGCGGCGTGGGCGTCTACTCCATCTTCGGTGGCGCGTTCACCGTCGAGGCCCAGGCCACCGGTGAACTGCCGGTGATCACCATCCGCCCGGGTGCCGTCGAGGCCGCCCCGGCCGACGGCGCCGGCGAGGTCGTCAACGTCGAGGTTCCGGCCCAGGCCGAAAATGCGACCAAGATCACGTCCCGCGAGCCGGTCGTCGGCGGTGACCGTCCCGAGCTCACCGAGGCCAGCGTCGTGGTCGCCGGTGGTCGCGGTGTCGGCAGCGAGGAGAACTTCAAGGTCGTCGAGGAACTCGCCGATTCGCTGGGTGCCGCTGTCGGCGCCTCGCGCGCCGCCGTGGACTCCGGTTACTACCCGGGTCAGTTCCAGGTCGGCCAGACCGGCAAGACCGTGTCGCCGCAGCTGTACATCGCGCTGGGCATCTCCGGCGCCATCCAGCACCGGGCCGGTATGCAGACGTCCAAGACGATCATCGCGGTCAACAAGGACGAAGAGGCTCCGATCTTCGAGATCGCCGACCTCGGCATCGTCGGCGACCTGTTCAAGGTCACCCCGCAGCTCACCGAGGCGGTCAAGGCCCGCAAGGGCTGACGACCCCCGGTCGACGTTCGACGCAAACCCCGGCGCTCCGGCAGCGCCGGGGTTTTGCGTCTGCGCGGGCAGACCACGGACTTTCAAGGGTTCCCCCGGGCCGAATGCCTGTGATCGTGGATGCATGAAGATCACAGTTATCGGAGCAAGCGGAAAGATCGGTTCGCAGGTGGTGCACCTGCTCGTCAACGACGGTCACGAGGTGGTCGCCGCGTCGCGCGGTTCGGGCGCCGACGTGCTCACCGGCGCGGGGCTCGACGAGGCGCTGGCCGGCGCGCAGGTACTCGTCGACGTCGTGAACTCGCCGTCCTTCGACGACGGCCCGGTGTTGGATTTCTTCACCCGGTCCTCGGCGAACCTTGTCGCGGCCGCCGAGACGGCCGGTATCGGTCACTATGTGGCCTTGTCCATCGTCGGTGCCGACGGCCTGCCCGAGAGCGGCTACATGCGCGCAAAAGTGGTCCAGGAGAAGACGATCATGGCTTCCGGGCTGCCCTACACGATCGTGCGAGCCACCCAGTTCCATGAATTCGCCGAGGCGATCACCGGCTCACTGGTGGTGGGCGACGAGGTGCGGGTCCCCGACGGCCGCATCCAGCCGATCGCCGCCGCAGACGTCGCGGCCGAGGTCGCCCGTGCCGCGGCCGCCGCACCGGTGAACGCCGTGCTCGACATCGGAGGTCCGGACAAGATGTCGTTCGCCGACCTGGCCCGCGCCGTGCTGGCCCACCAAAGCGACACCCGCGACATCGTGATCGACCCGGCGGCCACCTATTTCGGCACCCGCGTCGACGGCGACAGCCTGGTCACCGGCGACGGCGCCGTGCTGGCCGCGACAACGTTCGCCGAGTGGCTGGCGGGGCCGGCGCGCCTGCCGGCGTGACCGACGCCGGTCATCGGCCCGCGTCAAGACGTCACCTACCGCTCACGGACACGTCACCGCGACGATGCCCTCCCGAGATGCGGCTGGGCGACCGTGCTGGTTATGAGCACCGCATCTGTACTCATACCCGCCGATGACACGTGCAGCACCGGTCCCGCCGTCGGCGGGCCGCGCTACACCCTGCTGCTCTCCACCGACGCCGGCGACATCGAAGCCGCGCAGCGTCTCCGCCACGATGTGTTCACCTCCGAACCCGGATTCACCCTGACCGCGGCCCCCGACGGTCTGGACGCCGACCGCTTCGACCAGTTCTGCGATCACTTGCTGGTGCGCGAGGACACCTCGGGCGAGTTGGTCGGCTGCTACCGGATGCTCCCGCCGCCGGGCGCGATCGCCGCGGGCAGCCTCTACACCGCCACCGAATTCGACGTCCGGGCGCTGGACCCGCTGCGGCCGTCGCTGGTCGAGATGGGCCGTGCCGTCGTACGCGGGGATCACCGCAACGGCGGTGTGGTGCTGCTCATGTGGGCAGGCATCCTGGCCTACCTGGACCGCTGCGGCTACGACTACGTCACCGGTTGTGTGTCGGTGCCCACGCATGCCGACGGGTCGGAGCCGGGCAGCCAACTACGCGGTGTGCGCGATTTCGTGCTCCGCCGCCACGGCGCGCCGCAGGAGCTCACCGTGCGCCCGTACCGGCCGGTGGTCATCGAGGGCCGCACCCTCGACGAGATCGACCCGCCGGCCCGGGTCAACGTCCCCGCGCTGATGCGTGGTTACCTGCGCCTGGGCGCGCAGGTGTGCGGGGAGCCGGCACACGATCCGGACTTCGGGGTCGGAGACTTCCCGGCTCTGTTGGACAAGCGCAACGCCGATGTGCGCTACCTCAAGCGGTTGCGGTCGGTGTCACAGGCCGGCGATATGGCGGCCGGCGCATGAGCGCCCGGCATTCCTGGCTGCCGCAGGCCTCCTGCGATGCCAGCTGCATGCACGCCGGATCGGCTCCGGTCGGCTCGCGGCCGATGGTCTGGCTACGCACCACGCTGCGTGTGACCGCCGCACTGCTGCTGATCCTGGCGGTGCCCCTGCTGGCTGTCCCGCTACCCGGCCGCTCGCACCTGCAGCGCGCGTACTGCCGGCTCATGTTGCGCTGCATCGGCGTGCGAATCACCGTGTCCGGCGGCCCGATTCGTAACCTGCGCGGTGTGCTGGTGGTCAGCGGCCACGTGTCGTGGGTGGACATCTTCTCGATCGGTGCCGTCATGCCGGGCTCCTTCGTGGCCCGCGCCGACCTCATCGACTGGCCCGCACTCGGTGTGCTGGCCCGCATCATGAAGGTCATCCCGATCGAACGCGAGAGCCTGCGCCGGCTGCCTGCCGTCGTCGGCGCGGTCGCGGCCCGGTTGCGCAATGGGCAGACGGTGGTCGCGTTTCCGGAAGGCACCACCTGGTGCGGACTGGGCTACGGCGAATTCCGGCCGGCCATGTTCCAGGCGGCGGTGGACGCGGCGCGACCGGTGCAGCCGCTGCGGCTGACCTACCACCACCGCGACGGCAGCCCGTCCACCGTGCCGGCCTACATCGGCGACGACACCCTGTTGACGTCGATTCGACGCCTGGTCACCGCCCGGCGCACGGTGGTGCACGTGCGGGTGGAGTCGCTGCAGCTGCCGGGCACCTCCCGACGGGATCTGGCGGCCCGGTGTGAGGCCGCTGTGCGCGGTGACGGCAGCCGCCGCGGGCACTGGCACACGCCCAGGGCGAGCGAAGCGACCGGGGAATCGCTGGCGGCCTGACCTGCGCCGCCGGCCGAACGTCGGCCGGCGGTTATCCTGGACTGGCTATGACCGCCGTCTATCTGGACCATGCCGCCACCACCCCGATGCATCCGGGTGCCATCGAGGCGATGACCGCCGTGCTGGCCACGGTGGGCAATGCGTCCTCGCTGCACACCGCGGGCCGCGCGGCGCGGCGCCGGATGGAGGAGGCGCGCGAAGAGTTGGCCAAACTGCTGGGCGCCAGGCCCTCGGAGGTCATCTTCACCGCAGGCGGCACCGAAAGCGACAATCTGGCGGTCAAGGGTATTTACTGGGCCCGCCGAGACTCGGCGCCGGAACTGCGTCGGATTGTCACCACCCTGACCGAGCACCACGCCGTGCTCGACGCCGTCGAGTGGTTGCAGACCCACGAGGGCGCCGAGGTGACCTGGCTGCCGGTCGATGCGAACGGCTCGGTCTCGCCAGAGGCGTTCCGCGCGGTGCTGGCTGAACATGACGATATCGCGCTCGCGACGGTGATGTGGGCCAACAATGAGGTCGGCACCATCCTGCCGATTGCCGAATTGGCCTCCATCGCAGCAGAATTCGGTGTACCTATGCACAGCGATGCGATTCAGGCGGTCGGCCACATCCCGGTCGACTTCGGGTCAAGTGGACTGTCGGCGTTGTCGGTGGCCGCACACAAGTTCGGCGGCCCGACCGGGGTGGGCGCGCTGCTGCTGCGCCGCGATACCGCGTGTGTGCCGCTGTTGCACGGTGGTGGGCAGGAACGAGATGTGCGTTCGGGCACACCGGATGTCGCCGGTGTGGTGGCCATGGCGGCGGCCGCGCGGATGGCCATCGGGGGGCTGGACGCCACCAGTGCCCGGGTGCGGGCGTTGCGGGACAGGCTGATCGACGGGGTGACCACCGCCATCGAGGATGTGGACGTCAACGGCGCCCTCGGCGACGGGCGGCTGCCGGGTAACGCGCACTTCACCTTCCGTGGATGCGAGGGTGATTCGCTGCTGATGTTGTTGGACGCCAAGGGAATCGAGTGCTCGACCGGGTCGGCGTGCACGGCCGGGGTGGCGCAGCCGTCGCATGTGTTGCTGGCGATGGGCGCCGATCCCGCCACCGCGCGTGGATCGTTGCGGCTTTCGCTGGGGCATACCAGTACCGATGCCGATGTCGATGCCGCGCTGGCGGCCCTGCCCGCGGCGGTGCAGCGTGCCCGGGCGGCGGCCCTGGCCAGCGCGGGGGTGTCCCTCTGATGCGCGTTCTGGTTGCGATGAGCGGCGGAGTCGATTCCTCGGTGGCGGCCGCGCGGATGGTCGATGCCGGCCACGATGTGGTCGGCGTGCACCTGGCGTTGTCCAGTGCGCCGGGCACGCTGCGCACCGGATCCCGTGGGTGCTGCTCGAAGGAGGACGCCGGCGATGCCCGCCGCGTCGCCGACATCCTCGACATCCCGTTCTACGTCTGGGATTTCGCCGACCGCTTCAAAGAAGACGTGATCGAGGATTTTGTCGACTCGTATGCCCGCGGTGAGACCCCGAATCCCTGTGTGCGCTGCAACGAGAAGATCAAGTTCTCCGCACTGTCGGCGCGGGCCCTGGCACTGGGCTTCGATGCGGTGGCCACCGGGCACTACGCCCGGCTGCACGATGGCCGGCTGCGCCGCGCGGTGGACGCCGACAAGGACCAGTCCTACGTGCTGGCGGTGCTCACTGCCGGACAGCTCCGGCACGCGCTGTTCCCGATCGGAGACACCCCCAAGCCGCAGATCCGCGAGGAGGCCGCGCGCCGCGGGCTGGCCGTCGCCGACAAACCCGACAGCCACGACATCTGCTTCATCCCGTCCGGCGACACCCAGGCGTTCCTGGGGGCCAAGATCGGGATCCGGCCCGGCGCGGTCGTCGATACCGGCGGGACCGTGCTGGCCGAGCACGACGGCGTGCACGGCTTCACCATCGGGCAGCGCAAGGGCTTGGGCATCGCCGGGCCCGGCCCCGACGGGGCGCCCCGGTATGTCACGGGTATCGACGCCGAGAGCGGGACGGTGCGGGTGGGCCCGGCCGCCGAGCTGGACGTGTGGACCCTGCGGGGCGAGAAGCCGGTGTTCACCTCCGGAACGGCTTTCACCGGTCCGGTGGAGTGCGTGCTGCAGGTGCGTGCGCACGGTGGCCTGGTCGACGCGGTCGTCGAGCTGCGCGACGGTGAATTGCACGCCGAACTGCGGACGGCGCTGCGGGGTGTGGCGCCCGGCCAGACGATGGTGCTCTACCGCCCCGACCCGGCCGGCGACGAGGTGCTGGGTAGCGCCACCATCACGCGCTGACCTAAGAAAGGCAACCAATTGGTTGCACCGTCGAGCGGCGGGCCACGGCATTCGAGGCCAACAGTCAGGGCTGGGCGGCGCAAACCGGTCTGGTACGACCGACTGCGCATCGTCGTGCAACTCTGCGATTCCGGTCCGTGCTCGACCGCTCAAGTGACACAGGTGATCTCGGTGACCCGGCAAGCGGCCACCAAGCATCTGCTGTTGCTGGAAGCGGTGGGACTGGTGACCAGCAGTCGGCAGGGGCGGGAACGGATCTGGCGCATCCAGCCGGTTCCGCTGGCCGAGGCCAGTGCGTACCTCACTGCACTCTCGCAGCGCTGGGACCACGCGCTGGACCGGTTGCGTGCGTACGTCGAGGAGTCCTGACCCGGCTCAACCCGGCACGTTGGCCAGCAGATTGGTCATCACCAGGTCCGGGATCGACCGCGAGAACCGGCAGGCCGTCACCTCGGCGAGTACCACCGACTTCACCCGGTAGTCCCGCGCGCAGTCACCCGGTGCCCGGGTCTGCACGGTGTCCGCGGTCCCGGTGACCTGCCCGACCAGCAGTGCCCCTTCCGACGTCTCGGCGCAGTCGTAGATCCGCCCGGCCAGATCGGTGAACGCCCGGTGCGCGGTGGCTTCGTCACGGTAGGCGGCCACCGCTTCGGAGATCAGGCCGCCGGCAGGCGGATTCTGGAACGTGGTCTTGTGGAACTCCTCCACCTCGGCGCCGAAGGTCTGTGTCTCGGCGAACAGCCAGCCGCACACGGGTGGCACCGTCGTGGCGAGCCCGTCGATGTCCACCGGCAACTTGCCGTCCATCGACGGGATGATGCTGAGATGCTCACCGGCGCCGGTGAGGGCGCGCATCCGCGATTGGTCCAGGATCACCGCCTCGACGTCGACGGGGGAGCGCGACGCATCATCCAGACCGGGCACCGCCCGGCGGGCCTCACCTGCGACGGTCTGCGAGCAGCCGGCCAGCAGCAGCACTGCCACCGCCATCGTCAAGCCCCGCATTCCTGCAGGTTAACCCATCGAATACTGTTGGCGGCGTGAGTATTTTCGCCACCGCGAGCGGTATCGGATCCTGGCCGGGCACCTCTGCACGCGTGGCGGCCGAGGTGATCGTCGGCGAACTGCACGCGCTGCCGCACCTGGCCGAACTGCCGGCACGCGGAATCGGCGCCGATCTGATCGGCCGGGCCGGTGCGCTGCTGGTCGACATCGGCATCGACACCGCGCCGCGCGCCTACCGCATCACCCCCGGTCGCAGCGCCGCACTGCGCCGCGCGGTCAGCCTGCTGGACGAGGATCTCGACGCGCTGGAGGAGGCCTGGGAGAAGGCCGGCCTGCGCGGCACCCAGGGCCGCACCGTGAAGGTGCAGGTGCCCGGTCCGATCACGCTGGCCGCCCAGTTGGAGTTGCCCAACGGGCACCGCGCCATCACCGACTCCGGCGCCATGCGGGATCTGGCCGGCTCGCTGGCCGAAGGGGTCGCCGCGCATCGCGCCGACGTTGCCCGCCGTATCGGTGCCGAGGTGGTCGTCCAGTTCGACGAGCCGTCGCTGCCCGTGGCGCTGGCCGGCCGGCTGACCGGGGTGACGAGCCTGTCGCCGGTACATCCGGTCGACGGCCCGGTGGCGGGCGCGTTGCTCGACGAATGCGCCCAGCGGGTCGGCGGCGAGGTGCTGGTGCACTGCTGCGCACCGGATATTCCATGGAAAGTTCTGCAGCACAGCATGATTCATGCAGTCGCCGTCGATGTCGCGGTGCTCAGCGCAGCCGATCTGGACGGTATCGGGGAGTTCGTGGAATCCGGGCGCACCGTGCTGCTCGGCGTGCTCCCGGCGACCGCACCGGCCACCGCGCCGACACCCGAGCAGGTGGCCGCCGCGGCCGCGAAGGTCACCGACCGGCTGGGATTTCCGCGCGCGGTCCTGCGTGAGCGGATCGGCATCACTCCCGCGTGCGGTCTGGCCGGCGCCACCGCCGACTGGGCACGCACGGCACTGGGCCTCGTTCAGGATGCCGCGGATCGGCTGGCGCAGGATCCTGACGCAATCTAGCCCGCAAACATCGGTTCGCAGTATGGTGAGATGCCGACGGTGGGGGGTCCAGTGGATCGAGCGAAGCGGGCAGTAGCGGCCGGCGCCACCGCGCTGGCCGCATTTGTACTGGTCGGTGGGCCGACGGCGGCAGAGGCGATGGCCCGGCCGGGTGATTCGGGCTCACCTTCCGGACATGATCGGGGAGGTCAGCGTGGCGACCGCGGTGGCAATGATCGCGTCCGCAACCAAGGACCCCGCAATGATCTCGGCCGCGCCGACACCAGCAGCGCCCCCACAGTCAATGCGCCGCAGCCGTCCTCCGGTTCGAAGATGCGCGCGCCGGCACCGGTTTTCGTCGCTCCCAAGGTGACATTCGGCAACGGGCGCCAACCCGCCCCGGCGCCGGCGCCCGCCATCGTCTCGGCGCCGCAGCCCGACGTGTCACCGCCGCCGGTGGTGGTGCCGGTGCCCGCGCCGATGGGCATCCCGCAGTCGGCCGTTGCGCCGGCCGCGCCGGTGGAACTGTCGGCCCGGCACGACTGGGACTCCGTGCGGCCCGGCCAGCCGATGACCTCATGGTTCGGTCTCGCAGGTCTGGTGCTCATTCCGCTCGGCGGCGCGGCACTGGGCTATCGGCAGGCCCGCGCCGCCAAGGCGGCCTCCGGCCTCGCGCTGCGCTGACGATTTCGGCCGAATCGGCCATCACCCGATACCGGCGGTACTGGATAACGTAGGTTGTACCCATGGAGAACCCGCCCGATCTTCCCGGCGTGCAGCACCGCTACCTCGACCTCGGCAACGGCGTGACGATTCACGTCGCCGAGGCCGGTCCGGCAGACGGACCGCCGGTGATGCTGGTACACGGCTTCCCGCAGAACTGGTGGGAATGGCGCCGGCACATCGAGCCACTGGCCGCGGACGGTTACCGGGTGCTGTGCCCGGACCTGCGCGGGGCCGGCTGGAGTTCGACGCCGCCGGGGGACCGCTATTTCAAGAACGACCTGGCCGACGATCTGGCCGCCGTGGTGGACCGCCTCGGCGTCGGCCCGGTCCGGCTGGTCGCCCACGACTGGGGCGGCCCGG
Source organism: Mycobacterium sp. BMJ-28 (assembly GCF_054404835.1). Lineage (NCBI taxonomy): Bacteria > Bacillati > Actinomycetota > Actinomycetes > Mycobacteriales > Mycobacteriaceae > Mycobacterium > Mycobacterium sp. BMJ-28. The sequence goes on along the minus strand of NZ_CM136783.1, from coordinate 4,233,295 downwards.
TCGCCACCATCTTCATGCTGCGGCACCCGGAGAAGGTGGCGTCGTTCATGGGTATCAACACCGCCGTGCCCTGGCTCAAGCGAGACCTCAAGGCCTTCGCCAACCTGTGGCGGATGTGGTACCAGATCCCGATGCTGCTGCCGGTGATCGGGCCGCGGGTGATCGCCGACCCGAAGATGCGGTTCTTCCGGCTGCTGGGCTCCTGGGTGGGCGGCGACTACGTGACGCCTCCGGAGGACATGGACTTCTACCGGGCGTGCATGTCCCGGCCGGCCTACGCGCTGGCCGGCTCGAAGTGGTACCGCACCTTCCAGACCCGCGAGGCGTCCCGGTGGATGCGCGGTGAGTTCGACCACCACCACGTCACCGTGCCGGTGCGCTGGCTGCACGGGACCGAGGATTCGGTGCTGACCCCGGAGTTGTTGCGGGTGCTGCCCGAGCACTGCAGCAACTTCGATCTCGAACTCGTTCCCGGGGCCGGGCACTGGATCATCGAGGAGCGCCCGGAATTGGTGCTGGACCGGCTGCGCACGTTCTTGACCTTGGGTGCCGACGCGGACAACCCGGCTTAGGTCGGGTACCGGACTACTCATCGTCCCCGTTCGTCGCTCGTCGATGGTGGACGTATGTCGAAAAGTCTCGTCGTGTGCTGCGACGGTACCTGGAACACTCCCGACCAGAAGAGCCCGACGAACGTCGTCAAAACCGCGCTCGCGGTCGCCGATGCGGATCAGGGTGGGCGGGAGCAACGAGTCTTCTATCACCGCGGGGTGGGTTCCGGCCCGCGCGAGCGTTTGCGCGGCGGCGCCTTCGGCTACGGCTTGTCACGGGACGTCCGCGACACCTACCGCTTCCTGGTGCAGAACTACGAACCCGGCGACCGGCTCTACTTCTTCGGATTCAGCCGCGGCGCGTTCACTGCCCGCAGTACGGTCGGATTCGTGCGCAACTGCGGAATTCTGCGTCCGCAGGAAGAGCATCGCATCGACGAGGCCTACAAGCTGTACCGTGACCGGAACAGGCATCCGCGCAGTCTGTCGGCCGCCATATTCCGGCGCTCCTACTCCTACGAGCCGAACATCCGGTTCATCGGCGTGTGGGACACCGTGGGCGCGTTGGGTGTTCCCGTCGACGGACTGCATGTGGCCAGCTGGCTGAACAGGCGCTGGCAATTCCACGACACGGACCTCAGCAGCATCGTCGAAGCCGCGTTCCACGCCGTCTCGATCGACGAACAGCGGGGCCCGTTCCGGCCCGCACTCTGGACCCAACAGCGACCCGCTCCCAGAAACCAAGTAGTCGAACAGGTTTGGTTCAGCGGCGTGCATTGCGATATCGGCGGCGGCAATCCCGAAAGCAAGCTCAGCGATATCTCGTTGCTGTGGATGGCCGACCGGGCGCGCGGCTGTGGCCTCCGGTACCGGGATGACGCGTTCTCCGACTGCCCGCCGCCGGGTGCCGCTCAGCTGAGCGCCGAGCAGGCCCGTGCCGCGCTGATCTGCGTGGCGCCGGACCTCACCGGAACGTTCGATGATTCGCGTAAGGGCCTCTATCAGTGGATCGCCCCGTTTCGGCGAAAGATCGGCGATGCCAGGGACGGCCACGAATCCGTCGCCTCGAGCGCGGTGTCGCGGCAATGTCGCGTGGCGGGCTATGCGCCGGACGGACTCCTGCAGTACCTGCAACGAAGCGACCATCGGGTGACCGAAGTGCGTGGCGAACCGGCGTGCCGCACGGAGGAAGTCCGCCTCTGAGATGTCGTGTGGCGCCGCGGGTCAACGCTCGTCGAGGCGGCGGATCAGTTTCTTCGGCGCCACCAACCGGAACGACGCGTCGATCAGTTCGCGCACCTCGTCCCAGTCCACCTTCCCCACCGTCAGGTCCAATCCCAGCCAGCCGAATGGCCCCATGTAGGCCGGGAAGAAGAACCGGCGGTCCTGATCCAGTGCCCGGCGATCGGATTCGTCGACCTTGATCAGCACCGAATGCGGGTAGCCGACCATGCCGTCGTCGCCCTTGCGGTTGCCGCCGTACATGGCGAACATCTTCGGCGCGCAGAACACCGGCCTGCCCCAGGAGATCTTCTCGTAGGCCTCGGGGAAGTCCAGGGCGATCGTGCGCACCTCGGCCAGCCCGAAATCGTCGTCGGTGAACATCACAGGGTGCGGCACGGGTAGCAGTCTATCCAGCTCGAAATTCAGTTAGGCTGCCCTTATCTACGCAGATAGGAGGACCGTGATGCCGACATCGTGGCTGGACACCGTGATACGCCAGACCCGCAGGGCCGGTGACTTCCCGTACCCGCACTGGGCGTCGATTTTCCTGAACAACCCCATCCGGCGCGTCATCGGCCGGCCCGGCGCGGTGATCGACGCACTGATGCTCGACGGTACCGAGCGGGTGCTCGAGGTCGGTCCCGGTCCGGGCTTCTTCAGCGCCGAGATCGCCAAGCGGTTGCCCGACGGGCGGCTGCACCTGTTCGACCTTCAGCCGCAGATGCTGGAGAAGGCGCGGCGGGCGGTGCAGGCCGCCGGCTGCCGCAACGTCGCCCTGCACTCCGGGGATGCGGCCGCCGGGCTGCCGTTCCCCGACGACACCTTCGATGTCGCTTTCCTGGCCGCCGTGCTGGGCGAGGTACCCGACAAGGAGGTCTGCATCCGCGGGCTGGAGCGGGTGCTGCGCCCGGGTGGCCTGCTGGTGTTCGTCGAGGCGTTCCCCGATCCGGACCGCCAAAGCGTGCAGACCCTGCGCGAATTGGTCGAGCCGCACGGCTTCGTGCTGCAGGGCGTCGAAGGCACCACGTGGCGTGACGTGGTGCGGTTCCGGCTGTGGCCGACGCCGTAAACCCTGTCGGCGGGCTCGACTAGCCTCACTCAGGTGAGCTCATCCGACTCTGAGGTGCGTGGCCGCTGGCAGGAACTCGCCGAGGAAGTGCGCGGACATCAGTTCCGCTACTACGTCAAAGACGCGCCGATCGTCTCCGATGCCGAGTTCGACACCCTGCTGCGCGAATTGCAAGCCCTGGAGGAGGCGCATCCCGAGCTGCGCACCCCCGATTCGCCCACCCAGCTGGTCGGCGGCGCGGGGTTCGCCACCGACTTCGCCTCCGCTGATCACCTGGAACGAATGTTGTCGTTGGACAACGTGTTCGACAGCGATGAGCTGTCCGCCTGGGCCGCCCGGATCAGCGCCGAGACCGGTGAGAACACCGAGTATCTGTGCGAGCTCAAGATCGACGGCGTGGCATTGGCGCTGGTCTACCGCGATGGCCGGCTGGTGCGCGCGGCGACCCGCGGTGACGGCCGCACCGGCGAGGACGTCACCCTCAACGCGCGCACCATCGCCGATGTCCCCGAACGGCTCACCGAGTCCGAGGAGTTCCCGCTGCCCGCGGTGCTCGAGGTGCGCGGTGAGGTGTTCTTCCGGGTCGCCGACTTCGAGGACCTCAACGCCGGCCTGGTCGCCGAGGGTAAACCGCCATTCGCCAACCCGCGCAACAGTGCCGCGGGATCGCTGCGGCAGAAGAACCCCGCCGTGACCGCCCGCCGCCGGCTGCGGATGATCTGTCACGGCCTGGGCCTGGTGGACGGCGCGACGTTCGCCTCCCTGCACGACGCGTACCGGGCACTCGGGGCGTGGGGACTGCCGGTGTCCACCCATACGACGCGGGTGCAGGGCATCGCCGCGGTGGCCGAACGGATCGCCTACTGGGGTGAACACCGCCATGACGTCGAACACGAGATCGACGGCCTGGTGGTCAAAGTCGACCAGGTCGGGCTGCAACGCCGGCTGGGCTCCACCTCACGCGCACCGCGCTGGGCGGTGGCCTACAAATACCCGCCCGAGGAAGTGACCACGAAACTTCTCGACATCCGGGTCAACGTCGGCCGCACCGGCCGGGTCACCCCGTTCGCCTACATGGAGCCGGTCAAGGTGGCCGGGTCCACCGTCGGACTGGCCACCCTGCACAACGCCTCGGAGGTCAAACGCAAGGGTGTGCTGATCGGCGACACGGTGGTGATCCGCAAGGCCGGCGACGTCATCCCCGAGGTGCTGGCGCCGGTGGTCGACCTGCGCGACGGCACCGAACGTGAATTCGTCATGCCGACAACATGTCCCGAGTGCGGTACCACGCTAGCCCCGGCCAAGGAGGGTGACGCCGATATCCGCTGTCCGAACACCCGCAGCTGTCCGGCGCAGTTGCGCGAGCGGGTTTTCCATGTGTCGGGACGCGGCGCGTTCGACATCGAGGGCCTCGGCTACGAGGCGGCGATCGCCCTGCTGCAGGCCGGCGTGATCGAGGACGAAGGCGATCTGTTCACCCTGACCGCCGACGATCTGTTGCGTACCGACCTGTTCACCACCAAGGCAAAAGAGCTGTCCGCCAACGGTAAACGATTACTGGCCAACCTGGGCAAGGCCAAATCCCAGCCACTGTGGAGGGTGCTCGTCGCGCTGTCCATCCGCCATGTCGGGCCGACCGCCGCGCGGGCCCTGGCCGGGGAGTTCGGCAGCTTGGATGCGGTGATGGAGGCCTCCGAGGAACAACTGGCCGCCGTCGAGGGTGTCGGGCCGACCATCGCCGCCGCGGTGATCGAGTGGTTCACCGTGGACTGGCACCGTGCCATCGTCGAGAAGTGGCGTGCGGCAGGGGTGCGGATGGCCGACGAACGTGCGGCGGGTGTCGAGCGCACCCTGGAGGGCCTGTCGATCGTGGTGACCGGCTCGCTGACCGGCTTCTCACGTGACGAGGCCAAGGAGGCCATCCTGGTCCGTGGCGGGAAGGCCGCCGGTTCGGTGTCGAAGAAGACGTCGTATGTGGTTGCCGGGGATGCACCGGGATCCAAATATGACAAGGCCGTCGAACTCGGTGTGCCGATCCTCGATGAGGACGGTTTCCGCCGGCTGCTGGAAAACGGGCCCGACGGCGCCTGACCGTCAGCGCAGGATGGTGGCGACGATCCCGGCCAGATAGCCCAGCCGGGCGACCTCGGACGGCCGGAACGCCGGCCCACCCGGTCGGCCCAGCAGCACGGCGGTGCCGTGATCGCCCAGGGGAGCGGCGGCCAGCGTGGTGTCGATATTGCGCCAGACCGCAGGCACCCAGTTCGCCGTACCGTCCAGAACGGCGGCATGCTCGATCGGCAGCCAGGGCGCGGTTTGGGCGTGCGTCTCGGGTGCGCTCGGACTCCCGACGACGGTGTCCACCCCGCCGTCGCGCAGGCGCAGCACCGAACACCAGCCCACCCGAAGCACTTTCGGCGCCTCGTCGGCCAGCACCCGCAGCTTGTCCTGCCGGTCGCCGGCCGCGGCGATCTGGTCGATCAGCTCGAGTTCGCGGTGGGCTTCCAGCAATCCGGTGTGCGGGCGGATGCTGTCGACATACACACCCTGGATGTGTTCGGCCGCGGTGATCAGCGAATCGGGCATCGCACCGGCGGGCAGCTCGACCACCAGATCGTCGATCGCGTAGCCCGCCGCGCGCTCGACCACGTCCAGGGACAGGATGTCGGCGCCCACCGAGCCGAGCGCGACGGCCAGCGAGCCGAGGCTGCCCGGTCGGTCCTCCAGCTGGACCCGCAGCAGATATGACGGCACGCGCAACACCTTGTCACAGCCGCCGGGGAGCGGCGAATCTTGAGCCTGGGCACAGCGACTAGGCTGCTTTGTCGTGTCACAGATCTCTCGGGACGAGGTAGCCCACCTTGCGCGGCTGGCCCGGCTCGCCCTCACCGATGGCGAGTTGGACAGTTTCGCCGGTCAACTCGATGCCATCCTGGCCCACGTCGGCCAGATCCAATCCGTCGACGTGACCGGCGTCGAAGCCACCGACAATCCGTTGAAGAGCGTGAACGTCACCAGGGCCGACGAGGTGGTGCCGAGCCTCACGCAGGACGAGGCCCTGGCGGCCGCGCCGCGCACCGAAGACGGGCGCTTCGCCGTGCCCCGCATCCTGGGAGAAGCAGAGTGACCGACCTCATTCGCGCGGATGCCGCCACGCTGGCCGCCAAGATCGCCGCCGGGGACGTCACCTCCACCGAGGTGACCCAGGCGCATCTGGATCAGATCGCGGCGACCGACGACCGCTACCACGCCTTCCTGCATGTCGGCGCCGAGCAGGCCCTCGACGCGGCCGCCGAGGTGGACCGCAAGGTCGCCGCCGGTGAGCGGCTGCCCTCGTCGTTGGCCGGTGTGCCGCTGGCGCTCAAGGATGTCTTCACCACCGTCGACGCGCCGACCACGGCCGGCTCCAAGGTCCTGGAGGGCTGGCGGTCGCCGTACGACGCGACGGTCACCGCGAAGCTGCGCGCGGCCGGCATCCCGATCCTGGGCAAGACCAACATGGACGAGTTCGCGATGGGCAGCTCGACCGAGAACTCGGCGTACGGCCCCACCCGCAACCCGTGGGACGTCGATCGGGTGCCCGGCGGCTCCGGTGGCGGAAGCGCCGCGGCGCTCGCGGCGTTCCAGGCCCCGCTGGCCATCGGCACCGATACCGGCGGGTCGATCCGGCAGCCGGCGGCCCTCACCGCGACCGTGGGGGTCAAACCCACCTACGGCACGGTGAGCCGGTACGGGCTCATCGCGTGCGCGTCGTCCCTGGATCAGGGTGGGCCGTGCGCGCGCACGGTGCTCGACACCGCGCTGCTGCACCAGGTGATCGCGGGCCACGACCCGTGCGATTCCACGTCGATCGACGCCGCGGTGCCCGATGTGGTGGGCGCGGCGAAGGCCGGTGCGTCCGGCGACCTCAAGGGTGTGCGGGTCGGCGTCGTCAAGCAGTTGCGCGGTGAGGGCTATCAAGCCGGCGTGCTGGCCTCGTTCAACGCCGCCGTCGAGCAGCTCACCGCCTTGGGCGCCGAGGTGAGTGAGGTGGACTGCCCGAATTTCGAGCATGCGTTGGCGGCCTACTATCTGATCCTTCCGTCGGAGGTGTCGAGCAACCTGGCCCGCTTCGACGCCATGCGTTACGGCTTGCGTGTCGGCGACGACGGCACGCACAGCGCCGAAGAGGTGATGGCGCTCACCCGCGCCGCCGGTTTCGGGCCAGAAGTCAAGCGCCGCATCATGATCGGTGCCTACGCGTTGTCGGCGGGCTACTACGACGCGTATTACAACCAGGCCCAGAAGGTGCGCACGCTGATCGCGCGCGACCTGGACCGGGCCTACCAGAGCGTCGACGTCCTGGTCACCCCGACCACGCCGTCCACGGCGTTCCGGCTGGGGGAGAAGGTCGACGATCCGTTGGCCATGTACCTGTTCGATCTGTGCACCTTGCCGCTGAACCTGGCCGGGCACTGCGGGATGTCGGTGCCGTCCGGGCTGTCAGCCGATGACGGGCTGCCGGTGGGCCTGCAGATCATGGCCCCGGCGCTGGCCGACGATCGGCTCTATCGGGTCGGTGCGGCCTACGAGGCGGCCCGCGGGGACCTGCCCGCGGCGGTCTAGGCGTCCGGAAATCACCCTGCAGGGGGAGTGCTGCGCGGTCGATCCGCCCTAACATTCAGGCGGTGGACAGACCGACGGCATTCAAGAGCTGGCACTGGCGCACCTGGCTGGTGGTGATCATCACCGCGATCCTGTACGCGGTCGGCTGGCCGACGCTGTTTCTGACCCATCAGGTTCCCGCGGCGCTGGCGCCCATCGTCGCCGCGCTGGCGGCCTGGCCTCTGCTGCTGATCACGATCAATCCCCTTCTGGGATGGTTGATTTCGGCCGGCGCGGCGGTGGCGATTCCGCTGTTCTTCGATCGGCTGCCGGGCTGGAGCTACCCGTGGCAGGTGGTGCACTTGATCGTGTTGCTGGTGCTCATCGTCGCGGTGGCGTGGACCAGGCCACTGCCGGTGGTGCTCAAGGTATGGGGGGCGTCGGCGGTGCTGTTCCTGATCGCCATGCCGGCCGAGGCGGACGCCGGCTGGGCGTTCGGTGTCACGGCCATCGTGTTCGGCGTGGTGCTGGTGCGCGGGCTGGTGTTGTCGCGCCGCCAGGTCGCCCGGCTGGAGGAGGAGAGCGATCTGGAGCGGGCCCGCCGCACGGTGCTCCAAGAACGTACGAGGATCGCCCGCGATCTGCATGATGTCGTCGCGCACCACATGTCGATGGTGGTGGTGTCGGCGCAGACCGCGCCGTACCGGCACGCCGACGTGCCGCCGCGGCTGCAGACCGAGTTCGAGACCATTGCCGCGACCGGCCGTCAGGCACTCAACGAGATCCGCGGTCTGCTCGGGGTGCTGCGCAGCGATACCGACGTGGCCGAGTTGGCCCCCGCTCCGGCCGTCACCGATCTGCCCGCGTTGTTCGCCGCGACGCAGCGGGCCGGCGTGCCCCTGACCTGGCAGATCGACGGGTCGACCACATTGGTGGGTGAACTGATCGGGGCGGCGGCATACCGGATCGTGCAGGAGTGTCTGGCCAATGCGTCCCGGCACGCCGCGGGATGCCTGGTGGCCGCCGATATCAGCATCACCGTGGACGGGGTGGGGATCGAGATCCGCAACCGGCTGGCGGCGACCGCACCGTGGCCGGCGCCCGAGCCCGGGCTCGGTATCTCCGGCATGCGGGAACGGGCCGCCGCGGTCGGTGGCATGGTCGCGGTGCACGCCGACGACGACGAGTTCGTGGTGTGGGCCTATCTGCCGGCGGTCCCGGCTACCGTGGCGGGATGTCCGGCCTGATCACCACCTTCATCGCCGACGATCAGGCGATGGTCCGGCAGGGGTTCGGGGCGCTGCTGGCGGCGCAGGACGATATCCGGGTGCTCGGTGATGCGGCCAACGGGCGGGATGCGGTGCGCGCGGTGCGTGAGCTCGTCCCCGATGTGGTGCTGATGGATGTCCGGATGCCGGAGATGAACGGCTTGGATGCCGCCCGGGAGATCCTGGCCCGGACGACGTCGAAGGTCTTGATGCTGACCACCTTCGATATCGACGAGTACGTCTATGCCGCTCTGCGGGCCGGAGCCAGCGGGTTCCTGCTCAAGGACGCTCCCGCCGAGGAGTTGATCCGGGCGGTACGGGTCATCGCCGCCGGGGAAGCTCTGCTCGCACCGTCGGTGACGCGACGGATGATCGCCGAACTGGTCACCTGGCCCGGCACGCCGCGGCGGTCGCCCGATGAATTGGCCCTGCTCACCCGCCGGGAGACCGAGGTGATGCATCTGATGGCGCGCGGCATGTCCAATGCCGAGATCGCCGCCGAGTTGTTCGTCTCCGAGGAGACGGTGAAGACGCACGTCGGCAAGGTGTTCGCGAAACTCGGACTGCGTGACCGTGCCCAGGCCGTCGTGATGGCCTATGACACCGGGCTGGTGTCGCCGTTCGCGCCCTGAATCCCAGGCGCGCCGCGGCCGGGCGAAGCTGGCAGGATCTAGGCCATGCGAATCGGAGTGCTGACCGGTGGTGGCGATTGTCCCGGCCTGAATGCGGTCATTCGGGCCGTCGTGCGGACGTGCGACGTCCGGTACAACTCCTCGGTCGTCGGGTTCCTCGACGGTTGGCGCGGGCTGCTCGAGGACCGTCGCATCCAGCTTGCCAATGACGACCGCAACGATCGGTTGCTCGGCAAGGGCGGCACCATTCTCGGCACTGCGCGGGTCAACCCGGACAAGCTGCGGGCCGGGCTGGACCAGATCAAGCAGACGATGGAGGACAACGGCATCGACGTGCTGATCCCGATCGGTGGCGAGGGCACGCTGACGGCGGCGCACTGGCTGTCGGAGGAGAACGTGCCCGTGGTGGGGGTGCCGAAGACGATCGACAACGACATCGATTGCACCGACGTGACGTTCGGTCACGATACGGCCCTGCAGATTGCCAGTGATGCCATCGACCGGCTGCACAGCACCGCCGAGTCGCATCAGCGCGTCATGCTGGTCGAGGTGATGGGCCGGCACGCCGGGTGGATCGCGTTGAATGCGGGCCTGGCCTCGGGTGCGCACATGACGCTGATCCCCGAGCAGCCGTTCGACGTCGAGGAGGTCTGCCGGCTGATCAAACAGCGGTTCGTCCGCGGCGACTCGCATTTCATCTGCGTGGTGGCCGAGGGCGCCAAACCCGCCGAGGGATCGATGCAGTTGCGTGACGGCGGTATCGACGAATTCGGGCATGTGAGATTCACCGGGGTGGCACACCAACTCGGCGTCGAGATCGAGAAGCGGATCAAAAAGGAGGTCCGCACCACGGTGCTCGGTCACGTCCAGCGCGGTGGCACCCCGACGGCGTATGACCGGGTGCTGGCCACCCGGTTCGGGGTGAACGCCGCCGACGCCGCGCATGCCGGGGAGTACGGCACGATGGTGTCGCTGCGCGGCCAGGACATCGGCCGGGTGTCGCTGGCCGATGCCACCCGCCAGCTCAAACTGGTACCGCAGAGCCGCTACGACGACGCCGCCGACTTCTTCGGCTGACCTGTCAGGCGCTCTTGAACGCCTCGCGGCGCAGCAGCTGCCACATCGACGGGGTGTCCACGGTGGTCGAGATGGTGACCGTCGCGCCCGGCAGCGGGGTGGTGGCCAGCCTGAGCAGGTAGTCGGCCAGGTCGGTGCGCGACGTGAAGGCTCCGACCGGGTCCTGTTGCCCACCAACATATTCGGTGACGTACGGAAGGTCGAATAGCCCGGAGGGGCGCACGATCGTCCAGTCCAGACCGCTGGCGGCGACGATGGCCTCCATGCGGCGCATGTCGGCATACAGCGTCTTGCCGAAGATATTGCTGATCACCGGCTGGACCAGTCGCAGCGACAGCGGTGTGCCGGTTCGACCGGGGTACTCGGCGATGGCGCTGGAGCTGACGACGGCCAATCGGGTGACACCGTGTGCGCGCATCGCCGCGACGATGTTGGTCAGCCCCAGCGAATAGGTGTCCACGGGTTCCCGGGTGAAGGTGACACCGAGGGTGGACAGCACCGCGTCCGCCCCGCCGACCACCCTCGCCACGGCCGCGGCGTCCCGCACGTCAGCGCCCGCCACGGTGAGTCCGGGGCCGGTGACCGGGAAGTTCGCGGGCGCCCGGGTGACTGCGACGACGTCGTGCCCGGCGGCCAGTGCCAGCCGGGTGAGTTGACGGCCGGTACCGCCGTTGGCGCCGAAGATGACGAGCCGCATGATGTCCTCCATATAGTCACTAGATGTGATGATCACTATAAGTGACAATCATGCATGGTGCTAATATTCCGTGGATGGCCGATGAATCGCCCGGCATTGCCGCCCTCGACCAGCGCATCCCATTCCTGCTCTCGCAGTTGGGCGCGCATGCCGCCGACAGCTTCCGGAGCCGTCTGGAGCCGTTGGGTATTCGGCCGCGGGCCGTCGCGGTGCTGCTGACGCTGGCCGGCACCGACGGTCTGTCCCAGCGCGAGTTGGCGGCTCGCCTGGGGCTGCACCGCAACGTGATGGTGTCGCTCATCGACGCCCTGGAGTCCGAGGGGCTGGTCGAACGCCGCACCCATCCCGCTGACCGCAGGGCGTTCGCCGTATCGCTGACCGACCGGGCCCGCGCGGTGCTGCCCGCGCTGGACCGGGTGGTGGGTGAGCTGGAGGACGAAGTCAGTGCACCGCTGTCGGTCGACGAGCGGGCGATACTGCTGCGGGCCCTGCAGCGGCTGTCCGCGGCGGCCGGTCTCACTCCCGGCGTGCACCCGAAATTGGCCTGACCGGCCCCACTAGGATCACTGCCATGTCTGTCGATACCGCCGAACTCCTCGATTACGACGAGGTCCTCGCCGCCTTCGAACCCGTGATGGGTATGGAGGTACACGTCGAGCTGTCGACCGCCACCAAGATGTTCTGCGGCTGCGCCAACGCATTCGGTGCCGAGCCCAACACCCAGGTGTGCCCGGTCTGTCTGGGTCTGCCCGGTGCGCTGCCGGTGCTCAACGAGGCCGCCGTCGAGTCCGCGATCCGGATCGGGCTGGCGCTCAACTGCGATATCGCGCCGTGGGGCCGGTTCGCGCGGAAGAACTACTTCTACCCCGACCAGCCCAAGAACTACCAGATCTCGCAGTACGACGAGCCGATCGCCGTCGACGGCTACCTCGACGTGCCGCTGGACGACGGCACCACCTTCCGTGTCGAGATCGAGCGCGCGCACATGGAAGAGGACACCGGCAAGCTGACCCATCTCGGGAGCGACACCGGCCGGATCTCCGGGGCCACCACGTCGCTTGCCGATTTCAACCGCGCCGGGGTGCCGTTGGTCGAGATCGTCACCAGGCCCATCGAGGGCACCGGTGAGCGGGCCCCCGAGATCGCCCGCGCCTATGTCACCGCGCTGCGCGATCTGCTGCGCGCCCTTGGTGTCTCCGATGTGCGGATGGATCAGGGGTCGATGCGGTGTGACTCCAACGTGTCACTGAAACCCAAGGGCGCCAACGAATTCGGTACCCGCACCGAGACCAAGAACGTCAACTCGCTCAAGAGTGTCGAGGTGGCGGTGCGCTACGAGATGCGCCGCCAGGCGGCGGTGCTGACCTCCGGGGGCACCGTCACCCAGGAGACCCGGCACTTTCACGAGTCCGGGCACACGACGCCCGGACGCAGTAAGGAAACCGCCCAGGACTACCGCTATTTCCCGGAGCCGGACCTGGAGCCGGTCGCCCCCAGCGCCGAACTGGTGGACCGGTTGCGCACCACCATCCCCGAGCTTCCGTGGTTGGCGCGCAAGCGCATTCAGCAGGACTGGGGTATCTCCGATGAGGTGATGCGCGACCTGGTGAACAACGGCGCCATCGATCTGGTCGCGGCCACCGTCGCCCACGGCGCCGCCAGTGAGGCCGCGCGCGCGTGGTGGGGCAACTTCCTGGTGCAGAAGGCCAACGAAACCGGGGTGGAGCTGGACGCACTGCCGATCACGCCGAAGCAGGTGGCTGCGGTGGTCCGGCTGGTCGACGACGGCAAGCTGTCGAACAAGCTGGCCCGGCAGGTGGTCGAAGGTGTGCTGGCCGGCGAAGGCGATCCCGAGCAGGTGATGACCGATCGCGGACTGGTCATGGTGCGCGACGATTCGCTGATCCAGGCCGCCGTCGACGAGGCACTGGCCGCCAATCCCGATGTCGCCGAAAAGATCCGGGGTGGCAAGGTGGCTGCTGCGGGCGCCATCGTCGGCGCGGTGATGAAGGCCACCAAGGGCCAGGCCGACGCCGCGCGGGTGCGCGAACTGGTGATCGCGGCGTGTAGCTAGCGCTTACGTCTTGTCGGCGTTGGTGCGGGGGAAGCCGCCGCCCGCCGGGAACAGCGGGAAGACCACGTCGTCGAGTTTCTCGGCGTCGCCGGAGGTCTTGTTGATCGTGCCGCCCCACACGTTGCCGTCCGGCGACACCGCCAACGCCCAGGCGTGGCCGTGCTGGTCCTGGCGCACCACCTCGGGTTCACCGGTCACCGCGCCGGTGTCCGGTGCCATCCGCACGGCCACGGTCTGCTTGGTGTTCACCAGGTTGACCAGCACGGCACCGTCGAGCGCGGCGCAGCCGGCCACCCCGGGCCGGTCCGGCCAGGACCACACGGTGGTCACCTTGGAATCCTTGGTGATCTTCTGCAGCCGGTCCGCCGTCGGCGTCCGGTCGGTGATGTACAGCGACCCGTCGGCCGGATCGGTGCACATCGCACCGGCCGCACCCATCCCGGACAGTGCGGTGGTGGGTGGTGCCTGATCGACGGTGGTGGGCTGCTCGATACGCAGGATCTTGCCGGCCAGCGAGGCCGGGTCGTTGGCCAGCGCCGGGTTGCCCGCATCGCCGGTCTGCACCACCAGCGTCGTCGGGCTGGTGAAGATCAGCGAGCCGGCATTACCGGTCGCGCCCTTGGGGATACCGGTGAGCAGCGGCTTGGGGACATCGTCGTCGGCGATGCGGATCACCCGGTTGTCGGTCGGGGTGCTGATGTAGGCGTACATCAGCCGGTCCTGTGAGTAGGTGGGCGACATCACGATGTCGAGCAGACCGCCGTCACCGGATGGGTCGACGGGGATGACCACCTTGATCTTGGGTTCGGCCTTCGTCGACACGTCCTTGACGGCGCCGGTGACCCGCTCGGCCACCAGTGCCGACTGACTGTCCGGGCCCATGATCAGTCCGCTGGTGCTCTCCAGGCAGCCCTGCATCACCCCGGGGGCGGGGCACTCCTTGGGAAACGGCGTGCCCGGCAGTGGCGGGGGAGGCGGCGGCGAGGACGACGGTGGGGCTTCCATCTGTGGCTCGGTGGTGAACGGTTGCGACTGGGCGTCGTCGAACCGCGCGCACCCGGACCCCACCAGCAGCACCGCGCAGAGCGCCGCGGCGCCTCGGAGCGCCGTCACCGTCGGCCCACCCTGTGTCATGCAGGCCAGACTACGGATGGAATCTGCAGCCGCGCCACGAAGGTGCCCGCGCCGGGCGCCCCGCGGCGCAGTGTCACGACTGCGCATCGGTGTGGATACGGAGGTATTCGTACCGCGCCAATACCGTGTTACGGCGTGTCTTGCACTTACCCTGGCAACCGTGACCGCTGAACCCCATGACGTGACCGACTGGCAACGGCCGGCGTCGGCGCGGCTGGTCGACCCGGAAGACGACCTGCCCTCGTCGACGTACGGCGGTGACTTCGAGACCACGGCGATCCCGCGGTACGACACCGCAGGCACCGCGAAGCCGGAGCAGTCCAGCTACTCGCTGCTCGGCGACCCCGAACCGCTGCCCTATGTGTCCCCGGAAACGGCGAACCCATATGCGACCGCGCCGGCGGTCCCCGTGGAAATCGGACCGCACGACGCCGACCAGCGCATTCGGCTGGCCGGAAAGCGCGGCACCACCGACCTGGGGTTGTTCCTGCTGCGCGCCGGACTGGGTGTGTTGCTCGTCGTGCACGGCCTGCAGAAGGCCTTCGGCTGGTGGGGCGGCTCGGGGCTGAGTGGTCTCCAGGGTTCGCTGACCGACCTGGGCTATCAGCACGCCGGCATCATCACCTACGTCGCCGCCGGCGCGCAGATCGGCGCCGGAGTGCTGCTGGTGCTGGGACTGTTCACCCCGCTGGCCGCCGCCGCCGCGCTGGCCTATCTGATCAACTCGCTGGTGGCCGCCATCGCAGCCGCGCCGGACCACAGTTTCGTCAGCTTCGTGGTGCCGTCCGGGCACGAGCATCAGGTCACCCTCGTGCTGGTGGCGGCGGCGCTGACGCTGACCGGCCCCGGGCGCTACGGCCTGGACGCCGGCCGCGGCTGGGCCCGCCGACCGTTCGTCGGATCGTTCCTGGCGCTGCTGCTCGGGATCGGTGTCGGCGTCGGCTTCTGGGTGCTGCTCAACGGCGCCAATCCGATCGGCTGACTCACTCGTACGGGTTGGGCACCCGGCCCCCGCTGGCCGAGGTCAGCAACGGCAAGGTGGAGAACGTCACCGCGGGCAACACGATTTCGCCACCGTCGGTCAGTCGGGCTCGCGCCCACGAACTCTTGCTGAACCGCAGTCCGTCGATCCGTTCCCAGCGCACCGCGCGGCTGTGCAGCAGTGTGCGCACGGTGACCTGGTCCCGGTCGGCCGTCGTGCGATAGCGAAAAATAGCTGCCGACAACAGGATCGGGATGATCAGCAGGACCGCGGCATAGCCCGGCCAGGCCAGGATCAGGGCGAGCAGACCCAGGGTGAAGAAACCCACCCCGATATGGGCCATCGGGGAGATGCGGATGACGACGTCGGTCTGCGCACGAGCGGAACTCACGAATCCATCTTCGCACTGCACCTGCGCGCCGCAGCCACCGTGCGACGCAATTTGACCTTTGACCAGTGCGCGGGCTACCGTCAGTTGTTATGCAGAAGCCCGAGATTCTCGTAGTACTTGGTTGGCGCGTTGATGCCGCGCTGGCCCTCGCTTGGGCATAGCAAACAGCATCGACGCGCCAACCCTCGTACAGCGGCTTCCGCTGACGGGGGTTTTTTGTTGCCCGAGACCAGAACCGATCAATCCGAACACGACGAAGAGGACACCGTGAGCGCTCCCACCACGCGGCCCCCCGAAACCGCCCAACGCGCGAACGCACAAGTGCCGCCGGCCAAGACGGCACCGCAGCCCAATCATGTTGCGCCCGTTGAACTCACCGGCGCCCAGTCGGTGGTTCGCGCGCTGGAGGAGATCGGCGTCGAGGTGATCTTCGGTATCCCCGGCGGCGCGGTGCTGCCGGTGTACGACCCGCTGTACGACTCGCTGAAGTTGCGCCACATCCTGGTTCGGCACGAGCAGGGGGCCGGCCACGCCGCCAGCGGGTACGCCCATGCCACCGGCAAGGTCGGGGTGATGATGGCCACCTCGGGTCCCGGCGCCACCAACCTGGTCACCCCGCTGGCCGACGCCCAGATGGACTCCATCCCGGTGGTTGCCATCACCGGCCAGGTCGGGCGCGGCCTGATCGGCACCGATGCCTTCCAGGAAGCCGACATCACCGGCATGACCATGCCGATCACCAAGCACAACTTCCTGGTGCGCAACGGCGACGACATCCCGCGGGTGATCGCCGAGGCGTTCCACATCGCCGCATCGGGACGTCCCGGCGCGGTGCTCGTCGACATCCCCAAGGACATCCTGCAGGGGCAGTGCACGTTCTCCTGGCCGCCGGTGATGGATCTGCCCGGCTACAAGCCGAACACCAAGCCGCACAGCCGCCAGGTGCGCGAGGCCGCCAAGCTGATCGCCGCGGCCCGCAAGCCGGTCCTCTACGTCGGCGGCGGCGTCATCCGCGGTGAGGCCACCGCTGAGCTGATGGACCTGGCCGAACTGACCGGCATCCCGGTGGTGACCACCCTGATGGCGCGCGGCGCGTTCCCCGACAGCCACCCGCAGCACATGGGTATGCCCGGTATGCACGGTGCGGTGTCGGCGGTGGCCGCGCTGCAGAAGGCCGACCTGCTGATCGCGCTGGGCACCCGCTTCGACGACCGCGTCACCGGCAAGCTGGAGTCATTTGCACCGGGCGCCTTGGTGATCCACGCCGACATCGACCCGGCCGAGATCGGCAAGAACCGGCATGCCGACGTTCCCATCGTGGGTGACGTCCGCAACGTCATCACCGAGCTGTTGGCGATCCTGCGCCGCGACGGTGTTTCGGCGGCGTCGCTGAAACTGGACGCCTGGTGGGAGTACCTGTCCAGCATCAAGTCGACCTACCCGCTGAGCTACGGCCCGCAGAGCGACGGCAGCCTGAGCCCCGAGTTCGTCATCGAGAAGCTGGGCCAGATCGCCGGCCCCGAGGCGCTGTACGTCGCCGGCGTGGGTCAGCACCAGATGTGGGCCGCGCAGTTCGTCAAGTACGAGAACCCGAAGACCTGGCTGAACTCCGGCGGTCTTGGCACCATGGGATTCGCCGTGCCGGCGGCCATGGGCGCCAAGTTCGGCCGGCCCGAGGCCGAGGTGTGGGCCATCGACGGCGACGGCTGCTTCCAGATGACCAACCAGGAGCTGGCCACCTGTGCCATCGAGGGTGCACCGATCAAGGTCGCGTTGATCAACAACGGCAACCTGGGCATGGTGCGGCAGTGGCAGACGCTGTTCTACGAGAAGCGCTACAGCCAGACCGATCTGTCCACCCACAGCCGTCGGATCCCCGATTTCGTCAAGCTGGCCGAGGCGCTGGGTTGCGTCGGATTGCGTTGCGAGCGTGAAGAAGACGTCGAGGACGTGATCAACCAGGCCCGTGCCATCAATGACCGGCCGGTGGTCATCGACTTCGTGGTCGGCGCGGATGCGCAGGTGTGGCCGATGGTCGCCGCCGGAACCAGCAACGACGAGATCGAGGCCGCCCGCGGGATCCGGCCGCTGTTCGACTCGGAAGAGGGGCACGCCTGATGACTGTCTCCACGCATACGCTGTCGGTCCTCGTCGAGGACAAACCCGGCGTGCTGGCCCGCGTCGCGTCGCTGTTCTCCCGGCGCGGGTTCAACATCCAGAGCCTGGCCGTCGGCGCGACCGAGCAGAAGCATCTGTCGCGGATGACCATCGTCGTCGAGGTCGAGGATTTCCCCCTCGAGCAGGTCACCAAGCAGCTGAACAAGCTGATCAACGTGATCAAGATCGTCGAGCAGGACGAGGAGCAGTCGGTCTCGCGGGAGCTCGCGCTGATCAAGGTGCGCACCGACGCGGCCACTCGCAGCCAGGTGATTGAAGCGGTCAATCTGTTCCGTGCCAAGGTGGTGGACGTGTCCACCGAGTCCCTGACCATCGAGGCCACCGGCACCCCGGCCAAACTGGAGGCGTTCCTGCGGGTGCTCGAGCCCTACGGGATTCGTGAGATCGTGCAGTCCGGCATCGTGTCGTTGTCGCGCGGGCCGCGCGGTATCGGCACCGCGAAATAGCTTTCACAGAACGAATCAAAGAGACAAAGAGAAGGAAAATTCAGTGGCAATCGAACTGTTCTACGACGACGACGCGGATCTGTCGATCATCCAGGGCCGCAAGGTCGCGGTGATCGGCTATGGCAGCCAGGGCCACGCCCATTCGCTGTCGCTGCGTGACTCGGGCGTGCAGGTCAAGGTCGGCCTGAAAGAGGGCTCGAAGTCCCGCGTCAAGGTCGAGGAGCAGGGCCTGGAGGTCGGTACGCCGGCCGAGGTCGCCAAGTGGGCCGATGTGATCATGGTGCTGGCGCCGGACACCGCGCAGGCCGAGATCTTCACCAAGGACATCGAGCCCAACCTGGAGGACGGCAACGCGCTGTTCTTCGGACACGGCCTGAACATCCACTTCGGTCTGATCAAGCCCGCCGAGAACATCACCGTGGGCATGGTCGCCCCCAAGGGCCCCGGCCACCTGGTGCGTCGGCAGTTCGTCGACGGCAAGGGCGTGCCCGCGCTGATCGCCGTCGCCCAGGACCCCAAGGGCGAGGGCCAGGCGCTGGCGCTCTCGTACGCCGCCGCTATCGGTGGCGCGCGCGCCGGTGTCATCAAGACCACCTTCAAGGAAGAGACCGAGACCGATCTGTTCGGTGAGCAGGCCGTGCTGTGCGGTGGCACCGAAGAGCTCATCAAGACCGGGTTCGAGGTCATGGTCGAGGCCGGCTACGCCCCCGAGATGGCCTACTTCGAGGTGCTGCACGAGCTCAAGCTCATCGTCGACCTGATCTACGAAGGCGGCATCGCCCGGATGAACTACTCGGTGAGCGACACCGCGGAGTTCGGCGGCTACATCTCCGGTCCGCGGGTCATCGACGCCGACACCAAGGAGCGCATGCGCGCCATCCTCAAGGACATCCAGGACGGCAGCTTCGTCAAGCGTCTGGTCGCCAACGTCGAGAACGGCAACACCGAGCTCGAGGGTCTGCGCAAGGCGAACGCCGAGCACCCGATCGAGGTCACCGGCAAGAAGCTGCGCGACCTGATGAGCTGGGTCGACCGGCCGATCACCGAAACGGCGTAACCAGACGCCCACTGGCCAGTTGTTGCACGCAAATTACCAAAAAGCGTGCAATAACTGGCCTTTCGGCGTTCAGGGGGTGGCTTCGTGGCCGTCGCGGCCCTTGCTGCGGCGGTCCTCTTTCATCTCCGCCTCGAACACGTGACGCTTTCCGTCCATCAGCTCATCGCGAACACGTTTCTCGTGCTCGCGGAACCGCCACCAGTAATCGTCGTCGAACTCCTCGATGACCTGAAAGGTCCAGCGGCCACGAATCACGTTGCGCCCGACGATGTCCTCGGACAATCGGTCGGCGACCCCGGCGTGCCCGGCCGCGCGCAGATCGTCGCAGGCCTGCCCGAGCAGCAGATCCGCGTGCCCCATCAATTGGTGGAACGAGTACAGGTGGCCCCTGGCCCGTTCGACATACTCCAGCGCCTCCGAGACCTTGCCTACGGCCTCGACGGTCGCATCGCTGACACCCGGCGGACGCCCGTGCGCGTCGTCCAACCGCGTCACGACGACCGCCTGCCTTTGTGCAATTGCTCACTCACCCCCGCTGGTATACCCACAAAACGAGGGTGCGTCACGGTGCGAGCGACGGCAGTTTCCTGATCCCGAATTCGCGCCGCAGCACCGTGCGCGCCGCGTAATAACCGGCCATTCCGTGCACACCGCCGCCGGGTGGGGTGGCCGACGAACACAGATAGGCCTTCGGGATGGGTGTGGTCCACGGATTCAGTCGCGGTGTCGGGCCGGCCAGCGCGCTGATCATGTTGTTGCCGCCCACCCCGATATCGCCGCCGACCAGATTCGCGTTGTGGTCGGCCAACCGCGACGCCGGGACGCTGCGCGTCGCGACGACGATATCGCGGAAACCGGGGGCGAAGCGCTCGAAGATGCCGGTCACCGCTTCGGCCATGTCTCGCGAAGAGCCATGTGGCACATGCACATACGTCCACAGTGGCCGGCGGCCGGCGGCGTCGATGCGGCCCGGGTCGGCCACATGCGGCAGCGCGGCCAGCACCATCGGCCAGTCGGCGTGCCGGCCGGCGGCGATCTCGGACTCGGCCAGTGCCATCTGTTCGCGACTACCACCCAGGTGCAGGGTCGGCGCCTGCGCCAGACGTGGATCGCGCCACGGGATCTCGCCGGAGAGCACGAAGTCGATCTTGGCCACCCCGGGCCCGTACCGGTAACGCCGCAGCGCCCGGGCGTATCCGGACGGCAGGGCGGCACCGTAGATGGACAGCAACGCGGTGGGGGCGGTGTCGTAGAGCACCACACCGCCCGGCGGCGCGGTGACCTCCTGGCCGAGCACCAGCTCACCGCCGTGGGCGGTCAGGTCGGCCAGCAGTGCGTCCGGGATGGCCTGCGAGCCGCCGACCGGGATCGGCCACCCCACCGCGTGCCCGAGGGTGCCCAGCATCAGCCCGGCGCCGCTGGAGACCAGCGAAGGCATCTGCGAGATGGTATGTGCCGCAACACCACTGAACAACGCGCGGGCGTCCGCGCCGACGAGGTGGCCCCACAGCGGGGTGCCCTGGGTGAGCAACCGGGGTGCCACCTTCGCCGCCGCCGACAACGGGGGGACCGAGCGCTTGTCACCCAGGATCAGCCGCACCACCGCGTCCCAGTCGTCGACCAGCGGCCCGAGCAGATGTCCCCACGACGCGCCGTGCTCGAGTTCGGCACAGGTACGCCCGATATCGCGGTAACCGATCGCCGCCGGACGGTCGGCCAGCGGGCTGGCGTAGGAGATCTCCGGTGCCGGCAGCCTCACCCCGCGTGCGGTCAGGTCGAAGGCGGCGAAGAACGGTGATGCCAGCGCCAGCGGATGCACCGCCGAGCAGACGTCGTGGGTGACGCCCGGGTACTCCGGATCGGGCCGGGTGCGGGCGCCGCCACCTGCCGTGGGCTGCGCCTCGATGACCCGCACGGCCAGCCCGGCGCGCGCGAGGATCACGGCGGCGGTCAGTCCGTTGGGCCCACTTCCGACGACGGTGACGTCCATGACCCCATCCTGGGTCAATGCCCGGTGTTTCGTCGGGATTGCAGCCCACTATCCTTACCGCGTGAGTCTTCCCGTTGTACTGATCGCCGACAAGCTCGCCGAATCGACCGTCGCCGCCCTCGGCGACCAGGTAGAGGTTCGCTGGGTGGACGGTCCGGACCGCCCGAAACTGCTCGCCGCGATCGCCGATGCCGATGCCCTGCTGGTCCGTTCGGCGACCACCGTCGACGCCGAGGTGCTGGCCGCGGCGCCCAAGCTCAAGATCGTCGCCCGCGCCGGCGTGGGCCTGGACAATGTCGACGTCGAGGCCGCCACCGCCCGCGGTGTGCTGGTGGTCAACGCCCCGACCTCCAACATCCACAGCGCCGCCGAGCATGCGCTGGCCCTGCTGCTCTCGGCCGCGCGCCAGATCCCGGCCGCTGACGCCACGCTGCGTGCGCACACCTGGAAGCGGTCGTCGTTCTCCGGTACCGAGATCTTCGGTAAGACCGTCGGCGTGGTCGGCCTGGGCCGGATCGGCCAGTTGGTCGCGCAGCGGCTGGCCGCCTTCGGCGCGCACGTCACCGCGTATGACCCGTACGTCTCGCAGGCCCGCGCCGCCCAGCTCGGCATCGAACTGCTTACCCTGGACGAGTTGCTGGGCCGCGCGGACTTCATCTCGGTGCACCTGCCAAAGACCAAGGAGACCGCCGGCCTGCTCGGCAAGGACAACCTGGCCAAGACCAAGCCCGGCGTGATCATCGTGAACGCCGCGCGCGGTGGTCTGATCGACGAGCAGGCCCTGGCCGACGCGATCACCAGCGGTCACGTACGGGCCGCCGGCCTGGACGTGTTCGCCACCGAACCGTGCACCGACAGCCCGCTGTTCGAGTTGCCTCAGGTGGTCGTCACCCCGCACCTCGGTGCGTCGACAGAAGAAGCCCAGGACCGTGCGGGCACCGACGTCGCCGCCAGTGTGAAACTGGCGCTGGCCGGTGAATTCGTGCCGGACGCGGTCAATGTCGGCGGCGGTGTGGTCGGCGAGGAAGTCGCGCCGTGGCTGGATCTGGTGCGCAAGCTCGGGCTGCTGGTGGGCTCGCTGTCCGACGCCGCCCCGGTGTCGCTGACCGTCCAGGTGCGCGGCGAGCTCGCATCCGATGATGTTGAGATCCTTCGGTTGTCGGCACTGCGTGGGCTGTTCTCGGCCGTCGTCGACGAGCAGGTGACGTTCGTCAATGCGCCCGCGCTGGCCAAGGACCGCGGTGTGACCGCCGAGATCTCCACGGCGAGCGAGAGCCCCAATCACCGCAGCGTGGTCGACGTGCGCACGGTGTACGCCGACGGCAGCTCGCTCAATGTGGCGGGCACGCTGTCCGGGCCGCAGCAGGTGCAGAAGCTGGTGCAGATCAACGGGCGCAATTTCGACCTGCGCGCCGAGGGTTTCAACCTGGTGGTCAACTACAGCGATCAGCCCGGTGCGCTCGGCAAGATCGGTACCGAACTCGGCGGTTCGAACGTCAACATCCTGGCCGCCCAGCTGAGTCAGGACGCCGGCGGGGACAGCGCGACGATCATCTTGCGTCTGGACACCGACGTACCCGAAAACGTGCGCGCCGCGATCGCCAAGGCGGTCGGCGCCACCACACTGGAAGTGGTTGACCTGTCGTGAAACTAGCTGTCATCGCCGGCGACGGCATCGGTCCCGAGGTCATCGCCGAGGCGCTCACGGTGCTCGACGCCGTGCTTCCCGGTGTCGAACGCACCGAGTACGACCTGGGCGCGCGGCGCTATCACGCGACCGGTGAGCTGCTCACCGCGGAGACCATCGAGGAACTCCGCGGCTACGACGCCATCCTGCTCGGCGCGATCGGCGATCCGTCGGTCCCCAGTGGCGTGCTGGAACGCGGTCTGCTGCTGAAACTGCGTTTTGCTTTGGATCATCATGTGAATCTGCGGCCGGGCCGGTTGTACCCCGGCGTGACCAGCCCGTTGTCCGGCGTCACCGGTATCGACTTCGTGGTGGTGCGCGAGGGTACCGAGGGGCCCTACACCGGCAACGGCGGGGCGCTGCGGGTCGGCACGCCGCACGAGGTCGCCACCGAGGTCAGCGTGAACACCGCCTTCGGCGTCGAGCGCGTCGTGCGGGACGCGTTCGTCCGCGCCCAGTCGCGGCGTAAGCACCTGACGCTGGTGCACAAGACCAACGTGCTGACCTTCGCGGGCAGCCTGTGGTCGCGCGTCGTCGCGGAGGTGGGCACGGAGTTCCCCGACGTCGAGGTGGCCTATCAGCACATCGATGCGGCCACCATCCACATGGTCACCGACCCCGGCCGGTTCGACGTGATCGTCACGGACAACCTGTTCGGCGACATCATCACCGACCTGTCGGCGGCGGTGTGCGGCGGTATCGGTCTGGCCGCCAGCGGCAATATCGATGCCACCCGGACCAATCCGTCGATGTTCGAGCCGGTGCACGGCAGCGCGCCCGATATCGCGGGCCAGGGCATCGCCGATCCGACGGCCGCGGTGATGAGTGTGGCCCTGCTGCTGGCTCATGTCGGCGAGACCGAGGCGGCGGCCCGGGTGGACAAAGCCGTCGGTGAGCACCTGGCCACCCGCGGGGACGCCAAGCAGTCCACCAGCGAGGTGGGAAAGCGGATCCTGTCGCTGCTGTAGGGGTTTAGCGCGTTGACCGCCCACTGCGCGACGCTCACGCGGCAGTGCTGGTTGTTCGCGGCCGGTTCGATCTGCTTCGCGGTGGCCACCGTGCCCGGCTTCGCGGAGCTGGCCGGTACCGGCGCTGCGAATGTGTTGTGCTTCATCGGGTCGTGGTTCTTCACCACGGCCGGCTGGATGCAGCTGCGACTGTCCGGCGCCGGGGCCGGCTGGTGGTCATCGGCAACCCAATGGGCCGGCACCATCCTGTTCAACATCAGTACCGGCGCGTCGGTGTGGGCGCACACGATTCACGGCGAACGTCGCTACGTGTGGGCGCCCGACGCCACCGGGTCGGTGGCATTCCTCATCTCCGGTGTCCTGGGTGTTCTCGTCGTCGGTCTGTGGGATCCGAGATCGGTTGACTGGCAAGCCGAATGGATCAATCTGGTGGGTTGTGCCGCGTTCGGTGTCTCCGCGCTGGCGGCGTTCGTGACCAAGGCCGGCGTGACCGTCGATGCGCGGCTGGCCAACCTCGGCACCTTCGCCGGTGCGTTGTGTTTCCTGGTTGCCGCGCTGCTGATCCTGCCCCGGCGGCACCCCGAAACATGATGCCCGATCACTTGTTTCATCGGCGCGATGAGTTTTGCGGGCGCCGCCGGTCTGATGATCATGGGAAACATTCAGATCGAACTGTTCGCCAGCCTCGACCTCGTTGCGCAGGCACCGGGTGGGCCTGACGAAGATCCGGTGGGCTTCTCGTTCGGCGGCTGGCAGGCGCCGCTGATCGACGAGGTCGCCGGCGCCCAGATCGCCGCCGCGTATGAGGGCGCCGACGCGTTGTTGCTCGGCCGGCGCACCTACGACATCTTCGCCGCCTACTGGCCGCACCAGGACGACGAATTCGCCGCGTTGTTCAACCGCATCCCGAAGTATGTGGCCTCCCGTGGCAGGCCCGACCTCTCGTGGTCCGGATCGACCCAGCTCGGCCCCGACCTGGCCGGCGCGGTACGTGAGATCGCCGATCGGCACGAGCAGGTGCGGGTGGTGGGCAGCCTGAATCTGGTGCAGACGCTGCTGCGGGAGAAGCTCTTCGACCACCTCGACCTCTGGGTGCACCCGATCCTGCTCGGCACCGGGAAGAAGGTATTCGACGGTGGTGCCGTGCCGTCGAACCTCGCCCTCGTCGAACCGCCGGCGGCCAGTCCCAAGGGCACCGTGCACCTGCGCTACGCCCTGGCCGACGGTGTTCCCCAGACCGGGGATATGAGCGGCTAAGCCGTGTGTTCGCGATCGGCCGGCACCAGTGGGATGGCGATCACCGGGAACAGCGCGCACACCAGGAACGCCGCCGGATAGCCGAGCAGGCCGATCAACGCGCCGAACACCGGCGGCGCGGCCGACATGGCCAGGTGCTGGCTGGTGTTCTGGGTGCCCAGCGCACGGCCACTCCAGAACGGCCCGGCGATCTCTGCGATGGCGGTGAATGCCAGTCCGTTGTCGGACACCGTGATCACCGACGCGATCACCACCAGGACGACGCTGACGGGGGAGTGCAGCCAGTCGGTGAGCGCCAGCAGCGCCATCGATGCCGCGGCACCCGCGGCGATGGTGCGGATCGGTCTCAGCCTGGCGCCGGTGACGTCCGACCAGCGTCCAGCTGCGATCCGGCCTGCGGCGCCCAGGATCTGGGCCGCGGTCACCAACAGTCCGGCCGAGGCCGCCGACCAGTCGCGGGTGGTCATCAGCCACACCAGGGTGAAGGTCCACACCACCGACTGCGGTACCACCAGCAGCACGGACACCGCATGGATGCGCCACAGCATCGACGACCCGCGGTACGGATTGGCCAGATGCGCATCCGGAGCCTCGGCGCGCGGCGGTCGCGGCGGGTCGATGACGCCCACCAGGCACATCGCGGCGGCCAGCGCACAGACCACCGCCGGAAACAGTAAAGCCGTTGCCACACCATGAGTTTCGGCCAGGCGGGGGATCACCAGTGCGCCCAGGCCGACACCCAGTGGGGTGGCGGTCTGCCTGATGCCCATCACCAGCCCGCGCTGCTCGGGCGGAAACCAGCCGACCACAAGCCGTCCACTGGCCGAATTGCTGCTGGCGGCGGCCATTCCGCCGATCAGCAGGAAGGCTCCGACGGCCAGCAGTGAGTGTGCCGACGCGGCGGCGAAGGCGGCCACGGCGGTCAGCGCCGACCCCAGACTCAGCACCAGGCGTTCGCCGGACCGGTCGACCACATAACCCCACAGGATCAGCGTCGTCACCATCCCCAGGCTGGGCATCGCCGACAGCGTCCCGGCCTGGGCGAGACCCAGACCGCGCTCGGTGTGCAGGGTCGGAATGAGGAAGGCGGCACCGTTGATGAAGACGTTTGCGCATGTGGTTGCGGTGAGCGCGATCACCAGCATGGACCAGCGACGGGCGGAACCGATCGTGGCGGTGGGCATAGCGCCATGGTGTCACGACCATCCCAAAATATTGAACGCGTATCTCAAAATATGAGAACCTCGGTCACTGTCATAACCTGGGGCGGTGTATTTACGCAGAGTCGCCATAATGCTGGTGAGTGGATTGATTGCCGCAACGACGCTGGCCCCGTTGGCTTCGGCGGCCGAGTTGAACTGGTCCGGGCTGGACGCCCGCCAGCACAGCGGTGCGATCCCGGCGCCCGGCAAGCTGATCTCATCGGCGCCGCTGGACCCCGCGTTGTGGATACCGGGCGCGGCACAGGCCTACCGGATCTTGTATTCGACTGTGGATCAACATGACTCGCCGGCGGTGAGCACCGCCGCGGTGTTCGTCCCCGGCGGACCCGCACCGGCGGGCGGTCGGCCGGTGATCGCCTGGGCGCACGGCACGGTCGGACTGGGCGACGACTGCACACCGTCCGCGCTGCCCCGAAGCGAACGAGATGACGAATATCTGGCGCACTGGCTGGACGAGGGCTACGTGGTGGTCGGCTCCGATTACGCCGGACTGGGCACTCCTGGCCTGATGAGCTACCTGAACAGCGTGGCGACCGCGCACAGCGTGGTGGACTCGGTGATCGCCGCACATCACCTGGACCTGCCGCTGTCACCGAAGTGGGCCATCGTCGGCCAATCCCAGGGCGGTGCCGCCGCGGTCAACAGCGCCCGGTGGGCGACCGAGTTCACCCGGGGGACCGGACTCGACTACCGCGGGGTGGTCGCCACCGGCACGCCGTTCAATGTCGAGGCCATCGTCGGGCAGGGCGGCCCCGACATGGTGCTGCCGCCCGATCTCGGGCCCGCCGCCGCCGCCTACACGGCCTACATCCTGGCCGGCGTCCGCGAGGCACGCCGCGATCTGGCCATCGATTCCGTGCTCAGCGCCGCCGGGGCTGCCGCCGTGGACAAGGCCGAGACACTCTGCACGGCGGCGCTGGGCCAGGCGCTGGACGGGTTGTCGCCGCCGGCCTTCTTCCGGGCGCCGCTGAGCTCGCTGCCCGGGATCACCGAGGCGCTGTATGCCTACATGGGCACGCCGACGACCGGCTATGACCGCCCCATCTTCCTCGGCGTGGGCCTGCAGGACCGGGATGTGCCGCCCAGCATGTCCCTGGCGCTCGATGACCAGTTGCGGGCCAACGGCCAGGACGTGACGCTCAAGGTCTATCCCGACGAGGACCATTCCGGCACTGTGCTGGCCTCGATCGTGGACTCCACGCCGTTCCTGCGTGCCCAGTTCACGGGGTGAGCAGGGACCCTCACTAGGCTGGCCGGATGCGTCTTGGTCGAATCGCCAGTCCCGACGGCGTCGCCTTCGTAGTCATCGAAGGCGACCCGAACTCCGATGCGGTGTGCCGCGAGATCGCCGAACAGTATCTCTCGCGCAACCCCACTTTCACCGGCCGCAGCTGGCCGCTGGCCGATGTCCGGCTGCTGGCGCCGATCCTGGCCAGCAAGGTGGTGTGCATGGGCAAGAACTACGCCGCCCACGCCCGCGAAATGGGCGGCGAAGCACCCGAATCCCCGGTGATCTTCCTCAAGCCCAACACCGCCATCATCGGCCCCAACGTGGCGATCCAGTTGCCCGCCGATGCCCACCCGGTGCACCACGAGGGCGAGCTGGTCGCCGTCATCGAACGGCCGTGCAAGGACGTGCCCGCCGCGAAAGCCGCCGACTACATCCTGGGCTACACCATCGCCAACGATGTCTCCGCCCGCGACCAGCAGAAGCAGGACGGGCAGTGGATGCGGGCCAAGGGGCATGACACCTTCTGCCCGGTGGGGCCGTGGATCGAGACGGCCGTCGACCCGTCCGGTCTGGACATCCGCACCGAGGTCAACGGCACGGTGCGCCAGGACAGCAACACCGCACTGCTGCTACACGATGTCGGCGCGATCATCGAATGGGTGTCGGCGGTGATGACACTGCTGCCGGGGGACCTGATCTTGACCGGGACACCCGAGGGTGTCGGCCCGATCGAAGACGGCGACACCGTCAGCATCACCGTCGAGGGTATCGGGACCCTCTCCAATCCTGTTGTGCGCAAGCAGAAGTAGAGGCACGTCATGACCGTTCGCGTACGTTTCTGTCCGTCGCCCACCGGTACCCCGCATGTCGGCCTGGTGCGCACCGCGCTGTTCAACTGGGCCTACGCCCGGCACACCGGCGGCGCCTTCGTGTTCCGCATCGAGGACACCGATGCCGCCCGCGACAGCCAGGAAAGCTATGACGCCATCCTGGACGCGCTGCGCTGGCTCGGGCTGGACTGGGACGAGGGCCCCGAGGTGGGCGGCCCGCACGAGCCCTACCGGCAGTCGCAGCGCGCCGAGATCTATCGCGGTGTGATCGCCGAGCTGCTGGCCGCCGGCGAGGTGTACGAGGCCTTCTCGACCCCCGAAGAGGTGGAGGCCCGGCACATCGCGGCGGGCCGGAATCCCAAGCTGGGCTACGACAATTTCGACCGCGACCTCACCGCCGAGCAGCGCGCGGCGTTCACCGCCGAAGGCCGTAAGCCGGTGTTGCGGTTGCGGATGCCCGACGCGGATCTGTCCTGGAACGATCTGGTCCGCGGCCCGACCACCTTCCCGGCAGGCTCCGTGCCGGATTTCGCGATCACGCGGGGCAACGGAGATCCGTTGTACACCTTGGTCAACCCGGTCGACGATGCGCTGATGAAGATCACCCACGTGCTGCGTGGCGAGGACATCATGCCGTCCACGCCGCGCCAGATCGCGTTGTACCAAGCACTGATCCGAATCGGCGTCGCCGAACGTGTTCCTGAATTCGCGCACCTGCCAAGCGTTTTGGGCGATGGCAACAAGAAGCTGTCCAAGCGCGACCCGCAGTCGAATCTGTTCCTGCACCGTGATCGCGGCTTCCTGCCGGAGGGGTTGCTGAACTATCTGGCGCTGCTGGGCTGGGGGATCGCCGACGATCACGACGTGTTCGGCCTCGACGAGATGGTGGCCGCGTTCGACGTGGTCAACGTCAACTCCAACCCGGCCCGGTTCGATCAGAAGAAGGCCGATGCGATCAACGCCGAGCACATCAGACTGCTCACGCCTGCGGATTTCGCCGCCCGGTTGGATGCCTACCTGGGCGCGCACGGCCACGACACCACCCTCGACGACGCCGCTTTCGCCGAGGCGGCCGCACTGGTGCAGACGCGGATCGTGGTGCTCGGCGACGCCTGGGACCTGCTGAAGTTCTTCAACGACGACGCCTACGTCCTCGACGACAAGGCCGCGGCCAAGGAACTCGGACCGGACTCCGCGGCGGTGCTGGACGCCGCGCTGGCGGCGTTGGAGGCCGTGTCCAGCTGGACCACCGCGGGCATCGAGACCGCGCTGAAGGCGGCCCTGCTGGACGGTCTTGAGCTCAAGCCGAGGAAGGCGTTCGGCCCGATCCGGGTGGCGGTCACCGGCGCGACGGTCAGCCCGCCGCTGTTCGAGTCGATGGAATTGCTCGGCGCGGACCGCAGTCTGGCCAGGCTGCGGGCCGCAAGGGGTGGGGTGTGAAAAGTGGCCCCGATTCTTTGGTAATCTGTTCGTCGGCCCGAAAAGCACAGCGGAGATCCTCGCCGCGGCGCTGATTGGGCCAACTGATGCCCTGACCTGCGGTGATGGGTGTCAAATGGGGTATGGTGTAATTGGCAACACTAGGGATTCTGATTCCCTCATTCTAGGTTCGAGTCCTGGTACCCCAGCCAATCCGGTGATTAGGTCAGTACTGGCTCCTGGGCTATGCTTTCCCTCCGGATTGAGTTCTAGCCCCCGTCGTCTAGCGGCCTAGGACGCCGCCCTCTCACGGCGGTAGCGTGGGTTCGAATCCCATCGGGGGTACCACCGGAGATCCCGGGACTGCGAAGTCCCGGGATTTTTTCGGCTCACGGTCAGAGGAAGCCGATGCGGTTGCGGCCGGGCCCGACCGAGGGCTCCGGATCCGAATTCAGTGTCCCGCTCAGCAGCTCGTAATAAATGTCACGAAAATCGGTGGTGGTCTTCAAGTCGCCGTCGTCGAGATCGGTCAGGCTCGGTTCGTCGCCGTAGAACCCACCCTTGACCCTGGGGCCGGCGATGAACACGGGGCCGGACGTGCCGTGGTCGGTGCCCTGGGAGGCATTGGCATCGACGCGTCGGCCGAATTCGGAGTACACCATGACGACGAGATTGCGGCCGTGGGCGGTGTGGCCGACCTGCCGCAGAAACGGTGCCAGCGCGTCGTCGAGGGCCTTCAGCAGTCGCTGATGGTCACCCCGCTCGTCGGCATGCGTGTCGAAGCCGCCCAACGTCACCATGTACACCCGGGTCGGGACTCCGGCCTTCACACACTGGGCCACCAGATCCAGGTCCTCGGCCAGTTGCTTGCCCGCGCTCATGGTCGCCGTATCCGGCAGAGGTTTGTCGGTGAACGCGCTGAACGCCGAGTCGGTGGTCTTGTAGGCCCGGTAGTTGGCGCGCACCGCGGCCATCGCCGGCGAATCGCGCGGATCGGGCGCGCTCAGTGCTTCCAGGGTGTCGGCGACATCGTCGGGAATCTGCGGGATGCTCACGGAAAGCCCTGCGGCGACCTGCTTCTCGCCGACCGCCAGCGGGGGCAACACCGATCCGACGTTGACGGCGCGCAGCGGATCGTCGCCGCCGGCATCCAGCCAGCGGCCGATCCAGCCCGAGGACAACGGCGCACCCGGCGACGCCGTCTGCCAGATGTCCATCGACCGGAAATGGCTGCGATCCTGTTTCGGATAGCCCACCCCGCGCACGATGGCCAACTGATTGTCGGCCCAGATCTCCTTCAGCCCGGTCAGCGCGGGGTTGAGGCCCAGCCTGCCGTCGAGGTCGAGCACCTCGTGCGGGGCGAACGCGAGATCGCGCCTGGCATCGTGATATGCGTTGTCGGCGACCGGGATCACGGTGTTGATGCCGTCGTTGCCGCCGTAGAGGGTGAGGATGACCAGGATGCCTGCGTCCGTGGACAGCGGGCGTTCCTGCCCGTGCCGGAGCAATTGCGGCAGCGTGACGGCGGCCCCCGACAGCAGGCCTGCGGCACCCACACTGGCGATCAGGAAGTTGCGGCGGTTCAACTCGGGCATCGGCGTATCTCGCTAGGACGTCAGGTATTCGGGTGTGTTGACCGCCGCGGCGACCAGCCTGGTGGGATTCCCGGCCAACGGTTTGAGTGCGGCGGCCGTGCTGTCCGACCACGCTCCGATGCCGAGGAGATAGCCGGCGGCGTCCACACGGTCCTGCGTGCCGGCCTGCTGGACGATGGAGATATTTCCCATCGGGACGAACTTGTTGGCCGCCCACACCCGCGCGGCGGTGCTCGTGGTGGACAGCCAGGCTTGGCCGCGCGGCCAGCCACCGACGTCGTAGGGATAGAAGGGGCGTTGTCCCATCACGGTCAGCACGGCGTTGCAGCCGGCGACGGCGTCCGCCCCGTCCAGGGGCACGGCGAGCGCACGGATGACGCCGAGTAACCATTCGACCGGTTGGTTCACCATGATGCTGGTGCTCGCGGTGAAGGACGGATCCATGAAGACGGCCTTGGTGAGGGCCTTCAGGTTCCGGCCCGGGCCGTAGGCGCCGACCAGACGGTCCAGGGTGTCGGCGGGTGCGGGCGCATCCGAGGCCAGCAGCCGCCAGAGCTTGCCCGCCACGAAGCCGGGGGAGCCCGGCTGGTCCAGCACGATGTCGCAGAACGCGCTGTCATCATGATTTCCGGTGACGCCGAGCACGGTTTTGGGGGAGGTGTCGTGATTGTCCGGCGACACGATCGTGCGGGCGCCGGGCTCGACATACCGTCCGGTCAGTGCGCGGGCGCCTTCCCGGACGTCGGCCTCGGTGTATCCGTTGTTGTGCCCCAAGGTGAACAGCTCCATGAATTCCCGGGACAGGTTCTCGTTCGGCGCGGCCTTGGTATTTCGCACGGCATCCAGCCATTGCGCCATCGCCGCATCGGTCAGCATGGCGTAGGCCAGCGTGCGGAAGTCGCCGAGGCACAGGGTGCGCAGTTTCTGGTTCTGGGCGGCCATCAGCTCGGCGGCCACCACCTTCTCCGCAGAGGTTGCGAAATGGTTGTGCCACACCAGCGTCAACTTCTCGTGGATGGGCTGCTGAACGGCGGCCATCCGGCGCAGCCACCAGGCCGAGAGCTCCTGCATCTGGCCGTACAGACCGGTGATGAACTGGGTACGTATCTGCTGGTTGGCATTCTCCGGCGGCAGCGGCGGGGTGACCGGTGCCGGGATGGGCGTGGCGGCGGCACCCGGATCGCTGTCCGGGTTCATGTTCAGTGCGGTATCCAGATACACCGACCAGTCCTGGCCGGCGACGGCATCGACCTGGGGCCCGGACGCGCCGAAACCCGCCCTCCGCAGCATCCGTGCGGTGGCGATCCAGTGCGGGGACTGCGACGCCGTGGTTCCTCCTAGAGCCAAAACTCCTGGCCGTTAACTACGAAGGATAGAGCCATTGGCTGTGTTTGCTACAACCTTCGCGTCAATGCTTCGGACGCGGCCAGCAGATCGGCGGCCCAGCGGGCTCCGGGCCGGCGGCCCATCCGGTCGATCGGCCCGGATACGGACACCGCGGCGATCACCGCGCCGCGGCCGTCGCGCACCGGGGCCGAGACGCTGGCGACCCCGGGCTCACGTTCGGCTGCACTTTGCGCCCACCCTCGTTTGCGAACCTCTGCCAAGGTGCGTTCGGTGAATTTCGCCGATGCGAGCACGCTCTGCTGGGTGGCGGCATCGCTGAATGCCAACAGCACCTTGGCTCCCGAGCCCGCGGTCATCGGCAGGCGGGTGCCGATCGGCACCGTGTCCCGCAGCCCGGCGGGCGGTTCCAGGGCGGCCACGCACACCCGGGAGGTGCCCTCGCGCCGATACAGTTGCACGCTCTCGCCGGTGATTTCGCGCAGCCGGGGCAGCACCACCGCACCCGCGGCCACGAGCGGATCGTTGACCTGACCGGCCAGTTCGGTCAGCGCCGGGCCGAGCCGCCACCGGCCTTCGGGGTCGCGGGCCAGCAGCCGGTGAACTTCCAGGCCGGCGGCCAGACGGTGTGCGGTGGCACGCGGAAGTCCGGTTCGTTCGCACAGTTCGGCCAGGCCGCAGGGCGATTCGGCCACCGTGTGAAGGACACCCACGGCTTTGTCGAGGACGCCGATGCCGCTATCCTGTCTCATAGGGAGATACTAGCGTTCCGTATCGTGAGATAGCCAGCCCGTCACGGCAGGACGCCCCGACACGAATCGAGAAGTCATGGAGCAGACCCAGAAGCCGAAGACCTTGGCCGAAAAGGTGTGGGAGGACCACGTTGTGGTGCGCGGCCCAGGCGAGGGAGCGGCCAAGGAACCCGACCTCATCTACATAGATCTGCACCTGGTGCACGAAGTCACCAGCCCGCAGGCGTTCGACGGCCTGCGCCTTGCCGGGCGTCCGGTGCGCCGGACCGATCTGACGATCGCCACCGAGGACCACAACGTGCCGACCATCGACATCGACAAGCCGATCGCCGACCCGGTGTCCCGCATTCAGGTGGAGACGCTGCGACGCAACTGCGAAGAGTTCGGTGTGCGGCTGTACCCGATGGGCGATGTCGAGCAGGGCATCGTCCACATCATCGGGCCGCAACTGGGTTTGACGCAGCCCGGTATGACGATCGTCTGCGGCGACAGCCACACCTCCACCCACGGTGCGTTCGGCTCGATCGCGATGGGCATCGGCACCTCGGAGGTCGAACATGTGTTGGCCACCCAGACGCTTCCGCTCAAACCGTTCAAGACCATGGCGGTCAATGTCGACGGTGTGCTGCCGGCCGGCGTGAGTGCCAAGGACATCATCCTGGCGGTGATCGCCAAGATCGGTACCGGTGGCGGCCAGGGTCATGTCATCGAATACCGGGGTAGCGCCATCGAATCGCTGTCGATGGAGGGCCGGATGACCATCTGCAATATGAGCATCGAGGCGGGTGCGCGGGCCGGGATGGTGGCCCCCGACGAGACCACCTACGAATTCCTCAAGGGTCGTCCGCACGCTCCGACGGGTGCGGACTGGGATGCCGCGCTGGCGGCGTGGAGCCGGTTACGCACCGACGAGGGCGCCGAATTCGACACCGAGGTGCACATCGACGCCGCGACGCTGAGCCCGTTCGTCACCTGGGGGACCAACCCGGGCCAGGGCGCGCCGTTGTCGGCCGCCGTGCCCGACCCCGAGCTGATGTCGGGTGACGACGAGCGCCAGGCCGCCGAAAAGGCATTGGAATACATGGACCTTCGGGCGGGTACCCCGTTGCGCGAGGTGTCTGTCGACACCGTGTTCGTCGGCTCGTGTACCAACGGTCGGATCGAGGATCTGCGCGTGGTGGCCGAGATCCTGGACGGTCGCAAGGTCGCCGACGGCGTGCGGATGCTGGTGGTGCCGGGCTCGATGCGGGTCCGTGCCCAGGCCGAATCCGAAGGCCTGGGGGCGATCTTCACCGCCGCCGGAGCCGAGTGGCGGCAGGCCGGCTGCTCGATGTGCCTGGGGATGAATCCAGATCAACTGGCGCCGGGGGAGCGTTGCGCTTCCACCTCCAACCGAAATTTCGAGGGCCGTCAGGGCAAGGGCGGGCGCACCCATCTGGTGTCGCCGGCCGTCGCGGCCGCCACCGCGGTGCGCGGCACGCTGTCCTCGCCGGCCGATCTGCCTGCCGCCCAGACCCGCTAGAAGGAGACTCGTCATGCAAGCTTTCACCACTCATACGGGAATCGGCGTGCCGTTGCGGCGGTCCAATGTGGACACCGATCAGATCATCCCGGCGGTATATCTGAAGCGGGTCACCCGAACGGGTTTCGAAGACGGTTTGTTCGCCGCCTGGCGCAACGATCCATCCTTCATTTTGAACCTGGCGCCTTTCGACAAGGGGTCGGTTCTGGTCGCCGGTCCCGATTTCGGCACCGGCTCGTCACGGGAACACGCCGTCTGGGCGCTGATGGATTACGGCTTTCGAGTCGTCATCTCGCCGCGATTCGCCGATATCTTCCGGGGCAATGCGGGCAAGGCGGGGCTTTTGGCGGCCGAAGTCACACACGACGATGTGGAACTGCTGTGGAAGTTGATCGAGCAGAATCCCGGCCTGGAAATCACTGTGAATCTTCAAGATCGGAATATCACCGCAGGAACGGTCATGCTGCCGTTCACGATTGACGACTACACGGCCTGGCGGCTACTCGAAGGGCTCGACGATATAGGCCTTACGCTGCGCAAACAGGACGACATCGATGCTTTCGAGAAGAGTCGTCCGAGCTTCAAACCGACCACCTCGCCGGGCTGATTTCGGGCCGTCGCGGAGCCCAAATCCCGCCCGGCAACCACGTTCTCGGACGCCCGTACCACCGCCCAAGTGGGGCAACCGAATCCAAAAAACTTTCTCAGCTATGCCTGAAACTGCGCGTGGCTCTTGGAAATCTGCTGCTTGTGGGTTTACCGTGTCCTCTAGTCGGTTCAAAGTGGACCACTGACTTCGGAGGGTATGCATGAACAAAGCAGAGCTCATCGACGCACTGACAGCCAAGTTGGACACCGATCGTCGACAGGCTACTGCGGCGGTTGAAAACATCGTCGACACAATTGTGCGGGCTGTGCACAAGGGTGAGAGCGTCACGATCACCGGCTTCGGTGTCTTCGAGCAGCGCCGTCGCGCCGCTCGCGTTGCGCGCAATCCGCGCACCGGCGAGACCGTCAAGGTGAAGCCGACCTCGGTGCCGGCGTTCCGCCCGGGCGCTCAGTTCAAGGCGGTTGTCGCTGGCGCACAGAAGCTCCCGGCCGATGGTCCGGCCGTGAAGCGTGGTGTGGCTGCGGCCCCGGCCAAGCGCACCGCCGCCAAGAAGGCCGCTCCGGCCAAGAAGGCTCCGGCCCGTAAGGCCGCTGCCACCAAGGCCGCTCCGGCCAAGAAGGCCCCGGCCACCAAGGCTCCGGCCAAGAAGGCCCCGGTCAAGAAAGCGGTCGTGACCAAGGCCGCTCCGGCCAAGAAGGCGCCGGCCAAGAAGGCTCCCGCCACCAAGGCGCCGGCCAAGAAGGCTCCGGTCGCCAAGAAGGCCGCTCCGGCCAAGAAGGCTCCGGCCAAGAAGGCTCCGGTCGCCAAGAAGGCTCCCGCCAAGAAGGCTCCCGCCACCAAGGCTCCCGCCAAGAAGGCCGCTCCGGTCAAGCGCGGCCGCAAGTAGAACCACCCCATCTCGACACGAATACGCCGTGGATCCTCGTGATCCACGGCGTATTCGCGTCGGCGTGTCTAGAGTGAGTGGTCAGTCGTCGATGGCGAGCGGGCTGCCGATATGGTCGGCGGCAACCAGGCGCTCGCCCGCCAGCGACAGAATCCAGGTGCTGCCCTTACGGTTCCGCGACTTGTCCGGCTGGACCCCGTCGCGTTCGCACCACCAGGTGATCAGATCCGGGATGACTTTGCCCTGCGTGCATATCACCGGTGTGCCGTCGGCAGCGTCGCCGGCGATCTCGAGCACGCGGGATCGGGCGGTGCCGCGATGATCGGCGTACGCCTCCTCGGTCAGCGCCGGCTCGTCGCCGATCGGCACGCCCAGTTCCTCGGCGAGCGGTTCGAGGGTCTGCTGACACCGGGTGCGCGGCGCGGCGAACAAGCGATCGGCGCCGAACGCGAGCAGTTGCCCGACCAGTGATTCGGCTTGTGCCCGACCATGCTTGTCCAGCGGGCGTTTCCGGTCGTCCCCCTTGAAACGGGATTTCCGGCCCGCCCGGCCGTGCCGGACGATGAGCACCGTGCTGGTGTGCGCCGGAAGTTTGGTGAAGCGGCGCAGCACCTTCCGGTCATAGGGGTACTGCAGGCGTTCCAGCGCCTGGGCCGGCGGGAGCCAGAGTAATTGGTCGACCTCGTCGTTGGCGATGAACTCGCCGTCGAGGGTGCGGGCCGCCCAGAATCGCACCCTCTTGGTGTCCTCGCCCACCGGATAGCTGATCGCGGCCAGGCGCCGGCCGAGCTGGCAGGCATACCCGGTCTCTTCCAGAATCTCGCGTACCGCGGTGACGGGTTCGGTCTCACCCGGATCCACCTTGCCCTTGGGCAACGACCAGTCGTCATAGCGGGGACGGTGCACGACCGCAACCTCGAGCGAAGCCTCGTCCGTGGCCGAGGGATCGTCAGCCCGCCACAGCACCGCGCCCGCCGCGTGAATCGTCTTGGGGCGGGTCACCGTGTTCGGCACATCAACTCCTGGGGGTCGTCGGCCCGGTCACCTCGGCGGTCGTCACGGATGGCGGTGACGTTCCATCATCAACACCTGATGATCGCGCACGGTTTGGCCCTCGAGCGGCATTGCTGTCCAGTGACCGTCGGCACGCAGTTCCCAGCACCGGGTGGCCGGATCCATTGCAGACTCGAAGATGTCATCGAGCTGCGCGGTGAGCCGGGTGTCTTTCACCTGGGCCATGACTTCGACGCGGCGGTCGAGATTACGATGCATCATGTCGGCGCTGCCGATCCAGAACTCGTTGATGGCGTTGAAGTGAATACTTCGCGAGTGCTCCAGGAAACGGCCCAGGATCGACCGGACCACGACGTTCTCCGAGAATCCCGGCACACCGGGCTTCAGCGCGCAGATTCCGCGCACCACCACCTCCACCCGCACACCGGCCTGCGAGGCGCGATAAAGGGCGTCGATCACCTGCTCGTCGACGAGTGCGTTGGCTTTCATGCGGATTCGGCCCTCGGCGCCGTCCCGGGTCGCGGCGATCTCGCGCTCGATCCGTTCGATGATGCCTCTGCGCACGCCGAAGGGCGCGACCAGCAGGTTGCGGTAGGACTCTTTGCGCGAATACCCGGTCAGCGAGTTGAACAGGTCCGTCAGGTCCGCGCCCACCTCGGGTGAGGCGGTGAGCAGGCCGACATCTTCATAGAGGCGGGCGGTTTTCGGGTTGTAGTTCCCGGTGCCGATATGGCAGTACCGTCGAATTGCCGACCCTTCGCGGCGCACGACCAGGCAGGTCTTGCAGTGCGTTTTGAGCCCGATCAGCCCGTACACCACGTGCACCCCGGCTTGTTCCAGCTTCCTGGCCCAGGTGATGTTGGCCTGTTCGTCGAAGCGGGCCTTGATCTCGACCAGCGCCACCACCTGCTTGCCCGCCTCGGCGGCGTCGATCAGCGCGTTGACGATCGGCGAGTCACCGGAGGTGCGGTACAGCGTCTGTTTGATGGCGAGCACATTCGGGTCCGCCGCGGCCTGCTCGATGAATCGCTGCACCGTGGTGGAGAACGAATCGTAGGGGTGGTGCACCAGCACGTCGCCGTCGCGCAAGGTCGAGAAGATGCTCTTGGGGGTTTCGCGCTCACCGAAAGCCGGTGGGGTGGCGGGCACGAACGGGCGGTCCTTGAGGTCGGGCCGGTCCACCCCGTAGATCTGCCACAGTGAGGACAGGTCCAGCAGCCCCTGCACCTGGATCACGTCCCCGGGATGGACATCGAGCTCGCGCAACAGCAGCTCGAGCATGTTCTCGGTCATATCGTCGGCGACCTCGAGACGCACCGGCGAGCCGAACCGGCGCCGGGCCAGCTCCCGTTCCAGGGCCTGCAGCAGATCCTCGTCGCGGTCCTCGGCCACCTCGAAGTCGGCGTTACGGGTGATCCGGAACGCGTGGTGTTCCACAATCTCCAGTCCGGGGAACAACACCGGCAGGAACACCGCGATCAATGTCTCCAGCGGCAGGAACCGGGCCGGCCCGGCGCTGCCGTCCTCGGTCTCCCGGACCGGGAGCTCGACGAACCGGTCGACGTTGTCGGGCACCTTGATTCGCGCGAAGTGCTGGGTCTTGTCGTCGGGCTGCCGGACGGTGATGGCCAGATTGAGACTCAGGCCGCTCACGAACGGGAACGGATGCGCGGGGTCCACCGCCAGCGGAGTGAGCACCGGGAAGACCTGCTCGTGGAAATAGGTGGACAGCCGTTCCCGCTCCCGCTCGTCCAGATCGTTCCAGGTGACGATGACGATGCCCTGCTTCGCCAGCGCCGGGCGCACCGACTCGAGGAACACCTGGGCGTGCCGGCTGGCGAGTTGCTGAGTGCGTTCGCCGATCCTGCGCAGCTGCTCGCGCGGGGACAGCCCGTCCGCCGAGCGCACCGAAAGACCCATCTCGTCGCGGCGTTTCAGACCGGCGACCCGAACCATATAGAACTCATCGAGATTCGAGGAGAAGATGGCCAGGAACTTGGCACGTTCCAACAGCGGCAATGAGGTGTCCGCGGCCAGCGCCAGCACCCTGGCGTTGAAGTCCAGCCAGCTCAGCTCGCGGTTGAGGTAGCGATCCTCGGGCAGCGCGTCGGGGACGGAATCCGGCGTCGCGGCCGGCGGTGCATCGGGAGTGTTCTCGGGTGACGTCCACTCGGCGTCGGCGGTTCGCGTGTCGGCTTCGGTCATGTACCGATCATTGCGCATCGCCACGGCGCATTCCAGTGCGGCGGGCTTTGTCGGGGCCGGTGACGCGGCGGGGCTGTCAGCAATCGGTGCCCGTGCACGCCAGATTACCGATCACCCGGCTGGTGGCAGGCCCGACGCCCAGGCTCAGCGCTGCGGCGAGATCGTCGGGGGTGTCGATATCACAACGCAGGCCGGGCCAGTCGCCGGTGAGTTCGACCGCACCCGAATCTGCGTGCCGGCGAGCGGAATCCGTGCCGAAAAGTGGATCCAGCGCGGTGCCGAAGGCGAACAGAGCGGAGGTGCCGGTGCCGTGCCGGTCGCCGACGAAGCTGCGCCGATGGTGCGTTGCCGCGGCGATGGCCCCGGCCAGTTCCGCCGGCCGCAATGCCGGAAGATCGCCCTGGACGATCAGGATATCCGTTGTGGGACTGGCACTTTCGGCTGCCATTAGGGCGTTGTTGAGTGGGTTGGGGTGCCCGTCGGGGGTGGGGTCGGCGAGCGCTTGGGCGCCGAGGTCGACGGCCGCCGTGGCCGCCGCGGGATCCGGTGTCACCACGGTGATGGAACTCACCGCGGGTACCGCGGAC
Source organism: Mycobacterium sp. BMJ-28 (assembly GCF_054404835.1). Lineage (NCBI taxonomy): Bacteria > Bacillati > Actinomycetota > Actinomycetes > Mycobacteriales > Mycobacteriaceae > Mycobacterium > Mycobacterium sp. BMJ-28. The sequence continues at coordinate 4,192,811 of NZ_CM136783.1, read as the reverse complement.
GCCGCGGCCACGGTGTCGGCCAGCATCGCGAGCACCAGCCGCTCGCGCGCGGACGCCGACAGCACCGGCGCAAGCCGGGTCTTGGCGGCGGCCAGCCGCTTGACCGCGATCACCAGGCTCACCTGTGGCAGCGCGCCGGGCGCGCTCGTCGACGATTGACCCTGCCTCACACAGCACATCCTGCCAGCCGCCGCGGCCGCGCTAGGGTGAAGCGTGGTCGAAGCCGCGGTGATGGGTGCCGGTGCATGGGGAACGGCGCTGGCGAAGGTGCTTGCCGATGCCGGTAATGGTGTCAGGTTGTGGACGCGACGAGCCGAGCTCGCCGACGAGATCAACGCGACGCACCGCAACCCGTTCTACCTCGGGGATACCGTGTTGCCCGGCAGTATCCGGGCGACCTGTGATCCGGCGGAGGCGCTCGACGGTGCCTGCACGGTACTGCTGGGCGTGCCGTCGCAGACCTTGCGCACCAATCTCGATCAGTGGAAGAACCTGATCGGTGCGGACGCCACCCTGGTGAGTCTGGCCAAGGGCATCGAGCTGGACACCCTGATGCGGATGAGTCAGGTCGTGGTGCAGGTCACCGGCGCCGACCCGGCCCGGGTGGCGGTGGTGTCCGGGCCGAACCTGGCCAACGAGGTCGCCGACGGGCAGCCCGCGGCCACGGTTGTCGCGTGCACCGACTCCGGTCGCGCGGTGGCCCTGCAGCGCGCGTTCTCCACGCCGTACTTCCGGCCGTATACCAATGCCGACGTGGTGGGCGCCGAGATCGGCGGCGCCTGCAAGAACGTCATTGCGCTGGCGTGCGGGATGGCCGCCGGTGTCGGGCTGGGGGAGAACACTTCCGCCGCGATCATCACCCGTGGCCTGGCCGAGATCATGCGGCTGGGAATCGCGTTGGGCGCCAAGGGTGCCACGCTGGCCGGGCTGGCCGGTGTCGGGGATCTGGTGGCCACCTGCACGTCGCCACGGTCGCGCAACCGCACCTTCGGCGAGCGTCTCGGCCTGGGCGGTTCGATGGAGTCGGCGCTGCAGGCCGCCGAGGGGCATGTCGCAGAAGGCGTGACCTCGTGCCGGTCGGTGCTGGCGCTCGCGTCGAGTTATGACGTGGAGATGCCGCTCACCGACGCCGTCCACCAGGTGTGCCACCGCGGGCTGTCGGTGACCGAAGCGGTCATGCTGCTACTGGGGCGCAGCACCAAACCGGAGTGAACGGGGAGAGGCGACATTCGTGAGCGGCGGCTACGGGGATTCCACGCGCAGCGTCAATATCGTTGGTGCACATGCAGTTCCGGGCGATCCGATCGGCCCCACGCCGGTGCCGGCGTCGGCATACCACCTGACCTCCGACGAATCGGCTGAGCTGGACACCTACGGCCGGGTGTCCAATCCGACCTGGCGGCAACTCGAGTCGGCACTCGCCGACCTGGAGGGCGCCTCCCGGGCGTTGATCTTCGCCTCCGGGATGGGGGCCATCACCTCGGTGCTGCGCGTGCTGGCCAGTCCCGGGGCCACCCTGGTGGTCCCCGCCGACGGTTATTACCAGGTGCGCCGTTACGCGGCCGAATACCTTGGCGCCCAAGGCGTCCACGTCGTCGAGGCGACCGCGGCGCAGATGTGTGAGGCGGCCGGGCACGCCGATGTGGTGCTGGCCGAAACGCCGGTCAACCCCACCCTGGACGTGGTCGATCTGCATCGCCTGGCGACCATCTGCCGGGCCCGCGGAACCACCCTGGTGGTGGACAACACCGCCGCGACCCCGCTGGGTCTGCAGCCGCTGTCGCTGGGCGCCGATCTGGTCGTCGCCAGCGCCACCAAGGCGCTGTCGGGACACAGCGACCTGCTCGCGGGGTATGTGGCCGGTTGCAACGAGGAACTGATGGACCGGGTGCAACGGGACCGGCTGCTGGCCGGGCCGGTGCTCGGGGCCTTCGAGGCGTGGTTGGCGCTGCGCAGCCTGGGCACCGCGGGCCTGCGCATCGAACGGCAGTGCCGCAACGCGGCGGCGGTCGCGCTGATGCTGCGCGACCACCCCGCCGTGCGTTCGGTCCGGTATCCCGGCCTGCCCGGCGACCCTTCGCACGCGGTCGCCTCCGAGCAGATGAAACGGTTCGGCGGCCTGGTGGCCGTGGAACTCGCCGACGCGGCGGCCGTGCACGCCCTGGTTGAGCGCAGCTCACTGCTGGTGGCGGCGACGAGCTTCGGTGGCATCCACACCTGCGTGGACCGCCGCGCCCGGTGGGGCGACCCGGTCGGCGACGGCTTCGCCCGGCTCTCGCTGGGGATCGAGGACACCGATGACATCGTGGCCGACATCGAGGCAGCGTTGGCCTGAGACGCCCCGCCGGCCCGGCAGCCGGTAACGTCTCCTGATTGTGAGTGCCCGTATCCGCGTCGCCGTCGTCTACGGCGGACGCAGCTCTGAGCACGCGATCTCGTGTGTGTCGGCCGGCAGTATCCTGCGCAATCTCGATCCCGAGCGGTTCGAGGTGGTCGCCGTCGGAATCACGCCGGGAGGTTCCTGGGTGCTCACCGACGGGCGCCCGGAAACCCTGGCCATCACCGACGGGCGGCTCCCGGAGGTGACCGGGGCATCCGGCACGGCGCTGGCGCTGCCCGCCGACCCGCACCGCAGCGGTCAGCTACTCGCCCTCGGGGAGGCCGCGGGGGAGATGCTGGCCACCGTCGACGTCGTCTTTCCGGTGCTGCACGGTCCGTACGGGGAAGACGGCACCATCCAGGGCCTGCTCGAGCTGGCCGGTGTGCCCTACGTGGGGGCCGGGGTGCTGGCCAGTGCCGCCGGCATGGACAAGGAATTCACCAAGAAGCTACTGGCGGCCGAGGGCCTGCCGATCGGTGATCAGGTGGTGCTGCGTCCACACCAGGACACCGTCGAACTGGAAGACCGGGAACGGCTGGGCCTGCCGGTCTTCGTGAAACCCGCACGCGGCGGGTCATCCATCGGCGTCAGCCGGGTGACGGCCTGGGATCAACTGCCCGGTGCCGTCGAACAGGCGCGCAAACACGACCCCAAGGTGATCGTGGAGGCGGCGATACCGGGGCGCGAGCTGGAATGCGGCGTGCTGGAGTTCGCCGACGGCCATCTGGAAGCCAGCACGGTGGGCGAAATCAGGGTGGCCGGTGTGCGCGGCCGCGAGGACGGCTTCTACGACTTCGCCACCAAGTATCTGGAGGATGCGGCCGAACTCGACGTGCCGGCGAAGGTCGACGACAGCGTGGCCGAGGAGATCCGGCACCTGGCCATCAAGGCGTTCCGCGCCATCGACTGCCAGGGCCTGGCCCGCGTCGATTTCTTCCTCACCGAGCAGGGGCCGGTGATCAACGAGATCAACACCATGCCCGGGTTCACCACCATCTCGATGTACCCGCGGATGTGGGCGGCCAGCGGCGTGGACTATCCCACCCTGCTGGCGGCGATGGTGGACACGGCCGTCGCGCGCGGCACCGGCCTGCGCTAGTTCCTCGAGCTGGCGGCGGCGAGGGCGGCCTGCGCCGTGCGCACGTTGCTCATCCCGGACTGGACATCGGCCACGATGATGTTGATCGGGCCGCGGCCCCCTTCCGGGGTCAGGTTGTCGCACTGGGTCCCGGCGTCGATGAAGTTCGATGCCGCGGCCTCCATCGGTTCGGTGACGTCCTGCACCGGAGCGGGCAGCGTGCCGGCGATGGCGCGTCCGGCGGTGCCGACACGCCCGCATGCTTCCTTCATACCGGGGAAGTTCTGGGCGTCCATCGCGGTCTGGAAGTCGGCGATCGCATGGTTCAGCCGCTTCAGCGCGTTCTGGGTGGAGGTCTGCCACTTGGCCGCGGCGGCGCCCTTGGCCGCCTGGGCACCGGGCGACGGGGCAGGCGGGGATCCGGGACTGCCCGACATCAGCACCACCTCAGCCGGGGCGCCGGGCACCGGCCCGCCGCCCGGAGACAACGGGTGAACCAGGAGCGCTGCGGCCGCGATGGCGGCGGATCCCGCCGCGGCGGCCGTGAGTTTGCTGAGTCGCATCATGTTCCATAGTGACATTTATTTGCCGCCGGTGTCAGCGCGGCGGTCCGGGGGCGAGCGGCTGAGCCGGCATGACCTGGGCGATCGTCCGGGACATCAGCTGAATAGGGCTGGGCCCCGAACCCTGCGGCAGCGTCAGCGCGACGAAAATGCCGCGGTCGACCGCGAACCAGGTGCTCGACCCGTCGCCGTTGACCTCGAACCAGCTCACCTCGTCGACGACCTGTAGCGGCGCACCCACGACGAAGTCCGCCGGACGGTCCAGGCCGCATCGCAAGATCACCGGTTCGGCGGTCGGGTCGGCCCGCTGCCAGGCCGCCGCACCCGCGGGCACCGGTTCGGCGGCCACCGCCCGGTGATAGTCGCCGAGTTGATCCGGCAGGCTCGCCAGCAGGGCCGCGCACTGCGGACTGTCCGCGGCGGGGGCCGGGGCGCCGGCGATCGCGACGGGATGAGGAGCGGGATCGGCCTGCCGGATGGCGGCCAGACTCAGCAGCACGATCACCGCAGCCAACGCGACACCGGCGGCCGCGATGATCAGGCCGCGCGGCGGGCCGTCGTTGTCGGGATCGGGCACCCCGCAATGCTATGGGGCGGCTCCGTCGGCGATCGGGCAGGTCAGCGTGCGGGTGATCCCGGTGACCTGCTGGACGCTGACCGCGACGCTGTCGTGCAGTTCGGCGAGGGTTTCGGCGCCGACGCGCGCAACCACGTCGTAGGGGCCGGTGACGTACTCGGCGGACAGCACCCCGGGCAGTCCGGCGAGTTGCTTGGCGACGACCTCGGCCCGGCCCACCTCGGTTTGAACCAGCATGAAAGCCTCCACCACCGGGTGTGCCCTCCGTTCCACTACATAGACTCGGCGCCGCAGGGACCAAACGTACCGCAGGTCGCGTGACTGTTCAGGGTGGAGGGAGCTGGGATGACCGACAGTGAGCCCACGCTCGCTCAGCTCGGGGAATTCGCCGTCATCGACCGGATCAACGCCGGGCGGGTGCAGCCGGCGGCGGTGGTGCTGGGCCCCGGCGACGACGCCGCCGTGGTGCTGGCCGGAGATGGCCGCACCGTGGTGTCGAGTGACATGCTGGTGCAGGACCGGCACTTTCGGCTGGACTGGTCGGCCCCGCACGATATCGGCCGCAAGGCGATCGCCCAGAACGCCGCCGATGTGGAGGCGATGGGCGCCACCGCGACGGCTTTCGTGGTGGCCTTCGGGGCTCCCTCGGATACACCTGCGGACCACGCCGTCGCCCTCAGTGACGGAATGTGGACCGAGGCAGCGAAATTCGGCGCCGGGATTGTCGGCGGCGATCTGGTGAGCGCGCCGCTGTGGGTGGTGTCGGTGACGGTGCTCGGCGACCTGGCCGGCCGAGACCCCGTCCGGCGTGATACCGCACGGCCAGGTGACATGGTGGCGGTGGCCGGTGAGCTCGGCCGCTCCGCTGCCGGATACGTATTGTGGCTCAACGGCATCGGTGAGCCCGGCGAGCTTCGGCGCCGGCATCTGGTGCCCACTCCGCCGTATGGCCAGGGCCCCGCCGCGGCGCGTGCGGGGGCCACCTCGATGACCGATGTGTCCGACGGCCTGGTGGCCGATCTGGGTCATATCGCCGCCGCGTCCGGGGTGTGTATCGACCTGTCGGCTCAGGCGCTGCGGGCCGACCATGACGCGCTGGCCGCGGTGGCCGCCGACACCGGGTGTGATGCGTGGGACTGGGTGCTGGGCGGCGGGGAGGATCACGCCCTGGTGGCGACGTTCGCCGACGCGCCGCCACCGGGCTGGCGCGCCATCGGTCGGGTGCACGACGGACCGGCCGGCGTGCTGCTGGACGGCGAGCCGTGGCGGGGAAGCGCGGGCTGGCAGTCGTTCTGAGTGCCGGGCACGCTAGTTTTGGCGCTCGTGACACCACGTTCTCTGACTGAACTCGTCGACCCGGGTTGGGCCCAGGCCCTGGAGCCGGTCGCTCCGCAGGTCGCTCGACTCGGGGAGTTCCTGCGCGAGGAACTGGCCGCCGGACACCGTTACCTGCCCGCAGGGGAGAACGTGTTGCGCGCGTTCACCTTCCCGTTCGACGCGGTGCGGGTGCTGATCGTGGGCCAGGATCCCTATCCGACGCCCGGGCATGCGGTCGGGCTGAGCTTCTCGGTGGCGCCCGACGTTCGTCCGGTGCCGCGCAGTCTGGGCAACATTTTCAACGAGTACAGCACCGACCTCGGTTATCCGGTACCCGCCACCGGCGACCTGACACCGTGGGCCGCCCAAGGCGTGATGCTGCTCAACAGGGTGCTCACGGTGCGGCCGGGCAGCCCGGCGTCCCACCGCGGCAAGGGCTGGGAGGCGATCACCGAACGGGCGATCCGGGCCCTGGTGGCACGGCCGCAACCACTGGTCGCGGTGCTGTGGGGACGCGATGCGGCCACCCTCAAGCCGATGCTGGCCGAGGGTGGCTGTGCGGTGATCGAATCCGTGCACCCGTCGCCGCTGTCGGCATCGCGGGGATTCTTCGGGTCCCGGCCGTTCAGCAGGACCAACGAACTACTGACCGAGATGGGCGCCGACCCGATCGACTGGCGGCTGCCCTGAATCTCAGGCGTTGCCAAGAGTCACGAAAAGGCCGGGCGACCTAGGTCGTCCGGCCTTGTCGAAAGGCTTGATCAGCCGCGGGCGACCTTGCCGGCCTTCAGGCAGGAGGTGCACACGTTCAGGCGCTGCTTGTTGCCACCGGGGCGGGCGACGGCACGCACGGTCTGGATGTTCGGATCCCAGCGGCGGCTGGTCCGGCGATGCGAGTGCGAGACCGACTTGCCGAAGCCGGGGCCCTTTGCGCAGATATCGCAGACGGCAGCCATATCGAGAACTCCTCGTGATCAGTACTTGGGGGGTCTTGGATGCTGCGCCGCGAACGCGTCGCGAGCCGACCCGACAACCTGACCAGGATACCGGCCGGAGCGACGGATCTCCAAAACGGTCCACAACCTGTGCAGCAGCGCACCGGGCTGTCGGGCGTGATGGCTAGGCTGGCGCGGTCTGCACGTGCGTAAGGGGAGGTGGGATGGCCGAGGTTGCCGACGTTTCGGAAGAAGCTCGCCTCGATGCGTCCGGCCTGCGCCGCTGGGCTCACGATGCCGTCGGACACCTCATCACCCACACCGACGAGATCAATCGGCTGAACGTTTTCCCCGTCGCGGACTCCGACACCGGTACCAACATGCTGTTCACCATGCGGTCGGCGGTGGTCTGGGCCGACGACCGCCCGGCATCCGACGGGGTGGCCGGCGTGGCGGCCGCGCTGGCCGAGGGCGCCCTGCACGGCGCCAGGGGCAACTCGGGGGTGATCTTGTCGCAGATCCTTCGGGCACTCGCGGAGGCCACCGCACGGCCGGGGGTGACCGAGATCGACGGACCGGTGCTGGCCGAGGCGCTGCGCCGGGCCGAGGGGCTGGTCGTGATGTCGATGGGTCAGGCGGTGCCGGGGACCATCGTGTCGGTCCTGCAGGCCGCGGCCTCGGCGGCCGAGAGCGCCGCCGGCGGCGGAGCCGACCTGGTGTCGGTCGTCGTCTCGGCCGCCGACGCCGCCGCCGTCGCCCTGGAACGGACCACCGGCCAACTCGATGTGTTGGCCGAAGCCGGCGTGGTCGATGCGGGCGGGCGCGGACTTCTGGTGCTGTTGGATGCCCTGACGGCGAAACTGACCGGTGTGGTGCCGCGGCGCGCGAATTACCAGCCGGCCGGCGGTCAGACCGAAGTGGTCGCCGGCCCGGCCGCACCGCAGTTCGAGGTGATGTATCTGCTCGACGGGTGCACGCAGCAGGGCGCGGACCGGCTGCGCAAGCGCCTCGACGCGCTCGGTGACTCGGTGGCCATCGCGGCGGGCTCCGGGCGTCACTCGGTGCATGTGCACACCGATGACCCGGGCGGTGCCGTCGAAGCGGGGCTGTCGGCCGGTGTGCCCAGCCGGATCCAGATCGCCGCGCTGACCGGCGTGCACCCGAATGCGCACCGGGCGCGGGACCGGGCCGTGCTGGCCGTCGTCGATGGTGAGGACGCGGCCGAACTGTTCGCCGGTGAGGGTGCTCGCGTGCTGCGGCCCGACGGCGGAGCGCCGATCAGCGCCCAGCAGCTGCTGCGCGCACTCGTCGAAACCGACGCCGCGCAGGTGATGCTGCTGCCCAACGGTTATATCGCCGCGGAGGAACTGGTTGCCGGGTGCACCGCGGCCACGGGCTGGGGTATCGACGTGGTTCCGGTGCCGGCCGGATCCATGGTGCAGGGCCTGGCGGCATTGGCGGTGCACGACGCCGACCGGCAGACCGTCGATGACGGCTACACCATGGCGCGCGCCGCAGCCGGTGCCCGGCACGGCTCAGTGCGGGTGGCCACCGAGTCGGCGTTGACCTGGGCGGGCGCGTGCAAGGCCGGGGACGGGCTGGGTATCACCGGTGACGAGGTACTGATCGTCGCGCACGACATCGCTTTGGCCGCAACGGGTTTGATAGATCTGCTGCTGGCCTCCGGCGGCGAACTGGTGACAGTTCTGATCGGGGCGGGCGTGGACGACGGGGTCGGTGAACAACTGCGCAGACACGTGCGCGAGAGGCACATCGGTGCCGAGGTGGTCAGCTACCGCACCGGCCATGGCGGGGACGCACTGCTGATCGGGGTGGAGTAGGCGTGGTCGGGCTCGGGGACCGGTTGATCAATGTGCTGGGGGCCAAGGCCGCCGCCAAGCTGGACGAGGCCTTCGGGTTGCAGACCGTCAACGACCTGTTGCGCCATTTCCCGCGCAAGTACAGCGACGGCATGGCGGTCAGCGGGGAGGGTGAAGACCTCGAACTCGCCGAAGGGGATCACGTCACCCTGGTCGACGTCATCACCGAAGCGGTGGCCAAACCGATGCGGCGGCAACCGGGGAAGCGGCAGCGGATGTATCTGCGGGTGACACTGGGCAACCGCCGTCCCGAGGTCACCGCGACCTTTTTCAACGCCGACTATCTGATCAAGGATCTCGTCGTGGGCACCCGGCTGATGATGTCGGGGGAGGTCAAGTTCTTTCGCCAGACGGTGCAGCTGGACCATCCGGCCTTCCTGGTGCTCGATTCGCCGAGCGGACGCACCATCGGTACCAAATCGCTGAAGTCGATCGCCGAGGCGGCGGAGGCCTCGGGCGGCGAGGATCTGCTCGCCGCCTTCGAACGGGACTTCTTCCCCATCTACCCGGCGACGGCGAAAGTGCAGAGCTGGGACATCTTCGGTTGCGTGCGTCAGGTGCTGAGCGTCCTCGACCCTGTCTCCGAGGTGCTGCCGGAAACCGCTGTGCGGCAATGGGATCTGATCTCCGAAGACCGCGCGCTGCGCGCCATCCACATGGCCGAGAATGCCGTGGAACGCACCCGCGCGCAGGAGCGTCTGGCCGTCGACGAGGCCGTCGGCCTGCAGTGGGCGCTGGTGTCACGGCGCTACAGCCGGCTCGGTGAGACCGGTCCGGCCACCCCCTGGCGGGATGACGGCCTGGCCGCGGCGCTGTTGCGGCAGTTGCCTTTCGAGCTGACCGGTGGCCAACGGGAGGTGCTCGAGGTCATCTCCGCCGATATCGCCGGGACCCGGCCGATGAACCGGATGTTGCAGGGCGAGGTCGGATCCGGCAAGACCATCGTGTCGATCCTGGCGATGCTGCAGATGGTCGACGCCGGTTACCAGTGCGCGTTGTTGGCGCCCACCGAGGTGCTGGCCGTGCAACACGCCCGCTCGGTGCGCTCGGTGCTTGGCCCGTTGGCGACCGCCGGCGAACTCGGCGCACCCGAGGGGGCGACCAGGGTGGCGCTGCTGACCGGATCGATGTCGGCCCCGCAGAAGCGCCAGATCCGTGATGAGATCGCCGGCGGCGTCGCGGGCGTCGTGATCGGTACGCATGCGCTCATCCAGGAGTCGGTGGAATTTCACCGGCTGGGCATGGTGGTCGTCGACGAACAGCACCGGTTCGGGGTCGAGCAGCGAGATCGGTTGCGGGCCAAGGCGACCGGCGGTATCACGCCGCACCTACTGGTAATGACGGCCACCCCGATCCCGCGTACCATCGCGCTGACGGTGTTCGGCGACCTGGAGACCTCGGTACTGCGCGAGCTGCCCCGCGGGCGCCAGCCCATCGCCACCAATGCGGTGTTCACCCAGGACAAACCGGCCTGGCTGGACCGGGTGTGGGCGCGGATCGTCGAAGAGGTGGCCGCAGGCCGGCAGGCGTATGTGGTGGCCTCCCGCATCGACGAGTCGGAGAAGTCGGACAACGAACAGGGCCCGCCGCCCATCACGGTGCTGCAGCTGCTGGACTTCCTGAGCAACGGTCCGTTGTCCACGGTGCGGCTGGGACTGATGCACGGCCGGCTGGCCGGCGACGAGAAGGACGCCGTGATGAGCGCCTTCCGTGCCGGCGAGATCGATGTGCTGGTCTGCACCACGGTCATCGAGGTGGGCGTCGACGTGCCCAATGCCACCGTCATGGTGGTGATGGATGCCGAGCGGTTCGGTATCAGCCAGCTGCACCAGTTGCGCGGACGCATCGGCCGCGGTGCGCATCCGAGTCTGTGCCTGCTGGTGTCGCGGACGAAGGAGTCCACCAAGGCCGCCGAGCGGCTGCGGGCCGTGGCGAGCACGCTGGACGGCTTCGCCCTGGCCGACCTCGATCTGCAGGAGCGGCGCGAGGGAGATGTGCTGGGCTACAGCCAATCCGGCCGGCGGATGACCTTGCGATTTCTGTCGCTGGCCGATCACCAGCACATCATCGAGGCGGCCCGCGATTTCTGTCAGGCCGCCTATCAGGACAGTCCGCGCCAGCCGGGGCTCGACGTGCTGGCCGCGCAGTTCACCGACACCGAGCGTGTTCAGTACCTGGACAAGTCGTGAAACGACTGGGGCCGTTGGCGGCCGGGGTCGTGCTGGCGGTCGTCGTCGCGGTGCAGGTACTCACCCGCGTCGATGCGGACAGCCTCGCCCACGCCGACATTCCCACCGTCGCACCGGGTGTCGACATCCTGGCCGGCATTCCCGAGATTCCGGTGCGGGTCCGCGGTCACGATTACCGGCGGGCCGCCTTCGGCGAGGCGTGGGATGACCTCAATGACGCCCCCGGCGGCCACAATGGTTGTGACACCCGCAACGACATCCTCAATCGCGACCTCGTCGACAAGACGTATGTGGCGATCAAACGCTGCCCGCAGGCGGTGGCCACCGGCACCCTGCACGACCCGTATACCGATGCGTCCATCGCCTTCGTGCGCGGCAACCAGGTCGGTGCGGCGGTGCAGATCGACCACATCGTCCCGCTCGCGCTGGCCTGGGATCTGGGTGCGCGGGGCTGGCCGGACGGGCTGCGGCTGCGCTTCGCCAACGACCCGGCGAACCTGATCGCCGTCGAGGGGCAGGCCAATCAGGACAAGAGCGATGCCGAGCCGGCCCGCTGGATGCCGCCCAACCATGCGTTCTGGTGCCAGTACGCGGTGCAGTTCGCCGCCGTGCTGCGCGGCTACGGACTGCCGGTGGACGCGCCTTCGGCGACGGTGCTGCGGGATGCGGCCGGTACCTGCCCGACGGGATGACCGGCCCGGTTACGGCGGATAGACCTGTTTGATGCTGCCGTCCGGATTGACCTGCATGAAGCCGGTGCCCGGCGCGGTCGAATGGACGGCCAGCTCGACGCCACCGCCCTCGGTACCCTCGATGATCAGGTAGACCCCGGTGCCGTCGGGCGCGCCGAGTTTCTGGGGCGCGTCGGCCAGTGTCGCGGCGACGCCGGGTACGTCGATCGCACCGAGATCGGCAAGCACATCGAAGGAACTCGTGCTGGTCGCCGAACCCCAGGTCTGCCAGCTGTCGCCACGGTAGGTGTAACTCTGCTCGACGTGGGAGTTGGTGGGATCGGCCCGGTCCATCACCGCGTAGGTGGGGTAGACCACCAACTGATAACCCATGGTGTCGGCGAACTTACCGCGAATGGTCTCCAGCAGGGCGGCCAGCCCGGCGGGGGTCTGGAGCTCCGACGGCGGGTCGACGGGCTGCGATGCGGTGGGTGGCGGCGCGGTATTCGTTTGTGGCGTCGATGGTTTCGTGCTCGCCGACGCGGACGTCCGCGGGGTGGCGGTGCGGCTGGCGACTTGTTGGCCGGTCGAGCTCCCGGATTGCCCATTGATGATCAGGACGACGGCGACCACCGCGATGACGGCGACGACGAGCAGGCCGATCGGGATGAGGATGGCCGGTCCGCGCCACCACGGCGCTGCGGTCGGGGCGGGCTGCCAGGCCGGTGCCGCCGGTGCAGACCAGTGTTGCGGCACAGGCGGAGTCGCCGGATACGGAACGGCACTGGGCGGAGTCGCCGGATATGGAACGGCACTGGGCGGCGGCGCCGGGGCGGGGGCGCCCTGGTGGTGTGTCGGCGCCGCCGGCTTCGCGGTCAGTGCCGCGCGGGCCGCCGCCGCCAGATCCCGGGTGGTGGCGTATCGGTGGGCCGGGTCCTTGGCCATGCCCGCGGCGATGACCTGATCCATCTGCGGCGGCACCCCGGCGCGGATCAGCGAGGGTCGCGGCGGTGGCAGCGTGAGGTGCCCGGCCACCTGTCGTTCCATGCTGTCACCGGGAAAAGGTTGCGAGCCGGTCAGACACTCGTGCAGCACGCACGTCAGGGCGTAGATGTCGGCGCGCGCGTCCGAGGTGTCGGTGGAGAGCCGTTCGGGCGCCATGTACGCCAGGGTCCCGATGGTCGAACCGGTACTGGTCAGCTTGGTGGCCCCGGCGGTGCGGGCGATCCCGAAGTCGATCAGATAGGCGAAGTCCTCGTCGGTCACCAGGATGTTGGACGGCTTGACGTCGCGGTGCACCAGGCCGACGCGGTGGGCGGCGTTCAGCGCGGCGGCGATCTGCTCGACGATCGACACCGACCGCTGCGGTGACAGCGGGCCGTCTTCGAGAAGCTCGTGGATGGTCTTGCCGTCGATCAGCCGCATCGTCACATACAGCCGGCCGTCGATTTCGCCGAAGTCGTGGATCGGGACGATGTGGGGTTCATTCAGGCCCGCCGCCATCTGGGCCTCGCGGCGGAAGCGGCGCTGGTAGGTGTCGTCGTCGGCAAGGTTGGCGGGCAGCACTTTCAGCGCGACCACCCGGTTCATCGTGGTGTCGTAGGCCTGCCAGACCTCGCCCATGCCGCCCCGGCCCAGCACGCGGACCAGGCGGTACCGGCCGAACGGCGTTCCATCCACCGGCTCACCATAGTCGGCAATCCGGCAGCAGGGCAGAAACATTGCCCAGCTTCGGGGGCCTCAGCGCGTCGCGTCGTACCCGATGGTCATCCAGTACACGGTGCGGTCCAGGGTGGGCAGGATCTCGGTGATCCCGATCTCGCCCGCGGCGTACCGGCCGAACAGCCCGTGCACCAGGCTCAGCAGCACCTTGTCCAGGTCGGCGATGAAGGCGGGGTCGACGTCGGCGAGCAGCTCGAGGCCGGCCGGTACGACCACATCCAGGCCGCGGCGCAGCAGCCGCTGGCCACCGGGTGCCGACCGGGCCCGGTAGAACGCGGCGAGCATGCCGGGATGTTTCTCCCATGGCTCGAAAATTGTTCGCAGTAAACGCATCTGGGCTTCGTAGAGGGACTCGTCCGGGTCGCGGGGCGCTGGCGAGATGCCGGCGTAGCGGTGTTCCTCCAGCCATGCCTCCAGGGCGGCCAGGATCAGCTGGTCGCGGGTCGAGTACCGCTTGTAGATCGTGGCCAGCGAGGTCTTGGCGCGGCGGGCCACCTCCCGCAGCTGCACGGCGTCGTAGCCGTCGCTTTCCAGGATCTGCACCACGGTGTCCAGGATCGGGTCCATCCCGGGATCAGTCATCGAACCCCCTTGCCGCCGCCGAGTAACCAGGTTACCGTACCGGATGTAACACGGTTACTGCGCAACGAAGCGAGGATCAATGGGCACTTTGGACGGCAAGGTCGCGTTCATCACGGGAGTGGCGCGGGGTCAGGGGCGCAGCCACGCGGTACGGCTGGCCGCCGAGGGAGCCGACATCATCGGGGTGGACGTCTGCGCCGATATCGCCAGCAGCAGTTACCCGATGGCCACCCGCGCCGAACTCGACGAGACCGTGGACCTGGTCGAGGCGGGCGGCGGCAAGATGCTCGGCACGGTGGCCGATGTGCGCGATTTCCGCGCGCTGAAGTCGGCGCTGGACGCCGGCGTGGCACATTTCGGCCGGCTGGACATCGTGTGCGCCAACGCGGGTATCGCGGCAACGGCGTTTCGGGACGTGACCGATGACGAAGACCTCGACATGTGGGGGGACGTGCTGGGGGTCAACCTGTTCGGGGCCTACCACACCGCCAAGGTGGCGATCCCGCATCTGATCGCCGGTGGCCGCGGTGGGTCCATCGTGTTCACCAGTTCGACCGCCGGGCTCAAGGGCTTCGGCGGCTCACAGGGCGGCGGCCTCGGCTACGCCGCCTCCAAGCACGGCATCGTCGGACTGATGCGCACACTGGCCAATGCGCTTGCACCACATAGCATCCGGGTGAACACGGTGCATCCCACCGCGGTCAACACCATGATGGCCGTCAATCCGGCCATGACCGCGTTTCTGGAACACCTGCCCGACGGCGGCCCGCATCTGCAGAACCCGATGCCGGTCTCGCTGCTGGAGCCCGAGGACATCAGCGACGCCGTCGCGTATCTGGTGTCGGATCAGGCGAAGTTCGTCACCGGGGTGACCTTCCCCGTCGACGCCGGCTTCTGCAACAAGCTATGAGGGCCGCAGGCAAACGGGTCCTGATCACCGGGGCGGCCCGGGGGATGGGCCGCAGCCACGCGGTCCGGCTGGCCGAAGAGGGCGCCGACGTCATCCTGGTCGACATCTGCGAATCACTGCCGGAGATCGAGTATCCGCTGGCTACCCGCGAGGAACTCGACGAGAGCGCCCGCCTGGTCGAAAAGCACGGCCGCCGCGCGGTGGTGCACGTTGTCGACGTGCGCGATGCCGAGGCGCTGGCCGACGCCGTGGCGGACGGCGTGGCCGAGCTCGGCGGGCTGGACGCCGCGGTCGCCAACGCCGGTGTGCTGACGGCCGGAACGTGGGACACCACCACGAGCGCACAGTGGCGCACCGTCGTCGACGTCAATCTGATCGGCACCTGGAACACCTGCGCGGCGGCCCTGCCGCATCTGGTCGAGCGCGGCGGCAGCCTGATCAACATCAGCTCGGCCGCCGGGCTCAAGGGCACCCCGCTGCACACGCCCTACACCGCGACCAAACACGGTGTCGTCGGGCTGAGCAGAGCGCTGGCCAATGAGCTTGCCGCGGTGAACATCCGGGTCAACACCGTGCACCCGACCGGGGTGGCCACCGGCATGCGCCCGGATACGCTGCATCAGCTGCTGGCCGAGACGCGGCCCGACCTCGCACCGTTGTTCGGCAATGCCCTGCCGATAGTGATGACCGAGGCCGTGGATGTCAGCAACGCGGTGCTCTACCTCGTCTCCGACGAGTCGCGCTATGTCACCGGGATGGAGTTCAAGGTGGACGCGGGGGTGACGCTGCGATGAGTGCAGGCACCCAGGCCTTCGCCGACGTCATGACGTTCCCGGCGCCCGAGGACTCCAGCCCGGCGACCGCCGGACTGCTGGAGTACGTCTACGCCCAGATCTGGCAGCGCCCGGGGCTCACCCGGCGCGACCGCCGCTTCGTCACCCTGGCCTGCGTGGCCGCGGCCGACGCGGAGGGGCCACTGCGCGACCATGTGTACGCCGCCCTCAACAGTGGTGATCTGTCCATCACCGAAATGCAGGAGACCGTGCTGCATTTCGCGGTGTACGGCGGCTGGCCGAAAGCGTCGCGCTTCAACATGGTGGTCGATGAGCAATGGGCCCGCATCCACCGGGAGCGCGGGACGGAGATGCCGAAACCGGAGCCGCTGCTGCCGTTACCGACGCCGAGTGATCCCGAGCAGCGCCTCGCGGTGGGGGAGCAGTCCTTCCGCGAAATCAACTGCCTGCCGTTCGCGCCGGCCCGCGACAATCCGTATCAGGGCGCGGGCATCCTGAATTTCGTCTTCGGTGAGATGTGGTTACGGCCGGGGCTCGGCATGAAGGAGCGTCGGCTGGTGACGGTGGCGTGTGTGGCCTGGCAGGACGCCCCGTACCCGATCCTGAGCCACGTCTATGCCGCCCTGAGGAGCGGTGATGTGTCGTTCGGCGAAATGGACGAGCTGGCACTGCATTTCGCGGCCTATTACGGTTGGCCGAAGGCTTCACACCTGAATCAGGTGATCGGTGAACAAAAGCAGCGCGTGCGCGACGAACGTGCGGCGCAGCCCTCATGACCACCGCAGCAGGACTGCTGATCGGCGGTGACCGCGTGCTCTCGGACACCCTGCACGAGCACGTGTTCCCGGCGACCGGCCGGCCCAACGCGACCGTCGCGCTGGCCGGCGCCGCCGAGATCGACCGTGCCGTCGCCAGTTCCTGGGAAGCTCACCGCGAATGGATGGCGCTGACCGTGGACCGGCGCAGGGACCTGATGATCGACCTCGCCGATGTCGTGCACGCCCACCTCGAGGAGCTCGCCACCCTCAACGTGCAGGACTACGCCGTCCCCGTCTCGTATGCCGGAACGGCCCATCTGCTCGAACGGTTCCTGCGGCACTTCGCCGGCTATGCCGACAAACCGCACGGCTCCAGCACACCGGTGAACGGGTCCTTCGACGTCAATCTGGTGGAGCGCGAACCCTACGGGGTGGTGGGCGTCATCGCCCCGTGGAACGGTGCCCTCGCCGTCGCCGGATCCTGCGTGGCGCCCGCGTTGGCCGCCGGGAACGCGGTGGTGTTCAAGCCATCCGAACTCGCGCCGCTGGCGGCGTTGCGGTTCGGGGAACTGTGTATCGAGGCCGGACTGCCGACGGGGCTGGTCAACGTGGTGCCCGCCGGCGCCGACGGCGGTGACGCGCTGGTGCGCCATCCCGGCATCCGCAAGATCCACTTCACCGGCGGTGACGCCACCGCGCGCGCGGTGCTGAGTTCGGCCGCTGTCAATCTCACCCCGGTGGTGGCCGAACTGGGCGGCAAATCGGCGAACATCGTGTTCGCCGACGCCGACCTCGACGCGGCGGCCACACTCTCGGCGCATCAGGGCCCGCTGATGCAGTCCGGCCAGAGCTGTGCCTGCGCCAGCCGGATCCTGGTGCACGAGTCCGTGTATGACGCCTTCGTCGAGAAGTTCCTCACCGTCGTGCACGCGGCACGCATCGGGGACCCCTTCGATCCCACGGTCACCGTCGGTCCGGTCATCAGTCACGCTTCGCTGGACCGCATCCTGGCCACCATCGGCACCGCCGTCGCAGAGCGGGCCGGCGAATTGCTCACCGGTGGCCGGCGCCTGGGCGCTGAGTTGGCCGACGGTTTCTATCTGGAACCCACCGTGTTCGGCGACGCGGACAACACATCGACGCTGGCTCGCACCGAGACGTTCGGGCCGGTGGTGTCGATCGGCCGGTTCGGTGACGACGAGCAGGCGGTGCGGCTGGCCAATGACACGCCCTACGGCCTGAACGCATTTGTCCACACCACCAATCTGCACCGGGCGCACGCGACGGCGCGCCGGCTGGAATCGGGTTCGGTGTGGATCAACACCATCAGCAGTATCGCCCCGCAGGGACCTTATGGTGGCTACAAGCAGAGCGGCTTCGGCCGCACCGGCGGCGCCGAGGGCCTGCATGAATTCCTGCAGACCAAGAACATCCGGATCGCGATGCCGGGCTGAGCGGACCCAGGATCAAGGCCCGATCCGGATGCGGCCCGGACTCCACAGCCCGCCGCGCACCGCCACCCCCTGGGTGATGTCGGCCTCCTCGGCCGGGGCGACGGGGTCGAAGCGGCGCAGGGAGCCCCAGTCCCGCCCCCAGTCGTGTGACAGGTAGGTGGGCAGCACGTGCGCGCGCAGCAGAAGGTCGGTGATGCCCAGCAGGCCGCCGTTGTCGCCCGACTGCCACGTGTCGGGCATCTCGACCTTGGCCGGATAGTCCGGGGAGACACGGTATCTGGGCACCTGTGTGACGCCGTTGGCGTGCAGCATGGGCTGCTGGCAGGGAAACACCAGACCGACCGCCCAGTCCAGCAGGATCGGCTGGGTGCTGCCCAGGTACTCCTGTACCGAACGCAGCTCGGGGATCCGGGGCGGGGTCACCGCCACCCAGTCGCCCCGGTCGAGCGATCGGTCCGCGGCAACGATCCGGACATACCGTGCGGCGGAGGGAATGTCGGCCCGCGGGAACCGCAGGTCCCGCCAGGCGGGCTGGGGCCCGATATCGAACGGTTCGAGCCGTCCGCCCGGCACCGGGATGCCACCCGGTCCCGGCACACCGAACTCCAGCTCGACGGTCTGTGCATCGGTGTGACCGGTGCGCACGCTGCGGCCGCTGATGGTGCCCGCGGCGGTGATGACGACGAGGGGGTGGGCGGCGTCGGCGGCCGGTAGCGCGTACCACGCCGAGGTCAGCGACGCCGGTTGCGCGGCGCCTGCGGTGAAACTGCCCGCCACCGGCACCTTGGCCGGGTCCAGCCCGTAGGGCAACGGGACCGATGAACCGTTGACACCGGGGACCTCGAGTGCAGTGGGGGCGTCCCAGTCGTAGTCGGTGCCGTCCAGCCGGGGGCTCTGCCAAACCGCTTCGGC
This sequence comes from Mycobacterium sp. BMJ-28, assembly GCF_054404835.1. Lineage (NCBI taxonomy): Bacteria > Bacillati > Actinomycetota > Actinomycetes > Mycobacteriales > Mycobacteriaceae > Mycobacterium > Mycobacterium sp. BMJ-28. The sequence goes on along the minus strand of NZ_CM136783.1, from coordinate 4,174,089 downwards.
GAGGGTGTGTTCCGGAATCCCGTTGGGCGTGAACCCGATCGGGGCGCTGCCACCCAATGGGCCGAGGGAGCCGACGGCGGCGGGCAGCGGGGCGAGAAAACCGGTGTTCGGGTCCGGTTCGACCAGCACGTCATCGGCCAGCCCGCAACCACCGGCGAGCTCGCGCACGTTGGCCCACCCGTTCGAGTACGTCGGATACTGCCTGATCACGGCGAACAACATCGAATTCACGCACACCACGACCAGCACGGCCGCGGCGGCCGGTACGGGCGCGGTGGTCATGACGGTGACCCAGCGCGGTTCGTGACGGCGGGCCGGGTTCAGGTGCAGCCAGGCCGCGTAGGCGGCGGTGAGCAGGGCCGCCGCGAACAGCACAGCGCTGGCGGTCACCGGACCCAGATGAGGCGCGCTGTCGTTGAACGGCACGCCGTAACTGGATACGTACCACCATCCGTTGGTGGACGCGAAACACAGTGCCAGCACCAGTAACACGGTCGCCAGGAACGCCACCCGGTTGCGTGCCGAACGCAGCACGGCCGGGCCGAGCAGGGTGGTGGCCAGTGCGGCCATGGCCGCGCCGACTGCGGCGAAAAGCCCGAAGTGGTGGATCCACTTGGTCGGGGTGAACGTGAGCAGGAACAGGGTGCCGAAGATGGTGCCCATCAGCCGCCATGCAGGCCCGCGCGCGATACCGAGAATCCGCCTGCGGCGTAACAACATCAGCATCGAAGGGAACAGGCACGCCATCGTGATCAGGATGCCGAACCGCCGCGCGATGGACCCGTCGGTGGTGGGCAGGAACAGATAGAAGTAACGCAGATTCTCGGTGTACCAGGGCTGACTGGGGCCGATCGCGGTGCGTACCCGGGTGGCCTCCAGCACCGTGGCGATGCTCTGGTCGGCGAACACCACCGCAAGGACGACCAGACCGGCCGCGGCCAACGGCAGCAGCACCGGCCATATCCCCACCGCGCGGGCCCGTCTGGTGATGATCCGCAGGATGGGCCGGCCGCCGGCCAGCAGCGCGGCCACCGCGATCAGCCCGGTGGGCTGGATGCCCAGGGTGAAGGCGGCGACGACGATCGCCAGGGCCACCGGGGTGAGACGGCCGGACACGATGGCGCGTTCGATGAGCACATAGGTGATCAAGGCCCCGGTGGCGATCTGGCCTTCGGGGCGTAAACCGTTGTTGAAGGGCATCCACGCGGCGAGCAGTACCAGGGCAGCCGACCACAGCGCCACGGGGTTCCCCGACACCGCGGGCCCGAGTCGGGGCAACACCTCCCGGGACAACAGCAGCCAGCACACCAAGGCGCACACCAGGTCCGGCAGCCGCAACCACATGCTCGCGTGGCTGGTGTGGGTGAGGTACGCGATCAGGTCGTAGTACCAGCCGAACGGATCCTCCGGGCTGCCGAACCAGCGGAAGTAGTTCGACATGTACCCGGCATGGCCCGCCACGTTGGACATGCCGAATTGATAGCCGTCGTCCGAAGACCCGGCACCGGCGACGAACCAGAACGCCGAGACCACGACGACGGTGCCGTCGACCGTCGTGAACCCACGCCACCGCAACGGCACCAGCCGCCGCATGCGCCGGCCGTCGAGGCGGTCGAGTCGCCAGAGTGCAAGCAAGGCAAGGGCGGTCGCCGCAATGCCGATCGACATGGCAGCCAGCTTGAGCGGCGCCGGCGTGCTGGTGTAGCGCGTGTCGATGGTCGCCGAAAAGGACAGCCCCGCCGCGGCCGGACCGGTCAGGTCGGTGAACACGCCCACGATCTGGGGCCGCAGATTCGGATCGGCGAAACCGCTGCGCCACGCCCCACCGCCGGCCGGATCCGGCAGTCCCACCACCGTCGCGAACGTGCCCTGATCGGAGGAGGTGATGTCGATGTGCCGACACGCGGGGTCCGACATCGACTTTCGCGGCACGCTGGCCACCACCACGTTGCGGACCAGCACGTCGACCCGTTCGGTGGTGACGGTGACGAACATGCCGTTGAGGCCGGCCCGCCTACCCTGTGCGGGGGCGGTGCCCAGGACGAGTCCGCCGGCGGCGGGCATGTCGCGGGCGACCGAGCACGGCACGGTGGCGGTCAGCGCGACCGGCGTCAAGGTGATCAGCGGTGCGGTGACATTCGAGAACCGGTCGTGTTGAGGCCAATTCAGCGTCGCGGTGCTCTGCGCCACCGGTAACACGGGTACCAATGCGCACGCGAGGGCTCCGATGAACCCCGCTACCGCAGCGATCCACCGAAATGCACTCCCGCCCATGGCTTAACGTTTAGTTGAAACAAGTGTTACAGTCAAGTGTGTCGCGCGTACCCGACCGGGAGAGGCGTGAGGAACTGCTTGCGGCCGCGGGCGCAGTCCTCGCGCGGACGGGCGTGCTCGACACGTCGCTGCGGGCCCTCGCCGCCGAGATGGGCACCAGCGCCCGAATGTTGGTGTACTACTTCGGAAGTAAAGAGCAACTGATTCTCGATGTGCTCAATCGCCAGCAGCGGGCCGCCATCCCGGACACCGTCGAACTCGAACTGCCCACCTCGATCGAAGCGCACCGCCAGTGGTGCTTCGATGACTGGCACGCATGCACCCGCGGTGAACGCCGCGACACCCTGCGCGTTGTCGAGCAGGTGTTCGGTGCCGCGTGCGGGCGGGACAGCCCGTACCGGGCCTACACCTGGGAGACGTTGTCGCTGCTGACCCGCAACTCGCAGGCCCGGCTGGAGGCGCTGGGGCTGCCCACGCATGTCGCCGAGACCCGGTCCCGCATCGCGCTCGCCGCGTTCCAGGGCTTCATCATCGAGTTCTTCACCGCTGATGACCCGTCCGTGGTGGACGAGACGTTCGCCCGCTTCGTCGACGAATTCCTGCTCGCGCCCGTCGTCGACGCCGCCGACGGGCGGTGACCGCTAGGTTCCGGTGTAGGTCGCCGGGTCCGGTCGATAGCGGGTGCCGTCATCGAGCCCGTTGAGGGTATCGACATGGCTGGCCGCCAACTCGAAGTCGAACACGGCGAAGTTCTCCGCGATACGTTCGGCCGAGGACGACCGGGGGATCACCACGTTGCCCAATTGCAGGCTCCAACGGATCAGCACCTGCGCCGGGGACTTGCCGTATTCGGCCGCGATGGCCGTCACGGCGGGGTGCTCCAGCAGCTTGCCCACGCCCAGCGGGCTGTAGGCCTCGGTCACGATCCCGTGTTCGGCATTGACCGCCCGCAGGGCCGCCTGATTCAGCAGCGGGTGCAGCTCGATCTGGTTGATCACCGGCCGGGTATAGGTCAGGTCGATGATGGTGGACAACTCCTCGGCTCCGAAGTTGCACACACCGATCGAGGTGGCCAGCTTCTCGGCCTGCAGACGGAGCAACCCGCCCCAGCTGTCGACGTACTTGCTGGTGTCCCCGCCCGGCCAGTGGATGAGGTACAGGTCGACATGGTCCAGCCCGAGCCGTTCCAGGCTGGCTTTGGCGGCATCCTGAGCCGCGGTGAATCCCTGGTCGCCCGTCGCCAGTTTGGTGGTGACGAAGATCTCGGCCCGGGGCAGCCCGGAAGCGGCGATGGCCCGTCCGACACCCGCCTCGTTGCCATATGCGGCGGCGGTGTCGACAAGGCGCACACCGATTTCCAGCGCCGCCGACACCGCGCGCTCGGCTTCGGTGTCGGAAAGTTCGCCGACGCCGATGCCGACGACCGGAATTGTGTTCTCATCGCTGAGCCCGACATTGGGCACCGCAGCGGCCGAGGTCATGTCACCTACCCTGTGAAATTGAATGTGCGTGGATCGGGACCCAGTCGCGTTCCATCGTCGAGCGCGGCGACGGACGCGATGTCCTGCTCGCTCAATTCGAAATCGAACACGTCGAAATTACTCGCAATCCGGTCAGGGTTCACCGACTTCGGAATGACGATATTACCCAGCTGGATGTGCCACCTGATCAGTACCTGGGCAGGTGTTTTATCGTGCGCCTCTGCTACAGCCACCACCGCAGGGTCGTTCAGCAACCCACCCTGGCCCAGCGGGCTCCACGCCTCGGTGGCAATACCCAACTCGGCGTGCAGCTCCCGCAATTCCTGCTGCGGAAGGCGCGGATGCAATTCGATCTGGTTGACCGCCGGCACGATCCCGGTGCTGTCGACGAGGGTGCGCAGATGCTCGGTGGCGAAGTTGCTCACGCCGATCGAGCGGACCCGGCCCTGCTCACGCAGATGGGCCAGGCCCTTGAACGAGTCCACGAACAGGTTGGCCTCGGGCACCGGCCAGTGGATCAGATAGAGGTCCACGTACTCGACACCCAGGCGCTCGGCGCTGGCGTCGAAGGCCTTCACGGCTTTCTCGTAGCCCTGATCCGCGTTCCACAGCTTCGTGACGACGAATACGTCCTCCCGCGGTACCCCCGAGGCGGCCAGGGCGTGTCCGACCTCGGCTTCGTTGCCGTAAACGGCCGCGGTGTCGATGTGCCGGTAGCCCGCGGCAAGGGCCGCTTCGACGGCACGCTGAGTCTCCTCCGGGGGCGTCTGCCAGACTCCCAACCCGACGGTGGGAATCGAGTGGCCGTCGTTCAGCAAGACCGTCGGTTGCGTAGGGAGAGTCATGGCGCAAAGTCTGCCAGCACATCGGCATCCGGGGCGGACCCGGCTGGCCGTCGCCAATGCCGCGGGCCGCATCGGGATACCCGTGATGGCCAGAATCCCCGATCCGGTCAAGCGGCTGCTGCTGGGCCGGCGCGCGGTCACCGTCGACGGCAACACCCTGGACACGTCGCTGCAGCTGATGCTCACCGCGCAACGGCTGAGCAAGGTCTCCGGACTGGTCGCCAGTGCCGACGTGCACGTCGCGCGGGCCCAGCTGGCCCGGGCGAGCAAGGCGTTCCGCTCTCCGGTCGTGGTCCCCACCCGGGACTTCGGCATTCCCGGCCCGGCCGGCCAGATCCCGGTCCGGCATTACCAGGCCGCGCCCGGCGCCCCGCTGCTGGTCTTCTACCACGGTGGCGGATTCGTGGTCGGTGACCTGGACAGCCACGACGCGCTGTGCCGGCGCATCAGCCACGGCGCCGGCGTGCACGTGCTGTCGGTCGCCTACCGGCTGGCACCCGAACACAAGGCGCCCGCCGCGGCCGATGACGCCGACGCCGCCTACCGCTGGGCGCTGGAGCACGCCGGCGAACTGGACGCCGACCCCGATCGGATCGCCGTCGGCGGCGACAGCGCCGGCGGAAACCTCGCCGCGGTGGTCACGCAGTCCGCGCGCGCCGACGGCGTGCGGCTACCGGCCCTGCAGTTCCTGATCTATCCGGTCACCGATCTCGGGAGCGCGACGGTGTCCAAGACGCTGTTCGCCGACGGCTACTTCCTGAGCAAGCCCGACATGGACTGGTTCCACCAGCACTACGTGGACGGCGCCGGGATCGACCGTTCCGATCCGCGGGTCGCCCCGCTGCTGGCCACCGACCTGTCCGGGCTGTCTCCCGCGCTGGTGGCCACCGGTGGCTTCGATCCGCTGCGCGACGAGGGCAGGTCCTATGCGCAGGCGCTGGCCGCCGCGGGGGTGCCCGTCGACTGGCGCGAGTACGGCTCGCTGGTGCATGCGTTCGCCAATTTCTTCCCGCTCGGCGGCGGCAGCGAGACCGCCGTCGCCGACCTGATCTCGGCGCTGCGGGCGCATCTGAGCCGGACCTGAGAACCCCGCCGCGGCGCGCCGGTAGGCTGCACCCCGTGGCGAACAAACCCAAGCGTCAGGCCAGTTACGACCTCAAGGCCGCCGACCGTAAGCGCAATCTGCTCATCCAGATCGGATTGACCTCCGTCGTCGTCGTGTTCGCTGTGGCGCTGGTGCTCTACATCGTGATGTCCGGTGACAAGAAGCCGCCGGCCGGCGAGGCCAAGTCCATCCGGGTCACCTCGAGCAAGCTGATCACCAAGGACGGCACCTCCGAGCCCAAGGCCGTGCTGTCGATGTACGAAGACTTCCTGTGCCCGCACTGCGGCGCATTCGAGAAGCAGTTCGGCCCCGCGGTGAGCAAGCTCATCGACAGCGGTGCGGTGGCCGCCGACTACTACATGGTCGGAATCCTGGACGCGCCGAGTAACCAGAACTATCCGTCCCGGGCCGGCGGCGCCGCCTATTGCGTGGCCGACGAGTCGATCGACGCATTCCGCAGGTTCCATGCCGCGATGTATGCCCAGCAGCCGAACGAGACGGCCACCACGTTCCCGACCAACGCGCAGATCATCGAGACGGCGCGGCAGGCCGGTGCGGCGGGCAAGGTCCCGGACTGCATCAACAAGAACAAGTACGTCGATCTGGTGCAGGGCCTGGCGCAGGCCAGCAAGATCAACTCCACGCCGACGGTCCGGATCAACGGTGAGGACTACCAGTTCAGCACTCCCGACGCGTTGGTCGACAAGATCAAGGAGATCGTCGGCGACGTGCCGGGGATGAAGTGACCGCAGCCGCCGCCACCGAGCCGGACGAGACGTCCGGCACCGAGCCCGACGAGACGTCCGGCCCGGTGGGTCCGGCCGGCGCCTGGTGGATCCTCATCGCCGGCATCGTCGGGTTGGCAGCCGCACTCACGTTGACGATCGAGAAGATCGAGATCCTGATCAACCCGGCGTACGTGCCGTCCTGCAGCATCAACCCTGTGCTGTCCTGCGGGTCGGTGATGATCACCCCGCAAGCCTCGGTGTTCGGCTTCCCGAACCCGTTGATCGGCATCGCGGCGTTCAGTGTCGTGGTGGTCACCGGGGTGCTCGCGGTCGCCAAGGTGAGGCTGCCGCGCTGGTACTGGGTCGGACTGGCGATCGGCACCGCGCTGGGCGCGGTGTTCATCCACTGGCTGATCTTCCAGAGCCTGTACCGGATCGGCGCGCTCTGCCCGTACTGCATGGCGGTGTGGGCCGTGACGATCCCGCTGTTCGTCGTGGTGGCCTCCATCGCCCTGCGGGGCCGGTCCGCCACCAGCGGCGCGGGTCGCGTGCTCTACCAGTGGCGCTGGTCGCTGGTGGCGCTCTGGTTCACCTCACTGCTGCTGATGATCCTGGTGAGATTCTGGAATTACTGGTCAACGCTTCTGTAACACTGGGGTTACGGCCAGAAAGATAGGGTTTACCTCGTGATTTCCAAAATCTTGGTAGCCAACCGCGGTGAGATCGCCATTCGCGCGTTTCGCGCGGCGACGGAGCTGGGCATTGCGACGGTCGCGGTGTACCCGTTCGAGGACCGCAATTCGCTGCACCGGCTCAAGGCCGATGAGTCCTATCAGATCGGTGACGAGGGACATCCGGTCCGGGCGTACCTGTCGGTGCCCGAGATCATCCGGGTGGCCAAGCATGCCGGTGCGGATGCGGTCTACCCCGGTTATGGCTTCCTGTCGGAGAATCCGGAACTGGCGCGGGCCTGCGCCGAGGCCGGGATCACGTTCGTCGGGCCGTCGGCCGATGTCCTGGAGCTGACCGGCAACAAGGCCCGCGCGATCGCGGCGGCCAAGGCCGCCGGCCTGCCGGTGCTGGCCTCCTCGGAGCCGTCGGCGTCGGTGGACGAACTGGTCGAGGCGTCCACCCGGATGCAGTTCCCGTTGTTCGTCAAGGCGGTGTCCGGTGGCGGTGGCCGGGGCATGCGGCGGGTGGCCGAGCCCGACGGGCTGGCCGAGGCGATCGAGGCAGCCAGCCGGGAGGCCGAATCGGCGTTCGGTGATCCGACGGTCTACCTCGAGCAGGCGGTGATCAACCCGCGCCACATCGAGGTGCAGATCCTGGCCGATGGTGCCGGCAACGTGATGCATCTGTTCGAGCGGGATTGCAGTGTGCAGCGCCGTCATCAGAAGGTGATCGAGCTGGCGCCGGCGCCGAATCTGGAACCGGCGGTGCGCGAGAAGATCTGCGCCGACGCGGTGGCGCTGGCGCGGGAGATCGATTACAGCTGCGCGGGGACCATCGAGTTCCTGCTCGATGAGCGTGGCCACCACGTGTTCATCGAGTGCAACCCGCGGATTCAGGTCGAGCACACGGTAACCGAGGAGATCACCGATGTGGATCTGGTGTCCTCGCAGCTGCGGATCGCCGCGGGGGAGACCCTGGCCGATCTGGGTCTGAGTCAGGATTCGATCCAGATTCGTGGCGCGGCCATGCAGTGCCGGATCACCACCGAGGACCCCGCCAATGGTTTCCGGCCCGACACCGGCCGGATCACCGCCTACCGGTCACCCGGCGGCGCGGGTATCCGCCTGGACGGCGGCACCCACACCGGCGCGGAGATCTCGGCCCACTTCGACTCGATGCTGGTCAAATTGACTTGTCGGGGCAGGGATTTCGGGATTGCGGTGGCTCGGGCCCGGCGCGCGCTGGCGGAGTTCCGGATCCGCGGGGTGTCCACCAACATCCCGTTCTTGCAGGCTGTGCTGGACGACCCGGATTTCCGGGCCGGGCGGGTCACCACGTCGTTCATCGATGACCGTCCGCAACTGCTGACCGCGCACACCCCGGCCGACCGCGGCACCCGAATTCTGAACTACCTGGCCGACGTGACGGTCAACAAGCCGCACGGCGAACGACGTTCGGCGATCTATCCGCAGGACAAGTTGCCTGCGCTGGATCTGAGCAGCGCACCGCCTGCGGGCTCCAAGCAGCGACTGGCCGAGTTGGGGCCGACCGGTTTCGCGGCCTGGCTGCGCGACAGTCCGGCCCTGGGCGTCACCGACACCACGTTCCGCGATGCGCATCAGTCGTTGCTGGCGACCCGGGTACGCACGTCGGGACTGTTGCGGGTGGCGCCTTATGTCGCGCGGATGACCCCGCAGTTGTTGTCGGTGGAATGCTGGGGTGGGGCGACTTACGATGTGGCGCTTCGCTTCCTGAAAGAGGATCCGTGGGAGCGGCTGGCCGCGCTGCGCGAGGCGATGCCCAACATCTGCCTGCAGATGCTGCTGCGCGGGCGGAACACGGTGGGCTACACGCCCTACCCGGAGTTGGTGACCGACGCGTTCGTCGAGGAAGCGGCCGCGACCGGTGTCGACATCTTCCGGATCTTCGATGCCCTGAACAACGTCGGATCGATGCGCCCGGCCATCGATGCCGTCCGCGCGACCGGCACCGCGGTTGCCGAGGTCGCGATGTCCTACACCGGTGACCTGAGCAATCCCGCCGAGGATCTCTACACGCTGGACTACTACCTGCGTCTCGCCGAGCAGATCGTCGATGCCGGCGCGCATGTGCTGGCCATCAAGGACATGGCGGGTTTGTTGCGCCCGCAGGCCGCGGCCACGCTGGTGACGGCATTACGGGAGCGCTTCGACCTGCCGGTGCACGTGCACACCCACGACACTCCCGGCGGGCAGCTGGCGACGTATCTGGCGGCCTGGCAGGCGGGTGCGTCCGCGGTGGACGGGGCGGCCTCGCCGTTGGCGGGCACCACCAGTCAGCCCGCGTTGTCGGCGATCGTCGCCGCGACCGCGCACACCGAATACGACACCGGGCTCGACCTTTCGGCGGTATGCGAGCTGGAGCCGTACTGGGAGGCGCTGCGCCGGGTGTATGCGCCGTTCGAGTCCGGGTTGCCGGCGCCGACGGGGCGCGTCTACACCCACGAGATCCCCGGCGGGCAGCTGTCCAATCTTCGTCAGCAGGCGATCGCGCTGGGTCTGGGCGACCGGTTCGAGGATGTCGAGAACGCCTATGCCGGCGCGGATCGGGTGCTGGGCCGGTTGGTGAAGGTCACCCCGTCCAGCAAGGTGGTCGGCGACCTGGCCCTGTCGCTGGTGGGCGCCGGAGCCGCCGCCGACGAGTTCGCCGCCGATCCCGATCGCTATGACATCCCCGACAGTGTGATCGGGTTTCTGCGCGGCGAGTTGGGCGATCCGCCCGGCGGCTGGCCGGAACCGTTGCGGTCCAAGGCGTTACAGGGCCGCAGTCCGGCCAAGCCCGAGCAGCAGCTCTCCGGCGAGGACGAGGCGCTGCTGGCCGCACCCGGCCCCAAGCGCCAGGCGCGGCTGAACCGGCTGCTGTTCCCCGGTCCCACAAAGGAATTCGAGGCGCACCGGGAGGAATACGGTGACACCTCGTCGCTGAGTGCCAACCAGTTCTTCTACGGGCTGCGCCAGGGTGAGGAGCATCGCGTCGAATTGGAACGCGGCGTGCAACTGCTCATCGGTCTGGAAGCGGTCTCCGAGGCAGATGACCGCGGTATGCGCACCGTGCTGTGCATCCTCAACGGGCAGCTGCGCCCGGTGCTGGTGCGCGACCGCAGCATCGCCACCGACATCCCGGCCGCCGAGAAAGCCGACAAGGCCAATCCCGATCACGTGGCGGCCCCGTTCGCCGGGGTGGTCACCGTCGGCGTCAACGCCGGCGACCGCATCGAAGCCGGCCAGACCATCGCCACCATCGAAGCCATGAAGATGGAGGCCGCCATCACCGCGCCGCGCGCCGGCACCGTCGCGCGGGTGGCGGTCAGTGCCACCGCGCAGGTCGAGGGTGGGGACCTGCTCGTGGTGGTGAGTTGACCTGACCCGGATCGTCGCCGGCCGCTACGGCGGGCGCCGCATCGCGGTGCCCGCCCGCGGCACCCGGCCCACCACCGACCGCGTCCGCGAATCGCTGTTCAACGTGCTGGCCGCGCGGATGGACTTCCAGGACGCGGTGGTGCTGGACCTGTACGCGGGGTCGGGTGCGCTGGGACTGGAGGCGCTGTCCCGGGGTGCGGCCAGTGCGCTGTTCGTCGAATCGGACCGCAAGGCAGCGGCCGTGGTGGCCGACAACATCGCCACCCTCGGCGCCGTGGGCACCGTGCGGTGCGCGCCGGTGCTCAAGGTGCTGACCGGCGGGGCGGCCAAGCCTGTGGACCTGGTGTTCGCCGACCCTCCGTATGAACTGGCTGTCGCCGACGTCGAGGCGGTGCTCGCGGCCTTGCACGGCCACGGTTGGGTGGCTGCCGGGACGGTGACCGTCGTCGAACGTGGCGCCGGTGGTCCCGCGCTGAACTGGCCCGAAGGCTGGGAATCTGTCGACGAACGACGCTACGGCGACACCCGGCTGGAGTTCGGGATCGCGTAACGTCGGGCCACATGAGTGGCGCCGTCTGCCCAGGATCCTTCGACCCGGTCACCCTCGGTCACATCGACATCTTCGAACGGGCCGCCGCCCAGTTCGACGAGCTCGTGGTGGCCGTGCTGGTCAACCCGAACAAGAAGGGCATGTTCAGCGCCGACGAACGCATCGAGTTGATCCGCGAGTCGACGACACATCTGCCGAACCTGCGGGTCGAATCCGGTCAGGGCCTGGTGGTGGACTTCGTCAAGCAGCGCGGACTGACCGCCATCGTCAAAGGCCTGCGCACCGGCACCGATTTCGAGTACGAGCTGCAGATGGCGCAGATGAACAAGCACGTCGCGGGCGTGGACACGTTCTTCGTGGCCACCACGCCCCGGTACTCGTTCGTGTCGTCTTCGCTGGCCAAAGAGGTGGCGTCGCTCGGCGGAGACGTCAGCGATCTGCTGCCCGAGCCGGTCAACGTCCGGCTGCGCGCCAAGCTGCTGGGTTAGTGCCCGTGCCCGGCGGGTAAGCCAGAGGTGGCGCACGGCGCATCCGCGCCCTCGCGTCAACCCACCGGCTCAGGAGGTTTCGCCATGGTCGAAACGTTTGTCCAATCCACCGACGACGTCGTGAACTTCCTCAAGGACCAGCACAACCTGATCCAGGATCTCTTCGATGAAGTGCAGTCCGCTTCGGGGCGCAAGGCCAGGGAGAAGGCCTTCACCGACTTGCGGCAGCTGCTGGCGGTGCACGAGACCGCCGAGGAGATGGTGGTGCATCCGCGGGCCAGGCGCGAGGTCACCGGCGGGAACGAGATCGTCGATGCCCGGCTCGAAGAGGAACACGGCGCCAAGGAGCAGCTGGCGAAGCTGGAGGGGATGGACGTCGATTCCGACGCGTTCCTCGAAGAACTGACGCTGTTGCGCGCCGATGTCGTCAAGCACGCCGAACGCGAGGAGACCGAGGAGTTCAGCCGCTTGCAACGCAAGCTCAGCGATGCCGACCTGGCCCGTATGGTCAAGGCGGTCCAGGCCGCCCAGGCCATCGCGCCGACCCGCCCGCATCCGGGGGTCGAGACGCCGCTGCTGAACTACGCCGTGGGGCCGTTCGCCTCGATGCTGGACCGGGCCAGGGACGCTCTCGCTGCGGCGATGCGCTAGCCGGTAGCGCGACACACCGGGACAAAACTCCTGTCACAGGGGTAACACCAGGCACACTGGTCACTAACAACTACGCCTGGAGGGTGTTGCCGTGTACCGAGTGTTTGAGGCGCTTGACGAACTCAGTGCGATTGTGGAGGAAGCACGCGGCGTGCCGATGACGGCCGGTTGCATGGTGCCCCGTGGTGATGTCCTGGAGCTGCTCGACGACATCAAGGACGCCATTCCCGGCGAACTCGACGATGCCCAGGACGTGCTCGACGCACGCGATGCCATGCTGAACGAAGCCCGCGAGCATGCCGATGCCACGGTGTCCTCGGCCAACGCCGAGGCCGACTCCCTGCTCAATCACGCCCGCAGCGAAGCCGATCGGATGATGGCCGAGGCCAAGTCCGCCGCCGATCGGATGGTGCACGAAGCTCGCGCCCACGCCGACCGGATGGTGACCGAGGCGCGTGACGAGGCCACCCGGATCGGCGCCGCGGCCAAGCGTGAATACGAGGCCAGCACCGGCCGCGCCAAGTCCGAGGCCGACCGGCTGATCGAGAACGGCAACCTGTCCTACGAGAAGGCCGTCCAGGAAGGTATCAAGGAGCAGCAACGCCTGGTCTCGCAGACCGAGATCGTGCAGACGGCCACCGCCGAGGCCACCCGTCTGGTCGACTCCGCACATGCCGAGGCCGACCGGTTGCGCGGCGAATGCGACATCTACGTCGACAGCAAGCTGGCCGAATTCGAGGACTACCTCAATGGCACCCTGCGCTCGGTGAGCCGCGGGCGCCACCAGCTGCGCACTGCCGCCGGCACCCACGATTACGTGACGCGGTCGGCCTAAAGCTGGCCGTGCCGGGGCGGTTTCGTCCCGGACAATGTGTAGCGGCCGATGTGCTGCACCTTCCACCGCGTGGCGTCGTGCAACGTATGGGTGCGGGCATCACGCCAGTAGCGCGACAGGTTCGCTGCGGCCGATGCACTGCGGGTACCACCGAGCTCGAACAAAGTGCCGGCAGCCTCCAGCGATGCGCGAGTCGCCGCCACCTTGGCGACGGCGACGGCAACCGAAGCTTCTGCCGCCGAGTCTTCGTTCAGGCCGGCGGTGGCGGCGTCGACCGCCCGGCCCGCTTCGGTCAGCAGGGCCTGCGCGCCACGCACCGTCACGGTGAGGTTCCCGGCGACCTGAATCAGCGTCGGATCATCGGCCGCCTCGGACACGTCGGCCTCGAAATGGGGCCGTGCCTTGGCGACCTGCCGGACGCCCTCGGCCAGTGCGGCCGTGGCGATTCCGACGTCCAGCGCGGTGTGGAACAACTGGGCGCGGGCACCGTACACACTGGGCGCCGTGAAGATCGGGGTGAACGCCACCACGTGCGCGGCGGGCACCAGCACATCGTCGAGTGTCACGGTGCCCGACGCGGTGGTGCGCTGCCCCATCCCGTCCCAGTCGTCTACGATCTGCACGCCCTCGGTGCCGGCGGGCACGAAGGCCAGCGCTTTCGGTGTGGACGACGTCGGGGTGTCCCCGGGGTGCTCGGGCAGCGAGGCCCGCACGATCACCCAGTCGGCGAAAAGCGCTCCGGTGGAATAGAACTTGCGCCCCGACAGCCGGTAGTTGCCGTCAGCGGTCGGGGTCAGGACGGTGGTGTCCACGTCGATGGGGCCGGAGCGTTCGGACTGCGCGTTGGCGAACAGCGCCCCGTCGCGCACCTTTCCGTAGAAGAACGCCTGCTGCTCGGGGCTGCCCTGCAGGCGCACCGCCTCCAGGAAGGTGTAGTGCGAATGCGGAATCTGGGCCAGTGATGCATCGGCATGTGCCAGCAACCGGAACACCTCGGCGATCACCGACGCAGGCGCGTCGATCCCGCCGTGCTCCAGCGGCACCGACAAGGCAAGCAGCCCAGCACCTTTGAGCGCGCGCACCTGCTCATGGGGCAGTTCGCGGCCGGCATCTCGCGCTCCCGCGCCCGCGGCGAACACCTCGGCGAGTTCGGCGGCCACTGCCAGTGCGTGGTCCGCGTCGGTGATCCGGGCCCGCGCCGCCGTCACCGTCACCGTGCCGCACCGACGAACGGGATCGAGACCTGCGGGGCCTCCGACGCGCCCGCGTTGAACAGGCCGCGTTCCCGCAGGATCGGCACCACGCCCTCGCCGAACCAGAACAGCTCCTCCAGGTGCGGGTAGCCGGAGAAGATGAACTCGTCGATGCCGATCTCGGCGTACTCGGCGATCCGGTCGGCCACCTCGGTGTGGCTGCCGACCAGGGCGGTGCCCGCCCCGCCGCGCACCAATCCGACGCCGGACCACAGGTTCGGGGCGATCTCCAGGGTGCGGGCATCGCTCCAGCTGCCGTCGGCCCGGTTGGCCTCGTGCAAGGCCAGCATCCGCTTCTGTCCCTCGGACTGGCTGCGGGCCAGCCCGGCCTGCGCGGCCTGCACGGTCTTTTCGTCGAGCGCGCCGATCAGTTTGTCGGCCTGGGCCCACGCCTCGTCGGCGGTGTCACGGGAGATGGTGTGCAGCCGGATGCCGAACCGCAGCGTGCGCCCCGCGGCCTCGGCCTCCTTGCGGATCCAGGCAATCTTCTCGGCCACCGCGGCCGGTGGCTCACCCCAGGTGAGGTAGACATCGGAATGCCGCGCCGCGACCGGGCCCGCGGCCTTCGAGCTGCCACCGAAGTACAGCGGCGGCACCGGGCTGGGCGGCACCGCCAGCGCGGCCTCCTCGACGTTGACGTACTCGCCGTTCAGGCTGACCGTCTCGCCGGCAAAGAGCCGGCGTACCACCTCGAGGAACTCGTCGGCGCGGGCGTACCGGGCGTCCTTGTCCAGGTGATCGCCGAACGAGCGCTGCTCATGCGCCTCCCCGCCGACCACCACGTTGAGCAGGATGCGTCCCGGTGCGTGCCGGGCGAAGGTGGCGGCCATCTGCGCCGACAGCGTCGGGCTGACCAGTCCGGGGCGGAACGCCACCAGGAAGGCCAGTGACGTGGTTTCCCGCGCCAGCAGGGCGGCGGTCACGAAGGCGTCCTCGCACCAGGCCCCGGTCGGGATGAGTGCCCCGGTGAACCCGAACCGCTCGGCGGCCCGCACGATCGACGCCAGATAGTCGATCGACGCCTCGCGATCACCCCCGGCGGCACCGGCCGGAGTGCCGTGTCCACCTCCGACGATCAGCCGGCTGTCGCCGTAAGTGGGCAGGAACCAGTGCAGCTTGACAGTCACGGGTCGAGTATCGATGTCCGCCGACCCGGTCGGTGCCACCGCCGGTGTTCGCCGCCCGACATCACCGACCTCACCGGCCACAGCGCCGGGGGCGAATAAAAATCTCGGTGATCGAGTTTCGCCCCCGGTCGACGGCGGTCGGCGCCAAAGTAGGATCAGCGACATGGCCCGCCCGAATCCGCTCGTCATCGACATCTCGCGGCTGGGGCATCGGCCCGGCTCGATGATCACGGTGCAGGACACGGTGCCCGCACCGGCCAATATCGGCCTGGACCTGATCCGGATCGAGCAGGGCGCCCCGGTGGAGCTCGACCTCGTGCTGCAATCCGTGTCCGAGGGTGTGTTGGTGACCGGCAGCGTCGCGGCACCCACCAGGGGCGACTGCGTGCGCTGCCTGGAACCGCTGACCGGCCACGTGAGCATCGAACTCACCGAACTGTTCGCCTATCCGGGCAGCACCACCGAGGAGACCACGGACGACGATGAGGTGGGTCATGTGGTCGACGACCGCGTCGACCTCGAACAGCCGATCGTGGACGCGGTCGGGCTGGCGCTGCCCTTCACCCCGCTGTGCCGGGAGGACTGCCCCGGGCTGTGCCCGGACTGCGGCGTGGCGCTGAGCTCGGCCGAACCCGGGCACGGGCACGACAAGATCGATCCGCGCTGGGCCAAGCTGGCCGCGCTCAAGGACGACATCGGAAGTGACGCCGGACCCGGAGCGGATGCGTGACCGTCGATCGCACCCCGCTGCTCGACTCGCTCGGCATCAAGCTGTCCGACGACCTGCTCACCGTCGCGCTGACGCATCGCAGTTACTCCTATGAGAACGGCGGCCTGCCCACCAACGAGCGCCTCGAGTTCCTGGGCGACGCGGTGCTCGGCCTGACCATCACCGAAGAGCTGTACAACCGCCATCCCGACCGGCCCGAAGGTGACCTGGCCAAGTTGCGGGCCAGCATCGTCAATACCCACGCGCTGGCCGACGTCGGGCGCGGACTGGGTACCGACGGGCTGGGCTCCTACCTGCTGCTGGGTAAGGGCGAGGAGAGCTCCGGGGGCGCCGACAAATCCAGCATCCTGGCCGACGGCGTCGAATCCCTCTTGGGCGCAATCTATATCGAGCACGGCAACACCGCGGCCCGGAAGGTCATCCTGCGGTTGTTCGGCGACCTGCTCGACACCGCGCCCACGCTGGGCGCCGGCCTGGACTGGAAGAGCAGCCTGCAGGAACTCACCGTCGCCCGTGGACTGGGGCCCCCGTCGTACTCCGTCAGCTCAGAGGGGCCCGACCACGACAAGGAATTCACCGCGGTGGTCGCCGTCGCGGGCGCCGAGTACGGCAGAGGCGTGGGCCGCACCAAGAAGGAGGCCGAACTGAAGGCCGCGGCGGCCGCCTGGAATGCACTCAAGGATGCCTGAACTCCCCGAGGTCGAGGTGGTGCGGCGCGGCCTCGAGGCGCACGTCGTCGGCCGCCGCATCGCCGAGGTCCAGGTGCTGCACCCGCGGGCGGCGCGCCGGCACGACGGCGGTCCCGCGGACCTGTCGGCGCGGTTGCGCGGCACCACGATCGCCGGGACCGGCCGGCGCGGAAAGTACCTGTGGCTCACGCTGGACAGCGGCGACGCCCTGGTGGTGCATCTGGGCATGAGTGGCCAGATGCTGCTCGGGTACGGAACTGGCACTGTGCCCAACCCGTCTCATATTCGGATCGCGTCGGTGCTCGACGACGGCACCGAGTTGAGCTTCGTCGACCAGCGCACCTTCGGCGGCTGGATGGTCACCGAGGTGGTCGGTCCGGATGATGTTCCGCTGCCCGTCGCGCACATCGCCCGTGACCCACTGGACCCGGCCTTCGACCGCGACGGCGTGGTGACGGTGTTGCGGCGCAAGCATTCCGAGATCAAACGGCAGCTGCTGGATCAGACGGTGGTATCCGGGATCGGCAACATCTACGCCGACGAGGCGTTGTGGTCCGCGCGGGTGTACGGCGGCCGGCCGGCCTCGGCGCTGCCCCGCAAGCAGCTGGCCGAACTGCTCGACGCGGCCGCCGAGGTGATGACCGCGGCGCTCCGGGAGGGCGGTACCTCATTCGACTCGCTGTACGTCAACGTCAACGGTGAGTCGGGCTACTTCGACCGGTCGCTCAACGCGTACGGACGGGTGGACCTGCCGTGCCGGCGGTGCGGCGCGGTGATGCGGCGGGAGAAGTTCATGAACCGGTCGTCGTTCTACTGCCCGAAATGTCAACCGCCGCCGCGGGTGCGGCGGGCGGCTACTGCTTCTTGTTGAAGTCCGTCGCCGCGGACATGCAGACCTTCCACTCGCCGGATTCCTTACGGAAGTAAGCGGTGTCGAACGGGCCGCCGGCGTTCATGTGCGCCGAGGCGACATCGCCCTTCACCTTGATGTCGGTGGCGGTCACCTCGGTCTTCGGTGCGTTGCTGGGCACCTCGATACCCTGCAGGATCTCGCCGAGCTGACCGAGGGCACCGAACATTCCGGCCTCGGCCTTGCAGAAGTACTGCGCCAGGTCGGAGAACTTGCCCGAACTGCCCGCCGCGTTGAAATCCTGGACCAGCCGCGCGATCTCGGATTCGTCCTTGGACGCCTGCGGGGTGGCAGTGGAGCGCAGCAGGACGACCCCGCCGACCACCAGCGCGATGACGAGCACCACCGCGGCGATGCCCCCGCCGATCAGCCACCCGCGGTTGCGCTTGGGCTGCGGGGGCGCCGGATAGGGATACGGGTAGGGGAGGCCCTGCTGAGGCGGGGCGTAGGCGCCCTGCGGCGGATAACCGTACGGCGGCGGCGCGCCGTACTGCGGCGCGTCGTACGGCGGATAGGCGGGGTACGGCACGGCGGCGGGCTGCTGGGCAGGGTCCCAAGGGCCCGGCTGCTGTGGCGGGTAGTGCGTCACGGTGATTGCTCCTGAAGGTGTTGCAGTTCACCCTAACGCGGGGTGTGACCGGCAGCGCGGAACCGCACGTAGCGGGTAGGAATGACGTCATGACAGAACTGTGGGTCGAGCGCACGGGCGTGCGCCGCTACACCGGTCACAGCTCGCGCGGTGCGGAAGTGCTGGTCGGATCCGAGGATGTCGAGGGCGTGTTCACCCCCGGCGAGCTGATGAAGATCGCCCTGGCCGCATGCAGCGGGATGAGCAGCGACCAACCGCTGCGCCGTCGGCTCGGCGACGACTACGCCGCCACCATTCGGGTGTCCGGCGCCGCGGACCGGGAGCAGGAGCGCTACCCGCTGCTGCAGGAGAAGCTCGAGGTCGACCTGTCGGGATTGTCCGAGGAGGAGATCAAACGCCTGCTGGTGGTGGTCGAGCGCGCCATCGACCAGGTCTGCACCGTGGGGCGCACGCTGAAATCGGGTACCGAGGTCAAGTTCGAAGTGTCCGATGAGCGCCGGCCCTGAAGTTCGGCTGAATGCCTGGGTGCACGGCCACGTGCAGGGTGTCGGCTTCCGGTGGTGGACCCGTTCCCGGGCCTTGGAGCTGGGGCTGACCGGTTTCGCCTCCAACCGACCCGACGGCAGGGTGCACGTCGTCGCGCAGGGGCCGCGGCCGGCCTGCGAACGGCTGCTCGAACTGTTGCGCGGCGGTGACACGCCGGGGGCGGTCGACACGGTGGTCGCCGACTGGGCCGACGCGGGCGAGCAGATCCCGGGCTTCACCGAGCGTTAACCGCGGCGACGGTAGGGTTACCCGTCATGCATTTGAAGAGTCTGACGCTGAAGGGTTTCAAATCCTTCGCCGCGGCGACGACTCTGCGCTTCGAACCGGGAATCACCTGCGTCGTCGGGCCGAACGGATCCGGTAAATCCAACGTCGTCGACGCCCTGACCTGGGTAATGGGGGAGCAGGGCGCCAAGACATTGCGCGGCGGCAAGATGGAGGACGTCATCTTCGCCGGCACGTCCTCGCGGGCGCCGCTGGGGCGCGCCGAGGTCACGCTGACCATCGACAACTCCGACAACGCGCTGCCCATCGAGTACTCCGAGGTGTCGATCACCCGGCGGATGTTCCGCGACGGGGCGGGCGAGTACGAGATCAACGGCAGCAGTTGCCGTTTGATGGATGTGCAGGAACTGCTCAGCGACTCCGGCATCGGCCGGGAGATGCACGTCATCGTGGGCCAGGGCAAGCTGTCGGAGATCCTGGAGTCCCGCCCGGAGGATCGCCGCGCCTTCATCGAAGAGGCCGCCGGTGTGCTCAAGCACCGCAAGCGCAAAGAGAAGGCGGTCCGCAAGCTCGACTCCATGCAGGCCAACCTGGCCCGGCTCACCGACCTGACCACCGAGTTGCGCCGCCAGCTCAAGCCGCTGGGCCGCCAAGCCGAGATGGCCCGGCGCGCCCAGACCATCCAGGCCGACCTGCGCGACGCCCGGCTGCGGCTGGCCGCCGACGACCTGCTCACCCGGCAGACCGAGTTCAACGACACCAATCAGGCCGAGACCACGCTGCGCCGCGAACACGACGAGGTCAACACCCGGCTGGAGGCGGCGACGCTGGAACTGGCCGCGCACGAGACCGCGGTGTCCGACCTGTCCGGGCGGGCCGACGCCGCCCAGCAGACCTGGTTCCGGCTGTCCGCGCTCGCCGAGCGGGTGAGCGCGACGGTCCGCATCGCCACCGAGCGGACCCAGCTGCTGGACTCCGCGCCGGAGTCGTCGCCCGGCCGCGATCCGGACGCGCTGGAGGCGGAGGCCGATCTGGTCGCCGAGGAGGAACGCCAGCTGCTCGAGGAACTCGAGGAATCTCGTTACGCGCTGGAGGCGGCCCGGGCCGAGCTGGCCGAGCGCGAGCGGGTGGCCGCCGAGGCCGAACGGGCGCAGCGCGCCGCGGCCCGCGCCGAGGCCGACCGCCGGGAAGGGTTGGCCCGACTGTCCGGCCAGGTCGACACCATGCGCACCCGAGTGGAGTCCACCGATGACGGTATCGCCCGGCTGACCGCGCGGATCGAGGAAGCTGCGGCCCGGGTCGAGCATGCCCAGGCCGAATTCGAGGTGGTGCAGGCCAAGGTCGGCGAACTGGACGAGGGCGAGGTCGGTCTCGACGACCACCACGATCGCACGGTGACGGCACTGCGGCTGGCCGACGAGCGGGTGGCGGAGTTGCAGGCTGCCGAGCGGGGCGCCGAACGTCAGGTGGCTTCGCTGCAGGCCCGGATCGACGCGCTGTCGGTCGGGCTGGACCGCAAGGACGGCGCGGCGTGGTTGACCGAAAACCACGGTGCCGATGGGCTTTTCGGCTCGGTGGCGAAACTGCTGCGGGTCCGTGCGGGGTTCGAGGTGGCGGTCGCCACTGTGCTCGGTTCCGCCGCCGACGCGGTGGCCGCGGAAAACCTCGGCGCCGCGCGCGCCGCGGTCGCCGCCCTCAAGGAGGCCGACGGCGGCCGGGCCGCGATCGTGCTGGGGGACTGGCCGGTTGCGGCGCGGCCCGATGCCGGTGCGTTGAGTCCCGGTGCGCACTGGGCCGTCGACCTGGTGGAGGCGCCGGACCGGTTGCGCGGTGCGATCACCGCGATGCTGGCCGATGTGGTGGTCCTCGACGACCTGTCCGAGGCCCTCGAAATCGTGGCCGCACAACCACATCTACGGGCGGTGACAACCGAGGGTGATCTGGTCGGGGCCGGCTGGGTCAGTGGCGGTTCGGATCGCAAGGTGTCCACCCTGGAGATCGCGTCGGAGATCGACAAGGCCCGCGCCGAACTCGTCGCCGTGGAGCGGCAGAGCGCGGAGCTGATGGCCGCGCTGTCCGGTGCAAAGGAAGAACAGACGGCCCGCCAGGACGCCGCCGAGCAGGCCCTGGCCGCGCTCAACGAATCCGATGCCGCCATCTCGGCGATCTACGAACAACTCGGCCGGCTGGGCCAGGAGTCACGCAATGCCGACGCCGAATGGCAGCGGCTGATCAAACAGCGCGACGAGCTGGAAGCCGGCCGTGCGTCGGCGGTCGAGGAGCTGACCGAGCTGGAGACCCGGCTGCACAACGCGCAGCAGGAGCCGATGTTCGAGGCCGAGGCGGTGGACCGGCAGGAGACCAACGTGGCCGCCGACGCGGCCCGCTCCACCGAAGTGGAAGCCCGGCTTGCGGTGCGTACCGCCGAGGAACGCGCGAATGCCGTTCGCGGCCGGGCTGATTCGCTGCGCCGCTCGGCCGCTGCCGAACGGGAGTCGCGCGCGCGGGCACTGCGGGCCCGCGAGGCGCGGGAATACGCGGCCACCGTCGCGGCGGCCGTGGCCGAATCGGGCCGGCTCGTCGCCGCCCGGCTGGCCGACGCGGTGGGCGCCGCGTCACGTATCCGCGACGAGTTGGCCACCGAGCGCCGGCTGCGCGCCGAAGCGTTGAGCAGGGCCCGGACCGAGGTCACCGAACTCGGTACCAGGATCACCGCACTCACCGATTCGCTGCACCGCGACGAGGTGGCCAAAGCGCAAGCGGCCCTTCGGATCGAGCAACTGGAGCAGCAGGCGCTGGAGCAGTTCGGGCTTGCGGCCGGTGATCTGATCGCCGAATACGGCCCCCAGGTGCCGTTGCCCCCGACCGAACTGGAGATGGCCGAATACGAACAGGCCAAGGAACGCGGTGAGCAGGTGACCGCGCCGGCGCCGATGCCGTACGACCGGCCCACCCAGGAACGCCGCGCCAAGAAGGCCGAACGGGAGCTGTCCGAGCTGGGCCGGGTCAACCCGCTGGCGCTGGAGGAGTTCGCCGCGCTGGAGGAGCGCTACAACTTCCTGTCCACCCAGCTGGAGGACGTCAAGGCGGCCCGAAAGGACCTGCTGGATGTCATCGAGGATGTCGACGCGCGCATCCTCACGGTGTTCGCGGAGGCCTACGCCGATGTGGAGCGCGAGTTCACCCAGGTGTTCGCGTCGCTGTTCCCGGGCGGTGAGGGCCGGCTGCTGCTGACCAATCCGGACGACATGCTGACCACCGGCATCGAGGTCGAGGCCCGCCCGCCCGGCAAGAAGGTCAAGCGCCTGTCGCTGCTGTCCGGTGGCGAGAAGTCACTCACCGCGGTGGCCATGCTGGTGGCCATCTTCCGGGCCCGCCCGTCACCGTTCTACATCATGGACGAGGTCGAGGCGGCCCTCGACGATGTGAACCTGCGGCGCCTGCTTGGCCTGTTCGAGCAGTTGCGCGAGCGTTCGCAGCTGATCGTCATCACCCACCAGAAGCCGACGATGGAGATCGCCGACGCACTGTACGGCGTGACGATGCAGGGCGACGGCATCACCCAGGTGATCTCGCAGCGGATGCGTGGCGAGGAACTGGTCACCGCGCAGTAGCAGTCGGTCGTGAATCGACGGATGTGCACATTCGAGTAGGCGACTACTTGCCGTGTCGGCGCGTACTCCCGTGACGATTGGTTCAGTTATTCGTCAGCCCGGCCGCACCTCGGTATCCGGTTCGGTCGGTGCTCTTATTCGAGGGGGTATGGCATGGCTGAATCGATCGTCGGGCCGCTTGACATCAACGGCACCAACGGAGACATCGGCGTACTTCGGGTGAACGGAAAGTCGCTGGCATCAGATGCTTCTCAGGAGCATGGTGAGATCGCCTGCGGACATCTCACCGCCCACGGCGACAAGGCCACCGGCGCGCCGGCGGCGAACTTCGGCAGTCATGTCGGGGTGGATGGGAACATCGATGTGACGGGTCGGGTCAATGCCGGGACGGTGCGGGCGACCAAAGATGTTCAGACGGCGCATGTGTCGGCCAGTGGCAACAAGGCCACCGGTGCGCCGGCGGCGAATTTCGCCAGTCATGTCGGGGTGGATGGGAACATCGATGTGACGGGTCGGGTCAATGCCGGGACGGTGCGGGCGACCAAAGATGTTCAGACGGCGCATGTGTCGGCCAGTGGCAACAAGGCCACCGGTGCGCCGGCGGCGAATTTCGGCAGTCACGTCGGCGTGGACGGGAACATCGACGTGACCGGCGACATCCGGTTGATGGGGGCCGACTGCGCGGAGAATTTCGATGTCTCCTACGACGGTGAGATCACCGCGGGCTCGGTGATGGTGATCGACGAGAACGGCGGGCTGACCCCGTCGTCGCGGCCCTACGATCGGCGCGCGGTCGGCGTGGTGTCCGGTGCGGGTAGCTATCGGCCTGCCGTCATCATGGACACCGCGGGGGCGGCCGAGCGCCGGTGTGCACCCATCGGGCTGATCGGCAAGGTGTACTGCAAGGCCGATGCCACGTCCGCGGCGATCGAGGTCGGTGATCTGCTGACCACGTCCGCGGTGTCCGGGCACGCGATGAAAGCAGTCGATCCGGCTCGGGCGTTCGGCGCCATCGTGGGTAAGGCACTCGGTCCGCTGCCCGAAGGCGTCGGACTGATCCCGATGCTCGTATCGCGGCAGTGAGACGCACATGACCATCTCACTGCGCAAAGTGGCGGCCACCCACGGTTTCACCGGTCGGGTGTTCGTGTGCAGCGACCTGCTGGGCTTCGAAGGCGGTCACCTGCCTGGCGCGCTCGTGCCGACCCGGCCGCGGCCGCAGCTCAGCCTCAAACAGCACGTCCAGTTGTTCCGGACGAGTCATTTCGATGTCCATTTGATCTTCGCGGGCTCCGATCTGCTCACCACGGCAGATCACGACGCCATCAACTACGCGATCTTCCGGATGCGAACCATCTATTACGCCAACGGGATCGGTATCGGCCGAGTCAGTTGGCAGATGCTCACGGCGGCGAATTCATCCGGGCACGCCACCGTGACGACCGAAGCCGACATCGTGAGCACCGGGACCGACCTCACCGCCGACGGCGCCTTTGTGCCCGTCGTGATCCCGGCGAACATGAATGTCACGACGACGGCAGCCGACGGCTCTGTCAGCGTGACCCTGGGAAAGTCACCGGTTGGCGGGCCATGCACCCCGCGCAACGGAACCGGTATGCGCTCGGCGGTCGTGGCGCTCGCCGGTGAGGGGACGGGCCGTAGCTTGGCCCACGAGGTGGGGCACTACCTCGGCGCATCCCATCCCGGGACCGCCGACAACAGCCTGATGACCCAGACCGGCAGTGTCACCAGCGGTGACCCGTTCAACGCGGTGACAATAAATACTGATGACAGAAGGACGATGGTCGGCCACTGCACGATGAAGGCCGGTACGTCGTCCGCGGTGGAGGTGTGAGAGCGATGACGGATTCGGTGACATATCATCCCGACGATTTCTCGGTGGACGATCTGGTCGGCGCCGTGCACGGGCGAAGTGGGGCGCTGACCCCGCAGGTCGCGGTGGCTTTGTTGCGCGCCAAGCTCGGCGACGGCGCGCTCGACACGCTCACCTCGGTGGCGCAGGACACCGCGCTGGACCGCCGGGTGAGGTCGGCCGCCGTGCGCGAACTGGCGTCCTTCGACGTGGCCCGCGGCACCCTGCAGGAGCTCGCGACCTCCGCGGACGTGCTGGTCGCAGAGGCGGCGGTGAACGCTCTGCAGCGGTGATGCGCGCCGTCAGCCGGCGGTGGCGACACCGACATCGCGCAGTGCCGCCAGGTCGGCCGCGCCGCAGCCGTGCAGGCAGATGCGCAATTCGGCGATGAAGCGCTGCAGCCAATCCTGCACGGCCGCAGCGGATTCGATCGCGGGCACCAACAGCGGCCGGGCAACGGCCACCACATCGGCGCCCAGCGCGATCGCCTTGGCGGCGTCCATCCCGGTGCGGATACCGCCGGAGGCCACCAGGGGCATACCCGGCAGCGTCCGGCGCACCTCCACCAGGGCCTGCGCGGTGGGGATGCCCCACTCGGCCAGTTCGGGGTCGTTGATCCGCCCGTAGCGGACGAACTGCTCCACCCGGGCCCAGGACGTGCCGCCCGCGCCGGCCACGTCGACCGCGGCGATCGGGACCCCGGCCAGTTGCGCGGCGGCCGCCGCCCCGATTCCGTGGCCGACCTCCTTGAGCAGCACCGGATAACCGATGGAGGCGGCCAGTTCGTGGAGCCGCTGGACCGATCCGGTGAAGTCGGTGTCCCCGCCCCGCTGTACCGCCTCTTGTAGTGGATTGGTATGTACGGCAAGGGCGTTGGCGCCCACCTGACCGAGCGCCTCGCGCAGCTCGGGCACCACGGCAGGGCCCAGCTGGGCCAGCCCGATGTTGCCCACCAACAGCACGTCGGGGGCCACGTCACGAACCCGGAACGTCGGTGCCAGATCGTCGCCGAGCATGACCCGCTGCGAACCGAGCATCATGCCGATCCCCAGCGCCTGGGCGGCGGCGGCCAGGTTGCGGTTGATCGTGCCGGACAGTTCGGAGCCGCCGGTCATGGAACCGATCAGCACCGGCGCCCGCAAACCGACGCCGAGGAAATCGGTGCTCAGGTCGATCTCGGCCAGGCTGGTCTGGGTGAGCGCGTTGTAGGGCAACCGGTAGCGCTCCAGGCCGGTGCGCACCGTCTGGTACTCGACGGGCTCGGACAGGCACACGTCGATATGGCGGCGTTTGCGAACCTGGATGCCGTCGTCAAAGCCGGGGCCGATCGTCATTGGACCGCCCTGAGACAATGGCGGCGTGTCAGATGCTCTGTGGATCGCACTTGCGGTCATCGCCGTTCTGGTTGTCGCTGCGCTGGTTGTCGGGCTGGTGCGTTACCGGCGCCGCCAGATCAGCCTATCCAAGCAGGACACCGCCACCCCGATCGATCGTTCCGGCGGTTACACGGCGGCCTCGGGCATCACCTTTGCCGAGGCCCCGACCGTCGATGGAGCCCCGCCGACGGGTACCGGCCTTCCCGGGGTCGGCGATGACGCCGCGGTGCCCCGCGACGCGCCGAAACGCACCATCTCCGACGTGGCGCTGCCCGAGCCGCCCGTCGAGGTGGCCGAGCCCGCACCTGAACCCCTGCCCGAGCCCACCCCAGCACCTGAGCCCGAGCAGGCGCCCGCACCGGCCATCGAGGAGATCGCCCCGAGCGAGGGCCGGCTGGAGCGGTTGCGCGGCCGATTGGCGAAATCGCAGAACACGCTGGGCCGGGGGGTCCTGGGCCTGCTCGGTGCCGGCGATCTGGACGAGGAGTCGTGGGAGGAGATCGAGGACACCCTGTTGATCGCCGACCTGGGCCCGGTGGTCACCCAGTCCGTGATCACCGCGCTGCGCGAGCGGATGGCCAGCGCCGGTGTGCGCACCGAGGCCGATGCCCGTGCCGTGCTCAAGGAGGTTCTGGTCGCCGAACTGCGCCCGGAGCTGGACCGCTCCATCAAGGCACTGCCGCACGCGGACAAGCCGTCGGTGCTGCTGGTGGTCGGGGTGAACGGCACCGGCAAGACGACCACGGTCGGCAAACTGGCCCGCGTCTTGGTCGGTGACGGCCGCCGGGTGGTGCTCGGCGCGGCCGACACCTTCCGCGCCGCCGCGGCCGACCAGCTGCAGGCCTGGGGCTCCCGGGTGGGTGCCGAGGTGGTGCGCGGACCCGAAGGGGCGGACCCGGCGTCGGTGGCCTTCGACGCCGTCGACCGGGGCATCGCGACCGGCGCCGATGTCGTCGTGGTGGACACCGCGGGTCGGCTGCACACCAAGACCGGGCTGATGGATGAGCTGGGCAAGGTCAAACGCGTGGTGGAGAAGCGCGCCAAGGTGGACGAGGTGCTGTTGGTGCTGGACGCCACCATCGGCCAGAACAGCCTGCCGCAGGCCAAGGTGTTCGCCGAGGTCGTCGCCATCACCGGGGTGGTGCTGACCAAACTCGACGGAACCGCCAAGGGCGGCATCGTCTTCCGCGTGCAGCAGGAATTGGGCGTGCCGGTGAAGCTCGTCGGCCTCGGCGAGGGGCCCGACGATCTGGCTCCGTTCGAGCCCGGCGCGTTCGTCGACGCGCTCCTGGTGTAGCCCCAAAGCACACAAAGGCGCAGCGTGTAACACCGGTGAAACCAAACGGGCCGATCCGTTCACGCGCACGAAACGCAGGCGCGTCCTAGGCGAAACAACTACTCAGCAGAGTTCCCTACCAGGTCAACGGTGCCTAACCGTGGCATGTCGAAGGAGGAAGCTGGGAGTG
Organism: Mycobacterium sp. BMJ-28; assembly: GCF_054404835.1. Classification (NCBI taxonomy): domain Bacteria; kingdom Bacillati; phylum Actinomycetota; class Actinomycetes; order Mycobacteriales; family Mycobacteriaceae; genus Mycobacterium; species Mycobacterium sp. BMJ-28. The sequence goes on along the minus strand of NZ_CM136783.1, from coordinate 4,146,664 downwards.
GACGGATTTCCGATGATGGGTATACCGGACACCGGTGATACCGCATGGATGCTGGCAAGTGCCGCACTCGTGCTGTTGATGACGCCGGGGTTGGCGTTCTTCTACGGCGGCATGGTGCGCGCCAAGGGCGTGCTCAACATGATCATGATGAGCATCAGCTCGATGGGTGTGGTCACCGTGCTGTGGGTGCTCTACGGCTACTCGCTGGCCTTCGGCAACGACAAGTTCAATCTGTTCGGGGATCCCACCCAGTACTGGGGACTCAAGGGCCTGATCGGCGGCACCTACCTGCAGCTGCATCCCGAGGACGCGGCGGTGGCCATCCCGCTGGCGGGCACCATTCCCCAGACGGTGTTCGTGGCCTTCCAGGCGATGTTCGCCATCATCACCGTCGCCCTGATCTCCGGCGCGGTGGCCGACCGGCTGAAGTTCGGCGGTTGGCTGCTGTTCGCGGGGCTGTGGGCGACCTTCGTCTACTTCCCGGTGGCGCACTGGGTCTTCGCCTTCGACGGTGTCACCGCCGAGCACGGTGGCTGGATTGCCAACAAGCTCAAGGCGATCGACTTCGCCGGCGGTACCGCAGTGCACATCAACGCCGGTACGGCCGGTCTGGTGCTGGCCATCATCCTGGGCAAGCGCCTCGGCTGGCCGGGCACCCCGATGCGGCCGCACAATCTGCCCTTCGTGATGCTGGGCGCCGGTCTGCTGTGGTTCGGCTGGTACGGCTTCAACGCCGGTTCGGCGGTGGGCTCCAACGGTATTGCGGGTGCGACGTTCATCACCACCACCGTGGCGACCGCCGCTGCCATGCTGGCCTGGCTTGTCACGGAACGCATTCGTGACGGCAAGGCCACCTCGCTGGGTGCGGCCTCGGGCATCGTCGCAGGCCTGGTTGCCATCACCCCGTCGTGTTCGTCGGTCAACGTGCTCGGCGCGTTGGTGATCGGTGTGGTCGCCGGTGTGGCGTGTGCGCTGGCCGTCGGCCTGAAGTTCAAGCTGGGCTTCGACGATTCGCTGGACGTGGTGGGTGTCCACCTGGTCGGCGGCATCATCGGCACCCTGATGGTCGGCCTGGTGGCCGCACCCGAGGCGCCTGCCGCGGTGGCGGGCCTGTTCTACGGTGGCGGATGGGATCAGCTGACCAAGCAGGCCATCGGGGCGGGTGCTGTTCTCGTCTATTCGGCGGTCGGTACGGCTATCTTGGCGTTGATCGTGAAATACACCGTGGGGCTGCGTCTCGACAAGGAAGAGGAGGCATCCGGCATCGATGAGTCCGAGCACGCAGAAAGCGGTTACGACTTCGTGGCTGTCGGAACCGGTTCTGTTCTTGGTCGTCACGGCGCGGAGGGATGAGGAAAATGAAGCTGATTACTGCGATCGTCAAACCGTTCACCCTGGAAGACGTCAAGACCGGTCTGGAGCAGACGGGCATCCTCGGGATGACCGTCAGCGAGGTACAGGGCTATGGACGGCAGAAGGGCCACACCGAGGTCTACCGTGGCGCGGAGTATTCCGTGGATTTCGTGCCGAAGGTGCGGGTCGAGGTCGTCGTGGACGACTCCGCCGTCGACAAGGTGGTGGACGTCATCGTCCAGGCCGCCCGGACCGGGAAGATCGGCGACGGCAAGGTGTGGGTCAGTCCCGTCGACACCGTGGTGCGGGTGCGCACCGGTGAGCGGGGAGCCGACGCCCTGTGACCCAGCGGTGAGCTGAGGGGTGCTCTCCCGGCCGGTGCAGTGATTGATCGTGATAGGAACGGCCGGGGGAGGACCGAGATGACAGAGCACACGCCAGATTCCGCCGACGAGCGCTCGCGCGAGGAGCAGATCACCACCGCCGGGGCGTCCCGATGGGAGGCCCCGGCGGCGGGATCGCTGCGTCCGGCAACGGATCTGGCCAAGGCGTCCGAGCAGCTCCTGGTCGGCGGTGGCCGCCAGCTCGATTCGGCGGCGTTGCGTGACGCCTTGCTCGACCTGAACGAATTCTGGCTGGCCACCAAGGCGACCGAGATCGGCATCACCGCGACGAGCGGTTTCGCGATCGTCGCGACCGGCGGCCTCGGCCGCGGTGAGCTGTTGCCCTATTCGGACCTGGATCTGACCCTGCTGCATGACAACATGCCTGCCGAGATCGTCAGCCAGGTCGCCGAACTTCTGTGGTACCCGTTGTGGGACGCGAACATTCGTATCGACCACAGTGTGCGGACGGTACCGGAGGCCCTCAAGGTCGCCGGTGAGGATGTGTCCGCCGGGCTGGCGATGCTCGATGCCAGGCACATCGCCGGTGATCAGGAACTCTCGTCGCTGTTGATCGGTGGGGCGCGACGGCAGTGGCGTACCGGGATCGCGCCGCGGTTCGACGAGTTGGTCGAACACGCCCAGGCACGGTGGCAGCGCAGCGGGCAGATCGCGCACCGCGCCGAGCCGGATCTGAAGAACGGCCGTGGCGGTCTGCGTGACGTCCAGCTACTCAACGCCTTGGCCATCGCGCAACTGGCCGACGTGTATCCCAGCCGGATGCTGGCGTCACCGACCGGAACGCTGGGCGGTGCCCATCTGTCGTTGCTGAATGTGCGCACCGAGCTGCACCGCATTTCGGGACGTGGCCGTGAGCAGGTGCTGGCGCAGTATGCCGACGAGATCGGCGCCTCGCTGCGGATCGGGGATCGGTTCGACCTGGCCCGGGTGCTCTCCGATGCCGCCCGCACCGTCAGCTACTACGTGGACGCGGGTATTCGCACGGCCGGGAATGCACTGCCGCGCCGCGGATTCGCGGCGCTGCGCCGGCCCGCCCGCCGTCCGCTCGACGAAGGGGTGATCGAGTTCGCCGGTGAGGTGATCCTGGCTCGCGACGCCCGCCCGGAACGCGATCCCGGCCTCATCCTGCGGGTTGCGGCGGCCTCGGCCACCACCGGGCTGCCGATGGCGGCTTCCACGCTGAGCCGGCTCGCCGGCGCCGCACCGGAACTGCGTGCGCCGTGGCCGCGTGCGGCGCTCAAAGACCTGCTGGTGATGCTGTCGGCCGGCCCGGCCGCGGTCGCCACCGTGGAGGCACTGGACCGGACCGGGCTGTGGGGGCGGCTGTTCCCCGAATGGGGTGCGGTGCGCGACCTGCCGCCGCGCGACGTCGTGCACATCTGGACGGTGGACCGGCACCTGATCGAAACCGTTTCGCGGGCAAGTGCTTTCACCACCCGGGTGGCGCGGCCGGACCTGCTGGTGCTCGGTGCGCTGCTGCATGACATCGGCAAGGGGCGCGGGGGAGACCACAGCGTCATCGGTGCTGAACTGGCCAACCAGGTCGGGACCCGGCTGGGGTTGTGGCCATCGGATATCGAGGTGCTGTCCAAGATCGTCCGGTATCACCTACTGCTGCCCGACACGGCAACCCGCCGAGACCTGCAGGACCCCAAGACCATCGACCGGGTGGTGGACGCCCTCGGCGGCGATCCCGTCCTGCTCGAGCTGCTCCAGGCGCTGGCAGAGGCGGATTCGCTGGCCACCGGTCCCGGCGTGTGGGGGGACTGGAAGGCGTCCCTGATCGGCGATCTGGTCCGGCGTTGCCGGCTGGTGATGGCCGGTGAGCCGTTGCCGCAACCCGATCCCATTGACCCGCAGTATCTTTCCCTGGCCGCCGAGGGCGGCGTGCATGTCGACCTGGTGCCCGGGGACGGGGCGCACATCCACAACGTGACGATGATCGCGCCCGATCGCCGTGGCCTGCTGTCCAAAGCGGCCGGGGTGCTGGCGCTGAATTCACTGCGGGTGCATTCGGCTTCGGTCAACAGTCGCCAGGGGATGGCGATCAACACGTTCGTGGTGTCACCGCATTTCGGCTCGCCCCCGGCGGCCGAACTGTTGCGCCAGCAGTTCATCCTGGCGCTGGACGACGAACTCGATGTGGTCGAGGCACTGGAGCGCCGCGATCGGGACGCGGCGGCGAACACGCGTGCCGGTGAGGTCGCCTCGGCGGTCCCGGTGAATCAGGTCAGTGCGCCGCCGCGGATCCTGTGGTCCGATGGCTCCGGTCCTGGCGAGTTCATCATCCAGATCCGCGCCGCGGACCGGACGGGTCTGCTGGCCCGGCTCACCGCGGTGATCGAACGCGACGGGCTGGATATCGCGTGGGCCAAGGTCACCACGCTGGGGTCGGCGGTGGTCGACGTGTTCTGCATCGCGGTGCCGTCCCTGGCCGGTGCCGACGACCCGGCCCGGGCCGCGGCGATCCGCGCCGAGCTTGAGCGTGACCTGTTCGCGGTGCTGCCCACGCCGCCGAAGAAGGTGTCGGAAGCCAGTTAGCCGGTGTGCTGAAGGCCGGTGCGGGCCAGGCACGTTTCGGCGAGCTCGTCCAGTGACAGCGGCAGTACGCGGGCCAGCGCTGCGATGGTGCTGAACGCCGGGGTCGCCAGTCGGCCGGTCTCGATCTTGCGAAGTGTCTCGGGGGAAATCGCCGCTTCCTCGGCCACTTCGGCGAGCGTGCGGCTTCCCCGGGCAGCGCGAAGCTGCTCTCCCAGGCGTTTGCCTGCGGCGAGTTGTTCTGCGGTCAGCGGGAGACGCACCATGGCGCCATCCTACTGACATCGGTATGAAAATACCGATTCATCGGCTAGCTTGGTATTTTCATACCGCTGAGGAGGCGTGGCTTTGTTTGAGTTGAAGACAGCGCGGGAGATCGCGGCAATGGACGTCACCGGCACGTTCATCGCCGAGTTGCTCGACGATTTGACCGGACGGGCGCGTCCGGGGGTGAACCTGCTCGATCTCGAGGAGCGCGCCCGCGTGCTGATCGCCGAGCGCGGCGCGCAATCCTGCTACTGGGACTATGCGCCGTCGTTCGGGCGCGGACCGTTCCGGAATGTGATCTGCCTTTCGGTGAATGACGCGGTGCTGCACGGGCTTCCGCATGACTACCTGCTCGCCGACGGTGACCTGCTGACCATGGACATCGCGGTGTCGATCGACGGATGGGTCGCCGATTCGGCGCGCAGCATCATCGTGGGCACCCCGCGAGAAGCGGATCGACGCCTCATCACAGCCACGGAGGAGGCGCTCGCGGCGGCCATCGCCGCGGCGGTGCCGGGAAATCTCCTCGGCGATATCTCTGCCGCCATCGGAGCCGTGGCGGACGGTTACGGGTACCCGGTCAACACCGAATTCGGCGGACACGGGCTCGGGCGCACCATGCACGAGGATCCGCACGTCCCCAACACCGGGCGGCGGGGACGGGGGCTCAAGCTGCGTCCCGGACTGACCCTCGCGCTCGAACCATGGTTCGCCGCGGGCACCGACCGCATCGTCTACGACCCGGACGGTTGGACCATCCGGTCGGCGGACGGGTCGCGGACCGCCCACAGCGAACACACCATCGCGATCACCGAGGGTGCGCCCCTGGTGCTCACGTCGCGGGAACGGGTCACGGCCTCGGTGTGATGCGGCGGTAGCGGCATCTCGCTCAGCCGGCGGTCACCGTCACCCAGGTGCTGTTCACCGCGGCGGTCCCGGTGAACGCGTCCACCCGGGCGGGGTCGTGCAGCACGTTGACGTTGGCTCCGGGCAATGCGCGCGCATGGCGCCAGCCGGTGCCCTGGTGACCCCAGCCGTGCGGTACCGCGACCGTGCCCGCCCGGATGTCCTCGCTGATATCGAGTGGTACTTCGATTTCGCCCACTGCCGAGGTGACCCGGACGGTGTCACCCTGGCCGAGCCCGCGGGTCCGCGCATCGTCGGGATGCATCAGCGCGGTGCACTTGTTGTTCCCGCCGGTCATCGTCGGCACATTGTGCAACCACGAGTTGTTGCTGCGCAGCTGCCTGCGCCCGATGAGCTGAAGATCGTAGGTGCGCGCCGCCCCGTCGTCGTGCCTGCCCAGATACGCCGCGGCCGCATCGACGAATTCGGCCGGCGCCAGCGCGACCTTGCGGTCGCCGGTGGCGATGACCTTGCCCAGTCGTGGCTGCAGCGGGCCCAGATCAACGCCGCCCGTGCTGGAGCGCAACCCGCGCATCGTGATTCCCTTGCGGCCGTTGCGGATCCGCCCGTACGGTCCCGTCAGCAGGGCGAGTCCGGCCAGCCGTAGCGGGTTGGCGAACTCGATCAGCCTGGTGCGCACCGGTGCAAGCAACTGACGAATCGGTGCGGGGAGCAGCTCCATGGTGAGCCGGCTGAGAATCTGCCAGTCCTCCAATGCATCGGCGGGCGGGTCGAAGGACCGGTGCTGGAACCGGATGTTGTTGCGCACACTGAAGATCGTGGTCAACAGCGCGACATCTTCGCGTTCCAGCGGCGACACCGGCGGCAGGATGAAGTCCGCATGCCGGGTGGTCTCGGTGACGTACATGTCCACCGCCACATACAGATCCAGGTTCGACAGGGCTTCGTCGAGGCGTCCCGCCTGCGGGATCGAGGACACCGGATTGCCGGCATAGGTGATCATCGCCCGGATCTGACCCTCACCGGGGGTGAGCATCTCGTCGGCCATCACCACGGCGGGCAGTTCGGCCCGGAACGACTTGTGCCGGCCGGAGCGGTCTGACCACCGCCCGTGCCCGACGGGAACGTACCGCGCGGCGCGGGGGACGTCGAGGATCGGGGTGGAGAACATCGTGCCGCCGGCCCGGTCCAGGTTGCCGGTCACCGCGTTGATCACCATGACCAGCCAGCTCACCAGCGTTCCGGTCTCCTGTTGGCAGATGCCGATCCGGGCATACATCGCGGCGGATTCGGCGGCGGCGTGCTCGCGTGCCAGCGCGCGGATGGTGTCCGCGTCCACGCCGGCCCGCTCGGCGACGGCGTCCGGCGCGGCGTTGCCGACCAGCGCCGCGAGTTCGGCCCAGCCGGACGCCTGCCCATCGACGACCGCGGTGTCACAGAGGTTCTCCTCGATCAACACGTGCAGGATGCCCAACAGCAGGTAGAGGTCGCCGCCCGGGCGCACCGCGACGTGCTGGTCGGCGAGGCGGGCCGTCTCGGTGCGGCGCGGGTCGATGACGACGACCTTGCCGCCGCGGTCGCGCACCGCTTTGATGCGGCGTTTGGCCCCCGGCATGATGGACAGCGAGCCGTTCGAGACGGCCGGATTGGCGCCGATGATCACCAGCCGCTGCGTGCGGTCGATATCGGTGATCGGGATCAGCATGTTGGAGCCGAACACCCGCCACGCCGCGTACTCGTGCGGCATCTGATCGATGGACGACGCCGAGAAGAAGTTGGGCGTCAACAGGGCCAGTCGCAGCAGCAAACCGTAGGCCGCACCGGAGCTGTGCGCGGCGGGATTGCCGAGGTACATCCCGAGCGACCGGACCCCGTGCGCCTTGCGGATCCGGCGTAGTCGCACCCCGATCTCGGCGAACGCCTCGTCCCAGCCGACCGGTTCGAATCCGTCCCCGACCCGCCGCATCGGGGTGCGCAGCCGGTCCGGGTCGTGGTGCAGGGCACCCATGGCCGTGGCCTTCGGACAGATATAGCCCTTGGAGAAGACGTCATCGGGATTGCCCTCGATCCGGCTGACCTTTCCGTCGGTCACCGTCACGTGGATGCCGCAGTGTGCCTCGCACAGGGTGCACTGGCTGATATGGGTGGTAGCGCTCACGGCAGGTGGCCCTCCGACGATATCTGTCTCGATGCGTTGACAGATTAGCGCCGACGACTCGCCTGAGACCAGAGTGCACCGCGACCGTTAGGCTTACCAGGTGTTTGAATCGCTGTCTGACCGGTTGACCGGTGCACTGCAGGGCCTGCGCTCCCGGGGTCGGCTGACCGACGCCGACATCGACGCGACCGCCCGCGAGATCCGGTTGGCGCTGCTCGAAGCCGACGTCTCGCTGCCGGTGGTGCGCGCCTTCGTCGCCCGGATCAAGGATCGCGCCAAGGGCGCCGAGGTCTCGGGTGCGTTGAACCCGGCCCAGCAGGTCGTCAAGATCGTCAACGAGGAGCTGGTCGGCATCCTGGGCGGCCAGACCCGCCAGATCGCCTTCGCCAAGACTCCGCCCACGGTCATCATGCTCGCCGGCCTGCAGGGTTCGGGTAAGACCACGCTGGCCGGCAAGCTCGCGAAATGGCTGAAGGCACATGGCCACACACCGCTGCTGGTGGCGTGTGACCTGCAGCGGCCCGGTGCGGTGCACCAGCTGCAGATCGTCGGTGAACGTGCCGGGGTGTCGGTGTTCGCGCCGCACCCGGGCGTGTCGCCCGACGGGGTCACCATCGACCAGATGACCACCGGCGATCCGGTCTCGGTGGCCGCCGCCGGCCTGGCCGAGGCCAAGGCCAAGCACTTCGACGTCGTCATCGTGGACACCGCGGGCCGCCTCGGTATCGACGAGCAGCTGATGGCCCAGGCCGCCGCCATCCGCGACGCCGTGCAGCCCGACGAGACGCTGTTCGTGCTGGACGCCATGATCGGTCAGGACGCGGTCACCACCGCCGAGGCGTTCGGCGCCGGGGTCGGGTTCACCGGCGTCGTGCTGACCAAACTCGACGGTGACGCCCGTGGTGGTGCCGCGCTGTCGGTCCGCGAGATCACCGGTGTGCCGATCCTGTTCGCGTCCGCGGGGGAGAAGCTCGAAGACTTCGACGTCTTCCACCCCGACCGGATGGCCAGCCGGATCCTGGGCATGGGGGACGTGCTCACCCTGATCGAGCAGGCCGAGCAGGTCTTCGATCAGCAGAAGGCCGAGGAGGCCGCCGCCAAGATCGGCTCCGGCGAGCTGACCCTGGAGGACTTCCTGGAGCAGATGCTGGCCATCCGCAAAATGGGTCCGATCGGCAACCTGCTGGGCATGCTGCCCGGCGCCGGCCAGATGAAAGAGGCGCTGGCCGCCGTCGACGACAGCCAGCTGGACCGGGTGCAGGCGATCATCCGCGGCATGACACCGGCCGAACGGGCCGACCCCAAGATCATCAACGCCTCGCGGCGGCTGCGCATCGCCAACGGTTCCGGGGTGACCGTGTCCGAGGTCAATTCGCTGGTCGACCGGTTCTTCGACGCCCGCAAGATGATGTCGCAGATGGCCGGTCAGATGGGAATGCCGTTCGGCCGCAAGAGCTCGCCGCGCAAGGCGGCCAAAGGCAAGAACAAGCAGGCCGGCAAGAAGAAGGGCCGTCAATCAGGGAACGGGCCGACGCCGCCGAAGAATCCGATCGGCGCCGGTCTACCCGCGGGTTTCCCGGACCTGACCAACATGCCCAAGGGCCTGGACGAGCTACCGCCAGGTCTGGCCAACATCGACCTGTCCAAGCTGAAGTTCCCGGGTCAGAAGTAGGCCGATGAGCACACTGCATGTTCGCGGCCGGGGGCTTCCCGACGGCGAACCGGTGCAGTGGTGGATACACGACGGTGTGCTGTCGGCGGAGCCGATTGCCAACGCCGCCAGTGTGTTCGACGGCGGCTGGATCATCCCGGGCCTGGTCGACGCGCACTGCCATGTCGGTCTGAAACCCGGCGGGCCCACCACGGTCGAGGAGGCCGTCGAACAAGCCGAGACCGAGCGCGGTGCCGGCGCACTGCTGCTGCGCGATGCCGGATCCCCCGTGGACACCCGCAGCTTCGACGACCGCGACGACCTGCCGCGGATCATCCGGGCGGGCCGCCATCTGGCCCGGCCCAAGCGCTATATGCCGGGTCTGCCCATCGATATCGACGACGAATCGCAGCTTCCTGCCGCGGTCGCCGAGCAGGCCCGCTGGGGCGACGGCTGGGTGAAACTCGTCGGGGACTGGATCGACCGGGAGATCGGCGATCTGGCTCCGTTGTGGTCCGATGACATCCTCACCGCGGCCATCGACGCCGCCCACGCCAACGGCGCCCGGGTCACCGCCCACGTCTTCGGCGAGGATGCGTTACCCGGGCTGATCAAAGCCGGGATCGACTGCATCGAGCACGGCACCGGGATCACCGGTGACGTCATCGACCTGATGCGCGAGCACGGGACCGCGCTGGTGCCCACCCTGATCAACATCGAGAATTTCCCCGGGATCGCCGACGCCGCGGTCAAGTACCCGACCTACGCCGCGCACATGCGCGAGCTCTACGCCACGTGTCATGACCGGGTCGGCGCCGCACACGAAGCGGGGGTGCCGATATATGCCGGCACCGATGCCGGCGGGATGATCGCGCACGGCCGGATCGGCGACGAGATCGCTGCGCTGCGCGGTGTCGGGCTCGACCCCACCGACGCACTGGGGGCGGCGTGCTGGGACGCGCGGGCGTGGCTGGGCCGGCCGGCGCTGACGCACGGAGCGTCGGCGGATCTGTTGTGTTTCACCGAGGATCCGCGGGTGGCCGGTGTGAGTCACCCAGATTTGGTGGTGCTGCGCGGGCGGGTGTACTAGTACACGTCACGCACGTAGCGGTGTGACTTGATCAGGTCGTTGACGTAGGCGTGCGCGGCATCGGAGTCCATGGCGCCGCCGCGGGCCACCACCTCGTGCAGCGCCGCGTCGACATCCTTGGCCATCCGGTCGGCATCCCCGCACACGTACACATACGCTCCGTCGGCGAGCCAGCCGAACAACTCCTCGGCGTGCTCCGACATCCGGTGCTGCACATACACTTTGGCTTCCTGATCGCGCGAGAATGCCAGGTCCAGTCGGGTCAGCGCGCCCGAGGCCACAAACTCCTGCAGCTCCTCGCCGTACAGGTAGTCGGTGGCGCGACGGCGGTCACCGAAGAACAGCCATGAGCGCCCCGTCGCGCCGGTGGCCGCCCGCTCCTGCAGAAACGCGCGGAATGGGGCGATGCCGGTACCGGGCCCGATCATGATGATCGGCACGTCGGGCGCGGGCAGCCGGAAGTTGTGGTTGGGGCGCAGGTGTACCCGCACCTTCTCGGTGCGGTCGGCCAGATACGTCGACGCGACACCGGTGTGGTCGCGGTCGGCCCCGGCGTAACGCACCGTGGCCACCGTCAGGTGGATGTGCCCCGGATGGGCCAGCGGGCTGGAGGCGATCGAGTAATCGCGGAAAGTCAACGGGCGCAGGCTGTCCAGCACGTCGTCGACCTTGAGGTCGGCGCGCTTGATCAAGTCGAGGACGTCCTCGCCGTAGGCGGCGGGGCCGGCCAGGTCCTGCAGCGCCCGGGACGGGGTCCGGATCTCCAGGCGTTCGGTGAGCAGTACGCCGACGGGTTCATCGTGGCCGGCAACGGTGTGGTCGGCTCCGACGCCCAGTTGGGTGAGGATCGCCTCGACCAGTGCGGGATCGTTGGTGGCGTGCACGGCCAGCGAATCACCGGCCTGGTAGGCGATTCCGGACCCGGCGAGATCCACCTCGTAGTGGCGCACCTCTTTGTCGGATCCGGCGCCGGTCAGCAGGCGATTGACCGTCAGTGGCGCTTCGAACACCTCGTGCCGTTCCCGCGCGGCGGGGGTCTGCACCGGCGCGGCGGGAGCGCTTTCGGCGGTCATCATCTTGACCACATCGGTGGTCCAGGCTTTGGCCGGCTGTTCATAGAAGCCGTCGACGTCCACCCGGTCGACCATTCGGGTGGCGCCCAGAGCCTCGAGTCGTTCATCGAGCAGTTTGCCCGCGTTGCAGAACAATTCGTAGGAGGTGTCGCCCAGCGCCAGCACCGCGAAACTGAGGTTCGGCAGCGGGTCGTCGCTGGCCTGCAACGCCTCCCAGAACAGGGTTGCGGTGTCGGGGAACTCGCCCTCGCCGAAGGTCGAGACGACCGAGACGAAATGCGTGGCGGTCTGCAGTTCGGCCAGTTCGACCTGATTGAGTTCGATCGCTTCGGCCTGGATCCCGATGGCCGCCACCGACTCGGCGAAGGTCATGGCCGCGTCCTCGGCGTTGCCCATGTCCGTGCCGTAGGCGACGATCAGCGATATCTCCGCGGTGCCGGTCAAATCCGTTCCCCTCAATCGTGCGTATGCAAAATTAGGGTTACCTTACTTGGATGGGATCGGTTTCGGGAACTTCCCCTATGCCGTGCGGCTGAAACCCCAGTCGAGCAGGCTGACCGCCTGCCCGTACAGATCGCCGTTACCGTACATCTGGACCACCACCAGCCGGCGGTCACCGCGTTGGGCGGCGCCTACGTAGGTGTGCTGGGCCAGGTTCGTGTACCCGGTCTTACCGCCGAGGTCGCCCGGGTAGCGACGCAGCAGCTCATTCTGATTGGTGAGCGTGCGGCCAGGGAAATCCGCCGACGGCTGCCGCATGATTTGCGCGATCAGCGGATAGCCCAGCGCCGCCCGGAAGATCACCGCCAGATCGTGCGGGGTCGTCACCGTCTCCCAGCCCGGTCCGTCCAGCCCGGACGGCGACGCGGCCTTGGTGTGCCGGGCGCCCAGTTGCTGGGCCTTGGCGTTCATCCGCGCGACCGCGATCCGCTGGCCGCCGAGCATATCGGCCAGCATGTTCGCGGCGTCGTTGCCCGACACCATCAGCAGCGCCTCGAGCAACTGCCGGGTGGTGTAGGCCTGCCCGGGTTGCAGCCCGACGCAAGAACATTCGACCTTGGTGTGGGAGGCATTGGCGCGGGCGAAATTATCCGGGCGCAGGTTGTCGAGCACCACGGTGGCCAACAGCACCTTGATCGTGCTGGCCGGGGCGTAGCTGCCGTACGGGTCCGACGACGCCAGCACCGCGCCGGTGTCCAGGTCGGCCAGCAGCCAGGCCTTGGCCGGGCCGTTGGCGAAGGCCTGCGCACCGGCGGGTTCGGCGCCGGGTTGGGCGTCCGACTGGGGCGTGGCGACACCGAGAGTCAGAACCGTACCCGCGGCCAGCAGTGTGGCCGTCAACAGTCTTCGCACGCGCGATGAGGTTACGGAGCACAGGACTCGCTCAGTGCGCGGTCAGGTTGCCGTTCGGCATCGACTCCACGCCTCAGAGTGCGCCGACCCCCGTGGTCCCGCGGTCCTGCGCGAAGCCCCAGTCGAGCAGTGCGGACGCCTGATCCCAGTAGGTCGGTCCGCCCTCCCTGACCAAACCGTGCATCAGCACCACCACCAAGCGCCTGCCGTCCCGCTGCGCGGCGCCGACGAAGGTCTTGCGGGCCAGATCGGTGAAACCGGTCTTGCCGCCCAGCATGCCGGGGTAGCGCGCCAGCATCTCGTCCTGGTTGACCAGCACCCGGTTGCCGGTCTTGGCCGGGAATACCGCGGTGGGTTGTGCGGTGATCTCGGCGAACACCGGATGGGCCAGGGCCGCGCGGAAGATCACCGCCAGGTCGTGCGGAGTGGTCCAGACGTCGATCCCGGGGCCGTCCAGCCCGGACGGGCTGCCCGCCGTGGTCGAGGTCGCGCCGACGGATACCGCCTTGGCCGTCATCTTCGCGATCGCCGCGTCGCGGCCGCCGAGCATGGTGGCCAGCGTGTTGGCGGCGTCGTTGCCCGAGACCAGCAGCAGGCCCTCCAGCAGCTGACGCGCGGTGTACGTGACCCCAGGCGCGACACCGGCGCAGTTGCATTCGACGACGGTGTCGGCCGTATCGGCGACGACGGTGGCATCGAGTGGGAGTTCGTCTAGCACCGTCAGCGCCAGCAGCACCTTGATGGTGCTGGCCGGGGCGAACCGGCCGAACTCGTTGCGGGCCGCCAGCACCGCGCCGTTGTCGAGATCGGCGAGCACCCACGCTTCCGCGGGACCCTCAGGAAGGGCGGTGGCGCCGGCGGGTACCTCGACGTCGGCCAGGGCTGCGGGGGCGCCGGCGGCGGCGATGACGGTCAGCCATGTCAGCAGGACGGTCAGGAATCTCCCCATGGAATGCGAAGCCTATCGTGCGGCGCCGGACCCGCCATGTTGATGCAGTCGCGTTTGGAAGTCGGGAGAGCGGGTATCCGTGCTCGCGGGCGACGTGCTTGGACCCAACCTGGCATGGTCGCCCTCAATCGAGGAAGAGGTGGTTCACGCCATGTGCGGCATCGCGGGCGAAATCGCTCGCGGACGGGCAGCAGATATCGGAGCCATCGCATCGATGGCCGACACCATGGTCCCGCGGGGACCCGACAGCGGCGGTGTCTGGGCGAAGGACGGTGTGGCTTTCGGGCACCGGCGCCTGGCGATCATCGACCTGTCGAGCCACGGACACCAGCCGATGCATGATCCGGAGTTGCATCTGACCGTGGCCTTCAACGGCTGCATCTACAACTACCCGCAACTGCGCGAGGACCTGATCGCCAAGGGCTACCGGTTCTTCTCCCACAGCGACACCGAAGTGGTGCTCAAGGGGTTCCATGCATGGGGTGAGGGCGTGGTGGACCGGTTGTACGGCATGTTCGCTTTCGCCGTGACCGACACCGACAGCGGGCAGGTGATGTTGGCCAGGGACCGGCTCGGGGTCAAGCCGCTGTACTGGGCCGACGTGCCCGGAGCGTTCCGGTTCGCCTCCACGCTGCCTGCGCTGGTGGCCGCCGGTGGTGTCGACACCTCGATCGATCCGGTTGCGCTGCACCACTATCTGAGTTTCCACTCGGTGGTGCCCGCGCCGCACACCATCTTGCGCGGGGTCCGCAAACTGGCCCCGGGAACCATCATGCGGATCGAGCCGGACGGCCGGCGCGTCGAACGCACCTATTGGAGCCCGGTCTTCGAACGCGTGCCCGAGCGGGCGTCCTGGTCGGAAAGGGACTGGCAGGATGCCGTTCTGGCGTCGCTGCGCACCGCGGTGGAGCGCCGTCTGGTGGCCGATGTGCCGGTGGGTTGTCTGCTCTCGGGCGGGCTGGATTCCAGCCTCATCGTCGGGCTGCTCGCGGAAGCGGGACAGCATGGCCTGCAAACCTTCTCGATCGGCTTCGAGGCGGCCGGGGGCGAGGAAGGTGACGAGTTCAAGTACTCCGACGTGATCGCCCGCCACTTCGGCACCGACCATCACCAGATCCGGATCGACACCGCACGCATGCTGCCTGCACTGTCCGATGCGATCGGGGCGATGAGCGAGCCGATGATGAGCCACGACTGCGTGGCGTTCTATCTGTTGTCCCAGGAGGTCAGCAAGCACGTCAAGGTGGTGCAGTCCGGGCAGGGTGCCGACGAGATCTTCGCCGGTTATCACTGGTATCCGCCGATGGCGCACGCCGCGGACACCGATGTCGCCGGCGCGCTGGCACGCTACCGTGCCGCCTTCTTCGATCGCGACCATGCGGCGGTCAACGCCCTGCTGCAGCCGCAGTGGCGCCTCGACGCCGACATCGCCGGGGATTTCGTGCGGGACCAGTTCGCCAGCCCCGGCGCGGCCACCGCCACCGACCGCGCGCTGCGGCTGGACACCACCGTGATGTTGGTCGACGACCCGGTCAAACGTGTCGACAACATGACCATGGCGTGGGGCCTGGAGGGTCGGGTGCCGTTCCTCGACCATGAACTCGTCGAACTCGCGGCCACCTGCCCGCCCGCGCTGAAGACCGCGTACGACGGCAAGGGTGTGCTGAAAGAGGCTGCGCGCCACGTCATCCCGAGTGAGGTCATCGACCGCCCGAAAGGGTATTTCCCGGTGCCGGCGCTCAAGCATCTGGCCGGTCCGTACCTGGACCTGGTGCGGGACGCGTTGTGCAGCGATGCCGCCCGCGACCGTGGGCTGTTCGCCACGGCGGCCGTGGACGAACTGCTGGCGGACCCGAATGGCAACCTCACCCCGCTGCGCGGAAATCCGTTGTGGCAGATCGGGTTGCTGGACATGTGGCTGGCCGCGAATGTCGACGGTGCGCGCACCGCCGGAGGTACGCGGTGACCATGTCGGACACCCGGGACGACGTCGGAGTGGTGCAGGATCTCGGCTGGGGGCGGTTGGTCTTCGGCCAGACCTTCGACGACCCGGAGGCGTTCGGCACCGCGCTGCGGGCCGAAGCGAGTGGCCGGCGGGACATCGGCATGTATCTGGATGCGCCGCATGTCTTCGTCGCCCTGCACCCGCAGGAATTCTTCATCGACCCCAGCTTCACCTACCGGCTGACATTCGCCGACCGCGGTGAGTTCTGGCCCGGCGATGTGCCCGGCGTGGTGGTGCGTCCGGTGCAATCGCTGGGGGACTGCGGCGCGATCAACGAGATCTACGTGCGGTGCCGGATGGTCCCGGCCGATGTGGACCTGATGTGGGCGAACGTGCAGCATGAGCAGCACATGGTGTACCTGGTGGCGACCGACGAACACACCGGAGCGCTGATCGGTACGGTGACCGGAATCGATCATCGACAGCTCTTCGGGGATGCCGAGAACGGCTCCAGCCTGTGGTGCCTGGCGGTCGATCCGGCGGTGTCGCGCCCCGGCGTCGGGGGGCTGCTGGTGCGCTCGCTGGTCGAGGAGTTCATCCGGCGGGGCCGCGATCAGATGGACCTTTCGGTGCTGCACGACAACGAGGGCGCCATCGCCCTGTATGAACGGATGGGTTTCGAACGCGTTCCCGCGCTGGGCATCAAGCGCAAGAACGCCATCAACGAGAAGCTGTTCGCCCCAGTGCAGGAGGAGGAGGGGCTGGCCGAACTGAACCCGTACGCCCGGATCATCGCCGATGAGGCCATGATGCGGGGCATCCACGTGGAAGTGCTGGACGGCAAGGGCGGCTACATGCGGCTCACCCACGGCGGGACCAGTGTCGTCACCCGGGAGTCGTTGTCGGAGTTGACCAATGCCGTCGCGATGAGTCGGTGTGACGACAAACGGGTGGCGCGCCGGGTGGTGTCCGAGGCCGGTATCCGGGTACCCCGGGGCCGGACGGCGACCTTCGACGACGAGGACTACGCGTTCATGCGCGAAGTGGGTTCGGTGGTGGTCAAACCCGCCCGCGGGGAGCAGGGCGCGGGCATCACCGTCGGTGTCACCAAGCCCGACGAGCTGGACCGCGCGCTGACCTGGGCGGCCAAGCACTGTCCCGACGTGCTCATCGAGGAGCGTTGCGAGGGTGAGGATCTGCGACTGGTGGTGATCGGCGGCAAGGTCATCGCGGGGGCCGTGCGGCGTCCTCCAGAGGTGCTGGGCAGCGGCAAGCACACCATCCGCGCGCTGATCGAGGCGCAGAGCCGGCGCCGTTCGGCCGCCACCCACGGCGAATCCGTGATCCCCGTCGACGATGTCACCGTCGACACCGTCCATGAGGCGGGCTGGGAACTCGACGACGTGCTGCCTATCAACGAGCGGCTCACCGTCCGGCGCACGGCCAACCTGCACACCGGTGGCACCATCTGTGACGTCACCGATGACGTCAATCCGAAGTTGACGCGGGTCGCGATCGAAGCCGCCGACGCGATCGGCATCCCCGTCACCGGCATCGACCTGATGGTGCCCTCGGTGACCGGCGAGGAGTATGTATTCATCGAGGCCAACGAACGCCCGGGACTGGCCAATCACGAACCGCGCCCGACAGCGCAGGCTTTCGTGGATCTACTCTTTCCCCGTACCGCGGCGACGCCGTGGGCCTGGCAGCCCGATCCCGTCAACCAGGGGTAGTGGCCGCCGGGGCGCACCGCGGCGCCCCGTGTATTTCCGATGCTTGAGAAGGAGGCATGGTGTCCGAACCTGCGCTGATGCCGGAAGCGACCCGGGCGTGGATGATCGACACGCTGCTCGGCCTGCTGCAGACACCGAGCCCGTCGGGCCGCACCGACGCGGTCATGCAACTGATCGGTGACACCCTCGACGATCTCGGGGTGCCGTTCACCCTGACCCGCCGGGGCGCGCTGACCGCCGAGTTGCCCGGCGCATCCAAGACCACCGACCGCGCCGTCGTCGTGCACGCCGACACCATCGGCTGCATGGTCCGCACATTGAAGGACAACGGCCGGCTCGAGGTGATCCCGGTCGGCACGTTCTCGGCGCGGTTCGCCACCGGCGCGCGGGTCCGGATCTTCACCGACGATCCCGACGAGTTCTTCACCGGCACCGTGATGCCGCTGATGGCATCCGGGCACGCCTTCGGCGACGAGATCGACACCCAGCCCACTCAATGGGAGAACGTCGAGGTCCGCATCGACCGCAAGGTCTCCACTCGCGCGGACCTGGAACAACTCGGCTTCCACGTCGGTGACTTCGTCGCACTGATCGCCGCCCCGGAGCTGGCCTCCGACGGCTACATCGTGTCGCGCCACCTGGACGGCAAGGCCGGAGTGGCCGTGGCGCTGGCCCTGGCCAAGACCGTCGCCGAGGACCGCATCGTGCTGCCGCACAAGACGACGATCATGGTGACCATCACCGAGGAGGTCGGCCACGGCGCCAGTCACGGTCTGCACCCCGACGTCGCCGAATTGGTGTCCGTCGACAACGCGGTGTGCGCCCCGGGGCAGCACTCCATCGAAGACGGCGTGACGATCCCGATGGCCGATCTGCACGGGCCGTTCGACTACCACCTCACCCGGAAACTGTGCCGGCTGGCCGACGAGCGCCGAATTCCGCACGCGCGCGACGTGTTCCGGTTCTATCGATCCGACGCCGCGGCCGCCATCGAAGCCGGGGCCAACACCCGCGCCGCGCTGGTGGGCTTCGGTCTTGACGGCAGCCACGGCTGGGAGCGCACCCATATCGATTCACTGGAGGCCGTCTACAACCTGCTGTTCGCCTGGCTGCAGACCCCGCTGACGTTCGCCAAATGGGATGCCACGCCGTCCGGCAAGCTCCGCGACTTCCCGTCGTCCAAGCAGCCGGCACCCATTGAGCAGTGGGTGCCGCTGGCCCGCGGTGACCACGCCGAGCCCGGTGAATGGTCGGGGGAGCACTGGCCGCCCGCCGAAGGTCCGCTGGGTCCGCAAGCCTGACCTGCGCGGGGCCCGCCGGTGGTTGAATGCAGGCGTGCTGAGTATCGAAGAGATCTCCGACCGCCTGGAAATCCAAGATCTGCTGGTGGCCTACTCCACGGCCATCGACAGTCGCCGGTTCGACGACCTGGACCGGGTCTTCACCGCGGACGCCTATATCGACTACCGCGCGATGGGTGGGGTGGACGGGCACTATCCCGAGGTCAAGGCGTGGCTGGCGCAGGTGCTGCCGAATTTCCCGGCGTATGCGCACATGCTGGGGAACTTCGACATCCGGCTGTCCGGTGACACCGCGACCGCGCGCACGCTGTGCTTCAACCCCATGGTTCTCGGAGCCGCCCCGGCGGCGACATCGGGCTCCGGCGGCGATCAGCAGCAGGTGCTGTTCTGCGGGCTCTGGTACGACGACGCATTCGTCCGCACCGACCAGGGCTGGCGGATGACTCGCCGGGTCGAGGAGAAGTGCTTCGATCGCGTGGTCTGAGCCGCCCGCAGATTTGGGGCGATAACGCCTGCTCTGGCACAATGGGCGGCTGTCCGCGCGCGACACGTTAAATGCGCCGCTCGCCGGTCACACACGCAAAGGCAAAACCGGACCGGGCAATCCGCCCGCGTCGCTGAATTACCAGCGTGGCAATCACAGGAGAAGTCGCACAACATGGCTGTCAAGATCAAACTCGCCCGCTTCGGCAAGATCCGCAACCCCCAGTACCGCATCGCCGTCGCCGACGCGCGCAACCGCCGCGACGGACGCGCCATCGAGGTCATCGGCAAGTACCACCCCAAGGAACAGCCGAGCCTGATCGAAATCGATTCGGAGCGCGCGCAGTACTGGTTGAGCGTCGGCGCACAGCCCACCGAGCCGGTCCTGGCGCTGCTGAAGATCACCGGTGACTGGCAGAAGTTCAAGGGCCTGCCGGGCACCGAGGGCACGTTGAAGGTCAAGGAACCCAAGCCTTCCAAGCTGGACCTGTTCAACGCCGCGCTGGCCGCCGCCGACAACGCCCCGACCGGCGAGGCCACCCAGCTCAAGAAGAAGAAGGCCGCCGCGAAGAAGGACGACGACGCGGCCGCCGAGGCTCCGGCTGCCGAAGCCGCCGAGACTGAAGCACCCGCCGCCGAATGAGTTCCGTAGTCGTCGACGCCGTCGAGCACTTGGTGCGCGGAATCGTCGACAATCCCGACGACGTTCGTGTCGATCTGGTGACCAACCGGCGCGGCCGCACCGTCGAGGTGCACGTGCACCCCGAGGACCTGGGCAAGGTCATCGGCCGCGGCGGTCGTACCGCCACCGCGCTGCGTACCCTGGTCGCCGGCATCGGCGGCCGGGGCATCCGCGTCGACGTGGTCGACACCGACCAGTAAGACATGGACCTCGTCGTCGGTCGGGTGGTCAAGGCCCACGGCATCACCGGCGAGCTCGTCGTCGACGTCCGCACCGACGACCCGGACGCCCGGTTCACCCCGGGCGCCCGGTTGCGCGGATCCAAGCGCGGCGGTGCGCAACGGGAATTCGTCGTCGAGTCGGTGCGTGAGCACGGCGCCCGGTTGCTGGTGCGGTTGGCCGGTGTCAACGACCGCAATGCCGCAGACGAGGTCCGCGGCACGGTGTTTCTGGTGGATGCCGCCGAGCTTCCCCCTATCGAAGATCCCGACGAGTTCTACGATCATCAGCTCGAGGGGCTGGCCGTCCGCACCGTGGACGGCACCGCGGTCGGCACCGTGGCCGAGGTGCTGCACACCGCCGCCGGAGAACTGCTGGCGGTCAAGACCCCTGAGGGTGCCGAGGTGCTGGTGCCGTTCGTCGGAGCGATCGTCACGTCTGTCTCGCTGGCCGATGGCACCGTGCTCATCGATCCGCCCGACGGTCTGCTGAACATCGAAGATCTGTAGTACGACGTGCGCATCGACGTTGTCACGATCTTCCCCGGCTATCTCGACGCACTGCGAGAGGCGTTGCCGGGCAAGGCGATCCAGACCGGAATAGTCGAACTCGGAGTGCACGATCTGCGCGAGTGGACGCACGATGTGCACCGGTCGGTGGATGACTCGCCCTACGGTGGCGGTCCGGGAATGGTGATGAAGGCGCCGGTGTGGGGCGCCGCGCTCGACGAGATCTGTTCGCCGGAAACACTTCTGGTGGTGCCGACGCCGGCGGGTAGGCCGTTCACCCAGGCGACTGCGCAGCGCTGGAGCGAGGAAGCCCACCTGGTGTTCGCCTGCGGGCGCTACGAGGGCATCGATCAGCGGGTCGCCGAGGATGCCGCCCGCCGGATGCGTGTCGAGGAAGTGTCCATCGGCGACTATGTGCTGGCCGGCGGGGAGGCCGCCGTGCTGGTGATGGCCGAGGCCGTCATCCGGTTGTTGCCCGAGGTGCTGGGGAATCCGCAGTCGCATCAAGAGGATTCACACTCCATGCAGAAAGGTGGCCTGCTGGAGGGGCCGAGTTACACGAGGCCGCCGGTCTGGCGCGAGCTGGAGGTGCCGCCGGTGCTGTTGTCCGGTGACCACGCCAAGATCGCCGCGTGGCGGCACGAGCAGTCGCTGGAACGAACCCGCGACCGACGGCCCGACCTGCTCCGGGGCGAGCGAACAGACGGGGGAAGCGGGAACTAGATATGCCCGCCGGGGAAGATCGTCGCCACGGCCTGGGTGATGGTCTGGCGAGCGCGCTCGGCGGTGGCGGGCTGCATGGAACTGATCGCCATCACGAAACGGCGGTCCATCCCGATCACGCCGGTGGACAGATGCATCCAGTCGGCGCCGATGCAGCACATCCAACCCTGTTTCACCGCAACGGGTTC
This sequence comes from Mycobacterium sp. BMJ-28, assembly GCF_054404835.1. Taxonomy (NCBI): domain Bacteria; kingdom Bacillati; phylum Actinomycetota; class Actinomycetes; order Mycobacteriales; family Mycobacteriaceae; genus Mycobacterium; species Mycobacterium sp. BMJ-28. The sequence goes on along the minus strand of NZ_CM136783.1, from coordinate 4,125,178 downwards.
GGCCGGCAACCCCTCGGGGATGCCGAAACGTTGCGGGTACACCCCGCCGGGCACCATGCCGTCGGGCGCGGTGGGGGTGGATTCGGCGAGGTTGGACAAGATGATGCTGGCGTCGGCGGCAGGCAATCCACCGGTACCGGCCAGCAGCATGTCGTAGTAGCGCACCAGGTCGGTCACCGTGCTGGTGGTGTTGTACCACCGGCCGTTGCCCGGCGGCCGCGTCGCGGACAGCCCGTAGCGGCCGGCGACCCGGTTGATGATGGCGCTGCCACCGCTGCGGTTCCAGAACACCTCGGCCGCGCTGTCATCGGAGGACCGCAGCATGACGTCGAGCATCCGCCGGTCATCCGGGCTGAGGGTGGTCTGACCCTTGGCCTCCTGCAGTAGCAGGTCGTCGGCGATGAACAGCTTGACCACCGAGGCGATCGCGATGGTGTTGATGGCTCCGTTGGTCACCAGTTGGCCGGTGTTGCGATCCAGCAGTGCCACGGTGATGTCCGCACCCGCGGCGGCCGCCTCCGCGGTGGCTTGGCGGACCCGCAGGTCGATTCCGTCGAGCGCCACCGCCGCCGGGTGGTCGGGCGGCGCCTCGGGCAGCGGGGCGGAGGTGCCCAGGGGAGCGATGACGGTCAGCTGCGGTGACTCGGGAGGTGGCGGCGGGGTGCCGTAGACCTTGGCCTCGCATGCCGACACGAGTGCGCCGGCGCAGAGCACGGTCGCGGTCACCGTCATCAACCTCGACGGCCGCGCTCGCATAGCTCTCCTCCCGGGCATGGATGTCCCTTGCCTGGTAAACCGCTGTGTAAACCATGATGTCGGCCAGCTGCTCGACCCCTCGAAACCGGCCCTGACGTTCGTATAGCCTAACTGTTGACCGCCGTTGTCGCGCCTCTGACAGTTCGGGCGTTTCGCGTCCGGACGCGGCGATTTCGTCGGATGCGTGCCGTCTGGCACAATTGAGCAGTTGTCTGCGCACGGTCTCGCCTGTGATGAGTGAAGCCTGCTGCGTGACGCACGACCCGATATACCCGAAATACCTCGGCTCGATCGCGCCCGGCGCGGTCGCACACGAGCCGCCAACAACAAGGAAGTGTCACCGATGAACACGCTTGACTTCGTCGACAAGGCGTCGCTGCGCGACGACATCCCGGCATTCGGCCCCGGCGACACCGTCAACGTGCACGTCAAGGTCATCGAGGGCTCCAAGGAGCGCATCCAGGTCTTCAAGGGTGTCGTGCTGCGCCGCCAGAACGGTGGGGTCAGCGAGACCTTCACCGTCCGCAAGGAGAGCTACGGCGTCGGCGTCGAGCGGACCTTCCCGGTGCACTCGCCCAACATCGACCACATCGATGTCGTGACCCGCGGTGACGTGCGTCGCGCCAAGCTGTACTACCTGCGCGAGCTGCGCGGCAAGAAGGCGAAGATCAAGGAGAAGCGCTGACGCGCCCTGCCAGGGTTCGCGTCATGACGCTGGCTACCCTGATGCCGTGACCGAGGACAAAGAAGGCACGGCGGCAGGCCACTCTGATCCGGCAGAGTCCGTGACCGATGAGGTCGACGACACCGGCGAGCACGAGAACACCGACGAACCCAAGGGCAAGTCGGGTGCGGTGCGCGAAGGCGTCATTCTCGTCACCATCGCGCTGGTCATGTATTACGTGGTGCTCACCTTCGTGGCCCGGCCGTATCTGATCCCGTCCGAGTCGATGGAGCCGACCCTGCACGGGTGCACCGGCTGCGTCGGCGACCGGATCATGGTCGACAAGTTGACCTACCGGTTCACCGAGCCCGGGCCCGGCGACGTCGTCGTCTTCAAGGGGCCGTCGAACTGGAACATCGGCTACAAGTCGATCCGATCCGACAATCCGGCGATCCGGTGGGCGCAGAACGCGCTGTCCTTCGTCGGTTTCGTACCTCCGGACGAGAATGACTTGGTCAAGCGGGTGATCGCGGTCGGCGGCCAGACCGTCGAATGCCGAGCGGCCACCGGGCTGACCGTCGACGGCAAGAAGCTCAACGAGCCGTATCTGGACCCGACGACGATGATGGCCGACACCAACGTCTACCCCTGCCTGGGCAATGAGTTCGGCCCGGTCAAGGTGCCGGACGGCCGGCTGTGGGTGATGGGTGACAACCGCACGCATTCGGCCGACTCGCGCGCGCACTGCTCCAATCTGCCCGCCGATGCGCAAAAGGGCCTGCTGTGCACCGGTGATCCGGTGGCGGGCACCGTGCCCGTCGGCAATGTCATCGGTAAGGCCCGGTTCATCGCCTGGCCGCCGTCCCGTTGGGGTGGCGTGCACAGCGTGAACCCGCAGACTGCTCCCGCCTCCTAGGAGCCCAGCGTTGCCGGCGAGCTGGCCACCGAGGACCGTGATCCGCAAATCCGGTCTGCGCACCCTTGAATCGGCGCTCTACCGCAGCGGGCTGGGACCCGTCGCGGGTGTCGACGAGGTAGGACGCGGCGCGTGTGCCGGCCCGCTGGTGGTCGCCGCCTGCGTGCTCGGTCCGAACCGGCTGTCCAGCCTGGCCGCGCTGGACGATTCGAAGAAGCTCACCGAAGCCGAACGGGAACGACTGTTTCCCCTGATCCGGCGCTATGCGGTGGCCTATCACGTGGTCTTCATCCCGTCGACCGAGGTGGACCGCCGCGGCGTCCACATCGCCAATATCGAGGGGATGCGGCGCGCGGTGGCGGGGCTGCCGCTGCGGCCGGGCTACGTGCTGTCCGACGGGTTCCGGGTCCCGGGCCTGGCGGTCCCGTCCTTGCCGGTGATCGGTGGCGACGCGGCCGCCGCGTGTATCGCCGCCGCCAGCGTGCTGGCCAAGGTCAGCCGCGACCGGCTGATGGTGCGGATGGAGACTGAACACCCCGGGTACGGCTTTGCCGAGCACAAGGGTTACAGCACCCCGGCGCACACCGCCGCGCTGGGCCGGCTCGGTCCGTGCCGTGAACACCGGTTCTCGTTCGCCAACGTCGCCCGCGTTGCGGGCTCGGGTGGGATGCCTCGGTTGGACGCAGACGAGCCGTGCGGAATGATGGATGTCAACCTAGACGAAGGACAGCTGAGCAGATGAGTGCCGAGGATCTCGAGAAGTACGAAACCGAGATGGAGCTCTCGCTGTATCGCGAGTACAAGGACATCGTCGGCCAGTTCAGTTACGTGGTGGAGACCGAGCGCCGGTTCTACCTGGCCAACAGTGTGGAGCTGGTACCGCGTAACGCCGACGGCGAGGTCTACTTCGAGTTGCGGTTGGCCGACGCGTGGGTGTGGGACATGTACCGGCCGGCCCGGTTCGTCAAGCAGGTTCGGGTGATCACCTTCAAGGACGTGAACATCGAAGAGGTCGAGAAGCCCGAGCTTCGGCTACCCGACTAGGCCGGCGCCGGACGCCCCGGGACCGATGCCTATCGTGAGCGGGTGACTGACGCACCCGAGGCTGCTCGGCCACTGGCCGGTGTCCGCATCATCGAGATCTCCAGTTTCGTTGCCGTACCGCTGGCCGGAATGACCCTGGCGCAGCTGGGCGCGGAGGTGATCCGGGTCGATCCGGTCGGTGGGGCCGCCGATTACCATCGCTGGCCGGTGACCGAAGGCGGCGAAAGTATCTATTGGGCCGGCCTGAACAAGGGCAAGCGGTCGGTAGCGGTGGACATGCGCGCGCAGCGCGGGCAGGACCTGGTGCGCCGGCTGATCGCCGATGCCGGCATTCTGATCACCAATGTGGCAGGGCGGCAATGGCATTCGTATGACGAGCTGGTCGCGTTACGGCCGGACCTGATCCATGTGGAGATTTCGGGCCGCGCCGACGGCGGCACGGGTGTGGACTACACCGTCAACGCCGGGCTGGGTTTTCCGTTGGTGACGGGTCCGGCCGGGTTGGAGGTTCCGGTCAACCACGTGCTGCCGGCCTGGGATGTCGCCTGCGGTCTGTACACCGCGTTGGCCGTCACCACCGCGCTGCGGCACCGCGACGCCACCGGGCAGGGGCAACGGGTGTCCATCCCGCTGGAGAACGTCGCGCTGGCCACCGCCGGAAACCTGAGCTTTCTGAGCGAGGTGATGATCAACGGGGACGACCGGCCGCGGATCGGAAATTCGATCTACGGACAGTACGGCCAGCAGTTCACCAGTGCCGACGGTGTCGCGTTCATGATCGTCGCCCTGACCGGCCGGCACTTCCGCGATCTGGCGGAGGTTACCGGGAACACCAAAGCGGTTGCCGCGCTGGGCGAATCGCTAGGCGCCGATTTCACCGATGAAGGGCAGCGCTATCACCACCGCGATGCGCTCACCGGGCTTTTTACCCCGTGGTTCAGCGCGCACACCGCCGAGCAGATCGCCGCCGCGCTCTCGGCGACGTCGATCCTGTGGGAGCGCTACCGCAGCTTCGCCGAGGCGGTCGCCGCCCCGATGGTCACCGACAATCCGTTGTTCACCACCCTGGATCAGCCGCGGATCGGGAGCTACCTCGCGCCCGGCCTGCCGGTGGCCATCGACGGTGCGTACCCACCCGCGGTGGCTGCACCCGCGCTCGGCGACCACACCGCGGCGGTGCTGGCCGACTCGCTCGGGCTCAGCGCGGACGAGATCGGGACGTTGACCGAATCCGGGACGGTGGCATGAGTGCCCTCGCGGAACTCTTCGCGCTGACCGAGGCGGGGCACGACGCGTGGACCGGCCCGGCGAGCGGGCCCGCAGGCAAGCGGGCCTTCGGTGGCCTGATCGCGGCGCAGACCCTGGCCGCGGCGTGGCGCACCGTCGACGAGGCCTACCAGCCCACCAATATGCACCTGCAGTTCCTGCGCGGCGGGGACGCCGGGGCGGCCCTGGACCTGCGGGTGGACCGGGTGTACGACGGACGCACGGCGGCCGCCCGGCGCGTCGAGACCCGCCAGGCCGGGCGACTGCTGACCGCGGCGACGGTGTCGTTCACCGTGCCGCTGGCCGGACCCGAACACGGTGTGCGGCCGACGATGCCCGCCCATCCGGACACCATGGAACCGACCGGCCCACCCGGACCGGCCCCGTCGTTGCCGTTGGACGACTTGGATATTCGAGTTCAGGACATCGGCTCCGGGCCGGATTTCGTCCGGCGCATGTGGTGGCGGGTGACGACGCCGCTGCCCGATGTTCCCCTGTTGCACACCTTGATCGCCGTCTACATCACCGACCTCTACGGCGTCGACCCGGCCTCGCGGGTACACGGCCACTCGATGAGTGACCGTGCGCACCGCACCGGGACCACCGACTCGTCGATCTGGCTGCACCAACCGGTGCGCGCCGATGAGTGGAATCTGCTGGAGTCCACCTCACCCGCGGCGGCGCGGGGCCGCAGCGTCATCACCGCCGGCCTGCTGCGCGCCGACGGGGTCATCGCGGCGACCCTGGTCCAGGAAGGACTGTTGGCCGACCGGGAGTCCTAGCCCGGCGTGGATCGACCCACTCGACGGACTCACCGTCGGGATGGCGGGTGTGGATGAAGTACTCGAATCCGCCGTATCCGGGTGCCCGGTCCCGGGCCAGCCGCGCGGGCAGCGGTAACCGGTAGAGCCGGGTGCCTTGCCCGCCGGTGTCGATCAACTCCGCGCCGGAGTCACCGATGAGTTGTTCGAAGGTGAGGTAGCGCAACGCGATTGACCGCTGGTCGGCATTGCGTAGCGCCGCGACGTGCTCGATGGACATCTGCCGGCCGACGATCCGGCGATATGCGGCTGCATCGAATTCGGTGCCGTGCAGGTAGTGGATGCCCGATCCGTCAGACCATTCGATGGCGGGCCGGCCGGTATCGTCGTGCAGGACGTTGGTGCTGCCCTCGGCGTACCGCACCGAAGGCATCGGCACCAACAGCACCTCCCGGTGGATCGGCACGATCCAGCCCAGGCCGAGATCCCTGGCGGTGCGCATCGACTGCGAGAACCGGGCCCACCGGCTGACGGACACCACACCGATCGGCGGCAGCCAACGCGCGTCGGGCAGGGCGGCGACCAACCGGCTGTACAGGATGTCCCGCAGGTCGTTGGGCACGACCGCCCCCGGCGGGCCGCCGGCATCGTCATTGCCGGACCAGCGGGCGATGCGGGTCCATCGCTTGTCCGGACCGATGAGGGCGGCAATCCGCAGCGCTCGGTCCAGTTGCGGGATGACCGAGTATTTGGTGCCCAGATGCACGTCGCGGGACGTGCAGAACTCGGCGACCAGGTCGATCGCCGCGTCGGCATCGAACGCACCCGTGTCCGGTGCCCGCCGGGCCGGGTGATCCAAGTCGACATAAGACTCCAGGTCGAAGGTCATGGGCCGAAGGTAGCGCCGGGGTGTGACAAGTCGGATCCGCCAGATGAGCCGGTGCGCGCAAACATGCCGCGACCGCGGGGCCGATCAATAGGATCGAGCGATGAAGCCGATTGCCATCCTCCTGTTCAGTGCGTCCGCCGTGTTCGCGACCGTGGCCGCCCCGACCGCATCCGCCGCCGATCCGTGCTCGGCGAGCAGTCTGGCCACCACCGCCAGCGGCGTGCTCGCGCAAGCGGGGGCATACCTGGACACCCATCCCGGCGCCAATGACGTCCTGACCGCCGCGGGAAACCAGAGCACCGGGGACGCCACCACGGCGGTCAGGGGTTATTTCACCGGGCATCCCGGCGAGTTCCTCGACCTGCAGAACATCGCCCGGCCGCTCACGTCGTTGCGCAGCCAGTGTGGTGTCTCGGTGTCGCCGGGCCAGCTGGCGGCGCTGTTCGACGCGCTGTCCTGAGCCGGGCGGTCGTCCGCTCCGGCTGTGGATGAATCGGTGACTGTGGACAACTAGCGCTTTCGCGGGGTTGCCTCGGCTGGATTGTCGGTGGGCGAGACCACCGTCGAGTCCATGGAGACATGGACGCGCGCCGAGATCGGCGCTCTGGGTGAGCAGTTGGCGGTGGAGCATCTGGAGGCCTTGGGCTTGCGGGTGCTCGAACGCAATTGGCGGTGCCGGTACGGCGAGTTGGATGTGATCGCTGCGGATGGTTCCACGGTGGTGTTCGTGGAGGTCAAGACCCGCACCAGTGATGCCTTCGGCGGGGTGGCGCAGGCGGTGACGCCGGTCAAGGTGCGGCGGTTGCGGCGGCTGGCCGGGGTGTGGCTGGCGCAGCACCCGGGCAGTTGGGCTGGCGTGCGCATCGATGTGGTGGGGGTGCGGATCGGTCGGACCCGGGTGCCCGAGGTGGCGCATGTGCAGGGGATCGGCTGATGGCGTTGGGTAGGGCGTTCTCGGTGGCCATCCGCGGTGTGGAGGGTGTGATCGTCGAGATCGAGGCGGATATCACCTCGGGTCTGCCGGGGGTGCATCTGGTGGGTTTGGGGGATGCCGCGCTGCAGGAATCGCGGGACCGGGTGCGTGCGGCGATCACCAATTGTGGCAACACCTGGCCGATGTCGCGGTTGACGTTGGCGTTGTCACCGGCGACGTTGCCCAAGAACGGTTCGGCGTATGACTTGGCGCTGGCGGCTGCGGTGTTGTCCGCGCACGGGAAGAAGGAGTGGCCTCGGCTGGAAAAGGCCTTGCTGCTGGGCGAATTGGCGCTCGATGGCCGGGTGCGGCCGGTGACCGGGATTCTGCCCGCGGTGTGGGCGGGGAAGAAGGAGGGGTGGCCGGTGGTCGTGGTGCCCGAGGAGAATCTCGCCGAGGCCAGTCTGGTGGATGGTATCGAGGTGTGGGGTGTGCGCACGTTGCGTCAACTGCAGGCGTGGCTGGCGGGTAAGGGTGGATTGGCCGGTCGTCTGGACACCGTGGCGCCGGTGCCGGCGGTGGTGGCCGATCTCGCTGATGTGGTCGGGCAGACCCAGGCCCGCTATGCGGTCGAGGTGGCGGCCGCCGGTGCTCATCATCTGTTTCTGTCGGGTCCGCCGGGGATCGGTAAAACGATGCTCGCGCAACGGCTTCCGGGGTTGCTGCCGCCGTTGACGGAGCAGGAGGCGTTGGAGGTCACGGCGATTCATTCGGTGGCCGGATTGCTGACCGGGGCCACTCCGTTGATCACCGAGCCGCCGTTCATCGCGCCGCATCACACCTCCAGTGTCGCGGCCATGGTGGGTGGTGGCTCGGGTATGGCCCGCCCGGGTGCGGTCAGCCGGGCGCACCGCGGCGTGCTGTTCCTGGACGAATGCGCCGAAATCGGCACCAGTGTGCTGGAAGCCATGCGGACGCCCCTGGAGGACGGCGAGATCCGGCTGGCCCGCCGTGACGGGGTGGCGAAGTATCCGGCCCGGTTCCAGCTCATTCTGGCCGCCAACGAATGCCCTTGTGCTCCGGCAAATCCCCGGGATTGTGTGTGCCCGGCCGCGGTGAAGCGGCGCTACCTCGGCAAGCTGTCCGGCCCGTTGATGGACCGGGTCGATCTTCGCGTCAAGATGCATCAGGTGCGTGGCGGCGCATTCGGCGACCAGGTCCCCGAACCCACGGCGGTGGTCCGGGATCGGGTTGCCAATGCCCGGGCCGCCGCGGCGCATCGATGGCAGGCCGTCGGGGTGCGGACCAATGCGGAGGTGCCCGGGCCGATCCTGCGGCGCGCGTTCCGGCTCAGCCGCGAGGCCATGGCGCCGCTGCGCACGGCGCTCGACCGCGGCTCGCTCAGCATCCGCGGGGTCGACCGAACCTTGCGGGTCGCCTGGTCCATCGCCGATCTGGCGGGCAAGGAATCTCCGACGGTGGTGGACGTCGGTACGGCGCTGAGCTTTCGCGATGAGGTGGTCAATGATGGCCGATGAACAGACCCGGCAGGCGTGGGCATACCTGTCGCGGGTGACCGAACCGCCTTGTCCCGCACTGGCCGAATACGTCAACGTGCACGGTCCGGTCGAGGCGGCCGCGAGGATACGGTCGGGCAAGGAGCCGCCGTCGCTGACCGATGCGGTGGCGGGTCGCCGGGATATCGACCGCTCGGCAGACGATCTGGCGATGCTCGATCGTCGCGGCGGCCGGCTGATCACGCCTGACGATGACGAGTGGCCGTACCTGTCATTCACCGCGTTCGGGGCCGAAGACGTCAGGAAGAAACAGGATGGGCGTGTGCCGATGGTGCTGTGGGCGATCGGGCCGGCGCGGCTGAACGATGTCGCCGACCGTGCCGCGGCCATCGTCGGCACCCGAGCGGCCACCGCCTATGGCGAACACATGGCCGCGACCCTGGCAGACGGGCTCGTCGAACACGATGTGGCGGTGGTCTCGGGTGGCGCGTACGGGATCGACGGTGCGGCTCATCGGGCGGCGCTGGCCGCCGAGGGTTGCACGGTGGCCGTGTTGGCCGGCGGCATCGACGTGCCGTATCCGAGCGGTCATTCGGCTCTGCTGCACCGGATTTCGCAGAGCGGATTGCTGCTCACCGAGTATCCACCCGGCGTGCGTCCCGCCCGGTTCCGCTTCCTGGCCCGCAATCGTCTGGTGGCCGCACTCGGACGTGCCACCGTCGTGGTGGAAGCCGGGTTGCGCAGCGGGGCGGCCAACACCGCCGCGTGGGCCGCGGCGATGGGGCGAGTGGTGTGTGCGGTACCTGGACCCGTGACGTCCTCCGCGTCAGCGGGTTGCCATGTGCTCCTGCGCGGCACAGCTCTGCTGGTGGACCGGGCCGATGAACTGGTCGAGATCGTCGGCAAGGCGGGGGAGTTCGCCGACGAGCCGGAACACCCGGTCGCACCACTGGACGGGCTGTCCCGGCCCGAACGACTGGTGTACGAGGCGCTGCCGGCGCGGGGTTACCGCACCGTCGAGCAGATCGCGGTGGATGCCGCCCTTCCCGCGGAGTCGGTACTCGGGCCGCTGGCGCTGCTCGAGGTATCGGGCTTGGTGCAGCGAAAGGAGGGGAGGTGGCGAATCGTGTCGGGCTCCACGTCGGCGTAGCCGACCGCCGCCGACCGGCCACTCGTACAGTGGTGCGGAGATCGACTAACAGAACGGGGAGGCACTGTGGCGGGACGTCCGGTCCATACCTTCGAGGTGATCAGCTCCACGCAGCTGACACCGCACATGATCCGGCTGGTGCTCGGTGGCTCCGGGGCGGGGCAGGGCTTTGACACCTTCACCCCCGGCGCGTTCACCGACTCCTACGTCAAATTCGTCATCGTCCCGGACGGCGCCGATGTGAGCGCGCTCCCGCGACCTCTGACCCTGGACAGTTTCAACGAACTGCCGCAGGATCAGCGGCCCACGGTGCGCACCTACACCGTCCGCCATGTCGATACCGAAAAGCGCCAGATCACAGTCGATTTCGTGGTGCACGGTGACCAGGGAGTGGCCGGTCCCTGGGCCGCGGCCGCCACACCCGGCCAGTTGGCGTACCTGATGGGTCCCAGCGGAGCGTATGCACCCGATCCCGCCGCCGACTGGCACCTGCTGGCCGGTGACGAGGCCGGGCTGCCTGCGATCAGCGCCGCCCTGCAGGCGCTGCCGCCGGCCGCCATCGGGCATGCCCTCATCGAGGTCGCCGGACCCGAGGACGAACTCGACCTGCCCGCTCCGGCGGGAGTCACGGTGCACTGGATCCACCGCGGTGGACGCGCCGACCAGGTGCCCGACACCGCCGCCGGCGACAACGCGCCGCTCGTCGCGGCGGTACGCGCGCTGCCTTGGCTGCCCGGTCAGGTGCAGGCTTTCGTACACGGCGAGGCGCAGGCCGTCATGCACAATCTGCGTCCCTACCTGCGCAAGGAACGCGGCGTCGAGGCGAAGTGGGCGTCGGTCTCCGGGTACTGGCGGCGTGGCCGTACCGAGGAGACCTTCCGGCAGTGGAAAGCGGAACTAGCGAAAAACGAAGCAGGCCAGCCAGACTGACCCCATGGCATTCGGCGACTATCAGCTCGAGATCTACCTGCAGGGCCTGGCCGGGGTGGTGCCCTCGCTCCCGATCGGCTACGCCGAACTGGAAGAAAGGGCGGAAAAGGCGATGTCCGCGTCGCTGTGGTCGTATGTGGCCGGCGGCGCAGGCGACGAGCGCACCCAGCGGGTCAACGTCACCGCCTTCGAGAACTGGGGCCTGATCCCGCGGATGTGCGTCGGGGCCACCGAACGCGACCTTTCGGTGGACCTGTTCGGGCTGACGCTGCCCTCGCCGTTGTTCATGGCGCCCATCGGGGTGATCGGGCTGTGCGCTCAGGACGGCCACGGCGACATCGCCTCGGCCCGCGCGGCCGCCAAGACCGGCATCCCGATGGTCGTCTCCACCCTCACCGCGGATCCGCTGGAGGCCGTCGCCGCCGAATTCGGCGACACCCCGGGCTTCTTCCAGCTCTACACACCCAAGGACCGCGACCTGGCGGCCAGCTTCGTGGCCCGCGCCGAAGCCGCCGGATTCAAGGGCATCATCGTCACCCTGGACACCTGGGTGCCCGGTTGGCGCCCCCGCGACCTTTCCACCTCGAACTTCCCGCAACTGCGCGGGCACTGCCTGGCCAACTACACCAGCGATCCGGTGTTCCGGGCCGGGCTGGCGCAGCCGCCGGAAGAGAACCCGCAAGGCGCGATCCTGAGCTGGATCCAGAACTTCGGACAGTGCGTCACCTGGGACGACCTGGCCTGGCTGCGGACCCTGACCCGGTTGCCGTTGCTGGTCAAGGGCATCTGTCACCCCGACGACGTCCGGCGGGCACGCGATGTCGGTGTCGACGGCATCTACTGCTCCAACCACGGCGGCCGCCAGGCCAACGGCGGCCTGCCCGCGATCGACTGCCTGCCCGACGTGGTGGCCGCGGCCGACGGACTGCCGGTGCTGTTCGATTCCGGGGTGCGCAGCGGCGCCGATGTCATCAAGGCGCTGGCGCTGGGGGCCACCGCGGTCGGTGTCGGCCGGCCGTACGCCTACGGTCTGGCCCTGGGCGGTGTCGACGGCGTGGTGCACGTGCTGCGCTCGCTGCTGGCCGAGGCCGACCTGATCATGGCCGTCGACGGCTACCGGTCACTGGCAGATCTCACCCCGGACACGCTGCGGCGCGTCACCTAGACAGGCCGGCCCTGGCCCAGCACGGTGAGGGCGTGCAGACCGAGGCCCTCCTGGCGGAATTCGACGAATTCCTGTCGTTGCAGCGTGGCCGCTCCGAGCACACCCGCCGGGCCTATCTGGGCGATCTGCGGTCGTTGTTCGCGTTCACCGGTGGGGGTCTGGAGACGCTCAGCCTGATCACGCTGCGATCCTGGCTGGCCGCGCAGGCCGGAGCGGGGGCGGCGCGCACCACGCTGGCCAGGCGCACCTCGGCGGTCAAGACGTTCACCGCGTGGGCCTGCCACCGCGGCCTGCTGCGCACCGATCCCGCAGCCCGGCTGCAGACGCCGAAGTCGCACCGCACCCTGCCGGCCGTGCTGCGCCAGGATCAGGCCCTCGATGCCCTGGAGGCCCTGAATTCCGGTGCGCAGCAAGGTGATCCGCTGGCCTTACGGGACCGGCTCATCGTCGAGCTGCTCTATGCCACCGGTATCCGGGTCAGTGAGCTGTGCGGGCTGGACATCGACGACGTGGACACCGGGCGGCGGGTGCTGCGGGTGCTGGGTAAAGGCAACAAGCAGCGCACCGTGCCCTTCGGTGAACCGGCGAAGGTGTCTTTGCGCGCCTGGCTGACCGATGGGCGACCCGAGCTGGCCACCGACAAGTCGGGTCCGGCGCTGCTGCTGGGGGCCCGCGGCGGCCGGCTCGATCAGCGCCAGGTGCGCACCGTCGTGCACGACACCATGACCGCCGTGGACGGCGCCCCCGACATCGGCCCGCACGGCTTGCGCCACAGCGCGGCGACCCACCTGCTTGAGGGCGGTGCCGATCTGCGGATCGTGCAGGAACTGCTGGGCCACTCGAGTCTGGCCACCACGCAGCTCTATACCCATGTCACGGTGGCGCGGCTGCGCGCGGTCCACGATCAGGCGCACCCCAGGGCCTGATCACGAGACGGGTTTGAGCCGGATCGGGGTTTCGCCGAGCAGCCCCAGCGGGTCGACGTAGTCGGCCCGCGACGCCGGGCCCCACATCGCACCCCAGTGCAGGCAGGCCGCGGTCGGGCAGCCGGCGTGCCCGCCGACCAGCCTTCCGATCGGGGTGCCCGCCTCCACCCGTTGGCCGGCCCGCACCGCGGCGCGCACCGGTTCATAGCTGGTCCGTAAGCCGCCCGGGTGCGCGATGGACACCAGCGGACGCCCGGCCAGCTCGCCGGCGAACACCACCGTTCCCGGACCGCCGGCGTAGACGGGCTGCCCCGGCGCACCCGCCAGGTCGACACCGCGATGGCCCCGATTCCAGTTGGGCGCCGGGGCGTCGAAGGTGCGGGTGACGGCGGGGCGGGGCCGCAGCGGCCAGCTCAGCCGGTCGGCGGCCGCCCCGGCCGGAGCGGCCGCCAGCAGCGCCAGCAGAACCGCCGCGAGCACCTTCATCCTCCCAGCTCAGCGCCGGGTCAGCGGCAGGGCAAGGCCGGCCGCGAAGAATGTGGATGACGGCCGCACTGTGCACAACTGTGGTGGTAAAAGGCGCGGTATCCACGGTGTAAACTGCTAGCCGCAGCTCACTTCTGTGGGCTGACTTCGCGCGCCTGCTCAGCCGCCCGTACCAACGGGTTGCACCAGCATGCCGGGCGGTCCCGTTCCGGGAGATCGGAACGGGTCCGGCAGCAGCAGACGCCAGGGTCCGGTATCAACCGATGCCGGGCGACAACCGATATCTGAGTGAGGCATCACCATGGCCGTAGTGACCATGAAGCAGCTGCTGGACAGCGGCACCCACTTCGGGCACCAGACCCGTCGTTGGAATCCCAAGATGAAGCGGTTCATCTTCACCGACCGCAACGGCATCTACATCATCGACCTGCAGCAGACGCTGACCTACATCGACAAGGCCTACGAGTTCGTCAAGGAGACCGTGGCCCACGGTGGCACCGTGATGTTCGTCGGCACCAAGAAGCAGGCCCAGGAGTCCATCGCCGCGGAGGCGACCCGCGTCGGCATGCCCTATGTGAACCAGCGCTGGCTCGGCGGCATGCTCACCAACTTCTCCACCGTGCACAAGCGCCTGCAGCGCCTCAAGGAGCTCGAGGCCATGGAGCAGACCGGTGGCTTCGAAGGCCGCACCAAGAAGGAAATCCTCATGCTCACGCGTGAGAAGAACAAGCTGGAGCGCAGCCTCGGCGGTATCCGCGACATGGCGAAGGTGCCGTCGGCCATCTGGGTCGTCGACACCAACAAGGAGCACCTGGCCGTCAACGAGGCCATCAAGCTCGGCATCCCGGTCATCGCGATCCTCGACACCAACTGCGATCCCGACCAGGTCAACTACCCGATCCCGGGTAACGACGATGCGATCCGTTCGGCCGCACTGCTGACCAAGGTGGTCGCCTCTGCCGTCGCCGAGGGCCTGCAGGCCCGTGCCGGTGCCGGCAAGACCGAGGCCGGCCAGGATGCGCCGGCCGCCGAGCCGCTGGCCGAATGGGAGCAGGAACTGCTCGCGGGTGCGACCACCGGCACCGACGGTGCTGCCGAGACCACCACTGACGCCTCTTAATTCCAGGAGAACGCTTTTTATGGCTAACTACACCGCTGCCGACGTCAAGCGCCTTCGGGAGCTGACCGGCGCCGGAATGCTCGACTGCAAGAACGCGCTGGCCGAGTCCGACGGCGATTTCGACAAGGCCGTCGAGGTTCTGCGCATCAAGGGTGCCAAGGACGTCGGCAAGCGCGCCGAGCGCGCGACCGCCGAAGGTCTGGTGGCAGCCAAGGACGGCGCCCTGATCGAGCTGAACTCGGAGACCGACTTCGTCGCCAAGAACGACGAATTCCGTGCCGTGGCCGATCAGATCGTCACCGCCGCTGCCGCCTCCAAGGCGACCGATGTGGACGCGCTCAAGGCCGCCAAGGCCGGCGACAAAACCGTCGAGGAATTGATCGCCGCGCTCAGTGCCAAGATCGGCGAGAAGCTCGAACTGCGCCGCGTCGCCGTGTTCGACGGCAACGTGGAGACCTACCTGCACAAGCGGTCTGCCGACCTGCCGCCGGCAGTCGGTGTGCTGGTCGAGTACACCGGTGATGACAAGTCCGCCGCACACGCGGTGGCCCTGCAGATCGCCGCGCTGAAGGCCAAGTACCTCACCCGCGAGGAGGTGCCCGCCGATGTCGTCGCCAACGAGCGCCGCATCGCCGAGGAAACCGCCAAGGAAGAGGGCAAGCCCGAGGCCGCGCTGGCCAAGATCGTCGAGGGCCGGCTCACCGGGTTCTACAAGGACGTGGTGCTGCTCGATCAGCCGTCGGTGTCGGACAACAAGAAGTCCGTCAAGGCGCTGCTCGACGACGCCGGCGTGACCGTGACCCGGTTCGTCCGGTTCGAGGTCGGCCAAGCCTAGACAGTTTCGCCCGAAGAACCCCGCATCGCCTCGGCGACGCGGGGTTCTTTGCGTCGGGAGCCACCGAGCTGGTACGTGCTGGTACCGTCGGGTCATGACACGTGTGCACGCCTTCGGCGATGACGCCCTCGGTGATCTGGACGCGGTCGCGCTCGTTGCCGCGCTGCGCTCCGGCGACGTTTCCCGGGCCGACCTGATCGAATCCGCAATCGCCAGGGCCGAGGCCGTCAACCCGGCCCTGAACGGTCTGGCCCACCGGGCCTTCGACCGGGCCCGCGCGGCCACACCTCGACAGGGCTACTTCTCCGGGATCCCGACGTTCGTCAAGGACAACGCCGATGTCGCGGGGATGCCGACCATGGACGGCACCGACGCCTGGGCGCCGCGGCCGGTATCGGCGGACGGCGACTTCGCCCGCAGCTACCTGGGCACCGGTCTGGTGGTGCTGGGCAAGACCCAGCTCTCGGAGTTCGGATTCAGCGCCTCGGCTGAACATCCGCGCCTGGGCCCGGTGCGCAATCCATGGGACACCGACCACACCGCCGGTGCGTCGTCGTCCGGGTCGGGCGCGCTGGTGGCGGCCGGCGTGGTGCCGATCGCGCATGCCAACGACGGCGGCGGCTCCATCCGCATCCCGGCCGCGTGCAACGGCCTGGTCGGGCTCAAACCGTCGCGTGGTCGGCTGCCGCTGGACAAGCAGATGCGCCAGATGCCGCTGCGCATCGTGGCCAACGGCGTGCTCACCCGCTCGGTCCGTGACACCGCGGCGTTCTACCGCGAGGCCGAACTCCTGCAGCGTAATCCGAAGCTGCCGCCCATCGGTGATGTCACCGGGCCGGGGAGCCGTCGGTTGCACGTCGCGGTGTGTACGGAATCGATTGCGCGCCAGGCCAGTCCGGAGATCCGCGAACTGACGATGAAGACGGCGGTGCTGCTGGAGGAGCTCGGCCACCGGGTCACCGAAATCGCCAACCCGGTTCCCGCGTCGTTCATGAACGACTTTCTGCTGTACTGGTCGCTGCTGGCGTTCGCCCTGGTGCGCGGCGGGCGACGCACTTTCGGCCCGAGCTTCGACAAGACCAAGCTGGACAATCTCACGCTCGGACTGGAACAACTGGCCGGCCGCAATCTGCACCGCCTGCCGCTGGTGATCGGCCGGCTCAGCCGAACCCGGCGCATCATCACCCGGTTGTCGGCCTCCTACGATGTGCTGCTCACCCCGACCCTGGCCGAGGTGACCCCGCGCATCGGGCACCTCGACCCGACGGCGCCCTATCAGCAGGTCATCGACCGGCTCGTCGACTGGGTCGCCTTCACGCCACTGCAGAACGTCACCGGCGACCCGGCGATCTCGCTGCCGATGGGCCGATCCGCGCAGGGACTGCCGGTCGGGATGATGTTCGGGGCGCTGCGGGGGCAGGAGCGTGTGCTGCTGGAATTGGCGTACGAACTCGAACAGGCCCAGGCGTTCGCGCGTATCCAGGATTGACGGCTCTATGCTGTGATGCGGCTGGACACAAGCAACGGGGGATAGATGGAATCCGGGTCCGACGACGCACCCGACAAGGTCGAGGCGCCACCGGCGCGGGGCTCGATGCGCTATCAGGATCCCGGTTCGACAAAACCGCGGCCGCCCACCGTCGCCGAGGCGCGTCAGCGGGACAAGGCCCGGCGCGCCCGCGAGGCGGCCGAGGAGTTCGCCGCGCAGCAGCAGGCCGACGCCGAGAGGCGGGCCGCCAGGAACAAGAAGGTCCTGATGGGCTCGGTGGCGGTCGTCGGTGTCGTCGGCGTGATCGCGCTGGGCTATCAGATCCTGCACGAGGACACGGTGTCGGCCACCTGCGTCGCCGACGGCTCCAACCAGGTGGTCCCGGACAGCTACTGCAGCAGCGGCTACACCGGAACCGGTGGCGTCTTCATCTACGCCGGCTCGCCGTATCGCTATTACTACGGCGGCAACAACGGCGGGATCGGGACCACCGCGCGGGGTGGGACCCTGGAGCTCCCCAAGGGCACCACGGGCAAGACGAGCTCCGGATCGTCGATCTCACGG
Organism: Mycobacterium sp. BMJ-28; assembly: GCF_054404835.1. Lineage (NCBI taxonomy): Bacteria > Bacillati > Actinomycetota > Actinomycetes > Mycobacteriales > Mycobacteriaceae > Mycobacterium > Mycobacterium sp. BMJ-28. The sequence continues at coordinate 4,107,787 of NZ_CM136783.1, read as the reverse complement.
GGTGGCTTCGGCTCGTCCAGTCATGGAAGCTCGGGCAGCTGAATGCGGCGTGAGCGCAGTTCCCCCCGACCGGGCTGGGAACGGATCGTGGCCGAGCAGGGCATGTGCTTCGGCACCCCGGCCCGCGATTCCGCCGGGGCCGACCGGCCGTACTGGGACGAGTCGGTGCACTACGTCTTCGACATGGACGAGGTGCTGTCCCTGGAGGCCTCCGTCGAGGTGCTGCACTCGATGTGCCTGGACGCCGTCGAGCACGTCGTCCTCGCGGAGCGTTACCGCGACTTCGGCCTGCCGGAGTGGACCTGGGAGCACATCGCCGCGTCGTGGCGCCGCAGCGACCCGCACGTATACGGACGGTTCGATCTGCGCTACGACGGGCGCAGGCCACCGGTGCTGCTGGAGTACAACGCCGACACGCCGACGTCGCTGCTGGAGGCAGCGATCCTGCAGTGGCACTGGAAGACCGACGTGTTTCCCGCCGACGATCAGTGGAACTCGCTGCACGAGAAACTCGTCGGCAGGTGGTCCGAGGTACGGGATCGGTTGCCCGGCAAGGAAACCCACTTCACCTGGTCCTCGGCCGATGCCAGCGGCGAGGACAACGTGACACTGGCCTACATCCAGGAGTGTGCGGCCGAGGCCGGCCTGCACACCGTCGGCCTGCCGATCGAGGACATCGGCTACGACCAGGACCTGCAGCGCTTCGTCGACCTGGAGGAAGCGCCCATCGCGTCGATGTTCAAGCTCTACCCGTGGGAGTGGATCCTCGACGACGACTTCGGGCGTCAAGCCCTGGACCTGCTGCCGTCGACGATGTGGGTCGAGCCGCTGTGGAAGACGCTGCTGAGTAACAAGGCCATCCTCGCGGTGCTGTGGGAGATGTATCCCGGACACCCGAACCTACTGCCGGCCTATCTCGACGATCCGCACGAACTCACCGAATACGTGCGCAAGCCCAAACTGGGGCGGGAAGGCGCGAACATCACCGTGGTCGGTGCCGGCCAGGACATGCAGACCGGCGGGGTGTACGGCGAGGAAGGCTACATCTACCAACTGCTGGACCCGTTGCCCAAATTCGACGATATGCGTCCCGCGCTGGGCGCCTGGATCGTCGGCGACGAATCCGCGGGCCTGGGCATCAGGGAGACCTCCGGCCTGATCACCGACGATGGTGCTGCCTTTGTGCCGCACCGCATTCCACTCTGACCGACAAAGAAGGAATCCGATGAACCGCGTCACGCTCTGCGCCCTCGCCCCGGACTACTGGTCGGTGGTCGGCCATGGTGCGTCGGCGATCGTGCTGTACACGATCGTCGGTATCGCCCTGATGGTTCTCGGCTTCTTCGTGATCGACTGGACCACGCCGGGACCGCTGCGCGCCCTGGTCCAGGCCGGGCGCCCCAATGCCGCCGCGATCACCGCGTCCGGGGTGGTCTCGATGGCACTGATCATCGTGCTGGCGATCTACAGTTCGTCCGGCGACCTGATCGGCGGGTTGATCAAGACCTTGGTGTTCGGTCTGCTCGGCATTGCCGCACAGGCGTTCTCGGTCCGCCTGGTCGGCGTGATCAAGGGCGTCGACATCGGTAGCGTGCTGGCTCAGGAGCGCTTCACCCCCGAGGTACTGGTGGTGTCCGCGTCTTATCTGGCCTTCGGACTGATCATCGCGGCCGCGATTCTGTGATTGACAACGAAATCCGTAGCCGCCGGGACACCCTGTTGTAATCGCAATCAGTTCCCGTTAACGCGCCGGATACCAGAGACGGCCATCGACGAAACACGACGCGCCCACGATCCCATTCGTGGAGTCCGCAGCATCACCCACGATAACCCGAGCGCCGGAGATAGCGACCGCATCCGGTAACACCTTTCTGTGCCTGGTCCGGTTCGCGCTCGCCAACATCAGGCGCCGCCCCGAGCGGTTCGTGCTGTCCGTCGTCGGCATCGCGCTGGCGATCGCGTGCGTCACCGTGGTGCGCACCATCGCCGCGAGTTTCGCCATCTCCGGCGAGGATTCGGTCACCGATGTGATCGGCGGCGCGCAGTTGTGGGTGGTCCCGGCGGCCGGCGTGCACTATGACAACGAGGCCGAGGCGCTGGTCGCCGACGGGCCCGCTTCCGATATCACCGCCATCCCGGATGGCTGGACCGCCACCCGCACCCTGTCCGGCACCACCACCGTCAACGGGGTGGTGGTCTCGCTGCGGGGTGGCGACAAGGTCGCCGCGGGCCATGCCTCGATCGGGCAGGGCCTGGCGGCCAGACTCGGTGTGGGCGCCGGGGACCGGGTGGTGATCGGGGGCCAGAGCCTGCTGGTGGACATCTCCGGCTCCGGTCAATCCGCAACTGTGTCAACTGATCTGGCGCATGCCATCGTCGGTGACAATGGCTGGTGGACGGTCAACGCCCCCGCGGGCCAGGAGAACCGTCGAGACTCGGCGCAGATCTTCGGCGCCGCGGCCGCGCTGCCGTCCAGCACGGATCCGTCCGTGCAGCCCGACCGCGGTGGCGCAGGGCTGATCTATGACACGGTGGGCGGGGTCGGCCCGTTGACCTTCGAGCAGAGTTTCTCGGCGCTGTTCTCGGGCAAGGTGACCAGTTCCACCCTGGGTCTGATCTCCACGATCGGTCTGATCCTCGGGTTCGTGATCGCGGTGTCCTCGTTCCTGGCCGCAGTCGCCGAACGCAAACGCGAATTCGGCATCATGTCCAGTATCGGCCTGGCCGACGAGGTGCTGTACTTCTTCCTCGTCGAGTCCTTCATCGTGTTCATCGTGGCCTTCATCGTCGGTGTGCTCGGTGCAGGAGCTGCAGTCGCACTGGTCATTCCGGGCATCGCGACCGTGACGGCGTGGGCGCAGGCCGCGGGCATGGTGGCAGCGTTCATCCCCGCGATGGCGATCGTCGGCGCGCTCATCCCGGTGCATCGGCTGTTGCAACAACGGCCGGTCGACCTGCTCAGGGGGAACTGATGCGCTACGGATTGTCCTACGGGTGGCTGGCGGCGCGGCGCCGGATCCGCGAGATGGTGTTGCCCGCCATCACCACGGCCACCGGTGCCTTTCTGGTGGTCATCGTGTTCGGGATGTCCGACGGGATCAGGGCCCAGTCGGCATCCCTCGGCCACGCCGAGGAGATCCGTGCCGCTGTGGTGCTCATCGCGGTGACCGTCCTGTTGGTCGGTGTGGTCGAGGTGGCGGTCGCCACGACACGGACTGTCGCCCAGCGAACCAGGGAACTGGGTGTGCTGGGCGCCAACGGAATTCCCCGCATGCCCGTCGTCGTCGCGTTGCTGGTCGAGCCCGTCGTCGCCGCCACCCTGGGAGCCGTCGGCGGTGCGGTGCTGGCGGTGGTCGCCGGGCTGGCGCTGGGAGCCATCGGGTTCGTCCCCACCGGGGTGGCGATCGGGGGGCTGGCCCTGGGCACCGTCATCGCCGTTGCCGTCAGCATCGTGGCCGCGCTGGCCACCAGTGTGATGCCCACTTGGAATGCGGCCTCGCGGCCGCCCATCCGTTCGTTGAGCACAGGAGGCTAGGCACATTGACCGCCATCGAAACCGGCACTGCGACCGGCACCGAAACCAGCACGCTCGCCACCGCGGCTGCGGCCGGAACGCCGCCGGTCATCGAGATCTCCGATGTGTGGAAACTGCACAAGCTCGGCGATGAGGTGGTCAAGGCCCTCATCGCCGTTGAACTTCAGGTGCTGCCGGGCGAATTCGTCTGCCTGATGGGTCCCAGCGGCAGCGGCAAGTCGACGCTGCTCAATATCATCGGCGGCCTGGATCGCCCGACCAAGGGTTCCGTCCGTGTCGCCGGTCAGGACACCTCGACGATCTCGGAGAGCCAGTTCGCCGCTCTGCGGCACGACACCATCGGGTTCATCTTCCAGAGCTACAACCTGATCCCGTTCCTGTCTGCCGTCGAGAATGTCGAACTGCCACTGATGTTCGAGCCCTACGACCGCAAGGCGCTGCGCAAGCGGGCCACCGAACTGCTCGAACTGGTCGGTCTTGGGCACCGGATTCACCACCAGCCGACCAAGATGTCCGGCGGTGAGCAGCAGCGCACAGCCATCGCGCGTTCGCTGATCAGCAATCCGACGCTGGTGCTCGCCGACGAGCCGACCGCCAATCTGGACCACCGCACGGGGGAGACGGTGGTGCGAATGCTCCGCGATCTGTGTTCGACGCTCGGCGTCACGGTCGTCGCGAGCACCCACGACCCCACGGTGGCCGACGAAGCGAGCCGTGTGGTCCGAATGCGTGACGGCCAGATCGTCAACTGATCCAAAGGTATTGGGAGACAGCATATGACACAAGAACTGGAACACTCGGCAACCGCTTCCCGCGACAAGCTGATGGCGACCGAACTGGTCCCGGAACAGATCCTGCCCAAGGTGATGAGCACCTTCGGCCTCACTGCGGCCTACGTGTTCATCATCTGTTGGATCACCGGATCTTCGGTGATGGCAACGGGCGGATGGACCGCCATCCCGATGTGGATCCTGGGTATCCTCACCTTCCTGGTTCCCGCCGGTATGGCCGTCGTCGAACTCGGAAACCTGTGGCCCGGTCAGGGTGGTGTGTACATCTGGGCCACCCGGACGATGGGGGAGACGTGGGGCTTCGTCGGCGGTTACCTGTCCTGGGTGCCGGTGATCCTGAACGCCGCCTCCTCGCCGGCGGTGGTGCTGTCATTCCTGTTGCTGGCCTTCCACGCCGAGCTGGGTGTGATGTCGAGCGTCATCCTGCAACTGGTCATCATGTGGGTGGTCGTGGGGCTGGCGCTGGCCAAGCTCGCCGCCAACCAGCGCATCATGAACGTCGTCTTCGTGGTGTTCGGCGCTCTCGCGCTGACCATCTTCCTCTGCGGTCTGATCTTCGCGGTGAAGCACGGCTCGGCGACCCCGTTCAGCTGGCACGATGCCGTGATACCGAACTTCGCGGTGTCGGGCTTCCTGTACGGCACGGTGCTGCTGTACCTGCTGGGTGTGGAAACCCCGTACAACATGGGTGCGGAGTTCCTGTCGGTCCGTAAGAGCGGGCCGCGGATGATCCTCTGGGGTTCCACCGCCTTGGTGGCCATCTACCTGCTGACGACACTGGGCACCATGATGGCCCTGCCCACCGACCAGATCGACGCGGTGACCGGTGTCATCGGCATGCTGGGAGTCTCGGGTTTCCCCGGGCTGATGGAGATCTGCGCCGTGGTGCTGGCCCTGATCATCGTCGTGGCGCTGATGACCTACCAGGTGGCCTACTCCCGGCTGATCTTCGTGTCCGGCCTGGAGCGCCACCTGCCGCGGATCTTCACCCACCTGAACCCGCGGACGCGCAACCCGGTGAGCGCCATCCTCATTCAGGGCGTGCTCTCGTCGCTGCTGATCATCGGACTCTACTCACAGAGCAGTCTGGTCAATACGACGATCTTCCTGCAGGGCGGACTGTCGACGGTGTGGTTGCTGTCCGGGTTCTTCTTCCTGATCCCGGTCGTCATCGCCCGCAAGAAGTACGCCGACCGCTATGCGAACGAGACGTTCTGGCGCATCCCGGGTGGCATGGTCGGTGTCTGGATCACGGTCGCCGTCGGCACGATCGGCACCATTGCCGGCGTGTACTACTCGTTCGCCAAGTCCTGGCTGACCAGTGCCGGCGTCGGGGACGGCGAGTGGATGACGTGGGTCGGAAGCATCAGCGTCGGCATGTTCGCGCTCGGCCTGGTCGTGTACGTCTTCGGCCGCCGCTCGGCGCACAAGGTGTCCCAGGAGGATGCCCTGGCCCATCTCGCGGTGCTCGATCTCACCAAGGAAGCAGAGGAAATATCCAAGTGACCATGGAAGACACCCGGCCCAGCACGGGTTCTGCCGGCGAGGCCAAGCTCTATCCGCTCGACCCGCTGTCCGGAGACGAGGTCCAGGCTGCCGCGTCGATCATCACCGCGTCCGAATACGCCACGCCCACATTGAAATTCGTCATGATCCAGCTCGCCGAGCCGAAGAAGAACGCCGCGCTCAGCTTCGAAGGTCGCGACGATGTGCCGCGGTCGGCGTTCGTCAGCATGTACGACGCGGCGGCGAAGATGATCTACGAGGCGGTCGTCGATCTCGGTGCCCGGGTCATCGAGTCGTGGAAGGCCGTACCCGGGCGGTTCCCGTCCTACCTCGTCGAGCACATGACGGGTGTGGAGGAGAAGGTGCGGGAGGACCCGCGCTGGCAGGCGGCGATGCTCAAACGCGGCGTGACCGACTTCAGCCTCGCGATGATCGACCCTTGGCCCGCAGGGTATTACGGGGCCGGAGATCACTACGACAACTCGGCGCTGATCTGCCGCCCGTTGACCTTCATGCGGGCCGCCGCGTCCGAGCACGGGTACGCCCGCCCGGTCGAAGGGCTGATCGTGACGTTCGATCTGGACGCCATGGAGGTCATCGATATCGAGGATCACGGTGTCGTGCCGTTGCCTCCGACGGCGGGCAACTACTCCGAACAGTTCATGTTCGACCCGAACAACCGCCCGGCGTTCACCCAGTTCCGCGATGACGTCAAGGCGATCGAGATCACCCAGCCCGACGGGCCCAGTTTCACCGTGGACGGGTGGAAGGTGCAGTGGCAGAAATGGTCTCTGCGCATCGGGTTCAATCCACGTGAAGGGGTCACCGTTCACGAGGTGACCTACACCGACCGCGGGGAGACCCGGCCCATCCTCTACCGGGGGTCGCTGTCGGAGATGGTGGTGCCCTACGGCGACACCGCGCCGACGCACTGGAACAAGAACGTCTTCGACATGGGCGAGGTCGGGATGGGATTCTCGGCCAATCCGTTGACGCTGGGTTGTGACTGTCTCGGCGAGATCCACTACTTCGACGGCACGGTCAACGACTCCAGCGGGAACGCGGTCGTCATCCCGAATGCGATCTGCATGCACGAAGAGGACTTCGGGATCTCGTGGAAGCACACCGACTTTCGCACCGGCGAGGTCGAGGTGCGCCGGTCGCGGCGGCTGGTGGTCTCGATGATCTGCACGGTGGGCAACTACGAGTACGGATTCTTCTGGTACTTCTACAACGACGCCTCGATCGAGGTCGAGGTCAAGCTCTCGGGTGTGCTGACCACCGGTGCGGTGGCCGACGGTGAGACACCGCGCTGGGGCAAGATGGTGGCGCCCGGCATCTACGGCCCGAATCATCAGCACTTCTTCAACTTCCGGCTGGACATGAGCGTCGACGGTGCCGGAAACAGTGTGTACGAGGTGGATTCGGTTCCCGAACCGGATCCGGCGCTCAATCCGCACCACAATGCCTGGATCACCCAGGACACGCTGGTGGCCTCCGAAGCTGAGGGTGCACGCGATTGGAACTGGCAGACGGGCCGGTACTGGAAGGTGACCAATCCGTCCAAGGTCAACGAGCTCGGTGCGCCGGTGGCCTACAAGCTGGTGCCCAAGGAAATCGTGCCGGTGATGGTGCAGGAGGGCTCCTACATCTACGACCGCGCCAAGTTCGTGCAGCACAACCTCTGGGTGACCAGGTACGACCCGTCGGAGATGTTCGCCGCCGGCGACTACATGTACCAGTCGGCCGACAGCCAGGGCCTGCCCGAGTTCGTCGCCGACGATGCGCCCCTGGAGGACACCGACGTGGTGCTCTGGTACACGTTGGGCGCCCATCATGTGGTGCGTCCGGAGGATTGGCCTGTGATGCCTTGTGCCTACACGGGTTTCCATCTCAAGCCGATCGGATTCTTCGACGGTAACCCGGCACTGGATCTGCCGCCGTCGCCGCCGAAAGCCTGCCACCAGCATTAGCGCGACGGGCCCGGCGGGGAAGCCCCAGCAACTTTCCCGCTCGGAAAGGGCCTGATTGCCAGGTTGCCGGTTTAGCCTGTGCGCACTCTATGAAGGGTGTGACCATGCAACCGAACACGCTCGACCCCGTCGCCGGTGAGCGGCTGTCGCACGCCAGGAAGGTGTTCACCTCGGACCTGTCGATCAACGAGTTCGCCATCCTGCACGGTGCTGGATTCGAGCCGATCGAACTGGTCATGGGGGTGTCGGTCTACCACGTCGGCTACCAGTTCACCGGGATCAAACAGCAGGCCGAGCTGCCGGTGCTGACCGAGGCGACCTACCGTGCCCGATGGAATGCCATGTCCCGCTTGCAGGCCGAGGCCGACGCGCTGGGTGCCGACGGTGTTGTCGGGGTGCGGTTGCAGTGGCGTCAGCTCGGCGAGGGTGATCATCTCGAGTTCATCGCCGTCGGTACGGCAGTGCGGTTCAGCGCCAACCCGGGTGCCTACCGGCGACCGAACGGCCAGGCGTTCACCAGCCATCTGTCCGGGCAGGACATGGGCACGTTGCTGCGGTCGGGCTTCGTGCCGGTGGCGTTCGTGATGGGCAACTGCGTGTTTCACGTTGCGGTGCAAGGATTTCTGCGCACCCTGAGTCAGGTGGGGCAGAACGCCGAGATGCCGCAGTGGACCCAGGGCAATTACCAGGCCCGGGAACTGGCGATGTCGCGGATGCAGGCCGAGGCCGAACGCGACGGCGGCACCGGGGTGGTGGGGGTGTGGTTCGACGTGACGAATTACGCCTGGGGACACCACACCGTCGAGTTCTACGCTGCCGGTACCGCCGTGCGTCCCGGGGCGGCGCCCGGCGAGACGATCATGCCCGCCTTCGTCTTGCCGATGACCGACTGATGACCGCCCTGGACCTGGAGCGGGTGCGGACGGCGATCGACGCCGCGGCGTCGGGCCCCGGTGGTGTCGCGCTCGTCGTGAACGTCTTCAGCGGCGTGTCCGGCGTGATCCGCACCCCGGCGCGGCGTGGGCTGTTCCACTCCGAACCGGAGCGCATCCAGATCGGTGACTGGCGATACGAGGTGGGCCGTGACGGGCTGCTGAGCGCCGCACATGTGGTGAACGGCATCGTGCTGGCTCAGGAGGTGCTGGCTGCCGGTGCGGTGGGCGGTCATCTGGCCCGCGCGCTGGGACAGGTGGCAGCCCGGTACGGGGATGCCGTCGTGGCCCATATCGATGCCGCGGTGGACGCGATGGCAGCCGGTGCCGGGCACTGAATCCCGGAGCGGCTCAGTCCGCGACGACCGCGAGCATTCTCTTGAGCTCCGAGCGCTCACGCTCGGTGAGATGTCCGAGCACTTTCATCTCGGCGGCGCGGATTCCCGGATCGGTGCGCTTGAGCAGTGCGACGCCTTCGCGGGTCACCTCGGTGGGCAGGGCCCGGCCGGCCGGCACCGTGGCCGGCCGCGACACCAGGCCGATCTCCTGTAAACCGCGCACCACCATGTTCATCGCCTGCGGTGACACGTACATCTCCCGAGCGAGCTCGGCGTTGGACTTCCCCGGGAAATGCGACAGCAACCGCAGGCAGCGGTACTGGGCGAAGGTCAGATTGAGCGGTTCCAGCACGGCGGCGGTGACCTCGACCCGTAGCGCCATCGCGGCGCGGGTCAGCAGGTAGCCCAGCGGCAGGTCGGAGTCGATGTCACCCATGTCAAGCATATTGACACATATCAAGCACGTTGATATACCGGAGACATGACCACACCGCAGGAAATGTTCGAATCGGCCTACCGCGGCGAAGCCGCCGATTTCCAGGGCGCGCGGCCGCCATGGAGCATCGGGGAGCCCCAGCCCGAGATCGCCGCGCTCATCGCGGCCGGACGTGTGCACGGCGACGTGCTCGACGCCGGCTGCGGCGAAGCGGCCACCGCGCTGGATCTCGCCGCGCGCGGATTCACCACCGTCGGCCTGGATGCCTCGCCGACCGCCATCGAGCTGGCCCGTGCCGAAGCGGCCAGGCGTGGGCTGGCCAACGCCACCTTCGATGTCGCCGACATCAGCGCCTTCACCGGTTACGACGGACGGTTCGGCACCATCATCGACTCGACGCTGTTCCACTCGATGCCGGTGGAACTGCGCGAGGGCTACCAGCAGTCGATCGTGCGCGCGTCCGCGCCCGGTGCGTCGTACTTCGTGCTGGTCTTCGACGCCGCCGGGATGCCGGGCGACAGCCCGGTCAATGCGGTCACCGCCGACGAGCTGCGCGATGTGGTCGGAAAATACTGGGAGATCGACGAGATCCGGCCGGCCCGCATCCACGCCCAGGTGCCGCCGGCGCTGGACGGGTTCGGCGCTTTCGCCGGTGCCGACGTCCGCGACGAGGCAGGCGGGCGTAAGTCGGTGGGCGCGTGGCTGCTGACCGCGCATCGAGACTGACCGAACCAGGACTACGCCCCGGCCACCCCGACGTGGCCGGGGCGTCGTCATGAGGCAGGATGGTGGCGATTCTGTGTCGGAACCGAAGGAGTCTGATGGCGGAGGGACAAATCCGGCCGGCGTACTCGCGGGTGCTGCTCAAACTGGGTGGCGAAATGTTCGGCGGTGGACAGGTCGGCCTGGACCCCGACGTGGTGGCCCTGGTGGCCCGCCAGATCGCCGATGTCGTGCGCGCCGGAGCCCAGGTCGCCGTCGTGATCGGTGGCGGCAACTTCTTCCGCGGCGCCCAGCTGCAGCAGCGGGGGATGGAACGCACCCGCAGCGATTACATGGGCATGCTCGGGACCGTCATGAACAGCCTTGCGCTGCAGGACTTTCTGCAGAAGGAGGGCATCGATACCCGCGTGCAGACCGCCATCACCATGGGGCAGGTCGCCGAACCGTACATCCCGCTGCGCGCCCGGCGGCACCTGGAGAAGGGCCGTGTCGTCATCTTCGGCGCCGGCATGGGCCTGCCGTACTTCTCCACCGATACCACCGCCGCGCAACGCGCCCTCGAGATCGGTGCCGAGGTGGTGCTGATGGCCAAGGCCGTCGACGGGGTGTTCACCGACGACCCCCGCAAGAATCCGGATGCCGAGCTGCTGACCGCGATCACCCACCGCGAGGTGATCGATCGGGGACTGCAGGTCGCCGATTCCACCGCATTCAGCCTCTGTATGGACAACGGCATGCCGATCCTCGTGTTCAATCTCCTCACCGACGGAAATATCGCGCGAGCGGTCGCAGGTGAGAAGATCGGGACACTGGTCACCAGCTGACAGTCGGGCAGGTGGAGGAGATGCTGTGGGCGAGCGAAACGCTTCGGGAGATACGTGCCTGGGCGAGCGAATGCGACGGGAGATAACCACGTGATCGACGAAACAATCTTCGACGCCGAAGAGAAGATGGAGAAGGCGGTGGCCGTGGCGCGCGACGACCTCGCGTCGATCCGCACCGGCCGTGCCAACCCCGGCATGTTCTCGCGCCTGAACATCGAGTACTACGGTTCGCCGACGCCGATCACCCAGCTGTCCAGCATCAACGTGCCCGAGGCCCGCCTCGTCGTGATCAAGCCGTACGAGGCCAACCAACTGCGTGCCATCGAGGACTCCATTCGCAATTCGGACCTGGGCGTCAACCCGTCCAACGACGGCAACGTCATCCGGATCTCCATCCCGCAGCTCACCGAGGAACGCCGTCGTGAACTGGTGAAGCAGGCGAAGTCCAAGGGTGAGGACGCCAAGGTATCGGTGCGCAACATCCGCCGTAAGGCGATGGAGGAGCTGGCCCGGATCAAGAAGGACGGCGAGGCCGGCGAGGACGAGGTGGGCCGCGCCGAAAAAGACCTCGACAAGAGCACCGGGCAGTATGTCGCCCAGATCGACGAACTGGTCAAACACAAGGAAGGCGAGTTGCTGGAGGTCTAGATGACCTTTCAGCACCCCAGTCCCGTGGCGCAGACCGAGCCACCCAAGAAGACGTCGCGCGCCGGGCGCAATCTGCCCGCCGCGATCGCAGTCGGCGCGGTCCTCGGGGCCCTGGCCATCGGCACCCTGCTCTTCGCGCCGATCTGGTGGCTGCCGCTGCTCGCCGTCGCCATCGCCATCGCCACCCACGAGGTGATCCGGCGGCTGCGTGAGCAGGGCTATGCGCTGCCCACCCTGGCGCTGCTCATCGGTGGACAGGCGATGATCTGGCTGACCTGGCCGTTCGGCGTCGCCGGGCTGCTGGGCGGCTATGGCGCCACCATCGTCGTCTGCATGGTCTGGCGGCTGGTCGGCCAAGGCCTGAACCGGCAACCCGTCAACTATCTGCGCGATATCGCGGCCACTGTGCTGCTGGCGACCTGGGTACCGATGTTCGCCGCGTTCACCGCGCTGCTGATCTTCGCCGACCACGGTGGTGTGCGGGTGTTTACCGTGATCGTGACGGTCGTCTTCGCCGACATCGGCGGCTATGTCGCGGGTGTGCTGTTCGGCAAGCACCTGTTGGCGCCGGCCATCAGCCCCAAGAAATCCTGGGAGGGCCTCGGGGGGTCGTTGCTGTTCGGTATCACCGCCGCGGTGCTGTCGGTCACGTTCTTGATGGACAAGCCGGCTTGGGTCGGCGTGCCGCTCGGTGTGCTGCTGGTCGTCACCGGCGTGCTCGGCGACCTGGTCGAATCTCAGGTCAAGCGCGATCTCGGCATCAAGGACATGGGCACCCTGCTACCGGGTCACGGCGGGATCATGGACCGCATCGACGCGATGCTGCCGTCCGCGGTCGTCGGCTGGATCGTCCTGACACTGCTCGCCTGAATCCTTGTCGGTGCGGTCGTGCCCGCCGGGTCCTTTGGGCTTGCCCGACGCGTTCAGCCAGCAGGCCGCCGCGCCGAGGACCAGTCCCGCGGCGATCCCGAGATCCACCCGCTCGCCGAGCATCAGCCACGACAGCACGCCGGCCACCGCGGGAATCACGCAGAACAACATTGCCACCGACGACGCACCGTGCAGACTGATCGCCCGGACGTAGAGGGACACCCCGAGGGTGGCGTTGAGCAGCACCACACCGCCCACGGCGAAGATCGCGTGGGTGACGTTGTGCACCTGGAACGGCATGGCCAGCGTCAAGGCCAGCGCGGGGACGAAGGCCACGGCGTTCTGCACCGCGGTGGACGCCCGGAAGTCGACATCGGCGCAGAACCGCTGCTGATAGACACCGCCGGCCGCCAGGCCCAACAACGCGACCAGCAGCAGCCCCACCACCGGGTCCACGCCGCCGGTGGAGATCAGCCGGGTCGCGCAGGCCGCCAGCACCGCGGCGACACCGAGCACCAGGGCGACCACCCGGCGCGGGGTCAGCCGGTCCCGCAGGAACGCCGCGGCCAGCAGCGCCGTCGCGACCGGGTTCATCGCGACCACCACCGCGCACAGCACCGCGGGAGCGCCGTGCTGGATGGCGATGTAGAGCGCGCAGAACTGCACCGCTTGCATCAGCAGACCGGCCACTGCGACATGGGCCAGCGTGCGTCCGGTGGGGAACCGCACCCGCGCCAGCGCGGCCCAGGTTCCCAGTATCGCGCCGGCCAGTCCGAACCGGAACGCCAGCACCGCCATCGGGGACAGGGCGTGCACCGCCAAATTGCCGATCGGGTAGCCCAGTGCGTAGAAGAACGTCACGGTGCTCGCGGTGCGCAGCGGCATCCGGGTGGGCGTCATGGGTTCATCGTGCGGCGGCCCGGTGCGCGTAGTCCAACGAATATCGGCTATCACAATCGATCGCAAATGCTGATCGATTGCCCGGAATAACCGCGACATCCACGCAAGATGGGTGGTTTTTTGATCGTCTGCGCTGATCGGAGTACGTTGGCCGGATGGGACAGGTGCTCGATATCGGGCCGCTGCGCAGCGTGGTGGCGGTGGCGGACTGTGGTGGGTTTCACCGCGCCGCCGCGGTGTTGCACATGACGCAGTCCGCCGTCAGCCAGCATGTCCGCCGCATCGAGGCAGTGGTCGGGGGCGCCGTCGTCGAGCGCTCCGGGCGCGGCGTCGCCTTCACCGAGCTGGGGCACCGCGTACTGGGCCACGCCCGCACCATTTTGGCTGCGCACGACGGTGCGCTGGCCGATCTGGGCGCCGCCGAGGAACGGGTGCTGCTGATCGGCGCCACCGAACACGGCGCCGACGTGATGCTGCCCGGCCTGACCGCCGCGCTGGGCGAACGGCTGCCCGATTGGCGGCTACGGTTCCGCCTCGATCGCAACGTCATGCTGGCCGACGCCATCGAGCACGGCCTCGTCGACCTCGCGGTGATGCTCGACGGCTCCGGGCTGGACCCGGCACACGCATCGGGAATGCTTGCGCTGAAATGGGTTTCGGCGCGCAGCTTCGCCATGCCGGCCGGGCAGCCGTTGCCGGTGGTGATGTTCTCCGAACCGTGCACCCTTCGCGAACCGACATTCGCCACGCTGGACCGACTCGGTACCGAGTACCGCATCGCCGCCGAATCCGCGGATCTGTCCGGGCTGTTCGCCGCCGTCCGTTCCGGGCTGGGAGTGGCGCTGCTGCCAATGATCGGCCGGCTGCCCGATGGCCTGAGCCTGGCCGAGGGACTGCCGCCGGCCAGCCGCGCGTCGGTGTTCGTCCGCGGCCGGGCCGGCGTGAACGCCGACATCCTGCACACCGTCGAACAGACCGTCCGTGACGTTCTGGCCGACCAGGCCTGATACTGGAAGCAATCATGAAGCAGGAACTGATTTTCGACGCACCGCGCCGCGGAACTCCGCCGCGCCACCTCGCCGACCTCGACGAAGCGGGGCGGATCGACGCCGTCACCGCGCTCGGCTTACCGAAGTTCCGGGCCAAACAGCTGGCCAACCAGTACTACGGACGGCTGATCGCCGACCCGCACCAGATGACCGACCTGCCCGCCGCGCTGCGCGACCAGGTGGCCGGCGAACTGTTCCCGACGCTGATCACCCCGGCACGCGAGGTTCAATGCGATGCCGGAGAGACCCGGAAGACGTTGTGGCGTGGGCTCGACGGCACCACCTTCGAATCGGTGCTGATGCGGTACCCGCAGCGCAACACCGTGTGTATCTCGTCACAGGCCGGCTGCGGGATGGCCTGCCCGTTCTGCGCGACGGGTCAGGGCGGGCTGCAGCGCAACCTGTCCACCGCCGAGATCCTCGAGCAGGTACGGGCCGCATCGGCGACCATGCGTTCCGAGCACGATGGCCGGCTGTCCAACATCGTCTTCATGGGCATGGGGGAGCCGCTGGCCAACTACAACCGCGTGGTGGCCGCCGTCCGGCGCATCATCGCCCCGCCGCCCGACGGGTTCGGGATCAGCGCCCGCTCGGTGACGGTGTCCACCGTCGGCCTGGCACCCGCAATCCGCAAGCTGGCCGACGAGAAACTCGGGGTCACCCTCGCGGTGTCGCTGCACACGCCAGACGACGAACTGCGCGACACCCTGGTGCCGGTGAACAATCGCTGGCGGGTGGATGAGGTGCTCGACGCCGCACGGTATTACGCCGATTCCACCGGCCGCCGGGTGTCGATCGAATACGCGCTCATCCGCGACGTCAACGACCAGCCTTGGCGGGCAGACCTATTGGGCAAGAAGTTGCACAGTAAGTTGGGGCCGCTGGTGCACGTGAACCTGATCCCGCTCAACCCGACCCCGGGCAGCGAGTGGGATGCCAGCCCGAAACCGGTGGAGCGGGAGTTCGTCAAACGAGTCCTGGCCAAGGGTGTGTCGTGCACCGTGCGCGACACCCGCGGACGCGAGATCGCGGCAGCCTGCGGTCAGCTGGCAGCCGAGGGCTGAGCGGCCGGCGGGTTGGGACCGCCGGGCGCGGATTTCCAACGTGCCCGCCGAGATCGACGTTTCGCCGACATCTACTCGCAATTCCTGGCCCGAAGGTGAGTTTGGGCGAAGTCATGCCGGCATGCCGATGGTCTTGGCGTCCAGGTACTCCTTGTAGCCCTCTTCGCCGTTGCGGTAACCCAGACCGCTCTGCTTGGTGCCGCCGAACGGGCTGTCGATCCCGAAGTGGCTCTTGCCGTTGATGGTGACGTTGCCGGTGCGCATCCGGGTGGCCACCGCGAACGCCCGGTCCAGATCGCCACCGCTGACCTCTCCGGAGAGACCGTAGATGGAGTTGTTGGCGATCGCGACGGCCTCGTCGTCACCGTCGTAGGGGATGACGGCCAGCACCGGCCCGAAGACCTCCTCCTGGGCGATCTGGCTGTCCGGGTCGACATCGGCCAGCAGGGTCGGCTGGGTGTAGTAGCCGACCGGCAGTTTCTCCGGCACACCGCCGCCGGTGACCAGGCGGGCACCGGATTCGACGGCACCCTTGACCATGCCCAGCACCTTCTGTCGCTGGGTCTCGCTGATCTGCGGGCCCTGCATGTTGGCCGGATCCCACGGGTCGCCGACCGGGAAGTTCTCCATCATGTTCTTCATGATCTCGATGCCTTCGTCATAACGACTGCGCGGCAACAAGATCCGGCTCGGCAGGATGCAAGACTGGCCCGACATGACGCACGCCATCAGCGCCGCCATCGGCAGTGCCATGGTGAAGTCCGCGTCGTCGAGCACGATGTGCGCGCTCTTACCGCCCAACTCCAGCAGCGTCTTCTTCACCGTCTGCGCACCGGCGGCCAGGATCGCCCGGCCGGTGGCCGTCGACCCGGTGAAGGTGATCATGTCCACCCGCGGGTCGGCCGCCAGCGCGGCGCCCACCTCGTTGGCGTTCGAGACCACCAGGTTGAACACCCCCGGCGGGATATCGGTTTCCTCGGCCACGATGCGGCCGTACTCGCTGCCCGACCATGGGGTGAGCTGCGCGGGCTTGAGCACCACGGTGTTGCCCGCCATCAGGGCGGGCACGGTCTCGGCGATGTTGAGGTAGAACGGCACATTCCACGGCGTGATGGCGCCGACCACCCCGACGGCCTCGTAGTGGATCTTGCGCCGGGCGGGCCCCAGCGGCGTCTCGTGCACGCCGTTGTCGGCCAGGTACTCGAAATTCTTACCGTGCTCGGCCCAATGCTTGACCTCCTCGATCGGGCTCTCGATCTGGGCCCCGGTCACCTTTACCGGGCAGCCGACCTCGGTGATGAGCACCCGGCGCAGATGTTCCTTGTTGCGCTCCAGCGCCTCGTGCAGCTGCGTCAGGCAGTGGTAGCGGAAGTCCAGATCGCGTGACCAGTCGGTCTCGTCGAACGCGCGCCGCGCCGCGCCCACCGCGCGCGCCATGTCGTCGACCGAGCCGTCGGTGGCCTGGCCCGCGACCTGCTCGCTGGCGGGGTGGACGACGTCGAACGTCGCCCCGCTGGAGGTGTGCTGCAGTTCGCCGTCGATGAGCATCCGGGTGTCGCCCGCCAAGATGCCGGTGTCCGCCATGCCTGACAGCTTTACATGGTGGCCGCTGAGTGTCACGATTTCGCCATGGCGGCGAGCCCCGGGACGGATCAGCAGAAGGTCACCTACTGTCGCATCTGCGAACCGATGTGCGGCCTGATCGCCACGGTGTCCGACGGCCGGCTGGCGTCGCTGCGCCCGGATCAGGACCACCCGTTGTCCCGCGGTCGCGCGTGCCCCAAGGGAATCGCCTTCACCGACGTGCAGAACGATCCGGACAGGGTGCTGCATCCGCTGCGCCGCCGCGACGACGGGACCTTCGAAGAAGTCAGCTGGGACACCGCGATCGACGATATCGCCGCACGGCTGGCCGAGATCGTGGCTGAGAGCGGCGGGGCATCGGTCGGGCAGTACTTCGGAAACCCAGCGGCTTTCGGCTACGCCTCCAGCGTGTGGTCGGGGATCTTCATGGCCCGTATCGGCTCGCGGCACCTGTACTCGGCCGGGTCCCAGGACATCAACAGCCGCTTCGTGGCCAGCAAGCTGCTGTACGGAGCGGCCAGCCAGCTGCCGTTCCCGGATCTGCCGCGCACCCACTTCCTGTTGATGCTGGGCGCGAATCCGCTTGTCTCGCATGGCAGTGCGGTCCGAGCGCCCCGCATCAAGGATGATCTGGCCGCCATCGTCGGCCGCGGTGGCCGGGTGGTGGTGATCGACCCGCGCCGCACCGAGACCGCCCGCCATTACGAGCACCTCGCGGTGCGGCCGGATTCGGACGCCTGGCTGCTGCTGTCGCTGCTGCAGGTGATCTTCGAGGAGGGGCTGGCCACCGACACCGGCCGCCAGGCCCGCGGCGCGGACACCCTACGGGCATGGTGCGCCCCGTTCCCGCCGGAGGTGACCGCCGGCCGCACCGGCCTGGATGCGGGCGTGGTCCGCACCCTGGCCCGTGATTTCGCCACCGCACCCAGTGCGACCGCCTATGGGCGGACGGGTGTCTGCCTGGGCAGGCACGGCACCCTGGTGAGCTACCTGCTGGACGCGCTCACCACGGTGACCGGGAATCTGGACCGGCCCGGCGGCACCTTGATGTCGCACTCGGTGATCCCGCTGGAGGAGATGGGTGAGCGGGTCGGGAGCTTCAGCTACGGCAAGACGCGCTCGCGTATCGGTGACTTCCCCGACGTTCTCGGCACCTTCCCGGCGGCGTTGATGGCCGACGAGATCACCACCGACGGTGAGGGACAGCTGCGCGCGCTGTTCGTCGTGGCGGGTAACCCGGTGCTGTCGGTACCCAACAGTGCCGCGCTGGAGTCGGCGCTGCGCCGTCTCGAACTGTTCGTCTCCTTCGACCTCTACGTCAACGAGACGAACCGGTTGGCGCACTACGTGTTACCCGCCACCACCATGCTGGAACGCGATGATCTGCCGATCGCGTTCGCGGCGTGCTCGCCGACCTTGTTCGTGCAGTCATGTGAACCCGTGCTGGAACCGTATGGGCAGGCCCGTCCCGAGTGGGAGGTGTACTCCGAGATCGCCCGGCGGATGGGGATGGCCCTGTTCGCCACCGGACCGCTGCTGCGGTTCAACCGGGTGCTGGCCTGGCTGGACCGGCGCGGAATCGGGCGGATGACCCCACGCCGGCTGATGGAACTGCTGTTGCGCACCGGTCCGCACGGCGATCTGTTCGGATTGCGGCGTGCCGGGCTCAATCTGGAACGGCTGCGTGCCCACCCGCATGGCATCGTGCTGGCCGAGCACGCGCCCACCGGGATCTTGGCCGACGTGGTGCGCCACGCCGATGCCAAGGTGCATCTGGATTCGCCGGAGATCGCCGACGAGATCGCCCGGCTGGGCCACAATCATCCCGACGACCCGCGTTTCCCGTTGCTGGCCATCGGTATTCGGGAGATGCGCTCGCAGAACTCGTGGATGCACAACAGTCCCACCCTGATGAAGGGCGACCGCAGGCAGCGCACCCGGATCCATCCTGCCGATGCGGCCGCGGCAGGCCTGCAGGACGGCGGCCAGGTCCGCATCGTGTCCGAGCACGGCAAGATCGAGACCGGTGTGCTCATCACCGACGAGATGGCGGTGGGCACCGTCGCGATCCCGCAGGGCTGGGGCCATCGCGGCGGTGGCTGGCAGCTGGCCAACGCCACGCCGGGGGCCAACGTCAACGAACTGACCTCCAACCGGCCCGAGGACCTGGAGGCATTGGCCGGGATGGCCGTCCTCAACGGGGTGGCCGTCCGGCTGGAGAGCGTGTAGGCGTCAGTCGGCGTCGGGCTGGCGGATACCCACCGCGTGCCGCAGCTGGGCCAGGAACTGGCCTTCGTCATCGCTGCGCACGATGTAGTGCGAGATGGCGACCCGGATGGCGGTGGCCGCGCGCACCGGCCCACCGGCCCCGGGCATCAGCTTGAGCAGCCTGGCACGCATGACCGGAATCACGTGGGACAGCTGTGCGATCACGACCTCGGGCTCGATGTCGACCACCCGCACACCTGAGTAGGACTGCTGGTATTCCACGATGAATCGCAGTGCGGCGTCGAGCTTCTCGGTGCCACGCAATCCGGAGGTGGCCCGGCTCATGCCGGTGTCGAACATCTCACGCTCGTATTCGCCGAAGGCGCCCAGCAGCTCTTCCTTGGAGGCGAACCACCGGTACAGCGTGGGCCGGGACACCCCGGCCTGCAGCGCCACCTCGGACAGGCTGAGCTTGGTCTGGCCGCTGCGTCCGAGTACCTCTGCCGTGGCCACCAGAATCCGTCGTCGCGTCGAGGTGTCCTCACCGGCGTCGGCGGTCAACGGCTTGTTCACATCCCTGATGGTAGTTGCTGGAGCATTACAAATTCGCCTTCAGTGTCTTGACCGTGTCGAGATCTTCCAGCGCCGCGACCGCCCGGCCCAATCCGGCCAAGGCGATGGTGTCGTCCTGCATGCCGCCCATCCCGGCCGTGATGAGGGTGGCGATGTAGGCGTACAGCGCGGCCTGGCGGTACCGGGACCACAACTCGTCACCGTCGAGGTCGGGCCCGCCGCCCGCCGCCAGCGCGCGCCGGTACACCTCGAGCAGGTCGCGCTGATGCTCGATCCGGTCGGCGGTGGTCATGCCGGTGATCAACGTGTAGGACAGCTCCCGGGACGGATGGCCGCGGCGCACCGCCTGCCAGTCGAGCAGGCCGGCTCTTCCGTTGCGGAAGTAGACGTTTCCGGGGTGGGCGTCCCCGTGCATGACGGTGTGCGGGGGCCTGTCGATCAGCTGCGCGACGGCGCGGTAGTTGTCGTTGATGAAGCGACCGTTCTGCAGCGCCACGGTGGTGCGCCCGGCCAGCCGGCGGGCCGCGGCGTTGGCCAGCGAACCGGTCAGCAGTGAGGTGGTGTCCCCGGAGGCGGAGTACACCCAGGGGTGTGGGTCCAGCCGCTCCCAGAACGTCGCGTGCACATGGGCCAGCAATTCGACGATCTGGGCAGCCTGGTCGGCACTGAGGGGATTCAGGGTGTCGGGGAATTCACACCGGTCGACCGCCAGATCCTCCAGCACCAGGACGAAACGTCCGGTCAGGGCGTCGAAGGTGCCACCGTGGCATCCGGGCACGTCGCGTAGGCGCGGGGCGAGCTCGCGGTAGAAGCGCACCTCGGTGTCCGCGAGCCGGCCGAGCTCGCCCATCAACCTGGTCGCCGCGGTCTCGGCAGGCATCTTGACGAACACCGTCGAGGGGAGGTCGGCGCCGGTCAGGGCGAGCCGGGCGCGTGCGGAGGTGCCCGCGTCACCGCCGATCACCGTCACGGATTCGACGCTGCGCCCGAGTAGCCGGGACAGGAACGGCGCATCCAGATCGCGGATATGCCGGGGGAGTGTGCGCATCCGCCCGACGGCGGCGTCGGTTGCGATACGTTGCACACCGCGGCCCAGGTGCGCGGTCAAGCCGAGGACGGGCCAATCGCGCCGGGGCAGCAAGGACATTCGTCGATGTTTACAAAGGTCGACCTGATTGTAAAGGGGCGTCATGGCGGGGCCGATGGACGGATTCACCGTGGTGGAGCTCGGCGTCTGGGTGGCCGCGCCGGCCACGGGTGCCATTCTGGCCGACTGGGGCGCCGACGTGATCAAGATCGAACCGCCCGCCGGTGATCCCGCCCGCACCTTCGGCGCAATGATGGGCCTGGACCCCGAACTCGGCGTGGGTGCGAATCCACCGTTCGAGATGGACAACCGCTCCAAACGCAGCATCGTGCTGGACCTGGGCACCGTGGCCGGACGCGACACCGCGTTCGAGTTGCTCTCGGGCGCAGATGTTTTCGTGACCAACCTGCGCCCGGCGGCATTGCACCGGCTCGGCTTGGACCATGAATCGGTGGCCGAGCTCAACCCGCGGCTGGTGTACGGACTGATCACCGGGTACGGCACCAAGGGGCCCGATGCCGACCGTGCCGCCTACGACGTGGCGGCATTCTGGGCCCGCGCCGGGCTGGCCGATCTGCTCACCAGGCCCGGCGATACCCCGCCGTTTCAGCGCGGCGGGATGGGCGACCATTCGGCGGGGATGACGCTGGCCGCCGCGGTGTGTGCGGCCCTGCTGGCCCGCAACCGAACCGGCGAAGGGCAGCTGGTGAGCACCTCGCTGTACCGCCAAGGCGCCTACACGGTGTCCTTCGACCTCAACACGATGCTGCTGACCGGCCAGCAGGTGGCGATCGGTCAGCGCGAGTCGATGGGCAATCCGTGTATGAACAACTACGCCGCCGGTGACGGGCGTCGGTTCTGGATCGTCGGGCTGCAGGGGGAGCGGCACTGGCCGGCGCTGTGCCGTGCGGTGAACCGCACGGACTGGCTGACCGACCCCGAATTCGCAACCGCCGGGGCCCGCTTCATCCACGCGCGCGAACTGATCGCCGCACTGGACCAGATCTTCGCGACGCGCCCGTTGGACGACTGGGCGCAGGTTTTCGCCGCCGAGCCGGACTTCTTCTGGTCGCCGATCAACACGCTCGACGACGTCCTGGCCGACGAACAGTTCCATGCCGCCGGGGGTATCGTCGATGTGCCCGAAGGTGATTCGAGTGTCCCGATGGTGGCGACCCCGGCCGATTTCTCGGCGACGCCCTGGGCGCCGCGGGCCGTCGCGCCCAGGCTCGGCGAGCACACCGAGGATCTTGGCCGAACTGAAGGCCCGAGCCACCTAGATTCCGTCGCTTCGCTCGTCCTGTCCATCGTGCTGCGCGTTGACCTCGACCAGCAGGGCGTTCAGCCGCTCCCGGGTCAGTGCGCCCCCACTGAAGGTCACCAGCCGGTCCAGCGGGATGGACGCGATGATGGCGAGCATCTCGGCGCTCGGTGCGCCACCGCCCGCCCCCGGCATGTCGGTGACCGCCGCCGCGAGGACCGCCGCCGCGGCCGGATCGGCCAGCACCTCTCCCAGGGCGGACTCACCGGTGAAGGGTTCAGGCACCTCGTCACCGGCCAGCGTCACGGTGGTGTGCAGCCGCAGATCCCGGCTGGACGCACCGGCCCACAGCGTGTACCGGCCGCCCTCGACCACCCAACGGCCGGCCCAGTAGGCGAGATCGTGTGCGGACACCGGTATCTCGACGACGGCGTCGTCCCCGGGGTCCAGGGTCACCGACCCGAAACCGGCCAGCCAGCGCGGCGCCCGGTCCACGCGGGAATCCGTCCTGCCGGCATAGACCTGCACCACCTCCCTGCCCCGCCGGGCACCGGTGTTGGCCACGGTGACGGCAACGGTCAATCCGTCGCCGTGTTCGGCGACCTCCACGCCGCGGTAGTCGAACGTGGTGTAGGACAAGCCATGCCCGAACGGATAGGTGACCGGCAGCTCACGGGCGTCATACCAGCGGTAGCCGACGAAGATTCGCTCGCCGTAGGTGGTGTGACCGCGCTCGGACGGGAAGTTCAGGTAGGCGGGGGTGTCCTGCAGCCGCACCGGCACCGTCTCGGCGAGCCGACCGGACGGATTGCACACGCCGAACAGCACATCGGCGATACCGCCGCCGCCGGCCTGGCCCAGCAGGGCGCCGTCCAGGATCGCCGGTGCCAGGGCTGCCACCTCGTCCAATCGCACGACGCCGCCGTGCGAGAGCACCACCACGGTGCGGGGCTGTACCCGCACCACCTCGCGCAGAAGTTGCAGATGCGCGCCCGGCAGCTCGATATGTGGCCGGTCGAATCCTTCGGATTCGTCTTCGGCCGTGAGGCCGAGGAACAGCACCGCCACATCCGATGACGCGGCCTGGGTCGCGTCATCGGAATACGACACCTCGTGATCCCCGGCCAGCCGGCGGATCTCGTCCAGCGCGATGTCCAGCCGGGTCGGGTTCACATGTGAGCTGCCGCCGCCCTGGTAGCGGGGTTCGCGGGCGAAACCGCCGATCACCGCTATCCGGCCCGGCTGCAGCGGAAGCAGGCCGCCGTCGTTCTTGAGCAGCACCACCGCGCGGCCCGCGGCCTCCCGGGCCAGCCGGTGATGGGCATCCTCATCGAATTCCGTTGCGGTGCCGTCACTTTTCAGGGTGCGCGCGGCCAATGTGGCCACCCGTGCCGCGGCGCGGGCGATCATGTCCTGCGCCAGTTCACCCCGCCCGACGGCCGCGACGACATCCCGGTCGGTCACCCCGCCGCTGCCCGGCATCTCCAGATCGAGGCCGGCGGCCACCGCCGCGACGCGGTCGCGCACCGCGCCCCAGTCGCTGACCACCACACCGTCGAAGCCCCACTCTCCGCGTAGCACGTCGGTGAGCAGCCAGTGGTTCTCCGCCGCGTACACCCCGTTGATGCGGTTGTAGGAACACATCACCGACCACGGAGCGGCCCGGCGCACCACGTATTCGAAGGCCCGTAGGTAGATTTCGCGCAGCGTCCGTTCGTCGACATCGGAACTCGCTCGCATCCGGTCGAATTCGGCATTGTTGGCGGCAAAGTGTTTCACCGAGGCGGCCACGCCGCGACCCTGGACGCCGCGGACCCAGGCCGCCCCGAGTGCGCCGGAGAGCAACGGATCCTCGGAGAAGTACTCGAAGTTGCGCCCGCAGCGGGGGTCCCGCTTGATGTTGATGCCCGGTCCGAGCAGGACGTTGACGCCCAGCGCCCGGCTTTCGTCACCCAGCGCGACACCGATCCGCTCGACCAGCTCAGGATCCCAGGTCTGGGCCAAGCCCACCGCGGGCGGAAAACAGGTCGCCGGCACACTCTCGCCGATACCCAAATGGTCGGCGCCAGTGCCGGATTGCCTGCGCACGCCGTGCGGGCCGTCGGTGAGCACGATCGCCGGAACATCCCCGATCGCCTTGGTGGTCCAGAAGGTGGCGCCACTGCCGAGCGCGGCCTGTTGTGACACATCGAGTGCACCGATATCGACCATGGACCCAGGCTACCGACGGCTGCTGTGCGTCCTCACCCTCGCCGAGTGCCGCAACTGTGCGAGGAAGTCCGCCCCGTCATCACTGCGCACCAGGTAATGCGATACCGCCACCCGGACCGCGGTGGCTGCAGCCACGGCGGCGTCCGGCCCCTCCGAGAGGCGTTCGAGCCGTTCGCGCATCAGCGGGATGAACTGTGCCAGCCGCGCGATCACGTGCTCGGGCTCGATGTCGACCATCCGCAGGCCCGGATAGGACTGCTGGTATTCGACGATGATCTGCAGGGCGGCATCGAGACGCTCGGCGGCGGGCAGCCGGGCCGCGACCGCCGCGACGGCCCGCTCGTAATGCCCGCGTTCCCAGACCACGAACGCGTCCAGCAACTGCTGTTTGGAGGCGAACCACCGATACAGCGTCGGACGCGACACGCCTGCCTGCGTGGCGACCTCCGACAAGCTGAGCTTGGTCATGCCGTAATTGCCCAGCACCTCGGCGGTTGCGGTGAGGATGCGTTCGCGCGTGCTGGCCGCCGCCTCGGCGGCAACTGGGTCCGGCATCCCCACAGCTTTACAAACTATTGCTGAACTGTCACGCTGAATCGGTCGCGACATCGCCGTCGCGAACCCTGAGGAGGGAACGCCCCGTGACCGTTGCCAGCAACCCGCAGGCGCGCGAATACAGTTCGTTCGACATCACGTCACACGAATTCTGGAATCAGCCGTTTGCCGAGCGGGACCAGACGTTCGCCCGGCTGCGGGCGGCCGACGGCCTCAGCTGGCACCAGCCGTTGTCCACCCTGTTCGACATCTCCGAGCCGGGGTTCTGGGCACTGACCCGGCGGGCCGACATCCAGTTCGCCAGTCAGCATCCCGAGCTGTTCACCTCCGCGCGCGGGGTGGCGCTGGACCCGATGCCCGCCGAGGTGCAGAAGTTCGCCACCTTCTTCCTGATGATGGATCCACCCGAACACACGGTGTACCGCAAGCTGATCAGCTCGGCCTTCACCCCGCGCCACGTCCGCCAGATCGAGGAACAGATCCACCGCAACGCGGTCGCCGTGGTGGACGACCTGGTCGGGGTGGGCGATGTCGATTTCGTCGAAGCCTGTTCGGCACGACTGCCGATGCGAACCATCTCCGACATGCTCGGGGTGCCCAGCGCCGATCAACCCGCCTTGGCGAAGGCCGCCGAGAAGCTCTTCAGCATGAGCGACGACGAGTTCTCCAGTCTGGAAGAACGCGCGATGGCGACCATCAACGAAATCATGTTGATCTCCAACACCGGTATCGAGCTGGCGAAGTTCCGTCGCGCCAATCCGGGCGACGACCTGATGACGAGCATCGTGAACGCCGAGGTGGACGGTCACCGGCTGACCGACGAACAGATCGGGGCGTTCCTGATCCTGCTCGCGTCGGCGGGTAACGACACCACCAAGCAGACCACCACCCATGCGATGATGGCGCTGGCCGCCCACCCGCAGCAGCGGGACTGGCTGCTGGCGGATTTCGACGGCCGGATCGGCACCGCGGTCGAGGAGTTCGTGCGCTGGGCCACGCCGGTGATGCAGTTCGCCCGGTTCGCCACCGAGGACGTGGAACTGGCCGGTCAGCTGATCAGCGCGGGGGACAAGGTGGGCCTGTTCTACTGTTCGGCGAACCGGGACGAGTCGGTGTTCGACGCGCCGGAGACATTCGATCTGAGCCGTTCACCCAACCCGCACGTCGGATTCGGTGCCGGCGGACCGCATTTCTGCCTGGGCAACCAGCTGGCCAAGACCGAACTGCGAAACCTGTTCCGCGAGTTGCTGACCCGGTGTAAGACCATCGAGTTCGGCGAGCCCGACCTGTTGTACAGCTCATTCGTGCACGGCGTGAAGCGCGTGCCGGCCCACGTCCGTTGACCAAGGAGTGACGCATGCATGTCGAAGTCGACCTGGGCAAGTGCACCGGGCACGGGATCTGCGAATCCCTGGCCGAGGATGTGTTCGAAGTGACCGACGAGGGCAGCGTCGTCATCCATGACAGCGGCGCCGCCGATGACGGGCTGCTGCGCCAGGCCGTCATCCAGTGCCCGGCGGCCGCGCTGCGGGCCGTCGACTAGGACGTGCGCGGCGGCCTGCGGCGCACCAGCACCGACTGTTGGATGGCCCCGATCGCGCCCTGCTCGTCGAAGAGCGTGCCCAGCGTGGTGCCGATCCCGTCCGGACCGTAGTTGGTCTCGGCCCGGATGCCGATCCACGGACCGTCGGGTATCCGGTGCACATGCACCGCCAGATCGGTGTTGAGGAACGTCCATTTACGGATATCGAGCTTGTTGCCGATCCCGTTGGCATCGTCGGCCACCGCGAACAGGCGCTGCAGCGCGGTCATGGACTCGCCGGCCACCAGGTCCACCGTCGGGCTGAGCCACGATTCGCCGGGACCGGCGGCCAGCGGGTCGGTGAGCCAGCGCCAGTCGATGCTGTGCACATAGTTGGGCGCCCAGTCCTTGGCCATGTCCCGGCTGCGGGCCTGCGCCAGCGGACGCAGCGGCGCGGCCGACGCATGCACGGCCTCGGTGGTGTCCTCCCGCTGCAGCCGCCACCCACTGGCCCGCACCACCGGGCGGACGGTGCCGTCGGGTGCGGCGGCCAGCATCTCCGCTGTGATCAACTCGATCTGCTTGCCCGCCCGTTCGCGTTGCGCACGCACCCACAGATCCCCTTCGGCGGGAACGGGTCCCAGCAGATCGACGAGGACCCGGCTCAGCCGGGTGTCGTCGCGCCGGTCGCAGCGTTCCAACGCTCGGACCAGTAGTGCCGACGGTGGCGCCCCGTGCTGAAACTGGGCCGACCAGGTGCCACGCACCATATCGGTGGCCCGGAATCTCTCGCCGGTGGCATCATCGGCGTCGATCAGTTCGTAGTAACAGTCCGACATCTGCTCTCTCATTCCGGGGCCGGGACGTCGACCATGATCGCGTCCAGGCGGGACAGCCTGGTACCGCGAAGCTTCCGCGGATAGGCATCGGTGGACGACAGTAGGAACAGCGTGCGATTCTCCGGGCCGCCCAGTGCACACGCGATCGCGGTGCGCCCCTCCATGTCGATCCGGTCGGTGACTCCCGCTGCGGTGACGCGCTGGAACTGATGCGCGAGTGTCATGGCCACCCAGACGCCTCCGTCGGCGTCCACCGCGAGCCCGTCGGGTGGTCCGTCCAGCCCGTCGGCGAACACCCTCCGGTCGCCCAGTCCGCCGTCCTCGTCGATGGTGAAGGCCGACAGCCGCCTGCCCGTCGACTCGGCCACGATCATGGTGGTCCCGTCCGGCGTGATGACCATGCCGTTGGGGAAATCGAGATCACCCGCGACCACCCGGGCGCTGCGGTCGGGGTCCAGTCGCACGATCACGCCACCGGTGCGGGCTTGGGAGCCGACGTACGCCCGCCCATGCTCGTCGACCACCATATCGCCGAGTTCGGCGGGCACGATTGCGCTGAGATCGGCTAGCGCGGAGACGGATTCGCCGTCGTAGTGCAGAACCTGGCGGGCTTGCGTGGAGGCGATCAGCAGGGTGCCGTCGGGCGCAAAACCCAGTCCGGACGGGGCGTGCCCGGGCAGCGGGAGTGTCGACATCTCACCGGCGAGGGTGACGGTGTGCACCGCTTCGCCGAGCATGTCGGAGAACCACACCAGACCCTCGAACCAGCGAGCACCTTCGCCGAAGCAGAATCCGTTGGCCAGCGGTTGCACCGTCATGTGGTCACGATAGCCGACCATCACACCGGACCTTTACAAAACACGTCTCAAATGTCACGCTCGCTGAGTGCGCAAACATCACGGCGACACGCTGTTGTACCTCCACGAGACGATCAACCTCGGGTCGGGACGCAGTGACGAGTTCACCGACCGATTCAACGACGTGTATCACCCGATGATGTCGGAGCTGGATGCGCGACTGTTCGCCCTCTGGGAAACGACGCCGTACAACGGTAATTGGCCGCAGGTGACCGTCATCTGGGAGATCGACGCCTTCGCCGACTACGCCCGGATCGGCCGTGAGCAGGCCCGCGGCGGCAGTCAGCACGGTGCGGCCACCACGTGGTCGCGGTATCTGGCCGGTATCGGTGCCCGGGGGGAGGGCCGAATCATGTACCCGGGCCCCTCCAACAGGACCCTCGCCGAGCTCACCGAGGCGGATTTCACTGCGGGACTGGTGATTCAGGAGATCATGCAGACCAAGCCCGGCAAGCAGGACGACTACATCCGGGAGTTGGAACGGCTGTACGTGCCGTGGTCGGAGAGCACGGGCAAGCGCTGGCTCGGTTCGTTCACCACCACGTTCCGGTTCAACGAGGTGATCCACTACTGGGCACTCGACGGTGACTGGGACTGCTTCGACAACCACTACCCGTCCTGGACCGAACACCCGCCCGCCGAGATCGTCACCTGGATGAGCGTGGCCCCGGCATTGCGCGACGGGTGGGAGGATTCGATCCTCGCGGCCCTGCCACCGTCTCCACTGCAATGACCGAATTCAGTTACGACCCGTTCGATCCGGCAGTGATGGCAGACCCGTTGCCGTACTACCGGGTGCTGCGCGACGAACACCCGGTGTACTACCTGCCGGAGTGGGACACCTATGCGCTGTCCCGGTTCGCCGATATCTGGGACGTGCTCGCCGTCAACGACGGCACCTTCGTCGCATCGGAGGGAACCCTGCCCGCGGCAACGGTTCTGACGAAACACAACGACGGCCCGGTGCCCGACCCGGCGCTGCATCCGATGCCGTTCCACGCCAACTTCGACACCCCGCTGTATGAACAGGTGCGGCGCTGCACGTCGGCACCGTTGCGCCCACGCGCCGTCAGCGGCCTGGCCGACCGGATCCGGACGCTGGCCAACGAACGCCTCGACGCGCTGCTGCCGCTGGGCACCTTCGACCTCACCCAGGACTACGGCGGGATCGTCGCGGCGTCGGTGGTATGCGAACTCCTCGGCCTGCCAACCGAACTGGCCGCCGACGTGCTCGCCACGGTGAACGCCGGCAGCCTGGCCCAACCCGGCAGTGGGGTCGAGGTGGCCACCGCACGGCCCGGCTACCTGGAGTACCTGACACCTGTGGTGGCGGCCCGGCGAGCCGGGCGCGGCGAACCGCTGGCGATCGCCGACGCGCTGCTCAATCACCGGCTACCCGATGGTTCCGCGTTCAGCGACATGGAAGCCGCCGTGCAGATGCTCGGCGTCTTCATCGGTGGCACCGAGACCGTGCCCAAGATCGTTGCGCACGGGCTGTGGGAACTGCACCGCCGTCCCGAACAGCTGGCCGCGGTGCGCGCCGACCCGGCAGCCAACGTGCACCGAGCCCGGGAGGAGATGATCCGTTATTGCGCACCGGCGCAGTGGTTCGCCCGCACCGTGCGCAAGCCGTACACCGTGGCAGGCACCACCATCAACCCCGGACAGCGCATCATCACCCTGCTGGCCTCGGCGGCCAGGGACGATCGCGAGTACCACGATCCCGATGTCTTCCAATGGGATCGCCCGATCGAGCGGATCCTGGCGTTCGGGCGTGGCATGCACTTCTGCCTCGGGGTGCATCTGGCCCGCCTCGAGATCGGCATCATGGTGACCGAATGGCTCAACAGAGTCGGTGAATACCGGATTCTCGAAGATGCCGCCCTGCGTCCGCCATCCAGCTTTCAATGGGGCTGGAACAACATTCCGGTGGAGGTGGGCTGACATGTGGGGATACCGACTTGTCGCGCCCTATACGTTCGAACGGATCGACCTCCCGGAACCCGCGGCCCCGGGGACCGGCCAGGTGCTGTTGCGGTTCCTGGCCGCCGGAATCTGCGGCAGCGACCTGCCCGGCTTCCGGGGCACCCAGGGCAAGCTGCCCGGCGACACCGGATGCCGTGCCGCCGAGATGGACGGATTTCCGGTCCACGAAATCGTCGGGGAGGTGCTGGCCAGCGCGCACCCGGCGCACCAACCGGGCGACCGGGTGGTGGGCTGGGCTTCGGGATTCGACGGACTGATGGCGCAGGTGGTCGCCGACGGCGACGGATTGGCCTGCTATGACCCGGCTCTGGCACCGCAACACGCAATCGGGCTACAGCCGCTGGCCTGCGTGCTGTATGCCGCCGAGCAACTCGGCGATCTCAGCGGCAAACGCGTCGCGGTGATCGGGCAGGGTTCGATCGGGCTGCTGTTCTGCTATGTGGCCAAGGCCTTCGGCGCCGCACACGTCACCGGGGTGGACCCCGTCGACAGGTCCGGGCTGGCCGCACCGTTCGGGGTCGACACCATGGTGCGGGCCACCAGTGACCGGTGGGTCCGGCATCTGGACCCCGCCGCCCGGCCCGATATCGTCATCGAAGCGGTCGGCCATCAGGTGGCCACCCTCGGTCACGCGGTGCAGGCGGTCGGATTCGGGGGCACGGTGTTCTATTTCGGCGTCCCCGACGACGACAGCTACCCGATCAGCATGCGGACCATGTTGCGCAACAATCTCACCCTGAAATCCGGTGTGACGCTGGATCGCCGGCGCGTACTTGCCGAGGCCGACGCGTTCGCTCGCGAGCACCCAGACCTGCTACCGGCCTACCTCACCCACACGTTCGCCGTCGACGATGTGCAGGCCGCGTTCGAGCTGGCCTGCAGGCCGGAGCCGACGCGGGTGAAGATCGCGATCGTGCCATGAATTCCAGACTCCAGGACGCCTTGGCAGCCCACGATCACCTCTGGGGCGGCTGGGTGGTGGGACCCACCATCGCGGGCCCGGAAGAATTCGCCGACGCCGGCTACGACTACGTCGGATTCGACGCCCAGCACGGCTATCTGGACGACGCCGACATCGCCCTGCTGCTGCGCCGGCTCGAACACGTGCCCATCGCGACCGCGGTGCGGCTGCCCTCGGCGGACCCGGCGCCGATCGGCCGGGTGCTGGACGCCGGTGCCGACGCCGTGATCATCGCGATGGTGGAGTCGCCCGAGCAGGCCGCGGCCGCCGTGGCCGCCACCCGCTATGCGCCGGCCGGGGTGCGCAGTTTCGGGCCGCTGCGCGCCGGCCTCGGCCACGACACCGCCGTGCTGCAAGCGCGAGCCGGCGTCTACGTGATGATCGAGACGGCACGCGGGGTGGCGGCCCTGGGCGACATCTGCGCCGTGCCCGGTGTCACGGGTGTCTACGTCGGGCCCGCCGACCTGGCCATCTCGATGGGGGTCGGCCCGGCGCAGATGTGGACCCACCCCGAGGTGACGGCGGCGATCACCGCCATCCAGCGGGGCGCCGCCGCGGCCGGCCTGATCACCGGCGTGCACGCCGGAACGGGCGCACGCGGAAAAGCCATGGCACAGCTGGGTTTCCGGATGATCACCCTGGCCTCGGAATCACAGGCCCTGCGCCGCGGCGCGGCAGCGCATCTGGCCGATGCGCGCGACGGCGAACACCCCACCGAACAGCCAGGAGGATATGCATGACCGCGACACCGGTGGCGCTGGTGACCGGGGCGGCCCGCGGCCAGGGCGCGGCCATCGTCGCGCGCCTGCACGCAGCCGGATTCCGCATCGTGGCCTGCGACGTCCTCGCCGACGAACTGCGGTCCAGTACGGCGCAATTCGGTGACGCGGTGATCAGCGTCGCGCTGGATGTCACGTCCGAGCCGCAGTGGGCGGCAGCGGTGGCGACGGCCGTCGAGCGTTTCGGCATGTTGACGACACTGGTAAACAACGCCGGTGTGCTGCACCGGGCGGCGTTGACCGAGGAGACCGCCGAGGGTTTCGAGGGCAGTTGGCGGGTGAACTGCCTGGGTCCGTTCCTGGGCATCCAGGCCGCGCTGGCGGCGCTCAAAGCAGGCGGAAGCACGATGGGCGCGTCGATCGTCAACACCTGCAGCACCAGTGCCATCCGGCCGTTTCCGCATCACACCGCCTACGGATCGGCCAAGTGGGCGCTGCGTGGCCTCACCCAGGCCACCGCCGTCGAACTCGCGCCATCCGGCATCCGGGTCAATGCGGTCTTTCCCGGCCCGGTGGCCACCCCGATGCTCGACGACCGCACTCAGGAGCGGCTGGCGGCCCACGGCAGGCTGGGAACCGCCGCGGAGATCGCCGACGCGGTCGCATTCCTGGTGTCGGCCCAGGCCTCGTTCATCACCGGCTCCGAACTCGTCGTCGACGGCGGCCAGATCCTGAAGATCGGCTGAGGTCGATGACTCTCTCGATCGGCATCATCGGTGCGGGACCCGGCGGACTAGCGCTGGGAATCTTCTTGCGTAAAGCGGGATTCGAGAACTTCACCATCTTCGACCGGGAGGACGGCGTCGGCGGTACCTGGCGGATCAACACCTATCCCGGGCTGGCCTGCGATGTGAAGTCACACCTGTACTCGTTCTCCTTCGAGCTGAATCCGGACTGGTCGCGACTGTGGTCCGGGCAGTCGGAGATCCTGGCCTACTTCGAAGAATGCGCGCGGCGCCACCGTCTCGAGCCGCACCTGCGGCTGGGCACCGAAATCGTCTCGGCCACCTGGAATCCCGGTATCTCGGCCTGGACGGTGACCACCGCCACCGGCGAACAACACACCTTCGATGTGGTGGTATCGGCGATCGGGCTGTTCACCCAGCCGTTGATGCCCGCGCTGACCGAGGAAGAACCCTTCACCGGCACTGTCATGCACACCGCGCGGTGGGATCACAACGTGGCCCTCGACGGCGCCCGGGTCGCGGTGCTGGGCACCGGATCCACCGCTTCGCAAGTGGTTCCGGAGCTGGCCAAGGTGGCCGACAAGGTGTACTCGGTGCAGCGCTCGGCCACCTGGATCCTGCCCAAACCCGACCGGCCCTACACCGCGCGGGAACGGTGGGTGTTCCGGCACATACCACTGGCCAAGAAGATCTACCGGACCCGGCTGTGGCTGCGCAGCGAGGCCAATATCTCGGTGATCGAGGATGGCAGCGACAAGACCCAGGAGTTCCGGGCGCTTGCGCTGAACCTGCTGGAAAGCACCGTGGCCGACGAAGATCTGCGCCGCCGGCTCACCCCGGATCATCCGCTCGGCTGCAAACGACTGGTGTTCTCCTCCGATTTCGTCCCCACCCTCACCCGGCCCAATGTCGAAGTCGTTGCGGGCCCTGCCACTTCGCTGCGGTCGCGATCACTGGTCACCGCGGACGGCCGCGAACTCGACGTCGACGTCGTGGTGTGCGCCACCGGGTACGCCGCCGCGGACTACCTCGGCCAGATCGAGGTCACCGGCGAAGACGGAAAAACCCTGCGGGACACCTGGAGTGACGGTGCCTACGCGTATCTGGGCATGGCCGTGCCCGGCTTCCCGAACTTCTTCATGTTGTACGGCCCCAACACCAACGTCGGGTCCAACAGTGTCATCTTCATGCTGGAGGCCCAGGCGCGCTATATCGTGGCCGCCCTGCGCCACCTGCGGCGCAGGCGCAAGAACTACGTGGCGGTGCGGCCGCAGGCGATGGACGAGTTCGTGCGCCAGGTCGACGGCTGGATGCAGGGCACGGTCTGGCTGACCAGGTGCAACAGCTACTTCCGCGCCCCCAACGGCCGGGTGGTCACGCAGTGGCCCCGCAGTGCCAGGGCATTCTGGAGAATGACCCGGCGGTTCGACGCCGCGCCGTACTCGTTCGACGGCCCGCGCTGATGGATATCGCCGGCCGTCTCGACCCGGGGCTGCGCCACCTGGCCGCATTGCGGACGGATCTGTCCAGCGAGGCGCTATCCCGGGCGCGGGCGTCCCTGGATGCGCGGCGCCGGGATTCGGCCCGCGGCGTGGACACCTCCGGCGTGCAGATCACCGAGGAATTCGCGGGAACCATCCCACTGCGGATCTACCGCGCCGGCGCGCCCGTGGTGCTGTATTTCCACAGCGGAGCGTTCGTGCTGGGCAATCTGGACACCGAACACCGCCAGTGCGTCGAATGGGCGCGCCGCGCCTCGGTCACCGTCGTCTCGGTGGATTACCGGCTGTCCCCGGAACATCCGTACCCGGCCGCCCTCGACGACGCCGTCGCCGCACTGGATTGGGTGGTCGAGCACGGCGCAGCCCTCGGCATCGACGGCAGCCGGGTCGCGGTGGCGGGCAGCAGCGCCGGCGGATCTCTCGCGGCCCGGCTGGCGCAATGGGCCGCCGACGGCACGGTGGCACCGCTGGTGTTCCAGCTGTTGCACCAGCCGGTGCTGGACAACCGGCACACCCCGTCCAAGGACGAGTTCGACACCACACCCGGATTCGACGGTCCGGCAGCGGCATTGATGTGGCGGCATTACCTGGCCGGCGAGCCGGTGCCCGCCGGTGCAGCGCCGGGCCGCCGCGACGAACTGGTCGGGCTGGCGCCCGCCTTGATCACCTGCTCGGAGTTGGACCCACTGCGCGACGAGGCCGTCGACTACGCCCTGCGGCTGATGTGGGCCGGTGTGTCGACCGAGTTGCATGTGTTCGCGGGGACGTGTCACGGCTTCGATTCCCTCGCCCCGGACTGGGAGACCAGCGCGCAACTTGTCGCGATGCAGGCGGCGGCGCTACGCCGCGCCCTGTACGGCTAACTCCCGCGCGACGGCGGCGTGATAAGCGTCGATATGCGCCGGATTGACGATCCGGAAGAAGCCGTCGGACATCGGGGCGTCCCGATAGGCCTCGATGGTCATGGTGCGCTTGAACAAGGTGAGGTCGGCTCCGGGGCGGCTGAAGTGATACTCGATGGTCATCCGGCCGTCGAATCCCGTCTCGCCGGCGCTGTCCTGCGACAGCCGGCCCACCGAACTGAAGACCCACATTCGCGCCCTGGTGGCGATCGCCAGCTGCCAGGTGAAGGTGCGGTCGGCGTGCGGATGCGATTCCTGCCAGGTGTCACCGACTTCGAGCACCCCGGTGCCGGGCAGTCCGCTGATCCGCGGGGCGTTCGGGTACGTCTTGGTCCAATTGGCCGGGTTGGTGACGAAGTCGTACACGGTTTCCGCGCAATGGTGCAACAAGGTCTCCGAGCTGGTGGTCACGATGCCCATGGGCGCACCTCTTTCGTCGGTCGGGGGTAGGTCAGGCGTGGCAGCCGCAGTCGGCTGCCGAGCCCGCGGGCAGCTCGGCCAGCACCTCGGTGCGGGTCTCGTCGAAACTCAGCATCCCGCGGATCGGGGTGGACTCCGGCAGTGGGTCGTCGTAGCTCCAGGCGATATCGGCGACGGTCACCTCGTCGATGTGGGCCGACCAGTAGGTGGCGTATCCCTTGTAGTTGCAATAGCTGGTGGTGGCCGAACGGGCCAGCAGCTCGGTGTGCACCAGCGCGGGATCGACGTAGAGCCGCGGGGCCAGCGCGGTCTCGAACAGTGCGACGGTGTCGGTGGTATCCACCAGCACGGTGCCGGCCACGCTGACCCGAAGGCCGCGATGGCCGGGCCGGCAATCCACCCGGTGATAGGGGTTGGGTGGGTAGTGCACCAGGGTGCGGCCCTCCTCCAACCAGGTGTCGACCCCGTCCCAGGGGACGTGCACGTAATCCGGATGCTCGGGCACCGCTTCGGTGGGCAGACCGGCGACCTCGGCCGCCGGGAATGCGTACCGCAGCGGCTGATCGCGGCGGTGCACCAGGAGCGCATTCTCGGTGTCAATGACGCTGCGGCCGTTGACCAAAGCCTGCACCCTGCGCGGGTGCGGCTCGATGAACACCGCACCGTCCGGCAGCGGGGGATGGGCCCATCCAGCCGGGTCCCTGCCCAACGGGCCGCGTCCGGCGTACAGGCTCATGGCTACTCCCGTGGTTCGGCGCTGTCACCCACAGAGCTTTACAGAAAGCGATGAAAATGTCACGCTGTTGGCATGCCTCGAATGCCCAGGGCCCAGCCATTTCACTTCGAGATCGACCGCGGAGTGGGCGTGCGCGCCTCCGCGACGACGCTGCTGTCCTATGAGCTGACGGTGTTCGCCCAGGATTCGCAGGACGCGGTGCGCCACGCCGGTGGCTGGATGTGCGACCGGGTCCGGGCCGGCTGGAAGGTCACCGTGGTGCTGCCGCGGGACGCCGACAATCGCGCCCTGGACATCCTCGGCGTCCGCACCTGCACCGCCGCAGCCGGATTCGAGGATCTGGTGGGCGCTCCGGCGCTGGCGGTTTCGGCGCACCTGTTCGCCACCGATATGCGGCTGCGGCGCTCGGTGTTGCGTGCGCTGGAACGCGGCAGCGCGGAGGTGACCCTGTGGGGCGACGCCGACGGGCACCGGCAGGCCGGACCGGTCACCGACGTCCGGTATCCGCTCAGCCCGGCGGCGCGCGCGTTCAAGACCCAGGCCCTGCTGGCGGCCTGCGTTGGGTCGGGGTCGGTGGCCGGCACCGAACACTTCCACAGCTGCGCCCCGTGGTACCCGCTGGACGGTCCCGACCTGATATCGGCTGGCTAGCTTTAGTATTCGGGGATGACCGAACTGCTCGACCGGCTGATCTCGGCCGTCGGCGCCCCGTATGTCAGCACCGATCCAGAGGTGCTCGCCGGACGCACCGTCGACCACACCGGGCGTTACCGGGGCGAGGCTCAGGCCTTGGTGCGTCCCGGTGACGCCGCCGAGGTCGCGGCCGTACTGGCGGCTTGCCGGGCGGCCGGCGCCTGCGTCACCGTGCAAGGGGGTCGGACGTCATTGGTGGCCGGCACCGTCCCCGAACACGACGATGTGCTGCTGTCCACCGAGCGGCTGACCTTCCTCGGCGAGGTCGACGTGCCGGAACGTCGGGTGACCGTGGGCGCAGGGGTCACCCTGGCCGCGGTGCAACGCGCGGCCACCGCGGCCGGGCTGGTCTTCGGGGTGGACCTGGCGGCCCGCGATTCGGCCACCGTCGGCGGCATGGCGTCGACGAATGCCGGCGGCTTGCGGACCGTGCGGTACGGCAACATGGGCGAGCAGGTGCTCGGGCTGCAGGTGGCCCTGCCCGACGGCAGCGTGCTCGCCCGGCACAGCCAGGTGCGCGCCGACAACACCGGGTATGACCTGATCGCACTGCTGGTCGGCGCCGAAGGCACCCTCGGTGTGCTCACCGAACTGGATCTGCGGCTGCATCCGGCGCCGGCGCACCGGGTCACCGCGATCGCTGGTTTCGACGACCTGGCGGCCCTCGTCGAAGCGGGCCGCGCGTTCCGCGACGCCGAGGGAATCGCGGCGCTGGAACTGCTCGATGCCCGCGCGGCCGCACTGACCGCCGAGCATCTCGGCATCGGCGCGCCGGTTGACGGTGCGTGGCTGCTGCTGATCGAGCTGGCCGCGGCCGGCGATCCCACCGAGCGGCTGGCCGAACTGCTCGACGTGCCAGGGCTGCGCGGGGAACCCGCAGTCGGCATGGACACCCTTGCCCAGCAACGGCTTTGGCAGGTCCGTGAGTCGGTGGCCGAGATTCTCGGTGTGTACGGGCCGCCGCTGAAATTCGATGTGTCGCTGCCGCTGCACGCGATCGCCGATTTCGCCGCGGCCGCCGACGCCGTGGTGGCCGAACACGCTCCCGACGCCATCCCGGTGCTGTTCGGCCATATCGGGGAGGGCAATCTGCACCTGAACCTGGTGCGCTGCGCACTCCGCGGAGAACAGGAGCGCGACCTTTATTCGGCGATGATGGCCCTGATCGCCGCGCACGGCGGCAACGTGTCCTCCGAGCACGGTGTCGGCAGCCGGAAACGCGATTATCTGTCCATGTCGCGCACCGACGCCGATATCGCGGTGATGCGCGCGGTGAAGTCGGCTTTCGATCCCACCGGATTTCTCAACCCGGCGGTGCTTTTTCGCTGACGGTCAGCGGTAC
Source organism: Mycobacterium sp. BMJ-28 (assembly GCF_054404835.1). Classification (NCBI taxonomy): domain Bacteria; kingdom Bacillati; phylum Actinomycetota; class Actinomycetes; order Mycobacteriales; family Mycobacteriaceae; genus Mycobacterium; species Mycobacterium sp. BMJ-28. The sequence continues at coordinate 4,069,494 of NZ_CM136783.1, read as the reverse complement.
CAGCCCGAGCGGCGGGCCCACCAGTCGCGGGCCACCACGCCCAGGATGGCGACGGCGAACAGGATCAGGAACACATCCTCGACGTGACCGACGTGATTACCCCGCAACATGCCCAGCAGGAAGATGGCGGACAGAATGCCGCCGATGTGAATCCAGGTGTGGTTTTCCTTCGACCAGCCCCACGCGGCGGACGGCACATCTTCCACGTCGACACCGCTGTGTCGCTCGACCTCGGTGTTGGCCACGGTTGCTCCTCGTCGGTCCGGACTTTCTGGTTGGCCATTCTGGCACACCCGTGCGATCTCGCCCGACCGGCCGCCGGTTGTGGGTACTTTCCCAAGATGGCAGGCCGTCGCGTCAAATCCGTAGAACAGTCCATCGCCGACACCGACGAACCCACCACCCGGCTGCGCAAGGACCTCACCTGGTGGGATCTCACGGTGTTCGGGGTGTCGGTCGTCGTCGGCGCCGGCATCTTCACCGTCACCGCGTCCACCGCGGCCAACATCACCGGGCCGGCCATCTCGGTGTCGTTTCTCATCGCGGCGCTCACCTGCGGCCTGGCCGCGCTGTGCTACGCCGAGTTCGCCTCGACGGTGCCGGTGGCCGGTAGCGCGTACACGTTCTCCTACGCGACCTTCGGCGAATTCGTCGCCTGGATCATCGGCTGGGACCTGGTCCTGGAATTCGCCATCGGCGCCGCCGTGGTCGCCAAGGGCTGGTCCAGTTACCTGGGCACCGTGTTCGGGTTCACCGGCGCCACCGTCGAGGTCGGGTCGCTGACGCTGGACTGGGGTGCGCTGCTGATCGTCGCCGTGGTGGCCACCCTGCTGGTCTTCGGCACCAAGTTGTCCTCGCATGTCAGCGCCGTCGTCACCGCCATCAAGGTGGCCGTCGTGCTGCTGGTGGTGATCGTCGGGGCGTTCTACCTCAAAGGTTCCAACTACACGCCGTTCATCCCGCCCCAGGAATCCGGCGGCGCGGCCGAAGGCGGCCTGGACCAGTCGGTCTTCTCATTGCTCACCGGCGCCGCCGGCAGCCACTACGGCCTGTACGGGGTGCTGGCCGGGGCCTCCATCGTGTTCTTCGCCTTCATCGGTTTCGACGTGGTGGCCACCACCGCGGAGGAGACCAGGGAACCGCAGCGCGACGTCGCCAAGGGCATCCTCGCGTCCCTGGCCGTGGTCACCCTGCTCTACATCGCGGTGTCGGTGGTGCTGTCCGGGATGGCGTCGTACCTCGACCTCAAACAGGCCGGCGCGGGGCACCCCAATCTGGCCACCGCCTTCGAACTCAACGGTGTGCACTGGGCGGCCAAGGTGATCTCGATCGGCGCACTGGCCGGGCTCACCACCGTGGTGATGGTGCTGCTGCTCGGGCTCTCCCGGGTGCTGTTCGCGATGTCCAGGGACGGGCTGTTACCGCGGGAGCTGGCCCGCACCGGCCCGCGCGGCACCCCGGTGCGGGTCACGGTGCTGGTGGCGGGGCTCACCGCGGTGGCCGCGTCGGTGTTCCCGATCGGCAAGCTCGAAGAAATGGTCAACGTGGGCACGCTGTTCGCCTTCATCCTGGTCTCGGCGGGGGTGATCGTGCTCCGCCGCAGCCGGCCCGATCTGCGGCGTGGGTTCCGGGTCCCATGGGTGCCCGTGCTACCCCTGGCCGCCATCGCGGCCTGCGCCTGGCTGATGCTCAACCTCACCGGTCTGACCTGGCTGCGGTTCGGTGTCTGGATGGCCCTGGGCGTGGTGGTCTACCTGGCGTACGGCCGCAGGCATTCGGTGCTCGGCCAACGCCAAGAGGTGCTGCGCTGATGCAGTTCTGGAGCGGCACCGCGTTCATGGACACCGCGGCGGCGCTGGGGTTGGCCCCGCTGCTCGACGATGCCGGTTTCGACGGACTGATCAGCGCCGACCATCTGGTCTATCCCCGCGACCTGAAGTCCGAATACCCCTCGCCACAAGGCGTTCCACCGTGGCAACCGGAGACCGCGTGGCCGGACTCGTGGGTGTTGATCGGCGCGATGGCGGCGTTGACCACCCGGCTGAGATTCTCCAACGCGATCTACGTCGCGCCGTCGCGACCCCTGGTCCAGGTCGCCAAACTGGTGGCCACCGCATCGGTGATCGCCGGCGGCCGGGTGTCGCTGGCCGTCGGCGCCGGGTGGATGCGTGAGGAGTTCGAGCTGCTCGGTCAGGACTTCGACACCCGCGGAGCACGGCTGGACGAGATGATTCCCGCCCTGCGCGAATTGTGGCGCGGCGGATGGGTGTCCTGGCACGGCGAGCACTACCGGGTGCCCGAGCTGATGCTCGAACCGCACCCACCCGCACCGGTGCCGATCCTGTGCGGCGGCGAGTCCGAGGCCGCGCTGCGCCGGGCCGCCCGGCTGTGCGATGGGTGGGTCGGTACCGCCTACCCGCTCGACGAGGCGGTGCGATATGTCGACCGGCTGACGGCGTTGCGTCGCGAGTACGGCCGCGAGAACGAGCCGTTCGAGATCATGCTGGCCCTGCTCGAGGTGCCCACGCTGGACGTGTTCCAGCGGGCGGAGGAGGCCGGGATCACCGCGGTGATGTGCGCACCCTGGTTCGGGTCTGATGACAGATCGGGCGCGATCGCCAGGTTCGCCGACGAGGTCATCACCAAGATGCGCTGACACCGTGGGCCGTGAAACATTGTGTTCGTGACGTACCCCCGCGACATGGTCGGCTACGGGCCGCACCCGCCCGACCCGCAGTGGCCCGGCGGGGCCAGGATCGCCGTCCAGTTCGTGCTCAATTACGAGGAGGGCGCCGAGAACTCCGTGCTGCACGGTGACGCCGGCTCGGAGACCTTCCTGTCCGATGTCGTCGGCGCGCAGGCTTTCCCCAACCGGCATCTGAGTGTGGAATCGCTCTACGAGTACGGCTCGCGGGCCGGGTTGTGGCGGGTACTGCGGACCTTCGAACGACGCGGCCTGCCGCTGACCGTGTTCGGGGTGGCGATGGCGCTGGCCCGCAATCCCGAGGCGGTGGCGGCCTTCACCGCGCGCGGCGACGAGATTGCGTGCCATGGATTGCGTTGGGTCAGTTACCAACTGGCCGATATCGACACCGAACGCGAACACCTGCTCGAAGCGGTGGCGCTGATGACCGAACTGACGGGCGCACCGCCGCTGGGCTGGTACACCGGTCGCGACTCGCCGCAGACCCGGCAGTTGGTCGTCGAACACGGTGGCTTCCTGTACGACTCGGACTCCTACGCCGACGACCTGCCGTACTGGACGCAGGTCGGCGGCACGGATCACCTGGTGGTGCCCTACACCCTGGACACCAATGACATGAAGTACGTGTCGACCAGTGGATTCCCCAGCGGCACAGAATTTTTCACCTACCTGCGGGACGCCTTCGATGTGTTGTACGCCGAGGGTGAGGCCGGTGCGCCGAAGATGCTGTCGGTGGGTCTGCACTGTCGACTGGTGGGCCGGCCCGCCCGGATCGCCGCGCTGGAACGGTTCCTCGACCATGTCCAGGGCCACGACAAGGTGTGGGTCACCCGCCGTGTCGACATCGCCCGGCATTGGATCGAACACTTTCCGGCTCAGTGATTGAAGATGACGAACAAGCCGGTGATCTTGTCGTCGGCCACCACGAAGTAGTTGGTGAGTATCACCTCGTCGGGCAGGTTGGTCTTGTCGAAGTCGCCGTCGTAGCGGCCCCGCACCACCGTCACCCCGGGCAGTACGACGGCGTCGGTGACGGCGATCGTGATGTGGTCGCCGACGATCTCGTCGGTCACCCAGGCGGTGATCGCCTCGGTTCCCCAGATCTCGCGATGGTTGTCGTTGACGAGTGCGCCGTCGGCGAACGTGGCCATCACGCGGTCGATGTCGAACGCATTGACCGCGCTGAGGTGTTCGGCGATGAGAGCGGGTAGTTGTGTTGTCATGCCGCCAGCGTCGGGTGTGCGGCAACGGGAGGGTCAAGTGACCGGCGCGGTGTTGACCCTCCCGTAGGGGGAGGCCGCAGACTGGCCGCATGCCTGACTCCTCCGACACGGTATCCATCGGTGATTTCTCCCGGATGACGCAGTTGAGCGTCAAAACCCTTCGCCACTATCACGACATCGGGCTGATGGCGCCCAGCCATGTCGACCCCGGCACCGGCTACCGGTACTACTCGTACGACCAGTTGCCCACCGCCGCGGTGGTGCGCCGGCTGCGCGCGCTGGACATGTCGATCGCCGACGTGAAGGCGGTGCTGGCGGCCGAACCCGCGGGCCGAAATGTCCTGATCGGTACCCATCTGCAGCGGTTGGAGGCGCAGCTGGCAGACACCAGAGCGGCGGTCGACGCGCTGCGCGACATCCTCGACCCGCCGCGGGGTGGGTGGAATCTGGAGCATCGCAGCGTGCCCACGACGGGTGCGGTGGCCGTGCACGACAACGTGGACCGCGACGACCTGCCGACCTGGTGGGAGGGCGCCGTCGCCGAACTCCAGGCAACCGTGCGCACCCAGCGCCTGACCCAGACCGGGCCGCCCGGAGCCCTGTTCGGTTTCGAGATCTTCGACCGGGACCACGGACCGGCGACCGTGTTCATCCCGGCGACCGGACCGGTCCGGCCGGTCGGCCGGGTAACCGAATACATCGTCCCGGCAGCCGAACTGCTGGTCGTTCGCCACGACGGACCGCACGACGACGTGGACCTCGCCTACACCGAACTGGGCAGCTACGCGACCCGGCACGAGATCAGCGTCGACGGCCCGCTGCGCGAGTATTACCAGCGGTTCGCCTGGGACACCCCGGATGCGGCGCAGTGGCGGACCGACCTGTGCTGGCCGATCTTCCGGTCCGACCGCGGCGGCCGGCGATGACCGCCGAGGCACGCCGGGCCGTGGTGACCGGCGCGACCAAGGGCACCGGTGCCGCGGTGGTCGATTGGTTGCAGCAACGAGGCATCGCGGTGACCGCCGTGGCGCGGAACCGGCCGGTGACCGTCGCCGCCGAGCACTTCGTCGCCGCGGACCTGACCACACCCGAGGGCGCGGACCTCGTCGCCGACGAGGTCCGCAGCCGGGGCGGGGCGGACATCCTGATCCACGTTGCCGGCGGTTCCAGCGCCCCCGCGGGAGGGTTCGCCCAACTCGGCGAAGCGGATTGGGCCCTTGAGCTGCAACTCAACCTGCTCGCCGCCGTCCGGCTGGACCGGGCGCTGCTACCGGCAATGATCGCCGGTGGCAGTGGGGCGGTGGTGCACGTGGGATCCATCCAGAGCCGGGTGCCGCTCTACGACGGCACTCTCGGCTACGCGGCGGCCAAGGCCGCGCTGCGCGCCTACAGCAAGGGGCTGGCGAACGAGCTGGCGCCCAAGGGGATCAGGGTCAACACCGTGTCGCCGGGTTTCATCCGCACCGATGCCGCCGACGCACTGGTGGCCCGCATCGCCGCGGCCGAAGACGGCGACCGCGGCGCCGCATTGCAATCGCTGATGGCCGCGCTCGGCGGCATACCGCTGGGCCGGCCCGCCCATCCCGCCGAGGTCGCCGAGGTCATCGGCTTCCTGGTGTCCGATGCCGCCGGTTCCGTCGTCGGCGCCGATATCGTCGTCGACGGCGGGACCGTACGCACGGTGTGAGGTCACCGATCCTCGAACCGGAACACCGCCAGCCGCCCGGCCAGCGCCTCGAACTCCGCCGGTGTGCCTTCGACGACCAGCCCGGAACGCTTGGCGAATCCGACACCGACCGGCACCTTCTCGGCGAAGGCGCGCAGCACCGGCCGGGACTGTTCGGCGGTCAGTTCGACGATGCGTACCCGGCGGGCGCGCCGGCCCCTGGTCAGCACCCCGGCACCGGCGGCGCGCGCATTGGCAGCCCAGTCCGCACCCGGGTACCCGGCCACCGTGTACAGCGCGCCGTCATGCCGAAACGGTGTCATCGGGGTGGCCCGCGGTCGGCCCGATCTGCGGCCGGGCACCGTGAGCACCTGGGAGGGGCCGGCCGGCACCCCCAGCCTGCCCAGGACGACCACCAGTTTGTTCATCGATTTCAGCCACCTCGGCGGTGTGGGGTCAGACATGCTCGGCTCCTTGGTATTCCGCGAACATGGCGCGGTTCTCGGTGACCCACTGCGCGAAGGTGGTGGCGGGCCGGCCGAGGATCCGTGCCACGTCGTCGGTGACCGGTGCCGGCCGTCCCACCCCGGCCTCGAGCAGACCGATATAGGCATCGGCGAACGTGGCGGGAAACCCGATGGCGGCGAAGCGTTCCCGCACCGCGTCGGGAGGCAGTTCCGCGTAACTCAGGTCGCGGCCCAACACGGTGCCGATCGTGTCGACCAGTTCGGTGTTGGTGAGCGATTGCGGCCCGGTCAGCGGGATCCGCTGCCCGGTCAGCTCGTCGGTCAGCAGGGCCCTGGCCGCCACCGCGGCGATATCGGTCTCGGCGATCACGGCGGTGGCCGCCTGCGCATACGGTCCGCGCACCACGTCGCCGGCCCGGATCTGACCCGACCACATGCCGGCGAAATTCGAGGCGAACACGGTGGGCCGCAGGCTCACCCACTCCAGGCCCGAGCCCACCGCGAGCTGTTCGCACTCGCGGTTGCGATCCCCGCGCACCCGGGACGGCTGGCGCGCGTCGTCGTCATCGGCGTTGATCGCCGACAGCGCCACCAGTTTGCGCACCCCGGCGGCCCGGGCCAGCTCCACGGTGGCCTCGAGTTCGCCGATGAGTGCGCGCGAGTTGAGGAACACCGCATCGGCTCCGGGCAGCCCCGCCGCGGCGGTGGGCACCGCGCTCACCCGGGACGTACCGGCCCAAGCCGAGCGACTCACGGCACGGACCGCCACCCCGGCGTCGATCAGATGGTTGACGAGTGGGCGGCCGATGTTGCCGGTCGCCCCGGTGACCAGAATTGTTTTCATGCCGACAAGGACGGGGCGACCCTGGCCAAAAGTTACCGTAACTTTTCCCGGCGCGAGATCGTCATAACACCATGACCGACTCCATCGACACCGCGTGGCGCGACCATCACGCTTACCTGGTGAACCTCGCCTATCAGATGCTCGGCGATGTCGGTGAAGCCGAAGACCTTGCGCAGGAGGCCTTCCTGCGGCTGTCCCGCAGCGCGGACGCCATCGACGATCCGCGGGCCTGGTTGACGGTGGTGACCGGCCGGCTGTGCCTGGATCTGCTGCGCTCGGCACGGGTGCGCAGGGAACGTCCGGCCGATGCCGGTCTGCTGGAGGCAGGCGGTGGCGCGCCCGATCCGGCCGACCGGATCACCCTCGATGACGAGGTCAGTAGGGCACTGCTGAGGGTGCTGAGCACGCTCAGTCCGGGGGAGCGGGTGGCCTTCGTGCTGCACGACGCGTTCGGTATCCCGTTCGAGGAAATCGCCGAGACGGTGGGCCGGCCGGTCGGCACCTGCCGGCAGCTGGCCCGGCGGGCCAGGGCGAAGATCGCCGGCTCGCGACCCCGGCTGGGCGAGGTGACCCGGGCCGAACACCGGCGTGTCACCGAGGCTTTCATCACCGCCTGCGCCAACGGTGACCTGGCCGCGTTGACCTCGGTGCTGGACCCCGAAGTGTGGGGAGTGGGCACGGTGCTGGCCGACCCACCCGTGCCCGACCAGGTCAACCACGGCCCGCACGAAGTCGCGGTGAACCTGCTGCGCTACCTGGGGCCGGGTGCCACCGTGGTGTCCGCCGCCGAGCCGGTGCTGCTGGGCTTCGACCGCGGCCGGCTGTTCGCCGTGGTGGTGCTGACCTTCCGCGACGATCGCGTGCTGAAGATCGAAGCGACCGCCGACCCTTCGGCGCGTCGATGGTAGCCGGGGCACGAACGGCGCCCCGTGCGCTGCGGGGGCTTGCGCCGCGGGACGCCGCTCGTGAGTTCCGTTGGGGTGCAGACGGTTACGCCGGGGGCATCAGCACCGTGTCGATCATGTACACCGTGGCGTTGGCGGTCTTGACGCCACCGCACACCAACCCGGCGTCGTTCACCTTGAGCTCCGGGCCGGACCCGGTCACGGTCACGGTGCCGCCCTGCAGGGTCTTGTGCTGCCCGGTCACCTGTGCGGGACCGGCCTGCCCTTCGACCACGTGATAGGTCAGGATCTTGGTCAGCAGGCCCGAATCGGTCTTGAGCTTGTCCAGGGTGGCCGGATCGATCTTGGCGAAAGCGGCATCGGTCGGCGCGAACACCGTGAGTCCGGGGTTGCTGTCCAGCGTGTCGACGAGGTTGACGTTCGGGTTGAGCTTGCCGGACAACGCCGCGGTCAGGGTCGTGAGCATGGGATTGTTCGAGGCCGCCACGGCAACCGGATCGCGCCCCATACCGGTGACCGAACCCGGTCCGCCGGGCACCTGCTCGGCATAGGCGGCGCAGCCTGCGCCCACCGGGCCGTCGGCGGGGGCCATCGATGGCGACGCCGGTGACGTCATCGCCATGCTGGTGCTGGTCTGCGGTGCGGCGGACGCGTTGGTGGACGAATCCTTCGAACAGGCAATGCCTCCGAGGAGGGCGACCGCCGAAAGTCCGATCACCGCGAGTGTCTGCGATTGGGCTTTGTTCATCACTGTCAATACTCGAATCTGTCGGGGAGCGGTCTTTTGGGGTCGCCCTCACGGATGTATTCGGTGCGATCCGCGTCACGGATGGGTGGCCGGCCAACCCGACTCCGGGGCGTCCATCCGGCGCCGGTCCCGCCGCCGGCCGTTCGTCGCGGCACAATGGTGCGGTGACCAATGAGCGTGTGCGGGTTCTGCTGCTGGGCAGCACCGGGTCGATCGGTACCCAGGCGCTCGACGTCATCGCCGCCAATCCGGACCGCTTCGAGGTGGTCGGATTGGCCGCCGGTGGCGGCAACGCCGACCTGCTGGCCCGCCAGGCCGCCGAGACCGGTGTGCGCAACGTCGCCGTCGCCGACCCGGACGCCACCATCGAGGCCGCCTACCGCGGGCCCGACGCCGCCACCCAGATCGTGGCGGATACCGAGGCCGACGTGGTGCTCAACGCCCTGGTCGGTGCGCTCGGCCTGAAACCGACCCTGGCGGCCCTGCACAGCGGGGCCCGGCTGGCGCTGGCCAACAAGGAGTCCCTGGTCGCCGGGGGGCCGCTGGTACTGGCGGCCGCCGCACCCGGGCAGATCGTGCCGGTGGACTCCGAGCATTCGGCGCTGGCGCAGTGCCTGCGCGGCGGCAGCGCCGACGAGGTGGCCGCCCTGGTGCTGACCGCCTCCGGTGGCCCGTTCCGCGGCTGGACCGCCGAGGCGCTCGAAAGTGTCACCCCGGAACAGGCGGGCGCGCACCCGACCTGGTCGATGGGCCCGATGAACACGCTGAACTCGGCCTCGCTGGTCAACAAGGGGCTGGAGCTGATCGAGACGCATTTGCTGTTCGGTATCGACTACGACCGCATCGAGGTGGTGGTGCACCCGCAGTCCATCGTGCATTCGATGGTGACGTTCACCGACGGCTCCACGCTGGCCCAGGCCAGTCCGCCCGACATGAGACTGCCGATCGCGCTGGCGCTGGGCTGGCCGGACCGGGTGCCCGCGGCGGCCCCGGCGTGCGACTGGACCACCGCGTCGACCTGGACGTTCGAGCCGCTGGACGCCGAGGTGTTCCCTGCCGTGGAACTGGCACGCGAGGCCGGCCGGCGGGGTGGCAGCCTCACCGCGGTCTACAACGCGGCCAATGAGGAGGCCGCCGCGGCCTTCCTCGCCGGCCGTATCGCTTTCCCCTCGATCGTGCGAACTGTTGCCGACGTGCTGCACGCCGCAGACCAGTGGGCCGCCACACCCGCTACCGTGGAAGAAGTACTCGACGCGCAGGACTGGGCCAGGGCCGCAGCCCGGCGCCTCATCCTCACCGAACCGACGCAGGAGGTCACCGCAGCCCGATGATGTTTGCTATCGGCATCGCGTTGTTCGCGCTGGCCATTCTCGTCTCGGTGGCCCTGCACGAGTGCGGTCACATGTGGGTGGCCCGCGCCACCGGAATGAAGGTGCGCCGCTATTTCGTCGGCTTCGGTCCCACGCTGTGGTCGACCATGCGGCCGAACCGGCTCGGTTACACCGAGTACGGCGTCAAAGCCGTCCCGTTGGGTGGTTTCTGCGATATCGCCGGCATGACCTCGGTGGAGCCGTTGGCCCCCGACGAGGAGCGCCATGCGATGTACCGGCAGAAGGTGTGGAAGCGCGTTGCCGTGCTGTTCGCCGGCCCCGGGATGAACTTCCTCATCGGTCTGGTGCTCATCTACGCCATCGCCGTCATCTGGGGCCTGCCCAACCTGCATCCGCCCACCACCGCCATCGTCGGGCAAACCGCCTGTGTGGCACCACAAGTCAGTAAAGACGGGGACAACCCGTTCGGGCCGTGCCCGGATCCGGGGCCCGGCCCCGCCGCACGGGCAGGGATCGCACCCGGCGACACCATCGTCAAGGTGAACGGCACCGACGTGTCCACCTTCGCCGATATGGCCGCCGCCATCCGCAAGCTGTCCGGCCCGGTGCCGGTGGTCTACGAGCGCAACGGTGAGCGGATCGCCACCGTCGTCGACGTGGCTCGGACGCAGCGCTACGCCGACAAGGACGCGGCGAACACCGTGACCGTCGGCGCCATCGGGGTGAGCGCGGCCGCGCCGCCCGGGCCCACGCAGTACAACCCGCTGACCGCGGTCCCGGCCACCTTCTCGTTCACCGGTGACCTCGCCGTCGAGCTCGGCAAGTCGCTCGCCAAGATCCCCACCAAGGTCGGGGCCCTGGTGCACGCCATCGGTGGTGGTGAACGTGACCCGGAGACACCGATCAGCGTGGTGGGCGCCAGCATCATCGGTGGCGACACCGTCGACCACGGGCTGTGGGTGGCGTTCTGGTTCTTCCTGGCCCAGATGAACTTCGTGCTGGGCGCGGTGAACCTGATTCCGCTGTTGCCCTTCGACGGCGGGCATATCGCCATCGCGGTGTTCGAGAAGATCCGCAACATGATCCGCGCCGCGCGCCGCGTCGACGCGGCCGCACCGGTGAACTACCTCAAATTGATGCCCGCCACCTACGTCGTGCTGGTGGTGGTCGTCGGATACATGTTGTTGACCGTCACCGCCGACCTGGTCAATCCCATCAGACTTTTCCAATAGGAGACCATCGTGACTTCCATCGGCCTGGGTATCCCAGCCCCGCCGCCGCCGACCCTGGCGCCGCGCCGCAAGACGCGTCAGCTCATGGTGCGCGACGTCGGAGTGGGCAGCGAGTACCCCATCGCGGTGCAGTCGATGTGCACCACCAAAACCCACGATGTGAACGCCACGCTGCAGCAGATCGCCGAGCTGACCGCGTCGGGCTGTGACATCGTCCGGGTGGCGTGCCCGCGCCAGGAGGACGCCGACGCGCTTTCGGTGATCGCGAAGAAGGCGAACATCCCCGTCATCGCCGATATCCACTTCCAGCCCAAGTACATCTTCGCGGCGATCGACGCCGGCTGTGCGGCGGTGCGGGTGAATCCCGGCAACATCAAAGAGTTCGACGGCCGCGTCAAGGAGGTCGCGAAGGCGGCCGCCGCCGCACACATCCCGATCCGGATCGGGGTGAACGCCGGCTCGCTGGACAAACGGATGATGGAGAAGTACGGCAAGGCCACGCCGGAGGCGCTGGTGGAGTCGGCGCTGTGGGAGGCCTCGTTGTTCGAGGAGCACGGTTTCGGCGATATCAAGATCAGCGTCAAGCACAACGACCCGGTGATCATGGTCGAGGCCTACGAACAACTGGCCGCCCAGTGCGACTATCCGCTGCACCTCGGCGTCACCGAGGCCGGGCCGGCCTTCCAGGGCACCATCAAGTCCGCCGTCGCGTTCGGCGCGCTGCTCTCGCGCGGCATCGGCGACACCATCCGGGTGTCGCTGTCGGCCCCGCCGGTCGAAGAGGTCAAGGTGGGCACCCAGATCCTGGAGTCGCTCAACCTGCGCCCACGCGGACTGGAAATCGTGTCCTGCCCGTCCTGCGGGCGCGCCCAGGTCGACGTCTACACCCTCGCCAACGAGGTTTCCGCCGGCCTCGAGGGGCTCGACGTGCCGTTGCGGGTCGCCGTGATGGGTTGCGTGGTGAACGGCCCCGGCGAAGCCCGCGAGGCCGACCTTGGCGTCGCCTCCGGAAACGGTAAGGGCCAGATCTTCGTCAAGGGTGAAGTGGTCAAGACCGTGCCGGAGGCGCAGATCGTGGAAACGCTCATCGAGGAGGCCATGCGCATAGCGGCCGAGTTGACCCCGGACGCAAGTGCCAGCGGTTCGCCCGTCGTGACCGTAAGCTGAAGTCTGGCGCTGTGAGCGGGGTCACCCCGGTCAGGTTCGCCGCTCGGTTCGGGTTCGTCCAGAAAGAATCTCTATGTCGGCTCCGCCGCTGTACCGCCTCACCGATGAACGCCGTGTCTCGGTGGTGCGCGACCTCGGCCAGGTGCGCGAGGTCCTCGACGAGGACCCGGTCGGTTCCTGCATGGTGGCGTGCCGGGTGCTCGACTACGGTATCGACCCCAGCGCCATCGGCGGGGAGTTGTGGACGCGGCGCCAGGCCAGCGAATCACTCTGTTACGCAGGGGCCAATCTGATACCGCTGCGTGGCGGGCCCGACGATCTGGCCGCGTTCGCCGATAAGGCGCTCAGTGCGCCGCGCCGATGTTCCTCGCTGGTCGGCCGGTCCGAACTGGTGCTGCCGTTGTGGCGGCGGCTGGAGGCGGGCTGGGGCGCGGCGCGCGATGTGCGCGACGAACAACCGCTGATGGCGCTGTCGTCTGCGCCGCTGTGTGCCCTCGACCCCGCGGTGCGCCCGGTGCGGATGGAGGAACTGGACGCCTACCTGGTGGCCGCCATCGAGATGTTCATCGGCGAGGTCGGAATCGACCCGCGGATGGGCGACGGCGGGCGCGGTTACCGGCGCCGGGTGGCCGGCTTGATCGCCGCGGGCCGGGCCTGGGCGCGGTTCGAGGACGGCCAGGTGGTCTTCAAGGCCGAGGTCGGTTCGCAGTCCCCGACAGTGGGCCAGATCCAGGGTGTCTGGGTGCATCCGGACTTCCGCGGCCGCGGCCTCGGCGCGGCGGGCACCGCGACGCTGGCCGAGGCCGTGCTGCGCGGCGGGCGGACCGCCAGCCTCTATGTCAACGGTTACAACCATGTCGCCCGCGGCGCCTACGCCAAGATCGGCTTCACCCAAGTGGGCACGTTCGCCACCGTGCTGCTGGACTGAACGCCCCGATCTCGCAGTATCACGGCCGGGTCACGGTGCGCCTCCACCCACGACGGTCGCCATACTTTTAACATTTGCCTCAATGGCAACAATTTCCTCATCAGTCTCGCGGGTCGGTGCTGCCGTCATGGCCGTCGTCGCGACCGCCGCCATGCTGAGCGCGTGCACACCCAAGCCGAACGGCCCGGAGCCGACCGCCGAGTCGTTCTTCGCCGCGCTTGCCGCCGGAAATACCACGGCGGCAGCCGATTTGGCCGATCATCCGGCCCAGGCGCAGGCCGCGCTCAACGAGGCGTGGTCGGGCCTGCAGGCCAGCAGGCTGGACACCCAGATTCTGGGCTCCAAGTACGCCGAGGACACCGGCACCATCAAATACCGGTACAGCTGGCACCTGCCCAAGGATCGGGTGTGGACCTACGACGGCGAACTCAACATGATCCGCGAGGAAGGGCGCTGGCAGGTGCGTTGGAGCGCCACCGGTCTGCATCCGCAGCTGGGGGAGAACCAGACCCTGGCGCTGCGCGCCGATCCGCCGCGACGGGCCTCGGTCAACGAACGCGGTGGCTCCGACGTGCTGATCCCGGGGTATCTGTACCACTACACGCTCGACGCCAGGGTGGCCGGCGCCGATCTGATGCCGACCGCCCGCGCGGTGGTGGACGCGCTGCGGCCGTTCGACAACACCCTGGACCCGCAGCGCTTGGCCGAAGAGGCGAGCTCGGCGACCAAGCCGATGGACCTCATCACGCTGCGCAAGGACGACAACGACCGGGTGTCGGCCGCGATCGGCAAGCGCCCGGGCGTGGTGATCACCCCACAGCCCGAGATGATGCCGACCGACCCGCGGTTCGCCCCGGCCATCGTCTCGGAAGTGAAAAAGGCGGTGGCCGCCGACCTGGTGGGCCAGGCCGGCTGGCGGGTGGTCACCGTTAACCAGAACGGGGTGGATCTCGACGTCCTCAACGAGGTCCCCGGAAATCCGGCGCCCTCGGTGACGATCAGCCTGGACCGCGCGGTGCAGAACTCGGCACAGGACGCGGTGAACATGGTCGGCAAGAAGGCGATGATCGTGGCGATCAAACCCTCGACGGGCGAGATCCTCGCGGTGGCGCAGAATCCCGCCGCCGACGCCGACGGGCCGACCGCCACCATGGGTCTGTACCCGCCGGGATCGACGTTCAAGATCGTCACCGCGGGCGCGGCGATCGAACGCGACATGGCGACCCCGAACACGCTGCTCGGCTGCCCCGGCACCCTGGACATCGGGCATCGCACCGTCACCAACTACAACGCCTTCGATCTGGGCACCGTGCCGATGTCGCGGGCCTTCGCCAACTCCTGCAACACCACCTTCGCCGAACTGGCCAGCACCATGCCGCCGCGCGGCCTGACCCAGGCCGCCGCCCAGTACGGTCTCGGTTCGGATTTCGTGGTGGACGGGATCCCGACGGTCACCGGGTCGGTGCCCCCGACGGTGGACCTGGCCGAGCGGACCGAGGACGGTTTCGGTCAGGGCAAGGTGCTCGCCAGCCCGTTCGGGATGGCGCTGGTGGCGGCCACCGTCGCGGCCGGGAAAACACCTGTGCCACAACTGATTCTGGGACGCCAGACGCAGATCAGCGGTCCCGCGCCGCAGATCTCACCCAAGATGCTGGATGCGGTACGGCCGATGATGCGGCTGGTGGTGACCAACGGCACCGCCAAGGAACTCAACGGGCTCGGTGATGTCCGCGGGAAGACCGGCGAGGCCGAGTTCAACGGCGGATCGCACGCCTGGTTCGCCGGTTACCGCGGTGACCTGGCGTTCGCGGCGCTGATCGTCGGCGGCGGCAGCTCGGAGTACGCGGTCCGGATGTGCCGGGACATGCTCAACGGCCTGCCGCCGGACTACCTGGCTTGAGCTCTGGCTTGAGCTGGGTAGCCTGACAGGTAACCATGACAGGCATCGACGATCACGCGGCGCTGCGCGTCTCCGACGCCGACCGCAACGGCACGCTGCGGCGGCTGCACAATGCGGTGGCCCTCGGGCTGATCGACATCGGCGAGTTCGAGGAACGCTCGGCCCTGGTGTCCCGTGCCCGGCTGTACACCGATCTCGACGCGCTGGTGGGCGATTTGCCCGGGCCGGGCGCCATCGTCACCTCGGCGGCCGACCGGGTGGAACTGCGCGGGGTGATGGGTTCGCTGAAACGCCAGGGGGAGTGGGTGGTGCCCACCCGGCTGGCCCTGCACCGCCGCGTGGGTTCGGTGGACCTCGACCTGACCCAGGCGCGCTTCGCCGGCCCGATCATCGTGGTGGAGCTCGATCTCAAGTTCGGCGGGCTGGACATCCGGCTGCCCGGGGGCGCCAGCGCGTCCATCGACGATGTCGAGGTGGTGGTGGGCAGCGCCAACGACCATCGCCGCGATGCGCCCGCAGAAGGCACCCCGCACATCATCCTGACCGGGAAAGTGGTCTGCGGGTCGGTGGACATCCGGGGGCCCCGGCGGTCCTGGGTACCGCCCCGGCTGCGTCAGGTCAACGGGGTTCGAGGACCGCGAAAGTAAGCGTGGCCCGGGCGGCCAGCCGGTCCCTGTCGACGTCGATCACGTCGACCGCGGTGACGATCAACCGCCGGCCGGCCCGCACGATGGTCGCCTCGGCGCGGGCCGTGCCCATCACCGGCGCCAGGAAGTGGATGTTCAGGTCGGCGGTCGTGACGTCGTGGCCCACGCCGGTATGCCGACCGGCGAGCATCCCGGCGGCGATGTCGATCAGGGTGGCGACCAGGCCGCCCTGCAGCGCACCGCGCACGTTCGCCAGATCGGGACGATTGGTCATCTCCAGGACCAACCGATCGGCGGTCGCCTCGACCTCGCGGTAGTCGAGCCGGTTCAGCAGATGCTCTTCGCTCATCGCCGTACGGTAACACCATTACCGCTGGTGAAAGACGTGTACCCGGTGCTGCAGCGGACCAGTGGCCCGGCGATTAGGCTGAACGGATGTCTGTCCGCTCCGCCCTGCAGCCCGGTGAGCTGTCCCCGACCCTGCCCGTGCCGAAATCCATCCCACGCCCGGAGTACGCGTGGCGGCCGACCGTGGTCGAGGGCCACGAACCATGGGTGCAGACCCCAGAGGTGATCGAGAAAATGCGGGTGGCCGGACGCATCGCGGCCGGCGCGCTGGCCGAGGCGGGCAAGGCGGTGGCCCCCGGCGTCACCACCGATCACCTGGACCGGGTGGCCCATGAGTACATGCTCGACCACGGCGCCTATCCGTCCACCCTGGGTTACAAGGGCTTCCCGAAGTCGTGCTGCACCTCCTTGAACGAGGTGATCTGCCACGGTATCCCGGACTCGACGGTGATCGAGGACGGCGACATCGTCAACATCGACGTGACCGCCTATATCGACGGTGTGCACGGCGACACCAATGCCACCTTCCTGGCCGGCGACGTGTCCGATGAGCACCGCCTACTGGTGGAGCGCACCCACGAGGCGACCATGCGGGCCATCAAGGCGGTCAAACCAGGCCGGCAGCTCTCGGTGGTGGGCCGGGTCATCGAGGCTTATGCAAACCGGTTCGGCTACAACGTCGTTCGCGATTTCACCGGCCACGGAATCGGCACCACGTTCCACAACGGCCTGGTGGTGCTGCATTACGATCAACCGGCCGTGGAGACGGTACTGGAGCCGGGGATGACCTTCACCATCGAACCGATGATCAACCTGGGCTCACTGGACTACGAGATCTGGGACGACGGCTGGACGGTGGCCACCAGCGATCGCAAGTGGACCGCACAGTTCGAGCACACCCTGGTGGTCACCGCCGACGGCGCCGACATCCTGACCCTGGTGTGAGCGCCGGCGGCGCCCTGCTGGTGGCAGGCACCACCTCGGATGCCGGCAAGTCCATGGTCGTCGCCGGACTGTGCCGGTTGTTGGCCCGCAACGGAACACGCGTCGCACCGTTCAAGGCGCAGAACATGAGCAACAACTCCGCCGTCACCGTCGAAGGCGGTGAGATCGGCCGCGCCCAGGCCATGCAGGCGGCCGCCGCGGGCCTGGCGCCCAGCATCCGGTTCAACCCGATCCTGCTCAAACCGGGCAGCGACCGCACCTCACAACTGGTGGTGCGAGGACAGGTCGCGGGCACCATGGCGGCCGGGGACTACTTCACCCGGCGCACCGAGCTGGCCGGGGTGGTGGCCGGCGAATTGGCCTCGTTGCGAAGCGAATTCGATGCAGTGATCTGCGAGGGCGCGGGCTCACCCGCCGAGATCAACCTGCGCGCCAGCGATCTGGCCAACATGGGCCTCGCGCGCGCCGCCGGCCTGGCCGTGCTGCTGGTCGGCGATATCGACCGCGGCGGTCTGCTGGCCCATTTGTTCGGCACGGTCGCGGTGCTGGAGCCCGAAGACCAGAAACTCATCAGCGGCTTCCTGGTCAACAAGTTCCGCGGCGACCCCGCGCTGCTGGCGCCCGGGCTGGATCAGCTGCAGACGCTCAGCGGGCGGCCCACTTTCGGAGTGGTCCCGCACCTCGACTCGCTGTGGTTGGACACCGAGGATTCGCTGTCCGTGACCGCCGGCAGCACGCTGGGCGAACCGGCCGCGCCACGCGGGTCGGACTGGTTGCGCGTGGCGGTGGTCCGGCTGCCGCGGATTTCCAATTCCACCGATGTGGAGGCGCTGGCCTGCGAACCCGGGGTGCTGGTGCGCTGGGTCGCCGACCCCGCCGACATCGCCGACGCCGACGTGGTGGTGCTACCCGGCAGCAAGGCCACGGTGTCGGACCTGGGTTGGTTGCGCGAACGCGGGCTGGCCGCGGCAGTGGCGACGCACGCCGCGGCGGGACGCCCGGTGCTCGGGGTGTGCGGGGGTTTCCAGATGTTGTGCCGCCGGATCGAGGACGACGTGGAGTCGCACGCCGGTGCGGTGGACGGCCTCGGCCTGTTGGACGCCGACATCGTCTTCGCGCCGGCGAAGACGTTGCGGCACTGGGAGTCCCCGCTGCACGGATATGAGATCCACCATGGCCAGGTGCGCCGGTCCGGGGCGCAGGACTGGTTGGGGGTGGGGATCCGCAGCGGCGCGGTGTTCGGCACACATTGGCACGGGCTGCTGGACAACGATGACGTGCGCCGTGGCTGGCTGACCGAGGCCGCCGCCGCGGCGGGCCGCACCGGGTTCGTGGTCGCCGGCGACACCGACGTACGTGGTCGCCGCGACCGGCAACTGGACCTGATGGCCGACGCCCTCGCCGCGCACGTCGACCTCGATGCGGTGTTCGCACTGCTGGACGGGCCCCCGGCGCGGGCCGTCATCGCCACGGCGATCACCGGCTGACCGCCCGCCCAGTTCGGCTGGTCCCGGCACCGGGTCGTCACCGGGACGAGCCGTCGGTAGCCTGAGCCGATGATCGCGCGGCTGGTGCTTGCGGCGACGGCGGTGACGCTGGCCGGCTGCGCGCACGTGGTCGGGGGAACACCGGCCTGGCCCGGAGCCCGGCTGGAGAAGGTGGTGCTGACCGCCGCGGACTTCCCGGCCGGCGTGCTGTACGACCGCCTGGTCGAACAGGCCGGCGACCCCGATGGCGCCGGTGGACCGCCGGCGATGCTGTCCACTCCCGAGGGCTGCAGCGACGGGTTCACCCGGGTGATCGCCGCGTCGGCCGAGCGCGGGCCCGGCAGCGCCGCCAAGTACGCGGTGACCTACGACGGGGCCAGAATGGTCGTCACGGTGCTGAGCTGGCAACTGGATCTGGACGCGATCGCGGCAACCGCGCAGCGCTGTGCGCGCTACCAGACATTCTTCGACCGGGCGTCGCCCGGTATCCCGATCACCACCACCGGGCTGCGCACCGACCGCCCCGCGGCGCTGGTCTACGAGCAGACCATGCAGCTCGGCGCGGAGCGCAGCAGTGTCTACTTCTCGTTCGAAAACCTCGGCCCCACGGCGGTTTTCGCCGTGGCCTTCCCCACGCCGGACCCGGCCGTGACGGCGAAAGCCACCCTGCCCAAGACCTTTCTGGAGGTCGTCGGCAAACAAGCGAACCGCATCGGCGAAGGCTGACGGCCCGGTTACAGACCGGCCAAAACGGCACCGCCGAATCGGTTCATGTCCTAGCGTGACGCAATGTCTTCGACCATGGTGACCGTCGACGGGGTGCCCGTCGCCGTCGAAGTGGCGGGTCCGGACAAGGGCGGGGTGGTGGTGCTGCTCGGCGCCGCCCAACCAGGCGCGCGCGCCTACGACGCCGTGTGCCAGCGGTTGCACACCGCCTCACTGCGGACCATCGTGATCTACCCCGACCCACGGCTGACGGCGAACGGGGTGGTCGGGGTGCTCGATGCCCTCGGCGTCCGGTGGGGACTGCTGGTGGGCGACCGCCTCGGCGGCGAATTGGCGTGGGAACTGGCGGCCACCCGGCTGGACCGGTTCATCGGGCTGGTGGTGATCGACCGCGGGCATCCCCGGGTGGCCGACCACGCCGGGGTGGTCCGCGACGAGCGCTGTCCGCCGGTGGAGATGAACACCACGATGCTGGTGAGCAACGCCGCCGCGCGGGCGGTCGGACAGGCCAGCCAGCGGTACGTCTACGGCGAGTACCGGCTGGTGGAGCTGCTCAGCCGGCGCGCCGCGGGGGAGTCCACCGCCCAGGTCGCGGCCGAAATCGTGCTGCGGACCAGCACCTGGTGAGTCACCGTCGTCACCGCTCCGACGTCCGCTACGCGTCGTCGGTGACCAGCGTGTCCCCGCTGGCATCCACCTGCTTCACCGGGCCGGTGAACCAGTGCTTCACCGATGCATGCCAGTAGATGTAGAGCAGCACCAGCACGGCGCCGACCAGGATCGGGGTGTAGTTGACGAACTTCCACTCGAAGCCGGCATCCCATGGCGCACCACCGACCGAGGTGGGGAACATCGCGATGATCGACGTGATGACGATCTCGGCCAGGGCCAGCGGTGCCATCCATTTGTGGTGCCCGCGCAGGTTCCACTTGCCCAGCGGGAAGTCGTCGCCGGCCTTCCAGCGGTAGTAGATCGGCACGGCGAAGCACAGGTACAGCCCGACCACGCCGATCGACACCACGGCGAAGAATGCGACCGGTACCGGTGCGCCGTTGATATCCACCTTGACCAGCGCGGGCAGGGTGAGGATCGCGGCGATGCCGGCGGTCACCATCACCGCGTTGGCAGGCACCCGCTTGGCGTTGACCTTGGACCACAGTTGATGACCGGGAACGGCGCGGTCCCGGCTGAACGCGAACAACATCCGTGAGGCGCTGGTCTGGCAGGCGGTGGTGCAGAACAATTGGCCCGCCGTGGAGATCAGCAGCACGATGCCGACCCACTTGGCGTCCATCGCCTGGGTGAAGATGGTGGCCACCGCGCCGCCGCCCGCGGTCACCCCGTCGACGTCCTGCACGGCGAACAGGAAGGTCAACAGCAGCACCCAGCCGCCGATCGCGGAGTAGAAGATCGAGCGCCAAATGCCTTTGGCCGCACCGTCGGCCGCGCTCTTGGTCTCCTCGGACAAGTGGGCCGACGCGTCGTAACCGGTGATGGTGTACTGGGTCAAGATCGCCGACATCGGCAGCACGAAGAACAGGAACGCCAATCCCGAGGTGGACCCACCGAAGAAGCCGGTGTTGTTGACCGTGGTGGCGAACACCGTGGAGAAGCTGGCGTGCTGTTCGGGGATGAGCCACAGGATGGCGATCACCGCCGCCGCGCCGATCACGTGCCACCACACCGAGATGTTGTTGATGACGGCCAGCAGGTGCGACGAGAAGATGTTGATCGTCGCGACGATCACCAGGATCACCAGGAACATGACGAACACCCTGGTCAGGCTGTAACCGTCGGCCCAGGTCTGGCTGAAGGTGCTCAATGTGAGATCCAGGAAGGTGGCACTGCCGTAGGCCACCGAGGCCAGGATGGCGATCAGGCCGACCAGATTGAGCCAGCCGGTGTAATAGCCGGCCTTGGGGCCGCCCAGTTTGGCTGCCCACCAATAGATCCCGCCGGAGGTCGGATAGGCCGACACCAGTTCGGACATGCACAGCCCGATCATCAGGATGAACACCGAGATGATCGGCCAGCCCCACGCGATGGCGGCCGGGCCGCCGTTGTTCCAGCCGAGGCCGAACGAGGTGAAACAGCCGGCCAGGATGGAGATGATCGAGAACGAGATGGCGAAGTTGGAGAACCCCGACCAGGACCGGTGCAGCTCCTGGGTGTACCCGAGACTGGCGAGATGCCGTTCGTCGTCATCGAGCAGTTCGTGGCCTTCTGGCACGGTCTTCTCCTTCTCGGCGGCCCCCGGATCTAGGGGCAGAATAGGCCGCTATTGGTCTGCTGTCCTACCTTTGGGATGACGGATGTGTAAATGTGTAGGTGAATGACCGTCGATGACAACGCACCTACGGTGATCACCCGGCGGTAATGGTTGACTTCTCGGCGTAGAGAGGATCTCGCATGCTGACGCAGTTCGAGCTGGAGCGGCTGGTGGCAGACGGCGAGATCGACACCGTCATCGTGGCGTTCACCGACATGCAGGGCAGGCTCACCGGTAAACGGGTGTCGGCCCGGCTGTTCGTCGAGGAGGTCGCCGCGCATGGCGCCGAATGCTGCAACTACCTGCTGGCCGTCGACGTCGACATGAACACCGTCGACGGTTACACCGTGTCCAGCTGGGAAACCGGTTACGGCGACATGGTGATGACCGCAGATTTCAGCACCCTGCGGCTGCTGCCCTGGCTGCCCGGCACCGCGCTGGTGATCGCCGACCTGTCTTGGACCGACGGTCGTCCCGTTGTCCAGGCCCCACGCAGCATCCTGCGCAAGCAGCTCGACCGGCTCGCCGACCGGGGCCTGGCCGCCTTCGTCGGCACCGAACTGGAATTCATGGTGTTCGACGACAGTTATCGGGCCGCGTGGGCCGCCGACTACCGCGGGCTGACACCGGCCACCGACTACAACGTCGACTACGCAATGCTGGCCTCGACCCGGATGGAGCCGCTGCTGCGCGACATCCGGCGCGGGATGGACGGTGCGGGGATGTACTGCGAAGGCGTGAAGGGCGAGTGCAACCTCGGGCAGCAGGAGATCGCGTTCCGCTACGCCGACGCGCTGGTCACCTGCGACAACCACACCATCTACAAGAACGGTGCCAAGGAGATCGCCGACCAGCACGGCAAGTCGCTGACCTTCATGGCGAAATACGATGAGCGCGAAGGCAACAGCTGCCATATCCACATCTCACTGCGCGGTACCGACGGTGCGGCGGTGTTCGCCGATGCGGGCGAACCGCTCGGCATGTCCGCCATGTTCCGCAGTTTCGTGGCCGGCCAGTTGGCCACGCTGCGCGAACTCGCATTGTTCTATGCGCCGAATATCAACTCCTACAAGCGTTTCGCAGATGGCAGCTTCGCGCCCACCGCAGTCGCGTGGGGGATGGACAACCGCACCTGCGCGCTGCGGGTGGTCGGGCACGGGCACGGGATGCGGGTGGAATGCCGCGCACCCGGTGGCGATGTGAACCAGTATCTGGCCGTCGCCGCACTGATCGCCGGCGGCCTGCACGGCATCGAGCAGGGCCTGCAACTCGGCGACGCGTGCACCGGTAATGCCTACAGCGGTGGGGCGCAACGCCTGCCGACCACGCTGGCCGAGGCGGCCGACCTGTTCGCGGGCTCCGCGGTGGCCCGGTCGGCATTCGGCGAGGACGTCGTCGACCACTACCTCAACAACGCACGTGTCGAATTGGCGGCCTTCAACGGGGCCGTCACGGATTGGGAGAGGAGGCGTGGCTTTGAGCGGCTCTGAGGCCCCGGTCATCGGGCTCACCACGTATCTGCAGCAGGCGCAGACCGGGGTGTGGGATGTGCAGGCCAGCTTCCTGCCCGCCATCTATCTGCACGGCGTCAACCGGGCCGGTGGCACGGCGGTCCTGTTGCCGCCGCAGCCCGCCGCCACGGCGGTCGCCGAGCGGGTGCTCGACGGCATCGACGGGCTGGTGATCACCGGTGGCCGTGACGTCAACCCGGAAAGCTATGGCCAGCAGCGGCATCCGAACACCGACGAGCCGGCCGATCCCCGTGACGAATGGGAGTTCGCGCTGCTGGAGGTGGCGCTGCGGCGCGGGATCCCGGTGCTCGGCATCTGCCGGGGTGCCCAGGTGCTCAACGTGGCCCTGGGCGGCACCCTGCACCAGCACCTGCCCGATGTGCTGGGCCACACCAGGCACCAGCAGGGCAACGCGGTGTTCTCCACCTCCAGCGTGCACACCGTGCCGGGCACCCGGCTGGCCGGGCTGGTCGGGGAGTCCTCGGATGCGCAGTGCTACCACCACCAGGCCATCGACCGGCTCGGTGACGGGTTGGTCATCAGCGCCCAGGACACCGCCGACGGAGTGATCGAGGGTGTCGAGTTGCCCGGTGATCAGTTCGTGCTGGCGGTGCAGTGGCATCCCGAGGAACGCCTGGACGATCTGCGACTGTTCGCGGGCCTGGTGCAGGCCGCCGCCAGCTATGCGACGGAGAGGGTGTCGTGAGCACTTCGGCGGTGATCAATCCGGCGACGGAGGAACTGCTGCGCTCGGTCGAGTTGTTCGACGAGGCCGCGGTCGACGACGCGGTGGCGCGGGCGGTCGCCGCCCAGCGCCGCTGGGCCCGGCTGGCGCCCGCCGAACGGGCCGCCGGACTGCGCGCCTTCGCCGCGGCGGTGGACGCGCATACCGACGAACTCGCCGCGCTCGAGGTGGCCAACTCGGGGCACCCGATCGGCCAGGCCGAATGGGAGGCCGGGCACGTGCGCGACGTGCTGACCTACTACTCGGCCAGCCCGGAACGGCTGTCCGGCAAGCAGATCCCGGTCGCCGGCGGACTCGACGTCACCTTCCACGAGCCGCTGGGCGTGGTCGGCGTCATCACCCCGTGGAACTTCCCGATGACCATCGCGGCGTGGGGGTTCGCCCCGGCGCTGGCCGCGGGCAACGCGGTGCTGCTCAAACCTGCCGAGTGGACGCCGCTCACCTCCATCCGGTTGGGCCGACTGGCCGTCGAGGCCGGCCTGGACCCCGACCTGTTCCAGGTGCTGCCGGGAGCCGGGCCGGTGGTGGGGCAGCGCTTCGTCACCCACCCCGATGTGCGCAAGGTGGTGTTCACCGGGTCCACCCGGGTCGGCACTCAGGTGATGGCGGGCGCGGCCGCGCAGGTCAAACGCGTCACCCTGGAACTGGGCGGCAAGAGTGCCAACATCGTCTTCGACGACTGCGATCTGGAACGCGCCGCCGCCACCGCGCCCTACGGTGTCTTCGACAACGCCGGGCAGGACTGCTGCGCCCGCAGCCGGATCCTGGTGCAGCGCAACGTATACGACCGGTTCATGGAACTGTTCGAACCCGCGGTCAAGGGTGTGGTGGTCGGCGACCCGACCGCGCGCGACACCGAGATGGGCCCGCTGGTGTCCAAGGCGCACTGGGAGTCGGTGTCGGCATACGTCCCGCACGACGCGCCGGTGGCCTTCCGCGGGTCGGCGCCGGCGGGACCCGGATACTGGTTCGCGCCCACGGTGCTGACGCCGGGACGCACCGACCGGACCGTCACCGAGGAGATCTTCGGGCCGGTGGTGACGGTGCTGCCGTTCGAGGACGAGGCCGACGCCGTCGCACTGGCCAACGCCACCGCCTACGGGCTGTCCGGGTCGATCTGGACAGATAACGTGTCGCGGGCGCTGCGGGTGTCGCGTGCGGTCGAAGCGGGCAACCTGAGCGTCAACTCGCACTCGTCGGTGCGCTACAGCACACCGTTCGGCGGGTTCAAACAATCCGGCCTCGGCCGGGAACTCGGCCCCGACGCACCGTTGTCCTTCACCGAGACCAAGAACGTCTTTATTGCGATTGGAGAAATCTAGATGGACCTGACCCAGCGACTGAAGGACAAGGTCGCCGTGATCACCGGCGGTGCCAGCGGCATCGGGCTGGCAACGGCCAGGCGAATGCAGGCCGAGGGCGCGGTCGTGGTGATCGGTGACGTCGACCCGGTGACCGGCCAGGCCGTCGCCGACGAGCTGAACGTCAGCTTCGTGCAGGTCGACGTCTCGGATGAGGACGCGGTGGATCACTTGTTCGACACCGCTTTCCAGGTGCACGGCGGCGTCGACATCGCCTTCAACAACGCCGGGATCAGTCCCCCCGAGGACGACCTGATCGAGAACACCGAACTCCCGGCCTGGCAGCGGGTGCAGGACATCAACCTCAAGAGCGTGTACCTGTGCTGCCGGGCCGCGCTGCGGCACATGGTCCCGGCGCAGAAGGGTTCCATCATCAACACGGCATCGTTCGTCGCGGTGATGGGTTCGGCCACCTCGCAGATCTCCTACACGGCGTCCAAGGGCGGGGTGCTGGCGATGTCGCGCGAGCTCGGTGTGCAGTTCGCCCGCCAGGGCATCCGGGTCAATGCGCTGTGCCCCGGGCCGGTGAACACCCCGTTGCTGCAGGAACTGTTCGCCAAGGATCCCGAGCGTGCCGCGCGCCGGCTGGTGCACGTGCCGGTCGGCCGGTTCGCCGAACCCGAGGAACTGGCCGCCGCGGTCGCTTTCCTGGCCAGCGACGACGCGTCGTTCATCACCGGTTCGACGTTCCTGGTCGACGGTGGCATCAGCGGCCACTACGTCACCCCGCTGTAGGTTCGACCACGATGTCCGAGCCCCCGATCGCCCCTCGCGTGCGCACCGCGCCGGATCCGCCGAATGCCAGTGCGGCACTGCTGCGCCCGATCCGGCTCGGCAATGCCTTCGAGGACACCGTCGGCCGGCTGCTGGAGACCATTCGGTTGGGTGTGCTGGAGCCGGGCGAGTCGCTGCCGCCGGAACGGGAACTGGCCACCCGGCTCGGGGTCAGCCGTGACACCGTGCGCGAGGCCATCAAATCTCTGGCCGATGCCGGCTATCTGGTGTCCAAGCGGGGCCGCTACGGCGGCACCTTCCTGGCCACCGAGATGCCGGCGTTGCCGACCGGCGCCGACGGACCGGGAATCACCCGCGCCGAAATCGACGACGCGGTGCGGCTGCGGGAGATCCTGGAGGTCGGCGCCGCCCGGATGGCGGCCGGGCGCACGCTGACCGCAACCGAACGGGAAGGACTGTGGTCCCGGTGCAACGACGTGCGTGGGGCGGACCCCGACGACTACCGGCGGTTGGACTCCCGGCTGCACCTGGCCATCGCCGAAGCGGCCGGATCGCCGTCGCTGGTGCCGCTGGTGGCGCAGAACCGGATGCGGATCAACGCCCTGCTGGATCAGATCCCGCTGCTGTCACGCAACATCTCGCACTCCGACGAGCAGCACGAGGCCATCGTGATGGCGATCCTGGCGGGGGACGCCGAGGGCGCCGCGGCGGCGATGGCGGCGCACGTCGCCGGGTCGGCCGCCCTTCTGCACGGCTTCCTGGACTGACGGCCGGTCGCTACGATCGGCGGGATGACCGAACCTGCGGATCCCGATGTCGCCACCTGGGCGCGCCGGTTCGATCTGCTGTCCGATCCGCACCGGCTGGAGATCCTGCTGTCCCTGCACCGGGCGCCGGGCATCTGCGTCGGTGATCTCGCGGCCACGCTGGGACGGTCGGAAAATGCGGTGTCCCAAGCGCTTCGCGTGCTGCGTGATCAGGGTTGGGTGTCCAGCACCCGGGTCGGCCGGCTGGCGGCCTACCGGCTCGACGACGATGTCGTGCACGACCTGCTGCACTGGATCGGCGCCAGGCACGGCTGATCATCTGTTCATATGGACAGATGTCGGCCCGCCGCATACGCTGCGGTGATGCCATCGCGATTCGAGCGCGCCGACTGGATCTCCGTCGCAGCCATCGGCGGTGTCGTACTTGCGTTGCATGTTTTCGGTTGGGGCGTACTGATTTTCGGTGTCGTTCCACAGCACATGACGCTCGGCTCGGCGGGTGTGTTCGGGGTGGGCCTTGGGGTCACGGCGTACCTGCTCGGCGCCCGGCACGCGTTCGATGCCGACCACATCGCCGTCGTCGACAACACCACCCGCAAACTGGTGGGCGAGGGCACCCGGTCGCTGTCGGCGGGATTCTGGTTCTCGCTCGGGCATTCCAGCGTGGTGTTCGGCCTGGCCCTGCTGCTCGCGCTCGGGGTGCGGGCCGTCGC
Source organism: Mycobacterium sp. BMJ-28 (assembly GCF_054404835.1). Lineage (NCBI taxonomy): Bacteria > Bacillati > Actinomycetota > Actinomycetes > Mycobacteriales > Mycobacteriaceae > Mycobacterium > Mycobacterium sp. BMJ-28. Next base: position 4,042,125 of record NZ_CM136783.1, on the reverse strand, counting down.
AGGCCCGGTCACCGACGACGGCTCACCGATGCTGCAGACCCTCGGCCTGATCGGGTCGGTGGTCGCCGGAACGTTCCTCATCCTGATCGGGCTGACCAACCTGTTCGCCGCGGTGGGCATCGCGAAGGTGTTCCGGGCCATGCGCACAGGCGAATTCGACGAGCGCGAACTCGAGCGCCAACTGCACAACCGCGGTGTGCTGGCACGCCTGGTGAGCCGGGTGATGCACCGGGTCGACAAGCCGTGGCACCTGTACCCGGTGGGCTTCCTGATGGGTCTGGGGTTCGACACCGCCACCCAGGTGGCGCTGCTGGTGCTGGCGGCCGGAACGGCGGCGTTCACCCTGCCCTGGTACGCCGTGCTGGTGCTGCCGGTGCTGTTCGCCGCGGGGATGAGCTTGTTCGACAGTCTGGACGGCATCTTCATGGCCCGCGCCTATGGCTGGGCGTTCCTCAAACCGATCCGCAAGGTGTACTACAACCTGACCGTCACGGTGCTGTCGGTGCTGGTGGCACTGGTCATCGGGGTGATCGTGCTGGCGGGCCTGCTGGTGGACCGGCTCGGCATCACCTCCGGGCCGTTGACCATGATCGGTTCGGCCGATCTGGAATTCGTCGGGTTCGCGATCGCCGGCATGTTCGTGCTGACCTGGGTCATCGCGTTGGGTGTCTGGCGGTTCGGCCGGATCGAGGAGCGCTGGGAGGCCCCGGCAGTATAACTTGTTGTTCGACAAGTAAATGCCGAGGGGTGTCCATGACCGAATCGCCGGCCCGCCGCACCCAGGAGGAGCGCCGCGGCGAGGCCGAACGCAGGCTGATCACCGCCGCTGCCGAACTGGTCGCCGAGATCGGTCCGGCGCGGGTGACGCTGGCCTTGGTGGGGGAGCGCGCCGGCTACAGCCGCGGCCTGGCCACCCACCATTTCGGCTCCAAGAGCGCGTTGATGGAACGCGTCGTCGACGAGGTGGGCCGCCAGTTCCGGGCGGCCCTGCGCGCCCAGCACCAGTCCGGCGACCCCGTCGCCGAACTGCGCGGTTTCATCGGGTACTTCCTCGACGTGGTGGCCGATATGCGCCCGATCAACCGTGCCCGCCTGGCGTTGTGGGCCCAGGCTGCCACCAACCAGTCCGACGAGTTCCGGCCCGCGATGCGCGCCGTGGACCGCGAATTCCGCGACGGTATCGAAGCGCGACTGCGCGCGGCCGCGGTGACCGAGCCGGGCAGTCTGGCCACCCTCATCGTCGCCATGCTGCGCGGCGTGGCGCTGCAGTCCCTCCTGGACGCCGAGGTGGACTTGGCGGCGGCGCGCAGCGAGATCGAGCGGCTGCTGGCGCCCCGGCTGCGACCCTGATCTACAGCAGGCCCAACAGGGCGTTCTCGATGACCTCCGGCAGCGCCGGATGTATCCAATACTGCTGGGTGGCAACCGCTTTGGCGGGCTGGCCGAAACTCATCGCCTGGATCAGCGGCTGGATGATCGACGACGCCTGATAGCCCAGGATGTGCGCACCCAGGATCCGGCCGGTGCCGCGTTCGGCGATCACCTTCGCGATGCCGGTGGTGTCCTCCATAGCCCAGCCGTACGCGGTGTCGCCGTAGTTCTGCACCTTGACCACGATGTCGTGGCCCGCCTCGCGGGCCTGCGCCTCGGTCAGCCCGACCATCGCCACCTGCGGGTCGGTGAACACCGCCGAGGGCACGAAGCGGTGATCGCTGGCCACCATGGCAGCGGTGTCGTCCCAGTCGAGCAGCAGATTGTGTCGCACCACCCGCATCTCGTGGTTGGCCACGTGCTTGAGCTGATAGTCCGAGGACACGTCCCCGAGCGCGAAGACGTTGCGCGCCGTGGTGCGCTGGTACTCGTCGACGACGACGCGGCCGTCCTCGACGGTGACGCCGGCCTTCTCGGCGTCCAACAGGTCGCCGTTGGGCACCCGGCCGGTGGCCACCAGCAGTACATCGGTGTCGATCTCGGACCCGTCGTCGAGCTCGAGCACCGTGCGGCCGGCCTCGGTCCGCGACCCGGTGACGTTGACGTGCGTGCGCAGGTCCCACCGCGCCGTACCCAGATCGGTGAACCGGTGGCAGATCGTCTCATCGCAGTGGGTGAGCAGACCGGCGCCGCGCACCACGACGGTCACCCGCACACCGAGCGCTGAGAACACATGGGCGAACTCGGCCGCCACGAAACCGCCGCCCACGATCACCAGATGCTCGGGCAGTTCGGCGATCCGCATGATGGTGTCGCTGGTGTGGTACGCGACACCGCAGTCGTGGATGGCCGGGGGCACCGAGGCGCGCGATCCGGCGGCGATCACCACCCGGTCGGAACTGAACTCGTCGCCGTCCTCGGTGCGCAGCAGGTACCGGCCGTCCCGCACCCCGGTGAATCTGGTGTGGCTGCCGTAGACGTCGATATTGGGCAGGCCGCGCTTGTACGCCTCACCGCCGGCCGCGATCTTGTCGATCCGCTCGGCGAACACCCGGTCCACGATGTCGGACCAACGCACCCCGTCGATGTGGGCATCGATGCCCAGCCGTGCCGCCTCGCGGATGGTGTGGGCGACCTCGGCGGCGTAGACGAACATCTTGGTCGGGATGCAGCCCACGTTCAGGCATGTCCCGCCGAAGGTGCCCTGCTCGCAGAGGGCGATGCGCATGTCGCCGTAGCGGGCATCGACGCCGGTGTCGGGGATGCTGTTGCCCGAGCCGGTACCGATGATCGTCAGATCGTAATGCTGCACGCGTTTGCGCCCTATCCCGATTGTGTTGTGAATGAATGAGGTTCGCTGTTGAGGTACCAGTCCAGCCAGGCGTCGAGTTCACCGTAGGCGGCCGCGCGCGGTCCGGCCAGCGACAGGAACACATCATGCTTGGCGTCGGTGATGGGCACGATCGTGGTGCGGTTGCCGACGCAGCCGGCCCAGCGCGCGATCTGGCTGACGTCGAGCACGGCGTCACCGCGCTGGATCGCATCGGGATCCGCGGACTCGGGCACGCTGTGTCCCGACCGCAGGATCAGCGCAGGCACCCCGACATCCAGGCCGCGGTGCAACCGGGCCTGGGCGCGGCGGATCGCGTTGATCCAGCCGAACGTCACCGGGAACCCGCCCAGCGGTTTCCACTCCAGGTCGTAGTCGAACTCGCCGGCGTAGTCGCGGTGCAGGGTGGTGCCGTAGCCACCGGAGGTCGTCGGCCTGCGGATCACCTGCATCCTGCGTAACCGGGCCAGCGCGATCAGCGCGGCGGAGGTCGGCGCGGCCCGCAGGATGGCAGGCCCGTGCAGATCGAACCACGGGCTGTTGAGCACCAGGCCCCTGATCCGTCCCAGGGCGCCGCGCCGGCGTAACCGGTCCAGCCACAGGGTGACGACGAGTCCGCCGGCCGAGTGCCCGTAGACCAGCACCTCGGCCGCATCGATGTGGTCCAGGGCGGCCTGCAGTGCGGCGTCGTAGCGGGCCAGGTCGGTGGTGAAATGCGGGGTCTGCCCGTCGCGCCGGGACCGCCCACATTTGGGCAGGTCCAGGGCGAAGACCGGGAATCCGCGGGCGGCGAAACGGTCGGCCAGTTCGGTGTGGAAGAAATAGTCGGTGAACCCGTGTACCACCAGCACCGCACGCGAGCGCGCGCTGTCCCGCTCGCGGTGCACCAGGGTGGCGAACAGGTCGCCTTCGCCGTCCGGGTCGGTGCCCAGCGGGAGGACCAGCTGCCGGTAACCGGGCAGGACGTCGGGCTCCCATTGCGGCTGCGAATGGCCCTGCGATGCCGTCACGGCTCGACTCTAGCTGCGTGGTGACGGAAAGCACCGGCACGGGGCGTCACCCGGCGAACCCGTCGCGATAACCTGAGTAACAGAAGAACCGTCGCGTACCACCTGCGGCGGGCCGTGCGATACGAAGGACCAGCCAACGGTGTCTGACCCCAAGGTAGCCAAGACCGACGTCGTGCTCGTCGGCGCCGGAATCATGAGCGCCACCCTCGGCGCGCTGCTGCGACTGGTCGAGCCGGACTGGTCGATCACGCTGATCGAACGCCTCGACGGTGCGGCCGCCGAGAGCAGCGATCCGTGGAACAACGCCGGCACCGGCCACTCGGCGCTGTGCGAGCTGAACTACACCCCGCAGAACTCCGACGGCACCATCGACATCGCCAAGGCCGTCACCGTCAACGAGCAGTTCCAGGTGTCCCGCCAGTTCTGGGCGTATGCGGTCGAGAACGGCGTGCTGCCCGACGTCCGCAACTTCCTCAACCCGATCCCGCACGTCAGCTTCGTGCACGGTGCCCAGCACATCGGCTACCTCAAGGCCCGCCACCAAGCGCTGGTCGGCAACCCGCTGTTCGCGTCGATGGAGTTCATCGATGACGCCGACGAGTTCGCCCGCCGGCTGCCGCTGATGGCGGCCAAGCGCGACTTCTCCGAACCGGTCGCGCTGAACTGGACACAGTCGGGCACCGACGTGGACTTCGGCTCGCTGTCGCGTCAGCTCATCGGGTACGGCGCCGCGCACGGGATGGACACCCTGTTCGGCCACGAGGTGCGCAACCTGCGCAAGGAATCCGACGGCACCTGGACCGTCAGCTACGTCAACCGGCGCACCGGGGCGAAGTACAAGACCAACGCCAAGTTCGTCTTCGTCGGTGCGGGCGGCGGCGCGCTGCCGCTGCTGCAGAAGGCCGGCATCCCGGAGGCCAAGGGATTCGGCGGATTCCCGGTCGGTGGCGCGTTCCTGCGTACCAACAATCCGGAGCTGACCGCCGGGCACCAGGCCAAGGTGTACGGCCAGCCCCCGCTGGGTGCGCCACCGATGTCGGTGCCGCACTTGGACACCCGCGTCATCAACGGCAAATCGTGGTTGCTGTTCGGCCCGTTCGCCGGCTGGACGCCGAAATTCCTCAAGCAGGGCAAGTTCACCGACCTGCCGCTGTCGGTCAAGCCGAACAATCTGGCCTCGATGCTGGGTGTCGGGCTCACCGAGATGAGCCTGCTGAACTATCTGATCGGGCAGCTTCTGCTGAGCGAGGCCGACCGGGTCGAGACGCTGCGCGAATTCGCGCCCAGCGCACGCGATTCCGACTGGGAACTCGATATCGCCGGCCAGCGCGTGCAGGTGATCCGGCGCAAGGGTGCCGGCGGCGTGCTGGAGTTCGGCACCACGGTGCTCTCGGCGGCCGACGGCTCCATCGCTGGTCTGCTCGGCGCCTCCCCGGGTGCGTCGACGGCGGTGCCGGCCATGTTCGACGTGATGGAGCGCTGCTTCGCCGACCGGTACCAGTCGTGGTTGCCCAAGCTCAAGGAGATGGTGCCGTCGTTGGGTACCAAGTTGTCCGGCGAGCCCGGCCTGTTCCGCGAGGTATGGGACCACGGCACCAAGGTGCTCCAACTCGACACGCCCGCATCAGTGTGACGGCGGCCCGCCGGTGACGGTCGTATCGCGCCGGAGCTGGGCGCAGGATCTCGACGCCGCGACCCTCTACGAGCTGCTCAAACTGCGGGTCGAGGTGTTCGTCGTGGAGCAGGCCTGTCCTTACCCGGAGCTCGACGGCCGCGACCTGCTGGCCGAGACGCGGCACTTCTGGCTGGAAAGCAATGACGGACAAGTCATCTCGACGTTGCGGTTGATGGAGGAGCACCCCGCCGGCGAGAAGGTGTTCCGGATCGGCCGGGTCTGCACCAAACGCGCCGCGCGCGGTAACGGACACACCGCCCGGCTGCTGCAGGCCGCGCTCGCGGAGGTCGGCGACCATCCGTGCCGCATCGATGCCCAGACCTATCTGCAGGACATGTACGGCGCGCACGGATTCGTCCGCGACGGTGACGAATTCCTCGAAGACGGCATTCCGCACGTGCCGATGATCAGACCGGGATCGGGAGCGGGACAGCAGTGACGACGAGCACGGCGAACTATCCGTTCAGTGCGCTGGTCGGCCATGACCGGCTGCGCCTGGCACTGATCCTGTGCGCGGTGCGCCCGGACATCGGCGGGGTGCTGATCCGGGGCGAGAAGGGCACCGCGAAATCGACCGCGGTGCGCGCACTGGCCACGGTGCTGGCCCAGGTCGACGACGCGGCCCAGCTGGTCGAGTTGCCGATCGGGGCCACCGAGGACCGGGTGGTCGGATCGCTGGATCTGCAGCGCGTGCTGCGCGACGGTGAGCAGGCCTTCCAGCCGGGCCTGCTGGCCCGCGCCCACGGCGGCGTGCTCTACGTCGACGAGGTCAATCTGCTGCACGACCATCTGGTCGACGTATTGCTGGACGCCGCCGCGATGGGCCGGGTGCACATCGAACGCGACGGCATCTCGCACAGCCATGACGCGCGATTCGTCTTGGTGGGCACCATGAATCCGGAAGAAGGTGAGCTGCGCCCGCAGCTGCTGGACCGATTCGGGCTGACCGTCGATGTGGCCGCCTCGCGCGATGTGGACGTCCGGGTGCAGGTGATCCGCCAGCGACTCGCCTACGAGGCCGACCCGGCCGGGTTCGCCGGCCGCTACGCCGGCGCGGACGCCGAACTGGCCCACCGGATCGCCGCGGCCCGCGTCGCACTGGCCGAAGTGGAGTTGCCGGACAACGAATTACGGCGGATCGCCACGCTCTGCGCGGCTTTCGACGTGGACGGGATGCGGGCCGATCTGGTGCTGGCCCGCACGGCGGTGGCGCACGCGGCATGGCGGGGCAGCACGACCGTGGAAGAACAGGACATCCGGATCGCCGCCGAACTGGCGCTGCCGCATCGCCGCCGCCGCGATCCGTTCGACGATCCCGGGCTGGATCAGGACCGTCTCGACGAGGCCATGGCCGCGGCGGGGGAGTCGGAGAACGAGCCCGAACCCGAGCCGGACCCCGACCCCGACCCGCCGGGTGGGCAACGTGGCGACTCCTCGGATGGCCCGGAAGGGTCCACGCCGCAACAGAACTCCGGATCCGGTGGCACCCGGCCGAGCGCTCCGCCGGCAGCCACCTTCCGCACCCGGGCGCTGGTAGTCCCCGGCGTCGGCGAAGGCGCACCGGGTCGACGGTCGCGCGCTCGCAACCGTTCGGGCAGCACCGTGGCCGCCACCGATGTCGCCGGCGAGGGACACGGCGTGCACGTCTTCGCCTCGGTGCTGGCCGCGGTGGGTAACCAGCGCCGGCCAGGGCCGCCGCGGATCGGTCCCGACGACGTCCGGCGGGCGGTGCGCGAAGGTCGGGAGGCGAACTTGGTGATCTTCGTCGTCGACGCCTCCGGGTCCATGGCCGCGCGGGACCGGATGTCCGCGGTCAGCGGGGCCACCCTGTCCCTGCTGCGCGATGCCTATCAGCGCCGGGACAAGGTGGCGGTGATCACCTTCCGGCAGGACCGGGCCGAGCTGCTGCTGCCCCCGACCTCGTCGGTGTACATCGCCGGGCGCCGCCTGGCCCGCTTCGACACCGGCGGGAAGACGCCGCTGGCGCAGGGCCTGCTGGCCGCGCGCGATGTGGTGTTGCGGGAGAAGGCCCGGGACCGCGGCCGGCGCCCGCTGCTGGTGGTGCTCACCGACGGGCGCGCCACCGGCGGCGCCGACCCGCTGGGCCGCACCGCGATCGCGGCCCGGCTGCTGGTGGCCGAAGGCGCCGCCGCCGTCGTGGTGGATTGCGAGACCTCCTATGTACGGCTGGGGCTGGCGGCCACGCTGGCCGACCAACTGGGAGCGCCCGCGGTACGCCTGAGCCAGTTGCAGGCCGGTGAGTTGACCTCACTGGTCAAATCGGCGGCGTAAAGGACCCGAGGGAGAAGTGCCATGCCACAAGGACAACCACTCACCGTCCCGGATGACGGCCTGACCACCAAGGCACGGCGCAATGCCCCCCTGCTGGCCGTGCACACCGGCCCGGGCAAAGGAAAGTCGACCGCCGCGTTCGGCATGGCGCTGCGCGCCTGGAATCAGGGCTTCGATATCGCGGTGTTCCAGTTCGTCAAGAGCGCGAAGTGGAAAGTGGGCGAGGAGAGCGCCTTTCAGGCGCTGGGCCGGCTGCACGACGAACACGGTGTGGGGGGTCCCGTGCAATGGCACAAGATGGGCTCCGGCTGGTCGTGGACCCGAAAACAAGGCAGCGAGGTCGACCATGCCGAGACCGCGCGGGACGGCTGGGCCGAGATCCGCACTCGGCTCGCGGATGAGCGGCACGACTTCTACGTGCTCGACGAGTTCACCTATCCGCTGAAGTGGGGCTGGGTCGACACCGATGAGGTGGTCGAGGTGCTGGCGAACCGGCCCGGCAACCAGCACGTGGTGATCACCGGACGCGACGCACCGCAGCGACTGCTGGACGCCGCCGACCTGGTCACCGAGATGACCAAGATCAAGCACCCGATGGATGCCGGCCGCAAGGGCCAGCGCGGTATCGAGTGGTAAGCATGGTGACTGCGGTGACTCCTGCGGTCATCATCGCCGCCCCCGCCTCCGGCAGTGGCAAGACCACGGTGGCAACGGGTCTGATGGGTGCCCTGCGCCGGGCCGGGCACCGCGTCGCGCCGTTCAAGGTGGGACCCGACTTCATCGACCCCGGTTACCACGCGCTGGCTGCCGGGGTGCCCGGCCGCAACCTGGACCCGGTGCTGGTCGGGGAGCATCTGATCGGCCCGCTGTACCGACACGGCAGCGCGGGCGCCGACATCGCCGTGGTCGAGGGGGTGATGGGCCTGTTCGACGGGCGGATCTCGGCAGACCCGGGTCCCGCCCGCGGGTCCACCGCCCACGTCGCGGGTCTGCTCGGCGCGCCAGTGGTGCTGGTCGTCGACGCCCGAGGTCAGAGTCAGAGCATTGCCGCGCTGCTGCACGGCTTTTCGACGTTCGACAACGCACTTCGGTTCGCCGGAGTGATCCTCAACAGGGTCGGGTCCGCGCGCCACGAACAAGTGCTGCGGCAGGCCTGCGAGCATGCCGGCATCCCGGTATTGGGGGCCATCCCGCGCGCCGCCGAACTGGAGGTCCCGTCCCGTCATCTCGGACTGGTGACCGCGGTCGAACACGGCCGGCGCGCCACGACCGCCGTGGCGGCCATGGCCGAGTTGGTCGCCAGGCACGTCGACGTCGCCGCCGTCGCCGCCGCGGCCGGTACCGGAGTGACCGCCGCACCGTGGAGCCCCGAGGTGGCAGCACCGGCGCGCGGTGTGACGGTGGCGCTGGCGGCGGGCCGGGCCTTCAGTTTCGGCTATGCCGAACACCGCGAACTCTTGGTGGCGGCCGGCGCCGAGGTCGTCGACTTCGACCCGCTGGCCCAGGATTTGCCCACCGCGGCCACCGCAGTGGTGATTCCGGGCGGCTTCCCCGAACAGTTCACCGCGGAGTTGTCGGCCAACGCGACGGTGCGCGCCCAGATCCGGGCGCTGGCCGCCGCCGGCGCCCCGGTGCATGCCGAATGCGCCGGCCTCACCTATCTGGTCGACGACCTCGACGGTGTGCCGATGTGCGGTGTGCTGGCGGGTTCGGCGCGGTTCACCGAGCGGCTGACGCTCGGTTACCGCGACGCGGTGGCGGTGGCGGACTCCGCGCTGCACCGCGTCGGGGAACGTGTGACCGGCCACGAATTCCACCGCACTGCAGTCACTTTCGCCACCGAATATGCCCAGGCTTGGGCGTTCGCCGGTGGTGCCGCCGGCCGGGTCGCCGACGGCGCGGTACACCGCGGCGTCCATGCCGGTTATCTGCACACCCATCCGGCCGCGCATCCGCAGGCCATCGCCCGGTTCGTGACGGCGGCGGGAACCTTTAAGCTCGCGGGGTGAATTCTGCGGACACGAGGAGCAATGTGGGTTCAGAGAACGCCTACCTCGTCGGTCTGCGCCTGGAAGGGCGCAAAGTTGTCGTGGTGGGCGGTGGCAGCGTGGCCCAGCGCCGGTTGCCGCTGCTGCTGGCCGTCGGTGCGGACGTACACGTGGTCACCCGGGCCGCCACGCCGGCGGTGGAAGCCATGGAGCCCATCACCCTGACGCTGCGGGACTTCGTCGACGCCGATCTGGACGGCGCCTGGTACGTGCTGGCCGCCACCGACGATCCGGATGTCAACGCCGCCATCGTCGAAGGCGCCGAGCGGCGCCGCATCTTCTGTGTGCGTGCCGACGCCGCGCGCGACGGCACCGCGGTCACCCCGGCGTCGTTCGAATTCGATGGGCTGTCGGTCGGCGTGCTCGCCGGCGGCCAGCACCGCCGTTCGGCGGCCATCCGCACGGCCATCCACGAGGCGCTGGCGAGCGGGGTGATCACCGGGCAGGGGCCGGACACCGTGCACGAAGGGGTGGCGCTGGTCGGTGGGGGACCGGGCGACCCGGAACTGATCACCGTGCGGGGCCGGCGGCTGCTGGCCCACGCCGACGTGGTGGTGGCCGACCGGCTGGCCCCGCCGGAGCTGCTCGCCGAACTGGCGCCGCACGTCGAGGTGATCGACGCCGCGAAGATCCCGTACGGCCGGGCGATGGCGCAGGAGGCCATCAACAACGTCCTCATCGAGCGGGCCAAGGCCGGCAAGTTCGTGGTGCGGCTCAAGGGCGGCGACCCGTTCGTGTTCGCCCGGGGTTATGAGGAAGTGCTCGCCTGCACGGAGGCCGGGATTCCGGTCACCGTGGTGCCCGGTGTGACCAGTGCCATAGCCGTGCCCGCGCTGGCCGGCACGCCGGTCACGCACCGGGCCGTCAACCACGAGTTCGTGGTAGTCAGTGGCCATGTTGCGCCCGACCATCCCGAATCGTTAGTGAATTGGAATGCGCTGGCGCAGATGACGGGCACCATCGTGCTGCTGATGGCGGTCGAGCGCATCGAACTTTTCGCCGACGTCCTGCTGGCGGGCGGCCGACCTGCTGATACGCCGGTGCTGGTGGTGCAGCACGGGACGACGGCATCTCAGCGGACCGTGCATGCGGCTCTCGCGGACGTCGCCGAGACCGTCCGCAGTGAGGGAATCCGGCCGCCGGCGATCATCGTGATCGGCGCTGTGGCGGGCTTCGGCAGTTAAAGGATTCTTAAGATTACTGTAAGGTAACCCGTATGACGGCTCTCAACGACGCAGAGCGGGCGCGCGGAAACAGCCGCGCGCTGCCTGTTCGCATCGAGCAAGACGGGGTGCAGCGCGGCGGCCGGCTTCCGGCCTGGCTGCCGTCCTGGAATTTCATCGCCGCGGTCATCGCGATCGGTGGCATGCAGCTGCTGGCCACCATGGACAGCACGGTCGCGATCGTCGCGCTGCCCAAGATCCAAGACGAACTGGGCCTGTCGGACGCCGGTCGCAGCTGGGTGATCACCGCCTACGTGCTGACCTTCGGCGGCCTGATGTTGCTGGGCGGTCGCCTCGGCGACACCATCGGGCGCAAGCGCACCTTCATCGTCGGTGTGGCGCTGTTCACCATCGCCTCCGTGCTGTGCGGTGTGGCCTGGGACGAGGCCACGCTGGTCATCGCCCGCCTGCTGCAGGGTGTCGGCTCGGCCATCGCCTCACCGACCGGCCTGGCCCTGGTCGCGACGACCTTCCCGAAGGGTCCCGCCCGTAACGCCGCGACCGCGGTGTTCGCCGCCATGACGGGTGTCGGCTCGGTCATGGGTCTGGTGGTCGGCGGGGCGCTCACCGAATGGTCGTGGCGGCTGGCCTTCCTGGTCAACATCCCCATCGGCCTGGTGATGCTCTACCTGGCGCACAAAACGCTCCAAGAGACCGACCGGGCCCGGATGAAGCTGGATGCCGCCGGCGCCATCCTGGCCACCCTGGCGTGCACCGCCGCGGTGTTCGGCTTCTCGATGGGCCCCGAGCAAGGATGGTTGTCACCGCTCACCCTGGCCTCCGGCGCGGGTGCGGTGCTGTTCGGGTTCGCCTTCTTCTACGTGGAGCGGTCCGCGGCGAACCCCGTCGTGCCGTTCTCACTGTTCCGCGATCGCAACCGGGTCGCCACCCTGGCCGCGGTGTTCCTGGCCGGCGGCGTGATGTTCACCCTGACCGTGCTGATCGGTCTGTACGTCCAGGACATCATGGGCTACAGCGCGCTCAAGGCGGGTATCGGCTTCATCCCGTTCGTCATCGCCCTCGGTATCGGGCTCGGGGTGTCCTCCGTGCTGGTGTCCAGGTTCGCGCCGCGCTGGCTGGTCATCTCCGGTGGCGTCCTCGTGCTCGGCGCGATGATCTACGGCTCGACGCTCAACGCCGGCATCCCATATTTCCCGAACCTGGTGCTGCCCATCACGATCGGCGGCTTCGGGATCGGCATGATCGTGGTGCCGCTGACCGTCTCGGCCATCGCGGGCGTCGGTTTCGACGAGATCGGCCCCGTCTCGGCCATCGCGCTGATGCTGCAGAACCTCGGCGGGCCGGTCGTGCTGGCGATCATCCAGGCCGTCATCACCTCGCGCACCCTCTACCTGGGCGGTACCACCGGCCCGGTGAAGAACATGGATGCCGCGCAACACCACGCGCTGGACCAGGGCTACACCTACGGCCTGCTGTGGGTGGCCGCGGTGGCCGTCCTGGTGGGCGCGGTCGCGCTGTTCATCCGCTACACGGCCGAAGAGGTCGCCCACGCGCAGGAAGTCAAGGACGCCCTCGATGCCGGAGAGCTGGACTGACGGTCAGCCGTCTCACAGCCGGGTGTCCTAGCCTGACCCGGTGACCCGGACGCCCGCACCCACCGAATGACGGTGTGGCACTTCCTGGGTGGCCTCGCATTGACCCACGGCGCATTGCCGCATCTGCTCGAGGTCGCCACGCTGATCTTGGTGGTGCTCGCCGCGGTGCGCCGCGCCCGCGGGCTGATGATCGTCATCGCCGCGGGCTGCGGTCTGGCCCTGACGGCTGCGGCGCACTCCTATATCGCCGCCATCGGAATTGCCGGTGATCCCGCGCCGCGGCCGCTGTGGCTGTGGATCGCGCTGACCGGATTCTGTGGTGTCATCGCCGTGCTGGGCTGGCGGCGGGCCCGCTGGTGGCGGCGTCTGGTGTCGGTCGCCGCGGTACCGGCCTGCGCACTGTGCGCGGTGCTGATGGTCAACGTCTGGGTCGGGTATTTCCCCACCGTGGACAGTGCGTGGAACCGGCTGACGATTCCCGCGGTACCCGATCAGGCCGACCGGATGACGGTCACCGAATTGCAGTTGGCGCACGCGCATCCGGGGCACGGGGTGGTGCTGCCGGTGACGATCAGCGCGGCGGCGTCCAAGTTCGCCCACCGCGACGAACTGGTCTATCTGCCGCCGGCGTGGTTCGCCAGCAATCCGCCGCCCCGACTGCCCACGGTGATGATGATCGGCGCCCAGCTGAACACGCCTGCGGACTGGTTACGCGCCGGTGATGCGGCCACCACGATCGATGCCTTCGCGACCGACCACGGCGGAACGGCGCCGGTCTTCGTCTTCGTCGATCCCACCGGGAGCTTCGACAACGACACCGAATGCGTCAACGGCCCGCGTGGCAATGCCTCGCTGCATCTGACCAAAGATGTTGTGCCCTATATGATCTCGAACTTCGGGGTGAGTCCGGACCGAAGCAGGTGGGGCATCATGGGCTGGTCGATGGGCGGTACCTGCGCGGTGGAGTTGAGTGTGCGGCGCCCGGAGTTGTTCAGCGCCTTCGTCGATATCGCCGGTGACCTCGGCCCGAATTCGGGCACCCGGCAACAATCCATCGACCGGCTGTTCGGCGGCGACCCGGCCGCATGGGCCGAATTCGATCCGGCGACGGTGATGGCCCATCACGGCCGGTACACCGATCTGTCCGCGCTGTACGTGGTGCCCGACGGCGGCGCCGGACACGACCGGTCGGCCAATCCAGAGGGCCAGGACGTCGCGGCGAGCACGCTGAGCACCCTCGGTCACCGGTACGGCATCGACGCCACCGTGCAGACCTGGCCGGGTCACCACGACTGGTCGTTCGCATCCCAGGCGTTCGCGGCGACGTTGCCGTGGCTGGCGGGCCGGCTCGGCGTCCCGGCCGCGCCGAACCCCGGTGCCCACGCCGCCTGACCGGATCGTCCCGGTGCCCGGTGCGTGCCGCAGGTAGGGTCGGTTGGCATGCCAGCGTCCGACCCCGCGGCGAGCCGCGCATCGGAGTCCAGCGTCACGCGCCTGTCGGACCGGGTGACCGGCGTGGCGATCGTGGCGATCACCGGCATGCAGCTGATGTCGACACTGGACGGCACCATCGTCATCGTCGCGCTGCCCCGGATGCAGGCCGAGCTGGGCATGTCCGACGCGGCCAAGAGCTGGGTGATCACCGCCTACGTGCTGACCTTCGGTGGTCTGCTGCTGCTGGGCGGCCGGCTCGGCGACGCGATCGGGCACAAGCGGGCCTTCATCTCCGGCGTCGGCATCTTCACCATCGCCTCGCTGGTGTGCGGGCTGGCCACCGAGCCGTACACGCTGATCGCCGCGCGCGCGGTGCAGGGTGTCGGGGCGGCGGTGGCCGCACCGACCGGCCTGGCGCTGATCGCCACCACCTACGCCGTCGGGCATGCCCGTAATCAGGCGCTGGCGGTGTCGGCGGCGATGCAGGGGCTCGGTTCGGTACTGGGACTGGTGCTCGGCGGCGCGCTGACCGGGCTGTCCTGGCGGCTGGCTTTCCTGGTCAATGTGCCCATCGGCATCGTCATCATCTGGATCGCGGTGACCCGGCTGGCCGAGACCAACCACGTCCGGCTCAAGCTCGACGTCACGGGCGCGCTGCTGGCCACGCTGGCCTGCACCTGCGGGGTGCTGGTGTTCACCCAGGGGCCGCCGCTGGGCTGGACCGACCCGTGGGTGATCGGCGCCGCCGTGGGCGCCGTGGTGTTCTTCATCGCCTTCCTGCTCGACGAGCGCGGCGCAGACAACCCGCTGGTCCCACTGTCGATGTTCGACAACCGCAACCGGGTGGCGTCCTTCGCCGCCTACTTCCTGGCCGGCGGCGTCATGCTGACCCTCAGCGTGATGATCGGGCTGCTGGTGCAGGACGTGCTCGGGTACTCGCCGTTGCGGGCCGGCATCTGCTTCATGCCCTTCGCGCTGGCCTTCGTGATCGGCAACGTGGTGGCCACCCGGCTGGCCCCGCGGGTCGCGCCTCGGTGGGTGATCATCGGCGGCGGGCTACTGGTGCTGACGGCCATGCTCTTCGGCTCCACCCTGGACCGATCCATCCCGTACTTTCCCGATCTGTTCGTGCCCGTGGTGGTGGGCGGCGCCGGCATCGGCGTCATCTCGGTGATCCTGCCGCTGTGCACTCTGGCCAAGGTCGGCCCGCAGGAGATCGGCCCGGTGTCCTCGGTGACGCTGATGGTCTACAACCTGGGCGGCCCCCTGGTGCTGGTGGTGGTCCAGGCGGTGCAGACCTCACGCACCCTCTACCTCGGTGGCACCACCGGACCGGTCACCGGTATGACACCGGCGCAACTGGATGCGCTGGGCTCCGGCTACACCTACTCGTTGCTGTGGGTGGCCGCGATCGCCGTGCTGGTCGGGGTGGCCGCCCTGTTCATCGGATTCTCGGCACGCGATATCGCCCAGGCGCAGCACACCAAGGAAGCGGTCGACGCCGGCGAGCTGTGAACGCCCCGCGGCGTCGGAGCCCGTCGTTACCCTGGCCGCATGAGGGATGAGCTGCCCACCCGTCAGCAGATCTCGGATGCGGTCGGCGCGCTGGGTTGGCGCCTGGTGCTCGGCGCGATTCACACCGAGGTGCGGGTGCCGTCGCTGAGCCGCGCCGTCGCTGAGCCGCGCCGCCGCGGTCGCGGACGCGGTGGCGGCGGTGGCCGCCGACGCCGGCCAGGACCGGCTCGGCATCGACGTCCGGGCCGACCGGGCGGTGCTGCGGGTGCGTTCGGCGGTCGGGGTCACCGGGGCCGACCTCGGGCTGGCCCGGGCGATCTCGGCGGCGCTGACCGTCGAGGGCCTGGCCACCACACCCGGCGCGGTGTCCGTGCAGGCGATCGAGATCGCGATCGACGCGCTGGACATCCCGGCGGTCCGGCCGTTCTGGAAGGCCGTGACCGGCTATGTCGACGAGTCCGGGTGCTCGGATCTCAGCGCCGGACTCGTCGATCCGACCGGGCGCGGGCCGGCGCTGTGGTTCCAGCAGATGGACGCACCCCGGGGGGAACGCAATCGCATCCATCTCGACGTCGACGTGCCCCACGACCAGGCCGCCGCGCGCATCGAGGCGGCCCTGGCCGCCGGTGGCACGCTGCTCAGCGCGCGGTGTGCGCCGGCCTTCTGGGTGCTGGCCGATGCCGAGGGCAACGAGGTGTGCGTCTGCACCTGGCAGGGGCGCGATTAAGCTGGCCCGCTGTGATCACCCGGATGTCCGAACTGTTCCTGCGCACGTTGCGCGACGATCCCGCCGATGCCGAGGTGCCCAGCCACAAGCTGCTCATCCGGGCCGGTTACGTCCGCCCGATCGGGCCGGGGCTGTACAGCTGGCTGCCGCTGGGGCTGAGGGTGCTGCGCAAGATCGAGGGCATCGTCCGGCAGGAGATGAATGCCATCGGCGGCCAGGAGATCCTGTTCCCGGCGCTGCTGCCGCGCGCCCCGTACGAGACCACCAACCGGTGGACGGAGTACGGCGACAACCTCTTTCGGCTGAAGGACCGTCGTGGCAACGACTACCTGCTCGGCCCCACCCACGAGGAACTTTTCACCCTGACCGTCAAAGGTGAGTACTCGTCCTACAAGGACTTCCCGTTACGGCTGTACCAAATCCAGACCAAGTACCGCGATGAGGCGCGGCCCCGCGCCGGCATCCTGCGCGGTCGCGAGTTCGTGATGAAGGACTCGTATTCCTTCGATGTCGACGACGACGGTCTCAAGACCGCCTATCACGCGCACCGGGAGGCCTACCAGCGCATCTTCGGCCGCCTCGGCATCGACTACGTGATCGTCTCGGCGGTGTCCGGTGCGATGGGCGGCAGCGCCTCGGAGGAATTCCTGGCCGAGAGCCCGATCGGCGAGGACACCTTCGTGCGCTGCGTGGAGTCCGGGTACGCGGCCAATGTGGAGGCCGTCATCACCGCTGTCCCGGAATCGCGGCCGATCGACGGTCTGCCCGAAGCCGTCGTGCACGACACGCCCGACACCCCGACGATCGCCACCCTGGTCGACTGGGCCAACACCGCACTGCCCGGTACCACCACCGCGGCCGACACCCTGAAGAACGTACTGCTCAAGGTGCGCGAGCCGGGCGGGGACTGGGAACTGCTGGCCATCGGCGTGCCTGGGGACCGGGAGGTCGACGACAAGCGCCTGGGCGCCGCGCTGGAACCGGCCGAGTACGCGCTGCTCGAGGAGGCCGATTTCCGGGCCAACCCTTTCCTGGTGAAGGGGTACATCGGACCGATTGGGTTGCAGGCCAACGGGGTTCGCTACCTGGTGGACCCGCGGGTGGTGGACGGCACGGCCTGGATCACCGGCGCCGACGCGCCGAACAAGCACGTGGTGGGTCTGGTCGCCGGACGCGATTTCACCCCGGACGGCACCATCGAGGCCGCGGAGGTGCGCGACGGTGACGCGTCACCGGATGGTGCCGGCGTGCTGACCTCGGCGCGCGGTATCGAGATCGGTCACATCTTCCAGCTCGGCCGCAAGTATGCCGACGCCTTCACCGCCGATGTGCTCGACGAGAACGGCAAGCCGGTCCGCCTGACGATGGGTTCCTACGGTATCGGCGTGTCCCGGCTGGTCGCGGTGATCGCCGAGCAGAACCACGACGAAATCGGCCTGCGCTGGCCGGCGCCGGTGTCGCCGTTCGACGCGCACGTGGTGATCGCCAACAAGGACGCGGCGGCTCGCACGGGCGCCGGTGAGCTGGCCACCGAACTGGATCGGCTCGGTGTCGAGGTTCTGCTCGATGACCGCACGGCCTCGCCCGGGGTCAAGTTCAAGGACGCCGAACTGCTCGGGGTGCCGTGGATCGTGGTGGTGGGTCGCGGCTGGGCCGATGGCGTGGTCGAACTGCGCAACCGCTTCACCGGGGAGACCAGGGAGATCGCGGTGGACGGGGCGTCGGCGCAGATCGCGGGTCTGCTCGCCGGGTAGTGGCGGCTACTCGGTGCCGCCGGGGAAGGCGAGCGTGACCGGGGCGGCGCCCAGCACCCGGCTCCACCGTGCGGCCAGCACCGCGCACTGGGTCAGCGCGGTCACAGCGAAGGTGCGGTCCTGCGCGGTGCCTGCCTGTTCGAGCACCGCCCGCCATGCCACCGCCGCGTCTTCCTCCATCCGGACCGCCAGCTGGGCGGCCTGGGTGGGGTCCGAGACCTCCAGTGGCAGCTGGTAACCGACCGCCGCCAGCGGGGCCGGTACCGACCGCGCACCGAGCAGGGCGATCGCCTGCTCGCGCCGCTCGCGGTGCTGGGCCATCGCGTCGGCCACCAGGTCGTTCTCGTCAGGGGTGGAATGGGCCGACACCACGCCGTAGCCGTAGATGACACCGTGCTCGGTGGCCACCGCGTCGAACAGCGCGCCGCCGGCGGGGTCGGTGGGCCGGTTGGGGTCCGGGCGCGACGGTGCCGGCTGCGGCGAGGTCATCGGGCCTGCCCCGGGTCGGCGAGTGCCACCTGGTAGGAGGCCGTGCAGGCCGCCGCGATCGAACCGAGCAGCCCCGCCCGGTAACCCGAGAGTCGTACCGCGAGCGCAGCGGCGCTGTCGGCCGATTGATGCAGGGCCGCGGTCACATCGGCGACGGTGGGCGCGGGCGGCGGCGCCGGGGTGGCGGAGGCCGCCGACGACGGCGATGCCGGTGGCGGCGAGGTGGGCGCCGCGCCGCCGGTGAGCCGGGTGATCTCGTCCGACAACGCCCTGGCATGTGCGGCGCGTTCGGAGGCGACGGTCGTCAGGACGGGCGCTATCTGGGGCCGCGCGGTGGTGGCGGCCTGCCCGGCCAGCCGGCTGTCGGTGTGTGCGCGTTCGAATTGCGCTACCAGATCGGCGAGTTCGGGTGGCGGGGGAGCGGGCGCACACGCCACCGCCGAACCGAGCACGGTCAGGGCCATGCCGGCGGGGAGTGCCGAGACCAACAACCGCCGGCGAGTGATCGTGGGCAAAGCTCTCGGCACGCCCACATCCTGCCATGGGGTGCCGGGTGGATCGTTGCCCTGCGGTTCGTTTGGCCAAAGCGGCGGCGCGCCTGGCGTATCGTTTGGTAACTGATTCCCGGGTCAGCCCACCTGTGAACATGTCCGCACAACTCAAGATGAGGAGCTCGCCGTGGCGCCGGATGCCCCGCTGCTGCCGACGCAGAAGCAAGTGCACGAGCTACTTGGCGGTGAGTTCGCGCGTGCCGGTTACGAAATCGAAGACGTCGTCGTCAACGCGTCGGCGCGGCCGCCCAGAATCACGGTGGTCGCCGACGGCGACTCGGGGCTGACCCTGGACGCGGTCGCCACCCTGTCCCAGTCCGCCTCCGAGCTGCTCGACGTCCTGGACAGTGCCGAGACCGCGCCGTACGTGCTGGAGATCACATCGCGCGGGGTCGATCGACCGCTGACCGAGGAGAAGCACTTCCGGCGGGCACGTGCCCGCAAGGTGGAGGTGGTGCTGGCCGACGGTGGCACTGTCACGGGGCGGATCGGCCACACCGGCGGTGGTGTCGTGCATCTGGTGATCGCCGACAAGGGCAAGCTCTCGGAGCGATGCGTGAAATTATCCGAAATCGTCAAAGCTGTTGTGCAAGTTGAATTCTCGCCACCCAATCAACGTGAATTGGATCTGGTGGAGCAGTCTGGAAAGGGGAGCGACGCATGAACATAGACATGGCGGCGCTGCATGCCATCGAGGCAGACAAGGGCATCTCGGTAGATATCGTCGTCGAGACCATCAAGTCGGCGTTGTTGACGGCCTATCGGCATACCGAGGGGCATGAGGCCGACGCGCGTATCGACGTCGACCGAAAAACCGGAGTG
This sequence comes from Mycobacterium sp. BMJ-28, assembly GCF_054404835.1. Classification (NCBI taxonomy): domain Bacteria; kingdom Bacillati; phylum Actinomycetota; class Actinomycetes; order Mycobacteriales; family Mycobacteriaceae; genus Mycobacterium; species Mycobacterium sp. BMJ-28. The sequence goes on along the minus strand of NZ_CM136783.1, from coordinate 4,022,268 downwards.
GTCCAGGTGATCGCCCGCGAGACGGACGACGACGGCAACCTCATCAACGAATGGGACGACACCCCAGAGGGATTCGGGCGTATCGCGGCCACCACCGCGCGTCAGGTGATCCTGCAGCGGCTGCGGGATGCCGAGAACGAGCGGATGTACGGCGAGTTCGCGGCCCACGAAGGCGATATCGTCGCCGGCGTCGTGCAGCGCGACGCCAGGGAGAACACCCGCGGCAACGTGGTGGTCCGCGTCGGCACCGAGGCCAAGGGATCCGACGGGATGATCCGTCCGGCCGAGCAGGTGCCCGGTGAACGCTATGAGCACGGCGACCGGCTGCGGTGCTACGTGATCGGGGTCAGCCGCGGTGCACGAGAACCCAAGATCGAGCTGTCGCGCACCCACCCGAACCTGGTGCGCAAGCTGTTCGCACTGGAGGTCCCCGAGATCGCCGACAATTCCGTCGAGATCGTCGCGGTGGCGCGGGAGGCCGGGCACCGTTCCAAGATTGCGGTCGCGTCGAAGGTGTCCGGGCTGAACGCCAAAGGCGCCTGTATCGGCCCGATGGGCCAGCGGGTGCGCAATGTGATGAGCGAGTTGTCCGGCGAGAAGATCGACATCATCGATTTCGACCCGGATCCGTCGCGGTTCGTGGCGAACGCGCTGTCGCCGGCCAAGGTGGTGTCGGTCACCGTCATCGACGAGACCACCCGGGCGGCACGCGTGGTGGTGCCGGACTTCCAGCTGTCGCTGGCCATCGGCAAGGAGGGCCAGAACGCCCGGCTCGCGGCGCGGCTGACCGGCTGGCGGATCGACATCCGCAGCGATGCGGCCGAGCCAGGGACCGCGTGATCGGGGGTCCGGCGGCCGGACCCCGACACGCGATTCTGTCTGCGCGAACGGTGACGGTAGACTGAGCCGTGATCCAGCGCGAGACTCCGGTTTCCCAGCCTCGTGCGCACCGCAGCCCTCACGGACCGGTGCGGACGTGTGTGGGATGCCGGAAGCGAGAGTTGGCCGTCGATCTGCTTCGGCTGGCCGCTGTCCTCGACGGGCCCGGCCATTACGCCGTAACCGTCGATCCAGCGGGTAGCCTGCCGGGGCGGGGTGCGTGGTTGCATCCCGACCAGCAGTGCCTCGAAGCGGCGATCCGGCGGCGGGCGTTCGTTCGAGCGTTACGGATCACCGGTTCACCGGCAATTTCCGCGGTGGTCGAGTACGTCGAAGGAATTCGGACACCCGACCTCCACGGTCAAGAGAACAGGTAGCGAAGAACATGAGCACACCGTGAAGTCCCGATGACCATGCGTCATAGCTAAACCCGAGGCGCGGCCTACCCACCGCTGTCGCCTCCAGATGAGGAGATGTAGTGGCAGGTAAGGCCCGTGTACACGAGTTGGCAAAGGAACTCGGTGTTACCAGTAAGGAAGTGCTCGCCCGGCTCAGCGATCAGGGCGAATTCGTCAAGTCGGCATCGTCGACGGTAGAAGCCCCGGTGGCTCGCCGGCTGCGTGAATCGTTCGGTGGCGGCAAGCCCGCCAAGCCGGCGCCCGCCGCAAAGCCGGCAACCTCCGGCTCCGCTCCCGTGCCCGGACCCCGGCCGGCGACGCCCAAGCCTGCGGTCCCCGCACCGGCGGCTCAGGCGCCGGCGGCCCCCGCTCCGGCGGAAGCTCCCGCACCCGCTCCGGCGGCCGAGGCACCGGCCGCGCAGCGCCCGGGTCCCCGGCCCGGTCCGGCGGCTCCGGCCCCGGCCCCGGCTCCTGCCGCGCCGGCGGATCCGGCACCCGCCGCTCCGGCTGCACCCGCCGCGTCGGCTGCCCCGGCCGCGCCCGCCGAATCCCGTCCCGGTCCGCGTCCCGGCCCCAAGCCGGCACCGAGGGCACCCCGGGTCGGCAACAACCCCTTCTCGTCCCAACAGCCGGTGGAGCGTCCGGCCCCGCGACCGCAGGCCGGTCCCGGCGGTCCGCGCCCCGGCCCAGGTGCCGGTGGTCCCCGTCCGGGCGCGCCGCGTCCCGGCGGTGCTTCGCCCGGCAACATGCCCCCTCGTCCGCCCGGCGCCCGGCCAGGTGCAACGGGTCGCCCCGGCGGTCCGCGTCCAGGCCCCGGCGGCGGTCCGCGCCCCGGTCAGGGTGCTCGGCCCGGCGGTGGCGGCGGTAATTACCGCGGCGGTGGCACCGGCACCGGTGCAGGCGCCGGTGGTGGCGCAGCAGCTGGCGGTTTCCGCGGTCGTCCCGGCGGCGGTGGTCCGGCAGGCGGTGGCGGCGGTGGCCGTCCCGGTCAGCGCGGCGGTGCCGCGGGTGCCTTCGGCCGGCCCGGCGGCGCGGTCCGTCGCGGCCGCAAGTCGAAGCGGGCCAAACGCGCCGAGTACGAGAACATGCAGGCCCCGGTCGTCGGTGGGGTGCGGTTGCCGCACGGCAACGGCGAAACCATCCGGCTGGCCCGCGGTGCGTCGCTGAGCGATTTCGCCGACAAGATCAACGCCAACCCGGCATCGCTGGTGCAGGCGCTGTTCAACCTGGGCGAGATGGTCACCGCCACCCAGTCCGTGGGTGACGAGACTCTCGAGCTGCTCGGCAACGAGATGAACTACGTCGTGCAGGTGGTGTCCCCGGAGGACGAGGACCGCGAGCTGCTGCAGTCGTTCGACCTCACCTACGGCGAGGACGAGGGCGGCGAGGAGGACCTCGAGTTCCGTCCGCCGGTCGTCACGGTCATGGGTCACGTCGACCACGGCAAGACCCGACTGCTCGACACGATTCGCCAGGCCAACGTCCGGGAGGGCGAGGCCGGCGGCATCACCCAGCACATCGGCGCCTACCAGGTGCTGACGGAACTGGACGGCAACGAGCGGCTGGTCACCTTCATCGACACCCCCGGTCACGAGGCGTTCACCGCCATGCGTGCCCGCGGTGCGAAGGCCACCGATATCGCGATCCTGGTGGTCGCCGCCGACGACGGCGTCATGCCGCAGACGGTGGAGGCCATCAACCACGCGCAGGCGGCCGACGTGCCGATCGTCGTGGCGGTCAACAAGATCGACAAGGAAGGCGCCGACCCGGCCAAGATCCGGGCGCAGCTCACCGAGTACAACCTCGTCGCAGAGGAGTACGGCGGCGACACCATGTTCGTCGACATCTCGGCCAAGCAGGGCACCAATATCGACGCGCTGCTCGAAGCGGTGCTGTTGACGGCGGACGCCTCGCTGGACCTGCGGGCCAACCCGGACATGGAGGCCCAGGGTGTCGCGATCGAGGCTCACCTCGACCGTGGCCGTGGTCCCGTGGCGACCGTGCTCATCCAGCGCGGCACCCTGCGGGTCGGCGACTCGATCGTCGCCGGCGACGCCTACGGGCGCGTTCGGCGCATGGTCGACGAGCACGGTGAGGACGTCGTGGAGGCGCTGCCGTCGCGGCCCGTCCAGGTCATCGGTTTCACGTCGGTGCCGGGTGCAGGCGACAACCTGCTCGTCGTCGACGAGGATCGCATCGCCCGCCAGATCGCCGACCGGCGCAGCGCGCGCAAGCGCAACGCACTGGCCGCACGCAGCCGCAAGCGGATCAGCCTGGAAGACCTGGATTCGGCGCTGAAGGAAACCAGCCAGCTGAACCTGATCCTCAAGGGCGACAACTCCGGCACCGTCGAGGCGCTGGAGGAAGCCCTGCTGGGCATCGAGATCGACGACGAGGTGGAACTGCGCGTCATCGACCGCGGTGTCGGTGGCGTCACCGAGACCAACGTCAACCTGGCGTCGGCTTCGGACGCGATCATCATCGGGTTCAACGTCCGCGCCGAGGGCAAGGCCACCGAACTGGCCAACCGCGAGGGTGTGGAGATCCGGTACTACTCGGTGATCTACCAGGCGATCGACGAGATCCAGGCCGCGCTGAAGGGCATGCTCAAGCCGGTCTACGAAGAGCGCGAACTGGGCCGTGCCGAGATCCGCGCGATCTTCCGGTCGTCGAAGGTCGGCAACATCGCCGGCTGCCTCGTCACCTCGGGCATCATGCGGCGTAACGCCAAGGCCCGCCTGATCCGCGACAACGTCGTGGTCGCCGAGACCGTCACCATCTCCTCGCTGAAGCGCGAGAAGGACGATGCCACGGAGGTGCGCGACGGCTACGAATGTGGTCTGACGCTGACCTACAACGACATCAAGGAAGGCGACGTCATCGAGGCCTACGAACTGGTCGAGAAGGCGCGGGTCTAAATGGCTGATCCCGCCCGCGCCAAACGGCTCGCCAAGCGGATCTCCACGATCGTCGCCTCGGCCATCGAGTACGAGATCAAGGATCCGCGACTGACGGGTGTGACGATCACGGACGCGAAGGTGACCGCGGACCTGCACGACGCCACGCTGTACTACACGGTGCTGGGGTCGACGCTGGAGGACGAGCCGGACTACGCAGGTGCGGCCGCGGCGCTGGAAAGCGCCAAGGGTGTGCTGCGGTCCAAGGTGGGCGCCGGCACCGGGGTGCGGTTCACCCCGACGCTGGCGTTCGCCCGGGACACGGTGCCCGATGCCGCGAACCGGATGGAGGAGCTGCTGTCCCGGGTCCGGGCGGCCGACGCCGACTTGGCCCGGGTCAGGGAGGGTGCCGTGCCGGCAGGGGACGCCGACCCGTACCGTGTGACTGGGGTGGAGGACGACCGTACGACCAGCACGGCTGAGGACACCAGTGACGACGACCGACCCGAGGACTGAGGTAGCGCTCACCGGCGCGCGGGTCGACGCGCACGGCGCTGCCCAGCTGTGCGCCGCCGCCCGCTCGATCGTCGTGGTGTGTCACGTCTATCCGGACGCCGACACCATCGGGGCCGGGCTGGGGCTCGCCCAGGTTGCGGCGCGGGCCGGTAAGGACGTCCAGGTCGGCTTCGCCACCCCGGCGGAGCTGCCGGAATCGCTGCACAGCCTGCCCGGGGTCGACCTGCTGGTCGCCCCGGACCGACTGCGCCGCGACGCCGACCTGATCGTCACGGTGGACATCCCCAGCCTGAACCGGCTCGGCAGTCTGCAAGAGCTCGCCGACGGTAAACGCGCGGTGCTGGTGATCGACCACCACGCGTCCAACGCACTGTTCGGCACGGCCAACTACGTCGACTCGTCGGCCGACTCCACCACCATGATGGTGGCCGAACTGCTGGACGCCTGGGGCAAGCCGATCGACGGCCCGGTCGCGCATTGCCTGTACGCCGGACTGACCACCGACACCGGTTCGTTCCGATGGGCCAGTGGGCGGGCGCACCGGCTGGCCGAACGACTGTTGGACCTCGGCGTGGACAATGCCGCGATCAGCCGCACCCTGATGGACACCCATCCCTTCGAATGGCTGCCGCTGCTGTCCCGGGTGCTGGGCTCGGCCCAGTTGTTACCCGATGCCGCCGGCGGTCTCGGTCTGGTGTATGCCGTGGTGCCGCACCAGGAATGGGCCAGGGCTCGCTCCGAGGAGGTGGAGAGCATCGTCGACATCGTGCGCACCACCGCCGAGGCGGAGGTGGCCGCGGTGTTCAAGGAGACCGCGCCCGGGCAGTGGTCGGTCTCGATGCGATCCAAGTCGCTCGACATCTCCCGGGTGGCCGGTGAATTCGGCGGTGGCGGTCACCGCCAGGCCGCCGGCTACACGGCCACCGGCACCTCCGACCAGGTGGCCGCCGCACTACGCGACATCCTGGGCTAACCGACTTGGCTGACGAACCCGTCACCGCCCGGCGGATCGCCGGCCTGGCGCTGCCCGCGCTGGGTGTGCTGGCCGCAGAGCCGGTCTATCTGCTGTTCGATATCGCCGTCGTCGGGCGGCTCGGGGCGCTGAGCCTGGCCGGGCTGGCGATCGGCGGTCTGGTGCTGTCGCTGGTCAGTTCGCAGCTGACATTCCTGTCCTATGGGACGACGGCGCGTTCGGCCCGCTTCTTCGGCGTTGCGGACCGGCGCGCCGCGGCGGGCGAGGGTGTGCAGGCCACCTGGCTGGCTCTTGGCCTCGGTCTGTTGGTGGTGCTCGCCGTCGAAATTCTCGCGGTGCCGCTGCTCGACGCCATCACCGGGGGCGGCCAGATCGCGGCAGCGGCCCTGCCGTGGTTGCGCATCGCCATCCTGGGCGCGCCCGCGATCATGGTGTCGATGGCCGGCAACGGGTGGCTGCGCGGAGTCCAGGACACCGCCCGGCCGCTGCGTTATGTGCTTGTCGGCTTTGGTCTTTCGGCGTTGCTGTGTCCGACCTTGGTGTACGGCTGGGCGGGCGCGCCGCGGCTCGGGCTGGCCGGCTCGGCGGTCGCCAACCTGGTGGGGCAATGGCTGGCCGCCGGATTGTTCCTGCGGGCCCTGCTGGTGGAGCAGGTGCCGCTGCGGGTGCAGCCCGCGCTCTTGCGCGCCCAGCTGGTGATGGGTCGTGACCTGGCGTTGCGCACCCTGGCGTTCCAGGCCTGTTTCGTCTCGGCGGGAGCGGTGGCAGCGCGATTCGGTGCGGCCGCAGTGGCCGCGCATCAGGTGGTCCTGCAGTTGTGGAATTTCCTTGCCCTGGTGCTGGATTCGCTGGCGATCGCGGCCCAGTCCCTGGTCGGTGCGGCGCTGGGGGCCGGGCACCTGGCGGCCGCCAAGTCGGTGGCCTGGCGGGTCACCATCTTCTCCACGGCGGCCGCCGCGCTGTTCGCGCTGGTGTTCGCCGCCGGCTCGGCGGTGCTGCCCAGCCTGTTCACCTCCGATGCTGCGGTGCTCGACGAGATCGCCGTGCCGTGGTGGTTCCTGGTGGGGCAGTTGACCGTAGCCGGCATCGTCTTCGCCCTCGATGGGGTGCTGCTGGGTGCCGGTGACGCCCGATTCATGCGCAATGCCACCTTGCTGAGCGCGCTGATCGGTTTCCTGCCGCTGATCTGGCTGTCGCTGGCCTTCGGTTGGGGCCTGGTCGGTATCTGGTCGGGCCTGTCCCTGTTCATGGTCTTGCGGTTGGCCTTTGTCGGCTGGCGCGCATTCTCGGGACGTTGGCTGGTGGCCGGTACCGGCTGAACCCGATCAGTAGGCGGTGCCGGTGCTGTCGCCGTCCGCTGCCAGCAGGGCCCGTGACCCGGACACACCCAACCGGGTGGCACCGGCGGCGATCATCGCGCGGGCTTGCTGGAGTGTGCGTACCCCACCCGAAGCCTTCACGGCCAGTCCGGCGTCGGCCACCGTGCGATACATCAGTTGCACGGCATGGACGGTGGCACCGCCGGACGGATGGAATCCGGTCGAGGTCTTGACGAAGTCGGCGCCCGCGGCGACCGCCGCCCGGCAGGCACCGACGATCTCGTCATCGGTCAGCGCAGCCGACTCGATGATCACCTTGAGCACCGCCGGGGCGGGTGCGGCCGCGCGCACCGCGGCGATATCGGCTTGCACCAGGTCGAAATCACCGGCTTTGGCGGCGCCGATGTCGATGACCATGTCGATCTCGTCGGCGCCGTCGCGCACGGCTGCGGCGGCTTCGGCGGCCTTGACCGCCGACGTGTGCTTACCGCTCGGGAAGCCGCACACCGCAGCCACTTTCAGCCCGGCGGGCACGTCGATCGGCAACATCGAAGGGGATACGCACACCGAGTATGTCTTCAGCTCGGCGGCCTCGGCGACGAGGGCGGCCACATCGGCGGCGGTGGCTTCGGGCTTGAGCAGCGTGTGGTCGATGGTGGCCGCGACATCGGTGGTGTCGATGGTGGAGGTGCTCATCGGTTTCCTTTGTTCTCGTGGTTGCGCCGGTCAGCCCGCGCTCTTGGACTGCCGGTCGAGCAGGTAGTTCATGATCAGTGCCGCGATCAGGATCAAACCGGTGACGAGCATCTGGAAGAACGAGCTGAGCCCCAGCAGGTTGAACAGATTACGCAGCACCGACAGCAGCAGCACCGCGATGAAAGTGCCCAGCACGCCGCCCTTTCCGCCGAACAGGCTGGTGCCGCCGAGCACCACCGCGGCAATGGCGTCGAGTTCTAGGCCGGTGTTGGCGGTGGGCTGGCCGATGGTCAGCCGGGCGGTCAGCAGCACGCCGGTCAGGGCCGCCAGGCCGCCGCAGATGACATACGCCGCGGTGGTGATGCGCTGGACTGGCAGTCCGGACAGCCGGGCCGCGTGCGGATTGCTGCCGACGGCGTAGATGTGCTCACCGAACGTGGTGCGGCGCAACACGAAACCGACGACCACGGCGGTGACCACGAAGATGATTCCCACCACCGGAATCCCGGCCACCGACCCCGCGCCGAGAAACCGCAGCCCCATCGGGATGTCGGCGGTGGTGGGGGTGCCGTTGGTGGTCAGATAGGTGACGCCGCGGATGCTCTGCATACCCGCGAGGGTCACCATGAAGGCAGGCAGCGCCAGGTAGGCACTCAGTCCACCCATCACGCCGCCCAGCACCAGGCCGGACCCGATCGCCAGAGCCATCGCGACGGGCCACGGCATTCCCGCGCCGATGAAGATCGCCACCAGCATCCCCGACAGCGCCGCGACGCTACCGACCGACAGATCGATACCGGAGGTCAGGATGACCACGGTCATGCCGATCGCCACGATGCCGGTGAGGCTGGACTGCTGCAACAGGTTCGCCAGATTCTGGCTGGTCAAGAACTGCGGGGCGGACACCGACGCCACCACGAACAGGGCGAGGAAGATGAACAGCAGATTGAACCGGATGATGACGTTGCGCCGGCGGGCATTGGCCGCCGGTGCGGTGCCGGGTTCGGAGGACGCGGATCGGTCCATCAGGTCAGTCATGGGTGGTTTCGTTTCTTCCGGTGACGATGCAGCGGGCGATCGCCGCTGCCGGGGTGGTTGCCGGCTGGTAGTCCGCGACGTTGCGGCCTTCGTGCATGACCCAGATCCGATCGCAATTCTCGGTCAGCTCGCTGAGTTCGCTGGAGGCCATCAGGATGCCGACGCCGGAGTCGGCCAGCGCGTGGACCTGTTCGAACAGTTCGGCTTTGGCCCCGATGTCCAGGCCGCGGGTGGGCTCGTCGAGCAGCAGCAGGTCGACACCGCGGGCCATCCATTTGGCCAGCACGACCTTCTGCTGGTTGCCGCCCGAGAGCTGACCGACGGGCTGTCCGACGTCGGCGAACTTGACTCCGAGCCGGTGCAGTGCCGGTTCACACACCGCACGAGCCCGGGTCACCGGGTTGACCCGCAACGGTTCCAGTGCGGCGATCGCGGCATTGCGCAGGATCGACTGTTCCAGGAAGAGCCCCTGGCGTTTGCGGTCTTCGGGTACCAGTCCGATGCCCAGGCCGACCGCGGTGCGCGGGGTGAGCGACCCGATCTGGCGATCGGCGAGGGTCATGTCGAGATGACCTCGCCGATCACCGAAAAGTGTGGCGAGCAAGGTGGATCGGCCCGATCCGCCGAGCCCGGCCAGCCCGACGATCTCGCCGCGCCCGACGCCGATGTCGTGGACGTCGATCAGGCCGGGCACCACCGCCTTGCGTACCTGCAGCAACGGCTCGGTCTTTCGGCGGTGCTGCCGTGCGGGCCGCGAGGCCATGGAGCGCCCGATCATCGCCTGGACGAGTTGCTCCTTGGAGACCGAGGCGATGTCGAACACGCCGACTGTCGCGCCGTCACGCATGACGGTCGCCCGGTCCCCGATGTGTTTGACCTCATCCAGGCGGTGCGAGATGTAGATGACCGCCTTTCCGGCGGCAGCGAGTTCGCGGATCACCCGGAACACCGCGGCCAGGTCGTGTTCGGTCAGGGTGGCGCTGGGTTCATCCATCACCACCATCCGAGCGTCGGTGGTCAGCGCCTTGGCGATCGCGGTGAGCTGCTGGTCGGATACCGAGAGTTGCCCGACGATGCTGGACGGGGCGAACGTTGCGCCCACTCGCTCGATCGCCTTGGCGGCCAGCCGGTCTCGTTGCCCGCGGGCCACGAAGGGTCCGCGGCGGGGTTCGTGGCCGAGGAACAGATTCTGGGCCACGGTCAGGTCGGGTACCAGATCGAGTTCCTGGTAGATGGTGTTGATCCCGGCCCGCACGCCGTCGAGCGGGGACGCGAAGGTGACCTGTTCGTCCCCGAGGGTGATGGTCCCGGCGTCCGGCGTGTACGAGCCCGAGAGGATCTTCATCAGGGTGCTTTTTCCCGCGCCGTTCTCCCCGAGCAGGCAGTGCACCTCGCCGCGGGCGACCTCCAGATCGGCACCGTTGCAGGCCCGGGTACCGGGGAAGGTCTTGACGATGCCGGACATCCTCAGTGCGGTGCTCACGTCACGCCTCCATCGCCGCGGCGGTGCGTTGTCGCTCGAGAACGCTTGTCGCGGTGGGTTCGTCGGTGATCAGTACGGCGCACAGGTTGCTGCGTAGCGCGGCGTGCACCACGGGTACCTTGTGGTGGCCCGCCGCGACGGCGATCGCACAATGAGCGTTCCTGACGTCATCGAGCCCGAGTCCGACAGTGCGGCTGTCGATTCCGGGGTGGGCGATGGTGCCGGTATCGGTGATGTAATGCGCCAGCACGTCACCGCACGCGCCGCGGCGCTCCAGTTCACCCAGCTCCTCGGCGGTGACGGCGCCGGATTCCACCAGCACCGAGCGTGGCCCGAGGGCGCCCAGTGAGAACAGCAGGGCGTCGGCCCGGCGTGCGCCGCTGAGGACGTCGACGACGAATCCCTCGGTGTACAGCGCGTCGCGGGTCTCGATCCGCTCGACGATCGCGGGGACCGGCAGCAGGGTGGCCCGGCCGTTGCCGCTGTGGGCGATGCCGGTGGCGATGTTCGCCGCGGTGGTGGGACGCACCGATCGGCTGACTCCGCCGTTGGCCTGGATCACCTCGATGCCGCTGGTCCATCCTGCCGGCAGCACAGCGGCGATGTGCTGCAGGGTGTTTCCCCACGACACCGCCAGGGTGGTGATCCACGAGGCGTTGGCCTTGAGGTAACCGACGGCGGCGGCGGCGATGTGGTGATCGGAGTCCGGTGTCTCGGGCCCGGGGACCACGATGCAATCGCGCAGCCCGAATTCGCTGCGCAGGGCAACCTCGAGGTGGGCGCGCCGAGCCTGTGGGTGCACGATCTTGATCTGCACGATGCCGACGTCGCGGGCCTCGTCGAGCAGCCGGCCCACCTTCCATCGGGTCAGGTGCAGCTCATGGCCGATGTCCTCCTGAGTCCGCCCATGCTCGTAATAACACTGCGCGACGTGCAGCAGGAGTTCGGAGTGGCTTCTGTCGTCCGGTGCGGGCATCAGCGGGTCATCTCGATGGGCGCGGATACCGCGGGAGTTCCCGCGGACGGGCGGGCGCTGTCCTGCATGAACTGTTGCAGCATCGCCGTGAGGCGTCGGTAGTCGGCATACGTGTGCTGGTACACCGGAACCCGTTGCCGGTCCGGTTCGAGCACCCGCACCTTGGGGGCGAACAACCGGGATCCTTGCACCAGCGATCGGGTCACCCCGGCACCGGTGGCCGCGATGGCCGCACACGCCCGCAGTGTCAGGTTCGCTCCGACGACGAACTCGGCCGGGCGGCCCAGGACGTCCACGGTGACCTGCTGCCACAACGGGTTTCGTTCGATGCCGCCCGAGAAGACCAGGCGCCGGCAGGACACCCCTGCGAGTTCGAAGGAGTCGATCACGGCGCGGGTGCCGCAGGCCACCGCTTCGACCATGGCGCGGTAGAGTTCGGCCTTCGTCGTCCCGAGCGAGAGTCCGATGACGGCGCCGCGCAGTCTGGCGTCGCGATAGGGCGTGCGGTTGCCCATGAAATAGTCCAGTGCGCGCAGGCCGTGCCGCGCCGGGTCCACCGCGGTGGCCTCCTCGATCAGCCCCGGCAGCTCGGCGCGGGGCACTCCCATGATCGACTCGCCGGTCCACTTGAGCACCGAGCCACTGGTGACCTGCCCCCCTTCCACCAGCCATTTGCCCTGGTGCAGGGCGTGCGGGTACGGCCCCCAGATCTCGTGGGTGTCGGTGGGATCGTCGACCTCGGCGATGATCGCCGAGGAGGTGCCCGACACGAGGGACACCAGGCCGTCCAGTTCGTCGCCGCAGGACAGCAATGAGACGTGCGCATCGATCCCACCGACCGCCACCACGGGACGGCCGGAGATACCGAGATCGGCTGCGGCCGCCGCAGACACGGTCCCTGCCACGCCACCGACCTCGACGATGCGGTCGGGCAGCTTCGCTGCCAGGTCGTCGATGCCCAGTGCGGCGTACAACTCGGTGGGGAACCGCCGCCCGATGGTGTCGTAGTTGTACTTGCACACCGCGTTCATCTGCGAGCCCACCCACTGCCCGGTGAGGCGGAAGGTGACGTAGTCCACCGCTTCGACGATCCGGTCGGCCCGGCGATAGCTGTCCGGGTCGTTGCTCCGCAGCCACATCGCCTTGGGCACAAGCCATTCCGCGGCATCCGAGCCGCCCGACCAGTCCAGCACCGGGAATTCTGCCGCCATTTTGGCGGTGCGCTCGGATTCGGCGCTGCTGCGGCAGTCCATCCACAGGATGGCAGGTCGCAGCGGCGCGCCGGCGGCGTCCACGACAGCCACGGTGGATGCCGTGGTGGCCGCTGCGATCGCGACGACATCACCGGCGCGCCGGCACTCGTCGGTGCTCAACAGTTCGCGGGTGGCCGCCGTGATGGCCTGCCACCAATCCCGTGGATCTTGTTCCGCCCAGCCCGGTCTGGGAAATCGGGTCGGATAGGTCCGGTGCGCCTCGCCCAGCACCTGCCCGTCTTCGGTGAAGGCGCCCACCCGGGCGCCTTCGGTTCCCAGGTCGATCGACAGCAGAATTCCCATGGATCAGTCCTCGTTGGGCAGGAACAGCACCTTCGACGAGAAGATCGACCGTTCGCCGAGTTGGTGCATGGTCTGCGGTAGCGCGGACAGCGGAAGTTCATGGGTGATCATGAATTCCCATTTCAATTGTCCGGTGGACATCAGCTGCGCCGAGGTGCGCCACTCGTCGCCGGGGAACGGGGCGGAGAACGAATTCCAGGACCCGTGCAGGCTGGCCTCCAACCGCATGAACTGGTTGAAGGTGTCCTTGCCCAGCGGGACCGGGGCGTGCGGGATGCCGATGAACACGGCGTGTCCATGTGGTCCGGTCAGATTGGCCGCCATATCGGCGGTGGCGGGCACGCCGGCGGACTCCAGCACGATGTCGAACCCGCGCCCGCCCAGGGCCCGGGCTTCCTCGGCGTCCTGGACCGCGGCCGTGGCGCCGGCTTCCCTGGCCATCGCGGCTTTCTCCTCACTCAGGTCGACGGTGACGACTTCGGTGGCCCCGTGCAGCCGTGCCCACTGGACCGCGAAAAGGCCGATCGGCCCTGCGCCGATGACCAGCACGCGGTGACCGGCGCGCAGTCCGGTCTTCCACAGTCCGTGCAGCGCGATGGCGGCCGGGTCGATCATGGCGGCGGCTCGCGGGTCGATGCCCGGGGGCATCTTCAGCAGGTTGCCCACCGGTGACACCACGTACTGCGCGTAGGCGCCGTCGCAGCGGCTACCGAAGTAGTCGTAGTTCTCGCACAGCCCGAACGCACCTTTGAGGCAGAAATCGCACGCGCGGCACGGGATGAGCGGGGGCACCGAGACGAGTTCGCCGATGTGGAAGCCGGTGACCCCGGACCCGAGTTCGGCGATCCAGCCGGAGAATTCGTGGCCGCAGATGATCGGCATGACGTAGCCGCCGTTGCGCAGCATCCGTGGGATGTCCGATCCGCAGACCCCGCAGGCCGCGACCTTGAGCAGAACCTGTCCGGGCCCTGGGCTGGGTACCGCGACGTCCTGCACCCGGATATCGCCGGGTGCGTGCATCACCGCGGCGGTCATCGTCTGGGGGATGGCGTGGGCACCGGCCAGGTCGCGGGTGGGTGCTTCGGTGGTCATGGGTGTGCGTCTCCTGAGCGTCGAGGTGGCGAAAGTCGTTGCGGGTCAGGCCGGTGGGGCGGGCGCCTTGGCGAAGGTGCTGTCGCCGACGAGTGCCGCGGCGTTCGTCTTGTCGACCAAACCCGTTCCGGCATCGATGAATTCGGGTACCGACTGACCCTTGGCCACCTTGACGGCGGTCTGCACCGCCAGTTGTCCCTCGATGTTGGGATCGTTGAGTGCGGTGGCCACGTACTGCTTGCCGTCGGCGATGGCGCGGACGGCCTCCATCAGCCCGTCGACGCCGAACACCAGGACGTCGCGGCGGTTGTTCTCGTCGAGCACCTGCAGCGCACCCAGTGCCATGTCGTCGTTCTGGGCGTATACCGCCTTGACGTCGGGGTGCGCCTGCAACAGGTCCTGCATCGCGGTGACCGCGGTGGACCGGATGTAATTGCTGTACGGGCCGTCGATCACGGTGATGTTCGGGTGGCCGGCCACTGCTGCGGCGAAACCGTCATGCCGATCGCGGGCGACAGCGCCGCCGGCATCGCCCTGGATCTCGATGATCTTGCCGCCCGCGGCGCCGAGTGCGGCCACGGCCGCCTCGCCGACCGTCTGGCCCATCGCCTTGTTGTCGCGTCCCACGAACGCGGCCGCGCCGCTCTGGACGGGACGGTCGACGGTGACCACCTTGATGCCGGCCGCGGATGCGGCGGCGATCGAGGGCGCGATGCCCTTGGGGTCGACGGGGTTGATCACCAGGACGTTGATGCCGCGGGTGATGAGGTCCTGGACGTCGTTGTTCTGCTTGGTGACATCGCCGTTGGCGTCGGCGAAGAACAACTGGTTGCCGTCCCGTTCGGCGGCCTGCTTGGCCGCGTCGGTGAGGGCGACGTAGAACGGGCTCTGCTGAGTCGCCTGGCTGAACCCGATCTTCACGGGTCCGTCGCCTGCCGCGTTGCCGCCGGTGGCGCCCTTGTCGCCGGGCATCGTGCAGGCGGTGGATCCGATCGCCATCGTGGCGGCGATCGACAATCCCGCCACAACCCTTGCCAGTCTCATTGCAACTCCTAACGTGTGCCGCGTGACGGCCATCACGTTAGGAAGCGCAAAGTGACGACGTCAACAGATGCGCATGTTTTTGCTCATATGAGCAGAGGTTACGGCCGGACCTGTGCGCGTCCCCGTTCGAACACCGACGCCCGATTGGCAGCGATATCGTCGCCGGAAGTGTCGGCCATCCAGGCCCGGGCCGACTCGGCCTCGATCCAGAGTCCGGCCTGGGTCTGCTCGGCGTCGATGCGGTGATACGAATCCAGAAGGGCGCGAACGGCTTTCTGATTGTTGCCGACGATCGCAGCGGCGATCCTGCGGGCGGCGGGCAGCAGATCCTCATGCGGTACCACCTCGGTGACCAGGCCGGCCCGCAGCGCGTCGGTGGCCGAGAGGTAGTCGCCGGTCAAGCTCATTCGCCGGGCCAGGCCCACGCCGACCTTCTGCGGGAGGCGCACCGAAAGACCCCAGGTGGGGAGCAGGCCGACGCGCGCGTGCGTATCGGCGAAACGCGCGTGCTCGGAGGCGATGAGGATGTCGCAGTACAGCGCCATCTCCAGGCCGCCGGTGACCGCGGCGCCGTTGATCGCCCCGATGACGGGTTTGGTCAGCGGCGGCCACTTGGGGGAGATGTCGGGCAGTTCGGTGGTGTCGCCGAGCTCCTTGAGGTCCAGGCCCGCGCAAAACACCGGATCGGCACCGGTCAGGATCACCACGTCGACGTCGTCGTCGGCCTCGGCGGCGCGCAGCGCGGCGTAGAACGTGGTGCGCAGCTCGGCCGACAGCGCGTTGCGCGCCTGCGGGCGGTTGTACGTGAGGGTCCGGATCCGGTCGGTGGTGTCGACGAGCAGAACGTCGGGAGAAGTCATGCGGTTGAACCTATCGTGGAGGCATGTGCCGAAACATCACCGAGTTGCGCGGTCTGGAACCGGCTGCCACCGCCGAGGAGATCGAGGCGGCATCGCGCCAGTTCATCCGCAAGGTCAGCGGTATCACCCGGCCCACCGCGGCCAATGAAGAGGCGTTCGAGGCGGCCGTTGCGGAGGTCACCGAGATCACCACCCGGTTGCTCGAGCAGTTGCCGCCACGGCGTCAGCCGCCCAAGACCATCCCGCCGCTGCGCCGGCCCGAGGTGCGGGCCCGCCTGGCGGCCAAGTGAATTCACCCGCGCTCAAAGAGTGGAGCGCGGCGGTGTGGGCGCTGCTGGACGGCCGCCAGACCATTCTGCTGCGCAAAGGCGGTATCCACGAGAAGCGGTTCTCGCTGGGGCCGGGGGAGGCGGCGGCGCCCTTCTTGTTGTTCCCGACGATTGCGCACAGCCACGCCGAGCGGGTGCGCGCCGAACACCACGATCTGCTGGACGCCGGGCAGGACAGCACCGAGGAGGCCGTGGTGTTGCGGGCCGGGGCCACCGTGGTGGCCGCGGTCGAGGTGATCCGCCCCGAGGCCATCGACGCCATCGCCGATCTGCACATCTGGACCGCGGAATCGGTGCGGGCCGACCGATTGGATTTCCGGCCCAGGCACCGGTTGACGGTGCTGGTGCTGCAGGCGCACCCACTGGTGCGGCCGGTCCGGCTGCCCAGGGTGCCCGCCTACGGGGGCTGCGCGAGCTGGGTGCAGTTGCCCGCACAACCGACCTTCGGCCCGCCGGTGCACGACGGCGACACCCTGGCCGCGGTCGCGGACCGGGTGCGCGACTCAGTCGGCTGATGGTGGGGCGTCACCCGCGGGCAGGATCAGCCGGGAGCGCCCGTCGTGGGTCAGGGTGTGGGTGGCCGGACGCAGGGTCTGACCGGTTTCGGTGGGTTCGCCGGTGCCCAGATTGCGGGCGAACCGGGGATGTGAACCGCCGGCCACCATCACCCGGATCCGGGACCCCGCGCCGAACCGGTGCGCAATCGCGTCCAGTTCGATGCGCACGGTGTCCTCGGAATTGCTTGTGTACCTGCGGAATCCATCTGTGACATTGTGCGAGCGGCCGGTGTCGTCGACCTCGCTGACCCGGACCAACACGTCGTGATGCGGGTTGTCGCTGTGGTGTGCCAACTCGATCACCGGGACGCCCACCGAGTACACATCCGCGTCCAGCGGCGGGCCGGTGAAGGTGAGTACATCGGCCCGGGTGGCCAGTGCGGTGTCGTCGCGGTAGCCGCCCGCCACGGAGAGCAGCCGGCCGCCGATGGTCGGGGTGGGATGGGCCGGGTGATAGGTGAACGTCGAGGTCAGCCCGCCGTGACCCGGTGTGTCGGTCAGGGCGCCGGCGGCCTGCAGGTACAGCGAGTGGTGCGCGGTGGCGGGCGGCCAGTCCGGCAGATCGACCCAGCCGTCCCCTGGGGCGCCGCCGTTGATGTGCACCCGCACCGGGCTTCGCGATGCGCCTGGCCGGCCCGCCAGATGGGTGCCCAGCCAGTCCAGCGTCTCGCGCACGACAACGGATGCCCCCTTCTGCATCACCTGGGTGTGGGTCCAGGAGCCGACGGTCAGCGCGGTGGGGACGCTGCGCTCGCGCAGCCGCCGGTATTGGTCCAGCGTCTGATCCAGGAACAGGTCCTGCCAGCCGCTGATCAACAGAACCGGGATGTCCACCCGGTCCAGCGCCTCGGTCACGGCCAGTCTGGCCCACGGCTCGGGGTCCTCGTCGGGCGGCTGCAACCAGGACTCGTACCAGGGGGCACCGTCGCCGAGCAGTCGGCGCCCGGCCGCGCCGACCGGCAGGTCCATCGTCGCGGCCTCCACCCGCCGGCCCGCCCGGGCCTGCCGCACGACCGCCCGCATCAGGTTCGGGTCCTCCTGCCGGGACACCATATGGCTCCAGCCGAGGAAGTCGTTGAGTGAGAAGGAGCCGGTGCCCCACGAGGAGCGGGCGAAATCGTGTGGGCCGACGCTGATCACCGCGGCGACCAGTTCCGGCGGTGGGTCGGTGAGCAGCGCCCACTGGGTGAAGCCCAGATAGGACAGTCCGATGGTGGCGAACGTCCCGGTGAACCAGGGTTGTTCACGCAACCAGGCCGCCGTGTCGGCGCCGTCGGAGACCTCGTTGACCATCGGGACGAAATCGCCGCCCGACCCGAACGTGCCACGCACGCTTTGGAATACGACGTGGTAACCGCGGGTGGCGTAGATACCTGCGAACAGGACGGTGAACGGGAACCGCCGGCCGTACGGCGCACGCACCAGCAGGGTGCCCGCCGGCGTGGCGGTCAGCGGCCGATAGTGGTCGGCGAGCAGTTCCACCCCGTCGCGCATGGGTACCGGGACCGCCCGGTGCACCGCGTAATCGCAGGTCGGAGGCGGAAGATGCAGCGCGCGGCCAAGGACCCGGCGGGCCACCCGGGATATTTTGGAGCTCACCTAACAAACACTACCGGCGGATTCGCGGGTCAGAATTTGTAATACGGGACCAGTTCGTTGGCGCGCTGCAGATTGGTCTGCAGGCAGTCCGGTCGGTCCGGTGATTCGATCGGCGAGTAGAACATCGACTGCTGGAGCACGCCATAGCTGGTCTTGAACGCGATCATGCAGGTGATCCACCACCGGTCGTTCCAGTCGGTGGGCTTCATGATCCAGAACTGGGCGGCCCGGTGGCCGCCGATGTTGAGCTCGATGGCGTCGGCGGGCAGGCTCTGCTCGAAGGTCCGCCAGACGAACGCCTCGACGGCCATCTGGTAGTTGCCGGCGTCGTAATGGCAGCGCAGGCCGTCCTCGGGGGTGGGCGGCGTGAACGCCAGCCCGAGGCGCTGCACGACATCGAGCGGGATGTCGCGGCACGGGTCGAACGGGGACGGGTCGGTGGTCTCGATGACCGGCCACTTGATGGTGGTGGACACATTGGTCAACGGCATGTCGGCGGCGCGGACCTGCATCGGAGCGCCGGCCGGGTTGGCCTGCCACACCACGATCACCGCCGCCACAAGCGCACACAGCGCCGACAGCAGACGCAGTTTGGCGGCCATCACACTCCCTCGTACATCTCAGGACGTCACAGGACTCTCGTGAGCCCCACTCAAGCACTGCGGGGGAGTGTACAAGGACCGAACCGCCGCCAGGACAGGAAACAAGAACAGGTTCTAGTTGCTCGTGCCGTGGCACCGTGGCACCGCAAGTAGGCTGGACCGTTGTGTCCGAGACGTCACGAGATCAGCGCCGGCCGGTGTTGTGGGCCATCAGCGACCTGCACACCGGTCACACCGGAAACAAGCCGGTCACCGAATCGCTCTACCCGTCCTCCCCGGAGGACTGGCTGATCGTCGCCGGTGATGTCGGTGAACGCACCGACGAGATCCGCTGGGCGCTGGATCTGCTGCGCAAACGGTTCGCCAAGGTGATCTGGGTGCCCGGCAACCACGAGCTGTGGACCACCAACAAGGACCCGATGCAGATATTCGGGCAGTCCCGGTACGACTACCTGGTGACCATGTGTGACGAGATGGGCATCGTCACCCCGGAGCATCCCTTCCCGGTGTGGAACGAGGAGGGCGGCCCGGCCACCATCGTGCCGATGTTCCTGCTCTACGACTACACGTTCCTGCCGGAGGGCACCGCGACCAAGGCCGAAGGCCTCGCCGTGGCCCGGGAACGCAACGTGGTCGGCACCGACGAATTCCTGCTGTCCGCCGAGCCCTTCGCCACCCGCGATGCCTGGTGCCGGGACCGGGTGGCCAAGACGCGCAAGCGGCTGGAAGAGCTGGACTGGATGAACCCGACCGTGCTGGTCAACCATTTCCCGCTGGTGCGCGAACCGTGCGACGCGATGTTCTATCCCGAGTTCGCGCTGTGGTGCGGCACCACCGCCACCGCCGACTGGCACACCCGGTACAACGCCATCTGCTCGGTCTACGGCCACCTGCACATCCCGCGCACCACCTGGTACGACGGTGTGCGGTTCGAGGAGGTCTCGGTCGGTTATCCGCGGGAATGGCGGCGCCGCAAGCCGTATCGATGGCTACGCCAGATCCTGCCCGACCCGAAATACACCCCGGGTTATCTCAACGAGTTCGGCGGTCACTTCGAGATCACCGCCGAGATGCGCGACAACGCACAGAAGATGCAGGAGCGGGTCAAAGCGCGGCGGGGGTACTGACGGTGGGACTGTTGAGCGCGGTGCTGCCCGAGATCGTGGTGTCGGCCGAAACCTACGACGACCCGCCGGGTCTGATGCCGCTGCCGGAGGAGGAGCCGCTGGTTGCGCGTTCGGTGGCCAAGCGCCGCAACGAGTTCGTCACCGTGCGGTACTGCGCGCGGCAGGCACTCGGCCGGTTGGGGGTGGCGCCGGTGCCGATTCTCAAGGGTGACAAGGGTGAACCGTGCTGGCCCGACGGCGTGGTCGGCAGTTTGACGCACTGCGACGGGTTCCGCGGGGCGGTGGTCGGCCGCAGCGGCGACGTGCGCTCGCTGGGGATCGACGCCGAACCGCACGACGTGCTGCCCAAGGGTGTGCTGGACGCGATCAGCCTGCCTGCCGAACGTGTCGCACTCGGCGCGCTGCCGGGTGGACTGCACTGGGACCGGATTCTGTTCTGCGCCAAGGAAGCCACCTACAAGGCGTGGTTCCCGCTGACGCACCGCTGGCTCGGGTTCGAGGACGCACACATCACGTTGACACCCGATCCCTCCGGTGTGGCCGGCACCTTCGAGTCCAGGATCCTGATCGATCCGGCCGCCGAGTCGGGCCCGCCCCTGACGGCGCTGGCCGGTCGCTGGTCGGTGGCTTCCGGCGGTGGTGCGAAGTCGATTGTGCTGACGGCGATCACGCTGTGAGCACCGATCCCGGTCTGGTGATCGTCGACAAACCCGCCGGCCTCACCAGTCACGACGTGGTGGGCCGCTGCCGGCGACTGTTCGGCACCCGCAAAGTGGGACATGCCGGGACGCTCGACCCGATGGCCACCGGCGTGCTGGTGGTGGGTATCGAGCGGGCCACCAAGATCCTCGGACTGCTGATCACCACCGACAAGTCCTACGCCGCGACGATCCGGCTCGGCCGGACGACTTCCACCGATGATGCCGAAGGCGAAGTGCTGCAGGATGTTTCCGCTGCGCATCTGACCGATGCGCAGATCGAGGCGGCGGTGGCGGGTCTGCGCGGCGATATCGACCAGGTGCCGTCGGCGGTCAGCGCCATCAAGGTCGGGGGACAGCGGGCGTACAAGCTGGCCCGTGAGGGGCAGGCCGTCGAACTGGCTGCCCGCCCGGTGCGCATCCACCGCTTCGACGTGCTGGCGGCGCGTCGGTGCGACGACTTCGTCGATGTCGACGTCGAGGTGGACTGCTCCTCGGGTACCTACATCCGGGCGCTGGCCCGTGACGCCGGGGCCGCGCTGGGGGTCGGCGGGCATCTGACCGCGCTGCGGCGCACCAGGGTCGGCCGTTACGGACTCGACGAAGCCCGCACCCTCGACGAACTGGCCGAGGCCGCGCGCTTGTCCTACACCCTGGACGAGGCGTGCCTGTTGGGGTTCGGCCGCCGCGATCTCACCGAGGAGCAGGCCATCGACGCCGGCCACGGGCGGCCACTGCCCCCGGCGGGTATCGACGGGCTGTACGCGGCCACGGCCCCCGACGGGAGGGTGATCGCGCTGCTGCAAGACGGCCCGTCGCGCACCAAATCCGTCGTCGTGCTGCGCCCGGCCACCTTGTGACCTCACCACCGGCCCCACCTACCGCACTGGTCCGGCGGTGTGTGGTCATTTCTGCTTCGTGATCGATTCGAGACCAGGACCACAAGAATTCATGGGAACCGCGGTCGTGCGGGTTGCGTTGTTACAGATATGACCATGCAGCTGCTTGCCTATCCCGCCGAGTGGTTCGGATACACCGTCGAGGCGGGCACGGGTGGACGGCGTGCGGCGCCCAGACGCGATGGCGCGCGGATCTTCTCCCACCGCGAACGCGAGGTGGCGATCGGACACATCGACGCCTCCCAGCACCTGACCGCATCCCCGGCGGTGGTGTGGCAGGTACTCACCGATCCCCGCACCTGGGACCAGTGGTTCGCGGTCCACGACACCTGGGTTACCGAGCCGCCCGCCGCGCTGAAGGTCGGGACGCGGCTGAGTGCCACCCTGAGCATGCTCGGCGTCACCAGCACCCTGGACTGGGTGGTCGAGAACATCGAAGACGGCGCCCGGATCGAATTGGCGGCCACCGGACTCGAAGGGTTGTCGGTGCGGCTGATGTTCCGTGTCTCGCCCGCGGGTTCGGGATCCTGGATCACGGTGAGCGGACAGTTCAGCGGCGCTCTGATCAGCCCGGCGATACTGGACACCGTCGAGGCCGACGGTGTGCGTCAGCTGGTCGAGAGCCTGCTGAGCCTGGATGTCCAGGCGCAGGCGGCCCAGGCCCGCGAGGCCGCAGCCCGGCCGCAGTTGCGGCTGGTGCACGCGGTCCGCTGATCGGACCTCAGGGGACCACCCAGATCGCTTGCGCTGCAGGGCTTCCCAAATCGACGGTGCCGTCCGCGCCGCCGTCGTGGGATTCGATGCCGACCGAGATCATGCCGGCGAAATCGCGCCGGGCCAGCACCCGTAACCGCGAGTCCAGGCTGATGCCCACCGTATCGAAATAACGCAGCATCTCGGGATCGGCGTCGGAGATGCGTGCGACCGTCCCGGTGTCACCGTCGTTGCAGTCCGACAGCTGGCGGGCCGGCGGTGTCGGCACCATGCCGTCGGCGGCCGGGATCGGATCGCCGTGCGGATCCCGGGTGGGGTAACCCAGCTTCGCGTCGATCCGGTCCAGCATCCGGTCCGAGACCGCGTGTTCGAGGATCTCGGCTTCGTCGTGCACCTCGTCCCAGCCGTAGCCGAGCTCGCGCACCAGGAACGTCTCCATCAGCCGGTGCCGGCGGACCATCGCCAGCGCAGCGCGCCGCCCGGCCGCGGTCAGCGTGACCGCGCCGTACTTCTCGTGGTCGACAAGACCCTGGTCGGCGAGTTTGCGAATCGATTCCGACGCCGTGCTGGCCGACACGCCGATCCGTTCGGCGAGCAATTTGGTGCTCACCTTCTCCCTGGACCACTCCTGTGCGGTCCAGATGACTTTCAGGTAGTCCTGCGCAACCGTCGTCAGGTCTTGCGGGTTGCCGTTGGGACTCACACTGAAGAAGTTTAGGCAATCTTCACCTGATCCGGGGATCCAGCGCAGACGCCCGCGCGCCCGCGCCGTAGGCTTGCGCTGTGCAACGGTGGCGGGGCCGGGAAGACATCCCCACGGACTGGGGCCGATGTGTCGTCACGATCGGCGTGTTCGACGGCGTCCATCGGGGACACGCCGAACTGATCAATCACGCGGTCAAATCGGGCCGCTCGCGCGGCGTGCCGACCGTACTCATGACCTTCGACCCGCATCCGATGGAAGTGGTGTTCCCCGGCAGCCATCCGGCACAGCTGACCACCCTGACCCGGCGCGCCGAGCTGGTGGAGGAAACCGGTGTCGACGTCTTCCTGGTGATGCCGTTCACCGCGGACTTCATGAAACTGACCCCGGAGCGCTATATCCACGAGCTGCTGGTGGAAAGCCTGCATGTCGTCGAGGTCGTGGTGGGGGAGAACTTCACATTCGGCAAGAAGGCGGCGGGCAACGTCAATCTGCTTCGCAAGGCGGGTGAGCGGTTCGGTTTCGCCGTCGAAGGGATGTCTCTGGTGGCCGAGCATCATCGCGAGGAGAGCGTGACGTTCTCGTCGACCTACATCCGCTCCTGCGTCGATGCCGGTGACGTGGTGGCGGCCGCGGAGGCGCTGGGCCGGCCCCACCGGGTGGAGGGCGTGGTGGTGCGCGGCGACGGGCGCGGCCGGGTACTCGGCTTCCCGACCGCCAATGTCGCGCCGCCCATGCACTCGGCCATCCCGGCCGACGGTGTCTATGCGGCCTGGTTCACCGTGCTCGGCCACGGCCCGGTGGTCGGCACCGTCACCCCCGGGCAGCGCTATCAGGCCGCGGTGTCGGTGGGCACCAACCCGACCTTCTCCGGCCGCACCCGCACGGTCGAGGCGTTCGTGTTGGACACCGAGGCCGACCTGTACGGCCAGCATGTGGCGGTCGACTTCGTGGCGCGCATCCGCGGTCAGGAGAAGTTCGACTCCATCGATGATCTGGTGGTCGCCATGCAGGGCGATACCGCCCGTGCCCGCACGATTCTCGCTGCGCAGTGAGGTGCTGCTAAACTTCCCGGCGACCCAGCGTGTGCTGCAGTTCGCGGCGGCCGCGCTTTAGATGTTCCTCGCGGACCTATTTGATGGAGTTGTTTTCGTGGCGCTCACTGCCGAACAGAAAAAAGAAATCCTCGGCCAGTACGGCCTGCATGACACCGACACCGGTTCGCCGGAAGCTCAGGTGGCCCTGCTGACCAAGCGGATCTCCGACCTCACCGAACACCTCAAGCTGCACAAGCACGACCACCACTCGCGGCGGGGGCTGCTGCTGCTGGTGGGCCGTCGGCGCCGGTTGCTCAAGTACGTTGCTCAGGTCGACGTCGAGCGCTACCGGTCGCTGATCGAGCGCCTCGGCCTGCGTCGCTGACACCGGGGTCCGCGGCCGTGCTGGCCGCGTTCGCTCTGCTGGGGGGACTGGCCACCGGCTGTTCGTCGGCTGCGGCCGCGGATCTACGGGCCGGTGACTGTCTCAAAGTGGGGGGTCCTCCGGACCGCCCGGAGGCCATCAAGGCCCAGTGTGGAAGCGCGGCGTCGAATTACAAGGTGGTCGCCACCGTCGCCACCGGCGACCAGTGTCCCTCCGACGTCGACTCGTACTACTCCATGCACAGCACGTTCGGCGACGGCGGCAGCACCATCTGCATGGACATCGACTGGGTGGCCGGCGGTTGCATGAGCATCGACCCGGACCACGGACGCGATCCTGTCCGGGTGGACTGTGGCGACACCGCGCAGCCGCATCGCCAGCGTGCCACCCAGATCATGCGGGGCGTCTCCAATGTCGATCAGTGCGGCAGCGGAGTGGGTTACCCGTACGACCAACGTGAGTTCACCGTGTGCGTCGAGGACGTCTCTTGACAGGGCGTGCCAGTCGCGATTTCGTCCCGGTGTAACATGGGGGTGTTTTAGGCCACTGTGCCTCGAGACTTG
Source organism: Mycobacterium sp. BMJ-28 (assembly GCF_054404835.1). Lineage (NCBI taxonomy): Bacteria > Bacillati > Actinomycetota > Actinomycetes > Mycobacteriales > Mycobacteriaceae > Mycobacterium > Mycobacterium sp. BMJ-28. Next base: position 3,997,328 of record NZ_CM136783.1, on the reverse strand, counting down.
GTGCGGTTCGCGTGTTTCCGCGCGCACCGTTCCTGCGCGTCACCGCCGTCCGAGGGATCGGACGGTCTTCGGTAGTGGCTGCCGGGAGTTCCTCCCGGCCGCTTCGATCGACGGCCGTAGCCGCATCCGGGACGGGACCTGATTTCGCTGGCGCGCGAAACAGTTGAATACCCGAGCAAGAGAGGCTGTACGGACACATATGTCTGCAGTTGAAACCGACGAAGGCGTGTTTGAATCCACCGCCGTCATCGACAACGGGAGCTTCGGCACCCGCACCATCCGCTTCGAGACCGGCCGGCTGGCCCAGCAGGCCGCCGGTGCCGTCGTCGCCTACCTCGACGACGAGACCATGCTGCTGAGCGCGACCACGGCCAGCAAGTCCCCGAAAGACCATTTCGACTTCTTCCCGCTGACCATCGATGTCGAGGAGCGGATGTACGCCGCGGGCCGTATCCCCGGCTCGTTCTTCCGCCGTGAGGGCCGCCCGTCCACCGACGCGATCCTCACCTGTCGTCTGATCGACCGGCCGCTGCGCCCGACCTTCGTGTCCGGCCTGCGCAACGAGATCCAGGTCGTCGTCACCATCCTGAGCCTGGATCCCAAGGATCTGTACGACGTGCTCGCCATCAACGCCGCGTCGGCGTCCACGCAGATCTCCGGCCTGCCGTTCTCCGGCCCGGTCGGCGGCGTGCGCGTCGCGCTGATCTCCACCGAGGAGAACAAGGCCGGCCAGTGGGTGGCGTTCCCGACCGTCGACCAGCTCGAGACCGCCGTGTTCGACATGGTCGTCGCGGGCCGCAAGGCAGGTGACGACGTCGCGATCATGATGGTCGAGGCCGAGGCGACCGACAACGTCATCGATCTCGTCGCCGGTGGCGCGGGCGCCCCCACCGAGGCCGTGGTGGCCGAGGGCCTGGAGGCCGCCAAGCCGTTCATCGCCGCGCTGTGCACCGCGCAGGAAGAACTGCACGCGGCCGCCGGTAAGGAGACCGCGGAGTACCCGCTGTTCCCCGATTACCAGGACGACGTCTACGCCCAGGTCTCCGCGGTGGCCACCGAGGCGCTGTCGCAGGCGCTGACCATCGCAGGCAAGGCCGAGCGCGACGAGCGCACCGACGAGATCAAGGGTGAGGTGCTCGAGCGCCTCACCGATCAGTTCGCCGGTCGGGAGAAGGAGATCGGTGCCGCTTACCGATCGCTGACCAAGAAGCTTGTGCGCCAGCGCATCCTGACCGATCACTTCCGCATCGACGGCCGTGGCGTCACCGATATCCGCGCTCTGTCCGCCGAGGTCGCCATCATTCCGCGGGCGCACGGCAGCGCACTGTTCGAGCGCGGCGAGACCCAGATCATGGGCGTCACCACCCTCGACATGGTCAAGATGGCCCAGCAGATCGACTCGCTGGGACCCGAGACGTCGAAGCGCTACATGCACCATTACAACTTCCCGCCGTACTCGACCGGTGAGACCGGCCGGGTCGGTTCGCCCAAGCGCCGCGAGATCGGTCACGGCGCGCTGGCCGAGCGGGCCCTGATGCCGGTGCTGCCGAGCGTCGAGGAGTTCCCCTACGCCATCCGCCAGGTGTCGGAAGCGTTGAGCTCCAACGGTTCTACCTCGATGGGCTCGGTCTGCGCCTCGACGCTGTCACTGCTGAACGCCGGTGTGCCGCTGAAGGCCCCGGTTGCCGGTATCGCCATGGGTCTGGTCTCTGATGACGTGGATGGGGAGACCCGCTACGTCACCTTGACCGACATCCTGGGCGCCGAGGATGCGTTCGGCGACATGGACTTCAAGTGCGCAGGCACCAAGGACTTCGTCACCGCGTTGCAGCTGGACACGAAGCTCGACGGCATCCCGTCCAAGGTGCTGGCCGGTGCGCTGGCCCAGGCCAAGGACGCGCGTATCACCATCCTGGAGGTGATGGCCGAGGCCATCGACGAGCCCGACGAGATGAGCCCGTACGCGCCGCGCATCACCACGATCAAGGTGCCGGTCGACAAGATCGGTGAGGTGATCGGGCCCAAGGGCAAGATGATCAACTCGATCACCGAGCAGACGGGTGCGTCGATCTCCATCGAGGACGACGGCACGGTCTTCGTCGGCGCCTCCAACGGCGAGTCCGCGCAGGCCGCGATCGACATGATCAACGCGATCGCCAACCCGCAGCTGCCCAAGGTCGGCGAGCGGTTCCTCGGCACGGTCGTCAAGACCACCGACTTCGGCGCCTTCGTGTCGCTGCTGCCGGGTCGCGACGGGCTGGTGCACATCAGCAAGCTGGGCCGCGGCAAGCGGATCGCCAAGGTCGAGGACGTGGTCAAGGTCGGCGACAAGCTGCGCGTCGAGATCGCCGATATCGACAACCGCGGCAAGATCTCGCTGGTGCTGGTTGCCGAAGACGAGGCCGCCGAGGCACCCGCCGACGCTCCCGCGCCCGCGGATACCGATGCCGCGACCGCTGACGCCTAAACCCGCATTGCGCCGCGGTACCGGCGGCGAAGACACCTCCGAGGCAGTGCGGGTCACCGCACTGCCCGGGGGGTTGCGGGTGGTCACCGAGTTCATCCCGTCGGTGCATTCCGCGTCGGTCGGGGTGTGGGTCGGTGTCGGATCGCGCGACGAGGGGCCCTCGGTGGCCGGCGCCGCGCACTTCCTGGAACACCTGCTGTTCAAGTCGACGCCGACCCGCTCTGCGGTCGACATCGCGCAGTCGGTGGACGCGGTGGGTGGCGAGCTCAACGCCTTCACCGCCCGCGAGCACACCTGCTACTACGCGCACGTGCTGGACACCGATCTGGAGCTCGCGGTGGACCTGGTGGCCGACGTGGTGCTGCGCGGCCGCTGCGCCGCGGAGGATGTCGAAGTCGAGCGCGATGTCGTGCTGGAAGAGATCGCGATGCGCGACGACGACCCGGAGGACACCCTCGGGGACGTCTTCCTGTCGGCGATGTTCGGCGATCATCCGATCGGCCGTCCGGTGATCGGCAGCACGGAGTCCATCGAGTCGATGACCCGCGCGCAGCTGCATTCCTTCCATGTCCGCCGGTACACCCCGGAGCGCATGGTGCTCGCGGTGGCGGGCAATATCGAACACAAGCATGTCGTCGCCCTTGCCCGTGAGTACTTCGGTCCGCACCTGGTGGCCGGCCGCAGCCCGGTCGCCCATCGCAAAGGCGCCGGGCGGGTACCGGGGCAACCGGGTCTGCTGGTGGTCAACCGCGACTCCGAGCAGAGCCACGTGCTGGCCGGGGTGCGCACGCCCGGACGGTACTGGGAACATCGGTGGGCGCTGTCGGTGCTCAACAGTGCGCTCGGCGGCGGATTGAGTTCCCGTCTGTTCCAGCAGATCCGGGAGACCCGGGGACTGGCGTACTCGGTGTACTCGACCATCGACACGTTCGCCGACGCCGGTGCGCTGTCGGTGTACGCGGCATGCCTGCCCGAACGCTTCGACGAGGTGGTGCGATTGGCCACCGATGTGTTCGCCGACGTGGCCCGGGACGGCATCACCGAGGCCGAATGCCGGATCGCCAAGGGTTCGTTGCGCGGCGGGCTGGTGCTGGGTCTGGAGGATTCGGGTTCGCGGATGCACCGGATGGGCCGTAGTGAGCTCAACCATGGTGCACACCGCACCATCGCGCAGACGCTGGAGCAGATCGACGCCGTGACCCTCGACGAGGTGAACACGGTGGCCCGAAATCTGCTGGCCAGACCGCTCGGTGCCGCAGTGCTGGGCCCGCACAAGACGAAACGCTCACTACCGCAACGTCTCCGGCAGATCGCCGGCTGATCGGTAGAGTCGGGAACATGCGATTGTCCCGACGAACTGTCCTGATCGGTGGTCTGACGCTTGCCGCGGCGGCGGGTGCCGCGGGACCTGCGCTGGCCGAGCCTGCGCCACCGGTGGCTGCGCTCGACGAGCGGATCGGCGCGCTGGAGCGACGCCACAACGCGCGGGTCGGACTATGGGCGGTCAACCTCGAATCGGGTGCGCCGCTGGAACATCGGGCCGACGAGTCGTTCGCGATGTGTTCCACGTTCAAGGCCTACGCCGCGGGCCGGGTGCTCGAGCAGGTCGGGCACGGTGAACTATCGCTGGATGCCACCGAATTCGTCGACCCGTCCCATGTCGTCGCGAACTCCCCGGTGAGCGGACCCAGGGCGGGCACCTCGATGACGTTGGCCGAACTGTGCCAGGCCGCATTGCAGCGCAGTGACAACACCGCGGCGAACCTGCTGCTCAAACGGCTCGGCGGTCCGTCGGAAATCACGGCGTACGCCCGCAGCATCGGTGACGAACGCACCCGGCTGGACCGCTGGGAGACGGAGCTGAACTCGGCGATTCCCGGTGACCCGCGGGACACCAGCACCCCGGCGGCGCTGGCCGGCGGATACCGCGCGCTGCTGGCAGGTGATGCGCTCGATCCGCCCCAGCGCCAACTGCTCGACGATTGGATGCGGGCGAACCAGACGTCGAGCGTGCGTCCCGGTCTGCCCGCCGACTGGACCACGGCGGACAAGACCGGCAGCGGCGACTACGGCAGCACCAACGACGTCGGTATCGCCTATGGGCCCGACGGCCAGCGGTTGCTGCTGGCGGTCATGACGCGGTCGGCCACCGATGATCCGAAGGCGCAGGCGTTGCGGCCGTTGATCGGTGAGCTCACGACGCTGGTCGTGCCGCACCTGCTGAGCCCGAACCTGCCTTGAAATACACATCGCCCGGCCGGAAGTTCCAGCCGGGCGATGGTGGGGGACTGGCTTACGCCAGGACGGTCTCGGGTGCGGTGGACGGCAGGCCCAGGTCCAGGGCCACCTGCTCGGACAGCAGCGCGCCTTCGTGGGTGGACAGGCCCTTGGCCAGCGCCGGGTCCCCGGCACACGCCGCGCGCCAGCCCTTGTCGGCCAGTTTGAGCACGTAGGGCATGGTGGCGTTGGTCAGCGCGAAGGTCGAGGTGCGCGGCACCGCGCCGGGCATGTTGGCCACGCAGTAGAACACGGTGTCGTGCACCGCGAAGGTCGGGTCGTCGTGGGTGGTGGGCCGCGAATCCTCGAAGCAGCCGCCCTGGTCGATCGCGATGTCGACCAGCACCGCACCCGACTTCATGTGCGCGACAGTCGCATTGGTGACCAGCTTGGGCGCCTTGGCGCCGGGCACCAGCACCGCACCGATCACCAGGTCGGCCTGCTTGACCGCGTCTTCGAGGTCCAGGCTGGACGAGTACCGGGTCTCGATGGCGCCGCCGTACTCGGCGTCGATCTTGCGCAGCGTGTTGACGTTGAGGTCGAAGACGGTGACATGGGCTCCCATGCCCCAGGCCACCGCGGCGGCGTTGTCGCCGGCCATACCGCCGCCGATGACCACGACCTTGGCCGGCGCGACGCCGGGGACGCCGCCCATCAGGACGCCGCGACCGCCCTGGGTGCGCATCAGGTGATAGGCACCCACCTGGGCGGCCAGCCGGCCTGCGACCTCACTCATCGGGGCCAGCAGCGGAAGGGCGCCATCGGCGGTCTGCACGGTCTCGTACGCGATCGAGGTGGTACCCGAGGCCAGCAGGGCATCGGTGCACGGCCTGGACGCGGCCAGGTGCAGGTAGGTGAACAGGGTCTGGCCCTTGCGCAGCCGGCCGTACTCGGCCTCGATGGGTTCCTTGACCTTCAGCAGCAGATCGGCCTCGGCCCACACCTGATCGGCGGTGGCGACGATCTGGGCGCCGACGGCCTTGTAGTCACTGTCGGACAGCGCCGAGCCTTCGCCGGCGCCGGCCTGGATGAGCACGTCGTGGCCGCGGCGGGTCAGCTCGGCCACCCCGGCCGGGGTGATGGCGACGCGGAACTCGTTGTTCTTGATCTCTGTCGGGATGCCGACGCGCATTTCTGCTCCTGTGTGGACCGGTGGATTCGGTGGATGCTGTCACTAATTGTGAAGAACCTTCGGTTCATGAGCAATGATTCTGATGGTAATTCGCTACGATCGCGGGATGCCTGAACAATCGACACCGCCACGCGCGCGTCCGGCCCCCGGACCGAAGGATGTTCGGCCCGCTGAACTCGACGACATCGACCGGCGCATGCTGCTGGCCCTGCACGACGACGCCCGCATCTCCAACAGTGCCCTCGCCGAGGCCGTCGGCATCGCGCCGTCGACCTGTCACGGTCGCCTGCGCCGCCTGCAGGACGTCGGGGTGATCCGCGGCTTCTACACCGATATCGATCCGGCCGCGGTGGGCCTGGCCCTGCAGGCGATGATCTCGGTGAGCCTGCAATCCCACGCACGTGGCCGGATCCGCGACTTCATCGCCCAGATCCGCAAGCGCCCGCAGGTGATGGATGTGTACTTCTTGGCGGGCGGTGAGGATTTCATCCTGCATGTGGCCGCCCGGGACACCGACGACCTGCGCGCCTTCGTGGTGGAGAACCTCAACGCCGACGCCGACGTGGCCGGTACCCAGACCTCGCTGATCTTCGAGCATCTGCGTGGCGCGTCACCGCTGTGAGCGCCGACCCGCTCAGCTGTTGACGAGTTCGGGGTGGAACTTGGCCACCATCCGGCGGATGCCCTCGCGCCAATCCACCGCCGTGCCGCCGACCAGTTCGTGCATCCGGGTCGGATCGGTCGGGCCACCACGCAAAGCCTGTTCGGTCTCTTCGAACACCGGCTCGCTGCCGACGAGCTCGCCGATGTAGGCGCACCACTCCTGCAGGCTCACCGTCTGATCGCCACACCAGTTGACCGTCGTCGCGGGCACCGAGGCGGCGGCGAGCATCTTCGGCAGCGTCGCGATGATGTCGTCCTCGTGAATCGGGTTGTAGCGCGCTGGGCCACCGGGTGGGACCGGGATGGGCATGCCCGACCGCATCATCTCCATCTGATAGAACGGCCAGCCGCCGTTGTCGCCGTAGGGCACGTTGAGTCGCGCGATGACCGTCGGCACCCCGAGGGCACGAGCCATGGTCCGAGCCACCACCTCGCCGGCGATCTTGGAGATCGAATAGGTCGGAAGCAGCGACTTGTGGTTGTCGCCGAGCGCCGTCGTCTCGGAGCGCGGTTCGTCATCCGGCGGGTCGTACACCGCGGCCGACGAACAGTGCAGGAACGCCGTGGCGTCGGCGCAATGCGCCATCAGCAGCCCGACCGATTCGGCGTTGGCCCCCAGGTCCTTGTCCCACCGTCCGCTCTTGGCGACCGCGAGATTGAGCACGTAGTCGAAATCGGACGGGACGCCACTGAAGTCGCCCGAGGCCAGGTTGACCGTCTGGCAGCGAATTCCCGCGCGTTCCAAGTTCTCCCGGGCCGCGGTGTCGGTGAAACGAGCGATACCCCACACCTCGTTCTCGGCCGCCAGCGACAACGCAACGGGTGCCGCAACCTGTCCGGTCACGCCGGTAATGAGGATCTTCGAGCCGCGCATGGCCAGATGCTACTCGGCGCGCCCCCCGCGGCGAGCAGCAATGGACCAAGGTGCGTGAGTCCACGGTGCGGGCACCGCAGTAGTCTTTCCCCATGCGAGTTGCAGTACTGGGTGCCAAGGGCAAAGTCGGTGCGACGATGGTCGCGGCCGTGCGGGATGCCGCCGACCTGGAGCTGTCGGCCGAGGTCGACGCCGGTGATGCGCTGACCACGTTGACCGACAGCCGCACCGAGGTGGTCATCGACTTCACCCACCCCGACGTGGTGATGGACAATCTGAAGTTCTTGATCGACAACGGAATTCACGCAGTGGTCGGCACCACCGGTTTCACCGAGGAGCGCATCGCGGCGGTGCGGTCCTGGCTCGGGGCCGCACCAGGGGTGTCGGTGCTCATCGCGCCGAACTTCGCCATCGGTGCCGTGCTCACCATGCATTTCGCCAAGCAGGCCGCGCGGCATTTCGAGTCCGTCGAGGTGATCGAGCTGCACCATCCGCACAAGGCCGACGCGCCGTCGGGCACCGCCGCGCGTACCGCCAAGCTGATCGCCGAAGCGCGAAAAGGATTGCCGCCCAGCCCCGATGCCACCAGCACTGGGCTGGAGGGCGCGCGCGGGGCCGATGTGGACGGGATCCGCGTGCACTCCATCCGGCTGGCCGGGCTGGTCGCCCATCAGGAGGTGTTGTTCGGCACCACGGGGGAGACGCTGACCATCCGCCACGACAGTCTGGACCGCACCTCGTTCGTGCCGGGCGTGCTGCTCGGCGTGCGCAAGGTCGCCCAGCACCCGGGCCTGACCATCGGCATCGAACCGCTGCTGGACCTGTAATGGCGGGCGACGGTGTGCGCAGCCTGCGCATCCAGCTGCTGATCGGCTTCATGTGCGTCGCGATGGTCGTGTACTTCGTCATGCTCGGCCGGATCGCGTTGGCGTTCCTCGCGTCCGGTGAGTGGGCGGCCATCGGCCTGGGCGTGGCCCTGCTGCTGCTGCCTCTGGTCGGGGCGTGGGCGATGGTGAGCACATTGCGGGCCGGGTTCGCGCATCAGCGGCTGGCCCGACTGGCCCGCGAGAGCGGAATGGAGCTCGACGTGAGCGCATTGCCGCGGATGCCGTCGGGCCGGATCGACCGGGACGCGGCGGACGGGCTGTTCGAGACGGTGCGTGCGGAACTGGAGACCGACCGGGACAGCTGGGTGCGCTGGTACCGGCTGGCCCGCGCCTACGACTATGCCGGTGACCGGACCCGGGCCCGCGAGACGATGCGCAAAGCGGTCGATATGGAACGTGCATGAAGCTGCTGGTCGTGCACCACACCCCGTCACCGCATTGCCAGGAGATGTTCGAGGCGGTGCTCTCGGGTGCGACCGCCCCCGAGATCGATGGTGTCGAGGTGGTGCGTCGGCCGGCGCTGACCGTGTCGCCGGTGGAGATGCTGGAGGTCGACGGCTACTTGCTGGGTAGCCCGGTCAATCTGGGTTACCTCAGCGGCGCGCTCAAGCATGCCTTCGATCAGTCGTATTACCAGATCCTCGATTCGACGCGGGGCAGGCCGTTCGGAGTGTGGTTGCACGGCAATGAGGGCACCGAGGGTGCCGAACGTGCCATCACCGGCATCACCGCAGGATTGGGGTGGGTCAAAGCCGCCGAGTACGTGCTGGCTTCGGGTAAACCCGGTAAGGCCGACCTGGAGGCGTGCTGGAACCTCGGCGCGACGGTGGCCGCTCAGTTGATGGACTGAGCCATCGCTCGGTAACCCTCGCGGACGCTGGGATGGCGCGGCGACCAGCCGGTGGCCGCCCGGAACCGCGCATTGCTGACCCGCAGTGACCGCGTCATCGAGGTGAACCGGTCTCCCAGCAGCAGTGCGGCCCGCCCGGGGCCGCGCAACCACGCTCGGGCGCCCACCGCCGACGCCATCGCCTGCACATTCTCACTCGCGGTGACGGGCTCGTCGTCGACGATGTTGTACGTCCCGCCCTCGCATGCCAGTGCGGCGAGCACTGCCGCCGCGGCGTCGTCCAGATGGATGGAGGAAACGTAGCTGTCCGGCCTGCCGGCCTGAAATCCGAAGTGGCGCCGCGCCATCGACATCAGCTGTTCGCTGTGGGCCGCACCGGGACCGTAGAAGATCCCGAAGCGCAGCACGACGCCGGTGCGATCGAACCGGCGGGCGTTGGCCTCGGCTGCGTGGTTGCCGGTGGCGATGAAATAGCGGTCCGTCGGCCAACTCTCGTCGATCCAGCGGTCGGCGCCGTCGCGATAGATCATCACCACCGACTCCTGGACGAGCCGGCCGACCCCGGCGGACAGGGCCGCGTCGGCCACTGCGGCCGATCCCTCGCTGCGGATCCGGTGGCATTCCCTCCAAGCCGATTTGAGCAGGAACCGCTGTGTTGGGGGGAGCGCGGAGGCGAGGTTGAGCACGGCGTCGTGGCCGGTGAACGCCCCGGTGAGGGCGGCCCGGTCGAACAGCGACACCCGAGCGGGGGCGGCGCCCTGAGCGCGCAGCACCGCGGCTGTGGCCTCGGTTCGGGCCAGCGCCGTGACGGTGTGCCCGGCCGCCACCAGGGCCGGCACCACATGGCTGCCGATGGCCCCGGTGCCCCCGGTCACGAACACACGCATCACCGGACACCGAACGTCATCGGCACCGAAAGGGGTCCGCGGATGGCGGGGGTGTCCCGCCAACTCGCAGGGCCGGTGAGACCGGGGCGACGGGACAGGATCTTGGGTAGCGCGAGCGAGAGCTCGAGCTGCGCGAGCGCGCCGCCCAGGCAGTAGTGCGCGCCGTACCCGAAGGACAGTGCGGCCGGGCCGACGCGGTCGAGCCGGAACCGGTGCGGCTCTTCGAATACGGCGGGGTCCCGGTTGGCGGCGGCGATCGCGACCAGGGTGCTCTGGCCGGCGGCGATATGAGTTCCGGCCAGCTCATGATCGGAGGTGGCGGTGCGCACGGTGGACTGCACGGGTGCGTCGAGCCGGATCAGTTCGGCGACCAGCGCCGGGTCGTGCGGATCGATGCCGTCGGCGAGGCGAGCACCGGCCGAGTCCGGGCGCAGCAGCGTCACCATCGCGGCGCCCAGCAGATTCGCGGTGGTTTCGTGGCCGGCCACCGCGATCAGGATTGCCGACATCACGACTTCGTCGAGGGACAGACCGGGGTCGCCGGCGATGAAACTGAACAGGTCATCGCCGGGATGCGCACGCCGGTCGGCCGCGATGGGCAGGAATGCGGCCATCAGCATGGCCGAAGCGGAGGCACCCGCGGCCATTTCGTCCGGGTCGGCCAGCGTGCCGAGCATCCGGATGATGACGGGGGAGACTTCGCGCAGCAGCGCGGCGGCGCCGGCGTCGAGATCCAGCCAGGCGCTAACCACCGCGATCGGCAGCGGCAGGGCGACCTCGGCCATGAAGTCGAAGTCGGCGTGGTCGTCGATCTCGCCGATCAGGGTGTCGGTGATCGCTTCGACCCCGGTGCCCAGCTCCGCGATGAACGATCGGGTGAACACGTCGCGGACCGAGCCACGCAGTCGTTGATGCTCGGCTCCGTCGGCGAAAAGCATTGATCTGCGCGAGAATTCACGACTGACGGGATCCGAGGACGCCAGCGCCAGTGCGTTGGCGAACGGATCGCTGGTCCAGCCGATACCGCCGAGCACCTCGCGGGCGGCGGAGTAACTCAGCACCAACCAGGCCTGCGCCTGCTCGTTCCAGACGACGTCGCCGTCGGCGCGCTGCGCCTCGTAGAACGGGTACGGATCGGCGGCGTCCCACGGTAGGCGGGCGCCGGTGACATCAGCGCTGGTCATGACGCTCCAGACCGAACGGCAGGCCGCGCTCCTTGACCCAGGCGACGTGGCGGCGGCCGAGATCACTGATGGGTTCGGCCACGCCGTCCATATCGTCGACCGAGCCGCGGGCGTGGAAGGTGGCGCGCAAGGCGGTGAAGATCGCGTTCATCGACAGGTTGAGCCGGGAGAAGAACACGAAATCCGGCGGTACCGACATCCTGCGCATCGGGTGATCCGCGGCGCGCACGTCGATGAGGAACTCGATGGCCCGCGCGGAGGCCTCCTCGGTGTATGCGGCGGGTTGGGGTCCGAGCAATTCGTGAATGATCCCCGCGTACCACTCGAAGGCCTCATCCGCGGTGAGCGTCGAATCTGCCAGGAAGAAGCCACTTTCGACCATCGAAGTGCGTAGCTCGTCTTTACGGCGGTTCATCGCCGCCTGCAACATGGTGACGATCATCTGGCGGGTGTGTTCGGTGAGCACCTTCACGCATCCGAAATCGAGGAAACCGACGGTCCCGTCGGTGCCGAAGCGATAGTTGCCCGGGTGCGGGTCGGCGTGGAACAGGTTCGCGTGCCGGTAGGAACCGGTGAGGAACCGGCTGATCACCTCGGCCCACACGTCCTTGAGTTCCTGATCGGCGTCTTGGGCTGCGGCCCAATCCAATCCATCCAGGTAGGTCATGGTCAGCACGCGGTCGGCAGAGGCTTCGGGGATCACCTCCGGCACCCGGATGAACGGGTGCCCGCGGTACAGCTCACCGAATGCTGCGATGTGGGCGGCTTCCTGGCGGTAGTCGAGCTCCTCGGAGATGCGCGCCGAGATCTCGGCGGCGGCCTCACCGATATCGGGCAGCGCCGCTCCCAGCGTGCCCGCCGCACCGGCGGCGAACCGGAAGACGGTGGAGAGCAATTCGGTATTGGAGAGGTCATCGCGGATGGCCTGTGCCACGCCGGGGTACTGAATCTTGACCGCGACCTGACGGCCGTCGTGCAGCACCGCGCGGTGCACCTGCCCGATGGACGCGGCGGCCATCGGTAGGCTGCTGAATTCGGCGAACAGCTCACCCACCGGCCGGCCGAGTTCGGTTTCCAGCATTCTGCGCGCCAGCGCGGGATCCATCGGCGGGGCATCGGCCTGCAAGCGGGTCAGTGCCCGCTGATACGGCGTGAGCTCACCGGCGCCGACGGCCGCCGCGTCCACCATCGACATCAGCTGTCCTGCCTTCATCAACACACCTTTGGAGTGGCCGAGCAGTTCGACGTAGCGCTCGGCGGTGCGCTCGTGAAATCGCTCCACCGCGCCGGTGTCGCCGGCGCGTTCCCGCAACGAGGCCACCACGCGGCCACCGGCGGCGCGCGCGGTGAACCCCGCGACGGGCATGGTGCGGCGGATCCGGCCGCCCGGTACCGCGCGATCGCCACCGGGCATCAGGGTCCTCCTCGGAGCAGGCTTGCTATAGTGATCTCATACCAAATATATGTACTCACTTATGGATGGTCACGGGTGGAGATATCGACTAAGGAACGCCTGGTCAACGAGGCCATGCGGCTGTTCGGCGAGCAGGGTTACCGCGCGACGAGCATCAACCAGATCGAGAAGGCGGCCGGCCTGGTGCCCGGTTGCGGCGCGCTCTACAACCACTTCAAATCCAAGGAAGCACTGCTCACCGCGGGCATCGACCGCCATCTCGACCGGCGCCGGGCGATGCGCGACATCAGCGCTCTCTTCGCCGGGCAGGGCGAGCTGCGCACCGAGCTGACGCTGCTGTGCCGCTACCTGCTCGGGGTGCTGGACCGGGAGAGCGAATTCCTCCAGGTCGCCGCGCGCGCCCCGGCCACGGAATCCGCCCGGGTGCAGGACGCGTACGCCGCACTCGTGGACGGCCTGTACGCCGAACTCGGGGACTGGATCACCGCATGCGCGCCGAGTCTCGGGGTCGCGGAGACCAGGCGGATCGCCGCCTTCGGGGTCAACGCGCTACTGGGCAAGCGGGTCACCCGCATCGTGTTCCGCGCGCCGCACGTCGACACCCCGGATGAAGACTTCGTCGCCGAATGGACGGCCATGCTGGCCGACCGGATCGAGGCACGGCGATAGGCTGCGCCCAGTCGACATTGGAGGAACGGATATGCCCGGGATCGCTGAACTCGCCCTCGGCGCCGCGCCGATCGCCGGCGGGGCCATGCTGGGTGTGATCGCCGGCAACCTGAAGCCACCCGATGTCCGGGCGCTCATCGCCAAGGACCTCGACCTGCTCGAGCGGATCCCGCCGGAGCAGGTGGACCGCCGGGAAAGGCTGCAGGCCAGCATCGACGTGCGTATCGACGAGCTGATCACCGCCGCCGAACGCAGCCGCGAGATCCGCGAGGCGGCCATCTCCTATCGCGGGAACTGGCGCGACATCGTGGTGTTCCTCTGTGCGGTGTTGTTCACCATCGTCTGGTGGAACGTCAGCCACAGCCGGGCCAACTGGCTGGTGATGTTCATCGCGATGATCGTGGTGTCCGTGGCCGCCGGTATCTACGCGGGTCGCGGTGTCATGCGGGCGGTGCGGACATTCCTGCACCGCCACGACGACGATCAGTAGTGGAAGGTGTCCGACGGGGCGGGGACGTGATCCGGGTCGTCGCCGAAGTCGGATTCGTGAATGCCGTACGCCTTGGCCAGATCGAGGATCTTGCCGGCGCGGGCGATCCGGGGCAGATCCGAGCCGTTGCGGATCTCACCGCCGTCACGCTGGAACTCGGCGAAAAACTCTCGGGCCCAGCTGATTTCCTCCTGTGACGGGGAAAGGCCCTCGTTCACGGTGGCGCACTGCTCGGGGGTCAGGCAGATCTTGCCCGTCATCCCGAACTCCGCCGACACCGCGGTGGCTTCGCTGAGCTTGCGTGCGCTGGATCCGACGGTGGGCCCGTCGATGGCGCTGGGCAGCTGGGCGGCCTTGGCGGCGATGGTGAACCGGGACCGTGCGTAGGCCAGCGTGGCCGGGTTGTCCCCGAAGCCGGTGTCGCGACGGAAGTCACCGATGCCGAACGCGAGCCGGAAGGTGCCCTTGGCGGCCGCGATCTCGGTGATGCGCTCCAGGCCGCGCGCCGTCTCGACCAGCGCGACGATCGGCACATCGGGCAGCCGTTTGGCGGTCTCGGTCACGTGATCGACCGATTCGACCATGGCGAGCATGACGCCGCCGACCGCGGTGCCGCTGAGCATCTCCAGGTCATCGGCCCACCACGGCGTGCCGAACCCGTTGATCCGGACCCAGTCGGTGTTGCCCTCGCCGAGCCAGCGCACCACGTTGGCGCGCGCCGATTCCTTGTCCTTGGGCGCGACGGCGTCCTCGATGTCGAGGATGACGATATCGGCCCGCGACCTGGCCGCCGGGGCGAAGCGCTCGTACTGCGCACCGTTCACCAGCAGCCAACTGCGCGCCAGTACCGGGTCGATGCGGAATCCGGGTTCGGCGGAATCGGGTTCGAAGGTGCTGGCCTGGTCGTACACGCCGTCAATGGTCGCTTACCGGCTAGGCGTGGCCCAACGCGGCCCCGAATTCGCGCACGGTGGCCTCCCAGTGCCGCTGCGCGGCGTGCTCGTCGTAGACGGTGAGATGATCCGGCACCGCGAAACCGTGCGCGGCCGAGTAGAACTCGATGGCGTGCTCGACGGCCGCGCCGGACAGGGCGTCCGCCAGGCGCTTGGCGTCGTCCTCGGTGAACGACGCGTCGTTCTCGGCGGCCGCGACGTAGACCACGGCCTGGATCTTGTCGGCCAGCAGGTGCGGGCTGTCCGGATCGTCGGCGACCGCCAGTCTGCCGCCGTGAAAGGACAGCGCGGCCGCCACCCGTTCGGGCACCCGGGTGGCGACGATCAGCGACGCCCGGCCGCCCATGCAGTAGCCGGTGGTGCCGAACTTCTCGCCGGTGACATCCGGCCGCGCAGCCAGGTAGTCGAAGAACGCCTGCGCGTCGGCGGCGAAGACCTCCGGGGTGAGGGTGCCCATCAGCTCGAAGAGTTCCTTGCGCTGCTCCGGGTCGGTGAACACGGTGTTCAGGTTGAAGGGTCCCCATCCGGGAGTGCGGTAGTAGACGTCGGGCACCAGCACGACGTAACCGTGGCCGGCCAGCTTGGCGGCCATCTCGTCGAACGTCGGCCGCAGCCCGCCGGCGTCGGGGAACATGACGACCGCGGGCCAGGGGCCGGTCCCGTCGGGTGTGGCGACGGTGACTTGGCAGGTGCCGTCAGCGGTGGTGATGGTGTCAGAGGTGGTCGGCATGTTGTCCGTTTTACCCCAGCGCGGCAGACGTAAGCTGTGGGCGTGCCTATTGCGACCCCCTATGAGGATCTGCTTCGTCTGGTGCTGGAGCGGGGCACTCCGAAATCGGATCGCACCGGCACCGGGACGCGCAGCCTGTTCGGGCATCAGATGCGCTACGACCTGAACGCCGGCTTCCCGCTGATCACCACCAAGAAGGTGCACACCAAGTCCATCGTCTACGAGCTGCTGTGGTTCTTGCGCGGCGATTCCAATGTGCGTTGGCTGCAGGATCACGGCGTCACGATCTGGGACGAATGGGCTTCCGAGACAGGTGATCTGGGCCCGGTGTACGGGGTGCAGTGGCGGTCCTGGCCGACACCGTCGGGTGAGCACGTCGACCAGATCAGCAATGCGCTGGACCTGCTCAAGCGTGATCCCGACAGCCGCCGCAACATCGTGTCGGCCTGGAACGTCGGGGAGATCCCGCAGATGGCGCTGCCGCCGTGCCACGCGTTCTTCCAGTTCTACGTCGCCGACGGCAGGCTCTCCTGCCAGCTGTACCAGCGCAGCGCCGACCTGTTCCTCGGCGTGCCGTTCAACATCGCCAGCTACGCGCTGCTCACCCACATGATGGCGGCCCAGGCCGGGCTGGCTGTGGGGGAGTTCGTCTGGACCGGTGGGGACTGCCACATCTACGACAATCACGTCGAGCAGGTCACCCTGCAACTCTCCCGCGCACCGCGGGCATATCCGGAACTTGTTTTGGCCCAGCGTGATTCGATCTTCGATTACACCTACGACGATATCGAGATCAAGGACTACGATCCGCATCCGGGGATCAAGGCCCCGGTGGCGGTGTGAGTGTTGGGCTGATCTGGGCTCAGTCCGTCTCCGGGGTGATCGGTCGCGACAACGGCATCCCGTGGCGCGTGCCCGAGGACCAGGCCCGGTTCAAGGAGCTCACTCTGGGACAGCCGGTGGTGATGGGCCGGCTGACCTGGGAGTCGCTACCGGCCAAGGTGCGCCCGCTACCCGGACGCCGCAATATCGTGGTGACCCGCGATCCCGGCTACCTGGCCGAAGGGGCGCAGGTGGTCACCGAGCTGCCGGCCGACCTGGACGGCTGGGTGATCGGCGGGGCCCAGTTGTACGCGCTGGCGCTGCCGGTGGCCGACCGCTGCGAGGTCACCGAGATCGACGTCGACGTGGACGGCGATGCGTTCGCCCCGGTGCTCGACGACTCTTGGTCGGCGCACTGCGGTGACTGGCTGACCAGCGGTTCCGGGCTGCGGTACCGGTTCTGCAGCTATCGCCGGCGGTGCTGACCCAGTTGTCGGTGGCATGGGGAACGATGGACCCGTGCCTTCTCTGACCGTTGCGCAGGCCCGCCGTACCGCCGTTGCCGCGCAGGGCTTTCACGAATCGCGGCCCGCGGGTGCTGCCAGCCGCGCGCATCTGAAGCGGTTGATCTCAAGGATCCAGGTGCTGCAGCTGGATTCGGTGTCGGTGGCCGTGCGTGCCCACTACGCACCGGTGTTCAGCCGGCTGGGCCCCTATGACCGAGACATCCTCGACCGCGCCGCCTGGAGCCACCGCGCGAAGGCGCCCCGACTGCTGGTCGAGTACTGGGCGCATGAGGCGGCGCTGATGGCGGTCGAGGATTGGCCGCTGTTGCGCTGGCGGATGCGGGAGTACACCCACGGCCGGTGGGGCACCGAGATCGTGCGCAACAACGGTCAGCTGGTCGATGACGTGATCGCGGCCGTCGACGTGCTGGGGCCGTGTACCGCAGGCCAGATCGAGGCGCATCTGGAATCCGAACCCAGGGGCCGCAAGGGTCCGTGGTGGGATCGCAGCGACACCAAGTGGGTGGCCGAGGCGCTGTTCGCCGCGGGCAGGCTGACCACCGCAACCCGGGTGGGCTTCGCGCGGCACTATGACCTGACGGAGAAAGTGCTGCCCGCGCACGTGGTCGAGCGTCAGGTGGACGACGACGAAGCTCTGCGCGAGTTGGTGTTACGCGCGGCGTCGGCGCTCGGGGTGGGCACCGAGGCCGACATCCGTGACTATTTTCGGCTCGGGGCCAAACAGGTGAAACCGGCGCTGGCCGCGCTGGTCGCCGACGGCTCGCTGGAGGCCGTCACGATCGACGGGGTGCCGGCCTACCTGCGGGCCGGCCAGAAGGTACCGCGCCTGGACCGGGGGACGGCGTTGCTGTGCCCGTTCGATCCGCTGATCTTCTTCCGTCCGCGGGTGCAGCGGTTGTTCGGTTTCCACTATCGGATCGAGATCTACACTCCGGCGCCCAAACGCCAGTTCGGTTACTACGTATGGCCTTTCCTGCTCGACGGTGAATTGGTCGGCCGGGTGGACCTCAAGCGCACCGACGGTGCGCTGCACGTGGTGGGCGCGTTCACCGAGGATGGCCAGGACCGGTCCCGGGTGGCACCGGCCCTGGCGGCCGAATTACAGGCGATGGCGTCCTGGCTGGGCGTGGGCAACGTGATGGTGGGGGATCGCGGGGACCTAGTGCGGGAGTTACGCCGCTGGGCGTAGGCGCCGAAAGCGAAGCGATGTTCAGCGACGCGCGAAGCGCACGTTGCGTGCGGGGCGGCGCCTCTACCTATGGCTTCGTGACAACTTCTATCAGCTCACCAGAGATGGTTACGAGGGATTGAGTCGTGCCATCGGCCGCGACGAACTCCACTTCGTACGCATCGACAGCCTCCCCACCCGAGTATCTCGAGTAGTCCATCACGACTGTACCTCTGGATCCGGCCGGCAGATTGTGTTCGGGAAGCGGTTGCAGCAGTCGCACGATGTCGTACTCCTGAGGTTTCGACATAGAGGACGCTCACCTTCCGGTCGGAATGGCTGTGACCAACCGCACGACGCCATCATTGTTTCGTATCCATGCGAATGTCACATCTATGGTCTTCCCGTTCGCGCCTGTGACAGGGATGACCTCGTTGTACTTTGTGCCGAACTGAGTAACTCCGGTTTCAACAGCTCTACTCTCGTCGAAAACGATTTGCTTTGCTAGGTCAGGTGCATTCTCTCGAGTGAATCCGAGCGCCCGCTCGAACCAAGCTGCTTTCGGGCCGCCGATCTCGTGATCGGGATTAAGCAGATATCTCTCAAGCTTGTCTCTAACGCTGGCTTGTGACAGGTTGGCGGCTTCGGTGCCTTCCGCCACTCTGCCGGCTCTGCCGGCATTCTCGGCCGCGAAGATTACTGGGCGAGCCTGTAATAGCGGTGCCATTTCAGACAGCGATCTGGCTGCCGCGCCTGCGGCACTCACCGCAGGCATCGCGGACAACTCTGCCGCGAGCCGGAAGTCGCGAATGATTGTGGCGATCTTCGATCCAGTGGCAGTCAGTCGAGCCACATCCACCACCTTGGAAACAGCCTCACTGGCACCTGCGGTGAATGGGATCAGCACGGCCGCAACGAGTTCTGTCACTGCGATCGTTGTGCCGAGCACGACCATTTCGTGGATGATCTTGGAATGTGCGTCATCGATGGTCTGTGCATAATCAGCGCATACCTTCGACGCGTCATCACAACTATCCGCAACCGCGTCCATCTGATCGCGTTCCATCGTGCAGTTCTTAATCAAGTTTGGAAACTCGGGCGATCTCTGATCCATCAACGGCGCGATGGCGCCCATCGAACTCGTCCCGCCATTAACTAGTTGCGCCGCGGTTCGCAGGGCCTTACTGGCAGTTGTCCATGCTTCGGCGGCTGTACGGAGCTTGTCCTGATGGCCGTTCGGCCAGAGCTCGCCTTCGACATAGGCGGCAATGGTGTGCCACCACTCGGGGACGTCACCATGTCCCCCCTCTGCGGAAGCGATCGACGGTTTGGCATAGGTGCGGACGCCGATCGGCGGCATCTGGAGAACTGCCTCATTGCTGATGGCCGACTGTCCATCGGCATTGAGATGGTTGACTCCGGTCGCATAGAGGAGGTCGTAGCACTGCCCTGCACCTAGGACGACTGAGGTGGCGGCGTCGATGAGATTGGTGGCCAGCGGATCGTACTTTTCAGCCCAGCTGTGCGCGCCCGTATCGGTGCCCGCCATCCCTGCGCATCCACTAAGGGCGCTTGCAAGGCCCGTTGTTGCGGATCCAGCGGCTGACTGCACGGACCCATAGACGCGTGCTGCACTCAGGACGACCTCGGGGTCAACATCCAGCGTCATGCCGCCTGCTCATCTTCGGCGCATGTCGAGATCACGGCCACATCTTGGAGTTTGCTTCTCCAACCGCGGTGTAGTTGCGGTGTGCCACGATTGCCGCGGTCCGCAACTCACAAAGCGCTGATCGCATACTCACAGCGGCGGCCATCCACTCTTGATGACGTGCCTGTTGAGACGCCGCGGCGGCGCCGGACCAACTACTGTGCAGGTCTTGTGTTCGCGCATCAACCTCTGCGGCAATCGATTCAGCTCGCTGCTCGAAGCGTGACAATCTCTCGAGGAAAGCCAGAAGCTCATCGAGCTCGACACGGTAGTGCACTAGAGTTCGATGCCCATCGCGGCGGACTCGATCATGCTCGCCGAGTGGGAATCGTCTTCGCCGTAGCACCCCGCGGCGTAACCGAGGCTACGCGACGACTCGGCAAGGACTTCGATGATTTTGGTGGCGCTTTGATGCCACTCATCCCAAGCTGGCCCGAATGCTGTAGCAGCTACACCGGACCAGCTGTGAGAAAGGTTGTCCCACTCCCATGTCAGACGTGCCAACTCCTCTCGTAAATCTTCAGCGTGTGCACTGATTGCACGCGCTGAATCAAAGAGATGGTCCGTATTTACCCGCAGTTCTTCCGCCATGGCCCCCGACACCCGATCCATATCGTTAGTCACCCCGTCCGGGATTCTAAACGGGCTTGACTCATCACGCCGACAGCACGAGCGTCGGGGGCGTCTTGATGCTCATTGAGCGCGGTGGTTGTAATCCATCGGCGGTGGGGGAGCCTCCGCTCTGGGGGCGCTGTGTCTATGCGGGCGACGCCTTCCGTCCCCGGAACACGTTGATCCCGAACACGATTGCGCCGATCGCCAGCCAGACGAGACCGCCGATCTTGGCCAGTGGGTCGGCGTTGAACAGCACGTAGCCGATGATCAGGAAACCCACCGCGGGGACCACCAGGTGCAGCAGGTAGTTCTTGGACTTCTGCCGCACCAGGTAGTACCAGGCCACCGAGATGTGCAGTAGGCAGAAGCCGAACAGGGCGCCGAAGTTCACCAGCGAGGAGATCAGCCCGATCTGGCCCACGAAGAACAGCACCAGCACCAGGCTCAGTGCGCTCACCACCAGGATCGCCGCGAACGGCACCTTGCGGGAGCTCACGACCGACAGGAACGCCGGCAGCTGGCGATCGCGGCTCATCGAGAACAGCAGTCGACTGGTGGCGGCCTGGGCGGCCATGGCGTTGGCGAAGCCCACGGCGAGCACATTGACCACGAAGAAGGCATTCATCCAGCCGGTGTTGGAAGCCGCCTGCACCAGCAGGAAGAAGGCGTTGCCGACCTGGTCGTCACTGAAGGACTCGCGGCCACCGGCGAGCAGGCTGGCCAGCCAGGTCTGGACGATGAACAGGGATGCCACGATGAACAGGGCGATGATCATGGCCCGGCCCGCCGGGTTGCGCTTACCGGTGGATTCCTCTGCCAGCGTGGAGATCCCGTCGAATCCGAGGAAGCTCAGCACGGCGATGGACAACGCCCCCGCGAGCAGGGGTGCGCTGATGGCGCCGGAGTCCCAGATGGGGGTGGTGCTCCACCCGACGTCAGGCAGGGACTGACCGTTGATGGCGCGCACCGCGATGACGACGAACAGCACCAGGAACACCAGCTCGACGGCCAGAAACAGCCGGTTCGCCAGTTTCAGCGAGCCGATGCCGAGCAGGTTGATGGCGGTGTTGACCACCACGAAGATGACGGCCCACAACCAGCGCGGGGTGCCCGGGAACAGGCCGATCATGGATTCCGCGGCGAACACGTAGAGCAGGGTGGGAATCAGCAGGTAGTCCAGCAGGATGGCCCACCCGGCGAAGAAGCCGAGTCCGGGGTGGACACCACGGCCCACGTAGGCGAATACCGAGCCCGCCAATGGGAAAGACTTGGCCATCTGCGCATACGCCAGCGCGGTGAACACCATGGCGACCAGGCCGATGAGGTAGACCAGCGGCACCATGCCCGCGGCGCTGTTGTAGACGGTGCCGAAGATGGTCCACGGCGCGATGGGCACCATGAACACCAGGCCGTACACGACCAGGTCGAGCGTCGAGATGGACCGGTTGAGTTCCTGTGTGTAGCCGAATGATTCGAGACGGCGTTGCCCCTCACCGGTGGTGAGGTGGGCGTCGGTGGTGGCCATGGGTGTCCTGTCGGGTCGGTCGATGGTGGGGTCAGACGCGGGCATCGGCGGCCGAATCGTGCAGAGCCAGGAAATCCGCGATCACCGCGCGGAACTCCTCGGGTTTCTCCAAATGTGTGCAATGGCTGGTGTCGGGGAAGACGTGACTGCGGACGTCGGCGATGTGCTCGACGTAGGGCTGCCACGTCGCGGGGGTTGCTTCGTCGAACTCGCCGGCGATGACGAGCACCGGCGCGGTGATCGACGGCAACCGCTCGATGACGGTCCAGTCGCGCAGGGTGCCGATGACATGAAATTCGTTGGGCCCGTTCATGGTGTGGTAAACGGTGGGTTCGGCCTCCATTTGCGCCTCGCTGTCGGTGAAGTCCTTGGGCATCGGCACCACCCGGCATACATGGCGCCGGTAGAACTCATTGGTGGCGGCCAGGTACTCGGGGTGTGTGACGGTGCCGGCTGCCTCGTGCTGCTCCAGTGCGGACAGGGTCGCCGGGGGCAGCTGGGCCCGCAGCTCGGCGGCGCCCTCGACCCACAGCTGCATCGATGCCGGGGAATTGCAGATGGACAGCGATGCCAGACCGTCGGGCCGGCGGACGGCGATCTCGGCGCCGAGCATGCCTCCCCAGGACTGGCCCAGCACGTGGTAGCGCTCGATGCCCAGCGCGGTTCGAACGGTGTGGAACTCCTCGACGAACAGCTCGGCGGTCCAGAAGTCGGCGGGCGCGTCCGGCAGATGGGTGCTGTGACCGCAGCCGAGCTGGTCGTAATGGATGACGGTGCGGCCGGTCTCGTCGGCGAGTTCGGCGATGTTGGCGACGTAGTTGTGCGCCATTCCGGGCCCGCCGTGCAGCACGAACAGCGGCGTCGCGTCCGGCCGGGCGATTTCTGGCGTGGTGATCTGCACCCAGGTCTGGTGGTCGCGGAACTGGATCGTGCTGGTCGAGCGTGGCATGGTGGCCAGCATGAGTCCGTAATGGTCTCACTGCAAGACCATTAATCAGCTTTTAACATTTGGCATCGATACTGTGAGCGGCGAGCGGAAGGGGGCGCGGTGACACAGCTGTCCGGATCTGGCGTGCCCAGCCTGCTCGATCGCGAGCTCGAATTTTCCTCGCGGGTCGACGAAATCACCGACCGGTTGGTGACGGCCATCGCAATCGGCGAGTACCTGCCCGGGGCCCGGCTACCGGCCGAACGGGAACTGGCGGCATCGCTGCGGGTCGGCCGGATGACGGTTCGGGCGGCGCTGGCCCGGCTGGTCGAACGCGGACTGGTGCAGACCAGACGCGGCCGCGGCGGTGGTTCCTACGTTCTGCAGCAGTGGCCGGACTCCTCGACCGAGGCGGTCGGTCGCACATTGACGATGCGGGTCGCCGAACTGCGGGATCGCTGTGATGCGATCTGCCGGATCCACGGTGCTGTGTGCCGGGCGGCGGCCGAGAGCCGCACCGACGCTGATGTCGCGCTGCTGCGCGAGCGGTTGGCGGCCTACCGGGACGCGGAGAGCGGATTGGCGGCGCAGCAGGCCGACAGCGCGCTGCACCTGGCCATCATGGACGCCGCGCACAATGCCGTGCTCAAACAGGTCCTACTGGAGCTGGAGGCATCGGTGAGCATCGGTGCACCCGCGCACGTGTGGGGTGAACCGGCGAGCATGCGAAAGATGGAACTTCGCGCGCTGGCCGAACATGAGCAACTCATCGACGCGATCACCGACGGCCGCGGTGAGGAGGCCGAGGCCCTGGCTCGCGGGCATGTCGCGATCGACTTCGAGAACATCTCCACGGCCATGCGTCGGGCCGGGGTGTTGGCGGAGTAACGCGCCATGATCACCCGCGCGGCGGATGATCAGGAGTTCGTCCGCCGGCCGTGACATCCGAGGCCAGCCGCCACACGATGGTCATGACGAGACCGATTGCAGCGAGTACCGCACCGATGATTCCGAAGATGAGCCAAGCCAGCATGCGTCTTCCTCTGACGCTGGAGCCCTCGATCACCGCCGCCGCTCGGGTTGACTTCGTGCTGAATGGATTTCGTGCGATCCGACACCGCCGCTCACGAAGAATCCGTGTCCATGCGCAGTGCCCTCTGCGGTGTGTATACATCCATGTTTCCCCCGTGGATCGTCACTGACACGAGCCTACGAGGAGTGCGACGACCCTATCGTCACCAATTTCTCCCGACGGTCCCGACGGCCGTAACGGTGGACCGCGCCCATCGGGACCGCGCACTCAACTCAACGGAATCTCGTTGCCGTCCTTGGATTCCTGATACTGCACGGACAGCACCGCATACCGGTCCTCGATCAACTGGCGGCGGGCCAGCAGCTCGGTGCGCAGCGGCTCGTCCTCGGCGGCCACCAAGTCGGGTATGGAGTAGGCCCTCCAGAACGCGTTGGTGCGCCGGTAGCCGCCGGGCGCCAGCCCGAACACCTCGTGCAGAATCCGGAGATCGTGCGGGATGGCGAAGGCATCCCGGGAATCCTCGTGGCTGAAGAAGTAATAGAAGTTGTCGAAACCGGCCCAGGTGATCGCCGACATGCACATCGTGCACGGTTCATGGGTGGACAGGAAAAGCAGCTCGGCGGTCGGCGGACGCTGGGCAAGCTCGTAGAACTGCTTGAGCGTGTGCACCTCGCCGTGCCACAGCGGGCTGGTGGTCTCGGCATTGGTCCCGGCGATCACCAGGGACAAGTCGTCCTTACGCAGGATCGCCGCGCCGAACACCTTGTTCCCGGCGCTCACACCCCGTTCGGTCAGCGGCAGGACATCGAGATCGATCACGTCGAGCAGTCGGCGGGCAAGGCTCATGCGCGACCCTAACGCCGCGTCGCCGGCCCCGCAGGGCCGGCGACCGGCCGTGACCGACCCCGGGGTGCATAAATCGGACCTACCACCGGGTAATCTTGCCTGCGTGAGCACCACCGGAATCGACGTCAGCGCACGCCTGGGCACCGTACTGACTGCCATGGTGACGCCGTTCGGCCCGGACGGCTCGCTTGATCTGGCTGGTGCGAAGAAGGTGGCCAAGCATCTGGTCGACTCCGGATGCGATGGCCTGGTGATTTCCGGAACCACCGGCGAGTCGCCCACCACGACCGATGACGAGAAGATCGCGCTGCTCGAGGCCGTCTTGGCCGAGGTGGGGGACCGCGCCCGGATCATCGCGGGTGCGGGCACCTACGACACTGCGCACAGCGTGCATCTGGCCAAGGCCAGCGCCGCCGCCGGCGCGCACGGTCTGCTCGTGGTCACGCCCTACTATTCGCGGCCGACGCAGCGCGGGCTGGTGGCGCATTTCAGCGCGGTCGCCGACGCCACCGACCTTCCCGTCGTCCTCTACGACATCCCGCCGCGATCGGTGGTGCCCATCGAGTGGGACACCATCCGCACGCTGGCGGCGCACCCCAACATCGTCGCGGTCAAGGACGCCAAGGGCGACCTGCACGGCGGCGGGCAGATCATCGCCGAAACCGGCATCAGCTATTACTCCGGCGACGACGCGCTGAACCTGCCGTGGCTGGCGATGGGCGCCATCGGCTTCATCAGCGTCTGGGGCCACGTAGCCGCCGCACAGCTGCGAGAGATGTTGTCCGCCTTCAATTCCGGCGACATCGCCACCGCGCGAAAGATCAATGCCGGGCTCGGCCCGCTGGGTGAGGCGCAGGCCAGGCTTGGTGGGGTGACGCTGTCGAAGGAGAGTCTGCGACTGCTCGGCCTCGAGGTCGGTGATCCGCGGCTACCTCAGGTACCGGCCGACGCGGGCGAAATCGACCAGCTGGCCACGGATCTGCGAGCCGCCGGCGTGCTGCGATGACGGCCGAACTGACGCCGCCGGGGCCGCTGGTTCCGGGCGGACTGCGGGTGACCGCGCTGGGCGGCATCGGCGAAATCGGGCGAAACATGACCGTTTTCGAACATCTGGGCCGGTTGCTGATCATCGACTGTGGTGTGCTGTTCCCCAACCACGACGAGCCCGGTGTCGACCTGATCCTGCCGGATATCCGGCACGTCGAGAACCGCCTGGACGAGATCGATGCCGTCGTGATCACCCATGCGCACGAGGATCACATCGGGGCCATCCCGCATCTGCTGAAGTTGCGGCGCGACATTCCGATCGTCGGCTCGAAGTTCACGTTGGCGTTGATCGCCGAGAAGTGCCGTGAGCATCGCATCAAACCGGTGTTCATCGAGGTCGCCGAGGGACAGCGCACCACCCACGGGGTGTTCGAATGCCAGTACTTTGCGGTGAATCACTCGATTCCCGGTTGCCTGGCCGTCGCCCTGCACACCGGTGCGGGAACCGTGCTGGCCACCGGTGACATCAAACTGGATCAGATGCCCCTGGACGGGCGGCCAACCGACCTGCCCGGCATGTCGCGGCTCGGTGATGCGGGCGTCGACCTGTTCCTGTGCGACTCGACGAATTCCGAGCATCCCGGCGTCAGCCCGTCGGAGAGCGAGATCGGACCGACGCTGCACCGGCTGATCCGCGGCGCCGACGGCCGGGTGATCGTGGCGTGCTTCGCCTCCAACGTGGATCGCGTGCAGCAGATCATCGATGCCGCAGTAGCTTTGGGCCGCAGTGTGTCGTTCGTCGGCCGGTCCATGGTGCGCAACATGGGGATCGCCCGTGACCTCGGATTCCTGAAGGTCGAGGACTCCAGCGTCGTCGACATCGCCGCGGCCGAACTGTTGCCCGCAGATCGGGTCGTGCTGATCACCACCGGCACCCAGGGCGAGCCGATGGCCGCACTGTCGCGGATGTCGCGTGGGGAACACCGCAGCATCACGCTGACCGCCGGGGACCTGATCATCCTGTCGTCGTCGCTGATCCCCGGCAACGAGGAGGCGGTGTACGGCGTGATCGACTCGCTGTCCAAGATCGGTGCCCGCGTCGTCACGAATGCTCAAGCGCGTGTGCACGTCACCGGCCACGCCTACGCCGGTGAGCTGATGTTCCTCTACAACGGGGTGCGGCCGCGCAATGTGATGCCGGTGCACGGCACGTGGCGCCACCTGCGCGCCAACTCCAAGCTGGCGGTGCTCAGTGGGGTGCCGGAGGAGAACGTCATGCTGGCCGAGAACGGTGTCAGCGTGGACCTGGTCAACGGCGTGGCCTCGATTGCGGGTGCCGTGCCGGTGGGCAAGATGTTCGTCGACGGACTGATCACCGGCGATGTCGGTGAATCCGTCGTCGGCGAGCGACTCACGCTCGCTTCCGGTTTCATCGCCGTGAC
This sequence comes from Mycobacterium sp. BMJ-28, assembly GCF_054404835.1. NCBI lineage: Bacteria > Bacillati > Actinomycetota > Actinomycetes > Mycobacteriales > Mycobacteriaceae > Mycobacterium > Mycobacterium sp. BMJ-28. The sequence continues at coordinate 3,970,250 of NZ_CM136783.1, read as the reverse complement.
GGTGGTCGTGCATAGGGGGACCGGCAAGCCGGCGGCGCCCGCCCAACTGCATTCACGAGGCTTCTCCGAGGATCCGAAGGCATTGGAACCGGCCGCGCTCAAGGTGCAGCAGGCGCTGGAAACCCTTGCCGCGGAGAAGGTCACCGATGTGCCGCGCATCGCCCAGGCCGTGCGGCGCGCCGTCGGCAAGTGGGTGGGCGAGGTGTACCGGCGCCAGCCGATGATCGTGCCGACGGTCGTCGAGATCTAGTCACGCACGCACCGCGACGGCCGCCCACTCGATGGGAGACGCGACGAGCTTGCGTCCCGTCGGCCGGATGTAGGTGTCGCGGTAGTAGCTCGGGCCGGCCTGCTCTATCAGCCGCCAACCGTATGCCTGCAGGATCTCCTCCACCTGCTCGGGGACAAACCCTGACTTCCACACTTGGCGGCGCTGCCGAAATCGGCGGTAGAGCGAATGGGCGCCATAGAGATTGGTGCCGTCGATGAAGTCCTGCCGGATATAGGTGAAGATCAGCCGGCTCCCGGGCGCCACGGCCCGCAACTGTTCAAAAGTGGCGTGCAGCGCCTCGGGGGTGAGGTACTGCGTGACGCCCTCCCAGATCAGCAAGGTATGGCCGGTATCGTGAAATCCATTGTCGGACAGGGCCGTCATCACGGTCTCCCGTTCGAAGTCGACGCTGCACAGGTGCACCGAGGCGGGAATCTCCCCGAGTACTCGTTGGACGGCCGCGGTCTTGCGGTCGATGTTGATCTGCTGATCGACCTCGAACACCGGCATATCGCTGTATCGGGCGATCCGGTAGGGCCGGGTGTCCAGGCCCGAACCGAGGATGACAACGGTGTCGAATTCGGTGACCGGATCGGAGATGCGTTCGTCGATATAGCGTTTGCGGCAGGCGATGCTGGTCCAGGTGCCCGGCGCGGAACGGTCCGACGCGGCCATCAGCGCACGACGCAACATGCCGAGCCGGGTCAACCACACCACTGTCCGCAAGCCTCTCGGCAGGAACGACGCGGCGAGGTCGTCGTCGACAAGACGATGCTGTGGCGGCTCGTTGTGTTCGATCGCTACGAGGACCATCGGCCCGAAAGCCGTTTGTGCCTCCGCATTCCGTGTCATTGGCCCCCCTCGTGCAAGCGCTCAGCGCTTGTTGACGTAACCCGCATCCACCGGCAGCGCCACCCCGGTGACATAACGGGCCGCGTCCGACACCAACCAGTACACCGCATTGGCGATGTCTTCGGGTTCCAGTGTCTGCACCGGCAGTGCGTTGCTCATATCGGGCCCACGGAACGTCTGCTGTGCCATGCCCTCCAGCCACGACCGGGTGAATTCGTTGTCGATCATCGGAGTGTTCACCCCGGCAGGGTGTACCGAGTTGACCCGAATGTTGAACTGTGCCAGGAAATTCGCGTACACGCGCATCAACCCGACGATGCCGTGTTTGGCGGCGGCGTAGCCGACCGATCCGCCGACGGGTGAACCGAGACCGACCAGCCCGGCCACCGAGCTGGTCAGCACGATCGCGCCGCCGTTGCCGAATTTGATCATCGGCTTCATAGCGACATCGACGGTGTGGTACACGCCCGTGAGGTTGACATCGAGGACGTCCTGCCACGCGTGCTCGTCGGCCATCGGCGCGATCCCCGCGTTGGCGATCACGATGTCGAGCCGATCCCCGAGAACCTCGGTGCCGGCGCGTAAGGCGGTCTTGAGTGAATCCCGGTCGCGGACATCGGCGCGCAGGGCCACGATTCGTCCGCCCGCCTCTTCCACGAGTTTGACGGTCGCGGTCATGTCGTCGGGGGTGGCCAGTGGGTAGGGCACCGAGGCGATCTGATCGCACAGGTCGACCGCGATGATGTCCGCGCCTTCGGCGGCCAGTTTCTGCGCGTGCGCGCGACCCTGGCCACGCGCGGCGCCGGTGATGAAAGCGACCTTGCCGGTCAGGGAACCCATACGTGTCCTACCGCAACTTGCCCTTGGCGGGATCACCGGCAACCACGGGCGCCAGCATCTTGATGTCCGGGGCACCGTCGAGATGCTCGCCGACCGCGCCGAACAGCGCCCCGATCGCCGGTGCGGTGCTGTGGGTCTTCAACGCCTCCTCGTCGGCCCATTGCTCGACGAAGACGAAGGTGCCGTTGGCCTCGTGCAGGGAGTACAGCTCGCAGCCGGGCTCGGCATGGACCGCCTCGATCGCGGTCTTGGCGGCGTCGCGGACGAGGTCGACGGACTCGGGCTTGGCGGTCAGGGTGGCGACGACGACAACTGGCATGGGGCGGGCTCCTCGGTGGGTGTGACCGGACAGTTGTCTAGCCTACCTAGCTGACATGGCGGCGGTCACCGCGCATTTGTGCACGTTATTGCGCATTGATAGGCAATCGAGACGCATTTGTGACTGGTGTGGCAGATGTTGAAACTGAGGTGTTTGCGACTAGGCTGGCAGGCATGGCCAACAAGACCGCAGCCAGGTCTGCGACCCGTTCGACCAGGTCAAAGGCGGGTTCGGCGAGCAGTGCACGCGGGGGAGCCAAACCCGCGCGCCCCGCTGCACCCCGCAAGAAGCCCGGCAGGCCCGCACCGCGCCGGACCGCGTCACCGCTGTCCTCTGCCGGGGCGGCGGTGGGCCGTGGCACCCGGGCCGGTTGGCTGATGCTCGCCAAGGGCGCCGGGACGACGGCTCGCTCGGTCGGACGCGCCCGCGATCTGGAACCGGGGCATCGCCGCGACGGCATTGCCCTGGCTTTGCTCGGTATCGCGGTGATCGTCGCGGCGAGTTCATGGTTCGACGCCGCGCGGCCTGTCGGCGGCTGGGTCGATGTCGCCGTCCGCACCGTCATCGGTGGCGCGGTGGTGCTGGTGCCGCTCATCCTCGGTGTGCTCGCCGTGGTGCTGATGCGCACCGAACCAGATCCGGATGCGCGGCCCCGGCTGATTCTCGGCTCGGTGATGATCGCGCTGCCGGTGCTCGGCGTCTGGCACATCTGGTCGGGCGCACCGCAGGATCCCGAAGCGCGCCGCCACGCGGCCGGTTTCGTGGGCTTCGCCATCGGTGGGCCGCTGTCGGACGGGCTCACGGTGTGGATCGCCACGCCGCTGCTGGTGATCGGTGTGATGTTCGGCCTGCTGCTGGTGACCGGTACCACCATCAGGGAGCTACCCGACACTTTGCGGGATATGTTCCGCACCAGAGCTTTTGACGACGATGACTATGACGACGAGTACTACGATGACGATCCGGCCGCGCCGGCCGGTCGAGGCGATGAGTTCGCCGATGACTTCTCGGACGGCTACTACGACGACCCCGCCGGCTACGGCGACGGCGACGGGCAGACCTGGCCGACCGCTGAGCTGCCCCGGCCGGCGGGCACGCCGATGGAGAATTACCCGCTGCCGTCGGACGAGCCGACCCTGCCTGAGCCGCGTGCGATAGAAGCGCCCAAGCCGGTCCGCAAGAAGCTGGAAGCGCCGAAGAAGAAGAAACAGGACGACACCCTGGTACTCGACCGGGTGGTCGAGGGGCCGTACGTGTTGCCCTCGCTGGAGCTGCTGGTCGCCGGTGACCCGCCCAAGAAGCTGACCGCTGCCAACGAGACCATGAAGGACGCCATCACCTCGGTGCTGCAGCAGTTCAAGGTCGACGCCGCGGTGACCGGCTGCACCCGCGGCCCGACCGTCACACGCTATGAGGTGGAACTCGGCCCCGGCGTGAAGGTCGAGAAGATCACCGCCCTGCACCGCAACATCGCCTACGCGGTGGCCACCGAGAGCGTGCGCATGCTCGCACCGATCCCGGGCAAGTCGGCCGTGGGCATCGAGGTGCCCAACACCGACCGCGAGATGGTGCGATTGGCCGACGTGCTCACCGCGCCCACCACTCGCCGCGACCACCACCCGTTGGTGATCGGCCTCGGAAAGGACATCGAGGGCGAATACGTCTCGGCGAATCTGGCCAAGATGCCGCACCTGTTGGTGGCCGGTTCGACCGGCTCGGGTAAATCCAGCTTCGTCAACTCGATGCTGGTGTCGCTGCTGGCCAGGGCCACCCCGGAGGAGGTCAGGATGATCCTGATCGACCCGAAGATGGTGGAGCTCACCCCGTACGAGGGCATCCCGCACCTGATCACCCCGATCATCACCCAGCCGAAGAAGGCCGCGGCCGCGCTGGCGTGGCTGGTCGAGGAGATGGAGCAGCGCTACCAGGACATGCAGGCGTCCCGGGTGCGCCATATCGACGTGTTCAACGAGAAGGTGCGTTCGGGGGAGATCAGCGCGCCGCTGGGCAGTGAGCGGGTGTACAAGCCCTACCCGTACATCCTTGCCATCGTCGACGAGCTGGCCGACCTGATGATGACCGCACCGCGCGACGTCGAGGAAGCCATCGTGCGGATCACCCAGAAGGCCCGTGCCGCCGGCATCCACCTGGTGCTGGCCACCCAGCGTCCGTCGGTGGACGTCGTCACCGGTCTGATCAAGACCAACGTGCCGTCCCGCCTGGCGTTCGCCACGTCGTCGCTGACGGACTCCCGCGTCATCCTGGACCAGCCGGGCGCCGAGAAACTGATCGGCATGGGCGACGGGCTGTTCCTGCCGATGGGCGCGAACAAGCCGCAACGGCTGCAGGGCGCGTTCATCACCGACGAGGAGATCCAGGCCGTCGTCGAGGCCACCAAGGCCCAGGCCGAGCCCGAATTCATCGACGGCGTCACCAAGGCCAAGCCCACCGGGGAACGCACCGACGTCGATCCCGATATCGGTGACGACATGGACGTCTTCCTGCAGGCCGTCGAACTGGTGGTGTCCTCGCAGTTCGGGTCCACCTCGATGCTGCAGCGCAAGCTGCGGGTCGGTTTCGCCAAGGCGGGACGCCTGATGGACCTGATGGAGACCCGTCAGATCGTCGGGCCGTCGGAGGGGTCCAAGGCACGCGAGGTGCTGGTCAAGCCCGATGAGCTGGCCGGCACCCTGGCGCTCATCCGGGGCGGGGCGGACGCCAACGGCGCCGACGCGGACGACGAGGACGAGTTCTAGAGGTTGAGCAGCATCCGGGTGTTGCCGAGGATGTTGGGCTTCACGTAGGACAGGTCGAGGAACTCGGCGACACCGGTGTCGTATGAGCGGCACATCTCGTCGTACACCTCCGCGGTCACCGGTGTGCCCTCGATCTCGGTGAACCCGTGGCTGCCGAAGAAACCGGTCTCGAAGGTCAACACGAAGATGCGCCGCAGGTGCAGTTCGCGCGCCACCTCGAGCAGTTTGGCGACCACCCGGTGCCCGACGCCCTTGCCGCGCACCTTGGGGTGCACCGCGACGGTACGCACCTCGCCCAGGTCGGCCCACAACACGTGCAGGGCGCCGCAGCCGACGATCTCGCCGCCGAGTTCGGCGACCCAGAACTCCTGCACCGCCTCATAGAGGTTGACCAGGTTCTTCTCCAGCAGAATCTTGCCGGCATAGATGTCGATGAGCGCCTTGACGGCCGGTACATCGGACGTGCGCGCCCTGCGCACAGTCAGGGAATCGACCGGCTGATCAGGCGCCTCATTCACAGCAGCGAGAGTATCGGTTCGCACAACCGATATTGTGTTGCCCGTGCCGGGCCAACAAGACACTGATCCCACGGTGCCCCGTGCGTCCGTCGCGAATGTCGCCAATCTGCTGACGGGTGTGCGCCTGGTACTGGTCCCGGTATTCGTCTACGCGTTGTTCGTCGGCGACGGCCATGAAACGGTCTGGCGGACAGTTGCATTCATCGTCTTCACGGTGGCGGTCATCACCGACCACTTCGACGGCGCACTGGCCCGCAGCTACGGCATGGTGACCGAGTTCGGCAAACTGGCCGATCCGATCGCCGACAAGCTACTCATCGGTGCTGCACTCATCGGCCTGTCGATGCTCGGCGACCTGCCGTGGTGGATCACCGTGGTCATCCTGGTCCGCGAGGTCGGGGTGACGGTGCTGCGGCTGGCGGTGCTGCGCCACGGGGTCATCCCGGCCAGCCGGGGCGGCAAGCTGAAGACCCTGGTCCAGGCCGTTGCGATAGGGCTGTACATCCTTCCGCTGTCGGGGCTGTGGCTGACCACCGCGACGGTGATCATGTGGGTCGCGGTGGTACTGACGGTGTTCACGGGTATCGACTACGTGGTGTCGGCCGTCAAGGATTCCCGGACGCGTTCCTGAGATCGGGAACCGACGGCGCACCGGTCGCGTTGACCCAAGTAGGTCAGCCCGTTGACGTTGAAGGAGACCGCGATGACCACCACTTTGTTGCGCGAAGTGATCGGCGACGTGCTGCGGCATGCGCGGACCACTCAGGGCAGGACCCTGCGCGATGTGTCCGACGCCGCCAGGGTCAGCCTGGGCTACCTCTCCGAGGTCGAACGCGGCCGCAAGGAACCGTCGAGTGAGCTGCTCGCCTCGATCTGCGACGCGCTGGAGGTGCCGTTGTCCCGGGTGCTGTTCGATGCGGGCGAGCAATTGGCACGCCGTGAGGTGGGTGCAGGCCGGAGCGTCGGGCGCATCGATGCCACCACAAAGGTCGTCATTCCTCAGGTCGTCTCAATGGCGGTGGCCTGACATGTGCGCGAACCGATAGGTTGGCACCAAACAAAAGCGCAATCCCGACAGATTCGAAGGCGGAAACGTTCCCATGGCCAATCCGTTCGTCAAGGCGTGGAAGTACATCGCGGCGCTGTTCAACTCGAAGATCGACGAGTACGCCGACCCGAAGGTGCAGATCCAGCAGGCCATCGAGGACGCGCAGCGCCAGCATCAAGCCCTGACCCAGCAGGCCGCTCAGGTCATCGGCAACCAGCGCCAGCTGGAGATGCGGCTGAACCGCCAGCTGGCCGATATCGAGAAGCTGCAGGCCAACGTGCGCCAGGCGTTGACCTTGGCCGACCAGGCCACCGCCAACGGTGACACCGCCAAGGCCACCGAGTACACCAACGCCGCCGAGGCGTTCGCCGCGCAGCTGGTCACCGGCGAGCAAAGCGTCGAGGACCTCAAGTCGCTGCACGACCAGTCGCTGCAGGCCGCGGGGCAGGCCAAGAAGGCCGTCGAGCAGAACGCCATGGTGCTGCAGCAGAAGATCGGCGAGCGCACCAAACTGCTCTCGCAGCTGGAGCAGGCCAAGATGCAGGAGCAGGTCAGCAAGTCGCTGCAGTCGATGAGCGAGATCGCCGCTCCCGGCACCACCCCGAACCTCGACGAGGTGCGCGAAAAGATCGAGCGCCGCTACGCCAACGCGATGGGCGCGGCCGAGCTGGCGCAGAACTCCGTGCAGGGCCGGATGATGGAGGTTCAGCAGGCCAGCGTGCAGATGGCCGGGCATTCCCGGCTGGAGCAGATCCGGGCCTCGATGCGCGGTGACCAGCTGCCCGCCGGTGGTGCCGCCGCCGCGCCGTCGACCCCGGCGGTCAACCCGCCGGCCGCGGCCCCCGAAGATCGTCTCTCCCAGTAGGTTTCGACATGGCGGGGAGTTCGCATCAGGGCCGGCGGGACACCATGTCCGGGCTGATCCAGCGCGGCGTCGACACCGCCGCGGAATTCTCCGACGTGCTCGCCCAGAAGCTCGCGGCGGCGGCCGACCCCCGGGCAAAACTGCTGCGTAAGCGGCGTTGGGCCCGGCGGCTGGGCTGGTTCTTCGCGGCCACCACCGGGTTCTGGATTCTGCTGACTGCGCTGCTGGCGTCCTGGAGCACGCCGGTGTGGGCGCTGATCGTCACCGGTTGTATCGCGGCGGCGGCTGCGTTCCCGGCCACCCTGTTGTTCCTCCGGTATCGATGGCTGCGTCGTGAGTCGCTGCCGGAGACCCCGGCACCGCGCAGGCTCCCGCCCCGGGGGTCGGCGGCACGTCAGCCGATGGGCGCATTGGCATCATCGGAACGCGGGCTGCTGTCGCTGCTGGGCGTGCTGGGGCGGTCGCGGCTACTGCCGGCGGGCGAACTGCGGGAGATATCCGCCGTGGCGGCGCAGACGGCGTCGACGATGGCCGCGACGGCCGCCGAGGTGGTGGCAATGGAACGTGCGGCCGCGGCGTCACCGCAATCCCGCGCACATCTGACCCCGACCATCAACGCTTTCGCCGCCCAGTTGCATTCGGGCGCTCGACAGTATGACGACATGGTCACCGCGGCAGCCCAATTGGTGTCGACGGTGAATGCGGGACCGGTATCTCAGATCCCCGCCCAGCGCTACCGTGACGAGCTGACCGGGGCAACCGATCGGCTGCATGGCTGGGCAATGGCCTACCACGAGCTGGGCCGGTTACGCGGAGCCTAGATGTCGTGGGTGCCCTGCTCGGCCGAATCCGGACGGGGGCCGAACCGTTCGATGTACGACTGATGCTTGGCAGAGTCCTTCTGCCGTTGCAACTTGTCGATCAGGGCCGGGTCCAGGCCGTGCACCCGAAGCATGTGACGCCGCCAGATCTTGTTCAGCGCGTGTGAGAAGTAGATGAACGGGATCAGGATCGGGATCGTCATGCTGGCCCGGACCACGAAATCGGCGGGCACGAACCAGAACGGGGTCAGGATCAGCACCGCAGGAACCAGCACCCGGACCATCACCCGCCTGGTGGCGCCGGGACCCGTGAGGTCGTTGCGCACCCAGTCCAGCATGGAGTCGGGCAGTCGTGTGCCCAGGCAGTACCTGATCAGCTGAATCAGGTTCGGTTTGGTTCTGGCCACGGAGGTCAGAGCTTGGGCCGAAGGGCTGGGATCACCGCGCCGAGCACGCCGCGCACGATGGCCTTGGCGAAGTCGAACTGGTCGAAGTAATCGCGCCACAGGGTGATCCGGCCGTCGTGCACCTCGAACACGCCGCACACCCAGAACTGAAGTCGCACGGGGCCGAAGATCAGGACATCGGTGCGTTCGTTGAGCACGGACGCCCCGTCGGCGGCCGAGCGGTGAATCGCCACATCGAATCCGAGACCGGGCCGTTCCATGGCCCGGAATATCTTGATGGTGCGACGCCTGCCGTGCACGGTCGGAAAACCGACGTTCTGGTAGACGAGGTTGTCGTCCAGGAGTTCCGCGGCGGCATCCAGGTCGGGTGCACGCAACGAGTTCAGGAACGCCTCGACGGTGGCGATGTTGGCGGCCCCGACGGGGGCGACCTGCTGCTCGGTCATGTCCCTCAGGGTAGTTGGTGCAGCGTGTGGCAGGGTGGGCGCGTGCGTGTCGCGGTGGTTGCCGGGCCTGATCCCGGGCATGCGTTCCCGGCGATCGCCCTGTGCCTGCGGTTTCTCGCCGCCGGGGACACCCCGACGCTGCTGACCGGGGCGCAGTGGCTGGACACTGCACGCGCCGCCGGTGTGGATGCGGCGCCGTTGGCCGGACTCGATCTACAGGACGGCGACGACGACGGCGACGCCGGAGCCAAGATCCATCAGCGTGCGGCCCGGATGGCGGACCGCAATGTTCCCCTTTTGCGTTCGCTGGCAATGGATCTAGTGGTCTCCGACGTCATCACAGTGTGCGGCGGAATGGCCGCCGAATTGCTCGGGGTGCCCTGGGTCGAACTCAGCCCGCACCCGCTGTATCTGCCGTCGAAGGGTCTGCCGCCGCTGGGCAGTGGCCTGGCACCCGGCGTGGGAGTGCGCGGGCGGGCCCGCGACACGCTGATGCGGGCGCTCACCGCCCGATCGGTCCGCGATGGCGACCGGCAGCGGGCGCGGGCCCGGATCGGGATCGGGCTGCCCGGCGCGGACCCGGGTCCCTTGCGCCGGCTGATCGCGACCCTGCCGGCCCTCGAAGTGGCCCGGCCAGACTGGCCGGCCGAAGCCGTGGTCGTCGGGCCGCTGCACTTCGAACCGACCCCGGCCGTACTGGAACCCCCGCCGGGGGACGGCCCGCTGGTGGTGGTGGCGCCCTCGACGGCCACCACCGGAACCGGTGGGCTGGCCGAACTGGCGCTGCAGTGTCTGATCCCGGGCCGGACTGTGCCCGACGGGACGCGGGTGGTGGTGTCCCGGCTGAGCGGCCCCGCGGTGGAGGTGCCGCCGTGGGCGGTGGTGGGTCTGGGCCGCCAGGACGAACTGCTCGCGCGGGCCGACGTGATGGTGTGCGGTGGCGGGCACGGCATCGTGTCAAAGACGCTCCTGCACGGTGTGCCGCTGGTGACGGTGCCCGGTGGCGGCGATCAGTGGGAGATCGCCAATCGCGTTGTGCGACAAGGAAGCGGTGCGCTCGTCCGCCCGTTGGCCGCGGAATCGTTGGCGGCGGCGGTGTCCGGGGTGCTGTCCGGGCCGGCCCATCGCGCGGCGGCGCGGCGGGCGGCGCAGAGTCTTGCCGAGGTGGCAGATCCGGTACGGGTGTGCCATGACGCGTTGTCGGCTGCTGGGTAGGTTGGTGGCGTGCGGCTCACCGAATTCAACGAACGCGTCAGCGGTCAGTTCGGCGCAGCCTACGGCGCCTCGGTGTTGGTCGATCACGTGATGAGCGGGTTCGGGTGTACCGCCGCGCAGGCCATCGAGGCCGGAGTCGAGCCGCGCGAGGTCTGGCGGGCGCTCTGTGCGGACTTCGAAGTGCCCCGCGCCGAGTGGTGAATCGCGCCTCGGCGTGTCTGTCTTGCCATCGAACACCTGTTCGTTAATGTGGGTGCAGTTCGACCGCAGCCGACTTGTCGGTGGCCTGTCCTAGTGTCACGGCCAACCGATCGGAACACCGGTCAACCGCACGACTACCGGAGAGGTATCACCATGGCGCCACAGGCACCGGATCGCGAAAAGGCACTCGAACTGGCATTGGCCCAGATCGAGAAGAACCACGGCAAAGGCTCGGTGATGCGCCTCGGTGAGGAGGTGCGCCAGCCCATCTCGGTCATCCCGACCGGGTCGATTGCGCTGGACGTGGCGCTGGGCATCGGCGGGCTGCCGCGCGGGCGCGTCGTCGAGATCTACGGACCGGAGTCATCGGGTAAGACCACCGTCGCACTGCATGCGGTGGCCAACGCGCAGGCCGCCGGCGGTATTGCGGCGTTCATCGACGCCGAGCACGCCCTCGACCCCGACTACGCCAAGAAGCTCGGCGTGGACACCGATGCCCTGCTGGTCTCCCAGCCCGACACCGGGGAGCAGGCACTCGAGATTGCCGACATGCTGATCCGCTCGGGCGCGCTGGACATCCTGGTCATCGACTCGGTGGCCGCGCTGGTGCCACGCGCCGAGATCGAAGGCGAGATGGGTGACAGCCACGTCGGCCTGCAGGCCCGCCTGATGAGTCAGGCGCTCCGCAAGATCACGGGTGCGCTGAGCAACTCGAACACCACCGCGATCTTCATCAACCAGCTGCGCGAGAAGATCGGCGTGATGTTCGGGTCACCCGAGACCACCACCGGCGGTAAGGCACTGAAGTTCTACGCCTCCGTGCGTCTGGATGTCCGGCGGATCGAGACCCTCAAGGACGGCACCGACGCGGTCGGCAACCGCACCCGCTGCAAGATCGTCAAGAACAAGATGGCGCCGCCGTTCAAGCAGGCCGAGTTCGACATCCTGTACGGCAAGGGCATCTCCAAGGAGGGCTCGCTCATCGATATGGGTGTCGAGCACGGCTTTGTCCGAAAGTCCGGCTCGTGGTTCACCTATGAGGGTGAACAGCTCGGGCAGGGCAAGGAGAACGCCCGCAACTTCCTCCTCGATAACCCCGATACCGCCGCCGAGATCGAGAAGAAGATCAAGGAGAAGCTCGGCATCGGAGCCGTGGTGACCAACGATGACGTTCTTCCCGCCCCGGTCGACTTCTGAGACCGGGCCGGCTGAGGGTCTCAAGCGCGACGAGCAGGCGCGGGATGTATGTCTGCGCCTGCTCACCGTGCGAGCCCGCACCCGGGCCGAGTTGGAAGGGCAGCTGGCCAAGCGCGGCTATCCCGATGACGTCGCCGCCCGGGTGCTGGACCGGCTCGCGGAGGTCGGGCTGATCGACGACGTCGCCTTCGCCGAGCAGTGGGTGCGTGAGCGCCGGACCAACTCCGGAAAAGGCAAGCGCGCCTTGGCCGCCGAGCTTCGTACCAAGGGTGTCGACGCCGACGTGATCGCCGAGACACTGGGCAGTGTCGATGCGGGGGAGTGGCGGGTGCAGGCCGAGCAACTGGTGGCGGCCAAGCTGCGCCGGGAAAGCCTCGACGATGAAGTCAAGATCACCCGGCGGCTGGTCGGCATGCTGGCCCGCCGCGGTTATCACCAGACGATGGCCTTCGACGTGGTCAAAACTCAGCTGGCGCAGGAACGGGCCCGTCGGGCCGTCTAGATGACGAAACCGCCATCGATGTTCCAGGTCGCCCCGGTGACGTAACCGGCCTCTGGCGACGCGAGATAGGCCACCGCACTGGCGATATCGCGCGGCTGCCCGTAACGCCCGACGGCGATGAACGGACGCACCTGGTCGGAGAACCCACCCACCTCGGGGTTCATATCGGTGGATACCGGACCCGGCTGGATGGTGTTGATGGTGATACCGCGCGGCCCCAGCTCGCGGACCAGGCCACGGGTGAGTCCGGCCACGGCCGCCTTGGTGAGCGCGTACACCGACAGCCCGGTCATCGGTGCCCGGTCGGCGTTCACGCTGCCGATGGTGATGATCCGGCCACCGTCACCCAGATGCGGTACCGCCCGCTGGATCGCCGCGAAGACGCCGCGCACGTTGACCGCCACCAACCGGTCGAACTCCTCCAGCGGAAAATCCTCCAGCGGTGCGGCATAGGCGATGCCGGCATTGTTGACCAGAATGTCCAACCCGCCCAACCGCGACACCGTCTCGTCGACCGCGGTGTTGACCGCATCGGCGTCGGCGCTGTCGGCCCGGATCGCCACCACGGTCGAGCCGGAGGCCGAGAGTTCGGCCGCCAGTGCCTCGGCCGTTTCGGCCGACGACTGATAGGTGAAGGCCACCGCGGCGCCATCGGCCACGAGGCGGCGGACGATCTCGGCGCCGATGCCGCGCGATCCGCCGGTGACCAGGGCGCGCCGTCCGGCCAGCGGGGCGGTGGAAGTGGTGGTCATATCTGCTCCAGCTGATGGGGATAGGTCTTTCGAACCGATCGGTTACTAACTACGATCAGGTAAAGCCACCGTCGATCGGGTTCATTCCGGGTGTGGTGGGCATCACATCAGAGGTGGCACATGGCGATCGGCAGGCCGCGGGGATACGACTCGAATGCCGTCCTCGACACGGCGATGCGAATGTTCTGGCGGCACGGCTATGACGGCGTGTCCATCAGCGATCTGACATCCGCCACCGGAATCAACCGGCGCAGCCTCTATGACCGATTCGGGTGCAAGGAGCAGTTGTTCCGCGAGGTCGTGCAGCGCTACGTCGCCGGGCCCGGAGCCTATGCTGCTGCGGCACTGGCGCAGCCCACCGCGTGGGATGTCGCCCACGCGATGACCCACGGCGCGGCCGATGCGACATCCGCGCCGGACCGCCCACCTGGCTGCTTGCTGGTGCAGAGCGCACTGGCGGTAGGCGCGGAATCGGCAACGCTGCAAGCCGACCTGGCCCAGATGCGCGCGGCCGGCGTCGACGTGCTGGCCGAGCGGTTCGCCGAAGCCCAGACCGCGGGCGAGCTGCCCGGCGAGGACCCCGTCGCGCTGGCCCGCTGGATCGCGTCGGTCTGTCAGGGCATAGCCGTGCAGGCCGCCGGCGGGACCTCCCGCGACGAACTCCACGAGATCGCCGAGCGCGCGCTCAAGGCGTGGCCGCAACCACGCCCTTAGCGTTCTTCGGTGACGGTCCGCGCCGGTGCTCCCGCCCGGGCCCGGCCGCCTGGGCGTGTGCCGTGCCTGCCGAGTCATGTTTTCCGACATGGGGTTTCGGACGCCGCAGCGCGGGAGCCTGGTGCACCGGCCGGGGGCCGTCGAGCGCCGCTCGGGCGGACGTGCCGCCGGGATGCGCGACGGTCGAGCGCGGCAGTGACGTTGCCGTCGGAGCGCCCAGTGCACGGTGCAGCGCCGTCTGCGCAACGTCGACCACCTGCACGGCGACATCGGCGGCCCGCTGCACGAACGCGGTGGCCGCCGCCCCGGCCGCGACCACCAGGTCACCCAACCGGCCCGGCAACGCCGAGAGCAGACCGGTCACGAACTGCACCTGGAAAGCCGCGTAGTCGCGGGCGTACCCGACCAGGCGCCGCCCGGCGTCGAACTCGACATCGGCGAGGGTGACCAGGGCGTGGCGCAATGCGACCGGCGCAGGCGTGCCGGTGCCGACCTCACGGAACAAGGTCGCAGGTACCGGCAGGATCCGGCCGGTCAACGCGGCTCCGGTGACGATGAAGTCGACCGCCAGGTCGAGGTGGAAGTCCACCTGGCTGCGGATCAGTTCGCCCGGTGCGGGCGCCGGAGGTGGCGGCCCCGTCGACTCGGCGGACGCCTGCGCGGGCATGACCAGCGCGGCGGCCAGGAGCACGGGAACCATCACACGCACCAGGCGACCGGACACACTCACGACACGTGCCCGGCCGCGATCCGGTTCAACGCGCCTAGATCGCCGAGCCGTCCTGCACGAACGCCTTGGGCGCGACCGGTTCAGGACCCTTCTTGGACCTGCGCAGCCGCGCCTCCAGCCACGTCGCGAACGACGACAGCGCGAAGTTCAACGCGATCATCAGTGCCGCGATGACCATCAGAGCGGGAATCAGATTGCCGTAGGAGGTCCCGACGCTGGTGCCCTGCCGGACCATCTCGATGAAGGTGATCTGGTAGCCGATGGCGGTGTCCTTGAGCACCACCACCATCTGTGACACCAGTACCGGCAGCATCGAGGTGATGGCCTGAGGCAACAGGATGGACCGCATGGTCTGTAGCCAGGTCAGGCCGAGCGCCGAGGCCGCTTCCGCCTGGCCTCTGGGCAGCGCGTGCACGCCGGTGCGGACGATCTCGGCGATCACCGCGCTGTTGTACAGCGTCAGACCGGTCACCACGCCGGCCAGTGCCAGTTGCCTGGACGGGAACACGTCGTACGCGGCGAACAGCGAATACGCGAACAACATCATGATCAGCACCGGGACCGACCGGAAGAACTCCACGAACGTCGCACAGAACCAGCTCACCGCGCGCACCGGCGCCAGCCGGCCCACCCCGAGGGCACATCCGAGCGCCAGCGCCAGCACGATCGACAGCCCCGCCGCCGTCAGCGTGCCCTCGATACCCTCGAGTACGTAGTTCTTCCACAGATTGGCCGTCAGGAAGGGTTCCCATTTGGCCGCCGTGAACTGGTCGGCCGCCGCGAATTTCCAGATCACCCAGGCCAGGATCGCGGCGAAGACCAGGACCGTCAGCACGGCGGTGATCAGATTTCGCACCCGGGCGCGTGGGCCCGGCGCGTCGTAGAGAACCGATGCGCTCATCGCAGCACCGCCCAGCGCTTGCCCAGCCAGCCGAACAGCAGCCCCAGCGGCAGAGTCAGGATCACGAACCCGACCGCGAAGATGCTGCCCACCAGCAGAAGTGCCGCAGTGTTCTCGATCATCTCCTTCATCAGCAGGGCCGCCTCGGCCACACCGATCGCCGAGGCGATGGTGGTGTTCTTGGTCAAGGCGATCAGCACCGAGCCGAGCGGAATGATGACCGCGCGAAAAGCCTGCGGCAGCAAGATGATCCGCAGATTCTGGCTGAAGGTCAGGCCCAGTGACCTGGCCGCTTCGGCCTGTCCGATCGGCACGGTGTTGACCCCGGAGCGGATCGCCTCACACACGAACGACGCGGTGTAGGCGGTCAGCCCGAGCACCGCCAGCCGGAAACCGCTGTCGGCGATCGACGTGGGCGACATCGGGTCGGTCAGCGTGATGTGCAGCGTGTTACCCAGACCGAGCGAACAGAACACCAAGATCAGCGTCAGCGGCGTGTTGCGCACCACGTTGACGTAGCTGGTGCCCAACGCGCGCATCACCGGAACCGGGGAGAGCCGCATCGCCGCCAGAACGGTGCCCAGCACCAGCGCACCGATGGCGGAGTACACCGTCAGCTGGATCGTCATCCAGAACGCGGCGAAGATCCGGTCCTGGTATTCGCTGAAGATCTCCACAGATCGTGCGCGGTCTACTTGTCGACGGCCGGCGGCGCCGGCGTGGCGATCCCGGCCGGGCCGAGATTCTTCTCGAACGCCGACTTCCACGCGCCGTCGGTCTCCATCTTGGTGATCGCGGCGTTGATCTTGGTGCGCAGGTCGGTGTCGCCCTTCTTCAGGCCGATGCCGTAACGCTCCTCGGAGAACGGCTTGCCGACGATCTTGAAGGTGCCGGGACTCTGGGCGGCGTAGCCGGCCAGGATGACCTCATCGGTGCTCACCGCGTCGATCGCGCCGGTCTTGAGCGCCTCGACACACGCCGAGTAGGTGTCGTATTGCTGCAACTGCACACCGGGGTACTTGTCCTTGATGCGCTGTGCGGGGGTGGAGCCGCTCACCGAACACAGCTTCTTGCCGTTCTGCAACGACTCCGGGCCGGTGATCTCCGAGTTGTCGGCCTTGACCAGCAGACTCTGCCCGGTGATCAGGTAGGGCCCGCCGAAGTCGACCTTCTCCTTGCGGGCGTCGGTGATCGAATAGGTGGCGACGATGTAATCGACCTGGCCGTTCTGGATCAGCGTCTCGCGCTGTCCGGAGGGGGACTCCTTGAACTCGATGTCCTCCGGCTTGTACCCGAGCTGACCGGCGACGTAGGTGGCGACGTCCACGTCGAAACCGCTGAAGGTGCCGTCCGGATTCTTCAACCCGAGGCCGGGCTGGTCGAACTTGATACCGACGGTCACCTTCTTGCTGTCGTCACCGCCGCCGCAGGCGGCCAGGGACAGCGGTAGGGCGGCAACCAGCACAGCGGCGGCCATCCGGAATCGCAGAGACATTGAGCGCTCCTTTTGCATCAGTGGTTCAGGATCTTGCCGAGGAAGTCCTTGGCGCGGTCGGACTGCGGATTGCTGAAGAACTGCTCGGGTTCGGCATCCTCGACCACGGCGCCGTCTGCCATGAACACCACCCGCTGGGACGCCCGCCGGGCGAAACCCATCTCATGGGTGACGACCAGCATGGTCATCCCCTCGGTGGCCAGGTCGGTCATCACGGCCAGCACCTCTTTGATCATCTCCGGATCGAGGGCGCTGGTGGGCTCGTCGAACAGCATCACCTTGGGGTGCATGGCCAGCGAGCGGGCAATGGCCACCCGTTGCTGCTGGCCACCGGACAACTGCGCCGGGTACTTGTCGGCCTGGTTGGCGATGCCGACCCGTTCCAGCAGTGTCAGCGCCTCGGCGCGGGCCTTTTCCTTACCGGCCTTGCGCACCTTGATGGGCGCCAGGGCGACGTTTTCCAGGATTGTCTTGTGCGCGAACAGATTGAACGACTGGAACACCATGCCGACCTCGGAGCGCAACTCCGCGAGTTTGCGGCCTTCCGCAGGCAACACGACACCGTCGATCGAGATGGTGCCCGAGTCGATGGGTTCGAGGCGGTTGATGGTGCGGCACAGCGTGGACTTGCCTGATCCCGACGGCCCGAGGATCACCACCACCTGGCCGCGCGGTACGTCGAGATTGATGTCCTTGAGGACATGCAAGCTGCCGAAATGCTTGTCGACGCTCTGGATAGAGATCATCGGGACCGAGGCCGCGGTGGTCATGGGATCCGACCCTACCCAGGGAACGCTCAGCTTGGGGGATATCGGCGCCCCCGTAACATGATCGTCGTGACTTCCATGGTGGCGCGCGAGGGCTGGGCGCCCGCAGGCGCCGATTCGACCCCACGCACCTACCAGGTGCGCACGTACGGCTGCCAGATGAACGTGCACGACTCCGAGCGCCTGGCCGGCCTGCTCGACGCCGCCGGTTATGTGCGCGCCGAGGACGGCGCCGATGCCGACATCGTGGTGTTCAACACCTGCGCGGTGCGGGAGAACGCCGACAACAAGCTCTACGGCAACCTCAGTCACCTCGCCCCCCGGCGCATCGCGGACCCGAACATGCAGATCGCCGTGGGTGGGTGCCTGGCGCAAAAGGATCGTGACGCGGTGCTGACCAAGGCGCCATGGGTCGACGTGGTGTTCGGGACGCACAATATCGGTTCGCTGCCGGTGCTGCTCGAACGGGCGCGGCATCAGCGGGTGGCGCAGGTGGAGATCGCCGAGGCGTTACAGGAATTCCCGTCGGCACTGCCGGCCTCGCGTGAATCGGCTTATGCGGCATGGGTTTCCATTTCGGTGGGCTGTAACAACACGTGCACGTTCTGCATCGTCCCGTCGCTGCGCGGCAAGGAGGTGGACCGCAGGCCCGGCGACATCTTGGCCGAGGTGCAGACGCTGGTCGACCAGGGTGTCCTGGAGATCACCCTGCTGGGGCAGAACGTCAACGCCTACGGAGTCTCGTTCGCCGACCCGGACATCCCGCGCAACCGCGGCGCTTTCGCCGACCTGCTGCGCGCGTGCGGACGCATCGACGGCCTGGAACGAGTCCGGTTCACCTCGCCGCATCCCGCCGAATTCACCGATGACGTGATCGACGCGATGGCGGCCACCCCGAATATCTGCCCGACCCTGCACATGCCGCTGCAGTCCGGCTCGGACCGGGTACTCAAGGCGATGCGGCGGTCCTACCGGGCCGACCGCTACCTGGGCATCATCGACCGGGTCCGGGCCGTGATCCCGCACGCCGCCATCACCACCGACATCATCGTCGGGTTTCCCGGCGAGACCGAGGACGATTTCCAGGCCACCCTGGACGTGGTGCGTCAGGCCCGCTTCGCCGGCGCGTTCACCTTCCAATACTCCAAACGGCCCGGCACCCCGGCCGCGGACCTGCCCGACCAACTACCCAAAGCGGTTGTCAGCGAACGCTATCAGCGGTTGATCGACCTGCAGGAGGACATCTCCTGGCAGGAGAACAAGGCGCAGATCGGTGCCACCGTCGAAGTCCTGGTGGCCGCAGGCGAGGGGCGTAAGGACGCCGCCACCGCACGGATGTCGGGCCGGGCCCGCGACGGCCGCCTGGTGCACTTCGCCCCCGGTGCGGCGAATATCCGCCCGGGTGACGTCGTCACCACCGTGATCACCCGCGCGGCGCCGCACCACCTGGTGGCCGACGGCGCGGTGCTGAGCCACCGCCGCACCCGGGCCGGGGACGCCCACGCGGCGGGGCTACGGCCGGTCACCGGTGTCGGCCTGGGTATGCCAGGGGTGGGCGCACCGCCGGCCGCCCCGGCGGAATCGGGATGCTCACGATGAGCGACAAGGACTTCGACGCGTACAAGGACGATATCGAGGCCGCCGAGCGACGGGTCGCCTCCGAGATCGATCCCGGCGTACGGGCGATGGTGGTCGCCATCCTGGTGTTCGTGATCGCGCTGTCATTTGTGTTGCCGCACATGGGTTCCACCCGTGGGCTCGACGTGCTGGTCGGTGACCAGACCGCGATCTCGGATGGGGTGGCCCTGCCGTCGCGGGTGTTCGTTTGGCTGGCGCTGGTGTTCGGGGTGGGATTCTCGATCGCTGCGCTGCTGACCCGGCGCTGGACGCTGGCCTGGATCGCGCTGGCCGGTACGGCGGTTGCCTGCCCGGCCGGGATGTTGGCCGTGTGGTCGCGCCAGACCGCGACGCACGGTCATCCGGGACCGGGAATCGGGCTGATCGTCGGCTGGATCGCGGTCATCCTGCTGGCCTACAACTGGGCCCGGGTGGTGTGGGCGCGCACGGCGGTGCAGCTGGCCGCCGAGGAACAGCGGCGCCGGGCCGTCGCCAAGCGCCAGAGCAAGGGCCTGCTCGACGACTTCGGGGACGACCCGCCGGCCTAGCGCTTCTTGGTGACCGCCTCGGCGGCGGTCCCGGCCCATTCGCGCCACTGCGCGGCACTGGCCCGGGCCTGCTCGGCATCCTTGGTGCGGCCGGCCGCGGCAGCCTTCTCGGCCTGCTTCTCGAATTGCTCGGCCCGCTCGCGGAACTGGTTGGCGCGGGCGACGGCCTCGGCATCGACATGGCTGACCGCACCGGCGTCGCGAACCTTCTTCTCGACGGCGCGCAGCCGGCGCTCGAGCTCGGCGGAACGCTCGCGCGGAACCTTGCCGATGGCATCCCACTTGTCGCCGATGGCCCGGAATGCCGAGCGCGCCGCGTCGGCATCGGCGATGTCGAGCGCCTCGGCCTCGGCCAGCAGCGCCTCCTTGGCGGTTGCGTTCGCCTCGAACTCCGCGTCCCGCTCGGCGTTGACGGCGTTGCGGGCGGCAAAGAACTTGTCCTGCGCGGCTTTGAACCTGGCCCACAGCGCGTCGTCGACATCTTTGGCGGCGCGGCCAGCGGCCTTCCACTGCGCCAGCAGATCCCGGAAGGTGGCCGCGGTGGCCGCCCAGTCGGTCGAGTCGCTGAGCCGTTCGGCCGTCTCGCACAGGGCCTCCTTGGCCTGGCGGACACCGACGCGTTCGCGGTCCAGATCGGCGAAATGCGAGCCCCGGCGCCGGTTGAACGCCTCCCGGGCGGCCGAGTAGCGCTTCCACAGCGCGTCGTCGGTCTTGCGGTCCAGCCCGGTGATGGTGCGCCACTCGTCGAGGATCTCGCGCAATCGGTCCCCGGCGGCCTTCCACTGGCTGGAGGTCGAGGCGAGCTCCTCGGCCTCGGCGGCCAGCGCCTCCTTGCGGGCCGTCTGCGTGGCCCGGAGCTCTTCGCGCCGCGCCCGTTCGGCCGCCGCGGCATCCCCGGCATGCTCGATGATGGCGGTCAGCCGGGCGTGGATGGCATCCACGTCGCCGAGCACGGCGGCGGAGGGGAGCCCGTCCAGCAGGCCGGCCGCGGCCGTCTTGATCTTGCGGGCGTCACCGCTGCCCGACGCGAGCCGGGTCTCCAGCAGCGCGACCTCGGTGTGCAGATCGTCATACCGGCGCCCGAAGTGGGCGAACGCGGCCTCGACGTCACCGGCCTGCCACGAGCCGATCACCCGTTCACCGGCGGCGGTGATCAACACCACGGTGCCGTCGGCCTCGACGCGGCCGAACCGGTGCGGATCGACGCCGGGCGTGGTGGGCACCACCGGCGCCGCGGTCGCGGCGCTCGGATGGGGGCCCGGACGCGGACCTGGCCTCGGGCCGGGACGTGGTGCCGGCTTGGGGGTACCCGAATCGCTGGTCGTCATAAGAGTTCCTCACACCTCCGCGCGGTGTGACCCGCGCACCTGCCGCGCGACGCGGCGCCCGATAGCTTCCGCTCGCTATTGAAGCAGGTCACTGTCGGACGTGCGTACGCCTTGGCGATGCGTGCCCACTTCCCGGTTGCGATATTGCGTCGTCCGGCGGCACGCACGGGCCGTCGGTGACGTCATCCACCAGCGCGTCCCTGCCGGCGGGAGCGCTGGCCCGCGGCGCGGCGGGTTGGGCGCAGGAGCCGGCCAGGCGCTAGCGATAACGTGTTCGGGGTGTTGGCCGCCATCGCAGTGATCCCGTCGGCTCCTGTGCTGGTGCCCGAACTGGCCGGAGCGGCCGCGGCCGAACTGGTCGACGTGCGTACCGCGATGATGAGTGCCGCCGCGGCATTGCCGTCGCGCTGGATCGTGGTCGGCACCGGCGCCGAGACCGGGCTGATCGGGCCCGACGCGGCCGGCACGTTCGCCGGGTACGGGGTGGACCTGCGGGTGCAGTTGTCGCCGGGCGCGGGCGGTCCGCTGACCGGGCTGCCGCTGTGCGCGCTGATCGCGGGCTGGGTGCGCGGCGAGGCGGCGCGGGGCGCGCACGCCGAGGTGCACGTGTACCGCGACGATCTGGATGCCGACGCCGCGCTGGGTGCGGGCCGGGAACTGCGCGCCGCGATCGATGCGGCCGGCGACGCCATCGGGGTGCTCGTCGTCGCCGACGGGGCGCGCACCCTGACGCCGTCGGCACCCGGTGGCCACGATCCGGATTCGGTGGCCGTGCAGGCCTCGCTCGACGATGCCCTGGCCGCCGGCGACACCGCCGCGCTGGCCGCCACCGGCCCTGGCGTGGTGGGCCGGGTGGCTTTTCAGGTGCTGGCCGGGCTGGGCAATCCGTCCGGCGCCACCGAGTTGTATCGCGGCGCGCCGTACGGCGTGGGTTACTTCGTGGGTGTGTGGCAGCCGTGATCCGGCCTGTCGCGGTCATCGGGCCGACCGGGACGGGCAAGTCGGCGCTGGCGCTGGATCTGGCCGAGCGGCTGGGCGGGGAAATCGTCAACGCCGACGCGATGCAGCTCTACCGGGGCATGGACATCGGGACGGCGAAGTTGCCGGTCGAGCAGCGCCGCGGCATCCCACACCACCAGCTCGACGTCATCGATGTCACCGTCAACGCTTCGGTCGCCCGCTATCAGGAAGGCGCGGCCGCCGATATCGAGGCGATCATGGAACGCGGCGCGGTGCCGGTGATCGTTGGCGGTTCGATGCTGTACATCCAGTCGTTGCTGGACCAGTGGTCGTTCCCGGCCACCGATCCGGTGGTGCGGGCCCGCTGGGAGGCGCGGCTGGCCGAGGTGGGGGTCGCCGCACTGCACGCCGAACTGACCAGGGTCGATCCGCAGGCGGGTGCTTCGATCCTGGCCAGCGACGGCAGGCGCATCGTGCGCGCGCTGGAGGTGGTGGAACTCACCGGTGCGCCGTTCGCGGCGTCGGCACCCCGGATCGGCAGGCCGCGCTGGGACACCGTGATCGTCGGACTGGATTGGGATACCGAAATATTGGACGAGCGGCTGCGCCTGCGCACCGACACGATGTTCGATGAGGGCCTGGTCGGGGAGGTTACCGGACTGATCGCCGGCGGGCTGCGCGCCGGTGTCACCGCCTCCCGTGCGCTGGGCTACGCCCAGGTGCTGGCCGACCTCGATACCGGCGGTGACGGCGCGGCCGCCCGCGAACCCACGTTCGTGGGCACCCGCCGATATGTCCGGCGGCAGCGGTCCTGGTTCCGCCGGGACCACCGGGTGAACTGGCTGGACGGTTCGGCGCCGGACCTGGCCGACGCCGCGATGGCTATCCTGGACAAGTGAAGTTCGCGAAGGGACACGGCACGCAGAACGATTTCGTGCTGCTGCCCGACCTCGACGCCGCACTCGATCTGACACCGGCGGCTGTGGCCGCGTTGTGCGACCGGCGCCGCGGGCTCGGCGCCGACGGGGTGCTGCGCGTCACCACCGCGGGGGCGGCGCTGGCCGCCGAGGTCTTCCCGGCGCTCCCGGAAGGCGTGGCCGCGCAGGACTGGTACATGGATTATCGCAACGCCGACGGGTCGATCGCCCAGATGTGTGGCAACGGGGTGCGCGTCTTCGCCCACTACCTGCGTGCCGCCGGCCTGGAGCAGCGCGATGAGTTCGTGGTGGGATCCCTTGCCGGGCCGCGCCCGGTGGTGGTGCACGGATTCGATCCCGACGACGCCACCCGCGCCGAGGTGACCGTCGACATGGGTAAGGCGAACGTGCTGGGCGCCGGTTCGGCCGTGGTGGCCGGGCGCAGTTTCGACGGCGTGGCCGTCGACGTCGGCAATCCGCACCTGGCGTGTGTCACCGAGCTGAGCGCCGCGACGCTGGCGGTGCTCGACGTCGCGGCACCGGTTTCCTTCGACGCGGCGCAGTTCCCCGACGGCGTCAACGTCGAGGTGCTCACCGCCCCGGTGGACGGCGCCGTGTCGATGCGTGTGCACGAACGCGGTGTCGGCGAAACCCGTTCGTGCGGAACGGGAACCGTGGCCGCCGTGGTGGCGGCACTGCAGCACGTGGGGGAGAGCACCGGCACCTTGCGGGTGCGGATCCCCGGCGGTGAGGTGACCGTCACCATCACCGAGGCCACCAGCTTTCTGCGTGGCCCGTCCGTACTCGTTGCCACCGGCGAACTGGCCGACCGATGGTGGCGCGACCCGGCGTGACGAAATTCGGATGCATCGTCACCGGCCGGCATGACACCATCGGAAGTCGCTCATGACACGACCTGAAATCACCGTCCCCAGCACCGGCGAACTCGCGCTGGAAGACCGCGCGGCGTTACGCCGCGTCGCCGGTCTGTCCACCGAGCTGGCCGACGTCACCGAGGTCGAGTACCGCCAGCTGCGCCTGGAACGCGTGGTCCTGGTCGGGGTGTGGACCTCCGGCACCGCCGCCGCGGCCGACGCCAGCCTGGCGGAATTGGCCGCCCTCGCCGAGACTGCGGGTTCGGAAGTTCTCGAAGGCCTCATCCAGCGCCGCGACAAGCCCGATCCGTCGACCTATATCGGTTCGGGCAAGGCGCAGGAACTGCGCGAGACGGTGCTGGCCACCGGTGCCGACACCGTCATCTGTGACGGTGAGCTGTCACCGGCCCAGCTCAACTCGCTGGAGAAGGTCGTCAAGGTCAAGGTGATCGACCGGACCGCGCTGATCCTGGACATTTTCGCCCAGCACGCCACCTCGGCCGAGGGTAAGGCGCAGGTGGCCTTCGCCCAGATGGAGTACATGCTGCCCAGGCTGCGCGGCTGGGGCGAGTCGATGTCGCGCCAGGGTGGTGGCGCCGGCGGTAGCGGCGGCGGTGTGGGCACCCGTGGCCCCGGTGAGACGAAGATCGAGACCGACCGTCGCCGTATCCGCGAGCGGATGAGCAAGCTGCGCCGCGAGATTCGCGATATGAAGAAGATCCGCGACACCCAGCGCGGCAAGCGCCGCGCGGCCGATATGCCGTCGGTGGCGATCGTCGGCTACACCAACGCCGGCAAGTCCAGCCTGCTCAATGCGCTCACCGGTGCCGGTGTGCTCGTGGAGAACGCGCTGTTCGCGACCCTGGAACCGACCACCCGGCGCGGGCAGCTCGAGGACGGCCGCCCGTTCGTGCTGACCGACACCGTGGGGTTCGTGCGGCATCTGCCGACCCAGCTAATCGAGGCGTTCCGCTCCACCCTGGAGGAGGTCGTCGACGCCGACCTGCTGGTGCACGTGGTCGACGGCTCCGATGCGAACCCGATGGTCCAGATCAGTGCGGTGCGTGAAGTGGTGCGCGACGTGTACGCCGACCATGACCGTGGTGCGGCGCCGGAGTTGTTGGTGGTCAACAAGATCGACGCCGCCGGCGCGCTGGCCATGGCGCAGCTGCGCCGGGCGTTGCCGGACGCGGTGTTCGTGTCCGCGCACACCGGCGAGGGACTGGACCAGTTGCGGCAGCGGATGACGGCCATGGTCGAGCAGACCGATGCCGTCGTCGATGTCACTATCCCGTACGGCCGTGGCGATCTGGTGGCCCGGGTGCATTCCGAGGGGCGGATCGACAACACCGAGCACACCGCGGAGGGCACCAAGATCACGGCGCGGGTGCCCGCCCCGCTGGCTGCCAGCCTGCGCGACTACACCAGCGGTTAGGGCACGGTTCAGGCCGCGGCCTTGGCGGCCGCCGGGGTAGCGGACTCGCTTGTGCTGCTGGTTATTTCGGGCTTCGCTTCGGGCTCGGTGGCGGGATTGGCTTCCGGCTTGGTTTCGGGCTCGGTGGTCGTCTTGGCGGTGTCGGCCGATTTGGTGCCGTGCTTGCCCTTCAGGGCGTCGCCGAACTGACGCACCAGTTGGGCCAGCGGGCCCGCTCCGATGGGACCGCGCACCTTGGGCCGCGCCGCCACGGACTTGGTGGATTCCGGCGCAGGCGTTTCGTCGGTCTTGGTGCCGGCCACCACGGTCTCGGGTTCGGTCTTCTTGTTGTCCAGCACGGCCTTGGGGGTGTCCTGGGCGGTTGTTTTTGCCGCCGCCAGGTTGGTGGTCGTGGTGACCGGCTTGGCCGCCTTCGACGTCTTGACACCGATATCGGCCAGCGCGGCCTGGACGCCTTCGCCGAGGGCCTTGACCACATCGCCGGCCAGCTTGACCGGATTGATGTTCAACGGGATCAACCGGAACGGCGCGGGTGTGCCGGGGCTGAGGCTGCGGTCGTAGCCGGTGTCGATGAGCACGCGCAGTACGGGTGCGAGGAGATCCACGATCGGCTTGACGATGAAGCTGGTATGGGTGAACCCGCCGAATTCCAGGAACGGCCGCACCAGCGGCAGCGTGGTGGTGGGGATGGTGATGTAGCGGGTGTCGCCGTCGACGGTCTGATTGGCCGGGTCGGCGATTTCGGCGGCCAGTTGCTCCGGGGTGTACCCGTCGGGCAACTCGCCCGGATCGCTGCGGCCGTCGGGCGACAGGTAGCTGCCGTGCACGTACCAGAATCCGGCGATGGCGTTGAGGGTCGCCAGCGCATTGAGTGGGTACAGCGGGAAGTCGGAGACGCCGTCGTACTGGAAGGCGATATCGGTGGCGCAGATGGTGTTGCAGGTGGTCGTGGGTGCGGGCAGTCCGAAGGTGGCGTCCAGGATCGGCACGTGGCCCAGGAAGGCGAGTCGTTCGAACAATCCACCGTTGGGCCGGTTGGTGTTGCCGATCATCACGAAGGAGATGGCGGTCTGGTTGTCCGGCAACTTGCCGAGATTGCGCTTCTCCCGGCTGACGATATTGCCGCCCTGTGAGTAGCCGAAGATGACGACCGGCTCGTTTGCCGGGTCGGCGAGCGTGGTGTTCAGCGTCGTATCGAGGGTGGACAGTCCCTGTCCGGTCGACACGTCCCACTTGTCACCGGTCAGGCCGCCCCAGCCGGGCAAGGGGATCGGCCAGAACTGGGCGGGATAGTCGATCGGGGTGAGCGCGCAGTTGGCGGTCGTGGTGCACGACGAGTTGGACGGCGCGATGTAGTACTTGAGCGCGTTCGTCATGTAGTCGCTGACGTCGCCCGCCTTCGGGGTGCCGGTGCCGGGCACGATGAGCGCGGTCGCGGCCAGGGCCACGGCCATGCTCATGGCGGTGGCGACGCTGACGAATACCGCCGTCAGCAGGGCCAGCACGGTGACTGCCGATCGTCTTACTGTCCGCATCTGCCCACCTCGTCGTCAGACGGCCCCCGCCCCGCAGCGATCGTCGCACCGTGCGGGCATAACGGAGGCGTAAATACGAAATTCGACGGGCCTGTCTGCCCCGCTGACCGGCCCGCTTGGCCGACGAATTGAAAGTAGATTCTGATTCTAATATCGTCGCAGGGTCTCGGGAAGGGAGCGCCAATGGGGCTGCGGGGTGAAGCCGCGATCGTCGGCTTCCACGAATTGCCGGCCACGCGTAAGCCGACGGGCCCGCCGGAGTTCATCATCGAGCAGTGGGCCCGGCTGGCCGCGGCCGCCATCGCCGACGCCGGCCTGTCGGCCGACCAGGTGGACGGATTGGTGACCTGCGGGGTGATGGAGTCCCAGTTGTTCGTCCCGTCCACCGTCGCGGAGTATCTGGGCCTGCACGTCAACTTCGCCGAGATCGTGGACCTCGGTGGGGCGTCGGGCGCGGCGATGGTGTGGCGGGCCGCGGCGGCCATCGAACTGGGGATCTGCCAGGCGGTGCTGTGTGCCATCCCGGCCAACTACCTCACCCCGATGTCGGAGCACCGGCCCTACGATCCCGGGGACGCGCTGTACTTCGGGGCCTCCAGCTTCCGCTACGGCTCGCCGCAGGCCGAGTTCGAGATCCCGTACGGCTACCTGGGCCAAAACGGGCCGTACGCCCAGGTCGCCCAGATGTACGCCGCCGCTTACGGTTACGACGAAGCGGCGATGGCCAAGATCGTCGTCGACCAACGGGTCAACGCCAATCACACGCCCGGCGCGGTGTTCAAGGACAAGCCGCTGACCATCGCCGACGTGCTCGGCAGTCCCGTCATCGCATCGCCGCTGCACATGCTGGAGATCGTGATGCCGTGCATGGGCGGCTCGGCGGTGCTGATCACCAACGCCGAGTTGGCCCGGACCGGTCGGCACCGCCCGGTGTGGGTCAAGGGCTTCGGCGAACGCGTGCCCTTCAAGTCGCCCGTCTACGCGGCCGACCCGCTGCAGACCTCGATGGCCAAGGTGGCCGGGACGGCGTTCGGCATGGCCGGGCTGGGCCCCGCCGACATGGACATGGTGTCGATCTATGACTGCTACACCATCACCGCCCTGCTCACCCTGGAGGACGCCGGGTTCTGTGAGAAGGGCAAGGGCATGCAGTTCGTCACCGATCACGACCTGACCTTCCGCGGCGACTTCCCGATGAACACCGCGGGCGGTCAGCTGGGTTACGGCCAGCCCGGCAATGCCGGCGGCATGCACCACGTCTGCGACGCCACCCGCCAGCTGATGGGTCGCGCCGGGCAAACTCAGGTGGCCGACTGCCACCGCGCCTTCGTCTCGGGCAACGGCGGTGTGCTCAGTGAACAGGAAGCACTCGTGCTGGAGGGCGACTAGATGACCATCCCGCTGAGTAGACCGCTACCGCTGCCCACGCCAACCTCCGCGCCGTTCTGGGACGGGTTGCGCCGCCACGAGATCTGGATCCAGTTCTCGCCATCCTCGAACGCCTACGTGTTCTACCCGCGGGTACTTGCCCCCGGCACGCTGGCCGACGACCTGCAGTGGCGCCGGATCTCGGGTGCGGGGACACTCGTCAGCTTCGCCGTCGCGCAGCGGCCCGTCGCACCACAGTTCGCCGACGCGGTGCCGCATCTGCTCGGGGTGGTGCAATGGCAGGAAGGTCCGCGGCTGGCCACCGAGCTCGTCGACATCGCGCCCGGCGATCTACGGGTCGGCATGCCGGTGGCCCCGGTGTTCACTGATATCCCCGACGCCGGGGTGACACTTCTGCACTACACCGCAGGCTAGGAAGGTCCATATCGTGGCTTTGGCGCTGACCGACGAACAAACCCAGATCGCCGCTGCGATGGCGGGTTTCGCGGCCCGCCATGGCGCTCTGGAACTCACCAGGTCGCAGTTCGACGCGCTCGCGTCCGGCCGCCGGCCGGAATTCTGGGGTGCGCTGATCGATCAGGGCCTGCACGCCGTGCACCTCCCGGAGCGGATCGGGGGACAGGGCGGCGGACTGGCCGAGGCGGCGTGTGTCATCGACGCCGCCGGGTACGGGCTGCTGCCCGGACCGCTCACACCGACCGTGATCGCGGGCGCGGTGGCCGCCACCGCCGAGCCGGGTACCGCCGCCGAACGGCTGCTCGACGACATCGTGGCAGGCCGGACGGCGGCCCTGATCCTGCCGCAGGCGGGGCGGCTGCGCGCGACGGCCACCGAGGGCGGCTGGCTGCTGTCCGGGTCGGTGGGCCCGGAGATCGGCGTATGCGGAGCGGAGCGCATCATCGTCAGCGCGGCAACCGAATCCGGCCACCTGCTCTGGATTGCACTGGACGCCAACATGTCCGGGGTTCGGATTGCGGCGCAGACGCCCACCGACCTGACCCGCGATGTCGGGCTACTGCACGTCGACGGCGCGTTCGCGGCTGCCGATGGCGTGCTCACCGGCATCGACCCGGTCCGGGCGGGTGCCATTTCGATAGGCCTACTGGCCGCCGAAGCCGCGGGCATCGCCCGCTGGTGTGTGGACAACGTGGTGGCTTATCTGAAGGTCCGGGAACAGTTCGGCCGACCCATCGGATCGTTTCAGGCCCTGCAGCACAAGGCCGCAACGCTGTTCATCGACAGCGAGCTGGCCGCCGCGTCGGCGTGGGACGCGGTTCGCGCGGCCCATCAGCCGGTCGCCCAACACCACATCGCCGCGGCCGGTGCGGCCATCGTGGCGGTCGGCCGGCTGCCCGAACTGGTGGTCGACGCGCTCACCATGTTCGGTGCCATCGGCTACACCTGGGAACACGACCTGCACCTGTACTGGAAGCGTGCGATCAGCTTGGCCGCCACCGTCGGGTGCCGCACCGAGTGGGCGCACGCGCTCGGCGACCCGGCCGCGCCGGCACGCGATTTCACCATCGAGATGGCCGATGCCGAGCCGGAATTCCGGGCCGCCGTCGCCGCGACCCTGGACCACGCCGCGCAGCTGCGCAATGAGACGCCGGGCCGGCAGAATCCCGGCTACGCGCAGTTCTGCACCGGACCGCAGCGCACCGCCCTGGCGGCGGCCTGCCTGATCGCGCCCCACCTGCCCGCCCCATGGGGACTGGACGCCACTGCGGCCCAACAGCTGATCATCGACGAGGAATTCGAGAAGCGGCCGGATCTGGTCCGGCCGTCGCTGGGTATCGCACAGTGGATCCTGCCCACGGTGCTGGCGGCCGGCTCCGACGCGCAGCGGGCCCAGTTCGCCGAGCCGACGCTGCGTGGCGAGATCGGTTGGTGCCAGCTGTTCTCCGAGCCGGGCGCGGGTTCGGATCTGGCGTCGCTGTCCACCAGGGCCACCAAGACCGACGGCGGCTGGCTGGTGACCGGCCAGAAGGTCTGGACCTCCTCGGCCCAACTCGCCGACTGGGGGGCGTTGCTGGCGCGCACCGACCCGGACGCCAAGAAACACAAGGGCATCGGGTACTTCCTGGTCGACATGAGCACGCCGGGCATTCAGGTGAGGCCGCTGCGGACCGCCAGCGGGGACGCCCATTTCAACGAGGTGTTCTTCGACGAGGTCTTCGTCCCCGACGCCATGCTGGTGGGCGAGCCGACCGCGGGCTGGTCGCACGCGCTGGCCACGATGGCCAACGAGCGGGTGGCCATCGGCGCTTACATCAAGCTGGACAAGGAGAGCGAATTGCGGGCGCTGGCCGGGCGGCCCGGTGCCGAGCGGGTGGATGCCGTCCGGCAGGCGCTCGGCGAGATCAGGGCCGGATCCAATGCGATTGGCGCCCTTGCGGTCCGGGATACGCTGAACCGGCTGGCCGGGCACGGCCCCGGGCCGGCGTCCAGCGTCGGGAAGGTCGCCACCGCGCAGATCGTGCGGCGGGTCACCGCCGATGCGCTGGCGTTCAGCGGGCGTGCGGCACTGGTCGGCGGTGGCGAGCAGTCGGCGGTGGCGCAGACCTTGATGATGCCCGCCGAGGTCATCGGCGGTGGCACCATCGAGATCCAGCTGAATATCATCGCGACGATGATCCTGGGATTGCCGAGGAATTGAGCGTGATGATGACCGCGAGCACCGACCTGCCGGGTTACAAACAGGCCCGCCGGTCGCAGATCGTGGCCGCGGCGATGGCGGCGCTCAAGGAACACGACTACGAGCAGATCCAGATGCGTGACGTCGCAGTGAAGGCCGACGTGGCGCTGGGCACGCTGTACCGCTACTTCAGCTCGAAGGAGCATGTCTATGCGGCGGTGCTGACGGAGTGGGCGCAGCCGGTGTTCGACGAGGCGACCCACGACACCCGCCCGGCCGAACGCCGGGTGCGGGAGAAGGTGCGCGCGATCATCACCAGCTTCGAACGCCGGCCCGCGTTCTTCAAGGTGTGCATGCTGTTGCAGAACACCGCCGACGCCAACGCCCAGCCGCTGATGCAGCAGTTCGCCGAAACCGCCCAGCGGACCCTGGCCGCCGACTTCGCGACGCTGGGCCACCAGGAATCCGTCGACACCGCAATCATGTTGTGGGGCATCATCAGCACCATGCTGTCCGGCGCGATCCACAACGGTTACCCGATCGCCGATGCCTACCGGGTGTCCGACGCGTTCGTCGACCTGGTGGTACCCCGGCTGCCCGCAGATCAGCGTTCGGCGAACACCGGCGGCTGATGCGCCCGCACCGGCGGTAATTCACCGGTGAACTTCTCCACCTGCACCAGCACGTGCGCGCCGGTGCAACCCCGGGCCAGAGCCGATGTGCCGATATCTGCGGTCAGCACGTTGGGATTGCCGTGCACGCACATCGAATCCGGGTCGCTCGGGTCCAGCGGGTCGAACCATGCTCCCGTCGACAGTTGCACCACCGCGGGGCGCAGACCGGCATCGGTGACCACACCCGCCAGGCAAGCGCCCCGGTCGTTGAACACCCGCACCACGTCGCCGTCGGTCAGGCCGCGTTCGGCGGCGTCGCCGGGATGCATCCGGATCGGTTCGCGCCCGGCCACTTTCGACTGCTGACTCAATGCCCCGGCGTCGAGTTGGCTGTGCAGCCGGGAGGCCGGCTGGTTGGCCAGCAGGTGCAGCGGGAAGCTGGCGGCCCGCTCGCCGCCGAGCCATTCGGCCGGCTCGAACCAGGCCGGGTGGCCGATGCAGTCGGCGTAGCCGAAGCCGTCGATATCGGCGGAGAAGATCTCGATACGTCCGCTCGGGGTGTTGAGCCGATGGGTGTACGGATCGGCGCGGAAATCCGCCAGCAGGGTCAGGCCGGGTTCGGTCGGCAGCCGCAGCTGCCCGTCGGCCCAGAACTGGTCGAAGGACGGCACCGCGACATCCACTTCGGCCGACCACTTCTCGTACATGTGTGCCAGCCACTGCCGGGCGGTGCGGCCCTCGGTGAATTGCTCGCCGACACCAAGGCGTTCGGCCAGCGCGGCGAATGTCGCATAGTCGTCCCGGGATTGCGCGTAGGGCTGCGCCAGCGCGGGCATCGCCACCAGCAACGGGTCGTTGCGCGACCCGGAATAGTCGTCGCGTTCGTAGGCGGTGGTCGACGGCACCACGATATCGGCGTGCTTGGCCATCGCCGTCCAGTACGGATCGTGCACGACGACGGTGTCCGGCCGGGCCAGCGCGCGGCGCAGCCGGGGAATGTTCTGGTGGTGGTGGAACGGGTTCCCGCCGGCCCAGTACACCAGCCGGATATCGGGGAAGGTCAGCCGAAGTCCGTTGTAGTCGTATTCCTGGCCAGGGTGCAGCAGCATGTCGCTGACGGCGGCGACCGGGATGAAGGTCGACACCGGGTTGTGGCCCTGGGGCAGCACGGGCAACCGGACCCGCGACGGGGCCAGGCCCGGCTCGTTCATCGAGCCGTACCCGTGCCCGAATCCGCCTCCGGGCAGGCCGATCTGGCCCAGCATCGCCGCCAGCGTCAAGCCCATCCACGGTGCCTGCTCGCCGTGCCGGACCCGCTGCAGTGACCAGCTGATGGTGACCAGGGTGCGGGCGTCGGCCATCGCGCGGGCCAGGGCGGTCAGCTCGCCCGCGGGCAGCCCGCTGATGGCCGAGGCCCACTCCGGAGATTTCGGTACCCCGTCGTCGGTGCCGAGCAGATAACGTTCGAAGCGGTCATAGCCGATGCAGTAGGTGTCCAGGAAGTCACGGTCGGCGAGATTCTCGGTGGCCAGCACGTGGGCCAGCGCGAGCATGATCGCGACGTCGGTGCCGGGGACCGGTGCGTGCCAATCGCAGTCGCCCTCGACATCGTCGCGCAGCGGGGAGAACGAGACGATCCGCCCGCCGCGAGCGCGGAATCGCCGCAGCGCGTCGCGGGCCGGATGTGCCGTGGTACCACCGTGATTGATGCCGGTGTTCTTCAGCGCGATCCCGCCGAAGCACACCAGCAGATCGGTGTGCTCCACGATGACGTCCCAGTGCGTCGAACGTTTGAACAGGTCGTCGTGGGTGCCAACCACCCGCGGCATGATGGCGCCGGTGGCACCCAGGCTGTACGAATGGCGCGACGAGGTGTATCCGCCCAGCAGTTTGAGGAAGCGGTGCACCTGGCTCTGGGCGTGGTGGAAGCGCCCGGCGCTGGCCCAGCCGTAGGACCCGCCGTAGATGGCTTCGTTGCCGTGGGCGTCGATGACCCGACGCAACTCGCCGGCAAGCAGTTCGGTCAACTCATCCCAGGACACCGCGACGAACTCGTCGGCACCGCGGGTGGTGCTGGGCCCGGGGCCGTCGCGCAGCCAGCCGCGCCGCACGGCGGGACCGGTCACCCGCGCCCGCTGCCGCAGCGAGCCGGGCAGATTGGCCAGCAGCGGTGACGGGTCGGTGTCACCGATCATCGGTGTCACGGCCGCAATGTCGCCGTCGCGCACCTCGGCGGTGAAGGCACCCCAGTGGGAGTGGCTGGCGCGGGACACGCACCAATCCTAGGGCGGCGGGCGCGCTCCTCGACCAACCATCTGGTTGGTATGTTGGGCGCCACATCCAAAACCCAGTACCGGAGGTCACACCATGGGCGTAGTCAAGTTCGAGCGCACGCTGTTCGAACCGGAGCACGACCTGTTCCGCGAGTCCTACCGCGCGTTCCTCGACCGGCACGCCACGCCGTTCCAGGAGGAATGGGAGAAGGCCAAGATCGTCGACCGAGAGGTGTGGCGGGAGGCCGGTAAGCAGGGCTTTCTGGGGATGGCCGTGCCCGAGGAGTACGGCGGTGGCGGCAACCCGGACTTCCGCTACAACGTGATCGTCACCGAGGAGACCACCGCCGGACGGCACAGCGGCCTCGGTTTCACGCTGCAGAACGACGTGATCGCGCCGTATCTGCTCGAGCTCGCCGACGAGGAGCAGAAGAAGCGCTGGCTGCCCGGTTTCTGCAGCGGAGAATTGATCGCGGCGATCGCAATGACCGAACCGGGCACCGGGAGTGACCTGCAGGGCATCAAGACCCGCGCGGTCAAGGAGGGCGATCACTACATTCTGAACGGCTCGAAGACGTTCATCACCAACGGCATCCACGCCGACCTGGTGATCGTGGTCGCCTGTACCGACCCGGAAAAGGGTGCGCAGGGCTTCAGCCTGCTGATGGTCGAGCGCGGCATGGAAGGTTTCGAGCGGGGCCGCCATCTGGACAAGATCGGGCTGGAAGCCCAAGACACCGCCGAGTTGTCGTTCACCGACGTCAAGGTGCCCGTCGAGAACCTCCTCGGTCAGGAAGGTATGGGCTTCATCTACCTCATGCAGAACCTGCCCCAGGAGCGGATCAGCATCGCCGTGATGGCCGCCGCCGCGATGGAGTCGACGCTGGAGGCGACGCTGCAGTACACCAAGGAGCGCAAGGCGTTCGGCAAGCCGATCGGCAGTTTCCAGAACAGCCGGTTCGTCCTCGCCGAGCTGGCCACCGAGGCCACCGCGGTGCGGATCATGGTCGACGAGTTCATCCGGTTGCACCTGGACCGCAAGCTGACGGTGGACCAGGCGGCCATGGCCAAGTGGTATTCCACCGAAGCTCAGGTCCGCCTGGTCGACCGCTGCCTGCAGTTGCACGGCGGCTACGGATACATGCGTGAGTACCCCATCGCGCGGGCATTCCTGGACTCCCGGATCCAGACCATCTACGGCGGAACCACCGAAATCATGAAGGAGATCATCGGCCGCGGCCTCGGTGTCTGAGGTCCTGTGCCGACACGCCGTGGTTCCGACACGCATCCGGTACAGGTCGCGATATCCCACGAGATGGCACCCGGCTGACGCAAAGTTGACGAAAGCGATACTTTTTCCATGCTTTGCACGAGTTCGGGAGGACTGATGACCAGGCAGCGAACCCGGCTGCGCACCGCCGCCGGGCGTGCGTTGCTGGGGCTGGCAGCGCCGATGGTGGTGGCGGCCTGCGTGATGGCAATGGCGCTGGCCGCACCGGCCCACGCCACCCCCGAGAGCGACGCCGACGCGGCGATCAGCGCGGCATGGGATGGTGCCGGTGGCGACACTGGACCATTGGGGGCCAAGGACGGCGGCGTCTATGCCGCCGGCGCCGGATTCGGGCAGAACTTCGCCGGTGGCAAGATCTTCTTCACTCCCGAGACCGGCGCCCACGTCATGGCGGGCGCGATCCTGGACAAGTACGAGTCCCTGGGCGGTCCAGCGGACAGCGACCTGGGCTTTCCCACGATCGACGAGGGCCCGGGCCGGGCCCCCGACAGCCGCAACACCACGTTCAGCGCCGCGGACAAGCCCGTCATCTTCTGGACCCCGGACAACGGGGCCAGGGTGGTGCGCGGGCCGATCAATGCCGCATGGGACAAGCTCGGCGGCTCCGCCGCGGTGCTCGGGGTGCCGACCGGCGACGAGACATCACGCGGCGAGGTGATCTCCCAGCAGTTCACCGGTGGTGAGGTGTCGTGGGACCGCAAGACCAAAACCTTCACCACGACGCCTCCGGAGCTGGCCGACCAGCTCGCCGGGCTGGCGGTGCCCTCGGACGTCGCCTCGGAGATCGCGGCAGCGCGCCGGGCCGCCGGTGGTGCGCTCGGACCGCTGGGCGCCCAGGCCGGCGGGCAGTACGCCATCGGCACCGATGGAGCAGGCCAGAATTTCGCCGGCGGCAAGATCTTCTACAGCCCGGCCACCGGCGCCAATGTGGTCACCGGCCAGGTTCTCGCCAAGTACGAGAGCGTGGGCGGCCCCACCGGCGATCTCGGCTTCCCGACGGCCAGTGAGACCGACGGCGGGCTGGCCCCGGCCAGCCGCTTCGTGCCCTTCGCGGCCGCGGACAAGCCCGTCATCTTCTGGACCCCGGACTTCGGCGCCGTGATCGTCCGCGGCGCGATGAATGCCGCGTGGGACAAACTCGGCGGTGCCACCGGCGAGCTCGGCGCGCCCAAGGGGGATCAGACCCAGAGCGGCAGCGTCATCACCCAGCAGTTCAACGGCGGCAGCATCTCCTGGGATGAGGACGCCGACAAGTTCACCACCGAGCCGGCGAACCTGCAGTCGCAGCTGGCCGGGCTCGAGGTGCCGGGTGCCGATGCACCGAAGGCTCCCGCCGCAGAGCCCGCCGGTGGCAGTGGCGGCAAGTGGTACACCTGGAGTTGGTGGTGGCTGCTGGGCCTCATCCCGCTGCTGGCGCTGATCGGGCTGATCGCGGTGGCGGTGTTGCGCAACAGGCGTTCCGGCGATGAGCATTTCGATGCCGATCATTACGGTGACGAGGGCTACCAGTCCGAATTTCACGGCGGATACGGCGGCGGCTTCGATGGCCGGGCGGAATCACACGAGCCCGACGACTACGAGCACAGCCCGGCGGCATACGGCCAGGAGCCGGGCGGGTACTCACCGCAGAGTCCGTGGGCCGTGTCGGCGCCCCGGGCTGATGACCGGGACGATGACGATGACGACGCCGATGAAGTCGAGGAGCTGGCCGAACCGGCCGGGCACGATTTCCCGGAGTTCGACGCCGACGCCGACTCGGTGGACACGGCGCCCACCCGGATCCAGTCCGACGAGGCGGAGCACGCCGAGGAAGCCGGCCCCGATGACGATGCCGGACCCGACGCTGCGGCACCCCTCGCGGCGGACCTGCCGTCGATACCCCGGTCCACGTACGAACCGGACTTCCCCAGCGGCCGGCACGCGGCGATCCAGATAGAGGAGCCCGACCCGGCACGCACCTCGATGCGCCTGGCCGGCAGCGACCCGTACCGCGCGCCCGACGGATACGGGGTCAAAGCGGATACCGGTACCGGGCAATACTGGACGCCGGGCACGCCGGGCTATGACCAGGCGCGAGCCGAGATCTGGTTCGTGAGTGAGGAATTCGCGGTGACGAACGGGTTCGTCCGAGCCGACTGAGTGCGGTCGGTCAGATCTTGCGGATGACGGTCACGACCTTGCCCAGCACGACCGCGTCGTTGCCTGGGATCGGGTCGAACACCGGGTTGTGCGGCATCAGCCACACCTGTCCGCGGGTGCGCTTGAACGTCTTGACGGTGGCTTCGCCGTCGATCATCGCCGCGACGATATCGCCGTTGTCGGCAACGTTCTGCTGACGGATGACCACCCAGTCCCCGTCGCAGATCGCGGCGTCGATCATGGATTCGCCCACCACCTTCAGCAGGAACAGCGACCCCTCACCGACGAGCTCGCGGGGCAGCGGGAACACGTCTTCCACGGCCTCCTCGGCCAGGATCGGCCCGCCCGCGGCGATGCGTCCCAGCACCGGCACGAAGGTCGGTTCTGGCAGCGCGTCGGAGCCCGTGACATCGGTGCTCACGACCGGCGTCACCATATCGTCGGAGCCGCGGACATCCACCGCGCGCGGCCGGTTGGGATCGCGCCGCAGGTAGCCCTTCTTCTCCAGCGTGCGTAGCTGATGGGCGACCGATGACGTCGAGGTCAGCCCGACCGCATCGCCGATTTCGCGGATACTCGGCGGATAGCCGCGGGTGGTGACCGACGCGCGGATGACCTCAAGAATGGTGCGCTGCCGCTCGGTGAGTCCCGAACGCGCCTCTGGGGTGCCGATGCTGTCGCTCATGGCGCCGAATCTAGTCGTCCCGCACACATTAATCAAACATGTGTTCGAGGCGTGTCGCGTGGGCCGGACTTGTCGGTGGGTGCGTTTATCGTTTGCAACAGTTCGATCACGTGTTCTATCCATCGAACAGATGATCGACTATCTTCGAACACAAGAGCGAACGATTGGCAGCCTCACCCGGCGAAAGGCAGGACAATGACCATTCTGGACACCCGATTCGGTACCGAGTTCGACAGTGCGTTCGACGCGGCGTTCGAAACCGAGTTCGACACCGGTTCCGGCTCCAGGTCCGTGTCGAGGTCCGGAGCCCGGGCCGCAGGCCGCGCCCAGGTGGCGGTCCGGCGCCCGGCCGCGGCCGAGGTGTGGCCGCTGCCCCGGGATGTGGTGGTCCGCCGCCGCCGCCCGCAGGTCCGCCGGCCCGGCGGCACGCCGATGTCGCATCGCGGTACCGGTGTGCTGATGTCTCGCGCCTCGCACCGCCGTCGTCCCATCACGCCCGTCACCACCGTGGTGCTCGCCCTGATCGCGGCCGCGATCACGGTGTGGCTGGGTCTGGTCGCCCAGGTGGGCGGCGGGGTCGACGAGACCGCGGTGCAGGTGCCCACCCGGCTGTCGGTCGTGCAGGTCGAAGCGGGGGAGACGCTGGCGCACGTGGCAGAGCGGGTGGCGCCCGACGCCCCGGTCAATTCGGTGATGGACCGCATCAAGGAACTCAACAAGCTCGAGTCCAGCGCAGTGCTGGCCGGTCAAACGCTCATCGCCCCGATCGGCTGATCG
This sequence comes from Mycobacterium sp. BMJ-28, assembly GCF_054404835.1. Lineage (NCBI taxonomy): Bacteria > Bacillati > Actinomycetota > Actinomycetes > Mycobacteriales > Mycobacteriaceae > Mycobacterium > Mycobacterium sp. BMJ-28. The sequence continues at coordinate 3,931,615 of NZ_CM136783.1, read as the reverse complement.
GTGAGCGGCCACGGACGGCTTCGGTTGGTGCAGGTACGCTCGGAGACGTTCGAAGTGGTCGACATGCGGCGCGGCGAAGGAGCGGTGATGCACTGTCCTTTCTGCCGCCATCCCGATTCGCGTGTGGTGGACTCCCGTGAGACGGACGAAGGCCAGGCCATCAGGCGCCGCCGATCATGCCCGGAATGCGGTCGCCGGTTCACCACCGTGGAGACGGCCGTGCTGGCCGTCGTGAAGCGCAGCGGGGTCACCGAGCCGTTCAGTCGCGAGAAGGTCATCAAAGGTGTCCGCCGGGCCTGTCAGGGCCGTGCGGTCGACGACGACGCGCTCAACCTGTTGGCGCAGCAGGTCGAAGACGCCGTGCGCGCCGCGGGCTCACCCGAGATACCCAGCCATGAAGTCGGGCTGGCCATCCTGGGGCCGCTGCGCGAACTCGACGAGGTCGCCTATCTCCGATTCGCATCCGTGTACCGGTCGTTCAGTTCGGCCGAGGATTTCGAGCGCGAGATCGAGGCACTGCGCGCCCATCGCGTGACCAGTACCGGCTGAACCTCAGTCCAGCCGCGTGTTGCCGTCACGGGCTACGCGTCCGGCCACTTTCACCCAGCCCTGCGCATCCCACCAGGTGCGGATCTGCGAGCCCCTGCCCTGTGTGATGTGTAGATTCCGGCTCAGATATTCGGTCATCCGCACCGCCGCCGCGCCGGTTGCCTCGTCCTCGGTGATCCCGAGGTGTGGCGCGAACATCCGGGATCGCAGCTCCCCGGCCTCGGCATCGCTCCATGCCCACACGTAATGCCCGGAGTCGCCGGTGTAGTCGGTCGGGTCGGCGTCGAGCACGTCGGTCACCGAATCGAGGTCATAGATCGCGAATTGTGGTGCCCACTCGGCGCGCGCGCTGATCGCGGTGAGGCTCACGTCGTCGGCCGGGTACTCGACCTGCACCACGCCGGCGGGTACCTGCAGCGTCCGCACCGGGATGCCGCGTTCACGCAGCCACCATGCCGCACCCACGGTCGGATGCCCCGCGAACGGCATCTCGGTGGTGGGGGTGAAGATATGGGCGCTCGCGGTGCTCGCTCCCGGTTCCGGAACGTCCACGAAAATCGTTTCGCTGTAGCCCAATTCGGCGGCCACCCGGAGCCTGTCGGCTGGTGCGACGGTCGCGGCGTCAACCACGCCGAGCGGATTACCGAATTCGCCTTCGGTATTGGTGAACACTCGCAGCACGCTCACATCGACGGCCATGGTGTCGATGGTAAACGTGGCCGACGGGGTGAGCCGACGTCAGGTGGCGCTTCGTTCGTCGCCGCCGATTGCATCGAGCACCGCGACCCTGGTGTCCAGCGAGCCGCTGATCGCCTTCTCGCTGATGCCCGCGCGCAGCAGGTTCCGTAACAGTTCCTGGTCATACGGTGCCGGCTGGGTGGAGTCGATGAACCGTTCGACAACCTGGACGAAGCGGTCGGGGTCCTCGCGGAATGGGAAATGACCGGCGCCGTCGAAGATCTCGAGTTGTGCACCGGGCATCGCGGAATGGGCCAGATGAGCGTGGCTGACCGGGATGACCGAGTCCTGCTTACCCCAAACAAGTTGAACGGGAACCGATTCCGTCAAATAACATCGGTCGAGCATGGTCACCACCTGCCCGCGCCAGTCCACCACCGCGCGCAGCGTCCGGCCGAACGCTGCCGACGCAGTGGGCTCGGGCAGGTCGTTGAGCAGTCGCAATACCTCGGGCAGGTCACGCCCCACCCCGGTGGACCCGATCAGTGAACCGCCGATACGACCGGCGACCTGCAGCGCAGGCAGCACCATGGGCAACCGCAGCAATGCCAGCGCCTCGCTGCCCATCGGCAGCGAGGCGATCCGCAGCGCGATGTTGACATCCTTGGTGACGCCGCCGGCGCCCACCAGCACCAGGCGGTCCACCAGCTGGGGGAATTGATAGGCGAACTGCATGGCCACCCCGCCGCCCAGGGAATGGCCGATGACGGTGACGTGGTCGATGTCCAAGACCGACAACAGGTCACGCATGCCGTTGGCGTAGGCGGCCACCGAGTAGTCCGCGCGCGGCTTGTCGGACTGGCCGTGGCCGAGCAGGTCGGGAGCGATGACGGTGAACCGCTGGGCCAGTGCGGTCTGCACGGTGTGCCAGGTCGTCGAGTTGTCACCGATCCCGTGGATCAACAGGATCGCCGGCCCGGATCCGCAGATCCGGAACGCACGACGATAGCCGTGAATTGTGCGGAACTGCAGCGTCGGCGTGATCTGCCGCACCGTACGCAGCTTCGGTTTCCGTTCGGTCATCTCCGCCCAATCGGCTATGTGTCGTCTCCGTTGTTGTCCTCGGCCTGCTGGGCCAGGAAACGCTCGAACTCTGCGCCCAGTTCGTCACCGCTGGGCAGATCTTCGTCGCGGGCTAACAACGACCGGTTTTCCTGAGCCGCGACGAATGCATCGTACTGTCGCTCCAGGGCGGTCACCACCTGAGCGACTTCGTCGCTGGATGACACCTGCTCGTTGATCTTGGTGTGCACCTCAGCGGCGGCTTCGCCCAGGGCAGTCAACGGGATCTGCAGAGCGGCACTGCGCGCCACCTCTGCCAACAGCGTCTCGGCTGCGGGCGGGTAGGGCGTTTGCGCCAGGTAATGCGGCACATGCACGGTGAAGCCCATGGCGTCGTGGCCGTGCTGGCCCATCCGGAACTCCAGCAGGTTCGACACGCTGGCCGGCACCTGCACCTCCCCGACCCAGGGGGTGTACTCGCTGATCAGGTCCTTGTTGGTGGAGTGCGCGGTCAGTGTCACCGGCCGGGTGTGCGGCACCGCCATCGGGATGGTGCCCAATCCGATGACCTGACGCACGCCGAGGCGCTCGGCCAGCAACCGCACCGCCGTGATGAACCGCTCCCAACGTAGATCCGGCTCCATGCCGGCCAGCAGCAGGAACGGCGTGCCCGCGGTGTCGCGCAGGGCGTACAGGTTGAGTTCGGGCTGCTCGTAGCCGGTGAAGTGATCGGTCTTGAACGTCATCAACGGGCGTCGGGACCGGTAGTCCAGCAGCTCATCGACGGCGAACGAGGCCACCAGCTCGGTGTCGAGCGTGTCCTTCAGGTGCTGGGCCGCCAGCTTGACGGCGTGGCCGGCATCCGAGAACCCCTCCAGCGCATGGATCAGCACCGGACCACGCCCGTCCGAGGCGGACAACTGGGGAGCCGGGAATTCCAGCTCGTACATGCCGGTCTGCTCGGGCTGATAGCGCGGATCTGGTGTGCTTGACGAATCGACCATGTGCTTCACCTCCTCTTCACCTAAGTGTCTCGCAGTTTGTCGTCTGGCCGGCGTGCGGCCCCGGCTTCCGTGCCAACGTCCGACGGCCCGTCCGCCTTCCCAGCGCTTTCACCAGGTTTCTCGGGCAGGATTCATGTCGTGCGAATGACGGTACGGGTAACGGCGGTGGTGGCGCTGGTCGGCGCGCTGGCCGCCGGTTGTGCCGCCGTGCCCCAGATCCGTCGCAGCACACCGGTCGCGGCCAGTACCCCCGAAGCCGCCCCCGTCAGCCCCGACCGCCGCATCGGCGCGCTCTTCGTCGGCGGCGGCGACCTGCACGCGTGCACCGCGGCGGTACTCGATGCGCCGTCCGGGGATTTGATCCTCACCGCCGCGCACTGCCTCGACGGTGGCCCGGACGCACAGTTCGCGGCCGGATTCGCCGGGGCGGCGGCGGCTGGAGATCTGTGGCATGTCGACGCCATCTACCTGGATCCACGGTGGAGTGCGGACCAGAACCCGCGCGCTGACTTCGCGATCGCCCGGGTCAGCCGGGACGGCGGTGGGTCACTGGCCGCCTCGGTCGGTGGTGGACTTCGGCTGGGCACCGCGCCGGCACCGGGCACCGACGTCGCGATCACCGGTTATCCGATGGGGGTGGGCGGCGGCCCGATCGGCTGTCACGCCCCGACCAGCACCACCAAGGCCGGATTTCCGCTGCTGCGCTGTGGCGGCCTGGTGGACGGCACCAGTGGTTCGCCATGGTTGGTCGGCACCACCATCACCGGCCTGACGGGCGGACTCGACGGTGGCGGATGTGCCGAAAATCTTTCTTACTCACCACCTTTCGATCAGGCGGCGGAAGATCTGCTGGCCAGGGCCGAGGCTCAGGGCCCGGGGGACCAGGCTCCGGACTCCTCGGTGGTGGACTGCTAACGCTTGAACTGGCTCAACGCGCGCAGCTTGTTCATCACGTCCAGCGCCGCCACCTTGTACGCCTCGGAGAACGTCGGGTAGTTGAAGACCGCGTCGACGAGATATTCGACGGTGCCGCCGCAACCCATCACGGCCTGGCCGATGTGCACCAGCTCGGTGGCGGCGGTGCCGAAGATGTGGACACCGAGGATCTTCAGATCCTCGGTCGACACCAGCAGCTTGAGCATGCCGTACGAGTCGCCGGCGATCTGACCCCGGGCAAGTTCGCGGTAGCGCGACACCCCGACCTCGTAGGGGATGGAGTCCTTGGTCAGATCCACCTCGGTGGCACCGACATAGGACACCTCGGGAATCGAGTAGATGCCGATCGGCTGCAGGTCCATCATGCCCTTGGTGGGCTCGCCGAACGCGTGGTAGGCGGCCAGCCGGCCCTGCTCCATCGACGTGGCGGCCAGTGCCGGGAAGCCGATGACGTCGCCGACGGCGTAGATGTGCTCGACCTTGGTGGCGAAGTTGTCGTCGACGAAGATGCGGCCGCGGGCATCGGCCTCCAGGCCGGCGTTGGCCAGGTCCAGATGATCGGTCTGGCCCTGGCGTCCGGCGGAGTACATCACCGTCTCGGCCGGTATCTGTTTGCCGCTGGCCAGCGTGGTGACGGTGCCCGCCGAGCCGACGTCCACCGCGGTGACCTCCTCGCCGAACCGGAATGTCACCGCCAGGTCGCGCAGGTGGAACCGCAATGCCTCGACGATCTCGGGATCGCAGAACTCCAGCATCGTGCCGCGCTTCTCCACCACGGTCACCTTGGTGCCCAGCGCGGCGAACATCGAGGCGTACTCGATGCCGATCACGCCGGCCCCGACCACCACCATCGAGGTCGGGATGGCCTTCAGATCGAGGATGCCGTCGGAATCCAGCACCCTGTTCTCGTCGAACTCGACACCGCTGGGCCGGGCGGGTTTGGTACCGGTGGCGATGACGAAATAGCGGCCGCGCACCGTGATCTGCTCCGCGCGACCCGGGTCGTCGATCGCGACGGTGTGATCATCGACGAACCGGCCGCGCCCGACGTACAGCTCGACCCGGTTGCGCATCAGCTGTGACCGGACCACGTCGATCTCCTTGCCGATCACATGCTGGGTACGTGCCAGCAGATCGCCGGGGGTGATCCTCTCCTTCACCCGGTAGCTGGCGCCGTAGAGCTCGCGCTGGCTCATCCCGGTGAGGTAGACCACGGCCTCCCGCAACGTCTTTGACGGAATGGTGCCGGTGTTGACGCAGACGCCGCCCAGCATGGCGCCGCGTTCGATGACCGCGACCGACTTGCCCAGTTTGGCTGCCGCGATGGCGGCCCGCTGACCACCCGGCCCGGAACCGATGACGACGAGGTCGTACTCCTGCATGGAACCCATGTGTGAAGTCCTACGCCGGTTCCGGCGATCTCGCATGCCGACCACACCGAATTGAATGTGAACAACAGTCGATCGATGCACAGTTGCGGATTCATCCACAGCCGGCACGGCGCGGGCACTGTGCGGGCCGTCGGTGACGGTGGCGTCTGTGACCGTCTGGGTATGACCTCACAATCTCCGCTTTTCGATCTCGACCGACCGGCCGCGCTGATCGCGGCCCTGCCCGCCGTGCTCGGGTTCGTCCCCGAACAGTCGCTGGTGCTGATCACCATCGACCGTGGCGAAATGGGGCCCGTTCTGCGGGTCGATCTGAGTACGGCGCTGGCCGCGGGCACCGGGCAGTTCGCCGCGGTGGTGTCCGCGTCCAGCCCCGATGCGGCAATCGCCGTCATCGTCGACGACAACGCGATGGACTGCGGCGCGTGCGTCGGTGGGCATCTGGAACTCGCCGACCGGCTGGCCGAATCTCTCGACGATCACGCGATCGTGCTGCTGGCGGCGCTGGTGGTGAACCGGGTGACCCCGGGCGGGCAGTGGACGTGTGTCGACGGTTGCGGTGCCGGCGGGGTGATCGATGACCCCGGAGCCTCACCGCTGGCGGCGGCCGCGGTGCTCGAGGGGCGCCGGCTGTACCGCCGGCGCGAAGACCTGCAGGAGGTCGTCGGCGTCATCGATCTGGACCGCTCGATCGAGCTGCACCGGGAATTCCAGCGGCGCAACGGCACTGCGGCCGACCTGACGGCAGCGGACGCGGTGCGCCTGGCGCTCAGGATGGCGGAGCACGCGGGCGGTGGTGGCGACGTCGACGACGAGGACGTGGTCACCCTGGCGCGTGCGCTGCCCGATCCTCAGGTGCGCGACACCCTCTATGCGCTGGCGGTCGGGGGCGGCGCGACCGGCGCCGAGTCGCTGTGGACGCGGCTGGCGCGGATCCTGCCGGCTCCGTGGCGCGCCGAGGCGCTGGTGTTGCTGGCGTTCTCCGCCTACGTGAGAGGCGACGGCCCGCTGGCCGGGATCGCGCTGGAAGAGGCGCTGAACTGTCAGTCCACCCACCGGATGGCCGGCATGCTCGACCAGGCGCTGCAGTCGGGTGTGCATCCTCGTCAGATCCGCGAGCTCGCGGTCACCGGCTATCGGACCGCCTCCCGGCTGGGGGTGCAGCTACCGCCGCGGCGCGCGTTCGGACAGCGCCCCGGCTAGGCCTTCTCCACCTTGACGGCATGAGCCATGTGGTGCGGCAACTCGACTTCCTGGTGACCGGGAATCAGGATCAGAACGCCGCCCTGGCCGCCGGGCTCGTCGCTCACCTGGACGGTGACCCGGGCATTCGGAACGACGCCGGCGTCCTTGAGTCGGGTGATCAGCTCCACATCGCCCTGGACGTGCTCGGTGAGCTGGCGCACCACCACCGCGACCGGCGACCCGGCGGGTAACTCGGTGAGCCGCACCAGGTTTGCGTCCTCACGGGCGCCGCCGTCGCCGTAACCCAGCTCGAACAGCCCCGGGATGGGATTGCCGAAGGGGGAGGTGGTGGGGTTGTTGAGCACCTGAAGCAGACGGCGCTCGACGTCCTCGCTCATCACGTGCTCCCAGCGGCAGGCCTCGGCGTGCACTTCCTCCCAGGGCAGGCCGATCACATCGACCAGCAGCCGCTCGGCGAGGCGGTGTTTACGCATGACGGAGACGGCCAGATTGCGGCCCTTCTCCGTGAGTTCGAGGTGACGGTCGCCCGCGACGTGCAGCAGCCCGTCACGCTCCATGCGGGAAACTGTCTGGCTGACGGTCGGGCCACTCTGCTCGAGACGTTCGGCGATGCGGGCACGCAGCGGCACCACACCCTCTTCCTCGAGGTCGTAGATGGTCCGCAGGTACATCTCGGTGGTGTCGATCAAGTCATTCATGCGCTATCCAGGCCCTCCGTCACGCGCCGAGTCTACCGGTCTGGCCGCCTGAACAGGGCTGCAACATCCCTGCGTGGACAGTGTGATGCCCGCCGCTGGAAAAGCGACGGGCATCACCGGGTGGGAGTTCTAGCTGGCGTATGACCGCAGCCGCTCGGCACGTTCGCCGTTGCGCAGCTTGGACATCACTTCACGCTCGATCTGGCGGACCCGCTCGCGGGACAGCCCGAACAGTTTGCCGATCTGGTCGAGGGTGCGGGGCTGGCCGTCGTCCAAGCCGAAGCGCAGCCGGATGACCTGCTGCTCGCGCTCGTCGAGAGTGGCCAGCACGTACCGGATATCGGTGTGCAGCAGTTCGGAGATCACCGCGTTCTCCGCCGACATCGCCTCGGCGTCCTCGATGAAGTCGCCCAGCGGGGCTTCCTCGTCGGTGCCCACCGGCATGTCCAGGCTCACCGGGTCGCGGCTGTGCTCCAGCAGGTCGTTGATCTTCTCCACCGGGATACCGGACTCCTCCGCGAGTTCCTCGTCGGTGGCTTCCCGGCCCAGGTTCTGGTGCATCTCACGCTTGATCCGGGCCAGCTTGTTGACCTGCTCCACCAGATGCACGGGCAGCCGGATGGTGCGGCTCTGATCGGCCATCCCGCGGGTGATGGCCTGGCGGATCCACCACGTCGCGTAGGTGGAGAACTTGAATCCCTTTGTGTAGTCGAACTTCTCCATGGCACGGATCAGTCCGAGGTTGCCCTCCTGGATCAGATCCAGCAGCGGCATGCCGCGGCCGGTGTAGCGCTTGGCCAGCGACACCACCAGGCGCAGGTTGGCTTCCAGCAGATGCCTGCGGGCGGCGTCACCGTCGCGCACCACCGCGGCGAGGTCCTTCTTGCGGGCGTCGCCCAGACGCTTGCGAGTGTTGAGCAGATTCTGGGCGTACAGGCCCGCCTCGATGCGCTTGGCCAACTCAACCTCGTCTGCGGCGGTCAACAGCGCGGTCTTACCGATCCCGTTGAGATACACACGGACAAGATCAGCGGCTGGGCTCTGAGCGTCCAGATCGCTGTCGACTCGGCTTGCGTTGGCGATCGCCATTTACGGCCTCCTGATCGGCTGGAACTTTCACTGCGTTCAACGTCCATACAGTGCTCTGAGTTCCCGCTGGTTCCGGATGTCACACCTTTTGACCTGCGGTTTTTTGCCGACGACCTGAGATTCTCCTGAGAAGTGCTAAAGAACCGCGCTCAGGTGGGAACGCAGCGGCCAGAAACGGCCGATCACGCGACGGTCAGTGACCCGGTTCGGGGTCGCGCTCGGTGCGTGGCGCGTGCTCGATCAGCGCGGGGCGCTCGGCGGTGGGGGACAACTGCACATGGTGCGGCCCGGCCGCGTCGTACCGTCGCGGCTCGGTGGCCTTGCGCGGTGGACGGTCGTTGGCGATCAGCACGGCCATCCACGGCAGCGGGACGGACAGCACGATGATGCCCAGCGAGATGAGCCCGTTGTGCCAGATGCCGTAGGCGACGGCGGCAAGCACCAGCGCCGGGATCCGGAAGGCCATCAAGGTGAAGTACTTCCGCATCCTGGCGCGATGCTGTTCCTCATAGGGCAGGGCAGCACGGGTGATCAGGATCGGCCGACCTTCGTCGTCGAAACTCAGCTCCTGGCCGTGTTTCATATCTCCACTGTCCCACATCTTTGGCGGGGCGGGCCGGCCAGGCACAATGGATGAATGCAGACTCAGACGATCGAACGGCCGGATACCGACGAGCGCGTCGATGACGGGACCGACGACGACGCTCCCAAGGTCTTCCATTACGTCAAGAAAGAGAAGATCGCCGAAAGCGCCGTCATGGGCACGCACGTGGTCGCCCTGTGCGGCGAGGTGTTCCCGGTGACCAAGGCCGCCAAGCCGGGTTCGCCGGTGTGCCCGGACTGCAAGCGGGTCTACGAGCAGCTCAAGAAGTAGGCGCGTCGTCGCCGTTGCGGTTGTCGGCCTTGTCTTCGATCCACTCCCGCAGCCGGCGTGCATGCGTATCCGGTGCCGGCCATTCCTCTTGAACCGCCGCGTTCAGCTCGGCGCCGATCATGATGGCGAAACCGAGTAGGAACGCGAACAACAAGAACGCGATCGGCGTGGCCAGCGCGCCGTAGGTGTAGCCGGTCGCCGTGATCCAGGTCAGGTAGATCCGCAGCCCGACCGTCGCGATCAGGAAGACCGCCGCCGCCAGCACGGCCCCCACCACCAGTCGGTGCGTCGGGAGCGGTGCCGGCAACGACACCCGGTACAGCACCGTGACCACCAGGATCAGCCCCACCACCAGCACCGGGTAGTAGCCGTACTGCAGCACGTTGTCCCAGCTCTCCGGGATGCTCGCGGAGATCTTGCGCGGACCAAGTGCCACGAACGGCGCCGTCAACACGGCACACATCAGCATCACCACGTACAGACCCAACGCGAAGAAGCGCTGGCGCACCGGATGGCGCAACTCCGTTTGGTCGTGCGCCTCGACCACCGAGTCGACGAACGCCGAGATGGCCGACGAGCCCGCCCACAGCGAGATGACGAAACCCAGCGAGACCACCTCGCCGCGCGCACCCCGAACGATGTCGTAGATGGTCGGCGCGATGATCTCGCTGACGACGTTCTGTGAGAAGAACCGGCCCGAGGTACTGATCAGCTGTTCCTCGATGGTCGGCAAGGTGTCGGGCCCGAACAGCGGGGCCAGGTACGCCAAGCTGCCCAACATCCCCAGAAGCAGGGGCGGAAGGGACAACGCGCACCAGAAGGCTGCTTGGGCCGCTTCGGAGAAGATCGAGTCGTCCCACGCCTTGGACAGCGTGCGCCGGGTGATCGGCCAGATGTGGTGGCGCGTGGGTTTCGCGGGGGGCTGGTCACTCATGACCAGTCCAGCATTCCCTACGCGTCGACCGGCTTGACCTCCAGCACCGCGGCGAGCTCGATCAACCGTGCCTCGTGCTCGTTGGCGTGGTGCTGGCAGAACAGGAGTTCGGCGCCGGACGGCAGGGTGGCGCGCACTTGGGCGGCGGCACCGCAGCGGTCGCAGCGATCGGCCCGAGTCAGTTCCGGACTCTTCAGGATGGCGTTCACGGCACGTCCTCCGTTCTGCTTGATGCGTTGTTCTACTGTCTCAGACGTATTAGGTTCCGGCCTTGTTCCCTTGGGGTTTACCGGTGTGTCGTGTCTCACTGGCCGCTCGCGTTGCAGGGCGGGCAGGCTGGGCGCATGATCTCCGACCCTGGCGACATCGAGGTGCTGGTCCATCTGTGCGCCGACGCCGAGTGGCTCGATGCCTTGAATCTGGGTGAGCACCGGCCGCCGTCGCTCCAGGCGGTGGGCTTCGTTCATCTTTCGGCCCCTGAGCAGGTCCACCTGCCCGCCAATCGGCTCTACGCCGGGCGCACCGACCTGGTGTTGTTGAGCATCGATCCCGCCGCGTTGACCGATCCCGTGCGGTGGGAGCCGGGTGTGCCGACAGATCCGGAATCGATGCTGTTCCCACACCTGTACGGGCCCCTGCCGGTGGGTGCTGTGAGATCTGTCACCCCATACCGGCCGGGTGCGGACGGGCTGTTCGCGCAGTGGCCGGCTCAGCCGCCCACGTAGGCGTCGGCCTCGATCTCCACCAGCAGTTCCGGCGAGATGAGGGCGCTGACTTCCACCATGGTGGCGGCCGGGCGGATGGCGCCGAAGAACTCTTCGTGCACGGCGCCGACTTCCCGCCATTGGGAGATGTCGGTGACGTAGATGCGGGTGCGCACCACATCGCTCAACGCCGCGCCGGCCTCGCCGAGCGCGGTCTCGATCCGCTGCAGCGCCGCGCGGGTCTGGATCGCCACCGACTCACCGGCGGCGGTGGTCCCGGACACCGCCACGTGGTCACCGATCCGCACCGCGCGTGAATAGCCCACCGCGGCTTCGAATTCCGATCCTGACGAGATGGTGATCCGTGAGCCCGACACCGGTCTAGGTTAGGGGAGTGAGAGTCGCGGTGGTGACGGGTGCCAGCCGGGGTGCCGGGTACGGGATCGCGGCGGCGCTCGGCGCGCACGGCTGGCGCGTCTACGCCACCGGCCGGACCATCACCGAGGCTCCGCCGGGTGGTGTCGCGGTGCGGGTCGACCACGGCGACGACGACGCGGTCGGCGAGCTGTTCGCCCGTGTCGCTGCCGAGGAGGGCGGTCTCGACCTGCTTGTCAACAACGCCGCTGTCGTGCACGACGAGCTCACCGGTGCGAAACCGTTCTGGGAGAAGCCGATCGGGCTGGGCGACGTGCTTAACGTGGGGCTGCGATCGGCTTATGTCGCGTCCTGGCATGCCGCGCCGCTGTTGCTGAGCCGGCCGCGTGGCCTGATCGCGTTCACGTCGTCGCCCGGGTCTGTCTGCTATATGCACGGGCCCGCCTACGGCGCTCAGAAGGCCGGCATCGACAAGATGGCCGCCGACATGGCGGTGGATTTCCGCGGCACCGGGGTGGCATGCGTGTCGGTCTGGATGGGCATCCTGCTCACCGAACGGTTCCGGGCGGCGTTCGCCGGAAATCCGGACGCGCTGGCGCAGACGGCTCGGCACGCCGAGACGCCCGAGTTCACCGGCCATCTGCTCGATGCGCTGTACAACGACCCGGAGCTGGCCGGTCTCAGTGGGCGCACCGTGATCGGCGCCGAGTTGGCGGCCCGGTACGGGATCACCGACGAGGATGGCCGACGGCCGCCTTCGCACCGCGAAATGCTCGGGGCGCCAAGGGAACCTAGTACCGTGGTATTACGTTGACGCCGCATTTTGTAAACTGACCGATCGTGGCCATACTGTCGGGTTTCGCGCCGTGGATCGTCTACTGGGTATTGGTCGGCAACGTCCCGTTCGGTACCGCCGTGCTGGTCGCCCTGGCCATTGCGCTGGCGTCATACGCCATCGGAAGGATCCGGGGCAGTGCCGGACGCACCCTGGAGGTCGGCGCGATCGCCACCTTCGCGGTGCTGGCGGTGCTCACCCACACGGCGAGCCAGTCGTTCCTGGAGCGGTGGATTCAGCCGCTCAGTTCCGCCGGGATCCTGATCGTCGCGCTGGTCGGGGTGGTGATCGGGCGGCCGTTCATCCGGGAGTTCGCCGAGGTGGACCAGTCGCCAGAGGTGATCAAGAGCGATCTGTTCGCAACGATCACCACCGCGATCACGTGGGTGTGGGTCGGCGCATTCGCGGGGATGACGGTGTCGTCGGCCATCCCACCGATCGTGTACGGCGATGCCAGCATCGTCGACACCAGGACGCCGCTGTCGTTCGTCTGTTACTGGGTGGTGCCGTTCGCGCTGCTGGGTGCGGCCGTGCTGGCCGGGCGGATGCTGACCGAGCGCATGGTCGCCGAGGCGACCAGTCCGCACACGGTGCGCAGAACCACCTTCGTAGCCTTCAAGGAACTCGAAATCGACCAGCTCTACTACCTGGCCCGGGAGAAGGCCGGCCGCGAAGTGGGGGAGGCCATGGAGGCCTACGACGTCAAACTCGGCAGTCAGGGTGTGCCGCTCACCGGAGACGATTCCCGGGAGTCCTGGCCGATGACCTACAAGATGCGCGAACCGCGCCGGTAGGCGCTTTTAGCAGACACTCCTTTACTTGGCAAGCACCACTGCCATCTTCCCTGTACACGGTCATGCGCGCGGCCTACATTCGGTGTGGCGGTGTACGCGCCTGACTGACCTGAGAGCCGATTCTGCGTGACTTTCCCGAGCGGCCCGGCCCGTCGCGCCGGATCATTCGATCGGGTCGAAGGAGAGTGAAATGTCAGAGCAGCAGGACAACATCGAACTCATCAGGAAGGGCTACGAAGCCTTCGCCAATGGGGATGTGGAAACAGTGATGGGGTTGTTCGATGACAACGTCGAATGGGTGCAGCCGGGTAACAGCACCATCAGCGGCACCTACCACGGCAAAGGCGAGGTCGGTCAGTACCTCGCCCGGTTGGGCGAGAAATCCCCGACGGTGAAGGTGAACCGGCTGGTAGCCGACGGCGACATGGTGGTGGCACTCACCGAAGTTGCGGTGGGTGACGAAAAAGGCCGGGACGCAGACGTTTACACCATCCGGGCGGGCAAGACGGTGCGCGTCGAGGTGCACACCGACACCGCATTGATGGAGCGCGTGTACGGCACCAAGCAGCGCGCGGCACACTAGGGGCGCGCAAGGCCCAGAACAGCGAAATGGTCGCCGCCGGCAGTCCGGCAGCGACCATTTCGTCGTGTTGAGTGTCTAGTCCAGGTAGTCGCGCAGCACCTGGGAGCGGCTCGGGTGGCGCAGCTTGGACATGGTCTTGCTCTCGATCTGCCGGATACGCTCGCGCGTCACCCCGTAGACCTGGCCGATCTCGTCGAGGGTGCGGGGCTGACCGTCGGTCAGGCCGAACCGCAGCCGGACCACGCCGGCCTCGCGCTCGGACAGCGTCTCCAGCACCGACTGCAGCTGATCCTGCAGCAGGGTGAAGCTCACCGCGTCCACGGCCACCACGGCCTCGGAGTCCTCGATGAAGTCACCGAGCTGGCTGTCGCCCTCGTCGCCGATGGTCTGGTCCAGCGAGATGGGCTCACGCGCGTACTGCTGGATCTCCAGCACCTTCTCCGGCGTGATGTCCATTTCCTTGGCCAGCTCTTCGGGCGTGGGCTCGCGGCCCAGGTCCTGCAGCAGCTCGCGCTGGATGCGGCCGAGCTTGTTGATGACCTCGACCATGTGCACCGGGATACGGATGGTGCGGGCCTGGTCGGCCATCGCGCGGGTGATGGCCTGGCGGATCCACCAGGTGGCGTACGTGGAGAACTTGTAGCCCTTGGTGTAGTCGAACTTCTCCACCGCGCGGATCAGACCGAGGTTGCCCTCCTGGATCAGGTCCAGGAATGCCATGCCGCGGCCGGTGTAGCGCTTGGCCAGCGACACCACCAGACGCAGGTTGGCCTCCAGCAGGTGGTTCTTGGCCCGGTCGCCGTCGCGGCAGATCCACTGGTAGTCACGACGCTGCGCGGTGGTGAGCTTCTCGCCCTTCTCGACGAGCTCCACCATCAGCTGGGTGCAGTACAGCCCGGCTTCGATGCGCTTGGCGAGCTCGACTTCTTCCTCGGCGTTGAGCAGCGCGACCTTGCCGATCTGCTTGAGATAGGCACGCACCGAGTCGGCCGATGCGGTCAGCTCGGCGTCCTTGCGGGCCTGTCGCAGGGCCTCGGACTCCTCTTCGTCCCAGACGAAGTCGCCGGACGCCTTGTCCTTTTCGGTGGGCTCGGGGTGCTCTTCCTCGGCCTCTACCGCCTTGGCGGCGGGTTTGACCGCCGCATCCTCGGCGGCACCGGCGGGCTCGGCGTCTTCTTCGGCGTCGTCCTCGATCTCGACGTCCTCGATCTCGACATCGTCGACCTCGAGATCGTCACCGGGGCCCACTTCGAGGTCGTCGGCCTCCAGGTCTTCACCGAGGTCAACGGCCTCGGCCACGGTGTCGGCCTTGCCCGCTGCCTTTTTGGCGGGGGCTTTGGCTGCGCGCTTGGCGGGCGCCTTGGCGGCTGCGGCCTTGGCGGGCGCCTTTTTCGCAGGGGTCTTGGCGGCGGTGCGCTTCACCGGCTCGTCGGTTGCCGGGCTTGCTTTTGTCGCTGCCACGTACACCCTTTCGGTCTTGAGGATTCCGGTGCGCACGCATGCGTCACCGGAAAGCGTCGGCTGTGTCGAATATTGGCGATGATCTCTGCTCGGGAAACCCGCCGCTATCTCGGTAGGCGGCCGCCGTTGACCATTGTAACGACAGTGTGAGATAAGGCTGCACCGTGCGGCAAATTGGCCTCTTCAGCGCGTCGCTTCAGGCGCTGACGTGTGCGGTGTGGGCGGCCAGTGCGGCGCCGACGATCCCGGCCTCGTTGAGCAGAGTCGCCGCCACCACGGGGGTGCGGTTCTTCAGCAGCGGGATCCACTTGTCCGCCTTGCGGCTGATGCCGCCACCGGCGATGAACAGGTCGGGCCAGATCGCGTTCTCGATGGTCACCAGCACCTTGGTGACCTCCTCGGTCCAGCGCTCGTAGCTCCATTCCTTGCGCTCCTTGACCGAGGACGCGGCCCGGTGCTCGGCCTCTTTGCCGCCGACCTCGAGGTGGCCGAATTCGGTGTTGGGCAGCAGCACGCCGTTGTGGATCACCGCCGAACCGATCCCGGTGCCGAAGGTCAGCAGCACGATCACCCCGGTCTTGTCCTTGCCGGCGCCGAACCGTGCCTCGGCGATTCCGGCCGCGTCGGCGTCGTTCAGCACGGTGACCGCCTGCCCGTCGAGTTCCTTGCCGATGATCTCGACGGCATTCGCTCCGATCCAGCCCTTGTCGACGTTTGCGGCGGTGCGCACGACGCCGTCGGTCACCACGCCCGGGTAGGTGACACCGAGCGGCCCGGTCCAGCCGAATTCGCGGACCACGGTGGCCACCGTCTTGGCGACGGCTTCCGGGGTGGAGGGCTGCGGCGTGAGCAGTTTGACCCGATCGCCGATGAGCGCGCCGGTGTCCAGGTCGACGATGCCGCCCTTGATCCCGCTGCCGCCCACGTCGACGCCGAAACCGCGGCGTTCGGTGCCGGCGCTGGTTGCCGTATCGGGTGAATCGGTGGCGGTCATGAAGCGCTCCTCGTGCAAGGGCCGGCGGATGCGACGCGCCCCACACATTAGTGCCCTCGACCCGGCTGTGTTGCGATGGTGGGCGTGGAATCCAACAACTGTGATCCGGTGACATTGCGTGCCGTGGCGGAGCAACTGGCCACCGAGGCCGCGTCTTTCGTGGCGCGGCGCCGGACCGAGGTGTTCGCCACCGCGGCCACCGCGGCGGAATCCGTGCGGTCCAAGAGCACCCCGACCGATCCGGTGACGGTGGTGGACACCGAGACCGAGCGGCTGATCCGGGACCGGCTGGCGGTGCTGCGTCCCGGCGATCAGGTGTTCGGCGAGGAGGAGGGCGGTAGCGCGGACGTCGAGCCGGGCCGGCCGGTGTGGGTGATCGACCCCATCGACGGCACGGTGAACTTCGTCTACGGAATCGCCGACTATGCCGTCTCGGTGGGCGTGCAGATCGACGGCAGGTCGGTCGCCGGCGCGGTGGCCAATGTGCCCACCGGTGAGCTTTACTCGGCGGCACTCGGCCACGGCGCCACGGTGTCCCGGAGCGGGCAGTCAAAGGCGTTGCGGTGCAACAACATCGACGACCTCTCGGTTGCGCTGGTGGGCACCGGGTTCTCGTATGTGGCCGAGCGCAGGGCGCGCCAGGCGCAGGTGCTGGCCGGATTGCTGCCCGGTGTCAGGGATGTGCGCAGGATCGGCTCGTGTGCCCTGGATCTGTGCATGGTGGCCGCGGGCCAGTTGGATGCCTATTTCGAGGACGACGTGCACCTGTGGGACTGGGCGGCCGGGGTGCTGATCGCGACGGAGGCCGGTGCGGTCGTGCGGACGCCGGACCCGGACCTGCTGTGCGCCGCGGCCCCGGGGGTGTCCGCGGCGCTCCTGGATGCGTTGCGGGCGCTGGGCGCCGGCTAGCGCTCAGCAGGCCGCGCTGTGGATCTTGCGCAGCAGCGCCGGGTCCGGCGGTTGGGTGGCGTCCGGGCGCAGGCTGGCCAGCATGGCGTCGATATCGTCGTTGTGGCTGAATTCGGAGAACTCGGTGCCGATCGCCAGGTCGACGGAGTCATCGGCCCGTTGGTCCTGGAACAGCTCGGTGCATGGCGCCACCAGCCAGACCGCGGCGGCGGCGGCGCGGCCGGAGGGGCCGAACCGGATCTGGCCCTGGCATTCCAGCCGGGTGCCGGCGTAGACGGGGTCGTTGGACGCGGCCGGCTGGGCGAAGCCCATATCGCGTAGGGCGCCCGACACCTCGGCGGCCTGCCCGCCCTGGCCGCTGGCGTTGAGCACCTTGGCCTTGGTGTCGGCGAGTTTGGCCGGCACCACGTCGGTCATGGTCTCCCGGGACACCTGCTGGCCCAGAGTCGGCTGGTTGGGGTCGGTCGCGGCCGGGGGAGCGTTGCAGACGACCGCTTCGTGCACGTCGGTGGGCCGATTGAGCGCGATCACCCACACCACGCCGGTGGCGACGGCCAGCGCCAGGAACAGGCACAGGACGGGCACATGGTTCCGTCTGCGGAACGGGCGTCCGTGTTTGTCGAACGCCGTTCCTTCGGTGATGAGAGCGACCACCCCTGCACCTTAAAGGCACATCCCCGCAACGCGCCCTCGGCCCGAGAATCGAGCTGTGACGTAAATCACATGCCATCTGACTGTATTCGGGGCACGAATTATTTGGTGTAGGCGTTCGACGCTGGTACAAAGCTCTGCTGCAAGGTAACGGAGGGGATGAGATGGCTACCGACTACGACGCTCCGCGGCGTTCAGAGACCGATGACGTGTCCGAGGATTCGCTTGAAGAGCTCAAAGCACGACGTAACGAGGCCCAATCGGCCGTCGTGGACGTCGACGAATCCGAGTCCGCGGAATCGTTCGAACTGCCCGGCGCGGACTTGTCGGGCGAAGAACTCTCGGTGCGTGTCGTTCCGAAGCAGGCCGACGAGTTCACCTGCTCAAGCTGCTTTTTGGTGCACCACCGCAGCCGGCTCGCAAGCGAGAAGAACGGCGTGATGATCTGCACCGATTGCGCGGCCTGAACTACGAACGAAGGGCTGCCAGCACCCGATCCGGGTGCCGGCAGCTCACCAACCAGTACGGGGTCGGGTCGTCGGGATCATCGAGGACGACCAGGACCATGGGGCCGACCCAGGCCCGGTGCAACACATAAGCGGCGGGGTCGAGCTGGCGGCCCAATGCCGCCGACTTCGCCGATCTCGGCACTTCCGCAGACCGTGAGATGACACTGACCGGCAGGTGTGCCGGGCCGGCCCACAATTGCGCGCCGTGCGGTCCGTCGACGACCCGAACCTCCATCCGGCCCATCCAGACCATTGCCGCGGCGGCCACCGGGAGCAGCACCGCGAACGGCACCCAGTCCGCGATGGCGGCCACGCCCATGTTCACCTCGGTGGCGATCAGGGCGGCCAGGCCCAGTGCGGGCGGCCAGAACCACCACGGCACCCGCAGCCGTTCCCGATAACGCACCGATTGGGTGGTAGCGCGCGTGTCAGACACGTGCTCAAGGGTAATCTCTCGCGTCGTGCCCACTTCTCTGGCGGTCGTGCGTCTGGACCGCGATCTACCGTTGCCCAGCCGGGCCCACGACGGCGATGCAGGTGTGGACCTGTTCAGTGCCGTCGATGTGGACCTGGCGCCCGGCCACCGGGCCCTGGTGCCGACCGGGATCGCCGTCGCCGTTCCGCACGGAATGGTCGGATTGATCCATCCGCGTTCGGGTTTGGCCAGCCGCGTCGGCCTGTCGATCGTGAACAGTCCCGGGACGGTCGATGCCGGGTACCGTGGAGAGATCAAGGTGGCGCTGATCAATCTCGACCCCGAGCAGCCAATTGCGATACGGCGTGGTGACCGCATTGCCCAACTCCTGGTGCAGCGGGTCGAACTTCCCGAGCTGGTCGAGGTGTCGTCGTTCGACGAGGCCGGGCTGGCAGACACTTCCCGTGGCGATGGCGGCCATGGTTCCTCCGGCGGACATGCGAGTTTGTGATGGCTAACGACGTGGATATCGACAACGAATCGGACCAGGACTTCGACGGCCCCTTCGACATCGAGGATTTCGACGATCCGGAAGCGGCCACGGTGGCGCGGCTGGATCTCGGCTCGGTGCTCGTTCCGATGCCCGAGGCCGGCCAGGTGCAGGTCGAATTGACCGACCAGGGCGTACCCAGCTCGGTATGGGTGGTCACGCCCAACGGCCGGTTCACCATCGCGGCCTATGCGGCGCCGAAATCGGCCGGGCTGTGGCGCGAGGTCGCCGGTGAGCTGGCCGATTCGCTGCGCAAGGACGGCGCGAAGGTGCGGATCGAGGATGGCCGCTGGGGCCGCGAGGTCGTCGGCGTCAGTGCGGCCGCGCCGCAGGGTCAGACCCCCGGGGTGGTCCGCTTCATCGGTGTCGACGGGTATCGCTGGATGATCCGGTGTGTGATCAACGGTGCCCCGGAGACCGTCGAAGCCCTTGCGGCCGAGGCGCGGGAAGCGTTGGCGGACACTGTCGTTCGCCGAGGTGACACGCCGATGCCGGTCCGTACTCCACTGGCGGTGCAGCTGCCCGATCCGATGGCCGAGCAGTTGCGTGCCGCTGCGGCTCAGGCGCAGGCTCAGGCCGAAGCGCAGGCACCGGCGCCCGAGCCGCCCGGTCCGGACGCCCGCCGCACCGCCATGTCGGCGATGCAGCAGTTGCGCAGCACCATCACCGGCGGTTAGACGTCCAGCAGGGCGCCCACGCAGGCCGCGCCCAATACGGCCGGGTCGGCGCCCATTTCGTCGAGTGTGACGGTGCGCAGCGCGGCATGCGGCGCGGCGGCCACCCATTCCAGGGCCACGTCGACCGGATGGATCGGGTCATCGGTCGCCGCGGCCACCCCCATCGGGACGGCCAGGGTGGCCAGTTCGGCGCTGGTCGGCGACACGTGGTGGGCGGCCTCATCCATGGCATCGGGCAGGGCGGGCCATTGCGCCAGCCAGGACCGGGTGAGTTCGGCGCCCAGCCACGGCGGGCTGGACGCGCGCATCGCGGCCACCGTCGCGGCCAGCCCATCGGTGCGCAGCAACTGCGCGGTGTGGCGTGCCGACAACGCCGCCGTCGCATTGGCGGGCTCACCCGTCCATGCGGGCAGGGCGGCCAGCACCGCGACGGTGTGGGCCGGATGGGCCAGCGCCCACGCGGTGGCCACCGCGGCCCCGATCGACACGCCGCCGACCGCGATGGTGTTGCGTTCGTCACCCCGGGCGGCCTCGTCGAGGGCGGCCAGGTAGCCACCGATCAGTTGCGAGGGCCGTGGCGGCGGGGTCACCACGATGGCCCCGACGTCGTGCAACGCACCCGAAAATGCCCGGTACACATAGTCGTCGTCGGACCCGGTGCCGGCCAGCAGGACCGTGGTCACCCCGCGCAAATTCACTGCCATGCCACGATGGTGCACCCATCGGCGCGCCGCGCCCCACACGGCGTGGCGATTCGGACGTAACAGGTCTACCGTGGCGATGGTCAGGAAGTGAATCCACGACGGATTCGCGAAAGGGAGAGGCCATGGCTACGGCCGAAGGGTATCTGCGGCGGCTCACCCGCCGGCTCACAGAAGACCCGGAGCAGCTCGACGTCGAAGAACTCAGCGATGAGGCGGCCGGTACCGGCGCGCAGCGCGCGATCGACTGTCAGCGCGGTCAAGAGGTCACGATGGTCGGCACGCTGCGATGTGTCGAGACCAACGCGAAGGGCTGCGCCAGCGGAGTCCGTGCCGAGCTGTTCGACGGCACCGATTCGGTGCTGCTGGTCTGGCTCGGCCAGCGCCGCATCCCCGGCATCGAATCCGGGCGAACCCTGCGGGTGCACGGGCGGATGGGCAAGCTGGACAACGGATCCAAGGCGATGTACAACCCGCACTACGAGATTCAGAAGTGACCCACCCCGACCAGGGGACAGCCGAGCAAGACACACCGGACACCAGTAACAGTGCCCGCGCGATCCTCGACCAGATGGGCGGCATCAGCGGCCTGATCTATTCGTCGCTGCCGGTCGTCGTGTTCGTCCCGGTATCGACCACCGCGGGCCTGATGCCCGCCATTTTCGCCGCGCTCGGCGTGGCGGCCCTCGTTCTGTTCTGGCGGCTCTTCCGCCGTGAATCGCTGCAACCCGCGGTGTCCGGGTTCATGGGCGTCGGTATCAGCGCGCTGATCGCTTATCTGGTCGGAGCGTCGAAAGGTTATTTCCTGCTGGGGATCTGGTCTTCGCTGGTCTGGGCCGCAGTGTTCGCGCTCTCCGTACTCATCCGCAGGCCGGTCGTCGGCTACGTGTGGGGCTGGATCAACGATCACGGGCGCGGCTGGCGCGAGGTCCGCCGTGCCGTGCTGGCTTTCGATATCGCCACGCTGGTCTGGGTGGCGGTGTTCGCCTCACGATTCGTGGTGCAGCACCACCTGTACGACGCGGACCAGACCGGCTGGCTGGGCGTGGCCCGGCTCGCGATGGGCTGGCCGCTGACCGGGGTGGCTGCGATCATCACCTACTTCGCCATCCGGGTTGCCCAGCGCGCGGTGCATGCGCACCACGCCGCACAGAGCGCCGCGGCCGAAAGCTAAGCCTTCGCCGGCCGCAGCAGCAGCTCGCGCAGTTCGGCTTCCACTTCGGCGACGACCACGAAGACCAGCTCATCGCCGCCCTCCAGCGGTTCGTCGCTTTCCGGCACGATCACCCGGGGCCCGCGCAGAATCGTCACCAGCGAGGCGTCACGGGGCAACTGGAGGCGCTTGACGGCCTTGCCGCCCCACGGGGTGTCGTCGGGCAGCGTGATCTCGACCAGATTCGCCTGGCCCTTGCGGAAACTCATCAGCCGCACCAGATCACCCACGGCGACGGCCTCTTCGACCAGTGAGGCCAGCATCCGCGGCGTGGACACCGCGACGTCCACGCCCCAGCTCTCGTCGAACAGCCACTCGTTGCGCGGGTCGTTGACCCGCGCCACCACGCGGGGCACGGCGAACTCGGTCTTGGCCAGCAGGCTCAACACCACGTTGGCCTTGTCGTCGCCGGTCGCGGCGATCACGACGTCGAACTCCTCCAACTTCACCGATTCCAGCAGACTCAACTCGCAGGCGTCGCCGAGCCGCCACTGGGCGGCGGGAATGGCGTCGACGTCGATGTGCAGGGGATCACGTTCGAGCAGGGTCACGTCGTGGCTGTCGACGAGTTCGCGGGCGATGGAGCGGCCGACGGCACCGGCTCCGGCGATGGCTACCTTCATCAGTTCTAGTCCTCACTCGGCGGCAGTGCGGAGATCGCCAGGGCCTCGCCGATGTGTCCGGAGATGGCGGCCATGAAGACGTGGTCGCCGGCCTGGATGATGGTCTTGGCGTCGGGCAGCAGTCCGGTGCCCAGGCGCAGCATGAACGCCACCCGTCCGCCGGTGGCCGCTTCCAGGTCGGTGATCCCGCGACCGGCCCAGTCCTCGTGCAGCGGTAGTTCGGCCACACCCACGTTGCCGGAAGGGTCGCGCCACTTGGTGGTTTCGGTTTCCCTGGTCAGCACGTTGAGCAGCCGGTCGGTGGTCCACGGCACCGTCGCCACCGTCGGGATGCCGAGCCGTTCGTAGACGGCGGCCCGCTTGGCGTCGTAGATGCGGGCCACGACGCGCTCCACCCGGAACGTCTCCCTGGCCACCCGTGCCGAGATGATGTTGGAGTTGTCACCGGAGGACACCGCGGCGAATGCGCCCGCCTCCTCGATGCCTGCCCGCAGCAGCACGTCGCGGTCGAAACCCATGCCGAGCACGCGCTCGCCGGTGAATTCGGGGCTGAGCCGGTTGAACGCGCTGCTGTCACGGTCGATCACAGCTACCTCATGGCCGATCCGGGACAGCCCGTCCGCCAACGATGCGCCCACCCGGCCGCATCCCATCACCACTACCCGCACCCTGTGTCCTCTCGGCCGTCTGCCAGGAACAGCGTTTCATCCGAAGTCCATTCAACCCTGCGCACCCGGAACGCTACAGCCAATCGCCGGTGGGCTTAGTCTTGGCACTCGTGTCCAAGCTATCGACCGCCGCGCGCCGGCTGGTGCTGGGAAGACCCTTCCGCAGCGACAAGCTCGCGCACACGCTGCTGCCGAAGCGGATCGCGCTGCCTGTGTTCGCCTCCGATGCCTTGTCATCGGTTGCTTACGCCCCGGAAGAGATCTTCCTGGTGCTGTCGGTGGCCGGCCTGACGTCGTACTCGGTGGCGCCATGGGTCGGGCTCGCGGTGGCCATCGTCATGATGATCGTGATCGCCAGTTATCGGCAGAACGTGCACGCCTATCCGTCCGGCGGGGGTGACTACGAAGTCGTCACCACCAATCTCGGCGGCACCGCTGGGCTGACGGTGGCCAGTGCGCTACTGGTGGACTACGTGCTGACCGTTGCGGTGTCGATGGCCTCGGCGATGTCGAACATCGGGTCCGCGGTGCCGTTCATCGCCCAGCACAAGGTGTTGTTCGCGGTGGCGGCGATCCTGATTCTGGCCTCGCTGAACCTGCGCGGTATCCGCGAATCCGGCACCGCTTTCGCGATCCCCACCTATGCGTTCATGATCGGCATGTATTTGATGCTGGCCTGGGGCTTCATCCAGATCTTCGTGCTGGGCCATGAATTGCGGGCCGAGTCGGCAGGCTTCGAGATGCACTCCGAGCACGGTGACGTGCTGGGTTTGGCGATGGTGTTCCTGGTGGCCCGGGCGTTCTCGTCCGGCTGTGCGGCGCTGACCGGTGTGGAGGCCATCAGCAACGGTGTGCCGGCGTTCCAGAAACCGAAGTCGCGCAATGCCGCAACGACGCTGTTGTTGCTGGGCGGCATCGCCACCACGCTGTTCATCGGCATCATCCTGCTGGCCAAGGAGACCGGCGTGAAGATGGCCGAGAATCCCGACCAGCTTGTCGGGACGCCGCCGGGCTATCACCAGAAGACCCTGGTGGCGCAGCTCGCCGATGCGGTGTTCCACGATTTTCCGGTCGGTCTGTACGCCATCGCCGGTGTCACGGCGCTGATCTTGGTGCTGGCGGCCAACACCGCGTTCAACGGATTCCCGGTGCTGGGCTCGATTCTGGCGCAGGACCGGTATCTGCCCCGGCAGTTGCACACCCGTGGTGACCGGCTGGCGTTCTCCAACGGCATCCTGTTCCTGGCGTTCGCGGCGATCGCTTTCGTGGTGGCGTTCCGGGCCGAGGTGACCGCCCTGATCCAGCTCTACATCGTCGGGGTGTTCGTGTCCTTCACCCTGAGCCAGATCGGGATGGTCAGGCACTGGACCCGGCTGCTGCGCTTCGAGACCGATCCGTCGGTCCGCAGGCACATGATGCGATCCCGGGTGATCAACTCGATCGGCTGCGTGTGCACCGGCTCGGTGCTGATCGTCGTGGTGCTCACCAAATTCCTTGCCGGAGCCTGGATTGCGATCTTGGCGATGTCCTCGCTGTTCGTCATCATGAAGCTCATCCACAAGCATTACGACACCGTGGCCCGCGAGCTGGAGGCCCAGGCGGAGTCCGAGGGTGACATGGTGCTGCCCAGCCGCAACCACGCCGTGGTTCTGGTGTCCAAGCTGCACCTGCCGACCCGACGTGCGCTGGCATACGCGCGGGCCACCCGTCCGGACGTGCTGGAGGCCATCACCGTCAGCGTCGACGACGCCGAAACGCGCCAGTTGGTGCACGAGTGGGAGGACAGCGACGTCAGTGTCCCGCTCAAGGTCATCGCCTCGCCCTATCGTGAAATCACCAGGCCGGTGCTCGATTACGTCAAGCGGGTGACCAAGGAGTCACCGCGGACCGTGGTGACGGTGTTCATCCCCGAATACGTGGTGGGGCACTGGTGGGAGCAGGTGTTGCACAATCAGAGCGCACTGCGACTGAAGGGCCGGCTGCTGTTCGAACCCAACGTGATGGTGACGTCGGTGCCGTGGCAGCTGACGTCGTCGGAACGGCTCAAGAAACTGGAGCCGCAGTCCGCGCCCGGTGACGCGCGTAGAGGATTCCTGGATTGAGCGAGTCGACAGCCGAGTTGACCCTGACCACCGGGCCGGCGGCCAACGGCGGCAGCTGCGTGGCACGCCACGACGGCCGCGTGGTGTTCGTGCGGTACGCACTGCCCGGTGAGACGGTACGGGCGAAAGTCCGCTCCGAGCGCGGATCCTATTGGCACGCAGATGTTGTCGAGGTGGTCGAGGCATCGCCGGACCGCGTCGCGTCGCTGTGCCCGATCGCAGGCGTGCACGGCTCGGGTTGCTGCGACCTGGCCTTCGCCGAACCGGGGGCGGCCCGCAGACTCAAGGGTGAGGTGGTGGCCAACCAGCTGGCCCGGCTCGGCCATTACGAGTGGTCGGGGGTCGCCGAAGAAGTGGGCGTGGCGGGCCCGACCGGCTGGCGCACCCGGGTGCGTCTGGATGTCTCCGAGTCCGGGCAGGCGGGATTTCACCGCTATCACAGCACCGAGTTGTTTCCCGAGCTGAACTGCGGGCAGCTTCGCCCCGGCATGTTGGACGGCCTGGACGGATCACGCTGGCCGCCGGGCGCTGAACTTCATGTGGCGGTCGATGACGACGACGTGCGCCATATCGTTCAGACCGGGCCCGGTCGGAAGGCGCTGACCCAGGTGGTTGAGGGGCAGTATGAGGCGCTGCAGCGGATCGGTGGCCGGGAGTGGCAGGTGCCGGTGACGGCGTTCTGGCAGGCACATCGGGACGCGCCCGAGGTGTACAGCACGCTGATCCGTGCCGCGGCCGGGCTGCAGCCGGGTATGTCGGCCTGGGATCTCTATGGTGGCGCAGGGGTTTTCGCGGCGGCCCTTGCCGACGAGGTCGGTGAATCGGGGCAGGTGTTGACGGTCGACACGTCGCGCGGGTCGGCGCGTGCGGCACGCGCAGCGCTGGCCGATATGCCCTGGGTGTCCGTGGTGACCGACTCGGTGCGCCGGGCCCTGACGGGACGCCGGGATGGCGCCGACGTGGCGGTGCTCGATCCGCCACGAGCGGGCGCCGGTCGCGAGATCATCGACCTGCTTGCTGGTGCCGGCGTGCCGCGCATCATTCATATCGGTTGTGAGGCAGCGTCGTTCGCTCGCGACGTGGGGGAGTACCTGCGCAACGGTTACGCGGTTGAGCAGCTGCGGGTGTTCGACGCGTTCCCGCTGACGCACCACGTGGAATGCGTGGCTGTACTGACCCGGTGAGGGATTCACGCCGCCCGGTGCACGGTGACGATGTGGATGTCGCGGGTGAGTATCCGCATGCCGCCGGCGATCGGTGGTGCGGTGGATCGGTAGACCGCACCGGTGGGGGTGGTGTATTCGGTTGCGTGCCTGCCGGATTCGTCGGACACCACACGGACGGCCCAGCCGGCTTGTTCTTTGAGGTAGTTGCACTGCTCGCACAGCCCTTGGCCGTTGACCCCGTCGGTGTGTCCGCCCCGGCGGTCCGGGCGGGCGTGGTCGATGTGCCGGATCGGGGCGTTGCAGTACGGGGTGCGGCAGGTGCTGTCGCGGAACTTGACGAACTGCGCCAGCCCTTTCGGGAAGATGCGGGATTTCGATTCCATGGCGACCAGGGCGCCGCTGGCGGGAGTGGCGTACAGCCGGCGTAGGGCGACCTGACCGTCCTTGTCGAGGGTGTCGGTGATCAGGTTGCGCACGGTTTCGGCCGGAATCGGTCCGTAGCCCTGCACGGTGGCTGCGTCGTTGCCGCCGGCCAGGGCCTCGTCGGAGAGCACGACGTTCACCGTTTCGGGTACGGGTTCTTCGGCCGGCCGCCCGGTGACGCGCTCGACCAGGGTGTCGGCCATGACCTGTCCACGGGTGCGGTCATCGGTATTGGTCTTGACGGCCTTGTTGAGGGAGGCGAACACCGCAACCCCTTGTGTCATCGGTACCAGCGCGGTCACGTACGTCATGGCGTCCGGGGCCGGGCGGAACGAGACGTAGCGTTGTTTGGGGGCTTTGGCGGCGTGGTCGACGACGGCCTGCGGGTCCAGTCGGTAGGCGATCTTCTTGGCTTCGGCGGTGATTCGGTCGTTGCCGAATCCGTCCAGGGCATTCGGGTCGGCACACAGTTCCTTGTCCAATCGGCGGCGGTCGTCGATGGTCAGGCAGGCGGATTCCCGCACGATCAGGGTGGCCCGCCACTCCGAGAGCCGCCCGGCTTCCAAAAGGGCCATGGTGTGCGGCATTTCACGAACCAGCGCTTTGGCCAGCCCCAGGAGCTTGCCGCCCTGGTTCGGCGACTCGCGGCGTGCCAAAGCGATCTCGCTGCCCAGCCCGCAGCCGCGCTTGTTGGCCGGAACGCCGGCGGCAGCCTCGGCGGTGCGCCGCAACTTCTCCCATTCCACGGTCAGCCGGGCCTGCTCGGCCGCCGCGGCCGATTTCTGCCGTTCGAGCTCGGCGATCCGATCGCGCAACGCCGCTTCGCGGGGGTGCGGTTCGGTAGTCGACCGTTCGAACATATTTTCGATCATAGACCCTGCTGCCGACAAGTCGGACGACCAGGCGCCGCCGAGTGCTTTGGTGCTAGCACTACCTGCTCGGTCACGGCAGCGTCATTGTGTGCTCAACCTGAGCGCAGGGATGCTTGTCGTGTCGGCCCGGAAACACCCGAGAATGCGTCGGCAAACCCAAGTTTCAACGACGGCAGGAGCCAGGAATGAAAACCGCAGTTCGGGAGGATCTGGTTCTCTCACACGCGATTGTCACCGCGGATGTCGAGGTGCCCTTCAATCTGGTTGACATCGCGCAGTGGCTGAAAACTCTTCCCACACATGAGTATCAGCGGTGTGCACCCGGGGATCACAAGGCCGCAGGCTACACGGTCGACGACGACGGGACGCCGATGTCGATCAACGTCGAAATGATCGGGACGGGCTTGGTCATCCAGCAATATCGGTTCGAGGTCGCCGACGCCCACTATTGCAAGATGGTGTCGCTGTCAGACATTCTGACCCCGTCGGGCTGGACAACCACTCAGGTCATCTGGGAGTTGCGCATGGAGCAACTCGACGGAGACAAGTGCCGCTATACCAACACGGTGATCTCGCATCCCACTGAGCATTTCATGGAGTTCATCGCCGAGCACGGACAAACTTTCAGTGCGGCGGCTGCGGCCCGACAAGAGGCCTCGGGACGGCATTGCCTGCTCGAAACACCCCGGTACGCGCAGAGCATCGCACGGTGGGCATCCGCACGCTCCACCGCAATCTCCTGACCACACAACCGATCCCGGAACGATCTCTTCGAAGGGAAATTCGATGCCCTCAGCGGTGCTGTTCGATCACCCCGGCGCCCCCGACGTTCTCGGTTGGCGCCCAGTCGACCCCGTTCACCCCCGACCTCACGAGGTGGTCATCGGCGTGGCGGCCGCCGGGGTGAACAACGCCGACCTCTTGCAGCGCCGCGGACACTATCCGGTGCCCACCTGGGCACCGCGCCCATTGGGACTCGAGTGCGCTGGAACGATCACCGAAGTCGGTGCCGAAGTCACGGGCTGGTCGCCGGGCGATCGAGTCTGCGCGCTCCTCGACGGAGGCGGCTACGCCGATGAGGTCGCGGTCCCCGCCGCGCAAGTCATGCCGATCCCGGCCGGTCTGTCTTTGATCGAGGCGGCAGCCGTCCCGGAGGTCGCCGCCACCGTCTACTCCAACCTCGCGATGATCGCCGGCCTCGCCAAGGGCCAAACCGTCCTGATTCATGGCGCCGGCGGCGGCATCGGCACCTTTGCCATCCAGTGGGCCACCGCGATCGGAGCGCACGTCATCACCACCGCCGGAAGTGACGTCAAAGCACGCGCGGGCCTGGACCTGGGGGCCCAGACGGCGATCAACTATCGCAACGACGATTTCGTCGCCGTCACGCTTGCAGCCACTGACAATCGGGGCGTCGACGCCATCCTGGACGTGGTGGGCTCGAACTATCTCGGTCGCAATCTTGTGTGCCTCGCTCCGGACGGGCACTTGGTGATCATCGGAGGCGATACCACCCCCGCCGTTCTGGACATCGGCTTGCTGATGTCCAAGCGCGCCAGTGTGTCGGCAACGATGCTTCGGGCCCGACCGGTCGGCCAGAAGGCAGAAATCATCGCAGGTGTGGTCCGAGATGTCCTTCCCCTCTTCGAAGCCGGCGCCATCCGCGTCGTGGTCGACACCATCGTTCCGATCGCCGAGGCGGCTCGGGCCCATGAGCTCTTGGAATCCAAAGGGACGGTCGGCAAGGTCGTTCTCGACAATGGCAAGGGCGATGCGACGTAACCAGTCACCCTGGTCAACTCCGTGCGGGACCCGCACCGCGATACCGTTGATGCCTCATGATCAGACGCCGACTTCTCACCCGAGGCTCCTGGCCGGAAGCCAAGCGCCTCACCGAAACCCTGCGCAGCGAGACCGTCGGTGGGGTGCTGCTGCTCATCGCGGCCGGCGCGGCGCTGATCTGGGCCAATTCGCCATGGGCGCACACCTACCAAGAGTTGTCGAACTTCGCCTTCGGCCTGGAAAAGCTGCACCTGAACCTGTCCGTCGGTGCCTGGGCCGCCGACGGTCTGCTGGCGATCTTCTTCTTCGTCGTCGGCGTCGAACTCAAACGCGAATTCGTGGCCGGCGACTTGAGGGACCCGGCCCGCGCCGCCCTGCCCATCGCCGCGGCCGTCGGCGGCATGATCGTCCCGGCCGCCATCTTCCTGGCGATCAATGCCGGTCACCGTGAGAACCTCGGCGGCTGGGCGGTGCCCATCGCGACCGATATCGCCTTCGCGCTGGCGGTGCTGGCCGTTTTGTCCACACATCTGCCGACCGCGCTACGCACGTTTCTGCTCACCCTGGCGGTGGTCGACGATCTGCTCGCGATCACCGTCATCGCCGCCTTTTACACCGAGCACCTCGCGCCGGGGCCGCTGCTGGCCGCGCTGATTCCGATCGCGCTGTTCGGGCTGGCAGTACAGAAAGGCCTCCGGAACCCGCTGCTGCTGGTGCCGTTGGCGGTGACGGCCTGGGCGTTGGTGCACGCCAGCGGGGTGCACGCCACGGTGGCCGGGGTGCTGCTCGGGTTCACCATCCCGGTGCTCGGGCGCCACGCCGCCGCCGAATCCATCGAGCACGCCATCCGACCGCTGTCGGCCGGGGTGGCGGTGCCGGTGTTCGCCTTCTTCGCCGCCGGTGTCACGGTGGGCGGCCTGCACGGCTTCACCGACGCGCTGACCCATCCGGTGACGATCGGCGTCATCGCCGGTCTGGTGGTGGGCAAGCCGATCGGTGTGTTCTGCACCACATGGCTGCTGGCCCGGTTCACCGGGGCCAGCCTCGACGAGGAGCTGGCCTGGCGCGACGTGCTCGGCGTGGCATTGCTGGCCGGTATCGGGTTCACCGTGTCCCTTTTGATCGGGGAGTTGGCCTTCGAAGACGGCAGCGCGGCCGATGTCGACGTGAAGATCGCGGTGCTGTCCGGATCGGTGCTGGCCGGAGCGCTGGCGGCGGTCGTCCTGGTCAGTCGCAACGCCGCGTACCGGCGCATCCATCTGCTGGAGACCGCCGACGCCGACCATGACGGTGTGCCCGACATCTATCAGTCTCGACGGGACTGACGCGTGTTGCGTGCGTAAACTGACGGGATGCTTGAACAGATCCGCGGACCCGCAGATCTGCAGCACCTTTCCCAGTCACAGCTGAGCGATCTGGCCGGTGAAATCCGTGAATTCCTGATTCACAAGGTTGCTGCAACCGGCGGTCATCTCGGCCCGAACCTGGGCGTGGTCGAACTGACCCTCGCGCTGCACCGGGTGTTCGACTCGCCGCACGATCCGATCATCTTCGACACCGGCCATCAGGCGTACGTGCACAAGATGCTCACCGGCCGGTGCGCGGATTTCGCGAACCTGCGGATGAAGGGCGGCCTGTCGGGCTACCCGTCCCGCGCCGAGAGCGAGCACGACTGGGTCGAGTCCAGCCATGCCAGCACCGCGTTGTCCTACGCCGACGGACTGGCCAAGGCCTTCGAACTGTCCGGCCACCGCAACCGTCATGTCGTGGCTGTCGTCGGTGACGGCGCGCTGACCGGCGGTATGTGCTGGGAGGCGCTGAACAACATCGCCGCCGCCAAGCGGCCCATCGTCATCGTCGTCAACGACAACGGACGCAGCTACGCACCCACCATCGGCGGATTGGCCGATCACCTGGCCGGCCTACGTCTGCAGCCGGGCTACGAGAAGCTCCTGGAAGAGGGCAAGAAGGCCGTCCGCGGGGTGCCGCTGATCGGTGAGCTCTGCTACCAGTGCATGCACAGCGTGAAGGCGGGCATCAAGGACGCGTTGTCCCCACAGGTGATGTTCACCGATCTGGGGCTGAAGTACGTCGGCCCCATCGACGGTCACGACGAGCATGCAGTCGAGGCGGCGCTGCGCAACGCCCGCGGTTTCAACGCCCCGGTGGTGGTGCACGTCGTCACCCGCAAGGGCAACGGATACTCGTTCGCCGAGAACGACGAAGCCGAGCAGATGCACTCGACCGGCATCATCGATCCGCACACCGGGCAGGCCACCTCGGCATCCGCACCGGGGTGGACCGCGGTGTTTTCCGATGAGCTGATCAAGAAAGCCGCGCGGCGCCGCGATATCGTCGCGATCACCGCGGCGATGCCCGGCCCGACCGGTCTGAGTACCTTCCGCCAGCACTACCCGGACCGGTTCTTCGACGTCGGTATCGCCGAGCAGCACGCGATGACCTCGGCCGCCGGCCTCGCCATGGGCGGGATGCATCCGGTGGTGGCCATCTACTCGACGTTCCTGAACCGGGCCTTCGATCAGCTGATGATGGACGTCGCACTGCACAAGCTGCCCGTCACCATGGTGCTGGACCGCGCCGGTGTCACCGGAAACGACGGTGCCAGTCACAACGGGATGTGGGACATGTCGATGCTGGGCATCGTGCCCGGCATCCGGGTCGCCGCGCCCCGCGACGCGGCTCGGCTGCGGGAGGAACTCGGCGAGGCGCTCGAGGTCAAGGACGGCCCGACCGCCATCCGGTTCCCCAAAGGGGCAGTCGGCGAGGATATTCCGGCGGTGGAGCGGCGCGACGGAGTGGACGTGCTGGCGCTGCCGGCCGACGGCCTGTCGGCCGACGTGCTGTTGGTCGCGGTCGGATCGTTCGCCACGATGGCATTGGCCACCGCGCAGCGCCTGCAGGGGCAGGGCATCGGGGTCACTGTCGTCGACCCGCGCTGGGTGATTCCGGTTCCCCGTGCGTTGCACGCGCTGGCATCCGCGCACAAGCTCGTCGTCACCCTGGAGGACAACGGGGTGAACGGCGGGATCGGATCCTCGATTTCGGCCGCGTTGCGCCGCAACGAGATCGACGTGCCATGCCGCGACGTCGGGGTGCCCCAGCGGTTCCTCGATCATGCGTCGCGGTCAGAGATTCTCACCGAGATCGGACTCACCGATCAGCACATCGCCCGCGCGATCACCGGCTGGGTGGCTGCGTTGGGCAGCCCGGTAGGCGATCACGTCAGCGAACAGGTCGACTGATAGACGGGTCGGGTCATGGATGCCGAGCTTGCCCAATGGAAGGCCGCCGGGCAGTCGTTCGACTACCTGGGCTTCGACATCTTCTATCGGCATGAGGGCTCCGGACCCAATCTGCTTCTGATTCATGGGTATCCGTTCAACTCCTTCGACTGGACACTGATCTGGCCGGCGTTGACGGCCCGTTTCACGGTGATCGCCCCGGACATGATCGGGATGGGCTTTTCCGACAAGCCGGTGGCCTATGGGTACTCGGTGCCCGACCACGCCGACATGCACGAGGCGCTGCTCGCGCACCTCGGTGTCGAGTCAGCGCACATCGTCGCCCATGACCTCGGGGTGTCGGTGGGGCAGGAGTTGCTGGCCCGCCACGAGCGGGGCGATCAGGTCTACGGTTCGCTGCGCATCGACTCGATCACCTGGCTCAACGGCGGGCTGTTCGTCGAAGCGTATGAGCCCCGGCTGCTGCAGAAGTTGCTGTCCCGAACGCCGTTGGGCGACATCCTCAGTCCGTTGCAGGGTGGCCCGCTGTCCCGCCGGCTGATGGACCCGACCATCAACGAGATGTTCGGCGAACACACCAAACCGACCCGGGCCATGATGGATCAGTTCCACGAGATCCTGGATTATCACGACGGCAAACGCGTGCTGCACAAGTTGGGCCGCTTTGTGAATGACCGCTATCTGTACCGCAACCGGTGGGTGCGGGCCATGCGCGAAACCGCGGTGCCCATGCGTTTCATCGACGGCCCGGCCGACCCGAACTCGGGAAGGCATATGGCGCAACGGTATTCGGATATCATCCCGAATCCCGATGTGGTATTGCTCGACGATGCCATCGGGCATTGGCCGCAATTGGAGGCACCCGACGCGGTGCTCGAGGCGTTGTTAGCCCACGTCGGGCGTTAACGCCGCCGTCAGCACCGGCCCGGTCAACTCGCGCTGCCAGGGCCGGGCCCCGGCCTGCGCCAGGAACTCGTCGACGGCAGCGGCAACATCGGGCACCGGTTGCCAGTCCCAGCACAGCCTGCGCAACGTATCTGGGGTCAGCAGATTCTCCGCCGGCACCGACACCCGTTGGGACAGTTCGGCCAGTCCGGCGCGCGCCTTCTCCAGCCGCTCGGCGGCCTCGGGTTTGCGACGTGACCACCGCGACGTCGGCGGCGGACCGTTGACCGGTTCGGTGCCCGTCGGCGGATCGGGATCCTGGCGGGCCCGGGCCAGCGCGTCGAGCCACACCTGCGCGCTACGGCGCTGCCGGCTGCCACCGAAAACGGGTAGTGCGGTGAGCTTTTCGATGGTGTCCGGATCGGCGGTGGCGGCGCTGATGATCGCGGCGTCGGGCAGTATCCGCCCCGGCGCGATGTCGCGGCGGGAGGCGATGTCATCGCGGGTGGTCCACAACTCACGCACCGCGGCCAGCGCCCGCGGGTTGCGCACCTTGTGAATACCGGAGGTGCGGCGCCACCGGTCGCGCCGGGTGGGAGTCGCCTCCAGCGTGCGCAGGTACTCGAATTCCTGTGCGGCCCACTCCGTCTTGCCTTGTTCTTCGAGGACAGCGGCAACCGCTTCGCGCAGCTCGACCAGCACCTCGACATCGAGGGCGGCGTAGTTCAGCCATTCTGGAGGCAGCGGCCGTTTCGACCAGTCGGCCGCGCCGTGCCCCTTGACCAGACCCAACCCGAGTAGCCGGCGCACCTCCTCGGCGAGGTTGACCCGCTCGAACCCGGCCAGCCGGCCGCCCAGTTCGGTGTCGTACAGGCGCGGTGGGGCCATGCCGAGCTCGGCCAGGCACGGCAGGTCCTGATCGGCGGCATGCAGAATCCACTCGTCGGTGCCCAGCACCTTGGCCACCGGCGCCATCACGGCCAGCGGATCGCCGCCGTGGTTGACCGGGTCGATCAATACGGTGCCCGCGCCGGTGCGCCGGATCTGCACCAGGTAGGCCCGGTTGGAATAGCGGAAGCCCGACGCCCGCTCGGCGTCGATGGCGAATGGTCCGGTGCCGCCGGCCAGCTGCTCGGCCGCCCTGGCGATCTCGCTGGGATAGCTCGACAGCGGTGGTACGCCCTCGGCGGGCGCCAGGAGGGGTATCGCCTCGGGTTCTGGCTCGGGCTCGGGTGCAGAATCGGTCATCAGGCGCGGGTGCGGGAGCCCAGGCTGGTGACCCCAGCCGGCGGTAGGCCGGCCGCATGTTCGAGGACCTCGCAGAACGCCTGCACGTGGGGACCGAGCTCGAGGTTGGTGGCGGTCCACGACGCCCGCAGTTCCAGCTGGTGGGCCCGCGGCGGGCCGGAGATGTCGCCGTAGCGCACCGACGTGGTGGCGGTGACGGTCCCACCCAAGGCGGTGACGGCTTCGGCATGCGATTCCAGGGCATCCACCAGCCAGCTCCAGGCCACCTCGGGCAGTAGCGGGTCGACGGCCTCGGTGGAGTCCAGGTCGGCCTGGATGTAGGCGACCAGCCGCATGGTGCCGTCCCAGGCCTCGGCGCCCTCCGGATCGTGCAGCAGGATCAGCCGGCCGAACGCATCGCCTTCGGAACGTTCGGGGACGATCGCGGTGTCGGGATGGCGCACCTCGGCGCCCAGCGCGTAGCTGAACGGGGCAAGGCGCTGCGGCGGCCTGATCGGGCCCAGCTCGATCTCCGGCCGCACCGTCGCGGCATTCATCGCCGCGACCGCGGTGCGGAACTGAGCCGGTTCGGCGGACGTCACACCGAAAGACGCTAGACCCAACCGGCCCGGCGGGAGCGCAGGCGCGCCGGATTCGTCGCGCATGGCACGATGGATGCCGATGAATACCCGCCGTGACCTGCCCGAGTCGCCCTTTCTCGCCGCCGCCGAAGGCCGCCCGCCCGCGCGTATACCCGTGTGGTTCATGCGCCAGGCCGGTCGTTCGCTGCCCGAGTACCGGGAACTGCGCGCCAACCACAAGATGCTGGACGCCTGCTTCGACCCGGATCTGGTCTGCGAGATCACCTTGCAGCCGGTGCGCCGCCATGGTGTCGACGCCGCCATCCTGTTCTCCGACATCGTGGTGCCGCTGCGCGCCGCCGGGGTCGCACTGGACATCGTGCCCGACGTCGGGCCCGTCATCGACCACCCCATCCGCACCCGCGCCGACGTCGACGCCCTCAAACCCCTTGAGCCCCAACAGGTCGCACCCGTCGCAGAAGCGGTGTCGCTGTTGGTGGCCGCGCTGGGGGAGGTGCCGCTGATCGGGTTCGCCGGTGCGCCGTTCACGCTGGCGTCCTACCTCGTGGAGGGCGGGCCGAGCCGCAACCACGAGAAGACCAAGGCCATGATGCTGGGCGACCCGGACACCTGGCACGCGCTGATGACCGCGCTCACCGACCTGACCATCGCCTTCCTGCGCGAGCAGCTCGCCGCGGGCGTGGACGCGATCCAGGTGTTCGACTCGTGGGCCGGGACGCTGTCGCTGGCCGACTACCGGGCTTCCGTGCTGCCGCACAGCTCGCGGGTGTTCGACGCGCTCAAGGGCGAGGGCGTGCCGATGACGCACTTCGGGGTGGGTACCGCCGAATTGCTCGGCGCGATGGGTGAGGCCGGCGCCGGTGTGGTCGGTGTGGACTGGCGCACCTCGCTGGCCGACGCCGCCACCCGGGTACGGCCGGGCACCGTCTTGCAGGGCAACCTGGATCCCGTGGTGCTGCTGGCAGGCTGGCCGGTGGTCGATCGCGCGGCCCGCGCCGTGGTCGAGGACGGACGCCGGGCCCAGGCCGCCGGTGCGGGCGGGCACATCTTCAATCTGGGCCACGGAGTGCTGCCCGCCACCGACCCCGGCGTGGTCACCGACCTGGTGGAGCTGGTGCATTCATTGTGAGCTCGGCGTATTGCGTTGTCGGTGGCGGTATTTCGGGTTTGACCGCCGCGTACCGGCTGCGCATGGCGGCCGGCCCGGACGCGTCGATCACGCTGTTCGACCCGGCCGACCGGCTCGGCGGGGTCTTGCGTACCGAACAGGTCGGCGGCGTGCCGGTGGATCTGGGCGCCGAGGCGTTCATCACACGCAGGCCCGAGGTGCCCGCGTTGCTGGCCGAGCTCGGCCTGGCCAACCGGCAGGTCGCCAGCACCGGGGCGCGACCCCTGCTCTACAGCCAGGGCCGGCTGCATCCGGTGCCCACGGGCACGCTGCAAGGCGTCCCGGCGCAGGCCTCCTCGCTGGCCGGCCTGGTGGACGACGCGACGCTGGCCCGGATCTCCGCCGAACCGGCGCGTCCGATCAGTTGGCGTGCAGGAGCCGACCCGTCGGTCGCCGAGCTGGTCGGGGACCGGTTCGGCGAGCAGGTGGTGACCCGTTCGGTGGAACCGCTGCTCGCCGGCGTCTACGCCGGCTCGGCGGCGACCATTGGCGTGCGTTCGGCGCTGCCGCCGCTGGCCGCCGCGCTGGATCGCGGTGCCCGCAGTCTCACCGATGCGGTGCGCGACGCATTGCCGCCGCCGCGCGATGGCGCCTTGTTCGGCGCTGTCGCCGGCGGTTACGGCGTGCTGATCGACGAGCTGGCCCGGCGGGCCGGCGTGCGGTGGGTGCAGGTCGGCATCGGCGAGGTGAAGCGGTCGGCCCGCGGCTGGGACCTGGCCGACGACGACGGCTGGCACTGGGGCGCCGATGCGGTGGTGCTGGCGGTCCCGGCACCGCGGCTGAGTCGGCTGATCGACCATGTCGCGCCGCGCAGCGCGGCGGCGGCGCGGCGGGTCGCGGTCGCCTCGACCGCGCTGGTGGCCCTTGCCCTACCCGGCGGAACGCCACTGCCCAATCAGTCCGGCGTGCTCATCGCGGCCGGAGAACCGTTGCGCAGCAAGGCAATCACCCTGACCTCGCAGAAATGGGGACGGCGCGGCAACGTCGAACTGGTGCGGCTGTCCTTTGGCCGGTACGGCGATCAGCTAGCCCGCAGCGTCGGCGATGAGGATCTGCTGAGCTGGTCGCTGGAGGACCTGCAGAACCTGTTCTCCATCGCTGCCGAACCGGTGGACTGCCGGGTGCAGCGCTGGATCGACGCGATGCCGCAGTACGGGCCGGGACACGGCGAACTGGTCGCCGAGATCCGGGCCGGGCTCCCGCCGACGCTGGCCGTGGCGGGCGCCTACCTGGACGGGATCGGAGTGCCGGCGTGCGTGGCGGCCGCGACCCGGGCGGCCGGGCAACTGGTGAGTTCCGGCGTGGCACGATAGGAGCCATGGCCAAGCTCGATTACGACTCGCTCAACTCCATGACCCGCTACATGATGATCTCGGTCTTCGCCGTGCAGCCCGATGCGCTGGACCAGGACCGATCCGCGGTGATCGACGAGACGGCCACCTTCCTCAAACAGCAGGAAGAGCGCGGAGTCGTGGTGCGCGGGCTCTACGATGTCGCGGGTTTCCGGGCCGATGCCGACTTCATGATCTGGACCCACGCCGAGCGGGTGGAGGATCTGCAGGCCACCTACACCGCCTTCCGGCGCACCACGCTGGGCAAGGCCAGCGACCCGGTGTGGAGCGTGGTCGCGCTGCACCGCCCCGCCGAGTTCAACAAGAGCCATGTACCGGCGTTCATCGCCGGTGAGGACCCGGGCGACTACATCTGCGTCTACCCGTTCGTGCGGTCGCTGGACTGGTACCTGCTGCCCGACGACGAGCGCCGCAAGATGCTCGTCGAGCACGGCATGGCGGGCCGCGAGTACCCGGACGTGCGGGCCAACACGGTGCCGGCCTTCGCGCTGGGTGACTACGAATGGATCCTGGCGTTCGAGGGGCCGGACCTGGCGCGCATCGTCGAGCTGATGTGGAAGCTGCGATACACCGACGCCCGCAAGCATGTCCGCGAGGAGACCCCGTTCTTCACCGGTCCCCGCGTCGCGGTCGAAGAACTGCTGCCCCGGCTGCCCTGACGCCGGCAGTGCTCACTGCGCGGCGGTGGGCACCAGGCGCAGCGAGATCGAGTTGATGCAGTAGCGCTGATCGGTCGGTGTGGGATAGCCCTCGCCCTCGAAGACGTGACCAAGGTGGCTGTGGCAGTTGGCGCACAGCACCTCGACCCGCGTCATCCCCAACGTGTCGTCCCGGCGCAGGATGACCGCGTCGGAGTCCTTCGGGTCGAAGAAAGACGGCCAGCCGCAATGGGATTCGAACTTCTCGGTGCTGCGGAACAGTTCGGCCCCGCAGGCCCGGCATTCATACACCCCGGGGGTCTTGGTGTCGGTGTACTCACCGCTGAACGGTCGCTCGGTGCCCGCGCGACGCAACACCGCAAATTCGGCGGCGGTGAGCTTCTCGCGCCACTCGTCGTCGGTCAGCTGAATCGCAGGAGAGTCGCTCATGACGCCACGCTAGCGCGTGATCGGCGCCGGCGTCATCCACGGCGGATCGATGCCGGAATCGAGCCGGTCGTCGGCCTTGGCGTCCAGGTAGCGGTAGTACAGCACGCAGAACACCACCACCAGCAGCAGTGACCAGCCGTAGGTGATCTTCATGTATTCCAGGAACCGGCCGGTGGTCGGCCAGCGCCACAACAGCCAGCGGTCCATGGTCAGGAACCCGTAGACGCCCAGCCAGGCCGGCCAGTTGCGCACCACTGAATTCGGCAGCACGACCGTCATCAGGAACGGGAACAGCATCATCGAGTAGTAACCCTGTGCCAGCGAGAGCACCAGCCACGACGTGATCAGCAGGACGCCCGAGGACGTCAGCATCCAGAACAGGGGATCGCGCACCCGGTAGTAGCGGTACAGCAGCCACAGGCTGGCCGCGGCGAGTACCACCGCGGCCACCCGCAGCAGCAGGATCAGCCACATCGGCAGGCCGTAGTAGATGCCGTTGCCCAGGATCGAGGAGTTGAAGTAGTCGCGGGTCTCGAAGATGTAGGGCACGGTGTTGCGGATGAAACCCATCGGGTCCGCCGACAGCGGCCAGGCGACCGCGTTGAACACGATCGGGACCGCGGCCGCCGTCACCAGGGCCCGCCACTGCCGGTTCAGCAGCGGCAGCAACAGCAGCACGCCCAGCAGCGGTTTCACCACCAGCGTCAGGCCGATCGCCGCGCCGGCCCACCACTGATCGCTCACCTTGCCCGACAGCAGCCAGTGGAAGAACAGCACCTCGGCCAGCAGCAGGCAGCCGTTGATGTTGGTGAACACCAACGTATTGGTCACCGATTCGGTGCAGTACATGGCCAGCAGCAGCGCCGGCAGCGCCACCGAGGTCAGCGAGAACTTGAACAGCCGTACCAGAATGCAGGCGGCGACGATGACCGCCACCGAGTTGAATGCGACGAACCAGAAGCGTGACGCGAACTCCGGCAGGAACCCGAACGGGGCCAGCAGCAGGGTGCCGCCAGGCGGGTACAGGTAATGCGGGTCGACGTAGTTGAAGTGCTCGTTGTAGATGTCCCAGTGCCGCCGGAAGTTCGATACCGCCCGATACACCGGACCGAAATCGTCGGTGATGTAGCCATTGGTGCTGAGCACATAGCTGCGAT
Organism: Mycobacterium sp. BMJ-28; assembly: GCF_054404835.1. Classification (NCBI taxonomy): domain Bacteria; kingdom Bacillati; phylum Actinomycetota; class Actinomycetes; order Mycobacteriales; family Mycobacteriaceae; genus Mycobacterium; species Mycobacterium sp. BMJ-28. The sequence continues at coordinate 3,891,448 of NZ_CM136783.1, read as the reverse complement.
GGATGATCGACATGATGGCGATCGGCCACAACGCCGCCCGAACCACATCGGCGGTGGTGGGGGCGGACCTGCGAGGCCGAAAGACGCTCAGGATGGTATCGGTTGGCGCCACCTGCGCACCCTATAACGGCGCGCGCCGGGGTCCGTTCAGGCGGGGCAGAACGTGTCGGTGTCAGGCAGCTTGCCGCTGTCGAGGTAGCCGAGCACCGGGGGCAGCGCGCACGGCGAGTAGATGGTCGCGCCATGGCCGATGCCCTGCCAGATCACCCGCTTGCTGTTGGCGCCGGCGTTGATGATCGTGGCGGCCACCGCGGCGACGCCCTCGTTGCCGATGATCGGGTCGTTCTGCACGCCGAGCAGCAGGACCGGGATCTTGAGGTCCTTGGGGTCTTTCGGCGCGTTGCCGCTGGGCCAGCTCAGGCAGTTCACCATGCGCAGCGCACCGACCGAGCCGAACTGCGGATAGAGCTTGGGCCAGGCGACGACGAGCTCGCGGACCCGGTCCGGGGTGGGACGGTTGAGCGCGTCACTGCAGCCGTTGACGAACTGGCCGTCGGTCTGGCGCATCGTGTCGGCCTGGGTGATCAGGCTGTTGAGGCCGGCTGCGTCACCGCCGCGGGCCGAGGCGAGCGCGCCGGCCAGCGCGTTGGTGGCCGCCACCCGGTCGCCGCGGGGAAAGGCCAGCGCCGTGCTGATGGCGTCGGCGATCGCGGCCACCGAGACACCGCCGGGACCGTTGCCGTCGCGGGCCGAGTTCAGGATCGCGTCGATGGCGCCCTTGGGGTCGGGACCCAGCGGGCAGTTGACCGCGGCGCACTGCGCGGCGAAGGCGTCCAGGGCGGCCTGCTGGCCCTTCACCTTCTGCTCGGCGGTGGCCTCGGCGTTGATGGCCAGCGGCAGCGGCGAATCGAGGACCAGGCGCGAGACCTTGTTCGGATGCGAGCCGGCGTAGGCGAGTGCCACCTGCGCCCCATTGCCGATTCCGAGCAGGGCGATGGTGTTGACGTCCCAGGTGCTGCGCAACCGCTCGATGTCCTCGGCGGCGTGGGCGTTGTCGTAAGCCGAATCGCCCGGGGCGATGGTGTCGGTGCAGCTGGTGGTGGCGGTCTGGGCGATCGCGCTCAGGTTGGCCACCGGGTCGTCGCCGGATTCGAACTGGGCCTGGTCGATCATCTCCTGGCGGTCGTAGGCGTCGCGGCAGTTGATGGCCGACGAGGCACCGATGCCGCGGCGGTCGACGGCCACGATCGGGCGGGCTTTGAGCACGTCGGTGCCGTTACGGGTCAGCCACACCGGCAGCTGGACCGACGACGGTAGGTCGGTGCCGGTGGTCATGACCAGGGGGCCGGCGTCGGCGGGGGTGCCGGTCGCGGTGGCCCGCACCACGCCGATGGGGATGCTGCCGCTGGCGCCGTTGATCGGGTCCAGATCGGCGTCGAAGGTGGCGCAGTCCAGTTTGACGCCGGGCAGCGGGGCCACCGAGGCGGTGCTGAACGTCTGCGCCGTGCAGTCCCGCCATGGCAGTGGGCTTTTGGGTGCATCGATCGGCGGCGGCCCGGCGACCGCGCTGGTGGAGGCCGGCGCGCCCTGCGGGCCGGCACCGGAGTCGGTGGCATAGCGCGGGTTTGCGGCCAGCAACGGAGCACACGACGTCAGCAGCAACACTGCGGCCGACAAACTCAAGGCCGGAACCAGACGACGCATGCCGACCACAGTAGCGATGGTCACTGCGGGTGCTCGTGCACCGCTCGGGTGTAGCGCGTGTACAGATAGCCCTCCGAATCGGTGAGCACATGTTGGCGCTGCAGCCGGTGCAGCGCTTCGACGGGGCTGTCGGTGACTCGTTTGGCGGCGCCGCCGACCACGAATGGCGCGATGGTGAGGCACAGCTCGTCGAGCAGGTCGGCGCCGATGAACGTGCCGAGCAGGCTGGGGCCGCCCTCGGTGAGCACCCGGGTCAGCCCGAGGCCGGCGAGCGTGGTCAGCATGGCCTGCGGGTCCACCTCGTCGGGGTTGTCGGCCGAGCAGTCGTGCACCGCGGCCAGGCCGGCCAGCCGGGTGCGTGCACCGACGGCCGCGTTGTGGGAGGTGAGCACCAGCGGGGGCACCTCGGTGTGGGTGAACACCAGCAGATCGCGGTCCAGGTGGCCAGACCTGGTGACCATCGCGATGGGCGGAAGCTCGGCTTGTCCGCGACCCTGGCGCCGGGCGCGTTCGCCGGCGCCCAGGTGTGCGCCCGAATAGTTCTCGGTGCGGACGGTGCCCGCGCCGACCACGATGACGTCGGCGAGTTCGCGCATCAGTCCGAACAGCGCCCGGTCGCCGGTGCCGCCCAGCCCGCCGGACCGTCCGCCGGCGGTGGCCGCGCCGTCCAGGCTGGTGACGAAATTGGCCCGCACCCAGCAGGCGGTGAGGTCCGTCGGATAGGCGTACTGCTCGGCGAGTTGGCCGTCGGTGGCGCTATCGCGGGGTTGCAGTGTTGTGAGTTCCGTCCCAGCGGTGGCATCCGGCATGGGGATCATTGCAGCACGTCGATAGGGTGCACGACATGCAAAGCGGCACAGGTGTCGAAGCTCTGGTTGATCGACATCCCAAGGTGACGCCGGAACAGCTGGTGGCGCGGCTGGTCCCGCCGCCCACCTTCGCCGATGTCAGCTTCGACACCTACCGACCCGATCCGGCCGAACCGTCCCAGTCCGAGGCCGTGGTCAAATGCCGTTCGTTCTGTGAGCAGGCGCTGGTGCGGCGCGCGGGCAAGAAGAAGCTCTTCGGCAAGCGTGAGGCGCTGCCGGGTGTCGGGGTCTACCTCGACGGCGGGTTCGGTGTCGGCAAGACCCACCTGCTGGCGTCGACGTATTACACGCTGTCCGGGGCGCAGGTGGCGCCCACCGCATTCGCGACCTTCGGCGAGCTGACCCAGCTGGCCGGGGTGTTCGGGTTCACCGAGTGCATTGACCTGCTGGCCGGGTACGTGGTGGTGTGCATCGACGAATTCGAGCTCGACGATCCGGGCAACACCACCTTGATCTCCCGGTTGCTGTCGGCGCTGGTGGAGCGCGGGGTGTCCATCGCGGCCACCTCGAACACGCTGCCCGAGCAGCTGGGTGAGGGCCGGTTCGCCGCACAGGACTTCCTGCGCGAAATCAATACGCTGGCTTCCATTTTCAGCACGGTCCGGGTCGAGGGCCCGGATTACCGTCATCGTGGCCTGCCGCCCGCGCCGGAGCCGCTGTCCGACGATGAGGTGCGGGCCCGGGCGGTCGGAGTTTCGGGGGCGACACTCGACGATTTCGATGCGCTGTGCGCACATCTGGCCACCATGCACCCGTCGCGCTATCACGCGCTGATCGACGGGGTCCGCGAGGTGTTCGTGACCGGGGTGCACCCGATCGACGACCAGAGCGTGGCCCTGCGTCTGGTGGCGCTGACCGACCGGCTCTACGACGCGGGCGTGCCGATCCTGGCGTCGGGCACCAAGCTGGACACCATCTTCAGTGAGGAGATGCTGGCCGGCGGGTTCCGCAAGAAGTACCTGCGCGCCACCTCGCGCCTGCTGGCCCTGACCGCTGCCGCGCAGTCTGCGTAGCGGAGGGCAGGAGCGCAGCGACCCGGGAATCGTTACAGCGGGCGCACCATCACGTAGTCGTTCTCGATGTGCCCGCCCAGCCGGAATGTCTTGGTGCCGCTGACCGTGAACCCGGATTTGGTGTAAAAGCGTTGGGCGCGTTGGTTTCCCTGGTTGACGCCGAGCCACAGGCAGGCCGCGCCGAGCGTCGCGCAGCGCGCCAGCACCTCGGTCATCAGAGCCACCGACACGCCGGCCCCGTGCACGTCGGGCAGCGCGTACATCTTGGACAGTTCCACCGCGGGCCGTAGCGTCACCGCGCCGGCCACCTGCGGGTCGTCGGGCACGCCACGAATCAGCATGGCGTAGCCCAGGATTCGGGTGTCGTCGCGGGCGAGCAGGATCACCCGGTCGGGGTCGTCGAGATACGTCGAGAACCGTGCCGCCGACAGGTTGTCGGCGATGAACGCCGCGACGTTGTCGGCGGATACGGCGGGCGGGCAGGCCAGCGGAAAGGTGGTGGCCGCGACCTCGGCCAGTTCGGGCAGATCGTGCGGGGTGGCCGGTTCGACGCGCATGCGCCTTACGGTAGTGGGGTGCCCGGCTGCCAGATGTTCCACTGGGCCAGGTGGGTGCCGGTCTGCGGGTTGAGCATCACCACGTTGGTGACCAGTCCGCGGTAGACGTCCCAGTACACCGCACCGTTGACCGTCGACCCGGGGGCGGCGTTCACAAGTGCGGTCTCCAGGGAGTCGGGGGCGTCGGTGTGCTTGGCGGTGTAGGCGTCGGCGTACGGAGTGACCCCGCTGAAGGTGGTGGCGATGGCCAGCTTGTACGGGTTGGGCGCCGAGATGACGTGAATGGTCACCGGTGCCTTCCACGGGCCACCGGTGGCCCGCCAGCGCGGCGACCCGTTCCAGCTCCAGCCCGGCGGCACGTCGGTGGGCACCACGTCGTGCACGGTGACGTCGGCGGCGAAATCGTCGTACTGCACGTGCAGGGTGTCACCCAGATTGCCGATCGGGGTGATGGCGTCGGTGATCTTCGGCGTTGCCCAGGCTTGCGGCGCCAGGCCGAACGCCATTACCGCTGTCAATCCGGCAATCACTGCCGACATCACCCGAAGCATGTCTGGCATCTTGGCACATGGCCCGGCGCTCGTCGGAGCTTTAGTCCACCCAGGGGCCGTGGCCGCCGACCGAGTCGATGCGGATACGGGTCAGGAAGCCGTCGGGCGCGTTCGGCGGCGGGAAGTGTTCGTCGGAACCGAGCAGTGCGGTGGCAAGCTGCTTGAGCAGCTCGGGCGCCCCGCCGTCGACGATGCGGGCGGTGCCGTTCACCGACAGGTACTCGCGCTGTTGGCCCGGTTTGGGCGGCGCGAGGATGGTCACCGCGACATCGGGGTTTCGGCGGACGTTGCGCACCTTCTTGTAGCCGTCGGAAAGATGCGCGGCGACCAGCTCGTCGCCGTCGGCGGTCGATTGCAGGGCCACCCACACCACGGAGACCTGCGGGCTGCCGTCGGGGTTGATGGTGACGAGCGTGGCGTCGGCGCCCGCTCCGATGAGTTCGCGTGCCGCGTCGTGGAGTGTCATGGCACTTTCTACTCCGTGGCGCCCTGTTTCATTCCCGGCAGCGCGGACAGCAGTTTCACCACGTCGGCTTCGGCGCGGACCTTGTCGATACCGACGCTGTGCAGCGGCCCGCTGCCGTCCTCGGATTCCAGCAATGCCAACAGCAGGTGCTCGGTGCCGATGTAGTTGTGGCCCAGCCGAAGTGCCTCCCGGAAGGTCAGTTCCAGCACCTTCTTGGCCGGTCCGCTGAACGGGACCAGATGGAGCTTCTCGCCGGTGTCGGCCGGCAACTGCACGGCATCCCGGATCTGGGCGGTGTCGATGCCCTGCGCCTTGATCACCGCGATGCCCAGTGATTGCTCGTCGATCAACAAGCCGAGGATGAGGTGCTGGGGGGTGATCTCGGTGTTGCCGGCGTCGCGGGCGGCATCCTGGGCGGCGACGACGGCCGTGCGGGCGCGCGGGGTGAAGCGGGCGAAACCCTCGTTGGGGTCGATGGTGTTGCCCTTGGTGACGAACCGCTTCTGCGCGGCCTGTTTGGTGACGCCCATCCGGGCGCCGATGTCGGTCCAGGAGGCGCCCGAACGGCGGGCCTGGTCGACGAAGTGGCCGATGAGGTGATCGGCCACTTCGCCGAGATGCTCGGCCGCCAGCATGGCGTCGGTGAGTTGATCGAGTGCGTCGTCGTGGACGGACTTGATGGCGCGGATGAGGGTGTCGAGGCTGACCGAAGACGTGGGGGAGGTGCTATCGCTCATGCGTCAACCGTAGGTTGACTTTCCGGCGTCGTCAACCACCGGTTGACGGTCAGCCGCGCGGATAGCCGCGCCGGACGGCGCGTTCCAGAATCCCCAGCGTGGCGCGCAGGGCTCCCTCGGAGAGCACCGGGAAGATTCCGGCTTCACGCCATTTCGGGTCGATCTGCGACCAGTCGTAGAAAGAGGTCACCACCGTGCCCTCCGGGCCGGGTTTCATGCGGTAGCCGTAGACGTGCCCGATCTGCGGTTTGAGCTGGCCCAGAATCGTCCAGGCGATCAGCCGGTCCGGCTCGAACTCGGTGATCCGGACGGTGACGTCGTAGCGGCCCAGCGGGAAATCGTTGAGGGATTCGCGATCCATGTGCACCGTGAAGGTGTCGCCCGCTGCGGTCACCCGTTCACCCTCGGCATCCTGCAGCATCCCGGATGAGTCGATCGCCACGTGGCCGTGCGGATCGGTGAGCACCGCGAAGATGGCGGACGCGGGCTCGGCGATGGTTCGGCTCACTTCGATGCGTTCTTCCATGGCTGCAGTCTGGCACCCCGGTTCTGTCGTTCGGGCCTACTGTGGAGCCGTGCGTTACTTCGTGATCGGTATCGGCGTGGTGTTGGCGTTCTTCGGAACGGTGTGGGCGCTGCAGGGCTTCGGTGCGTTACAGGGCAGCCCGATGAGCAACACCACCACGTGGTCGGTCATCGGGCCGATCACCGCGTTGGTCGGGATCGGCATCGCGGTTTACGCGTGGCGCCTGCGTAAATAGCGGTCGCCGGCCAGGGTCTGCTCCAGTTCGCCGGCCCGGGCGGGGTCAATACCCCATGGGTGCTCCACCCCGACGTGCTGGTCGAGGTCCCACAGCACGCACCGTTCACCGGGTGCGGCAACGAGTGACCACGCAATCACGGTGCGGCGCAACTGCTCTGACATCGAGTCGGTGCCAGCCGGCGTGTCCCCGTCCGGATGGTGGTGCAAGAAGCGGCCGTACGCCCGGTCGCAGAACGCCGCGTAGCGGGCGGTGCACAGAATCAGGCCATGCCAGGCTTCGTCCACCGCGTGTGACGGCATCCCGATCACCTGATCGTCACGCAGCGCGGCGCCGCAGCACCGAAGCCATTGCCGCAAACCGGTTTCGATCAGCTCGCGGGGCTGCCACGGGCAGGTCTTGAACACCGCGTCGGGCAGCTCCAGTGTCGCCGCTGCGGCACTGGTCCGCTCGAGGTCGTGTCGACGCCGGATTCGCACCTTGTTCACGATAGTGCTCACAACCGGGTATGGGACGCGGTGAACACAACGTGACACCGTGGTGAATCGACGGCTCTTTTAAGGCAATATCGTGCTGCCAAGGTGCACAGATGCAGATCCACTCCGCCGCGGCACGCGCCGTGCAGACCACCGCCGCCCACCGCGGCGACGTGCGCCAGGCCGAGTATTACGTGGACCTGCTCGATGAGCTGCGTGCGACGGTTGCCGAGGATCTGGCACATCAGCGTGCCTCGCTGGCCAGGCGAGAACTCGACGGTGTCGCGTTCGGCGTGAGCCGGCTGCAGCGGGCTATCAAAATCAAAGAGGCCGAACTCGCGACGCTCACCCGGCTGGCCGAAGCGCTCAGTTCGAGGTTTCCCTCGGTGTAGGCGCGGGAATCAGGCGATCGCGCGGTCGTCGGCGTATGCGTCACGCACCGTCCAGCCGACCATGCGAAGGCGGTGCGCAATCCGCCTGGACTGGCGGCGCACATCGCCGGCGCGGCCGAGGCTGGTGGCCCGGACGCTGATCAGCAGCGGCCAGTCGTCGGCCGCGTCGAACTGCGCCACCGCGAACACCGCCGCGTCGTCGAGCCAGAAGCTCGCGATCCGGCCCAGGGGCCGCGGTTGGCCGGGGGCAAGGGCAGACACCAGCGCAGCCAGCGACACGGGGCCGCTCACTTCGAGGAGATCTGTCATGGGTCAACTTTCTCGTGGATGGGGAACCGGATTCAACCGGTTTTCGCCGAGGTCGGGTACGTTGCCGCGATGATCGGCTCGGTGATGAGGAATTCGTCGCCGCCCCGGTGACTGAGCCGGCCTCGGGGCGCGGGTTGTACCCGGACTATGCCGAATACGCCGTCGCGACGAAGGCCATCGGACGGCAGATTCCGATCATTCACCTGGTTCCTCGCGCCGCCTGAATCGGCGGGCACGGAACTTGGACCGAGGGACCGGTCGAACCTCTTGGTTCGCGGCGCGTTTGAGTGCCGTCAACCGGTCGGGGAATTGGCATTGGTAATGCATGTGAGCTGCAAAGATTGTGGTGCGCGATACTGGGATTGAACCAGTGACCTCTTCCGTGTCAGGGAAGCGCTCTCCCGCTGAGCTAATCGCGCGGGTCCATCTTGGAGGTGGAGACGGGAATCGAACCCGTGTGCACGGCTTTGCAGGCCGTTGCCTCACCACTCGGCCACTCCACCGCTGGGGTTGATGCCATTCGCACCTTCGAGCGGATGACGGGATTCGAACCCGCGACCCTCACCTTGGCAAGGTGATGCGCTACCAACTGCGCTACATCCGCGTGCCTCGGGTGAGATCGTCACCCGGTGCGGGATGGAACATTAGTCCAACCATGCGACGAACTACAAATCACTTGGAACCGAACGGCAATCAAGATCAAAACAGCTGGTAAACCTCGCGTGCGATCGAGAACCCATGGCCGGTGCGCGCGTCGCGGCACGCGATCCCACCTTCGGAGCTGTCGCAACTGAGCCGCCCCCGAGTCAGTGACGTGCCATAGGTCAGCACGTGCGTGCCGCCGAGCGTGGTGTCCCCGGCGCAGACGAACGCCGCAGGTTCGCCGGGTGCGATGCCGATGCCTTGGCCGTAGTCGAACTCGCAGTCGGTGGGCCGGGGTGGCGGATTCCAGTCCCGGTCGACGATGTCGCAGCGGGCGTAGTCGCTGCCCAGGATGCAGCCGACGTTGCCGCTGGGTGAGATGAACGTCACCAGGTCGCCCGGCTCGGCGCCGGCCACGGGGGCAGGCCCCACCAGAAACGACGATATGAGGACGGCGGCGGTCCATCGGTTCACCGGCCAGACGCTACCGCCGCGACGGGCGGTGGGCTGGGCAACGGCTGTGAAGGCACGACCGCGGCGGCGATTCGGGGGCGCGGCTGCACCCGTGCTAATGTTCCACGTCGTTCCCCGGTCTCGTAGCTCAGGGGGAGAGCGTCCGCCTCACACGCGGAAGGTCACTGGTTCGATCCCAGTCGGGACCACCACAAAACCCCAGTTCATATGGGGTTTTTTGGGAATTTCGCCGCAGAGTTCGGCAAACCTATCGAGCGGCTCCGTCGAGAGCTCGCAATCTCGTTCAATTGTTCGGCGACCCTCCGGCAGCTTTGTGCCCGCGCGGTGTGCGTCGACGACCCTTTCGAACCGGACCGAGGAGTGTGATGTGACAGCTGTACTGAATCCGGGGCGTCCGTTCACCGGCGGTGAACGCGAACTCCTGGAAGACACTTTGAACCTGAATCGCAGCGAACTGGTGCGCGCGGTCGAAGGGCTTTCCGACGCCGAAGCGCGCGACAAGCGCGTCCCGTCGCTCACCACGCCCATCGCTCTGCTCAAGCATTGCGCGGTGGCCGAACGCATCTGGTTCCAGCGCACGCTCGCCGGCAGAAGTGTCGACGCATGCGATGGCCCAGCCGAAGGCGGAGACGTCAGCTTTGGCGTGGCCGACAACGAAACACTGGCCGCGGCGATTGCCGAATACCGCGGTGCCTGTCGGCGCTCGGACGAGTTGGCTGCAGGCCATGACCTCGACGACACCGCCGAACATCACATCGTCGGCGCGGTGAGCCTGCGGTTCATCTATCTGGGCATGATCGCCGAAGTCGCGCGCCATGCCGGTCACGCCGACATCCTGGCCGAGCAGATCCGGGCGAGTCGTCGATAGGTGGGGATTGCGTCCGGCGGCGGGGTAGATCGATTCACACCGTGAGCCCCAAAATCCCTTGCTCCGCAGCGCCCGCGCCCCCATCATGGTTGAGCGTTGTTGCGGCCCAAAGGTGTTCACCAGGGTCGCCCAAGCGCATTCATGGAGGGGAGGACAGACATCATGAAACTTGCTGAGGCGTTGTCGCTGCGCGGCACTGCGCTGCGGCACCTGGAGGCGCTGCGTACTCGCATCGCCGACAACGCCCGCTTCCAGGAAGGCGAGGAGCCGTCCGAGGATGCGGCCGCGCTGCTCATCGAAGCCGAAGCGGCGGTGGATGAATGGGAATCCCTGATCCAGGCGATCAACCGCACCAACGCGGTCACCGACATGGGGTCCGATGGCACCCTGACCGACGCGCTGGGCCGCCGCGATGCGTTGCGCTGGCGCCGGCACCTGCTGACCACCGCGGCCGACGCCGCCGCGGGCAGCGGCAAGCAGGGTTACACCCGCCAGCTGCGTTCGGAGCTGAAGATGCTCGCCGCGTTGCCGGTCGCCGAGCTGCGGGCACGGGCGGATCAGGTGGCGCGGGAACTGCGTGAGCTCGATGTGCGCATCCAGCAGAAGAACTGGGAGGTCGATCTCCGCGAGCGGTGAGGTGTAGCAGGTAGTCGTCACGGAGGCGTGCACAAGCCCCGATCGGCGGGTCAAGGCCGGTCACTTGTGGTGCGCGTAGGGCAGCGCTGAGGGTTCGACTCCCTCATTCACATCGCAGCCCCGCATCGTGCACCATTTATGGGGCACGGCACACAACGCATCACTACGTGCAGATCCATGACGACGAGGGCGGGAACGGGGCCTACACCTCTCAGGAGACGAATGAACGGGACGAGTGGCCTGCTCGATGTCGGTGACGGCAACCGGATGTACTGGGAGGCGCGGGGTAACCCGGACGGGCGGACGGTGCTCATCGTGCACGGTGGCCCAGGCGGCGGGCGGTCTCGCTCCGCGCATAAGACTTTCGACCACAATGTGTTTCACATCGTGTCTTTCGACCAACGCGGCTGCGGGGACAGTGTGCCCAGTGCCGCGGACCACAGCACCGACATGACCGTCAACACCACCGAGCATCTACTCGCGGGCAGTCTTTCCTGCCGCAGCTACGTCATTGTTCACGCTATGGCGGTGCCGACCAGCAATCCGATCATGTAGGTGACGGCAAGTGCGAGGGCACCGCCTACGATGTTGCGGACGATCGCACGACGAGGCGCGGCCCCGCCAAGGCGTGCCGATACGTAACCGGTGAGGGCAAGTGCCACAAGGACGGCCGCGACGGTCACCGGAATTCGCAGGCTCGGCGGCGGTAACAGAATTGCGAGCAGTGGCAGCAGGGCACCGACGGTGAAGGCGCCCGCCGAGGAGAACGCTGCCTGCCAGGGATTGGTGAGCTCATCAGGATCGAATCCGAGCTCTGCATCCACGTGCGCCGAAAACGCGTCATGCCCGGTGAGTTCGGCGGCGACCGTGCGTGCTGTCTGCTCAGACAGCCCTTTCGCCGCGTAGATCTGTGTCAACTCTTCGAGCTCGGCGGCAGGATCCTCGCTGAGCTCACGACGTTCCTTGCTCAGTAAGGCGCGTTCGGTGTCGCGTTGGGTGCTCACGGACACATACTCACCAAGCGCCATCGACACCGCGCCGGCGGCCAGTCCAGCGATTCCAGCAGTCAGGATCGGCCCGCGAGCCACCGTGGCCGCCGCCACTCCCACGACGATGCCTGCGGTTGAGACGATTCCGTCATTGGCGCCGAGCACACCTGCGCGCAGCCAATTCAGTTTCGAGGACACGGAGCCGACGTGCGGCTCTGCTGGATGAGACACAAAGGGTAGATTAAGCAACCGGACGTCTCACCGCCAGCAAATGTAGCCTCACCAAACCACGAGCATTCGGCCTGCGGTGCAAGTCAACTCGCGTTATCAGGGCCTGGATTTCGAACGACCGGGTTTGTCGGGGATTCGCTGTTCAAGGGGCCCGCGAGGTCGGACGGTGCGCTGCCGCATTTTTTTTCGGCATAGGGTGGCAATTCCACGCCAGGCTAGTAAACCGCCCGGTTAGCGCGTTATATTGCACTTCATGGATGAGGCCGCCGCCAAACTCGCGTGCGCGATCGGTGCCCGCGTCAAACAGGAACGACAGGCCCGGCGCTGGACGCTGGATCGCCTCGCCGAGGCCGCCGCCGTGAGTCGGCGCATGGTGGTCAGCGTCGAGCAAGGTGCGGTGAATCCCAGTGTCGGAACGCTTCTTCGGCTCAGCGACGCGCTCGGGGTGGGCTTGCCGGCGTTGGTGGAGCCGCCCGAACCGAAGGCGGTGAAGATCACCCGAAGCGGTGAGGGCGCCGAATTGTGGACCGGGCCGGCCGGTGGGCGCGGCATCCTGATGGCCGGGACGACTCCACCCGATGTCATGGAATTGTGGGACTGGACCTTGGGTCCAGGGGACCACCACGTCAGCGAGGCCCACAGCACCGGTACGCGGGAGTTAATGCACGTCCTGCAGGGGACCGTCACGGTGGCGGTCGAGGACCAAACGACCGTCCTCGAGGCCGGAGACGCGTTCGCCTTCCCCGGCGATGTGGACCACTCTTACGCCAATCGCGGAAGAAAACCTGCCCGGTTCTCCCTGGCGGTCTTCGAGCCCGGTGTGGGTGCCGGCGCCCCGGAGGGGCGTCATGGTTGACGACGAATCGCTTCGGCAGTCATTGGATGATGACCGCGGCGTCACCTGCAGGAGATGGAACTGGCGGCAGGCACGGCGCACGCAGTTGAACCCAGACATCACCACCGCGCTGTTCATCCTGGACGCCCTGGCGCCGATGACCGACGGCCAGCTCACCGACGCCGCCGATGAGCTGACCAAGCAGCTGCATCGCCTGGGCTCCGACATTCGCGTCGAACGACGTGTACTCTCGCTCAATTCGTCAGCACAGCAAGGAAAGTCGACATGTTGATTCACCCCTGGGACGCCGCACTGGATGCCGCCGAATGGCAGGACTGGCTGGCCGGGACCGATCACTTCGGCATACTGGCGGTCAACAACATCGATGCGGGGCAGGCTCCCGTCCTCGTGCCCACCCACTTCACGGTCGCCGGTGAACAACTGCTCCTCCACCTGGCCCGGCCGAACCCGGTGTGGCCGCACCTGGAAGCGGCCGCCGAGGTCCGGTTCGCGGTGATCGGCGACTATGCCTACATCCCGACCTATTGGCGGGCCAAGGCCGGCGGCGCCGACGAGGACGGCGTGCCGACAAGTTATTACGCCAGCGTGCAATTCGTCTGCACGCCGACCATCGTCGACGACCCGGACGGCAAGTCCGAACTGCTCAACGCCCAGCTGGCGGACTTCCAACCCGAGGGCGGGTTCTCGACGGTCGCGGCAGGCGAAGCCCCCTACGGGCGGATGCTCGGTGGCATCCGCGGGGTCCGATTGCACATCGTGCGGGTGGACGCCAAATTCAAATACGACGACCACAACCCCGTCGAACATCGCAAGCGGGTGACCGGCAACCTCGAACAGCGCGATCGCGGGCTCGACCCGGGCGCCGCCACCCAGCAGCGTCGCCGGCTGGCCGCGATCGATGACTGGAACACCTTCCGCCGCAAGTCATGACGGTGGCCGCAATCGTCAGGCCAGGCGCCTGAGCGCCTCTTGTTCGACGAACATCGTCACGAACTCGCGTTCGCCGACATCCGCGAAATCCCGGTGGATGCGCCGGATGACGGCGCCCACGGTTGCCGGATCGAGTTCGGGGCGAGTGATCCGGAAGTGGGCCACCAGGTTGTCGATCTCGGCGAACTCCGTGGCTTGTTGCGTCAGCGGGTCGGCGTGCTCAGATTCGCAAGCCTGCCGGTGTTCGTGCAGGAAGGCGTCGTGGGCCGTCACGACCTGATCGGGAGTCGCTTCGGGATGCTCACGGGCGACGACATCCAGCGCAACCCACGTGGTGGGCCCCAGTGCGGTGCTCTGATCGGGCCGGCGACCGTACGCGATGGCCGCCGTGAGCAGCTCGCGAAAGGTCAACTCGGCCGGATCGGTCGGTTCTGCGGGCATGTGCGCGACTGTACGTACCCACGATGAGAGGAAGCTGTTTAGCGCCGTGGGATTCGCGGGTACGCGGTCGAAATGGTCAAAGCATTCGGATACAGCCGTAACGGAGGACCCGAGGTCCAGGAATTTCTCGACGTGGACATGCCGACGCCACTGGCCGATGAACTGGTGGTCGAGGTGCGTGCCGCCGGCGTGAATCCGGTCGACTGGAAGCTCCGCTCCGGAATGCTGGGCCCGGCGAAGCCCAGCGATCTGCCGGCAGTGATGGGTTCCGAGGTCTCCGGCGTCGTCCGGGAGGTGGGCAAGGACGTCGACGGTTTCCAGGTCAATGACGAAGTCTTCGGCACGGTGGCGCCCGGCTCCGGCGGCTACGCCGAGTTCACGGTTCTACCGGCGAACGCCACCGCGAAGAAACCGCCGCAGGTCAGCTTCGCCGACGCCGCGACGCTCGGAGTGGCCGCGGCAACTGCCTACGACGGCGTCACGCAGCTCGACCTCAAGGAAGGGCAGACGCTGCTGATCAATGGAATAGGCGGCGGCGTGGGCGTCGCGGCAGCGCAACTCGCCCGCGGCCTGAATGTGAACGTCATCGGCACCGCGAGCGAGGCAAAGCGGGAGTTGGTGGAGTCCCTGGGCGCCACGCTGGTGCCCTACGGCGAAGGCGTCGCCGACCGGATCCGTGAGCTGATGCCCGACGGCGTCGACGCAATATTCGACCTGGCCGGCGGCGACGGCTTGCGCGCGGTCGTCAACCTGCTCGCCGACCGCGAAAAACTCATCAGCGCAGGTGATTTCGAGAACACGCCGCAACTGGGTGGGCATCTGATCGAACGCGATCGCACCTCCCGGGCGCTTGAGATCGTCGGCCAGCTGGTCGCCGACGGCAAGCTCGACCCGCATGTCGAAGACGTGCGCCCGCTGGATGAAGCGGCAGAAGCGGTGGCAGCGGTCGAAATCGGGCACGCGCGCGGCAAGGTCGTCATCGAGGTGAATGCCTGATCAGGCGGGCGGGTCGCGATCAGTCCAAGTCGGCCAGCACCTGACGAGCGGCCTGCAGTTCGGCTTCCAGAGCGGCGACCCTGGCGGCCTGCTGGGACCGCGCCTCCTCGATGACCTGGTCGATCGGGGAGGAGAGATCTTCGTGCAGTTCCTTGGCCGCCCGCGAGACGGCTGCCGCGGCGACGGCGAGGTTGCGCGCCAGATAGGTGGCGCCCTGCTTGAGTTCGGCATGCCATTCGCCGTCGGCGGTCCCTGTCACGGTGAGGGTCAGTTCCAGCGTCTTGGTTTTCTTGCCTGCCCTTTTCGCGGGAGCCTTGGCGGGCTTGTCATCGGGGACGGTGTCCGGCGTCGGCGCGACGGTGTCCGGTGAGGCGGGCAGCGTCGTCTCTGCGGCCGGAGTGTCTACAGTCATCGTCACGGCATGAGCTCCTAGTCATCTTCACCCGCAGTGCGGGCTGGCGGTGACCGTCATTAGAACACATGTTCGAGCTGTGATGGCGAAGCGCCGCGGCAACTTGGCACATTGCCGTGTCTCCTGGGTCATACTCGTCGCAGGGGTACATCGATCTGGGGGAGAGCTTCCATGGGTGACAAGAAATTCGTTCGGGCCGTGGCGGCCGTGCTCGGCGCCGGCGCCGTACTGGGCTTCGCGGCGGGCACCGCGTCGGCGTGGCCGATCCCGATCACGGGGGAGCAGCAGAACTTCATCAACCAAGCGCGCAACGCCGGGTTCCCCGGTGACGACGACCAGATTCTGCTCGCCGGCAATCAGGCGTGCCGCGCGTTGTACACCCGCCAAGGGGTGCAGGCCGCGATCGATACCGTGGCCGGCCCGAACGGGGCGACCCCGGAGCAAGCCGCCGCGTTGGTGCGTGCCGCCCGCGGCACGTTGTGCACGCAGGCGCCGGGCTGAGGAGCAATGGCGGGATCGGCGCCTCACTGGGGATGCGCGGCCAGGTACTCCTGCAGCGGCAGCGGCGAATCGGCGGAATAACCGACGGGCAGCATCACGTCGCCGGCGATGGTGAAGTAGTAGACCGCCCAGCGGTAGTACGCGCCGAACGCAGCGGGATCGGCGGCCATCACGGCCGCATACGCGTTCACCGCACGCACATACTCGTCGGCGTGGTTGTACCGAAACAGCGCCGAATCATGATCTGCTGCAAAGCCATTGGCGGCCAGATAGTGTCCGGCGGCCATGATGCTGTCGCGTGGTGAGCGGATGTCGCCGCCGTCACCGTAGGCCGCGAACGTGGACGGCAGGAACTGCATCGGTCCCTGGGCGCCCGCGGTGCTGTCGCCGGCAACGCTGCCGAAATGTGTCTCGATCAAGTTGATTGCGGCCAGGTAATTCCAGCCCACCCCAGAGGCCGCCTCGGATGCGCGGTAGGCAGCCATGAGCTCGTCGGCAGGTGGCGCCGCGTTGATATGCCAGGCCGGCAAGGTGCTCTTCGGGTGGGCCATCGCGGCAAGCTGCCGGCGGGCATCGACGTTGCGGTCATACCCCTCGAGCAATTCGGCGGGGATACGCGGGCGAATGATGCCGTCCCACTCAGGATGACGCCCGATGGCCCGGTAAGCCACCTGCTGCCGGCGCGCGGCCTGCATCGACGCCGGTTCCACCGTGGCGGGATCGCGCAGCGCACGTTCATCGGTGACCAGGTCGTCGGCAAGCTGGGCGGGGTCGGCCGCCAGGCGCGGCTGGGCGCCCGGTTCGGCGGTGGACTCATCGAGCATGGCCGCGCTCGGTGGCACCATGTCGGCCGACTGCGCGGGCGCCGGAGCGGACTGCGGAGTGGGCGTCGAGCAACCGGCCACGACCAGCGCGACGAGCGCGGCGATGACGACTCTGGGCACTTCCGAAGCCTAAACGGTCGGCGTGCCGCGAGATTGTGGATATTGCGCGCAAGTTCGAGTGCGCGTATCCATAGCTGCAAGCTCGAGGCTCGCATCCAATACGCAGGAAAGAGTGGGCAGTGGCCGACCGCATCATCTTGACCAGGCACACCGCGCAATTCTGGCGGGTGACCTTCGACATGCCGCCGTTGAACATCTTTGGGCCGCAGCATCTTCGGCCGCTGGCAGACATCGTCAACGCGCTGGAGACCGACGACGACGTGCAGGTGGTGGTCTTCGACAGCGCAGTCGAGGGCTTCTTCATCACGCACTACGACTTCCTGGCCAAGCCCGAGGACACCACCGACCTGCCGCCTGGCAAGACCGGCCTGCAGCTGCTACCCGACCTGTTCGCGCGCATCAGCCGGGCGCCGGTGGTGTCCATGGCGTCCATCCGCGGCCGGGCCACGGGAGTGGGCAGCGAGCTGGCCCTGGCCTCCGACATGCGTTTCGCCAGCCGGGAGAAAGCGGTTCTGTCCCAGTGGGAAGTCGGTGCGGGCCTGGTGCCCGGCGGCGGCCCGATGGCCCGGCTGCCGCGCCTGATCGGGCGCGGCCGGGCGCTGGAAGTCCTGCTCGGTGCCGACGACGTCGACGCCGACCTTGCCGAGCGCTACGGCTACGTGAATCGGTCGCTGCCCGATGCGGAGTTGGACGCGTTCGTCGACCGGCTCGCCCACCGGATCGCATCCTTCGACAAGCAGGCACTGACCGAAACCAAGCGCCTGGTCGACGTGAACAGCCTGCCCACCGACGCCGAGATCGCCCCCGAATGGGACGCCTTCCTCGGCGCGCTGGGGCGCCCGGCGGCGCAGGAGCGCATCAAGAGGCTCTTCGACCGCGGGTTCCATCGCCCCGGCGATGTGGAGACCCGGCTCGGGCACCACGTGGGCGAGCTCTAACTCCCGGCCCGCCCCCACTGGCCGAAGTCGGGCGCCAGCACCTGGTCCTCGTCGACATGGATCCCGTTCAGCGCGGCGCCGGGATCGGCGCCGGCCACGATGACCGACTGGTACAGCACCGCTGCCGGGGCTCGCTCGCCCCGTGACCAGGCCCTGGTCTGCCAGGCCCACCGGTGGCCGGCCGTGCCGGACTGCCCGATCACGTCGTCGTCCACCGCCCAGGTGCAGGCGCGGGCGTGGCCGTAGATGCCGGTGCGGCTCGCCCCCAGCACCGAGTTGATGCCACGAAACCATTGCAGCGCGGTGCTTTTCCAGGTGTCCCGATCGATGTCCTCGTCGATGCTGAAGAAGATCGGCGCCGCATCGGGGCCGCCTGCGGCCGCGTGCAGGCGGAGCGCGCTGGCAGCGTCCGCAACCCCGCCGTCGAAGCCGCGGGTGTAGTCCGACGGGTCGGGCCAGCCCGGCTTCCCATACTGGAAATTGCTGACGACGTGCAGCCCAGCGGCGCGCAGAGAATCGGCATAGGAACGGGTGACCGGTTTGAAGTCGAAGTTCGCGCCGGGCCGGGACTCGGACACGTACACGACCGCGCCGGCGTAGCCCGCGGCGGCGATCTGGTCCGCCGGGACAAGGTGCTCGGCGAAGTCGATCAGGGTGGCGGTATCGGCCCTGGCGGGTGCGGCGGGTGTAACGGCAAGGGCCGGCGCGGCGAGTAAATACCGGAGGACGTCACGGCGGGCCGGGTACCGCACACCGTGATCTTACGTACGTTTCGGGGGTGGGACGGTGGGAAACACTGAGCGCGGGCGTCCGGTTATAACGATTCTCACGCCCGTTGGTTGCTATTCGATAAGCGAGACTGATTAGAGAGTGTTGGCAAACTATGGTCGCCAAGTGGATCGTCGTACCGCCCTCAAACTGCCTCTTCTCCTGGCTGCCGGAGCGGCGCTGACTCAATTACCCTTTGCCTCGGCGGATTCCGCACGGTGGACCGCGGATAGAGCCAATGCCTGGTACAACGCTCAAGGCTGGCTGGTAGGCGCCAACTACATCCCGGCAAACGCCATCAACCAGATCGAGATGTGGCAGTCGGGCACCTACGATCCGCGCCGTATCGATGGCGAACTGCGGGTGGCCCAGCAGATCGGCTTCAACACCGTGCGGGTGTTCCTGCACGATCAGCTGTGGGTCCAGGACCGCCAGGGGTTCGCCCGCAAGCTGGCGCAATTCGTCGGCATCGCCGCCAGTCACGGCATCAAACCGCTGTTCGTGTTCTTCGACTCCTGCTGGGACCCGAACCCGAAGCTGGGCCCGCAGCATGCCCCGGTTCCCGGTGTGCACAATTCCGGATGGGTGCAGAGCCCGGGTGCCGCGCTGCTCAGTGACCAGCGGTACCGGAAAGTGTTGTACGACTACGTGACCGGGGTGATCGGTCTGTTCCGCAATGACAATCGGGTGCTGGGCTGGGATCTGTGGAACGAGCCGGACAATCCCGCCAAGGTGTACAGCAAGACCGAGCGGCCGGACAAAGTCGCGTTGGTGACGGCGCTGCTTCCGCAGGTGTTCGGTTGGGCACGCGCGGTCAATCCGGTGCAGCCCCTGACAAGTGGTGTCTGGCAGGGGAGTTGGGCGCCGGGGAAGGTCAGCGATATGGCCCGCATCCAGTTGGACAACTCCGATGTGATCAGCTTCCACTCCTACGGCAAGCCCGCGGATTTCGAGGATCGCGCAAATGAGTTGGTCCCGCTGGGCCGGCCGTTGCTGTGCACCGAATACCTGGCCCGGCCCGAGGGCAGCACCATCGAGACCATTCTGCCGATTGCCAAGCGCCGCAACATCGCCATGTACAACTGGGGATTGGTGGCAGGTAAGACACAGACCTACTTCCCGTGGGATTCCTGGGACCACCCGTCCGCCACGGAACCCAAATCGTGGTTCCACGACCTGCTCTACCCCGACGGCCGGGCCTACCGGGACAGCGAGATCCAGGCCATCCAGTCGCTGGCCGGCCGGGCTGGGCAGACCTAGCCGCGCAGGTGGCCCAGGATTGCGCCACACACGGCTTCGGGCCGGTCCACCTGCAGGAAATGTCCTGCGCCTTCGATGATCTGGACCTTGCTGCCGGGCGGTAGGAAGTTCATCGCCTGCGCCACGTAGCCGACCTGCATGGCCCCGTCGCGGTCACCGTGCAGCACCAGCACCGGGATGCGGGGCAGGTCCAGCCGGTACCGGTGCAGATGCGCATATGGCGCCGACGCGGCAGTGAATCGGGCGGTGGCGCGGTAGTACGCCAGGGCCGCCCGCCGGTGTGCGGGGGTCGGCAGCGCAGCCAGCGTGTTGTGCACGTTCGCCCGCACGTCCGTGCGCGGTGGCGACCAGTCCTTCCACAGCCGCGGGATCACGCGGTGCAACACGCGTTCGGGGAGGGCGGGCAGTTGGAAGAACATGATGTACCAGCTCATCCGGAGCTGGATCAGCGCCATCCGGGCCGTGCGCACCGGGCCGAACTTCGACTCGGCGATCGCGCGGATCGGTGGCAGTGCCATCGAGATGTGTTCGGCGAACGGCGAGTTTGGGGAGGCGGCCAGCGCGTTGACGGTCCAGCCGCCCCAGTCGTGACCGATCACCACGGCATCGGTGGGGGCGCCGAGTGCGCCGTGCAGGTCGACGACATCGGACATCAGCGCGCCCAGGGTGTAGTCCCCGTCGGGCGCCGGTCCGGTCGGCGCATAGCCTCGGGTGAACGGGGCGATTACCCGAAAACCCTTGGCTACCAACAGGGGAGCGAGATACCGCCAGCTGTGTGCACTGTCAGGGAACCCGTGTACGCACAGTGCCAGCCTGCCATCCTGAGGTCCCCATTCCAGGGCCGTCATGCGCAGCCGGGGCAGGTCCAATTCCAGGACGCGGGGGTCGGCCATCTGCTGACCATACAAGATGGCATAGCCGGGGTAGGCGGTGATCGTTCAGGCCGAAGACGGCCATCGGGCCCGTCCAGCGTGCAGGTCGCTGGACTGTGCCGTGCCTCGCGCACCTGCGCCGATGCTGGATCGGGTGTCGGGGACGCCACGACGGGCGGCTTCACGATCGGCCCGTGCTATCAGCCGCCGAATCCGTCCGGCGACCGTGTCTTTGGTCATCACAGGATGAGCGAGGCGTCCGAGCTCTTCGAGTGAGGCGTTGGGATAGGCCAGACGTACCCGCGCTGCCTCGGCGAACTGCGGGGCCAGTGGATCGTCTGTCAAGATTTCCAGTGCGCGTGCGATCCGGACTGTGGTGATGGCCGCGGCGTTCTCGGCCCGCCGTACATTGTGCTGTCCGAGGTTGAGGCCAGGATCTGCCGACGCTGGATCCGACCGGCTGAGGTGCCGCTGTTCCCATGCGCCCCAAGCCCGCTCGGCGCCCATGCGTGTGAGCAGCACACCGATCGAATGTGGGTCAGTCACCACCACGAGGTCGCGCCCGCGCAATTGGCGAAACCTGGCGTTCGCACCGAGCCGGCGCGCCGCCCCGACCAGCGCGGCTCCCGACTCTGGTCCGGGGCACTGCACGCTCATCGTCGTCGGCCGTCCGGGTGCGCGTAGGGAACCCGTTGCCAAGAAGGCGCCGCGCCAGGCGGCTTCCAGGTCGGGCGCGTTGCCCGCGACCACCTGTGGCGCCAACCCGCGTATAGGACGTCCCGCCCTGTCGAGCAGCCCTGCTTGGCGGCCCACTACCTCGGCGTCTTTGGATACCCGAACAACGAACACGGGCCGCCCGGCGGTCCGGTAGGTGTAGGCCTCGGCGGACGCGGCGAACAACTGGCCCAGATCGGTTCGTAGTCGCCCGACGGTCGATGCCAGATCCACCTGCGCCTCGACTACCAGCCGGCCATTGAGGATCCGCAGACCGCCACCACATCTGAGCAGTGCCGCCACCTCGGCCTTGCGGGCACTGGCCGATTCGCAAGTCACCCGGCCCAACTCTTCTTTCACCTCGATTGACATCACCGATACATATCCTTTCCGGAATGCTGTTCACGCCGCCTGTCGGCACCGTCGCGCAACGTCCGATAGGGCCTGTGCACCAACAGCGTTGAACAGCACCGAGGTCCTCGCGAGTGGTTAGTGCGCGGCATCGGCCTCAGCGGTGACCACGCAGTAGGTCCGAGGCGGGACGGGGTAGGTGTAGGTGTTCGCTGCTTGGGTGCATGGCGCCGCATTGAGATCATCGGTGCGCGCAGTGACTTCGAACGCCCTGGCATCGGAGGTGGTGCCTGCGCAATCGAGCTGTTCGATGACAAGGGCTTCCAGCGAGGTGCGGTAGCAATGGTCGGCGGTGAGGTTCTGCACCAGGCAAAGCCGGCCGGCGGGTTTGCCTTTCACTGTCCAGGTGTAATCGGCATAGTTGCCGTTCGCGCAGGACTGATCTCCCGCATAGACTGCGCCGACTGTGTAGCTGGGATCGGCAGTGCAGTCGGTGCGGTGCACGCCAGCCTCGACGTTGGAGGTGATGACGAGACAATCACCGACCACGAAGGCCGCCACGTTTGGTGTGCTGATCTGGCTGTCCTGCTGATGTTGGCGCTTCTGGTAGACACTCAGCGCCGCGCCGGCGATGACGAGTATGCCGATGAGGACAAATGCCAGGGGTGCGGTCCTGGTGTGCCACCAGCGGACCCGACGCCCCGGCCTACCTGCGTCTGTCTGGTTTGTCATCGGTGAGCTCCTCTGCCTCGGAGAGGGTTTCATGCGACGGCCACCGGCCGTTGCAACCCCTCGGTATATGAGGTGTAGTCGCGTGGAAGAGGCGAAACCGAACGGTGTCTCTGATCACACCGACCCCCGACGCATCGCCGCGTGCGAATCATCAAGCGGTGAGACGCATCTCGGCGACGTTGCCGTCGGTGACCCGGAAGGTGAACGTGCTGGGTCCGTTGAATCCTTTCCTGCTGACGTGGGCGATCACGACCTCTTCTGCCTCATCGGTCAGATAGAAGTGCACGACCCTCACGGTGACGCCATCGCCGATGAACTCGGCGTCACTCCATCGTCGGATATCGTTGGGTCCGTAGAACTTGCGACCCCAGTCGTCGACGACACCCTGGTACGGGGTGAAAGTGGCCAGGAACGCCTCAGTGTCGCCTCGGTTTGTGGCGTCGATGAGGTTGCGTACCTGCGGGGTCAGCTCTAAAGGCATTGCCGTCTCTCGGTGTCAGGGATGGTGGGGAGTGTGGGTGAATTCACGACACCGCCTCCAGGGCGGCTGCACGAACGTGAGGCGCCAACTCCAGCAGCGCGGTCGTCAGATGTCGAACAGTCGGATTGCGCGCCAGTTCAAGCCACCGCAACTCTGCGTCGAGGGTGCGGGTGTAGTCGGGATCCTCGCCGGTGAAGTACGCCGGGCGCACACCGAAGAAGTCGGCCAGCTCCACCACGACCCGATGCGAGGGCTGATTACGCTGCCCGGAACGCAGTTGGGAAAGGTACGGCTGGGAAACATCGGCGCCGCGCTTGTGCAGGGCGTAGGAGACTTCCCGCCCGGTATAGGGCCCGCGGTCAGGTGGATAGACCGTAGCGAATAGCCGATTCAATTGGTTGGCGAAGGTGACCGCATTCACCGGCGACACACGAGCGATGCGGCCGCGCCGCCATGCCCGGCATGAATCTTGATCCACGGCGTGGCGACCATCTGCGCACGCGGCAGCCGGAGGAACACTTGGCACGCTAAATCTCCATACTCGGTAGGTCTTGGGCCAATCCGTCATTGCCGGAACTGGCGAGCTGCCATGGTGTAGTCGAGAAACCACCGGGGATCCGAACGCACACCGACGGTGACCTGTGTCACAGCTGCCGGCGGACGTCGCTTCCACTGTGCGCCAGATCACCAATTGGTGGCGTTCGGTTGCGGGTCGGTTTGCCGACTACATCTGAGACAGCACCGAGTCCGCCGCGTGATGCGGGCATGAGACGTGGTGCGCATACGGGGGGTTTAGCAATGAAGTCGTTCAACCGCAGCATGTTGTGGGCCGGCGCGGTGATCGGGTCGATCGTCGTCGTCGTTGCGGGGTGCTCATCGAAAGCTGTCACCGCGAAGAGCGGCGAATCACCGTCATCAGTGGCGCAATCCACCTCAGCGGCTTCGCCTCATCCCGGCAAGGGATGTTCACCGGTGACCGTCACCCCCGATCATTGGCTGACGGTGAAGCTGCCCGGCGCCGAACCGCGCCCGGCACTGCGTGTTCCGGTGATGCCAGGCTGGATGAAAGGTGCGGCGAAGAGCGATACAGGCATACAAGCCATTTATGTCAACGATGCGCTGAGCGTTCCGGGCGCTCACACATCGATCGTCGTGAGCGTCTCTGACCCACAGGGCGATTTCGACGCCTACGTGCAAGGCATTAAAGGTGTCGGTGTGTCGGCATTTGCGGTGACACCGGCAGAAGTCTGCGGGTTCCAGGCGCGACACATCAATTACACGCAAGCGTTGTCCACGACATCAGCACCGCTGCTGGTGACCGCGTTGATGGTGCTGGTTCCCAACCCCACGGGAGCTGTCGTTGCCGGCGTGTTCAGTCAAACTGCAGATCCCAACAACAAGACCTACCAAGCAGACTCGGACTCGGTGTTCAACAACATCCAAGTCGTGTAGTCGACGAAAACTGGACACTGGCGCATGCCGATGGCGCGGAGTTCCTCAGCGCCACTGGGGGAGAGGCTCGGTACGCCACCAAGAAATGGAATCTAGCTGTTGCGGGTCAGGACGTTGTTGACGCGTCAGCGGATATCTCCTGTTTGTCTGCCATAGTCGCTGTCAGTCGGTTGAGGAGGTCCTGTTCTGGGCTGTGCGGCGCAGCCGTATAGATGACGAGCACTTGATGGTCGTCGGACGCTGGGATGTGGAAGGTCTCGTAGTTGAGGCTGATCTGCCCGATAATCTTGTTATTGAACTTCTTTGGGCCGTGAGTTTTCTCGTGGACATGTTGGGTGGACCACAGTTTGGCGAACGTCGGGTTTCCCACGGTGAGCTCACCGATGAGGTGCTTGAGTGCGGTATCGCGGGGGTGGCGTCCAGCAGCCATCCGCAAGATGCCGACCGTGGTGCGTGCCGCATCGTTCCAGTCCGGGTGAATCTCAGGTGCGTGCGGATTGAGAAAGATCTGCCAAGCCATGTTGCGTTGCGCCGGCGGCAGTGTAGGGAAGTCAGCGATCAGCGCGGTGGCGAGGCCGTTCCAGGCGAGGACGTCGCTGCGGTCGTTCATGATCATTGCGGGTGCGTCCTGGACACCGCAGACTGCGTGGCGCAGCGACGACCGCAGCGTGTTTCGGTGGTGATGTTGGGGCGAGTTGTTGGGCGTACTTGTGGGCGTTTGGGCCAGGTTGTACAGGTGTATGCGTTCGGCGGGTCCGAGAAGTAACGCGCGGCTCAGAGCGTCGAGAACCCCGCCTGAGGGGTGCACGGCGCGGCCCTGCTCGAGGCGCACGTAGTAGTCCGTGCTTAGACCCACGATCTCGGCGACTTCCTCACGTCGAAGTCCGCCGACGCGGCGCCGCGGCGTCGACGGCAGGCCCACGTCCTGTGGCGTGACCATGGCCCGACGGGCACGCAGGTAACGGCCGAGTTCGGTGCCTTGCTGTTTCACCCATCCAGTATCGGCCGTGCGGCGCGGGTAAGGGGTGCTGAAGGTGGACCTGTCAGTCCCAGGGTCTGGGGTTCTCTTCACCCCACAAGGCTTGAGTTCGACGATCGCTGTCATGACAGATCGAATCGCCCACGACCACGGTGTTGGCCGGCAGGCACCCTCCCATGACTACTGGTTCACAGTGGCGGCCATTGGATTGGCCAGCATGTTGCTGCCGTTCGCAGTGACCGGCGCTGCGCTCGCCTTGCCGCAGTTATCTCGTAGCCTGCACGCGTCGGTCGCCGATGCCCAATGGACCCTCAACACCTTCAACATCACCTTCGCCGCCCTGCCGCTGGCTGCCGGCACGTTGGCCGATCGCGTCGGACGGCGTCGCGTCCTGCTGGTCAGCATCGCGCTGGTCGGTCTTGCTGCGGTGCTCGTCACGGTTGCTCCGTCCATGGCGTTGGTCAACCTCGCACGGATGCTGCAGGGCTGTGGGGCGGCGGGTGTGCTGGCCTCCGGCGCGGCGATCCTGGCGTATGCCACCTCGGGTCATCGCCGCCAGGTCGCCTTCGGCATCTTGGGGATGTCGTTCGGTACGGGATTGGCGATCGGTCCGATGGTGGCAGGCACGTTGACCCAAACCTGGGGATGGCGATCGGTGTTCGTCCTGATAGCCGTGCTGGCGATCCCGGCATGGGTGTGCGCAACTCGTGCACCCGAGTCCCATAACCCTGAGCATCCCGGGCTTGATTGGCCAGGTCTGCTGACATTCACCGCGAGCCTGACCGTGTTGTCAGTGGCCTTCGTCGCGGCCGGTGCGCACGGATGGGCTCACCCCACGACGCTGGGCTTGTTCGGCGGTGCCGCCGCGTTGTTAGTCGGGTTTGCCTGGCTGGAGCTTCACCTGGGCCCACGCGCGATGTTCGACATACGGCTGTTCGGCAAACCGGCGTTCGCCGCGGTGGTCTGCCAGCCGTTCACGGTCACCCTGGGCTTTGTGATCTTGTTGGTCTACTTGCCGGCCTATCTGCAAGGCGCAGCAGGGCGTTCCATCACCGCAAGCGGGCTGCTGCTGCTACCGATGACCGCTCCGGTGCTCCTCTTGCCGCTGATGGCATCAGTTCTCGCGGCGCGAACCTCACTGCGCGCGGTGTTGACGGCAGCGTCGTTGCTGATCGCGCTCGGATCCGCGCTACTTACCACCTTGACCGACCACAGTTCGTGGCTGTTGCTCGCCATGCCGCTACTGCCGTTTGGTATCGGTGTCGGCCTGGCGTTCGGCGTCATGGACAACGCCGCCGTCAGCACCGTCCCGATCGCCAATTCCGGTGCCGCGGCGGGGATATTCAACACCATGCGCATCACGGGCGAATCCCTCGCGGTGTCGGCTGCGGCCGCACTTCTCACCACATTGACTGCCCGTCATCTCAGCGCAGACGACATCGATGCCAGCCGCATGGCAGGGCAAGCCATCCAAGGCCATATCGATTCCGCCCACCACGCAGTACTCGTCGACGGTGTGACCCACGCATTCCACACAGTAGGCATTTGTCTGACGGTTCTGTCGATGATCGGCGCCATCTTGACCCACATCGCCTTGGCCCCGGCACCTTCCGCCGAAAGCCCAGCACACGTCGCAATCCATCCAGCCGACGTGTCCGAAGGTGAAAAGCCATGACCCATGCCAACGAGTTCAGTTGACTCGCGGCATGTTTCAGGTGGCGCGTGTATGGGTCGCGGCCGCGAGGTGATCCAGGAGCCAGCGCTGCGAATAATCGAGCCATTGGCGGTAATGACCCATCGCGCAGTGATCGTCGTCGGGATACAGCAGCAGCGAGGCGTTCGGGGCGGCGTCGGCGAGGTCGACGCTGTCTTGTGTACTCAACAGGGTGTCGTGATCGCCATTGATCACGAGAAGAGGAATTGTGATGTGCCGGTATCGATCCCGGATGGATAGTGCTTTGAGCTTGCGCATCAGGTCGATCGGATTGGTCGCGCCGACGGTATCGGCCAGCGTGCGAAGGATGATCTGTGGAGTGCCCAGCGCGCCGCCGTGAAAGGAGCGGTGCGTGGGCGCCCCGCACGCGATGGCGCACGCCAGCCGATCGCTGGTCGCGGCGGTACGCGCGGTCCAGTAGCCGCCGAAGCTGACCCCGACCATGGCGATCCGCTGCGCGTCGAGCCGTTCATCGGCGGCCAGGTGATCGATCACCTGGTGGTAGACCGCCTCCGATGCCGGGCGCATCCGTTCCGAGTAGGCGTAGCTGCCGGGCATCTCCATCAGAAACATCGCCATCCCCGAATCGCGGTAGCGCAATTGCGGTATCGCCAATTCCTGCGCGGTGCCTTCCAAGCCGTTGGTGGTCAACACCACCGGATGTGGCCCCGGTCCGGGTGGCACGACGAGGTAGCCGCGGACAACGTCGCCGCCAGCTGCCGGGATGTCGACGTGTTCGACGGTGAGGCCCAGTGTGGGTGCCAATGCGCTGATCAACGCATCGAAGAGGTGCCGGGAGCGCCAGTAGGCCCGCATCCGCTGGGTGTCGTGTCCGTGGAAGGCGCTGACCTGGTAATAGGTGATCGCCTTGACCCACGCGTCAATCGCCCTCAACGCCAACGTGATCCGCGTGCGATCACCGGATGGTGCGTGCTCGTCGACGAGCGCGGCGAGCGTGCGGGTGTCCGGTTGCGGTCCGTGGTCGGCGAACAGCTGCGCAGCGGGGGCGATCCATGCGGTCACCCTGTCGATGTTGTCGGCGAAGCTCGCGGCGTCCGCGTTGGTGAGATCGAGGAGGTTGGTCGAGTCGGTACCGGCGAGGGTTCGCAGCAGCTCGGTGGCCCGCCTGGCATGGCCGTCGGCAATGGTGTTCCAGTGGCGGCACCAGCGGTCGTCGCGGAAGGATCGGACCGCGCGGATCTGCTCGGCGAACTCGGTCTGGTCGAGTCCGCCCATGTTGGCGTAGCGCAGGACGAACAAGGCGGGCAGGAACGGCGCCGCCCCGGTCCAGCGGGTAGCCAGATCAGTGCTGCGGGTGATCGCGCACGCGGTCACGAGAAGCTTCTGCGCCAGGGTGGCCTCGGCCATGGGGTCCTCTCAGAGTGCGTTGGTGATGCTGGCCCAGTGACGGGCTTGCTCGGCGGCGGCGGCGGGGGTGCCGCGCCACGGCAGCCCGTGCCCAGGAATGAGTACCTCGGCGCCGATACCCGCCAGTGTCGCCAGCGCGGCTTCGGCATCGGCGGGTGCATGAGCGAAGAACGGCGGCAGAAGCTGAGGACCGGTGACAGGTGAGAGTGGATGACCGGTGACCAGCGCATCACCGGTGATCAGGATGCCCTTGTCGGGCAGGTGGAACGAACTGTGACCGGAGGTGTGGCCTGCGCAGGGGACCGGTATCGGAGCGCCAGGCAGGTCGAGGGCGCCCGCGCGCGGGTAGGGCTGGGCATGCGGAATTTTCACAGGTTTCAGCGCGCCGGCAGCCATGACCCGTGCAGCCCAGTGCAATGCGGAGGGCCGGTAGCAGCGTTTGATGATGTCAGCGGGTCGAGCTTGTTCGAGATGCCCGTCCCGGGCATGGATGACTTCGGCGCTGCTCATGAACACCGGTGTGCCGTAGTGCTTGTGGAAGTGGTTGATCGCGCCCATGTGATCCACATGGGCATGAGTCAGCAGGACCGCCCGGACGTCGAGGGGGTGCCGCCCCAAGGCTCGGATCGAGTCCTCCACCCGGGAGGTGTCTCCCGACCAGCCCCCGTCGATGAGGGTGAGCTCCGTTTCGTCGCGCAGCAACACCCAGTTGACGGCGGTGCCCTCGACCCAGAACACGTCGGCGGCAACCTCCTGCATGCGCAAACTCCTCAGCAATTTCGGAACAACTGTTCCGACACTAACATCGATCTGCGCTAGAGTGGAACGACTGTTCGGCTTCGGAAGGATTTCGGTGAGGCTGAGACGCGTGCGCACACAGAGTGGCCTGGAGGTGCAGACCCAGGGCGCCAGCGGTTCCTGGCTGACGTGCGATGACATCGGCTCGCTGGGCGGTCAGGTTTTCGATCGAGATTGGGAACTGTCCCGCGCCGATGAGCACCTGCGGCACAGCACCGTGCTGTTACCGTTTCAGCCGGTATCGTTTCGCGACTTCATGCTCTATGAACAGCATGTCCTGGACGCCAGCCGTGGTCTGATCCGGCGTTTCCATCCCGGGCAGTACCGACTCGTCAAGACGGTCGAATCGCTGACTCGGCGCACGTTCCCGTTACTCAAGCCCAAGCCGCTGTTCTACGCCCAGCCCATCTATTACATGTCCAACGCGATGACGTTCGTGCCCTCGGGCACACCGATCGCCGCACCGTCCTACGCCCGCGCGTTGGACTACGAACTGGAGATCGGATTCGTCTTGGCCCGTGGACTTTTCAATGCCACCCCCGCCGAGGCGCTGGACGCGATCGGCGCGTTCGTCGTGCTCAACGACCTCAGCGCCCGCGACGTGCAGCGTGCCGAGATGGACAGCGGGTTCGGACCGCAGAAGGCCAAACACTTCATCAACTCGTTGTCAGAGGTGGCCGTCACCGCCGACGAGATCCTTCCCCATATCGACGATCTGCATGGAACCGTCACCGTCAACGGCGTCACGGTCACCACCGTGTCCAGCGCCGGCATGCAACACACCCTGGGCGAGGTCCTTGCGCACGCCTCACGCAGCGAACACCTGTGTCCCGGTGAACTGTTCGGCACCGGCACATTGCCCGGTGGCAGCGGCATGGAGACCGGGCACTGGCTGCAACCCGGAGACACCCTGCAGCTCTGCATCGACGGCATCGGCAGCATCGAACACACCATCATCGCCTCGTGACCAAGCCCGCACCCGATAGCCAACAGAACCGGACCTCGCGTGAGGTCAACCGAGCCGTCCTGCGAAACCGACTGCTCGACAGTGCCGAAGAGCTGTTCGCCGCCCGTGGTTACTTCGGCGTCAGCGTTCGCGACATCACCGAGCATGCCGACACCCGGCTGGCCGCGGTCAGCGAGCAGTTCGGCGGCAAAGAAGGCTTGTTCCGCGCGGTCCTGGTTCGCCGCATTCAGCCCCTCAACGATGACCGCCGCGCCCGCCTCGCGGCGCTCCCCGCCCGAGGGCCCCGAGCCCGGCGCCTGCGTGCGGTCATCGAAGCGTTCACCGAACCGATGCGCCAGCGAGCCGGTAATCCCGGATGGGACAACTATTTCCGGTTCATCGCCCAATTCGCCAATTCAGGGCATCCCATCGGGCGCTTCGTCGCCGAGGACTTCAACCCCACCGCCGCGGACTTCATCGCCCACCTACACGCACTGTTCCCCGCCGCCGGCGAAGAAGCCATCTACGACGCCTATCTGCACCTGGTCGCCGCCACCATGCATACCTACTCCAACAACCTTCGCCTGGACAGCCTCACCGAAGGCCGCTTGCATACCCACGACATCGAAGAGCGCCACCAGGCGCTACTGCGCTTCGTCGAAGGCGGCATCCACGCCCTGGTCACGACACCGTCGTGACCCCGAGACACACTGGCACCTGACGCACCACCGCAGTCACAATTTCGGCTTTGTGGCGATCATCGCCCGATAGTCGCGCGGCCCGACACCCTTCCATCGGCGAAATGCCTGCGAAAAGCTTGACAGCTCTCGGTATCCGAGACGGTTCGCGATTTCGGAGACTGGCATCCCATCCGCGAGGAACTCCTCGGCCAAGCGACTGCGAACCTCCTCGACCAACACGCGAAACGAGGTTCCCTCGGCGGACAGGCGCTGCCGCAGCGTTCTGTCACTGATGTGGAGACTTTGGGCGACGACTCTGGCGTCGGGCGGGTTGGCCAGGTTGCGCACCAGAAAGTCACGCACGAGTCGGCCGGTTTCCCGGCGCGGCCTGCGTTGTTCTAACAAGTCACTGCACTGCGCCAGAGCCAGCGCCAGGACTTGTTCGTTGGCTTGTGGCATCGGCAGGTCGAGAAGAGCGTTGTCCGCCACAATCATCGACTCGTCATCCCCGAATCGGGGTCGGGTACCGAACGCGTCGTCGTAGCGGCCGACGTCTGCTGCGGCAGGCTCTGGGAAGGCGAAGCCGACCGGCAGCGGCGGAGCGGCGGGAAAGATCTCGCAGTGCAGTCGTCGCACCCCCGCGATATCGCGTTCGACGACGAAGCGTCGCAGCCGCTGCGGGATGCCGGGTGCAGTGAAGACGAAGTTCGTCTGCCCACGGCACGGCGTGCTTGTCACGCTGGTGAAGGCGAAAGTGAGGCTCAGCGAGCGCAACACGGTGTCGATCGCCGATCGAACAGTGGCGCTGCTGATGAGAGCGAACGCGAACGTACCGTACAGCGGCAGTTGGAAGCGCATGCCGGCCTCGATACCGAGGCCGGGCGGATCGCCCAACGCGTCCACGACGTTGCTGACCACCGTGAATTCCTGCCCCGTGTAGATCTGACTTCCGCCGTCCGCGAGCTGCGACATGCTCAAGCCGGTGCCCCGAAGCGCGTCCTGCACCGACAGCCCACGGGCGAGGCCGAGTTCGACCATCACCCGGGCGCCTGAACCCGATCGCGGAACGTCCCACTCGACCATCCAGCTACCTCCGCATCCTCGGTGCCGAATCTAGTAACTCTTCGTCCGTTATGCACCTACACCGGGCGACGGCACCGGATTACGGTTGCTCTTCGGTACGTACTGGGAATGGAGGCACGCCCCGTTGATGGCCGCACATGCCGCCGCCCCCTTGGATTGGTTGATTGTCGGCTCCGGTTTCGGCGGCAGCGTCGCCGCGCTGCGGCTCGCCGAGAAGGGTTACGAGGTGGCGGTGCTCGAGCAGGGCCGCCAGTTCGACGACACTGACTTCGCCCGTACGGCCTTCGATGTCCGCCGATTGTTGTGGGCTCCGAGCCTGGGGCTAAAGGGAATCCTCGCGTTGACCCCACTGCGGCACGTGTCGGTGCTCAGCGGCGTCGGTGTCGGCGGGGGATCGCTCGTGTACGGCAATACGCTCTACGTTCCGCATTCCGACGCCTTCTACCGTCATCCCCAGTGGGCGAGTCTCGCAGACTGGCGCGCAGTGTTGGCACCACACTTCGCGACCGCTCAACGGATGTTGGGTGCCGTCACGTGTGTGTCGGAGGGACCTAGTGAACGGATGATGCGCACCGTTGCAGCCGAACTCGGTGTCGCCGACGCGTACCACCCGACCGAGGTCGGTGTGTTCCTCGGAACGCCAGGGATTGTCGTCGCGGACCCGTACTTCGGCGGGGCCGGCCCCGACCGCAGCGGATGCATCCGCTGCGGACAGTGCATGCTGGGCTGCCGGCACGGCGCCAAGAACACACTCGTGAAGAATTATCTCCATCTTGCGCAGAAGAAGGGCGCCCGGATCCGCGCCGAACGCACCGTCACCGACATCGCCCCGGCGGGTCGCGCCGACGGAGCCGACGGCTACATCGTGACGAGCGTGCGGACCGGGCGATGGCTGCGCAAGGATCGCCGTTGTGACCACGCGGCCGGAGTGGTCCTCGCGGGTGGGGCGCTGGGAACGACGCGTCTACTCCACACGCTGCGCGATTCCGGGTCGCTTCCCCGGCTGTCGCCACGAATCGGAGATATCGTTCGCACCAACAGTGAAGCGATCGTCGCCGCAACGGCATTTGAACGCAACGCCGATCTGCGGGCGGACCTCGCCATCACCTCCAGCGTGCACCCCGACGAGCAGACCCATTTCACCAACAACACCTACGGCCTTGGCGGCGATCTGCTCGGCCTGATCTTCGGACCCATGACCGAGGGCCGGGGCCGAGCAGGAAAATTCCTGTGGAAGATCGTGCGGCAACCTCAACGCTGGTTGGACCCCGCGCGTACCAGGGGATGGTCACGTCGAACTGTCATCTTCACCGTCATGCAGAGCGTTGACTCGTCGCTCCGCCTGAGACCGGCGCGTTGGGGCAGAAGGCTGGTCACCGAACCCGCCGACGGGCCGGCTCCGAGCAGCTATCTACCCATCGCCAACGAGGTCGCGCGGCGCGCGGCACGCATCATCGGCGGCTATCCGCAGTCCTCCATTTCAGAGTCGCTTTTCGACGCGCCTACCACGGCGCACATCCTGGGTGGTGCCGTCATCGGATCGACGCCAGACGACGGCGTGGTGGACCGGTATCGGCGGGCGTTTGGGTACGCCAACTTGCTGATCACCGATGGATCGACGATGCCGGCCAATGTAGGAGTCAATCCCAGCCTCACCATCACCGCGATGGCGGAAGAGGCACTCAGCCACGTGCCGCCGAAGGCAGGAGCCCGCTCGTGAACCGTTTCGGTCCCGGCCACCATTGCGTCATCACCGGTGGATCGTCAGGCCTCGGGCTTGAGCTTGCCCGCCAACTCGCCCCCCGCGGCGTCGCGGTCACGCTGGTGGCGCGCAACGAATCTCGGCTCGCCGAGGCCGCGGACGCCGTACGGCGCGAAACCCCCGACGCGCAGGTCCGAGCGCTCAGCCTCGATGTCACCGACCCCGACGTCACCCGCTCGGCCTTCGCCGACCTCGCATCTTCGACCGGCGGCATCGACACCCTGATCAATTCTGCGGGCATCCTCATCGAGGGCTATGCCGCGCAGTTGACCATCGAAGATTTCCACAGCGTGATGAACGTCAACTTCTTCGGCACCGTCAACGCGTGCAAGGCAGCTCTCGCAACCTTCGATGGGCACCCCGGGACTATCGTGAACGTGTCATCAGTTGCTGGACTCATCGGTGTATTCGGTTACACCGCATATTGTTCCAGCAAGCATGCCATCGCGGGTTACACTCGTGCCCTCGCGTTCGAGGTCGAGCCCGAGGGTGTTCGCGTCAGTCTGGTCTGTCCCGGCGAGTTCGACTCACCGATGGTCGACTCGCTTGACGCCAGCCGTACCCCCGAGAACCGGGAACACACCCTCACCATTCCGAAACTATCAGTGGCACAAGTCGCGTCGGAAACGATCGCCGGCGTGGCCGCCGGGCGCAGGTTGATCGTCCCGGGCCGGCTAACCCGGGCTGCGGTCCTGGCCAACCGGTTCCTACCTGGCGTCGTCGCGGCTACGGCGCGCAGGCGGATCGCACACGTATACGTCGGCCGCGGGAAGGCTTCATGAAGCAACCGCCGATCGACCTCACCGGTGCCGTGATCGTCATCACCGGCGCTGCAGGTGGTATAGGGTCGGCCGTCGGCGCGTCGCTCCATCAGCGCGGCGCCTGCGTCGTCCTGGTCGACCGCCACCAAGACGCAGTCGACTGCGTCGCGGACGGCCTCGGCCCGGCGCGAACGTTGGCCCTTGCCGCGGATGTCACCGACAAATCGGCGCTCGACGACGTATTCGCGGCCGCCCGTGACCGTTTCACCCGCGTGGACGTGGCCTTCGCCAATGCCGGCATCTCGAGCGGAAACACCGCGCACACCGCGAATTCCGTGCCGGACGGCGTGTTCGAACAGGTGATCGCCGTGAACCTCGTCGGGGTCTGGAACACTGTGCGGGCTGCACTCCCGGCCATTCTCGAATCCCGCGGCCACGTGCTGATCACCTCGTCCACCTACGCCTACGTCAATGGCGTGGCCAACATCCCGTACGCCGCGTCGAAGGCAGCCGTGGAACAGCTCGGCCGATCGCTGAGAGTGGAGTTGGCCGGCCGCGGGGCGAGCGCCGGCGTGCTCTACCCGGGTTGGGTGGCCACACCCATCGCCGACGTGGCGTTCGGTGCTGACGACCTTGCGACCAGGTTGGTTGCGCACGCGTTCCCGGCGCCGCTGCATCGGCCGGTGTCGCCCGTCGCGGTGGCGCGGGCTGTCACGCGGGGTATTGAGCGCCGCTCGCCCAGCATTCAGGTACCGAAGCGATGGAGGACGTTCTCAGCGCTGCGCGGCGTCCTCAATCCGTTGATCGACAGCAAGCTCGCCCGCGACGACACATTTCAAAACCTGTTGCGTGGCATGGAATTGCGATGATCGGGCCATCCTTACCACTGCCAACCTGCTTCACGACGGTCAACGGGTAGGTAGTGGAGTTCGTGGTGGAAGTGCGGGATGCGGTGCCCGCGGATGCACTGGCGGTGGCGGAGACGCACGTCCGTTCCTGGCAGGTCGGCTATGCGGGATGGATCTCCCAGAAATACCTTGATGCCCTGCGGGCGGATGAGCGAGCCGGCCGCTACCGGTTTGAGCGGATGGATCAAGTGAACGGCCCCTACACGCTGGTCGCTGTGGAGCGGAGCGTTGTGTGTGGGCACGTCACGATCGGTCGCCTTCGGGAACACAATAGCGGTGATTGTGGCGAGATTTGGTCGCTTTACGTCGATCCCGCGCGCTGGGGGTCCGGCGTGGGAAGCGCACTCCTGGCGGCCGCCTGCAAGGCTTTGGGTCAGGCGGGCTATGGCGTGGCCTATCTGTGGGTGTCGTCGACCAATGCCGGTGCACGCCGCTTCTACGCGCGGGCCGGCTGGACTATCGAGGGGCGCGAACGAACGGATTTTGTTGGCGGCAAGTATCTCTGCGAGGTCAGGTACAAGTTTGATTTGTCTGGTGAGCTGACGGTTTCCGTCTGATGGTCGTGCCCACCGCACACCAGCATGCGAATCAGCAGTCGGCGCAAAAGCGAATGAACCCGAATCCTCGCACCACGCACCATGCCAGATGGGGCGCCGGTGACGCCAACCGTTGTGGCAACGCGTCGAGCCGGCAGAGAACATCCCCTTGGTTATTCGTCCGTGAACGCAGACGTCAACTCATACAGCGAGTCAAGCTGCAGGTCAGCCACATTGGATGGCGGACGCTGAGAGTGGAGGTACCCCCAGGGGCCTCGGCGAATCAGCGCTGTACGCAGGCCCGCGTCGTGGGCGGGAAGGATGTCGTTGTCGAGGCGATCGCCGATGTACATGATTTCAGGCGCTGAGAGTTGCGCTGCGCTGATGACCCGCCGGAAAAAGTCCGGTGAGGGTTTCACAACGCCCCACTCTGCCGATGAGGCCACGAAATCGACGCTGAACCCGAGGCCGGCGAGTTTGGTGACGATGTTGCGGGGCTGGTTGCCGGCAACGCCGACTATGAACCCGGCGGTTCTGGCCGCGCGCACGCAATCGAGGGCGTCGGGATAGAGGTCAGCGGCGGTGACGTCTGGATGTGTTGAGGGAGGATCGACTCCGAGGATGGGCCATGCCGAACGGTGGTCTTCGCCGCGTTCGATCAAGGCGCCGATGACACCCATCAATGCGAACGGTGTGACGCCGGCGTTGAGCGCGAACTCGGTCCACATGCGTGATTCATCGATGAGGGTTTCGCCGATGTCGAAGACGAGTGCACGCAGCCCTTCTGGCAGCTTCACGCAGTTCACGCCGTCGCCATCGTCGTGTGAGACGGGGTCTGGGTCACGAGGGTGCGTCCTGGCGGGGGTCCGGTATCGCCCGAATGGCGAGAAATCCCGTGGGTTCGCGGTGCAGGCGGTCGTACTTGTCCCGGTCGATGGCAGCCGCCGTCGGGACGGGACGCGGTTCGAGCAGTCGCTCGATGAGAAAGCCTGCTTGGTGGAGTTCGTCGCAGGTCTGCTCGAGTGGCGAAAGCCAATAGCGCACCCGCCATCCGCGGCTCCACGTTTCATCGATGACGCGTGGTCGGAAGTAGTTCCCGCCGTGGCGGAGCCAGTCACCGGTGGGGTGCATCCGTGACAGCACGAGTGCACCGTCGGGGCGAAGAACGCGTCGGAACTCACGCAGTGCGCCGAGCCTGTCGTCGACGTACTCCAACGCCAACGCGAACAACACGCGGTCCACGGAGTGGTCGGCGAGCCACTCGAGGGGATAGGCGAGGTCGTGGATCCTGAAAGTTCCTGTGGGTACTCGTTGCTGGGCCAGCTCGACCATGCGCGGACTCTGATCGAACCCGATCACATGTGCGCCCCGGACAGTCAATTCGTCGGCGTAAAGCCCGGGTCCGCACGCCGCGTCCAGGATCGTCGCGCTTTCGACGTCGCCGAGCAGACCCAGGCACGCAGGACGGTCGTAGTGTGCGTTGAACAGGCCGGCCTGAGCATGGGTGAGGTAGTCATCGGCGAAGACGTCGTACTGGGGATGGTTTCCCACGGCTTCGGTCATCACGCCATTATCGAACAGGCTTACCCGCGGTTGGCGCACCCATGGCGGGTTTAGTTCCTGGATTTCCTGAGTCCTGTCAGTCCGACGACCTGCTGGCAACGCGGGTCAAGATGTCTATGACGGCGGCGATGGCGGGGCGTTGTGCGGTGCCGGTGCGGGTGATCGCGTCGATGCGGCGCGCCACATTGATGCCGTCGACGGGTTTGCGGATGAGTTCTCGAACCGTGGGTGCGTAGCGGGGAAGCAGCGCAATGCCGACCCCGGAAAGCACCAGTTCTTCGACGACGCGAAAGTCATTGATGCGTTGAATGATCCGTGGCTGCACCCCTGAGATGGTGGCGAGGGAGCGCAACACGTCGTCGACCATGCGCCCGATCTCCACGCTGATCCAGGGGCAGTGCGCAAGCTCATGCAAGGCGATGGAGTCGTTGGCGGCCAGATGGTGATCCGGCCGCAGAAGTAGGTCCAGTGGTTCACGCAGCAGAAAGGTCGAGTTGTATCTGGGACCCCACGTGGTGGTGTCGCGTTCGTCGCGGTCGATCACAACAACATCGTGCTCGGCGAGAAGTTCGGGTGTTCGGGCCGCGGAGTGGTCGATATCGCGGGCGATCACCTCCACACCGATTTGGGACGTCTCGGCGATGAGGCCCGGGAGGAGCATCGCCGCTGCAGAGGGAACTATCGCCACCCGCACGGCGCCACGCGGGGTAGTCCGGAAGGCTTCCATCTCGGCGGTCGCGCGGTCCAGTGCGGCGAGAATGTCATCGGCGCGTGTCACGAGTGCCTTACCTGCTTCGGTGAGGCGCACACGTCGGCCGTGGGGTTCGAGCAGCTGCACGCCTGCCTCTCGCTGAAGTCGTTTGAGCTGCTGGGATACCGCCGAAGTCGTCAAAGACAGTGCCTCCGCAGTGGCGTGCACGGTGCCGTGCTCGGCGAAGTTGCGCAGCAGTCGCAGGCGTTCCACATCCATGAAGTGAATGCTAAACAAATCGTCAACAAAGCGTTGCTTGTGTGAACAGTCGTTGTGAGTCCATGCTGGGAACATTCAAAAGGGCAACGCTGCGCCACCGTGAAGCCTTCGAAATACCAGATGGGGCAGTCCTATTCGGCCATCCAGCTGGGGAGCGGCAATGGTCGATGCGGTTGTTGCGATGAGCCTGGCGTCGTCAAGCCGGAAGGAGTCAACGGTGGGGGTAGTGGCGATCAGCGTTGCGGCGCTGCTGTGGGTATGGGCGATCGGCGACGTGTTGGCCATTGAGGCCGAGCATCTGCACTCCGGTGAGAAAGCGGCGTGGGTCGCGACAGTGATGCTGCTATCCGTCGCTGGTGCGATGGCATGGCTGCTGGTCGGACGCCACGCGACACGGACCAGACCTACAACCGACAGACCCCCTGAAATCGATGGTTGGCCTTCTGTGTCTTGCGCGAGGCTTCGGGGTCGCGGTCATCAATGCCTCCGGAACGGCTAGTCGATTTCGGCGCAGTCCAGTGGTGTGGTTGGTGTCAACGATTCCGGCAGAGTCCGGTGGCGCGGACGCCGAGTGGCGGCTGGCTGGCCGCTCGTATTTCGGTTAGGTCGCTAATTGGCGGCTGCCATATCGGGGAGCGCCGTGCTGGCGTACGTATGTCCGCTATATGCGGTCACGGGTGACTACCATGCCGTCATGGAGGTGTTTCGGTACACGTCTTGGGCCGCTGCGGGTCTCGGCTTGCTTCTGGCCATTTGTGGATGTTCCGGAGATACGAATGTTCCGCTGGCCCAGCCTCGTCTGACGCCGACTGCCGTGAGCCCGCCGCTATCGAAGGATTCGGTGGGGGACTGGAACTTAACCGTGTCTGTGGGGGTGTTGAAGTGCTATTCCGAAGACGGCATGGTGACGTTCACTGCAGACGGCGTCGAGTACGGTCTCAGTCTGACGGCAATTCGGTTTGGTGGCTACCCGGACATTCACGAAATTATGCCGCGGCCCACGCCCGGGTGGGTTGAGGTCAATGGCCAGACGCAACCAATGATGGTCCAGAGCGAAATTCCAGCAGGGCTCCTCAGGCGATCCTTGTCGTTGTGCGGATGACTGCCCGGCATGCGCATCGGACCAGTTTGCCGACGGCTGATGAGTCGACAAGTTGATTCACGAAATCTCCAGTCGGGGGACACCGATGACGCGATGGCGGCTAGTGGATGCCGACCCACGTTTGTCTGGCAACTCGGTGGAGGTTGACGCGGCCAACCTGTTCTTCCAGCTGATCGCCTCGAGGTGCGAAATCGGCTCGATCATGGTGACCTCCAATCTGCCGTTCGGGCGCTGGGGCGAATCGTTCTCCGACGATGTGGTCGTGAGGTGAGCCCCCTGTAGTGGTCCAGTCGTTGTGGGACTCTGTTGTCCGAGTGTTCGGGCAGGAAGAATCACCGACGACATGGCAATGAACAAGCGCCGGCGGCACACCCCGGATCAGATCATCCGCAAGCTCGCCGAGGGCAACAAGCTGCTCGGGACCGGCCAGGAGCTGGCCGCGGTGTGCCGGCACCTGCAGGTCACCGAGTCCACGTGGCACCGCTGGGTGGCCCAGTACGGCGGCATGAAGGCCAACGAGGCCAAACGACTCAAGGAACTCGAAGCTGAGAACGCCCGGCTCAAGAAGTTGGTCGCCAATCAGGCCCTCGACATCGACATGCTCAAGGAGATTTCGTCGGGAAACTTCTAACCCCGAACCGCAAGCGTAGTGCCGTCATTGCGCTGCGTGAGCGGTTCGGGGTGTCTGAGCGCCGGGCCTGCACGGTCGTCGGCTTGCACCGCTCCACGATGCGGTTGACGCCGGCGGCGGTGACCACGGAGGAGGCTGAGCTGCGGGCGTGGCTGCGCCGGTTCTCGGTCGACCGGCCGCGGTGGGGCTGGCGGCGGGCGGCGAAGATGGCCCGTCGGGCGGGCTGGGAGGTCAACAACAAGCGCGTCCGCCGGTTGTGGCGCGAGGAGGGCCTGCGGGTGGGATTTTCCTGGCCACGGCGGGAACTTCTGCTTGGCCACTGACAACACTCGGGTAGTCCACTACTCGTGCCATGAGCGAGAAACCAATCAACTATTGAACTGTCCGCACACAGCCCGTGCGGCGACACCTATGGGGGCAGAAAACCTTTGCCCTCAGATTTCCGCTGGGACCTGAGTTTCAATTCAAGGAGAAGCCAATCATGAGCGATGCCAACCCGACCGATCAGCGGCTCGACAGCATCAAGAGGAAGATCGAGGCCACGCCCGAAACCGTCTTCACCATCCAAGGGCCGTTAGTAGCCGGAACATCTCAGTTGACGGATGAGGATATCGAGGTGGTGACCATCAAGGTGCGTGTGCCGTCTTCTGCTCTGCTCGAGAACATCTCCATCTCGAGGCGTAGCGCAAATACCGAGCAAGATAACTACGGGCCGGTGTTGGGCAACAACGAGGGACCAGACCATCTGCATCGCAAGG
Organism: Mycobacterium sp. BMJ-28; assembly: GCF_054404835.1. Taxonomy (NCBI): domain Bacteria; kingdom Bacillati; phylum Actinomycetota; class Actinomycetes; order Mycobacteriales; family Mycobacteriaceae; genus Mycobacterium; species Mycobacterium sp. BMJ-28. Next base: position 3,850,566 of record NZ_CM136783.1, on the reverse strand, counting down.
ACGTGACCGACACCATTTAGTCGGCCGCACTCCATCCAGCCATTTATCCGCTGGACGTCGGCACGAACCGCCTGGGCGATGAAGACTGTCCCGGCGGACGGCCGTCACCTCCAGTCTCCCTCAGATCGCCTCGGCGCCTTGACATCGAACACCACAGGACGGCGGCAATGAACATAGTTCACGATTTGGCGCGCCTCATCGCACCAGTCGACCCAGCGACATTCAAGCGCAATTATTGGGAGCAGAAACCGCTCGTCATCCGACGCCAGGATCGCGACTACTATCAGAATCTACTGTCGCTGGCAGACGTCGACCGTTTGTTGACGACATCGAGTATTCGCGCGCCGGGCGTGAGGATATTGCACGACGGCAAGGAGGCCCCACTATCCGACCTCAACGGCCATGGCCGACCGTCGGGGATCGAAGCGGTTTTTGACCACTACCGCCGCGGGGCGACGATTGCGTTGAACTTCCTGCAGGAACGCTCATCTGAACTGATGGAACTCTGCCAGTTCCTGGCTTCCGAGTTCTCGGCGAACGTGCAGGTGAATGTCTATTTGACGCCGCCGAACGAACAAGGACTCGAAACGCACTACGACACCCATGATGTCTTCGTACTGCAGGTTGAGGGCGTCAAGCACTGGCGCCTGTACAAGGACCAGATTCGTCTTCCGCTGGCTGGCCAGCCGCACCGTAAGGACGAGGCTGGGCCCTGGGAACTGTTGGAGGAGTTCGATTTACATCCCGGTGATGCGATCTACATACCGCGAGGATTCGGTCATGACGCGGTTGCGCTTGGCGCGACATCGGTTCACATGACAGTAGGGGTCATGCCGGTCACCTGGGCGACGGTGCTCATCCAAGCCATGGAGGACGCCGCCGAGGGAAACCCCACATTCAGGCAGTCGTTGCCGCCCGGGTTCGTCCACGACGCGCAGATACGAAAAGCAGCCGAACTCCGCTTGCTCGAACTCGTGGATAACTTCGGGCGGGGCCTGCGTCCGGCGCCGATCATCGCCAATGCGGCCGAGATCGCGCTACAGAGCATCAGACCGGCCCTGCGAGGGCACCTTCTGGATCTGAATATTGCCCCAACTGTGGACGGCGAAACGCGGCTAATCCGGCGGGCAGGAATCGACGTGACCCTCGGTACTGACGATGACAAGGTGTCTCTGCGCTTCCATGGCAAAGTGATCCGGCTTCCATCGGTAGCCGAACTGGACCTGAAGTTCGTCATTTCACGCGACGGTGAGTTCACCGCCGCGCATCTGCCGGGTGATCTTGACGATGCCAGCCGACTGACGCTTGTCCGGCGCCTCATCACCGAAGGTCTGGTCACGGTCTGTTCAAGTTCTTGAGGGGGCATCAGCTGGTTCGGCTGTTCGCATGGGCCGGCTCAAGTGCCGTCATCCCAATCGCCCTGTCGCGTAGGAATACCGGACATTCTTCATCGTTCACCGGCAGGCTACGTGATGAACTTCTCAGCTCCTGGCGCTTCGATGCGCTGCTGGAAGCCCGGGTGATCATCGAGGACTGGCGCCGAGACTACAACGCCAACCGACCCCACTCCGCCCACGGTGATCTCACCCCCGCCGAGTTTGCCTTACAGTGGGCCACGACCCACCAACCGAAAGTCGCATAGCAACTGGACCACCAAACGGGTCCCCCTCAGTCGCCGCTGCCATGATCGACAGGCTCATGCACCATGCCGAAGTGCTTACCCTGATCGGGGATTCCTACCGCACTCGAACTCGCCGCGAACTCCTCGGCAAGAACCTAACGAACAACAGCTAAGTAGCTAGCCGCTGTGTTCAGCGAGGACAACGTGCAGCAAACCGGGAAACCGTTCTTCAAGTGCCTCCCGCCGAAGTGTCGGATAACGAGCAGTGCCTACTGACCAACACTCAGTGATACCTGAAGCCACCAACTGCTTCAGATGATAAGAGCACGTCGAGGCCGGAAGGCCGACAAGCTGCGCAATCTCCCCACTGGTCCGCTGAGATCCGTCCGCCAGAAGGGCGACAATCTGGAGTCGCGCTGGTTCGCCCAGAGTGCGCATCACCGTTGCGAGATCAAGCACGGGCGGCGGAGTGCCTCGTTGTCGCTGCGTCAACGTCACAGAGCCATGCTACCTTGCTGCAATACTTCCAAAGTATTGGAAGTATCGTTGCACCTCACTCTGAAGGAGGGTGTCATTGCGTTCCGTTCGACTAAGCCGCCGCGGCTCGATTGCCAACTTGGTAGTCGTTTCCGAGTCTGAACCCGAGCCTCAGCGCGGCGAAGTTCTGATCCGAATCCGCGCAGTGGCATTGAACTATCGTGACTTGGCGATGATTTACGGGCGATACTTCCCCGATGCCCCGGACGGACTGATCCCCGTATCTGACGCTGTCGGCGAGGTCGTTGCGTTGGGGCCTGAGGTAACACGATTCAGCGCCGGGGACCGAGTACTGAACGTCTTCAACCCCAAATGGTTTGCCGGACCCTACCCAGGCACCCTGCAGCATGAGTACGGGACCGCGGTCGACGGATGGTTGACCGAATACAAGGTTGTTTCCGAGGAAAGCCTGGAGTTGGCGCCCTCCGCACTGAACGATGCGCAGGCGGCAACGTTGTCCTGTGCTGGCGTGACGGCCTGGACCGCGCTGACCGGGCCGAATCCCATCACCGCCACCGATACCATCCTCACGCAGGGGACCGGCGGAGTCTCACTGTTTGCAGTCCAGATCGCAAAAGCTATCGGCGCCAAGGTAATTTCCACTACTTCAACACCAGAAAAGGCGGAATTACTACGCACCCTGGGCGCCGATGAAGTACTCAACTACCTGGACAACCCTCAGTGGTCCACCGCCGTGCGCTCTGCTACCGGCGGTCGCGGAGTCGATCGCATCATCGAAGTGGGCGGAGCAGCGACGATGCGCGAGTCTCTCAGATGTGGCCACGACGCCACCGAGATCGACTTGATCGGGTTTCTCGGTCAAGGAAACTGGGGTCTGCAGTTCGCTGAGTTCTTCGACGGATCATACGAATGGATTCGACGGATACGCGTTGGCAGCAGGCAAGACACTCGCTCATTCCTGAAGCTACTCCAGGTCAACACATTCAAACCCGTGATCGACTCGACGTTCGCCTTCGAAGGATTCGCAGAAGCGTTTCATCGACTGGACAACCGCACCAACATTGGCAAGGTGATCATCGCCATGCCGTAAATCCTCCCGATGGTCAACAATCGGCAGGGTTCACAGTCGACAACAACCTAAAGTGGGCGGGTCAATTCTTGAGACCCACAGAGGGTCAATTTTTGAGAGACCGTTGACACGGAGTCTTCAAGATCGACGACCACCGCGATGCGGTCAGTCGAGGTAATTCGTTCGACGTCACCGATGCCGCACGCGAGCTCAAGGTCAGGATGGGCTGTGACCGCGGCGCGGTAGTGCACGAGACAGCCGGCCGACTCTGCCGGGGAAGTCACCCTGCCCGGCGACCGGGGAGGCGGTTTGATTCTGGACCGCTGTTTGGCGACAGTGAAGTCGTGGCTGATGGTTTCACGGTGCGAGCGTTATCCATCGAAGGTGAGCGGGTGCGTTTACGCAAGGCACGCGACAGTGACGCCGACGGGTTCATTGAGACCCAGGTCGATGAGCGGGTACGTCGCTTTCTTGGTGGTCCGCGCCTTGAACGCGATGTCAGAGCCGCTTTTGGGGCCGCAGGTGCTGCGGCACTGCTATCTGGCGCAGGTTGTTACGTGGTGGCACTCAAGGACTCCGATGACATGTTGGGCACGATGGTGCTCAATCGGCATGCGCTCGAGGTTCCAGGCCTCCTCGAAAAGGGAGGCGACGAGTTGGAGTTGGCGTATGTGTTCCGGCGGCATGCGTGGGGTCAGGGCTACGCCTTCGAGTCTGCGCGCATGCTGCTGAAGTGCGCCGCGTCGGAGCTCCCCGATCAACCGGTCGTGGTCGTCACTCAAACTGCCAATCATGCGTCGCTACGCCTCGCGGATCGGCTGGGGTTCAACGTCGTTGGTACTTTCGAGCAGTGGGGATCTGAGCAGACGTTGGCGACTGCCCGTCTGCACGCGTTCAAGGATGGGTGAGCGAAGCAAGGTCGACGCGTGAATTGCGGGTGAGTGAGATCAACGGGACGACCCCTGGCCGGCCTGCATTTTGCGGCTCGCAACGGGGGCATCTCTGAAGCAGGTAAACATGGGCATCGAGATCATGTGGTGACGTCGACGGAAGGCCTGGGTGCGTCGAAGAAGGTGCGCAGAGCGGCTTCGTCTCCGTCGATGTCGACGAGGGCGCGGATATCGTCGAGGGCCAGAACGCCGGCCGAGAGTCCAAGCACAAGTGCCCCGTCGGCGGTGAGCGTGGCGTCGAGCTTCCGGCCGTCGGGTCGGCTGACCTCGACGCCGGCAGCAGTTGCTTGGAGTTGGACCACCACGCCGTCAACCGCGACTCCCACGGCCACGTCCTGACGGGCAGGCACACGGCCTTCGAACAGCGCGGGGAGTGCCACGAAAAGCCCTGTGGCGCGGAAGTCGTCTCCTTCGGGTCCCCGAATCATCAGCGGTGTCGACCAGCGGATCAGCCCATTGATCGGCTGGCGCAACTGGGCACCCCATGGAGTGAGCGCGTAGGTGATCGCGCTGCTGTCCTCGGACAAGCGCCGCTCGATGACACCGGCGGTTTCCAGGTCGCGCAGCCGGTCGGTCAGCAGGTTGGTCGCGATGCCCGACAGGCCTTCGCGTAGCTCGCCGTAGCGCGCGGGCCCGATCAGGAGTTCGCGGACGATCAGCAGATTCCATCGGTCGCCCACGACATCCAGGGCTCGTGCGAGTCCGCAGTATTGGCCGTAGTCTCGACTCATTCCTACCTACTTGCTATTTTAAAGTTCGCTTGATTATATCATCTTAAGGGGGTGGACATGACCGTCAGGGAACGACCCGCGTGGGTGGACGACGAATTGTTCCCGTTCGAAAGTCGATTCATCGACATCGACGGGCACCGCGTGCACTACGTCGACGAAGGATCAGGACACACGTTGCTGTTCCTGCACGGCAACCCAACCTGGTCGTTTCTGTGGCGCGACACGATCCGTGCGCTTCGAGATGATTTCCGATGTATTGCCCTGGACTATCCCGGTTTCGGGCTGTCCACGCCGAAGCCCGGTTACCGGTACCTGCCCGAAGAACACGTCGACGTGGTCACCGGACTGGTGGACGTACTCGGATTAGAGGCCCTTACCTTGGTCGGGCAGGACTGGGGAGGCCCGATCGGCCTGGCGGCCGCGCTGCGACGACCGGGCACTGTCGAGCGCCTGGTGCTGGCCAATACGTGGGCATGGCCCGTCAACGGCGATCTCTACTACGAAGCCTTTTCGCGTATCGGCGGCAGCCTTCCGACGCGGTTCCTGGTTCAACGCTTCAACCTTTTAGTCAACGTGTTCATCCCGACAGGCCATCGAAGACGAAAGCCGACGGCACAGGAGATGGCGCACTACCGATTGGCTCTGGGCACGCCTGAGCGACGACAGGCCTGCGCCGTACTTCCCGGTCGAATCCTGGAGAGTCGCGGGCTTCTCGCTGAGGTCGAGGCCGGCCTTGTCGACCTCGCGCACCTGCCGACGCTGATCGTGTGGGGTGATGCCGACATAGCTTTCCGCGCGCAGGAGCGTCGGCGGCTGCAAGCCGCGTTCCCTGCGCACGAGACCGTCGTCGTCGCAGGCGCCGGCACGTACGTGGAGTCCGATGCCCCGGCAGAGTTTGTCGCAGCGATCCGCCGATGGCACAGCCCATCGGGGGCGTAGTGGCCCACGACGAGGCCGAATCAGTGCAGATCGCGTTCGGACTCGCCATCGACCATCCCGAATCCCTAGCCGGCGTACAGCATTCATTGTGCTACTCCGCTGCCGGTCGAGTGATTCAACACCGGCGTGCGACGGATGTGGCGTTGCGTAACTCCTGGCTCGAGTAATGCGGCGCACTACCAGCAAGATTCGACCAGACGGTTCAGTCCCGCAGGTACATCGAGGCCGGAGAGGATCGCCCGGAGTACGAAGCCGCGGACGTTCCTTCGGCATCCCGCCACCGAATACTAGATGCTCGTCAAGAGCGCGCCTGCGCTATTGAGTGAGGTGGCGCCAACGTTGACGCCGAGAAACAACATCGATCTGTTGCCGGTGACGTTGGCGTTGCGTCTTGCTAGGGCGCGCCGAACGGCGATACGGAATTGGTGCGGCACGTTGACCGGCAGAATGTCGGTGGTGCGTGCGAAGGTGCAGGAATGACCACTTTCGTCATCGATGCGCCGGTAGCCATCGACCTTGCCCGCGGTGGAGTGACGATTCCAGCTCAGCACAGCCTCACGGCTCCCACGCTGCTGCGATCGCAGGTGCTTGCGCTGGTGTACGGAGCGGCGCGGCGCGGCGAGATCGATGAACGGGCGGGTCGCAAAATCCTCAACGATATTCGAAGGCTGCGGATTCGGTTCCTCGGCGACCGATCGCTGGAGGACCACGCATGGCGGGTAGCCGCCAAGCTGAATTGGCCCGACATCGGTCAAGCCGAATACATCGCGCTGACCCAACTGCAGGCTGACGCGTTGGTTACCTCAGACGACGAACTCGCGTCTGCGGCGAGGGAATTCGTCACGACGGCATCCATGGACGATATCCTGCGGCCGTAGATCAACGACCAGATTCAACTCGATCGACTCTGGCGTACGGCGAAGCAGGTCTTCGGGATGGCGCGCGCGGTGTACTGCGTCTTCCCCTCGTCAGAACGCCGAGCCGTTCAGCACGGTGAAGTTTCCACTGATGTCGGTCGCGATCACGAACTTGCCGTCCGCGCTCACCGCCACTTGCTGGTAGTCGCTGCCTGAGTTGTTGATGGTGATGTTGGTGGCGACCGGTGTCGGGTGGGCCACCCGCGTGTCGATGACGTACAGCGCGCCATGGGTGACGACGAAAGCGCGAGTTCCGTCCGCTGTTGTCGCAACGGAGTGCGCGAGGTCACCCAAGCTGAAATAGGTGACTGTCGGTGTGGCCGTGGTGGTGTCGATCATGGCGAGTGTGTTCACGTTGTCGTGCTGGGTGACGAAGGCCCGGCTGCCGTTCTGGCTCAGTGCCATGAAGCCGACGTTGTCGTAGGAGTCGAAATAGCCGGGAACCTGGACCACGGTCGGGCTCGACCCGGTGGTCTTGATGATCGACACGGTTCCGTTCCCGCTGTAGACCACGGCGGTCGAGCCATCGGCACTCACCTTGATCGCCTTCGGTCCGCCCGCGACAGCGACCGTCTGTATTCCACCCGACTTGTCGACGATCGACACGGTGTTGGCCGAGGAGTTGGTGATGAAAGCGCGGCTGCCGGTACTGCTTACCGCCACCGCTCCCGGATTTCCACCGACGACAACGGTCTTCACGACGGGGGTTTTGCCGCTGTTGTCGATGATGGAGACCGTACCGCTGGAGGTGTTGGCCACGTAGGCGGTGCGACCGTCGGCGCTGGTCCCGACACCGGTCGGATTGCCACCGACGGCGATGGTCGTCACGATCGGGGCAATGGCAGTGTTGAAGATGAGCGAGACTGTGCCACTTGAGGAATTGGTGACATAGGCGGTGCCGCCATCGGAGCTGACGGCCACGCCCGTCGGGTTGCTGCCGACGCTCACCGTGGTGATTGTCGGTGTCGGCGCCGACCGGGTGTCGATGATCTTCAGTTGACCGTTGGCGATGACGTAGGCGTAGTTGGCGTTGCCGCTCACTGCGAGGTTGCCCGGCGTGGATCCCAGGCCGACCGAAGAGGTGGAGCCGTAGTGATAGCTGCTTCCGGCGACGATGCCGACGCTGGTGAAGGCCTGTTGCATGGCCGTCATCTGCTTGGTGGTGAAGCCCATCGACTTGGCCGTGGCGAGCACGGCGAACCGGGCATCGACGAAGGTGGCCCCGGGGGACAGGTTGTACAGCGACTTGTAGAACAGTGTCGCCCATTTGTCGCGGGTGACGCCGGTGGTGCCGGCGTCGGTCATCATCTTCTCGGCGGCGAAGCTGAAGATGGTGCTGTCGTCGTAATAGTTGTCGCTGGTGTGGAATTCGCTGTAGTTTTCGTGGTTCTCACCGTAGATCTGGTGATGTGTGACGCCGTCGACGACGCCGGTGTGAGGGTTGAAGGCGAGTGACGGGTCGGCCGTGTAGCGGATTCCGCAACCGAAACTGCTTGACCGGTAAGAGCATCCGGAGATGTCTTCGCCGATGATGTAGCGGTCCGCACCGGTCTTGCCTTCGATGAGGCTGCCCAGAATATCGGCATAGGCCTCGCTGAGCGCCTTGGATTCGAAGCTCGGTCCCAGGCCTGCGCCGGCGCCCACGATCGATCTGACGACGGCGTGGGTGTATTCGTGTGCGGCGATGTCGAGCGCGGCTTCTGAACCGTCGCTGAACACCAGTTGCACGTAGAGCTTGTTCTGCTTGTCTTGCAGGACCGCGCTCCATGCCAGGATGTCGAGACGGTCGACGACGGCGACTCTGATCGGCATGTTGTCGAAGCCGTTGAATCCGAGTGCGTATTTGTAGTAGTCGTAGATGGTTTCGATGTTGGCGTGCGCGGAGATGGTCGACGATATCCAGTTGCCGGGTGCACCGCGCACGATGTCGAGATCGAGGGTGCCTTTGGCGTCCGCCTTCTGCAGGGCGTCATAGGTGTGCGAACCGTACGTCGTGATGTTGCGCGACGTATCGATGAGTCGGTAACTCAAGGTGCCCGCCGGCAGGCTGGCGTCGTGAACGACTTTGAGGATCCGCCGCTTGCCGAGCTCATCGTTGGCGTACATGCTGGCGGCGACGTCGGCACCGTCGAATGGGTCTTCGACGGTGAGGATCGTCGACGCGTGCGCTCCGCTGGCGGCGATGTAGTACGTCTGGTCAACGTAGGGAAGGTCGGGGCCGTCCTCCGCGAACGCCTGGGCGTTGGTCACTGCGACCTGCCAGGCCAGGGTCGGGGGCAGGCTGGCATCCACGGCGTAGATGACCAGTCCGGTGTGGTAGGTCAGGGATGCCGCGAGGGCGGCCGTGGTGGCGGCGTCGAGTTGGTTGCCGAGACCGCTGAGGATGGCGGCTTTGACGACGTCGTTGGCCTGGGTGGCCACGTTGATCCCAGCGGCTGGGGTGGTGTTGGTGGTGGATACCGCGGAGTCGAAGGTGCTGAAGACTCCCGTGACGTGTCCATCGGCATCAGTGGACAGGGTGATCTGGTTGCCCAGTACGGGGACGCCGTTGACCGTCTGAGTCAGCCGGTAGTAGGTCTGGGCGGCTTCGCCTGTGGCGGAGATGGTTTGGCTGGTGATGTTTACGGCGGTAGCGAACCCGGGTGGGGCGCCGAGTAACTTGGCGACCTGGTTGAGTGCGGCGGCGGCATCGGCGCTGCTGTGCACGACGGTCCCGGTGAAGGCGCCGTAGATGGTGCGCACGGTACCGTCATAATTCTCGCTGACGTCGACATCGCCACTGGCGATGAGGTCTTTGAGTTCGGCGGCCTGCAGCGTTCCGCCGGCCGCCGGCGCCAGGGCGAGAACGGGTGCGGCGATGTCGACGGGCGCGCCGTCCTGGCCGTCGGAGGCGTTGATCGTGAATCCGACGGTATCGGCGCCCGGTGTGGACCAGGCGTGCAGCCGCGTTCGGGTGGTCGGGGTGAAGGTGAAGGCACCTGTGCCGGCATTCAGCGTGACGGTGCCGACGGCCGGATCCATGCCGGCATCCAGGCTGTAGGTCAGCGCGCTGCCGTCGGTGTCGGTGACGTGAACGTGGCCGCTCACCGTTCCCGTGGTGTTGTCCACGGTGATGTCATACGGTGATCCGTCGGCCACGGGCACCCGGTTGCCGGTGGCGGCGGGCACGATGCCGACTTTCACGGTGGTGACGGTCTGGCCGCCGTACGCGTCGACCACGGTGACGCTGAAGGAGTCGGTCTTGGCTGCAGTGGTGGCTTTCGCGGCGCCGGCAGCTTCGCGGGCCGCAGCAGTGGGGGTGTAGGTGAAGGTGTTGTCGGCGTTGACGACAACGGTGCCTTTCGGCGTCGTCGGCGCGGCGTGCAGGCTGACGGTGTCGCCGTCGAGGTCGGTGGCGGTGATCGTGCCGCTGACCCGGCCGGTGACCGGATTGGTCGATAGGTTGCTGGCTTTGGCATTGGTCGGTGCAGCGTTCTTGGCACCGACGGTGACGGTGACGGGAATGGTGATGGTCTCACCGCGCCCGTCGGAAGCGGTGATGGTGAAGGAATCCGATTTGTCGGATGCGGGGGCGCCGAGCGCTGCTGCGGCGTGGCGGGCCTCGGCGCTGGGAGTGAAGGTGAAGGTTCCCTTCGCGTTGACCACGACGATGCCCTTACCGGTCACCGATGTGCCGCTGTAGGTGAGGGTGTCGCGATCGGTGTCGCCGGCGATCACGGTTCCGGTGACCACCCCGGAACTTCTGTTGGGTGCGCCGACCTTGACCGTGCTGAGGGTCGGGGCGTGGTTAGGGGTGAGCAATACCTTGACCGTCGTGGTGGTGCTGGCACCGAATCCGTCTGACACGGTGACGGTGAAGGTGTCGGCCTTGCTGGCGGCGCTGGCCGTCGGGGTGATGGCGGCGGCACGGGCCGCGTCGGTCGGGGTGTAGGTGAAGGTGCCGTCGGCGTAGAGGTTGACGGTGCCCTTGGACGGCGGCGTGGAGGTGAACGCGAGGATGTCGGCGTCGCTGTCGGTGGCATCGATGGCACCGGTGATCACCCCGGTGTCATTGTTGGTGTTGAGGATGGTGGCCTTGGCGCCCGCGGGTGCGCTGTTCCTGGGGCTGATGGTGACGGTGATCGGGACATCGATGACGCCGCCATGGTTGTCGCTGACCGTGATGGTGAAGTGATCGGCTTTGTCGGCGGCCGTGGCGTCGAGTGCTGCGGCGGCATGCCGGGCCGCGGCGGTCGGGGTGTAGGTGAAGCCACCCTTCGCGGTGACGGTCACGTTGCCTTTGGCTGCGGTGCTGACGGTGAAGGTCAGGGTGTCTTTGTCCTGGTCGGTCACGGTGACGGCACCGGTGACCACCCCGGTGGTCGAATTCGGCTTGCCGACAGTGTGTTTCTCGGTGGGGTCGGCGTTGGTGGGCACGATGTCGACGGTGATGTCGCGGTAGAGGATGCCGCGCCGGCCGTCGTCGACGCTGATGGTGAAGGTGTCGGTGGTGGCTCCGCTTCCGGCGGCGGCGTGTCGCGCCGCGGCGGTAGGGGTGTAGGTGAAAGTGCCGTCGGCGTTGAGTGTGACGGTGCCGTTGACAGGTTTGGTTGCGGTATAGGTGAGCGGGTCACCGTCGGGGTCGGTGACGGTGAGGCTGCCGGCGACCGTACCGCTGGCGGTCGGCGTGAGGATCGTCTGTGCATCGAGGCTGGGGAACAGGTTGGGTGGAGTCAGTGAGATGAATTGCAGCCCAGCGCTGGTGAGGGTGTAGGCCTGTTGCCCGTCCGGGGAGAGCACGAAGGTCGGGGAGCTGCCCTGGTAATTCGGGTCGGCGGTGAAGTCGCTGTACTGGGTGAAGGTGGCGGCGTCGAAGGAGGAGACGTGTCCGTCGTCCGACTTGACCAGCAGCAAGGAGCCATCTTTGGTCAGCGTGAGGGCATTCGGCGTCACGCCGACGTCGGTTGACCCCACGACGCGGTACTTGCCGGTCTCTACGACATACACAGTGGAATCTGAGCCTGCGACATACAGTTTGGAGGCGTCCGGGCTGACGGTGATCGCGGTGGCGTGTTCGCCCACTCCGCTGATGAGCGTGCCCTTGCCGGCGTTCGAGGCGAAGACGTACACCGCATTGGGTGCGGGGGTGCTCTGATTATTGAGTCCATAGGACACCACGTAGATCTTCTTGCCATCAGGGGCGACCGTGAGGGTGAGCGGGCCGACGCCGACGTTGGTGACGGTGCCGGTCACCTTGTAGCTGCTGGTGGAGATCTTGCTGATGGTGCCGCCCACTGGATTGCCGTTCTTGTCCAGGGCGGGACTGCCGTCGGCGTTCACCGACGCTGATCCGACGTAGGCGGTCTTGCCGTCGACACCGATGGCCACCGAGAGCGGCTGTTTCCCGGCCAGGGTGAGCGTGCGACTGATGGTGCCGGTGGCGGTGTCGATCACCAAGACTTTGTTATCCGTGTAGGACGCGGCGAACAGTTGCTTGCCGTCAGGGGTGACGGCGATACCGGCCACGCCGGCAGGCACGGTGATGGAGGCCAGTGTGGTGCCGTGAATGGTGTCGATGACCGCGATGGACGAACCGGCCGGGTTGCTCACGTAGGCCCGGGTGTTGGTGACGGCGATACCCCAAGGCGTGGATCCGGTTCCGATGTTGCCCGCGCCCGTGATGTGGATGGGGTCGATCGGGATGCTGACCTGCACCGGCACGGTGGTTTTACCGTCGGAGACGGTGACGGTGAAGCCGGCCGTGGTGGCGGTCGAGTCCAGGCCGGCCAGGACCCGCTGCGCGACGGTGGGGGTGTAGGTGAAGGTGCCGGTGGTCTTGTTGAACGTCAATGTGCCGCCGGTAGGCCCACTGATCAGGCTGTAGGTGAGTTTCTTGCCGGTGGCGTCGGTGACGGTGCCGGTCACCGCTCCGGTGACGGGATTGGGCGCGCCGAGGATGGGGGCCGGGATGGCGCGCGGCGCGCCGGTGGCGACCGAGATGACCTGCAGCATGCCATCATCGGCGAGGTAGGTGAGTTCTTTGCCGTCCGGGGACAGCGCGGCCGCGGGGTAGTAGCCGACCGTGCTCACCCCGGCCGCCACGACGCTGATCGGAGTGAAGGCGCCGGAGGTGGTTTCGTAGACGACGACGGCATTGAGGTCGGTGTTGACGGCCAACAGCACTGATCCATCGCCGTTCAAGGTGATACTTCCCAGTGCGCCATCGGAATTGGAGAAGCTGGTGAGCAGGTTGTCGGTCGCGGTGTTGAACACCAGGACCGAGCCGGCATCGACATCGTTGACATAGAGCCGTTTGCCGTCCGGACTGACCGCCGATTCCACGTAGTAGATCCCCTGCGTGACGAGGGTGGCGGTTTTGGCCGAGCCGGTGAAGGTGAACAGGGCGCTGGGGGCGGCATCACCCTCCTGGGCGGGCGCCAGATCGGTGATGACGTAGACCTTCTTGCTGTCCGGGGTGACGACCAGACTGTAGAAGGAGGTGACGTCGAAATTGTCGTCGAACACGACGGTGGCGCCGGGCAGTGCCACCGAGCCGGTCACCTTGTCGGTGGCGGTGGCGATCTTGGTGACCGTCGCGACGGGGGTGGCGCCGGTCTCGTCATCGGTCAACGCGTACAGCGTCTTTCCGTCCGGGCTGACGGTTATCAGGTCGTAGTAGCGGTCCGGGGTCTGGATGTAGGAGGTGATGGCATTGGTGGCGGTGTTGACGACGGTGATGGCGTCGAGCTCTGCCGTCGCGACATAGAGCTTCTTGCCGTCAGGAGTCAGGGCGGTGCCGACGGCTTGGCTGTCCAGGGTGATCGAGCCGATCACGGTGTGGTGCTGGGTGTCGATGACGGTGATGGTGTTGTCGCCGGTGTTGCTCACGTAGGCACGGGTATTGGACACCACCAGCCCTGACCCGCTACCACCGATGTGGAAGGCGCCGGCGTCGGCGATCGATACCGTCGAGATGGGAACATTGAGTTCGGCGTTGGTGGTGTTCACGCCGTCAGAGACGGCCACCGTGAAACCGATAGTGGTCGGGCCGGTGCCCAAGCCTGCCAGTATCCGCTGCGCGGCGGTGGGGGTGTAGGTGAACGCGGCGGTCTTGGTGTCGAACGACAATCCGGCCGGGGCGGGACCGACGACCGCGTAGGTCAGCTTCTGCTTCTCGGGGTCGGTTGCGGTGATCTTCCCGGTCACCGCGCCGGTATCGGAATTGGGTGTGCTCACTGTGGTCGTGACGGCAGGCGGCAGATTCACTGGTGGTGCAACGGCATTGGAGACCGATGTTGTCATCGGCTGCGAGGTCAGGGTCTGCGCCATCAACGGTGCCTCGTTCCCGGTGTCCGAACCGATCTCGCGGCGCGCGGCCGCCAGTAGCACCCATTCGGCCGGGTTCTGCACCGGCACATCGGTGCCGGGCGTCGCCGATGGCCCCGACACCGTCGCAACCGCGGCTCCGCTCGCGTCGGCACTCGCCGACGCCTTCACCTCAGGGGTCGGATCCGGTGTCACCGTCTGGATGGACACCGTGCTGTCGGTGGGCGAGGTGCTGTTCGATGGCTTGGGGGCAAGCGTGGTGTGGCGGGTGGGAGCGGCATCGGCGCTCGGTTCAGGCTTGGGCGGCGCCGATGCGATATCGGGCGTCGACACCCTGAGCGAGGTGGTCGCCGGAGTGTGCGCCGGCTTACGCTTGGGCGCTCGTGCTGGGGTGATCTTGGACCCAGTCGCGGGCGAGCTCGCCGACTTCGGTGCGGAACCGGCCGGCTCCGTCGGTTCCGACGTGCCAGATGTGGTGGTCGCCGCGGTACCGGAATCCTTCGATTCCCCGGTGACCGGCGCGCCGCCGGGGGTCTCGGAATGCGTGCCGGCGGGCGAGCTCGAGGACGTCGAGTCGGTGTCGCCGGGATCAGCCCACGCCACCCCGGGGACAGACGCGACCGCCGTCCCGATCCCGAGGGCTACTGCCAGCGCGCCGACACGGCCGATGTACCTGGAAGATCCCATGACGCCACCCCTCTTGGCGAGCGCGGTGTGACGCGCCGCCCCCAAGGGGAAGCAGCGGCAAGCCGGCCCCGACTTTCACAACGTTTATGAGTCAGGAGCACCGGCTGTGCATTGCTTGGGTATCACCTGATAACCCGCCGAACATAGCAGAGAAAATACGGATGTATTGGGCCAAATCACGTGCAGAATCCGATTGCCGAACTCGCAGCGGCCTGCGTGTAATCCGTTCGTATGACACGCAATGAGTTCGCATGGGACTGGTGCCACCGGCGCGGGGAACCGATGTCACGCAGACGCGAAACCTGCCACCACGGCCGAGCAGAACGCCGGAAGATCCTGCGGGGAGCGGCTGGAGATCAGATTGCCGTCGATGACGACCTCCCGGTCGACCACGTTGGCGCCGGCGTTCACCAGATCGGTGCGCGGGCCGGCATACGACGTCAGCGTCCGGCCCTTGGCGACACCCGCCTCGATCAGGGTCCACGGGGCATGGCAGATCGCGGCGACGGGCTTGCCCGAGGCCACGAAATCGCGCACGAAGCGCACCACGTTGTCGTCGCTGCGCAGTTTGTCGGCGTTGACGGTGCCACCGGGAATCAACAGCGCGTCGAACTGCTCCGGGTCGGCGTCGGCGACCAGACCGTCCACGGCGGAATCGCCCGCGGGTTCCAGATCATGGTCGCGCAGCGAGATCGAGCCGGCCTGCAGGGACAACAGCTGCGTCGAGGCGCCTTCGGCCTCCACGGCAGCGCGGGGCTCGAGCAGTTCGCGCGGCTCGACAGATACGTCATGACGATTCGGCGTCGGCGCGTTCCTCCTGCAGCCGATCCTTACTGCGGAGCAGCCGCAGCAGCGTCACCAGCAGCAGGCCGCCCACCACATTGCCCACCACCGTGTAACCGAACCAGCGCAACCAATCGACGTAGGAGAACGTGGTGTCGCCGGTGATCAGTGCGCCGAAGATGAGCAACGAATCCAGGATGGAGTGGAACATCTGCAGACCGGCAAGCAGGAATGCACCCGCAACCGCGGCGGCGATCTTGCCGAAGATGGCATCTGTGCCGTGCTGCATCCGGGTCATCAGGGTGATGACCATCCCGCCGAGCAGGGACAGCGTCACCGTCTCGGCCGACAGGGGAGCGGCCAGGTAATGCGTCGCCGATTCCACCGCCTGGCCGTGCAGTTTCGGAAACGCCGTCATGATCAGCCACATCAGCACCCATCCACCGACGAGGTTGGCGCTCAACGTGCCGCCCCACAACTTCAGCAGCTGACCCACGCTGGCGCGCTTGGCGGCCACCGTGGTGACCGGCACCAGAAACCCTTCGGTGAACAATTCGCTACGGCCCAGCAGCAGGGCCAGGAAGCCGATCGAGAAGGCCAGGCCTGCCAGCAGCGGGTCGTGGGTGGCAGCGAGCACCGACAGGTAGGCGAGCACTCCCATCGCCACCTCGGTGCCGCCGAAGAAACCCGTGACCAGCACCTCACGCCAGGTGCGGTGCAGTCGCTGGGTGCCTTCGTCGATCATCCTGGTGAAGGCGTCCTCAAGCTCGTCTTCGATAGGACTGTCGGATTCGCCGAGATCGCGTTGCGTCGTCTGTCTCACGTCGAATCCTTAGGCTGGGGGCGGAGGGCAGAAGGGTTGAATACCCGTCCGATGCCCCGATACAAACGCAGGCTCGCCGCGTCGCTGCGGCGCAGAGGAGGGACCACCGGTGACACGGGCGACGAATGACGGCCAAAACGAGGTGCGGCTGGGGATCGTGTTCCGCCCGCAGATCGGGCCCGAGCACCTCGCCGCGGCCGCACGCGCGGCCGATCAGGCCGGACTCGACGAACTGTGGCTGTGGGAGGACTGCTTCCTGGCCGGCGGTATTTCGAGCGCGGCTATTGCGTTGTCGCACAGCGCGAAACTGACCGTCGGGGTCGGGGTACTGCCGATACCCATGCGTAATGTCGCGGTCACCGCGATGGAGATCGCCACGCTCGCGCGGGCCTTCCCGGGTCGGGTCCGGATCGGCGTGGGCCACGGTGTGCAGGACTGGATGGCGCAGATCGGCGAGCGGGTCGACTCGCCGATGACGCTTTTGCGCGAATACCTGACCTGCCTCACCGCCCTGCTGCGCGGCGAGCGGGTGTCCTTCTCCGGCCGCTACGTCCAGCTCGACGACGTGGCCCTGGATTGGCCGCCCATTTCGGACACCGAAGTGCTGGCCGCCGCGACCGGACCGAAAACCCTGCGTCTCAGTGGGGAATTGGCCTCGGGAACGGTGATCACCGGTGGCACCACCCCGGAGGCGTTGCGTGCCGCCGTCACCCAGATAGGGGCGGGTCGTGACCTGCGCCCCGCACCCGTCCCGCACGCGGTGGTCGCCTACGTGCTGTGTGCGACCGGAACGACCGCACACGAGGAACTGTCCGCGGAGATTGCCCATTGGGGCCTGGACCCGGCCGAGGACGTGGGCATCGCGGGGGATGCCGGCGTGGTGGCGGCCGGTGTGGCGCGCTGGGTACGGGCCGGAGCGGACACCGTGGTGTTGCAACCGAGCGCCGGGACCGACGTGGCGGAGTTTGCCCGATTCGTGGGGCAAGACGTCGCCGCCGCTGTTCGGCAGCGCTGATCCGGCTAGGAAGACGGGTGAATGTGGTCCCACCGGAGGCGGACCCGCGTGCCGGCGGGGGTGGCCTCGATCGCGGCGCTGTCGGTGAGCGCATTCATCAGCGTGACGCCACGGCCGCGCGCCGGATCAGCTTGAGCGGCACGGTCTTTGGTGCGCCAAGCGCCTTCGTCGGAAACCGTCACCGTCAGAACTGCCAGCGTCGGGTCGTACACGGCGCGGGTGTGCATCACCCCCGGTGACGCGGCGTCGCGGTACGCGAACTCGGCCGCGTTGGCCAGGGCCTCGTTGACGGCGAGCAGGACGTCACTGGACTTCACCGGGCCCAGACTCAGGTATCGGGCCAGCCAGCTCGAGAATTCGTCACGGATGACAGCCGCTTGACGCGGTGTCGCATCGACCCCGAGCCTGGAAAAGGTTGGGCCGGATTGTTGTTGGTCTGCCATGTCACCGTGATGACTACCCGATCGCGGCTGGTTCTACGCAGTGACGGCGCGCAGGGCGTCATCCAGGGTGGCGAATACGTCGATGACCTCGGAGATGCCGATCAGTTTCATCGGCCGGCTGGTCGCCGGCCCGTCGGCCACGACAGCGAATCGTATCGCCGGGGTGAGGTCGCCGTGTGCGGCCACCAACAGCCCCATGCCGACCGACGCGAGAAAATCCACCGACCCGAGGTCGACCACGACGGCCCGCGGAGCAGTCCGAGCGGCGGCGGCGATGGCCGTCTCCAGGGTGGCGGCGGTGAGCGTGTCCACCGTCCCGGCGACCGACACCACACTCACCTCACCCAGCCTGCGTTCTTCGACGGTGCAGCCGGCTGCCGCACTCTCGTTGCCGATGGCCGGGTCCGGCTGGCTGGTCATCATTACCTCGCAGTTGTTCGATCTGGTCGGACGATCGCCACATGCTACCTGGGGCGCTGACCTGCACCGGGCATCCCGAGGGCGAGCAGCGCCACATCATCCTGGACGCCGAAATCCGGCCGGGTGCTTGCCACGGCGAAGGCCAGCCTCCACGATCAACCGGTGAGCACCACACCTGTCGACGCGGCCACCGGCCTACGGGACCTGATCGCCGCCGAAGCGGCCGACTCGGAGCGGCTGCGCACCCTGACGGCCCCGGTGGTCGAGGCGCTGTGGAGTACCGGCCTGATGACGGCGTTCAACCCTGCCGAGGCCGGGGGCGTCGAGCCATCGTTCGCCGACATGATCGAGACCTGGCTGGAAATGGCTTGGCAGGATGGCTCATTCGGCTGGGTCGGGATCGCGAACCTGCCGTCGTCGTTCGCCGCCGCCAGCTATCTACCGCAGGATGGTTTCGCCGAGGTGTTCACCACGCACGACAATCAGGTGACCATGGGCGGGCAGTTCGCGCCCAACGGGCAGGGCACCGTCATCGACGGCGGCTACCGGCTCACCGGATCCTGGAATTTCGGTTCCGGCACCGGACACGCCGCCTATATCGCCGCCGGTTTCATCCCGATGCAGGACGGCCAGATCCGCTGGGTCAGCGACGGTGTGCCCGAACTGCTGGTCGCGGTGCTGCCCCGGGAGCAGGTCGGTTTCACCGACGGCTGGCACGTGCAGGGGCTCAAAGGCACGGGATCCTACGACTACCACGTCACCGATCTGTTTGTCCCCGAACACCGCACGTTCGCACTGTTCAGCCGTGACCCGTTGCGCGGCAGCAGTGCGGCCGGTCGGATGGGCATGATGCCGGTGACCGCGGCCGGGCATGCCGCGTGGGCGCTCGGCGTGTCCAAGAGCATGCTCGATGACGTGCAGTCGCTGGCCGCCACCAAGTTCCGGATGTCCGACATGGCTTCGCTGGCCAGCCGGGAAACCTTTCAGAAGGCGCTGGCCCACCATGTGGCGGCATGGCGGGCGGCCCGGCTGCTGGTGCTGGACACCTTCGGCGCAGTCGAGGCCGAGGTCGACGCCGGCGCCGAGCTGACGCCGACGATGCGAGCGGACATGCGGGTGGCCGCGGTGTACGCGACGACGGTGGCCAAGGAGGCCGCCGAATGGGCGCATCTGGCCGCCGGTACCACTGCGATCCGGGAGGGCAGCCGGCTGGAGCGGGCGTTCCGCGACATCTACACCGGCACCCAGCACGCCTTCATCAGCGAGAAAGTGGCCATCGACGCCGCCCAGGTATGGCTGGGCGTCATCGATGACCACTTCGGGCTATAGCGCGCCGGCGCTCAGTCCTCCTTGCGGATCAGCCTGCCCAGTGCCGCGCGGTCGCTGGTCAACAGCTCGTCGATGCGGGCCTGGTTGACGTCGGCGACGATGATCTCGCCGACCTCCTGATAGACGTTGCTGAAGATGCCGTGCTTCTTCATCTTCTCGGTCTGGTAGACGTTGTCGTCGGTGGGTGTCACGTAGTAGACGATCTCCGGCTTGAACCGGTGGATCAGCCACAGGTGGATCACGTCCATCAGCCGCTTCTTGCGTAGCTTCTCGGCGTAGGTGTTCTGGTCGCGCACCGTCAGGATGTTGCGGCCGTGCCGGTCCTTGATGGGGTCGACCACCACATCGGCAAGTTTTTCGTCGCCGTCGCCGTAGATGCCGAGTTCCAGCACGTCGGAACCGGCGCGGCGGGGACGCAACTGCACCCGTAGCGTCTCGCCGAGCTGGTAGTGCTCGCCCCACAGCGCCAGCCACTCCTCGAGCAGCTTCTTGGGCACCTCGGTCTGCACCAGATGCTGATGCTGAGTGGAACCCTTGCCCATGGACTTGGTGGTGGCGGTCCGGCCTGACGACGCGGCCAACGCGGCGTCGCTGCGCGGTCCGCCGACCAGCGTTTGCGGTGTGCGATAAGGGGACTCGACCAACCTCATCTTGCGCTGCAACCGGGCCAGGGCGAGCATGCCGTCCTGGCGCAGGGCGGTGGCGAATTCCTCGGCCGCCACGCCGTCGATCTGGTGCCCGCCGTAGGTCATGAAGTTGAAGACGAACCCGAGCTTGCCGATCTCCTCGGGGAAGGCTCGCATCTCGTCGTCGGTCATCCCGGTGGTGTCCCAGTTGAACGACGGCGACAAGTTGTAGGCCAGCATCTTGTCCGGGTACACGGCGTGGACGGCATCCGCGAACTCCTTGGCATCGGCCAGATCCGCGGTCTTCGTCTCCATCCAGAGGATGTCGGCGAACGGCGCGGCGGCCAGTGACTTGGCGATGGCGTAGGGAATGCCGCCACGAATCTGGTAGTAGCCCTCCGGGGTCTTCACCCGCTCGGGATCCCAGACCACATCGGCGCCGAGTTCCTTGGCCTTAGCGCGGGCCACATACAACGAGGCGGTCTTGGCGAACTTGCGCCATTCCTTGGCGGTGGTGGCCGGCGGCTCACCTTCGCGTTCCCGGAACTCCAGCAGTTCGGCCACGGCGTCGCCGTAGGTCTGCAATCCGGCGTCGTTCTGCCAGGCATCGACGAACGCGGACTCGACCCCGTCGAACAACTTGTCCAACGATTGGCGCGGGTTGTCCTTCCACGACGCGGCGGCATCGGCGACCAGGCGCAGGATGCCCTGTTGGTCCAGCCACGCCTCGGCGGTGGCGTACTCACCGTCGGGCAGCGCATAGAGCTTGTGGCCGTTGAGTTCGGTGACGCCCAAGTCGTAGAAGCGCCGGGTGAGCGCGAGGAAACAGGACTTGTACGGCGGGATCTTGACGTTGGTGACGCCCAGCAGGAATGGCTGATCGCGCTCGTCGGCGCGGCTGTCGATCAGGTTGGCCGCTTCGGCGTCGGTGCGGGCGACGATGATGCCCGGCACCCGCATGATGTCGAGCTGGAAGCGGGCGGTGTTGAGCCGCTTGATCTGTTCGTCCGAGGGCACCAGCACCTTGCCGCCCTGGTGGCCGCATTTCTTGGTACCGGGACGCTGATCCTCGATGTGGTAGCCGGGGACGCCGGCCTCGACGAAACGACGGATCAGGTTGCGCACGTGCGGATCACCGCCATGGCCGGTGTCCGCGTCGGCGATGATGAACGGCCGGTAATCGACCTCGGGCGTCGCACTGCGTTGTTCGGGGGTCATCTGCAGGCGCAGGTAGTGCTGGTTGCGGTCGGCGGTCAGCAACGCGCGCACCAGCCCGGCCGCCTCGTCGGGCACCTGGCTCAGCGGATAGCTGGCCAGATCGGGTCCGGGGTCCTCGCTGATGGACCCCTTCGCCGAGGTGGCCCAGCCGCCCAGATAGATGCCCTTGATGCCCATCCGTTTCATCACCACGGCTTGGCCGGGGGAGTAGGGGCCGAAGGTGGTGATGCTCTTCTTCTGGGAGTACAACTCACGCAGCAGCGGGAAGAAGGCGGTGGCGGCCTCCCGGGCGACGGGATAGTCCGCCGGGATGGTGCCGCGCTGCTCGGCAACCTGACGGGCCGAGTACAGCCGGGTGATGCCCTCGAAACGCGGGCTGTCGAAATAAGCCTGGGTGGCGGCGACGTCGTCGTCGAATGCCGAGGTGGAACTGACGTTGTTTTCGATCGCGGTCATATCGTGCGCTCCTCGTCGAGCTCGGGTCTGAATCCATCATTGCCGCCCGAGCGGGCCGTCGGACCGGGTTCGCTGAATTCCCTGCGGAGTCTGGATCACGCGTACCCGGGTCCCGGTTACCCGTCCAACATAGGAGGGCTCAGCTGGCCCTGGACTGCCGGGCGGGCTCGGCCAGGCCCAGGTGGTCGCGCAGGGTGGTGCCCGCGTAGTCGGTGCGAAAGACGCCGCGTTCCTGCAGCAGCGGCACCACCTGGTCGACGAACGGGTCCAGCCCGCTGGGTGTCACGTGCGGGACCAGGATGAACCCGTCGCTGGCATCCGACTGCACCAGATGGTTGATCGACTCCGCGACGGTGGCCGGTGAGCCCACGAAATTCTGCCGTCCGGTCACCTCGACGATGAGCTCGCGGGTGCTGAGGTTCTCGGCCTCGGCCTTGGCCCGCCATTCGTTGGCGACCGCGATCGGGTCCCGGTGCATGCGCACACTGGCCCGGCCCTTGGCGATGGTGTTCTCCCCGACCAATGGGTCGACCGTGGGCAGCGGGCCATCCGGGTCGTGATCGGACAGATCGCGGTTCCACAATTGCTCGAGGAATTTGATCGCGGTGGCGGGGGAGACCTGAGCCAGCCGCACGTCGTGAGCGATGTCGGCAGCCTCGGCGTCGGTGTCGCCGAGTACGAACGTGGCCGCGGGCAGGATGAGCAACTGGTCATGGCGCCGGCCGTACTTGGCCAGCCGGCCCTTCACGTCGGTGTAGAACGCCTGCCCGTCCGCCAGGGTGCCGTGCCGGGAGAAGATGGCATCGGCGGATGACGCGGCGAACTCGCGGCCATGATCGGAGTCGCCGGCCTGGAAGATCACCGGCCTGCCCTGCGGGCTGCGCGGCACGTTGAATCGCCCGCTGATATCGAAATGCTGGTCCTGATAGGAGAATGCGCCGGCCTGGGGATCGGACAGGAACACCCCGCGTTCCTTGTCCGCGACGATCTCGTCGCCGCGCCACGCGTCGAACAGCGTGTGGGCCGCGGTCAGGAAGCTCTCCGCTCGCGAATACCGCTGATCCTCGGCGAGATAGCCGCCGCGGCGGAAGTTCTCACCGGTGAAGGCATCCCAGGAGGTGACGACGTTCCAGGCGGCACGCCCCTCGGACAGATGATCCAGCGACGCGAATTGCCTTGCCACCTCGTAAGGTTCGTTGAAGGTGGAGTTGATGGTGCCGGTCAAACCCAGCCGCTCGGTCACCGCGGCCAGCGCGGCCAGCACGGTGAAGGTGTCCGGCCGGCCCACCACGTCCAGGTCGTAGATCTGACCGCCCTGCTCGCGCAGTCGCAGCCCTTCGGCCAGGAACAGGAAGTCGAATTTGCCCCGCTCGGCGGTCTGCGCGAAATGCGCGAACGAACTGAACTCGATGTGGCTGCCCGACGCCGGGTCGCTCCACACGGTGGTGTTGTTCACGCCGGGGAAGTGGGCAGCCAGGTGAATCTGCTTGACGGGTTTGGTCATCACTGAACTCCTGCGTACCGATTGGTGGGGCGGGACAGGCCGAGCAGGTCACGCAACGTGCTGCCGTGATAGTCGTCACGGAACACGCCGCGCCGGCGAAGCTCTGGCACCAATGCGTCGGTGATCTGTTCCAGATCGTGCGGCAGGGTGGCGGGACGCAGCCGGAACCCGGCCGCACCGGCCGCGTGCCACTGCTGCAGGAGGTCGGCCAACTCGGCCGCGGTGCCCACGAATATCTCGGCGTCACTGCGGTATTCGCCGCCGAGCCGCTCATCCAGACGCGCCTTGCGGGCACCCGCGGCGTCGGCGGTATCGGCGAGGAACACCACCAGATCGGCGAACACCCGCACCGGGGCAAGCCCGGCGGGGCGCTGTGCGGCGATGGTGCCGACCAGTGCGGTGGTCTCCTCGGCGCTGTGCGGGGTGACGAAACCGATGTCGGCGCCTTCGGCGATGAGCCGGTACACCGGGTCGACGTGTCCGAGTGCGGCGACGATCGGCTGCCCCTGCGGGGGGCGCGGGGTGATGGACGGGCCCTTCACCGAGAAGTGCTTGCCCTCGAAATCGATGTAGTGCAACTTGTTCCGGTCGATGAACCGCCCGGTGGCGACGTCACGGATCTCCGCGTCGTCCTCCCAGCTGTCCCAGAGCCGGCGCAGCACCTCGATGTAGTCGGCGGCCTCGCCGATCAGGTCTTCGGTGAGGGCGGTGGAGCGCTCACCGATCGCGCGCCGGCCGAAGTGCCCGGCCGCCTCGGGGCCCGCGGAGATCTGCACCCGTACACCGGCCCGGCCGGTGCTGACGTAGTCCAGCGTGGCGATGGCCTTGGACAGGTGGAACGGTTCGGTGTGGGTGGCGATCGCGGTGGGGATCAGCCCGATGTGACGGGTGATGGGGGCCACCCGGGATGCGATGAGTACCGCGTCGAGTCGGCCGCGCACCCGGTCGGTGCGTTCATCGGAACGCCAGGGATGGTCGGACTGCATGGCCAGGCCGTCCTCGATGGTGACCAGATCAAGGCGGCCACGTTCGGCGGTGCCCACCAGGTCGGCCCAGTACCGGGGCTTGAGCAGGTCGGCTGCGCGGGCTTCGGGTTCACGCCAGGCGGCCGGATGCCATCCGGTGCCGTCCAGGGCGACGGCGAGATGGATGAGGTCGGGATCGGGCATGGAGTCTCGCTTTCCTACGCGGTTCTCACCGACAACGTGCGCGTCGCGGTCACCATTCCGCGGTACGTGCAACCGGCCGGTCCAGTGTCCGGCGTTGTGCTGTGCGTTCAAGAGATCGGCGCACGGTGATGCCAAGTGATCGAGCAGGCGAGATCAGGCGGCGCCACCGCCGGCGGCGGCGATCACATCGTCGAGCACGGCACGGGAGGCCGCCAGCTCCCGCATCGCCTTGTCCAGCTTGTCGCGCTCGGCATTGAGTTCGGTGACCAGCCGCGGGGTCGCCTGCGGCGCCGGGCCGCCGTCGGTGTCGCGCATGCACGGCAACAGGCCGGCGATGGTTGCGCTACGCAGCCCGGCGGCGAACAGCTCCTGGATGTGGATCACCCGGTCGACCGCCGATTCGGCATATTCGCGCTGCCCACTCGGCGTCCTGCCGGCGGCCAGCAGACCCTGCTGCTCGTAGTAGCGCAACGACCGCTCGCTCACCCCGGTCCGGCGGGCCAACTCCCCAATTCGCATACGGCCGTTATACCGAAACGGGCTTGCGCCTGACATCGGTGTCAGCCCTTACCGTGCCGCCATGACCACAGTTCCGTTCGATTACCACCCCATCACCGAGCGCCCGCCGTTGTCCTGGCCCGATGGCGCCCGGGTCGCGGTGTACCTCGGCCTCAACATCGAGTACTTCCACCCGGGACGCCCGTCCACCAGCATCTGGCCCGGCACCGCCGAGCTCACCCCCGATGCGCTGAACCACGGCTGGCGCGACTACGGGGCCCGGGTCGGAATCTGGCGCACCATCGACGCCCTGGACCGGTACGACATTCGCGCCAGTGCCCTGCTCAACTCCGATGTCGTTGCCCACCATCGGCAGATCGTGTCAGCGGGCGTGGAACGCGAATGGGCCTGGCTGGCGCACGGGCAGACGAACTCCGCACTGCACACCGGGCTTGCGGTCGATGAGGAACGGCGAATCCTCGCCGAGATCACCGCCACCATCGGCGGCGCGACGGGCCACCCGCCGCGCGGCTGGATGGGGCCTGGCCTGACCGAGACAGCCCACACCCCGGCGCTGCTGGCCGAACTGGGCTATCAGTATGTGCTGGACTGGACCAACGACGACCAGCCCTACCCGCTGACCGTGCCGGGCATGCTCAGCGTGCCCTATTCCGTCGAGCTCAACGATCTGCTGATCTTCGGAAAGGGTTACACCGGAGCCGAATTCGTTCAGATGGTGATGGACCAGTACGAGCAGTTGCACCGCGACGCAGGCACCGGCGGGCGGGTGCTGGCGCTGGCGCTGCACCCGTTTGTGATCGGTCAGCCGTTCCGGCACAAATACTTCGAGCAGGCGCTGGAGTTTCTCGCAGGCGCCCCGGACGTGTGGCTGACCACCAGCGACGAGATCGCCGCGTGGTACCGGGAACAGGTGCGCGTCGACCCGGAGGTCACTTCGCCGAACAGGTGATGAGCGGGCCAGCTACGCTTCGCCAATGGCAGATACCGACAAGTCGCGAGGTTATTCGGCTTTGCGGGCAGGCGTATATGGGTTGGGTCTTGCATGCCTGTTGGGCGCCGGGGCCCTGGGCATCTATAGCGCTGTGGCGGTCAAGCCCGATTGCGCAGGGTTCTACACGTGTGTCCGCGTGGTCGATCGCACCAACTTGTTGGGCTGGACCGTCACCGCGGTGGCTGTCGCCGTGTTCGTGGTGTTACTACTGCTGAGGTCGGTGGTGAGAGTTGTACCCGGCTGGCTGCCATGGCTCATCCGCGCAGGACTCGGGCTCGTAGCGATCGGGCTGGCTGCCTGCTACCAGGTGACCCGATTCGCCTCATTGCGAAGCGCCATGATGGAAGTCATGCACGTTCCACCGTCCATGTGGACCGCCAGCGCCGCCGTCTGGCTCGCGGTGCCGGGTCTGGCTTTGACGGCCGTGGGTTTCACCAACACGGCGGCCAGACGCAACTGACCCTGCGGGTCGTGTCAATTTGCCAGCAGCAGGATCAGCTGAGACTGGATCTCACCGCAGATGAAGCCGAGCGCGGCGCCCAGCACGACGATGATCCATTCGTCGTCCTTGAACGCCGGGCGCAACAGGTTCTCGTAGGACTGCGAGTCGAGCACCATCATCTTCTCGACCATGACGTTCTCCAGGTCGAGACGCTCCGCGGCGTACTGCTCGATATAGGCCGAAGTCTCCGGCAGCCTCTCGATGATGGAGTCGGCGATCTGGCGTTTCATGTCCTGGTATTGACGGCCGCCGACGGCGCTGATCACCCGGCCCGCGAAACCCATCTGACTGTCGATGGTCTTGCCGATCTCAATCTGCACGATGTCGAAGAACTTGTCCGACATCGGCCCGGTGAGCAGGCTTTCCATGATGGCCTTCGGCGTGAAGATCTCCCGGGCCATCAGGGCCGCGTAACCCTTGATGACCTGTTCGCGTTCGGCCTGGAAGACGCCCTGCCATTTGACGCCGGGGAAGACCGTCTTGCGTTCCAGCGGCCGGAAGATCATCTGCAGCGCAACGTAATCGGTGAGACCACCGGTCAACAGACCGAACAGCGGCAGCGCCAGGTGCCAGCCGGTGACACCGAACACCAGCATCTGCACCAGTCCGATGATGAAGCCGAAGTACAGTCCGGATTTGATCAGGAACTTGAATGCCGGCCGGCCGATGTCCTGGAAGACGTTGTTGAGGGTGGCCTTGTCGCGCACCAGGTTGGTGATGACCATGTGCTTGATGTCGAAGATCTGGTCGACCTGACCGCGGAACTCGGTGAACATCCCACGGGCCGCCGACGGGATGCGGCCCTCGACGTTCTTCACGATGAGGTCTTTGACCTGGTCCGGTGTCGCACGCCAGACCTGCGGCTGGAACGACATCATCATGGTGTCGACGAGTTCGCGGGCGGCATCGCGCAGCGGCTCGCCGAGTTCGGCCACCAGTTCGTCGGGGTCGATCTTGTCGAACAGTTCCTCGGGTTTGAGGATGCCGGAGGTGAGCGAATCCACCGCGACCGCAGCCATTTTCGGAGCTCGTTTGGGGATCTGACCCTGCCAGCCGAGATACGGCTTGATGCCGACGAACTCGACCGGATGGAACATCATCTTCAGGGCGAGGATCTTGGTGACCCAGCCGACGAACGCCGCACCCAGCGGGATGGTGACGTAGACCCACCACGGGTAGGAGAAGGCTTGGTGCATGATCGCGCTCATTTGGCCGCCTCCCACAGTTCGAGCCCCAGATCGCTGATGGCCACGGTTCGGCGGATCACCCGTGCGGCACGCATGCCGCGCCTGGCCCGGCCCAGTGCAATGGTGACGGTGCTGTCGGTGAGCAGCATCTCGTACTCGTCGTACATCGATGAGGCCTCGGGGCCCAGGCGGACCAGACCGAGTGCGAGCATCCGGGTGAGATAAAGCGGCGTGTGTTGGGGAAGCGCGACACCCGATTGCCGTCCCACCGTGGAGGCGTTCTTCAGCACGAACGACGGGGTATTGCCGACCCCGGGTTCGGCGATGTGCAGCGCCGGGTACGGCGAACCGTCCGACAGCGCGGCCAGAATGCGGGCCTCGTCGGGCACCAACGAGTGCAGCAAATTCAGGTAGAGCCCGTCACGGCTGTCGTCCGGGCTGGTGTACATCGACCGGTCCAGCAACGAACGCAACAGCAGCGTCGGGGTGGACGAGGTGTCCTGCTCGGACTGCTCGCTGCCGTTGTCCGACGGCGGATCGAGCTCTTCCAGGTGTTGCCGGACGGCCCGCACGACGGTGCGTTCCACGTCCGCGAGCAGGGGCAAGATCTCATCGGCCCGCGGCGCCTCGTTGACGGTGCGCCCGACCAGCGCCAGCCCGCCGCCGACGAATTGCAATCCGCCGCCCACCAGTTGCCGGCCGGCGGTGAACAGGCCACCCAGGCTCATCCTGCGCACCCCTCCCGCCGTTGCCGCCCGCCGTGTACGGCAGGGCCGCGCGCAACATTGCCAGCAACCACGGGCGAAAGCCTAATTGCCCGCCGTTATCGCGGCGCGTGAATGCACGCACTAATCACAATGCTTATGTGCAGGTCAGGGTGGGGAGCGAGACCGGGTGTGGCTGTGGCCGCTCATTGGGTATGGAGTACCGATGCGGGTTGCCACTTTCAACATTCTTCATGGGCGCACACCGGGCGGCGGTGTCGACATCGACACCTTCGCGCGTTGCATCCGGGCGCTCGATGCCGACCTGCTGGCCCTGCAGGAGGTGGATGTCGACCAGCCGAGATCCGGGCGGGCGGACTTGACGGCCGTCGCCGCCGAGGCGATGGGCGCGGTGGCCCAGCGCTTCGCGGCCACCATCTCCGGCACCCCGGGCGCGGTCTGGGCGGCGGCCACCGGCGTCGAGCAGCCGGGCACCACCGCCTACGGCGTGGCGTTGCTGTCGAGGTATCCCGTGCACGAATGGCATGTGGCTTATCTGCCCCGCATCCCGTTCACGTTCCCGATGTACCTGCCCGGACCGAATCGAGTGATGATGGTGGACGAGGAGCCGCGCGCCGCGCTCGCCGGCTGCTTCGACACCCCGATGGGGCGGTTCACCGCGGCCAGTACCCACCTCAGCTTCGTGCCCGGCTGGAATCGCTATCAATTGCGACGACTGTCCCGCGACCTCGCGGTGTTCCCGGGGCCGAGGCTTCTGATGGGCGATCTCAACCTCGCCCCTTCTCCGGCGCGGAGATGGTCCGGACTGCGCCCGCTGGGCACCGGGCAGACCTTCCCGGCGGGTCGGCCGTCGCGGCAACTGGACCATGTGCTGACCGATCACCCGTACCTGCGGGCCCGCGAGTGCCACACACCGGAAATGGCGGTGTCCGATCACCGGCCACTGGTGCTGGACCTCGAACTGACGGCAAATCCGTTGTCCGCATGCCGAACACGCGAAACCGAAGGGGAAAACTGACGGGCCGAGGCCGCCGGCGGTGAAAGTCAGTGCGGGAAGGTGAGAATCAGTACGATCACCGCCACCGCGATCACCGCCCAAGCGGCCAACGGGACCAGCACGCCACCGCGTCGGCGGGCGGTGACGAATGACGCCACCACCGCCAGTCCCGCGACGGCGGGCACCCCGTACTGAATGAGGGTGAACCCTAGTGTGTTCAGACTTGCGCAATCGGGCGCGCTGCAGCCCGCGGTGCCGAGTATCTGCATATATGCGAACCCGACCACCGCGGCCGCAGCCGGGATGGTCGCCACGGCGAGCACCCAGTTGAGGACGGGTGACTTGTCGGTCGACCTGGTCGACGTACTGGATGACGCCATGGCTCCCTCCCTAGCTGACGAAATTACTTCCAGACCAACAGATCCTGGCCACCGTCGTTGTAGACCACACTCTCGGGTGCGGGACCGGTGACATCGAAGTAGATCTTGCCGGTATTACTGGCCCCGGCCTGTAGCGGCGTCGGATTGACACCGGACGGGGTTGGCGCGGGCACCGCACGGTAGTTGGTACCGGCGGCCGAACGCGCGTTGAAGTCGGTCACCACGGGCGTCGCAGTGCCCGCAACGGCCTGCACCGTCGCGGTGGCTTCATACAGCTTTCCGGTCACCGGGACAGGCAGGGTGTCGGTGCTGGGATGCAGGCCATCGACGGTCCACGCGGTCACGGTGCCGCCGGCGTCGATCTTCTGCTGGTTGCCGTAACTTTCGCTGGCCGGCGCGGCCCCCGCCGACGCGGCAGTCACGACTGCAAGCGACACGGTGGCGAAGGTGGTTCCGGCGACTCCGGCGATTGTTTTGGCACGCATGATTTTCCTCTCCGTTTGGGGTTCGGACAGCACAGGACTACCCGGGTCCACGAAGAGGGAAACGTCAGAGGTCGCGTTCCCAGGTCCAGTGGGTGATGGCCGGGTCGTCCTCACCGTGCTCGCGGGTATAGCGGGTGGCGGCCAGGCGTGCGTCGACCATCTCCTGGCGCAGTTCCGCGGCGGCACTGCCCAGACCGGGTACCCGGTCTATGACATCGATCACGAGGTGGAACCGGTCCAGGTCGTTGAGCATCACCATGTCGAACGGTGTGGTGGTGGTGCCGCGCTCTTTGAAACCGCGCACGTGCAGCTGGTCGTGGTTGGCGTGCCGGTAGGTCAGCCGGTGGATCAGCCATGGATAACCGTGATAGGCGAAGATGATCGGCTTGTCGGTGGTGAACAATGCGTCGAACTCGTGATCGGGCAGCCCGTGCGGGTGCTCGGATTCGGGTTGCAACCGCATGATGTCGACGACGTTGACCACCCGGACCCGCAGATCGGGTAGGCGGCGGCGCAGGATGTCGGCGGCGGCCAGGGTTTCCAGCGTGGGGACGTCTCCGGCGCAGGCCAGCACCACGTCGGGTTCGCCCGAACCGCTACCGGCCCATTCCCAGATGCCCGCCCCGCGGGTGCAGTGCGCGATCGCCTCATCCATGGTCAGGTACGTCGGTGCGGGCTGCTTGCCCGCCACGATCACGTTGACGTAGTGCCTGCTGCGCAGGCAGTGCTCTGCAACCGACAGCAGCGTGTTGGCGTCGGGCGGCAGGTACACCCGGACCACCTCGGGCCTCTTGTTGGCGACGTGGTCGATGAAGCCGGGATCCTGATGCGAGGCACCGTTGTGGTCCTGGCGCCAGACATGCGATGTCAGAAGGTAATTGAGCGAGGCCACCGGACGACGCCAGGGCAGACGCGAACTGCTGCTCAACCATTTGACATGCTGATTCAACATCGAATCGACGATATGCACGAAAGCCTCGTAGCAGCTGAACAATCCGTGCCGGCCGGAGAGCAGATAGCCCTCCAGCCAGCCCTGGCACAGATGCTCGGACAGCACTTCCATCACCCGTCCGGTCGGTGCGAGGTGCTCGTCGTCCTCGGTGGTCTCGGCCAGCCAGGCCTTGTCGGTGGCCTCGAACACCGCCGACAGTCGATTGGAGGCCGTCTCATCGGGACCCATCAACCGGAAATTGTCCGGGTTGCGGGTGATCACATCGCGCAGATAGGTACCCAGCACCCGGGTGGCCTCCGCGGATTCGGTGGCCGGCTGCGGTACCTCGACCGCGTAATCGCGTATCGACGGCAGATCCAGATCCCGTAGCAGCACACCGCCGTTGGCGTGTGGATTGGCGCCCATTCGGCGGGTGCCGAGCGGGGCCAGGGCCCGCAGTTCGGGCCGCAGCGCGCCCGCGTCGTCGAACAACTCCTCCGGCCGGTAGCTGCGCAGCCAGGTTTCTAGCGCGGCCAGGTGGTCGGCGTTGGTCCGGGTCTCGGACAGCGGCACCTGATGGGCGCGCCAGGTGCCCTCCACCTTCACCCCGTCCACCTCGGCGGGTCCGGTCCAGCCCTTGGGCGTGCGCAGGATGATCATCGGCCACACCGGCCGGCCGGTCTCGCCGTCGATGCGTGCGGCCCGCTGGATGGCCGCGATCTGGTCGAAGGCATCGTCCAGTGCGGATGCCAGTTGCTGGTGCACATTTGCCGGATCGTCACCGGCTACGGTGATCGGCAGATAACCGTATCCGGTGAACAGTGATTCCAGTTCCTGCTGCGGAATACGGGCCAATACCGTCGGATTGGCGATCTTGTAGCCGTTGAGGTGCAGGATGGGCAGCACCGCACCATCGTGGACCGGATCGAGAAACTTGTTGGAGTGCCAACTCGCCGCCAGTGGCCCGGTCTCGGCCTCACCGTCGCCGACGACGGCCGCGACCACCAGATCCGGATTGTCGAACGCGGCGCCGAACGCATGCACCAGCGCGTACCCGAGCTCGCCGCCCTCATGGATCGAGCCGGGCGTCTCGGCCGCCACGTGGCTGGGAATGCCGCCGGGAAAAGAGAACTGCCGGAACAGTTTTCGCAACCCTTCGGTATCCTCGCCGATCCCGGTGTACACCTCGCTGTAGGTGCCCTCCAGATAGGTGTTGGCCACCAGACCCGGACCGCCGTGCCCGGGACCGGCGACGAACACGACATCGCAGTCTCGATCCCGGATCACCCGGTTGAGGTGCGCGTACAGCAGGTTCAGGCCCGGCGTGGTGCCCCAGTGTCCCAGCAACCGCGGTTTGACGTGTTCGGGGCGTAGCGGTTGGCGCAGCAGCGGATTGTCCAGCAGGTAGATCTGGCCCACCGACAGATAATTGGCGGCGCGCCAGTACGCATCGAGACGCGCGAGTTCGGCATCGGAGAGCGGGGCGATGGTGGTCATAGATACCGGTGTACCCGTTTACCCAACGCAGGCGAAAGGGGATTACGTCCCTACGTTCACCGGTCCGACACCCCAGATGTCGTCGCAGTACTCCGTGATCGCCCGGTCGGAGGAGAACTTGCCGCTGCGGGCGGTGTTGAGGATCGACATCCGGGTCCAGCTCGCGGTGTCCTGCCAGGCGGCACCGACCCGGTCCTGGCACGCCACGTACGCCGTGTAGTCGGCCAGCACCAGGAACGGGTCGTCGTGGCGCAGATTGTCCACCAGCGGGCGGAACACGTCGGTGTCGCCGTGCGAAAACCGTCCGGAGGCAATCAATTCCAGGGCCGCCGCGAGTTCGGGGTCGGCGCAAAGATAGTCGCCGGGCCGATACCCGTCGGCCTTGAGCCGGGCGACCTCGGACTCATTGCACCCGAACAGGAAGAAGTTCTCCGCGCCCACCTCGTCACGCATCTCCACGTTCGCACCGTCCAGCGTGCCGATGGTCAGCGCGCCGTTGAGCATGAACTTCATGTTGCCGGTGCCCGAGGCCTCCTTGCCCGCGGTGGAGATCTGCTCGGACAGATCCGCGGCCGGATAGATCAGGTGGGCGCTGCGCACGTTGAAGTTCGGGATGAACGCGACCTTGAGGAAGCCGTTCACCTCGGGGTCGGCGTTCACGGTCTCGGCCACGGCGTTGATCAGCTTGATCATCCGCTTGGCCATGAAATAGCCGGGCGCGGCCTTGCCGCCGAAGACGAAGGCCCGCGGGGTGATCGACAGCCCCGGGTTCTGCTTGAGCCGCTGATACAGCGTGATGATGTGCAGCACGTTGAGATGCTGGCGCTTGTACTCATGGATGCGCTTGACCTGGATGTCGAACAACCAGTCGGGGTTCAGGTCGACACCGGTAGTGGACCGGACATAGTCCGCCAGCCGGGCCTTGTTGGCGCGTTTGACCGCATGCCAGCGGTCCTGGAAGGCCGCGACATCGGCGAGGGGTTCCAGGCCACGCAGCCGGTCGAGGTCCGTCAGCCAGCCCTGTCCGACGGTCTCGTCGAGCAGTGCGCGTAGGCCGGGGTTGGCCAGTGCCAGGAAGCGGCGCGGCGTCACTCCATTGGTCTTGTTCGAGAAGCGTTCCGGCCAGAGTTCGTAGAAGTCTTTGAGCACACTGGATTTCAGCAACTCCGAATGCAGGGCGGCGACACCGTTGACGGCGTGGCTGCCGACGGTGGCCAGATGCGCCATCCGCACGCTTTTGCCGTTGTCCTCGCCGATCAGCGACATCCGACGCAGCCGGTCGGGGTCGCCGGGGAACTTGTCGGCGACCTCGTCGAGGAACCTGCGGTTGATCTCGTAGATGATCTCCAGGTGCCGCGGCAACGACTCGCCGAACAGGGTCAGCGGCCAGGTCTCCAACGCCTCCGGCAACAAGGTGTGGTTGGTGTATCCGAACGTGGCGACGGTGATCTCCCACGCCGCGTCCCAGTCCAGATGGCGCTCGTCGACCAGCAGGCGCATCAGTTCGGCGACGCCGATGGACGGGTGGGTGTCGTTGAGTTGCACGGCGAACCGCTCGGGCAGCTCGTGCACCGAGACGTCGGCGAGGTCGTCGACGATGTGCAGGATGTGCTGCAGCGAGCAGGATACGAAGAAGTACTGCTGCAGCAGGCGCAGCCGTTTGCCGACATCCGGCTCGTCGTTGGGGTAGAGCACCTTGGTGACGGTCTCGGAGTTCACCTCGTCCTCGACGGCCTTGTAGTAGTCCCCGGTGTTGAAGGCATCCAGCGCGAAGGACTGCACGGCTCGCGCGCTCCACAGGGTGAGTACGTTGCAGGTCTTCACGCCGTAGCCCTGGATCGGGGTGTCGTAGGCAACGCCCTTGATCACCCGGCCCGGCACCCAGCGCACCCGGCCGTCACCGGCGTCGTCGCGGTAGTGCTCGGTGAACCCACCCCAGCGGACCAAGTAACTGACATCGGGTTTGGCGATCTCCCAAGGGTTTCCGGCGGCCAGCCAGTTGTCGGTCTTCTCCACCTGCCAGCCGTCGTGGATCTCCTGGTCGAAGATGCCGAACTCGTAGCGGATGCCGTACCCGATGGCCGGGCGCGCCAAGGTGGCCAGCGAGTCGAGATAACAGGCGGCGAGCCGGCCCAGGCCGCCGTTGCCGAGGCCGGGTTCGGACTCGCAGGCCAGCACCTCCTCGATGTCCTGGCCGAGCTCGGTGAGCGCGGCGCGGGCCGCGGACTCGATGCCGAGGTTGAGCAGGTTGGCACCCAGTTGCGGGCCCATCAGGAATTCCGCGGACAAATAGCAGGTGACCTTGCGGCCGAGATCCAGCGAGGTCTGGGTGGAGGCAACGCGGTTGTCCTGCATGCGGTCCCGCACCGCCAGTGCCAGCGCCCGGTAGTAGTGTTCCGGCCGCAGCGCGGCGGCCGGCCGGCCCACCGAATAGCGCAGGTGATCGTTGATGGCCCGCCGCAGGGCGTCGGCGGACAGGCCGGTGCGGCTGTGTTCGTAACTGGGCGCGGGCGCGACGACGTCGGTCATGGGCCGAAGTCTGGCATCCGTGTGCGCGCAATGGGCGTCGGCCCGGTGAACGGATATGAGACGCTGCGGGTATGTCCGGTGTACCCGAGCTTGTCGACGTCCTGCCGCAACACCGCATCGACGAAAACGCACTGGCCCGGTACCTGAGCGCGCACGGTATCGAAGGGCCGCTGGACATCCACCAGTTCCAGGGCGGGCAGAGTAATCCGACCTTCCACTTGCGCACGGCGGCAGGGGAATTCGTGTTGCGTAAGAAGCCGCCCGGGGTTCTGTTGCCGCGCGCGCACGACGTCGGGCGGGAGTATCGGGTGATGGCGGCGCTGGCCGGTTCCGATGTGCCGGTGCCCGCGATGCGGCTGATGTGTGAGGACGCCGAGGTGATCGGCACGCCGTTCTTCGTGATGGACCATGTGCCCGGCCGGGTCTTCCCCGATCGGGTGCTGCGCGACGGCACTCCGGCCGAGCGGGCAGCGGTGTACGAGGATCTGGCCCGGGTGCTGGCCCGGTTGCACGGCGTGGACTGGCGGGGGGCCGGCCTGGGTGATTTCGGGCGGCCCGACGGTTACCTGGCCCGTCAGGTCGCGCTGTGGACCCGGTCGTGGGAGGCGGTCAAGGTCGAGGAATGCCCGGACATGGACCGGCTGGCGAGCTGGCTGCCCGCACACCTGCCGCCCGATGAGCGGGCCACCATCGCACACGGCGACTATCGGCTGGGCAACGTGCTGCTCCATCCGACCGAGCCGCGCATCGTGGCGGTGCTGGATTGGGAGCTGGCCACCATCGGGCATCCGCTGGCAGACCTGGGCTATGCCGCGATGACGTATCACCTGCCGGGTGACGATGATCCGTTGACCGGGGTGGCCGGCGAAGAGCTGGCAGGCACCGGCATCCCGACCGAAGCCGAGTTCGTGGCGAGCTACTGCCGGCACGCCGGCATCGAGGTGCCCGCAGAGCTGAACATCTACGTCGTCTTCTCGATGTTCCGGCTGGCCTCGATCGTGGCGGGGGTGTGGCGACGCGGTTTGGACGGCAACGCCGCCGACGCCAGGGCCGGGACCGACCTGTTCCGCAATCGGTACCGCGGCCTGGCCGAACGCGCGTGGGCGCTGGCCGGCGGGGTGTGAATTCAGCCCATCTGGTAGTAAAGTTCTGGCCTAACGAGAATTGCATTCTTCAAAACGGATAGGGTCCTCTCATGGATGTTCGGCTCACGACTGAGCAGCAACAGCTCCGGGATGCGGCCGCCAAGCTGGCCGACGATCTCGGGCCTGGTGCGGTCGGCGAGCTGGACGACGCCGGACGGGTGGCGCGGCTGGAGAAGACCGTCGCGGCCACCGGCTGGCGGTCGCTGCGCTCTGACGGCGCCTCCGGTGTCGAGGTGGCCCTGGTGGCCGAGGAGTTCGGCCGCCGCCTGGTCGACGTGCCGTTCCTGGGCCCGGTGCTCGCCGACGACCTGGCGCAGCAGGACGCGACCATTGTCGTCGGCGGCGCCGCCCCCGATGCGCGCGGCGCGGAACGGGGCGTGCTGCTCGACGGCACCGCGATCTCCACCGTGGCGCTCGACGCCGCGGCCCCGGGCGTGGATCTGACCCGCTGGCGGGCGCCGGTGACCGGCGTGGCCACCCCGGCAGGCGAACTCGACGACGACAAGGCCGCGCGCGCACATGCGCTGGCGCTGACGGTGACCGCGGCCGACATCCTCGGCGCCGCCCGCGGCGCCTTCGATCTGGCGACCGATTACGCCAAGGTGCGCGAACAGTACGGCAAGGCGATCGGCTCGTACCAGGCCGTCGCACACCTGCTCGCCGAGAGTCTGGTCCTGATCGAGGGATCCATCAGCATCCTGCGGTACGCGGCCTGGGCGGTGGACGAGGAGGACCCGCAGGTGGCCCTGGAGGCGGCGAAGGTGGCGAAGGTGTACTGCGCGAAATCCGCCCACACCGTGTGCGAGACGGCCATTCAGGTGCACGGCGGTATCGGCAACACGTGGGAATGCCTGGCGCACGTGTACCTGCGCCGGGTACTGGTGTCCACCGGTCTGTGGCCGGTGTCGTTGAAGGAGATCTCCGTTGGACTTTCGTGACTCGGCCGACGAAGCGGCCTTCCGTGCGCGGCTGCGCGCCTGGCTGACCGAACAGGCACCGAACTTCCCGAAATCCACCGAGGAGTACTGGGCCCGGCAGGGGGAGTGGCACCAATCGCTGCATGCGGCAGGGTTTTTCGGCGCCACCTGGCCCAAGGAGTTCGGCGGTCTGGAGCTGCCGCCGGTCTATGACGTCATCGTCGACGAGGAACTGGCCCGTGCCGGCGCCCCACCGCGGCCCAGCCTGGGCTACCTGGTGACCGGTTTGGGAAGGCACGCCAGCAAGGAAGTCCAGCAGCGTTTCCTGCCCGGCATGATCGACGGCACCGAACGCTGGTGCCAGGGTTTCTCCGAACCGGGCGCCGGCTCGGATCTCGCGTCGCTGACCACGACGGCCACCCTCGACGGCGACGAGTACGTGATCAACGGTCACAAGATCTGGACAAGTTACTCCGACGTCGCCGACTGGTGCCTGCTGCTGGCCCGCACCGACAAGACCGTGCCGCGGCACAAGGGTATTTCGGCTTTCCTGGTCAACATGCACCAGCCCGGTATCGAACAGCGGCCGCTGAAGATGATCAACGGTGTCAGCAACGAGTTCGGCCAGGTGCTGTTCGACGGCGCCCGGGTACCGGCCGGCCAGATGGTCGGCAACCCCGGTGACGGCTGGGCGCTGGCGATGACCGTCGTCGGTCACGAACGCGAACCGTCCACCCTCGGTTACGCCGCGCGGTATGAGAAGACGGTGAACCAGCTGGCCCGCCGCAGTGCCGGCAGCGACGAATTGGCTTGGGCCACAGTGCAGGTACAGGTGCTGCGCCAGCACGTGCGGCGCCGGTTGTCCGAACAGCTCGACGGTATCTCGCACGGCCCGGAAGGCTCCATCGACAAGCTGCTGATGACGTGGGTCGAGCAGTCCGTCGGGCATGCGGTGCTGGCACAGACCGGAACAGAGGATCCCGACCTGTTCAGCACCTATCTCTACAGCCGGTCCCAGAGTGTCATGGGCGGCACCTCTCAGATCCAGAAGAACATCATCGCGGGCCGAATCCTCAGAATGGCGGTTTGACATGTACGACATGCCCAACGAGATCCAGGTCGAGGCCGACGGCCCGCTGCGCATCATCACGCTGAACCGGCCCGAGGAACTCAACGCCGTCAACGACGATCTGCATGTGGGTCTGGCGCGGATCTGGAATCGGCTCAGCCTGGATCCGACCGCCAGGGTCGCGGTGATCACCGGTGCAGGTAAGGCGTTCTCGGCCGGCGGCGACTTCAACTACATCAAAGAGCTCAGCGAGGACGTCGAGCTGCGCACCAAGACCATCATCGACGGCCGTGAAATCGTGATGGGTATGGTGCGTTGCCGGATCCCGGTGCTCGCGGCGGTGAACGGCCCCGCGGTGGGCTTGGGCTGCAGCGTGGTCGCGTTGTCCGACATCGTGTACATGGGGGAGAAGGCCTTTCTGGCCGATCCGCATGTGCAGGTGGGACTGGTGGCCGCCGACGGCGGCCCGCTGGTCTGGCCGATGCAGATGAGCATTCTGCAGGCCAAGGAGTACGCGCTGACGGGCGCCCGGATCCCGGCGCAGAAGGCCGTCGAGCTCGGCCTGGCCAACCACGTGGTCGCCGACTCGCTCGCGGAGGCACTCGGTGCGGCCAAACGGATCCTGGAACTCCCGCAGAAGGCCGTCGAGAGCACCAAGCGCATCCTCAACATGCAGTTGGAACGCCAGGTGCAGATCACCCTCGATTACGCGACCACCGCCGAAGAGCTGACGTTCGGCACCCCCGAGCTGAAGGCCAACATCGAACGGCTGCTGCAAAGCAAGTAGCGCATAACGTCTTTCGGCGCGGCCTATACTCACGCGATGAGCATCAGATTGTGGTTCGCGTGCGTGGGTGTGACCGGTGCGCTCGCCGCTCCGATGCTGGTGGCCGTTCCGGCGCACGCCGACGTGTGCGGCAGCGTCGGCGGTAGGCGCGGGCATGTCAGCGTCGGCGGGTGCACCGATATCGCCGGGGCCATCGCGGACTGGGCGCCACCGCCGTCGGAATATGCGCCGCTGCCCGAGGACTTCGATGCGCCGCCACCGCCGCCACCGATCGGGTCCAACGTCAGCGTGTGTGGCAACGTCGGTGGACCGCGCGGCCGGGTCAGCGTGAGCGGTTGCACCTGAGCCCCGGCTACACGGCCGACAGATATCGCTTGGTGATGATCCGTTGCGCCACAGCGGTGATGGGCCCGCCGAGCTTGCTCCACCAGGTGCCGTGCCGGGAGAAGGCGATGACTTCCGCGTACACGGTGTCGGTGCCCGGGTCGTAGCGCACGGTGAACAATTCCTCGCCGGATTCGGGATGCCCGGGCAGGGTGCCGTAGGCGAACCCCCGGCGGTTCTGCTCGGCCAGGAGGTACACCACCCGGCACGGTGCGCGCAGCGGGCCGAATCCGACGACCACTTCGGCGCCGACGGTGGCGGTATCGCCGTCCGCCCGCACCAGCACCCCGGCTCCGCGCTGCATGCCCCAGTGCATGACGGCATCGGCGGCCTCATCGAAACGGGCCCGGCCGTGACCGATCGGCGCCACCACGTGCACGTGGTGATAACCGGCGGGCAGCGGGCCCTTCGTCGCGCCGATCTCGGAATAGGTCAGGTCCGCCACCGCACCACTATGGCAGTCAGGTGGGTGCGGCGGTACGGAACCTGTCGCGATACGCCTTCGGCGACAGTCCCAGCTGGGTGACGAACACCCGCCGCAGCGTCTCCGCGCTGCCGAACCCGGCGATCTGCGCGGCGTCGGCCACGCTGTGACCGGCATCCAGCGCACCCCGCGCGGTATCGATCCGGACCTTCTCCACATATCGTGCCGGCGTGGTGCCGAGCTCGGCCTGGAACAGTCTGGTCAGCTGCCTGGTGCTCAAAGCCGCCACGGCCGCAAGGTGTTTCACGCTGTGGTCGGCGCCCGGGTCGGCGGCGATGGCGGCGGTCACCGCCCGCAACGCCGACTCCTGAGGTGGATCGGCCTCGACCAGTGCCGAGAACTGCGACTGGCCGCCGGCACGTTTGAGATAGACCACCAGCGAGCGTGCGACCGAGCGCACGAGCCCGGCGCCATGATCCTGTTCGACCAGGGCCAGCGCCAGATCGATCCCCGCGGTGACGCCCGCGGAGGTGTACACGTCCCCGTCCCGCACGAAGATCGCATCGGGTTCGACACTGATCTGCGGGAATGCGTGGGCCAGCAGCGTGACGTGCCGCCAGTGGGTGGTGGCCCGCCTGCCGTCGAGCAGCCCCGCGGTCGCCAGGATGAAGGCGCCGGTGCAGATCGAGGCCAGCCGGCCGGTACGAGCCGGCACCTTACGGACGGCATCGACCAGTGCGGGATCGATGGGTCGTCCGACCAGGTTGTCCCCACCCGCGACCAGCACGGTGTCGGCGGATTCGACGGCGTCCAGCCGGTCGGTGACGGCGAACGGAGTGCCGATCGAGGTGGTCACGTCCTGACCGTCGGGTGAGGCGATCCGGATCTTGTACCGGGCGCCGAATCTGTTGGCTTCGGCGAACACCTCGGCGGGACCCACGGCATCGAGCAGCTTCACACCGTCGAAGACGACGATGACCACCTCGCGCGCTGCCACCCCTCCATTGTGTCGCATTCTGTGGGAAAGACGGCAGAACGGTCAGGTCCGCGGCCGCTCCGTCGGGCCGAGACTCGAGGGCAGAGAGCCAGAAAGGCTCGCAGATCAAGGAGTTTCGACCATGACCGACTTCATCGCAGAATCCACCGCCGGCACGATCGCCGACATCGTCATCCCCGATACCGCACTGGTTCGCGACGTCACCGCCTATATCCGCGATACCGAGGACGACCTGCTGTACCACCATTCGCGCCGGGTGTACCTGTTCGGCGCCCTGCACGCCCGACGTCGTGGCCTGGCGCCAGATTTGGAGCTGCTCTACACCGGCGCGATGTTCCACGACATCGGCCTGACCGACGGCTACCGCGACTCGCAGCTGCGCTTCGAGGTCGACGGGGCCGACGCGGCCCGCGACTTCCTGCTGCAGCGCGGCATCGACGCGGCGTCGGCCAAGCTGGTGTGGCTGGCCATCGCGTTGCACACCACGCCGGGGGTGCCGGAATTCCTGGACCCCGAGGTCGCCTTGGTCACCGCGGGTGTCGAGACCGACGTGCTCGGTATCGGGCGTGAGCTGTTATCACCGGCACAGATCGCGGCCGTCACCGCCGCGCATCCGCGGCCCGATTTCAAGAACCGGATCCTGCAGGCATTCGCCGACGGCAACCTGCACCGGCCGGAGAGCACGTTCGGCAATGTCAACGCCGACGTGCTCGCGCACTACGACCCGTCGTACTGCCGCGGCGACTTCGTGGAGATCATCCGCAACAACACCTGGCCCGAATGACGGATCTTGACGGGTGCTGGCGGCAACCGTATTGTTGCCGCCATCACATTTTGAAACGTTTCAACAAGGATGGCCATGGCGGAGAACCGGACGCAACGGGTGTGC
This sequence comes from Mycobacterium sp. BMJ-28, assembly GCF_054404835.1. Classification (NCBI taxonomy): domain Bacteria; kingdom Bacillati; phylum Actinomycetota; class Actinomycetes; order Mycobacteriales; family Mycobacteriaceae; genus Mycobacterium; species Mycobacterium sp. BMJ-28. Next base: position 3,808,708 of record NZ_CM136783.1, on the reverse strand, counting down.
TTCCTGCTGCAGCTGCGCCGTGACCGGGTGGCCGACTATCTCGACGCCCACCAGGTGGTGTGGCCCGAAATGCTCGACGCGCTCAGCGATGCGGGCTGGCGCAACTACTCACTGTTCGTCCGGCCCGAAGACGGTCTGGTGGTGGGCTATCTGGAGACCGACGACTTCGCCGCGGCCCAGGAACGGATGGCCCGCACCGACGTGAACGCGCGCTGGCAGGCCGGCATGGCCCAGTTCTTCCAGGCCGGAAGTCCAGATGCCGGTATCGCCCCGCTCACCGAGTACTTCCACCTCGTCTGACCAGGAGTCACATGAAAATCGGAGCACGGTCCACCACCGGCTGGCGCGCGACCATCTCGGTCGCCATGTCCAACTACATCGAAGCCGGGTCGATCATCGCCATCGCGACGAGCCTGGGCTTCTGGCAGACCGAGTTCGGCCTCAGCAATTTCGCCGTCGGCCTGCTGGCGGCGTTGAGCGCCAACGCTTTCGGCGCGGCCATCGGCGCCGTGCTGGGCGGCCCACTGTGCGACCGATTCGGCCGCAAGGCGATTTACACCTACGACCTGCTGGTGTACATGGCCGGAGTCTTGCTGGCCGCCTTCGCGGTGAACTTCGCGATGCTGCTGACCGCCTTCGTGATCACCGGGATCGCGGTGGGCGCCGGGGTGCCGGCCTCGTGGACCTACATCGCCGAGCAGGCGCCGTCGGCCGACCGCGCCAAACACGTCGGCACCGCACAGCTGGCCTGGTCGGTGGGGCCGTTGATCGGCTTCGCGCTGGCCGCCGGGCTGGCGCCGCTGGGCCTGCTGGGTTCCCGACTGATCTTCGGCCACCTGTTCGTCGTCGCCGCGGTGGTCTGGTGGGTCCGGCAAGGTCTGGCCGAATCGCAGATCTGGAAAGATGAGGGCGCCGGCGAAACGTCTTCGCTGGCAAGCACCGTCGGCAGCCGCGGCCTGCGTGGCCTGTTCTCCCGCAAGGTCAACATCACCGCGCTGCTCTTCCTCGGCGGCATCTACCTGTTCTGGAACACGGTGGCCGGCCAAGCCGGCATCTTCATGCCGCGGGTGTACGACACCGCCGGCCTGCACAGCCCGATAGCGCAGAACCTGTTGCAAGTCCTGGTCTGGGGCGCCACCGTGGCCTCGACCTACTTCGGCTTCATGCGCTACGCCGACCGGATGAGTCAGCGGTTGCTGTATGTGATCGGTGCGGCGCTGGGCATCATCGGCTGGATCGTGCTGGTGGCCTTCACCGACGGTGGTGTGCCGACCATGCTGGTGTTCGCGGTGCTGTGGGGTGTCTCGTCCGGCATCGGCGCGCAGGCCTTCTACAGCCTTTGGGCCAGTGAGCTTTTCGCCACCCCGTACCGGGCCAGCGCGCAGGGCGTGATGTTCTTCGTGGTGCGCACCGCCACCGGTCTGCTGAGCTACTTCTTCCCGACCCTGCTGGCCGCCACCGGGTTGACCACCGTCGGCATCCTGCTGGTCGTGCTGCTCACCGTCGCCCTGCTGATCGGCGCCGTCTGGGCTCCGCAGACCCGCGGAAAGACCTTGCAGCAGATCGAGGTCGAGCGCTACGGCGCGCACATCTGCCCGTCCGCCCCCGTCGAGAGGACCGCGGTATGAACCTGCACCCACTGCTGGACAACCTAGCCATCGAGCTTCCGTCCTGGGCATTCGGCAACTCCGGTACCCGGTTCAAGGTGTTCGGTACCCCGGGCACCCCGCGCACCATCGAAGAGAAGATCGCCGACGCGGCGACCGTGCACCGGCTGACCGGGCTGGCGCCCGCGGTGGCCCTGCACATCCCGTGGGACACCGTCGACGACTACACCGCACTCGGCGCTCATGCCGCCGCGCAGGGGGTGCGGTTGGGGACCGTCAACTCCAATACGTTCCAGGATGACGACTACAAGTTCGGCAGCCTCACCCACACCGACAAGTCGGTGCGGCAGAAGGCCATCGATCATCACCTGGCCTGTATCGAGATCATGGACGCCACCGGGTCGCGGGACCTGAAGATCTGGTTGGCCGACGGCACCAACTATCCCGGCCAGGGCGATATCCGCGGCAGGCAGGACCGGTTGGCCGAATCGCTGGCGACCATCTACCAGCACATCGGTGCAGATCAGCGAATGGTGCTGGAATACAAGTTCTTCGAGCCCGCCATGTACATGACCGACGTGCCGGACTGGGGCACCTCCTATGCTCAGGTGAGCGCGCTGGGGGAGCGGGCGATGGTGTGCCTGGACACCGGGCATCACGCGCCGGGTACCAATATCGAGTTCATCGTCGCCCAGTTGCTGCGGCTCGGGAAGCTCGGATCGTTCGACTTCAATTCCCGGTTCTACGCCGACGACGACCTGATCGTCGGCGCGGCCGACCCGTTCCAGCTGTTCCGGATCATGTACGAGGTGATCCGTGGCGGCGGGCTGGATCCGGGCTCGGGCGTCGCCCTGATGCTGGATCAGTGCCACAACGTGGAGGCCAAGATCCCAGGCCAGCTGCGGTCGGTGCTCAACGTGCAGGAGATGACAGCCCGGGCCCTGCTGGTCGACACCGAAGCGCTGACGGTCGCCCAGGAGGACGGTGATGTACTGGGCGCCAATGCGATCGTGATGGACGCCTTCTACACCGACGTGCGTCCCGCGCTGGCCCAGTGGCGTGCCGACCGTGGCCTACCCGGCGACCCGATGGCCGCCTTCGCCGCCTCCGGTTACCAGGACACCATCAACGCCGACCGCATCGGCGGAACCCAATCCTCGTGGGGAGCATGAGCATGACCAACAGCACAGTCGCGGATCTGATCGCCCGGTCCAACCGGCTCGGCGCGGACCCCAAGAACACCAACTATGCCGGCGGCAACACGTCGGCCAAGGGGCTGGACACCGATCCCGTCACCGGCACGCCGGTGGAACTGTTGTGGGTCAAGGGTTCCGGCGGTGATCTCGGCACGTTGACCGAGGACGGACTGGCCGTGCTGCGGCTGGACCGGGTACGGGCACTGGTCGACGTCTACCCCGGCGCCGACCGCGAGGACGAGATGGTCGGCGCCTTCGACTACTGCCTGCACGGCCGCGGCGGCGCCGCACCCTCGATCGACACCGCCATGCACGGCCTGGTCGAGGCCGCGCACGTCGACCACCTACACCCCGACGCCGGCATCGCGCTGGCCACCGCCGCCGACGGCGAGGCACTGACCAAGCAGATCTTCGGCGACCGGGTGGCCTGGGTGCCGTGGCGCCGCCCCGGATTTCAGCTGGGCCTGGACATCGCCGAGATCCAGAAGCGCAACCCACAGGCCATCGGCACCATCCTGGGCGGCCACGGCATCACCGCATGGGGCGCGACATCGGCCGAGGCGGAGGACCATTCGCGGGAGATCATCGAGACCGCCGAACGCTATATCGCCGAACACGGCCGGCCCGCCCCGTTCGGCCGGCAACTACCGGGCTTCGGCGCCCTGCCCGCAGGGGAGCGCCGCGCCAGGGCCGCCGCGCTGGCCCCGTTCATCCGGGGGCTGGCCTGCACCGACCGGCCCCAGGTCGGCCACTTCACCGACGATCCGCGGGTGCTGGAATTCCTTGCCGGCGACGAACATCCGCGGCTGGCGGCGCTGGGCACCAGTTGCCCCGACCACTTTCTGCGTACCAAGGTCAAACCCATGGTGCTGGACCTGCCCACCGAGGCGCCGCTGCAGGACTGCAAGGACCGGCTGACCGAACTGCACGAGGCCTACCGCGCCGACTACCAGGCCTACTATGACCGCCACGCTGATCCCGCCACGCCCGCCATTCGGGGCGCCGACCCCGCCATCGTGCTGGTCCCCGGAGTGGGCATGTTCAGCTACGGCAAGGACAAGCAGACCGCCCGGGTGGCCGGCGAGTTCTACCTCAACGCCATCAACGTGATGCGCGGCGCCGAGGCGATCTCCAGCTACGCCCCCATCGATGAATCGGAGAAGTTCCGCATCGAATACTGGGCGCTGGAAGAGGCCAAGCTGGCCCGGATGCCCAAACCCAAGCCGCTGGCCACCCGTATCGCCCTGGTCACCGGTGCGGCCTCGGGCATCGGCAAGGCCATTGCCACCCGGCTCGCGGCCGAAGGTGCGTGCGTGCTGATCGCCGACCTGGATGCCGAAAAGGCAAGCGCGGCAGCGCAAGAGATCGGTAACTCCGATGTCGCGATCGGGATCGCCGCCGACGTCACCGACGAAACGGCCGTGCAGGCCGCGGTCGACGCATGTGTACTGGCGTTCGGCGGTATCGACCTCGTCGTCAACAACGCCGGACTGTCGCTGTCCAAATCCCTGCTGGACACCACGGTCGCCGACTGGGATCTGCAGCACAACGTGATGGCCCGCGGGTCGTTCCTGGTGTCCAAGGCCGCCGCCCGCGCGCTGATCGAGCAGAAGCTCGGCGGCGACATCCTCTACATCTCGTCCAAGAACTCGGTGTTCGCCGGGCCCAACAACATCGCCTACTCGGCGACCAAGGCCGATCAGGCGCACCAGGTCCGGCTGCTGGCCGCCGAACTCGGCGAGCACGGCGTGAAGGTCAACGGCATCAACCCCGACGGTGTGGTGCGCGGCTCCGGGATCTTCGCCGGTGGCTGGGGCGCCAAACGTGCCGCGGTATACGGGGTCGCCGAGGAGGATCTCGGCCAGTTCTACGCACAGCGCACCCTGCTGAAACGGGAAGTGCTGCCCGAGCACATCGCCAACGCCGCTTTCGCGCTGTGCACGTCGGACTTTTCCCACACCACCGGTCTGCATGTGCCGGTGGACGCGGGCGTCGCCGCCGCCTTCTTGCGGTGATGAAGGGTCAGGTCGCCGCCGTCGATCTCGGCGCCACCAGTGGCCGGGTGGTCCTCGGCGAGGTGGCGGCCGATCGGCTTCACATGCGCACGGTGGCCCGGTTCAGCAATGATCCGGTGACCATCTGGAATGGGGAACGACTGGCCCTGCACTGGGATCTGCCCGGGCTCTACGGCCATGTGCTGGACGGGCTGGCCCGGGCCGGGCGCGAATCCGACGGGCTGGCCGGTATCGGCGTCGATTCCTGGGCGGTCGACTACGGGCTGCTGCGCGAGGGCCGGTTACTGTCGGTGCCGCATCACTACCGGGACACCCGCACACAGCGGGGCGTCGCCCTGGTGCACGAACAGATCGGACCGGCCGAACTGCACGCCCGCAACGGGTTACAGTTCCTGCCGTTCAACACCGTCTACCAGCTGGCCGAGGAACGGGCGCACGGGTTGCTGGATCAGGCCGACACCGTGCTGCTGATCCCGGATCTGCTGACCTACTGGCTGACCGGGCAGCGGGTGGCCGAGCGCACCAACGCCTCGACCACCGGGCTGCTCGGCCTCGACGGAAGTTGGGATACGCCCCTGATGTCCCGGCTCGGGTTGTCGCCCAGCCTGTTTCCCGAGATCGTCGACGCCGGCAGCAGCCGCGGTCGGGTGCTTCCCGGTCTGGGCTTCGATGCCGAGGTGGTGTCGGTGGCCTCCCATGACACGGCATCCGCCGTCGCCGCCATCCCGATGGATGCCTGCGGGTCCGCGTACATCTCCTGCGGCACCTGGGGATTGGTCGGGCTGGAACTGGCCGGCCCGGTGGTCACCGAGGCCGCCCGCGCGGCGAACTTCAGCAATGAGGCCGGTGCGGACGGCCGGAATAGATTCCTGCACAACGTGATGGGATTGTGGCTGCTCAGCGAGACCCTGCGGCAGTACGAACGGGACGGCCACGGTGCCGATCTCGTCGAACTGCTGGCCCGGGCCGCCCAGGCTCCGGCGCCCCGGCAGGTGTTCGATACCGAGGATCCGGGTTTCCTGCCGCCGGGGGACATGCCCGCGCGGATCGCCGGGTGGTACCGCGAGCGCGGGCTGCCGGTGCCCGACGGCCCGGCCCAGACGGTGCGGGCGATCCTGGAAAGCCTGGCTGCGGCGTTCGCTTCGGCGGTGCGCACGGCGGCGCACCTGTCGGGGACCCGGGTGCACACCGTGCACATCGTGGGCGGCGGATCGCAGAACGACCTGCTGTGCCAGCTGACCGCCGACCGGCTCGGTCTGCCGCTGCTGGCCGGGCCCGTCGAGGCGACCGCGCTGGGGAACATCCTGCTCACCGCGCGGGCGCAGGGACTGATCGGTGGGGGTCTGGACGAATTGCGGCAGCGGGTGGCGCACTGGTTTCCGCCGCGCCGGTACGTTCCGCGCACGGATCGGGCCACCGTGATGGTGTGATGTCCAGGTGGTGAGTATGCGGGAAGTCGCCGCCGCGGCCTCGGTGTCCGTCGGCACGGTGTCCAACGTGCTCAATGCGCCGGACAAGGTCGCGCCCGCGACGGTGGCGCGCGTTCAGGCGGCCATCGACGACCTCGGATTCGTGCGCAACGACGCGGCCCGTCAGCTCAAGGCCGGCCGGTCCCGCAGCGTCGGTCTGGTGGTGCTGGACATCGGCAACCCGTTCTTCACCGATATCGCCAGGGCGGCCGAGCGCCGCGCCGGCGAACACAACCTCACCGTGCTGCTGGGTACCTCCGACGACGACGACGGCCGCGAACGCGCCTATATAGACGCCTTCGACGAGCAACGGGTGTACGGACTGCTGGTGTCGCCGGTGGGCGAGGATCTGCGCCGGCTGATCGCGCTGCATGGCCGGGGCACACCGGTCGTGCTGGTCGACCGGGACGGCAGCGGCACACCTTTCGACTCGGTGGCGGTCGACGATGTGGCGGGCGCGCGGCTGGCGGTGGCCCACCTGTGCGCGACGGGCCGGCGACGGATCGCGTTCGTGGGCGGCCCTGGCACGCTGCGCCAGATCCGGGATCGGCGCCGCGGCGCCGCCGAGGCGGTCGCGGAAACCCCTGGCGCACAGTTGGAGTGCATCGACACCCCGAGCCTGAGCGTGCTGGCCGGCCGCGCCGTGGGGGAGCGGTTGCGGGAACGGGCCGCCGCGCAACGCCCGGATGCGGTGTTCTGCGCCAACGATCTGCTGGCCATCGGTGTGCTGCAGGCGCTGACGCTGATGGGTGGTCTGCGGGTGCCCGAGGACATCGCGCTGGTCGGCTACGACGATATCGACTTCGCCCGCTCGGCGGTGGTGCCGCTGACCTCGGTACGCCAGCCCACCGCCGACATCGGTGCCACCGCGGTGGATCTGCTGGTGGCCACCTCCGTCGGCGGCGCCCACCCGGAGCCCAAACATGTGCTGTTCCAACCGGAATTGGTCATCCGGGCGTCAACCGGCCACGGCATCAACGGGGACAGAACGGCCCGAGGATCTGCTGGCAGTTCTCCCGGGTGATCAGGCCCGGCGGCGGCGGTGGGGGCGGCGCAGGCGGGATGTCGCCCTCGAAGATGTTCTGCGCGACGTTGCCCTGCCCGTGGTAGACGTACCAGTAGGTGTGGCAGATGTTGGCGTCCCAGACCACCGGGTTCACCCGGAGGTTGCCGGTCTGCACCGCAGGGTCGCCCGGGCACCAGTGACACGGTCCCTCGGGGTGGTCGTTGGGGCAACCGGGCCAGGCGTCGAGCGGCATCGGAGCGGCGGGCCGGGCCTCGGCGGTACCCGCGGTCAGGCCCAGGCCGGCCGCGGCCAGGCCGCCGGCCATCAGTGCGGTGGTCGCAATCCGGAGCATGTTCATGGCAGGAGCGTGCGGCCGACCTCTTGGCGAAGTCTTGGAACGCTATGCCACGATCAGCACGTCCAGCGTCCGCGGCCCGTGCACACCCTCCACCCGCTGCAGTTCGATATCGCTGGTGGCACTCGGCCCTGAGATGAACGTCAGCGGCCGCGCGGGGTCCAGCGCGGCGAAGCCCTGTGGCACGGTGTCCACGATCTGGTCCACCCGCACCACGCAGATGTGGTGATCGGGCACCAGGGTCAATGCCCGCCGGCCCTGGGCGAATCCGGCGTCCAGCACGATGGTGCCGGTGGCGGCGATGCCGACCGCGCACCCGGTGAGCACGGCGTCGGCGCGGTCCAGCGCAGCGACATCCAGCGCGGGCGCATCCGCGACGGTGCGTACGCCGGTCACCCAGTCGGCGGGCAGATCGGCCGGAATCACCACCGTGGCCGACGGGTCCAGGAGTGCACGCACGGTCGCGGCGATGTCCGCGGTCCGGTGCACCCGGGCCCGGTACTCGGCGACCGCCTCGGCGAAACGTTCGACATCCGCGGCGCCGGTGAGCGGCCCGTGAGCGTAATCACGTGGCACCACAACGTGTTCAGGGGGTGCCACGGCCAGCGCCGACCGGATCCGGCCCAGCACCGCTGATCGGGAGTCACTCATGTCGCGCCTCCGTGGGTGCGTTCCCACCACTGCCGGAACGTCTCCTTCGGCGGCTCGGGGATATCCCGGCTGCCGGTCCATTTCGACGCCGGCCAGGGTAGCGCGCCGATGCGGTGATCCTTGTCCGCGATGAGCCGGCCTACGCCGAGGGTCTTCTCGGCCAGGGCGAAGCGGCCGGGCGAGGACATCGCCCAGCCCGCGGCCTTCATCGCCAGATCCTGCCCGCCCGGGATGCCGCCACGCTCTCGATCCACCTGCTCGGCGCGCAGATGCACCAGGATGGACGGGATGTCGATGAGCACGGGGCAGGCCTCGAAGCACGCACCGCACAACGAGGACGCATACGGCAGGCTGGCATTCGGGTCGTCGTGACCGGTGGTGCCGGTCAGCTGCGGGGACAGGATCGCCCCGATCGGACCGGGATACACCGAACCGTAGGCGTGTCCGCCGGTGCGCTTGTAGACCGGGCACACGTTCAGGCAGGCGCTGCACCGGATGCAGTGCAGCGCAGCGCGTCCCACCTCGTCGGCCAGCACCCGGGTGCGGCCGTTGTCCAGCAGCACCAGATGGAACTGCTGCGGGCCGTCGCCCGGGTGCACTCCGGTCCACATGGACGTGTACGGGTTCATCCGCTCGGCGGTCGAGGACCGGGGCAGTAGTTGCATGAACACCTCCAGGTCCGCGAACGTCGGGATGACCTTCTCGATCCCCATCACGGTGATCAGGGTTTGCGGCAGGGTCAGACACATCCGGCCGTTGCCCTCGGACTCCACCACCGCGAGCGTGCCCGTCTCGGCCACACCGAAATTCGCGCCACTGACGGCGACCCGTGCGGTGAGGAACTTACGGCGCAGATGGGCGCGGGCCGCCATCGCCAGCACTCGCGGTTCGTCGGTGAGTTCGCCGGCATCGGGCATCTCGCGGGTGAAGATCTCCCGGATCTCGGCGCGGTTGCGGTGGATGGCGGGTACCAGGATGTGGCTGGGTTTGTCATGGCCGAGTTGGACGATCAGCTCGGCGAGGTCGGTTTCGAACGCCGCGATGCCTTCGGCCTCCAGGTGTTCGTTGAGCCCGATCTCCTGAGTGGCCATCGACTTGACCTTGACCACCTCGTCGGCGCCGGTCTCCCGGATCAGCGCGGTGATGATCTCGTTGGCCTCGTCGCCGTCACGGGCCCAGTGCACCACGCCGCCGTGTGCGGTGACGTTGCGCTCCAACTCTTCCAGCAGTTCGGGCAGTCTGGCCATGACGTCACGCTTCAACGCGCTGCCGGCCGCGCGCAGTTCCTCCCAGTCCTCGCATTCGGCCACTGCGGCAAGGCGTTTGGCCCGGATGGTGGCGGTGGCGTAGCCGATGTTGCGGCGCAGCTGGGCGTTGCCGAGCGCGGTGCGCGCCGCCTGCGGGAACGGTTGGTCACCGCGCAGGTTGCCGACGCCGGGGGTGCCGAGGAAGGTCACGACTCGCTCCGGCCGGCCAGGATCTCGGCGAGGTGCACGGTGCGTACCCCGGCCCGCAGCCGGCTCAGACCGCCGCCGATGTGCATCAGGCACGACGAATCACCGGCGCTGCACACCTCGGCGCCGGTGTCCAGGATGTGGGTCATCTTGTCGGCCAGCATGGCGGTGGAGGTGTCGGAGTTCTTCAGCGCGAAGGTGCCGCCGAAACCGCAGCACGAGTCGGCCGAGGGCAACTCGATCAGCGTCAGGCCGCGGACGTTGCGCAGTAGCCGCAGCGGCTTGTCCCCGACGCCGAGCATGCGCAACGAGTGACACGTCGGGTGATAGGTGACGCGGTGCGGGTAGTAGGCGCCGACGTCGTCGACACCGAGTACGTCGACGAGGAACTCGGTCAGTTCGTAGGTGCGGGCCGCCAGGGCCTCGGCGCGTGCGGCCAGCGCGTCGTCGCCGGCGCGGCGGGCCACCATGGCGTGTTGATGGCGCACCGAACCCACACAGGATCCCGACGGTGCGACGACGGCTTCGCAGCCCGCACCCTCGAAGACCTCGACGTGGTGGCGCACCACCGCGGTGGCTTCCCGGAGGTATCCGGTGTTGATATGCATTTGGCCGCAACAGGTTTGGCCGGCCGGGAACACCACCTCGTGGCCGAGTCGCTCCAGTACGGCGACGGTGGCGATCGCAGCGGGCGGCAAGAGTGCATCCGCCAGGCAGGTCGCGAACAGGGCGATTCGCATGACTTCCTCAGGCTACCGCCGGCGTTGCCGGGGTGGCAGCGAACGTGCGGATGGAATGTTGAAACGTTTCAACGAACCTAGTGTGACGCCGGTCATATGTCAACGCCGTCCACCGCCGGACGACCAATAATCCTGCGCTCGAATCGGATTCGGGCCGACCGGCGCGCCCTGGGAGCCGGCTGTGCAATAACGTGGCTGGTGTGGCGACTCCAGCAGTGCACCCCGGGGGCGGATTCAACCCGCCCGAGCCCACCGACAAGGGCGGCCCGGACTACGGCCGGTTCATCGAGGCCGTGCGCACGCTGCAGGACCTCGCCCGTGCTGCCGACGCTCCCGATGCGGTGATCACCGAGGCCGCCGACCTGATCGAAAAGGTGTCGGCGCTGCTGACCCCGTACGAGGCCGACGAATGGCATTCCCCGTCCGGTCGCCGGCTGGACCTGCCCAGCCGGGGCAACATCATGTCCGTACCCATGGACCTGGTGGTCACCGAAGACGGGCGGGTCCGCGGGACCGTTCGGTTTCGGCGCTACCATCTGGGTCGCAACGGAGCCGTGCACGGCGGCGTGCTCGGACTGCTCTTCGATTCGCTACTCGGCTTCACCACCGCCAAGCTCACCAAGAGCCTGTATCAACGCACCGCGCATCTGGGCATCGACTACCGCAAGATCGTCCCGATCGAGAAGGAACTCCAAGTGGACGCCGGAATCGACCGGATCGAGGGCCGCAAGATCTTCGTCAGCGGCCGCCTGAGTGACGGTGACGATCTGCTCACCGAGGCCGACGCCCTGTTCATCCGGCTCAAGCCGGGGCAGCCGTGAAAGCTGCCGACCTGAAAAGGAGCTGGGCCCGCCGGCGGGACCGGTTGCGCGAACGCCCCGTCGCCGATTTCGTCTACCGCGCCGTCGTGGGTGTGGTGGGTCTGCTGGTGCTGGCCGTCGGCATCGTCGCCATTCCCTACCCGGGGCCGGGCTGGGCGATCGTCTTCCTGGGCCTGGCGATCCTGGCCACCGAGTTCCGCGCCGCCCAGATCGCCCTGCACTGGGTCAAGCAGCGTTATGACGCGGTGATGGCCTGGTTCGCCCGTCAGCACATCGCCGTGAAAGCGCTCAGCGCGGTCTTCACCGGGCTGGTGGTGGTCGCCAGCCTGTGGGGGCTGGGCGCGCTCTACTGGCTCGGAGATCTGGTCGGCTTCGAACCGCCCTGGCTGAAGAGCCCGATCGGTATCGGGTCGGACTGACCCACCCCGATAGCATGGTCGCGAACCTGATCGACCATGAGGAGAGTTCCCGATGAGCGCCGCCGCCAGCACCGCCCCCGCAGCCCCGATCCGGGTCGCTGCCGGGACCACCGCTGGGGCGGCCGTCCGCGCCGCCGGACTTCCCGAACGCGGCGCACCGGATGCCATCGTGGTGGTCCGCGACGCCGACGGGCGGCTGCGCGACCTGTCGTGGACGCCGGACACCGACGCCGAGGTGAGCCCGGTGGCCGCCGACACCGACGACGGCCGCAGCGTGATCCGGCACTCGGCTGCCCACGTCCTCGCTCAGGCCGTCCAAGAGCTGTTCCCGCAGGCGAAGCTGGGTATCGGACCGCCCATCACGGACGGCTTCTACTACGACTTCGACGTGCCGGAGGCATTCACGCCCGACGATCTGGCGAAGCTGGAGAAGCGGATGGCCAAGATCGTCAAGGACGGTCAGCTGTTCTCCCGCCGGGTGTACGAGTCCAAAGACCAAGCCCGCGCCGAACTCGCCGGCGAACCGTACAAACTGGAACTCGTCGACGACAAGTCCGGCGACCCGGACGTGATGGAGGTGGGTGGCGACGAGCTCACCGCCTACGACAACCTCAACGCCCGCACCAAGGAACGCATCTGGGGCGACCTGTGCCGCGGCCCGCACATCCCCACCACCAAGTACATCCCGGCGTTCAAGCTGACCCGCAGCAGCGCGGCCTACTGGCGCGGAAACCAGAACAACGCCAGCCTGCAGCGCATCTACGGCACCGCCTGGGAGTCGCAGGAGGCGCTGGACCGTCACCTCGAGCTGATCGAGGAGGCGCAGCGCCGTGACCACCGCAAGCTCGGCGTGGAACTCGATCTGTTCAGCTTCCCGGACGAACTCGGTTCCGGGCTGCCCGTCTTCCATCCCAAGGGCGGCATCATCCGCAAGGAACTGGAGGACTACTCGCGCCGCAAGCACGAGCAGGCCGGCTACCAGTTCGTGAACACCCCGCACATCACCAAGGAAAACCTCTACATCACCTCGGGTCACCTGGAGTGGTACGCCGACGGCATGTTCCCGCCGATGCAGATCGACGCCGAGTACAACGAGGACGGCACCGTACGCAAGCCCGGCCAGGACTACTACCTGAAGCCGATGAACTGCCCGATGCACCACCTCATCTACCGGTCCCGCGGCCGGTCTTATCGCGAATTGCCGTTGCGGCTCTTCGAATTCGGGTCGGTGTATCGGTACGAGAAGTCCGGCGTCATCCACGGCCTGACCCGGGTGCGCGGCATGACCCAGGACGACGCGCACATCTACACCACCCGCGAGCAGATGCGCGACGAGTTGACCTCGCTGCTGGGTTTCGTGCTCGACCTGCTCTCCGATTACGGCCTGGACGATTTCTACCTGGAGCTGTCCACCCGGGACCCGGAGAAGTCCGTCGGCTCCGACGAACTCTGGGAGGAGGCCACCACGACGCTGCGCGAGGTGGCCGAGGCCTCCGGGCTGGATCTGGTGCCGGACCCGGGTGGCGCGGCGTTCTACGGACCCAAGATCTCGGTGCAGGTGAAGGACGCACTGGGCCGGCACTGGCAGATGTCGACGATCCAGCTGGACTTCAACATGCCCGACCGGTTCGAGCTGGAGTACACCGCAGGCGACGGCAGCCGGCAGCGGCCGGTGCTGATCCACCGGGCGTTGTTCGGTTCCATCGAGCGGTTCTTCGGCGTGCTCACCGAGCATTACGCGGGCGCGTTCCCGGCCTGGCTGGCACCGGTGCAGGCGGTCGGCGTCCCGGTCGCCGAGGCCCACGTGCCCTACCTGGAAGATGTTGCCGCGCAATTGAAGTCGCTCGGAATCCGGGTCGAGGTGGATGCCAGTGACGACCGGATGGCCAAGAAGATCGTGAACCACACGAATCAGAAGGTGCCGTTCATGTTGCTCGCGGGCGGCCAGGACGTCGAAGCGGGAGCGATCTCGTTCCGGTTCGGTGACCGCAGCCAGCTCAACGGCGTGCCACGCGACGCGGCGGTGGCGGCCATCGTGGACTGGGTCGCCCGCCGCGAGAACGTGACGCCCAATGCCGATGTGTTCAAGGTGGACTCGTGACCGACGGCGAAGGAATCGTCGACACCGGTGTCGGAGATCCGGACCATCTCCAGCGGCTGTGGACGCCGCACCGGATGAGCTACATCGCCGAATCGCCGCTGAAGAAGGGGGCCGGTTCGGCACTGTCTTCGGAACCGTTCACCGATATCCCGCAGATGGCCGACGAGGACGGCCTGATGGTCGCGCGCGGCGAATTGGTGTACGCGGTGCTCAACCTGTACCCGTACAACCCCGGTCACCTGATGGTGGTGCCGTACCGGCGGGTGTCCGAACTGGAGGATCTCACCCCCGAGGAGAGCGCCGAGCTGATGGCGTTCACGCAGAAGGCGATTCGGGTGATCAAGGCGGTGTCGCGCCCACACGGGTTCAACGTCGGCCTCAACCTGGGTACCTCCGCAGGCGGGTCGCTCGCCGAGCACCTGCACATGCACGTGGTGCCGCGCTGGGGTGGTGATGCCAACTTCATCACCGTCATCGGTGACTCGAAGGTGATCCCGCAGCTGCTGCGCGACACCCGCCGACTCCTGGCCGACGAATGGGCCGCTCAGCTGGGGCAGTCGGACAAATGAGCGACTTCTACCTGATGACCCGGGCGGCGTACGTCAAGTTGTCGCGACCGGTCGCCAGGGCGGCGCTGCGCGTCGGATTCACCCCGGACATCATCACCGTGTTGGGGACCGCGGGTTCGGTGCTTGCGGCGTTGCTGATGTATCCCATGGGTCAGCTGTGGTGGGGCTCGGTGGCCGTCTTCGTCTTCGTGCTGGCCGACATGCTCGACGGTGCCATGGCCCGCGAGCGCGGTGGCGGCACCCGGTTTGGGGCGGTGCTGGACGCCACCTGCGACCGCATCGCCGACGGTGCGGTGTTCTGCGGCCTGGCGTGGTGGATCGCGTTCGGGATGCACAACGCGCAGCTGCTGGTGGCCACCCTGATCTGCCTGGTCACCTCGCAGGTCATCTCGTATGTGAAGGCCCGCGCCGAAGCCAGCGGGCTGCGCGGGGACGGCGGCATCATCGAACGTCCGGAACGACTGGTCATCGTGTTGACCGGCGCCGGGTTGTCCGGGCTGTTCGGCGTGCCGCTGATCCTGGAGATCGCCATGTGGCTGCTCGCGGTAGCCAGCGTGGTCACCGTCGCTCAGCGGCTGCACGCCGTGCGCACCTCGCCGGGCGCGATGGATTCCCTGCCCGCCGAAGGAACCCCGTGAGCACACCGTCGGCCGGGCTGCCGCGGATCCGCGGGTTGCGGATGCCACTGGGCGGCGAGCTGACCGACATCGGTTACGCGGCGGGCTGGCGTGTGGTGCGTGCGATGCCGGAGTTCGCCGCCCGCAACATGTTCGATGCGGGCGCGCTGTACGCGGCGCGCGGCGGCGGACCCGAGCAGCTGCGCAAGAACCTGGCCAGGATTGTCGGCGTGCAGCCGGCGGAGGTACCGGGCAGCCTGGTCCGGGCGTCTCTGGCGTCCTACGCCCGCTACTGGCGTGAGGCGTTCCGGCTGCCGTCGATGGACCACAAGGCGCTGGCGCTCCGCCTGCAGGAACTCGCCGAAGGCGACCAGCATGTCGCCGAGGCGCTGGCGGCCGGCCGCGGTGCGGTGCTGGCCCTGCCGCACAGCGGCAACTGGGATATGGCCGGCGTGTGGCTGACCAATACCTACGGCCCGTTCGCCACGGTCGCCGAACGGCTCAAACCCGAGTCGCTGTACCAGCGGTTCGTCGACTATCGGGAGAGCCTCGGGTTCGAAGTGCTGCCGCTCAACGGCGGTGCCCGCCCGCCCGGTGAGGTGCTGGCCGAGCGGCTGCGCAACAACGGCCTGGTGTGCCTGATGTCCGACCGCGACCTGACCCGCTCCGGGATCGAGGTCGACTTCTTCGGCGCGGCCACCCGGCTGCCTGCGGGGCCGGCGCGGCTGGCGCTGGAAACCGGTGCGGCGCTGCTGCCCACGCACTGCTGGTTCGAGGGCGACGGCTGGGCCACCCGCATCCACCCGCCGCTGGACACCTCCTCCGGTGACGTCACCGTCATCACCCAGGCGCTGGCCGACCGGTTCGCCGCCAACATCGCCGCCCATCCGGCCGACTGGCACATGCTGCAACCGCAGTGGCTGGCCGACCTGTCCGACGAGCGCAGGGCCCGCCTGGACGGGCCACGGGAGCGCTGATGCGGATCGGGATGGTATGCCCGTACTCCTTCGATGTGCCCGGCGGCGTACAGGCACACGTCCTCCAGCTCGCCGAGGTCTTCCGGTCTCAGGGGCATGAGGTCAGCGTGCTGGCACCGTCCTCGCCGCATGTGCAGGTGCCGGATTACGTGGTGTCGGGCGGCAAGGCCGTACCCATCCCGTACAACGGGTCGGTGGCCCGTCTGCGCTTCGGCCCGGCCACGCACCGCACCGTCAAGAAGTGGATCATGCACGGCGAATTCGACGTGTTGCATCTGCACGAGCCGAACGCGCCGAGCCTGTCCATGCTGGCGCTGATGATCGCCGAAGGCCCCATCGTCGCCACGTTCCACACATCGACCACGAAATCGTTGACGCTCAGCGTCTTTGCCGGAATTCTGCGCCCCTGGCACGAGAAGATCGTCGGCCGCATCGCGGTGTCGGATCTGGCGCGGCGCTGGCAGATGGAGGCGTTGGGCTCCGACGCGGTCGAAATCCCCAACGGTGTACCGATTTCGGCGTTCGGGTCCGCGCCGCTGCTGGACGGGTATCCGCGCGAGGGCCGGTGCGTGTTGTTCCTCGGCCGCTTCGACGAACCGCGCAAGGGGATGGCGGTGCTGCTGGCCGCGTTGCCCCGATTGGTGGAGTCCTTCCCCGAGGTGCAGGTACTGGTGGTGGGCCGCGGCGATGAGCAGGCACTGGCCGAGGAAGCCGGCGATTGCGCCCGGCACCTGCGATTCCTGGGGCAGGTCGACGATGCAGCGAAGGCGTCCGCGCTGCGCAGCGCCGACGTGTACTGCGCACCCAACACCGGCGGCGAGAGCTTCGGCATCGTGCTGGTCGAGGCGATGGCCGCCGGCACCGCAGTGGTCGCCAGTGATCTGGACGCCTTCCGGCGGGTGCTCGACAACGGCGCAGCGGGCAAGCTGGTGCCGGTCGACGATGCCGACGCGCTGGCGGACGCGCTGGTGGCCGTGCTCGGGGACGACGCGCTGCGGCGGCGCTATGTGGAGGCGGCGAGTGCCGCGGTGCAGCGTTACGACTGGTCGGTGGTGGCCGCCGATATCTTGCGGGTTTACGAGACGGTGGCCGTGGCGGGCGTCAAGGTGCGGGTTGCCGACTGATGGGTATCTTGCTGATCTGCCTGGCCGTGTTGGTCGGCGTAGCCGTCCTGCTGACCGGTTCGTGGGCGTATCTCACCGCCAACCGGCTGGACCGCCTGCACGTTCGCTACGACCTGTCCTGGCAGGCGCTGGATGCCGCGCTGGCGCGACGCGCCGTGGTGGCCAGGGCGGTGGCCGTCGACGCGTTCGGCCGGGCACCGGAAGGCAAGCGGCTGGCGGCCTTGGCCGATGCCGCCGAGCGCGCCCCCCGCACTACCCGTGAGGCCGCGGAGAACGAGTTGTCGGCCGCGCTGGAGAGCGTCGCCCCCTCGGCCCTGCCGGTCGCGCTGGTGGCCGAACTCGCCGACGCCGAGGCACGGGTGTTGCTGGCCCGCCGGTTCCACAACGACGCCGTCCGCGATATCCAGGCGCTGCGCGAGCGACCGATGGTGCGGCTGCTGCATCTGGGCGGCACCGCGGCCCTGCCGGCCTATTTCGAGATCGCCGAACGGGCCGGTCCGGCGGCCCGGGACGGCGGGCCTGTCACCCGGCGGATCTCGGCGCGGGTTGTGCTGCTCGACGAGGACGGCCGGGTGCTGCTGTTCTGCGGATCCGATCCCGCGCGTGCCGGCGAGGACCCGCGCCGATGGTGGTTCACCATCGGCGGTGCCGTGGAGCAGGGTGAAGAACTCGCCGACACCGCGGTGCGGGAGCTGATCGAGGAGACCGGACTGCGGGTGGAACCGGCCGACATGGTCGGGCCGGTGTGGCGGCGCGACGCGATCATCGACTTCAACGGGGCGGTGGTCCGCAGCGAGGAGTTCTACTTCGTGCACCGCGCCCGCCGGTTCGAGCCGTCGGCGACCGGTCGCACCCCGCTGGAACGTCGCTACATTCACGGCCACCGGTGGTGCGATGAGACAATGATCGACGAGCTGGTCGCCAATGGGGAGTCCGTCTATCCGCTGCAGCTCCGCGAACTTCTGGCGCAAGCCGGTGAGCTGGCGGATGTGCGCGGGGCAGGGCCGGGTACCCAACCTCAGCAGATCCGCTGAGAGTGCGGATTCAATTGATTTGGCACCACGTTTAGACTGGATCAGTAGTGAACTGGAGGAGATAGCTATGGATACCGCAGCGCAGAACGGTAACCAGACCGGTACCGCCCGGGTGAAGCGCGGCATGGCCGAGATGCTCAAGGGTGGCGTCATCATGGACGTGGTCACCCCCGAGCAGGCCCGGATCGCCGAGGCGGCCGGTGCGGTCGCGGTGATGGCACTGGAGCGGGTGCCCGCCGATATCCGCGCCCAGGGCGGGGTGTCGCGGATGAGCGATCCCGACATGATCGAGGGCATCATCGCCGCGGTGACCATCCCGGTGATGGCCAAGGCCCGGATCGGACATTTCGTCGAGGCCCAGATCCTGCAGGCCCTCGGCGTGGACTACGTGGACGAGTCCGAGGTGCTCACCCCGGCCGACTACGCCAACCACATCGACAAGTGGAAGTTCACCGTGCCGTTCGTGTGCGGTGCGACCAACCTGGGCGAGGCATTGCGCCGGATCACCGAGGGTGCGGCGATGATCCGCTCCAAGGGCGAGGCCGGCACCGGTGATGTGTCCAATGCGACCACGCACATGCGCACCATCGGCGGTGAGATCCGGCGGTTGACCACGTTGAGCGAGGACGAGTTGTTCGTCGCTGCCAAGGACCTGCAGGCGCCCTATGACCTGGTGGTCGAGGTGGCCCGGGCCGGCAAGTTGCCGGTGACGATGTTCACCGCCGGCGGTATCGCCACGCCCGCGGATGCGGCGATGATGATGCAACTGGGTGCCGAGGGCGTGTTCGTGGGTTCGGGCATCTTCAAGTCCGGTGACCCGGCCGCGCGTGCGGCCGCGATCGTGAAAGCCACCACGTTCTACGACGATCCCGACGTGCTGGCCAAGGTGTCGCGTGGGCTCGGCGAGGCGATGGTCGGCATCAACGTCGACGACATCCCGGTCCCGCACCGGCTCGCCGAACGCGGCTGGTAAACAGACCGGGTGGCGATTGAAGAGATCCTCGACCTGGAACAGCTCGAGGTCAACATCTATCGCGGTGGGGTGTTCAGTCCGGAGTCGGGTTTTCTGCAGCGCACGTTCGGCGGCCACGTCGCCGGCCAGTCGCTGGTGTCGGCGGTGCGTACCGTCGACCCGAAGTTCCAGGTGCACTCGCTGCACGGCTACTTCCTGCGGCCCGGTGATGCGCGCGCGCCGTCGGTGTACCTGGTGGAGCGGCTCCGCGACGGTGGATCGTTCTGCACCCGCCGGGTCAGCGCCATCCAGCACGGCCAGACCATCTTCAGCATGTCGGCGTCGTTCCAGGCCGACCAGAGCGGTATCGAGCATCAGGATGCGATGCCATCCGCGCCCGGTCCAGAAGACCTGCCGGGGTTCCGGTCCGGGGGCGCATTCGATGACGCCGGGTTCGCCCAGTTCGCCGAATGGGATGTCCGCATCGTCCCGCGCGATCAGGTGAATCGGTTGCCCGGCAAGGCTTCTCAGCAGCAGGTGTGGTTCCGTCACCGCGACCCGCTGCCCGATGACTCGGTGCTACACATCTGTGCGCTGGCCTATCTCAGCGATCTGACCCTGTTGGGTTCGGCGCAGGTGAACCATCCCGACGAGCGCAAGCACCTGAACATCGCGTCGCTGGATCACGCCATGTGGTTCATGCGGCCGTTCCGCGCCGACGAGTGGCTGCTCTACGACCAGTCCTCACCATCGGCGTGCGGTGGCCGTGCGCTGACCCAGGGCAAGCTGTTCAACCGGTACGGCGAGATGGTCGCGGCCGTCATGCAGGAGGGGCTGACCCGTTACCAGCGGGATTTCGTCCCGCCGGCGAAGTGACCGCCCGGGTCGGTGTGCTCGCCCTGCAGGGCGACACCCGTGAACATCTGGCCGCATTGCGCGAGGCCGGCGCCGAAGCGCTGACGGTGCGCCGGCTGCCGGAACTGGAATCGGTGGACGCCCTGGTCATTCCGGGTGGGGAGTCCACCGCGATCAGTCATCTGCTGCGCGAGTTCGACCTGCTCGAGCCGCTCCGCGCACGGCTGGCCGACGGGATGCCGGCATATGGGTCATGCGCCGGAATGATTCTGCTGGCCAACGAGATCCTCGACGCCGGCGCCGACGGACGGCAGGCCGAGCCGTTGCGGGGCATTGATATGACGGTGCGGCGCAATGCTTTCGGGCGGCAGGTGGACTCCTTCGAGGAGGACATCGTCTTTACCGGACTGGACACCGAGGTGCATGCGGTGTTCATCCGCGCGCCGTGGGTGGAACAGGTCGGAGCGGGGGTCGAGGTGCTGGCGCGGGCCGGCGGCCATCCCGTTGCGGTACGGCAGGGCAAGATGCTGGCGACGGCGTTTCACCCCGAGGTGACCGGTGATCGCCGGGTGCACAAGCTTTTCGTGGACTCCCTGTAGCGATTTGCACACAAACCGGTGAACGCCGGCATGGAGTTTGCTGTCACAGCGACGACAGGTGGCGTGCACAGCTTGTTCACATGTAGCGAGTCCTCAATGGCAATGTGACGACCACCTTCGAGAAGCCCACGGCCCAGGCCGATCCCGAAATCCCGGCCAGGCGACCCAGGAACTGGGGGCTGGTGCTGCTGCTGATCGGCACGGCCGTGCTCTACCTGTGGAACATCACCGTCAATGGGATGGGCAATCAGTTCTACGCCGCGGCCGCGCAGGCCGGTTCGGTGGACTGGGAGGCGTTGCTGTTCGGGTCGCTGGATGCGCACAACTTCATCACGGTGGACAAGCCGCCGGTGTCGCAGTGGGTGATGGGCTTGTCCGGTCAGGTGTTCGGGTTCAGCAGTGCCAGCATGTTGGTGCCGGAGGCGCTGATGGCCGTCGGTGCGGTCTGGTTGGTGTACGGGGCGGTGCGCAGGATCAGCGGGCAGTGGGCCGGCGTGCTGGCGGGGACCGCGCTGGCCCTGACGCCGGTGGCGGCGTTGATGTTCCGGTTCAACAATCCCGACGCGGTGATGGTGCTGCTGATGACGGCGGCCGCCTACTGCGCGGTGCGGGCCCTGGGTGAGCGTGGCGGGCGCTGGATCGCCCTGGCCGGGGTGGCGTTGGGGTTCGCGTTCCTGGCCAAGATGCTGGAAGGCCTGATGGTGCTGCCCGCGATCGGGCTGGTCTATCTGGTGGCCGCAACCGGCTCGCTCCGGCGGCGGTTGCTGCACCTGCTCGGCAGCCTCGCGGCATTCCTGGCCGCCTCCGGGTGGTACGTGCTGCTCACCCTGATCTGGCCGGCGTCGACGCGGCCGTATCTTGCCGGTTCCACCGATGACAACTTCATGAACCTGGTGCTGGGCTACAACGGTTTCGGCCGGGTGCTCGGACACAACAACTATGGATTCGCGCGCGGTCCGCAGATCGGAGCGGCGGCCGGGCAGGCGGTGGCCCAACCTCATCACGGCGGCTTCGGCGGCTGGGGCGACCAGCAGCAGGGTCTGCCGCGGCTGTTCACCGGTGAGTTCGGTTATGAGATCGGCTGGCTGCTGGTCGGCGCCCTGTTGGCGACGGCACTGGTGCTGATCTCCCGGGGGCGGGCGCCCCGCACCGACATCGTCCGGGCCGGCACCATTCTGTTCGGCGGCTGGCTGCTGGTCGACGCCCTGGTGCTGAGCTTCATGAAGACCAACGTGCACCCGTATTACTGCATGTCCCTGGCGCCGGCCGTGGCGGCGATGTTCGCGATCGGCATCCAGGAGATGTGGCGGCGACGCGAGAGCTGGTTCGGCCGGAGCGGGCTGGCGGCACTGCTGCTGGTCACCGGGGGCTGGAACTGGTGGATCCTGGGCCGCAACGCGGATTGGCTGCCGCCGCTGCGCTGGGTGATCCTCGCGGTGACCGTCGTGGCCACCGCCACCCTGCTGTGGGCCCTGACCGCATCGAATCGGCGGCGGGTGGCCACGGTCGCGGTCGCGGTGGCCGTGCTGGGATCGCTCGCGGGTTCGGCGGCTTACACCGTGGCGACGCTGGGCCAGCCACACACCGGCGGGGGACCGTCGGTGGGGCCGGCCCAGGCCGATCACGGGCACGGCTGGGGTCAGAACGCGGACAACGCCCAGCTGGACGCGATGCTGAAGGCCACGGGCACCACCTGGTCGGCGGCGATCAATCGGTCCTCGGCCGCATCGTCGCTCGAATTGTCGACCGGGACAGCGGTGATGGCGATCGGCGGGTTCACCGGGAGTGACCCGGTGCCCACCCTGAGCCAGTTCAAAGACGATGTGGCCGGTCACCAGATCACCTACTACATCCTGCCGGACGCCAACGGTCACGGCGGTTTCGGCCGTAATGTGCACACCGACATCTCGGACTGGGTGAAGAGCAATTTCACCCCGGTCAAGGTCGGTACGAACACGGTGTACGACCTGACCGCGCCGAAGGCGGGGTAGCCCGGAGCTAGACTGGGCAGCCGGAGTTCGACCAGAAAGAGGGCGTACCTGCATGAGCGGCCATTCCAAGTGGGCCACCACAAAGCACAAGAAGGCGATCATCGACGCCCGCCGAGGCAAGAACTTCGCCAAGCTGATCAAGAACATCGAGGTGGCAGCGCGCACCGGTGGCGGCGATCCCGGCGGCAACCCCACGCTGTACGACGCCATCCAGAAGGCCAAGAAGTCCTCGGTGCCCAATGACAACATCGAGCGGGCCCGTAAGCGCGGTGCCGGTGAAGAGGCGGGCGGCGCCGACTGGCAGACCATCACGTATGAGGGCTACGGCCCCAACGGTGTGGCCGTGCTGATCGAATGCCTGACCGACAACCGCAACCGCGCCGCCGGTGAGGTGCGGGTGGCGATGACCCGCAACGGCGGCAACATGGCCGATCCGGGCTCGGTGGCCTACCTGTTCTCGCGCAAGGGTGTGGTGACCCTGGAGAAGAACGGACTGTCCGAGGACGACGTGCTGGCAGCCGTGCTGGAGGCCGGCGCCGAGGAGATCAACGATCTCGGGGAGACCTTCGAGATCATCTCCGAGCCCACCGATCTGGTCGCGGTGCGCTCGGCGCTGCAGGACGCGGGGATCGACTACGACTCCGCCGAGTCCGGGTTCCAGCCGTCGGTGAGCGTGGCCGTGGACCTGGAGGCCGCCCGCAAGGTGCTCAAGCTGGTCGACGCGCTGGAGGACAGCGACGACGTACAAGAGGTGTACACCAACGTCGACATTCCCGACGACGTCGCGGCTCAGCTCGACGAGGAGTAAAGCGGCCCCGAAGTTGTCGGACCGTGCTGCGATGATGGTGTCATGTCCAGCGCCGCAGCGTCTTTGGCTTCGCAGGCTAGTCCTGCCGAGCGGCTTGAGGTGTTGTTCGGGGAGCTGGCCGAGTTGTGTGGGCAGCGTAATGCGATCGACGGTCGTCTGGTCGAGATCGTGGCCGCGTTGGAGCGCGAGGGCCTGGCGGGGTTGACCGGGGCGCGGTCGCTGTCGGCGTTGGTGGCCTGGAAAACCGGTGCCACCCCCCGCAACGCCGACACCGTCGTGGCCGTCGCACGCCGCATCGAGGAATTGCCGGTCTGCATCGCCGGCCTGCGGGAGGGTCGGTTGTCGTTGGATCAGGTCGGGGTCATCGCCGAACGCGGCGCCCACGGTAGCGATGCGCATTACGCCGAACTGGCCGCCTCGGCGACGGTGGCCCAGTTGCGCACCGCGATCAACCTGGCACCCCGCGACGAACCCGAACCGGAAGCCAAGCCGGAGCCGGGGCCTGAGGTCACCAAGACCAGCGAGGGTGCGGACTACACCACTTACCGGATCCGGTTACCGCGCCTGGACGCCGCGAAATTCGATGCGGCCGTGCAGTCCCACCTCGACGGCTTGATCACCGACCACACCGACCAGGGTAGTGAGCTGTTTCCGACCCGGGCGGATGCGTTCATGAGTGTGGTCGAAGCCGGCTGGGACACCGAAGTGGCCCGGCGCCCGCACGGCCAACACACCACCATCGTCGTGCACCTCGACCTCGAGCAGAAGACCGCCGCCCTGCATTTGGGTCCGGTCTTGACCGATGCGGAACGCCAATTCCTGGCCTGTGATGCGACCTGCGAAGTGTGGTTCCAACGTCACGGCCGACCGATCGGCTCGGCCCGGGCCACCCGCACCATCAGCCGCCGGCTACGCCGCGTGTTGGAACATCGTGATCGCTGCTGCGTGATCCCGGGCTGCGCCGCCACCCGGGGATTGCATGCCCACCACATCACACACTGGGAAGACGGCGGCCCCACCGAGCTGTCCAACCTGGTGCTGGTCTGCCCCCATCACCACCGACTGCACCACCGCGGCGCCCTGAACATCACCGGACCCGCCGACCGACTCATCATCACCGACCACACCGGACAACCACTGCACCGCGGATCCCTGGCCAACCCACCCACCACGCAAGCACCCGCAGTCGCCCCCTATCCCGGACCGACCGGCGAACGCGCCCAATGGTGGTGGTACCAACCCTTCCCACCACCACCGCCACCGTCGGCAAACTAGGGCGATCTAAAGCGCTTCGGCGACAGGCACATCGCCGGAGATGACCTCGAACGTCCGCCCCGCGGTGCCGGGATCGTCCAGCACGGCCAGCAGCACGGCCGCCACGTCGGCGCGCGGGATGCTGCCGCGTCCCGTCGTCTCGGCGATCCGGACCTTGCCGGTGCCCGGTTCATCGGTGAGCCCGCCGGGCCGCACGATCGTGGTCTGCAGCCCGGGGCGGGCACGTACGTTCGCGTCGGCTTCGGACTTGGCCCGGATGTAGGCCCGGAACACCTCGTCGTACCCGTCGTCCAGCGACCGGTCGTCGGCCGCGATGGCCGACACCATGACGTAACGCGGTACGCCCGCCGCCTCGGCGGCGTCGGCGAGCAGCACCGCGGCGTCTCGGTCGACGGTCTGCTTGCGCGCCGCACCGCTACCCGGCCCGGCGCCTGCGGCGAACACCACGGCATCGGCCCCGCGGACCGCGTCGGCCACTTCGGCCGCGCCGGCCCGCTCCAGATCCAGCACCACCGGCTGTGCGCCGGCCGCCCGCAGGTCGTCGGCCTGTGCCGGGTTGCGGATCAAGCCGGACACCGTGTCGCCACGTTCGGCCAGCAGCCGTTCCAGGATGAGGGCGATCTTGCCGTGTCCACCGGCGATGACGACATGCATGCCATCCACTGTGCCATTCGCTGACAGGACGGCGGATGCACAGCAAGATGTCAGCATGGCAGTGGTCACGGACCCCAACGGGGCGCAATGGTCGGTGCACCGGCGCTGGTGGCCATTCCCGGACATGTCCGATGTGCTGGACCTGGACTGGTTCACCTGGCTGCTGGCCGCGCCGTTCGTGCTGCTGTGGCCGTTCTGGCTGTTGTCCAAGGGTTTGGGTGCGCGGTGGCGCATCGTCATCGACTGCTGCGGCCGCGAAGTGGAGACCGAACTGGTGCGCGGATGGCGGCGGTCCGGCGCACGCATCAACGAACACGCGCTCCGGTTGGCGCAGGGCTGGCGATCCGGGCACTACGCGATCTGATGCATGCGTGTCCCTGCCCGGCGGTGACAGACCGGGCCGCTACGCTAATCGAACAAGTGTTCTGTGGTGAAGGGGTTGGCGTGCGGGTAATGGGAGTCGATCCCGGGCTGACGCGCTGCGGCCTGTCGGTCATCGAGACCGGCCGGGGCAGGCATGTCATCGCCCTGGATGTCGACGTGGTGCGCACGCCGTCGGACAGTCCGCTGCACAAGCGGCTGCTCACCATCAGCGACGCCGTCGAATACTGGATGGACACCCACCGCCCGGACGTCATCGCCATCGAGCGGGTGTTCGCCAACCAGAATGCCAACACCGCGATGGGTACCGCCCAAGCCGGCGGTGTCATCGCGCTGGCGGCGGCCAAGCGCGATATCGACGTGCACTTCCACACGCCCAGCGAGGTCAAGGCCGCGGTCACCGGCAACGGCAGGGCGGACAAGGCGCAGGTCACCACCATGGTGACCAAAATCCTTGCCCTGCAACAGAAGCCGACACCCGCCGACGCCGCGGACGCGTTGGCGCTGGCCATCTGCCACTGCTGGCGCGCGCCGATGATCGCCAGGATGGCCGAAGCCGAGGCCAAGGCGGCCGAAGCCAGACGCACCTATCAGGCCCGGCTGAAGGCGGCCCGGGCATGATCGCCTCGGTGCGCGGGGAGGTGATCGACATCGCGCTGGATCACACCGTCATCGAGGCGGCGGGCGTCGGCTACAAGGTGATGGCCACCCCGTCCACGCTGGCCACCCTGCGCCGCGGTGACGAGACCCGGCTGATCACCGCGATGATCGTCCGCGAGGACTCGATGACGCTGTACGGCTTCCCCGATGGCGAGGCCCGGGACCTGTTCACCACGCTGCTGGGAGTGTCCGGAGTGGGGCCCAAGATCGCTTTGGCCACCCTCGCGGTCTACGACGCCCAGGCCCTGCGCCACGCACTGGCCGACGGCGACGTCACCGCGCTGACCCGGGTGCCCGGGATCGGCAAGCGCG
Organism: Mycobacterium sp. BMJ-28; assembly: GCF_054404835.1. NCBI lineage: Bacteria > Bacillati > Actinomycetota > Actinomycetes > Mycobacteriales > Mycobacteriaceae > Mycobacterium > Mycobacterium sp. BMJ-28. The sequence goes on along the minus strand of NZ_CM136783.1, from coordinate 3,782,066 downwards.
GCGCCGAGCGCATGGTGCTCGAGCTGCGCGACAAGATCGGCGCGATAGCCGGCACCGGGCCGGCCGCGGCCGGCGGTTTCGGAATCCGTGGACCCGTCGTGGAAGCCCTTGTCGGACTTGGCTTTGCAGCCAAGCAGGCCGAAGATGCCACCGACAAGGTGCTGGCCGACGATCCCGAGGCCACCACCTCGAGCGCGCTGCGGTCGGCGCTGTCCATGCTGGGGAAGAAGTAGTGGGACGGTTCAGCGAGGACGAGGGCGAGGAGCCCGACGAGCGGGAGGTCTCACCGGCGCTGACCGTCGGCGAGGGCGATATCGATGCCAGCCTGCGGCCCCGCACGCTGAACGAGTTCATCGGGCAGCACCGGGTCCGCGAACAACTTCAGCTCGTCCTGGAAGGCGCCAAGAACCGCGGCGGCACACCGGACCACATCCTGCTGTCCGGACCGCCCGGCCTCGGCAAGACCTCGCTGGCGATGATCATCGCCGCCGAACTGGGCGCGGCGCTGCGGGTCACCTCGGGGCCGGCCCTGGAACGTGCGGGCGACCTGGCGGCCATGCTGTCCAACCTCGTCGAGGGCGACGTGCTGTTCATCGACGAGATCCACCGGATCGCCCGGCCCGCCGAGGAGATGCTGTACCTGGCGATGGAGGATTTCCGGGTGGACGTCGTGGTGGGCAAAGGCCCCGGCGCCACGTCGATCCCGCTGGAGGTGGCACCGTTCACCCTGGTCGGCGCGACCACCCGGTCCGGTGCGCTGACCGGGCCGCTGCGCGACCGGTTCGGCTTCACCGCGCACATGGACTTCTACGAGGCGCCCGACCTGGAGCGGGTGCTGGCCCGCTCGGCCGGCATCCTCGGTATCGAGTTGGGTGCCGAAGCCGGCGCCGAGGTGGCCCGTCGCTCCCGCGGCACCCCGCGCATCGCCAACCGGCTGCTGCGCCGGGTACGTGACTACGCCGAGGTGCGGGCCGACGGCATCATCACCCGCGATATCGCCAAGGCGGCTCTGGAGGTCTACGACGTCGACGAACTCGGCCTGGACCGGTTGGACCGCGCCGTGCTGTCCGCGTTGACCCGCAGCTTCGCCGGCGGACCGGTGGGTGTGTCGACACTGGCCGTCGCGGTGGGGGAGGAAGCCACCACGGTGGAGGAAGTCTGCGAGCCGTTTCTGGTGCGGGCCGGGATGATCGCCCGTACCCCGCGTGGCCGCGTCGCGACGGCGCAAGCCTGGACACACCTGGGGTTACAGCCGCCCATCGCGGGTTTGGGCGGGGTCGGGCTGTTTGAATAGACGGCATGCTGACAGCCGGTGTGATCGTCGCGGGCCTTGCCGCGTTGCTGCACGTCTACATCTTCGTCATGGAGTCGCTGACCTGGACGTCGGCCCGGACCCGGGCGACCTTCGGGATCACCGCGGATGAGGCGGAGGCCACCAAGGAACTCGCGTTCAACCAGGGGTTCTACAACTTGTTCCTGGCCATCGTGTCCGGCGTCGGCATCGGCGCGCTGCTGACCGGCCAGCACGCGGTGGGTGCGGCGCTGATCTTCGCCGGGGTGGGATCGATGCTGGCGGCGGCGCTCGTGCTGCTGCTCAGCTCACCGGACAAGGCCCGCGCGGCCATCACCCAGGGCGTGTTCCCGTTGATCGCGGTGGTGCTGGTGGCCGTCGGTCTGGCATAGCGGCTCGGCCCGACGGTTGGGCACCCGGGACAGCGGGTACTCCGACGATCGGGAACGAGGAGGAAACATGACCGAGACCGTGGTTCCGGCCCGCACCGGACGGCTGGCGATCCCGCGCAGCCGCGGCGCTGCGAGCGGACTTCTTCTGGTGATCTTGGGCGCATGGGGCGCGCTGGCGCCCTTCATCGGCCCCTATATCGATTTCGCATACACCCCGAACCAGGCTTGGACGTGGACCGCGTCACGGGGCTGGCTGGAGGTGCTGCCCGGCGCGGTGGCGGTGCTCGGGGGCCTGCTCCTGCTGATGTCGCGCAACCGGGCCACGGCGATGCTGGGCGGCTGGCTGGGTGTGGCCGCCGGCGCGTGGTTCGTCATCGGCCGGTCGTTCACCGCGACACTGGCTCTCGGCGATATCGGTGCGCCCACCACGGCATTGAATTCGCAGGGCGTGCTGCTGCTGGAGCTGTCGTTCTTCACCGGCCTGGGCACGCTCATCGCGGTATTGGCCGGGATGGCCGTGGGTCGGCTGTCGGTACGCAGCGTGCGGGACGCGGGCTATGCGCGCCGACCGCTCGCGACCGAGGTCGACGAACCGGACGAGGTGCGCGCGCCGATGCGGCGCAGGCTTTGGTTCGGGCACCGGCGCACGCCGGTCACGCACGCCTGAGCCAAGACGCCGTCACAGGGCCTTGAGCGCGGCGGCCAGCACGTCCAGGCCTTCGTTCAGCAGATCATCGGAGATGGCCAGCGGCGGCAGGAATCGCAGCACGTTTCCGTATGTGCCGCACGACAATACGATGACGCCCTGGGCGTGCGCCGCGGCGCACAGCGCCTTGGTCAGGTCGGCGTCGGGTTCGGTGGTGCCCGGCTTGACCAGTTCGACGGCGATCATCGCGCCGCGACCGCGGACATCGCCGATCCGGTCGTCGTCGGCCTGAAGGCGGCCCAGCCGCTCCTTCATCAGCACCTCGATGTCGGCGGCGCGGGCGACGAGTCCGTCGCTCTGGATCGTCTCGATGGTCGCCAGCGCCGCGGCGCAGGCCACCGGATTGCCGCCGTAGGTGCCGCCTAGACCGGAGACGTGTGGCGCGTCCATGATCTCGGCGCGGCCGGTGACCGCCGACAGCGGCAGCCCGTCGGCGATGCCCTTGGCGGTGACGATCAGGTCGGGCTCGATGCCCTCGTGCTCGCAGGCGAACATCTTGCCGGTGCGGGCGAAGCCGGTCTGCACTTCGTCGGCGATGAAGACGACGTCGTTCTTGCGGCACCAGTCCAGCAGGGTGGCCAGGAAACCTTCGGCCGGCACGATGAAGCCGCCCTCGCCCTGAATGGGTTCGATGATGACGGCCGCCAGGTTGTCCGCGCCGACCTGCTTGTCCATCACGCTGATGGCGCGCCTGGCGGCCAGTTCGCCGTCGGTGGCCAATTCCTTGCCGAACTCCGCGTCGCGGAACGGATAGGACAGCGGTGCGCGGTACACCTCGGGGGCGAACGGGCCGAAGCCGTGCTTGTAGGGCATCGACTTCGCGGTCAGCGCCATCGTGAGGTTGGTGCGGCCGTGATAGGCGTGGTCGAAGGCCACCACCGCCTGCTTACGGGTATATGAGCGAGCGATCTTGATGGCGTTCTCCACCGCCTCGGACCCGGTGTTGAACAGTGCCGACCGTTTGTCGCCGGCCCCCGGCGTCAAGCGGTTGAGGTGCTCGCAGACTTCGACGTACTCCTCGTACGGGGTGACCATGAAACAGGTGTGGGTGAACCGGCCGGCCTGCGTGGCGACCGCGTCGACCACGCGCGGCGACGCGTTGCCGATGGTGGTGACCGCGATACCCGAACCCAGATCGATGAGCCGGTTACCGTCGATGTCCTCGACGATGCCGCCGGCGGCACGCGCGGCGTAGACCGGCATGGTGGTGCCGACGCCGCGGGACACCGCGGCGTTCTTGCGCTCGATCAAGGCCGACGACTTCGGTCCGGGGATGGCGGTGGCCAGGTGGCGGGTCTGCTCGACGGCAGTCACAGTTGACTCCTGATCGGGGTGTGCACAGCGGGGAATGACACGCAATCGAAAGCCTAATCGGCCCCCCGCCCACGCGGGTGAAAACAGAAGTTGAACAGCTGTCTGACTGCGGATCGAGTGTTGCGGGACCTAATCTTGCCACGGGTTTCGTCGATCCAGCGCTATCCGACCGTCGAATCGTGGGGTGCCCGGGTACCGGGGGAGACTGCGGGGCGGCTCAGTCGGCGATGGCGGTGATGGCACACTGGTCTGCGACGAGGCGCCGCGACCGGGTTCGCACAGCCATGCCCGCGCAACAATGACGAAAGACAGCCGTTCCATGGATTTGGTCGTATTCCTCCCGCTCATCATCATCATGGGCGCATTCATGTTCTTCGCCTCGCGCCGCCAGAAGAAGGCCATGCAGGCCACCATCGACCTCCATGAATCGCTGGCGATCGGTGACCGCGTGCACACCACGTCGGGCTTGGAGGCGACCATCACCGGCATCTCCGACGACAACGTCGAACTGGAGATCGCGCCCGGTGTGGTCACGACGTGGCTCAAGCTCGCGGTGCGGGACCGCATCGAGGACTCCGCCGCCGAGGACGCCGATGAGGACGACGAGTATGACTACGCCGACGAAGAGTCCGGCGGCGTGGAACTGACCGACCGTCCGGCACCCAAGACTGACGGCAACTGACTCAGCCTCACCGCGTACCCTCCCCGTAACGCTCGCTCCGTGTAGACCGCTTCCAAGGAGACCCAAAAACCGTGGCATCGAGTTCGGCGCCGGTGCATCCTGCGCGCTATCTGGCGCTCTTTCTGATCCTTCTGGTCGGCGTCTACCTCCTCGTCTTCCTCACCGGCGACAAGCAGGCCAAACCCAAGCTGGGCATCGACCTGCAGGGTGGCACCCGTGTCACCCTGACCGCGCGTACCCCGGACGGCTCCGAGCCCTCGCGCGAGTCGCTGATGCAGGCGCAGGAGATCATCAGCTCGCGTGTCAACGGCCTGGGCGTGTCCGGGTCCGAAGTCGTCATCGACGGCAACAACCTGGTGATCACCGTGCCGGGCAACGACGGCAGCGAGGCCCGCAACCTCGGTCAGACCGCGCGCCTCTACATCCGCCCGGTCATCCACGCGATTCCCGCGCAGGGCCAGGGCCAGGGCCAGCAGCAGCCGCCGGGCGCTCCCGGAGCGCCTCCGGGTGCCCCGCCGGGCGCTCCGCCCGGTGGACCGCCACTGCTGGCACCGGCCGAGCCGGAAGCCCCCATCGCCCCGCCCGGGCAGGCGGGTTCGACCCCGCCGGCACAGCCTCGGCCCTACCCGCAGGAGCCCGCTCCGACACCCGAGCCACCCGCTCCGGGCACGCCGGCGCCTGCCCCCGCGCCCGGCGCACCGGCAGCCCCGGCCCCCGGCGCCCCGGCACCCGCACCCGCGCCGCCGGGCACCCCGCAAGCCAAAGCCGATCTGGCCCAGCGCATTTCCGATGAGAAGCAGCTGCGCCAGAGCGCCGATCAGAGCATCCAGTTGCTGGCCCTGCAGTTCCAGGCCACCCGTTGCAACGACGAGGACGTGCTGGCCGGTAACGACGATCCGAACCTGCCGCTGGTGACCTGCTCGACCGACCATTCCACGGTGTATCTGCTGGACAAGTCGATCATGAGCGGTGAACAGATCGAGAGCGCCAGCTCGGGTCTGGATCAGCAGCGCGGCGACTACGTCGTCGACGTGCAGTTCAAGAGCGAGGGCGCCAAGACCTGGGCGGACTTCACCGCCGCCAATGTCGGCACCCAGACCGCGTTCACCCTCGACTCGCAGGTGGTCAGCGCCCCGGAGATCCAGGAGGCGATCCCCGGCGGTCGCACCCAGATCACCGGGCGATTCACCCAGGATTCGGCGCGCGAGTTGGCCAACGTGCTGAAGTACGGCTCGCTGCCGCTGTCCTTCGAGTCGTCGGAAGCCGAAACCGTCTCGGCCACACTCGGTTTGACGTCACTGCGGGCCGGCCTCATCGCCGGTGCCATCGGTCTGGCGCTGGTGCTGGTGTACGCGCTGCTCTATTACCGCGTGCTCGGCCTGCTGACGGCGCTGTCGCTGGTCGCCTCCGGTGCCATGGTGTTCGCGCTTCTGGTACTGCTCGGCAGATACATCAACTACACGCTGGACCTGGCCGGTATCGCGGGTCTGATCATCGGTATCGGCACCACCGCCGACTCCTTCGTGGTGTTCTTCGAACGCATCAAGGACGAGATTCGCGAGGGCCGGTCCTACCGGTCGGCGGTGCCGCGAGGCTGGGCCCGCGCCCGCAAGACCATCCTGTCGGGCAACGCCGTCACCTTCCTTGCCGCGGCGGTGCTCTACGTGCTGGCGGTCGGCCAGGTGAAGGGCTTCGCGTTCACCCTGGGCCTGACGACCATCCTGGACGTGCTGGTGGTCTTCCTGGTCACCTGGCCGCTGGTCTACCTGTCCACCAAATCGGCGACGCTGTCCAAGCCGGCATTCAACGGGCTCGGCGCGGTGCAGCAGATCGCCCGCGAGCGGCGTGCCGCGCACACCACGGGACGGGGATGACGGATGTCCGCCAAACACAGCACTGACACCACCGATATCGACGAGTCCGGCGCCGTCGAGGCGCCCGCGCTCGACGCCACCGACGCCGCGAACCTGCCGAAGCACAGCTTCTTCGTCCGGCTCTACACCGGCACCGGTGCGTTCGAGGTCATCGGCAAGCGCAAGATGTGGTTCATCATCAGCGGCGTCATCGTCGCCGTCGCTCTCGGCGCGATGTTGATCCGCGGCTTCACCTTCGGTATCGACTTCGAGGGCGGCACCAAGGTGTCCATGCCCGTCGACGGGGTCAAGGCCCAGGCGACCGCGGAACAGGTCGAGACGGTGTTCGGCAATGCCCTTGGCGCCGCACCGGAGTCGGTGGTGATCGTCGGCAACGGCGCATCGGCCACCGTGCAGATCCGCACCGAGACGCTGAGCAACGCGGACACCGAGAAGCTGCGCGTCGCCCTCTTCGATGCGTTCGAGCCCAAGGGTTCCGACGGTAAGCCCAGCAAGCAGGCCATCAGTGACTCGGCGGTGTCCTCAACCTGGGGTGGCCAGATCACCAAGAAGGCGCTGATCGCGCTGGTGGTGTTCCTGGTGATCGTCTCGATCTACATCACCGTGCGCTACGAGCGATATATGGCCATCTCGGCGCTGGCGGCCATGTTCTTCGACATCATCGTGACCGCAGGGGTGTACGCGCTGGTCGGCTTCGAGGTCACTCCCGCGACGGTCATCGGTCTGCTCACGATTCTGGGTTTCTCCATCTACGACACCGTCATCGTGTTCGACAAGGTCGAGGAAAACACCCACGGATTCGAGCACACCACCCGGCGCACGTTCGCCGAACAGGCCAACCTGGCCGTGAACCAGACCTTCATGCGGTCGATCAACACCAGCCTCATCTCGCTGCTGCCGATCCTGGCGCTCATCGTGGTCGCGGTCTGGCTGCTCGGGGTCGGCACCTTGAAGGACCTCGCGCTGGTGCAGCTGGTCGGCATCATCGTCGGCACCTATTCGTCCATCTACTTCGCCACCCCGCTGCTGGTCACCATGCGTGAGCGCACCGACCTGGTGCGCACCCACACCAAGCGGGTGCTGCGTCGCCGCGGCGCAGCCGCGAAAGCCGATGCGGGCGCAGCCGCGAAAGCCGATGCGGGCGTAGCCGCGAAAGCCGATGCGGGCGCCGTGGAGGACTCCGTCGTCGAGGACACCGTCACCACGCCGGCACCGGACAAGCCCGCTCCCGGGGCGCGCCCGGCCCGGCCGAACCGACCGCCGGGCAAGCGGCGTCGCTAGTGCGTGGGCGGGCGATCGCACGGACCGGTGCGGCGATTGCCGCTCTGACGCTGGTGGTGTCGGGCTGTTCGGCCGGCGCTGATCAGGTCATCGACTACGCCGTCGACGGAACACTGATCAGCTACAACACCAACACGGTGACCGGCGCCGCCTCCGGCGGCCCGCAGGCCTTCGCGCGCGTGCAGACCGCATTCACCTACCGCGGGCCCGACGGCCAGATCATCGGCGATCGGGACTACGGCAGCGTCGCGGTGGTGGGCCGGTCTCCGCTGATCCTGGACTACGAGATCAACGCCAACGCGGTGTATTCCGACGGCAAACCGATCACCTGCGACGACATGGTGCTGACCTGGGCGGCGCAATCCGGGCGGAATCCGGGTTTCGATGCGGCCAGCACCGCCGGTTACCGCGACGTCGCCACCGTCGACTGCGCCCCCGGCCAGAAGAAGGCCAGGGTCACGTTCGCCCAGGACCGCGGCGTCGTCGACTACGGGCAGCTCTTCGGCGCCACCTCGCTGATGCCGTCCCACGTGATCGCCGATCAGCTCGGCCTCGGTGACGGTGCGGTGACCACGGCGTTGCAGACCGGCGATGCCCCGGTCATCGACCGTATCGCCCAGGCGTGGAACACCGTGTGGAACTTGGGGCCCGACGCCGACATGAAGCGGTTCCCGTCCTCGGGTCCCTACAAAATCGAGTCGGTGACCAAGGACGGCGCGGTGGTGCTCACCGCGAACGACAAGTGGTGGGGGGTCAAACCGGTCGCCCAGCGGGTGACGGTGTGGCCCAGGGGAGCCGACATCCAGGACCGGGTGAACCGCGGTGCGTTCGATGTCGTCGACGTCGCCACCGGGTCGTCGGGCACGCTGAATCTGCCTGCGGGCTATACCCGTACCGACACCCCGTCCGCCGGGATCGAGCAGCTGATCTTCTCCGCGCAGGGACCGTTGGCGGCCGCGCCCGCCCGCCGTGCGCTGGCCCTGTGCACCCCGCGGGACACGATCGCCCGCAATGCGGACGTGCCGATCGCCAACGCCCGGCTCAGCCCGACCGCCGACGACGCGCTGGCCGCGGCCGAAAGTGCCGCCGAGGCAGGGCAGTTCAGTGTGGCCAATGCGGATGCCGCGCGCGCGGCGTTGAACAACCAACCGCTGACGGTGCGGATCGGCTACCAGACCCCCAACGCCAGGATCGCCGCGACGGTCGGCGCGATCGCGCAGTCCTGCGCGCCCGCGGGTATCACCGTCACCGACCAGTCCGGTGACTCGGTGGGACCGCAAAGCCTGCGCGACAACAGCATCGACGTTCTGATCGGCAGCACCGGCGGATCCGTGGGCAGCGGGTCGACCGGGTCGTCGGCGCTGGACGCCTACGATCTGCGTTTTGGCAACGGCAACAACCTGTCCGGTTACGCCAACGAGCGGGTCGACGGCATCATCGACGCACTGGCGGTGACCGCGGATCCCAAGGAGCTGACCAGGCTGCTGGGGGAGGCCGGGCCGATTCTGTGGAGCGATATTCCGACCCTGCCGCTGTACCGTCAGCAGCGCACGCTGCTCACGTCGAAGAAGGTGTCGGCGGTACAGGCGAATCCGACCCGCTGGGGCGCCGGATGGAACATGGATAGGTGGGTTCTAGAGGGATGAAACGTGTCTGACGCCGCGGCCGTGATCGCCGAGCTGACCCGCAACGTCGCCGACTTCCCGCAACCGGGAGTGCAGTTCAAGGACCTCACCCCGGTGCTGGCGGACGCGCGCGGTCTGGCCGTCATCACCGACGCGCTGGCCGAGGCGGCCGACGGCGCCGATCTGATCGCCGGGATCGATGCCCGCGGCTTCCTGCTCGGGGCCGCCGTGGCCCTCAAACTCGGCACCGGAGTGCTGGCGGTGCGCAAGGGCGGCAAACTGCCGCCGCCGGTGCACGCCGAGCGCTACCAGCTGGAGTACGGATCGGCCACGCTGGAGATCCCGGCCGACGGTATCGACATGGCCGGCCGCCGCGTTCTGGTGATAGACGACGTGCTGGCCACCGGTGGGACCCTGGCCGCCGCGGCCCGGCTGCTGGAGCGCAGCGGGGCACGGGTGACCGGTGCCGCGGTGGTGCTGGAGCTGATGGCGCTGGACGGGCGTGCCGCGGTACATCCGTTGCGGGTCACCAGCCTGACCACGGTGTGAACGGCGTGAGGGATATCCTTTAACTCCAGGAGGTGAGCATGGCCGACGAACCCGTCGCGGGGCAGACCGTCGCGGTTCCGCCACAGCCGGGGGACACCGCGGCGCTGGACACCTCGAAGATCAGTGCGTCCCGCCGGGTTCGGGCGCGGCTGGCCCGCCGGATGACGGCGCAGCGCAGCCTGGTCAATCCCGTGCTCGAACCGCTGGTCGCGGTGCACCGCGAGTTCCATCCCAAGGCCGATCTGGCGATCCTGCAGCGGGCGTACGACGTTGCCGAGCAGCGCCACGCCTCCCAGATGCGCAAATCCGGCGACCCGTACATCACCCATCCGCTGGCGGTGGCGAACATCCTGGCCGAGCTGGGTATGGACACCACCACGCTGGTGGCCGCGTTGCTGCACGACACCGTCGAGGACACCGGCTACACGCTGGAGGCGCTGACCACCGACTTCGGCAGTGAGGTCGGGCATCTGGTCGACGGGGTGACCAAGCTGGACAAGGTGGCCCTGGGCACCGCGGCCGAGGGCGAGACCATCCGCAAGATGATCATCGCGATGGCCCGGGATCCGCGGGTGCTGGTGATCAAGGTCGCCGACCGGCTGCACAATATGCGCACCATGCGCTTCCTGCCGCCGGAGAAACAGGCTCGCAAAGCCCGTGAGACGCTGGAAGTCATTGCTCCCCTTGCGCATCGGCTGGGTATGGCGACGGTCAAATGGGAGCTGGAGGACCTGTCGTTCGCGATCCTGCACCCGAAGCGTTATGAGGAGATCGTGCGGCTGGTGGCCGACCGGGCGCCGTCGCGGGACACCTATCTGGCCAAGGTGCGCGCCGAGATCGGCACCGCGTTGAGCGCCATGAAGATCAGCGCCAAAGTCGAAGGGCGGCCCAAGCACTACTGGTCGATCTATCAGAAGATGATCGTCAAGGGCCGCGATTTCGACGATATCCACGACCTGGTCGGTGTGCGCATCCTCTGCGACGACATGCGCGACTGCTACGCGGCCGTGGGCGTGGTGCACTCGTTGTGGCAGCCGATGGCCGGCCGATTCAAGGATTACATCGCCCAGCCGCGCTACGGCGTCTACCAGTCCCTGCACACCACGGTGGTCGGGCCGGAAGGCAAACCGCTGGAGGTGCAGATCCGCACCATCGAGATGCACGACACCGCCGAATTCGGTATCGCGGCGCACTGGCGCTACAAGGAAGCCAAGGGCCGCAACGGATTACCGGCGGGACACCTGGCCTCCGAGATCGACGAGATGGCCTGGATGCGCCAGCTGCTGGACTGGCAGCGGGAAGCCGCGGACCCCGGGGAGTTCCTGGAGTCGTTGCGCTACGACCTCGCGGTGCAGGAGATTTTCGTGTTCACCCCGAAGGGGGACGTGGTCACCCTGCCGACCGGGTCGACACCGGTGGACTTCGCCTACGCGGTGCACACCGAGGTCGGCCACCGGTGTATCGGCGCACGGGTGAACGGCCGGCTGGTGGCCCTGGAACGCAAGCTCGAAAACGGGGACCAGGTCGAGGTTTTCACGTCGAAGGCCACCACGGCGGGACCGTCCCGGGACTGGCAGACGTTCGTGGTGTCCCCGCGGGCCAAGGCCAAGATCCGGCAGTGGTTCGCCAAAGAGCGCCGCGAGGAGGCGCTGGAGGCCGGCAAGGACGCGATCGCCCGTGAGGTGCGCCGCGGTGGACTTCCGTTGCAGCGCTTGATGAATGCCGAGTCGATGGGCGCGCTGGCGCGCGAGTTGCACTACGCCGACGTCTCGGCGCTCTACACCGCGGTCGGGGAGGGGCACACCTCGGCGCGGCACGTGGTGCAGCGGCTGGTGGCCCAACTCGGTGGTGATGACGAGGCCGAGGACGAGATCGCCGAGCGGTCCACCCCGGCCACCATGCAGGCGCGGCAACGCACCAGTGACGACGTCGGGGTGTCGGTACCCGGTGCCGTCGGCGTGCTGACCAAGCTGGCCAAATGCTGCACACCGGTACCCGGGGACAACATCCTCGGATTCGTCACCCGCGGCGGCGGCGTCAGCGTGCACCGCACCGACTGCACCAACGCGGCGTCGCTACAGGACCAGTCCGAGCGCATCATCGAGGTGCACTGGGCGCCGTCCCCGTCGTCGGTGTTTCTGGTGGCCATCCAGGTGGAAGCCCTGGACCGGCACCGATTGCTCTCGGATGTCACCCGGGTGCTCGCCGACGAGAAGGTGAACATCCTTTCGGCCTCGGTGACCACGTCCAATGACCGGGTGGCGATCAGCCGGTTCACCTTCGAGATGGGCGATCCCAAACATCTGGGCCACGTGCTGAACGTGGTGCGCAATGTCGAGGGTGTGTACGACGTCTACCGGGTGACTTCCGCGGCGTGAGCCGCAGTCAAGCCTGGGCGGCGTGAGCCGCAGTCAAGCCTGGGCGGCGTGAGCCGCAGTCAAGCCGCAGCGGCGTGAGCCGCAGTCAAGCCTGGGCGGCCCGGCGGGTGGTCAGCGCGCCGACCCCCGCCGCGCCCAGGCAGGCCAGCGCCACCGCGCCGGCAAACCACGGGAACACCGCGTGCAGCTGCCACCGGGTGGCCGCCCAGCCGGCGATGATGGTGGGCACCGCCATGGCGGAGTAGGCGAGCAGATAGAACGCGGACATGGTCTCACCGCGCCGATCGGCCGGCACCACGTCGGACAGGTGGCGCAGTGAACCGCCGAAACCGAGCCCGAAGGTGGCCCCGAGCAGTGCGGCGGCGCCGAACACCAGCCACTGATTCCCGGTGGCGAGCACCGGAATGGTGATCGCCAGCGCCACCGCCATCCCGATATCGCCGTAGATCGCGGCGCGGTGGGCCGGCACCCGGGCAGACCACAACTGTGCCAACGCGGCCGCGAAGGCGGTGGTACCCACCACGACGCCGCCGAACACCACGTTGTGCACATGCGTCTGCTGGGCGGCCAGCGAGGGATACAACGACAGCAGCACGCCGAGCACCGACCAGGAGGCGGCCGCGCCGAGCGCGGCGAACCAGAAGTCGCTGCGGATGTCCGCGGGCACGGACGGGCGGGCGAGCCGGATCGGCCCACGGGTGCGGGCCAGGTGTGGTTCCCGTAGCGCGATGACGCCGATACCGACGAGGGCGACGATCGCCGCCACCACCGCGTACGGGGTGCGCATCGGGTGTGGTGCGTATTGCGCGAGGATCGATGAGCCGACGATGGCGACGGTCATCCCGATGTTGAACGCGACGCCGGACAACTGGCCCGAGCGCACTCGGTGGTGCGGACGCAGATCCAGCAGGGCGGCCGCGCCGGCGACCACGATGGATCCGACCGCGGCGCCGTGGATGACCCGCGCGACGAGCAGCATCGCCATGTTGTCGGCGATCAGGAAGACGCCCAGGCCGACGATCATCGCCACCAGCGCACCGAGCAGCACCGGTTTGCGGCCGATGGCGTCGGAGATTCGGCCGGAGACCAGTACGGCGGCGAGCGCAGCCAGCGCGTAGACGGCGAAGATGATCGTGGTGGCCAATGGGGTGAGGTGCCAGACCTCCTCATACATCCCGTACAGCGGGGCCGGTACCCCGGAGACGCCCAGTGCGACGCCACTGAGGACCAGCAGCAGCGTGTAGGCGCCCCGCTGCACTTCGACCGTGGTGGCAGCGTCAGCCGTCACGTCGTCTCCTCACCGGATGGGTTCGACACACGTCCGTGTATCAACACGCGCCGCGCCCGACATCATCTCAGCCGGCCGGGTGACACCGGTCTCACCGGCTGCAATACTGCGACGATGCGCGCCGCCGTACTGGTCGTCCTCGCCTCGCTGGCCGTTCTACTGGCCGGCTGTGGTGCCACCATCAAGCCGGAAGGGGCGGCCGAGCAGGTGGTCAAGGTGGTGTCCAAGACCGGATTCAAACCGACCGACGTGAACTGCCCGTCGGGGGTGAAGGCCGATGTCGGCACGGAATTCGACTGTCATTTCACCGGTCCGGACGGCAACTACACCGCACACATGAAGATCACCAAGGTCAACGGCGACGACGTCGAGTTCTACATCCAGTCCAAGCGCAACTGACCCCGCGGGGCCAAGCCGTCACTGCACCCGGACCGTCGCGACGTTCACCGGCGCGGCGGGCTTCCCGTCGTCGGCGCCGCCGGCCACCCCGTTGGCGGCGATCTGATCGAGCACCGTCAGACCGGGCTCGGCGATGGTGCCGAACGCGGTGTAGGTGGGTGGCAACCGGGAGTCCTTGTACACCAGGAAGAACTGGCTGCCGTTGGTGCCCGGCCCGGCGTTGGCCATCGCCAGGGTGCCGCGCGGATAGATCACCGGGTTCTTCATCGCCGGATCGGTCAGCCGGTATTGATTGGTCGGGTACTCGTTGGGGAACTGGTAGCCGGGGCCGCCCTTACCGGTGCCGGACGGATCGCCACACTGCAGCACTCCGAGGTCGGAGCCCGTCGTCAGCCGGTGGCACGGCGTGCCGTTGTAGAAGCCCTGCGCGGCCAGGCTGGCGAAGTTGTTGACCGTGCACGGGGCCTTGGCGTTGTCCAGTTCGATGGGGATGGCGCCGCGGTCGGTGGCGATGACGCCGGCCACCGTCGGCGGAGTGGTCGGCACCTTGCCCACCCGGGGCGGCGTCACCGGGCGCACGGCGGGCTCGGTGGTGGCCGGGTATTGGCAGTTCGACCCGAGCGTTGCCGGCGGCTTGAACGAGGGCAACGGCTCACCGGCCGACGGGGCCGCGGTGATGCCCGGCGTCCACTCATACCGGTCGAGCCCGTTGCGGAAGTCTTCGAGCACCAGCCGGGTCACCAGGATGGTGAACACCAGCACCAGCGTGCCCAGCACGGTGACCACGTAGCCGATCACCAGTCCCGCGATCGCCATCCCGCGGCCTTCCTCGCCGCTGCGCTTGATCTGCGACAGCGACACGTGGCCGAACACGATGCCGAGCGGGGCCACCAGGAAGGCACAGATCAGCGCGGCGACCGCCAGCGAGTTGGTCGGCCGCGGCGCCGGCGGATAGCCGGGCGGCGGCCCATACCCGTAGGGCGGCGGGGGATAGCCACCGTAGGGCGGCGGAACCGTCACCGACTCAGTCGAGCTGGATCGACTTCACCGCGACGTCCTGCGCCGGCTTGCCGTCCTGACCGCCACCGGCCACGCCGGCCTTGGCGATCTTGTCCAGGGTCGCCAGGCCGGTCTGGTCGATGGTGCCGAAGACGGTGTAGTTCGGCGGCAGCTGCGAATCCTGGTACACCAGGAAGAACTGGCTGCCGTTGGTGCCCGCGCCGGCGTTGGCCATGGCCAGGGTGCCGCGGGGGTAGAGCACCGGCTGCTGCAGCGCCGGGTTGTCGGGCTGGTACTGGTTGGTCGGGTACTCGTTGGCGAACTGGTATCCGGGCCCGCCGGTGCCCTGCGCGGTCGGATCGCCGCACTGCAGCACCGCGAGTCCGCCGGTGGTGAGCCGGTGGCACTGCGTGTCGTTGAAGTAACCCTGCTGGGCCAGGCTGGCGAAGCTGTTCACCGTGCACGGGGTCTTGGCATTGTCCAGTTGCAGACCGATATTGCCCTGGTTGGTCGCCATGCTGACGCTGATCTGCGGCGGGTCGGTCGGGACCTTGCCGGTGCGCGGCGGGTTGACCTTCTTGCTGGCCGGCTCGGTGGTGGCCGGGTACTGGCAGTTGGCGCCCAGATCCGCCGGGGCGACGAAGGCGGGCAGCTTGCCGTCGGCCGCGGGTTGCGGCGCGGCGGAGGTCGACGCATTGGGCGAGGCCGACGCGGTGGCGCTGCCGGAATCCTTGTTGGTGTAGATGACGGTGAACACCGCGGCCCCGGCGACCACGACGGCTCCCACCACCGAGGCGATGATGGTGAAGAGTTTGCGCCGCTTGGCCTGCGCGGCGCGCCGCTCGAGCTGCCGGTCGAGCTTGCGCTGGGCCGTTTCCCGTCGCTGTTTGTTCGTCGGCACCGCCGCTGTCCTCCTACGTCAGGGTCATACTCGGCACCGAGTGTGCCAGGCCTTACTGAGTGCGCGTGGCGCGACCCGCGGTCGGGAAACCCGGCATGGGAAAATGGCGACGTGTTGATCACCGGATTCCCGGCCGGCGTGCTGGCGTGCAATTGCTACGTCGTCGCGCCGCACGAGGGCGCCGACGCCGTCGTCGTCGACCCCGGGCAGCGAGCATCCGGCCAGTTGCAGCGGATCTTGGACCGGCACCGGCTGACCCCGGCGGCGGTGCTGCTCACCCATGGCCACATCGATCACATGTGGTCGGCGCAGAAGGTGGCCGACACCTACGGCTGCCCGGTGTACATCCACCCCGAGGACCGGGCGATGCTGACCGATCCGATCATGGATCTTTCCGTGCCTGGGGCGAGCGGAGCGACGGGCAACGCCTGGGGCAGAGCGCAGTCGTTGTTTCTCGGGTTCGGGAAACGGGCGCTGGCCGCGTTCTTCACCGAGCCCAAGCAGGTGGTCGAGCTGACCACCGACGGCGACATCCTCGACCTGGGCGGTATCCCCGTCACCGTCGATCACACGCCCGGGCACACCCCGGGATCGGTGGTGTTCCGGATTCAGCAGAACGCCTTCACCGGTGACACGCTGTTCAAGGGGGCGATCGGCCGAAGCGACCTGCTCGGCGGCAGCGGACGCCAACTGCTCACCTCGATCGTGACAAAACTATTGGTGCTCGACGATGACACCGTGGTACTACCTGGGCACGGTCCGCGATCCACGATCGGCATCGAGCGCCGAACCAACCCATTCCTCGAAGGTCTGACTCTGTGAGTGAAATCTGTGTCTGAGTTCAAAGCACCCAAGGGCGTGCCCGACTACCTGCCGCCGGACTCCGCCCAGTTCGTCGCGGTGCGCGACGGCCTGCTCGGCGCCGCGCGACGCGCCGGGTACGGCGATATCGAGCTGCCCGTCTTCGAGGACACCGCGCTGTTCGCCCGGGGTGTGGGCGAATCCACCGACGTGGTGAGCAAGGAGATGTACACCTTCGCCGACCGCGGTGAGCGCTCGGTGACCCTGCGTCCGGAGGGCACCGCAGGGGTGATGCGCGCGGTCATCGAACACGGCGCCGACCGCGGCCAGCTCCCCGTCAAGCTCTGCTACGCCGGCCCGTTCTTCCGCTACGAACGGCCACAGGCCGGCCGGTACCGGCAGTTGCAGCAGGTCGGTGTGGAGGCCATCGGGGTCGACGATCCCGCGCTGGACGCCGAGGTGATCGCGATCGCGGACGCCGGGTTCCGGTCACTCGGACTGGACGGATTCCGGCTGGAGATCACCTCGCTGGGCGACGACACCTGCCGCCCGCAGTACCGGGAGCTGCTGCAGGAGTTCCTGTTCCGGCTCGACCTCGACGAGGAAACCCGGCGTCGCGCCGAGATCAACCCGCTGCGGGTGCTCGACGACAAGCGGCCCGCGGTGCGCGAGATGACCGCCGGTGCGCCACTGATGCTGGATCACCTCTCCGACGTCGCCAAGGCACATTTCGAGACGGTGCTGGCACACCTCGACGCGCTCGGCGTGCCGTACGTGGTCAATCCGAGGATGGTGCGCGGTCTGGACTACTACACCAAGACGACGTTCGAATTCGTGCACGACGGTCTGGGCGCGCAATCCGGGATCGGCGGCGGCGGCCGCTACGACGGACTGATGCGCCAGCTCGGTGGCCAAGACCTGTCCGGCATCGGGTTCGGCCTCGGGGTGGACCGCACGCTGCTGGCGCTGAAGGCCGAAGGCAAGACGGTGGGAGCGACCGGACGCGTCGACGTCTACGGGGTTCCGCTGGGGGAGACGGCCAAACTCGAGCTGGCCAAGATCGCCGCGGCGCTGCGCGCTGCGGGGGTGCGCGTCGACCTGGCCTACGGGGACCGCGGGCTCAAGGGCGCCATGCGCGGCGCGGACCGCTCCGGTGCCAGGCTGGCCCTGGTCGCCGGTGACCGCGACATCGAGGCTGGCACCGTCGGCGTGAAGGACCTGTCCAACGGTGAGCAGACCGATGTCGCCGCGGGTGACGTGGTCGCCGAGGTGCTGGCCCGGCTGGGCTAGGGTCCGGACACCGCGGCGGTGAGCACCCGATCCAGGTTGCCGATGTCGCCGCCGAATGGATTGCCGCGCTTGAGAATTCGTGTCCCGACCGGGGTGACGGCCACCAGCATCGCCGAGCTGGAGGTGGCCTGCATCCGGCGCTCGAAGCGCACGTGGTCCAGCGGCGCCACGGGTTGGCCGGCGCCGTCGCGGTACACCCGTCCCTGCCTGTCCAGGATCGCGACCGGAGTGAACGCGCTCAGCGGGGACAGCCGGCGCCGGCGCACCGACCTGCCGGCGTAGACCGCGCCCACGCCGCACACCAGCCCCACCAGCAGCAGCACCGCCGCGACGGCGACCGGAATGTCCGCGGCGAACAGGGACACCAACCCGAACCCACCGCACACCAAGGTCAGGATCGCCAGGACGAACGCCACCGTCCGCGTCGATCCGCCGCCCCGGTCGATCACCAGCAGCACCGGACCGTTCTCGGCAATCACCAGACCGCCCTGCTCGGCCAGGATGTGCAGCCGCCCGGGTGTGGTCATGGCTCACACTCTAAGGTCGCGGTATGCGGGTTCTGGTGCAACGGGTCACCTCGGCCCGCGTGGTGGTGGACGGCCAGACCGTCGGCCGGATCGACCCCACCGGGCAGGGCCTGCTCGCGCTCGTCGGGATCACCCACACCGATGACGTCGCGCTGGCGGGGAAGATGGCCGAAAAGCTTTGGCGGTTGCGCATTCTGGATGACGAAAAGGCTGCCGCCGATGTGGCCGCCCCGATCCTGGTGGTCAGCCAGTTCACGCTGTACGCCAACACCGTCAAGGGCCGCCGGCCGTCCTGGAACGCCGCCGCACCCCGGCCGGTCGCCGAACCGCTGGTGGACGCGTTCGCCGCTGCACTGCGCGAACTCGGTGCGCAGGTGAGCACCGGGGTGTTCGGCGCGGATATGTCGGTGGAACTGGTCAACGACGGTCCGGTGACCATGCTGCTGGAACTGTCGGGTGCCGCGCCGGGGTGACCCCCGGTGGACATGTGGCAGTTGTAACGATCGGGTAGCGTCCGGCGATGTGACGGACATGCGAAAAGGTATGAGCAAGGTCGGAGCGACGGTCGGCGCGGCACTGGTGGCGGGCGCGGCCCTGACTACGGGAAGCGGCGTGGCGCAGGCCGAACCGGCCGCCGCCGGCCACCAGGTTCGCTACACGCTCACCTCGGCGGCCCCGTATGACTTCCAGGTGCTGTACCTGACGGCACAGCCGGCCGACAAGGCCGCCTACAACGCCGATGCCTACTCGTTCGTGAAGCGCGAGACCATCAATGTGGGGCCCGACACGCCGTGGGTCTTCGAGACGACCCTCGCCGACCCGCAGTGGGCCATCCTTCAGGTGAGCAGCACCACCAAGGGTGGTGTCGGGGCACCGAACCCGCATTGTGACGTCGCCGTGGACGGCCAGGTGATCGTCGCCCAGGACGCGCCCTACAGCCTGGTGTGCCAGGGTTCACAGTGGTAGCGGTCTGACCCGACAACGAAGTTGCCGGCACGGCGCCTGATTGTCCAAACCCGGGTCTCGGGCATTGGCTCGGAGTACGTTCGTGTTTGCGGATGCCCGCCTGGGTGTCCCGGGCGAAGGAGCCGGTCATGGTCGTCGACGAAGACAAGCTGAACGCTTTTCTGGGCCGGGCGATAGGCGATCTCGGTGCGGCGATGAGTGCCATGCTGGTCCTGATCGGCGACGAGCTCGGACTGTACGCGGCACTGGCCGAAGAGCACCTGACCTCCGCCGGCCTGGCCGAACGAACCGGCACCGACGAGCGCTATGTGCGGGAGTGGCTGGGCAATCAGGCCGCGGGTGGCTACGTCGAATACGACGGTGCCAGCGACACCTATCACCTGAGCGAAGAGCAGGCACTGTGCCTGGCGAACCCGGACGGGCCGGTGGATCTGCCGGGCGGCTATTCGGTGGTCGAGGACCTGTTCCACGTCAAGGCGCGAGCGGTCGAGAATTTTCGCACGGGCGCGGGCATGGAATGGGGTGAGCACCATCCGTGTCTGTTCCGCGGGACGGAGCGGTTCTTCCGGGCCGGGTACAACGCCCACCTGCTGACCGCCTGGTTGCCCGCGCTCGACGGGGCCGTCGAGAAACTCAGGACCGGGGCGAAGGCCGCCGACATCGGCTGCGGGCACGGTGTCACCACAATCCTGATGGCACAGGCGTTTCCCGACTCGCAGTTCGTCGGGATCGACTACCACGGCCCATCCATCGACACCGCGCGTGCGCATGCGGCGGCCGCCGGCGTACTCAATGCGTCCTTCGAGGTGGCCGACGCGACGACGTACGGCGGCGGCGACTACGACCTGATCGCCTTCTTCGATTGTCTGCACGACATGGCCGACCCGTCCGGTGCGGCGGCCCGGGCCCGCCAGGCCCTCAAGCCCGACGGCCATTGCCTGCTGGTGGAACCGTTCGCCGGTGATGCCGTGGCCGACAACCTGAATCCGGTCGGCAGGGTGTTCTACGGTGCGTCCTCGCTCATCTGCGTGCCCGTCTCGCTGGCGCAGCACGGTCCGGCACTCGGCGCGCAGGCCGGCGAGCGCCGGTTGGCCGAGGTGATGACGGGCGGCGGATTCACCCGGTTCCGGCGCGCCGCCGAGACACCGTTCAACCTGGTGTTCGAGGCGCGCCCTTGACAACACCCATCGAACAACTGTTCGATGGGTGCCATGCGGTGGGACGGGCAAGGGGTGCGAGTCGACGACGGCGCGTTGCCGGGCCTGGCCCGGCTGGGTCTCGTGCGTAGCGTCTGCACGCCCGCCTTCGAGGGGATCACCTTCCACGAGGTGCTGTGCAAGTCGGCGCTGAACAAGGTGCCCGCGGCGTCCATGCTGCCGTTCCGGTACACCGTCAACGGCTATCGGGGCTGCTCGCACGCATGCAGATACTGCTTCGCCCGTCCGACGCACGAATACCTGGATTTCGATCCCGGGGCCGATTTCGACACCCAGGTCGTCGTCAAGACCAATGTGGCCGCGGTGCTGACCCGCGAACTCGCCAGGCCGTCCTGGAACCGTGAGACGGTGGCTCTGGGCACCAACACCGACCCTTATCAGCGGGCCGAAGGGCGTTATGCCCTCATGCCCGGCATCCTGCGCGCGCTGGCCGCATCGGGCACGCCGTTCTCCATCCTGACCAAGGGCACCCTGCTACGTCGGGATCTGCCGTTGATTTCGCAAGCGGCACAGGTGGTTCCGGTCAGTGTCTCGATCTCGCTGGCCGTCGGGGACCCTGAGCTGCACCGGGATGTGGAGCCCGGCACGCCCACCCCGCAGGCGCGGCTGGGACTGATCACTGCGGTCCGCGACGCCGGCCTGGATTGTCATGTGATGGTGGCGCCGGTGTTGCCGCGGCTGACCGACTCGCCATCGCAGCTGGGTGATCTGCTGGCCCGCATCGCCGAGGCGGGTGCGACCGGGGTCACGGTGTTCGGTCTGCATCTGCGCGGTACGACACGGGGCTGGTTCATGCAGTGGTTGCAGCGCAGTCACCCGGAACTGGTGTCGGAATACCGCCATCTCTACCGCCGCGGCGCCTATTTGCCGCAGGACTATCGCGACATGCTTCGTACCCGGGTGGCACCGTTGGTGGCCCGGTACGGCTTGACTGGGCGAATGCCCATGGCCAGCGCCGGTGCCGTTTCCTCCGAAGTCACGGCACCGGCGCACCCCACCCTGTTCTAGGTGCGGCCGCGCTTGACCTGATTGAAGGGCACGCCGCGGTCGGCCGCCTGCTCGCGCGGGAAGCCGAGCACCCGCTCGCCGATGACGTTGCGGGCCATCTCGGAGCTGCCGCCACCCAGCGACCCGGTCTGCCGGGACAGGTAGCGCACCCCGATATCCAGCAACCCGGACCCCTCGTCCACCACACCCGCCGTCCCGGCGATCGCCAGCGCGGTGTCCACCTCGAGTTCGGTGGTCTCGGCGTGGAACAGCCGGATCAGTGTGCCCGCGTTCGCGGGCAGCGAGCCACTCGCAATCGACGCCGAAACATGGTCGATAAGTTGCTGTTTCACGATCCTGCGGACATACGCACGGCCCGCGAGGTCCTGGACCCGCGCGTCGTCACCCTGCCCGGTGGCCTCGGCCAGACCCACGTGGTCCGGGGGCATCTCGTTGGCGTTCTCGGCGCCGGTGCCGCTGGCGAATTCCGAGCCGCCGCCGACCGCGCGGCGCTCGTGGTGCAGTTGGCGCGAGGCTACGGTCCAGCCGTCGTTGACCGCACCCACCACGGCATCATCGCCGAGCTCCAGCCCGTCGAAGAACTCCTCGCAGAATTCCTCGTTGCCGTTGACCTCCTTGATGCGCCGCATCGTGATGCCCGCAGCATCGAGCGGAACCAGGAACATGGTCAAGCCCTCGTGTTTGGGCAAGGTCCAGTCGGTGCGGGCCAGCATCAGTCCGTAGTCGCCCGCGAACGCGCTGGTGCTCCAGGTCTTGGCGCCGTTGATGATCCATTTGCCGTCCCGCCGGTCGGCGCGGGTGATGACCCCGGCCAGATCCGACCCGCCGCTCGGCTCGCTGAGCAGTTGCACCAGGATCTCGTCGCCGCGGATGGCGGCCGAGATGCGTTCGCGCTTCTGCTCTTCGCTGCCCATGTCCAAGATCGTCGCCGCGCAGATGGTGAACGACGGAGTGTTCAGGATCAACGGCATCTCGTAGTTTCGGCATTCGTCGTTGAATGCCTTCTGGTAGGCGTAATCCAGACCGAGACCGCCGTACGCGCGCGGGAAGCAGATGCCGGCGAAGCCGCCTTGGTGCAGGCGCCGCTGCAGTTCCTTTGCGCGTTCCCATGATTGGGCTTCCGCGCGTACCGAGAACGGGGGATTGCCGGGGTCGATGGGTGGCATGTTCTCGGCCAGCCAGGAGCGGGCCCGGTGCGCGAAGTCGGCGACCGATTCGTCGATGCCGGTGGAGACTGCTGTGTCGGTCATGCGCGTGCCTCCTCGGGCTGTTTGCGGCTGAGTTGGTACACGGCACGGTGGTGGTCCTCGGGGGAGCCGTACATCGCGCGGTTCAGCACCGCCCGTCGCAGATACAGATGCAGATCGTGCTCCCAGGTCACGCCGATGCCGCCGTGCAGCTGCACACAGTCCTGCAACATCACCGGGGCGCGTTCGGCCACATAGGCTTTGGCCACGCTGACCAGCTTCGGCGCTTCCGGGGACCGGGCGCCGACGGCTGCCGCGGCGCCCGTGGTGGTGGCCCGGCATGCCTCGAACCACATCTTCATGTCGGCGAATCGGTGTTTGAGGGCCTGGTAGGAGGCCAGCGGGCGGCCGAAGCTGTGCCGGTCGAACAACCACTGACCGGTGAAGGTCAGCACAGCGTCGAGGATGCCGACGATCTCGGCGCACTGCAGCACCAGGGCAACCTGGCGTTGGCGCTCGATGATCGCGGCCGTCTGCCCGGCCGTGCCGACGATCGCGGACTCGGCGACCTCGACGCCGGTCAATTGCACCAGGGCATACGTTTTCACCAGATCGACGGACGGCTGCGCCGCCACCGTCACACCGGGCGAGTCGGCCGGCACCAGGAACTGGCGCACCGCGCCGTCCAGCTCGGCCGTCACCAGAAAGACGTCGGCGTGCGTACCGGCCTCGACGCGGTCCTTGACGCCGTCGATCCGGAAGCCGTTGCCGGTGCGGGTGGCCGTGGTACCCGCCGAGGTGGGGTCGAACGGCCGCCGCGGCTCGTAGACCGCCCATGCGGCGATCGACTCGCCGGCGACCAGCGCTTCGATGGTGTCCTGGTGGCCGTCCGGCGCTTCGGACAGTCCGCTGAGCACCACGCTGACCGGATGCAGTGGGCCGGGCGCCACGGTGCGTCCGGCCTGTTCTGCCACCAGCGCCAGGTCAGCCACCCCGTCACCGGAGACGCTTCCGCCGCCCAGCTCTTCGGGCACCAGCAGGCCGGCCCAGCCGAGCTCGGCGGCGCGCTGCCACCAGGCCGGCTCGAACGAGGCGTCGCGTGCGTGCAGATCACGCACGGCACCCAGGGAGGCCTCCTTGTCTAGGAAGGCCTGGGCCGTCGAGGCGAACAAAAGCTGTTCGGGGTTCGTCACATCACTCATCTCAGGTCAGGACCAGCGCGGGCACATCGGGCTTGTAGACGACCTTGTTCTCGACCTTGAACAGGTCGACCATGTTGGCGCCCATCACCTTTCGCACACCCTCGTCGTCGAGGCCGTGCGCCTGCAGATCGGTGACCAGGTTGATCGGATCGGCCAGGCCTTCGGGATGGGGCCAATCCGAGCCGAAGATCACCCGGTCGATGCCGAGCAGTTCGGACATCTTCTTGAAGTCGTCCTCCCAGAACGGCGCCACGTACACGCAGCGCCGGAATGCCTCGATCGGGTCCTCCGGGAAGGACTGCGGCATCTTCGAGTAGACGTCTCTGAACTGATAGAACAGGTAGGGCACCCACGATGCGCCGTTCTCGATGGACAGGATGCGCAGGTCTGGGTTACGGGTGAACGCGCCGTGGCATACCAGCGCGGCCATGGTGTCCTCGATCGGGCGCTTGCCCATCGCCACCATCCGGAACGAGGTGGGCTTGAACGGCAGGAACTCGTCGGCGGGTTCCCAGTCGTTGAGGTACTGGGCATAGCCGCTGTCGGAAGCATGCATGGCCACCGGGATGCCGGCCTTGACGCAGGCTTGCCAGAACGGGTCGAATTCTTCGGTGCCGAAGGACCTGGTGCCGCGGAACCCTGGCACCGGGGCCGGCCGCACCAGCACGGATTTCGCCCCACGCGCCAGGCACCACTCCAGTTCCTCGAGGGCCCGGTCCACGATCGGCAATGTGATCACCGGGGTGGAGAAGATGCGGTCCTGGTAGTTGAACTGCCACGTCTCATACATCCACTCGTTGAGCGCGTGGATGATGTCGTGGATCAGTTCCGGATCGTCTTTGAGGCGCTCCTCCACCAGGCTGGCCAGCGTGGGGAACATCAGCGTGTAGTCCAGGCCGAGGCTGTCCATGACCTCCAGGCGGGCCTGCGGATTGCGAAACGCCGGAATGGCTTTCATGGGTTTGCCCATGATCTCGCGGAAGCTCTTGCCCCCGCTGCCGTGCCGGAAGTACTCCTCCTGGGCGCCCGGGCGGGCCACCACCTCGAACGTCGGATTGGGGATGTAATCGCTGATGTGGTTGCGCACCATGATCTTGGTACGGCCGTGCACATCGATGTAGTCGATGACGCCCTTGCGCTTGTCCGGGAGGAACTTGGTCAGCGCCTCTTTGGGCTCATAGAAGTGGTTGTCGGCGTCGAACACCGGATAGTCGAGGATGCGTGAGGGCATATCCGCCTCCTGGAAGTCAGGTTTCCTTCTGGCGGTAATGACGTTACCACTTTTGTCTGGGCGACAACAGCGCGGCAACGCCGCAGGTCAGGACCGCCGCAGGCTCTGTGCGCAGAAGGTGAAGATGTGCTCGCCGGAGATCGGGGTGCCGTTCAATTCGGCTCCGAGCACCCGTAGCCGCAGTGCGCCCAGCACCGTCTGCATGATCAGGGTGGCGGCGATGTCGGTGTCCGTGCCGGCCCGGAACGCACCCTCGGTTATCCCGCGGTCGATGATGTCGCCGATCAACGTGTGCAGGGGTTGCAGCACCCGGGCGTACTCGCGCGGCAGGCTCTCGGCGAGGTGGTCGTTGTAGAAGGTCAGACCGCGGTTGATGCTGTCCTGGGTGCTCGACGCGGCCGGGGTGCTGATCCGCTCGACCAGCACCCGCAGTGCGGCCACCGCGTCCAGGTCGTCGGTGTCGGCGCGCCACCGTGCCGTCGACTCGGACATGATCTTGTCCACCAGGGCCAGCAGCAACTCGTCCTTGGTGGAGAAGTGTTGGTAGAACGATCGCA
The DNA here is from genome assembly GCF_054404835.1 of Mycobacterium sp. BMJ-28. Classification (NCBI taxonomy): domain Bacteria; kingdom Bacillati; phylum Actinomycetota; class Actinomycetes; order Mycobacteriales; family Mycobacteriaceae; genus Mycobacterium; species Mycobacterium sp. BMJ-28. The sequence continues at coordinate 3,756,401 of NZ_CM136783.1, read as the reverse complement.
GCGAGGTCTTCGAGCGCTCGACGACCTCGAGCACGGTGAAGTCGGTGCGGCCGGTCTCGCCGAGGATGGCCAATGCCGATTTCATGAATCTGGCCGGGCGTGACTCCGTGTCCGGGGCGTTCGACATGAGATCAGCTTCCTCAGACGTGTTGTGCGACGGGTGAGAATGACGTTACCGTTTTTGCAAAGCGGGTATGCGGGCTGACCGCTGCCGGAAAGGACACATGACAAACACCGGGACGACGGCGGATCAGGCCACCGAACAGGCGCAGTGGACCCTGGAAGGGCTGCTCGAGCTGTTCGAGCCCACGCCCGACGCAGACAACAGGTATCTGGCCCAGACCGGGCTGGCCGGAGCCGACGATCGCCAGGTGGTCGAGGGCACCCAAGTACTGGCGCAGGCCATTGTCGCTGCGGCCAAACGGTTTCCGGACAAATCGGTGCGTTCGGTCTATGCCGTGTTCGCCCGTGTGGTGCTGGTCGGGCCGCCGGTACAACTCGACATCGACGTGGTGTCCGAAGGCCGCTCGACGGCCACCGCGGTGATCTCCGCGTCGCAGAACGGCAAACGGTGCATCACCGTCACCGTGCTGCTCGATGTGCCCTCCGGCGATGTCATCCGGCACCACCTGCCCAAGCCGGACGTCGCGGCACCGGCGGCCGCCAATGCCGCGCACATGCCGATGACGGGCCGCCAGGTCCGGCTGGTCGACGTCGTGGACGTCAACAGCCCCGACGAGGTCGGACCCCCGGAACTCCATGCCTGGCTGCACTACGACCCGGTCCCGCAGCGCGACGATCTGGCCAAGGCGCTCATCGCGTATTTCACCGGACACCTGGGGATTTCGACCACCATGCGAGCACACGTTGGAATCGGCACGGCGCAGGCGCACCTGACGGTGTCCACCGCGCCGATGACCATCTCGGTCAGCTTTCACGAGCCCGTGCAATGGAACGGCTGGCTGCTGTACGGCCACGAGAGCACTCAGGTCGGCGCCGGCATGTCCTACGTGCGGGGGACGGTGCACACCGAGGAGGGTGAGTTGCTGGCATCGTTCAGCCAGGACGCGCTGATCCGCCCGCTGCGCACCACCGACACCGGTATCAAGGAGCAGTCGCGGTTGTGAGCCGGCCGTCAGCTCTGATCCGGCGCGACATCCCACGAGTGGTGCACCACATCGTGCAGGTGATAGACGGCGATGGTGGCGATGGTGAATTCACTTCCGTTGCTTCGTAATCCGCGCCGGGACCAGCCGTCGTCGGGCACGTCGCGGTAGGTCTGGGCGACGGTGGTGGCCGCGTCGAACAGCTCACGCGCCACCACCGCGGGATCCTGGGACCGGTAGTCGTCGGCCAGTGCGGTGGCATCCTGATCCCAGTTCGGGAATCGCGGTTGGTCTTCGGTGAGCATCAGGTGCACCCGGGTGTCGAAGATGCGGTGCACATCGCGGATGTGGCAGCCGTACTCCAGGATCGACCACACCTTCGGTGCCGGCCGCTCGCGCACCCCTGACCTGGTCAGCCGGTCCACCCAGTCGGTCGCATCGTCGGCGATGCGGTCGGCTACCTCCGTGGGGTGCACCTGCACCGGATCGAAACCGCAGTCCGGGCAGGCGCGGCTCAACACCCAGGTCCAGTCCTTGGTGTCGGGCGTGATCGGGTCGGTGCTCACCCCAGGTCTCGCGCGGCGAAGGTGTCGCACTTCTTCGGATCACCGGTCTGGTAGCCGGTGGTGAACCACTTCTGCCGCTCCGTCGAGGACCCATGCGTCCACTGCTCCGGATTGATCCGGCCGGTGGAGGCCTTTTGGATACGATCGTCGCCCACCGACGACGCGGCCGACAACGCGTCGGCAATATCCTTGTCGCTCAACGGTTCCAGGAATGGCACCCCGGTGCTCAGCTGCTTGGTGACCGACGCGTAGTGGGCCCACACCCCGGCGTAGCAGTCAGCCTGCAGCTCGGTGCGCACGCCGTTGCCCTCGGCGCCGCCCGGCCCCTGCTGGGCCCGGCCGAGGTTGCCGAGCAGATCCTGCACATGGTGGCCGAACTCGTGGGCCACCACGTACTCCTGGGCCAGTGGGCCACCGCTGGAACCGAACTGGTCCACCAGTACACCGAAGAAGTCGGTGTCGAAATAGGCGGTCTTGTCGGCCGGGCAGTAGAACGGGCCGACATCGGTGGTGGCCGGCCCGCATCCGGTCTGGACCTGCCCGGTGAACAGCTGAACCTTGGGGCGGGTGTAGCCCTTGAGCAGCTGGCTCCATACGCCGTCCACCGAGTTTCCGGTGGCGATGATCCGGCAGCCGAGGATGTCGTTGGCGTCGCGGCCGGTCTTGCACTGCGAGACGTCGAAACCGGGGGTGACCGCGTCCTGGTTCTGGGTGACTTCGTTCTGTCCGAGCACGGTGTTGGGGTCGACGCCCAGGAACATCGCGACCACCACGATCAGCAGACCGCCGAGGCCGCCGCCGATGGCGATGCCCCGGCCGGGTCCACGGCCGCCGCCGCTGCTGGAGGTGGTGCTCGTATCGATCTGCATGCCTTCGTTGAAGGTCATTTCCCCCACCAACTCCATCTGCAATGTCGGCACCCGGCTGGGCACAGTTTCCCACACTACGATTGCGGTGTGTCCATCGTCGCCGAACTTCCGACGATCGTCGCGACCTCGCACGGCAAGCTGCGCGGCGGCACCGAAAGCGGTGTCGGAGTGTGGCGCGGCATCGGTTATGCCGAACAGCCGTTGGGGGAGCTGCGGTTCCAGGGTCCACAGCCGCTGCAGCCGTGGTCGGGGGTGCGCGACGCGGTCGAACACGGTCCGCTGCCGCCCCAGGGCCGGTCTTTCGTCGGCGGTGGCCGCGACGATCCGAAGATGCGCGACGAGGCATGCCTCACGCTGACCGTGTGGTCCCCGGACGTGTCCGGCTCGCTGCCTGTCATGGTGTGGATTCCCGGCGGCGCGTTCGTCTACGGGGCCGGGCAGTTGCAGCTGTACAACGGTTCCCGGCTGGCCCGCAACGGCGACGTCGTCGTGGTCAACGTCACCTACCGGCTCGGGGTGTTCGGCGGCTTCGAGCTCGGTGACCTGGGCGCCGGCTTCGATGACAATCTGTGCCTGCGGGATCAGATCGCGGCGTTGCAATGGGTGCGGGAGAACATCGCGGCCTTCGGCGGCGATCCGGCGCGGGTCACGGTGTTCGGTGAATCAGCCGGTGCCACATCGGTTTTGGCGCTGCTGGCCAGCCCAGCCGCGGAGGGACTGTTCACCAGGGCCATCGCGCAGAGTCCCGCGCTGCCGCTGATAGCCGACCGGCAGACCAGGGCGCGCCGCGCGCAGGAATTCCTCGACGAACTCGGCGCCGACGTCGACCACCTCAAACAGTTGCCGCAGCGCCGGTTGCGACGGGCCGCGGGTGTGGTGCAGGCGGCCAGTGCCGCGGACTCACCGACGCTGGCCTACGGACTGACCCATGGCGTGGAACTGCTGCCGCGCCATCCGATCGAGGCCGCCAGGGCCGGTGCGGTCCATCCGATCCCGCTGATCATCGGCACCAACAGCCACGAGGCGTCGATGTTCGCCTGGGGCAAGCCACCGATGCTGCCCACCACGCTGGAGGGCATCGACGAGTTCTTCGCGCGCCGGGCACCCCACGCCCGGCACCGGGTGCTGGACGCCTACCCGGCCTACCCGCGCAGGCGCGCGCTGGTCGATTTCGGTTCCGACGCCATGTTCGGAGCCCCGACCTGGGCCTTCGCCGACGCCTACAGCGCGGCCGCGGCCACCCACATGTACCGCTTCGACCACACCACCTGGACGCTGAAGGCGCTGGGCCTGGGTGCCACCCACGGCAGCGAGATCGTGCACATCCAGCACAGCTACGGCTCGTACCTGGGACGCAAGCTGCATCCGCTGGGCCGGCGGGTGCAGCCCGCGGTGGGCAGGCGGATGCAGCGCACCTGGCTGGAGTTCGCCAAGGGCGGACTGCAGGAGTGGCCGTACTACGACGCGCAGCACCGGGCCACCAGGCTGATCGGTAGCGCCCGTGATGTCACCGTGCAGGATCCCGACGGGCGTCGGCGGGCGGCCTGGGCCGGTCTGTACTAGCGCGCGTACCGCTGGTCGCTGTAGCGGCGCAGGTTGTGCAGGAAACGCTGGAACAGCCAGGCCATCACCGGGCGGGCCGCTGTCATGCCCAGCCGGGCGGCGGTGCCGTTGGGTTTCATCGCCATCACCCAGGTCAGATTGCAGCCTCCCGGAGTCGCTCCGGCGGCGACATCGGCATCGGTGGTGGGCACCACCCAGTAATCCTCGGCGAACGCCGCGATGGCGGTGGTCGAGGCCTGGTTGAACCGGAAAGCCATGTGGCTGTGCGGTTCCCAGGACAAAAACTCCTCATCGCCGACGATGCCGCCACGCATGTGCACGGTCCGCGTGGTCCCTACGCCATACGGCGCCGGACTGGTCCAGGTCACCTTGGTGATCACGGTGGCCCAGTGCGGCCAGGACTGTGCGTCGGCGAGTACCTCGAAAACCTGCTCGGGTGTGATGGCCAGGTCCACGGTGCTGACGAAACGAAACGGTGCCTCGGAGATGAAATCCAGATCCACTTGCTCGCACGGGTACATTTTCGGCACCCGTTGACCCTATCCGGGGCCGTCGCCGGCCGCCGCGAGCAGACCATGCTGGGAGCCACCCACTCGGGCGAAGCCACCGCCAGAATGCCCACCACTACACTGTTGCAGTCCTCATCACTGGTCTTTCCTAGGGAGTTTTCGTGCTGCGCAGCCACACCGCCGGATCGCTGAGAGCCACCGATGCCGGCGCCACGGTGACGCTCGCCGGCTGGGTGGCCCGACGCCGGGACCACGGCGGTGTCATCTTCATCGATCTGCGCGACGCGTCGGGGGTGTCGCAGGTGGTCTTCCGCGACGCCGCCGTGCTGGAGCAGGCGCACCGGCTGCGCGCCGAATACTGCGTCACGGTCACCGGTGTCGTCGAGGTCCGGCCCGAGGGCAACGCCAACACCGATATCGCCACCGGTGAGATCGAGGTGAACGCCATCGCACTGACGGTGCTGGGGGAGAGCGCGCCGCTGCCGTTCCAGTTGGACGAGACCGCCGGTGAGGAAGCCCGGCTGAAGTACCGCTACCTGGACCTGCGCCGCGAAGGCCCCGGCAACGCAATCCGGTTGCGCTCCAAGGTCAATGCCGCCGCCCGCGGCATGCTGGCCGAACATGATTTCGTCGAGATCGAAACCCCGACGCTGACCCGCTCGACGCCCGAGGGAGCCAGAGACTTCCTGGTGCCGGCCCGCCTGCAGCCGGGTTCCTTCTACGCGTTGCCGCAGAGCCCGCAGCTGTTCAAACAGCTGCTCATGGTGGCCGGGATGGAGCGCTACTACCAGATCGCCCGTTGTTACCGCGACGAGGATTTCCGCGCCGACCGCCAGCCCGAGTTCACCCAGCTCGACATGGAGCTCAGCTTCGTCGAGGCCGAGGACGTCATCGCGATCTCCGAGCAGGTGCTCAAGGCCATCTGGGCGCTGATCGGGCACGACCTGCCGCTGCCGCTGCCGCGGATCAGCTACGCCGACGCGATGCGCCGGTTCGGCTCGGACAAGCCCGACCTGCGTTTCGCGGTCGAACTCGTCGAATGCACCGACTACTTCAAAGACACCCCGTTCCGGGTGTTCCAGGCGCCCTACGTGGGTGCGGTGGTGATGCCCGGTGGGGCGTCGCAGCCACGGCGCACCCTGGACGGCTGGCAGGAGTTCGCCAAGCAGCGCGGCCACAAGGGCCTGGCCTACGTGCTCATCGGTGAGGACGGCACGCTGTCCGGTCCGGTGGCCAAGAACCTGACCGATGCCGAACGCGACGGCCTGGCCGCCCACGTCGGCGCGAAGCCGGGCGACTGTGTGTTCTTCGCGGCCGGCACCCCCAAGGCCGGTCGCGGCCTGCTGGGCGCCACCCGGATCGAGATCGCCAAGCGGCTGGATCTGATCGACCCGACCGCCTGGGCGTTCACCTGGGTGGTGGACTGGCCGCTGTTCGAACCGGCCGACGACGCCACCGCTTCGGGGGACGTGGCGATGGGCTCGGGCGCCTGGACCGCGGTGCATCACGCCTTCACCTCGCCGCAGGCCCCGTCGATGGACACCTTCGACAGCGATCCCGGCTCGGCCCTGGCCGACGCCTACGACATCGTCTGCAACGGCAACGAGATCGGCGGCGGATCGATCCGTATCCATCGTCGCGACATCCAGGAACGGGTCTTCGCAATGATGGGCATCGATCACGATGAGGCCCAGGACAAGTTCGGATTCCTGTTGGACGCCTTCACCTTCGGCGCCCCGCCGCACGGCGGTATCGCGTTCGGCTGGGACCGCATCACCGCGCTGCTGGCCGGGGTCGACTCGATCCGCGAGGTCATCGCGTTCCCCAAGTCCGGCGGCGGTGTCGACCCGCTGACCGACGCGCCGGCCCCGATCACCGCGGCCCAGCGTAAGGAATCGGGAATAGATGCCAAGCCCAAGGCGGCTGACTCCAAGCATGAGTGAAATCGACAAGGACAACCTGCTCGCCGACCCCGCGGCGCTCGATGACTTCAACCGCAACGTCGTGGCGGAGTTCCGCGCGAATGCGGGCAAGGTGGCGGCGTTCGAGGGTGGCACGCTGTTGCTGCTGCACACCACCGGTGCGAAGTCCGGCAAGCCGCGACTGTCCCCGCTGGCCTCGCTCGAGCTCGACGGCAAGGTCCTGATCGTCGGCTCCTACGCCGGTGCGCCCAAGGACCCGGCCTGGGTGCACAACCTGCGGGCGAATCCGCGGGCCCGCGTCGAGGTCGGCACCGACGCCTACGACGTCGTCGCGCGCGAGCTGCCCGATGCCGAACGCGACGCCACCTACCCGAAGATCACCGAGATCGCCCCGGTGTTCGCCGAGTACCAGGCCAAGACGAGCCGGGACATTCCCCTGTTCGAGCTGCAGCGCGCCTGAATGCATTCGCCCCGCAGCCGGGTCGTCTCCCTTAGGCTGGCTTGACTGGTGCTGTCCGCCGACGGCGTGGTCGGCTGCCACCTTCCGGGGCGTCGTGCGGCTTCGCTGAGTCCCGGGCGCAACTCGTGACATCCCAGGGGGATCGTGGAGACCTTGACCGAGCGTGTCTTTGCTGAGCGCAAGAAGCTTTTCCGGCGGCGCGGTGCGGGCCCCGACAACACGGTGGCCTATATCGACCAGGCGTCCTATGTGGCGCTGCGCGCGCTGCGCCGGGGGCCGGTCATCCAGTTCACCTGGATCTACGAGCACGGTGTCGACCTGGACGGACTGCGCAGGCTCAGCCGCAATCTGGGCGACACGTTGGTGGGCCGCCGGCTGGAGCGTTCGCCGCTGCCGTTCGGCAGACACCGCTGGGTGGCCAGTCCCGGCCCGGGCGATGTCGAGCTGATGGCCGCCGAACTGCCGCGCGAAGCGGTCTGGGATTGGGTGTATGCCCGGGCGGAGGTGCCGGTGGACCCGGAGACCGGACCCGTGTGGCATCTGGCGGTGCAGCCGCTGACCGGTGGCGGCGACGCGGTGTCACTGGTGGTGTCGCACACGGTGTCCGACGCCGGCGGCATCATCGCGTCGCTGGCCGCCGCGGTGGAGGGCACCGCACAGAATCTGGCGTACCCGCCGCCGCATTCGCGCCCGTTGGCCCGCGCGGTGCGCCAAGATCTCGGCGTCGCCCTCAACACCGTGCTACAGGCGCCCTCGGCGGTACTCGGGGCGGCGCGCATCGCCCGCGAGCAGAAGGACGAGCTGGCCGATTCGGCGAAGGCCGCGCCGCCGGTACTGGCACACGCCGAGCAGCAGGCGACGGTGCCGACGCTGGCCGTGCGGGTGGATCTCGGCCAGTTCGATGCGGTGGCATCGAATCTCGGAGGTACCCGCAATGTGCTGTTCGCCGCGGTGGCAGCGCGGCTGGGTCAGGGCTTGGGCCGGGTCGACGGTTCGGGTCGGGCCATGTTGTCGTTCCCGGTCAGCGAGCGCACCGACGGCGACACCACCGGCAACGCGCTCAACACGATCACGGTGCTGGCCGACCCCGACGCGGTGCTCGCCGACCTCAGCGGGCTGCGCGGCGACCTGAAGCAGGCCCTGGTCACGATGGCCGAGACCAGGGATGCCACGTTGGCGCCGCTGCCGCTGACACCGTTCGTCCCGCGGTTCCTGGTGCGCCGGCTGGAGAAGATGGTGCTCAAGGTCGGACAGCCGATCGGCTGCTCGAACATCGGTGAGCTGCCGCAGGCCCTGAATCGTCCCGACGGTACCGATGCGGACCACTTCGACGCACGGATGGTCGAACCGGGTGTCACCGCAGGCGATTTCGCACGCCGGGGCGGGCATCTGTGGCTCTCGGCGGCGTTCGTGAACGGCAGAATGTCGCTCAGCATCGCCTCATGGGCCGTCGACGCCCCGAATTCCGCTGCGGCGCTGGCTGATGCGGTCAGCCAGGCGTTCGCGGATTTCGGGTTGTCGGCAACTATCGAGTACTGACGGCGACTTCGAACAACGACCGGTTCTCGTTGACGAAGTCGGCGACGGTGCGGAGGCGGTGTCCGGTGATCGTCTGCGCCGCATCGCTGACACCCGACAGGAGACCTTCCTGTTGATCGATCGCCACTGCCTCGAAATGCCTGAGTTTGGCGGTGTCGTCCGCGATCCCGAGCAGATCCAGGAACGTCGATGCGGTGACGTGTTCGAACTCGAGATCCCGCGAAAGCACGCGACCGACCTCCGCTGCCAACCCACCGTGGCTGTACTCGACAGGTCCGGTCAACGTATAGGTCCGACCAGCGTGCCGTTGTGGGTCGGCCAGGATCGTGGCGGCGGTCAACGCGATGTCACGTCCGGCGATCGGCGCGAATCGACTGTCGGCATCGAAGGGCATGACATAGCGATCGCGCCGAATCAACTCCGCGATATATGTCAGCCATTCCATGAAGAACGTCACCCGCAGGTTCGTCGTCGGGACTCCTGACCACTGGAAGACCTGCTCGGCAAGCCAGTGATTCTGCGTGGCCTTGCTTCGCGCCTGCGGTCGTGACTGGATCTGCGACATGTTGACGATCAGTTCCAGGCCTTGTTCCTTGGCGGCCTGGGCGAACATGACGGCAGCCTCGACAAGCCCTTCGCCCACCGGGAAATTGAAGTAGGCGCGCTGCACGCCGTCGAGCGCGGCGCGCACGTCGCGCAGGTTGAGCAAGTCTCCGAACACAACCTCGGCGCCCGCACCGCGCAGCCGGTCGGCGCGGAGATCGTCGGTGCGCACCAACGCTCTGACTTGTAGTCCGATGTCGAGTGCGTGTTGCACCATCGGGCGGCCGGTATCGCCGTTGGCGGTGGTGACCAAGATCTTGGTCATGAGCTGTCTCAGAGCCGTTCGATGATGGTGGCGTTGGCCATGCCGCCGCCCTCACACATCGTCTGCAACCCGTAGCGGCCGCCGCGCTGTTCGAGCGCGTTGACCAGCGTGGTCATGATCCGGGCGCCGCTGGCACCCAGCGGGTGGCCGATGGCGATGGCGCCGCCGTTGACGTTGACCTTCTCGAGATCGGCACCTGTATCTGCGGCCCAGCTCAGCACGACCGGCGCAAAGGCCTCGTTCACCTCGAACAGATCGATGTCCGAGAGCGTCAAACCCGCACGCGCCAGCACCTTTTCGGTGGCCGGGATGACGCCGGTCAGCATGTACAGCGGATCGGATCCGACCACGGTGGTGGTGTGGATCCGGGCCAGCGGCTTCAGACCCAGCCGGGCCGCGGTCGCACCGCTGGTGATCATCACCGCGGCGCTGCCGTCGGACAGCGGCGACGAGTTGCCCGGCGTGATCTCCCAGTTGATCTGGGGGAAGCGCGCCGCGTACGCCTCGTTGTAGAACGCGGGCCGCAGGCCGGACAGCGTCTGCACCGTGGTTCCGGGCCGGATGATCTCGTCGGTGCTCAGTCCCGCGATCGGGGCCAGTTCATTGTCGAACAGGCCGGCCTTGGTGGCGGCGGCCGCCTTCTCGTGGCTGCTTGCCGAGAACTCGTCGAGCTGGGTGCGGGAGAGGTTCCACTTGGCGGCGATCAGCTCTGCGCTGATCCCTTGTGGTACAAGACCTTCGGGATAGCGTGCGGCCATGTCGAGGCCGAACGGATCGCTGCCGGGCAATACCGACGTACCCATCGGCACCCGCGACATGGACTCCACGCCCGCGGCGATGACGATGTCGTACGCACCGGCCAGCACACCCTGGGCGGCGAAGCTGACGGCCTGCTGGCTGCTGCCGCACTGGCGGTCGACGGTGGTGCCGGGCACGGTCTCGGGGAAGCCGGCGCCCAACAGCGCGTTGCGGGCGATGTTGACGGCCTGGTCGCCGACCTGGGTGACGGCGCCGGCGATCACGTCATCGACCTGGGCCGGGTCCACGCCGGTGCGGGCGATCAGTTCCCGCAGGCTGTGCGCCAGCAGGTCGGCGGGCAGCACGCCGTGCAGTGCGCCATTGGCCTTGCCCTTGCCCACCGGGGTGCGTACCGCACCGACGATGACCGCATCGCGACCTGAGTATCCGGACATTGCGCTCTCCTCACCACTGAGTATTGCTATCTATACTTAGGTGTAACAGCTGAGTATATTCACATCAACCCAGAGGTAGAGTGATCTCTATGACAGTTCTGCAGGGTGTGCTCGCCGACCGCGACTCCTGGTCCGCGGTCGGCCACTGCCCGATCGAGACATCCATGGCGCTGATCGGCACCAAATCGGCGATGTTGATCATGCGGGAGGCGTTCTACGGGACCACTCGGTTCGACGATTTCGCCCGCCGGGTCGGGATCACCAAGGCGGCAGCCTCGACGCGGCTGTCCGAGCTCGTCGAAGCCGGCCTGCTGACCAAGCAGCCCTACCGGGAACCGGGACAGCGCAGCCGGGACGAGTACGTGCTGACCGAGGCGGGTACCGACCTGATGCCCGTGGTCTGGGCGATGTTCGAGTGGGGCCGCAAGCACGTCAAGGACAGCGGGTTGCGGCTGACACATCTGGGTTGCGGTGCCCCCGCCGGCGTCGAGATCCGCTGCGCCGAAGGCCACCGGGTGCCCGCGGGGGAACTGGGGATGCGGCGCACGCCTCGGCCCTAACCGCGCTGCGCCGACCCTTGCGGTGTGGTGGGATTCCGGTCATGGGAATCAAGGTGGCGCTGGAGCATCGCACCAGTTACACGTTCGACCGGCTCGTCGAGGTTTATCCGCACGTGGTGCGGCTGCGCCCGGCCCCGCACTCCCGTACCCCGATCGAGGCCTACTCGTTGCACGTCGAGCCGGCCGACCACTTCATCAACTGGCAGCAGGACGCATTCGGCAACTTCATGGCCCGGCTGGTGTTCCCCGAACGGGCCAGCAGCCTGACCATCACCGTCGGCCTGATCGCCGATCTGAAGGTCATCAACCCGTTCGACTTCTTCATCGAGGAGTCTGCCGAGACCGTCCCGTTCGGCTACCCGCCGGCCCTGGCCGAGGACCTCAAGCCCTATCTGCGTCCCGTCGGTGAGTCGGGGGAGCTGACCGCGGCGTGGGTGAAGAACTTCTCGGTGCGGCCCGGCACCCGCACCATCGATTTCCTGGTCGCACTCAACCGCGCGGTCAACGCCGATGTCGGCTACAGCGTCCGGATGGAACCGGGCGTGCAAGCCCCTGATTTCACCCTGCGCACCGGGATCGGGTCCTGCCGCGACTCGGCATGGCTGTTGGTGTCGATCCTGCGGCAGCTGGGCTACGCCGCACGCTTCGTCTCCGGCTACCTGGTCCAGCTGACCTCCGATGTCCCGGCGCTGGACGGGCCATCCGGCCCGGTCGCCGATTTCACCGATCTGCATGCCTGGACCGAGGTCTACATTCCCGGCGCCGGCTGGATCGGGCTGGATCCCACCTCCGGGCTGTTCGCCGGCGAAGGGCACATCCCGCTGTCGGCCACCCCGCACCCGGAGTCGGCCGCGCCGATCACCGGCGCCACCGGACCGTGCGAGACCTCGCTGGAGTTCTCCAACGTCGTCACCCGGGTGCACGAGGACCCGCGCGTCACACTGCCCTACACACCGGCCGCCTGGGCGGCCATCGTCGGCCTCGGGGAGAAGGTGGACGCCCGGCTGTCGGCGGGCGACGTGCGGCTCACCGTGGGCGGCGAGCCGACCTTCGTCTCCATCGACAATCAGACCGATCCGGAATGGACCACCGACGCCGACGGGCCGCACAAACGCCAGCGGGCATCGGCACTGGCGGCCCGGTTGAAGAAGGTGTGGGCGCCGGACGGGCTGGTGCAGCGCAGTCAGGGCAAGTGGTATCCGGGTGAACCGCTGCCGCGCTGGCAGATCGGACTTTTCTGGCGCCCCGACGGCGAACCGGTGTGGAGTGACCCGACGCTGCTCGCCGACCCGTGGGCGCAGACCAAACCCGATCCCGCACCCGAGGGCGCCGACGCCGCGCTGCTCACAGCGATCGCCGACGGTTTGACGCTGCCCGCCACCCAGGTGCGTCCGGCCTACGAGGATGCGCTGAGCCGGCTGGCCGGTGCGGTCCGTAGGCCGGCCGGCGATCCGGTGCCCGCCGGCGACGATCTGGTGCCCGACGACGCGGCCGCACGCGCGGCGCTGATGGCGCGCCTCGACGAATCCGTCGTGCAGCCGAGTGCGCATGTGCTGCCACTGCACCGCCGCGAGGACGACACCGGTTGGGCCAGCGCGGACTGGACCCTGCGGCGGGGCCGTATCGTGCTGCTGGAAGGCGACTCACCGGCGGGCCTGCGGTTGCCGCTCGACGCGATCAGCTGGCGCGCGCCGCGCCGAACCTTCGAGACCGACCCGCTGACCCAGGGCGCCACCTTGCTACGGGGCCCGGCCCGGCAGGCCGAGGCGCCCGTCGAGCCGACCGAGGACGCGCCCATCACGGCGCTGGTGGCCGAGATCCGGGACGGCTTCCTCTACGTCTTCCTGCCACCGACGGATGCCCTGGACGATTTCCTCGATCTGGTATCCCGTGTCGAGGCGGCCGCGGCGTCCATCGGCACTCCGGTGGTGATCGAAGGCTACGGACCGCCGGCCGACGCCCGGCTGACGTCCACGACGGTGACACCGGACCCCGGTGTCATCGAGGTGAACGTCGCGCCGACCGACAGTTTCGCCGCCCAGCTGACGCAGCTGGAGACGCTCTACGAGGAGGCCAGGCAGGCGCGGCTGGCCACGGAGTCCTTCGAGGTGGACGGCACCCATGGCGGTACCGGCGGCGGCAACCACATCACCCTCGGCGGGGTCACCCCGGCCGACTCGCCGCTGCTGCGCAGGCCCGATCTGCTGGTGTCGCTGCTGACCTACTGGCAGCGCCACCCCGCACTGTCCTATCTTTTCGCCGGCCGTTTCATCGGCACCACCTCGCAGGCCCCCCGCGCGGACGAAGGACGCTCAGAAGCGCTGTACGAGTTGGAGATCGCGTTCGCCGAGATCGCGCGGCTGGCCCAACAAGGGGCCTCCAAACCCTGGGTCACCGACCGCGCGCTGCGGCACCTGCTCACCGATATCACCGGCAACACCCACCGGGCCGAATTCTGCATCGACAAGCTCTACAGCCCGGACAGCCCGCGCGGTCGGCTGGGCCTGCTGGAGCTGCGCGGCTTCGAGATGCCGCCGCATTACCAGATGGCGATGGTGCAGTCGCTGCTGGTGCGCGCGCTGATCGCGTGGTTCTGGGATGAGCCGTTACGCGCCCCGCTGATCCGCCATCGCGAAAACCTGCATGGCCGATACCTGTTGCCGCACTTCCTGATTCAGGACATCGCCGATGTCGCCGCGGATCTGCGGGCGCACGGGGTGGACTTCGACACCAGCTGGCTCGACCCGTTCACCGAATTCCGCTTCCCGCGCATCGGCACCGCGGTGTTCGATGGCGTGGAGATCGAGCTGCGCGGCGCCATCGAACCGTGGAACGTGCTGGGGGAGGAGTCCACCGCGGGCGGCACGGCCCGCTACGTCGACTCGTCGGTGGAACGCGTGCAGGTGCGCCTGATCGGGGCCGATCGGCACCGCTACATCGTCACCGCCAACGACCAGCCGATCCCGCTGCTGGCCACCGACAAGGCCGACGTCCAGGTCGGCGGTGTGCGGTTCCGGGCCTGGCAACCTCCCAGCGCCCTGCACCCGACCATCACCGTCGACGTCCCGCTGCGCTTCGAGCTGATCGACACCCTGGCGGGAGCATCGCGGGGCGGCTGCACCTACCACGTCGCACACCCGGGTGGCCGGGCCTACGACACGCCGCCGGTGAACGCCGTCGAGGCCGAATCGCGCCGCGGACGCCGATTCGAAGTGGCCGGTTTCACACCGGGGCGGGTTGACCTGTCCGATCTGCGGGAGAAGCAGGCGCGCCAGTCCACCGATATGGGTGCGCCGGGGATCTTGGATTTGCGCCGGGTGCGTACCGTTCTGCGGTAATGGTCCTTCGCGCGAACGGCTCACCGGAGCCGAATATCGGTGTGGCCGGCACCACCTCGGGTTCGACCGACGATGTGCTGGAGGGGTATCGCGCTGCCCGCGCACAGCAGGCCCTCTTCGACGTCCGGAACATGGCAGGCAGCGGATACGACGAGTTCGTCGACCCGGCCGGCGGCGTCCGGCCGACGTGGCGGGAACTCGCCGAATGCGTCGCCGACCGCGGCCGCGGCGGACTGGACCAACTGCGCGCGACCGTGCGCGGGTTGGTCGACGACGACGGCATCACCTATGTGCATGTCGATCCCTCCTCACCGGTGAGCAACGGTGTCGCGGTGCCCTGGCACCTGGACGCGCTGCCGCTGCTGGTGTCGGCGGCCGACTGGGACGTCCTGGAGCGGGGGCTGGTGCAGCGGTCCCGGCTGCTGGATGCCGTGCTGACCGATCTGTACGGCGAACGCCGGTCCATCACCAGCGGGGTGCTGCCGGCGCAGCTGGTCTTCGCCCATCCCGGCTATGTCCGCGCCGCCCACGGCATCGAGGTGCCCGGCAGGCATCAGCTCTTCCTGCACGGCTGCGACATCAGCCGGGCGGCCGACGGCGACTTCCGAGTGAACGCCGACTGGACCCAGGCCCCGTCGGGTGCCGGCTACGCGATGGCCGGCCGGCGCGTCATCGCGCACTCCATTCCCGACCTGTATGAGCGGATCGGGCCGCGCCCGGCCTCGCCGTGGGCACAGGCGTTGCGGCTGGCGTTGATCGACGTCGCGCCCGAGACCGCGGAGGAGCCCGTGGTGGTGGTGCTCAGCCCCGGCGCGCACTCCGAGACCGCCTTCGACCAGGCGTACCTGGCCACCGTGCTGGGCTTCCCGCTGGTCGAGAGCGCCGATCTGGTGGTGCGCGACGGCAAGCTGTGGATGCGCTCGCTGGGCACCCTCAAACGGGTCGACGTGGTGCTGCGCCGCGTCGACGCCGAGTATGTCGACCCACTCGATCTGCGCGCCGATTCCCGGCTCGGTGTGGTCGGGCTGGTCGAGGTGCTGCGCCGCGGGGCGGTGACGGTGGTCAACACCCTCGGTAGCGGCATCATGGAAAGCCCTGCGCTGCTTCGCTTTCTGCCCGAACTGGCCGAACTGCTGGTCGGCGAGACCCCCGAGCTGCACAGCGGCGGGGTGTACTGGGCCGGGTATACCAACGAGCTGTCGCACATCCGGGCCAACCTGGCCACCCTGCTGATCAAGCCGGTGGACGGCGGGCGCACCATCGTCGGCCCGACCCTGCCGCCGGCCCGGCGCGAGGAACTCGGCGACCGGATCGCCGCGACGCCCTGGCGCTGGGTGGCTCAGGAACTGCCGGAGTTCTCCTCGGCGCCCACCGATTACTACAAGGGTGGACTGTCCGCGGCCAGCGTTGGTATGCGGCTGTTCACCGTCGCCCAGCGCGGCGGTTACGCGCCCATGGTCGGTGGCCTGGGATTCCTTCCGGCCCAAGGCAGCTCGGCGTACACACTGAACACCGTCGCCGCCAAGGACATCTGGGTGCGCACCCCGGACCGGGTCAAGGCCGTACCGGCGCCGTCGGTGGAACTACCGGTCATGACGCCGAGCCCGACCCGCGCGGTCACCTCACCCCGCGTGCTGTCGGATCTGTTCTGGCTGGGCCGCTACGCCGAACGCGCCGAACACATGGCCCGGCTGCTGACGGTGACCCGCGAGCGGTATCACGAATACCGTTACCGCCAGGACATGGACGGCAGCCAGTGCGTGCCGGTGCTGCTTTCGGCGATCGGCTCGATCACCGGAACCGACGCCGGCGCCGGCAGCGACGACCACGAGATGATCGCCATCGCGCCGAGCACGCTGTGGGCCGTCACCGCCGACCGGCGCCGCCCGGGATCGCTGGCGCAGGCCGTCGAGCGGCTGGGCCTGGCGGCCCGCGGTGTGCGCGACCAGATGTCCAACGACACCTGGATGGTGCTGGCGGCAGTGGAGCGTGCCGTCGGGCACCGCGCCGCCACCCCGCCGGAGTCGCAGACCGAGGGCGACGCCTATCTGGCCGCCGCGCACAGCCAGACACTGGCCGGCATGCTGGCGCTGTCCGGGATGTCCGCCGAATCGATGGTGCAGGACGTCGGCTGGACGGTGATGGACATCGGTAAGCGGATCGAGCGCGGCCTCGGGCTGACCGCCCTACTGCGGGCCACCCTCATCGAGGTGCGTAGTCCAGACGCGGAGCAGACCGTCACCGAATCGACCCTGGTGGCCTGCGAATCGTCGGTCATCTACCGGCGCCGCATGCTGGGCAAGGTCAGCGTGGCCGCGCTGGCCGATCTGGTGCTGTTCGACGGGGAGAATCCGCGTTCGCTGGCGTATCAGTTCGAACGGCTGCGCGCGGGCCTGAAGCGGTTGCCGTCGGCCTCGGGCTCATCGCGGCCCGAACGGCTGGTCGACGAGACCGCCGCCCGGTTGCGCCGCATCGACCCGCTGGACCTGGAGCTGATTGCGGCCGACGGCACCCGCGCCGAACTGGCCGAACTGCTCGACGGGATGCACGCGAGCCTGCGTGACCTGTCCGGTCTGATCACCGCGTCGCACCTGTCCCTGCCCGGTGGCATGCAACCGTTGTGGGGGCCCGACGAAAGGCGCGAACTCCCGTGAGCGAAGCCTGCGAGGTGGCCGCGTGAGTACCAGGGGCTACGAGATCACCCACCGGACGACCTACCGGTACTCCGATGTGGTCACCAGCTCCTACGGCCGGGGGTTCCTGCACCCGCGCACGTCGTCGCGGCAGCGCTGCCTGGCCCATGAACTCCTGGTGGACCCCGAGCCCGCGGACAGTTCCACCAGCGCCGACGGCTACGGCAACATCAGCTCCTATTTCCACGTCACCGAGCGCCATCAGAGGCTGACGGTGACCAGCCGTTCGGTCGTCGAGGTCGATGCCCCGCTGCCGGGTCACTACGACAGCGCCGGACTGCGCACGCCGTGGGAGGACACGCGACCCACCGGACTGGCCGGCGAATTCAGCCTCGACCTGGTGCCTCCGGAGATCACCGATGCGGTGATCGATTATGCGGCACCCACTTTCACGCCCGGTCGGCCGCTTATCGAGGTTGTCCGCGAGCTCGGCTCGCGGATATTCACCGACTTCACCTATCGCTCCGGCTCCACCACGGTGTCGACAGGTGTGGCCGAGGTGCTCGCCGCCCGTGAGGGCGTCTGCCAGGATTTCGCCCGGCTGGCCATCGCCTGCCTGCGCGCGAACGGTTTGGCGGCCAGCTACGTGTCGGGTTACCTGGCCACCGACCCGCCGCCGGGCAAGGAACGCATGGTCGGCGTCGACGCCACCCACGCCTGGGCGTCGGTGTGGACGCCGGGGGACCACTGGTTGGCCTTCGACCCCACCAACGACCAGCTGATCGACGAGCGGTACGTGGTGGTCGGCTACGGCCGTGATTACGCGGACGTGCCCCCGTTGCGCGGCATCATCTACACCGACTCGAAGAGTAGCGTGATAGACGTCGCGGTCGACGTCGCGCCCTACTGAGGAGTCTTGATGCGCGATTTCACCTGCCCCAATTGCGGGCAGCGGCTGGCGTTCGAGAATTCGCGGTGTTTGTCCTGCGGGGCGGCCCTTGGCTTTTCGCTGGAGAATATGGCGTTGCTGGTGATCACCGCCGGTGACAAGAGCGGGCACGCCGGTGCTGTCGATAACACCGAATACCAGCTGTGCGCCAATCTTCATCTGGCCGAATGCAATTGGCTGGTGCGCACCGCAGATCAGCGACAGCGGTGCGTATCGTGCGCACTGACCCGCATCCGGCCCCGTGATGATGACGCAAAGGCGATGGCGGCGTTCGCGATTGCCGAGAAGGCTAAACGCCGGCTCGTCGCCGAGCTGTACGCACTGCACCTGCCGATCGTCGGGCGCGACCAGGACGGCCGATACGGGCTGGCCTTCGACCTGCTGTCCAGCCGGCTGCACTCGGTGCACACCGGGCACGTCGACGGAGTCATCACCCTGGATCTGGCCGAGGGGGACGACGTGCACCGCGAACGGCTTCGGGTCGCGATGTCCGAGCCGTACCGCACCCTGCTCGGACATTTCCGGCACGAGATCGGCCATTACTACCACTACCGGCTGGTCGGCCCGTCTCCGGAGTATCGGGCGCGGTTCGAGTCGGTATTCTGCGCTCCCGACGCGGGCCACCGCGGCGCCGTGGATCCGGTCGAGGATTGGGCCGCGACCTTCGCCCACTACCTGCACATCCGCGACACCATGGACACCTCGGCGGCCTTCGGGTTCGCCCCGGCCGGGGCGACATTGGACCGTAAAGCGCTCGGTCCCAGCGGATTCGACACCATCATCGAGATGTGGCTGCCATTGGCGTGGGCGCTGAACATGGAGAACCGGTCGATGGGCAAGCAAGACCTGTACCCGTTCGTGCTGCCGCCCGCGGTGTTGGAGAAGCTGCGCTTCATCCACACCGTCGTCGACGAGGTGGCCAACACGCCGGACCGGCTGGCCGGGGTCTGAGGCCGCCGAGCTTCTAGGATCGACCGGTGACTGATCGCTACGGTTCCGACATCCTGGCCCGAAACCCGCACACCCCCAAGCGGGTTCGTTCGGTCGAGCATCCCGCGGACAAGGGCCTGGTGGTCGAGGAGCCGACCAGCGGATTCGTCGGTGCGGTGGTGCGGACCGGGAACGGCCGGGTGGAGCTGGAAGACCGAAACGGCCGGATCCGGTCCTTCCCGCTCGGGCCGGGCTTTCTGGTCGAGGGCAAACCCGTCATCCTCACGGTGCCGAAGGTGGTCAAGGCTGCCGCGCGCACCGCGTCGGGCTCGGTGGCGGTGGCCGGCGCGAAAGCCAAAGTGGCGCTGGCCAGCCGGATCTACGTCGAGGGCCGCCACGATGCCGAACTGGTCGAGCAGGTCTGGGGCGCGGATCTGCGTATCGAGGGCGTGGTGGTCGAATACCTGGGCGGTGTGGACGATCTGACCGGCATCGTGGCGGAGTTCCGGCCCGGCCCCGGTCGCAAGCTGGGCATGCTGGTCGACCACCTGGTGGCCGGCTCCAAAGAATCCAAGATCGCCGAGGCGGTGCGGCGCGGACCGGGCGGACAGCACACCCTGGTCGTCGGGCATCCGTTCATCGACATCTGGCAGGCGGTCAAGCCCGAACGACTCGGGATGAAGCAGTGGCCGGTGATCCCGCGCGGGACGGACTGGAAACACGGTATCTGCGAGGCACTGGGCTGGCCGCACGCCGGCCAGGCCGACATCGCCGGGGCGTGGCAGCGCATCCGTGGCCGGGTGCGGGACTGGAACGACCTGGAACCGGCCTTGATCGGCCGGGTGGAGGAACTGATCGACTTCGTCACCGACCCCGCCTGACCCTGTCACCGCTGCGTGGTAAGCAGAGTGGATGTCTGACAGCCTGTTCGACGTGCCCGGCGGGGAGCAGTCGTCCGCCGCCCGCATCGACCCGCCGTCGGCTTCCAGCCCGCTCGCGGTCCGAATGCGGCCGGCCACCCTCGACGATGTCGTCGGCCAGCGGCACCTGCTCAAACCCGGCTCACCGCTGCGCCGCCTGGTGGAGGGCTCGGGGGCGGCCTCGGTCATCCTGTACGGGCCGCCGGGCACCGGGAAGACCACGCTGGCCTCGCTGATCTCCGGGGCCACCGGCCGGCGCTTCGAGGCGCTCTCGGCGCTGTCGGCCGGGGTGAAAGAGGTTCGCGCCGTCATCGAGAAAGCCCGGCACGGAGCCATTCGGGGCGAGCAGACCGTGCTGTTCATCGATGAGGTGCACCGGTTCTCCAAGACCCAGCAGGACGCGTTGTTGGCCGCCGTCGAGAACCGGGTGGTGCTGCTGGTCGCGGCCACCACCGAGAACCCGTCGTTCTCCGTGGTGGCGCCGCTGCTGAGCCGGTCGCTGATCCTGCAGCTGCAACCCCTGGGCGCCGACGACATCCGCACCGTGATCCGCCGTGCCGTGACCGACCCGCGGGGGCTCGGCGACACGGTCGGGATCGACGACGACGCCGTGGAACTGTTGGTCAAGCTGTCCGCGGGCGACGCGCGCCGGGCGTTGACGGCGCTGGAGGTCGCCGCCGAGATCGGCGAACGGATCACCGTCGAGGTGGTGGAGCAGTCGCTGGACCAGGCGGCCGTGCGCTACGACCGCGACGGCGACCAGCACTACGACGTGGTCAGCGCGTTCATCAAGTCGGTGCGCGGCTCCGATGTGGATGCCGCGCTGCACTACCTGGCCCGGATGCTGACGGCGGGAGAGGATCCGCGCTTCATCGCCCGCCGGTTGATGATCCTGGCCAGCGAGGACATCGGGATGGCCGATCCGACCGCGTTGCCGACGGCCGTGGCCGCCGCGCAGACGGTGGCGCTGATCGGGTTGCCGGAGGCGCAGCTGACGCTGGCGCACGCCACCGTGCACCTGGCCACCGCGCCGAAATCGAACGCGGTCACCACCGCGCTGGGGCAGGCGATGGCCGATATCCGGGCAGGCAAGGCGGGCCTGGTGCCTGCGCATCTGCGCGACGGGCACTACTCCGGCGCCGCCAAACTGGGTAACGCGATCGGTTACAAGTACGCCCACGATGCCCCGGGAGGCGTTGCGGCCCAACAGTATCCACCGGACGAGTTGGTGGGCACCGACTACTACCGGCCCACCACGCACGGGGCCGAACGGGAGATCACCACGCGACTGGACAAGCTGCGGGCCATCGTCCGGCGCAAGAGGTGAGCCGGGGCGCCGACGACCCCGGCCGAGGAGGGGGTGCCTCGGCCGGGGGCATCGAGCCCGGGGGGCCATCTCGGCGATACCCGTGGCCGACCTCTAATAAACGTAAGCGTCAATTCTGGGCGCCGTAGGCTGGTCGGGATGAAATCCGAAGTGCTGGAACTCGACACGTCGCACCGCCGGATCGTCGATCTGACCGCGGCGATCCGGGAGTTCTGTGGTCATCAGCACGCGGACGGTCTGGTCAACGTCTTCGTCCCGCACGCCACCGCGGGCATCGCGGTCATCGAGACGGGCGCCGGTTCCGATGACGACCTGGTCGACGCGCTCGAGCGGCTGCTGCCCCGTGACGACCGCTACCGCCATGCGCACGGCTCACCCGGGCACGGCGCCGACCATGTGTTGCCCGGACTGGTGTCCCCGTCGGTGACCGTGCCCGTCAGCGCCGGCGAACCCCTGCTGGGAACCTGGCAGAGCGTCGTCCTGGTGGACCTCAACAAGGACAACCCGCGGCGCACCGTGCGGCTGAGCTTCTTGGCGGGCTAGACCAGGTCCGGCACCCGCAGGTGCGCGACGGCCAGCTCGAACTCGGCCTCATCGACCTCGGAAGCCCCGGCCGCGCGCATCGATGCGACCTTCAGCGCGGTGGCCTGGTCACGATTGTCCACCATGGCGTCACGGCTGCTGAACGACACCGACGCCACCCCGCGACCGGTGGCCCGGTCGACCATCAGGCTGGCACTGCAAAACCCGGGCAGGTGCTCGACCTGGGGGAGCACCGCCCCGCGGAAATAGTCGATACCGGCGTCGATCAGATCCGGCGGCACCGAGATCCAGGTCGCGCGCACACACGCCCGCAGATCGGAGCTGTGCTCCCGGTGCAGCACCGCGATCTCCCAGTTCTCCGCCCACGCGGTGCCGCCGAACTCGTGCGCCACCCGGTTCCGCAACTGCGCGGTCTCCTCGAAGCTCGAACTCATGGCCTCCTCGGATTCCCACGCGGTGGCGACAATGCACCGGCCGGAGTCGCGGTCGACCATCAGGGATAACCCGACCCAGCCGGGCAGTTCCGGCAACGCCGTCATCACCTCGTCGCGGACGTGGGCGATGCCGGCGTCGATCTTGTCCGGGCGCGCCATCACCGTGGTAGAACGTGCGAACACGGTCCACTCCCTTCGCTGTCGCAGCGCCCCGGTGGCGCCGCCGGTCACCTACAACTGTCCTCCCGCGCCGCGCCCCACACAATGGTCAATGGTGTGCTGCGCACAGGGGTCCGGCGGCCGGCCCGGTACTGTTATGCGGTCGACCACCGGACCAGCGAATTAAGGACAGCAGCACGTGCAGACACACGAGATCAGGAAACGCTTCCTCGATCATTTCGTGAAGGCGGGACACACCGAGGTGCCCAGCGCTTCGGTCATCCTCGACGACCCGAACCTGCTGTTCGTCAACGCCGGCATGGTGCAGTTCGTGCCCTTCTTCCTCGGCGCCCGCACCCCGCCCTACGACACCGCCGTCAGCGTGCAGAAGTGCATCCGCACCCCCGACATCGAAGAAGTCGGGATCACCACCCGGCACAACACCTTCTTCCAGATGGCCGGCAACTTCAGCTTCGGCGACTACTTCAAGAAGCGCGCCATCGAGCTGGCCTGGACCCTGCTGACCAACCCGCAGGACCAGGGTGGCTACGGCTTCGATCCGGAAAAGCTCTGGGCCACCGTCTATCTCGATGACGACGAGGCGATCGCGCTGTGGCAGGAGGTGGCCGGACTGCCGACCGACCGCATCCAGCGCCGCGGGATGGCCGACAACTACTGGTCGATGGGGATCCCCGGACCGTGCGGACCGTGCTCGGAGATCTACTACGACCGCGGCCCGGAATACGGCATCGATGGCGGCCCGGAAGCCAACGAGGACCGCTACATCGAGATCTGGAATCTCGTCTTCATGCAGAACGAGCGCGGTGAGGGCACCTCGAAGAACGATTTCGAGATCCTCGGCCCGCTGCCGCGCAAGAACATCGACACCGGCATGGGTGTCGAACGCATCGCCTGTCTGCTGCAGGGCGTGGACAACGTGTACGAGACCGATCTGGTGCGTCCGGTCATCGACGTCGTCGCCGGGATCGCACCGCGCGGGTACGGCCAGGGCAACCACGACGACGATGTGCGGTACCGGATCATCGGCGACCACAGCCGCACCGCGGCCATCATCATCGGCGACGGCGTCACCCCCGGTAACGAGGGTCGTGGCTATGTGCTGCGCCGGCTGCTGCGCCGGATCATCCGGGCGGCCAAGCTGCTCGGCGTGGATCGGCCCATCATGGCCGAGCTGATGGCGACCGTGCGCGACGAGATGGGCCCGTCCTACCCGGAGCTGGTGACCGATTTCGACCGGATCAACCGCATCGCGGTGGCCGAGGAGACGGCCTTCAACCGCACCCTGGCGGCCGGTTCGCGGCTGTTCGAGGACGCCGCATCGGCGACCCGCGCGGCCGGCCGGTCGACGCTGTCCGGGGACGACGCCTTCACCCTGCACGACACCTACGGATTCCCGATCGACCTCACCCTCGAGATGGCGGCCGAAGCCGGCCTGACCGTCGACGAAGCGGGCTTTCGCGGCCTGATGGCCGAGCAGCGCCAGCGCGCCAAGGCCGACGCCGCCGCCCGCAAGCAGGCTCACGCCGACTTGTCCGCTTACCGCGACCTGGTCGACGCCGGCCCCACCGAGTTCACCGGATTCGATGAATTGTCCTCGCAGGCAACAATTCTCGGTATCTTTGTGGACGGCAAACGAGTCCCGGTGGTGGACCACGAGAGTGCCGCGGGGCAGCGGGTCGAGCTGATCCTGGACCGCACACCGTTCTACGCCGAATCCGGTGGGCAGATCGCCGACGAGGGCGCCATTACCGGCACCGGCTCGTCGTCCACCGCCAAGGCGGCCGTCGCCGATGTCCAGAAGATCGCCAAAACGCTGTGGGCACACCGGGTCACCGTGGAATCCGGCGAATTCGTCGAGGGCGACGCGGTCACCGCGGAGGTTGACCCCGGCTGGCGGCACGGCGCCACCCAGGGCCACTCGGGTACCCACATGGTGCACGCCGCACTGCGACAGATCCTGGGGCCCAACGCCGTTCAGGCCGGCTCGCTGAACCGGCCGGGTTACCTGCGGTTCGACTTCAACTGGCAGGGCGCGCTCACCGAAGAGCAGCGCACCGAGATCGAAACCGTCGCCAATGAGGCCGTGCAGGCCGACTACGCCGTCAACACCTTCAACACCGAGCTGGAGAAGGCCAAGTCCATGGGCGCCATGGCGCTGTTCGGCGAGAACTATCCCGACGAGGTGCGGGTGGTGGAGATCGGCGGTCCGTTCTCCCTGGAGCTGTGCGGCGGCACCCATGTGCGCAGCTCGGCTCAGATCGGTCCGGTCACCCTGCTCGGCGAATCCTCCGTCGGCTCGGGTGTGCGCCGCGTCGAGGCCTACGTCGGACTGGAATCGTTCCGGCATCTGTCCAAGGAGCGTGCCCTGATGGCGGGGCTGGCGTCCTCGCTGAAGGTGCCGTCCGACGAGGTGCCGGCCCGGGTGGCCAACCTGGTGGACCGGCTCAAGGTCGCCGAGAAGGAACTCGACCGCATCCGGCTGGCCAACGCCCGCGCCGCCGCGGCCAACGCCGCCGCCGGTGCCGAGACCGTCGGCAAGGTGCGGCTGGTGGCGCAGCGGATGGCCGGTGGCATCTCGGCCGGCGACCTGCGCAGCCTGGTCGGCGATATCCGCGGCAAGCTGGGCGCCGAGCCCGGTGTGGTCGCGCTCATCGCCGAGGGCGAGGACGACTCGGTGCCGTTCGTGGTGGCGGTCAACCCGGCAGCACAGGACTTGGGTTTGAGCGCGAACGACCTGGTGAAGCAGTTGAGTGCACCGGTCAACGGCCGTGGGGGCGGCAAGGCCGATCTGGCACAGGGTTCCGGCAAGGGGGCGGCGGGTATCGACGCGGCATTGGCCGCGCTGCGCGCAGAGATCGCCCGGAGCTGACTGCGTGCCGGACACCGAACGTCTGCCGGACAGGCCGGGCGCAGACGATCCCGGGCGGGGCCGTCGGCTCGGTGTCGACGTCGGCACGGTACGGATCGGTGTGGCCGTCTGCGACCCCGACGGCATCCTGGCCACGCCGCTGGAGACGGTCCGGCGGGAACGCGGTGGGCGTCATCTGCGCCGGCTGATCACCCTGGCCGGCGAGCATGAGGTCGTCGAGGTGGTGGTCGGCCTACCGCGCACCCTCGCCGACAGGGCCGGCTCGTCGGCGCAGGACGCCGTCGAAATCGCCGACGCCCTGGCCGCACGGATCGCGCCGACACCGGTGCGGCTCGTCGACGAGCGGCTGACTACCGTTAGCGCACAACGTTCACTGCGGGATGCAGGTGTTCGAGCCAAGAACCAGCGGACCATGGTCGACCAGGTTGCCGCAGTAGCGATTCTGCAGACCTGGCTGGACCAGCGCCGGTCCGCGCTAGGGGTTGCCGATGAGTGAGCACTGGAGCACCAAGCGCAATGAACCCGTGGCGGTCGGACCGCCACGGCGACGGATGAGCCGGGCCTCGCGGGCCCGCGCCCGCCGGATGCAGCGCCGCAGGCGCCTGTTCAGCGGTCTGGCGGTGGCGGCGCTGGTGGTGGTGATCGTCGGTGCGGTGTTCCTGGGCTCGCGGATGTGGCACGGCGTGTTCGGGTCCGGCGGCGACTTCGCGGGCGACGGCACCGCCGACGTGGTCGTCGAGGTGCACAGCGGGGACTCGACCACCGCGATCGGCCAGACCCTGCAGCAGCAGAACGTGGTGTCCTCGGCCAAGGCATTCGTCGAGGCGGCGGCGGGCAACCAGGCGATCGCGGCCATCCAGCCCGGTTTCTACAAGCTGCGCACCGAGATACCCGCGTCGGGCGCGGTCACCCGGCTCACGGACGCCAAGAATCGGGTGGGTGAGCTGGTGATCCCCGAGGGCCGCCAGCTCGACGACGTCGCCGATGTGAAGACCAATGCGGTGACCGACGGGATCTTCACGCTGATCTCGAAGGCCTCCTGCGTGGACATCAACGGCGACCACCGCTGTGTGCCCGCCGACGACCTCAAGAAGATCGCAGGCAGCGCAGACCTGACCGCGCTGGCGGTACCGAACTGGGCGACCGCGGCCGTCACCGCGATGGGCGCCGACCACCGCAGACTGGAGGGGTTGATCGCCCCGGGCAGCTGGAACGTCAATCCGTCCGGGTCGCCCCAGGAGATCTTGAACAGCCTGGTCAAGGCCAGCACGGCGCAGTACGAAGCCAATGGGTTGCTCGACGCCGCGGCATCGACGCACCTGACGCCCTATCAGATCCTGGTGGTCGCCTCGCTGGTACAGCGGGAAGCCAAACCGCAGGATTTCGCCAAGGTGGCCAGAGTGATCTACAACCGGCTGGCCGAACACCGCAAGCTGGAGTTCGACTCGACGGTGAACTACTCGCTGGACCGCCAGGAAGTCGCCACCACCGACGCCGACCGGGCCCGGGTGACGCCGTGGAACACCTATGCCTCCGAAGGACTTCCGGCCACCCCGATCTGTTCGCCGGGCGGGCCCGCGCTGGCCGCCGCGGAGAACCCGGCACCGGGGGACTGGCTGTACTTCGTGACCATCGACCTGCAGGGCACCACGTTGTTCACCCGGGACTACGAGCAGCACCTGGCCAATATCGAGCTGGCCAAGCACAACGGGGTCCTGGACAGTGCCCGCTAGGCGGGCTGCCGTACTCGGCTCGCCGATCACCCACTCCCGCTCGCCCGATCTACACCTGGCGGCCTACCGTGCGCTCGGGCTGACCGACTGGACCTACGAGCGCATCGAGTGCACGGCCGACGAACTGCCGACCCTGGTGGCGGGTCTGGGTCCGGAGTGGGTGGGCCTCTCGGTCACCATGCCGGGCAAATTCGCCGCGCTGCGATCGGCCACCGAGCGCACCCCACGTGCCGAGCTGGTGGGCTCGGCCAACACCCTGGTGCGCACCGATACCGGCTGGCGCGCCGACAACACCGACATCGACGGGGTGATCGGCGCCCTCGGGGACCATCGGGGTGCACGCGCGGCGGTGCTGGGATCCGGCGGCACCGCCCCGGCGGCGGTGGTGGGGCTGGCCACCCTGGGGGTCCGGGACATCGCCGTGGTGGCCCGCGACCGCGTCAAGGCGGCGCCACTGGTGGCGTTGTCCGAACCGCTCGGCGTGACCGTCCGATGGGTCGAACTCGGCACCAGGGTCGACGTCGACACGGTGGTGAACACCTTGCCCGCCGACGTCGCCGCCGGCCACACCGCGACCGTCGCCGGGGTGCCGGTGCTGCTGGACGCGATCTACGATCCGTGGCCGACTCCGCTGGCCGCTGCGGTCGCGGCCGCCGGCGGCCGGGTGATCAGCGGTCTGCACATGCTGCTGCACCAAGCCTTCGCGCAGGTGGAGCAGTTCACTGGGCTGCCAGCCCCCAAAGAGGTGATGAGGCAGGCGCTTCGGCCGCTCTAACCTCGATTGATGGGGGCGGGGCTGGTCGGCGCGTGGCTGGTGGCGCTGTGTGTGTGTACGACGTGCGGCAGCACCGGTTGCCCAACACGCTGACCCTGCCCGGTGCGGCGGTGATCGTCGCCGGTGCCGCGCTGGCCGGGCACGGCGCGGGCGCGCTCGCCGGGGCGGGCGCGCTGGCCGGTGTGTACCTGGCGGTGCATCTGGTCGATCCGGCGTCGATGGGTGCGGGCGACGTGAAGCTCGCGCTGGGCCTGGGCGGGCTCACCGGCGCGTTCGGCCTGCCGGTGTGGGTGCTCGCGGCGCTGGCGGCACCCCTGTTCACCGGGCTGCTCGGGCTGGCCGCGATGTGGCGGGGCACCGGAACCGCCGTGCCGCACGGGCCGTCGATGTGCGTGGCCACCGCCGCATCGGTCGCCCTGGTGTTCGTGTAGCCCTACCGTGAGAGACCATGTCCGTCCGCGCCGCGTCCACCGCCGACCTGCCTGAGATCGCCGAGATCTACGCCCATTACGTCACCACCAGCGTCGCGACCTTCGAGCTCGAGGCGCCCGATGTGGCCGAGTGGCGCACTCGGTTCGCGGCGATCGTGGCGGCCGGCCTGCCGTTTCTGGTGACCGAGCGCAACGGCGCGGTGGCCGGCTACGCCTATTGCGCGCCGTGGAAGACGCGCCCGGCCTATCGGGCCACCGCGGAGGACTCGATCTACGTGGCGCCGTGGGCCGTCGGCAGTGGCTGCGGCGCCGAACTGCTGCCCGCGTTGCTGAATCTCAGCCGCGCCGCCGGGGTGCGGGAGGTGATCGCCGTGATCGCGGACGTCGGCGGCGAGCCGGCACCCGATACCGGCGATTCGGCATCGATGCGGCTGCACCGGCGGTTCGGATTCCGCGACGCGGGCCGGTTGACGCGGGTCGGCCACAAACACGACCGCTGGATGGACACGGTGCTGCTGCAATGGAGCGCAGGTTGACAGATTCGGTCACGCGGATGTCCGCGTGGGAGAATGTCACCCGTGTTGCGATGGACTACCGCTGGTGAATCCCATGGCCGTGCCCTGGTGGCGATGGTCGAAGGCATGGTGGCGGGGCTGTCCGTGACCTCCGACGACATCGCTGCCCAGTTGCAGCGGCGCCGCCTCGGCTATGGCCGGGGCGCCCGGATGAAGTTCGAGAAGGACCAGGTGACCGTGCTCACCGGGGTCCGGCACGGGCTGACCCTCGGCGGGCCCATCGCCATCGAGATCGGCAACACCGAGTGGCCGAAGTGGGAGACCGTGATGGCCGCCGACCCGGTCGACGCGACCCAGCTGGCAAGCGACGCGGCGCGCAACGCCCCACTGACCCGGCCGCGCCCCGGCCACGCGGACTACGCGGGCATGCTCAAATACGGCTTCGACGACGCCCGCCCGGTGCTGGAGCGGGCCAGCGCCCGCGAGACCGCCGCCCGGGTCGCCGCCGGCACCGTGGCGCGGGCGTTCCTGCGCCAGGCCCTCGGCGTCGAGGTCATCTCGCATGTCATCGCCATCGGCGCAGTCAAGCCATACGACGGCCCGTCACCGCTGCCGCAGGACCTGGCCCGCATCGATGACAGCCCGGTGCGTGCTTTCGACGAGCAGGCCGAGCAGCTGATGATCGCCGAGATCGAAGCGGCCAAGAAGGACGGCGACACCCTCGGCGGTGTGGTCGAAGTGGTGGTCACCGGCCTGCCGATCGGGCTGGGCTCGTTCACCAGCGGCGACAACCGCCTGGACAGCCAGCTGGCCGCGGCGGTGATGGGCATCCAGGCCATCAAGGGTGTCGAGATCGGCGACGGTTTCGAGACCGCCCGCCGGCGCGGCAGCGTGGCCCATGACGAGATGTACCCCGGCCCGGACGGCGTGCTGCGCTCCACCAACCGCGCCGGCGGCCTGGAGGGCGGGATGACCAACGGTCAGCCGCTGCGGGTGCGTGCGGCGATGAAACCGATCTCCACCGTGCCGCGGGCGCTGGCCACCGTCGACATGGCCACCGGTGCCGAGGCGGTCGCGATTCACCAGCGTTCCGATGTGTGCGCGGTGCCCGCCGCGGGCGTGGTGGTGGAGACCATGGTGGCGCTGGTGCTGGCGCGGGCCGCGCTGGAGAAGTTCGGCGGCGACTCGCTGGCCGAGACCACGGCCAATGTCGAGAGCTACCTGGCGGCGGTCCGCGAGCGCGAACCTGCCCAGCGGGCGTCGGGATAGCTCATGGCGCCCAAGGCTGTGCTGGTGGGGATGCCGGGTTCCGGCAAGTCCACCATCGGACGGCGGCTGGCCAAGGCACTGCAGGTCCCGCTGCTGGACACCGACGCCAAGATCGTGGAAACCACCGGCCGCAGCATTGCCGACATCTTCACCGAAGGCGAGCAGGCGTTCCGGCAGATCGAAGCCGATGTGGTGCGTGCGGCGCTGGCCGAGCACGACGGTGTGGTGTCGCTCGGCGGTGGCGCCATCACCACACCGGCGGTCCGCGAGGCACTGGCCGGGCACACCGTCGTCTATCTGGAAATCAGTGCGGCAGAAGGGATTCGCCGCACCAGTGGCAGCGCCCGTCCGTTGCTGGCCGGTGATGACCCGGGGGAGCGGTACCGTGCGCTGATCGCCGAGCGGGTACCGCTGTACCGCGAGGTGGCCACCATGCGGGTGAACACCAACCGGCGCAATCCGGGCGCCGTCGTCCGGCACATCGTCACCAGGCTCGACGGCTGCGGATCGGGTCACCGTTCGCGCCGGCGCCGTCGGCCGGCCTGGCGGCGGCCCACCATCTTGAACCCGGCACCCACCACCGATGCGCCGCCCACCCCGGCGGCGCTGGCCCGACGAGCAGAGGCGCGCAATGAGTGAACCCGTGACGGTGGACGTTCTGGTCGACCGGCCGTATCCGGTGATCATCGGGACCGGTCTGCTGGAGGACCTCAGCCGCACCCTGGCGGGCCGGCACAAGGTCGCGGTGCTGCACCAGCCCACGCTGGCCCAGACCGCGGAGGTGATCCGGGCGCACCTGCAGGACAACGGAATCGACGCCCACCGCGTCGAGATCCCGGACGCCGAGGCAGGTAAGGAACTGCCCGTCGTCGGCTTCATCTGGGAGGTGCTCGGCCGGATCGGGGTGGGCCGCAAGGACGCCCTGGTGAGTCTGGGCGGCGGGGCGGCCACCGACGTGGCCGGCTTCGCCGCGGCCACCTGGCTGCGCGGGGTGGACATCGTGCACGTGCCCACCACGCTGCTGGGCATGGTCGACGCCGCGGTCGGCGGCAAGACCGGCATCAACACCGACGCGGGCAAGAACCTGGTCGGCGCCTTCCATCAGCCGCTGGCGGTGCTCGTCGATCTCGGGACCCTGGCGTCGCTTCCGCGCAACGAGATCGTGGCGGGTATGGCCGA
Organism: Mycobacterium sp. BMJ-28; assembly: GCF_054404835.1. Lineage (NCBI taxonomy): Bacteria > Bacillati > Actinomycetota > Actinomycetes > Mycobacteriales > Mycobacteriaceae > Mycobacterium > Mycobacterium sp. BMJ-28. Next base: position 3,725,221 of record NZ_CM136783.1, on the reverse strand, counting down.
GATCGTGAAGGCCGGTTTCATCGCCGACCCGGTGATCCTGGATCTCATCGAGGCCGACCCGGAGGCCGCGGTCGACCCGGCCGGATCCGTGCTGCCCGAACTGATCCGGCGCGCGATCGTGGTCAAGGCCGAGGTGGTCGCCGCCGACGAGAAAGAGTCGGCGTTGCGTGAAATCCTCAACTACGGCCACACGCTGGCGCACGCCATCGAACGCCGCGAGCGCTACAAGTGGCGCCACGGCGCCGCCGTGTCGGTGGGCCTGATCTTCGCCGCCGAACTCGGCAGGCTGGCCGGACGCCTGGACGATGACACCGCCGACCGGCACCGCCGGGTGCTGACCGCGCTGGGACTTCCGGTCAGCTATGACCCCGACGCGTTGCCGCAGCTGCTGGACTACATGGCCGGGGACAAGAAGAACCGCTCGGGCATCCTGCGGTTCGTGGTGCTGGACGGGCTGGCCAAGCCCGGACGGCTGGAAGGGCCCGACCCGAGCCTGCTGGCCGCCGCGTACTCGGTGGTGGGAAACCCGTAACTACTGGGCGCTGTCGGGCTGGACGGCCGCGAACACGTCGGTGTCGGCGCGCTCATCGCCTTCGCGGCGGCGCTCGTACGGCGGCGCCTTGCGGTCGACGACCCAACGGCCGATGGTCACCGCGACCACGCCCGCGAGGAACACCAGCAGCGCGGTGAAGGCCGCGAACGAGGTGAGCTCGCTGATCAGGTTGCCGGTGTACACCGCCTTGTAGAACAGCCCGATGAACCACGTCACCAGGTCGCCGAGCAGCCCGGCCACCAGCCCGGCCAGCAGCCAGACCATCGCGAGGTCGGAGCGCCGGTCCGGGTCGGCCTGCGCGGTGGCGTCGGCGTGGCCGTCGAAATACGCCCACACTAGGGCGGGCACGGCCAGGAAAAGTCCCAGTGCGGGACTGATCCAGCCGGCGTTCGTCGGGAAGGCGTCGACCAGCGCACCCTGGATCAATCGCAGGACAACCACCACCGCCGCGAACACGAGCCCGCGCAGCAACCACTTACTCATGAGGGCACAGCGTAGCGAGTACCGTCAGCGGTCGTGACGATTTCGCAGCGCAGAGGTCGGCTGAGGCAGCGGCTGGCCGTCGCCAACGTGGACGCTTTGCTGGTAACGGACCTGGTCAACGTGCGCTACCTGTCCGGATTCACCGGGTCGAATGCGGCGCTGTTGATCCGCGCCGATGACGACACGCCGGTCCTGGCGACCGACGGCCGGTACGTCACCCAGGCCGCGGCGCAGGCGCCGGATGCCGAATTGGTGATCGAGCGGGCCTGCGGACCGCAGCTGGCCGGCCGGGCCGCGGCCACCGGCATCCGCCGGCTCGGCTTCGAAAGTCATGTGGTGACCTTCGACGGCCACGCCCTGCTGGAGCGCGCGGCCGACGGCGTGCAGCTGGTCCGGGCCCCAGGCGTGGTCGAGCGGCTGCGCGAGGTGAAGGACGCCGGTGAGATCGCCATGCTGCGGCTGGCCTGCGAGGCCGCGGACTCCGCGCTGCGGGAGCTGGTGGACGCCGGTGGCCTACGCCCCGGTCGTACCGAGAAAGAGGTCGCCCGGGACCTGGAGTCGCTGATGCTGGACTATGACGCCGACGGCGTGTCCTTCGAGACGATCGTCGCCGCCGGTGCCAATTCGGCCATCCCGCACCATCGGCCCACCGATGCGGTGCTGGCCCGCGGTGACTTCGTGAAGATCGATTTCGGTGCGCTGGTGGCCGGCTACCACTCCGACATGACCCGCACCTTCGTGCTGGGGCCGCTGGCGGCCTGGCAGCGCGAGATCTACGACCTGGTCGCCGCGGCACAACGGGCCGGCCGCGAGGCGCTGCGCCCTGGGGCCGGACTCAAGGATGTCGACGCGGCATCGCGGCAGGTCATCGCCGATGCCGGGTACGCGGAGAACTTCGGCCACGGTCTCGGCCACGGCGTCGGGCTGCAGATCCACGAAGCGCCGGGAATCAGCGCGTCATCCGTCGGTACACTGCTTGCTGGCGCTGCGGTGACCGTGGAGCCCGGTGTCTACCTGCCCGGCCGGGGTGGTGTCCGCATCGAGGACACCCTGGTCGTGGGCAGCCAGGACGCACCCACACCCGAGTTGCTCACCCGGTTCCCCAAGGAACTGGTCGTAATTAACTGATCTAGGAGCTGTACAGACCGTGGCATCAACCGCCGACTTCAAGAATGGGCTCGTCCTGCAGATCGACAACCAGCTGTGGCAGATCACCGAGTTCCAGCACGTCAAACCCGGTAAGGGGCCGGCGTTCGTGCGCACCAAGCTCAAGAACGTGCTGACCGGCAAGGTGGTCGACAAGACCTTCAACGCCGGGGTGAAGGTCGAGACCGCGACCGTGGACCGCCGCGACGCCACCTACCTGTACCGCGACGGTTCCGATTTCGTGTTCATGGATTCCCAGGATTACGAGCAGAACCCGCTCTCGGAGGCGCTCGTCGGCCGGCTCGCGGATTTCCTGCTCGAGGGCATGCCCGTGCAGATCGCCTTCCACAACGGCGAGGCGCTGTACCTGGAGTTGCCCACCTCGGTGGAGCTCGTCGTCACCCACACCGAGCCCGGTCTGCAGGGTGACCGCTCCAGCGCCGGCACCAAGCCGGCCACCGTGGAGTCGGGCGCCGAGCTGCAGGTGCCGCTGTTCATCAACACCGGCGACAAGCTGAAGGTGGACACCCGTGACGGCTCGTATCTGGGCCGGGTGAATGCCTAGCCAGGGCGAGCGGAGCGACGGGAATGCCTGACCGTCGCGGGGACCGCGGACGGCATCAGGCGCGCAAACGCGCCGTCGATCTGCTGTTCGAGGCCGAGGCCCGCGGTCTGACCGCCGCCGAGGTGGCCGAGGGGCGCAACAAGCTGTCCCACAGCCAGGCCGATATCAACCCGCTGAACCCGTACACGGTGACGGTGGCCCGCGGGGTGACCGAGCACAGTGCCCATGTCGACGAACTCATCGCTGCGCACCTGCAGGGTTGGACGCTGGACCGATTGCCCGCCGTGGACCGCGCCATCCTGCGGGTGGCGGTGTGGGAGCTGCTGCACGCCCAGGACGTTCCCGAACCGGTGGCGGTCGATGAGGCCGTCGAGCTGGCGAAGGAGTTGTCCACCGACGACTCGCCGGGCTTCGTCAACGGCGTGCTCGGTCAGGTGATGCTCGTGACGCCACAGATACGGGCCGCTGCCGAGGCGCTGCGCGGGTCGCAGGAGGTCTAACTTCCGATGAACGCACCGCAGGACTGGGCGCCGTACATGAGCGTGCAGGATGCCGCCGCGGTGTATCTGCGCGACCCCGACCTGGCGCTGGAACAACTCCGGTCGGTCGTCGAGTTCCCCGGGATCGCGTCGTTCATCATGTCGCGCGGGGAGTCCGAGGAGTCCTGGGGCACGGCGCTGTGGCAGGAAGTGGTGGCCACCGACGGGCGTCGGTTGATCATGTGGCGGGCCGACGACGAATACAGCGACGACCGGCGGCAGCTGACGTCCTCGGTGCGCACCATTTTGTTGTCGACGATCAGCGACCACATTCTGAGCACCCAGTTCGACGTGCTCAACGACGGGACCCGGCGGCTGTCCGAGGTGCGACTGCGGATGTACACCCAGCTGGTCACCAGGGCCCGCAAGACCTCCGCCACCGAAAGCGACCTGTACTGCGAATCGTTCCGGTACACCAAGTCGGTGGGCAACGGCGGGCTCGCGCAGATGGAACGCCTACTGCAGTTCGGCCGGGTGCTGTCGCGCTCGATGTGAGCTTTCTGCTCAGCGCGATCCGAAACGCGCCGCGCTGAGCGGGGGTGGCGCAATACCACGATCCCGGCATTTTCTGGCAGGTCGGTGTCCTGGGCCGGCGGCGCAATCGTCGTGCACACGGCATCGTGGCCGCTCAGCGCGTCGGGACGAGGTCTGCATCGCCCTTACGGTGAATGCGTGCCAGCCCCAGAACCGACGCCGATCCGCCGCACGCGCGCCGATCAGGCCCGTCTGGTGGCCGACGTGCTGCGTCAGCACATCCACGCCGGCGGTTACCCCGACGGCCTGCCCGCCGAAACCGAACTGGCCGCGGATTTCTCGGTGTCGCGCAACACCGTCCGGGAAGCGCTCGCCGTGCTCAAGGCCGAGGGGCTGATCGACCGGGGCACCAAGGTCGGCACCCACGTCGCGGTGCGCAAATACGACCACGGCCTGGACGCGCTGGTCGGGCTGAAGGAGACGTTCAAGGACTACGGCGAGGTGCGCAACGAGGTGCGCGCCGTGCTGCGGATGACCGCGCCACCGGCGGTGGCGCGCAAGCTGGACCTGGAACCGGCCACCACGGTGGTCTACATCGAGCGGCTGCGTTACCTGGGCGACTTGCCGCTGTCGTTGGACCTGACCTATCTGGCACCCGACATCGGCGACCTGGTGGTCGAGCATCCGTTGGAGACCAACGATGTGTTCGCGCTCATCGAACAGGTCAGCGGACAACGGCTCGGCTCGGCAACCCTTGCCCTGGAGGCGATCTCGGCCGATCCGCATTCGGCGGCAACCTTGCAGGTGCCCGATGGCGCGGCGCTGCTGATGCTGGAGCGGCTCACCAGACTTGGCGACGGTCGTCCCGTCGACCTGGAGTACATCCGGATGCGTGGTGACCGGATCACCATGCGCGGCAATCTTTTCCGTAACTAACCGGCAGGAGCTGGAGATGGCTTTGGTGAACACCCGTCTGGACGTCCCGGTCACGATCGACGAGTCGCTGTGTATCGAGGGCTGCACGCTGTGCGTCGAGATCTGCCCGATGGATTCGCTGGCGATCAACCCCGACAACGGCAAGGCGTACATGCATGTCGACGAATGCTGGTACTGCGGGCCGTGTGCGGCCCGCTGTCCCACCGGCGCCGTCACCGTCAACATGCCCTATCTGATCCGCTGAGTCGCTGAGGACCCTCATGAAGAAATCTCTCGCGGTGCTGCTCGCTGCGCTCACCGCCACGCTGTCGGCCTGCTCGCTCGATGCCACCACCAAGGACGACGACGTCGTCGACGTCGTCGTCGGCTACCAGTCCAAGACCATCAACACCGTCACCGCCGGGACATTGCTCAAGGCCCAGGGATATCTGGAACATCGGCTGGCCGACATCACCACCCGCACCGGCACCAAATACAACGTGACCTGGCAGGACTACGACACCGGCGCACCGATCACCGCGCAGATGGTCGCCGAGAAGATCGACATCGGTTCGATGGGCGACTATCCGATGCTGATCAACGGCTCCAAGACCCAGGCCAACGAACGAGCGCGTACCGAGATCGTCTCGGTGACCGGGTACAACCCCAAGGGCGCGCTGAACATGGTGGTGGTGTCGCCGGATTCGCCCGCCCGCACGCTGACCGACCTGGCCGGGAAGAAGGTGTCCGCAAGCGTCGGTTCGGCCGGGCACGGCACCCTGGTACGGGCGCTGTCACAAGCCGGTATCGATCCCAAGACCGGTGTCGAGGTGCTCAACCAGCAGCCTCAGGTAGGCGCCTCGGCGCTGGAATCCGGTCAGGTACAGGGCCTTTCGCAGTTCGTTGCATGGCCCGGCCTGCTGGTGTTCCAGAACAAGGGCAAGTTGCTGTATGACGGCGCGCAGCTGAACTACCCGACCCTGCACGGGGTCGTGGTGCGCCGGGATTACGCGGCCACCCACCCCGAGGTGCTCGACGCGTTCCTGCAGGCCCAACTCGACGCCACCGACTTCCTCAACACCAAACCGCTGGAAGCCTCCCGCATCGTCGCCGAGGCCAGCGGCCTGCCCCAGGAGGTGGTGTACCTGTACAACGGTCCCGGCGGCACGTCGTTCGACACCACGCTGAAGCCCTCGCTCGTCGAGGCGCTCAAAGGCGATGTGCCGTACCTGAAGTCGATCGGCGACTTCGCCGAGCTCGACGTCCCCGGCTTCGTCCAGGACGGCCCGCTGCGGGCCGCGTTCGCCGAGCGCAAACTCGACTACGACGCCGCGCTCAAGGCGACCAGCGCACCGGCGGCCGGTGAGCTCTGGCTGCAGGGCTCGGACACCACCGTGCCGGCGGCGAGCCCCAACGAGCTGTTGCGCGCGGTGCGGAACGCGCAAGCCCGCGGCGCCACGGTGCGGGCGGCGTATGTGCCCGACGCCGAACTGGGCACCCGCTGGTTCGCCGACAAGGCGATCTGGGTCCGCGACGGCGGCAACTACCTGCCCTTCGACACCCCGGCCGGCGCCGCACGCTATACCGCCGCCCATCCCGGCAGCAGCACCGTGGACTACCAGCAGGCGCTGGCGGGTGTGGTGTGACCGATCTGTTGACCCGCCCGCACGCCGATGTCGCGGTGCAGCAGGGCAACCGCGACCGCCGGGTATGGCGCCACCGCACCCTGCGGGTGGCCTCGGTGCTGGCCGCGATCGGGCTGTGGCAGGTGCTGACCGCCAACGGAGTTCGGTTCTGGTTGCGCTTCGACACCCTGCCGACCGTCACCGAGATCGGGGCGGCGCTGGCGCACCGGCTCGGCACCGGTGAGTATTGGCTGGATCTGGCACAGTCGCTGATCCGGATCCTCACCGGTTTCGGGCTGGCCGCGGTGATCGGTGTCGTCACCGGCATCCTGCTCGGTCGCTCGGCGCTGTTCGCCGATCTGTTCGGTCCGATCACCGAACTGCTCCGGCCGATCCCTGCGATCGCGATCGTGCCGGTGGCCATCCTGTTGTTCCCCAGCGACGAGGCCGGCATCGTGGCCATCACGTTCCTGGCCGCCTACTTCCCGATCATGGTCAGTACCCGGCATGCGGTGCGGGCGCTGCCCACCATCTGGGAGGACTCGGTACGCACGCTGGGCGGTGGCCGCTGGGATGTGCTGCGTCAGGTGGTGCTGCCCGGCATCCTGCCCGGATTGTTCGGTGGATTGTCGGTGGGGATGGGCGTGGCGTGGATCTGCGTGATCTCCGCCGAGATGATCTCCGGACGGCTCGGCGTCGGTTACCGAACCTGGCAGGCCTACACCGTGCTGGACTACCCGGCCGTGTTCGTCGGGATCCTCACCATCGGTGCGCTCGGCTTCGGCACCGCCGCGGCCATAGAACTGATCGGGCGCCGGGCCACCCGGTGGCTGCCGCGCGGCGAGGAGAGCACGCGATGACGATCGCTGTGACGACCGGGCTGCGGCTGGAACTCGACGATGTCACGTTGTCCTACACCGGCACGGCGGTGCTGCGCGGTCTGACACTGACCGTGCAGCCGGGGGAGATCCTGGTCCTGACGGGACCGTCGGGATGCGGCAAGTCCACGGTGTTGCGGGCACTGGCCGGTCTGCTGGCCCCGGACTCCGGCCTGGTGCGCGCCGACGGCGAGCCCGTCACCACCACCTCCCGGGACCGCGGCATGGTGTTCCAGGACAGCGCGCTACTGCCGTGGCGTAGCGTGCGCTCGAATATCGAACTGGCCCTTGCGCTTCGGGGCACGCCACGATCGACGCGCCGGGCGCGGGCCGAACGCTGGATCGAGGAGGTGGGTCTCACCGGGTTCGCGGACTACCTGCCCAAGAGCCTGTCGGGTGGCATGCGGCAACGGGTGCAATTGGCCCGCGGGCTGGCCGGCGCGCCCCGCGCGGTCATGATGGACGAACCGTTCGGTGCACTGGACGCGCAGACCCGCGCGGCCATGCAGCGCCTGCTGATCGCGACCTGGCGAGCACACCCCACCACCATCGTGTTCGTCACCCATGACGTCGACGAGGCGCTGATCCTCGGTGACCGGGTGGCGGTGCTGGGCCGCGAGGGCCTGCGGGTACTGCAAGAGGTGCCCCAGCCGCGCACCGAAAACGTGGACCGCAGTGCGCTGCGTGCCGAAATCATCGAGGCATTGGACAACTGATGACTGAAATCCCCGATCTCGCCGATACGGTCCGGCTGGACTGCGATGTGCTGGTGATCGGCGGCGGCACCGCGGGCACCATGGCCGCGCTGACCGCCGCCGAGAACGGTGCGCGGGTGCTGCTGTTGGAGAAGGCGCACGTGCGGCATTCCGGGGCGCTGGCGATGGGCATGGACGGCGTCAACAATGCCGTCATCCCCGGCAAGGCCGAACCCGAGGACTACGTCGCCGAGATCACCCGGGCCAACGACGGAATCGTCAACCAGCGCACCATCTATCAGACCGCGACGCGCGGGTTCGCGATGGTGCAGCGACTGGAACGGTACGGGGTCAAATTCGAGAAGGACGAGCACGGCGAGTACGCGGTGCGGCGCGTGCACCGGTCGGGTTCCTATGTGCTGCCGATGCCCGAGGGCAAAGACGTCAAGAAGGCGTTGTACCGGGTGCTGCGGCAACGCTCGATGCGGGAGAAGATCCAGATCGAGAACCGCCTGATGCCGGTGCGGGTTCTCGTCTCGGACGGTAGGGCCGTCGGGGCGGCGGCCCTGAACACCCGCACCGGCGAGTTCGTCGCCATCGCGGCAAAGGCCGTCATCCTGGCCACCGGTGCCTGCGGCCGGCTCGGCTTGCCTGCCTCGGGTTATCTGTATGGCACGTACGAGAATCCGACCAACGCCGGCGACGGATACGCGATGGCCTACCACGCCGGTGCGGAGCTGTCCGGTATCGAGTGCTTCCAGGTCAACCCGCTGATCAAGGACTACAACGGCCCGGCGTGTGCCTATGTGGCCAACCCGTTCGGCGGTTACCAGGTCAACGCCCAGGGCGAGCGGTTCGTGGACTCGGATTACTGGTCGGGCCAGATGATGACCGAGGTCCGCAGCGAGATCGAATCCGCGCGCGGGCCGATTTATCTCAAGGTGACCCACCTGCCCGACGAGACGCTGTCCGCACTGGAGAACATCCTGCACACCACCGAGCGCCCGACCCGCGGCACCTTCCACGCCAATCGCGGGCACGACTACCGCACCCACGATATCGAGATGCACATCTCCGAGATCGGTTTGTGCAGTGGGCACTCCGCATCCGGGGTGTGGGTGGACGAGCATGCCCGGACCACGGTGCCCGGCCTGTACGCGGCCGGTGACCTGGCCTGCGTGCCGCACAACTACATGATCGGCGCGTTCGTCTACGGCGACCTGGCCGGTGAACATGCGGCCTCCACACTGGCCGAAACTGCCGCGCCGGTGCACCTTCCGGACGATCAGCTGGCTGCGGCGCACGAGCTGGTCTACCGGCCACTGCGCCAACCCGACGGCCCGCCGCAGCCGCAGGTGGAGTACAAGCTGCGCCGGTTCGTCAACGACTATGTGGCGCCGCCCAAGACCGCGTCGAAGTTGTCGATCGCCGTGCAGACATTCGACCGGATGCGCGACGAGGTGGCCGGGATCGGCGCCCGGACCCCGCATGAGCTGATGCGTGCGGCCGAGGTGTCGTTCATCCGGGATTGTGCGGAGATGGCGGCACGCTCCTCGCTGACCCGCACCGAATCGCGCTGGGGTCTGTACCACGAACGGGCCGATCTGCCGGCCCGCGACGATCAGGAATGGAACTATCACCTGAATCTGCGCAAGGGTGCCTCCGGTGAGATGGAGTTCCTCAAGCGTCCCGTCGCCGAGTACTTCGTACCGGTGCCGGGGCTGGAGCATGTGCCCTCGGCCGGGCCGATGACCGTCGTCGAGCAACCCGCGCTGTTCGGCGGGAAGGCGCCGGCCACGGTGGTCTCCCGGGTCGCCGCGGCCCCCGCGCCGCCACCGTCACCGCGGATCGCGGCGGTGCTGGCGCTGGCGGAACCGACGCTGGCCGAGCTGTCCGAATACCTGGCCGACGACGACGCCGGCGTGCGCCGCACCGCGGTGGCGACCCTGGTGGAGAACCTGCCCGACGGCTACGGGAGCGCACTGGTCGCGGCCCTGGCCGATCCCGATGCGGGCGTACGGCTGCAGGCCGCAGAAGCGGCCCGGGAATTGGTCGAAGTGCTGCCGTCGCCCGAACAGTTTGTCGCGCACGTGAATTCGCCGGATGCGGTGGTGCGTGCGGTGGCACTGTACGTGACAAGTTCGCGCCGGGTGCCTGCGGAGTTCCGCGCCGCCGTGCGCGACGGGGACCACCGGGTGCGGATCGAGGCGGTGCGTGCGCTGGTCTCGGTCGACGACGCCCACGGTGTGGCACTGGCGGCCACAGATGACAACCGGGAGGTGCGGATCGCTGCGGTGCGCGGACTCGCGACGCTGGGCGCCGGTGTCGAGACGGTGCGGGCCAGCCTGGCCGACCCCGATCCGCTGGTACGTGCGGCGGCCCTGTCGGCGCTGGGCACCCTCGGCGGTGACGACGGTGATATCGCGGTCATCGAACGCGCCCTGGCGGAGTCGGCCTGGCAGGTACGCGAAGGCGCGGCCCGGGCCCTGTCCGGTGTGGCGCCCGACGTCGCGGTGCCGTCACTGTCCCGCACACTGGCCGACTCCCATCTGGACGTGCGAAAGGCGGCGGTGCTGAGCCTGACCCGGTGGGCGTCGTCGGAGTCGGCGGCCCGCGATGCGCTGGGCCTGGCACTCAAGGACGCCGACGCCGACGTGCGGGCCTACGCGCGCCGGGCGCTGGATGTGGTCAGCGTCTGATCGCTCGCGGGGGAAAGACCTGCGACGCTTTCAACGCGCGCTTCCGCAGACGCGTTAATACGCGTACCGCGCTACTCACCCCACCGCGGCTAGTGCGCATGACACTCATCTAACGCAAATGCGTGAAATGTGCGCGAGAGGCGGCAGACGTGGCGGTCGATAGGGAAGACAAGGGGCGAGACTACGGGGTAGAAGTTCGCGTGCACGGTATCGGTGATCATGAGCGCTACAGCGCTCTCGGTGAACCGACCTACAAGGAAACGGTTGACGGCCGGGTATGGATCGGGCGCGTTCCGCAATTGCCGCGACACAAGCTGCGCCTGGTCAACTGGAGTCGCGCGAATCGGAAGATCACCCGCAATACCGCATGGTATCTGGCATTTCCCTTCACCTTGCTGAACGTCGCGGGTTTCATGGAGCCGCGTGACAGAGGTTGGCGATTCGTCACGAGGTCGCTGATCGCAGCGGCAAGCCTCTGCCTGACGATTGGGCTGGCGGCCTGGATCACGGTGATCATCGAAACCGCTTGGCGGTCTCTGGACGGGCACGACGACCGGCTCACCGCTGTGGTACTACAAGCGTCGGGTCCAACCATCCTGATCGTGTTGATTCTCTATCGATTGGTGGCCGGCCGACCACTGGTCGATCGAGGTGGCACGCTCGTTTCCCTGACGAGCATCGCGGCACTTGGTGGCATGATCGTTTACCTACATCAGCGACCTGCGTCGAGAACGCGGGGTTATCTGCATTCCGTACTTACCAACGGCGCAGACAATGCGATCGATCCGATGACGCCCGTGGTGGTGTATACAACTGCCGCTATCTGGATTATCGCACTCGTCCTGGGCGTCGCCGCCTGGATCAATCGACAGAAACGTGCCCACCTCGCGGGCTCTGCGATCCTCGCCGTGTTGGCCGTCGTTCTGCTGCACGTCGGTGGGTCCGTCATACGCCTCTTCGTTGCCAGCGCAATGCAAATCGTGCCATTTGGACGCGGCGCGCGTGCTGATTCAGGGGCGGAACTGGAGTACATTCTGCTGCCCAAAGCAGACGACTTTCGGGGTGGTGGATCTCTGCATTTCGGACATGCGTTGCGAATCGATCTGATTCCGCTGTTCCTGGTTGCGATGATCGTTGCATTCAGCGTGTTCGTAATCTTCGAGGTGGTTCGCTTCAAGAGGATTCCGCATAAGACTGGATCGCAGCCCAGAGATGACTGCACCGAATCCTCGGACGCTGGCCAACAAATGTCGGCCGAGTTACGTGTCGTATCGACAGTTAACGGCAACACATCTGGGTCGCTGCCCGGAGCGCCGCCGCCGGAAGCACGAGCTCGGTCCCAGGATCTCGAAGAACTAAAAGGTATGTCCGCTCCGCATTACCTCGTGAATCACCTTTCGAATTTTCTCCCACAGTTGGCTGTTTTGTCGATCGTGTTGACTGCAGTTTTCTGGCTGGCCTTGGCCTATCTCATCGGTCACATGCAACTGTCACACGTCGAAAGCTGTTTGATAGCACTGAAAGTTGCGGGTGCAATCACCATTATTCTCATTGTCATGAGGAGACCCGAGGATTGGGCGGCGAGACTCGGGCGATTCTTTGGTTCGGTCGCGGATATCGCCGGATTCTGGGCGCCAGACCTCCATCCTCTGGCGGGTGCCTCATATCGCCGTGCACTGTTGTCTGGGATCCGCCAGTCAATCAATGACCTCGTGCTGCAGTTTCCCGACGAACCCGTCGCGTTAGTTGGGCACAGCCAGGGATCGGTTGTGTGTGCCTGGTTCGTACGAGGGGGACACTGGATGGAGAAGCGGACAGAAGGCCGGACGGATCGGCGAGCGCTCAAGCAGGGCTTGCACCTGGTCGACCGGGAACCCTCGGACCGAATCGCGTTGTTCACGTGCGGATCTCCGCTTCACTCGTTGTACCAGAACTTTTTTCCGCGTTACTTCGACGACGACTTCTTCAGCACGGCCTTGACGATGTCGTACAGGGGAGAGCAGTGGCACAACTACTGGCGTGCAACGGATCCGATCGGAACCTGTCTTCCGCAACTCGGTGGCGAACGCAACAGGAATTGCACCGAACTGGCGAAGCAGGACACACTGGGCCACAGCGAATACTGGAAAGATGACCGGCTGCGGTCGGATGTCACGGCGTTTTTCCACGGCGTGAAGCAAGACAAAGAAGCGGTTGGCCAGCCTTTCGCCGCGGTTGAACGCGAGATGCGAGTCAGCAATGACTAGCCGACGTCGCGGTCAGAAGTGGGTGGTCTGTCTGGTCATGCCCGCAACTCTCATGCTCACTGCTCCCAGCGGATCGTGGCTCCGCTCGTGCGCGCACGAGCGGCCGCCGGCGAGCGTGCACGAAGTGCCGACAAAGATGCCGTCAATTACATTGAAACCACCACGAGGCCCGAAACATCTGCCGACCACTCAAACCAGTGAATCGCGGCGTCCATCCGGCTGATTCGTCAGGCCGCTCCGCAAAATGGCGTCACCTCGCGGGGGATCAGTACGCCGGCAGGTCGATCGAGTCGGCGGTGGTGAACCACTTGCGTTCGGCGATCGGCCGGAAAGGCCAGCGCTGCATCCATTTCATCACCGCGGCGGTGACCGCGATGTCGCCGTTGGACTTCGGCAGGTATCCGTCGATGCCGTTGGACAGGGTTTGACAGCGGTCGATGTACGGGCGCAGGACCGTCTGGTAGCGCGCCAGTGCAGCCGGAAGAGCTTCAGCGGCAAAGGATTCCGCCGGTCCGAGCTCGCCGGCCAGGACATACGCGCCGACCAGGGCCAGGCTGGTGCCCATCCCGGACAGCGGTGAGGCGCAGTACCCGGCGTCGCCCACCAGCGCGACGTTCCCGCGGGTGAAGGTGGCCATGCGCACCTGCAGGAACGCATCGAAATGGAAGTCGTCGGCGTCGGCGGCCGCGGCCAGCAACTGCGGGCAGTGCCATTGCGCGTCCGCGAAATGCCGGCGTAGCAGCTCGATCTGGGCGCCGGTGTCGCGCCGGTCGTAGTCCAATGGTGCGGACCGGAATGCCAAGCCGGCCTTGGCCATCGCCGGATCGTGGGACGGGCGCATCGAGGCATTGCGCCCGGGCTCCTGATACAGCAGGAACCAGCCGTCCAGCCCCACCGTGTCGGGGGCGCTGAACCACGCGTTGTATCCGCCCAGCGCCGTGGTGAGCTGGTCTTCGGGCCCGAACACCAGGCGGCGCACCGCCGAATGAGGTCCGTCGGCCCCGACGATCAGATCGGCCGTCACGGTGCTGCCGTCGCTGAGTGTGGCTGTGGCGCCGTCGATTCCGGTGATGCGGGTGCCGAACCGGTATTCGGTGCGGTCCTTGGTGGCCTGGTAGAGCACGTCGACCAGGTCCCCGCGCAGCACCTCGAGTTTGGAGACCAGGCCGTTGCCATGGAAGGCGGTCACCGGCATCTCGGCGCGCCGCCGGCCGTCGGCCCGCACCCACGCCGCTCCGCGCTGGGCCACCGCCTTGGCCGACACCGCATCCAGCAGCCCCATCCGAGCGGCCACCTCGTGGCCGGCCCCGCGCAGGTCGACGGTCTGTCCGCCGAGTCGCACCCGGGGCGCCGTCTCCACCACCACGACCCGATACCCGGAGCGGGACAGGAAATAAGCCAACGCCGGCCCGGCGACACCCGCGCCGCTGATCAGCACCGTCGTCACAGGCCCAATTCCCGATAGGTGCGCCGGACGAACTTCGGTTGTGCCGACTGCAGTTTCGCCATCGAGGTGTTACCGCGGACGGCGGCGACATCAGAGCTCAGGTCGGGAAAATTCTGGATCAGATACAGCAGCACGACATCGTTCGCCGGGTCGGCCTGCCACCAGGTCCCGTAGGCGCCCGGCCAGCCGAAGGTGCCGAGCCCGCCCGGCCCGAAGAACTGGCGAGACTGATCTGGATCGGTCACCACCGACATGCTCAGCCCGAAACCGCGGCCGATCCAGAACGGCCCACCGAGGAAGTTCTGCTGCTTCTGTTCATCGGTCAACCGGTCGGTGCGCATCAGCCGCACCGACTCCTCCGACAGCACCCGGACCCCGTCCACGCTGCCGCCGCCCAGCAGCATCCGGGCGAACCGCAGGTAGTCGTCGGCGGTCGACATCAAGCCGGCGCCGCCCGCGCAGAACTCCGGTGGGGCCAGCGGGGGCTGACCCATCACGTCGTCACGCAGCCGTGCCTGGGGCGAGCGAAGCGACGGGGTGTCTGCATCGTCGGCACCGAGGGCGTACATCGTGGCCATCCGGCGCCGTTGCACCAGGCTGACCGCGAAACCCGTGTCCGGCATGCCCAACGGCTCGAAGATCCGCTCGGACAACAACTGGTGCAGCGGTTTGCCGGCGATCCGCGCGATCGCGATGCCCAGCACATCGGTGCCGTGGCTGTAGGTGACCCGGTCCCCGGGCTGATGCGCCAGTGGCAGTGCCGCCAGTTCGGCCAGCCAGCGATCCTCGTTCTGCCGGTGCGACAACCGCGCATAGGACCGCGCCAGCGGGCCGGTCACCGAGAACGGGTACGCCAGGCCGGACCGGTGCGTCATCAGGTCCTCGAAGGTGATCGGCCGGCGCAGCGGCACCGTGACATCCACCGGGCCGTTCGGACTCGCCAGCACCCGCACGCCGGCCAGCTCGGGAATCCAGGCGTCGATCTCATCGCGCAGGCCGAACCGGCCCTCGTCCAGCAGTGTCATCGCCGCCGCCACCGTCACCGGCTTGCTCATCGAGGCGATCCGGAACACCGTGTCGCGCTGCATCGGCAACCCGGCCGCCACGTCCCGATGGCCCAGTTCGTTGACCTGAACCACCTCGCCGGCATGCCAGACCAGGGTGACCGCCCCGGCCAGCAGGCCGGCGTCGATGGCCTCGGTGATGGATGCACGGTTGGCGTCGAGATTCATTCGCGACACGATACTTCCGGGCGGGCCACCATCAGCCTGCGGCGTTGGCGGAGGCCGCCGAGCGGGCCAGTTCGGCCAGCAGCGGGGGCACATCGCCGCGGCCCAGCACCACCTCGATGACGGCCATCCGGTGCGGGTCGGCCGCGGCGGCCGTCAGCGCGGCGTCGAGTTCGCCGACCGTGTGGGCGCACACCACCAGCGCGTCGGCGACGCCGAGGGCGGCGGGCAACTGCTGCCAGCGCCACCCGACGATGTCGTTGTAGTACGCCTCCGGGCCGTGGATGGCCCGTTCCACCGTGTAGCCGTCGTTGTTGACGACGATGATCACCGGGGCGATTCCCTCGCGGGCCATCACCCCGATCTCCTGCACGGTCAGCTGGGCCGCGCCGTCGCCGATGAGCAGCACGACACGGCGGTCCCGGTGTGCCAGGGCGGCGCCGAGGGCGGCCGGCAGGGTGTAACCGATCGATCCCCACAGCGGCTGCCCGATGAAGGTCACCCCGGCAGGCAGCCGGTGCCCGGCCATCCCGTAGAACGAGGTGCCCTGGTCGGCCAGCACCACATTGCCCGGGGTCAATGCATCGGAAACCCTGTCCCACAGCATCTTCTGGGTCAGGGCGGTGTCCGGCGGCGGCGGGGCGTGGCGAACCGGGGCGGGCGCGGCCGCGACGGCGGGCGATACGACGCCACGCTCGGCGAGGATGCCCGTCAGCGCCCCGAGCGCGGCGTCGATGTCGATCGGGGCGAACACCTGCCCGGTGACCGTCGACTGGACCGCACCGACATCGATGGTGCGGGCCGGGTCGATCTGCTGGGAAAAGAAGCCGCTGACCATATCGGTGAACTGCACGCCGGCGGTGATCAGCACCGGAGCCTCCTCCACCGCACGGCGCACCGATTCGGCGCTGGCCGCCCCGGCGTAGATGCCCAGGTAGTTGGGTGAGCTCTCGTCGAGCAGGCTCTTGCCCCACATCAGGGTCGCGTACGGCACCGCGTCGGCGGCCAGTAGTTCGGTGAGTTTGGCGACGGCGTTGAGCCGGTGCACCAGCAGGTCGGCCAGCACCGTCACCTGGTGGGTGCCGATGAGCCGCCGCGCCGCGTCGGTGAACAGGGCCAGCGCCCGCGGGCTGGTGCCGCCCCCGTAGCGCGGCAACGGCGCCGACGGCGGGTCGACGGGGAACCGGGCCACGTCGGTGGACAGCAACAGATACCCCGGCCGGGTGTGCTCACGGACCTCCGCGAGCACCCGGTCGATCTCGCGGGTGGCCGTCGCGGGAGCCAGATTGGCCTGCGCGCAGGTGATTTCGCGGGCCATCCGGAAGAAGTGCTCGAAATCGCCGTCGCCGAGGGAGTGATGCACCACCCGGCGGGCCGCCTGGGCGTCCTTGGACGGTGCGCCCACGATGTGCACCACCGGCACATGCTCGGCGTAACTGCCTGCGACGGCGTTGGCCGCCGACAGCTCACCGACACCGAACGTGGTGACCAGCGCCGAGATTCCCCGCAACCGGCCGTACCCGTCCGCGGTGTAGCCGGCGTTGAGCTCATTG
The DNA here is from genome assembly GCF_054404835.1 of Mycobacterium sp. BMJ-28. Lineage (NCBI taxonomy): Bacteria > Bacillati > Actinomycetota > Actinomycetes > Mycobacteriales > Mycobacteriaceae > Mycobacterium > Mycobacterium sp. BMJ-28. Next base: position 3,708,174 of record NZ_CM136783.1, on the reverse strand, counting down.
GCCCCACCCACCCAGCGGACGGTGTCGTGGGCGAGCACATGATCGAGGAACTCCAGATTGAAATCGCCTGGTACACCGAACACCTCGGTCACGCCGAGTTCGGCCAGCCGGTCCAGCAGATAATCGCCCACGGTGTATTCGGTATCGGCCATGAAGCCGAGCCTACGCACGAGGCATACTGCCTCGGTGACATCTGCACGCCCACCGATGCGCCGGGTGGCCTTCGCCAGCTTTGTCGGCACCGCCATCGAGTTCTACGACTTCTACCTCTATGGCACGGCCGCCGCCCTGGTGTTCCCGAAGATCTTCTTTCCCGGCCTGAGTCCGACGATGGCCACCATCTCGTCGCTGGCCACCTTCGCCGCGGCGTTCCTGTCCCGGCCGGTGGGCGCGGCGGTGTTCGGGCACTTCGGGGATCGGCTGGGCCGCAAGAAGACCCTGATCGCCACCCTGCTGATCATGGGGATCTCGACCTTCGCCGTCGGCCTGGTGCCCAGCGCCGCCTCCATCGGGGTGCTGGCGCCGGTCATCCTGCTCACCCTGCGGCTGTGCCAAGGTTTCGCCGTCGGCGGTGAATGGGCCGGGTCGGCACTGCTGTCGGCCGAGTACGCCCCCGGTGACCAGCGCGGCAAATACGGCATGTTCACCCAGCTCGGTGCAGGCGCCGGCCTGGCCGTCAGCAACCTGGTCTTCCTGATCGCCAACGTCACCATCGGTGAGAAGAGCCCGGTGTTCCTGGACTGGGGCTGGCGGGTGCCGTTCCTGTTCAGTGGGCTGTTGGTGATCGTCGCCCTCTATGTGCGGCTGAGTATCGACGAGACCCCGGTGTTCACCGAGGAAAAACTCCGTAACGCCACCCCGCAGGCTCCGCTGACCGAATTGGTCCGCAACCAGACCGCACAGGTCCTGCTGGCGGCCGGCTGCATGGTCGGCATCTTCACCATGAGCTTTCTCGGCGGGACCTATCTGCTGAACTACGCCACCACCCGGATCGGCCATCCGCGCAGCCTCGTTCTGACCGTCGGGGTGCTCGCCGGTGTCGCCCTGATGGTCTTCACCGCGATCTCGGCCGTGCTGTGCGACCGGTACGGCCGGCGCCGGATCATCCTGGCCGGCTTCGTCGTCGCGCTGCCGTGGGCCATCCTGGTGATGCCGATGATCGACACCGGTTCGCCATGGTTGTTCGCGCTGGCGATCGGCGGCATGTTCTGCATCTTCGGCACGTCCTACGGGCCGATCGCCTCATTCCTGCCCGAGATCTTCGCCACCCGGTACCGCTACACCGGCGCCGGTCTGGCGTTCAACCTGGCCGGCATCGTCGGCGGCGCGGTGCCGCCGCTGATCGCCGGGGTGCTGGTCAGCGACTTCGGCAGCTGGTCGGTGGGCGCACTGATGGCGACCTTCGTGGTGGTCAGCATCGCCTCGACACTTCTGCTGCCCGAGACCAAGGGCACAGCGCTGTCCGACGAGGCCGACCGGGTGGCCTGCTAAGCTCTGCGGCAGTTCGACGTCCTTTAACGATCCGTCCCGAGAGGCGGAGAAGGAGGTCCGGGTTAACTGTGGGCACCTCTGATGCCGCGCACGCCGACCGGGAATTGATGTCCGCCGCTGATGTGAGCCGGACCATATCCCGTATCGCGCACCAGATCATCGAAAAGACCGCGCTGGACGGGCCCGACGCGCCGCGGGTCGTGCTGCTCGGGATCCCCACCCGCGGCGTCATCCTGGCCAGCCGGCTCGCCGAGAAGGTGCAGGAGTTCGCCGGCATCGACCTGGCGCACGGCGCGCTGGACATCACGCTGTACCGCGACGACCTGAACATCAAACCGCCGCGGCCGCTGGAGGTCACCTCCATCCCGGCCGGCGGTATCGACGGCGCCCTGGTGATCCTGGTCGACGATGTGCTGTACTCCGGCCGCTCGGTCCGCTCGGCGCTGGACGCGCTGCGCGATATCGGCAGGCCGCGCGCCGTGCAGCTGGCGGTGCTGGTCGACCGCGGCCACCGCGAGCTGCCGGTACGCGCCGACTATGTCGGCAAGAACGTGCCGACCTCGCGCAGTGAGAACGTCAAGGTCCGGCTGCAGGAAAGCGACGGCCACGACGGCGTCAAGATCGCCCCGTACGGAGGACCCGCCCGATGAGCGCTCGCGCGAAGAGGAGACCGCACCGATGAAGCATCTCCTGTCCGCCGCCGACCTGTCGCGCGATGAGGCGACCGCCATTCTCGACGACGCGGATCGGTTCCGTGAGGCCCTGCTGGGCCGTGAAGTGAAGAAGTTGCCGACGCTGCGCGGGCGCACCGTCATCACCATGTTCTACGAGAACTCCACGCGCACCCGGGTGTCCTTCGAGGTGGCCGGCAAATGGATGAGCGCCGACGTGATCAACGTCAGCGCGTCGGGATCCTCGGTGGCCAAGGGGGAGTCGCTGCGCGACACCGCGCTCACCCTGCGCGCCGCCGGTGCGGACGCACTGATCATCAGGCACCCGGCTTCCGGTGCGGCGCAACAACTGTCGTTGTGGACCCGGGAGGCCCACGGTGCCGGGCCGAGCGTCATCAATGCCGGCGACGGCACCCATCAGCATCCCACCCAGGCGCTGCTGGACGCGCTGACCATCCGGCAGCGGCTCGGCTCGATCGAGGGCAAACGTGTCGTGATCGTCGGCGACATCCTGCACAGCCGGGTGGCCAGATCCAATGTCGAACTGCTGTCCACCCTGGGTGCCGAGGTGGTGCTGGTGGCCCCGCCGACGCTGCTGCCGGTCGGGGTGGCGGACTGGCCGGTCAGCGTGTCGCACGAGTTGGACGCCGAACTGCCCGCGGCCGACGCGGTGCTGATGCTGCGGGTGCAGGCCGAACGGATGAACGGCGGGTTCTTCCCGTCCACCCGGGAGTACTCGGTGCGTTACGGATTGAGCGAGAAGCGCCTGGCGAGACTGAGTGAAGACGTCGTGGTGCTGCACCCGGGCCCGATGCTGCGCGGCATGGAGATCGCGCACTCGGTGGCCGACGCGCCGCAATCTGCGGTGCTGCAACAAGTTTCCAACGGTGTTCATGTGCGGATGGCGGTGCTGTTCCACTTGCTGGTCGGCGCCGGGACAGAGGTGACGGTGTGAGTGTGCTGATCAAGGGCGTCCGGCTCTACGGCGAAGGCGACCCGGTGGACGTGCGAATCGCCGACGGTCAGATCGCCGAGATCGGCGCCGGTATCGACGCCGAGGGTGCCGAGGTCATCGAGGCGGCCGGCCAGATCCTGCTGCCCGGTTTCGTCGACTTGCACACCCATCTGCGCGAACCCGGCCGCGAATACGCCGAGGACATCGAAACCGGTTCGGCCGCAGCCGCTCTGGGCGGTTACACGGCGGTCTTCGCGATGGCCAACACCGACCCGGTCGCCGACAGCGCGGTGGTCACCGATCACGTGTGGCACCGCGGTCAGCAGGTCGGCCTTGTCGACGTACACCCGGTGGGGGCGGTCACGGTCGGCCTGGAAGGCAAGCAGCTCACCGAGATGGGCCTGATGGCCGCCGGTGTGGGCCAGGTGCGGATGTTCTCCGACGACGGAATCTGCGTGCACGACCCACTGGTGATGCGCCGTGCCCTGGAGTACGCCAGCGGGCTCGGGGTGCTGATCGCCCAGCACGCCGAGGAGCCGCGGCTGACGGTCGGTGCGGTGGCCCACGAGGGTCCGCACGCCGCCAAGCTCGGGCTGGCGGGCTGGCCGCGGTCGGCCGAGGAGTCGATCGTCGCGCGCGACGCGATCCTGGCCCGCGATGCCGACGCCCGGGTACACATCTGCCACGCCTCCACCGCCGGCACCGTCGAGCTGCTGAAATGGGCCAAAGCGCAGGGTATTTCGATCACCGCCGAAGTGACCCCGCACCACCTGCTGCTCGATGACACCGTGCTGGCCGACTACGACGGCCGCAACCGGGTGAACCCGCCGCTGCGCGAGGCCGCCGATGTGGCCGCACTGCGCCAGGCGCTGGCCGACGGCGTGATCGACTGTGTGGCCACCGACCACGCCCCGCACGCCGAACACGAGAAGTGCTGCGAGTTCTCCCAGGCCCGGCCGGGCATGCTGGGGCTGCAGACCGCGCTGTCGGTGGTCGTGCAGACCATGGTCGCGCCGGGCCTGCTGAGCTGGCGCGATGTCGCCCGGGTGATGAGCGAGGCGCCGGCCTCGATCGTCGGACTGCCCGACCAGGGCCGCCCACTGGAGGTCGGCGAGCCCGCCAACCTCACCGTCGTCGACCCGGACGCCACCTGGACGGTCAGCGGACCGGCGCTGGCCAGCCGCTCGGACAACACCCCGTACGAATCGATGACGCTGCCGGCGACGGTGACACTGACCCTGCTGCGCGGCAAGATCACCGCGCGGGACGGGGCTGTCTCGTGAACACTCCCACATTGATCGCCTCGCTGATCATGGCCGCGCTGCTGGCGGTACTGATCGGTTTCCTGATCCGGCAGATGCTGCGCGGCTGGCTGCACCGGGCCCAGCGCCAGGCCGATCTGATCGGGGTGCTGCCGGCCCTGCCCGACACCGTGGGTCCCGCGCTGATCGGGCCGACCAAGGGTCTCTACGTGGGCAGCACGATGGCGCCGCACTGGAACGACAGGATCGCCGCGGGCATGCTGGGCTTCCGCGCCAAGGGCGTGCTGACCCGGTATCCCGAGGGAATCATGGTGCAGCGCAGCGGCACCGGACCCATCTGGATTCCCGACGATGCGATCCTCGCGGTTCGCACCGAACGCGCCATGACGGGTAAGGCGCTCACCCACGACGGCATCCTGGCGATCCGCTGGCGGCTGCCGTCGGGAACCGAGATCGACACCGGCTTCCGGGCCGACGACCGCAACGACAACACCAAATGGGTCAAGGAGGACGCAGCGTGAGTTCGACGGAACGCGCCCTGTTGGTACTGGAGGACGGCCGGGTCTTCACCGGCACGCCGTTCGGGGCAATCGGCCAGACGCTCGGCGAGGCGGTGTTCTCCACCGGGATGTCGGGCTATCAGGAGACGCTGACCGACCCGAGCTATCACCGCCAGATCGTGGTGGCCACCGCGCCGCAGATCGGCAACACCGGCTGGAACGGCGAGGACGCCGAAAGCCGCGGCGACAAGATCTGGGTGGCCGGTTACGCGGTGCGGGACCCGTCGCCGCGGGCCTCCAACTGGCGGGCCACCGGCACGCTGGACGACGAGCTGGTGCGTCAGGGCGTCGTCGGCATCGCCGGAATCGACACCCGCGCGGTGGTGCGCCACCTGCGCACCGCCGGTTCGATGAAGGCCGGGGTGTTCTCCGGTGACGCCCTCGCCGACACCCCGACCCTGGTCGACCGGGTGCGCGACCAACCCTCCATGCTCGGCGCCGACCTGGCCGGTGAAGTGTCCACCGACTCCCGCTACACCGTGGAAGCCGTTGGCGAGCACCGGTTCACCGTGGCCGCGATCGATCTCGGCATCAAGACCAACACGCCGCGCAATTTCGCCCGCCGCGGTGTGCGCAGCCAGATCCTGCCGTCCTCGACCACCTTCGACGAGATCACCGAGCTCAAGCCCGACGGGGTGTTCCTGTCCAACGGGCCGGGCGACCCGGCCACCGCCGACCACATCGTGGAGGTCACCCGACAGGTGCTCGGCGCCGGGATCCCGTTGTTCGGCATCTGCTTCGGCAACCAGATCCTGGGCCGGGCGCTGGGCCGGTCCACCTACAAGATGACCTTCGGGCACCGCGGTATCAACATCCCGGTGATGGACCACGTCACCGGCCGGGTCGCGGTCACCGCGCAGAACCACGGCTTCGCCCTCGAAGGGGAAGCCGGTGAGGAGTTTGACACCCCGTTCGGTCGCGGCATCGTCAGCCACACCTGCGCCAACGACGGGGTGGTGGAGGGCATCAAACTCGTTGACGGCCGGGCCTTCTCGGTGCAGTACCACCCCGAGTCCGCGGCCGGCCCACATGACGCCGAGTACCTGTTCGACCAGTTCATCGACCTTCTGTCCGGAGAGAGCAAGTAATGCCACGCCGTTCCGACCTCAACCACATCCTGGTGATCGGGTCCGGTCCGATCGTCATCGGCCAGGCCTGTGAGTTCGACTATTCGGGCACCCAGGCCTGCCGCGTGCTGCGCGCCGAGGGCCTGCAGGTCAGCCTGATCAATTCCAACCCGGCGACCATCATGACCGACCCCGAATACGCCGACCACACCTACGTGGAGCCGATCACGGCGGCGTTCGTCGAGAAGATCTTCGCCCAGCAAGCCGAGCGCGGCAACAAGATCGACGCCGTGCTGGCCACCCTGGGCGGGCAGACCGCGCTGAACACCGCGGTCGCCCTGCACGACGAGGGCATCCTGGAGCGCTACGGCGTCGAGATGATCGGCGCGGACTTCGACGCCATCCAGCGCGGCGAGGACCGGCAGAAGTTCAAGGACATCGTCGCCAAAGTCGGTGGCGAGTCGGCCAAGTCGCGGGTGTGTTTCACCATGGACGAGGTCCGCGAGACCGTTGCCGAACTGGGCCTGCCGGTGGTCGTGCGGCCGTCGTTCACCATGGGCGGGCTGGGCTCCGGGATGGCCTACTCGGCCGAGGACGTGGACCGGATGGCCGGCGACGGGCTGGCGGCGTCGCCGTCGGCGAACGTGCTCATCGAGGAATCCATCTACGGCTGGAAGGAATTCGAGCTCGAGCTGATGCGCGATCACCACGACAACGTGGTGGTGGTGTGCTCGATCGAGAACTTCGACCCGATGGGCGTGCACACCGGTGACTCGGTGACCGTCGCGCCGGCGATGACGCTGACCGACCGCGAGTACCAGATCATGCGTGACCTCGGCATCGCGATCCTGCGCGAGGTCGGCGTGGACACCGGCGGCTGCAACATCCAGTTCGCGATCAACCCGAAAGACGGTCGTCTGATCGTCATCGAGATGAACCCTCGGGTGTCGCGTTCCTCGGCGTTGGCATCCAAGGCGACCGGTTTCCCGATCGCCAAGATCGCCGCCAAGCTGGCCATCGGCTACACCCTGGACGAGATCGTCAACGACATCACCAAGGAGACCCCGGCCTGTTTCGAGCCCACCCTGGACTATGTCGTGGTCAAGGCGCCGAGGTTCGCATTCGAGAAGTTCCCGGGGGCCGACCCCACCTTGACCACCACCATGAAGTCGGTGGGCGAGGCGATGTCGCTGGGCCGCAACTTCATCGAGGCGCTCGGCAAGGTGATGCGGTCGCTGGAGACCAAGCGCGCCGGATTCTGGACCAAGCCCGACCGGGCGGCCACCCTGGATGAGCTGCTGATCGGCCTGCGCACGGCCACCGACGGCCGGATCTACGACATCGAGCAGGCCCTGCGCCTCGGCGGTTCGGTCGAACAGGTGGCCGAGGCCTCCGGGGTGGATCCCTGGTTCGTCGACCAGATCGCGACCCTGGTCGCGCTGCGTGCCGAACTGGTCGATGCGCCCGTGCTGGACGAGACGCTGCTGCGCCGGGCCAAGCACAGCGGCCTGTCCGACGGCCAGATCGCCGCGCTGCGTCCGGAACTGGCCGGCGAGACCGGGGTGCGGTCGTTGCGCGAACGCCTGGGCATCCACCCGGTGTACAAGACCGTCGACACCTGCGCCGCCGAGTTCGAGGCCCGCACGCCGTATCACTACAGCAGCTACGAGCTGGACCCCGCGGCCGAAACCGAGGTGGCCCCGCAGACGGAGAAGCCCAAGGTGCTGATCCTGGGCTCCGGTCCCAACCGGATCGGCCAGGGCATCGAATTCGACTACAGCTGCGTGCACGCCGCCACCACGCTGAGTGCGGCCGGTTTCGAGACCGTCATGGTCAACTGCAACCCCGAGACGGTGTCCACCGACTACGACACCGCCGACCGGCTGTACTTCGAACCGCTGACCTTCGAGGACGTCCTCGAGGTCTATTACGCCGAACAGGCTTCCGGCGCCGGCGGTCCCGGTGTGGTCGGGGTGATCGTGCAGTTGGGCGGTCAGACCCCGTTGGGGCTGGCCGATCGGCTGGAGCGCGCCGGTGTGCCGATCGTCGGCACCAGCCCCAAGGCCATCGACCTGGCCGAGGATCGCGGCGAATTCGGCGAGGTGCTCACCAGGGCGGGGCTGCCCGCACCGCGGTTCGGCACCGCCACCAGCTTCGAGCAGGCCCGCCGGATCGCCGCCGACATCGGCTACCCGGTTCTGGTACGGCCGTCCTATGTACTGGGCGGCCGCGGGATGGAGATCGTCTACGACGAACAGACCCTGCAGGGCTATATCGAACGGGCCACCGAACTGTCGCCCGAGCATCCGGTGCTGGTGGACCGGTTCCTGGAGGACGCCATCGAGATCGACGTCGACGCCCTGTGCGACGGCGGCGAGGTGTACATCGGCGGCGTGATGGAACACATCGAAGAGGCCGGGATCCACTCCGGGGACTCGGCGTGCGCGCTGCCCCCGGTGACACTGGGCCGCCAGGACATCGAGTCGGTGCGCCGCGCGACCGAGGCGATTGCGCACGGCATCGGTGTGGTGGGCCTGCTCAACGTGCAGTACGCCCTCAAGGACGATGTGCTCTACGTGCTGGAGGCCAACCCGCGGGCCAGCCGCACGGTTCCGTTCGTCTCCAAGGCCACCGCGGTCCCGCTGGCCAAGGCGTGCGCGCGGATCATGCTCGGCGCCACCATCGCCCAGCTGCGCTCGGAGGGTGTGCTGGCCGCCACCGGCGACGGCGCCACCGTGTCCCCGCATGCGCCGATCGCGGTGAAGGAGGCGGTGCTGCCGTTCCATCGGTTCCGCAAGGCCGACGGCTCGCAGGTGGATTCGCTGCTCGGGCCGGAGATGAAGTCCACCGGTGAGGTGATGGGCATCGACCGCGATTTCGGTACCGCGTTCGCCAAGAGCCAGACCGCCGCCTACGGTTCACTGCCGGCCTCGGGCACCGTGTTCGTCTCGGTGGCCAACCGGGACAAGCGCTCCCTGGTGTTCCCGGTCAAGCGCCTGGCCGATCTGGGCTTCCGGGTGCTGGCCACCGAAGGCACCGCAGAGATGTTGCGCCGCAACGGCATTCCGTGCGAGGTGGTCCGCAAGAATTTCGAGGAGCCCGGGGCGGGCCGGCCCGAGATGTCCGCGGTCGACGCCATCCGCGCCGGTCAGGTGGACATGGTGATCAACACGCCGTACGGCAATTCCGGTCCGCGCATCGACGGCTACGAGATCCGGTCGGCCGCGGTGTCGATGAACATCCCGTGCGTGACGACGGTGCAGGGCGCCTCGGCAGCGGTGCAGGGCATCGAGGCCGGTATCCGCGGCGACATCGGGGTGCGGTCCCTGCAGGAGCTGCACAGCCAGCTGGCCGAGAAGTGATCCCGTTCGGGCGGCGGCTGGCCGACGCCGTGGCGGCCCGTGGCCCGCTGTGCCCGGGCATCGATCCGCACCCCGAACTGCTTTCCGCGTGGGGCCTGCCGGTGAACGTGTCCGGGCTGCGCACGTTCAGTGCCACCTGCGTGGAGGCGTTCGCCGGGTTCGCGATCGTCAAACCGCAGGTGGCGTTCTTCGAGGCGCATGGCGCCGCCGGGTTCGCCGTGCTGGAGGAGACCATCGCCGGGCTGCGGGCCGCCGGGGTGCTGGTACTGGCCGATGCCAAACGCGGTGACATCGGCTCCACCATGGCCGCCTACGCGCAGGCCTGGGCCGGTGATTCACCCTTGGCTGCCGACGCGGTGACGGCCTCGCCGTACCTGGGCTTCGAATCGTTGCGCCCGCTGCTGGACACCGCGGCCGCCAACGGCAGGGGAGTGTTCGTGCTGGGGGCCACCTCCAACCCGGAAGGCGCGAGCGTGCAACGCGCCACCGTGGACGGCCGGACCGTCGCACAATCCATCGTGGACGCGGCCGGTGCGGAGAACCGCTCCACGGGCACCGGCTCGGTCGGGGTGGTGATCGGCGCGACGCTGACCGAGGTGCCCGACCTGAGCCGGCTCGACGGCCCTGTGCTGGCGCCCGGCCTGGGCGCCCAGGGTGGCCGCCCGCAGGATCTGGGCAGGCTCGGCGCCAGAGTGCTGCCTGCGGTGTCCCGTGAGGTGCTGCGCGCCGGCCCGGAGGTGGCGGCCGTGCGGGCGGCGGCCGAGAAGCTCCGCGACGCCGTGGCGTATCTGGCCTGACGGGTGACCGAGATCACCGGGTGGCGCCGGTGTCGGTTTCGGCACGCCGATCTCGGGGCGGTCACGGTGGCTGGATCCCTCCGACACGCCGACACGCCGTGACCAGCAAGAATTTCTTATCTGACCGCCAGAAACGCCGCACCGGCGACGCCGGCGCCGGAACCCGGTACACAGGCGACGGGCTTCCTGTAACGCGAAAAGCCCTGGATATGCAGGTAGACGGGGTGTTGCGGCGCCGGCCGCACGATTGCCGGATGTCGAAGCGGCGAACACCGCCGTGACCCCACGCGCGCCCTACACGCTGGCCTTTTGGCCCCATTAGCCGGGGGTGGGGTTAGCTTTCGTCAGGATGCGTGGGTACGGTCGTCGTCGCTGGCTGGTTATGTGATCCAGCCGTGATGAAACAACAGATGGCGAGAGACGGAGGAACCCCGTGGCCCTTCCCCAGTTGACCGACGAACAGCGCGCGGCAGCGTTGGAGAAGGCTGCTGCCGCACGTCGAGCGCGAGCCGAGTTGAAAGACCGGCTCAAGCGCGGCGGCACCAACCTCAAGCAGGTGCTCACCGACGCCGAGACCGATGAGGTCTTGGGCAAGATGAAGGTCTCCGCATTGCTGGAGGCCTTGCCGAAGGTGGGCAAAGTCAAGGCTCAGGAGATCATGACCGAGCTGGAGATCGCCCCGACGCGCCGCCTGCGCGGCCTCGGTGATCGTCAGCGCAAGGCCCTCCTGGAGAAGTTCGACTTCTCCTGACCGAGAGCCCGACGAATAAGTGAAGAACGGTGGGGGGCCGGGCAGGGCTGCTGTCGTAGTGCTGTCCGGCCCGTCCGCCGTCGGGAAATCCACGGTGGTGCGCTGTCTGCGCGACCGGATTCCCGACCTGCATTTCAGCGTGTCTGTCACGACACGTGCGCCGCGACCCGGTGAGGTCGACGGCGTTGACTACCGCTTTGTCACCGCCGCGCAGTTCCAGCACCTGATCGACACGGATGAACTGCTCGAGTGGGCCGAGATCCACGGTGGGCTGCACCGCTCGGGAACGCCGGCCGAACCGGTTCGCGAGGCCGTTGCGAATGGTGCGCCCGTCCTGATAGAGGTCGATCTGGCCGGTGCCCGCGCCGTCAAGGCGGCGATGCCCGAGGTGATCACGGTGTTCCTGGCGCCACCCAGCTGGGAGGCCCTTGAGCAGCGTCTGGTCGGCCGCGGCACCGAGAGTCCCGAGGTTCAGGCCCGACGGTTGGCCACGGCGCGGGCCGAACTGGCGGCGCAGCCGGACTTCGATGTGGTGGTTGTCAACAGTCAATTGGAGTCTGCGTGCGCGGAATTGGTATCCTTGCTGGTGGCCCGCTGAGCGCAGCGAACTGACAGCGTTGATCGGCGTCGCAGATCCGGCCTCAACCACACGTTCAAACAACGTTCGGAGATAACTTCGTGAGCACGCCTGTCGAGAACATCGACGCCGCCAACGCCTATGACACGCCGCTGGGCATCACCAACCCGCCCATCGACGAGCTGCTCGACCGCGCGTCGAGCAAGTACGCGTTGGTGATCTACGCGGCCAAGCGTGCCCGGCAGATCAACGACTACTACAACCAGCTCGGTGACGGCATCCTGGAGTATGTCGGCCCGCTGGTCGAGCCCGGCCTGCAGGAGAAGCCCCTGTCGATCGCCATGCGCGAGATCCACGGTGATCTGCTGGAGCACACCGAGGGTGGCGAGGGCTAAGGCTCCCGCGCTGATGGTCGACCGCAAGCGCATCGTCGTCGGCGTCGCCGGCGGTATCGCCGCCTACAAGGCCTGCACGGTCGTTCGTCAGCTCACCGAGGCCGGACACTCCGTCCGCGTCGTCCCGACCGAGTCGGCGCTCAAGTTCGTCGGCGCAGCCACCTTCGAGGCGCTGTCGGGCCACCCGGTGCACACCGGTGTGTTCGAGAATGTGGACGAGGTTCCGCACGTGCGCATCGGCCAGGAGGCCGATCTGGTCGTGGTCGCCCCGGCCACCGCCGACCTGCTTGCCCGCGCCGTCGCCGGCCGTGCCGACGACCTGCTCACCGCGACCCTGCTGACGGCACGCTGTCCGGTGCTCTTCGCCCCGGCCATGCACACCGAGATGTGGCACCACCCCGCCACCGTGGACAACGTCGCCACGCTGCGCAGGCGGGGCGCTGTGGTCCTGGAACCCGCCTCGGGCCGGCTGACCGGTGCGGACACCGGCCCGGGCCGGCTGCCCGAAGCCGAAGAGATCACCACGCTGGCCGGGCTGCTGCTGGAACGCACCGACGCCCTGCCCTACGACTTCGCCGGGGTGAAGGCCCTGGTGACCGCCGGCGGCACCCGCGAGCCGCTGGACCCGGTGCGGTTCATCGGCAACCGCAGCTCCGGCAAGCAGGGCTACGCGATGGCCCGGGTGCTCGCCCAGCGCGGCGCCGACGTCACGCTGATCGCGGGGAACACCGCGGGTCTGATCGATCCGGCCGGGGTGCACGTGGTGCACATCGGTTCGGCCGCCCAGCTGCGCGACGCGGTGTCCAAGCACGCGCCGGAGGCCAGCGTGCTGGTGATGGCCGCGGCCGTCGCCGATTTCCGGCCGGCCCAGGTCGCGACCGCCAAGATCAAGAAGGGCGGGGCCGGCGAGCCCAGTTCCGTCGACCTGGTGCGAAACGATGACGTGCTGGCCGGCGCCGTTCGGTCGCGTGCCGACGGTCAACTGCCCAATCTGCGTGCGATCGTCGGATTCGCGGCCGAGACCGGTGACGCCAACGGCGATGTGCTGTTCCACGCCCGCGCCAAATTGCAGCGCAAGGGCTGCGATCTACTGGTGGTCAACGCGGTCGGTGAAGGTAAGGCGTTCGAGGTGGACGACAACACCGGCTGGCTGCTGGCGGCCGACGGTACCGAGTCCGCGCTGCCGCACGGGTCGAAGACTTTGATGGCCAGCCGTATCGTGGACGCGATCGGGGCGTCCCTGAAGGCCGAATGAACCCGCTGACATCAACCTGCGGGTAAGGGTTGCGCCGGCCGGGGGTTGCCGGTTGGCTGCCAGTGAACCTGTATACGATTCGACTACCTAACTACTTGGAGGAAGACACTGTGAGCGCAGGTCGGCTGTTTACCAGCGAGTCGGTCACCGAAGGCCACCCCGACAAGATCTGTGACGCCATCAGCGATTCGATCCTCGACGCGTTGCTGGCCGCCGATCCCAAGTCGCGTGTCGCGGTGGAGACCGCAGTCACCACCGGCCAGGTGCACGTCATCGGCGAGGTGACGACTTCGGCCAAGGAGGCGTTCGCCGATATCAACAACATCGTCCGCGAGCGCATCCTGGAGATCGGCTACGACTCCTCGGAGAAGGGCTTCGACGGCGAGACCGCCGGCGTCAACATCGGTATCGGCCGCCAGTCGCCCGATATCGCCCAGGGCGTGGACACCGCCCACGAGACCCGCGTCGAGGGTGCCGGCGATCCGCTGGACCTGCAGGGCGCCGGTGACCAGGGCCTGATGTTCGGTTACGCCATCAAGGACACCCCGGAACTGATGCCGCTGCCGATCGCGCTGGCCCACCGGTTGGCCCGTCGCCTCACCGAGGTGCGCAAGAGCGGCGTGCTGGACTATCTGCGCCCGGACGGCAAGACCCAGGTCACCGTGCAGTACGACGGCAACACCCCGGTGCGGCTGGACACCGTGGTGCTCTCGACGCAGCACGCCGCCGGGATCGACCTGGACAACACGCTTGCTCCCGACATCCGGGAGAAGGTCGTCAACACCGTGCTGGCCGACCTGAACCACGACACGCTGGACACCTCCGACTTCCGGCTGCTGGTCAACCCGACCGGCAAGTTCGTGCTCGGCGGCCCGATGGGTGATGCCGGCCTGACCGGCCGCAAGATCATCGTCGACACCTACGGCGGCTGGGCCCGCCACGGCGGCGGCGCGTTCTCCGGTAAGGATCCGTCAAAGGTGGACCGCTCCGCGGCGTACGCGATGCGCTGGGTGGCAAAGAACGTGGTGGCCGCCGGTCTGGCCGAGCGGGTCGAGGTGCAGGTCGCCTACGCGATCGGGAAGGCGGCCCCGGTCGGTCTGTTCGTCGAGACCTTCGGTTCCGAGACCGTCGACCCGGCCCGGATCGAGAAGGCCATCACCGCGGTGTTCGACCTGCGCCCCGGCGCCATCGTCCGCGATCTGGACCTGCTGCGCCCGATCTATGCGCCGACCGCCGCGTACGGCCACTTCGGCCGCACCGATATCGACCTGCCGTGGGAGCAGTTGAACAAGGTGGAAGAGCTGCAGGCTTCCGTCTAGTTCGCCTTATGCGGTGAAGGCGTAGTCGTCGAGCGGGAAGCGGCGGCTGCGCCAGTACGCCTCGGCGGTGCTGGCCGGCCGCAGCGGCACATCGCCGTTGCGGTCGAAGTAGTAGCTGTTGGCGGTGGCGCAGCTGTCCTGCCAGAAGATCTGGCGGTGCCGTTTGCGCATCATCTCGGCGAAGTACCGGTCATTGGCCTCGCGGCGCACCTCGACTCGGGTGGCGCCCTCGCTCCGGGCCCGGGTCAGGCATCGGACGATGTGCCGGGTCTGTGCCTCGATCAGCGCGAAGAACGACGATCCGACGTACCCGTAGGGCCCGCAGACGTTGTAGAAGTTCGGGAAGCCGGGCACGCTGACACCCTCGTAGGCCTGCATCCGGTGTTCGGACCAGAACTGCGCCAAGGACTGTCCGCCGGATCCGATCACCGCGAAGGTGCCCGAGTCCACGTCCATCACCTTGAAACCCGTTGCCAGCACCAGGATGTCGGCATCGTGGGTGATGCCGTCGGTGGTCGCGACGCCGGTGGCCACAATGTGGTCGATGGGTTCGGTCACCAGTGACACGTTGTCCCGATTGAAGGTCGACAGATAGCCGTTGTGAAAGGCCGGCCGTTTGCAGCCCACCGCGTAGCGCGGGGTGAGCGCCTCGCGCAGGGTTGGGTCGGGCACCTCGCGGCGCAGGTAGTTGCGGCCCATCACTTCGGCGCCCTTGGACAGCGGGAACACGCCGTGATACTGCGCCGACAGCGGGAAGGTGATCTCGACATAGGCCTGGCTCAGCGCGCGCTGTACCGCCGACCCGGCGGGCAGCCGCATCGCCCAGCGGGCCGGGGCCGGCAGCGGCACATCGAATTTGGGGAAGCACCAGATCGGGGTGCGCTGAAACACGATGAGCTGCTTGACGATCGGGGCGATCTCCGGAATCAGCTGGACCGCGGAGGCGCCGGTCCCGATCACGGCGACCCGTTTGCCGGTCAGCTCGGCCCGGTGATCCCAGCGCGCGGTGTGCAGTGTGGTGCCCGCGAAGGTGTCCACCCCGTCGATATCGGGCAGTTTGGGGACGTTGAGCACGCCCGCGGCGTTGATCAGGTGCCGGGCCGTGATCTCCCCGGTGCCGGTGCTGACCCGCCACAGGTTCACGGCGCCGTCGAACACCGCACCGGTCACCTCGGTGCGGTAGCGGATTCTGGCGGACAGACCGTATTTCGCGACGCAGTGGTCGGCGTAGGCCTTGAGTTCGTGGCCCGGGGCGTAGGTCCGCGACCAGTTCGGGCTCTGCTCGAACGAGAACTGGTAGGAGAACGACGGAATATCCACGGCGATACCGGGATAGGTGTTCCAATACCAGGTGCCGCCGGGTTCCTCGCCGGCCTCGACGATCAGATAGTCCGTCAGGCCGGCCGCGTCGAGCTTGATCGCGGCACCGATACCGGAGAATCCGGCACCGACGATCAGGGTGTGAAAATCCGGTTCGGCCATGGTGTTCCGCCTATCGGTGTAACGCCGCCCGCAGTGCCGCGAGCCCGCGGTCGGTGGCCTCGGTAGCCACGGGGGAGGCCAGCGCCAGGCTCACGTAGCCGTGCACCATGGTCGGTTCGTTGCTGTGCTGCACCGGCACACCCGCGGCGGTGAGCAGCTCGGCGTAGCGGCCCCCGTCGTCGCGCAGTGGATCATGCTCGGCGGTCCCGATGAACGCGGGTGCCAGCCCGCTCAGCGATGCGGCGTTGGCCGGTGCCACATCGGCGGGCAGTGCGGCCGGGTCGTCGAGGTCCGCCCCCGGCAGGTACCACTCGAGGAACGCCTCGATGACTTCGCCGTTGAGGATGTAGGCGTCCGCGTTCTCCGAGAACGACGGGGCGGTGCGGTCGCCGACGGCCACCGGGTACCACAGCAGCTGGAACACCAGCGGCGGACCGCCGGCGTCGCGGGCCCGCACGGCCATCACCGCGGACAGGTTGGCGCCCGCGGAGTCACCGGCCACCGCGATGCGCGCCGGGTCCCCGCCCAGCTCGCCGGCGTGGTCACCGACCCAGCGCAGTGCCGCCCAGGCGTCTTCGACACCGGCCGGGAACGGATGTTCGGGGGCCAGCCGGTAGTCCACCGACACCACGATGGTCTCGGCCCCGATCGAATGTGCCCGTGCCACATGGTCGTGCGTGTCCAGGTCGCCGATGGCCCAACCGCCACCGTGGTAGTAGACGACGACCGGCAGGTTGTCGTGCTGGGGCACCGGCGGCCAGTAGATCCGCACCGGGATGTCGGCGAGGTCGCCGTAGCCGATGATGCGTTCCTCGATCCGCAGTTGCGGCAGCAGCTCGGGCGGCGGCTTCACCGCGCGCATCCGCGCCCGGGCCACCTCCACCCCTTCGGCCTTGGTGAACACCATCGGTACGGCATCAAGCAGGGCCTTGAGGTTGGGGTCGACGGGGGGTCGGGTGGCGGTCATGCCTCAGGTTAACGCGGCCCGAAGTGCGGCCAGCCCGCGATCGACGGCGTCGGTCGCGGCCGGTACCACGCCGTGGTAACCGAGATAGCCGTGCACCAGGGTGGGCGCGTGGTCCACCGTCGCGGGCACCCCGGCCGCGGTCAGCAGTTCGCCGTAGCGTGCGCCGTCGTCGCGCAGCGGGTCATGGCCGGCGACGGCGATATAGGCCGGCGCGACACCGGCCAGGGACTCCGCGCGAGCCGGGACCAGCGTCGCAGGCGGGTTGCGCAGGTCGGTGTCCCCGGCATACAGCAGGGAGAACCCACCGACGGCGCCGCGGCCCAGGATCGGCGCGTCGGCATTCTCGGTGAACGACGGGAGCGAGGTGTCCCAGGTCGTGGCCGGGTACCACAGCAGCTGCGACCGCAGCGTCAGTCCGGCATCGCGGGCCAGCAGCGCCACCACCGCGGCGAGGTTCCCGCCGGCCGAATCACCCGCCACCGCAAGCCGTTGCGGGTCGGCGCCCAGTTCCTCGGCGTGCGCCGCCACCCATTGCGTCACCGCCCAGACATCGTCGACGGCGGCCGGGTACGGGTGCTCGGGGGCCAGCCGGTAATCCACAGACACCACCACCGCGGCCGCGCCGACGGCGTGTTCGCGGGCGGTGCCGTCGTAAGTGTCCAGATCGCCGACCACCCAGCCACCGCCGTGGAAGAACAGGGTGACCGGCGGGGTGGCCTCCGTGGTGTCCGGCCAGTAGATCCGCACCGGCACACCCTCGATGGTGCGGTCCTGCACCCGCAGGTGCTGGTGGACCGGGCGGCGGGGCAGGGCCCGGAACCGTTCGCGGGCCGCTTCGGCGCCGCCGTCGGTGGTCAATTGGAACGGCACCGCTTCCAGTACCTTTTCCAGAATGGCGTCCAGGGCGGGTCTGTCGGTACCGGATTCAGGCATGGCATCACCGTACGCAGCGCGGCCGACCCGGCTGCTGTGGGTGCTCGCACTCCTGGCGGGTGCCGGTTACGGCCTCTTCCTCATCGCGGTGGCGGCCCGGGTGCCCGCCGGTGCCGCGCTGACCGGCCAGTTCGGCGGGCAGCCGGCCGTCAAGGCGAGCGCAGCGGTGCTGCTGGCCGCGGCGGCGCTCTGGCACCCTGTCCCGCGGGAGCGACGCTGGCTGGTCCCGGCACTGGTGTTCTCGGCGGCCGGTGACTTCCTGCTGGCGCTGCCGTGGTGGACGCCGTCGTTCGTGTTGGGGCTGGGGGCGTTCCTGCTGGCGCATCTGTGCTTCCTGACGGCTCTGTACCCGCTGGCGCGGGCAGGCACCTGGCGACTGGCTGCCGCCGCGGCGGTACTGGTGGCCTGCCTGGCGCTACTGGTGTGGTTCTGGCCGCGGCTGCTGGAGCAGGGCATGGCGGTGCCGGTGGTGGTCTATATCGGCGTGCTGGGCGCGATGGTGTGCACCGCCCTGCTGGCGCGGCTGCCGACGCCGTGGACGGCGCTGGGCGCGGTGTGTTTCGCGGTGTCGGACGGGATGATCGGGATCAGCAAGTTCGTACTCGGATCCGAGTCGCTGGCGGTGCCGATCTGGTGGGCCTACGCGGCATCGCTGTTGTTGATCACGGCGGGCTTCTTCTTCGGCCGCGAGCGGTGACGCCCACCGCCAAGGCCGGGGCCGTCGCACACGTGGTATCCGCCGCCGTCCACGAGCCGATCGCGCGGGTGCTGCCGATGCTGTCGGTGCCGCACCTGGACCGCGAGTTCGATTACCTGGTGCCGGCCGACCAGTCCGACGACGCCCAGCCCGGGGTGCGGGTGCGGGTCCGTTTCCACGGCCGATTGGTGGATGCGTTTGTCCTCGAAAGGCGTTCGGACACCGACCATTCCGGCAAGCTCGGGTGGCTGGACAGGGTGGTCTCGGCCGAGCCGGTGCTGACCCCGGAGGTGCGCAGGCTGGTGGACGCGGTGGCCGCCCGCTATGCCGGCACCCGCGCCGACGTGCTGCGGCTGGCCGTCCCACCGCGGCACGCCAGGGCCGAGAAACAGGTGACGGCCGAATTGCCGCCGCCGCCGGCCGAACGCACGATCGACGAATCGGGCTGGGCCGCCTACGGGCGCGGGGCCCAGTACCTGTCGGCGGTGCGCGAGGGGCGGGCCGCCCGGGCGGTGTGGCAGGCCATGCCGGGGGAGCGCTGGGCGCAGCGCCTCGCCGAGGTCGCCGCGGTGGCGGTGAACTCCGGTCGTGGTGCCCTGCTGATCGTGCCCGACCAGCGCGATGTGGACGCGGTGCACGCGGCGGCCTGCGCCTGCGTGGACGAGTCCAGGGTGGTCGCACTGTCGGCGGGCCTGGGTCCGTCGCAGCGGTACAAGCGCTGGCTGGCCGTCCTGCGCGGGCACGCCCGGCTGGTGATCGGTACCCGCAGTGCGGTATTCGCTCCGGTGGAGGATCTGGGCCTGGTGGCCATCTGGGATGACGGCGACGACAATCTGGCCGAGCCGCGCGCCCCGTATCCGCATGCCCGCGAGGTCGCCATGCTGCGAGCCCATCAGTTGCGCTGCGCGGGGCTGATCGGTGGCTACTCCAGGACCGCCGAGGCCCAAGCCCTGGTGCGCAGCCGGTGGGCGCTGGATCTGGTGGCTGCCCGCGCGGTGCTGCGCGATCGTGCACCGCGGGTGGTCGCGGTCGACGACAGCGCCTTCGACCAGGAGCGCGATCCGGCCGCTCGGACCGCCCGGGTGCCGTCGATGGCGTTGCGCGCGGCCCGGACCGCGCTGCAGGCCGGGCGCCCGGTGCTGGTCCAGGTGCCGCGCCGCGGCTACATCCCGGCGCTGGCCTGCGCGCGGTGTCGCACCGTGGCCCGCTGCAGGCACTGCACCGGGCCGCTCTCGCTGACGGACCGCGATGCCCACGGCGCGGTGTGCCGGTGGTGCGCCCGCACCGAGCTGTCGCTGCGCTGCGTGAGCTGTGGCTCCGATGCGGTGCGTGCGGTGGTGGTCGGCGCCCGCCGCACCGCAGAGGAACTGGGCCGGGCCCTGCCCGGCACGGCCGTCATCACCTCCGGCGGTGACGCGGTGCTCGCCACGGTGAGCGACGAGCCCGCCGTGGTTGTCGCCACCCCGGGCGCCGAACCGGTGGCCCCCGGCGGTTACGGCGCCGCATTGCTGCTGGACAGCTGGGCCCTGCTGGGGCGCCAGGATCTGCGCGCGGCCGAGGACACGCTGCGGCGTTGGATGGCGGCGGCGGCCCTGGTGCGCAGCCGCGCCGATGGTGGGCTGGTGGCCGTCATCGCCGAATCGGTGATTCCCACCGTGCAGTCGCTGATCCGCTGGGATCCGGTGGGTCACGCCGAGATCGAGCTCGACGCGCGGGTGGAGGTGGGCCTGCCCCCGGCCGTGCACCTGGCGGTGCTGGACGGCTCCCCTGAGGCGGTCACGGCGCTGCTGGATGCCGCGCCGCTGCCGGCCGGCGCCGAGCCGCTGGGACCGGTGGACCTGCCGCCCGGCGCCCGCCGGCCACCGGGTGTTTCGGTGGACAGCCCGATCAGCCGGATGTTGGTCCGGGTGCCCCGCGACACCGGCCTGGACCTCGCCGCGGCGCTGCGCAAGGCGGTCAACACGATGTCGGCCCGCCACGATCAGCAGCCGGTGCGTGTGCAAATGGACCCGCTACACATAGGGTAAGGCACAGCCGACACACAGGAGGTGGGTATGGGACGACTGTTCCGGTGGTCGATCCTGTTGGTACTCATCGCCTTTGGCTTTTTGTGGCCGGTGATCTTCAGCGGCGGCACGGGGTCGTCGGGGCATCCGGCCGACGATCCGGTGGAGATCGCCGACTACACCGCCACCTACCACGTCGACGTGGGCGGCCGTCTCGACGCGGTCGAGACCATCACCGGCGAGTTCCCCAGCGGCCGCCACGGCATCTTCCGCTACTGGGACGTCGCCAACCTCAACAGCCCCCGGGTGCGTCAGGTACCGCAGATCGAATCGATCCTGATGGACGGCGAACCCGCGCCCTACCGGTTGCTCTGGGAGGACGGTGAACGGTTCCGGGTGGCCAAGATCGGATCGCCGGACGTCACCCTGGACTGGGGCAGGCACGTCTTCGAGATCCGCTACCACATCGACGGGGTGCTCGACCCGGGGAAAGTGGGCGCGGACAAGCGTTTCGCGTCGGCCACCGGCCGTCCGTCGGCCGAGACGGCGTTCTACTGGAACGTGATCGCACCGTCCTGGAACAACATCATCCACCGGGTCGCCGTCACCGTCACGCTGCCGGCGAACGTGGCCGGAGCGCAGTGCTCGGTCGGTTTCGGCGCCGGCCGGCCCTGCACCGACCTGACGGTGCGCGGTGACACGGTGACGCTGCGGGCCACCGGGCTGCAACCGCGCACACCGGTCACCCTGCGCGCCGGCGTCGATGTGCCCACCCCGGCGCGTACCGAACTGTGGTGGCCCTACCAGTTCGACCGGATACTGGGGCAGTCGCCCACCCGGGTGGCGGTACTGCTGGGCTTGTCGGTGCTGGCCGGCCTGGGGGCGGTGCTGGCCTACCGAACCACCGTCGAACCACCGCCAGGATTCCCGCTGCAGTACGCGCCGCCGCCCGGGCTGGGACCGGTGCAGTGCGAGTACATCCGCACCGAGTCGGTCCCCAAGGAGGGGCTGACCGCGACGCTGTTCTACTTGGCCGAGCGTGGGCTCGTCGAATTGCGCCAGATCAGCGACAAGCACTGGAAGGTCAGCGGCATCGCGGGCGCCGGCGCGTGGGCCGACGTGGACCAGGTGAGCGTGGCGGTCGGGTCCGCGCTCAAGGTGATCGGTCCCGGCACCGAATTCTCGGCGAAGAAGGCGGCGAGCTCCGGCAAGAAGCTCAGCAAGGCCAAGACCGACATGTCGGTGGCCGTGCACAAGTGGGCGGTCGATGACGGTCTGGTGGTGAAGCGCAAGAAGGAGCTGTGGGTGCGTACGGCCAACGGGGCCGCCGCAATCCTGATGGTGTGCGGTTTCTTCCGATGGGGGTTTCCGATCACATTGTGGGCGTTGCCTTTTACGGTGTTCTTTGTGTTGTCGGTGCGCTCGTGGAGCGACGGAGTGGGCTCGCGGCGTACCGAGGCCGGCCGGCAGCTGTGGTCACAGGCCGGCGGGTTCCACCGGATGTTGTCCACCGATTCGGCCGAGACGCGTTTCGATTTCGCCGCCCGCAAAGACCTCTACACCGCCTATGTGCCGTTCGCGGTGGCTGCCGGAGCCGCGGCGCTGTGGGCGCAGAAGTACCAGGCCGCGACGGGTGCTGTTGCCCCGCAACCGGATTGGTACCACTCGTCGTCCAGCGACTCGTCGCACTTCTCCGGCGGGTCCGGTGCCCCCAGTTTCGACAGCTTCGATTCGGCACTGTCCTCGTCGATCGGGGCCTACACCGCATCGCAGGCGTCGTCTTCGTCCGGTGGCAGCAGCAGCGGTGGCTCCAGCGGCGGTGGCGGTGGCGGTGGGGGCGGCGGCGGAGGAGGAGGCGGATCATGGTGAGGTTCTTGTTGATTCTGGTACTGCTCATCGCAGTGGCGGTGCTGATCGGATTCGTGGCCGGCTTCAACAGGCTGCGTGGCGCCGAGGTGCGGGTGGCCGAAGCGCTGTCCGGGATCGACGTCGAGCTGACCAGGCGGGCTGCCCTGATCCCCAGCCTGGTGCACACCGTCGGTTCGTTCGCCGCACACGAGAAGGCGATCCTGGACCACGTGAGCGACGCGCGTGCCGAGCTGACGGCGGCCACCGCGGGCACCTCGGTCGCCCAGCGCAGCACCGCAGCACGGCACCTGGACGACGCCGTCGGCCGGGTGCTGGCGGTCGGGCAGAACTACCCGCAGCTGAATTCCTCGGCGAACTACCTGGATCTGCAGCGCAATCTCGCCGACACCGAGAACAAGCTGGCCTTCGCCCGGCAGTACTACAACGACGCGGTGGCCACCCTGAATCGGTTGATCGCCACCATGCCCGGGATGTTCGTCGCGCCGCTGGCCGGGGTGGGCGAGCGGGAGTTCTACCAGGCGCCGCGATAGCGGGCCCTACACTGGCGCGGTGCGTCTCGTCTTCGCCGGAACACCGGAACCCGCGCTGCCCTCGTTGCGCCGGCTCATCGATTCACCCCGTCATGAGGTGGTCGCCGTGCTGACCCGCCCGGACGCGGCCGCCGGACGGCGCGGTACCCCCGCACCGTCGCCGGTGGCGCAGCTGGCGACCGAACACGGCATCCCGGTGCTGCGGCCGGCCCGGCCCAACAGTCCCGAGTTCGTTTCGGAACTGGCCGAATTCGCCCCGCAGGCGTGTGCGGTG
Organism: Mycobacterium sp. BMJ-28; assembly: GCF_054404835.1. Classification (NCBI taxonomy): domain Bacteria; kingdom Bacillati; phylum Actinomycetota; class Actinomycetes; order Mycobacteriales; family Mycobacteriaceae; genus Mycobacterium; species Mycobacterium sp. BMJ-28. The sequence goes on along the minus strand of NZ_CM136783.1, from coordinate 3,684,954 downwards.
GTGGCCTACGGTGCGCTGCTGCGCGACGACCTGCTGGCGGTGCCCACACACGGCTGGATCAATCTGCACTTCTCGCTACTGCCGGCCTGGCGCGGCGCGGCGCCGGTGCAGGCCGCCATCGCCGCGGGCGATGCGGTCACCGGAGCGACGACCTTCTTGATCGAACCCGCGCTCGATTCCGGACCGGTGTACGGGGTGCTGACCGAGACGATCCGGCCGGACGACACGGCGGGGGATCTGCTGGACCGGCTGTCGGTGTCGGGTGCCGAACTTCTGGAGGCCACCATGGACGGGATCGCCGACGGTGCCCTGGTACCGGTGCCGCAGCCCACCGAGGGGGTCACCGTCGCCCCCAAGATCACCGTCGAGGAGGCCCGGGTGCGTTGGGAGTTGCCCGCGCACGCCGTGGACCGGCGCATCCGTGCGGTAACACCGAACCCCGGCGCCTGGACCACGATCGGCGAGACCCGGCTGAAGGTGGGCCCGGTGACCGTGCGCCAGGACGGCGACGCAAAGCCGTTGGCGCCCGGCCAGATCGAGGTGGGCCGTCGCGATGTCTGGATCGGCAGCGGTTCACATCCGTTGCAGCTGAGCTGGATTCAGCCGCCCGGCAAGAAGCCGATGAAGGCAGCCGACTGGGCGCGCGGTGCGCGGCTCGACGAAGGGGTACGTGCGCGATGAACCGATACCACAATCCCAAGCAGCAGAAAGCGCCCGCCAAGTCGTCGCGCCGCAAGCCGCTGGACGCGGCACGCCGGGCCGCCTTCGACGTGTTGCGCGCGGTCAGTGAGCGCGACGCGTACGCCAACCTCGCGCTGCCGGCGTTGCTGCGCGAGCGCGGCATCAGCGGCCGTGATGCGGCATTCGCCACCGAACTCACCTACGGCACCTGCCGGACACGCGGCCTGCTCGACGCGGTGATCGTGGCGGCGGCGGGCCGGCCGGTCGACCAGATCGACGCGGTCCTGCTGGACCTTTTGCGCCTCGGCGCCTACCAGCTGCTGCGTACCCGGGTGGACCCGCATGCCGCGCTGGACACCACCGTCGACCAGGCTGGTATCGAGTTCGACACGGCCCGAGCGGGTTTCGTCAACGGCGTGCTGCGCACCATCTCTGAAAGGGATGAGCAGTCCTGGCTCGCCGAGATCGCTCCGCCCGCGGCCACCGACCCGGTGGGCCACGCCGCGCTGATGCACGCGCATCCCCGTTGGGTGGCCCAGGCGTTCGTCGACGCGCTCGGTGCCGACGCCGGCGAACTGACCGAGCTGCTGGCCAGCGACGACGCCCGGCCGGCGGTGCACCTGGCGGCCCGGCCCGGGCTGCTCACCGCCGAAGAACTGGCCACCCAGGTGGACGGCACCGTCGGCCGGTACTCGCCGTACGCGGTGTACCTGACCGGTGGCGATCCCGGCGAGCTGAAGGCGCTGCGCGACCGTTCGGCCCAGGTCCAGGACGAGGGGTCGCAGCTGGTGGCCAGGGCGTTCACGCTGGCGCCCACCGAGGGCGCCGATGGCGGACGTTGGCTGGATCTGTGTTCGGGACCCGGTGGCAAGACGGCGCTGATCGCGGCACTCGCCGGCGATGCCGAGGTCGTCGCCGTCGAACCGACCCCGCACCGGGCCGAATTGGTCGAGCAGAACACCAAAGGCATGGGTGTGCAGGTGCTGCGGGTCGACGGCCGCGAATCCGGCCTGCCCGCCGGCAGCTTCGACCGGGTGCTCGTCGATGCGCCGTGCACCGGGCTGGGCGCCCTGCGGCGCCGGCCCGAGGCGCGCTGGCGCCGCCAGCCCGGCGACGTGCCGGCGCTGGGCAAACTGCAGCGCGAACTGTTGGCCGCCGCGATCGGGCTGACCCGTCCCGGTGGTGTGGTGTTGTACGCGACCTGCTCACCGCATCTGGCCGAGACGGTGGGTGTGGTGGCCGATGCGCTACGCCGCCAGCCGGTACAGGCCCTTGATGCGCGTGAGCTGTTCGAGGGCGTGGACCGCCTCGGCAACGGGCCGTATGTGCAGTTGTGGCCGCACCGGCATGGCACCGATGCCATGTTCGCGGCTGCTTTGCGGGTGAACTGAGCGGGGCAAGTACGCTGTCGGCCATGCCAGGGCCCCTCATCGCTCCCTCCATCCTGTCCGCCGATTTCGCCCGGCTGGCCGACGAAGTCGCCGCGGTGGCCGGCGCGGACTGGTTGCACGTCGACGTGATGGACAACCATTTCGTCCCGAATCTGACGCTGGGCCTGCCGGTGGTCGAGAGCCTGCTGAAGGTGACCGACATCCCGATGGACTGCCATCTGATGATCGAGGATCCCGAGCGCTGGGCACCTCCGTACGCCGAAGCCGGCGCCTACAACGTGACCTTCCACGCCGAGGCGACCACCGATCCGGTGGCCGTCGCCCGGGACATCCGGGCGGCCGGGGCCAAGGCCGGCCTGAGCGTCAAACCGGGCACCCCGATCGACCCCTACTTGGAGATCCTGCGTGATTTCGACACCTTGCTGGTGATGTCGGTCGAACCGGGCTTCGGCGGGCAGAGTTTCATCCCCGAGGTGCTGGCCAAGGTGGGTACCGTGCGCCGCCTGGTGGACGCCGGTGAGCTGCAGATCGTGGTGGAGATCGACGGTGGCATCAACGCCGACACCATCGAGGCGGCCGCCGAGGCGGGAGTGGACTGCTTCGTCGCCGGATCGGCGGTGTACAGCGCGCAGGATCCCGCGGATGCGGTGCGGCGGTTGCGCGCCCAGGCGGCGTCGGCATCGCGGCACCTGACCCTATGACGTTCGAGGTCCCCATGCGGACGGCCATCGAGGCCGCAGAACGGGTGAAGGGCACCACGTACCCGAATCCTCCTGTGGGCGCGGTGATCCTGGACGCCGGGGGACAGGTGGCCGGGGTCGGGGGGACCGAACCGCCCGGCGGCGCGCACGCCGAGGTCGTCGCCCTGCGGCAGGCCGGGGCGCGGGCCGACGGCGGCACCGCGGTGGTCACCCTGGAGCCGTGCAACCATCACGGCCGCACCCCGCCGTGTGTGGACGCGTTGCTGGCCGCGGGCGTGGCCCGGGTGGTGTACGCGGTGGCCGATCCCAACCCGCAAGCCGCCGGCGGTGCGCAGCGACTCGCCGATGCGGGGGTCGAGGTGGTCGCGGGGCTGAGTGCGGCGGAGGTGCGCAGCGGTCCGCTGCGGGAGTGGCTGCACAAGCAGCGCACCGGATTACCGCATGTGACATGGAAGTTCGCGACGAGCGTGGACGGGCGCAGCGCCGCCGCCGACGGCAGCAGCCAGTGGATCACCAGCGCGGCGGCCCGCCTCGATGTGCACCGGCACCGGGCCGCGGTGGACGCCATCGTGGTGGGCACCGGCACGGTGTACATCGACGATCCGACACTGACCGCGCGCCTGCCCGACGGCAGCCTGGCCGCGAGTCAACCGTTGCGGGTGGTGGTCGGCGAGCGCGAGATCCCGTCGGAAGCCAATGTGCTCAACGACGATTCGCACACCATGGTGATCCGGACCCGTGACCCCCTTGAGGTGATGCGGGCCCTGTCAGACCGGACCGCCGTGCTGGTGGAGGGTGGACCGACGCTGGCCGGGGCGTTCCTGCGGGCCGGTGTGATCGACCGGATCCTGGCGTATGTGGCGCCGATCCTGCTGGGCGGCCCGATCACGGCCGTCGACGATGTCGGCGTGCTGAACATCGCCGGGGCGCAGCGCTGGCGTTTCGACGCCATCGACACAATCGGCCCCGACGTGCGGTTGAGCTTGGTGCCCAACGGTTCCTGACGCCGCCGGTGTGACGGACGGCACAGCCGCGGGTCGAGTGCCCCACCAGAAATAGGTACGCCGGTACAATTCTGGCAAAGGCGCTTTCACCGACGAGTCGCGCAGAATGTCGAACAAAGGACCACGCGCATGACTGCCCTGCAGGACTGGCTGGCCATCTCCCCGGTGACTCCGCAGTCCGTCAAATCGCTGGTGTGGGGTGCCCTGCGGGCGGGTGCACCCGGCCTCGGCGGCACGCCCGCGCCGCGCCACAAGCCCAAGGCCATGCGGCGCGGCGTCGAACGCTGCTGAGTTACTTCGCGTGCCGGGGGCCGTCGCCGGCCGTGCTCTCGACGGGTTCTGCTGCCGCCGAGTCGGTTTCGGTGTCATCGGCGTGCTCGGTGCGGCCGCTGACGAACAGCGCGAACACCGCACCCACGACGCACACGATCGCGGTGATCAGGAAGATGCTGGCGTACTGCATGGTGTAGGCCTCTTTGGTGGCTTGGCCAAGGCGTGCGCCCTGGGCGATCAGGACACCGCCGGGTGTGTCGGCCTTGGGCGCGGGCAGGGCCGCCAGCCGCTCCTGCAGGAACTGGTTGAACTTGTAGAGGCCCCACGCGCTGAGCGCGGCCATGCCGATCAGCATGCCGACCATCCTGGACACGACCACCAGTGCCGAGGCGATACCGTGCTCGGCCGCGGGCACCACCCGCAGGGTTGCCGAGGTCAGCGGGCCGATCACCAGGCCCAGCCCCAGACCGGCCAAGGCCAGGTCGGTGCCGAACGTGGGCAGTGCGACCACGCCCAGATCATGGTGTGCGGTCAGCACATTGGTGTCCCAGTGCGACACCAGCCAGTAGGCGAACGCAGCGATCAGCAGGCCCACGAAGCCGACGATGCGGTCGCCGATCCGGGTGGCCAGCCAGCCGCCGATCAGCGCGCCGATCGGCAGGGCACCCAGGAACCACAGCAGCAGGAACACCGTCTCGTCCTGGCCCTTGCCGAGCACACCCTGGCCGAACAGTTCCACGTTGACCAGCGTCACCATCAGGGCGGCGCCCGCGCACAGCGAGGCACCGAGGGCGGCCAGGAACGGCCGGAAGTGCACCCCGGCGGGCTCGATCAGCCGGGTCTTGGCGAATTTCTCCCAGACGAAGAAGCCGACGGCCACCAGCGCGGCCGCGATCAGCACCGGCGGGCCGTAGCTGGGCAGCAGCTGCTTGCCGTCGGGGGACTGGTTGTACAACCCGACCACGGCCAGACCGAGCGCGACGGCCAGCAGCACGCCGCCGAGCACATCGACTTTCTGTGGTGCGGCGGTGCGGTCCCGCGAGGGCAGGCTGAAATGGATCAGCACCATCGCGATGAGCACCAGCGGCACGTTGATCCAGAACACGTCCTGCCATTTGCTCAGCGCCCACACGATGAAAACGCCGTACAGCGGTCCCAGCACGCTGCCCAATTCCTGGGCGGCGCCGATCCCGCCGAGCACGGTGGCCCGGTTGCGTGCCGACCACAAATCGGCGGCCAGTGCGAGGGTGACCGGCAGCAGCGCACCGCTGGCGGTGCCCTGGATGACCCGGCCGATGACCAACATCGTCAGATCGGTGGACAGCGCTGTGACGACGGAGCCGACGGCGAAGCCGAGCAGGCTGGCCTGCAGCACCAGCTTGCGCCCGAACCGGTCGGAGGCCCGGCCCAGCAGCGGCATGGCCGCGATGTACCCGAGCAGATACCCGGTGATGATCGGGGTGACCTGCTGAATCTGGTTCAGCGGGATGCCGATGCCCTTGGGCGGGGCGGCCATGATGTCGCGGATCACCGCGATCACCACATAGGTGTCCAGCGCGCCGAGCAGTACGGCCAAGCCACCCGCGCCGATCGCGAGGCCGCGGTTGGTGCGGGCCGGCATCAGGCGGCGGGTTTGTCGACGGTGACGGTCTTACCCCAGTCCGACAGCGTCATCTGGATGCTCTTGCCCTGCTCGATGTCGAACTTGACCTGCTGCAGCTGGTGGTCGCCGTCCTCGCGGATCCAGGCGGTGGCCGGGATCGGTCCGCCGACCTTGAGCTGCGGGGCGATCTTGTTGATCGCGTCGGCGGGCAGGGTGCCGGTGATCTTCACCGCGTCCGCGCCGTTCACCGACTCCCGGCCCTCTGCCTTGGGCTCGGAGATGTTGGTCAACACGTTGGACAGCCCGTTCACCGGGCTCAGGATGTTCGAGATGTCGTAGATGTCGGCGGCCGGCCCGAAGTTCTCCATCGCGCCGCCGGCGGTGATGGCCCCGTACAGGTTGCCGTCGGAGACCACGAACTTCACGTCCGAGAGTTTCTGGCCGAGGAACATGATGTCGGCCTTGCCCTGGGCGGCGACCGCGGGCGTCAGGGTCATGTCACCGGTGAGGACGGTGATCGGGAGGGCCTTGATATCGCCGGTCGTGGTGAGCACCACGTGCGCGCTGGTCTGCGCACGGGTGGTGTCGCTGGACTGCTTGAGCAGCGTGGCGGCGTCGGGGAGCGGGGCGTCGTTCTTCTTCGGCGACGACGAGCACCCGACGAGTCCCAGCGCGGCCAGGAACACGGCCAGGAAGGGGATCAGGAAACGGGAAGAGAATCGGACCGCACGGATTTGGCGCGTCTGCATACCCAGCATCGTAATGGGTGCGCCTGGATGGCCCGGTCCTACACCGTCGGGGGCCGGTCGAACACTTCCCACTAGCCTGGTGGTCATGTTCACCGGAATCGTTGAGGAACTCGGCGAGATCGTCGGCATCGACACGCTCGAAGACGCGGCCCGACTCGTCATCAAGGGTCCGGTGGTGACCTCCGACGCCGGCCACGGCGACTCCATTGCCGTCAACGGGGTGTGCCTGACGGTGGTGGAGGTGCGCGCCGACGGTGCGTTCACCGCCGACGTGATGGCCGAGACCCTGAACCGCTCCAGCCTGAGCGCCATCGGCGTCGGAAGCCACGTCAATCTGGAGCGCGCCGCGGCCGTCAACAGCCGGCTGGGCGGACATATCGTGCAGGGCCACGTCGACGGCACCGGCCGGGTGGTCTCGCGGTCGCCGTCGCAGAACTGGGAAGTGGTGCGCATCGCGCTGCCCGCCGACCTGTCCCGGTACGTGGTGGAGAAGGGCTCGATCACGGTCGACGGCATCTCGCTGACGGTGTCCGGGCTGGGCAGCGGGGCGAGCGCAGCGACGGGGAATGGCAGCGGGGCGAGCGCAGCGACGGGGGATGACAGTGGGGCGAGCGCAGCGACGGGGCATTGGTTCGAGGTGTCGCTGATCCCGACCACGCTGGCACTGACCACCCTCGGGCGGGCCGCCGTGGGCACCCCGGTGAACCTCGAGGTGGATGTGATCGCCAAGTACGTCGAACGGTTGATGTCGGCCCGTTAGCGGCCACAGATCCCGCTTGCTGCGTGCACAGGCGTGTCACTTCAGCAACAGGAACCTGTTCTAACTCCGGGTCACCGGCCTCCGGAAAGACCCGACTCAGTGATTTCTCAGGAAAAGCTGCCTTTCTATTGACGCGCGTGTTAACTTTCGCGGCAGTCAATTAAGAACCCGGTGGATACGCCGCTGCCGAAGCGGCGTCCGGCCGGGGAGTCGGGAAGGAAAACCGTGGCGGCTCATCGCAAGAGTTCAGCGAAAACCCGGAAGCGTGCCAGCGAGTTCGCGGTCGCGGCGTTCCTGGGGTTGTCGGTCGCTGCCGCGCCCGCCGTCGCGGCGGCGGACACCGGAGACAACAATCCGCCGAACGGCGACTCGTCGCCAGGAGCCACCGGGACCACCACCGGGACCACCACGGGGTCCGCCGGCGGCACCGGCTCGACCGAGACCACCGGCACGACCGGCACGACCGGCACGACCGGAACCGGCACCACCACCGGGCCGACGAGCGGCACCGGCACGGCCACCTCCGGCTCGACGGGCACGGGCGGATCCACCGGCACCGGCGGCACCACCACCGAGCAGACATCGACATCCGGCGCCACCGGTTCGACCACCACGACCAGTCTCAACGGCGGACCCACCACCACGGTGAGCAGCTCCGGCGGCGCGCACAGTTCGACTTCCGGCTCATCCGCGGGCGCGGGCACCTCCGGCACGTCCCCGACCTCGGGCACCTCCGGCACCTCACCGACCTCGGGCACGACAACCGGAACGGGCACCGTCACCACTGAGACCCCGATCGTCGAAGCGACCGGTACGGAAACCCCGGGGACCGCCACCGGGACGACGACCGAAACCGGCTCGGAGGGTGTCAAAGACCCCGTCATCGTCACCGGCACCGAGACCGGTTCCAAGTCCAAGTCGACAGCGACCTCGACCCCGGCGCTGATGAGCGCCTCGGTGAGTACACCGACACCCAACGCCCTCGCCTCGGCGATCACCGACCTCGTCCCGAAGCCGCCCACCATCCCAGCCTTCAAGCCGTTCGTCACCGTGATCAACGCGATCGCCACCCAGCTGGAGAAGCTGCTGCCGGCCTACGACGCCGATCCGATCCTGGCACCGTCGCAGGTCGCCGCCGGGTGGGTCGTCGCGATCAACCAGATTCTGCAGGGCACCTACTGGAACGGCGCCCCGACACCGTTCACCGTTCCGGTGTACATCCTGATGGTCGCCGCCTACCAGCGCTACGAGAAGCTGGCCACCAACCACCTGCCGGGCGCCCCCACCCTGGTGGCCACCGGACCGCTGCCGGGTACCTACAAGCTGACCAGCAACGATCCCGACGGCGACCCGCTGACCTACTGGGTGGACAGCCAGCCGAACCAGGGCGCCGTGTTGATGATCGCCGACGGTTCGTTCAGCTACGTCCCCACGCTGGCGGGCCTGCGCGACGGCGCCGACGTCACCTTCACCGTCCGGGTCAACGACAGCCTGGGTCTGCTCGCGCATCCGATCAACCCGGACGGCAACGACGCGTACTACACGGTGAGCTTCCACTACGCCGGCAGCGGACTGAACAACCTGCCCGAGTTCGACTCCGACGGCAGCCCGCACGTGATCGCCACCAACCAGGTGACCGGTGTGGTCACCGGCGCCTCGCATGCCACCGATCCGGACGGCGACCCCCTGACGTATTCGGGAATCGCGTTGTACGGCAACGTCACAGTGAACTCGGACGGCAGCTTCACCTATACGCCGACCGATCTGGCCCGCCATACCGCGGCCGGTACCCTGGCCGCTTCGCTCGGTCTGAACAAGGACCTGGTCACCATCACGGTCAACGACGGTCGCGGCGGTATCGCGTTCAAGTCGGTCACCGTCGACGTGGTGCCCTCCAACGCGGACCCCACCGTGCAGAACGTGACGGTCGGTGATCCGAATGCGTTGCTGGGCACCGTCATCGGCAAGATCACCGGTAAAGACAATGACGGCGACCTCATCTCCTACGGGCCGGTGCTGATCACCACGAGCAAGGGCACCGTCCTGGTCAGCGCACTCACCGGTGACTTCACCTACACCCCGACGCTGGCGGCCCGGCACGCGGCCGGCGCCGACGACGCCACCGCCGCTGACAAGTCGGACACCTTCACCGTGACCGTGAGCGACGCCTTCGGCGGTACTACCACGGTCGATATCACCGTCGCCGTCGCGCCCGATCTGCAGCTCAACACGTGGCCGGTGTTCACCTCCGACCCGAAGGTCACCAACATCAACCCGAGCACCGGCGTGGTGACCGGCACCTTCACCGTCAAGGATGACGACGGCGACAACCTGCACTACTCGGCGATCAACCTGCTGGGAACGCTGACCGGCTCCGTCACGCTCGGCAACGGCACATTCACCTACACACCGACGGCCGCGGCGCGGCATACCGCGGCGAGCATCCCGCTCACCGACACCGTGACGATCACCGTCACCGACGGCCACGGCGGCATCACCGTCAAATCCGTCGCCATTTCCATCGTCTCGGACAACTCGCTGCCGCAGGTCACCAATGTGCAAGTGGGTCAACCGAATTCGCTGGGCGTGGTGACCGGCAAAGTCACCGCAAGTGACCCCGACGACGGCGATATCGTCAGCTACGGCCCGATCACCTTCACCACCGGCAAGGGTGGTCTGGTCACCGTCGGGGCGCTGACCGGCTCGTTCAGCTATGCGGCGTCGCTGACCGCCCGGCACCTCGCCGCCTCGACCACCGCCACGGCGCAGGACAAATCGGATTCGTTCACCGTCACCGTCAGCGACGGGCACGGCGGCACCGTCGACGTGCCCATCGCGGTGAACATCCTGGGCAGCAACATCGACCCCGGTGGTCTGCCCAGCGTGAGCCTGCCCGACTCCAACGGCATCGTGCGCGGGAACATCCTCGGCACCGATCTGGACGGCGACAATTTGACCTACAGCCTGGTCAACGGGTCCAACCCGGCGGGCGCCAGCACCGGTTCGTCCTATTCGGTCGGGGGCGGCATCGTCCAGCTGGCCGCCGACGGGTCCTACACGTTCATCCCGAAACCCTCCACGGCTTTCATCCCCGGCCTGGACACCGACTCGTTCTACGTCACCATCAGCGACGGACACGGCGGCTCATCCACGGTGAAGGTGACACCTCTGGCCAACCTGACCATCGGCACGTCGACCACGTCGACCGGTCCCGGGGTGGAGAACGGCAAGCTCAACGTGTCGAACGCGAATGCCGGGCTGCTGAACTACAGCCTGGGCACCGGCGCGGCCAAGGGCACCGTGGTGGTCAACGCCGACGGCACCTACACCTACACCCGCAATCCGGCGCTGGGACACAACATCACCGCCGCGGACACCTTCACCATCGTCGGCACCGACGCCAACGGCCGGTCGGTCACCCTGGCCACCGTGAACGTGGCGCCGCCGCTGGCCAACAACGCCCCGGCCGGCGGCAGCGCGACCACGACGGTGTCCGACTCCTCGCTGATCAAGGGCACCGTGATCACGCCGAGCACCCAGACCACCACCGGGACGTTCACTGCCACCGACCCGGACGGTGATCCGGTGACGTTCGCCGGCGGCATCTACGGTACGAGCCGCGGCGGCACCGTCACGGTGACCTCCGGCGGCGGCTTCCTGTACAGCTGGGTCGCCTACACCGACGCCCACCACAAGGCCGGCGCCGACAATGCCACCCCCGCAGACAAGGTCGACACCGTCACCATCAACGTGTCCGACGGCTTCGGCGGCACCTCGGCGATCACCTTCTCGGTGCCGCTGGTCACCGACAACGACAAGCCGTCCTCGAATGTGTCCGTCGGCTCGGCCGACACGCTGGGCGCGGTACGGGGTTCGGTGTCGGGCTCGGACAGCGACGGTGACGCACTCACCTACAGCCTGGTCAACGCGGGTAACCCGGCCGGCGCCAGCACCACGTCCAGCTACACCACCAAAGGTGGTCTGGTGCAACTGAAGCCGGATGGATCCTTCGTCTACGTCCCGACCTCGACGGCCACCGGCAGCGACTCGTTCAAGGTGACGATCTACGACGGGCACGGCGGCAGCTCCACGGCCACCGTCAATGTCCCGATCGTCGCGGCCAGCACGACCACGCTGGGGACGGCCACCAATGTGCAGAGCGGCAAGCTCGACATCCCGACCGCGGACGTGGGCCTGTTGAGCTACGGCAAGGGCACCGACGGCGTCAAGGGCAGCGTGACGGTCAACGGCGACGGCAGTTACACCTACACCAGGAATTCGGGACTGGGACACAGCACCGACCCGACCGACACCTTCACCATCAAGGGCACCGATATCAACGGCAGGTCGGTCACGTTCACGGTGAACGTGGCACCGCCGGTGGCCAACGCGGCCCCGGCCGGCGGGTCCGTGACCATCACCAGCTCGTCGCTGAGCAACTACGCGCTGATCTACAACCGGCAGTCGACCGCTGGTTCCATCGCGACCTCGGACGCCGACGGCGATTCGGTGAGCTTCGGCACGGGATCGTTCTCGACGGTCAACGGCGGCATCGTCGACGTCAGCGCCGACGGAAAGTTCTCGTACACCATCGACAAGCTGCTGGCCAGTTCGTACTACCACGATGCGGCCAAGATCGGGGCGTCCGGAAACACCGTCGCCGACTCGTTCGACGTGACGATCACCGATGCGTTCGGCGGCAGCACGCAGTACACGGTGAAGGTGCCGATCTACGCGGTGAACAGCGCACCGACCATCGGCGACGGGCTGAAGACCAACGGAAGCAATTTCTTGCACACGTACACCACGTGGACATTCCTGTCGGGCAGCGACGGTGACAGCGATTCGCTCACCTACACCATCACCAAGCAGCCCCAGCACGGCAGTGCGTCCTACAACTCCGGTCTGTCGACTCTGAGCACCACCGGCACCGCCACCGGCGACACCATCATCCTGACGGTCTCCGACGGCTACTACGTGGTGGTCAACGGCGCCGTCACCAGCACACCGTCGTCGGTCAGTAAAACCTTCACGGCCACCCAGGGCCTCTGACCGCCTCACCTGCATCGCAATTTGATGCCCGCCGGTCCACACGGACCGGCGGGCATTAAACGTCACAGCGCTGTGGTTCATACTGAGGTGGAAATGCGAACGCGAGAAGGTGGCACAAGATGACGAGGCTCGATTCGATCGAGCGGGCTGTGGCCGACATCGCGGCGGGCAAAGCCGTCGTGGTCATCGACGACGAGGACCGCGAAAACGAGGGCGATCTGATTTTCGCCGCCGAGAAGGCCACCCCGGAGCTGGTGGCGTTCATGGTGCGCTACACCTCGGGTTATCTCTGTGTGCCGCTGGACGGTGCGGTGTGTGACCGCCTGGGCCTGCTGCCGATGTACGCGGTGAACCAGGACAAGCACGGCACCGCCTACACCGTCACCGTGGACGCCAAAGTGGGCGTCGGAACCGGGATCTCGGCCTCGGACCGGGCCACCACCATGCGTGCCCTTGCCGACCCCGCCGCGGTCGCCGACGACTTCACCAAGCCCGGCCACGTGGTGCCGCTGCGCGCCAAGGACGGCGGCGTGCTGCGCCGGCCCGGCCACACCGAGGCCGCCGTCGACCTGGCCCGGCTGGCGGGTCTGCAGCCGGCCGGCGCGATCTGCGAGATCGTCAGCCAGAAGGACGAGGGCGCGATGGCCCAAACCGATGAGCTGCGGATCTTCGCCGACGAGCACGGCCTGGCCCTGGTCTCCATCGCCGATCTCATCGAGTGGCGCCGCAAGCACGAGAAGCACATCGAGCGGATCGCTGAGGCGCGCATCCCGACCCGGCACGGCGAGTTCCGCGCCGTCGGCTACACCAGCATCTACGAGGACGTCGAGCATGTCGCCCTGGTGCTAGGGGACATCGCCGGACCGGAATCCGACGGTCACGACGTGCTGGTGCGGGTGCACTCGGAGTGCCTTACCGGTGACGTGTTCGGCTCCCGGCGCTGCGACTGCGGGCCGCAACTGGACGCCGCCATGGCGACGGTGGCCCGCGAGGGCCGCGGCATCGTGCTCTACATGCGCGGCCATGAGGGCCGCGGGATAGGCCTGCTGCACAAATTGCAGGCCTACCAGCTGCAGGATGCCGGCGCTGACACGGTGGACGCCAACCTGGAGCTCGGCCTGCCCGCCGACTCCCGGGACTACGGCATCGGTGCGCAGATCCTGGTGGACCTGGGCGTGCGCTCGATGCGGCTGCTCACCAACAACCCCGCCAAGCGGGTGGGTCTGGACGGTTACGGCCTGCACATCATCGAGCGGGTGCCGCTGCCGGTGCGTGCCAACGCCGAGAACATCCGGTACCTGATGACCAAACGTGACCGGATGGGGCACGACCTGGTTGGCCTGGAGGATTACGACGAGGTGTCCCCGCCCGGGGAGTTCGGTGGTGCGCTGTGAGCGGTGCGGGCGTACCCGATCTGCCCGATATCGACGCCTCGAGCGTGTCGCTGGCCATCGTGGCCAGCACCTGGCACACCACCATCTGTGACGCCCTGCTCGAAGGTGCACTGCGGGCCGCCAAGCAGCTGGGTGTGACCGACCCGACGATCGTCCGGGTGCTCGGCGCGATCGAGATCCCGGTGGTGGCGCAGGCATTGGCGGCCAAGCATGACGCCGTGGTGGCGCTCGGGGTGGTGATTCGCGGCGGGACACCGCATTTCGACTACGTGTGCGACGCGGTCACCCAGGGACTGACCAGGGTGTCGCTGGACGAGTCGACACCGGTGGCCAACGGCGTCCTGACGACCAACACCGAGGAGCAGGCACTGGACCGGGCCGGCTTGCCGAATTCCGGCGAGGACAAGGGCGCTCAGGCCGCGGCCGCCGCGTTGTCGACCGCATTGGTGCTGCGCGACATCCGCTCATGAGCGTCGGTGAACCGACCTGGGACCTGGACGTCAAACCCCACCTCACCCCGTATTTCGTCTATCTGGCGGCGTTCCTGATCGCCGCCGCGCACATCACCGTGGGCTTTCTGCTCAAGGTGGGGTCCAGCGGTGTGTTGTTCCGCACCTCCGACCAGATCGCGATGGGTGTGCTCGGCGTGGTGCTGGGCGGCTTGGTGCTGCTGTTCGCGCGGCCCCGGCTGCGGGCCGGTCCGTCCGGTATCGCGGTGCGAAATCTCCTCGGCTACAAGCTGATTCCGTGGTCGGACGTGATCGATGTGTCGTTCCCGCTCGGCGCGCGGTGGGCTCGGGTGGACCTGGCCGATGACGAATACACCCCGGCGATGGCGATCCAGGCGGTGGACAAGGAGCGGGCCGTGCAGGCGATGGACCAGCTGCGTGCGCTGCTGGACCGCTACCGGCCCGGGCTCAACTCACATTCAGCGACATCGTGACCTCGCCGGGGGCCGCGCCCGTGCCGGTCTCCGCGGCGCTCACCGCGAACCCCAGACTGTCGTAGACCGAGCGTGCCCTGGCGTTGTCGGCGTTGACGCGCAGGGTGACCCGGCGTACCCGCTGGGTGCGGGCCCAGCGCACCGCCTCGGCGACCAGTGTCCGGCCCAGGCCCAGCCCGCGAGCCGCCGGATCCAGCCACAGCGAGTACAGGTAGACCGCTTCCGAACCCTGCCGCTGGGCACCGATGAGACCGACCGGGCGGTTGTCGACCACCACCGCGAAGTGGGCGTGCGCCCGCAGCCGGCGCCGCCATTGGGCCGCGGTGTAGGTCGACTCCTGCCGGAACTGGGCGTCGTCGGTGCCAAACGAGTCTGTCAGCGCACGCAACCGCACGCCCGCGAACGCGCGCCAATCGGTCTCGGTCAACCGGGCCACCCGCGCGTCGACCATGCCTGTGCCCTTCCCGCCGTCCGGCCCCATGGGTCCAGTATCACCGCTGATGGCTGCGGTAGTATCGGCGTGTCGATGACTACTTTTGCGTTCGTCTCAACCTCGGCTCACGGCCTATCCGATAGCGACACCCCGCTCGTCTCGGCAGCCGCCCTCGTCGCGGGTTTGGGAACACAGCCCACGGTCACCTTTCCGGTCGTGCCGGGCCGCCGACCCGACACCGACGCCATCTGGCGCTGGCTCGCCGAGCCCGCGGAGTTCTTCGGTACCGCGATCCCCGGTGTGACCCAGTTGCGGCGCGCGGTTGCCGATTTCGCGCGAGAGCTGGGCCGCCGGCACGGGCCGGTGCCGGCCGCGGTCACCGTTGTGGTGACCGAGATCGCCGGCTCGGCGCAGTTCGTGGTCACCGGCACGCCGATCGAACCGGTCCGTACCCGGGCGGTGCACCTGCGGCTGTGCGCCATCGGCCCGGCCGAACCGCACTGGCGGCAGATGGCGGCCCGCACCACCAGCCGGGCCGCCGAGCTACTGACCCAACGCGAGTTCGCCGCGGCAGGCCATGCCGATGCGGTGCGCTGCGACGGCGACCGGATCGGGCCGCCCGTGCTGGGAGCGCTGGTGTGCGACACGCCCCGTGGCCGGGTCGGGCTGGGTGCCGACCGGCTGAGCCGGCTGGCGGCCGCCGGCCTGTCGGATGCCGACACCATCACCGACGAACCCGTCGAGCTGGCCACGCTGACCCGGGCTCGGTGGGTGTCACCGAATTTCGAGACCCACCCGGTCCGGGCGATCGGGGAGCGCCGGCTATGAGTGGATTCCGCCCGGAGAGCTTCGAGGCGTTGGTGATCGACGGTTATGACGTGGGCGGTGGTGGTGTGCTAAAGCTGCACTACACCCTGCGCGGGCCGCAACCGGTCAGCTTCACCGAGGTCATCGACTTCGGCACGAGTCTGGCCGGCGCCTCTCCGCATCCGCTGCTGACCCGGCTGCTGGCCCTGACCTGTTCGCTGAGTTACTACAAAGCGGCCGCCCCGACTCGTATCGAAATATCTTTTGCCACCACAGAATTCGAGAAGCATTATCTGCGCACCCTGATCGAGGGTGGATTGGGCGAATTCGCCTACCGCAACCAGCTGCCCGGCGCGCTGACCCCGGAGGTCACCGGACCGGACGCCGGTCCGGCCGGGAAGACGCAGGACAGTTGGGATCCGGAAGCGACCCCGCTGGTCCCCGTCGGGGGTGGCAAGGATTCGGTGGTCAGCATCGAGGCGTTCCGCCGCCACGGCGTGGCGCCGGTGTTGTTCAGCGTCAACCGGTATGACCCGATCGATCGCTGCATCGAGGTCAGCGGGCTGCGCAGTGTGCACGTCCGGCGCAGCATCGACCGCGCCCTGATCGAGGCCAACGCCAACGGCGCCCACAACGGCCACGTCCCGGTGACCGCCATCAACAGCGTCATCGGACTCATCGTGGCCGATGCCAACGGGTTCGGCCCGGTCGTGCTGTCCAACGAGCGCTCCTCCAACGTCGGCAACATCGAATGGCTGGGCCGCGACATCAACCACCAGTGGTCCAAGAGCATCGTCTACGAGACGCTGCTCCGGGACACCCTGGCCCAGCACGGGCTCAACCCGGACCGGTACTTCTCCCTGCTGCGCGGGCTCTCGGAATCCCAGATCGCCGACCGATTCGCCTCCTGCACAGACTATTTCGGCGTCTTCACTAGCTGTAACCGGCTGTTCGCGCTGGACCCGGCCCGCCGCGCCACCTCCTGGTGCGGGCACTGCCCGAAATGCCAGTTCGTCTTCGTCCTGCTGGCACCCCGGCTGGGCCGCGACACCCTGGAATCGATCTTCGGTGCCAACCTGTTCGCCGACGGTGCCCAGCGTGACGGGTTCGCCGACATCCTCGGCCTCGGCGTGCACAAACCGTTCGAGTGCGTGGGGGAGTACTACGAGGCCGCCGAGTCCATGTTGGCGGTGCTCGACGATCAGGACTGGCGCGGACTGCAACTGGTCGACGAGTTCGCCTCGCGCCGTGCCGAATTGAAGTCGGTCGCGGCCGCCGAGCAGGATCTTGCTCCGGCCGTGCATCATGTGCCGGCGCGCTACGCGAAGCTGCTCGATGACTGACCTGGCGGGCCGCGCCGTCGGAATCTGGGGGCTCGGCAAGGAAGGCCTGTCGATGGCGCGGACGGCGGCGGCGCACGGCGCGGCGCGCATCGTCGCGGTCGACGACGGTGCCGGTGGGCCGCTGGAGACCGGCATTCCCGGGCTGACGGTGCATCATGGGCCGGAATCCCTTGCCCTGTTGCGGGACACCGACATCGTCTTCGTCAGTCCCGGTGTGCCCTGGCGTAATCCGGCGTTCGAGGAGCTGCGCCGCAGCGGGCCGCCGGTGTCCAGCGCCGCCGACTGGTACCTGGGTCTACACGGAGCGCGCACCATCGGCGTGACCGGTACCAAGGGCAAGAGCACCACGGCGGCGTTCCTGGCACATCTGCTCACCGGGCTGGGCGTCCCCGCCGTGGCGGCGGGCAACATCGGCACCCCGCTGTCGGATCTCGCGGCGGACGACCCGCGGTGGGTGGTGGCCGAGTTGTCCAGCCAGCAGTGCGCGCTGCTGCGCACCTCGCCGGCGGTGGCGGTGATCACCAACCTGCATCAGGACCATCTGGACTTCCACGGCGACGTGCCGACCTACTACACCGCCAAGGCGAATATCTTCGGCCATGGCTGCCGGGCCCTGATCACCACACCGGAGGTGGTGGCCGCGCTGGAGCGGGTTGGTGTCGCCGCCGTGGCACCGGTGCTGCGTCTGGTCGATCCGGCCACCGCACGCATGCCCGCCGCCGACGGGGTGATGTCGTATCAGCACAACGTCGCCAATGCCGGGCTGGCCGCCCTGGCCGCCGCCGAGGTGCTCGGCCGGCCGGTCACCGACGCCGAGGTCGACGCCGCAGCCGCGACGTTCAGCGGGCTGCCGCACCGGCTGCAGACGGTGCGCACCACCGGGCGGATCCGGTGGATCGACGACACCCTGGCCACCACCGGTGAGAGTGTGGTCGCGGCGCTGCGCGCCATGCCCGCCGGCGATACGGTGGCGCTCATCGTCGGCGGTATGGACCGCCGGCTCGACTACCGCCAGCTCGACGATTTCCTGTGCAGCGGCCTGCGCCGGGTGACCCTGATCCAGGCGCCGTCCAACGGCGCACTGATCGGGACCCGGTTCGCCGAGGCCCATCCCGACCGCACCCACACCGCGGACAGCCTGGAACACGCGGTGACGCTGGCCGCCGACCTGCCCGGCATCGACGTGGTGCTGCTGTCCCCGGGAGCCGCCAGCTACGACATCTACCGCAATTACGAAGCCAAGGCCGCAGCATTCTGCGGCTACATCGACACGCTCTAACCTGGACCCGTGCCCGATCCAGCGACGTACCGGCCCCCGCCCGGTTCCATCCCGGTGCAGCCCGGCGTCTACCGGTTCCGGGATCCGCACGGCCGGGTGATCTACGTCGGCAAGGCCAAGAGCCTGCGCAGCCGGCTGAACTCCTACTTCGCCGATATCGCCGGGCTGGCGCCACGCACCCGGCAGATGGTGATGACCGCGGGCAGCGTCGAATGGACGGTGGTCAGCACCGAAGTCGAGGCGCTGCAGCTGGAGTACAACTGGATCAAGGAATTCGACCCCCGATTCAACATCCGGTACCGCGATGACAAGTCGTACCCGGTGCTGGCGGTCACCCTCAACGAGGAGTACCCCCGGTTGTTCGTCTACCGCGGGCCGCGGCGCAAGGGGGTGCGCTATTTCGGCCCGTACTCCCATGCCTGGGCGATCCGCGAGACCGTGGATCTGCTCACCCGGGTGTTCCCGGCGCGCACCTGTTCGGCCGGAGTGTTCAAGCGGCACAGTCAGATCGATCGGCCGTGTCTACTCGGCTATATCGACAAATGCTCGGCCCCATGCGTGGGCCGGGTCAGCGCCGAGCAGCACCGCCAGATCGTGCTGGACTTCTGTGACTTCCTGTCGGGCAAGACCGACCGACTGGTGCGTGACATGGAACGCCAGATGGCCGCCGCGGCCGAGGAACTGGACTTCGAGCGGGCCGCCCGGCTGCGCGACGACATCGGGGCGCTCAAACGTGCGCTGGAGAAGCAGACGGTGGTGCTCGGCGACGGCACCGATGCCGACGTGGTGGCCTTCGCCGACGATGACCTGGAAGCCGCGGTGCAGGTGTTCCATGTGCGCGGCGGCCGGGTCCGCGGTCAGCGGGGCTGGGTCGTCGAGAAGGCGACGGAGCCGGAGGCGACTGAAAAGGACTCAGCGCCGGGCCAATCTGATCAGGCGCGACTCGTCGAGCAGTTCCTCACCCAGTTCTACGGCGACCAGGCCGAACTCGGTGGTACCGGCCCGGAGATGCAGGACGAGGCGACGAACCCGGTGCCCAAACAGGTTCTGGTGCCGGTGCTTCCGGAGAACGCGGACCAACTCGCCGACTGGCTCTCGGGTCTGCGCGGATCACGCGTGGCGCTGCGGGTCCCGGTGCGTGGTGACAAGAAGGCGCTCGCCGAGACGGTGCAGCGCAACGCGAAGGACGCGCTGGCCCAGCACAAGCTCAAGCGCGCCGGTGATTTCAACGCCAGATCCGAAGCGCTGCAGAGCATCCAGGATGCGCTGGCGCTGAACGAGGCCCCGCTGCGGATCGAGTGTGTGGACATCAGCCACGTGCAGGGCACCGATGTGGTGGCCTCGCTGGTGGTGTTCGAGGACGGGTTGCCGCGAAAATCGGACTACCGGCACTACGCGATCCGAGAGGCCGCCGGTGGCGGCCGATCCGACGATGTGGCCTCCATCGCCGAGGTGACCCGGCGCCGGTTCGCCCGGCATGTCGCCGACGCCGAGCGGCCGATGGTGGCCGAGGGTCGGTCCCGGCGGTTTGCGTATCCGCCCAACCTGTATGTCGTCGACGGTGGTGCACCTCAGGTGAACGCCGCCGCCACGGTGCTCGACGAACTCGGCATCACCGATGTCGCGGTGATCGGCCTGGCCAAGCGGCTGGAAGAGGTGTGGGTCCCGTTCGAAAGCGACCCGATGATTTTCCCGCGCAACAACGAAGGGCTGTACCTGCTGCAGCGGGTGCGTGACGAAGCCCACCGGTTCGCCATCACCTTCCACCGCAGCAAACGGTCCAAGCGGATGACGGCGTCGGCGCTGGACGCCGTGCCGGGTCTGGGCGAGCACCGGCGCAAGGCACTGGTCACCCATTTCGGATCGGTGTCACGGCTCTCGGCGGCCAGCATCGAGGAGATCACCGCGGTGCCCGGCATCGGAGTGACCACCGCGCGGGCCGTGCTGGATGCCCTCGGCAACGGCCCGGCGGAGGCGGGCGCAGCCGATTCGGGCGCGCCAGCCGCAGATTTCGACAATGATCGGATGAACCAAGATCAACCCAGTAATCAACCAGCATCGGGGTGACAGACCAACATATGAGTGACGAATCTGGTATCGAGGTCGTCCTCGTCACCGGGCTTTCCGGTGCGGGACGCGGTACCACCGCCAAGGTGCTCGAAGACCTGGGCTGGTATGTGGCCGACAACCTGCCGCCGGAACTGATCGCCAGAATGGTCGACCTCGCACTGGACGCCGGATCGCGGATCACCCGGCTGGCCGTGGTGATGGATGTGCGGTCCAAGGGATTCACCGGTGATCTGGACTCGGTGCGCACGGAACTGGGGACCAGGGGCATCGCGCCGCGGGTGCTGTTCATGGATGCCTCTGACGAGACGCTGGTACGCCGCTACGAGCAGAACCGGCGCAGTCATCCGTTGCAGGGAAACCAGACCCTTGCCGAGGGCCTCACCGCGGAACGGGCCATGCTGGCGCCGGTGCGCGCGGTGGCCGACCTGGTGATCGACACGTCGACGCTGGCGGTGCCCGCGCTGCGGGAGAGCATCGAACGGGCCTTCGGCGGCGAAACCGTGGCCGACACCAGCGTCACCGTGGAATCGTTCGGCTACAAGTACGGCTTGCCGATGGACGCCGACACCGTGATGGACGTCCGGTTCATCCCCAACCCGCACTGGGTGGACGAGCTGCGCCCGCACACCGGTCAGCATCCGGCGGTCCGCGACTACGTGCTGGGCCAGGAAGGCGCCGCGGAGTTCCTCGACACCTACCATCGGTTGCTGGGCGTGGTGATCGACGGCTATCGCCGGGAGGGGAAGCGGTACATGACGGTGGCGATCGGCTGCACCGGCGGCAAGCACCGCAGTGTGGCGATCGCCGAGGCACTGGCCGACCGGCTGCAAGGCGGGGACCAGTTGACGGTGCGGGTGCTGCACCGCGATCTGGGGCGCGAATGACGGCGCGGGTCGTCGCCCTCGGTGGCGGGCACGGACTGTATGCCACCCTGTCGGCGGCGCGCCGGCTCACCCCGCACGTCACTGCGGTGGTCACGGTGGCCGACGACGGCGGGTCCTCGGGCCGGTTGCGCAGCGAGCTGGACATCGTGCCGCCCGGTGATCTGCGAATGGCGTTGGCGGCGTTGGCTTCTGACTCCCCGCAGGGCCGGCTGTGGGCGACCATCATCCAGCACCGGTTCGGTGGCAGCGGTGCGCTGGCCGGTCATCCGATCGGCAACCTGATCCTGGCCGGCCTCAACGAGGTGCTGACCGATCCGGTGGCCGCCCTCGACGAGCTCGGCAAGATCCTCGGTCTCAAGGGCCGGGTACTGCCGATGTGCCCGCTCGCCCTGCAGATCGAGGCCGACGTGGCCGGCCTGGAGACCGATCCGCGGATGTTCCGGGTGATCAGGGGTCAGGTGGCCGTCGCGACCACCGTCGGCAAGGTCCGCCGGGTGCGGCTGCTGCCGGGCGACCCGCCGGCCACTCGGCAGGCGGTGGACGCCATCATGGCCGCCGACCTGGTGGTGCTGGGCCCGGGGTCCTGGTTCACCAGCGTCATCCCGCACGTCCTGGTGCCGCAGCTGGTCGCGGCCCTGCAGGTCACCACGGCCCGCCGCGCGCTGGTGCTCAACCTGGCGGCCGAGCCGGGAGAGACGGCCGGCTTCTCGGCCGAGCGGCACATCCATGTGCTGGCCCAGCATGCGCCCGGTTTCACCGTCGACGAGATCGTGGTCGACTCGGCGCGGGTGCCCAGCGACCGCGAACGCGAGCAGCTGGTGCGCACGGCCACCATCCTGGGCGCCGGCGTGGAATTTGCCGACGTGTCGCGGCCTGGTACACAGTTACATGATCCGTCGTTGCTGGCCGCCGCACTGGAGCGGGTCCGGCTGCGCGGCAGGGCATCACGTCCGAATGACAGCGAATCCACCGCGCCCACCCCGGCTCGGCCGGTCGAAGGAGTGAAGGGGCAATCGACGGTGAATGTATCGAGGGGTGACGACTCGTGGCGATGACCGCTGAGGTGAAGGACGAACTGAGCCGGCTGGTCGTGAACTCGGTGAGTGCACGCCGGGCTGAGGTGTCTTCGCTGCTGCGCTTCGCCGGCGGGCTGCACATCGTCGCCGGCCGGGTGGTGGTCGAGGCCGAGGTGGATCTGGGCATCATCGCGCGCCGGCTGCGCAAGGACATCTACGACCTGTACGGCTACAACGCGGTCGTGCATGTGTTGTCGGCCAGCGGGATCCGCAAGAGCACCCGCTATGTGGTGCGGGTGGCCAAGGACGGTGAGGCGCTGGCCCGCCAGACCGGGCTGCTGGACCTGCGCGGCCGACCGGTCCGCGGGCTGCCGGCACAGGTGGTCGGTGGCAGCGTCAACGACGCCGAAGCCGCCTGGCGGGGCGCATTTCTGGCGCACGGCTCGCTCACCGAGCCGGGGCGATCCTCGGCGCTGGAGATCAGCTGCCCGGGCCCGGAAGCCGCTCTGGCCCTGGTCGGTGCGGCACGACGGCTCGGGGTCAGCGCCAAGGCCCGCGAGGTGCGCGGCAGCGACCGGGTGGTGGTCCGCGACGGTGAGGCGATCGGCGCGCTGCTGACCCGGATGGGTGCCCAGGACACCCGGCTGACCTGGGAGGAGCGCCGGATGCGGCGTGAGGTCCGCGCCACGGCGAACCGGCTGGCCAATTTCGACGATGCCAATCTGCGCCGCTCGGCCCGCGCCGCGGTGGCCGCGGCAGCCCGGGTAGAGCGGGCGCTGCACATCCTGGGCGACACCGTGCCCGATCATCTGGCCCAGGCGGGGCGGTTGCGGGTGGAGCACCGGCAGGCCTCGCTGGAGGAACTGGGCCGGCTCGCCGAACCGCCGATGACCAAGGACGCGGTGGCCGGCCGGATCCGCCGGCTGCTGTCGATGGCCGACCGCAAGGCCAAACAGGACGGCATTCCCGACACCGAGTCGGCCGTCACCCCGGATCTGCTCGACGACGCCTGACCGGTCGGCGTCAGGCGGCCTTGTGGTGCCGCCCGGAATCCGTGGTCCGCTTGGCGCCGTCGGGCGAGCCCTGGTGTGATGCGGCGTGGCGTGGCCCGCGCTTCTGGTGGGTGTTCGCCGGGCCGGTGTCCTGCGATGGCTGTGCGGCCGATGTATCTTGCGGTGCAACAGTTTTCGGCGTGCGCTTGGGCTTTTCGGTGGGTTTGGCGGTGACGCTCTCGACGGTGGCCGCCGCGGCGGTCTTCGCCGAGGTGTGCGACGCGGTGGTTCTGACCGCCGTGGACAGCGATTTGAGCAGACTGCTCACCGCGGTGACCACGCCGGTCGCGAACTGTTTGACCGCCGTCACCGCGCCGGTGACCAATGTGGTGATACCGGTGATGACGGAGTGGATCGTCTGTGCGACCGCCGCCACCAGTTGGCCGAGAAACCGTGCGGGCGTGGACGTGCCGGTGGTGATGGGATGCGCGGCGATCCAGGCCTTGATGACCGCCACCGCCTGCTTGGGCGTCCAGGTGTCGGTGAAGACGCCCAGATTGTCCTCCGCAGTGCTTGATCCGGTTGCCGTGTCGATGAGCGAGTAGATGAAGGACGGCCCGACCCCGGCCTGCGCGGCCCAGGTGGTGAGGAAGTCCTGAATGTAGGTGGCCTGGTTGGCCTCACCGGCCTGGGTGGACGGTTCGCCGTACTCGGTGGCCCAGATCAGTTTGGCCGCATCGCCGTTGGCTTCCATCACCTGACGCAGCTCGTCCAGTTGCTGTAGCGCTGAGTTGGCGAAGGTGGTGCCGGCGGAGAACAGGCTGGTGTAGTTGTACGGATGAAAGGCCAGCGCGTCGAAGAATCCGGCGGCGCCGTCGGCGTACATCTCGTTGAGGAAGGTGACCGGATCGATGGTGGCCGTGCCGATGGTGATCCCGGCCCCGAGCACCCCGCCGACGACCGTCGCTTTCGGATCAACCGCCTTGATCGCGGTGTAGGCGGCCTTCAGCAGCGCGGTGTATGCCGATGCGTCCGGCGTCGGATACCACCCGGTGAATCCGTTGGGCTCATTCCAGATCTCGTAGGCGGAGATCTTGGCAACGCCCTGGTTGGCTGCCGACCCGTAGCGGGACGCGACCGCGGCGACGAAAGAGGCGTAATCCGAGGCCGCGCTCGGCGCACCGTCGGCGACCAGGCCGCCGTACGGCGACGCCCAGGTCGGCGTGCTGGTGATCGCGGCGTCCACGGCGATGCCATAGGACGCGGCGGTGTTCAGCAGCTGGTCGGCCTGGGTCCAGCTGTAGGTGCCGTCGGCGGGTTCCATTGCGCGCCAAGGCAGGAACACCCTGATCTGGCTGACGCCCATCGACTGTAGTTGCGCCATCGCGGTGTTCAGTTCGGTCTGGGTCATGAAGTACAGGCCGGAGTCCGCCATGCCGACCGTCGTCGCGGAGGTGTCGATCGTGGCGGTCAGCTCGACCGTCGAGGCGGTGAGTGCGGGGTGGCCGTGCGACGGCCGGGGGACCGCCGTCAGCCCCGCGGAGGCGCCGACGACGGCCGCCGCCAGCAGGGGGACGGACATGGTGTGAAGCAAAGAAAAGACGTGGCGACGACCAAGCGACATGTCCCACTCCCGATGCTGGGTAAAAGGTCTCCGACCTGTTGGTCAGTGGACCTTAACCCAGTGAGATCGAGCCAGTTGACGACGATTATCAGCAACCCGCAGCGAATTGACGTGGGCGGAAAATGTCCGGTGATTCGCGTGCCGGAAATCGCAAATGTGGCAAAGAGATGGTTCGGGCAGGTCTTGGTTCGAAGGATTACGAATCATGCTGTCGATCAAGAAGAGTCGCAGAGAGGTGGCCGTGCATCGGAACGCCTCGTGTGACTACAGGCAACCATTGGGGCCGGTGGTGCAGCCTTAGCGATCGTCGACGCCGCCCGCGGCTCGCGATCTGACCGCCGTCATCGTCGGCGTCCTCGGCCAGTGAATTCTGCCGGCGGTCGAAAATGCGCCCAGAACAGCAGTTCGCGCGGAAATCGCTGAAACTGGCAATGTTCAATACCGGTTGCCAACGCAACAATCGGCCCGCCGACGCCGCCAGCAAACTGTAGGTGATTTCCCAGGCCTTGAGCAGCACATCGCGATGTGGACGCAGCGCCGGGCAGTCCGTCGGCTGCCGCTCCGGCGCCACCCTCACGTTGTACTGTGTGGCGACAAACTGGACGTCAACCACTTCATTGATCCCATAAAGAGGCGACGGTCGCGATGAGACTGATCCTTGAGTTGATCCGCCCCTACCGGTGGTTGGTCGCCGGCATCTTCGGGGTGCTCGTGCTCCAGATCGTGATGGGCTTGGCCGCGCCCTGGCCGCTGAAGATCGTGCTCGACAGCGTGGTCGGCGACCATCCGCTACCCAGCTGGCTGCACGGGATGCTGCAGCCGATGCTCGGCGGCGAGGGCCGGATGCACATCGCCGGGCTGGCGGCCATCATCGTCATCGTCATCGCGGTCATCGCCGCGGTGGCGACGTATGTCGCCAACTATCTCACCGAGACGGTGGGCCAGCGCATCGGCAACGATCTGCGCACGCGCGCCTACCACCACCTGCAGCAGCTGTCGCTGAACTACTTCGACACTCACCGCGTCGGGCCCATCCTGAGCACGCTCACCGACGACGTCGACACCATCCAGGATTTCGCATCGGCCTCGACGCTGGGCATCGCCACCGACCTGCTGACCATCGTCGGCATGTTGTTCGTGATGCTGTGGCTGCAATGGGATTTCACGCTCGTCGCGCTCGCGGTGGCGCCGCTGCTGCTGTTGTTCGTGTCCCGGATCCGCAAGGCCGTCAAGGCCGCCACCCACGAAGTGCGCCGACGGGAATCCGACATCGTGGCGGTGGCGGAGGAGGGGCTGCAGTCCATCCGGGTGGTCAAGGCGTTCGACCGCGAGGATCTGCAGGAACGTCAACTGGCCATCGCCGGACAGCAGGCAGTGGACGCCGCGCTGAACGCCCGGCGGGTGAAATCGGTGGTGTCGCCGATCGTGGCCGTGGTGGTGGCCTGCTGCACGGCGCTGGTGTTGTGGCGCGGGTCGGCACTCATCCTGGCGGGCGCGATGACGGCGGGCACGCTCACCGTGTTCATCTCCTATCTGGTGTCGTTCTTCAAGCCGGTGCAGGACCTGGCCAAGCTCACCAACACCATCGCGATGGCCTCGGTCGGGGTGGACCGCGTCAACGCCCTGCTCACCGCCCAGACGTCGGTGCAGGAGAAACCCGACGCGGTCGAACCGGCGCGCATCAAGGGCGCCATCGCCTTCGAGCGGGTGGCCTTCAGCTATGACGCCGAAACCCCGGTGCTGCGCGACGTCACCTTCGAGGTGCAACCGGGACAACTGGTGGGCGTCGTCGGGCACACCGGCAGCGGTAAATCCAGTCTGGTCAGCCTGATTCCCCGGTTCTACGACCCCAGCGTGGGCACCGTCCGGATCGACGGTGTCGACCTGCGCGACTACAAGCTGCACGAACTGCGCCGCCAGATCGCCTACGTGCTGCAGGACACGGTGCTGTTCCGCGGCACCATCCGCGACAACATCGCCTTCGGCAGGCCCGACGCCGATCACGACGAAATCGTCGAGATGGCCAAACTGGCCAACGCACACGAATTCATCTCCGAGATGCCGCGTGGGTACGACAGTGCGGTGGGGGACCGCGGACTCACCCTGTCCGGTGGTCAGCGTCAGCGCATCGGCATCGCCCGGGCGCTCATCCGGGACAGCCCGATCCTGATCCTCGACGAACCGACCGCGGCGCTGGACGCGGAATCCGAGCGTCTGGTGATGTCGGCCCTGCAGCACTTGATGGCCGACCGCACGGTGATCACGATCGCCCACCGGCTCAGCACCATTCGGGATGCGGACAAGATCGTGGTGCTGGAGGAGGGTCGTGTCGTCGAAGAGGGCACGCACAACCAATTGCTGACTGCGGGCGGCCGATACGCCGACTTGCACCGCATCCAATACGAGGACAACACACCGTGACGCGTTCGCTGATCATCCTGCCCGACGACTCGGCCAAGCCGGTGCTCGACGCGATCCACGCGGCCGAGAGATCGGTGCGCATCAAGATGTTCGCCTTCAACCACGTGCCACTGCTGGACGCGGTGGTGGCGGCGCACCGGCGCGGGGTGGACGTCAAGGTGATGCTCAACCCCGAGCGCCGAGACGGCGAGACCGACAATGACGCCGCCCGGGATGTGTTGCAGCAGTTCGGTATCGAGGTGCGGGCCAGCAATCCGGCCTTCGACCTGACGCATGAGAAGTCCATGGTCGTCGACGAAGAGCATGCCTTCGTCGAATCGCTGAATTGGACCGATGAGAACTTCACCGTCACCCGGGACTACGCCGTGGTCACCCCCAGCGCCTACGAGGTGGCCGAGATCCTGGACTGCTTCGAGGCCGACTGGGCCCGCCAGGACTTCACCCCGGGCGGGGGCGCCCATCTGATCTGGTGCCCGGCCAACGGCAGGCACCGTATCGCCGATTTCATCGACAGCGCCAAACACACCTTGTTCGTTCAGAACGAGCGCTACCAGGATCCGGTGATCATCGAGCGGCTGGTGCGCGCCGCGCACCGCGGGGTGAAGGTGCACGTGATGGCCCGCGCGGCGCATCACCTGAAGTCCGGCAAGCTGCTCGAGGGTGTCAGCGGGATGCGCATCCTCGACGACGTCGGGATCAAGATCCACCGGCTCAAGCACATGAAGCTGCACGCCAAGATGATTCTGGCCGATCACGAGCGGGCGGTGGTCGGCTCGATCAACTTCTCTCCTGGCAGTTTCGACCATCGCCGCGAGCTGGCCATCGAGGTGACCGACCACCACATCATCACCCGGTTGAACGAGGTGGCGCACCACGACTGGAAACACTCCGAGCCGCTCGATCTGTCCGACGCCGGATTGATCGCCGACCTCGTCGGCACCAATCCCCACGAGGTCGACCAACTCGCGCTGCACGACCGGGACGACTAGGCCGCCTTCCGGCTCGGCAAACCCGCTCGAGCGACAGCGCCCGGCGATCATCTGACCAGCCCGCACGCGCTGTGAGCCGCACTACTAGGCTGATATGCGAGCAGTGTCACCGCCGACTATTCAAGGAGACAACACGTGACCATCCGGGTAGGCGTTAACGGCTTCGGCCGCATCGGGCGCAACTTCTACCGCGCCCTGGCGACTCAGAAGGCCGAGGGCAAGAACACCGACATCGAGATCGTCGCCGTCAATGACCTGACCTCGAACGCCACCCTGGCCCACCTGCTGAAGTTCGATTCGATCCTCGGCCGCCTGCCCCAGGAAGTCACCCTTGAGGGCGACGACACGATCGTCGTCGGCGACCACAAGATCAAGGCACTGTCGGTCAAAGAGGGGCCCGCGGCGCTGCCCTGGGGCGACCTCGGCGTCGACGTCGTGGTCGAGTCCACCGGCATCTTCACCAAGCGCGACAAGGCGCAGGGCCACCTGGATGCGGGCGCCAAGAAGGTCATCATCTCCGCGCCGGCCAGCGATGAGGACATCACCATCGTGCTGGGCGTCAACGACGACAAGTACGACGGCAGCCAGAACATCATCTCCAACGCCTCGTGCACCACGAACTGCCTCGGCCCGCTGGCCAAGGTGCTCAACGACGAGTTCGGCATCGTCAAGGGCCTGATGACCACGATCCACGCCTACACCCAGGACCAGAACCTGCAGGACGGCCCGCACAGCGACCTGCGTCGCGCCCGGGCCGCCGCGATCAACATCGTGCCCACCTCGACCGGTGCCGCCAAGGCCATCGGCCTGGTGCTGCCCGAGTTGAAGGGCAAGCTGGACGGCTACGCGCTGCGGGTGCCGATCCCCACGGGTTCGGTCACCGACCTGACCGCCGAGCTGGCCAAGCCGGGCACCGTCGAGCAGATCAACGCCGCCTTCAAGGCCGCCGCCGACGGCCCGCTCAAGGGCATCCTGAAGTACTACGACGCGCCGATCGTGTCCAGCGATATCGTCACCGACCCGCACAGCTCGCTGTTCGACTCGGGCCTGACCAAGGTCATCGACAACCAGGCGAAGGTCGTCTCGTGGTACGACAACGAGTGGGGCTACTCCAACCGCCTCGTGGATCTGGTTGCGCTGGTCGGCAAGTCGCTTTGACGGGCGAGCGAAGCGACGGGAAGTAGATACAGTCATGGTCGCCACTCTCGACGATCTGCTCACCGAGGGTGTGGAAGGTCGGGGCGTGCTGGTGCGCTCCGACCTGAACGTCCCCCTCGACGACAACGGCGTCATCACCGATCCGGGACGCATCATCGCCTCGGTACCGACGCTGAAAGCGCTGGCCGACGCCGGCGCCAAGGTCGTCGTCACCGCCCATCTGGGCCGCCCCAAGGGCGAACCGGACCCGAAGTTCTCGCTGGCCCCGGTGGCCGCGGCGCTGGGGGAGAAGCTGGGCCGGCACGTCCAGCTGGCCGGTGACGTGGTCGGCACCGACGCGCTGGCCAGGGCCGAGGGCCTGACCGACGGCGACGTGCTGCTGCTGGAGAACATCCGCTTCGACGCGCGGGAGACCAGCAAGGACGACGCCGAACGCCTCGGGCTGGCCAAGGCGCTCGCGGCTCTGGTCGAAGGCGCCGACGGTTCGCCGGGCGCGTTCGTGTCCGACGGTTTCGGCGTGGTGCACCGCAAGCAGGCCTCGGTGTATGACGTGGCGACCCTGCTGCCGCACTACGCGGGCACGCTGGTGGCCACCGAGGTCAAGGTGCTCGAGCAGCTGACCAGCTCCACCGAGCGGCCCTACGCCGTGGTGCTGGGCGGGTCCAAGGTGTCCGACAAGCTCGCGGTCATCGAGAACCTGGCCACCAAGGCCGACAGCATCGTCATCGGTGGCGGCATGTGCTACACTTTCCTTGCCGCGCAAGGGCTTTCGGTGGGCAACTCGCTGTGCCAGGTGGAGATGATCGACACCTGTAAGAAGCTGCTGGAGACCTACGGCGACGTGATCCATCTGCCGGTGGACATCGAGGTGGCCGACGGGTTCGCCGCGGATTCGCCCCATGAGACGGTCGCCGCGGACCGGATCCCGGACGGCAAGATGGGCCTGGACATCGGCCCGGAATCGGTGAAGCGCTTCGCCGCGCTGCTGTCCAACGCCAAGACGGTGTTCTGGAACGGCCCGATGGGCGTGTTCGAGTTCCCGGAGTTCGCGGCGGGCACCAAGGGTGTCGCCGAGGCGATCATCGGTGCCACCGGCAAGGGTGCGTTCAGCGTCGTCGGCGGCGGCGACTCGGCGGCCGCGGTACGTCAGCTGGGTCTGCCCGAGGACGGCTTCTCGCACATCTCGACCGGCGGCGGTGCGTCGCTGGAATACCTGGAGGGCAAGACCTTGCCCGGCATCGACGTTCTGGAGTCTTGAGTCATGGCCCGTAAGCCGCTGATCGCCGGCAACTGGAAGATGAACCTCAACCACTTCGAGGCCATCGCGCTGGTGCAGAAGATCGCATTCGCCTTGCCGGACAAGTACTTCGACAAGGTGGATGTGACCGTGATCCCGCCGTTCACGGATCTGCGCAGTGTGCAGACCCTGGTGGACGGCGACAAGTTGCGGCTGACCTACGGGGCCCAGGACGTGTCCCAGCACGACGCGGGCGCCTACACCGGGGAGATCAGCGGGGCGTTCCTGGCCAAGCTGGGTGTCACCTTCGCTGTCGTCGGGCATTCCGAGCGGCGCACCTACCACGCCGAATCCGACGAACTGGTGGCGGCCAAGGCCAAGGCCGCACTCAAGCACGGCCTCACCCCGATCGTGTGCATCGGCGAGGCGCTGGAGGTCCGTGAAGCGGGCGAGCACGTCGAGTTCAACGTGAACTCGCTGCGCGGATCGCTGGCCGGGCTGAGTGCGGAACAGGTGGCGCAGGTGGTGATTGCCTACGAGCCGGTGTGGGCGATCGGCACCGGCCGGGTGGCCAGCGCCGCGGACGCACAGGAAGTGTGTGCGGCCATCCGAGCGGAGCTGGCCGCGCTGTCGTCGGCGGAGATCGCCGCGGGTGTGCGGGTGCTCTACGGCGGATCCGTCAACGCCAAGAACGTCGGCGAGATCGTCGGTCAGACCGATGTGGACGGCGCGCTGGTCGGTGGCGCCTCGCTGGACGGCGAGCAGTTCGCCACGCTGTCGGCGATCGCGGCGGGCGGGCCGCTGCCATGATTTCGGGCCCGGTAGGCTGATCGCCATGGAACTCGCTCTGCAGATCACCCTGGTCGTCACGAGTGTGCTGACGGTCCTGCTGGTGTTGCTGCACCGCGCCAAGGGCGGCGGCCTGTCCACCCTGTTCGGTGGTGGCGTGCAGTCGAGCCTGTCCGGCTCGACGGTGGTCGAGAAGAACCTGGACCGGCTGACCTACTTCGTGGTGGGTATCTGGGTGGTGTCCATCATCGGCATGGCGCTGCGCATCAAGTACAACGTCTAGGCGCAGGCTGTCATAGCCGGGTGCCAGCGGGCACTCAGTACCGACCCCTAGCCGCGCGGCGGTGCCCCCCGATACTCCCGGCGGTCTCGGCCGCCCGCAGTTGGGCTCCGCGCCGCCGGCTCACCCGCCGAAACCGATCGTGCCCGCCGGCAGATGACCGATACCGCCAGTCTCACCATGCACGGCGAACGGGCGACGCCGATAATCGAACACATGGCTGACAACGGGCGCGTGGACACGGTGCTGGAACCGATCGGATCGGTGCGGCGCACCCACGTCGGACGCGAGGCCACCGAACCGATGCGCGAAGACATCCGCATGCTGGGTGCGATCCTCGGCGACACCGTTCGTGAACAGAACGGCGAACTGGTCTTCGACCTGGTGGAGCGCGCCCGCGTCGGATCCTTCCAGGTGCGCCGCTCCGAGATCGACCGCTCCGATCTCGCCGGCCTGTTCACCGGGATCGACATCCACCTGGCCATCCCCGTCATCCGGGCGTTCACGCATTTCGCCCTGCTGGCCAACGTCGCCGAGGACATCCACCGCGAGCGCCGCCGCGCCGTACACGTCCAGGCCGGCGAGCCGCCACAGGACAGTAGCCTGGCCGCAACATATCTCAAGCTGGAGGACGCCGATCTGGACACCGCGGCGGTCGCCGACGCGTTGCGCGGCGCACTGGTCTCGCCGGTGATCACCGCGCACCCGACCGAGACCCGCCGCCGGACGGTATTCGACACCCAGCACCGGATCACCGAGCTGATGCGGCTGCGCCTGCAGGGCCACACCAGCACCGCGGACGGCCGGGACATCGAGACCGAACTGCGCAGGCACATCCTCACGTTGTGGCAGACGGCGTTGGTGCGGTTGTCCAGGCTGAAGATCTCCGATGAGATCGAAACCGGCCTGCGGTACTACCAGGCCGCGTTCTTCGAGGTCATCCCGCAGGTCAATGCCGAGGTGCGGACCGCGCTGGAGGCCCGCTTCCCGGGGGCCGGGCTGCTGGCCGAACCGATTCTGCGGCCGGGCTCATGGATCGGCGGCGACCGGGACGGCAACCCCAACGTCAACGCCGATATCGTCCGGCTGGCCACCGGCCGGGCCGCGTACACCGCGATCTCGCACTACTTCGACGAACTCACCGCGCTGGAACAGGAGTTGTCCATGTCGGCGCGGCTGGTGCAGGTCAGCCCGGACCTCGCGGCGCTGATCGAGCTGTGCACCGAGCCGGCCCGGGCCGACGAGCCATACCGCCGGGCCCTTCGGGTCATCCACGCCCGGCTGACCGCCACCGCGGCGGCAATCCTGGACCAGCAGCCCGAGGCGGTGCTGGATCTGGGGCTGGAGCCCTATGTCACCCCCAATGAGCTGTTGGCCGACCTGGACGTCGTCGATGCGTCGCTGCGGGCCAACGGCAGTGCGGTGCTGGCCGACGACCGGCTGAATCGGCTGCGGGAGGCGGTGCGGGTCTTCGGGTTTCACCTGTCCGGTCTGGACATGCGACAGAACTCGGAGGTACACGAGGAGGTCATCGCCGAATTGCTGGCCTGGGCCGGCGTGCACCCCGACTACGCATCACTGCCCGAGGCCGACCGGGTGACGCTGCTGGCCGCCGAGATCGCCACGCGCCGGCCGCTGGTCGGCGCGGGCGCCGATCTGTCCGAGCTGGCGCGCAAGGAACTCGGGATCGTCGCGGCGGCGGCGCGCGCGGTGAACGTATTCGGACCGCAGGCGGTGCCCAACTACATCATCTCCATGTGCCAGTCCGTCTCGGACATGCTGGAGGCCGCAGTACTACTCAAAGAGGCTGGGCTGCTTGATGTTTCCGGTGAGCAGCCGTACGCCCCGGTGGGTATCGTGCCGCTGTTCGAGACCATCGACGATCTGCAGCGCGGATCGGCGATCCTGGAGGAGGTACTGGGACTGCCGGTGTACCGGGCCATGGTGAGCGCCCGCGATGATCACCAGGAGATCATGCTCGGCTACTCGGACTCCAACAAGGACGGCGGTTACCTGGCGGCCAACTGGGCGCTGTACCGGGCCGAGCTGGATCTGGTCGAATCGGCTCGCAAGACCGGAATCCGGTTGCGGCTGTTCCACGGTCGCGGAGGCACGGTCGGCCGCGGTGGCGGTCCCAGCTATGACGCCATCCTGGCTCAGCCACCTGGCGCGGTGAACGGCTCGCTGCGCATCACCGAACAGGGTGAGGTGATCGCCGCCAAGTACGCCGAGCCGCGGATCGCGCACCGCAATCTGGAGACGCTGCTGGCGGCCACGCTGGAATCGACCTTGCTCGACGTCGAGGGCCTCGGCGACGCCGCGGAGCCCGCCTATCAGGTGCTCGACGATCTCGCCGCCCGCGCGCAGCGGGCATACGCCGAATTGGTGCACGAGACACCGGGATTCGTCGAGTACTTCAAGGCCTCCACACCCGTCAGTGAGATCGGTGCGCTCAACATCGGCAGCCGGCCCACCTCTCGCAAACCCACCACGGCGATCTCGGACCTGCGGGCCATCCCGTGGGTGCTGGCCTGGAGCCAGTCCCGGGTGATGCTGCCCGGCTGGTACGGCACGGGCGCGGCGTTCGAGGAGTTCCTGGCGCTGGACGGCCCCGAGAACGAGGGCAGCCGGCTGGAGGTTCTCCAGGACCTCTACCGGCGCTGGCCCTTCTTCCGGACCGTACTGTCGAACATGGCGCAGGTGCTGGCCAAGGCCGATATGGGCCTGGCGGCCCGGTATTCGGAACTGGTCGAGGACGAGGCGCTGCGCGCGCGGGTCTTCGACAAGATCGTCGCCGAGCACGACCGGACCATCCGGATGCACCGGCTGATCACCGGCCAGGACGACCTGCTGGCCGACAACGCGGCGCTGGCCCGCTCGGTGTTCAACAGGTTCCCCTACCTGGAACCGCTGAATCACCTGCAGGTTGAATTGCTGCGGCGGCATCGCGCGGGGGACACCGACGAATTGGTGCAGCGCGGCATCCTGCTCACCATGAGCGGGCTGGCCACCGCGCTGCGCAATTCGGGTTAGCAGCCCGAATGGGCCCTCAGAGCTTGGCGGCGGCCGCCTCGTCGAGCAGCCACACCGTCTTCGCCTTGCCGATCGCACCGGCCGCAGGCACCTCCACCGCGGTGGCGCCGCCGATGGCCGCGGCGACCGCCTCGGCCTTCTCGGAGCCGGCGACCACCAGCCACACCTCGCGGGCCCGCGCGACGGCGGGCAGGGTCAGGGTGATCCGGCGCGGCGGGGGCTTGGGGGAGTCGGTCACCGCGACCACCAGCCGGGTGGTCTCCCGCACCGCGGCAGTGTCGGGGAACAGCGAGTTGATGTGGCCCTCGCCGCCCATACCGAGCAGGTGCACGTCGAACTCGGCGGGCAGCAACTTCTCGTACGCGGCCGCGGCATCGTCGATGGCGTCGCCGAACTCACCGTCACTGGCCGCCATGGCGTGCACGTTGGCCGCCGGGATGTCGATGCTCTCCAGCAACGCCTCCCGGGTCTGCTTGTAGTTGCGGTCATCGTCGGCGGCGGGCACGAAGCGTTCGTCACCCCAGAACAGCTGCACCTTGGACCAGTCGATATCGGCACCGAAACCCGCCACGTGGCGCAGCAGCTTGATGCCCACCGTTCCGCCGGTCAACACGATCGCGGCCTCGCCGCGATTGGCGATCGCCGAGGTGATGGCCCCCACCAGCCGGGCGCCGGCGGCGGCGGCCAGTTCGTCGGCGTCGAGATACTTCTCGATCAGCCGCTCGGGTTGGATCTCCTCAGACATAAGCCACCTTGTCGATTCCCTGCAGTGCTTCGAAATAGATCTCATCGGCGTCCAGGCGCCGCATGTCCTCGGCCAGACAGTCGCGGGTTTCCCTGCGGGCCAACGGAATCTGCGCGTCCGGTTTGGTGGTGCGGGTCAGCGTCGCGGTCACCCCGTCCTGCGGGCGGCTCAGCACGATGGTCTCGTCGGCCCGGATCAGTTCGACCTTGAGGTCCCCGACCGCACGCGACACCGGGCAGTCCAGCCGGCCGGCCAACCAGCCGGCCAGCACGTCGAGGGCCGGTTCGTCCTTGAGCCCGGACACCACCACCGAGGTGACCGGCCCGTAGGGCGGCTGGTCCAGCGCCGCGGCCAGCAGCGCCCGCCAGTACGTGATGCGGCTCCATGCCAGATCGGTGTCGCCGGGGGTGTAGCCGGCCAGCCTGCTCTTGATACAGGCCAGCGGGTCGGCACCGTTGGTGGCATCGGTGATCCGGCGGATCGCCAACTTGCCCAGTGGATCCTCGGCAGGCACCTTGGGGGCCAGGTCCGGCCACCACGTCACCACCGGGGTGTCGGGCAGCAGGAACGGGATGACCACGCTGCTCGCATGATTGGCCAGCGGGCCGGACAGCCTC
The DNA here is from genome assembly GCF_054404835.1 of Mycobacterium sp. BMJ-28. Classification (NCBI taxonomy): domain Bacteria; kingdom Bacillati; phylum Actinomycetota; class Actinomycetes; order Mycobacteriales; family Mycobacteriaceae; genus Mycobacterium; species Mycobacterium sp. BMJ-28. The sequence continues at coordinate 3,648,686 of NZ_CM136783.1, read as the reverse complement.
AGCACGACCACCTCGTTGGCGCCGGCATCGCGGCCCACCCGCAGCTGGGCGTCCAGCCGGGCGTCGGTGGTCAGCCGGTCACCGGGGATGACCACGATGACGCGGCAGGGATGCTCACGGCTGGCGGCGTTGGCGGCCTCGATCGACTCCTCCAGCAGCGATTCGCTGTCGGGGGCGATCACCAGCGTCAGCACCCGTCCGAGGGTGATGGCGCCACCCTCCTCGCGCAGCGCGACGATCTTCTTGTTGATGGCACCGGTATTGGTGTCCGGCAGGTCCACTATCACGGTCGCCTCCATTCGCGTCCGGTGCGGCGCAACATCTCGAACGCCGAATCCGGGCCCCACGTTCCGGACTCGTACGGATCGGGCTTACCGTGCGAGGCCCAGTACTCCAGTGCGGGATCCAATATCTTCCAGGCCAATTCGACCTCGGCGTTGACCGGGAACAGGGACGGCTCGCCCAGCAGCACGTCGAGGATCAGCCGTTCGTACGCCTCGGGTGACTCCTCGGCGAACGCCGATCCGTAGGAGAAGTCCATGCTGACGTCGCGGACCTCCATCAGGTGGCCGGGAACCTTGGACCCGAAGCGCAGGGTGATGCCCTCGTCGGGCTGCACCCGGATCACCAGTGCGTTCTGGCCGAGCTCATCGGTCATGGTGGCGTCGAACGGCAGATGGGGTGCCCGTTTGAACACCAGGGCGATCTCGGTCACCCTGCGGCCCAAGCGTTTTCCGGTGCGCAGATAGAACGGCACCCCGGCCCAGCGACGGGTGTCCACGTCCAGCGTGATGGCCGCGAAGGTTTCCGTCGTCGAGGTCTGGGAGAAGCCCTCCTCGTCGAGAAGGCCGACGACCTTCTCGCCGCCCTGCCAGCCCGCCGCGTACTGCCCGCGCGAGGTGGTCTGATCCAGCGGCTCGGCCAGCCGGGTCGCCGAGAGCACCTTGATCTTCTCGGCCTGCAGCTCGGCCGGGGAGAAGCTGACGGGTTCCTCCATGGCCGTCAGCGCCAGCAGCTGCAGCAGATGGTTCTGGATGACGTCGCGCGCCGCACCGACGCCGTCGTAATAGCCGCCGCGACCGCCGAGCCCGATGTCCTCGGCCATGGTGATCTGCACGCTGTCGACGTAGTGCGAGTTGAGCACCGGTTCGAACATCTCGTTGGCGAAGCGCAGCGCCAGGATGTTCTGCACCGTCTCCTTACCCAGGTAGTGATCGATGCGGAACACCGACGACTCCGGGAAGACGCTGTTGACCACGCCGTTGAGCTCCTCGGCGCTCTTGAGGTCGTGCCCGAACGGCTTCTCGATGACCACCCGGCTCCAGCTGCCTTCGGGCTTGTCGGCCAGTCCGGACTTGGACAGCTGCTCGCAGACCTGAGGGAACGCCTTCGGCGGGATGGACAGGTAGAACGCGTGATTGCCGCTGGTGCCGCGCTCCACGTCGAGCTTGTGCAGGGTGTCCTTCAATCGTTCGAAAGACGCCTCGTCGTCGAACGTGCCCTGGACGAACCGGAAGCCCTCGGCCAGCCGGTCCCACACCTCCTGGCGGAACGGGGTGCGGGCATGCTGCTGGACCGCCTCATACACGATCTTGCCGAAATCCTCGTCCGCCCAGTCCCGCCGGGCGAATCCGACCAGCGCGAAGCTGGGCGGCAGCAGGCCGCGATTGGCCAGGTCGTAGATGGCCGGCATCAACTTCTTGCGGGCCAGGTCGCCGGTGACGCCGAAGATCACCACGGCACACGGTCCCGCGATGCGGGGCATCCGCTTGTCGCGCTTGTCCCGCAACGGGTTCAGCCACGCGGGAATCGTTTTGGTGGAGCTCATCGCAACCCTCTACTCTTCGCGCGAGCGGTCATTTCTTTGCGGCGTCCAGCTGTCCCTGGGTGGCCTCGAGCAACTCGCCCCAGGACTTCTCGAACTTGTCGACACCTTCGTTCTCCAGCACCAGGAACACGTCGGTGAGGTCGATGCCGATGGCCGAGAGCTTGTCGAAGACTTCCTGCGCCTCGGCGGCGGTGCCCGAGATGGTGTCACCGGTGACGGCGCCGTGGTCGGCGACGGCCTCCAAGGTCTTCTCCGGCATGGTGTTCACCGTGTTGGCCGCCACCAGTTCGGTGACGTACAGGGTGTCGGAGTAGTCCGGGTTCTTGACTCCGGTCGAGGCCCACAGCGGCCGCTGCACGCGGGCGCCGGCTTCGGCCAGCTTGAGGAACCGCCCGCCGCCGAACACCTCTTCGTAGGCGGCGTAGGCCAGCCGGGCGTTGGCCACCCCGGCCAGCCCGCGCAGCGCCAGCGCCTCGGGCGAGCCGATCTTCTCCAGCCGCGCGTCGATCTCGGTGTCCACCCGGGACACGAAGAACGAAGCCACCGAATGGATCTTGGCCAGGTCGTGGCCCGCCTCGGCGGCCTTCTCCAGGCCGGTCAGGTAGGCGTCCATCACCGCACGATGGCGCTCCACCGAGAAGATCAGGGTGACGTTGACCGAGATGCCCTCGGCGATCACCGCGGTGATGGCGGGCAGGCCGGCCTCGGTGGCGGGGATCTTGATCAGCAGATTGGGACGGTCGACGATCTTCCACAGCTCGATGGCCTGCAGGATCGTCTTGTCGGTGTCGTGCGCGAGCCGGGGGTCCACCTCGATGGAGACCCGGCCGTCGACGCCGCCGGAGGCCTCATAGGCCTTGGCCAGCACGTCGCAGGCGTTGCGGACATCGTCGGTGGTGACCGTGCGGATGGTGGCGTCCACGTCGGCGCCCCGCTCGGCCAGTTCTTTGACCTGGGCGTCATACGCGGTGCCCTTGGACAGCGCGGCCTGGAAGATCGACGGGTTGGTGGTGACCCCGACGACGCTGCGGGTGTCGATCAGCTGCTGCAGGTTGCCGGTCTGCAGCCGGTCGCGGGACAGGTCGTCGAGCCAAACGGATACGCCCGCGGCGCTCAGTGCCGCGAGATTCGGGTTCTGCGTCATGATTTCGCTCTTTTCTGGATTAGTTGTCGAGTGAGCGTTCGGCTGCGGCGACGACGGCCTCTGCGGTGAAGCCGAACTCGCGGAACAGCGTCTTGTCGTCCGCCGACTCGCCGTAGTGCTCGATCGAGATGATCTCGCCGGTGTCGCCGACCAGCTTGTGCCACGGTTGTGCGATCCCGGCCTCGACCGCGACACGTGCCGAGACGTCGGGCGGGAGCACCGAGTCGCGGTACTCCTTGGGCTGGGACTCGAACCATTCGACGCACGGCATCGAGACCACGTAGGCGACGATGTCCTTGGCGGCCAACTGCTTCTGCGCCTCGACCGCCAGCTGCAACTCCGAGCCGGTGGCGATCAGGAGCACGTCGGCGTCATCGGCGGGATTGCCGCCACCGAGCACGTAACCACCCTTGGCCACACCCTCGCTGCTGGTGCCCTCCAGCACCGGGATGCCCTGTCGGGTCAGGATGAAACCCACCGGCCCGCTGCCGTTGCCGCGCGCGATGATGCTGCGCCACGCGTAGGCGGTCTCGTTGGGGTCGCCGGGGCGGACCACGGAGAGATTCGGGATGGCCCGCAGCGCGGCGAGGTGCTCGATCGGCTGATGGGTGGGGCCGTCCTCGCCCAGACCGATCGAGTCGTGCGTCCAGATGTAGATGGTGTCGATGTCCATCAGGGACGCCAGTCGCACCGCGGGCCGCATGTAGTCGGAGAACTGCATGAACGTGCCGCCGAAGGCGCGGGTCGGCCCGTGCAGCACGATGCCGGACAGGATCGAGCCCATCGCGTGCTCCCGGATACCGAAGTGCAGCACCCGGCCATACGGGCTGGCGGTGTAGTCCGAGGTGGAGATCGACGGCGGACCGAAGGAGTCCACGCCCTTGATGGTGGTGTTGTTGCTGCCGGCGAGATCGGCCGAGCCGCCCCACAGTTCGGGCAGCTTGGGGGCGACGTCGTTGAGCACCTGGCCGAACGCGGCACGGGTGGCCAGCGCCTTGGAGCCCGGCTCCCAATGGGTGATGTCGGCGTCCCAGCCCTCGGGCAGTTCGTTCGCCAGCAGCCGATCCAGCAGTTTCTTGCGCTCCGGTTCCCGCTGCGCCCAGGCATCGAACCCGGTCTGCCACTTCTGGTGGGCTTCCCGGCCCCGGTCGATCAGCTTGCGGGTGTGCTCGATGACCTCGGGGCGCACCTCGAAGGTCTTGTCCGGGTCGAAACCCAGCACCTTCTTGGTCGCCGCCACCTCGTCGTCGCCCAGCGCCGACCCGTGCACGCCACCGGTGTTCATCTTGGTGGGTGCGGGGTAGCCGATGATGGTGCGCACCGCGATGAACGACGGCTTGTCGGTGACCTTCTTGGCCTCCTCGATCGCCGCCTCGATGCCGGTGACGTTCTCACCGCCCTCGACCTCCTGGACGTGCCAGCCGTAGGCCCGGTAACGGGCCGCGACGTCCTCGCTCAGGGCGATGTCGGTGTCGTGCTCGATGGAGATGTGGTTCTTGTCGTAGAAGACGATCAGGTTGCCCAGCTGCTGGGTGCCCGCCAGCGAGGAGGCCTCGCTGGTGACGCCCTCCTCGATATCGCCGTCGGAGGCGATCACGTAGATGAAGTGGTCGAACGGACTGGTGCCCGGTGCCGCGTCGGGGTCGAACAGGCCGCGCTCGTACCGGGCCGCCATCGCCATCCCGACCGAGCTGGCCAGGCCCTGGCCCAGCGGGCCGGTGGTGATCTCCACGCCCTTGGTGTGCCGGAACTCCGGGTGCCCGGGAGTCTTGGACTTCCACGTCCGCAGCGCCTCGATGTCCTCGAGTTCCAGACCGAAACCGCCCAAGTACAGCTGCAGGTACAGCGTCAGGCTGGAATGCCCACAGGACAGGATGAAGCGGTCGCGGCCCAGCCAGTGCACATCGCTGGGGTCATGGCGCAGCTGACGCTGGAACAGGGTGTAGGCCAGCGGGGCCAGGCTCATCGCGGTGCCCGGATGGCCGTTGCCCACCTTCTGCACGGCGTCGGCGGCCAGGACACGGACGGTGTCGACGGCGACCGAGTCGAGATCCGTCCAGTCGTCCGGGTGGTTGGGGCGGGTGAGGGCGGAAATCTCCTCGGTGGTGGTCACTACGCGTGCTCCTAGCGTCTGCGAGATCAGCTGCTTGTTCCTCTAAAACACCCTAGTGGGACCGACTCATCCGTGGCAGACCGGTCGGCACACGTTTACTTGGCTGTTCACCGGAATTGACCCTGCGGTGTCGGGCCCACAGACCCGCGGTCTACCATCGTCTGTAGTAGAAGCCCGCGTAACGCTGCCCGAGGAGTTATTTGCGTGAGCATTCGCGAGCGCCGGTCAGCTAGCGGAGCACCCAGCCGGATCCGTACCACCTTTCTGGCCTATTTGGCGCTGACCAAACCGCGTGTGATCGAGCTGTTGCTGGTCACGGCGATTCCGGCCATGTTGCTGGCCGACCGCGGCACGGTCAATCCGTTGCTGATCCTGAACACCTTGATCGGCGGCATGATGGCCGCCGCAGGCGCCAACACGCTGAACTGTGTTGCCGACGCCGATATCGACAAGGTGATGAAGCGCACCGCGCTGCGGCCGCTGGCCCGTGCGACGGTGCCCACCCGGCATGCGCTGATCTTCGGTCTGGTGCTCTCGGCCGGCTCGTTCGGCTGGTTGTGGGCGACGACGAACCTGCTCTCGGGCGTGCTGGGTCTGGTCACCATCGCCTTCTACGTGTTCGTCTACACCCTGCTGCTGAAGCGCCGTACCTCGCAGAACGTGGTGTGGGGCGGTGCCGCGGGATGTATGCCGGTGATGATCGGCTGGTCGGCGGTGACCGGGACCATCCAATGGCCCGCGTTGGTGATGTTCGCGGTCATCTTCTTCTGGACACCGCCGCACACCTGGGCGCTGGCCATGCGTTACAAGGACGACTACAAGGCCGCCGGGGTGCCGATGCTGCCCGCGGTCGCCACCGAGCGGCAGGTCACCAGGCAGATCCTGATCTACACCTGGCTGACGGTGCTGACCACGCTGGCGCTGGCGTTGGCCACGGGATGGCTGTACGCGTCGGTGGCGCTGCTGGCCGGCGTCTGGTTCCTGGCGATGGCCCATCAGCTGTACGCCGGGGTCAAGCGCGGTGAGCCGGTGAAGCCGCTGCGCTTGTTCCTGCAGTCGAACAATTACCTGGCCGTGGTGTTCTGCGCGCTGGCCGTCGATTCCGCTCTGGGTCTTCCGACGCTGCTGGGCCACTAGATTCGTCGGTATGAGCCGACTGGTCAGCCCGGACAACTTCGCACGCGCCGAGTCCGACGGATATTTCGCCGGTATCGCCGGGGACGGCGGATTCGCCGGCTTCCTGCACTTTCGTGAGCTCAGCCCGATCGACCACCAGGTGGTGATCCGGCAGAACCGCGACACCTTGTATTCCGCCGGCGTTTTCGATCTCGACGCCGGCGACGTCACGATCACGCTGCCCGAGAGTGCGGGCCGGTTCATGTCGGTGCAGCTGATCAGCGAGGACCACTACACGATCGAGGTGGCCTACGCGCCGGCGACGGTCATCGCCTCCCGCGACATCGTGGGCACCCGGTACGCGCTGGCCGCGATCCGCACGCTGGTCGACCCGTTCGACCCCGCGGATCTGACCGCCGTGCACGCGCTGCAGGATGCGGTCGAGGTGACCCAGCCGGAGCCGGGCCGCTTCGAGATTCCGGAATGGGATCCGGTGAGTCAGAAGACGGTGCGCGATGCGCTGATCACCCTGTCGACGACGCTGACCGACTCGACCCGCACCTTCGGCGCCGTGAACGAGGTCGATCCGGTGCATCATCTGATCGGTTCGGCATTCGCCTGGGGCGGTAACCCGGAACGCGATGCGTTGTATCTCACCGTCGTGCCGCCGGCGAACGACGGTGCCACGGTGCACCGGCTGACGGTCAAAGATGTGCCGGTGGACGGCTTCTGGTCGGTGACCGTGTACAACAAGGACGGCTACTTCGAGCCGAACGCGCAGAATTCCTATTCGGTGAACAACATCACCGCCCACCCGGATGCCGACGGCGCGACGACCATCCAGTTCGGCGGCACCGGCGCGGCCAATCTGCTGCCCGTCACCGATGGCTGGAACTACATCGTGCGGTTGTACCGGCCGCGGCCGGAGATCCTCGACGGGTCGTGGACGTTCCCGGCGGCGCAGCCGGTGTAGCGACCGGCTAGGGCACCAACACGATCGACCCCACCGTCTTACGGCCCTGCAGATCGATGTGGGCACGGGCGGCATCGGCCAGCGGATAGCGCTCGCTGACCGTCACCGAGATCGAACCGTCGGCGATCGCGCTCAACAGTTCTCCTGCGCGCCAAGCGAATTCGTCGGCCGTTCGGGTGAAGTCGCCGAGTTTGGGCCGGGTCAGCAACACCGAGCCGGCCGCGTTGAGTCGCTGCGGATCGACCGGTGGCACCGGCCCGCTGGCCGCACCGAACAGCGCCAGTGTGCCGCGCACCGCCAGGCTGGCCAGGCTTGCGTCGAAGGTGGAGGCCCCGACGCCGTCGTATACCGCGGCGACGCCGGCCCCGGCGGTGAGTTCCCGGACGGCCGCGCCGAACTCGGCCGGATCCTCGGGGTAGTCCAGCACCTCGACCGCACCGGCCTGGCGGGACAACGCCGCCTTCTCCGGCGTCGACGCCGTGGTGATCACCCGGGTGCCCAGGCTGGTGGCCCATTGGGTGAGGATCAGCCCCACGCCGCCCGCGCCGGCGTGCACCAGGATGGTGTCCGACGGCTGCACGGCGTACACGGATTTGATCAGATAGTGCGCCGTCATGCCCTTGAGCAGCGCCGAGGCCACCGCTTCGGGTGCCACGCCGTCGGGCACATAGGCCACCCGGTCGCTCTTGGCGACGCAGTAATCGGCGTAGGCGCCCTCGGCGTCGGCGGTCACCACCCGGTCGCCGACGGCCAGCGCCGCGACATCCTCACCGACCGCCGCGACGGTGCCGCACACCTCGGTGCCGACCACGAACGGGACATCACGCTTGTACAGCCCGGACCGGAAGTAGGTGTCGATGAAGTTCACGCCGATGGCCTCGGCCTTGATCAGCACCTGACCCGGCCCGGCAACCGGCTCGGGCTTCTCGATGTAGGTGAGGACCTCGGGTCCTCCGGTCTCGGCGACTTCGATGGCATGCATGCCACCTATCATCCACTGGGTGAAGCTGGCCCGCCCCGACGTGTTCCATCCCCGCATCGTGTTCGCGAGTTGCCCGGCGCTGCCCGAGGGCGACAGCGACGACGACGGACTGGTCACGGCGCTGCGCGGCCGCGGGCTGCACGTGCAGTGGAAATCCTGGGACGACCCGGCGACCCTGCAGGCCGATCTGGTGATCCTGCGCGCCACATGGGATTACACCGAGCGGCTGGACGATTTCCTGGCCTGGAGCCGGCAGGTGCGCCGGTTGCTCAACCCACCCGAACTGGTGGCCTGGAATATCGACAAGCATTACCTGCTGGACCTGCGCGCCGACGGCGTGCCCATCGTGCCGACCCGCTATTTCGGCGCCGAGGACGCGGTGGTGATACCCGCGGGTGAGGTCGTGGTCAAACCCGCGGTCGGGGCGGGCTCGGCCGGTGCACAGCGGTTCGCCGACCCGGCACCGGCACACGCCCACGCGGAATCCTTGCAGGCGCAGGGCCGCGCGGTGCTGGTCCAGCCCTACGATCCGCGGGTGTCGGCGGGGGAGACGGCCCTGGTGTTCCTCAACGGGGAACCCTCGCACGCCTTCACCAAAGGCCCGTTGCTGCCGGCGCCGGGGGGCGCGCCGGTGTTCGAGGAGACCGGTACCTTCGCCGCCGAGACGTTGTGGCCCGCCGATCCGGATGAGGCGCTGTGGGATCTCGGGCACGACGCGGTGGTGTCGGTGACGCGCCGATTCGGGATCGCCCGCACCGATCTGCTCTATGCCCGGGTGGATGTCATCGGCGGCCCGGATGACCCACGTCTGTTGGAACTGGAATTGGTGGAACCCTCGTTGGGCTTCCGTCAACTCGGCGCCGCGCACAAGGCGCGCGCCGAACGGGAATTCGCCGTGGGGGTCGAATCAGCCCTGCAGCGGTTCGGTCTGGGTGCGCTGTCGCATCGACGCCCATAGCGCCGCGGTGGCCGCGGTGCACGCCGCGGCGAACGCCACGTGCAGGGCGACCAGCGCCGCGGGCACGCCGGTGTAGAACTGCACCGCGCCGACCATGCCCTGCAGGGCCACCAGGACCACCAGCACCACCAGACGCAGTCGCACCGCGCGCGGCGCCGCGACCGCCAGCAGCCCGAAGCCCAGGCCGATCAGTAGGCCCAGATAGGCCACCAGCAACGAGGAATGCACGTGCACCAAGGTGGTGATCTCCACCTGCAGCCGCGGCACCACCCGGTCCAGACTCTTGTCCCCGGCGTGCGGGCCGGCGCCGGTCACCAGCGTGCCGGCCACCAGGATCCCGGCGAGCACCAATGCGCAGAGAACGGTCAACTGGCGCAAGGGTTTTCCCACCTGCTCGGTGACCACGCCGTCGTCGGGTTCGCCGATCTTGACATAGAGCAGCACCGCCAGCCAGACCATCAGCATCGAGGCCAGCAGGTGGATGGCCACCGTCCACCACAGCAGGCCGGTGAGCACGGTGATACCGCCCATCACGGCCTGCGCGACGGTGGAGGCCGGCATCAGCCACGCGTACACCAGCACCTCGCGGCGGCGCCGGGCCCGCGTCACCGCGAGCACCGCCAGTGCGGCGGTCGCCACCACCCCGAAGGTGAACAGCCGATTGGTGAACTCGACGGCCTGATGCACGAACGCGACCTCGGCGTGCGGCACCGGCACGAAGCTTCCGGGAAAGCACTGCGGCCAGGTGGGGCAGCCCAGCCCCGACGCGGTGACGCGGACGATCGCCCCGGTGACCGAGATGCCGCCCTGGGTGAGGATCACCAGGAACGCGATGAGGCGCTGCACGCGCAGGCTGGGCAGCGGCAGCAGGTCGACGACTCTGAGAAACACCCGTCCGGCAGCCACGGCCCCGATCGTAGAGCAGCGTGAACTACGCGCCGTAGTAGGGGCGGTTCAGCACCAGATCGCGATGCGCTGGCCGCGCTCGTTGAGCTGCGGCGGATCGGGCACGCAGAAGGCGACTCCGGCGGCGATCCGGGCGGCGCTCCAGGACGCCGCCGCGGCGTCGAGGACGTCATCGGCAGGCACCTGCGCCGCCGCCCCCAGATCCTCGGGCAGGTCGATGCCGTGCGCCGCCAGCACCCGCAGCCGGGCCCGTTGGCCGCGCCAGGTTTTCTTGGTGCCGTCCTCGAACCGCAGGCCCATCTGCTGAAACGACAACTCCGGGTGCACCTCCCACAGCGCCACGGCACCGTCGTCGTGGACGGTGTTGGCGTCCAGCAGCTTGGCCCGAAGTCCCCAGGACTGGATGCTCATGCCCTTGCCCATCAGGCGACGGCTCAGCGCGCTGGCCGTGGCGTGGTCGGGCTGCTCCCAGCACGGCCGGGGCGCGATCTGGAAAATGGTGGACCGCCGCCGGCCGAGCAGGGCGCGGGCTGCCACATCGGTGCCGCGCGCGCCCGCATCCATCAGACCGAGCGGGATGTCCACTCCGATCGCCGCGGCAGCACCGATATCGCGAACCAGATCGGCAAGGCGCGCGGCGACGTGGATGCCCGCGAAGCGCCCGTCCCGCAAGGTGACACCGACCCAGCCCGCGCGGCAGGCGTCCACGCCGGCGACGGTTTTCATGCGCGTGGCCCTCGGCGCCTCAGGTGAAGCGGAACCAGCGCAGCGCGCACAGCCCGGCCACGGCGCCCCAGACCGCCAGCACGGCCACCCCGAACCAGTCCACCGACAGCGTCATCGCCTGGGTCAGCGATTCCGTCAGCGCGCCCGAGGGCGTGAGCCGGGCGATCCAGGCCACCCCGTGCGGCACCAGCCCACTCTCCAGGGTCAGCGCGCCCAGTCCGGCGAACACGAACCACATCAGGTTGCCCACGGCCAGCACGATCTCGGCTTTCAGCGTCCCGCCCAGCAGCAGGCCCAGTGCGGCGAACGACGCGGTACCCAGTGCGATGACGACCGCGCCGAGCAGCAGGCCCACCGGCGCCGGGCGCCAGCCGAGCGCAAAACCGATGGCGCCCAACAGGATCGACTGGAGAAACACCACCGTCACCACCGCCAGCGACTTGCCGGCGATGATGCCCCAGACCGGTAGGGCCGTCGCCCCGAGCCGCTTGAGAGCGCCGTAGCGGCGGTCGAAGGCCACCGCGATGGCCTGACCGGTGAACGCCGTCGAGATGACGGCCAGCGCCATGATCGCGGGCGCGAACGTCGCGGCCCGGTCGGTGCCGAACGAACCCAGCGGCAGCAGCGTCATCCCGATCAGCAGGGTGATCGGGATGAACATGGTCAGCAGCAATTGCTCGCCGTTGCGCAGCAGCAGCTTGAGCTCCAGCCCGTACTGGGCGGTCAGCATCTTGGTCACACCCGCCGGGCGCGGATCGGGGGAGAAGGTGCCCGCGGCGAAACGGTTCGTCATGAGCGAAGCTCCCGGCCGGTCAGATCGAGGAACACGTCCTCCAGGCTGCGTTGCTCGACGCGCATATCGGTGGCCAGCACGTTCACCCGCGCACACCACGCGGTGACGGTGGCCAGCACCTGCGGATCGATGTGACCCTCGACCAGATACTCGCCCGGGGCCGCCTCGGAGGTGCGGTAACTCTCCGGCAACGCCGAGACCAGCAGGGCAAGATCGAGTTTCGGCGGTGCGCTGAACCGCAACTGGTTCTCCGCGCCGCTGCGGGTCAGTTCGGCGGGCGTGCCCGCGGCGACCGTCTTGCCGTGATCGATGATCACCAGCCGGTCGGCCAGTTCCTCGGCCTCGGACAGCTGGTGGGTGGTCAGCACGACGGTGACCCCGTCGCGGCGCAGGGCATCGATCAACTCCCACACCACGATGCGGGCGTGCGCGTCCATGCCGGCCGTGGGCTCGTCGAGGAACACCAGTTCGGGACGGCCGACCACGGCGCAGGCCAGCGCGAGGCGCTGCTGCTGGCCGCCGGACAGCCTGCGGTAGGTGGTGCGGGCGGCCTCGGTGAGCCCGAGGGTGTCCATCAGCCACTGCGGGTCCAGCGGGTCGGCGGCATAAGAGGCGACCAGCTTGAGCATCTCGCCGGCGCGGGCGGCCGGGTAGCCGCCACCGCCCTGCAGCATCACCCCGATGCGCTCGCGGACCCTGCTGTTCTCGGTGGCCGGGTCCAGGCCGAGGATCTCGATGGTGCCCTCGTCCGGACGCAGGAACCCCTCGCACATCTCCACGGTGGTGGTCTTGCCGGCGCCGTTGGGGCCCAGCAGGGCCAGCACTTCGGCGCGCTCTACGTCGAGGTCGAGTCCGGACACCGCGGTGGTCGACCCATAGCGCTTGGTCACCCCGCGCAGGCGCACGGGTGGGGACGAGGCGGTGGTCACGGGGATTCAGCGTAAGCGGCGGGCCTGACGATGGCGTCGCCGGGCGGTGCCCGCCAGGGCAGCCGCCGCCAGGTCAACGCGATCAGCAGCACCACGATGACGGCGCTAGCCAGGACCGCATCCACGATCTGGAACAGGGCGAACCGGTCACCGTTGGCGGTCGGGCCGAAGATGCCGACCACCAGGGTGATCGCGATGGTCGAGCCGCGGAATCCCGGCCGGGTGGCCCAGGTGGCCAACGGGATGATCGCCCACAGCAGGTACCAGGGCTGCACCACCGGGAACAACAACACGGTGGCGCCCAGTGCGACGCCGAGCCCGCCCACCGGATGCAGCCGGCCGCGGAACACCGCCAGCAGCAGCCATGTCACCAGGATGGCGATGATGAACACGCCGATGCCACGGGTCAGGCCCAGTACCGCGGTGGTGTGGTCGCCGAGTCCGAGCAGGATGCCCACCTGCCCGGTGCCCAGCGCGATCAGCGTCGGCGGCGACATCCAGGACCGCACCACGTTCGCCGTGCCCAGGGTGAACAACCAGCCGAAGCCCAGCCCGCTGGCCCAGCCGATCACGGCCATCACCAGCAGCGAGATGGCGCCGAGGGAGAAGCTGGCGGCCAGGAAGGCCTTGACGGTGCCACCCCATTGCCACGCCAGCGCCATCCCGACGAAGCCGATGGCCAGCAGTGACGGCAGTTTCACCTGGGAGGACAGCGCGATGAGCACGGTGCCGAACACCAGCATGCCCAGCGGCTGCGGCGGCATCCGGCAGGTGCCCTTGCGTGCGCCGTCGATACCGCGCAGCGCGAATTCGGTGCCGCTGAGCATCAGGCCGAGCATCAACGCCTCGTTGTGGATTCCGGCCACCAGATGCATGAACAGCAGCGGATTGCACGGCCCCAGCCACAGGGCACCCACCTCGGTGACCCCACAGCGGCGGGCCAGCCGCGGGGTGGCCCAGACGATCAGGCCGACTCCGACGAGCACCACCAGCCGGTGGAACAGCACCGCGGCGACGATGTTCTCACCGGTCAGGGCGGAGATGCCGCGGCCGATCCAGAGGAACAGCGGGCCGTACGGCGCCGGGGTCTCGCGCCAGATGGTGGGCACCGACAAGGTGAAGACATGGTCCAGCCCGAGGCCGGGGGCGGGGCCGACCTTGTAGGGGTCCAGCCCGAGGCGGGCGATCTGGCTCTGTGCGAGATAGGAGTAGACATCCCGGCTGTACATCGGCGGGGCGATGAGCAGCGGCAGCACCCACAGCATCAGGGTGCGGTCGAGTTGGCTGCGCGACATCCGGTGCGGGCCGAGCGCGAACCGGCCCAACATCAGCCAGGCCAGCGCCATCATCACCGCACCGGTGGTGGTCATGGTCAACGACACGGTCTGGATGCGCGACGGCAGATTCAGCAGGCGCACCCCGAAGGTGGGATCCTGTACCACCGGGCGGGCGCCGGCCCCGAGAGCGCCGATCGCCATGAGTACGGTGCCGGTCGCGCCGAAAACCCTGGTACGACGGAGGGAGGCGACCTCGGCGTCGTCGAGTGGGGAGCCGACCGTTCTCTCGTCGGCGTGCCATCGGGCGACCGCGGAGCTGAAGGACCCGAGCGCGGTCATCCCAGCAGCGTAGACGTGGCGCAGTGAGCTCCTGCACAGTTAGGGTGCCCTTGCTGGAACCCCAGGTTGAATTCGGACACAATAGTGTTGTGAAATTAAATCCGGAGGTTTCGGGCGGGGCCGTGGCCACGGCCGTGCCCGCCGGATCCGGGGTTTCCGGGCTGTCTGAGGGACATACCCGCAGTGCCATCGTGCAGCTTCTGCTGGAGGGTCCCGTCACCGCCGGTGACATCGGTGAACGGCTCGGCATCTCCGCGGCCGGTGTGCGCCGCCATCTCGACGCGCTGATCGAGGCGGGCGACGCACAGGCCAGCGCCGCCGAGGCGTGGCAGCACAACGGCAGGGGCCGGCCCGCCAAGCGATACCGGATCAGCGCGGCCGGACGCGCCAAGCTGGCGCACTCCTATGACGACCTGGCCGCCGCCGCGATGCGGCAGTTGCGTGAGATCGGCGGCGACGAAGCGGTCCAGACCTTCGCGCGGCGCCGGATCGACGGCATCCTTGCCGAGGTCGTGAGCGCTCCGGCCGCCGACGATGTGGCCGAGACGGCCGATCGGGTGGCCTCCGCGCTCACCAAGGCCGGTTACCGCACCACCACCACGCCGGTGGCCGGGCCACTGTCCGGTGTGCAGATATGCCAGCATCATTGCCCGGTGTCACACGTCGCAGAGGAGTTCCCGGAACTCTGCGAGGCCGAGCGGCAGGCGTTCGCCGAGATCCTGGGCACCCACGTCCAACGGCTGGCCACCATCGTCAACGGTGACTGCGCCTGCACCACCCATGTTCCACTGGGGCCTGACCGGCCCGCATCCGTTCGACCCACAGCCCGGGCCGAATCCACCACCACACAAGGAGTGTCGTCATGACCCTCACCCCGGAGCAGTTGACTCAGGAGGAGACCATTGCCTCCCTGGGTAAGTACGGCTATGGCTGGTCGGACTCCGACGTCGCCGGCGCCAGTGCCCAGCGCGGTCTGTCCGAGGCCGTCGTGCGCGATATCTCGGCCAAGAAGAGCGAGCCGGAGTGGATGCTCGACGTCCGCTTGAAGGCGCTGCGCACCTTCGGCAAGAAGCCGATGCCGAACTGGGGCTCCAACCTCGAGGGCATCTTCTTCGACAACATCAAGTACTTCGTCCGGTCCAGCGAGAAGCAGGCCGCCACCTGGGACGACCTGCCCGCCGACATCAAGAACACCTACGACAAGCTCGGCATCCCGGAGGCGGAGAAGCAGCGTCTGGTCTCCGGTGTCGCCGCGCAGTACGAGTCCGAGGTGGTCTACCACTCGATCCGCGAGGACCTGGAGGCCCAAGGCGTCATCTTCCTGGACACCGACTCCGGTCTGCGTGAGCACCCCGAACTGTTCCGCGAGTATTTCGGCACCGTGATCCCGGCCGGCGACAACAAGTTCTCCGCGCTGAACACCGCGGTGTGGTCGGGCGGTTCGTTCATCTACGTCCCCAAGGGCGTGCACGTCGACATTCCGCTGCAGGCCTACTTCCGGATCAACACCGAGAACATGGGCCAGTTCGAGCGCACGCTGATCATCGCCGACGAAGGCTCCTACGTGCACTACGTCGAGGGCTGCACCGCACCGATCTACAAGAGCGACTCGCTGCACTCGGCGGTGGTGGAGATCATCGTCAAACCCGGTGCGCGGGTGCGGTACACGACCATCCAGAACTGGTCCAACAACGTCTACAACCTGGTCACCAAGCGGGCCAGGGCCGAGGCGGGCGCCACCATGGAGTGGGTCGACGGCAACATCGGCTCCAAGGTCACCATGAAGTACCCGGCCGTGTGGATGACCGGCGAGCACGCCAAGGGTGAGGTGCTCTCGGTCGCGTTCGCCGGCGAGGGCCAGCACCAGGACACCGGCGCCAAGATGCTGCACCTGGCGCCGAACACGTCGAGCAACATCGTGTCCAAGTCGGTGGCCCGCGGCGGTGGCCGGGCGTCCTACCGCGGCCTGATCCAGATCAACAAGGGCGCGCACGGCAGCAAGTCGAGCGTGAAATGCGATGCGCTGCTGGTTGATTCCATCAGCCGCTCCGACACTTACCCGTATGTGGACATCCGCGAGGACGACGTCACGATGGGCCATGAGGCCACCGTGTCGAAGGTCAGCGAGGACCAGTTGTTCTACCTGATGAGCCGCGGCATGACCGAGGACGAGGCGATGGCCATGGTGGTGCGCGGCTTCGTCGAGCCCATCGCCAAGGAACTCCCGATGGAGTACGCCCTGGAGCTGAACCGGCTGATCGAACTGCAGATGGAAGGCGCGGTCGGCTGATGGCGGAACTCATCCAGAACCTGGCTGACGCCAACAAGGGCGAGGCGTTCACCTCGTTCGACGTCGACGCTTTCGAGGTGCCCGCCGGCCGCGACGAGATCTGGCGGTTCACCCCGCTCAAACGGCTGCGCGGCCTGCACAACGGGTCGGCGCCGGCCACCGGCAGCGCACTGATCGAGGTCTCGCAACGGCCCGGCGTCACCGTCGAGACCGCCCACCGCGGCGACGAACGCCTCGGCCAGGCCGGCGTACCCGCCGACCGTGTTGCCGCCCAGGCATTCTCGTCGTTCTCCCAGGCCACCGTCGTGACCGTCGCCCGCGACACGAAGGTCGACGAACCCATCGAGATCACCGTCAGCGGCCCAGGCGAGGGCGCGACGGCGTACGGGCATCTGCAGATCCGGGTCGAGGAACTGGCCGAGGCCGTGGTGGTCATCGACCACCGGGGCAGCGGAACCTACGCCGACAACGTCGAATTCGTGGTCGGCGACGCGGCCCAGCTCAAAGTGGTGTGGATCGCCGACTGGGCCGACGATGCCGTGCACGTCAGCATGCATCACGCCGCGCTGGGCCGGGACTCGGTGCTGCGGCACTTCGCGGTCACACTCGGGGCCGAGGTCGCCCGGCTGACCGGGCGGGTGCAGTTCCGCGCGCCCGGTGGTGACGCCGAGCTGCTCGGGCTGTACTTCGCCGACGACGGCCAGCACCTGGAATCCCGGCTGCTGGTCGACCACGCCCAGCCCAACTGTCGCTCGCATGTGACGTACAAGGGTGCGCTGCAAGGGGATCCGTCCACCGACCGGCCCGACACCCACACCGTCTGGATCGGCGATGTGCTGATCCGTGCCGAGGCGACCGGTACCGACACCTACGAGGTGAACCGCAACCTGGTACTCACCGACGGCGCCCGCGCCGATTCGGTACCCAATCTGGAGATCGAGACGGGCGAGATCGTCGGCGCCGGACACGCCAGTGCCACCGGACGATTCGACGACGAGCAGCTGTTCTACCTGCGCGCCCGCGGTATCCCGGAGAACCAGGCCCGCCGGTTGGTGGTGCGCGGTTTCTTCGGCGAGTTGATCCAGAAGATCTCGGTGCCCGCGGTCCGCGACCGGCTCACCGCAGCGATCGAACACGAACTTGAACTGACTGAAGGACATATCCACTCATGACCACTCTCGAGATCAAAGATCTGCACGTCAGCGTCGTCTCCAAGGAAGACGGGACGGACATCCCGATCCTCAAGGGCGTCGACCTCACCGTCCGCTCGGGCGAGACGCACGCCGTGATGGGTCCCAACGGATCCGGCAAGTCGACGCTGTCCTACGCCATCGCTGGCC
Source organism: Mycobacterium sp. BMJ-28 (assembly GCF_054404835.1). NCBI lineage: Bacteria > Bacillati > Actinomycetota > Actinomycetes > Mycobacteriales > Mycobacteriaceae > Mycobacterium > Mycobacterium sp. BMJ-28. Next base: position 3,630,972 of record NZ_CM136783.1, on the reverse strand, counting down.
ACCCCAAATACACCGTCACGTCGGGGTCGATCACCCTGGACGGACAGGATGTGCTGGAGATGTCCATCGATGAAAGGGCCCGGGCCGGACTCTTTTTGGCGATGCAGTACCCCGTCGAGGTGCCCGGGGTGTCGATGTCGAACTTCCTGCGCACCGCCGTGACCGCCGTCCGCGGCGAGGCGCCCAAGCTGCGGCACTGGGTCAAGGAGGTCAAGACCGCGATGTCGGACCTCGACATCGACCCGGCGTTCTCCGAACGCAGCGTCAACGAGGGCTTCTCCGGTGGCGAGAAGAAGCGGCACGAGATCCTGCAGCTCGGTCTGCTCAAGCCCAAGATCGCCATTCTGGACGAGACGGACTCGGGTCTGGACGTCGACGCGCTGCGCATCGTCAGCGAGGGCGTGAACCGCTACGCCGAGGCCGAGCACGGCGGCGTCCTGCTGATCACGCACTACACCCGCATCCTGCGCTACATCCAGCCGCAGTTCGTGCACGTCTTCTTCGACGGGCGCATCGTGACCTCCGGTGGCCCCGAACTGGCCGACGAGCTCGAAGAGAACGGTTACGAGCGCTTCACCCAGGCCTCCGATCAGGCACACGCCGGAGCTTAGCGATGACCGCGTCGATCGATCTGGACGTCACCAGGATCAGATCTGACTTCCCGATCCTGAGCCGGGTGATGCGCGGCGGAAACCAGTTGGCATATCTGGATTCCGGTGCCACATCGCAGAAGCCGCTGCAGGTGCTCGACGCCGAACGCGACTTCCTGACCACTTCCAACGGCTCGGTGCACCGCGGCGCGCACCAGCTGATGGAGGAATCCACCGACGCCTACGAGCAGGGCCGCGCCGATATCGCGGCGTTCGTCGGGGCCGCCGATGACGAACTGGTGTTCACCAAGAACGCCACCGAGTCGATCAATCTGGTGTCCTACGCGCTGGGGGACCGCCGGTTCGCCGACGCCGTCGGCCCGGGCGACGTCATCGTCACCACCGAGCTGGAACACCACGCCAATCTGATCCCGTGGCAGGAGCTGGCCCGGCGCACCGGGGCCACCCTGAAATGGTATGGCGTGACCGACGACGGCCGCATCGACCTGGACTCGCTGGAACTCGACGAGCGGGTGAAAGTCGTCGCGTTCACCCATCATTCGAATGTCACCGGCGCGGTCGCGCCCGTCGCCGAGCTGGTGTCGCGGGCCAGGGCCGTCGGCGCCCTGACGGTGCTGGACGCCTGCCAGTCCGTTCCACACCAACCGGTGGACTTCCACGGACTCGACGTCGACTTCGCGGCGTTCTCCGGGCACAAGATGCTCGGCCCGACCGGTATCGGCGTGCTGTACGGCCGCCGGGAACTGCTGGGCGCGCTGCCGCCGTTCCTCACCGGCGGGTCGATGATCGAAACCGTCACGATGGAGGCCACCACCTACGCACCGGCCCCGCAGCGGTTCGAGGCGGGCACGCCGATGACCTCCCAGGTGGTCGGGTTGGCCGCCGCCGCACGGTATCTCGGTGCGCTGGGCATGGATGCGGTGGCCCAGCACGAGAACGAATTGGTGGGCGCCGCCCTGGACGGACTGGCTGCGGTCCCCGGGGTGCGGATCATCGGGCCGGCGTCGTTGGAGCACCGTGGTTCGCCGGTAAGCTTCGTCGTCGACGGGGTACACGCCCACGATGTCGGGCAGGTGCTCGACGACGACGGGGTGGCCGTTCGGGTGGGGCACCACTGCGCCTGGCCGCTGCACCGGCGGTTCGGTATCGCGGCCACCGCGCGGGCGTCGTTCGCCGTGTACAACACCCTCGACGAGGTGGACCGGCTGGTGGCGGGGGTCAAGCGGGCCGTCGAATTCTTCGGGGCGTGATTGCCGTGAGAATGGAACAGATGTACCAGGAAGTGATCCTGGACCACTACAAACACCCACACCACCGCGGGCTGCGCGAACCGTTCGGTGCGCAGGTCCATCACGTCAACCCCACCTGCGGTGACGAGGTGACCCTGCGGGTGGCGTTGTCCGACGACGGCCAGACCGTCGAAGACATCTCCTATGACGGCCAGGGCTGTTCGATCAGCCAGGCCGCCACGTCGGTGCTCACCGATCAGCTGATCGGATCCAGCGTCGGCGACGCGCTCAAGACGGTCGCCGCGTTCACCGAGATGGTGTCGTCCCGCGGCAATGTCGAAGGGGACGAGGACGTGCTGGGCGACGGCATCGCGTTCGCCGGGGTGGCGAAGTACCCGGCGCGGGTGAAATGCGCGCTGCTGGGCTGGATGGCGTTCAAGGCCGCCGTGGCGGAAGCAAGCAACGATGTGGAGGAGCGGCTATGAGTGAGACCACCGGCGAGGAACTGCTGGCCGACGTCGAGGAAGCGATGCGCGACGTCGTGGATCCCGAGTTGGGCATCAACGTGGTGGACCTGGGACTGGTCTACGGGTTGAACCTGGAAGACGGTGACACCGGCAAGGTGGCGCTCATCGACATGACGCTGACGTCTGCGGCCTGCCCGCTGACCGACGTGATCGAGGACCAGACCCGCACGGCGCTGGTCGGTGCCGGTCTGGTCAACGAGATCAAGCTGAACTGGGTGTGGAACCCGCCGTGGGGGCCGGACAAGATCACCGACGACGGCCGCGAGCAGCTGCGGGCGCTCGGCTTCACCGTTTAGATCGCCGGTAGCGGAAAAGGAATCCGCCGTCGCGTGCGGCGGTTACAACACTGCATGGCCGACCTGTTCGCACCACTGCGCGTCAAGAACCTGACGCTGCCCAACCGCTTCGCCATGGCTCCGATGACCCGCGCGGCCTCGCCGGGCGGCATCCCCGGGCCCGACGTGGCCGCCTATTACGCACGCCGGGCGCAGGGCGGGGTGGGCCTGATCATCACCGAGGGCGTGCGGATTCCACACCAGGCCGCCGGCTACCCGCCGCGGATCCCGACGCTCGACGGCGCCGACAGCCTGTCCGGCTGGCAGGCCGTCACCGCGGCGGTGCACGCGCACGGTGCCGCGATCGCCGCGCAGCTGTGGCATCAGGGCGCCGAGCGCGATGACAGCGACGGCGTGGTCCCGGTCAGCCCGTCGGCGCTCAACAGTGTCGGCGCGGTCAAGGGGCGGGCGCTGGAGGCCGCGGAACTCGACTCCGTGCGGCAGGCCTATGCCACCGCCGCCCGCAGTGCCCGCGCCGTCGGTTTCGACGCGGTCGAATTGCACGGTGCACATGGTTACCTGCTCGACCAGTTCCTCTGGGACCGGACCAATGTCCGCGAGGACGGCTACGGTGCCGAGCGCACCCGGTTCCCCGCCGAGGTGGTGGCCGCGGTCCGGGACGCCGTCGGCCCGGACTTCCCGATCATCTTCCGGTTCTCGCAGTGGAAGGCGAACGCCTACGACGCGCGCCTGGCGGCCGACCCGGCCGAGCTGGAACGGGTGCTGACCCCGTTGGTCGAGGCCGGGGTCGACGTCTTGCACCCATCGACCCGCAGGCACTACGCCCCGGCATTCCCCGGCGATCCGCTGACCCTGGCGGGCTGGACCAAGAAGCTCACCGGCATACCGGTCATCGGGGTGGGCTCGGTCGGGCTGGCCACCGAGTTCAAACCCGGTACCGCGGGCACCGGTCGTATCGAACCGGCCCCGGTCGACCGGTTGCTGGAGCAGTTCGACGCCGGCGAGTTCGACGTGATCGCCATCGGCCGGGCGCTGCTGGCCGAGCCCGGTTGGGTGAACCGGTTGCGCACCAACACCCTTGGCGAATTCGCCGGATATGACGCCGAGCGTGCGCTGGCGGAGTTGCACTGATTTTCGGCCATCGCCGGCACGCCGCGCCGCGGACGGCGAAGATTGTCCTGGAACAACCAGGATTGGGAAAACGTTAGGACAAACGTGGGTACACAAGACATCACCGCAGCCGAATTCAAGGGCATCCTCGACGACAACGAGATCGTGATCGTCGACTTCTGGGCGTCGTGGTGTGGCCCGTGCCGGGCCTTCGCGCCGACCTACGGCGCCTCCGCGGAGAAGCATCCCGATGTGGTGCACGCCAAGGTGGACACCGAGGCCGAACCCGAGCTGGCCCAGGCCGCCGAGATCCAGGCCATCCCGACGCTGATGGCGTTCAAGAAGGGCCACCAGGTCTTCCGGCAGTCGGGCGCCCTGCCGCCGGCGCAGCTCGAGGAACTGATCGCCAAGATCAAGGACTTCGACATCGACGCGGCCATCGCGTCCCAGTAGTACCGACGCGGGCACGCGCTAGCGTGCACGTGTGAGTGAGCACAGCGAATTCGTACTCGTCGACCGACCGCTCCCGGGCGTGGCGTTGATCACGCTGAACCGGCCCGAGCGGATGAACTCGATGGCCTTCGACGTGATGGTCCCGCTCCGCGCGGTGCTGGACGAGGTGCACGTCGACAACGACGTCCGGGTGGTGGTGCTCACCGGTGCGGGCCGCGGTTTCTCCTCGGGGGCCGACCACAAGTCGGCCGGATCCGTACCGCATGTGAGCGGCCTCACCCGCCCGTCGTTCGCGTTGCGCTCCATGGAGGTCCTCGACGACGTCATCCTGACGCTGCGCAAATTGCATCAGCCGGTGATCGCTGCGGTCAACGGCGCGGCCATCGGCGGGGGCCTGTGCCTGGCCCTGGCCTGCGATATCCGGGTCGCCGCCACCGGCGCCTACTTCCGGGCCGCAGGCATCAACAACGGGCTGACGGCCAGCGAGCTGGGTCTGTCCTACCTGTTGCCGCGGGCCATCGGTGCGTCGCGGGCGTTCGAGATCATGCTCACCGGTCGCGACGTGGACGCCGCCGAGGCCGAGCGGATCGGACTGGTGTCGCAGGTGGTGCCCGACGGCGATCTGCTGCAGACGTGTTACGCCATGGCGGAGCGGATGGCCGCGTTCTCCCGGCCCGGAATCGAGTTGACCAAGCGGACGCTGTGGAGTGGACTGGACGCCGGGAGTCTGGAGGGCCACATGCAGGCCGAGGGCCTCGGCCAGCTGTACGTGCGTCTACTCACCGCCAACTTTGAAGAAGCGGTCGCTGCGCGCAAAGATAAGCGGTCGCCGGTGTTCACCGACGACAGATAGTTCACTCATGAGGAGGTAGTTGCGTGATCACCGCAACGGACCTGGAGGTCCGCGCCGGGGCGCGCACACTGCTGTCCATCGAGGGCTCGGCGCTGCGCATCCAGCCGGGCGACCGGATCGGCCTGGTCGGGCGCAACGGCGCCGGAAAGACCACCACCATGCGCATCTTGGCCGGTGAGGGCGAGCCCTACGCGGGCAAGGTCGAGTCCACCGGTGAGATCGGCTACCTGCCGCAGGATCCCCGCGAGGGCGACCTGGACGTGCTGGCCCGCGACCGGGTGCTCTCGGCGCGCGGCCTGGACACCCTGCTGTCGGACCTGGAGAAGCAGCAGGTGCTGATGGCCGAGGTGGCCGACGACGCCGCCCGGGACAAGGCCGTGCGCCGCTACGGCGAGCTGGAGGAGCGCTTCGCCGCCCTGGGTGGCTACGCCGCCGAGAGCGAGGCCGGCCGGATCTGCGCCAGCCTGGGCCTGCCCGACCGGGTGCTCACCCAGCCGCTGCGCACCCTGTCCGGTGGTCAGCGCCGCCGGGTGGAACTGTCGCGCATCCTGTTCGCCGCCAGCGATACCGGATCGGGATCGGCCACCACGCTGTTGCTCGATGAGCCCACCAACCACCTCGACGCCGACTCCATCGGATGGCTGCGGTCCTTCCTGCAGAACCACACCGGGGGACTGGTGGTGATCAGCCACGATGTGGAGCTGCTGGCCGACGTGGTGAACCGGGTGTGGTTCCTCGATGCGGTGCGCGGTGAGGCCGACGTCTACAACATGGGCTGGCAGAAGTACCTCGACGCCCGCTCCACCGATGAACAACGTCGCCGCCGGGAACGCGCGAATGCCGAGAAGAAGGCGGGCGCGCTGCGGGTGCAGGCCGCCAAGATGGGCGCCAAGGCCACCAAAGCCGTTGCCGCCCAGAACATGTTGCGCCGTGCCGAACGGATGATCGCCGAGCTGGACGCCGAGCGGGTGGCCGACAAGGTGGCCCGGATCAAGTTCCCGACACCGGCCCCGTGCGGCAAGACCCCGCTGGTGGCCAAGGGACTGACCAAGACCTACGGGTCGCTGGAGATCTTCACCGGCGTGGACCTGGCCATCGACCGGGGCTCGCGAGTGGTGGTGCTGGGCCTCAACGGCGCGGGCAAGACCACGCTGCTGCGGCTGCTCGCCGGCACCGAGACACCCGACGCGGGTGGACTGGAGCCCGGCCACGGACTCAAGATCGGCTACTTCGCCCAGGAGCACGACACCCTGGAGAACGACGCGACGGTGTGGGAGAACATCCGGCACGCCGCCCCGGACACCGGGGAGCAGGACCTGCGAGGTCTGTTGGGTGCGTTCATGTTCACCGGGCCGCAGCTCGAGCAACCGGCGGGCACGCTGTCCGGTGGCGAGAAGACCCGGCTGGCGCTGGCCGGTCTGGTTGCCTCCACCGCCAACGTGCTGCTGCTCGACGAGCCGACCAACAACCTCGATCCGGCGTCCCGCGAGCAGGTGCTCGACGCGCTGCGCAGCTATCAGGGCGCGGTGGTGCTGGTGACACACGACCCGGGTGCGGCCGAGGCGCTGGATCCGCAACGCGTCGTGCTGCTGCCCGACGGCACCGAGGACTTCTGGTCGGCCGAGTACCGGGACTTGATCGAACTCGCCTGATATCGCGGCTCTTTGCCCGAAATTCACACATCAGGTTTGACCGCTTCTTAGGCTGTGTACCCGCGGGGATGTATTCGGTAGTGGGGAGACATCTGATGAACGAGAGCGACAGGTCGCGGGACCAAGTGCTGACAGAGCTGCGCACCGCCTACGAGCGCGGGGCCAGTATCCGATCGCTGGTCGCCATCACCGGCCGGTCCTACGGTTCCGTGCACAGCATGTTGCGGGAATCGGGCACCACGATGCGCAGCCGGGGCGGCCCGAACCACCGCAGGATCGGATAACCCCGCTCAGCCCCGCTGGCGCACCGACTCCTCGACGAGGTCCAGTACCGCGCTGAGGTTTTCGGTGGTGTCACCCGACGCCAGCCGGGCCACCAGTCCGTCGAGCACCAGATCCAGATAGTTCTGCAGAACCGGACCGGGCACATCGTCGCGCAGCCGGCCGGCCCGTTTCTGTTGGCGTAACCGCTCGGAGGTCGCGGCGGACAGTTCCGCGGACCGTTCCGACCACCCGGCGTGAAAGGCCGGGTCGTTGCGCAGCTTGCGCGCGATCTCCAGCCGGGTGGCCAGCCAGTCGAACTGCTCCGGTGCGGCGATCATGTCTCGCATCACCTGGATCAGCCCCTCGCGGGAGGCCACCTCGGCCATCCGCTCGGCGTCCTCGCGGGCCAGCTCGAAGAACAAGGTGTCCTTGTCGCGGAAGTGGTGGAAGATGGCGCCGCGCGACAGCCCGATGGTGTGTTCGAGCCGCCGCACGGTCGCCTTCTCGTATCCGTACTCCGCAAAGCACCGCCGGGCACCGTCGAGAATCTGGCGCCGGCGCGCCGTCAGATGGTCGTCGGTGACCCGCGGCATGTTGTGCGCCGCTACCTAGTTCGCCTTGAGCATGTTGCGCAGCACGTACTGCAGGATGCCGCCGTTGCGGTAGTAGTCCGCCTCGCCGGGGGTGTCGATGCGCACGACCGCGTCGAACTCCACCTTGCTGCCGTCTTCTTTGGTGGCCGTGACCTTGACCGTCTTGGGCGTCTTGCCCTCGTTGAGCGCGGTGATCCCGGAGATGTCGAAGGTCTCGGTGCCGTCCAGCTTGAGGCTCGCCGCCGATTCACCGGCGGGGAACTGCAGCGGGATGACGCCCATGCCGATCAGGTTCGACCGGTGGATGCGCTCGAACGACTCGGTGATGACCGCGCGCACCCCGAGCAGGGTGGTGCCCTTGGCCGCCCAGTCCCGTGACGAACCGGAGCCGTACTCCTTGCCGCCCAGCACCACCAGCGGGATGCCCGCGGCCTGGTAGTTCACCGAGGCGTCGTAGATGAACGCCTGCGGGCCGCCCTCCTGGGTGAAGTCACGGGTGTAGCCGCCGGACACGTCGTCGAGCAACTGGTTCTTCAGCCGGATGTTGGCGAAGGTGCCGCGGATCATCACCTCGTGGTTGCCGCGCCGCGATCCCAGCGAGTTGTAGTCCTTGCGCTCCACACCGTGCGCGTCCAGGTACTGGGCCGCCGGAGTGCCCGGCTTGATGGCGCCGGCCGGGCTGATGTGGTCGGTGGTCACCGAATCACCAAGCAGGGCAAGCACTCTGGCGCCGGTAATGTCCTTGACCGGCTGCGGCTCGGCGGGCATGCCGTCGAAGTAGGGCGCCTTGCGGACGTAGGTCGAGTTCTCGTCCCATTCGAAGGTGTTGCCCTCCGGGGTCGGCAGGCTGCGCCAGCGCTCGTCACCCTTGAACACGTCGGCATAGGAGTCGGTGAACATCTCCCGGTTGATCGAGGACGCGATGGTCTCCTCGATCTCGGCCGCGGTGGGCCAGACGTCTTTCAGGAAGACGTCGTTGCCGTCCTGGTCCTGACCGAGCGGATCGGATTCGAAGTCGAAGTCCATGGTGCCCGCGATGCCGTAGGCGATCACCAACGGCGGCGAGGCCAGGTAGTTCATCTTCACATCGGGGGAGATGCGGCCCTCGAAGTTGCGGTTGCCCGAGAGCACCGCGGTCACCGAGAGGTCGTTCTCGTTGATGGCGGCCGAGATCTCGTCGGGCAGCGGACCGGTGTTGCCGATGCACGTGGTGCAGCCGTAACCGCCCAGGTAGTAGCCCAGCTTCTCCAGGTAGGGCCACAGACCGGCCTTGTTGTAGTAGTCGGTGACCACCTGCGAGCCGGGTGCCATGTTGGTCTTCACCCACGGCTTGGAGGTCAGCCCCTTCTCCACGGCCTTCTTGGCCAGCAGGGCTGCGCCGATCATCACCGTCGGGTTGGAGGTGTTGGTGCACGACGTGATGCCGGCGACGACGACCGCACCGTGATCCAGCACGAAGTCGCCGCGCTCGTCCGAATGGACCTGCACCGGCTTGGTCGGCCGGCCTTCGGCGCCGTTGGCCGCGGACGGCCGCGCGTCGACCGCGCCGTCGTCGGCGAAGGACAGCGACACCGAATCGCTGGCCGGGAAGGATTCGTCGACGGCCTCGTCCAGCTTCGTCTCCGGCGCCGGGTGGTTCTCTTCGACGTAGTTGTGGATGTCCTTGCGGAAGGCATTCTTGGCGTCGGTCAGTTCGATCCGGTCCTGCGGACGCTTGGGACCCGAGATCGAGGGCACCACGGTGGACAGGTCCAGTTCGATGTACTCGGAGAACGCCGGCTCGTGATCGGCGTCGTGCCACAGCCCCTGGGTCTTGGCGTAGGCCTCGACCAGGGCGAGCTGCTCCTCGGTGCGCCCGGTCAGCCGCAGGTAGTTGATGGTCTCCTCGTCGATCGGGAAAATCGCTGCGGTGGAACCGAATTCGGGGCTCATGTTGCCCAGCGTGGCGCGGTTGGCCAGCGGCACCTCGGCCACGCCCTTGCCGTAGAACTCGACGAACTTGCCGACGACGCCGTGGCGGCGCAGCATGTCGGTGACGGTGAGCACCACGTCGGTGGCGGTCACGCCGGGCTTGATCTCGCCGGTCAGCTTGAAGCCGACGACGCGGGGGATGAGCATCGAGACGGGCTGGCCCAGCATGGCCGCCTCGGCTTCGATGCCGCCGACGCCCCAGCCCAGCACGCCCAGGCCGTTGACCATGGTGGTGTGGCTGTCGGTGCCCACACAGGTGTCGGGGTAGGCCTTACCGTTGCGCACCATGACCGTGGGGGCCAGGTATTCGATGTTGACCTGGTGCACGATGCCGGTGCCGGGCGGGACGACCTTGAAGTCGTCAAACGCGCCCTGACCCCAGCGCAGGAACTGGTAGCGCTCGCCGTTGCGCTCGTATTCGAGTTCGACGTTGCGCTCGAAGGCGCCGGCATTGCCGAAGACATCCAGGATCACCGAGTGGTCGATGACCAGTTCGGCGGGGGACAACGGGTTCACCTTGTCCGGGTCGCCACCGAGTGCGGCGACGGCTTCACGCATGGTGGCCAGGTCGACGATGCACGGCACACCGGTGAAGTCCTGCATGATCACCCGTGCCGGGGTGAACTGGATCTCGATGCTCGGGTCGGCCGAGGGATCCCAGTTGGCGATCGCCTGGATGTGGTCTTTGGTGATGTTGGCGCCGTCTTCGGTGCGCAGCAGGTTTTCGGCGAGCACCTTGAGGCTGTAGGGCAGTTTCTCGGTTCCGGGTACCGCATCCAAACGGTAGATCTCGTAACTGTTGTCCCCGACCGTCAGTGTGTCGCGGGCACCAAATGAATTGACCGAATCTGTGCTAGTCACATCAACTCCCGGTTAGTCATCGCCGCGACGGGCTGTGTCGACGGCGCCGATAATCCTAACAGTACGCTTGTCCTGTGAATCGCCCGAGGGGCGGTTTCAGTCTTGTCTCCTCGCGCGCGTGGTGCCAGTCGGTTGGGTGAATTTCCAGTACCGTCTGGCACGTGACGATCGAGTTCGCGCCCGCCTACATCCCGCCCGATGTCTGTTCCACCGTGGGCCTCGGCCTGACCACACCGGTGGATCAGTGCATGGCGCAGGTGCTGGCCGATGTCCGCGAGGACGGGGTGAGCGCACCCGCGTCCGCCGACCCCGCCGCGTTGGCACAGGTGGTGGCCGACGCCAAAGGCAAGGGGATCGACCTCAAGCTGGTGGTGCTGCCGACGAGTCCGCCGATCGACACTCCGCTGCGCGATATCGCCGACCAGGTCGGCACGTCCTACCCCGGATCGACCGTGCTGGCGATCAGTCCGGGGTTCGCCGGTACCTACAGTCCTGTTTATGACCGGGTCACCTTGGAAGCCGGTCAGGATTTGGCCAAAACCGGCAACGCCGTCCAATCTTCGAAGAATTTCGTCACGCAGTTGTCGACCCCCGACTTTCCCTGGACGCCGTTTACCATTGCGCTCGTGCTAGGGGTAGCTGTGGCGGCGGTCGGTGCGCGCTTGCTGCAGGTTCGCGCGCGGCGCCAGGTAGCTGGCGAGATCGCTGCCGACTCCGTCGAGTAATAGCGACGGGAAAGTCGGCGAATTCGAATATCACCGTTCGGTCACGGTGCTTTCAATTACATTCGTGTAATTTGTTACTAAAGTTTCTTTAGCGCCCGCTGTGACGTACGGTGCCAACAGTGCCTGTTGTTGCACCTGTGGTTCATGTGGCCCATGTGGTTAGGGAACCGGCCGCAGATCCGACTTTCAGACACTGCGTGACGTGCCGTGACGTTCGCGTCGAGCCCTAGGAGACTTTGGTCCAATGAGACGCACCCCTGGCGCCTCCCGGCTGTGCGGTCGACTGTGCGCAATCCCGCTGACCTTCGGCGTGCTGCTGGCGGGGACGATGCCGAATGGCGCCATTTCGAGCGCTGAACCGGCCAATCCGGAGGGCATCGCGAGCCTGGTCGCGGCCGTCGCCGACGTCGACCAGAAGCTGCAGGATCTCGGCGCGGCCGTGCAGACCCAGCAGGAGAGCGTGAACAAGGCCCTCGTCGAGGTGCAGAACGCGCGGGACAACGTCACCGCCGCACAGCACAAGCTCGAGGACAGCAGGCGCGGTGTCACCGAAGCCGACGCGCGGATCGCCGACGCCCAACAGCGTTTCGACCACTTCGCCGCGGCCACCTATGTGAACGGCCCGTCGGCCTCCTACCTGACCGCGGCCGACCCGGCCGAGGCGCTGCGCACCGCGGCCGCCGGCCAAGCCCTGACCATCAGCTCGCAGCAGGTGATGACCGACCTGCAGAAGGCCCGCACGGAGCGGGTCAACCAGGAGTCTGCCGCCCGGCTTGCCAAGGAGGCCGCCGACAAGGCCGCGGTCGACGCGCAAGCCAGCCAGGACGCCGCCGTGGCCAGCCTGACCCAGGCACAGCAGACCTTCGGCACCCAGCAGCAGGAACTGGCCAAGCTGACCGCAGAACGCAGTGCGGCGCAAGCGAAGCTGGCCGCGGCGCGCCCCCAGCCGGCTCCCGCCCAGGCCGCCGCCGGCGCACCCGCACCGACGTCGACCGCCGGACCGTCGGCCGCCGACTGGGACCGCGCCCCGGCAAACGCCGCGAAGCCCGAGGCCAGCCAGTGGGACACCACCCTGCCGATGGTCCCCAGCGCCTTCGTCAGCGGCGATCCGATCGCGGTCATCAACGCGATCCTCGGCATCATGAACACCTCGGCCCAGTTGACCGCGAACATGGGCCGCACCTTCCTGCAGAAGCTCGGCCTGATCCCCACCCCGACCGGCTACACCAACGGCGCCATCCCACGGGTGTACGGGCGCCAGGCCTCGGAGTACGTGATCCAGCGCGCCATGGCGCAGATGGGCGTGCCGTACTCGTGGGGTGGCGGAAATGCCGCCGGTCCCAGCCGGGGCATCGACTCCGGTGCCGGGACAACCGGTTTCGACTGCTCGGGGCTGATCCTGTACGCCTTCGCAGGCGCGGGCATCAAGCTGCCGCACTACTCCGGTTCGCAATACGACATGGGCCGCAAGATCCCGTCCTCGCAGATGCGCCGCGGCGACGTCATCTTCTACGGCCCCGGCGGCAGCCAGCACGTCACCCTCTACCTCGGCAACGGGCAGATGCTCGAGGCGCCCTACACCGGGTCCAATGTGAAGGTCTCCCCGGTGCGTACCGGCGGCATGACACCGTACGTCATCCGCTACATCGAATATTAAATCGTAGGGATCTCCGTGTTCTCCAAGCGCTCCAAAGCCTTTCGACTCAAGCTGGCCATCGCCTCGGTGCTCGCGGGGGCGGCGTTGGTGGCCGGCGCGGTGGCGCCGGCGGCGGCCGCACCCGACGACGGGCAATGGGATCCGACCCTGCCCAAGACCGTCAGTTCCGGCGCGCCGGGCGACCCGGTGGCGATGGCAAACGCGGGCTTCCAGGTGAGCAAGATCGCCCTGGAGACGACGTCCAATCTGGGGCAGCAGTTCCTGCAATCCATCGGCTTGGCGCCCAAATCCGCGGCGGCCCTGCCGGGCGGGCGGGTGCGCGGCCCACAGGCCATCGAATACGCCATCCGCCGCGCCGGCTCGCAGATGGGCGTGCCGTACTCCTGGGGCGGTGGCACCCTCACCGGTCCAGGGCCGGGCGTCGACTACGACGCGGGCAAGATGGGCTTCGACTGTTCGGGCCTGACCCGGTACGCCTTCGCCGGGGTCGGGGTGCAGATCCCGAAGTACTCCGGCGACCAGTACAACACCGGCAGGGCCATCGCGCCGTCCCAGGCCAAGCGCGGAGACCTGATCTTCTACGGGCCCGGCGGCAGCCAGCACGTCGCGATCTACCTGGGCGGCGGCAAGATGCTGGAGGCCTCCGGAAGCGCGGAGAAGGTGACCATCAGCCCGGTGCGGATGGCCGGGATGTCGCCGCACCTTTCGCGCATCATCGAATCCTGATCGACACCCGCGCAACCTGAGGACAGCCTGAGCAGGGCACCCGGGGCGTCGACGGATCCACAAGTGCCTGGAATAGTTGACGGCGGGCGTGTCGCCGCAGCGGCGGGCGCCCTGGTAGTCCAGGGTTAACCAGCACGAGGTCCCCGCCGGGTCACAGGCCGGCCGGGTACACACAACGACTGTGGGAGGAAGCTAGATGACGTCACCGAGTGGGCCGCCGCAGGGCGCCGGAGGCTACCCAGGCCCGGCCCCGACGCAGGGCTACCCGCCCGGAGCGCCGACGCAGACCTCCGCCAACGCCTCGAACAATCCGGGGCTGCAGAACGAAGTGCACACCCTCGAACGCGCCATCTTCGAGGTCAAGCGCATCATCGTCGGCCAGGACCAGCTGGTCGAGCGGATGCTGGTCGGGTTGCTGGCCAAGGGCCACGTGCTCCTCGAAGGCGTGCCCGGCGTCGCCAAGACGCTGGCCGTGGAGACCTTCGCCAAGGTGGTCGGCGGCACCTTCGCGCGCATCCAGTTCACCCCCGACCTGGTGCCCACCGACATCGTCGGCACGCGCATCTACCGGCAGGGCAAGGAGGAGTTCGACATCGAGCTCGGCCCGGTGGTGGTCAACTTCCTGCTCGCCGACGAGATCAACCGCGCGCCGGCCAAGGTGCAGTCGGCCCTGCTCGAGGTGATGGCCGAGCGCAAGATCTCGGTCGGCGGCAAGACCTTCCCGCTGCCCAGCCCGTTCCTGGTGATGGCCACCCAGAACCCGATCGAGCAGGAAGGCGTCTACCAGCTGCCCGAGGCGCAGCGGGACCGCTTCCTGTTCAAGCTCAACGTCGACTACCCGTCGCCGGAAGAAGAGCGCGAGATCATCTACCGGATGGGCGTCAAGCCGCCGGAGCCCAAGCAGATCCTCAACACCGGCGACCTGTTGCGGCTGCAGGAGGTGGCGGCCAACAACTTCGTACACCACGCGCTGGTCGATTACGTGGTGCGGGTCGTCACCGCCACCCGCGAGCCGGAGAAGTTCGGCATGCCCGACGCCAAGGCGTGGATCGCCTACGGCGCCTCACCGCGCGCCTCGCTGGGCATCATCTCGGCCTCGCGCGCGCTGGCGCTGATCCGCGGCCGCGACTATGTCGTGCCCCAGGATGTCGTCGAGGTCATCCCCGACGTGCTGCGGCACCGGCTGGTGCTCACCTACGACGCGCTGGCCGACGAGGTCTCCGCGGAGACCGTGGTCAACCGCATCCTGCAGACCGTGGGCCTGCCGCAGGTGAATGCCATTCCGCAGCAAGCTCATTCGGCTCCTCCGGGGGTTCCTGCAGCGGCGGCGGCCGGCGGTCGGTGACCAACTCGTCCGGCCGCACCGTCGATCTGCCGTCGCTGCGGCGCGGTGAGATCCGTGACCCGCAGCTGTCGGCCGCGCTGCGCAAACTCGAGCTCACGGTGCGCCGCAAGCTCGACGGGGTGCTGCACGGGGATCACCTCGGGTTGATCCCCGGCCCGGGATCCGAAGCCGGCGAGTCCCGGATGTACCAGCCCGGTGACGATGTGCGCCGGATGGACTGGTCGGTGACCGCCCGCACCACCCATCCGCACGTCCGGCAGATGATCGCCGATCGAGAGCTGGAGACCTGGCTGGTGGTCGACGTGTCGGCCAGCCTGGACTTCGGCACCGCGGGCTGTGAGAAACGTGATCTCGCGGTGGCGGCCGCCGCCGCGATCGCGTTCCTCAACAGTGGCGGCGGTAACCGGCTGGGCGCGTTGATCTCCAACGGCGACACCTTGCGGCGGGTACCGGCGCTGTCCGGCCGGCTGCACGAGCAGGAACTTCTGCGCGCCATCGCGACCACACCCCAGGCGCCGCCCGGGGTGCGCGGTGACCTGGCCGCCACCATCGACGCGCTGCGCCGCCCGGAACGCCGGCGCGGGATGGCGGTGATCATCAGCGACTTCCTCGGCCCGATCGACTGGATGCGTCCGCTGCGTGCCATCGCAGGCCGGCACGAGGTGCTGGGCATCGAGGTCATCGATCCGCGCGACGTCGAGTTGCCCGATATCGGCGATGTGATCCTGCAGGACACCGAGACCGGCGTGACGCGCGAGTTCACCATCGATGCCAAGCTGCGCGACGACTTCGCCGCGGCCGCCGCCGCGCACCGCGCCGAAGTGGCCCGCACGCTGCGCCGCTGCGACGCACCGCTGCTGACCTTGCGCACCGACCGGGACTGGATCGCCGACGTGGTCCGGTTCGTTGCCAGCCGGCGCCGCGGCGCCGCTGCCCGATAGACGTACCGAAACGGAAATGACAAGTCGCACATGAACTTACCGCTGCTCGGGCCGATGTCTCTGACGGGTTTCGAACACAAGTGGTTCTTCCTGTTCCTGCTGGTGATCGCCGGGCTGGTCGGGCTGTACATCGTGGTGCAGCTGGCCCGGCAGAAACGCATCCTGCGCTTCGCCAACATGGAACTGCTGGAGAAGGTGGCGCCCAAACAGCCCACCCGCTGGCGTCATCTGCCCGCCGTCCTGCTGGTCGCGTCGCTGCTGCTGTTCACCGTCGCGATGGCCGGGCCCACCCATGACGTCCGGATCCCGCGCAACCGGGCCGTGGTGATGCTGGTGATCGACGTGTCGCAATCGATGCGGGCCACCGACGTGGCGCCCAGCCGGCTGGTCGCCGCGCAGGAGGCGGCCAAGCAGTTCGCCGATCAGCTCACCCCCGGTATCAATCTCGGGCTGATCGCCTACGCCGGAACCGCCACCGTGCTGGTCTCGCCGACCACCAACCGCGACGCCACCAAGAACGGCATCGACAAACTGCAGCTGGCCGACCGCACCGCGACCGGCGAGGGCATCTTCACCGCGCTGCAGGCCGTCGCCACCGTCGGCGCCGTCATCGGTGGCGGGGACGAGCCACCGCCCGCGCGCATCGTGCTGATGTCCGACGGCAAGGAGACGGTGCCGTCCAACCCGGACAACCCCAAGGGCGCCTACACCGCGGCGCGCACCGCCAAGGACCAGGGCGTGCCGATCTCGACGGTGTCGTTCGGCACGCCGTACGGCTACGTCGAGATCAACGACCAGCGCCAGCCGGTGCCCGTCGACGACGAGATGCTCAAGAAGATCGCCGACCTGTCCGGCGGCGAGGCGTTCACCGCCTCCAGCCTCGAGCAGCTCAAGGCGGTGTTCACCTCGCTGCAACAGCAGATCGGCTACGAGACCATCAAGGGTGACGCGAGCATGGGGTGGCTGCGCCTCGGCGCCCTGGTGCTGGCGGTGTCCGCGCTGACCGCGCTGCTGATCAACCGCAGACTGCCCGGCTGAGTGCGACCACCGCGATTTCGGCGAACAGCAGGCGAGACGATAAGTTTGCGGTCATGAGTGACAGTGCAGCCACCACCCGGCCGGCTTTCGTACCGCGTTCCGTACTGGTCACCGGCGGCAACCGGGGCATCGGCCTGGCCATCGCCCAGCGGCTGGCCGAGGACGGGCACAAGGTGGCCGTCACGCACCGCGGGTCGGGCGCACCCGAGGGTCTGTTCGGGGTGGTGTGCGACGTCACCGACAACGAGGCCGTCGACCGCGCCTTCAAGGAGGTCGAGGAGCACCAGGGCCCCGTCGAGGTGCTGGTGTCCAACGCGGGCATCTCCCAGGACGCGTTCCTGATGCGGATGACCGAGGAGCGGTTCGAGAACGTCATCAACGCCAACCTCACCGGCGCGTTCCGGGTGGCCCAGCGAGCCTCGCGCAGCATGCAGCGCAAGCGCTTCGGCCGGATCATCTTCATCGGTTCGGTCTCGGGCATGTGGGGGATCGGCAACCAGGCCAACTACGCCGCCGCCAAGGCCGGCCTGATCGGCATGGCCCGGTCGATCTCGCGGGAACTGTCCAAGGCCGGCGTCACCGCCAACGTCGTCGCGCCCGGTTACATCGACACCGAGATGACCCGCGCGCTCGATGAGCGGATTCAGGCCGGCGCACTGGAATTCATCCCGGCCAAGCGGGTCGGCACCGCCGAGGACGTCGCCGGCGCGGTCAGCTTCCTGGCGTCCGAAGACGCGCGCTACATCGCAGGCGCCGTGATCCCGGTCGACGGCGGCATGGGTATGGGGCACTAGAACTTCTCGAAACCGCGCGAACAGTAAGGACTTTCACATGGCAGGCATTCTCGAAGGCAAGCGCATCCTCGTCACGGGGATCATCACCGACAGCTCGATCGCGTTCCACATCGCCAAGGTGGCTCAGGAGGCCGGCGCCGAACTGGTGCTCACCGGGTTCGACCGGCTCAAGCTCATCCAGCGCATCGCCGACCGGTTGCCCAACCCGGCCCCGCTGCTGGAACTGGATGTGCAGAACCCCGAGCACCTGGACTCGCTGGCCGGCCGGATCACCGAGGTGATCGGCGAGGGCAACAAGCTCGACGGGGTGGTGCACTCGATCGGCTTCATGCCGCAGACCGGGATGGGCGTCAACCCGTTCTTCGATGCCCCCTACGAGGACGTCGCCAAGGGCATCCACATCTCCGCATACTCGTATGCGTCGCTGGCCAAGGCCACCCTGCCGGTGATCAATTCCGGTGGTTCCATCGTCGGCATGGACTTCGACCCGACCCGTGCGATGCCGGCCTACAACTGGATGACGGTGGCCAAGAGCGCACTGGAATCGGTGAACCGCTTCGTCGCGCGTGAGGCCGGGCCGTTCGGGGTGCGGTCCAATCTCGTTGCCGCAGGACCGATCCGGACCCTGGCCATGGCCGCCATCGTCGGCGGCGCGCTGGGCGCCGAGGCCGGTGACCAGATGCGGCTGCTGGAAGAGGGCTGGGACCAGCGCGCACCGGTCGGCTGGAACATGAAGGATCCGACGCCGGTGGCCAAGACCGTCTGCGCGCTGCTGTCGGACTGGCTGCCCGCCACCACCGGCAGCATCATCTACGCCGACGGCGGCGCCAGCACCCAGCTCCTGTAACGCATGGAGTTCGACGCGCTGCTGTTGCTGTCGTTCGGGGGACCCGAAGGGCCGGAGCAGGTCATGTCGTTCCTGCAGAACGTCACCCGCGGGCGAAACATCCCACCCGAACGGCTGGCCTCGGTGGCCGAGCACTATCTGCATTTCGGCGGCGTGTCACCGATCAACGGCATCAACCGGGCGCTGCTCGAGCAGCTGCGCCTGCAATTGCCGGATATGGCGGTCTATTTCGGCAACCGCAACTGGGAGCCCTACGTGGAGGACACCGTCACCGCCATGCGCGTCGACGGGGTGCGCCGGGCGGCGGTGTTCACCACCTCGGCCTGGGGTGGCTACTCCAGTTGCAGGCAGTACGTCGAAGACATCGCCAGGGGCCGGGCCGCGGCCGGGCCGGGCGCGCCCGAACTGGTGAAGTTGCGCCAGTATTTCGACCATCCGTTGATGATCGAGATGTATGCCGAATACGTCTCGCAGGCTTTGCGTTCCGCGTCCCCGGGATCGCGGCTGGTATTCACCGCACACTCGATTCCGGTCGCCGCCGACGAGCGGTACGGCCCGCGGCTCTACAGCCGTCAGGTCGGCTACACCGCCGGCCTGGTGGCAGCCGCGACCGGCGTGTCCGACTACGACCTGGTGTGGCAGTCGCGGTCCGGGCCGCCCCAGGTGCCGTGGCTGGAACCCGATGTGGCCGAACATGTTCGGGTGCTGGCCGGGCGCGGCGTCGGCGCGGTCACGGTGTGCCCGATCGGTTTCGTCGCCGATCACATCGAGGTGGTGTGGGATCTGGATTGCGAGCTGCGCGAGGTCACCGACGAGCTCGGCGTGGAGCTCACCCGGGTGGCCACCCCCAACGCCGACCCCCGCTACGCGCGGCTGGCCGTGGAGCTGATGTCGGAGCTGCGTGACGGCCGTGCGCCCGACCGCGTCGTCGGCCCAGATCCGGTGCCCGGCCACGGAATCAGCGTGGACGGGGCGCCGTGCGCGCTGACCTGTCCGCGCGAGCTCTGAGCGTCAGCGCCGCCAGGCCGAGTACATGATCGCGCCGACGGCCGCCAGCCGCGCCGTGCGCACCACCGAGGACAGCGGCCGCAAGGTGTCGCTGGCGATCTGCATCGCCGACGAACTCTGTAGTCCGATCGGCATCAGGCCGGAACTGACGGTGATGATGGCGTCCACGTGGGCCGCGTTCTCCAGCACCCGCAACGCCCGCTCGGGGGCGTGATCCGGAGCGCGGTGCAGCCGGCCGGCCTCCAGTAGCTGTTCCACCATGCCGCGGGGGTCGTCGACGTCGGCGGCGCCGGCGCCGGCCCGCAGCGCCCCGAGCGCATCGGCGGCCGAACGCACCGCCGAGCGCAAGGTGAACTCGGCGTCGCCGAGATCGAGGTGTTCCGCGACGCCCGGTGCCGGAACCGAGTACACCGTCCAGGCAAGGGAAATGGGGTCGGGTTCGTAGTCCGGGTCGTCGAGATCCTCGTAGTCGAATTCGGGTACCAGCCCGACCGCGCCGGCCGGGTCGCTGCCGACGATGATGGCCTCGCCGACGGTGATGGCATCGCGCTGGAACTGCGTGCCCGCGGGCAGCCCACGAACATCGCCGGGGACGGGCAGTACCAGTGCCAGTGGCGGAGTGCCCGCGGGTGGGCCCGCGGCGGTGCGCATGGTCTGCAACAGCGACATGGTGCCGGAATGGAACAGGTCGGGCCAGGGCAGGCCGGTGCAGCCGGCGGCCACCGAGTCGTAGGCGGTCACCGAATGCTTTGGTGCCCATTGAGATAACGCGTCCAGCACGTCATCGGGCGCGGCAACTCCCGCAAGCCAGGAATTGACCCACACCGTCAGAGAAGCACTCGGGCACCACATGATGCTCGCAGTGTAATTGCTGGTCTGACATACGGCCTGATTGCCCGCGGCCGGGTCGTGAAACGCTAGTCTTCTGCTATGCCCGCACTGATCTGGCTGGTCGCAGCACTCGCCTTCGCGGGTGCCGAGGCACTGACGGGTGATTTCTTCCTGCTCATGCTCAGCGGCGGAGCGCTGGCCGCCACCGGGACCAGTTTCTTCTTCGACTGGCCGATCTGGGCCGACGGTGCGGTGTTCCTGGTCGTATCGGTGCTGTTGGTGGTGCTGGTGCGCCCGGCGCTGCGGAAGCGGTTCACCGCGGGTACCGGGCTGCCGGAACCGGCCAAGGCGTTGGAAGGCAAGAGCGCGCTGGTGCTGGACAAGGTGGCCCGCCACGAGGGCCAGGTGAAGCTTGACGGCGAGGTCTGGACGGCGAGGCCCCTCAACGACGACGATGTATTCGAGCCCGGTGACCACGTCACCGTGATCCGGATCGACGGTGCCACCGCGGTCGTCTACAAGACCATCTGATCCCCTCGGGAAGGAACTCGCCATGGAAGGTGCTGTCGCCGGCCTCGTGCTGTTGGCCGTACTGGTGGTGTTCGCCATCATCGTCGTCGCCAAATCGGTCGCCCTGATTCCGCAGGCCGAGGCGGCCGTCATCGAGCGGCTGGGCCGCTACAGCAAGACGGTGTCCGGTCAGCTGACCCTGCTGCTGCCGTTCGTCGACAAGATCCGCGCCAGGGTGGACCTGCGCGAGCGGGTGGTGTCCTTCCCGCCGCAGCCGGTGATCACCGAGGACAACTTGACGGTCAACATCGACACCGTCGTCTATTTCCAGGTCACCAACCCGCAGGCCGCGGTCTACCAGATCAGCAACTACATCGTCGGCGTCGAGCAGCTGACCACCACCACGCTGCGCAACGTCGTCGGCGGGATGACGCTGGAGCAGACCTTGACCTCCCGCGATTCCATCAACGGTCAGCTGCGCGGGGTGCTCGACGAGGCCACCGGCCGATGGGGTCTGCGCGTCGCCCGCGTCGAGCTGCGGTCGATCGATCCGCCACCGTCGATCCAGGAGTCGATGGAAAAGCAGATGCGCGCCGACCGGGAGAAGCGCGCCATGATCCTGATGGCCGAAGGCAGCCGGGAAGCGGCCATCAAAGCGGCCGAGGGCCAGAAGCAGGCCCAGATCCTTTCGGCCGAGGGCGCCAAACAGGCCGCGATCCTGGCCGCCGAGGCCGACCGGCAGTCCCGGATGCTGCGCGCCCAGGGTGAGCGGGCCGCCGCCTACCTGCAGGCCCAAGGTGAGGCCAAGGCCATCGAGAAGACGTTCGCCGCGATCAAGAACGGCAGGCCCACCCCCGAGATGCTGGCCTACCAGTACCTGCAGACCCTTCCCCTGATGGCCAAGGGCGAGGCCAACAAGGTGTGGCTGGTGCCCAGCGACTTCGGTTCGGCGCTACAGGGTTTCACCAAACTGCTCGGTGCACCCGGCGAGGACGGCGTGTTCCGCTACACCCCTTCGCCGACCGACGACACACCGGTCAAGGACGACGACGACGAGGTCGCCGACTGGTTCACCACCCAGACCGACCCGGAGATCGCCAGGGCTGTCGCGCGCGCCGAGGCCGAGGCGCGGTCCACCACGCCGCCGCTGGGCAGCAACACCGCGGCTCCGGCCACGCTGCCGCCCGGCCCGGCGCCGGGAGTCGAGGACACCACGCAACAGCTGTCCGGTGGTCAATTCGGCCAGCCGCCCTACAACCCGGGTGGTTCGCACCGCGCCTAGCGGCAGGTGTCAATTCGCGCAGATTTCGCTGAACAGATCGATAATTTGTCCGCGGTGACATATCTTGTGAGTGCCGACAGCCCGTCATAGTGAATGCGGCCGGTCTTCGGCGACCGTCGAAACAGGGGTACGAGGGACAAATGCCAATGACGCGTATGCGCAGTGCTGCCGGCGTGTGCGTGTTGTCGGCCACCCTGTTCCTGGGCTCAGCGGCCGTCGCCGTCGCCGACACCGGCAGTGAGGGCGGGGGATCGTCCTCGCAGACGAGCACCGGTGGCACCGAGTCGTCGTCGCCGACGTCCTCCGGCTCTGCGACGTCCATCACCAAGAATGTGCGGCCGGGTGCCGTCCTCGCCGGCGCCATCCAGGATCGGGTGCGCACCACCGTGCGCGACTTCACCGGGGCCCTCAACGGGCTCGGCCAGCACCAGGTGCCGAAGGTCACGATCTTTCCCAAGCCGCGCACCCAGCAGACGGCCACCGACAGCTCCACGGTGAGTGCGACGGCGCCGACCGGCTCGACCGAACCGAGCGCGCCGGTGGACGACCCGACGACGCCGCTCACCGACCCCGCCACCCCCCTGGCTACCACGCTGGACGCACCGGCCTCGACGAGTCCGGCAGCCACTTTCCCGACACTCAAGGTGACACCGCCGCCGGTGTCCAAGCTCGCCGCCTCGCTGACGGGATCGATGAACTCCGCGGCCAATTCCGCCAAGGACGCGATCGATGCGCTTCCGGCTCTGCTGGCGTCGCTGCCCACCTCGACCAACCCGGTCGGAGACGTGCTCGCCACGGTGCAATCGGTGCTCACCTCGGTGGGTGAATCGGTGACCACCATCTCCGAGATCCCGGGTGACCTGTCGACGCTGCTCGGCTTCCCGCCGTCCACGGCGCCGACCGCGACCATCGGTGGCACTGCGGGAGCGCTGCGGACGGCCCCCGCCCCGGCCACCGCATCGCCGATCGACCTGCTGCCGGCCATGCTGGCCCAGGCGCCGGCCGTCACCTCCGGGGGCAGCGCCGCGGGACCTGTCACGGCACCGCCCGCCTTCGCCGGCACCGTCGCGGCCGGCCTCAGCCAGGAACTGGCCAACACCGCGCCGCTGTCACTACACGGCGTCAGCTCGGCCGGTTCGACCGCCTCGGTCCTGGAGCGCGCCGTCAGCAAGATGCTGGTGCCGGTGTCCATCGCGGCACTGGCCGCGCTGGCCCTGCCCGGTGTCGGCGGTCTGCTGGTGGTGAGCGCGCTCGGCGTGCGCATCGGCTACCGCCAGGCCAAGGCCAACTTCGTGTTGCAGGCCTCGGGAATCTCCCGTTTCGCCGGCCCCGGACCGTTGGGCGTCGTGCGCTCGGGTTCGTTCATCTCGCTGCACGAGCGCACTGGGCGCACCCGGGTGGCGCGCACCGGCAGGCCGGCCACCGCGCAGTTGCGGGCCGTCCGGTCGGTGCTCGACCGTGCCGCTTAAGGCCCCTTAAGTCTGCTGGACTTCGGCCGGCTGGCCGTCTGAGCGCTGCACCCGGTGATGGCGCCGGTGTGCCCGTACCTCGAAGATCAGCCCGCCGAATCCCACAGCCGCCGTGCAGAGCGACACCAGGAACAGCAGCGGGCTGATATTGCCGGTCATGGCGTCGCCCAGGATGACGATCGCGGCGGTGCCCGGGGTCAGTCCGACGATCGTCGCCAGCGTGTACGGCACCGGCCGCACCGCGGAGGCCCCGGCGGCGTAGTTGAGCACCGAGAACGGCACGGCCGGGATCATCCGCATGGACAGCACGGACACCCAGCCCCGTTCGCGCAGCCGGGCGTCCAGGGAATCCACCCGCGGATGCCGGACCAGTCTGCTCAGCTGCCAGCCTGCCGCGCGCACCAGGATCAAGGCCAGCACCGCGCTCAGCGCACTGGCGACCACGGCGATGGTCACCCCCAGCCACGGCCCGAACAGCAATCCGGCCGCGAGGGTGAATGCGGTGCGGGGGAACGGGAAGACCGTCACCACCACATGGGCGGCGAAGAAGGCCAGCGGGAACCACGGACCCACCGAAGTGGCCCAGTCGCGCAGCTGCACGGCGTTCGGCAACGGCACCAGCAGCACCAGTGCGACGAGAATCACAATCGCCGCCGAGATGACCATCACCCGGCGCCGGGGTATTTGCGCCGCTGTCGAGGTCACCGCGGCCCAGACCGCGCGCAACGTGGGGGCGACGGGTTTCACGTCTGCCAAGCCTACGGGGCGCACCGGTGTGGTGCCGATAACGCTACTGATCAGTAGCCTTTGCCCGCCGTACGCTGCCGTGATACCGATCATTTAGCCTCAGAGAACAAGGGGCCAGTCACACCTGGCTAGTCTAACTAGGTCAGATAGGGCTACCCCCAAGCTTTTTGTCCGAAGCCGCGAATACCCAGGAGCCGCGAGTGTCCTCGAGCGTCATTGAATCGGATCGCGCGCGCTGGCGTTCCGGAGTGGCCGGTGTGCTGGCCAAGAGCAGCCGCCGTGATCCCGCGGAGCTGCCCGCCGAGCCCGAACGACTGCTCGACTCGCCGACCTACGAGGGCTTCCCGGTCCGGCCGCTCTACACGGCCCTGGATGGCCATGACGAGGCGCCACTGCCCGGCCGCTGGCCCTTCACCCGCGGCGGTGACGCGCTGCGCGATGTGCAGGCCGGCTGGAAGGTCGCCGAGGTGTTCCCGCTGCCCGGGCAGTCCACCGTGGCCGACGGCAACGGCGCGGTGCTGGGCGCCCTGACCGACGGTGTGAGCGCCCTGCAGCTGCGGGTCGGGGCCGGGGCGAGCGCAGCGGAGCTCGACCGCCTGCTCGAAGGCGTGTTCCTGGATCTGGTGCCGGTGCTGCTCCAGGCCGGTGCCGACTACCTGGCCGCCGCCGAATCGGTGCTGGCACTGATCCACGGATTCGACGACGAGCAGCGGGCCCGGCTGTCGGTCGATCTCGGTGCCGACCCGTTGACCGCCGCGCTGACCGGCGCGCCGTCCGCCTCCATCGACGACGTGATCGTGGCGGCCGGCAAGGCCGCCGGGTACCGCGGCGGGGTGCGCGCCATCACCGTGGACGGACTCGCCCTGCACAACCTGGGCGCCAGCGCGTCATGGGAACTGGCCGGCGCCATCGCCGCAGGCGTCGGCTACCTGCGCACCCTGACCGAGGCCGGCCTGCCGGTGGCCGAGGCCGTCGCGCAGATCAGCTTCCGGTTCGCCGCCGATGACGACCAGTTCCTCACGATCGCCAAACTGCGGGCCGCGCGCACCCTGTGGGCGCGCGTCGCCGAGGTGGTGGGGGCCGGTGAAGCGGGCGCCGCCACCATCCACGCCGTGACCTCGTCGCCGATGATGTCTCAGCGCGACCCGTGGACCAACATGTTGCGCACCACGGTCGCGGCGTTCGCCGCCGGCGTCGGTGGCGCGGACACCGTGCTGGTGCAGACCTTCGACTCCGCGATCCCCGGCGGGCTGCCCGGCACTGCAACCAGCTTCTCCCGCCGGATGGCGCGCAACACCCAGTTGCTGCTGCTGGAGGAGTCGCACCTCGGCCGGGTGCTTGATCCCGGCGGCGGTTCCTGGTTCGTCGAGGACCTCACCGCGAACCTGGCCGAGCAGGCCTGGGCGCACTTCCAGGACTTGGAGAACAGGGGTGGATTCGCCGCCGCCCAAGACCACCTGACCGGCCAGATCGCCGCCGTCGCCGAGCAGCGGGCCGCCGACGTCGCGCACCGCAGGAAGGCGCTCACCGGCGTCAACGAGTTCCCGAACCTCGCCGAAGCCGCGCTGCCGGCGGTGCCGGCGGTGCCGGCGATTCAGCCGGAGGCGGCGGACGATTCGGTCCCGACGGTGGTGCGTTACAGCGCAGGCTTCGAGGCGCTGCGCGACCGCTCCGACGCCTACCTGAGCGCACACGGTGCGCGCCCGAAGGTGCTGTTGCTGCCGTTGGGCCCGCTCGCCGAGCACAACATCCGCACCACCTTCGCCGCCAACCTGCTGGCCTCCGGTGGCATCGAAGCCGTCAACCCCGGCGCCGTGGACGCCGGCACGCTGGCCGCGGCAGTCAACGGTCTGGCCGTCGCGGTGATCTGTGGTACCGATGCCCGCTACGGCACCGACGCCCGCGATGTGGTGGCGGCCGCCAGGGCGGCCGGCCTGACGCAGGTCTACCTGGCCGGGCCGGAGAAGGCGCTGGGGGAGGCCACCGCGGATGCCGAATCCGGACCGGACGGCTTCCTGACCGCGAAAATCGATGCGGTCGAAGTGCTTTCGACCCTGCTGACCCGATTGGGGGCCTGAGCATCATGACCGCCACGACAGGAATCGGTAGTTTCGCCGAGGTACCCCTGCGCAGCGACAGCACGCCCGCGGCGCCCACCGCGGGCGACGTCGCGCAGTTCACCGCCGCCGCTGCCGCCGCGCACGGCTACACCCCCGCGCAGCTGGACTGGGTGACGCCGGAGGGCATCGAGGTCAAACCGGTCTACACCGCCGCCGACCGCGATGAGGCGGTCGGCCAGGGCTACCCGCTGGACAGCTTCCCGGGTGACCCGCCGTTCATCCGCGGCCCGTATCCGACGATGTATGTCAATCAGCCGTGGACCATCCGTCAGTACGCCGGGTTCTCCACCGCCGCCGAGTCCAACGCCTTCTACCGGCGCAACCTGGCCGCGGGCCAGAAGGGGTTGTCGGTGGCGTTCGACCTGGCCACCCACCGCGGCTACGACTCCGACCATCCCCGGGTCGCGGGCGATGTCGGGATGGCAGGCGTGGCGATCGACTCGATCCTGGACATGCGCCAGCTCTTCGACGGGATCGACCTGGGCAGCGTCTCGGTGTCCATGACGATGAACGGCGCGGTGCTGCCGATCCTCGCCCTCTACGTGGCCGCCGCCGAGGAGCAGGGGGTGCCGCCGGAGAAGCTGGCCGGGACCATCCAGAACGACATCCTCAAAGAGTTCATGGTCCGCAACACCTACATCTATCCGCCGAAACCGTCCATGCGGATCATCTCCGACATCTTCGGCTACACCAGCGCCAAGATGCCCAAGTACAACTCCATCTCGATCTCCGGCTATCACATCCAGGAGGCGGGGGCCACCGCCGATCTGGAGCTGGCCTACACGCTGGCCGACGGCGTGGAATACCTCAAGGCCGGCCTGGATGCCGGCCTTGACATCGACAAGTTCGCGCCCCGGCTGTCGTTCTTCTGGGGTATCGGGATGAACTTCTTCATGGAGGTGGCCAAGCTGCGCGCGGGCCGGCTGCTGTGGAGCGAACTGGTTTCGCAGTTCGACCCCAAGAGCTCGAAATCCCTTTCCCTGCGTACGCATTCGCAGACCTCGGGATGGTCGCTGACCGCCCAGGATCCGTTCAACAACGTGGCCCGCACCTGTATCGAGGCGATGGCCGCCACCCAGGGGCACACCCAGTCGTTGCACACCAACGCCCTGGACGAGGCACTGGCATTGCCGACCGACTTCTCGGCCCGGATCGCCCGCAACACCCAGCTGGTGCTGCAGCAGGAATCGGGCACCACCCGCCCGATCGATCCCTGGGGCGGCTCGTACTACGTCGAGTGGCTCACCCACCAGCTCGCCGAGAAGGCGCGTGCGCACCTCACCGAGGTCGCCGAGCACGGCGGGATGGCGCAGGCCATCGGCGAAGGCATCCCGAAGCTGCGCATCGAGGAGGCCGCCGCCCGCACCCAGGCGCGGATCGACTCGGGTGCGCAGCCGGTGATCGGCGTGAACAAGTACCAGGTCGCCGAGGACCAGGAGATCGAGGTCTACAAGGTCGAGAACAGCCGGGTGCGCGCCGAGCAGCTGGCCAAGCTCGAGCGGCTGCGTGCCGACCGTGATGAAGGCGTCACCCAGGCCGCGCTGGCCGAGCTGACCCGCGCCGCGGGTGTGCAGGGGTCCGCCGGTGTGGACGGACTGGGCAACAACCTGCTGGCCCTGGCCATCGACGCGGCCCGCGCGCACGCCACCGTCGGCGAGATCTCCGATGCGCTGGAGAAGGTGTACGGCCGGCATCAGGCCGAGATCCGGACCATCTCCGGGGTGTACCGCGACGAGGTGGGGAAGGCGCAGAACGTGGGTGCGGCAACGGAATTGGTGCAGAAGTTCGCCGAGGCCGACGGTCGCCGGCCACGCATCCTGGTCGCCAAGATGGGCCAGGACGGTCACGACCGCGGCCAGAAGGTGATCGCCACGGCCTTCGCCGACATCGGTTTCGATGTGGACGTCGGCTCGTTGTTCTCCACTCCCGAGGAGGTGGCCCAGCAGGCCGCCGACAACGACGTACACGTCGTCGGGGTGTCGTCGCTGGCGGCCGGCCATCTGACCCTGGTGCCGGCCCTGCGCGACGCACTGGCCGCGGTGGGTCGGCCCGACATCATGGTGGTGGTGGGTGGTGTCATCCCGCCGGGCGATTTCGATGAGCTCTACCAAGCCGGTGCCACCGCGATCTTCCCGCCGGGCACCGTGATCGCCGACGCCGCGATCGGTCTGCTGGGCAAGCTCGCCGAGCGACTCGGCTACACCCTGAACTAGATGACGCAGACTGTCGCTGACCTCGCATCGGCCATCCGCAACGGGGAGCGTGCCGCGCTGGCCCGGGCAATCACCCTGGTCGAGTCCACCAGGGCCGATCACCGCGAGCAGGCTCAGCGGCTGCTGCTGGAGCTGATTCCCGATGCGGGCAAGGCCATGCATGTGGGGATCACCGGCGTGCCGGGGGTGGGGAAGTCCACCACCATCGAGGCACTGGGGATGTATCTCATCGAGCGCGGGCACCGCGTCGCGGTGCTGGCCGTCGATCCGTCGTCCACCCGTACCGGGGGATCCATCCTCGGCGACAAGACCAGGATGGCCCGGCTGGCGGTGCACCCGGACGCCTACATCCGGCCCTCGCCGACGTCCGGCACGCTCGGTGGGGTGGCGCGTGCCACCCGGGAGACCATCGTGCTGCTGGAGGCGGCCGGTTTCGACGTGATCCTGGTCGAGACCGTCGGCGTCGGTCAGTCCGAGGTGACCGTTGCCGACATGGTCGACACGTTCGTCTTTCTCACCCTGGCCCGTACCGGCGATCAGCTTCAGGGCATCAAGAAGGGCATCCTCGAGCTCGCCGATGTGGTGGTGGTGAACAAGGCCGACGGGGAGCACACGATGGAGGCCAAGGCAGCCGCGCGAGAGCTCACCGCCGCGCTACGGTTGATCTATCCACGCGAAACACTTTGGCGCCCACCAGTTCTCACGTTGAGCGCGTTGACCGGGGATGGCTTGGAGCAGGTGTGGGACACCGTCGAGAAACACTGCGCCACGCTGCGAGCTGCAGGCGAGTTCGAGGCGCGCCGGCGGGCCCAGCAGGTCGACTGGACCTGGGCGATGGTGCGCGACACGGTCCTGGACCGGGTGCTGTCGCATCCGGCGGTCCGTGGTGTGCGTGCGGATGTCGAGCGCCGGGTGCGCGACGGGGAACTCACACCGGCGCTGGCCGCAGCCGAGATCCTGGAAGCCGCCGAGCGTCCTCGGGACTGATCGGCGACTGCCGGGGCGTTCCGGCCAGACTGGCCGGCGCCCGTGTCCCAGGGCCGAAACCGCACCACCTCACGGATGGGTAACACCCCTCGATAGTTAGCTGCACCTGCGGGTAAATTTCATGGTGTGACGCACGCGATAGACGGAGGGCGCAGCGCGGCGCCCGCCCACGACGAGCTCGATGGCGCGGCGCTGCCGCACGGTGTGCACGGTGCCGCCGACCCCAGCTTCTCCTGTGCGGTCCGGGCCTTCTCGCAATTGTTCGGTCACCGCCGCTTCGGCGGGGGTGCGCTGACGGTTTACCTGGACGGTGTCCCGGTCGTGGATGTGTGGACCGGTTGGTCGGACCGGCGCGGCACCCGGGCGTGGACGGCCGATACCGGCGCCATGGTGTTCTCGGCGACCAAGGGGGTCGCCTCCACGGTCATCCACCGTCTTGTCGACCGCGGGCTCATCGACTACGACGTCCCCGTCGCCGATTACTGGCCGGAGTTCGCCGCCAACGGCAAGGCGGACATCACCGTCCGCGACGCCATGCGGCACCGTGCCGGGCTGTCTGCACTGGGCCCGGTCACCACGGCCGATCTGCTCGACCACGAACTGATGGAGCATCGGGTGGCGGCCGCGCCCACCGGGCTGTTCCTCGGCCGTCCGGCCTACCACGCCCTCACCTACGGGTGGCTGCTGGCGGGTCTGGCGCGAGCGGTCACCGGATCGGGGATGCGCGAACTGTTCCGATCCGAGCTGGCCGCCCCGCTCGGTGTCGACGGCATCCACCTTGGCCGCCCGCCCGGCGCGGCGCCGACCCAACCGGCCCGGATCATCGGTCCGCAGGGCGCGTTGGTGAACCCCGTCTTCGACGCCATCGCACCGCATGTCGCCGCGCTGCCGTTCTCGGGTGGATTCGGGGCCATGTACTTCCCGGGCATGCGATCCATGGTGCAGGGGGACATCCCGCTGCTGGACAGCGAGATGGCCTCCGCGAACGGGGTGGTGACCGCCCGTGCGCTGGCCCGGATGTACGGCGCCATCGCCAACGGTGGTGAGCTCGACGGAACCCGCTTCCTGTCGCCCGGGCTCGTCGACGGGCTCACCGGCCCGCCCAGCCTCCATCTGGACGGCTCGATGCTGATGCCGATGTCGTTCCACCTCGGCTACCACGGGCTGCCGATACCGGGGGTGCTGCCGGGTTTCGGTCATGTCGGACTCGGCGGCTCGATCGGCTGGGCCGATCCGGCCACCGGACTGGCGTTCGGGTACGTGCACAACCGCCTGCTGACTCCCATGCTGGTGCCGGACCAGGCCGGCTTCGTGGCGACCGCGGCGTTGATCCGGCACGCCGCCGGCCGGGCCCGGCAGCGCGGATTTTCGGCGATTCCGCAGTTCGGCGCGGCTTTCAGCTACCCCGCTTCAGCGGCCGTCTAGGACCCGCGCAACCGCGGCTCCAAATTTTGCTTGGGCTCGCAACTAACTCGTCAGTAAGGTCAGAAACCGATATTGCTAGGGGTCTGCCGGGCCCCCGCCGGGCGGGGCCGACGGAGCGTCGGTGACTCATCTCACTGCCGGATGCCCCCGAGTTTCCTGGGCGCTTTGCGACACCGTTATTCGTTACTTACCGTTGCGTTGCCGACGGTCGGGATTTCGGGCGGGCCGACCGCCAGGACCGAACCCGTGAGAGTCCATAGCTGGGGCGCGTGGTGCTCATGTTTCTGCTGCTAGTAGCGATGAACGCCATTGTGTGGCGATGGGTGAACACTCGTTCCGGTATGTAGCATCCGGGTTACAGCAACCCGTCTACATTAGCTCTACTTATTAGCTGAGATGTGGCTTGGCTAATGCTCCACGAGGCTAAGTGACGTACGCCACATTTACTGCAACGTCAATTTCTTGGCCTCCGTGCAGGTTGTGGGCATATCCGCAAGTAGCTAGGCGATCTTGATATTGCTCGTGTAGCCTGCGCGTCGCGGCCTTTGAAACTGTAAAGTCCTTAAAGGATTTGCTCGGTTTTTAACGCCATCGTCAACGCAGACGACTACGCTACCGACTCACTGACGAGTTTTCGGCACTGGGGCGGAGGAAGGATCCGGGCAGCGCGGTGCGGCGCACATGAGATCCAGACGCCGTACCTGTAGCTCGCTCGTCTTTGAGATACCCGTCCGAAAGAGGTTGGAACTACGTGGTTGAGACACCTGTCACAGCAGTCGCCGTCATCGGAATGGCGGTTCGATTGCCGGGCGGAATCGACTCACCTGAGCAGATGTGGCAGGCACTGCTCCGCGGCGACGACTTCGTCACCACCGTTCCCCTGGAGCGCTGGGATGCCGAAGAGCATTACGACCCCGAGTTGGGCGTGCCGGGTCGCTCGGTGTCGAAGTGGGGCGCCTTCCTCGACGACGTCGCCGGGTTCGACGCCGAATTCTTCGGCATCAGCGACCGCGAGGCGACCGCCGCCGACCCGCAGCACCGCCTCCTGCTGGAAACGGCATGGGAGGCCGTCGAGCACGCCGGCATCGATCCCACCACCCTGGACGGCTCGCAGACCGGCGTCTTCATGGGCTTGACGACCAACGACTACCAACTCATCGCGGCTGACGCACACGCCATCGAAGGCCCGTACGGCCTCACCCACAACAACTACAGCATGGCGTCGGGGCGGATCTCGTACCATCTCGGCCTGCGCGGTCCGGCGTACACCGTCGACTCGGCATGCTCGTCGGGCCTGCTGGCGCTGCACATGGCCACCCGCAGCCTGCACCTCGGGGAAAGCGACATGGTGCTGGCCGGCGGCGCCCACATCATCCTGGATCCGCGCAAGTACGCCTCGGCCTCGGCGCAGGGCATGCTGTCGGGCACCGGACGCTGCCACGCGTTCGACGTCAACGCGGACGGGTTCGTCTTCGCCGAGGCCAGCGCCGTACTGCTGCTCAAGCGACTGTCGGACGCCGAGCGCGACGGCGACCGCATCCTGGCGGTCGTGCGGGGGTCCGCCGCCAACCAGGACGGTCACACCGTCAACATCCTGACTCCCTCGAACGCGTCCCAGACGGCGGTGTACCGCGCGGCACTGGACTCCGGCGCCATCGACCCGGGCACGGTGGGATATGTCGAGGCCCACGGCACCGGCACGCCGGTCGGCGACCCGATCGAGTTCAAGAGCCTCGCCGATGTCTACGGCGGCACCGGGCCGATCGCGATCGGCTCGTCGAAGACCAACTTCGGCCACAGCCAATCGGCGTCCGGCGTGGTGGGTGTGGTCAAGAGCGTGCTGGCGCTGCAGCACGGCATCATCCCGCCCAACCTGCACTTCACCCGGCTGCCCGAGGAGATGGAACGCCTCGGCACCGAATTCTTCGTACCCACCGAGACCACCCCGTGGCCGGACAAGGGCGACCGGCCGCGCCGGGCCGCGGTGTCGGCGTACGGGATCTCCGGCTCCAATGCGCACGCGGTCCTGGAGCAGGCCCCGGCAACGGGAAACGCGCCCGTGGCGGCCGACCAGGGGCCGCTGCTGTTCCCGCTGTCGTCCACGTCGGCCGACGAACTGCGCCGCACCGCGGGCCGGTTGGCCGACTGGGTTGCCGCACACCCGGATGTGGATCTGCACGACCTCGGCTACACCCTGTCCAGGCGCCGGTCCCACCGCCCGGTGCGCACCACCGTGATCGCCGATTCCACCGAGACGCTGATCGCCGCGTTGCGTGAGGTCGCCGACGGGGGCGAGCCGTACCAGGCCGCCGTGGCCACCGACGGGCGCGGTCCGGTGTGGGTGTTCTCCGGCCAGGGCTCGCAGTGGGCCGGGATGGGTGCCGCCCTGCTGGCCGCCGAACCCGTGTTCGCCGCCACCGTGGCCGAACTGGAGCCGCTGATCGCCGCGGAGTCCGGCTTCTCGGTCACCGAGGCGATGTCCGCGCCGGAGACCGTCACCGGGATCGGCAAGGTGCAGCCCACCGTCTTCGCGGTCCAGGTGGCGCTGGTCGCCACCCTGAAGTCCTACGGAGTGCAGCCCGGCGCCGTGATCGGTCACTCGATGGGGGAGATCGCCGCGGCCGTGGCCGCCGACGTGCTGACCCTTGCCGACGCGGTCAAGGTGATCTGCCGCCGGTCGGCGCTGATGAGCCGTGTCGCCGGCACCGGCGCGATGGCCTCGGTCGAGCTGCCGGCCAAGCAGGTGCTCTCCGAACTCCAGGCCCGCGGCGTGAACGACGTGGTGCTGGCCGTGGTGGCCTCGCCGACCTCGACCGTGGTGGGTGGCGCCAAGGAATCGGTCCGTGAGCTGGTGGCCGAATGGGAACGGCGCGAGATCATGGCGCGCGAGGTGGCCGTCGACGTTGCCTCGCACACGCCGCAGGTCGACCCGATCCTGGACGACCTCGCCGATGCCCTCGAAGACCTCGATCCGGGCGAACCCAGCGTCGCCTACTACTCGGCGACCCAGTACGACCCGCGCGACCTGGTCGACTGGGATGCCGACTACTGGGTGGACAACCTGCGCCACACCGTGCGCTTCGCCGCGGCCGTCCAGGCCGCCCTGGAGGATGGCTACCGGGT
This sequence comes from Mycobacterium sp. BMJ-28, assembly GCF_054404835.1. Taxonomy (NCBI): domain Bacteria; kingdom Bacillati; phylum Actinomycetota; class Actinomycetes; order Mycobacteriales; family Mycobacteriaceae; genus Mycobacterium; species Mycobacterium sp. BMJ-28. Next base: position 3,596,764 of record NZ_CM136783.1, on the reverse strand, counting down.
CTTCAACGAACTGTCCCCGCACCCGCTGCTGACGCATGCGGTGGACCAGACCGCCCGCTCGCTGGACATCGCCTTCGCCACGCTGGCCAGCGTCCGCCGCGAGCAGGAGATGCCGCACGGCCTGCTCGGCGTGGTCGCAGCCCTGCACAATGCCGGGGCCAAGGTGGACTTCGCACTGCTGTACCCGGCCGGCCGGCTGGTGGACGCGCCGCTGCCGACCTGGACCCGGCGTCCGCTCATGCTGGTCCGTGACCCGAACGAGCTGCCCCCCGGCGGCGCCACCCTTGCGGTGCACCCGCTGCTGGGTGCCCACGTGCGACTGCCGGAAGAGCCGGAACGGCACGCCTGGCAGGCCGACGTGGGTACCGGCACCCAGCCGTGGCTGGCGGACCACCAGGTCCTCAGCGTGGCTGCGTTGCCCGGCGCGGCGTTCTGCGAGATGGCTCTTGCGGCGGCCAAGACGGTGCTCGGCGACACCGCCGAGGTGCACGACATCAGCTTCGACGAGATGCTGCTGCTGGAGGACAGCACCGTGGTGTCCGCGGCCTCCACGGTGGCCGCGCCCGGCCGGGCCGGTTTCCTCGTCGAGACCTACGAGCAGGGTGAGCAGACCCAGCGGGCGGCCGCGCTGCTGCGGACCGCCACCGACGCCGAAGCGCCGGCGGCCTACGACCTCGACGCGGTGCTGGCGGCCCACCCCACCCGGCTGGACGGCGCCGAGCTGCGCGCCTGGTACAGCCAGCGCGGCATCCAGTACGGCCCCGCCTTTGCGGGCCTGGTGGCGGCGTATGTGAACACCGGCGAGGACGGGCCGCAGGACTCCGTGCTGGCCGAGGTCGCGCTGCCCGGATCGATCCGGTCCCAGCAAGCCGCCTACGGGGTGCATCCCGCCCTGCTCGACGCCGCCTTCCAGGCGGTCGGTGCGCACCCGGCGATCTTCGGCGACAGCTCCGGCGCGTTGCTGCTGCCCCTCGGCGTACGCACGCTGCGCGCTCACGGGTCGACCCGCAACGTGCGGTACTGCTACGCCCGGCTGACCAGCGTCACCACCTCCGGCGTGGAGGTCGACCTGGAACTGCTCGACGAGGACGGCAACGTCGCGCTCTCGGTGAACGGGCTGCGGCTGGGCACCGGCGTGTCGGACACCGGTCAGCTGGAGCGCACCTTCAACGACCGGCTGCTCACCATCGAATGGAACGAGCAGGACCTGCCGCAGGTGGATTACGCGAACCCGGGCAGCTGGCTGCTGATCAGCACCTCGGATGCCGCGGATCTGCTGGCCACCAAACTGGCCGATGCGCTCAAGGGACACGGTGTCGACGTCACCACCATGGTGTGGCCGCAGCACTCCGACCACGACGCGCACGCGGTGCGGTTGCGTGAACTGCTGGCCACCCACGCGTTCGGCGATGTGCTGGTGGTGACCCCGCCGCGGCGGGGCGTCACCGACAAGCTGTCCGGCGTGCGCGGCGGGGACAACGTGCGCCACCTCGTGCACATCGTCCGCGAGCTACCCGAGGTTGCCGCCCAGGCGCCGCGCCTGCACGTCGTCACCCGCAACGCCCAGACCGTGCTGCCCGACGACGTCGCCAACCTGGACGAGGCCGGCCTGCGCGGCCTGGTGCGCGTGATCAACACCGAGTACCCGCAACTGCGGCCCACCCAGATCGACGTCGACGACTACACCGACGCCGCGCCCGTCGCGGCGCAGCTGGTGGCCGGATCCGACGAGGACGAGTCGGCTTGGCGCAGTGGCAAGTGGTACTCGGCCCGGCTGGTGCCCGGCCCGCTGCGTCCCGAGGAACGCCGCACCGCGGTGGTCAACCCGGCTCGCGACGGGCTGCGGCTGCAGATCCGGACACCGGGGGACATCGAGACCCTGGAGCTCTCGGCGTTCGAGCGCGTCGCGCCCGGGCCGGGTCAGATCGAGGTCGCGGTGACCGCGTCGAACCTGAACTTCGCCGACGTGCTGATCGCCTTCGGCCGGTACCCCTCCTTCGAGGGGCGCCAGCCCAAGCTCGGCGGCGACTTCGCCGGCGTGGTGACGGCTGTGGGCCCCGGCGTGGTGGGCCACAAGGTGGGCGACCGGGTCGGCGGGCTGTCCGCCGACGGGACGTGGGCGACGTTTGTCACCTGCGACGCCAACCTGGCCGTCACGCTGCCGCCGGGGCTGCCGACCAACCGGGCCGCCGCGGTGCCCAGCGCGCACGCCACCGCCTGGTACGGGCTGCACGACCTGGCCCGCATCTCGGCCGGTGACAAGGTGCTGATCCACTCCGGCACCGGTGGTGTCGGCCAGGCCGCGATCGCCATCGCGCGGGCCGCCGGTGCCGAGATCTTCGCCACCGCGGGTAGCGAGGCTCGTCGGGAACTGTTGCGCGGCATGGGAATCGAGCATGTGTACGACTCCCGCAGCATCGAGTTCGCCGAGCGGATCCGGCGCGACACCGACGGGTACGGCGTGGACATCGTGCTCAACTCGCTGACCGGCGCGGCGCAGCGGGCCGGGCTGGAGCTGCTGTCCTTCGGGGGCCGCTTCGTCGAGATCGGCAAGCGCGACATCTACGGCGACACCCGGATGGGGCTGTTCCCGTTCCGGCGCAACCTGTCGTTCTACGCCGTCGACCTGGCGCTGCTGTCGCTGACCAACCCCGACACGGTGCACCGTCTGCTGGAGATCTGCTACCAGCAGATCGCCGACGGGGTGTTGCCCCTGCCGGAGACCACGCACTATCCGCTGCAGGACGGCGCCACCGCGATCCGGGTGATGGGTGCCGCCGAGCACACCGGCAAGCTGGTGCTCGACATTCCGCACGGTGGACAGATCACCGCGGTGGTCCCGCCCGAGGAGGCGCAGGCGCTGCGCAGCGATGGCGCCTACGTCATCACCGGTGGCCTGGGCGGGCTGGGGCTGTTCCTGGCCGAGAAGATGGGCACCGCGGGCGTCGGCCGGATCGTGCTCAACGGCCGGTCCGCACCGTCGCAGTACGCACAGGACGTCATCGAGCGGATCCGTCGGGGCGGCACCGAGGTGGAGGTGTCACTGGGTGACATCGCCGAGCCGGAGACCGCCGATCGGCTGGTGGTGGCCGCCTGCGCGACCGGCCTGCCGCTGCGCGGGGTGCTGCACGGGGCGGCCGTCGTCGAGGACGCCGCGCTGGTCAACATCTCCGACGAACTCGTCGAACGTGACTGGGCGCCAAAGGTTTACGGTGCCTGGAACCTGCACACCGCCACGGCGAAGCAGTCGCTGGACTGGTTCTGCGTGTTCTCCTCGGCGGCGGCGCTGGTCGGTTCGCCCGGTCAGGGCGCCTACGCGGCGGCCAACAGCTGGCTGGACGCGTTCACGCACTGGCGGCGCAACAAGGGCCTGCCGGCCACCGCCATCGCGTGGGGCCCGTGGTCGGAGATCGGTGCCGGCACCGGGCTGGCCACCGACAGCGGAGACGCGGCGATCAGCCCCGAAGAGGGTGCCTACGCCTTCGACATGCTGCTTCGGCACGACCGGGCCTACAGCGGCTACGCTTCGTTGACGGGGACGTCCTGGATTACCGCGTTTGCTCAGAACAGCCGGTTTGCCGAGGCGTTCCGGTCCACCGGTCCGCGGATCGGGAGCACCAGCAGCGCGTTCCTGGCGGAACTGCACGATCTGCCGCACGACGAATGGCCGGCCAGGATGCGCAAGATGGTTGTCGAACAGGTCAGCCTGATCCTGCGCCGGACGGTGGATCCCGACCGCCCGCTTGCCGAATATGGTCTCGATTCGCTGGGGACTCTAGAGGTACGCACCCGCATCGAGGCGGAAACAGGTATTCGTATTGGTTCAGCAGATATCAGCACCGTGCGGGCGCTGACGGAGCGCCTCGTCGGCGCTCTTGCGCCCGACTCGTCCATATCGGTCCCGTCGTGAGAGCGGACAGCGCATCGATGCGCACCCCGTCCTTCGACGTCGTCCAGGTAGGAGACCAATAAGTGGTTGCGATGAAGCCGATTCAAGAGTGGATCGGTGAACCAGGTGTAGTGATCTCGTGGCATCCGTCACGGGCGTCGCTGTCGAAGGTGCGCGAGGCTCCCGTCAGTGATGTGCCGACGAGCTATCAGCAGGAACAGCATCTGCTTGCCTATCGCAAGCATCTGGACGAGGGCACCGACATGGCGCGCCTCATCATCCCGGGCTGGGATGTGCCCGGTCAGTGCGATGTGCGGGCGATGACCCATGTGATCAACGCCTATCTGCGCCGGCACGACACGTTCCACAGCTGGTTCGAATTCTCGGACGCCGGCGAGATCGTCCGGCACACCGTCACCAACCCGCGCGACATCAAGTTCGTGGCCACCGAGCACGGCGAGATGGCGGCCGCGCAGTGGCGCGACCATGTGATGTCCACCCCGGACCCGTGGCAGTGGGACTGCTTCCACTTCGGCGTCATCCAGCGGGCCGATCACTTCACCATCTACATCAGCGTCGACCACGTGCACACCGACGCGATGTTCATCGGGCTGGCGTTCGTCGAGATCCACATGATGTACGACGCGCTGGTACGCGGCGAGGCGCCGTTGCAGCTGCCCGAGGCGGGCAGCTACTCCGAGTACTGCATCGCCCAGCGCCAGTACACCGCCGGTCTGACCACCGAATCCGACGAGGTGCGCGGGTGGATCGACTTCCTAGAGCTCAACGGCGGAACCCTGCCCGGATTCTCGTTGCCGCTGGGCGACGCGTCGGTGCCGCACTCCGGTGACGTCATCACCGTGCAGCTGCTCGACGAAGAGCAGACCGACAAGTTCGAGGCGGCCTGCACGGCCGCCGGCGCACGGTTCAGCGGTGGTGTCTTCGCCTGCGGTGCCCTGGCGCACGCCGCGCTGACCGGCCAGGACACCTATTCGGTGATCACCCCGACCACCACCAGGCGGACCCAGGCCGACTTCATGACCACCGGCTGGTTCACCGGGCTGGTTCCCATTGCCGTCCCGGTGGACGTGACGTCGTTCGCCGACACCGCGCTGGCGGCCCAGGCGTCCTTCGACGGTGGACTGGATCTGGCGCACGTCCCGTTCGAGCGGGTGCTGGAACTGGCCTTCGACGAAGGGGTCGAGGGTGTCCGCGCACCCGATCCCGGTACACCGATGTTGTCGTTCATCGATGTCGGCATGCTGCTGCCGGGTGTCATCGAGCACTTCCAGAGCCTGGGCGGCCGGATCTACAGCGATCCGCGTTCGGCCTACCAGGTCGGCATGTGGGTCAACCGCGGGGAGAAGGAGACGACGGTGACCGTCGCCTTCCCGAACAACTCCATCGCCCGTGAGTCGGTGCTGCGGTACGTGGAATCGATGCGCGAGGTCTATCTGCGGGTGATCGACGGACTGGTGCCGGTGGAGAGCCTCGGTGCCGCCGAGGCCGCCGATCTCGATCTCAAGACCGCCTGATTCACTTTTCGCCATGGGAGCTGACGGTGCGATGACGCGTGCCACGAACAACTCGGACGATGTGCTCACGTTCACCGACCAGGTGATGTTCCTGGCCCTGCGTGCCACCGGCGCGGAGGCTGTCGCCCAGGCCAACTGGATCTATGAACATCCCGTCGACTACGACGGCCTGCGCAAGTTCTTCGACGAGGTCGGCTACGGGCTGATGGGCCGCCGTATCGAGCCGTCCCCGCTGCCGTTCGGCCGGCACCGTTGGGTGACGGTGCACGGTCCGCAGCGCGAGCTGGACATCGCCGAGCCGCGGCCCCGCGCCGAACTCGGCGACTGGATCGATGAGCGGACCTCGATGCCGCTGGATCCCGAGCACGGACCGAGCTGGCATATGGGCGTGCTGCCGATGACCGACGGCTCCACCGCGGTGTCGCTGACGGCCTCGCACTGCATCGGCGACGGCAGCGCGGGCGTGCTCGCACTGCTGGAGGGCGTGCACAAGGCACGGCTGGATCACGGCTGGGGGCCGCCGGGGGCCCGTACCAGGCGGCAGGCGATCGTCGAGGATCTGCGCGTGACGGCGCGCGGGTTGCCCGAGCTGGGGCGCACCCTGGTCGCCGCGGCGAAACTCGCGCGTGCCCACCGCCATGAGATCTCCCGCTCGGGTGCGTCGCGGGTGGCCAAGCCGACGGGTCCCGATCACCCGGTGCAGGTGCCCACGCTGCACGCGTTCATTCCCACCGACGAGTGGGATGCGCGAGCGAAAGAACTTGGTGGCAACAGTTATTCGCTGGTGGCAGGTTTTGCCGCCAAGCTCTCCGAGCGGCTGGGCCGGCACCGCGCCGAGGATGGCCTGGTCACGCTCAACGTGCCGCAGGCCGACCGTCAGTGGGGCGACACCCGGGCCAATGCGGTGATCCTCTCCGATGTCGTGGTCGATCCGACCAAGGTCACCGCCGACCTGGGCCCGGCACGCTCGGCGCTGAAGGAGGGCATCACCAAGGCCCGCGAGGTGCCCGACGAGATGCTGGCGCTGCTGCCGCTGGTGCCGTGGGTGCCCAAGCGCGCCGTGCACGCGGTCGCCGACGCGCTGTTCGGTTTCTCCGCGGACATGCCGGTGTCGTGTTCGAACATGGGTGACCTGCCCTCGGATGTCGCGCTGGCCGACGGAACCGCCGCCGAGTACATGTTCTTCCGCGGGGTGGACCGCACCATCACCCGGCACTCGCTGGAGAAGCGTGGCGGCCTGCTCACCGTGGTGGCGCTGCGGGTCAACGGCAAGCTTTCGCTCGGCGTGGTGGCGTATCAGCCCGGCGCCGGGAACACCAAAGCGTGGTTGCGTGAGTTGATCACCGGCACCCTCGCCGATTTCGGGCTGACCGGGCACATCGAGTGACGGAGGCACAGATGGACAACCGCCTGGCCCTCTTCGACGAGGGCATGGTTCGGTCGTTGAACGCCACCGGCCGGATGCAGGCGATTCAGTGCGTCTGGGTCTACGAGCGTCCGATCGACATGGAGGGGGTGCGGCGCTTCCACCGCAACTTCGGGTACGGGATGGCCGGTCGGCGCATCGAGCGCTCGCCGCTGCCGTTCGCCCGGTACCGGTGGGTGTCCACACCCGGCCCGGCATCCCCGCTGGAGATCGCGGACACGCCGATCCCGCGCGAGAAGCTCAACGATTGGATCGATTTCCGGTCGCAGATCCATGTCGACGCCGAGGAAGGCCCGGGCTGGCATATCGCGGTCCAGCCCCTGGACGACGGTGCGACGGCGGTCTGCGTGGTGGGTACCCACTGCCTCGGTGACGGGGTGGGCGCCGCACTCGCGGTGTGGGCGGCCGTCATCGGCACCAAGATCGAGATCGGTTATCCCGCACCGTATTCCCGTCGTACCGGGCGCGCGATCCTGGCGGATCTGCGGGACACCGTGCGGGAGCTGCCGCCGGCCGCCAAGGCTGCGGTCAAAATGGTGAAGCTCGCCCGCCAGGGCGCCAAGGACGGCGCCAAGGCGGCCGCGAAACCGAAGTTCACGGGCCCCGATGAGCCCGTCGTGGTGCCCTGGACCTCGGTGTGGATCGAGCCCGCGCTCTGGGAGGAACGGGCCCATGCCCTGGGTGGCAACACCTACGCCCTGCTGGCCGGGATCGCGGTCCGGCTCGGCGAGCGGCTGAACCGCCGCGGTCCCGACGGCCAGGTGACCCTGTCGATCGCGATGGCCGACCGTGGCGACAAGGACTACCGCGCCAACGCGATGTCGCTGACCAATGTGAAGGTCGACCCGACGTCGGTGACCAAGGATCTGACCGGCGCGCGTGCCGCGGTCCGCGAGGCGATCAAGATCAACAAGGACACGCCCAATCCGCTGCTGGATTTGCTGCCGCTGGTGCCGTTGCTGCCCCGCAAGGCGGTCAGGCTGCTGGCCGACAGCATCGTCGGCGCCAATGAGCTGCCGGTGACGTGCTCGAATGTCGGCGCCATGCCCGAGGCGCTGGCCTCGGTGGATGGCACTCCGGCGGACTTCACCGTGTTCCGCGGCGTCGATCAGGGACTCACCCGCAGCTTCCTCGAGCTCGCCGGAGGCCAGTTGGTTGTGGTTTCTGTGCTGGTAAGTGGCAAAATCAACATCGGCGTCGAGGCCTATGAGCCCGGCGCCGAAAACTCAAAGGCGCGTTTGCGGGAACTGGTCGCCGAGACGCTGGCCGAATTCGAACTCACCGCCGAGATCAGGTAGCAGTACGCCGTGATGACTGATAAAGGTTGATGCCCATGACACAGAGTTCCCTTGTCGGTGTGCTGCGCGAGCGCGCCAGCCTGCAGCCGGACGACCCGGCGTACACCTTCATGGACTATGACGTGGACCCCGCGGGCGTGGCGACCACCCTGTCCTGGGCGCAGCTGTACCGCCGGGTGCACAGCCTGGCCTGGGAGCTGCGCCAGATCGCCGAGATCGGTGACCGCGCCGTTATCGTGGCCCCGCAGGGCCTGGAGTACGTGATCGCGTTCCTGGCCACCCTGCAGGCCGGCATCATCGGTGTCCCGCTGTCGGTGCCGCAGGCGGGCAAGGGCGGACGCCACGACGAGCGGATCGCCGCCGTCATCGAGGATTCCGCGCCTGCCATCCTGCTGACCACCTCCACGGTCACCGAATCACTCTCGGGATACGCAGTGGCACAAGGTGATCGGCCGGCCCCGGTGATCGTCGAGATCGACCGACTCGACCTGGACGAGCGCCGCAAGAACCTGAAATCGCGCGAGGAGTTCGCGGAGACGGCGTACCTGCAGTACACCTCCGGATCGACGCGCACGCCGGCCGGGGTGATGGTCGCCGGTGCCAATCTGTCGGCCAATTTCGAGCAGTTCGTACACGACGTGTTCGACGGATTCGGGAACATGGCGCCCGCGGGCACCACCGTCGTGTTGTGGCTGCCGTTCTACCACGACATGGGTCTGGTGATCGGCATCGTGTACCCGATCCTGGGTGGCTGGCACACGGTGTTCACCACCCCGGCGTCGTTCGTGAACCGGCCGTCGCGCTGGGTCCAGCTGATGGCCAGTTACCCGAACGTGCTCACCGCCGGACCCAACTTCGCCTTCGAGCTGTCGGCCGCCAAGACCACCGACGAGGACATGGCCGGGCTGGATCTGGGCAATGTGATCGCCATGGTCAGCGGCGCCGAGCGGGTGCACGAAACCACCCTGCGCCGGTTCGCGCAGCGCTTCGCCAAGTTCAACTTCGCACCGGAGGTGTTCAAGCCGGGCTACGGGCTGGCCGAGGCCACGCTCTGGATCACCACCCGCGCCGCGGGCGGACCGCCGACGGTCGTGGCCTTCGACGCGGACAAGCTCGCCGCCGGGCATGCCGAGCGCTGTGCGCTGGAAGACGGCACCGCGCTGGTCAGTTACGGCGTGCAGACCTCGCCCCTGGTGCGCATCGTGGACCCCGAGACCCGGGTGGAATGCCCGGCCGGGGTGATCGGCGAGATCTGGTCGAAAGGCGAGAACAACTGCTTGGGCTACTGGCGTAAGCCCGAACAGACCGAGCGGGTGTTCCGGGCGACTCTGGTGGAACCCAGCGAAGGCACGCCGGAAGGCCCGTGGCTGCGCACCGGTGATCTGGGCGTCATCTCCGAGGGCGATCTGTTCATCATCGGCCGGATCAAGGATCTGCTGATCGTGCGCGGGCGCAACCACTACCCGGACGATATCGAGTCCACCATCACCGAGATCACCGGCGGCCGGGTGGCCGCGTTCTCGGTGGAGGAGGAGCGCGCCGAGCAGTTGGTGGCGTTCATCGAGATCAAGAACCGCAACGGCGAGTTCACCGGCGAGAAGCTCGAGACGATCAAACGCGATGTGGCGACGGCGGTTTCGGAGACGCACGGGATCAGCGCCGCCGACCTGGTGCTGGTCGCCGGTGGTTCCATCCCGCTGACCACCAGCGGTAAGGTGCGGCGGTCGTCGTGCGCCGAGCAGTACCGCAACCGGCAATTCACCCGGCTCGACGACAAAGTGCAGTCCGCCTAGACCGGCGCGGCGTGTCCGACATCGACAACACCCTGGCCTATATCGACCAGGCGTCGTTTCATGGTCTGCAGGCCCTGGGTCGCGGCCCGATCATGCAGTACATCTGGATCTACCGCCATCCGGTGGACATGGACGGACTGCGCCGGTTCCACCGCAACCTGGGCAACGGACTGCTCGGCCGGCGGATCGAATGCTCGCCGCTACCCGGCGGCAGGCACCGCTGGGTGGCCTCGCCGGGTCCGGCCGGTATCGACCTGGCCTCGGCCGAGCGGTCCAGCGCGCAGCTCTGGGACTTCATGGACGAGCATGTCGCGCTGCCGATCGACCCGCGTGACGGTCCGTCGTGGCGCCTGGGCGTGCAACCACTCACCGACGGCGGCGCCGCCGTCAGCCTGACCGCGTCCCATTCGGTGGCCGACGGGCAGGGTTTCACCATCGCCGTCACCGACGCGGTCAACGGTGTGGACCGGCGGCTGGGCTACCCGGAGCCGGGATCGCGGCCGCGCGCCGCGGCGGTGCGCGCGGACGCCCGCGCGGTGCTGCGCGCGGTGCCGTCGATGGGCCGGGCGGTCGCGGCCACCGTTGCGGTGGCCCGCAGTGAGCGCGCGGATCTGGCGACCTCGTTCCAGACGATGTCGCGGGTGGCGCCCACCGGTGACGACCGGACGGTGGTGGCACCCAACGTATCCGCATTCATCGATGTGTCGGATTGGGATCGAATCGCCAGTTCCCTAGGGGGAACTAGCAATTCACTGTTCGCCGGGTTGGCGTCGCGGCTGGGTGCACGGCTGGGCCGGGTATCGGCCGACGGGTCGGTCAAGTTGTCCTGGCCGGTCAGCGAGCGGGCCCCCGGCGACACCCGCGCCAACGCGCTGATCGCCACCAACATGACGGCCGATCCCGCGGAGGTGACCCGCGACCTGGCCGGGGTGCGGGTGGCGATGAAGCAGGCCCTGTCGGAGTCGGCGGAGATGTCGGCCCGGCTGATGGCGCCGCTGCCGCTGACCCCGCTGATCCCCAAGGCGCTGGTGCGCCGCCTGGAAGCCATGGTGGTGTCGGTGAACAGCCCGATCGGCTGCTCGAACATGGGGGAGCTGGATCCCGCGGTGAACCGGCCGGACGGCACCGACGCCGATCGTGTCTCGCTGCGCCTGCTGGAGCCGCGGATCACCGCACGCGAACTCGATCAGATGAACGGCTACCTGGGGCTGGTGTCGGGCCGGCTGAACGGGCGCGTCTTCGTTGCGGCGGGTGGCTGGACGGCCGGCGGCGACAACTCGCACCCGGCCATGCGGGCCGCGCTGGCCGGCGCGCTGGACGATTTCGGGATACCTGCGACGTTCTAACCGGCCCGGACGGCGCGTGAGGCGTGCTCGATCAGGTCGGCGGCCGAGGCCACACTCTGGGCCGGGCTGGCCAGTCCGGCGGCGAAATCACGGGCCCGGTCCGCGACGGCGGGGTCCAGCACGGTGCGCAGCGCGTTGGTCAGCGACTTCTTGTTCAGCGACGTGAACCGTTGCGAGGTACCGATTTTGAGCTTGCGGACGGCCCTGGCCCAGACCGGCTGATCGGCGGAGACCCACAGCACCAGGGTGGGCACGCCCGCCCGGGCGCCGGCCGCGGTGGTGCCGGCGCCGCCGTGGTGCACCACGGCCCGGCAGGCCGGGAACACCGCCGAGTGGTTCACCGCGCCGACCAGCTTGACGTGGTCGGCCAGCGGGATGTCGTCGAGTTCCCAGACGCCCGCGCTGATCAGTGCGCGTTCACCCAGCTCGGCGCACACCGCGGTGATCATCGCGACGGCGTCGGCGGGGGACTGCACCGGCATACTGCCGAAGCCGAAGTAGATCGGCGGGCTGCCCGCGTTGATCCACGAGGTCACTTCCTCGTCGATCGCCGTCTCCAACTGCAGCGTGATGGCCCCGACCAGGGGCCGGCTGCCGCCCCACTCCTGCGCCAGGCCGGGGAAGAAGGTGGGGTCATACGCCTGGATCTCCAGTGCCCCGGCGTCGACGATGCGCCGCGCCGACCGGACGTTGGTGGCCGGCAGGCCCAAGGTCCGCCGTTGCGCATCCTCGGCCGACTTACCGAGTCGCCACAGCGCCCATTCGCCCACCGCGAAGCCCGGTTTGATGGCCCATGTCGGCAACGGCACCGGGAGCAGGTGGCTGTTGGGCCGGGCCGGGAAATAGTGCAGCGCGGCCATCGGGATGCCGTAGCGTTCGGCGACGTTGGCGGCGACTTCCTGGTAGGTGGTGCCGGTCAGGATGATGTCGGCGTCCGCGGCCAGCGTGGTCAGCGTGGCATTCATATCGGCCCAGCCGTCGGTGTAGTAGGCGATGCCATCGCGGATGGCGGCGACCGGATTCTTCACCTTCCAGTAGTTCTGGAAGGCCTCGCTTTCCACCTGCTTCTGCGAGTCGACGCCGTAGCTGACGGCCGGGCCGAGGCCGACCGATTCCACGAATCCGATCAGGTTGGGTGGGACGGCCATCTTGACCTGGTGGCCGCGGTTGCGCAGTTCGCGGGCGACGGCGGCGCAGGGTTCGACATCACCGCGCGTGCCGTGGACGGCCACAACGATTCTCATGAGCAGAAAGTCTATTCGGTGGCGCGAGACGACCGGTCGGCCGACCGGTCCGTCAGTAACTGGCTTTGGAGAACCATTTCGTCTTGATGCGCCAGGAATGCGCGGAGGCGAGCGCGAAACCTGCCGCGCACCCGCAGGCGAAGATCCACACCAGGGTGCCGCCGTCCCAGATCTGCAGCGGCGTGACGTACGCGGACAGGATGCGGATGGTGCAGGCCAGGATGCCGCTGGCGGAGGCCGCGATGTAGACGTTGGCGATGGTGCGCGACTTCGGGTCCTTGCGCAGCACCAACAGCGCCCGCGAGCCGTAGCCCAGCAGGTAGATGAGCATGCCGCAGAGCACCAACCAGTAGAAGCTGAGCCAGAAATCGGTGGGTACCTCGAAGAAGTCCGCCCGGTAGACGGTGGCCCCGTTGCCCAGCGAGAAGGCGGCGAGCAGCAGCGGGATGCACAGCGTGGCCGGCCGTTCGATGTACTGCTTGAAGGCGCGCTGCATGGCGTGGTCGTCCTGCAACCGGCCGACGGCGTTGTAGACGATGGCCGACGCCGCGACGATGTAGCAGTCGTGGCCGATGTAGTCCTCGAGGTTCCACATCCCGGTCATCGCGTGCAGCGCTTTGCCGATGGTCTCGGAGGCGAACGGCGACATCAGCAGTACCGCCAGGCCCTGCAGCGCGATGTTGAGGGTGGCGGCAACCTCCCACCGGCACGACCATGTCACACGACGGATCCACAAGCTCCACGCGATACACACCATGGTGATCGCTATGAGAATGGTCAGTTCCATCTGATGTCGCCTTCGGGCTGAATTGTCGTCAGCAAATACTACTGCTTACAGCGGCGGAGCGTCGCTTCGTGGCTTCAATTCGGAGAGTCGGGGCGGGCGCGTCTGCTGGCGGGTGAGGGTGTCCTCGCGCACCCCTTCCGTCACCGCGGTCACGGTGAACGGTGTGGATTCGATGTAGTTCCACACCTCCTGGCGGCTCATCAGCCCGAACCGCACCTGCAGGTCGGGGTAACTCAAGGTGAAGCGGTCGGCGACGCGGCGCAGTTCTTCGGCGTCCGGGTAGCTGGTCTCCTTGATGCGGCGGTAGTACGTGCTGCTGGAGATTCCGAGCGCGTCGTAGATGTCCTTGGCTTCGACGTCGCCGTCGAGCAGGTAATCGAGCAGCGCTTTGAGTTGGCGACCGTTCTCATCGGTACGAGGCACCCACACACAATAACGCGATCCCGGCACTGGGCACCAGCAACCAAAATTTGGACATAAATTCCTTAATTGACACTGCCGTCACAGTTTCGGGAGTGATGTCCCAAAGTTGGGACACAGGCGGTACCCTCATCCTCATGGCTGCTCCACTGTTCACGGACCGGGTCGAGACCGGCGAATTTCCACCCGCGCACATCGAGTTCGCGCTCGAAGTGGTTGCCACCGACCCGGTGTCCACTCTGACGCTGACCGATTACGACGTCGAGGGCGCTCCGCTGCCCGATGACCTCGGCCGGCTGTCGGCGCCGTTGTCGGCCACGCTCAGCGAGGAGCTCGACGGCGCAAGCCGCCACCTCGGCGTACCCGCCCAGGAGATCCTGCTGGCGGCGCTGGGCCGGGCCGTGCACCGCACCATCGGGTCCGGCGTGGTCGCCGTCGATGTCGTCTCCGACGCGGGCGCTGTACTACACGGTGTGGCGCTGAACTGTGTCGGACCCGATCAGGTCGACGCCACCGGGATGCTCGCCGGCGTGCACGCGTCGATCGCCGATCCGGCGGGGCCGTGTGCGGCCGAGGTGACCTTCAGCTACGCCGAGTCCAGCCCGGCGATCGAGATCATCCCCGGACAGGGCCATGCGCTGGAGTTGCGTGCCCACCACAACGCCGGCGTACTGGCGCTGGACTGGTGGTACGACACCCGCCGGTTCGAGCAGTACACGATCGAGGAACTCACCGAGCAGTTCCCGCTGGCGCTCATCGAGATCACCTCGGAGGCGGTCCCCGCCGCTGTCGAGGCCGCCTGACGTTAGACTTGGCCCAACGGCACCGATCCGGCCATCACCGGGGAGCCTTCGGAAGAAAAGCCAGTAGCGCCCAGTAGAACCGAACGGGTGGGCCCGTCATCGCCCGCAGTTGAGTGGCGCGCTTTTCCGGGTGCGCAAGCGGGGTGGTACCGCGGAAGCTCGCGCACCGGCGCGAACGTTCGTCCCCGTGCCTGATCCTTGGCACACAGGAGACGACACGGCAGTGGCCAGCTATCCGAAGCCCGCGGGCGGTTCGCCCAACTTCCCGGCGCTGGAAACCGAGGTCCTGGCCTACTGGGAGGCCGACGACACCTTCCGCGCGAGCATCGCGCGCCGCGACGGGGCACCCGAATACGTCTTCTACGACGGCCCGCCGTTCGCCAACGGCCTGCCGCACTACGGCCACCTGCTGACCGGCTACGTCAAGGACATCGTTCCGCGGTACCGCACCATGCGCGGTGACAAGGTGGACCGCCGATTCGGCTGGGACACCCATGGCCTGCCCGCCGAGCTCGAGGTGCAGCGTCAGCTCGGGATCGCCGACAAGGCGCAGATCGAGGCGATGGGTATCGGCGCGTTCAACGACGCGTGCCGGGCCTCGGTACTCAAGTACACCGGCGAGTGGCGCGCCTACGTCACCCGCCAGGCCCGCTGGGTGGACTTCGACAATGATTACAAGACACTGGATCTCGGCTTCATGGAGTCGGTCCTGTGGGCATTCAAACAGCTGTGGGACAAGGGCCTGGCCTATGAGGGCAACCGGGTGCTGCCGTACTGCTGGAACGACGAGACGCCGCTGTCCAACCACGAGCTGCGGATGGATGACGACGTCTATCAGAGCCGGCAGGACCCGGCGCTCACGGTCGGGTTCAAGGCGCTGGACGGTCCGGTCGCGGGTGCGCACCTGCTGATCTGGACCACGACGCCGTGGACCCTGCCGTCCAATCAGGCCGTCGCGGTCAACCCCGACGTGGCCTACGTCGTGGTGGAGGGGCCCGACGGACATCGCTACGTGCTGGCCGAGGCCCGCCTCGGCGGCTACGCGCGCGAACTCGGGGAGGAGCCCGTCGTGGTCGCCGGCTTCACCGGTGAGCAGCTGCTGGGCACGCGGTACGCGCCGCCCTTCCCGTATTTCGCCGACTCCGAGCAGGCCGGGAACTCCTTCCAGGTGCTGGGCGCAGAGTTCGTCAGCACCGAGGACGGCACCGGCATCGTGCATCTGGCCCCGGCCTACGGCGAGGATGACAAGGCCACCGCCGACATCGCCGGCATCGTCGCCGTCACGCCGGTGGACTCCAAGGGCCGGTTCGACGCGACGGTGCCCGACTACACCGGCCAGCACGTGTTCGACGCCAACGCGCAGATCATCCGGGACCTCAAGAACGGCACCGGGGCCGCGGCCGCCAACGGCGCGGTGTTGCTGCGGCAGGAGACCTATGACCACTCCTATCCGCACTGTTGGCGCTGCCGCAACCCGCTGATCTACCGGGCGGTGTCGTCCTGGTTCATCAAGGTCACCGAATTCCGGGACCGGATGGTGGAGCTCAACCAGCAGATCACCTGGTATCCCGAGCACGTCAAGGACGGCCAGTTCGGCAAGTGGCTGTCGAACGCCCGGGACTGGTCGGTGTCGCGAAACCGGTACTGGGGCAGCCCGATCCCGGTGTGGAAGTCCGACGACCCGGCCTATCCCCGGATCGACGTGTACGGCAGCCTCGATGAACTGGAACGCGATTTCGGGGTGCGCCCGGACAACCTGCACCGGCCCTACATCGATGAGCTGACCCGGCCCAACCCCGATGACCCGACCGGCAGGTCCACCATGCGCCGGATCGAGGACGTCTTCGACGTGTGGTTCGACTCCGGATCGATGCCGTATGCCCAGGTGCATTACCCGTTCGAGAACAAGGACTGGTTCGAGGGCGGAGCCGGGGGAGGCGAGGACGCACATTTCCCCGGCGACTTCATCGTCGAGTACATCGGCCAGACCCGCGGCTGGTTCTACACCATGCACGTGCTGGCCACCGCACTGTTCGACAAGCCGGCCTTCAAAACCTGTGTGGCGCACGGGATCGTGCTGGGCAACGACGGCGCGAAGATGAGCAAATCGCTGCGCAACTACCCGGACGTGTCCGAGGTGTTCGACCGCGACGGGTCCGACGCGATGCGCTGGTTCCTGATGGCCTCGCCGATCCTGCGCGGCGGCAACCTGATCGTCACTGAGCAGGGTATCCGCGAGGGCGTGCGCCAGGTGCAGCTGCCGTTCTGGAACGCCTACTCGTTCCTCACGCTGTACGCACCGGCGCGCGGCACCTGGCGAACCGACTCCACCCATGTGCTGGACCGGTACATCCTGGCCAAGTTGGCCGCGCTGCGCGATGACCTGACGGCGGCCCTGGATGTCTGCGATATATCCGGGGCCTGCGAGCAGCTGCGGCAGTTCACCGAGGCGCTGACGAACTGGTATGTGCGACGGTCGCGTTCGCGGTTCTGGAACGAGGACGCCGATGCCATCGACACCTTGCACACGGTGCTGGAGGTGATGGGCCGGCTCGCCGCGCCGCTGCTGCCACTGGTTTCGGAGGTGATCTGGCGCGGGCTGACCGGTGAACGGTCGGTGCACCTGACCGACTGGCCCGAAGCCGGCATCCTGCCCGCCGATCCGGAGCTGGTCGCGGCGATGGACCAGGTGCGCGAAGTGTGCTCGACGGGGTCCTCACTGCGTAAGGCCAAGAAGCTGCGGGTGCGCCTACCCTTGCCGAAACTGACTGTGGCGGTGGAGAATCCGTCGGCGTTGGCGCCGTTCGCCGATTTGATCGCCGACGAGCTCAATGTCAAGGCGGTGCAGCTCACCGACGCCATCGACACCTACGGCCGGTTCGAGCTGGCGGTGAATGCGCGGGTGGCGGGCCCGCGGATCGGCAAGGATGTGCAGGCCGCGATCAAGGCCGTCAAGGCGGGGTCGGGTGTGGTCAATCCCGACGGCACGCTGAGCGCCGGGCCGGCCACCCTGTTGCCGACCGAGTACACGGCCAAACTGGTTGCCGCGGATCCGGAATGGACCGCGGCGCTGCCGGACGGCGCGGGACTGGTGGTGCTGGACGGCGCCGTCACCCCGGAGCTGGAGGCCGAAGGTTGGGCCAAGGATCGGATCCGTGAGCTGCAGGAGCTGCGCAAGTCCAGCGGTCTTGAGGTGTCCGACCGGGTGTCGGTGGTGATGGCGGTGCCGCAGCAGTACGCAGGCTGGGCCGGCGCTCACCGCGACCTGATCGCGGGGGAGATCCTGGCCACCAGTTTCGAATTCGGTGAACCGCAAGACGGCACCGAGATCGGTGACGGTGTGCGGGTGGCGCTGGTGAAAGCCTGAGCGCGACGACTCAGAGCGCGCAGCGGCGGGTCAGCAACAGATCGCACCTGGTGTCCGGCGCCACGTCGAGGCGGCGGGGCGGGGTGGCCCGCCACCGCAGATACCACCCGTTGCTGTAGCGGTTCTGGATCTCCCAGGCGGTGAATCCGGCGTGCTGCAGCCGGCCGAACAACGCGCTGAACCGTTCGCGGTCGTCTTCTGGGTTGGCCTCGATGATGATGTCCATCCGGGCGGGGTAGTCGTCGAGGTGGTCGAGGATGTCGCCGAGGATCGCCGGTTCGGCGCCCTCGACGTCCATCTTGATCAGCCGGACGCCGCCCCGCTCGGGCGCGGTGAGGATCTCCCCGAGGCGGGCCGCGGCGACGGTGCCGCACTTGGTGCCGTGCCGTGCTGCGATCGTGGTGGTGGCGCCGGAATTGGACGGACCGAACTCATAGAGGTCCAGCCGGCCGGGCCGGTCGGACACCGCGACGTTCACCGTCCGGATCTTGGCGTCCAGGCCGGGATTGCGCTCGACGTTCTGTGTCAGCCGGTCGTAGATGCGCGCGGAGGCCTCCACCGACACGACGTCCGCGCCGCGGCTGGCGGCCAGCAGGGTGTCGTACCCGACGTTCGCGCCGATGTCGACGAACACGTCACCGGGTTGCAGGCTGTCCTCGATCACCGCCGAGATGCCCGGCTCCCACACCGAGAACAGCAAGACCATCCGCTGGATGGTGTCCACCGGGTTGCAGCGCATGGTGGCCCCGAAGTACGTCACACCGTCCTGTTCGGGTGCCCACCGGCGCAGGGCTGCGGTGTACAAGTCGAGCAGGCCGCCGCCGATCAGGCCCGGAACACGCCACCCCCTGAGCCGTTCCACGATCCTGCGGTGCTGTTGCTGTGCGTCGAACTTCCCCATGTGCGGAAGCTAACCACAGGCTGTGTCGCATCTGTGTGCGGGTCGAGAATCTTTCGGCGGCAGCACTATTGGATATCGCCGGGCTATGTTCCCGCGCAACCGTGTCCCCGGTTTTGCTGATTCTGCAGTTTGCTCGCGGGTCCACCCGGCTCGGCGGTCGAGGGTCGGCGTCGCCCGTCGGTTTCGGCAAAGGAGGTGCGCCGTCGCTGCTGTCCGGCATCGGGTTCGGCGCCGGCCGCCGCGGTTGTCGGCAAAGGTTGGTGAGCCGCGTCCGGGCCTACTTCGATCCCGGCCGGTACGCGGGCCGGCCCGTTGCTGTCAGAGGCTGTTCAGGGTTGGGCAACCCGGGCGCTGTGTCCGGCGAAACTCACCACGTCGCCGGGCCGCAGCTGCCGGCCGCGCCGCGTGTCGACCTCGTCGTTGACACTGACCAGTCCGTCGGCGATGACGGATTTGGCATCGGCGCCGGAGTCGATCAGCCCGGCGAGTTTGAGGAACTGCCCGAGGCGGATCGTCTCATCGCGGATGGGCACGTCGTTCATGGGCAGTCAGCGTAGCCACGTCGGACCCGCCGCATAGCATCGACAACCGTGGAGCGCTGGGTCCTGCACCTCGACATGGACGCGTTCTTCGCGTCCGTCGAGCAGCTGACCAGGCCCACGCTGCGCGGGCGTCCCGTGCTGGTCGGCGGTCTGGGTGGGCGCGGCGTGGTGGCCGGCGCCAGTTATGAGGCGCGGGTGTTCGGCGCGCGCTCGGCGATGCCGATGCACCAGGCGCGCAGGCTGGTCGGTGCGCCCGCGGTGGTACTGCCGCCGCGTGGCGCCGTGTACGGGGTGGCCAGCGGACGCGTGTTCGACACGGTGCGGTCCGTGGTGCCGGTGCTCGAACAGCTGTCCTTCGACGAGGCGTTCGGGGAACCGGCCGAACTCGCCGGTGCCGGCCCGGCCGAGGTCGAACGGTTCTGTGAAGCGTTGCGCGCCAAGGTGTCCGCGGAGACCGGGCTGGTCGCGTCGGTCGGTGCGGGCTCGGGCAAGCAGGTCGCCAAGATCGCCTCGGGCCTGGCCAAGCCGGATGGCATCCGGGTGATCGACCGCAGCCGCGAGCGGACGCTGCTGGACGGTCTGCCGGTGCGGCGGCTGTGGGGGATCGGCCCGGTCGCCGGGGAGAAGCTGAACCGGCTCGGCATCGAGACCATCGGCGCGTTCGCCGCGCTGACCGACGGCGAGGTCGCCGACATCCTGGGCGGCACCGTGGGGCCCGCCCTGCATCGGCTGGCCCGCGGCATCGACGACCGGCCGGTCGCCGAACGTGCCGAGGCCAAGCAGATCAGCGCCGAGTCGACCTTCGCCGAGGACCTGCGCACCCTCGATCAGCTCCGCGATGCCACCGGCCCGATCGGTGAACACGCGCACCGGCGGCTGACCAAGGACGGCCGCGGCGCCCGCACCGTCACCGTGAAGCTGAAGAAATCCGATATGAGCACCCTGACCCGCTCGGCGACGCTGCCGTATGCCACCACCGATGCGGCGACGCTGATCTCCACCGCCCGCCGGCTGCTGCTCGACCCCGTCGAGGTCGGACCGATCCGCCTTGTCGGAGTGGGCTTTTCGGGTCTGTCGCCGGTGCAGCAGGAGTCACTGTTCCCCGATCTCGACCAGAGCGGCGACGATATCGCCGAACAACCGGCTCCGGCGCCACCGACCATTGCCGCCGCGCTCACCCCGTGGCGGATCGGCGACGATGTGTCGCACGCCCGCTACGGGCACGGCTGGGTGCAGGGCGCCGGACACGGGGTGCTGACGGTGCGGTTCGAGACGCGGGCCAGCGGGCCCGGCGTGGCCCGGACGTTCGCCGCCGACGATGACGAAATCACCCGCGCCGACCCCATCGACAGCCTGGACTGGCAGGCCTATCTCGATGCGCTCTACCAGAGCACCGAATAGGTGGCCGACAGCGTGAAGCCATGGCCGCCGTAGGTTTTACAGGTCACGGTGCCCTGATAGCCCACACCGCAACCGGCGCCCCAGTTCTCCAGCCGGTGCCCCTCCGGCAGCACGTCGACGTCGCGGGTGAACGTCCTGGTGCCGGACTTCTGGTAGCCGGCCGGACCCCACGAGTTCACCACCGTCTGATCGAAGTCGGTGACGTCATGAGGCACTGCGTCGCAACCGACCGGGCCGCCGTTCGGCCCGATCCCGCAGGCTCGGCCGTCCGGCGTCTTGAAGAACACCCAGTAGAAATCGCCGGGGGCAGGCGATGAGTAATTGCCCTGTGCGACCGGATAGGAATCGACGGCATCGGCGCCGACGGGGGGTTGCGCGCCGGCCGGGGCGACCGGCAGCACGACCGAAATCACCGCTGCGATGGCGATCCGCCGAACCCGCTCCACGACTCATGGATACCCGGCCGCCGCGACGCTGTCAGCCACTTCGGGCGGCGCGTTTCCCGCCACCGCCGCGGCGTTTGGGATGATGGACGCGTGACTGACGAAACAGCGGCTGGATCGAGCGCGAACAGTGCGGCGGGCTCGGCCGTCCCCGTCGCTGCGGAGAGCCGCATCGGACCGCGAACGCGGCGGCGACTGCCCCTGCTGCTCACGGTGGCCGGCGTGGTGCTGGCACTGGACATCGTCAGCAAGGTGCTCGCGGTGCACCTCCTGACGCCGGGGCAGCCGGTGTCCATCATCGGGGACACCGTGACCTGGACTCTGGTGCGCAATTCCGGCGCCGCGTTCTCCATGGCCACCGGCTACACCTGGGTGTTGACCCTGGTGGCCACCGGCGTGGTGATCGGCATCATCTGGATGGGCCGCCGGCTGGTGTCGCCCTGGTGGGCGCTGGGGCTGGGCATGATTCTCGGTGGTGCGCTGGGCAACCTGGTGGACCGCTTCTTCCGGTCGCCCGGGCCGCTGCGTGGTCACGTCGTCGACTTCCTGTCCATCGGCTGGTGGCCGGTGTTCAACGTGGCCGACCCCGCCGTGGTGGGCGGTGCCATCCTGCTGGTGGTGCTGTCGTTGTTCGGCTTCGATTTCGACACCGATGGCCGGCGCCGGCCGGACCGGCCCGCTGCCGCGGGACCGGAGGCGGCGCCCGCTCAGGGCGACGACGCCGAGTCGCCGGAGTGACGACCCGCTCGATGCCGGTGCCCGAGGGCTTGGCCGGGATGCGGGTGGACGCGGGTCTGGCGCGGTTGCTGGGCCTGTCCCGCACTGCGGCCGCCGCGATCGCCGAGGAAGGTGGCGTCGAGTTGGACGGCGCCGCCGCCGGGAAGTCGGACAAACTGATCGCGGGCGCGTGGCTGGAGGTGCGTATCCCGGACGCCCCGGCACCGATCGAGAACACTCCCGTCGACATCGAAGGCATGTCGATCCTGTACTCCGATGCCGACATCGTCGCCGTCGACAAGCCCGCCGGGGTGGCCGCGCACGCGTCCGTCGGCTGGACCGGCCCGACGGTGCTGGGCGGGCTGGCGGCGGCGGGCTACCGCATCACCACCTCGGGTGTGCACGAACGGCAGGGCATCGTGCACCGCTTGGACGCCGGCACGTCCGGTGTGATGGTGGTGGCGATCTCGGAGCGGGCGTACACGCTGCTCAAGCGGGCCTTCAAGGAACGCACCGTCGACAAGCGCTATCACGCGCTGGTGCAGGGCCATCCGGATCCGTCCAGTGGCACCATCGACGCGCCGATCGGGCGGCACCGCGGGCACGACTGGAAGTTCGCGGTCACCGAACAGGGCAGGCACAGCGTCACCCATTACGACACGGTGGAAGCTCATGTCGCGGCCAGCCTGCTGGATGTGCACCTGGAAACCGGTCGCACCCACCAGATCCGGGTGCACTTCTCGGCGCTGCACCATCCGTGCTGCGGTGACCTGACCTACGGAGCCGATCCCAAGCTCGCCAAGAAACTGGGGCTGGAGCGGCAATGGCTGCACGCCCGCTCGCTGGCTTTCGCGCATCCCGCCGACGGCCGGCGGATCGAGATCACCAGCCCGTACCCGGCTGATCTGCAACACGCCCTGGACGTGCTGCGCCACCACGAGCCGTGACGTGACCCGCCGATCCGGACTGCTGTTCGGCGCCGGCGCGTACGGCATGTGGGGACTGTTTCCCGCGTTCTTCCCCCTGCTCAAACCCGCCGGCGCGATGGAGATCCTGGCGCACCGCATCGTGTGGAGTCTGGTCCTGATGGCGGCGGTGATCATGTTGGTCGGCCGGCTGGGCGACCTGCGCACGATGACCGGGCGGACGTGGTCGTTGCTGGCCGGTGCGGCGGTGCTGATCTCGGCAAACTGGGCCATCTACGTGTACGCGGTGAACAACGGTCATGTGGTCGACGCCGCGCTGGGATACTTCATCAATCCGCTGGTGACGGTGGCGCTGGGCGTGCTGGTCTTTCGGGAGCGCCTCAACCGCGCGCAGCTGGCCGCCCTGGGCATCGCAGTGGCGGCGGTCGCGGTGCTGACGGTGGAGGTCGGGTCGCTGCCTTATATCGGGCTGGGGCTGGCGCTCTCTTTCGCGCTGTACGGGGCGGTGAAGAAAACGGTCGACGCCGACCCGCGGGTCAGTGTCGGCGTCGAGGCCGGCCTCGCGGCGCCGTTTGCTCTGGGCTATCTCGCGGTGCTCCAGACGGCGGGGCACGGCACGTTCCTCGGGCACGGCGCGGCGCACGTCGTGCTGCTGGTGCTCTCGGGTGTGCTCACCGCAATCCCGCTGTTGTTGTTCGCCGCGGCGGCCCAGCGTTTGCCGATGGTGACAATGGGGCTGTTGTTCTATCTGACGCCGATCATGCAAATGACGTGGGGTGTGCTGGTGGGCCACGAGCCGATGCCACCCGCGCGCTGGCTCGGGTTTGCGCTGATCTGGGTCGCACTGGCGGTGTTCAGCGTCGATGCCGGCCTCCGGACGCGGTCAGCGCGCCGGCCGCTTTCCGGGGACGGCAATGTATAAACAACCTGAGAAGATTGCTGAGCGGCGCCGGTATTACCCGAGCCGCGGTCAACTCAGCAGCGGAAACCTGTAGCCTGGTCCGCAATGTTCAAACGTCCCAACGTGAGCGCCCATGCCTTCTTGGCGGGCAGTGGCCGACTTATCGTCCGCCATCCGGTGCTCATGATCGTCACGTGGTTGGTGGTCTGCGGCGCCTTGTTCGCTGCACTGCCACCCCTGGCGACCGTCGCCGCGCGGAATCCGCCGGACTTCCTGCCCAAGGACGCGCCCGTGCTGGCCGCCGGCAAGCAGATGAAGGAAGCGTTCAACGAGGCCGGGGCGAGCAATATGGTCGCCGTCATTCTGGTCAATGACAACGGGCTGTCCAAGGACGACGAGGTCACCTACCGAACCTTGGTCGACAAGCTGCGGGCCAAGACCGACTCGGTGATCGGCACCCAGGATTTCGTGCACATCCCCGAGCTCCGGCAGGCGATGCAGAGCAAGGACGGCAAGGCGTGGAACCTGCCGGTCAGCCTGTTCGGGACGATGGGCACGGGCCGGGGGCAACAGGCGTACCGCGACGCCATGAAGATCATCGACGAGGTGACGGCCAACACCACGCTGAAACCGAGTGTGGTCGGCGCGGCGGCGACCATGGAGGACGTCACCGGCATCGCGCTGCGTGATCAGCACATCATCGAGACGGCCACCGTTCTCACAGTGCTGCTCATCTTGATCATCGTCTACCGCAATATCGTCGCGATGCTGATCCCGCTGCTGACCATCGGCATTTCGCTGGGCACCGCACAACAGGTCGTTGCCGGTCTCGGTTTGATCGGCCTGGGCCTGGGCCCGCAGACCCTGATGCTGATCACCGGCATGATGATCGGTGCCGGCATCGACTACTCGGTCTTCCTGTTCAGCCGATATCAGGAGTACATCCGCGGCGGAATGGCCTCCGACAAGGCGATCATCGCCGCCCTGGTGTCGATCGGCGAGGTGATCGCCGGCTCGGCGGGCACCGTCGCCATCACCTTCATGTCGCTGATGTTCACCAAGCTGGCGGTCTTCTCGACGATCGGCCCGGCGCTCGCGGTGACCATCTTCATCGGTTTCCTGTCGTCGGTGACCCTGCTGCCGGCGTTCATCGTGCTGGCGGGCCGGCGCGGCTGGGTGAACCCGCGTAAGGACATCACCGGCCGATTCTGGCGGCTGTCCGGCGTGAACATCGTGCGCCGGCCCTGGCTCAATCTGGTCGCCAGCCTGATCCTGCTGATCACGCTGGCCAGCTGCGCGCTGTTGGTGAACTTCAACTTCGACGACCGCAAGAACCTGCCGGTGAAGTCGGCGAGCAACGACTCCTACGAGACGATGAACGCCCACTTCCCGGTGAGCAACTCGATGCAGCAGTTCATCGTGATCCATTCCGACGCACAGGATCTGCGGTCGCCGCGGGCGCTGGCCGATATGGAACAGATGGCCGCGCGGGTGGCTCAGCTGCCGAACATCGACGCCGTCCGTGGCATCACCCGGCCCAACGGCGAGATGCTGACCGAGGCCAGAGCCACCCATCAGGCCGGTGAGGTCGGCGAAAAGATGGAAGAGGCCACCAACCTCATCTCGCAGAACGACAGCAACCTCACCGCGCTCACCGATGGTGCGCGCCAGCTCGCCGACGCGCTGAACAAGCTCCGGGAGCAGGTGCTTCAGTCCGCCGGTCCGTTGACCACCATGCTGAATGCACTGGTGGAGATAGACAAGGAGTACGGGGGCACCGGCACGATCAAACGAGCCAGCGCCAGCGCCCAGTTGGTGGACGGCCTGCACAACCTGGGCAAGCAGCTGGGCATCGGGATGGACGCCGTGGTCACCAACGCCGTCTGGCTGCAGCCCGCGCTGCAGGTACTGAACTCGGTGCCGTGGTGCTCGATCGACCCCGCCTGCCGCGCGGTACGGACCGATATGACGAGTCTGCTCAACGCCTATCAGGACGGCACCATGATGCAGATCAAGGTGGCGGCACAAGAGCTGGAGACCACCGACGACGCGTCCCTGCACGACCAGCTATCGGGCATCGACTCCAATTTGAACACGGCGCTGACCGCCGCCGACGAGCTGAAGGCCACCGATCCGGTGGCACTGAAGAGTCAACTGGAGACGCTGACCAAGGGTGCCAACCTGCTCGCCGACTCCAGCGAGAAACTGGCTCAGGGCGTCAAGGTGCTGGTCGACCAGACCCGGCAGATGGGCGGCGGCCTCGGCCAAGCGTCAGATTTCCTGCTGGCGATGAAGCGCGACGCCGCGGACCCGTCGATGTCGGGTTTCTACATCCCGCCGCAGATCCTCACCCGGCCGGAGTTCGAGAAGGCCGCCAAACTGTTCATCTCGCCGGACGGGCACACCGCCCGGTATCTGGTGCAGACCGCGCTCGACCCGTTCGGCACCAAAGCCATGGACCAGGTCGAGGACATCATCACGGCAGCCGAAAGTGCCCGTCCCAACACCACTTTGGCCGACGCGCAGGTGACGATGGTCGGATTCACCCGCGGCCAGAACGACATCCGGGACTACTACAACGCCGATATCCGCTACATCGTGTTGGTGACGCTGGTCGTGGTGTTCCTCATCCTGGTGGTGCTGCTGCGGGCCATCTTGGCGCCGCTGTACCTGGTGGTGACCGTGGTGTTGTCGTACATGTCGGCCCTCGGGATCACCGTCGTGTTCTTCCAGTTCATTCTCAAACAACCCATCTTCTGGAACATCCCTGGCGTGACGTTCCTGGTGCTCGTCGCGGTGGGCGCCGACTACAACCTGTTGCTGATCTCCCGGATCCGAGAGGAGGCGCATCGGGGTATCCGCGCGGCCGTCATCCGCACGGTCGGTGCCACCGGCGGTGTCATCACCTCGGCCGGTCTGATTTTCGCCGCATCCATGCTGGCGCTCACCGTCAGCAGCATCGCGGCGATCGTGCAGATGGGTTTCATCATCGGCGTCGGTCTGCTGCTGGACACCTTCCTGGTCCGCACCATCACCGTGCCGGCCATCGCGGTTCTGCTGGGGGACAAGAACTGGTGGCCGGCGTCGCCCCCGGTCAAGGAGTTCGCCCGACGGCGACGGATCGCCGCGCCGGTGGCCGCCACCGTGGGCGCGGCGGCTGCCGGCGGCGGCAGTGCCGAGTGGCTCGATGACTTCGACGATGACGATGCCGACACCGATTTCGGACAGGCGGCCGCCAACGCGTCGCTGGTCACCCGGGCCTGGCGCATCGAATAAGCCCGGATAAAGCCCGCGCTCATAATTGACGTTGCTGTTGCAGTGCCGCCGACGGCGTGAGAGTGTGATGCCCGTCGGTCGCCGATGCGCCGTCACATCCCTGGTCCGGGCTCTGTGACCGCCGCGGTCATGAGCGGATGGGACGGTCACATTCTCGGCTCAGTGATGGAACGCAGCGGCGAGTTGACCGTCAGGCTGCATACGCGGGTCCTGCGGACGTCTTCGCCGTATCGCATCGCCGCCGTGTTCGTGGTCATCGTCGCGGTCACCTTGATCGTGCGCGCGCTGTCCTCGAACTTCCTGGCGCATGACGACGGCATCACCATGCTGGGTGTCACCTGCAATCAGGGTCGCTACGCCGGTGGGATCCCGACCCAACAATGGATCCAGGCCAGCGCATGGCAGGACTACTGGCGTCTACACATCCCGGGCTGTTTTGACCAAATCCGCACGGACATGGCCGATTTCGATATTCATCCGTCGTTGTACTTCTGGGTGCTACATCTCTGGTTCGTCGTGTTCGGCGTGTCGATCCCCGGTGCACTCACGCTGAACGTGCTGCTCATCGCCGTGGCGGGATTGCTGATCTTCGCGACCTGTTCGGCGCTGTCGGTGCCGGCGGGCATCAGCGTCACGGTCGTGCTGACCTGGGCGGTGACGATGTCGGCGCGGTCCGCGGGCGCGGCGATTCGTCCGTATGCGCTGCTCACCGTCTTCGCGGCCGCGTTGCTGCTGCTGACGGTGCTGTGGTTTCGGCGCGGTCGGGGGCGCTATCTGGCGGCGATGGCCCCCGTGGTCGCCGGCGGCATGCTGACCCAGTTCCTGTTCCTGGTGCCCGCCACCGCGGTGCTGCTGGTGATCGGCGCCTCGTTGGTCACCGGCCGACGCTACCGGGACCTGGCATTGCTGTTGGGGGCCTATGTGGTGGCCGCGATCGCATTCGTGGTGGTCGAGCCGGAATTCATGAACTCGGTGCACCGTGGCGGGGCGCAGGCGCAGCCGTTCACCTGGGCCGGTTTGCCGGTGCGCGTGGCAGGAGTGCTCGCCGCGGTGTTCGAGACGTTCGTGCCGCTGGATCCGGCCTACCAGATCGACGCGGTGTCGATCGCCGGATGGCTCATCACCGCCGTGGTGATGGTTCCGGTACTGGTCGTCGCGGTCCGGTTCTTGTGGCGGCATCGGCATGGGCGCCTCGCTTACAAGGTCACCGCCGACTCGGCGCCACTGCAGCTGTTCGTGGGCTGCTGGCTGGCGATGGTCGCCCTGTTCCTGCTGTGCGTCAGTCCGGAGCATTCGATGCGCCCGGTGTATCTGTTCTTCCTCACCCCGTTCCTGTTCGTCGGTCTTGCCGTTGCCGCGCAACGGTCCGCGACGGTGATCGGTGTGCTCGCGATGCTGTTCGTGTACCAGCTCGTCGGCGTGATCATCGGGACTGCGGTGTTCGTGTCCTCGCAGCATCAGGGCGCGTCGCTGGTGCCCGGCGGGAATGCGGCGATTGTCCTGGATTCGGACCGCCGCGGTATCGTCCCGCCCGCGTTGTGGCCGGTCGCGCCGACGGTGCCGACCTATGTGGCCAGCCAGGACCAACTGCTCCAGGACTTTCCCGATCTGTCGGGCACCCGGGACCGCGACCTCTATTACGTGAGCAAGGTGATGTTCGGTGACACTTACGGCAACACCATCGCCAAGCGGCGGGCCATCCTGAAGGAGTTCGCGGACCGTGGCTACGTGGCCGACCATCTGGGTGTCAGCGCCTCGATGGGCGGCGCCGAGGTGTATCGGCTCACCCGGCACTGACCGATGACGGGTCAGCCGCGCAGCACGCTCGCGGTGCGGGTGGCCGCGTCGCGCCAGTTGCCGTAATGCATCGTCCATTCGCGAACCTTGCTGTGGTCGATGACCGGGGCGGCTGCCCGTGCGGCCGCGAGGCCACCGGCCAGGCCCTGTGCGGTCGGCTCGACGGCGAAGAGCCGCTGCGCGCCGGCCAGGTCGGCGAGTTGATGTAATGCCGGCCCGACCACGGGGCAACCCATGCTGAGCGCCAGGACGGCGCTGCCGGAGGTGAAGAACTCGCGCTGGGCGATCACCGCCGCGTCGGCCGCGCCGTAGTACATCGGCACCGCGTCGGCGGGAATGTGCTTGGCGTGCACGATGATTCGTGAATCACCGGCCGCGGCACCCAATTCGGCGCTGACATCTCCCTGCGGTGGTCCCGCGATGATCAGACGATCCCGGTCACCGGCGATGTCCTGGAATGCCGTGATGACGTTTCGCACGCCCTTGTAGGGACGGATACGTCCGAACGCCAGCGCGACGAATCCATCCGGCGGGATGTTCAGCCGCGAGCGTGCCTCCGCGCGCGGCGGCGGGGCCGGATAGTCCTCGACGTAGTGCGGATGATGAACGGTGGTACACGGCCCGCGGTAGCCGAACCGCTCGGCCAACTCGGCACGGGCGCCGTCGAAGTGTACGAAGACGTGATCGGTGACGGCGAGCAGATCGCGGCGGGCGCGGTGCCCCAGGTCCGGATGCGGATCGTCGTGCGGCACGAGGTTGTGTGCGGTCCACGCGATGCGCACGCCTCGCCGCTTCAGCGCGTGTAACCGGGTCCGGATCGCCGCGGCCCTGGTCTGGTAGAGCCACCGGTTCCGATGCAGGTGCGTCTCTCCTGGCCAGTGCAGGTGCAGCCAGTCACCTGGCCGGAGCCGGTTGGCACCCAGATACAGCAGGGGAGAGGAACTCGCGTCGACACCCTCGGCGCACAACGAATCGATCAGGCTGGGCAGGTAAGGGTTCTCGACCCACTGTGGCCACATGTGCACGCGTACCGGCGATGCCGAAGAACGGCTCAGACCTGGCGTGGCGGATCGCCACGCCTGGGCCCGCGATACCGGGTGTCTGCCGACAAGCGCTCTCTTGACCGTCCCCCGCGTCGTCATGGCCGGACAGTAGCAACCCAACGTGGCTGGTACTAGGCGGTTTTTGGGCCACCGGGTGCGCTCATCGCACCGGCGATCTGCTCGTGATTTTGCTGGCGGGAGACCCTTGGGTGGAACGACCAGGCTGTGAGCGCGCTATGTGGCGCCCGTCACTTTTG
The DNA here is from genome assembly GCF_054404835.1 of Mycobacterium sp. BMJ-28. Taxonomy (NCBI): domain Bacteria; kingdom Bacillati; phylum Actinomycetota; class Actinomycetes; order Mycobacteriales; family Mycobacteriaceae; genus Mycobacterium; species Mycobacterium sp. BMJ-28. The sequence continues at coordinate 3,566,652 of NZ_CM136783.1, read as the reverse complement.
CCTACATTGCGTGGGATCGCCCAAAAGATTTTTCTGCGTGAAACGCCCGGGTCAGCGGTAGGTCCCGGTGAGCCACGCCTTGGGCCCGTGCTTGCCGAGCAGATAGCGCAGCGATTCGTACTGTTGCTTCTTGCGCTTCTTGCCACGGACGTCGATGTAGTGGTGGACCACCTCGATGCTCGGGTCGAACCACCGCTTGATGCCTTTTTTCTCCAACCGGATGGCGAGGTCCTGGGCGCCATGGTTGCGCATGTTGACGTCGTAACCGCCGATGGACTTGTAGACGTCGGCGTAGATCAGCATGTTGCCCTCGTGCAGCCAGAACGTCTGCTGCGGCTGCGGGGCATCGAGGACGTTCGGGTAGTTCTTCACGATGGGACGGACCGTCCGCTGGATGGTGCGGGCCAACTGGGGCCGATCCCGGAGTCGGTCGAGCACCGGGGGCACACCGGTGAGGTGGGTCTCCAGCGAGAATGCGGGCCCGAAGTTGTACGGCTCCTGGCTGCCGTCGGCACGGCTGACGAGGCCGCCGATCGCACCGACGCCCCGGTCGGCATACCGCGCGGCCAGCTCCCGCGCCACGTCGGCGATGTTCTCGGTTTCCAGATCCATGTCGGCGTCGATGAAGTGGATCAACTCGTCGCCGTCGATGACCTTGAGCACCTGATTGCGGTTTGCGGTGCACCCTTGATTCGTGTCGGCCACGATCATCTCGACCTTGCCGCCGAATTCCTTGACCACCTCGACGCTGTCGTCGGTGGAGCCGTCATCGAAGACGTACACCCGGTCGTAACCCTGCGCAAGCACCTGCGGCAGCAGTTTGCGCAGGTGATGACCCATGTTGTAGTTGGGAATGGCGGCGATCACGGGCAACTGGCTAGACATGGCGGTAACTGGTCCCTCTCATGGCGCGGTGCGGCTCAGTCTGGAGTCAGTGGATGCGAAAGATCGTCCGCGGCGCGATCGGCCCTCGTTGGCCGCTGTTGCTGCGACACGTCACATTGTCGTTTCCCGGAAATGGTACCCGTTGCCCCGGCCGTGGCCGGTGACTGCCCGTGGCAGCCGGTGGAGCTGCGCAGCTGCAACCATGCCGCAACTTCGGCACGGTTGATGAAGTAGTCTCATCGGAGTCGGCTGCCAGAGTTTGCCCGCCGATTTCGCAGCGGCGGCCCGCCGACCCGGCTCGGATGTCGGCGATCACAGCGTGGACAGGGAGATCGATTCGTGCGTCTGACTGTTTTTGGTCTGGGTTACCTCGGACTGACCCATGCTGTGTGCATGGCCGAACTGGGCCATGACGTCCTGGGCGTGGAGGTCGACCCGAAACGGGTCGCCAAACTGGGCAACGGCGAGGTGCCGTTCTATGAGCCCGGGCTGGCCGACCTGCTGTGCAAGCATCTGGAGTCGGGCAAGCTGACCATCACCGACGACTACGCCGTCGCCGCCGAGTGGGGCGAGCTCTACTTCATCGCGGTCGGTACGCCGCAGAAGAAGGGCGAGTCCGCGGCCGATCTGCGCTATGTCGAGGCCGTCATCGACAACCTCGCCCCGTTGGTGCGAAACGACGTTCTGATCCTCGGTAAGTCCACGGTGCCGGTGGGCACCTGCGCCAAACTGGTCGAACGGGCCGAGGCGCGCTCCCAGGGCGCGACCATCGAAATCGCCTGGAACCCCGAGTTTCTGCGGGAGGGCTACGCCGTCCAGGACACGGTGCGCCCGGACCGGATCGTGCTGGGTTGCCGCGAAGGCGGCCGGGCCGAAACGCTGACCCGCGAGGTCTATGCCGACATCCTCAAACTCGAGACGCCTTTCATCGTCACCGATCCGGAGACCGCGGAACTGGTCAAGGTGTCGGCCAATGCCTTTCTGGCGACCAAGATTTCGTTCATCAACGCGATCGCCGAGGTCTGCGATGTGGTTGGCGCGGATGTGCGGGCGGTCGCCGACGCGATCGGGTACGACGCGCGCATCGGTCGCAGGTTTCTCAACGCCGGTATCGGTTTCGGCGGTGGCTGCCTGCCCAAGGACATCAGGGCCTTCATGGCCCGGGCGGGGGAGCTGGGCGCTTCGGAGGCGCTGACTTTCCTGCGTGAGGTGGACAACGTCAACATGCGCCGCCGGACCCGGATGGTGGACGTCGCGCGCAAGGCGTGCCAGGGCTCGCTGCTGAACGCCAACATCGCGATCCTCGGTGCGGCGTTCAAACCCGATTCTGACGACGTGCGGGACTCACCCGCGCTCAACGTGGCCGGGCAGCTGCAATTGCAGGGTGCATCCGTGACGGTCTACGACCCCAAGGCCATCGAGAACTCCCGCGCGGTGTTTCCGACCCTTTCGTACGCGGCCTCCGTGCAAGAGGCGTGCGAGAAGGCCGATGTGGTCATGGTGCTCACCGAATGGTCCGAATTCGTCCAGATCAACCCGGCCGATCTCAGCACCATCGTGCGGAACAGGACCGTGATCGACGGCCGGATGTGCCTGGACCGTGAATGGTGGATCAAGAACGGCTGGACCTACCTGGTCTGAGCCGGCGACCGGGGTCAGTCCCCGACTTTGCCCGTCTCGGCTGCCTGGCGATAGTTGCGGACCGCCAGCGGTCCGAAAGCCGCGCTGATGACGATGATCCAGACCACGGTCACCGCCAGCGGCAGCCAGATCCCATCCGCTCCGTGTGACAGCGCGCGCATGGCCTCGATGGCGGGGGCGACGGGTTGGTACTGCGCTATCGGGCGAAACACCGCCGGAATCTTGTCGACCGGGATGAGTGCGCAGAACGCCAGTCCCATACTGCCGGTGCCGACCCAGGCGAGAATGGTGCGGCCCTCGGCGCGCAGGGCGAGCGATACCACGATCATCGCGAAAGCGACGACGACGAGGCTCGGGATGAGCAGGTAGACCAGGAGGGCCAGGAAGTTACCGTCGAACCGGAAACCCAGACTGTAACCGGTGGCCAGGATCAGTCCCGTTCCGGCGAGCGTGCGTACCCCTTCGGCCAGCAGCGTCCCGGCCAGTGCGCTGGCACGCTGCACCGGCATGACCCACAGCCGGGTCAGCAGACCGCTCTCCCGGTCGTACGGCATCGTCATGCCGGCCCCGAGGGAACCCGACAGCGCCCCCGCCACCGCACATACCGGGATCAACAGGTCCAGGCCGCTGCTACCGGTGAGCCGCACCATCGATTTGCCGACCAGCAGGCTGTAGGTGATCAGCAACACCGTCGGAAACAGCAGGGACTGCAGCGGCACGGTCGGATACCGGCGCCACTGGATGAACAGCCGGCCGGCAAAGATCCAGCTCTCGGTGAGCATCGAATTCTGGTGCGGCACGGCGGAAGTCACTGCGTCACTCACTGGGTCCGCCTTTGCAATCGGAGCGCGATCCAGCCGAACACGATGAGCAGGCCCGCACACCAGGTCAGGCTGGCGAGCAGGTTGCCCGCAACGACGTGACCACTGGTGAACCCGCGGAGCGTCTCGGTGATCTGCGAGATGGGTTGGTAGCGCACAAACGGTTGCAGCCACGTCGGGAAAGATTCCAGGGGTGCCACTCCGGTCGACAGCAGGACCAGCAGCAACTGGGGCACCATCAGCAGCTGGCTGGCCACTTCGGTCCGGCCCGCCTTGGCGCCGGTGGCGTCGGCGCCCAGGGACAGCGCCAGGGTCAGAATCAGGGCCAGCGCGAAAAATGCTGCCACGTAGCCCAGTCCGGTGGTGAACCGGAAACCGAACACCAGCGCCGCGATGACGGAGGCAGCAGTTGCCAGCGCGCCCCGGATCACGCAGTAGTTCATCCTGGCGATCAGCGAGGAGTACTGCGAGATGGGCAGCGTGCGCAGCCGGATGCCCATCCCACTCGATTTCTCGTGTGCGGCACGGTCGGTGGTGGTCAACGCACCGAACAGCATCGCCTGCACCACCACGGCGGGCAGCACATACTGCGCGTAACTCATCTCACCGGTGTTGATCACCCCGCGCAGCAGAAACGTCAGGCCGACCAATCCCAGCAACGGCGCCACCACCGCGAAGATGAGGTCCACCCGGCTGCGGCTGACGATGCGGGCGGTGAGGATGGCTTGTGCGTTCACGCGGTGGCGGCCGGTGTCGTCAGGTGAAGGAACACCTCGTCGAGCGACGGACGTCGCAACGAGATGTCGAGCAGTTCGACACCGAGTTCATCGAGACGGCGGAACACCTCGGACAGCGTCGCCACGCCCTGCGGTGCAGGGACCGAAACCGAGCTGGTGTCCGCGTCGATCTCGACCTCGGCGAAGTCCGCCAGCGCCGCCGCGATCCGGGGCAGGTCCTCGGAGCTCACCGCGGTCATCTGGCAATAGCTGCTGCCGGTCTGGCTCTTGAGCTCATCGGCGGTGCCGCTGGCGACGATCTGACCGTGATTGAGGATCACGATGGAATCGCTGAGGATGTCCGCTTCTTCCAGGTACTGGGTGGTCAGCAGGACGGTGATGTCCTGCGCCTTCAGCGAGGACACCAGATTCCAGACATCCCGCCTGCTGCGGGGATCCAGCCCGGTGGTGGGCTCGTCGAGGAAGAGCACCTTGGGTGGCACGACGAGTGACACCGCGATGTCGATACGCCGCCGCATCCCGCCGGAGTAACCGCTGACCTGACGGTCGGCGGCGCTCTCCATGTCGAACTGGGTGATCAGTTCGTCTGCCCGGCTGCGGGCCTCGGCGCGGCGCAGGCCACGCAGCCGGCCGAACAGCACCAGATTCTCCCGGCCGGTGAGGCGCAGATCCAGGGCCGCGTCCTGGCCGGTGACGCCGATGCTGCGACGGACCTCTGCCGATTCGCGCACCACGTCGTAACCGGCGACGACCGCTGTGCCCGACGACGGTTTCAGCAACGTGGAGAGAATGTTGACCGTCGTCGTCTTGCCCGCGCCGTTATGCCCCAGCAACGCGCACACGGACCCGGTCGGAACAGAAAAGCTCACGTCACGAAGGGCGGGAACGCTACCGCCGAATGTCTTGGCGACATTATTGAGCTCGATCACGGAGTCATACGATACAGCCGTCGCCGGTTATGTGAGACCTACGGTCGCGGGGTTGCGCCGTACCCCGCCGGGCGTCCCCACGCCGGATGAGCAGACACGTCACGCGACACGCCGAGAACTGTCGGTGGGCACCCATAAACTGGCGTTCCTATGAGCTCATCCTTCGTGCACCTGCATAACCACACCGAATACTCCATGCTCGACGGTGCGGCGAAGGTCAAGCCGATGATCGCCGAGGCGCAGCGCCTTGAGATGCCCGCGATCGGGATGACCGACCACGGAAACATGTTCGGCGCCAGTGAGTTCTACAACATCGCCACCGACGCCGGCATCAAGCCGATCATCGGCATTGAGGCCTATATCGCGCCGGCTTCCCGGTTCAACACCAAGCGCGTGACGTGGGGCGACCCCAGCCAGAAGGGCGATGACGTCTCGGGCAGCGGCTCCTACACCCACATGACGATGGTCGCCGAGAACGCGACCGGGCTGCGCAACCTGTTCAAGCTGTCCTCGATGGCTTCCTTCGAGGGACAGCTGGGCAAGTGGTCCCGGATGGATGCCGAGCTGATCGCCGAGAATTCGGCGGGCATCATCGCCACCACCGGCTGCCCGTCCGGTGAGGTGCAGACCCGGCTGCGGCTGGGTCATCAGAAGGAGGCCGTGGAGGCCGCCGCCAAATGGCAGGACATCTTCGGCAAAGAGAACTTCTTCCTGGAGTTGATGGACCACGGCATCGAGATCGAGCGCCGGGTCCGCGAAGGCCTGCTCGAGGTCGGCCGCCAACTCGGCATCCCGCCGCTGGCCACCAACGACTGCCACTACGTGACCCGCGAGGCCTCGCACAACCACGAAGCCCTGCTGTGCATCCAGACCGGTAAGACGCTGTCGGACCCGGCCCGGTTCAAGTTCGACGGCGACGGCTACTACCTGAAGTCGGCGGCGGACATGCGGGCGCTGTGGGACCCGCAGGTGCCCGGGGCGTGTGACTCCAGCCTGCTGATCGCCGAGCGGGTGCAGTCCTACGCCGATGTGTGGGCCCCGCGCGACCGGATGCCGATCTTCCCGGTGCCCGATGGCCACGACCAGGCCAGCTGGCTGCACCACGAGGTCCGCGCCGGGCTGGCCCGCCGGTTCCCCGACGGCGTGCCGCAGGAGTACATCGACCGCGCCGACTACGAGATCAAGGTCATCTGCGACAAGGGTTTCCCGTCGTACTTCCTGATCGTGGCCGACCTGATCAACTACGCCCAGTCGGTCAACATCCGGGTCGGTCCCGGCCGTGGTTCGGCGGCCGGTTCGCTGGTCGCCTACGGCATGGGCATCACCAATATCGACCCGATACCGCATGGCCTGCTGTTCGAGCGGTTCCTGAACCCCGAACGCCCGTCGGCCCCCGATATCGACATCGACTTCGACGACCGCCGCCGCGGCGAGATGGTGCGCTATGCCTCGGAGAAGTGGGGCAGTGACCGGGTGGCCCAGGTCATCACCTTCGGCACCATCAAAACCAAAGCGGCGCTGAAGGACTCGGCCCGTGTGCACTACGGTCAGCCGGGCTTCGCGATCGCCGACCGGATCACCAAGGCGCTGCCGCCGCCGATCATGGCCAAGGACATCTCGGTGGCCGGGATCACCGATCCCACCCACGAGCGGTACAAGGAAGCCGCCGAGGTGCGGGCGTTGATCGACACCGATCCCGACGTGCGCACCATCTACGAGACCGCGCGCGGGCTCGAAGGCCTGGTCCGCAACGCCGGCGTGCACGCCTGCGCGGTGGTGATGAGTTCCGAGCCGCTCGTCGACGCCATCCCGATGTGGAAGCGCGCGCAGGACGGCGCGATCATCACCGGCTGGGACTACCCGTCGTGTGAGGCCATCGGCCTGCTGAAGATGGACTTCCTGGGGCTGCGCAACCTCACCGTCATCGGGGATGCGCTGGAGAACATCAAGGCCAACCGCGGTATCGACCTGGACATGGATCACCTGCCCCTCGATGATCCGGCCACCTACGAATTGCTCTCCCGCGGAGACACGCTGGGCGTCTTCCAGCTGGACGGCGGCCCCATGCGGGATCTGCTGCGCCGGATGCAGCCGACCGGATTCAACGACATCGTCGCCGTGCTGGCGCTGTACCGGCCTGGTCCGATGGGCATGAATGCGCACAACGACTATGCGGATCGCAAGAACGGCCGTCAGCCGATCAAGCCGATCCACCCGCAACTGGAGGAACCGCTCAGGGAGATCCTGGCCGAGACGTATGGCCTGATCGTCTACCAAGAGCAGATCATGTTCATCGCCCAGAAGGTCGCCGGCTACAGCATGGGCAAGGCCGACGCGCTGCGAAAGGCCATGGGTAAGAAGAAGCTCGAGGTGCTCGAAGCCGAGTACAAGGGCTTCAAAGAGGGCATGACGAACAACGGCTTCTCCGAGGCCGCGGTGAAGGCGCTGTGGGACACCATCCTCCCGTTCGCCGGATACGCGTTCAACAAATCCCATGCCGCCGGCTACGGGCTGGTGTCGTTCTGGACCGCCTATCTCAAGGCCAATTTTCAGGCCGAGTACATGGCCGGGCTGCTCACCTCGGTCGGGGACGACAAGGACAAGGCCGCGATCTACCTGTCGGATTGTCGCCGGCTCGGAATCACGGTTCTCCCACCGGATGTCAACGAATCGGTGCACAACTTCGCCTCGGTGGGCCACGACATCCGGTATGGGCTCGGCGGCGTGCGCAACGTGGGCGCCAACGTGGTGCAGTCGATCATCAACGGGCGCAACGAGAAGGGCAAGTACACCGACTTCTCGGACTATCTGAACAAGATCGACATCACCGCGTGCAACAAGAAGGTGACGGAATCGCTGATCAAGGCCGGGGCGTTCGACTCGCTCGGGCATCCGCGCAAGGGCCTGTTCCTGGTGCACGCGGACGCGGTGGATTCGGTGCTGGGCACTAAGAAAGCCGAGGCGATCGGCCAGTTCGACCTGTTCGGCGGCGGCGACGCCGATTCGGGGATCGAGTCGGTGTTCACCATCCCGGTGCCCGACGGTGAGTGGGACGGCAAGCACAAGCTGGCGCTCGAGCGCGAGATGCTGGGGCTGTATGTGTCCGGGCATCCGCTCGACGGTGTCGCGCACCTGCTGAACGCCCAGGTCGACACCCAGATCCCGGCGATCTTGGAAGGGGATATCGCCAACGACACCCAGGTGCGCATCGGCGGCATCCTGGCTTCGGTCAACCGTCGCGTCAACAAGAACGGGTTGCCTTGGGCCTCAGCGCAATTGGAGGATCTCACCGGCGGTATCGAGGTGTTGTTCTTCCCGCAGACCTATTCGGCCTTCGGGGCCGATATCGCCGACGATGCCGTGGTGCTGGTGGGTGCCAAGGTGGCCATCCGCGATGACCGCATTTCGTTGATCGCCAATGACCTTGTGGTGCCGGACTTCTCGAATGCCCAGGCCGACCGGCCGCTGGCGCTGAGTCTGCCCACCCGCCAGTGCACGCAGGACAAGGTCACCGCGCTGAAACAGGTGCTGGCTCGGCATCCCGGTACCGCGCAGGTGCATCTGCGGTTGATCAGCGGTGAGCGGATCACCACGCTGGAGCTGGATCAATCGCTGCGGGTGACACCGTCGTCGGCGCTGATGGGAGACCTCAAGGCGCTGCTGGGGCCGGGCTGTCTGGGCGGCTGACGCTATTTCAGCACGTTCACCGCGCGAGCGATGACCAACGCGATCGTCGACATCGACACCAGTGACTGCACGGTCATCAGCATTTTCGCCCACCGCGCCAGCGGCATGGTGTCGGTGGGGGAGAAGGCCACCACGTTGGTGAAGCTGACGTAGAGGTAGTCGACGAAGGTCGGTCGCCACCCGGGTTTTGCTTTGTCCGGGTCCGACATCTGCGGGAACAGGAAATCCGGGTAGGGCTGCTCGGCCGCGTGCCGGGCGAACGGCCCGCCGCGGTCCAGCTCCCAGTACCACAGCGCGAAGGCCAGCACGTTCGTGATGAAGATGGCACCGCCACTGCCGAGCAGGACGGCCGCATCGTTGCTGACGTCTCCACTGAGGATCCGGTAGTCCAGCACCACCGCCGAGGCGGTGTTGTCGATGGTGATGGCCGCGGTCAGAGCCAGGCTGCCCCAGCGGGCGGCGGTGGTACGCCGAGACAGTCGCAGCGGGTTGATCGCCACCAGAACGAGCACCAGCAGTAATTCCATGACCAGCAGCGGCCACCTCGGCACCACGGTGTAGCGCTCGGGTACGGCGCGTTGCAGTGCGACCGCCAGCAGGATCGCCGCCAGTACCGGCAGCCGGTTTTCCGGTTCGCCGGGACGCAACCAGGACGGCACATGATGCTCGGCGTCCGCGGCGATGCGTTCGGCTCGCTTGACGAACGCTTCCGAGGGGGTCGGTTCCATCGGTCAAGTGTGGGGGCCGGGGCTGACTGCCCGCTGGATCTTCCGCGGCGAGCCGCGAAGGGCTGGGAAGCGGCGAGCCGCGAAGGGCTGGGAAGCGGCGAGCCGCGTGGTCAGCGCCGGTTGCGGCCGAGGACGACCCAGGCCACGGAGGAGATTGCGGCCGCGCTGAGCACGGCGGCGGGCGCACTGGCGGTGGCCACTCCGACGACGATCAGCACCAGCGCGCCCACCAGGAGGGCGATCAGCTTGTACGTCGGCCAGGGCACCCCGGCGATACGTACTTCGGCTGGCGTGGTCATAGGTCGACGATAGCGCGTAACCAAGAGTTCGGACAACCGAAACACTGGATCAAGCTGCCCACTTTTTCGCCTGGGCGCCCGTTGGTGGCACCATGAGGCGGTGTCTGCCGAACTGAGCCAGGATTCACGTCGGACGCCGCTGCCCGTGACAGCGGCCGATATCGACGAGGCCGCTCAGCGAATTTCCGGCGTGGTCACCGTGAGCCCGCTGCAATTCAGCGATCGGCTGTCGGCCATCACCGGCGCGCAGGTGTACCTCAAGCGGGAAGATCTGCAGGCGGTGCGGTCCTACAAGCTGCGCGGTGCCTACAACCTGCTGATGCAGCTGACACCGGAGGAACTGGCCGCCGGTGTGGTGTGCTCCTCGGCGGGCAACCATGCCCAGGGCTTCGCGCTGGCCTGCCGGTCCATCGGCGTGCACGGCCGGGTGTACGTGCCGGCCAAGACGCCCAAGCAGAAGCGGGACCGGATCCGCTATCACGGCGGTGAGTTCATCGAATTGATCGTCGGCGGCAAGACCTATGACATGGCCGCGGCGGCCGCCATCGACGATGTCGCACGCACCGGTGCGACGCTCGTTCCGCCCTATGACGACCCGCGGACCATCGCCGGGCAGGGCACCATCGGTGCGGAGATCTTGGCGCAGCTGCCCGAGGAACCTGATCTGGTCATCGTGCCGGTCGGTGGCGGCGGCTGCATCTCCGGCATCACCACCTACCTGTCGGCGCGCACCACGAATTCCGCGGTGCTGGGGGTGGAGCCCGCAGGCGCCGCCTCGATGATGGCGGCCCTGGCTGCCGGCGAACCGGTCACGCTCGACGACGTCGACCAGTTCGTGGACGGGGCGGCCGTGGCGCGGGCCGGGACGCACACCTACGCGGTACTGGCCGCTGCCGGGGACATGGTGTCGATCACCGCGGTGGACGAGGGCGCGGTGTGCACCGCGATGCTCGACCTCTACCAGAACGAGGGCATCATCGCCGAGCCGGCGGGTGCGCTGTCGGTGGCGGCGCTGCTGGAGGCCGACATCGCACCGGGGTCGACGGTGGTCTGTGTCATCTCCGGTGGCAACAACGACGTGTCCCGGTACGGCGAGGTACTCGAGCGCTCACTGGTGCACCTCGGCCTCAAGCACTACTTCCTGGTCGACTTCCCGCAGGAACCGGGTGCGCTGCGCAACTTCCTCGACAGCGTGCTCGGGCCCAACGACGACATCACGCTGTTCGAATACGTCAAACGCAACAACCGGGAGACCGGGGAGGCGCTGGTCGGAATCGAGTTGGGCTCGGCGACCGATCTGGACGGGCTGCTGCACCGCATGCGGGACTCCGAGGCGCACGTCGAACTGTTGGAGCCGGGTTCGCCGACCTACCGCTACCTGACCTGACCGCCCTACCCTTTGCGCAAGGTCAAGCAGGTGAAGGTGTAGCGCAGATCCATCCGCTTCCAGTGCACGGGGCGCTCCGTGCAGTCCAGGTCCACCTCGTGGGTCGGCGTGAGCCCGACGCCGGCGGCGAAATCGAGCGCATCCAGGATCTCCTGGCGGGTGAAGATCTTCACCGGTACGCCGTAGGCGACCTTTCCGCCGGTGTCGACGGGTTCGGGGAAATAGTCCGTAGACGTGGAGAGCACACCTCCCGGGCGCAGGATCCGGGCCATCTCGGCGAAGTATGCGTGCAGGTCCACCCCGTGTTCGACGACGCTCTGGCAGGAAATTCCGGCGAACGTCTCGTTCGCGAATCTGGTCCGGGTGATGTCGCCCGGCTCGAATCGGATCGGTCCGCGCCGAAATGGCCTGTCGAACACCAGGTTGACGCCGGTGAGGTCGCGCCGGCCGTAGAGATAGAGTGCCGCCAGCACCATCGAGTAGGTCTCCGCGCCGGCATCCAGGATCGGCCCGTCCGTGGAAAGCATTGCCGCGGTGATGATCTGGGTGTCCCAGTTCTTGGGTCCGTCGTTGTGTGCGGGCAATCCGAGGTTGCGGAGGTCGGCCAGCGCCTGCTGCCATTGGGCCGTCGATTTCAGCGTCGTGCACCAGGACGGCGCGGTGACCGGGTCCTGCGGCCTGGCGGCACCGTTACCTTGCAGCCACAGCCGATACACCGCTTCAGGTGCGAAAGCCTGCGCGGTGACGCGTTGTAGCAAAGCCGATCCGACGCTCATTCGTTCTCCCGGTTCGTGTTTCGTGTTACACGTTAACGCAGAACGGTGGCCGGGTTGTCGGGATCGTCAATTCGCCGAAAGTGCTATTGCGCGCGGCGCAACACCGCAAACGAGTGCCCGGGCAGCCGGGTTCCCGAGCCATCGGGGGTGGGATCGTCGGAGGCCAGCACCGTGGCGCCGGCGACCGGGACCGTCACCGCCGCCGTGCCGAGGTTCGCGGCCACCGTCAGCGCGCCGCGGTGCATGACGATCCAGCGGGCGTCCTCGTCGTACTCGATGTGCAGATGGGTCAGCCAGGGATCGGCGAGGTCGGACTCGCTCGCTCGCAATTCGATCAGGTCGCGGTAGACCTGCAGTAGCCGGGCGTGCTCACCGACGGACGGCTCGCTCCAGTCCAGCTTGGAGCGCTCGAAGGTGGCCGGGTCCTGCGGATCGGGAATGTCGTCGGCGTCCCATCCGTGCGCCGCGAACTCGGCCTTGCGTCCCTCTGCGGTGGCCCGGCCGAGTTCGGGCTCGGGGTGCGAGGTGAAGAACTGGAACGGGCTCGACGATCCCCACTCCTCGCCCATGAACAGCATCGCGGTGTAGGGGGAGCCCAGCACCAGCGCCGCCTTCACCGCCAGCTGGCCGAACGTCAGGTTCTGCGACGGCCGATCACCGACGGCCCGGTTGCCCACCTGGTCGTGGGTCAGTGTGTACGCCAACAGCCGGGTGGCCGGGATGGTGGCGGTGTCCAGCGGGCGGCCGTGCCTGCGATGCCGGAACGACGAATAGGTGCCCGCATGGAAGTATCCGTGCGCCAGTGTCTGCGCCAGCGTCTGTATCGAGCCGAAATCGCCGTAGTAACCCTGCCGTTCACCGGACACCGCGGAATGGATGGCGTGGTGGATGTCGTCGTCCCACTGCGCCGTCATCCCGAGTCCGCCGTGCTCGCGCGGAGTGATCAGCCGAGGATCGTTGAGGTCGCTTTCGGCGATCAGCGACAACGGCCGGCCCAGTTCGGTTGCCAGCGCATCGGTTTCGGCGGCCAGCTCCTCCAGGATGTGGATGGCGGTGGTGTCCACCAGGGCGTGCACGGCGTCCAGGCGAAGACCGTCGGCCCCGAAATCGCGCATCCAGCGCAGTGCGCAGTCCAGGATGTACCGGCGCACCTCGTCGGCATCGGCGTCGGCGATGTTGATCGATTCGCCCCACGGATTGCTGCCGCGCGACAGATAGGGGCCGAACCGCGGCAGGTAGTTGCCGGACGGACCGAGGTGATTGAAGACGGCGTCGATCAGCACGCCCAGGCCACGGGCGTGGCACGCGTCGACGAAGCGCAGCAGTCCGTCCGGGCCGCCGTAGGGTTCGTGCACGGCGTACCACAGCACGCCGTCGTAGCCCCAACCGTGCGTCCCGCTGAACGCGTTGACGGGCATCAATTCGACGAAGCCCACCCCGAGTTCGACCAGGTGATCCAGCTTCTCGATCGCCGAGTCGAAGGTGCCGCCCGGCGTGAACGTGCCCAGGTGCAATTCGTAGATCACCGCGCCCTCGATGGACCGGCCGGCCCACGGTGCGGGTGTGGACCGCGGAGTCCACACCGCGGAGCGGGCGTGTACCCCATCGGGTTGGCGTGCCGAACGCGGGTCCGGCAGCACGGTCTCGTCGTCGTCGAGGACGAAGCCGTACCGGCTGTCGGGCCCGGCGGGCACCTCGGCGCGCCACCAGTCGTCGGCCCCGCGGACCATCGGGTACGTCGTCGCGTCGACGTCCAGGCGCACCCGCTGCGGGCGCGGCGCCCACACCGCGAACTCGGTCATGGCGTCCGCTCCAGCAGCGCCACCGGCAATTCTCCGAACAGGTCGGCGACCCGCACCGCTCCGGAGTGGGTGCGACCGCTGATCCGGTCCGACCAGGTGCCCTCGGGAAGGTCGAGTTGTGTTTCCCCCCAGCCGGTTTCGCCGAGTTTCGCGGTCCAGCGGGTCACCGCAACCACCACGTCGTCACCGCGCCGGAACGCCACCACGTGATCGCCGGCCGGCCCGCGCGCCAGCAGTGGGTGATGCCCGCCGGTCAGAAAGGTGTCCGGTTTGTCGCGGCGCAACCGCAGCGCCGCGTGGACCACCCGGATCTTGGGATCGGTACCGCCGGACAGTGCCGACCGCCGGACCGGGTAGTCGACGGTCCGGCGATTGTCCGGGTCCACCAGGCTGTCATCGGTTAGTTCGGTGCCTTGATAGATATCGGGGATCCCGGGCACCGTCAGCGCCAGCAGTTTCTGGCCCAGCACATCGTTGACCGCGTGCGTTTGCAACTGTGCCACCAGCCCGGTCAGTTCGTTACCGACGGGCCCGTCGATGATCGAGTCCAGCCATGCGTGCACGCCGGACTCGAATTCGGTGTCCGGATCGTCCCACGAGGTGTGCGTGCCGGCCTCCCGGATCGCCTTCTCGGTGTAAGCGTGCAACCGGTCGCGCAGCTCGTCGGTCACCTCGCCATCGACCGGCCACACCCCGAAGATGTTCTGCCACAAGAACAGTCCGGTGGCTTCGTCGGGCGCGATGACCACCCGCGACCAGCGACCGATCCGGTCGGCCCACAACGCCGGGATCTGGGACAGCACACCGATCCGGGCCCGGACGTCCTCGCCGCGCTTGGTGTCGTGGGTGGAGGTGGTGACCATGGCGCGCGGCCACAACCGGGCCCTGGTCGCGGCACGCAGCTGGAATTCGGCTGCGCTCACCCCGAACCGGTCGGGTTCCCCGCCCACCTCGTTCAGCGACACCAGGCGGGCATCGCGGTAGAACAGGCAGTCCTCGACCGATTTGGCGGTCACCGCACCGCACAGCTGCTGGAGGCGCTTGGCCGCCTCGCCGCCTTCGGCGAGGGCGTCGGCGACCAGTTGCAGCGGGTCGGCGAGTTCGGGGCGGTCGGCGGCGGTTCGGGCGATCGCGACGGGACCGACGGCGGCCAGGACGGGGTAGTCGAACCGGTACACCCCGACGTGGGTGAGCAGCGCCGTGATCGCCTCGGGCAGCAGCGGGTGGTCGGTGCCCGAGGCGGCCGCGATGGCGCGCCGCAGCCGGGCCAGTTCGCTGCCCAGCGTCGTGGCGGCGGTGGTGGCCTTGAGCTGGCTGATCTGCTCGGCGGTGTGCGCGGCCGGTGGGTAAAGCGCGGTCAGTTCCGGCTCGCCGGAGGGATCGATGAACACCCCGCCGATCTCGCGCAGGGCGTCGTATCCGGTGCTGCCGTCCACCGGCAACGCGGTGTCCAGCGGTTCGTCGGGCGCCAGGATCTTCTCGATCACGATCCAGGCATCCGGCCCGACCAGTGCGCGCAACGACGTGAGGTAACCGGCCGGGTCGGTGAGCCCATCCGGATGATCGATTCGCAGGCCGTCGACCAGGCCCTCGGTGAACCAGCGGCCCACCTCGGCGTGGGTGGCGGCGAACACGTCGGGGTCCTCCTGGCGCAGGCCGGCCAGCGAGGTGATGGAGAAGAACCGGCGGTAGCCGCAGATGCCGTAGCTTTGCCCCGTCGCTTCGCTCGCCCTGGCCTGCCACCCGATGAGCTTGTAGTGCTGACGGTCGTGCACCTGCGCGCCGGTGCCACCTCCGGTACCCGGCGCGATCGGCCACACCCGGTCACCGAGGCGCAGCTGCTCGCCGTCGACCGTGAGCGAGTCGACGTCGTCATCCGAGCCGAGTACCGGCAGCACGATCCGGCCGTGGTCCAGCTCCCAGTCGATGTCGAAGAAGTGTGCGTAGGCCGACTTCCTGCCGTGCCTGAGCACGTCCCACCACCACGCGTTCTGCGCCGGATCTTCCACTCCGACGTGGTTGGGCACGATGTCAACAATGAGGCCGATCTTCCGACTACGTGCCGATTCCGAAAGTCTGCGCAGCCCTTCGGGTCCGCCGAGGGCGGCGGACACCGTCGTCGGGTCGGTGACGTCGTAGCCGTGCGTCGATCCGGCGGTCGCGGTGAGAATGGGGGACAGGTACAGGTGCGACACCCCGAGATCGGCCAGGTAGTCCAGCAGGTTCTCGGCGTCGGCGAAGGTGAACGAATCGCCGCGCAGCTGAAGGCGATACGTCGACAGGACAGGGGTCACAGTCGGTCCGTTCAGTTTTTCTTCTGCAGCACCAGCAGCGACCGCGCCCGCAGCGAGATCTTCTCTCCCGCGGCGGCGACGAGATCGTTGGTACCGCCTGGGTCGGCCGTGTCGAGGGCTGCCGTCCACTGTTGGGCGTACGCCTGCGCAGGCAACACGAAATCCAATGCCTCGTCATGCGCGTTGAAGCACAACAGGAATGAGTCGTCGGTGACGCGTTCGCCACGCGAGTTGGGTTCCGGGATGGCGTCGCCGTTGAGGAACACCGCGATGCTCTTGCCGAACCCGGAACCCCAGTCCTGCGGTGTCATCTCGGTTCCGGCCGGCGTCAGCCAGGCGATATCGCGTTCCTGCTCTGCGGTCCGGATGGGTGTTCCGTCGAAGAACCGGCGGCGCCGGAACACCGGGTGGTTCTTGCGCAGCGCGACGACCTTGCGGGTGAAGTTCAACAGGTCGGCGTTGGACTCGCACATCGACCAGTCGATCCAGGCGATCTCGGAGTCCTGGCAGTAGGCGTTGTTGTTGCCGCGCTGGGTGCGACCGATCTCATCGCCATGGCTGATCATCGGCGTGCCCTGCGACACCATCAGGGTGCCCAGAATGTTGCGCATCTGCCGGTGCCGCAGTTCGAGGGTCGCCTGATCCTCTGTGGGGCCCTCGACGCCACAGTTCCAGGACCGGTTGTGGCTCTCGCCGTCGCGGTTGTCCTCACCGTTGGCCTCGTTGTGCTTCTCGTTGTAGGACACCAGGTCGTTCAACGTGAAGCCGTCGTGGCAGGTGACGAAGTTGATGCTCGCACTCGGCCGCCGCCCGGTCGCCTCGTACAGGTCCGAGGAACCGGTCAGCCGGGAAGCGAACTCGCCCAGGGTTGCGGGCTCGCCCCGCCAGTAATCGCGCACAGTGTCGCGGTATTTCCCGTTCCACTCCGTCCACAAACCTGGGAAGTTCCCGACCTGGTAGCCGCCCTCGCCGACATCCCACGGTTCGGCGATCAATTTCACCTGGCTGATCACCGGATCCTGCTGCACCAGGTCGAAGAACGCGCTCAGGCGATCCACGTCGTAGAACTCGCGGGCCAGCGTCGAGGCCAGATCGAAGCGGAACCCGTCCACATGCATATCCATCACCCAGTACCGCAGCGAGTCCATGATGAGCTGCAGGGTGTGCGGATGCCGGGCGTTGAGACTGTTGCCGGTGCCGGTGAAATCCTTGTAGTACTGCGGCTGGCCGTCGAGCAGTCGGTAGTACGCGGCGTTGTCGATACCACGGAAGTTGATGGTCGGGCCGAGGTGGCTGCCCTCGGCGGTGTGGTTGTAGACGACGTCGAGGATGACCTCGATACCGGCGTCGTGGAAGGACCGCACCATCGCCTTGAATTCGGCGACCGCTCCGCCCGCGTGCTGATTGGCCGCGTATTGATAGTGCGGCGCCAGGAAGCCGAAGGTGTTGTAGCCCCAGTAGTTTCGCAGTCCCAGATCCAGCAGCCGGTGATCGTGCAGGAATTGGTGCACCGGCATGAGCTCGATGGCCGTGACGTTGAGCGCCTTGAGGTGATCGATGATCACCGGGTGCGCCAGGCCGGCGTAGGTGCCGCGCTGCTCCTGCGGGATTCCCGGATGCAACTGCGTCATGCCCTTGACGTGGGCCTCGTAGATGACGGTCTCGTGGTAGGGCGTCTTGGGGGCGCGGTCGGATCCCCAGTCGAAGAACGGGTTGATCACCACGCTGGTCATGGTGTGGCCCAGCGAGTCGACTCCCGGCAGGTCACCGGTCGCTCCGGGATCCTCGGCGGTCAGGTCATAGGAGAACAGCGCCTGGGTGAAGTCGAAGGCACCGTGAAAGGACTTGCCGTACGGGTCCAGCAGCAGCTTGCTGGCATCGCAGCGGTGACCGGCGGCGGGATCCCACGGACCGTGCACCCGGAAGCCGTAGCGCTGGCCGGGCGTGACGGTGGGCAGATAGGCGTGCCAGACATAGCCGTCGACCTCGTCGAGCGCAATGCGCTCCTCGCTGCCGTCCTTGGCGATCAGGCACAGCTCGACCTTCTCGGCGACTTCGGAGAACAGCGAGAAGTTGGTGCCCGCACCGTCGTACGTGGCGCCCAGGGGATAGGCGGTTCCCGGCCAGACCGTGGTCACCATGTCACCACCAGCCCGTCGCGGCGGCCATCTGGCGTCCCAGCTCGTTGGTCATGGTCCGCATGTAGGTGGTCGAAAGATGGTGAGAATCGTGATACATCAAGACATTTCCCTCCACAACTCGGCAGATGTCGGGTCGGCACACCGCGTCACTCATATCGAGCGGTTTGAGGTTGGGAAACTCCTTGACGAAATCCAGGGTCGGGTTGTGGTCGGACAGTACCTCAGCGCGCTTCATGCCGCACGAGATGGAATCGCCGCCGTCGGCCAGGCAATCGGCGGCGAAATAGGGCTTGCCGTCGCGCACCAGCCACGGTGTGTCACGCATCGCGAGAACATTGATCCCGGCGTCGGCGAACGCCTGCCAGATGCCGATGTAGAAGCCGGGCATCACGTCGCCGTCCTTGATGTTCCATGGCCGAGTCGAGGTGGTGAAGACATAGTCCGGGTGGTCGGCCAGCAGCCTCGGCATCACCTTCTTGTTCCATTCCCTGCAGTTGGGGTAGGCCCGGTTGTCGCCCATCACCAGGGGGTTCTCCTCGGTGGTCAGCGGACAACCCATCTTGAGATAGGTGACGATCTTGAAGTGGTGCAGCCGGCCGAGCAAATCGAGCGCGGTGATCCAGTGTTCGGCGTGCGAGCCGCCGGCCAGCGCGACGGTCCGGGTGGCGTCCTTGTCACCGTAGGTGCAGTTGAGGATGTCGACATTGTCGAAATCGGAGATGCAACCGTCATCGGTGGTTTCCGGCAGGTCGTTCTTGGCCTCCAGCACGGTGGGCCGCATCGGCAGCTTGGGCACTTTGGCGTGGTTGATCAGGGCCCGCGCGCCGGGGTAGTCGCGCGACGACAGCCCGGACAGTTCCTTGCCGCTGGCCCGCTGCACGGTGACGTGCTCGCGCCAGGTGAACGATGTCGCCGTCAACGCCACACCCAGCAGGGTGACCGCGGTGCCCAGGGCGATGGTCGGGCGGCGTAACCGGGTCTGCCACGCCATCACCTGCGCGGCCGCGGGGCGCTGTGCCGGGGCGCGGTACCGCAGCGGCGTCTCGATGTAGCGGGTGGTCAGCCAGGCCAGCACGCCGGACACCAGCAACACCACCGATCCGTCCAGCAGGCCGGCATGGGATCCGCCGCTGTAGGCCAGCCAGAAGATCAGCAGTGGCCAATGCCACAGGTACAGCGCGTAGGCCATCGACCCCAGCGAGACGAACGGTTTGGTGGCCAGCAGCCGGTTGGGTGCCGGCAGAGCGGCGTCGCCGCGGTTGGCTGCCGACAGGATGAACAGCACGGTGGCGCCGACGGGCACCAGGGCCCACGGACCGGGGAACTCGCGCACTCCGTCGATCAGCGCACCGCACCCCGCGATGGCGGCCAGCGCCACGGTCGCGATCACGGTGCGCAGCCACATCGGCCACCGCACCCGCGGTACCAG
This sequence comes from Mycobacterium sp. BMJ-28, assembly GCF_054404835.1. Lineage (NCBI taxonomy): Bacteria > Bacillati > Actinomycetota > Actinomycetes > Mycobacteriales > Mycobacteriaceae > Mycobacterium > Mycobacterium sp. BMJ-28. The sequence continues at coordinate 3,547,096 of NZ_CM136783.1, read as the reverse complement.
GGCGCCGGCCAGCACGCCCGCCGTCATTTCCCAGCCGCGGGCGAAGCTGTCGTAGTAGGCGGTGGCCTGGTCGGCGTTGTGGGCGAAGATCGCGTAGACGAACGAGGCAACGGTGAGCGCGCCGATGACGATGACAAAGGCGGTACGCAGGTGCCGGCGCATGCGGTTGCGCAGCAGATAGGCGAACCCGAAGACCAGCGCCAAGAACGCGATGTAGAACTGGCCCTGCACCGACATCGACCAGATGTGTTGCAGCGGGCTGACCGCCTCTCCGGCGCGCAGGTAGTTCGACGCCGAATCGGCCAGTTCCCAGTTCTGGTAGTAGCCCAGACTTGCCAGGCTCTGGTCGGCAAAGGTCTCCCAGCGCGTCTCGGGCTGCACCAGGATGGTCAGCACCGCCGCGGCCGCCAGCACCACCACCAGGGCCGGCAGCAGGCGGCGCACCAGCCGGATGACCTCGGGGCCGGGCCGCAGCGAAGCCCCCGGGCGCAGGGCGGTGCGCAGCAGCCTGCCGCCGAAGAAGAACCCGGACAAGGCCAGGAACACGTCCACACCCCCGGACACCCGGCCGAACCAGACGTGGAACACCGCAACGAGCGCGATGGCGACCCCGCGCAATCCGTCCAGATCGTGCCGATAGAAACCCGATGTGCGGGTGCCCATTTCGGCACGATCGGCGGCGCCGGACGGGGTCCGGCTGAGGGTGGGGGTCTTCATGGTCGGTGACTCAATCTACCTAAGATCCCTGCAAGGCTCAGGTCACGGGCGTCACGTCGGCCTCGGCGAGCAAAGCGATAGTGTCGGATGCCATGCCCGCGTTGACACCCGACGAGATCAGCGCGATCGATGCCGCACACGTCTGGCACCCGTACAGCACCATCGGCTCGGAGGCGTTGGCGCCGGTGGTCGCGGTCGGCGCCAAGGGCGCGTGGCTGACGCTGGTGCATGACGGGCAGCACATCCAGGCCTTGGACGCGATGAGTTCGTGGTGGACGGCGGTGCACGGGCACGGTCACCCGGTACTCGACGCCGCGGTCACCGCGCAGCTGGCCACCATGAACCACGTCATGTTCGGCGGGCTGACCCACGAGCCGGCCGCCCGGCTGGCGCAGCTGCTCGTCGAGGTCACCCCGGCCGGGCTGGACACGGTGTTTTTCAGTGATTCGGGTTCGGTGGCCGTCGAGGTGGCGGCCAAGATGGCCTTGCAGTACTGGCGCAGCAAGGGCCGACCGGCCAAACACCGGCTGATGACCTGGCGCGGCGGCTATCACGGCGACACGTTCACCCCGATGAGCGTGTGCGACCCGGACGGCGGCATGCACGAGTTGTGGACCGATGTCCTGACGCCGCAGGTGTTCGCCCCGCAGGTGCCGACCGGGTACGACCCCGCCTACAGCGCGGCCTTCGAAGCGCAGCTGGCCGACCACGCCGATGAACTGGCCGCCGTCATCGTCGAGCCGGTGGTGCAGGGCGCCGGCGGGATGCGGTTCCACGATCCGCGCTACCTGACCGACCTGCGGGGCGCCTGCGACCGGCACGGCGTGCTGCTCATCTTCGATGAGATCGCCACCGGATTCGGCCGCACCGGTGCGCTCTTCGCGGCCGATCATGCCGGTGTCAGTCCGGACATCATGTGCGTCGGCAAGGCGCTGACCGGGGGATATGTCACCCTGGCGGCGACGTTGTGCACGGCCGGGATTGCCCGGACCATCAGCTCCGGAGAGCCGGGCGCGCTGATGCACGGGCCGACGTTCATGGCCAACGCGCTGGCGTGCGCGGTGTCGGTGGCATCGGTGGAGTTGCTGCGCAGCGGAGACTGGCAAACCAGGGTGCGCGAGATCGAGACCGGGCTGCGGGACGGGCTGGCGCCGGCCCGGGACGTGGCGGGGGTCGCCGATGTCCGGGTGCTCGGGGCGATCGGCGTCATCGAGATGGCCGAGCCGGTCGATATGGCGGTGGCCACCGAGGCGGCGCTTCGGCACGGGGTGTGGCTGCGGCCGTTCGGCAGGCTGGTCTACGCGATGCCGCCGTTCATCTGCACGCCGGCCGAGGTGGCTCAGATCGGTTCGGCGATGGTGGCCGTGGCGCGTGCGTTAACCTGAACGGTGTTCAAGTCCTGAAGGGATTGCATCCGTGACGCGCACCGGTCTTTCACCGCTGGCCTGGCTGGCCGATGTCGAACAGCAGCGCCGCGACGCCGGGTTGCGACGTGCACTGCGGGTCCGCCCGCCCGTCGGGACCGAACTCGACCTGGCCTCCAACGACTACCTCGGTTTGTCCCAGCATCCCGCCGTGCTCGACGGCGGCATCCAGGCCCTGCGCACCTGGGGGGCCGGCGCGGGGGGATCCCGCCTGGTCACCGGCAACACCGAACTGCACGAGGAGTTCGAGACCGAGCTGGCCCGGTTCACCGGGGCCGAGGCGGCGCTGGTGTTCTCGTCGGGCTACACCGCCAACCTCGGTGCGTTGGTCGCGCTGACCGGGCCGGGTGCACTGATCGTGTCCGACGCGTTGTCGCATGCCTCACTGGTGGACGCCTGCCGGTTGTCGCGGGCCCGGGTGGCGGTGGCCCCGCATCGCGATGTGGCCGCCGTCGAGCAAGCGCTAGCGGGGCGCTCCGAGGAGCGTGCCGTGGTGGTGACCGAGTCGGTGTTCTCCGCCGACGGCGTGCTGGCCCCGCTGCGCGAGCTGCACGAGGTGTGCCGCAGACACGATGCGCTGCTGTTGGTGGACGAGGCGCACGGGATCGGTGTGCGCGGCACCGGCGGTCAGGGACTGCTGTACGAGGCCGGCTTGTCGGGCGCACCCGACGTGGTGATGACCACGACGCTGTCCAAGGCGCTCGGCTCCCAGGGTGGTGTGGTGCTGGGACCCGAGGCGGTGCGTGCGCACCTGATCGACGCTGCCCGGCCGTTCATCTTCGACACCGGACTGGCTCCGGCGGCCGTCGGTGCGGCGCTGGCCGCGCTGCGGGTGCTGATCGCCGAACCGCAACGCGCGGCCGCGGTGCTGACCCGCGCCGCCGAACTCACCGAGTGCTGCGATGTGCCGGATGCGCCCACCTCGGCAGTGGTGTCGGTGATCCTGGGGGAGCCCGAGGTGGCCGTCGCCGCCGCCGCGGCCTGCCTGGACCGCGGCGTGCGGGTGGGCTGCTTCCGGCCGCCGAGTGTGCCCGCGGGCACGTCCCGGCTGCGGCTGACCGCGCGGGCCTCGCTCACCGATGACGAGATGGCTCTGGCCCGCGGGGTGCTGACCGAAGTGCTGGCTTCGGTTCGATGAGGGCACGGTGAGCCTGCTGTTGGTGACCGGCACCGACACCGGTGTAGGTAAGACGGTGACCACCGCGGCGCTGGCATGCGCGGCCCGGCTGGCCGGACTCGATGTCGCGGTGTGTAAGCCGGTGCAGACCGGCACCATCGATGGCGACGACGACCTCGGGGAGGTGGGCCGGCTGGCGGGCGTCACGGCGCTGCACGGCGGTTGGCGCTATCCCGAACCGCTGGCGCCGGTCGCCGCGGCGACCAGGGCCGGGCTGCCGTTGCCGACCAGGGCCGAGCTGGTCGAGTCGGTGCGCGCGGTGGCGCAACCGGGTGCCCTGACCCTCGTCGAGGGCGCGGGTGGCCTGCTGGTCGAACTGGGCGCCGGCGGGGTGACGCTGCGCGATCTCGCGGCCGATCTCGGCGCGCCGGTGTTGCTCGTCGTCGCAGCGGGGCTGGGGACGCTCAACCACACCGCCTTGACTTTGGAATCGCTTGCAGCGCATGGTATTCCGTGTGCCGGATTGGTGATTGGCGCTTGGCCGGCACAACCCGGTGTGGCCGAACTGGGCAACCGGTCCGCGTTGGAAAGCCTCGCGCCGGTGCGCGCCGTGCTACCTGCGGGCGCCGCCGTCGGTGCCGATTTCGCGGCGATCAGTGCCGCGGCGTTCGACCGGGACTGGATCGCGGGCCTGGTGTAGCGGTGGCGCACTCGGTGGAGTTGCTGCTGGATCCCGATGCCGACCACGCGGTCCGGCTGGTCTGGGATGCCTTGGCCGACGCCGGTGTGCCCAGCCAGGCAGCGCATCGCGCTCCGTCCAATCGTCCGCACGTCACCATGACGGTGGCCGGCGCACTGTCCGCGGATGTCGATGCGGAGTTGTCCGCAATGACAGAGGCGCTACCGGTGCGGTGCCGTCTCGGGGCGCCGATCTTGTTCGGCCGGGGCCCGTTCACGTTGGCGCGGCTGGTGGTTCCCTCGGCCGAGCTTCTCGGCCTGCACGCGCAGATCCATCGGATCTGCTTGCCGCACATGCCATCCGGTGCATACGCCCATGCCGCGGTGGGGCACTGGACCCCGCATGTGACGCTCGCCCGGCGCCTGGACGCCGCGCTGCTGGACCGCGCGCTGTCGGTACCCGGTGTCGGGATCGAGGTGGACGGGGCGTTCGTGCGCCTTCGGCGCTGGGACGGCGAGGCCAGGCGCGAACACCTGGTCGGCTGAGCCGGGTCAGCTCTGCGGCTGCGCCAACTGCCCGGCCACGATGGCGTTCAGCGCGGCGACATGGCCGGCGAAGGCGCCGCGGCCGGCCGGGGTCAACCGGGCGCGCACCTTGTGCCTGCTGCCTTCCAGTCGGCGCTCGGTGTGCAGATACCCGGCATCCTCGAGCACGGTCAGCTGTTTGGACAGCGCGGAGTCCGACAGTGCGAGATGTTCCTTGAGATAACCGAATTCGGCCCAGTCGGCGGCGGCCAGGGTCGCCATCAGGGTGAGTCGGGTACTGGGGTGGATCAGCTCGTCGAACCGCGCCGGCTCAGGCATGTGCCCACCGGCGCGTGACCCGCAGGATGTCCGGACCTCCGAACCCGATGATCGCCGCGGCGAGCAAGGCCGCCCAGGCCCCGGCGTGTCGCACGCCGTCCGCGTGCAGCGCGAAGCCTGCCGCGATGGTCAGCAGCACCAGCCCGAGCAGGATGCCGATCACCACCAGCGGTATCCGCGAACCCGCGGTGTCGGCGCTGACCTGCATCCGATCGGACCGGCGCCGGCCGCTGAGCAGACGCGACGCCACCGTGCTGTGCCCGACGGCGAAGCCCACCGTCGCCACGGTGGTCAGCCAGCGCGGGCCGTAGTCACCGAGGACACCGAGTGCCACCCACACCGCCGCCAGGGCCCACCAGTATCCGCGCGGCAGCCCGATTTCCTCGGCCACCCGTTGCCGCGCCCGCTCTGCGACCTCGAGTGCGTGCCGCGCGCTCTCCGGCGTGATCTCGTCCATCCCGGTTCTCCTTTCCTGGTTGGAAACAAGCCTCCACTTTCCCGCTTGGAAAGTCAAGGGTGTCTGGAATGCTGGAGGCATGGACCGCGCTGCGATCATCCGCGCCGAATCCCAGCGGCTGGCCGAGGTGCTCGGCGCCGCCGAACCCGAGGCGCAATGCCCGACCTGTCCGGATTGGAATGCGCTCGATCTGCTGTGGCACCTCACCGAGGTGCACTGGTTCTGGGCGCAGATCCTGGCCCGCGACGCCCGCACCGAGGCCGACGTCCACGCCGTCGAGCAGGCCAAACCGCCACGCCCGACACGGGTCGCCGACCTGCAGGCGTTGCGCGACTCCAGCACCCGGGCACTGCTTCACCAGCTCGGGCGCCTCGACGATGCCGAGCCGCGGTGGACCTGGTGGGAGCCGGATCAGACCGTCGGCTTCACCCGGCGGATGCAGACCTACGAGGCGACCATGCACAGGGTGGATGCCGAACTGACGGCTGGGATGGCGGTCGGCCCCATCTCACCCGGGGCGGCGGCCGGCGCGGTCGATCACGCTGTCGACGTGATGTGGGGGTGGCTACCGGCCGGGGCCCGCGATGAGCCATCGGCCGTCGCCGAATTCGTCGCCTCGGACGTCGATCGGAGCTGGCTGGTCGACGTCAGGCGGTGGACGGCAGCGTCGGGGGCCTCGGGGTGCTACGCGCGCAGGGCCGCCGCGGGTCGCGCCGATGTGACGGTCACCGGTCCGGTCCAGGACCTGGCGCTGTGGGCGTGGACCCGCGGCGGATCGGTTGCCGTGGCGGGAAAGCCGTCAGCCGAGGCGGCGCTGCGCGAGGTCGTCGCCAACGGCATGTAGTGCGCCGGAGCCGTCGTGCGCGGCCAGTCCGTCGATCAGCACCGCCAGGCCGAAGGCGAAGCGCCGGGACGGTTCGGCCGTCAGCACGGACTGCCCGTCGGGCAGGGTGGCACCCGCGGCGTCCCACTGCAGGCGGGACTGTTCGTCGGCGGTGAAGCCCAGCACGTAGTAGACGACGGTGCGGGCGGCCAATTCGGTGTCGGGGCCGGCGATCCCGGCTTCGCCCGCGGCGGCCGACAGCTGGGCCACGATATCGGTCATGGCCTGCGACTGCCCCGCGGCGAAACTGGCGGACACCAGTTCGGCACCGTCGGTGTGCGACAACAGCGCGTCCCGCAACCGGTGGCAGCCGTCGGTGATCTGATCGCGCCAGCCGCCACCGAGGTGTCGCGCCAGGGCGGGCGCCAGGATTTGGTCGGTCACCGCGCCCAGCAGCTCCTGCTTGTTGGCGAAGTGCCAGTACAGCGCGCCCGGACTGACGGCGAGTTCGCGGGCCAGTCTGCGCATGGTGAGGTCGGCCATTCCGAAGTTGTCCAGGATGGCCGTCGCGGCTTCGACTACGTCACGTTTGTGCAGCTGCACACCGTTACTCTAACCTGAACGGTGTTCAAGAGGCTGATGGAGGCAAATCGGTGAGCGACATTCTGGTTCAGGCACGCGAGCAGGTACTCGACCGCGGCGTGGGCCTCGATCAGGATCAGACCCTGCAGGTGCTGCAACTGCCCGACGATCAACTCGACGAGCTGCTGGCCCTGGCCCACGAGGTCCGGATGAAGTGGTGCGGGCCCGAGGTCGAGGTCGAGGGCATCATCAGCCTGAAGACCGGTGGCTGCCCCGAGGACTGCCATTTCTGTTCGCAGTCCGGGCTTTTCGCTTCCCCGGTACGCAGTGCATGGCTGGACATTCCCAGCCTGGTGGAAGCCGCCAAGCAGACCGCCAAGACCGGTGCCACCGAGTTCTGCATCGTGGCCGCGGTGCGCGGCCCCGACGAGCGGCTGCTGGCCCAGGTGGCGGCCGGCATCGAAGCCATCCGCAATGAGGTCGACATCCAGATCGCCTGCTCGCTCGGCATGTTGACCCAGGAGCAGGTGGACCGCCTCAAGGACATGGGCGTGCACCGCTACAACCACAACCTGGAGACCGCGCAGTCGTACTTCCCCAACGTCGTCACCACGCACTCCTGGGAGGAGCGGTGGGGCACGTTGGAGATGGTCCGCGAGGCCGGCATGGAGGTGTGCTGCGGCGGCATCCTCGGCATGGGCGAGACGCTGGAACAGCGTGCGGAATTCGCCGCCAACCTCGCCGAACTCAACCCGCACGAGGTGCCGCTGAACTTCCTGAACCCGCGTCCGGGCACGCCGTTCGGCGATCTCGAGGTGCTGCCGGCCGCCGACGCACTGCGCGCCGTCGCCGCGTTCCGGCTGGCGCTGCCGCGCACCATGCTGCGGTTCGCCGGTGGTCGCGAGATCACCCTGGGCGACCTCGGCGCCAAGCAGGGCATCCTCGGCGGGATCAACGCCGTCATCGTCGGTAACTACCTGACCACGCTGGGCCGGCCCGCCGAATCCGATCTCGAACTTCTCGATGATCTGCAGATGCCGATCAAGGCCCTCAACGCCACCCTGTAGAACCAGTGGTGATGATCAGTGAAGGTTCCGTGAGCCCCGCGTTGCCCGCACCCGTGGGTGCCGGCAACTTCAACGTCTACACCGGCGGTCCGGCGGGCAGTGCCAGCCCGACCACCGCGCAGCTCGGTCTGGAACCGCCGAGGTTCTGCGCCGAGTGCGGGCGCCGGATGATCGTGCAGGTCCGGCCCGACGGCTGGTGGGCCAAATGCTCGCGGCACGGACAGGTCGACTCCAAGGATCTGGACACCCGGCGATGAGCCTCTCGGGCGAAGAGCAAAGTGCCCCGATGAGCCTCTCGGACTCCAAGGCTGTTGATGCGCCCAAGGTTTCACGTGCCGCCGCGGCCGTGCGGGTCGTCGTCGGCGTGGGCCTGTCCGGTGTGCTCGTCGGTGCGCTGTGGGCCTGGCTGGCGCCGCCCATCCACGGCGTCGTCGCGTTGACCAAGAGCGGCAACCGCACCACGGCCTATCTGGGCAACGAGTCCGACAACTTCTTTCTGGGCGAGGTGCTGCTCATCGGCATGCTCAGTGCGGTGGCCGTCGTGGCGGCGGTGCTGGTCTGGCAGTGGCGTCCGCACCGCGGGCCCGTGCTGCTGGCCGCGCTGACGGTGGGTGCGGCGGCTGCGGCCGGCGCCGCCGCCGGGATCGGGGCGGTACTGGTGCGCTGGCGCTACGGCGTCATCGACATCGCCGCGGCGCCGGTGTCTCCGGAGCACCGGATCCACTATGTGACCGAAGCTCCCGCGGTGTTCTTCGGGCATGGCCCGCTGCAGATCGCGGCGACCATCCTGCTGCCTGCCGCCGTGGCGGCACTGGTCTATACCCTCCTCGCGCTGTCCACGCCGCGCGACGATCTGGGCGGGTGGCCGCCCGTGGAATACACCGGCGTCTATCCACCGATCCCGGCCGCGGCCGGCGGTGGCGTCGGCCATCCCGCTGCGGCCGGCCCAGCGTCCTAACTGGACTTATGTCCGGGTGCTGCGGTTCCCGCAAACGTAGCCCCCACAAAACGCACCCTCATAGGTAAATTGACGTGCTCATAGCTGTTTCACAGCAAATTGCAGCGACGACAAATTCGAGTGAGGTTTCGCAATGCGCATCGTGTCCTTCGGGTTCCAGACATGGGGAGTGAAGACACTTCAAGCTTTGATCGATCTGGGTCACGACGTCGCGCTCGCGGTCACCCACCCGGCCAGCGACGACTCGTACAAGGGCATTTTCTCCGATTCGGTCGAGGAGCTGGCGCGCAGTCTCGGTGTCCCTGTGCACCTCACCGAGCGGGTCGGCAACGACACCATCGAGCTCGTCAAGCAAGCCCGGCCCGACGTGATCGTGGTCAACAGCTGGTACACCTGGATGCCGCCGGAGCTCTACGAGCTCCCGCCGCACGGCACGCTGAATCTGCACGATTCGCTGCTGCCGAAAGGCACCGGATTCTCGCCGGTGCTGTGGTCGCTGATCAGTGGCGAGTCACAGATCGGGCTCACGATCCACCGGATGGATCAGGATCTGGACACCGGGGACATCCTGGTCCAGCACGCGCTGCCGATCGGCCCGAAGGACACCGGCACCGCACTGGTGGAGCGCGGGATCGAGCTGATTCCGGGCGCCCTGAAGGAAGCGCTGACGGCGCTCGAGTCCGGCACCGCGGAGTGGCGGCCGCAGAACAAGGCCGAGAGGACCTACTTCCACAAGCGCTCCGAGCGCGACAGCCTGATCGACTGGAACTGGCCGGCCGAAGTGCTTGAGCGGCTGGTGCGTGCCCTGTCCGAGCCTTATCCGCCCGCCTACACGTTCTACCGCGGCGAGCGGATCGAGGTGCTGGAGGCCAAGATCTCCGAGATCCGGTACGGCGGCACCCCCGGCCGGGTGGTCGTCCAGGAAGACGGCGGCGCCGTGGTCTCCGGGCCGGAGTCCTACCTCGGGCGAAACCGCGGACTCGTCATCACCCGGGTCCGTTCCGCGGACGGGGCCGAGCACAGCGGCGACAAGTTCTTCCGTCGCGGCGGCTATCTCACCAGCCAGGCCTGACCCATGCCGCTGCTGCAGAAGCCGTTGTTGAAGAACAGGACTGCACCACCGAAACTCGTTGCTGCGCATCGACGTCTGATCGGAACGTTGCCGGTGCCGGTGCTGCGCCAGCTGTACCACCTGACGATGATCCACCGTCTGGGTGACTTCCGCACGCCGTCGACCTTCAACGAGAAGGTGAACTGGCGGATTCTCAACGACCGGCGGGACCGGATCATCGCCGCGTGCGACAAGGCCAGGATGAAGGAGATGGCCCGGGCCGCTTACCCGGGCGCGGAGCTGCGGATTCCGGTCACCTACTGGTCGGGCACGGATCTGCGCGACGCCCCGGACCTCGGCGAGTTGCCGCCGTGGGTGCTCAAGCCCAACCACAGCAGCGGTCACGCGCTGTTCGGGCCCGATGCGACCACCGATCTCGCCGCGCTCACGGCGCAGACCCGGTCCTGGTGGCAGCGCACGCCGGCCGAACTCGGCGAATGGGGATACAGCGAGGCAACCCCGGCGCTGCTGCTCGAAGAGAAGATCCTCACCGCGGACGGCGCACCACCGCCCGACTACAAGTTCTTCGTGTTCGACGGGCAGGTTCAGTTCGTCCAGGTGAACAGAGGGCGGTTCGGCGACCAGACCGCGACCTTCCTGGACGCCGAGTGGAACCGGCTGCCGGTGCGTTGGCGGATCCGGCCGGTGGCCGATGAGCAGCGGCCGGCCGAGCTGGCCACGATGATGGAGATCGCCGGCATCCTGGGTGCGGGCTGGGACTTCATCCGCGTCGACCTGTACGCGGTCGACGGCGACGTGTGGTTCGGCGAGTACACCCCGTACCCGGGGGGCGGATTACTTCGATACAAGCCAAAGCAATTCGATCTGGAGTCGGGCCGCCATTGGAAGCTGCCGACACTCGAGCAGGTGCGGCCCGGTCAACCCTGACCGAGCCGCACCGCCGCAACTAGACCCCGGAGCCGCCGGGAGATCCGGTGCCGCCGCCCGGCGTGCCGAGACCGCGGCCGTCGCCGCCCGTACCGCCCTGGCCGCCCGCCGATGTGCCGCCGGAGGAGGTGTGGGTGCCGGTGCCGCCGTTGCCTCCGCGCCCGCCACCTCCGACGACGCCGCTGTTGCCGCCGCGCCCACCGGTGCCGCCGGTGCCGGTGCCGGTCGCGGTGGTACCGGAACCCCCGTCGCCGCCCCAGCCACCGTTGCCGGCGATGGCGTTGCCGCCGCCCGCTCCGCCGGTGCCACCGGAGCCCTGGCCCGCGCCGGCATGGCCGTTTCCGCCCGTACCGCCGGAGCCGGCCACGCCGAGCTCCACGATGCCGCCACGGCCACCGGCGCCGCCGGTCGCGGTGTCGTCCGCCGTGTCCGAGTCCGGGGTGTAGGCGTCGCCGCCGCGACCGCCCCGGCCCGGCGCGTAGAGCGACTGCGCACCGTCGCCGCCGCGCCCGCCGGTGGCGGTGCTGGCACCGGAACCGGCGACGCCCTGAGCGCCACCGCCGTTCCCGCCGCTGCCACCGGCGCCGAGAGTGCCTGCGGTGCCGCCATTTCCGCCGCTTCCACCGACCGCGTTGAGACCCGTGGCGTCGGCACCGTCCCCACCCCGGCCACCGTTGCCCGCGATGATGCCGCCCGCGCCGCCGTGGCCGCCGTTGCCCGCGGTCTCCAGGCCGGCGGTGTGGTCGCCGTCCCCGCCACGGCCGCCGTCGCCGAGCAGGCCGCCGCGTCCGCCGTCACCGCCGTCGGCATTGAGTCCGGCGCCGTCCCCGCCGCGTCCGCCGTTACCGATCAGCAGGCCGGCCGCGCCGCCGTCGCCACCGCCCGCGCCGCCGCGTCCGCCGTTGCCGATCAGTCCGCTCGCGCCGCCGTTGCCGTAGAGGCCCCCGCTGCCGCCGTTGCCCAGCAGCAGCCCACTGCGGCCGCCGTTGCCGCCTTCGGCGGTCACGTTGTAGCCGTTGCCGATCAGCAGCCCGGCGTCCGGGTTGGCCGCGGTGCCGTTGCGCACGAAGACCGCGACGATCGGGATGTTGCCACCGATGGTTCCGAGTACCCCGGCGATCGAACCGGGCAGGTCGGCGAGCGTGACCGTGGTGGCCAGGGTGGCCGCGCCGGCGGGTGCCGCGCCGGTGGCCGCCGTGGCGAACCCGGTGCCGAGCGCCGAACGCCGGGTGGTGAGCGGATTGGCGGTGCGCTGCCCGGAGATCGCCGGTGTGGCGGCCGGCGAGCGCGCCGGTCCGATCGCCGCGGAGGTGAGCGGGATGAGGACCACGGAGGTGGTGTCACCGACGGCCAGGCTGATCGGCGCGATGGCACCGGGGTCGGCGGACCAGGTGGATGCCACGGCGGCCAGCAGGGTGGTCGGCGTCGCCAGCCGGGCGATGGCCGGCTCGGTGCCGATCATCGACTTCGCGGCGGGGGCGTCCGGAACATGTTGGACGGCAACCACTGCCGTGCCGGCGAGGACCATCGCCCCGACCGCCGTCGTCGCGGCCGTCTTCGCGGTGATTCCCGTCAGTCTGCCTGTCATCCATCGGCTCCCTGTTTGCTCGACCGCCGACGTCCGGCGGATGCCTCCGACATGATGCCGTTCGCACAGCAATTTTGCAGGGATTTCACAGCCGCTTGCTGAGAGAAACTCACAGCTTTGCTCGCCGGCAGGCGTCGGTCCTCAGCGATCGAAAACGGACAAGGGTAGGTGCTGGATCCGTTGTCCGGTAATCACTTTCGCGGCGATCACGGCCAGCCTGGCCATGCCGCGGTAGGTGGAGGGATTCAGCAGCGTGGGCCAGGTGGTCCGACGCAGATTGGTGTCAAGCGGCCGGCCGGCGAATCGGTCGGAGAGCCACCGCAACGCCATCGGGGCCGACATCGGGTGCAGCAGCAGGTGTTCGCTGAGCGGATCACGGTGATAGGTCACCCGCGCGCCGCCGGAGGAGTACGTCTCGGCCAGTTCGTCGATGCCGCCGACCGAGATGATCTCGTCGTGCACGGCCTGGATGATCAACACCGGCGGTGTGGGCACCGCGGCGCCGAGTTTGATGTCGTCGAAGACGTGCCGGACCTCGGGGGTGGACAGGATCTGTTCCAACGGCTGGTCCAGCATGTCGCCCATATCGGTGCGCATCAGCCGGAGCACGGCCTCGACGGTGGTCATGTGGTGCAACCGCTCGAGCAGTTCGCGGCCCTCGTCGTCGGCGTGCTCGTCGATGATGCGGCGCAGGCCCGGATAGACGTCGGCCAGTGCGGCGACCACCAGGGCCGGCAGGGCGGCGGCGAAGGTGCCGTTGAGCCGGCGGAAGGTGTGGCCGAGGTCGCCGACGGGTGAGCCGAGGACGGCGCCCACGATGTTCAGTTCGGGTGCGTAGCTGCCGCTCATCTCGGCCGCCCATGCGGTGGCGAGCCCGCCGCCGGAATACCCCCACAGCCCGATCGGCGCGTCGGGTGACAGGTCCAGCCGCTCGGAGCCGAGGGCGGCGCGCAGCCCGTCCAGGATCCGGTATCCCGGCTCGTAGGGCGTGCCCCAGTTACCGGCGCGGCCCTCGTGGTCGGGAACCGACACCGCCCAGCCTTCGGCGATCGCCGCGGCGATGAGCAGCAGTTCGAACTGGGGGACCGCGCCAGGTGCCACCGACCGGCGGCGCAGCGCGTACGACGGGAAGCAGCGCGAGGTGATGGCGTCGATGGCGCACTGGTAGGAGATCAGCGGCGCCGAGCCGGCATGTTCACGGTCGGCGGGCAACAGCACCGTGCTGGCCGCCGCATCCGGGCGGCCCTTCATGTCGGTGGTCCGGTAGAGCAGTTGGATCGCGCGCACCTGCTGCGGAATCAGCCCCAGGAAGGCGACCTCGACATCGCGGCTGCGCAGCACCGTCCCTGGCTCGGCGTGTTGGAAACCGGTCGGCGGATCGTAGAACGCGTCATCCCGGGGCAGCGCCGGGCGGACGCCGCGTTCGAGCTGCTCATGCGGGACGCGCCCGATCCACTCGGCACCGGTGGCGCTGGCCGCACTGCCCAAGTCCATCAGGGCATTGTTGCTTAAGAATGGTCTAAGAAGCCAGCCGACTCACCCAGGTGGGCGCAATGCGGCGAATTCGTCGGTCACCCGGTAGCGCGAATCGGTGAACCGGTAGAGCGCCGCCGGCCGGCCGCCGCTGCGGCCGGACCGGGCCGTGGTGCCGGTCCGGGTGATGACATGGCGCCGTTCCAGGACGCGCTGCAAGTTGGTCGCGTCGACCGGGTGCCCGAGCGCGGCGCTGTAGATGTCGCGCAGTGTAGAGAGTGCGAATTCCTTTGGAGCCAAGGCGAACCCGATGTTCGTATAGGACAGTTTGGCGATCAGCCGGGTGTGCGCGTGGGTCACCATCGGCCCGTGGTCGAAGGCCATCGGCGGCAGCGCGGAGACGGGATGCCAGCGGGTGTCCGGCGGCAGCTCCGGGGTGGCAGGGGAGGGCACCAGGCCCAGGAAGGTCGACGCGATGGTCCGTGGGCCGGGCACCCGGGCGGGGTCGGAAAACACCGCAAGTTGTTCCAGATGTGTGAGCTCGCGCAGGTCGACCTTCTCGGCGAGTTGGCGGCGGACCGAACTGATCATGTCCTCGTCGTGACGCAGCCGGCCGCCGGGCAGTGACCACGCGCCACGCTGAGGGTCCATCGCGCGTTGCCACAACAGTGCGCTGAGCTGCGGTGTCTTAGACGACAGCTGGCGCACCTGGAACACGACGGCGAGCACTTCGTGGTCGGTGCTAGTATGTGGCATGTTTTCGATTGTAAGTCGAAAACCTGGATTGGCATAAGGAGACGGCCATGACGGTCCTGGATCGCACAGCGGAGCACTCCAGCGTGCTGGCATCGCGCGTTGTCGACGGCCCCGGCGGCTACAGCGGCGTCGTGGGCGACGGTCAGTGGGCCGACGAGATCCGCCGCCTGCTCAAGTTGCGCGGCGCGACACTGCTGGCGCACAACTATCAGCTGCCCGAGATCCAGGATGTCGCCGATCACGTCGGTGACTCGCTGGCCCTCTCGCGAATCGCCGCCGAGGTGCCCGAGGACACGATCGTGTTCGGCGGTGTGCACTTCATGGCCGAGACCGCCAAGATCTTGTCCCCGCACAAGACCGTGCTGATCCCGGATCAGCGCGCCGGCTGCTCGCTGGCCGACTCGATCACTGCCGAGGAACTCCAGGCCTGGAAAGACGAGCATCCCGGCGCCGTCGTGGTGTCCTATGTCAACACCACCGCCGCGGTGAAGGCGCTCACCGATATCTGCTGCACCTCGTCCAACGCGGTCGAGGTGGTGGCCTCCATCCCCGAGGACCGCGAGGTGCTGTTCTGCCCGGACCAGTTCCTCGGCGCGCATGTCCGCCGGGTCACCGGCCGCAAGAACCTGCACGTGTGGGCGGGCGAATGCCACGTGCACGCCGGCATCAACGGTGATGAGCTGGCCGACCAGGCCCGCAGCCACCCGGATGCCGAACTGTTCGTACACCCCGAATGCGGTTGCGCCACCTCGGCGCTGTATTTGGCCGGTGAGGGCGCGGTACCCGAGGACCGGGTCAAGATCCTGTCCACCGGCGGCATGCTCGACGCCGCCCGCGAAACCAAGGCGCGACAGGTCCTGGTGGCCACCGAGATCGGCATGCTGCACCAATTACGCCGCGCCGCACCAGATGTCGACTTCCTGGCGGTCAACGACCGGGCCTCGTGCAAGTACATGAAGATGATCACCCCCGCCGCGCTGCTGCGCTGCCTGGTCGAGGGCGCCGACGAGGTGCACGTCGATCTGGAGACGGCCACGTTGGCACAGCGCAGCGTGCAGCGCATGATCGAGATCGGGCAGCCCGGCGGCGGGGAATGACCGCCGTCTCGGCCTCCTGCGGCGGCGCGGGTTTCTGGCAGCAGCGCGCTGACGTCGTCGTCGTCGGCACCGGTGTCGCCGGGTTGGTCGCGGCGCTGGCGGCGGTCCGGGCCGGCCGCAAGGTCGTGGTACTCAGCAAGGTGGCCGAGACGGCCACGTTCTACGCCCAGGGTGGGATCGCGGTGGTGCTGCCGGATGCCTTCCGTGCGGACGACGATTCGGTGCAGACCCATGTCGCTGACACGCTGGCCGCCGGCGGTGGATTGTGCGACGCCGAGGCGGTGCGCTCCATCGTCGCCGACGGATACGGCGCGGTGGCCGATCTGGTGGCCGACGGTGCCCGCTTCGACGAGGCAGCACCGGGGCGGTGGTCGCTGACCCGCGAGGGTGGGCACACCTGGCGCCGGATCATCCACGCCGGCGGTGACGCCACCGGCGCCGAGGTGCAGCGCGCGCTCGACCACGCGGCCCGCCGGCTCGATATCCGGCGCAGCCATGTGGCGCTGCAGATCTGTCACGACGGCGATCAGGTGACCGGGGTGCTGGTACACAGCGCGGACGGGCCGGGTGTCGTGCACGCGCCGTCGGTCATCCTGGCCACCGGAGGACTGGGTCATCTGTACGCGGCCACCACCAATCCGGATGGATCCACCGGTGACGGTGTGGCACTGGCACTGCAGGCCGGCCTGGCTGTCAGCGATCTGGAGTTCATCCAGTTCCACCCGACGATGCTGTACTCGGACTCCGGGCCTGGGCGGGCCGGCGGACGGCGTCCGCTGATCACCGAGGCGATCCGGGGCGAGGGCGCAGTCCTGGTCGATGGCCGGGGTGATTCGGTGACCGCAGGCACGCACCCGATGGGGGACTTGGCGCCGCGCGATGTGGTGGCCGCCGCCATCGATGCCCGGCTGCGGGCCACCGGAGATCCGTGTGTCTACCTGGACGCCACCGGTGTTCCCGACGTCGCGCAGCGGTTTCCGACGGTCACCGCGGCCTGCTTGGCGGTCGGGATCGACCCCGCGCGCCGGCCCATTCCGGTGGTGCCCGGTGCGCACTACAGCTGCGGCGGGGTGGTGACAGATGTGCACGGCCGCACCGAGTTGGCCGGCCTGTTCGCCGCGGGCGAGGTCGCCCGCACCGGCATGCACGGGGCCAACCGGCTGGCCTCCAACAGCCTGCTGGAGGGGCTGGTCGTGGGTGGCCGGGCCGGGCGCGCCGCGGCGGCACACGCGGTGGCCGCGGGCCCGGTGCGGGCCCGGACTCCCGAGCGGGTCGGCCGCCCGGCGCTGGACCGCGCCACCCTGCAACGGGCGATGAGCTCGGATGCTTCTGTGGTGCGCGATGCGGAGGGGCTGGCGCACCTGAGCGGTGTGCTGGCCGAGGCGCGCCCGCGCATCATCACCGACCGCGTCGACTTCGAGGATGTCGCCTTGACCATGACCGCCCGCGCGGTGGCGGTGGCCGCCGCCGAACGCACCGAATCACGTGGCTGCCACCACCGCTCCGATCACCAGGAAACCGTTGCGGCGCAGGCCAAGAGCATCGCGGTACGGGTCGACGAGGCCGGCGTCCCTGCGATCGTCGCACCGGCGGGGGCACTGTGAAACTCTCTGCCGAGGAGCTCGTCGAGGCTCGCGCCGTCATCGCCCGCGGCCTGGATGAGGATCTGCGCTACGGACCCGACATCACCACGTCGGCCACCGTGCCGGCCGGTGCGGTCACCGAGGCATCGATGGCCACCCGTGAGCCCGGCGTGGTCGCCGGCATCGATCTCGCGCTGCTGGTACTCGACGAGGTGCTGGGCGCCGACGGCTACACGGTGACCGACCGCGTCGAGGACGGGGCCCGCCTGGCGGCCGGGCAGGCGCTGCTGACCCTGCGCGCGCCCGCCCAGGGTCTGCTCACCGCCGAACGGACCATGCTCAACCTGGTCTGTCACCTGTCCGGGATCGCGACCGCCACCGCCCGCTGGGTCGACGCGGTGCAGGGTTCGCACGCCAAGATCCGCGACACCCGAAAGACCCTGCCCGGTCTGCGTGCCCTGCAGAAGTACGCCGTGCGTGTCGGTGGGGGAGTCAACCACCGGATGGGCCTCGGCGATGCCGCGCTGATCAAGGACAATCACGTCGCCGCGGCAGGATCCGTGCTCGCCGCGCTGAACGCGGTCCGTGCCGCGGCACCCGGCCTGCCGTGCGAGGTCGAGGTCGACTCGCTGGAGCAACTCGACGACGTGCTCGGCGCCGACGTGGAGTTGGTGCTGTTGGACAACTTCCCGGTGTGGCAGACCCAGATCGCCGTCCAGCGTCGCGATAACCGTTGTCCAGCAACAAGACTCGAATCATCCGGCGGGCTGTCCCTGGAGTCGGCGGCCGCGTATGCCGGGACCGGGGTGGACTACCTGGCCGTCGGGGCGCTCACCCATTCGGTGCGGGTGCTCGATATCGGGCTGGACACCTAAGGACGCTCGAGAAGCGACCGCGCCGCCGCCCTGGCGGCGAGCAGGGCGCTGGGTTCCCCAGATACCCGGGACAGCATCAGGGCCCCTTCGATCAGCGCGATGACCGCGCGGGCGGTGTCTTCGGCGTTGCCGGATGGCCGGCCGTCGGCACGCAACCGGTCGGCGACCGCACCGATCCAGTCGCCGAACACCCGCGCCGACGCGGCCCGGATGCTCGCGCTGGCAGTCACCGACTCGGTGGCGATCGGCTCGATGGGGCAGCCGTCGCGCTCGTCGGCGGACAGATTGGCGGCCATCACGTCCACCCAGCGATCCACGATGTCGGTGATCGGTTCCTCGACGGCCAGCAGTTGGCGCAGCAGCTCGCCGATGCCGCCGCCGACCGTGTCCACCACGGCGGCAGCGAGTTCGGCTTTGCCGTCCGGGAAGTGGTGATACAACGAACCGGCCCGCACCTGCGCGACCTCGAGAATCTGGTTGATCCCGGTGGCCGCGTAGCCCTGTCGGCGGAACAGCAGCGCCGCGGTGTCCAGCAGGGCGGCGCGGCTGCGGTCGGGACGGGGCATGGCTCAGATCGTACCTGCGGTTCTGGAGTGGTCGTTCAAGAACTTCGGTGTCAGGCCGCCACGCCGCGGCGCACGAACGACAGCACCACCGCGGCGGTGGCGAACAGCCCGGAGAACACCCGGTTCAGAATCGTCTGCTGGCGTGGCGTCTGCAACCAATCGACCAGTCGCACGGCCAAGCCGGTATAGAGGCCCATCACCACGATGTCGACGATGATCATGGTCGCCCCGATCGCCAGATACTGCGGCAGCAGCGGCGCGGCCGGGACGACGAACTGCGGCAGCACCGCGAGGAAGAACACCAAACCCTTCGGGTTGGTGGCGTTCACCAGGAAGCCACGGACGGTCAGCGCAAGCCGCCCGCCGGAGGTCTGCTTGCCGGTCCGCCCGACCTGTTCACGCAGGTCGGTGGTGACGGTGCGCCATTGCTTGATCGCCAGATAGGCCAGGTAGGCGACACCGATCCACTTGATCACCGTGAACGCGATGACCGACCTGGTCACCACGGCACCCAGGCCGGCCGCGACCAGGGCCAACTGCAGCATCAGCCCGATTTCCAGGCCGAGGATGCTCCAGTAGCCGCGGCGCAGCCCGTGTGTCATCCCGGTTGCCATCGACTGCACCGCGCCGGCGCCGGGGGACACACTGATCGCGATCGCGGCGCCCAGAAACGCCAGCCACACCTGCCAGGTCATGGCACCAGTCTGACCGAGTCAGTCAAGCCGTTATCCGTCGATGTCCGCCACGAATACGCCCGACCTGCGGGCGACCATGCGGGCCATCCGGGGCAACGACGGGTCGTCGGTCCCGGCGGGCAGCACCCGCGGGTTGGTGATGTGGATGTCCCCGCTGAACAGATGCACGTCGGCGCCACCGGCTGCCAGCACGTTCTTCACCCAGTTGGTCTTGCCGTGGATGAGCCCGATGGCCAGGATGTTGCCCTTGCGGAAGCTGGTGACGGTCGTCTCATACGGCGTGCCGGATTTGCGGCCCCGGTGCTTGACGACGGTGAACCCCGGCAGCCGTTTGGCCAGCGGAGCGATCACCGGGTTGATGAACCGGATCTGGAAGTTCTCCAGCGCCGGCGGTACCAGCATCGGCACGCCGGGTGCGTTGTTCGGATGGTTCCCACGAGACTGCGCAGCGGACATATTGGCTCCCCCGAATTCGATTTGGCCTGCTCTGGGACAATAGCCCTGTGACCGCACCGCAACCCTTCATGGCCCGCATCGACCTGCGGGGCGCGCAACTGTCGGCGGCCCGGCTGCGGACCGTTCTGCCGCGCGGCGGCGTCGATGTCGATGCCGTGCTGCCCAAGGTCGCGCCCATCGTGGCCGACGTCGCCGAACGAGGCGCCGTCGCGGCCCTGGAGTACGGTGCCTCCTTCGACGGCGTGCGCCCCGAGACGGTGCGCGTACCTGTCGCCGCCCTTTCCGCGGCGCTGGCCGAACTACCGGTCGACGTCCGGGTGGCCCTCGAGGTGGCGATCGAGCGCACCCGCGCCGTGCACGCCGATCAGCGCCGCACCGACACCACCACCACCCTCGGGCCGGGTGCCACGGTCACCGAGCGCTGGCTGCCGGTGGAGCGGGTCGGCCTCTACGTACCGGGCGGCAACGCCGTCTATCCGTCCAGCGTGGTGATGAACGTGGTGCCGGCGCAGACCGCCGGCGTCGACTCCCTGGTGATCGCCAGCCCGCCCCAGGCCGCCAACCCACCCGCTTTCGCGGGCCTGCCGCACCCGACCATCCTGGCCGCCGCCGCGCTGCTCGGCGTCGACGAGGTGTGGGCCGTCGGCGGCGCGCAGGCCGTCGCGTTGCTGGCCTACGGCGGCACGGATACCGACGGCGCCGAGCTCGCCCCGGTGGACATGATCACCGGACCGGGCAACATCTATGTCACCGCCGCCAAGCGCATCTGCCGCTCCCAGGTGGGCATCGACGCCGAGGCCGGCCCCACCGAGATCGCCATCCTGGCCGACCACACCGCCGACCCGGTGCACATCGCCGCCGATCTGATCAGCCAGGCCGAACACGATGAGATGGCCGCCAGCGTGCTGGTCACCGACAGTGTGGCGCTGGCCGACGCATCCGATGCCGAGGTGCTCGACCAGCTTCGCACCACGGTGCACCGCGAACGGGTGACCGCCGCGCTCACCGGCAAGCAGTCGGCGATCGTGCTGGTCGACGACGTCGATGCCGGGGTGCGGGTGGTGAACGCCTATGCCGCCGAGCACCTGGAGATCCAGACCGTGGACGCGTCCGCGGTGGCCGGCCGGATCCGTTCGGCCGGAGCCATTTTCGTCGGCGCCTGGTCGCCGGTGAGCCTGGGTGACTACTGTGCGGGCTCCAACCACGTGCTGCCCACCGCGGGTTGCGCCCGGCATTCCAGCGGGCTGTCGGTGCAGACCTTCCTGCGCGGAATCCACGTCGTCGAGTACGACGAGGCGGCCCTCAAAGATGTGGCAGGCCATGTGATCACCCTGTCGCAGGCGGAGAATCTGCCCGCGCATGGCGAAGCGGTTCGGCGGAGGTTCGAGAAGTGACCAAGTCCGGTATATCCCTGAACGACCTGCCGCTGCGGGAGAACCTGCGCGGCAAGACGCCCTACGGCGCGCCGCAACTGCATGTGCCGGTGCGGCTCAACACCAACGAGAACCCGCATCCGCCGAGCCAGGCACTGGTCGACGATGTCGCGGCCTCGGTGCGCGACGCCGCCTCCGATCTGCACCGCTATCCCGACCGCGACGCCGTCGGCCTGCGCACCGAACTGGCCGCTTACCTGACCGGTCAGACCGGCGTTCAGGTGGACACCGAGAACGTCTGGGCGGCAAACGGTTCCAACGAGATCCTGCAGCAGTTGTTGCAGGCGTTCGGCGGGCCCGGCCGCACCGCCATCGGATTCGTCCCGTCCTATTCGATGCACCCGATCATCGCCGACGGCACCCAGACCGGGTGGCTGCAGGCGGCCCGCGCCGAGGACTTCGGGCTCGACACCGCCGTCGCGGTCGCCGCGGTCAAGGAACACCAGCCCGACGTGGTGTTCCTGGCCAGCCCGAACAACCCGTCGGGTCAGAGCATCACCATCGACGAACTGCGCCAGCTGCTCGAGGTGGCCCCCGGCGTGGTGATCGTCGACGAGGCATATGGCGAGTTCTCGTCGCAGCCCAGCGCCATCGGGCTGATCGAGGAGTACCCGGCCAAGCTGATCGTCACCCGGACCATGAGCAAGGCGTTCGCCTTCGCCGGCGGGAGGCTGGGCTATCTGGTCGCCGATCCCGCCGTCATCGACGCGCTGCTGCTGGTCCGGCTGCCGTATCACCTGTCCTCGCTGACCCAGGCCGCCGCCCGGGCCGCGCTGCGGCACGCCGAGGACACCCTCGGCAGCGTCGCGCTGCTCATCGCCGAGCGCAACCGGGTATCGAAAGCGCTGTCCGAGATGGGCTTCCGCGTGATCCCCAGCGACGCCAACTTCGTGCTCTACGGCGAGTTCGCCGACGCCGCCGCGGTGTGGCAGCGTTACCTGGACGCCGGGGTACTCATCCGCGATGTCGGGATTCCCGGCTATCTGCGTGCCACCGTCGGCCTGGCCGAGGAGAACGACGTGTTGCTCGATGTGAGCGCCGATATCGCCGAGTCCGCCTTCCCTGCACAAGGAGCCTCATGAGCCGCCGCGCCAAGGTCGAACGCAAGACCAAGGAGTCCGACATCGTCGTCGAGATCGACCTGGACGGCACCGGACAGGTCGACATCAGCACCGGCGTGCCGTTTTTCGACCACATGCTCACCGCGCTGGGCAGCCACGCCAGCTTCGACCTGACTGTGCACGCCAAGGGCGATGTCGAGATCGAGGGCCACCACACCGTCGAGGACACCGCCATCGTGCTGGGCCAGGCACTCGGCCAGGCGCTCGGCGACAAGAGAGGCATCCGCCGGTTCGGTGACGCCTTCATCCCGATGGACGAGACGCTGGCCCATGCCGCGGTCGACGTGTCGGGCCGGCCGTACTTCGTGCACACCGGCGAGCCGGATTACATGGTCGAATTCACCATTGCGGGCTCCAGCACGCCCTATCACACCGTGATCAACCGGCACGTGTTCGAATCCCTGGCGTTCAACGCCCGCATCGCGCTGCACGTGCGCACCATCTACGGCCGCGACCCGCATCACATCACCGAGGCCGAGTACAAGGCGGTGGCCCGGGCCCTGCGCCAGGCCGTCGAGTACGACCCGCGGGTCAGTGGGGTGCCGTCCACCAAGGGCACTCTGTGACGGCGATGGGCGAGCGGAGCGACGGGGAGTGAACAAGAAAAAAGTGGTGGTGCTGGACTACGGGTCCGGCAACCTGCGTTCGGCGCAGCGTGCCGTGCAGCGCACCGGTGCCGACGTCGAGGTGACCTCCGACGCGTCCGCGGCCTATGAGGCCGACGGTCTGCTTGTGCCAGGGGTCGGCGCGTACGAGGCCTGCATGGTCGGGCTGCGCGGTATCGGCGGCGAGCAGATCATCGAGAAGCGCCTCGCCGCGGGCCGTCCGGTGCTGGGAGTCTGTGTGGGCATGCAGATCCTGTTCGCCCGCGGCGTCGAGTTCGGCGTCGAATCCACCGGGTGCGGTCAGTGGCCGGGCGCGGTCACCCGCATCGATGCCCCGGTGGTGCCGCACATGGGCTGGAATGTGGTCCAGGCCCCCGCGGGCAGTACCTTGTTCCGGGGCCTGGACGCCGGTACCCGGTTCTACTTCGTGCACTCGTATGCCGCACAGGAGTGGCAGGGCCGGCCCGAGGCGCTGGTCACCTGGGCCACCCACCATGTGCCGTTCATTGCGGCCGTCGAAGACGGTCCCTTGTCGGCGACACAATTTCATCCGGAGAAAAGTGGTGACGCCGGTGCGGCGCTGCTAGCGAATTGGGTTGAGGGACTGTGAGTTTGATTCTTTTGCCGGCCGTTGACGTGGTCGAGGGCAAGGCCGTGCGACTGGTGCAGGGCAAGGCGGGCAGCGAGACCGATTACGGCTCGGCGCTGGAAGCGGCGCAGGCCTGGCAGCGCGACGGCGCCGAGTGGATCCACCTGGTGGATCTGGATGCCGCCTTCGGCCGCGGCTCCAACCGCGAACTGCTCGCCGAGGTGGTCGGCAAGCTCGATGTCGCCGTCGAACTGTCCGGTGGTATCCGTGACGACGAGTCGCTGAAGGCGGCGCTGGCCACCGGGTGCGCCCGGGTGAACATCGGCACCGCCGCGCTGGAAAACCCGGCCTGGTGCGCCGCCGCAATCGCCGAGTACGGCGACAAGGTGGCCGTCGGCCTGGACGTCCAGGCCGAGGCCGGCGACTATCGGCTGCGCGGGCGCGGCTGGGAGACCGACGGCGGCGACCTGTGGGAGGTGCTGGAAAGGCTTGAGCGCGAAGGCTGCTCGCGCTACGTCGTCACCGACGTCACCAAGGACGGCACCCTGACCGGTCCCAACCTGGAACTGCTGGCCGCGGTCGCCGAACGCAGCGGGGTGCCGGTGATCGCGTCGGGCGGGGTGTCCAGCGTCGCGGACCTGCAAGCCATCGCCACCCTGACCGACCGTGGCGTCGAGGGCGCCATCGTCGGAAAGGCGCTGTATGCCGGGCGGTTCACGCTGCCCGAGGCGCTGGCCGCGGTCAGCGGATAACGCGATGGATCAGACTCGGCTGGCCGCGCTGGTCGCCACCGCGACCGAGATCCTCGACGGCGCCTCCGATCAGTTCGTGGCCGGGCACCGTGCCGACTCGGCCGTCCGCAAACAGGGCAACGACTTCGCCACCGAGGTCGATCTCGCCATCGAACGCCAAGTGGTGGCGGCGCTGCTGGAGCAGACCGGTATCGGGGTACACGGCGAAGAGTTCGGCGGGGAGCCCATCGATTCCGAACTGGTGTGGGTGCTCGACCCGATCGACGGCACCTTCAATTACGCCGCGGGATCCCCGATGGCCGCGATCCTGCTGGGTCTGCTGCACCGCGGTGAGCCGGTCGCGGGGCTGACGTGGTTGCCGTTCATGGGTCAGCGCTACACGGCGGTGGCCGGCGGACCGTTGCGAGACGGCGAGACGGCGCTTCCCGCATTGGCGGCGCCCACGCTGGCCGACTCCATCGTCGGCATCCAGACCTTCAACATCGACTCGCGGGGACGCTTCCCCGGCCGGTACCGGGCCGCGGTGCTGGCCAACCTGAGCCGCGAATGCTCCCGGGTCCGGATGCACGGTGCCACCGGGGTGGACCTGGCCTATGTCGCCGCCGGGATCCTCGGAGCCGCCATCAGTTTCGGACACCACATCTGGGATCACGCGGCCGGGGTGGCGCTGGTGCGGGCCGCCGGCGGTGTGGTCACCGACCTGGCCGGCGACCCGTGGACCGCCGAGTCCAAGTCGGCCCTGGCCGGCGCGCCCGGCGCGCACGAACGCATGCTGGAGATCGTCGCCTCGGCGGGCAGCCCGCAGGACTACCTGTGACCAGCGACGTCGCCACCCGCGTCATACCCTGCCTGGACGTGGACGCCGGACGGGTGGTCAAGGGTGTCAACTTCGAGAACCTCAGGGATGCAGGCGATCCCGTCGAACTGGCAGCCGCGTACGACGCCGAGGGCGCCGACGAGTTGACCTTCCTGGATGTCACGGCGTCCTCATCGGGCCGGTCCACCATGCTGGAGGTGGTGCGCCGGACCGCCGAGCAGGTTTTCATCCCGCTCACCGTCGGCGGCGGGGTGCGCTCGGTCGAGGATGTGGACATCCTGCTGCGTGCCGGGGCGGACAAGGTGTCGGTGAACACCGCGGCGATCGCCCGGCCGGAACTGCTGGCCGAGTTGGCACGCCAGTTCGGTTCGCAGTGCATCGTGCTGAGTGTGGACGCCCGCACCGTCCCTACGGGTTCGCAGCCGACGCCCTCGGGCTGGGAGGTCACCACGCACGGCGGCCGTCGCGGCACCGGGATCGACGCCGTCGAATGGGCAAGGCGCGGAGCCGAACTCGGGGTGGGGGAGATCCTGCTGAACTCGATGGACGCCGACGGCACCAAGGCCGGTTTCGATCTGGCGATGCTGCGCGCGGTCCGTGCGGCGGTGACGGTGCCTGTCATCGCCAGCGGCGGGGCCGGTGCGGTCGGCCATTTCGCGCCCGCGGTCGCGGCAGGCGCCGACGCGGTGCTGGCCGCCAGCGTGTTCCATTTCCGGGAGCTGACCATCGGACAGGTGAAGGCGGCCATGGCGGCAGAAGGGATCACCATCAGATGAGTCTCGACCCGACCATCGCCGCCCGGCTCAAGCGCAACGCGGACGGACTGTTCGCGGCGGTCGTCCAGGAACACGGCACCGGCGATGTGCTGATGGTGGCGTGGATGGACGACGCGGCACTGGCCCGCACTCTGGAAACCCGTGAGGCGACCTACTTCTCCCGGTCCCGCGGCGAGCAATGGGTCAAGGGCGCCACCTCGGGGCACACCCAGCGGGTGCACTCGGTGCGGCTGGACTGCGACGGTGACACCGTGCTGCTGGAGGTCGACCAGGTCGGCGGCGCCTGCCACACCGGCGATCACAGCTGCTTCGACGCCGACCTGCTGCTGCCGCCGGACGCCTAGGTGTACTGACCTGAAAGGTTAGGTACGCGGGTGGCGGGTGGTTGGCCGCCGAGTGCGGTGTGGCCGCGGTGATGATTGTAGGTGTGTAACCAGCGCGGGTATTCGGCGCAGCGTTCAGCGTCGCCGGTGTAGAGCCGGGCGTAGGCCCATTCGTCGGCCAGGGTGCGGTGGAAGCGTTCGACCTTGCCGTTGGTTTGTGGTCGATACGGTCGGGTGCGGCGGTGTTCGATATCGCCGAGTGCATCCCGAAAGGCATGGGATCGGTAGCAGGAACCGTTGTCGGTCAGTACTTTCCGGACCGTAATCCCGCATTGGTTGAACCAGGTGTTAGCCCGGGTCCAGAACGCGGCGGCGGTCTCTTTGCGTTCGTCTGCCAACAGTTCGCTGTAGACCAGCCGCGAGTGCGCGTCGATGGCGGTGTGTAGGAAGTGATAGCCGCGAACCGGATGACCCGGCGAGCGGAACTGTCCTGAGCTCTTGTCGGCCTGGGAGTTGCGCCTGCCGCGGCTGCGCCCGAGTGCCCGCCAGCCCCCGCCCGCAGGGATCTTGCCGACCTTTTTGACATCCATGTGGACCAGTTCGCCTATCGCAGCCGTTTCGATGCGGCGCACGGTCCTGCCGGTCGGGCGGTCCAGCCAGCGCAGTCTGGCCACGCCATATCGGGTCAGCACTCGGTGCACGGTTGAGGGATGAATGCCGAGTAAGTAACCGATCCGGGCTGGTCCCCATCGGCGGATGACCCTGACTTTGATGATTCGGCGCTCGGTGCGGGTCGGCGTCTGGTGCGGGCTTCGGTGTGGTCGGGAACTGCGATCGGCCATGCCGGCCTGGCCCAGTTCGCGATAACGAGCAGCCCACCGTTGCGCGGTGGTGACCGCGACCTGGAACCGCTCAGCGGCACGGCGCAGCGACCACCCATCCTCAACAACACAACGAGCCAGGCGCAGACGACCGGTTTCAGACAAAGGGGCATTACGGTGGGACACGAAGACCTCCGAGTGTGGCTGGTGCGTTCCTAGACAGCTCGCACTTCACCCGGAGGTCTTCTTCATGTCACCACGCCACGCCGTCCCTAACGTCCGTGGTCAGTACACCTAGGGCAGGTTTCGAGTACCCGGGTGTGCTCCCGCGGTGCGGGCGACGATCAGGTGAAGGGCAGGAACTGCCCGTTGGTCCAGACGCCCCAGTGGCCGCCGGAGCCCCAGTCCCACCACACCATCGGGTGACCCTGCCAGAACTCGGCGGGCTTCTTCGGTGCGTTGGCCGGCGCTTCCAGTGTGGGCCCGCCCGCATCGACGGGCGGCTCGGCGTGTGCGATACCCACGCCGAGTCCGATGGACGACCCGATGATCGCCCCTGCGACCGCTGCTGCCGCCTTGGTCATTCTCATGCCTTGCCACCTCGGTATCCGTGAACAGATCAGATACCAAAAGCTTAGCCAATCGAATCGATTCGTGGGTGGCGGCCCCGGCGCGGCGGCGTGGGCTGCGCGGACTTGTCGGTGCGGTCGGACAGAATGACCAGCGTGATCGATTCCGCCGGGGCCCGCAAAGCGCGCGGTGCGTTCTTCACCCCACCGGAGATCACCCGTTATTTGGCCGAGTGGGCGGTACGCACCCCGGACGACCGCGTTTTCGAACCATCGGCAGGGGAAGCGGCATTCCTGGTCGCCGCGGCCCGGCGCCTCACCGATCTGGGGGCCCCAGCGCCGGCGCTCGACGGTGTGGAGATCCATCCGGCCAGCGCGCGGGCCGCCCGTAAGCGGGTGGCCGAGGCCGGGGGCAGCGCCCGGATACGCACCACGGACTTCTTCGCCGTCGACCCGCGGCCGTCCTACACCGCGGTGCTCGGTAACCCGCCCTATATCCGCTACCAGGATTTCCGTGGCCAGGCGCGGGCCCAGTCCCGGCGGGCGGCGCTGCAGGCCGGCGTGAGCCTGTCCGGCCTGGCGTCCAGCTGGGCGGCGTTCACCGTGCACGCGGCGCTCTTCCTGCGGCCCGGTGCGCGGATGGCGCTGGTGCTGCCCGCCGAACTGCTCAGCGTCAACTACGCGGCGCCGGTGCGTAAATTCCTGTTCGACCGCTTCGCCGCGGTCGAGCTGGTGATGTTCGACGAACAGGTCTTCCCAGAAGCCGAGGCTGATGTCGTACTGCTGCTGGCCGACGGTTTCGGCGGCGGTCCGTCGGGGCACGCCGTCATCCACCGGGCCCGAAACGCGGCGGCCCTGACATCCGAACTGGCGCAGCGTCATTGGTCGCCACGGGACCCCGCCGACAAATGGGTCAGCGGACTGGTGGGCGCCGCGCCGGTGGAGCAGCTGCACCTGCTGCACGACACCGGCCGGTTCGTCACCCTGGACCAGTGGGGTGACACCACCCTGGGCATGGTGACCGGAAACAACGGTTTCTTCGCACTGTCGCCGGAGCGAGTGCGCGAGTTGGGGCTGCGACCCGCCGATCTGTTGCCGCTGTCCCCGCCGGGTAGTGCGCACCTGCGCGGTCTCACCCTGACCGACGCACAGCTGCGGCGGCTGGGCCAGGACGGCAAGTCGATCCACCTGTTCCGGCCGGGCAGCACGGCTTCCGTTGCTGCGCAACGGTATATCGACGCCGGTTATGCCGCCGGAGTGCACCTGGCCTACAAATGCCGGGTCCGCAACCCATGGTTCACCGTCCCGCTGGTGCCACCCGCGCATCTGCTGCTCACCTGCATGAACGCCGACACGCCGCGGCTGGTCACCAACCGCGCCGCGGCGCACCACCTGAACTCGGTGCACGGCGTGTATCTGCGCGACGAGGTGTGCGCGCTCGGGCAGGACCTGCTGCCGCTGGCCGCGCTGAACTCGGCGACGGTGCTGCATGCCGAGATCGTCGGCCGCTCCTACGGCGGCGGGATCCTCAAAGTCGAGCCGCGGGAGGCGGACCGGTGGCTGGTGCCGTCCGCGGAATTGATCGCCGCGCGAGCCGGCGAGCTGCGGGCCGCCCGGCGTACGGTGGCGGGCCTGCTGGGCCGCGGCAGGTTGCTCGACGCCGTACAGGCGGTGGATGCCGCACTCGGCCTCGGTGAGATGGATTCGATTCGGGCAGCGCGTGATTCGCTGGCCACCCGGCGCGCGGTAAGGTCGCGGCGTGCCCGCTGAACCGTCCACGAAGGCCACCGCGTGGGCCATCTTCGACCGCATCGTGGCCGATGCCGCACCCCACGGACAGCACACCAATCCGTGGCGGCGCGCCGAGGACGCGCTGGTCTATCAACCCGACTTCCGGGTGCTGCGGCGTCTGCTCGGCGTGCCGCTGTATCTGGACGCGCCGTCGACCACCGGGGTGCCCGCCCTGGCGCTGGACGTCTGGATGGCCTACGAATTGCGCCGGGCCGGCTTCGATTCCAACGCGGTGTGGCCACGGGCCACCGAACCGCGCATCATGCCCAGCGCCATCGCCAATCTGCTCGAGGCGCTGCCCATCAAGGAACGTCAACTCATCGAGCACCGGCTGCAGCGCTCGATGAAGGGGGTGGCCGGGTCGAGCGCCAGCGTGCTCGGCAAGCACTACATGAAGCAGGTCGACATCGTGATGTCGGACTGGGACACCGGGCCCGAACTGTTGATCAGCACCAAGCGGATGGACTCCAGTTTCGGCAAGAACGCCGCCAACCGGGTCGAGGAGAGTTACGGCGACGCCAAGAATCTGCGGCTGCGCCATCCGCTGGCCGCGCTCGGATTCCTCTATGGTCTGCGCTCGACCATCCTGACCTCCGAACCGGACAAAGCCGAATGGCTGATCGATCTGCTGGCCAAACTCGGTACCGAGGATGACGCCTACCACGCGGTGGCGCTGGTGATGATCGATTACGACGCCGATATGGCCGACACCGTCGAGGACGAGGTGGACAGCCTGGAAAAGGCCGAGCCCGACGCACTCTTCACCATCGTCGACGTGGAGACGTCGGCGGTCGACGAGGCGCTGGCGGCCCTGCCGGATATCGCCATCCGCCACGACACCGTGCCGCCGCAGCTGCAGCCGGCCCGGTTCCTGGCCACCATGGTGAACCGGGTACTGGACACCACGCCGGTCACCCGGCATCGCGAAGCCCGGCGGCGCCGGCGCGAGGTTTAGCGCACCCGGCTGCTGGCCTTGGCTCGTGCCGTCCAGCGACCGTCGGAGAAGCCGACCGAAACGGGGTGGTCGAACGCCGTCGTCACATGGTCGGTCGTGACGGTCTCGCGCGCGCTGCCGCTGGCCACCGTGCGTCCGTGCGCGATCAGGAGGGCGTGCGTGGTGGACGTCGGCAGTTCCTCCAGGTGATGGGTCACCAGGATCGATGCCATCTCGGGATGCGAGTCGTCCAGGGTGTCAAGGGTTTCCAGCAGCTGTTCGCGCGCGGCGACATCGAGGCCGGTGGTGGGTTCGTCCAGGAGCAGCAGCCGGGGCTCGGCGATCAGGGCGCGCGCGATCAGGGTGCGTCCCCGTTCACCCTGGGACAGGGTGGGCCACACCGAGCCGGCGCGGGCCGACAATCCGACGGTGTCGATCAACTCGTCGGCGCGGGCCACCTGCTCAGCGGTCGGGGTCCAGCGTGCCGCGGTGTCGATGGTGGCGGTGATCCCGGTCAGCACCACCTCGCGCACGGTGAGCGGGTACTGCAGCCGGTGCCGCGGATTCACGTGCCCGATCCCGCGGCGCAGCACCGCCAGGTCGGTCTTGCCCATCTGGTTACCGAGCACCCGCACCGTTCCGCTGGTCGGAAAGGTCACGGCCGCACAGAAACCCAGTAACGTGCTCTTTCCTGCGCCGTTGGGACCCAGCAGAGCCCAGTGTTCGCCGGACTGCACGGTCAGCGACATGCCGTCGATGATCTGCTTGTTGTCGCGACGGAACGTGACGTCGGTGATCTCCAGGACGGGGGTCATGTAAAGGACTCCATCAGTGCGGTCAAATGGGTGCGGCTGGCTGCGGCGGCGGCTGCGGGGGAGCGGGCGGCGATGGCCTCGGTCAGGTCCTGGTGGCAGGCGTGATCGCCGGCCTCGCTGGCCACCGGCGTGATCTTGAGCATGTCGATCATGGCGGTGCGGAGCCGGGGCAGGAATGCGTCGAACAGTCCGGTGAGCACCTCGTTGTGTGCGGCGGCGATCACCGCCCGGTGAAACGCCATATCGGCGTCGACGTGCTCGGGCACCGATTGGTTCTGGATTCCGCGCGCGGCCAGGGTGCGCCGGATGACGCGCAGGTCGGCCGGTGTGCGCCGGGTGGCGGCCAGAGCCGCGGCCTCGGCCTCGATGGCAATGCGGGCCTCGATGACCGCAGCGATCGTGGTACGCCGCAGCACGGTGTCCCAGTCCTCGGTGACATCCACCGCGGTGACGAAAACGCCTGCGCCCTGGCGACTTTCCAGCACACCTTTGCCTGCCAGTTCGCGGATGGCCTCGCGCAGCGTGGAGCGGCCGACGCCGAGCTGGGCGGCCAGCGTGGTTTCGCCGGGCAGCCGGTGACCCAGCGGCCACTCGCCGGCGTGGATGCGGGTCAGTAGCAGCTCTGCGACCTGGGTGGCCAACGGGTGGCGCTGAACCTGGGCGACCATCTCGACCTCTCTACTTGTCTGAGGAGTTGTGTATAGTCTAACCATCATGACGCGCCAGCTCCTCCTTAGCCGCCTCGGCAGGGCCGCAACGACCGGCCCCCTGTCGTAGGGCTTCGTCGCGCCGGTCGGACTCTTCGTCGACCGAACAGGAAATCCGCATGGACTGGAACCGCCAACAACCCGCGCCGATGCCGTGGCACAGATACTCCGACGTTTACCGCCGCGTGGAAGTGCCTCTGCAGCAAAGACATTGGCCTGACGCCCGGCTCGCCGAGGCCCCGCTGTGGGTGCCGGTGGACCTTCGCGACGGCAACCAGGCCCTGGCCGAACCGATGGACCCGGCCCGCAAGAAACGGTTCTTCGAACTGTTGGTGACCATGGGTTACAAGGAGATCGAGGTGGGCTACCCGTCCGCGTCGCAGACCGACTACGACTTCGTCCGCCTGATCGCCGAATCCGATATCGCACCGCCCGATGTCACCATCGTGGTGTTCACCCCGGCTCGGCGTGACCTGATCGAGCGCACCGTGGAATCCGTGCGCGGCATCGGCAACGACGTGGTGATCCACCTGTACACCGCAACCGCGCCGGTGTGGCGCGAGACCGTGCTGGGCAAGGCCCGCGACGAGTTGCGTGAGCTGATCCTGGCCGGCGGCCGCGATGTGCTGGAGCTGGCCGGAGACCGGCCCGATACCCGGTTCGAGTTCTCTCCGGAGGTGTTCAACCTCACCGAACCCGACTATGTGCTGGAGATCTGCGATGCCATGACCGGCCTGTGGGACGCCAGCCCGCAGCGGCCGGTCATCCTGAACCTGCCTGCCACCGTGGAGGTCGCCACCCCGAACGTGTACGCCGACCAGATCGAGTACATGCACCGCAATATCGCCCGCCGGGACAGCGTCATCCTGTCTGTGCACCCGCACAACGACCGCGGCACCGGGATCGCCTGCGCCGAGCTCGCGGTGCTGGCCGGCGCACAACGGGTGGAGGGCTGCGTGTTCGGCAACGGTGAACGCACCGGCAACGTCGACATCGCCACGCTGGCGCTCAACCTGTACGCCCAGGGCGTCGATCCGAAGATCGACTTCTCCGATATCGACGAGATCGCCCGCACCGTCGCGCACTGCACCCGGATGCCGATCCACGAACGCCATCCCTACGTAGGCGATCTGGTGCACACCGCGTTCTCCGGGACTCACCAGGACGCCATCAAGAAGGGGCTGGCCGAACACCGCGCAAGGGCCGTCGCGACCGGACGCGCGGAGAACGACATCGATTGGCGGGTGCCGTATCTGCCCATCGACCCGGCCGATGTCGGCCGCAGCTACGACGCGGTGATCCGGGTCAACTCGCAGTCCGGCAAGGGCGGGATCGCCTACCTGCTGCACACCGACTACGGGTTGGACCTGCCGCGGCGGCTGCAGATCGATTTCGCCCGGCACGTCCAGGCGCACACCGACGAAACCGGCGCCGAGATCGGCGCGACGCAACTGTACGAGCTGTTCGAGGCGGCCTATGTCGATGCCGACGGCCCCGTGGAACTGAAGGACTGGCGTACCGGCAGCGACGGGACGACGGTGATCACCCTGGTCGCCGATGGCCGCACCCATACCAGCACGCACCGTGGGGTGGGACCCGTCGAAGCCCTGACCGCGGCGCTGGCCGAGGCCGGTCACCCGGTGCAGATCCTCAGCCTGACCCAGCAGTCGATCGGCGCGACCGCCGTGACCTATCTGGAGTACCGCGGCGGCTGGGCCTGCGGGCGCAGCGATTCGGTGCTCGGGGCATCCATGGCTGCGGTGCTGCGGGCGGTCAACGCGCCTTGAGGGTCTCCAAGGCCTTGTCCGCGTGGGTGTCCATGCTGACCTCGCTGGCGATCACCTGGAGCACCGTGCGATCGGTGTCGATGACGAATGTGGTGCGCTTGACCGGCATCAGTTTGCCCAGCAGACCACGCTTCACCCCGAACTGGGTGGCCACCGCACCGTCGGCGTCCGACAGCAGCGGATAGTCGAAGTTCTGCTTTTCGGCGAAGCGGGCCTGCTTGTCCACCGCGTCGGTGCTGATCCCCACCCGGGACGCGCCGACCGCGGCGAACTCGCCGGCCAGATCGCGGAAGTGACAGGCCTCCTTGGTGCAACCCGGCGTCATGGCCGCCGGATAGAAGAACAGCACCACGGGACCGTCGGCCAGCAACCCCGAAAGGGTGCGCGGCGTGCCGGTCTGGTCGGGCAGTTCGAAGTCGGCCACGGTATCGCCAGGTTTCATGGCTGCAACGCTACTGGGCGGGCGAAGCGACGGGGGGACATGCGCGCCGAACCCCGGTTGGCCGTCTGGGAGGATTGGGCCGTGGAGACGCTCGCATCAACGACCTCGCGTGAGGACTTCCGGGCGCTGGCGGCCGAGCACCGGGTGGTCCCGGTGACCCGTAAGGTGCTCGCCGACAGTGAGACCCCGCTGTCGGCGTACCGGAAGCTGGCCGCCAACCGTCCCGGGACGTTCCTGCTGGAATCGGCCGAGAACGGCCGGTCCTGGTCGCGATGGTCGTTCATCGGCGCCGGCGCACCGTCAGCGCTGACGGTGCGCGACGGTGAGGCGGTGTGGCTGGGCACCACCCCGCAGGGCGCCCCGTCCGGGGGTGACCCGCTGCAGACGCTGCGCACCACGCTGGACGTGCTGGCCACCGCGACGGTGCCGGGTCTGCCCCCGCTGTCCTCGGGTCTGGTCGGGTTCTTCGCCTACGACCTGGTCCGCCGGCTGGAACGGCTACCCGAACTCACCGTCGATGACCTGCACCTGCCGGACATGCTGCTGCTGCTGGCCACCGATATCGCCGCGGTGGACCACCACGAGGGCACGATCACGCTGATCGCCAACGCGGTGAACTGGAACGGCACCGATGAACGCGTGGACTGGGCCTACGACGACGCAGTGGCCCGGCTGGACGTGATGACGGCCGCGCTGGGGGAGCCTCTGCCCTCGTCGGTGGCCACCTTCGCCCGGCCCGCGCCCCAGCACCGGTCGCAGCGCACCGTCGCCGAGTACACCGCCATCGTCGACGGCCTGGTCGAGGAGATCAAGGCCGGCGAGGCGTTCCAGGTGGTGCCCTCGCAGCGCTTCGAGATGACCACCACCGCCGACCCCATCGATGTCTACCGGATGCTGCGGGTCACCAACCCGAGCCCGTACATGTATCTGTTCAACGCCCCCAATGCCGAAGGGGGCCTGGACTTCTCGATCGTCGGGTCCAGTCCCGAAGCCCTGGTGACGGTGCACGACGGCAAGGCCACCACCCATCCCATCGCCGGGACCCGGTGGCGCGGTGACACCGAAGAGGAAGACGTCCTGCTGGAGAAGGAGCTGCTCTCCGACGACAAGGAACGCGCCGAACATCTGATGCTGGTCGACCTCGGCCGCAACGATCTGGGCCGGGTGTGCGAACCCGGCACGGTGCGGGTCGAGGACTACAGCCACATCGAGCGTTACAGCCACGTCATGCACCTGGTGTCGACGGTCACCGGGCAGCTCGCCGACGGCGCTACCGCGCTGGACGCGGTGACCGCATGTTTCCCGGCCGGGACGCTGTCCGGCGCGCCGAAGGTGCGGGCCATGGAGCTCATCGAGGAGGTCGAACTGACCCGGCGCGGCCTGTACGGCGGCGTGCTGGGCTATCTGGACTTCGCCGGGAACGCCGACTTCGCCATCGCCATCCGCACCGCACTGATGCGCGACGGCACCGCGTATGTGCAGGCCGGCGGCGGCGTGGTGGCCGACTCCAACGGACCGTACGAGTACAACGAGTCGGCCAACAAGGCCAAAGCGGTCCTCGCCGCGGTGGCGGCAGCCGAGACGCTGGCTGTGCCCAATCCCGGGTCGCTTCGCTCTTGCCCGCCGGTCCGATGATCCGGATCGCGCAGGCGCTGCTGGCGCTGGCCGCGTTGGCGCTGTGGGGGGCGTCGAAGCTGGCGTGGGTCCAGGTGCAGTCCTTCGACGGCCTGGGCCAGCCGAAGTCCTCGACGCTGTCCGGCGGCCAGTGGTCGACGGCGCTGGTGCCGCTGGCGCTGCTGGTGCTGGCGGCCGGGGTCGCCGCGCTGGCCGTACGGGGTTGGGCGCTGCGGTTGTTGGCGCTGTTGGTGGCCGTGTCGAGTGCCGCGATGGCCTACCTGGGGATCAGTCTGTGGGTGGTCCGCGATATCGCCGTGCGAGCCGCGGATCTGGTGCAGGTGCCGGTTGCGGCGCTGGTCGGGTCGTCGCGACACTATGTCGGTGCCGGGATCACGGTGGCTGCGGCGGTGCTCACCCTGGCTGCGGCCGTGCTGCTCATCCGGGCCGCCGCGACCGCGCGTCATACCGCCGCCAAGTACGTCGCTCCGGCCGCTCGGCGGGAAGCGGTGACCGGTGACGGTGCCGCCGACGGGATGTCCGAGCGGATGATCTGGGACGCGCTCGACGAGGGAACCGATCCGACCGATCCGGACAGCAAGGGTCGGTGACGGGGGGTACACCCCCGGCGACTAACCTCTATTCAGACCAGTCCGGGTTTGTCCCGGCCGACGGAAAAGGACATGGCTCATGAGTTCGGGGACCGTGCTCGACTCCATCATCGAAGGAGTTCGCGCCGACGTTGCCGCCCGTGAAGCCGCGGTTCCGTTTGCCGACATCAAACAACGCGCCAAGGATGCACCGCCGCCGCTCGACGTGATGGCGGCACTGCGTGCCCCAGGCATCGCGGTCATCGCAGAGGTGAAGCGCGCCAGCCCGTCGCGCGGGGAGCTGGCGTCCATCGCCGACCCGGCCGAGCTGGCCCGGGCCTACGAGGACGGTGGCGCCCGCGTCATCAGCGTGCTGACCGAGGAGCGCCGCTTCCACGGCTCGCTCGACGATCTGGACGCGGTTCGCGCCGCGGTGTCGATTCCGGTGCTGCGCAAGGACTTCATCGTCGGCCCGTACCAGATCCACGAGGCCCGCGCGCACGGCGCCGACATGCTTCTGCTGATCGTCGCCGCATTGGAACAGCAGGCACTGGAGTCGATGCTGGACCGCACCGAGTCGCTGGGGATGACCGCGCTGGTCGAGGTGCACACCGAGGAAGAGGCGGACCGCGCCCTGCAGGCCGGTGCCAGCCTGATCGGCGTCAACGCCCGCGACCTCAAGACCCTCGAGGTCGACCGTGACTGCTTCGCCCGGATCGCCCCCGGTCTGCCCAGCAACATCATTCGTGTGGCCGAGTCCGGGGTGCGCGGCACCGCCGACCTGCTGGCCTACGCCGGTGCGGGCGCCGACGCGGTGCTGGTCGGTGAGGGACTGGTCACCAGCGGTGATCCCCGCAGCGCCGTCGCAGATCTGGTCACCGCGGGCGCTCACCCGTCCTGCCCCAAACCCGCCCGGTAGATGGCCGATATCTCCGGCCCCCAGCTGCCGCGGATGAGCGCGGCGGTGGCCGAACCCACCAGTCATGACCCGGACGCCAAGGGCCATTTCGGCCCGTACGGCGGACGCCTGGTCCCCGAAGCGTTGATGGCCGTCATCGAGGAAGTCACCGCCGCCTACGACAAGGTGCGCCGGGACCAGGGGTTTCTCGACGAACTCGACCGATTGCAGCGGCACTACACGGGCCGGCCGTCCCCGCTGTATGAGGCGAGCCGGCTCAGCGAGCACGCCGGCGGTGCGCGGCTGTACCTCAAGCGTGAGGATCTGAACCACACCGGCTCGCACAAGATCAACAACGTGCTCGGGCAGGCGCTACTGGCCAAGCAGATGGGCAAGACCCGCGTCATCGCCGAAACCGGCGCCGGCCAGCACGGCGTGGCCACCGCCACCGCGTGCGCGCTGATGGGGTTGGACTGCGTCATCTACATGGGCGCGGTGGACACCGCACGCCAAGCCCTCAACGTGGCCCGGATGCGGCTGCTGGGTGCCCGGGTGGTGTCGGTGGAGTCCGGCTCCAAGACGCTCAAGGACGCCATCAACGAGACGTTCCGGGACTGGGTCGCCAATGCCGATGACACCTACTACGCCTTCGGCACGGCGGCCGGACCGCACCCGTTCCCGCTCATGGTGCGTGATTTCCAGCGGATCATCGGGCTGGAGGCGCGCGCACAGATCCTGGAGCAGGCCGGTCGGCTGCCCGACGCCGTGACAGCGTGCGTGGGCGGCGGGTCCAACGCGATCGGTGTTTTCCACGCCTTCATCGACGATCCCGGTGTGCGCCTGGTGGGTTTCGAAGCCGCCGGTGACGGGGTGGAGACGGGTCGGCACGCCGCCACCTTCACCGGTGGATCGCCGGGTGCCTTCCAGGGTTCGTTCTCGTATCTGCTCCAGGACGAGGACGGCCAGACCGTCGAATCGCATTCCATCTCAGCGGGTTTGGACTATCCCGGGGTGGGTCCTGAGCACGCTCTGCTCAAGGATGTGGGCCGCGCCGAATACCGGCCGATCACCGATACCGAGGCGATGGACGCCTTCTCGCTGCTGTGTCGCACCGAAGGCATCATCCCGGCCATCGAGTCCGCGCATGCGGTCGCCGGTGCGCTGAAACTCGGTGTGGAACTGGGCCCGTCCGGGCTGATCGTGGTGAATCTGTCCGGTCGCGGTGACAAGGATGTCGAGACCGCGGGTAAATGGTTCGGCCTATTGGACGGTGATTCGTGAGCCGATTGGGGCCTCTGTTCGGCACGTGCCGCGCCGAGGGGCGCTCCGCGCTCATCGGCTACCTCCCGACCGGCTATCCCGATGTCGACACCTCGATCTCGGCGATGACGGCCCTCGTCGAGTCCGGTGCCGACATCGTGGAAGTCGGCGTGGCGTACTCCGATCCCGGAATGGACGGGCCGACGATCGCGCGGGCGACCGAGCGGGCATTGGCCGGTGGCGTGCGGGTGCGCGATGCCCTGCGGGCCGTCGAGGCAATCAGCAATGCCGGCGGGCACGCCGTGGTGATGACGTATTGGAATCCGGTATTGCGCTGGGGCGTGGACGCTTTCGCCCGCGACCTGGCAGCAGCCGGCGGATTGGGTTTGATCACGCCGGACCTGATTCCCGATGAAGCGGGGGACTGGATGGCGGCGTCCGAACAGCACGATCTGGATCGCATCTTCCTGGTGGCTCCGTCGTCCACGCCGGAACGGCTGGCCGCTACGGTCCAGGCGTCCAGCGGGTTCGTGTACGCCGCCTCGACGATGGGCGTGACCGGTGCCCGCGACGCGGTGTCGAACATGGCGCCCGAGCTGGTGCAGCGCATCAGGGAGATCTCGGACATCCCGGTCGGCGTCGGGCTGGGTGTGCGCTCGCGCGCGCAGGCGGCCGAGATCGGCGCCTACGCCGACGGTGTCATCGTCGGCTCCGCCCTGGTGTCCGCCCTCGATGACGGGATACCCGCGCTGCGGGCGCTGACCGCCGAACTTTCCGAAGGTGTGCGGCAGGGGATTCCGGCATGACCGAGACCATCCTCGCCTTCATCCCGAGCCCGTCGCAGGGTGTGTGGCATATCGGGCCGGTGCCGATCCGTGCCTATGCGCTGTGCATCATCGCCGGTATCGTGTCCGCGCTGATCCTCGGCGACCGCCGGTGGGTGGCGCGCGGTGGCGAGCAGGGTGTCATCTACGACATTGCCTTGCTGGCGGTGCCGTTCGGTTTGGTCGGTGGACGGCTGTACCACGTCATGACCGATTGGAAGACGTACTTCGGTGACGGCGGTGCCGGGCTGGGTGCGGCGTTCCGGATCTGGGACGGCGGCCTGGGTATCTGGGGCGCTGTGGCGCTCGGCGCGGTGGGTGCCTGGATCGGCTGCCGAATGCGCGGAATTCCGTTGCCCGCGTTCGGCGATGCGATCGCGCCCGGCATCATCTTGGCGCAGGCGATCGGGCGGCTGGGCAACTATTTCAACCAGGAGTTGTACGGCCGTGCCACCACGCTGCCGTGGGGGCTGGAGATCTATGAGCGCCGCGATGCCAGCGGTGCGCTCAATACGTTGAACGGTGTGTCCGACGGACAACTCGTCGGGGTGGTGCATCCGACCTTCCTGTACGAGTTGCTCTGGAACCTGCTGATCTTCGCGCTGCTGTTGTGGATCGACAAGCGCTTCAACATGGGTCATGGTCGGCTGTTCGCGCTGTATGTGGCCGGCTACTGCGTGGGCCGGTTCTGGATCGAGCTGATGCGCAGCGATCCGGCGTCCATGCCCGTGGATGGCATCCGGGTCAACACCTTCACCTCGACGTTCGTCTTCGTCGCGGCGGTGGTGTACGTGATGGTGGCGCCGAAGGGCAAAGAGGATCCGGAGTCGTTGCGCGGTAAGCAGGACGAGGATTCGCCCGTTGACGATCTGCTGGCCAAGGAGCTGGCGACCGTGGCGGCAGCCTCTGGCGTGGTGGCCGCCGCGACCGTGGCGGGGGCGGACGAGGCCGAGGACGCCGCGGCAGTGGGCGACAGCGCGGATGCGGACGTCGCCGAGGAGGCGGAGGCTGCCGACGAGGCCGAAGAGCCCGTCGACGCGGACACGCTCGAGGTGGTTGACGATTCGGCCGAGCCCCAGTCTTCTGACGTCGGTTTCGAGTTGGAGAAGGCCGCGGAATCGCTGGCGGTTGCGGAGTCTGCCAGTGAGGCTGAGCCCGACGCAGACGCTGAGCCCGAGACAGGAGTTGGTTCTGACGAGGATTCCGCCGAGGTCGAATCTGCAGTAGTGGAACCGCCGGCTGATGGTGACGAGGCCGAGGTTGCGGAACCGCCTGCTGATGGCGACGAGTCGACGGAGTCCGTCGGGGACGACGAGCCGGATACTGAGACCGCAGAAGGCGACTCGGCCGACTCCGAGTCTTCCGACGTCGGTTCGGAGTTGGAGAAGGCGTCGGAGTCGCTGGCGGCAGCGAAGTCGACAGAGCCCGTCGGTGATGATGAGCCCGAGGCTGACGAGACTGCGGTCGAAGCCGGCGCCGAGGTTGCCGAAGGCGATTCGGACGGGGTCGAGCCCGCCGAGGCTGAGTCCGCTGACGAGGCCGAAGCGGACGCCGAGACCGAGGTCGCCGAAAGTGATACGGCTGAGGACGAGTCCGCCGAGGCTGAATCTTCTGAAGACGCGGAAGCACCGGTTGGTGGGGAGGAGCCTGAAACCGAAGCTGTCGAAGGTGAACCTACCGACGATGAATCTGCCGAGGCCGAGGATGCTCCGGCGGCAGACACCGAACCAGAGGCGGAAGCTGTCGACTCCGCAGCGGACAACGAGCCCAAGCCCGAGGTGAAACCTCAACCGGCCGCCCCGCCGCCCGTGACGTCTGGTACCGGACGCAAGCCCCGTTGGTGGCGTCGAAACCGCTGACCAGAGCGGTTATTTCAGGTGTTTCCGCAGTCTTTCCCGTGACCACGGAGTCAGATGGAACCCACCGTCGCGAATGGCCGCTATAGCAACGTCGTCTGCGACGAGGCCGGAATGGTCGTCGGGAGAAAAGTTGTATTCCCCCTCGGGCGTGAGGCAGCTCAGCGAATCCATGGCTTGCTGAATCGCATGAGGAGCGTCGGTACCCGCAGTTTCGACCGCGGCGGCGATCAGGACTGCCGCGGTATATCCGTCGACGGCGAACTGGGAAGGCGGCGCACCGTGGCGGCGCACGAATGGTTCGGTCACCGCATCGATCACGGTACGCGTCTGCGATCTCGGCAAGTCTGAGCTCACGCCGACCAACGATGTCGCCACAATGATCCCGTCTGCCGCGGGGCCAACCGATTCCACAAAGGCCGGACTGGCGGCTCCGAGCCCTGCCACCATAGGGATGGTCAGTCCGGCGGCGCTGGCGGCCAACGCCAAACCAGTCGCCGGCGGGCCGGTGACCCACGCCATCACGGCCTGGGCATTGCTCTCCTCTATCGCAGCCAGGGTCGGTGCAAAGTTCTCGGTGTCGACCCTGATGGCTTCGATCGCTACGGCCTCAATACCGAACTGTCCGAGCATGCTCTCCTGCTCGGCCCAGGCGACGCGATTGAAAAGGCTGTCGGCGTCAAAGACCACCGCGATCCGACTGATGACGCTGTCACGCAGGTACCTCAACACCTGCAGGGCGACAAGCCGACCGGTCGGCGGTGTCATGAATACGTAGGGCCGCACAGGGTCAACCTGCGTATGTGCGGCCCCTGTCGAGACGTACACAAGCCGGTGTTGATCGGTGTACGGCAGAACGGCCAGGCTCGCGTTGGAGTAGGAAGTGCCGATAACCGCCACCACACCTTGGTCGGCCAATGTGCGGTAAGCGTCGATCGCGCCCTGCGGGAGACTGCGATCGTCTTCTATCAAGAGCTCAACGCGACGCCCGAGTACCCCGCCAGCTGCATTGAGCTGATGAACCGCCAGCTCAGCTCCATCGCGGTTCTCCAAGCCCATGTAGTTGGAACCGGTCAGCGAAGTCACCTGCCCGAAGACGATAGGCGGCTGCGTGCCGTTCACCTCGCGGGACATCACGCGCCCTTCACCTCCAGTTCCAACACTCAAACCTCACAACGGATATCGGCCATCACGGATCGTCATCCTCATCTTGCTCGTCGGGTGGGTTGAGGAGTTCTTCGGGGTGGAAGTGGTGGTTGGTGCGGTCTTGGCCGGTGTCCAGTAGCGGTGGTGGGTGCCATTGGGCGCGGCCGGTGGTGGGGTTGATGGTGGTGCTCCATCCGGTGTTGTAGGGCAGTCGGTTCTCGGGTCCGCAGCCCAGGATGATGACGTCGGCATCGGTGTTGCCGCCGGCGGCCCAGTCTTTGACGTGGTTGGCCTGGCATCGGTCAGCAGGGGCGAAGCATCCGGGTCGGGTGCAGCCACCGTCCCGGGCGATCGCGACCAGACGCTGGGCTTTGGAGGCCAGGCGTTTGGTGCGCCCGAGGTAGAGCGGTTGGGCGGTGTGCTTGGCGAAGAGTAGGAAGTAGTGGTGCGCTTGGGAGGCCAGGCCCATCAGATCGGGGATCGAGATCTTCACTCCGCTGTTGCTGTGGGCCACCCCGCAGCATTTCTCCAGGTCGGCCAAGGTCGCGGTGATGACCACGGTGACCGGAAGCCCGCCGTGCTGTCCGAGTCTCTTGGACAGCAAGGTCTCCCGGCACAGGGATTTGAAGGCGTCCTGGCTGCGCCGCGACGGGCTGCGGGTGTCGCGTTCGGCAGCCTCGGCGAACGCGTCCTGGGCTGCCGGTTGGGCCGGCGTCTCGGGATCCAACGGGTTAGGCCTCGGGTTGGGGATCGGTTCGGTGTCGGCGGGATTGTTGCCCCCCCG
The DNA here is from genome assembly GCF_054404835.1 of Mycobacterium sp. BMJ-28. Lineage (NCBI taxonomy): Bacteria > Bacillati > Actinomycetota > Actinomycetes > Mycobacteriales > Mycobacteriaceae > Mycobacterium > Mycobacterium sp. BMJ-28. Next base: position 3,504,067 of record NZ_CM136783.1, on the reverse strand, counting down.
GGGGCGGCCCAGACGGATTCGATGGTTTTCCAATACGCGGCGGTTTCGGCGTCGAGGTAGCCGCTGAACCGGTAGTTGCCGTAGGCGTCCTGGGGTCCCAGGCGTAGGCCGGGGTGGTGGACGGCCAGGTCGGGGCTGGTGCCGTCCTGATTGAGCAGATAGAGCAGCTGCGCACCGGCGTCTTTGACCGTTTCGGGTGGGTTGGTGGTGGCGATGCCTACCAGGGTGTCTTCCCACTCGGCGCGGTCGGTGGGGGTGAGGTAACGATCGGCCTTGCCGAGCACGTCGCGGATCGCGTCGGTGTGTTCGAGGTTGATCGCCCGCACGGCCAACGCTTCGGCACACGCAGGCAGTGCCGGTGCCAGGATGTCCCCGCCGATGACGTGCCGGGGACCGAGGTGCTCGGCGTCTTTGACCCTGGCTTTGGCTGCTGCCTGACTGATACCCAGCCGCACGGCCAGGATGTCGGGTCAGGATTTGGCGCCGATCTCTCACGCGGTGGTCTGGCACTGCAGGCCGGCCAGGATGTGGTGATCCACACCAGCTGTCGGGATCAGATGTTCACGCCGGGATTGCAGTTCGAGCAGTTCCGGGACCATGAACCCGGTGAAGTCCGTACCGGCGAGCTGACCACACGCGAGGTCGAACGCATTCCGCTCTGCCTCTCTGTGATGTCTTGGCAGATGACACCTGCTCTGCCTCTCGATCCGACACACCACACTCGCAAGCATGTTCGAATGATATCGCGACACGCAGACACCCGCAGAAAATTATCCACAAGGAAAAAGTTATACACAACAACGCAATTCACTCTTGCGCGACAAGTCAGGTCGTGATCTGAATCTGCCCATCCACGTCCGCCACGGAATAGCTGCGCACCGGTTCGCCACCACCGGCCTCGACGCCTGTACACATGTCATAGGTCGCGCCGTGCAGTGGGCAGACCACCACGCCGTCATCGGCCAAGCCGTCGGCCAGCGGCCCACCCTTGTGCGGGCACACCGCGTCCAGGGCCCGCAGCGAACCGTCCCGCAGCCGGAACACCGCGATCTGCGCGTCGGCGACCGCGAAGGTCCGGCCCTCACCGACCGGGATCTGCGACACCGGCCCCAGAATGCTCATCGGGATCCTCTGCTCTTCGCGCAAGCGCTCATCGGGATCCTCTGCTCTTCGCGCAAGCGCTCATCGCACCGGCACCTGGGGGAGTGGCAACAGCGGCAGCGCACTGCGGAACTGCCCTGCGCTCACCGGTTCACGCCCGTCGAGCCACGGATCACGGTACGCATCAATCGATTTCTGCATGCGCGCATCCAGATCCGCTGCCAGGCCTTCGGCATCGTCGACCACCACCGCGCGGATGCGATCGATTCCGACTCGCGGCACCCACGCATATGTCCGCTCCAGCCATCGGGCGTCCTCTCGGTAGAACTGCAGGAACCGACCGGTCAGCGTCATCACCACGGCCGGATCGTCGACCGTGGTGAGCAGGTCACCCTTGCGGATATGCGCACCGGCCGCGCCGCCGACGTAGATCTCCCAGCGCCCGCCGTCGACAGCCACCACACCGAGGTCCTTGCACAAGGCCTCCGCGCAGTTGCGCGGGCAACCCGTCACCGCCAGCTTCATCTTCGCCGGACTTGCCAGCCCCTGGTAGCGCTCCTCCAGGGCGATCCCCAACGCGGTGGAGTCACCCACTCCGTAACGGCAGAAGTCGCTGCCCACACAGGTTTTCACGGTCCGGAAGCTCTTTCCGTACGCGTAACCCGAGGGCATGTCCAGATCTGCCCATACCGCAGGCAGATCCTCCTTACGCACGCCCAGCAAGTCGATGCGCTGTCCGCCGGTGCATTTGATCATCGGGATCGCGTATTTGTCCGCGACGTCGGCGATCTTGCGCAACTGAGCCGAGTTGGTCACGCCGCCCTTCATCTGCGGCACCACCGAGAATGTGCCGTCCCGCTGGATGTTGGCGTGCACCCGGTCGTTGATGTATCGGGCATCGCGCTCGTTGACGAACTCGTCCGCCCACATCATCTCCAGCAGGGAAGCCAGTGCCATCTTCGATCCGGCGTCGACCCGGCCGTCGGGGGCCAACGCGGCGAACACCGAAGACACCGAATGCAGTCGGAGTTCACGTACCAGGTGCATCAAGGAGGGCTTGTCGTAGGGAATACCGGGGACGTACCACGACGCCGACGGGTCTTCGGTGATTGCGCCGCCGGCCGCCCACTCGACGATCTGCCCGACCAATTCCTTGCACGAACCGCACCCCTTGCCGGCCTTGGTGGCGCCCATCACGCCGGACACCGTCGTCTCACCGGAACGCACACACGCCACCAGCGTGCCCTTGGACACCCCGTTGCAATTGCACACCTGGGCGTCGTCGGCCAGTTCCGAAACCCCCACCGCCACATCCGGAGTGCCGATATCGAACATCAGCGAGACGCGTTCCTCGGGTAGCGGCAAGCCACTGTCGAAGGCCTGGGTCAGAAACGACACCTTGGACACGTCGCCGACCAGGGTGGCGCCCACCAGTTTGCCGTCACGGATCACGATGGTCTTGTAGATGCCGTGTCGCGGTTCGGAGTACTGAACGAACTCGTCGTCGGGCAGTTCGGGTGCCTTGATGCCCATCGACGCCACATCGACGCCGGCCACCTTGAGTTTGGTCGCGGTCCGCGAACCGCGGTACGCCGCAGCGGTGTCGACGCCGGTGAGGTGGTCGGCGAGCACTCCGGCCTGCTCCCACAGCGGCGCCACCAACCCATACACCTGGCCGCGATGCTGGGCGCATTCGCCGACCACGTAGACCCGGTCATCATCGACGGAACGCATGTGGTCGTCGACGACGATGGCGCGCTCCACCGTCAGCCCGGCCCGTTGTGCGAGGCCGACATTAGGCCGGATGCCGGCCGCGATCACCAGCATGTCGCAGTCCAGTGTGCTGCCGTCGGAGAAGACGATGCCGGTCAATTTGCCGGCCTCGTCGACCCGGACCTCGGTGGTGCGTTTGTCCGTGTGCACGGTGATGCCGATCCGCTCGACGGAACGGCGCAGGATGGCCCCGGCGGCGTCGTCGAGCTGGGCGTTCATCAGGGTCGGCCCGGCATGGATGACGTCGACGGCAAGCCCCCGGTTCTGCAGCCCGCGTGCGGCTTCCAGCCCCAGCAAGCCACCCCCGATCACCACGGCCTTCGTCCGGCTGGCCGCTTCGGTGATCATTCCCATGCAATCGTCCAGGGTGCGGAAACCGAACACCCCGTCGGCCAGGTTCTTGTCGTCGGCCCACAGACCGGTCATCGGCGGGAAGAACGACCGGCTGCCGGTGGCCAGGACCAGATGGTCGTAGCGGATGGTCGACCCGTCGTCGGCGTGCACCAGCCTGGCGAAGGTGTCCAGGCGCACGACGCGCACCCCGGCCCGCAGGTCGATCGCGTTGTCGATGTACCAGTCCAGTGCGTTGAGGTAGATCTCTGCCGAGTCATCGCTGCCGGCAAGCACATTGGACAGCAGGATCCGGTTGTAGTTGCCGTACGGCTCGTCCCCGAACACGGTGATGTCGAAAAGATCCGCACCGCCGCGGGCCAGGATCTCCTCGATCGCCCGGACGCCCGCCATCCCGTTGCCGACGACGACCAGCCTGCGCTTCACGGGATCTCCACCAAGCCGAGGTCGACCACGACGGTGCCGGTCGTGCCGGCCGGTGCCGCGACGTAGAGTTCCAGCACCGTGTCGCCGAGCAGATCCTCGACCACCCGCAGGGCCACGTGGGTGGCCCCCTTGGCCGCGATCGGGAAGTAACGCATCGGGGCGCCGTCCCGGAACAGCACCACGGTGATCAGCTCATCGCTGGAATTGCCGCCGCGGAAGTACACCGGCTGGGCGACGACGCCGGGCGGCACCACATACCGCAGTGCATCGTCGATCAGCTCTGGCTTGTCGAGTCCGGCACCTTCGAATGCATAGGCGCCCTGCAAAAATCGTGGTGCACTGCCATCGGTCATGCTTCAGCCAAGCGCCCCTTTGTTTCTGAATCGTTTCGTGGGTGCAACGTCGGTGAATACCGTTGCGCACCGCCGGTGATCCACACCGTGAGTAGGTGTTGACAGAGCCGACACGGTGGTGCAACGGGTGCGGAATGGCGCGACCCTAGTTTTCTGGGTAACTGATCCGCACTGTGGAAGGGACCCCGTGAGCGTATTGACCCGTGACCGTGACATCGAGCACTGGGACGCCGAGGACGTAGAGGCGTGGGAGGGCACCGGCGGTAAGACTCCGGGAAAGAACATCGCGAAACGCAACCTGATCTGGTCGATTTTCGCTGAGCACGTCGGCTTCTCGGTGTGGTCCATCTGGTCGGTGATGGTGCTGTTCATGCCACAACCCGTCTACCACATCGACGCCGCAGGCAAGTTCTACCTGGTGGCTGTTCCCACGCTGGTCGGCGCCTTCATGCGGATCCCGTACACGGTTGCGCCGGCCCGGTTCGGCGGCCGCAACTGGACGGTGGTCAGCGCGCTGCTGCTGCTCATCCCGACGCTGCTCACCTGGTGGGCGATGAAGAGTCCGGGCACCACCTACACCCAGTTCCTGGTGATCGCGGCGTTCGCCGGGTTCGGTGGCGGCAACTTCGCCTCCTCGATGACCAACATCAACGCCTTCTACCCGCAACGTCTCAAGGGTTGGGCGCTCGGCCTGAACGCCGGCGGCGGCAACATCGGCGTCCCGGTGATCCAGCTGATTGGCCTGCTGGTCATCGCGACGGTGAGCAACACCGCGCCCGAAATCGTCTGCGCCATCTATCTTGTGCTCATCGGTCTGGCCGCCATCGGCGCGGCGCTGTTCATGGACAACCTGCGGAATCAGAAATCCAACATGGGCGCCATGGTGGAGGCCATGCGGTTCAAGCACTCCTGGGTGATGAGCTTCCTGTACATCGGCACGTTCGGCTCCTTCATCGGGTTCAGCTTCGCGTTCGGACAGGTGCTGCAGATCAACTTCCTGGCCGGTGGATCCACCGCGGCTCAGGCCTCGCTGCACGCCGCCCAGATCTCGTTCCTCGGGCCGCTGCTGGGTTCCATCTCCCGGCCGATCGGCGGCAAGTTCGCCGACCGGATCGGTGGCGGCAAGATCACGTTGTACACGTTCATCGCGATGATGTTCGCCGCCGGCATCCTGGTGGCCGCAGGCACACTCGACGACGCCCACAAGGGTGCGCCCACCGGTGGCCAGATGGCCGCCTATGTCACCGGGTTCATCCTGCTGTTCATCCTGTCCGGGCTGGGCAACGGATCCACCTACAAGATGATCCCGTCGATCTTCGAGGCCAAGGCCGCCGACCACGACGAGTGGACCCGTGAGGAGAAGGCGTCCTGGGCGCGCCGGATGTCCGGTGCACTGATCGGCTTCGCCGGTGCGGTCGGCGCGTTGGGCGGCGTGTTCATCAACGTGGTGCTGCGGGCCTCCTATGTCGGCGACGCGAAGTCGGCGACGAACGCCTTTTGGGTGTTCCTGGCCTTCTACGTCATCTGCGCGGTGGTGACATGGGTGGTCTTCCTGCGCATCGCACCGGTCAAACCGAAGGTCTCCGACGAGCTGCCAGAATCGGTGGCGACCGCCTGACCACCACATACTCGGCCTCACGGCGCGCTCACCACGGGGGTGGGCGCGCTGTGAGGCCGAGTTTTCTTTGCGCTAACGTCGCCTCAAAGGAACCGGAACAGTGGCAGAAGACGATGTTGCCATGTCGGTGAAAACGCGGACCGCGTGCTCGTATTGCGGGGTCGGCTGCGGCATCGAAGTCACCACCAAAGCCGACCCGGTCAGCGGCCTGCCGGTGATCGCCCAGGTCAGCGGGGACAAGCTGCACCCGACGAACTTCGGCCGGCTGTGCACCAAGGGGGCCACCCACGCGGAGCTGATGGCCGCCACCGAGGGCAGGTTGACGACGGCGCTGGTACGCGCCGAACGCGGAGCCGAGGCGGTCTCCACGCCGGTCGACGTGGCCATTGCCGAAGCGGGCCGACGGCTGCGCGCCATCATCGACGAACACGGGCCCGACGCGGTGGCACTGTACGTGTCCGGCCAGATGTCCATCGAGGCCCAGTACCTGGCCACCAAACTCGCCAAGGGCTACCTGCGCACCGTGCACATCGAGTCGAATTCGCGGCTGTGCATGGCCAGCGCGGGCACCGGCTACAAGCAGTCGTTGGGTTCGGACGGGCCGCCGGGCTCCTACACCGACTTCGACCTCGCCGACCTGTTCTTCGTCATCGGCGCCAACATGGCCGACTGCCATCCCATCCTGTTCCTGCGGATGGCCGATCGGATCAAAGCCGGCGCCAAGCTGATCGTGGTCGACCCCCGACGGACCGCCACGGCCGACAAGGCCGATCTGTACCTGCAGATCAAACCGGGTACGGATCTCGCGCTGCTGAACGGGCTGCTGCACCTGCTGGTCGAAAACGGTGCCATCGACGCCGAATTCATCGCAGAACACACCCAGGGCTGGGCGGACATGCCGGCCTTCCTGGCCGACTACACCCCGGAGCGGGTGGCCGGGATCACGGGCATCCCGGAGTGCGACATCCGCTCGGCCGCCGCCATGATCGCCGACGCCGGCGAATGGATGAGCTGCTGGACCATGGGGCTGAACCAGAGCACCCACGGCACCTGGAACACCAACGCAATCTGCAACCTGCACCTTGCCACCGGCGCGATCTGCCGCCCGGGCAGCGGTCCGATGTCGCTGACCGGTCAGCCCAATGCCATGGGCGGTCGCGAAATGGGTTACATGGGGCCAGGTCTGCCCGGCCAGCGCTCGGTGCTGTCGGCCGAGGACCGCGCGTTCTGCGAGGACCAGTGGGAACTGGAGCCAGGCACCATCCGTACCGACGTCGGCCCGGGCACCGTCGCGATGTTCGAACAGGCGGCTGCCGGTGATATCAAGGCGTGCTGGATCATCTGCACCAACCCGGTGGCCACGGTACCCAACCGCAAGACGGTGATCACCGGCCTGGAGACCGCCGAACTCGTCATCACCCAGGACCCGTATCACGACACCGCGACCAACCGGTATGCCGACATCGTGTTGCCTGCCGCGCTCTGGGCCGAATCCGATGCCGTGATGATCAATTCGGATCGCAATCTGACGCTGCTGCAGCAGTCGGTGCCCCCGCTCGGCGATGCCCGGCCGGATTGGGAGCTGATCTGCGCGGTGGCCGAAGCCCTCGGCTTCGGTGACGCCTTCGACTACAAGTCCAGCTCGGCGATCTTCGACGAGATCCGCCGGTTCGCCAACCCGCGCACCGGTTACGACCTTCGCGGCGCCAGTTACGAACGCCTGCGCGAGACGCCGTTGCAGTGGCCGTGCCCGCCGGAGGACGCCGAGGACCGCCATCCCATCCGCTATGTCAACGACGGTGTGTCGCAAACGCTTTTCGTCGACGACACCGGCCATCGGCCGCGGCTGGCATTCGCGACGCCGTCGCGCAAGGCGGTCTTCTTCGCCCGCCCGCACATGGATGCCCGCGAACTGCCCGATGACGATTACCCGATGGTGCTCAACACAGGACGCCTGCAACATCAGTGGCACACCATGACCAAGACCGGTCGGGTCACCAAGCTGAACAAGCTCAACGCGGCGCCGTTCGTGGAGATCCACCCGGATGACGCAGCCGCGCAGGGCATCACCGAGAACTGCCAGGTCGAACTGACCTCACGGCGCGGGCGCGCGGTTCTGCCGCCGGTGATCACCGACCGGGTGCAACCCGGCAATGTGTGGGTACCGTTCCACTGGAACGACGAACACGGCGAGTATCTGACGATCAATGCGCTCACCAACGACGCCGTCGATGCCGATTCGCTGCAGCCCGAACTGAAGGTTTGTGCGGTGGCCCTGCGGCCCATCGCCCCGGCGCTGCCGACAGGTGCTGGCCACCCGCTTGCCGAGTCACTCGGACTGCAAGGTCTCACCATGGAGCTCACCGACGACGAAAAGATTTATGTCGCAGGCTTTCTGAGTGGCGTGACGGATGGTTCGCCGGGAACGCCGGTACTGCCCGGCACGGCGCCGGTCCGGCCGCGGGCGCGGTTGTGGATCGACGGCCTGCTGGCCGGCATGTACTCCAGGACGGCGGGGTCCACCGCGAGCCTTGACGCGTCGGCGCCGGGACCGCTGGTGCTCTGGGCGTCACAGACGGGCACCGCCGAGGAGTTCGCGGCCCAGGTGGCCGCGCGGATCACCGGTGCCCGGCTGGTGACGATGGATGAGGTCACACTCGAGGAACTGGCGTCGGCCACCGATGCCGTGATCGTGACGAGCACCTTCGGCGACGGCGGCCCACCGGACAACGGCGCCGACTTCTGGCGGCGTCTGGAATCGGCCGACGCCCCCACGCTGCCCGGTCTGCGCTACGCCGTGTTGGGTATCGGGGACAAGGCCTACGACAACTTCTGCGGACACGCCAAGGCGCTGGACGCCCGGCTGGGCGCGCTCGGTGCGACCCGGGCGCTCGAGCGGATCGAATGCGAGGCCTACGACGCCGAACCGATGACCGCCTGGGCCGACCGCATCGCCGATCTGGTCGGGGCGGACCAGGCCCCGCCCGCGGCCGCGACGTCGGCCACGCCCGTCCCCATTCCGGCGCCGGCCCCGCTGACGCGCAATGCGCCCCTGCTGGCGCCGCTGAGCCGAAATGTCCGGCTGACCCCGGAATCGGCCCGAAAAGATGTGCGCCAGTTCGGGTTCGACATCTCCGAGCATGTCGCCGAACACGGACCGAGCTACGCGGCAGGTGATTCCCTCGGTGTGTTCGTCGCCAATTCAGACGAGGCGGTCACCGCGTGGCTGGCCGCTACCGGACTGACCGGCAGCGAGGTGGTCGAGGTCGACGGTGCCGAATCGGATCTGCGCGGCGCGCTGACGACGTCCTACGACATCTGCCGGATCACGCCGAATCTGCTGCGGTTCATCGCAGAACGCCGGCCGAAGGCGGCCAAGCGGCTGCGTGGGCCGCGTGGCGAACTGGACACCTGGCTGGACGGCCGCAACGGACTGGACATCGTCGAGGAGTTCGGCGTGCGGGCCGACCCGCAGGAGTGGCAGGACGCGCTGGTGCGGCTCACCCCACGGCAGTACTCCATCTGCTCGAGCCCGCTGGTGAGTCCCACCGAAGTGCAACTGACGGTGTCAGTCGTGCGCTACCGGAGTGCGCGCGGTGCGCACCGGCACGGTGTGGCGTCCACGTTCCTGGCCGATCGCGCCCACGCCGCGCCCGTGTTCATCCAGCGCTCGCCCAACTTCCGCCCGCCGACCGAGTCGCAGACGCCGATGATCATGGTGGGTCCGGGTACCGGCATCGCACCCTTCCGAGGTTTCCTGCAGGAACGGCGTGCGCTAGGCCACACCGGACGCAACTGGCTGTTCTTCGGGGACCAGCACCGCACCGAGAACTTCTACTACCGCGACGATCTGGAGCACATGGTCGCCGACGGCCTGCTCAACCACCTCGATCTGGCGTTCTCCCGGGACCAGGCCAAGCGGATCTACGTCCAGCACAAGATGGTCGACGCCGGTGCCGAGCTGTGGCGGTGGCTGGAGGACGGCGCCCATTTCTACGTCTGCGGGGACGCGACACACATGGCCAAGGATGTCGACGCGGCCCTGACGGCCATCATCAAGAAGCACGGCGGGCTTTCCGATGAGCGGGCCCACGACTACAAACGCGAACTCGTGGCCGAAAAGCGTTACGTACGCGACGTGTACTGATTCGGACCGAGGGCGGGATCTGCTCACAATCCCGCCGAGTGACCAAGGCCACCGGCCAAATCCCTGAAGCGACCCCGCTTTCCCGCTCAGAGCCGAATAAATCGCTCGCCGTGATTGTTACTACGACGTAACAGTGAGCGATGCCCGGACCGCGAAGTCGGAACGGGGAAGGGGAGATAACGATGAGTTGGCATCGAGGCGACTCTGTCACCGCCTGCCGGCAGATCGAAGATATGGATGTGCCGGCGGTGCCCGAGGGTGCCGAAGGCACGATCGAGAAGACGACGGTGTTCGGCAGGCCCAAGCGGGTGTGCTTCACCGTCCGGACCATTTGGGGCAAGAAGCGGGCGTGCGTGAACGTACACCGCGGAGACGTCGGGTAGTAGCTGACCCGGGTGGTACCTGATCGGCGATCTCGCCGATCAGGTACTTCTGGGTGTCCGAGGGGGGACTTGAACCCCCACGCCCGTTAATAGGGCACTAGCACCTCAAGCTAGCGCGTCTGCCATTCCGCCACTCGGACCTTGCGAGCGCTTAAGGCTAACGGATGGCCCCGGGTTGGCCCAAACCGAGTGGCCTGCCAGGTGGTAGGAAAGGGGACGTGACAAGACCCGAAGACGAAGTGGTCGATCTCGTCAGCAGCCTCATCAGGTTCGACACCTCCAACACCGGCGATCCGGCCACCACCAAGGGCGAGGCCGAATGCGCCCACTGGGTGGCTGCCCAGCTCGAGGAGGTCGGATATCAGACCGAGTACCTCGAGGCGGGTGCACCGGGGCGGGGCAACGTCTTCGCTCGCCTGCCCGGCGCCGACCGCAGCCGCGGCGCGCTGCTGATCCACGGCCATCTCGACGTCGTGCCCGCCGAACCGGCTGACTGGAGCGTGCACCCGTTCTCCGGGGCCGTCGAGGGCGGTTACGTCTGGGGCCGCGGCGCCGTCGACATGAAAGACATGGTCGGCATGACGCTGGCCGTCGCCCGCCATCTCAAGCGCGAGGGCATCGTGCCGCCCCGGGATCTGGTGTTCGCCTTCGTCTCCGACGAGGAGCACGGCGGCACCTACGGCTGCCAGTGGCTCGTCGACAACCGGCCCGAGCTGTTCGATGGCATCACCGAGGCCATCGGGGAGGTCGGCGGATTCTCCCTGACCGTGCCCACCCGGGACGGCGGTGAGAAGCGGCTCTACCTGATCGAGACGGCCGAGAAGGGGCTGTCCTGGATGCGGCTGGAGGCTCGCGGGCGGGCCGGGCACGGCTCGATGGTGCACGACGACAACGCCGTCACCACCATCGCCGAGGCCGTCGCCCGGCTCGGCAAGCATCAGTTCCCCATCGTGCTCACCCCGTCGGTTGCCGAGTTTCTCACCGCGGTATCGGAGGAGACGGGATATGAGTTCGACCTCGACTCACCGGACCTCGACGGCACCATCGCCAAGTTGGGTGGGATCGCCCGCATCGTCGGCGCCACGCTGCGCGACACGGCGAACCCGACCATGCTCAAGGCCGGCTACAAGGCCAACGTCATCCCCGGCACGGCCGAGGCAATGGTGGACTGCCGGGTGCTACCGGGCCGCAAGGAGGCCTTCGAGCGCGAGGTCGACGAGCTGATCGGGCCGAACGTCAGCCGGACCTGGGAACGTGACCTGCCCTCGGTGGAGACCACCTTCGACGGAGACCTGGTGGACGCCATGAACGCCGCGCTGCTGGCCGCCGACCCCGGCGCCCGCACCGTGCCCTACATGATGTCCGGCGGCACCGACGCAAAGGCATTCTCCCGCTTGGGTATTCGTTGCTTCGGCTTCGCGCCGCTGCGGCTGCCGGCGGATCTGGACTTCGCCGCGCTGTTCCATGGTGTCGACGAACGGGTACCCGTGGACGCACTACAGTTCGGGACGAGAGTCCTGCACCAATTCCTGACGAACTGCTGACCGAGAGGACGCAATGCCCACCTCCCCGTATGAGAACCTGCCGCAGTTGCCGACGTTCACGTTGACCTCCGAGTCGGTGAAAGACGGCCAGCCGCTGGCCAACGACCAGGTCAGCGGGATCATGGGGGCCGGCGGCTCCGATGTGTCACCGCAATTGAGCTGGTCCGGATTCCCCGAGGAGACGCGCAGCTTCGCCGTCACGGTGTACGACCCCGACGCCCCCACCGCGTCCGGCTTCTGGCACTGGGCGGTCGCCGACCTGCCTGCGGATGTCACCTCGCTGCCTGCGGGCGCCGGCAACGGCGACCCGCTGCCCGGCGGTGCGATCACCCTGAGCAACGACGCCGGCGTCAAACGCTTCATCGGTGCGGCCCCGCCGGCCGGGCACGGCCCGCACCGGTACTACATCGCCGTGCACGCGCTGCCCGTCGAGAGCCTTGAGCTGCCCGACGGCGCCACCCCGGCTTACCTGGGCTTCAACCTGTTCGGCCAGGCCATTGCGCGTGCCGTCATCTACGGCACATACGAACAGAACTAGTCACGACGAGCGGCTGACCCGACCGCCGCGGCCAGTGAATCGAATCCACCGGCCCGCAGGCGGTCGGCGATGCCGTCGTGAATGTGCTTGGCCCACAGACCGCCGCCGTAGATGAAGCCGGTGTAGCCCTGCAGCAGCGAGGCGCCGGACACGATCCGTTCCCAGGCATCGTCGGCGGTCTCGATGCCCCCGACACTGATCAGCACCAGACGCTCGCCCACCCGGGCGTACAGCCGGCGCAGCACTTCCAGAGACCGCTGCTTGACCGGCGCGCCGGACACCCCGCCCGAGCCCAGTTCGGCAACCCCGGGGGTGCGCAAGCCGTCCCGGGAAATGGTGGTGTTGGTCGCGACAATGCCCGCCAAGCCCAATTCAACTGCCAGGTCGGCGATTTCGTCGATATCAACGTCGGAGAGATCGGGGGCGATCTTCACCAGCACGGGGGTCGAGGTGGCCGCCCGGACCGCGGCCAGGATCGGTCGAAGGGCCGACACCGCCTGCAGATCGCGCAGGCCGGGCGTATTCGGCGAACTGACGTTGACCACCAGGAACGCCGCCAGCGGACCCACCAGACGCGCGCTCTCGGCGTAGTCGGCCACCGCACCCTCGGGCGGGGTCACCTTGGTCTTGCCGATGTTCACCGCGATCGGCACATCGGGATCGTGGCGCGCCAACCGAAGCGCCAACTGGCCGGCACCGTGGTTGTTGAACCCCATCCGGTTGAGCAGGGCCCGGTCCTCGGCGAGGCGGAACAGCCGGGGCGCCGGATTGCCCGGCTGGGCTTGCGCCGTCACCGTGCCGACCTCGGCATAGCCGAAGCCCAGCGGCCCCCACGCCCGCAGTCCACGGCCGTCCTTGTCGAAGCCGGCGGCCAGGCCGAGCGGGCCGGGAAAGGTCACGCCCAGCACCGTGCTGGCCAAGATCGGATCGGTGGGGGACAGCGCGCGGCCGAGCATCTTGCGGCCGATGCCGAAACCGGTGGCCGCGCGCAGGGCCGCAAACACCCAGGTGTGAATCCGCTCCGGATCGACGAGGAAGAACATCCGGCGTAACAGGTGGTAGATCACAGCGCCGGCTGATCCCCGAGAGCGGCCTTCTTGCGGCGCAGCAGCACGCGCCGGCTGCCGTCGGTGTACAGGCGCACCCGAGTCAGCTCCCACCCGCGGTATTCGGCTTCGATGGACAACCGGATGGAGGCCGACAGCCGGGTCACATCCGGTGGCAGCCGCAGCGGCACCCACTCGTACTCATCGGACAGCTCACCGGCCCAGCCGGCGGGCATCCGGCCGCGTTGCACTCCGGCACTCATTTGCCCGCGTCCTCGATCACCTGGACACCGGCACCCGATCCGGACACCACGTAGAGGGTGCCGGACGCGTCGTCGTAGGCCAGGGAGTTGGGTTGCTGCACGGTTCGATAACGCACCTTCTCGACAGGTATTCCAGTGGCCAGATCGTAACCAACGACGGTGTTGGCGGCAGTCTGTGACACCCAGGTCAGTGTGCCGGATCCGGTCAGCCCATACGGTGCGTCGTGCACCGGGTAGGCCTGGCGCAGGATCAACGGTTCGGTCCCGTAGACCATCAGGGCACCGCCGCGGGTGTCGGCGACCAGGACCCGCCCGGCTGGGTCGGCGGCGATGGTCGTCGCACCTTCGCCGGCGCGCAGTGCCTGCTCAGCCTTGGTTCCGTCGTCGTCCACCTCGGTGACCGACGTCTGGCTGCGGTCCAGCACGACCACCGAATTGCCTTGCGCCACAAGCCCGTCGACGCGGGCGAAGATCTTCAGACTCGCACTGACCGAATCGCTCGCATCACCGGGGGCCAGCGTCAGTACGGCCCCGTCGGCACTACCCAGGACCAGACGGCCGTCCGCACGCCGGGCGATCGCGGTGAACTCGGTCTGGGCCTGGCCGGCCACGGCCACCCTGGTCACCGTGCCGGTGGCCAGGTCCGCCCGCAGATACTCGCCACGGGCGGCCAGGTACACATGTCCGGCGTTGTCCGCGGCCAGCGCACGCGCCGCGGACGGCAGCGCCAGGGTCCGGGGCCGCTGGCCGAACACCGTCAGCCGGTCAGGGGGGCCGAGCACCGACAGCGAGGCCGTCGCGGTGTCGAACGCGGCGGCCAGGCCGGGGCCGGCCAGCGGGCGAACCACACCCTCGGGCGGTCCCGTCACCGGCGGGGACGCGGCGGCGGATGCGGGCGTGATGGTCGGTGGTGGCGAATCCGCGGGGCTCTTGGAGCATCCCGCGGTCGAGGCGATAACCAGGGCGAATACGGCACTGATCAGTGAAAGGGCAGCGGATTTCGTATGCAAAGGCCCGTTCGACTCCTCAATGCGTGGCAGTGGTTGTTTCGTTTTCAATTTTTCGGCAAACGTTGGTAAGGCCGGACGTGGTCGTCAATATGGCGGTAGGGTTCGGCTATGGCTCTCGTGCCGGACTTCTTTCTGATCGATGATGAGTTTGCCATCGAAGACCTTTCGACCGGCGTGCACGCAAGCGGTTTTGGCATGCTCGCAGGTGGGCGGAGTTTTTCCTTCCATGTGGCGGATCGTCAGGCGCTGGTGGTCGAGGTGTACCGGCCCCGGCGCAGCGGGCTGGTACCCCATGAGGAGGACGTCGTGGCGACGGCCAGCCGCAGCGTCATCGATATCGATCTCTGCGACGAACGCAGCCTGGTGGCGGCCGTGCGGGACGCCATCTCGGGCGCCGAGCCGGTGGAACGCAACGCACGCTGACAGCAGACCCACGGTACGGTCTTCGGCGTGACTGACGTGTCGTGGCTGCAGGTGGTGGTGTTGTCGATCGTCCAGGGCCTGACCGAGTTCCTTCCGGTGTCCTCCTCCGGGCATCTGGCGATCGTGTCCGAGGCGTTCTTCGGCCGGGATGCCGGCGCATCGTTCACCGCGGTCATCCAGATCGGCACCGAGATCGCGGTCCTCATCTACTTCGCTCGCGACATCGGCCGGATCCTCACCGCCTGGTTCGGCGGCCTGTTCGACGCCGCCAAACGCACCGCCGATTATTGGCTGGGCTGGTGGGTCATCCTCGGCACCATCCCGATCGGCATCGCCGGCCTCGTCTTCAAGCACTACATCCGCGACGACATCCGCAACCTGTGGATCATCGCCACCGCCCTGGTGGTGTTCTCCGCGGTGATCGCCGCCGCCGAGTATTTCGGTAAGCAGACCCGAGATCTCCAACAGTTCACCTGGAAGGACAGCCTGATCGTCGGCACCTCCCAGGCGCTGGCCCTGATCCCCGGTGTGTCGCGGTCGGGGGTCACGATCAGCGCCGGGCTCTTCCTGGGGCAGAAGCGGGAAGCCGCCGCCCGCTTCGGGTTTCTGCTCGCCATCCCGGCGGTGCTGGCGTCGGGGTTGTTCTCGCTGCCGGACGCCTTTCATCCCGAAGGCGCCGGCCAGAGCGCGACCGGGCCGCAACTGCTGGTGGGCACCGCGATCGCGTTTGTCATCGGCTACGCCGCGATCGCGTGGTTCCTGAAGTTCCTGGTCCGGCACAGCATGTACTGGTTCGTCGGCTATCGCGTCGTCGTGGGTGTGACCGTGCTCATCCTGCTCGGCACCGGCGTGATCGGCGCCTGAGATGACCGTGATCCTGCTGCGGCACGGACGATCCACCTCCAATACGGCGCACACGCTCGCGGGCCGCTCCGAGGGTGTCGACCTCGACGACTTCGGCCGCGAGCAGGCCGCGGCCCTGGTGGACCGGATCGGCACCCTCCCGGTGAAGGCGATCGTGCGCTCGCCACTGCTGCGGTGTGCCAGCACCGTCGCCCCGCTGGCCGCCGCGCTGAACCTCGAGCCGGCCGTCGAAGACCGGATCTCCGAGGTGGACTACGGCACCTGGACCGGGCGCAAGATCGGTGACCTGTTCAAGGAGCCGCTGTGGACGGTGGTCCAGCAGCAGCCCAGCGCGGCCGTCTTCCCCGAAGGGGAGGGCCTGGCCCAGGTGCAGGCCAGGGCCGTCGCGGCGGTGCGCGATCACGACCGCCGGCTGGCAGCCGAGCACGGGGCCGATGTGCTCTGGCTGGCCTGCACGCACGGTGACGTGATCAAAGCGGTGCTGGCCGACGCGCTGGGCACGCACCTGGACAGCTTCCAGCGCATCACCGCCGACCCGGCTTCGATGAGTGTGATCCGCTACACCGACACCCGGCCGTTCGTCCTGCATGTCAATCACACCGGAAACGGCCTGACCGCGGCGCTGACCGCCAAGCCGGCCGCCGTGCCCGCCACGGATGCCGTCGTCGGCGGCTCCACCGACTGAGGCCGGGCCGCTACCGGTATTTTGAAAGGTGCCATGCCTCGCGCAATTCACGTCTTCCGCACACCCGACCGTTTCGTGGCCGGGACCGTCGGGCAGCCCGGGAACCGCACGTTCTACCTACAGGCGGTGCACGACAAACGGGTGATCTCGGTGATGCTGGAAAAGCAGCAGGTCGCGGTGCTCGCCGAGCGGATCTCGGCGCTGCTGGTGGAGATCAACCGCCGCTTCGGCACCCCGATACCACCGGACACCGGCGTGGTCGACGATCTCAGCCCGCTGCTCACCCCCGTGGATGTCGAATTCCGCGTGGGCACCATGGGTCTGGGCTGGGACTCCGAGGCGCAGACCGTGGTGGTCGAGCTGCTGGCGGTGTCCGAGACGGAGTTCGACGCCTCGGTGGTGCTCGACGATGCCGAAGAGGGACCCGACGCCGTGCGGGTGTTCCTGACCCCGGAGTCGGCGCGCGAGTTCGCCAACCGGTCCAACCGGGTGATCTCCGCGGGCCGGCCACCCTGCCCGCTGTGCGATGAGCCCCTGGACCCCGAGGGCCACATCTGCGTGCGCACCAACGGCTACCGGCGCGGCGCGTTCGGCGGAACCGACGATGAACCCGACACCTGAGCGGGCGCACCCGGTCATCGCGCACGGCGAACTGACCGTCATCGGACGGATCCGCTCGGCCAGTAACGCAACGTTCCTGTGCGAGGCCCAGCTCGAGGACGGGCAGGCGCACTGCGTGTACAAGCCGGTGGCCGGCGAGGCCCCGTTGTGGGATTTCCCCGACGGCACGCTGGCCGGTCGCGAACTCGGCGCCTACCTGGTGTCCGCGGCGCTGGACTGGAATGTAGTGCCCTACACCATTATTCGGGATGGTCCCGCCGGCCCGGGGATGGTGCAGCGCTGGGTGGACCAGCCCGGTGACGCCCTGTCCGAGGATGCGGCCGACGACACCGGGGACAGCTGCCCGGAGCTGGTCGACCTGGTGCCCGCCGGCCATCTGCCGCCGGGCTACCTACCGATCCTGCAGGCCTATGACCATGCCGGGAACGAGGTCACCCTGGTGCACGCCGACGACGACCGGCTGCGCAGGATGGCGGTCTTCGATGTGGTGATCAACAACGCCGACCGCAAGGGCGGGCACATCCTGGCCGGGGTGGACGGCGGGGTGTACGGCGTCGACCACGGCGTCAGCCTGCACACCGAGGACAAGCTGCGCACCGTGCTGTGGGGCTGGGCCGGCAAGCCGGTCGACGACACCACCCTGACCGCGCTCGCGCGGCTGGGCGAGCAGTTGCGCGGCGAGCTCGGGACGCAACTGCGCGAGCACATCACCCGCCGCGAGGTGACCGCTCTGCACGCCAGAGTCGCTGCGCTACTGGATAATCCGGTGATGCCGACGCCGGACCGACATCGGCCCATCCCATGGCCGGCGTTCTAGGCGCACCGTGGCGTCGGTGTCCGTTTCGGCGGCACGACATACTGATCCGGTGAATCTTGCCGAGCAGACCGACGCCGAGGTGGCCGCGACGGTCGCCGCCGAGGCAGGCCGGCTGCTGCTGGCGGTGCGTGAGGAGATCGGTTTCTACGATCCCTACGATCTCGGCGACGCCGGCGACCGGCGGGCCAACACGCTGATCCTCAAGCGGCTGCGGGAATTGCGCCCCGGCGACGCGGTGCTCTCCGAGGAAGCCACCGACAATCTGGCCCGGGTGCATGCCGATCGGGTGTGGATCGTCGATCCGGTGGACGGCACCCGCGAGTTCTCCATGCCCGGGCACGCCGACTGGGCGGTGCACATCGCCCTGTGGCAACGCGACAGGACCGCTCCGGCGGCCACCTCGGACACCGACGCCACCGGCTCGATCACCGATGCGGCGGTGGCGCTGCCGGCCGTCGGCGAGGTCTACCGCACCGACACCGTGAAACCGCCGCCCCCGCGCGAGGAGGGCCCGATCCGGATCACCGCCAGCACCTACCGCCCGCCGCCGGTGCTGTGGTGGCTGCGCGACCACCTGGACATCGAGCTGGTGCGGATCGGTTCGGCCGGCGCCAAGGCGATGGCAGTGGTGCGTGGCGATGTGGACGCCTACATCCACGCCGGCGGGCAATGGGAATGGGACTCGGCCGCTCCGGCCGGGGTGGTCCGGGCCGCCGGGATGCACGCGACACGCCTGGGCGGGGATCCGCTGCTGTACAACCGCCGCGACCCGTACCTGCCCGACCTGCTGATGTGCCGGCCCGAGGTGGCCGGGGTGCTGCTGGACACCATCAGGTCGGCGTCCTGACCGGGAATGAAATGCCCGCCGACGTTGTCGGTATTCGTTGAGTACGGGCCGACGGGAGAGCACGCTGACCGCACACCTTAGAGTCGACGCCATGCAGTCGTGGCCGGCGCCGACCGTTCCCAAGTTGCCCGGTTCCGGCGTTCCGTTGCGGCTCTACGACACCGCCGACCAGCAGGTGCGGCCGGTATCGCCGGGGGAGACGGCCACCATGTACGTCTGCGGAATCACCCCGTACGACGCCACGCATCTGGGCCATGCGGCCACCTACCTGACCTTCGACCTGATCCACCGGTTGTGGCTGGACGCCGGTCACGGCGTGCACTACGTGCAGAACATCACCGACGTCGACGACCCGCTGTTCGAACGGGCGGCCCGCGACGGGATCGGCTGGCGTGAACTGGGCGACCGTGAGACGCAGCTGTTCCGCGAGGACATGACCGCGTTGCGGGTGCTGCCGCCGCGCGACTACGTGGCCGCCACCGACACCGTCAATGAGGTCGTCGAACTGGTGGAGAAGCTGTTGGCCTCCGGCGCGGCCTACGTCGTGGACGACCCGCAGTACCGCGACATCTACTTCCGCGCCGATGCGACTGAGCAGTTCGGTTACGAATCCGGCTACGACCGCGACACCATGTTGCGCTTCTTCACCGAACGCGGCGGCGATCCGGCCCGCCCCGGCAAAACCGACCCGCTCGACGCGCTGCTCTGGCGTGCGCAGCGGCCCGACGAACCCAGCTGGCCGGCCTCCTTCGGGCCGGGCCGGCCCGGCTGGCACATCGAGTGCGCGGCCATTGCGCTGAACCGCATCGGCAGCGGATTCGACGTCCAGGGCGGTGGGTCCGACCTGATCTTCCCGCACCACGAATTCTCGGCCGCCCACGCCGAATCCGTCACGGGGGAGCGCAGATTCGCCCGGCACTACGTGCATTCCGGGATGATCGGCTGGGACGGTCACAAGATGAGCAAGAGCCGCGGCAACTTGGTGCTGGTGTCCCGGCTGCGCGCCGACGGCATCGACCCCGCCGCGGTACGGCTGGGACTTTTCGCCGGCCACTATCGTGCCGACCGATACTGGAGCGACGAGATCCTTGGCGCCGCCCAGGCCCGGCTGGCGCGCTGGCGAGAGGCGGCGGCACTGCCCGCCGGCCCGGACGCCACCGACGTGCTCGGCCGAGTCCGGCATTACTTGGCGGATGACCTCGATACCCCGAAAGCCATTGCTGCCCTTGATGGTTGGGCCACCGATGCACTCACCTACGGCGGAGCGGACCCCGATGCTCCGACGCTGGTACGGGCAATCACCGACGCGCTGCTTGGTATCACCCTGTAACCGTCGGTACGGGGTAGTTTGAGCGGTATGCACGCCAGAAACACCGTCAACGGCAAAGTCGTATTCATCACCGGAGGCGCCCGCGGCGTCGGCGCGGAGGTCGCCCGCCGGCTGCGGGCCAAGGGCGCCCGGCTGGTGCTCACCGACCTCGACGCTGCGCCGCTGGCCGAGTTGGCGGCCGAGCTGGGCGGGGACGACCATGTGCTGACCGCCCTGGCCGACGTGCGGGACCTGCCGGCCATGCGCAAAGCCGCGGACGCCGCCGTGCAGCGGTTCGGCGGGATCGACATCGTGTTGGCCAACGCCGGCATCGCCAGTTTCGGCTCGGTGCTGCAGGTGGATCCCGAGGCATTCCAGCGAGTGATGGATGTCAATGTGGTCGGTGTCTTCAACACGGTGCGAGCCACCCTGCCGGAGGTCATCGCGCGCCGCGGGTATGTGCTGGTGGTGTCCTCGCTGGCCGCGTTCACCTCGTCACCGGGGCTGTCCCCCTATCACGCGTCCAAGGCCGCGGCCGAGTATTTCGCCAACACCTTGCGCCTGGAAGTCGCCCACCACGGTGTCGCCGTGGGATCGGCACATATGAGCTGGATCGACACCCCGCTGGTCCAGGACGCGAAAGCCGATCTGTCGGCGTTCCGGGAAATGCTGTCCAAGCTGCCGGCCCCGCTGAACCGGACCACCACAGTGCAAGCCTGCGGGGAGGCGTTCGTGAAGGGCATCGAGGGCCGCCGCAAGCGCATCTACTGCCCGGGCTGGGTGGGGGCCTTCCGCTGGATCCGGCCGTTCGTGACCACCTCGGCGGTCGAACACCGGATCGGTGCGCTCACGCCGGAGCTGTTGCCCAGGCTGGACACCGAAGTCGCGGCGCTGGGCCGCTCACTCAGCGCCCGCACCGAAGCGCTGGAGAAAAACTGACGGCCGCTGTACCCGTCTACCGGCCTCGGCGCCGCAGGTAACGCTCGAACTCCGCGGCCAGCGCGTCGCCGTCGATCTTGCCCAGCGCCTCGTTCATGTCCACATCGGCGTCTCCGCGTTCCTCCAGCGACTGGACGTACTCGGCGATCTCCTCGTCCTCGGTGGTCATCTCGGTGACCGCCTGCTCCCATTCCTCGGACTGGGTGATCAGGTCGCCGAGGGGCACCTCGATGTCGAGCACATCCTCGACCCGGCGCAGCAGCGCCACGGTGGCCTTCGGATTGGGCGGCTGCGAGACATAGTGCGGCACAGCCGCCCAGAAGGTCACCGCGGGGATGCCCGCCTGCACGCACGCGTCCTGGAACACCCCGGCGATACCGGTGGGGCCCTCGTACCGGGTCTCCTCCAGGCCGAAGAACTTCGCCGAGTCCGACGAGTACGCCGCACCCGACACCGGCACCGGCCGGGTGTGCGGCGTGTCGGCCAGCAACGCGCCCAGGATGACCACGGTGTCGACGTTGAGCTTGTCCGCGATGGCCAGCAACTCGGCGCAGAAGGTGCGCCAGCGCATGTTCGGTTCCACCCCGTGCATCAGCACGATGTCACGGTCGCTACCCGGCGGACGACAATGTGAGATCCGCATCGACGGCCACACCAGTTCTCGGGTGACACCGTCCACCTGGCGGATCACCGGGCGATTCACCTGGTAGTCGTAATAGGCCTCGTCGTCGATCTCGACGATGGTCTCGGCTTCCCATATCGCGTCGAGGTGTTCCAGAGCGTCGCTGGCTGCGTCTCCCGCGTCGTTCCAGCCTTCGAAGGCCGCGACGATGATGGTGTTGCGCAGATCGGGCAAGCCTTCCGACGGGGTCACACCATCAGCGTAAGCCCTGCCAGGGGTGCAGGAGCGGCATCGCCCCGCCAGTGAATTTGAGTAGACCGACTACTCTGTTGTTGTGATTGCCCGTACCGAACACTCCTGCGACACCGACCTGCTCGACGTGCCCGCCCGGCGCGTCATGGCGGCCGACGGTGGCATCGGGATGCGGGTGCGGACGGCGTGCGCGGCGGCAATGAAATACGTTCGGCCGCAGTCTGGTTAACGATGGGGACTGCGATATTGCCGACACGACAGCGGGCTGTCGGGCAAGGGCAGCGCGATCGCCGGGCAGGTAGGCGATGATCGCGGCGGTGAACTGGGCGTCCAGACGTCGATCCGGTGACGACGTAGACTCATCGAGGTCGAGAGGCGTTGCAACGGTTACGTGGGGGGACGGGGGTCCCACCTCGGTATCCGCCACGCTCGGCAGAGTCAAGGACGCCTTCCGTTACGGAAGGAGTGCGTGTGAACTCGTCTGAGTCGAACACCGCTGAGTCGAACACTTTTGCGCCGAACATCCGCCCCGACTGCACCGACGAACTGACCGCTGCCCTGCGCCGGCGCATTCTGGTGATCGACGGCGCGATGGGCACGGCGATCCAGCGGGACCGGCCGGACGAAGAGGGCTACCGCGGTGATCGGTTCCGCGAGTGGCCGACCGCGCTTCAGGGCAACAACGACCTGCTCACCCTGACCCAGCCGCAGATCATCGAGGCCATTCACCGCGAATACCTCGAGGCCGGTGCGGACATCCTGGAGACCAACACGTTCAACGCGAACGCCGTCTCGCTGTCCGACTACGACATGCACGAGCTCGCCTATGAGCTGAACTACGCCGGCGCCGCCCTGGCCCGCAAGGCCGCCGACGAGTTCAGCACCCCGGACAAGCCCCGCTACGTCGCCGGCGCCCTCGGGCCGACGACGCGGACCGCGTCGATATCGCCCGACGTGAACGACCCCGGTGCCCGCAACGTCTCCTACGACCAGCTGGTCAGTGCCTACCTCGACGCCGCCAACGGCCTCGTCGACGGCGGTGCCGACCTGCTCATCGTCGAGACGATCTTCGACTCGCTGAACTCCAAGGCCGCGGTGTTCGCCATCGAGACGCTGTTCGAGCAGCGCGGACGCCGGTGGCCGGTGATCATTTCGGGGACCATCACCGACGCCTCCGGGCGGACGTTGTCCGGCCAGGTCACCGAGGCGTTCTGGAACGCCATCCGGCATGCGAAGCCCCTCGCCGTCGGCCTCAACTGCGCTCTCGGTGCCCCGGAAATGAGGCCCTACATCGCCGAGGTGGCGCGGATCGCGGACACCTTCGTGTCTTGCTACCCGAACGCCGGCCTGCCCAACGCCTTCGGTGAGTACGACGAGTCCCCGGAGGCTCAGGCCGCCTACCTCGCCGAGTTCGCCGAGGCCGGCCTGGTCAACCTGGTCGGTGGGTGCTGCGGCACGGCGCCACCGCACATCGCCGAGATCGCCAAGGTGGTCGAGGGCAAGCCGCCGCGCGAGCTGCCGGAGATCCCGGTGGCCACCCGGCTCTCGGGCCTGGAGCCACTCAACATCACCGCGGACTCCCTGTTCGTGAACATCGGTGAGCGCACCAACATCACCGGGTCCGCCCGGTTCCGCAACCTGATCAAGGCCGAGGACTACGACACCGCCCTGTCGGTCGCCCTACAGCAGGTCGAGGTCGGTGCACAGGTCATCGACATCAACATGGACGAGGGGATGATCGACGGCGTCGCCGCGATGGACCGGTTCACCAAGTTGATCGCGGCCGAGCCGGACATCAGCCGCGTCCCGGTGATGATCGACTCCTCCAAGTGGGAGGTCATCGAGGCGGGCCTGAAGAACGTGCAGGGCAAGCCGATCGTCAACTCGATCTCCATGAAGGAGGGCGAGGAGAAGTTCGTCCGCGAGGCACGGCTGTGCCGCAAATACGGCGCCGCCGTCGTCGTGATGGCCTTCGACGAGCAGGGGCAGGCGGACAACCTGGAGCGCCGCAAGGAGATCTGCGGCCGCGCCTACCGGATCCTGACCGAAGAGGTCGGCTTTCCGGCCGAGGACATCATCTTCGACCCGAACTGCTTCGCGCTGGCCACCGGTATCGAGGAGCACGCGACCTACGGGATCGATTTCATCGAGGCCTGCGCCTGGATCAAGGAGAACCTGCCCGGGGTGCATATCTCCGGCGGTATCTCGAACGTGTCGTTCTCGTTCCGGGGCAACAACCCGGTCCGCGAGGCGATCCACTCGGTCTTCCTGTTCCACGCCATCAAGGCCGGTCTGGACATGGGCATCGTCAACGCGGGAGCGCTGGTGCCCTACGACTCGATCGACCCCGAGCTGCGGGACCGCATCGAGGATGTCGTGCTCAACCGTCGTGAGGACGCGGCCGAGCGGCTGTTGGAGATAGCCGAACGCTTCAACAGCAAGGACAAGCCGGACGACCCGGTAGCTGCGCAGTGGCGCAGCCTTCCGGTCCGCGAACGCATCACGCACGCCCTGGTGAAGGGCATCGACGCCAACGTCGACGAGGACACCGAGGAATTGCGGGCCGAGATCGAGGCCGCCGGCGGGCGGCCCATCGAGGTTATCGAGGGGCCGCTGATGGACGGCATGAACGTCGTCGGTGACCTGTTCGGCGCGGGCAAGATGTTCCTGCCGCAGGTGGTGAAGTCGGCCCGGGTGATGAAGAAGGCCGTCGCGTACCTTTTGCCGTTCATCGAGGCGGAGAAGGAGCAGAACGTTGCCTCCGGGGCGAGCGAAGCGACGGGAAATGGCAAGGCGAGTAAGGACACCAACGGCACCATCATCATGGCGACGGTCAAGGGCGACGTCCACGACATCGGCAAGAACATCGTCGGGGTTGTCCTGCAGTGCAACAACTACGAGGTGATCGACCTCGGTGTGATGGTGCCCGCCCAGAAGATCCTGGACGCGGCCAAGGAGCACGATGCCGACATCATCGGGCTGTCCGGCCTGATCACCCCGTCCCTGGACGAGATGGTCAACTTCGCCGTCGAGATGGAACGGCAGGGGCTGCAGATCCCGCTGCTGATCGGTGGCGCGACCACGTCGCGCGCCCACACCGCCGTCAAGGTGGCGCCGCGTCGCAGCGGCCCGGTGGTCTGGGTCAAGGACGCGTCCCGTTCGGTTCCGGTGGCCGCCGCGTTGCTGGACGACAAGCAACGGCCGGCCCTGTTGGAGGCCACCGCAACCGATTACGCGGCACTGCGCGAACGGCACGCCCAGAAGAACGAGCGGCCGATGCTGACGCTGGAGAAGGCCCGCGCCAACCGGACTCCGATCGAGTGGGACGGCTACACGCCGCCGGTGCCCGCGCAGGGCCTCGGCGTGCGCGAATTTCTGGACTACGACCTCGCCGAGCTACGCGAGTACATCGACTGGCAGCCGTTCTTCAACGCCTGGGAGATGAAGGGCCGCTTCCCCGACATCCTCAACAACCCGGTCTCCGGCGAGACGGCCCGCAAGCTGTACGACGACGCCCAGGAGATGCTCGACACCCTGATCAAGGAGAAGTGGCTGACTGCCAACGGGGTGATCGGCTTCTTCCCGGCGAACGCGGTCGGTGACGACGTCGAGGTCTACACCGATGAGACCCGCACCGAGGTGGCCACCACGTTGCACAACCTGCGCCAGCAGGGCGAGCACCGCGACGGCATCCCGAACCGCAGCCTCGGCGACTTCATCGCGCCCAAGCAGACCGGCCTGGCCGACCACGTCGGCGCCTTCGCCGTCACCGCGGGGCTGGGCAGTGCCGACAAGATCGTCGAGTTCAAGGCGGCGCACGACGACTACAACGCAATCCTGCTGGAGTCGCTCGCGGACCGCCTGGCCGAGGCGTTCGCCGAGCGGATGCACCAACGGGTCCGCAAGGAGTTCTGGGGATACCAACCCGACGAGCAGCTGGACAACGAGGCGCTCATCGGCGAGAAGTACCGCGGAATCCGTCCGGCGCCGGGCTACCCGGCCTGCCCGGAACACACCGAGAAGGCCACCCTCTGGGAGTTGATGGACGTCCAGACGCGCACCGGCATCGAGCTGACCGAGTCGATGGCGATGTGGCCCGGTGCCGCCGTCAGCGGCTGGTACTTCTCACATCCGCAGTCGCAGTACTTCGTGGTCGGACGGATCGCCCAGGATCAGGTGGCCGACTACGCCAAACGCAAGGGCTGGACCCTTGCCGAAGCCGAACGGTGGCTGGCCCCCAACCTCGGCTACAACCCGGAGGACTGATTCCGCACGTGATGAAAGCGGTGCTCAGCGCCGTCCTCTTCGATATGGACGGCACGCTGGTCGACAGCGAGAAGCTGTGGGATGTCGGCATGCACGCGTTGTACGCGCGCATGGGCGGGGTGATGACCGAGGAATTCCGGGAGTCCACGGTCGGCGGCTCGGCCGAGAGTGTGATGCTGCAGACCTATCAGGATCTGGGCCTGGAACCACATCCGGCGGCGATGGCCGAGTCCATCGAGTGGTTGCACTCCTACGTGGGCGGCCTGTTCGAGGGCGGATTGCCGTGGTGCGACGGCGCCCGCGAACTCCTCGATGCGCTGCACTCGGCCGGGATTCCGATGGCCCTGGTCACCAACACCCGCCGCGACCTCACCGAGAAGGCCCTGGACAGCATTGGCAGGCACTACTTTTCGACCACGGTGTGCGCCGATGAGGTGCCGCGTGGCAAACCCGCGCCCGATCCGTACCGGCGGGCCGCACACCTGCTGGGGCTGGCGCCGGCACATTGTCTGGCGGTCGAGGACTCCATCACCGGGACCACCTCCGCCGAGGCGGCCGGCTGCCCGGTGCTGGTGGTGCCCAACGATATTGCGGTGCCCGCCAGCGCACGCCGGCACCTCATCTCCGCCCTGACCGACGTCGATGTGGCCGCCTTGGCCGATATCCACTCGGGACTCGTCACCGAAGTGGCCTGACACCGGTCCGGTCTGTGCGATGGTGATTGCTGCACCATCACGCA
Source organism: Mycobacterium sp. BMJ-28 (assembly GCF_054404835.1). Taxonomy (NCBI): domain Bacteria; kingdom Bacillati; phylum Actinomycetota; class Actinomycetes; order Mycobacteriales; family Mycobacteriaceae; genus Mycobacterium; species Mycobacterium sp. BMJ-28. The sequence goes on along the minus strand of NZ_CM136783.1, from coordinate 3,477,130 downwards.
ACGGCGCGGGGAAGGACTGCTCATGTCTCACGGTCCGGTAGGGGGAGACGGTCCGTCCGCCTTCGGCGACGAGAAGTTCACGTCGGGCACCAGCGCCGTACGCATCGCCTCGGTGGCGGCCCTGGGTGGTCTGCTGTTCGGCTACGACAGCGCCGTCATCAACGGTGCCGTGGCGTCCATCTCACAGGATTTCGGCATCGAGGGCCTCACGCTGGGCAACGCGGTCGCCTCGGCGCTGCTCGGCGCCGCGGTCGGCGCCATGACCGCAGGCCGGATCGCCGACCGCATCGGACGGATCACGGTGATGAAGATCGCCGCGGTGCTGTTCTTCATCAGCGCCATCGGCACCGGTCTGGCGCCGAGCGTCTGGGTACTGGTCGTCTTCCGCGTCATCGGTGGCATCGCCGTCGGCATCGCATCCGTCATCGCGCCCGCCTACATCGCGGAGACGTCGCCGCCACGGATCCGAGGCAGACTCGGCTCGCTCCAGCAGCTGGCCATCGTGTCCGGCATCTTCCTGTCGCTGGCCGTCGACTACGTCCTGGCACAGATCGCCGGTGGCGCCAACGAGACGTTGTGGCTCGGGCTCGATGCCTGGCGCTGGATGTTCCTGGTCATGATGGTGCCCGCCGTCGTCTACGGGCTGTTGACGTTCACCATTCCCGAGTCGCCGCGTTATCTTGTTGCCAGCCACAAGATTCCGGAAGCCCGCAAGGTGTTGAGCATGCTGCTGGGCGAGAAGAACCTGGAAATCACCATCGACCGGATCAAGGAGACGCTGGAACGCGAGGACAAGCCGTCCTGGCGCGACCTGCGTAAGCCGGGCGGTGGCTTCCTCGGCCTCTACGGCATCGTATGGGTCGGTCTGGGCCTGTCGATCTTCCAGCAGTTCGTCGGCATCAACGTGATCTTCTACTACTCCAATGTGCTCTGGGAAGCGGTCGGGTTCTCCGAAGGCGACTCGTTCGTCATCACCGTCATCACCTCGGTGGTGAACATCGTCACCACACTCATCGCGATCGCCCTGGTCGACAAGATCGGACGCAAACCGCTGCTGTTGATCGGTTCGACGGGCATGGCGGTCTCGTTGATCACGATGTCGGTCATCTTCGGCACCGCGTCGCTGGACGCGGCGGGCAAGCCGTTCCTGGGTGACGTGGCCGGACCGGTGGCACTGGTCGCCGCCAATGTGTTCGTCATCGCCTTCGGCATGTCGTGGGGTCCGGTGGTGTGGGTGCTGCTCGGCGAGATGTTCCCGAACCGCATCCGCGCGGCGGCGCTCGGCGTGGCCGCCGCCGGCCAGTGGGCGGCGAACTGGTTGATCACCGTCTCGTTCCCCAAGCTCAGCGACCACCTGGGCGTGGCCTACGGGTTCTACGGACTGTGCGCGGTGCTGTCGTTCGTGTTCGTCTTCAGGTGGGTACGCGAGACCAAGGGAGTGTCCCTGGAGGACATGCACGCCGAGGTGTTGCACGAGGCCAAGGGCTAGCGGAGCCTCACAACAACCGCAGACCGCCGGTGATCGGGTCCAAGCGCTCGGCGGTATCCGGGCCGATGGCCGCGCAGGTGGGCGTCGGCACCCCGCCGAACTCGGTACGGCCGGAGTCGACGATGCCACGGGTGATCAGCCCCGCCGCCTGTGCCGTGGCCATCACCTCGGACAGCTCTTCTGCGCTGCCGACGCCGACACAGATCTTGGTGAAGTGACTGTTCAGCCATTCGGCGACGCGCGGATCGCCGAGGTTCTCGACGACGGCGGCCACGGCCGCGTGGGCGCCCTGGGCGACCATCTTGCCCTTGCGCATGTTCAGATCGGTGCGCATCACGATGATCTGTTTCACGGCCCCCATCATGGCGGCCCCTGCGAATCCGGTCGCGCGCGCATGAAAGAATCGCAGGTCGTGAAGACCTTCGACGGCCTGTTCGCCGAGCTCAGTGAGAAAGCGCAGTCCCGCCCCGCGGGCAGCGGTACCGTCGCCGCGCTGGATGCCGGCGTGCACGGACTCGGGAAGAAGATCCTGGAGGAGGCCGGCGAGGTCTGGCTGGCGGCCGAGCACGAGTCCGACGAGGCGCTCGCCGGGGAGATCAGCCAGCTGCTGTACTGGACGCAGGTGCTGATGCTGTCCCGCGGCCTGACTCTCGACGACGTCTACCGGAAGCTGTGATGACTACTCTTCGCGTCGCCGTGCCGAACAAGGGCGCGCTCAGCGAATCGGCCGCCGAGATCCTGTCGGAGGCGGGCTACCGCCGCCGCACCGACCCCAAGGACCTGACCGTCGTCGACCCGGCGAACAATGTCGAGTTCTTCTTCCTGCGGCCCAAGGACATCGCCATCTACGTCGGGTCCGGCCAGCTCGATCTCGGCATCACCGGGCGGGATCTGGCCGCCGAGTCCGACGCCCCGGTGCGTGAGCGGTTGGCACTGGGCTTCGGCGGATCGACCTTCCGTTATGCGGCACCCAAGGGCCGCGACTGGACCGAGAGCGACCTCGCGGGCAAGCGGATCGCCACGGCCTATCCGAGTCTGGTTCGGAAAGACCTGGCCGCCAAAGGGATCGACGCCACGGTGATCCGGCTGGACGGCGCGGTGGAGATCTCCATCCAACTCGGGGTGGCCGATGTGATCGCCGATATCGTCGGTTCCGGTCGCACCTTGGGCCTGCACAATCTGGTCGCCTTCGGTGACTCGCTGTGTGATTCCGAGGCCATCCTGATCGAACGCGCCGACACCGCCCCGGACCCCGCGCGCGATCAGCTGGCCGCCCGGGTGCAGGGCGTGGTGTTCGGGCAGCAGTACCTGATGCTCGATTACGACTGCCCCCGCGACGTATTGGAGCGGGCCACCGCGGTGACACCGGGGCTGGAGTCGCCGACCATCGCACCGCTGGCCGACCCGGACTGGGTGGCCGTTCGCGCGCTGGTCCCGCGGCGCGAGGTCAACTCGATCATGGATCGGCTGGCCGCCATCGGCGCCAAGGCGATCCTGGCCTCCGACATCCGGTTCTGCCGATTCTGATACACCCGGAACAATGACTGGGAGCGTGTTAGCGTCCCGGGTATGACCGTGGTGGTGGTTCTGCTGCTCGCGTTGTTGATCGGTGTGGTGGCCGGACTGCGGGCGCTCACCCCGCCGGCCGTGGTGGCCTGGGCCGGGGCGCTCGGCTGGATCTCGCTGGAGGGCACCTGGGCCGGGTGGATGACCCACCCGATCACCCTCACGGTGCTCACCATCCTGCTGGTCGTCGAACTGGTCACCGACCAGCTGCCGTCGACCCCGAGCCGAAAAGTGCCGCCGCAGTTCAGCGCTCGGTTGCTGACCGGTGGGTTCGCCGCGGCCGTACTGGTCACCGGCGCGATCTATCAGGCCAAGACCGGCACCATCATCTCCGGCATCGGCGCGGGCATCGTCGGTGCGGTGCTGGGCACCCTGGGTGGATCCGAGGCACGCACCCGGCTGGTGGCCCGCATCGGCGGACGCGACCTGCCGATAGCCCTGACCGAAGACGTGATCGCCGTCGTAGGCGGCCTCGCCGTCGTCGCCGCCGCGTCACTGCTCTAGGCTGCGGGAACACGATGGTCAGCGACACAACGACTTTCGACGCCATCATCATCGGCGCGGGCCAGGCCGGCCCGCCGTTGGCCGGCCGGCTGACCGACGCCGGCCAACGGGTCGCCGTCATCGAACGCAAACTGGTCGGCGGTACCTGTGTCAACAGCGGGTGTATCCCCACCAAGACGCTGGTGGCCAGCGCGCACGCCGCACACTCGGCCCGGCGCGGGGCCGAATACGGGATCGGCACCGGTGCCGTCACCGTCGACATGGCAAAGGTGAAGGCCCGCAAGGACAAAATCATGCTCGACGACCGCCACGGCGTCGAGGATTGGCTCGACGGCATGGACGGGGCCACGCTGATCCGCGGGCACGCCCGGTTCGTCGACCCGCACACCATCGACGTGGACGGCACCCTGCTGCGGGCCGACCGGTTCTACCTCAACGTCGGTGGCCGCGCATCGGTGCCCGACCTGCCGGGCCTGGACGGTGTCGACTACCTCACCAATGTGTCCGTCCTGCAACTGGACGCGGTGCCCGAACATCTCATCGTCATCGGCGGCAGTTACATCGGGCTGGAGTTCGCGCAGATGTACCGGAGGTTCGGCGCCGAGGTGACGATCATCGAACGCGGTCCCAGGCTGGCCTCCCGCGAGGACGAAGACGTCTCCGAAGCGATCAGGTCGATCCTGGAGGCCGAGGGCATCGCGGTACACACCGGCGCCGCCGACATCCGATTCGCCAAGCGTGACAACGGGATCGCGGTCACCCCGAAGGCCGATGCCGAACCCGTGCTGGGCAGCCACGTGCTGGTGGCCGTGGGGCGCAGGCCCAACACCGACGACCTCGGACTCGAGCACGCCGGGGTGCAGACCGACGCCCGGGGCTATGTCGTGGTGGACGACCAGCTGCGCACCAGCGTCGAGCACATCTGGGCGATGGGGGATTGCAACGGAAAGGGTGCGTTCACCCACACCTCGTGGAACGACTACGAGATCGTCGCCGCCAACCTGCTCGACAACGATCCGCGCCGGGTCAGCGATCGCATCACCACCTACGGCCTGTTCATCGATCCGCCGTTGGGACGCGCCGGGATGACCGTCGAGGAGGTGCGCCGTTCCGGGCGCAAGGCGCTGGTGGGCAAGCGTCCGATGACCCGGGTGGGTCGTGCCGTCGAGAAGGGCGAAACCCAGGGCTTCATGAAGGTCGTTGTCGACGCCGAGACCGACGAGATCCTGGGGGCCGCCATCCTCGGCGTGGGCGGGGACGAGGTGGTGCACCTGATTCTCGACGTGATGACTGCGAAGCTGCCCTACACCGCCATCTCGCGCACCATGCACATCCATCCCACGGTCAGCGAACTGGTGCCGACGGTGCTGCAGGAGCTCACGCCGCTGCAGTAGCGGCCCGGCCGGCGAGCAGCTGGGCGGTGACCACCGTGACCCGGTGTCCGAGGTGTTCGCAGGTGCGCACATCGGCCGGGTGCACCTGGTCGGAATTCGCGTCGACATCGGTCTGCGCGCCCGCGCCGAGCCAGAAACCGAGCCGGTTCAGGTCGTGCTCGCTGCCACCGGCGCCGTTCCAGCCTGGGCTCAAACCCAAACTGACCCAATGCATATGGTGTTGGGCGGCGAACACCGACAACGAGATGAGGGCGGCCACCTTGTCGCCGCTCTTGGCACCGGAATTGGTGAACCCCGCCGCGACCTTGTCGCGCCATGTGCCTTCCATGCAGCGCCGGCCGGTCTGCTCGGCGAAGGCCTGGAATCCGGCCGAGACATTGCCCATGTAAGTCGGCGTGCCGAAGATGACCGCATCGGCGGCATCGAGGGTGCCCCAATCGGCGGCGGTCAGCTCGTCGACCCGCAACATGGCGACCTGTGCGCCGCCCCGTCGTGCGCCTTCGCCGACCGCCCGGGCCAGGGTGGTGGTGTGCCCGAAGCCGGAGTGGTAGGCCACCGCGACGGTGGGTGGGATGTCAGCCATGGTGGTCGTCTCCTTTGATGGCGTAGATCGATTGGGCGAGTTGCTGATAACGCTGCGACCAGGCGGGCAGGGGTGTGCCCTGCAGATGGGCGGCCAGCCGGTCCAGGAAGGCGTGGGTGCCGGGCCGGAAGCCGCCGGCATTGCGCACGCCGAGCCCTCGGTGGATCAACCGGAGCCGGGTGCCGTCATTCTCGGGATGCAGTTCGTAGCGCACGAATCCGGGTTCGACGATGCGCTGATTCCATTCGTGTTCGAAGACCCGCGGCGGGTCCCAGACGGTGATGCGCCCGGTCATCCGCTTGGCCTCGGTGGGTGCGGGTGGGTCGGCGGGGACCATGTCGATCCGACCGCCCTCGCGAGGGTCGATGACGGTGTGGCCCATCCACTGGGCACGTTCGGCCGGTTCGGTGATCGCCGCCCAGACCGCTTCGACCGGATGCGGTAGCCATCGTTCGAAACGCAAGGTGGCGCGATCCCCGTCGATGACGAGTTCGCCTGGGATGTCGGTCATTTCGGTTCTCCGTGCACGGTATCGAGGTGTCGTTGCAGGGCATCGAGGTGATCGGACCAGAAGTGGCGGTAGCCGTCGATCCATTGATCCATCTCGGCCAGCCCGTCGGCGCGCAGCGCGTAGACCCGGCGCTGGGCGTCGGCGCGCACCTCGACGAGGCCGACCTCGCGCAACACCTTCAGGTGACGCGACACCGTCGGCTGGGTCAGGCTCGGCAGCGTCGCGACGAGTTCACCGGCGGTGCGCTCACCGGTGCGCAGCGCGTCGAGCAGGGTGCGCCTGCTGGGTTCGGCGACGGCCTCGAACACATCCATGTGCCCATATATTACATTGCGTCTATATAGACGCAAGAGAATATTCTAGTCTTGCGCGGCCGGAACCGCGATGGCACCGGCCGCAACCTGCGCCGACAGTTCGTCGCGCAGGGTCTCGGCGGCGGCAAAACCGTTGGCGTATTCGGTGCGGACATGCTTGTACTCGCGTTCGACCTGGACCGGCCAGCGCGCCAGGCCGCACGCCCGGGCGACCAGCATCAGCGGCAACACCAGCAGCTGCAACGCAGCATCGACCAGCCAGATGACCAGGACCAACACCACCGCGAGTGAGTAGAAGACCAGCTTGCCCGCGCCGATCGCCAGCCAGAGCACGACACCGACCGTCAGCTGCAGTACCTGCAGCACGATCCCCGGCTCTTTCGTCTCCTGCGCCGGTGCAGCGTCAGCTGCGTCGGTGGCCGCGGCGTCGGATGGACTGTGCAGCATCTCCCGCAACGAGATGGGACGTCGCCACGGCAGCACGCGCCGCCGGACGGTCCAGGTGGCGCCGTCCGGGCCGTCGATGCGACGTTCGGCCACCGGCTATCTCCGCTGCACCAGTAGCGTCTGCGCGGACGTCCCGATGAATCCGTGGCGGTCGAAGATCTCGGCGTTCGTCACACCGATGCCGTCCGGGCCGATCGAACCGCGCGAGCGCAACGCGAAGTCACCACCCACCGGGGCGCGGTGCAGATGCACGGCGGTGTCGGTGTTCATGAACACGAATTCGTCAGGGTCCAGCGCCGCGCCCACACCGTTGGCGGAGTCGACCACCATGGCCATCCGCTGCAGATCGGTGAGCGGTTCGTCGTCGACGAGGGGGACCAGGGGGCTCATCCACGTCACCGCCGCCTCACCGGGCCCGGTGTGTTGGGCACGCCAGCTCACCGTCTCCAGATAGCCGGGGGCACCCGCCCAGCCGTGCGGGTTGTCCCTCGCCTCGCCTTCCACCAGCGGTGGATAGCGGTCGGTGACGGCGTCCCGGGTGTCGCTGGTGGCGAGCAACCAGGCGCTGACGGTGGCCACCGCACGGTCCGTCCCGTCCGGCCGGGTGGCCAGCATCTCGGCGTCGACCTTGGCGATCCGCGCGCCCGGGCGCACCACCCGGGCGCGCACTTTCACCGGCGCCACCGGAATGGCGCCCAGGATGTCCAGCAGCAGCCGCCCGACGCGCAGCTCGGGACGGTCGGCACACAGCTGCTCGATGGCCTTGGTCATCAGCGCCAGCGGCGGTGAGCCGTGCTGGATCGCGCAATCCCAATTGCTCGCCGTACCGAGGGTGGACTCGAACACCTCGAGGTCGCCGTCCGAACCGGCCCGGCGGTAATGGCAGTCGATCATGCGGCCGGCTCGCCCGCGCCCGGCCAGCCGGGATACACCGGGGGAGTGCCGCCGAAGGCCGGACAAAGCTTCTGATGGCTGCACCAGTCACACAGCCGGGACGGCTGCGCGCGGAAATCGCCTGTCGCGCCCGCGGATTGGATGGCCCGCCAGATCGCCGTCAGGGTGCGCTCGAAACGCTCCAATTCCGCCAGCTCGGGGGTGTAGTCCAGGATCTGTCCGTCGGCGAGGTACACCAGCCGCAGTCGCGCGGCCAGCACGCCGCGCGACCGCAGCAGCGCCACCGCATAGAACTTCATCTGAAACAGTGCCTTCGCCTCCGCGAAGGGAACGCGGCCGGTCTTGTAGTCGACGACCCGCAGCTCGCCGGTGGGCGCAACGTCGATCCGATCGACGAAACCGCGCAACAGCGTGCCGTCGGCCAGTTCCACCTCGACCCGTTGCTCGCAACTCTGCGGGTCGAACCGGGTCGGATCCTCCAACCGGTAGTAACCCGACAGCAGCTTGCGGGCGTCAGCCAGCAAGGCGTCCCGCTGCGCGGGCTCCAACTCGGACAGCTCGGGCGACTCGGCCAGCACCCGATCCCACGCGGGGCCCACCAGTGCCAGCGCGGCATCCTGGACCCGTTCGGCGGTGGGCAGCGTGTAGAGCTGCTCCAGCACCGCGTGCACCACCGATCCGCGGACCTGTGCCGTCGACGCCGGCTCGGGCAGGCGGTCGATCGCCCGGAACCGGTAGAGCAGTGGGCACTGCTTGAAATCTGCGGCGCGCGACGGCGACAGCGCCGGCCGGCGCAACGTCAGGGGCTCGCTCATGACCCTCAGCCTAGGTTCACCCACCGACAACGGTTAGCAGGTGCGGCGGCGTTTCTGGCAGGCTGACACTCCGTGTCCATTACCGGTCCTTTCGTCGTCGGCGATCGTGTTCAGCTCACCGACGCCAAGGGGCGGCATTACACGATGGTGCTGGCCCCCGGTGCGGAGTTCCACACCCACCGCGGAGCCCTTGCCCATGACGACGTGATCGGGCAGCCCGAGGGCAGCGTGGTGAAGTCCGCCAACGGCGACCCGTTCCTGGTGTTGCGCCCGCTGCTCATCGACTATGTGCTGTCCATGCCGCGCGGTGCCCAGGTCATCTACCCCAAGGATGCCGCCCAGATCGTGCACGAGGGCGACATCTTCCCCGGTGCGCGGGTACTCGAGGCCGGCGCCGGGTCCGGCGCCCTGACCTGCTCGCTGCTGCGGGCGGTCGGACCGACGGGTCAGGTGGTCTCGTACGAGGTCCGCGACGACCACGCGGTGCACGCGATCCGCAATGTCGAGACGTTCTTCGGCGAGCGGCCGGCCAACTGGGATCTGCGGATAGCCGACTTGAACAGCCACAGCGGTGACGGCGAGATGGATCGCATCGTGCTGGACATGCTCGCGCCCTGGGACGTGCTCGGCACGGTGGCCGGCGCCCTGGTGGCCGGTGGTGTGCTGATCATCTACGTGGCCACCGTGACGCAGTTGTCGAAGACGGTGGAGGCGTTGCGCGAACAGCAGTGCTGGACCGAGCCGCGGTCCTGGGAGACGCTGCAGCGCGGCTGGGACGTGGTCGGCCTGGCCGTCCGCCCGCAACACAACATGCGTGGCCACACCGCATTCCTGATCAGCGCCCGCAAGCTGGCGCCGGGCACGGTGACCCCGACGCCGCTGCGCCGCAAACGCCAGGTTTGAGCCGGCTACTCGTCGGTGCTGCGGCGGAATCCGCGCCGCACCGAGTGCAGCTGGAACTCGGGATGGTCACACTCCAGCCAGCCGATCCACATCAGCGCGGCGGGTCGGCGGGGCCGGGCAACGGTGTCTGCCGGCTCATCTCCAGCAGCTGATCGGCCGTGCTGCGGGTGAGCTGCCAGCCGCTGCCGGCGCGGGTGAACTGCATCGGGTACACGAAGGGCGCCGCCTGCGGGCCGGCCGAGGTGACCGTGATGGTGGCCACCACGTCGCCGGGCTGGCCCTGCGCCCAGGCGAGGTCGGCGGCCAGGAAGGTCAGCGGGGCGAGGCCGTTGTCGGCCAGCGCCCGGCCGAAACTGTCCAGCGAGGCGGCATCATCGGGCGTCGCATACTGCACGAGCGGGACCTTCTGCGCACCGGGAACCGAAGGGTCGGCGAGTCGGACGAGCACGTCGGTGAGTGCCTCGGGGGCGGGCAGGGCCGCCTGGCCCGGCGGCGGCGCAATAGAGCTGACGGTGGCGGTGGGCGCCGGCGGGACGGTGTCGGCACCGCACCCCGACAGCCCGAGCGCCGCCATCGAGATGGCGGCGCTCAGAACTGCTACCGGGTAGCGGCGCAATTGCTCGGCTTGTGGTCAGACCGCCGACAGCAGTGCCAGCGCCGAGTCCTTGGAGACCTGCCAGCCGGTCGGGCTGGGACCTGCGACGAAGGTCACTGCCTGGGAGGCCGAGGCGCCGGTGGCCGCGGTGGCGGTGACGTTGGCCGTCGCGAAGCCTTCGCCCTCGTCGATCCCGTCGAGGGCGAAGGTCAGCGGGAACTGGCCCTTGGCCGCGGCGTTCCGGTAGGCGCGATCTGCGGCGATGGTCTCGAAACGGCCCAATCCGCCTTGGATGTAGGCAGCTTTGCCGGAGAACGATCCGGGGCCCGCCAGGGCGTTGAGAGTCTGTGCCAGCGGTGACTCCAGCTGCGGTGCCGGGGCCTGCGGCATCGGCGTCTGCCACCCGGCCGGAGTGACGGCGGGGGCAACGGAAGTCAGAGTCCCTGCCGCGGCGGCGGCCACGACTGCGGCCGCGGCCATACCGGTAACGAGGGATTTCAGGATCACGGTGGTCCTTTCCATGGGGCCAGCTCATCAAAGGTTAACAAGCGTTGCTGGTGTGTCGAATTCCTAGACCGCACACAAAGGCTGAATCGCCGGTAGCTTTGAAGTTGTTACTGCGCCAACATTCGGTGCGGGAGGGAGCGCAACATGAGCGAGTCAGAGCGTCCTGACGAAATCGGAACGTCCATCTCCAGTGACGAGGCTGCCGAATTGGAGCAGCTGCGCCGCGAAGCGGCCGCGCTGCGGGAGCAGCTCGAAGATGCCGTCGGAGCGTCGAGCGGATTGCGGACCGCTCGCGATGTACACCAGCTCGAGGCCCGTATCGACTCCCTGGCGACCCGCAACGCCAAGCTGATGGACACCCTCAAGGAGGCCCGGCAGCAGCTGCTGGCCCTTCGCGAAGAGGTCGACCGGCTGGGGCAACCGCCCAGTGGTTACGGCGTCCTGCTGGCCACCCACGAGGACGACACCGTCGACGTGTTCACCTCCGGGCGCAAGATGCGGCTCACATGCTCGCCCAACATCGAGACCAGCAGCATGAAGCAAGGGCAGACCGTGCGCCTCAACGAGGCCCTGACGGTGGTCGAGGCCGGCGCCTTCGAGGCCGTCGGTGAGATCAGCACGCTGCGCGAGATCCTGTCCGACGGGCATCGCGCCCTCGTCGTCGGTCATGCCGACGAGGAACGCATCGTCTGGCTCGCCGAGCCGTTAGTGTCGGCGGAGTTCCTGCCCGAGGGTGTCGAGGTCCAGCTCGACGAGGACGACAAGCCCCGTAAGTTGCGGCCCGGCGACTCGCTGCTGGTCGACACCAAGGCCGGGTACGCCTTCGAGCGAATCCCCAAGGCCGAGGTCGAGGATCTGGTGCTGGAGGAGGTGCCCGACGTCAGCTACGGCGACATCGGCGGCCTGACCCGCCAGATCGAGCAGATCCGGGACGCCGTGGAACTGCCGTTCCTGCACAAGGATCTCTACAAGGAGTACGCACTGCGGCCGCCCAAGGGTGTGCTGCTCTACGGTCCGCCCGGGTGCGGCAAGACGCTGATCGCCAAGGCCGTGGCCAACTCGCTGGCCAAGAAGATGGCCGAACTACGCGGCGAGGAGTCCCGGGAAGCCAAGAGCTACTTCCTGAACATCAAGGGTCCCGAGCTGCTGAACAAGTTCGTCGGTGAGACCGAGCGGCACATCCGGCTGATCTTCCAGCGCGCCCGGGAGAAGGCGTCCGAGGGCACCCCGGTCATCGTCTTCTTCGACGAGATGGACTCGATCTTCCGCACCCGCGGCACAGGCGTCAGCTCCGACGTGGAGACCACTGTTGTCCCGCAGCTGCTTTCGGAGATCGACGGTGTCGAAGGCCTGGAGAACGTCATCGTCATCGGCGCCTCGAACCGGGAAGACATGATCGACCCGGCCATCCTGCGGCCCGGCCGCCTGGACGCCAAGATCAAGATCGAACGCCCGGACGCCGAAGCGGCACAGGACATCTTCAGCAAGTACCTCACCGAGAACCTGCCGGTGCACGAGGAGGATCTGGCGGAGTTCGGCGGTGACCGTCAGCTGACCATCAAGACGATGATCGAGAAGGTCGTCGAGCGGATGTACGCCGAGATCGACGACAACCGGTTCCTGGAAGTCACCTACGCCAACGGTGACAAAGAGGTCATGTACTTCAAGGACTTCAACTCGGGCGCCATGATCCAGAACGTGGTGGACCGGGCCAAGAAGTACGCGATCAAGTCGGTGCTGGAGACCGGCCAGCGTGGCCTCCGGATCCAGCATCTACTGGACTCGATCGTCGATGAGTTCGCCGAGAACGAGGACCTGCCCAACACCACGAATCCCGATGACTGGGCCAGGATCTCGGGCAAGAAGGGCGAGCGGATCGTCTACATCCGCACGCTGGTCACCGGCAAATCGTCCAGTGCGAGCCGGGCGATCGACACCGAGTCCAACCTCGGGCAGTACCTCTAACGGTCGGCCACCCCGGCGGCGATCGCGCGTAGCTCCTCGAGCACCAGCGCGATCGCCGGCCGGGCATCCGCACCGGCGCGGGTCACCGCTTCGATTCGCCGGGCCAACCGGATGTCACCGATCGGCCGGCGCACCAGGTCGCGCGCCAGGGTGACATGACGGGGCATCAGCGCGATGCCCACCCCCGCCGAGACCAGTTCCTCTACCACCCGGAAGTCGTTGACCCGCTGGGTGATCCGCACCGGCACCCCGGTCAGCGTGGCAATCGAATTGAACACGTCGTCGACCATCAGCCCGCCTTGCACACCGATCCAATCGGCCGAGGCAAGATCGGACAGCTGCACCCGCTCCTGGGCGGCCAGCGGATGGCCCGGCGGCAGCAGCACATCCAACGGTTCGCGCATCAGCGGGATTGCGCTGTACCGCGCACCCCATGGCGCCGCATCGCGGTCATCGCGGTGCACCACCACGACATCGAAGTCGGTCAGTTGGGTGGGAGCCCGCGCGGCGGGGACGTCGATATCGCGGCCGACGACATCGACGCCGCGACGGCCGGCGCGGATGATCAACGGCGCCAACAGCATCGCCGCCCCGGACGGGAAGAACGAGACGCTGACCTCGCCGCGCGCAGTGGTCCGGTAGGCGTCCATCTCGGCCACTGCGCGGTCCAGCGCGGCCAACACCGCGTCGGCGTGGCCGACCAGCACCCGCCCGGCGTCGGTGAGCCGCACCCGCCGCCCGGCCGGTTCGATGAGCGGCATGCCCGCTTCCCGCGCGAGGACCTTGAGCTGTTGGGAGACCGCGGACGGGGTCATCGACAGTACGTCGGCGACGGCGGCCACGGTGCCATGGTCGGCGAGCTCGCGGAGCATGCGCAGCCGGTGAACATCCATGTAGCGATGCTACATGGATGAGTAAGAATCATTAGATTGACTGAAGACTGGGCGGCATCCAGGCTGAGCGCATGCGTTCGGTCGATCTCGCCCTGCTTGCGGTGGCCGCGGTGTGGGGTTCCAGCTATCTGGCAGCAAAGGAGACAGTCACCGCGGATTCGGTGTTCGCTTTCCTGGCGCTGCGTTTCGGTCTCGCGGTGCTGGTGCTGGCGGTGCTGCTGGGTGGTCGAGTGCGCCGGATCGGCCGGCCCGAGTTGCGCTCCGGCGTACTGTTCGGCACGGTGCTGACCGCCGTCCTGATGTGCGAAACCTACGGCGTCACCATGACATCGGCGTCCAACGCCGGATTGATCATCGCCCTGACCGTCGTCATCACCCCGATGCTGCAGCGTGCCGCCGTACCACCGATCTTCTACCCGGCCGCCGGCGCCGCCGTGCTGGGATGTGCGCTGCTCACCCAGTCCGGTGGACTGTCCCCGCCCGGCGCCGGCGACGCCCTGGTGGCCACCGCGGCCGTGCTGCGGGCGGTGCATGTCACCGTCATCGACCGCAGCACCGCCCGCCGCCGGAGCGGCTCTGCCGCCACGACTCTGGTGCAGCTGGCAACGGTCGCCACCCTGTCGGCGATACCTGCGGCCGCGGACGGTCAATGGGCGTCGGTGGCGCACATGTCCGCAACCGATTGGGCCCTGACGGTGTATCTGGCCGTCGCGTGCACCGTATTCGCGTTCGGGGTACAGATGTGGGCGTTGCGGCGGACCAGCCCGGCACGGGTCAGCCTGCTATTGGGCACCGAGCCGCTGTGGGCCGTGCTCGTCGGCATCGGGCTGGCCGGGGACCGGTTGTCGGCCGTCGGTGTGCTGGGTGCGGTCCTGCTGCTCGGCGGAACCAGTTGGGGCCGTGTTGTTCTGACCCGCTTCCAACTCCAGGTAGGCGTCCCGGCCGGCGAGGCTGACCGCGACATCGGCGATCAGCGGATCGAAGAACCGCTGCCGGTACAGCGGGTCGACACTGGTACTGACGGTGAAGTACAGCCCGGACAGCACCGCGACGAACAGCGAGGTGTGCACGACGGTCTGCGGTATCGGGATGTGCACGCCGAACCACGTCCCGGCGCACGGCGGTGCGCCGACTGCGCAGGTCTGCTCCGCCGACCACAACACCGTCACCTCGTCGGGGACCGCGATGATGCCCAGCGCCAGGAAGAACGCGAACAGCCCGGCGGTGAACAACACGACCTGAATCGCCTGTGATACCACCATGATCGCCACCACGTTGATGTTCTCGGCCGTCGACAACGGTGTGCGGGCGGGCTGGTGCCCGGGCGCCGGCTGCAGCACGGTGCCCGCCAGCAACCGGGCCGGATCGGTCTGCTCGGCCCGGTCGTCGCGCAGTGCCTGCACCTCGTCGCGGATGGTGGTGACGACGAAGACCAGGGCCACCAAGGCCAGGAAGCCGATGGTCTGCCAGAGTCGCTGCCGCGTCATCCGGGCAGCCAGCTGCCACAGCTCGCCGGTGAAATAGACCACCACGGTCAGCATCAACAGCGGCAGCGCCCGACTCATCAGTGTGCCCAGTGCGCCGAGCTGGATCCAGGCGAACCGGAAGGCCCAGGCCGCGATGGACCCGAAACCCAGATAGGTCAGCCAGATCGCCACCAGCGATATCACGATGAACAACGGGGCCTCGGCGGCCGCCGCGCCGGACCAGCCGTTGACCGTGACCGGCATGACCACCACGAAGAGCGCCATCACCACCCAGGCGCCCGACCGCCGGCCGGAGTCACCGAGTCGGCTGTCCAGCCGGTGCAGCATCGTCAGCGCGAACGGCGCGGCCAGCAGTACCGCCGCGATCACCCCGAGCCGCACCGCGTACCCGTAGTCGGGACTCTCGTCGGTGATGTCTGCCAGCAGCATCATCACCGCGGTCAGTGCGCCGACGGCGGAGATCATCGGTGCCGAGCGCTCGACGAGCGCGCGGGACCGAACCCGCCGGGCCAGCACCAGCGGCAGGCCGCGATGCAGGAACCACTCGTGCACCTGTGCTTTGTCGGCTACCACGGCGGAGGACACCGCCATATTGTCGGCGATCTGGTGCAATCTGGGGGAGATGCGACGAGAACTCCTGCGACCGGCGAACTGGGGGATCTCCGCCCGGTCGGCCTTCGTGGCGGCCAGTGTGGTCTTCGTCGCGCTCGGTATCGCCGGGCTGGTGCTGTCCGCGGTGCTCTACCGGTCCATGCTCAGCGGGGTCGACAACGCCGCCGCCGCGCGGGTGGCCGAGGTGGCCGCGGGGATCGCCGGCGCCGGCCCGGCCGCCCTGGACGACGAGTTACTGGCCACCGATGAGCGCATCGTGGCGGTCCAGGTCATCGACTCCCAGGGCCGGGTGGTGCTGCGGTCGGCATCGGCACCCGACGCCCCGCTGATCCCGGTCGGCGAGCTCGGCACCGGCACCCGGATCGGGATGCCCGAGCTCGCCTCGCAGTACGGGCACATCCGGTTCAGCGCCCAGTCGGTGGACGACCCGCAAGGCCTCGGTTACACCGTGCTCGTCGGTGAGGGCAGCAGGGTGGTGACGGCCACTGTCGGCACCGTCGTGGTGGCGCTGGCCATCGCCGCGCCCGTCGTCATCGCCGTCTCGGCGGCGGTCACCTACCTGCTGGTCCGCCGGTCGCTGCGGTCGGTGGACGAGATCCGATCCCGGGTCGCCGCCATCACCACCTCCGATCTCACCGGCCGGGTGCCGGTACCCGACAGCCGCGACGAGATCGCCGCACTGGCGGTGACGATGAACGAGATGCTGGCCCGGGTCGAGGCCGGGCATGCCGCCCAGCAGCGCTTCGTCGGCGATGCGTCACATGAGCTGCGCAGCCCGCTGGCCACCATCATCTCGGCGCTCGAGGTGGCCCAGGCCCACCCCGACCTGTTGGATGCCGACCTGGCTCAGCACACCCTGATGCCCGAGGCGCAGCGGATGGCGGCGCTGATCGACGATCTGCTGCTGCTGGCCCGCGCCGACGAACGCGGGTTGACCGTGCAATTCGGCGATGTCGACCTCGACGACCTGGCCACCGGCGCCGCCCGGGAGTTGCGGCGCAGCACCGACTTCACCGTCGACTGCGAGGTGCAACCGGCGCGGGTCACCGGGGACGCCGCTGCCCTGGCCCGGGTGCTGCGCAACCTGTCGGACAACGCCGCCCGGCACGCCGCGTCCGTCATCGAGATCACCGTGCGATCCACCGACGGCACCGCCGTGCTCACGGTCGGCGACGACGGGCCGGGAGTGCCGGAGCAGGATCGCCTGCGGGTGTTCGACCGCTTCGTGCGATTGGACGGCGACCGCTCACGCAGCGCGGGCGGAAGCGGCCTCGGGCTGGCCATCGTCGCCGAAATCGTTGCGGCGCATCACGGCCGGGTCTGGCTGGAGGCACGGCCGGGTGGCGGCACCCGGGTGCTGGTCGCGCTGCCGACAGCCAGCCGGTAGCCGACCCCGCGGACGGTCTCGATGGTGTTGGTGCCGAACGGCACATCGATCTTGCGGCGCAGATAACCGACATAGACCTCCACGACGTTGTCCGGCCCGTCGTAGTGGGTGTCCCACACGTTGTGCAGCAGTTCGGACTTGGTGACGGCGACGTCCTTGTTGCGCATCAGGTACTCCAGCACGCCGTATTCGCGCGGGGTCAGTGCGATCGGCGTGTCCGCGCGGGACACCACCCGGTGCACCGGGTCCAGTGTCAACGTGCCCGCGGTGATCACCGCGGGCCGCTGTGCGGTGCTGCGGCGCACCAGGGCACGCAACCGCGCGACCAGCACGATGAACGAGAACGGTTTGGTGAGGTAGTCGTCGGCACCCAGGTCGAACGCATCGGCCTGGTCGTAGTCACCGTCCTTGGCAGTCAGCATGAGCACCGGCGTCCATACCTCGCGGCCGCGCATCCGGCGCAGCACCTCGTAGCCGCTGAGGCCGGGCACCATGATGTCCAGCACGATGACGTCGAACTGGTGCTCGGTCGCCTGCCGCAGCCCCTCGATCCCGTCGGCCGCCTCGGTCACCGTGAATCCTTCGGCACGCAGCCCGACGGAGAGGGTGGATCGCAACCTGGCTTCGTCCTCGACGATCAGTAGTCTCATGGCGCTTTCATGTCTACCTGCCCCGGCGCCGGGCGGGTCCGCAGCCGATAGCGGTCGCGGGCGTCCAGGGTGAGGGTGAGGTCGTCGATCAACGGGTCCAGGAACCGGCGGCGGTAGTCGGTATCGCCGGCGGCGCGCGCGCTGATGTACATGAACGTCATCGCACCGAGGAACATGCTGGTCTGGATCAGCGCCTGGGGGATGGGCAGTGTCATCCCGAGGATCACCCCGTCGCTGGCCCCGTTGCGGGTCCACTCGGCCAGCAGCCTCGGCGTCAGCAGGATCAAGCCCAGTACCCCGAAGATGACGGTGGTGACCAAGGACACCGCCAGCACCTGCAGCACCTGGGACATCACCAGGACGAACACCACGTTTACCCGTTCCAGACCGGACAGCCGCACCCGCTGCGCCGGGGCGGGCAGTCCGTGGAACGGCGTGTCCAGCAGGGCGCCGTCGACCTTCTCCGGCCTCGTCGACGAGGTCAGGATCGGACGGACCCGCTCGATGGTGGCCGACGTGATGAACGCGACGGCGATGGCGCCCAGGAAAATCAACGCCAACCAGAGCCTGGGACGCGGCACGTAGGCCGCCATCAGCCACACATAGGTGTTGAAGAACACCAGCACCGTCAGCAGGATCACCGGCAGCGCCCGGGCCAGCAGCCCGCCGATCAGCGACAGATTGTGCAGCGTCGCGCCGAGCGCCAGCCCCAGGATCGAGCCGATACCGGTCGCCGTCAGCGCCAGGATCACCACGATCAGCGCGGCGACCAGCAGCAGGTTGGGTACGACATACGCGCTGGGACCGCCGAAGACGGCACCGGCCAGGCACACCAGCACCGACACCGCGGCGGCGCCGGTGCGTCCGCGCCAGCTGCCGATCCGGCTGACCCGCCAGCCCACCACCGCCGCCACCGGCAGCACCAGGACCAACAGCCCCAGAATGAACCACTCGCCACGGGTCGGCGTGCCGTCGATATCGATGGTGTGCTGGTGGGTGAGCGTGACCACGGCGACCGAATTGGCCATGAACACCGCCAGCATCGACAGCGCGGCAGCGCTGCGCTGCCAGAGGTGGCTTGCCAGGACCCCGGGTCGCAAGACGGTGGGCAGCCCCCGTCGCAGGAACCAGGCGTGCGCCTCGACCAGGTCCACCGTCTCGTCTCCTTCGTCGTGGCCCCGGCGGCCCTCGCTGACATCGGCCGGGCAGGCGTCGCTAGGGTGCAACTTATGCAACGGATTATCGGAACCGAGGTGGAATACGGCATCTCGTCGCCGTCGGACCCCACCGCGAATCCGATCCTCACCTCGACCCAGGCGGTGCTCGCCTACGCCGCAGCGGCCGGCCTGCAGCGTGCCAAGCGCACCCGGTGGGATTACGAGGTCGAGTCCCCCTTGCGCGATGCCCGCGGCTTCGACCTGTCCCGGTCCTCGGGACCGCCGCCCATCGTCGACGCCGACGAGGTGGGCGCGGCCAACATGATCCTGACCAACGGCGCCCGGTTGTACGTCGACCACGCCCACCCGGAGTACTCGTCACCCGAGGTGACCGATCCGATGGACGCCGTCATCTGGGACAAGGCCGGCGAGCGCGTCATGGAGGCGGCCGCGCGGCATGTGGCCAGCGTGCCCGGAGCGGTCAAGCTGCAGCTCTACAAGAACAACGTGGACGGTAAGGGGGCCTCCTACGGCACCCACGAGAACTACCTGATGAGTCGGCACACGCCGTTCTCTTCGGTGATCGCCGGACTCACACCGTTTTTCGTGTCCCGCCAGGTGATCACCGGCTCAGGCCGGGTCGGTATCGGCCCGTCAGGGGACGAACCGGGTTTCCAACTCTCCCAGCGCGCCGACTACATCGAGGTCGAGGTCGGCCTGGAGACCACGCTCAAGCGCGGCATCATCAACACCCGGGACGAGCCGCACGCCGACGCCGACAAGTACCGCAGGCTGCACGTCATCATCGGGGACGCCAACCTCGCCGAGACGTCCACCTACCTCAAGGTGGGCACCGCCTCCCTGGTGCTCGACCTCATCGAAGAGGGCCCGCGCCACGGTCTCGACCTGTCCGACCTGGCGCTGGCCCGGCCGGTGCACGCCGTGCACGTCATCAGCCGCGACCCGTCGCTGCGCGCGACCGTCGCACTGGCCGACGGTCGCGAACTGACCGCTCTTGCGCTGCAACGTATCTACCTCGAGCGGGTGGCCAAGCTGCTGGAGCACCGCGATCCGGATCCGCGCGCGAACCATGTCGTGCAGACCTGGGCCGAGGTGCTCGACCTGCTGGAGCGCGACCCGATGGAATGCGCGGAGATCCTGGACTGGCCGGCCAAGCTGCGCCTGCTGGAGGGTTTCCGGAACCGGGAGAACCTGTCCTGGTCGGCTCCACGGCTGCATCTGGTCGACCTGCAGTACTCCGACGTGCGCCTGGACAAGGGCCTGTACAACCGGCTGGTGGCCCGCGGCTCGATGAAACGCCTGGTCAGCGAGCAACAGGTGCTCGATGCGGTGGACAATCCACCGACCGATACCCGGGCCTACTTCCGCGGTGAATGCCTGCGCCGTTTCGGGGCCGATATCGCCGCGGCGAGTTGGGACTCGGTGATCTTCGATCTGGGCGGGGATTCGCTCGTCCGGATTCCCACCCTGGAGCCGCTGCGGGGAAGCAAGGCGCACGTGGGCGCGTTGCTGGATTCGGTGGACAGCGCCGCCGAATTGGTGGAACAGCTCACCACGTAAGGCCTTGCTATACCGGGCAGGAAGCGTGTTGACCGGTAGTGTGAAAGAACCGATCGTGCAATCAGGAGGCGGCGATGGCTCAGGAACAGACCAAGCGTGGCGGTGGTGGCGGTGAGGATGAAGAGCTCACCGGTACGACGGCCGCCGGCCAAGAGCGTCGCGAGAAGCTGACCGAGGAGACCGACGACCTCCTCGACGAGATCGATGACGTACTGGAAGAGAACGCTGAGGACTTCGTGCGTGCGTATGTCCAAAAGGGCGGCCAGTGACGGCCCGGTTCGACAAATCCTTCACCGACCGTCTGGATCTCACTTCACCTCATTTCAACCTGTCGTCGTTCAGCGAGTTCCTGAGCCACCAGGCTCCGCACCTGCTGCCGACGGCGGGTGCCGGTGACCGCGTGATCAACGGCGGGGCGGACCTGCCGCACGGCACCACCATCGTGGCGCTGAAATTCCCCGGCGGCGTCTTGATCGCCGGCGACCGGCGCGCCACCCAGGGCAACATGATCGCCAGCCGCGACGTGCAGAAGGTGCACATCGCCGACGAGTTCACCGCCACCGGTATCGCCGGAACGGCGGCCATCGCCGTCGAGTTCGCCAGGCTCTACGCGGTGGAGCTGGAGCACTACGAGAAGGTCGAGGGCGTGCCGCTGACCTTCCGGGGCAAGGTGAACCGGTTGGCCACCATGGTGCGCGGCAATCTCGGTGCGGCACTCCAGGGTTTCGTCGCGCTGCCGCTGCTCGTCGGCTACGACGTCGACGACCCCGATCCGGTGAACGCGGGCCGCATCGTGTCCTTCGACGCGGCCGGCGGCTGGAACCTCGAGCAGGAGGGCTACCAGTCGGTGGGCTCCGGATCGCTGTTTGCCAAGTCTTCGGTCAAGAAGCTCTATCCCCATGTGACGGATGCGGATTCGGCCCTCAAGGTGGCCATCGAGGCGCTCTATGACGCCGCCGACGATGATTCGGCCACCGGCGGTCCCGATCTGGCCCGGGGTATCTACCCGACCGCGGTGGTGCTGCGCGCCGAGGGTGCCGAGGAAGTCAGCGAGGAACGTATCGCCGGCCTGGCGCGCGAGGTCATCGCCGCGCGGACCCGTGAAGGTGGTGTGGGCTGATGAGCTTCCCGTATTTCATCTCGCCCGAGCAGGCCATGCGCGAGCGCTCCGAGCTTGCGCGCAAAGGCATTTCGCGGGGCCGCAGCGTGGTGGTGCTGACCTATGACGGTGGTGTGCTGTTCGTCGCCGAGAATCCTTCGCGCTCGTTGCAGAAGGTCAGCGAGCTCTATGACCGGGTCGGGTTCGCCGCGGTGGGCCGGTTCAACGAATTCGACAAGCTGCGGGTGGGCGGTATCCAGTTCGCCGACACCCGCGGTTACGCCTACGACCGCCGCGACGTGACGGGCCGGCAGCTGGCCAATGTGTACGCCCAGACGCTGGGCGCCATCTTCACCGAGCAGGCCAAACCGTATGAGGTGGAACTCTGTGTGGCCGAGGTCGAGCACTTCGGCGAGCGCAAAGCCCCCGAGCTGTACCGGATCACCTACGACGGGTCCATCGCCGATGAGCCGCATTTCGTGGTGATGGGTGGCACCACCGAGCCGATCTCGACCGCGCTCAACGAGTCCTTCACCGAGAACGCCGCTTTGGCCGATGCCGTGACGATCGCCGTCGAGGCACTGCACGCCGGCGGCGACGAGCAACGCGTGCTCGACCCGTCGACCCTGGAGGTGGCAGTGCTGGACGCCAAACGTCCGCGCCGCGCGTTCCGGCGGATCACCGGCACAGCGCTGGAGGCGTTGCTTCCGTCGGCAAGCACTTCGGAATAGCGGGTCACCCACACCGGCCATATCGCCTGCGAGCGGCCGGTTTCGCGGTGATAATCACTTTCGACCCCGCAGGGTCGTAGTGACCTCGAAAAGGGGACCCGCACCGATGAGCACCACACGTACGCAGGCATCGGCGTCGTGGGTGCGGCGGTTCGCCCGCACCACGCCCGGCGCCGTCAGCCTCATCGTGATCGTGGTGGTCGTCGGAGCACTGGTAGCCGCGGCGATCTCGGCGGCTCAGCTCGACGGCCGGATCGCCGAGCGCAACGCGATCCTGGAACGCTCCGAGCCGCTGGCCTACGCGGCGCACAACCTCTACGCGGCGCTGTCGGCGGCCGATGCGGCCGCGGTGTCGGCCTTTTTGTCCAGCGAGATCGACACCGGTCCGATGCGCAAGCGCTACCAGCAGGCGCTGGCCGACGCCTCGTCGGCGCTGGCCGACGCGACCGCCGGAGTCACCGACGCCGACACCAGGAAATCGATGGCCGAGATCTCCGCGCAGTTGTCGGCCTATACCGGGTTGGTCGAGGCGGCACGCGCCAACGATCGGCAGGGGTTCCCGGTCGGTTCCGGTTATCTGCGTGAGGCGTCGTCATTGATGCAGACCGGCCTGCTGCCGGCCGCCGAGCGCATTTACCGCAACGATGCGGCGACCGTCGACGACGATCAACGCGCCGTCGGGTCGCTGCCGGTACTCGGCCTGGTGCTGATGGCGCTGGGACTGTTGGCCATCGTGGCCGGGTCGGTGATCCTGTACCGCCGGACGAACCGGGTGTTCAACATCGGACTGGTGGTCGCGGCCGTCGCGGTGCTGGCGGCGGCCGGCTGGCTGGTGGTGGCCACCCAACTGGCCGCGGTGGACATCGGACAGAGCCGATCGGCCGGCACGGCGAGATTCGCCGCGCTGGCCAAGGCCCGGATCCTGGCCCTGCAGACCAGGACCGGTGAAACCCTGCAATTGGTCGCGCGCGGCGATATCAACGCAAGCAACACCGCCTTCGACAAGAACATCGCCGAGCTGACGGATCTGCTCCACGACGGGCCGGCCGCAACCGTCGACGGCGTCACGAAATGGACTGCCAGCCACCGCAAGCACACCGACCGCTATGCCGCCGGTGACTATCCCGGAGCGGTGGCCCAGGCCATCGGCGGTGATTCGGTGGCCTCGGCGGCGCAGTTCGACATCGTGGACACCAGCCTGCGTGCCGAACTGGAGAACACCCGCGCCACCCTGCGCGGCGAGGTCACCAGTGCCGGTCAACGGCTGGCGTGGAGCCCGACCGGAACACTGGTCCTGCTGATCGTCGCGGCGACCGCCGCGATCATCGGTCTGTGGCCGCGCCTCAAGGAGTTCCTGTGAATCCGCGAATGATGCTGGCGCTGACGGTAATCGGCCTGGCCGTCGGGTGCGGGACGGTCAGCGAGCCGGTGTCGGTCGGCGTCGCGCCGGTCGATGCCCGCCCGGCCGGTGTCACGCAGGTCGACGCCGCGCCGGCGGCCGGCAGCAACGACTGCGACAAGGAAGCCAGCCTGCGCCCGCGAGGCGAGCCCGCGCCCGGCGCGATGCCCCCGGGTTCGACCATGGCCGCCATCGCGGCCCGCGGCCGACTCATCGCCGGGGTGGACCAGAACCAGTTCCTGTTCGGATTCCGTGACCCGGCCACCGGCAGGCTCGAGGGCTTCGACATCGACATCGCCCGCGAGATCGCCCGCGCCATCTTCGGCGACCCGAACCGCGTCGAATTCCGTGTCGTGGAAGCCGGCCAACGGGAATCGGTGCTGCAGTCCGGCGAGGTGGACGTCGTGGCGCGCACGTTCTCGATCAACTGCGCGCGCAAACAGAACGTCGCGTTTTCCACCGTGTACTTCAACGCCGACCAACGCATCCTGGTGCGCAAGGGTTCCGGAATCGATTCCGCTGCAGCGCTCGCCGGTAAGCGGGCGTGCGCGGTGTCGGGTACCACGTCCTTGGCCAAGCTCTACGGCCTCGATCCCCGGCCGATCGTGCTGGGGGCACCCACCTGGACCGACTGTCTGGTGATGCTGCAGCAGGGTCAGACCGATGCGATAGGCACCGATGGTGTGGTGCTGGCCGGCTTGGCCGAGCAGGATCCCAATGTCGAGATCGTCGGCGCCAGCCTCGGCGTCGAACCGTATGGCGTCGGGATCAAGAAGGAGAACGAGGATCTGGTCCGGTTCGTCAACGCCGTGCTCGAGCAGATTCGCGCCGACGGAACCTGGCAGCGCATGTACGAGGCCGGCCTGCAGCCCTTGGGGCCCTCACCCGGACCACCCCCGGCGCGGTATCAGGATTGACATGGCCGCACTGACCACCGAGGCGATCGACAACGAACTTGCCATGCGCACAACCGAAATCGCCGCGATATCGGCGACCATGGTCGAGCTCGACAGTCATCCGGGGTTGGCGCATGTGCGGCTGTATCCACCGACCGGGGCGACCGCGCGCCGGTGGACGCCGGTGCGGGACTCGGTCGCCCTGCTGTGGGAGGAGCTGGGCCGGATGACCTCGATCCTGGACTCCGCGCGAGCGGTCCGGGCCCGCCGGTCCAAACCGTCGGACGCCGATCGCGAGGAGCTCACCCATTGGCTGCGGGAGCGGCCGCTGGAGGTGTCGCGCCAACGCGTCCCGTTGGCGCAGCGCTCGCTCACCGGTGCGGGCGAGTCGGTGCAGTACGCCGGTCTGGCCGACACGGCGGAGCGGATGCGTGCGGCCTATCCGGCGGTCGCCGAGTTCCTCGACGAGGTGGACCGGGTCAACACCCTGGTCGTGGAACGCCTTGCGCCGGTCCGGGACCGGGTGCAGGCTGTGGGTGCGCCCGAGCCCGACGGTATCGCCGAGCTGCTGGCGATCGCCGCAACCGATCCACTGTCGCTGACCGCCGACATCATCGACGCCAGGGTGCGCGCCATCACCGTCGCCGTTGAGGCCTGCGCCACCGAATGGGCCGATCTGGCCGACCTGCGCGCGAACTGGGCTGCGGCGGTGCAGGAGACGATCGCCATGCTGGACGCGCTCCGCGACGCGACGACCGGCCTGCGCCAGGTGCGTGAGCGCGCCCAGCGGCACGTGCTGTCCGCTCCGCTGCCCGTGCACCCGGATGCCGAGCCGGGATTGCGGGCCGAGTTGGCGGCGCTGAGCGCCGCCGACGCCGGTGCATTGCGGTCCTTGCGGCACCGGATCGCCTTGGCACAGCGCACCGTCGACTCCGACGAGCGGATGGCCCAGGGTCTGCTGGACCGCCGCGCCGAACTGGCCGGGCGGCTCGAGGTGTATCAGAGCAAGGCCGCCCGGCTGGGTCTGGGGGAGGATCGCGAGCTGCTCGCGTCCGGCCGGGTCGCCGCGGATCTGCTGTCCATGCGGCCCTGCGACCTGCGCCGGCTGACCCGGGCGATCTCCGACTACCAACAGATGCTCGTCCAGAAGCGGGAGGCGGCCAGATGAATTGCGCCGAACCGGGTTGCGCCGGCACCGTCGTCGACGGTTACTGCGACACGTGCGGCACCGCCCCCGAGCCCGCCCCGGCAGCTCGGGAACCGGCGGCGACCGCCGCGGTAGCGCCGGGCGGCACCGCCGCGGTAGCGCCGGGCGGCACCGCCGCGGTAGCGCCGGGCGGCACCGCCGCCGCGACCCGGGGAAGTACCTCCACCCGGTCGGCACGCACGGCCCGCACCGGGTCATCGCGATCGGCGAGCGCGCGTGGCCGGTTGGGTGCCGGTGTGGTCGCCATGCCCCGGATCCCCAAGGGTGATCCCGCGGCGGCCATCATGGTCGACCCGAAGGTGCCCGAAGGCAGCCGATTCTGCGGAAACCCCGACTGCCACAAGCCCGTCGGGCGGGGGCGCGACGGCGCTCCGGGCCGGCCGCAGGGTTTCTGCACCGGCTGCGGGGCGCGGTACTCCTTCGTGCCGATGCTGTCCCGCGGCGATCTGGTGGCCGGGCAGTACGAGGTGCAGGGCTGCCTGGCGCACGGCGGGCTGGGCTGGATCTACCTGGCGATCGACCGCAATGTGCACAACCGCTGGGTCGTGCTCAAGGGCCTGCTGAATTCCGGCGACAAGGACGCGATGGCCGCCGCGGCCGCCGAAGTCCTGGCGCTGGCCGAGGTCGAGCACCCCAGCATCGTGCGTATCTACAACTTCGTCCAGCATCCCGATCCGTCCGGAGTGCCCGTCGGATTCATCGTGATGGAATACGTCGGCGGCACCTCACTGAAACAGATCCGCAAGGCCCGCAACGGGCCGCTGCCACCGGACCAGGCGGTGGCCTACATCGTCGAGATTGCGCCCGCACTGGATTTCCTGCACGGCCAGGGGCTGGCCTATTGCGACTTCAAGCCCGACAACGTGATGCAGACCGATGAGCAGCTCAAGCTCATCGACCTCGGCGCGGTCATCGCCATGGATGACCAGGAGAGCGCGATCTACGGCACCGTCGGCTACCAAGCGCCCGAGATCGCCCACACCGGACCGACCGTGGCCAGTGACGTCTACACCGTGGGCCGCACGCTGGCCGTGCTGGTGATGGACGTGCCGCAGCAGAACGGGCATTTCGTCGCCGACCTGCCCGGCGCCGACACCGTACCGGTGCTGGCCGAACACGAGTCGCTGCACCGGGCGATCCTGCGCGCCACCGACACCGATCCGGACCGCCGGTTCTCGTCGATGGCCGAGCTGGCCGACCAGCTCACCGGGGTACTGCATGAGATCGCCGCCGCCGAGGGACAGGGCGCCGCGCCGAGGGTGTCGCTGAACTTCAGCCAGCAACGCGGCGCGTTCGGGATCGGCCGGGACGCCCTGACCGACCGCTCGGAGGTGATCGCGGCGCTGCCGGTACCCATCGTCGATCCGGCCGATCCCGGCGCCGCCGTGCTGGCCACCACCAGCGGCACCCCGCCCGCTCAGCTGGAGCAGGCGCTCGCGCTGGCCGGCGGCGGCGCAGCCTCGGTCGAGATCCCGCTGCGGCTGGCCCGCGCGAACCTGGAGATGCGTGCGCCCGCGGCCGCACGCAAGCGCCTGGCCAAGCTGGAAGCGCTCATCCCCGGTGATTGGCGGCTGTCGTGGTACCGCGGCCAGGCCGCCTTGCTGGAGGGCAACTTCGACCATGCCGTGGCCGAATTCGACACCGTGCTGGCAACGCTTCCCGGAGAGCTGGCACCCAAGCTGGCGCTGGCCGCGGTCGCCGAGCTGAGCGGCGCACTCGACGGCACCGCGGCCCGGTATTACGACACGGTCTGGCGCACCGATCACGGCTACGTGAGCGCCGCCTTCGGCCTGGCCCGCCGCCGGGCCCGCGCCGGGGACCGGGCCGGGGCCATCCGCGCGCTCGACGAAGTCCCTTCGGCCTCGGCATATTTCACCGCCGCCCGGGCGACGGCCATCGAGATTCTGCTGGACGGGCGGACCGCCGAAAAGCTGGACGAGCAGACCCTGGTCGACGCGGGCGACCGCGCGTCGGCATGTGCGGTGGAGTCGTCGACCAAGCGCGCGCTGATCGACCTGCAGGTGCTCGGCAATGCCCTGGACTGGCTGGCGGCCGGGAACTCACCGGCCGCACCCAAGCTGCTCGGGCATCCGTTCGACATGCCCGGGGTACGAACCGGGATGGAGCGCTGTTACCGGGACCTGGCGCAGGCCACTCACGATATGTGGGAGCGAATAGAGTTGGTGGAGAAGGCGAACACGATCCGGCCCAGGACGCGGGTATGACCACCTGCCCGCGCTGCGCGCAACCCGTCCAGACCGCCGACCGGTTCTGCGAGAGCTGCGGTGCGGCGCTGGCCGGCATGTCCACCGTCGCGATCCCGCGTCCCGGCCGGGGCGGAGGTCCCTGCGCCGACTGCGGCGGCCCGGTGGCCGCCGACGGGTATTGCTCGGTGTGCGGGCACCTGCGGCCCGAACCGGATCGCGACGAGGCGCAGCTGGGTGAGATCGCCGTGGTGACCGATCGCGGTCTCGAGCACGCCGGCAACGAAGACGCCGCCGCTGCGGGCGTTCTCGCCGCTGCGGACGGTCGGCCACACGCCATCGCCGTTGTGGTGTGCGACGGCGTGTCGTCATCGATCAACCCCGAAGTGGCGTCCGCGGCCGCAGCGCAAGCGGGGGTGGCCGCCATCCTGGGTGCTCTGTCGGTTTCCCGTGATCCCGCCGCCGCCATGTACACCGGGCTGGCAGAAGCGACCCGGGCGGCCGCGCAACCCGAACCGCGATCCGGTATTGCGGGATCCTGCACACTCACCGCGCTCATCGTGATCCCGACGGGTGTCGACACTGCCCAGGTCACCGTCGGCAATGTCGGGGACAGCAGGTCCTACTGGCTGCCCGACCCGCCCGCGGTCGCACACCAGCTGACCATCGACGACTCCCTGGCCCAGGAACTGATCAGCGCCGGCGCAGCACCGCAGTCCGAGGCGGTGCGGCGTGGCGCCCACACGCTGACCCGCTGGCTGGGCGCGGACTCCGAGCCCACGCCGTGGGCCGAGAACAGTGTGCGCACCCTCACGGTGACCGGACCGGGAGCGCTGGTGGTGTGCAGCGACGGACTGTGGAACTACCTGCCCGACGCCGGCGCCATCCGGGAATTCTGCACCGGGACCGACGCGGTGTCAGCGGCACGGGCGCTCACCGAGTACGCATTGCGGTCCGGCGGCCAGGACAACATCACCGTCGCGGTGATCCCGATCGGAGGTACCCCATGAGTTCGGCTGAGCAGCAACAGATCACCGTGGACGTCGACCACAACCACTACATCGCCGAGGGTTCCGGACTGGTGGACGCCATCGTCAGCGTGACGGTGCCCGAGAACATCTCGGTGACCGGTGCCACCGACCGGGTCGAGGCCATCATCATCGACTGCTCCACCTCGATGCGGTCCCCGGCGAGCAAGTTCGACGAGGCCAAGCGCGCCACCGCGGCCGCCATCGGCGAACTCGTCGACGGCACCTACTTCACCATCATCGCCGGAACCGAACGGGCCACCTACGCCTACCCGGTGGACGGCTGGCCGGTCCCGGCGTCGGCGGCGACCAGGGCCGAGGCACTACGGGCGGTCGACGCGCTGCGACCCAAGGGCGGCACCGCAATGGGCACCTGGCTGGCCCACGTGCGCGGTGTGGTGGTGCAGCATCCCGGCGCCCTCATCCACGCGATCCTGCTCACCGACGGCAAGAACGAGCACGAGACACCGGAGGCGCTCGGTGAGCAGATCGGCTTGGCCGAAGGCGAATTCACCTGTGACTGCCGAGGTGTCGGCACCGATTGGCACGTCGAGGAACTGCGCGCGATCTCATCGGCATTACTGGGCAGCGTCGACATCGTGGCCGATCCGGGGGATCTGGCCGATGATTTCGCGTCGATGATGCGTTCCTCGATGAGCAAGTCGATTCCCGGGCTGACCCTGCGGTTGTGGACACCGGCCGGCGCCAGGGTCGTCTTCGTCAAACAGGTGGCGCCCACCGTGGCGGACCTCACCGAGCGCAGGGTCGCGGCCGGCCCGCAGATCGGTGAGTATCCACTGGGATCATGGGGCGCCGAGGAGCGCGATTATCACATCCAGGTGGAGGTCGAACCCGCGGACGCCGGCCGGGAGAAACTCGCCGCGCGGGTGAGTGTGGTTGCCGGCGAAGATATTTTGGGGCAGGGCTTGGTCAAGGCGGTGTGGACGGCGGACACCGCGCTGTCGGCGGTGATCAGCCGGCGGGTGGCGCACTACACCGGCCAGGCCGAACTGGCCCAGGCCGTGCAAGAGGGGTTGACCGCCCGCAAGGAGGGTGACTTGTTGACGGCCACCGCACGGTTGCAGCGCGCCATGGATCTCGCGGTGGAGTCGGGTAACACCGGGACGGCGAAACTGTTGCGGGGCGTGGTCGAGGTGGACCAGCGCACCGGCACCGTGGCGCTGCGCCGCGAGGTGGCCGCGGCGGACGAGATGGCCCTCGATGCGCGGTCCACCAAGACCGCCCGGGTGCGTAAAGATGCGGGGGAGAGCTGATGCCGATCTGCGTGGACGGGCATCCCTCCGTGGCCGCCGACTTCTGCGATGTGTGCGGCTCGCCCATCGGTGACCCGATTGCCCCTGCGGCCCCGGCGCAGCAGTGCCCGGCGTGTGCGGCGCCCATCAGCGGCCGGTTCTGTGAAGCGTGCGGGCACGATTCGGCTCTGCCACCACCGGCGGAGGTGCCCGCACCGGCTGCGACCTGGACCGCCGTGGTCGCCGCGGATCGCGAGTTCCATCAGCGGGTGCTGGCCCGGGAAGGTCCTGACACCGTGGACTTTCCGGAGTACTTCCCGGAACGCCGCATCGCGCTCGATCAGGAGGTCACGCTGATCGGCCGGCGCAACCCCGACAAGGGGGTGGATCCGCAGATCGACCTCGCCCTACACCCCAGCGATCGCGGAGTGTCCACCCAGCACGCGGTGTTGCGCCTGCGTAACGCCGGTCTGACCATCACCGATATCGGGTCCACCAACGGCACCAGCCTCAACGGCAGCGACGACCGGTTACCCGAGGGCCAGGAGACCCCGCTGTCCGACGGTGACCGCGTCCACATCGGCGCGTGGACGACGATCACCGTCGTGCGGGGTTAGCCGTTCAGCGCGTTCACCACTGCCTCGGCCTCCGTGCCGCCGCCGAGTTGTTCGCCGAACGCGGTGTCGACGTCCCACTGGAGGAGATGCCCGCCGGGCGGGCGTCAGCATCGGCCCGTTGTACAACAGTTTCCCAACCGCGGGGCCCTGCTGGACGCCGTGCTGCGGGCCGATTTCGGCCCTGCCGACCTGGCCACCCTGGTCGGGGCGATGGCCCTGTCATCGCCGGCTCCGGGGGCGATGACACGGTGTGGCGACGCCACCTGGGCTTCGTGCTGGACGGCCTGCGGGTGAGCTGACACCGCTGGACACGTCGATATCTGCGCCGGCTTGCCCACCGATACCGATACCCAACCCGTAAGCTCGACTGTGTGCAGCGACGAATCATGGGTATCGAGACCGAATTCGGCGTGACCTGCACCTTCCATGGTCACCGTCGACTGAGCCCGGACGAGGTCGCCCGCTATCTGTTCCGGCGGGTGGTGTCGTGGGGCCGCAGTTCCAACGTCTTTCTCCGCAACGGCGCCCGGTTGTACCTGGACGTGGGGTCACACCCCGAGTACGCCACCGCCGAGTGCGACAACCTCGCGCAGTTGGTCACCCACGACCGCGCCGGCGAGCGGGTGCTCGAAGATCTGCTGATCGACGCCGAGCAGCGGCTGACCGACGAGGGCATCGGCGGTGACATCTACCTGTTCAAGAACAACACCGACTCCGCCGGTAACTCCTACGGCTGCCATGAGAACTACCTGATCGTGCGCGCGGGGGAGTTCTCCCGGATCTCCGATGTGCTGCTGCCCTTCCTGGTCACCCGCCAGCTCATCTGCGGTGCGGGCAAGGTGCTGCAGACCCCCAAGGCGGCGACGTTCTGCCTCAGTCAGCGCGCCGAGCACATCTGGGAGGGTGTCTCCAGCGCGACCACCCGGTCACGCCCGATCATCAACACCCGCGACGAGCCGCACGCCGACGCCGAGAAGTACCGTCGCCTGCACGTCATCGTCGGCGACTCGAACATGAGCGAGACCACCACCATGCTCAAGGTGGGTACCGCATCGCTGGTGCTGGAGATGATCGAGGCGGGTGTGGCCTTCCGGGATTTCTCCCTGGACAACCCGATCCGGGCCATCCGCGAGGTCAGCCACGACCTGACCGGGCGCCGGGCGGTGCGACTGGCCGGCGGTCGTCAGGCCAGCGCGCTCGATATCCAGCGCGAGTATTACGGCCGAGCCGTGGAATACCTGCAGACGCGCGAATCCAACCCGCAGATCGAGCAGGTCGTCGACCTCTGGGGCCGCCAACTCGACGCGGTGGAGAGCCAGGATTTCGCGAAGGTGGACACCGAGATCGACTGGGTGATCAAGCGCAAGCTGTTCCAGCGCTACCAGGATCGCTACGACATGGAGCTGTCCGACCCCAAGATCGCCCAGCTGGACCTCGCCTACCACGACATCAAGCGTGGCCGCGGCGTGTTCGACCTGCTCCAGCGCAAGGGTCTGGCCACCCGCATCACCACCGACGAGGAGATCGAGGCCGCGGTGAACACCCCGCCGCAGACCACCAGGGCCAAGCTGCGCGGCGAATTCATCAGTGCCGCACAGGAAGCCGGCCGCGACTTCACCGTCGACTGGGTGCACCTCAAGCTCAATGACCAGGCGCAGCGCACGGTGCTGTGCAAAGACCCGTTCCGGTCCGTCGACGAGCGGGTCAAGCGGTTGATCGCGAGTATGTGAGCCCTGCCGGTTCGCTGTGAATCGGCCGGCTGGTGTTAGCGCCTGGTCCACGCCGGGTACATAGGTTGGGTCAATCCAACCGAGAGGATCCCGCCATGTTGCACTCAGTGATTCTGGCCAGTGCTGACGTTCCGATGGCAGCGGGATTCATCCTGCGGGGTATCAAGGGGATCTTCGTCCTGATCGGCAGCGTGATCGCGGCCATCATCTGCGCGGTCATCGCAGGCACCAAGGGGCGCAGCGCAATCGGCTGGGGCATACTCGGGTTGTTCTTCTCCCTCCTGACGTTGATCGTCGTGATCGTCATTCCCAGCAAGAAATAACGCGCGCGCCGCGACTCGGACGGGCGGTGACGGGATCGAGCCGCGTGACCGCTTAAGCTCGGTCGGTGGCTACGTCCAAGGTCGAGCGATTGATGAATCTCGTCATCGCACTGCTGGCCACCCGCAATTACCTCACCGCGGAAAAGATCCGCAGCTCAGTGGCCGGCTACGCCGACAGCCCCAGTGACGAAGCGTTCTCCCGGATGTTCGAGCGGGACAAGAACGAACTGCGCGATCTGGGCATCCCGTTGGAGACCGGCCGGGTGTCCGCACTCGACGGCGTCGAGGGCTACCGCATCAACCGGGAGGCCTACGCGTTGCCGCCGGTTCAGTTGACCGCCGACGAAGCCGCCGCCGTGGCGGTCGCCACCCAGCTGTGGCAGTCCCCGGAGTTGGTCACGGCCACCCAGAGCGCCCTGCTCAAACTGCGGGCCGCCGGTGTGGACGTCGACGCCGATGCCGATGTGGCGATCACCTCGACGGCCAGCCTGCCCGGGCTGCGCGGTTCCGAGGAGGTGCTGCGAGTTCTGTTGTCCGCCATCGATTCCGGGCATGCGGTCCAATTCGAGCACCGGCCGGCGCGCAGCGAGCCGTTCCGGATCCGCACCGTCGAGCCCTGGGGCGTGGTGACACACCGGGGCCGCTGGTATCTGGTGGGGCACGACCGCGACCGCGACGACACCCGGACCTTCCGACTGTCCCGGATCGGTGGCTTACCCGCGCTGGTCGGCCCGGCCGGTGCGGTGCACAAACCCGGTGGGGTGAATCTTCGCGCGGTGGTGGCTCGAGTGGTCGCCGAGGTTCCGACGGGGGAGCAGGCCCGGATCTGGATCGCCGACGGCCGGGCCACCGCACTGCGCCGCCAGGCCTCGGGCACCCGGGCGCAGATGATGGACGGCCGCGCGGGCGAGGTGATCACCGTGGACATCGGCATGTCCGATCGGCTGGCCCGGGAGATCGCCGGCTACGGCGCCGACGCGGTGGCACTGGAACCGGCCGCCCTGCGCGAGGACGTGGTGGCCAGGCTGCGGGCGCAGGCGGTGCCATCGTGACCCAGGTTTCCGACCGATTGGTCCGGCTGCTCAACATGGTCCCGTATTTCAAGGCCAACCCGAAGGTCACCCGCTCGGAGGCCGCGGCCGCGCTCGGTGTGACACGTAAACAACTCGACGCCGACATCGCGCAACTGTGGATGTGCGGCCTGCCCGGTTACAGCCCGGGTGACCTCATCGACTTCGACTTCACCGATGACACCGTCGAGGTGACGTTCTCGGCAGGGGTCGACCAACCGTTGCGGTTGACCTCCCCGGAAGCCACCGGCGTGCTGGTCGCCCTGCGGTCGCTGCTCGACGTGCCCGGCATGGTCGACCCGCAGGCGGCCCGCAGCGCGATCGCCAAGATCGAATCGGCCGCCGGGGCGCAACTCGCGGGACCGGACGAGCACGCGGACCCCGCACCGGTCGAGAGCGCCACGGCCGCGGCGGTCCGCTCGGCGACGCGCGACGGGCGCGCCCTGTCGCTGGAGTACCACTCCGCGTCGCACGACGCCGTGTCGGTACGCGTCGTCGACCCCATCCGGGTCGTCCTGGTCGGCGACAACAGCTATCTGGAGGCCTGGTGCCGGGCCGCCGAAGGGGTGCGGCTGTTCCGGTTCGACCGGATCGTCAGCGCCGAAGTCCTCGACGAACCATCCACCCCACCCGAGCCCGCCGTGGCGGCCGAACCCGACACGTCGCTGTTCGACGCCGACCCGGCCCTGCCCGCGGCGACGCTGCTGATCGACCGCTCGGCGTCCTGGATGTTCGACTACTACCCGTTGCGGGTGCTGCGCGAACTGCCCGGCGGGGCGTTCGAGGCCGCGATGACCTACGCCTCCGAGGCCTGGATGGCCCGGTTCGTGCTGGGCTTCGGTGCGGCGGTCCGGGTGCTGGAACCGGCGGCTCTGGCGGCGCGGGTGCGCGAGTCGGCGACGGCCGCCCTGCGCGCCTACGAAGACGGGTAGACTCGGGCTCAATCTTTCGGAGGTGACTGAATGGGCGGTCTTCAACCCTGGCATTGGTTGATCGTCATCGCGGTGTTCGTCCTGCTGTTCGGCGCCAAGAAGCTGCCGGACGCGGCGCGTTCGCTGGGCAAGTCGATGCGGATCTTCAAGTCGGAGATCAAGGAAATGCAGGCCGAGTCGCATGGCGACTCCGCCGAAGCGGCCAAGCCGATCACGTCGGAGCGCGTCGACACCCCCGCGCCCGAGCAGACCTCCGACAAACGGCCGGCCTGACATCACCGAGCCCGTTCGCCGCGGCGTGATGCCGCGGCGTTAGGGCGCGTCCAGACACATGCCCGGAATCTTCAAGAAGCTCGACCCGCGGCGACGCCGCGCCCGAGTCAATCCCGACGGCACCATGTCGCTCGTCGACCACCTGGCCGAACTGCGCAACCGGCTGCTGATCGCGATGCTCGCCGTCGTGCTCACCACCACCCTGGGCTTCTTCTGGTACACCAACGGCTTCTTCGGTTTTCACAGCCTGGGCGAGTGGTTGCGCGGACCGTACTGCGCGCTGCCACCGTCGGCGCGGGCCTCGATCTCCGCGGACGGCGCCTGCCGGCTGCTGGCGACGGCACCCTTCGATCAGTTCATGCTGCGGCTCAAGGTCGCGCTGACCGCCGGTGTCGTGCTGGCCTGCCCGGTGTGGCTGTACCAGGTGTGGGCGTTCATCACCCCGGGCCTGTACCGGAAGGAACGCCGCTTCGCGATGCTGTTCGCGGGGTTCGGCGCGACCCTGTTCATCACCGGCGCGGTGCTGGCCTACGTGGTGCTGGCCAAGGCGCTGAGCTTCCTGCTCACGGTCGGCAGCGACGTCCAGGTGACCGCCCTGTCGGGCGACCAGTACTTCAGCTTCCTGATCAACCTGCTGCTGGTGTTCGGCATCAGCTTCGAATTCCCGCTGCTGATCATCATGCTGAACCTGATCGGGGTGCTCACGTATGCACGGCTCAAGGCGTGGCGGCGCGGGCTGATCTTCGGCCTGTTCGTCTTCGCCGCGTTCGCGACGCCGGGGTCGGACCCGTTCTCGATGCTGGCGCTGTCCTGCGCGCTGACGCTGCTGCTGGAGTTCTCCATCCAGATATCGCGCCTGCACGACATCCGCAAAGCCCGGCGCAGTGCCCTCGAGGACGTCCCCGACGACGAGGCGGCCCCCATCGGTGCCACCGAACCGATCGAGCCGCCGGCCGCGGTGTCGTCGGGAACCTCAGATACCCCGTCGCTTCGCTCACCCTCACCGGTCGATGACGACGCCACCTGAGCTGAGTGCGTTCGCCGCACAGTTGCCGTTCCCACTCGACGGTTTTCAGATCAAGGCCTGCACCGCCCTGGAGGCGGGGCACGGTGTGCTGGTGTGCGCACCGACCGGCGCGGGCAAGACGGTGGTCGGTGAGTTCGCCGTGCATCTCGCGCTGGCCTCCGGTCACAAATGCTTCTACACGACGCCGATCAAGGCGCTGAGCAACCAGAAACACGCCGACCTGGTGCACCGGTACGGGCCGGAGAAGATCGGACTGCTCACCGGGGACCAGTCGATCAACGGCGACGCGCCGGTGGTGGTGATGACCACCGAGGTGCTGCGCAACATGTTGTACGCGAATTCTTCGGCGCTGCACGGTCTTTCCCACGTGGTGATGGACGAGGTGCACTTCCTGGCCGACCGGATGCGCGGCGCGGTGTGGGAGGAGGTGATCCTGCACCTGCCGGAGGAGGTCCGGCTGGTCAGCCTGTCGGCGACGGTCAGCAATGCCGAGGAGTTCGGCGGCTGGATCCAGACGGTGCGGGGCGACACCACCGTGGTGGTCGACGAGCACCGGCCGGTCCCGTTGTCGCAGCACATGATGGTCGGCAAGCGTCTGTTCGATCTGTTCGAGGGCACCAACCACACCCTCGTGGCTCCGGAACTGCTGCGGCATATCGCGCACCGCCGCGAAGCGGACCGGCTGACCGACTGGCAGCCCCGCGGGCGGGAGCACCGGTCGGGCGGCGGCAGAGGACGGCCACAGAGCCGGTCCAGTCTCAGCCGGCCGCCGACCCGTCCCGAGGTGATCAGCACGCTGGACGCCGAAGGCCTTTTGCCGGCAATCACTTTCGTGTTCTCCCGGGCAGGTTGCGATGCCGCGGTGAAGCAGTGCCTGCGCTCATCGCTTCGGCTCACCGACGACGAGCAGCGGGACCGCATCGCCGAGGTCATCGACCGCCGGTGTGCTGATCTGGCCGAGGCCGATCTGGTGGTGCTCGGCTACCACGAGTGGCGCGAGGGGCTGCTTCGCGGCCTGGCCGCCCATCATGCCGGCATGCTCCCGGTGTTCCGGCACACCGTCGAGGAATTGTTCACCGCCGGCCTGGTCAAGGCGGTGTTCGCCACGGAGACACTGGCATTGGGCATCAACATGCCGGCCCGCACCGTCGTGCTGGAACGACTGGTCAAGTTCAACGGCGAGCAGCACGCGCCGCTGACGCCGGGGGAGTACACCCAACTGACCGGCCGGGCCGGGCGACGCGGCATCGATGTCGAGGGGCATGCGGTGGTGTTGTGGGACCCCCGGGACAGCTCGGCCGAACCCGCCGAGGTGGCCGGGCTGGCCTCCACCCGCACCTTCCCGCTCAAGAGTTCGTTCGCACCGTCCTACAACATGACCATCAACCTGGTCGGTCAGCTCGGCCCGGCCCAGGCCCGCAAGCTGCTAGAACGGTCCTTCGCGCAGTTCCAGGCCGACCGCTCGGTGGTCGGGCTGGTGCGCGGGATCAGCCGCGGGGAGAAGATGCTCGGCGAGATCGCCAAGGAGCTCGGTGGACCGGACGCGCCCATTCTGGAATATGCCCGGTTGCGGGCGGACATCTCGGCCAGGGAACGCGCCCAGACCCGAGCATCTCGGCTGCAGCGCCGCAGGGCCGCCGACGAGGCGCTGGCCGACCTGCGCCGCGGGGACATCATCACCATCAGCCAGGGTCGGCGCGGCGGCCTGGCCGTCGTCCTGGAGCCGGCCCAGGACAGCGATGACCCGCGGCCGCTGATTCTCACCGAACACCGCTGGGCCGGCCGCATTTCGTCATCCGACTACTCGGGTGCCTCCGAGCCGCTGGGCTCGATGAGCCTGCCCAAACGCGTCGAACACCGCCAGCCCCGGGTGCGCCGGGATCTCGCGTCGGCGCTGCGTTCGGCCGCCGCGAACCTGCGGGTGCCCTCCGGCCGGCGGACACCGCCGGGGGAACGCGATGTCGATCCCGAATTGGCCGGGTTGCGCGACGAACTGCGCCGCCACCCCGTGCACTCGGCCTCCGATCGGGAGGACCGGGTCCGGGTGGCCGAGCGCTACCTGCGCATCGAACGGGAGAACGCGCAGCTGCAACAGAAGGTCTCTGCCGCGACGAACTCGCTGGCGCGCACCTTCGACCGGATCCTGGTGCTGCTCACCGAACGCGGTTTCATCAAAGGCCGCGACGAGCAGACCACCGTCACCGACGACGGCCGGCTGCTGGCCCGGATCTACAGCGAGAGCGACCTGCTGGTGGCCGAATGCCTGCGCAGCGGGACGTGGGCCGGGCTGGATGCCGCCGAACTGGCCGGCGTGCTCTCGGCGGTGCAATTCGAGACCAGGGGTGACGGCCCGACACCGCAAGGGTTCGCCGTGCCGACGGCCGCGCTGCGCCGAGCCCTGACCGCCACCCGTCGCATCTCCTCGACCCTGCGCGCCGACGAGACCCGGCACCGGATCGCGCCCAGCCGGGAAACCGACGAAGGATTCGTCGCCGCGATCCACCGCTGGGCCACCACCGGCGATCTGGCCGCCGCGCTGATGGCCTCCGACGTGAACGGCAACGGATCGCCATTGTCGGCGGGCGATTTCGTGCGGTGGTGCCGCCAGGTGCTCGACCTGCTGGACCAGGTGCGCAACGCGGCGCCGGATGCGGCACTGCGCACCGTCGCCAAACGCGCCATCGGTGATATCAGGCGCGGCGTCGTTGCGGTGGATTCGGCGTGACGTCAGGGCAGATCGGGCGGCCGCGCTCTCTGCCGGTTCCGCCTGCTCACCGACCCGGAACGGTACTCTGTTGCCAACGGACCTCAACCAAGGAGAACAATGAGCGGACCGCAGGGATCTGACCCGACGCAGGCGTGGCCGGGTCAGCCGCCGCAGTCCGGCGGAGCGCAGCCGCCGAGCGAGCAGCATGCTTGGCAGCCGCCGTCCACGCCCGAGCAACAACCCACCACCGAGGCACCGGCCTGGCAGCCGCCGGCCTACCAGGCGCCGCAGTACCCGCAGTATCAGCAGCCGGTACCACCGCAGTACAACCCGCAGCAGTACCCGCCCCAGCCCGACCAGTACGGTCAGCCCGCGGCGTACGCCCCGCAGGGCTACCCGCAGCAGTACGGGCAACCGCAGCAGTACGACCCGTCGGCCCAGCAGTACGGGCAGCCGCAGCAGTACGGACAGCATCCCGGACAGTACGACCCGAACAATCAGCAGTTCTCGCCGTACGGCGCGCCGGTCCCGGCCGAGGCGGGTTCGAAGAAATCGCTGGCCGTCATCGGCGGCGTCGTCGGCTTGCTCGCTGCCATCATCGTCGCCGTGGTCCTGGTCCTGGGCTTCTGGAAGCCGGGCTGGTTCGTCACCACCAAGCTCGATGTGAGCGCGGCGCAGACCGGTGTCCAGCAGATCCTCACCGACGAGGCCAACGGCTACGGCGCCAAGAATGTCAAGGACGTCACCTGCAATGACGGCAACAGCCCGACGGTGAAGAAGGGCGACAGCTTCAACTGTGTCGTCAGCATCGACGGCACCAAGCGTCAGGTCACCGTGACCTTCCAGGACGACAAGGGCACCTACGAGGTCGGTCGACCCAAGTAGCGAGTACCCCGCCAGCAGACGCAGACTGCCGCATTCCCGCCCCGGGTATGCGGCAGTCCGCGTCTGGTCGCCTAGAGCAAGTCCAGGGCCTTCTGCAGCCTGGCGATCGACGACGTCACCCCGAACTCCCCGGCCAGTTCGGCCACCCGGGCGGGGTCGGCCGCGGCCAGCGGCAACGCGTCGGTCGGGGTGGACATCCTGACGTCCGCATCGGTGGCCACCCGCACCACCGGCTCCGCCGCGATGATGTAGTCCGCCGCCGCGAGCAGTTTCTTGCGCTGGGCGCCCGGCAGTTTCGACGACGGGTCCGCCGCGGCGGCCACGATCTCGGCCAGCGAGCCGTACTGGCCCAGCAGTGTGGCCGCGGTCTTCTCGCCAATGCCCGCCACCCCCGGCAGCCCGTCGGAGGCGTCACCGCGCAGCAGGGCGAGTTCGGCGTACGCAGGCCCGGCCCGATCGATCGGCACTCCATAGCTGTCGGCCACCTCGGCCGGACCGAACAGGGTCGCCTTCGCCAGACCGCGGCCGATGTAGAACACCCGCACCGGCACCGGGTCGTCACCGACGAGTTGCAGAAGGTCGCGGTCGCCGCTGACCACGATCACCGGGTCGCGCCGTTCCCGGGTGGCCAGGGTGCCCAGCACGTCATCGGCTTCGAAACCGGTCGCACCGGCGGTGGCGATGCCGAACGCGTCCAGCATCGCCATGATCATGTCGACCTGGGGGGTGAGGTCGTCGGGGACTTCCTCGATGTCGGGCTCACCCACCGGCTCCTCGACCGCCACCCGGTGCGCCTTGTAGGACGGGATGAGATCCACCCGCCATTGCGGTCGCCAGTCGTCGTCGCGGCACACCACCAGTCGGCCCGGCCGGTGGGCGGTGACCAGGGCGGCGATGTTGTCCAGAAAGCCGCGCAGGGCGTTGACCGGCCTGCCGTCGGGAGCGGTGATCGAGGACGGCACCCCGAAGTACGACCGGAACCACATGCTGGCTCCGTCGAGCAGCAGAACCGGGCCGTTACCGTCGTCGCGCAGCATGGCCCGACAGTAGCGTGAGGTATGACTTTCGCCGTCGATCGCATCGACCACATCGTGTTGAACTGCCGCGACACCGAAGCCACCGTCGACTGGTACGTGCGGGTGCTGGGCATGCGCCGCGAGGAGTTCGGTGCCGGCCGGACCGCGCTGACCTTCGGCGGGCAGAAGCTCAATGTGCGCCCCACCGGGGCGCCGAACTGGGTGACCGCGGCCGCCGATGTGCCGGGCTCGCAGGACCTTTGCTTCATCGTCGACGCCGAGGCGGCTGCGATCGGCGCGCATCTGCGGGCGTGCGGGGTCGAGGTCACCGAGGGACCGGTCACCAAGACCGGAGCGCTGGGCCCGATGACTTCGCACTATTGCCGGGACCCCGAAGGCAACCTGGTCGAGGTCGCCACCTACCGGGGGCACGGTTAATCTCGGTCCCATGCAGACCAGCCGATTCAGCACCGACGTGTACGCGCGACGCCTGCGGACTGCCGCCACCGGCGCCGCCGAGGCGGGGCTGGCCGGTCTGGTCATCACGCCGGGGTACGACCTGCGCTACCTGGTGGGGTCACGGGCGCAGACCTTCGAACGGCTCACCGCCCTGGTGGTGCCCGCGGACGGATCGGCGCCGACGGTGGTGGTGCCACGCCTGGAGCTGGCCGCGCTGAAGGAATCCGCGGTGACCGAAATCGGTGCGGCGGTCCGGGATTGGGTGGACGGTGAGAATCCGTACCAGCTGGTCGCGCAGGCACTGCGGGGATCGGGCACGGCACCGGTGACGGTGGCCGTCACCGATTCGATGACGGCCCTGCACCTGCTTCCGCTGGCCGACGTCCTGGGTGCGGTGCCGGTGCTGGCCACCGACGTGCTGCGCAGGCTGCGGATGATCAAGGACCCCGCCGAGATCGACGCCCTGCGCAAAGCGGGTGCGGCCATCGACCGGGTCCACGCCCGGGTGCCGGAGTTCCTGGTGCCCGGACGTACCGAAGCCGACGTCGCCGCCGATATCGCAGAAGCCATTGTCGCCGAAGGGCATTCGGAGGTGGCCTTCATCATCGTCGGTTCCGGGCCCAACGGCGCCGACCCGCACCACGAATGCTCCGACCGGGAACTGCGGGCCGGGGACATCGTCGTGGTGGATATCGGCGGGCCGTACGAGCCGGGCTACAACTCGGACTCCACCCGCACCTACAGCATCGGGGAACCGGATCCCGAGGTCGCCCGGCGGTACGCGGTGCTGGAGCGGGCGCAGGCCGAGGCGGTGGCCGCGATCCGGCCCGGGATGAGCGCCGGGGCGGTCGACGCGGTGGCCCGCGACGTGCTGGCCGCGCAGGGTCTGGCCGAGGTGTTCGTGCACCGCACAGGGCACGGGATCGGCCTGTCGGTACACGAGGAGCCCTATATCGTCGCGGGCAATGACCTGACCCTGGAGCCGGGGATGGCGTTCTCGGTGGAGCCGGGCATCTATTTCCCGGGCCAGTGGGGCGCCCGCATCGAGGACATCGTGATCGTCACCGCGGACGGGGCCGAGTCGGTCAACAACCGCCCGCATGGACTCGTGGTGGTGCCGGCCTGACCCGACACGCCCGTCGAGAAGCCGGCCGCCGATACTGGCCGAAGGTCTAGGCGGTCTCGCCGCGGTCCAACAGCCCGGAGGAACCGAGCACCCGCTGCACGCGTACCTCGATGACCACCCGGCGCGGATTCACCCGCGGGGTCCGGTAGCGCTGGGCGTACCGCAGCTCGGCGTCGCGCACATCGTCGGGGTCGGCGCTGACGGTGGCCGCACCTTCCAGCGAGAGCCAGCGCGCGCCGTCGACCTGGCTGAGCACCGCGACACCCCGCTCGCCGGCGTTCACGGCCTTCTGTGAACCGCCGGTGGTGATGACGCGCGCGATATGCGTCTTGGGGTCGAAGGTGAAGCCGACGGCCACCACGTGCGGCGAATTGTCGCCGCGCAGGGTGGTCAGCATGGCCAGATGCCGTTCCGTGAGGAACGCCATTGCGTCGTTGGTCAGCCGGGTGGTCGCCTTGCGACCCGATGTAGCCATCGGGGTCCACGCTAGCGCAGGACATAATCGCTGCCATGAAGGACACACCGGGGGGCCGGAGCGCAGCGACCGGGGGGAGCACACCCGGCCCCGTGGTGATCTTCGGTGGGCGCAGCGAGATCGGCCTGGCCTTGGCCGAACGGCTGGCACCCGGGAACACGGTGGTGCTGGCCGCCCGGCGGGCCGACCGGCTGAGCGCGCAGGTCGCGGCGCTGCGGGCCGCGGGTGCGGCCGACGTGTTGGTCCGCGAGTTCGACGCCGACGACACCGCCGCGCACCCGGCGCTGATCGCCGCCATCGAGGCGCAGGCCGGTCCCATCGGGACGGCGGTGCTGGCGTTCGGCATCCTCGGTGACCAGGAGCGTGCCGAAGCCGATCCGGCGCACGCCGTCGCCGTGGTGCACACCGACTACGTCGCCCAGGTCAGTCTGCTCACGGTGCTCGCCGCGTCCATGCGGACCCGCGACAGCGGGCGGCTGGTGGTGTTCTCCTCGATCGCCGGCGCCCGGGTACGTCGGGCCAATTATGTGTACGGGTCGGCCAAGGCGGGCCTGGACGGGTTCGCGTGCGGTCTGGCCGATGCGCTGCACGGCACCGGGGTCCGGCTGCTGATCGTCCGGCCGGGATTCGTCATCGGCCACATGACCGAAGGCATGGATCCGGCACCGTTGTCCAGCACCCCCGACCAGGTGGCCGAAGCGGCGGCGCGGGCGCTGGCCCGCGGTAGATCGGCAGTGTGGGTGCCGTGGCCGATCCGGCCGTTGATCTTCGCGACCAGGTTTGTGCCGCAGGCGATCTGGCGGAGGATGCCGCGATGAGCAGAGGACCGGGCGGGATCGTGGTGGTGGGCATCGGCGCCGACGGCATGGCCGGCCTGTCGCCGCGCTCGGCCGACGAATTGCGCAGCGCCACAGTGATCTACGGTTCGCCGCGGCAGCTCGCGTTGCTCGACGACAGCGTGACCGCGCAGCGCCGGGAGTGGCCGTCGCCCATGCTGGCGGCTCTGCCGAAGCTGTTCGACGAATTGCCCACCGTGCACGTGGTGGCCTCCGGGGACCCGATGCTGCACGGCATCGGCGCCACCCTGGTCCGGGTCTTCGGCACCGACGCGGTCCGGGTGCTCCCGCACGTGTCGTCGGTCGCGCTGGCATGCGCCCGGCTGGGCTGGTCGGTGCAGGACACCGAGGTGATCAGCCTGGTGATCGCCGACCCGGTGAGCGCGGTGCGCCGAGGTGGGCAGGCAGTGGTGCTGTCCCGCGACGGTGGCACGCCGGCGACGCTGGCCCGGCTGCTCGCCGAAACCGGGCGCGGCTCCTCGGAATTCACGGTGCTCGAGCACCTCGGCGGCCCGGGGGAACGGGTGCGACGAGGTCGTGCCGATGAGTTCGATGAGGCCGTCGACGATCTCAACGTCATCGCGGTGCGCTACCTCCCCGACGACCGACGCTCGCACGCGCTGCCCGACGCCGAGTTCGCCCACGACGGACAGATCACCAAGCAGGGCATTCGGGCCGTCACGCTGGCTGCACTCGGGCCACGGCCGGGGGAGTTCCTGTGGGATGTGGGCTCGGGGTCCGGCAGCGTCGCGATCGAGTGGTGCCGCAGTGCGCCGGGCTGCGGGGCGGTCGCGTTCGAGCGTGACGCGGAACGTCGGCTGCGGATCGCCGACA
The DNA here is from genome assembly GCF_054404835.1 of Mycobacterium sp. BMJ-28. NCBI lineage: Bacteria > Bacillati > Actinomycetota > Actinomycetes > Mycobacteriales > Mycobacteriaceae > Mycobacterium > Mycobacterium sp. BMJ-28. The sequence goes on along the minus strand of NZ_CM136783.1, from coordinate 3,432,749 downwards.
ACGCGCGCGCGTTCGGCGTCCGGGTGGACGTCCAGTTCGACGCCCCGGAGTCCTTCGACTTCACACCGCCGCCGTCGGCGATCTTCGTCGGTGGCGGCGTGACCCAGCCCGGCCTGTTGCAATCCTGTTTCGACCGGCTGCCCGCGGGCGGGCGGATGGTCGTCAACGCCGTCACGGTGGAATCGGAAGCTCTTTTGACTCAGTGGTATTCGGAGAAAGGCGGCGAGTTGCGGCGCTATCAGCACTACCAGGGCGGCGCAGTGGGCGGGTTCACCGCGTTCCGCCCGGCCTACCCGGTGACGCAGTGGTCGGTGAGCAAGCCGTGACGGTCTATTTCATCGGTGCCGGGCCAGGGGCCGCCGACCTGATCACCGTGCGGGGCCAGAATCTGCTGCAGCGCTGCCCGGTCTGCCTGTATGCGGGTTCGATCATGCCGCAGGATCTGCTCGCACTCTGCCCGCCGGACGCGAAGATCATCGACACCGGCCCACTCACCCTGGCCCAGATCATCGACGAACTGGTCGCGGCCGACCGCTCCGGCCTGGACGTGGCTCGGCTGCATTCCGGCGATCCCTCGATCTACAGTGCCCTGGCCGAGCAGTCCCGACACCTGGACGCACACGGCGTGCGTTACGAGATCGTGCCGGGGGTACCGGCTTTCGCCGCCGCCGCGGCGGCGCTGGGGCGTGAACTGACCGTGCCCGGGGTCGCACAGACGGTCACGCTGACGCGGGTGTCGACGCTGTCGACGGCGATGCCCGAGAAGGAAACGCTGACGGCATTGTCGATGCCCGGCAACACGCTGGTGCTGCACCTGGCCGCGGCGCAGATCGACACGATCGTCGAGGATCTGACCGCCGGCGGGTTCACCACCGAAACACCCTGTGCCGTCGTCGCGTTCGCCAGCTGGCCGACCCAGCAGGTACTGCGCGGCACCCTCGGTGACGTGGCCGGTCAGATGAAGGACGCCGGGATCACCAAGACGGCGGTCATCTTCGTCGGTGATGTGCTGGCCGCGGAGGGCTTCACGGACAGTTACCTGTATTCCGCCGGGCGCCGGCGCGGGAGCAGGCACTAGTGCGCGTACTGCTGTTGGGCGGCACCGGGGAGGCCCGGACGCTGGCGGCGCGCTTGCACCCCGGCGTAGATGTCATCAGTTCACTGGCCGGCCGGGTGCCCGACCCGGCTTTGCCGGTGGGTGAGGTGCGGATCGGCGGGTTCGGCGGGGTGGCCGGGCTGACCCGCTGGCTGCGCGACTCGCACGTCGATGCCGTGGTCGATGCCACCCACCCGTTCGCCGCCACCATCACCGCACATGCCGCGCGGGCCTGCGCCGAGACCGGGCATCCGTATCTGGTGCTGGCCAGGCCCGCCTGGCCCACCGGGCGCGCCATCGTGGTGGGATCCGACACCCGGGCCGCCAACTCGGTTGCCGAGCAGAACTTCTCCCGGGTCTTCCTGACCACCGGGCGCACCGGCACCGCGGCATTCCAGGCCGTCGACGCGTGGTTCCTGATCCGTGCCGTCACCGCCCCGGAGCCGCACACGCTGCCTCCGCGTCATCGACTGCTGCTGTCCCGCGGACCCTATGACTACGAGGGTGAGCTGTCGCTGCTGCGCGAGTACGCGATCGACGCGCTGGTCACCAAGAACAGCGGCGGCGCGATGACCGAGGCGAAGATCAGAGCCGCAGAGGCCGCGAACGTCCCGATCATCATGGTGGACCGCCCCCCGTTACCCGCAGGGGTGCGCACGGTGGCCACGGTGGATGAGGCGGTCGACTGGCTGGCAGCGCTGCCATCAGTCCGGCATGCGCCGCACCAGGGTTGAGGTTCGCTCGAATCCGTCGTCCGACAGCGAGAGCGACAACATTGCCGGCGCGTTGGCGGCATTGAGGCGGGTGAGAACGTGACCCGGCAGGAGTTCGATCGCCGTTGTCACGCCGAGTTCCGGGGCCAGCCGGGTGGCGTCGTACCACTGCACCGGCCGTGCCACGGACTTCGCCAGGTCGTCCAGCACGGCGTCCGCGGTACGCACGGACCGGCCGCCGATATTGGTCAGATACCGGGCCGATGGAACGCGCCGGGGTAATTGCGAGAGATGGTCCGCCATCCGGCGCGCCGTGCCGGCCTGCACCGGGCAGTGGGAGGCGACCGCCACGTCGAGCATCTCGAAATCGGCCGCTCCCGCGATTTCGGCGGCGGCAGCGGCGTCGCCCAGCGCGGCGCGCGAACCGGCCAGCACCGTCTGGGTGGCGGTGTTGACGTTGGCCACCCACACCTCGGTGTGCAGCCGTTCCGTCAGCTGACGGACCGCCCGGGTGGGCAGACCGATGACGGCTGCCATACCCCAATCGCCTTCCGCACAAGCCACTTTCATCAGGTCGCCCCGCAACCTCACGGCCGCGAGGGCCTCCGGCAGCGTCAACACCCCGGCGCAGACCGCCGCGGCGAACGCCCCGACCGAATGCCCTGCCACCACCTGGGGTCTGAGCTCGTAGTCGTCGCCGAGGGCGCGCGCGCAGGCGACGCCGGTGATTAGCAGGGCGATCTGGGTAGCTGTCGTGTCCCGGAGAACGGCTGCGTCGTCGAGGTTCACCGGCAGACCATGGGCGTCCACCCAGGCCAGTGCTTCGTCGAGGACGGCTTGTGCCGAAGAGCATGCCGGGAGTTCGCCGAGCATGCCGCAACGCTGGGATCCCTGTCCCGGGAAGAGGAATGACAGACTCACCACATCACCGTGGATCGCGGGACCAACCGCGGTCCGCCGGCCGTACGGATCAAGACATCGTCGCCGCCGGTGACCAGTTCTGCCAACGCCACGGCCCCCGAGTGGGTCTCGACCTGGCAGTCGACCCTGACGTTCAGGCGGCTCAACTGCTCATGCACCTCCCGGAGCCGGCCCGGTGGCAGCACCTGGCCCCTTGCCGGGCGTACCACCACGTCCAGGTCGCTGCTGGACGTCACGACGGGACTGCCGGTAGCCAACTCGAATCCCACGCTGCCGGTCGGGCCCCACTCGAGGTCCCCGAAGATCGATCGCACAGCCGGCACGGCCTGGAGAGCCGCCACCTGGCGGACCGGTGTCGCCGCCGAGAGTGCCTGAGGCGTCACGGTTTCGGATGCCATGCACCACGGAATGGTCCAGGCGTGACGCTGTGACCGGTCGGTGCCGCGGATACCCACCGCGATGCGAGCCGCGGGCACCTCGGCCCTGCGCACCACGACCCACGGCACGCCGGTTATGGCCCGCACCGCCCACGCCGGTGCCTCGGCCGGCAACAGCTCTGCCGCACCGGGGCTCAGCCGGAGCAGATCGTGGGGGAGTGCCGAGGTCAGTTGTTCCACTGCGCGTCCAGTGCCGCGCGGACGGCGCGCGATGCCCGGCGTGTGGTCGTCGCTGTTACCGAATCGAGTCGGTTGGCGAGGTCGCGGCCGCCCGCTCGGGCGCGTGCGACAGCGTCGTAGACGGCTGCCGCCACTGTCGCAACATCGCTCGGTGTCGGATCGTCGGCATCGCCTACGGGCAGCAGACCGTCACAGAAACCCAGGGTGGCCCAGTCCGCGATGCGGTAGCTCAGCGGCGCGATCGTGGTGGCGAGCTCATCGAGCTCGCCGACCGTCCGCATGGTGATGCGTGCCGCGGCCTCCTTGTGCATCGCGTGGATTTCGACTCCCGGGTCGTCGAGCGCGAGGATCTGATCGGCCTGCAATCCGTGTGTCAGAAACCCGCCCGACAGAGCGGTTCCGACCACGAGCGCCACGATGGGATGTCCTGCGGTGCGGGCGCTGTGATAGGCGTCGACGGCCGCCGCCATGGCTTGGTGCAGACCTGCCATCTCTTCGACACGGCCGTAAGCCTGGCTCGGCAGATCCACCACCGCCACGATTGCGCGTTTGGCGGTGTGCGCACGGTCTTGTCCGACGATTTCGCGCACCGCCTGTGCCAGCGCCAACGATTCGGTGAGTCCCACTTGTCCCTCGCGAGCGCGGTGGTAGGGATTGCCCGGATCGGGGACCACCGCCAGATAGCACGCGGTCGGCGTCGCCGCCGACAGGACCGACGGGATGACCTGGTGCGGTGCGACAGTGCCGCTGAGCGCGGCCAACCACGTACGGCCTCGAGTAGCCGGGCCGGTGCGCCGCCCCGGCGCGCGGGTGTGCCCTGGCACGGTCGCATATGCGCTGCCCCAGAGTTCGCGCAGCGCAGCAGGTTGCGGTGGGTGCGCAAGGTCCAGGGTGGCCAGCCGTGAGCTCAGGACGTCGAGGCGTTGGCTGCGGTGGCTGCCGGGTGTTCCCACACCGTCGGCGATCGCCTCGATCACCTGGCGGCGTATCAGGGCGACATCGTCGGGCACCAGGGTATCGGCCAGGCCCGTGCCGACGCGTTGCTCACCACCGTCGACCGCCCAGATCAGGGCGTGGTCGCGGGAATCGAATTCGGCGACACCGCCTTCCTCTTCGATGACGGCGGGACCGTTGAGTCCGATCCGGGATTGTGGTGTGACGATGAGACGGGTGCACAGTCCCGCGGCGATGCTCATCCCGCCGAACGAGCCGACGGTCCCGGCGACGACTCCGATGACAGGGGCCAGTGGCCGCAGATCGAGTACGGCCGAGCAGATCTCGGCCACGGCGTTGAGTCCCAGGTTGGCCTCCTGGAGCCGGACCCCACCGGTCTCGAACAGGACGACGGCAGCGGTCGGCGTGCCGGCGCGGGAGTCGGCGGCAGCGTGCAGCAGAGCTTGGGAGATCTTGGCCCCCGACACCTCGCCGATGCCTCCGCCCTGGAAGCGTTGATCGATCGCGGCGACCACGGCTGGGTGACCGTCGACACTGCCCTTGACGATCACCACACCGTCATCGGACTGGGGCGTCACCCCCTGGGGTTCCAACCACGGCGACTCGAGGCGATCGAAGGGGCCGGCCAGCACGCGCGCTGTTCCCGGGTCGAGGAGTTCGGTAGCACGGTTCAGCGCATCGAGTTCGATGAAGCTGCGCCGGGCCAGCAGTTGTTGCCAGGTCTGCCCGACCAGCACGGAGGTGCCGTTCACGACGGTGCACCATCGGCGGCTGCCGCCTCGGCGGCCTGGCGCAGACGCAGGTTCACCACGCCCGGGGTGGCACCGAAGTCGTTGAGTTCCCAACGCCCGCCCAACTGTGCGCGGGTGAAGAACCGCTCCAGCACGTCATGCCACACTGCATCGAAACCGTTGACGCTGGTGCGAACCCGCACCACCGCAACATCGGCGGGGTCGTCGCCGGCCGGCGGTTGCAGCAGGATCTCCAGATCACCGGACGCGACCACCCCGACGTGCACATCGTGTGAAGGGACGCGCGTGGTGCCGAACCGGTAGGTCACATTCTGCATGGTGTTTCGGTCCTTTCCCGCATGCCATCGAGGAACAGCGCGGCGGACAGCAGATCCGCGCTACCACCGGGCGACAGCCGGCGGTCCCGGCACATCCGATCCAGTTCGACGAAGTGCCTGCGGCCCGCGGCGGTACGAATACCGCCGGCCGCAAGCACGGCGCGGGCACTCGACTGCACGGCGTACAGGCCACCGGCGCCGCCACGGTGCAGGATGCAGGTGTCATCCAGTTCGGCCATCAATGCCAGTAGGGCCTCCAACCGTGCGGTCTGCTCGTCGGCACCTGCCGCCCGCGCGGCCAGCAGGGCCGGCAGCGCATACCGAACGACGTTCGGAAACCCGTTCTTCGCTTCGCCTTTCGCCCCGGTGACGCCATAACGACGGCCGGCTGCCGCACCATGGGAGGGTGTGGCGATGAGATCCCGGTCGGGCAGTGCCGCCAACTTCGCGGCCACGGCAGCCGGGTCGCGACGGTCCGCGGCGACACCCGCGCACAGCAGGCCGAGCGCCCACAGGGCACCGCGGTGGGTGTTCACCCCTCCGGTGGCGGTGAGCATCGCGGTCTCTCCGGCCCGCCCGATGGCCCCGATGCGGGTGCGCAGGTCGACGTCGATGGCGACAGACCGTGCGGCCTGGGTACACGCGGTGAACGCAGCGCGCAGCGCTTCGGCGGAGACGTGCAACATCGCGAGGTTCATGTCCGTGTGCGCACCGGGTCCGCGCCGGTCCACCAGTCCCGGCTTCGGGGTCAGGTCGGCCTCGGCACTGATCGCGCCGACCGCGAGATCGGCGATCGCTTCATCGGTGAGAGGGGTTGTGCGGCTCGCTGTTTCCACGGTCATGACGGTCACCAATCCCGGAACTGTGCGGGCGGGTCGTACAACCCACCGGACCAGGCGACCAGATCTTCGATGCTCCGGGCCGCCAGGAGCGACCTGTCGGCGAGGCGCGTCTCGACCTTGAGGTCTTCGGGTAAGGCCACCAGGCCATCCCTGCGCAGGTCCTCGACGCGGCGGGCATCGACGGTGCGACCCACTGGCGTGACCCCGGCGACCGCAGCCAGCGCCGCCCGGCGGTCCTCCAGCGAGGCGGCCTTGTACAGGTAGGCAACGCCCTCCTCGGTGACCACGTGGGTGACGTCGTCCCCGTAGATCATCACCGGCGGCAGCGGCATTCCGGCCTGCTTCCCGACATCGATCGCGTCGAGGCTCTCGACGAACGTCGGAACACCACCGGCCCGGAAGGTCTGGGCCATCTGCACCACGAGTTTGCGGCCGCGTCGGCCGGCGCCCTCGCCGTGGGCGAGGTCCAGCCACGCCGCCGAGGAGTGCCGGCGACCGTGCGGATCGTGGCCCATGTTCGGGGCGCCCCCGAAGCCGGAGAGCCGGCCGTCGGTCACCGTGGACGAGTTGGCATCCCGATCGATCTGCAGGGATGACCCGATGAACATGTCGATCGCATATTGACCGGCGAGCTGGGCGAGCACACGGTTGGAGCGCAGCGACCCGTCGGCGCCGGTGAAGAAGACATCGGGTCGTGCCGCCGCATAGCGGTTCATACCGGACTCGCCCCCGAAGCTGTGGATCGAGGCCACCCATCCCGATTCGATGGCAGGTATCAACGTGGGGTGTGGGTTGAGCACCCAATGCCGTGCGATGCGGCCCTTGAGCCCGAGCTGTTGGCCATAGGTCGGCAACAACAGTTCGATCGCCGCGGTGTCGAATCCCACGCCGTGGTTCAGCGAGACCACCTGGTGCCGCTCGTAGACGCCTCGGATCGCGATCATCGCTTTGAGGATCTCCACCGGCCCGATGTGGCGGGGGTCGCGGGTGAACAGCGGCTCCAGGTAGAACGGCCGGTCGGCCTGCACCACGAAGTCCACCCAACTTCCTGGGATATCCACCCGGGGAAGCGCATCGCGGTCGACGATCTCGTCGGCCTGGACGATCACCACACCGTCGTGGAACGCGGCAGCCTCGGCGATGGTCGGGGTGTCCTCGGTGTTGGGGCCGGTGTACAGATTGCCGTCCGCATCGGCGGCCGACGCACACAGCAACACGACATCGGGTGTGAGGTCGACGAACATGCGGGCGTAGAGCTCCACGTAGGTGTGTATTGCGCCGATGGTGACCGCGCCGTCTTCGACCATCTGGGCGATGCGCACACTCTGCGGGCCCGCGTACGCCAGATCGAGTTTGGTGGCGATACCACTTTCGAAGAGGTCGAGATGCTCGGGTCGTGATACCGAGGAGATCAGCATGTGCAGGCCGTACAGCCGCGCCGGATCGCATTGGGCCAGGGTCCGGGACAGAAAGTCGGCCTGCTTCTGGTTGTCACCTTCCAGTGCCACCCGGTCGTGCGGCCGGATGACCTCGTGCAGGACATCTTTGAGACGTTCTGCCTTGATCACTTTGCCGACGGCATGCGCGGCGCCCGCGCGTAGCCGGACGGCCTTCGCGGCCCGGCGGGTGTCCCAGTCACCCACCGGCGGTGTGGTGTTCATCCGGTCACCGAATCGGCCGCGGCGACGATCACGGCTGTCACCGCATCAGGATGGGAGATCAGGGTGAGGTGCGAACCACCGATGAAATCGGTGACGACGGACTTGGCGCGGGCCGCCATCGCGTGCTCGGAGGTGGGCGTGATGATCTGATCGCCGGTGCTGATGAAGTACCACGACGGGATCGTCTTCCACGCCGCGTAGCGCGCAGGTGTGTCGAACGCGGCGGTGGAAGCGGCGCGCTGCGTCGCCCAGAGCCGATGTGCGATATCGGCCGGCAGGTCGTCGCCGAAGTGCTTCAGGAAGATGTCCTCCTTCAGGTACAAGTTTGCCGCTCCCGGCGGCGCACCGGGATAGGCGACCTTGTCGAAAAGGTCGTTCGCCGGTTGTTGATTGAGGGCTGAGTCGGCCCCACTGAGCGAACCATTGGTCTCGCCGACGTCCGGAGCCGCCGCGTCGACATACACCAGCGCTTTCACATTGGGCATCCCCTCGGCGGCCTCGGTGATCACCGATCCGCCGTAGGAGTGTCCCACCAAAACGACCGGACCGCTGATCGATTTCAGGAAATCAGCGACGGATTCGGCGTCGGTGGTGAGGTTTTCGAGCGGGTTGGCGATGGCCCGGACGGGATAGCCACGTTGTCGCAGTCCGGTGACCTCACCGTCCCAGCTCGATGTATCCGCCCAGGCGCCGTGCACCAGCACGATCGTCGGTTTTGGTTCGGTGGGCTCGGCGGCCGCCGGGATCGCGGATGTCACTGCACTCACCAGCATTGCGCCGCCCAGGAGAGCGGCGAGCCTGCCGGTGCGGCGTACGGTTCCAAACATCAGGTTCTCTCCGATCCGGTGCGGTGTCATCACCAGGGGACCGGGCCGTGTGCCGAGAAGTACCCACCGGTGGGTCCGTCGGGGGAGATCTGCGCCATCTCGACGATGATCCGTGCCCCCTCCTGCACCGTCTGAGTTCCGGTGTGGCCGTTGAGGTCGGTGTCGGTGTAGCCCGGCTCGACGGCGTTGACGCGCATCCGGGGGAACTGCTTGGCGAATTGGGTGGTGATCATGTTCACCGCCGACTTCGACGCGGGGTAGGCGACCCCGGGATAGAAGTAGGTCGGACTGTCGGACGAGTTCGCCAGGCTCAGCGATCCGAGGCTGCTGCTGACGTTGACCACGACGGGCGCCGAGGACCGACTCAGTAGCGGCAGGAACGCGTGCGTCACTCGTACGATGCCGAAGACATTGGTGTCGAACACTTCTCGCATATCGGCGGCCGTTACGTCGGGGGCACCGACGATCCCGTTGTCCGGACCGCGGCCTTCGATTCCGGCATTGTTGACAAGGACGTCGAGGCCTCCCAGCTCCGCGACGAGGTGTGCAGCAGCACTGACCGATTCGTCATCGGTGACGTCGAGTTGCACGAGTCGCGCGCCGAGCCGCTGGGCGGCGTCCTGGCCGCGTTCGGCGTCTCGGCTGCCGATGTACACCGTGTGGCCCGCCTCGATGAGCTGGCGTGCGGTCTCATATCCCAGCCCCTTGTTGGCGCCGGTGACCAGTGTGGTGGTCATGGTTGAATCTCCTGTTCTGGAGTGGCATGCAGCCAGTGGAACGCCTCAGCAAGCAGCGCGTCGACCGATGCCGGCCGGTCTTCGCCCGGCATGTCCGGGTTGACGTCGTATCCGTTGGTGTCGAAGTAGTAGGCCAGCATCCGGTAACTGGCCGGTAGTGCTGCCAGCTTGTGACGATCGAGGGGTATCACGTCACCCGGTATCACGGGCGTCAAGGTGTCCCGTTCGTAAATCGTTGACAGATCGCATATTCCGAATCGTCTGTCCCGCCGTTCCAATCGGTAGATGCCGCGAGCGAAACTGACGAGGTCAGCGTCTGTGCCGTGCAGCGTGATACGGAACTCGATCGCCATGGGCATCGATACGACCGCGCGGGAACCGTTGCGGTACACGGTGGGTACCGAAAGTCGGTGGCGGGACCGGTCGCCGCGGGATGCCATGTCCCGGGACGCTACGGTGAAGTCGCGACCGCTGCCGGTGAACCACATCGAACGCACCCACGAGTCGCCGTGGTAGCAGTCGGCCATCTGATCCCACCAACCACGATCGCGCCCTTCCCGCTCGCGGGCCACAACCTGAACGACGTCTGTTTCCACGACGACCTCCTGTTCGCCGGCGCTCCGACGGTCGGGTGCGCCGCACTCAAGTCTGGAAGGCCCTGCGCGGATACGGGTACGTCCACCCCATCCTGGGTACTGGCAAACCCAGTCTTGGCTATTCTGTGCGGATGACCGGCCAGAATGCGCTCGGCGAATACCTTCGGCTTCGGCGCGGCCGGGTCAGACCCGAAGACGTTGGACTCGTACCGGGGCCTCGGCGACGGGTCGATGGGCTACGCCGCGAAGAACTCGCAGCGCTGGCCGGTGTCAGCGCCGACTACTATCTGCGGATCGAGCAGGGCCGCAATGCCAACCCGTCCTCGCAGATCCTGGACGCGTTGGCCCGCGCGTTGCGCCTCGACGCTGCGGCCACCGCGCACCTGCACGGCCTTGCCCGTGATGATCGCCGCACCCAGACAGGTCCTGAGGTGGTCGGTGACGATGTCGTCACGTTGCTAGACCAACTGTCGGTGCCGGCGTTCGTGGCGGGTCGGTGTCTGGACTGCCTGGCGTCCAATGCGCTGGCGCAACAACTCTCACCCAACTTCGTGCCAGGACACAATCTGTTGCGTCAGCTGTTCACCGATCCCGCCGAACGGGAACTGCACATCGATTGGGACGATGCCACCGCCGGCGTGGTCGGCGGACTGCGCCAAGGCGCCGGCGGTGAGTCGATCGACCCGCGGATGCAGTCGCTCGTCGACGAATTGTCGGAAAGCAGCGAGCGGTTCCGGATCTTGTGGGCGCGAGCCGATATCGGCTATCGCCGGGCCGGGACCAGTCACCTGCGTCATCCCCGGGTCGGCGAACTCAATCTGCGTCGCAATAGATTCGGCATACCCGACTCAGACGGTCAGCACCTGCAGACCTATCACGCCTTGCCGGGTACCGAAACCGCCCGAAGGCTGGCAATGCTCGCCGGCCCCGCCACGCCCCACTAGATCAGCGCCAGCGTGTCCAGTTCGCGGATGGCCGCACACGAGCGCTTGGCCATCGCCAGCATCATCTCGTCACCGCGGTCGGTCGAACTGGCGAACGCCGTCCCGAACGCGATGATCAGCGGGGCTTGCACCATACCCAGTCGGTAGTCGCGCCAACATGTTTCGCGGTCGTAGCCGGCGACACCGAGCGTGACCAGCTGCTCGTGGTACACGTCCACGAGCTGCGCTTCGGTCTCCGCTCGGATCCGCGGGTCCAGGCTCGTCGCGGTGAAGTAGGCCAGGTCCCGGGCCGGCAGCCCGGACCCCAGCGTCTGCCAGTCCACGATGGTGATCGCGGTGTGGCCGGGATCGAAGAGCATGTTGTCCAGCCGGTAATCGCCGTGCAGCAGTGCGAACCGGTCGGGTTCGGTCAGCAGCCACGGTGTCACCACGGCCAGCGACGCAGCCAGCGTCTCGCGGTCGGCCGCGGTCATCCGGTCACCGAGTTTGTCCAGCGTGATGCCGCTGGCCATCTTGGCCACCGCGCCCATCCCGGCCGCCGTATCGGCATCCGGTCGCGGCATCGCGATGCCGGGGAAGTCGGACCATTTGTGGTCACACCAACTCGGCGCGTGCAGGCCGGCCAGCGCGCGCGCCGCGAGCAGAGCGTCGGCCGCCGAGCAGCCGGCGATCTGGTCACCCTGCTGGGCGGGCGCCAGGTCGGCCAGCAGCAACGCGAATTCCGCGCCGTCGTCTTCGATCTCGCAGAAATAGCTGTGCGGCAACGGTATCGAGACCAGATCGGCGACGTCGTTGTAGAAGGCGTGCTCGGACCGATAGCCGATGGCGACGCGGTCGCGGACGGTGTCGTCCTGGGATGGCAGCTTGATCGCGAAGCTCGCGGGCAGGTCTGCCTGGGACGCCGCGTCGTCGTAGCCGACCGAAAGCCGGTAGGTCGCACCGGTCTGGCCGGTGCCGATCGGGCTCACCTCGACGGTGCGCACCTGAGCGCCGAGCACCGAACCGAGCCAGGCCGCCGTCACGTCATCGGGATTCCGCGGGATCACGAGCGGACAGTAAACCGGCTACTGACACATGTCAACGACTGTCGACAAGCGTCAGCCAGGGTAGTAACGCGGTGTGAAGACCCGGTCACCGTGCCACTGCGTCTGAGACGAGCCGATGATCAACATGCACCGCATGTCCACCTCGGCCGGGTTCAGCTCGCCCAGCGTCACGACGCGCACGTTCTCCTGCGGTCCCGCCACATCCCGGCCTATCACCACCGGAGTGCCCGGATCGCGATGCTCGAGCAGCAGCTCCCGCATCGCGCCCACCTGCCAGGTCCGGGTCTTTGAGGCCGGGTTGTACACCGCGATGGCCATATCGGCGGCCGCCGCCGCGCTGATCCGTTTGGCGATGATGTCCCATGGCTTGAGCCGGTCGGACAGCGAGATGACCGCATAGTCGTGTCCGAGTGGCGCGCCGACCCGGCTGGCCACCGCTTGGGCGGCGGTCATCGCCGGAATCACCCGCACCGGCACGTCGGGCCAGGCCTTGGCCTCCTCCAGCACCGCGGTGGCCATGGCGAACACGCCCGGGTCGCCCGAGGAAACCACCACCACCGCCCGGCCCTGCTGGGCCAGTTCGCAGGCCAGCCGGGCCCGCGCCGGTTCGTCGGTGTTGTCACTGGGGTGCCGGGTTTGCCCGGCGCGGGTGCCGACCCGGTCCAGGTACGGGGCGTAACCGATCAGGTCCGTGGCGCCGGCCAGCTCGCGGCGCGTCTGTGGGGTGATCCAGTCCAGATCGCCGGGCCCGAGCCCCACCACCGCGACGCTGCCGCCCGGGCGGGGCGCCGCCGCCTCGCCGGGCAGCATCACGATCGAGAAGTAGGGGACCGAGGCCTCGTCGACTTCGCCGGCGCCGAGCACCCGCTGCTGATCGGTGCTGGCACGCTCCACGTAGAACGCCCGGTCCAACCTTCGGGTAGCCGAAAGTGCTTGCCGGACTTCCGGATACGACTTGCCCAGCTTCATGATGACGGCGGCGTCGGTATCGGCGAGGCGGCGGGTGAGCTCTGCGGCGGGCAGGGTGCCGGGCAAGATGGTGAGCACCTCGTCGCCCTGCACCAGCGGGATCCCGGTGGCGGCCGAAGCCGCACTCACCGACGTCACCCCCGGCACGATGACGGCGTCGAAGCGCTCGGTCAGCCTGGTGTGCATATGCATGTACGAGCTGTAGAACAACGGATCGCCCTCGGCCAGCAGCGCCACATCGCGTCCGGCGTCCAGATGCACGGCGATCCGCTCGGCGGCCTCGGCGTAGAAGTCCTCCATCGCACCGGCGTAACCGCCCGGATGCTCGGTGGTCTCGGTGGTCACCGGGTAGACCAGGTGCTCCTCGAGCTGACCGGGGCGCAGGTACGGTTCGGCGATGCGGCGCGCGATGCTGCGGCCGTGCCGGGCGCTGTGATAGGCCACCACGTCGGCCGCACCGATCAGTCGAGCCGCCTTGACGGTGACCAACTCCGGGTCACCGGGGCCCAGGCCGACGCCGTACAGGGTTCCTTTGTTCAGCACTCGCGTTCACTCGCAATCGCATTCACCGCGGCGGCCGCCATCGCGCTGCCGCCCCGCCGGCCCGTCACCACCAGATAGGACATCCCCCGCGGCCGAGCTATCAGTTCGTCCTTTGACTGCGCCGACCCGACGAATCCGACCGGGCCGCCCAGCACCGCGGCCGGTACCGGGGCGCCTTCGTCGATCAGCTCCAGCAGCCGGAACAGGGCCGTCGGTGCGTTCCCGATGGCCAGCACCGCGCCGCCGAGGCGGTCGGCCCACAGGTCGACCGCGGCCGCCGACCGGGTGCTGCCCAGCTCGGCGGCGAGTTCCGGTGCCCGCGGATCGGCGACCAGTGACACCACCTCATTGCCGGCGGGCAGCCGGGACCGGGTGATACCGGCGGCCACCATCGACGAATCGCACAGCACCGGAGCGCCTGCGGCCAGCGCGGCGTGGGTGCGGGCCACCACGTCGGCCTGGAACGCGACGTGCTCGCCGAGATCGACCTGCCCGCAGGTGTGGATCAAGCGCACCACCATCCGTGACACGTCGTCGGGGAAGCGGGTCAGATCCGCTTCGGCACGAATGGTCGCGAACGATTGCCGGTAGATTTCCGCGGCGTCGCGGACGTAGTCGAGCACCCGATCACCCTACGGTCGGCGTCCCACATAGCCGCTGCCGGTGGCCACCAGCACGTCGGCCCCCGACGGGCTGCCGCAGGCCCGTGGGCAGCCGACGTAATGCCGATGCCGCCCTGCCGTGCCGTCATCGAGCGCCGCCGTGGCGTCGGCGCGCACATCGGAGAGAGATTTGTCACACCCGGGGGAGCCGGTGCAGGCGCTGATCCGCAGCCACGGCGAGTTCTCGTCGAATACCAACCCCAGCGGCGCCAGCACCCGCAGCGCGGTATCGGCGACGCCGTCATCGAGATCGCAGATGAGCACCGAACGCCACGGGGTGATGATCAGCGGCGCCTCGATGGCGGCCAGGTACTCGGCGACCCGTGCCCGCAGCACACCCAGCGGCACCACGGCGCCCAGGCTGATCCGGCCGTCGTCCTGGCCGATCCAGCCGACCGGTGGTGTGCCGATGGCAGGGAACGGCGCGCCGGTGCGCGCACCGTCGAGCAGCACGGTGGGATGGCCGAGTTCGGCCACGCGCCACGCGGTGCCCCGGATCCGGACGAACCGGCGGGCGACCGCCAACAGCGTCGACACCACCTCGCCGATCGGGATGCGCACCCCGCTGTCCCGACCGGCCAGGATCACGGCAAAGTTGTCGGCACCGACGGCGTGCACCCCGACATCGGGCGCCAATCCGGCGACATCACCCCTACCGTCGTCGAGAGCAAACAGAAACCGCCCCGGCAGTGCGGCCAGCTCGGGAGCCGCGCACAGGGCCGCATCCAGTTCGGCCACCTGGGCCCGGATATCGATGCGGCCGCCACTGCGTCCGGCCAGTGGTGATGCCACGATATTGCGCACCCGCTCGTGGGTGGGCGACGGTAACAGCCCGGCCCGGGCCACCGCGTCGGCCACCGCGCCGGCATCGGTGACGGCGCGGATCTGGATGTTGCCCCGCGAGGTGAGTTCCATTGCCGGCGAACCGAACTGATCGGCGGCCTGGCCCAGGGCGGTGAGCGCGGCCGGGGTGATCATGCCGCCGGCCAGCCGTATCCGAACCAGCGCGCCATCGGCGGCCCGGTGCACCTGGAGTGCACCGGGACACGCGTCGTCGTCGCGGATCCGGGCCATCCTCCTACCGTACGACGTAGGTACCCCGGCCGGAGTCAGCTGGCCAGCCGTACCGGGCTGACCACCTCCGAGTAGCGCGAGGCGTCCCCGGCCACCGCCCGGCTGGACCGGCCGGACACGTCGACCGGGATATCACCGGCCAGCGTCACCCGGCTCAGGTACCTGAACTGGTCGTCGTAATCGGCGACGGCGTAGTGCTGGGTGGCCCGGTTGTCCCAGACTGCCAGGTCGCCGGGCGCCCACGTCCACCGAACGGTGTTCTCCAGCTTGGTGACCCGGGCCTGCAGCAGGTTGAACACAGCGGCCGACTCGGTGGTGCCCAAACCGAGGAAACGCTTGATGAAGTGCCCGAGCAGCAACACCCGCGCTCCGGTCTCGGGGTGCACCCGCACCACCGGATGCTCCGTCTCGAAATACTCGGAGACGAACTCCTCGCGGTATTCGCGGGTGTTGTCCGACAGCTTGTCCAGGTCGGCAGCGGCGTCCGACGCGTAGTCGTACTGGTTGGTGTGCACCGCCCACAGGTTGTCCACTAGCGCCCGCAGCGGGACGGGCAGCTGCTCGTAGGCGGCCTGCGTGTTCGCCCACACGGTGGTGCCCCCGTACTCGGGCAAGGTGACCGCGCGCAGCAGGGACGCCTTGGGGATCCGGTCCACGAAGGTGACATCGGTATGCCAGCTGTTGGCCTTGTCGTAGCGCGAGTCGATCGGCAGGATGTGCGCGCCGCGCGAGGTCACGGTGGGATGCGCACCGGTCGGGGTGCCCAGCAGCCCGGCGAACGCGAGCTGGCCGGCGTCGTCGAGGTGGTCCTGACCGCGGAAGAAGATCACCTTGTGCGTCAGCAGCGCATCGTTGATCGCCGAAACGGTGGCGTCGTCCAGGTCGGGGGACAGTCGGACGCCGTCGATGCGGGCACCGATATTCGCACCCAATTTCGTGACAGTGATCGAATTGCGAGGGCTCATATCTCTATTGCGCCAGCCGCCGGACTTCGCGTAAATGGTTTGGCTAGCGCAGATCGGAATGACCCACGCGGCCGGCGAAGCCCCAGTTCAACGGCGCACCAGTCGACACGGATGTGAGGTGGATCACTCGCCCGGAATGTTGTCTGGTGCCGCACAGAATGCCGACGGACCCCAATTCGGGACGTAGATTTCAGCGAGAAGAAAGGGGTGACCAAAATGGTTTCACTCATCGCCATCGGAATCGGCGTCGCGCTGGTGTTCGGTGCCCTCGCCACGCCGTATCAGGATTCGTGGTACGGCCGCTGGAGCCGCTCGGAGCGCTGATTGCCCCTCAGGTCCGGGCCCGGATGGGCGCCGACCCGACAGCGCAGGTCGTGCGGTACGAATAGACCGTGCCCACCGTACTGCTGCTGTCGACGTCCGACACCGACCTGATCACCGCCCGCGCCTCCGGCGCGGACTACCGGTGGGCCAACCCGTCCCGACTGCTCGAAGACGAGCTCGACGCCGAGCTCGCGGGCCTGCTCGACGGGGTGGACATCGCGATCGTGCGCATCCTCGGCGGCTACCGCAGCTGGCAGCGCGGGATCGATGCCGTCATCGCCGGCGGTGTCCCGGTGATCGTGCTGTCGGGGGAGCAGACCCCCGACGCCGAACTGATGCGGCACTCCACCGTGCCGGCCGGGGTGGCGGTGCAGGCGCACATCTATCTGGCCCAGGGTGGCACCGAGAACCTGCGCGGCCTGCACGCCTTCCTCTGCGACACCCTCCTGATGACCGGGTTCGGCTTCGAGCCGCCGGTCACCATTCCCACCTGGGGCGTACTGGAACGCCCTGACACATCGTCGGGCCCGACCGTGGCGGTGCTGTACTACCGGGCCCAGCACCTGGCCGGAAACACCGGCTACGTCGAAGCGCTCTGCGATGCCATCGACGGAGCCGGCGGAAAGGCCCTGCCGGTGTACTGCGCCTCGCTGCGCACCGCCGAGCCAGAGTTACTGGAACTGCTGGGCACCGCCGACGCCCTGGTCACCACGGTGCTCGCGGCCGGCGGAGCGGTTCCCGCGACCGTGGGCGCCGGTGGCGCTGATGACAGCTGGAACGTCGCACACCTGGCCGCGCTGGATATCCCGATCCTGCAGGGGCTCTGCCTGACCAGCTCGCGTGCCAGGTGGTCGGACAACGACGACGGCATGTCCCCGCTGGACGTCGCCACCCAGGTGGCGGTGCCCGAGTTCGACGGTCGCATCATCACGGTCCCGTTCTCGTTCAAGGAGATCGACGACGAGGGCTTGATCACCTACGCCGCCGACCCGGAACGCTGCGCCCGGGTGGCCGGGCTGGCGGTGCGGCACGCCCGGCTGCGCCACATCGCCCCCGCCGACAAGCGGGTGGCGCTGGTGTTCTCGGCGTATCCCACCAAACACGCCAGGATCGGCAACGCCGTCGGGCTGGATACTCCGGCCAGCGCGGTGGCCCTGCTGCGCGCGATGCGCGAGGCCGGCTATCAGATCGGCGAGGTTCCCGGCGTCGACGCGCAGGACGGTGACGCGCTGGTGCACGCGCTCATCGAACGCGGGGGACAGGACCCCGACTGGCTGACCGCAGAAGCCCTGGAGGCCAACCCGATCCGGGTCTCCGCGGCCGACTACCGGGCGTGGTTCGCCACCCTGCCCGCCGATTTCTCAGCCGCCATCGTCAAGCACTGGGGCCCGCCGCCCGGTGAGCTGTTCGTCGACCGCAGCCGTCACAAGGATGGCGAAATCGTCATCGCCGCAATGCAATCCGGAAACACCGTGCTGCTGGTGCAACCGCCGCGGGGGTTCGGTGAGAATCCGGTGGCGATCTACCACGATCCGGATCTGCCGCCCAGTCATCACTACCTGGCGGCCTACCGCTGGTTGGACGACGAATTCGGCGACTCGTTCCACGCGGATGCCGTTGTACACCTGGGCAAACACGGCAACCTGGAATGGCTGCCCGGCAAGACGCTCGGCCTGTCCGCCGGCTGCGGGCCCGACGCCGCGCTCGGTGATCTGCCCCTGATCTATCCGTTCCTGGTCAACGATCCCGGCGAGGGCACCCAGGCCAAACGCCGCGCCCACGCCACCCTGGTCGACCACCTGATCCCGCCGATGGCGCGCGCCGAAACCTATGGCGACATCGCCCGGCTGGAGCAGCTGCTCGACGAGCATTCCAACGTCTCGGCGCTGGACCCGGCCAAACTGCCCGCCATCCGGCAGCAGATCTGGACGTTGATGCGCGCGGCGAAGATGGATCACGACCTGGGCCTGGAGGACCGCCCGGACGAGGATTCCTTCGACGACATGCTGTTGCACGTCGACGGCTGGCTGTGCGAGATCAAGGATGTCCAGATCCGCGACGGTCTG
Organism: Mycobacterium sp. BMJ-28; assembly: GCF_054404835.1. NCBI lineage: Bacteria > Bacillati > Actinomycetota > Actinomycetes > Mycobacteriales > Mycobacteriaceae > Mycobacterium > Mycobacterium sp. BMJ-28. The sequence goes on along the minus strand of NZ_CM136783.1, from coordinate 3,414,123 downwards.
CACATCCTGGGCCAGGCCCCCACCGGGGAAACCGAACTCGACCTGGTGCTGGCCATCCTGCGCGCCCGCCAGCTCTTCGGCGGCGAGCACACCGTGCCCGGTCTGCGCCAGGCACTGGGACTCGCCGAGGACGGCAGCGCCGACAAGGCGACCGTGGACGCGGCAGAGGCGCGCGCCCGCGAACTCGTCGCTGCGCTGCAGCGCAGCGGTTGGGACGCAGCGCATGTCGACACCATCACCGATGATCCGACGGTCGCGGCCATCCTGCGGTTCGCCGCGGAGGAGGTGGTACCGCGGCTGCGCGGCACCGACGGCGAGATCGACGCGGTGCTGCGGGCCCTGGACGGCCACTACATCCCGGCCGGGCCGTCCGGCTCACCGCTGCGCGGGCTGGTCAACGTGCTGCCCACCGGGCGCAACTTCTACTCGGTGGACCCCAAGGCCGTGCCGTCCCGGCTGGCCTGGGAAACAGGTGTGGCGATGGCCGATTCACTGCTGGAGCGCTACCGCACCGACCATGGGCGCTGGCCGGCCTCGGTCGGCCTGTCGGTGTGGGGCACCTCGGCGATGCGTACCTCCGGCGACGACATCGCCGAAGTCCTTGCGCTGCTGGGTGTCCGGCCGGTCTGGGATGATGCGTCGCGGCGGGTGGTGGACCTGGAGCCGATCGCGCTGACCGAACTGGGCCGGCCCCGTATCGATGTCACCGTCCGGATCTCGGGGTTTTTCCGGGACGCCTTCCCGCACGTGGTCACCATGCTCGACGACGCGGTGCGGTTGGTCGCCGGCCTCGACGAGACCCCCGAAGACAACTACGTGCGGGCCCACAGCCAGGCCGACCTCGCCGAGCATCGCGACGAACGCCGCTCCACCACAAGAATTTTCGGCTCCAAACCGGGCACGTACGGGGCCGGTCTGCTGCAGCTGATCGACAGCCGCAACTGGCGCGACGACAACGACCTCGCGCAGGTCTACACGGCCTGGGGCGGGTTCGCCTACGGCCGCGACCTGGACGGAGCGCCCGCCGCCGACGACATGAACAAGGCGTATCGCCGTATCGCGGTGGCGGCCAAGAACACCGACACCCGCGAGCACGACATCGCCGACTCGGACGACTACTTCCAATACCACGGCGGCATGATCGCCACCGTGCGGGCGCTCACCGGGGCGGACCCGGCGGCCTATATCGGCGACAACACCCGGCCCGACGCGGTGCGCACCCGGACCCTGAGCGAGGAAACCACCCGGGTGTTCCGCGCCCGGGTGGTCAACCCGCGCTGGATCAACGCCATGCGCAGGCACGGCTACAAGGGGGCCTTCGAAATGGCGGCCACCGTCGACTACCTGTTCGGCTACGACGCCACCGCCCATGTGATGGCGGACTGGATGTACGAACAGCTGTCCGCCTCGTACGTGCTGGACCCGGAGAACCACAAGTTCATGGCCGAGTCCAATCCGTGGGCGCTGCACGGCATGGCCGAACGGCTGCTCGAGGCGGCCGGCCGGGGCATGTGGGCCGCGCCCGAGGCCGACACCCTGGCGGGGCTACGCCAGGTGCTGCTGGAAACCGAAGGCGATCTCGAAGGCTAGATTCACCTCTATGGCTCTCACGTTCGCCGATATCGCCAAGGCCGAGTACATCCTGCTGACCACCTACACCTTGGACGGCCGGCCCAAACCGACCGCCATCTGGGCGGCGCCGGATGGGGACCGGCTGCTGGTCGTCACCCAGGCGAAATCCTGGAAGGTCAAGCGGATCCGCAACACCCCGCGGGTCACCGTCGCGATCTGCGATCGCGGCGGCAAACCCAAGAGCGAGGCTGTCGAGGCCACCGCAGCGATCCTCGATCAATCCCAGATCGGCCGCGTCTACGACGCCATCGGTGACCGCTACGGCCTGCTCGGCAAGACCTTCAACTTCTTCTCCAAGCTGCGTGGCGGTATGAAGAACAACGTCGGCCTCGAGCTCAGTGCGGCCGTCTAGCCCGGCGCCCGCGCGCCACACGGATATCGGCCGGCTGCTGCTGACCTGCCCGGACCGCGCGGGGATCGTCGCCACGGTGTCGACCTTCTTGACCGAGTCGGGCGCCAACATCATCTCGCTGGATCAGCATTCGACCCAGCCCGAGGGCGGAACGTTCCTGCAGCGCACCGTCTTTCATCTGCCCGGCCTCACCGCCGCGGGCCCCGAACTGGAACAGCGATTCGCCGCATTGGCCGCGGAATTCGACATCGAGTACCGGTTCACCGAGGCGGCCAAACCCAAGCGGGTGGCCATTATGGCGTCGACCGCCGACCACTGCCTGCTCGATCTGCTGTGGCGCAACCGCCGCGGCGAACTCGACATGACGGTGGTGATGGTGATCGCCAACCATCCTGAGCTGGCCGAGCAGGTCCGCGCGTTCAACGTGCCGTTCGTCTACATCCCGGCCACCCGCGACACCCGCGCCGAGGCCGAGCAGCGGCAGCTGGAGTTGTTCAAGGGCAATGTCGACCTGGTGGTGCTGGCCCGCTACATGCAGATCGTCACACCGGAGTTCCTCGATGCCGTCGGCACCCCGCTGATCAACATCCACCACTCCTTCCTGCCGGCGTTCGTCGGCGCCAACACCTACCGCCGCGCTCGGGAACGCGGGGTGAAACTGGTCGGCGCCACCGCGCACTATGTGACCGCCGACCTCGACGAGGGCCCGATCATCGAGCAGGACGTGGTGCGGGTGGACCACACCCATACCGTCGAGGATCTGGTGCGCCTCGGCGCCGACGTCGAGCGCGCGGTGCTGTCCCGCGCGGTGCTCTGGCATTGCCAGGATCGGATCCTCCGGCACGGCAACGAGACGGTTGTCTTCTGACCAGTGGCCCCGGGCCTTCGAGGACGTCTACCGCGAGAAATACCTGCTGCAGACCGGGGCGTTCGGCAAGGTCAAGGGCGACCCCGTCGAGGCAGTGGAACCGACCGGTTGCCGAGGAACCAGATCGCCGTGTCGCACGTTGTCCCGGCATGGCAATGCGACTGTTCCTCGTCTACGTTCTCGTCGAACTGGCGGTGGTCGTGGGTCTGGTGTCGACCATCGGATTCGGGTGGACGGTGCTCGCGCTGCTGGCCGCCTTCGGGCTCGGGCTGGCACTGGCCGGCGCCCAGCTCACCCGGCAGCTGGCCCGGCTGCAGAGCGCACTGAGTACCCGACGGGGTGACCCGTCGCTGGCCACCGACAGTGTGCTGGTCGCCGTCGGCACGATTCTGGTGGTGGTGCCGGGCCTGGCCAGTTCGGTGGTGGGTGCGCTGCTGTTGCTCCCGCCGACCCGGCGCGCGGCCCGGCCGCTGGCCAACGGCCTGATCAACCGCCAACTGAACCGCGCCGTCCCGGTGATGGTGTTCAGCAGCACCACCTCGAGTCAGCCCGGCCGTGGCGACTATGTGGACGGTGAGGTCATCGACGTGGTGGACGAAGTCATCACCCCGGCCCCGCTGGACCACCGGCCCAACTGAGCGCCGACTATTCTCACTGCCTCGTGACCACTCTGCTGTTCAACGGGCGCGTGCACAGCCCGGTCGCTCCGGACGCCACGGCGATGGCGGTGCGCGACGGCCTCGTCGTCTGGCTCGGGTCCGACGACACCGCCCGTACCGAGTTCCCGGACGCCGACGCGGTCGACCTGGCGGGCGCCTTCGTCGCCCCGGCGTTCGTCGACAGCCACATCCACACGACGGCGACCGGGCTGGCGCTGACCGGACTGGACCTGCGCGCCGCCCGGTCCCGCGAGCACTGCCTGCGCCTGATCGCCGACCACGCCGCGGCTCATCCCGACGGCATCATCTGGGGCCACGGCTGGGACGAGACGGCCTGGCCCGAGGCCGAGCCACCGGCCACCGCCGACCTCGACGCCGTGCTGGGCGGACACGCCGCCTACCTGAGCCGGGTAGACGTGCATTCCGCCGCCGCGTCCACCGGCCTGCGCTCCGCCGTCGCCGGCCTGCCGGCCCTGGCGGGCTTCCACCCGCAACGGCCGCTGACCGCCGCTGCCCACCACGCGGTCCGGGCCGCCGCCCGCGATCTGCTGACGCCGGCCCAGCGCCACGACGCGCAGCGCGCCGCGCTCGACGGGGCGGCCGCGCTCGGTATCGCCGCCGTGCACGAATGCGCCGGACCCGATATCGGCGGTCTGGACGACTGGCATGCGCTGCGGGCGCTCGACCACGGCGTCGAGGTCATCGGCTACTGGGGCGAGGCCGTGCGCAGCGCCGAGGCAGCCCGGGCGCTGACCGAGAGCACGGGCACCCGCGGGCTGGCCGGCGATCTGTTCGTCGACGGCGCCCTGGGGTCGCGGACCGCCTGGCTGCACGAGCCCTACGCCGACGCCCCGCACACCTGCGGTAACAGCTATCTGGACGCCGACGCCGTCACCGCGCACCTGCTGGCGTGCACCGAGGCGGGGGTGACGGCCGGTTTCCACGTGATCGGCGACGCCGCCGTCGCCACCGTCGTCGATGCCTTGCAGGTCGTCGCCGACCGTTTCGGCGGGCCTGCGGTCGCACGCTGTGGGCACCGGCTGGAACATCTGGAGATGGTGGATCCGGAGCAGGCCGCGCGGCTGGGCTCCTGGGGTGTCATCGCCAGCGTGCAACCCAACTTCGACGACCTCTGGGGCGGCCGGGACGGGATGTACGCCCAGCGTCTCGGGGTTGACCGAGCCGGCAAACTCAACCCGTTCGCGCTGTTAGCATCCCAAGGCGTGCCTCTCGCCTTCGGCTCGGACAGTCCGGTCACCGGACTGGACCCATGGCAATCCGTGCGCGCCGCCTCCGAACATCGCAGCCCGGGCAGTGCCGTGTCGGCGCGCGCGGCGTTCGCCGCCGCCACCCGCGGGGCCTGGCGAGCGGCGGGTGTGCGCGACGGTGTCACCGGCACGCTGGTGCCCGGGGCGCCCGCGTCCTACGCCGTCTGGGACGCCGGCGATCTGGAGGTGAGCGCACCGGCCACCGAAGCCGTGCAGCGGTGGTCCACCGATCCGCGTTCCCGGGTGCCCGCCCTGCCGAGGGTGACGCCGGACCGGTCGCCGCGCTGTCTGCAGACCGTGCACCGTGGCGTGGTCCTTCATGGCTGATACCGAACCCGACCTCGAACCCGAGACGGCGCCCGCGGCCGAACCGGTGGAGCCCGGCCGGCTGGCCCGGTTCGGTGCCCGGCTGACCAGGGCCGTCCTGCCGCGCCTGGCCCGGCTCGCGGTGTCGGTGTCGGCCGGCCTGCTGATGTGTGCGAGCTTCCCGCCCTGGGGCTGGTGGTACTGCGCGTTCGTGTCGCTCGCGCTGCTGGGCTGGGTGCTGACCCGGACCACGACCACCCGCGCGGGTGGATTCGGCTACGGCCTGCTGTTCGGGCTCGCGTTCTACGTCCCGCTGCTGCCGTGGATCGGAAATCTGGTCGGCACGCTGCCGTGGCTGGCCCTGGCGCTGTTGCAAGCACTGTTCCCGGCGCTGTTCGGGCTGCTGGCGGTGCTGGTGCGGGGGTTGCCCGGCTGGCCGGTGTGGCTTGCCGCGCAGTGGGCGGTGTCCGAATGGCTGAAATCCGTGGTGCCGTTCGGCGGCTTTCCATGGGGTGTGGTCGGCTTCAGCCAGGCCGGCAGCCCACTGCTGCCGCTGGCGCAGCTCGGTGGCGCGCCCCTGGTGTCGGTCGCGGTGGCGCTGGTCGGTTTCAGCCTGACGGCGATCGGCCTGGAGATCGTGCTGTGGTGGCGGCGCAGCCATCCCGATCATGTCGGAGCGAGCACCGACGCCGCGCGACCCGAGGTCGTCCTGCCCGGGGTGTGCATCTGCGTGGTGCTGCTGGGCACTGCACTGGTGTGGCCCGCAGTTCATCGCGCCGGTGCCGGTTCCGGTCAGCACCCGTCGGTGACCGTGGCCGCGGTGCAGGGCAACGTGCCCCGGCTGGGACTGGACTTCAACGCCCAACGCCGCGCCGTGCTGGACAACCATGTGGCCGAAACGCTGCGGCTGGCCGCCGACGTGCAGGCCGGGCGGGCGCCGCAGCCGATGGTGGTGATCTGGCCGGAGAACTCCTCGGATGTCGACCCGCTGATCAACGCCGATGCCGGGGCTGAGATCGCCCAGGCCGCCCGTGCCATCCGGGCTCCGATCCTGGTCGGCACGGTGTTACGGGCCCCCGGTTTCACCCCGGAGAACCCGGTGGCGACGAACACGGTGTTGGTGTGGGACGACGTGACCGGGCCAGGGCAGCGCCACGACAAGAAGATCGTCCAGCCGTTCGGTGAGTACCTGCCGTGGCGCAGCTTCTTCCGGCACATCTCGTCGTATGCCGACCGCGCCGGCTACTTCGTCCCGGGCGAGGGAAACGGTGTGGTGCAGGCGGCCGGCATCCCCATCGGTGTCACCACCTGCTGGGAGGTCATCTTCGACCGGGCCGCCAGGGAGGCCGTACTCGGCGGTGCCCAGCTGCTCACGGTGCCCGCCAACAACGCGACCTTCAACGAGGCGATGAGCGCGCAGCAGCTGGCCTTCGCCCGGTTGCGCGCCGTCGAGCACGATCGCTATGTGGTGGTCGCCGGGACGACCGGGATCAGCGCGTTCATCGCCCCCGACGGGCATGTGCTGGCCCGTACCGCGTTCTTCGAACCGGCCTACCTGGATACCGCGGTCCGGCTGAAGTCCGGTCTCACCTTCGCCACCGAGTGGGCGCCCGCGGTACAGATCGGGCTGATCGTGATCGGCCTCGGCGCTGTGATCGCGGCCATGCTGCACAATGGGAGTTTCGTGCGCAGGCGCCGGGCCGCGGGGTCCGGCGAAACGGATTTGCCGCCCAGCGGGGGCAGTGCAGACAAGCCCGACCCGGGCAGTGAGGACAAAGGAAGCACATGACCACTCCTGGAACAGGAGCGGAGCGACCGGGCAATCCGGCGTCGCCGAGCCGGCGGACGCTGGTGATCATTCCGACCTACAACGAGCGGGAGAACCTCCCGCTGATCGTGGGCAGGGTCCATGCCGCCCGGCCCGACGTACATGTGCTGATCGTCGACGACGGAAGCCCCGACGGCACCGGACGGCTCGCCGACGAGTTGTCCCTGGCCGATCCCGACCGGGTGCACGTCATGCACCGGATCAGCAAGGACGGGTTGGGCGCGGCGTACCTCGCCGGGTTCGCCTGGGGGCTCGGCCGCGAGTACTCGGTACTGGTGGAGATGGACGCCGATGGCAGCCACGCACCGGAGGAACTGAGCAGGCTGCTCGAAGCCGTCGACGGCGGCGCCGACCTGGCGATCGGCTCGCGGTACGTCCCGGGTGGGACGGTACGTAACTGGCCGTGGCGCAGGCTCGCGCTGTCCCGCACCGCGAACACCTATTCGCGGGTGCTGCTCGGGGTGGACATCCACGACATCACGGCCGGTTATCGCGCGTATCGCCGCGAGGTGCTGGAGAAGATCGACCTCGGCGCGGTCGACTCGAAGGGCTACTGCTTCCAGATCGATCTGACCTGGCGTGCCATCAATGCCGGCTTCAAGGTCGTGGAAGTGCCCATCACGTTCACCGAACGCGAACTCGGGGTGTCGAAGATGAGCGGATCGAACATCCGCGAGGCGATGTCCAAGGTCGCCGAATGGGGCATCCGGGGCCGGCTGGACCGGGCCCGCGGGATCACCCGCTAACGAGCCGCGGCGCGGCGTGCGTGTCGGTCGCCGATACGCACGCCTGACGCCGGGCCGGCAGCTCAGGATCCGCGGCGGCGGGTCTTGATGATGTCCAGACGCTCCTTGAGCAGCTCGTCGAGTTCCTCGACCGAGCGGCGCTCCAGCAGCATGTCCCAGTGGGTGCGGGGCGGTTTCACCTTTTTCGGCTCGGGGACATCACCCTCGATGAGGGTGCCCTCGAGGCCGTTACGGCACAGCCAGGTGCCGGGGATCTCGGCGTCGTCGGCGAACGGAACATCGAATTCCTCGCCGTTGTCGGTGCGGTAACGCGCGACCTGACGGGGCGCCAGATCGTGGTTGCGGTCGGTCTCGTAGCTCACAGCTCCGAGGCGACTGCCTCTCAATACACGGTCTGCCATCGTCGACACTCCTCTTAACGGCTGAATTTCGTCCGCAACTTCAACGCGGACGGTGCCCGCGAAGTTCCTGACTCGACCATCAAGAATACCGCCAGATGCCGGGCTTGCCGCCCCCGCAGGTCTACAGTCGTGATTCGTGACCGCAGCCGTGCCTTCCCCGGCGTCCTCCTCAGTGTCGGCTCCGCCCCGACGCCGCTCCCGTCCGCAGCCGTGCCGCTGGTGCGGCCGTGAGGTCGCCGACGCCGGCATGGGGCGACGCAGGCAGTACTGCAGGCAGTCTTGCCGTCAACGTGCCTACGAGCAGCGCGCCCAGGTGAAGGGCACCTCTTTGGCGCCCGACGCGGTGGTGCTGACCGCCGACGAGGCCGCCGATCTGGCCGACCGGGTCTATCAGGTTCGGTGCGCAGCCGAGGACATCGCCACCGCCCTCAAAGAGGGCGCGCAAGGATCCGAACTGCACGAGCTCTGCGAGACGCTGATCCAGGCCGCCAAGGCAGCCGACGGCTGGCGCTGACCGCGACAGGGCCCGGTCGCTGTCGAAAAAGACTGGTGCGCAGGCTTTTCACTTTGATTCAAGCCGAACGGAACGCTTCCGGTGTGATGCCCCCGCGCGTAGCGTGGCGGGTCGATCTGCCCCAGTGAGGAGCTCGTGTTGTCCGGCAAGTTCTTCTGGTTCCTGCCCACCAGCGGTGACAGCCGATCCATCGTGGGCTCGTCGCACGCCTCCGCGCAGCAGCACGTGCCGCCGGGCTACCGCGAGCCGAGTCTCCGGTATCTGGGCGAGGTGGCCCGCGCGGCCGATCGCCTCGGCTTCGAAGGCGTCCTGACCCCGACAGGAACATGGTGCGAGGACGCCTGGCTGACCGCGTCGGCGCTCGTGACGGAGACGGAGCGGCTGAAGTTTCTGGTGGCGTTCCGGCCCGGACTGGTGCCGCCCACCCTGGCCGCCCAGCAGGCGGCCACCCTGCAGCGCTTCTCGGGCGGCCGGATCCTGCTCAACATCGTCAGCGGCGGCGACGATGCCGAGCAGCGCCGGTTCGGTGACTGGCTCGACCACGATGCGCGTTATGCCCGCACCGGTGAGTTCCTGCATCTGATCACCGCCATCTGGCGCGACGAATCGGTCGACTTCGACGGTCAGCACTATCGGGTCCGCGACGCGCGGGTGTCGGCTCCGCCGGATCCGTTGCCGCAAATCTACTTCGGCGGGTCGTCACCGGCCGCACTGCCGATCGCCGCCGAATACGTCGACGTCTACCTGACGTGGGGGGAACCGCCCGCCGATGCGGCCGCCAAGATCGCCCGGGTGCGGGAGCTGGCCCGGGCCCGTGGACGGACGGTGCGATTCGGTATCCGGCTGCACACCATCAGCCGGGACACCTCGGCGGCAGCCTGGGCGGTGGCCGAGCAGCTGCTGGCCGGGCTGAGCCCGGATCAGATCGCCAAAGCCACTGCGTTGCATGCCAAGTCGGAGTCCGAGGGACAGCGCCGGATGACCGCGCTGCACGGTGGACGGCTGGACCGCCTGGAGATCTACCCGAACCTGTGGGCCGGCGTCGGCCTGGTCCGCGGCGGCGCGGGCACCGCCCTGGTCGGCAGTCATGAGGAGGTGGCGAATCTGATCTACGAGTACTACTCGCTGGGTTTCGACGAGTTCATCTTGTCCGGGTATCCGCACCTGGAAGAGGCCTACTGGTTCGCCGAGGGGGTGCTGCCCCTGCTCAAAGCCAAGGGCGTCACCGGTTAGCAGGACAGCCGGATCCCGATGTCCGGCGGGGCCTGCGCGGGTGTGAGGCAGCCGAACCCGTCCACGCCCGCCGGACGCATCCGGGCTGCCGTCTGGTGCGCGTGGTTGGCGCAGACCACCGCGTCGCCGTCGGCGCGGCAGGCGAAGTCACCGAACTTCAGCGTCTCGCCGGCACCCAGTCGCGCGCCACTGCCGTCGCCGAACGGCCCCGGATCCCCGTGCAGCGAACCGATATTCACGCTGGTCCCGTCGAAATCCACCCAGTTGCCCTTCCACACGGTGTAGGCATCCGGCGGTTTCGGGGGCGGGTCGGTGAGCTTCACGAGACAGGCCAGGGCCCCGTCGTTGTAGTGCGCGCTACTGATACAGCTGACCGTGTCGGTGCTGAACGCCACCCCTTGCACATCGGTGCTCGCGCCGTCGCGGGTCACCGACCCGAATTTGTCCACCGGGACGGCCTTGCCTGCGGCCACCCACCGGGCGATGTCGGCGATCGGCGCACCCCGGGCCGGCGTGCCGGTGGGTACCGGCGCCGAGGTGCCCGGTGTGATCGCGGTCAGCGGCGGCGGCGCCGACACGGCGGCCCCCTTCATATCCTGTGCACACCCTGCCACCAGGGCGGACGCCATGACCAGCACTGCCATCCGCATGCGGCCAGGGTAGTCGTTCGCTACCGTCAGGCCATGCACGAACACACCGTCCGCGTGAAGATCAGCACCGGGACGATCGAGGGATTCACCAGCAACGGGGTGCACCGCTGGCGCTCCATCCCGTATGCGAAGGCGCCGGTGGGCGCGCTGCGGTACCGCGCGCCGCGTCCCGCCGACCCGTGGCCGGGGGTGCGGTACTGCCACGGATTCACCTCCTGCGCTCCGCAGCAGCGGATGTACACCATGCTCGGGATCGGCAAATACCAGCCGATGAGCGAGGACTGTCTGACCCTGAACGTGGTGGCCCCCGAAGAGCCGTCCCGCGACGGACCACTTCCGGTGATGTTCTTCATTCACGGCGGCGGCTACATCATGGGCAGTTCGGCGACACCGCTCTACGACGGCGTCGCCCTGGCCCGGCGCGGCTGCGTGTACGTCTCGGTCAACTACCGGCTTGGAGCGCTGGGCTGTTTCGACCTGTCCGCGTTGTCCACACCCGAGCACCCGATCGACGACAATCTGTATCTGCGCGATCTGATCCTGGCGCTGCGGTGGGTGCGCGAGAACATCACCGTGTTCGGCGGCGATCCGGACAATGTGACGATCTTCGGCGAGAGCGCCGGCGCGCACGCCGTCGCCACCCTGATGGCCGTTCCGCAAGCCGAAGGCCTTTTCGCCCAGGCGATTTCGCAGAGCGCGGCGAGCGGTATGGTACGCACACCGGATCAGGCCACCATGTTCGCCGAACAGTTTGCCGGCCTGCTCGGCGCCTCCCCGCAGGACGGCGCTCGGGCCGCGATGTCCGCACGGCCGGCTGAGCTGCTCGCCGCCCTGGACACCCTGATCGCCCGCGCCGGCAAGGAGATGCCCGGCGCCTTCCCGGTCGGGCCGACGGCGGGCACCGAGCTGCTGCCCGAGGATCCGGTGGCCGCCATGCGTGGCGGGCGGGCCCACCGGATACCGCTCATCGTCGGCAGCAACGCCGAGGAGGGCAAGCTGTTCACCCGGTTCATGCAGCTGTTGCCGACCACCGAGCAGAGCATCGAGATGCTGCTCGCGGGCACCGGCACCGAGACCAGGGACCGGGTCATCGCCGCCTACCCGGACTATCCGGCCAAGGCCGCGTGCATCCGGCTGGGCGGTGATTTCGCGTTCGGGACCGCCGGCTGGGACATCGCCGAGGCGCACAGCCGGCACTGTCCCACCTACGTGTACCGCTACGACTATGCGCCACGGATCCTGAACTGGTCGGGAATGGGCGCCACCCATGCCACCGAACTGCTCGCGGTGTTCGGCGTGTACCGCACCCGATTCGGCGGGCTGCTGACGGCTGCCGCCGACGGCGCCTCGGCCCGCAGGGTCAGCGGGGAAGTCCAGGGCCGCTGGGGTACCTTCGGCCGGACTGGCAACCCCGGCGAGGGGTGGCCGCGGTACGACCAGGACATGCGGGCGGTGCTGGTCTTCGACCGCAACACGCACCTGGAGTATGACCCCGCCGCCGAACGCCGCCGGGCGTGGGCGGGGTTCACGCTGGCAGTCGGGTAGAACGGCCTGCGGGGGACGCCGCGGTGTGCTTGCGTAGAGCGATGGCGCACCCGCTCGATCCCCTCGAATCCGACGACTTCGCCGCTGTCGCGGAGATCCTGGGCGCCCGGCACGGTGTGCGCGCGCCCGGCTGGCGCTTCGCTTCCATCGAACTCGTCGAGCCGACCAAGGACGAGTTGCGGTCGTTCGCCGCAGGCGGTGGTGCGCCGCCGCGCCGCGCACTGGCGGTCTGCCTGGAGCGCGCCCGCAACGCCACCTACAAGGCGGTGGTCTCGCTGAGCGACGCGACGGTGCGGTCCTTCGAACACATCCCCGGCGTGCAGGCCAATTTCACCGTCGACGAATTCGTCGAATGCGACCAGGTGCTGCGGGCGCACCCCGAAGTCATCGCGGCGCTGGCGCGGCGCGGTATCACCGACCTCGACAGCGTGTTCATGGACACCTGGACCTACGGGGATGCGGTGGCTCCGCCGGAGTTCCGGGACCGACGGCTGGGCTGGTCGGACACCTGGCGCCGGGACGCGCCCGGCGCCAACCCGTACGCGCACCTGATCAGTGGCCTGCACTGTGTCATCGACCTGAACACCATGGAGGTGTTGCGGGTGGAGGATTCGGGTCCGTTCGCCGAGGGTGTGCAGCCTCCGGTGGTGATGGGAGAGTATGTCCCGCGGCACATCCCGGACCGGATATCTGCTGCCTCCCAACGTGATCCACTCAGACCGCTGCACATCACCCAGCCCGACGGCCCGTCGTTCGGTCTCGAGGGTCGCCTGCTGACGTGGCAGAACTGGTCGCTGCGGGTGGGGTTCAACTACCGCGAGGGGATGACGCTGCACACCATCACCTACCGGGACGGTGACCGGATCCGTCCGATCGCGCACCGGCTGTCGTTCGCGGAGATGGTGGTGCCATACCGGGACGCCTCGGTGGACCATTACCGCCGCACCGCGTTCGATATCGGCGAATGGGGCCTGGGGTTCATGACGACCTCACTGACCATGGGCTGTGACTGCCTCGGTGAGATCCGCTATCTGGATGCGGTGCTGCACAACAGCAAAGGCGAGCCGTACACCATCGCCGACGCCATCTGTATTCATGAGGAGGACAATGCCGTGCTGTGGAAGCACGTCGACCACGGCGCCGGTGCCGAGGTGCGCCGGATGCGCAGGCTCACGCTGAGCTTCCATGTCACCGTGGCAAATTACGAGTACCTGGTGTACTGGCGGCTGTACCAGGACGGCAACATCGAATGCGAGGTCCGCGCCACCGGGATCATGGTCACCACCCCGTTACCGCCGGGTGCGCCGAACCCCAACGGCACGCTGGTCGACGATCGCACCTACGCCCCGTTCCATCAGCATTTTCTGGTGGCCCGCCTGGACTTGGACGTCGACGGTCCGGACAACACCGTCTACATGTCGGAGTCCTATGCCGAACCCGTATCCGAGACCAATCCGCACGGGTTGTCGGTGGTGACCCGGAACATCCCGTTGCGCACCGAAACAGAGGGCAGGCAGGATCTCAACTTCGGCACCCAGCGAACGTGGAAGGTGGTCAACACCAACGTCGTCAACGGTCTGGGCACCCACCCGTCCTACAAGCTGGTGCCCACCGGGGCACTGCCCGCGATGTTCGATCCGTCGGCGCCGGTGATGAAACGGGCCAACGTCATCGGACACACCCTGTGGGTGACCCCGAACCGGCCCGATGAGCGTTGGCCGGCAGGCGAATTCGTCAATCAGTCGGCCTCCGACACCGGACTGGGGGAGTGGACCAAGGCGGACCGGCCGATCCTGAACACCGACGTGGTGCTCTGGTATGTGTTCGGCCTGCACCACATCACCCGCCCCGAGGACTGGCCGGTGATGCCGGTGGACGTGGTGTCGTTCTGGCTGAAACCGTTCGGCTTCTTCGACCGCAATCCGGCCCTGGATGTCGCCCCCGAGGAAAAACTTGACACCTGTCACATGTGACCGGCGCCACTGCTAGGTTCACATCCATGCAGAGCCGACTCATCGAGCGTCCCACCGATCTGACCGACGACTGGCTCACCGGGGTGCTGAAGGCGGGCCGGGTCGTCGGCCACGACGTCGAGCGCATCGGCACCGGCCAGATGAGCGAGTGCTACCGAGTGACGTTGCGTTACGTCGACGGGGACAGTGGCCCGGCCTCGGTGGTGCTCAAGGTGGCCGCGGCCGATGTCAACAGCCGAACCACCGGCGTGGCGTTGGGGCTGTACGAGCGCGAGGTGCGGTTCTACGCGGAGGTCGCGCCGGGCCGCAACGGCCCGTTCGCGCCGTGCTTCCATCACGCCTACGACCCGGAGTCCGGGGCGTTCGATCTGCTGCTCGGTGACGCGGCGGCGGCCGGCGTGGGTGACGAGATCCGCGGGGCGAGCGCCGAACAGGCGACGCTGGCGCTGCACCAACTCGGCCTCGTGCACGGCCCGCTGCTGGGTGACCCCGAGCTGGCCGGCGCCGGCTGGCTGAACCGCGACGCGCCGATCAATCAGCCGCTGATCGCGGGGCTGTATGCCGGATTCTGCGAGCGCTACGCCGACCGGATCGCACCCGGGCACCGCGAAGTGTGTGAGCGGCTGGTCGGTGCCTTCGACGCGTACCTGACGGGGGAGTCCGCAACCGCACAGGGCCTGGTGCACGGCGACTACCGGCTGGACAACATGTTGTTCGGGCATCCCGGCGCGGATCGGCCACTGACGGTGGTGGACTGGCAGACCGTGACCTGGGGGCCGGTTTGCACCGATGTCGCCTACTTCCTGGGTTGCGCTCTGGCCCCGGAGGTCCGCCGGGCGCACTACGACGACCTGCTGGGGACGTATCAGCGCGCCCTCGGCGCCGGTGCGCTGACGCTGGACGAGGTGCGCGACGGTGTGCGCAGGCAGAGTTTCTTCGGGGTGATGATGGCGATCGTCTCGTCGATGCTGGTCGAGCGGACCGAGCGCGGCGATGAGATGTTCATGACCATGCTGGAGCGCCACTGCGAGCACGTGCTGGACACCGACGCGCTGGCGGTTCTGCCGGAAAGCGCTGTGCCCGAACCGCTCACACCCGATGCCTCGGACGAGGGTGCACATCAGCCGACCGATGAGCCGCTGTGGAATGAGAGCTGGTACTTCGATTTCGCCGACGAGGCCCAGGGCATCGGCGGCTGGGTGCGGCTGGGTCTGTATCCCAACCAGCAGAAGGCATGGGTCAACGCGTTGCTGTGTGGCCCCGATATGCCGACGGTCGCCATCAATGATTTCGAGGTGCCCTTGCCTGTGGACCCGGGGCACGTGCACACCGACCACCTCGAGCTGAAGCTGACCGCGACGGATCCGTTGCGCACCTACCAGGTCACCGTTCGCGGGTGTGGCGAGACCTACGACGACCCTGCCGGCCTGCTGCACGGTGAGCGCGGGAAGCCCGCCGACCTGGCGCTGGATCTCGAGTTCACCAGTGTCGGTGCGCCCTATCAGTACCGGATCACGCCGCGCTACGAGATTCCGTGCACGGTGACCGGGACGGCGATCGTCGCCGGCCGGGAGTACCCGTTGTCCGCGGTCCCCGGCCAGCGCGATCACTCCTGGGGCGTGCGGGACTGGTGGAGCATGGACTGGGTATGGAGTGCTCTGCACCTGCAGGACGGCACCCATCTGCACGGCGTTGACATCCGCATCCCGGGTGTCCCACCGGTCGGTATCGGTTACACCCAGCGCCACGGTGAACTCGTCGAACTGCAGTCGGTGCTGGCGGAGAAAGACTTCGCCGACAACGGATTACCGGTGTCGACGACGCTGTCTTTCACGCCAGGCGATATCGAGGTGACGGTGGACGTGAAGGGGCATGCACCCGTGCTGTTGACCTCGCCGGATGGGCGAGTCAGTCAGTTCCCGCGGGCCTGGGCCACGGTCAGCACTGCCGACGGCCGCACCGGGGTCGGCTGGGTGGAATGGAACCGCAATCTCTGACCCGGCAAGCTGGTGACATGCTCGCGCTGAAATCGATGTCCTTGTTCGTGCTCGCCGCGGTGCTGGAGATCGGTGGCGCCTGGCTGGTGTGGCAGGGCGTGCGGGAGCACCGTGGTTGGTGGCTGGTGGGTGCCGGTGTGATCGCCCTGGGCGCATATGGTTTCGTCGCCGCGTTCCAGTCCGATGCGAATTTCGGCCGGGTGTTGGCCGCCTACGGCGGGGTGTTCGTGGCGGGCTCGCTGGTGTGGGGGATGGTGGCCGACGGGTTCAGGCCCGACCGCTGGGATGTGACGGGGGCGCTGGTGTGCCTGGCCGGAGTCGGGCTGATCATGTACGTCCCGCGTTAGGGGCGGTCGTCGTCCAACTCGTCGCGGCGCAGGCCCATCGGGGTGGCCGCGGGGACATCTCCGCCGGCGACCACCAGGCGGGTCAGCGGTGTCAGTGCCGCGAACAGCGAGCCAAGCTGCTCGTCGTCGAGGGCGTCGAACGCCGCCAGCGCCAACCGGTCGGTACTGTCCTCGATCTCTGTCTTGAGCGCCGCGCCGGCTGCGGTCAGTGTGCCTGCCGCATCGATCAACCCGCGGGAGGCCAGCCGGTCCAGCTGTTCCCGCCAAGCATCCTCGTCGTAATCGCGGCTGGGGCCGATCATTTCGCGCGGCACCCGGCCGGCCACCGAATGCAGCACATTGCACTCCCGCCCGCTGATCCCGAGGGCAGCCAGCACGGCGACGTGCCCGTCACCGCGTTGCTCACGTAG
Organism: Mycobacterium sp. BMJ-28; assembly: GCF_054404835.1. Taxonomy (NCBI): domain Bacteria; kingdom Bacillati; phylum Actinomycetota; class Actinomycetes; order Mycobacteriales; family Mycobacteriaceae; genus Mycobacterium; species Mycobacterium sp. BMJ-28. The sequence continues at coordinate 3,397,394 of NZ_CM136783.1, read as the reverse complement.
CAGCGTGGTGGCGTGCCAGAGTTTGGCAAGGGGCTCCTCGGGCCATGGCAGTGCCGCGTTGGCGGCGAACAACGGGCGGCCGTCCAGCGGGGCGCTGCGGGCCGCGATCGCCGCCAGGTCGGCCGCGGTGCGCACCGTCTCGTCATCGGTGAGTCCGTATCGGCGCAGCGTCGCCACCGCGGAGGCCTGCCGGGCAGCCAGGGCGGCGGCCGGGGTGGCGATCTCCCATGCCGCGGGCAGTGCCTTGTGCACCTGGCGCTCCGAGAAGTTGTAGAACACCGCGGTGACGACCTCCGCGGGAACCGGCCCGAGCGGTGCCGAGCGGGCCGCGAAATAGCCCGTCCAGAATCCGCGATAACCGAGCTCGCCCAGGGCCGCGCGGGATTCCGGGGCGAAATACGTCAGCGCATGCACAGGTTCGAGTCGATCGAACAGACGGCGGGCCACCGAGAGAGGCCGATTCACGAGGCCAGTAAAACATCCGCGGCCGACGCCCAACATCCCGGTGCGGTTTCCGGCACCCCGGTAGGGTTTCCGGCATGGAGGACTCGACAGGAATCGGTTCTTCGGCACCATCAGACCCGACGAACCAGCGGCGGATACGTGATGTCGCGATCGCCTGCTTCGCGGAGCACGGCGTGTCCGGGACGTCGTTGCGCACCATCGCCGACGCCGCGGATGTGAGCGTGGGCCTCATCCAGCATTACTTCGGCAGCAAGGCGGGATTGATAGCTGCGATCGACGAGCACGTGCTGGAGGTGTTCGGACTGCTTCTGCATGATCGCCCGGCACCGGGATCGGAACAGAACTCGAGCATCTACCTGGGCGGAAACGCCCGGTTGTTCGTCGAGTACCCGGACGTCGTCGACTATGTCGCCCGGGTTCTGCCGGAAGGCGGCCCGACCGGCGCGGCGATTTTCGACGGGCTGGTGGACATCAGCGCGAAGCAGGGCGAAACGTTCATCGCGCGCGGGCTCGCCTGGCCCGACCTCGACCCGATGTGGTCGGTGCTGAATCCGGTGCTGGTACGTATCGCGGCGAGTGTGTTGCGCAGGCACATCGAACGCCACATCCCCGGTCCGCTGTACAGCCACGAGCAAACCGTGCGGTGGGACATCGCCACCACCAACCTGATCCGGCACGGTCAACTCGAGCCGGACACCGGCACCGCCGAACAGTCCGATCGCTGATCGGGATTTGCGCCGCTAGGCCTCGTCGGCGACCGCACGGGCGGCCTCGTCGATGATGGCTCGCATGGCGCGTTCCGCTCCGGATTCGTCGCGCAGCCGCACTGCCCGCGCCACCTCGTCGTGCAGTGCGATGGCCTCGGGGTTGGGCAGCTCGGGCATCATCCCGTGGTGGGTGCGCCCGGCGAGCACCTCGGCGACCACGCCGTTGAGCGCACGGAACATCTCGTTCCCGCTGGCCTCCAGCAGCGTCTGGTGAAAGATCTTGTCCGCCTGTAGGTATGCCGCGAGGTCGCCGGAGCGGCCGTGCATCACCATGTCCGACACCGCTGCGGCCATGATCCGGCAGTGGTGCGGGTCGGCCCGCGCAGCGGCCAGCGCGGCAGCTGCCGGTTCGAAGCCGCGGCGCAGCTCCGACAGCGACAGCAACTGCGCAGCACGGTCGCCGGATTCCAGGCGCCAGCGAATCAGCCTGGGGTCGAACACATTCCAGTTGACCGCCGGCTGGATGGTGATGCCGACCCGGCGCCGGGAGGCCACCATGCCCATCGACTCCAGGACGCGGATGGCCTCGCGGGCCACGCTGCGCGACACTCCGTGTTCGGCGCTGACCCCTTCGAGGTTGATCACGTCACCGGGCGGGTACTTCCCGGACACCACGGCGGCGCCGAGCGCGGTCAACACGTTGTCGTGCAGAGCGCTGACGTTTGGCGGCTTTACCACGGTTACATCGTGTCATAACTTAGCTCGACCGGTTTAAAGCAGATTTATTTGTGATGATCTTGCAATAGTCATACGTTTGAGTCATTCTGTGTGAGGTCAACCACAGCTAGGCAGGAGCAGCAATGACGTCACCGATCGTCGTCATGGGCGTCTCGGGGTCCGGAAAGTCCACCGTCGGCGCCGCGCTGGCGCAACGGTTACGTGTCCCCTTCGCCGACGCGGACGACTTCCACCCGCCCGCCAACATCGAGAAGATGAAGGCGGGTCATCCGCTCGACGACGCGGACCGCGGGCCCTGGCTGGACGCCATCGGACGCTGGCTGGGCGAGCATTGCGCCGCCGGCGGCGTGATGAGCTGCTCGGCCCTCAAGCGCCGTTACCGCGATCAACTTCGTGGGCACTGCGCAGGCACCGAGTTCCTGCATCTGAGCGGCACTCCCGAGGTCATCGGTGCCCGGCAGGCCAGCAGACCGGGACACTTCATGCCCGCCTCCCTGCTGGCATCACAGTTCGACACCCTCGAACCGCTGGCAGCGGACGAGGGCGGCGTCGTGATCGACGTCGGCCAGAGTATCGACGCCATCGTCGACACCTACATCTCACTCACTGGAGGGGAATCCCGATGAACGCCGCCGCGACACTGCTGGCCGACGCGCCCAAACTCGTCGAACCGGTGGCATCCGCCCCGCAATTGATTCTGGCCTTCCTCGTCGGCATCGCCGTCATCGTCGTCCTGATCACCCTGGTCAAGCTGCACCCGTTCCTGGCGCTCATCTTCGGTGGACTGACCGTGGGGCTGGTGGCCGGAGAGAACCTCACGAAGGTGCTCAAATCGTTCACCGACGGGTTCGGCTCGACGGCCGCGAGCGTCGGCATCCTCATCGCACTGGGCGCGATGTTCGCCAAACTGCTCGCCGACTCCGGTGGCGCCGACGAGATCGTGGACACCATCGTCGGTGCGGCGTCGCCACGGATGTTGCCGTGGGCCATGGCGCTGGTCGGCGCCATCATCGGCCTGCCGATGTTCTTCGAGATCGGTCTCGTGCTGCTGATGCCGGTCATCTACCTGGTGGCGCGCCGCTCCCAGCAGTCGCTGATCACCATCGGCATCCCCGCACTCGCCGGTCTGTCGGCCATGCACGGTTTCGTCCCGCCGCATCCCGGGCCGCTGACGGCCGTCGGCCTGCTCAACGCCGATCTGGGCGTCACCCTGGGCCTCGGCGTGCTGGTGGCGATCCCGACGATCGTCGTGGCGGGACCGCTGTTCGGAAAGCTCGCCGGCAAATGGGTGGTGGTCGACGCACCCGACACCTTCGACTCCTCACGCCCCTCCGATGAGGCGGCGCAGCGCCGGCCGTCGTTCGGGATCACCCTGTTCTCGGTGCTGCTGCCGGTCGCGCTGATGCTCGGCAAAGCCATCGCCGATATCTTCATCGACGACGAAAAGCAATGGCTCCGAGTCATCTTCGATGCTCTGGGCACGCCGCTGATCGCGCTGCTGCTCGCGGTCATCGTCGGCATGTTCACCCTGGGCCGGGGCGCCGGCATGGATCGGGCCGCGCTCACCAAATGCATCGAATCGGGCCTACCGCCGGTCGCCGGCATCATCCTGATCGTGGCCGCCGGTGGCGGATTCAAACAAGTGTTGGTGGACAGCGGTATCGGCACCATGCTGGCCCGCTGGGCCGAAGGTGTGCACATCTCGGTTCTGGTGCTGGCCTGGGTGCTCGCGGTGCTGATCCGGCTGGCCACCGGGTCGGCCACGGTCGCCACCATCACCGCCTCGTCGCTGATCCTCGGGTTGGTGGAGGGCATGAGTACCGGACAGGTGTCGCTGGTGGTACTGGCCGTCGGCGCCGGCTCGCTGTTCTTCTCCCATGTCAACGACGCGGGATTCTGGCTGGTGAATCAGTACTTCCGGCTCAGCGTCGGCCAGACCATCAAGACCTGGTCGATCATGGAGACGGTGCTGTCGGTGAGCGGCCTGGTCGTCGTGCTGATCCTGGACATCTTCGTCTGATCGCCCGGCGTCTCGTCGGTCAGGGACTCTGCCGGGGCCGGGTGTCGACCTGGGGCACCTTGACCCAGCCAGGGTTGTTGACGAAATCGGACAGGCAACCGGGCAGACCCCGGCAGGCGATGATCGCGCCGGCGCTGGGCGCGGCGCCGATCGCGGGTGGCACGGTGACCACCAGGTCACAGTTGTCGGTGTAGGCGCCGACTTGTTGCTTGCCGACCAGAATTCCTTGATTGGGACAGGTTGCCTGCGCCACGCCCGGTGGGTGGACCGCGGCCGGGGCGAGCATCGCTGCGCCCACGGCGCCGGCGAAGGCGCTCGCGGTGATCCAGCGGGCCGGGGTGCGCACATCCTGAGAATACGCTGGAAACGTCACCCGGGATACGGCCGAGGCCAGGGCTGCGCCGGCAGGGACCCCGGCGGCGGGCGCAGGCCTTCCAGCACCGCCCGCAGCGGTGGCCAGTGCGCGCGCCCGCGCCGGGTGACCGCGTAGGTGGTCAGTACTACGCTGGGATCGTCCAGTCTCATCACCGTCACACCGGCCATCGTGGGTCGGCCCATCGGAAGCAGGCCGACGCCGTATCCACCGACGATGAGATCCTCCACCAGGTCCAGGCTGTCGATCTGATGCGCGATACGCGGGGTGAACCCGGCGAGCGCGGCCAGTGCGCGCAGGGCGATCTCGTCGGCGGTGTTGCGCGAGTTGACGATCCATGGCCGGTCGGCATAACGGGCGATGCTGTTCTGTGGTGGGGCATCGTGGTCGGGCACGCCCAGTCCCCACGGGATGGACCACAGCGGGATCGCCTCGAGCACCGGACTCAGCGCGGCCGGCGCCAGGTTGTAGTCGTAGGTGAGCGCCAGGTCCAGATCGTCGTCGACGAGCAGCCCGAACGCCTCGGTCGGCTCGTATTCGCTGATCACGATTTTGATCGCGGGATGTCGGGCCGTCAGCTCGGGCACGATCGGCAGTAGCGAGACCCGGATCCCGGTGGCGAAACCGCCGATGCGCAGCGTCCCCGACGGCTCCGCGTGTGGATCGAGGTCCAGCCGCGCGGCGTCGATCGCGGCCAGGATGGTCACCGCATGGTCGGCGAGCCGCCGCCCGGCGGGGGTCAGCCGAACCCGGCGGCCGTCGGGCTCGATGAGCGTGGCCGCGGTCTCCTTGGCCAGCGCCGCGAGCTGTTGGGACACCGTCGATGTCGTGAGGTGGTGGGCGTCGGCGACGGCACGCATCGAACCGAGCCGCGACAACGTCAGCAGCAGCTGCAAGCGGCGAGGGTCCATTCGGCCATTGTGCCGTGAGGCTACGGCCGTACCGCGACACCGCGGATCATCGTGGCACGCGAGTGCGACAGTGCGCGGTCGGTGCCGAGTCCGGCGAGGATGTTCTCCGGGATCCATTGCACACCGATGACGCAGCGAGCCATCGCCTCGGCGTTCGGCCCGGCCATCCGGATCTCACCCGAGCGGACACCTGCCGACAGCATCGCTTTCGTCTGGCGCACCCGGGTGGTGAACGACCATCCCGGGTCGGCGATGTCGGGCGGGGACTGCCGCATCCAGGCCAGTTGGATGCGAAACTCGTCGGCGTACTTGTCCAGCGCGTTGATGTTCAGCCAGCTCAGCGCATCGAGCTTGGCCAGCGGCCCGGAGTCCGACCGCAGCACTTCGGTCCACCCGTCGCCGACCTTGTGACCGAATTCCATCATGATCGAAGTCAAAAGCTCATCCTTGGAACCGATGACGCGGTAGACGGTGCCGATGCCGATTCCGGCCGCCGCGGCGATATCGCGGATCGTCGTCATCTCATATCCGCGTTTGCCGAATTCGCTTCTCGCCGCCGCCCTTACGTGCAGGGCCTTGCTCCCGGCGTCGGGTGGCGCGCTGTCGATCCAGCTCTTGATCACCTCGCCGGCCGCCGCGAACGCCGCCGACCGGTTCAGGTCGGTGTCGGAAGGCTCACCCGTGGCCAGACCGCGCAGATAGATCTGGCACATCAGCGCGGCAACCTCGTCGCTGCCCGCCTTGTGCCGGATCATGTCCAAGCCGACGTGCAGCAAGCTCTGGCATATCCGGTCGGCGACGGTGGTCAGGTCGATCTCGGGCCGGATGAGACCGCTGCACTGCCCGGCGCCCAGCAATTGCCGCATCGCCGACTGGATACCGTCGGGGCGGCGCCGGGTGAGCGCAGCCAGGCTCGGATCGGCGCTCGGCCCTTCGTAGAACGACATCTGCAGCGCCGCACGGTGTGTCACGGCACAAGCTGCGATGGCACGCCCGAGGGCGAGGATCTGCTTCTCGATCTCCCGCGAATCCGGCTCGTCCGGGCCGTCGAGGGCGCGCTCACCGATCCGGTCCAGGTCGGCGTGGTACCACCGGGTCAACTCGGCGAGGATGGCTTCCTTGGATTCGAAGTGGTGGTACAGGCTGCCGGCCAGGATGCCGGCGGCGTCGGCGATCTGTTGCAGCGAGGCACGCAGACCCGATACCGCGATGACGTCGTTGGCGGTGCGCAGAATCTCGGTCCGGCGGGTGTGAGCGGGGGAGTCTGCCATCGGTTCCCCTCCTGTCCACCTCCATGACGGTCTCAGCTGCCGAGTGTATGACCTGTGCCGGCCGGGCCGGTCTGGACGGTGAGCCGCAAACGCGACGTTCTCTTGACTGCCCGTATGCGGCACACCTAGCGTCTGGGCAACTATTCGAGAGCATCTCTCGACTATTCGAGAACACAAGGGATGGCCATGTGCGACGGAGGCACCAGGTGAACGACGACCGCGCCGACATCTCCGATGTCCTCACCCGGTACGCCACCGGGATCGACCGCCGGGACTGGCCGCTGTTCCGCACCGCTTTCACCGAGGACTGCGTGCTGGACTACGGGGAGATCGGCACCTGGCAGGGCGTGGCAGCCATCACCGAGTTCATGGACCAATCACACGCCATGGCCGGTCACACCATGCACCGGCTGACCAATATGGCGATCACCGTCACCGGAGACACCGCGACCGCACGCACATATGTCGACGGCCTGATCCTGGCCGCCGACAACGCATCCGGAGTCAATGCGATCGGCTTCTACGACGACGAGCTCAGCCGTACCGTCGACGGCTGGCGGATCGCGCGGCGCCGATTCACCCCGGTCCGCATCGTCGCGGTGGCGTCATGAGTTTCGTGGACCGCTACGGTCCATGGGCGGTGGTGGCCGGCGCCTCCGACGGAGTCGGCGCGGCGTTCGCCGAGGGCTTGGCCGAACGCGGCGTGAACGTGGTGCTGCTGGCCCGCAGACAGCATCTTCTCGACGAGGTCGCCGACGGTATCCGAGCCCGCACCGGCGCGCAAACCCGAACGCTGGCAGTCGATCTCAGCAAGGACGGCGCCACCGCGACGATCGCCGGTGCCACTGCGGACCTGGAGATCGGCTTCCTGGTCTACTGCGCGGGTGCCGATCCGATCTTCCAGCCGTTCCTCGATCAGCCGGTCGGTGCCGCCGAAGCGATGGTGCAGCGCAACTGCATCGCGCCCCTGCGCCTGTGCCATCACTTCTCCGCGCCGATGGTGGCCCGCGGCCGGGGCGGCATCGTGCTGTTCGGATCCGGCGCGGGCTTCGCCGGCGGCCCGAACATGGTCGCCTACGGCGCGAGCAAGGCCTTCGACATGGTGTTCGCCGAAGCGCTGTGGGCCGAACTGCACGACAAGGGCGTCGACGTCGTCGGCCTGATCCTCGGCAAGACCGACACCCCGGCTCTGCGCGCGCTCGAGCACGCCAGGGGACTGCTGGCCGACACCGACACCGCGCCACCGGATGCCACGCCCGTCGGCGACGTCGTCGACGAGGCGTTCGCCAATCTGACCAACGGCCCCACCGTGCTGGTGGGCGAGCAGATGAAGTCCGTTGCGCCACTGCTCGCGTCGATGACGCGAAATGAGGCCGTCGCCTTGATCACCGCCGCCAGCGCGGCAACGATGGGATGAGACCGCGCTAGGGTGCCGCTATGGCGAGTGCGAGCAGTGACATCTGGGAAGTGCTGTCCACAGCGCGGACCATCCGCCGGTTCACCGACGAACCGGTGGCCGACGAAACCCTGGCCCGCTGCCTGCGGGCCGCGACTTGGGCGCCGTCGGGAGCCAATGCCCAGTGCTGGCGGTTCGTCGTGCTGCGCTCGCCGGAAGCCCGCGCCGCAGTCGCCCGAGCCGCCGCGCACGCCCTGTCGGTGATCGAGCCGGTCTACGGGATGACCCGCCCGGACCCCGAGGACACCGCACCGGCGGCCCGCAACAACCGGGCCACCTACGAATTGCACGACCTTGCAGGGGAATTCACCTCGGTGCTGTTCGCCCAGAAGAAGTTCCCGACGGCGTCGGAGCTGCTGCTCGGCGGATCGATCTTCCCGGCCATGCAGAACTTCCTACTCGCGGCGCGGGCGCAGGGCCTCGGTGCCTGCCTCACCAGTTGGGCCTCCTACGGCGGTGAGTCCATCTTGCGCGCGGCCGTCGGCGTTCCCGACGACTACCTGTTGGGCGGGCACATCGTCGTCGGTTGGCCCAAGGGCCGGCACGGCCCCCTGCGGCGCCGGCCGCTGCGTGACGCCGTCTACCTCGACCACTGGGACACGCCGGCCGATACGGTGCTCGGGACGCACTGAGGGCCACCAGAACCACCGGCCCAACAACACGACGAGCGACGGCAGCACGAAGGTCCGCACGATCAGCGTGTCGATCAGCAGCCCCACACCGACGGTGAGACCGATCTGCGCGACGCTGGTGACGGTGCTGCCCATCAGAGCCAGCATGGTGATGCCGAAGACCAGGCCGGCGGTGGTCACCACCCCGCCCGTGGCGCCGAACGCGCGGATCAGGCCGATACGGTCCCGGCCCTCCTCCCGGATCCGCATGGCAAGTAACAGGTTGTAGTCGGCCCCGACGGCCACCAGGGCGATGAAGCTGATCGGCCCGACCACCCAGTGCAACGGAACGCCGATGAGGTGCTGCCAGATCAGCACGCTGGCGCCCAGCGCCGCACCGAAGGACACCGCGACGGTGCCGACCACCACCAGTCCGGCGACCGGACTGCGCAGCAGCAGTGCCACGATCGCGAAGATCAGGGCCAGCGTGGTGACCGCGAGCAGGATCGTGTCGTGATGTACCAGAGCCTGCAGATCGTGGGTGGCGGGTCCGGTGCCGGCCAGGTACACCCCGGTCGGCATCAGCGTGCCCTCCTTGGTGGCTTCGGCCACGGCCGTGTCGATCAGCGTTGTGCGGGCGGCGCCGTCGTTGCCCCACACCTCACCGCGGCCGTACACCATCAGATACGTCGCACGTCCATCGGGTGAAATCAACTGGTCCAGTGCCGCTTTGAGCCTCGGATCGGCCAGGGCCCGATCCGGCATGTAGAAGCCGCCGGCCGCGCTGCCTTGGAAAGCGACCGCCGCCTCGCGCAGGTAGTCGGTGAGGGCGTGCAGACGCGGCCCCAGCTCGCCCAACTGTCCGCGCAGCTGCGCCATCGCCCCGCGCGCCCGGCCGATCGACGACGACATGGCATCGATCGCCGCGGGTATCTCGGCCAGCGCTCCGGTGGCGGCGGCCGACCCGTCGCCCATCCGGTTCACTCCTGCCGTCAGCACGGCGGTACTGGTTTGCACTGCATCGACGGGGGCCAGCACCCGCGCCGCCACCGCACATACCGGGTTGCCCGGGCAATCCGGTGTCGAGGCGACGAATCCCCGCACCGGATCCAGGTAGCCGGCCGTCTCATCGACGGTGCGCTGCAACGTCTCGGTGCCGTGGCGCATATCCGCCGCAGCCGCCGACACTTCACCCAGACCCGTCGCGCTGCCCTGCAGGCCGTGACGCATCCCGGTCAGCGCGGCGCCCATTCTGGCCAGCATCCCGTCGAACTCGGCCAACCCGTCCAGCCGCGCGACGATGTCGTCGACGCCGCTCCCGAGCTGCTCGCCGATCACACCAGCCTGACCGGACAGGGTGGCCTGCTCCGGGACGGTACCCGACGGCCGGCTCGCGGACTGGACAAGTCGCACACCGGGTATCGCCATCAGCGCACGGGTGACGCGCTCGATCGCGATCAGCCCCGCCGGATCACGCAGGTCGTGATCGGCGGCGACCGTCACCACCGTGGGCAGCAGCTGATTGGCGCCGAAATGCAGGTCCACCGCGGCGTACCCGCGATTGGACTCGGCCCCGGCCGGCGGCGCCGAGGTCTCGTTCCACCCGCTGCGCAGAGTCGCGACGGGCAACGCCAGCACCGCGACGGCACCGATCGCGGCGACCAGCACCGGCCCCGGCCAGCGTGCCACGGTCGCCCCGATACGGCGCCAGCGCCGACCGGTACGGTCCGACATCGGGCTGACCGCGGTCCACCGCGAGGACAGCGACGTCAGCGCCGGCGTCAAAGTCAGCGCCGCGCACATCGCCACGACAATGCCTATGGCACAGGGTATTCCAGCACTACGAAACACTGCCACCCGAGCCAGCCCCAGGCAGCTCAAGGCCGCCGCCACGGTCAGTGCCGACCCGATAACCACCGGCGCTATTCCCCGGCATGCCGCGGTCAGCGCCACTGTCGGCTCCTGCCCGCGCCGCAAGCCCTCCTGATGGCGGCCGGTCAGGAAGATCGCGTAATCGGTTCCCGCACCGAGCATCATGGCCGCGACGAGTGCCACCGAGAACATCGACACCTCGATGACCTCGGCGGCGCCGAGGGCGGCGACGATCGGCCGAGCCACCGCAAGCGCCACTCCCACCGACAGCAGCGGCACCGCGGCGGCGATCACCGAGCGGTACACCAGAAGCAACAGCAGTGCGATCAGGCCGACGGTGGCCGCGGTGATCATCAGCAACTGCCGGTCGATGGCCGCGAACTCATCGGCGATGGTGGCGCCCGGCCCGGTGACGTACACGGACAACCCGTCCGGCGGCCCGGCGCGAGCAGCCATCTCGCGCACCTGACGCACCGCGTCGGAGGCCGGCGTGGTGCCCAGGGCGCCGGCCAGCCGGATCATCAACGTCACCGACCGCCGGTCGGCGCTGACAGCAGCCGAGGAGGTCAGTGGGTCCGACCACAGGTCGGTCACCGTGTGAACGTGCGCGATATCGGCGCGCAACGCGCCGACCACCCGATCATAGAATTGCCGATCCGCCTCTGATAGTGGGCTGTTTCGTTCCAGCACAACATAATTCAGATTGTTGTCGGGAGCGTCCCCGAACAAGGCGCCGGATCTCTCCGATGCCACCGAACTGGGTGCATCGGCGGGCATGAACGCGCGGGCGTGCCTGTGCACCACCTGTTCCAGTTGGGGCACCCCAAGATTGGCCGCCGCGGCCACGACGAGCCACACCCCGACGACCAGCAACGCACCGCGGGTTGACACCAACGCCGACCATTTCATATGCCTAGACGCTAGGAAGCGGCCACCGGCCGGCGCGTCGTCCCGAAGGCCGAACGACGCCTCCTACCGTGGTAGGAATCCGAACCCGACCGCAGCATGATGGTCAACGCCGCCGCGTGGCCCTACCATTGGCCGATGCGCTCAGCGGTGCCCGAGTTCGTGCGTGTGCGCCTACGGCGCCGCGGCGAGTTGATCCCGCTCGGGTTCAACTGGGGGTTCGTGATCACCACCGACGTGGCGATGGTCCTCATCGTGTTGGGCGCCACCGTGCAGCGCCCGCACACCGACCATCTGGTGGCGGTGCCTGTCGCGATAGCGGTCGCGTTGTCCCCGCTGGTGTTGTTCTTCTGCACCGGCATGGGTTTCAGTCCGCCGCTGATGTGGGCGACCTGGTCCGCCGCCGGGGCGATCATGCTGTTCGCCACCTCCACTCCGATCCCGTACGACTTCGCTCCCTTGCTGATGGTGCTGATGGTGGGTGCGGTGACAGCGTCGGCCAGTCTGCGCACCGGCCTGCTGGCCACCGCGTCGACCATGGCCATCCTGCTGATTGCCGGGGCACTGCATCGCCTGGACGGGGTCGGGCTGTACGTGTGCATCCTCGGTATGGGGTGGCTGTGCGGCTATCTGATGCACCTCCAGCAGCAGTTGCACGCCGAGCAGCATGCCGCACAGGATGCCCTGGCCGAGCACGCTGCCGCGGACGAACGCCGCCGCATCGCCCGCGAGGTGCACGACGTGATCGCGCACTCGTTGTCGGTCACGTTGCTGCATCTGACCGGGGCCCGGCGCGCGCTGCAACAGGATCGCGATATCGATGACGCCGTGGACGCGCTCACCGACGCCGAGAAACTCGGCCGGGAGGCAATGGCCGATATCCGGCGCACTGTCGGGCTCTTGGACGAGGCGCCGATGAAAACCGCCCCCGAACCCGGTGTCGATGACATCGCCCGGCTCATCGACGATTACACCGGCGCCGGACTGAACGTCATCCTGCGCACCCAGGGCTCCATCGACAGGGTGTCGGCGGGAACCGGACTGGCCCTGTACCGGATAGCGCAGGAATCACTGGCCAATGTCGCCAAGCACGCCCCGGATTCGAAATCGTCGGTGACGCTGACGACCACGCACGACCACGCCGATCTGTCGATCGTCAACGAGTCCCCGGTGGCCGTGGCCGCGCGAACGCCCCCCGTCACCGTCGGCAGGGGAGTGCGTGGGATGCGGCAGCGGGTCGAGTTGCTCGGCGGGGTGATCGACATCGGTCCGACATCGCGGGGATGGTGCGTGCAGGCCAGGATCCCACTGCACGACGACACCAATCGCAAGTGGTGCGGTTCGTGACGGCCGGGGAGCGGCACGCATGAACGCCAGCGAGAAGCCGAAGGCGGATCGCGCATGAGCGTCAGCGAGAAGCCGAAGGCGGATCGCGCATGAACGCCGATATCGCCGTCCTGCTCGTCGATGACCAGGACCTGGTGCGGTCCGGCCTGCGCCGGATTCTGCGCCGCAAGGACGGGTTCGTGATCGTCGCCGAGTGTTCCGACGGTGACGAGGTTCCCGGCGCCCTGGCACGGCATCAGGTGGATGTCGTGGTGATGGATCTGCGGATGAAGCGGGTGGGCGGGATCGAGGCGACCGGATGCGTGACCGCGGCGGGCGGCCCGCCGGTGCTGGCGCTGACCACTTTCAACGAGGACGAGCTGCTCTCGGGGGCGCTACGTGCGGGAGCGGCCGGGTTCGTCTTGAAGGACTCCTCGGCCGAGGAGCTCATCCGGGCAGTGCGCGCGGTGGCGCAGGGGGACAGCTATCTGGACCCCGCGGTCACGTCCAGGGTGCTGAGCACCTACCGCAGGGCGGCAGATACGCCCCGGCCGACCGTCACCGAGCTGACCGGCCGCGAGCTCGACGTCCTGACCCTCATCGGCAAGGGCCGATCGAACACCGAGATCGCCGAACAGTTGTTCATCTCCGGTGTCACCGTCAAGAGTCACATCGGCCGGATCTTCGACAAGCTGGGCCTGCGCGACCGCGCCGCGGCCATCGTGTACGCCTACGATCACGGCATCGTCACCCCGCTGTAGGGCTGCGCTTCGGCACGGCGCGGGCCCTGTGCGACGATGCGCCAATGGCACGTCCGTTTCACTTCACCCAGACCGAGCAGGACACCTACCTGCCCACCGAGTACGCGCAGAGCCACTGGGGTGCCGACCACCTCAACGGTCCCGCGCTCGTCGGGCTGGTGGCTCGGGCCCTGGAGTCGGCGTTCGGAAGTCCGGAGTTCCTGCCCGCCAGGCTGACGGTCGACCTTTTCAAGGCCGCTCGCGGGGTACCCACCACCGCCAAACTGGCTTCGGTGCGCGACGGCCGCCGGGTCCGCAACGCGGAGTGCGAACTGGTCCAGGACGGTGTCACGGTGGTGCGCGCCACCCTGGTCCAGTACCGGCTGTCGGAGCCACCGCGGGGCCAGGAGTGGGTCGCGCCAATGACTTTCGTCGGGCCGCAGGGCCGCGACGAAGACCGGGGTATCGGCATCGGCAGCGATGCCGTGGGGTGGACGGACGCGATCGCCGATCACCAGAACACCTCCCGGAAGCGGTTCGTCAATCGCACCATCGACGTACTCGACGGCCGAAGCAACTCGCCGTTCGTCCGCGCGGCGATGGCTGCCGAGGGCACCAGCCTGGTCACCAACCTCGGCACTGCCGGTGTCGGCTATATCAACGGGGACCTCACCGTCGCGCTGTGCCGGCTGCCGCAGGACGACTGGATCGGGGTGCAGGCCGACTCGCACTGGGCCGCCGACGGCGTCGCGGTGGGTACGTCCACGCTTTTCGACGGCGCGGGGGCCTTCGGCTCCGGCATGGTCACCGCCGTGGCCAACCCGGACGCACAGATCGACTTCGCCGACGACCCGTTCCCCGAGCGCACCCGCTGAGATCGGCCCGCAGCAGCGAGCTGATCATGCCGGTACCGCCGCGGTGTCACGGTCCCACGCCCGGTGCAGGCCCAGCGCGGCGACGAACTGTTCGGCGAAGGCCTCGGGCAGCTCATCGGCGGCGGCTGTGGTGGAGATGACGCCCCGCTCGGACACGACCTCGGTGGTGTCGGCGAGCGACTCGGCCAGCCCGGCGATCCGCAGCAGGTCGATACCGGCGCCGAATGCGGCGATCGGTTTCAGGTGCCGATACGCCTCGGTGAGGAAATGCACGGCGTACCCGTCCCGGGCCAGCGCGTCCACGGCGTCCGGGCCACAGGGCACCAATACCGCGTCGTACAGCACCGACCCCATCGTGGTGACGCCCCGGTCGACGGCAAGCTCACCACCGGATCCGCCGCGCAGGGATCCACCGGCCACGGGGGCCAGCACCTCGACCACCGCACCCGCGGCGCGCAGCGCGGTGATCGCACGCTGGGTCCCCGTCACGTCCACGCCGTCGGCGGCCAGGACCGCGATCTTGCGGGTGGCGACGTCGCCGGGTGGCTGGTTGAGCTGGGACAGCGCCGCAGAGACCTGCACGTCGGGTGTGTCCGATTCGCCGGCGGGCGCGGGCAGTCCCAGCCGGGCGGCCACCCGCGCGGCCAGCTCGTGGTCGACGAGGTCCAGTTGCTCGACGGTACGTTCCCGAATTCCGGTGTCCGCGTCCACCTTGCCGAGTTCGAAGGCGAAGCCGTCCACGATGTGGTCGGCCTCGACCTCGGACATGCTCTGCCAGAACAACTTCGCCTGCGAGTAATAGTCCTTGAAACTGTCGGCGCGCTGTCTGATCTTGTGCCCTTCGACCCGCTCCGTGTAGTGCCGGAACACGTCGGCGTCGGCCAGCGCCGGGCAGCCACCGGCCAGGGTGTTCTTGTGGTAGGCGGTAGTGCCCTGGGCGATGGCGTGCTGGCCGTAACCGTCCTGCTGGTTGGTCCGCACCTCGGCGACGGGCCGGTTGACCGGCAGCTGGCTGAAATTGGGGCCACCCAGCCGGATCAGTTGGGTGTCCAGGTAGGAGAAGTTGCGCAGCTGGAGCAGCGGATCGTTGGTGAAGTCGATGCCGGGCACCACATTCGCAGTGTGGAACGCGACCTGCTCGGTCTCGGCGAAGAAATTGTCCGGGTTTCGATCCAGCACCATCCGCCCGACCGGGATCACCGGAACTTCTTCCTCTGGGATGATTTTGGTGGCGTCCAGCAGGTCGAAGGAGAACGTGAACTCGTCGGATTCGGGCACCAACTGCACACCCAGTTCCCACTCCGGGTACTGGCCGGCCTCGATGGCCTCCCAGAGGTCGCGACGATGGAAGTCGGGATCCTTGCCCGAGATCTGTTGGCATTCTTCCCACAGCAGGGAGTGCACACCGAGCTTGGGCGTCCAGTGGAATTTGACGAAGACCCCAGCGCCCTCGGCGTTTACCAGCCGGAAGGTATGTACGCCGAATCCTTGCATCATCCGGTAACTGCGGGGCAGGGCTCGGTCGGACATCAGCCACATGATCGCGTGCAGGGTTTCGGGCTGCATGGACACGAAGTCCCACAATGTGTTGTGCGCCGACGCCGCCTGCGGTATCTCGTTGTGCGGCTCGGGCTTCACCGCGTGCACGAAGTCGGGGAACTTGATCCCGTCCTGAATGAAGAAGACCGGCACGTTGTTACCCACCAGGTCGTAATTCCCTTGCGCGGTATAGAATTTCGTGGCGAAGCCGCGGATGTCGCGAACGGTGTCTGCCGATCCCCGCGAACCCGCGACGGTCGAGAATCGGACGAACACCGGTGTCCGCAGCCCGGGGGTGGTGAGAAACTGCGCGGCCGTGAAGTCGGCCAGGGAATCGTCGTAGGGCTCGAAATACCCATAGGCACCGGCGCCCCGGGCATGCACCACACGTTCCGGAATGCGCTCGTGGTCGAAATGAGTGAGCTTCTCCCTGGCATGGAAGTCTTCCAGCAGCGAGGGGCCGCGCGCACCGGCGCTCAGCGTGTCCTCGTCGTGGTCAACCCGAACGCCCTGTTGCGTGGTGAGATAACCGCTTCCACGCTTGAACCGAACCGCATCGAGCTGCCGCTGTTTGGCGTCGTCCACACTGCTTCCTCTCTCCTGAAAAGCAATGCACGAGTACCCGGGGACGCTTTCTTCAAACGCGACTGGTGGCGCTATGGCAGGCAGGTCGCGGCGTCCGCGATCGTGGCGCGCATGTTGCGCTCCATCATCTGCAGCGCGGCTCGCCCCAGATCGGGGTCGATATGGGCAACGGCATCGGAGGGAACGACCACATCGAAATGGCGCACGTATCCGTCCAGCGCGCTGTAGAGGATGCACTGCTCGGTCACCTGACCGGTGAAGACGAGGGTCGTGGTACCCAGCCGCTGCAGCAGGTAGTCCAAGGCCGTCGCGTAGAAGACGCTGTGCCGCACCTTGGTGAGGAACAACGCGTCCGGTTCGGGCACCAGCGGCGTGACGAGCTCGGGGCGACGGCCGCGTACCGCGTTCTGCACGATGTCGTGGGTAGTCGCGGTGAAGTCGCCGTGATTGTCGTTCACGTAGACGACGTCCACCCCGTCGTTGGCTCGGGCGTCGTCGACCAGTGCGGCCAGGGGGTCGACGATGCGGGCGACGTTGGATGCCAGCTCGTCGGCGTCATCGTGTCGGTAGTCGTTGAACATGTCCACCACGAGAAGGGCACAGTCGCTCATCCGAACCGGATACCCGGATAACAATTCGGTCACACGATAGATCACGGGCAGTTAAGAATCGGCGGTCGATCCTAAGGGCCGTTGAGGATTGCCGGGACATTCTGCGCAGCCCCTCACCGCCCGGCGCAAAATTGCGACCGAGCTCACGGCCGTTTGCTGTAACGCTCGAAAATGCTGCCCGCCACTGCAGTTCGCGGTGTTTGAGGTCTACGTATGGTGGAACTCGGGTCGGGTCCCGAAAACAGAAGCGACTCGAAGGAACATCTGCTGATCATGAAATTGAAGTCTGCGCATCGAATCACCTTGGCGGCACTGGCGGCCGGTGGCGTTCTCGGCACCCTGGCGACACCGGTGGCGTCGGCCGATCCGGTCGACTGCAGTCCCGCCGCCGTCAACGCCACGGTGCACTCAGTCACCGGCGCCGCACGCGGCTACCTCAATGCTCACCCCGGCGCTGACCAGGCGGTTTCCACGGCCTACACGCAACCACGGGAAGTCGCGGCGACGAACATCCGGACGTATTTCACCGCCAACCCGGCGGAATATCACGACCTGAAGGGAATCCTCGCGCCGATCGGGGACACCCAGCGCGCGTGCAACGTTCCCGTTCTCTCACCCGAATTGGCTTCGGCCTACTCGGAATTCATGGCCGGCTGACGGGCTCAACCCTTGACGACCTGCGTCCCACCGGCCAGGTCGTCATGGGCGCCCTGCCGCCACGGGCTGTTCTTGATCGAGACGGCGATCACCACATACGCGACGAACGCCAGCAGCGCACCGACATAAGGGATCGCGGCCAGGAGCGTGAAGGAGTTGCGGATCGCCGACTGCTTGAGGTCGGGATGCGGCCGACCGTGCGGACCGCGCACGTGCAACCGGAGAAGCTTCTTGCCGGGTGTCCAGCCGACCGACACCTCGAATGCGACGAAGTAGATGAAGGTGAGCACGCCCGAAAACAGGCCGGTGACAAGGATATTGGATAACGAATCGAGCGACACCACCGCGAATGCGCTGGCGACGTGCACGATGATGCCGTCGATCAACCGGGCGAAAAAGCGGCGGCCGAGGTTCCCGGCCACCGCCGGCTGGGGCGCGTGGCTGCGCCACGGTTGGGACACCTGATCACCGCTGGTCATGTGATCAATCTACGCAGGGCGATGGCGGGGCCACCAGGCTCGACCCATCCCGACCCCCAACCATCCACAAACCATGAACGGTATGTCCGTGAATATCACGTGGACATGAACATTCTGGGTGCCGTTCAATGCAGATATGAGCAGCCCCACCACCCGACACGGCGCCTTCATGGCAATCGCCGCCATGTGTTCGGTGCAGCTCGGTGCCGCGATCGCGGTCGGGCTCATCGACGACATCGGAGCAGAGGGCACGGCGTGGTTGCGACTGGCGTGGGCCGGCTTGCTCATGCTCGCGCTGGTGCGGCCGCGCCGCGCGGCCTTCACCCGGTCGGCGTTTCTCACCTGCCTGGTGCTGGGCGTCGTGACCGCGGGGATCACGCTGCTGTTCATGCTGGCCCTGGCCCGGATCCCGATGGGTACGGCGAGTGCCCTGGAATTCCTCGGGCCGTTGGGTGTCGCCGTGGCGAAGGGGTCGGGCCGGCATCGCCTGCTCTGGCCCGGACTGGCGGCCGCGGGCGTGGTGCTGATGACCGAGCCGTGGGCCGGAGCCGTCGATCCGGTGGGGGTGCTCTATGCGCTGGGATCGGCGGTGTGCTGGGGGATGTACATCCTGTTGACCCAGCGGGTGGGGGATGAGGTCGCCGGCATCACCGGCCTGGCGGTATCCATGCCCGTTGCCGGCCTCGTCGCGACCGCGGTAGCCGGTCCCACCGTGTTCGGCCGGCTCACCCCGGAGATCCTGCTGATCGGGGTCGGCCTGGCCATCCTGCTGCCCATCATCCCGTTCGCACTGGAACTGTTGGCCCTGCGCAGGCTCAGCACCGCCGCGTTCGGCACGCTGATGAGCCTCGAGCCCGGCTTTGCGATGCTGATGGGGTTGCTCATCCTGCACCAGGTACCTGCGCCGCCGGCCGTGGTCGGCATCGTCGCGGTGGTCGCGGCCGGTATCGGCGCCGCTCGCTCCGGTGGCCGGAGCGAGCCGCACGGAACGCCGCCCGAGGTTAGCCTCGATGCATGTCGAACGGAATCTTCACCAATCCAATGACCCGCGGCCTGGTCCGCAACCTCAACAGGCTCGCCATCGGTCTGACCACCGTCCCCCTCGTCGGGGACGTCGTCGGACGCAGCCTGGTCGAGATCCGCTACACCGGCCGTAAGTCCGGACGCACTTTCCAGACACCGGTGAACTACCGGGTGTCCGGCGATCAGGTCACCATCGCCGTCATGGCGCCGGACGCCAAGAGTTGGTGGCGTAATTTCCTCGGCGACGGCGGGCCCATCACGCTGCTGAACTTCCGCGGGGCCGACCGCACCGGACATGCCGTCGCCACCCGCGACGACAAGGGCCGCGTCCGGGTCAGCGTGCAGCTGACCTAGACCTCGATCCGCTTGCGCCGGTAGAGCGTCCCCGCACCGAGCAGGATCAGGCTGATCACCAGGATCGCCGTCGCCAGCACGTTGATCTGTGGTGGCACAGCCGCTTTCACGGCAGCATTCACATACAGCGGGTAGGTGACGGTGGAACCGCTGACGAAGTAGGTGATGATGAAGTCGTCCAGCGACAGCGCGAAGGACAACATGCCCGCCGCGATGATGCCCGGAACTATCAGGGGCAAGGTGACCTTGAAGAAGGTCCGGCCCGGGCCGGCACCCAGATCCATCGAGGCGTCCTCGAGGGTCCAGTCGAACCCGCGCACCCGGGCCCGCACGGTCATCGCGATGAAGCTCACCTCGAACGCGACGTGCGCGATCACGATGGTGGTGTAGCCGGCCGCCCAGTGCAGATCCAGGAACAGCGTCAGCAGCGAGGCACCCATCACCACTTCGGGTGCGGTCAGCGGCAGCACCATGAACGTGTCGACGGCCTTGCTGCCGCGAAACCGCTGACGCACCAACGCGATCGCCAACAAGGTGCCGAGCACCAGCGCGATCAACGTGGACACGAGCGCCACGTTGAGGCTGAGCTTGAGCGCGTCCACCAGCGCGGGATACTTGAACGGGTGCAACCAGTTGTCCAGGGTGAAACCCTGCCACGTGTAGTTGAACTTGCCCGCCGGATGGTTGAACGAGAAGAGCACGATCACCAAGATCGGCAGGAACAGGTAGAGCAGCACCAGGCCGGCGATGATGCGCAACACCAGGTCGCCCCATTTCGGCCTGGCCCGAACCGGTTTCACCACGGACCGGTCAACGGTGGCCGTCATACCAGGTCCTCCGTGCCCAGGGCGCGGGTGTACAGCAGCACGCCGATGAGGATCAGCACCATCAGTCCCAGGCTGAGCGCCCCGGCCACCGGGTAGTCCTTGACCACCAGGAACTGCTTCTGGATGACATTGCCGATCATCGTCGTCTGGGTGCTGCCCAGATAGTCGGCGTTGATGAAATCGCCTACCGCGGGGATGAATACGAGCATGCTGCCGGCCAGCACACCGGGCACCGACAGCGGCAGGATCACCTTGCCGAAGCTGCGCGGCCCCGAGGAGTACAGGTCGCGGGAGGCCTCCAGCAGACGGGGATCGATCTTCTCCAGGCTGACGTAGAGCGGCAGGATCATGAAGATGATCCAGTTGTAGATCAGGCCACCGATCACCGCCCAACTCGTCGACAGCAGCCGTCCCTCGCTGGGGAGCAGGCCGATGGTGTTCAGCGCGCCGACCACCCAGCCGTCATCGGCCAGGATCGTCTTCCAGGCCAGCGTGCGGATCAGGAACGTGACGAAGAACGGAAGGATCACCAGACCCAGGATCAGGTTCTTGAACCGGCCCGCCTTGAAGGCGATCACATATGCCAGCGGGAAAGCCAACAGCAGGCAGACCACCGTTGCGACGGCCGCGTAACCGAACGACCGCAGGATCTGATCCTGATACAGGTCGAACGCCTTGGTGAAGTTGCCGAAATTCCAGTCGAAGGTCAGCGTCGGCAGGTACACCGACCCGCCAGAGCTGGACAGCGAGGTGCGCGCCAGCGAAAACAGCGGCACCACAAAGAAAACCGCGAGATAGGCCAGCGCGGGCAAGATCATCAGGTACGGCGCGATCTTGCTGCGCTGGCGACTGCTGGAGGCGACTCCGGCCACTATGCTCCTCCCATCCGCGCAGCCATCCGATCAGCCGCCGGTGACAGCGGCGTACAGGGTGTTGAACTCCTGGGTTTGCTCGTCGGTGAGCGCGGCCCAGGTCTTCAGCTTGGCCTGGATGTCGGCCGGCGGGTTGATCAGCGGATTCGCCGCCAGTTTCGGATCGATCTTGTTCAGTTCGTCGGTCATGTCCGAGAGCACCGGCACGTACTGGGTGAAGGCGATCAGTTTGGCGTAGTTGGCCCGGTCGTACACGTAGTTGATCCACGCTTCGGCGGCCTTCTGGTTTTGCGTGGTGTACGGGATCACCTGGGTGTCGATGAACCAGTCGCCACCGGATTCCGGAACGATGAACTTCAGATCGGGGTTGTCGGCCTGTAGCTGCACGACGTCACCCGAATACGCCTGCGCCACCGCGATATTGCCGGCAGCGAGGTCGTCGGCGTAATCGTTTCCGGTGAACCGGCGGATCTGGCCCTTGTCCTTCTGCTCGCGCACCAGGTCGACGGCCTTGGTGATCGACTCGGTCGACGGGTTCTCCGGCGAATTGCCTTGGGACTGCATGATCATGCCCAGTCCGTCCTGGACATCGGACAGCAGGCTCACCCGGCCCTTGAACGCGGGATCCCAGAGGTCGTCGATCTTGGTGATATCGCGCTTGGTGGCGGCCTTGTTGTAGGCCAGGCCGACCATGCCGGTCATGTACGGCGCGGTGTACTTGCGGCCGGGATCGCCCGCCTCGTTGAGCAGGTCGGGCCGCAGGTTCTTGCGGTTGGGTACACCGGCTTCGGTGATCTCGTTGAGCCAGTTCAGGCCCTTGAGGCGCAACGCCATGAACTGGGTGGGGACCACCAGGTCCGCACCGATGTCCTGCTTACGCGACAGCGGCTCCTTGACCTTGGCGAACCACTGCTCGTTGTCGTTGAAGTCTTCCTTGTAGTCGACGGTCAGACCACTGGCCTTCTGGAATGCGGCGACGAATCCGTCTGCCATGTACAGCGGCCAGTTCGAGACGCGCAGGGTGCCCGTGGCCGGACCGCTGTCCGCAGTCGCGCTCGTCGACGACGATGAGGTGCTGCTGTTCGAGCCGCACGCGGCCAGGAACGACGGCCCCAGGATCGCGGCCGCGGCGGCGGCGGCACCGCCACCGATGAGGCGCCGCCGGCTGGTCCGGGCGGAACCCAGGCGGGAGAGCAGGCGAGGGTCGATCTCGTTGGACATGCGGGACCTTTCGTGAAATCAAACAGGTTGGGGGAGAGAGCTACTCGACGCAACGACCGAATGGCTACGAGTCGTCGAGCATCTCCTCGAGGTCCTCGGTGGTGGGAATGTCGCCGGCAGGCAGCACCAGGGAGGCCTCCGGCGACCAGCTCACGTGCACCTCGTCACCCGGCCGCAGCAGGGGCAGGTCCTGTTCGGGCCCGACGTGGGCCACCACGGTGGAATCATCGGGTGCGACGAGGGCCAGTCGCACCACGGGCCCCTGGAAGGTCAGGTCGCGCACCGTGGTCCGCACCGACACCACGTCTCCACCCGGTGCCTCGATGCTGACCCGGACCCGCTCCGGCCGGATCATCAGCGTGGCCTGGCCGCCGGCCTCGATCGCGGTGTCACCGGGGCGCGACTTGAGCGTCGAGCCGAGCACCTCGATCTCGACGAAATCGCGGTTGGCGCGGCCGGTCTGGCGACCCGCCCACAGGTTGGCCTGACCGATGAAACCGGCGACAAACACCGTGGCGGGCCGATCGTAGATATCGGTGGGGGTGCCGATCTGTTCGACGTTGCCGGCGTTCATGACCGCGATCCGGTCACTCATCGTCAGCGCCTCTTCCTGGTCGTGGGTCACGTAGATGAACGTGATCCCGACCTCGCGCTGGATGCGCTTGAGCTCGAACTGCATGGCGTGGCGCAGCTTGAGGTCGAGCGCGCCCAAGGGCTCGTCGAGCAGCAGGGCGCTGGGGTAGTTGACCAGGGCGCGCGCCAGGGCCACCCGTTGCTGCTGGCCGCCGGATAGCTGCGCGGGTTTGCGCTTGGCGAAATCGGTGAGCCGGACGATCTCCAGGATCTCGTCGACGGCGCGCGCGGTTTCGGCCTTGTCTTTCTTCGCGCTGCGCGGGCCGTAGGCCACGTTGTCCCACACCGTCATGTGCGGGAAGAGCGCGTAGTGCTGGAAGACGGTGTTCACATTGCGCTTGTGCGGCGGGACCCTGGACACGTCGACGCCCTCGAGACGGATCGCCCCCGAGGTCGGCGTCTCGAATCCGGCGATCATCCGCAGCGTCGTGGTCTTGCCGCAGCCCGAGGGGCCGAGCATGGAGAAGAACTCTCCCGAGCCGATGGTGAAGTCGGCTTCGGCCACCGCGACGTAGTCGTCGAAGCGTTTGGTCACGTGGTCGATCTCGATGACCGGGGCCGCCTTCGCAGACGTGGCTCCGTCCTCGCCCGTCGCGTGGTCAGCGGCGGTGGTGTGTGTGCCGGTCAGGACCGGACCTCCCTCGGCGTCGTGGTCGATGCGTTTCAACCTTGGTGCATCGCGGGGGCCTTCGCAAGCGATTCCGCAACGAATTTACATTTTGACAATGGAATCCATAGGCGAGATCGGAAATATTGGCAGAATCCGGCGCGCCGATGGGTTCGCGTCCCGTCATCGGTGGTGAGGGATGAGCCTGCTCATGTCGACCGTGATCGAATGGTCGCATGACAGGTGGGGTCGTAGGCACATTCCGGGGACTGAACGCCGAACCATTCACGGGCCGCACACCCAGCGGAGCCGGCGATTTGTCGGTGGAGACGCACGGCATCGCCCCGGTGGGTGCCGCACAGCGTTACGGAACGCCCGCACGGCTGTTCACCGTGTGGTTCGCCCCGCAGGTGAACATGACGGGGGTGTTCACCGGGACGCTGGCCATCACCCTCGGGCTCGGGTTCTGGCTGGGCCTGGTGGCGATGCTGATCGGGACCGTGCTGGGCGGGCTGGTGGTCGGGTATCTGTCGACATGGGGCCCGCGCACCGGAACCGCGCAACTGCCGGCCGCCCGCTTGGCATTCGGTCCCGGCGTCGTGCTGCCCGCCGCACTGCAATGGCTGTCGTCGATCGCCTGGGATGCGCTCGTCGGGTTGTTCGGCGGCGAGGCACTGTCGGTGCTGTTGGGCATCCCGTTCTGGGCCGCCGTGCTGATCGTGTTGGCAGTTCAGGGAGCCGTCGGTTTCTTCGGCTACGAACTGATCCACCGTCTGCAGGCGGTGCTCACGGTGGTGTTGTTCGTGACGTTCGTGGTGTTCGCGGTCAAACTGGTGAGCGGTCACCCCATCGACGCGGTGGTCACTTCCGCCACGGTGTCCGGGCCCGACCTGGCCGGGGCTTTCGTCCTCGAGGTCACCATCGCGCTCAGCCTGTCGATCTCATGGGCCAGCTACGCCGCCGACTTCAGCCGCTACCTGCCGGCACAGTCGTCCCGGCGCAAGGTGTTCGGCTACACCTTCGGCGGCATCGTGCTCGCCTATGTATTCGTGCAGGCCATCGGGATCGCCGCCGCCGGTGTCATCGGTGACCAGACCGCCGCGGGCGTGCGCGATGTGATGGGCGGCGGGATTCTCGGCGCGGTGGCACTGCTGATCATCGCGCTGGCCTCGATCGGCTCGGGGGTGATGAACGACTACAGCGGGTCCCTGGCCTTGCAGACCCTGGGGGTGCGGGTCCGCCGGCCCATCTCGGCGGTCCTGGTCACCGCGGTGGCCTTCACCCTCATCCTGTGGTTGCACGGCGCCGACACCGCCACCCGTTTCCAGGATGTGCTGCTGCTCGTCGGTTACTGGATCCCGGCCTTCGTCGCGGTGGTGGTGATCGACTGGTTGCTGCGGACCCGTGGCCGGACCGACCCCGCGGTGGATGTCACCACCGAGCCCACCCGCCGCGCCGATGCCCTCGCCGCGCTGCTGGTGTTCGTCGTGTCTTACGCGGCGGCCATCCCGTTCATGGACACCACCTTGATCCAAGGGCCGGTCGCGGTGGCCTGGCACGGCGCCGACATCGCCTACTTCGTCAACTTCGTGGTGGCCGCCGTGTTGTATGGCGGGTACCGGCTGTTCACACTCCCCGGTCGCTTCGCTGCAACCCGCCGGAACGCACGGTCGAGAAGAACTTCCTGACGTCCGCGACGAACAACTCCGGCTGCTCGAACGCAGCGAAATGCCCGCCGCGCGGCATGGCGGTCCACTGCGTGACGTTGTACGCCGCCTCGCACCAGCTGCGCGGAGCCCGCAGGATCTCCTTCGGGAAAGCCGCGACGCCGGTGGGGAGTTCGACGCGTTGGTCGTCCGCTCCGAACACGGCGTAACTCTCCCAATACAGTCGGGCCGACGAGGCGCCGCTGCCGGTGATCCAATAGAGCATGACGTTGTCGAGCAGTTCGTCGCGCGTCAGGACGTTTTCCGGGTGGCCATCGCAGTCGGTCCACGCCCAGAATTTCTCCACGATCCAGGCCAGTTGTGCCACCGGCGAATCGACCAGACCGTAGCCCAGCGTCTGCGGCCGGGTGGACTGCTGTTTCGAGTAGCCCGCATCCCAGCGCTGGTAATGCTTGGAAGCCGCCAGCGCCCTGGCATCGTCCTCGGTGGGATTCTTCAGGCTGTCGGCGGTGGGCCGGCAGATCGGCATGTTGGTGTGGATGCCGATGCAGCCTCCCACGTTTCTGCCGATCTGCGTCGTGACAGCGGCACCCCAGTCGCCACCCTGCGCGCCGTACCGGTGATAGCCGAGCCGGCCCATCACGGTCTCCCACGCCTGGGCGATCCGCTGTACACCCCACCCGGTGGTGGCCGGTTTCCCCGAAAAGCCGTATCCGGGCAGCGACGGGCACACGACGTGGAACGCGTCCGCAGCGCTGCCGCCGAATTTGGTCGGATCGGTGAGAGGTTCGATGACCTTCTGGAACTCGACGACGGAACCGGGCCAGCCGTGCGTGATGATCAACGGCAGCGCCCCGTCGTGCGGTGAGCGCTGGTGGATGAAGTGGATGTCCAACCCGTCTACTTCGGTGGTGAACTGCGCGAAGCGGTTCAACGCCCCTTCCCGGGCGCGCCAGTCGTAGCCGTGGGCCCAGTACTCGGCGAGTTCGCGGGTGTAGCTCAGCGGAATGCCCTGGCTCCAGTCGTCCACGCATTCGGCCTCGGGCCAGCGCGTGCCGGCCAGCCGACGACTCAGATCGTCGAGCTCGGCATCGGTCACGGCGATACGGAACGGGTGGATCTCACTCATCACTTCATCGTGGCACGAACACCTGCGTCGGCTCGGAGCGCCCGCGCAGCAGCACCTGACCGTGCGCCCGCCACAGCGGGCCCTCCGCGTCGTCGGCGCGGTCGACGGCGGCACTCGAGCAGGCGATACGTCCGTCGGTGACCTTCGCCGCGTCGGCCAGCCGGGCGGCCTCGTTCACCGGGTCGCCGATGACGGTGTACTCGTACCGGTTCTCCGCTCCGATATTGCCCGCGAACGCCGGCCCGGCCGAGACGCCGATGCCGTAGTCGAGTTCCTGCCGACCCAGCGCCGTGGCCAGGGTCCGGGCCGCGGCCAGCGCCGCGGAAGCCGAGGTGTCCGAAGGGATCGGCGCACCGAAGACGGCCAGTGCCGCGTCACCTTGGAACTTGTTGATCAGCCCGTCGTGGGCATCGACGGCGGCGACCACGATCCGGAAGAAAGCGTTGAACACGTCGGCCACTTCGGCGGGGGTACGTGTCATCGCCAAAGCCGTGGAGCCCGTGACGTCGACGAACAGCACGGCCACCTCACGGACATCCCCGGAGAGCACGTCATCGGCCACGTTGGTCCATTCGATGGCCAACCGCACCACATCCGGGCCGACGTGACGGCCGAACAGGTCGCGCAACCGGTCGCGTTCCTTCAGGCCCACCACCATCCGGTTGAAACCGCTTTGCAGCCGCCCGATCTCGGACTGCTCGTACACATCCACCTGCCTGCCGATGCGGCCCTGTTCGATATCGGCCATCGCGTCGATGATCTCGCGCAACGGGTCGGAAATGGACATCGAGACCAGAATCAGCGAACGCACCCCGAGAAACACCGCGACCAGCGACAGCAACACCACCGGCACATCCACCGATGCGGTCTCCGGGATGAACCAGCCGTTGGCGCGGCACACGACGAGCAGGGCGATGGTCGCGCTCGGCAGGGCGGTGGTGAGCACCCACAACAGCAGCAGCCGCGCCTGCACCCCCGGTGCGGTGGTGCGGCTCTCGAACTCCCTGGTGGCCGCGGCCACCAGGGGCCGGGTGACGCGCTGGGTGAACAGCAGACTGCTACTGACCGTGGAGATTCCGCCGAACAGCACCGACAAACCGATCAGCACGGTCGGGGCCCACCCGGTGCCATGGTTGACGGCGATGAACACCGCCCCGCCGACCAGCCAGATCGACAGCAGCAGCACCGACTGGTGCCGGATCATGTTGATCGCGGCGCGACGTTGCCGCACATCGGGTTGCGCACCGGCCTCGAACCAGTGCAGCGACCGCGAAATCAGGCGGTAACCTCCCGCTGCGGCCACCACGGTGCCGACCGCCACCACCGCCAGCAGGGTCACCAGATTGGCCCTGGTGATGAGAGTCGTTGCACCACTGAGAGTTTGGCGGCCGAGTGAAACCAGGATGATCACCACTTCGGCGGTGGTCAGCAGATGCGCGACGACCACCCCGGAAGCGAAGCGGATCGCGCTGCGCGACAGCACATTCCCGCGTGTCACAGCGCTGGTGCTCGGGACATGCTGCCGGTACCGAAGACCTTCCCCGGCATGGTCACATCTGCGGGACGTCGGTATAGGCCAGGCTGTAGCCGTCGGCCGAGAAGGTGAACCCCTTGCCGCTGGCCTCGCTCCCGCACGAGACGCCGGAGGCTTCTTGCACGTTGCACCGGAATCCGGCCGCGGCGAGCACCGTGCCGAAGGGCAGAGTGGCCGCGGGACCGGGCTGCAGACTGAACGGATCGTCTTCGGCCGCGACGAACTGCGCGTCGTCGTTGCGGTCGATCACCAGCGCAGAGGGTGGGACCTGACTGCCGTCGGCGCCGGGCACCGCCGTCGGCGCGCCCGCGATCGGCAGAGTCGTGGACCCCGCGGCGCGGCAGCCGGCCTGCACGTGCGGGATGATCGCGCACCGCCAGCGGCCGCTGGGTGTGACGAAAAAGTACCCCTGCTGTACGCCCGAGGTGGCGTAGAACTCGTTGGCATTGGCCAGGTGGGCATTGGTGGCGTAGGCCGGCAACGACGGTTGCGCCGGGGAAGTGGTGACGGGTGTGTGCGGTTCGCCGGTGTTGACGACGTTGGATGCGCCGCACCCGGATACCGCGAGCACCGCACACACCGCCAGCGGCACGGACCGGCGGGTGGCGTCTGTGCGGCGTGCCATGGGCTCAGCGTAGGCGATCGGGGTGGCACGCCATTGACGCACGCTGAACACAACCGGTGACGCCGGCCGCGGCGCCGGGAAGGCTGCCGGGGTGACCCGCGTAATTCGTTTCAATGCCTTCGACATGAACTGTGTCGCCCATCAGTCGCCCGGTTTGTGGCGCCATCCCGAAGATCAGTCGTGGCGGTACAAGGACCTGCAGTATTGGACGGAGTTGGCGAAGCTGCTGGAACGCGGCAGGTTCGACGGATTGTTCATTGCCGACGTGCTGGGCACCTATGACGTCTACGGCGCCAGCGACGAGGCCGCCATCAGGCAGGCCGCCCAGATCCCGGTGGGGGATCCGCTGCTCCTGGTGTCGGCGATGGCGCTGGTCACCGAACATCTGGGGTTCGGCATCACCACCGGAACTGGGTTCGAGCATCCCTACCCATTCGCCCGCCGGGTGTCCACACTCGATCACCTGACCGGGGGCCGGATCGGCTGGAATGTGGTGACAGGTTATCTGCCGGCCGCCGCGCGCAACATGGGGCAGACCGACCAGCCGGCCCACGATGCGCGGTACGACCACGCCGACGAATACCTTGAGGTGCTCTACAAGTTGTGGGAGGGCTCCTGGGAAGACGACGCGGTGGTCCGCGACCGGGACCGCGGGGTGTTCACCGATCCGCAGAAGGTGCACCATATCGGCCATCAGGGCCACCATTTCAGTGTGCCGGGCGTGCATCTGGCCGAACCGTCACCGCAACGTACGCCCGTCATCTACCAGGCCGGCTCGTCACCGCGCGGAGTCCGGTTCGCCGCTGAGAACGCCGAGGCGATCTTCACCGCCGCCCCCACCAAAGCGATTCTGCGGGAAACGGTTTCCACCATCCGTTCCGAACTCGAACTGGCCGGCCGGGATCCGTATTCGGCGAAGATCTTCAACCTTTCCACAGTGATCACCGCCGCCACGGACGAGCAGGCGCACGCCAAGCACGTCGAGTACCTGTCCTACGGTGATCCGGAAGGCGCGCTGACGTTCATGTCCGGCTGGATGGGCGTCGACCTGTCCCGCTACGGGCTCGACGAGCCGGTGGGCAACGTGGACTCCAACGCCATCCTGTCGGCGGTGAAGGCATTCCAGTCCGCCGATCCGGACGGCGGTGAATGGGCGGTCCGCGATATCGCAGAGTGGGGCAAGATCGGCGGAATGGGGCCACGGATCGTGGGTTCCGGTGCCACCGTGGCCGATACCCTGCAGGAATGGGTCGAGGAGACCGATGTCGACGGCTTCAACCTGGCGTACGCGATCACTCCCGGCTCGTTCGCCGACTTCGTCGACCACGTGGTGCCGGTGTTGACCGCGCGCGGTGCCTATCAGACCGAGTACACCCCGGGCACCCTGCGCAACAAACTCAACGGCCAAGGTGACCGGCTGCCCGACGAGCATCGCGGCGCCAGTTACCGCGTCGGCGGGCCGAATTCGACGATCATCGAACGACCCACGACGCTGCCGTCTTCCTCGTCGTCGGTGTCATCGCAACCGGCCAGGGGGCGGTAACCGCGCCGCCTAGACTCCCGGGCATGGACAACGGTCTCCTACGCCGGGCCACTGCCACCGACCACGCTGCGGTGCACCGTCTGATCGCGCAGGCATTCGCCAAGTATGTGCACCGGATCGGCCGCCGGCCGGCGCCGATGGATGCCGATTTCAGTGCGGCACTATCGGATTCGCGGGTATGGGTGATCGACCGCGGTGGCCATCTGGAGGCGGTGCTGGTGACCGAAACGCATGTGGACCACCTGCTGATCGACACCATCGCCGTCGATCCGGCCGCGCAGGGGCGCGGTGCCGGCGCGCGGCTGCTGGCCCGAGCGGAGTCCGATGCACGTGCGCTCGGGCTCGCCGAGGTACGGCTCTACACCAACGCGGCGATGACGGAGAATCTGTCCTACTATCCGCGCCGCGGGTATCAGGAAACGGGGCGCCGCACCGAGGACGGCTATCACCGGGTCTATTTCCGGAAGCAGATTTCCCCCGCCCCTTTCAAGATATAGCGCACCGGGGGGCTTGCCGCAAGGCCCCGGGTATGCCGCACAATCGTCCATCCATGCCTGTGACCAGGCCGATTGGATTGGGGGATTTCATGTTTGAGGTCATCGTCGTCGGTGCCGGACCGACCGGGCTGATGCTGGCCGCGGAGCTGCGCCTGCACGGGGTGCAGGTGCTGGTGCTGGACAGGTCGAACGAGCCGACCAAGGTGGTCCGTGCGCTCGGGCTGCACGCGCGCAGTGTCGAGATCATGGATCAGCGGGGCGCGCTGGAGCCTTTCCTCGCCCTCGGCCGGCAGTTCCCGGTGGGTGGGTTCTTCGCCGCCATGGACAGACCGGCACCCAGCGGCTTGGACACCGCCCACCCGTACACTCTGGGCATTCCGCAGCCTCTGGTCGAACAGCTGCTCGCCGAGCGGGCCAGTCGACTCGGTGCAGAGCTGCGCAGGGGCGCCGAACTGACCGGCTTGCGCCAGGACGGTGACGGGGTGACCGTCGACCTGGCCGACGGCACACAACTGCGCGCCGGATTCGTGGTCGGCTGCGACGGCGGGCGCAGCACGGTGCGCGCCCTGCTCGGTGTCGCCTTTCTCGGCGAACCGGCCACCACCGAGACGTTGTTGGGCGAGATGCGCATGTCGGCCGTACCGGAGGTGATCAGCGAAGCGGTTGAGCGAATACGGCAGACCCAGAAGCGTTTCGGGGTGGGGCCCGTCGGGGAGGGGCTCTACCGCGTGGTGGTGCCGGCAGCCGGATTGTCCGAGGACCGCGCCGTGGCGCCCACCCTCGAGGAGTTCCGCACGCAGTTACGCGCGGTCGCCGGAACCGATTTCGGTGCGCATTCCCCTCGGTGGCTGTCGCGTTTCGGCGATGCCACCCGGCAGGCCGAACGGTACCGGTGCGCGCGCGTCCTACTCGCGGGCGACGCCGCGCACATCCATCCACCGGCCGGCGGCCAGGGCCTCAACCTCGGGGTTCAGGACGCTTTCAACCTGGGCTGGAAGCTCGCCGCGCAGATCAACGGCTGGGCATCGTCGGGGCTGCTGGACACCTATCAGAACGAACGGCACCCGGTGGCCGCCGAGGTGCTGAACAACACTCGCGCGCAGATGGAGCTGATGTCGACCGCACCAGGGCCGCAGGCGGTGCGCCGGTTGTTCGCCGAGCTGATGGACTTCGACGAGGTGAACCGCTATCTGGTGGAGAAGATCACCGCTATCGGGGTCCGGTACGACATGGGTGACAGTCGGTGGGGCCGTCGGCTGCGCGACATGCCCGTCGGGCAGGGCCGGCTCTATGAACTGACGCACGCCGGCCGGGGCCTGTTGCTGGACCAGACCGGTTCGCTCTCGGTGTCCGGATGGGCCGACCGTGTCGACCACGTGGTGGCCGCGGCCCCCGAACTGGATGTGCCGGCGGTGCTGCTGCGCCCCGACGGCCACATCGCGTGGACGGGCGAGGCTCAACAGGACCTGGAGCAGCGCTTGTCGGTGTGGTTCGGCACGGTCACAGCGGCAGCAGGATGTCCTTGACGCTCGGGTCGGTGGCCAGGAACTGCTGTACCGCTGGGTCTTTGAATGTTTCGACGAGTTTCTTGATGTTCTCGGCCTCGGCCCACTTGGTGCCGATGGTGAGCTGGCCGGCGAATTCGTCGGGGGCCGGGGGAGCGAAGATCTGCTGTTTGATCGGGACCTTGGCGGCAAGGTAGTACTCGGTGTAACCGACCGCGGCGTCCAGGTCGGGCAGTGATCGGGACTGCGCGGCGAAGTCGAGCAGGGTGAACTTCAGGTGCTTCGGGTTTCCGGCGATGTCCTTCTGGGTCGCCTGCCACCGGTCCACGCCCGGTTTGAGCGTGATCAGGCCGGCCCGCTCCAGCAGCCACAGGCCCTGCGCCTCGTTTGCGGGATCGGAATACAGCGAGACGTTCGCGCCGTCGGGCAGCTGGGACACGTCGGTGTACTTATCCGACCAGATCCCGAAGCCCCAGCGGAACACCGGGGTGGCCGCCGTCTCCCGGAAGTCGGGATTGGCCTCCAGCACCTGCCCCAGCCACAGCTTGTGCTGATAGACGGTGCCGGCCACTTCGCCGTCGTTCACGGCCCGGTTGATGGTGTTGCTGTCGGACAAGCCGCGGAAGGCGACCTTGATACCGTGCCGCGGCGCGACCTCCTTGCCGATGAACTCGATCAACGCCTGCTCGGCCGCGTTGCCCTCATTGGTGGCGACGACAAGCGTCGCCCCGGCGATGTCGTTGGCGGACTTGGTCTCGTTGAAGAACGAGTATCGAACGACGACGGCACCGACGACCGCGACAGCGAGCCCGAGGGCGACCCAGGCCCAGATCGATCGCCGTTTGAGTTCGAATCCGTGATCGTCGGGGTCGGACACCGACGTGTCCGAGGTGGGAGTGGTGGTCATGCGGGGACCTTTCGGCGGAGGGGTGAGGTGTTGCGGCGGCGGTGCGGGGTGGTGAACCGGACCAGGGCGTCGCCGGTGAGCTGCACCAGGGCCACCGTGATGACCAGGATGACGATGGTGGCCAGCATGACCCCCTGATCGAACCGCTGATATCCGTATGTGACTGCGACATAACCGATTCCGCCCGCACCGATGGTGCCGGCGATCGCGGAGTATTCGATCATCGCGATGATGTTGATGGTGAGCCCGCCGATGATCGACGGCACCGCTTCGCTGAGCTGCGCGGTGCGGATGATCTGCAACCTGGATCCACCGGCGGCCCTGGCCACCTGGACCACCGACGGCGGAACCGTACGAAGCGAGTTCTCCACGATCCTGGTGAAGAACGCGATACCGGCCAGCGACATCGGCACCACCGCGGCGGCGATGCCGATGTTCGTGCCGGTGATCAGGCGGGTGAACGGCATGATGGCCGCCATCAGGATCAGGAATGGCAGTGATCGGCCGATGCTGATCACCCAGCTCAACGTGGTGTGCAGGGTTGGGTTCTCGAACAGTCCGCCCGGTGCCAGGTTGTGAATCAGCGCACCGAGCGGGACACCGACCAGCACCACGATCGACATCACGATGCCGACCATGATCAGGGTGTCCAGCAAGGCGGGGAACAGCAAGTCGGGCAGCTCGTCGAAGGGCACTTTGCTGTTGGCGAGCAGGGTTTCGGTCATGCCACCACTTCCAGCTCGCGGTCGATCTCGGTACTGGTGCTGGCCGACAGCCCCAGTCGGGACAGCACGCCGGGAACCCTGGCACCGAGGTCGGCCGGGATACCCAGGGTGGCGCCACCGACCGTCACTCCGGCAACGACCTGCACGGAAGCGCCGAGCACCGCGATCGCGACACCGAGCTCGGCGCCGGCGCGGCCGATCCAGTCTGCAGGCACATCGGGTGCGTCATAGACGACATTCCAGACCTGTTGTCCGGCAGTAGGTGTGGCGTCGACGCGGTGCGGCCGAAGTTCGGCCCCCAGCGCCGACGCCGGATCGGTGAGCAGTTCGATCAGTCGGCCGGACTCGGCGATGGCGCCGTGATCCAGCCGGGCCACCGAATCGGCGATCTTGAGCACGGTATCCATCTCGTGGGTGATGAACACGATCGACAGATTCAGGTCGTCGCGCAGTTCACGCAGCAGGTCGACCACCGAGGCCGTGGTGGTCGGATCGAGCCCGGCGGTGGCCTCGTCGGAAAGCAGCACCGAGGGTCGTAGCGCCAGCGCGCGGGCGATGCCCACCCGCTGGCGCTGCCCGCCCGACAGCTGAAACGGATAATGCTGTGCGCGCTGAGACAATCCGACCCGGTCGAGCAGTCCCGCGACCCGCTTCTGCGTCTCGGCCGCGGTGACTCCCAGATATTCCAGCGGCAGCGCGACGTTCTCGGCGGCGGTGCGCCTTTCCAACAGTCCGGCCGACTGGAAGACCGTGCCGATCCGGCGGCGCGCGACCCGCAACTTCCGATCGGGCAGTGTGGTCAGGTCTTCGCCGTTGACCACCACCGATCCCGAGGTGGGCGGGGTCAGCAGGTTGATACATTGCGCGAGCGTGCTTTTACCGGCCCCGCTGGGACCCACCACGGCAAGGATTTCGCCGGCGTCCACACGGAAATTGATCCGATCCAGCACCACCGTGCGCTGCGCACCATGACCGTAGGTCTTGGTCACATCGGTGAGTTCGATCATGGACGTCGACCCTGTCAGAGCGGAATGCGCTGGGACACCTTTGCACTCACGGTGAGCGCAGCACCCCCCGATTGACGCCAGGCTGAGCAGAAACATTGAGGTCCGCGGGCCGGACGGCGACACTCGGTGCGCTATGAGCATCGACGAATCCGAAGCCGATACCGCCGACTCCCACGGCTTCACCCTGCAGAAGCGCCGGAAGTGGCCGTTCATCGCGATCGCCGTCGCGGTGGCGCTGGCCGTCGCCGGGTACTTCCTGCTGTTGCGACCCGGCGGAACCCAGTCGCCCAACGAAACGGCGGGCGCCACCCTGCAGGTGGTGTATCTGGACTCCAACCCCGCCGAGAAGGCGATCATCGACTACATCGGCGAGCAGGTGGCACCCGATTATGGCGTGAAGGTCGCCGCCGTCGGGTTGGGCGACAGCACCCAGATCAACAGCGCCATCAACGACGGCCGGTACGCCGGCACCATTTTCCAGCACCGGCACTGGCTACAGCAGGTCCTCGACGCGAATCCCGGTTTCCGGGAACAGGCCGCGACGGGCCCGTTCTTCCACTGGGTGTTCGGCATCTGGTCGGACAAGTACAAGTCCGTGCAGGAGCTACCCGACGGAGCGACGGTGTCGCTGCTGGCCGACCCGGCCAACAACGCCCAGGGCATCTGGTATCTCGCGCAGGCCGGGCTGATCACCTTGCGGCCCGGCGCCGACATCACGGCGCTGACGCAGAAGGACATCGCCACCAACCCCAAGCACCTGAAGTTCACCCTGCTGGATTTCGGGGCCCAGCCGCGGGCGCTGCCGGACCTGGACGCCGTTGTCGGCTATGCCGAATCATTTCTGGCCGCCGGAGTTTCGCAGGACAAACTGATCTTCGCGCCGAAGTCGCCCGATGAGTTCGCCTCCGTGCTCACCGTCGGCAGCAACTACATCGACACCGCCAACATCACGAACCTGGTCAAGGCGTTCAAGGACCCGCGGGTACAGACCTTCATCGCCGACGACCCCGAGGTGAAGAAGCTTGCGCTACCTGGTGATCCGGCATGAGCCGGCGGGAACTGCATTTCGGGCTCAACGTGCTGTCCGACGGGATGCACCCGGCGGCCTGGCAGCACCCCTCGGCGGATCCGAACTGGTTCACCGACCCGGCATACTGGATCAATATCGCCCGCATCGCCGAACGCGGCACGCTGGATGCGTTGTTCCTGGCCGACAGCCCGTCGTTGTTCCAACCACCGGGCGAGCCACTGGTCGCCCCTCCGCTGGCGCTCGACCCGATCGTGCTGCTGTCGACGCTGTCCTCGGTCACCACGCACCTGGGCCTGATCGCCACGGTATCGACGTCATTCGAGGAGCCCTACAATCTGGCGCGGCGCTTTTCCTCACTGGATCACCTGAGCCGGGGCAGAGTGGCATGGAACGTCGTCACCAGCAGTGATCCCTACGCCTGGAACAACTTCGGCCGGGGCGATGGTGCTACCGCGCAGCCGGACCGCGACGAACGCTACCGCCGCGCAGCGGAATTCATCGACATCGTGCGTGCGCTGTGGGACTCCTGGGATGACGACGCCGTGCTCGCCGACAAGCGCACGGGAGCCTTCAGCCGGGTCGGATCGATCAACACGATCGACCACCGCGGCGAGTTCTACCGCGTGGACGGTCCGCTGACGTTACCGCGCCCGCCGCAGGGACATCCGGTGCTGTTTCAGGCCGGCGGCTCGGCGGGCGGACTCGACCTGGCCGCCCGCTACGCCGACGGCGTCTTCGCCGCGCAGGCCTCCCTCCCGGATGCGTTGCGCAACGCCGAAGAACTGCGGACCCGCGCCGTCGCCTACGGCCGCCCGCGGGACGCCATCGCGATCATGCCCGGGCTCTCCTTCGTGCTGGGCAGCACCGAGCAGGAGGCGCACCGGCGCCATCGCGAGCTCAACGACCTGGCGGGGGAGCGCCGGTTGGCCCATCTGGCCGGGCAGCTCAGCGTCGACCCTGCCGAACTCGACTGGGAAAAACCGTTGCCACGCTGGCTGATCGACGGCGCCGAGACGGCCGCCGGGTCCCAAGGCGCCCGCGATATCGTGGTGAACCTGGCCCGCCGGGAACATCTGACGGTGCGCCAGTTGCTCGACCGGGTGATCACCTGGCATCGGCTGGTGGTCGGTTCACCCGAGCAGATCGCCGATGCCATCGAAGAGTGGTTCGTTGCGGGCGCGGTCGACGGATTCAATCTCATGCCCGACGTATTCCCCTCCGGCCTGGAGCTTTTCGTCGACCACGTGATCCCCATCCTGCGGGACAGGGGATTGTTTCGCAGGGAGTACCGGCACACCACCCTGCGCGGACATCTCGGGCTGGACCGGGTGCCCGACCGACGGAGCGCGCTCACCGCTGCGGCCAGCGGCCTCTGACCCGACCGCTCAGGCCGCTGCGCGCAATTCGAATCGCAGCACATGCCCCCACAGGCCGGTGCTCGCATCCGCGGTGAATCCCAGGTCAACAGATCGGGCGGTGAATTCGTCCCGGCCGAACAACCGAAACGGTGATCGGTCGATCCGGTGGATCGCAGTGGCCAGCGGCGTGCGCACCAGGTCGTAGCCGGCGAACACCCCGCCCGGTCGCAACACCCGGGCGACCTCGCCCAGCGTGGTTTCCCAGTCGATCACGTGGTGCAGCATCAGGCAGCTCACCACCGAATCGAAGGACGCATCGGCGAACGGCAGGGCGGTGGCGTCGGCCGTCCGCACCTCGACGTTGGGCACCCCGCGTAACCGGTCGCCGGCCGCCGCCACCATGACGGGATCCAGATCCGTGGCGACCACCGCACTACCGGGGTGACTACGGGCCAGCTGTTCGGCAACGGCGCCACTGCCGGAACCGATTTCGAGCACCTCGCGTCCCAGCACCGCATCCGGCAGCGAGCGCACCACCGTGCCCGTGCCGGTGCGCCACAGCGCTCCACAGCAGAATGCCCGTTCGACCTTCGACATCGCCGGCATGACCGTCTCCCTTCGCGTGGTTGTGCGAGGTTCAGCCTGCCGCAGGGCGCCGGTCCGGCGCTTGTACAGATCCGTCCGGTTCGGTCAGCGCACGGACCAGGGAACTGGGGGCTCCACCGAGCAGTTCCCAGGCGACCCGGTTGGCATGTGCACCGTCGGTGAAGCCGGCAGCGTGCGCGGCGTCGGTCAGGGTGGCGCCGCGGCCGAGGTGCTCCAAGGCCGCGACCAGCCGAAGCCAGCGCGCGGTGGCCGAGAACGAGGCACCCATCTGTCTTTTGAACAACCGGCCCAGGTAGTCCGGGGACAGCGCCACCGCGTGGGCTATCGATACCAGGTCCGCAGGTTCACCCGGACGGGCCCGAACCAGTTCGACGGCCGCCTGCACCTGCGGATGAGCAGCGGCCGCCGTCACGTCGGCGCTCAATTCCGTCATCAACCGGCGTGCCGCCGCCTCCACTCCGGAAGACTCGAAAACCGTTGCAATGCAGTCGCAGAGCGATTCGCTGAGCAACCAAATCCCACCGCTGGTGCGGGCGTTGATCCCGGCGCCGGGCGCGGTATCCGGCCGCAGGTACAGCGATATCGGGAACACGCCCGCAGCTCCGCGCAACGCGTGCCGCCTCCCGCTGGCGATCGCCACCCCACGACAGCATCGGGTCACGCCGTCGGCGGTGCTCAGTTCCAGTAGCCCGCCGAGGCCGACCGCGACCTGCACCGCGGGGTGGTGATGGGTGGCGAGGTCACCGAACGCCCCGGCGACGGCCAGTTCACCGTGTTCGCCGATCCAGGTGCCGTGCACGTCACCATCGTAAGCGCGGATGCGGCGGCTAATGTGGTGCTCGACGATCTCAACGAGGAGTTACGTGCACACCATCAGTTCGACGGGACATCGGTGAAGCGGCAGGAAGCCGCGGCCCGGACTCGCGAAGCTCTGCTGGATGCCGGTGTCCGGTTGGCGAAAACCACCGGACTGGCCGGGCTGAGCGTCAACCGGATCGTGGCGGAGGCCGGCGTTTCCAAAGGTGCGTTCTTTCATCATTTCCCCGACCGGGCCAGCTACCTGCTGGTGCTGCACCGCGATTTCCATGACCGCGTCCTGGCTGAGGCCGGCACAATTCTCGACGAAGCGCCGCCCGGTGCCGAACGCCTGCTGCAAGCCACGCGCACCTACCTGGACGCCTGCCTGCGTGAGCGTGGGGTGCGGGCCCTGCTGCTGGAAGCGCGGGCAGAGCCCGTGACCGCGGCCGAGGTGCGGGCTCGCAATGCCCAGAACGCCGATATCTTCGAGGCGGATTTCGCCGCCATGGGGTGGGCGCAACCGCACGCCTCCGCCCAACTGTGGGTGGGCATGGCCGCAGAAGCCGCCTTGCTGGAATTCGATGCGGGACAGCGCATTACGGATCTGCGTGCATCCCTGGCCCGCTACGTCGACGCTGCCCCGCGCGCCATCGGTGGCTGATCGGGCTACTTGGTCCCGAAGATGCGATCGCCTGCATCGCCGACACCCGGCACGATGTAGCCGTGCTCGTCGAGGGTGCGGTCGATCGCAGCGGTGAAGATCTGCACATCGGGATGGGCCTCCTGCAGTACGGCGACACCTTCGGGGCAGGTGAGCAGGCAGACGAACTTGATGGACCGGGGGGAGTGCTCCTTGAGCCGTTCCACCGCGGCGACCGCCGAATTTCCGGTGGCCAGCATCGGATCGACCAGCACGACGTCACGCTCATGGATGTCGCTGGGAATCTTGAAATAGTACTCCACGGCCACATGGGTTTTCGGGTCGCGGTACAGGCCGATATGTCCCACCCGGGCGCCCGGCACCACGGCGAGCATGCCGTCGAGGATGCCGCTGCCGGCCCGCAGGATTGAGACGAAGACGAGTTTCTTACCGTCGATCACGTGCCCGGTGGTCACCTCCAGCGGGGTTTGCACCTCGACCTCCCGGGTGGGGATGTCGCGCAGCACCTCGTAGGTCATCAACGTCGAGATCTCGTGCAGCAGCGCACGGAAACTGTTGGTGGAGATGTCCTTCCTGCGCAGCAGGGTCAGCTTGTGCTGGACCAGCGGATGGTCGACCACGTGCACACCGGTCATATCGCTAGAACACCGTCCCGTCACTGATGATGGTCAAAGGTGGCAGTCCGTCTCGAAGCCGGCTCGCGGCGGCGCGACCGGCCTGCCACGTGCCACCCTCCAGAACACAGGCCAACGGGACCTCCGCGCCGAGCTCGGTACGCACCAGCGGTGCGAGTTCGTCCAACAGGGCCACGGTCAGCGCCCGCCATTCGACCACCAGCTCGTCGCCGACCGCCCATCGGCGGTGCGCCGCAGCCGGATCCCGCAACCCGAGCACACCCGTGTCGAGCAGCAGGCCGCCGTTGCGGTACTCCGGTAGCCCGGTCAGTTCGTCGATGCCGGTGACGGTGACTCCTGACCACCCGAACGGTTCCAGCAGCGAGTACGTCAGCCATTGGGACAGTTTGTGGAACGGCATCCAGCCCGCACTCGCCCCCCGGCCCGGCACCGCAGGATGCGGCCAGCAGTCACCGAGTGGATCGTCGCCGATCATGTTGCCGGTCAACCAGATACCCGACAGCGACGCCAGAAGCCAGGACAGGATGGCGTGCGCGGACACCGTCTTGTCCGGACCGACGAGCACGTCGAACATCGCGCCAGGGCGACTGTCGGGGCCGAACACACCGCTGTTGCCGGACATCACATCGCCCAGGCGCCGCAACAGCGCGGCACGGCCCTCCAAACCGATCAGCGGGTTGTTCGGGGTGACTTGGAATGCGTCGGCCAGCAGTTCGGCCGTCACCGTGCGAAGGGCCCCGGCGTCGGCACGCATCGGCTCGTCGGGGTCGCTGGAGAACAGGCCTGCGGTGAAGGCGTGCCAGCTGGCCACGCCCAGTCCCTCGGATCGGGTGAAGGACATTCCGCTGGCGTTCTCGGCGTAACGCCAGTGCGGCCCCGCACCGGCGTCGAGCAGCACACTGATCACCGTCACGTCGATCATGGAGCGCACATCCAGGTCGGCGCGGCGGTCCACCCCGCCGGCCTCGAAGTGCCGCCACCTGCTGTGAAACGGCACCTCGAGGTCGGGATATCGACCACGGGTCACCGCCGCGACCTCGGCGGCGGTGGCCGGCAGGGCGTCGTCATCGACGGTGAACCACGGCGATTCGCCGGCCCGCGCGCGAGCCAGCAGGAAACGCGCGCGCTCCCGGACGGCGGCGGTGGTGCGCAGCTCGGCGACCGGATCGCTCACGTATCCAGGCCCCGGCCCCTGACGCTTTTGAGCGCCTCGGCGTCGGGCACGTCACCCGGGGTGAAGTAGCCGGCGGCCATCTTCGCGTCGATCTCCACCCGGGCGTCCGCCGGTACCAGTTCGTCTGGGATGTTCACCCGCTCACCGACCTCGATACCCGAGCCGGTGATGGCGTCGTATTTCATGTTGCTCATCGAGACCAGGCGGTGGATCTTGCGGATACCGAACCAATGCAGCACGTCGGGCATCAGCTCTTGGAAGCGCATGTCCTGCACCCCGGCCACACACTCGGTGCGCGCGAAATACTGGTCGGCGGTGTCGCCCCCGACTTGGCGCTTGCGGGCGTTGTAGACCAGGAACTTGGTCACCTCGCCCAGCGCACGGCCTTCCTTGCGCGAGTAGGCGACCAGCCCGACCCCACCACGCTGGGCGCCCTGGATGCACTCCTCGATGGCGTGGGTCAGATACGGCCGGCAGGTACAGATATCGGAGCCGAACACATCGGAGCCGTTGCACTCGTCGTGCACGCGTGCGGTCAGCTCGACCGACGGGTTCGCCAGATCCTGTGCGTCGCCGAAGATGTAGACGGTCTGCCCGCCGATCGGCGGCAGGAAGACCTCGAGGTCGCTACGGGTCACCAGTTCGGGGTACATCCCGCCGGTCTCCTCGAACAGCACCCGGCGCAGTTCGGTCTCGCTGCAGCCGAAGCGGGCCGCGACGCCGGGCAGGTGCCACACCGGTTCGAACGCCGCCTTGGTGACCAGCGCCGCGCCGCCGT
This sequence comes from Mycobacterium sp. BMJ-28, assembly GCF_054404835.1. Classification (NCBI taxonomy): domain Bacteria; kingdom Bacillati; phylum Actinomycetota; class Actinomycetes; order Mycobacteriales; family Mycobacteriaceae; genus Mycobacterium; species Mycobacterium sp. BMJ-28. The sequence goes on along the minus strand of NZ_CM136783.1, from coordinate 3,355,536 downwards.
CCAGCAGGAAGCGGCCGTCCGGACGCAGCCTGCCCTTGGCGATGGCATCGGCGATCTCCGGCAGGATCACGTGCGCCTTGGTCACGGCGATGGTGGGCCGGATGTCGTAGCCGGCGGCCAGCTCGGCGGAAAACGCGTCGGCGACGGTGGCGCCCCACGGATCGAGGCTGACGATCTTGTCGGGGTCGCCCCACTGCGGGCAGGGTCCGATCACGTCGGTGGGCGAGGTGTTGGTCAGGTCGGCCCGGTGCGCACGCGACAGCGCTCCGGCGGCGACGGCCAGGGCCCGGTAGACACTGTAGGAACCACTGTGCGTGCCGATGACGTTGCGGTGCGCACGTGTGCTGGTGGTGCCGACGACGGGCCCGCGCTCGGTGGCGGTGGGCGCGCCCCAGCGGATCGGCAGCGCACTGGAACCGCCGCTGTGTGAGGTCAGGCGGATGTGACCGGGCTTGGGCGTGACGGTATCTGCCATCGTCGCTCCTTTGCTCCCGTAGGGAAGGCGCCAGCTTAGCGACTCAGCGTGTGCGGTGCCGGGCGATAACGCTGACACTGCGCCCGACCTGCGGCACAGTTGCAGGATGAGCAGCCAAAAGATACCTAAACCGGGGGATCTGAGGGCCGCGGCTCAGGCCGCGGTCGACTCCGCCCAATCCGCGGTGGAAGCGGCGCAGGCGGTGGCCAACGGCGCGATGCGCATTCCGCCGGCGTCCGTCCAGCTCGCTGCGCAACTTCCAGACCTCATCGAGAATCTGGCGACCGCCACCGAGCGCCTCAACACCACCATCGACCGCACCGAACGCTATCTGGCGATGGCCGATCCGATGTTTCGCACCCTGGACCGGCTACTGCCACAGCTGGAAGCCCTCGTGGCCACCGGCAACGAAGTCTTCCGGATGCTGTCCAGCATCCCCGGGGTGTCGCGACTGGGCAGGTTCACCGGACGTCCCTCAGAGGACCGGAGCTGAGCCTTTCAGCATCGGTTTGACCGCCGTCCGGCGCCTGCTCCTGCGCTCGCCGATCGCCCCATATCGGGTGGCCAGCCCGTCGATGAACGCAGTGAGCGCCAATTCGAAACTGGCCGTGTCGATTTCGTCAGCCTTGCCGCGCAGCAGGTGCGCCTGGTTCATGTGCGGGTAGCGGTCACGGTAGACCTGAATGTCGTCGGCGAACCCGCGGGAGAACGACCCGACCGTGGAGCCCAACACCAGCGAGCGCGTCGCCGCGCCGATCAGGGTCGCGTCCCTGGGTGGCCAGCCGGCCCGTACCAGACCCCCGTGCACGGCATCGGCGATCCGCAGGCTGGCGTCCCGCTGGCCGATCCCGCCGGCCAGGTAGGGCACCAGGTTGGGGTGTGCGGCCAGCGCCGACCGGTATGAGCGTGCCCAGCCGGCCAGCCCCGCCGGCCAGTCGGCACCCTCATCGAAGGCGGTCGTCTCGACACCGCTGACCACCCGGCTGGCGACATCGTCGAGGACGTCATCCTTGGTGGCGTAATGCCGGTACAGCGAGGCGGCCTGGACGCCGAGTGCGGTGGCCAGTTTGCGCATGGACAAACCGTCCAGACCGTCGCGGTCGATCATCTCCAGTGCGGCGTCGCGGATCCGATCGCGGCTGAGCAGCGGTATCCGAGGCCGGCCCATGACGCACCTCACCTTCCCGGAAAGCTTGCCTTAGCTAACGATGTTAGCTTAGTATGGACACATAAGCTAACACCGTTCGCTATTGGGCGTCAGCCCAGAGGAGATTTCGATGCGCAGGACCGTTTTCACCGAGGAACACGAAGACTTCCGGGCCATGATCCGCGCGTTCATCGAGGCCGAGGTCACCCCGGTTTACGACAAGTGGTTCGAGGAGGGCATCGCACCCCGCGATTTCTATTACAAGCTCGGCGAGTTGGGCATCTTCGGCATCGAGATTCCGGCCGAATACGGCGGTGCCGGCCTCGACTCGTACAAGTTCCAGGCCATCATCACCGAGGAGTGCGCGCGTGCCGCGGTGTCCTTCGGCGGTTCCAGCGTGCACGTCGGGCTGTGCCTGCCATATCTGAAGGCATTGGCCACCGAAGATCAGAAGCAGCGCTGGTACCCGGGCATGATGAGCGGCGAGACCATGTTCGCCATCGCCATGACCGAGCCGGGGACGGGATCGGATCTGGCCGGAATGCGCACCACCGCAAAGCCGTCCGGCGATGGAACGCACTACGTGCTCAACGGTTCCAAGACCTTCATCACCGGCGGCGTGCACGCCGACCGCGTCATTGTGTGCGCCCGCACCGCCCCGCCCCGCGAGGACGACCGTCGCTTCGGCATCTCCCTGCTGGTGGTGGACACCACCTCGGCGGGATACCAGGTCGGCCGCAAGCTCGACAAACTCGGACTGCGGGTGTCCGACACCGCCGAACTCAACTTCACCGACGTGATCGTGCCCGCCGAAGATGTGCTCGGCGAGGTGAACATGGGCTTCTCGTACCTCGGCCAGAACCTGCCGCGGGAGCGGCTCGGTATCGCCGTCGGCGCGTATGCCCAGGCCAAGGCCGCGGTGCGGTTCGCCGCCCAGTACACCAAGGACCGTACCGTCTTCGGCAAACCGGTCGCGGCCTTCCAGAACACCAAGTTCGAACTCGCGGCGTGCCAGGCCGACGTGGATGCCATGCAGGCGGTCGTCGACCGGGCCATGGAGGCCCACGATCTCGACGAGCTGACCGCGGCCGATGCCGCTTCGGCCAAACTGTTCTGCACCGACGTCGCCTCCCGCGTCATCGACCGCTGCCTGCAGTTACACGGTGGGTACGGCTACATCAACGAGTACCCGATCGCCCGCCTCTACGCGGACAACCGGGTCAGCCGCATTTACGGGGGCACCAGCGAGGTGATGAAGATGATCATCGCCAAGAACATGGGTCTGTAGAGCTCAGGGTGTCCATGTGCCGTAAGGCACAAGGGGATTGGTGCCGTACGGTATGTGCGGATTCGCCCCACCGGTGGACTGCTCACCCGGGATGACGATGGTCGGTACATGCGGATTTGCGCTGCCGGCCGCAGGATGCCGGGGCCGGATGTCCACCGGCACGTTGGGCGGCAGCACCACTGCACCGCCCGGGCCTGCCGAATCAGAGACCGCGACATGGTTGCCGGGGTTGCTCGGGTCGTTCATCGGCACCATATCAGCGCCCATGAATGTTCCAACTCCGACAATGACTTTCGCCGCACTCGCGGTCAACAATTCGATCATGTCTCCCACGATGCCGGATGAACACCAGCTGCGCCGCTTTCTCTAAGCGACCTCATATCAATGAGTTCTACGGGTGCAGGACGACGCCCAGCGGGTCGTCGTCGACCGGGAACGCCATGATGTCGGGCGCCCGGCGCTTCACGTTGGCTCACCCCATCCGGACGGCGCGTGGCAGATGGGTGAAAGGCCCTTGGTGGCAGGCCCTTCCAGAACGGATCCGTCGGGGGCGAAGCGCGAGCCGTGCAGCGGGCACTCCCATGCGTGGTCGACGTTGTTCCATCGCACGATGCCCCCCAGATGCGGGCACACGGCCGACACGGCGTCTCGCTTCGCACCGATCGCACTGACGGCGTGGGGATTCCAGATCGGACCGGATACCACACCGCCCCCGTCGGGGGGTGTAGCGGTACGGGAGAGGGCAGGCACCAGCCAGCCTTTCGCAAGATTGACCCCGACTTCGGCATTGTCTTTGAGTGCGGTGCCCAGCCCAGCCAGGTCGTGGGTGCTCCAGCTGCCGAAGGCCTCGGCCCAGTCCATCCGTCCGCCCAGCATGCGGGACGACAGTGCCAGCGCTGCGGCCACCCCGTTGGTCATGCCCCATTTGTCGAATCCGGTCGCCACGAAGATGCGGTCGGTTCTGGGCAGCACCGGCCCGACGTAGGGCAGCTCGCCGATGGGGTGGTAATCCTGCGCCGACCAACGGTGCGTCTGAACGGCACCCGGGTAGTGCACCGCCGCCCAGCGGGCCAGTTCGTCCACGGCGGCCGCGGCATCATCGCTGCGGCCCACCGGGTGACCGGCACCGCCGACGACAAGCTTGGTCCCCTCCGATGTCGGGGCGTAGCGCACCGATCGGGTGGGTGCGTCGACCGAGATGTACATCGAATTCGTGGTGTCGCCCGGCACGTCGAAGGCCATGCAGTAGGAACGCTGAGCCTTCAGGCGGGCGAAGAAGCCGCCCCGGTCCAGCATCGGGGTGCCGGTGGCAAGCACGCAACGCTGGGCCTGGATGGAGAAGTGACCGTCCCGGCTGTCATCGACGGCCTTGGCCACCCGCAGCTCGACGCGCAGGGGGCCGTGACCCGAGATGGCGGTGGCCCGCACTCCTTGCAGCACGGTTCCGCCGTGGGTCTCCAGTTCGACCACCAGGCTGTTGAGGAACGGCATCGGGTCGATCTGGGCTTGGCCCCGCAGCCGCACGCCGGCCTCGAACGGGAAGGGCACATCGGCGGAGTCCACCCATTCCGGACCCAGACCGGCGTCCTGGGCGGCTTCGAACACCGCCCGCGCCGTGTCCAGGCCGTGCGACGTCTGGGCATAGGAATGATCGTCTTCACGCTGGACCGTCAGGCCGTGATCGTCACAGTGCCGCAGCAGCCACTCCTGGCCCTCCCGGTTACCCGTGACGTAGTTGCGCAGCACGCCGGAGCCGTGCTTCGCGGCGATGCGGGCCAGCTTGGTGCCCTGCAGCAGGGTCACCTTGCCGGTGGTGTTGCCGGTGGCGCCGGCACCGATGTGACGCGCCTCGACGACGGTGACGCGCTTGCCGGCTCGTGCCAGCAGAACCGCGGTGGTGAGGCCGGTGATGCCCGCCCCGACGACCACGACATCGGCGGCCTCGGGCGCGACCGTCAACGCCGGTTGCCACGTGGTGGCCTCGATACGGTCGGTGGTCCAGAGCGATGGCATGCGGTGTGCTTACCCTGTCGCAGGCCGGTCAAACGCGATCGGTGAGCTGACCTCCTGCCGAACGCCACTGGACCAGGCCGCCACTCATGTTGACGGCCTCGAAGCCGTTTTCCACCAACAGGTTCGCCGCGCCCGCCGATCGCAGACCACCCGTGCAGAATGCGATGATCAGGCGATCGTCGGGCAGTTCCGCACAGCGCTCGGGCAGGGCTTCCAGCGGCATGTGCACGGCGTCCGGGATGTGCACACGGCGCCACTCGAAATCCCGTCGGACGTCGAGCACCAGTGCTCCCTCGGCGACGAGCCGGACCGCTTGGGCGGCGGTGACCGAGGGCGGTCGGCGCAGGAAGTGGCGGATGCTCATGCGGCGCGCGCCTCGCGTCGGACGTTCACCATGGTCAGAGGGCCGCTTAGCACGGGAAACACCGCACCGATGCGGGTGCGCGCGCCCAGCCCGCGGCCGAGCAGTGCGGTGACGGCGACCGCCAGGTAGAGCGCACCGTGCGCCGGACCCACGATCCTGGTGACCAGGTGGTCGTGCACCGTGGCGATATTGATCAGCAGCACGAGGACGCTGACGAATTCGGCCGCCGAGAGTATCGCGAGCGCGCGCAGCAAGGGGCTCATGCGATGTGCGATCCGGGCCGGACGATCATCAGAACCACGACGATCGTCCACAGCAGGTTGAAGATTCCGGCCAGCATCCCGAGTTGCCGAAGTGCTGGGGTGCTTGCGGGGGAGCCCAGCGCTTCACGTTGACGCGGCGCGATCTGCAGGGCGAGCAACCCACCCGCGATCGCGGTGAGCACCATCGCGACGACGATCCAGATCTCGGTGGCGCGGCCCTCCACGAGGGCCAGGATGAGGCCAACGGCTGGTACGACGAGTGCCAGCGCACCGTAGACGCGGGTGATCCGGTAGAGCACTGCGGCGATGTCCGGATTGTCGCGTTCCGGGATCCCGGCGACGGGGGCATAGCGGGGAAACAGGCTGGTGGACACCGCGACTGGGCCCACGAACAGGATGCCCGCCAGGACATGCACGGACAGCAACAGGGATTCCATAACCTTCAGGATAACTGAAGGTTATGAGGAAGGCGATGTCGCCCGTGTCAGGTACGTGCGCAGCGCGTCGGTGAGCTCGGGGTGCTGCGCGGTGAAATCCGCATCGAGGCGGGCCACCACCTCGGCGGCCCGCGCCAACAGCGCGTCGCCGCCGACCGTCGTGCGCAAGGTCGATGCGGCACCGGCATGCGCCGTTCCGTCGTCGACCAGTCCAGCCTCGACGAAGGCCGCGACGGCGGTGTGTGCGCTCTGCACGGTGATACGGGACCGCCGGGCCAGCTCGCTGAACGAGATGCCCGGCATTCCGCGGATATGGCCCAGCAAACCGTACTTACGGGTGGTCAGCCCGAGCGGCTTCAACGCCTCGGTGAACGCCGCCTCCCACACCCTGCTGACGGTGAGCAGCCCGATGGTGGGACTGAACGGAGGCGGCTCGGCCATGCAGGAAGGTTACCGGTGCCGAAGGGGCCGCCACAGCGTCGACGCCCCGAGCACCACCACCACGATCTCGGCGACGAGGCTCACCGCCGCATAGGGGTGTGGCTCCCAACCTTGTTCGATGAATCCGAGGAGGCCGACGGTACGGGACAGCGCGAAGGCAACGACGGCACCGGCAGATGCCAGCGCGGCCACCACACGCAGCCACCGCGGCCCGCCGGCCAGGATCAGGACGGCCAGCGCGGCGGACACCGAGGCAAAGACGAGAAATCCCGGGCCAACGGCCGGAATGAACCGGTAACCATCTAGATACAGCCGGGCATGCGCCACCGCCGCGGCGGCCAGGCCGGCCACCAGCACGAGATCAACCAGACTGGGTCGCCGAATCACCGCAGCTTCTCCTCTTTGAGCGCCAGCGCCCGGTCGCCCGTGGTGAAGCTGACTTCCCGGACCCCCAGCGCATCCTGGAGCTGACCGGCGGGAAGGGTGAGCGGTTTCGGCGCCGGGCCGTCGCCGGGGTGTGGCAGCGGGTAGGCCGTGGTGGTGCCGCTGTAGAACCTGATATTGCCTTCGGTCTTGGAAAAAAGTTGGTGCACATGGCCGTTCAGGCATGTCACGGAGGCGAACCGGCGCATGTAACTCAGTGCCTGCACGGAATCGTCGGTGCCCCAGCCCCAATCGGGATACATCGCGAACAGTGGTATGTGGCTGAATACGACCAGTGGGGTGTCCGATGACAGTGGCGCCAGATCCTTTTGGACGAAGTCGAGTTGGTCGGCGCCGAGGTGGCCGAGCTTCTTCAGATTCAGCGTGTTGACCAGGCCGAGGACGTGTACGCCTGCGATGTCGAAGCTGTACCAGCCGTCACCACGACTGCCCGCGCCAAAGGCGTTCCGGTATTTCTGCCCTGCGTCGTCGACCGCATCATGTTCACCCGGCACCGTGAAGATGTGCGGGGTGTTGATCCCGCTCATCATCTGCTTTACCTGGTCGAACTGCTCCGGTGTGGCCAGATGGGTGAGGTCGCCGGTGTGAATGACGAAGTCCGGGGTGTAGCCGAGGTTGTTGATCTGGGTGATGGCGCGGCCGAACGATCCGATGACGTCCGGATTCGCCGTGCCGTGGAAACCGATGTGGCTGTCGCTGATCTGCGCGAAGCGCAGACTGGGCCGTGCGGCGCCGGCCTGCGCGGTGCTACCGGCTGCATGGGACAGAACCTCGCCGCCGACGACGGCAAGGCCGACGGCGGCGCCGAACCAGGCGCTGTGCCGCATCAGCTGGCGCCGGGTCATGGACTGGGGATCACGGTCGTCGGTCACGGTGCCACCACCACGGTGCCGTGCATGAATGGGTGGATGCTGCAGAGGTAGTCGAAGGTGCCCGGGGTGGTGAACGTGAACGAGTATGTCCCGTTGGCATCCATGCCCGGTGAGTGGAATGAGTTATCCTGCGCCACAACGGTATGCGGCTCTTCGTCGCGATTGGTCCAAATCACCGTCTCGCCGCGTTCCACCTTGAGCGCGGCTGGGGTGAAGGCGAAGTTGGTGATGGTGACCTCGGTGCCGGCCACCGGGGCTGCCGACGTCGCCGTACCCACTTGCGGTGCCGGGGATGCGGCACTCATGCCCGGCATACCGGGCATGCCCGGCATACCCACCGACGTGCCGCCGTTCGGACTGAAATCGACGGTCGGATCCGGCGGTTCCGCGGGCGAGGAGCAGCCGGCCGATCCTGCCATCACGGCAGTCAGTACCAGCCTGGCGATCGCGCCGCGGGTGCGGCGCCGGGGTGCAAACATTGGTCAATACCTCCGTGCTGACGGTTTTCCGCGGTGCGGAGTGGTCACCGAGAGATAGGCCCAGGGGTTACACCCGCCGGTGTAACCCGGCCCCCTATCTACTGGTGCGCGGTCTCATCGGCCGGGCGGGACGGAAGGTGGCAGCGATGTGGGTCGGGACTCCCGGTGGCAGCGCACCCTGATCGCGGGCAGCAGCCGGACCTGCGGCTGGTGTCGCAGTCGTGCTATCCCAGTTGGGAAGCGGTGTATGAGGACAATGCGACCTGGGTGTACCGGACGATCTTCGCCAGGGTCGGTAACGCCGCCGACGCCGAGGACCTGACGTCGGAGGTGTTTTTGGCAGCGATGCGACCATTGCGGCTGACCGCCAGCGTCGCCGAGGTGCGGGCCTATCTGCGCACCACCGCGCGCACCGTGCTGGCAGCGCATTGGCGGGCCACCCTGGGCCGGGAGATCACCTCGATCGAGGATGTCGCAGCCGCACCGGAGAGCGAGGAGGCGATCAGCTCGGCGCCGCAGCGGGTAGCGATGGTGCTGGACGCGCTGCCCGAGAAGTACCGCAAGGTGTTGGAACTGCGATTCCTGCGCGGCCATCCGGTTCGGGAGGTCGCCGCCGAAATGGGTGTCAGTTTGGCTAATGCCAAGGTCCTGCAGCATCGCGCGCTACGACTGGCCGCCCAATTCAACGAGGGAGGGGCCCGATGAACCGGCGCGACACCCGTAAATACATCGATGATCTGCTGGCCGGCCGCCGGCCGAAGCCCTTCGCTCCCGACGATTTCGAAGCCGAGCAGATCCGCACCGCGATCGATCTGGCCGCGAGCAGACCCGGCGCCGATACACCGCGTCCGGAATTTCTCGACGGCTTGAAGGCGCGGTTGGCGGCCGAGTCATCCGGGACGTCGGCGCCGGCACCGCCTGTCCGGTCGGCGACCCGCAGGCAGGTCATCGTCGGCACCACCGCTGCCGCCACGGCTGCCGTCGCCGCGGTTTCGGTGGACCGGTTGCTCCTGCACCCCGAGACGGCTCCGGCCACAGAGGGCGGTGACGTAGTGCCGACCGACGGGCAGTGGCGGCAGGTCGCCGATGGCGCGGACCTGTCCGAAGGCGAGGTGCGTCCCTTCGACCTGGGCTCGGTGAGCGGTTTCGTCCGCCGGACACAGGGCCGGGCGGAAGCGGTGTCCGGGGTGTGCACCCATCAAGGCTGCAAGTTGTGGTTCGATCGGCCCGCCGATCAGCTTCGTTGCCCATGCCACCTCACCGCCTTCTCACCGGCCGGACAGGTGCTCACCCATGCGCTTCCGGTCGCACCAAAGCCATTGCCGCACTTCGAGGTACGCGAGCGGGACGGAATGATCGAGGTGCTGGCACCTGCGCCGCCGAACGAACCGGCCTGAGGGTCGGCCGCGTGCAGTTGTCGTCGCAGGCCGTGGTTTAGTGATTCGGTGAGTACACGGGGTTGGCTGCTGTTCGCCGCGATGAGCGTGATCTGGGGCATTCCCTACCTACTGATCAAGATTGCGCTGGAAGGTCTCTCGGTTCCGGTGCTGGTGCTGGCCCGCACGCTCATCGGCGCGGTCATCCTGGTTCCCCTTGCGCTCTCGCGCACCAACATCCGCAGCGTCGCCGCGCATTGGAAACCGCTGCTGGCCTTTGCGTTCTTCGAGATCATCGCGGCCTGGCTGCTGTTGTCCAACGCCGAACGCCACCTCACCAGCTCGACGACCGGCTTGCTCATCGCGGCCTCACCGATCATTGCCGTGGTGTTGGACCGAGCCACCGGCGGCACCCATCGTCTCGGTGCCCTGCGGTTGACCGGGCTGACGGTCGGGCTCGCCGGTGTAGCGGTGCTGGCCGGGCCCGGCCTGTCCGGCGGGGGAGCCTGGCCCATCGCCCAGGTGCTGCTGGTGGCGTTGTGCTATGCCATCGCCCCGCTCATCGCCGCGCGGCATCTGACCGAGGTGCCATCGCTGCCGTTGACCGCGAGCTGCCTCGCCTTCGCGGCGCTGGTGTACGCCGTGCCGGCGGCACTGCAATGGCCCACAACGGTTCCCAGCACACGAGTGTTGATCGCAACTGCGCTGCTCGCTGTGGTGTGCACGGCGCTCGCCTTCATCGTGTTTTTCGCGCTGATACGTGAGGTAGGGCCCACCCGCGCGCTGGTGTTCACCTATGTCAATCCGGCGGTGGCGTTGGTGGCCGGTGTGGTCATCCTTGCCGAGCCGCTCACGGCGTTCAACGTGGCCGGCCTGGCGCTGATCCTGGCCGGCTCGGTGCTGGCCACGCGGCACTCCGACACGGAACCGACTGGCGCGGAGGGAGATTCAGCGAGATAGTAAGACCGGTTCCCGGCCGAATTGCTCATGATCGGGGCCGAGAAACCGATTCGGCAGGGCAAGTGCAAAATTCGTACGCAACGTGCGTAGATACTGGCGGCCAAGCGGACCGGTCGTGTAGGGCAGGCCAAACCGCGCACACACCAACTGAACCCGTCGGGAAATCTGCCTGTAACGATTGCTCGGGAGATCGGGAAACAGGTGGTGTTCGATCTGGTAGCAGAGGTTTCCGCTGAGGAACGCCAGCACCGGACCAGCCTGGAAGTTCGCCGTGCCCAGCATCTGCCGCAGATACCATTCGGACCTGCTCTCATCTGCAAGGACCTCGGGGGCGAATTTGCGCGCGTGGTCATCGAAATGGCCACAGCAGATCACCGCATACGCCCACATGTTGCGCAGCAAGTTGGCGGCCGCGTTCGCGGCGAGAGTGCGGCGCCACCGGTTGCGGCTCAGCGCCGGAAAGATCAGATAGTCTTTACCGGCCTGCCGAGCGATCTTACTTACCAGAGCCCTGGTGAGAGCGGACTTGCCTTGACGAGTCGCTGTGCTCTTGAGCTGACTCTCCCAGCCCTGAAGTGCGACCCCCCACTCGAACAAGACGGCCAGCACTATGTTGCGCAGCGGCTGCAACAGATTGCCCGCCCGCCACTGTTGGTCACGGGTAACCCGCATGATGCCGTATCCCAAGTCGTCGTCCATACCGATGACATTGGTGAACACGTGATGGCGGTAGTTGTGGGCGTACTGCCACTGGGCCGAGACGCCGGCCATGTCCCACTCCCAAGTACTGGAATGGATTTCGGGGTCGTTCATCCAATCCCATTGACCGTGGCAGATGTTGTGACCGAGTTCCATGTTCTCGATGCTCTTGGCCGCGGCCAGGGTGGCCGCCCCTAGCGCACATCCGCTATTCCCGCGGCTGAGCGCTATCATCACCCGGGCGGTGAGATCCAGGCACCGCTGAAACGCTATGGCCCGCTCGATGTATGCGCGGTCTTGCGCACCGCGGGAATCCTCGATTTCGTGACGGATTGCCTCCAGGGCGGCTCCCAGCGCTTCGAGGTCCGCCGGACTCAGATGGGCATACTCGGCGACGTGTGTGATAGCCATCGTCGTCACATCCGTTCGTGGTGCTGTGCGTGGTGCGGGGTCAAGTCGGTGTGCGCGACACACTGCCGGGTAGCCCGAGTCGGCCGGCCAGTCCGCTGAGCAGAATGTCGAGTCCACGGTCCAATTCGGCCAGCCCGTCGTACGAGGCCCAGGTGGGCGCAAGATCACGGATGTTGGGGAACTGGCCGATCGGCAGTCGGTGCAGCCCGAGTCGCAAGACGTGATCGGTTTCCTCGGGACGTTCGACGATCTCTTGCAGTTCGGTCAGTACGTGCCCGTAGAGGAACCCGAACAACGCCCGGTAGACATGCAATGCGTCCGCTCCGGCGAATCCCGCCCCCGCCAGCAGGGCGAGAACCTCCTCGAGGTGCCGCAGGATCCCGGGTGGGCGCATCCCGAGCGGTGTGGCCAGTGGCCGGGTAACCAGCAGGGGCACCACATTGGGATGGCTGCGCGCCAGGTCGCGAAAGTCGTGGCCGAGTTTGCGAAGTGCCGCAATCCAATCCGTGGCCGCGACATCCAGGGACAGTTGCTCGAACACCAGCTCGACGACCCCGTCCAAGACCGCCGCCTTGTTCGGAACGTGTCGATAGAGCACCATCGGGTCGCGCCCAACCGCCTCGCCGAGGCGACGCATCGACAACGCGTCGACACCTTCCCGGTCGATGATGTCCAGAGCCTTGACCAGGACGGCGGTGCGGGTGATCGGCCCGTCCTCGCCGTCCTTGGGGAGGTCCGGACCGGAAGGACCCACCGGTGGTTGGGTCATGAATGAACACCGCCCTCACATTGTGGTTGATACGCACTGACCTGCCATTACCTGACGCTACAGCATATATCTACATCGTAGACTTACAGCGTTGACAACGCCCGCCGAGAAGAGTTGACTGGACTTCTAGTGCGGATAGAGGCGTTGCCATGATCGTCATCGTTGGATTGGTCGTTCTACTCGCCGCGGTGATCGTGGGGTTCACCGGCGTGCTGACCAATTCAGGACCGGACCACCTTCTTCCTGAAAACGTCAATGTGCTCGGCTATCACGTGACCGGATCTACCGGCACACTCTTCCTGTTCGGGATGATGGTCGGAGCTATCGCCATGCTGGGATTGAGTGTCTTGCTGGCCGGAACTCGGCGCACCGCGGCACGCGGGCGAGACGCCCGGCACGAACTCGACAGATCCCGTCGCGAGACTGCGTTCTTGAATCTGGAACGCGACCAGCGGCTCGCACATGGCCAGAACGCAGCTGACGCGGATAGCACCGGACCCATCGCAACCCGGGCAAGACAGACCCTGTTCGGCCGCTGGACGGGCGGCCGACATCCGCGGGCCGACGCGCACGGCGACATGTCCAGTCGGACGTCGGCAGTGGTCACCGCCCGGCGGTCGCCGGAACACGAACAACGAAAGCAAGGAGTCCACGATGAGCGTCGGTAAAAAGATCGCCCACAAGGTCGAAGCAACAACGGGCAGCGTGAAGAAGGTCTTCGGCCGCCTCACCGGTAACACCCGACTGCGTGCGGAGGGGCGCGTCGGTCAGATCAAGGGCAACACGAAACTAGCCGCCGACAACGTCACCGACGCCTTCGGCCACTGACACCGCTGCCCACCACTCACCTCGAAATCAGGTAAACAATCATGATCGTCTTCGGAATCATCCTCATCGTTTTGGGCCTGCTGCTGCCCAGCCTTGTCCCCACATTCGCTTTCGCCCACGTCGTTCTGGTGGTCGGGGTCATCCTTCTGGTCGTCGGTCTACTGCTGATGCTCATGGGACGGACGGGGCACGCCATCGGCGGGCGTCGCCACTATTACTAGACCTGCCGCCGGGGTGAACAGATATGTGGCCACCCTGTCCGGCTAGTCAGCTAGTCAATTACCCACTGCCGCAACTGTATTCATCTTGTTCGCGGTAGGGCGAGGTCGCGTCTGACACGTACCGAACCACCGAACAACCAAATTGAAGGAGCCGATATGGCCAACACCAGCATCCTCTTGATCATCCTTGTCGCGTGTGCTGCGATTCTCCTCATCGCAGCCATCGCATGGGTGGCCAGGGACAAACGAAATGCACGTCGCCACGTCGCCGCTGAAGAGATACGGGAGGCGGCCAAGGAGGAGGCGCGCGACGTTGGCCAGCGCGAAGCCTGGGCGGACGAAACCGCGGCCCGGGCCCGTGCCGCTCAGGCCGAATCCGACGTCAAGGCAGCGCAAGCCAATGGTCTGCTACAGCGGGCCGCCGCCCACCGAAGCGACGCCTCGGACTCGCGCGAGAAGCTCGACGAGCAGTGGAAGCGCGCCGACAGTGTGGACCCTGCCGTCGACTCAGCCGAAGCGGACGCCGCCAGGCACAGGGAACACCCAGTCCGATAAGGGCCGGTACACGGCCAAGATGGGAACATAGCCATGACAGTGCAAGAGACCCGCAAGAACGCGCAGGGCTCCACCGTTCCTGCGCGCACACCACGGTTGCGACTAAAGGCCAAGGGGCCACGCAGCGGTTACGTCGACGGAGCGTGGTGGCCACACTCCGACGATCTGACCTCGGAGCTGCCAGCGCTGCTGGCAGTCCTTTCGGTGCGACTCGGCCGCGTCGACCGCGTGTTGTATGACCTGAATGCATGGGCCAGAGCGCCAAGGAAGTTCGTCTCCGGAGAGATGACGGTGCATCTTGACGGGTACCGACTTCAACCGGAAGACACCATCGAAATTATCGGACTCGATGGGGATCGGATCACGCTGCTGGTGCTTCCGCCACACACCGACGCCGACGACGCTCACACCGCGATGATGGCCGCGGCGCAATCCGCAGACGCTAGCACCGTCACGAAACTGCTTATGACCAGCGCGCACGAACGGGGCCGGCGCACAATGGCATTCAGCGCTCAGGAGCGCTGGGAATCAGAAGGCGGAACGACGACCCTGCAGGATCCAGTACAGATGCGCAGCTGAATCGATTTGGACCCAGGGGAGACGCTGAGGCGAAGCTCGACATTCGTCTGACCTAGCGCCGTGCCGTCCGACCGGCACGGCGTCACCGAGAAAAGCAAAGTTCTTTGCGTATGCTTGTGGGCATGATCGACGACGTAGCCGCGAACCGCCCTGCAGGACGGACCAGTCGGATATTGGCCGCGATCTACACGTCGGTCGGCCAACTGGTGGGGGAGGGCGCCACCAAGATCAGCTTCCCCGTCATCGCCGAACGGGCTGGGGTCAACCCGACGACGTTGTACCGACGCTGGGACGACGTCAATGCGCTCCTCGAAGAAGTCGCGGTCGCCGCTCTGACGCGGGAAGGCGAATCGGTGCCCGACACCGGATCTCTCGAGGACGATCTGATGACGTGGGCGAACGTCATTGCCTCCGACATCACCCGCCCTGAGCGGACCCGCTATCTGCGCGCGATGGTGTCAGCACGCGTGGAGATCGTGACCAGTTGCCCAGTCATGGAGACACGGCACGAGCAGGCCGCGGAGATAGTCCGCCGCGCCCGCGAACGCGGAGAGCCGACACCGACGGTCCAGCAGATCCTCGACCACGTCATCGCGCCGCTATATCACCGCGTCGCCTTCGCCTTGGAAGTCGATCACGACTACCCACCGCGGATGGTTCGCGACGTGCTGGCCATGGCGCGCTGACCGATCGCCCCGCGGCGCGGCGCCGGGACAGCCCGTATCGCACATAAGCAAAGAACTTTGCTTTTTCTTGGCGACGGCGTACCTTCAAAAGCAAAGATCATTGCTTTTTGAATGGGAGTCCCATGCTTGCCCGCACAGCCTCGCCGTTGATCTCGCGCACGTTCAGCACGCCTCGTCACACCACCCACTACCTCGAGTGCGGACAGTCCGACGGACCGTTGATGATCTTCCTCCACGGCTGGCCAAGCATCAGCCTGCTATGGCGCGCCCAGATGAACGCGTTCGCCGACGACGGTTGGCACTGTGTCGCACCCGATCTGCGCGGTTATGGCCGATCCTCCATCCCGGCCGCCAACCACGCCTACACGATCGAAGAAGTCGTCGCTGACATGGCCGAGCTTCACGACCACCTTGGCGGCGAGCCCGCGATCTGGGTTGGCCACGACTGGGGCAGCGTCGTCGCCGGCGACGTTGCCGCACACGAGCCCGACCGCAGCCGTGGCGTCGTGCTGACGTCCTTGGCTTACCACCCCGCGGGTCATGCCGTGCAGACGGTCGTCCCGCTTGTCGACCGAACGATCTATCCGGCCGATGAATATCCGGATGGCCAATGGGACTACTACCGCTATTACACAACGCATTTCGAATCAGCAGTCGCCGACCTCGATGCGGACCTGGCTGCATCGCTGGCGTCGATCTACCGACCGGGCAACCCCGCAGGAGTCGGCGAGGCGTCGCCGAACGCGGTGGTTTCCCGCAATGGCGGGCGGTTCGGCGCCGCGCATCACGCCCCGCCGACTGAACCGGACCCGGATCTCTGGCCACCAGCAGACTTCGAGGCGCTTCTGCAAGCGTTTCAGGCTCATGGCTTCGGTCCAGGCTGCGCGTGGTACCTCAACGACGACGCCAACATCGACTACGCGCGTAGGGCGCCCGACGGCGGCCGGCTGTCGCAGCCGGTGCTGTTCGTCAACGGTGACTTCGATCAGATCTGCAGCATCACCGGAAACCGTCAAGGCGACCCGATGCGCGCGGCCTGCGCCGATCTCACCGAGACATCCATGCCCGCTGGACACTGGCTGCCGCTGGAACGCAAAGAAGACCACATTTCGGCTATCCGTACCTGGCTTCAGGAGAAGAATCTCTAGTGCGGCCGCCGCCGTCCCTTCGACTCGCTCGCGGGTGGTCTCGGCGCGGCGGAGCGGAATAGTCTTGGGCGCGTTGGCCGCCCCGGTCTCGGTTGCCGTCGGTGCACCATCGGTGGCCCTGCCGTCGGTGTCCTCGGCGTTGGGCGTGTCGTTTTCGGCCACCGAGTGGATCATCTCGGTGTGGTCACTGGGCGCAGCGGTGGCGATGTCGCTGGGTGGACGCCTTGCACAACGGTGGGGACTGCGCGCCACACTGGGATTCGCCGTGGTGGCGATGGCGGCGGGATCGATCATCGCCGCCGCTGCACCGATACTCCCCGTCGTCGTGGCAGGTCGCCTGCTCGGCGGCCTCGGCGCCGGCTGCATGGTCATCTGCGTCTACGGGTGCATCGATCAGACCCAGGATCGACGAGGCCGCGTCACCGCCCTGGCGGCGGTGGCAGTATGCCAGGCCACCGCGTCGGGCAGCGGCAGCCTGATCGGCGGTCTGCTCACCGCCTGTCTCGGTTGGCGGGCATCGATGGCCATACCGGCGGTGGCGTTGGTGATGCTCGTTCCCGCACTGCGGCTCACTCCCGGTGACGCCGATCGCAACCAGCACCTGGACGCCACCGGAGCCGTCCTGCTGTCGGTGCTGGCCGCAGCGACCATCGCCCTGCTGCACAGCGCGTCGGCTGACCTGGGCACACCCGTTCTGCTCGTGATCGCCGGGGTGGCGATCTGTGCAGCAGCTGCGCTCGTACACCACGTACGCCGTCATCCAGATGGATTCGTTCCCCGCAGCGTCGTGACCGCACCGGGGCTGCTGTCGGGGGCCGTGGTGGGTCTGACACTCTTCGCCGGCTACTACGGAGTGTTGAGCACGGCGCCAGAACTGCTTGCTCGCCAACACGTCTCGCCGCTGCAGACCGGCCTGCTCCTGCTGCCCGCGGCGATGTGCGGGATCCTGACCGGGCCCGCCCTCGCCGCACTGTGGCGCCGCCGTCAACCACTGTGGCAGACCACCGCGCTACTCGGGGTGCTCACGGCGATTGCAGCCCTGCTGGCCGGGTGGCAACCGCTGCCGATCTTCGTCGCCGCCGGAGTCGCGCTGGCCACCATCGGCTTCGCCGCAGCGCAAGTCATCCTCGTGGGCCGCGTCCACGACCTGGTCGCACCCGGCGATCGTCCCGCGGCCGCAGGGTTGTTCAACTTCATGCTCTACGGCGGAAGCTCGATCGGCCCCGCCCTCGCGGGTGGCCTGTCGGTGGTGTCGATGCCGCTGGCGTTGAGCGCCGTGGCCGCGGTGGCACTGGCCGGAGCCGCCACGAGCGTCCTTACCCGACTGCGTAGCGGCGCCGACGCGCCGACAGCGACCACAGCGCCGGCGAAATCATGAGCAAAGGGAAACCCACCTCTTCCATGGTGGATGGTGTGGTTACAGGGTGGGCCGGCAGAGAAGGCCGCCTGTGTCGAGGCCGTAAAGCGTCGCCGCGTTGGTGAAGGAGAACTTCTGTCGGTCCTCGTCGGAGGCGAAGTGTCCGAGGAACGAATCGATTTCGTGTTGCGTCGGGTGTTGGAACGGGTAGTCGGTGGAGAACATCAGCCGATCAACGGAGGTCACCGACAGCACGTGATGGAGAAGCGCCGGGTTGAGCATTCCGGAAGCGGTGACGTGGACATTCGTCCGGATGTAGTCGGAGACAAGCCGTTGCAGACCGGCGACGCGGGAGAGGCCATCGGCGCGGTCGAGCCAAAAGAGCAGCATCTCGCCCCAATGGCCGAGCACGATCTGCAGTTCGGGGTGTCGGTCGAAGGTCCCACGGAGGATCAGGCGTAGTGCAGCGAGTGCGGCGTCGAGGTGCCATCCCCACCCGAAGGTGCCCAGCGCGAGATCGGTCAGGTCCCCGAGGCCGCGGTAGGACGCGTCGCGTGTGGCGTCGGAGGGGATCTGCGGGTGGATGAAGATTGGCTGATTGAGTTCTGCTGCGGCGGCGAAGAATTCGTCGTACTCGGGGTCGTCGAGGAAGCGGTCGCCGGAACGGCCGTAGACCATGGCGCCGACGTGGCCCAGGTCCTTGGCGCGCACGAGTTCGTCGACGACGTGTTTGGGGGAGGACATGGGCAGGGTCGAGAGGGCGCGGAATCGAGTCGGGTGCTTGCTGATCGCTGCGATGGCGGTGTCGTTCGCAGCGCTGCTGAGGAGCCTGGCCTGGTCGGGGGCGAGCGATTGGGTTCCGGGCGGGGTCAGGGCGAGGATCGAGATGTCGATGCCTTGGGCGTCCATCGCCGCGATCCGGCGCTCGTCGAGGTCTTCGAGACGCTGCTGGTGGTTGCCCATGTCGTTGAAGGCGAGGCTTTCGTCTGGCTTGGGCAGGCATTTCAGCGCAGCGGTGACGCCAGGGGGCATCCAGTGTTCTTCGATGGCGATCAACAAGCGGGCGCTCCTTGCCTTTCACTCATCATGCGTTGAGTCAACCGTACCCCAAGCGAACGCTTCGCTCAACGCGCATAGAGTGAAGCCATGGACGAAGGCGCCGCGGTCTCCAAGCCCACGACGAGCCGGGCGGCCCGTCGCGCATCAACGCAGGCCCGAATTCTCGAGGCGGCGCGACTGGAGTTCGGCGACCAGGGTTTCGAGGCCACCACGGTGCGAGGCATTGCCCGCCGGGCCGGCGTCGACCCGTCGTTGGTCCTGCAGCATTACGGATCCAAGTCGGCGCTATTTACCGCTGCAATCCAACTCCCGCCCGGCGAACCGGAGGAAGCCGCAGATCATCTCGTTGACGTGCTCACCGTGCGCGCCGCCGCATTGCCCCCCGAGATGCGGGCGCTCGTCCGATCGATGTTGACCGCGCCGCAGGCTTCCGAAGCGGTCCGGCTCCACCTCGACGAGCGAATCGGCAACCTGGCCGCAGGCATCGGCGGCCCGGACGCCGAGCTTCGCGCCGCCATCGTCGTCAGCAGCATCCTCGGCCTCACGGTCGCCCGGCACTTCCTCCAATTGCGCGCAGTGTCGAGCGCCTCCGACGACGACCTCGTGCGGGTGACTGGCCAACTCCTCGCCTCGGGCCTGGGAGCGGAAACCACTCGCTAGCCCTCGCAGGTGCACGGCAACTCCAGCTCAGTTGCGCTTGCATGAGATCAATCGGTCTACTAGCCTGAAGTAGATCAATCGGTCTACCCACTTGCGCCCAGCCATGCATTCCGGCGCCGCTGAGAGAGGGATGCCTTGCTGGCCAGAACGCCGGGCTCCGTCTGCCGCCTCACCCTCGACTCCCCGCCACGGGGTCAAAGAGGACGCCAGTTCACCGGACCGCACCGCTCACCCAGGCAACCTCTGCTTCCCATTCATCGAATTCGACTGTGCGCGAGCACTACTCGATCCGACGTCGCACCGTTGCGTTCCACACTGCTCAAAACGACGCCGATCGATCTCGGTTTCTGCCTTCACCCACACCAAGAACTGAGCAGCAGACTGCTGTAGCCGCCAGCTAAAAGGAGAGTTTCATCCCATGCCCATCTACCAGTGCGTCACCCGACCGGAGCTCCTGACCGCCGACAAGCGTGCCGAGATAGCCAAAGAGATCACCCGCATCCACTGCGAGACCACTGGCGCGCCAGCGGCATTCGTCAACGTGCTGTTCCTCGACGCGCCCGAGGGGCGGCTGTTCACCGCCGGGCAACCGTCTTCACACTCGGTGATCGGCGGCGACATCCGACATGGGCGCGACGTCGAGACCCGCCAAGAATTGCTGCGCGCGCTCTCTACGATGTGGACGGCCATCACCGGGCAACCCGAAGCCGAACTGATCCTGGGATTGCGCGAGGTCCCATCCGAAAATGCCATGGAAGCCGGCCTGATCTTCCCGGCACCAGGTCAGGAAGAGGCCTGGTTCAACGCCAATCACGAACGCCTCACCGAACTGGGTCTCAACTAGACCGACCACGCATCTGAGGGCGCTAGGAGACGCTTGCGGTTGTCAACTGTGGTCCGATGAGACGTTCTTTCGGTGGGTCATCTCGTCGAGTCCTGCGGTCAGGGTGACCCGCGGCCGGTAGCCGAGATCGGTGCGCGCGGCAGTGATGTCGTAGGAACGGTCCCGGGCCATGATGCTGACCAGCCAGTTGGTCAATGGCGGCGGCGTGCGCCGACGGAGCATGCGAGCGGTGGCGTCCATCATCGCTGCCACCGGTGCGGCGAGACCCGCCGGGACACTGCGGCTGCCCGACACGTCGGTTCCCTGGGTTGCCAGCAGGGGAGTGAAGAAGTCGCGGATAGGGATGGGCGTGCCGTCGGTGACGTAGTACTGCGCACCGTGGCGACCGTTGGCGAGGGCGAGCACGACGGCGTCGGCGAGGTTGTCGACGTGGACGAAGTCCGTGGTGTGACGGCCCTTGTCGATCCACATCCACTGGCCCTTGTGGACCAGCTCGGCCATTTCGTTGATCGTGGTCATGCCGGCGCCCCAAATGAACGGCGGGCGCAGGACGACCAGGGTCATCGCTGGGGTTGCGGTCTTGCGCAACGCGTTTTCAGTGGCTAGCTTGACCCGGCTGTAAGCGATGTTGGGTTTGCCGTTGTCGGTCTTCTCGTCCACGATGGCGGCGCGCTGGCTACCCGTGGACACACTGGCTGCGCTGATGAGGACGAACCGGGACACTCCGGCGGCGGCCGCAGCCGCGTGCAACGCGACCGTCGGCTCCTGGTTGTCGGCGCGGAAACCGGCGTCGGTTCCCCAGAACGCCATGCGCGCCGCGGCGTGTACGACGGCGTCGACCTCGTTCAGATTCTTCAACCATGCCGGGGGAGCCGCAGAGTCTTCGCGGCCCGAGAGGTCGGCCAAGTCACCGGGCAAGGGCTCGGCGCCCGCGTCGGCGGCCGTGCGCGCACTGGCAGCGGAGCGGGTCAAGGCGAGCACGGTGTGCCCTTGTGCGCGCAGGCTCTGGATTAGGTGTTGTCCAACGAAGCCACTGCCGCCGGTCAGGAAGACTCGCATGAAATACTCCTCGTCAGTTTGGATACATCGCCCCCAATGTATCTAGATCGATGTATTGATGTCAATGCATCGACATGGATGCATAATGCATGTCAAGATCGAGCGTGTAAGGAGTCAACGTGGCAGCAGATGGACCTGGTGGCGGCGCAGGACCCTCGGCAGAGGAACTCGCCGATGCGTTCAGCAGGGCCGGCAAGGTGCTGACTCGCAAGTTCGACGAACACCTTGGTGAAGGCGGGGTATCGACCCCGCGGTCGCGAGTGTTGGTCGAGGTCGCACGTCTGGGTCCGGTCCGCGTCACCGATGTCGCGTCAGCGGTCGGCATTGCCCAGGGCACGGCCTCGACGCTGCTCGAGGCGCTGGTCCGCGAAGGTCTTGTCACACGCTCAGAAGACCCCAGCGATCGGCGGGTGACCCGAGTGATCGCCACCCCGAAGGGGATTCAGCAATCGCAGTCGTGGCTGCGGGCCTATCGGGCCGCCGCCGACGAACTCTTCTCCGTCTTACCGCGTTCTCGCTGGCCCGACCTGATCGACATGATGTCAATCCTCAGCGGCCAGGACTAGGTCATTGCTACGCCGCAGCACCGGGCAGTAAACGTCGAGCGAATTCACGGCGGATATTGACACTGGTTGTCGCATTGACGAGTTGGGGGTTTCAGACCAGGGTTCACTTGCGCCCCAGGTCCATTGCCGTGTGGCCTTGCACAACACATTCCAGGTGGGTCAACAGCGCCGGATCGACGCGGCTTCGTGATCGGTGGCGAACGCGGCGAAAGCTCCGCGCATCGAATCACGAGTTACGTCAACTGGGTCCAGTCGATCGGGTTGACCGTTGGCAAGCAAACTGGCGATAGCGACGAAATCTCGCCGATAGGCCTTATCGTGTGCGCCGATCACAGCTAGGCGTCTAGCATCAATGACTTCCGTTCAATGAACGTGGATCCGATAAGGTGGAGCATCACCTGCGCGCCAGGCGAGTTGCCGCAGGGCCTGCCGGAAGGTTCCGATGCCGAATCAGCGAAGTGGCACGACTCGTGCGGCGCAGGCCGCCGAGACGCGACAGAGGCTTATCGACACCGCCATCGAGATGTTCTCGGACCGCCACTACGACGACGTCGCGGTGACCGACATCGCCAAGGGTGCAGGGGTAGCGCACGGCCTGTTGTTCCACTATTTCGGAAACAAGCGCGGCATCTATCTGGCCGCCATGCGCGAGGTTGCCATCCAGTTGGATGCTGCATTCATCGTTGATCCCACGCTGGCGCCGGCTGAACAGTTGCGGCACGCTTTTTCGGCACACCTGCGGTATCTCGCTACTCACCGTGGGCTGGCGCTGCGTCGCGTCCTCGGAGGTGGCAGTGGCGATCCTGAGGTCTACGAGGTGTTTCAGTCCGCACGATCGCGGGCTCTCGACGGTGCTGCCGGCGTACTCGGAATTGATCCCTCGACCCCGGCGTGGACGATGATGGGACGTGCCGCGGTGGCCGCGATCGACGAGGCCGCGGTCTACTGGCTCAACCACGAGGACCACTTCGATGTAGACACCATGGTCGAGTGCTTCATCACTATCGCCGTGTCGGCGCTCAAAGGTGCGCAAACATTGGATGCGAACCTCAATGTCGGTGCGGCTATCGACTCCCTCGAAGAGAGCAGGCCTCGGCCGAGTGCGGTGAAGAAGCGGGTTTCGGCTAAGCGGGTTCGGCGGGCCTGACCGGTTCCGATGGAGGTGCAGGGCGGGATGTCGGTCCAGCTCGCTACTGAGGATTAGCCGCGCAAGGCGGATGGCCACTTCGGCGTGCCGGCCGAACGGCGGACCGATATACGTGAATTACACTGTGCCAGTATACTTTCCAACATAACACCGCATCGGGTGTGATCGAGCTCGCCGGTGATCGCGTTCACAGGGTTTTCCATGTGATGGTTCGCTTATTGGACCGCTGCTTGGTCCCTGGGCGGGTGCCGGCGCCTCGTCGGAGGAGTTCGGCTTCCTCGGCGCCCGCACGTAATCGCTCCAACAGGTAGTCCGGGTCTGTGTTGACGCCGATAGGGTTGTCGGCGAACTCTTGGGTGTTGAAGTAGTCAGCCGTTTCCCGAGCGGTGGGAAAGTTCTCTACCTGGAATTCCAGCCGAATACCTTCGGGATCTTCATAGTACAGGCTGGTGGTCGGACCATGGTTGATCGACCAGACGGGCGTGATGTCAACGCCCTTCAATCGTTCGTAAGTCAGCAGAAGATGGCTCAGCGAGGGAAAGGTGAACGCTAGATGGTCGATTCCGTAGGTCTTGCGCCGTAGTCGGGCCAATGCGAAGACATGGCGCAGGAGCGAAGGTAGCTTCACCAGCGCGAGTCGGTGACTCTCGTGATCCCACGTGAGAAAAGCAATTCGGTTGTCTTCGTGGACGACACGGGCACCGAAGACTTGCCCGTACCAATCGATCATCTCCCTGCTGCGGGCGGACTTGACCACCCAGTGAGCGATGAACGCGGGCACCACCCGGTCGGACAACGGGTCCAGGTCGGGAGTTGACATCTTCTCGTCGGTTGCCTCGGGGGTCGACGGTTGCAGCGGGCTGGGGGTGGCGCTCATCGAGCAGTTCCTCTCTAGGCGGACGGTGCGATGATGGTGGTCCGTTGAGTACCGAGATCGATTGAGCCACTTGAGTTGCGGATCGATGCGTTGATTACATCACCAGGCTTTAGATACGGCTTGCGTTTGTTCATCCTGATGAAGGATGCCCAGAGCTTGTCTTCGGGCAGCAGTGCGGTGCCCAGCCGGCGGACCAGGGCCGGCGGCGAGGTGGCAACACACCCGTGCGGGGTACCTGTGAGCAGTAGGTCACCGGGGCTCAAGTTGCAGAACTGGGTCAGCTCCGTGAGGGTTTCGGCGGGCCGGTAGATCATATTGGCGGTGTTATCGTACTGGCGCGGTGAGCCGTTGACGTCCAGTCGCAGATCGAGGTCGTCGAGCAACGGAAACTCGTTGGGGTTGAGCACGGCAAGCACCGGTCCGGTGGGGCAGAAACCGCGGTAACTCTTTCCTTTGAGGAACTGCCCTTGTGGTAGCTGCACGTCGCGTGCAGACAGGTCGTTGGCGATGGTGACGCCGAAGATGTACTCGGGCAGGTCTTCGACCGTGATCGTGGTGGGTGTGCTGACCTGTCGGCGCATCACCAGAGCAAGTTCGATCTCATAGTCGAGCAGTGCGACGTGGGCCGGGCGGGTGACCGCCTGATGCGGCCCGGTGACGGAGGCATCCGTCTTGTCGAAGAACAAATTGAACGCCCGCTCGTCGGGATTCATACCGGATTCGATGGCGTGCTGACGGAAGTTGGCTCCCTGACACATCACGCGGCACGGCGTCGTGACTGGGGAGAGCGGTTGCACCTCCGTGTAGGGGAGGTGACCGGGCTTTGCTGCGGCGGAGTTCCAGTCCGATTCGCCATGCTCGATCAGGTCTGCCGTCCGTTCGTAGTCCCCGTCGAGGGGCGATATGGCGCCGCCGGCGAGAACGCCCCATGCGACGCGTTGGTCGTTCCGGTACCGAACGAGGTGGACGACCATGTGTTCTCCTTCGGGTTGGTGGAGCTTGCTGGCGACCTGTCGACACTTCGGCCGAAGACGCTCTGAGCGGCGTGGTCTCATATCTCGAAGATGACGCGCAAGCTTGGCAGGGGAGACTTACACCATCTGCGCGATGTTGCCCAAAGACGCATCGAGTTCGGCGACGAGGCTCTTTTCGATGCGCTTGCCCATGGGGCCGAACAGCAGTGCACCGGCGACCTCGACCTTGATGCTGGCGACGGCCTTGTTGTCATCCTCACGCTTCACCGAGAACGTCAACGACACTTTCATTCCACCGGTGCCCTTACCCTCCAAGGTGACGTGATGCGGAGGCTCGAAGGCCACGGCCGTGAAGGTAACGGTGTTGGGAATTTTCATGATCGACACCACTTCGGTGACTACAGAGCCCATCGCCAACTCGATCGGTGCATCTCCCTCCCATCGGGTGTGCAATGTGTTCCACTTCTCGAATTTGCGGGGGTCGGCTACGACGTCCCAGACATGCGCTTGCGACGCGTCGATGGTCTTCGAGGTCTCGATGCTGGCCATGGTTGTCAGAACTCCAAAAGTAGGGTCGGTAAGGAGGTTTCGTTGACGCTGGTCTACTGCTCAGAGAATCTGGGTGATGTGGTCGTCGATGCCCAATAAGGCCTTTCCGTACGTCTCCATCGACACCTGCGGGAGAATGACGGCATGGCGAGCGGCGACGTTGGAGTCGCGCCAGATCCTCTGCATGACATTGACTTCGGCGAAACTACCGGACCCGTTGGCATCGAGCAGAGTGTTGAGGGCCTCGTTCACGTTTCGCAGTGCTACCGCCGCGTCGGCGCGGATTCGGGCGCGGATGGCGATCTCCGGGAAGACGCCTTCTGTCGCGTAGCGCTGGACATCCTCGGCGGCACGGTAGGCATGCAGATGCGCGGTTTCGATCTTCATCGCCGCTTCGGCGATCAGCAATTGGAACGCAACCGAATCAGCCTGCCGCTCGAACGTCGAGTAGGCCAACGACTTGTTCGGAGCCTTTCTGATGACGAGGTCCAATGCGGCACGGGCCAATCCGAGCTGCGGGCCTACCAACACCATCACCAGCATCGGCCCGATGGCTGACCGATAGAACGCCGAGTTGGGATGATCGTCGAGGTAGGTCCCCATCATGACTGGTAGCAGCGAGCCATATCGGTGTTCGGGCACGAACACGTCCTCGGCGATGACGGTGTTGCTGCCGGATGACCGCATTCCGGCGACGTACCAAGTGTCCTCGATGCGGTAGTCGCCTCGAGGGAGGGACACCATGCCTTGATCGATGACCTCCCCATCGTCGTCGAGAAGGTACACGCCGCCGCCGGCCCAGTCGGCCTGCAGACTGGCCGAGGAATACGCCCACGTCCCGCTGACCTGGTAGCCGCCGGGGACGGCGCGGGCGGTCCCCGACGGGGCTACGACAGCGGCGATGATGGTGTCGGGGCTGCTGGCCCACATTTCGTCGGCGGCTTTGCCGCCATTCATCCCGCCCACCCAGGCATTGATGTTCGACAAGGTCGCCACCCAGGCTGCGCCTCCGTCCGACTCAGCGATGAGCGCTGACACGTCGATCATGTCGCGCAGGCTGGTCTCGAGGCCGCCGTGGCTGCGGGGGGTGGCGATCCTAAAAGCGCCCGCTGCCTTGAGCGCATCGATCGTCTCCTCTGAAACACGCCGTTGCACTTCAGATTCGGTGGCATTGGCCTTGATCAGCGGGGCGATATCCCGGATCGCGGCCTTGACGTCCTCGACGGTCTCGATGTTGCGAAGATTGAGGGTGCTCACTGCGTGTATCCCATCGATTGGTGGTGTCGGTGGACGGTGGTCCATGTCGTACGGGTGACTGTGTGGCGGGGAGGCCGGAGATGGTCTGTGCGATCGCACTGACAGCAACTTTCGCCAAATGTAGCGGCTCGTTGACTTTGAGTCAACGAAATGGGTGTGGTGCAGTAGTCGCGAAAACCTGCGGCTCGGCAGTGGGCACTTGAGCGCCGTCCAGCTTTCACGCCTCACGTCAACTCATTGACCAAAAGTCAACGAACTTGTATAGTCCTGGAACAACGAGGACAAGCAGCCGCATTCGTAGCTCGCAACCTGCCGTGGCGCAAACGATTCGGCGTTCGTCACGCGGTTCACTGGGCACGTGAGAGAAATGCTGCGACGCCACTCGTAAGGTCGAATCCGACGTCGCACACAGAATGATCAATGACCCGGCGGGACATAACAATTTGCCACTGGGATGTTCTTGCGAGTGGCCGAACATCACGGTGACGAATCAATCGGCTGGGCTAGTGGCGTTGCAGTTGGTAGTCGTCCCGCGAGTCATCCACCATCAACGAAGTCGCTTCAAGGAATGGGGCGCGGGGCAGACACGGGATGATTCGTCACTGTGACGTTTCGAGAGTGGGCCGCCCTGAAGGGGCACTGGGCCGGCGAAGGAACCTGCCGACCGTGGATGCGGGCGGGACACGACCGCTGACAAATCACGGTCGTGTGTCCGGCGTTGCGGACCGGCCGGACCGGCGGCACTGTCGGCCCGTCGTGGATTCCGCCGCCGCGCCTGTCCGATTCAGGACTGGTTGACAGTAGGAGAGCTCGCTGACCTGGGTGCTCTCAGCAGGTCGTGGACTGAGGCGTGGCTATCTACCCGCAACAAACTGAGAGTGACGGACAGAGTCCAGAAAAACATGAGAGCGCCGGGCCGCCAACTGAACGGAGAGTCGTCGGTTCGGTGCAGTCACCGTGGAAATGGTGCGTCTCTAGCTCGGTGAAACGAATACTCCGTGACTGCCGACATTGTGGCGATTACAGCTCTGCGAACAAGTCCTGACGGGTCCGCAGTACGGCGGATCGCCCCGTGTGACTACGACTTGTGTCGACAGTCCTCCGTGAAAGCTCATCTCGCCGACACGAGCACCCAGCGGCTGGCCTCAGAGTGCCCTGAACTGGGGGTGGGTGCGGTTTCGGCCAATGTCTTTGCCTGGTGGACGCAGTTGGGGAGAGACTGCGGTCACCCCAGATCTTCCGCGGTTAGCAGATCGAAATGCCCTCCGATCAGAGACTGATTCACCGCATTGACCGCCTTGGTCACATCCTTCGCGAAGAGGACCACCGCCAAGGACTGTCTCGCTCTGGAGACGCATACATAGAACAGTCGGCGAGTCCGTTCTATCGCGGAATCTCTTCCTTCGGCCTGATTGTCAACATCGGTTTGCGATAGTGGCTTTATGCCGAGGAGCTTGTCGTATGAGTACTGGTGGAACTTGCCTTCCTCGTCGTCGAGCACGACCAGAACCCTGTCGAACTCCGAGCCTTTGGTTCCGTGTTGCGTTGAGTAGGGCGATTCCTGGTTTACGTAGGTGTAGTAGCCAGCGAGTTCGTCAAATCGACACTGGGACATCGCATCCAAGACCTTCCTGGTGCTCTCGCCGAGTACCACGTCGTTGTGAGTTCCGTCCGGATACAAGTACGCGGCCAGTCGAGGGTCGAGTTCAAGCAGTTGGTGATCCCCGACGAGCCTGAGCAGCTGACCCAGGGTTGCGTCCCCGCCGGGTCGCGTGGCATCTCGGAGCTCTTCGACCGCAGATCGACACGCGGCCAATGCGGATCGGACTTGCCGTTGTTCTCGGCCGGCCGCCAACAGCGGGCTTTGGTCTTTCAGTATCGCCAAGACGAAAGCCGCCGTCGTTGTCCCGGTGTTCTGGCACAGTGGAATGATTGCGTCGCGAAATGGCGTGAGTGGCCATGCGTTACCTTCTGCGAATGCCTCTCCGAGGCTGGCGGACCCGTTGTCGCTAAACGCCGCGAACAGGGCGTCGAACCTGAGGCGGCGGGCGGCCATCCGGTGAACGATCATGAGAATTTTCGAGCCGCCGTCGGAGGCGCTACGCGTCCAGTTACCCGCGGCGCTGCGTTGGTCTAACCATTCGCGCACACGCTCGAGTGCCTCGGTACGGTTGTCGTCGGCCGGCAGCACGACGCAGAAGGCGTGTCCTTCAGATTGGGAGCTTCCGAGGCCGGTGACTTGCTGGACGGCGTCACCTTGAGCGCGAACGGCGTTGACGCAGGCCAGCACTCGCCGTGATGAGCGAAAATTCTCGGGCTTGTCGATGTTGTGCCATCCGGGTTCCAATGACACAGGCCCCACACCCTGTGGATAGATCTGCTGCATGGGGTCGCCAAAAAATCCCAGACACATCTTTCCGTCGGCTAAGGCGCAGATTTGTTTGAGGCAGTCCACGACCTCGGAGTTGGTGTCCTGGCTCTCGTCGACGAAGACAAACGGAAAGTGCTGGGCGACAAGATGTGCGAGGAGGTCGTGTTCGAGGATCATCGCGGGAACCATCTTCAGAATGTCTGTGTGGCCGAGTTGGCCCCGCGAGTAATCGCCTCCGATGCCGTAGTTCCAGCGACGCACTGTCGGGACTGCGACGAGTTGGCGTTGCCGCTTCTCCATGTCCGCAGCGATGTTCGCCTTGGTCGTCTCGCGTGTACGAGACGTGAAGTTCTCTTGCTGGTGCTCAAGGTCGGCGATTTGATCCTTGATGTGTGCGACCACCCAGGCTGCGATGTCCTTCTGGAACGGTCTAGCCAGTGACCACAGGAAACTGTGAATGGTTGACACGGAGGCCAGGGGATCGTTCCCGATTTCTTCGTGGATTTCTCGTGCAGCGACCTCGGTGTAGGTGATGCAGGCGATCTGTTGACTCTTTGCCGAGAGGGTGGGGCCACGGGTCTTGGTGACGTGCGCCAGTGCCTTGACCAGCGAGGTTGTCTTTCCTGAGCCGGCACCCGCGACGACCCGGAATCCGATTAGTCGGTCCTGATCGAGGATCGATCGCAGTTTGAGGTCGGCGTCGGTGTCTGGGGCAAGAATTCTCGCTGTCATACCGTGGCCTCGGCTTGTGTAGCACCGTTGATGGCCTGGAGCTCAAGAGGTTTGAGCTTGTCGACTAGCCAGGTGAGCCCCTCGACGATGTACGCAGGACACTCCCATTGCTGTTCCACCGCACTGATCACACCCAGCGCGAACTGAGTCTTGTCAAAATTCTTCACTCGCGTGTAGAGCGCGTCGTGTAGCTCGCTGACCGACTTACCGGTTGCTTTGTCGATCCGCAGTCCGAGATGTTTACCCTCCGCCGACTGCGTCCATTCCAGGTTCTGCAGCGCGAATGCCTCTTCCAATGTCCGGCCGGCGCGCTCTTCTGACGAACCCTGCCAGCTGACGGTCTCTTTGGTCTGGTAGGCGACGCGAATCTGCCCCGCGGCGTTTGAGGAGGTCTTTGACTGCGGATCCTTGTCGAGAAGGTCGGCGATGCTGCTCGCCTTCGGAAGCCATTGCCTCAGAGTCTGATTCGATGTCATCGCACCGTCGGTGTGCACCGGGCATGACGCTTTAGCCTTTGCACCTTCGTCTGTGTCCGCTTCGTCGATGTCGTCTTCGTCCGTGTCGGCTTGGCCAGGTGACGTCGCCTTGACGCTGTCCAGGTCGGTAATCACCAGTGCGACAAGCCCTAGGAATGCGAGCAGCTTGTCAAATTTGTGCGCGAAAGCTCCGCCAACTTCGAGAATGGTCAGGTGGCATG
The DNA here is from genome assembly GCF_054404835.1 of Mycobacterium sp. BMJ-28. Lineage (NCBI taxonomy): Bacteria > Bacillati > Actinomycetota > Actinomycetes > Mycobacteriales > Mycobacteriaceae > Mycobacterium > Mycobacterium sp. BMJ-28. The sequence continues at coordinate 3,324,932 of NZ_CM136783.1, read as the reverse complement.
ATTTCAATTCCGGCACGAATCGTTCGATGATCAGCGGAAGAAGCAGCCGCTCGACGTTGCCCTCGACCAACACAGCGGCGTCGGCGAAGAATAGGTCGCAATGCGTCAGCTTGATGTATTGCTGGAGGAATTCACGTGTTGTCTTCTCTTCGCATTCGTAGAACTTGGAGAGGTTCTTGACCTCGGTGAGAGGTAAGCCGGCTGATGATGTCGATCGGCAGAAGTACCGTATCGGGGTGAAGTCGCTTTCATAGATGATGTGCGGAGAATGCGTTGTGACTAGCAGCTGAGTTTGGAATTCAGGTTCGGGTTCTGGCAGTACTTGCAAGATTTTCCGGATAAACACCTGCTGAAGTTGTGCGTGGAGGTGAACCTCCGGCTCTTCGATGACGACGAGATGGATCGGCGGGCGATTTCGCTCGATATCGGTCCACCTCTGGTGGAAATCGAGCACTTCGACAACCATGTATATGAGGTTTTTGAATCCGAGGCCGTTGTACTGATCGGGCAGCATGTGCTCGCTCGGCCCTTCGCCGTTGGCTGTCACCGGAATCGAATAATGAATCTTCGCGCTGGTGCTGAGTATTCCGTAAGGGTTGAAGGAGGCCTTTACTACGAGGCGCGGATTGGCTACTCCGGGGTAGCCAATCTGACCAAGCCGGTCGAGGGTAGGTCCGAAGACGGTGGCGAAATGGTCGTTGAGCCGCGCCTCGGAGTCTGTGATGACTTCGAGCGCCTCGGGGTCGATGTCGAGTTTCTGCAGATTTCGGTCATAGAACCGGCTGAGCCGTTTGGACAGGTCTTCGCTTCTGCCACGCGAGTCTGCGTCCGTGAGGTGTCGTTGCGCACTAAGGAAATCCACTCTGATGATGGAGTCGATCAGCTTTGAGCCACCGCTGCTTTGGTTTCCGAGTGGAAACGGGGTGTAGTCCTCCCTCGGTTGCAGATCTTCGTTGCATTGGTTGGCCTCCAGCAGAAAGTATTTGATCTCGTACTCTTGCTGCAAGCGCTTGCTCAGATATTCCGACAGAGACTGCGGCCATGGGCGGAAGGATCCTTGCCTGTCTCCAGCTTCACGCTCGGCCTTTGCGCGCGCTTCGGCGTAGTTGGCGACGAGTTGTGAGCCATCGCGGACGCAGTAGACCATCCGGAGGCCGACGGGTTCGCCGTTCCAGTCGAGGTTGGGTAGGAGGTCAACAACCCTGTGCAGGTTGTCATCGTCAACATGGAACCATAGGTCAAAAATAATCTTGGGGAGCTCTGCGTCGGGATTTCCGGTCTCAGGGTTGAAAGAGTCAAACAATGCCCAGCAGTCTGCGGTGAAGTCGTAAATCTGAAATGGCGTCCGCTGCTCAGCATCGAGAAACATCTGAAACAGATGTGTGGCCGATGTCTTGCCGCTGTTGTTGGCGCCAACGAAGATCGTGCGCTCGTCCTCCAGGTACACTAGTGCGTTTTTCAACCGCCGAAAGTTCTGAACGCGAAAACACTTGATATGCATCTGATTATCTCCCCGAAGCGATCGCAGACCCTTTGACTGCAAAGCCGGACTGCAGCCTACATAGTCACGTGAACCTGTAGCGCAATTTCGGGGTGGCGATTCGATAGTGTGTGCCGTGCCGCGGGAGGCGGTGCATGATAGGTCGATGATGGGATGAGGTTCGGAAATCCTCAAGCCCGCACTTAGCCGACCTCACGTCGACGGTTGGGCAAGTCGCTGATTGTCAGCTTCTCTGGTCGTAGACCCGCCTCGAGCAGCAGATCGGTGAGAACAACACCGGCGTGACGCTGCCGCGCATCAGCGGTGTCCACTCGGGCAGGTACCTTGTGGTCGAGCCGACGGTCCGGACGGCAACCTGGCACGCGGTCGGCGTCGACATCTTCGACGGTGAGAAAGTCATCGAGCGCTCAGCTCATTTTGATGTCATGGCCCTTATGTACCAGCTCTCGGTGTCACCAGCATTCCCATTACCGCCGACGCCACACTTCCGGAATCGTCAGTTCGCTGAAGGAACCGGCTGGATCCGGCGAGGACCGGGGTTGCCGCAGCATCCTCCAGGGAGGGATCCGGGGCTGTGTTCGAGCGCGCTCGAACGCCGAAGGGAGGCGTGCGGTGGTCTCCGCCGAGACGTCACAGACGTTGTCGGGGTACGAGGGCATCATGACAGAACGCAGGGATGCGGCAATCCGATGGCGTTTGATCGTGGGGCGGGAGGAACACATCATGAGGCGAATGAGGCTCGGTTGCGCTGGGAGGGGCGGTCACACCGCACGACCGCTTGGGGGCATGCCGTCCCAGGAGGTACCCGCATGAGCCATCCCACTCCGTCGCCGCAGTCCCATGATCCCAACTGCGAGAAAGCTTCTCAACCCGGCTGCGTGTGTCCATGTCTCAGCTTGATCCATCAGTGCGATGTGCTCGATGCAATGCTGGAACCACGACTCACCAGCGCCGACGCAGCGCGTGAACTCGAGAAGATGTTCGGATCGGCGTTTTGCGACTTCGGTGACCCATCGTCCGGGCAGAACGTGCGACGCGGGAACTGGCAGCCGTGGACCACGGCACCGGCGTCCGCGCAGGAGAACACCCAGCGTGAGCAGCGGATCGTTGATGTCACGTTACGCGACGTGCTCGCAGGCGTGCATCGGGCCGCCCGGACTGGTCCCTGGCTGACGTTGGGTGATCACCTACGGGCGCGTGACGACTGGTGGACGGTCGCGGGCGCCCTTGAAACTGCGCTGACCGCGGCCGCCGCTGTCACCGATCATAGGACCCGCGGCTACTTCTGGTCATCGATGCTGGCGGCCGCGTCGGTGTGTATGAGGAACACGGCCGCGCCGACGGCGGCGCAGATCGCGGCGATCGCCGTCGCACCGCCTCGTCGGGTGCTGGCGACTGCCGACCCTCGTCCGGATGTTGGGATGTTTGGCCGTGTGCTCTATCCGCGCCAGGGCATGCCGAACGTCATTGTGGAGATGGCGGTACCTGCCGCGGTGAGTCTGGCATCCGACCAGATCGCGGCAGCATTGGCGGCGACGTCGCTGCCGCCGAACGAAGCTCGCCTGGTTCTACAGTGTGTGGGTATCACCATCTGCCCGGATTTGTGGCGGCATCCTGCGGCGGTGAAGTTCCTGCTGATTCCGGCGGTGCGGACCTTGCGCCGAGAGTACGGAGCCATTTTCAGCCTGGACGGTAATCCACGTGGGACCTTGTTGGAGGCCCTCATTCAGGCCGAACTCGGCGACAAGTGGGTCAAGTGGCGAGGGCGTGGAGGATGCTGGTGAGCGGGTGCAGGACGCCTTGGATTTGGAGCCGGGCTGCCTGCGCCACGCCGCCGTCGACGACTCGCGCGACGCTTTCGATGCGGTTGCCCGCCAGTTTGGTGTTGCTGGTCCGCGCAGCATCGGTGAGGACCCGTTGTCGATCGGCGGCCCCGCGTGATGTGCCTCGTCCCTGCGTACTACGAGTACAGAGATTCCTTACTAGTGAGGTGTCCGCGATGACAATCAGCGCAAGCCAAGCGCGGCAGCAAATGTTGGCGCTCATCAAGCAGGTCAACACCGACCACGAACCGGTACGCATCACGTCCAAAGCCGGTGATGCCGTGCTGATGTCGGCCGACGACTATGACTCGTGGCTGGAAACGGTCTACCTGCTGCGATCGCTGGAAAATGCGCGCGGGCTCATGGAAGCGGTCGCCCGGGACAAAGCTGGTCTGCTGGTATCGGGCCGATACGGCAAGTCCTTCTCCGAGCCCCCGAAGATGGCCGACGGCTCGGAGTGAGGAGGATTCACTTCGCCCGGATGCATGCAGGAGGACTTCCCGTTCGGCTGGACGTTGATCGAAGGATGGCCCGTCCTTTGATTCAATGATCGGCATCAGCTACACCGCCGATGAACGCTTGACTGTGGCTTTGTGGTGAATGGGCAACAGTTTCACGCAATGCTTGCCAGATCGAGCATTGCTAGACAAGATGGTGTAGTGGTGCGCAATGAATCCTTGGACGAGCCCGGCGTTGATGGTGTAGCGACCGTGGGCCTGGGTGCTTATTTGCGCGAGATCCGTCGGGCGTTGGGCATGACATTACGAGCGGTGGAGGCTGCCACTGATCGAGCGGTCAGCAATGGCTATCTCAGTCAGATCGAGTCTGGTGTGGTCGAGCGCCCGTCGGCGCACGTGCTTTTTCATCTCGCGAACGTCTATGGCATCAAGTACGAGGATCTGATGGCCAGAGCCGGTAACCGGTTACCTGCCTCTTCGGAAGCAACCGTCGCACGTCAGATGGTGGCCGGTGTTCCGTTGCGCGCGTTGGAAGAACTCGATGAGCAGGATCAGCAGTTGCTGCGCGAGTACCTTGCGTTTCTGCAGTCCCGGAAGAAGCACCGCACATGAGCGCGATCGTGGTGGCCTCGATGGCAGACGTGCGCAAGTACGCCCGGGGGGCATTGAGTGTAGCGGGGGCGCTCGACACGCTGCCTGTTCCGTTGGCGGACGTGGAAGCTGCCATCGGATTGAGTCCTGCCGAGAATCTCTATGAAGCCGGCGATGTCGTCCCGCAGAGGTTCGCCTCACTGCTGAACAGAATCCGATCCAACAGTGCACGTGTACTTGGAGTCCTGGGCTTCGGGCAGAACACCATCTTTCTGGATCCGGAGCTGCCTGAACATCGTCGGCGGTTCACTCATGGCCATGAACTCGGCCATCGTGCGTTGCCGTGGCATGAAGGCGCCTACGTCGATGACGATTCGACGCTTCATCCAGCGGCACGTGAAGAACTCGAGCAAGAGGCGAACGCGTTCTCCGCGCAGCTGCTTTTCGGCATCGACCGGTTCACGAACATGGCCGATTCGCGTCCACCGTCGCTAGCCGTACCGCTCGACCTCAGTACCAGATTCGCTGCATCCGGGCACGCCGCGATACGGCAGTACGTCGCCCAGTCCAATCGCGCGATGGCGTTGTTGGCGCTCGGCAAATTCAACACCCAGCGCGGCGGCCGGACCGGGTTGCCGCTCTTCGCGGCCCACTGCGTCGAGTCACAATCCTTCCGTGACCGGTTCGGTGAAGTGACCGACCTGTTTCCCAGCCACGTGACCCCCGCGGCGTTTCACTTCGTCGCAACGGCCATGGATCTCTCGAGCGGACTGGATCAGACCGAGATCGAGTTCGCGCTCGACACCCAGCGGGGCCGCACGAATTTCGTGGCGCAATGCGCCACGTTGCGACTGCGGTGGGTGTTGATTCGGCCGGTATCGCGCCTGCACATCCGCAGTCCGCAAGTTCGAGTCGTGCACTCGCACGGCTGATTTGGCGACCCGCTAACCGGGCCGAGGAGTTAACCGCCGGTGATTTCGAGGTGATCGTGGTGATCGTGGCGGCGGGGCTGACCGGAGTGCAATTGAGCGCGCGCGGCGGCGGGCAGGGTGTGCGGGCACCGGTTGGCGTGAATCGAGCCGCGCAGCTGCAAGGTTTCCTCGAAGCACAGCCTCCAATGGTTGTGCCGCCCGGTGGTCAGGGGGTGGTCTGGCGAGATCTGTTGCAGCGCAATGGCAAGCATGAGTCCTGCGGCCGCGGACAGAAAGGGCAGAGCCGCATCTGCGGAGGTTGATGCCGTACCGGTGGGGCCCGAGGAGCAGGCGAACGCGGGGGTGTCGAGGTCAGGGATCCTGCATGCCGGGCAGTCGTCCGCACGTGCGAGGTGGCGATGCAATTCCGCAGTCCAGCTGGCAGATGTGGTGGCATGCAACAAGATCGGTTCCCCGAGTGCTGCGGCGTGAGCTCGCACACCACGTTCATTGGCCAGAACGAGGGTGAGATCGGCACGTGGGGGATTGGTGGCGGCCCACTGATCGAACCAGAGCGGCTCTGAGCCGCCGGTGAGGGAGGCTGCCAGGGCGTCAGCCTTGGCCACGGGTGCGGCGGTGGGTAGACCTGCGGGCCAACCCGCCTGTGCCGCCGTCATGCACACGCACCGATTGGTGTTGGTCAAGTCAGCGTGATCACCGTCGATCACGGTCCAGGTGCCGTTGGAGCCGAGCTCGCGCACCCAATATGCCAGCCCGTGTGATACCGCACCGGCACCGATGAGGTGCACGTCGCCGACGTCGATGACACCACCAACGGTGTTCGTCGTGACACCCAGGACGGGGTGGTCGGGATCGATGGATCCTGGTTCGGCCACCGCCGCGGACGCCCGATCGACGAGGTTGAGCACCATGGGCGTCATGCGCCGGCCGTGGGTGAGGTGAAACAGTGCGGCGACCCCTACACAGGCCGCGGTTGCCGCGCCGAGGATGTCGGTGTCGGATGAGCCGCAGACGGTGGGTTGGGTGCTCAGGTGCGCTCGGCCACCAGACCAGCCCACCCACATGTGACACCGTCGGGAAACGACCGGGCCCAAGCCGAGGCCGACGACAGGTTCGGGGTGGACCGGCGTCAGATCGTTCGTGTCGCGGCGAACCCCGTTGACGATGAGTACCGCGGCAGGGTTGATCGCCAGGACAGTGCCGATGACCGCCTGTTCGATCGTGTCGGCGGCGATCAGCGCGGCGCTCTTCAATGGCGCGGGCGTCAGGTCGACGCTGATGGTCCGGTGGGTGCGCGCCACCATGTTGACCGCGGCGAGCAAGGCCAGCTGCCCGCAGCGGGTCGAGCTGATCTGCAGGGCGGTGAGCAGCACGTGGGTGTCAAGGGCGTGTTCTTGGGCACCGTACTGCCGAGTACGGCCGTCACGGGCAGCGTAGAACCGTGCGGCCTGCTCGGCGTTCACCGCCGACCCTGCGTCCCGGGCAGCGCGCAGACCGCCGTGGCGCCCACCACCCGCATCGCGTCGTCGTCAACGACGCATCTCCAGATGCCGTCTTGGTATTGGTGCAGGCCCGCGCCGCCGGCCGGGAGCAGTGGGCCATCCCCGTAGCGGGCCACCACCAGCGAGAACATGTTCTCGAACGGCATCAGGACCAGCTGGTCATCACCATCGGAATGGCGAGTGTCAGACCCGGGGTGACTGTGCACTTGGGCGATCACCCCGAGGCCCATGCCGCGGGCGGCACGGGCGGCACCGGCCACCGCGGCCTCATCGAGGAACACGTAGTCCGGCCCCGTTCGCGCGGCGGGAGTGATCATCGCCATCACCATGGAGGTGTTGGCGCACTGCCGGCCCAACCACAACACCAGCCCTTCGTGGCGCCCTGCTTGTCCTGAACTGGCCTGCAGCGCCGCCAGCGTCGGGGCCACCACCTGTTCGGCGACCAGGAGCTGCCCCCTTACGGCAGCCGTGGGTAACGGCGTGCGCCGGTGCACGTTCATGCGGCCACCCCCGGGCTCGCTGAGAGGTGCATGGCCAGCGACGACAGCATGTCGGGCAGCGTGTGCGCCTGAGTCGGGTCGCCGGTGACCGTCTTCCACGTGGTCAACTCCCAATCGCTGTGTGGTCCGCCATCGGTGCCGTAGGCCAACCGGCTCCACGGTGCGCAGATCAACTGATTGGGATGAAAGATCGACCCGTTGACCCCGGGCCGGCTGCCCGGCAAGGGAAAGGCGGCAGCGGACACCACGTCCTCAGAAGTTCGGCACGTCCATCGCGGTGGGGTGACCGGATACCCGGTGAGGTCGGCGTGGAAGGCGATCGGCACGCCGGCGACCGGGTGCTGGATGCGGGCAGTCAGCACGAGTTGGGTGTGGTCGATGTCGATGTCCCAACCGTGTCGCGCCGCCCACACCTTGATCGCGGGTTCCTCGGCCGCCAGTACTGCCCGCGCCACCTCGATCGATCCCACCACTAGACACCCCCGCCGACGTCGACGAGTTCGAGCAGCTGTTGGTTGTGCACGTGAGCGGCCGCCAAGGTGAGCGACCGGTCCAGCACTTCGTCGTCGCGGGTCTGGAAGGTGTGGTTGCCAGCCGCGTAGCCGAAGGCCTCGGCGACGGACTTCGCGGCGTCGCCCACCGTGGCTGAGCACTCGAACACGAACACCCGCTCCTCGGGGTCGCGCGGCGCGAACACCTTGATCTCGACCCAATGTTGGCCGTGGTGGCCACCGTCGTGGCCGTGCTGCCCCTGGGAAGTGTGCTTGTCGTCGTGGATCGTCACCGGATTGGTCCCTTCGTATGTTGGTCGAGGTCTGTGCCCCGGTGGGGTGCTCCACCCCACGCTTGACATACTAAGCATCGCTTCGGGCTGAGCGCAAGCGCTGCTTGAAATATCCAGCGAGGCGTGCGTCGCCGTGACGTGTAGTGCATAAATCGGGATCCGAGTGCACTAAGCGGGAACTATTTGCCCTATATTCGGGACAAACAGTGCTTTATCCGGAACAGTTCAGGTGGGCCGGCAGGAACAGGAGCGCAATGGAGCACCTATCAGAGGTGGTGAAGATACTCGACGCGGCCCTGATGCACGACCCGAGCAAAGCCGGTGCCTACGGTCAATTGCTGGCGGCCAAGCTCGAGGAGGACGGACAGGGCCGTCAAGCCCGTGCGGTCCGCTCAGTGCTGTCGAAGGTGCCCGCGTCGGGGATGAGCGCCTCCTATGTCAACGCCAAGCCCCCCGTCGACGCCGAGAACGCGCTGGCCATCGTCGACGTCACCGCCCCGGAGGACTTGCCCTCCACCGCTTTGGCGCTGCATCCCTATGTGCGCAGTCGCGTCGATGAGTTTCTCGAGCTGGTTCGCTTGCACGATCAGTGGGCCGCCGACGGCGTGGCCGGGGCCAACCGGCTGCTCATCTTCGGCCCGCCGGGGACGGGAAAGACCAGCATTGCCGCGTTGATCGCCAGGGAACTCAAGCTGCCCTTGGTGACTAGCCGCAGCGACGCCTTGATGTCCTCGTTGCTGGGTCAGACCAGCCGCAACCTTCGCAGTGTGTTCGACTACGCCGCGGCCCGGCCATGTGTGTTGTTCCTTGACGAGTTCGATGCGTTGGCCAAGTCGCGCAACGACTCCCGCGAGATCGGCGAACTGCAGCGGGTGGTGATCGCCTTGTTGCAGAACATCGACGCGCTCGATCCCTCGACGATCGTGATCGCCGCGACCAATCACTCCCAGCTTCTCGATCCGGCCGTGTGGCGGCGCTTTGAGTTCACCGTGCGGGTGGACCTGCCCGGCGACGGCGAGCGCGCCGAGATCTGGCGCGTGCACCTGGGATCCCATGTCCCCGGTGACGCGGATTTGGCCCGGCTGGTGCAGCTCTCGCAGGGACTGTCCGGTGCGGCAATCGAACTGGCCGCCAAGGACATCTGCCGGACCGCGATCAGGGACGCCACCGCGGAGGTGGCCTTGCCGGTCATGCTGCGCCGACTTGCGCGTATCCGTTGGTTCGAGTCGTACTCACGATTTCAAGACGTTGCCTCCGAGATCGCGGCGCTGCGGGCGTGGTCCCCGGAGGTGTTCACCGTGCGTGCCCTGGCCGAGATGTTCTCGGTAAGCAAGCGCCAGGTCACCAACGCGATCGCCCAGGCGCACGCCGATGCCTGACCTGGAACCGATCGTCGTACTGCCGGCACAGGTGGGGGAGTACTCCCGCAAGCCCGGAGGTGGCAGTACGCCGAAACCGCTGGTGCCCGTCGATCAGGCCTTGCGCTCGGGGTTGGTGGCCCAGTTGGCGGCCGTCAGGCAGATCGTCGCGGACGACCGGTTCGGGGTAGCTCAGGGTGCCCCGTTGGCGATCACCGTGCGCGATGAGGCGCTGGCCAAGACCCGGCGACCCTATGGGCTTCTTGCCGAAGCGGATCTGACCCCAGTCGCTGGCGAGTCCCGTGGCCAGATGATCAGCCGGGCGACACCGCAAAACACCCGTGCGCTCGCGGAGCTGATCGCCACGCGCACCAGCAATCGTGACGTGTTCGCCATTTCTACCTTCGAGTCGTTTCGCATCTTCGATCCAGTACGCGACGCCATTGCCGCCGAGGAAGCGGACTCCCCGGAACAGCTTCTGGCCCTCGCCCGCCAGACCCACCGGCCACTGCGGGTGGAGCTGTTCCCGTGGTTGTCGTCTCGGTCACCGTGGAATGACCGACAAACACTACGCGACTACTTATATGAGGTCGGCCTTCCCATTATTTCGGTGGCCGGGTCGCGCACCCGCACGGCGCTCTACCTGGAAGTCACCGAGCAGGCCAGAGCGGAAGCGCTGCACACCTTGACCGGCATCCGCAGCGCGGTGTTGGCACCCACCTACAGTGCACCTGGCCCGATCGGCCCGCAGAGCATTCGCGTGGTCGGCGGCGCCGGATCGGCGGTTCTAGCCAGCCCGGATGGCATCCAGGCCGTGGTCGGGGTGTTCGACAGTGGCGTGGAGCCTGGATCACTGGATCCCTGGATCCAGCGGCGATGGCAGTACGACGTCGGAGCCGACCGCGACACCACACACGGCACGTTCGTCGCCGGCCTGGTGGCGAACAGTCACGGATTCAACAGTGGCAGCGACGATTTCCCCCGCGATCCCGCCCTGCTGATGGATGCCCAAGTGCTCTCTGTCGGATCGATCAGCGAACATATCTTGATCGACCGCATCACCGAGGTGCTCAACCAGGCCGGCCCCACCGGACCGCGGGTGTGGAACTGCTCGTTCAACCGGCAGACTCACATGAATCCGATGGCCTACAGCATGTTTAGCCACGAACTGGATTTGTTGTCTGACACTCACGGGGTGCTGATCGTGCAATCGGCAGGAAACTACGACACCCTGCGCACGACATGGCCGCCCGACGGTTCTGCGGGGCTGGCCGACGGGATCGCCACTCCCGCCGAGGGCATCAGAAGTCTGACGGTGGGATCGGTGTCGCATCGGGGCGGCATGGCCCCACGCGGTGCACCAGCCTCCTACAGCCGGCGCGGACCCAGCTTCGGCGGTCAGCAGAAACCCGAGGTCGCCTACTGGTCCGGGGACCTGGCCACCGACCGCAGTCTTGGCGGCTTCGGCATCCAGTCGCTGGGCGCGGGTGACTTCACCCTGGAAAGCGTGGGCACCAGCTTCGCCACACCCATCGTCAGCTCGATCGCCGCCAACATCTGGACCGACCTGTTGGCAAGTGGTGCGGTGCAATCGTTGCGGCCCGAGCTGGTTAAGGCCTTGGTGGTGCACAGCGCGACGGTGGCCAACATGGCCATCGACGATGAGCACCGCCTCTACTACGGTGCTGGCGTGCCGCGCGGGGATTCGCGGGCCTTGTTCGATCAGACGCAGTCCTTCACCACCATTCATGAAGTGCAGCTGCGCACCGGCGTCAACTGGGAGAAACGGCCCTTCCCCATGCCCGCATGCTTGATCGGCCCCCACGGCAAGATGAAAGCCGCTGCGGCACTGACGGTGTCCTATGCGCCGCTGATCGATCCGGCATTCGGCGAGGAGTGCGTGCGGACCTGTGTGGAACCGTCTTTCGGGCACTACGTCGTCAAAGAGGGCGAAGAGAAATTCGAGGGGAAGATGGTTGGCAGCCACACCTGGGAGCGAAACTTGATCGACCGTGGGAAGTGGAGCCCGATCAAGACCTACCACCGCAGCTGGTCCAATATCGATGCCACCGGCGACTGGGCGCTCAAACTGCGGCTCACGGCACGAGACAGCTCCATTGAGCCGCTGAGCCAACGGGCCTATGTGATCCTCACCCTGGAAAGCCCGGATCCGACGCTGCCGGTGCACAACGACGGCCTGGCCGCCATCGCGCGGTTGCGCTACCCGCATTCCCTGGCCGTGGACGCCGGCAGGCTCCGTGTGCAGAGCTAGCCGCTCACCGTCGCCGACCACGTCGCAGTCCATCGGAATCATCGTTGGGGTGCACCGTGAACTACCGAGGGTGCGGTGATGGCCACCGAATCCCTCAACCGAGGTCTGTGGCCGCATCAACGACACGCGGTGAGCCAGATGGCGGCCTATCTGGACGCCAACGGCCATCCCTGTGATGTAGCCGCACTGGTGAGCATGCCTACCGGCACCGGTAAGACGGCGGTGATGGCGGCAATCATCGACCGCGCCAGACCCGACGGCCACTGGCTAGTGCTCGTGCCACGACGATCCTTGGCCACCCAGCTGCGTCGTGCTCTGGATCACGCGGTGTGGTCCCAGCTGGGTATATCCAGGCCGCGGCGGTTTCCCCAGATCCGTAGGCTGCCCACCTCCGGCCGGATCGACGAGCTGGCCGAGGTCAGCACTGCCACGGTGTTCATCGACACCATTCAAAAACTCGTCAAGATCGATGCCGAACTCGGCGACGACGCGGCCCGACGCGCACAGGCATTCGCCGGATTTCGGGGCGTTCTCATCGATGAGGGACACTACGAGCCCTCACCCACGTGGTCAGGGGCGGTGCGCTCTCTGAGACTGCCCGCCGTGTTGTTCACCGCCACGCCCTACCGCAATGACGAGCTGCACTTTCTCATCGACGCCGACCATCGTTACACCTACCACCATCATCAGGCCCTGGCCGACGGCCGGCTGCGCCAGCCTCGTTTTGTCACCGTCGCCGACGGCAGCACCACCCAATTCATCGACGACACCGTGGATTTCGTGGCCCGCAAACGCCTGCACGCCGCCCGGGTCATCATTCGTTGCGCGTCGCCACAGGCCATCCGCGAGTGCGTGGACCTCCTGCTCCGAGGCGGGCACACCGCGATCGGTGTCCACCACACCTTCGCTGGCAGTGGACACCACCATCTGCTCGCCGAGGTGCCGGCCCCCGGCGACGTCGGCGCCCAGTACTGGGTGCATCAGTACATGCTCGCCGAAGGGATCGATGACCCCGCTTTCCGTGTGGTGGCATTCCACGGTGCCATGAACAACGACCGCTCGGTGATCCAACAGATCGGTCGTGCGTTACGCCGCCCGACGCCCGGCCCCAAAACTGCTTGGGTGCTCTCGCGCCAAGGATGCGACGTCGCCCGGGTGTGGGAGCGGTATCTGCACTTCGACAGGTACGGTGGCACGTCCACCGCGACGGCACCGAAATTCACCCAATGTCTGCTGGAGGCCCAGCCTGCCGCCGCGTACTACGACAAGCAGTTCCGCGCGCCGGTGCAATTGCACAGCCCGCAGTTGTGGACACAGTTGGCCTACCAGCCAGCGGCCTACATCCTTCGGGTGCGGCCAGATCAGAACGTCTCACCGGCCGAACTGGCAGCCGATATCGTTGCCGAGTACGACACGATGGGCCTTGCCGTTCAGCCACCGATGTACCCCGATGCTGCGACGGTGGTCATCGGGTACGTGAACATCGCCAACTCCGACGCGCTGCTGGACGGGCTGTTTCTGGAAGGGTCGTTGGGGTTCACCGTGATACGCGTCCTGGGCCGTCGCGTCTTCGTCTTCGATACTCACAAGTTGCTGGCCAAGGCCATCCGCACACGGGTGCGCCCTGAACCGCGCGTCACGCTGTCCAAGCTGCTCGACGCTGGCACCCGCATCACCAAAGTGTCCTTGGACAACACCGATATCAGCAGGCAAGCACCGAGACGACGTACGACGAGCGCGGCATCGATCGACGACATCGCCCCAGCACTCACCGATTACGCGTTCGTGTGCAATCTCGCCGAGGGCTACACCTCACGGTCGGCGCTGGGTGCAGACACCATGCGCTACCTCGGCCTGACCCGCGCGCGAGTACGCGACGGGCGCCGGGTCCGGTTGACGTTCCACCAATTCCGCGAATGGGTCGACGAGGTGAACGCCTTACTCGACGACGCAGCAATCACCCCCACCCACACCCTGGGTCGCTATGCCGATGCCGTCGATCCTCCCGCTGAGCCCGCCCCGCGCCACGTCCTCGTCGACGTCGACCCCGGTGACTACGTGCGCCTTGACGACGCCGGCATCCTGCACTCCCTCGAACTCGACTGGCTGGCAAGTCACGTCACCGACAACCACACGACGGTCACCGTCGGCCAGCGATCGGTGGGCGTATCGCTGGAGTGGGATACCGCCGCGGCACGCTACCGCTTCGAATCACCGGCGCTGCGAGCCATGGGCTTTCGCAACAACGCCGGCGACGGTGAGGAACTCACAGCTGCGATCAACACCGAGCAACTGCTGCGTGTGGTGCCTACCTCACCTGGACGTGTGTACGTGCACGGTCAGTTCATCGCCGTGCCCGACCCTCATACCCACCGCGCCGGCCGGCGGCTGCTCGATCGCATCGTCGCGGTGCCCGCATTAAAGGATGCCCGCGAAGAGAAGGGCAAACCCGTCGACAACCGCTGGCAGACGCGAAGCGTATTCGGGGTCATCGACAAGATGGCAACGGCCGCCCGATCCGATATTCCCGAAATGTCGCGGTACTTCGAGCATCTGGACACACTGGTGTGTACCGATCTGGGCACCGAACCGTGTGATTTCATCGCCATGCAACCGGACCGCATCGCATTCATCCACGCAAAACACGGACGCGGCGCTCAGCGATCAGCCACCGTGTTCCACGACGTGGTCGCCCAGGCGATCAAGAATCTGGTATATCTGCAACCGTCTACCCAGGCTGCACCGCCCACCGGTCTTTGGAGCCGCCGCTGGCCCGCCGAGGACAGTCCTACCGGCACCGTGGACCGGCTTCGTGCTGGGTCGGCACAAAGCCCGCAAGAGATCTGGGACCATGCTCGCGCACTCCTGGAAAACGGTGACGTATACAGGGAGATATGGATCGTACTGGGTCAGGGGATGTCGATGGCCAGCGTGCGCGCCGAACTGCAATCACCGCACCCCGCCGAGGAGATGATCCAGATCTTTTGCCTGCTCCAGTCCGCCGAGAGCATCATGGCCGACTGCGGTGTTCAGCTGCGCGTCTTTTGTTCGCCGTGAGCCGGTGCGACAACGCACACGATGGTGTCGAGCTGAGTTGCGTGCTGGGCCGGGCGTGTCCACAGACCTTGGTCTGCCGTGCGGTTCGTCGATCCGGGGCCGTGTTCGGTTGACTGGCTAGATCACTGGTCGAGCACGTCATGAGACCAATGGTGACTTTAGAGCGACCGACACTGTCTGCCCCGTGGCGTTGTCCGTGTGGTGGGGGATCGGCGACGTCGTTGCACGGTCAGCGATCACATCGCAGCGCCGGGAGACTGCCGGGCAGAACAGGACGATCAGCCACGTAACCATCGATCGAGCTGATCGGCCGCGTTCGCGAGTAGCTGGGCGGCGGCGCGAGCCTGCGAGGGGGTCAAGCCATGGTCGTCGAAAACTTGCACGCTGATGACTGGGGGCTCGCCTTCGACGTCGATTCGGCCGTCTTGATACTGGATTGCGCTGGTCTGCACGGTGAGACGATGGCCGTCGAGTGCTCGTTCGTGGCCGTACACCACTCGGGATGGAAGCGGGTCGTCGATATCCCATTCGGTGTTGCCGACGGCGCCCACGGGCCGCGGCGGCCATGTCTCATCATCGGTGATCATTGGTTTCTCCTTGCATTTCTCATGGCACCGCGTGAGGAGCGGCTGAAAGGACAGAGGTACCCATGTGGTGGCAGGGGCGAGGACTACGAGCGGGGCGTGGATCGATCGCTGCGCGGGGATTCGACTTCGGCGTCTGATTCTGCGAAGTCGGCAAAGATGGCCTGACGGAACGGATCTGAAGCCCCACTCGGGTGAAGCTCCGGAATTACCTCCCGCAGGCGGCGAACGCCATCGGCGAGCAGATGGGCAGTCGCCGAATCTGCCGAGAAGGTGTGCCGGCGTAGTGACGCGATGATCTCGGTCACGGCTACCGCGTTGGGGTACCACGCGGCTACTTCGGTCGGCTGCAACGGTTTTGATTCGTCGGTAACCGCGAGGCGCGCCCAGCGCCCTCTGATGTCGGGTGCCCGTATCACGGCCGGCCATCTGGCCCAGGTGGACAGGCACACCACGGCACTGCTGAAACCGGTGCGGACGGGGCCGCGCCCATACTGCCTGATCAGACGTCGATGTCTGAAGTTGGCGGCAAGGATGTCGGGGCATAGCTGCAGCGAAAACTGTTGCTTCGCACTACATCTGAGCTCGCGGCTACCGATCCAACGATGGTGGGTGTGGCAGATGAGCTGTTCGTGGCTGGCGAACATCGTCACCACCGCCCGGCGCTGATCGGTGCGGGAGACTGCACAGTGCATGCATGCTGGGCGTATGCCGGCGTTCGCCGACACCTGTCCGCCCAGGTGTGGCCACTTCTGGAGTACGGTTTCGCCCCGCAGCTCTGGAAGTGCAGAAACGAGGCTGCGTTCGGACCGTCCCGTCAGCGCGACTAAAGCGGCGGTGAAGGACCGGCGGTGCGCCATGGTTGACAGCCATAGTGGGCGTAGCAGGTTTTGATCGGTCAGTCGCTGCAGGTAGCTGCTCAACGTCTCAGCGCTCAGCGGCGCAACCGAATGGGGCAGACGCTGGTAGGGCAGCGACTCAGACATGTGATCGTCGTGCTCGCCCTGGGCGTTTCGTCTAGGCGACATCGGGTGCTCCGGGGTCCACATCGTCGACGGCCACCGAATCGAGGAGCTTGAGTGTGACGGCCTCGACCCCGAGGTCGATGGCGTCGGTCGCTGCGTCGATGATCAAATCACTCAGGGTGGCGATCGAACCTGCGGTGCGATGGAACAGGTAGTCGGCGTTTCGTTCCAGTAGGCCCTGTTCATGCAGGGGCAACGGGAGGATCCGTTCGAATGACGCGACGAGCCGGATCCACTCAAGATGGTCTGTCTCGTTGGAGATGGAGTAGTTGGCCAGGTTGACCGCTCGTGTGCGTTTGCGCCACTGTTCGCCATTTTGACCGCTGAACAGCGGCGCGGTGTCCAGTGAGATACCCGCGAAGAGCATCGTGGCGTCGAGGTTTTCGGCGAAGGTCTTGATGTTGTCGGCGACCTCGGCTCCGGCGGCGCGGTCGGTGTTGAGGCGCTGCACGTCGTCAAGGATGACGAACTTGGTTCCCAGGCTTTTGAGCAGGCGTGCGAGGTCGACCAGGCGCTCGTCGGCGTTGCTGCCGCGAAGTTCGCGTGCACCGACGAAGTCGGCGAGCCTGACCCAGAGTTTGTTGGTCGTGGTCGCGGTGGCGATGGTGGTGTAGACCACCGGTAGATAGGACCGGTCGTTTTCCCGTCCATAAGCTTGGCGCAGTTCGGCGTCTAGGCGTTTACCGGCGGCCATGACGTCGGTGGTCTTTCCTGTCCGGGGGTCTCCGGATACCCGGATACCGGGGCGCGCAACGAATTTCTTGACCCGTGAGCGGCGCAGGAGACGCCGGGCGTGGGTCAGAATCCGGTTCAGGTCTCGGGTGGGAAAGACGCGTTCCTCGTTGAGGTAGTCGATACGGCGTTCGTTGTAGGTTGCCCTGTCGACCGGAGTGAGGGCTTTGATGTCCTCGATGCCCAGGGCGGGGCGTTGCGAGTCGGGCGTGGGTTCGTGGGTGCAGTATTCACGCCATTCTTCTCGGGTCGTCGGCGATGCCACGTGTTCACCAGCCTTCGGATAACCGCAGGGGACGCATCGGTTCCACTCGCGCGGCGGGTGCCGGCGCGGTCGTGTCACTGGTGGGCGCAGCCCCAGATCGCTCAGGTTGTGGCGTGTGGTCGGCGGGTGGGCCGCTACGGAGTTCCTGCCGGGCGAGGTTGGCGCGGCCGGCGACGGTTTCGCTACGGGTCAGAGGTCGGCGTTTGGGCTGCGCAGGGCCACCGAGCAACTGGCGGTGGATGTGTTCGGTGCGTTCCAGTACTTGCTTGTCGCTGACATTCCTACCGAGGTCAGCTTTGATGGCGTGCAGGATATCGATGCCGAAGGGGATTGTGGCGTAGTTTGCGAGCACCCAACGGCATTCGATCCAACCGTTGTCTTTGAAGATCGGCCGGTCGGATTCGTCGTAGTCCAGTGATTCATCGCGTACCCAGATCTGCAGCAGGTTAGTGGGGTCATAGCGCACCTCCCATTTGCCGTTCTGTTTCTTGTTGGGGGACTTGCGTCGTCGAAGGCGGTGAAACTGCGGTGTTTCGCTGTCGTAGACGAGGTTGAACAGGTTGATGCCGTAACGGTTGATGCGTCGGAATTGGAGCGGGTGCAGGCCGATCCATTCGTCCAAGCTCAGTGTCCGAATCGGGGTGGGCGCAGTTTGGGACAGTGCCCGGTAGATCGCGTTGGGGGAGAGCTTCATTCGTGGTGCGGTGCCGATCTGCAGGCCAGAGTGCGCACGGTTTTGATAGACGGTGATGGTCCATTCGTCCAGGAGTGCCTGAAGCAAGGGCAGCGGCCAAACGGCGTCCTTGTCAGGACGTCGTCCGCGGTGGTTGACCGAGCGTCCCTTGTATCCCGGGATCCACTTGACGAAGTCGTCGGCGATGGTTTTCAGGAGTCTTTCAACGTGTGGTTTGGCTGTCGGTGTGTAGGGGGGTGCCAGTCGGTAGTTGACACCGCGGGTTTCGGTGGCGCGGATGAAGGCGTCCGATACGAAGATCTTGCCGCGATCGACGACCAGACCGCGGACGTCGATGATTGGCTTGTTGGCCAGCGCGGCGTCCAGATCCTCTTGCGATGTCATGGTGTCGGGTAGGTAGCTGCGGGCGATCGCCATGTTGTCTTTCCACCCGGGCAGCATCTGCTGGGGAATTGCAGAGTTCGCCCAGATCTCCAACGCGTCCACTGTTTTACAGGCATTGGGTCGCAGAATCGGTGAAATGAGTGTGCCGGTGGCGACGTCGATTCCGGCGGCGAGGTCGATGGTGGCGGGCTGTCCGTCGGCCATGAGTGCCATGGCGTCCAGTGGTGTGGAATCCAACTGGACTTCTTCCCCGGGGAACAGGGCGACGATCTTGCGGAAGGCGCGGTCGGGGCTATTGGCGTGACTGCGACGTGAGGTTGCGTCGCCGGTGATGTGCTCGCCGCGGTCGAGTTTGTCGAGCAGCTCGTACATCGAGGTCTTTCCGGGCATAGGAACGTTGTCGTCGGTGAGTCGGTGTTTGGCCATTTCGATGATCTGTTTCTTTGTCGGGGTTGACTTGTCGATGAAGTGGTTCCTGACCGCATCTAGGGCTTTCTCGATGCGCTGATCGATGTGGGACAGGCGCACGTGTCCGGGCAATCCGCGCAGATCAGCGCAGCCCATGACGCCTCGCTGATTGAAACCGCGCCACTTGCGCCACATCGTCGACATGGAGACTTGATGGCCTGCGCTCATCAGCTCGCGGCGCTTGTCTGCGAGCCGGGAGGCGACCGTCGAGGTCGGATGGACTGGCTCGATGATGCCGCGGTCCCGCAGCGCCACTCCGTGCTTCACTTCGTACATGTGCGCATACCAGAACTCAGCGTCTCGCCGGCGTTGTGGTGAGGTGAGATCGAGCATGCGTTGGTCGGCCACACTCGGACTGGTGTCCTCGGGTCCGACGAACGTCTCATCGAAGATCACCACGCCAATCGGAACGGTGAGTTCGCCGCCGTCATCAAGGCATACCAGCTGTAGCGTGGTGGCATCAGAGTCACGGACTTGCCATGTGAGGCATCGGAATTCAATGATGTCACCTAGGCGGATCTCGGTCATGCCCGCACCACGGTCTTCCACGTCAGAGGATAGTTCAGATCGGCGTGAAGCTGTGCGCACCACAGCATGTGATAGAGGATGCAGACCACGGCGCCGTCGGACAGGCCGGTCAGAACGGCTGCTTTGTCGACCAATTCGGACAGGGGCAGCCCTGGTGCACCGGCTGTATGCACCAGCTCGGTGACGCGAGCCCGGCAGTGCTCCGGTGGAGCGAACCGCGGGTGATGGTATCCCGAGAGCAGTCGCAGGTTGCGTTCGACGACGGCGTCTAGCGCGGTGAACTCCTCATAGTCCCAACCTAGTTCGGTACATACCCCGCGCGTACGGGCATGCTGTACGCGGTCGTCGGCGGTCACACGTGCGGCAGGCTTGACATCGACGACGAGCACTGAACCATCGCGGCGCCGAGCGAAGAAGTCCGGTGCGTGGCGCATCGGCTTGCTTCCCTTGGGCCATAACAGCCAGAACGGATTCGAACTGACCGCCGTCGTCTCGCCGCGAAAGTCCAGCACCATGAGCGCTGTCATCTCGAATCGAGATTCGAACTGCACGTGCGACTGCGATCGCGAAAACCAGTAGCGGCCTTGGTGTGAGCGCCTGCCGCGGTAGGCCGGGAACGTACGGATGGGCGCCGATGATTCAAACCCGAGTCGCCCGATCCCGGCGTCGATCCGAGACCGCACGCGACGACCGGTGACCGGATCCTGGTACAGGATCGTGGTGTACGGCGCGTCGTTCACCGGCAATGTGGCTGGGCCGCCCGACGGTGGGCTGGTCACGAAGTGTGCGGTTTCGGCGGACCCGCTGGCCCGCGATTTCCGGCGGGTGGACGACGTGTCGGTCGAAGGGGGGTTGACATCGCGTGCAGGGCACGGTGAAATAGCCATGTGTCCTCCTGAATGGGGGAGTGGATATGAACGCGGCGGTCACGCCGCACCGAAAAGCTGGGCGGCCACCCAGCTTTTTCGGCGTCTAGGGCCAAATCGTCGATAGGCCAAACGACAGTTGAGTCGTGCGGTTGGTTGCTCCTCACCTCCATCGTGGGACTGTGCGATTTGCTGGAACCCCGGCAGATCACTTCTGCGGCCTATGCCGGCCAATCGGGTGACGCTAGTTCAGCACATGCCTGCCGCGGACCACAAGGACTTCAGCAATCTTGATCCCCAGGACGGACACCAGCACTGGTGACCTCAGCCTCATCGATTTCAGGCAGCGGCCCAGTGTGCACCACACGCTGGAGATCGTTGGGGATTAGGCCCGGACGTGTCGACGACGTCACTGAAGTAATTGGGCCACAAATACTTTGGTCTGTGACGCCACATCCGCTGTCAACGTTGCGGGAACGGACAGGACGTGTCGAGACGCACAGAAACGGCCAACGCGCCACGTGAGCGGGCTAGCGGGCGACGAGCAGGGAACCACGAGGCAGCAAACACTGCCGCTTGGATCACATTACCAGTTACTAGGTAGAACGGTAGCGCCGCGGCGAAGCAGCTGTCAATGGGTGACGGTGGGTAGCGCCGAGGAGGCCTCTAACCTGACATCGGAGTGGAAGGATTGTGGCCGTGACGAGAAACGTTCGTCAGGAGCGCGGCTTCGACGGGTCTCGCCTCAGGGCGGCCCGGGAACACCTCGGTATGACCCGCGCCGACTTGGCCCGACGCCTACAGACGGGGCAGGATGTTGTCCTGCAGTGGGAGAGCGGCGAATGTCAACCGCGACCGCGCAGCATGCCCGCGATTGCCGCAGCTGTGGGCGTTGAGGTTACCGACCTGTACCGCAGCGACGGCGGCGCCGCGACGCTGGCTGAGCGACGCGTCGCGTTAGGGCTCAATCAAGCCGATATCGCGAAAGCACTCGGGGTCACCCGGGCGACAATCTCACAGTGGGAGCGAGGATCGCGCCCTGTGCCCGCTCGACACCGCCCCGCTTATGCTGACCTGCTGGGGTTGGGTAACGATGATCCGGCATGGTGGGCGCGCAGCACCGTGGCCACGTCCAGTTCGGTGCAGCCGGTGCCCACACGCCGCCCACGCCGAACCACCCGTGGACCCGCGGCGCGAGTGGCACATCTCATCGTCATCACTGATCTGGAATTCTCCGGCGGTACGTTTCTTAGTGGTGATCACCCCACACCGTGGCGTGTGTATTCCCCGCAAGGAACAGAGGTGCACAAGACAAGCGGGCTGAGTAACGAAGAACTCCTGGAACAAGGGGCTGTGCACCTGAGTCGGCTGGGCTACCGACAGCTGTGCCTGCATCACGAGCAACGCATCGTCATCGATGACGAACCGGTCCGCGTTGTTCGTTATCAGACGAGCCCACCCAGTGAGAGCAGGCAGCATCTGGCTCGATCGTTCCTCTCACAGTTCACCCCCGAGTTCTATGTGGCAGACGTGGGTGAGGACATTGGCGAGAAGGCAAGAATCAGAAGCGAATTCGAACATCTCTTCCCCCAGTCGGTAACAGACGAGATGCTGTTCGTGGTGGCCGAACCGACCGACTGTTATGGGTGGCTTGCAGACCAGACGTTGCCATATATCCCATACACCATCGTTTCCTACCTACCCGCTGCGAAACGGCCCTTCCTTGCTGCCGTCCATCACGACCACACCAGCGTGAAGACAAACGAAGGCCTCATACCCTTTGACGGCCTGGGGATCTACCGAGACACGACGATCTCTCAAATCGCAGACAAGCTGACGCAGTATACATTACGACAACCTTGCCGCAGCAACCAATGATCGACCCCCGTTACCGCGCATCGGTATGACCGAACTGCGCCGACATTTCGGCGCAGTCATCGATGCGGTGCAACGAGGGCAGACTTTCGTCATCACCCGGCGCGGGCGCCCCGTTGCGGTGCTGGCCCCGTGGCCTGCGGACCGTCGCTAGACGGCGCGACGATGATCGCGACCGCCTTTCGCGCACTCCGGCCTCATGGGTCAGCCCGCATCGGCCGTGCGATCACGCCGTCGGCCAGCATTCCGAATTGCAGATCACGATTGCACGTCACGGCCCGTACCCGACGGCTGGGACCGCCCAGTTGCAGATAAATCGAGCCGGGAAGCGTTGCAATCAAATCGGTTCCGGTGAATCAGCTCAGCGCCTAGGTGTACGCAGCGCCACTCGTGGATAGCACGCGACAACCCCGCCATGGTCGAGGCGAGGCCGGTCAATCGGGCCATGAAAGGGGTGGCTTCGCGGCCACGTCCTCCCCAAAGGCCGCATATTTAGCCTCGGCCGGAATGGTGCAGACGCCGAACAGGGCCGCAACGTCGACCGACAGCTTTGACAACCCCTGACCAGATCTGGGGTCTGGTTGCGACTGTTGTCCGACCCGACCTGGGCGAACCGGTAGGGTTGCGCCGCTAGGCGAGGGCCGACGTTCTGGGTCGTTTCGCTGGTGCCCATGATCCTCATCTTGTGGCTGCATTGTTTCGAAACTCGTTGTAGGAGTCAAATATCCGAGTCGTGGCGATCGACTGCAGCGGTGCGGGTGAGTGTCGCGGCCCGACGCATGGCCTGCTGGTATTCGGATTCGATCCGGTCGACAATGGCGGCCACGGATTCGATGGCGCGAATCGTTTGCAGTCCCTGTCCGGCGGCCCACACGTCTTTCCAACGGGCGATTGCATTGTCTCCAGCGGTGTAGTTCTTGTGCTTCGCCAGCGGTGGTAGGTGTTCAGGGTCAAGTCCATTGGCGACCAGGCTGGGTCTCAGCCAGGAGGCTGGCGTTCCGGTGATGGCCGAGCTGATCACGAGATCGTCGGGTCCGCTGTCGACGATCATCTGTTTGTAGTCGGGCTGGGCCATGCTTTCGGCGGCGGCGAGGAATCGGGTTCCCATGTAGATCAGGTCGGCGCCTGCGGTGACTGCGCCGGCGACTCCGTGTCCGTCGCTGATCCCGCCACCGAGGATGAGCGTGCCGTGAAAGAACTCCCGGACTGCTGAGGTGAACGCGAAGGGGGAGAGGTGCCCGGTGTGGCCACCGGCGCCGGCTGACACGCATGCCAAACCATCGACGCCGACGGCGGCGGCCTTTCGTGCCAGCTTCATGTTCACCACGTCGGCGATCACGGTGCCGCCGTATCCCTTGACCACCTCCATCACTGGTCCGGGCGAGCCGAGGGCGGTGATGACGAGTTCCGGCTTGTAGGTTGCGATCAGTCGAAGGTCTTCACCGAGTCGGGCGTTGCTGCTGTGGGTGACGATGTTGGCCGCCCACGGCGCCGCAGTGCTCGATGACGGCGTCGCGAGATCGTCGGTGATCGATCCCATCCAGCGGTCGAGATCCTCGACTGTGCGGCAGTTTTGGGTGGGGAAGGAGCCGATGACTCCGGCGCGGCACGCTGCGGTAACCAGTTCTGGCCCCGATACGAGGAACATGGGGGCGGCGATCACGGGCAGCCGCAGGCGGCTTTGCAGCGGTTCGGTCACAGTGCGTCCTGAGGCTTCTCGGTGAGGCACGGCACACTCAATAATGCTGCGTCAGAGGGTGTTCGGTCGTAGGCGGCGAGTAGTAGCGTTGCTTGAGTGCGGTCGACTTTGCCCATCGCGGTCAGCGGTAGCGATACCAGGCGGTGAACCGCCTTGGGACGCTTGAAGTCAGAGAGGCGTTGGCGACTGCGCGCGAGGACTTGATCGTCGGTGACGGTGGCATCCGGCGCTACGGTGAACCCGACGACGATCCGCTGTCCCCAAAGCGAATCCGGCAGCCCGACGACAACCACGTCGGCCACCCCCTCGATGCCCGCGATTGCTTCCTCGACCTCGCGGGGGTACACGTTGTAGCCGCCGGTGATGATCATGTCCTTGTTGCGGCCGGTGAGGTAGATGTAACCGTCCAGTGAGCGGAAGCCGAGATCACCTGACCGTAACTGACCGCCGATGTGTGTCTTGGCGAGGTCTTCGCGGCCATCCGGATTGTGGTAGCCGGCGCTTACGGCAGGCCCGGAAACCACGAGTTCACCGATCGCGCCATCGGGTACGGGTCCGTGGTCATCGTGAAACTCGATGTGGACGCCGTCACAGGGTGTGCCAGCAGATGCGAGGAGCTCGGGCTTCTCGGTGATTCCGCGACGGTGAGCGGCGGCGTCGAGCACGGTCAACGGCGGGATGGCTTCGACCATTCCGTAGTACTGCACCAAATTTGGGGTGATCCGGCGGTGTGCCTGGCGGATGTGCTCGGCCGGCATCGGGGCACCGGCGTAGGCGAGCATCCGCAACCCACGCAGCGGAGCCAGGGTGTGATCATCGAAGTCAAGTAGGCGCGCGACAACAGTTGGTACCAGCGCTGTATGGGTGGCGCCGGTGGTGCTGACCGCGTCGATGATCTGCGTCGGCCGGGGATGATCCAGGAGCACCTGGCGCCCGCCTAGCTCCAGGATGGGCAAGACGAACAGGCCGCTTGTGTGGATGACGGGTCCCGCGTGCAGAAATACCGCGGGTTGGGTGGGGTCGAGAGTGGGAGCCAGGACGTGCCGACGCATCGCGTGCAGCGACGACAACCGGTTCGCGTGGGTGCGTTGTGCGCCCTTGGGCGTACCGGTCGTGCCCGACGAGTAATGCAACGCGCACAACGATTCTGGGTGGGGAGTCGGCAATGCCGGTCCGGATCCCGTTGTGGCGGTGATGAGGTCCTCAAGCGAGCATCTCCCGGAATCGGGGTGCACGCTTGCTGGGGCCGAGACGTAAGTCGGCGCTGCAGTACGACGGACCAACTCCGGGGCTCCCTCAATTCGGGGGTCGACGATCAGCGCCGCTGCTTGGCAGTCCAGCCTGATCGCGTTCCATTCGTCGGGGCCCAGACGGGGATTCAGTGCGACCCGAACCAGTCCGGCCACCGCCAGCGCAAGGTCGACTTCGATGGCGGCCACCGAATTGGGCAGCAACACCAGCACCGGGCTTCCCGGTGTCAGGGCCTGGTCGCGCAGTCCACGCGCCAACCTCTGAACGCGGTCGGCGAGATCGGCGTAGGTGAGTGCACCGTCGGCATCTTCGACGGCGATCGCCGCCCCGAAGCGGTCCGCGGCGGACGCCAGGACCTCGTTGAGTGACTTCACACCGCTCCCTTCAGGCTACACTTATTGAAGTAAACAGGGCTGGGTTCGCTATTGGCAAATTGCGCCTCGCGATCGGCAGAGAGAGGCAGGAACGGCGTCATGGCGCAATCCATCATTGAGTCCGATGACCGAACCGCCTGGATCGTTGACGCGGTGCGGACGCCGTTCGGGGCGGCGCGGGGTGCGTTGTCGGGGGTTCGTGCCGATGACCTCGCGGCCATGCCGATCACCGAACTGGTTGGCCGCCATCGTTGGTTGGATCCTGCCCACATCGACGAGGTGGTCTGGGGAAACGCCAACGGCGCGGGCGAGGATAACCGCAACATTGCTCGGATGGCAGCGCTGTTGGCTGGATTGCCGGTCACTGTGCCGGGAGTGACGGTCAACCGACTCTGCGGGTCGGGCGCCGAAGCGATGGTGTCGGCGGCACACCGCGTCGTGGCCGGCGACGCCGACGTGGTGATCGCGGGTGGCTCGGAGAGCATGAGCCGAGCACCGTTCGTTGTTCCGCCCGTGGACAGGGCTTTTCCGCGGGCGCTGGAGTTGGTGTCGACCACGGTCGGCTGGAGAATGGTCAATCCCCGCTTCCCCGCCCCTTGGGTCCAGACTCTTGGCCGCTCAGCCGAGCTGATCGCGCAGGAGAAGGGCATCGGGCGATCCCGGCAAGACGAATGGGCGCTGCGGTCCCACCACCTTTCAGGCAAGGCGTGGGCCAACGGCGACCACGACGGATTCGTGCTGGTCCGGGATGGTTTGCCCCGCGACGAGTCGATCCGCGATCCCGACTCCGAGGCGATGGCGGCCCTGCGGCCGGCGTTCTCCGACACGGGAACCGTGACGGCCGGCAATTCGTCTCCGTTAAGCGATGGTGCGGTGGCGACGCTGGTGGCCACCGCGGAGGTCGTGCGCCGCTGCGGGGTT
The DNA here is from genome assembly GCF_054404835.1 of Mycobacterium sp. BMJ-28. Classification (NCBI taxonomy): domain Bacteria; kingdom Bacillati; phylum Actinomycetota; class Actinomycetes; order Mycobacteriales; family Mycobacteriaceae; genus Mycobacterium; species Mycobacterium sp. BMJ-28. The sequence goes on along the minus strand of NZ_CM136783.1, from coordinate 3,298,488 downwards.
CAGCCGCTGGGTCGTATCGTCGCCTCGGCGGTGGTCGGCGTCGAACCGCAGCGGTTCGCGCTGGCCCCGGTGTCGGCGATCGGCAAGGCACTCTCGCGCGCCGGGCTGAGTCTGACCGACGTCCATGTCCTCGAACTCAACGAGGCGTTCGCCGCGATGGTCCTGGCGTGTATCGACGAACTGCCTGGACTTTACCTCGACCGGGTGAACCCGGGAGGCGGTGCCATCGCGATGGGGCATCCGCTGGGTGGGTCGGCCGCCAGGATCGTCGTCGACTGCCTGCGTTCCCTGCGGAGGCGAGGTGGCGGCATCGGTGTCGCTGCCGCGTGTATCGGCGTAGGACAGGGGATCGCTATCGTGGTCGAGGCGTGAGGCGGCCACCGCCAGAGGCGCCGATCACCGCCGGGAGGTGGGGCAATATGGCCGTGGTCGAAGGTGTGGGCGACGGGCGTGGGTTGTCGAGCCCGATTGCGCAGACGATCGACCTACTCGGGGACCGGCTCACCATGGCCATCCTGCGTGAAGCATTCATCGCCCGCATCCGCCGGTTCAGCCAATGGATCGACCGGACCGGCGCGCCCCCAGCAGTGTTGACGTCGCGTCTCAACGCGCTGGTCGAGGCGGGGCTGATGGTGCGCGAGCCCCGGTCGGCGGGGCTGGACCGCCACGACTACTTGCTCACCGACCTCGGCGTCGCGACCTGGGAAGTCCTGGTCAGCGTCTGGTGGTGGCAGCGGGAGTGGTCACCAGACGGTGTTCTGCAGCCAGAATTGGTGCACCTGGACTGCGGTCACCGCGGACCCCCGGAACTGATGTGTCGGCATTGCAACCACACCGTCAAGGCCCGCGACGCCGACGTGGAGATGGATTCGAGCTCACTGATACTCGCCGGGCGCAGCAGCCGGCGCCGCTTGACGCGCGCAGACCCCCAGTTGCACCGAGCCGACCTGCAATTCACCGAGGTCATGGAGGCCGTAGGAGATCGATGGAGTGCCCTGGTCACCGGACTGGCGCTGTCGGGGGTGTCCAGATTCGGCGAATTCCAGTCGACTCTGAAGATCTCACCGACCACGCTCAGCGACCGCCTGATGAGACTGACTGACGTACAGATGCTGACCCGCGGCGACGATGAGCGCGAGTATGCGCTGACGCCGCGCGGCCGCGCGCTCTTTCCGATCTTCGCCTTCCAGCTGGCCTGGACGCAGCGCGCCCACCCGAGCACCACCGGACTGGGTTTGAGCCTGCGTCATCGGCTGTGCGACGCGACGTCGTTGATCCCGGCGCTGCGTTGTCGCGGATGCGACGCCGCAATGACGCGCACATCCGTGCATTTCGAGGGCCACCCGGCTTCCTGACCGGCTGCGACGTGGCTGATCCGCAGACGGCCGGTTGCAAAAGCTCCATGCAACTGATTCACTTCATTTAACGTAGTGAATTCGGCGGTGATCAACCGCGGATTCTGCAGAGTCTCGGATATCGGAGTGAACGTCCATGTTCTTTGACAATCATCGCGACCTTCTTCGCGACGCAACGGAGGCCAACCGCACTCGGGCCGCCTGGACCGGCTTCTCGCCGATCACGGCACCGGAGCCGGCGCGGGCCGAAGCGATCATCAGCTCCTATGACGGTGTGACGCTAGAGCATTGCGCACCGGCGTCTAATGCAATCTCCGCGCGCGAGGTGTCGCCGTATACCGGCAAGGCACTCAATGTGAGCTACAGTGCCCCGTCGCGGGCCCAAGCCATCGCGGCCGCCTCGACGGCGGCAAGGGCGCTTCGCGAGACCACGGCGAGCGTCCGGGTCGGAGTGGGACTGGAAGCCCTGCACCGCATCCACCAACGCGGAGACGAGGTCGCCGCGGCGACGTCACACACCACCGGCCAGAGCCTGAACATGGCGTGTACGGGCAGCGGAACGAACGCCTTGGATCGGGGCTTGGAAGCACTCGCCGTGGCGTGGTCGGCGATGACGCGCATACCGGAAAACGTGCAGTGGCAGCAGAGGTTTGGCAAGTCCGAGGTGAGGTTGCACAAACGCTACCGAACTCGCCCGCTGGGCATCGCGCTGGTCGTCGCCTGCGCATCGTTCCCGGCGTGGAACGCCTATCCAGCCATCCTGGCCAACCTCGCCACCGGCAACCCCGTCCTGGTCAAACCGCATCCGACGTCCATACTGGCGACCGCGTTGGCGATCGGCGTCCTGCGTGAGGTGCTCACCGAAGCCGGATTACCCGCCGACGCCGTGCAGCTGGTCGTCGACACCGCCTACCACCCCATCACCGCAGCGCTGGCCACCGATGCCGCGGTGCGCATCGTCGACTTCACCGGCGGCCCGACATTCGGCTCGTGGCTCGAACAGCACGCCGCCAATGCCTTGGTGTTCACCGAAACCGCTGGCGTGAACACCGTCATCGTCGATTCGGCCGAGGACCCCGCAGCGCTGATCCACACACTCGCCGGCGGGTTGTCACTGTTTTCCGGGCAGATGTGCACCACACCCCAGAACATCTACGTTCCCGATCGCGGGGTGCGTACCGCCGACGGCGCCATTGGGCGTGAAGAATTCGTCGCAGCACTAGCATCGGCGCTCGATGACCTCGGAGCTGCACCGCGGCGTGCGGCGGCCGTCTGCGGTGCTCTGCAGTCGGAGAACACTCTCCGCACCGTGGAAGCGCTCGCCTCGCGCGCCGAGGACGCAGGCACCTTGGTGCGCGGGCCGAAACCCTATGAGCACCCGAGCTATCCGCAGGCGCGCACCACCACCCCCGCGCTCATCCGAGTCGACCCACGCCGGGGTGACGACCTGCCCGACGGCGAACAGTTCGGGCCGGTCGCCTATCTCATCGACTGTGCAGACCACGCGGCTGCGGTCGATCACGCCACGACCAGCATCCGATCGCACGGAGCCATCAGCTCCTATCTCTACTGCACTGACGGCGCGATCATCGACGAGACCGCCGACGCCTACGCCGACGCCGGAGCGTCGTTGTCGGCCAACCTCGTCTCCTCGATGCCGATGCAGTACGCCGCCGCGTACAGCGACTACCACGTAACAGGGCTCAATCCGGCCGGGAACGCCACACTGACCGACGAGTCCTTCGTGGCGGGACGATTCCGGGTCATTCAGGATCGCCGCCAGGTCGAGGCATAGCCCAATGTCACAGTTTGCCCGGGGCGTCTACCTCTATGACGCGGTCCGCACGCCGAAAGCCAGAGTGCGCCGCCACGGCGGCACCCTGGCCGACGTACCCGCCTACGAACTCCTGGGTCAACTGCTCAGCGCGCTGCGACAGCGAGGACTGCCGGCGCATGTGGTCGACGACGTGCTGATCGGGACGAGTACGGCGGTGGGGGATCAGGGCGGCAACGTCGCGCGGTCGGCAGTCCTGTGGGCCGGTTGGCCTGACGAAGTGCCCGCCGGGGTCGTGGGACGACTGTGCTGTTCTGGTTTGGATGCGGTGGAGTCGGCCGCAGCTAAGGTGGCCGCCGGTGTCGCCGACGTCGTCGTAGCCGGCGGCGTCGAATCGATGTCGCGGGTCCCGATGCTGTCCGACAAGCCGACGTTCGCCTACGACGACACGCTCGGGGAACGCACCGGCTACGTCCCGATCGGTGTCTCGGCGGACCTCACGGCGGCCGAATTCGGCTTCACGCGAGCCGATCTCGATGCTGCAGCCCTACGCTCGCATCAGCGGGCACTGCTGAGCCCGCCCACCGGATCGGTCGTACCGGTCTGTGCGGGCGGGGTGACCGTACTGGCGGCGGACGAAGGCGCCCGACCGGACGTGACCGCCGCCTCACTAGCCGAGCTGCCGGTGTTATTTGGCGACGACCCGGCCTGGGACAGGGTCGCTCGACGGCTCCCCGGCAGCGCGCGGCCAAGTCCGGGGCTGCACACTGCCGCGACCGCACCGCAGCTTGCCGACGCCGCTGCCGTCGTGGTCGTGGGAAACCGCCGGGCGGCGCAAACCCTTGGTCGGGAACCGATAGCAGAAATCGTCGGCGTGGCGCAGGCCGCGGTGCGGTCCCCGTTGCTCACCGCCGCGGCGAGGGCGGCCACTCAAGCAATCAGCAACGCCGGAATCACCGCCGCCGTGCTCGACGTCGTCGAAGCCAACGAATCGTTCGCGGCCTCGGTTCTGCTGATCGCGCACGAACTCGGGCTGAACCCCGAGCTGATCAACCGAAGGGGCGGGTCGATGGCCACCGGACATCCACTCGGCGCGGGCGGCGCAGTCCTGCTCGTCAACGCCGTGGACCAGCTGGCCCAGATCGACGGGCAGTACGCGCTGGTCACCGTTCCGGCTGCGCTGGGGCTGGGCGCCGCCGTCGTCATCCGGCGGAAACGGTGAACCACCCGATCGACCCGCACACCGGCCCCAGCAAGCCGGTGGCGTACCACGACTCCACCACCCGCGCCCCCCTGCGGGGCTGCCACCCACCCGCGGTGGCGGCCAGCTACCTGCAACGCGGCTGGTGGCGTCCGGAGACGACTCTGGACCTGTTCGACCACCACGTGCGGACCCGCGCCCACACTCGCGCTGTCAGTGATCCGCCGAATCTGATGACGTTAGCCGGCATTCCCACCGAAAGTCTGACCTGGAGTGAACTCAATGCCCGCGCCGATGACATCGCGGCGAAGCTGTTCGGCGCGGGAGTTGGTCCAGGAGACGTGGTCATCGTGGTGTTGCCCAACAGCGTCGTCTTGACGGCCACTTATCTCGCGCTGTGGCGGATCGGTGCGATTGCCTCGCCCCTGCCGATGTCCTACCGGCGACGGGAGATCGGTCGTGCCGCGGCGAGCTCCGCGGCTGTCGCACTGATTACGGTCCGCGCCTTCAACGGCCGCAGGACCGCCGACGAAGCATGTTCGATCGCCGCCGAACTCATGTGTCTAACAATGGTGTTCACCTTCGGGGAGGGGTTCACCCCTGGCTGCGTGTCCCTCGATGGACCGCTGGCCGACCCCGCCGCCAGACAGGGTGTTCGATCCCTGTGCGACGAACTGCCGCGCTCGAGCAACGACTGCATCACCGTGTGCTGGACGAGCGGCACCGAAGCGACGCCCAAGGGGGTGCCCCGATGCCACGGTGACTGGCTGGCGATCGCCCAGGTGGTCCAGGACGGCATGAACGTGGGACCCCAGGACGTGATCATGTCCCTGTTCCCGATGGTCAACATGGCCGGCCTAGCGACTGGCTTGTTGCCCTGGCTGCTCGGCGGCGCTCATCTCGTTCAGCACCACCCCCTCGACGTGACGTTGCTGCTGCGCCAGATCAGGGGCTACCGGGTGACCCACGCTGCGATGGCACCGGCCGTCATGACGATGCTGACCCAACACGGCAGTCGTCCCGAATTCGACCTATCGTCGTTGCAGAAAGTGGGAGCCGGCGGTGCCCCATTGCCGGTCGAGATGGTCCGACACTGGCACAACGACCTCGGGATCGACGTCATCAACTTCTTCGGGTCCAACGAGGGTGTCTGCCTGCTCGGCACCGCCGAGGACATTCCGGATCCACAGATGCGCGCACAGTACCTGCCGAACTACGCCACCCCCGCACGGTCGTGGGTCAGCCCTGTCGCCCAACGGACCAACATCCGTCTGGTGGGTCTGGAAGCCGGCGTGCCGGTGACCGGGGTCGGCGCTCGGGGCGAGCTCCGCATCAAGGGCCCGACGATCTTCGCCGGCTACCTGGCAGGCACCGCCGACACCAGCCCCTTCGACGACGACGGATATCTGCGCAGCGGCGACGTCTTCGAGATGTGCGGCGCCGGCGGTGAATACCTGAGGTTCGTCGACCGTGCCAAGGAGATCGTCATCCGAGGCGGAATGAACATCAGCCCCGCCGAGGTGGAGGCCCTACTCATCGAGCATCCCGCCGTGGCCGATGTGGCCATCGTCGGTTACCCCGACGATGTCCTCGGTGAGAAATGCTGCGCGGTGGTCGTTGCTGCCGGCGGTCAGGCCCCAACGCTCACCCAGCTCGTCGACTACCTGCGCGAGCAACAGATCGCGTCCTTCAAGCTGCCCGAAATGTTAGTCATCGTGACCGAGCTGCGGCGCAGCCCAGTCGGCAAACTCGCCCGCCGTGAACTGCGCGACGAGATCAAGACCCGGGTGCGTTGATGGTCGCAGACGACATCGGCGCAGTGGCTGGGCCGCGCTCCACCCCGAGTGGTCACGGTGACGGACTCGTCGAGGACCTGACCGACTTGCTCGCAGGCAGGCTGCCGGGCCTGTTGGGCATGCGCATCACCCAGGCCTCCAAGGACTCAGTCATCGGCGCATTGACGATCCGTGAGGAGCTGCTCGCCCCCAACGGCTACCTGCACGCAGCGACGGTCGTGGGGCTCGCCGACACCACCTGCGGTATCGGAACGCGCCTGTCGTTGCCCACCGGCGCCTCAGGATTCACCACCATTGAGCTCAAAACGAACTATCTGGGAACAGCGCGTACCGGGGTAGTCACCGCGACGGCGCGTCCGCTACATCGCGGGCGCCGAACCCAGATCTGGGACGCAACAGTCCAGACCGCCGATGCACGCACTGTGGCGTTATTCCGTTGTACACAACTGGTTCTCTATCCCTGATATCAGGGTGCACCACCGCTGCACTCTCAACGACAGCATGGCACTCGGAAAGGACGAACACATGACCGCCCGCCTTCAACCCCCTGCCGGAGAGCCGGTCGCGGTCGCGCGTCCGCTCGACGCGACCACGGAAAACCCGTATCTGCTCGGCGTGTTCGCACCCGTGCGCGACGAGCTCACCCTCGATGACCTGCCGGTGATCGGAGAGATACCCAAAGACCTCAACGGCGTCTACTTGCGCAACGGCCCGAACCGGCAGTTCGACGCCCCTGGCCGGTACCACATGTTCGACGGCGACGGAATGATCCACGCTGCGCACTTCGAGAACGGGAAAGTGCGCTACCGCAACCGGTATGTCCAGACTCGCGCCTTCGCGCAGGAGTCGGCGCAGGGCCGGGCGCTGTGGACCGGACTGATGGAGGACCCGAAGGACAATCCGTTCGGCAACAACCACGGCCTGGGCATCAAGGACGGGGCCAACACCGACGTCATCTATCACCGCGGGCAGGTCCTCGCGACCTGGTATCTGTGCGGACAACCCTACGGCGTTGACCCATTGTCGCTGAGAACGCTGGGCGCACAAGACTTTCTGGGCACCTTCGCCGGCGACATGATGGCTCATCCGAAGGTCGATGAAGACACCGGTGAGCTGATGTGGTTCGACTACGGCCCCGACATGAACTATCTGCGCTACGGCGTCATCGGCGCCGACGGGCGACAGTCACACCTGGCCCACATCGAGCTGCCCGCGCCGCGCCTACCCCACGACATGGCGATCACCGCGAACTACTCCGTGTTGATGGATCTGCCGCTCGTCCAGGATCAGGACGCGCGCCGCGCCGGAAAATACCGCATCTTCTATGACCAGAGTCTCGTTTCGCGTTTCGCGGTGATCCCGCGCCACGGTGACGCATCTCGCGTGACATGGTTCGAGGCCAAGCCGTGCTACATCTACCACGTGGTCAACTCGTGGGAGCACGGCGAGGAGATCATCATGGACGTGTGCCGAGTCAAGAACCCGCAGCACCAAACAACTTTCGCCTCACCGCTGTCGAACATGCTGGCCTATATGCGTCTCGATGCCCAGCTTTACCGCTATCAGTTCAACCTCAGGACCGGCCAGACTATCGAGACCGAACTCGACGACGCCAACGTCGAATTCCCCAGCGTCGATGCACGAATCATGGGCAAACCGCACCGATACTCCTACAACGTGAGCCTGGGCACCGAGCCGACCCTCTTGTTCGACGGGCTCACCCGATTCGATTCCCAGACCGGTGTCACTGTCGAGCACAAGTTCGGGGCCGGGCGCTGGGGGTCCGAAGCCCCCTTCGCCCCCCGCGACGCCTCGACAGGCGAGACCGACGGCTACCTCGTCTGCTTCGTCAACGACGAAGCAAACGGGCGCGGCGAGATCGACATCTTCGACGCCAACAATGTCGACGCCGGTCCCGTGGCCCGGGTGCTGCTCCCGCAACGGGTTCCTTCGGGATTTCACGCGTGCTGGGTCCGCGCAGACCAGCTCGCTCACCCACCGGGCTAGCGCATCCAAATAGCCCGGTCGGCAACACTTCCCGACCCTCGCCGCGCGTTGGCGCCAGAGAGCTGCGCCGATATCAAGTGAAGACCACACGCGGCAGCGCCGCCACGCATTCACGCCTCGAATGAGGTCAACAGCCATCCCAAGGAGGACTTCCATGGCTCACTACAAAGCGAACGTCCGGGATCTCGAGTTCAACCTGTTCGAGATCCTCGACCTCGGCACGCTCCTAGACCAGGGCGCCTTCGGCGACCTCGATTCCGACACCGCGCACTCAATACTGGCCGAGGTCGCACATCTGTCACAGGAAGCGATCGCAGCGTCCTTCGTTGACGCCGACCGAAACCCGGTGCAATTCATCCCCGCGCAGTACACGATTACCGTCCCCGACGCGCTGCGCAAGACAGTGATCGCAATCCACGAGGCCGGCTGGTCGGGGTTAGGGGTCCCCGAGGAGCTCGGCGGCATACGCGCCCCCAAGGCGCTGATGTGGGCCACACAGGAGATGATCGGCACCGCCAATCCCTCGGCACTGTTCTTCAATATGGGTCCCCAAATGCACGCCGTGCTCCACACCGAAGGGAACGCCGACCAAAAACGTTGGGCGCAGCACGCCTTCGCCCACCATTGGGCCGGCACCATGGTGCTCACTGAACCGGATGCCGGATCAGACGTGGGGGCGGGCCGCACCAAGGCGATCGCTCAACCCGACGGCAGCTGGCACCTCGAAGGTGTCAAACGCTTCATCTCCGGTGGCGACGTCGGCGACACCGCCGAGAACATTCTGCATCTGGTGCTCGCACGCCCAGAAGGAGCCGGCCCTGGCACCAAGGGCCTGTCACTGTTCGTGGTACCCAAAGTCCTCTTCGACACTGACACTATGGAACTCGGTGAGCGCAACGGCGTGTACGCGACCGGGCTGGAGCACAAGATGGGCCTTCGCTCCTCACCGACATGCGAACTATCCTTCGGTCTCCATGACCGTCCGGCGGTCGGCTTCCTCGTCGGCGACGTCCACAATGGCATTGCGCAGATGTTCAACGTCATCGAAAACGCCCGGATGATGGTGGGCACCAAGTCCGCGGGAGCCCTCTCGGCGGGCTACCTGCAGGCTCTTGACTATGCGAAGAGTCGCATCCAGGGGGCGGACCTGACTCGGATGGCCGACAAGACAGCTCCACGGGTAAGCATCCTCCACCATCCCGATGTTCGTCGTAGCCTGATCATGCAGAAGGCCTATGCAGAAGGCTTGCGCGCCTTATACGTCTACGCTGCCGCCATGCTCGACGCGGACGTCGCGGCGCACGCCTTCGGCATCGACGCCGACACTGCCGCGCGGGTCAATGACTTGCTCCTTCCAGTCGTCAAAGGCGTCGGCTCCGAACGCGCCTACGAGATGCTGACCGAATCACTGCAGACCCTCGGCGGTTCCGGATACCTGCAGGACTACCCGATCGAGCAGTACATCCGGGACGTGAAGATCGATTCCCTCTACGAGGGAACGACAGCGATCCAGGCTCTGGACTTCTTCTTCCGCAAGATCGTTCGTGACGGTGGTGTGGCATTCGGCTACCTCACCGACCAAATCCGCTGCTTCACCGAGGATCTCGCCAAGGGTGGCCTGGAAAGCGAGAAGGCGATCTTGCGGCGTGCACTTGAGGACGTCTCGGCGATGACCGAGGCCATGGTCGCGAAACTCCATGCGGCGCAACAGCAGCCGGAGCATGTCTACAGTATTGGACTAGGTTCTGTGCGATTCCTCCTGGCTGTCGGCGATCTGATTATCGGTTGGCGTCTGCTCGCGCAAGCCCAAGTCGCGCTCATTGCGCTCGATGACGCCGACCCCAGCGCGGACAGTGCGTTCTATACGGGCAAGGTCGCCGCCGCAAGGTTTTTCGCCGCCAATGTCCTTCCCCCGCTCTCCGGTCTTCGATCGGTACTGACCAACCTTGACTACGAAGTGATGAATCTCAGCGAGACAGCATTTTAGGTGCGTATCCGCCGGGCGTCGTGCCGGGGACTGCTTGGCGGGGTCTACCGGTCGACCGCGTGCCGGATCCGACGGTGAGTCACCGAGAGAAGACGTTGTTGGATCCCGGCCCAAAAGCATAGTTACCGCGCAACATAGCGTAGCGACAGACCGAAGGCGGTGCCGCGTGAGCGCTGGACGCGGGTTACCGTAGCAGTCAGTTGATTTGGTCGGGGTCGGCGCCGAGGTGCCGTGGCGAATTCCCAAAGAATCGGCGCCAGTGTGCCCGAGCCGCCGCGTGGGCACTCCGACAACGACCCTGTCATAGCCAGCCATTGTTGAGTGACCATGACGTTGCCATCCAGTCGTGTGCAGTCAAATTTTCCGAACGCTCCAACACCGTTAGGTTGTCTCGCAGCACAAATATATTGCGTACGCTGCTCGCGACGTTTGGGATGGGCGGAGTTCGTCGTCCGCCTATCAGTAACGAACCACGATGGTCGGGATGTTTGAGCAGGTCGAGACGTTGAAGTTCTGTGTAATCCGGATGGCGCGGCTGTGCTTTGGTGTACATGTAATCGACGGCGCTGTTGGCGCTTGGTGCTGTTTCATTGCCCCACCGACGTCGGAGATTCGGGACAATCGCTGTGAGACGAGAACCGAGCGCTCTTGAGGTCCTTCAGCCTCGCGGATGATCGCCAGCCACACTCGTGCACTGACCCGCGCTCAACAAGCCGGGGAAACCCGCCGGCCAGCTCGCCGCCCGAGAACTCGAGATCCAACGCTTGCGCGACGCGTTGACCCGAGCCGATGAACTCACCCACGCCGCCGCCGACGCGCTCGAAGTAGCAGCCCTCGGCTGACCGCCAACAGAATTCGGTCGCGCTGCCAGCCAGAACGGGCGACAATGCACCTTGATGGGAAGCGAACTGGTTCTTCTCGGGGGACGATCAGGCGCGGGCAAAACGAGCGTCGGTACCGAGATGCACGCACAGTTGAGCGCAGCGAATGTTAAGCACTGCGTGATCGACGGCGACTTCCTGGATCTGGCACATCCAACACCGTGGGAACACAACCTGGCCGAACAAGACCTGGCCGCCATCTGGCACGACTACCGATCACTGGGACACCGGCGCCTGATCTACATGAACACCGTCAGCGTCCTACCAGAACAGATCCGCAAGCTCGCTGCCGCGATGGGCGACGATCCGCAGGTCTTCCCGATCTTGCTGACGAGTTCGGACGCCGCCGCCAGAAAGCGCCTCCGTCAGCGCGAAACCGGCACAGGGCTTTCGCGTCACTTCGCGTCCAGTATCGAGATGGCAACACGCCTCGACCGGGAAGTCCACACCGGCGTTAACCGACTCGACACCGACGGCCGAGCGCGGCGCAGATCGCGGCAGACATCATCGAAGTAATCGGGTGGTGCCCCGACGCGGGCTAAGGGCTTCGCCCACACCGCAGCCAAGCGCGAAACCACCCAGTTCGCACCGATGCATCGATCACCCTCGACCCGCCCACATGACGCGATGGAGCACCAAGCACGTCGACTCCGTCACGGTCGTAAAATGTCCACCAGCGACGCAGTTTTGACGAATGCACGCGCCGCAGTGGCGAGTTCGTCGTTCAAGGTAACCAGCGCGTCGGCCTGCAGCTGGGTCAGCACGATGTATTCGACTTGGTGTACGTCCGGCCAGTTCATCTTGTTGGCCAGCTGCCAAGCGTGGTCCTCCAGTGACCGGTCGCCGAGGAACCGGATCCGCAGCCCTCGGATATTGTCGAGAATCTTGCGGCCAGCGCGTTCGTCGATCTCACCGCGGCGCACCGATCCGTACACCAGGGCCAGGACCTGCGAGCGCAGCAACGTGGGTGCGGTCAGGCTGTGCTCGGGCGGGACAACGGCTTTATCGGTGGCGAGTTTGATGGCTACCGGTGCATCGATGACAAACGTGGACATCTCCATACCTGCGGAGGGCTCATCGCTGTTATTCCGGCTGACCTGCAGCCGGACCCGAACGTGATCGCCGTCGTCGATCCCCTCGGGGCGACGTAGCGCGATCTTCAGCGGGACCAGGTAGACACCGTCTCTGGGAATCAGTGAGGTGGTCACCTCGGTGGTGCCGATGCGCACCTGCGCGGGGATGACACCCCAGCCGTAGGTGAGCTCGCCATGGTGAGCGTGCAGGAACTCATCGACATGAGCGGGTGTGGCGACGAAGAAATGCGGTGCAGGCCCACGCCACTGGAACACCTCGGCCTCAAATTCCCACTCCACAGCCATCACGCTAACGCCGCAGCAGCTTCAGCGCCCGCTAACCCAGGCAGCACGGTGGCGCCGATCCGGGGTGATCGGATGCGGCCCGGCTGGCCATTGATGATCCGCGCTCCTGTCGGTCGGTATCGCTATAGTCCTGGCGCATGGGGGCTGGATCTGTGATCGAGTGGCTGTTGGATTCCGATCCGGCATTGCGTTGGCAAATTGAGCGTGATCTCGCGGGCGAACCCGCGGAGATCTGGCAAGCAACGCAGGCACGGACCGCGACCGAAGGCTTCGCAGCGCGCCTTCTCGCGCACCAGGATCCGGGTGGCCAATGGGCTGGCGGTGCGTTCTTCCCTGCAGACTTCGACTTCGCTGACCCCGAAGCTACAGATGGAGCGGGCCGGCCCTGGACAGCGACGACGTGGACGCTCAACTCACTGCGGGAGTGGGGCGTAGATGCCAACGTCCTTCGTGAGCGCCGTACCGTCGAGCTTCTCGCCGAGAACAGTCGCTGGGAGTACGAAGACCTGCCGTATTGGAGCGGCGAAGTCGACTGCTGCATCAATGCCTGGACCCTCGCCAACGGGGTGTGGCTCGGTGCGGATATCACTGGCATCGTCGACTGGTTCATCCAGCATCAGATGTCTGAGGGCGGCTGGAACTGCGAATGGGTCGAAGGCTCGACCCGATCGTCATTTCACTCGACGCTCAATTCGCTGAAGGGCTTGCTTGCCTATGACATTGCGACCGGGGGGACCGACGAGACCCGAGCTGCCCGGCGTCTCGGACAGGAGTACTTGTTGCAGCGCAGTCTTTTCCGCCGTCTCACGACGAACGAGCCGGTAGCTTCATGGGTGGGCCAATTCGCCTATCCATTCCGCTGGTCTTACAACGTCCTCAACGCAGCCGACTACTTTCGGCAGGCCGCATCGGTTGATCGCACCCAGCCGGACCCGCGCATGGCAGCTGCAATCGAAATTATCCGTGCTTCCCGGCAGTTGAACGGCACATGGCTACAGGGCGATCGTCATCCCGGGCGAGTGTGGTTTGAAGTGGACGTACCAGCCGGGCAACCATCCAAGTGGCTGACCCTTATCGGGACCCGAGTGCTGTCATGGTGGGAGTCAAAGGGCATCAGGCACCATCAAGCCACCTCGACAGCACCCGACTCTTGAGACAAGAGCTCGGATACATGGAACTCGATAAGCGTGACGCTGAGCTGCTCTTCCAGGTTCTCACCGAACGCGAGGAGAAGAACTCCGTGGCGATCGCCTCCAACGACAGCTACTCGGGCTCGACCACAACCTTCACCGACCCACGGATGTGCGCGGCGATTGTCGACCGCCTCACCTTCGGTGCCAACATCATCGAAACCGGCACCGACAGTTGCCGACTCGCCTACACCAAAGCCTGCGCCGCCGCGGCGGCAGCCAGCTGACAACGGCACAACGCATGTGGGCCCCATCGCGAGCCAGGCTGATTACCAGCATGCTGGTGACCGCCCTTGCAGTGTCCTGCGGATGCTCGGCGTCCCCACCGGAGCACGAATCGACCGGCCCCGCACGAGACGGCCGTTGCGGGATGACCGGACCCTCGCTCGCCGATCTGGCATCGCGCCGTGGCAAGGTGTTCGGCACCGCCTACCGCAGCACCTACGCAGCTGGCGACGCCTGCTATCAGGAGGTGGCAGTAAGGGAGTTCGGTTCCCTGACAACCGAAATCGGCACCATGATGAACACCGTCCAACCCGCCCCAGGGGTCTTCGACTTCACTGAAGCCGACGCCGTCGCGCAGCTGGCCGGACAAACTCACCGGGACTTTCAGATCCACTCCCTGATCTGGGATCCGCTGGACCAGCCGCAATGGCACATCGTCCCGCAGGCCGTCAAGGATCTGCCGCCCGCCCAGCGCCACCAACTCATGATCGACTCCGTCACCACTGTCATGAAGCACTACGCGGGCAAGGCCAGCGCCGTCACCGTCGTCAACGAAGCCTTCGACCAGATGGGCCAGCTGCAACCCACCACCTGGTGGGACACCACCCACAGCGACCAGTACATCTTCGACGCCTTCCGCGCCGCCCGCCTCGCCGACCCGCACGCGCTGCTGTTCTACAACGACCACAGCGCCGAAACCCACAGCGACAAATCCAACGCCGTCTACGACCTGGTGAAACGCCTGCGCGACACCACTGTCGACGTCGTCGTCGACGGCACACCGACAGCCAAACCCTTGATCGACGGGATCGGGTTTCAAGGCCACATGCTCGGCGGCAAAGACCAACAACCCTCCACCACCGACATGGCTGACAACCTGCAACGCTTCGCCGATCTCGGCCTGAGCATCCGATTCACCGAACTCGACGTCCGCATCCCCGTGGTCAACGGCGTCGCCGATCCCGCAGACCTCGACCGCCAACGCCAGGTCTACAAGACGATGACCGAACTCTGCCTCCGTCAACGCGCCTGTTCAGGCATCACGCTGTGGGGATTCACCGACAAACGATCCTGGATCACCGACTACCCCGACACTTTCTCCGGCTACGGCGCCGCCACACCGACCACCGCCGCCTACACCCGCAAACCCGCGTGGACGGGCATCCTCGACGCCCTTACCGGACCGTGACGCCCTCGCACACGGCCTCGTCCACCGAGAGCGGTCAGGGCGCCGGGGAAAGCTCTCGGCAGGGGCAGCAGTCCTGTTCGTCACGGCTTTCTGACAATCCGGTGGCAGTATTCGCTCCATTGTTCTCAGCGCGGGCATATCTCGGTATGATCTAGTTCTCGCGCCACATCACCGGATCGCACCTTTCTTTGCGGCCATAGATGACGGCGTCTCGCCCCTGATCTGAGCGGGCGTCCGAGTCACCTATCGCCCGCAACGTCCGTGAATGCGCTACGCGGTTCACACTGGCGAACGATCTGGCTGCAGCCCTGTGCCCGCTCGCTCGCGGCCCCTGACTGCTCGGAAAAATCCTTCGAAAGATCCCGAAAATCCCTCTACCCCAAGGAGTTCGACATGACCGCTGCATTAAATGCCGGCCGACCGTTCACCGGCTCGGAACGAGACCTGCTGCAGAACACCCTCCACCTGAACCGAGCCGAGATCGTGCGCGCCGTCGAGGACCTCTCCGACAATCAGGCCCGCGAGAGACTAGTTCCCTCACTGACCACCCCCATCTCACTGATTAAGCACTGCGCTGCCGCGGAACGGATCTGGTTCCAGCGGACATTGGCTGGCAGAAGCATCGAGGCGTGTGACGGCCACGCCACCGGCGGCGACGGCAGCTTCTCCGTTGCCGACGATGAAACCCTCCCCGAGGTCATCGCCGAATACCGTGCGGCGTGCGCACAATCCAACGAACTGGCTGACGGTTGCCAGCTCGACGATGTCGTTGAGCATCACATCGTCGGCCCGGTGTGTCTGCGATTCATCTATCTCGGCGTGATCGCCGAAGTTGCCCGCCACGCCGGTCGCGCCGACATCCTGGTCGAGCAGATTCGAGCGGCCACGAACCGCACACCCGCACGGCCCGGATCCTCCGCATGACCGCGGGAGGTCTCCAGACGCTGATCGCGCACGGTTGGGAACGCGCCGACCGATCAAGACCTGACACGACGACCGACTACTTCGGCGCACTGGCACAACTCTTTCCTGGCGAGCCTGAGGTTGTCTATGCGTACGCCTGCGCCCTCGACTTCGCCGGCGACGAACAGGCGGCGGCACACGCATACGAACAGTGCCCATGGGAGGAGCTCACCGAGGACGACCGGACGCGCGGACGGATCCAATACGCGGCCACACTCCGCAACCTCGGCAGAAGCGACGACGCACTGCGCGCCATCACCCCACTGCGCCAACATAATCCACACGACCCCGCCCCAGTCGTCTACGAATCATTGATCCAGGTGGACCGAGGTGATGTCCTCCAAGCTATCCAACTGCTGCTCCACCACATTCTCCAGACCACCACCGACGACAAGCTTCGCGACTACCGATGGGCGCTGCGCCGCTACATCAACGCCTTAACGCTGCCACCGCCTCGCCGCAGTTCCTTGTCACGGACATTCCTCCGAGCTCTGAGCCGACCGACTGGTCACCGCCTCGCGGTTCAACCATCCCGACGAAGACCAGCCAGGCTACGGGGCATTGCACCGAACCGAAATGACGCTCAATTTCACGATCAGCACGCACGGAACAACACACGCAACGACGCTGGAATTCACGACTAAACGACGCTGCATTTCGCGATCAATGCCAGCATGGCCGGCTACACCGTGGGGGATAACGAGATCACCCTGCTGCACATCGCAACAGCGCCAGTCGCGCGGCAGAGCGGGGTTGGACGTCGCATGCTTGGCGCGGTGCGCCGAGCCATTCCCACCACGCTTCCCCTGATCGCAGAAACCGACACTGACGGTGTCGGTTTTTACATCGCCACCGGCTTCACCGTCATCTCGTTGGGCGAAAGTACAGGGGGTGGAGAGATTCCGCGCACTCCTCGGATAACGCCCGTAAGGAGACAGAACCTCGTTTCTCTAGTTACGAGACTGAAATCGCATGAAAGTGGTTGGGACGCCCAAGGAATCGTGATGAGTGACTGAACTGGCCGGACACCGCGCCAGACCGAGTGCATCGCACTGACCCAGCTGCACGCAGACGCGCTGGCCACCGCGGACTGGAAACTCGCCGCCGCGACACGCGCATTCGGAACCGTCTCCCCGGCCGACATCTTGCGGCCGTGGGTTCCTGTTTGTATCGCCGCCTGGCTGCGGCGGCGATGGCGGAGTAGGTCATGCCGCGTTCAGGAGGATGCGGATAGCGATCTCGTCGAGGGCGACGGCGGTGTTGGCCAGCAGGACCACCGCTGCAGCGTGGCCCCGATGCAGGGCCAGCATGCTCGAGAAGCCCGCCGTGGCACCGTTGTGCCAGGTGACCGTCACCTCGCCGATCCGATCGGTGAACCACGCGTAGCCCACCCGGGTCCCGTTGCTCGCCTCCCACCGCGGATCGAGCGCGCTGTTGCCCGGCGCTTGACAGTCGAGGAGGGCTTGGGTGTAGCGCGCCATGTCAGCTGGTGTTGAACGCACCCCACCAGCCGGGGCATAGGCGTTCATCGTCCACGCCTGTTCATTCTTGCCGTTGGCGCTGTACCCGGTCGGCGCACCCGGAGGCAGATCGTCGGCGGTTAGGGGTGTGGTCGACTGAGTCATGTCAAGGCGCTCGAACAGCCGGCGGTGGAGCAATTGCGGATATCCGATGCCGGCGTCTGCGGCGAGCGCTTGTCCGAGCAGGGCAAAGCCTAGGTTCGAGTACGAGAAATCCCCACGGCCAGTGAGATTGGCGGCGCGTGCCTGCGTGAGCAATGTCGCGACGTTGGCGGTGTAGGGGTTGCGGTGCTGCAGGACCGCGAGGACGGCGCTCACGCGGTCCCTGTGGCGCGCCGCGATCCGCGGCAACCCCGACCGGTGACTGGCGAGTTCCTCCAGCGTCACGCTGGCCGCCGGGCTGCCATCGAGGTCGAGCAGGCTGCCGAGGGTCGTCTCGGGTCTTAGACCGCCGGATTCGACGGCGTGCGCGAAGAGCAGGGCCGTCATGGTTTTGGTGATCGATCCGATTTCGTAGATGGTGTCGGACTGCGCGCCGTAGTGCGCCTCGGCGAGCACGCCGCCGTTGACACGAACGACACTGACGCGGTCACCGAGCCCGCCGTCGCGCAGCAGTGGTGTCACGCACGCGATCAGATCCGGGTCGCCGTTAGCGGGCCCAAGCCCGGGTGGCGACGCACGGCCCACGCTTCGGCACCTGACCGGTCGCCACTGATACCCGTGCGCCACGCCCAAAAGTAACCGAGGAGCCTTGATATCTGGAAACGACGTGGCAGGAGTCAGGGCTCTATGCGGAACGTGTGACGTTCCCCGAACTTCGCGAAGCCCAGTCGCTGCAGGATGGGTGATGACGTGGGCGCTGCATGTACGAGCGCGAGAGTGGCACCCTTCGTGTATGCCGCGATGAGACGGTGGCGTACGAGAGTGCGATACACCCCGTGGCCGCGCATCGCTGGAACGACTGCGGCCCCCCATAGTCGGGCTACCTCGCCGACGAGAGCGAACCCGGCGGTTCCCGCTGCTTGGTCCCCGCAGTAGGCCAAAAACCATCCTGGAGTGAGTCGAGCGTAGGCGTCGTCGAAGAGGTCTGGGGTCGGCTCGGGGTAACCCCAGCCGCGCGCCGAGATACGTTCGAAATCAACGACATCGGCGAAGGTAGCCACCTCAGCGACGTCGACCCCTGGGCTGGGCGCGATGTGACTCGTCGTGGTCGGCAGGTCGCCCGCCAAGATGTCGTCTGTGGCCACCACTTCTGCGCCCCGCGCCAAGAGGTCGCTGATCATCGCCGCGGTTCCGGGATAGTCCGGCCCGATGGTTAGCTGCAACGACGAGGCACCACACCGACCAGCTGCATCGAGTGCGCCGCGGACAAAGTCGCGGCCGTCGCGGACTTCGCCATGACAGGCCACCAACGTCGCCTCAGTCCCATCGACCACATACATCTCGAAGTCACCGACAACCGCAGGTATAGCCGTCGCTGGGCGCCACGGAGATACCCACAGCCGAGACTGCTCCAATACTCGCTCGCGCGGCCAGTCTGGCCACCCCGCATGCACCCGCCCCACACCTCGAAACTAGTGCGGCAGCACCTAGGACACGCGACAGGATTTGATCGGGCTCGTTTCCGTAGTGGTGGGACGACGCCGAATGCCCAGGCCGATGTCGCGGGTGGTGTAGCGGACGGCGATGCCGGGCGGCGACGGCAGCGAGAGAGCGTGCGTTCCGCCGGTGCGGTGGCCAGCGTGCCGCCACCGGCGCGCTGGCCGCCGCACGCATCCCGGTATAGTATGTATGTAACGAAGACATGCTGAGAGGCGACAGTTATGGAGCATTTACAGGCTGATCTGGCCCAACATCAACATCCTACCGATTCGCCTACGCGGCTTGGTTCACGTCGGTGGCGGCAGGCCGCCAGCGCAGGACTGCTGGCGGTCGGACTGCTCAGCGGCTGCTCGCAGGGCGGCGCTGCGCCGCCGGGACCGCATGCGCCGGTCACCGCCGACGAGGTCCACCGGCTGCAGCAACTCGCCCAGAGCTGCCCTGCCGGCGGCGCCAAATTGACGCAGTATGTCGGGCTGGATCTCAGCGGCAGCGACCGCGACGCCACGATCGAGGCGGATCGCGACACGGCGTTACACGCCCTGGTCGAGAAGGTCGCGGTGTGCAACGGGCACGTGCACGTCGTCGGGTTCACCGGATCGGTCGCAGCGACCAAGGTGCTCTTCGACGGCGACCTGGCACCCGGGGGGCCCACCGACATGGCGCGGATCCGCAACGTCCCGCAGATGGTGGCCGATACCGTCACCGAGATAGACGCGACGCGCACCGGGGCCACCGGTGCTCTAGACCCCAACGGTTCGGACATCACCGCGCAGTACGCGCTGGCCGCTGAGGCGTTCGCCCAGCCCGCCACCGACGGGGTTGCCCGCGCCTTCCGCGTCGATTTGCTGACCGACGGCCTGCAGACGGTGGGCGTGAACCTCAACACCCCCGATCTGAGCGTGGCCACCGCCGTCGACCTGGCCAACCGGATGCCGGTGACCGCCTTGCCGGCGGGCACCGCGGTCACCCTCTCCGGGATCGGCCGCACGACGGGCACCGTGGCGTCGACGGCGTTCGTCGACGCGCTGAAGGCGTTCCACCTCACCTACTGCACCCGCAGCATCGGCTCGGCGCAGTCCTGCCGCGCCGTCACCGACTTCACCGCCTAGAACGCAGAAAGAGGTACCACCATGTCGAGTGCTTTGGCCTCCTACCCCGATGACGACGACACCGCCGCGGCGATGGAACGCGCGGAGTCCATCAGCTACCTACCCCTGGATCAGGACCCGATCGCGCGGGCGATGCCCGCCACCATCGCCGAGCCCTACCACTACCCGGAGTACGACGCACTCGCCGCCGAACAGGCCCCACTGCACGCCGCCCGCGGAGAGCAGCGCGCCCGGGCCCACCGAGTAGCCGCCAAGCGCGTCGAGGTGCAGGCCGAGGTCGACCAACTGGCCATCGATGAGCAGAAGGCGGTTCTGTCCGGCGCCAAACAGCGATGGACCAAGCTGGAGGACACCCTGGGCGGTCTGGTGCGCCGCGAAGCCAAGGCCAAGTGGTCCTACTGGCTGTGGTGGGCCTTGATAGCCCTGGGCGATGTCGCCGGCGTCAGCGGGGCGGCGATCTTCCTGGGTGAAGTACCCCTGCTGGCCGGTGCCCAGGGCGTCTCGATCGCCGTCGCCGCGCTGCTGTCGGGAATGATCGGCAGCGACGTCAAGGACGCGCGGCTGGCGCGGCGTCGCCGGGTCGATCCCGAGTCGCTGCCGGCCGACCTGCAGTGGCGGTTCACCGGCGAAGACTCCGGCGAGAAGATCGTCAAAGCCATGGTGGCCGTGAGCATCCTGATCGCTACGGTGGTGTGCGTCGGCATCTTCACCCTGCGCTACGCCACCGAAGGCACCTACGCGGCGTGGGCGTTCGCCTCCATGGCGGTCGGGATCTGCGCCGCGTCGTTCATCAACCGCTACAGCTACACCGATGAGGTCGCCGACCTCATCGACCGGGGCAAAGCCGACTACACGGGGGAGCTCAAACGGCTGCGCAAGTTGTCCAAGAGCGCTGCGCTGGCCACCCGCAACGCCGAGACCGAGCAAGCCGAATCAATCATCACCGAGCACGAGAACCTCGGCGTCGCCGGCGCCCACCGGCTCACCTCGTTCAAGTTCGGCATCAGCCGCAACAACCCCACCGTGTTCGGGCACGGCAGCCCTGCTCGGCCGCCTGCCGTCGGACTTGCGGCGATGGCACCGTTCGAACAGGAACTGCGCGACGACGACCAGGCCGGCACCCGGTGAGCATCGCGCCCGGCAAGCTGGCTGCCGCGGTGCTCACCGGTGCCGGCGGCATGGCCGGCATGCGCTCGGCGCGCACCGGCCTGAAGCTGAGCTTTCCTTCACCGGGCCGCTGCCCCGAGCAGCCGACGCTGCTGATGTGCGTGTTCGACGACTCCGGATCGATGCTGGGCGGCAACGATTCGGCCGGGTTGCGCTACGAGGAGGCTGCGCTGGCCGTGCAGGCGGTGGGCAAACGCTGCCGGTGTGGCGCCGAGCGGGTCGCGGTGCTGCACATGAACCGGCCGACCACAGCAGACCTGGATCCGACGCCGATCCAGCCGCGCCACTGGCCCGACATCGACACCGCGTTGGACATCCCCGCCGACACCGACGGCGCCAGCATGATGATCGACACCCTGCAGCGCGCCGCGTCGATCGCCGGCCAGCACACCGGACACCGCATCGTGTTGCTGGCGTTCTCCGACTTCGAGCTGTTCGAGGACCTACAGCAACTCGCCGTCGCGCTGACGGTTTTCCCGGGCAAGGCCCACGCGGTGGTGATGCGCTCCCACCCACCGGCGATCTTCGCTGAGTACGACGCGATCACCGTGACCCACGTGCCGACCGGCCAAGAGCCGGGGCTGGTCGCGCGCACCGTCTTCGACGTGCTCACCGGTCCCCGGCGACCAGATCGCGGCCGGCGATGACCAGCGCACGGGGCATCTGCGCCTTGACGGTGATGCTGATCGCCGCCGTGGGTGCCTGCAGCACCGAACCGCCTCCGGCGCCGGTGCTGACCAGTCCACCGGCGGCGACGCGGACCGAGCCAGGCGGAGCGCCAGCGGCACCGGCGGGGACCGAGGTGCCGTGGTGGCAGCAGGACCCCGGTTTGGGGGCCGTGCCCTCGATGCCGATCACCTTGTCTGGCGACGTGCTGTTCGACCCCGACTCGGCGGTGCTGAGCGCGGCGGCGAGCAGCCAGCTGCAGCCCGTGGCGGACATCCTGAACGCCCACCCCGGGGCCTGGGCGACGGTGGACGGACACACCGACGGCGGCGACGGAGGACCCGAGCACAGCGCGCTGGCCCTCTCACAGGCCCGCGCGGAGAGCGTGCGGGACTGGCTGATCGCCCACGGGGTGCCGGCCGCCCGCATCCAGGTGCGGGGTTGGGGTTCGACCCAGCCACTGCAGCCCAGTGACTCACCTGCGCACCGCGCAGCCAACCGCCGCTGCGACGTCTCGGTCACCGACACGCCGCACTGAGCCGCCAGCGCGGCGCACCCCTCGTTAGGGGCGGCAACTCCAACTGAACGCATCGGCGCGATTGGCGATGACTGGCGCGCCGCCCTGACGGGCACAGAAATTGGCCAGATCGACACCGAGGTCGGCGATGATTCCCCCGCCCGGGGCCCGAGATACCCGCTGGCAGCGCCACGAGAACGCATCCCCAGGTGCCACGACGTAGGCGCTGCCCGCTTGAAATGCGCCATCAGCGGGATACTGGTATGCGCATTGCGCGTTGGGGTCGATGGAAGAGTCAGCGCCAGCCGGCGCAACCCCGACGGTGGCAGCAGCCGCGCCGCAGATCAGCGCGACCATCGGCGCCGCCCACCGGATCAACACATCGAGCCCTCTCGCCCCTGCGGGGCGTCGATCGCCCCGCTTCAAACAGCTAAATCGTAGTGAACGACAGTTCCGTTACCGCACAAACACCGACCTAACCCACGCGCACGCCTGCGCATTCCTAAGATTGCCCGGTGACCTTGGGGGATGACGACTCGCGCCGCGACCCGTTCGCAGCGGTGCTCAGCGCAGAAAAGCTCGCCGATATCGCGCTGCACCGCCTGCAGCACCGCGCGCACACCGGCGACGCCGACGCTGGGTTCAGCGTGAGTCCTTTCGATCTGCAGCGCTTGATGGTCCGGGCCCGCAACGAAGCGCTCAACGGATGCGTGGACAGATCCGGGGGACTAAACGGCACTTGGTCGGGCTTCCGGTTGGCGGCCTTCGTGGCCTACTACCTGGTCAGCCACCACGGCGACTACTGCGCCGGAACGCTGCCGGTGCTCCGGCGTGACGAGCAGGCCGCGTTGGGCGACGTCGTGCTCACTCAGACCAACTACCTGCAGGCCTGCGCGATCGACCTCGCCGACGCGGTGATCATGCTGACCGAGGGCCTCGACGCAGTCAGCGCGCCCGCCGACCTCGTCTTCGATGACGTCACCGCCATCGCCAATTCGCTCAACCTCGTCCTGGCCCAAGGCACCGACGCGCACGCCAACGAGATGGTGCCGACACTGCAACGCCAGCTGCATTCCTTGGGCGCCACCGTCGAGAAAGGCACCAGCCGGCGGGCACGCACCGTGCGGGCCTGGTCGCGCGCATGGCGACGCTCCGTCACCTCACGACGCGCCCTGGCGGCAGCCGCCCTGATCGTCGTGCTGGTGATCGCCGCCATCGGATATTTCGGTTTCCGCCCCGCCCCGGCCACCCCACCGGCGTCAGCGCCCGAGCGCGGCGGCACCACAGCCGCCCCGGTGGTACGCGACGTGACCGAGCGCGTCGACGCCGCGACACCCGATCAGATGCGCTCAGCGGCCACCCCGTGGTCGATCACACCCCAGCCGATCATCCTGGATCCGGCCAACCGAGACCGCAGCGGTGTCACCGTCACGGTGACCCTGAGCGTGAACCCCGTCCGTGACCGCGACGTTCCCGTGTGGTTGTCGTTCGGCCGCCCGGGCGGACTGTCCTACGTGCCGGGCGAAACGAAGATGTCGAACAGCAACGGCCAGAATCAGCTCCAAGCCTCACCCGAACCCCCGCCGGGAACCGTGCCGCTGACCGCTGACAAGCTACGGATTCCCCTGTGGTTGGCCGGCGACGGCACCCCGACGGTGTTCTCAACGAAACTGATCCTCAACGAACTGCAGGGCCCCCAGCAAGTCGACATCCCTGCACCGGCAGACGCCCAACCCAGCTCGGCGACCGTCCTGCGGTGCGGCCTCAACGCGGTGCCGTTCAACGTGCTGCTTACCGGGGCCGAAAGCAACGGTCAGTGGGTCAATATCACCATCCCGCTCTACGTCCTCAAGGTCTGCATCCCGCCGCGCTAACATCCCGCCTTTGTATGTGGCGCATACATGCATCGTCGTATAGTGTCTGTGTTGGCTGGAGTGTCCGGCCGATCCGGAGGGAGAAGGCGAGATGGGTAAGAAGAAGACGGGGTCCAAGCCGGTTGTGCTGGGCGGTCCGACCGCACAGTTTGCCCGCCGCGACACCGGCCAGAAACCGGCCAAGCGGCAGACGCAGAAAGACCACGGCACCAATCGCCAAGGGGCGTCCCCGAAGCGGTAGGCAATCACCACACGCGCGGCGGCGCACCCGCAATGGCGGCGATCTGCACAAGATCGCCGCCATTGTCGTGGTCACAGTTGCCGTTTAGACACCGAGCGCACGCGCGAGGAGTCGACGAGCTGTCGGCGAAGCCGCCGGGGTGTTACCGCGACCGGTTCCCCGCGGTGGCTGCCAAGCACGGGGCATCGCGAGCAGCGCGGGACCTCTCAAGGCGAAGTCTGGGCGTGTACCGCACGGTGGGCGACCCCTAGCCCGATCGCCGTCGGAGCCGGGCTGGTCACGACGGCACGGCGCGAGTAGCCAGTTTGCCCCGCACGCCCGCCGTGGGTGTCATATTGTCTATATTACAGACGTAGTGCGGATTAATACATGCTGACAATTTGTCGGTATTAGAGTGCAGCCATATTCAGCTTGCACGGAGGACGAGGAGTGACTACTGATGAACCGACCAACCACCGCCAGGGAGCGGTGAACCATGACGTTGCGTAAGAAGACGTTCTCGGCGCGCGTGGATGCCATCGCCGCCGACAAGCTGCGGGTCATCGGCAAGGTGACCAACGCATCCGAGGCCAAATTGGTCGAAAAAGGTCTTGACATGGTCTTACTGGCCGCCGACAACAACAAGACGGCGCTGCGCCAACAATTGCTGGCTCAGTACGAAGCAGCCACCCGGCTGCTCGACTCCGATTGGGCCAACCAGGACACCGCACCTGGTGAACCGGCCGCCGCCGAGCCCACCGATGAGGTGCCCCCCGGCGACACGATGTTTCAGGGCAAGGTGGATCTAGGTGTAGCGCAGCGGCTGCAAGCCGTGGCCCGTGTGCAAGGCCGCAACGACTCCGGTCTGGTCCGACATGGCCTGAAGTTGGTGATCGACGAAGCCGACGCGAACATGCGGGTCCTGCTGAAAAAATTGGAACGGGATCACGACGCTGACGTGGCGGCATTGAAGGCGCCCGTAGGTCGTGATCCCAACCGTCGCGTGAGCCCCGCGCCGCACGTCGACCGTGCCGGCGCTGCGCGGCCGGCCCCGCCGCCGGTTCCTGCCCCGCAACCCGAGCACGCCGCCGCCACGACCGCGACCGCGACGAGCGGCACGTCATCGCCGGCAGGTGGTGTCTAATTCGCCCGAGCTGGGGATCACCACAGACGTCCGGTCGCCGGGCCGACTGATGATCAGCCTGGCGCTCCAACTGGTCCAGGGCATCGGAGTCCGAGCTGACCCGCTGCGGGTCGATGAAGAAGTCCGGCGCAAGGCGGGTTTGACCCGACACGTGGCTGTAGGGCGTGAGGTCGGTGATTCCTTCTTCGGCGAGGGCGTTTTCGACGATGGCGGTGTTACCGGGGTACTTGGGACGCGGCGCAAGAAGGTCAGCGCGGCGTCGACGACGATCGGTCGCGTGATTGTGCGACGCCGTCGTCGCCGCCGAGCAGGTTTTGCACCGCGGCAGTGTGCCGTCAGCGGGCCGACTCACATACTGCCCAACGTGGCCCGGAAGGGCTGAGCACCATGAGACCGGGGACCACACCCACACCCACACCCGCTAAGATGGCGGCAGCGACTCCCGGTAGAGGGCGAACACGCCGCGACGATCAAGATAGTCGATCATCCGTTCGTAGTGATCGTCGTGGGCCCTCCAACGTCGCACCGCACCGCCTACGGCCCTGATCCCTCCCCATGCGGCCGGCCAAGAGGCGCCAACCGATGCGTTGCTAAGGGGATGCTAGCGGGTGAGGCGCGGGGTTTGCCGGAAATCGCAGTCCTACCCTCGGGTCGAGTACTTTGGATCGCGGGAACAACAGCCCAAAAGTATGTGAACGAAAGCAATGAAACCGTTGGGAATCGCAGGTCACACGGGGTTGATGTCCTCCAGACTGCGGCGCGTGGTGCACGGCCCAGCGACCGCGATTGCTGTGAACGTGATACTCAGGGCGACCAACACCACCGTGAACATGGCCCCTGCGCCGAAGCCATCCAAGACGGGTATGAGAATGAACGGCAGTGCGCCACTGGACAATCGGGACAGGGAGTAGGTCCATCCGACGGCGGTTGCGCGGACGTCGGTGGGGAAGATTTCGGCTTGGTAGACGTGGTAGACGTTGGAGAACACGTTGCTCACCGCGGTCGTGAGGAATCCGAACGTGATGATCAGGACGGTGCTGGTCACCGTGGCGAAGAGCAGCCCGCACACGGCCATCGCGGCGATGGAGCACATCAGCAGATACTTGCGCTCGAACCGACCTAGGAGCGGAATCGCCAGGATCGATCCGACGGGGTAGCCCACGAACGAGCAGGCGGCAAACAGCAGCGACGAGGTCACGTCGTAGCCCCGGTGCACGAGGACGAGGGCGGCCATCGTTCCGAAGCCGTAGTAGCCGAACGTCTGGAAGAGATGAAAGACAGTGAGCATCGCCAGTCGCTGTCGGTAGGGCGGCGCCGCCAGCCGCGCGAACGGTTTACTGTGGCGACTCGGCTTGTCCAGCTTGCTCTTGGGGCCACCCTGCTCCATGTCCTCTTTCGACGCGGCATCGGTTGCGCGGTGGGGGGTGGCACCTAGTTGCGGTGATTCGAAGCAGGTGACCGCTGCGCGCGCCTCCTCGACGCGCCCCATGCCTGCCAACCAGCGAGGTGACTCGGGGAGTCCGCGGCGCAACAACGCCACCAGCACCGCGCCCAGAGCGCCGAGGGCGAGCAAGATCCGCCACCCGGCGATGCCGAAGACGTGGCGTTCGGTCAGACCCAACGACAAGAACCCGAGAAATGGCACCGCCAGGTAGGAGCAGGTATAGGCCCAAGCGGCGAGTCGGCCGCGGTGTGACTTCGGAAGGACGTCCGACAAGTAAGAGTCGGCCACTGGGTACTCGGCGCCGACCCCGATGCCGGCGAGGAAGCGCGCGGCGACCAGAAACCCGGGCCCGGGAGCGAACGCAGCAAGCAGCGACCACACCGAAAACCAAATCAGGTTGAACATGAAGGCGCGGCGGCGACCGAAGATGTCCGCGAGCCGACCTAGGAATGCCGCGCCGACGAACATCCCGAGAAACGACGACGCCAGCAGGACCTTGAGTTCAGTGCCGCCCAGCGAGTATTGGGTCTTGAGCGTTGCACTGATCGTGCTCGATAGGAAGATCTCGTACATCTCGAAGAACAGGCCGAGTCCAACGGCCAACACCACGCGGTAGTGAGTGCGTCCAACGGGCGCCGCGTCCAGTCGGTACCCGATCTCTAAGACCACCGAATCGGTCCGGGTCAACGGCTTGGCCATGGCAGCTCCTCTGTATATCGCCGGCGACATGCGGGGCCATCATCATCGCCACTCACAGGATGAGTTAACAATCACAATGTGAGTTCAATTACAGCACGATGCGTGGTGTGAGCGCAACCACTTTCCGCGATCAGAACCCACATGTTAACGTGATACTCATATTGTGAGTGATAGGAGTTGTTGTGAAGATCGACCACCTCGACCATCTGGTCCTGACCGTTGCCGATATCGACGTGACGGTCGACTTCTATACGCGGGTACTCGGCATGACCGAGCAGACGTTCCGTGGCAGCAGAAAGGCCCTGGTCTTCGGCCCGAGTAAGATCAATCTGCATGCGGCCGGCCGTGAATTCGAACCGAAGGCGGCCCGTCCCACACCGGGCAGCGCCGATCTGTGCTTCGTCGTGGCGGACCCGCTCAGCGACGTCGCCGCGCAGCTCGCGGCGTCTGGCGTTGCGATCGAAGAAGGTCCGATCGAACGGACCGGTGCTCACGGTCCGATCCTCAGCGTGTACGTCCGCGACCCCGACCACAATCTCATCGAACTGTCGAACTACCTCGGCGCCCAAGGGCTCCCTAGCGACTGACCATCGACTTCGACCCGCCCGCTGACGGCGTGAAGGAACTGGGCAACTACAACGCGGCACCGACAACGTCATTATCCGGGGGTAGTTCAGACGCCCACGCCCGGCACTCACGCCGAGCCGAGGCTCGCTCCGCGCGATGGTGATGCAGGAGATGCATCGACTACTCGATATCCACGGTGCCGCCACCGGGTCGCCGGCAAACCGCGACGCGTGAGACGCCCTGCCGACGATCGCCGCCGACACGCTCATCCTGCACGGCGCCGACGATCAGCTCGCGCCGTATGGCAACGCGCCCTTGATGTCTGAGCGCATTGCGCGATCGACACTGCGAACCTTCACCGGCGTCCGACACATCTACTTCAAGAGTCCCGGGCTGAAACCGGCCCTGCGTACTGGAATTCCTGCTCGCGTGACCGGGTTAGCCTGCCGGCCCAAGATAGTGGGCGCGAGGCCCCCGGGCCCGATGAGTCGGCACGTCAGACCCGGGTGGGTGCAACCGCCGAGGGCGGCGGTTGATTGGTGCGTCGACCGCTCAACATGTCGGCTGTGATCTCTTATTTACGTTGTGCTGCAACACAAATCGCAGCGGCTACACGATTCGGTGGGCAACAAACCAGACGGCACCGAGATCCTTTGTAGCATATTGTAATTCGCAGTATTAACGGGCGATAGCCGTTGCCATTTTCAAGCCGCGGGGAACTCTGCCACTGGTACAGCGAGCGAATGCGGCGGGGCGCGGTCGCCGATGTCGCCACACCGGCTCCGTCCTACGGCGCCGAAGCGCAGGACTAAGTCGGGGGAGGAAGGTCGTGGTCGATGTTGCCGGCGATTTCCTCGGCGAGGTCGAGAAGGGCTTGCGCGAGGTTCCACAGCAGAACGTGTCTGGCGTCATCGAGTGAGACTTGGTCGTCGACCTCGAAGTCCGGCTTCTCCCCTTTGGCGCGGGCGTCCTCGATGTTTTCCATCGTCTCCTTGACGGTAGCCGATCTGGAAACCGTACGACGACCGGGCATTTGGAAGTCAGATGGACGCCGCCGCTATACGGTTCGACAATCCAGCCTTAAGGGTCCTGCGACGGCGGGACGCCGCATTTCTTGCGATCGGCGGTCGCGAATCGCCCGGTGTGGGCGAATCCCCATCGGAGCGCGATGTCGGTAACCGTGGCTCCTTCGAATGGGTCGCCGTCTTGTAGGTCGCGATGAGCGCGTTCCATCCAGGTGGTCGTCATGTACGAGCGCGGAGTGCATCGGAGGTCGCGTTGGAATCCGACTTCCAGCGTCCGTATGCCCACGCCGATCTGCTTGGCGACGTCCGAGATGGAGAGTTCGCCCATGTTCTCCTCGGTCATTAGATCGACCGCTTGGCGAACGACGCGGCCGGATGGCGGAGGCGAACTGAAGATCTCGGCTGAGTGGCTGCGTCGTTACTCCCGCCGAAACCGATATTTACATAGAATCTCGAGTATTGACGGTATTGTCGATATTTTCTGATTGGTCACCTAGGTTGGCTCCGCCGCGGAGGCGAAGTGACACCATGGTTCGCCGTAGTCGCTTGTAGTCGGATGGATCTGGACTGGCTCGCCTCGGCCGCCCGCGCCGAACTGGACTGTCGAACGGTGCACCTGAGCGAGAGCTTCGACGACTTCACTGCCGCGAAACCCGTTTCGGAAACCGGACCTCCTGTCGGTGACTTCTGGCTAGGCGGGGTTTCGTTCGCGCCCTAGTGTCGAGCAGCGTGATTGAACCGCGTCTGATCGTCCCAGCTATCGGCCGGGCACGGATGCCGTCGGCCCTGGCGTCGCGAATCCGAGACCAGATCATGCTGACGTTGTTGGTCGCCCAACCGAATAGCGTGAGTGCACGGATGACGACAGACCGTCGAGCGGTCGGACGAGCTGCGATCGGAGATGCGGTCGATTTCATTGAGGCGCACCCGGCTACGGCGACACCGCACGACGCGGCCGCCGAGGCGGGGGTGAGCCTTCGTGCGCTGCAGGACAACTTCAAGGACGCCTTGGGGACGACGCCGCACGCCTACATTCTCCAGACCCGATTACGCCGCGCCAGCAACGATCTGCTGGCGGCGCGCGGGGGCTTCCTAGTCACGGTGACCGATGTCGCCCGGCGATCGGGCTTCACCAATGTGGGGCGGTTTGACGAGGAGCATTGGGGGGCCTACCAGGAGAAACCGTCGGATACGCTGCGGGCTGCGCGCGGCGAGGCGTCGTGAACGTCGACCTCGATCGGATCACCAGCGCCGGCCGCACGCCGCACGGATACACGCTGGCGATGTGGGCGGCCGGGATGTTCTGCATCAGCCGCCGCGGCCTGCCCGGCGTCGCGGACGTGTTGATGTTCACCGTGGGTGCCACCGTCGCCTTCGGCGTTCTCCGGCTGGCCGTGGTGCGTTGGGGTCTCAGCCGCACCCCGGCGGCTCCCGAGCACACGGCTGCACTCAGCTCGTTGGCATCGGTTCATATGCTGGCGTTGCCGGGTGCCGTCCTGGTCAGTTGGCTGCTCGCGGCGTTACCGGCGCCGTGGTGCTGGCTGGCCACGTCCTCGGGGGCGACTGTCGCCTTCATCGTTCTGCACGGCGGTCAGGACGTCTTGTTCCGCCGGTGGGGACCGCGAGCGGCCTGAGTCCGCTTATCCGGCGGAGTCGACCGCCTCGAGATCCTGGCCGTCCAAAAGCTGCGTCGCGGTCATGCCGATGTGGTGCACCAACTCGCGCACCGCCGCGTCGGCGTTGCGGTTGACGATCGCATCGACGATCGCCTGGTGCTCGGCGCCGACGTCCCAAGTACCGTGACCCAGTGGCACTGACCAGCGTCGATAGAGTTCAGCGGAGGCCCGCAGCGACTCCGCGATCGACACCAGGCGTGGGTTGGGGCATCCTTCCAACAGGGCATGATGGAACGTGGCGTGCGCGCTCGCCCAGGCCTCGCCGATCCGCTGGGGATCGCCGGGATCCAACTGGGCCGTGCGATGCAATCGGTGATGGGCCGCCACGACGCCCGTCTCCCGGTCGACGTCGCCGTGTTTGATCGCCTGGCGGAGCACGGTGGCCTCGATCTCGCAGCGGGCCTCGGTCAAGTGCCGCAAGTCTCGGCCGACACAGGTGTGACACGTAGTCCCTGCTGCGGCATGGACTCAACCAGGCCCTCGGCGACCAGCCGAGACACGGCTTCGCGAACCACGCCCATGCTTGCCTTGTGACGTTCCGACAGCTCACCGAACGGCAGCTTGGTGCCCGGCCGGCTCCGACCTGCGAGAATGTTTGCCGCAGTTCGACGTACTCCCGGTTGACCCTGGTCGGAGATTTGGTGGCGGCCACAGATCCAGCACATCAGAGTCGAAGATCGACAGCAATGTTGAAACAGCACAGGGTTGCCGCTAGCCATCCGCGCACCGAGCTGACGAGGGCGATCGCATCGGCGGCGGGTAGTTCGTCACGATGAATCGACTTCTCGCTCAACATGCCCGCGCCGACCAGGCGGGCACGTTCGACACCCGGAAGGCAACCGTCCGATACGGGCGGGGTGTACCAGCGGCCGGCGATCTTCACCGCGATGTTCGCGATGGTGGTCTCCGTGATGAAACCGTGCTCGTTCACCAGGACGACGTCATCAGCGGCGGGATGCCGCTCGGCGCGCGAACGGTACGCCGAGCGGTTGGTGGTCTTGTGCGACAACCAATGTGACGCGGAGTCGACAGGCACGTCGTCGACCTCCAGCAACACCGGGCGGCCCGGCGGGCGTTCCGGGGCCGGGGCCGTGGTCACCACGATCGCACCCTGCTGATCGACCTCGACGCGGACCACCGCGCCCGCCCTTCCACGCACCTCCTGGGCGAGCCGTGCGCGCAGGTCCTCGGGGTCGACCCGGATCGCGAAGTAACGGGCGGAGTCGGCGAGCCGAGCCAGATGCCCCTTCAGGTTGTGGACCGTGCCTGAGCTGGCATCGACGCGCATCGTCTCGATGAGGCTGAACGGGACGGGGCGGCGACGCAGGATCTCCTGCTTGGCGCGTACCTCGGCGTATTCGGCGGCGAACTCACTGCCCCACGTGACCCCACTGCCGACCCCGTACTCGCACACCGAGCGGGCCCGGTCGACGTGAACCGTCCGGATCGCGACACTGAACCGTGCGCGGACGGCCTCGGTGGGCGGCGCGACCCACCCGATCGCCCCGCAGTACACGCCGCGCCGGCGTTGCTCGAGTTCGGCGATGATGGACATCGTCTTACCCTTTGGCGCGCCCGTGACGGAACCGCAGGGAAAGAGCGCCTGCAACACCTCCAGCAAGCCGACGTCGGGCGCAATCCGGGCGGTGATATCGGATGTCAGCTGCCAGACCGTCGAGAACCGCTCGGGAGTCAGCAATACCGGCACCGTCACGGTGCCGGTGGTGGCGATCCTGCTGAGGTCGTTGCGCAGCAGGTCGACGATGATCAGGTTCTCGGCGCGTTCCTTGGCGCTGGACAGCAGCCGCCGCACCGCGATGTCGTCCTCCTGATTCGTGCGACCCCGCGTCGCGGTGCCCTTCATCGGACGCGTGCGGATCAGGTCGCCCACCCATTCGAAGAAGAGCTCGGGGCTTGCGCTGGCGATGACGTCGTCGCCGAGATCGAGATACGCCGAGTACTTCGCCATCTGGTTGCGGGCCAGGTCTGCGTAGAAGGACAGCGGGTCGCCGGAGAAATCGCTCGTGACCGCGGTCGTCAGATTGCACTGGTACGTATCGCCCGCCGCGATCGCCGCTCGCACCTGGTCGAAGGCGCGGCGGTAGCGCGCACGATCCCATTGGTCGCGCCAGCGGCCAATCCGATATGGCGCCGCCGACGCGATCGTCTGCGTTGTGTGCACCGGTTGCGTCGATATCCCGAACCAGACGAGCGGCAGATGCCCACCGCTAGCCTGCGCGTTGCGGGCCGCGGCCGTGGGCAGCTGCGGGTCGAGCCCGGAAGCAGCCTCGTACGAGATGTATCCGAAGGCCCAATAGCCCTGTGCGGTAGCGCTTTCAACCTCGCGAATGACGTCAATGACGTCAGCGTCGTGCGTCGCGACGAGTTCGCGGTCGAACCCGTCGAAGATGGTCGCCACACCATCGACGAGGTCGTCGAGCCGCGCCCACGGCGGGGTGCGGGCGTGACCGGGCGTTGGGTGCCCCCTCACGTCGGCATTCCCAGTCCTTCAATTGGTCGCGCACGGCCGACGCGGAGGCGTCAGCGCTGCGGCTCTGTCGTATGGCATGCGCAGATCGTATGTGCTCAACCGTCATTCACCGATACAGATATCGCACCCGGGCTATCCAGTCCCCGAAACGGCCCGCGGCCGGTCCGTTGCCTTGACCGCCCCGGGTGTGCGCGTCGGCGCAGACGGAGTGGGTTCGAGCTGTCCTTGAGACGAAAGCTCCCGTGACGACAGGAAGTCCGCGAACAGCTTGAGTGTCGGCGGCATGTCGTCTGCGAGGTAGACACAACAGTAGTCGGAAACCGGAGCGTCCTGGAGCCTGATGAACGTGACGCCGTTGGGCCGGGTCTTGGTGGCGGACTCGTGTACCACCGCCACGCCCACCCCGATCGCTACGTAGGCGAGTCCCGCGATCACGTCGTCGGCTTCGACTGCGACGCGAGGCGTGAAACCGGCTCGGCGGCACATGTCGATGACCTCGTCGGCGAAGTCGGGCCGGGTAGGCGGGAACAGCACCAGGGGCCTCTGACGCAGGTCGGCAACCTTCGCCGTCCGCCCCCACTGCGCGGCAGTGGTCGTCGGAACCGCCACGAACAGGCACTCCGTGAGCACTCGGCGGCACATGACGCCCGGCTCGTCGGTGAAGTGGCGTCCAAAGCCCACGTGTAGCAATCGATCCCGCAGGTAGTCGACCTGTTTGCGCTTCACCACCAGCTCGAAACCGACGGTGACATCGGGATGAAGGGCGAGGAACTGGCGCAGCAGTGCGGGGATCGGATCCAGGATCGCCGCGTCGTAATAGCCAACGGCGAGATGCCCGATCTCGCCTGAATTCGCGCGCCGCGCAAACTCGATGGCTCGGCTCGAGAGGGTGACGACACGGTATGCGCGCTCGAGTAGCGTGGCACCGGCTGCGGTCAGCTCGAGACCCTTGGGAGTTCTGCGGAACAACTCGGCACCGACGGTCTGCTCGAGGCGATGGATGCGGCGCGTCAGCGGCGGCTGGGACATGTGCAACCGCGCCGCCGCCCGATTGAGGTTCAGCTCCTCGGCAGCGGCGATGAAACACTCGAGCTGCCGAGGATCGAGTGCCCCGTCCATGTTCGCCTCAATTTTGCTAGCACCTGTTGCCACGCCCGCGACCTGGTGGCGCAGCGAGGATCCTACGACCACCGCCGCCTGCGCAGGGCGCAAGCGGCCGAACCCGCCGCGGCACCGCCTGCGCAGGCACCCCGTGCGTCGTCCTGGTCGGCGACCTGTAGCTGTATCGCCACGGTGAGCGCCGCGTTCGAAAAATGGACGGCGCCGGTTCGACTGATGGCTTGGCGCCGTCTGCGGGTTTGCTTACGTTATGACAACAGAATTCACCGAGACATACACAGACACCGCATAAACCGCCGCAACGCGAGAAGTCCGTTCGCCAAAAACCGCGGCAATTCAGATGCGAATCAGTGACGAGTAGCCATCAGTAAAACCGTCAAAAGGAGACCTTCGGATGACCATTCAGCCCCGTGATG
The DNA here is from genome assembly GCF_054404835.1 of Mycobacterium sp. BMJ-28. NCBI lineage: Bacteria > Bacillati > Actinomycetota > Actinomycetes > Mycobacteriales > Mycobacteriaceae > Mycobacterium > Mycobacterium sp. BMJ-28. The sequence goes on along the minus strand of NZ_CM136783.1, from coordinate 3,263,285 downwards.
AAGTGCTGGGTTCGATCAAACCGCTCATTCGGTCGGCAAATATTGAGGTCATCCCCCTGAAAGGGGCGGAGGAAAAGCTGACAGCACTGCCGGTGAGCACCACCGTCACCATCACCTGCTCGCCCAAGTTCGGGTTGGACCGGACGCTGGCGCACGTCGAGGCAGCGCGCAGGCGGGGAAGCCACGTGGTGCCCCACCTGGCCGCGCGAATGGTCGCGAGCGAAGCCGAGCTGCGCCGTTTCGTGACCCGCCTCGCCGAGATGGGAATCGACGATCTCTACGTCATCGGAGGGGATGGCGCGGAGCCCGTTGGACCCTACGCCGAAGCGTCCGACATCCTCGAGGCCCTGCAGGGCCTCGACCACACCTTCGCCCGCCTCGGGGTCGGCTGCTATCCAGAGGGACACCCTCATATCGACGACGACGCACTGGTCGACGCCTTGGTGCGCAAGCAGGAATACGCCGACTACATGGTCAGCCAGCTGTGCTTCGACTCAACCGCTCTACTCAACTGGCTCCGCACGGCTCGGGCCGCCGGAATCACCTTGCCGATACGTATCGGCCTGGCGGCCCCGATGCAAGCCCGCAAACTAGTCGAACTGTCATTGAAGATCGGCGTCGGATCCTCGGTGAAATTCCTGACCAAGCAGCACGGAATTGTCGGAAACCTACTCCTCGGCCGGTCCTATGCGCCCGAGGAATTGTTACTCGACCTGGTGGCAGAACCCGATTTCGACGAGCTGAACATCGAGGGTGTCCATTTGTTCTCGTTCAATCAGATCGAGGCCACCACCGCGTGGCTCGCCCGAAATGGCTGACGGTGTTTCGCGGCGCCGCGATCAACGTGAACGATCGATCGAGAGACTGAAGTGGCGTCACAGGTGAGTGGTGGGGTGTCGTCGATGTCAGTGTCGACACTCACCGACGTGCTGTCGAGCGATGCGCCTGCACCCGGCGGGGGCGCTGCAGCGGGCGTGATCACCGCACTGGCGGCCGCGTTGGCCGGGATGGCCGGCCGGTTCACCGTCAAGGGGCGAGACGTCGCCGATGGCGATGCCGAGAAGTTCACCGCGCTGGTCAGCCGCGCCGACGAGCGACGGATCCGGGCTCAGCACATCGCCGACGCCGACGCACGGGTGTACAGCGACTACGTCGCTGCAGCGCGCCTGCCCGCGGGCCCAGACGGGGAACCGCGGGTATCGGCGAAGGTCCAGGCGCGGGACGCCGCCATCGCCGTGCCGCTCGAGCTGGCCGAAGTCGCGAGGGAGATCGCTGAGATCGGGCTGCGCCTGGTCGAATCGGGGAACCCCCGACTGCGGTCGGATGCCTGCGCGGCAGCGCTGTTCGCTTCGGCGGCAGCCACCCTGTCGGCGATCCTGGTCGGCGAGAACCTCGCGGCCGAGGAGTTCGATGACCGTCTCGCTCAGGCCAATCAACACGCGGTTGCCGCACGCGCGGCCGCCAACGAGGCCATGGCGGCCTTCCCGTTTCTCAGATGAGGTGGTGAGTTCGTGACTGCACAGGTCATAGATGGACGCAAGATTGCCGAAGAACTGAAGGTGACTGTCGCGGGAGAAGTCTGCGCGCTGCGCGACATGGGGATCCCGTACGGACTCACCACCATCAGGGTGGGCGACGACTTCAGCTCAGCCGCGTACCAATCGCGGTTGTGCCGAATCGGCGAAGAACTCGGTGTGCCCGTTCGGAAAGTCGAACTACCCGCCACCGTCACCGAAGAGGAGCTCAAGGACGTCGTGCGGCAGGCCAACGCCGACGACTTGACGGCCGGTATCTTGATCTTGCGGCCGCTGCCGGACACGATCTCCGAAGCTGCTGTCTTCCAGACGCTTTCGCCTATCAAGGACATCGAATCGGTGCACCCGGAGAACGCGGGCCTGCTGGCGCTCGGCGTGCCACGGTACGTCCCGTCGACGGCGGCAGCGGTGTTCCACGTCCTCGACCAATGGTTGGACGGTGTCGGGGAGGACCGGGCGGACTTCTATCACCGGGCCCGCATCGTGATCGTCGGCCGGTCCAACAATGTCGGCAAACCGCTGGTGTCGCTGGCCTATGCGCGCGAAGCCGCGGTCGAGTCGGTCGATGAATGGGCCAGCCGTACCCGCCGGTTGAGTGCACACACCCGGCGTGCCGACGTCCTGATCGCCGCGGCCGGTGTGCCGGCGCTCATCGCGGCCGAACACGTCCGTGCCGGTGCCATCGTCCTCGACGTGGGGATCAACCCCAAGGTCGACGAAGACTCCGGTGTCACGCACATGGTCGGCGACGTCGACTTCGACGCGGTGATCAACCGGGCCCGTGCGGTGACACCGGTGCCTGGCGGCATCGGACCGGTGACCGATGTATGGCTCATCCGAAATGTGGCTCTGGCCGCGCAGAACAATGCCGGACACGGTGCCCATGCCGTCGGGGTAGTCGTTGGGAGCCCGAAGTGAGCACTCGAGATCTGGTGATCGGCGGCACCGATCGAAGCACCGACCACGTCTTGACGCTGGTATGCACTGATCAGCCGGGCGTCGTGCACGCAGTGTCTGGATTCCTGCTCGACCACGGCTGCAATCTGATCGAGAGTCAACAGTTCGTGGATCGCGCCGCGGGTACGTTCTTCATGCGCATCCAGTTCGAGTCGGCGGCTGAATCACCGTTCGACACGGCGGCGCTGCGGTCCGACTTCAACGCCACCGCGGCACGCTTCTCGATGAGCTGGCGACTCCTGGACGCCAACGTGCGACAGCGGGTCCTGATCCTGGTCAGCAAGTACGGGCACTGCCTCAACGATCTGTTGTTCCGGGCCAACGATGGTGGCCTCGGCATCGACGTCGTCGGCGTGGTGTCCAATCATCCCGACCTCGGCGTGCTCGCCGACAACTACGACGTGCCCTTCTACCACCTTCCGGTCAGCGCGGCGACCAAACCCGAGGCCGAACAGCAGCTCGTCGATCTGATCGAGGATCTCTCGGTCGACCTGACGGTGCTGGCGCGCTACATGCAGATCCTGTCGGCCGAGCTGTGCAAGCAGCTCGAAGGCCGAGCCATCAACATCCACCATTCGATGCTGCCGAGCTTCAAGGGCGCGCGGCCCTACCACCAGGCGTACGAGCGCGGGGTGAAACTCATTGGTGCGACGGCGCACTACGTGACGTCGGATCTGGACGAGGGCCCGATCATCGAGCAGGAAGTCCGCCGCGTCGACCACTCGATGAGTGCCGCCGACGTGACGACCTTGGGCCGCGACACCGAGTGTCTGGCGTTGTCCCGTGCCGTCCGATGGCACACCGAGAACCGGGTGCTGTTGGATGGTCGGCGGACCGTGGTGTTCCAATGAGGCTGGCGCACGGCGGTATCGAGGCCCGGGTGTCCGAACCCGGCCGGGTCACCGCTGAATTCGACCATTGCCGCTACCTCGCCGGACTCCGAAACTACGAGACGACCAGACACTCCGCGCCCCCGGCGTTCGACCGAATGCCAGTCCTGATGCGGGCGCTCGGTGACCCGCAGGATCAGCTCAACGCCATCCACATCACCGGAACCAACGGCAAGGGTTCGGTCGCCGCAATGGCTTCAGCACTACTCGTTGCATCGAGGCTTCGCGTGGGTACCTACACCAGTCCCCATCTGTTCGCGGTGAACGAGCGGATCGCCGTCGATGGGGTTCCGATCATCGACACAGAACTTGCCGGCGCGCTGCTCGAGGTCTCGTCGGCGGCCGCTGCGGCCGAGGTCTCTCCCACCTGGTTTGAGGCCATCACCGCCGCGGCGATATGGCACTTCGCTCACACCGGCGTCGACGTGGCCGTGATCGAGGTCGGGATGCTCGGCCGGTTCGACGCCACCAACGTCATCGACGCATCCGTGGCCGTGGTCACCAACGTCGAGCTCGACCACGTCGAGGTCGCCGGACCGACGCGGGAACTGATCGCCCTGGAGAAGGCCGGTATCGTCAAACCGGGCGCAACGCTGGTGCTGGGGGAGCGCGATCCCCTGCTCCTTCCGGTATTCGAACAGCAACTCCCGCGCGACATCCTCATGCTGGGACGTGATGTGCTCACCCTTGACCACGGTGAGCCGACGGGTGGCAGCGTGGCGACCATCTCGAACCGATGGGGCGTTCACGATCGCGTCGAGATCGCGATGACCGGTGCCTTCCAGGTGTCCAACGCCGCACTGGCACTCACCGCGGTGGAGGCCCACTCGGATCGTCATCTGGATGCCACTGCGGTGTCGGAGGTATTCCGTGCGGTCACCGTCGCCGGGCGATTCCAGGTGGTCAGAGGTGGGCCGACGGTGATCTTGGACTGCGCACACAACGAGGCCGCGGCACTTGCTCTGCGGCCACTGATCAAACGCGACGTGCCCCGGTCGGCGCCCACGGTCCTGCTGTGCGGACTTATCGGCAATCGAGACCCCTTCCACTTCCTGTCCAATCTTTCGGTGACGACCTTCGACCATGTCGTTGCCACCGAGCCGGAATCGCCGCGCGCACTTCTGGCTGCCGATATCGCCATCGCCGCAGAGTCATTGGGTGCCCGTGTCGTCGAGGAGCCGAAGATCGATTCGGCCCTGTCGCGGGCGCTCGACTTGGCAGGCCCGCGAGGCACGGTGCTCGTCGTGGGCTCGCACTACCTCGTCGGACCGGTCGCGGAAGCGTTGCGGAGGGCCCACCCATGAGGGTCTCCGTCGCACCGCAGGGGATCGGCGGACCGCAGTCGGCGAGCCGCACCTCCCGCGTCGGCACCCCGTTCGGGACGCCAGATCACGATCGTTGCCTGATCATGGGGATCGTCAACGTGACGCCTGATTCCTTCTCCGACGGTGGACGCTATCTCGCCCACGATGCGGCAGTGCAGCATGGTCTTTCGCTGCTCGAGGCCGGGGCCGACGTCGTCGACGTCGGCGGAGAGTCGACCCGCCCGCACGCCACGCGCACCGATGAGTCAGAAGAACTGCGCCGCGTCGTGCCAGTCATACGAGACCTTGCGCGTGCCGGCGTGGCGGTGACCGTGGACACCATGCGCAGCTCGGTCGCAGCGGCGGCGTTGGCCGCGGGCGCGGTCGGAGTGAACGATGTCAGCGGGGGGCTCGCCGACACCAACATGGCGCGGGTCATCGCCGATGCGCGCGTGCCGTACGTGGCGATGCACTGGCGTTCCCCGAGCAAGGACATGCACGACCACGCGCGCTACACCGACGTGGTGGGCGACGTGATCACCGAGCTCGGCAGGCGCCTCGAGGCGCTCGATCGTGCCGGTGTCGATCTGCACCAGGTGGTCGTCGACCCCGGAATCGGGTTCGCCAAGACTGCCGCCCACAACTGGCAGGTGCTCAACGGGCTGCGCGCCTTCGCCGTGCTGAATCGTCCACTCCTGGTCGGCGCGTCGCGGAAGTCATTTCTGCGCAAGGCAATCGAAGCGACTCACGCCGGAGTAACCACCGAATCGCTCGACGCCGCCACGGCCGCGGTATCCGCCTTGGCCGCCAGGGCCGGGGCCCATTGCGTGCGGGTCCATGACGTCACCTCGACGCGGATTGCCCTCACGAGGCCGAGCAGCTGGACCGAGCCGAGCCGACCGCCATCAGGGCGCTGAGCGGCGCAGCGTCTGCGAGGGCGGAACACCGAATCTGCGGGTGTAGCCGGCCGCGAATCTGCCGGTATGGGCGAATCCCCAGCGCTGCGCTATCTCGGTGACCGTCGCACCGGAGCGTGCGTCGGCCTCGACCAGGTCCTGGTGCGCGCGTTCCATTCGGATGCGATGGATGTAGGACCTCGGCGTGCAATGCAGCTCGCGCTGGAAGCCGACCTCCAGCGCTCGAATGCCGACTCCAACCCGCTTTGCGATATCGCCGACCGTGAGTTCGGCCATCGTGTCGGCCTCGACCATGTCGACCGCCTCGCGGACGGCACGGCGCGAGATCGGCATCTTCGGGCTCAGAATGTCGAACAGCCTGGTGTGGGGGACCCCCAGCAAGATGGTGTTCAGAGCTTGCTCGCGCAGACACCGCGACAACCTGGACGGGATGGCGTCGATTGACTCGTAGCTGTCGAAGATGCCGGTCATCAGCTCGATGACTCCACCGATCGCCTTGCGCGCGTGCGGTTCTGTGACCGCGGCCTCGAAGCGCAGCGCGCGTTCGTCGGCGTCCGGCGCCAGGTTTTGCAGCGTGGCCCGCAGTTCCGAGGTATCGGCACGCAGCGAAACCACCGCGCAGTCATCGCTCCACTCCATGTGCACGTTGTCGCCGCCCGAGAGCACCACCATCGATTCCCCCGACCGCGCGACGAAATCCTCCTTCTGATGTCGTGCGTAGATGGTCCCGTGCAACGGGGCGAGGATGGTCATGTACTCGTTTTGCGATGGCCTGTCGATGGAGACAGCGGAGCTGTAATTCATGCAGTACAGCGACACCGAGCCCAGGGTGGCGAAGCGCACCGAGGCGTTGAGGTGCGGATCGGCGCCAGCCAACTCAAGCCGATGCGGTGAGAGCAGTTTGGCGGTCTCCCTTTCGGCGACCTCGCGATCAGTGGTCAGAAACCGCGTGTAGGAGGCGAGACGTTCGAGGCCTTCGCCATCGGAACCCGACGGCTGCGGTCCGTTATAGGCCTCCGGCCGCGCCGCTGGGTGGCGAACATCGCCTCGGTTTCCGGTACTCATACGGTGGCGACTCCAGGGCAGGTGTGTGTGGTCTTCCTCACAGAGTGAGAGCACTCACTCGACACCGTCAAATACCGACTTCGATGGTGCTCGATACCCAAACCGGCAGCTCGCGGGTGCCGGCCGGCTGAAGTCGGAAACTGGATCCCGCGATTTCGTGTGTTGACTCGGTACGAAGTGGTGCACGCCATAGCGTTCTTGTGTGCGACCAAGTCACATCGTGTGTCGACCGCTCGCGCAGGCTGAACGCCTGAAATACCAACGCGGCCTAATGATTTCGTCGACACAAGAAAGGGGCGCGTGACCGGCCCCGAAACTACTCGCCGCGTCCCGCACGGGCACAAGAGGTGCCGGCGCTCGTCAGGAAACCCATTCAAATCTAGTCAATGACTGGCATTTGAGACCACCATTTCAACCTTTACCACCCAAAGGAGAGTTGTGTCCCCCGACAGCTTGGAGGCCGCGATCGCGCGGTATGGATCCGCCGCGAAGATGTTGCGCAACGCGCCGATCAGCTATTACAAGTTCCCGTACCCCGACGAGCACACCAACTGGCGTGACGAGCAGGCGGCCTGGCGGGAAACGGCCGTACTGTTCGATCAGTCGCACCACATGTCTGACATCTACTACTCGGGTCCCGACGTGATGCGACTGCTGTCCGACACCGGGATCAACAGCTTCGCCAAGTTCGGTCCTGGCAAGGCCAAGCAGTTCGTCGCGGTGAACCATGACGGCTACGTCATCGGTGACGCCATCCTCTTCGGCCTCGGCGAGAACACCGTTAGCCTCGTCGGCACGCCTGCGGCGTCGAACTGGGTGACCTACCAGGCTGAGACCGGCAATTACGATCTGGAGATCACGCCCGACCCGGCGACCCCGTTCAATCCGCACGGTCGGTTGACCTTTCGCTTTCAAATGAACGGCCCGTTGACCCGCGAGATCGTGGAGAAGGCAGCCGGCGGCTCGATCGACCGAATCAAGTTCTTCAACATCGGCCAGTTCACCATCGCGGGCTGCGAAGTCAGCGCGCTGAATCACACCATGTCTGGTGTTCCGGGCAAGGAGATGACGGGCCTGGAAATGTGGGGCCCGGTGGAGCACGGGCCGGCTGTCTACGCGGCGCTCGCCGCGGCCGGCGAGGAGTTCGGGATGAGACTGGGCGGTGCACAGTCCTATGTCAGCGCCGCGCTCGAGTCGGGCTGGATCGCACTGCCCACACCTGCTGTGTACACCGGGGACGAGCTGAAGGCCTATCGGGAGTCATTGCCGGCCTACGGCTTCGAGGCGAACGCGTCGATCGGCGGCAGCTTGGAGTCCGACGACATCGAGGACTACTACATGACGCCCTGGGACCTCGGGTACGGAAACCTGATCAAGTTCGACCACGACTTCATCGGTCGCGAGGCTCTGGAGAAGCTCGTCGACGCGCCGCACAAGCGCAAGGTGTGGCTGCGCTGGAACGACGACGACGCCGAACAGCTCATTGCCAGCAGCCTCTTCGGCCCCAGCAAGGAGCGGGCCAAGTATCTCAACCTGCCGAACTCCGTCTACGGAATCTCGCAGTACGACGAGGTCGCCATCGACGGTCGCCCGGTGGGCTTCACTGCGTGGACCGGATACACGGTCAACATCGGCTCCATCAGCGCGCTGGGCGTGATCAACGAGGCTGACGCGGTAGACGGAAACGAAGTAACGGTCACCTGGGGTGAGAAGGACGGCGGGAGCAGCAAGCCGTTCGTCGAGCGCCATTCCCAAAAGTCCGTGCGAGCCACGGTCAGCACCACACCACTTGGCCAGTAGCACCCACAACCCTTCCGACCTTGCCAACAGAAAGAGGAGATCGGCATGGCTGTTGAGAGCCTGCAGGATGCTATCGAGAAGGCCGGCAACGATCCGGTCCGCATGCTTCGCAATGCACCGGTGAGCTATTACAAGTTCCCGTACCCCGAAGAACACACCAACTGGCGTGACGAGGAAGCGGCATGGAAGGACTCCGTAGCTCTGTTCGACCAGTCCCACCACATGTTTGACGTCTACTTTAAGGGCCCCGACGTCAAGCGGTTGCTATCGGACACCGGCATCAACAACTTCACGAAGTTCGGCAAGAACAAGGCCAAGCAGTTCGTGGCCGTCAGCCCGGACGGATACTTCATCGCCGATGCGATCCTGTTCGGCTTCGAAGACGACTACGTGAGTCTGGTCGGAACGCCGGCGGCCGCCAACTGGGTGCAGTACCAGGCGGAGATCGGCAACTATGACGTCGAGATCGTCAGGGACGAGGCGACGCCATTCAATCCAGCCGGTCGTTTGACCTTCCGCTATCAACTCCAGGGACCCAACACGGGCAAGGTACTGGAAAGGGCGGTCGGTTCTCCCGTCGATCACATCAAGTTCTTCAACATCGGCGAGTTCGAGATCGACGGTGTGACGGTCAAAGCGCTGAATCACACGATGTCCGGCGTTCCCGGGCGCGAGTTGACAGGCCTGGAGATGTGGGGACCTGCCGAGCACGGTGAGAAGGTACTCAACGCATTGGTGAAGGCGGGCGCCGAATTCGGCCTCAAACGCGGTGGCGCACAGTCGTATGTCGCGGCGTGCCTGGAGTCGGCGTGGCTCGCGCTGCCCACGGCGGCGATCTACACGGGCGAGAGCATGAAGGCCTATCGGGAATGGTTGCCCGCTGTGGGGTATGAGGGCAACGCCTCGATCGGCGGAAGCTATGTCTCTGAGAACATTCAGGATTACTACGTCACCCCGTGGGATCTCGGATACGGCAATCTGATTCACTTCGACCACGACTTCATCGGCCGCGACGCGCTGCTGGCCATCAAGGACAAGCCGCACCGGCGCAAGGTCTGGTTGAAGTGGAACAACGACGACGCCGCGAAGACCATTGCGAGCAGCCTGTTCGGCGGCAGGGAGCGTGCCAAGTACCTGAACCTTCCGAATGCGGTCTACGGAATCTCGCAGTACGACAAGCTGCTGGTGAATGACCGGCTCGTCGGTCTGGCCGCATGGACTGGCTACACGGTGAACATCGGGTCCATCAGCTCGTTGGCGATGGTCGACGAGGCTGACGCCATCGACGGCCGAGAGGTGATCCTCGTCTGGGGCGAGCCCGACGGTGGTACCGCCAAGCCCTTCGTCGAACGCCATGTCCAGAAGGAGATCCGGGCGACGATCAGCTTGACCCCTCTCGTCTGACCAGATCACCACGATCGCTGGTTGGCATGGTTGTGTGAAAGGAGAACTCAATGACGGGACCGGAACTCGGCATCGACGCGGCTTGGGCTGCACTGTCGACTGCCGAGGTCTCTGATGCCTTGGACCGTCTCGGTGTCGATGGACAGTTGCCCGACGTGGGATCCCTGACGGGCTCGACACACACCTGCGGTCGAGCCTTCACCGTCGCCTACGGCAGCGCCGCACGTCCGCCAGGGACCGTGGGTGACTTTCTCGACGAGGTACCGCCCGGGCAGGTCGTCGTGATCGACAACCGTGGGCGAACCGATTGCACCGTATGGGGCGGGATCCTGACCCGCCTCGCGACTGAGCGGGGTGTCGCGGGCACCGTCATCAACGGCGTAGCCCGCGACACCGTCTCCGCGGAGGAACTCGGCTACCCGCTGTTCGCTCGCGGACGCTACATGCGAACCGGCAAGGACCGCGTTCAGGTGGACGCCGTGCAGACCTCGGTCACGATCTGCGGCGTGCGGGTGTCGCCGGGTGACGTTGTTCTCGGTGACCGAGACGGCGTCGTGGTCGTGCCCCGTACGCATGAGTCCGAGGTGTTGCGCGTGGCCCTCGAGATCAACGAGATCGAGCACCGGATCTCCGAGTTGCTGACGGCGGGTTCGACATTGGCAGATGCCCGCGCCACCACCAGATATCACCGGCTGCAACGGAGGTCCGAGCAGTGATCTCCGCTGCCGAGGTGCTGGCCGGGGTCAGTGCCGCTGAGCAACTGGCGGGGCTGTCGGCGGCCACCGTGCATGAGGCGCAGGGCCGCCGTGGCGCTCTGCCGTCGAGGCTCGCGATGCGAACCGCGCCCGAACGAACGCTGCGAGCCCCGGCGATGACGGTGTGCACACAGCCTGGCGAGAATCTCACTCTGCACCGAGCCCTCTATCAAACACCTCCTGGCTGGGCACTGTTCGTCGTCACCAACGGGAGCCTTGACTATGGCTATTGGGGTGAGGTCCTCAACACCGCGGCAATGACTCGAGGCGTCGCCGGCCTGGTCATCGACGGTGGCGTACGCGACGCGGCGCAGATGTATGGTGCCGGGTTGCCGATCTTCTCCTCACGGGTGTGCATCCGCGGGACGGCCAAGCATGGCGGCGGATCCTACGGCGAAACCGTTGTCGTGGACGATGTGATCGTGCGGTGCGGCGACGTCCTCGTCGGCGACGCTGACGGCGTCGTCGCCGTCAGGGCGGAGGAAGCGGGGACCGTCGCGGCGGCGAGTCGACTGCGCGACGAACAGGAAGCCGGATACATGTCCAGAATCCGGTCAGGCGCAAGCACTTTCGACATTTTCGGTTGGAACCCGTAGTCCGGCGACGACCAGTGGGTCGTCGCCGTCGTGAGTAGTCAAACTATAGGTAGGAACTCTGTCATGAGCGAGCAGTTGTCCGGTAAGACATCCATCCAGGTCGGTCTCATCGCGAAGGCGTTGCCCTGCGCGCCGCTGTGGGTCGCTCAGCGCGCTGACATCTTCGCAGCGAAGGGTCTCGACGTCTCCTTCAAACTCTTGGGTAGCGGAGATGCCGTGACTGACGCAATCCGCGGTGGTGAAGTGCAATTCGGTTTGACCACACCCGAAGGAGCGATCAACGACCAGGCCGGCGGTGGCAAGCAGCGGATCCTCGGCGCCTTGACGAATCAGCTGCCCTTCAAGCTGATCGGCCTTCCTCCGCACACCACGATCAGTGCACTGCGGGGTGGCCGGATCGGTGTCTCCTCCATGACGGAGGGGACCGTTCACGTGCTGCGGACAATGCTGGCCCAACACGGGCTGAAGTACCCCGACGACTACCGGATGGACGTCGTCGGGACCCACATCGACCGCTGGGAACTGCTGCAGGCCGGGGAGATCGACGCCGGCCTGCAGATCACCCCGTACGACCACATCGCGATCGAGGCCGGCTACTCCGATCTGGGATCACCCGCCGAGTACATTCCCGAGTTCGCCTTCGTCGTGATCTCCGCAGACTCGGTGTGGTGCACCGAAAACGAGAAGGTCACCACCGCCTTCGTTGACGCGCTGCGCGAAGGTGCGGCGATCATCTATGACGATCGGCCCACCGCGGTGCAGATGGTCTCCGACGAAACGGGTGTCGATCCGCGTTTGATCGGCGAGTCGCTCAACGACCTCACCGGCTTGCAGATGATGCCGCGCGATCTCAAGGTGACCCGATCGGCGCTCGCCGCCGTCGTCGACACGATGCGCGAGGAAGCCGCGGGCACCCTCGGCGACTTCGACCAGGTTGTGGACCACTCCTATCTTGATGCCTGACGTAGCTATTGAGGCAGCGTTCGTGACGTCGATCCGCAGTCCGGTGAGTATGCGATGCTCGATGAGCACGCGATGGTGGTGTCCGGGCCGGAGCACGGGGCGGCCGCATCAGAGGCCGCGGTGGTCTCGCTGGAGTGTGGGCTTGAGCAGATCGGGTTGTCCTAACGGCACGCTCCGTGATGTGTGCATCGTTGTGGTAGGTGCGTCTGATGCGGCGGCAACCGAAATGCGCGCCCCAATGGTTTCACCCGTCGACGCCAGCGACGTGAACGGTAGCGCGTGATTTCCAAACTGTTGGTGGCCAACCGCGGTGAGATAGCGATCCGGGCGTTCCGCGCCGCGTACGAGTTGAGCATCGCGACGGTTGCGGTGTACCCGTACGAGGACCGCAACTCGCCGCACCGGATGAAGGCCGACGAGTCATATCAGATCGGCGAGCCTGGCCACCCCGTGCGCTCCTATCTCTCGATCGACGAGATCATCCGCGTCGCTCGCGACGCAGGTGCCGATGCGGTGTATCCCGGCTTCGGGTTCCTCTCGGAGAACCCGGAACTCGCGTCCGCGTGCGCCGAGGCGGGCATCACCTTCGTGGGCCCTGGGGCTCACGTGCTGGAGCTGACGGGGAACAAGGCGCGCGCGATTGCGGCGGCACGGGACGCCGGCCTGCCGGTACTGGCGTCATCGGCGCCATCGGACTCGGTGGACGAGCTCGTCGCCGCGTCGGGCCAGATGAACTTTCCGCTGTTCGTGAAGGCGGTGTCGGGCGGTGGCGGCCGGGGCATGCGGCGGGTGACCGACCCCGATTCGCTGGCCGAGGCGATCGAGGCCGCCAGCCGCGAGGCGGAGTCGGCGTTCGGCGATCCGATGGTCTATCTCGAACAGGCTGTGTTGAACCCCCGTCACATCGAGGTGCAGATCCTTGCCGACGGCCAGGGCAATGTCATCCACCTGTTCGAACGGGACTGCAGCGTGCAGCGCCGCCACCAGAAGGTGATCGAACTGGCGCCCGCGCCCAATCTGGCACCGGAGCTGCGGGACAGGATGTGCGCCGACGCCATCGCGTTCGCCAGACAGATCGACTACACGTGTGCGGGCACCGTCGAATTCCTGCTCGACGAACGTGGCAACCACGTCTTCATCGAGATGAATCCGCGCATCCAGGTCGAGCACACCGTCACCGAGGAGATCACCGACGTCGACCTGGTGGCCAGTCAGCTGCGCATCGCCGCGGGGGAGACGCTGGCCGATCTGGGGTTGAGCCAGGATTCGATTCGGGTGCGCGGCGCGGCGATGCAGTGCCGAATCACCACCGAGGACCCCGCCAAGGGTTTCCGGCCCGACACCGGACGCATCACTGGTTACCGGTCGCCAGGCGGCGCGGGCATCCGGCTCGACGGGGGTACCAACCTCGGTGCGGAGATCGGGGCGCACTTCGACTCGATGCTGGTCAAGATGACGTGCCGCGGCCGGGACTTCTCGACCGCGATGACGCGCGCCAAGCGCGGGTTGGCGGAGTTTCGGATCCGTGGGGTGTCGACCAACATTCCGTTCCTGCAGGCGGTCGTCGACGACCCCGACTTCCGGGCGGGTCGGGTCACCACGTCGTTCATCGACGAGCGGCCGCAGCTACTGACCGCGCACATTCCCGCTGACCGCGGCACCAAGATGCTCAACTACCTCGCCGAAGTCACCGTCAATTCGCCCTACGGCGGCCAGGCGAGGGTGTACCCGCAGGACAAACTGCCCGACATCGACCTTGAAGACCCGGCGTCGACGCCGCCACCTGGCAGCAGGCAGCGGCTGCTCGAGCTGGGACCTGAGGGCTTCGCGGCGTGGCTGCGGGACTCGCCGGCGGTGGGCGTCACCGACACCACGTTTCGGGACGCGCACCAGTCGCTGCTCGCCACCAGGGTGCGCACTTCCGGTCTCGCGCTCATCGCGCCGTACATCGCCACGATGACCCCGGAGCTGTTGTCGATCGAATGCTGGGGTGGCGCGACTTACGATGTGGCGCTTCGGTTCCTGAAGGAAGATCCGTGGGAGCGGCTCGCGGCGTTGCGGGAAGCGGTGCCCAACATCTGTCTGCAGATGCTGCTGCGGGGCCGCAACACCGTCGGCTACACCCCCTACCCGGAACTGGTCACCTCGGCGTTCGTCGAGGAGGCCACCGCGACGGGTATCGACATCTACCGCATCTTCGACGCATTGAACAACGTCGAGTCGATGCGGCCTGCCATCGACGCGGTGCGTGAAACCGGTTCGGCGATAGCCGAAGTCGCGATGAGCTATACGGGCGACCTGTCCGATCCCGCCGAGAAGCTCTACACGCTGGACTACTACCTCAAGCTCGCCGAGCAGATCGTCGATGCCGGCGCCCACGTATTGGCCATCAAGGACATGGCAGGGTTGCTGCGCGCCCCTGCGGCAACCACGTTGGTCAGCGCGTTGCGCAGCCGGTTCGACCTGCCCGTGCACGTGCACACCCACGACACTCCCGGCGGGCAGCTGGCCACCTACACGGCGGCGTGGCAGGCCGGCGCCAGCGCAGTCGACGGCGCGGCCGCCCCACTGGCTGGGACCACCAGCCAGCCGGCCTTGAGCTCCATCGTGGCCGCCGCCGCGCACACCACGTACGACACCGGATTGTCGCTACGCGCCGTGTGCGATCTGGAGCCGTACTGGGAAGCGCTGCGAAAGGTCTACGCACCCTTCGATGTTGCGGCATCCGGTGTGGTTTCCCCGACCGGCCGGGTCTACTCCCACGAGATTCCCGGCGGCCAGCTGTCGAACCTGCGTCAACAGGCGATCGCATTCGGTTTGGGCGATCGGTTCGAGCAGATCGAGGAGGCGTACGCCGCGGCCGACCGGGTGCTCGGTCACTTGGTCAAGGTCACGCCGTCGTCGAAGGTCGTTGGCGACCTCGCGCTCGCGCTCGTCGGTGCAGGTGCCACCGCCGACGAGTTCGCCGCCGATCCGGCACGATTCGACATCCCCGACTCCGTGATCGGGTTCCTGCGCGGTGAACTGGGTGATCCACCCGGCGGCTGGCCCGAACCGCTGCGGACCAAGGCGCTCGCCGGACGTGCACCGGCCAAGCCGACCGCCGAACTCACCGCGGAGGACGAAGCGCTGCTCGCCAAGCCGGGCCCCGAACGGCAGCGCGCGTTGAACCGGCTGCTGTTCCCAGGCCCGACAAAGGAATTCGAGGCGCACCGCGAGATCTACGGCGACACCTCACGCCTGTCGGCCAACCAGTTCTGGTACGGGCTGCGCCACGGTGATGAACACCGCATCCAGATCGACCGCGGCGTCGAACTCATCATCGGCCTCGAGGCGATCTCCGAGACCGACGAACGCGGCATGCGCACCGTCATGTGCATCATCAACGGTCAACTCCGTCCGGTGGTCGTGCGCGACGAGAGTGTCGCCGTCGACATCCCAGCCGCAGAGAAGGCCGACCGGACCAACCCCGACCACGTCGCCGCACCGTTCGCCGGTGTCGTCACCGTCAACGTGGCCGCCGGTCATCGGGTCACCGCCGGCCAGGGCATCGCCACCATCGAGGCCATGAAGATGGAAGCGGCCATCACCGCACCCAAGGCGGGCACCGTCGAGCGGGTGGCCGTGTCGGCTACCGCTCAGGTCGAGGGCGGCGACTTGCTCGTGGTGGTCAGCTGACCCGCATCATTGGAGGCAAATTTCGCGGGCCGCCTGATGGCCTTGGCACTTGGCTGTCAGCGACTTAGTACGTCGGATTGGGATTGCCCGATCAACCGGTCGCAGTCGCGGGGGCAGTGAGTTGGCGGATCTGGGCGATGTCCAGTTCACGGCGCGACAACAGCCCGACGGCAATGTGGGTGTCACTTCGTGCACCCCCCGTGTCGACGCGGGAATGTATGTGTACGAACGCATGAAATGCGCCGGGTCGGTGAACGCTGAGGTGACCGCGCCGATTCGGAGTCGCCTGCATGGTCCGTCCGCTGCCTGTCTGCCGCGGAGTCGGCGGGGCTCGCGCCGCCAACCAGTATCCGGCACTGATCGACAAACGCCGTGCCCGCGTCGGTGAGCCGTACCTCGCGGGTGGTGCGGTGCAGCGGCAGTACGCTAACCGGCATTCCTCACCAACCCCGACAATTCGCAAACTGGATCGTACGGTGTCGGCTGGTGACTCGGTACGGCGTGGCTTACGCCATAGCCTCGAAGGCGCCCGAAAGCAAAATCGCGTGCCAAAGATCCGGTGGGGTCTCTAGCCCCGACCGGCGGCGGGTCATCACGATGTCGCGTCCAACGTCGAGAAAGAATCACATGACCAGTTCCCTGAATTACTCCGAGCTTCCCGAGCGGGCGCAGGAGGTACTTGCGAAATTCTTCCCCGACGAAGAGAAGATCGCCGCGCGCGTAGCCCAATTCACGGACGTGGAAGCCCGCGCGGGTGATCAGGACGGTGACCAAGAGGTGCTGGACGGAGTCACGTTCACGCACCACTTCGTCAACGCCCCCGGCGATCAGGAGACGGTGAAATTTCACTATGTCGAGGCGGGTGTCGGCGAGCCGATCGTGTTCCTGCACGGGATTCCGGACTCCTGGTATCAGTGGCATCACCAGATGGCGGCGCTGTCGATGACGAACCGCTGCATCGGAATCGATCTGAAGGGCTACGGGCAGTCGGAGAAGACGGCCGGCGACTATCGGCACAAGGGTGCGGCCGAACAATTGGTCGCCGCGCTCGACATGATCGGTGTGGACAAGTTCAACATCATCGCCCACGACCGTGGCACCATGCAGGCCGACTACATTGTGGCCAACCATCCCGATCGTGTGCTTCGGTACGGACGCGGCGAACAGCATCTCTACCACTTCCATCCTGACCTGGCGCCGCAGGGACCGATGTTCGCCGAAGCCCCGCGGACCGGGATGATGGAGGACCCGGTGCGGTTCGTGGTGTGGCTGTACACCTGGATCAGCAAGATCCAGCTACCCGATGACGAGATGCGCCGCACGATCCAGGAATTCGCGTACCCGGACATCAACCGCGCCGTGCCACGCTATTTCAATTCCTCGACATTCCGCCAGGAATGGCTTGAGCGGCGCAACCACCTGCTCGCCCAATGGAAATGCCCGGTGATGATCATGCAGGGCTACGACAGCAAGAGCCAGCCCCGGGAATTCTACGAAGACGCCCGCGACTACATCCCCAACGCAGCCGACGTCGCCGTCGAGTACATCGACGCCGGGCACTTCTGGTCCATGGAGAAGCCCGACGATGTCACCGTGCTGGTCAGGAGACTGCTCGACATGTAGTCGGCCAATACAACTGTTGCCGCGCGCTGGATTCGGGTTCTGTACCGCCGGCTGCGCAACCTGGATAGCACGTCCGCCAGGGCAACGATCCGTTGGCTTGTCCGGGTCGCCGACCCATGAGCCGCCAAGAAAAGGAGCATTCGATGAGCGTCACCAGTCCCACCACCAAGGCGCACGCCGACCTTCGGCATTCCGGTGCGCAGAAGGTGTACTTCGCCTGCTTCACCGAGCGCGGGCAGGCCAACATGGAAGACATCCAGCGAGTCATCCCCGCGCACAAGCAATGGATCGCCGAGCAAGAGGCGGCGGGGCGGATATTCATAGCCGGACCGTTTCTCACCGAGGACTTCTCCTATGCCGGTAGCGGACTCATCGTCTTTCGGGCGGAGACCTCCGAACAGGCTCGGCTTTTGGCGCAGCAGGACCCCATGCACGCCGCCGGACTTCGTACCTTCCGCATCGTGCCCTGGCAGATCAATGAGGGATCGATCCGGATCGACCTCACGTTGTCGAGCGGCGCGTTCGACTTCGCTTGAACCCACGCCAGTCGATGTGCACCACCAACAGGCGTCTGCTGGCGTTGCGACCTTCTCGCGCAGTTGATGTGAAGCGGAGATTTCAAGACCCAAGAACCGAAGATGCCGTGGTTGGCGATGATCGACTTCGCCGCGACGCACAACTTGCTTGGCTTGCGCTTGTACGTCATCGCCTCGACGCCTACCAACGGCCTCGGTTCGGTCCTGGCGAACTTGGAAGGGCACGTTGCCTACCAGACCACGCTCGAGCGTGACGGCATCATGTTCGCCGCGGGACCGTTGGCCAGCGAGGACCTGTCCGAGTGGCTCGGCGAGGGCCTGTTCATGTATCGGGCGGACTCCATCGACGCCGCCTGCAAGATCGCCGCCGCGGATCCCATGCACAGCAGCGGTGCGCGTACCTTCACCGTCCGGGAGTGGATGATGAATGAGGGGTCCTACACCGTCCAGGTGTACTACTCGGCGGGGATCCGCCCCCAGGTGCGCTAGCTTCATCACCCCGATGGGGCCGCGCACTCAGCTGGCCCACAGCAAGGGTGAGTTCGTCGAGCAGTCCTGCCACAGGTGTCAGTGCGAAAGTACCCGCGGTCCGCAACGAGCGCCAAGGTGGCGAACCGCCGCGCAACCAAGCTGAACATGGCACCACCCGCGACTGGTGGACACAGCGCGCTCATGCGACGTGGCATTGGCCGAAGTCGCGATTATGCAGACTGCGACGTGCCGTGCGGACGAAACTCGCACGGTGAGGCGGCCGCGACCGGTTTCGAACAGATTGGTTGTTGTCGGCAGCAGCCCGCCGAACGAGGCAAAACGTCAAAAGGACGCTGCCGCTTCCGCCAGATTGGTCATCTTTGGCTCAAGAACGGCGCGATCGCGGACAGCGTGGCGTCCGAAGCCGCAGGAAGGCTGAATCCACAGACGTTCCTCACCCACGACGCGTGCCCAGTCCGCGGCACGACTCTTGATCTTGGCCACGGTTTCCACCCAATAGTTCGCTTCATCAACGATGCCCGCGGCGAGCTGCATTGATTGGGGAAGATCCTTGAAGGCGTCGCGCTCGAGATACTCGCCGTAATAACATGCTTCGACGTTCGCGACGTCCACCACGCCGTCGAGTTCTTGGAAGACGGGTATCCAGGACGCGTTTCGCAGCACCGAGGAAAAGGGGCGCCCGCGATTGTTTCCGTTGCATAGATGAAGCCCCCGGATGGTTCCCGTCACACCTTCGAAGCAGCCCGCGACGATCGACGCCGCCGCAACGGGCGTGAGCTGGCCCTGGTTGACCATAATGCCCACAACGGGAGCGTCCAGCTGCACGTGCGAGCATCCTGCCTCAGCGAGGCCGCGGATCTCCCGATTGACTATTCGGATGAGGTTGGATGTCTGCTCCCGCAACTTTTCTTGCTGATCAAAGGCGGTCAGTAGTAGTTCAAATGGACTGACGACGGTCGCTTTTCGCACGCCGCCACCAAGTACGGCTTCGCGCCGATAGGCATCGACATGCCCGAGGCCGTTCGGTGCGTCGACGTCTCCGTCGATCCGGATGTGACCGAAGTCGTCGTAGTCGAATTCGTCTTCCTCCGGTGGCACGTCGACTGTGATGCCGGTCAACGCCTTCGAGAAATGCGCGATGAAGCGGTCGGCAAAGTACTCGCCACCGGTCCATTCCGCGAATCCGAAATCTCGTTGCTCGGCGATGGCTCGGGTTGCACACCGGTTTAGAACTTCGGTGCCCTTCTCGGCTGTCAGTTGCCCGGCGTGGTACTGCCGCAGCTCGTCTTGGGCATCCGCGTATGGCCACCACGATCCCACGACTGTCGTCCTAAGCGTCACTCTTCACCTCGTTCGTTGAGAATCGGATCACTGGTCAACCGGCATCTAAGACCGAGTACGACACCAGAGTGGAGACGTATCGTGCCGTCTGTGTAGTCGGGCGGGAGAACCTTATCCAGCCCATCGGGCGGCGTACTAGCCCCAATGCGCAGCGTGTCATCCATTGTCCGACGAACCATCCCATGTATCGCCGACGAGTCGACGCTGTTCGCTTGACGCTTCCCTGTCGGCGGCAAAAGACCTTGTCTAGTTTCGTGCGCGTTGTGATGCGTTTCCCCGCTGACTGTTTCGGTGTTGCAGAACGTTTCCCGATGATGGTCAATTGCCCGGGGGGACCAGCAGGTCCTGCCATGTGGATGGCTGTTGGCCATGCGCGAGATTTGACTGCGTGTAGGTCTTCCCGTCCGGCCCGATGTACGTCCCGGTGCTGGGGTCGTATTGCGCGGTGGCGATGGGCGGCGGCGTCGGTACCAGCGCTCCGGCCGCAGGCGCTCCTGGCGGTTGTTGTGGCACGGACTGGCCCGACAGTGTCGCGTTCGGGTCGCCCTTCCAGTTGTAGCCGTCGTTGAGCGGAACGTAGTTCTCGTCGCTCTCGCACAGCTTCACGGTGGGCGCTCGCTTGCCCGGCCGGGTCAGGCACGGCAGGTTGCGGGCACCGCGGACGTCGAGCGGCGAATCTTGGGGCACTCGGCAGTACATGTCTCCGGCGGGGCGATCTGGGTAGTCGACTTCACTGGGCGGGCGTACCTGTTGGGGCGGCAAGTAGCCGGTCGTGCATGGCGGCGGCAGGTTGGCGTTCAAGTTGAACGAGAGAGCCAGGCCCTTGTAGTCCTGCTTAGTGTCCCGGTTGGCGAGCGCAGCGCCCTGCAGCATCTCGACATCGGGTGGGAGCAGAACCAGGATCTGTTCGAGGCTCGGCTGGTAGGTGATCGCCACCTGGTCGAGGCTGACCATGTTGGCCAGCACGATCGGGAGGGTGGGTTGCAGCCGGTTGAACAGGTCCCGTATCTCGTCCGCCATTGCGGGACCCTTATCCAGCACGCCGTTCAACGCCGGATCCTGGGCTTGCAGCTGGTTGGTGATCTGGGCCGCGTTGGTCGCCCAGGCTTGAATCGAGTTCGACGTGTCGGTTTGGGTGTCCAGGATCGATTTGGACTGGTCGATGACCGTGGTGATCGAATCCAGATTGCGACGTGCGTCGGAGGCGAGGGTGGTCGTGCCCTTCACGATCCGCGCCAGCTCGGGGCCGAGACCGCCGACTGCGGTGTATGACTCGTCGATCACCGTCTTCAGGTCGTCGTGCGGGATGGCCTGCAGACCCGTGTTGGCGGCGGCGAGCACCGCGTTGATGTCGGGCGGCAACGTCGTGCGGTCGAGCGATACGACGTCGCCATTCTTCAGCGCAGGCCCATTGCTGCTCCGCGGAACGAGCTCGATGAACTGTTCACCGACTGCGTTCTGGCTGTGGACCTGGGCGACGAGATCGGCGGGGATCTTGGTGTCGGAGTTCAGGGAAAGGACGGCGTCAACTCCGGTGGTGCTCAAGCGGACGTCGTCGATGCGGCCGACCTCGACGCCGCGATAGGTGACATTGCCGTTCGCGTACAGGCCCCCTGATCCTGCGAGGTTGACCGTCACCTTGTAGTGCCCGGCACCGAAGAGCATCTTCGGCAGGTCTAAATAGCCGAAGGTCATCACCCCGCCGGCGATCAGCGTGACCGCGGAGAAGAAGACCAACTGCACCTTGACTCGTCTGGGCAGGTACATGTCAGGGCCCCTGGTCGTAGCGGTAGGGAGCAAGCAGTGGGTTGCCTGCGGTGTATGGGCTGGGTAGCACGCCGATTGTGCGTCCCCACTGCGTTTCCAGCTTCGTGAGATCTCCTTCGAACCGGGTTCCGGTGAAGAACGACGAGTCGAGCCGGCTCAACGTCATGTCGACGACGAGGCTGACGTTGGCGTAGTCGCCGCGGAACCACTTCGTCAGGGTGTCCTTGGCGAAGGGGAAGGTCGAGATCAGGCCCAACGAGTGGGTCAGTGCGGGCCCGGCGTTGGCCAGTGATTCCAGCACTGGACCCAAGTCCTTGAGTTCATGAACGAGTGCGTCCTTGGTCTGGTTGACCGAATCAGCTGCCAGGGCGTTGAATTTGCCGAACTGATCGACGGCGTCGATGAGCGTGTCTCGTTCGCGGTTGAGCACGGCCAACGCGTCGGGAATGGTCTCAAGGCCTTTGTCGATGACGGGTTTCTGCGCGGCGAACTGCCCGACCAATCGGTCCAGGCTGTCCGTGGCTTCGATGATGTCGTTGGTTTGATCGTTGACCCGGCCGATGAAGGTGTCCAGCTGGACGATCAGACTCCGCAGATCCCCCTCCCTGCCGGCGAACGCGGTGCTGAGCGCGGTGGTGATGTCTTGGACTTGCCCGATTCCGCCGTTGCTGAGCAGCATGGAGGCCGCCGCCAGGGTCTGCTCGGTGGACGGATAGGCCTTACCGGCCGACAGCGGGATCAAGGACCCCTGATGCAGCCTGCCTTCTGGTGCGGCATCGGTGGGTGGCGCGAGTTCGAGGTGCAGCGAGCCAAGCAGGCTGGTTTGGCCCAGTGTCACCGTGGAATTGGCGGGCAGGTTCACGTCGCCGTTGAGCCGCATCGTCACCAACGCGTGCCAGTCTTGGCGCTCGATCTTGGTGATCGTGCCGACGTTGACGTCGCCGACTCGGACCCGCGTGTTGGGCTCGATGTTGTTCACGTCGGGCATCTGCGCCCGAATGGTGAAGGCGCCCTCGCCGCTGCCCTGGGTGCCGGGCAGCGGCAGGGAGTTCAGCCCGCGCCACGAGCACCCCGACAGCCCCACCATCGTCACCAGAAGTACTGCGCCGGTTGCCCATCGGAGTCTCCTCATCACGACCCCGCGCCGTGCGGCAACATGAGGCCTGGCAGGCCTGCCGCAGGATCGGTCTGTTGCGTCGGGGGCCCGGCAGCCGGGGTAGGGGCGAGGGGCGATTCGGGGGCCAGTGCGGATTCGGCAGGCAACGGTGAAGGGGGGTCGACGGGAGCGGACGGCGTCTGCGGCGGAACGTAATCGGGACGCATCCAGTCCTCGCTATAGGTGACCTCGTTCGGGCGGGCGGCCGGCCCAACGATTGGATTGAAGCCGAGTGGCGGGAAGTTGTACTGCCGGTTCTTGACGATGGGCGCTAGGTACTGCACGCACAGCTTCGCGGACTGATCAGCACCCATCCGCGATGCGGCTTGTATTGCGCCGCAGATGAACGTGAGGGGATCGCTGAAGTTGTTGACCGCCGCGATTCCGCTCAGCGTGCCTTGAGCGGGCTGATAGAGGTTGGCGGCATTGGCCGCAACGGTGGGCAGGATATGCAGAGTCTGCTTGATGTCGTCGAGGCTTTGCGTGAGCGCGGTTGATACCGATGCCAGTTTGTCCGACGTGGTGCCGAGCGTTTCGCGATTGTCGTGCACGAAACTGCTCACATCGCCCACGACGTCGTTGAGGTCCTTTACGGCACTGGCGACTTCGCCAGGGTCGTCAGCCAGTAGCCCGGACACCGACGCGAGGTTTCCATTGAGTTGTCTGAGCAGATCTGTGCTGTCTTGCAGTGCCGACACCAGCATCGACAAGTTCTTGGTGCTGGTGAAGATGTCACCACTATGATCGCCGAGCGCTGAAAGTGTCTGTGAGAGTTTGATTATCGCGTCGCGGATCGCGGGGCCTTCGCCGCGCAGGTTGTCGGCGGTGGTGTGGATGAAGGCACCCAGGGTGCTGACCCCGCCCGGCTCGGCCGGCTGCAACGTCGCGGTGAGACGCTGCAGCTGGGCACGGACGTCGTCCCATTCCACCGGCACTGCTGTGCGTTGCTCCGGGATGACGGCGTCGTGACCCAGGGTGGGGCCACTACGGTAGGGCGGCGTCAGTTGGATGGCGCGCGCGGTCACCAGCGACGGAGACATGATGACCGCCTTGGCGTCGGCGGGTACGGGGTATTTGTCGTCGAACCAGAACGTGATCTTCACCTGAGCGGGCTGTGGCTCGATCGATTCGATCTTGCCTACGGTGACACCTCGGATGCGCACGTCGTCACCGACGAACACGCCGTTGCTGTTGTCGAAGTAGGCGACCACCTGGTTGCGGTGAGCTTTCTGGAAAGAATGGATCAGGACGTAGCCCGCACCCGCCACAGTGGCGATCAACACGGTGGCCAGCGCGATCTTTGCCAAGCGCGCGTTGATCATTGGCCGGTCTCTGGCTGCTGGATGGGTGCAGGCTCGCCGGGTGCGGGCTCGAATACCCGGCTCGGGGTTGGCGGGGTCGAGGCGTTCGGATCGGACGGTTGCTGCGCCGGGGGCCCTGGCGGTGGGCCACCAGGGGCAGGTGCGGGTAGCGGCTCGCGGTACGGGTAGCGAGAATCTCCGGGATTGCCGGTGATGGCATCGGGCAGAGTCAGATTCGGCTCTCCACCCTGGCCCGTTCGGGGGAAGGGGACCGGTAGTGCAGGTGTGCCCGGCTGGCCGGTCGGGGGGTCGGTGCGCTCGGAAGGTAGCAAGACGTTGGGGTCCAGTCCCAGGTCGGAGAATGCCGCATCGACGAACGGTTGCATGAACTGTCCCGGGATGAGGTTGGAGACGTAGGCTTTGAAGAAGGGGCCGCCGGACAGCGCCTCCCCAAAGCTCATGGCATAGGTGTTGAGGCCCTTGATGGACTGTTGGATCTGGGTCTTGCGGTTGTCGACGGTCGCCAGGACACCGTTGAGTTTCTCCAACGCGGGTTTCAGCGTCGCCCGGTTCTCGGCAATGAAGCCGCGTAGCTGTTGAGCCAGCGAGGAGATGTTGGCCGAAATGGTGTCAAGCGCGGCGCTTTGACTACGCAGGGCGGCCAGGATCGTATTGGTGTCCTTTATCAGCCGCATGATCGCGTCGGTGCGTTCAGCCAAGACCGTCGTCGCCTTGCTGGCGTTGGACAGCAAGTTGCGCAGCTCGGTGTCGCGCTGGTTGATCGTCTGGGAGAACCGCGCGACACCGTCGACGGCGAGCTTCAGTTCGGGCGGGGTGTCTTGCAATGTCAGCGAGAGGGTTTGCAGAGCACCCGAGAGCTGGTCGGTGTCCAGCCCGCTGATCGTTGCGGTGAGGTCGCCGAGGGCATCGGGGAGCTGGTACGCCGAAGTAGTGCGATCGATCGGGATCGCGCCGTCGAGGTGGCCGGCACCGCGCGGAGCGACCTCGAGGAGTTTGTTGCCGAGCAGGGTTTCGGTCTTTACGGAGGCTTCGGTCTGCTCGCCCAACCGAATGTCGTCGGCCACGGTGAATTCGATGAGGACGCCTTCGGGTTCGAGGGTGATCTTCTTTACCTGACCGGACGTGAAGCCGGCCACTTGCACGGGTGCTCCCGTCGTCAGGCCGCCGGCCTCCTCGAAGTACGCCGAGTAGCGGTTGCCGGTGGAGAGGAACGGCAGGCTGTTGTAGTTCAGCGCGCCCACCGTGACGGTTGCGACGAGGATCAGCGATATTGCTCCGATGATGATCGGGTTGCGCTCGCGGAAGGACTTCACTGTGGGGTACACCTGCCTGAGTTCTGGCCGGCGATCTTGATGTACACCGGTTGGCCACCCTTTCCATTGACTTTGAGTGCGATGTCGCACAGGTAGAAGCTGAAGAAGTCCCCGTTGAGAGCTTGGCGACCCAGTACCCGGTAGGCGTCCGGAAGCGTGTTGAGCAGGTTGTCGAAGTAGTCGTGCTCGGCGAGCACGGCAGCGGCGGTGCGGTCGGTCTGCTGGACCGTCTTTTGCAGCGGTGGCCGAGCGTGGGTCAGCAGGTCGGCGAGCGTGGCGGCGCTGGCGTTGGCGTACGCCACGGCGTTGCTGACGTCCTGGTTACGGCCGGCCAGCCCATGGACGAGTTGTGACAGTGAATCAACCGCTTCGCCGAACTTGTCGCTGCGATCGCCCAGTGATCCCAGCACCGTGTTGAGGTTGACCACGACTTGCCCGATGAGCGCGTCGCGGTCGGCCAAGGTGTTCGTCAGCGCTGCGGTCTGGGTGAGGATCGACCCGATGGTCGGCCCCTGACCCTGAAATGCCGCAATGAGCTGTCCGCTGAGCGCATTGACCTGGTCGGGGTCCAATGCTCGGAACAGCGGGCGGAACCCGCCTATCAAGGCGTCCAGGTCAAGGGCGGGCACGGTGCGGTCCAGCGGTATCGTCCCGCCGGGCGGGAGGATCTTCGTTTCCCCTGGGCCCTGTTCCAAGGCGAGGTAGCGACCGCCGATGAGATCGTCGTAGCGAACGACGGCCTTGCTGCCCGCGGTGAGAACGACCGAGTCGTCCGCGCCGAACGTCACCAGCGCTTTGGCGTCATCGGTGATGGTGATGTGCTTGACCTTGCCGACTTCGACGCCGGCGATGCGCACGAAGTTGCCGTTCTTCAAGCCGCTCACGGTTTCGAAGACCGCGTTGTAGGTCTTCTCCTCGGAGAACCGCAACTGTCCGTAGGTGGCTATCAATGCTCCTGCACCGACCCCGCACACGACGAACAGGAGCGCGAGTCGCCATAGGAGCCCTCTCAAGGAACGCACGTACTTCACCCTTCGGAGTCGTTGTGATCGGCATTGGTCCGCGCCACCGTCACGGCGGCGGGGGAGCCGCCGGATCCGTTGGCGTACTGCCGGACTGGGGCACTGCCTCAGCGGGTGGGGGTGTCTGCGGGGGCGGTGGCACCCCTGGGTACAACGGAGTGCCGTCCGGCCCGTATTGCGGGGCGCCATAGGGTGGAGCTCCGGGATAGGGAATGGGTCCAGGTGCCGGTCCGCCCGGGTAGCGGATGCTCGGTGGCGCGGGCATCCCGCGCGTCGCCGGCAAGTAGTTGACGTATCCCGGGAATCCAATACCGGGATTTGGCCGCACGTCCAGGCCCGTGCCGAATCCGGTGTCGGCGACCAGATAGCGAACTGGCCAGTTCTGGGCGACGTCGGGCAGCGATCCACATCCGGGTTTGCCCCCGGGGCCGCCCTTGGCGGCGACGGTGGGCAAGTTGTCCGGATACCTGTATGGGTCGTCACCCAGCAGGAGGGCTGCATCCATGATGAGCGACTTGCCGTTGGCGCCGCCCAGCATCTTTTCATGCTCGTCGAGGGTTTTGTTGGCTCCGACCAGGAGGCATGTCAGTTCGGGGTTGTACTTCATCAACAGATCGGTCGTCGGCTGCAACAGATTGATGGCACTGACCAAGTTGTCCTTGTTGGGGCCGATGAGGTCAATACCGCTGCGGGACATGCCGGCAACGCCAACCAGCAGCTGGTCTAGTTGGGCGGCCTGCGTCGTCACCGTGGTCGCGGTGGTACTGGCCGCGCGGACGGTGTCGAGGATATCTTGGGCCGCAGCGCCGTAGGTGTCGCTGACACCCTTGAGGGCTCGCCAGTCCTCGCGGAGGGCGTCGGTGCGCGGATTGAGCGCCAGCAGTACCTCATTGGAGTCGGTGATCGACGCGCCGATCTGCTCACCCTGTCCGCGAACCCCGGTAGCCAGAGCGGACAACACCCCGTTGAGCTTGTACGGGTCGATCTGTTTGATCAGGTCCACCAAGTTCTGGAAGACGGTGTTGACCTCGACTGAGACATTCTGGGACTGCAACACCGATCCAGCCGAAAGACGCTGCGGGCTTGGATCGTTCGGAAAGATCAGATCGACGTACTTCCCACCGAACAGTGACGTCGCACTGATACGGGCTTCGACGTTGGCCGGGATGTTGGCAATCTTGTCGGGATCGAGTTCCAGGCGAAGGCTCGCCGCGTTGGCGTTCTCCGTGATCGTCGCGACCCGGCCCACCTGAACCCCGCGCATCTTCACCTTCGCGTAGGGCTCCATCACCAAGCCGGACCGTTCCGCGGTCAGCGTGACGGGGACCGTCGGTGTAAACGCTCGATTGAACGCACCCAGGCTCAGTGCGACAAAGGCCGCCACGCTCAGCACCAGTAGCAGGGCCAACCACTCCGATGTGATCCGCGGGGTTCTCGTTCGTCCTGGCACGGCGTTATCCGGAGAGGTTGAAGTTGCCGGTCTGGCCGTAGAGGGCCAGCGTGACGAACATGATGACGAATGCCGACGCGATCAATGAGGCACGGGTGGCACGTCCCACCGCTTCACCCACCCCCGCGGGTCCCCCGCTCGCGGTGAATCCGTAATAGGTGTGTATCAACATGATCACCGTCACTTGAGCGACGGTGACGACGAAGGACCGCAATGCGTCGGCAGGGATGAAGAAGGTGTTGAAGTAGTGGGCGTAGACGCCGCTGGATTGGCCGTACAAGGCGGTGACGACGAACTGCCCGGAGGTGTACCCGAGCAGCAATGCGATGCAGAACAGGGGAACGGCGACGATCACGCCGGCTGCGACGCGGGTCGACGCCAGATATGCAATGGAACGGATGCCCATCACCTCCAGTGCGTCAATCTCCTCGTTGATCCGCATTGCGCCGAGCTGTGCAGTGGCGCCGGCGCCGATGGTGGCGGCGAACGCGATGGCTCCGGTGGACGGCGTGATCAGGCGAGTGTTCGCGAACGCCGAGGCGAAGCCAGTGAGGGCCTCGACCCCGATTTGGGAAAGCTGGTTGTAGCTTTGGGTTGCCAGCGCACCGCTGGTGGACATGGTCAGGAAGGCCACGACGGCCACCGTGCCGCCGATGACGGCAAGTGATCCCGTACCCAGACTCATCGCCGCGACCTGGCGCAGTAGCTCGGCTCTGTAGTTGATTACGACATCCGGCATCGCGCCCAGCGTCTTGCCGAAGAACCGGGCCTGATCACCCAGTCGTCGCCACCCCGACGTCGCGGTGCCCAACGCTCGGGTTGACGCGGGGAAGCGTTGGCGTGCAACCGTACTGACGCTCATGGCGTCACCTCAAAGCCAATGGCGGTTATGAGCACATTGATGACGAAGAGCAGAACAAACGAATAGACCACGGTTTGGTTGACCGCATTGCCCACGCCCGCGGGTCCGCCGCTCACCGTCGTTCCCTGATAACAGCCAATCAACCCGGCGGTCAAGCCGAAAACGGTCGCCTTGACCATCGACACCACGACGTCGGGCAGACCGGTGATCAGCGTCATCCCCGCCACGAAGGCACCCGGAGTGACGTGCTGGAAGTACACCCCGAACAAGAAACCTCCGACGAGCCCGACCATCGTCACTACCGAGTTCAGCAGCAACGCAACCACGGTGACGGCCAACACTCTGGGTGCCAGCAACGCACGAACGGGGTCCACACCCATGACGCGCAACGCGTCAAGTTCCTCGCGGATCGTCCGCGCGCCGAGGTCGGCACATATGGCGGCGGCGCCCGACCCCGCGACGACCAGAACGGTGACGAAGGGTCCAATCTGGTTGACCGCAGTCACCGACGCACCTGTGCCAGAGAGGTCCGCGGCGCCGAACTCGACGAGTAGCACGTTGAAAAGGAAGACCGCCAGAACCACGAACGGGATCGACAACATCATCGCCGGACCCAATGACACCCTAGCAACGAACCACGTCTGTTCAAGGAACTCACGCCACGCGAAGGGCCGTTTGAACACGGCAACGAAGATGTCGAGCGCCGTCGCGAAGAAATCGCCCACGCCACGCAGCGGCGCGAGCGCCGGGCTCTCGGACACACCCATCAGCAACCTCCATTGTCTTTGATGCCCAGCGGCGCTTGACCTTTAGCGGCACGCCAGCTCGTTAGTGAGCGCCGGAACCGAACTGTTGTGGCCAGACTGGATACTCCCCAAGTCGTGCTCATGAACCGTTGAGGATGCAGCAGTGGCGGAATCATGTGGCCTTACGCTCAATCCTCACTGCTGCGAAGCGCGCGTCCGTTGGATGGGCTGCACGACCACTTTCGGTGTTGAGCACGCTGATCGGAGTAGACCATCGGGTCGGAACATGCGCGGAATCCCAATGTGATTCACCCTCCCTAGTGCAGTCATGGCCTCGGCCCCCTTTGGACCTAGTGGTCGGAACACTATGACCCGGCTCACAACGCGGCTAGCCACCATTCGCACCCCGGAGGTCCATATCGCGAACTTGTGTCCCGTACCTGACTCGGTCTTCGCATGTTGGTGCCAGCGACGAACCGCAGGGTTGCTACCCGGCGATCGTCGATGCGCTCGCACCGAGGCCATCGACTGGATCAAGTTGGCGCGCCGCCGGTGAGGTCATCAGTGCTGTTCGCCTGGGCATGTGGGGTCCGATGATCGATAAGGCGGGGCCGACCGTCAGCCCGTCGTCAGCGATAAGTGGCTCGACGTGATGCGGCTTTTGGCTAGGACCGGCTGCGCGGCGTCGATAGCTTGGCAGCGCAGCGCAATCCGACATCGATGGCGAAGGGGGCGCGATGCGACCCAGCTGGCTCACCGCGGCAAGATCACTGCGCAGGCGCCCCCCAGGGGCGCGGGAGGTGCAGCCCGACCTCGACCATGACGGCGAATACACAACGCCGGTCGACGAAAATACTGAATCCGTGGACGAGCAGCTCGATGTGGTCGAGTCGACGGACAACGACGGGATAGAGCACGTCCCGCCGCGAGGCCGGTACGGGCCCCAGCTTGGCGCAGCAGTCGCGGCCAGCCTGATGATCATAATTGCACTGGGTGGACTCGTCGGCTGGTTGGGCTACCAAGCCCACGAATCCCGCCAGGCCCAGCAGCAGCGGGACCTGTTCCTCCAAGCGGGCCGTCAAGGTGCGCTGAACCTGACCACGATCAGCGATATTGATGCCGAGGCCGCCATGCAAAGGATCCTTGAGTCATCCACCGGCATCTTCCATGAACAGGTTGAGAGCAAGTCCCAGGAGTTCGTCGCGCTCGTCCACCAAGCGCAGACGAAGTCAATGGGCACCATCGCCGAGGCTGGGGTGGAATCCGAGCAAGATCAGCAGGCGCAAGTCCTCGTCGCGGTGAACGTGACAGCCTCCAATGTCGGTGTGTCCGACCAGCAGGCCAGATCCTGGCGGCTGCGGGTCACAGTGCGGCAGGTCGGTGGCGGCACCAAAGTCTCCAACGTCGAGTTCGTGCCATGAGCCAGGCTGCCCACATTCAACATCGACCGACGCAGCCGTGACCCCGCAAACCGGAGTCGTTTCGCCGATGACTACCGACGATAAGAACGACGTCCGCGAGTCTCCTACCGCAACGACCAACTCCGACGGCAATTGCACCTCCGACGCACCTCTCGCCGAACCGACGTCCGAGCGCGACTTGGTCAACCGGAGGGCCAAGTGGAAGCGCGTGGTTGCCTATCGTTTATTGCCTGCGTTGGCGTTGGTGTTGGCCATTGCCGCGAGCTATTTGAAATTCGTGGATGCCTCCGCGCGAGACTCCCCGCAGATGCGGAGCCAATCGGTGACCGCGGCCACGGAGGGCGCCATCGCCATGCTGTCCTACCGTCCCGACACCGCCGAAGAGGACCTCACCGCGGCGCAGGGTCGGCTGACGGGCAGCTTCCGCGACTCCTACATTGCGTTGACGCGCGATGTTGTCATTCCCGGCGCCAAACAGAAGCAGATCGGGGCGGAGGCGACGGTACCTGCCGCCGCGTCGGTGTCCGCGAACGAAAACAATGCCGTGGTATTGGTTTTCGTAGACCAGACGATCACAGTCGGCGACGGTGCACCTAGCAGTACCGCCTCAAGCATTCGCGTCACCCTCGATCACGTCAACGGCCGCTGGCTGATCTCCGCATTCGACCCAATCTGAGGCTGGTCAACGATGAGAAAGGCGGCGAGCGTTCGTGTGAAGGCAGTGAAGCACCGAGTCGCGATCACCGTTTTTCGTTCGGGCTGCGCGGGGCTGATCGCCGTTGCGATGCCCGGCGCAGCGAGCACCGCCCACGCCGACGCGGTGGCCCATCTGGTCAACGTGGCGGTGCGACCCGGATACAACTTTACAAATGCCGACGACGCGGCGGACTACGGACACGGTATCTGCGGCTACGTCGCACAAGACCGTGCGTATGGCGACGTCGTGGCCGGCGTCAAGTCTGACTTGGGCAACCCCGACGATTACCAGGCCTCCTATCTGATATCCCAAGCGGTGAATGAGTTGTGCCCGTCGTTGATCTGGCAGCTGAGGAACTCAGCAGCCCACTATCGCCCGTCGGCAACGTAGACATGCCGGGAAGCAAGGAGACACGTGCGTGCTGACCTTACGAGGGATACTGCCTGTGCTGATGTTGCTATGCGTCGCTGTTCCGCTGACCGCTCCCAACGCGTACGCGGACAACAAGCGGCTCAATGACAGTGTCGTCGCTGACATCTATGCCGTTCAGCACCAGAGTGGCTGCACCACCGACATAAAGATCAATCCGCAGTTGCGGCTCGCCGCTCAATGGCACGCCGTCGACGTCATCGACAACCGCAACCTCGACGGCGACATCGGATCCGACGGGTCGACGCCGCAAGACCGTGCCAACGCTGCTGGCTTCCGCGGCGCAGTCGCCGAAACCGTCGCCATCAACCCAGCATTGGCGATCAGCGGCATTGAGCTGATCAACCAGTGGTACGACAATCCCGCATACCTGGCCATCATGTCGGACTGCGCCAACACGACCATCGGCGTGTGGTCCGAGAACCGGCTCGATCGCACGGTCGTGGTGGCCGTCTTCGGCAAGTCACATTGATCCCGAGCAGAGCGGGCCGCCGCGTTCGCGCGGGCCGGATTGGCTCAGCGGCAACGTTGGCCGCTGGGTGGTCGATTTGCGTGGACCGGGCATGAATCGGATCTGCGGCGGCGACCTCGGGGTGTTCGCCACTCAGGACTTTACTGACGAATGGTTCGTATGACTCCCAATTGTTAGCTTGCCGGACAGGTTCAACGGAGCGGAGAGGTAGGGGCTTCCTTGTCGGCTCGTCAGTCCTGCCGTGGGTCGATGTCGGTGTGGATGCTGGCGAGGAAGCTGGCGATGAGTGGGTTGTGTCCGCGGCGCCACACGGCGGCTAGATCGATTGTCGTCGGGGAAGCCAGGTTAATGGTTCTCGTTGACCCATGGCTTTCGCTCCCATGGGTTGCGCTTTCGGGAACCAGTGCGATGCCCAGTCCGCATCCGACCATGGCCAGCTGACTGGTGATCGACGACGCCAGGTGTCGAGAGTGCGGGGTGAAACCGGCGGTGCGGCAACAGGCTGCCACTTGATCGTGGTAGTCCGGTGAGATGTTGCGGGGCAACCAGATCCACGGCAGCTCCGCGCTCAGTGCGAGTTCGCGCTCCAGCCCCGGTGGCAGGTCCCAGTCGGCGGGGACGACGAGGACGAAGGACTCGTGTTTGAGTACGACGCGTTCACAGTCCCGTGGAGCGGTGAGTTGGCGGATGAGGGCAACGTCGATTTCGCGGCGTTGGAGCAGGTCGGATGCGACGTGAGTGTCCACTTCGCGGACCCGGACCTCCACGTGCGGGTGCACCCGTGTGAAGGCCCGTAGAGCGGCGGGGAGTGGGTCGGTGAATGCCGTTGTCACAGCTCCGATTCGGAGTTCACCGACCTGTCCGTCTGCTGCCTGTTTGGCGGCGGTGTCCGCGGCGTGAGCGGCGGCGACCAATATCCGGCACTGGTCGAGGAACACCGCGCCTGCAGGGGTCAGGCGCACCTCGCGGGTGGTGCGGTGTAGCAGTAGGACATCGAGTCGCCGTTCCAGAGCTTTGATCGCCGCCGACAGTGGCGGTTGCGACATCTGTAGCCGGTCGGCGGCGCGCCCGAAGTTGAGTTCCTCGGCGACGGCGATGAAGTACCGGGCTTCCCGCACCTCCACCATTGATACACACCACCTATAAGTGCATGAGCCGATCGATCCTTCACAATATAGATCACACGTTGTGCAATGGCTCCATGACAGGGACCGATACGGATCTTCTAAACCGCCTGGCGCGGCTCGACTCGACCGTGATCAGCGATGCACTCGACGCATGCGGGCTATCACCAGGGACCGGGGCACTGACTGCCCAGGGCGGCTCGGCCCGCTTCGCGGGGACGACCAGAACGGTGCAACTGGGACCCGAGGTCGGTGGCGAACCGGGACCGCACATCGCAAGTGGCGCAATCGCCGAGGCCCTGCCCGGTGACGTGCTGGTGGTGGCCAACGAGGGCCGCCGCGACGTGAGCTGCTGGGGCGGTCTGCTGTCGCTGGGCAGTGTGCGCCAGGGAGTGGTCGGGGTCATCGCCGACGGCGCGTGCCGCGACGTCACCGAGGCCCGCTCCTTGGGGCTCCCCGTCTTTGCCCGTGCAGTCACGCCGCGCACCGCTCGGGGCCGCCTGCGCCAGCAGAGCGCGGGAATACCGGTCGTCATCGACGGCATCACCGTCGAGCAGGGTGATTTGGTGCTCGGCGACGACAGCGGTGTGGCGTTCATCCCGCGCCAGCGCGCAGCCGAGGTCATCGGCCGCGCCGAACAGATCCTGGCCCGAGAATCGGCGATCGCCGCCGACATCCGCTCGGGACTCCCCATCAACACCGCCATGCACGACGCGCGTCTGGCCGGCCGCGCAGAACCCGGCGCGGATGCCGCGACCGACGGCAGGACTCCAACCGAGCGCCTCGCGGTCTTATCGACCGCGGCGATCTCCGATGCTCTCGACACGCTGGCACTGCCAGGCTCGGTCCCTGGTATGACCCCGCTGCTGCCCGGACGCCGCGCATGCGGCCCGGCCTTCACGGTGGCTTATGAGCCCATCGGCACCGACGGCGGCACGGTCGGCGACTTCCTCGACGACGTCCCCGCCGGCGCGGTCATCGTCATCGACAACCAGGGGCGTTCTGACGCCACCGTGTGGGGCGGCATCATGACCCGCGCTGCCCACGCCCAGGGAGTTGCGGGCACCGTGATCAGCGGTGTCTGCCGCGACGTCGAGGAAATCGCGCACACCGGTTATCCGATGTGGAGTGCCGGACGATTCATGCGGACCGGCAAGGACCGTGTCCGACTCGCCGCCGTGCAGCAGCCGCTGTCTCTGGGCGGGGTCAGCGTTCACCCTGACGACGTCGTGTGCGGCGACGCGGACGGGATCGTCGTGGTGCCCGCCGAGCACGCCACCGCGGTCGCCGAGATCGCCGAACGAATCCACGACGCCGAGGCCGCCATCATCGGCGCGGTCGCGACGGGCTCCACGCTGGCCGCGGCGCGCTCGCGCCACGGCTATCACCGACTGCAATCGACCACCACAACCCTTGCAGGACGGCGGGAATCGTGACACACGTCGACGGCAACGAACACTCAACCGCCACGCTCTACGAGGCGGCCCAGGCAATGCTACGAACCCTTCACACCCCGGGCGCCGAGTTGTCATCCCCGCGCGCACTCGACCCGGACATCGGGGCAGCGTGGCCAGGGGCCCGGGTCAGCGGCCCGGCGTTCACCGTCCAAGGAGCCGGCGGCGACAACCTGGCGCTGCATCATGCCGTGCTGACCGCACCGGCCGGGCACGTTCTCGTCGTCGACGCCGGCGGCGCCCCGTTCGGCCACTGGGGCGAGGTGCTGGCCGTCGCCGCCCAGCAGCGCGACATCGCCGGCCTCGTCATCGACGGCGGAGTCCGCGACGTTGATGCCCTGGCAACCCTGGGGTTTCCCGTCTTCGCGCGGCACACCTCGATTCGGGGCACCCGCAAACTGTTCCGCGGAGCCCTCGGCACCCCTGTCGAGGTCGGTGGTGTGGCAGTCCATACCGGAGATCTCGTCATCGGCGACGCCGATGGGGTGATCGTGCTCCCACGCGCCCAC
Source organism: Mycobacterium sp. BMJ-28 (assembly GCF_054404835.1). Taxonomy (NCBI): domain Bacteria; kingdom Bacillati; phylum Actinomycetota; class Actinomycetes; order Mycobacteriales; family Mycobacteriaceae; genus Mycobacterium; species Mycobacterium sp. BMJ-28. The sequence continues at coordinate 3,227,685 of NZ_CM136783.1, read as the reverse complement.
GTCGCCGCGGTTCTCATCGAGGCTGACCGCCGCGTCACCGACGAACAGCGCATCGTTCAGGCACTACGGTCCGGGGCGACGACGCTACAGCTCTATGGGCTCGGCGACGGGGCATGACGTCATTCACGGGTTCGTCGACGACTTCTTCGACTTCGACTTCGGCGATCTGGGCGATGTCGGACATCGTTGTATTCCCGAACGGCTACACGCTGCACGGAGCCGGCCACTACCACGAAACGTAGGTCAAGTCCGACGGCGCCTGGCGGATCCAGTCGATACACCTCACCCGAACGAGGATGGAGTTCGTACCCCCACCCGCCGGCCCATAGATCCGGCTCGGAATCGCATGTAGGGCTTTCCGGGGCCGCACTACTCGGTATTGATCGATGGTTGAGTGGTACTGGCTAGAACGTCATCGGTGACGATTCTCTACGGGTCGACCGGGTCACGGCGGTGGCCGGCCGCCTAGGGTGCGGGTGATCTGTTCGGCGTAGCCGACGAGCAGGTCGATCCATTCCTCGCACTGCTGTTGTGGCATGCGCAGCGTCGGCCCGCTGATGGTCAGCGCACCGAGGATGTCTGCGGCAGAGTCGAATACGGGGGCGGATAGCCCGGAGGCGGAATCGTCGCGTTCCCCTGCGGTGATGGCGTAGCCGTCTGATCTGGTGTGTGCGATGAGGCTGCGCAAGTCGTCGGCGCTGGTGACCGTTCTGTCGGCCAATTGCTCGAGTGGTGCGCTCAACACGTGCTCGGCCAGGTCGGGGTTCCAGGCCAGCAACACCCGGGATGCGGACCCGACATGTAGCGGGATCACCTTGCCGACGTACATGTCTCGGCGTAGTGCGTGCGGGGTCTCGGCGACGGCAATGCACACCCGAAAGTTCTGCTCGACGGTGAAGAAGCACGCAGTTTCGGTGGTCTTGTCTCGGATTTCTTTGAGGACCGGATTCACCACTGCGAGGACGTCGAGGTCCTTGCGTGCGGTTGCCGCCCAATAGGACATTCGGATTCCGATGCGAATGTGGTCACCGACGCGGTCCAGCATGCCTTGGGCGGCCATGTTGCTGACCAGCCGCTGCACGGTGGAGGTGGGCAGTCCGGTCGCCTGTTGGATGTCACCGAGGGTCATCGCTGGGCGGGCGAGTGTGAACGCATTGAGGATCTCGGTGATCTTCGTCAGAACCAGCAGCGGTTGCAGCTTGCCGGAGGAATCCGCCTCGCCGTTTCCCATGTCTCCGAATCTACCGTGTTCGTCGCGTGCAGTTGGTCAAGTGATGGGCGAGATCAGGCACATCGCTGCGGCGATCGCGGTGCCTGCACGCCGCATGTCAGCAGGAGCACTCGCTACGTGAATTGCGGTGAAGTGCTGGGCGTAATCCCCGAGGTCGGGGGTCTGCGATCCGACCACAGCGAAGATCGGACGGTGTGCGCCCACACGTTCGACGATTGCGCTGATCAGTTTGCCGGATCGAGTTTGTTGGTCGAGGCGGCCCTCGCCGACGACGACCGCGGACGCTGTGTGCGCAACAGAGCCAAAGCCGTTGTGGTCGAGTACGAATTTGGCCCCTGAGCGCATCTGGGCTCCGAAAGTCGCCCACAATCCTCCGGCCAATCCTCCGGCGGCTCCCGATCCTGGTACCGACGAAGGATCGCGCGGCAACTGGCCCGCGAGGTCGATCAGCCTTCGGGTCAGCACCTCGACGTCGGCAGGGTCGGCTCCCTTCTGTGGCCCGAATACCTCTGCGGCTTCGCAGTAGGGGACTGCGACGTCGATGAGGACGGTGAGCTGAACGTCAGTGAGTCCGCCACGCGCGGTGATCGCGGTGATGGCGCCGAGCCCTCCGTCGGTGCTAGCAGACCCGCCGGCACCGACGATGATGTGGCGGGCTCCCCGGGCTACGGCGTCGGCTATCAGCAGGCCCGTCCCGTAGGTGTCGGCCTCCAGCGCGGCCCGAGGTCGGTTCGCCGCGTCGGCGCGATAGCCGCTGGCGGCGGCGACCTCGATCACCGCGGTCCCCGCTTCCGACAGTCCGTAGGTGGCGGTGGCATCCCTTCTCCACGGATCGACAGTGGGAATGGTGAGGTGCTGCAGTCCCAGCGGTTCGGTGAGAGCCGCGACGGTGCCCTCGCCTCCGTCGGCCCCGGGCATGCAGATCGGAATCGCGCCGCCGTCGCGCACTCCGTCGGCGATGGCTTCGGCGACCTGGTGGGCGGTATATGTCCCTTTGAAGCTGTCAGGCGCGATCAGGATCCTCATTGCCAGGCCTCGGGATTGATGCAGTGCGGGGGGAGGTTTCCTGCCCGGATCGCTACGGCGTTGTCGGCGCAGAGTTCGGCCATGCGGTTGCGCACCTGCACGGTCGCGCTTCCCAGATGTGGCAGCAAGACCACGTTCGGCAGGTCGGTCAGGCCGGGGCTCAGCTCTGGTTCGTGTTCGTACACGTCGAGGCCGGCGGCGGCGAGGGTGCCGTCGCGTAGCGCTGACACCAGCGCGGCTTCGTCGACCACGGGGCCACGCGCGGTGTTGATCAGGGTGGCCGTCGGTTTCATCGCCGCCATGACGTTGCGGTCGATGAGGTGGCGGGTGGTCTCGGCCAGCGGGACATGTACTGAGAGGAAGTCGCTGGTCTCGATCAGCTCCGACCAGCTGACCTGGCGGGCGGGGAGCCCGAGCGCGGCCACATCGGCTTCGTCGAGGCGTCGGCCAGCGGGCGGATGCGAGCAGAACGTGATGTCCATCCCGAAGGCGGCGGCCCGCTTTGCGGTGGCCCTTGCGATGCGGCCAAAGCCGGCGAGCCCCAGAGTGGCGCCCGAAACATCCTGTCCGAGTAGCAGTTCGGGCTTCCATCCGGTCCATTGCCCGGACCGCGTGAACTGGTCGGCCTCGACGGCGCGGCGGGCGGTGGCCAGGATGAGCAGCATCGCCAGGTCGGCGGTGGCGTCGGTGAGAACCCCGGGGGTGTTGCCTACGACGACGTGGTTGCCAGTGGCGGCGGCCACGTCGACGTTGTCGTAGCCGACGGCGTAGTTGGAGATGCCCGTTATCTTGGCCTCGGCCAGCAGGGCGGCATCGAACCGATCGCCGAGTTGGGCGACCACGACGTCGAATTCACCTGAGCTGCAGGCAGCGGCGAGTTCGGCGGGGGTGAGCGGATCGGCGGGTACGTGCACGTGTCCGGCGGCGCGCAGCGTGGACATTCCGATCTGCGGTATCGGGTAGGTCACCAGAAAGGCACGGCTATGCGCCACGGCACGTTCCCGTCGTCTCGGTGTCGCCGCCGAGGACCCAGGGGAATGCGGTGGCGGCCGAACGTGCACCTTGGGCGGTCTTGGAGCGGTTTGGTTCTCCGATTTCGGCGAGGATGTCCTCCGACAGCGCCACGACCGCTCCCAGTGTCTTCGGCGTGAGCCAGTCGGGGCGCAGCGCGAACAGCAGGTCTTCGGTGGCGGTGTTGCCGCTGGCGCCGGGGGCGAATGGGCAGCCACCGAGACCACCGAGTGAGCCGTCGACCATGGTGGCTCCCGCGCTGATCGCTGCGAGGGTATTCGCGACGCCAAGGCCCCAGGTGTCGTGACCGTGAAAGACCAAGCGCCGCTGCGACTGTGCGGTGCGGAGCGCACCGACCAGGTCGGCGACCTGCGTCGGGATGGCCTGGCCGATGGTGTCGCAGACCACGATGTGCTCGGCGCCTTCGGTGCGTGGGTCGGCGGCGATCGCGAGGACCCGTTGCGGGTCGATGATCCCTTCGAAGGGGCAGGTGAAGGCGGTGGCGAAGCACAGTTGGATCGACCCGCCGACCTCGTGCGCGATCCGAATGGCATCGGGCATCGCCGCTACGCTGGTCTCGGTGTCGCGGCCGATGTTGGCCTTGTTGTGGGAGTTTGATGCCGAGAGGCAGTACTGGAAGCGGCGTGCTCCAGCGGCCGCGGCTTTCTCGACATGGCGCGGGGTGGCCACCCAGACCCAGCACTTTTCCAGTTCGGCGGGCGTCAGTGCCGCGATGACGTCCAGGGTGTCGGCTAGCGGTGGCACCAGGTCGGGTCTGGCCATCGATCCGATCTCGATGCTCGGCATGCCGAGTGCCAGCAGTTGGCGGATGACGTCCACCTTGAGTTCGGTGGGCATCATCTTGGCGGTGAGTTGTAGGCCGTCGCGCAGTGTGACGTCGCGCAACTCCGCGTGTGGGACGTAGGGGCGAGGTTCGGTGGTGGTCATGCGAGTGCTCCGATCTGGTCGTTGGTGAGGTGGAGCAGGTTCGACAGCACCTCGTGGGTGTGCTCTCCGAGGTCTGGTCCGACGGTGCGGATGGGAAGTGACGTGCCGCCGATGACCGGGACGATGCCGGTGAAGCCGACGGATTTGGGCTCGGTCTCGCCGGTGTCGACGTCGAAGTGCTGGATCATGTTTCGCGCCTCGTATTGGGGGTCGTCGCAGATGTCGGCTGCGGTGTAGATGGGCCCGGAGGGAACGCCGGCGTCGTCGAGGATTTTCAGTGCCTCGTTGCGGTCGAGTTGGCTCGACCACTGTCCGATGGCTGCGTCGAGTTCGTCGCGGCGCTGCCACCGTCCGGCGTTGGTCTGCAGGTCGGGATCACCTGCGAGGTCGGGCCGCCCGATGGTGGTCATGTAGCGCTGGTAGATGGCGTCGCCATTGCCGGCGATGATGATGCTGTTGCCGTCGGCGCAGGGGTAGGCATTGCTGGGCGCGATGCCCTCCATCCGGCCGCCGACGCGTTCACGCTTCACTCCGTAGGCGAGGTAGTCCGGGACCAGTGATTCCATCACCGCCAGGATCGACTCGTTGAGCGCGACGTCGATGATGCGCTGGTCGAGCGGTACGGTCGTTCGTTCCCGCTGATACAGCGCCATGACCGTTCCGAAGGCGGCGTAGATGCCGGCGATCGAGTCGCCGATCGACACTCCGGTGCGTACCGGCGGGCGGTCGGGGTCACCGACCAGTTCCCGCAGGCCGCCGAATGCTTCTGCGACGGCGGCGAATCCGGGTCGCTGCGACATCGGGCCGGTCTGGCCGAACGCCGAGATGCGGGTGATTACGAGCTTCGGGTTGGCATCGTTGAGGACCGCCGGTCCGAGTCCCCACTTTTCGAGGGTCCCCGGCCGGAAGTTCTCAAGGACGACGTCGCAGTGCCGGACGAGGTCGAGCACGATGTTGCGGCCTTCCTCGGACTTGAGGTCGAGCACGATCGATTTCTTGTTGCGGTTGATCGTGCGATAGAGCATCGAGGTGTCCCCGGAGTACAGCCGCCAGTTGCGCAGTTCGTCGCCGGTGCCGGGTCGTTCGACCTTGATGACCTCGGCGCCGAAGTCGGCGAGCATGCGGCCTGCCGTCGGGGCGGCGATGTAGTTTCCGAGTTCGAGGACGCGGACGCCTTCGAGGGGACGAATATCGTTGTGATCCATGATGATTCCTTAATCTGCGTCGCGCGTCAGAACAACAGGCTGGCGGGCAGGATGAGCAGGATGGCGACCACGGAGGCCACCGACACTCCGACCGTGACGGTTTTCAACGCTCCGCGGGTGGATTGGCCGAGCAGCGACTGCAGCAACCAGAAGGTGTTACTGGTGACGTGAACTGCGAACAGCGAACCTGCGCCGGCGGCGAGCGCGACGAGCACCGGATCCAGCCCGATCAACGGTACGACGGGTGCGAGAATGCCGGCTGAGGTGATTGCGGAGATGGTGACCGATCCGACCGCGACGTGTAGCACGGCCGCAATGAGCCAGACCATCAGGAGTGGGGCGGCTGTGTTGGCGGTGAAGTATTGGCCGAGGATGTTGCCCAGGCCAGCGGCCTTGATGGTGGCGGCGAGGGAGCCGCCGACCCCGGTCAGGATGAGGATCTGCCCGCTTTCCTTGAATCCGGTGGCGAAAGCCTTGTGGATCGGGTCGGCGCCAAGGGCGTAGCGCCCGACGAAGCTGGTGCCGATGAGGCCGATCAACAATGCGATCACCGGCGAGGACAGGAACGTGACGATGGGGTTGTGGATGTCGGCGGCGTCGAGGATCGCTCCGGTGGCGATCAGCAGCAGCGACGTCAGCATCGGGGCGAACAGCAGGAGCAGCGAGGTGTGCGCACGTGTCGCCGATGGAGTCTGCACCGCCAAGCTGCCGCTGCCGGCCGCGGAGGCCGTGGCGCCTTCCGGAGAGGATGTGTTGCCATCCGCCGACGGAGCGGTGTTGTCGGTCGTCGGCCCGTCGATGAAGGGTTCCTCACCGAGAAACGGCGATTCGTCGCGCTCGGCATCCCACCAACCGTGGTTGAACAGGAACGACATGATGGCCACCGAGATCGCCACCGTGGGAATGACCAGGCAGAGACCGAACAGCAACATCTTGCCCAGCGGAACGCCGAGCAGGCCAGCCAGCGCCAACGACGCCACGCCCGGCACCATCAGCACGATGCCGCACTCGAGGGAGATGGCCATGGCCGTCGCGATCCGTGGCGTGCCGTTCTTGCCGATCCGCTTGGCGAGATCGCGGCCTAGCGGAGCGCTGATGACGAGCAGCACGTCGAGGAAGATCGACTGCAACGCGGTGGCGATGGTCAGTGATAGCGCATAGGGCATGCGCTTGGGGCCGAATATTCGTAGCAGCATTTCGACCAGTCGTTGAATTGCACCGGTCTGCTGCAGGATCGCTCCCATCAGCACGCCGAACGCGATGAGCAATCCGACGTCGGCCATGATCTCGCCGAAGCCTCCGGTGATCGCGTCGATGGTTTCCTTGACGCCGAGGCCGACGGCGAGTCCGAGATAGGCGGACCCAACCACTAGTGACACGACGGGGTTGAGCTTGAACCTGACGATCATCACCACCACGGCGAGGATCGCGACCGCGGTATTGACGACGATTGCGGTTTCTGACATGGGTGCACTCCCTTCTGAGACTGACTTCAATCCCGTGGGTCACATCACAGACGAGGTGCGGTGTGATTTACGGCTCACCCATATTATGGACATACACTCACAATATAAGCAATACCGAGTCACGCATCCGCCGCAAGTGCGCATCGACCGTCGTCATCGCGAGTCTGTAGGGAACGGCCACCAGGCGATCATGGCCGGTTCGAGCGGACGCAACCGCTGGCTGACGCAAGTCCACGTATCGAGGTCGGTGACAACAGGGCGATCGTGCTCCGCGGCATCAAGACGCTGGTCGTGAAAGCCGTTCGCTTGGTGCCGCGCCGACCCGTGCTTGATCGCCGCCCGAGGTGTCGCGAGCACAGTCAGCGATGTCGGCCTTTACGGTGATCTCTCCGGAAGACCTGTGCAGCAACAAATCGCCATAGCATGACGCCAACTCCTGCCGGCGCACTCCTGCGGAGCTTTGAGCGTTGCGCTGCGTTCGTTGGACGATGACCTCGGGTTGCCGCACGGCGGAGAAGTACCTCCGTGTCGACTCGCGGCGATCACGCCAGCTTCCACTGACACCTGATGCGCGGTCCAGCCACTGTCGCCTGGCGGAGGTGGGTGGGCCGGCCAAAGGGTGTGGGCGAGCCTTCCATCTGCTGACACATCGCCGCGACGTAACGGGATCAAGCATTAGCGTTCCGGGCCAGTGGTCTTGGAGGTGCCTTCGCGAGCGAGTGTCCGCGGTGTTCGGATCGGCGCCCGAGGCAACAACCTGACGGCAGTGAGGCAGTCTAGTGGAAGATCGCGACATCACCGAGGTCGTCGAAACATCTCGCGAGTTGGTCGGTGCCGTGCGGGATTTGATGACTGCCACCGCAGTGACCGACGTCGATACCCGAGCGATGCGCGAAGCGACGAGTTTGGTGCGGCGCGTGACGCGGATTCTTGGCGTGCGGTCACTTCCGATGGGCCGCAGGGAGAATCTCGACCCGGCGGCGATCGACCGAGTCCGTGACGGCGAGCGGTGGGAAGTGTTCACGCACAACCCGATGGGGATCCCGCTACGGATTGTGGTCGACGGCAGTGGTGCCGCAGCCGAGATCGTTCCGACGGCACTGTTCGAGGGACCGCCGAATGTCCTCCACGGCGGATTTGCGGCAGCGATGATCGACGCGTTGTTGAGCACGCTGGTTCAGGCCCAGGGAGTCCGCGCCGTGACGGCGCGGCTCGACGTGCGATTCCGGGCCGCGGCGGCGATCGGCGAAGCACTGAATCTGAGCGGCCGCATTGAATCAGTGGATGGACGAAAGATTTTAACTCGCAGTGAAATACGTCAACGTGACGTCATCATCGCGGATGCACACGCGCTCTTCATCACGGTCGACGGCGAGCCCGACTAGGTGCCCGCCGCCGCTACTGCCGGGACGTGGTCATCGGCGGAACGGCGCTGAAGTCCATTTAGTACTAGCTGCATGCCGGCACGATGGGCGTCTTCCAATTCAGTGAAGTCGCCGGCGTCGACCCAGTGGATGTACACCTGGATGCAGACCTGAACGATCAACTGTGCCGGGAGAGTGCGGATGAACCGGTCGGTACCGAGATCGTAGCGACTGGCCAGAAAGTCGGTGATCGGCCCGACGAGATCTTCGCCCCAGTCCAGCCAGCGCAACCGATACTGCGGGTCGTTCACGATCAGCGTCATGAACCTGCGGTCGATGTCCAATGCGTGACCTTCGGCTAGTCCGGTCGTGAACGCCTGCGCGAGGGTTTCCACTGGATCGGCGCCTACCGGTGACGCATCGAGGACATGCATGCTCTGGGACCCGTATTGACCGAAGAGTGGTAGCACCACGTCTTCCTTGACGGCGAAGTGCCGGTGAAAGGTGCGTGGGGCAATTCCTACGATATCGCAAATGCGATCCACGGTCGCCGAGGTATCGCCGTCGGCGATGAAGACGTCACGGGCAGCCATGGCGATGGTCAGACGGAGTTCCTCGGCGCGTCTTTCGGTGAGTGTCTGCCTGGCCGGTGTGCTCACGTGCATCCTCTCGTCCCGCGCCGTCCGTGCAACCGTACCCGCGCAGGTCACGCGGGTCGGTCTCCCATTCCTGGATGGCTCACGTGTGACCTGCTTTACATCGGCCCAAGACTGTGGCTACACTCACGTCTGGCAGATTCTGCCAGTTCGACAGATTATGACACAGCCGGTCGTTACGAGGAGGTCGTCAGTGGCAACAACGCAGATACAGGAAGCGCCGACCGCGATGATCGACCGCGTGTCCACGGTGCTCGATGTGTTCGTCGGCCAGCGGGCCCTGACCTTGGCCGAGGTGGCGCGACGGGCAGGTCTGCCCCCGTCGTCGACGCACCGGATTCTGCGCCGCCTCGTCGAATTGGGATGGGTCGAGCGATGCGGATTCGAGTACGTGCTCGGCATGCGGATGTTCGAGCTGGGCGCACATGCGAAGCGCCAGCGCGGCGTACACGAAGCGGCTGCGCCAGTGATGTCCCGACTGCAACGTGGGACCGGGTTCACCGTCTACCTCAGCTCCCTAATCGGGGCCGAGGTTCTGCACCTGGATCGCGCCGGACTGTGGCCCGAGCCGGATTCGTCGTGGGGTATCGGCGCACGTCAGCGGGCGGAGGTAGCCGCTCCTGGCCTTGCATTGCTAGCCGCATTGCCGGCCGAGGAACTGCCGGAGTTCACCTTCGAGTCGGCTCCCACCTGTTACAGCGTGCGCTCCAGGGCGCAGTTGGAGCGGGAACTCCAGCGGGTCCGCGAGCGCGGGGGAGTGGCTGTGGATTCACAGGGCTGTGCGCTCGGAGTGACGGTGGTCGCCGCGTCGATCGACGTGCTCGACGACCGGGGTCCCGTCGCGCTGTCGATCTGCGGGCCTACCAAGACATTGCGCGTCGATGCTGCGGTCGCTGCGGTTCGCAACGCGGCCGCCGACATTTGGTACACGGCGTCGGGGGCACCCCGGGCGCGTAGTCGCGGCGCGCGTCCCGCCGCCGTCGCGGTCGGCTTTCGATAAGCGTAAAAGGCATTGTGGCCCATCGCTTTACGAGATGAACACCAGGGCCAACCCAGTTCTAGATCCGTGCAGGAGTGATGGCATCAATGGAGATTTCGGAGATCCGCGCAATCGAGGCAGAAGCGCCACCTGAGCGATACGCCCGAGGTTGGCACTGCCTGGGAATTGCCGACAGATTTCGTGACGGTCGACCACACGGGGTGCAGATCTTCGGAACGAGGCTGGTGGTCTTCGCCGACAGCGGCGGAAACCTCCACGCCCTCAACGGCTATTGCCCCCACATGGGTGGTGATCTGAGCAGGGGCACCATCAAGGGTGACGACGTGGCCTGCCCATTCCATGACTGGCGGTGGTCGGGCGCGGGTCAGTGTTCCTCGGTCCCGTACGCCCGCCGCGTGCCGAGACTGGCGCGGACGCGGGCCTGGACCGTTCTCGAGCAGAACAAGCAGCTGTTCGTGTATCACGATCCGCAAGGCAACCCGGCGCCGCCAGACGTGACCATTCCACGCATCGATGCCGTCTACTCCGGTGAGTGGACCGATTGGACGTGGAACTCGGTCCTGATCGAGGGAGCCAATTGTCGGGAGATCGTCGACAACGTCGTCGACATGGCGCACTTCTTCTACGTGCATTACTCGTTCCCCACCTACTTCAAGAACATCTTCGAGGGCCATGAAGCCAGCCAGTACATGAAATCCGTTGGCCGCGACGACATCGTCCTGGGCTCCAACTACACGAAGTCATCCGACGACGATGAGCAGCGGGAAGGCCGTTCCGACGCGACGTACCACGGCCCGGCCTACATGATCGATTACCTCTGGGGCTCCAACGGCGCAACCAAGAGCGAGACGGTGCTCATCAATTGCCACTATCCGGTCACCTCGACAAGTTTCGTCCTGCAATGGGGGGTGATCGTCAAGAAACAACCCGGTCATTCCGATGACCTGACGGCCAAGATCGCGGAGGCGACGGCAAAGGGAGTCGAGGTTGGCTTCCTTCAGGATGTCGAGATCTGGAAACACAAGGCGCGCATCGACAATCCGCTCCTGGCCGAAGAGGACGGACCGGTCTATCAGTTGCGTCGGTGGTACGAGCAGTTCTACGTCGACGTCGAGGACGTCACGGTCGACATGACGGACCGCTTCGAGTTCGAGCTCGACACCGAGCAGCCGATCGAGTTCTGGCAGCGGGAGGTCGCAGAGAACCTGGCTCGGCAGGGCAACACTCCGGTCAACCCTGCTGACGCGGCACCGGCTGGGCCGGGCCAGCCGGCCGTTGCCCGCCGCTGATGGAGCCGAGCGTGTCCAATCATGCTGGTCTGCTGGCAGACTGCCGGGTCGTCGAACTGAGCAATGACATCGCGGGCCCCTACGCAGGCAAGCTGCTCGTCGATGCCGGTGCCGACGTGGTGAAGGTCGAGTCGGCCGCAGGCGATGGGTATCGCCGATGGGCGGCGTCCGGCAGTGCTCTCGGCGGCGAAGACGGCGCCATGTTCTGCTACCTCAACGCCGGGAAGCGTTCGGTGGTGGGGGATCCCACTGCACCCGAGGTTCTCGCCCTGCTCGCCGGTGCTGACCTGATGATCGAATCGCACCTCGACGATGACACGCTGGCCAGGATCCGGGCGGACGTCCCACACCTCGATGTCGTGTCGGTCTCTCCGTTCGGCCGGTCCGGGCCGTGGCGGAACCACCCATGGACCGAGTTCACCCTGCAGGCCACCGCGGGCTCGACGGGCGCGCGCGGATCCGCGAGTCGCGCCCCGGTTCACGCCGGGGGCAGGCTTGGCGAGTGGATCGCCGGGAGCTACGCCGGCGCGGCTGCCCTCGCCCTGCGTACCGCATCGCGTCGTAACGGCCCGCAGGGGAACCACCTGGATCTATCCATGCTCGAATGCCTCTGTCTGGCAATGGCTCTCTACGCGCCGCTCACCGCCAGCCTGGCAGGGGCGGCACTGACCCGGCGTAGCGTCGAGATCCCGTCAGTGGAGCGTAGCGCCGACGGGTGGGTTGGCTTCTGCACGATCACCGGGCAGATGTTTCAGGACTTCCTGCTGATGATCGATCGCGCCGACGTGATCGGCGATCCCGGCATCATCGATCCCAAACTGCGGCAGCACCGTTACCCCGAGTTCCAGAAGATCATCGAGGAATGGACTACCACTCTGCCCACCGCGACGATCGAAGAGATCGCCAGTGCGATGCGCATTCCCGTGTCTCCGCTGGGAACGCCCGAAACCGTCACGGAGAACGCGCACTTCGTTGCCCGTGGGGTGTTCACCCGCAGCGCGTGCGGGCGATTCGATCAACCGCGCCGGCCCTACCTGGTGGATGGCGATCCCGGGGCGCCGCCACGGCCCGCCCCTCGACTGGGGGAGCACACTGGCTCGGTAGACTGGATTCCGCGAAGTGATGGCCGCGCCACGCCGACAGATGACCCGTTAGCCGGGCTGCGGGTCATCGACCTCACCGGCTTCTGGGCGGGGCCGGCGGGGACGCAGGTGCTGGCGGGCTTCGGTGCCGCCGTCGTCAAGGTGGAATCGACGCAGCGCCCCGACGGCATGCGGTTCACGTCCACAAAGCCGCCGAGCTTCGAGGGCTGGTGGGAGTGGGGCGCGGTCTTCCAGGGTGCCAATGCGGGCAAACACGGCATCACCCTGGATCTGACGCGTGACGATGGTCGTGCGGCGTTGTTCCGCCTCGCGGCCGATGCGGACGTGTTGATCGAGAACTACTCGCCACGGGTGATGGACAACTTCGGTATCACCTGGGAACTGCTGCACAGCAGCAACCCGCGGCTGACCATGGTGCGGATGCCGGCCTTCGGGCTGGACGGTCCGTGGCGCGACCGCACCGGCTTCGCGCAGACCATGGAGCAGGCGTCCGGACTGGCCTGGATGACTGGCTACCCCGACGCGGCGCCGATGGTGCTGAAGGGCCCGTGTGATCCCGTGGCCGGACTGCATGCGGTCGTCGCCACCTTGGCAGCCCTTGAGCAGGCCGACCGCCGCGGATCCGGGGTATTCGTCGAGGTCCCGATGGTCGAAACGGCGCTGAACGTCGGCGCCGAGATAGTCGTCGAACGCGGCGCGTACGGGGCCGAGTTGATTCGCGACGGCAACCGGGGTCCCGTTGGGGCGCCACAGAATCTGTACCGCTGCGCCGAGACGGATTCGTGGTTGGCGCTCTCGGTGGCGACCGACGAGCAGTGGCATGCGCTGCGCGTGGTGCTCGGCGGCCCGGAGTGGGCCGCCGCCCCTGAGCTCGCTGACGCCGCAGGCCGTCGCCGCGCGCACGACGACATCGACCGGCGGCTCACCGAGTTCTGCGCGGACCGTGATGCGGCGAAGCTCGCGGACGAACTCGTGGCGCGGGGAGTCCCGGCCGCCGAAGTCATACCGCCCGCCGATGCCTTCGACAACCCTCAGCACGAGGCCAGACAGTTCACCAACTTCGTCGACCATGCCCAACTGGGTCGACATCGGCTACCCGGTCTGCCGTTTCGGCTGGCCGGTCGCGACACCCCCTGGTTCAGCCGACCCGCGCCGATGCTCGGACAACATAACGACGAGGTGCTGCGCGCGGCGGGATATACCACCGCCCAACTGGCCCAACTGCGGGTCGACGGCATAGTCGGCGAACGCCCGGACAACGTGTAGGAAATCCGAGAGATCATGAGCGCACATCCTTTTCGCGACGTCGCGATCGTTGCCGCATACAACACCCGACAGGCCCGGGTGCTCGACGGACACACCGCCTTCTCGATAACGTTGGAGGCAGCCCGGGGGGTATTGGCCGAGGCGCAGATGTTGGTCACCGAGGTCGACGCGGTGTTCAGCAAGCACGCTCCCGAGCTGATTCACGCCCTGGGCATCGGGCCGGTGTGGAACTCCAACACCAAGGGCGGCATCCCCGGTGTGCTCCTCGCCGCTAGCCTGGTAGCCACCGGCCTGGCGAGCACCGTTCTGCTCGCCGACGGTGAGGCAGGCACCTACACCGAACGCAATGCGACGGCGCCGTGGACCCGCCCGTCCAATGAATTCGTGGCACCCTTCGGTCTTTACACCGCAGTCGAATTCGCGTTGATCGCCCGAGTGCACATGCAGCGCTACGGCACGACGAGTGACCAGATGGCTGAGGTGGCCGCGACGATTCGCAACAACGGCCACGTCAACCCGGACGCCATCTACTGCGACCGTGGACCGTTCAGCCCGGCGGACGTCATCGCCTCGCGGATGATTACCGAGCCGTTCCATCTGCTCGACTGCGCGATGACGTCCGAGGGCGGATGCGGGCTGCTGATCACCACCGCCGAACGGGCCGCCGACCTTCCGGGGAGTGCCGTCTACATTCTCGGCGGTGGCCTGGACTGCCTGGGCCCGGCCTACCGGCATGCCCCAAGGTGGGACCTCACCAGCCGTAGCAGCGACATTCCCAACGGCTACGTCGGACGCCGTGCGGCCAGGAAGGCGTTCGCGATGGCCGGTCTAAGCCCGGGCGACGTCGACGTCTGCGAATTGTACGACCCATTCTCCTTCGAGATCATCCGCCAGTTCGAGGCGTTCGAGTTCTGCGCGGACGGGGAGGGCGGGGACTTCGTCACCGGCGGTCGGATTGGGCTGGACGGCGAGTTGCCGATTACCACCGACGGCGGCCTGATGTCCTACAGCCACGGTGGTGGTGTGGTGCAACTGAGTCAGCGTGTCGCCCGCGGCGTTCATCAGTTGCAGAAGCAGTGCCGCTCCGGACAGCTTGCCGATGTGCGGGTTGCCCTGTGCAGCAACGGGGGAGCAGGCGCACTCTTCACCGATGTCGTGCTGCTGGGAAGTGACCGTCCATGACCATCTTGAGGTGGCAAACCGACGGAATCCCCTTACCGGAGCCGACTGTGGTCTCACAGCCGTTCTGGGACGGCTGCGTCGCGCACGAGTTGCGGTACCAGAGGTGCAGCCTCTGCGGCCTGGCCGAGTTCGATCCGGTGTGGGCCTGCCGGGGCTGCGGCGGTGAAGAACTCGACTGGCGTCTCAGCGGTGGTCGGGGTGAGATCTACAGCCACACGGTGGTTTGGCGACCGCAGACACCGGCGTTCAGCGTGCCCTACGCGGTCGTCATCGTCACGTTTGATGAAGGCTTCTCGATGCTCACCAACCTCGTCGGCTGCCTCACCGAGGAGGTACGCATCGGGCTGAGGGTGCGCGTGCTGTTCAACGACGTCGCCGGCGCAACTCTGCCCTGCGTGGAACCAGATGCGGAGGATCCCAGTGGGAATTGAACTGATACTCGACATGGCGGTCGGCGCCCACGGTGATCGGATCGTGTTGGGGCCTCGAGACGAGGGCCTCACCTTCACCGATCTCGAGCGGGCCGCCACCGGCGGGGCAAGGGTGCTGCGAGCCGAAGGTGCAGCGAGCGTCGTGTTCGTCGGGGTGACCGGCCCCGTCTTACCAGCGCTGATGTTCGCCGCCGCGCGGGCCGGAATTCCGTTGACGCCGTTGAACTACCGCCTGTCCGCCGAGGCGTTGCGAGAATTGTGTGATCAGTTGGACCGCCCGTTCGTAGTCGCCGACCGCAAGTACGCGGAAGCGGTCGGTGCCGCCGTGGTCTCCGAGAACTGGCTGGACCTGGCGATGAGCACCGACCCCGGGGATCAGCCTTCGGTCGACGATGCCGGGCCTGCGGTGGTGCTGTTCACGAGTGGCACAACCTCTGCGGCCAAGGCCGTGTTGCTGAGGCATTCTCATCTGCTCAGCTACGTACTCGAGACCGTCGAGTTCGCGTCGGCCGACGGTGAGGACTCGATTCTGGTGAGCGTCCCGCCGTACCACGTCGCGGGGATTGGTTCGGTGCTGAGCAACCTGTACGCCGGGCGCCGGATGACGTACCTGCCGGACTTCAGCGCGCAGCGCTGGCTGGAACTGATCAGCGCGGACCGCGTGACGCACGCGATGGTGGTTCCGACCATGTTGGCCCGCATCGTGGCACACCTCGACGGTGCCCGCGCCGACGCGTCCGCGCTGCGTTCGATCGCCTACGGCGGCGCGCGCATGCCTTCGACAGTGCTGCGCGCGGCCCTTGCGGCGTTCCCCGACACCGATTTCGTCAACGCGTACGGCTTGACCGAGACCAGTTCCACCATCGCGGTATTGGGGCCGGCCGACCATCGCGCGGCGATGTCCGGAGATCCGGTGGGCCTGGCGAGACTCGGTTCGGTGGGCCGGATGGTCCCCGGCGTGGAGTGCCAGATCCGCGGCGCCGCCAACGAGCCGCTCGCGGTGGCCGAGACCGGCGAGATCTGGGTCCGGGGCGCCCAGGTGTCCGGCGAGTATCGCGGTATCGGCTCGGTGCTCGACGAGAATGGCTGGTTCCCGACGCGAGACCGTGGCCGTCTTGACGCCGACGGCTACCTGTACGTCGACGGCCGGTCCGACGACACGATCATCCGCGGCGGGGAGAACATCGCCCCGGCCGAGATCGAGGACGTCCTCGTCGAGCATCCCGCGGTCGACGAGGTGGCCGTGCTCGGCGCTCCGGACGACGAATGGGGTGAGCGGATCGTGGCGGTCGTCGTGGCCGTCCCTGGTATGCAGCCAGATCCAGAGGACCTACGGGCCTTCGTCCGCGCCCGGCTGCGATCTTCACGCACCCCCGACGACGTCGTGTTCCGGTCGGAGCTGCCCTACAACGCGACGGGCAAGCTGCTGCGCCGCGAACTGGCCCGCCAACTCAGCTGAATCAGATAGGAACCTCGATGGCAACGGATTACGCAGCACAGATGCTCGGGCTCACCGACACGGTCGCACTGGTCACGGGCGGCGCAGGCGGCATCCCGAAGGCGACCGCGATCGCGTTGGCCAAGGCCGGCGCCGACGTTGCCGTCGTCGACATCGCCGACGAGTTCACCGCGAAGACCGTCAAGGAGATCCAGGCGTTGGGCCGGCGTGCGATCGGACTGCACGCCGACGTCCGCCGGGTCGAGGACGTGACGGCGATGATCGAGGCGATCCGCCGCGAGTTGGGCCCGATCACCGTGGCCGTCAATGGTGTGGGCAGCCTCGGCGCCGCGACGCCGAAGTCGTTTCTGGACTACACCCCCGACGAATGGCGCGGCCCGATCGAACTCAACCTCACCGCGACGATGCTGAGCATGCAAGCCGAAGCGGTCGCGATGATTCAGGACGGCGTGCCCGGTCGGATCGTCAACTTCGGCTCCACCAGCGGGGTTACCGCGGCGCCATCGGTGTCGCACTACGGCTCGGCCAACGCTGGCGTCATCCACCTGACGAAGTCGGTGGCGCTGGAGCTCGCACCGTACGGCATCCGGGTCAACTGCGTGGTGCCCGGTACGCACGACATCGACCGCGCCGGGCGGGAGACGGCTACCTCCAAGCGGCCAGAGCAGGCTGAGTTCCTCCGCCGAGCCGCCGAGGCGACACCGCTCAAACAGCTGGGACTCGCCGAGCAGACCGCGGGGGTGGCCCTGTTCCTCGCCTCGAACCTTTCGTCATACGTCACCGGCCACTCCGTGATCTCCGACGGCGGCATCACGCACACGACGGCCCGCCCTCCGGTAGGGACACTCAAACCGCTGGTGCTCAATGGAATCGGGGCAGCCGGTGAGTGACTTGGAGATCATCGATTGCCACTGCCACATTCTCCGGACGGCCGACCACAGCTGCGATCTGTACAGCAACCTGTTGCGGTTCAGCGCGGCGATGGGGCTACCTGACAAGCCCGAGTTCTTCGGCACTCCCGACGAGGCGCAGCAGGTGATGGACGCGACCGGTATCGCGCACATGAACATTCTGATGTTCACGTGGTCGGGTATCTACTGGAGACAAGGCCAGAACATCCTGCCCGACGACCCCGCCCGGCGGGCCGTCGAATCCGAGGACCTCCGCCGTCGCATCGTGCGTCGCGTCAGTGACAACAACACGTGGGCGCTGGCACAGACTGAACAGAACCCGCAGTTGAGCTGCTTCATCGGGATCGACCCCGTGCTGATGGATGAGCAGACGCTCCTTACGGAGGTGGACAACGGGATCCAACGGGGGGCGCTCGGTGTCAAGCACGTGCCGATGAACCATGGCACCGAAGGCGACGACCCCCGGATGTGGCCGGTGTACGACTACTGCGCCAGCGCGAGGGTGCCCATCCTCACCCAGGCTGCCGGGTTCATGCCCGGGCGGCCCCGGAACTACGCGAAGGCACTCGACGACTTTCCCGAATTGCAGCTCGTCTTCGCACATCTCGGTCATGACCGGAGCTTTGGGCAAGGTGCCGATGGCGAGGTGCTCGAGCTTGCTCGGACATACCCCGGCGTGCACACCGACGTTTCGCTGAGACTCATCGAGGTGATCGACGGCCACGTCAGCCCCGAGCGCATGGTCGACCATCTTCGCGCCATCGGCACCGACCGGGTGTTCTTCGGCAGCAACTGGATCATCAGCGAATACCTGTGGATCCGGGCGCGGGCCGGCGCATTGCCGATCACCAGTCACGACAGGCTGGATCGCGAACTGGAGGTCCTCAAGACGTTGCCGCTCACCGACGACGAGCGCGCCGACATCGCCTCGCGAAACTTCCGTCGCATCACGGGGTTGGCGGCGTGATGACTAGGCAGTCGCACGTCGCGGTCGTCACCGGCTCCAGCCGCGGAATCGGTCGCGCCATCGCCCGACGACTGGCAGCCGACGGCATCTCCGTGGCTGTGGTGTCACGCTCGCTGCGGGCCGGCGACGGACGATTCGCCGGATCGCTGGAGGAGACCGTCGCTCAGATCGTCGCCGACGGCGGAACGGCGGTCGCGATCCCGTTCGACCTGGGCGACATCGCCGCTGAACGGCGCAGTGTGATCGATCGGGCCGTCGCCCACTTCGGTGCGCCGGTGGACATCGTGGTGAACAACGCCGCCGCCCCACGTCACTTCGACGTGCTCTTCGGCGATATGAGCCGGCAGGCGTTCCTCGAGGCGGTTGAAACCAACGTGTGGGCGGGTTGGGATCTGGCTGCCGCCGCCGTGCCCGGGATGCGGGAGCGCGGCGCCGGATGGATCCTGAACATCTCGTCCTCGCAAGCGGGTCCGCGCATCGGCCCGCCGTTCGCCGCCAACCCGACCAACGGTGCGGCGCTCTACGGCGGGACCAAGGCGTTCATCGACCGGATCACTACCGGCGCGGCGATGGACCTGTACGCCGACAACATCGCCGTCAACACGCTGGCCCCCGAGTTCCAGGTCGCCACCGACAACGCCAGGACCGTCGCCGGAGTGCGCACCGACAATTCGGAACCCGAGGAGACCATCGCCGAGGCTGCGCTGGCGCTGTGCACCGGTGACCCCGCGACATTGACGGGCCGCGTGGTGTACAACCTGTCGCTGCTGGTGGAGCTGAACCGACCGGTGCGGACTCTCGACGGGCGCGGACTGCTGGCGGGATGGCAGCCGAGCGAGATCAACCATGACCGGCTGCGGGTGCCGTACCTGCGCAGCCAAACCTCGAAAACCCCTTAGGGAGAGACCAAGCCATGCCGCTGCAGCCTTCCATGAGACTCATCTCGGTCGACGATCATCTCATCGAGCACCCTGCCGTCTGGACGGATCGGTTGCCGCAGAAGTATCTTCACCGCGGCCCACGCATCATCGATGAGCCCTCGCCGTCGGGTGGTGCGCCGATCCAGGTGTGGTACTACGAGGACAAGCGCTTTCCGGCGATCGGACTCAACGCCGTCGCCGGGAAGAAGCCCGAGGACTACGGGACCGAGCCGGTGCGCTACGCCGACATGATCCCCGGTTGCTACGACCCGAAGGCCCGGATCGTGGACATGGACCTCGACGGCGTGTGGGGGGCGGCGAACTTCCCGTCCTTCCCGCGCTTCGCCGGCGGCCTGTTCACCAAGGAGAGCACCGACTTCGACCTGGCGCACGCGTCCGTGCTGGTGTACAACGACTTCGTCATCGACGAATGGTGCGGCACGGCACCGGACCGCTTCATCCCGCTGATCATCCTGCCGCTGTGGGACACCGCACTGTGCGTCGCGGAGATCGCGCGTTGTGCGGCCAAGGGAGCCAAGGGCATAACCTTCCCCGAGAACACCGTGCCGTTGGGCCTGCCATCCATCTACACCGACCATTGGGAGTCGGTCTTCTCCGCCGCGGAGGACACGAACATGCCGTTGTGCATGCACTTCGGCTCGTCGGGCCAGCCACCCGCGACTGCGCCGGAAGCGCCCTACGCAGTGACCATCTCGCTGTACGGGACCAACTCGATGTCGGCGACCGCGCATCTGTTGTTCTCGCCGGTGTTCCACCGCCATCCCACTCTCAAGGTCGCGCTGTCCGAGGGCGGTATCGGCTGGATCCCGTACCTGCTGGAGCGCATCGACGGCACCTGGGAGCGGCACCGCTACTACCAGAACATCGTCAAGGACGTTCGCCCCTCGGACCTGTTCCGCAAACACATCTACGGCTGCTTCATCGATGACGTCGCCGGTCTCAAGGCTCGCCACGACATCGGCATCGGCAACATCACCTGGGAGTGCGACTACCCGCATTCGGATTCCCATTGGCCGCACAGCCGCCGCTACGCCGAGAAGCTGTTCGCCAACATCCCCGACGCCGAAGTCCACCAGATGGTCGAACTGAACACCCGAGAGCTGTTCAACTTTCCTGACGCTCCGCAGGTCTCGTCATGACCGGGCGCGACATCGACGCGTCGGACTGGACCGAACAGGATCTGCTGACCCGCGAGATCGCTGCGCGGCGACTGGCCGACGAGGAGATTGCCACTGCCGCGGAACTGCTGGCCTTGGGCGCGGACGCCGACGCCCATCCCGAAGCCATCGCGCTGTTGGAGAGGCGGCTGAACGCGGTGCGTGCGAGCTGGTCGATTCTGCATCCCGGTGCGTGATGCCTGCGGCCTTTCCAGTCAGTGGACAGCACGGCTTTGCGCCTTCCAGGACGGACGTAATCTTCTGTTGTTGAAGCCTTTAACGACTTCTGTTACCGCCCGATCCGAAGGTCTGACATGAGCACACCCATGAGCGCCACTGCCGCGCTCGTCGGCCTGCGTGTCGTCGAGGTCTCGCGCTCGATCGCGGGTGCGTACGCAGGAAAGCTGTTCTCCGATCTCGGCGCCGACGTGTTGATGTGTGAACCGCCGGGCGGGCACCGGCTACGTGCTCGCGGTCGTCACGACGGTGCGGACGCACCGCTGTTCGGCTTCCTGGCCGGCGGAAAGCGGTCGACCGGTCGTCGGTGGACCGACCTGGCCCCGGACGCAGACGTGGTGATCCTGGAGACCGCGGAGCGGCCCGAGCGTCGACTGCTCGACGACTTCGCGGCCGCCGGTGTCGTGGTCGTGGTGATCACACCGTGGGGGCTCACTGGCCCCTACGCCTCCGCGGATCGACCGTGGACTGACTTCACCGTGCAGGCCGAGAGTGGCTCACTGAGTAATCGTGGTGAACCCGACTCCTACCCGCTGGCTCTCGGGGGCAGCGAAAACCTTTGGGTCGCTGGATCTTTTGCGGCGACCGCTGGGTTGGGTGCCGTCGCCGCCGCTGCCGGTAGTGCGGGCGAGGTCGTCGACGTGTCCCTACTGGACGTGACCGTGTACTGCGCCACGATGTTCGCCGACGTGGCCGCAACCGTTGGCGGTGTGCCCAGTTCGCCGAAGACGTTGCGGCGTCGACTCGTGCCCTCCGTCGAACCCGCCCGCGACGGTTGGGTGGGGTTCAACTTGGCGTCGGCGCAGAACCTGGAGGACTTCCTGGTCCTCATCGACCGGCCGGACTGGCTCGGCGATCCGGAGATGACGACACCCGAGGGCCGGTATCGACGTTCGGCCGAGTTCAGTGCGGCCGTGCACGACTGGACGACTACTCGCTCGGTGGCCGAGATCGTCGAGTCCGCCTCGCTGTATCGGATTCCGTGTGCGCCGGTCCACAACGGAGCGACGATCCTCGACGATCCGCACGTCGTGGCCCGGGAGTTCTACGTGGCGGATGCCGAACGGCGTTACCGTCAGCCTGCCGTGCCGTTTCTGTTCGACGGCGAGCGGCCGCGCTCCGGGCGCCGCGTCCCGAACCAGGGCGAGGACGTCGAATTCGCCCCACGGAATCGTCCCGAGACATGTTCTGCCGCTTCGCCGTTGGCCGGAGTCCGGGTGATCGACTTCGGCAACTGGTGGGTCGGATCGCTGGTCGGCACCGTTCTGGGTTCGCTCGGCGCCGATGTCGTCAAGATCGAGTCCGTCCGTCGGGTCGATGGGGCCCGCATGCTCGGCGGCACGATCACCACCGCGGACTCCTGGTGGGAGTACGGCTGGATCAATCTGGGCACCAACCACAACAAGCGCGGCATCACTCTCGACCTGACCACGCCGCAGGGTCGCGAGTTGATCGAGCGCCTCATCGTCAACACCGACGTTCTGCTGGAGAACTACGCCCCCCGCGTCCTGGACAACGCCGGGTTCGACTGGGCTCGGGTCCGCGAGATCAATCCGAACGTCGTCATGCTTCGGATGCCGGCGTTCGGACTGTCCGGCCCTAACCGGGACATGGTCGGCTATGCCCAGACCGTCGAGCAGTACTCCGGAATGTGCTGGCGCACCGGGTATCCAGGCGGCCCGCCGGTCAATCCCAGCGGCCCCGCCGATCCCATGGCAGGATCGAACGCTGCGTTCGCCCTGCTGGCCGCCCTGCGCCATCGGGAAGCGACCGGCCGTGGAATGCTGATCGAGGCGCCACTGGTGGAGGCGGCCCTCACCATGTCCGCTGAGCAGACGGTGGAGTGGACCGCGAACGGCGTGCTGCTCGAACGCAGGGGTAACCACACCGATGGCTTTGTGCCGCAGGGTGCCTACGCGGGCTTGGGAACCGAGCAGTGGCTGGCCGTGTCGATAGCGACCGACGCGCAGTGGCGCGCGATGGCCGACTACGCGGGGATCCCCGGCTGGGACGATCCCAGCCTGTCCACCGCCGCGGGACGCCTTGCCCGCATCGATGAACTCGACGCGGCACTCGCGGACTGGACGGCTACTCGGGACGTCGCCGTGGTTGCCGAAGAGCTCGCTGGTCTCGGGGTGCCCGCCGCGCGGGCCGCCGACATGCGCTTCGCCCATGAGCATCCACAGGTCGGTGCCCACGGGTTGTTCGAGGATGTCGACCATCCGGTGCATGGTCGAATCCCGTTGCCCGTTCTGCCCTTCAGGTTCGGCGCCGTCGAACGGTGGTCACAGCAGGCTCCGCCGACGGTGGGTCAGCACAACGCCGAGGTGCTGACCAAAGACCTCGGGCTGTCCCGGGCCGACCTCGACGCACTCACCGAGCGCGGACTCATCGGTACCCGGCCGGCCGGCCTCTAGCCCGATCAAAGGAGATCATTCCCATGATTGACGACATCCCCGCGATCCGACTCATCGGCGGGTTCAGTTGGACCGAGAGTCCTCGGTGGCACGACGGCGCCCTCTACTTCTCCGATCTGTACAACCGGCGCGTCGTCACGATGGGTGTCGACGGTGCGGTGGTGACTTTCGCCAACCTATCCGGCCGTCGGGGTGTGGACGATCAGCCGGTAGTGCCGGCCGGTACCGGCTTCCTGCCGGACGGCAGGATGCTGATCAACTCGATGTTCGAGCGGGTCGTCCTGGTGACGGACGGCGCCAAGACCGAGTTGTACGCGGACCTGCGCGGCCTGGCGCAGGGGCCGATCAACGACATGGTGGTTGACTCGGCGGGACGCGCCTACGTGACTCAGCTTGGGTTCGACCTCTTCGCCGGGGAAGACCTCAAGGAGTCGCCGATCCTGGTCGTGGAGCCCGACCGCAACGTACGGACTGCGGACGAGGCCGGCCAGATGATGGGAGCCAACGGCATCGCCATCAGCGGCGATGGTGTCACGCTGGTCACTGCGGAGACGTTCGCGGACAGGATTACCGCTTTCGACGTGGCGGCAGACGGAAAGCTTTTGGGCAGAAGGACATTCGCCGAGATCGACGGATTCCCCGATGGTTTGTGCCTGGATGAGGACGGTGCCGTATGGACGGGCCTGACCGCGGCGGGTCGAGTGGTCCGAATTCTCGATGGGGGCGAAGTGGTGGCGCAGGTGGCTCCGCCACAGGCCCAGTGCGGCGTTGCAACCGCGTGTGGCCTCGGCGGTGCCGACCGCCGGACCTTGTATCTGTGCTGCGGGTTCGAGGTTATGGACGGCGACAAGTCGAGCCGCGAGGGTCAGGGCTCGATCTGGGCCGCAGACGTCGGGGTACCCGGCGGGTCAACTCGGCCATAAGCGAACGTGCAGAGGAGAAATGGGATGACTCAAGTAGATTTCACCGGCCGGACCGTCATCGTCACCGGTGCGGGCCGCGGCCTTGGGCGCGCATACGCCCAACTGCTGGCCGCCCGCGGAGCGTCGGTGGTCGTCAACGATGCCGGTGGTGCCGTCGACGGAACGACCACCGGTGACGATCCGGC
Organism: Mycobacterium sp. BMJ-28; assembly: GCF_054404835.1. Classification (NCBI taxonomy): domain Bacteria; kingdom Bacillati; phylum Actinomycetota; class Actinomycetes; order Mycobacteriales; family Mycobacteriaceae; genus Mycobacterium; species Mycobacterium sp. BMJ-28. Next base: position 3,203,310 of record NZ_CM136783.1, on the reverse strand, counting down.
GGGCGATGTCGTCGCGGCCATCACGGACGCCGGTGGGAGGGCAGTGGCGTCGACGGCGACCGTGGCCACCGCGGAAGGTGCCCAGACCATCATCGATACCGCGGTATCGGCGTACGGACGCATCGACGCCGTCATCAACAACGCCGGCATCTACTACCTCCGACCCTGGCTGGACCTGCTGGAGGACGACTTTCAGAGATTCCTGGACGTGCACTACTTCGGCAGCCTGTTGGTCAGCCGCGCCGCCTGGCCGTATCTGGTCGAGGCGGGTGCGGGTCGCATCGTGAACACCATCTCCAATGCCATGCTCGGCGCACCCGACATGGTGCACTACGGCGCGGCCAAGGGAGCGATTTTCGGGCTGACCCGCAACCTCGCCGTCGCCGGGGCGGAGCACGGCATCAACGTGAACGCCGTCGCCCCCGGTGCGGGCACCCGTCTGATGGAAGAGGCGGCGGCGGCCCTGCCGCCCGGCACGGCCGAGTACATGAAGCGGGCCATGCCACCCGAGCTCGTCGCGCCGGTGGCCGCCTACCTTGCGCACGAACGGTGCTCTGTGACAGGCGAAGTGTTCAACGTGGCGGGCGGAGCGGTGAGCCGGATGGTCGTGGCGAACACGGCGGGCATCGCCGATTCGCAGCTCACCCCCGAAGTCGTGGCGGATCGGTTCGACGAGATCATGGCGATCTGCGACGTCGAGCCGACACCGTTGATGCTCCCTACCGCGGTGGCGGAATCGTGACCGGGCCGTCGACCTCGACGCCCGAGATGGCCACCGACCCGAAATCGAACGAGGAACAGCCAATGACCAAGACCGTGGCGGAGTATCCCTTCCCGGTAGTGCCCCCGGCCGAGGCGGTGCGGGCCTACCACCGGGTCTGCGAGGACCGTCCGATGACGAAGGTCACCATGCCGATCGGCGGCGACGTGTGGGTGGTCCACCGGCACCGCGCGGCCCGACAGGTACTGGAAAGCCAGGTGTTCGTGCGCGGTCCCTTCGCCCGCGGCGAGCAAGAGATACCGTACTTCGTCCAGTTTCCCGACTTCCTCAGGGCCACCGTGCAATTCGCGGACGCGCCGCAGCACACCCGGCTGCGCAAGCTGGTCGCCAAGGCCTTCACCGCGCGCCGGGTCAACACGCTGCGCGAGGGCGCAGAGGTCATCGCCGACGAGTTGCTCGACGCGATGGCCCAGCGTGGGCCGGAGGCCAACCTGGTGGACGACTTCGCGCTACCCCTGCCGATCCGCGTCATCGGGGAGCTTCTCGGCGTCCCCCCGGCCGACCGCGACAAGTTCGCGGCGTGGAGTCAATCCACGCTGGCCACTTCTGGCATGTCGACCGACGAGATCGCGAACGCCGGGATACAGCTGTACACCTACCTCGCGACACTGGTCGGTGAGCGGCGTGCGGAACCACGCGATGACCTGATCAGTGCTCTCGCCGGGGCGCGGGAACTCGACGACTCGTTGAGCGACGACGAGATCTTGACGATGGCCATGCTGCTGATCGTGGGAGGGTTCGACAACACCGCCAACTTCATCAACCTCGGGGTGGTGGCCCTGTTGCGTCATCCCGATCAGCTCCAAACCTTGCTTGCCGACATCGACGGCGTCGTCGCGACCACGGTGGAAGAAGTGTTGCGGCACGGGTTCTTCGCGGTCGGCAACGACGTCGCGGGCATGGGCGGGCTGCCCCCACTGGTGGCGTCGGTCGATACCGAGATCGACGGCATGCCGGTGAAGAAGGGGGAGTGCGTGCTGATCGATGCGGCCGCCACCAATCACGACCCCGAGGTATTCGAGAACTCGGAACGCTTCGACGTCACCCGCAAGCCGAATCCGCACCTGACACTCAACCACGGCATGCACCATTGCCTCGGGGCGCCACTTGCCCGAATGGAGATGCAGGTCGCCATAGGCTCGCTCTTCCGCCGCTTCCCGACGCTGGCACTGGCCGGCGAACCGCAGTACGCCACCGAATACCTCACCGCCGGAATGTCGGAACTTCCGGTGACATGGTGAGCACGCGCGGCAAGGACGGCCACTGACGATGACCAGCATCACCACACTCGACGAATTCGAAGCCGCCTACTCATCGCGCTTGGGCGAGCCGATGCCACCGCGCCGCCCATGGCGCACCGTCAGTGCTGAATGGCTGAGTCGCTACGCGGACGGGGCCGGGGACTACAACCCGTTGTTCAGCGATGCCGAGTACGCCGTCGAGGGGCCGTATCACGGCCTCGTCGCCCCGCCGGCGTTCGTATTCTCCATCGACTTCGGCGCGAATGCCTCGATCTGGGGTCATATCCCAGAAGCCGACGTGTCGATGACCGACCTGACCATCCTGTACGCCGGTGCGACCATCGAGTGGTATCGGCCGGTCCTTCTCGGTGACCAGGTGCGCAGTATCGAAACCCCCACCGGCATTCGCCGCGTCACCACTCGTCAGTTGGGCGAAGCCCTGATCTGCACCGGCACGACTGAGTACTGGAATTCGCGCGGCGACCTGGTGGCGAAACTCGAGAACCAGATGCTGCGCTTCAAGAATCTCGGCGCGGGCGTCGAGTCCTCGGTGACCGAGGACGCCGATCGGCCCCGGGTCGCGCCGGACCCGCTGGTCTGGGAGCGGGACCGGCTCGGAGCGAAATTGCTCGATTGGTCGGCTCTGCACCCTGGCGATGTGATTCCGGAGCTGCCGAAGGGCACCTACACCACCACCGAGCTGTATCTGTTCAGCCACGGTGCGCTCGGTACCAAGCGGGCCCGGCACGTCGACGACGGCACCATCGACATGGGGGCCGGTGGTCGGGCGGATCCGGAGTACGCCCGCAAGACCCGTGCGCAGTCGACCACCTTCGACTACGGTCCGCAACGCATCTGCTGGCTGGCCCAGGCCGTCACCGACTGGATGGGCGACCACGGAACGCTCACCCGGCTGAAGGCAAAGCTGCTCCGGCCCAATCTCATTGGCGACACCAACACCGTCCATGGGACCGTTGTGCGGACCTACCGCGACGACGCAGACGGACTGTTCGCCGACGTCGAGCTCCGTAACGTCAATCACGATGGGGTGGTGACGGCGAGCGGTGAAGCCACTGTCACGTTGCCCGCCGCCGATGCCGTGTCCGGGCCGAGCCTGCTGTTCGCTCCGACCACCGAGGCAACTCCGGGCATTTACAACTGATGGAAGGGGAACGTTCATGCGATTGCGACCTGGACTCAAACTGAACAGCCGTGACTCCATCGCGCAGGTCATCGTCATCCGGGCACCTTCCGATGACGTCGACATCCGTTGTGGTGGCGCACCCATGGTCCTCGACTCCGAGTCCACACTGACCGACCTCGATGGACGGGGCGAAATGTTGCTGATGGGTAAGCGTTATGGCGACGCCGACGGTGCGCTGGAACTGTTGTGCACCAAACCCGGCGCCGGCCCGCTTGCGGTCGGCGACCACGAACTGTCGGTCAAGGCAGCCAGACCGCTGCCCGCATCGGATTGAGAAGGGACTTCTACCGTGAACAAATTGTGCAGAGACCTGGGGATCGAGTACCCCATCTTCGCCTTCAGCCACTGCCGCGACGTGGTGGCCGCGGTGTCGCGCGCCGGCGGTATGGGTGTACTCGGAGTGCTGGCGATGGCACCCGAGGAGATCGACGTCGAACTCCGATGGCTCAAGGAGAACTCCGGCGGGCGGCCGTACGGAGTGGACGTTGCACTGCCCGTGCAGACCGCGGACCGCGCTGCCGGAATGACGGGCAGTGAGAACATGCACGCCCGCCTCGAGGAGATGATCCCGCCCGGACACCGGCAATACGCCGAGGACGTTCTTCGTAGGTACGACGTGCCGCCCCTGCCGGAATCCGATGGCCAGCATCAGGACTGGGCGGCAGAAGGATTCACCGCGTCCGGCGGCGAGGAGCAGATCGAGGTCATCCTCAGTCACGACCACGGGCTGCTTGTCAGTGCACTGGGGCCGCCGCCGGCGTGGGTCGTCGAACGCGCGCACGAGCGTGGCGTCAAGGTCGGCGCGCTCGTGGGCAAACCGCATCAGGCGGTGCGCAACGTCGAAATCGGCGTCGACGTGGTGATTTGCCAGTCCTACGAAGCGGCCGCGCACACCGGCGAGATTGGCGCGATGGTCCTGATACCCGACGTGGTCGACGCAGTGGGCGACGTCCCGGTGCTCGCCGCCGGAGGCATCGGCTCGGGGAGGCAGATGGCCGCAGCGATGTCACTGGGCGCGCAGGGCGTGTGGACCGGGTCGATCTGGTTGGCCTGTCGCGAATCGACGGCCGAGCCGTACCGGGTGGAGCAACTGCTGAAGATGAACTCGAGCGACACGGTGCGCTCCAAATCCCAGACCGGCAAGCCGAATCGCCAGATTCGCACGCCCTGGACTGAGGCGTGGGACGACCCGAATGGTCCGGGCGCGTTGCCAATGCCCCTGCAGTACCTGCTGTATGCCGACGCGACGGCCAGGGCGCAGCGCGCGGGTGTGCACGAACTCGTCGGAGGTCCGGTGGGTCAGATCGTCAGCCGGATGACGAAGGTTCAACCGGCGGGTGAAATCGTGCTGGGCATGGTGGAGGAGTACGTCGACACGCTCCAGCGGATGAACGCACAGTACGAACGGTTGATGGGCGACTGACCGGCGACGGCAACGGTGGCCCGCGCTCTGTGCGGGCCACCATTCACGGCCGAGTGCGGGCCACCGTTCACGGCCGAGACGGAAGAATCGCCAGACTGTGGTGCCGCGCGTTGATTCCCATGAACCGCAATCGGACTGGGCTCGCGGCCCGGTACCGGCAACCACATCGCGCGACAGGAGACCCAGGGTTTCAGCGAAGAAGCCGTGAGCGCCGTCGAGATCATTGACGGGCAGCACGACGGAACGAGACCAGCGAGCCGGTGACGAACTGGTTTTCCGTAGGGCGTGTTGAGTGGCGAGTGGCCCAATGCGGGCCCGAAGTAGACTTCGGTGGCTGGGGCACGTCGCTCACGGTCACTCCTGGTAGTCGTGGGTGCCCCACCCGGCGGCTCAGATCATGGCGCGCAGCGGGCCCGCGGGCACGTCGACACCCATCTCCGTCAACGTCGACGAGTGATAGATGGTGCCCGGGGTGTGGATGGCGTGTTGCAGGCCGACGTGGGCGTCGCGCCAGAACCGTTGCATCGGGTTGGTCCTGCGGACGGCATTGCCGCCGGAGCGGGCGAAGATCTGATCCACGGCCGCGACGGCCCGCCATGCGCAGCGAATCTGATTGCGTCGCACCGTGGAACGGTCTTCGAAGGAGATCGGCTGCCCGGAGTCGGCGATGTCGTAAAGCCGCGTGATGCCCTCGATGAGTTGGGTGCGTGACGCGGCGATCTCCGCTGCGGCTTCGGAGATCGCATAGAGGACGTAGGGATCGTCCTTGATCTTCGTGCCCATGGCAGTCACCCGGCCGCGCTGGTAGGCCAGATGCGCGGCCAGCGCGCCCTCGGAGATGCCGATCACCGCAGCAGTGATGCCGAGCGGGAACATTGTCCAGAACGGCAACCTGTAGAGGGTGTCGGTGCGGCCCGCCTTCTCGGCGGCGACCTCGCCGGCGGCGACCTCTTCGGAGCTGATCGTCCGGTAGTCGGGGACGAAGGCCCCGTCCACGATGACGTCCTTGCTGCCGGTGCCACTCAGCCCGATGACGTCCCAGGTGTCCTCGACGATCGTGTAATCCTTGCGCGGCAGTACGACGTGCAGGCCCTTTGGGGGGCGGAGTGGGGTGCCGTCGGCATCACCGGTCAACGCGCCCAGAAAGATCCAGTCGCAGTGGTCGGTACCCGACGAGAAGTTCCACCGTCCGCTGAGGAGGTAGCCGCCGTCGGTGGGAACGGCGACACCTTGCGCGGCGTACGGCGAGGCGATCCAGGTGTCCGGGTTCCTACCCCAAACCTCTTGCTGCAGTTTGCGGTCCATCAGCGCCATTTCCCAGGGATGGACGCCACCGACCCCGCACACCCATCCCGTGGACCCGCATCGCCTTGCGACGGCCATCACGGCCTGCGCGAACTCGGCCGGGTGCGCCGCGTCGCCACCGAAGTCGGTAGGCTGCAGCATCCTCATCACGCCCGCTTGGCGGACTAGTTTGACACTTGTGTCGGAGAGCTTGCCGAGCCGCTCCGTCTCGTCGGCGGCGGACGCCAACTCGACGGCGATTTCCTCGATGTGAGCTAGGACGTCGTGCGCCATGACTGCCTCCGAACAGGGTTCCAACGGTTGATACCCGGCACCGGGCTGACTCCGAAGATAGGCCGTTGCGCGGAGTACGCGGAGGGAATCCCGCTCACCGGAAGAAGGCCGACCCGCCGACCTGTTGCTCGCAACCAGGAGCGGCGGAGCGGTGATCCCGGTGACTGAAAACGTCGCCGCGCGGAAGAAATTCACCGCCGTAGCATCACCCCGACCATTGATCACGACCCCGGAAGGAACAGACATGGATGGCGGTTGCCAGGACGTCGACTGGGACGTCGAATGCGACGTTCTGGTGGTGGGTTCCGGTGCGGGCGCACTCACCGGTGCGTACACGGTCGCCCGCGAAGGACTGCGAGTCGTCGTGGTCGAGGCGACCGATCGATTCGGCGGCATCTCTGCGTACTCCGGCGGCGGCATGTGGCTGCCGTGCAACCCGGTGTTGCAGCGGGCCGGCGACGACGACACCTTGGACGACGCGCTCGCCTACTTTCACGCGGTCGTGGGGGGGGGCGCAGCTCTGTGGAACTGCAGGAGGCGTTCGTGCGCGGGGGTGCTCCGTTGATCGCCTATCTGGAGCAGGATCCCGTCCTGCAGTTCCAGGTGCTGCCGTGGCCTGACTACTTCGGCTCGGCGCCGCACGCGCGCGCCGGCGGGCGGCACATCGTGCCGGTGCCGGTGCCGGCCGCCGCGCTCGGTGATCTACGGGCGCACTTGCGACCGCCACTCGCCACCGACCGGGCGGGACAGGAACCGCCCGACGAGCTCGTCGGCGGGCAGGCCCTGATCGGGCGACTGCTCATGGCCTTAGCCGGGCAGCCGAACGTGGAGATGCGCCTGACGACGTCGTGCACCCAGTTGACGGTGCACGACGGACGCGTGACCGGTGTCGAGGTGGACACCCCCGAGGGCGCCCTTCGGATCAAGGCCGAACGCGGCGTGCTGATCGCCGCCGGTGGCTTCGAGCGAAACGACCAGATGCGCAAGGCCAATGGGGTGCCCGGCTCTGGGGCTGACTCGATGTCGCCACCTGGTAACCAGGGTATCGCGACGGAAGCTGCGATGCGCATCGGCGCGGACGTCGACCTGATGTCGGAAGCATGGTGGGCGCCCGGTTTGACACACCCGGACGGTACCTCGACGTTCGCGCTGTGGTTCCGCGGCGGCATCTTCGTCAACGACCAGGCTCAGCGATTCACCAACGAATCGGCGGCGTACGACAGGTCGGCCCGAGACCTGCTGCGCGAGATGGACAGTGGCAACATCACGCTGCCCTACTGGTTGATCTACGACAGCCGTGACGGAGAGCTGCCACCACTGTTGTTCAGCGGTGTGCCAATGGCGGAGTCCGGTAAATATCGGGACGCGGCACTGTGGCATAGCGCAGACTCGCTCGACGAACTCGCGGAGCTAATCGGTGTGCCTGCGGTGAATCTGGCGGCCACGGTCAGCCGATTCAACCGATTCGCCGCGGCGGGCGTCGATGCGGACTTCGGCCGCGGGGACGAACCGTTCGACCGGTCGGTGCCGGGGAGTCCAAATCCGTTGGTGCCCATCGAACAGCCGCCCTATCGCGCCGCCGCGTTCGGGTTGTCGGACCTCGGCACCAAGGGTGGCCTGCGCACCGATGCGGTCGGCCAGGTCGTCGACATCCACGGCCGGCAGATCGAGGGCCTCTATGCGTCGGGCAATTCGATGGCTGCAGTCAGCGGTACGACCTATCCGGGCGGCGGCAACCCGATCGGCGCTTCGATGGTGTTCGCGCACCTCGCGGCGCTCGCCATGGTCGGCCGCGGGTAGTCGTAGCGGCTCACATGTGTGAGCCGCCGTCGATTCGCAGCTCGGTGCCGGTGATGAAATAGCCGTCGGGACAACCCAACAGGGCGACCGCTGCGGAGACGGCATCGGGCTGCGCGAATATCGCACCGCTGGCGAGCGGAAGCATCGGCGTCACCTTGGCGAACAGTGCCAGGTCGGCGTCGGCAGGAAGCCCGGGCCCAGTGCTGGCCTTGGACTCGCCGGATCCGTCGGTCATGCCCGACGCGATCGAACCTGGCTGTACACAGTTGAAGCGAATTCCCGCCTTGCTGAACTCCGCGGCCAATGCGTGCGTCATCGACTGGATCGCCCCCTTCGACGCCGCGTAGGCGGCCATGTAGGGATGGGCGAAACTGGCCGACGTCGAACTGAAGTTCACGACGGCCGGCTGGTCACCGAGGAGTAGCGCCGGGATCGATTGGCGGATCACCAGGAAGGTGCCGATCAGGTTGATCCTGATGACCTGTTCGAAATCGGACAGCGCGGTGTCCGCGAAATGGCCGGACCGAAGTATGCCGGCCGCGTTGACCAGGGTGTCCAGCCCGCCCAGTGACTCGACCGCCCGACCGACCCCGGCGGCGACCGACTCTTCGACGGCGACGTCCACCTCGATGGTGGTGAGGCGGTCCGCGCCGGCACCGGCCTTCGCACGCGTATCGGCCAGGCCCGTCGCGCTGACGTCGGCGGCGGCCACGGTCGCGCCCTCGTCGAGCACCCTCAGCACGGTGGCCTGCCCGATTCCGGAGCCTGCGCCGGTGATGAGTACCCGTCGGCCTGCGTATCGCTGCAGCATCGTGACTCAGTCTTCGGTGACGAAACGGCCGGCGAACTCGTGAACGCTCTTCACCACGTGGTTGAGTTCTTCCTCGGTCGTGCCGTGGCTCATCCCCAGCGACATGCCGCGAGCGAACACCTCGTCGGCGTTGGGTAGGCCGCCCTCGGGCGTCCGATACTCGACATTGCGCATCATCGGATGACGCGTGACATTCCCGCTCCATACCGTTCTGGTGTCGATGCCCACCGACTCGAGGTGCTCTTGAAGATCGGATCGAGTGAACCCGGCGTCCTCCAGGATCGTCACCGGATAGCACAGCCAGGCGGTGTGGAAGCCCGCTTGTTGACGAGGGAGCCGAAACAGCGTCGGGTACGCACCGAAGGCACCGGTGAAGGCCTCGAAGATCTCGTGTCGGCGCCGGTAGTTCTTGTCCAGCTTGCTGAGCTGGACCAAGCCGAAGGCGGCTCCCAACTCCGACGGTTCGAAGTTCCAAGGCAGCACGTCGAAGATGAAGTCGTTGTCGTAGTCGACACCGTCGAGTTCCTCGCGGAACACTCGGCCGCCGGGCTTCGAGCCGAACAGATGCGGCTCGGAGCGCCGTCCCCAACGGCGCAACATCAGACCCTTGTCGCGCAGAGGCTCGTCGTCGAGGCACACCATCCCACCATTGCCTGCGCAGGTGATGATGTGGCTCATCGCGAAACTGGTGACGGTGATGTCGGAACGGCTGCCGGTCTTGGTACCCCGCAGCGTCGTACCGATGCAGTCGCAGGAATCCTCGATCACCTTCAAGCCGTGTCGGTCAGCGATCTCGCGGATCGCATCCCAGTCCGGTGCGTTGCCCGCCAGATTCGGGAACAGCAGCGCCTTGGTCTTGTCGGTGATGAGCTCCTCGATCTTGGCGGGATCGACGTTGTAGGTATCGGGCTCGACGTCGACGAAGACCGGGACCCAACCGCCACGCACGATCGGTGATACGTCGGTCGAAAACGTCAAAGGCGAGGTGATGACCTCGGAACCCTTCGGCAGATCGAGGAGTTCCAGTGCCAGGTAGAGCGCCGAGGATCCCGAATTGCACATCAGACCAAGCTGTTTGCCGTACAGGTCGGCGACCCGCTGCTCCATCTCCGCCACGTTCTTGCCGATCTTCAGCGCAAACGGACCACCGCGAAGTACCTCCAGGCATGCGTCGATCTCCGCCTCGCCGTGGACGCTGCGGGCATAGATTACTCGGGTCACTTCGCTCTCCTTTGGTTTGCAAGGGACATCGGGCTCGCCGTCGGCGCCGGCGTAGGAAACCTGATTGTGACGGCGGTCTGGCGTAGGAAGAGACGGACTTCCACTGATTGAAAACCTGCTCGCTGCAACGGAGTCTGATGTGCGCGGATGAGCAAGTGCGACACGAAATACCTGCCGCTCGCCTTCTTCCACTGAGCGGCACACGGCCGCGCTGCCGACATCAGCCCTGGTAAACCCTTCGTAACATTCCACAGGACGCTGAAGGTCGTGCACGCCGATGTCGCAGAGATGCTCAGCTACGCCCCGTCAGCCGTTCGCCGTCGATGCCGGCGCCGAACGGACAGCGTTGACCTGCAATGGGATGGGCACGGCTCCGGCTCCCCACCGCATGAGCGTGGAGGGACCAGGGGCTGATGTCGGTTAAGGGGGTCAGACCTTGGTGGGCTCGCCGTAGATGGCGAATTGATTGTGGGCCTCGGCAGTCGAGACCCACAAGAAGGCAAAGGAGCGAGTGGTCACGTCACCGCCGCACGCATCGGCCTTGATGTGCAGATTGTCGATGAGCCGCGACCCGGCCGTCCGCGTGCAGTGGGCGACGATCGGATCGAGGCGCTGATCGTGGCGACTCTGGAGACCGCGCCCAAGGACGCGACGCACTGGTCGACTCGGTCGATGGCCGATCATCTGGGCCCGTCGCAGTCGATGGCGTCGCGAGCCTGGCGGGCCTTCGGACTCGCGCCGCACAAACACGATTCGTGGAAGTAATCGAAGGATCCGCTGTTCGTGGCCAAGATCCGCGACGTCGCGGGCTATATCTGAACCCGCCCGAGCGGGCGTTGATGCGGTGCGTGGACGAGAAGACCCGGATCCAAGCACTGGACCGCACTCAACGGACATTCCCGATGCTGCCCGGCTCTCCCGCGCGGTCCAGCCACGACTACGTCTGCCACGCAACCCCCAGCCTCTATGCCGCGCTAGACCTCGCCAGCATCGGCACGTACTGCAACCGAATCAACAACTCGCGACACTAGCGTTTAGAGTGCGGCGGCTGCGGCTCTGCCTGCGGTACGGCCGCTGAAGATGCAGCCCCCCAAGAAGGTGCCTTCCAGTGCGTTGTAGCCGTGCACGCCACCACCACCGAAGCCGGCGACCTCCCCAGCGGCATACAAGCCGTCGATGGGTTGACCGTCAGCGTCCAACGCTCGCGAGGAGAGGTCGGTTTGGATGCCGCCCAATGTCTTTCGGGTCAGGATGTGCATCTTCACTCCGATCAGCGGACCAGCGTTGGGGTCGAGGATGCGATGCGGAGCCGCCGTGCGGCCCAGCCGGTCGCCGAGGTAGCGCCGCGAGTTGCGGATGCCCTGCACCTGCGCGTCCTTGGAGAAGGGATTGGCCATCTGCAGATCGCGCGATTCGATCTGGGCGCGGATCACCGCCGGGTCGAGCAGCGCCTCGTCGGTGAGCGCGTTCATCCGCCCGACGAGCTCGTCGAGAGTGTTGGCCACGACGAAGTCCTTACCGTGCTCCTTGAATGCCTCCACCGGGCCGGGCGCCCCCTTGCCTAGGACGCGCTCCCGAAGGAATGCCTTCTTGTCCTTGTTGGTGATGTCGGGGTTCTGCTCCGAACCGGACAGGGCGAACTCCTTGCCGATCATCTTCTGGGTGAGGATGAACCAGGAGTGGTCGTATTGAGCGATGTCGGGGGTAGTGCGCAGGTAGCGCAGCGTGCCCAAGGTGTCGTAGCCCGGCAGATACGGTGCGGGCAGGCGGCGGCCCAGTGCGTCGAACCACATCGACGACGGGCCGGGCAGCACGCGGATGGCGTGCTTGGGCCAGATCGGGTTCCAGTTCTGGATGCCTTCGGTGTAATGCCACATGCGGTCCCGGTTGACCAGGCGCACACCGGCGTCGGCCGCGATGTCGAGCATCCGGCCGTCCACGTACGCAGGCACCCCGGTGATCATCGACGTCGGAGGGGTGCCCATCCGTTCGGGCCAATACCGGCGCACGATGTCGTGATTGGCTCCGATGCCGCCGGTGGTGATGATGACCGCTTGGGCGGACAGTTCGAACTCTCCGATGGCGTCGCGGTTCGACGGGGCACCACGCACCGCATCATCGGGTGCCAGCACGGTCCCGCGTACTCCGGTGGCGGTGCCGTTGGTGACGATCAGGTCGTCCACCTGGTGGCGGTGGTGGAACGTGACCAGGCCGCGCTTCTCGGCGTCCACCGCGGAGTTGACGAACGGCTCGACCACCCCGGTGCCGGTTCCCCAGGAGACGTGGAAGCGGGGCACGGAGTTGCCGTGGCCGTTGGAGCGCAGGTCCCCGCGTTCGGCCCACCCCACGGTCGGCAGGAACGAAATGCCGTGGCTGGTCAGGTAGTCGCGTTTCTCCCCAGCGGCGAACTCCACGTACGCGCGCGCCCACTTGGCCGCCCATAGATCCTCGTCGTCGAGGCGGTCGAACGCGGCACTGCCCTGCCAGTCGTTCCACGCCAGTTCGAAGGAGTCCTTGACCCCGCAGTGACGCTGTTCGGGGCTGTTGACCAGGAAGATGCCGCCAAAAGACCAGAAGGCCTGACCGCCGAGATTGGCGCGGTTCTCCTGGTCGATGACCACGACCTTCTTGCCCCGACTGGTCAGTTCGCGGGTGGCGACGAGTCCGGCGAGGCCCGCGCCGACGACGATGACGTCCGCATCCATCTGTCGTACTCCTTGAGGTGAAAGTCAACGTAACATTCGATACGCTAATGCATCTGATGCAACATCGTATTGGATTGTGGTGGAGATGACAGCGTCACCGACGCGACGAGTGCAAGGTTCCGGCCGGACTCGGACACCGTCGCCTCGGGTCACGAAGCGCCGTGCCGAAACCCGCGCCAAACTGATCATGGCGGCGTTCGGCGTGTTCGCCGCAAAGGGTTTCGGGCAGGTCCGCATCGACGACGTCTGCAACGCTGCGGGATACACGCGAGGGGCGTTCTACTCGCAGTTCGACAGCCTCGATGAGTTGTTCTTCACTCTCTACGACCAGCGAGCACAACTCATCGCCAGTCAGGTTACCGATGCTCTCACCAGTGACACCGACGCCACAGTCGAAACATTGATCGAACGTGCCTCGGCCACACTGCTTCTCGACCGTGACTGGCTGATGATCAAAACCGACTTCCTGCTGCACGCCGCGCGCCAACCCGCAGTCGCCGACCGTCTCGCCCTGCACCGCGCTCTCCTGCGGACCGCGATCGAGAATCGGCTCGATCAAGCACGCGCCGAGCTGACCCTGCCGCCAGTGATCGGCGACATCCCCAGCGCCGCCCGCGCGGTCATCGCCGCCTACGACGGAGTCACCGTCCAACTCCTCCTCGACAGTGACGTGTCGGCCGCCCGAGCCTGGCTCACCCAACTGCTCACCGTGCTGCTGTTGAGCCGGTGAGCTGCGTGAGCGGTCGAGACCTACCGAACGGCGGCGCGGCGGTCTTCAAAGTGGACGAGTCGACGTTCAACCCCCGACAGGGGCATTAGCTGAATGGATCTGACGTACGAGCACTCGAGCCGGCGCTCCGTCGTAGGATCGGATGTTCAGTGCCGCGAAGATGAACTCCGCGCGGTGCCCCGAAAGGCTCGCGGGTGGCTTGAGGTGTTCGCTGATGAGTACCCCGGCCTTGAGTAGTCGCCGGTGTACTGGCCAGTCGAAAGGCGTGGGGCGTTGGTAGGAAGGAAGATCCGGTGAGCCGAAGTCGACCGCGAGCAGCTTGACCTGGTGGTCGATCAACCATTGAGCGCCGTCCATGCTGAGACTCGGGTGCCGCAGGTAAGTGTCGGTTCCGACGTACTGTGCCCATCCCGTATCCAGTGCCACGATGTCACCGGGCAACGTCGAGGGCGAGGACCTTTCGAGGTGCTCGGCAGTGATGAATCCGCCGGGTTCGACGTCGATCTTCAGGACGACCCCTGGGCCGGTGAGGCGCTCCAGTGGAATGTCTTCGAACGCTGGACCGTCGGCGTAAAAGTGCCGAGGCGAGTCGACGTGAGTGCCGATGTGCACGATCATCGAGATCTCGCTGATGTTGATCATGTCGTCTTCGAGCCTGCGGAACTTGCTGAACGCGGGGGGCGGGAAGGGGACCATTCTCGGGATGTCGGAGTCGATGACGTGACTGGCGTCGAGCCACGGCCCGTCGCCAAGGTAGCGCTGGGTCGATGGAGCGGGCCATCCCGTCCATCCGGTGATGGGTGGTTTCGTGTAGTCGCACATGGGAATTCCTGTCGTGTGAGGGGGTGCCGGTCCGCAGGGTGATTAGCGGGACGTTTCGATTTCCCGCCGAGCGTCGTTGGACCACTGTGACCAGGAGCCTGGGTACAGGGCGGCGTCGATGCCGGTGATGGCGAGTCCCGCGATGACATGGGCGGCGGTGATACCGGAGCCGCAGTAAACCGTGGGGTGTACGGCCGGGGTGTGGCCGTGCTGCGTGACGGCGGCGCGCAACTGCTCATCTGCCAGGAACCGGCCGGATTCGTCGAGCAGCGAACTGGTCGGCAGGTTCCGTGCGCCGGGAATGTGTCCCGCGCGGGGATCGACGGGTTCGGTGTCGCCGCGGTAACGCTCTGGTGCCCGCGCGTCGAGGAGCTGGGACGCGCCAGCGGAGTGTGCAGCGCCATCGGCGTCGACGGTCGCTAGGTGGCCTGCGGCGAGGGTGACTGAACCTGGCGGGACTGTCGTCGGGCCGGATTCGGTGGGAAGTCCGCGGCGGGTCCATTCCGCCAGTCCTCCGTCGAGGATGCGGACGGTGGCAAGTCCGGCCCATCTCAACAACCACCAGGCGCGGGCGGCGGAGGTGGCGGGTCCGGCGTCGTAGATCACGACGTCGTCGCCGTCGTTGATGCCCCACCGGCGGGCCGACTCCTGCAGGTCGCCGATGTCGGGTAACGGGTGGCGTCCGTGTTCGGGCGATGGCGGTGCCGCCAGTTCGCGCTCGAGGTCGACGTAGACGCCGCCCGGGAGGTGGGCTCGACGGTGCTCTTCGCGACCGTCGGTGCGGCCCAGTGCCCAGCGGACGTCGAGTAGGACCGGGGAATTCTTGGCTACGCGGCGGTGCAGTTCGTCGGCGGTGATCAGAACTGCTGCTCGGTTGGAGTTGGACGTCATGTCGGTCTCTCGTTGGTGGTGTGGCGTGTGGTCAGTCGGTGATGACCCATTCGAAGGCATTTGCCGTTGAACGGGCGCCTTGAGCAGTCTTGGACCGGTTCGGTTCTCCGATGTCGGACAACAGTTTCTCGGTAGCGCCCACAAGCTCGGACAGCACCGCCGGGGAGAACCATTGCGGTCGGGTGGCGAACAGGAGGTCTTCGGTGGAGGTGTTGCCGCTGGCTCCAGGAGCGAAGGGGCACCCGCCCAGGCCGCCGAGCGATCCGTCGACGAGGGCGGCTCCGGCGGCGATGGCGGCCAGCGTGTTGGCCACGCCAAGTCCCCATGTGTCGTGTCCGTGGTACACCACACGACGATCGGGTGTCTCTGCGACGACGCGCGAGATCAGGCGCGACACCTGATCGGGCACGGCTTGCCCCAGTGTGTCGCAGATGACGATGTCGTCGGCGCCGTCGGTGCGCGGGTCGTTGGCGATAGCGATGACACGGTCGTCGCTGACGTATCCCTCGAACGGGCAAGTGAATGCGGTTGCGATCGTCAGCTGGATCCGGCCGCCGGCCGCCCGGGTGGCTTCGATGGCCGCCGGCATTGCGGCGATGCTGTCTTCGGTGGTGCGTCCGATATTGGCCTTGTTGTGGGAGTCGGACGCTGACAGGCAGTACTGAAAGTTGCGGGCCCCGGCTTCGATGGCTTTCTCGACGTGTCGTGGTGTTGCGACCCACAACCAGCATCGGTCGAGTTCTTCTGCGGTCAGTCCCCTTACTACGTCGAGGGAATCGGCCAGCGTGGGCACGAGGTCGGGCCGCGCGAGCGAGCCAATTTCGAGTTCTTCCACTCCCAAGCGCAGCAACAATCGCACCAGGTCGATCTTGGACTGAGTGGAGGGTGCGGCCTTCGTGAGCTGCAGGCCATCGCGAAGCGTGACATCGCGAAGTGCTGCGGCGGGGGAGTACGAGTAGGTCATGGCGTGCCTTTCGTGGCTAGTGCTGAGAAGGGGAGGGTGCGTGCAGGTTGGTGAGCACCTCCTCTGTGTGCTCACCAAGATCGGGTCCGATCCAGCGGATGGGCAGCGATCGATCCCCGATGACGGGGACGATGCCGGGGAAGTCGACGTCGACGGGTTCCTCGCCGCCGGTGTCCACCGGGAATGTCTGAATCATGTGGCGCGCTCGGTATTGCGGGTCGGCGCGGATGTCGGCCGCGGTGTAGATCGGACCTGCCGGAACGTCGGCGTTGTCGAGGACCTGCAGGGCGTTCTCGCGGGTCACACCAGCAGCCCAGTGTCCGATGGCGTCGTCGAGGTCGTCGCGGCGTGCCCACCGGCCGGCATTGGTCGACAGCGTCGGGTCGGTCGCAAGGTCGGAGCGCCCGATGGCCTCCATGCACCGCACGAAGATCGAATCCCCGTTGGCGGCAACGACAATCGAGGTGCCGTCGCCGCAAGTATAGGCATTCGACGGGGCGATGCCTTCCATCCGGCCACCGGTGCGCCGTCGCGTCACACCGTATGCGGATTGGTCGGGAATCAACGATTCCATCATCGACAGGATCGATTCGTTGAGGGCCACGTCGATGGTGCGCTCACGGACGGGGAGCGCTTCGTTGCGGCGTGATTGGCGCTGAAACAGCGCCATGACCGTGCCGAAGGCGCCGTACAGGCCAGCTATCGAGTCCCCGATGGACACGCCGACGCGAACCGGGGGGCGATCAGGGTCTCCGACTAGTTCACGTAGTCCGCCAACGGCTTCGGCGACGGCGGCAAAGCCCGGCCGACTCGACATGGGGCCACTCTGACCGAAGGCTGATATCCGCGTAATAATGAGATCAGGATTGTTCTGGGACAGGGCATCTGGTCCGATTCCCCACTTTTCGAGTGTGCCCGGGCGAAAGTTCTCGAGCACGACATCACAGGTCGCTGCCAGTGCGAGGACTTCGCGCCTGCCGTGTTCGGTTTTTAGGTCCAGAACCACCGACTTCTTGTTGCGGTTGATCGTCCGGAACAGCATCGAGGTAGTCCCCTCGTGCAATCGCCAGTTGCGGAGCTCGTCGCCGACCCCCGGGCGCTCTATCTTGATCACTTCGGCGCCGAAGTCGGCGAGGAGTCGGCCCGTGGTGGGAGCGGCGATGTAGTTGCCCAATTCCAGCACTCGAACGCCCTGCAGTGGAAGGGGCGCGGGTGGTTGGTCACTCACAGTGCGACGTCGGCGTTCCGGTCGACGCCGGCAACCGAGTGGCCGGCCGCTTTCCAGGCGGGGTATCCGCCGCTGATCTGAAAGACCGCGGGGTAGCCCCATGCCAGAAGTTTGTCGACTATCGGGCCGGAACCGCCCTCGCTGGTGCAAAAGACCACCACAGCTCGGCCCTGAGCGCGGGCATGTAAGTCCGACCCCGGCGCGAAGAGCGTGTCGACGTCCGTCTTTTCTACCGTTAGCGCCCCGGGAACGGTTCCGGCGGTCTGGCGCGTCTCGGTGCGGCGGACGTCTAGGAGAAGCGCTCCTTGGTCCACTAGTTGCTGCGCGCGTTGCGCCGAGACGGTGGCTCCGTTGCGGGCGTTAGTCATCTCTGTGGGTCCCTTCCCGAAGGTGTTGATGCACAATTGAAGTCATTTATCTAAGTGCGCCTCTCACAGCTGGCCTCGCATGATCGCGTCGTGTTCCCAGGCTCGAATCCTGACGTCTCGTACCCGTTCCAGATGGGTCTTGAGCACCGTCCCGGCGAGCTCGGCGTCGCGGGTGGCGATCGCGGCCATCACCGCGGCGTGTTCATCGTCGGTCTCATCGAGGTTCTCGTGGACTTCGATTCGCTCGGAGTTGTAGGGCGCCAACTGTGCGAGGGTGCGGGTGAGTAATTCGATGGCGGTGCGGTTTCTGCCGATGGCGACCGCCGATAGGTGCCATTGCCGGTTGAGTTCGATTTTGGTGTCGCGGTCCGTTGTCGCGTGGGCGCGGTCGAACAGCGTCTGTAGGTTGGCGATGTCGCGGGTGCGGGCACGTTCGCAGGCTGAGGTGACCGCAGTGACTTCCAAAGCGATTCGCACGTTGTAGATATCGATGATCTCCTCGATGTCGCGTTGAGGAATCTCATAGCCCCGGATGACCCGGCGCAGCAGTCCGTCGTGTTCCAGTCTGCTGAGCGCTTCACGGATCGGGGTGCGGGACATCCCGTATGGCCCGGTGAGACTGGTTTCGGTGAGGACCGCGCCCACGGGGAAGGTTCCGGAGACGATGTCGTCCTTGATCCGTCGGTACCCCGCTTCGGTGCGAGTCGTCGCATCCGACTCAACCATCAGAGATCTCCCGTCGATGTGTGTATGTAGCCGACTTCATCGTCTATCACGCGCTGACCTCGACGCGCGGGACGGCATCGAGCAGCGTCTTGGTGAAGGGATTGGAGGAGTGGCTCAATACCTGCTCGGTGGTCCCTTCGTCGACGATTCTGCCCATTTGCATGACCGACACCGTGTCTGATACTTGCTGCACGACGGCAAGGTCGTGCGTGATGAACAGGTAGGTCAGTTCGTGTTCGGCCTGCAGGTCCACTAGCAATCGCAGCACTCGGTCTTGGACGGACACATCCAGTGCCGACACCGGTTCGTCGAGGATCAACACCTGCGGTTTCAACGCGAGCGCCCGCGCAACGGCCACCCGCTGGCGCTGTCCACCGGAGAGCTCCCCCGGTCGGCTGCGTGCAGCGCGTTCGGGTAGCGCCACCTGGTCGAGTAGTTCCCGTACGCGTGCCGAGCGCTGCACTTTGGATCCGATGCCGAACGAGTCCAGCGGTTCGCGCACGATGCTTTGCACGCTGGCGCGCGGGTCCAGGGACGAGTACGGATTCTGGTAGACGAGTTGTACGCGTCGCCGCCACGCGCGCAGATCCCCGGCCGGGGGATCATGAGGGGCATGCCTGCCCAGGGATACCGTTCCCGCATCGGGGGTTTCCAGACGCGCGAGGATCCTGGCGACCGTGGACTTCCCGGAGCCAGACTCGCCCACGAGGGTATGAGTGGCGCCGCGAGCGATAGTGAACGACACATCGTCGACCGCGGCCGTGGTGCGTTGGCGAGGTCCGCGACCAGTGCGAAAAGTCTTTCGCAAGTTCGATGCCGTGACCAGCATATCGGGCTCTTCGCCCGGGGTCGCGGCAGCGACGGGCAGGCGGGGCGATAGCCGGGTGCTCAGGCCGAGTATGGGTGCGGCCGCCACCAGTTGCCGGGTGTAGGGATGTCGCGGTGCGGTCAAGATGGACGCGGCATCACCGTGCTCGACGAGTCGGCCACGTTCGAAGACCAACACCCGTGATGCTCGCTGCAACGCAATACCGAGGTCGTGGGTGATCAGCAGGACCGCGGTGCCGTGGCGTGCGGCCAGGGAATCCAGCGCATCGAGTACCCGCTTCTGAACGGTCACGTCGAGTGCGGACGTGGGCTCGTCTGCGATGACCAGCGCGGGCCGGCAGGCCAGCGCAATGGCGATGAGTACGCGTTGGCGCATTCCGCCAGAAAGCTCGTGGGGATAGCGGTTGGCCAAGCTCGCCGCGTCGGGCAGACCGACTTCATCGAGCAAGTCCACCGCGCGTTCGCGTGCCACGGACTTGGGTTGTCCATGGATCGACAGCACTTCGGCCACTTGGGCGCCGATCCGGTGCACCGGGTTCAGCGACACCGTCGGGTCTTGCGGTACCAGCGAGATCCGGCTACCGCGCAGGGCGTCGAGATCTCGTCGAGAACGGCCGAGGATCTGCTCGCCGTCGAGTCGCACTGAGCCCTCCACGGCATCCGCCGAGGCGGGAAGCAGCCCTAAGATCGTGTGTGCCAGGGTGCTTTTGCCTGATCCTGATTCGCCGACGACAGCCACGGATTCACCTGGTTCGACGGTGAATTCCACGTCATGCAGGGCGATATGCCGGTGCGAGCCTCGCCCATAGGCCACCGTCAGTCCATCGACGGACAGCAAAGCGCGCTGCGGTGGGGGATTCTCGGGATTCACCGGCGGTCCCCTTCGATGGCGTGTCCGATTCTGTTGCCCGAGACGACCACCAGGACCACAACGAGCCCGGGCAGCGTCGTCAGCCACCAGCCCGCAGCAAGGAAGTTGCGTCCTTCGGCGATCATCTGTCCCCATTCCGGTGCGGGCGGCTGAGCGCCAAACCCGAGGAAGCTCAGCGCGGCGACCGATAGGATCGCCGAACCGAATTCCAAGGCAGCGAGCGACAACACCGACCCGGCCGCGTTGGGCAGGATTCGACGGAACAACACCTTGTACCAGCGGCTCCCCAGACCCGCGGAGGCTTCGACGAACGCCCAGCTGCGCACCCGCACCACCTCTGAGCGCATGACGCGCGCAAATGTTCCCGCGGCCGCGACTCCGACGGCGATGGCGACGTTGAGTGTTCCAAACCCCAGGACCGTGACGACCATCAGCGACAGCAGCAGGCCCGGGATGGCGAGAAGGACGTCGACTCCCCGCATGACGGCAGCATCGAGCGTGCCTCCCACGTAGCCGGCGGCGAGCCCGATCATCGAGCCGGCGATCAGTGCGATCAGCACGGCGACGAGGGTGGCCTGTAGTGACAGGGACGCACCGTGGACCACCCGTGCGTAGATGTCGCGGCCGAGATTGTCTGTGCCGAACCAGTGTTCCCCGCTGGGGGGCTGGAGCCGGTTACGTGGCTCAGCGCGCAGCGGATCGCGTCGGGTGAACAACTCGGGAAGGAGAGCCCATCCGATCACGACACTGACGACCAGGATCGACACAAGTAAACCCACGTTGCCCAACACCCACCCGGACCATCCGCGATATCGCGGCTGCCGACCGTTCTCTCCGGATAGGTTGTTGCCGAGGGGTGTCGGACTGATCGCCACGCCCGCTGGCGTGACGATTGTCGGCGTTTCGGAGTCGAGGATCATGCGAGGGCCTCCCGTCGCGTCGTGGCATGTGCGGCGCTGCGCCCCACTCGAGGATCGAGAACGGGGTAGATGAGGTCGACCACTAGGCTCGAGACGACGAATGTCGCCGCGGCCAGCAGGACCAAACCCTGGACCATGGGGATGTCTTGGGCCTTGACCGCCTGTTCGGTGAGACGCCCGACGCCGACTCGGGAGAACACCGTCTCGGTGACGACCGACCCGGCGAAGAGGTGGCCAAAGACAACACCGACCAGTGTGGTGGTCGGTATAGCGGCGTTGCGCATCATATGGCCCAGGTGCACGCGAACTCTGCTGGCACCCTTGGCAATCGCTGTATCGATGTAGGGCTGAGCAGATACCTCGTCGAGCGCCTTGCTCAGCACCTGAGCAATCAAAGCGGCCGTGGGTATCGACAAGGTGATGGCCGGCAGGATGAGGTTTGCTATTCCGTCGTTGCCGATCGCAGGCAGGAGACGAAGCTGGAATGAAAATACTTGAACCAGTACAAGGCCGATCCAGAAGGTGGGCAGCGACGCCCACAGGGGTGGAACCGCACGCAAGGTCTGCCGGAGCCAGGGATTGTCTACAAAGGAGGCTAGCAGTGCTAGTCCGGCACCTACCGCGACAGCGATCACGATGGCGGCGCCGGCCAGCTGGGCAGTTTGGGGCATGGCTTCGGCAATACTGTGCGACACCGCGTCACCGGTTTGTATCGATGTACCGAAGTCGCCGCGCACTGCGCTCCACAACCGGGAAAAGTATTGTTCTATCAACGGTTTGTCGAAACCGTACTGAGCTCGAAGTTCCTGTGCACGCACCTGATCGACGGCGCCGCTGGACTCTCCCTCGGTGCGCAGCATAATTGATATCGGGTCGCTGGGCAGGAAGTACAACACGACGAACGTGACCGTGTAGGCGGCCCAGAGCACACCGATAGCCTGGGCGAAGCGCCCAACGAGGTAGGTACTCATCAGGCGGGCGCACTCAGGTCGGCCGGCAAACGTGCGCCGAGATTCTCACGCAGGGTCGTGCCGTGGTACTGCGACCGGAACCGCCCACGGTCCTGCAAGGCAGGGATGACCGAGTCGACGAACTCGCCAAGGCCGGATGGCAGCACCGAGGGTGAGAGGACGAACCCGTCACACGTGCGGCCGTCGACACGCTCGAGGAGTTGATTGACCACATCCGATGTGCTGCCGACGAGAGAGTTCTCACGTCGACGCAGCAGTTCGGTGACCACGCCGCGCGCGCTCAGTCGCCCTCGGGCGGCGATATCGCGCCACTGCTCGACGATGAGGTCCGCCGTCCTGGGGGCCTCCGCGAGGCGGGTCGCGATGCGCACGCTTGGACGGTGCTGCGGGTCTGGATCTTGGTGCGGCAGTGCAGCGTCGACGTCGACGTCGGCAAAGTCGACACCCCAGGCGTCCTCAAGGTAGGAGCGCACCAACGCCGGTGTCGCGCGAAGACTCAACTCGTATTCGGCACGTGCGTGGGCGTCGGCGGTGCTGTCTCCCAGTACGAATCGTGTGCTGGCCATCACCTTCAAGTCGTTTGGTCCGCGGCCGTGGGAGGCCAGTCGTGCCTGAATGTCGCGGTAGAAAGCGTTACCCTCCTCAAATGAGCGCCGTTCGGTGAAGATGGCGTCGGCGTACCGGGCGGCCAATGAGCGGCCTTCGTGTGAATCGCCCGATTGCACCAGGATCGGACGATCTTGCGGGCTGGGGGGCAACGCCATGGCGCCTGCGATCTCGAAATACTCTCCGCGATAGCCGATCCCGGATTTGCGGTGGCTGTCCCAGGTGGCCTGGACGCTGCGCAGATAGTCTTCGGCACGCGCATAGCGCTCATCATGGGCGACGAATTGCCCGCGGCGAAAGTTGGCGGCGATGAGTGCGTCACTGGCGGTGACGAGGTTCCATCCGGCGCGTCCGCCGCTGAGGACGTCGAGGCTCAAGACGCGTCGGGCCAGGTCAACCGGTTCGCTGTGGGTGGCGTTTCCGGTCGCGATCAACCCAATGTGATTGGTGCCCGCGGCAACCGCGGCCAGCCGGGGGATCGGGTCAGGTCGGTCGGCGACGTTGTGATCGACGATCACACCGTTGGATTCGTGAATGCGCAAACCTTCGGCGAGGAACACCGCGTCGAAGAGGCCGGATTCGGCGATTGCCGCGAAGTGGTGAAATGCGTCGACGTCGATCTGGCTTCCGGCGTCCGGATGCCCCCACAGGGTTTCCGGATTGGTGCCGGGGAAGAACGCGAACAGATGAAGCTCTGGGGTGGTGTCGGCGCTCATTGGCCTGCCCCCTGCAATGTCTGGGCGGCGTAGATGTTTGCGGGCCGGTCCAGTCCGAGGAGGCTACGCAGCGTGGCCGGGTGGGCGGGGGCGCCTGAGTGGGCGTGCCAGTCGTGGTTGAGCACTGCCTCCGTGGCTGCCGGGGACCCAGGCGTGAACAAGATGCCGGTGATGCCAGCGTGGGAACGCCAATACGCAACCACCTCGGTGATCGGGGTGCCCGGATCGGTCTCGATCTCCACGAACGTCGGCACGCCCGGGCTGTCGATGGTGTCTGCGTGGGCTGCGTCGACGATCAGGACGTCGGCTAGGAGTGAATCGGCCGCGGCGCGCTCGCCGGTCGTTCGCAGGAACGTCGGCACTCGTCCCTGTGGTGAGCGTGGCGTCACCAGGGGGCCGCGGACGCGGATCGAGGGCCCTCGGTGGTCGATCCGATGAAGTTTCGACGCATCCAGATATCGTCCGGTGGAGATGTCTCGGATCACCGCGCCGTCCTCCCACCCGTCGAACAGACGTGTCACGACGTCGACGAATTCGATGATCTCACTGTCGATCTCGGCGGGATCTGTGGTGATCGGACGGTCGAACAGTCCCGCGTGATCAGCGGCGATGGGTCGCAGGGGTAACCACCCGGTGCGGCCGTGGCTGTCGAAATCCGATGTCGCCAGTGCCTCGGCGACATCGAAGGGTTCCAGGTAGAGCGGTTGCACGGTGGCCACCAGGCCGATGCGGCGGGTGGATGCGCCGAGGAACGACGCGACGGCGATTGGATCCAGGGTCGTCGGCCGTAATCCGCCGTAGCTGTCGTCGATGACGAGGAAGTCGAGTGAGCGTTGTTCGGCGCGTTGCGCCGTCCTCACCAACGATCCGACGTCGACCCTGGTGCCTGCCGTCAGATCTGCGAGGCTGAGTCCGACCACGAACGATTCTGAGTTCGCCATCACGGCATCCCTTCGGGTGTGGACGTGGGCACTACGACTGAATCCATGTGTCGTAGAAGGTCATCCGGGCACCGCTGTCGAATCGGACGTCATGGACCCGGTCGGTGTAGGCCTTGGTCTGCACGATCTCCCAGAGCGGCGCGACATGGCCTTCGGTCAGGATCAGTGACTGCACCTGCCGTACGAGGTCGTCTCGTATGGCTGGATCCGGTTCTGCAGCTTGCGAATCCAGCAGTTTCTGGACATCTGGGTTAAGGACTTTGTTGGTGTTCTCGAACTGCGTCGAGAGGTAGAACCGGAGGATGTCTGGGTCGCCGCGCGTCCAGTTCACGTAGTACAAGTCGTATGCATTGTCGGCGACCTGCTGATCTAGTGTGGCGGAGTCGGTCTTCTCGAGTTTCACGTCGATGCCGATGTCGCGGAGTTGCTGTTGGACCAGGGTGAGGCGGTCGGTTTCGTCCTGGAAGAACGGCAGCTGCAGGGTTAGCGTCTGGCCGCCCTTCTCCCGGATGCCGTCCTTGCCGACGACCCATCCCGACTGCTCGAGCAGTTGGCGGGAAAGCTCAGGGTTGTAGGCGAACTCGTCGGAGGCGTCGACCCATCCCGGAGTGGTGCTCGACAGCACGTTGGTGGCCGGCTTGGCGACTCCCTGCAAAATCGTGTCAACGATTTCGCCGCGATTGATCCCATGTTGAACAGCGAGGCGTACATTGCGGTCACTCATGATGGGTCGTGACTCGTTCGGGGCGAGGTTGTAGGCCAGTCCAGCACCGACCGCGGACTGCAGATGGAACCCCTTTCCGCCGAAAGTGGCTTGGTCTTGGGCTTGGACGTCGTCGATGCCATCAACCTGCCCGGATGTGAGCAGTCCCGCACGTACGCCACTCTCCGGCACCACCGGGTAGACGATCGTGTCGAGATACGCCTCGCCGCTGTGTAGGGCTTGAGTGGAGGCCCAGTTGTATCCAGCCCGCTTCCGCAGAACGAATTCGCGATCAGGACTGTAGCTTTCGAGAGTGAAAGGCCCAGAACCGATGACACCCTTGGATTTGCGGTCGTCGACACTCACGGCAGTACTGGCGGGGGAGATGATGCCCAGCGAGATGGTCGAGGTTCCTTGCAGGAACTGCGCCGTGGGTTTGTCGAACACAACGGTGAAGGACCGTGGGTCGACGACGCGGGTTTCGCGATAGCCCTCCAGGTAGCCCGCTGCAAGGCTATGGGTGGCACCCAGTTTGGACACGCTGTCGAAGTTGACTTTGACAGCCTGGGAGTCAAGGGGTGTGCCGTCGCTGAAGGTGACCCCCGGCCGCAACGTGAACGTGAATTCGGTCAAATCAGCGTTCTGCTGCCAACTCTCGGCGAGCCAGGGAGTCAGCTTGCCGGTCTTGGGATCTTGATCGGTCAACGAGTCGACCAACTGACGCAGCACCGGAGGCCCGCCCTTGCTGATGTTGCGTTGCGGGTCAAGGCTATGGGAGTCGTAGCCGAGCGCGAACGTGAACGTGCCGCCTGAGACCGGCTGGCCGGATGTCGCCGCCGGTCCAGCAGAATTTCCGCATGCCGCCAGCGCAACCGCGGCCGCCGTCACCACCGCTGCAATCATCGGTATGCGTCGGTTTGGTCTCATTGTCAGCGCTCTCATTCCGTCGCCCCAGGATTCACTCCGAAACTGGGGGAACCTCATCTGATACGGCGAGCGTATACACACGTATCCGGTCGGTGAAGATTTCAAATCACCATAATTCGATGCCACAGTGGCACGCTCGAATCGTTTGAATCGCGTTGATCGCATCGATTGATGCACACGTATCCACCTGTATACGTTGAACTCCTCACGAACCGGACGAGGGGAGCATGGATACGCGCCAGCTCCGAACCCCTCTCCCGCATCGACGCTGGCCTCGCCAGCACCGCTCGACAGTCGGATGTTGCCCCAATAGACCGATGACCGAATCGAGACAAGGACGACATGAACATTCGACGCCGCGCAAATCGATGCCGCCTGGTTCTCCTGGTGGCGGTGATGCTCCTAGCCGCCGCGTGCGGAAGCAACGCACCTGCCCGAGACGATTCGGTGTCCACACCCCAGGCAGGTGGGGAGTTCACCTTCGCCACTGCCTACGACGCCAAGTCGCGTGACCCGCAGCGAAACCTGGGCAACGGCGCGCCGCAGGTGCTGCAGCACGTGTACGACTCGCTGACCGATCAGGATCCCAAAACCGGCAAGCTGACTCCCTGGCTCGCCGAGAGTTGGCAGCAGAACGCTGATTTGACCGAGTTCACGTTCACGTTGCGGCCTGGTGTCACCTTCAGCGACGGCACACCCCTTGACGCTACTGCGGTCAAGGTCAACTTCGACCGGATACCTCACCTGGGGGCGACCCACAACCTCGCGGCAGGCTACCTCGAAGGTTATCGCGAGACTCGGGTAATCGACCCACTCAAGTTCGCCGTCGTGTTCGACCACCCGACCGCGCAGTTCCTGCAGGCCACTTCGACACTGTCGCTGGCGATCATCTCGCCCCAATCCGCCTTGCAGAATACTGACGATCGCAAGTCCAAGGGCACCATAGGGTCGGGGCCCTTCGTCATCACCGACTACACACCCGATAAGAGCTACACCCTGGAGAAACGGAAGGACTACGCGTGGCCGAGTAGCCGTGCCGCGCATACGGGCCCAGCCTATCTGGACAAGATCACCGTGGTGATCGTGCCCGAAAGCGGCGTCAGAGCAGGCGTGCTGGCGTCCGGACAAGTCGACGGTGCCGACATGGTGCGCCCGCAGGATCAGGCCCAATTCGACGGCAACGGCTTCTTCCTGTCATCAACGGTCGCTCCCGGACTTGCGTATTCGTTGGCGCCCAACGAATCACGTCCGATCGTGAAAGACCAAGCGATACGCCGAGCCATCCAGTACGGAATCGACCGCAGCATCATCGTCGATACGATCCTGCAGGGCGCCGGGCAAAAGTCGACCAGCGTCCTGACCAATGAAACACCAGGCTGGATCGACCTAGCGGCAGACTTCGCCTACGACCCCGAGAAGTCCAAGACCATCCTCGACCAGGCAGGCTGGATGGTCGGGCCCGACGGCATCCGAGAAAAAGACGGCCAGAAGCTCTCCCTGTACCTCCCGTTCGATCTCGACGAGGTGGACAGACTCACCCTCGTCCAAGGTCAACTCAGAGACATCGGAATCGACTTGAAGATCGAAAAGCTCGACGGGGCAACATTTGACCAGAAAGAAACCGAGAACCTCAACGACTTCACCTACACCTACTGGAAGCGCGCCGATCCAGACATCCTCCGCTTCTACCTCGCCCACGATCTGTCCGACATGAACAAGGTCGCCAACCCCGACGTCGAGGACGTGCTCCAGCGACAGTCCGTCGAGCCCGACATCAAGGTGCGAAACGAACTCGTCGCCCAGGCCCAGAAACTGGTGATCGACGACGCCCATCTGATCCCGCTGTGGGACATCATTGAGACTCGCGCCTACTCCCAGCGTGTGCACGATCCCTCCGTCAACGCCGCCGCTCGGGTCAACTTCTACGACACCTGGATCGGGTGAGGGTGTCCCGAAGGGGGCAGAGTCGCCGAGAGTTGAAACTCTTCGCACTCCTGCAGATGACGACATCGGAGATCTTGTGGGGCGATGACGACGCCGGAAGCCAGATCGATATCGAATCGTTTCAGCGGTTCGCCGCAGACGCTGAGCGCGGCCACCTCGATGCGCTGTTTCTGGCCGAGGGTCTTCGCCTGCACGAGTCGAACTCCCGGATCGTGGACTACGACGTCTCGGACCGCCCGGACCCGGTGACACGGCTGTCGGCCCTGGCCGCAGTAACCACACATCTAGGGCTGATCGCCACCGCCAACTGCACCCACGCTGAGCCGCTCGACCTCGCCCGCCGCTTCAGCACACTCGACCTGTTGAGCTCGGGGCGAGCCGGGTGGAACGTGGTGACAGCCTCAGATCCCATCATTGGCGCTAACTTTCGCCGAGGCGACTTTCTTCCCTACCCAGATCGCTACGCCCGCGCAAACGACATGGTCGACGCCCTTACGACGATGTGGGCTTCGGCAGGCGGCGCGCCCAGCAGTGCAAGAGGTCGTTACAACGGGTCCCAGGTCGCGGTGGACATCGACTACCACCTGCCGATTGGCCCGGCGGGACCGCCGGTACTGGTGCAGTCGGGGGACTCGTTAGACGGCCGCGAGTTCGGGGCGCGCTTCGCCGATGCGATCTTCACCCGCGCCCGACCGCTCGCTGCGGCGCAGGAGTTTTACGACGACATTCAACAACGCGTCGTAGCTTCGGGCAGACCACACGGCAGCACCAAGATCATGGCAGGTACGCGCTTCGTGATCGGTGACACCGCCGAGGATGCGCGCGAGCGCGCCGAAGCGGAACTCACCCAACGCCTCACGCCGCGACTAGTGATCTCCTTCATCGAAGATATCTGGGGGCAGGACCTCTCCGATTACGACGTTGACGGTCCGCTACCGACGATCGCACCGGACCCTCTGCACCGACCGAGCGTGCGGGTCACTACGCGCGCTGCCGGAGCGGAGCGAACATCGACCGGACTTGCCGCGCAGTGGCGTGCCCGGGCCGACGCCGAGGGAAAATCCATGCGTCAGATGGTCAGGGCGCTGCTGTCACAGGACGAAAAGGGTTTAGTCGGAACCGCTTCGGAGATCGCGGAACGAATGGTCGACCTGTGCGACGCTCGTGCTGTGGACGGCTTCGTCGTCGTCCCTGCCGTCGTTCCGAGCGGGCTCGCCGAATTCGTCGATGCCGTGATCCCGCACCTTCAAGAGCGCGGCGCATTCCGCGAGGCCTACCAAGCCGACACGCTGCGCGGGCACCTCGGTGTCGGCCTGCACGACACGGTCGGCGCGCAGTGCTAGCGACCACGCAAGGCCGTGCGCACCCCGCGACCGCAGATTTCCTCAACTCCTTGGCACTGCGCTTCGCTGACGTACCCGAACTGGGCCGCTCCGATGTCGCCTCGGCGGTGTCCGCGATGACGAGGGCCGGGCTCGGGGCGTTGACCGTTCCCGAATCGTCGGGAGGACTGGGCGCCGACCTGCCCACGCTATTCGACTTCCTCGTCGACCTGGGCGCAATCGACCCCAACATCTCACATGCCGTCGGCAACCACTTCAACTTCGTCGACAGCGTTCGCCTTCATCATGATCGGCAATTGATCAAGCGTGTCGACGCAGAGGCCGTGGCAGGAAATCTCTTCACCGTATGTGCGGCCGAGTCGGGCACCACTACCGCTGGAACCTCACGGGGGGACACCGTGGTCAAGCCCGACACCGACGGCACCTACCTGCTCAGCGGCACCAAGAGCTACACGACCGGGTCGATATTCGCGCATCGACTGGCGGTACGGGCGCAAACCGTCGATGCCCGGCCACGCACTGCGCTCGTTGACGTTGCGGCGCCGGGCGTAGAGGTGCACGACGACTGGTCCGCGTTCGGCCAGCGCCATACCGGTTCCGGGACGGTGACGTTCGACAACGTACGGCTCGTGCCCGGCGACGTCGTGGACTTCAGCGTTGACGCGGTCGGCGGACTGCTGCCGTACCGGGGAGGCTTCACCCAACTCGTCCTTTTGGCCTCGGCCGCGGGGGTGGCATCGCGAATCCATTCCGACACCATCGAATTGGTCCGAAAGCGGGGCCGCAACTTTGATCACGCGTTGGACGAACGGCCCACTCACGACGCGATAGTGCAGACCGTCGTCGGCGAGTTGAGTTCAATCGCGTGGGTGTTGCGTGTCCTGGTGCGTGCGGCAGCGCAATCCTTCGCGGCCCGGCCGGACCCGACCGGCCAGATGGCCAACTACCTTGTGGGGGCGCATCGCGCATCAGCCGACATCTCCAGGGCAAAGAGCATCATCGACCGGCTTTCGAACCATGCATCGAGCCGGATGTTCGACGCCGGAAGCGCATCGTCGGTGGACCACAGTCGCGCGCTCGACCGGCATTGGAGGAATCTTCGGACACTAGCCTCGCACAATCCCAAGGAGTACCGAGAGCGCGCAATTGGAGACTTCGAACTGAACGGCACCATGTTGCCGACGAATGGATTCTTCTAAACGACGACAGTGAGTTTCGAACCTGAGCGCGTCGGCACGCGCATTCGCTGTCAGTGAGATGGCATTCAAGACTTGACGACGGAATTGTGTTCAGCTCCTTCGGGGGGCGGTCGAGCTACGAGCAACGACGATTTCCCGCGCCATCTGCCCGGTGTCGGCGATGCCGCGCCCCTCGGCCAGTGCGACGGCGATCGAGGCGAACATTCGACCATCCGCTTCCTCGTCGCGCCGAACACTCGAGAGTGAGGGCACGAAGAGCGTAGCGATCGGCGAGTCGTCGTGTCCGACAACCGATAACTGCTCCGGTACCGCGACGCCTGTGTGTAGCGCGGCGCCGGCGACGAGGGCTGCGACTTCATCGTTGTATGCCGCGACTGCGGTGACGCCCTCTTCCAGCCAGTCGCGGACGGCTGATGTCGCATCGTCCTGACTGGCCACGACGCGGATGATTGGCGGATCTAAGCCGAGTGTTTGCGCGTGCTGGAGTGCTGCTTCCGCACGTCGCCCAGCAATTTCACTTAGTCGGGGATCCGCGGTGGATGCATAGCCGATGCGTCGGTGGCCAAGCTCGTACAAGTGGTCCAGCTGGAGGCCAGGCCCGATTTCAGGGGCCAGTACGTCGTGCCCCCCGTCGGGCACGATATGGCTAATCCTCTGGGCGCGCATGCTCGCCAGCTGCTCGGGCGAGAACGGCTCGAAGCCGATGACGACGGCTGGCTCGAGGAGCTCCCAGAGTGGCCGCGAGCTGCCTTCACCTCGTGGAGTGTAGGTAACTAAGGTGTATCCGGCCGCATCGAGAACACCGTCTGCCGCTTCAATGAATCGCTGGATACTGTGCCCAACCGGCCAATCTGGAAGGACCAACAAAACGATCCGTGTGCTTCCCCGCGCCAAGGCCTGAGCGCCGGCGTGTGGACGGTAGCCGAGACGGTGCGCGGCATCGAGAACCTTGTCACGAGTCGCAGGCGAGATCGATTGCCCAGGAGTGTCGTTCAGGACGAAGCCCACTGTCGCCCGCGAGACCCCGGCTTCCCGGCCGACGTCGGCTGCGGTCGGTCGCCGTTTCGTCGCCAGCCCGTGCACATCGCTCATGTCGCTCACCTCATTCGGCTCCGAGCGTACTGCTTGCGCGCGCTAGCGTTAGCCACTGTAGTGTCGGTGTCACCACCTAGCGCGCTCTAGTAACCATGTCGGCCCGCGCAGACACCCGCGACCATGACGACGGAGGGCCCGAATGAGCGGTATGTCGCCAGCCCGTCCTGTCGAGGCTGCGCTGCCCCATGCAACCGCCGCGCCGCTCGTCACTCAAGACGGCTCGACGGCTCGAGAATTGGTCAGCGCCAAGTACATCTGGCTGATCGTCCTGGCGCAGTTCGGCACGTTCGTCGCCTTCATCACTCCGCTGGCTATCTCGCTGTCCATCAGGGTGGCCGAACTCGCCCCCGGCCACGAGGAGTATCTCGGCTTCATCACTGGCGTCGGCGCGGCCGCCGCCTTGGTTGCAGGCCCGTTGCTCGGCGTGGCTTCGGACCGTACAAGGACCCGGATCGGGCGTCGTCGACCGTTCATCATCGCTGGTCTCACGGTCGGCGTCATTTCCCTTGTCGTCATGTCGCTGGCTCCGAGCATTCTGCTGCTCGGCGCAGGGTGGGTTCTCGCGCAGCTCGGTTGGGGCCAGGCCCTGGCCAACCTGCAGTTCTCCACCGCAGACCGCCTGCCCGAAGAGCAGCGTGGCCGTGTCGCCGGATTGTCCGGCTTCGCCACACAGATTGCCCCAGTGCTCGGTGTCGGCGTCGCAGGAGCGTTCGCAGCCGACGCCGTGCTCTTGTTCGTCGTTCCCGGTGCGATAGGACTCGCATTCGTGCTGCTGTTCGTACTCTTCGTGCACGAGGAGGACACCCGCGGCGCTGTGTTCCCCGAAGAGTTGACTCCCGCCACGTTGCTGAAGAAGTTCGTCTTCGACCCGCGGCGATACCCGGACTTCTCCCTGGTCTGGCTCGGCCGCCTGCTGTTCTACTTCGGTCTGACGCTGAGCACGACGTTCACCTCGTTCGTCTTCGCTGCCAAACTGGGTCTGTCCGTGACCCAGGTGACCGATGCCCTGGTGTCCCTGTCATTGCTCGGCGTTGTTGCGACCACGGCGGGTGCGATTGGGGGTGGGTTCATGTCCGATCGATTCGAGCGGCGCCGGGCCTTCGTCCTGCTCGGCGGCGTGCTCTTCGCCTCCGGGGCGGTCGTGACGGCGTTGTCTGCTCAGCTCCTCGGGTTGGCCGCCGGTTCGCTCCTGACGTCCGTGGGCATCGGCATGTTCGCCGCCGTGGACCAAGCGCTGCTGCTCGACGTGCTGCCCGAACGCGACACCGATGCGGGCCGGTTCATGAGCATCGCCAACTTTGCGACCTTGATTTCCCAGGCAGTCGCTCCGCTCGTCGCGCCGATGTTTCTCGCCATCGGTGTTTCTGCGGCCGGCGAGAAGAACTACGTGTCGCTCTACGCGATCGGGGCTGCGGTCGTGCTCCTCTCCGGCCTCGTCGTGCTCCGTGTCCGTTCCGTCCGCTGATCGGGGGAGGTGAAATCGTGACCGGGCGCGCCAGGGGTGCCTTCGTCACACCGTCCTTTCCGACCGGCCGTGAGGGCGATCCACCGGCGTACCTGCGCCGTGACTTCACGCTTGCGGAACTCCCGCACACCGCGACGCTGCGGTTCACCGCACTCGGCGTCGCGGAACCGCACCTGAACGGCGCTGTCGTCGGCGATGAGGTTCTCACCCCCGGGTGGACGTCGTATCGGAACCGACTGGCCGTCAGTAGGTTTGACGTGGGAAGCGAGCTAGTGATCGGCGCGAACACGGTCGGGGTCATTGTGGCCGAAGGGTGGGCGCTCGGTCGTCTCGGCTGGGATGGCCGTCGCAATCACTACGCGGACCGCGTCGCCCTATTCCTCGAACTCGTGCTCGAGTACGCCGACAGAACCGAGACCGTCGTTAGCGACGCCAGGTTCCGTGCAAGTGCAGGGGCGATCACGAAAAGCAGCATCTACGACGGCGAAGAGCACGACGCCCGGCTCGAGCACATCGGCTGGGATCAAAGCGGTTTCGACAGCACGTCCTGGTCGACTGTGGAGCCGATGGCATGGCCCGAAAACACTCTGTTCGATTCGACGGCGCCACCGATTCGGCGCATCACGGAACTCGAGCCTGCGGCGATCGTGACCACGCCCTCCGGCAAGACCGTCGTCGACTTCGGACAGAATCTCGCCGGGCGGGTCCGAATTCATGTGTCCGGCGAAGCGGGCACCACCATCACACTTCGTCACGCCGAAGTGATGACCGATGGCGAGATCGACCTCGAGACGTTGCGCAGCGCGCAGGCGACCGACCGCTACACACTCGACGGCCGCGGCGCGCAGAGCTGGGAGCCACGCTTCACCTTCCACGGCTTCCGCTACGTCGAGGTCGACGGCTGGCCCGGCGAACTCAACGCGGACTCGCTGCATGCGATCGTTCTCCACACCGACATGGACCGTACCGGGTGGCTGGAGACCTCCGACCCGCTCCTGAACCAGTTGCACTCGAACGCGGTCTGGTCCATGCGAGGAAACTTCGTCGGTGTGCCCACGGACTGCCCGCAGCGAGACGAACGGCTCGGCTGGACCGGAGACATCAACGCCTTCGCGCCGGCTGCCGCGTTCCTCTACGACGTCCGAGGGGGTCTGGGCTCGTGGCTCGACGACCTCGCCGCAGAACAACGGGAACGTGGTTTCGTGCCGTGGGTCGTGCCCGATGTCTTGGCGACGCCCTCGTCTCCCACCGCGTTGTGGAGTGACGTCGCGGTGAACCTCCCGTGGGTGCTGTACACGGAATACGGCAACACTGAAAGCCTTTCTCGCGCCTACCAATCGATGACCGCGTTCGTCCGTCAGGTCGCGTCATCGCTCGACGAGCGTGGCCTGTGGAGCTCGGGGTTCCAGTTCGGCGACTGGCTCGACCCCGATGCTCCGCACAACAACCCCGCAGGCGGCAAGACCGACTCGCACCTGGTGGCCGCGGCCTATTTCTGCCGCACGACCCGGCAAATGGCCGATACCGCCCAGATATTGGAACGCTTCGAGGATGTAGCAGAATTCACCGAGCTGGCCGCTCGCGTCCGACAGGCTTTTCTGCACGAGTACGTCACCCCTAGCGGGCGAGTGGTGAACGAGACGGCCACTGCCTACGCCCTCGCGATCGTCTTCGGCCTCCTGACCCCGGATCAGCGTTGCACCGCTGGGATGCGGTTGGCTGAGATCGTGGCGCAGTCCAGATACCGCATCTCCACTGGCTTCGCTGGTACACCCTTTGTCGCAGAAGCGCTTTCGAGTACCGGCCACCTCGATGAGGCCTACCTTCTGCTGATGGAGAAGGGATGCCCATCCTTCCTCTATCCGGTGACAATGGGGGCGACCACGATCTGGGAGCGGTGGGACTCGATCCGCCCTGACGGCACGATCAACCCATCGGGGATGACGTCGCTCAATCACTACGCACTGGGCGCCGTCGTCGACTGGATGCACCGCACCATCGGTGGCCTCACCCCTACCAGTCCCGGCTACCGCACCATGCGGATCGCCCCGCAGCCCGGTGGCGGGCTGACCAGCGCAACACTGCGCCACCTCACCAGCTATGGCGAGATCACCGTCGCCTGGCAGATCAACGGGACCCGCGTGTCCCTTCGCGCGAATGTTCCGGTGGGAACAACCGCCGAGATCGCGCTTCCGTTGCATCCGGAGGGGGTCGTCCAGACCGTCGGCGACGGCGAACACAGCTGGTGCCACGAGTTACCAACGCCCTACGGGATGCGTCCCGTCTTCGACCTCGACACCCCGCTAGCGAAACTGGCCGGCGACGTCATGACTTGGCGGCTGCTGACCGAGGTCTTCGCCTCCCACCTGCCTGGGATCCCGATCGACCCAACAGCGCCGGAAGTCACGGCGATGTCACTGTCGACGCTGCTCCAGCACATCCCGGGCGTGCCCAACCAACTCACCGACGATCTGCGCGTGGCACTGTTCATAGCTTCGGGAGGAACCTACACATGACCATCCACCTATCCAATCTCACTCTCGAGCAGAAGGCCTCCCTGCTCTCCGGCAAGGATTTCTGGACGACGAAGAACCTCGACAGGGCCGGCATTCCGTCGATCGTGCTCACCGACGGGCCACACGGCGTGCGTCACCAAGCAGGCGACGCCGACCACCTCGGCATCAACGAAAGCCTGCCAGCGACGTGCTTCCCCCTCGCCGTCGCCGTCGGAAGCAGCTGGGACCGCGACATTGCGGCCCGCGTCGGAGCCGCCGTCGGCCGCGAGGGTCGCGCGTTGGGCGTCTCGGTGATCCTGGGCCCCGGCGTGAACATCAAGCGAAGCCCGCTGTGCGGCCGCAACTTCGAGTACTACTCCGAGGATCCTTACCTCTCCGGCGTGCTTGGGGCCTCGCACGTGACTGCCCTGCAGGAGACCGGTCCCGGCGCATCCGTCAAGCACTTTGCCGCCAACAACCAGGAGACCGAACGCATGCGCATCAGCGCCGACGTCGACGAGCGAACCATGAGGGAGATCTACTTCCCTGCCTTCGAAAGGGTTGTCACCCAAGCGAAACCGGCCACGGTGATGTGCTCGTACAACAAGGTCAACGGCGTCTACGCCTCCCACGATCGGTGGCTTCTCACCGACGTCCTGCGTGCCGATTGGGGCTTTGAGGGCGCCGTCATATCGGACTGGGGAGCGGTGAGCGATCGCGTGGCCGGTGTTGCGGCAGGCATGGACCTGGAGATGCCAGGCAGCGGCGGAACCACCGATCGGCAGATCGTCGACGCTGTCCGCGCTGCAACGCTCGACGAGAAACTCGTCGATCAAGCCGTCGAGCGCGTCCTGGCGCTCACCGCGCTTCCGCGCGACGCGACAGGGGATTTGGATGTCGATCAACACCACGCCCTCGCCCGTGAACTGGCCGCCGATTCCGTCGTGCTTCTCAAGAACGACAACGACGTGCTGCCCTTGGGTGGAATCACCAAGATCGCCGTCATCGGCTCCTTTGCCGCCGAACCGCGTTTCCAGGGCGGTGGCAGCTCGCATGTGAACCCGACGCGCATCGACGCCGCCCTCGATGCCATCCGCGAACAGTCCCCGACATCAGATGTAGCGGTCGAGTACTGCAAGGGTTTCACCCTCGATGCGTCCAGCGATCGGGAATCCCTGCACGGCGACGCCGTGCAGGCCGCGCGCCGAGCTCAGGTCGCGGTCGTCTTCGCCGGACTCGGAGACCGAGAGGAATCCGAAGGCTTTGACCGTGACACCCTGTCTCTCCCGGACGACCAGATCGAGCTGATCTGTGCTGTCGCGGCAGTCGCATCCCGAACCGTCGTCGTGCTCTCCAACGGCGGTGTGGTGTCACTCGAGGGTTGGCATGACGAAGCGGATGCCATCCTGGAGGGCTGGCTGCTCGGCCAGGCAGGCGGATCCGCACTGTCCGACGTGCTGTTCGGACATGTCAATCCGTCCGGGCACCTCGCCGAGACGATTCCCCTACGGCTGCAAGATAACCCGACGTGGCTCAATTTCCCCGGTGAACAGGGACATGTCCGCTACGGCGAAGGTGTGTTCGTCGGCTACCGCTACTACACCACCGCGAACGTGCCGGTGCGCTACCCGTTCGGGCATGGCCTGAGCTACACGACGTTCGCCACGACATCGCTCTCCGTCCGCGCGACCGGCGATGCGGAGGTCGACGTCGAGGTCACAGTCACCAACACCGGTAGTCGAGTCGGAAAGCACGTCGTGCAGCTGTACGTCGCAGGCGGGGACGCCCCGGTCAGACGGCCACTCCGAGAGCTGCGGGGCTTCGCGAAAGTGCAGCTGCAGCCGGGAGAGAGCACGACGGTGGCGTTCGCACTGGATCGTCGTGCGTTTGCGTACTGGGACATCGCGGTCGGCCATTGGGTCGTACCGGCAGGCACCTATTCAATCCAGGTCTGCGCCGACGCATCCACGGTGTTGCGTGAAGAGTCGATCACGCTGCCCGGCGACCCGCTGTCAGGAGCACTGAGTCTGGACTCGACGGTCGGTGACTGGTTTGCGCACCCCCTAGTGGGCCCACTGCTTGTTGAGGCCATAGCGGCCGGCATGTCGGAAGAGCAAGCGCGGCAGTCGGCTAAAAATCCGGATCAACTCAAGATGGTGGAGTCCATGCCCATGCGGCAGTTCCTCGCATTCACCAACGGCGCGATCCCAGTCGACTGCCTCGATCAGCTCATGGTCCTCAGTGCGGCGCCGATAGCTCTCGGATAGACCGTGCGTAGGCCGAGGGTCCGGATGTGCGGTGCCGCCGGGTCGATGTCTTGAATCGCTAAAGACGTTTGGGGGCCAACCGGGTGCTGACCGACCTGGGTGCAGAAGTGCTGTCCTACAAAACAATCAACCGCCACGCCCGCAAGGTCACCACCAAACGGGTACCGCGATGTTATCGCTGGCAAGTGCTTCGCCTATGCCCGTGACTGCGGTTGGGCTGAGTCTGCTGCTCTACGACGTCACCACTCTCTACTTCGAGTCCGAGAACGAAGACGACCTGCGCAAGGTCGGCTACTCCAAGGAACGCCGGGGCGACCCGCAAATCGTGGTCGATCTGTTGGTGGATCGCACCGGCTTCCTGTTGGAGATCGGCTACTACGAGGGCAATACCGCCGAGACCACCACCATCGTCCCGATCGTGACCAGCTTCTTGGAACGCCACGACCTGCAGGACACGCCGATCGTGGTGGCCGCCGATGCGGGGATGTTGTCGGCGTCGAACCTCAAGGCCCTCGACGAGCTGGGGTGCTCGTTCATCGTGGGCTCGCGGGTGACGAAGGCACCCACGGATATGGAATCCCACTTCCTTTGGCACGGTGATGTTTTCGCCGATTCGCCAGATCATCGACACCCTCACACCCAGGCACGGTCTCACCAAGGTCAACAACACTGCTCAAGAGGCTCGGGCACGGGTGATCATCGGTGACGAAAAGCAATCCAAGTCAGCATGATTCGTCACGACCAAAGGCTCCGACCGCAGCCTCGATGAGGGCAGCCTGGCCCGCGCCCAGTCCCTCGTCGGGCTCAAAGGCTACGTCACCAACGTCTCGGCCGAGACCCTCGCGGCCACTGACGTGATCGCCAAACACGACCTGTGGCACGTCGAGAAGTCCTTCCGCATGTCCAAGACCGACCTGGAGGCCCGGCCCATGTTGAACCGCGTGCGTGATGCCATCGAGGCGCACCTGACCATCGTGTTCGCCGCACTGGCCGTCTCGCACTGCATCTAACAGCGGACCGGCCTAGCCATCAGCAGGACCGTCAAGCAACTACGGCCCCCCTGCGCAGCGCCACCATCGTCATCAACGGCGCCACCCAAACCTTCCCGCCCGAAATCCCCGCCGCCCAGCGCGAAATTCTCACTCACCTCGGCTTCAACCCGGGGTACTAAGCAAAATGTCCAAACTCAGGTCGTGGTGTGGTTTTTTCTACAATCACATATGGGCGCCGCCGTCGATGCGAATCTCAGTGCCTGTGATGAACGCGCCATCGTCTGAGATGAGCATGGCAAC
The DNA here is from genome assembly GCF_054404835.1 of Mycobacterium sp. BMJ-28. NCBI lineage: Bacteria > Bacillati > Actinomycetota > Actinomycetes > Mycobacteriales > Mycobacteriaceae > Mycobacterium > Mycobacterium sp. BMJ-28. The sequence continues at coordinate 3,164,234 of NZ_CM136783.1, read as the reverse complement.
AACACCTGCGATATTCGCGGGGCTGCCGAGTTCACCGCCGTTGAGGGCGCCGTCGAGTTTCCGCAGCAGGTATTGATCGGCGTCCGCCGGCAGCCCTTGAATGGTGGTGTTTGTGATGCCGCTAGTAATACCGCCAGGGACGATGCTCACTGCGCGCAGGCCTTCTTTGCTGTACTCCGCGGCGATCGCGTGCGTGAACGACGCGATCGCTCCCTTGGTGGCTGAGTACGCGGCCATGTAGGCGTGGGCAAAGAACGCGGAAGTGGACGCGAAGTTCACGATCACTCCGCCGGGTTTCGCGATCAGGCTAGGGAGAGTCTCGCGGGTCACCAGGAAGGTGCCGGTGAGATTCACCGCGATCAGGCTGTTCCACTGGTCCAACGGCATCTCATGCGTGTGGGCGCTGCGCAGAATCCCGGCTGCGTTGACTAAGCCGTCGATACGGCCCAGGCGCTCCCGTGCATCAGCGATGACGGACTTCACAGAATCCTCATGGGAGATGTCGACGTTGTGCACGCTCAGTCGCTCGCGTGCGCCACGGTCGATGGTGTCGGCCCAGCTGATGAGCGGGTCTGAGCTGATGTCGAGCGCGGCGACCTGGGCGCCTTCGGCGAGCAATCGCTCGGCGACTCCTCGGCCGATGCCGGACGCCGCTCCGGTGACGATGATGGCCTTGCCGTCGAGTCTGTTCATGTCGGTGTGTCTCTGCTTTCTGGTTGTGCGCCCCGATGGGAACGTCAGTGGTGAAAATGGGGTTAGTGATCGGAGTAGTACTCGAAGTTCCGGCCACACAATGGAGACCGTTTGATGTTCACGCCGGGGCCGAGGATGACGGACACACCGAACGCGCGGCCTTCCCGTCCGACCGCAGCACCGACCTGTGCGGCGAGGCCGGGATCCCAGCTGGATCCCGCCGCGACCGCCATCGGGAAGCAAGTGGACGGAAGGCTTTCGTTGATACAGAGATGGCCGCCTTCACTGTCCTGACGGCAGATACCGTGCGGGCCATCGGTGAGGACGATGGACGGGATACCGGCTTCGCGGATCTCTTTGGTGGTCCAAAATCCCGGCCCGAAGCAGCGAGGCCTTCTGTTCGAGTCAGGGCTGAGGTATCAGTGGTCATGCGTGTCTCGAATACAACCGCGACCCGCCGCCAGACCGCGCGCACAGGTCAACCGCGATGATGTCAGCACCTGCTTCGGCCATGCGCACAACGTGGGACGGGCGCTGCCCGCGGGCGGCGCCCGTGATGAAGGCGACCTTGCCCTCTAGACGACCGGTCATCAGTTGTTCTCCTGTTCGGTTCATAGAGCCGGATAGACCAACACGCCAAGGATGTTGGCGGCGACGTGCATGTCTGCGTTGCCGTCGATGACCTTCTCCAGCGGATAGGTGCGGGTAACCATGGATTCAAGATCGACCTGGCCAGCACTGGCCATTTCGAGGATCTTCGCGATGTCGGCTCGTGAGTTTCCCGACCCGTACAGGGTGCCGACGATCTGCTTCTCGGTCAGAGTGAGGTCCATCAGGTTCGCGCGGATCCCGCGTTCGAGCATCGGGTGGGTATTGGTCACCAACAGGCGGCCCCGTTTGGCGACCATCGCCCGGGTCCGGCCGATCAGCTGGCCGTCGCCGACACCCATCGCGCAGATGAACCGGTCCGCGCCGCGGTCCCAGGTCACCTCGCCGACAACACCTTTGGCTTCATCCCAATCTTCGACGCTGAGATGCGCATCTGAGCGCACCTCGGCCTGCGGCGATGTCAGAATTCGTGCAGAACGTCGCGCAGAGTCGTTCCGCTGTACTCGGTTCGCACTACGCCCGCTTCCTGCAGTGCCGGGATCAACTCGTCGGTCAGCGTGGCCGTGTGACTGGCCAGTCCGCTACCTTCGATGAGGAACCCGTCGCCGCCGACCTCGTCCATTGCGGCGATCATCTTGTTGGAGATTTCTTCAGGTGTCCCCACGAGATTGAGCCCGCTCATGCCGTTTCCGAGCCCGAGCGCCTCGCGTAGGGTCATGCCGAGACGCCCCTGCTCCTTGATGTAGGCGAGAGCGGTTGTGTGTCCTCCGGCCACCATGTCCTGGTCGGCGGGCCCGTCGAGGTCGAACGTCGAGAAGTCGATATCCATTGCGGTGGAGGCCATTACCAGGGCGTACTCGTCCGCTGATTTGGACGTGATCGGCGGCGGCGCGCTGATGTCGGTGAACTGCACAGGTGTGAGATAGACGATCTTGCAGTCATCGGGATTGCGCCCGTAGGACTTCACGCGAGCTCGTACGTCCTCGCGGAACTCCTTCATGCCGTCGATGCCGCCGGCTGCCAGGCCAACGATGATCTCCGCGTACTTCGCTGCGAAAGCGCGCCCTCGAGGCGAAGCGCCGGCCTGACAAATAACCGGCTTCACCTGGGGTGAGCGGAGGGTATTGAGGGGGCCTCTCGATTTGTGGAACTTACCCTCGAAATCAATCGTGTGGACCTTTGTGTGGTCGACGTACACGCCTGTTTTCAGGTCGGCGACGAGGGCACCTTCCTCCCAGGACTCCCAGAGTTTGATCGCAAGCTGCACATACTCATCGGCCGCGTCGTACCGCACATCGTGCGGCAGAAGGGCATCCAGTCCGAAGTTACGGGCAGCGTTGGTCTCGCTCGAGGTCACCACGTTCCAGCCCACTCGCCCTCGGCTCAGTGAGTCGACGGTAGAGAACAATCGGGCGAGCAGAAACGCCGGATAGAAGCTCGTCGACGCGGTGGCGACCACCCCGATGTGATTGGTTGCTTGCGCCATCAGCGGCAGCAACGGTATCGGGTCCAGCTTCGGGGAGTAGACCGCGTGCCTCAGGTCTGTCTCCATCGAGCTGCCGTATGTCTCGCCGACGGTCAGCGTGTCTTCGAAGAGTATGAAATCGAACTTTGCACTTTCGAGCCGCTTCGCGAGATCGATGTGGTACGAGCCGTCGGGCCAATCGGCACCGATCGTCTTGTTGGTATCGAGCGCCCACGCGGGTACGCCGAACTTCGTGAAGTATGCCAGGTGAAACTTATTGTGACCCACGGGTATCCAACTTTCAGGTAGCCAACTCTTGCGCTCTGGATAACAGCGGCTTACGCTAACACACACCCGGACGATCGTCCGGGTGTGTGAAATGACTGCTACTCGAGGCGACAGATTGGAATGTCCATGACACTCGCGTGCGCCGTTCAGGGTGAAGCTTCCTGTGGAAAGTGCTCGCGCAGTGCCATTTCGGCAGTGCGGCCATACTCGCAACTATGGATGGCAGCCACATTGGAGTGTCCATGTTTGGAGACACGCAGCGTTTGCACAGTGGACAGCTGGCACTCAAAGATCGGCGTGCGCGGATCTGCACCGCTCTCGGATGCTCCGTTCTAGCCAATGGCACTCCAGTTAGGACTGCAATGAGCACCACCATCGTTGTCAGCGACCTTCGCCATGCCTGTCGGGTGTTGGCCGACGGGGGAGCGGTCGTGTTGCAGGACAAAGCAGTCGATCCAACTCAGGCCGCAGTCGTGTTCGCAGCGGCGCGAGCGACGACACGAGTTGCGGCCTTTGCCATCCGGCATACGTCCGGCCTGCTGCGGGTGGTAGTGCCACACAGTCGCACGATCGAACTCGACATCCCCTCCATGGACTCGTCGTTCAATTCAATTGAGCACGCATGTGTAGCCGTCGACGCCTCCGAGGGCACAACCACCGGAATCTCTGCTGCGGACCGGGCGCTGACGGCGCGGGTGCTGGCGGATACATCCACTCGCGTCAGGGATCTGCTGCGGCCCGGTCATCTCGGAGTCACCGCCATCAATCCGAAAGCGCCAATGATGACGTTGTCGGCCGCCGCCATGCACCTCGTGGCGGTCGCCGGCTGCGGCGAAGCTGCAGTGATCTCGGACTTGGTCGGTGTCGCTGATCCGACTGGCCTGGCCGTCGGTAATGAAGCGTATGCCTTCGCGGCCGAGAACTCGATGCCGTGGCTGATAGCGGACAGCATTTGAGTACCCGTAGTCGGCGCCGTTGCGCGGGTGGTTCGGACATTCGCCTCGGTCAAGATCACTGGCCGACAACATATTTGGTCTGTCAAGGCGACGGCGACATTCGACGCCGCGTCGTCCGCGCTGAAGAGCAATATCCACACTGCCGAGAATCGTGAATTTCAAACGAACAGATCTAGGAGAGTCCTGAATGAGTACCACCGATATCGAGCGAGCTGTGGCGTCCGAGGTGCCGCCGTCTGTGGCACATCCGTTGGCGTCCCTGAGTGTCGCAGAGATCGATTCGATCCGTAGCATCGTTCGATCCCAACCCGGTTTTGTCGAGGGCACCCTGTTTTCCTATGTGGGTCTTGAGGAACCGTTGAAAGCCGAGGTTTTCGGCTGGGAAGCCGGGGAGGCGCCGCTGCCCGACCGTCGAGCCCGGGTGTGGCTGTTGGACCCAGCGTCGGGCGTTTCCACCGACACCATCGTCTCGCTTGGGTCGAGCAGCGTGCTCAGTACCGCGGTGATCGACGGATCCAAGGGCCAGTTACCGGTCTTGGATTTCGAAGCCATCGCCGGGTTGACGGCTCTGGCTGGCGATCCGCAGTGGGTGCAGGCCCTCGCGTCGCGTGGTTTGACCCCGGCTGACGTGCAGATCGTGCCGCTTTCAGCAGGGCACTACGGTTACTCGGACGAAGAAGGTCTCCGAGTCGTCCGCTGCCTGGCCTTCAAGCAGGACCATCCCGCCGACCACGTCTGGGCTCATCCCGTCGATGGCCTGTCGGCCTACGTCGATGTTCACAACGGCGCCGTTGTGAAAGTCATCGACAAACATCTGTACGACGTGCCTACCGAGAGCGGCAACTACGACGACCCGTTGGTACAGGGTCCGGCGCTCGAGGGCCTCAAACCGATCGAGATCACCCAGCCGGAGGGCGCCAGCTTCGTCGTGGACGGCGAGCACATCGCGTGGGGGAACTGGAAACTACGCATTGGGTTCGATGTTCGCGAAGGGCTGATCCTTCGTCAACTGACCTTTGCCGACCAGGGCGTCGACCGGCCCATCATGTATCGAGGGTCGATCAGCGAGATGGTGGTTCCCTACGGTGATCCGCGGCCGAACCGCTTTTGGCAGAACTACTTCGACTGCGGTGAGTTCCTCTACGGACGCTTCGCGAATTCGTTGTCATTGGGGTGCGACTGCGTCGGCGAAATCAAGTACTTCGATGCCGTGTTCGCCGACGAACTCGGTGCTCCCTCGGTCGTCGAGAACGGCATCTGTATGCACGAGGAGGACTACGGCACCCTGTGGAAGCACACCGACATCTTCACCGGCGCCCGCGAGGTACGTCGGTCACGCCGGCTGGTGATCTCCTTCTTTACCTCCATCGGCAACTACGACTACGGGTTCTTCTGGTACCTCTACCTGGATGGCACCATCGAATGTGAAGCCAAACTCACCGGAATCGTGTTCACCTCGGCCTACCCGGGTGACGGCGAGGATGGCAGTCCGTTCCCGTACGCCTCGCATATTGCCCCGGGCCTGGGTGCGCCGTACCACCAGCACCTGTTCTCCGCCCGCCTCGACATGACCGTCGATGGAGTCGCGAATGTGGTCAATGAGGTTGATGCGGTGCGGTTGCCGGTCTCGCCGGAAAATCCGCACGGCAACGCATTCACCAAATCGGTCACTCCGATCACGTCGGAAGCCGGGTCTGGGCGTCTGGCCGACAGCAGCAAGGGCCGCGTTTGGCAGGTCGCCTCGACTGATAAGACAACCCGACTCGGCCAGCCAACCTCGTATGTGCTGCACCCCAGCGCAGCACCGACCCTGATGGCCGACCCCGGCTCGTCGATCGCGAAGCGCGCCGGGTTCGCCACGAAGAGCCTGTTCGTCACCAAGTTCGACTCGACCGAACGCTACGCCGCGGGCGACCTGGTCAACCTCAACCCTGGTGGCGATGGCCTGCCAGCGTTCATTGCTGGCGATGAGCCACTCGTCGGCGAGGACCTAGTCCTTTGGCACACCTTCGGACCGACCCACTTCCCCCGCAACGAAGACTGGCCAATCATGCCCGTCGAACACGTCAAGTTCACCCTCAAGCCCTACAACTTCTTCGACAGGAACCCTGCACTGAACATCCCCGCACCCGAAGGAAGTGAGCACTGCTCCGCCCACACGCCGGCCCCTGGCACGACCGAACACGAGCCCCCCGTTCGCGGACCCCACGAAGAGCACCCCGCGCACGACGGGTGAGCGGCGCCTGCGCCAACAGCGCGATGATCAGGCATATGCCGTCGCGCAGCGCATTGTGACGGGGGGAGCCGACGCGCGCATTCGCTGCCACCTACCGATAACGTGCCTACGTCGGGTCCGGGCGGCACGGGCGTGAGATCGTGTGTGTGAGCGGCTATTTGAATGATCGCACCGTGTCGTTGTACAGGCCTCGGGCGATTGCCCACCCGTCTACGGGGCGAGGCTGTTCCTGCGTTGAGGACCACCGCTGTGCACCGGGCGACGCGACCACCCGGCCGTTGGCCGTCGATTCCCTCCGGTAGGGCCAGGTCCGTGCCCTTTGCTGACTGGTTAGAATGTGCCACGACGAGTTCGCTTGAGCCTTCGAAGAACGACTGATCAGCCCGGACTCCCTGGTCTGTTCGATTTCTTACCTCGATAGGAGGCGCGGGGATGGGTTACGTGCGTGAGTCGGTGCGCCGAGCCCTGACTTCAGATGCCGCGATTCGGGTGATCGGCCGAGAAGGTATCGGCGCAGCGTCGCTTCGGCGGATTGCCGAAGAGGCAGAGGTGCCCCTGTCGAGCCTGAATCATGTGTATCCGAGCAAGCAGTCGCTGTTCGAGGATGCATGGGAGCGCGTTTATGAACTTTTTCTCCGCATCGTCGACAATGTGGCTGAAAGCCGGCCGGCCGATCTCGAAGCGGCGGTCGCGTCGCTGATCCTTGCCCTCATAGACGGAATGCAGGCAGGGGCCGGCGAGGGGTCGGGCGACGGGTCCGAGCTCGTGCACACCCAGCGCGCGCAGTACGAGTTGTATCTATGGGCCGTGCGGTTACCCGAGCAAACCAAGCTCGACAACGACTACAATCAGAACAACGCGCGAATCGCGGAGTTCCTGGGTTCTTACGGTCGGAATGGAGTCGATGTCCAGTTCCTGGCTGAACTCATAACCGCTATCGCGGACGGCTTGATCTTGCAAATCTTGGCGGGAAGCTCGTCCGAAACGATCAAGAAGAGGATTGGCCCGCTGGTAGAAGGACTGATCTCTGCCTGCACCGACTAGTGCACCGTCCGCGTTTTGATCTGGTGGCGGGTGGCGCGGCCGCGTCGGACTTTGGTGATGATGCCTTCTACGGGGGAACAAATCGATCGTGCCCTTGCGCTTGTAGTCATGCGTCATCCTTCCCTCCCGGCCGGGCTTCATCGGCAGCGACGGTTGAGTACGGTCCAACGCTTGGCACTGGCGTCTTCTCATCGAAACTGAACACCACGGTTTGATCACAAGGGCCGCAGCAATCAACGTTGAGATCGTCGCCCGCGACATCGACCAACCAGCGGCCAAAGCCCCCGAGCTACTCGCCGATCACGACATCGTCGTCGCCGACCGCGACGAACGCGACACGGCGACCTGGGGGCACAGATTTACCACCACCTTCTTGATGCGTGAACCGCTCGACCTGGTCCTACGCTGAGACCACCACCTCGCCGACGCCGACTCCATCGCCCTGCACGAACTCGCGCACTGCCCATGGATCAGCGTGGAGATCGGACGCATGGGCGACGACGTCATGCGTTCCCTCGCCGTCATATCCGGCGTCCAACCACGAATAGTCCAGCGCATCAACGACTTCCGAGTCGTCGAAGAACTCGTACTGGCGGGGCGTGTCGGCATCGCCCAGCTACCCCGACACGCCCCGACAGCCCGCGAACTCATTCGCCGGCCCGTCGACGGCATCAACATCGCCCGCCGAGTCGAGGCGATAACCCGCACTGGCGCCGCCAAGCGCCCCGCGATCGCCGCAGTCGTCGACATCCTCACCCAGGTCGCACAACATGCAGCAGGACCCGAGCCAACCCCGCGATGACCTTGGCAAACGGCGCCGCCCGCTGCAGCGCCACCCACGACGACCAATCTCGCCAAGCCATACCGCGCATCGACGAACTCCCACAGGCAAGGCCGCGCGGTGGCTTCGGCAAATCCCAGCGGTTATTTGGGAATCGTGAACGTCGACTTTGCGGCGCTTACGAGGTCAGGTTCGCCCCCGAGAATCATTCGCGTTCGCCGCAAGGTGCTGTTCCAACGGTGGTCCCAATGCAGGCCCGGCATTTCCAACGGGGTGCGTTCCTGCGTGATGGTCGCAATGACATTGCACCACTACCGAATTAATCGTTGGCGACTCGGCCGATGCGGCTATGAGGGCGACGCGTCGTCGACAAGCCGCCGGCGCGGCTGGCGCCGGGAGGGCCGCGCACTATCGGCCGGACGGACTGGGCTAGATCAGTTTCTGCGGCGGCGTGCCGTCGGTGACGGAGGAGCGATTTCGGGCCGGATCGCCGCCTCGACGATCTCGATCACGGTGTTGGTGAGTTCTTCCGGGCTCTCAGGCTGCACGGTGTGCCGCCACACTCCGTGATACATCGACAGACCAATTACCGTGTCGAATATGGCGTCGGCTGACGGGCGCGCCGGGATGGCATTCTTCGCGACGGCTTGGGCGTGGGCAATCTGGAACTGCTGCCGGAGTGGATCCTCGCCTTGATGCACTACCCGGGCATATCGCGCGCTGTCTCGGTCGTAGTTCGCGATCAATCCCGGAAGCGCGGCCCGGGTGACCGGGTCGGTGAAGTAGTCGACGACCGCACGAACTAACTTGCCCAACGAGGCATGAAAGTCGCCGTCGGCGCCGAAGTCGAGCGGTGGCCCCACATATCCGAGTGCACTCTCCACCAAGTCGACCTGGGTGCTCCATCGGCGGTAGATCGTCGGAGCGCCAACTCCTGCCTCCCGCGCCACCGCCGGAATGGTGGTCGCCGCGAAACCCTTGTCCACCAACAGTTTGCGCACCGCTATGCGTACAAGCTCGTCCTTGGCCGGATCCCGGGGCCGCCCGATTCGTTCACCGCTCATCGTGTAAGTCAGGTTAACAGCACACACCTGTTGCGCAGCTCACATCCCGGTGATACGTTCTCCCGAATAACGTAATGGATGGTCAGCATTTCGGTGGACTTCCGAGCCGCGCGCAGTGCTGGCGAAAGGCGGGCTCAGGTGATCAGTTGATGACCGCACGGCCGAAGATCGATTCGTTGGACGGAGATTTCTACGGTCGTGACGGCCGAGCGAGGTGCCGGTAGATGCGAACCAATGCTCCGGTCCTTCGCAGCCACAACGACGTGGCGCCACAGGCGATTCCGAACGCGGAGAAGGTTGCACCGTTCTCCGATGCCGAGGGGACGCGGTCGAGTTCTCCGCGGTTGTGCGAACTCCGACAATACTTCCCCGAGACTTTGGCCCTTTACCCATCGTGCCCGCAACCGTGGGACCACGACGCTTCTGTAGTCGAGGAGAGAACGTGCCAATGAACACTGCGGAGACGGTAGAGGAACTCGCACCCCGCTTGACCGGAATACGTCACCTGGATGCTGATGGTCATCGCCCAGTCGATTGGCGGCGCGCTAGGTGTCTCGGTAACGGCCGACATCCTGACTGCCGGCACCGATGCCACGACCCAAGTCCCCAGCGAAGCCGCAATCGCACTCGCCTGGTTCGTCTGCGCTGGATTTAGCGCTCTGGTCGTTCTGGGCGCCCTTCTACTGGCGCTCTCAGATCATCGCAAACCGACGCTGGATTGAACCTGGGTTGACTCAGGTGTTTTGAATTCCGTTGCCGCGCCCCACGGAGGGCGAAAGTGATTATGGAGGAACAGATGTGATGATTGGTAAAAGATTGTTCGCAGTCGTCGGGGTGGTTTCGGTGGCGATGTGTCTTGGTGGACCTGCGCCGGCCGGCGCCGAGCCGATGGCGATGGCGCCACAGTTCTATGAGAAAGTCTCCCGCGATGGATGGCACCTGACAATCAGGATCGACAACGAGACCATCAACCCGGTGCCAAACCTGGCTAACGCGTCCAACTCCCGTGAGGGATTCGTCACCGCGTCGGCGACGGCCACCGCGACCGGCGGGGGGAGTCCTATCACCGACAGCCTGTTCATTCTGGGATACCAGCTCGGATGTCAGTCAGATGTGTCGGCGGGTCTGAACTTCGGCGGGACCGCCGGCATCGCCCCTTCGGCGGCGGTGGGCACTGGATTCGGGGCCCCGGATGGTGCCAGCCTCGGATTGGGCGGCGGACTTGCCGGATACGTACAGACGGTCGTGCAGCCGGGCGTCATCGTCGATCTACCCATGACCAACATGGTGCTCAACGCGGGCGGGGACTCGATGCTGGACATCGACAATCTGCACATCAAGGCCGACGCATGCGGCGGCGACGTCACCATCCGCTCCTATGCCTACTTGCGGATATCCACCGCCGAGGCACACACCCAGTTCGCCATCTACGGCGACCCCACCAAGATCTGACCCCGAGCCAGAGAGGCCACCCGACCATGACCGCACCACAGCTGTACAGAATAATCAAGGCGGGCACAATCGCCCTGGGACTGTTGGCAATTCATCCGACACGGGCCCAGGCGGATACGTCGATTCTGCCCTACCCGCCGCCCTACGTTCAGAGCACCCCGGCCATCGGGTACCCCGGCGCAAGCGACTACCGGCCCTACATGTACTTCACGCTCGGACCGCACACGAACGACACCCGCGGAGTGAAGACCGGCACGAACGCCGATCCGGCTCAAGCCGCCGTCGGGCTGCCAAACAGCAAGCTCGGAGCAAGCCCTGGCCAGCCTTATCAACTCACCGCGGCCAGCGCCCGAAACTTCATCAGCGCGGGGGTGAACCCGCCGCAGCCGTCCGCCCCCGGGGTTAGCACGGCCGGCGGTAGCCCACCAGCCGCCCTCGAAAGCGCCACAGGCGAACCGCCCAAGACTGCCGCGCTTCCCGTGGAGTCCGCCGCACCCGCCACCGACGCCTACGGCATCCCGCTGCCCGCAAGCCTTCTCGAAGGCCCGTAGGTCTAGGGCTTGCCCGGCGGCACGGTCAACGATGATCACCCACCAACGCGAGCGAATTCACGGGCACCACCTAGAAAATCGGCGCTCGTCCGCACACCCCACCCGCGGTGTCGGAGGAACCAAAGAAGTACGACCGAGAGTTCCGTGAAGGAACCGTTCGGCTCGTGCGTGAAACGGGTAGAGCCGATCGTCCAGGTTGCTCGGGATCTGGGTGTCAACGAAGGTACCTAGATCACGAGGATCTCAAGCGGTCGCGGTGAGGTCGCTGCTCGGGGCCGTGATCTGGCGGGACGACGAATCCGAGCGGGGTCACCTTCCAGACCGATCACGCAACGCCTATACCGCAAGCGATCTCATTAAGTCGTCTCGTCAGGAAAGGGATCGAAAGTGGATAAGTTCGATCGTGCATCGATAGCGCTGCCGACGTGTCGTTTTCCGCTGCGCGGGAACGGGAGATGCTGTCCTGCAGTGGGTTCCGTGATACTGTGCTGGCGCAGGCCGTAGTCGTCGTGTCCTGCTAGCCGGTTCACAACACCGTCGCCGGCGAGGCGGACGTTGCGCGAAGAGTCGACTTCGTCTCACTCATCGAGGCAATGCGTGTGGCCTTCACACACTCACACCGCGTCGATTCCCCGGTGACCGCAGGGAATCGACCAGAAATAGGAGAACCTCGTGCAAGACGATCGTCCCGCCGACCTCGAAACGCGGGTACAGACGCTGCTCGAGCGCCATCCACCGTCGGCCTGCGGTGCCCACGACTTTCTGGGAGCACGCTTCGACGCCGGGCTTGCCTGGGTGGGCGCCCGACCCGAGGACGGCGGCTGCTCAGCCGATCCCGCCCTGCAATCCTGGGTCGAGTCACGGCTCGCAGCGGCCGGTGCGCCAGAACCGTTCGCCCTCAACCCCATTGGCCTGGGCATGATCGCGCCAACCCTTTTGGCACACGGAAGCCCGGCAATTCGAGGACGCTACTTGCGTCCACTGTTCACCGCGCAGGAAATTTGGTGTCAACTCTTCAGTGAACCCTCCGCAGGCTCCGACATCGCAGGCCTTGCGACGCGCGCACGTCGCGACGGAGCCGACTGGCTGGTGGAAGGACAAAAGCTTTGGACGTCCTACGCGCAACAAGCCCGCCGTGGCCTGCTGATGGCGCGCACCGACCCCGACCAGCCCAAGCACGCGGGTCTAACAGCATTCGTCGTCGACATGCATGCGCCCGGAGTAGATGTGGTGCCCCTGCGTCAGATAACCGGTGATGCCGAGTTCAACGAGGTGTACTTCACCGATGTCGCGGTGCCCGACGGTGACCGAATCGGCGACGTCGGCCACGGCTGGCAGGTCGTGACCACCACACTGATGAACGAGCGCACCGCGCTGGGCGGCGCCATGTCCAACAGAGTGGGAGCCCCAGGCGATCGAATAATCGACGGCTATCGCGCCGCCGCTGCCCACGAACTTGGCGACCCGGTTCGTCGTGACCGCTGCATCCAACTGTGGACGGAAGCCAATGTCGTCGCACTCACCGTCGCGCGTGCCAGCCAAGCGGTGGCCACAGGCGCAGAGGGTCCGCACGGGTCGATTCTGAAACTGGCTGGTGCGGAACACAATCAACGCGCATCGGAGTTCATCCTCGACATCGGAGGCTTGACCGGCGTGGGGGCCGACACCGGCAACACGATGACGGCCGCAGCGCGCGGCTATCTGCGTGCGCGAGCCAACACCATCGAAGGCGGTACCTCGGAGATTATGCGAAACATTCTGGGCGAGCGCGTACTAGGTCTTCCCGCCGATGCTCGAGTCGACAAGAACATCCCCTGGCGCGACGTGCCTCGATGACCATCACCCCGACCAAGACGAAAGCGATCCAGCCGATGATATCCACGGAAGAGCAAACCCACCTGCGACAGAGCGTCGGTGAATTCCTGGACAAGAACAGTCCCGAATCGGAAGTCCGCCGCCTGTCGGAGAGCGCCGAAGGATTCGATCGGGCGGTCTGGCGGAAGATCGGTGGCGAACTCGGCTTGACCGGGATTCACATTCCCGAGCGATTCGGAGGTCAGGGCTACGGCTACACCGAACTTGAGGTCGTACTGCAAGAGATGGGGAAGCGCCTGTACGGCGGCCCGTTCCTGGCATCGGCAGTCTTGGGTTCTGGAGTACTGCTGAAATCTGGCAACGAGATTGCAATGGCCGAGTTCCTGCCCGGCATCGCGTGCGGGGAACTGATCGCCACGGTCGGCTTTGGAGATGCAGATATGCGCCACCGTTCGACCGAGCCCCTCGAGGCAACCGAATCCCACGGGACGCCTGTCCTTTCGGGTTCAATCGGTTTCGCCCTTGACGCCGATGTCGCTGACGTGATTTTCGTCTTCGCAACTTGGCGCGGTGTCGTTGAGCTGTTCGCCGTTCACGCCTTCGCGCCGGGCATGCAGATCACTTCCGTCCCTTGCTTGGACGCCACCCGCCGCTTCTTCGCGATCGATTTCACTGACGTCCCCGCACAGCATATTTCGACGACTCGATCAGCGGCCGATGTGCGCTCCGACGTCGTCAACCTGGCTTGCATCGCGCTGGCTGCGGAGAGCATCGGCGGAGCATCGGCGGCCCTGAACCAGGCTGTCAGCCACGCCCGCGGCCGCTTTCAGTTCGGCCGAGCGATTGGGTCGTTCCAGGCGATCAAGCACAAGTGCGCAAACATGTTGGTCGACGTCGAACTGGCCACATCAGCCGCCGAACACGCTTGTCGCTGCGTCGACGAGGAGCCTGACAACGTTGCCATGGCGGCGGCGATGGCCAAGGCCTTCGTCGGCGAGGCATACGTGAGGGTGGCCGCCGAAAACATTCAGATCCACGGAGGGATGGGTTTCACCTGGGAACACCCGGCACACCTGTACCTCAAGCGCGCTAAATGCGCACAGTTGATGTTTGGAGATCCCATACAGCAGCGGAAGACCCTTGCCGGGCTTCTCGGCATCTGAGGGTCGCGCGCGGCTCCGATGTGCGCCATCGTGAACGTCTTGCCGAGGGCGTGATGATCATGTCGACTGCCCGCTGAGGTCGAGAATCGAAATGCGCCTGGGGGATGGGGTTGCCCGGCCGGACGCACCGCGGGGATGCGTCATCATCGCGTCATCCCCGCCGCGTGTTCACGTTTCTAGTGCGGGACCAGTCCGCCGTCGGCCAAGATGACCTGCCCCGTGATGAAACTCCCGGCGTCAGAGGCCAAGAGCAAGGCTGGGCCGACCATCTCGTCGACGGATGCGATGCGACGCATCAGCGAAGCCGACTCCATCGCACCGATGAACTCCTGCGAGTTCTTCCGCACCATTTCCGTGTCAACGCTGCCGGGGGCCAACGCGTTGACCCTGATACCCCGGGCCGCATATTCTGCGGCCATCGACCGAGTGAAAGACATCAGGGCCGCCTTCGCGGCGGCGTAGATCGCAACGTTTGGCGAGAACATGAAAGCACCAGCCGAAACCACGTTGAGCACCGAGGCGTGAGATGACTGCTCTAGGTGAGGCAATGCCGACTGGACGAGGAACACAGGTCCACGAAGATTCACTGCCATCGACTTGTCGAACGCCTCAGTCGTCATGTGGCCCAGCGGCTGCGCTAGCGGGTTCGCGGCATTGTTCACAACGATGTCGACAGCACCAAAACGGTTCACCGTCTCTTCGACCAGGGCCGAGACGGACGCCACGTCGCCCAGGTGGGTCGGCACTGCGAGTGCTTGTCCGCCCAATCGCTCCAAGTGTGCAGCCGCCTGCGCGCACGCATCCGGTTTACGACTAGCGACAACGACATTGGCTCCGGCGCACACGAACCCCTCGGCGATACCGAGACCAATACCTCGACTCCCGCCTGTCACGATGGCGGTGCGTCCGGTCAGGTCGAACAGTTTCGACAGAGCAGTCTTGTTCAATTTACTCACTCCTCGTCCGATACCGGCACACCCCCGAGCGTGTCACAGCGGCGACCATTCCCAGACGCCTTTGTCACGAAATGCGGTGAACGACTTGTCGATATCACCGGTTGTCGAGCACAAGACCTGCGTTCGATTCTCGATGTCGAGTGCCTGCCGCAGACTCGGAGAGTCACACGTCTGCCACATCGTCTCCTTGGTCATCCACACCGCCAGAGGTGAGAAGGCCGCAATTTCAACCGCCTTGGCGACAGCGCCCTCGATTACCCTCGCAGAATCTTCAACGCGGTGAACCAGTCCGATCCGGTGCGCCTCGTCGGCGCCGAACACGCGGCCGGTCAGCAGAAGTTCGGCAGAACGGGAAGCCCCGACCAAGCGGGGCAAGAAGTAGCTCGTGCCCATGTCGCACGAAGAGACTCCGTGACGCATGAACACCGCGCCGAACTGGGCTTGTTCAGTGGCGATCCGAATATCGCACGCCAAGGCAAGCGCGAAACCGCCTCCGACCGCCGCACCGTTGACTGCCGCAATCACCGGTTGGCGCATCCGGTGAATCTTCTCGAACAGTGAGGCCATGAGTTCCTGCGCGCCGTACGTAGTTCCCACGACGCTGGTTGCCGACGCTGCTAGATGAGCTGCCGGTGACGTGGGAACCCCTCGATCGTCCGCATTCGCCTTGACATCGGCACCGGAACAAAATGCTGTGCCGGCACCCGTGATCACCAGGGCGCGAAAG
Source organism: Mycobacterium sp. BMJ-28 (assembly GCF_054404835.1). Taxonomy (NCBI): domain Bacteria; kingdom Bacillati; phylum Actinomycetota; class Actinomycetes; order Mycobacteriales; family Mycobacteriaceae; genus Mycobacterium; species Mycobacterium sp. BMJ-28. Next base: position 3,148,434 of record NZ_CM136783.1, on the reverse strand, counting down.
TCTGCCCGCCCGTTGAGATCGTCAACGAGCGTGTGTAACTCAGACAGTGTCGACGCGTCGAGTGCGTTGCGTCGGCGGGGCCGGTTGATGGTGAGCACGGCGATGTCGCGGTTCTCGTCGACGTACTCCAAGGTGATCGACTCACTCATGTCCACCCTTTCGTGATTACCGATAACGTATATGATGCCGAACGTATCACAGTGAAGAATTCGCTGTACCCCACGCGCCTGGTCTGTTCGGTCGCCTGCCCGGCTCGACCCGCCGCGCTAACTATTGTGGCAGTTGTTCACTGCAGTCGAGGTCGGTATTCGACAGCGCGCCAAGCGCTACGGTGTCGACCGTTTAGGAGAATGTCGATGAGACTCGGACTGCAACTGCGCGAGTGGAATCCGGACGACGCTGACTCGGTGATCGCGGCGGAAGTGGCGGGCTTCGCCGCGGTGTTTGCGTCTGATACATCGGTTTCCGATGCTTTTACCCCGCTGGCGTGGTGGGGCAGACGAACTTCGCGCATCCAGTTGGGAACATCCTTCGCGGACATGTCTGCCCGCACGCCGACTGCGTGCGCGATGGCCGCGTTGACCCTCGACCACCTCTCAGGCGGCCGCCACGTCTTGGGCTTGGGGATATCGACCCCTGAAGTCACGGAAGGCTGGTACGGGCAGCCGTTCTCTGAGTCGCTAACACGCACTCGCCACTACGTCGACATCCTGCGGCAAGTGTGGTGGCGGGAGGCGCCGGTGGTCAGCGCCAATCCGCACTACGTTCTGCCTCTGACCGGTGAGGGCACCACGGGTTTGGGGAAACCGCTGAAACCAACCACTCATCCGCTCCGTGCCGACATACCGATCCTGCTTCGGGGCGATTGCGCGGAGCGCGTGGCGCTGGCTGCCGAGATCGCCGATGGCTGGCTGTCCGCATACTTTTGCCCGCGGTTGGCGCGTGTCTACGACGAGTGGCTCGACGAAGGTTTCGCCCGGGCGGGAGCGCGGGGAGATCGCCAGCGCTTCGAAATCTGTTCCACAACGCAGATCATCGTCACAGACGACCGCGAAGTGGTTCTCGACGCCTCCAAGCCCAGGCTGGCTCGCCTCATCGACCAGTCCCGTGCCGGCGGCGGCGAATCCTTCGCGAGCCTGTGCCGTCGGATGGACTACTCGGACGTGGTCGACGAGGTAGCGAGACTCTTCGCCGCTGGCCGCGGACAGCAGGCAGCGTGTGCGATACCCAATGAACTCGCCGCGGAGATGATGGTCGTCGGCGACGAGGCCCAGGTCGTTCAACAGTTGAGTCAATGGGAAGCCGCCGGTGTCACGCTGATGCTCACCGGAGGCGAGAACGCCGAAATCAACTCCGTTTCGAGGCTGGGAGCGATCTTGAATCCGACCTCGCAGACGGGATTCGGTCGCTGAGTTCGCATGTTCTCGGAGTTCGTCGAGCTCCGGGCTCGCAGCGCTGCCGAAACGTGTTCTATGTCCAGCGCTTTCGGTATCGCGTGCCTCACCCGTCATGGTTCGGGTGTGCGTGCGCCACCGGTGCCCTGGGCTTTGACTAGACTCGCCGAGTTCGGCCCGGGCGTTCAGCATCATGCTGCGGCTGTTTGCCTAGCAGCGAAGGCGCCGGGACGCGGGCCTGCTCGACGAAATCACATCAAGCACGACGCGGCATCGACCAGTGCCCCGACGCGCGAGGTGTGTCGGGGGTGTCCGATGTTATCGCAGACATTGTCGTTGCGATCGCAGCCGGCGCAACGTGCTAATGGTCTCCGACGGCATCCAGACCGGACTCGCTGAAACGACGGCTGGAGCAAACGCTGACACCCGTTCGCGCGGGCCAGGGCCGCAGACGAAATCCGGCCCACTCCCGCAAACCAAATTCAGACGCGTGGCACTAGTACTTCATGGTGCCGCGGTCGACGGAGATCTGCGAACCCGAGATCGTCGCCGACAAATCGCTGGCCGACCAGGCGACGACACCTGCAGTGGCTCAACGATTCTGGACGCCGACCATGGTACGCACTTCACGTCCAAGAGGCGCTGGGAGAACAGGCGGTGATGGAGCTTGCTCGATATCCTTCGACACCGTGGGCGGCCGCCCCGATAGCGCCGCCATGGAATCGTACGGGCGCGGCGCGGATGCAGGTCGGGTTGCTCAACACGAGTAGATCGCCCACCAGCGAGTTCGCGGACGCTGTGGTCGACTACATCGACACCGTCGACAACGTCGAACGCAGTCACGGCTTCCTCGGCAACATCAGTCGCACAAAGTTCGAAATACTCTGGGCAGCAGCCTAAGATCCATCAACTCGCATAGTCACGGCTCGAAGCAGACGGACATCGGCCTGCCGGAATCGCCCTCGAAATGCTGGCGGGCCGTGGCACCGAAACGTCAAGCACGTCGGCGATTTCAAATGCCGACGTCGGCAATTGAAGTCTTATGCCGCCCCGGAAACAGGCCTCGCGGACGGAAATCGGTCGCTGATGCAGGTCATGTTCTCGGAGAGCGTGAACTCGTCGCTGCAGCGCGACCGAAACCGGTTTAGCCCAGGACTTTCGGCGTCGTGTTCGTAGCGTCACGGCTCAGTTTGGCGTGCTCTGCCTCTGCGGCTCGGCGTTGACGGTCTCGGCGCGCCGTTTCAGTGCGTGGGCGGTGTCGTCGAACGCGCGCTTTACCCATCCGCCGGTTTGGGCCATGGTGTCGTGTGCGTGCTCGCCGAGGAATGCATCTGTGGAGTAGTAGCGGCAGCGGTGATTATCGATGGGCTCGATGATCTGGTCGCGTCGTGCCGCATGCGGTGACCCGGGTGTGGCGTGCAGTGCCCAGGACAGCAGACGTTCGGGGACGAACGCGCACACGTATTCGGTGCTGGGGAACGTGCCGCCTATGCCCGCGTAGTCGATGAGTACCATCTGCACCGCCGAGCCCATGGCCAGCGTCGACTTCGCGGACACGCAGAACGGATTCCACTGTGAGTAGTTGTTGAGGTCGGTTAGGACCGCCCACACCACGCCGCTGGGTGCCTCGATCTCCACCGTGACGGAGCGCACCAGCGTGTTCGGGTCGTAATTCGGGATGAGCAGTTCAGACATCCGAATCCTCTCTCGGTTGCGCGCAGGTGTGAAAACCCCACCGGCACTGCATGTATTGGATCCAGATGTATTGCTTTCGAGACCGTTCCTTTTTCCGCGTTGTCGCGAGCTGGCATGCCGTGGACAACGGGATTGCAACCTTGGCGATCCTGGGGTCATCGACCGCGGGCTCTGCGGGAGCAGGTGCGGCTGGGCTTCAACCATTGGTCGGGCTCTCGTGACGCGGCTCGGGCTCGGTGCCAGTTGGCGCTCCGATGCATCTCTTCGAGCAGACGAGCAGGATGTGGCTAAGTTCGGCGTCTTCGACCGTGCTGAGCTTCGGGTCGGCTGCGCTGGCGTAGATCCCAGCGGTGATCATCGACATGGCAACCTGGCTCGCTATGTCAGGCTCGGGGCCGAGCAGGAGTCCGGTGAAACGACGCTCGATGTTCTGGAACTCCTCATGGGTCTCGACCAGATGTTGGATGGTCGGATCGGAGTAGAACAGCGCTGAGATCGGCCGGTGTCGAATGGCAAGTTCGACCAGTCCGCTCACGGCCACGTCCCTGCGGGCTTCTGGGGTGGGCAGCATTTCGGCAATCCTGATGAGGTGCTCGATGTCGTCGTACACCGGTCGCGCTATCGCCAGGGCAATCTCGTCCTTGGACTGGAACTGGTAGTAAACCGCGCCCTTTCCGACGCCGAGGCGGTCGGCGATCATCTGCAGTGAGGTGCCACTGACGCCGTTCTTGGCGAACAACTCGAGAGCTGCGTCGAGCACCCGTTCGCGTGCGAAGCCACGGGCCGCTGCTGGCTTCGCCACGTGGCGCCTCCTGTTCATTCCGCTTACCGCCAGGTCCTCGCCGTCAGTCCGTGTGGCGTCGCATCCACTTTAACCCCAGTTGTCGTAGATGCTTGAATTACTTGTACGATCGGCTTGCTTCACTCTAACTCAGTGGTTAGTGTTGCTGAGCGGATTGGACAATCATGTCTGGCCGGGAGTTTGTCACCCGGCGTAAACTTCGTGATGAAGAGGAGATCGAGCGTGTTACGGGTGCTCAAGCAGGGATGGTTGCCCATCCTCATCGCCGTCGCGATCGTGGTCGCGGGCCTGACCGTGAACCGGATACGAGGGGTCTTCGCGTCCGAGGGCCCGTCGGTAGCGCCCATCGAGTTCGCCAACGACCCCGAGCCGTTCGATCCCAAGGACGTGACCTACGAGGTCTTCGGCCCCCCCGGGGCACGAGTCGACGTGCACTACGTCGATCTGGAGGGCAAACCGCAGAAGGTCATCGATGCGGAACTGCCGTGGCGACTCGACCTGTCGACGACTGCGCCCGCGGCATCGGTCAACATCGTCGCCCAGGGCACCACGTCGAGCCTCGGGTGTCGAATCCTCGTCGACGACGAAGTCCGTGACGAGCGAATCATCAACGCTTTCAACGCCCAGGCCTTCTGCATTGTGAAGTCGGCATGAGCGCGCATTCGGCCGACTCACCCACTGACGCGTTGCCGGTCGTCAAAAACGAGCAGGAGCAGCCGGTCGTCAAGCACGAGCAGGCGCATTTCGGCCGGATCGCACTGTGGTTCCGGCGACTGTCGATTCCGTTTCTGCTGATCTGGATCGTGCTTGCGGTGTACCTGAATGTTTCGGTGCCGCAGCTGGAGAAGGTCGGAGAGATGCGCTCGGTGTCGATGAGCCCCCAGGGTGCACCGGCGGTGGCCGCCATGCAGCGCATCGGTCAGGTCTTCGAGGAGTTCGAGTCCAACAGCTCGGTGATGATCGTGCTGGAGGGACAAGATCCGCTGGGTGAGGACTCACGGCGCTACTACGCGGATTTGATCGACCGCCTCAGCGCTGACCCCCATGTCGAACACGTCCAAGATCTGTGGAGCGACAAGCTGACCGCGCCCGGGGTGCAGAGTGGTGACGGCAAGTCCGTCTACATCCAGGTGAACCTCGTGGGCAATCAGGGCGAGGCGAAGGCCAACGAATCGGTCGCCGCGATGCGTGACCTCATCGACGGCATGCCGACCCCTGACGGTGTGCAGGCGTACGTCACGGGGTCGGCGGCGCTGTCGGCCGATCAGGAGTCGGCCGGCCACGACAGCATGCAACTGGTGGAGGCGCTGACCTTCCTCGTCATCACGGTGATGCTGCTGTTGTTCTTCCGGTCGATCATCACGACGCTGCTGATCCTGGTGATGGTCGGCGTCAGCCTGATGACGGTCCGCGGTGCGGTGGCCTTTCTCGGTTACCACGAACTGATCGGGCTCTCGACCTTCGCGACCAGCCTGTTGGTCACGTTGGCCATCGCCATCGCCGTCGACTACGCGATCTTCCTCGTCGGCCGATATCAAGAGGCCCGCGGCGCCGGCGAGGACCCAGAAACGGCCTACTACACGATGTTCGGTGGCACCGCGCACGTGATCGTTGGCTCCGGCCTCACGATCGCGGGCGCGACGTTCTGCCTGAGTTTCACCCGCATGCCGTACTTCCAGACTCTGGGCGTTCCGCTCGCGGTCGGCATGCTGGTGCTGATCCTCACCGCGATGACGTTCGGTCCCGCGATCATCACGATCGCCAGTCGGTTTGGACTCCTGGACCCGAAGCGGGCCATGCGGGTGCGCGGCTGGCGCAAGGTCGGCGCCGCCGTGGTGCGCTGGCCCGGACCGATTCTGGTGGCAGCGACCGCGGTGTCGCTCATCGGCCTGCTGGCCCTGCCCGGCTATCAGACCAGCTACAACGATCGCCACTATCTACCCGACGACATAGCTGCCAATGTGGGCTACCAGGCGGCCGACCGGCACTTCTCGCAGTCTCGGCTCAATCCCGAGATGTTGATGATCGAAACAGACCGTGATCTTCGCAACTCAGCGGACTTTCTGGTCATCGAGAAGGTCGCGAAGGCGATCTTCCAGGCTGATGGCATCGCTCGCGTTCAGTCCATCACGCGCCCGGAGGGGGATCCGTTGGAGCACTCGACGATTCCCTATGCCATCAGCCAGCAGTCCACGACTCAGGTGATCAATCAGGATTTCATGGCGGCGCGGAGTGCCGATATGTTGCTGCAGGCCGAGGACATGCAGCACACCATCGACACGATGGAGAAGATGTCCAGTCTCACCGGCCAGATGGCGGCCACCACGCACGAGATGGTGACGCAGATGAAGACCATGGTCGTCGACATCCAGAAACTGCGGGATCACATCGCCGAGTTCGACGATTTCTTCCGTCCCCTCCGTAACTATTTCTACTGGGAACCCAAGTGCTACAACATCCCGGTCTGCTGGGCGATCCGATCGGTGTTCGACACCCTTGACGGCATTGATGCGATGACCGACAACATTCAGTCGCTCGTGCCGCAGTTGGAACGGCTGGACTCGTTGATGCCTCAGCTGGTCGCGCTCATGCCCTCGATGGTCGAGACCATGAAGTCGATGAAGGCCATGATGCTCACGATGCATCAGACTCAGGCTGGCATGCAGGAGCAGCAGCGAATCATGGCTGAGAACGGTACTGCCATGGGCGACGCCTTCGACGCGGCGAAGAACGACGACTCGTTCTACCTACCGCCGGAGGCCTTGGACAACAAGGACTTCAAGAAGGCTCTGGAGCAGTTCATATCGCCTGACGGCCGTGCCACCCGGTTCATCATCACCCATGAGGGTGACCCGATGTCGGCGGACGGCATCGACAAGATCGACGGGATCAAGAATGCGGCGCTGAAGGCGCTGAAGGGCACCCCGCTGGAGGGCTCGACGATCTACGTCGGCGGGACCGCCGCCACGTTCAAGGACATGTCCGACGGCACGAGTTTAGACCTGCTGATAGCCGGAATCGCCGCAGTGGTGCTGATCTTCATCATCATGCTGATTCTGACGCGGGCCGTCGTGGCCGCCGCTGTGATCGTGGGCACGGTGGTGTTGTCGCTGGGCGCCTCGTTCGGTGTCTCGGTGCTGCTGTGGCAACACGTGCTGGGCATCGAGTTGCACTGGATGGTGCTACCGATGGCGGTGATCATCCTGTTAGCGGTGGGCGCGGACTACAACCTGCTTGTAGTCGCCCGGCTGAAGGAAGAGATCCGAGCTGGGCTCAGCACCGGGCTCATCCGGACGATGGGCGGTAGCGGCTCGGTGGTCACCGCCGCTGGCATGGTGTTCGCCTTGACGATGATGACGATGGCGGTCAGCGATCTGGTCATTCTGGCGCAGGTCGGCACCACCATCGGTCTGGGTCTGCTGTTCGACACCTTGGTGATCCGGTCGTTCATGACGCCGGCCATCGCCGCACTGCTGGGCCGCTGGTTCTGGTGGCCGCAAAGAGTGCGGACACGACCCGTTCCTCAGCCGTGGCCGCCCATTCAACAGCAGCCGCAAGAGGCTCTCGGCTCTTGAACACGAGGGGCTGCGCTCAAGCCGTGAGAAGGGACTTTTTGACGTGATGACATCCGGACGCGTACGTAGGTTACCGAGGCGGAACACACGCACTGCCCGAGCACGCACGCTCTTGGCGGTGCTGACGTTCTTGGCAGCTGTCGCCGTGGCCGCTGCAGCGGTGCTGTCGGCCGCACCAGCTTCGGCTGACACCGACACCCGGTTCGCCAACGAGCTGCACACCTACGGGATCTACGGGCAAAAGGACTACAACGCCTGGATCGCCAAACTCACCTGCAAGCGCCTACAGCGCGGCGTGGACCAGAGCGCCTACGACTCCGCGCACTTCGTGTCAACCAACATGCCGAAGACAACGTCCACCGAGCAGGCATGGCAGTTTCTCGGCGGGGCGCTGCGCAGCTACTGTCCCGAGCAGATGCCCGTCGTCGAGTCGGCAGCACGACATGGGGGAAGCGAAACACGATGACCTGCAAGAGAATCAGCATCGTCCTGCGGTCAGCGGTGGCCGCACTCACCGTTGCCGGCAGTATTGCCGCGGGTTCGGGTGTCGCGGCAGCCGACGCGACCGACGACTATCCCATTCCCAACCGAATGCTCAAGACAACCTGCACCGCCGAACAGATCATGGCTGCGGCGCGCGATGTCAAACCGATGTACTACGAGCGATACATGATCGACTACAACAACAAGTCCCCAGAGGTGCAGCGGGCCACCCGCGACCGCATCCACTGGTTCTACTCCCTGGATTACGCGGGGCGCCGGACATATTCGGAAACCACCGCCACCAACGCCTTCTACGAGCAACTTTCGTGGAACTGGCCCAACTGGGCGAAACTGTTCTTCAACAACAAGGGTGTGGCGGCCGCCACGACCGATACCTGTAACCGGTACCAGCCAGCCGACCACACTGTCTGGACTTGGTGAAATGAACCGTCTCGGGTTCGACGACACGTCCCGGCACGAGGATCAGTGAGAATGCTGCCGAACCGGAGATTGCCCATGGAATAGCTCGACCCATTCGTGCCGGGGATGCGTGAAGGCAGGACCGTAAGCGTCGAGGGCGTGCAGACCGCCGCACCACACGACACAATCGATTCCAGCCCCGTCGGGGTCGCATTGTGCGGTCTCGCCAGGAGAAGGTTCACCCGGGCGGCGTGAGCCAGGTCAGCGCCGCGAGTGTCAGTGCGTGTACACCGGTCGTGAGTGTTGGTTCGATGGTGGGGGCGAATTCGGGGGAGTGGTTGAACGGTATTGCGCGGCCGGATTTGTGCAGTTCGGTCAGCGTGTCAGCAGCGATGCCCCCGAAGAACCAGAACACGGTGGGTACCTGAATTGCCGCGCCGAATGCGCCGACGTCCTCACTGGCGGCCAGCGGTGGCAGCTCGAAGACGTTGTCGGTGCCGAAGTGGCGGGAGAATCCGCCAAGGGTGGCAGTGGTGGCGTCGGGATCGCTGATCAGGACGGGTGCGCTGATATTCCAGTCGAACGCCGGTTCGCGGGGCGCTGCGCTGGCGGCCGCCTCTGCGCGCAGAACGCGCTCGACCGCGGAGCGTAGGAGTTCGCGGGTGCCTTGAGAGTAGGTGCGGATGTTGATCCCCAGTTCTGCGGTGTCGGGGATGATGTTGTCTTTTGTGCCGGCCTGAAGTCGTCCCACGGTGAGTACGGCTTGGTCGTTGCTTAAAAGTTCGCGTGCGACAATGGTTTGCAGTCGAAGTACTGCGGCGGCGGCCATGACCACTGGGTCGACCGTGGTCTCGGGCCAGGAGGCGTGGCCACCGCGTCCGAACAGTGTCGCTTGAACCGAGTCGGTACCGGCCATCACAGGCCCGCGGCCATAGCCGATCGTTCCGGCCGGCAGTGGTCCGACGTGCTGTCCGAGGACGATTTGAGGCACGGGGAATCGCTGGAACAGTCCATCGTCGATCATCGCGGTTGCGCCGCGTGCGAGTTCCTCGGCAGGCTGGAAGACTGCGACGATGGTGCCTGACCATTGATCGCGTCCGCTAGCCAAGACGTGCATGGCTCCGACGAGGCAGGCGACGTGCATGTCGTGTCCGCAGGCGTGGGCGGCGCCCTCGACGGTACTCGTGTAGGGCAGGCCGGTCGCTTCGGTGACTGGCAAGGCATCCATGTCGGCGCGCAGCATGATTGTGGGTCCATTGCCGTTGCGCAGCACGGCGACCACGCCGGTGCCGCCCACTCCTGGGGCGATTTCAAGGCCGGCTGGTTTGAGCGCCTTGACTGTGGCTGCGGCAGTGCGATGTTCGCGCAGCGACAGCTCAGGATGGCGATGCAGATCGCGGTACAGGTCGGCGACATGCGCTGCGACTTCTGGTGTCCAGTTCCGGAGGACTTGGCTGGCCACCTCAGGCGTGACATCACGCGGCGACGAGGTTTCGGGCATTCGTTTCCTCCAAGGAGTGGCAGTGCAGTGGCGAGCGCAGTCCACCGCGCAGCGCTGCGCACGGTTGGCGCCGTTGTCGGTTCCTAACGGTTCGGTTGCTGTCGGATCATCGGGAAGTCGGGCGTGGTTTTGATCGTGTCGCGTCGATCGCTTGGGGCGAGCACGCGAACTCTCTGGCGTCCGCGGTCTGCGTGGGACCGCCTCGCTCTGGACACCGCTGTCGAGTTGGTCGGCTGCGCCCTCTGGCGTCACCGTGTTGCGAGAAGTGCCCGCCGAAACAGCAATTTGGCGGCAGGGGCCAGATCGAGAATGGATTCACCGCGCGCAATGGCACGAACGAATGCGCTGTCCAACCCTGTCACGAGCATATAGACCACGTGGGTAAGAGTATCGGCGTCAGCGATGTCCGTGGCCGATGTCCGCAGGAGTCCTACTACGAGTGAGGTGAACTGATCGACGCTGTTGAGGTGGGTGTGTACGCCTAGGGGGCCGATGGTCGGCAGTTCGGTACGAACAGCTGTGATCAACACTGGATCAGCCGCGACGAACGTGAGAAACGCATCGACTCCCTGATCGATTCTGACTCCCAAGGGCGCCGCGGGATCGACAGCAGCGGCGACGTGGCCGTTGGACAACGTGAAGATCATCTCTGCCAACGCCACCACCGCTGTGTCTTTGTCCGCGAAGCATTGATAGAAGGTCCTGCGGGACGCCCCAGCGTGACGGACCACGTCGGTGATCTGGACCTGAGCCAGCCCCTTTTCTCTGATCGAGTCGGCCAGGGCGAGTAGGAGTCGTTCCTTGGTGTCGGTGAAAGTGGAATCGGCCACTCGAAACGATGCGAGGTCGGCGATCACGTTCGTCGTGGCCTTCCGCATATCCAGACTCTAATGTGCACCGGGTGCTGACGTGAGCCTGTCACGTTCGGTCGTCGATTCGTCGCCAGCGCTGGGTTTCGCTCAGCTCGTACGCCAAGTGCAGAAGCCGAGCGTCCTGACCCTTGGGCGCCGAGAACAAGGTGCCGATGGGCAGACCGGAGGAGCTCTGCCCGGTCGGGAGCGACAGCGATGGCTCACCGGTGACGTTCTGAAACGGTGTGTACGCCACCCATGAGACGACCCGCGCCAACAGCGTCTCGAAATCGGTCGATACAGGACTTAGCTCTCCGACGGGCACAGGTGGTTTCGCCAAAGTCGGCGTCAGCAGAACATCATGTTTCGTGTAGAACCGCTGTGATCGCCGCCGGGTCATGGAGAGTCGTGCAATCACTCCCGGGGCGCCGACGAACTCCTTCGAACCTCGGTGTACGAGACCGTGGGTGAAGCCGTCGAGTTTGGAACTGTCGAACGAGTCCCCGAAACGGCGCTTACCCATACGCACGAGTGCGAACGCCGACAACGCCCAAAACGACAGGAAGTCCTCCGCGAACGAGTTATCCACGGGCACGGCGTCGATGAGCTCGACGTGGTGGCCCAGCTCCTCGAGCACCCCCGCCACCCGCAAGGTTTCATCCCGAACCTCGGGCATGCAGTCGCCGTTCAGCGATCGAGTCGCCACCGCGATCCTCAACCGGCGAGCAGCCGGGCCCGTCACATCACCGATCGGGTCGAGAAACCGCGGCCGGTGCTGTTTCTCCATCTCACGGTAGAAGGCTGCTGTATCGCGCACCGAACGCGTCAGAATGCCGTTGGACGCGATGCGAATGGGTATCCGCCGCAGATCTGTGTCAAGAGGGAGTCGGCCCCGTGAGGGTTTGAGTCCGATGAGTCCATTGCACGACGCAGGGATTCTGATGGAACCACCACCGTCGACGGCATGAGCGAACGGAACTGCTCCGCTCGCCACCAAAGCCCCTGACCCCGAAGAGGATCCACCCGCCGTGTGTCGAGTGTTCCAGGGATTGCGCACCGCGCCGAGACGAGGATGTTCGGGTGCCGGGCTGAAGCCGAACTCCGACATGCGCGTCACCCCCAACGGGATCACACCCAACGTCCGAAACTGAGCCACGAAGGCACCATCCCGTGCCGACGATCGAGGCTCCCACGCGTCGGTGCCCTGAGTCGTCGGCATGTCGGCGATCTGCACCATGTCTTTGACGAAGGTCGGAACCCCCTGGAAGAATCCTGACGACGGGCGAGCCGTCGTCGCCGAACTCACCGACTCGTACGCCTCGAAAACGACTGCGTTGAGGTGCTGTTCGACCGCGGCACATCGAGCGATCGTGGCCGCGAGCACTTCGTCCCCGGAGACCTCACCCACAGCGATGGACTGTGCGACCCCGACTGCGTCGTTGTCTCCTAGAGCGTCGTCGGCGAACGCGTTCACGGTGGTCACGAGGCAACGTTCCCGGCCGAGGCAGCGCTACGACTACCGACCGGTGTGTTCCACCGCTCCGCAGTGATTCGCTTGAGATTCGCCGGGAACTCAGCAGCGCTGACAGCGAATTCGTGCATCATCGCGCGGAACGCGTCACGACTCCCGCCGAAGGCCTCAGCCGCCAGTTCGGGTCGCGCGTTGCTCAGCCCCAAGATCGCGCCGGCGGCACCGGCATCGTGGGCAAGACCGAGCAGCGACGGCGCACCCGTATAGGTCTCGATACTCAGATCGACGACTTCGGACGTGAGCCGTTCACCGTCACCCGAGGAGTCCTTGATACCTACCACAGAAAGCCGCTGAAGAACGTCCAGGGGAATGGAGACACCTGCTTGGGGGAGCAGGTACGCGAGGACCGGCAACGATGTCGTCGCGCCTATTTTTTCGTAGTAGCCCGCAACGTCGTTCGCGCCGATGTTCAGTGGCAAGGCAATGACAGCGCTGGCCCCAGCAGACTCCATTCGTTCAGCCATACCCGCTGAACGCTTCGCATCGACCCCTCCGACATGACCGATGACCGGGACGTCGTCTCCTACCGAGCGGCGTATCGCCGCCGTGAGCTGCAGGCGTTCGTCGTCGCCGAGAAGCCAGAATTCACCAGCCGTTCCGGCCACCAGTATCGAAGCGGCCCCGTGGTCGACCAACATCGCCGCCAAATCGGCCGTCTTGTCTGTCAGCAGCGTGCCGTTGTCGTCGAAGAGTGTCACAAGGGCGACACCTGCACCGGGCGCAATCGGAGGACGCGTAGTCGCTGTGTCGTTCGTCATACCCGCGCCACCTCGATTCGTCCGTGCTTGAGGCGCGATGCGTCGGTGGGATCGCTGGTGGGAGTGGTCGCAGCGAACAATGTGCGACCGTCCTCACCTCCGATCACACATGCCAGGGTTGACTGACTCGTCTGCACCCGTTGCCGCACCTTTCCTCCCTCGTCCACACGCACGCATTCACCGCGCAGCGCGTTCGCAAGCCAGATTTGTCGACCGGGTCCGTTGGCGATCCCGTCCGGTCCCATTGGCGACGACGAATACTTGGCCAGCCAAGGCCTATCGAACAACGCCGATACGTATCGCGTCGCGGCACCCACCGGCCCGGATCGGGTGACCATGGCCCACAGCCATTGCGGAACCAACGACGCGTAGAGGTACGGCGAACCGAGGACGCCGTCCTCGTCGATCGGAATCGCGGTCAGTCGCATCGTAAGCGTCTCCGCCACAACAAGAGTCGATCCGCCATCGATGGCGACACAACCGTTGGGAAATGCCAGCGGTGCGCTGGAGTCCAGGACGGTGCCATCCGGGGCGATGTGAACCAACGCTGCCGTGGGTGGCCCAGGAGGGCCCAGGAGTGAGGCATTGGAACGGTCCCGAACGTAGCTGTGATAGTCGAAACCGAACGAGCCGACGTATGCATGCCCGTTCGCGGTGACCAGCATGTCGTTTGCGTGACCGACGACGAGGTGCCGGAGGTCGGCATGAAGGGGAGTGGAACCGTCGTCGTCGATCCGATAGACGCACTGATTCTCCATCGACACTACCAGCATCGAGCCGTCCGGCAACCAACCCAAACCGGCTGGGCGGCCGGGAATCTCGGCGACCACCGTCGATGTCGAGCTGAGTCCGTCCCACCTGTGGACCACGCCCAACGCCATGTCGCTGAAGTACAGTGCGCCGTCGTGCCATCGAAGACATTCCGGCACCCCGAACCCCTCCAACGCGATGCTTGTGCGCGTCATTCCTGGACCGTGCTCGTCGCTCGAGCGCCCTGCGTATTGATCTTGGTTTCGACGAAGCCGGAGATCAGTTCAGCCACCCGCTCGGGTTGATCCCACATGACGAGCGTGTACGCGTCGGCGACTTCTTCCACGCGGGCGTTGGGCAACATCCCTGCCAACCGATACGCCTGGGCGGGTTTCCAGAAGTGATCCTCGCTCGCCCAAATCAGGAGTACCGGCTTGGCGAACGACCACAAACGCGGCGCGTTGTCCAACAACACCTCACTCTTGAAGCTCCCCAGCACCTTCTTCGCGTCACGCATGATGTCTCGGTCGTGAAGTGCGCGGAGAACCCAGCCGTCGGTGATCTCCTTCGGGACGCGCCTCTTGACCATCCACCCGAAATTCGATGGGAGGTATCGGGCACCTTCGAGGGTCACGTGCCACATCAGGGCCTTCACCACTATGTCGGGCAGTTTCGATGCGACATGCAGGTGGAAGAACGCCTTCGGGGGAAACTGCTCGAACATGTCGCCGGGTGTGAGGATGATTCCGGCCACCCGCTCAGGTCTGCGCACCGCGATGACCTGACAGTAGACGCTCCCGGTGTCGTTGCCGACGATCGTGACGTCGGTCAGATCGAGGTGTTCGAGCAAGTCGCCGATCAAATCGACCATTCCGAAAACAGACAGGTCGGAACCTGGTGGCATCGGTATCCGATGAGACCCCAGCGGCAATTCGGGAACGACAACCCGCATCGACTTCGCCAGGTGCTCGATGATCGGATCCCACAATCGTCCGTCGACCAACGCTCCGTGCAGCAGCACGACGACCGGTCCTGATGTTCCGTAGTCGCGATATTCAATCGATCCCTGGTTCAGGGTCGCGGTCTGTACTTCGACGGGCATTCTCTTGCTCCGATCAGACAAATCGGTACCACCCCGGCACCCTCGAGCCAGGGTACTCACGAGTACCTTTCTTGGGCAAGCGGTTTGCGGATCTGTTTTGCCCCGCAGCTGTTGCGCGCTGTCAGGGTCCGGGATCTGTCGGCTCGTTCAAATCAGTTGGCTGTCCCGATGAGGGCGGCTTTGAAGGTCGCCGGATCTACGCCGCGCTACCAGGCAACGAAACAAATGCTGTTGTGAGCGACAGTCGCCACCCAGGCCGCGACCCGGTCCACAGCTTCACGCGGTGCCTGCTGAAGTTATGGCAAGGCCCGCACTCAGGAACAACATGTCGCGCGACGCCTCCCCGATCTTGCGTCGAGTCGGATGTTGAACAGTTGACTTGAACAGGTGCTCTGATATTGTCGATCCCAGAACGTTGGTCGACGATAGAGGATGCAAATGGTGAAGCTGCCTGTGGCGACTCGGCGTGAGCAGCTTGTCGTTGCTGCTGTGGCGGTGATGACGGTCGAGGGTGTCGAGGCGGCGAGTTCTCGGCGAATTGCTCGACAGGCTGGGGTGTCGGTCGGGGTGGTCAACTACTGCTTCGGAACCAAGGCGAATCTCTATCGGGCGGTCATCACTTCTGTCATCGAGGAGTTGGGGGACAGTGTCATCGCACCGATTTCGCTGGGTGATGACCTCCGAGCGTCTTTGAGTAAATCTGTAGAAGCGCTGTGGAGCACGGTGGAGGTCGCCCCTGAGCGGCATCTGCTGACGTTCGAGTTGACAACTCACTCGCTCCGGCAGCCGGCCTTGTCTGAGTTGGCGGTATGGATCTATGACACGTACAACACCGCTGCAGCGGTGTTCTTCGCTGAGGTGGCGGTCAACTGCGGGATCCGGTGGACGATGCCCATCCAGACTCTCGCGCAGATGATGATCGCGCTGAATGAAGGCGTCACGTTGGCTTGGCTTGCCAATCATGATGGGGCACAGGCACGATCGATACTCGCGGCCTTTGTCGACATGCTCGTGACTGTCGCTGTCCCAGGTGACGACGTCCTCGTCTCTGGCCAGGACCTGACTTCGCACCGTCGAACGTGAAGAGAACCAAACCGAGCGATGAACCGGACTTGGAGACACTGAATGCCGCCACCAGTGGACTTTCGGCCCCCTTCGCCGTCGTCGACCTTGACAGGTTCGACCGCAATTGCCGCGACTTAATCCGGCGCGCGGGGGGGGCTCCAATTCGTGTCGCAACGAAATCGGTAAGGGTCCGATCGCTCATCGACCGAGCGGTCAAGCACGTGGGGAATCACGGGGTCATGGCATTTACGCTCCCCGAAGCGATTTGGCTCGCAACGCACGGTGCCAACGATGTGTTGATGGGGTATCCCACCGTCGATCGACACGCATTGGCGGACCTGGCCGATGCCGAGGTCGCCAGCCGAATAACACTGATGGTCGACGATGTGGCACACCTGGATCTCATCGAGGATGCGATCGGGAGGGATCGCCCAAAGATCAAGGTCTGTATGGACATTGACGCGAGCTGGCGCCCGGTCGGCGTGCACATCGGAGCGCGCCGATCTCCCCTTCGGTCGGTGACCGACGTGAGGAGACTCGCTACAGAAATCGTTGCTCGACGGTCATGCGCTCTTCGCGGAATCATGACCTACGAGTCGCAGATCGCGGGGCTGCAGGACACCTCGCGGGCGATCCGGTGGGTAAAGAAGCGGTCGGCGCCGGTCATCGCGGCACGTCGGGCAGCGATTGTCGACATGCTCTCGCATATTGCAGACATAGAACTGGTCAATGCCGGTGGCACCGGGTCCCTGGAAATCTCGTCGTCATATCCCGAGGTCACCGAGGTAACCGCAGGCTCAGGTCTTTTCGGCCCCGGATTATTTGATGAGTATCACGGATTTCGTCCTGAGCCAGCTGCCTTGTTCGCTGTCCCTGTCGTACGGCGACCGTCCCGTCGGAGCGCCACGACCCTAGGTGGAGGATACATTGCGTCTGGGCCTTCAGGAGCCCATCGGCTACCCCGGATCTTCGGCCCGACCTCACTGTCGCTCACCAAGAGCGAGGGCGCCGGAGAGGTGCAGACTCCAGTCACTGGGCGGGGGGCACGGTCACTACTCATCGGCGATCGAGTCTGGATGCGTCACGCGAAGGCCGGCGAACTCTGTGAGCGATTCAACGAGGTGCATCTGGTAGCCGGTAGCCAGATCGTAGATGTGGTTCCCACGTACCGAGGTGAGCGAAAGGCCTTCGCGTGAGGAGGGTTTAGCGGTCAACGGTGCTGCTGGACGGGATTCGGGGTCACCGAGTAGCTGCTGGCGAGACAACGCCCTGTGCTTCAGCGATATGGCGCGACTGCACAAGCGGGGTGGGCGCGGCCGGGAAGCGACCACCATTGTCGCAATTCCCGGCCGAGCGGGCGGATTTGGCTGGGACCCAACCGGACACCTGATCTGCCTCCATGATGGCGCCTGCTTGGGCGGATTCAATCGGTGGTCGCAACACCGACTTGGTGAAGCGAGTGTAGGTGTTCGCGTGCGACAACACGATGAGCGAGGTGTGAACTCGCCACGGCCGGCGACGCAAGTGCTCCAACTTCTCCTGGCGGCGTCTCTGGGTATGCATGCCGACGAAAACGGTGCCGCACGAATACCTTCAGGCCCGCGAGGCGCCTCTGGATGGATAGAGTCACGAGTTTGCGCGATCCGGTTGACCCTATCGCGGCACCGTTCGCAGCCCGTTACGCGATTCCGTGGCGCGTTGGCGGTGCGGGTTCGTGGTGGTGAACGTTGTTGCCGCCGCTGCGTTTGGCGTGGTACATCGCGGCGTCTGCGACGGCGATGAGGTGATCGAGGTCCGGTTGGTGCATTGCGTCGAGCGGTGCGCTGGCAGTGCCGATGCTGGCGGTGACCGTAACAGGCAGGGCGGCGACTGCGGCGCAGATCCTTTGAGCTGGCCGCCTCGGATTCTCGGCTGACGACGTGTCCGCGATGAGGAATTCTTCACCGCCACTGCGTGCGATCACCGCGGTATCGCGTGTGTTGGCCCGTATCGCTTGGACCACTTGCACAAGCGCCCGATCGCCTGCGGCGTGACCGTAGTTGTCATTGATCGCCTTAAAATTATCGAGATCGACGAGCGCTACGATCAGATAGGCGTCCCCGGGGCGTCTCGCCGCAACCAATCCCAGCGCCTTTTGATGGAATGCACGCCGATTGAACAAGCCGGTCAGCGGGTCGCGGTCGGCGCGTAACAGATCGACGCCTAAGGCGCGGACCAGCCCGCGGATCGCAAACGGTGAGGCGATGCTGGCGTGTAGCACGAGAAAGAGAGCTACGGCGGCAAGTGTCACGTGTCCCGACGATGCCAACCTGATCGCCTCGAACATGGCGACCCCGGCCGCGACGGCGAAGTTGTACAGCACAAATCTGGTCCCGTGGAGGAACGCGATGTGAGCCCCGCTCGTGGCGAAGGCAATACATCCGATTAATGAGGCCAAGGGATCGGGATGTGCCAGGCACGCTAACGCGATGGAGGTGTTGCAGACTAGCCCGAACATCGCCGATTGAAGCCAGGTGGGCCACTGGCACGCCCACAACAGCCCTCCCGACACGGCACCGGTGACCGCCATCCATGTCATCGCCACCGGGAGGGACCCGTGTGGTCCGTCCGGGCTGCCTATGAGCGCCACTAAGCTCAGGGCGAACGAGGCCGAGATAAAGGCCATCATCGCGCGAACAGCAGTGCTCATGCCGCGCGCATCTAGGTAGCCGCTGAGCCAGCTATAGTGATTCGACCGCAATTGCCGCGACTTAAGCCGGCGGGCGGGGGGCTCCGATTCGTGTCGCAACCAAACCGGTAACCGGTCCCTGTGCGACTGGTTAGTTTCCACCGAATTCCGGACGCAGCACCGGGCTCAACACAGCGAGCGGGATATGAGCCTGGACGGTGCCACCGTCCAGGGACCACTGCATGACGCCGGGCGTGAAATCGAGCGGAGTGTCGTGGGCGACGGGGTAGTCCGGCATATAGAGGATGAGTTCATCGGGTGTCAGCGCCCAGGCCTTGTATCCGCCCGAATAGACCTTGTCCGGCGTCCACCGATCGGTCACGAACGGGTAGCTGCCCGGCTGGTGCGCCGGCAGTGCCTGATCGAGGGCTTGCTGGACGAACGGTTGCGCGAGCGGCGGGATCGCGGCCAGCGGATCAATGCCGGGTTTCGTCAGATCCGACAATTGCAGTTGTCGGCCGTCGGAAGTGTCGAAGGTGAATGTCCGGTAGGCGTTGTTGAAATCCGGGCCATCGGCGTGATAAGTCTCGCGGAACACCGCCGACATCGTGTCGCCCTGTCGGAAGATCTGATAGTTCGCCTCGCCGAAACTGTCGGCGACCATGTGCGCCCCGACCCGCCTCCAGCGGTCGACCAGGGTGGTCAGGTAGCCGCGAACGACGGGTCCGGCGACGGGGTCGTCCACGATCTCGGCCGGGATGGCTACCTTGATATCACGGTCCGCGTTGCGTTCCGAATGCACCGAGGTTTGGCAGTACTGGCCGTTCCATTGGCCACCCAGGTCATCGCAGAACGATACGGCCGATGCCGCAACACCCGGAGCGGTGGCCGTGGCGACCACGACCGCGGCCACCACACTGAGGGGCACCCTTACCCGCACGTCTGTTCTCCAATCATCAGGGCAGCGCGACTTGGCTTGCCCGCCATCGACCGTCGACGAACTCCATGGTCATTTTGATCCGGCTGCGGTCCATTCGTGGATCGGGCACGTTGGTATTGGAAACCGACTGGTCGACGAATAGCAGCACCACTACTTTGTTCTTGGACTCGGACTGGATCGCCGACTCCAGGACAACTCCGTGCGCTGTCGCCTTGTTGTCGATGAGCAGTTGGCGCAGCTGGGTACTGGACTGCGAATACATGTCCTTGAACTCGCCGGTGGCGCCGTCGAGAACTTGGTTGAAGTTCTCGTCGACCTTGTTGGAATCGATACTGGTCAGAATCTCGGCGTAGGTGACCGCGGCCTGTTGGGCTTGTTGGCCGGCCTGGCGGATCTCTCGTTGCTGCCACAGCTTCCAGCCCAGGACACCGGAAACGGCGAACGCCGCAATGACGAGCAGGATGAATGCGCCGGCGATGACCCGGCGGGGCCAGGATCGTTGCCGGCGCTGCTCATCGTCGACGTCGGTGTCCGATTCCTGCACATCCCCATCGATATTGCCTTCGTCGGTGTCTGCGGCGGCGTCGGATTCCACGTCAGGGGAGCCACTTTCGTCTGCCGACTCCGATGCTTCGTCGGTCGGCTCGGCCTTCTTGTCAGTCGTTACTGTCATCGTCATCTCCTGGAAACAGTGTGTCGGTCAATCAGCGGGGTGGGTCGATCGGCAGTACCGGACCGCCGTACGGGGTGGGAATCGTGAACCGGCCCTGCGGGGTGGGGTCAGTGGTTCTGCCGAGGTCCGCCCCTGGTGGCGGCCCGGCGGTGTCGTCGCCGGCCGGTCGCGGTGCGTTGCGGGCCCCGCGGACCAGCACACCGGGGTCGTCGTCGCGGCAGTAGGTGTACATGAACGGTTCGGGGTAGTCCGCGGATGACGGTGGCCGCCGCGGCGTTCCGTACTCGCAGGTATAGCGAGGGTAGATGTCTACGGTGTTCCACATCCCGTTGTCGTGCATCGTGCTGCCGATGGCGTCGAGCACCGAGGTGCGGTAAGTGGGGAAGAGTGCGTTGAGGGCGGGCACCCTCAGGTACAGCAGCTGCGAGGTGGAGGCGAGGCTACCAAGCAGTTGCACCATGGTGTCGGAGTTGTCGGTGAACAGGTTGTCGACCGACTTCAGGGCGTCCGGTGCCTGGTTGGTGAGCCGTCGGTAGCCGTCCCGCATCTTGTTGATGCCGTCGAAAGTCCCGCTGAGATTGTCGGAGGCGACGGTGATTCCAGCGTTCTTGTCAGCGACCATGGTCAGCACTGTCCGGCTGGTTCTCAGCAGGCGGGTCGTCTCAGGTAGCACCGAATCGAGCGTGGACAGCAGGAACGTACCGCCGTCGACGATGTCGGCGAGCTTCTGCGGTCCTTCGTCGGTGAGGCTCAGTTCCTTCTTGATGAGCGCGATCTTGGCGGGGTCGACCTGGGCCAGCGCCCCGTCGGAGTCGGCGAGCAACTCCGCCGGGCTTACCGGCACTGTCGCCTTACCCTGGGCGATGACGCTGCCGTCACCGAGATACGGTCCGGTGTCCGAGTCGGCGGCAAAGTCGATGTACTGCTCCCCGGCCGGGGACAATCCCGACACCCGCACCTGGCTGGACGCCGGTATCGGCACCGTCGACTTTACGTTGACCAGGGCGTTGACACCGGCGGTGGTGATGTCGAGTCGTTCCACTCGGCCGACCGGCACGCCCCGTAGTGTTACGTCCTGATTCGGCAGCAGGCCTGCGGAATTCGGCAATTCGATGATAATCCGGTAGCTCGACGCGAACGGGTTGAGTCTCAGCGCGCCGAAGAGTAGGTACCCGGTCGCGACGACCAGGGTGAGGATAAGTGCACCCGCCGATAGCCAGGACCGGCGCCGGTAGCCGGCCTGGACGATGGTGACGATGGTCCCGGCGATGGCCGGGATCATCGCGGTGCCTCAGTCGGCAGCGGCGGCGGTGGGTCCGACGGCGGTACGGGCGCAGGGCCGGGCGGTGGCCCGACGACCTCGAGTTGACCGGGATCGGTGGGGCTGGGAATGACTGGAACCTGCGGTACCTCGGGCCCCTTGCCGACCACTTTCTCCTGGAGACGCCACAGCGTGTCCTTGAGCGAGCCCACGAGTTGTCGCCAGTTGTACCGTTTCGGTCCGTGCAGCCCGGCATCGCCAGCGAAGCCGATATCCGGTATCGAACCCAGAATCAGTCGGTCCACACTCATACGCAACGAGAGGGCATTGCTAGGAGTTGATTTGATGAATGGCGGCATCATTTTGTTGAGGGCGTAGAGGCTGGCGCCCGGGGCGAGCGCGACGTCGTTCCACGCACCGGCCACTGCATTGGCGTCGGCGATGACACTGCGGCCGCTGGTATCTGTTCCGGCGATGGATGGGAACTTCTTGAGCAGTTCGGTCGTATCACCGGCCTGCCGGATGAGGTCGGCGATCTCACTGGTGTGGGCGGCGAGTGTCTCGGTGGCGGGGCGGGCCTGCGCCAGCAGGTCGCTGATCGCGTCGTCTTTGGCCTCGATCTGCTCGACGAGCCGCGATGTTTCGGTCAGTGCGGTCGAGATCTGGTCGGAGCGGGCGTTGAGTGTGCCCAGCGTGTGGTCCGTCTTGCTGATCAGGTCGCCGAAGGCTTGTCCCTGGTCCCCGGTCGCCTTGCCTATCCCGTTGATGATTTTGGTGAAGTTGCGTACCGCTCCGCCGTTGACGAGGATCGCCGCCGAGCTCAGCACGGACTCCACGGTTGCTGCCGCCCTGGTGGATTCGATGCCGATGGTGTCGCCACCTTTGAGTAGCGGTGTTCCCGGTTTGGAATCGCCGGGCGGCCGCAGCGATACGAAGACGTCCCCCAGTGGTGTCGCGGAGCGCAGTTCAGCGGTGCTGCCTCGTGGCAGTTGTACGCCGTCCATGATCCGCAGTGTCGTCACTGCCGTGTAGTTCCGTGCCGTCATCGATTCCAGCTCGCCCACATCGGCACCGGACAGTTTCACCTTGGCGTTGGCGGGCAGGTTCAGCGCGTTGGAGAACACCGCGGTCAGCGTGTATCCGCCCGAGCCGACGCCGGGAGCGGGTAGCGGAAGGCTGGCTAGTCCTTCAGTAGCGCATCCCGATACGGCAAGACAGATCGTCATGGCCAAGGGCAGTAGCCGCTTGCCGCGCATCTCCATCACTTCTGCCCCATCGCCGCGAGGCCATCCAGCATGTACGTCAACCCGAAGTCGGGGCCGAAGTCCTGCAATGTTCCTGTGCTACAGCCGAGTTGACGCAGGCCCATCAGATTGCAGACCTCTTTGACGCCCTGGGTGTCGAACAGCACCTTGTCGACAAGAAAGTGCACACGAAGTGCTCCGTTGGTCTGATCGATGCTGTTGTACAGGTTGTCCAGTGTCAGGGGGGTGAGGTCGAGGAGCTCGGCGAGATCGCGCTGACGATCCACCGTCGTCTTCAGCTCGGTACTGCCGTTGGCGACGATCTGTTTGATCTCGTCGCGATGAGTGTCGAGCACCTGGCCCATCTGCGTGATCACCTCGGTGAGCTTCTTACCGGTCGTTCCGCTGCCCAGGTTTTCATCGGCCAGGATCTGGCTGAACGCGTTGATCGTCGACCCGAAATCCCGCAGCGTCCCATCATTGGCGGCTGCCGCGCCGAAGAGCGAACTGAGGTTGCGGATGATGGTGGTCAGCTGATCTCGGGTGACGGTGCCGCGGTCAGCGCTGAGCCGCAAGGCATTCGACAGTTCACCCAGGGCATCCTTCATGTCCTGACCGTTTCCGTCGACGACTGCTGCGCTGGCATTGACTAACTCGGCTAACGGTCCGTGGCCCGCTCCGTCGCCGCGCAGCGAGCTCGACAGCTTGTCGAGAACGTCGAGGACACGGGCGAACTCGACCGGTGTCTTGGTGCGGTTCAGTCCGATGGTGTCGTGGTCCTGCATTGTCGGCCCACTGCGGTAGGGCGGGGTGAGCTCGATCTGCCGATCGGTCAGAATCGAGTTCGAGATGGTGACGGCTAGCGCGTCCGCGGGAACCGCGACGTCCTTGTCCACGGTGAACTGGACTTCGACGTATCCGCCCTTGGGCGTGATCGTGGTGACCTTACCGACCGGCATGCCGAGTACCGCGACCGTGTTCCCTTCGTACAGCCCTGCGGCACTGTCGAATTGGGCGGTCACGGTGATCGTGTTGATCTTGTCGGAGACGAAGGACCAGCCGGCGGCTGCCACCACCACGGCCAGTGCCAAACCTGCTGCCACGACGGCGCACGTCTTGTTACGGAATCGGTTCACTTGCAGTCCTTGAAGTAGGGGATCATCCCGAACTGTTGGGCCCGTCCGCTGATTGCACACATCCAAGAATCCACCAGCAGGCCGTTGCTGGCATTGAAGTCGACCGCGTTGCCGGTACCGGTCGCGTTGGTCAGACCTCGCAACGCGACCGGTCCGGTTTGCAGGGTGCTGCGCAGCAGATCGTCGTGCTTGGCCAGCATGTCGGATAGCTCGCGAATGTTGGTGAGTAGCGTCTCCAGCTCCGGACGATCGTCGACGACGATTCCGCTCAGTGTCTGAACGAGGTTGGTGAGCGCAGCCAGCATGGTGTGGAAGGAATCACGCCGTCTGACGAACTCCCCGATCAGGTCATTGCCCTGGGTGATCAGGCTGCCGATATTCGACTGCTGGCGGCGCAGCGTATTGCTGACCAGCTCTGTCGTCTTGAGCAGCGACCCGAGTTGGTCGCGCCGCTCGGCGATGATCGTCGACAGGGTCCGGGTGTTCGCCAACGCCTGCGGCAGCACCGCGGGCATTCCTTGTAACTGCTTGCCGAGGATGCCGAGCGTTTGCGCGAACTTGTCGGAGTCGACTTGTTCGAAGGTGGTGGTGACGTCGGCCAGCGCTTCCTGGAGGTCGTAGGGCACCTCGGTGTGCGTGAGGTCGAATGTGTTGTCCGGCAATGATCCCGAGCCGTCGGGCTGCAGGGCCAGATAGCGTGATCCCAGGATGGTGGTGACCATGATCGTCGCCCGGGAATCAACGCCCAGCGCAACGTCGTTGCGGACCTTGAGGCCGGCTTCCACGTGATCGCCGGCCAGTTTCATGCTGGTCACTTCGCCGACTGGGATCCCGGCGATCGTTATCGGGTTGCCCGGCTGCAGTGCCGCGGCTTGCAGAAACTGCGCGGTGTAATGCCGATATCCGAGATTGGTGACTTTGATCAGCAGCATGGCGCCGATGAGGACAGCTACGACGGCGACCGCGCCGAAGCCCAGCCACGCCTTGTGGTAACTCTCCAGAGGCCGCCTGCGGCGCTGTTGCTTGCCTGTTTGATTAGCCATTGCCCATGTTCCTGCATCTCGGCGTGTATTGCGCCCCTTTGCCGGGAGTGGCGGCGTCGACGATGATCGGCACCACGTCGTTGAGGCCAGGGAAGAAGCCATTGATGTTCATGTCGCAGGCGTACAGGCTGGCGTATGCGCCTTCATTGGTCAGGCGCGCGAAACCCTTGAGTAGCAGGGGAAGATTGGCGCCCGAGAACGCCAGCTGCGGTTCGATTCCGACGAGGTGATTGGCGAAGCCGGGCTCGCGCAGCACGAGTTCGTTGAGGGCCGGATCAACGTCGTCGGCGATGGTGGCGAGCTGGCGGACCACGTTGGAGATCGACCCCATCGACGACACCAACTCGGGGCGGCGCGCGTCGAAGGTGGCGACCGCGCCGCGGGTCTGGGCGATGATCTGGTTGAGGCTGTCGTTGTCCCGGGCGAGGTTGTCGACGACCGCATTCAGATTGGTGATCACCGTGCCGAGTTGCTGATCCTTGCCTGCGAACGTCTCGGTCAGTCGCGAGGTCTGGTCGACCAGGGCGGTGATCGATGCGTCGTCACCTTGTAGCGATGCGATGACGCCCTTGGTGAGGTTGTCTGCGTCGCTCGGGTTGAGCAAGCTGAACAGCGGCTCGTAACCGTTGAGCAGTGCGCCTACGTCGAATGACGGGACGGTGCGTTCGAGGGGGATCACGCTGCCGGCCTTGAGCGGTCCCGGCTCATTAGTGTTGCCCAGCGACAACCCGAGGTATCGCTGACCGACGACGTTCTGATATGTCACCGATGCAACGGTCGGCCCCAACAGCCGCTGATCGTTCTGCACGACGAACGACACCTTGGCGAGATCGCCTTGCAGTTCGATCTTTTCGACACGCCCGACCCGCACCCCCGCCATCCGGACGTCATCGCCTTCACGCAGACCGAATACGTCGGAGAACACCGCCGCGTAGGGCACGGTCGGTCCGCCCACGTCGCGGCGCAGCGTCACGTACACCAGCCAGGTCAACGTCACCGCCACCACCATGAACAATGCGAATCCAATCGCTGCGCCGCGGTATCTCATCGTGGCTCCTCTGCCGGAGATCGTTGCGCCACAGACACTGTCATACCGCGGGCGACCGGGCCGAGTAGCAGTTGGGTGGCCGGCGATGCCGGCTGACCAGTGATGGCACTGAGCTGCACGCGTTCCTGCTCGCTACCGACGGGGCCGACATTGCCGCCGAATGAAGCGGGGGCGGCTTCGGCCGGCAACGGCGGGTCGCCTGGTTTCGGTGCCACCGGGGCGGGAGGTGACAGTGGCACCGGCGGTGGCGGTGTGGGGATCAGGGCGGGATTGGCGGTTCCTGGCACCGGCGCCGAAGGAAACACCCCTGGGGGCAGTGGCGGATTCAGATCCACCAGGCTCGGGTTCGGATTGATCAGCGGCGGGCCAACAGCCACCAGATTCCCATCCGGGCCCAGGACGGTTCCCGGCGGCGGAGCCATGTCCTTGGGGGGCTGATAATTCTGCGGCAGCAGGACCTCGGGCAGCTCTACGCGGGTCGGCACCAGAGGCGCGGTGAAGCAGCTCGGCCCCTTCAGCCCGGCGTACTGCGGGCAGTCGGCCCGGGTGTAGGTGTGGGACGGCGTGAAGGACAGGTTCACCCGCATGTTGCTGATATCGAGGTCAGGCATCCACACCTCGTTGAAGAACTTGTCCGACAGCTGGTTCAGCTTGACGAAGGCGGGCACCCAGTGGTGGGACGTATCGGCCAGCGTGCCCATCACCGGGGTGAGTTCCCCGGTGATCTTCACCAGCTGGTCGATGTGGTTGTCCAGCGCGGCGTGAGTGATGCCAGCGGTGTGCACGCCACCATCGATCAGTGCGGTCAGCTGTGCGCGTTGTTCCACCAGAGTCTGCATTGGTTGGACCGCCTCGTGCAGGGCGTCCACCAGTTCGGGCGCCGTCTGCTGTAGTCCCCGGGTCGCGTCGATGAGTGCCGAGACGGTCGACGGGCCGGGTTCGGTTGCGACAATACCGTCGAGTTCCGTTATTAGCCTGTTTAATTGGGCACCGCTAGCCAGCAACTCGGTGCGCCGGTTCTCGGTGGCGGCATTGATCGCGGCCAGGACTCCGACTGTCTTGTCGTCGCGGCCACGTCCCATCGCGGCGAGGATGTCGCGCAGTTTGCTGATCGTGGTCTGGAACAGGACCGTCGACAGCTCGGTGTCTTCGGGGATCGTTGCACCGGACCGTATCGCCGGTCCGGGGCCGCGATCGACCAGCTGAACCGAGGACACCGCGAAGACGTTGCTGGGCACCACTCGTGCGGTCACCGATGCCGGGATCGATGCGGCATAGGCGGAATTGAGGTCGATCTCCACGTCGTTCGGCGCGCCGTCCGATCCCGGGGTGACGCCATTGACCATGCCGACCAACACACCGTGGTACTTGACGTCGGAGCGTTGCGGCAGCCCGTCGCCGACGTTGTCCAGCGCCGCGATCACCCGCACGTACGGGTCGAGTCGCCCCGTCGCCTTGATCAACAGCGCGCCCGTGACGAGTGCGGCCACCACCAACAGTGCGACGCCACATCCGAGCAACTGCCGATCCGAGGGTCCCCGGCCGTCTGGTTCAATCGAACTCGCCATCTATCCGCCGAACCTCGCTCCGGAATCGACCGTCCACATCGCCATGGTGAGCAGCATGTTGACCACGATCACGACGGTGATACTGGCCCGCATGGCATGTCCCGCAGCAACTCCCACGCCTTCAGGACCGCCCGAGGCGTAGAACCCGTAGTAACACTGAATAGTCGAGGAGATCCACACGAAGATGATGGCCTTGATGAGCGAGTAGACGATGTCTTGGCCGGACAACATCAACCCGAAGTAATGCAGGTAAGAGCCGGTTGACCCGCCGCTGATCAGATAGACCACGACCTGGGTGGTCAGGTAGCTCACGGCCAGGCATGCCACATACAGCGGAATCACTGCAATCACCGACGCCATCAAACGCGTGGTTACCAGGTATGGAATGGGGCGCACGGCCACCGCATCAAGCGCGTCGATCTCTTCTGCGATGCGCATCGACCCGAGTTGGGCGGTGAATCGGCAGCCAGCCTGCGTCGCGAAGGCGAGTGACGCCGCGATCGGCGCCAGTTCACGGGTGTTCACCAGCGAGGAGATGATGCCGGTAGCGGGACCCAACCCGAGCAGGTCGAGAAAGTTGTATCCCTCGATGCCGACCAGGGCACCCACTGTGATGCCAAGAACTATTGCTACGCCTGCGGTTCCGCCGCCCACCACCAGAGAACCGTTGCCCCAGGCGATATCGGACAGCAGCCGGACGAACTCTTTGCGATAGTGCCGCAGCGCTACGGGCACCGCGACGATGGCACGAACGAAGAACACCACCATGTGGCCGAGTCGAACGACGGGCGCGGCGGAACGTTTGTACAGCCGGAGCCATGGCGCCGCCAGCGACGGTAAATACGAGGATGCCGCCACGTCAGAGCCCTACCCGGGGGAACATCATGATGTAGAGCTGGCTGATCGCAACATTGACCACCATCAACACCAGGATGGATTCCACCACCGCCGCGTTCACCGAGTTCGCAACCCCGGTCGGGCCACCGACCGTCGAAAGCCCTTTCTGGCAAGACACGATGGCGACGATGGCGCCGAAGAGCACGGCCTTCACCAGTGCCAGGACCATGTCCTCCGTCGTGGCGAACGAGGCGAATGTCGCAACGAAGCTGCCCGGTGCGCCGTTCTGGAAGTACACATTGAACAGGTAGCTGGCCAGGAAGCCGACGAAGCACACGACGCCGGTCAGCGCGACGCCGATCATGATTGCGGCCGCGAACCTCGGAACGACGAGGCGCCGAATCGCCGACACACCCATGACTTCCATGGCGTCGATCTCTTCGCGCATCTTGCGCGAGCCCAGGTCCGCGGTGATGGCCGACCCGACCGCCGCTGCCATCAGGATTGCAGCCGTCAACGAAGCCGCCTGCCGGATCACCGCCAGTCCGCTCGCCGCACCCGCCAGAGAGGTCGCGCCGACCTGGCCGGCGAGCACTGCGAATTGAATCGACAGCGTGACACCGATCGGCAACGCCACCAGAATCGTCGGCAACACTGCCGTCCCGGCCATGAACGCGCCCTGCCGGACGAACTCCTGGCCCTGGAACCGGCCGGTTGCCAAGTCGACGACCAGATATTGGATGGTGCGGACGCCGAGGATGAACTGGTCACCGACCGTAGTGAGTGAGGCGAGCGGATGACGCCGGGCGTAGCCGACGGTCCAGTCCTCGATGGCACCGACACTGTTTTGCGGACCGCCAGGGCCTGCCGAGCGTTCACCTGCCGTGGTCATGATCTCGTCCCCGGCAACGCAATCCGGGGTCGTGAAGGGAGCGCGTCAAGGGGCCAGGCCATGTCAGCTGAACTGACTCGAGGGCGGCCGTGTCGACGAGCATCGCGGTGTGCTGACCGCCGTGGTCCAGTCAAGTGAGCTCATGAGGTGATCCGAGCGAATGGTTGAGCTTGCTCGAGTTCGAATGCGAGTTCAAGTAGGGTTCGTTCGTCTCCATGCCCGGCGGAGAAGTGAAGTCCGAGTGGGAGGCCGGTGCGTGTGGCGCCGAGTGGTAGTGATACCGCGGGCCCGCCGGACACGTTGTTCAGGGGCGTGAAGGCGGCAAAGCGTGAAAGTCGCTTGATCAGCTCGTCGAAACCCAGTGCTGGACTGAGGAAGCCGAGTTGGGGAACTGTGTGTCCCAGTACCGGGCCGAGTATGACGTCCATGTCGGTAAAGGCCGCCTCGTACTCGGCTTCTGTCTGGCGTAATCGCGCCAGGGCTGTCGGTGTACGCCAGCACCGCCGGAGAAACTGGCCTGACAGTCCCTTGGTGAATGCGTCATTCTGCGACGCGTCGAATGTGCGGCCGTGGAGGAGCTTCCCGAAGTGCTGCAGGGAGAACGCGAGAAGCCGCCAGAACTGAAGGAAGTCTTCTTCAAAAGAATCCGAGCTTGCACCAAGGGGCACCGTGGTTTCGAAGACGTGGTGTCCCAGATCGGCTAAGAGGTCAGCGGTGCGAGTGACCGACGCTTGGGTCTCGAAATCGGATGTGTGTGTGAGGAAGTCGTGGATGACTCCGATGCGCAGCCGTCGTGGCGCCGGCCCGGTGACTATGCCGACCGGTTTCAGGGTGGGAACCGGACGGTACCGTTCGATCGCGGCCAGGTAGGTGGCGGTGTCGCGGACAGTACGGGTGAGGACGCCGTTGGTCATGATGTTGAGGGGAAGTCGTGTCGCTTCCTGTGCGAGTTGATCGCGCCCGCGCGTGTACTTCAGGCCGACGAGTCCGCATGCGGCGGCGGGAATTCGGATGGATCCGCCACCATCGGTCGCGTGGGCAAAAGGCAGCGCGCCCGAGGCGACGAGGATCGCTGAACCGCCGGACGAGCCGCCGCACGAATAGTCGGTGTTCCACGGGTTGCGTCCTGGCGGGAGGTTCTCGTATTCGACGCTCGCAGTGAGCCCGAATTCGGGCATCCTGGACTTGCCCAACGGCACCGCTCCGGTGGTCAGGAACTGTTGGGTGCACGGGGCGTCTTTCGGGGCGGGTGTACTGCGGACGGCTAGCGCCCCGTAGTTGGTCGGTAGGCCGGCGAGGTCGGTGTTGTCCTTGATGATCGTCGGTACGCCCGAGAACACACCGGGACGGGGTGATCGCGCCGAGTTGCGTGCCCGATCGAAGTCGGCGTGCTCGACCGCGTTGAGGACGGCGTCCATCTCCTGTGTGCGGGTGATCGCGGCTTCGACCACCTCTGCCGCAGACACGCGACCGCTGGCGATCTCGGCCGCGACTCCGGTTGCGTCGAGGTCGGCGAGTGCGTCATCGCGGAAAGCGTGCACGCGCGTCGCTGATCGAACAGTCATTCGGCATCGTTCTCCATAGTTCGTAAGGGAGCGCCGCACGACGCCGGGTCTTGCTGAGCATGCGAACTCTTGGTAGATATTCTTATCCGATTCGAGCTCGTATCGGATACTATCTGGAATCGTGCCGGATCGGTGGGCAGTCGTCAAGACGGCCTTGAAGACCGGCTCCGAGCGAAATCGCGCAGGAGATGGTGAGGGGTCATCTCTTACGTCGAACAATCGCAACGTGCAGCTCGATCGGTCGAGGGGAAGGAATGGCTATCGGAGGATCGTTACGGAGCAGGCTTTGATCGCGCTGGACAGATTCGGGCTCACCGAGGCGCGTTCGTACGAGCCAGCCGGCCATGAGTTGCGTTGTCGGCGGACCGGATGGACGGATCGTCTACGCGGGGACATGCCCCGCGACCGAGCCGGGGAGAGGCAGATCGCCTTATCGGCGCACGTATCGAGACCTTTGAACTGACGGCAGCCGCGGTTCGGCCGACGTGAGAAAGCCGCAAACGAATTACGGCGCCCTGCCTGAGGATTTCGGTAGCTTGAGGGATTCGTGCCCGATGGTCGCGAGCTACGGCGCCCAGGTCCGGCCACTGCGGGGTGTGGCCGCCAAACTCGAGACGTTACTCACCGAGGGGGCGTTCCACACGACGTCAAGCGAGCCCTCGTCCACCGCATCCATCGCAGCGGCCGTATCTTCAATTGGCGAGCAACCTTGGTTGGACATGATGTAGGGGATACCCAATTGGGCTGCAGCTCTTCCGATGTGGATGTCGGAGTCGCTTTGTGCGAGGCCCGCCGCGCCGACGGGGGAGAACAGTATCGGCGCGGGCAACGGGCGGCCAAACAAATTCGACGCCCAGACTTCGTGTGGAGACGTCGCGAAGCATTCGCGGCACGATTGCCCAGCGGTCAAGCGCGCGTCGGTCGGAGTCCATCGTGGCGCCCTGACCTGCGCCTGCAGCGATGTAAGCCCAGGCATTCTTCGACATCGACCGTCGGGCGAGCCGCTCCAGTTCCTGGAAGTTCGTCGGGACCCGGGGGCGGCGACCGGCGAGGCCTTCGGAGTAGATCGTGTTTTGCCGGTCGACCAGTGTCGGGTCGTCGACGGGGGCGTGTCAGTAATGTTTACCCAACGCCGAACATGCGCGCAATCGCCTTCTCGACGAGCCGGGCGGATAGAAGTCGGCGGGCCAGGAAGGCAAGGCGATGATTGCTTCCGATGGCATACAACGGTTTCGGATGCGCTGACTGGATCGCCTTGAGAACGACATCGGCGACCGCCTCAGGTGTAATCCCCGTCGATTCCTTCCTATCCAGCGTGGTGATCATCGTGTGGAACCGGCGAGCATGCACCGAGTCGTCGGAGATGTACTTGGTTCGGCGATGACTGATGCCAGTGTTGATCGAGCCGGGTTCGACGGTGGTCATAAAGACTCCGAACGGTGAGAGTTCGCCGCGTGCGGCGTCCGAGAAGCCGCGCACCGCGGCTTTTGATGCTGCGTATGACGAGCGATAGGGGATAGGAAAACTCGCGATCATCGACCCGACCATCACGATCCGACCATAGCCACGTTCGCGCATGCCGGGAACGAAGCTCTGCGCGAGGGTCACCGGTCCAAGAACATTGAGCTGCATCAGTCGCGACACTGCCTCGGTCGGCAACTCCTCGAACGGCCCTGACTGGCTCTCACCCGCATTGTTCACCAGCACGTCGACACCGCCCGTCTCGGCGACGAATTCGACGATGGATGACGCGTCGGTGAGATCCAACGCGCGGTACGCCACCCCCTCAATCCGTGCGTCAGACGCGAGAGCATCGGGCTGTCGGCAGGTGCCGATCACTCGATACCCTGCGGCGATCAGATTGGCAGCGACCGCTCGGCCTATGCCTGACGACGCTCCGGTCACCACTGCGGTGTGCGGCATTGAAATATGTTCTCCTCTCGAGATCTGTACGTAGGACGGTGTGGCGACAGGGCGGCCACACGCGCCTCAAAAGATCACGGAAACGGCTCAATTGTCACCCTGGCGCAGGACAGATCGAATAGAACTAGCGGTGGTCAGAGGTGGTGACTGCGTTGACAAGAATCGGTATGAACGTCTGCTCAAGCGTCCCCGGCGGCAGTGCCTCGGGCTCGATCAAGCTCTGGGCCAGCCCGCCCTCGCGGATGGCGACGACGACCCGGACGAAGTGGTCCAGGTCGACGGTCAAGGGGCGGTTCAAGCGCTGCAGGACACCACCGAACAGCGTCTTGAGGTCAGCGCGCAGCGCCTCGTCGTGCTCGGCGAGCAGATGCGCTACTTGCCGATTGCGAATGGCGTAAAGCAGAAATTCCGCGCTGATGAGAAACCACCGCCGGTCCGGTGACTCCACCGTCGCCAGCAGTCGAACGACGCGGTCCAGCGAACGCTCCGAATCGGGAATGCCAGCGATGACCTCGCGGAATAGGTCCCGCGTCCGGGCGGCGTTCAAGTCGAACAGGGCAAGGAACAGCTCGTCCTTGCTTGCAAAATTTGAGTAGAAGGCTCCGGTGGTGTAGCCGGCGCGTTCGCAGATGTCGCCGATCGTCGCGCCGTGAAACCCGACCTCTGCGAACACCTCCATGGCGGCGTCCAACAGGCGTGCCCGCGTCTCGGGCCGACGCTTGGTTGATCCCTTGGGCACGGCGATCCCCTCAGTAGGAACTCTTGACGACCATCCCATCATACGTCACGATATGAGACAGTATCCGATATGATGATGCATCCGATACGGTATCAAATCTGAAAGTGCGAAGGAATCGAAGCATGACTGTCGCTATCAACTCGCTCCCCGCCGCAGTCACCGATGCGCTCGCCGCGTCCATCGGTCCAATGCCTGCGGGGGCACAGATTCCGTTTCCACCGTCCTTTGAGTCCATCATCGATGAGCGTCGATATCGGAAAGAGCAGCTGGCTGCGGGTTTTCGTCTCTTCGGGCGCTTCGGATTCTCGGAAGGGGTGGCCGGCCATATCACGGTTCGCGACCCCGAGAACCCAGACTGGTTTTGGGTCAACCCCTTCGGCGTGAGCTTCAGCCAGATCAAGGCGTCGGATCTGATTCTGGTCGACCACGACGGCAACGTGAAGCACGGCAATAGGCCGGTCAACCAGGCCGCTTTCGTGATTCATTCGAAGGTTCATCAGGCTCGCCCCGATGCGCTCGCTGCGGCTCACTCCCACTCCATCTACGGCAAAGCGTTCTCCAGCCTGGGGATCCCGCTGGCGCCAATCACCCAGGACGCGTGCGCCTTCTACGAAGACCACGGCGTCTACACCGATCATCGTGGTGTGGTGAACGAGATGGACGAAGGCGAACGAATCGGCATTGCCCTCGGTCAACACAAGGCAGTGATCCTGCAGAACCACGGATTGCTCACCGTAGGTCAGACCGTCGCCGAATGCATCTGGTGGTTCATCACCATGGAGCGTTCGTGCCAGGCTCAACTCCTCGCCATGGGTGCCGGCACCCCGAAGACGATCGATCACGCAGTTGCACTACAGAATCGGGCACTGACGGGTCACCCACTGGCCGGATGGTTCCAAGCACAACCACTCTGGGACCAGATCACCGCGTCCGATCCCGACCTGGTCGACTAGCTGTTGCGGGTCATGACGTTAGTGGCGCGGGGACCGAGGACGTCGGCGCTAGTTGTAGTGCCGGACGCCACGTCGAAATCTCTTAGCGGCTTCGGCCCACCGGCGGGAGGTTCTATGTTCGCCGGATTCGACAGGTTTGTCTGCGAGACCTCATGTGATAGCTGCCGCCGCTTGGCTAGCGGGTGCTGCCGAGGGAACGCGTGTCATCTGCGGATGTCTCCGCTGAGCCGCTCCCAGTTGGCGAAACCGATCTTGGCGCGGTCTTCGTCGCCGAGTTGGGCCTGCGCGAGGAAGTCTCGGGCGGCGAAGTCACGGGCGCCGTTGAACGGGTAATCCGTTGCGTGCATGATCCTATCGACGCCGAGGATGTCGATGGCCCAATTCAGGTAACGATGACTGGCGATGCCGCCGGGCGTGACGTGGACGTTGTGACGGAAGTACTCGAGCACCGGCCGGTCCAACCCCGAGTTACGGTCGAGCAGGGCGGCGCGCTCGAGGTAGAAGAGCACCACCTCACCCCAGTGCCCAACGATGACCTGAAGGTTGGGGAACCTATCGAACACACCGGCCAGAATCATCCGCAGCAGCACGATCCCGGTCTGGTAGTGCCACCCGATCGCGCCGCTGCCCAGCATGCCAAAGCCACGGTAGTACGCGTCGTCGACGGCAGTAATGGGCAGGCTCGGATGAAGGTAGAGCGGCGCCCGGTGGTATTCGGCCACCGCGAAGATGTCCCAATACGCTGGAGCGTCGAGGAAGTCGGCTCCCGAACGTGCGTGCAGCATCGCTCCGTTCAACCCGAGATGAGTCACAGCCCGCTCCAGTTCAGTAGCAGCCGCCGCTGGTGAGGGCGTGGCGAGGGCAGCCCACCCTTGGAATCGGCCGGGATGTCGGCGTACGGCGTCGGCGATGACGTCATTGGTAGGGGCTTGCAGCGCAACGGCTTCCGGAGCGGGCAAGTCTTGTAGACCCGGGGTGGTCAGGGACAGCACGGCGGTGTCGACGCCGGCGATGTCCATGGCGCGTAGGCGGTCCTCGCCGAGATCGGTCAGTGGCGCCGCGACGTCGCCGGTGACGGTCCAGCGCATCACGGGTTCGTCGAGCAGGTTCGGGTCGTGGCGTTGCCAGGCCGCGAAGACATCGTCGGTCGCCATGTGCTCCTCGAGGGCAATGGTTCTCAGGTTCATTTGGAGTCGATCGTTCCTAGTGCGGGGCGCTCCTCGGTGAACTCGGCCGCCGCGCGTATCCAGCCGTCGCGGTCGCTAGCGAGGGCGGTGCGCAGAAACGCCGTGGTGACCCGTTGTACGGCTCCGAGGCGGGCCGGATCCGCGTCGGTGGTTTCTGCCGCGTCGTAGCCCGGGATGCCGCCGAGGGAGTGTTCACCACCGAACACGGTGAGCAGTGACCGTGCGCCTGGGCTCAGGCGATATGGGTCGGTCGACCAGTCCGGTCCGCGGGTGCTCAAGGGGCTGTCGTCCGCGTCACCAGCGACGACCAGGGTCGGCGTGGTCATCTCGGCGAAATCGGGCTGCATGTAGGGGAACTGCTCGGCTGCCCACGGGGTGAGGTCGGTTCCACCCGTTCCCGCGGTGGCCAGCAGAACTCCTGCCCTGACGCGTGGGTCCGGTGACGCCCATCGAGTACCGTTGTCGAGGTTGACTACTCGGGCGCCGAGCAGAACCCCCGTGGTCTGGCCTCCGAAGGAGTGTCCGGCCGCGGCGATACGGGTCGGGTCTACTCGACCCGGCAGGTCCGGCACGGCGGAGGTGACGATGTCGAGGTGGTCGAGCACGGTGATCATGTCCTCGACGCGGAACCGTAGGAGACGTGGCCAGCGCTCATCGTCTGGAGTCAGGCCAAGAGTGCGGGAGTCGAGGTGAGTCGGTTGGACGACGACGAACCCGTGGATGGCCCAATAGTCGGATAGGGGACCGTACCCCCGCATTGACGAGCCGTAGCCGTGGGAGAACACG
The DNA here is from genome assembly GCF_054404835.1 of Mycobacterium sp. BMJ-28. Taxonomy (NCBI): domain Bacteria; kingdom Bacillati; phylum Actinomycetota; class Actinomycetes; order Mycobacteriales; family Mycobacteriaceae; genus Mycobacterium; species Mycobacterium sp. BMJ-28. Next base: position 3,112,044 of record NZ_CM136783.1, on the reverse strand, counting down.
ACGACGGGAAGGTCGGTTCCGGCTGTTGGTGCGGAGACCCGCACCTGCAGTTCCGCGCCACGGTTGGGCGCGGTTGGCAGCACGACCGGACTCACGGAGACGATACGTTCGGACATGATTCGGTGTTCCCTTCGATGGCGTGGTCTAATTACTAGAACGACTGTGCAAGGAAATGCATTCCCGCCGACTTGCAGGAGGTTCCGATGGTTGGACGCCCGGTCGATCACCAGCACCGGGCCGAGCTGCTCGACGCGGCGGTCGACTATGCAGCGGAGTGCGGGTTCTCCGAGCTGTCGTGGCGGACGGTCGCGACGGGCCTGGCGGTGTCACCGACCACGTTGGTGCATCACTTCGGTACGAAGGAGCGCCTGATCCAGGCCGTGTTGGAGCGGCTGCGCGAACGCACCGCCGTGGCAACGAGCGAGTTGGCAGGGGAGCAGCCAGACCTCGCGACGGCGGCACGCGCGATGTGGGATTGGGCGTCGAATCCACGACGGCGGGCCATCTTCACGCTGTTCTTCGCCGTGTACGGTCGCGCTCTGCAAGCGCCCACGGAGTACGCGGACTTCGTCGAGACGGCAGGTGCGGAGGTGATGGACACATTGCGCCGTGCGCAAGGCTCCGACGTCGACCCCGACCTTGCCACCCGGCGGGCCACCCTCGTCATGGCAACGGTCCGCGGCCTGCTACTCGACCTGCTGTCCACCAAGGACCAAAGCCGGGTCCGCGAGGCCGCTGAACACTTTCTCGACTCCCTCTAGAGCGGGGCCGCCGGCAGCCTAGTGTCACGCGGCGACCGCGACCGAGACGAGGTATCCGGTGACATGTCGGACGCTAACGGATGCGCAGTCCGGCCGAAGAAGTGCTGAAACCTTCCATGCGACCAGCGACCTGCGCTCTTACGTAAGCAGCGGGGTGGGTAGCGACCCCAACTCGACAAGCCAGCTGGAGTCAACGAGGTGGCGATGCAGTTCTTCCACTCGAGCCGGGATCGGCGTCTATCAACGTCAGAGGAAGTGCAATCGATTTGCCGTGGCCCAACTCGCGTAGGTCGTTGGCGGGCGGCCGGTGATGTGTTCCACGGCGGTGGTGACGACGGCGGGTTCACTCCTCTCGTATGACCACTGGCCCATCAAAAGGTCGAGGTATTCCTGCGGTAGCACTTGGCCGTACAGCGCACGAGCTTCCGGTTCGGCTATCTCGTCGATGGCTATGGGCTCTGCGATGGCGTCACTGATCAGGCCGATCTGTTGGGTCATGGTCAACGACCGTGGTCCCGTCAGGACGATCCGTTGGCCATCGAGGTCTGCTGTAGTCAGTGCTTGGACGGCGACCGCGGCGATGTCTTCATCGGCGATCGGGGCCTGCTGTGAATCGGGAAAGGGCAGCCGCACGCGCCTATCCCGGCGGATCTGTTCGGCCCAGAACCGGACCGCATTGCGCGCAAACGCTCCCGGACGCAGGCAGACATGGGCGAAACCGGCTGCGGCGATGGCGTTCTCCACGGCGAGATGTCGACCCTTGTTGTACTCGACGAAGTCTTCGCTGCGCGTCGTGTCGATGGTCGAGAGCACGACGACCTTGGATACTTCAGCCAGCGTCATCTCCGAGACGAGTTCGTCGAGCTGATCGGGTGGGGTGAAGCAGTACAGGAACACGGCGTCCGCTCCGTGGAACGCCTTTCGCATCGTGTGAGGTCGGGTGGGATCACAGCGACCACTTCGACGCCGGGCCATTGACCGTCGCGGGGACTGCGACCACCCGCCCGCAGAGTCACCCCGCTGCGGGCAAGCTGAGAGATGATGCTGCTTCCTACTCCGCCAGCCGCGCCCGTCACCAGCACTCTCATAAGAGCCTCCTCCTCGTCGTCGTCATGCCAACGACCGTACGAGCAGTCTGATATAGGCACCAATCATATCTGGTGATCTATGGTATTCATGTCATGAATTGCAGCTCGATGGACCTCAACCTCTTCGTCGTACTGCGTGCGGTACTGGAAGAGCGCAGCGCGACACGGGCCGCGGCAAAGCTGCACCTCACTCAATCGGCAGTCTCGAACGCGCTCGCGCGGCTGCGGGTGTTGCTTGGCGACCAACTCGTCGTGCGGACCGGCAGGGGCTTGGCCCCGACCCCACGCGCCCTAGCCATTCAGCCGCAACTCCAAGCCGCATTGGCCATGTTGGAGGATGTGACGCGGGACCTGACTGCGTTCGACCTGTCCACCACCACTCGCGAATGGGTCATTGCCTTCGCGGATCTATATGGCCCATTGTTGTTGCCGCCCTTGCAGGCTCGGCTACAGCGCGATGCCCCGGAAGCGTCGCTTCGGGTGATGACCCTGGATAGGATGCAGGCCACCGACGCACTGGCGGCAGGGGAGCTCGACCTCTATCTGGGCGTCTCCAGCACGCCGACGGCTTGGCGTTCGGAGCACGCATTCACCGACGACATCGTGGGCATCATGAGAGCCGATCACCGGGCCGCTCGCAGGTCGATCACGCTCGACCGCTACCTCGAGCTATCGCACGCGCACGCAAGGGTGACTCCCGAGCGTGGACGCGAAGTCGACGACGCGTTGGCGAAGCTAGGCCGGACACGTCGGGTCGTACTGACCGTGCCGCACTTCAGCTCGGTGTTCCCCGTCGTCGCAAGCGGTGACTGCGCCGCGGCCGTCCCCCGGAAATTGGCGGACTACTACGCTCGGCATCTGAGCCTGCGTGTCTTCGAAATCCCCTTGGCGCTACCGAATTACGAGGTGAAGCTTTACTGGCATGGACGCGTGGACACTGACCCCGGCGTAGCGGCACTCAAGGCAATCATCTTGGACATTCTGCGTGCTCCGTAGTCGGCAATGCCTTGAAGCGCCGCAACCGATGTCATCCTTTTTGGCGGTCCACACCGACAGGTATGCAGCCGTGCACCCAAGAACGCCAGGGCCGCCGTAGTGCAGTCGCCGAACCTGTCTCCCGAGCGCAGGTGAAACACGACCCCCAGCAGCAGAATGACCATGTCTAGCGCCGCGGCCACCATAAGAACTGGCGCCCTGCAGGATTTGATCCTGGCAGTCCACTCGCAGTGGTGACCAGTCGTCGTTAGCCGGCGTGCGTGAGTCGGTCGCGGGCCACGTCTTCGCGACAAAGGCGGAACTCGGTGCAGCAGTTAATAAGTGGATGAATTTCTACAACAATCAGAGGCGCCACTCGGTAATCGGCATGCTCAGCCCAATCGCCTACGCACAATCACTCAACGCGGCCAAGCAAACGGCATAACCCCTTGTCCACCTTTCGGGGGGAACCTCATTTACCGGCGCCGACGTACAGGGGCACCGCAGGGCTGTAGAACTCGCCGCAGCGCTGTCGTGCTGGCGTCACCGTATGGCGACGTCCGTCATGGTGTGGGGCCTCGATCCGAGCTGTTTGCGATGCCCGCCTGGAACAGAATGGTCGAAGAGGAATTCCACCGCTGAAGTACATCGTCGTCGAGGAATGATCGGCCGAGCAGACGTTCGATCGATGTGCGGAACATGATGGTCGACAAGGAGAAAATGACGATGCTTAGAGCGGCCCACTCATTGTCGAGGTCGGGCCGGACGAGGCCGCGCTGGGCCAGGCTCCTGATCTGGTGGACGGCGATTTGAACAATCCCGTCCACGAGTGCAGTGCCGGCCTCGTCACCGTCGGCGACGGTGCGCACCACATAGGACACGACGGTCGGATGGTCACGCACGGTGGTCGTTATCCGATCCCCAAACTCCTCGAAGATCAGATCTTGCGTCGGCGCGCTGGGCAGGTCTTCGTAGGCAGCACGGAAGATCTGGCTGACGTAGTCGTCGACCGCGCGCCGCACATCGTCCTTGGCCGGGTAGCGATGTTGGAGTTGACCGACAGAGATGCCCGCCTCCCGAGCGATGTCGCGCACCGAAGTCGCCGCGAATCCCCGCTCGGCGAACAACCTCAACGCCACATTTCGGATTCGCACCGAGGGCATGAGGTCTGAGGCCGGCACCAGGAACTTCTCATCCGTCACTGAACGAGTATCGCAGCAGCGGCTCAGCCGCCCACCCCGCCTCGGGCACATCCGTCCAGTTGGAAAATACAGTTGTATTTATATCAAGCCACCTGTATTGTGGATTCATGCGCGGAACCTCCAACCTCGACGACCGTGAGAATGAGACCTCCCGGGAGGTCTCGATGCACGCGCTCACCGATAGCCTGTTGCCTCCGTTTGGCGCCGGAATCGCGCGCAACCTTCTCTACACGGTCGGGTTCATGCGACTACTCGGGGAGCACGAAGCGGCGGCCGTCGTCGACCGAGCCGGCACCGGCAAGGTTCATACCGCCGGCGAGCGACGGGCCGACGAGACGGTCGCGTACTTCGACAGGTGGATGCAGTTGGGGGCCAAGAACAAGGAGGCAACGCCCTCGATGGAGCGTGTGCGCAGTATTCACAGCCATTACGCCAAGCAATACCCGATGTCGCAGCCGACCTTTGTTCACTCGATCGCCTTCTTCACGCTGCAGCTCGACCTTTTCCTACGGCGCGTGGGAGCGCGACAGTTCAACACCGCCGAGCGCAACCTTCAGGTTGCGCACTGGCGTGCCGTCGGCGAGGTTCTCGGGGTCGAGGACATGCCAGATTCGTGGGACGGGATGGAACGGGCGCTGAGCGCATACGAGAGTTCGCCGGAGTGGTTTGGCTTCACACCGCAAGCTCGCCACGCCAGTGATGCCCTCATCGGGCAGTTCAGCCAACGATGGCTGCTTCCCGGCTTCCGGTGGGTCGGACGGCCGATCCTGTGCTCCTTGCACGAGCCGCACGTGCTCGACGCGATCGGTCAGCCCCATCCACCGCCTGTTGTCGGGCGAATCGTCCGCCTGACTGTTCGGTGGATGCTGGAAATCTCTCGGCGGCTCCCCGCACCGGCACCGTTGCCGCTCTGACAGCGCATGGTTGCCTGGTGTCCAGGTTCTCGGCGCAAGTCAAGTCCCGCGCGTCACGGTGTCGTCAGGATATTGTGACGAGACACGTTGTAGCAGAACCACTCTGGAGAAATGAGCGAGATATTTATGACCGTTCTCGAAGACGTTGTCCCCGATCAGGAACGCCTGCACAGTGCGCCGCAGTCACGGTCAGTTCACATCGGCGATATCCGGGTCACCTACATATTCGACGGGTGGACGCAGCTCAATCCCACATTGTGGTTGCCGAATAGTTCCACCGAATATTGGGCAGACAATCCCCAATATCTCGACGAAGATGGCTACCTTCGAGTGGGGACGGGCGGCCTGCTCGTCGAAACGCCCGAGGGCACCGCGCTGATCGATGCCGGCGTCGGACCGCTCCAGGCACCGGCCGACCCCGCCACCCCGCTATTCGGTTCTCTCACAGGCGGTTCCTTGCTCGACAGTCTGGCAGCGGTCGGCGTAACACCTGCGCAAATCGACGTGCTGGCATTCACCCACCTGCATCTCGATCACGTCGGATGGGTCTGCGCTCCTGATCCCAGAACGGGGCACCCACCGTTCACCCGCGCCCGCGTGGTGATGACCGCCGCCGAATGGAACCACGGGACGTGCGAGGAGTACGGCCCCCTGGACGTGACGATGGCGGCACTGCAGCCTCGACTCGAACTCACCGCCGACGGCAGCGAGTTCTTTCCCGGGATCACGCTGCTGTCCGCGCCGGGCCACTCGGCCGGACACGCGGTCTACGAGATTGCCTCGAATGGACAACGCCTCATCGCTTTCGGCGATCTGTTTCATTCGCCAGTGCAGATCGAGCACCCGAATTGGTCGGCTCGCCCGGACGTCGACTCCGAGCGAGGCACGCAGAGCCGGCACGCAGTTCTCCAGCGGCTCGGCCAGGAGAACACTTTTGGATTCGGAATACACTTCTCGGACGTGACCTTCGGACGCGTCGCGGCGAGCGAGCACGGTGACCGCCGCTGGCAACCTATCGTCACCGACGTGATCGCGACGGAACGAGCACAGTGAGCAGCACAACAACCGAGAATGTCAGCCCCCGCGGGGTGCTGAACGGCGCCCTCGCTACGTTCAACAGCCCGGCGCTGCCACCGCCGGCAGGTCACTATTCACATATAGCCACCCACCGTGGCGTCGCCTACATCTCCGGCCAGCTCCCCCTGACAGCCGACGGCACTATCCTGGCCGGCGAACCGTTCGAGATTCAGGCAAGACAGGCACTGGACAACCTCGACGCCTGTCTGGTGGCCGCGGGAACCCGCCGCGAGCAACTGATTTCGGTCACGGTCTACGTCACAGACATCGGCAACTGGCCGGCATTTGACGAGCTCTACCAAGCTTGGCTCGGCTCCGCCCGGCCCACCCGAGCGGTGGCCGCTGCCAAGGAGTTGCACTACGGATCCGCTGTGGAGGTGCTCGCCGTTGCCGCTCTCGACTGAGTCCCACGGCGGCGGCCACGTCGTCCGCCGGTAGGCCAAGGCCACCGACCGGTTCCCCCCGAACTCAGCGGACACCGCTCATGACTGTGATCAATGCGTTCACCGATGACGCGCTCGGCGTCAAGGATGCCGTCGGCGTGGCCGAGGCTATTGCCGCCGGTGAAGTTTCACGAGGTGAGGTGCTGGGTGCCACGATCGCCCGATGCGAGACCGTCGACCAGCACCTCAACGCGATCGCCTTCAAAGCCTACGAAGGCCAACACCTTTCCATTGCCGGCGCTTCATCGGGAGGCTTCTTCAGCGGAGTTCCCACGTTCATCAAAGACATGGTGCAGGTCGCCGGGATGCCCACCACTCAGGGCGCCGATGCCTGGGATCCGCGCCCCGCCACTCAGGACGGGGCCTTCGTCGAACAGTTTCGGTCGCTGGGCGTCATTCCACTGGGTATGACCCGAATCTCCGAATTCGCATTCAGCGCCGCCGCCGAACACCCTCGTCTCGGCCCGGTGCGCAACCCGTGGAACACCGACTTCACCCCCGGCGGATCCTCCTCGGGAGCAGCCGCCTTGGTGGCCAGTGGCGCAGTCCCGTTCGCGCACGCAGTCGACGGCGGCGGCTCCATCAGAATCCCCGCCTCCTGCACCGGCCTCATCGGGCTCAAGCCCTCACGTGGCCGACTACCTCTGGACACCACCCTCAGACGCATTCCCATTCGCATCGCGTGCAACGGCATTCTCACCCGCACGGTACGCGACACCTCAGCCTTCTACCGTGAGATGGAGAAGCACTGCCCGGCCCCGTCGCTCAGGCCGATCGGCGACGTCACCGGCCCGGACAATCGCCGGTTGAGGGTCGCAGTCGCGACAAAGTCGGTGCTCACCGACTGCACGCCCGAAGTGCGCGACGAAACCTTGCGAGTGGCCGCGGTTCTCGAACACCTCGGGCACTACGTCGAACCCATCGACGTAGTGCCCGTGCCAGATTCGTTCGCCGAGGACTTCTTCGCCTACTATTCGCTGGCGGCATTCGTACTCGTACGGCAGGGCAGACGCCGCTTCGGACCATCATTCGACAGCTCAAAGCTCGACGCCCTTACCCACGGACTCGCCCGTCGCGGTGCGGCGAGTCTCACCAGGACGCCCGCAGTGCTCGCACGGCTGTCCATGGCCGGGCGGTTCTCCCAACGCTTCTACCAGAGGTACGACGTCCTCCTGTCACCGACGCTGGCAAAGGCTCCATTGCCAGTCGGGGAACTGGATCCGATGAATGATTTCGAAACTCAGTCCACGCGGCTCACCTCATGGGCTGCCTACACACCATTCCAAAACGTCGCAGGCGAGCCATCTCTGTCGCTGCCCACCGGACAGTCCGCCGCCGGCACCCCAATCGGCACCCTGTTGTCGGCCGCAAAGGGTCACGAAGCGCGACTGTTGCACTTGGCGTACGAGTTGGGCGAAACTCAGCCTTGGCGCACCGTCGGCACCTGCCCATAGAGCCTTGGTAAGCGCCACGCGGATACTGAAATGTACGAGCTCTCAAGCGAATCGCGACGGAGAACGACTTCCGTGGACGGCCGGGACGCCCGGAGTGCCGGTCTGACTGGCACGGTGAAACGTTCCGCCGGAGTTGGGTGTCGACGGCGACTGAATACTGACCACCGCGCGACTGGCCAGGTTTTCAACCGTCGTCAACAATGAGGAACGGTACGCGGGCTGCCATGGCCCGTCGTCAGCAGACCGAGCGAGGTGAGCCGATGGTCAGGCGGATCCCGAACGGCCCTCATCGACTGCCAGAAGCACGCGCACACCTCGCACGAGCAGCGGCCGGTCAATGTCCCGACATCGCAACAATTGGATCTTGTGATGCGCCGGGGTGGAGGTCGGGTGCCACTGGGATCCGGTTGTACTACAGGCTGTTTGATGGTCCAGGTCGATCCACCCGGTCGCAGGAGTCGGGATAATGGCCGTAGTCGTACTCACGAGGCGATACTGTTCGACGCGGTCATATCGTTCTCGGACAGGGCCAGCGCGGCGCGGGTGACGTTGTCGCGTAGGTGCGCGACAGATGAGGTCCGCGGGATCAGCAGAATGTTGGGTGAGCGCCGCAGCAGCCACGCCAGCGCGACCGCGATCGGTGTGGCGTCGAGGCGGGTGGCGACCGATCCCAGTTCGTCGGAGTGCAGCGGGGGAGAAGCCGCCGAGTGGAAAGTAGGGCACATATGCGATGCCCTGTGCGGCGAGGGAATCGATGAGCTGATCGTCGGCCCGGTGAGCGAGGTTGTAGAAATTCTGCACGCACACGATCGGCGCGATGGACTGTGCCTCGGCGATCTGCTCGGCGGTAACGGTGCTCAGCCCAAGGTGTCTGATACTGGCAATATGCGCTATTCGAAGTAGCGGAATTGCTATTCGCTCAGTTATTCAAGATGGGTAGGGAACCGGTTGTGCCGGTTGGGATCTAACAGGGTGTGGATACTGAGGAACGGCCGATCCCATCTACATCGCCCTCGGTATCAGCGAGACGTTTGCCGCGATCGACGCCCTACTCGCCGCCATGGTGCGAAACTACATCCCACTCGGTGCCGAGCTGGTGGCCACCGCAGCCACCTGGCTGGACTGCTACCCCGGCCACGACGCCGAACCCCGGCTGCGCCACTTCCTCGCCGAGATCAAAGGCGTTTCCCCGCAACAGATATCAGGCATTGACGAACCAGCCGGGGTCGTGCCGGACACAGCGCAGGACCGGTACCATCGATCCGGCTAAGCGGCCACCGCTGCCCAAGGCTCCTCCAAGGACGTGCGCCGATACGGCAACTGCAGGGCGAGTGGGTCTGCGGATGACCGAAAGCAGCGGAACGACCCATGGTGTTGGGCGCCGCCGCCCGCGACGCCGACGCGGTCTGTGACCACCTTCTGGCCATCACCGCCGGTCTGGGATACGTCACCGCAGACGGCGCCACCGAACCCCATCCGGGTCCGCGAGAGCCAGCAGTTCCGGATGCCCGTGGGGGCTCAACCCGGGTCTATGAAGCGGTTCGGTCAACTGTTGGTTCGGTAAACCGTGGGAGTGACGCCGACACGCTGTTTGAAGGTAGTGGCGAAGTGGCTCGGGGTGGAGAAGCCGACGGTGGCGCTGATCTCGGTGATGCTGGCCGTGGTCGCCGACAGAAGGGACTTTGCCCGCTCGATGCGTTGTTCGATCAGGTACTGGTGTGGCGTTGTCGCGAAAGCCGCTGAGAACGCGGACAGGAAACTGCTGGCCGTCATACTGACCGTGGCTGCGAGTTCGTCAAGATCGATGCGGCTGTCCAGCTCGGAATGCAGGTAGTCGATGACGACCTGCTGGGCGCGCTGATCGAGGTGGCGTTCGACGCCTTCGGGGCGTGTGGGTCTGGGCTGGGCGGGGTAGTGCTCGGCGATGTGCAACTGCACTGTCTGGGCCAGTGACTGACGAAACAGGGTGGCCGCGGCGCCGTCCTGCTGACTCTGACCGGCGAGACGTTCCACCAGGCGGTGCAGCAATGTGTCGTGGTAACCCACCCGTGGCGCCAGCCCGCTGTCGCCGAAAAGCGATGTGGGCACGACGATTTCACAGAAGCCGACCATGGCGCCTTGGGCCAGGGCCGCGTAGCGATGTTCGGCGGGAATGACCCACACGTCACCGACGCGGGGAAGACACCGACCTGACGGGCCGCTCTGGAACTCGATCTCCATGGAGGTGAGATTGCCGCGCCGATGGACGACGAATACGTGGTGCGGCTCTTGGAAGCACCAATCGGTGGGTGCAGTTACCGTTTCGGCGACGAAGCGGAAGTCCAGGCCCTGAAGACGCAGACCTCGCTCGGCGACGACGGCACGGTCGGTGCGCTCGCGTTGCCCGTCCCAGACCTGCACCTGACCGCCTTGCTGTGTGCTTTTCGAAAGCCACCGATTTTTCGGAGGTATCCGGATATTGCGCCACGATATCGTCCCCACGGCAAATCGACGGAAGAGAAACGATGACCGACAACACCATCACTGGCAAGAGCATCCTGATAGCGGGCGGGGCGAAGAACCTGGGCGGGCTGATTTCGCGTGACCTCGCAGCACAGGGCGCACGCGCTGTTGCCGTGCATTACAACAGCGAATCCACGCGCGCGGCCGCCGAGGAAACCGCCTCGGCCATCGAAGAGGCCGGCGCGAGCGCGCATCTGCTGCAGGCAGATCTCACCGGTGCAGCGGCGGTGAGCACGTTGTTCGCCGAAGCACACAGCGCGATGGGGTCGATCGACATAGCCATCAACACCACCGGCATGGTCATCAAGAAGCCACTGCCGGAGATCACCGAAGAGGATTACGACAAGATCTTCGCGATCAACTCCAAGACTGCCTTGTTCTTCATTCAGCAGGCGGGGGAGCACCTATCAGAACGAGGGAAGCTGGTCACGCTGGTGACCTCGCTGCTGTCGGCCTACACCGGCCTGTATTCGATCTACGCCGGGTCGAAAGCACCGGTCGAGCACTTCACCCGGGCGGCGTCCAAAGAGTTTGGGAAACGCGGGATCTCGGTCAACGCGGTGGCACCCGGCCCGATGGAGACGCCGTTCTTCTACGGCCAAGAATCCAAGGAATCCGCGGAGTACAACCAGAACGCTGCCGACCTGTCGAAGTTCACCGAAACCGGGCTCACCGACCCGAAGGACATCGTGCCGCTGGTGCGGTTCCTCGTCAGCGACGGATGGTGGATCACCGGACAGACCATCCTCGCCAACGGCGGCTATACCACCCGCTAACGATGACCAACAACGCAAACAGTTCGACCAACGCTGCGAGGGGTGCGTTGTCGTCGACACCACCAGGGGATGGTGATGATGACGTCGCGGCCCAGGAGTTCCTCGCTGCGTGACCGCAGTGATCGCGCCGAGGTCACCACGGTCGAGTTGTTCTTCGACCTGGTGTACGTCTTCGCCGTCACTCAACTCAGTCACACACTGCTGCACGACCTCACAGCCCTCAACGCCGTGCACACATTGGTGTTGTGGTTCGCGGTGTGGCTGGGTTGGCAATACACGTGCTGGGTGACGAACTGGTTCGATCCCGACACACCGGCGATCCGCTCCATGCTGTTCTGCTTGATGGCTGTCGCGCTGGTGATGGCCGCAGCGATCCCGCACGCCTTCGACAAACACGCGCTGGTGTTCGCCGCCGCATACGTGGCATTGCAGGTGGGTCGGACCGTGTTCGTCCTCCTCCGGGTGGGCAGACACCACCAACTGACCCCGAACTTCACCCGCATGCTTGCCTGGCTGCTGGTGTCGGCGGGTCTGTGGATCAGCGGCGCCCTCACCGAGGACTGGGTCCGGTTATCGCTATGGGTAGCAGCGGTATTGGTGGAATACCTATCACCGATGATCGGATTCGCGTTCCCCGTGTTGGGCAAATCATCCACCCGGGAATGGACCATCGACGGCGCCCACCTGGCGGAACGCTGCCAGCTGTTCGTGATCGTCGCGTTCGGGGAAACGATCCTCACCACCGGGGCGCAATTGTCCGATCAACCCCAGTGGAGCGCCCCGGTCCTCATCGCCGTCGCCGTGAACTTCCTCGGTGTGATCGCCGCGTGGTGGATCTACTTCGGCACCAGCAGTGCCGACGGCAGCGCCGTCATCAGCCAAGCCGATGATCCCGGACGCATCGGGGCCAAGTTCCACTACGTCCACGTCATCCTCATCGGCGGCATCATCGTCAGTGCCGTGGCCAACGATCTCGTCCTGGCCGAGCCAGCCGCCGACATGACCCCGCCCGTCATCGGCGTCGTGGTAGGCGGCCCCGCGATCTACCTGCTCGGCAGCCTGATCTACAAACACGTCGTCTACCAGAAGATCGCCTACACCCACCTCGGCGGCCTGCTCACCCTCGCGGTGCTCGCTGGCGTCGCGCCTCTCACCGACCGCCTCATGGTCGGCGGCTTGGCCCTGGCCATCCTCATCGCCGTGGCCGCAGCAGACACGATGATTCGGCGATCCCACCGCGTCCAACACGCGGCGGACTCACGGGATGGATCACCTGAGCGCCTCGGTACCACGCTGTATCGAGCTCACACCGACCACTAATCCCAACCTCGCGGCGGCGGGCGGCGCTGCCCGCAGCACGAGAGCCGCCGCATAGGAGAAGGCATCAATGAAGTTCCACCTCGCCACACTGTTGGCTGCCGCCGTCTGCGCGGGAGCCCCGGCCTGCAGCCACACCAACGGTCCACCGCCCACCACCACGGTCACCGTCAGCACCTCGACCAGCACGGCACCTGCACCGGCCCCACTCCCACCGCCAACCACCACAGCGCCGGGAGCTGACGGTTCCACCGGCAACGAATCGTCGCCGGAGTACTGCGCACGGCATGAAGACCCCGGCTGTCCGGCGGGTTCTTATATCGGCCCCAACGCCATTCCCAACCCCAACGGTGACGGGTCCTACGTGCCGTGCGATGGAACCATCTGCACCAACCCCAACCATGGTGCCGGCGCTGGCCCTCCCGACACACCTGACGCTCCCCAAGAACCAAACCCCAGCACGGAGTCGACGTGAACACCCTCGATCAGTCCGCAGCGGTGGCTGCTGTCCCCGACCCCGAGAACGGCAAGAGCGCCAGCCACCCAAGCGGACCCACCACAGACGGGCGCCATTCCGGGCAGCTGCGACTGCTCCTCGACGGCGACACCGACGACATCGAATCCCCCGACGACCGTGGCCGCACACGTCTCCATCGCGCCATACACCACGCCGCCGAACATGCCGTGGCGGCTCTGCTCAAGACCGGTTCGCAGGTCAATAGCCCCGACGAATGGGGAAACACACCCTTATGGCTGGCGATCTACCACCACCACGACGGTTCGACGATCGCCGAAACCCTCATCGCGCATCAAGCCGACCCGTCCATCGAGAACCGCCACGGCGTCAGCGCCCTGCAACTCGCCCAAGCCCTCTCGACCGACAACGCCGCCGTCGCCGAACTACCGCTGCTGACCGATACGGCCCCGACGATAGCCGGTGGCGATGACCAAGCGTGACCAGCCAGCCCGGGAGCTCCGGTGCGCCCTGCTATCCGAACTCATTGCCGCCCAGCGACCACTGACCACTGCACAGTTGCGTCGACGCGTCAACGATCGACACACCACAGAACTTGTCCTCGAGGCGATCTACCGCCATCTGTGCGTCCTTCATGACCGCGCCCAGATCCAACGCGCCGGACGAGCCGGCCGCCACACTCTATGGCTGCCCACGCCCGATCCCAGACCCGCCGACGTGTCAACCCGAACGGCATCCGCGGCCGATGGCCCCGCCGCGACGACCGGTGAGCCGTCGCGGCCACGAAGTCCCAGCAATCCCCGACAGCGAAAGACAACGATGCCCGAAACACTGAACTCGGAGGTTCGAAGGCTCATTGACGCCGCCAACCTTGGTGACACCGACGCGTTCCTCGCCGCCTTCCCCCCATACCGAGGAGTCGTCGACGATTGGGGACGAAAATTCCACGGACCCGAAGACATCCGACGCTGGAGCGATGCAGAGTTCATCGGAAAAGCCGTGACATTGAAAGTCGTCCACTTCTACTCAACCGATGACGCCGAGATCGTCGTCATCGCACAAGTCGGCGGCGACGGCTTCAACGGCCCCAGCACTTTCACCTTCCGAGTCAACGAGGACAAAGTCACCGAAATGCGCATCACCGCCTAAGGGAATTGTGTGGCGGCAGGCGGTGGAGTCGGGGAGGCCGAGATGGTGGGAGATGCTTCGGGACCGGCGTGATCACTATGGGTGGTTCAGCAGTTACCTGGAGTCGCGCGGCATGGCGTCGCTTGTGCGTACTTCGATCGCGGTGATCTCAATGTCGATGGCAGGAGCGGTGCTCGTCCTGCTCATCGGCATCGGTGGTCCGCAGGACCGGCCGGGACAGGTGATGATGTGGCTAGCTGTTGGCGGCGGGGCCGCCGGCGCGGCACTGTGGTTGTGCCGGTGGCCTTCCCGCCTGCAATCGGCTGGTTTCGCCGCGGTTACCACGGTCTCGATCACATTGGTTTGCTGGACCTACCCAGATCCATTGGCGGCGCTGCTGGGCTGTGTCGCGTTCACCATTATCGGCGCCTACGTGGCATTCTTTCATTCGACTCCGATGGTGCTCAGCATTCTCTTCGTTGCCGCCGCGGTGGCGCTCGGTCAGGCCCTCGACATGGCATCCGAGGGACGCGTCGCGCTGGCGGTGGTCGACCTGTTTCTAGTGGTGCAGGCCAACATCGCCGTGGTGCTCGCCATTCATGGTCTGATGCAGAATCTAAGGGATGACCTGACCCATGCCGACCTCGACCCACTGACCGGACTGCTGAATCGGCGTGCGTTTCGCAGGCAGGTAGTCAGCCTGATAGCGCGTTGCCACGAGGAAGGCGGCGGATACCTAGCCGTGGCAGTCCTCGATCTCGACCACTTCAAGTCCCTCAACGACACCTACGGGCACTCCGTCGGTGACAAGGCACTCCTGGCGGTCTCCGACGTGCTGCGGGATGCCGCCACGCCGACTGCCGTGATCGCGCGCAGCGGCGGCGAGGAATTCCTGATCGCCGATGTCGTCTCGTCACCAACGGCAGTGTTACGGCTTCAGAACATCAGCCAAGCGATCGCGGGATCAGACATACCCATTACAGCCAGCCTAGGTACGGTATATGCGGCGCTGGACTCACTGCCTGACCACATGAGCGATACCGCGATCAGCCAACTGATCGACATCGCCGATAGGGCGATGTACCGCGCGAAAGGCAAGGGGGGCAACCAATGCCACCATCACGGCGCCTGGCCCGGATGAAAACCGAACTTCGTCGCGTGGCAGGGGCAGGGCGTGGTGGCGGCCTGCTACTCCGAGGTACGAGGAGGCAAAGACGGCGGCCCGCCGCAGTGTGTGTGGCCCAAACCGTCGTGGTGCGGCGGACCGCCAGCTCACCGAGCGTGCGTTTGTGGAGCCCGGCGGGCCGTGGTGGAAAGCGGTTCTGTACAACCGATTTGGACTGCCGCTAGGCGACTCAAGGACATGCGGTTCGCCGGGGAGGGCAACCAGGTCGCGCTGCTGGGGGCGTACTGGCGCAGGGAGTGCGCTTGTACGCATCTGGCGTGTTCCCGGTGAATGAGTCCAACCAGTTTTAGAGTCCTGTGGCCCGATGTGGGGCTGGAAGGGACGATGAGAACATGGCTGGTCGGAAGCGGCATTCCGCGGAGGACATCGTGCGCAAGCTGCGCCGAGCTGATGAGTTGGCTGCCGAGGGCAAGACCGGTGAGGAGATCGCTGCCGAGCTCGGGGTGTCGGCGGCGACGTTGTACAACTGGCGCCGCGGCTACGGCGGCATGGACACCGACGCCGCCAAGGAACTCAAGGAGCTGCGCGAGCAGAACGGCCGACTGAAACGGCTGTTGGCTGAGGCCGAACTCGAGAAGGATGCCCTGCGCGAGGTGGCCAAGGGAAAATTCTGAGCCCGGCCGCCAAGCGCCGCGCCGTGGACATGCTCAAGGACACCTTGAGTTTGTCGGAACGGTTGGCGTGCAAAGCGGTTGGGCTTGCCCGTTCCACCTACCGCCGGCTGCCGATCGCGGCGACACCGGCCGATCCCGATGCTGATCTGCGGGCCTGGTTGCGTTCCTACGCCACCAAACACCCGTGCCACGGGTTCCGGCGGGCCTGGGCGGCGTTGCGGCACGACGAGGGCCAGGAGATCAACGTGAAGAAGGTGCACCGACTGTGGTGCCAGGAGGGGCTGCAGCGCCGTGTCCACTCGCCGCGTAAGCGGGCCGGGGTGTCCTCGGCGCCGGAGGTGATCGCCGACGCCCCGAAGGTGGTGTGGGCGATCGACTTCCAGTTCGATTCCACCACTGACGGCAAGGCCATCAAGATCGCGTCGATGGTCGACGAGCACACCCGTGAATCGCTGCTGCATCTGGTGGAGCGCTCGATCACCGCCGAATGCCTCGTTGCCGAGCTCGAGATGGTGTTCGCCGTAGCCGGCGGGCCGCCGATGGTGCTGCGGATGGACAACGGTCCTGAATTGGTTTCTCAAGCGCTGCAACGGTTCTGCGACAAAAAGGTCGGCCTGTCCTACATCCCGCCGGGTACCCCGTGGAACAACGGCTACATCGAATCGTTCAATGGACGGCTACGGAAGGAGTGCCTCAACCGCAACCATTGGAACAACTTGTTCGAGGCCCGGGTGGTGATCGGCGACTTCAAGGACGAGCACAACCACCGACACCGGCATTCGGCCCTGGGCTACCGAACACCGGCCGAGTACGCTGCGGCCTGCAGCCATGACCACTACGCCATGGCCTGCGAGATCAACTGAATCCGAACACGACAACCTGGCTCTAACTCCGGGTGGACTCAGTAACGGGGACTCGCCACATCGACTCCCAGAGTGATCATTGAACCCATCTCCTTCTCATTGAGGGATCAGGGATCGGTCGGTGGGCAAATCCCAGTTAAGGGCAATGCCACGCTCCTCTCAAGGTACGCCGGCCGGTCCTTGGCATCTGGCGGGCCGCACTACAGATAATGGCCACCAACGGCAAATAACAGGTGGAGCGAACCCGCCGGACCACTTCAGTCAAACACTGACACCGTTAACGAGAGATAGTCCCCGGCCACCCGCACTACGGTCGGATTCGTTGGAGTTTTGTGCGTCGTCGCAGCCCGGACGCCTCGGCGAGCGGGATGATTCGCCTCATGAGGGTCGCATGCGCGCCGAGTGCGCGTTGCACGCGGCCCATGACGGGCGGAAAGACGACTTCGACGGGCTTGTCGTCGATCGCGCGGAGGATTGCCCGGGCGATGGCCTCGGGAGAGGTCGGTTTCTCTGCGAATGCGAGCGCAGAGGTCTTGTCTGCCATCTCCTGTTCGAGCATCGGAGTTTGCACCGAGGGTGGGTGGATGATGCTAAATGTGACAGGGCTGTCGCGTTCCTCGATGGCGGTGCTGTGGTGGAACGAGCGCATCGCGTGTTTGGTGGCGCCGTAGGTGGCGTAGCCGCTCATCGGCATGAACGATGTCATGCTGCAGACGTTGATGACGTGGCCGTGTCCCTGGTTCCTGAAGAGGGGGAGCACGGTTTTGAGGCCGGTGATCGCGCCCATGTAGTTGACGTCGATCATCGCTTGGTGTTGGGCGATCGTGACGTCACGGACGTGGCCGGTGTGGATGATTCCGGCGTTGTTGATCAGCACGTCGAGTTGTCCGAACTGTTCCCGTGTGAGGGCGAGCGCGCGTGTCCATTGATCTGGATCACGGACGTCGAGGCCGACGGCGAGCGTCGTAGGTCCGAGTTCTGCTGTCAGCTGATTGGTTGCGGCCTGGTTGATGTCGGCGATGGCGACGCGGAAGCCGCGTGCGGTAGCCATCCGCGCGGTGGCGGCCCCGATACCGCTGGCCGCGCCGGTGACGAGAAGAACCCGACCTCGGCCTAGCGGGGTGCTTCGGTTGAGTAAATAACGCATGATCAATCCTTCTTGGCGTGGGCGAGCCCGGCGCTGATGGCATCGGCGAGTTCGTCGGTGGCGGCGCGGCATGCGCGACTCAACAGCGCACTGATGAACGGGTGAATGAGCGGCGTGTGGACTCGTAGAACTGTTGGAACACCGGCCTTTTCGAGCTCTCGTGCGTACTCAATTCCTTCGTCGCGTAGCGGGTCGAAGCCTGCGACCGCCACGTAGGCGGGCGGCAGCCCGGACAGGTCGGCGGCCAGCAAGGGCGACACCCGTGGATCCAGCGCCTGGTCGGGTTCGGTGAGGTAATGCGCTTTGTACCAGTCCATATGCCTCTCGGTGAGGAAGAATCCGTCGCCGAACTGTCGGTAGGACGGGTGTTTGGTGGACAGGTCGGTGACCGGAACGATCAACACCTGCAGGGCCGGCTTTTGTTCTTCGGTCCCTGTGGTGACTTGGGCGACGACGGCGGCCAGGTTGCCTCCGGCGCTATCGCCGGCAACCGCAATGGCGGTGGGGTCGACGCCGAGGTCCGCGGCGTGGGCTACCGCGAACCGGAACGCCGCGACGGCGTCGTCGACGCCGGCGGGGAACCGGTGCTCAGGTGCCAACTGGTAGTCGACCGACATGACGCAGACCTGGGCGTGGTTGGCGAGATACGAACAGGTCGCGTCATGGCTGTCCAGACTGCCGAGCACCCAGCCGCCGCCGTGGAAGAACACGACCATCCCCGCGGGACGCTTTCCTACGGGGCGATACAGCCTGGCTCCGATCGACCCGTGTGCCGCGGGGATCGCGATCGTTTCGATGTCGGCCGGCTCGGGCGTACCGCCGAAGATCGACGATTCCAGATCGATCGTTTCCCGACCCTTGTCAACCGGTTGGGTTGTGAAATCAGAATCGGACACCGCGTTGAGCAACCGCATCACAGTTTGGATTTCGGGATGTAGTCGTTGCCCGTCGACCTCGATCGGTAGGCCACCGATCAAACGCTGAGCGCGGACAGGAAGCTTGGTCAATCCGGCGAGGACGGGACGGATGATTCGAGTCCACGCTGGCGGGGCGGGGACTCGGTAGGCCTGCGCAGCGATTGGGACGTCGGTGTTCAAAACAAGGCTCCTTCGGTTCTGACCGGCACGACAACTGAACGATTGTTCAGAAGTGTGCGGCTAGGGCGTAGATCGGCACGACTTGGTCGTACCGGTGGGGTCGCGAAGGTCGGCGGTAAGCCGCCAGTGTTCCTACGTAAAATTTCGCTGCCGTTGGCCCGTCGTGGACGAAGATCATCCCGCCCGATGGCGAAGCGGCCGTGCCGATTTTCGGTCGCAAGGGATTGACGTCGAAACCGTTCATTGAGCAGACCATCAATTGTGTGGCCGCGTTCGGCCCACCCGACAGTCGGCAGGAACGTGATGGCGTGGCTGCTGAGGCAATCGCGTTTCTCCCCGGTGGCGAAACTCCACATAGGTGCGCGCCCACTCGGCCGCCCAATAGTTCTCGTCGTCCAGGCGGTCGAACGCGGCGCTGCCCCGCCGGTCGTTCCATGCCAGCTCGAAAGAGTTGTTCACCCCGGAATGACGCTGTTTGGGGCTATCGACCAGGAAGATGCCGCCGAAGGGCCAGAACGCCTGACCGCCGAGGTTGACATGGCCTTCCCGGTCGATGACAAGAACCTTCTTTTCCTGGTTCGTCAGTTCGTGTGTGGCGACCAGCCCGGCCAACCCTGCGCCAACGACGATGACGTCTGCATCCATGGGTGATACTCCTTGAAGGGGTGACGAAGCATCTTGATGCGGCAGTTAGCCGTTACTGTAGATACGATAATGCATCGGATGCGAACTAGTATGGGATTGGAGTGGGAATGACAGCTTCGCCGTCGGCGACGGATCTGCGCTCTCGTGCTCGCGAGGGACCGAAACAACCTCGGGTAACGAAGCGGCGCGCGGAGACCCGCGCCAAGTTGATGGAAGCAGCGTTCCGGGTCTTCGCCGAGAAGGGTTTCGGCGCGGTTCGTATCGACGACGTGTGCAAAGCGGCCGGCTACACGCGGGGAGCCTTCTACTCGCAGTTCGACAGCCTCGACGAGTTGTTCTTCACGTTGTACGACGAACGCGCGCAGCTCATTGTCGAACAGGTCGCCCAGGCGCTTCTCGCCGACACTGAGGCGGCCAGCATTGAGGTAGCAATCGAACGCGTCTCGGGCACTTTGCTTCTCGATCGTGACTGGCTATTGATCAAGACCGACTTTCTGCTGCACGCTGCTCGGCGTCCCGATGTCGCCGAACGACTCGCGGCCCACCGCGCGCAACTACGCACGGCCGTCGAACAACGACTTCGGACCGTCAGCGCCCAACTCAACCTGCCCCGGGTCATCAGCGACATTGGCGATGCTGCTCGAGCAGTGATCGCCGCCTATGACGGCGTCGCCGCCCAGCTGCTCCTCGACGGCGACGTGCCTGCGGCGCGGACCTGGCTCACTCAACTCCTCACCGTGCTTCTGAAACCCTAAGCAGCCTGGGTGCGCCCACCATGCAGCGGCGGACGAATAGCCACGGCGCGCGGAGCGCGCTTTCACGCGGAGCCCCCGCAGGTCCCCACCCTTTGGGCCACCGTCATATCCGGAACCGAAACAGGTGCCGACCGCCCCGAAAATCGGCATGCCGTAATGCGTTGGAATGAGCCATCTTTCCGATATGCGTGTAGTACGGGCGCCATGACGGTGAACGGCGACGCCTTCCAGGAGAATCGCGTAAGTGGTGCAGCTCAACATGTCACTGTGGGCCGAGTGACCTGTTCGGTGACCGTCAGACGTTCGGTACGAACTATCCGTATCGGATGGCCGGTGCCATCAACGGAATCTTCGGTAACAGCAAGGCCGAAGCGCGTTCTCGTCGGTGACGATGTATCGGATGCCGCAGAGCCTCCTGGTCGACAATCCGATCAATCGCTACCTGATCAACTCACCGCATGTTGCCCTCCCTCAAGCAGGATCCGGATGGCGGATACAGCCTCTAACGTGCAGCGCGAATCACCGGGCGCGGAGAAGGAGTCCAACTGGTTGCCGGCACCCGAGGGGCCATTTCGGTTGGTTCAGCGGCTGTATTGGCCCAAGGAGGCCGCCCTCGACGGGACGTGGCAGGCCCCAGCGCCCCAGAAGGCCGGATGATGTACCGATCTCAGAGTGCCCCGAAGACCACCATTTCTTGAAAAGGTATGAGTCGACAATCATGGAGGACGCATGTCGAGTGGAAGTAAGTCGTGGCGCCGGTGGTCGGCCGTCATCACCGCGGCAGCGCTCGCAGTGGCGCTGGCCGGGTGCGGTGGCAGCAAAGAACCGAACGCTAACAGTGGAAGCGACGCGAAGGTGTTGAGCACCGCGGAGATCCGCGATATCGCGAAGCAGGCCTACATCTACGGCTACCCGATGGTGGACAACTATCGGATCCAGTACGCGTACTTCCAGGACAAGCAGAGTTCGCAGTTCCGTGCTCCCTGGAACGTCTTGCACTCCGATGCTCACGTCGCAACCCCGGCGGACACCGCCGTGCAGACCCCCAACTCCGATACCCCATACTCGACGCTGGGTGCAGACCTCCGCGCAGAACCCATCGTCTTGACCGTGCCGGAGCTCGAGAGCAACCGGTACTACTCAGTCCAGTTCATCGACGCCTACACCTACAACATGGCCTATGTAGGCAGCCGCGCCACGGGCAACAAGTCAGGCAAGTACCTGCTAGCGGGACCAAGCTGGAAGGGCGAGAAGCCCGCCGGCATAGACGAGGTGCTGCAATCCGAAACCGATTTCGTCCTCGTGCTGTACCGAACCCAACTGTTCGGTCCCAGCGATATTGACAACGTGAAGGCGATCCAGGCCGGATACAAGGCCGAACCCCTGTCGACGTTCCTCGGTGAGCCGGCGCCTGCCGCACCGGCCGCGATCGATTTCGTGGTTCCGCAGAACCCCGACCAGCAGCGGAAGTCGCCGCAATTCTTCAACACCCTCGATTTCGTGCTGCAGTACGCACCGGTGCTGGAGTCGGAGAAGGAACTGCGTGCGAAGTTCGCCTCGATCGGCCTCGGAACCGACAAGAAATTCGACATCAGTGCGCTGCCCGCAGATCAGCAGCAGGCTTTCCAGGACGGGCTCACCGACGCCTGGAACGAGTACAACACCGTGCAGGCGAAGGTCGACAAGGGCGAGGTAACCACGGCCCAGATGTTTGGTACCCGCCAGATGGTCGGCACCAACTACCTGTACCGAATGGCTGGTGCGATCAACGGCATCTACGGCAACGACGCCGCCGAGGCGATGTATCCGATCTTCCGTCAGGACTCGGCGGGCGCGACACTGGACGGAGCGAACAAGTACGTCTACCGGTTCCCCCCCGGGCAGCTGCCGCCGGTCAAGGGGTTCTGGTCCATCACGATGTATCGGATGCCGCAGAGCCTGCTGGTTGCCAACCCGATCAACCGCTACCTAATCAATTCACCGATGCTTCCGAATCTCAAGCCGGATGTTGACGGCGGCTACACGTTCTACGTACAGCAAGAGTCCCCCGGAGCGGACAAGGAATCGAACTGGTTGCCCGCCCCCGCAGGGCCCTTCGCCCTGATCGAGCGGCTCTACTGGCCCGAGCAGGCGGCCATCAACGGAACCTGGAAGGCCCCACTGCCGCAGAAGGTCGCGTAGCAGATGACACATCGCGGCGTGTTCTCAAGAGAACCCGCTCAGCTCAGCCCAGGAACGACGTCGCCGAGCGCGAACGTGAGCGGCTGTTCGAGCTGGGCGTAGGTGCACGAGCGGGGGCCGCGGTCGGGGCGCCAGCGGTTGAATTGCGCGGTGTGGCGAAACGTTGCCCTTCCATGTGGTCGTAGCGGACCTCGACCACCCGCTCGGGTCGCAGCGACACGAACGAGAGATCCTTGCCCGGCATTCCAGCGGGAGGTTTCATTCTTGCCCGGGTGCGTTCGCCGGCTTCATGGGCGGCCCAATTCCACGGATGGCCATCGAAGGTGGCTACTAACGATTCCATTTCGGTGAACAAGTGCCGCCGCTTGGCCAACGGAAATGCGCCGATCACGCCAACCGAGGCGAGGGTGGCTGACGTATTCAGCCCAGACCTACCAGGTGATCGCTTTCCCGGCGAAGCCGCTCACCGACGGCGCTGTCTCGGGCGAGCGCGGACGGTTCCCTGACGCGGTTGTCTTCGAAGTAGTGGCCCGTAGTGTCTTCCAGAGTGGGATCGGTTGCAAGACGGGCGATGCGACTGCCGCCTTCGGCAGGCGTGATCATCGCGAAGCGCTTGACCAACGCCAGAACTGGGCGTGCGAACCGTGGTGCGCTGGCCCAGATGTCGGTGGCCACCATGCCGGGATGCAGGGCGTTCACCGTGACACCGCTACCGGAAAGTTCGCTGGCCAGACTGCGGGTGTACAGCACGTTGGCCAGCTTCGACCGGTTGTAGGCCTTCATGATGGTGTACTTCTGGCGATATCCGAGGTCCTCGAAGTCCATGGTGCCTTGGTAGTGGCCGGTCGACGCGGTCATCACGATGCGCGATGGTGCGCTCGCGATCATCAGATGCTTGAGTGTCTCGGTCAGCAGGTACCCGCCGAGGTGGTTGACGGCGAACGTCGACTCGATGTCGTCGACGGTCTCAGTGCGGTTGGCGAAGACACTTCCGGCGTTGTTGATCAGGACGTCGAGTCGGTCGTATGTCTGCGACACGGTCGTTGCCAGTGCCCGAACCGATTCCAGTGAGGCGAAGTCGCAGATGAGTGTGTCGACACGGCCCGCACCCTCGTCGGAGACGCGGGCCGCGGCGTGGGCCAATTTGTCGGGATCGCGACCTACGACGATGAGATGTGCACCGCCGGAGGCGATCTGGGCGGCGCACTCCAAGCCGATGCCGGCGGTCGCGCCCGTGATCAAGAAGGTCTTCATTCGGTGGTTCCGTGAGTGATCGGCGAGGGGCCCGGCCTGGCGGGGTCCGTCGACTTGATCATGGTCTCGGTGACTAGCCTCGGGTCCTCGGTGTGCACCCGCCGACCGATCGTCGAGCAGGACCGGCAGCCGAACTTCTGCTCTGCCTGTTCGACGAGCTGCCAGACACGACCGGCCTGCGGATCCGTGCTGGCGCCTAGGTACACGCCGGTGGCGGTGCGCACGTGCGTCGGGACGGGTGTGTTCATGGGTAGCCTCCTTTATCTGCCGACACGCTAGCCGACGCGTGCGGTGGTTTCTACGTCTGTTTTGAACTATTGACTTGAACGGGTGTTCTGAGGTTATCGTTGGCCACTTCGGTCGATGATGGGGGCGTGGATGGTGAAGCTGCCTGTGGCGACTCGGCGTGAGCAGCTTGTCGTTGCTGCTGTGGCGGTGATGACGGTCGAGGGTGTCGAGGCGGCGAGTTCTCGGCGAATTGCTCGACAGGCTGGGGTGTCGGTCGGGGTGGTCAACTACTGCTTCGGAACCAAGGCGAATCTCTATCGGGCGGTCATCACTTCTGTCATCGAGGAGTTGGGGGACAGTGTCATCGCACCGATTTCGCTGGGTGATGACCTCCGAGCGTCTTTGAGTAAATCTGTAGAAGCGCTGTGGAGCACGGTGGAGGTCGCCCCTGAGCGGCATCTGCTGACGTTCGAGTTGACAACTCACTCGCTCCGGCAGCCGGCCTTGTCTGAGTTGGCGGTATGGATCTATGACACGTACAACACCGCTGCAGCGGTGTTCTTCGCTGAGGTGGCGGTCAACTGCGGGATCCGGTGGACGATGCCCATCCAGACTCTCGCGCAGATGATGATCGCGCTGAATGAAGGCGTCACGTTGGCTTGGCTTGCCAATCATGATGGGGCACAGGCACGATCGATACTCGCGGCCTTTGTCGACATGCTCGTGACTGTCGCTGTCCCAGGTGACGACGTCCTCGTCTCTGGCCAGGACCTGACTTCGCACCGTCGAACGTGAAGAGAACCAAACCGTGAGGAGCTCCGAGCGCGCAACGGTGATGTTGGACGGATTCGGGGTCACTGAGTCGCTCCGCTGGCGAGACAACGCCTTGTACTTCAGCGACCTGGCGAGGGGAACTGTGCATCGGTGGGATGGACGCGGCCCGGAAGCGACCACCATTGTGGCGATTCCCGGCCGAGCAGGCGGATTCGGTTGGGACCCAACCGGACGCATGATCGTTGTCTCCATGGATGGCGCGTGCCTGTACCGGCTTGAAGGATCTGGCGAACTAGTTCGCTACGCAGACCTGAGCCGCCACACCCGCGGTCCTGTCAACGACATGCTCATCCTTGACGACGGGACCGCCTACGTGGGAAGTTTCGGATTCGACTACTACGCTCACATGCGGTCGCGCCCCACCTCGGCGCTGTTCGCGCCGCCTGGGCCACCATCGTCGTCGCTTGTGTTTGTCGACATCGATGGAACCCCGACGACCGCCGCTACAGGACTGTTGTTTCCCAATGGGTGCGCTCTGGTCGACAACGGCAAGACCCTCGTCGTTGCCGAAAGTCTGCGCATGAAACTGTCCACTTTTTCGATCGGACCCAACGGCCGACTAGAACCCGCCCCGCCATGGGCCTCGCTCATCGCACCCGCTTTGTGGGTGGCGCTCACCCGAAAAGGCATCGTAGGCAAGCTGACTCGATTGGTGTCCACTCTGCTGGACCACCCCGCGATCGCTCAGCGGTCATCGTCGCCAGTGTCGCCCGATGGAATTGCGGTCGACCCGAACGGCGGAATCTGGGTGGCGAACGTTCTCCGCGGGGAGTGTGTGCTGGTCGCCCGCGGCGGCGAGATACTGCGCCGCATTCGAACGAGCCAGTACGCGCTCGACTGTGAAATCGGAGGGCCCGACGGGACCACCTTGTACATCGCAACGTCACCAACTACCGACCCAACGGCAGCCGGTGCGATCTCGCAAGGCCGAATCGAACAGTTCGACATATAAGGACGAGCACGGCATTGTGCGAGTGCCCTCGGCAACGGCCTGTTGTCGGGTACCGGGAACATCGGGCACACTGCGGGCGCTGGGAGTAGCGTTCGGTGGCATAGTCGACCAGCTCCCGGTACCAGCAACTTCTCATCCGCCTCGGATCCATTATCGCAGCAGTGGATCCCTTGTCGTTGCCGTCCGCCGGACCTCCCAGTTACCACCAATACAGTTGTATTTTAAATGCTATGGCCGCATTGTCACTCTCATGGCCGAGACCTCCAACATCGACGGATGCGGCAATGACACCTCCACGGAACCTTCCATGCAGGCGAAGGTTTCAATCGGCCAAGTTTCAATTTGTTTGGCGGATGAACGCGCCAGGAGGACGCGGCGACGAAGCGCGGTGCGGAAAGACCAAGAGCAAAGTGGTTACAACGACCTCTGCGGCTCGAGGCAGATGTCTGCGGATCCGCCGTATCGTTGGTCGGCATTGCTGTGTCGACATCCCCGCCCCACCATCACTTTACCAACTGCACGGTGTGCGCCCGTCGGGACAGTGAGGACGTAGGTAGCCGAGGTCAAGTAGTTATCGGTAATTAGTTGCGTCATAAGCGCCAAACATGCAGCCTAACATGGCAATTCATTGTAAGGCACATGTGTCTGACGTTGACACTACCCTTTCTGAGCACCGCCGGGCGCACCACTAGGCGGCGTAGCCGAGCGATCGGGGGCACCGCAACGCTGCCTCCAATTCTGTTGCCGTCGTGTCAACGTAGGTGCGCCATGGCCGGTCACGCGAGAGCGGTCGGTGGCGGCCACCCCGCAACAGCGGAGGACGGCGATCGTGCCCACCGCCGACATTCCGGACTGCACTACTATCGTGCTTAGTTGTTGTGGTGCCGGCTGTTGCCGGTGACTTCGAGGTGGTGGACATGGCGCGTCAACGGTGGCTATGGTGGGTCATTGCCGGGGTGGCGGCAGCGGTCGTGGCCGGGGCGATTGCCGTCCCGACGGCGCTGGTGCCCAATTCGTTCTATGGTCGGATGACCGCGCCGCCGTGGCGGGACTATCCGGTATGGGCGCTGACCGCGGTGTTGACCGGGGTGTTGATTGCCAGTTATGTCCGTCGCCCCGCCCTGTCGCACTCGCCGGCCAAGGCCGGGATAATCGGGACCTTGGGGTCGGCGCTGGCGGTGGGGTGTCCGCTGTGCAACAAGGTGGTGGTGGCCGCGGTTGGCTTCAGTGGGGCGTTGAACGTGTGGGCGCCGGTGCAACCGGTGCTGGCGGTCGTGTCGCTGGTGGTGCTGAGCTGGGCGTTGTGGCAGCGGCGTGTGGCACTGCGTGGATGCCGAGTGCCTGAGGGTGGGCCGGTCGGCGTGTCGGTGCCCGAAACGGCCGGCTGATGATGGTCACGGATGCGAAGGTGGGGCGGTGTTGAGACGGTCGCTGCGGTGCCCGGGCGCCGGCGGTGCCCCGATGGGCTGTCGGAGTTGCCGGTGACCGCGGGTAAGCAATCACGCAGGTCAGCGTCGGGTTCTCGGGGTGTGCGGCCGCGGCCGGGGCTTGGTGAACTGGAAGCGGCGATCATGGATGTGGTGTGGCGCAGCGCCGATGCGATGCGGGTGCGCGATGTGCTCGACGCCTTCGACGAGGATCGTCGCCCGGCGTACACGACCGTGATGACGGTGATGGACAACCTGTACCGCAAAGGCTGGCTGAGCCGTGAGTTGCGGGGGCGCGCGTACTGCTACTTAGCGACCCGCAGCCGGGTACAGGCGGCCACCGATGCGGTGCGTGATCTGCTGGCCGATAGCGGCGACCCGACGGCGGCCCTGCTGCATTTCGCTCGCGGCGCCACCGAGGCCGAGTCGCAGGCCCTGACCCGCGGGTTGCGCGAGCGCGGCGGCAGCCGGTGACCGTTGTGGTGGCATGGACCCTGGTGGGCATCGGTGTCGCGATGGCCGCGCCGCGGGTGCTGCGGCGGATGGTCGCGCGCGGCTGCGATGCGGTGCTGGTGTTCGGGGCGTGGGCGATCGCCGTCGCGGTGGTGGTGATCGCGCTGGCCCTGCCCGCGGTCGCCGAGACGGTGCACCAGTGCTGGTTTGCGTTGCATGCCGGGCGCTCCGGAGAGATCGACACTGCCGCTGGGGTTTTCAGTGCGGTGGTCATCGTGGTGTCGGTGGTGCGGGCGCTGTGGCATGCGCGCCGGGCGGCCACCGACCGGACGCGTCTGCATGCCCGGCACGCGGACCTGGCGTGGCTGCTGGCGACCGATGATCGCGGCCCGGCCGGCGTGTTGTGGCTTCCCACCTCGCGGCCGTTGGCCTACAGCGTGGCCGGTGATCCGGGGTGGATCGTGATGACGACCGGCCTACGCCAGCGCCTGGACCGTGCGGCGATCACGGCAGTGCTCGCCCATGAACGTGCCCATCTGCACCGACGCCATCACGGCGTGCTCGCGGTGGCGTCGACCGTGGCGGCCGCGGTGCCGTGGCTGCCGCTGATGCGCCAGTCCCCGGATTTGGTGCGCACCCTGGTCGAACTCGACGCCGACGCGCATGCGGCCCACGTGTACGGTAGCGCGGGTCTGCGGCGTGCATTGCAGGTGCTGGGTGCGCATCCGGTGCTGCCGGCGGTGCTGGGGATGGGCGGCGGGTGTCTGCAACTGCGGATGGATCGCCTGGCCACGATGCCCGGTTCTGGCCGGGCCCCGGCAGGCCGGGGCGGATCCCTGGCCGCGGTGTGGGCGGCGGCCGTGATGCTGGTCGCGGCCGCGTTCACCGGCTTCATCGCGGTAGCGTCGCTGATCTCCTGCGCCCATGGCTGAGGCCGCCGACAGGCAGGGGCACCGGGCCGCCCCCGCCGAGCTCCGGTGACGGTCAGCCGGTCTACAGCAGCGATGGCGCTCCTGGTGACGCTGCTCATCATCGGCATCTCCGGGGTATGGACGATCCTGGCGCACCCCGGGTGTCGACCGAACTGCCCGCAGCCCGCCGCGGCCCGCGCGCTGGCGGCGCCCGTCGTGGTGGCTCCTGCGACGATCACGGTGTCCCCGCCCGACGGCTCCCGCGAGGTCGCACCGCTGGCCCCGGTCACCGTCACCGCCGGCTCGGGCACACTCGCCGACGTCGAGATGCGCAATGAGCAGGGCGCCTGTCGATGGCGTACTCACC
Organism: Mycobacterium sp. BMJ-28; assembly: GCF_054404835.1. Lineage (NCBI taxonomy): Bacteria > Bacillati > Actinomycetota > Actinomycetes > Mycobacteriales > Mycobacteriaceae > Mycobacterium > Mycobacterium sp. BMJ-28. Next base: position 3,083,018 of record NZ_CM136783.1, on the reverse strand, counting down.
CCCGACGCCGCGGTATGGAAACCTGCGGCGCCGCTCGGCTACGGCCGGACCTACACGCTGACCGTTACCGCGAAAGGCACCGACGGCACCATGACCACCGCGGTGTCGTCGTTTTCCACGCTGCTACCGGGCAACCAGACCAAGGCCTATCTGACCACCACCGCGACCACACTGTTGCAGGACGGCGGCCGGTACGGCATCGGCACGGTGGTGGTGGCCCACTTCGACGAGCCGATCGGCGACCGGGTGGCCGCCGAGAAACGGTTGTCGGTGCGCACCGATCCGCCCGTATCCGGTGGCTGGTACTGGGGCGATGACCAGAACGCCCACTGGCGACCCGAGCACTACTTCGCGTCCGGCACCACGGTGGCGGTGGCGGCCAACATCTACGGTGCGCAATTGGGCGAGGGCCTGTACGGCCAGGAAGACACGCACGCCCAGTTCGTCATCGGCGACGCGCACGTGTCCATCGCCGATGATGTGACCAAGCAGGTCAGCGTCTACAACAACGGCACTCTGATCCGGACCATGCCGACCTCGATGGGCATGGGCGGCAGCCAAACCATTGGGGCAACAACGATTTCGTTCTGGACCCAGCCCGGCGTCTACACGGTCATGGACAAGGCCAACCCGGTGATCATGGATTCCTCCACCTACGGACTGCCGATCAACTCCCGGCTCGGCTACAAGGAAACGATCTCCTACGCGACGCGGATCAGCACCGACGGCATCTACCTGCACCAGCTCGATGCCACCGTATGGGCGCAAGGCAACACCGACGTCTCGCACGGCTGCCTGAACCTCAACAGCGACAACGCCCAATGGTTCTACGGTTTCTCCCAGCCCGGTGATGTCGTCGAGGTCCGCAATACCGGCGGCCAGCCGCTGGCGCTGTCGCAGAACGGCGACTGGAGTGTGCCGTGGCCGAAGTGGCTGGCGGGCAGCGCATTACCGGAATAGCCGTGACCGCCGCCGCGGGGCAGCGATGCTGGGCGGCTCAGTACTCGATCAAGCGGGTGACGTACGGCATCATGCCCGCCGTGCGCACCGGGGCGATGCGGATCGGGTAGCCGCTGGAATAGGCCTCCAGCATCTGACCGTTGCCCAGGTACATCGTCTCGTGCTGACTGGCGTTGGGCCCATAGAAGATCAGGTCGCCGCGCCGGGCCTGTGAGAGAGGGACCTTGCGGCCCGCGTTGTACTGATTGCCCGAATAGTGCGGCAGTTTGATGCCGACGCCGGCGAAGGCGTACAGCATCAACCCCGAGCAGTCGAAGCCGACCGTGTTGGCGCCGTCATCGATGCCGCGGGACGGCCCGGCCGCGGTGCCCCCGCCCCACGAGTACGGCACACCGATCTGCGACATTGCCCGCCGCACCGCGTATTCGGTGGCCCGGGCACCATAGACGCGGGGGACGCGGTCATTGGTGAACCCGGGATCACTGGCAGCCTGAGCTCGGGGAACCAGCCCGAGCGAGGCCAGGAAATTGCGGCCGAGGTTCGCAGTGACCTGCGCCGAGGTGTACGAAATCTTGAGCACTGAATTGGTCACCGCGATGGGGTCGCCCGGCACATTGGCGCTGGCCACCTGAGGCAGGCCCGGATCCCACTGCCCGCCCTCGGCTGCCCCCGGCACAGGGATCGCTGGCCCGGGCTCGGCGGCGCTCATCGGCGCCGACGAAAACACCACGGCGCCTGCCGTGATGGCAACAACGGCCCGCAGAACGCGCCGAGCCATGGCCCGAGCCGCCGCCGCGCCCGACGACCGTCGTGCCGCGCGTGAACACCGCGGCCAGGCGAGGACATGACTACTAAGTGTCTTAGTAGATATCTGCATGATCACGGAACATACGCCACGGCAGCCACACTGTGAACACTCATCACCGTCTCGGCTCGGTAACGGTTCGTCGGCCGCGCCCCCAGAAATACGCCCGCGTCAGGGGCTAGTGATCGTGGTCCAGCAGGACCAGCGTGTGCGCCAAGGTGCCGTCGACGAAGTACGCCCGGCAGCTGAACGGGCCGTGAATCGTGGCCCCGAAGGTGTTCGGGGCGTCCACGGCACCGGAGATGTTCAGGACGGTGATCCGGGAGTGGTCGACCCCGCGCAGGGGGTCATCGAGCAGGGAGAACAAATCCTTGCTGTCGGGGTCGAGATCAGTGCGCGCCACCGTGGCGTTCGACAGCCTCGCCGTCGACGGTGCGGCTAGGCGGCTCAGTACCTCGGCGGTGCAGCGGTCCGGCGCTGCCTGGGCGGCTGAGGGGCGCTCCGCCGACGAGGCCAGGCCGAAACCTTGTGTCGCGGCCCCGATTACCGCTAGCGCGATCGCGATGGCGGTGAGCGCGGCCCCGATCACCGCTGATCAGGGTGGCCGCATCGGCGCACCCAAGTTCAACCCGCACAGCAGCGAACCCAGCGCGGTCAGCCACAGGGCCCCACTGGCGGTCCACGTCGATGGGGTCGCGGCGACCCATGTGGTCATGTCGGCGCGCAACGACGGGAAGTGGGTGATCTGATAGGCGAGCACCAGCGCGACCGCCCCGGCGATGAACAGCGCGCGCACGGTGTACCGGCACCAGCGGGCAGACGGACCCACATGAGGTGCGCCGGTATCGCCGCGACAAGGGCTCCGGCCGCCACTGCTGTCGTCGTCCAGCCCAGCAGCAGCAGCGTGCGGTCGACCACCCGGGTGCAGGTGTAGAAACCTGCCCAGGCAGGTTTGGCGGACACCAGGGTGTAGATGCCGATCAGCGCCGTGCCGGCGAGACATGCCCAAGCGAGCCCGAATCGCGCCGCCCGCAGCCGGGACTCTCGAATGCCCGTGCGCGGCGAATCGATGTCAGCCACGACACCCCTTCCCGCCGGTGGCGACGACCCCCGACACCCTCGACGTGTCGGCACGAACATTGTTCACCGGTGGGAGCGGGTATTGAAAAGCCCCGTGGTTCAGCAACTCTGGTCATGGTCATGGTCATGGTCATGGTCATGGTCGCGGCCGATCCGGCGGCGACCATCAACGCCTGCACTGTCTACTAAGTCTGATAGTACTATGCGGTACGTAGTGTTGTGGCCGGTGACGGCGTTGTGGTGAGGAAGGTGTCCGATGAGCCCTGGTCGTCGAATTTCCCCCGGAAGCGGTGGGCCCCGCAGTGCTGGAGCGTCGGTGTTCACGCCCGCCTACCGCCGGGAACGACGCCGCCGATTCGCCGGCTGGCTGTTCGTTGCGGCCGGGACGGTGATGGCCGTGGTACATGGCGTGACGCACCTGGGCCGACTGCAGATCGTGGGCTACCAGGACCTGCTGATCGGCTACCCGATGGCCACCCTGCTGGTCCTGGCCGGGTTCATCCTGGTCGGTATGACCAGGGTCTGATCCGGTGACCACGCCGCGTCGCAGGCAGGTGCCCGCCGGGATCGCACCTTCGGTGCATCCACCCTTGACCGATATACCCCATGGGGGTATCAATGTGGCGGTGGTGCCGTCCACCGGCGACAGGGGGCTGTGATGTCTGGACTCGTGCATGCGTTGTCGTTAGCCGGTTCGATGACCTGGGAAATCCTCTGGGCACTGATCCTGGGGTTCGCGTTGTCGGCGTGGTGCAGGCCGTGGTGCGCCGGGACGCGATCGTCGGCCTGCTCGGGCACGACTCGCCCCGCACCTTGGCCATTGCCGCGGGCCTGGGTGTGGCGTCCTCGTCGTGCTCGTATGCGGCGGTGGCACTGGCGCGCATCCTGTTCCGCAAAGGTGCGACGTTCACCGCGGCGATGGCGTTCGAGATCGCCTCCACCAATCTGGTGATCGAACTGGGTGTGATCCTGGCGCTGCTGATGGGCTGGCAGTTCACCCTGGCCGAGTTTATCGGCGGGCCGGTGATCATCGTCGGGGTCGCGTTGCTGTTCCGGATCATGCTGCGCCGCAATCTGTTACAGGATGCCGAACGACAGGCCGACAAGGGGCTGACAGGGTCGATGGAAGGCCACGCGGCCATGGACATGTCGATCAGCGGCCCGGGCAGCTTCTGGTCCCGGCTCATCTCGGCGCGGGGCCTGACCGCGGTGGCGCACGTGTTCGTGATGGAGTGGGCCGCGATCTGGCGTGATCTGGTGGCCGGTCTGCTGATCGCCGGGGCGATCGGCGCGTGGGTGCCCGCCTCGTTCTGGCAGGGCCTGTTCGCCGACGGGCATCCGCTGCTGTCGGCAGTGTGGGGACCGATCATCGGGCCGATCGTGGCAGTGGTCAGCTTCGTGTGCTCGATCGGCAACGTCCCGCTCGCGGTCGTGCTGTGGAGCGGCGGGATCAGCTTCGGCGGGGTGATCGCGTTCATCTTCGCTGATCTGCTGATCCTGCCGATCCTGAACATCTACCGGAAGTACTACGGCATCCGGATGACGATCATGATCACCGTCGCGTTCTACCTGGCGATGGTCCTGGCCGGGTATGTCGTCGAAATCCTTTTCGCCGCTACCGGTTTGATACCCGACCGGCAGATGGCACACATGCCCGACGAAGGCATCTCGTGGAACTACACCACCTGGCTCAACCTGGCGTTTCTCGCGCTCGCCGCGGTGCTGGTATGGCGGTTCATCCGCACCGGCGGGGTGGGGATGCTCGCGATGATGGGCGGCACCCCCGGCACCGACCACAGCGGTCACAGGACCCACCAGCACGGCGACAGCGCAGGCCAGCAGCAGGGCCATCACGCAGACACCGCCGGTGACGGCCACCACGGGCACGATGCGCACGATGCGCATCGCCATCACGGCACCGACCCCGATCCAGGATCGACACCATGAAGGCGATACCCCCGGTCGTCCGCTTCCCCGCACGCGTCGGGACCCAGTCACGAAGGATCGTTTGATGCCCACCCCACCAGTAGCAACCCCGCTCACCCGGCGCGCCTTTCTCAGCGCGGTCGCTGTCGCCGGGGCGGCCACCGCCGCGTGCAGCCGCTCCACCCCGGCCGCGTCGACGACCGCGCCGACGGCTGACCGCACCGCGATCGCCGCAGCCGAGGCCGCCCGCACGCACTCGGGCCGCACCGTCACCGCCACCTTGACGCCGCAGCCGGCCACCCTGGACCTGGGCGGCATCACGGCCCGGACATTTGCCTACGGCGATCAGCTGCCCGGCCCGGTGATCCGCGCGTCAGTGGGCGACGAACTCGCGGTCACCTTGTCCAACCGGCTCGACCACGACACCTCCTTGCACTGGCACGGCATCGCCCTGCGCAACGACATGGACGGCGCCGCCCCGGCGACCCCCAACATCACACCGGGCACTGACTTCACCTACCGGTTCACCGCCTCGCACCCGGGCACCTACTGGGCCCACCCGCACACCGGCCTGGACGCCGACTACGGCCTGTACCTACCGGTGATCATCGACGACCCGGCCGACCGGGGCGCCTACGACGCCGAATGGATTGTCGTTCTTGATGACTGGACCGACGGTGTCAGCAAGTCTCCGCAGCAGATCTACGACAAGCTGCGTGCCATGTCCGGATCGGGCGGCCACGACATGCCCGGCATGCCGGGCACGGGTGGACATGACCAGGGGAACATGGGTGATATGCCCGGCATGGGCGGCGGCGCGACGCCCGACATGCCAATGACCACCAGTGCGCTGCTAGGCGGCGATGCCGGCGACGTCACCTACCCGTACTACCTGATCAACGGCCGTATACCGGCCGCACCAACAGTTTTCAACGCCAAACCCGGTCAGCGCATCCGGCTGCGGATTATCAACGCCGGCGCCGACACCGCATTCCGGTTCGCGCTGGCCGGACACCGCATGACCGTCACCCACACCGACGGTTTCGCCGTCGACCCGATGGACGTCGATGCGCTGCTGCTCGGCATGGGCGAGCGCTACGACGTCCTCGTCAAAGCAGGTGACGGCGTGTTCCCGCTGGTCGCCATCCCCGAGGGCAAGAACGGCCTGGCCCGCGCCCTGCTGTCGACCGGCGCCGGAACCGCCCCGGACCCGGCGTTCCGCCCGGCGGAGATGAACCATCACGTCGGGACCGTGGCCGATTTCACCGCTGCTGCCGCCGTCGGCCTCGATACTGCCTCGAAGCCCGATGTGGCACTGACCGCGGAGCTCACCGGATCGATGATGAAATATGACTGGGGCATCAATGGGCGCTCATTCACGGACCGAGAGGCCCTGACCGTCCACCAGGGGCAGCGGGCCACCCTCACCTTCACCAACTCGACCACCATGTGGCATCCGATGCACCTGCACGGCCATACCTTCCAGGTTGGGCCCGCCGACGGCAGCCGCGGCCCGCGCAAAGATACGGTCATTGTGCTACCCAAGCAGAGGCTGACCGTCGCGCTCGTCGCGGACAATCCTGGCGAGTGGATGCTGCACTGCCACAACGCCTATCACCAAGAAGCCGGCATGATGACCACCCTGAACTACGCCAAAACATGAGCCCACGACGACCGTTGACCCGACGCAACATCTGGTCGGCAGCAGCGGTACTGATCGTCCTCATCAGTGTCGGGGCGCTGATGGTGTGGGCACTCCAGTACCGCCGGGCACAAGACGCCGACCACATCGACTGCCACGTAAACAAATGCGTGGCCCTGACATTCGACGACGGACCCACACCATTTACCGACCGACTCCTAGGCGTCCTGACTGACCGCGGCGCCAAAGCAACCTTCTTCCTGGTCGGCAACAAAGTGGCCGCCGACCCCGCAGCTGCCCGCCGAATCGCCGCGGCTGGGATGGAGATCGGCAATCACACTTGGGAACACGCCAACATGTCCACCGTCCCGACCGAGGCCATCGCTGCTCAACTATCCAAGGGCACCGACGCCATCGCCGCCGCGACCGGTGAGGCGCCGGCACTGTTACGCACCGCAGGCGGCCTGATCAACGATGCGGTGCTGGCCGAAGCCAAACGACAAGGCCTGGCCGACATCAACTGGGATGTCATCCCATTCGACTGGATCAACGACGCCGACACCGGTGCCACCCGCTGGATGATGATGACTCAAATCAAACCCGGCTCGGTCGTGCTGCTGCACGATACCTACTCCAGCACCGTCGACCTCGTCTACCAATTCCTGCCCGTACTGATCGCCAACGGCTACCACATGGTGACCGTCAGCCACCTACTCGGTACCCGAACACCAGGCAGCAGCTACGGCACACGGGTCAACGGGCCGGCCGCAAATGTGCTGCACGACATCGCACTCGACGAAATCCCGGTCCTACCCCCGACCCCCTCACCCAAACCAGCACCCAACCTGCCCATCACCGACATACCCAACCAGAACCCCGGCGGACCACCCCACTAAACGACAACACTGCCACCGCATCCACTCACCGACCGCACAAGTCACCACCAAACAGCGCTAACCCCTTACTACTGACAAGGCGGACGGCTCAGTAGCGGTCGATCTGTGGGGGTTGGGGAGCGGGGTATCCCGATGGGCCGAGGTTCTTGTCGAACGCAGTCTTCCAGGCGCCGTCCTTCTCCATCTTCTCGATCGCGTCGTTGATCTTGTTGCGTAGCTCGCTGTCGCCCTTCTTCACGCCGATCCCGTGCTTCTCCTGCGAGAAGGGCTCGCCGACGATCTTGAACGTGCCGGGAGTCTGTGCCGCGAAGCCTGCCAGGATCACGTCGTCGGTGGTGATGGCGTCGATGGCGCCGTTCTTGAGCGCTTCGATGCATGCCGAGTAGGTGTCGTACTGCTGCAGCTGTACGCCGTGGTACTTGTCCTTGATGTTCTGCGCGGGTGTAGAGCCGGCCACCGAGCACAGTTTCTTGTTGTCCTGCAGCGACTCCGGACCGGTGATGTCGGTGTTGTCCGCGAGCACTAGCAGGCTCTGCCCGGCGACGAAGTACGGTCCTGCGAAGTCAACCTTCTGCTTGCGGGCGTCGGTGATCGAGTAGGTGGCGACGATGAAGTCGACCTGGTCGTTCTGGATCAGGGTCTCGCGCTGCGGCGTGGGCGCTTCCTTCCATTCGATGTCCTCGGGGGCGTATCCGAGCTGTTTGGCCACATAGGTGGCGACGTCGATGTCAAAGCCGCTCATCGTTCCGTCCGGGTTCTTCAAAGCGATACCGGGTTCGTCGAACTTCGTCCCGATCACCACTTTGCCGCTCTCCTGGCCGCCGCCACCGCAGGCCGTGGCGGCTAGGGGCAACGCGAGCGCGAGTGTGATGGCAGCGGCGATGCGCACCCGAATATTGGGCATGGTCGATTCCTTTTCGATGAGTGTTAGCTGTGGAGGATCTCGTCGGCTGCGGCTTTGTCCTTGTCGTCAACGACCACGTGGGCGGTTCGGGAGAGATGTGTGCGGACTCGTCGCATTGCGGTGTCGGCGTCCCGGGCCACCACCGCTTCGGCTATGGCGCGGTGCTCGTCGCGCATGTGTTCCAGCTCGGCGGGGTCGTCGTACCGGTTGCGTTGGCCGAGTTGGCCGGACAGTTCGGCTTGCTGACGAACCAGGCGCTCGAGCATGAAGTTGTGACTGGCGGCGGCTACCGCGACATGGAAGGCGAGGTTGTCATCCCACGTGTTCAGGGTTTCTGCCAAGCGGGCCAGGTCGCGGGCTTCCTCGGCCGTTCGCCGTTCGCAGGCGAGCACGGCCACTTGTTCCTCGACGATGCGGCGCGCTTCGAGGACGTCGATTATAGACGCGACCTCCAAGGCACTCGGCGAGGGTGTGCCGTTGGTGAGGGCCGTCTGCCGTAGAAATCGGCCCGACCCGCGCCGCGTGGTTATCAGGCCGCGGTCCTCCAACACGGCGAAGCCCTGTCGCAGCACGCTGCGACTTACCCCCAGTTGCTCGGCGAGCACACGCTCACGGGGCAGCGCCTGGCCCGGTTCGATCCCGGACGTGGCGATGATCTGTAGGAGCCGCGACACGACGAGATCATGCAGGTTGGGCCTCTGCAGGTCGGGCATGACTGTCTCCTCGACGAGTTGGCTTGGTTTAGCGGATGGCGAGTTCGGCGTAGGGGGTGCCGGTGAGGATCCGGTCGAGCCCGAAGCGGGACAGATCGATGCTGCGGTATTTGCCGTGGACGATCAGTTCAGTCAAGGCCCGCCCCACACCGGGCGCGTGCATCAGGCCATGTCCGGAGAAGCCGGTGGCGAAGTAGAAGTTGTCCAGGTGTCCGGTCCAACGATCGATGATCATGTTGCCGTCGAACCGGTTCTGGTCGTAGAGCCCGGCCCAGGTGGACACCGGTTTCAATGCGTCGAGCACCGGGAAGCGCTGCACGAGGGCCGGCCATACCACCGACTCGAAGTACGTGGGGTCAATGGACAGGTCGTGTCCGCCTGGGTGGGAGAAGTCCACGAGTGCCGCGGTCAGCCCGGCTCCTTCAGGGCGGACTGCGAGCCCGGACGGATCCTTGATGAAGGGATATCCGGTGAAGTCTGCTGGGGTCTCGACGTAGTGGTCGAAACGGCGCATCGGTTCCACCGGCAGTTGCAGGCCGAGTTGGCCGGACAACGCAGGGCCCCACACACCAGCGGTATTGACCACGGCTGTCGCCCGTAGCCGCTCACCTGATTCCAGCTGTAGCGCTTCAACATGCTGGCCGCGCACCTCGAAGCCGACCACTTTGTCGGTGACGAAGGATGCGCCGAGGTGTCGTGCGCGTGCCCGCATGCCATGCAGAAAGGCGTGCGGATCCAGCCAGCCATCGCGTGGGGACAGAATTCCCGGGCCGAGGTCGTCAACCCGTAGGTGCGGGTACCGGTCATGGATCTGGTTGGGCTCCAACCACATCGCGTCCACACCCAAGGCCCGCTGCTGAGCGTAGTCAGTCTCGAGTTGCCGGGAGCTGGCGCTGGTGTGTGCGGCGATGAATAGATATCCGTTCGGCCGCCATCCTGTCGCGGGTGCAACGTCGGCTCCTGCCACGTCGCGCCCGGCGGGCCAGCCGTCCCAGGCCTCGATCACCTCATGGGTGTATTGCGACAGACGCACGTTCTCGGGGCGACTGAACAGCTGCCGCACACCTCCACTGGCGACGGACGTGGCCGCGAGGTGATAGCTGGGGTCCGGCTCGATGACGACAACGGACATTTCGGGAGCCGACTCGAGCAGGTGCCAAGCGGTGGCGCTCCCGATGGATCCGCCGCCAATGATTGCCACGTCGACCGTGCCCGATGGCACCTGCCCCCCGGCGCTAGGGGCAGGTGCTACGTCGACCGTGCCCACGCCGACCGCCTCAAAGGCTCCATTGGGTCACCCAATCACCCAATGTGGTCCCTGTCAAGCAAAAGTGCGGGAGCACCCCGGCGCACGCTGATCGACGGCCGGGGTGTTCGACACTGCAAGGAGTAGCGTTGGCCCGCCACAGTCGTCGAGGGCAGGTGGCCAAGGTTGCGACCATCGCAGGCTGAAAGTCCTGTCTAGCAACAGTTCTGGTTGCTGATGACTCCGTGTCGCGGACCTACGTGCGAATGAAAGCCAGCCAGCGTCTCCGGCATTGGTCCGGCGCCCCATGTCCGCACTGATCGAGGAACCGGCGGGCGGCTACGGCACGATGATCGCTCGCCCGCTCAGCTTCCCGTCGCGAAGCGCGGCACAGGCGTCTTCGACCGCGGAAAGCGGTTAGTGCTCGCCGTCATTGCGGATCTTGCCGGCCTCGGCCAGGCGGACGACATGGAGAGTGTCGGCGATCGTCCCGCCCTGGAAGGAGAATACCTCGCCGTCCCTGGCCAGAGTCCCAAACCACGGCGCGGCGAGACCGGCTCGACGGCCAGGATGCTCAGCATCGCGACGCCGGGCGTGTCGTTGCGCGGCGTCCCTCGAGAAGCCTTGCCGCGGCGCGCATGAATGCTCCGGTGCAGGGCTCGCGACGATGTGCCGAGCTGGGCAATGAGCGTGCAACGGGATGCGGGGCCAAGCTGTGCTGATTGGTCCAGCGACTGGACACAGATCAGAGATCGTCTTGAGCGAAGCCAGTGTGGGGGACTAACCCGTACAGTGGATTTCGCGCCGCGGCGGCGCGAGTCTCGGTGCCTGCAGCAGTCACGTATCTCTGCGAGGTCGTCATGGATTCGTGCCCGAGCAGCTTCATCAAGGTGTAGACGCTGACATCTGACCCAGCAAGCTCGGTTGCGTAGGTATGGCGAAGCCCGTGCACCAGTGCACCGGGAACCGGTTGGGCGTCCGGTCCGGCGTGCTTGAAAGCCCGCTTGATTCTTGATTGCAATGTGCCGCGGGTGATGCGTTCGCCATCCCGACCGACAAAAAGGGGAAATCGCGCGGGCCATCGCGATAAGGCCGCGCCAGCGACCTCGCGCTTATGGGAGCCAGGAAACCGGATTGCGCGGCTGTCGAGATAAGCCTCGATCACCGACAATAGTTCAGCCTCGATCGGCACGCTCCGATCCTTACCGCCTTTACCTTTGACGTGGATGACCGCGGCGCCGTCGTCGGTAGTGCGGACATCGCCAATATCGGCCTGGCGGAGCTCGTCGGCGCGAAGGCCTGCCAGTAGCGCGGTGAGAATGAGTGCGAGATCTCGCTCGGCCCAGTCAGTTTGGCGTCTTGAACCCAGGTCTTGCGAAAGGCTCTCCAACAAAGCTTCCACCGCGGCGCGGGGGAGAGCCTTGGGAAGTGGTTTGGCGAGCTTGGGCCGGCCGACGAGTTGCATCGGGTTGGCCGCCAGCTGCTCGCCGGTATAGAGGAAGGTGCACAACACATTCCAGGTGGACCAACAGCGGCGAATCGACGCGGCTTCGTGATCCCGAGCATAGGCGGCAAAGGCGGTGCGCATCGACCCCTTCGTTATGTCAGCTACTGCGGCGCGGGCAGGGTCACCGCCGGTGACAAGCGTCGCGATTGCAATGAAGTCCTGACGGTAGGCCTTCATGGTGTGCGCCGAAGGCTTCCGCGTCTGGCGGTCGTCGAGGAACTGATTGAACCACTCGGGGAACGGAGCACGCTCCGCCGTTTCGGAGCGCAGGTCCTTGCAAGCCAGGGACGGAGCGGGGCCGGAGCGTTTGGACACACCTCGACAGTCGCACACAAAAGATGGATAATCAATCTTATCCATATAATACTAGGATTTCGTTGTTAGGCAGCGCTTCTCGCGTGTCACAGAAGGGGGGAAGCGTCACAGTGACGAATCGACCGCATGACGTCTTACGCTCGTGACCAGCGACCGCATTCGGGATCCGAGCACGAGAGGCGAGGCTGAACCCATGAGTGAGCAGCAGGCGTCGTCGACGGGCGGCGGCGACACGCCCGCGGATACGCCGCAACACATGACGGTGGAAGATCTGCGCAGGGCGGCTGAAAACTGTCGGGACCTGCGCGATGCCGCATTGATGGCCAAGGCGTGGGACGAGCCGACGCCACCCGACGTGGAGTCGGCACCGAAGTCTTCGCGTAGGTTCGGACACCTACCGAGCATCGCCATTGCCGACACGTTCGATGATCCGCTTCCACGCACGGAAATCGCCGCGTGGGAGGGCGATTCGCACTCTTGACCCCGCGAGACCCCTTGAGGAGTCACCCCCTTGCCTCATGGTATTACGTCACAGTGACGTAATGCCATGAGGCAAGGGGGTGTCGACGTCGAGACTGTCTAGGTGCCCGAGAAGGGCGTCGCCGTCGACGTGCACGTAGACAACACCGACGGCGACGTGGGCGTCGACTTCACGCTCACGTTGCTGCCACCGCGCGGTCCAGAACCATCGCTGATCCCTCGGCCTGGAGAACACCATGATGTGATTGTCCCATTGATGGCCGGCCACCGCATCGAGGCGCATTCTCGCCACGGCAACGCTGACGCGAGTCCGGCACTGTCAGATAGTTCCGGACGCCTACGGACGCGCGGTCGGCGCGCGTCCGGCACTCTCAGGTAAACGTGGATTCGGCGGCTAATGCAACCGCGCCGACGGCAACGCGCGTTCAGGACCCCGGCCGGGCTGGGACAATGACAGTGTCCGATAGTTCCGGAAATCGGAGCGAATCCAGACAGCTCTCGCGTTTTCGCGGATCACTCTCACCATGTTCCGGATCGGACAAACTGGCCATCAGTGCGCTTTACGCGGTGACCAGCTGAGTTTTTGTACCGATAAGCCACATTATGTCAAGTAACCCAGAGCGCGTTGCATCTGATGAATCATCGTCAGTCCCCTTGCCGAGGTGCGGCGACGCCGCCGCGCATGCTCGCCGCGAGATGGGATGTGACTCCGACGCTTGACACCTGATTTCGTGCTCAGATGGCGCCGGAAACCTTCTCCTTGCAGACCTACTGAGTTACGAAGTCAGCTCCGGCGCCCGCGATGAAAAAGTGCCGAGGTGCGTTTTGGCCAGCCACCGTACTGCGCACCGGTGTGCGGACCTTGAGCGTCACACCCAGCCCGAACCCCATTACATGTGTGAGGTCGCGATTCCAGCCGGTGAACTCTAGAGGTCTGTCAGTGTGATCGCCCGATACATCCATTGAATCTTCATGCCTGACCAACGTTTTGCCGTCAAAGACATGTATCCCGGTCAGGGTGAGATCGTCGGCCACATTCACCTGATAGAGCACCTTGACTAACTTTAGCCTGCCGCTGTCCCCCATGATCACCGGTGTTGGTATCGGGATGTGGATCCAGTGGAACTCCACTACACCGAGCTCATCTGGGACGGGAATGTTGAATGTCGCGCCGAAGCCTTGGCGCAGGACGGTGACTGCGGGGTCTTCCGCAAACGCCGCATTGCCATGGACCCACGATGCGTACAGCTTCTGTGCCATGTCTTCTCGCTCCTATCTGCTGCGGATCTGTACACCCTCGACCAGTGCTGGAATGAGGGCTCGTTGGCATCGTGACGCGTTGGCGATTGCACGCATGCAGTAGTCGACTACTCCAATTTCAGGTCGTACTTCCTGCGCCAGCCACTCGGGTCTTACACGTGGCCGAGATCGTCGCCGATGTCGGCGCGCAAAGAACCCGATAAGAGTCGGCCCTTTCAGGCCCAGGGTCGAAAACGGACGCGCAATTGATGACGGCGGTTGAAGACCCGGCCAGTCGCGACGGGGTGGGTTCTAGTCAACAGAAACTACTCGTGGCAGCCCAAACCGGAGTGCCGTTCTTCTCCGTCGATCAAGGAGCGCAGCGTCATAGGGCCGAAGGCACACTTGAATTTGTCCCGCTGGAAGGTGGTGTACACGCTGGCTCCACCCAATCGAAAAACTCCGCCGAAGCCTCAGGACTAGCATTCGAGTTCGGCGGCGATCGACGGTGGTACGCCCTCGTTGGTGCAATCGAACCCGCTGCCGTATTGCACTACGCGCCAACCGCCCTCGTCGTAGTGGAACAGCGCGATGCTGGGCGGATTCGCGTTGGTGGCCCTCGTGTGAATCAGGACCTTCGCCCAATCGCCGGAGCACAGCACCTTGTAGACGTCCCAGTCATCGCGTTGCGCGGCCGACTTCAGAACATCTGCCGTCGCCGACGAGCACCTCGATGCGGATTCACTCGGGGCAACGGGCGCGACCGGTTGGCCAGGAGGCGCGGCGTCGTGCGAGACGCCCCCTCCGCACGCAGTTGCCAACGCGGTGACGGCCGCACAGAATGTCCCGTACTTGATCATTTCCATCGCACGATATTCCTTGCCCCGGCATTCCTTGCCCGGACGAGAGATCGCCGCCAGCGCCCGGTTGACGGCCGCGCCAGAAGTTCAGCGGCGACCGCTATTTTGCTCAGCGGAAATAAGGTTCGACCGTGCCACTGAGCTTGACGACCATAGGGTTTCCGCGGCGATCCTTCGCGGTAGGGACTTCAACACGCACCCAGCCCTCGGCCACGTTGTATTCGTGAACATTGGTTTTCTCGACACCATTGAAGCGAATACCCACGTCGCGTTGAAACACCTCTTCGCTATAGAACGGGCTGTGTGGATCGATGGAGAGGTGATTCGGTGGAACGTCTGTGTTCTGATCCTCGGACATGATGACCTTCGTTGCATGCTGCGTTGGGTGCTCGGATTGTTCTCAGAGAATCTACGCGACCCTGCAGTAGCGGGTTGCGCATAGGCCGCGAAGGCCTCGGCTCGCACGTCTGGGCACCCAGACTTGCAGTGGCCGGAGGCCGCACGCACGCAGAGCCGCTCCCCTGCCGCTTCTGGCGAATTCCGCACCTCGGGTCAGGAAGCTGAGACGACGGAACCGAATATGGCGGACTACCAGTGGGTGTCGCCGCAACACCTTCCATGCGGCAGGCGGCACGAAGCCGCTTCCGTTTCGCGCCGTAGGCTCACGGCGTGCAGAACGTGACCCTTGCCAGCGCCGCGTCAACAGCGACGCTGACAGTGGGGCTGGCGGCCTATGCAGCGTTGATCCTCGTCGGCATCGCGGTGGCGATCTACGACGCACGCCGGCATCGCCGGGGCCGGGCGATCGCCGCGGCGGTGATGGTCGGGGTGCTGACCCTGGGCGGGGTGGTTATCGCGATCGTCAGCAGTGTCGCGTGAAACGTCATAACGCGGCGGCGTGAACACCGGATAGTTGGCCGGCGTCCACGTTCGGCACCGGCCACAACTCCGTCCGATCCATCAAGAATCGTCGAAACCCTCTTCTAGTCGGCGAGCCGCCGATGCACTCACAGCGATCGCCTCGTGAGCCGCGGGACTGAGCCGCCGCTCGGCGAGATGGGCGATCAGGATGCGTCGCTGCGGCGGGCGCGTCGCCAGCTTGATCGAGCGCACGTCGGGTCGCGGGTTCAGCACGGCCAGCCGTGGTGCGATCGCGACACCGAGCTCGACGGCCACCATGGCCTGCACCTCGCCGTAGTCGTGGGCGAACACGCTCGTGCGCGGAGTGAATCCGCCTTGCTGGCAGAGCTTTTCAAGTGTCTGAGCCACCGGATGATCGTCGGCGCGCACCACCCATGCCTCATCCCGCAATTCGCCGATGCTGATCGCGTCCCGGTCGGCGAGGCGGTGATGCTCTGACACCAGCAACATCGTCGGGTCGTCCATCAGGTGGTGGTACGTCAAGGTCGGATCGTCGATCCTGTTCCACTCGTAGTCCCACAGCAGGGACAACTCGGTTTCGCGGCGACGCAACGCGTCGACCAACCGGGAGAACCGGCCACTGAGCACCGTCAGGGCCACTCCGGGATGCCGCGTCTTGAACTCCTTGACGACCAGGGGCAGAAGCGACGAGCCGGCGGTCGGGAAGGTGCCGATGGCCAGCACACCGGCGCGAAGTCCCCGTATCTCGGCGAGTTCGGCGTCGGCGGCCTGCAACTCGACCAGGATGCGCTCGGTGTGGCGTACGACGGCGCGTCCGGCCTCGGTCAGTACCACTCCCCGGGCATGACGCTCGAGTAGCGGCTGGGCGGCTTCCTTCTCCAGCTTCGCGATCTGCTGCGATATCGCCGACGTCGTGTAACCCAGCGCTTCGGCCGCGGCGGTGATGGACCCGTGGTTGGCAACCTCCCGCAGGGTGAACATCCGGTTCGTGTCCATCTCGGCCGTCCTAACAGACTTAAGCAAAAGTTAAATGCACTGTGTCAACTCGACATTGTCGTTAACTCCGGTCGTTCCTACTGTGATCTAGGTAATCATTCAATGGAGCGTGTGACACCGAGCACGACGCCGTTCCCGCCCCGGGGACACGGCAGCTCGCCTGGATGCGCCACTTCTCGGGAACTGAGAGCACACCATGACCTCTGTCGAAGTACTGCCCCTGATCGCGCTGGTGGCGATGTTCGTCATCGCCACCTTCTTCCCGATCAACATCGGGATCCTCGGGTTTATCGGCGCGTTCGGGGTCGGCGCCTTCATGCTCGGATACGACGACAAGGAAATCCTTGCCGCGTTCCCCAGCTCGATCGTGCTGACGATCATCGGTGTCACCTACTTCTTCGGCATGGCCAAGAAGAACGGCACGATCGACCTGCTGGTCAACGCGTGCATCCGCGCGGTCGGCGGCCGCGTCACGGTGGTGCCGTGGGTGTTCTTCTTCTGCGCCTCGGTGCTGACTGCACTGGGCACCTTCAGCCCGGCCGCGGTGGCCCTCATCTCCCCGGCCGCCATGTCGTTCGCCGCACGGACCAAGATGAGTCCGCTGGTCATGGGCATCATGACGATCAACGGCGCCCACGCCGGTGCCTTCTCCCCCATCTCGGTGTCCGGCGTGCTGGTCTGCGACATCGTCGAATCCAGCGGCCTGAACATCAACCCCTGGACCCTGTTCTTCGCCAGCTACGGCATCAACCTGCTGCTGTCGGTGCTCACCGTCGTCGGTTACGCCACCCTGGCCCGCACCCGCAACCTGGAGTTCAGCGCCACCGGTTCGGCTGTCGTCGATGAGCCCGTCGGCACCGCGGGTTCCGCGCCCACCCATCGTGGCCCCGTCGGTACCGGAGCCGGCGGCACCGGACTGCTCACCCGCCCCGTCCAAACCGCCGTGCTCGTCGATGCCGCGCCCACAGCGGTGACCCGCGTGCAGAAGCTCACCCTGGCCCTCATCGGCATCGTCCTGGTCCTTGTTCTGGTGTTCCACTTGCCGATCAGCTTCATCGCGATCGCCGCGGGTGCGATCCTGGCGTTCACCGACCTGTCCAAGCAGAACGAAGCCATCGCCGGCATCAGCTGGTCGACGGTGCTTCTGGTGGCCGGCATGGTCACCTACATCTCCGTACTCGACGAAATCGGCACCATCGACCACCTCGCCGAAATGGCGATCACCGTCGGCGCGCCGCTCCTGGTCGCGGTGGTGCTCTGCTACGTCATCGGTGTCACCTCGGCGTTCGCCTCCTCCACCGCACTGCTGACAGCGATCATCCCGATGGCACTGCCGCTGCTGCACACCGGCGCGCTGCCCATCGTGGGAGTCGTTGCCGCACTGGCGATCTCGGCCACCGTTGTCGACGTCTCCCCCTTCTCCACCAACGGCGCGCTGGTGCTGGCCAACGCGCAGGGCATCGCGCGGCCGAGGTTCTACCGCCAGCTGCTGCTCAACGCGGGCATCGTCGTCGCCGTCGCGCCTGCCCTGTGCTGGCTGATCCTGGTCGTCGTCCCCACGCTGCTCTGAAGGCCGGCGTGGCTTAAGCAACGCTTAAGCCCCGTCATCATTCTCGCGATTGTCCTTCACCCGTATCGCGGCCACAGTGGAGTCAGCTCCCCGTCCGCCGTGCAGAAAGGTCAGACCTGACATGCTCACACTTCGCGCAACCTGGATGCGGGGCGGCACCAGCAAGTGCTGGCTGTTCAACGCCGTCGACGTCGACCCGCTGATCCCCACGGCCGGGGGCATCGACGCCCTGCTCATCTCGGCGTTCGGCTCCGGGGATCCCCGCCAGCTCGACGGCGTCGGCGGTGGCAGTTCGACCACCTCGAAGGCCGCCATCGTGCGACGCTCCGCCGCCTCGGGCATCGACGTCGACTATCTCTTCGCCCAGGTCGCGATCGGTGACCGCAGAGTGGAGTGGGGCAGCAACTGCGGTAACTGCGCCACCGCGATCGGTCTGTACGCGCTGCAATCCGGGCTCGTCGCCGTCGACAACGCCGTCACCACGGTGCGGATGCGCAACCAGAACACCGGGGCCGTCCTCACCGCCGAGATCGCCACACCGGGCGGCGCCATCCCGAGCGAGGGTAACGCCGCCGTACCCGGCACCAACGCGCTGGGAGTGCCCGTGGGGCTGACCTTCACCGGGCTTTCGTCCGACACCGGCACGCTGTTGCCGACGGGCAACGCCGTCGACTTCGTCACTGCCGTAGGTCGGTCCCATGCGGGCACGATGGTAATCGCCGGCGCCCCCGCCGCACTGTTCGACGCAGCCGGCCTCGGCCTCACCGGCGCGGAGGACAACGGCGTCATCGCCGAGCACCTGCCGCTCCTGGTGGCCTTGCGGCAACAGTCCTCACTGCGAATGGGCTTGTCGAAGCCGGGTGACCCCATCGGCCACGCCATTCCCAAGGTGGGCATCGTCGGCGCGCCGCGCGACTATCGCACCACCGCAGGTGACACCGTCGGCGCCGACGATTACGACATCTCCGTACGCATGCTGTCCATGCTTGCGCCGCATCCCGCCATCGGGCTGACCTCAGCGGTCGCCGTCGCAGCGGCGTCGACCATCGCCGATGGGATCGTCGCCCGCGCGCTTCACGGTTCGACGCCAACGCTGCTGCGGCTGGGAACGCCTGCGGGCGTCCTGCACATCGACCTCACCCACGCAGCCGATGGCACGCTCGAGTCGGCCACCCTGCACCGAGCGGCCCGACGGATCGCCATCGCCGAATTGTTCGTCACGGCACCGGCGCTGGCCGCCGCCGGAGCCTGACGGACTGTGCGCAGTCGCCCGGAATCCACACCCGACCAATACTGGAACGTGTTCTAATCCGGTATATGTCCAGTTCAGCGGCGGGGCACGCTGACCCCGCGTTCGCGGAAGTGAAAACCGTATTTGAAGCAGGTTTAGCCAACGGCGACGACCTCGGCGCCGCGGTGGCCGTATTCGTCGACGGTCGCGCGGTGGTGGATCTGTGGGGAGGCATCGCCGACAGACGGACCGGGCGTCCATGGGCACACGACACGGCTTGTCCGACCTTTTCCTGCACCAAGGGTGTGACGGCGACCGCGGCCCTCATGGTCGCCCAGCAAGGCGGCCACGGTGCCGACGAACCGGTGAGCGCCTGGTGGCCGGAGTTCGCACAACACGACAAACACGAGACCACACTGAGCGACCTGCTGGCCCACCGCGCCGGATTACCCGTCTTGGAGCGCCCGGTTTCGGTGGCGCAAGCCGCGGATCCCGCGGCCATGGCCGACCTGTTGGCCCGCCAGTGCCCGCTGTGGCAGCCCGGGACCGAACATGGTTACCACGCTTTGACTTTCGGATGGCTGGTCGGCGAATTCGTGCGCCGCCACACCAGCATGACAGTCGGCGAGTTCACCCGCCGCCACTTGGGCGATCGGCTCCTCATCGGCGCTTCCGGTGCGGCGGTGCGCGAGGCGGCCCGGGTCAGTTCGCCGCCGCCCGAGCAGCGTGTCTGGAGCGCCGAGAACGCGCCGCCGATACCGGACGACACAGTCGCCGAAATGGTGGCCGCCTTCGCCGATCCAGAATCGCTGTTCATCCGGGCATCATCGAATCCCGTTGCCTCCTACAATGATCCAGAAGTGCTGGCAGCCGGCTGGCCCGCGGCCGGCCTGGTCACCACCGCTCGTGATCTGGCCACGTTCTACGGCGACCTGATCGGCGGAACACTGGTCGCCCCGGGTCTGCTACGGGAAGCGATCACAGAACGCGTACGTGGCCGCGACCGGGTGCTGCGCTTGGAAAGCGCATTCGGCCTCGGCTACATGCTGCCGTCGCAGAACTTCGTGGTGCCCGAACCTGCGAAATCGACCGTCTTCGGTCACCCAGGGGCTGGCGGCTCGGTGGGACTGGCCGATCTCGAACACAACGTCGCTTTCGCCTTCGTACCCAATCTTCGCCGCGATTGGCTGGCCGGCGATCGCCGCGCCCACCGGCTCATCGCCGCGGTGTACGACGCGCTGTGACACCGCAGCCGGCTATCCGCCGACGGAATGAAGCTCGGTCGCCGAACTTTCCTGGCTGGCCCACGCCGCCAACAGGGCCAGATTGTCAGCGGCCGGCCCTCCCGTCGGTGCGGTGTAGACATTCAACTGCAGGCCAGGTTCGGTGGGCAGATCCATGGACGCGAAATTCAAGTCGAGCAAGCCCACCACCGGATGGTGCACCCGCTTGCTCCCGTGTCCGTGCAGCTGCACGTTCCGAGATGCCCATTGCTGCCGGAATAGCTCACTGCACGTCGACAATTCGCCCACCAAGGCGATGAGCTCCTCGTCATGGGGGTTACGGCCCACTTCCATCCGCAACATCGCGGCCGCGTTTCGCGCCGCCTGGTCGTAGTCGACGAAGAACGCCGACGCCTCGCTGGGATGCAGGTACACAAACCGCGCCGTGTTGGCGGGCCGCCGTGGGTCGGCCAGCACCGGTGAAAAGAGCGCCCGACCAAGGTGATTCATGGCAAGCACGTCGTGGCGTCCGTTGCGGATCAACGCCGGCGCACCGGTGATGGCGTCGAGCACCTCTTGCAGCGCGGGACGCACCGCCGCGGCAGGTTTGGGCTGCCGTCGACCGCCGGGTGCCCCGGACTCGCGTGCGAGATGGAACAGGTGATCGCGCTCCGCGTCGTTGAGCTGTAGGGCGGCGGCCAGCGCGTCGAGCACGCCCTCTGAGGTGCCGGCCAGTGTGCCGCGCTCAATGCGTACGTAGTACTCCACCGATATCCCGGCGAGTAGCGCTACCTCCTCTCGACGCAGACCCTTGACCCGGCGTTTACCACCGTAGGCGGGCAGTCCCGCCATCGCAGGCGCGATGCGGGCGCGACGCGACCTCAGAAATTCTTGGATCTCGGTGCGCAGATCTAGCGTGGCGTCCATCCATTCACCGTAGGCCGGCGCCGCAACCGAAGGGAGGTACCGCCAATACCCTGAAACTCCGGGGTCACGCGGTCGTGGCGATCCCTCCGTCGACGGGGACGATGGTGCCCGTCAGGTATGCACCTGCCCGGCTGGCGAGGAACACGGCGACTCCCGCCATGTCGTCGTCGCGGCCGATCCGGCGCAGCGGGGCCGATGCCGCGATCGCCTCGCCGAACTCGTCGAGGGTGGCCGCCATCATCGTCGACGGGAACGGTCCAGGCGCCACCGCATTCACCGAGATGTGCTGCGGGCCCAGCTCCTTGGCGAGCACTCTGGTGAGTTGATGCAGCGCGGCCTTGCTGCTGGAGTACGAGTAGTTGGGCCGCTGCGGGATGTGGATGGCGGCGATGCTGCCGATGTTGATGATCCGCGCGGGATCGTCAGCGGTCCCAGCGCTGCGAAGCGCCGGCAGCAGCGCCTGCACCAGCCAAAACGGCGACTTCAGGTTGAGGTCGATCACGGTGTCCCAGGCTGCGTCCGGAAACGTCTCCAACGGCTCGTCCCACATTGCGCCCGCATTGTTGACCAGGATGTCGAGAGTCCCAGAATCGGCCGTGACGAGGTGCGCGAGGCGCTCACACTCCTCGTGCCGAGACAGATCGGCGGGGACCGCCCAGACGTCGCCGTATTCGGACAGTTGTTCCTGCGCCTGAGCGCACGCTTCTGCGTTGCGTGAGCTGATGACCACGCGAGCGCCCGCCTGGAGAAGCCCGCGCGCGATCATCATCCCGATACCCCTGGTGCCACCGGTGACCAGGCCTCGCTTACCGCTCAGGTCGAAAAGCTCTGTATGCGTCGCGAATTGGCTGTTTGCCACGTGTCACCTTCTTGTTGGTCGGACAACTCCTCGTTTCACGGTAGGCGATAGTCCGGACACCAAGGAGATCCCGGTAATGCGGGTACTGCCAGAGTCCCCTTGTGGCTTTGACAAGTGAAAGTGGCCCCATCAGAAACGGCTCCAGGAATATTGCGCGTGGTTACATCCGACCTTCTTGGACGGCCTGATAAACCGTCCGTACGACCGGTTGAAACCCCAGCCGGCGCGCCTGCGAGGCATCCATGTGGATGTACCACGGATTTGTCAGAGGTTTCGAGGACGGTTCCATGCTGCCTCCGACCAGCTCAACGAGCTCGTAGACCGAGGTGGGCGCATCATCGGCGATGTTGATAATCCGCCCGTCGAATGTGCCGCTCAGAGCGAGCATGGTGGCAGTCGCAATGTCGCGGTGATGGATCATGCTCATCCTCTGAGCCGGATGGAACCTGCCTTCCGCGAGCTGCGGCAAGGATTCCAGGTGTCCGTCCTGGTCTCCGTAGACGAAGCCGTACCGCATGATCGCCCAATTCAGACCGCTACAGCGCAGTTCGTTCTCCGCTGCGAGTTTGCTCGCCGGATAATCCAATTTCGGTGCCGCCGAATCGTCTTCGCGTCCGGGGCGCGCGGCGTCCTCGTCATAGATCAAGGCGGTGCTGGCCATGATGAACCGCACGTGCGGTGCGTGGGCCTGGGCTGCGGTGATGAGGTTGCGCGACCCCTCGAGGTTGCTCTTCCAGATGAGCTCGGTGTCGGTGGTTCGAAAGGTCGCCGCGAGATGGACGATGGCGTCGACGCCTCGCACCGCGCAAGCAAGCGCGTCTGGGTCGAGCAGGTCGGCCTGCACCGCCATCGCCCCGTCCGGGAGTGCTTTATCGCCGCGCACCAGAGCACGGCACTCCACGCCTTCGGCCAACAGCCGGGGAAGGAGTCGCGTTCCCACCAATCCGGTCGCGCCGGTGAGCAATACGATCATGTGGTTCCGTCCTCTCGTTTGGTGGAACTGGTGAGACGGTGGGTGGCAATGCGCAGAACGCGCGCCGCGGTAGCGAGATCGGCAGCATCCATGCCGTCGAACGCCACATCCTCGATGCGGGACAAGTCAGGCAGCTCGTTCCACAGCCGCGCCCCGGCTGACGTCAGTTGAAGTAGCTTCTGGCGCTGGTCGACGCGATCGGGTAACTGTTCGACAAATCCCTTGCGCGCCAACGTGGTCACCACAACGCTCAGCGTTGCGCGCTCCACATTGAGTGTCCGCTGAAGATCGCGCTGCAGAGTCGGTCCCTCGTGCGCCAACTGATAGAGCACATACCACTGGGTTGCGCCGATGCCGTGCGGTCGCAGCGCATCCTCCATTACTGCACGTGCTGCCATGTAGCACCGCTTGGCCCAGCGCCCCACGGATTGCTCGGTGGCGTCATCCACTTCGTTAGGCACCAAACAATCATGTTTGGCACCTAACTAAATGTCAAGGCCTCACCCGAGCCGCCGGGTGCGCCACCGCGACAGATCCGTGTCGAGCAGCGCGGGATCACGCTCGGGAAATACCTCTCCGGTGATCTCCAGATGCCGGATGCGGTGGAGGTGAAATCCGCGGATGCCTTCACGCAGCCGGCACCATCCCACGAACATCCATGAATCACCTCCGCGCAGCAGCCCCATCGCCTCCACGTCACGGATGGTGTGGGTCTCGCCGTCCTCGGAGGCATAGTCCAGCCGCATGACCCGGCGCGCGGCGATCGCCTCGGGAATCAGCGGGATCGCCGCCTCGGACGGGGGCTGGGCATCGATGACGAACATCGACGCCAACGCCTCATCGACCGGCGCGAGCTGATCCTCGCGGCTGATCGCGAGGACCTTGGCCCGCGCCCGACGCGCCGCCGCGCCATATGGCGAGTTCTCCAGCAGGCCAAGCCCCGCAAGCACCGCCAGCGACTCCGGCACCGTGAGGTTCAGCGGCGGCAGGGAGTGTTCCCGCAGGATCGAATAACCGCCCGACACCCCATGGTCGGCGTAGATCGGGACCCCCGCGAGCTGCAGGGACTGGATGTCACGCTCAATCGTGCGCTTCGAGACCTCGAACTCCTCGGAGAGCCGCGCGGCCGACAACGGCCGGCGCGATCCCCGCAGCAGATCGACCAGCGCGTACAACCGCTCGGCTCTCCTCATGGAGGTGAGTCTCCCCCGCTCTCAGGCGAGGTGCGCACGCGTCCCGGTCACCGACCACACCTCACGGATCAGCCCCTCCTCGGTGAAGTCGAAGACATCGATCCCGCCCGCAGCCACCTCCCCGTCTTGCACGTTCCACAGCATCCGCCCGTGCGAGCCATCCACGGCCCGCGTGACCTCGGTGAACACCACACCAGGATGCTGCTCGCGATACCGATCCAGGAACCGAGCGAAACTCTGTGCACCCCGTACGTCGTCGCCCGGGTTCGACCCATCGGTATCGGAGATCAGAAAATGAATCCGGAAGTCCGCACTACAGATCCGACGCGCGATCTCGCTGTCCGTGTTCCACATCTCCAACCACTTCGCGAGCGCCGCATCTGCGGCAGCCCAATCTGTTTCCACTCTGTTCGCGTTCTCAGTCATGACACCAGCATCAGACCGTGCCGCGACAACGGTATGTCGGTGTTTGTGAGCCGAGTCGAGAGGCACGACACAACGCTCGATCTGCGCATCGGCATCCCGGAAGAGTCTGCGAACTGTTCAGGACGCGCCATGACCGTCAACTCCTGCGGTCAACGGTCATCACACCGGTCGGAACGGCCGCTCGCGAACCCACGTGGTAAGTGCAACCTTGCGCCCCTTGCGAACTGGTCGTGCCACGTGTTCCATCACCGGGTCCGGCGTGCCCTCCGGTGTGAGGTTGTGCCACGCCAGTAGCCGCCCCGCCCGCGGCGCCACGGAAAGATGCAGGTGCGGAAACCACGTGTTCCCGCCTGCGGCCGGCGCATGCAAGTACAGCAGTATTGTGGTGGTGCGCTCACCGGCAGGCTCTGACCCGAACAGCCCCGCATCGTGGTGGCGCCGAAATCCTGTGCGGTAGCCGTAACGCAGCGCCTGCCACTGTTCGAGTCGCGCCACGTCGACGCCGAGCGCTCGGCACATCGAAGCCTCGATGGTGCGCAGTCGCGCTTGCAGCTCATCGGTGAACCAGAACTGCGTTGTCGATTCGCTGGTGCGTCCCGCGGTCACATGCGACTGCACCTGTCCATCCTGGGCGGCTGAAATCACCGTGCTGCGACGCCACAGAGCGTGATCCAGTTCGTCGACGATCTCACGACATTCATCGACAGTCAGAACACCGTCCCGCCACAAAATACGTTCCTGGTCAATCTCTTTGGCCAAAGTGCTCATCAGAGGACCAGCCTCGTGAGAGTAAAGTTCTCGTAGTCGTCGACTGTGCGGACGCTGCCCAGACGCAGCGTGTCGTCAACCTCGTCGCCGACGAAGAGGCGTCGCATCAGCTCCAGCGACCGTGCATGTTGCCGATGCCACTGAGGGTGATCATCCCAGTGTGGCACACGTGCGCCACGGTCGTAACTATGCCACCCGACGATGCGGTGCGGATGGTAGAGGTCATAACCGCTGGTGTAGGCCCGCACACCGGTGACGACCTCGTCGCCGAAGAAGTAGATGTGCGGGCTGAATGGGATCTCGACGTTGAAGAGCCCTGCGGTGAAAATGAAATGTAGTGAGAGAAAGTCCGCTTCCAGCGGTTCGGTGAGGGTGGTCCACAACGGGATCGGCGTGCTCGCCAATCGTGTCAGGACGCCGGAGTCCCGGCTGTACGGGATCATTCGGTACGGTCGCTTCCGCCGGGCTCCGGGTTCCCGCTGCGGATCGTACGGCGGCAAGTAGGCCGTCAGAAGGGGTTTGGCCACGCCTGCATGCCGCAACTGGCGATACATGGTGATCAGGATGTCGTCCCATCCGCGAACGAACCTGTGGTGCGAGTCGATGACCAGGGTATATGCCTCGCCGTCCCAGCGCCGCTGGGCGATTGCTCGCGCCCAGTTACAACCCTGACTGTCCTCGGCGGGAAACTCCAGGATCTCCACCCCCGGCAGTTCCCATATAGCCGGAGGCAGCGCGTCGCCGGGTGCGCGTTGCCAGACGACGCATGTCCGTAAACGTTCGGGCGCAGCCGCATTCGCGTACAGACTCTGCAACGTCTTCGGTAATTCGGCGTCTCGATATGAAGGGATTTGCACGAAAATCTTTGGAGGACAACGCATAGCACGTCAGAGCGCGTCGAGTCGTTTGTTGATGACGGTGACATCCCGGCTGATCTTGAGCAGCTGCCGCATCACCTCGTCGATCGTCGCGCTCTCCAATACCTTGCACGGATCTGGGGGTGGCTTAGGGACACCGCCGGGTAACGATCCACCGTCGGGGGTGTCGAGGGTATAGCGACGGATGATCGCGATCAGCACGTCGGGGTTCTCCCGGAGGTCGATGATCGGCCCGTGATCAGCGATCACCTGGTTGATAACTTGCTTTTCTGACGGCATGGCCGGCTCCTAGTTGGGTGCGCGCACTTCGTAGTGGTGGCGGACAGTGACATCCCCGACCTGGACGCTATTCGCGGCGAAGCCCGGGAACACAGGTAGTCGACTACGCATCGTGCCGATTGCTGCAGGTTCCGGTCGCTGTAATGCGCGAAACCGTGGATTCCACTACTACCCACATCGCCGCGCACACGCACGTGAATGTCCCCGGCGCGGCGGGCATCGCCCACTAGGCTACGCATCCAACGCCTGGAGGACCGATGCTGGAATGAGCCCCGTCGCCGACTTCGACTTCGTCATCGTGGGAGCGGGCAGTGCGGGCTGCCTGCTCGCCAACCGGCTCAGCGCCAACCCCGATCACCGTGTGCTGTTGATTGAGGCCGGCGGCAAAGACGACTGGTTCTGGATCAAGGTGCCGGTGGGCTACCTGTACACCATTGCCAACCCCCGCACCGACTGGTGCTTCACCACCGAGGCCGATCCGGGCCTGGCCGGCCGCAGCATTCACTACGCGCGGGGCCGCGTGATCGGCGGCTCGTCGTCGATCAACGCCATGATCCATATGCGCGGACAAGCCTCCGATTACGAACTGTGGGCGCAAGCCACCGGTGACGAGCGATGGCTTTGGGATGGTGCCGGCGAGACCCTGGCGATCTACAAAAAGTTGGAGGACTACTTCGGCGGAGCCGACGACTGGCACGGCGCCGGCGGTGAGATCCCCGTCGAGCGGCCGCGGGTGCGCTGGAAGATTCTGGACGCTTGGCAGGCCGCCGCGGCCCAGATGGGCATCGCCCCGATCGAGGAGTTCAACCGCGGCGACAACGCCGGCAGTGCGTACTTTCATGTCAACCAACGGCGGGGCCGCCGGTGGTCGATGGCCGATGCCTTCCTGCATCCCGTGGCCCACCGACCAAATCTCACCATCTACACCCACACGCAGGCCTTGCAGCTGCTGATCGACGACCATGTCGACGACGAGCAGCGTCGCGGGGCCTGGACCACAGCCCGGCACCGCGCCACCGGGGTGCGGCTGCGCAAAGACGGTCAGATCATCGACGTTCGGGCCCGCCGGGAGGTGATCCTGAGCGCCGGGGCGATCGGTTCGCCGCAGCTCATGCAGGTGTCGGGTCTGGGACCGGCCGGGCTGCTCACCCAGCATCAGGTGCCGGTGTCGGTCGATCTGCCCGGAGTGGGTGAAAACCTCCAAGACCATCTGCAGCTGCGAACGGTCTACCGGGTGCGGGGCGCCCACACCGTCAACACGCTGTACCGGAATTGGATCACCCGTGCAGGCATGGGACTTCAGTACGTGTTGCTGCGCTCAGGACCCATGACCATGCCGCCCTCCACGCTGGGAGCATTCGCCAAAAGCGATTCCGCGCTGGCCAGTCCCGATCTGGAATGGCACGTACAGCCCTTGTCGTTGGCCAAGTTCGGCGAACCGCTACATCCTTTCGGAGCGATCACCCCCTCGGTCTGCAATCTGCGACCCAGCTCGCGGGGTCATGTGCGGATAGCCGGCCCAGATCCGCTGAGCTACCCGAAGATCTCCTGCAACTACCTTTCCACCGACGCCGACCGTCGAGCCGCCGTGCAGGGCTTGAGGATGACCCGGCAGATCATGGCGGCGCAGCCCCTGGCCCGCTACGGCCCAGAAGAATTGCTTCCCGGCCCACAACTGGTGAGCGACGACGACCTGCAGCAGGCGGCCCGTGAGCTCGGCACCACCATCTTTCATCCGGTGGGCACCTGCGCGATGGGAGCCTTCGACTCACGCGGTCGGCCGCGGTCGGCCGCCACGGTGCTCGACACCGACTGTCGCGTGTACCGCGTCGCCGGCCTGCGAGTGGCCGATGCTTCGGCGATGCCCACCATCACGTCCGGGAACACCAACGCGCCGGTCATGCTGATCGCGGAACGCGCAGCGCGGGCGATCCTGGCATGAGCCGACAGGCCGAACCGGAATAAACTCCGTGCCCGGTGAACTTGGCTCAAGAGTCGCCCCCTCCCCGACTCAGGAGCATCCATGACCCGTCCCCTCCGCGTCGCCGTCCAGATCCAGCCCGGCGGCGCGCCCGCTTACCGCACCTGGCGCGACGCCGTCCTGGCCGCCGACGACCTCGGCGTCGACGTGATCTTCGGCTACGACCACTTTCACCGCCCGGCGATGAAGGAAATCGTCGACGGCAAGCCGGTCATGTTCGACAAGCAACCCGACGTTGCCAACTTCGAGGGTTGGACCGCGCTCGCGTCGTGGGGCGAGATCACCTCACACGCCGAGATCGGGCTTCTCGTCACCGGCGTCGGCTACCGCAACGCCGACCTGCTCGCCGACATGGCCCGCACCGTCGATCACATCAGCGGCGGCCGACTCATCTTCGGCCTCGGCGCAGGATGGTATGAAAAGGATTACACCACTTATGGTTACGACTTCGGCACCTTCGGCTCTCGCTTCGATCTGTTCGACGAGAGCTTGATCCGGATCGAGAACCGGCTCGCTGCCCTGATTCCGCCGCCCGTGCGCAAACTTCCGATCCTCATCGGCGGCACCGGGCCCAAGCGCTCGCTGCCCGCCGTTGCCCGGCACGCCGACATCTGGCACGCGTTCCAGGACCTCGATGCCTTCCGCAGGTCCAGCGACCGCGTCGACGAGCTGGCAGCGACGTTCGGCCGCAACGGCGCCGACATCGAACGTTCGACCCTGTGGGAGAACTCTGACAGCGCCGACGCCTTCCGCGCGGCAGGAGTCACGCTGTTCCAGACCGAACTCACCGCCGACAACGGTTACGACCTCACGTCACTCAAGGAGGTGCTCACCTGGCGGGACAACGGGTGAGGCGGTGGTAACCGCCCGGACACAATCGATTTGGCGGTTACCTCAGCCTTTCTTCATGCGCAGGATCAAGGCGAGCGCGTCCTGCGAGTGGACCGCTGGAGTCAGAACTTCTCGCAAGAGCAGCCCGCGGATCGCGGCGATGGCGACGGTGGCCATGCTCAACGCTTCCTGCGCCTCGCATCCTTCGCGTTCCGCCAGCGCGGCCAGCATCGTCGTGAGGTCATCGAGCGAGTCGATGAACTCGCGAAAGTCCCCCGGGCTGTATGCGGCGAGGCCTGCGACGTGAAAGAAGCCGCGGACACGCGACAGCTGCCGCGGGCGGGTGTAGGCCCGCCAGATCGCCACGACGAGGTCATCAAAGGTGCCCTGCTGGGCAGTCTTGAGCAGCGCCTCGTTGTCACGAGCTCGCTGCGCCGTGAGCATGGCCGCCAAGACACCCGACAGTGACCCGAAGTGGTACCGCAGCAGGGCGTGGCTGGTCTGGGCCTGGGTAGCAACTTCGCGCAATGACACCTCCGGCGAGGGGATGGTCCCTGCGTAGGCGTCGAGGAGCCGACCCAGGAGACGGGCGCGTGCGTCGCCCCTCCGTTCCGCGCTTGACAAGATCACCTCCGCAGTTTATCCATTGGATAACAATTATCCAATGGAAAAATGGCTGAGCCGCCGCGCCGCGCGGAACGCCGAGTTGTGAAGGACCTTCGATGAGCTCCATGTGGCAAGGCTGTCTCGCCGACACCGACTATTTCGAGATGCGTTCCAGCGGTGGGCATGACTACGGCGTCTGGGTGACCACGCCACCGGGCTACAACCGCGCCACGACCCAAGCGGCTGTCGTGTATGTGCTCGACGGGAACTGGGCTGTGGGCCTGACGGCTCCGCTCATCGTCACCCAGATGGACCCCATGCAACGCATCCAACCCTACGTTCAAGTCAGTGTCGGCTACGCGGGTGAGGAGGCACAAGACTGGGATCGGCTACGCAACAGAGACTTTGTGCCACCCGGCGAGCCCATCGCCAAGGAGCTCATCGATGCCGTGGAGATGGGATTGCAGGCGGGCGCAAGGACACGCGAGGAGGCCGACGCCTACCTCGCCGAATTGCGTGACACCCACGCCGATGTTTTCCTGAGCTTCCTGACCACGGAACTGCACCCGCGGATCGAACGCGACTACGGCACAGCCACAAGCGGTCATGGCCTGTTCGGCTACTCCTACGGAGGACTCTTCAGCCTCTACACCTGGCTCACCGGCGCCACGCTTTTCGAGAGCATCGGGGCGGGCAGCCCCGGCGTGATCGGCGAAGACAGTCAGATCTTCGCCCAGCTCCACCAGATGGGTGCGGGCCGGCGTGCCGCCAAACTCCACGTGACCTTCAACGACCGGGAGCTTCTCGGAGACCTGGCCGTCTACCAAAGCCTCGCGAAGAACACGGCCACCGTCCTTCATCGCCTCACCGCGCGTGGCGAGGCGGTCACCCGCGAGATCCTGCACGAAACGCATGTGACCGGCCTGCAGGCCTCGTTCCTCAGTTACCTCAGGACCTGCCGTTCCCTGTAGGCGCGAACATCGCTCTGCGCAAAAGCTCCTCCGACCAGTAGCCGGTCACGCGCGGTGGCGGAACAAGTCGACGACGCCGTTCGGGGCGTCGTCGCCGAAGAACCGCAGCAGATTGTGTGCACTCTGCACGGCAGTCTCTGCGCTGCGCGGAAACAGTGCGCCTTCATACAAGTTGATCGCGCGCTCGATGTCGTTGAGTTCTGCAACAAGGTGTTTGGCAAGTTCTGCGGCGTCGAACATCGCGAGATTGGCGCCTTGCCCGGTGAACGGAGACATGAGGTGTGCTGCGTCGCCGAGCAAGGTCACGCCCGGCGCCGGATTCCATCGGTGCCCCGTGGGCAGCGCGTAGATGGGACGCAGTACGGGGCTCGTCACGTTCTGCACCACCAAGTCGATCAGCGCGGGCGCCCAGCCGCTGAAACGACGAGCCAGCAGATTTCGTACGGCTGCTTCGTCCGAGGTGTTGATCGACTCAACCCAATCCTGTGGCTCGTTGACCGCGACGTATCCACTCAGCGTGCCGTCCGCGTTGTGGTGGGCCAGGATGCCCTGTCCCGGTGCGACGGCCATGAGCGTGCCGCGGCCGATGATTGCTTTGTGGCTGGGCGATAGCTGATGGCCGCTAGGTGATTGGATCGTGACGAAGCAGGTGCCGGTGTACCCGGGCGCGACACCAGAAACCGCTTGTCGCACTGTCGACCACGCGCCGTCGGCGCCCACGACCAGCCGCGCTGTGATCGAAGGGCTGTGATCGAAGAGAACCTCGGGACGGCTGTTGGCGGCGACAATCACACGGACCGCCTTGTGCCCCCAGCGGACAGTGCCGGTCGGCAGCGCGTCGATCAACATGTTCCGTAGGTCGCCGCGATCCACTTCGGGTCGAGCACCGACGGTGCTTCCCGGCCGGTCGAACAGAACCTGGCCTTGTGAATCCACGATGCGTTTCGCGTCCTCCGCAGGCCGGATGAGTGCGCGAAAAGAGTTCTCGAGGCCGGCATTCCGCAGCGCGACCTGCCCGGTGTGTTCCTCGATGTCCAGCAGACCGCCCTGCCCGCGAACTATCGGTGCGGCTTCGGCTTCGTACACCACTGCCGGCACACCGTGACGGTGCAGCGTGCGCGCGAGGACGAGGCCGCCGAGACCGGCTCCAATGATGGCGATAGACATGTGTTACTCAGCGCTCCTCTGCCGCGGCCCGACGATGAGTCGGGCTCCTTGCTGGAAGACGCTGGGCAGCTGAACGCAGGAGCAGCAACCGTGTATGCGACCGTATGCACGGCCGGTTTTCGCGATACCGCCAGGTTAAGCTGCGTGGGTACGTGCTGACAAGCCAGCCACGCCCGACCGGGGACGGAGCCGCCAGTCACTCACGGTGACAACGCTGCGGTGCGGTGCGACTCAGCTCGGAAACTCGACGGCGCCGAGAGCGACATCGAAGTTCTCCACCCCGTGACGGGCCAGGCCCATCAGGACCAGACCCGTTCCTTCCAGCCAGTGCGCCATGTTCAAGCCGCCGACGTCGAGCGGGCGCAGCCCGAGGCTCGCGATGAATTCCGATACGCCCGCCTTGGCCTGCGCATCGTCGCCGGCGAAGAACACGTCGGGCGTGCGGCCCTTCTCCAGGACATGACCGAAGACGGTGTTGAATGCCTTCACCACGCTGGCCCCGGCCGGGGCCGCCCTGGCGACTTCCTGCGCGATCGAGGTGTCGTCGGGAATAGCGAGCCCGTCGGCCTCGGAGTTGAAGGGATTGCTGATGTCGACGATGACCTTGCCCGACAAGGCGTTTCCGTACTTGGAGACAACCGGCACGACGTCGGCGTACCTCAGTGCCACGATGACGATGTCCCCGGCCGGGACGGCGCCGAAATCTGCTGTCGCGGCCCCGCCGAGGGCCTTGGCGAGGTCGGCGGCCTTGTCTCGGTCGCGGCCGATGATCTCGACGGTGTTACCGCCCGCGACGGCCCGCGCGCCGATGGCGCGGGCCATGTTCCCGGTGCCGATGATGCTGATGCTGCTCATGAGCGTCCTTACTTCGTTATTGACGGAAAAGGTGGACACCTCCACCATATGCAGATTGGTTGCTATGTCAACCAAGTGCGCAATGTGGAGGTGGCTGCCACGATGTTGCTACCGGTCCCCGGTGCGTAATTCCCAGGGCTGCATGTCAATTGCCTCCGCAAGGTTGCGCTGCAGCGCGACGCCGGCCGGCAGGGTCCGGTAGAAGATGCTCACCTCGGCGATCTTCCCGTCCGCATCGAGCAGGACGAAGAAGATGCCGTTGACCGCGGCGTTGCCGACCTGCAGCCGGAAATGTGCGGCGTGGTGAGTCTGGCCGCTGAGCACCTCCATGTAGGTATCGTCGGACGACAGCGTGTTGACCCTCTTGATGGTCGCCACGGCGGCCTCGCGACCGACGACGGGCTCATCGCCGAACGGGCCGTATAACCGCACGTCCTCGGCGAGCAGCCAGCTGAGAGTGTTCTCGTCCACGCCGCCGTGAATGCAGTCGACGAAGGACTCCAACGTCTCGCGGTGCGGAGCGAACGTGGTCATGCGGCCGCTGCCGGGAAGTAGTGGCCGTTGTCCAGATCGGCGAACAGGTTGGGCTGCAGGGGTTCCCAGGCCAGGGCCTGGCGGGTGAGCAGGCTGGTCGCCGGGAAGGATCCGGTGGCAAGATCGGTGAACATGCCGAAGTATCCCGG
This sequence comes from Mycobacterium sp. BMJ-28, assembly GCF_054404835.1. NCBI lineage: Bacteria > Bacillati > Actinomycetota > Actinomycetes > Mycobacteriales > Mycobacteriaceae > Mycobacterium > Mycobacterium sp. BMJ-28. The sequence goes on along the minus strand of NZ_CM136783.1, from coordinate 3,049,146 downwards.
CAGCATCAGTGCATCCACGGGCACGCTCACGACGGGCAGGCCCAGACGGCTGCCGATGGCCCCGGCGATCTCGCGGAACGCGATGCCCTCATCCTGAACCGCGTGCCAATATCGACCCGCCGGACCCTTCTCCAACGCCAAGCGGAACAGGGAGGCGACATCGCGTGCGTGGACTGCGCACCAACGATTCGTGCCGTCTCCGGGGTAGCCGGCGAAGCCCTTCTCCTTCGCGAGCGCGATCAGCCCCGGCAGGAAGCCAGCGTTGTCGGTCGTGTCGTGCGCGATAAGCGGGAGCCGCACGACCGAGGACCGCACTCCCTGCTCGGCGAGGTCAATTACAGCCCGTTCCACGACATTACGAACACGCAGCGTGCCCTTGTCCTCATCGCTGCTAGGCAGGGCCGGGTCGTCCTCGGTGGCCGGCCGACCCAGGTTTCCCGGTGAGCCGATGCTGCCCGCCGCTACCAGCGGCTTTCCGGTCCCTTCCAGCGCCTCGCCGTAGGCGAGCATGATCGGCAGCTCAGCGGCGGCCACGGCGTCCATCCCCCCGGAAGGCAGGAGGTCCTGCCGATGGGCGACGTGGATGACGCCGTCGGCGTCCGCGGCCGCTTCTTTGAGCCCGTCGAGATCCTCGAGGTCGCCGCGACGCACAGTCGCGCCGAGCGCGGACAGGGCCACCGCGGAGGCGTCCGAACGGGCCAGGCCAGTGACCTGGTGCCCGGCGGCGAGGAGTTCGGGGATGATGTGCGAACCGGAATGGCCGGTCCCGCCTGTGACGAAAACGCGCATGCTGTACTCCTTTTGATGGTGGTTGGTGCGTGTGCACTCAGCGGAGAAAGTTCACCCGCCAGAACGGGTACCGGCCGACGAGCGTGATTTCATTGCCACCCGCGATCGCGGGTGGCCAGCGCGCCGCGTCATGTTTCCGGTGCCGATGATGCTGATGTTGCTCACGGGGCTTCCTTTCATGGATACGATGGAGAGGTTGATAAGTCCACCTTAACCCCTTTTGTAGATGCGTCAACCAATCGAGGAGACCGATGGAACCGAACTGGCTGAACGCTCGAGAAGACCGCGCCTGGCGAGCGTTCGTATACGCGCATCACCGGCTCGAGGTCCACCTGGCCCGACGCTTGCAGGAATCGGGTCTGTCCGGAGCCGACTACGAGGTCCTGGCGGTGCTCTCCGCTCTGGACAACGACCGCATGTCCGCCCGCGAGCTGGGTAACGCGCTCGGATGGGAGAAAAGCCGTCTCTCCCACCAGGTGCGGCGCATGCAGGCGGATGGGCTGATCAGCCGCGAACCCAACCCCGGCGACGCACGCAGCACCATGGTCTGCCTGCTGCCGGCCGGCCGCGCCGCCATCGAGAAGGCCGCGCCCGGGCATGTGGAGGACGTCCGCCGGAACTTCATCGACCTGATGACTCCCGCCGAACTCGACATGCTCGCCGCCCTCAACGAGCGAATTCTGCACCGCCTGACCGATGGCGACGGCTCCCCCGCCGAAGACAAACCCTCGTGATCGACCGCGCACACCGCCGGTATCACTCAATGGGCGGCCTTGGCCAGCCCGGCAAAGTCATTCGTGGCGTTGGCGACCCGCCCCGACATTAGGGTGCAGTTATGGACGCGCCAGAGCCGGCCCACGCGGCGGACGTGGGAAGGGAGATTGCCGCGTCTCTGCTGGCGAACGTGACCGGTCTGGCCGAGGACATGCACAGCTACATCGTCAACCGGATACCCGAGGTCGGCGGTGACGCCGAACTTCGCGGCCTGACTCTGGGTTCGTGCTCGTCGAATCTCGAAGCGGTGCTTTCGATGTTCCGTCATGGGATCGACGTAGGGGCTGCCGAGGCGCCGGTACTGGCACTCGAACACGCGAGAGCAATGGCATCACGAGGGCACAGCGTCGACGTGATGCTGCGGTTCTATCGGTTGGGCCACGAGTACTTCACCGAGCAGTTGTCGAACTCGCTGCCGGAGTGGATCAACGACCCCGCGCTCGCCTTGAGAACTTTCACCGATCTCGAGCGGTTCGGGTTTCAATACATCGACCGCATCTCCACTTTGGTGGCTGCGGAATACGTAGCCGAACTGGATCGACGCCAGAACCAAGCGAGAGCCGAGCGCGACGATGTCGTGCGGGCACTGCTCGCCGGCGATCGTCTCGACCTGGCCAGGGCCGAACGTGTGCTCAGCCACCGGCTCACCGGCCGACAAATCGGTTACGTGTGCTGGGCCGAGGACCGCGGCGTCGACCTCGAGGGATTCGCCAGGCACGTCGGTCGGTTTCTCGGAGCGGGTCACTCACTGGTCGTGGCCGACGGCCCACTCGCGGTATGGGGATGGGCATCGATCACCGCAGACCAGAGCGCTTCCCTCACGGACGTCTCGACGGAGTTTTCTGGCGGATGCGCGCGCGCCCACCTCGCGCTGGGCTCGACCCATCCGGGGGCTGCAGGCTTCCGCACTTCCCACCTTGAGGCGCTGCGCACGCGCCGGATCGTCGAATTGTCCGGGCGCACCGCCCCATCGATCACTGCGTTCACCGATGTCGCGTTGGTGGATGCCATCTCGCGTGACCTCGATGCAGCCAGGGCGTATGTAGTCGCCCAGCTCGGCGATCTCGCCCGAGACGACACGAAAGAGCGCAACGAGCGCGCCACACTGTTGGCCGTGCTCAATGCACAGGGAAGCCTGACGACCGCGGCGCGGACCTTGGGAGTCCACAAGAACACGGTCCTGCAAAGGGTGCGTCGTGCCGAGGAGCGCATGGGACGGCTTGCCACCGTCAGGGTTGCCGAACTGCACGCCGCCCTCCTGGTGTGCGACGTGCTGGGAGCCTCTGTTTTGCCCGAGGGCTGACCGCGACGACAGGAAAACGCGCGCCCGCGATGTGCTCGCAGCACACCACAGAGGGCTGGGAACTCCTTGTTGACCGACTCCGGCGCTTTATAAGTTGGCATCTCATTCCCAAGCGCGGACCGAGGAGCCACATGTTGACCACGAATCAACATTCCCAAACCTCGACAGCGGAAGCGCAGCATGCCTTACCCGATTCGGGCGAGCAGGTTCCGGCGCTGTCCTGGCCGATCGTTGCCATCTTCACCTTCGCGCTTTCGCTCTTCGGCGCATCGACGTGGGCGGCGCTCACCCACACTTTGCCCGCGATGGCCACCATCGCCGCAAGCGCCGCAGCGATCTTCGTCCTGTTCACGGTGTTACACGATGCGTCGCACTATTCGATCAGTTCACATCGCTGGGTCAATGTCGCGTTCGGTCGCGTCGCCATGCTCTTTGTCTCGCCAGTGATTTCGTTCAAGTCGTTCGCGTTCATCCATATCGAGCATCACCGCAACACAAACGACGGTGAGCGCGACCCCGACCACTTCGTCAGCGCCGCACCGTGGTGGCAGCTGCCGGTGCGATTCCCTGCCATGGACCTGCCCTACCTCGGTCTCCTGGCGCGTCACGTGCGCAGGCGTCCGGTCGCCGAAATCATCGAAACGATGGCCTTGATGGGCTTTACCGTGGCAATGATCGTGGCGGCTACCTTTACGGGACATCTGTGGACGCTCGCGCTGATCTATTTGATTCCCGAGCGGGTGGCGATGTTCGTGCTGGCTTGGTGGTTCGACTGGCTGCCCCACCATGACCTGGAGGACACCCAACGCGAAAACCGCTACCGCGCAACCCGTAACCGCGTCGGCTCAGAGTGGATCCTGACTCCCCTGCTGTTGTCGCAGAACTACCACCTGGTCCACCACCTGCACCCATCGATTCCCTTCTATCGCTACGTTGCGGCGTGGCGGCGCAATGAGGCCGCCTACCTCGAACGCGACTCGGCGATCAGCACCGTCTTCGGACAACAGCTCGACGCCGCACAGTACCGAGAGTGGAAGCAACTCAACGGCAAACTCGCTACGCTGCTGCCGATCCGAATGCCGCGTTCCTCCGCCGCGCGCCACCACACCCACCCGATCCCGGTCAAAAGCGTCGAGCCCCTGACGCCAGGCAGCGTCAAAGTGACCTTCGACGTTCCCGACTACCTGAAGGGCGAATTCCAGTTCCAGGCGGGTCAACACGTCACGGTCGAACACCGCGTCGGCGGGGAACGGGTGCGACGAAACTACTCGATCTGCACGTCGGCCGCATCCGGCGAACTGGCGATCGGGGTACGGCGCATCGATGGCGGGACGTTCTCGACGTTCGCGGTCGAAACACTGCGCGCCGGTGATGTCCTGGAGTTGATGACGCCCACGGGTAGTTTCGGTGCACCCCTTGATCCGCTCGCTCGGCGCGACTACGTCGCGGTCGCGGCCGGCAGCGGCATCACGCCCATTCTGTCGATCATGCGCACCACCATGGAGATCGAGACTGAGAGCCGCTTCACCCTCTTCTACGGCAACCGAACCGAAGATTCCACCATGTTCGCCGGCGAGCTCGATGAACTCGAAACCCGCTACGCCGCCCGGTTGCGTGTCTTCCACATCCGCTCAGCCGAGGCCGGCCACCCGGTCGCTCTTCGCGGCCGCATCGATCTGGCGATGGTCCAACGGTTGCTCGGCGGTGACCCCACCTCGATCGACCGGTGGTACCTTTGCGGCCCAAGCGATCTGGTCATCACCATGCGAGGGGACCTCACGGCCGTCGGGGTACCGACCGAGCGGATACAACTCGAACTGTTCCGTGGGACGGACCGGCGACGAGGCGATGATCTTCCCAAGTCCGACGTCACCATCACGCTGTCCGGCGCGGCTCACACCGTCGAACTCGCCGCGGGTGACACCGTCCTCGAATCCGCACTGAAAAACAACATCGACGCACCGTACGCCTGTCTCGGGGGCGCGTGTGGCACGTGCAAAGCCAAGATCACGATGGGAGCAGTATCGATGGAGCAGAACTTCGCGCTCAGCAGAGCCGAGGTCGAGGACGGCTTCATACTGACGTGTCAATCCCATCCCACCACCCCCACGGTCGCCGTGGACTACGACAGTTGAGTTGCGCTACCCGCCGTACGCGCCATCGCGCAGAGCGTGGACCATGCTCTGCAGGACCCGAAACGCGCACGCCTGCTCGGTCTCGGTCAGCCCGGCCAGCATCTTGACCTCGACTGACCGGACCGCCTTGGTCGCCTTCTCCAGGCTCCGTTTCCCGCGCGGCGTGAGCCGGGCGGGAAGCACCTTGCCTACGGGGGCCTCCGCCGGCCGGCTCACGTAACCGTCTCGCTCCAGAGCCTGCAGCAGGACGTTCATCGATTGCCGTGTCACGAACGCGCCCCGCGCGAGTTCGGAGTTCGACAAGCCCGGCCGCTGCGCCAGCAGCTCCAGACAGGAGTAGTGCGTCACGGTCATCCCGAGCGGCCGCAACACCTCCTCCATGGCAGCCCGCAGTGCGCTCGATGCCTCTTTGAGCAGGTAGCCCAGCGAGGTCTCCAGGTCGATGCCGTTACCGTCTTGACTCATGTCAGTATTCTGACATACTTCCCTGTGTCAGAAAACTGACATAAAAGAAGGAGCACAGTCATGCCCGCCACGGGTCCCGATTTCATCTCACTGCAAGCACGTGACCTAGACGCCTCGCAGGCGTTCTACGAGCGCTACCTCGGTCTCGTCCGTTCGCAGACTGGACCTCCGCATGCCGTCGTCTTCGAGACGAGGCCGATCACCTTCGCACTCCGCGACGTCATTCCCGGTACCGATCTCGCATCCGTTACCCAGCCGGGCGTCGGTGCCGCGATCTGGCTGCACGCCACCGATGTCCAGGCCATCCACGATGCTCTCGTCGCCGACGGGCATACCGTCGTCTCCGGCCCGGTCGACGGTCCGTTCGGTCGGACGTTCACCTTCGCAGACCCCGACGGCTACCACGTCACGCTGCACGACCGCGGCTGATCGGGACGATGCCGCTGCCCGATCAGGGATGGGTCAGCCCGGGTAAGCAGTTGACGAACAAGATGCACGGGGGCGGTGGCGGTGCCGGCGGGCCCGGGGGGTTGCCCTGGATCAGAATCGGTTTGGTGAGTGGAGCGTTCGGGTCGAAATAGAATGTATGGCAGACATTCATGTCCCAGCCGGGTATTCCGCTCATCCCGGAAGCCGGGCACCAAAGCTGACCGCATTCACCGTTGGCATTGCAGGTCGGTGGCCCCTCGGGCGGAGCACACGGTGCGACATTGGCATTCGCCGGTGAACACTGCGGGGCCGCCTGCGCGGTACTCCCGGCCAGTCCCGCGGCTGCGGCAGTCAGGCCACCGGACATGAACGCGGCGGCTGCGGCCGCGGCGACCAAAGCTCTACTCATACCTGACACGTTGCGCCGGCTGCCTTGGGGGATTCTTGGAGCGGTGACCGATATGACGTTCCGCTCAGCCGAAGGCGACGCCCGCCCGGCACAGCACATTGGCGAAAAACGTGTCCTCGCCGGTGCGCACGGCGAACGCGACGTCGCGCACCTGCCCCTTGAAGAGATCGTGATCGATCGGTTCGGGGCGCAGACCGAGCTTCCCGAGGTGGCGGTGAACGTCTGGACTGACGGTCAGCACGTCCCGGGAAACCCAGCTGTGCTCGACCACCACTTCGTCCAGCACCGCCGTCGTCACGTCGGCGAACGAGGCCTGACCGTAGCGGTAACCCAAGTCCACGCACGGTGTGGTGGGCGCGAGCGGCAGCCCGGCGTCGCAGATGACAAAGGTATCGGTGTGTCGCAGAGCGGCGATACGCCGGGCCAGCTCGGCGTGAATGATGCCGGTGCGCTTCATGACTCGAACTCCTCGATCGCATGGGTCAGTGTGGGCAGATCTGGATAGGACTCTTGGGCGCCGAGCCCACGCACCGCCAGTGAGCCCGCGACGATGCCCCACCGGCAGGCCGCGACCAACGGCTCCCCCAGACTCAGGCGCGCAACGACGACACCGACGAACGCGTCGCCGGCGCCGGTGGTGTCGACGACGCCCGACGGTATCGCCGGCAGCATGGTGGTGTGACCGGTCTCGTCGGTGACCACCGCACCCGCCGCACCACGCGTCGTGACAACCGCCCCGACCCCGCGCTGCCGGAGCTTCGCGTGGGCGGCGACGATGCCCTCGTCGTCGGCGGTGGCCGTGGTGTCGGCGACGGCGGCAAGTTCGTGCTCGTTGACGACCAGGACATCGCACCGGGCCAACAGTTGATCGGGCAGGGCCGCTGCCGGTGCCGCGTTGAGGACGAACGTACCGGCACTCCGTTCGGCGACTTCACAGACGACATCCAGGGGAATCTCCAACTGGCACACCACGATCGCAGCGTCAGCAACGATCAGCGGCAGGGCGTCAGGTGCCCAGCAGGCGTTCGCGCCAGGCACGACGATGATCGTGTTGTCTCCCTCGGCCACGGTGATCCATGCCGTGCCGGTGGGCTCCGAAGGCCACACCGCGACGTGTGTGGTATGCACCCCGTGCTCGGTCAGCCGTGCCCTGGCATTGGCGCCGTCCACGTCGTCACCGGTGCTCGCCACCATCGTCACCGACGCGCCCGCCAATGCGGCGGCGACGGCCTGATTGGCCCCCTTCCCGCCGATCGACGACGCGATCGACGTTCCCGCCACGGTCTCTCCCGGCGCGGGAAACCTTGTCGCGGTGACGACGTGATCAACATTGACAGAGCCCACCACGACGATCTGCGCCGGTTCAGGCATCGCCATCGCCTGCGACAGCGCCGGTGATGAGCCCGACCAGTTCCCCACCGGTGGTCTCGGTCATCTTGCGGTGCGCCGCCGTGCGGCCCCGTCTCAGCACCCACGCCGAATCGGCCACCCGCATCACCTGATCCATATCGTGGCTGACCAGAAGGACGGTGACGCCGTTCGCGCGCAACCGTGCGATCAGCTTCTCGACCGCCGCGGTTTCGCGCACGCCCAGAGCGGCGGTCGGCTCATCCATGATGACCAGCGTCGTGCCCCAGTTGGCTGCCCGAGCGATGGCCACACTTTGACGTTGTCCCCCCGACATGCGCCGCACGGTGGCGCGGACGTCGGGCACGTTCACGTCGAGGTCCGCGAGGATCGTCACGCTCTTGGCGATCATCTGCTTCTTGTCCAGCACCCGCAGGGGCACGACCCCGCGGGTGAGCTCCCGGTTCAGAAACAAGTTCTGCCACACCTGGAGATCCTCGATGAGCCCGAGGTCTTGGAACACCGTCTCGATACCGAGATGGCGTGCGTCGTCGGGTGATCCGAGAGTGATGGGCTCACCCCGAAAGCGAATCTCGCCCTGGTCCGGGGCATGCACCCCGGTCAGGCAACGCACCAAGGTCGACTTACCGGCGCCGTTGTCCCCGAGAAGCGCGGTGACGGTGCCCTGTGTGATGGTCAGGTCGATGCCCTGCAGCGCGCGTACGGCGTCGAAAGACTTGGTCAATCCGCGGATTTCGACCAGCGCCGGTTTACCCTCGCGTCGTTCGGTGACGTCACTCATGACGGAGGTCCTCATTTCTGGAATCGGGAGATGAACGCCGCACCGAGCACGACGGCGCCGACGGCCACCGGCTGGTAATTCTGTGAGATGCCGATCAGTGTGAAGCCGTTGATGAGGCTGGTCAGCAGTACCGCGCCGACGGCCGAACCGAGCACCGACGCACGGCCACCGAACAGACTCGAGCCGCCGAGGACGACCGCGGCGATCGAGGACAGCAGCAGATCGGTTTGCAGGCTGGGGTCCGCCCCGCCGGTGCGGGCAACCAGCAAGATCCCGGCGACACCGCAGGCCAGACCGGACAAAACGTAGGCCAGCAGCCGCGTCCGGGTGACGTGGATACCCGTCCCGCGCGCAGCGTCCAGGTTTCCGCCGGTGGCCAGCAGATGGGTGCCGGTCTTGGTCTGGAACAACAGGAACGCCGTGAGGAGGGCGACGACGATGGCGACGAGCCAGAACCATCGCACCGGGCCGATGCCGTCGAGCGCGAGGCTCTGCAACACCGGCGACGACACCGCAACGGTATTGCCTCCGGTCAGCAGCAAAGTCGCGCCGCTGACTACCGACAGCGTGCCGAGTGTGACGATGAAGTCGGTCATGTTGAGCCGGGCCACGAGCAACCCGTTGACGAGGCCGACAGCCACCCCCGCCACGAGCGCGAGCAGCATCGACACCCCGAGATTGACACCGTGCGTGCTGGCGAATCCGAGAATCGCCGCGGTCCACGGAAGGTTCGACCCCACCGACAGATCAATGCCGGCGACGGCGATGACCAACTGCTGTCCCATCGCCAGCACCATCAGGATCGACGCCGAGACCAACAGGTCGGTGAGATTGGCGACGGTCAGAAAGTTCGGTGTGGCGATGAAGAATACGACGAAGACCACGGCCAGCCCGATGGGCGCGGCGTAGCGCGCCGCACCCCCGACCGTGAACTTCGGCCGACGCACCGCCTGCGTCGGGACCAGGGTTGCGGCTGTCATCACTTCCCGCCCGTGATCGGGTTGTCGTAGGGCTTGAACGGCTGCGGGAAGGCCGAGAGCGCTTGGTCCACGTTCGACTTGTCGATGAGTTGGATCGGCGCGACGACACGCTCGGGCACCGGCTTCTTCGCGATCAGGTTCACGCACGCCTGCACAGCCAATTGCCCTTCAGCGTATGGGTATTGGCTGATCGTTCCGGACAACGTGCCGTCCTTGACCGCCTGCAGCGCCGCCGTGATGCCGTCGACGGAGATGATGGAGACCTGTCCGGATTTCCCGGCGTTCTTGACGGCTTGGGCGGCGCCGAGGCCCATGGTGTCGTTGGCGGCGAAGATGCCCGTGATGGTCGGGTGCGCGCGCAGCAGATCCTGGGTGACGGTGAGCGCCAGATTCTGGTCGTAGTCCGCAGGTTGGGTGGCGACGATCTGCAGTTTGCCCTGGGTCGAGTCGGTGAAGCCCTTCAATCGGTTGATGCCGTTCTGTTCCCCGGCGATGCCCTGCAGCACGGCGACGTCGCCATGGCCGCCCATGTCGGCCATCAACGCCTCACCAGCCTGCTGGCCGGCCGAAAGATTGTCCGAGCCGATGAACGACGCGTACGACACGCTCGCCGCCTTCGATGCATCCGTATCGATCTGCGTGTCGAGATTGAGGATGGGAATGCCCTTCTTGGCAACAGGCACCAGCGGTGTGATCACGTTGGTGGCATTGACCGGAACCACCCCGAAGCAGTTGAAGTCTTGCGCTGCGAGCGTCGAGATTTTGGTGTTCTCACCGGATGAATCCGTCTCGGAACTGCCTGCCTGCACGGTGACCTCGACGCCCTGCTTCTTGCCTTCGGCGATGGCGCCGTCACGGAGCGCCGCCCAGTACGGGTTGGTGAAATCCCGTGTGACGATCGCGATGCGCGTGCCGCTGCTCGAATTACCTTCGCTCGGTGTGCGATTGCAGCCCACGGTCGTCAATGCCAGGGTGCCGCACAGCACGGCGGCCAGGGTGACGCGGCACTGCGCCACACCGAAGGGATTGATCATCTTGCTTCCTTTCTCGACGGGGCCTCCACGGTGGAGACCACGGTGTTCAACGAAAACGTTTGTCACACCTGATGGGTGTGGTCATGTGGCCCGCCCTGTCGGCACGGGACCGCAGGAGCCGCGGCGCACCAGCTGGCACGCCGGGTGGGAATTTCGGGCCGGCTGCCCGGCCAGCAGCGCCAGCATCGCGTCGACGGCCGCGGAGGCCATCTCGACGATGGGCTGGGCGATCGCCGTCAACGGCGGGTCGAAGAGGTCGAACCAGGGGGCGTCGTCGAAACCGATCAGGGACACGTCACGGGGAACGAGCAAGCCGGCCGCGCGCAAGCCCTTGAGCGCACCGACTGCCATCAGTCCGTCGGCAGCGAAGATGGCCGTCGGCGGCTGGCGCCGGGCGAGCAACTGGGCGGCCGCCACCGCGCCGCTGTCTTGGCGAAAGTCGCCCTCGGCCACAGTGATCGACCGCCGCGGCACTCCCCTGCTGACCAATGCCCCGACCAGCAGGTCCCTTCGCTCCTGCCCCACCTGGGTCTGCAGCGGCGGCGCGATGATGCCGATTCTCCGGTGCCCGAGGCCGGTGAGGAGCTCGGCCACCTCGTCGAGTGCCACACGCGCGTCGCTGCGCACGATCGGGCATTGGGCCAGATGGCTGGTCGCCGCGTCCCTGGTCGTCAAGGCGACGGGCCGGTCGAGCAGGACCATCCGAGCGCGTGTGGCGCCGGCCTGCCGGAGACCCGGCGTCATCGCCGCAGTGGGGACGACGATCACCCCGTCCACCCGCCGTCCCGCAAGCAGGGCGGCGAGATAGTCGTCCTGTCGCTCGGCGTCTTCGTCGCTGTTGCACAGCACCAGCGAGTACTTGTGCCGGGCGGCGGCCCGCTGGATCTCCCCCGCCAGTTCGGCGAAGAACGGGTTGGCCACGTCGCTGACGATCAGCCCGATGCTCCGGGTCGAGTCCGTGCGCAGCGCTTGCGCACCGACGTGGGGCCGGTATCCCATCTCCTCGGCGATCCGCGCCACCTTTTCCCTGGTGGCCGCCGAGATGCGGGTACTCCCCGACAGCGCCAGGGACACGGTCGCCGCCGTGACTCCGGCCCTGTCGGCGACGTCCTGCATCCTGACCGCCATCGGCACCTCTCTGTTTAATCGATTAAACAGGAAGAGAGTGACACAGGTCTCATCCGTGAGTCAATAGGCCGGAAGCCACGGCAATCGCCATCAAACCGGCCGTTACATGCCGCCATCCCGCAGAGTGGAATCTGTCGCGGTGTCACGTTGTGCTCAGCGGCAACGTCTATACGGCATGAGAAGAATATTCGACCGTAGTGCGCTCTCCGGCTTGGCGGTGGTGGCCGCCGTGACCGGCGGGTGGGCCTATTTCGCACCCCGGTCCTGGTATGACACCTTCCCCGGTATGGGCATGAGTTGGCTACCCCCACTCGGTCCCTACAACGAGCACTTCTGCAAGGACACCGGAGCGATGTTCCTTGCGCTGTTCGTACTGAGTGTGGCGGCGATCGGCTGGCTCGAAAACCGGGCTGTAGTGCGGATCGTGGCGGGTGCCTGGCTGACTTTCAATGTCCTGCACTGGTGGTACCACATGACGATGCTGCACATGTACAGCGCTCGGGACGCGGTGCTCAACGCGATCTTCCTGAGTCTCATGGTCCTCGCGTCGGCGGCCCTGCTGATGCCGAGTCGGGTACCCGACTCGCGGACGCGAGATCTCAGCCGCCGCTGAAGGGCATCTACGTCGGCGCGCTCCGCTGCTGCATCTCAAGTCCGCGCATGGACAGCACCTCGGCCACAAAGTCGGACTTTGCAGCGGTGTAGCCCTCCCGATCATCTCGATATTGCTGAGCGAGAACTGATTTCACATCGGCATAGCGCGCGGAGCGCTTCATTGCCGCGCCTTGCCTGCGACCCGCGACTGCCACAGCAGCACCGCGGGAATGCCGATCAACTCCAGCAGAATTGCCGCGATGATCACCGCGTGCGGACGACCCGTCGCACGCCACGAAAGCAACCGCGCCAACCCTCCGCCGAACACGACGGCCGTCACGCCGCGGACCAGGCCGGTCTGTTGCTCGATACGCGGAATGGTGGACCAGATGATCGGCGCCGAGGCGAACCAGAAAGCGCTCACGAAGCGATACTCGCTGTCGATGGTGGGCTCCACCTGATCCCGCGCGCCCGGCAGCGCTTTCGGTCCTACCAGCATCCCGGTCAAGCCCGATAGAAACGGGATGACCGAGAGCATTCCCAATGTCACCTGCAACGCCCGGCGACCTCCGTCAGTCCTCTGATTCGATGCGTCGATATTCATCGTCTCAGTGAAGCACTACTACGCAGCGTATTCGATAGATGTGCCCGACCTTTTCCCATTGCGTCAAACAAGGTTTGGTCCATCGGGACGTTGCCGGTGCATCAGCGGCGGCGTCGATGGTCGGCAAAGGCGCCATGGACTACGTGCGGAATGAGCCTCGGTGAGGGCGGTAGTTTCCGGCCGGCATCGGGGCGTCGGAACGCATCGATCGCAAGGGCGGCAAAGCGCCGGGCCGCCGCTTCCCGGTCGGAATGCGGCGTCGATGACAGTCCTCGTCCGGCCAACAGGACGAGCACGAGGTCGTCGATGACGAAGTCGCCGCGCAGTTGGCCTGCTACTTTGGCACGCTCGGCCAGTCGCGCGAGCATCCGCAGCAGTGAATTGCGATGGGTGGCCAACGTGTCGATCTGTGGGTTCGCGGACATGAACGCATCGACGAAGCCTTGGTTGCGGCTGTTGAGGATGCAGATCCGTTCGATGACCGAACAGAATCCCCGCCACGGGTCAGCATCGGCGCACCCCTCCTCCACGATGCCTTGACACGCTCTCATTTCGTCCGCGAAGGCAGCCTCGATCAACAACTGCTTCGTCGGGAAGCGTCGATACAGGGTGGCGGGGCCCACCCCCGCCCGGCGCGCGACCTCGCGCATCGTGATGTCAATCCCCTTTTCCGAGAACAGCTGTCGTGCAACTTCGAGGACGCGATGGCGGTTGTGCTGCGCGTCGGAGCGGAGCATGTGAGGCAAACGATCGGTCATGGTTCTCACTTCGCAGAAGTGGACGGATGCGTCCACTAACGTCGCCACGGTACCGCAGACGAGATGGAGGCAACCGTGCGTGCAGTGGTGATTCAGCAGTTCGGAGATCCGAGCGGTCTGGCGGTGGTCGAGGCGCCCTCCCCGGTCCCGGCACCTGGGCAGGTCGTCATCGACACCGAAGCGATCGGAGTGGGCGGTGTCGATGCGGTGATTCGCCGCGGCACCATCACCGGGTACGGCTTCACCGAGGGCATGGTCCCCGGCAGCGAGGTCGCGGGCGTGGTGACCGCGGTCGGCGCCGGCGGCGACCAATCCTGGGTGGGCAAGCGCGTCTGGGCGTTCACCGGCACCGGTGGCGGCTACGTCGAACAGGCGGTGGCCCGCGTCGACGACATCGTCACGTTGCCGGCCGCGCTGTCGCCCACAGACGCGGTGACGCTGGGCGGCTCGGCGACGGTCGCCCACTTCGCGCTGCTGCACGCGCACTTCGCCACCGGCGAGTCGGTGCTCGTACGCGGCGCGGCGGGCAGCATCGGTATCGCCACGGTGGAACTCGCGGCGCGCGGCGGGGCGAGCGCCGTCGCGGTGACGACGTCGTCGCCAGAACGCGGCGGGCGCCTGCGCGAGCTGGGTGCCACGCACGTGCTCGATCGCGCCGGAAACGGCGAATCCACTGCGCCACAGGCCTTCGACGTGATCATCGACATCGCCGGTGGGCCGGCAGTTCCCGCGTTCCTCGACCTTCTCGCGCCGAACGGACGCCTGGTCCTGGCCGGTGTGGTGGCCGGGCTACCGCCTGCGGACTTCGGCACGCGGCTCATCGGTCTGGGCGCATTCCAGCAGTCCCGCTCGTTCGCCACGTTCAGCCTCAACACCGTCCCGCCCGACGCCACGGCCGTGGTCAGGGCCGGGCAGTTCGAGGCGGCGGTGCGCGGTGAACTGCATGCCGTCGTGCACGACGTGCTGCCCCTGGAACACGCTGCCGAAGCGCACCGTCAGATGGACTCCGGTGAAGTGTTCGGGCGGATCGTGCTCACCCCGTGATCTTTCGAGGAATCGCTCTGCTACTCAACCGAATCCTGTGATGCAGCGTCCGGCAGAATGTGCGCCATGCCGACGCCCAGCCCCGCAACCACATGGCGAGCCCTCAAGGCGGGCAACGAGCGATTCGTTCGGGGTGAGCCTGCGCACCCGGGCCAGAGCAGCGAGGACCGCGCCCGGCTGGCGCACACGCAGAAGCCCCATGTGGTGCTGTTCGGATGCTCGGACAGCCGGGTCGCCGCGGAGATCATTTTCGACCAGGGGCTGGGCGACATGTTCGTGGTGCGCACCGCCGGCCACGTCATCGATGCCGCGGTGCTGGGCTCGATCGAATACGCGATCACCGTGCTCGACGTCCCCCTCATCGTGGTACTCGGTCACGACAACTGCGGGGCGGTCAAGGCCGCGCTGGCGGCCATCGAGGACGGCACGATGCCGATCGGATACGTCCGAGAGATCGTCGACCGGGTGACTCCGTCGATCCGGCCCGGACACCTTTCGGGTGTGCGGCAGGTCGACGCGCTGGGTGCCCTGCACGTGGTGGAAACCGTCACACAACTGCGCATCCGCTCGGTCGTGATCGCACAACGCCTCTTGGCGGGCACCTTGGCCATCGCCGCCGCCACCTACCACCTCGCAGACGGCCGGTTGATGTTGCGCGAGCACCTCGGCGACATCGGCGAGGGCTGATCCGTGACCAGGCCCAGCCTTTGCTGTGCGTCGTATATGTGATTCAGAGGGAATACATAGCGGGTAATTAACCTTGCTAATCAAACTGGATGACAGCCATCCGATGTGGGCGCGATTCGCATCGATGTGGGTTCAGCGCCGCAACGGGTGGCCGGATTTCGGCGACAACAAGGGCGTGCCCAGCACGCGAAGGGAGTTGTTCGACATGAGAGCACACAAATTGATGGCCGGCATGGTGATCGCCGGTGGGTTGGCGGCGGCAGCGGTGGGCGTCGGAGCGGGTACGGCCGCGGCGGCACCCGCGTCGGCGACGGGCCCGATTCCGGCCTGGGGTCCCCCGCCGCCTCCGGGACCAGGCTGGGGACATCACGACGACCGCGGGCGCGGCTGGGGTCCGCCCGACCGTGGCTGGCGCAACGAGGGTCCGTGGGGACCGGCCGGCTGGAACGGTGGCTGGCAGCCGCCTGGTGCAGTCTGCCTAGGCGAATGGTGCATCTAGCCGCTCAGATGCACTGAGCTCGCGGCCTTGCGCGCTCGCCGTTCTGCCGCAGCGACAATGCTTTCCGTCGCTGCGGCAGAATCGGGAGCGGATTCAGCGGCCGTGGCCCCCGCCGCCGTGGCCGGCCCCGGCGTTGTAACCGGGCGAGGCCACATCGCCCTCGGTGAGCTGGAAAGGTTGCTCGAACAAGCTCGGGTTGTTCAAGGACGACACCACGTCGTTGACGGAACCCTGTGGAAGGCCCAGCGCGGCTGACGTGTTGTCCGTCGGCGGAACGCATGTCCCGTCCAGCGCGACTTCACCGTTCGAACAGTTCAAGTCGTCGGCGTAGGCGACCGCGGTCGGTACACCGAGCGCTGCGGCCGCCGACAGTGCGCCCGCGGCGAAGGAAAGTCGAACGGCCCGTGTGATTACTGCGCGCATGGCACGCCCCGCATTCTGTGTGTCGGCGAAGTCCGTCGGCGATCAGCGTAGCCCTGGGCGCCCTGGTCCGGCGGGCATCTGGGTGATTGCCCGACCACCGAGGTGACGGGAGAAGAACCGGGCCGAACCGTCGCGCTCGTATTCGGGCACCGAGTAACCGCCGCCTGAGTAGGCGTGCAAGGTCTTCTGCGTGGATGCGAACGCATCGAACAACGCGATTCCGGCGGTGCGGTTGAATTCTTCGTGGTCCCAGGGCATCCGATACTCAACCGGGACGGTGACTGCTTTCGCCGCCTCGATGAGGGCGTCGGACACGAAAACGGCACCGAAGCTCACGGCGGCGATCCGCGGTTCGACCGCCGCCAGCAGCAACCCGGTCACCACACCCAGTGTCACGCCGGCAAAACCGACCTGAGTTCCTGCGCCGAACTCGGGCAGGGCCTGTAGCGCATCCAGGGTTGCCCGCCATTCCGGCACCGCGCGTCCCGCGAGCGACATGGTGTAGTCGATGACGATCGGGGCGATCGGCTCACCCGCCGCGCGGGCCCGGTGGATCTCGTCGGCCCTGCCTTGATCGGACGGATTACGAGGCCGGTCACCGTGACCGGGCGCATCGATGGCGGCGACGGTGAAACCGTGCGTCGTCACAATGTGGATTGCACCGGCTACCAGCCCCGGTGCCTTCTTGTGCATGCCGCCGCTGTGCCCGGCCAGTAACAGCGGTGACCCGGCGGCTCCAGCGGCGGGCGACCAGAGCACGCCGGTGATGTCGTCCAGAATGAAATTGCGTTCGGTGACACCGTTCGACGATGTCTCTGAGGTGAAGTGCATGATGTGGCCTTTCGGGATTGCCTCGGTCAGGCGCTCCCGGCGACATCTGCGCCTATCGGTTGACCTTGAACACGGGTGGGAGCGCCCACATGGGTGCTGCGTTCATGGGTCTCACCTCCTCACCTGATGTCGCGGTCTTGCGCACGCTATCAACGGGAATCGAAGTGCTTCAACTGATTTTCCGGACGGTCGGCAAGGTGCGGGCAACGGAGGTGCGATAGAACTGGAATAGCCAGCCGTCACGTGAGCACCGAGAGGATCCGCATGGTCGCCATTCCCGAGGGTTACGAATCACTGCTTGACCGGCCGTTGACCGAACCGCCGGCGGATGAAGCCGACCCGGTGATCCTGGTGGTGCGCCCGACCGCCTTCGGCAAGCAGTAACCGACCGTGCTCGTCGCATTCAGCGTCAGCCCGTCCGGTGGGGACGACGACGGCAGCGTCAGCGCGGCCGTCGCCGAGGCGGTCAGGGTGGTGCGGGCATCGGGGCTGCCCAACGAGACCAACGCGATGTTCACCAACCTCGAAGGCGACTGGGACGAAGTGATGGCGGTGGTCAAACAAGCCGTCGACGCCGTCGCGGCCGTGTCGTCGCGGGTGAGTCTGGTGCTCAAGGCCGACATCCGGCCCGGCCACGTCGGTCAACTCACCGCCAAGGTGCAACGCATCGAGGACGTGCTGCGGGACTGACATGGTGCATGCATGACACAGCCCGGGTATGACGCGCTCGCCGAGCGCTACGCGGCGATGTTCCCCGGCCCCTACCAGTCGTCGATCGAGCGGCATGCGGTGTCCGCCTTCGTGGACACCGTCCACGAAGGCGGGTCGATTGTCGACGTGGGTTGCGGCGTCGGACATGTGGCCGACGACCTCGCACGCCGTGGGTTCGACGTGATCGGATGCGATCCCAGCCCGGCCATGCTCGGCATCGCCCGCGCAACGTATCCGCACCTGACCTTCGTCGACGATGACGCAGCGCTGTCGCACGTGCACGTTTCGATCGCGGCGATCATCGCGCGGTTCAGCCTGATCCATGTCCCGCCCGATCGGCTGAGCGAGATTCTCCACCTGTGGGCCGCACGTCTGCGGCCGGCAACGCCGGTACTGATCGCCGCGCAGTCATCCGATATACCCGGACCCGCAATCCCTTTCGATCACGCGGTAGCACCGGCCTGGCGCTGGCATCCCGGCGAACTCGGCCGCGTCCTCGCGGCGGCAGGGTTCGCCGAACAGTGGCGGATCGTCAATCGCCCCGGAGGTGCCCACCGCTTTCCGGCGGTGCACCTGCTTGCCGTCGCCGCCCCGTAGTCGGCCGGCCGCTGCTGAGCGCTAACCGTTCGGCGTGACTGGATGAATCGGCCGGGCGCCCGGCGATCTAGCAGAGAGACAGGACATTTAGGTCCTGTCTTCGGGCGTGGCATTCAGGAGGACAACGACATGAGCTTGGACAACATCTCTCGCCTCGGCGGCGTGGCGGCCGATGAGCTGGTTCCGTCGCGTTACGCGGTGCAGGTCGGTGATATCGACGTGCTGGTGATCAGCGATGGCGTGCTGCCGATCACGTCCTCGACATTGGCCACCAATGCCGACTCCGCCGACCTGGCGAGCTGGCTGGACGACAACTTCCTGCCGCCGGAGGTGGTCGACTGGCCGCTGAACGTGGTGGTGGTGCGCAGCGGCGACCAGACGATCCTGGTCGATGCGGGCCTCGGGTTGGAATTCCCGGACTTTCCGCGGGCCGGCCAGACGGTGCAACGCCTGGAAGCCGCCGGTGTCGACCTTGGCTCCGTGACCGATGTGGTGTTGACCCACATGCACATGGACCATGTCGGCGGCTTACTCACCAAGGGCCTCAAGGACCGGCTGCGGCCGGACCTGCGGGTGCACGCGGCCACTGCCGAGGCCGACTTCTGGGCCGCACCCGATTTCTCGCAAACCACCATGCCGCAGCCGATTCCCGACGTACTGCGCAGGGTCGCCACCCAGTTCCTGGACGAATACCGCGGTCAGCTACGGACATTCGAGCAGGAGTACGAGGTGGCACCGGGCGTGCTCATCAGCCGGACCGGCGGCCACACCCCAGGACACAGCATCGTGCGGCTGGATTCTCGAGGCGACCGGCTGACGTTCGCAGGCGATGCGGTATTTGCGCCCGGCTTCGACAACCCGGAGTGGCACAACGGTTTCGAGCATGACCCCGACGAGGCAGCTCGCGTCCGTGTCCGGCTGTTGCGGGAACTGGCGTCGACCGGTGAGTCGTTGGTGGCCACTCACCTGCCGTTCCCATCGGTCTGCCATGTGGCAGTCGCGGGCGACAACTTCCGGTGTGTGCCGGTCTCCTGGGACTACTGACCCGATTTAGATAGCCGGTTTAGCTATGCCGGCGTCCGGGTAAATGCTCGAGCATGAACGCGAAATTTTCGAAGCTCACACCAGTCCTGTTCGCCGGTGTCGCTGCAGCGGGAATCGCAGCCGCACCACTGGCTCTCGCCGAACCGGCGCCGGGTTGTTACAACCCGGACGGCACGCCATGCACTCCCTCCGCAGGCCCGCAGGGTGCCGGCGCCGAGATTCCCGGCGGCCCCGGCGCCCAGGCCGGGGCGGACGGCCACGTGTCGGCTCACGTGCCCGGTGGCCCATGGGCCGAGGCCGGCCCCGGCGGCGGGATCGCATGCGTTCCGGGCGGCCCGTGCCGGACGATCGACCTGCCGGGCTGATCCCGCCACCACGATGTCGGCGCGGGAACGTGCGCTGAGCGCGTGTTCCCGCGCCGAAATCGGTCCGTTGTCCCTTGGCACGACTCGGGCGCAGCCGATGCCAAACAGCCCGGGCCCGAGAATCACTCGATGTCGCCGACCCTGGTGACCACCTGTCCGACGCTGGCGGCCGCGACGTCGTGCGCGAGGGCCGGATCGCCATACTCCATGGGCCGGCTGACGAAGACGGTGCCCAAACCGAGCGCCGCCGCCGCCTCGAGGTCGTAGGGGTGGGCGGCCACCATCGCGGCCTGGTGCGGCGCCACCCCCAGGTACCGCAGGGCTCGTAGGTATACCTCCGGGTCTGGCTTGAACGCGCCGATCAGCTCGGCGGTGAAGATCGCGTCCATGCCGATGTCCAACCGCTTGAACAGCGTGATCATCGTGTTCATGTCGGTATTCGACAGCGTCGCGGTGATCGCGTTCCGGCGAATGTGCGCCAATCCGGAACGGACGTCGGGCCAGGGCTGCAGGCGCTGCCAACTCGACGCGACCATCTCCGCGACGGCAGGGGCCGGCTCGGCCAGCCCGTAGTCCGCACAGACCTCACCGAAACCGGCCGCGTGCCGGCATCCACCTCTGCGATCCGGTTCGTGTCGAGAAATTCGCCGACGGCGCGGCGCACCGGTTCGAAGAAGTCCATCAGCGTGCCCTGGACATCGAAAAGGTAAGCGCGGTAACGCACAGTCCGACCTTACCGGGTGAAGTTCGTTGCCAGCGGCATGAATACGTCGTCGACGATCTCGATGATGGTTTCCGGCGGTACCGCCGCCATCGTCATGAAGAGCTCATGACGAAGCAGGTCGACCGGTAGGGCGGCGATTCGGGCCGACGGTGGCGTGGCGAGCTCGCCACGGCCGATGGCCCGCTCGATGATGGTGTCCATGATGGAAGGCCCGTCCGGGACGAACCACGTGCGAAGTTCTTCCGGTGACCCCTGTGCCTCGTCGTAGTAGGCGCCCAGTCGCGCGGCGATGAGCCCGATGATGCGTGAACGCCGGTCACTGAACTCGGTGAGGATGGCCAGCAAGTCACCGCGCAGGCTGCCGGTGTCCGGTGTCGGCAGCCCATCGACCTCTCCCCTACGGCGGACCACCGCTTGCAGGAGCTCCAGGCGTGAGGGCCAGCGGCGGTACAACACCGACCGGGCGGTGGCGGATCGTTCGGCCACCGCGTCGATGGTGAAACGGTCATAGCCGGCATCGATGAGCTGATCCCAGCCCGCGTCGAGAATCGCGGACTCCAGCACCACTCCGCGCCGCCGTAGCCCGGCAGACTCTTTAGAGGACACTTGCGTATCTTATCGTATCGCGTTACGGTCGGGCCGATAAGCGACAGCCACGTATCTAATCGCAGAGCCCACAACATTGGAGGACCCGTCGTGCCCGCACGTAGCGCCCTGATCTCCGGCGCGAGCATCGCCGGACCCGCGGTCGCCTTCTGGCTGGCGCAGGCCGGTTGGCGGGTGACCGTCGTCGAGCGCGCCGAGCAACTGCGGACGAGTGGATACCCGGTCGACATCCGCGGCACCGCAGTCGAAATCGTCCGCCGGATGGGCCTTTACGAGGAAGTATCGGCGCAGCGCTATCGCCATGTGCCGATCACACTGTTGTCCCCCGGCGGGCACCGGCTGTGCACGCTGGACTACGGGCGGCTATTGAGCGACTCGGGCAGCGGCGATGTCGAGCTCACCCGCGGCGTGCTGAGCGACATCCTCTACCGCGCAAGCGCTGACCGCGTCGAGTACCTCTTCGGCGACTCCATCACCGGCCTGACCCAGACGGCCACCGGCGTGCGGGCCACCTTCGGCCACCGCGCGGCGCAGACATTCGACGTCGTGATCGGAGCAGACGGCATCCACTCCAATGTGCGCCGCCTGACTTTCGGTACCGAATCCCAATTCGTGCACCACCTCGGACCTTACGCGGCGGTGTGGGATCTGCCCGACGGATTATTCACGCCGGGAACGGGTTTCATGTATTCACATCCCGGACGTACGGTGATGGTCGAGCGTCAGGATGCCGGTGCGGCACGGGCGTTCCTGGCCTTCATGCACCCGGCGCCGGGATCGGTGCAACGCCACGAAACCGACGCCATGGTCACCGCTTTGCGTCACGCCTTCGCCGGCGACCGGTGGCGCACCGCCGAGATCATCGCCACCATGACCGGCGCCGACGACGTCTACTTCGACACCGTCAGCCAGGTCCGGATGAGGCACTGGAGCTCCGGGCGGGTCGCCCTCGTCGGTGACGCCGCCTACGCGCCGGCGTTTCTTTCCGGACAGGGCACCAGCATTGCGATCGCCGGTGCCTACATTCTCGCCGGCGAGCTCGCCAGGCACGACCAGCCGGAACAGGCGTTCGCCGAGTACGAGCGCAGACTGCGCGGCTATGTGGAGAAAAACCAGAACCTCGCGTTGCGCAGGGATTCCACGGTCATCTCGCGCACCAGCGCCGCCCTGCGACGACGCAATGTCAAACTGTGCCTGGTGCCATGGTTACACCGACTCGGACTCGCAAACCTCCTGCAAACCCGGCTCCGGTCGGCCGCCACCGACCTCTCGTTGATGCCGCACGACCTGACGCCCGTCACCGCAATCGCGGTGAGCTGACCTCAGATCCGCACGTGGTAGTTCAACGGCCATTCCTTACCGCTGATCAGAAAGTCGTGGTCGGTGAGGTGCGCGATACCGCTGACGACTTGGCGGATCGAGCGGGGGCCCGAATTCCCCAGGCCGGACACGTCGAGCACCAGATTCACCACACCGGTCTCCGGATCGATGCGCACGAACTGGTCGCCCGGCCACACCGCGGCCCACAGCTGGCCACCGACACAGTCCAGTTCATCGAGCCCGCGGACCGGTCGGCCGTCCCGGGTCACGTTGACACCACCGGTCTCGGCGAACGTCGCGGCATCCCGGAACGACACCCGGTCGGTGCCATCGCTGCTGATCAGCCGGCTGCCGTCGTAGCAAAGACCCCAACCGCCGATCGGCACCGAAACCTCGCGGATCGGCGTGAACGTGTCCTTGTCCCATTCGATCGCGACGCCGTCCCGATAGGTCAGCTGCCAGATGCGATCACCGACCACCGCGAGCCCCTCGCCGAAATACGCCGCGGGTAGATCGGCCGAGCGGATGACACGTCCCGTCGCGAGATCAACCTCGCGCAGTTGCGACTTCCCGACCTCACCGGTGGTCTCGTACAACGCGGGCCCGTCGAACTCGAGGCCCTCACTATAGGCGGCCGGGTCGTGCGGGAGAGCGGCGATGACGGTCGGCGTGATGACCGGAACGCCTTGCGCCACAGCCGGTGCCGGCACCGTCAATGCCACCGCGACGATGAGCGCGCCGGTGAGCCTCTTGATCCGCGCCTTTCCCGTTGGCATCAGCTCTCCCCACGCCCCGTTTCGTTGAGACGAGCCAAGGCGGCGACGCCTGGACCGGTCAGCTCCGACAGTGCCACGTCGCGGCCACACGCGGCCAGCAGCAGCGCCACCGCAGGCCCTTCGATTTCCGGTCCGTCGCCGACGGTGAAGTCGGCATCGCTTCCCACCAGCCGCAGACCGGTCAGTCGGGTCCGGATGCCGGACAGCCGGTTGCCCGCCAGGTAGCTCAGCGCCGCGCCGACATACTCGGTGGAGTATCCGTGCGCAAGGCCCAGCGGCCGCCGGATGTCCTCGCCGTGCACGATGATCTCGACGACCCGTGAGATGACCGGAAGCGGCGGGCTGGCAGTCGATTCCACCGATGCCCGGCACTGTGCCAGCAGCTGCGCCGGGTCCTGTTTGCGGCCGGCCGCGACTTGTCGTTGCACGATCCGGCCGGGGCGCATTCCGGCTCGAATGAGCTCTGGAACGAAGCGGCGTTTGGTCAGCACCGCGGTGGCGGACAGGTGTGCCACCACGTCGCGGACGGCCCATCCGTCGCACAGGGAGGCCACCTCCCAGGCAGCGTCGTCGAGCCGACCGAGATCATCGGCAAGTGCCTGTCGCTCGCGGTGCACGACAGCCCAGATGGCCCGGACGCCCTCATTCATGCGTACGAGCACATCACAGTCGTGCGGTGCGCGTCACAGCGGCAGTCACAGCAACGGTGGCTAGGATCCGGGTTCGACGATTCGGCACGGAAACGGAGTATGGCCAATGGACAGTGTGCGCCGGAGCTCTGCGCGTCTTGCGCTGGCGGTGACGGTGGCCGCCGCCGTGCTTCACGCGCCGGCCGGACTTGCCCGTGCCGATGACCCTCCGGTGCCTGGCGTTTCACTGACGTCCACCTCCGGTGCGCCCGTGCAGAACGGTGGTACCTACGGCATCGGCATGGTCGTGGTGGCGCATTTCGCCGCGCCGGTGGCCGATCGCGCCGCGGCCGAGCAGCAACTCACGGTGACCACCGATCCGCCGGCGCCGGGCGCCTGGCATTGGGTCAACGACACCACCGCGCATTGGCGGCCGCCGCAGTATTACGCCCCGGGGACGCTCGTCACCGTCGGGCAGGACGCGCCGGTCACCTTCACCATCGGCGCCTCGCATGTATCGATCGCGGACGACGCCACCAAACTGGTCACCGTGTATGACGGCGGAAAGCTCGTGCGGACCATGCCCACATCGATGGGGAGGGGCGGCACCGAGACCATCGGCAACACGACGCTGAGCTTCTGGACTCAACCAGGCATCTACACCGTGATGGACAAGAGCAACCCGGTAATCATGGATTCCTCCACGTACGGCCTGCCGATCAATTCCCATCTCGGTTACAAGGAGTCGATTCCCTACGCGGTGCGGGTCAGCACCGACGGCGTGTACCTGCACGAACTCGACGCCACCGTGTGGGCGCAAGGTAAGACCGACACCAGTCACGGCTGCCTGAACCTCAACCACGACAACGCTGCGTGGTTCTACAACTTTTCGGTACCCGGCGACGTCGTCGAGGTGCGCAACACCGGCGGCAAGCCGCTGCAGCTCTGGCAAAACGGTGACTGGAGTGTGCCGTGGGAGCAGTGGGCGTGATGCTCAACGCAATTCGGCGAGATTCTGCACCGATTTGCGCACATCGGATTTGAGCACCGCCGCGACAAGCGACCCGACCGGCCCGCTGAGCACGCCGCCGGACAGGTCCGCGACAAGATGGAAAACCGAACCCGGCTCGTCTTCGGCCACCGTCATGCCCAGCGAGATCTGCACGCCGCCACGACCTTTGCCACGCAGTTGAATACGGCGCGGTTCGTCGTAATCGGTGACCTGCCAATGAACGGTGTTGCGGAAGCCTTTCACCTTGATCAGCGAGGCGACCTGGGTGCCGGCCTCGATGACGTCCGGCGGCCGGCTCTGCCAGCCGGCGAAGATGGTCAGCCACTCGTCGAACCGTTGGAGGTCAGAGGCCAGTTTCCAGGCCTGCTGCGGTGTCAGGTTCGACGACACCGACACGTCGACTTTCGCCATGGTGATCCTGTCTTTCGAGGAGATACACCGCGGTGCCCCGTGGCACGGGCACGGGGCACCGGGTCCGGCAGCGTCAGCCGATGCCGACGACTTCCTGCGCGATCGCGGCGAGCCTGGTCTGAGCCGCCGATACGACGCGCTGACGATTCTTGTGGGCTTCCTCCCACGCCACAATGACCCGAATATCGCCGGGTTCGGTCAGCTCCTTGATCGCCGAAACAGCTTCCGGCACAGGCAATTCGTCGTACCCGGCGATCGGTAGCTCAGCGGGGTCGAGTGCGCCTGTCGCGCCGCGCAGCGCGTGCAGCGCATCGGCCGTCTGGCCGGCACCGTCACCCCGGGTGATGTCCTCGGCCGCGGCCAGGGCGGCATCACGCGAACCCGACAGCACCCGCCCGGCCAGTTCGCCGGCATGGGTGCCGCGGTCGATCAGCTGGTCCACATTCGGCCGGATGTTGCGGATGATCTCCACCGCGCGGTCCAGGCTGCGGGTGGTCCAGATACCCGGCAGATTCGCCAGTTTCACCGCCGCACCGGCAGCGGCCTGAAACGGCGTGCGGCGCAGTGCCGCCGGTCCGCCGAGCGCGTCCTCGGCCAGCACGGTGGTCAGCCATTCGACGGTAGCCGCGTGCGCGGTGATCAGGCGATCCGCCAGTGCCACGATGTCCGGCTGCTTCGCCGCGACCGCAAGGGCCTTGACGTAGCGGGAGCGATCCAACAGCTGATCCTCCAGCGCCAGGTCGCCGAGCAGTGCTTCGTCGAACGGTTCGGCCTGTTCGGTGAGCGCCTTCACCGCCGCAGCGGCGCGGCCCAGGAACGGGCCGATCACGTCGGGGTAGCCCCCGAGGTCGCGGATGGCCCGCTCGATCGCCGCCGCGCGGTCACGAGCGTTGGCGGCGTTCTGCGTCAACTCGCGCTCGACCGCCTCGGTGCGGGCCTGGGCGACCCGGGTTTCGGCGATTTGGATCTCGGTGTTGGTCAGGTCGAGCACTGTGCGCAACTGCGTGAGCAGTGTGGTGGTATCGGTGATGGTCATGGTTTTCGCCCCTTCGCGTTGACGGATTTGTCGGCGCAGGTGCACCTTCCACTGGGCTACCCGGCCACCGCGGTGCGATATGCGTGCGGTCGGCGTTTACCCCCATGACATACGTCACACCGGGCGGGAGTCCGTTACTCCGGCGCTACGTCGCCCCGCCCGACCTCGACCTGAAAGTGCTTGTCGCCCCATCCATCGGCGACCACGAACTGCACTCTCTTGGGCCGCCCGAACACCGTGGTGGCGACCACGGTCCCGGTGGAACCCGCCGGCACCAGCGGCACATCGATGCCTTCGATTTGTCTGCGCGCGGTGACCGAATCACCTTTTCGGCACGCCATTTTTTGCCCTCCCCCTTCGGTTTCCCCGGACCGAAATGAGAGCGGAGCGATCCCCGTTCCTGCCCCACCCCCTCTTGCATGATGGTCGATGGCTCGCCACCACCGCAAGCGGTTTCTACCCTCACCCCGTACGCTCCGCTGCCGAATACGAGAAAGGCTGGGTGTCAACAACATCGACGGCGATCCGGATGCGCCCTGACTTGCGCGGCCCGCTGATCACGAAGCCGCTGGTCACCCGGTTCCGGGGCTACCGGCAACGCCCGGGCGGTCCGGTTGTAGCGTGGCCGGGGTGAACTCTTCCCGTGTGTCTGCCTCCCTCGCGCTCGTGGCCGGCGCCACGTCCCTTGTCATGACGCTCGCTGCGTGCGGCTCTGACTCGGACAAGTCCACCCAGCCGTCCGCCAGCACGCCGTCGATCGCCCAGGTCGCGTCGTCGGTGCCGGAGGCTCCCGTCGCGGCCCCGGGTTGCCCCACGGCGGCGCCCGCCGCTGCCGGTGCACCCGAGTGGACGCTGACCGGAGCCACGGGCACCGTCGCGGTCAGCGGCTCCACCGATACCGCCGCGCCCTACGTCAAGGTGGGCGGCCCGTTCAGCGTGACCGAGACTCAGGTGCACACCCTCAAGGCCGGCGACGGAGCAGTCGTGGCGCCCACGGCGAACGTGTCGGTCTGCTACATGGGCGTCAACGGACGCGATGGCACCGTGTTCGACAGCAGCTACGAACGCGGGACCCCGGCCGACTTCCCGCTCAACGGAGTCGTTCCCGGTTTTCAGAAAGCGATCGCCGGCCAGAAGGTCGGTTCCACCGTCGCGGTCGCGATGACCTCGGCCGACGGCTATCCGAACGGGCAACCCGCGGCAGGCATCCAGCCCGGTGACACCCTCGTCTTCGCCATCAAGATCCTCGACGCGGCGGGCTAAGCCCGGCCGGCGGCGCGGGCCCGTCGAAACCCCCGCCCCGCGGCGGGCGAACAACCTGTAGCATATTGCTACAGAGTGTTTCATCCTGCTACAGGAGGTTATCGTGGCCGACATTGCCGACAAGCCGACCCGAGTGGCCGCCGACCTGTTCGACAGCGCCGCGGCGGAAGGCCGTCGGCAGAGCCGATCGGCCAAACAACAACTCGACCACTGGGCCCGCGTCGGGCGCGCGGTCTCCGCTCAGCAGACCGCCCCGCGGCGCCGCGTCGAGGCCGCCCTGGCCGGAACGTTGGCGCTGGCCGACCTGTCCCCGGAAGAAGGCGTGGTGTTCAGCGCCGAGATCACCGCCGCCATCGAGGAGAACCTGGCCCAGGCCGACTACGGCGCCACGCTGGCGTCGCGCGGTATCGCCACGGTGGCCGTCGACGACGACGGCCGGCTGATCGAATACCGCCCGGACGGCACCTCGGTGGCCCTGGGCCCCGCGTCGTGACCTGAGCGGCGGTGAAACGTCTCGACCTCGTGGTCGGCCCGAACGGGGCGGGTAAGTCCACCTTCGTCGAACTGACCCTCACGCCACTGCTGCCGGGCATCGCGTTCGTCAACGCCGACGAGATCGCCAAGCAGCGCTGGCCCCAAGACCCCGCCGCGCATTCGTATGACGCCGCGCGCATCGCCGCGGACACCCGGTCGTCGCTGATCGCCCGCGGCGACTCGTTCATCGCGGAGACCGTCTTCTCCCACCCATCCAAGCTGGATCTGATCGGCGAGGCCGCCCGTGCCGGATATGTTGTCGCACTACATGTTCTGATCATCCCGGTCGAATTGGCCGTACACCGGGTCCGGCTGCGGGTGTCGGCGGGAGGGCACAGCGTGCCCGAGGACAAGATCCGCGAGCGGCACCGACGGCTGTGGACGCTGGTGGCTCAGGCGGCCCGGCTGTCCGACAGCACCACCGTGTACGACAACTCGGGCCGTCGCGGTCCACGGGTGGTGGGACAGATCAGCGCCGGCCAGCTGATCGGGCAACCCAGCTGGCCGGACTGGGCCGCCGCGGAACTTACGCAGCAGTGGCCGCGGTGAGAATCGGCGCGGGCGCCTAGGTGTACTGACCTGAAAGGTTAGGTACGCGGGTGGCGGGTGGTTGGCCGCCGAGTGCGGTGTGGCCGCGGTGATGATTGTAGGTGTGTAACCAGCGCGGGTATTCGGCGCAGCGTTCAGCGTCGCCGGTGTAGAGCCGGGCGTAGGCCCATTCGTCGGCCAGGGTGCGGTGGAAGCGTTCGACCTTGCCGTTGGTTTGTGGTCGATACGGTCGGGTGCGGCGGTGTTCGATATCGCCGAGTGCATCCCGAAAGGCATGGGATCGGTAGCAGGAACCGTTGTCGGTCAGTACTTTCCGGACCGTAATCCCGCATTGGTTGAACCAGGTGTTAGCCCGGGTCCAGAACGCGGCGGCGGTCTCTTTGCGTTCGTCTGCCAACAGTTCGCTGTAGACCAGCCGCGAGTGCGCGTCGATGGCGGTGTGTAGGAAGTGATAGCCGCGAACCGGATGACCCGGCGAGCGGAACTGTCCTGAGCTCTTGTCGGCCTGGGAGTTGCGCCTGCCGCGGCTGCGCCCGAGTGCCCGCCAGCCCCCGCCCGCAGGGATCTTGCCGACCTTTTTGACATCCATGTGGACCAGTTCGCCTATCGCAGCCGTTTCGATGCGGCGCACGGTCCTGCCGGTCGGGCGGTCCAGCCAGCGCAGTCTGGCCACGCCATATCGGGTCAGCACTCGGTGCACGGTTGAGGGATGAATGCCGAGTAAGTAACCGATCCGGGCTGGTCCCCATCGGCGGATGACCCTGACTTTGATGATTCGGCGCTCGGTGCGGGTCGGCGTCTGGTGCGGGCTTCGGTGTGGTCGGGAACTGCGATCGGCCATGCCGGCCTGGCCCAGTTCGCGATAACGAGCAGCCCACCGTTGCGCGGTGGTGACCGCGACCTGGAACCGCTCAGCGGCACGGCGCAGCGACCACCCATCCTCAACAACACAACGAGCCAGGCGCAGACGACCGGTTTCAGACAAAGGGGCATTACGGTGGGACACGAAGACCTCCGAGTGTGGCTGGTGCGTTCCTAGACAGCTCGCACTTCACCCGGAGGTCTTCTTCATGTCACCACGCCACGCCGTCCCTAACGTCCGTGGTCAGTACACCTAGGCCACCCGGCTCACGTGTGCGGCGGATTCGCCGATCGCCGCCTCTCCGCTGCCGATCATCGTCCGCAGCAGCGCCAACTGTTCTTGCTCGCCACGCCGCGCCGCGCGATCCATCCCGCCGGGCGTGGCGAGGTCGACACAGCTGCGCACGACATTGACGGGAAGTCTCATCAGCGGATACCACGGCGGCACATACGCCGGCAGACCCAGTGCTTTCATCGCCCGCGGCCCGAGGAAAGCACTGGTCACCGACAGATGGGTGAAGCGCGCCAGCCGGCGGCGCAGACCGCTCAAGTGCTCGTAATGCCACATCAACGGATCATCGGCCATCGGTGCGGCCAACTGAGGTGTCGACTCATCCGGAGCCGAAAGCGCGGTGAGGGTGTGGAACAGGATGGCGATGGCGTCCCGGAAACTACCCGGCAGCCACTCGTCCTCGACACCGATCAGCCAGCCGACATACCGCGTCACGTGCGCGATGGCGTCCAGATCCTCGGGTGCGGTGAGAATTCCCATTCCCAGACCGCCCACCGGCGGTGCGATGAGCGCACCCACCAGGGTGGCGGCCATATCGGTCTGGTTGACCGGGACGCCCCAGTCTTCGTCGCGCCAATCGGGCATCTGCCCGACGTGCCTGCGCACGAACGCGTGAATGAGCCGTACCCGGATCGTCGACCGATAGCCGATCCCGAGCGGTTCCAGTCCGCCTTCGGAGATGACGTCGAGCGCCCATTGCATCGTCTCGGCGAACCGCTTGTTGGAGCCCTTCTCCAAGGCACCGGTGCGCAACAGCGTCTTGTTGAAACCCGAGAACTGGTAACCGCCCAGCAGCGCTACGTCCCTGGCGATGTACATGCCGTCGGCACCGCCGCGGCGCAACGCGCGCTGCCCACGCCGCAACAGCGCCGGATCGACCCAGGCCGGCAACGACTCGACCGTGGCGAAGAAGTCGCGCAATGGTTGAGGCGCGTCGGCGACGCCGTCGATGCCGTCGGCCAGGGCTTTGTCGAACAGCGGGCGGGTCTGCGCCAGGCCGGTGTCCACCATCCAGTCCAGAAGCCGGTCCATCGGTGCGTCGCCGACCATCAACCGCTCCCCCAGCCTGGCCCACTGCCGGCTCGATGGTCGGCGGATGCCGAGCGCCAGCGCGACCAGTTTGATCATTCCCGGCACGGGACGAGGCGACTCGGGATGGCGAGTCGGGATGCGCGTGGTCATGTGTGCTCCCCTTTGAGCGATTCTTTGGACTACGTCCGTAGTCAGAAGTTAGCCCGCGGGTAGAGTGCTGTCAATGAAACGCGCGGAGGTGGTGCGCGACTACGGCGGGATATCGGCGGCGGACCGGCGCGCCGAGCGTCGCCGCAAACTGGTGTCCGCCGGCCGCCAGATCTGGGGCGAAACGGGCATCCCCGACGTCACGGTGCGCGGCGTCTGCTCATCGGCGGGCCTGATCACCCGGTACTTCTACGAACAGTTCGAAACCAGGGACGCCCTGCTGTTCGCCGTCGTCGACGAGGTACGGGTCCAACTGCTCGACGCCATGGTGCTCGCCGGCGTCGGGGAAAGTGGCGATCTGCGGGACAAGCTGCGGGCCGCGCTGACCGCGTTCCTGAACATCGTCGCCGACGACCCGCACCTGCACCGCATCGTCTCCAGCGATGTCAGCGGCGTACCCGGACTGCTCGAACACCGAATGCAACTGCTCGACATGGTCGTCGCGTCGATCATCGAACAGGCCCCCTCGGTGCTGGGCGCCCGGCTACCCGATCCGGCGATTCTGCGCCGAGGCGCGTTGTTCATGGTCGGCGGCGTGAACCAGATCATTGCGGAGTGGTTGCGCGGCGCGTCCGCCACCGGCGCCGAGACGGTCGCCGATCTGGCCGCGTCCTGTGCCGACCTCTGTGTCGCCGTGGTGCGCAACACCATCGAGCAGTAGCCACCCACGCCGGCAGCGGTTGTACTGTGCTCGCCATGCGTACACGCCGCAACCCCGACGGTGACGCCCCGCTCTGGAAGCTGGCCGCGTTCGAATTGAAGTGCTTCGTCAAACGCCGGCTCGCGCCGAAGGGCACGCCGGTGCCACCGCCGGACCGGCCGTACCTCGTCGTACCGATCCTGGGCCAGTCGAACGCATTCGGCATGGGTCTGCCCCTGGATCCCGACGGTGCCGACAAGCCCGACCCGCGAGTGCACCAGTGGGCCGGCAGCGGTCCGTCGAAGAACACCGCGATCCTGGGCGTCGATCCCCTTCTGCACGAAACCCCTTCGCGGCGTGTCGGTTTCGGTGTGACCTTCGGCAAATCGCTGGCCGCGGCGACCGAACGGCCGGTCCTTCTGGTGCCCTGCGCGCGGGGTGACACCAGTTTCCACCCGAAGAACGGCTACACCTGGGACATCGCCGACACCAAGACCAGGCGCAATCTGTACCGCGAGGCGGTGGCGTCGATCGACGCGGCCCTGTCCCGATATCCCGGAAGCACCGTGGCCGTGGTGCTGTGGCATCAGGGCGAGTCCGATGTGCCGCTGCTGAGCGGCCCGGAATACCAACGCAAAGTGGACGCGTTGTTCGGCGATCTGCGCGCCCGATATGGCAGCGCGCTGCCGATCATCCTCGGCGGCATGGTGCCCGAGGAAATGGAGCACAGCGGTAAGGATTACGCGCCGATCAACGCCGTACACGAGGACACCCCGCGCCGAATCCCCCGCACCGCCTTCGTCCCCGGCCATCGGGACGCCTTCAACAGTGCCGCCGACAGGCACTACAACGCCGCCGGTCTGCGGGCCATGGGTGCCGACATGTGGCGGGCCTATCAGGGGATCGCGGCGGACGAACTCGGCGCCTACCGGCACTGAGACGTTCGACGCCAGCCCCTTTCGAACCGGGGCCAAATCTAAAAAGACGTTGTGGCTT
The DNA here is from genome assembly GCF_054404835.1 of Mycobacterium sp. BMJ-28. Lineage (NCBI taxonomy): Bacteria > Bacillati > Actinomycetota > Actinomycetes > Mycobacteriales > Mycobacteriaceae > Mycobacterium > Mycobacterium sp. BMJ-28. The sequence continues at coordinate 3,016,506 of NZ_CM136783.1, read as the reverse complement.
CGGTGATAGGACTCTGGCGGTCCGGGGCATTCAATGCCACCGTGTGTCAGCATGATCCGGTGACTACCTGGCGCAACGTCGGTGCGGTCGGTATCGCGGCCGCAGCCACCGTGGTACTGCAGGGTGTGGCCATGCCCACCGCCCAGGCGGCGGGCTGCCCCGACGCCGAGGTGGTCTTCGCGCGCGGGACCACCGAGGATCCAGGTCCCGGTCCGACCGGCGCCGACTTCATCGACTCACTGCGCCAGAAATTGCCCGGCAAGACGGTCGGGGTGTACGCGGTGGACTACCCCGCCACGCTGGACTTCGCGACCGCCGTGAGCGGTATCTCCGACGCCCGGGCACGCATCATGTCGACCGCGGCAACCTGTCCGGACACCAAGATCGTGCTCGGCGGATTCTCCCAGGGCGCGGCGGTGATGGGTTTCGTCACCTCCAGTGCGGTGCCGGACGGGGTGGACCCGGCCACGGTTCCCGCGCCGATGCCGCCGGAGATCGCCAATCATGTTGCCGCAGTGACCTTGTTCGGCAAACCCTCAGCACGATTCATGCGCGCCATCAACGATCCCACCGTCAACGTCGGCCCCCAATATCTGGCCAAGACCGTCGATCTGTGCGTCGACAACGACCTGGTCTGCGACCCGGCCGGCCGGAGTTTCTCGGCGCACAACACCTACTTCGATGCCGGAATGGTGGACCAGGCGGCGGCATTCGCGGCCAACGCACTCCAAGCCAGCTGGGCCGCCACGCCGCCCGCCGCCCAGGTCCCGGCCGCACCCGTTCCGGTCACGTCACATCTGGGCGGCACACCACCGGCAGCCACCTTGACACCGGCAGCCCCGCTCGGACCGCCGCCGGGCCCCGCCGTCCCGAACGCTCCGGTGCTGTAGCCGCTTTCGCCGACACCGGCACCGGTGGCTCATGATGGATGTCATGGAGTCGACACGGGTGGATCGGTGGCTGTGGTCTGTCCGGCTGGCCAAGACGCGACCCGACGCCGCCGAAGCCTGCCGGGCCGGACACGTACGCGTCAACGACAGGACTGCCAAGCCGGCAACCGTCGTCGTCGCGGGTGACACGGTCCGCGCCCGGGTCGGCGACACCACCCGGATCGTGGAGGTCGTCCGGGTGATCCAGAAGCGGGTCGGCGCCGCCGACGCGGTGACCTGCTACCTGGATCGGACGCCACCCCCGCCACCGGCGGGCGCCCAACCGGTGGCGGTCCGTGACCGTGGCACGGGCCGGCCCACCAAGCGGGACCGGCGCATCCTGGACAAATGGCGTGCCGGGCAAATCTGACCGGCAGGTTCAGGCCGCCTGGGTCCGCTCCGTCGCCCGCCCACCCGTACCACCCGCCAGCGGAAGCACCGCCGTCCTGCGAATCTCCCAGCGGTGCAAGGCCACTCGGCACGGCTCCTCGATGAGGGCGTAACTGACCGCCGCCATCGCGACACCGAAGAGCAGGGTCAGTGCCAGCACGCCGATGAAGCCGCCCGAGGACGCCTGGCGGTCCAGCAACGGAAATACCATGCTCATGGCCGCCAGGTGCCAGATGAACAACCCGTACGACCATTCCCCCAGCCGCACCATCAACGGGCTGCCGAGCACCCGATGCGGCGCGGACTGGCGGCCCAGCACCAGCGGGGCCAGCAGTGCCCCCGCGATGACGGCACCCATCGCCGTGCGCACCACGAACTGCTCGACGCTGCCGTGCGTGCCCACTTCCGGGATGGCCAGCGGCGATGCGGAAATCAGATAAGCGGCCACCGCGACGCCCGCCATCGGCACCGGGCGCCGGGCCAACCGGTGCACCCGCCTCGGCGGCCGGCAGGTCCACTCCGCCAGCAGCATGCCGACGGCGAACCACGGGGCGTAGGCCGGGGCCCAGTTCAGCGGGTTGGCCTCGAGCGGGGCAGAGATGGGCAGGTATGCCCAGCCGAAACCGGCCGCAGCGAATGCCGCGATGGCGGGCACCCGCGCCCGGACCGGGAGCCGGCGCGCCGTCCACGCCAGCAACGGCAGCGCGAGGTAGAAGGTCACCTCCACCGACAGGCTCCACATCTGGGTCAAGCCGGCGATCAGCGTCTGCGGCACATAGACCTGGGTGAGGGTCAGATTCGCCAGCCACACGGTGCGGTCGGCGATGCGCGCTTCGGGCAGTAACGCCAGGATGACGATGACCGCGAACAGATACGCGGGCATGATCCGCACCAGCCGCGACCGCAGATACGGAACGGTGTCCGGTCGCCCGCCCATTCCGTGCGCCGCCGCGGCATGCCCGCGCCAGAGGAGGAATCCCGACAACGCGAAGAACACCGCCACGGCAAGGTCCAGGCGGATCAGCAGGCGGCCGGCGAGCCCGCCGGATTGGCCGGTCTGCACGGCCACATGGGTCACCACCACCGCGATGGCGGCCGCCGCGCGCAGGCCTTGCAACGCAGGCAGGAACGCACGCCTCCCGCCGACGGGCTCCGGCTGCGAATCACCCACAATTCAACAGTCTGCCCGACGGGCCCTACCCGTGGTGTGCAGCGATCTGAATCAGATTTCCGCAGGTGTCATCAAGCACCGCCGTCGTGACCGCACCCATGTCCACCGGTTGCTGGGTGAAGCGCACCCCGAGCTTCGACAGCCGCTCGTACTCGGCCTCGACATCGTCGACGGCGAACGACGTGAAGGGGATGCCGTCGGCGACCAGCGCCCGTTTGAACGGCCCGGCCGCCGGATGCTCATCGGGCTCCAGCACGATCTCGGTGCCCTCGGGCTCCTCCGGTGAGACCAGGGTGATCCATCGGTGCGTCCCCATCGGCAGGTCGTGCTTGCGCACGAAGCCCAGCACATCGGCGTAGAACCGCAGCGCCTTGTCCTGATCGTCGACGAGCACACTGGTCAGATTGATCCGCACGCGAATTCCTCTCGGATGACGGCAACGAAATGGTCGATATCGGCCTCGGTGGTGTCCCACGCGGTCATCCACCGCACCTCGCCGCGAGCCCGGTCCCAGTCGTAGAACCGCACCCGCTCCCGGATCCGGTCGGCCGTGGCGTTGGGCAGGGTGGCGAACACCGCATTGGCGGACGTGTCCTGGGTGAACGCCAAGCCGGCCAAGGCGCCGTCGGCGATTCCGGCTTCCAGCGCTGCCCGCAGCCGGGCCGCCATCGCGTTGGCATGGGTGGCGTTGCGGATGCCCAGTCCGCCGTCGAACAGCGCCAGCAGTTGGGCGGAAGCGAAGCGCATCTTGCTCGACAGCTGCATGGTGAACTTGCGCAGGTGGACCAGCCCGGCCGCGCGCGCCGGGTCGAGCACGACCACCGCTTCGGCACCGAGCAGGCCGTTCTTGGTACCGCCCAGGCTGAGGATGTCGACGCCGGCGTCGGTGGTGAATTCGCGCAGCGCGCTGCCCAGCGACGCGCCCGCGTTCCACAGCCGCGAGCCGTCCATGTGCACCGCCATCCCGTGCCCGTGCGCGAAATCGGCGATGCCGCGCACCTGGTCCACCGAATAGACCGTGCCCAGCTCGGTGGCCTGGGTGATGCTCACCGCCAGCGGCTGGGCGCGATGCTCGTTACCCCAGCCCCACGCCTCACGAGCGGCCAGTTCGGGAGTGAGCTTGCCGTCGGGCGTGCCGACCGTCAGCAATTTGATGCCGGTCATCCGCTCGGGGGCGCCCGCCTCGTCGGTGTTGATATGCGCCGTGGACGCCGCGATGACCGCACCCCAGCGGGGAAGCACGCTGGTCAGTGCGACGACATTGGCACCGGTGCCGTTGAAGACCGGGAACACCTCGGCGCGGGCACCGAAAGTCTCCCGGATCACCTGGTGCAGGCGCTCGGTGTACGCGTCCTCCCCGTAGGCGACCTGGTGACCGCCGTTGGCGGTATCGATGGCGGCGAGCACCTCGGGGTGCACTCCGGCGTAGTTGTCGCTCGCGAATCCGCGCCAGGCGGGGTCGTGCAGGCGGGTTACCGGCACCCCGTTACGGCGCCGGCGGGCCGGGCGGCACGATCGGCGGCACGCCGGGGTCGGCCGGTGGTGCTGGGGCACCCGGCGCGGGGTCGGTCACCCAGGCGGGCGGATTGGGATCGTTGAGCGCGACGTATCCCGGCGGCAGCGCAGGCCCGCCGCCCGACGTACCGACCGGAGCCGCAGGCAGCGCCGGCGTCGAGGACGACGGGTCCGTCAGCGAGGTGAAGCCGGGGGGCAGCTTGGGCGCGGGCCCGGCCCCGGGCGGCGGGCCCGGTAGCTGCTCGGGCGGCAACGTCAGTTCGTCGATCGGATTCTGGCTGTGGAAGGTGTGCCAGATATCGCGGAGGTAACCCAGCTGACCGGGGGTCTGGCCCTGTCCGTACTGCTGGTTGGACACCTCGGGCACGGGCGGCGGACCGGCCGGTGGTGCCGGCTGGGCACCGACCGGCTCATCGGCGATGGCGACCGGCTGGCCGGGAGCCGGCGGGCCGGGCGCCCCGGGCACAGGAGTGGGCAGCAGCGGGTCGGGCTCGGCAGCGGCCAGGCCGGCGCCCGCCAACGCGCCACCGACGATGAACCCGCCTGCGACCACGAGCTTCGCCGCGGTGGAGATCCGGTCATTCATGGATACAGGTTGTCCTCTCCTAGACACGTGCGAGCAATCCTCCCCGCCCGTCCGCTCCCGCGTCAACGCGAACGCCCAGATCCTCAGTTCTGCCGGGGCAACAATTCCCGCGCGAATCTGTCCACGAAGTCGGCAGTACCGGATGCCTCCAGCGGCCGCACCACGAACTTCGTCAGACCCGCGGCAACGTACTCATCGAGCCGCCGGTGCAGGGTCGGCCAGTCGGGCGCGACCAGCTCCGCCGGATCGAGATCGGGACGCCGGGCCCGGACTGCGGCGGCCACTGCCTCCGGCAGCTCACCCGCGCCGACCGCGAGATTGATGCCGTAGTGATCGGGTTCGATCACCCGGCCGGCCCGTTCGGCGGACTCGATGATGGCGGCCCGCGCCCGACCCGCCTCCGTCGGCGTCAGAAAACTGCCCAGCCAGCCGTCGGCCAGCGCGCCGATCCGCCGGAACGCCGCCGGAGACGCTCCGCCGACCCAGATGTCCAGCGGCACCGAAGGTTTCGGTGCGATGACAGCGCCGCGAACCCGATGGTAATCGCCGGTGAACGTCACATCGTCTTCACGCAGTACCTTCCGCAACAGCGTGAGCGCCTCGTCGAACACGGCGGCACGGCGGCCCTCGGGAACCGGGAACAGGTCCCGCTCGGCCGGTGACGCGGAGCGCAAACCGAACACCGGCAGAACCCGTTTGGGCGCCAGCGTCGCGAGCGACGTGAGCTCCTTCGCCACCAGCACGGGATTTCGGCCCGGTAGGACGGCCACCGACGTGCCGACCTTGAGCCGTTTCGTCCGGGCCAGCGCATACGTCATACCCACGACGGGATCGACGGCGCGGGAAAACACCAACTCGGAGAACCACAATGAGTCGATTCCCGCGGTTTCGAGCTGATCGACGATGGCGGGCAGTTCCGCGGGGCCGACGTCGGCTCCCAGTCCCACACCGAACCGAATCTTCATAGCCGCCTTCCGTCGATCCCCCGCAACCAACAACACCCCGCCGCGGCATTTTGTGCCGGCCCCGCACTTATACGCAGGCCCCACACAAAATGTTTATCGAGTCCAGATACCGGGCAATAGTGATGCCGTGGAGTCACGGTCGGATTTCGCGGAACAACTTCGCGCAGCCCAACTGCGCGTCACCCGGCCCCGCATCGCCGTGCTGGACGAGGTGCGCACCCATCCGCACGCCGACACCGAGACCATCTTCGTCGCGGTACGGGAGGTTCTCCCCGAGGTATCCAGGCAGACGGTGTACGACGTGCTCAACGCGTTGACCACGGTCGGTTTGCTGCGCCGCATCCAGCCATCGGGTTCGGTGGCCCGCTACGAAACCCGGGTCGGCGACAACCACCACCACGTCGTGTGCCGGCACTGCGGCACCATCGCCGATATCGACTGCGCGGTCGGCGCGGCGCCATGCCTGACCCCTTCCGACCTCGACGGTGCCTTCGAAGGCTTCCTGCTGGACGAGGCGGAGGTCATCTACTGGGGCGTATGCCCCGAGTGTTCGACGACAGTTTCCCGATCGCAACCGTGATCACAGCCCATCACCCACCCGGAAGGAAATTCTGTGTCATCCGATACCTCCGATAGCCGCCCGCCGCACTCCGACGCCGGTACCGCGAGCAACAGTGAGAGCGAAAACCCGGCCATCGCGTCGCCGAAGCCCAAGGCGCACGGGCCGCTGACGAATCAGGACTGGTGGCCCGAGCAGATCGATGTCTCGCGCCTGCACCCGCATTCGCCGTATTCCAACCCGCTGGGCGACACCTTCGATTACGCGGCGGAATTCGCCAAGCTCGACGTGGAGGCACTCAAGGCGGATCTGCTCGAGGTGATCACCACCTCACAGGACTGGTGGCCCGCCGACTACGGCAGCTATGCCGGGTTGTTCATCCGGATGAGCTGGCATGCCGCGGGCACCTACCGCATCTTCGACGGCCGTGGCGGTGGCGGCCAGGGTCTGCAGCGTTTCGCGCCGCTGAACAGTTGGCCCGACAACGCCAACCTGGACAAGGCCCGGCGCCTGCTCTGGCCCGTCAAGCAGAAGTACGGCAACAAGATCTCCTGGGCGGACCTGCTGGTACTCGCAGGCAACGTGTCGCTGGAGTCGGCCGGCTTCAAGACCTTCGGCTTCGGGTTCGGCCGGCCGGACGTGTGGGAGCCCGAGGAGGTGCTGTTCGGCGAGGAGGACACCTGGCTGGGCACCGACAAGCGGTACGGCGGCACCAACGCCGGCGACAAGCGTGAGCTGGCGCAACCGTTCGGTGCCACCACGATGGGCCTGATCTACGTGAATCCCGAAGGGCCGGAGGGCAAACCGGATCCGCTCGCGGCCGCGCACGATATCCGTGAGACGTTCGGCCGGATGGCCATGAATGACGAGGAGACCGCCGCGCTGATCGTGGGCGGCCACACCCTGGGCAAGACGCACGGCGCCGGTCCCGGCGATCTGGTGGGTCCCGAGCCTGAGGCCGCCCCGATCGAGCAGCAGGGCCTGGGCTGGAAATGCCCGTTCGGCTCCGGTAAGGCCGGCGACACGATCACCAGCGGCCTGGAAGTGGTGTGGACCCCCACCCCCACCAAGTGGAGCAACTCCTTCCTGGAGATCCTCTACGGCTACGAGTGGGAGCTGACCAAGAGCCCGGCCGGCGCGTGGCAGTTCCAGGCCAAGGACGCCGAGGCGATCATCCCAGATCCGTTCGGCGGCCCGAATCGCAAGCCGTCGTTGCTGGTCACCGATGTCTCCCTGCGGGTGGACCCGATCTACGGTGCCATCACCCGGCGCTGGCTGGACCATCCGGAGGAGCTCAACGAGGCGTTCGCGAAGGCTTGGTACAAACTGCTGCACCGCGATCTGGGGCCCATCACCCGCTACCTCGGCCCATGGGTCGCCGAGCCACAGCTGTGGCAGGACCCGGTACCCGCCGTCGAGGGGCCGCTGATCGACGACGCCGACGCCGCCACGCTGAAGAGCAAGATCCTGGACTCCGGACTTTCGGTGCCCCAGCTGGTCAAGACGGCGTGGGCATCGGCGTCGAGCTATCGCAACACCGACAAGCGTGGTGGCGCCAACGGTGCCCGGGTGCGCCTGGAACCGCAGAAGCACTGGGAGGCCAACGAGCCGGCCGAGTTACAGAAGGCGCTGCCGGTGCTGGAGCGGATCCAGCAGGACTTCAACGCCGCCGGCGGCAAGAAGGTGTCGCTGGCCGACGTCATCGTGCTGGCCGGCAACGCGGCGATCGAGAAGGCCGCCAAGGACGGCGGGGTGTCGGTCACGGTCCCGTTCACCCCGGGCCGCACCGACGCCACCCAGGAGAACACGGATGTGGAGTCGTTCGCGGTGCTGGAGCCGCGGGCCGACGGCTTCCGCAACTATGTCCGGCCCGGCGAGAAGGTTCCGCTGGAGCAACTGCTGCTGCAGCGGGCCGCCCTGCTGGGGGTGACCGGTCCGGAATTGACCGTGCTGGTCGGCGGTCTGCGGGCGCTCGGGGCGAATCACGGCGGCACCAAGCACGGGGTGTTCACCGACCGGCCCGGCACGTTGACGAACGACTTCTTCGTCAACCTGCTGGACATCGGCACCGAGTGGAAGCCCGCGGAGTCGCAGGAGAACGTCTATGAGGGCCGCGACCGCGCCACCGGTGCGTTGCGGTGGACGGCAACGGCGAATGACCTTGTCTTCGGCTCACATTCGGTGCTGCGAGCGGTGTCCGAGGTGTACGCCCAAGCCGACGGGGCGCAGCGGTTCGTGGACGACTTCGTCGCGGCCTGGGTCAAGGTGGCCGAGGCCGACCGGTTCGACATCAAGAAGTAGCGCGGTTTCGGCGCGCTCACCCGCGCCCAGTGCGGGTGAGCGCGCCGAAATCACACGCGGGCTCCGGTGACGGCGTCGAAAAGATGTTCCCGACCGGGGCGCACGTCGACGCGCAGCGGATCGCCCGGGGCGGGTGCGGTCGGCCAACTCGCCGCCGCCGACGCCTCCACCACCGCGGTGAGCCGGCGCTGCCCCGCCTTCACGATCACCACATAGCGCGGGCCGAGCAGCTCGACCAGCTCGACGCGGGCGTCACCGTCTCGATCCGGTGCCACGATCAGATCCTCGGGCCGGACGCCGAACGTGACCGGGCCCTCGATCCCCGCCGCCGTGACCGGCCATGCCAATCCGTCGGTGGTGAAGACGCCGTCGCGGACCGTGCCATCGATCAGATTGGTGCCGGGTGAGCCGATGAAGCCGGCGACGAAGGTGTTCGCCGGGGCACGGTAGAGCTCCTCAGGTGTCCCGCGCTGTGCGATCCTGCCGGCGCGCAGCACCACCAGCTGGTCGGCGATCGTCATCGCCTCCTCCTGGTCGTGTGTCACATACAGCGCGGTGATGCCGAGTTCCTGTTGCAGGCGCCGGATCTCGGAGCGCAGCTCGACCCGCAGTTTGGCGTCCAGGTTGCTCAACGGCTCATCGAAGAGAAACACCGACGGGGTGCGCACCAGCGCCCTGGCGATGGCCACCCGCTGCTGCTGACCACCGGAGAGCTGCCGAGGTTTACGCGCCAGCAGGTCCTCGATACCGACGCGGGCCGCCGCGGCGCGGGCCTGCTGCGCCGCGGCGTCCTTACCGATCCCCGCATTGCGCAGCGGGAAGGCGATGTTGCCCGCCACCGTCAGATGCGGGTACAGCGCATAGTTCTGGAACACCATGGCCACATCGCGATCCTTCGGCGCGGCCCTGGTGACATCGCGGCCATCGATGCGCACGGTGCCCCCGTCGGCCGCCTCCAGGCCCGCCGCAATGCGCAGGGTGGTCGACTTACCGCAGCCGGACGGGCCGACCAACACGGTCAGCGATCCATCGGCCAGCACCAGATCGAGTCCGTCGACGACAGCACTACCCCCGTAGCTCTTGGTGATGTTGCTCAGCTCGACGGTGGTCATTTGGTGGCCCCCGCGGCCAGGCCGCCGACCAGGAATCGCTGCGCGGCCAGCGCCAGCACGTACACCGGCAGGATCCCGAGCAGACCGGCCGCGGCCTGTTGACCGAACTGAACGTTGCGATCGCCTTGGAACAGCGACAAGCCGACGGTCAACGTCTGACTCTCCTTCGTGACAGCGAGATATACGGCGAACAGAAAATCGTTGTAGCTCAAGAAGAAAACCACCAGCAGGGCGGCGACGATCCCCGGCCACAGCAGCGGCAGCACCGCTTTGCGGAAAGCGCCGGCGACGCTCAGTCCGTCGATCACCGCTGCCTCGTCGATCTCGACGGGGATGCGACGCACGAACCCGTCGAGCAGCCACGCGGCGACGGGCACGTTGGCCACGCCGTTGACGACGACGAGCCCGAGCACGTGATTGGTCAGCCCGACGTCGCGCAGCAGAAAGAACAGCGGGATGATCGCCACCACCGGCGGGGCGCAGTAGCCGGCCAGCAGTGCGGTCAGCAGCCGCTCACCTCGTACTCGGCGTGCGGTGAAATATGCTGCGGGCGTGGCGATCAGCACGGCCAGCAGCGCAGCACCGATCGCCGAGATCCAGGAGTTCTGCAGCATCGAACCGAGCGGGATGGTGTCGAACACCGTGACGAAGTTGTGCCATGTCCACTCACTCGGCAGCAGACTGGAATTCAGCACATCGCCGGGCGGGCGCACCGACAGCGAGACCAGGTATCCGATCGGCACCAGCGCGAGGACGACGGCCGCGACCAGCGCGGCCCACGCAAACCAGCGTGCCCTCATGACTGCTCGGCCTTGACTGCGCGGGCTCGTGCCTTGGTGAGCACCGTCGCCACCGCCCCGACGACGAAGGCGAACACCAGCGTCTGGGCGGCCGCGGTACCCATGTCGAAGCTGCCTCGCAGGCCGGTCTGGTAGATGACGTAAGGCGTCAGCGTGGTGGCGAAACCCGGACCGCCCGATGTGATCACGACGATCAGATCGAACACCTTGTACCCGATCACCAACTCCAGTATCAGTACCGCCAGCGCGGTCGGTGCGATCGCGGGCCACGTCACGGTGGTGAAGGTGCGCCACGGTCCTGCGCCGTCGATACGCGCCGATTCGACCAGTTCCTGGCGCACCACGCCGAGGGCGGCGAACAGGATCAGGATTGCGAACGGGGTCCACTGCCAGACATGGATCACCAGCAGCACCACGAACGCGCCGGCTCCCGACCCCAACGGGTTGAAACCACCCAGACCGACGGCGGCGAACAGGCCGGCCAGACCGCCGCCGACGGGGGCAAGCAACAGTTTCCAGGACACCCCGATCAGCACGGGGGCGGTCACCAGCGGCAGCAACAACAACACGCCGACGGCGCCGAACCGCGGACCACGGGCGCGCAGCAGCAGCGCCAGCACCAGACCCAGGCCGGTGGTCAGGATGGTGGCGACCCCGGCGAACAACGTGGACCGCCACAGTGATGGCCCGAATGCCGGTGCGGCGAAGGCACTCTGGAAGTTGTCGGCACCGCTGAACGCACGCAGGGGATGTGCCAGCGAGGAATCGGTGACTGCCAGTCCCACCAGGTACACGGTCGGGTAGACCAGGAACAACACCAGTCCGGCGACGGCCGGCGCGGCCAGCCAGAGCGGGACGCGTCGCGTCATGTCGCGGCGCTCTCCCAGCTCTTCTGCGCGTTCTCCAGCGACTGCTCGACGGTCTGCGTGCCCGCGATGGCCAGCGCCAGTTGGTCCACCAGATCCTGCAATCGCTTCGGGGCGCCCTTCTCCTTGGGCCACACCAACGGATTTCCGTTCAGGCCCTCGCGAATGGGGACGATCGCCTTGGTCACGACCTTCGCGTAGCCGTCCGAATCGAGCACCTCGCCGCGCACCGGGTCGATTCCGGCTCCCGCGGTCGAGGACACCTTCAGATTCTGCGGTGTCGCGGTCGCCCAGTTCAGGAACGCCGCGGCCGCGTCCTGGTGTTTGGACGCGGTGGAGATGCCCAGCCCGAATCCGGCATCCAGCGCGGCGCGCGGTGTGGTGTTGGCGCCACCGACCGGCAGCGACACCGCGCCCCAGCGACCGGCGATCTTGGAGGCCGTCGGATCCTCGGCACGCAGCGCCATGTCCGTCCAGGTGTCCAGCAACGCTCCCTGCCCGGTGAGGAACGCGGTGTTGGCCTGGTCGAAACCGACCTGCAACGGTGTCGGCAGCGCCACCGGCGCGACGTCGACCAGATGCTTGAGCGCGGCCACCGAGGCGTCCGAGGTGAGCGTGGGTTTCCCAGCGCTGTCGACCAATTCGCCGCCATACCCGGTCAGCCGGTTGATGTAGGAGCAGCCGAGGATCATCGGGACCTGCTGACCGGAGACGATGGCGCCGTACGCCGCGCCGCGGGAGTCCTTGGTGATCTTCGCGGCGATGGCGTCGTAGTCGTCCCACGTCCTGGGCGGTTCGAGCTTGTGCCGCTCCAGCAATTCGGCGTTGTAGAACAGGATGTGCACGTCACCGTCGTAGGGCAAGCCGTAGCGTTTGCCGTCCAGCAGGGTGTACGGGTCGTAGATGGATCTCAGGTAGCCATCCACCCCGATCGCGGACTTGTTGCCGTTGATCCAATCGGTCAGGTCGACCAGGGCACCGGCATCCACCAGGTCCCCGAGCCCGAAATAGAAGTAATCGAACACATCGAATTCGCCTGTGCCGCTTTGCACATCGAGAATCTGCTTGCTGGTCAGCTGATCATATGGCGCCGCCGTCACCTCGAGGGTGCCACCGGTTTCCCGGTTCCATGCCGGCGCCAGCACATCGCGGAAGGAGGTCACGTGCGGCTGGTTGACCAGTAGCTTCAATGCCACGCCGGCGAACTTGCCGGTCACCGCGGTATTGGCGGCCAGGCTGTGGCCGGCGCCCGAGGATCCGCAGGCGGCCAGCGCGGGCCCGAGCAGTGCCGCTCCCCCGGCGAGTCCGAACAATTGCAGCGCACGGCGGCGCGAGAGGGCAGAAGGCATCACGTGTGGTGACAGTACGAAGAGGACCAGGGTCCGCACGAGGGAAAAACTCAGGACGATCCTGAATAGGCGCCGCAGCGTCCGGCTACGCTGACCTCCCATGCCAGACACCATCGACGCGCGCCGGCGCGGGTTGGGCTTCGCCGTGCTGGGCGGCCCGACGACGGTCATCGACGTCGCCGGGTTGCGAATAGTGATCGACCCGACCTTCGACCCCCCGGGCGAACACCGCTACCTCACCAAGACCGCCGGCCCCGCCGCAGGCGCCGAACAGCTGGGCGCGGTGGACGTGGTGCTGGTCAGCCACGACGAACATCCCGACAATCTGGACACCTCAGGGCGGGCCTTCGCGCAGAGCGTTCCCGTGTTGTTGACCCACCCGCGGGCGGCGCTGCGCCTCGGCCCGACGGCGCGCGGGTTGGAACCCTGGGAAACCGTCGACCTGCAGGGTGGGCACGGTCACGCCGTCGCCGTACAGGCGGTGCCCGCGGTGCACGGCCCGGCCGACGGGCAGCGCGACGAGCGCGGGTTCGTCAACTGTGAGGTCACCGGATTCGTGCTCAGCGGCAACGGCATTCCCACGATCTACCTCAGCGGCGACAACGCCTCGATCGGCGCGGTCCGGTCCATCCGGGAACGGGTCGGCGAGATCGACATCGCCGTGCTGTTCGCCGGTGCGGCCAGGGTCGCGGCCAAGGAGCGCAACCGCCCGCTGACGCTGACGGGCCAGCGCGCCGCGGCCGCCGCCGAGGTGTTGGGCGCCAAGGTGGTCATTCCTGCACACCTGGATGGCTGGGCTCATTTCAGCGAGGGCCTCGACGAGTTCGTGACAGCTTTCGACGAGGTGGGCCTTGGGCATCTGGTCGCGACCGCGCCGCACGGCCAATGGATCGAGCCGGACTCAGCGGCCGTGTGAGTCGAAGAACTGCCAGGACGCATCGGAGGCGTCGAACCCACGGCTGGCCAGGCCGACGGCTTGGGCGGGCAGCACCTCCGGGGCGCCGGGCCAGGTGTGGCCGCCACCGTCGACCCGCATGAACACCACTTCGCCCCCCGGTGCGCACTGCGGGAAGGTGATCCGGTCGGTTTGCGTCCCGTCACCACTGGGCGCGAGCGAATTCTGCAGGGGCGCATCGGCACACCCGTTGAGTTGGCGCCAGCGCTGCACCATGGCCGGCGCCGAGAGGATGTCACTGGCACCACCGCGGCCGACCATCGGACCGCCGTCGAACGGCACGATGGGGTCGGCGGTGCCGTAGCTGGCCAGCACGGAGACCGGACGCGCGGGCGCGCAGCTCACATTCGAGCCCAGCGTGCCGGCCACCGGGGCGATGGCGGCGAACAGATCTGCCCGGTCGCACGCCAGCCGATTTGCCATGAATGCTCCGGCCGACAACCCGGTGATGAACACCCGGCCGGGGCTGATTCCATAGTCGGACAACAGCTTTGACACCAACGCCGAGATAAATCCGACGTCGTCGACGCCTTGGCGGTCCGGCACGGAGGCGCCGCGGCCATCGGCCCAGCTCATGTCTATCCCGTCGGGATACACCACGGCGAAACCGTGTGCGTCGGCGACGGCGTCGTAGTGGGTCAGCGCGGCCTGATCACGGCCGGTCGCGCCTGCCGCGTGCAGGTTGACCACCAGCGCCGACGGGCGGGTCACCCCCGGGGGGATGTGCAACTCATATGTGCGGACCAGACCGCCGAAATCGAGTGCCGCAGGCCGCGGCGGCTCGGCCCGGGCCACCCCACCGCCCACGACGACGGCGAGGGACGTCATCGCGGCGAGTATCGAGCCGACCCCCTTCGGGTGGTCGAGCATCCGCCACAGCACTCGCACAAGGCAGTCCCACCCGGCGCCCAGAATCCCCGACACATCTCCTGTCTATCAAAATTCACAGCTTCTGGCCCGGGCTTTGCCGCCGGCCGCTGGGCTATTCGGCGCATACACCAAGACTTGAGCGTTCACGTGCTCGTTTGACACCGGCGGTTGTCGGGAACCCGGCCGTGGCGAACGATTCTTGATTTGCGAAACAACCGGCGCTCTCCGGTAGCGTCCTGAACTGCGGTTCCAGCCACCCAACCGAGGTGCGATGCCCACGGACTGCGCCATATGATCGCTGCTACCAATGGATTTCAGTTCTTCACCAGAGACGCTGGCGACGGCTGCACCGGCAGAGAAGGGTTCGCGGTTGAGTCGGTCATGGCGCCTTGTGGGTTCGTCGTACGATGAGTTCGCCGGTGGAATCAGGCTTCGCATTTCCGATATCGCCCGCCGGCTATCCAATTCCGCACTGCTGCACAGCAGAACCACGCGGAATTACCAGTCGCGCCTGGCGCGGCACCGTGCGGCGCTGCCATCGCTGGGACCCGCAGACGAAGCGGTCGCCGCGGCTCTGGCGGCCCGTCACATCGCCACCCGCCAAATCGATCTGGGCACCCACGCCCGGGCCGCCGCGCAGCGCTCCATCGACTGGTTGAGCCGCCACAACCCCGCCGAGACGGTCGGGTACCTGCCGCTGAGCCTGCTCGAAGACGACCCGTCTTTGTTCTTGTGGGGGCTGGCCGAGGAGAACCTGGATATCGCCGAGCGCCACATCGGACTCCCGGTGCGCTATCTCGGACTGGAGGTGCGCGCCGAACGGGCCGTACCCGCCGGATCGCGCCACCTGGTCCGCGACTGGCATCTCGATGTCGAGGACCGCCGGATGCTCAAGGTCATCGTGTACCTGAACGACGTCGACCAGAGCACCGGTCCGTTCGAGTTCGTCGGTCAGGCCGCCAGCGACCTGGCCCGCCAAACCCTGCGGGTACGCCCCGGGATCACTTTTCTCCCGGACGCGGATGTCACGCGGGCGGTGCCGGCATCGGACTGGCACCAGGTGACCGGGCCGGCCGGGACGGCGGTGTACGTCGACACCGCCCGTCTCCTGCACCGGATCAAGGCCCCGACCACCGGGGACCGGTACTCGGCGACCTTCGTCTACACCAGTGACCGGCCCCGCCACGCGTTGTCCCGGTTCATGCCGCCCAGGCACGTCGTACAGTCCGTGCTGGACGGCCTGACCCCCCGGCAGCGGCGCGCGCTGGCTGCGGCGCCACCGCGAACTGAACCCGGCCGTACCGATCGAACGGCTTCGGCGAAGATCGCAGGGTGACACTTCCTGCGCTGACTGTTGCGGCCCTGCTTGAGCACCGGGCGCGCCGATCCGGCGGCCACACCTATCTGGTCACGCCGACCGGCCGGCTGACCTATGCCGAAGCGGACCGGCGGTCCGCCGAGCTGGCACGTCATCTGCTTGCCGGCGGGGTCGGCAAGGGCAGCCGGGTCGGGCTGTTCTTCCCCAACGGCGTGGACTGGATCCTGTGGTGGCTGGCACTGTCCCGGATCGGGGCGCTCGTCGTGCCGATGAGCACGCTCTACACGCCCGCCGAGATCGCCAAGGTGTTGCGGCTGGCCGACATCGGGCTGCTGCTGGCACCCAATAGGATACTGGCCATCGACGTCGCCGAACGATTCGAAGCGGCGCTGCCCGGGCTGCACGAGCAGCAAGCCGGAACCCTCGCCCTGCCCGACGCGCCGTACCTGCGCAGCATCGTGCTGACCGGGGAAACCGACAGGACGTGGGCCGGCCGCTGGGATGCGCCGGCCGCCGTGCCGGCCGAGGTGCTCGCCGCCGCCGAGGCCCAGGTCTGCGCCGCCGATATGGCGGTCATGGTGCACACCTCCGGGTCCACCGCGGATCCGAAGGGGGTGCTGCACACCCACGGAACCCTGGTGCGTCAGACCTCGACCTGGCCCGCCGCGATCCGGGCGGTCACCGGGACGGCGGACCCCGCCCGGATCTTGTGCGCCATGCCGTTCTTCTGGATCGGCGGACTGCTGGCCGCCATGGGCGCCCTGCACGAACCGATCACCTTGCTCGTCATGCCCCGACTCGATGCCGAGACCGCCCTGGACCTGGTGGAGGCCGAACACGCCACCGGGGTCGTGGGCTGGCCCGCATTCACCCAGCGGCTGCGCGAACATCCATCGTTCGGCACCCGCGACCTGTCCAGCGTTCCGATGCTGCGCGACGGTCCGCTCGATATCGCAATGGTCGATGTGCCCGACGGATTTCCGGTGCACCGCACCATGTCCGAGACCGCGGGCGGCTTCGCTTTCACCGAGATCGGCATCGTCGACGAGGACGGCCGGCCGGTTTCCGACGGGGCCGTCGGCGAACTGCTGGTGCGCGGGGTCGGCGTGATGGCGGGCTACCACAAGCGGGAACGCGCCGAGGTGTTCGACGCCGACGGCTGGTATCACACCGGGGACCGGGTGTACCGCCGTACCGGCGACCCTCGACTGTTCTACGTCGGGCGGACCACCGAACTCATCAAGGTCGGCGGCGCCAACGTCTCCCCACTCGAGGTGGAGGCGGTGCTCGCGGGCCTGGACGGGGTGTCGCAGTGTGTGGTGGTCGGCATCGACCATCCCGAGCGCGGCGAACAGGTCTGTGCCGTCGTCGTACCGACCGGAGCCGGCTTCGATCTGGCCGAAGCGGACGCGCACGCGCGCGCACAGCTGTCCGCCTACAAGGTGCCGACGCGCTGGGTGGTCACCGGATCCGACCGGATCCCCACCCTGGCCAGCGGCAAGTTCGACCGGTTGACGTTGCGGGCGGCAATCATCGACGGGGCACTGGACACTTCCCGTCGCCCCGGCAGCTGACCGCACGGGTGTGACGTCAGTAAAGTCCGTCCCATGGAGTCCACGGAGCAGCGGCTGCGTGATCTCAAGCTGCTGCGCCGGGTCCGAGACCGGATGGACCGCGAGTACGCCCAACCGTTGAATGTCGAGGCACTGGCCCGCGGAGTGAACATGTCGGCGGGACACCTCTCGCGCCAGTTCAAGCTCGCCTTCGGCGAATCGCCGTACTCCTATCTGATGACCCGGCGCATCGAGCGCGCGATGGCGCTGCTGCGGCGCGGCGAGCTGACGGTGACCGAGGTCTGTTTCGCGGTCGGTTGTTCATCGCTGGGCACCTTCAGCACCCGGTTCACCGAACTGGTGGGAATGCCACCGAGTGTGTACCGGACTCAGACCACCGGAGCCACCGAAGGCCTGCCGTCCTGCCTGGAGAAGAACGTGACCAAACCGATCAGGAATCGAGAAGCCCCGGCGGTGGGCCTGCATTTAGCGTGAATCCCATGGCGAACAACGACATCACCATTCACAACACCTTCCTCCCGCATGATGACCCTGAGGAATCGCTGGCCTTCTACCGCGACACCCTGGGCTTCGAGGTCCGACTCGACGTCGGCGCGGGCAAGATGCGCTGGATCACCGTCGGGCCACCCAACCAGCCCGGTACCTCGATCGTCCTGCATCCGCCGGCCGCCGATCCCGGTACCACCGACGAGGAACGCCGCACCATCGCCGAGATGATGGCCAAGGGCACCTACGCGATCATCGTGCTGACGACCGCGGACCTGGACAGCACCTTCGAGCGGTTGCAGGCCACCGACGCCGACATCGTCGCCGAACCGACCGAACAGCCCTACGGGGTGCGTGACTGCGCCGTGCGCGACCCGGCGGGCACGATGATCCGCATCCAGGAAGTGCGCTGAGCCGATGAGCAAGGGTGCCGACAGCCATGACCGGATCCGCGTCACCGGTGCGCGGGAGAACAACCTCAAAGACGTCAGCATCGAATTGCCCAAACGCCGCCTGACGGTCTTCACCGGGGTCTCCGGTTCGGGCAAGAGCTCATTGGTTTTCGACACGATCGCCGCCGAGTCACAGCGCCTGATCAACGAGACCTACAGCGCGTTCGTGCAGGGTTTCATGCCGACGCTGGCGCGCCCGGATGTCGACGTGCTCGACGGTCTGACCACGGCGATTATCGTCGACCAACAGCGCCTGGGCGCCGATCCTCGCTCCACGGTGGGCACCGCCACCGATACCGGCGCGATGCTGCGTATCCTGTTCAGCCGGCTGGGCAAGCCCCATATCGGTTCGCCCCAAGCATTTTCGTTCAACGTCGCATCGATCAGCGGCGCCGGGGCGGTAAAGATGGAACGCGGCGGCAAGACGGTGAAGGAGCGCCGCGAGTTCAGCATCACCGGCGGCATGTGTCCCCGTTGCGAGGGCCGCGGCACGGTCAACGATATCGACCTGTCCGCGCTGTACGACGACACCAAGTCGCTCAACGAGGGTGCGCTGACCATTCCCGGCTACAGCATGGACGGCTGGTACGGGCGGATCTTCCGGGGCTGCGGCTTCTTCGACCCGGACAAGCCGATCCGCAAGTTCACCAAGAAGGAACTGGACGCCCTGCTGCACAAGGAGCCCACCAAGATTCAGGTGGACGGGATCAACCTGACCTACGCCGGACTGCTCCCGTCCATCACGAAGTCCTTCCTGGCCAAGGACGTCGACGCGATGCAGCCGCACATCCGCGCCTTCGTCGAGCGTGCGGTGACGTTCACCGTCTGCCCGGAGTGCGCCGGCACCCGGCTCTCCGCGCTGGCCAGGTCGTCGAAGATCAACGGGCACAACATCGCCGAGGTCTCGGCGATGCAGATCAGCGACCTCGCCGAATGGATCACCGGGATCGACGAACCGTCCGTCGCGCCGTTGCTCACCGCTCTGCGCGACACCCTGGCATCCTTCGTCGAGATCGGCCTCGGCTACCTGTCGCTGGACCGGTCCTCGGGCACCCTTTCCGGCGGGGAAGCCCAGCGGGTCAAGATGATTCGTCAGCTCGGTTCGTCGCTGACCGATGTCACCTACGTGTTCGACGAACCGACCGTGGGGCTGCATCCGCACGATATCGCCCGGATGAACGAGCTGCTGCTGCGGCTGCGCGACAAGGGCAACACCGTGCTGGTGGTCGAGCACAAGCCCGAGGCGATCGCGGTGGCCGACCACGTCGTCGACCTGGGCCCGGGGGCCGGCGCGGCAGGCGGCGAAGTGGTGTTCGAGGGCACCGTGGCGCAGCTGCGCAGGAGCGGCACCCTGACCGGACAACACCTCGATGACCGGGCCGCGCTGAAGGACACCGTGCGCGAGCCCAGCGGAGTCCTGGAGGTACGCGGCGCCGACACCCACAATCTGGCCGACGTGGACGTCGACATCCCGCTCGGCGTGCTGGTGGTGGTGACCGGTGTGGCCGGCTCGGGAAAGAGCTCGCTGATCCACGGGTCGGTTGGCGGCCGGGACGGTGTGGCGGCCGTCGACCAGTCCCCCATCCGCGGGTCCCGGCGCAGCAATCCGGCCACCTACACCGGACTGCTGGAGCCGATCCGAAAGGCGTTCGCCAAGGCCAACAACGTGAAACCGGCCCTGTTCAGCCCCAATTCGGACGGCGCCTGCCCGGCGTGCAAGGGCGCCGGGGTCATCTACACCGACCTGGCGATCATGGCAGGCGTGGCCACCACATGCCAGGAGTGCGAGGGCAGACGGTTCGACTCGGCGGTGCTGGAGTACACCTTCGGCGGGCGCAACATCAGCGAGGTGCTGACCATGCCGGCGACCGAAGCGCTGGAGTTCTTCGGCGAGCACAAGCTTGCCGCGGCGCACACGATCCTGCACCGGCTCGTCGATGTCGGCCTCGGCTATGTGACGCTGGGACAGCCGCTGACCACGTTGTCCGGCGGTGAACGGCAGCGCTTGAAGCTGGCCGGCCAGCTGGGTGAGAAGGCCGAGGTGTTCGTGCTCGACGAGCCGACCTCCGGACTACATCTGGCCGACGTCGAACAATTGCTGGCCTTGCTGGACCGGATCGTCGACTCGGGCAGATCCGTCATCGTCGTCGAGCATCATCAGGCGGTGATGGCGCACGCGGACTGGATCATCGACCTGGGCCCCGGTGCTGGTCATGACGGCGGGCGCGTGGTGTTCGAGGGCACGCCGCGGGCTCTGGTAGACCACCGCGGCACGCTGACCGGCGAGCATCTCGCGGCCTACGTCGGCGCCTGACATTGCCGAACTTGACACCTGTCAAGTATGGTCGGGGCATGCTTGCCCAGGACGTGCTGACAAACGTGCCCACCACCACCGCCGAAGCACTCGAGGTGTTCGACGCCGCCCCAGCCGTCGACCCGGAATTCATGCTCGGCACGTGGCGCGGCGCCGAATTGCCCACCGGGCACCCACTGGACGGCGTGCTGGCGGCGAGTGGATGGTGGGGCAAGCAATTCCTCGGCGCCGAGAAGGTGCATCCACTGCTCTTCCCCACCGGCGACGGCACCGCGCTGTGGGCGATGAACCCGCTGCTGGCCTTCGGCGGACTCGGACCGGCCACCAAAATCCCAGTGCTGAAGAATCTTTCCTTCAAACGGCCGATCACCGCGCTGCGGCCGGTGCTGCGCACATCCGGACCGAAGGCCCGGCTGCGCACCACCCGCTATCGCGGGACCGACACCGCGACGATGATCTACGACCAGCTGCCGATCAATGACGTCTTCCGCAAAGTGTCCGAGGACGAGGTGATCGGAGCGATGGACCTGCGCGGGATATCGCGGCCGTACTTCTTCCTGCTGCGCCGCGACGCGTCACTGCCCGTCCTCACCTGATTTGGCCGCCTCGACGAAATAGCCGCGGGGCACACCGGGCACATCCAGCGGCACCGCCGGGGTGAACCAGCGTTTCCACTCGTTACCGGGCACGGCGATATCGGTGACGACGGCCGACCAGCCGTGTCGCTCGGCCAGTTCACCCGGGGTGTCGGAACCGAACAGCCACGGTGAACCCTGGGCGGCCATCGACTTCAGCACTCCGGCCAGCAAGGGCGAATCCAGCATGGCCTGCCCCACCACTTCGTACAGCAGCACCGAGCCCGGCGCCGACAGCGCGTCGATACGCGCGAACAGCGACCGGACCGCGGGCTCGTCGAGATACTGCAGCAGACCCTCGATCAACCACGCCGACGGTGTGGCCGGATCGAGGCCCGACGCGGTCAGCGCGGCCGGCCAGTCGTCGGCCAGATCCACGCCCACCGCCACCCGCGCGCAGCGCGGGGTGTCACCGGCGAGCAGCCCGGCCTTCGCCTCGATCACCGCCGGCTGATCCAGTTCGTACACGGTGACGCCGTCCGGCCAGTCCAGCCGGTAGGCCCGTGCATCCATCCCGGCGGCCAGGATCACCACTTGCGGTACCGACGAGGCGGCACGCAACAACGCCCCATCCCAGAACCTGGTGCGCACCACGATCTGGACGGTCGACTGCTCGCCCGACGCGGCGATCGCCGCGTCCAGATGACGCTGCCCCGCCACGCCCGCGAGTTTCTCCGCGAACGGATCGTCGAACAGCCGATCGTCGCGACGTGATTCCCTGGCCCGGATGGCGGCTACCAGCAAGCCGGTGCCGGCCACCGCTTCTCGTGTGTTGTGCATGGCTTCATCCTCGCCCGCGCCGGACCGGATGACTTGGATATTTTTGCCCCAGTTCGACGTGCCCGGGCAACCAGGACCGGCGGTCGGCATACTGCGTCGGCGTCATCCCGGTGAACTCACGGAACTCGCGGACAAAATGCGCCTGGTCGAAGTAGCCCAGATCGGCCGCGATGTCGGCACCCCGGCGCGCGTCGCCGTCGAGGCGGCGCAAGGCACCCTGAAGGCGCCGCACCCGCTGATAGGCCTTGGGCGCCAGCCCCACCTCCGCGCGGAACCGCTCGGTCAGTCGCCGCGGTGACCACCCCACGGCCGCGCGCACCTGCGAAATACGCACGGACGGATCGGATTCCACCGATCGCAGCACCGCCATGATCTCGGCGCTCGGGCACCGTTGCGGTAACCGGTTGTGCGACAGCAGAAAAGCCTCCACCAGAGCGATCCGATCGGTCGCCGACGCGGCTTCGAGCAGTTGCTCGTGCAACTCGGCGGCCGGGCGGCCCCACACCTGCGCGAGTCCGGCACATGCATCCTCCAGCCCGGCCAGCGCGGCGCCCAGGAACCCCACCGCACCCGCGGGCTTGAAGTGCACGGTCATCACGGTCTGCGCCGCATCGATACCGGTGACATAGGAGGCGGTGCCCGCACCGGCGATGAAGGCGGGCGGCACGTCCAGCCGGGTATGCCCGTCACCGGCGTAGAAATCGACGTCCGTCCGACCGCTGACATCGATGACGACGGTCGCTGCACCGCGTGGCAATGCCCGGCTGCGATGAGGCGCACCGGCCGCGCGGTCCCAGTACCCGTAATAGTCGATGAAATCCGCCAGGGCCGGACTCGGGCGGTACAGCCGGGGACCCGTCACCGGACCAACCCTACAAAACAAGCGGTTTGTGCACGTTCACCCGCGCCGAACGCCGGTGAACGTGCACAAAGCGCGAAGAGGTCAGGCGATGACGCGCACCAGATACGGCGCCATGCTGGCCGTCCGCACCGGCGAGACCGTCACCACCGGGTTGGTGGCCTCCACCATCTGGCCGTTGCCCACGAACAGCGCCACACTCTGGGTACCGTCCGGACCGAAGAAGATCAGGTCGCCGGGCAGCGCCTGCGACGGCAGCACTTTCTGGCCCACCTTGTACTGCTCTCCGGAGGACCGGGGCAGCTTGAGCCCGACGCCGGCGAACGCGTACACGATCAGGCCGGAGGCGTCGAATCCGACGACGTTGTCGGCGGGGTCGGCCACCGGAGCGGCAGCTGTCACCGGCGGCGCCAGCCCGGGGAAGTTCAGGCCGGGCACCAGCCCAGCGCCGCCGGCGGCCACCTGCGGGGTTCCGAGCGCGGTCGCGGGGTCGGCGGCCAGCGGTGAGACTGCCTGCGGCACACCACGACTGGGGCCGTTGGCGTCACCACCGCCGTAGGTGTAGGGAACACCGCGCTGGGCCAATGCCCGCGCGATGACAAAATCGATTGCCTGCTGGTTGCGTGCGGGCCGGGTGAACGGATCCGCCGTGGCGATACCAGGGGTGGCCAGCAACACTGCCAGACCGATGAAAAAGGCACAGATGCGCTTCATCCGAACCTCGACTCTCTGCAACTCACGCGGGATTCACCGTGCGTCCGCGAAATTGACGGCCGCTGCACACATTTCTACCGGCTCTTCGGTCGGTAGCCCAAACTCAGTGCGGCACAGGGCCGATGAGATGCAATACCGTGACACAAAAGTGACCGGTCACATGAAAAAGCACCGGCCCACTGGGTGAGCCGGTGCTTTCGGAGAAGAGGGCCGGCGCCTACTTCACCGCCGCGAGCGCGGCGTCGTAGTCCGGCTCCTGGGCGATCTCGGGGACGAGTTCGGTGTACGCGATCTTGCCGTCGGCACCGATCACCACCACGGCACGACCCAGCAACCCGGCGAACGGGCCGTCAGCCAACGTGATGCCGTAGTCCTCGCCGAAGCTGTCCCGGAAGGCCGACGCGATGGTGACATTCTCGATGCCTTCGGCACCACAGAACCGCTTCTGGGCGAACGGCAGGTCCTTGGACACGTTCACCACGGTGGCTCCGCCGCCGGCGGCCCGCTCGTTGAAGGTCCGGACACTGGTGGCGCACACCGGCGTGTCCACCGACGGGAAGATGTTCAGCACTACGGTCTTGCCGTCGAACTGATCGCTGCTGACGGTACCCAGATCGGTGCCGGTCAGGGCAAAGGCGGGGGCGGCCGCTCCCACTGCGGGAAGCTCGCCGACGGTGTGGATGGGGTTTCCCTTGATGGTTATCTGTGCCATGCCGACCAGTCTGTCAAAGCCGCGGGACGACAAACAGACCAGGGCCGTGATTGGCGGCACTGGCACAATGAGACGGTGTTCGCCCTTCCCGACGCGGTGGCCGCCATGGCCGCCCGGGGGCCGCAATGGCGGACCTGGGTAGACAGCCTGCCTGCCGCCGTGACGGCGCAGTTGGATGAGTGGCGACTGACACCCGACGGCGAGCCGGCCCATGGTTTCTGCTCCTTGGTGCTGCCGGTGCGCACCGAGGAGGGCCGCGCGGCGCTGAAGTTCGCCTTCCCCGACGCCGAGTCCGAACATGAACACCTGGCCCTGCGCCGCTGGGGCGGTGCCGGCGCGGTTCGGCTGCTGCGGGCCGATCCGCACCGGCGGACCATGCTGCTGGAGCGCCTGCACGGGCGAAACCTGAACGCGATATGGGATATCGAGGCCTGCGAGGTGGTGGCCGGACTGTACAGCCGGTTACACGTCGCCGCGTTGCCGCAGTTGCGGCCGCTCACCGGATTCCTGCGGGAGTGGACGGCGGGACTGCGGACCCTGCCCCGCAGCGCGGCGGTGCCGCGCCGGCTGGTCGAGCAGGCCATCAGCCTGGGCACCGACCTGGCCGACGACCCGGCCAGCGCGGGCACGCTCATCCACGGCGACCTGCACTACGAGAACGTGTTCGCCGCCGACCGGGAGCCGTGGCTGGTGATCGATCCGAAACCGATGAGCGGTGACCCGCACTATGAGATCGCACCCATGCTGTGGAACCGGTGGGACGAGCTGGCCGGATACGTCCGCGAGGGCGTCCGGCGCCGGTTCTACACCCTGGTGGACGCGGCCGGCCTGGATGCCGACCGGGCGCGCGCCTGGGTGACCGTGCGGATGATGCACAACGCGATGTGGGAGCTGACCGAGCAGACCCGACCAGACCCACACTGGCTGACGACCTGCGTGGCGGTCGCCAAGGCGGTCCAGGACTGACCCGGCCGGGCTCAGACCCGCACCGGCAGCGACGCGATACCGCGCAGCGTCACGTTCGGCTTGTAGACCGGCTCACCGCCCAGACGGGCGTCCGGGAACCGGGACGTCACCGCCGACAACGCGATCGACGCCTCCAGCCGCACCAGCGCGGCACCCAGGCAGAAATGCGTTCCATGCCCGAAACCCAAGTGCCGGATGACTTTCCGGTCCGGGTCGAACCGATCGGGTGCTTCGTTGGCGGCCGGATCTCGATGTGCGGCGGCCAGCAACACGATCATGGTGTCACCCTTGGGCACCGTGACGTCGGGCAGCACGATGTCCTCGGCGGCGATGCGGCCCAGCAGCTGCGCCGGGGGGTCCAAGCGCAGCGTCTCCTCCACCACCGCGCCGGCCCGGTGCCGGTCGGCGGCCAGCGCGGTCCACTGCTCGCGGTGGCGCAGCATCATCAGGATGGCGGTGGTGATGAGGCTGACCGTGGACTCGTGGCCCGCGATCAGCAGCAGGTTGCAGGTCGAGATGATCTCGTCCTCGGTGAGCTGGTCCCCGGATTCCTCGACGGCGATCAGTGCCGAGATCAGGTCGTCTCCCGGATTGCTCCGGCGGCGCTGGATCAAGTCCCGGAAGTAGGACCGCAGCCACTTGCCCGCCTCGATGCGCTCGTGGAAGCCCTCGGGTTTACCGGTGGCCGCAAGGAACGGGTCCACCGTCTGACCGAGCAGCGTGGAGGCGTGGCCGAACTTCGGCTCGTCCTCGACGGGCACGCCGAGCAGCCGGCAGATCACCGCAACGGCCAGCGGGTAGGCCAGGCCGGTCATCGCATCGAATTCCCCGTTGCGTTCCGCGGTGTCGAGCAAGGCGTCCACCACCGCGGTGATCTCCGCCGCCATGGCGTTGATCACTCGGGGCGCGAAGGCCTTCACGACGAGTTTGCGCAATCGGGTGTGGTCTGGCGGGTCCAAGAACAGGAACGCCGGGGTGCGGCGCTGGTCGACCAGACCGGCAAGCCCGAACGGGCGGGGCTGTTTGCCCTCCGCGATCTGGCGCTGCGCGATGGTCGACTTGTCCCGGTCGCTGGCCGACGCCGGGTGCCGCAGCACGGCGTCGCAGTGGGCGTATGAAGTCAGCACGATGAGATTGGCTTCGGGCAGGTGCAGTGGGCCGTGCTCACGCAGCTGGCGGTACACCGGATACGGGTCTTTCCGGTTGTCAGGTGCCAGCGCTCGCGCGAGCAGCAGGTGCGGGTCCAACCCCGATTGCGGACGCGTCATTTCCTTATTCTGCAATCGCCGTGCGCAGCCGTCGCCGCCACCATTGGATTCGGGCGGGATCGGGCATGGTGTATCGGTCCAGGAGTTCGGCTGCAGGGGCGGGCGGCATGGGCGCCACCGCAAGGGTGCCGTCGACCGGAATCGACGATCGCGGGCCGACGACCAGGTCCCCGCCGAACAACAGCCGGGTACCCAGTGAGCTGGCATAGGGCAGCTCCGGCAGCGCGCCGGCCAGCGCCAGTCCAGCCGCAACCCCGATGCTGGTCAAGGCGTCGGAGGCGACCACACAGGGCAGCCCGGACAGCTCGGCGATCCGCAATGCCCGCCGCGCCCCGCCCAGCCGGCCGCACCGCAGCACGGCGATATCGGCCGCCCCGGCCAGCTCGCGCACCTCGCGCGGGTCGCCCGCGGCGGCGGCGATCGGAACGGTCACCCGCGTGCGGACCCAGGCCACCTGCGCCAAGCTCGGACACGGCGCAGCGACGAACTCGATGACCCCGGCCGCCTGCTCGAGCGCCGCGATCGCGTTCACCGCGTAGTCGGGGTCCCATCGGCCGCCGACATCGCAGCGGATCGTGCCCGCGGACCCCAGCCCGTCGCGCACGGCGGCCACCCGCGCCACATCGTCGGCCAGGGTGCCCGACGGATCGCCGACCGTGACGTCGGCGGTGTGGCAACCGGCCGCCTGCACGATCTGCCGGGCCCGTGCGGCGTCGACGGCCGGCACGGTGACCGCGACGGGGATCCGGCCTCGCACGGGGTCCGGCCAACCGATGGTGCCCGGCTCGGTGGCTGCGGTCAGCCACCGGGCCAACGCCGCATCGTCGGCGTCCGGTGGTGGGCTGAACTCCCCCCAGCCCTGCGGACCCTCGATCAGCATGCCCTCGGCCACCGCCGGCCCGCCGACCGGATCGAGCACCGGTAACCCGAAGACGGGCGCGTCGTCGAAGTCGATCAGAGTCTGCACAAGAAGGCGACGCTATCGGATCACGTACAGCGGCACGTTCATCTCCGCCGGCGTGAGCGATCCATGGTGGCCGATCAGATTCGACTGCAGCGGTTCGGCGGCTGAGCGGGTGATGGCCCGGTTGCCGTCCGCCACCACCACGACGTCGCCTATCCGCGGCGCCACCTCGGCGTGGACCGTCGGCCCGAACCAGCCGGCGCCGATCACCTCCTGCCGGGTGAGCACGGTGAAGTCGGCACCCAGCCGGTGCCGCCACGCCGCGGCGACATCGGGTCCCGCGCCCGGTTCGGTGTACACATGACGCGCCCGCGGTTCGCCGCCCAGTGCGCGAACCCCGTTCTGCAGCAGTGGTTCCCGGTCGAAATCCACCGGCGCATCGACCTGCACCATGCCGTGGTCGGCGGTGACGACAAGGGCCGCGCCTGCCGGCAGGCGCTCGGCGATGGCCCTGACCGTCAGATCGACATGGGCCAGTTCCAGCGCCCACGCCTCCGATGCCGGCCCCCGCACGTGACCGGTCATGTCCAAGTCGCCGTGGTAGGCGTAGACCAGCGCGCGGTCGCTGCCGCGCAGCGCCGTCAGCACACCGTCGACCAGGTCGCCGGAGGAGAAGTTCGGCCGGAATTCACCGCCCCGTAGGGCCGCCCGGGTCAGCCCGGACCCGGCCTGGTACATCGGAGCCACCTGAGTGACGGCCACACCGGCGGCCGCGGCTCGTTCGAACACCGTCGTCATCGGCTGAAACTGTTCGGGCACAATCTCTTTCAGCAGATCGACCTTGGGGCCCTGGCCCATCAACCGCCACTTCAGCGGGTTCATCATCCGGTCGTGACCCGGTACCGCCAACAAATAACCGACGATGCCGTGCTCGCCGGCGGGCACCCCGGTCCCCAGCGAGGCCAGACTGGCCGCGGTGGTGCTGGGAAAACCCGCGGTCAGCGTCCGGCCCGGCACACCGTCCAGGAACGGGGCCGCGTGCGGCCGGGCCGCGACCAGCTCGGCACCCATCCCGTCGACCAACAGGACCGCGACCCGGCGGACACCGTCCAGGCCCAGACCGACCCGATCCCGTTCGCCCTCGACGCCCAGCGCGCCCAGCACCGACGGGAGAAGATCGGCCAACGCGCCGTCGCCGTAGCGCGGGGTGATGAACATGGAGTCAGGGTAAGGGGCGTGGCACGGTTACCCGCCGCCACTACCATGGCCGTTGACCAAGGATTGGGAGCAACTCGATGAACAGAGGTTGGCGGTCTCGGTTGGCAGGCGGGGCGCTCCCGGGCGTCCTGGCCGCGCTGGTGACGCTGTTTCCGGGCGCACCCGGCGCAACGGCCGATCCCTGCCCCGAGGTGGACGTGACCTTCGCCCGCGGCACCACCGAGCCTCCCGGTCTCGGCGCCGTCGGGCAGGCGTTCGTCAACGAGGTACGGGCCCGCGCCGGCACCCACAGCGTCACCGACTACGCGGTCAACTACCCGGCCAGCAATGACTTTCCCACCGCCTCCGACGGGGTCATCGACGCGATGAACCACGTCAACGCGATGGCGGCGAACTGCCCGAAGACCAAGCTGGTGCTGGGCGGGAGTTCCCAGGGCGCGGCCGTGATCGGGTACGTCACCGGACCGGCGATCCCGCCCGGTTACATCGTCCCCGAGGGGCTCAACGGGCCGATGTCGGCACAGACGGCCGGACACATCGCCGCGGTGGCCCTGTTCGGCACACCATCGGACGGCGTGGTCAGCACGCTCGGCGCGCCGCCCGTGGTGATCGGCCCACTCGTCGCGGACAAGACCATCAACATCTGCCTGCCCGGCGACCTCATCTGCGCCGGTGGTGGCGGCATCAGCCTGGTGCACGGCAACTACGCGCACACCGAGGCGCCGGCGCAGGCGGCGGACTTCGTCGCCCAACGCGTCTTCTAGGTGTTCCACGACGGTGGTTCAGTACGTGGATGTCTCTCCGCCGAAGACGTGGTCGAGCAGCGTTCAATGATCATCTACGAACTGGTTGTCGGGAACGACGAGCCCGTAGTGGTCCCGCAAAGTGGTGCCGCGGTACTCCTCCCGGAACAGCCCCTTACGCTGCAAAATGGGCAGCACGTGCTCGATGAACACCTCCAGGCCGGACGGCAGCGCGGGCGCCATGATGTTGAAGCCGTCGGCCGCACCGCCCTCGAACCAGGCGACGATCGTGTCCGCCGCCTGCTCGGGCGTCCCGATGAAGGTGAAGTGCCCGCGTCCGCCGCCGAGGCGGGACAAGATGCCCCGCACGGTCAGGTTCTCGCGCTGCGCCAGTTCGATGATGAGGTCCGAGCGGCTCTGTGAACCTTCGAGTTTCGGGCGAGCCAGGATGAAGTCGGGCAACGGCTTGTCGAGCTCGAACACCGACGGATCGGTCTCGAAGTTCCAGGCCAGTTGTGACAGGCCATATTCGGGCACCCGCAGATCGTCGAACCGCTGGGCCAGCGCACGCGCCTCGGCCTCGGTCGAACCGAGGAACGGAACGATCCCGGGCAGCACGACGACGCCGTCGGGGTCACGACCGGCCGACCGTACCCGCGCCTTGATGTCGGCGTAGAAATCGGCGGCGCGGTCATAGGTCTGATGGGCGGTGAAGATGGCCTCGGCATGCCGCGCCGCGAAACTCCTGCCGTCCGCCGAGGAGCCCGCCTGCACCAGGACCGGGTACCCCTGCGGCGGGCGTTCCACGTTCAGCGGCCCGGCGACCCGGAAATGTGTTCCCCGGTGATCGATCCGGTGCAGCCGGGCCGGGTCGGCGTACCGGCCTGCCGTCTTGTCCCCCAGAATGGCGCCGTGGTCCCAGCTGTCCCACAGCGCCTTGGCGACCTGCAGGAATTCATCGGCCCTGGCGTAGCGCTGGGCATGGCTGGGGCGTTCGGCGAAGCCGAAATTCGCCGCCTCATCCGCGCCCGCGGAGGTGACGATGTTCCAACCGGCCCGTCCCCCGCTCACGTGATCGACCGAGGCCAGCCTGCGGGCCAGATTGTAGGGCTCGTTGTAGGTCGACGACACCGTGGCGACCAGACCGATCCGGCTGGTGTGCTGGGCGAGTGCGGTCAGCAGGGTCAGCGGTTCGAATTGTCCCGGCGGGCGGAACTCCCCGGTGCCGGTCAACGCGGGACCGTCGGCCAGGAAGACGGCGTCCAGTTTGGCGTCTTCGGCGATCTTGGCCAGCGAAATCCAGTGCGCCAGATCGAAATCGGCGCGCGGGTTGCTCTCCGGTAGTCGCCAGGCCGCCTCGTGGTGACCGGCTTCCATCAAGAAGGCGTTGAGATGCAACTCTCTTCTGGCCGTGGTCATGACACCTTCGTGCGGTCGAAGTCGGCCGGGAGCAGATTGTCGGTGAGTTGCGTGGCATCGACCGCCGCGGAATGCACTTGCGCGGCGGCCGGCGCTCCGGTCGCCCTGAGAATGCTCATGTGGTGTCACACTGGCTGGCCGGGTTCCATTGCGGGAGGCATCAAATCGAGCGGATTCTTTCCCGGGCACTAATCTGAGGCCATGCCCCAGGTGCTCACGGTCAACATCGCCGAACCCCAGACCAGTCCGGACGACGGCCGGCTGCTGACCGGGATCGACAAGCGCCCGACCGCCGCCGAGATCGAGGTGCGCTCCCCCGGACCCATGCAGGGCGGGCTGGGCAGCGGCCTGGTGGGCGATCTGATCGGCAACGACGCATTCCACGGCGGCGACGACCAAGCGGTGTACGCCTACGCCCGGGAGGATCTCGATGTCTGGCAGACCAGGATCGACCGCGACATCACCAACGGCGCATTCGGGGAGAACCTCACCACCACTGGTGTCGACGTGACCAACGCCGTCGTGGGTGAACGGTGGCGGATCGGCACCGGAGGCCTGTTGCTGGAGGTGTCCCGTCCGCGGATTCCCTGTCGGACGTTCGCGCTGTGGCTGGAAATCCAAGGCTGGATCAAGACGTTCACCAGCACAGCGGTGCCGGGCGCTTATCTGCGCGTGCTGGCCCCGGGAACGGTGCGGGCCGGGGACCGGATCGAGGTCGTCGAGCGGCCGGCCCATGACATCACCGTCGGTCTGGTGTTCCGGGCACTCACGCTGGAGGCGGGCTTACTGCCGTCGGTGCTGGCCGCCGACGCGTTGCCCGAGGACATCAAGAACAAGGCGCGACGCCGGGCGGAGCGGGCGAATCAGGGCGCGACGGGCAGCTGATCGCCGATCAGCGGTGCGATCCGGTCGGCCAGATAGGTGTGCCCGGCATCGGTGGGATGTACACCGTCGGGAGCGATCAGGTCGGGCCGCCCGACGAACCACCCTTCGGCGATCGGGTCGATGAATACCGCTCCCGCGGCCCGGGCGGCGGCGCCCAGGGCGTCGCGCACCTGCAGCACCTTGTCGGGCACGTCGTCGGTCGGCCACGGCGGCCCGATGACGAGCAGCTTCGCCGCGGGCGCCGTGCGCCGCGCGGAATCGAAGGCGTTCCAAGCCAATCCCGTGATGGTCAGCGGATCGACCGGTTCGTCGTTGCGGGATCCGAAGAAGACCACCAGGACATCGTCGGGCCGTACCGCGCGGGCGGTCAGGTCGCCGAAAACACTGTTGTGGTCGCCGCGCACCCCGTAGCCCGCCCTGCCTTCGGAGGCCACATCCGCCTTCACCGGCTTGCCCTGCCGGGCCAGCACCTGCCAGGCCCGCGCCGGCCAGCCCTTCCCGCCGAGGCCACCGAAGTTGGTCCCGGTGGTGTACGAATCACCGATCACCGCGATGTGGCTGACCGGGGCGTCGCGGCTCACGGTCATCACCTCGACCGGACGAGTGCTGACTTGTCCGGTCGCTACAGCCAGCGACATCACGAGCACGGCCAGGCGATACAACGAGAACCCCTCCCAAGGCGGCTGATCGATACCGCGTCAGCCTACTGGGTCACATCAGATGGTCTGCCGCGCAGTGCGATTCGTCACGCCAATACACACAGCCGACGCTCAGGCGGACAGCTTGCGGTCGTCGCGGCCCAGTGACTGGACCGCCGGCGTCGCGTCCTTCACGTCGACCATTCTGCGCATCCATCTGCGGGCCGGTTCCTCGACGAAGTGGTACAGCGCGGCCGCCGCGGCGAACGCCACCGCAAACACGCCCAGCAGCATCCATTTGCCTGCCGGGCCCACCAGGGTGAGCTCGAACTGCAGCACCGCCCAGTTCCATGCGGTGTGCACGATCTCGTGCACCATGTACAGGCTGAACGAGATCTGACCGCCGTAGGTCAGCACCCGCAGTGACAGCAGACTGGGCAGCGTCCCGGTGCCGATGGCGAGTGTCACGACCAGCGGGACGAACAACAGGTCCAGGACGCCGCCACTGTCGATGACGTCCGGAATCGGGTGCGCATCGAACCAGTAGAGCGCCCCCACTGCGGTCGCGACCAGCAGCACCCCCGCCACGCCCGCGAGGGTGCGGGTGCGATCCGACGGGTTGAGCCTGCGCACCGCCGCACAGGCGATGGCACCGGCGGTGAACTGCATGATGATCCGCGGCAGCCAGCTCCACGGGGTGTAGAAGTGGCCGGTCGCCAGCAGGAACATCACCGGCGGCACGGTCACCGCGAACGCCAGCCACAACAGCGTGCGGGCCCGGGTGGCCCGTGCCAGCCGGAAGATGATCAGCACCAGCCCGCCGAACAGCAGGTAGGCCAGCCATTCCGCGCTGATCGACCAGGCCGGGCCGTCCCAGCTCGACCCGTCGAAGAACGGCTGGAACCACAGCTGCACCAGGAACAGCTGGCGGATGTAGCTGACGGCGTTGAGGGTGCCGACGTTCTCGGACGGAACGTGTCCCACGTACAGCGTGAAGATGATCCACAGCGCCGCCAGATGCAGGGTCACCAGGTACACCGGCCACACCCGGGCCAACCGCATCCATAGGAAGTGCAGCGTTTCCCGGGTGGACCAGTTCTTCCCCATCTTGTCGATGTAGGTCCAGGTCAGCACGAAGCCGCTGAGGATGAAGAACAGATCGACGCCCTGGGCGCCGCAGTTCAGGATCGGTGCCAGCGCAGTGCTGAATGCAGGGGCAGCCTCATGGAGCAACGGCCGGAAGTGGAAGAGAACCACCCAGAGGGCGGCAAAGATGCGAAGGCCGGTGAGGGCCTTGATCTCTCCGCTGCGCACAACACTCTTTCCGTGGCCGTATCCGTTGGAAAGGGTATCAGCGCATCGGGTCAGCGGCCGCGAAGCGCACGCTGGGTGATTCCTGTCAACGACGGGTCAACCGACTCAGGGTGTCGGCGCCGGTCCCGGTGCCGGTCCCGTTCCCTGCGGCGGCGCGATGGGTGCGGCCGGCGCGTCGGGATTAGCGGCGTTGTACTGCGCCGCGTTGCGGTTGAGGCTGTCCAGATAGGCCTTGAGCTTCAGACCTTGCAGCACCGGCGGAAGTCCCGGTCCGGGCGGTGCCTGGTCGGTCAACTGCCAGGTCTGGCAGCCGGTGGTCTTGAAGGTGCCGTCCGACGCGTCGATCGGAACCACCTGGGCCTCGTGGGTGAAGGCCCGGTCGATGGTGGTGCCGGTCTGCCCGGCCGGGGCGGCGGCGATCCGGCGCCAGGAACAGGTGCCGTCCCCGACCGGACCGGCCGAGGCATAGACACCGGGTGCGATATCGACGCCGACTGTGAAGGCGCCGTCATGGTCGATGACGGTTTTGGGTGCGGCCGGCGGAGCCGGCGCCGGGGACGGTGCGGGGTCCGCCCCAGCCGGCGAAGCGCCTGCCCAGGCGATGGCGGCGAAGGCGGCGAAGGCGGCAGGCACTGCCAGCATTTTCGTCCTCATATACCTGAGGGTAGGCCCGCACCGGCGCGCCCGGGTAACCCTGAGAGGGTCCTGAGCGGTTCGGGATGGGTCTCGCACGCCGCTGCGACGCCGGTTCGGTCACCGCGGACCGCCCTGCTCTGTTGCGACGAATGCGCAGTTCAGACCTGTTGTTCCCGGTCGTGTCACCGGTTGGCGGGCAGGGGGCCGACGTTGCAAAATGTGTACGGCACGTCACTCTGTTATATGAGCTAAGCTCTCGGTTACATAAGCTAACCTGTGGCGAACATAAGACGCCTGGTGAACACGGGTGAGACAAGGCAACGGGGGAAATCGGTAATCGATGAACGTGCTCAAGCGCATCTGGATTCCACTCGTCATCGTGGTCGTGGTCGCCGTTGCCACGTTCACCGTGATGCGGGTGCGCACCTTCTTCGGCACCGGGCCCGGCTACGTGTCCACCGAGAACAGCGCCGGTGACGACACCGAGCCGTTCGACCCCAAAGTGGTCAAGTACGAGATCTGGGGCGAGCCGGGAGCGACCGCCAACATCAACTACATGGACCTCGACGCCAAGCCGCAGCGCGCCGACAACGCGCCGCTGCCCTGGACGCTGACGCTGAGCACCACCGCGCCTTCGGTGTTCCCCACCATCTCCGCACAGGGCGACGGTGACACCCTGTCCTGCCGTATCACCGTCGATGACGAGGTGAAGGACACCCGCACGGTCGACGGCGTCGGCGCCCACACGTACTGCTTGGTGAAGTCGGCATGACCGATTCGCGCACCGATCCGCCCACCGACGCGATCCCCACGGTGAAGGAACCGAACCGCTCCCTCATCCCCCGGACCATCCGGATGCTGGCGCTGCCGATCATCCTCGGCTGGATCGCCATCATGGTGGTGCTCAACGCGGTCGTTCCCCAGCTCGAAGAGGTGGGGAAACTCCGGTCGGTGTCGATGAGCCCGGACAGCGCGCCGTCCATGATCGCCATGAAGCGGGTCGGCAAGGTGTTCGACGAGTTCAAGTCGAACAGCTCGGCAATGGTGGTGCTGGAAAGCGACCATCAGCTCGACGACGCGGCCCACAAGTTCTACGACGAGATGATCCAGAAGCTGGAAGCCGACACCAAGCACGTCGAGCACATCCAGGACTTCTGGGGCGATCCGCTGACCGCGGCGGGTGCCCAGAGCGCCGACGGCAAGTCGACGTATGTGCAGGTGTACCTGGCCGGTAACCAGGGCGAGTCACTGGCCAACGAATCGGTCGAGGCCACCCAGGACATCATCGACGGCATGACGCCGCCACCGGGATTGAAGGTGTTCGTCACCGGGCCGTCCGCGCTGGCCGCCGATCAGCACATCGCCGGTGACCGGAGCATGAAGATCATCACCGCGCTGACCTTCGGCGTGATCATCGTGATGCTGCTGATCATCTACCGCTCGTTCGTCACGGTGTTCCTGGTGCTCGGCATGGTCGCGGTCGAACTCGGCATCACCCGCGGCTTCATCGCGTTCCTCGGCTACTACGACATCATCGGATTGTCGACGTTCGCGACGAACCTTCTGGTGACCCTGGCCATCGCCGCATCGACGGACTACGCGATCTTCCTGATCGGTCGCTACCAGGAAGCCCGCAGTGTGGGCGAGGACCGGGAAGCCGCGTACTACACCATGTATCACGGCACCGCGCACGTGATCCTGGGCTCCGGTCTGACCATTGCGGGCGCGACGTTCTGCCTGCACTTCACCAAGCTGCCCTACTTCGTCTCCCTCGGTATCCCGCTCGCGATCGGCATGGTGGTCGCGGTGTTCGCCGCGCTGACGCTGGGCCCCGCCGTCGTCACGGTGGCCTCCCGGTTCGGCAAGACGCTGGAACCCAAACGCGCGATGCGTACCCGCGGCTGGCGCAAGATCGGCGCGATCATCGTGCGCTGGCCCGGTCCGGTGCTGGTGGGCACCCTCGCGTTGTCCATGGTCGGGCTGTTGACCCTGCCGGGGTACCGCACCAGCTACAACGACCGCGATTACCTTCCCGCGGACATCCCCGCCAACGTCGGATACGCGGCGGCCGACCGGCATTTCAACCAGGCCCGGATGAATCCGGAGTTGCTGCTCATCGAGAGCGATCACGATCTGCGCAATTCGGCGGACTTCCTGGTGATCGACAAGATCGCCAAGGCGGTGTTCCGGGTGCCCGGTATCGGGCGGGTGCAGGCCATCACCCGGCCGCAGGGCACCCCGATCGAGCACACCTCGATCCCGTTCCAGATCAGCATGCAGGGCACTTCTCAGAAGATGAACGAGAAGTACCAGCAGGACATGATGGCCAACATGCTCAAGCAGGCCGACGATATGCAGACCACCATCGACAACATGACCAAGATGTCCAACATCACGGTGCAGATGGCGGCCACCACGCATTCGATGGTCACCAAGATGAAGAACATGACCGTCGATGTCGCCGAATTGCGGGACCACATCGCCGATTTCGATGATTTCTTCCGGCCCATCCGCAACTACCTGTACTGGGAACCGCACTGCTTCGACATCCCGTCGTGCTGGGCGATCCGGTCGATCTTCGACACCCTCGACGGCATCGACACCATGACCGACGACATCCAGAACCTGATGCCGGACATGGAACGCCTGGACACCCTGATGCCGCAGATGGTCGCGCTGATGCCGTCGATGATCGCGACGATGAAGAACATGAAGACCTACATGCTGACCATGTATCAGACCCAAAAGGGCATCCAGGATCAGATGTCGGCCATGCAGGACAACTCGTCGGCGATGGGCGAGGCCTTCGACGCGTCCAGGAACGACGACTCGTTCTATCTACCGCCGGAGACGTTCAACAACGCGGAATTCAAACGCGGCATGAAGAACTTCATCTCCCCCGACGGGCACTCGGTGCGGTTCATCATCAGCCACGACGGCGATCCGATGAGCCCCGAAGGCATCTCGCATATCGAGCCGATCAAGAACGCGGCCAAGGAAGCCATCAAGGGCACCCCACTGGAGGGCTCCAAGATCTACCTCGGCGGCACCGCATCGGTGTTCAAAGACATGTCCGACGGTTCCAAGTTCGACTTGATGATCGCCGGAATCGCGTCGCTGTGCCTGATCTTCATCATCATGCTGATCATCACCCGGGCCGTGGTCGCCGCGGCGGTGATCGTGGGCACCGTGCTGCTCTCGCTGGGCACGTCGTTCGGCCTGTCGGTGCTCATCTGGCAGCACATCATCGGGCAGCCGCTGCACTGGATGGTGCTGGCGATGTCGGTGATCATCCTGCTGGCCGTCGGCTCGGACTACAACCTGCTGCTGGTGTCGCGGTTCAAAGAGGAAATCCATGCCGGGCTGAACACCGGCATCATCCGGTCCATGGGCGGCACGGGGTCGGTGGTGACGTCTGCGGGCCTGGTGTTCGCGTTCACCATGATGTCGATGGCGGTCAGCGACCTGATCGTGATCGGGCAGGTCGGAACAACCATCGGCATGGGACTGTTGTTCGACACGTTGATCGTGCGATCTTTCATGACGCCGTCGATCGCCGCGCTGCTGGGCAAGTGGTTCTGGTGGCCGCAGCGGGTGCGCCAACGGCCATTGCCGGTGGCATGGCCGAAGCCGGCGCCGACATCGGTCGGTGCGGGCGCAACGGAATCGAGTTAAGGGGTTCAGCAGTGCAGAAGTTGAGATTGGCGACACTGGCGGCAGCGACCATCGCCACCGGGCTCACCATGGCCGCGCCGGCGCAGGCCGATCCGGCGTATGACCGGGATCCCGACACCAACTTCGCCCACGAGTTGCACACCTACGGCATCTACGGGCAGAAGGACTACAACGCCTGGATCGGCAAACTGGTCTGCAAACGCCTGACCAACAACGTCGACCACAACGCCTTCGACTCCGCCAAATTCATCGGCGCCAACCTCGACCGGCACAACAGCACCGCCCAAAACTGGCAATTCCTGGGCTCCGCACTGAACTACTACTGCCCCGACAAACGCGTCATCCTCGACCAGGTCGCCGCCGACCAACGGCACTGAACGGAGAAATCATGATCCGCAACGCACTGCGCACCGGTATCGCCGCCGCCGCCCTGGCCGGCGCCATCACCACAGGCATCGCCACCTCCGCAGTCTCTTCCGCAGACGCCACCGACGACTACCCCATCCCCAACCGCATCCTCAAAACCCCCTGCACCGCCGAACAGATCATGGCCGCCGCCCGCGACGTCGAACCCGTCTACTACGAGCGCTACATGATCGACTACAACAACAAACCCGCCGGCGACCAACAAGGCACCCAAGACCGCATCCACTGGTTCTTCTCCATGGACTACGCCGGCCGACGCCAATACTCCGAAGACACCGCCACCAACGCCTTCTACGAACAAATGTCCTGGCGCTGGCCCAACTGGGCCAAACTGTTCTTCAACAACAAAGGCGTCGCCGCCCACACCACCGACATCTGCATGAACTACCCCGCAGGAGACATGACCGTCTGGGACTGGCACTAGCCACTGGGGCGTTCAGCGCGCGCCTGCGGCGACGGCTTGTTCGGCAGGCTGGGCCGGCTCGGGCCCGCGGGTGAAGAAGGCCAGCATGGTCGCGGCCAGCACGGCGGCGCCGAACATCGCAATACCCATGGGCACCGCGCTGTGCTCGCCCGCCAAGCCGACCAGCGGCGAGACACCGGCACCCAACGCGTACTGCAGGAATCCCATTACGGCCGAACCGGTTCCGGCCGCGTAGCGAACCTCCGCGGTGGCAAGTGCCATGGCATTGGCTACGACGAAACCCATACTGGCCATGAAGGCGGCCATCGCAACGATCGTCGGCACCGGCGGCACGCCGCCGGCGGTGACGGCAAGCAGCAGCAGAGCGGTCACCACCACCATGGCGGTGACGCCGCCCAGCAGCAACCGGCGCGGAGCGATCCGGCCGACCAGTCGGGCCGACAGCGCACTCATCGCGGCCATCACCACCGCGCAGCCGCCGAAGGTCAGCGAGTACACCCGCGGCGACAACCCGACGATGTTCTGCAGCACGAACGGCGAGGCCGATATATAGGAGAACAGTGCGGTGAACACGAAGGCCAGCGCCAGCGTGTACCCGACATAGCGCCGGTTGGACAGCACCGTGCGGGCACTCGACCGCAGCGCCACCAGTCCCCCGGGCCGGCGCCGCTCGGGCGGCAGCGATTCCGGTGCGAAGAACACGGCGCCGAGCAACATCAGGGCATTCAGCACGGCCAGTACGCCGAACACGGCGCGCCAACCCAGGTCGGCGACGATGAAGCCGCCCAGCACCGGCGCGATGACCGGCGCCAGCGCACCGATGACCATCAACACTCCGAACAGCCGGGCGGCCTCCGCGCCGGCCGCCCGATCCGCCACGATGGCGCGGGCGATCACCACTCCGGCGGCGCCGGCGAAGCCCTGCACGAAGCGCAGCCCGATGAGGATCTCCGCCGAGGGGCTGTAGATGCAGAGCAGGCTGGCGGCCAGGCATACGGCGGTGCCGACCAGTAGGGGCCGCCGGCGACCGTAGCGGTCCGACAACGGTCCGATCACCAGCTGTCCGACTGCCAGTCCGATCAGCAGTGCCGTGAGGGTGAGCTGGATCGTCGGCGCAGACGTCTCGAATTGCGCGGCCATCGCGGGGAACGCCGACAGGTACATGTCGATGGACAGCGGCGTGACGGCCGACAGCAGGGCCAGCGCGGCGATCAACATCGCCGGCGGCGAGTCTGGGTTCGATGTGCTCAAGTACGCACCTCTCATTCGATCGGGAATTGCGACAATAGGTATTGCAACATATATATCGAGTCATATATAATATGTGGTGATGGAGAGCACTCCGATGGCCGATCCGCGCATCAGGGCCCTGGCCCTGGCCTTACACGAACTGTCCTGGCGGTTGACGCGGCTCGGGCCGCACCGAGCCGGCCTCGATCCCCTGCCCGCATCCGAACTCGCCGTACTGCGCGCCATCGTGGACGAACCCGGCCTGAGCGTGTCCGACGTCGCGTGCGCCGTGGCCATGCGGTCGAGCAATGTCAGCGCTGCGGTACGGGCCCTGACCGACCGCGGACTGGTCTCGAAAACGCCACACCACGATGACCGGCGAGTATCGGTATTGCACCCGACAGCCAAGGCGCGCAACGACAAGCGGGCCATTGACGATGCGCTGTCGGAGGGGATCGCAGAAGTACTAGCCGAGTTGCCGGCCGACTCGGTCGCGCACCTGCTGTCCGCAACACCCGGCATGCGCGCGTTGACGGCCGCGCTCGGCGGACCGGCGCCGCGGCGCGCTGCACAGTTGCCAGAATCGGCAGATCTCGGCGATTGATCTTAAATGCGTTGACGCACAATGGTTTTGAGCTGTGCGCCGGATAAGTTCCAGAGCAACATGATTCATCCCGACGCTGCGCGCTTCGATGAGCGACCGATGCAGTATCGGTGCCCGACAAAGCGTTTGCGAGAACCGCTCAACACGGTCCATATCGAAGTGAATTGCACGGCCCGTCAACGCAGTTCATCAGCGTTTTTGTGAGGTCAACGACGGGTATCGCGAATTGTGAAG
The DNA here is from genome assembly GCF_054404835.1 of Mycobacterium sp. BMJ-28. Classification (NCBI taxonomy): domain Bacteria; kingdom Bacillati; phylum Actinomycetota; class Actinomycetes; order Mycobacteriales; family Mycobacteriaceae; genus Mycobacterium; species Mycobacterium sp. BMJ-28. Next base: position 2,975,710 of record NZ_CM136783.1, on the reverse strand, counting down.
GGAGTCACAGAATTTTGCTCCCTTACAAAAGGCTCTGTTAACGTCCGTCTGCATGTTTGCTCTTGCGTCGCTACTGGCGCTCGTCAACCAGGTTTCGGGTACGCCGTACATCCCGGGTGGTGACAGCCCGGCGGGTACGGATTGCTCGGGCCTGGCATCCTGGGTCAGCAACGCCGCGACCAACCGACCGGTCTTCGGTGACCGTTTCCACACCGGGAACGAAGAACGCGCCCTGCTGGCTCGCGGCTTCAAGTACGGAACCGCGCCGGGCGCCCTGGTGATCGGGTGGAACGGCGGTCACACCGCGGTGACGCTGCCCGATGGCACCGCGGTGTCCTCCGGTGAGGGTGGCGGTGGGGTGCGGGTCGGCGGCGGCGGTGCCTACCAGCCGCAGTTCACCCACCACATGTATCTGCCCGCGCCGGCCGATGCGGCACCGCTGGATGCCGATGCCCCGGTCGATGCGCCGCCTCCGCCGGTCGAGTTCCTGCCGCCGGCCCCTGGCGACGTTCCCCCGCCGATCGCGGTCGATTTCGTGCCGCCCGCACCTGCCGACTTCGTGCCGCCGGCGCCCGGCGACGTGCCGCCGCCGGCGCCCGCCGATCTGCCCGCGCCCGACACCATCCCGGTCTGACCCGACGCGTGCCGGAGCCGGGCTTACACGTACCGGTTCCGGCCTGCCATCGCCCCGGTGACCAACTGGACGGCGTACACCGCCAGCACCAGGCCCCACGACACCGTCCAGCCGCCCGTCATATCGTGAAGCACGCCGAACAGGAACGGGCCGACACCGGCCAGTAGGTAGCCGATCCCCTGGGCCATGCCCGACAGCCGGGCGGTGTCCGCGGCATTGCGTGATCGCAGCGCGATGACGGTCAGAGCCAGCGAGAACACGCTCATACCCAGCCCGAGCAGCACGCTCCAGAGCAGGGGTGCAACGTCCGGCGCGACGGCCAGCCCGGTCACGCCGGCGAACCCGAGCACACCGAGGCCGACGATCCAGCCGCTCTGGCTGGGCCTGCGGGCCGCCGCCGGTGCGATCACGATGCTGACCGGCACGGCCAACACCGAGATGAGCCCCAGGAGCAGTCCGGCGGCACTCTTGCTCATGCCACCGTCGATGAACACCGCGGGCAGCCAGCCCATCACCACATACGCCAGGAAGGCCTGGCACCCGAAGAACGAGGTGACGGTCCAGGCCAGCCGGCTGCTCATCAGCGACCGCCGCGGCTCGGGGGTCCGCTCGACCTGCACCACGGCGGTCCGTCCGGTACCCCGTAAGGTGGCGGCAAGCCACAGTGCCAGCGCGAGCGCGGCCAGCGCCGCCCAGGCGCCCAGCGCGGTCCGCCAGCCCGACATCGCGTCGAGCGCCGGTGTCAGCGCCGAGCCGAGCGCCCCGCCGCCCTGCAACGCCGCGGTGTAGATGCCCGTCATGACGCCGATACGAGCCGGGAAGGATCGCTTGATGACTACCGGGATGAGCACATTGATCAACGCGATACCGGCGGTCGCCACGAGCGTGCCACCGATCACCACTGCCGGGCCGTCGAGTACCCGGAGCAACAGGCCCGCGCTGAGGATCACAAGCGCGGCCGCGATGGCACGGTCGGCGCCGATCCTGGCCGCCACCCGGGGCGCGGCCAGCCCCGCGGTGGCGAAACACAGGCCGGGCAGAGTGGTGAGTACGCCCGCCCAGACAGCGGATGCACCGAACGTATCGCGCATATCGCCCAACAACGGACCCACGCTGGTGATCGCGGGGCGAAGATTGAGGGCAGTGAGGACAACGGCCACCGTCAACAGCAGCCCACCGGCGACCGGTCGCGACTCGATCGTCGCGTCGGCGTCGGGGCGGTCGATCGTGTTCGTGTGGCGGGAGTCGATCACCGGAACTAGCCTGCCATACATCCGATGATTGGATGAAAGGGATTACCTGTGCCACTCGCCACAACCCGACGAACCGGTCTGGTCGACCAGGTCATCGAACAACTGCGTGCCTCGGTGACGGCCGGCGAATACGCCGTGGGCACCAAGATCCCCACCGAGCCGGCACTGGCCGAGACCCTGGGCGTGGGACGCAACACCGTGCGTGAAGCCGTCCGGGCCCTGGCGCACGGCGGCATCCTCGAAGTCCGACAAGGTGACGGCACCTACGTGCGGGCCACCAGCGAGGTATCGGGTGCGCTGCGCCGGCTGTGTGGATCCGAACTGCGTGAGGTGCTGCAGGTCCGGCGGTGCCTGGAGGTCGAAGGTGCCCGACTCGCGGCCACCGCCCGCACCTCCGGCGATCTGGCAGAGCTCTGGCAGTTGTTGGATCGCCGCGACGAGCTGCAGCGCGACAATGCCCTGGAAGAATTTGTGCGGGCCGACGCCGAATTGCACTTCGCCGTGGTGCGCAGTTCGCACAACACGGTACTGACGGAGCTCTACCGGGGTTTGACCGAAGTGGTGCTCGCCAGCGTGGCGACCACGACCCACGAGACCGCTGCCGCCGCGCACATCAGACACCGCGGCCTGGTGCAGGCGATCGACGCAGGGGATGTCGACCGCGCCGCACAGGAAGCGGGCGGATTCCTCGACGAGCTGCTGTGCGAGCTGCCCGAGCGAACCTGACCGGCTATTCGGGGCGCAGAGCGTCGCTGTTGACGAATGTCAGCAATCCGCTGTCGAGCTGCACTGCCCAGCGCCGGGCCGGATCGGCGATGTGGCTGTCGCCGACGGACACCGCATACCCGGCCGCATCGCCGAAGTCGTCCACCACGACGCCACGCGCTTCGTCGTCGGTATCTGGGTGCACGAGCACCCGCACGTTGACGGCCAAGCCGCCGTCGCGGTCGTTGTCACCATCGTCGGTATCGGCATCCACGAGTTCCTGAGCGGTCACCGGAGTTCCCCTGTCATTCCTGGCGGCTGACGAAATGTCAGCCACGGTCCTGTGCCTTTTCCGGAATCGAAGATTGCGGCTGTTGTGAGGTTAAACGTTCGAGGCATGTGCAGCGGTTAATAGTTGAGATAGCTTATCCCCGGCCGAGTCACCATGCACCACCGATTTCCCTTCGGTTCCACACCCGATGCCCGATCCGCTCACGCGACCTGACTCCTGCGGGTCCCGATCCAGCCCTCAGAACCGGCCGAAACCCGTCCCCCCAGCGCAATCCTTGGACATTGGCTCGGCGTTTGTCAACCTGCGTCCGGAGTGCCGGGGCAATACCGCGAGGCTTCCGGAAAGACGGCCACCGTTCGATTCTCGTGCAACGACCGGCCATTGCAGCAAAAAGACGAATTGTTGTTGAGCGGGAAACTACCCACTGGTTCATCCGACAATTTCACAAATGGCAACTCGCACGAAGCGCAGCCGGCTTTTCGTGCGCTTGCAATTGTGTATCGAATGCGTGCTCGGGGCAGCACCACAACGGCGCAATCGCGGGCGGGACGCGGAAAAGACAATTTCGGCGACCTGTTGCCGGCCGGCGCCGCGCACCGCCGCTGCGCGTACTCGGTACCCTCTGTCCGGTGATCGTGCTGTTGCCTCCGTCGGAGACCAAACGAACCGGCGGCGACGGGCCGCCGCTGAACATCGACACCCTGACCTCACCCGCGCTGAGCCCATTGCGTGCCGCCCTGGTCGACGAGCTGGTGACACTGGCCGGCGATCGCGAGGCCTGCCGCCGGGCCCTGGGCATCACGGCGGCCCAGGACGGTGAAATCGACCGGAACGCAGCACTTCTCACCTCGGGAACACTTCCGGCGATCAACAGGTACACCGGAGTGCTCTACGACGCACTGGATGTCGACTCATTGCGCGGGACCGCGGCGGCGCGGGCCACGGCCCGGCTGGCGGTGGGGTCGGCATTGTTCGGCCTGCTGCGCGCCGACGACCCGATCCCCGCCTACCGCCTCTCGGCCGGGTCCAAGCTGCCCGGTCAACCCACCCTGGCGGCACGGTGGCGCCCGGCATTGGAACCCGTCCTGGCCGCGCTCGGCGACGGCGAACTGGTAGTCGACCTGCGGTCGGGATCCTATGCCGCACTGGGCCGGCTACCCGGGGCGGTCAATGTCGATGTGCTGTCGGAGAGCAGCACCGGCAAGCGCACCGTGGTGAGCCACTTCAACAAGGCGCACAAGGGCAGGCTGGCCCGGGCACTGGTGTCCAGCCGGTCCGAACCCGACGATGCCCGCAAGGTCGCGGCCATCGCACGCCGGGCCGGGATGCGCGTCGAACGGACCGGCAACGACCTGACCATCGTCATCGAGGCCTGAGCTAAACCGTTACATCACAACGTCATCACGGCCCGCGTCGGTCGCGGCCCGGGCTGGCGCGCGCTGTTAGTTTCGCGTGCATGTCGCCTTTGAAACGGGGGCTGCGCCGTCTCCTGGGACTATTGGCCGCGGCCGCGCTGCTGGCCGGGTCCGTGACCGTCACCGCGCCGCCCGCGTCGGCGTTCTCCAGCGCCGGTGGGCCGATCGAACTGCTCCAGGTGCCCTCACCGTCGATGGGCCGCAACATCCCGGTGGGGTTCCAGGGCGGCGGACCTCATGCGGTCTACCTGTTGGACGGTCTGCGGGCCCAGGACGACTTCAGCGGCTGGGATATCAACACCCCGGTCTTCGACTGGTTCTACCGTTCCGGGCTGTCACTGGTGGTCCCCGTCGGCGGCCAATCCAGCTTCTACACCGACTGGTACCAGCCCGCGAAGGGCAGCGCCGGAACCACCACCTACAAATGGGAAACCTTCCTGACCCAGGAACTACCCACCTGGCTCGCCGCAAACCGCGGCATCAGCCCCGTCGGCAATGCGGTGGTGGGGCTGTCGATGTCGGGCGGGTCCGCCCTGACCCTGGCCATCTGGCATCCCACCCAATTCATCTTCGCCGGCTCACTGTCCGGTTTCGTCAACCCCTCACTTGGCCTGTGGCCCACGCTGATCGGGGTGGCGATGCGGGACGCGGGCGGGTACCGCGCCACCGACATGTGGGGACAAAGCACCGACCCGGCCTGGCGGCGGAACGACCCGATGGTCAACGTGGCGACCCTGGCCGCCAACGGCACCGCGGTCTGGGTGTACTGCGGGAACGGCGCCCCTTCGGGTCTGGACTCCGGCTCCGACTTCGGCGGTCTGTACAGCGCCCAGTTCCTGGAGAACATCACGCTCAACACCAACAAGGACTTCCAGAAGCGCTACGTCGCGGCCGGCGGCCGCAACGGCGTGTTCAACTTCCCCGCCGACGGTACCCACAGCTGGGGTTACTGGGGATCGCAGCTGCAGGCCATGAAGCCCGATCTGCAACGGGTGCTGGGCGCCGTGCCGGCCGCCTAGGCAAACCGCGCCGGGTAGCCGGTCCCGATGGGTAGCGTCTACCGGTATGAAGCTCATCTCGCCGACCGATGCGATGTTCCTGTTGGGCGAGTCGCGCGAGCACCCGATGCACGTCGCCGGGTTGCAGCTGTACCGACCGCCCGAGGGAGCGGGTCCGGAGTTCGTCACCGGACTCTACGAGTCGATCGCCAAATGCGATGACTTCCAGCCCACCTTCCGAAAGCATCCGGCCCGGGTCTTCGGCGGAATCACCAATGTGGGTTGGGCTTTCGACGACGAGGTGGACATCGACTACCACCTGCGCAGGTCCGGTCTACCCCGGCCGGGCCGGGTGCGCGAACTTCTGGAATTGACCTCGCGCCTGCACGGCACGCTGTTGGACCGGCACCGTCCGCTCTGGGAGGCGTATCTGGTCGAGGGCCTGCACGACGGCCGGTTCGGCGTCTACACCAAGATCCACCACAGCCTGCTCGACGGGGTGTCCGCGCAACGGTTGATGGTCCGCACCCTCTCCGACGATCCCGATGACCGCGAGGTGCGGGTGCCCTGGGCGTTGTCGCCGCGCAAACGGGCCGTCGCCCCGGCGCGCCGGGGGTCGTCGTTGCTGCGGGCGGCCACCGGTACCGCCGGTGCCGTGGCCGGGCTGGGACCGTCGGCACTCACCCTGGCCCGTGCCGCCCTGATCGAGCAGCAACTGACCTTGCCGTTCGGCGCGCCCAAGACGATGTTCAACGTGCCGATCGGCGGCGCGCGCCGATGCGCGGCGCAGTCCTGGCCGCTGGCCCGCATCAGGGCGGTGAAGGACGCCGTCGACGGCGCCACCGTCAACGACGTCGTGCTGGCCATGTCGGCCGGGGCGTTACGGGCCTACCTTCAGGAGCAGCAGGCATTACCCGAAACACCTTTGGTGGCAATGGTTCCGGTGAGCCTGCGCGGCGAGCACGAGCAGGACGCGGGCGGGAACATGGTCGGGACCATCCTGTGCAACCTGGCCACCGATGTCGCCGACCCGTTACACCGGCTGGAGACCATCAGCGCCTCCATGCGCGACAACAAGCAGGTGTTCGCCGAACTGCCGAGGCTGGAAGCGCTGGCCTTGTCGGGCTTCCTGATGTCCGGTATCGCGCTGAGCATGCTCCCCGGCTTCGCCTCCACGGCGCCACCTCCGTTCAACATCGTCATCTCGAACGTGCCCGGCGCCCGGCAACCGATGTACTGGCAGGGCGCACGGCTGGACGGCAACTATCCGCTGTCGATCGCCCTGGACGGCCAGGCGCTGAACATCACGCTGACCAACAATGCCGACAACCTCGACTTCGGCTTGGTGGGTTGCCGGCGCAGCGTCCCGCACCTGCAGCGGCTGCTCACCCACCTGGAGGATTCGCTGGCCGGGCTGGAGAAGGCCGCCGAGGTCTGACCCCGCGCTGACGGGCTCCATACGCGACGCGCAGTCCATACCGGGATGGGATCGGTCGCCGCCGTAAACGCTTGTGGTGTCACAGAACTGACACCGATTGATATCGGATCGACATCCGCCAAATTGGCGACTTGTGCAAATTCTGATTCGCGATAAGTTCTGCTTGTCGCCGCCCTGAACGGAATCGGGAGTCCATGTCGCACGTCTCGAATCGCACTGCGCTCACGGCGGTGGCGACCGCCGGGCTCTACTGGTCGATGCTGATGATCAACCCTGCGGCCATCGCCGACGCGGAGTCCGCCGGCAGCCCCGGTATTCCGTGTCTGGACATGGTGGCGCAATTGGCGGCCTCCCCCGAAATCATTCCGGAGGCCCTTGGCGCGGCCGCTCCGCCGGCCGTGCCGGTGCCGGTACCACCACCGCCGGCGCCGTTGGTGCAGGCTGCGATGGTGGTGCCCGAAAGTGCGCCACCCGTACCAGCTGCACCAGAGGTGATCCCCGCGGTACCTGTCGCTGCGATCGCCGCACCCGAGGCGGCAGCCGTCCCGGCGGCTTTGCCCGCCACCGATGTGGTCGCCGTCGACGCGGCACCGGCGGCGGCCGCCGCCGTCCCGGCGGCCCTGCCCGCGGCACCTCCGTTGGCCGTACCCGCTGTGCCGCTGGCCGCCCCGCCGGTACCGCTCGCAGTCCCCATTCCGCTTGGCGCACAGCCGATACCGATGGCCGCACCGCTGATGGAAGCGGCCGCTCCGGTACCGGAAGCGGCGCCCGCCCCGGCACCCGAAGCACTCCCGATCGCCGATGCCGCAATCGTCTACGCGGCACCACCCGCACCGGTGCTCGATACGGCTTCCGCGCCGATGCTCGACGCGGCTCCCGCGCCGGTCCTCGATTCGGCGCCCGCGCCGGCAGTGCTCGAAGAGTTGCCCGCCCCACCGGTGGATGTGATGCCGCTGGAAGCCGCGGCCCCTCCGGTCGAGGCGGCTGCACTGGATACCGCCGCACTACCGGTCGACGTGGCCGTGCCGACCCCGCCGGTAGCCGCCGCGTTGCCCATCGAGACTGCGGGAAGCGTGCTTCCGATGCTCGCCTCGGCGCCGGCGATGGTCGCGGCGACTCCGCCGCCACCCATCGCTCTCCCGACGGTGCCGGGACTTCCGGTGCTGCCGACCGAACTCACACTGCCCCACGACCTGGTATGCGCGGGCACCGCGTGGTCGGCCAATTCGGACGGCACACATCACGAGCCCGGGCCTGCTCGGGCGGGCTGGGATGACGGCCGTCACGAGGACGGCTGAGGCTCAGGCGCTCGGGGCGCGGACGACCACCGGCGCGGCCGGGAAGTAGATCGCCATCTCCGACCGCGACTTGCGCAGCGCCGCAGTGCCGTAACCCTTCTTGCGATGCCCGGGGTGAATCCAGATCCGCACATCGACCTCGTGTCCGTTGAGCTCACCGAACACCAGGCCGACCTTCTCATCGCCCTCGATCGCGACGAACCAGGCCGCCTCCTCGGCGTCGACGCGAGCCAATGCCGCGGCGATCTCATCGTCCAGGCTGCCCGCGGGCGCACCGGAGCCGTCCCCGGCCGCGCGCTGGTCCTGGAGTCTCGACTCGAAGATGTCGCGGTCATCCCGGCCCGAAAACGCGCGCAGCGCCAGTGTTTCGGCCGACGAAGCCGGACGCTCGTTGAGGGTGAAGGTCAGCTGGCTGTTGAGATCGTCGAGTTCCTCGGCGATGATCCGCCGCGACTCCTTGGTGACCTGATCGAAGGACAGCCCGATGACCGCCTCACCACCGGCGTGGGTGGTTCCCAGCAAGGCCGCGATGGCGTCGACGGCCGCACCGCGGTCCTCGGCGTCGACAATGACGTCGAGTACCTCGTGGCGGCGGTCGAGCGCCTTCACCAGTGCATCGGCGATGTCACGACGGGCTGCGGCACGATCCTGATCGGTCATGCCGCCAAGACTAGTCCAGCCTCACGCCTTGGCGAGCTTCTTGTCCTCGTACAGCCGCGCCCACTCCGCGCGCGGCCTGATCGACACATCGACGTCGGTCGCGGTGGCCCGCAACGCACCGACGGTCGCCTGATTCCTCGGCGTCAGCTTGAACGGATCCCAACCGAAGAAGCGGCAGGAATTCTCCCAGGTGATCTTGTTGATGTCGGAGTCATCGGCGCCCGCGGCGTTCAATTCGGCCAGCACCTGCTCGGGCGCGTCGGGCCAGAAGCAGTCCGAGTGCGGATAGTCGCACTCCCAGGCGATGATGTCGATACCGATCTCGTGGCGCAGCTTCAGCGAGGTCTTGTCGGTGACGTAGCAGGCCAGGGAGTGTTCGCGGAAGACGTCGGAGGGCAGTTTGTCGCCGAAATCGCGGCGCAGCCACTTCTGGTTGGTGTAATGCCGGTCGCTGCGATCCAGGTAGAACGGGATCCAGCCGATACCGCCTTCGGAGAAGGCGAATTTCAGGTCCGGGTAGTTACGCATCGCGGGTCCCCACAGCAGATCCTGGGCGCACATGGCCGACACCTGGGTGGCGAGGATGATCAGGTTGTCGATCGGGGCGTTGGGCGCCATGCTGATCGCACCGAACCCGGTGCCGATGTGCAGGCACATCACCACACCCTCCTCGCTCAACGTGCGGAACACCGGACCCCAGTACTCGTCGTCGTGGTAGCTCGGAAGGCCTTCCAGGTGCGGCAGTTCCGGCATGGTGACGGCGCGACAACCCTTGGCGGCGACCCGGCGGATCTCGGCGACCATCGCCTCGGGATTCCAGGTGGGCAGCACGGCGATCGGGATGAACCGGTCCGGGTAGCTGCCGGCCCATTCGTCGATGTGCCAGTCGTTGTAGGCCGACACCATCACCAGCGTCACGTCTTCGCGGTGCATGTTGAGATGCCGGGCCGAGAAGCCGGTGAAGGTGGGGAAGCACATCGAGGCGAGGATGCCGTTGCGGTTCATGTCGCGGACGCGTTCGTGGACGTCGTATACGCCGGGCCGCATCTCGGCGAAGCCGGCGGGGTCACGGCCCCACTCCTCGGGGGGCCAGGACACCACGGCGTTGAGACCGCTGACGCCCTGCGGCCGACCCTGATACATCCACTGGTCGACGCCCTTGTCGTCGGTGACGACGATGGGGGCCTCCGCCTTGTACTTGGCCGGGACGTGGTTGAGGAACATGTCGGGTGGTTCCACCACGTGGTCGTCGATGCTCACCAGAATCAGGTCGTCGGTCTTCATATAAGAACTAGTACCCTTGAGAAGCGTGACCGTCTCTGCGCTATCGGACAGAGGTTTATCCGAATCGGCCAAACTTGACCGGCCAGTCATCGAACTGCGCCGCGGCGGCCGCGCGCCGGCAGGCAGCTACCTCTACCAGGGCGACGGACTGATCACCGGCTGGCACTCCCATGAGGTACACCAGATCGAGTACGCCCTGGCCGGGGTCGTCGAGGTGGAGACCGACAGCGCGCACTACCTGCTGCCGCCCCAGCAGGCTGCCTGGATCCCGGCCGGCCTGGAACACCAGGCGGTGATGAACCCGGACGTGAAAACCGTTGCGGTGATGTTCGATCCGGCGATGATCGCCGAACCCGGCGATCGCGCCAGGATCATCGCGGTGTCACCGCTGATCCGCGAAATGATGATCTATGCGCTGCGCTGGCCGATCGAGCGCATCACCGGGGACGCAACCTCCGACGGCTTTTTCGCCACCCTGGCTCACCTGGTCACCGAGGCGCTCGACCACGAGGCGCCGTTGAGTCTGCCCACCGCCGAACACCCGATCGTGGCGGCCGCCCTGGCCTACACCAAGGATCACCTGGACTCGGTGACCGTCGAGGACGTCAGCCGGGCGGTGGCGGTGTCGGAGCGCACCCTGCGCCGCCTGTTCGCCGACACCCTGGGCCTGTCCTGGCGGTCCTACCTGCTGCACGCTCGGATGCTGCGGGCAATGGCGCTGCTGGCCGCACCGGGCCAATCGGTTCAGGCGACGTCCTCGGCGGTCGGGTTCGACAACCTCAGCTCGTTCACCCGCAGCTTCACCCAGTTCTGCGGAGAGACGCCGTCGGCCTATCGCCGACGGGTGGCCGGGATTACGTCGTAGGAGTCCGCGCGCCGCTTTTTCATGTTTCAGACAGGTAAACGCTATAGTCAGGGCATGCGAGACAGAGCGGTCTCGGTCGAAGTCGAGACCTTGCGAGCGCGCCGGAACGGCCGTGACATCACCCGTGACGCGTTGAGCCTGCACGTCCTTGCCGTAGCGCACAGCGTGCACACCGTGCATCCGGAGTTCATTGCCGACATCGCGCTCGCCCGCATCGTGCCGGACGCCACCCAGCCCGCCGTCGAACTATGGCTGGCCGGCCTGTGGGAACGCATCGACGGCGGCTACGCCTTGCTGGATCGCGAGTTCATCGACCACATGACCGAGCACGCCGCCGGGCACCACTTCAGGTCGGTCCAATGGCGGCTGCGCCAGCGGACGATCTCGATGTGCCGGCGGTCCTGGCAGGCCCTCAACAGCGAGAGCGTCATCCCGCTGTAAGTGCTACCGCGGCGGCGCGCCGGCGGTGTCCGGATCGACCTGCACGGCATATGAGGTGATGGCGACGATCCGGTTGTGGGCGAACTCGAAGATGTCGCATCCGGCCACCGCGGTGGTCCCGTTCGGACCGCTGTACCGCGAGAACATGTCCACCGCGACCACGTCGCCGTCGCCCGCCACCATGCATCGGTCCACCTCGGTGACGGTCTCGGCCAGCCCCTCCCGGGTCTCCCGGCAGGTGCGGATCACCGCGTCCGCACCCTCCAGCACCATGAATCCGACGATTGTCCAGCGCACGTCCTTGGCCAGGTGACCGAGCGACTCCTCGAATCGGTGGGTGGAAAACGCCAGCGCGACGGCGCGTGCATCGAACTGCTCGGCCATGCGTTCCTCCTAGGACGTGATGGCTGACAACCTATCCGGTGCCGGCTTCGGAAGGTGCCGAAGGCGCGGTGTGGTGCACGGGTTGCCGACACGGGCATGGCCACCCAGGATGGCGGCCATGGATGCACGCACCGCCACCGAACTGGCCGCAGTCGACGCGATCGGGCAGGCCGTCCTGGTGGCGGCGGGTGAGCTCACGGCGACCGAACTGCTCGACGCGGCGATCCTGCGACTGGAGGCGGCCCGCCACCTCAACGCCGTGATCGCCGACCTGTTCGACAGGGGCCGCGAGCAGGCAGCCGCACTGGACGCCGCCGGGGTGCTGCGCGGCGGCGGTGCCGGACCGGTGGCGGGAGTTCCGTTCCTGCTCAAGGATCTTGGCGCGTCCCTTGCCGGTGCGCCGGAGGCGATGGGGTCGCGGGCGCTGCGCACTCATGTCGCGCAGGAGTCGGCGTGGATCGTCGAGCGTTATCTGGCCGCGGGTCTCGTGGTGTTCGGCAAGACCAACACCCCGGAATGGGGCAATCACTGCACCACCGAACCGGCGCTGTTCGGCCGCACCGTCAATCCGTGGTCTCCGGACGTGACACCGGGCGGTTCCAGCGGTGGTTCGGCTGCCGCCGTGGCCGCCGGGGTGGTGGCCGCGGCATCGGGCGGCGACGGCACCGGTTCGATCCGGGTGCCCGCATCGTGCTGCGGCCTGGTCGGCCTCAAGCCGCGGCGCGGCCGGACTTCGTTCGCCCCCGGCGCCGGACACGGTCTGGAGGGTCTGGTCAACGAGCACGTGCTCACGCGGACCGTGCGCGACAGCGCCGCTCTGCTGGATGTGGTCACCGGCGGCGCGCCCGGTGACCCGTACACCGCTCCCCTTCCCGCCCAGCCGTATCTGACCGCGATCACCCAGCCCCCGCGTGCCCAGCGCATCCTGCTCGCCACGGCCTCGCCGTTTCCCGGACCGCAGACCGAGCCCGAGGTGATCGCGGCCGTCCAGGCGGCAGGCAACCTCCTCGCCGGTCTGGGGCACGTCGTCGAATCCGGTGCGCCGTCAATCGATCCCGACGTCGTCGCCGACGCGATCGCGGTGCTGCACACGGTCAGCAACGCCCAACTACATGCCCTGGCCACCGCACATCTGGGCCGGGCACCGCTCGAGGACGAATTCGAACCGAGCACCTGGGTGATGGTGCGCGAAGGTCTGCGCACCACCGGCGTCCAGTACGCGGACGCGATCTCGGCCGTGCACGCCCAGACCCGCCGGTTCGCGGCGGGCCTGGGTGCACACGACGTACTGCTGGTACCGACCTTGCTCACCGGTCCGCCGCCGTACGCCCTGCTGAACCAGCCGCGTGGCACCACGCGGGCCTTCTTCGACGTCGAGTTCGCCACCACCGGTTGGACCGCTCTGGCCAATGTGACTGGCTGGGCGGCGATTTCGCTACCGCTCGGGACCACCTCGACTGGGCTGCCGGTCGGCGTCCAGTTGATGGCACCCGACGAGACGATCCTGTTGCAACTCGCGGCCCAACTCGAGCAGGCCGCACCCTGGGCCGGGCGGTACCCGCCGTCCGGTCAGTGACCGGACTGACGACCACCGACCGCGACGAACGCCGCGAGCGCGCCGACGGTGCACAGACGCCGCGCGCGCCGGTCTGAAACCACTGCGCTCACAGCGGAATCCACAGACCCAGGAACCAGAAACCCCAGCCGTGATGATTGTCGTCCCACACCGGGTTCACCCGCTGGCCGTTGTAGTTGAACGGCTGGTGGTCTTGGCGGCCCTGGTCCATGCCGCGGTGGCCCCAGTCGTCCTGCGGCGCACCTCCGGGTCCGCGGTCGTCGTGACCGCCGCGGTTGTCGCAGTTTGCCGGCTGCGGGCCGCACGGGCCCGGACCGGGGTCGGCCGCAGCGGTGCCCAGGCCGAGGCCCAGCATGCCGGCGAGCCCGACTCCGATCGTCAGCGCCGAGGTGCCGGCCATTCGCTTGAGATTCATCGTCAACTCCTGTTCGGCGGGCACACCGTTGGGGTCGCCCGTGCAACGAGTGTCGGAAATCGAACTTGTTTTTTGCTGTGGCGTCCGTGTGCCCCAGATATAAAACGGTCCGGCAGCTACTTCGGTCACGAGGTGGCGACACGACGGCGTGTCCGATTGACGCCGAGTCTCGGTGATGCTGACCTCGATTGGGTTCCGGCGTGGCACATGACACACTCGGCGGATGGTTCCTCCTATCGCGCGCCCGAAACTCGAGGGCAACATCGCGGTCAGCGCCGACCGCCAGATCGGGTTTGCCGAGTTCGGTGACCCCCAGGGCCGGGCCATCTTCTGGCTGCACGGCACCCCCGGAGCCCGCAGGCAGATTCCCGCCGAGGCCCGCGCCTACGCCGAGCTCGAACGTATCCGGCTGATCGGTATCGACCGCCCGGGCATCGGCTCGTCCACGCCGCACCAATACCCGAACGTGCTGGCGTTCGCCGAGGACCTGCGTGTCATCGCCGACACCCTCGGCATCGACAATTTCGCGGTCATCGGGCTGTCCGGGGGTGGGCCCTACACGCTGGCCGCCGCCGCCGCGATGCCCGAGCGGGTGATCGCCGCCGGCGTCCTGGGTGGAGTGGCACCGTATGTGGGACCGGACGCCATCAGCAGTGGACTGATGAACCTCGGGGCCCGGGTGGCCCCGGTGCTGGAAGTCGCGGGCCTGCCCATCCGGCTGGTGGCCGGCACGCTGATCAAGTTCCTCGGACCGGTGGCGTCCCCGGCGCTGGAGATCTACGCCAGGATCTCCCCGGAGGGTGACCGCAGGTTGCTCGGCCGGCCCGAGTTCAAGGCCATGTTCCTCGACGACCTGCTCAACGGCAGCCGCAAACAACTGGCGGCCCCCTTCGCCGATGTCATCGTGTTCGTCCGGGACTGGGGCTTCCGACTCGACGAAGTCAAGGTGCCGGTGCACTGGTGGCACGGCGACAAGGACCACATCGTGCCCTTCGCGCACGGCGCGCACGCGGTGGCCTTGCTGCCCGAAGCCGATATGACCGTGCTGCCCGGCGAGAGCCATCTGGGCGGCCTGGGCTGCGCCGAGGAGATCTTGCGTACGATGCTGGAGATCTGGGATCGCGACGGCCGCGGACAACACCGAAAGGATTGACACGATGGAGCTTTCGGGAGTCGGTATCTGGAGTGCCCAGCTGCGCTACAGCGACCCGGGCGAAGCCGCCGAGGCGGCCGCCGAACTCGACGAGCTGGGCTTTACGGCGTTGTGGATTCCCGATGTCGGTGGGGCGCTGTTCGACTCGGTGCGCAACCTGCTGGCCGCCACCCAGCAGACCGTGATCGCGACCGGCATCCTCAACCTGTGGCTGCACGAGCCGGCCGACGTCGCTGCCGCACATGCGCGGCTGACCGCCGAACACGGACCCCGGCTGCTGCTCGGCATCGGGGTCAGCCACGCACCGCTGATCGACTCGAAAAAGCCGGGCGCGTACCGCAAACCACTGGCCGCCACGGCCGCGTTCCTGGACGCCCTCGATGCCGCCGAACAGCCGGTGCCGGTCGAGCAGCGGGCACTGGCCGCCCTGGGCCCCAAGATGCTCGAACTCGCCGCGACCCGGGCCCGCGGCGCACATCCCTACCTGGTGACTCCGCGGCACACCGCCGGCGCACGCGAGAAGCTCGGGTCGGGGCCGCTGCTGTTGCCGGAGCAGACCGCGATTCTCACCGAGGACGCCGACGAGGCCAGGACCATCGGCACCGACTGGCTGCGTTCCTATCTGGCCATGCCCAACTACGCCAACAACCTGCTGCGGTCCGGCTTCTCGGCCGAGGACATCGCAGAGGTCAGCGACCGGTTGTTCGACGCCATCATCGTCTGGGGCGACGAGGACAAGATCCTGGCACGCATCGCCGAGCACCGCGACGCGGGTGCCGACCACGTGTGCGTGCAGGTGCTCGACAGCGATCCGGGCGCCTTCCCGCGGGAACAGTGGCGCCGGCTGGCCGCCGCCCTCACCGGATGAGCACCCTGGACATCGGCGTCTACGTCCCGCAGATGGGGATGTCGTATGCCGACGTGCTGCACCGGGCCCAGCGCTGCGAGGGGCTCGGCATCGGGTCGCTCTGGCTCTACGACCACCTGTACGGGCCGGGCCTGCCGGAGATCGACTCACTGGAGGCCTGGACGCTGGCGACCGCCCTGCTGAGCCGGACCGAACGGCTCAGAGTCGGACATTTGGTGCTGTGCAACCAATTTCGCCATCCCGCCGTGCTCGCCAAGATGGCGACCACCCTGGACGCGATCTCGGCGGGACGGCTGCAGCTGGGGCTGGGCAGCGGTTCGATCGAGGACGAGCATGTGCGCACCGGGCTGCCGTGGGGCACCTTCGCCGAACGCTCGCAGCGGCTCGGCGAATCCCTGGAGATCCTCACCCAGGCCTTCGACACCGGTCGGATCGACTTCGCCGGTGAGCACTACCGCATTCGGCAGATGCCGGTCCGGCCCGGGCCGGTGCAGCGGCCGCGCCCACCCATCGTGGTCGGTGGCGTCGGCGAAAAATACACGTTACCGCTGGTGGCCCGCTACGCCGACGTGTGGAACGTGCCGACCTACGCCCTCGGCGAACTCGAACACAAGCTGTCGGTGTTACGGGCGCTGTGCGCCGACATCGGGCGCGATCCGGCGACCATCGTGATGTCGGTGGAAGCGGTGATGGCGCTGGCACCCGACCAGGCGACGTTGCCGGAGGTCCGCGCGCAGGCCGAAAAGCGGTTCGGCGGACCGGGTTTCGGGCTGCAGGAGGGCGGCCTGATCGGTACCGCACCGATGATCGTCGAGCGGCTGACACACTGGCGCGAACTCGGCTTCGGGCAGGTGGTGTTGTTCACCCACGACCGCGCAAGCGACCGGACCCTCGAACTGCTCGCCTCGCAGGTTATCGGCGAATTCGCCGACTAATCCGAGACGCCGAGCAGTTCCCGGCGCAGCATGTGCATCGCCACGGTGGTGGCGCGCTCACGCACATCGGTGCGGTCACCTGGTAGCCGCAAGGTCCGGACCAACGGCTCCCGACCGGCGGTGGCCACACTGAAACACACGGTGCCGACCGGCTTCTCGGCGGACCCGCCACCGGGACCCGCGATGCCGGTGATCCCGACGGCGACATCGGCGCCGAACCGGTGCAGCGCACCGCGAGCCATCGCAATCGCCACCGGCTCGGATACCGCGCCGTGGGCGGCGATGAGGTCGGCGTCCACCCCGAGCATCTGCACTTTCGCCTCGTTGGAATAGGACACCACCCCACCGGCCAGATACGCCGAGGACCCGGCCCGGTCGGCCAACCGCGCGGCCAGCATGCCGGCCGTGCAGGATTCCGCGGTCGCGATGGTGTGCCCGGCCAGTAGCGCCGCGACCTGTTCGTCGATCAGCGCGCCGTCCTCGGAGAACAATTCGTGCGGGTAACGCTCCCGCAGGAAATCGACCAGGGCCCGGTAGGCCTGCGCATACTGCGGCTCGTATCGGGTGACGATCTCCAGTTCGCCGCGGCGCAGACACGTGGTGATCTCCAGGCCGGTGAATCCGGCGATCCGGGTTTCGGCTTCCCGCAAGGCCTCCGCGAGACCGGACTCCGCCAGGCCGAACATCCGCACCGTCGCCTGCCGGTACTCGGTCCGGCCGGCGATCGCGCGTTGCGCCGCTGCCGTGGCGATGGCGCGCGGCCACATCGGCTGGAGTTCGCGGGGTGGGCCGGGCAGCACGATCACCACGGGCGTGCCGTCACCCGGGCCCGGCACGACGACGCCCGGCGCGGTGCCCTCGGGATCGAGGATCTCGGCGCCGGCGGGCACCATCGCCTGTTTGCGGTTGGCCGCCAGCACCGACTCGAAATCCGTTCCGGCCGGCAACCGCGACATCAACGACCGCAGGATGGCCGCGATCTTGGCCTCCAGGTCGGTGTCGAGCACCAACTCGCGACCGCAGAACCTGGCCACCGTCGCCACCGTCAGGTCGTCGGCGGTCGGGCCGAGCCCGCCGCTGGTGACGATCAGGTCCACCCCGGCACCGGCCAGGAAACGCAGCTGGGCCTCCACATCATCGGCGCGGTCACCGCAGATGGTGATGTGCGCCAGCTCGATACCGAGTTCGAGCAGGCGGTCGGCGATCCACGGCCCGTTGAGATCCTGGATGCGACCGGTCAGGACCTCCGTGCCGGTCACCACGATCCCGGCGCGCACGCTCACCTCGTCAGCCAGCCCTGCACGGTGCCCAGGTCGCGCGAATACTGCTCCATCACATCGTCCTGGTAGCGCGAGCTGCCGCTGAGGTCGTCCCCCGCCCAGATCACCCGGACCCGCGCCGCACCGCGCAGATAGACATCGACCCGGTCCACCTCGCGCCGCGACCAGCCGTGCTCTTCGGTGAGCGCGGCGAGCTGTTCCCGTGCGTTCGCGTCTGACATCTGTCGTCCTCCTCGTACCCGGCGTGCTGGCTCAATCCTGCCCCACGGGGCGCGGTCACCCGACCGGCACCACCACTGGCGCGGTGTTGTACCCGCTGACCCGCACGAAGTTGCCTTGCGCACCGGAGGCCACGATGTGGCCTTGCAGATCGACGGTGTCCCCCGGGAAGACGGTCACATAATTGTCGGTGTACTCGATGGGCAGGATCTCGTCACCGTCGGCGGTGCCGGTGATCTCCGCACGCTCGAAGAAGGCGATCTGCTTTCCGGGGTTGTGCAGCCTGATGGCGATATCGCGGTCACCCACCCGTTTCGCGCTCACCTGCAACGGCACCTTCGGCAGATAGTTCAGCGCGGTCATATCCGCCCAGCCGGCCTGCTTCAGATCGAAGGCCGTGTCATTGGCCGGATCGCCGACATCGTCGGGCTGCTGAGATTGCCAGTACACGTTGTTCGACACCACCTTGCCTGCGCCGTCGAGCAGTTCGGCGCGGACGAAGAACACCCGCGAGTCGCGCGCCTCCCGCGGCAGCGTGAGCACGGTGTGCGCGCCACCGGAGCTGACCGCCACATCGTCGACGGTGCGGTCATCGCGCACCCGGCCCGCCAGGTCGTAGACCCGCACCCGGGCCCGCAGATCCGACACGTCGCGCGGTGTCTGGTTCACCACCTTGACCGCCGCCTCGCTGTGATTGCCGACGGCGTAGGAGTCGAACACCAGCGACAGCGGCCGCAGACCGGCCTTGGCGCCGTAGTACGCACCGCCCGGGCGCAGGTAGTAGTCGAAGATGTTGCCGAAGAACGACGGCCAGTGACCGTTGAGCATCCAGTAGATGGTCATCTTGTGGTTGGCCCACCCGTTGGCCGCGAACGCCTCAAACTGGGCGCGAGTCGATTCGTAATGGGCCAGTTGGGCTTTGCGGGTGAACTCCTCGACACTCGCCGACGGCCCGTACCGGCGCAGGATCGCAAGCCGGATGCTGCTCAGTTTCGCGTTGCCGGGATTGGATCCGGCGTGGAAGGACCAGGTGTCGTTGATCGGCCACAGCTTGTCGGGGGGAATGAACTGCTTCAGGCTGGCCAGCGGCGGGATGTGTTCGTTGTCGCCCTGTTCGGCGTTGGAGCCACGGGTGGCGCCGTACCGGCCGCTGAACCAGTAGCTGGGCGGGCGCCAGCTGTACGGGCCTGCCATGTGGATGCCGTCCCACTGCGGCGTGCCCTGGTCATCGTCGTGCCCGAAGGAGGACACGGTGTCGACCACCGCGTTCTGCCAGTGCAGATCCCGCAGCACCGCGTGGTATTGCCCGCGCAGCGGCTCCGGGGGTAGACCGTCGCTGCCATTGGCCCAGATCGCGACGGACGGGTGCGAACGCAGCATCAGCAGTTGTGATCGCAGGCTGTCCAGGGCGACCGCCCGGTCCTCGTCATCCCACTGATCCCACTTCTCCCACTGGTTGCAGCACATCCAGCCGACCATCAGCGGGATACCCAACTCGTCGGCCCGCTCGATCAGCCGCTCCCCCGGGATCTTGGACTCCAGGCGCAGCAGGTTGAGCCCCAGATCCTTGGCGTAGCCCAGGATGGCGTCCTCCCGGTCGGGGTCGTTGTCGAACAACAGGTCCGGTGTGTACACCGCGCCGCGGACCAGGAAGTCCCTGCCGTTGACGGTGAGGTAGAAGCTGCCTCCGGAGCCCAGCTCCGGGTACTGCTCGTCGGTGTCTCGATGCTGGGCGATGGTGCGCACACCGAATCGCTGGGTACTGCTGTCGGTCACCCGGTTGTATTGGCGGAACTCCAGTTTCAGGTCATACAGGTTGGGGTCGCCCATGGTGTAGGGCCACCACAGGTCGGGGTGGGAAAGAGTCAGCTCGGCGAACCGGGCCGGGTCGAAGGTGACCTCGCGGCGCTCGCCCGGCGACAGGGTCACCGGCTGCTCGACCGCCACACTCGGTTTGCCCGCTCGGCTGATGGTGGCCCGCAACGTGCCGTTGACGCGGCGGTCCGAGGAGTTGTGCACGTTGGCATACACCGCCAGGCGCGCGGAATCCGTTCTGGGCAGCGGTAGTTCGGTGTTGACGGTGGCATCGCCGATCTCGACCGCACCCGCGGTGCGCAGGTAGACGGGTTTGAAGATGCCGGCGTTGCGGTCCGGGATGAAGGAGTTGCCGTTGGCCGGGTTCTTCCCGGGCCCCTGGTAACCGAGGTATCGCCAGTTGATCCAGTCGTACCAGCTGTCCGCCAGTTCGACACCGTCCACGTCCTGCATGGCCCGTTCCGGGATCACCTTGACGGCAAGCACATTGGCGCCGTCGCGGATCCATCGGGTGACATCGAGTTCGTGTGCGGTGTACATCCCGACGATCTGGGTGCTGTCGGCGACCAAGTGCCCGTTGAGCCAGATCTCGGCACGGTAGTTGATCCCGGGAAACTCCAGTTGATAGTTGCTGTGGCCGGCCGGCGCGTCGAAGGTGGTGCGGTACCACCAGTCCTGCTGGTAGAGATCTTGGGGCACCTTGTCGGCCAGGTTGGTCCCGTAGTAGAGATCCGGATAGGTGCCGTCGCGCTGCAGCACGTCGAGCACCGTGGCGGGCATCCGGTCCACCCGGTGCCAGCCGCCGTCCTGGTATTCCGGAGTGGAGATGGTGCGGCCGTCGGCGGGCAAACCGGTTGCCGAGACCAGCTTCCAGCCCTGCGCGAGTTCGGTGGTGCCGGCGGCCGGCTCGGGCCGCGCGAAGGACGCGAAGTCGCCGGCGCCGAGCACCAGCACGATCAACAACAAGGCGACGCTGAACAGGGCAGTACGACGCGTCGGTGCCCCGATGGTGCCGCTCCCTTCGGTGTGCCCCAGTGGGTCGGCCCCCTGGCCGACACCACATTGTGCCTGCCCGCCGCGCCCGGCGGCGGCCCGGGCGGGTGGGTGAAGGCGGGGTCACATCGTCAGAACACGTTGTCCTTGTGGTTCACGTCGGTGACCAGTCCACCGTCGACGACGAACTCCGCACCGGTGGCGAACGACGACTCGTCGCTGATCAGGAACACCACGAACGCGGCAACCTCCTCGGACTGTCCGGACCGGCCCAGCGGCGCGGTGACCATGTCCTCGGGGAAGTGCTCGGTCATCGGGGTGCGGATGAATCCGGGATGCAGCGAGTTCACCCGGATCTTGTGCCTGCCCAGCTCCAGTGCCGCGGACTTGGCCAACCCGCGCACCGCCCACTTCGAGGCCACGTACGGATGCACCATCGGCGCTCCGCGCAGGCCCTCCACCGAGGACACGTTGATGATGGAGCCGCTGCCCGCGGCCTTCATCGAGGCGACGGTGGCCTGCATGCCCAGGAACGTGCCGGTGAGGTTGACGTCGATGACCTTCTGCCACTGGGCCATATCGAATTTGCCGATCTTGCCCAGCGCCACGATGCCTGCGTTGTTCACCAGGCCGGTCAGCCCGCCGAACTCCTCGTTGGCCAGTGCGACCGCGGCATCCCACTGGTCGGCCTGGGTGACGTCGAGATGGATGTAGCGCGCCGCGTCACCGATTTCCTCGGCCAGCGCCTGCCCCGGCTCATCGAGGATGTCACCGATGACGACCTTGCCGCCCTCTGCCACCAGGGCCCTGGCGTGGGCGGCGCCCATGCCCTGCGCACCGCCGCTGATCAGTACAACCTTGCCGTCCACGCGTCCCATGACGCGTGAGGCTACCGCATTCCGGGGGCGAAATTAGAACCTGTTCCAATTTGTCCGCGGACCGCTCATACTGCGATAGACCAAACACCTGGAGGAGACCCGTATGGCCATTCGCGTGGCACTCGTCGGCACCGGAAACTGCGGCCGGCTGGCCCTGATCCAGCTCATCGAGGACCCCCGATTCGACCTGGTGGCCGTCGGGGTCTCCACCGACGAGAAGGTCGGCTCCGATGCGGGCGCGCTGGCCGGGCTCGACGTGGTGACCGGGATCGTGGCGACCAAGGGAATCGACGCCGCCGTCGCGTCCCGGCCGGACTGCCTGGTGTACTGCGCGATGGGTGACACCCGTCCGGTCGAGGCGACCAGGGACGTGCGCGCGGCCCTGGCGGCCGGGATCAACGTGGTCGGCTCCGCCCCCGGTGGCCTGCAGTTCCCATGGGGCGGCGCGGTGCCCGACAACGTCATCCAGCGCGTCGAAGATGCCGCGCAGGAAGGCAATTCGACCATTTTCATCACCGGCGTGGACCCCGGGTTCGCCACCGACCTGATCCCGTTCGCGGTGGCCAGCACCTGTCAGCGCATCGAGCAGATCAAGACCATGGAGATCGCCGACTACGCGACCTATGACGGTGCCGAGGTGATGTTCGACGTGATGGGCTTCGGTAAGCCGCTGGATCAACCCGGCTTCCTGTTCTGGCCAGGCTATCTGGGCACCGCGTGGGGCACCGCGATCCGGATGCTCGCCGCGGGGATGGGCGTCGAGATCGACGAGATCACCGAGAGCTACGAACTGGCGCCGGCTCCGGAGGACATCGAGGTGGCCGCCGGGTTGATCGCCAAGGGCACGACCGCGGCGATGCGCTTCGAGATCAACGGGCTGTCCGGCGGCAAGCCGGTGGTCGTCGTCGAACATGTCACCCGGGTGCGCGAAGACCTGCGTCCGGACTGGGCCCAGCCGGCCCAGCCGGGTGGCTCCTACCGGGTGGAGATCACCGGCGAACCGTCCTACGTGGTGGACATCTGCCCGACCAGCAGCCGCGGCGACCACAACTACGCGGCGATACTCGCCGCGGCCGGCCGGATCGTCAACGCCATTCCCGACGTGGTGGCCGCGGCGCCGGGCATCCGGACCACCCTCGACCTGCCGCTCGGGACGGGCAAGGGCCTACTGCACGCACAATAGGAGGTGTGCACGATCCGATCGAAGAAATCCGTACCGCACCCGCCGGCCCGGCCGTCGGCGCATTCTTCGATCTGGACGGCACGCTGGTGCGCGGTTTCACCGCGACCGTGCACGCCGGGCACCGGCTGCGCAACGGTCAGGCCAGATTCGGCGAACTGACCGGCATCATCGAGGCGTCGGTGCGCTACAAGCTGGGCCGGATGGAATTCGAGCGGCTGCTGCAGCGCGCCGGGGGTTACCTGGCCGGTGATGCACTGGCCGAACTCGACGAGCTGGGCGAGGACCTGTTCCAGCGGCGCACCGTGTCCAGGCTGTTCCCGGTCATGCGCGAGGTGGTGGCCGCCCATCAGGAGCGTGGTCACACCGTCGTGATGAGCTCGTCGGCCATGACGCTGCACGCCGAACCGGTGGCCCGGCATCTGGGCATCACCCACGTGTTGTGCAACCACTTCGAGACCGGCGAGGACGGCCGGCTGACCGGGCGCATCGTCAAGCCCATCATCTGGGGCAGGCAGAAGGCACGGGCGGTGCTGCAGTTCAGCGTGGCGCACGGCATCGATCTGACCGACAGCTTCGGCTATTCGGACGGGACCGAGGATCTTCCGGTACTGGAGGCGGTCGGTCATCCGCGGGCGGTCAACCCCCGTCCCGGCCTCGCCGCGGCGGCCGCCGAACGGGCCTGGCCGGTGCTGCGCGTCAGTTCCGGTGAAGATCGGCGCTGGACCGCGCGGCTGCGGCGCGGCGCGCATCGATGATGGCCCGCACGGTGCGCCGGCAGCGGCCGCAGTCGGACCCCGCGCCACAGGCGACGGCCACCGCGTTGGTGGTGGCGGCGCCGGCATCGACCGCATCCGCCACCGCGTGGCTGGTGATCCCGTTGCACAGGCAGACGAACATCAGCGGGATGCACCCGGCTCGATCGCCATCATGTGCCCGAACCGCCCGATGAACACCGGCGGATAGGCGCCGACGCCCGCCTCGGTCAGCCAGGCGGCCGCGTCGTCGGAGTCGTGCAGCCAGCGGCGGGCACCCGACTCGTCGTCGACCTGTTGCAGGATCAGCACCTCCCCCGGATCGTCGAAAGCCGTGAAGCTCCAGAACCTGCGGACGCCGGCGGATCGGAACGCACCGGCGGATTCACGCACCCGCGCGCTCAGACCGGGCACGTCGGCCACCGGTGTCACCATCGACACGATGACCTGCGGGGGGCCGGCCAGCAGGTCACCGTCCAGGTCGATGCGATCGACGAGTTCACCGGCGAAGACCGCGGGCAGATCCGCCACCCCGACCGCGTCGAACCAGTCGAAGAACACCCGGGACCGCAGCACGTCGAGAACCGGTTCGTGGGCGTGGATGACGAGGATGACCAGGACGCGTTCGGGGTCGGTGGTCGAGGTGTACACCAGCACGTGGTGAGCGCCGAGCCCGGCCAGGGCGTCGGTACGGCGTTGGAGCAACGGCCAGACCTGCGCGGGATCGGGGACCCGGTAGTCCGAGACCAGCACGAGAGAACCCGACAACCAGTCCGTCATGCCTGTCCAGCACCCCTGTCTTGCGGAAACAGCGCTGTTAATGTCATTCACCCAAAACGGTAATAACATTCTCGGGCGCTGTCGAGGTCCGGAGCCGGGATCGATGCCGCCAGGGCATTGCCTTGGGCCGGGGGTCATCGCCTAAACTAGAACACGTTTCAGTTGCTTGTCCGCGCTCGTCTCACCAAGGAGAAGGCATTGCATACCGCCCTCTGTGACCAACTCGGCATCGACCTGCCGATCTTCGCCTTCACCCACTGCCGCGATGTCGTCGTCGCTGTCAGCAAGGCCGGTGGTTTCGGCGTGCTCGGTGCCGTCGGGTTCACCCCCGAGCAGCTCGAGATCGAGCTCAACTGGATCGACGAGCACATCGGCGATCACCCCTACGGCGTCGACATCGTGATCCCGAACAAGTACGAGGGCATGGATTCGAACATGTCCGCAGACGATCTCAAGACGACCCTCAACGCGCTGGTCCCGCAGGACCATCTGGACTTCGCCAAGAAGATCCTGGCCGACCACGGGGTGCCGGTCGACCACAGCGACGACGATGCGCTGCAGCTGCTGGGCTGGACCGAGGCGACCGCCACCCCGCAGGTCGAGATCGCGCTCAAGCACCCCAAGATGACGCTGATCGCCAACGCCCTTGGCACCCCGCCCAAGGACATGATCGAGCACATCCACGCCGAAGGCCGCAAGGTCGCCGCGCTGTGCGGTTCGCCGAGCCAGGCCCGCAAGCAC
This sequence comes from Mycobacterium sp. BMJ-28, assembly GCF_054404835.1. NCBI lineage: Bacteria > Bacillati > Actinomycetota > Actinomycetes > Mycobacteriales > Mycobacteriaceae > Mycobacterium > Mycobacterium sp. BMJ-28. The sequence continues at coordinate 2,950,455 of NZ_CM136783.1, read as the reverse complement.
GCCGACGCCGGCGTCGACATCATCATCGCCCAGGGCGGCGAGGCCGGCGGCCACAGCGGCGAAGTCGGCTCGATCGTGCTGTGGCCCCAGGTCGTCAAGGAGGTGGCGCCCGTCCCGGTGCTGGCCGCCGGCGGCATCGGCAGCGGACAGCAGATCGCCGCCGCCCTGGCGCTCGGCGCGCAGGGCGCTTGGACCGGTTCGCAGTGGGTGATGGTCGAGGAGTCCGAGAACACGCCCGTGCAGCACGCCGCCTACGCCAAGGCCAGCAGCCGCGACACCGTGCGCAGCCGATCGTTCACCGGCAAACCGGCCCGCATGCTGCGCAACGACTGGACCGAGGCATGGGAAAACCCGGACAACCCGAAGCCGCTCGGCATGCCGTTGCAGTACATGGTCTCGGGCATGGCCGTGGCCGCCACCCATAAGTACCCGAACGAAACCGTCGACGTGGCGTTCAACCCGATCGGCCAGGTGGTCGGCCAGTTCACCAAGGTGGAGAAGACCGCCGCCGTGATCGAACGCTGGGTCCAGGAATATCTCGACGCGACCAGCGCGCTGAACGAGATCAACGAGGCGGCCTCGGTGTGACCGCTCCTCGTGTGCGCCCGGCGTAACCGGGGCACGTCCACCAGACCGCGAATCCCGCCGGCCTCCGTTCTCCCGGACCGGCGGGATTCGTGCATTTCCGGTTCTGCGCCCGCTATGTATGATGCTCTACATAATCGATCGGCCGAAAGGACTCCGTCCATATGTCCGGCCCGCGCGACCGCATGATCGTCTCGGCAGCGCTGCTCATCCGTGAGCGCGGCGCGCACGCGACCGCCATCTCCGATGTGCTTGAGCACAGCGGCGCGCCCCGAGGCTCGGCCTACCACCACTTTCCCGGCGGCCGCAACCAGCTGCTCTGCGAGGCCGTGGACTTCGCCGCCGATCACATCGCACGCCGAATTGACTCCGCGCCAACATCATTGGATGCGCTGGATGCCGTCGTCGACGGTTTCCGGCGTCAGCTTGCCGATACCGGATTCCGGGCCGGCTGCCCGGTGGCGGCGGTGGCCGTCGAGGCCGAGAACGCCGACGTGGTGGCCCGTGCGGCCGCCGCGTTCGCCCGGTGGATCGGAATCATCGAGGGATTGCTGCGGGCCGACGGTGTCGCGGCCGACCGGGCGGCCGAACTCGCCATGCTCATCACCACAGCGATCGAGGGAGCGGTCCTGGTGGCCCGGACCGCGGGCGAGGACACCGCGCTCGATCTCGTGCATCGGCAGCTCCGCGCCCTGGTGACTGCCGCATCCGCCGAATGAAAGGCCCGACCATGACCGAATCCACCGAATGGCAGCCCAGCGCGTGCATTCTCTGCGAATGCAATTGCGGCATCGTGGTACAGGTCGAAGGTCGCTCGCTGGCCAAGATCCGGGGCGACAAGGACCATCCGGCGTCCCAGGGCTACACCTGTAACAAGGCGCTACGCCTGGACCACTACCAGAACAACCGGGCCCGGCTCACCTCCCCGATGCGCAGGCGGCCCGACGGCGGCTACGACGAGATCGATTGGGACACCGCCATTGCCGAGATCGCCGAGGGTTTCGCTCGGATACGCGACACGCACGGCGGGGACAAGATCTTCTACTACGGCGGCGGCGGACAGGGCAATCACCTCGGCGGCGCCTACAGTGGCGCGTTCCTCAAGGCACTCGGTGCGCGATACCGGTCAAATGCCCTGGCGCAGGAGAAGACCGGTGAGTTCTGGGTGGACAGTCAGCTCTACGGCGGGCACACCCGGGGCGAATTCGAGCACGCCGAGGTGTCGGTGTTCGTCGGGAAGAACCCGTGGATGTCGCAGAGCTTCCCGCGCGCCCGCACCGTGCTGCAGGATATCGCCAAGGACCCGGACCGCTCGATGATCGTGATCGACCCGGTCATCACCGACACCGCCAAGCTCGCCGATTTCCACCTGCGCGTGCGTCCCGGCACCGATGCCTGGTGCCTGGCCGCCCTGGCCGCCGTGCTGGTGCAGGAAGACCTTTGCGACGAAACGTTTCTGGCCGATCACGTCACCGGCGTCCAGCCGGTCCGCGACGCGCTGAGCGCCGTGCACATCGACGATTACGCACAGCGTTGCGGCGTGCACCCGGAGTTGCTTCGCGCCGCCGCGCGCCGGGTCGCCGCGGCGGCCAGCGTGTCGGTTTTCGAGGATCTCGGCATCCAGCAGGCGCCCAACAGCACACTGTGCTCCTACCTCAACAAGATGCTCTGGGTGCTCACCGGGAACTTCGCCAAACGCGGTGGGCAGCATCTTCATTCGTCGTTCGCGCCGTTGTTCGGGTCGGGCGGGGTCGGCCGCACCCCGGTGACCGGCGCCCCGGTCATCGCCGGGCTGGTGCCCTCCAATGTGGTGGCCCAGGAAATCCTGACCGATCATCCCGACCGGTTCCGGGCCATGATCGTCGAGAGCAGCAATCCGGCCCACTCGGTAGCCGACTCGACCGCGGTGGGCGCGGCGCTGTCCGCGCTGGAACTGCTCGTGGTGGTCGACGTGGCGATGACCGAGACCGCCCGGCTCGCGCACTATGTGCTCCCCGCGGCCAGTCAGTTCGAGAAGACCGAGGCGACGTTCTTCAATCTGGAGTTCCCGCACAACACTTTTCATCTTCGCCACCGGCTGTTGGAACCGGCCCAGGGCACCCTGCCCGAACCGGAGATCTGGGCCCGGCTGGTGCGCGCGCTCGGGGTGGTCGACGACGCCGAGCTGGCACCGCTGCGCCGGGCCGCCGCCGACGGGCTGGACGCCTACACACAGGCGTTCTTCACCGCGGTCGGGGCCAATCCCGCGCTGGGCCGGGTGCTGCCCTTCGTCCTCTACGAAACACTCGGACCGACCCTGCCCGACGGACTGGCCGGCGCCGCCGCGCTGTGGGGGCTGGCCCAGAAGACCGCGCTCACCTATCCCGACGCGGTCCGCCGGGCCGGGCACGCCGACGGCAACGCGCTGTTCACCGCGATCCTGAACAACCCGTCCGGGGTGACCTTCACCGAGCACGAGTACGCCGACGACTGGGATCTGATCAGCCATGCCGACAACAAGATCGCGCTGGCCATCCCGGAACTGCTCGACGATCTGACCGCACTGGCCACCGGACCTGCGCAACTGACCAGCCCGGAGTTCCCGATCGTGCTGTCGGCCGGCGAACGCCGCGCCTTCACGGCCAACGACATCTTCCGGGATCCGGGCTGGCGGAAGCGCGATACCGACGGCGCCCTGCGGATCAGCGTTCAGGACGCGGCTTCACTCGGGCTGGTGGACGGCGGGCGGGCCCGGATCACCACATCGGCGGGCAGCGCGGAAGCCTCGGTGGAGATCAGTGCGGCGATGCTGCCCGGGCATGCGTCGCTGCCCAACGGGTACGGCCTGGATTTCGTCGCGGCCGACGGCGCTGCGGTGACACCGGGCGTCGCCCCGAACGCGCTGACGTCGGCCGACTGGCGCGATGCCTATGCCGGGACGCCGTGGCACAAACACGTGCCGGCGCGAATCGTCGCCGCCGAACCGGTCAGGGTGTAGCCGGGGCCGGCCCGGGATCGATCACGGGTGCCGGGGCCTGCACCGGGGCCGGGGTGTCCATGCCGCGCTGCGCCAGACCCAGCACCAACGCTTCCTTTCCGCTGATCTCCTGGTTCTGTACCGCGGTCCACAGATCCCTCAGATAGCTCACCCGTGGCGATTCGGCACCTGCCATCACGCTCGGATCCATCGTGGCACCCGGCGGCAGGGCGTCGGGGCTTGGCAGGTGCGGCACCGGGGCAGCCGGTGCCTGCGCGGTGGCATCCGCCGCGGGCACGGCCGGCGGCGGCGCGTCGGCGGAATCGGCCGCCGCAGGCGCGGCCAGCGCCAGTGCCGCCAACCCGCCGGTGAGCGCGGTCAGCATTTTCGTTCTGACATCGATCGCCATCGATGGCCCCTTCCCCACTGCCGTGTCCGGACTGGTCTATGGGTAGTTCTCCCCGCGCCCGGAAATTGTTACACCTGCGCCGGGTGTGGCGGAGGGGAATGCGGTTCTGTCAGGCTCGGTCACCTTCACCGACTGCAGGACGCCACGGCGTCCGGTGGTGTAGCAATGCCACAGGGGCCCTATTACACACCGTCGTCTTGGGAGTGCATCGATGCCGATCCCGAACCTTCCGCCAGGGTTTGACTTCACCGATCCCGACATCTACGCCGAACGGCTGCCGATCGAGGAACTCGCCGAGATGCGCAAGGTCGCACCGATCTGGTGGAACGACCAACCCGCGGGCATCGGGGGTTTCGATGACGGCGGCTACTGGGTGGTCACCAAACACAGAGACGTCAAGGAGGTGTCGCGCCGCAGCGACGTGTTCTCCAGCCTGGAGAAGACGGCGTTGCCGCGATACAAGGACGGCACCGTCGCAGAGCAGATCGACTCCGGCAAGTTCGTACTGCTGAACATGGACGCCCCGCACCACACGCATCTGCGCAAGATCGTGTCGCGGGCGTTCACGCCCAAGGCGGTCGAACAGCTGCGGGCCGACCTCGCCGAACGGGCCCGCGAGATCGTGGCCGCCGCCGCGGCCGCCGGGCGCGGTGACTTCGTCGAGCAGGTGTCCTGCGAACTGCCACTACAGGCCATCGCCGGGCTGATGGGGGTGCCGCAAGAAGACCGGATGAAACTGTTCCACTGGTCCAACCAGATGGTCGGCGACATGGATCCCGAGTTCGCGAACAACGACGCCATCAGCGCCTCGGTGGAGCTCATCACCTACGGCATGCAGATGGCCGCGCAGCGCTCCGCCAGCCCCGGCGACGACCTGGTCACCAAGCTGGTACAGGCCGACGTCGAGGGTCACAAACTCTCCGACGACGAATTCGGCTTCTTCGTCATCCTGCTGGCCGTCGCCGGCAACGAGACGACGCGCAACTCGATCACCCAGGGCATGATGGCGTTCACCGACTTCCCCGATCAGTGGGAGCTGTTCAAGCGCGAGCGCCCCGGCACCGCCGCCGACGAGATCGTCCGCTGGGCCACGCCGGTCACGTCGTTCCAGCGCACCGCGCTGGAGGACACCGAGCTCGACGGCGTGTCCATCAAGAAGGGCCAACGGGTGGTGATGTTCTATCGCTCGGCCAACTTCGACGAGGACGTCTTCGAGGATCCGTACCGGTTCGACATCTTGCGCGATCCCAACCCGCACGTCGGTTTCGGCGGCACCGGCGCGCACTACTGCATCGGCGCCAACCTGGCCAGGATGACCATCGATCTGATGTTCAACGCGATCGCCGACGCCATGCCCGATCTCACTCCGCTGGCGGCGCCCGAACGGTTGCGGTCGGGCTGGCTCAACGGCATCAAGCACTGGCAGGTCGATTACACGGGATCGTCGCGAGAGCCGGTGCGGTCCTGACCGTCAGCGCGGTGAATCGGCCGGTTCGGTCGTCGAGATGAAGTCGTCGATGAGGTCGGTCACCGCGCTCGGTGCCTCCACCTGCGCGAAATGCCCGACGTCGGGCAGCACTTCGACCCGGCAGTCCGGCCTGGCCTGGAGGGCCGAGTACGCGTGATCAACCGGGATGATGTCGTCCTTCTCGCCCCAGATGGCGAGGACGGGCAGATTCGCGCGCAGGTTCAGCCGGTTCAATGCGCTGACGGACTGGCCGCGATAGTCGACCACCGACCGCAGGGTGCGAATGAACGCCTCCCGGGTCGCCCGGTCGGAGAATGACGAATAGGCATTCCAGATCTCGGCACCGCGGGGCGAGCGCAGACCCATCGAACTCAACCAGGATCTCGCCGCGTTCCCGGCGCGCAGCACCGGGGCGGGCGCGATCACCGGCATCACGAACTCCGCGCCGGGCGCGGCGAGCAACCGCAGGATCCAGCCCACATCGGGCCCCAGCCCGCCGCTGCTGATCAGCACCAGCCGCCGGCAATACTCCGGATGCTGATAGAGGAACTGCATCGCCACGCCACCGCCCAGCGAGTGGCCGACCACAGTTGCCGAGTCCACCCCGAGCTCGTCGAGCAGATCCCGCAGCCCCACCGCGAACGCACCGAGCGAATAGTCGGTGCGGGGTTTCGCGGATTGGCCGTGTCCCAGCAGATCGGGCGCGATCACGCGGTACTTCTTCGCGAGTTGAGGCAGCACCTCCCGCCATGTCTGGGCACTGCCCGCCATGCCATGGATCAGCAGCAGGACCTCGTCCCCTGTGCCGACGTCCAGCACGGCCTGTCGTACGCCATGGATTTCCACGAACTTCGGTTCGACCACTACAGCTCCCGCCTGTTCACAGCAGAGCCTACTGAGCGGTAACATCTCCTGACAATCGACGGGGTGCGTCGTGGGCCGGCCGCCGTCAATGAGATACCGGATAGTCGATGATGGACCGCCAGTAATCCTCCCCGATCTCGGCGCCCGACCGCAGCACCATGGACAGCCCGGCTGCCATCGCGATACCGAGTAGCCCGAGCCACAAACCGGCCAGCGCGATCAACACCCACAGTGCCGTCGCCAGCGCCGGCCATGGCGACACCACCGCCAACACCGGTGCGAAGAAGAATCCGGTACCGATGTACCAGGAGGACCCGGCGCGGTCGCAGCGCAGCACGAACCGGAGCCATCGGGGGATGTTCACCTCTGTCATGTCCCCAGCGTCGACCGTGCCGGTAGGTGCCGCAATTACCGCACAGGTAATGGTGCCGCACCCGGAGGTGACCGACACTGTTCGATGTGACCACCCTGGAAACCCAGAACCCGCCGTTCGGCACGTTGATGCGCACCTGGCGGCAACGGCGCAGGCTCAGCCAGCTCGACCTGGCCCTGGAAGCCGAGGTGTCGGCCCGGCACGTGAGTTTCATCGAGACCGGCCGGTCCGCGCCCAGCCGATCCATGGTGCTCAAACTCGCCGCGGCCCTGGACGTTCCGGCCCGCGAGCAGAACCAGTTGCTGCTGGCGGCCGGCCTGGCACCGATGTACTCCGAGCGTGGCCTCGACGATCCCGGGATGTCGGCCGTGCGTTCCGGTGTCGAGCGAGTACTGGCCGCCTACAACCCGTTTCCTTGCCTGGCGGTGGATCGCGGCTGGAATGTGTTGCAGGTCAACGCCGGAACAGCGGTTCTGCTCGAGGGCGTGCCGGCGCACCTGATGGAACGCCCCAACGCGCTGCGTATCTCGCTGCACCCCGACGGTCTGGCACCGCGCATCCGCAACCTGGCCCAGTGGCGACACCATGTCATCGGCCGGTTGCGCCGGGAGGCAGCGGTCAGCGGGTCGGCGGAGTCGGCGGCGCTGCTGGCCGAGATCGAGTCGTATCCGGGCGGGCAATCCGGCGCATCCGACCTGGGCGGCGTGGTGGTCCCGCTGGAACTCGACCGTGGTGACGGCGTGGTGCTGAGGTTCCTGAGCACCGTGACCACCTTCGGTACCGCGCTCGACCTGACCGCCGCAGAACTGAGCATCGAGGCGTTTCTGCCCGTCGACGACGCGACCGCCGAAGCACTGCACGGCACTGGTATTACCACTTGACCTCTGACCGCGGGCCTGTGATCATCGGAGAATGGCACTGCAGCCCATCAACCGGCGTTCGGTCTCCGGGGACGTATTCGACCAGATCATCGCCGATGTACTGAGCGGCGAGATGCAGCCCGGCGACGCCCTGCCCAGTGAACGGCGCCTGGCCGAGGTGCTCGGCGTCTCCCGGCCCGCGGTGCGCGAAGCGCTCAAACAGCTGACGGCCGCCGGCCTGGTGGAGATCCGGCAGGGCGACACCACCACGGTGCGCGACTTCCGCAAGCACGCCGGGCTGGACCTGCTCCCCCGGCTGCTGCTGCGCGGCGGCGAACTCGACCCCGCGGTGGTGCGTTCCATCCTGGAGACCCGCCTGCACAACGGCCCCAAGGTGGCCGAACTCGCCGCCGCCCGGCGGCTGCCCGAACTCGCCAGCCGGCTCGACGACGCCATCGCGGCCCTGGCCGCCGAGACCGACCCCGTCCAACGACAGCGACATGCCCTGGCGTTCTGGGATCACCTGGTCGACGGCGCCGACTCGATCGCATTCCGGCTGATGTACAACACTTTGCGCGCCACCTACGAACCGGCACTGCCGGCCCTGGCCACCCTGATGGCCGCCGAGGTCGGCCGGCCGCAGGCCTATCGCGCCATCGCCGACGCCGTCACCGCCGGCGACACCAAGGCCGCCGAGCGGACCGCACGCGAACTGCTCGAACCGGCCACCACCGCGCTGCTGGGCGCCCTGACCGCCCTGGCGGAGGCCAAACCATGACCAGCACCGACACCCGGCGTGGACTCACCTTGACCGCGGCCACCCGCGAATTCGTCCGGCACCCGTCGCCGTGGATTCTGGTGGCGACCCTGCTGGCCGCGCTGGCCGCGCGGCTCACCAACGGCGACTGGGCAATCGGTGACCTCATCGTTCCACCGCTGATGCTCGCAGTGTTCCCGTTCCTGGAGTGGACGATCCACATCGTGATCCTGCACTGGCGGCCGCGGCGGGTCGCCAGGATCACCCTCGATCCCCTGCTGGCTCGCAAGCACCGTGCACATCATGTGCAACCACGCGACATCCCACTGGTTTTCATCCCCTGGCAGTCACTGCTGTGGGTGCTGCCGCTCGCGGTGGCCACCGCGGTGCTGGTCATCCCGGCGACCGGCGCCGGGCTGGGACGCGGCCTGACCTTTCTGGTGTGGCTGTCGGTCCTCGGGCTCTGCTACGAATGGTGCCACTACCTGGTGCACACCGATTACAAGCCGAAAACCGGGCTCTATCGGTCGATTTGGCGAAACCACCGCCGGCATCATTTCAAGAATGAGCACTACTGGTTCACCGTGACCAGCAGCGGTACCGCCGACCGGCTGCTGGGCACCTACCCCGACCCGGCCACCGTCCCCACTTCACCGACCGCCAAGAACCTGCACGGCGCGGGCGGTTAGGCCTGGATGATGATCGGGTCGCCGATGCTCACGTTGTTGTAGTACCAGGACGCGTTGTCCGGGCTCAGGTTGATGCAGCCGTGGCTGACATTCGAGTTGCCCTGCGAGGCCACCGACCACGGCGCCGAGTGCACGTACACCCCGCCCCAGGTGACGCGCACGGCGTAGTTGACGGTGAGTTTGTAACCCTCCGGATCGCTGAGCGGGATCCCGATGGTGCGGGAATCCATGATCACCGGATTCTGCTTCTCCAGCGCCGTGAACGAGCCGACCGGCGTGGGGTGCTTGGGCTTGCCCATCGACGCGGGCATCTCACGGACCACCTGGCCGTCGATGCTCACGGTGAACGTGTGCGCGTCGATATCCGCGACGCCGACGACCTGGGAACCGGTCTCGAACGTCGTCTTGAACCCACCCGCCGACATCGCGATGGTGGAATGGGCCGGCCAGTAGTCGCTCGGGGTGAAGCGCACCGTCGAATCATCCAGCCAGGCAAAGGAACCCGCGGGAACTTTGGTTGCCGGGGCGAGCGAAGCGACGGGATGTGACACCGAGAAGCTGATGTTGTGTTCGGCCGCCGCCCGGTCGGCCACCGGCACCGCGAAGCTCAGGGTCACCGGGTATGCCACCCCGACCACTTCGCCAGCTTTGGGCGACACCGACACGACGCCGGTCGCCGTGCCCGCCTCCGCCGCCGCCGATATCCCGGCCGAGTTTGTCGCCAGCATGGCGATCCCAGCGATGACGAGCACATACCGAAATGCTTTGCGCAAGCTCTCAATCCTCCCTGGAAACCCAGAACGGCGATAATGGACTACATCGTAGTTCGTTCCCGGCGGGACGAATGTTAGCCAGGCCGGCGGGTCAGCCGGCCGGAGCAGGGATCACCGCGTTCGGGTAATCGTCGTCCGCTCCCGGATGCAGCCGGTCCCGGATGCGATCGAACAGGGATTTCTTCACCGGGGGCGCCGGCGGCACAACGGCCGGCGGGACGATCATCGCCGGCGGCAGCGCGGCGGCGACCGCAGGATCGGGACCCAGCTGCGGCATCGTGTCGACCGGCACCGCGACCGGGGCCTCGGTGTCCGCGTCGACCGGCGGAGCCGCGTCGGCGATATCACCGGGAGCCGCCGCAGGAACCTCGGCGCTCGCGTCGACGGGCGCTTGCGGCACCGTGACGGCCGGCGGGGCCTCGGGCGCCGGTACGGCGATCTGCACCGGGACCACGGCAGGCGCGACGGCCTCGGACAGCCGGGCCGACGCCGCCGCCGTCCGCGGGCCGGCGATGGCCTGTTCCGGCGACAGCGCCACCGCGGCCGCCACCGAGGCCGACATCACGAAGGTCACCACTCCGGCGGCCAGCACGGTGGTCAGCGCGGCGGTGGGCGACACCCGACCGGTGCCGGCGGCATGCCGCCCGGAGCCCCTGGGACGCAGCGCCATCGCCTCGAACGGCTGGTCCAAGCTGTGCGTGGAAGCCAGCGCCGCGCCGCGCGCCAGCGCGAGTTGGGCTTCCGCCGGCGCGAACACCGGAACCGACAACGCGTCCTCCAGATGCGGCAGGACGGCGCTGAAATCACCGGCCGACCCCACCACCACCAGCGCCTCGGGCTGCCAGTCGGCGCGGGTGAAGACGGTACTCAGCCAGCCGACCAGGCTGGCATCACTGTCGATACCGTGATTGATCGCCGTCTGCACCCCGCCGTGACCGGCGTGCACGATCAACGCGATCACGGTGTCGGGCTCGACGACGCACACCGCGGTCGTCCGGTAGCCGATCACCTCGGCCATCCCGAGGGCCAGCGCCTCGGTCGCTTCCGGCAGCCGGATGGGCACCACATTGCCGAATCCGGACTCGCTGAGCGAGTCCATCAGCATCGCCGCGTCCGCGCCGGCCTCGTCGCTCCACGTCACGCCGATCGACTTGAGCCGGTGACCGCGGGCCGCGGAGATCGCCTCGACCGCCGCGGTGACCTGCTCGGTGGCGGCCCGGACGTCCGTGCCGCCGTCGACCTTCAGCGCGAAGGCGTCCCCGGCGGCGGCGTCGGCCGGATCGTCCCCACCCACGACCACCAAACCAAGCGACGTGGGTGTCATCGACAATCCGAGCACCGCGTCCACATACACCCCTTCGGACCGAAACGGGCCACAGTGCAGCGCGACCGCGCCGAGGCAACGCCGTCATCGCCTCGTTATCGGGCTGAGACTACCGGTGCGGGGCACTTGCGGCCCAGCCCGAACCCCGCCGCCAGGGCTTGCCCGTTTGCCGGGGGTCACTGCGCCCGTCATCAACCGTCAATTGATGATTAGCCAGCGGAAAATTCCGTTCCTCGGCCCCGGCGAACCGCGTTGCCCGGCCGCGCCGTCGTGGCAGGGTATTCGGGATGAATGGGGTGGAACAGGTCCCGGGCACTCGGATGATTTTCGGGCACCCGATCGGGCTGACAAATCTGTTTGGCGTGGAGTTGTGGGAGCGGTTCTCGTTCTACGGAATGCTGACCATCCTCGGCTATTACCTGTACTACTCGGTGACCGACGGCGGCCTGGAACTGCCCAAGAGCACCGCCACCGGCATCGTCGGTGCCTACGGCGGGCTGGTCTATCTGTCCACGGTGCTCGGCGGCTGGATCGCCGACCGGGTGCTCGGCATGGAACGCACCGTCTTCTACGGCGGCGTCGTGGTCATGCTCGGCCACATCGCCCTGGCGGTGCTGCCGGGCCTCAGTGGTGTCGGCGCGGGCCTGGTGCTGGTCGCGCTGGGCTCCGGCGCACTGAAGGCCAACGCGTCCTCACTGCTGGGCACCTTGTACGACAAGGGCGACGCCCGGGCCGACGGCGGATTCACCTTGTTCTACCTCGGCATCAATCTCGGGGCGTTCGTCGGCCCGCTCATCACCGGGCTGCTGCAGACCCGCGTCGGCTTCCACTATGGATTCGGCGCCGCCGCGATCGGCATGGCGCTCGGCCTGGCGCAGTACGTGTTCTTCCGCCGCAACCTCGGCGGACACGGCCGTGAGGTGCCGAACCCGTTGCCGCGCAGCGCCATCGGCAAGACCGCCGGGGTCTTTGTGGCCGTCATCGTCGTCGTCGCCGTGGCCGTCGTGCTGAAACTGGTGACGCTGGCCAACCTCTCGCAGGTCACCACCGGCGTCATCGTGGTGGCGTCCATCGCCTATTTCGCCATCATGCTCACCAGCGCCAAGGTCACCGACCCGGAAAAGGTGCGGGTGCGGTCGTTCATTCCGCTGTTCATCGCCAACGCGGTGTTCTGGTCGCTGTTCCAGCAGATCTTCACGGTGCTCGCGGTGTATTCGGACGAGCGGATGAACTGGTCGATCTTCGGCTGGACGGCACCGTCGAACTGGATCGGCTCGATCGAACCCGTGTGGATCATCCTGCTCTCGCCACTGTTCGCGGTGCTGTGGACCAAACTGGGCAACCGCGCGCCGACCACCCCGCGGAAATTCAGCTACGGCGTGATCGGCATGGGCCTGGCCTTCCTCTGCTTCGTGCCGCTGGCCGGTATCGAGAAGGTGCCGGCCCTGCTGATCGCGGTCATCCTCGGCGTGTTCGCCGTCTCCGAGCTACTGCTGTCCCCGATCGGGCTGTCGGTGACCACCAAGCTGGCGCCCGAGGCGTTCCGCGCCCAGATGATGGCCCTGTACTTCTTCTCGGTCGGGCTCGGCACCTCGATGTCCGGCGTGCTGGCCAAGTACTACGACCCGGCCCGCGAAGTGGCCTACTTCGGCATCCTGGGCATCGTGGCCGTCGTGGTCGGCCTCATCGCGTTCCTGGTGTCGCCGTGGATAAGCAGGCAGATGGAAGGCGTGCACTGACAAGCCGCTCGCCCGGGAACGGGTCACGGAGGCGCTACCCGATCTGTGCGAACTCGTGACCTTGCGCCGCCCGGTTTCGGTGCTGCCGTGCGCGAGAATTGAGCAACGGAGCCGCCCGGCGAAGGAGTGCTGATGAGCGCACCACTACTTCATGACCTGACCGTCGAGTTCCCTGTGCAGGGAATCACCGCGGTGTACAACCGCGGGATCGGACACTCCACCGCGGGCTGTTCGTGCGGCTGGTCCGGCGTCCGGCGACGGTTGAAAGCCGTGGCCGCACAGGATGCTTGGACTCACTGCATCCGACAGGGGTGTGAGGTGTCAGTGCCCCTGGTGCTACTCGGCGGCTGACGGGCCGGACAGGATCGCCCGCAGCGTCGCCGGTTCGACGTTGCCGCCGGACAGAATGATCACGGTGCGCCCGGGCGGCAACGGGTGGCGCCGGTAGGCGGCCAGCGCCACCGCGCCGCTCGGCTCACTCACCAAGTGCGCTTTGAACACCAACTCCCGTACCGCTGACCGGATCTCGTCCTCCGAGACGGTGAGCACGCCGGCCAGCACCCGCTGCAGATGCGCGAAGGTCAACTCCGAGGGCTCCGATCTCAGCCCGTCGGCGATGGTCCGATTGCGGTCGGCGATCGACATCGATACCCGGTGCCCGGCCCGGAGCCCCGCCGCGGTGTCCGCGGCGAGTTCGGGCTCCACCCCGAAGATCTGGGCCTGCGGGCACAGTGCTTTGACCGCCGTGCCGATACCCGAGGCCAGCCCGCCCCCGCTGACCGGGATCAGCACATTGGCCACCTCCGGCAGGTCCTCGGCGATCTCCAGCCCGGCGGTGCCCTGTCCGGCGATGACATCGGGGTGATCGAACGGCGGCACCAGGGTGGCCCCGGTCTTCTCGACGAGTTCGGCGGCCACCACCTCCCGCTGCCCCGCACCGCAGAGCACCACCTGCGCACCGAGCGCACGGGTCTTGCGCACCTTGATGTCCGGCGTCTCCGCCGGCATGACGATATGGGCGGCGATGCCGAAACTCGCTGCCGCATAAGCCACCGCCTGGGCGTGGTTGCCACTGGAATAGGCGACCACCCCGCGCGACCGGACCGCCGCATCGATGCGCCCGACGGCATTGAGTGCGCCGCGCACCTTGAAGGCGCCGATCACCTGCAGACTCTCCGGTTTGATCCACAGCGGGTGGTCGGGGTCACCCCAGTCCGCCGGGATCAGCGGCGTGCGGACCACGGTGCCGTGCAGCCTGCGCGCCGCGTCGCGGATGTCCTCGAGCGTGACCAGGGTGGGATGACTCATCGCCGATCACGCTTCCATGCCGCCACCGCGTCGGGCAAGGTGAGCGGGTGAGTTCACCCGGCGACCAGCCGTTCTCGTTTCCGGTCGTGCCCCGCTACGCCGAAGTCGATCAGCAGGGTGTGGTGTTCAACGGGCATTACCTGACGTGGTTCGACGAGGCGTGCACGGCGTTTCTGGACCGGCTGCCGGTGCCCTACGAGGGCTTGCTCGCCGACGGGCTGGATTTCAAGGTGGTGCACAGCGAGATCGACTACCTGGCCTCGGTGCGCTGGCGTGACGGCGTACGGATCGAGGTGGTGTGCGAGCACATCGGCACCACCAGCTTCACCATCGGGTTCGGGGTGCTGTGCACCGGCGCCGGCGCGGCCGAACAGGTCGCCGTGCGCGGGCGTAACACCTATGTCGTGGTGTCGACCGGCGACTGGGCGAAACGACCCATCCCGGCCCGCTTCCGGGCGGCGCTGGCCTCTTGTGTGCCGCGCGCGGGACGCTCACAGTGAGAAGATGACCGAACAGTGGATCCAGGGGCACGTCCTGCAGCGGATCATGTTCCGCGACGGTCTGGTGCTCAACCTGGATGAATACAACGAACTCGTCATCTCCGCCCCGATGGAGCTGACGGTGCCGCCCCTCGACGGGGAACAGACCGGGGTCGAGGTGTTCTCGATCGACCCGATGGCGGTGCGCCGCGAGCAGAAGCCGCTCTTCGACTTCGCCGGGGCGGTCTGTACCCACGCCGACTGGGACGACGACGGCAGCCTGCACCTGCGGTTCTCCAGCGGGCAAGGTATCGATGTGCACTGCGACGAGCGGCACACGTCGTGGGAGCTCTACGGCAAGTACCACGGGTACGCGGCCTGCCTGCCGCACGGCCACGTCCGGGTGGTGCGGCACGACATCCCCGAGGACGCCGACGCTGCGCCGATCAGTTGAAGCCGACGCCGAAGATCGGGATCCACAACCCGAACAGCCAGACACCCCACTGCCGGAACCCGTCGTCCCACACCGGGCTCGCGTTGTAGCCCCAGTAATTGACGCTGTGCGGCAGCGGGCCGTTCCACTGCAGCGGGGGCGGCGGGCCCCAGCCCCACGGCGGCGGACCCTGGCGGTCGTCCCACCAGTCGTGGCGGTTGTTGGCCCACCACACGCCCTTGTCCCAGTGATTGTCGAATCCGGGGCCGTCACACCACGGGCGGCAGTCATTGCCGCGCCCGTCGCCGTGCCCATTACCGTGCCCGTTGCCATTGCCGGGCTGGGCCGTCGCCACCGCACCCCCGAGTGTGGCGCCGCCCAGTCCCAAGCTGCTGACGATCGCGGCACTCGCCACGATCCTGGCCAGCTTCATAGTGATCTCCCGCCATGTTGGGTCCATCTTCGTACGGAAGACGGCAAGTCGACGACAGCAGATCGAAGGCGGAGCAAGTCACTGCCGGTCGGCCGCCATTCCTACCCAAAGTATCGACCGCCACCGCGGTGGTGTTACCGCCGGGGCGCCGCGGCAGCACCGGGCCTCACGGCCGAGTCGCCGACCCGACGGCCGATGACGGCGCCGACGATGAACGACGCCACCAGCAGTCCGATGATTCCCCAGCCCAGCGCGTTCGAGGTCGCCAGTCCCTCCAGGTTGGTCAGGATCAGCACCAGGGTGACCCCCAGCCCGGCCAGGCCGAGTGCCGGTGCGATGCGCACCCGCCACTGGGAGTGGCCGCGACGGTCACGTGCGAAGAACACCAGCACCGCGACGCTGGTGGCGATCAGCAGCACCACGAAGCCGACCGTGGTGGCCGCCGCGAACCACGTGTAGAACTGCGTGATCGGATCCAGCTGGAACAGCACGGCCGCCGCGATGCTGATGGCGACGACGCCCGAGATCCACAGCGACGCCTTGTGCGGGGATCCGTGCGCGGTGTGCGCGACGCCGAGCGACTGCGGCAGCACACGGTGCTGCGAGAGCGCGAACACGTAGCGCGACGCCACGTTGTGGAACGCCAGAATGCAGGCGAACAGGCTGGTGAAATAGAGCACCGTGATGATGTCGTTGCCGGCGGTGCGGATGTAGGTCTGGGCGATGTCCGACAGGAATGTGCCACCGGAGTCCGTCGCCTTGGCAACCGCCTGGGTGTCGCCCCACGCCGAGATCAGCGCCCAACTGGTGACGGCGTAGAAAGCGCCGATGAGGATCAGCGCGGCGTAGGTGGCACGCGGAATGGTGCGTTCGGGATCCTTGGCCTCATCGCGGAAGATCGCGGTGGCCTCGAAGCCGATGTAGCTGAGCATTGCGAACAGCAGCCCGATGCCCAGCGATCCGGAGAACACCGTCGACGGGGTGACGACGCCGGCGGACAGCCCGTGGTCGCCGCCGCCGCGCACGACGATGACCAGGTCGAGGACGAGGATGATGGTGATCTCGGCCGTCAACAGCACGCCCAGCACGCGGCTGGACAACTCGATGTTGCGGTACCCCAGGAACGTGGTCACCGCGAACGCGATCGCCGCGATGACCCACCACGGGATCTCGGGTCCACCGAACAGGGTGACGACGCCACCCCCGGCCGGCCCGAGCAGGCCGTACACCCCAGCCTCCAGGGCGACGTAGCTGATCAGTGCGAGGAAGCCGAAGCCGATGCCGACCGAAAAGCCAAGGGAATGGCGGATATAGGAGAAGAAGGCACCCGCCTCCTGCACGAACGGCGTCAGCGCGGTGAAGCCGACCGCGAACAGCAGCAGGATGATCGTGGACACGATGAAGGTCGCGGGGAAGCCCGCACCGTTGCCGTTGGCGATGCCCAGCGGGAAGACACCACCGACGACGCCGAGCGGCGCGGCGGCCGCCACCACCATGAACACGATGGCGGCCACGCCCAGATTGCCGCGCAATTTTCGTTCGGCGCGCGCCGGTGCGGTGAGATCGTCGGGTACCGCGGTGATTTCGGACATGTGCGGGACCGTAAGCCGCCACCGTCGTGGCGGCCACGGCTACGGTCACCGTGCGTGAAAGGCCGTAACAAACCGACACAATCGACGGCCCGGATGCGACATTGCACAGCGCGCTGAGTTCAGTAGTCTTGCCGAACATGTCGGCGAGTTCGGTGCGGTCGTTGCCCACCAGAGGTCTGCGTCCGCTTCGGGTTGGCGCGACGCCGGTGCCGCACGCCGAGATCCTGGAGAACGTCGGCGCCGAACTGGCCGCGCACGGGATCGACCTTCAGATCACGGTCTTCGACTCGTTCGACGAACCGAACGACTGGCTGGCATCAGGCCGGTTGCACGCCAACTACTTTCAGTACCTGCCGTTCCTGGAGGAGTTCAATCGGCGCACCGGTCACGCGCTGGTGCCGGTGGTCCCGGTACACATCGAACCGTTCGGGCTGTATTCGACGCGGTTCGCCGGGATCGCCGCGGTGCCCGACTACGCCGAAGTCGCGTTGCCGTCCGACCCGGTCAACATCGACCGGTCGCTGCGGATGCTCGACCGGCTCGGCGTGATCGAATGCGGGCTCGACCCGCGGCAGCTGGCAGGCGTAGGTGACATCCGGGCCAACCCGCGAGCCCTGGTGTTCAAGGAGCTGACCAGCGCGGGGCTGCCATCGGCCCGCGAGGATTTCGATGTGGTGTTCCTGTTCGGCAATCAGGCGATGGAATCGAATGTGGACACCGCCACCGCGCTGCACTGTGACCGGGCCAACCCCGCCTACGCCGAATACCTGGTCACGGCGCCCGGCGCGGCCCAGCACCCCGATATCGCAGTGCTGGCGGCCGCCCTGAACAGCGAATCCACCCGCGATTTCATCGCTACGGCGTACGCCGGCCAAGTGGTCACCGCGTTCTAGTTCGGTTCAGCCGGAGCCAAACCCTGGCCGGACCGCCACCACACCGGTCACATTGCCGGGATGTACCAAGCCGCCGGCCCGTCACCGGCCGACGCCGGCACGGTGCGGGTGGTGCTGACGTTCGAGGTGCCCGCCGGGTTCGTCGAACTGCCGTTGCGGACCGCACAGCTGGCCGACGAGTACGGCAGGATCATTGCCAGGTCGGTGCCGGGTGTGCGGGTGCGGCCGGCCGAGATCACCGCCGCCTCGCCCGTTTCGCCAGGGCCGGCGGCGGCGCCCGGCGGTCTGGTCATCGGACGCAACGACGCGTGGGTGGACGGTGTGCCGCTGCACCTGACACGCAGGGAGTCCGGCTTGCTCCGGTATCTGGCCGAACGGGGCGGGCGGGTGGTCTCCCGTCACCAGTTGATGGTGCAGGTGTGGCGGGACCCCAAGGTGTCGGCGCGCACGGTGGACACCCATGTGCGACGGCTGCGCACCAAGCTCGGTCACTACGCCCGGGCCCTGCGAACCGTGCGGGGAACCGGATACCGTTGGGACTCAGCCGATCTGATCGAGCTGGCAGGTCACAGCGTGACGGTCACCGGCCCGACGGCATTGCACACCGACACGGTGGGGCTGCCGGCCGCCGCGCACCCGCGGCCGCTGGCCACGTAGGTCGCCCCGGGCCGGTACG
Source organism: Mycobacterium sp. BMJ-28 (assembly GCF_054404835.1). Classification (NCBI taxonomy): domain Bacteria; kingdom Bacillati; phylum Actinomycetota; class Actinomycetes; order Mycobacteriales; family Mycobacteriaceae; genus Mycobacterium; species Mycobacterium sp. BMJ-28. The sequence continues at coordinate 2,931,844 of NZ_CM136783.1, read as the reverse complement.
GCGAGAAGAACACCTGCGCTGCGACGGGGCCTTCGCTGCTGACACACAGCGGGGCGGTGCCGGCACCGCGCAGTTCCAGGCAGGCGACCTGCAATGTGGAGTTCGACCGGTTGCACGCCGCGGCGGCCACGGCGGCGGTCACCATCGGGACACCCGACACCTGGGTCACCGACGGCCGGGACAAGGTGTACGCGCAGCCCGGTTGGTCGGGGGCGGCGGTGGCACTTCCCGCGCCGGTGAGGCACGCGCCGATCAGGACCGGCAGAAGAACAACGGCGCGACGTCTCATCAGTAGATTTTAGGTCACTGCCAGGCGTCTCGATCGACAATGAACAGCACCAGCGTGGCGGCGAGGATGCCGGCGGCCACCCAGATGGCGTGCACAGCCCAGGCGCGGCTGAGCACCGCACCGATGACCGCGCCTGCGGCGAACGCCCCGATGAGCGCGGCATAGATACCCCAGGCCCGCAGGGCACCGGGCTTGCGGTCGACCAGCCCGTCGTAACCCGCCTCGACGAATCGCATCAGGTTTCCGGTGGTGGCCACCGGCAGGTAGGCCAGGTCGCCGATGTTGCGGAACAGCCCGATCTGCACCGCCGCCAGGAACGAGATCGGCACGGTGACGTAGCTGTGCGGTACCGAGGCCGGCACGAATCCGATGATGACCAGCGCCACCACCTGCACGCCCATCGCCCACCGCAGCGGGTGCGGGAGGTGGCGTTCGGCGCGGCCGGACTTGATGTGCGCGGCCACCGCGACGCCCGCGATGAAGGCCAGGATCGGCCACACATGCGCCAGCGCGGCGGCCACCCGTTGCTGCGAGATGTCCAGCGCGAAGAAGATGACATTGCCGGTCTGCACGTTGGCGAACACATGGCCGCGGGCGTAATAGGTGTAGGCGTCCAGGAATCCGTTGGTCAGGGTGAGCAGCAGGGCGAACCACAACGTTCGGGTGCGCGCGGTGTCCTCGACACCGGCGCCGTGCCCATCGGACATGCCGTCAAACTACCCGGCGGCCGCACCCAACGCGTCGAGCATGCCTGCCGCCGAACGCGGCCAGGTGAACTGCTCGGCGCGACTGCGCGCGCTGCGCCGGCGCACCAGCTCGGGACGGCTGATCACCGTGGCGACCGCGTCGGCGATCGCCGCGGGGTCGTTGTCCGCGGTGGCGCCGCTGTCCTCGGTGAGGATCTCGGCCAGCGCCGATGTCCGCGACACCACTGCCGGGGTGCCGCAGGCCAACGCCTCCAGCGCGGCCAGCCCGAAGGTTTCGTGCGGCCCCGGTGCCAGCGCCACATCGGCGGAGGCCAGGATGCCCGCCACGGTGTCCCGGCACCCGATGTACCCGGTGAAGTCGACCGGCAACCCGGCGGCCTGGCGTTGCAACCGGGCTCGCAGCGGGCCCTCCCCCACCACCACCAGTCGGGCATCCAGGCCCGAATGTCGCAGTGCCGCAAGCGTATCGATGCTGCGGTGGGCGTGCTTTTCCACCGAGAGCCTGCCACAGTGCACCAACAGGGTCTGTTCCGGTGCCGCCCACCGGCGGCGCACCTGCGCGCTGCGCCGATTCGGGTGGAACTGCTCGAGGTCGACGCCGAGCGGGACGGTGACGACGTTGGGGGCCCCGATCCGGTCGAACTCGGCGCGGGCGAACCCGGTGGTGCACACCACGGCGTCGTAGTTCGCCGCGGTGCGGCGGTTGGCGAAGTCGGCGACACCGCGCGCCGCGTGCGGCGGAAGAAGTTGTCCGACAAGGCGATCGAGCCGCTCGTGGGAGATCATCACCGTCGCGACGCCGTGCCGCCTGCCCCACGGGCCCAGCGAGCGCAGGGTGAGCCGGTCGGACACCTCCAGCGCGTCCGGGCGCAGCTGTTCCAACAGCGTGGTCACCGGCCCCGGCAGCACCGCGCGGTAACCGCCGGTGAGCGGGATCAGCGCGGCGGGCAAGGCCAGTCGCACCACCCCGGACGGCAACACCTGCCGGTCCCGGTGCGCACCCGGGACGACCAGGTACACCTCGTGGCCGGCCGCGCAGTACTCGGCGCCGAGCCGGTCCACCGCGGTCCGCAGTCCGCCCGACCGGGGGCCATAGAAGTTCGCGACCTGGACAACTCGCATACGACCATCACATCGGCAGCCCATGTGCTGACGAACACGCGCATCCGACGCGTCCCTTAACGGGGCGTGAACGACAAACTCAGGAAAGGTACCTGGCGAACCAGTCCTGGCTGCGCTGCCACGCGTCGGCGGCGGCCGCGGCGTTGTAACGCTCCCCGGTGTCGTTGAAGAACGCGTGGTTGGCGCCCGGCTCGGTGACCAGGTCGTGGACCAGACCGGCCTTCTCCAGGGCCGCTTTGACGATGGGCTGGGTGGAGGTCACCCGGTCATCGAGAGCTCCGTAAAAGCCAAGTACGGCAGTACCTTTGGCGGCGCCGAAGTCGGGATTGTCCGGCGCCGGGCCGTAGAACGGAACGGCGGCGGCCAGCCGCGGCTCCCCCGCGGCGAGCAGTTGCCAGACCAGCCCGCCACCCATGCAGAACCCGACCGCGGCGAGTTTGGCGCCAGGTGCGCGCCGGGCCAGCTCGTCGACACCCGATTTCAGGTCGGCCACCATGTCGGCGGCCGGGATCTTGCCCAGCGCGGCGGTGGCCGCGGCGGGATCGGTGAAGCTACCGGTTCCGCCCTGCCCGGACAGCAGATCGATGGCCAGCGCCGAATATCCACTGCCCGCGAACCGGCCTGCGACCGAACGCGTCCAGTCGTTGAGTCCCTTGTTCTCGTGCACGACGAGCACCGCGCCCTTGGGATCGGCGGCCGCACTCCAGGCCGCTTCCAGCTCCCCTTGCGGACCGGTCCAATTCACCGGCTCGGTGGGCAGGGTGTGCTCCGAGCCCGGCGGCGGCTCGACCGGGGCCGGTGAGTCCGACCGGGCACCGGACGTGCCCGGGGCGGGGGCCTTGGTGCCGGCGCAGGCTGCGATCAGCGCGCTCGCCGCACCGGTTCCGATGCCGAGCAACGCCATCCTGCGCAACGCTTCGCGCCGCGACATCAGTCCGTCGACGTGGTCGGTGGCAATCTCTTCGGCGATGTAACGCTGCATCGGAGTCACCCGCGCGAGTATGCCCGTCCATCCTGCACGCCGCCGCCGCGTCCGCCACCGGTTTGCGCAAAGACCGCGTGCGCCGTCGCCGACGCGCGATACTCGGACGATGACGGCTGGGTCGCTGCGTGGCCGGGTCGCGGTGGTCGCGGGCGCGACCCGTGGTGCCGGCCGCGGTATCGCCGCCGGTCTCGGTGCGGCGGGTGCCACCGTCATCTGCACCGGCCGCAGCAGCACCGCAGGCAACGCCCAATCGGACTATGACCGTCCCGAGACGATCGAGCAGACCGCCGAACTGGTGACCAGCCTGGGCGGGACGGGCCTGGCCATCCAGGTCGACCATCTCGATCCCGGCCAGGTGCAAGCGCTGGCTCACCGCGTCCGCGCCGAGTTCGGGACGATCGACATCCTGGTCAACGACCTGTGGGGCGCGGAGGTGCTCAAGGGTCCGCCCTCGACCTGGGGCAGGCCGATGTGGGAACACGACCTCGACGATGGGCTGCGCATTCTGCGTCTCGGCATCGACACCCACTTGATCACGTCACACTGCCTGCTACCGCTGCTGGTCACCCGGCCGGGTGGACTCCTGGTCGAGATGACCGACGGGACAACCGAATACAACGCGGAGAACTACCGGTTGTCAGTGTTCTACGACCTGGCCAAGGTCGCCGTCAACCGGCTCGCCTACAGTCACGGCCACGAGCTGCAGATGGTCGGCGCCACCGCGGTGGCGGTCAGCCCGGGCTGGTTGCGCTCGGAGATGATGCTGGACGCCTACGGCGTCTCCGAGGCCGACTGGCGGCGCGCCCTGGATGTGAACCGCGACGACGGCTACCCGTGCGCTCCGCCCGGCTTCCTGCAGTCCGAATCTCCCCGTTTCGTGGGCCGGGGGGTGGCGGCGATCGCTGCCGATCCGGATCGGCAGCGGTGGAATCAGCGCTCGGTCACCTCGGCCACGCTGGCCACCGAATACGGATTCACCGATATCGACGGTCGACGCCCCGACGCCTGGGCGGTGCAATGACGGCCGACCGGCTGGCTTTGTAGACAAGTTTTGAAATCTGTTCACGATTTTCGTTGACACCCGTCCGGCCGCGCTGTTGTGATGGCGGGGTGAGCACGAACGTGACCCGCACCACTTTCGACACCGTCATCCGCGGCGGCCGCTGGTTCGACGGCACCGGCGCCCCCTCCGCGGTGCGCACCATCGGCATCCGCGCCGGCCAGGTCGTCGCGATCAGCGCCGACGAACTGGATACCACCGGGTGCCCGCAGGTGATCGACGCCGCGGGCATGTGGGTGCTGCCGGGGATGCTCGACATCCACACCCACTACGACGTGGAGATCCTGGGCGGCCCCGCGCTCGGCGAATCGCTGCGCCACGGCGTGACGACGGTGATGCTCGGCTCCTGTTCGCTGTCGACCATTCACGTCGGAGGTGAGGATGCTGGTGACCTGTTCGGCCGCGTCGAGGCCATCCCGCGCGAACACGTGATCGCCGCGGTCGACGACCACAAGACCTGGACTACCGCCGAGGGGTACGTGGATGCGCTGGAGGAGTTGCCGCTGGGCCCCAACGTGGCGGCCTTCCTCGGGCATTCGGACATCCGCACCGCAGTGATGGGCCTGGACCGGGCGACCCGCCGCGAGCAGCGGCCCACCCGCCGCGAGCAGGCCGAGATGGAACGGATGCTGGCCGAGGCACTCGATGCCGGATTCGTCGGAATGTCCTCGCAGCAACTGCTTTTCGACAAGATCGACGGCGAGGTGTGCCGGTCGCGAACCTTGCCGTCCACCTATGCCAAACCGCGCGAACTGCGCAGGCTCAAAGCCCTGCTGCGACGCACCGGCCGGGTGTTGCAGTCCGGTCCCGACATCACCAATCCGTTCGACCTGGCCTCGCAGCTGGCGCAGTCGCTCGGCCTGTTCCGCAACCCGCTCAAGACCAGCCTGCTCTCGGCGGCCGACGTGAAGTCCAATCCCTACGCCGTCAAGATCCTGGGCCCGCTGGCCCGGGCGGTGAACGCCCTCGGCGGCAACTTCCGCTGGCAGCACCTACCGGTGCCGTTCCAGGTGTACGCCGACGGAATCGACCTGGTGGTCTTCGAGGAGTTCGGCACCGGCGCCGCCGCACTGCACCTGCGCGACGAGGTGGAACGCCACGCGCTGTTGCGTGATCCCGAGTACCGCAAGCAGTTCCGCAAGGACTATGAGAGCAAGTTCGGGGTACGGGTCTGGCAGCGCGACTTCTTCGACGCCGATATCGTCGAATGCCCTGACCCTTCGGTGATCGGCCGGTCGTTCGGCGAGGTGGCCACCGATCGCGGCGTGCACCCGGTCGACGCGTTCCTGGACCTGGTGCTCGAACACGGCCGGGCGCTGCGCTGGCGCACCACCATCTCCAACCACCGGCCCGAGGTGCTCAAGAAGCTCGCCCGCGACCCGGGCATCCAGATGGGCTTCTCCGACGCCGGAGCGCACCTGCGCAACATGGCGTTCTACAACATGGGGCTGCGGCTGCTGCGGCACGTGCACGACGCCGAGAAGGCCCGCCGGCCGTTCATGACCGTCGAAGCGGCCGTGCACCGGCTGACCGGCGAACTGGCCGACTGGTACCGCCTGGATGCGGGTCATCTGCGCATCGGGGATCGCGCCGATGTGGTGATCATCGACCCGGCCCACCTGGATGCCACCCTGGAGAGCTACGCCGAGGACCCCGTCGCCCAGTACGACGGGCTGTCTCGGATGGTCAACCGCAATGAGGACACCGTGCGTGCCGTGCTGGTCGGCGGGCACACGGTGTTCGCCGCAGGCAAGCCGACCGAACTGGTGGGCAGGCAGCGCACCGGACGGTTCCTGCGAGCGGCGCACCGCGCCCCCGCGCTGCCCATCGCGAAAGACGACGCGAAAGGTGAATTATCCAGTGTCAGTTGAGGACACCGTGCTCGGAATGTGGAAGGCGCTGTCCGGGCGGGACTGGGAGTCGGTCAAGTCGTACCTGGCCGATGACTGCATCTACGCCGACATGCCGGTCGGGCCCGCGGCCTCCGCCCGCGGACCGGAGGACATCGTCAAACGCCTGAAGATCGGGCTGGATCCGCTGGCGTCCTACGTCAACCACGACGGACTGCTGGTCGCCGACGGCGGCAACGTGATGTATGAGCACTCCGAGACCTGGGAATGGCGTACCGGGGAGACGGCGGTGTTGCGCTTCGTCAGCGTGCACCACGTCGAGGATGACCGGATCACGCTGTGGAAGGACTACTGGGACATGGGTGCGCTGGTGAACTTCGCCCCGTCGACCTGGATGGACGACCTCGCCCGCTCCGACATGTCCTGGATCTACGACGCCACCGGGCAGATCTGAGACTGAACCGGACCGGCTGCGGGTACGTGCAACGGGTATGACCTCCGTAATCCGCCATCTCAGTCTCGTCATCGCGTCCGCCGCGCTGCTGCTCGGGCTCACCGCACCGACGGCCGTGGCCGACGACCGCCTGCAATTCACCGGAACGACATTATCGGGTGCCCCGTTCAACGGTGCCAGCCTGCAGGGCCGCCCGGCCGTGCTGTGGTTCTGGACCCCGTGGTGCCCGTTCTGCAACCAGGAAGCCCCCAGTGTCAGCAAGGTCGCCGCGGCCAACCCCGGCGTCACGTTCGTCGGGGTGGCCGCCCGTTCCGATGTGGCCGCCATGGCGGGCTTCGTCTCGAAGTACAACCTCGGCTTCACCAATCTCAACGATGCCGACGGGTCCATCTGGGCCCGGTTCAACGTGCCGTGGCAGCCGGCCTACCTGTTCGTCAAGCGGGACGGCACCTCGTCTTTCATCAACAACCCGACCTCGGCGATATCCGAACAGGAATTGTCCGACCGGGTCGCCGCGCTGAGCTGAGTGGACACCGATCTGGTTGCGCTGGCGTTCAGCGCCGGACTGGTCGCCGCCCTCAATCCCTGCGGTTTCGCGATGCTGCCGGCCTATCTGACACTGGTGGTCCAGCGCGACGGCGGTCCCGCCCGCGCGTTCGTCCGGGCACTCGCCGCCACGGCGGCGATGACCGTCGGCGTGGTGGCGGTCTTCGCCGGCTTCGGCGCCTTGGCCGTGTCGATCGCCTCCACCATCCAGCGTTATCTGCCCTACCTCACCGTGGTCATCGGCGTGACCCTGCTGATGCTGGGCCTGTGGCTGCTGGCGGGGCGTCGGGTCGGGGTACCCGTCGGCGCCGGTGCACGGTGGGCGCCGACGGCGCGGCTGGGATCGATGGTCGGCTACGGGGCCGGCTTCGCACTGGCATCGCTGTCCTGCACGGTGGGGCCGTTCCTGGCGGTGACCGCGGGCGCGGCCAACGCCGGGTCCGTCCGCGACGCGGCGGTGGTGTATCTCGCGTACGCGACCGGCTTTGCCGTCGTGGTCGGCGCGCTGGCCGTCTCGGTGGCCTCGGCCAGTGCCGCACTGCTGGCCCGGATGCGCCGAATCGTGCCTTATGTCAACAGGATCGGCGGGGCGCTACTCGTCCTGGTGGGTGCGTACGTGGCGTATTACGGCGTCTACGAGATCCGGTTGTTCTCCTCGGCGGCCGGCCCGGCGGACCCGGTGATCACCGCCGCCGGGCGGGTGCAGTCCGCGCTGGCCGGCTGGGTGCACCAGCATTGGCTGCTCCTGCTCCTGCTGCTGCCGACCGTCGCGGTGCTCACCGTGACAACAGCGCGATACCGGCGACGCCAAGGGCGATCACTTTGACCACCTCGAGGCCGACGTACGCATAGTGGGCGCGCGATCGCGGCGCATCCAGCCCGGCCAGTACGGCGTCGGAGCGACGGGTCAGCCGCGGCTTTACCACCAGCAGTTGCACCACCAGGGTGGCGGCGGCGGTCGCGGCCGCCGCCACGGCGGCCACCGGCCGATCGGATACCGCGAAAGCGACGGCAATGATGGCCGCGAGCACCGATTCGACGGTGTTGAGGGCCCGGAACACCAGACGGCCGATACCCAGCCCGATCGCCGGCGTGACACCGGGTGCCCGGAACTTCAACGGCGCCTCGAGGAACGAGATGGCCAGCACCATGCCGAGCCAGAGGAACACCGATGCGGCCGCGGTCGCGGCACCGCCACCCATCGGGATCAGAGGGTGATCTTGCAGCTCTGCCCGATGTCGAGGGTGCGCAACATCCGGCCCATCCCCAGCCACATTGCGCAGGACAGCGCGAGATCGGTCAGCAGTTCGTCGTCGAACTCGGCCGAACAGCGGGCCCAGAAGTCCTCGTCATCGCGCAGCGCGGTGTGGTCACGGGCGAACCGCTCGGCGAACTCGGCCGCCACCCGTTCCGCGGCGCTGTAACCCGGCCAGCTGCGCCAGTCCGCCGCATGGTCGTAGAGGTCCTCGTCGACGCCGGCGGCGATGCCGTCCGAGTCGCGGGTGTTCTGGCACACCACGCATTCGTTGTCCAGCGCGATCACCATCCGGGCCAGCTCGCGCACCCGCATCGGCAGCCGGTTCTTGGTGTACACCGCGTTGGTGAAGCCGGCCATGGCGACGCCGATATCGGGTGATTTGAGCACCCAGGCGGCGGCATCATCGTCGGCGAAATCTCCGATTCGGCTCATGGCCTCACGGTACGCCCGATCACCAGGAATTGGAACACGTTCTAGTTTACTGGTGCGCGGCGATCAGCGTGGGCCGCTCGTCGATCCACTCCCGCTGCACCAGCATCCGATGCGCGATGCGCTCCAGTGCGGCTTCGACCTGCAGCCGGTCCGGGCGCCCGTGGTAATCCGGGGACTCCGAAAGCTTTTCGACGAGCCGGCCGACGAGCGCGGCCGTCACGGCGTTCACCTGGCTGGCACCCGGCTGGGTCAGCCAGAGCCGGTCGCCGGTGCGCAACGCGTAACCGGTCTCGACGAGCCGTCCGAAGGTGGGCTCCAGCACCTCGGGAGGAACCCGCCGGTTCTCGGCGATCTCGGACAGGGTGGCCGAGCCGAAAGACTGGCTGTGCCGGTAGATCTGCACCAGCGCCCACAGCCTGGCGACGTCGAGCTCGCAGCCCCTGCTGCCGGCCAGGTTGCGCAGCCGGATCTCCGGGGAGTCCCGGAACATCCGGCCGACCGCCATCTCGAGGATGTCGTCCGGGGACTCCATGGCGGGCATGCCGAAACCGTCGCCGAGGTCGGCCGCCGATACCGCCTCGATCTCGCGCAGCGGGATCTCCTTGAGGAACAGCGACACCACGAAACCCACCGCAGCGACCGGCGCGGCGCACAGGAACACCAGACCCAGCGCACCGGCATAGGCGTCCACGATGGGCGCCGCCACCTCGACGGGCAACTCGTGCAACGCTTTCGGCGACTGCGCTGCGGCCGGCGGTGCGCCGGCCAGCAGCGCCTCCCCCACCCGCCCGGCCAGGAAGTTGGCGAACAACGACCCGAAGATGGCCGCACCGAACGAGCTGCCGATGGTCCGGAAGAAGGTCACACCGGAGGTGGCGACGCCGAGGTCGTCGAAGCGGGCGGTGTTCTGCACCACCAGCACGAGCACCTGCATGCACAAGCCGATACCGGTGCCCAGCAGGAACAGGTACACCGACTGCAGCCACACCGACGTGCCGGCGTCCATCTGGGACAGCAGTACGAAGGCGACCGACATGACCGCGGTGCCTGCGACCGGGAAGATCTTGTACCTGCCGGTGCGGCCCACGATGGCGCCGCTGCCGATCGAGGTGATGAGCATGCCCGCCACCATCGGCAGGGTGCGCAGTCCCGAGGTGGTCGCAGAGACACCGTCGACGAATTGCATGAAGGTGGGCAGGAACGTCATCGCGCCCAGCATCGCGAATCCGACGATGAACGCCAGCACGCAGCAGACGGTGAAGACCGGGCTGGCGAACAGCCTGATCGGCAGAATCGGCTCGGCGGCACGGGCTTCCACCCACACGAACGCCGCCAGGGCCGCCGCGGATCCGACGAACAAGCCGATGATGACGGGTGAGGACCACGGGTATTCGGCACCACCCCAGCTGGTCGCCAGGGTCAGACCGGCCGCGCCGATACCGACCAGCAGGATGCCCGCATAGTCGATCACGGGCTTGGCCCGGCCGGCCAGCGCCGGGATGGCCACCGTCGCCACCGCGAAGACGACGACGGCCACGGGCACGTTGATCCAGAACGCCCACCGCCAGGTCAGGTGGTCGGTGAAGAAGCCACCGAGCAGCGGCCCGATCACGGTCGTCACCCCGAACACGGCACCGAGCGCGCCCTGGTACCGGCCGCGGTCACGCAGCGGGATGACCTCGGCGATGACGGCGGTCGCGGTGACCATGATCGCGCCGCCGCCGACCCCCTGCAGGGCCCGCGCCGCGACGAGCATCGACATCGACTGCGCCAGCCCGCACAACACCGAGCCGGCGAGGAAGAAGACGATGGATGTCTGGAAGACGGTCTTGCGGCTGAACAGGTCGCCGAGCTTGCCGACGATGGCGGTGGCGATGGTCGAGGCCAGCAGATAGCTGGTCACCACCCAGGACTGGTGCCCCGCGCCACCGAGGTCGGCGACGACGGTGGGCAGGGCGGTGGCCACGATGGTCTGGTCGAGCGCCGCGAGCAGCATGCCCAGCAGGACGGCGACGAAGACGATGTTGCGTCGGCGCAGGCCGATCGCGCCCGACCCGTCGATGTCCGTCCGTACGGGTGCCTCGGTCATGGTGCCCTCCCCTGTTCACCCCGACCGAATAACTCTTAGCTTAGCTACCGAATATACGCGACCGCCGGCCGCCGACAGTACGTCGGTGGCCGGCGGTCGACCGGAGCCGGGATTACCTATTTGGGCGGACGCGCGACGCATTGCGCCGAGTACAGCGCCTCACCGAGCTTGTCCATCAGTTCCAGCTGCGTTTCCAGGTAATCGATGTGCTTCTCCTCGTCGGCCAGGATGTCCTCGAAGAGCTTGGCGGACACGGCATCCTGCTTCTCGCGGCACATGATGACGCCGGGCCGCAGCCGGGCCACCACCTCGTACTCGATCGCGAGGTCGGCCTCGAACTGCTCACGCAGCGTCTGGCCAACGCGCAGCGAGAACAACCGCTGGTAATTCGGGAGCCCGTCGAGAAGCAGAATTCGGTCGGTGATCCATTCCGCGTGGTGCATTTCTTCAATGGATTCTTCGCGCGTGTGTTGCGCTAGTTCGGAGAATCCCCAATTGTCTTGCATCTTCGAATGCAGGAAATATTGGTTGATCGCCGTGAGTTCACTGGTCAATTGCTCATTGAGCAGTTTGAGAACTTCCGGATCGCCTTGCATATCGCTCCTAAGCACCTTGAGGGCTGGTCAAGTGTTGCTATTGCCGTGCGCATCCGAATCTAGTCCAGGCCGGTCGTGGCGGCGAGTGCTTCGGCGGCGATTCCGGCCGATCCACAGCAAGTCCCGACACTCCGTAGGTGAGGCTAACCCTAGTCAGAGCAGTTTCAATGGACTGCCTGCCCTAACTAAGGCTACACTTCCCTTACTTGTGAGCGGCGCCGCCGGATGTCCGGACCGGCGCAGGGACGGAGAGGGTGCCGAATGGGCGAATATCATTTGCATTCGCTCATCCTGGCCGCCGATTATCGCGTCGCCGACCCAGAATCGATGTGGGATTCCCTGAAAGGGCGTCAGCAGTCGCTGGCGAATATCGATGCCCACCACGTCGTTCTGTACAAGTCGATCTGGGAACCCGGAAGAATTCTGGTCACCATCGGCATCTCACATCCGAATTCGGTGCGCGAGGTATTGCGCTCACCCGCGATATTCGACCTTTTCGACATCTCCGGCGTCGACGATATTCCGGCGGTCTTCGCCGGCGAGGTCGTCGAGAAGATCGACCTGTACGAACCCGACCCCGACGACGCCGACGAATCCGTCGCCGGGGTGATCGTCGGTGTGGTCACCACGGTGGACAGCGTCGAGGACCTGATGGTCAAGGTGCACGGGGCGGCCGACCGGTTCCGGCAGTCCGGTGTCCGCAAGATCTGGGTGTACCACGCATTCGACGACGGGCACGAGGTGCTCATCCTGCAGGAGATCGCCGACGAACTCAGCGCACGCCGCTGGATCGACCATCCCGACGCCGCGGCGGAGTGGATGTCGCAGGCCGGTTTCGGGGCCTACCCGTCGCTGTTCGTCGGGAAGTTCGCCCATCTCATGACGGTGGGGATCTGAGCCGATGTTCGTCTGTCTGTGTACCGGCGCCACCACCCAGGCGGTGAACGACGCGGTGGCCGCGGGGGCCACCACGTCCAAGCAGATCGCCGAGGCCTGCGGGGCTGGCTCGGACTGCGGCCGGTGCCGCCGGACGCTGCGCGCGATGCTCGCCGCGTCCCGCGAATGTCCCGTGCACGCGGCCCGGTAGGCGCGTCAGCCCCGCTTGTCCACGAACGACGCCAGCGCGTCGACATTGGCGGCCTGGCCCAGCAATTCGGCGAACAGCGCGTTCTCCCGCTCACTGGCCGCCGCGATCCCCGGCCGGATCGGTTCCAGCATGGTGTTCTTCACCGCCAGCAGACTGTTCAGCGGACGCGAGGCCAGTACGTCGGCGTGCCTGCGCGCCTCGGCCAGCAGTTCGTCGGGCTCACACACCTTGAACACCAAACCCATCCGCTGCGCCTCGGCGGCATCGATCCACTCCGAGGACAGCAGCAGCCAGGCGGCGTTCTGCCGGCCGATCAGCCGCGGCAGCAGGTACGACGAGGCCGCCTCCGGCGGCACGCCCAGGCTGGTGAACGGGCACTTCAGTCGCGCGGTGGCGGACATGAAGGCCAGATCGGCGTACCCCAGGATGGTGGCACCGATCCCCAGCCCGACACCGTTGACCGCGCAGATGAACGGTTTCGGGAAGGCCGCCAGTGCCTCGATCATGCCCCTGAAGCCGTACTTGCCGGGCTGATAATCGGGGTCGGTGACCAGCCGTTGCATCTCCACCAGGTCGTTGCCCGCGCTGAAGGCGCGGCCGGCCCCGGTCAGCAGCACGACGGACACCTCGGGGTCCTCGGCCGCGGCCAGCAGCGCCTCGGTGGTGGCGTCGTAGAGCGCCTCGCTGAACGCGTTGAGCGCCTCAGGCCGGTTCAGGGTCAGCGTGCGGACCCGGTTGTCATCCGAGATCAAAAGTGTCACGGCGACAGCGTATGCGCCGGGGCCCACAACTGATAACGACTGGTGGGCACCGTGTCGATATCGCGGTCCGCGCCGAACCTCGCGACACTGGCGGCCATCCGCCCCATCCGGTCACCCAGATCCGCGTCGTCGGCCGCCCCGAAGAACGCGTGCAGATCGGACACCGCCTCGATCGGGAACAGCTCTTCGACGATGGCGTCGATGCGCGGGGCGCCGTCGGTGAGGGCACGCACCACGGTGTTCTGGGTGTATCCGAACGTGGCCTGGGTGGCGATGGCCACCGGCGTGTGGTCGACATGCCAGCGGGTGAGCCAGGTGCCCTGGTCCAGATCGGCGGGCCTGCGCAACAGCGCGATATTGGCCAGGCCGGGGGTGCGCGCGCTCGACTGCCCGGCCGGGCCGGGCATCGGCACCGACTCGGTCACCAGATAGGCTGCCAGACAATCGCATTCGGCGGACAGCAGGTTCAGCGCCGTCGCCATGGCCGCACCGTAGTACTGCTGGGTCCAGATGCTGAGCACCGCGACGACGGGCGGGTCCAGCGTGGTGAGCGTCATCATCGAGGCCCGCACCGCGTCATCCCGGACGTTGACCGTCAATCCGGCCAAATCCAGTTCGGACAGGCCGGCGGCGACCGTGGTGCGCAACCGCTGACACCACTGCTCGTCCGCCGCGCCGCGCCGCAATGTGATCATCACCTTTTCCATCGGTCGAAAATAACAACCCGGATGACGCGAATCCCGGTTTGTCGCGGTTCCCCCGGTTGGACGCGCAAGCGTACGAGAATGACCGGATGAGCAAGGCGCGCGGCGGCGCCCTCGGGCTGACGCTGTATGAGTTCGGCGCGGTGGCGCGCAGCCTGCTCGGCGTGCTGGCGGTGGCCACCGCGGCGCTGTATCTCGATTCATCGGGGGCGGCCATCGCCGCCGGTGGCGCCGCGGCGATGGCCGGCGCCACCGCGTTACAGGACAGTCCGCGCAGCCGGATAGCGCTCGTCACCGCCGTGTCGCTGGAAATGGCACTGGCGGTGGCAGTCGGTGGATTCACCGCGGAGTGGACGCCGGTGTTCCTCGCGGTCGTCGCGGCGTGGTGCTTTCTGGCCGGCATGCAATGGGCGCTGAGCGCCAACGCCGGCATGGTCGCCGCCGGTGCCGCCGTGCTGCTCGTCACCGCGTCCCCGATCGCAGGCAGTACCGGCGCGGTGCTGACGTCGAGCGCGCTGGCCCTGCTCGGCGGGCTGGCCCAGGCGGTCCTGATCGCCGTGTGGCCGCAGCGGCGGTGGCGTGCTCAGCGCGAGGCACTGACCCGCGCCTACCGATCACTGGGGGCCGACGCCCGGCGGCTGGCCACCGAACCGGACGCCCAGGTCGACCGGCAGCCGCTGATCCGGCTGCGGGAGGCCTTCACGCTCACCGAGTCCCAGGCGCGGCGCCGGCCACCGGCCTACCGGGGCTGGTACGGACTACCGGAGCGGATCGCGGTCACTCTGAGCGCCCTCGGGCGCGACGGGACCCGCAACGAGGCCGCCGCCGACGCCTTACGGGCCGCGGCCGACCTGCTCGAGATCATTGCCCGCCGCACGCCGCGGCGCGCGATCGCACCCGCTCTGGCCAGGATGGACACCACCGCCGATGCGCTGGACGGCACGACCGCAACGGTGGCCCAACGGCTGAGCCGTCAGCTAGCGGAGGCAGTCGAACTGCGCTTCGGGCAGTTCGAACCCGAACAGGTCGCGCAGCTCCGGCGTCCCGGCCTTCCGCATTCCTGGGCGGCGGCGACCGGGCTGGTCCGGGCACAGCTGCGCTGGAGCTCCCCCATCTTCCGGCACGCCGTCCGGCTGGCGGTCGCCTGCACCGCCGGGGTGGCGATCGCCCACGCGGCCGGCGCCGAACACGGTTACTGGATCACGGTGACGGTGCTGATGGTGCTGCGCCCGGAGACCGCGCACACCTATACCCGGTGCATCGGGCGGATCACCGGTAATGCCGTCGGGGTGGTCGGCGCCTCCACCTTCACCGCGCTGCTGCACCCCGGCGGTCCCGCGGCGGCCGCACTGGCCGTGATATTCCTCGGAATTGCCTATTCGGCAACAGAATTCGGCTATGTCGCGGTCAGCGCGGCGCTGGCGGCCGCGATCATCTTCCTGCTCGACGTGAGCGGGCACGTCGACGCCGGAACCGTCGAACAACGCTGGCTGGCGACCGTCGTCGGCGGCGCGCTTGCGGTGATCGTGCACGTCGGACTGCCCGACAACGCGCTGGTCCGGCTACGTCAGCGGGCCGGCGAGCTACTGAAAACCGAGGTCGACTACGCCGCCACGGTGATCAGGGCCTTCGTGCACGAGGTCGACCATCCCGCCGAGACCTTGTCGGCCGCCTGGCAGCGCGCGGCCAGCGCCCGCACCGCGTTCGAAGCCGCCGCCGGCGCGACCAAGACCGAAGAGCCGGCGATACGGCGGTGGTTGGGCCCCTACCGTGCCTCACTGAATGCCGTCACCACCAGTTGCGCGACATTGGAAGCCACCCTGCCGGCGCACCCGTCACCCACCCTGGACCGTGAATTCATCAGTGCCATCGACGGTTACGTCAAAGCGCTGATGGGCAATCCGGCCACACCGGCCGCACCCTGGCGGGTGGACGCCGAGCAGCTGACCGCGGCCGCCGTCGCGGTGCGCGACGCCGCTGCATTACTGCGCCGGGAGCACGGCCCCGCCCGCGTGTTGGTCGCCGAGCTCGCCACCATCACCCGGATGGTGGTCGACATCGCAGCGGAAAACCCGGCGGTCAGTCCCTGGCCCACTTCGGCCGGATGAACACGCCCTCGGCCTGCACCGTCGGGCCCTGGGCGTCGGAGATCATCCCCGCCGCGAACGTCTTGACCCCTTCGGTCCGCACGATCCCGGCCTCGATGCGCAGCGCACCCAGCGGTGTCGGTCGCAGATAGCGGATGCTGATGGTGCCGGTCAGCCGTGGACTGGTGGCCGGACTGGCCGACTCACCGAGCACGTGATCGAGCAGCAGCGCGGCCACCCCGCCGTGCACATGCCCCGGCGGACCCTCATAGGCCGCGCCCAAGGTGAAATCGGCGAACACGGAGCCGTCGTCGTTGCGCTGCACCGACAGCGGCGGCGCGATCGGGTTGCGCAGCCCGACGACCGCGTTGCCCCAGGGCATCCGGTCGCCGTGCGTGGTGAACCGGACCCCGAACGGACCGTCGAGCTGCTCGGTGCGCAGCGCCGCGGTCACCGCCTGGATCTGTGCGGTGGCCGCGGCGACCACCTCCGCGGGCGCCGCCGATCGGATGGTGGCGTCGATCAGCTCGCGCACCGACTCGGTCAGCGGCCGGTAGATGGTGCGCAAGCGCTCGACGTCCTCAGCACTGAGGTCCTCGAGGGTGAAGTCCAGCATTGAAGAACTAGAACACGTTCTAGGTGTGCTGTCGAGCCCCGGGCCAGGTCCAGACGTGCAGCAATAACACGATCGACACACAGGCGTACCGCGAACGCCATCATCCTGGTGACAATCGACAGGCATGGGAACAGACGTGCACGGACCGTCGATCGGTCCGTCGATCGCCGAGATCCTCGACTCACATGCCGGCGGCACCGGTTCCCCGGTCAAGACGGCGGCCCGCGTCGCCGATGCCATCGCCGCCCGCGGTGACGACGGCACGTGGCTGTCGCGGGTGCCCCGCGACGAACTGCTGGCCGCCGCCGCCGAGATCGAGAATCGGCCCGGCGCACGGACACTTCCGCTGTACGGGGTGCCGTTCGGGGTGAAGGACAGCATCGACGTCGCCGGAGTACCCACCACACTGTCCTGCCCCGACTACGCCTATATCGCCGAACGCACCGCACCCGCCGTGCAGCGGCTGCTCGACGCGGGTGCGCTCTATGTCGGCAAGACCAATCTGGACCAGTTCGCCACCGGCCTCAACGGCACCCGCACCCCTTACACCGTGCCGCGCAGCGTATTCGGCGGCGAACTCATCTCGGGCGGGTCCAGCTCGGGATCCGCGCTGGCCGTCGCGCTGGGCCAGGTGCCGTTCGCGGTGGCCACCGACACCGCGGGCTCGGGCCGGGTACCCGCCGCCCTCAACGGCGTGGTGGGCTTCAAGCCCTCCCGTGGACTGATCAGCACCGTCGGATTGGTGCCGGCCTGCAAGTCGCTGGATTGCCTGAGCGTGATGGCGGGCTGCATCGACGACGTGGACCGGGTGTTCGACGTGATGGCCGGCCGCGACGACGCCGACGCATGGTCACGGGACCGCGGCCCGCGCCACGGCGGCGCACCCATCCGGGTCGGCCTGCCGCCGGTCGCCGAGCTGGAGTTCTTCGGGGATGACGCCATGCGCGCGGCGCATCTGGGCTTCCGGGAACAGCTGGAACGCCAGGCCGTTGTCGTCGAGGTGTCCCTTGCGCCGTTCCTGGCCGCGGGCGCGCTGTTGTACCAGGGCCCGTGGGTGGCCGAGCGCCTGGTCGAGTTCGGTGATTTCCTTGCCGCCCAACCCGATTCGATACACCCTGTGGTGCGCGACATCTTCCGCAGCGGGTTGGGCTACACCGCGGTCGACGCGTTCGCCGCGCTGCAGAAGCTACAGGATCTGAAGGCCGAAGTGGGCCGGCTGTGGCGGGGCATGGACGTCTTGGTGGTACCGACCATCGGCACCACGTTCACCGTCGAGCAGGTGCAGCACAACCCCATCGGCTGCAATACGGTTTTGGGCCACTACACACATTTCGGCAATCTGCTCGACCTGACCGGTGTCGCCGTGCCGCTCGGGGTGACCAGCGACGGCAGGCCCTTCAGCGCCATGCTGCTGGGCGCGGCGCTCAGCGACGACACCGCACTGACGTTGGCCGCCCAGATCCTCGATGAACCGAGACCCACCGCCCCCGCCGCCGTGTCAACCATCAAGGAGCAGGTATGACCAGTGTCGCGGTGCCCGCCGAGCCGTCGGTGTTCGCGCTGGTGCCGGGACGCACGGCGCTGATCGTCATCGACATGCAACGCGATTTCCTGCTGCCCGGCGGGTTCGGCGAGAGCCTGGGCAATGATGTGCACCAATTGCTGAAGGTGGTTCCGCCGCTGGCGGCGTTGATCGCCGCGGCCCGCGAGGCCGGTGTCCCGGTGATCCACACCAGGGAAGGCCACCGACCCGATCTGTCCGACTGCCCGCCGGCCAAGCTCAATCGCGGTCTGCCGTCGCAGCGCATCGGCGACCCGGGCAGATACGGGCGCATCCTCATCCGTGGCGAATACGGCCACGACATCGTCGACGAGTTGGCACCCGTCGACGGCGAGGTGGTGATCGACAAGCCCGGCAAGGGCGCGTTCTACGCCACCGAACTGCAGGACGTGCTGACCGGTGCGGGCATCACCCAGTTGCTGATCACCGGCGTCACCACCGAGGTGTGCGTGCACACCACCACCAGGGAAGCCAACGACCGGGGCTACGAATGCCTGGTGGTATCCGATTGTGTCGGTTCGTATTTCCCGGATTTTCAGCGGGTGGGGCTGGAAATGATCAAGGCCCAGGGGGGCATCTTCGGGTGGGTCGCAGATACCGCCGCGGTCATTCCCGCACTGCAGCAACTCGGCACGCACATCTCCTCACAGGTCTAGGGAGGCTCACGCCCATGTCCACCAACGTCTCCGATCCCCCGGCCGCCGACACCCCGAAGTCGGTGGTGGCCGTCCCCTGGTGGACGCGCGGGGACACCAACGCGTTCTTCGGACTGGGTTTCAACATCCTGGTCAACGTGCTCACGCTGACCGGGTTGATGATCGGGGTGATCAACGTGCCCGCCGGCGATGTGCTGGGCACCGTCCTGCCCGCACTCGGCGTGGCGCTGATCCTGGGCAACCTCTACTACACCTTCCTGGCGCGCCGGTTGGCACGCCGCGAGAATCGTTCCGACGTCACCGCGTTGCCCTACGGCCCCAGCGTGCCGCACATGTTCATCGTGGTGTTCGTGGTCATGCTGCCGGTGTATCTGAATACCAAGGACGCCACGGCGGCCTGGGCGGCCGGACTGGCGTGGGCGTTCATGATCGGCATCATCGTGATGATCGGCGCCTTCGTCGGGCCATATATCCGCACACTGACGCCGCGCGCTGCGATGCTGGGAACCCTGGCCGGCATCTCGATCACCTTCATCTCGATGCGGCCCGCGGCACAGATGTGGGAGGCGGCCTGGATCGGCCTTCCCGTGCTGGCGATCATCCTGATCGGTTTCTTCACCGATGTGAAGCTGCCGTTCGGCATCCCGGTCGGACTGGCCGCGCTGCTGGTCGGCACCGCCATCGGGTGGATCGGCGGATACATGTCCGCACCCGATGTGGGACAAGCTATTTCCGATATCGCGGTCGGGGTCCCCGATCTGCGTGTTGACCTGCTGTTCTCCGGGCTGTCGCATCTGGCGCCGCTACTGGGCACGGCGATACCGCTGGGCGTCTACAACTTCACCGAGGCGATGAGCAACGTGGAAAGCGCCGCCGCCGCCGGCGACAACTACAACCTGCGCAGTGTGCTGCTCGCCGACGGCGCGGGCGCGGTGATCGGGTCGGCGTTCGGTTCGCCCTTCCCACCCGCGGTCTACATCGGGCACCCGGGCTGGAAGGATGCCGGCGGCCGAGCCGGGTACTCGTTGGCCAGCGGTGTGGTGATCGGGATCTTCTGCTTCCTGGGCTTGTTCGGCGTGCTGGACGCATTGCTGCCGGTGCCGGCGATCGTGCCGATCCTGCTCTACATCGGTCTGCTGATCGGGGCACAAGCCTTCCAGGCGGTGCCGCGGCTGCATGCGGTCGCCGTGGTGGCGGCCCTGCTGCCCAACCTGGCGCAGTGGGCCAGCGGCCTGATCGACAACGCGCTGAACGCGGCCGGAACCTCGGCGGGCGCAGTCGGATTGGAGAAACTCAACGGCGCCGGTGTGGTCTACGAGGGCCTGCAAACCCTTGGCGAGGGTGCGGTGCTGGTGGGTCTCGTCCTCGGCACCATGGTGGCCCTCATCCTGGAGAAGAAGTTCCGGTACGCCGCCATCGCCTCGGCGGTCGGAGCCGTGCTGTCCTTCATCGGGTTGATCCATGCGCCGCAGGTGGCATGGGCGGCCAATCCCCAAGTCGCGCTGGGCTATTTGCTCTTCGGAGTCGTCTGCGCGGCGTATTCGCTGTTGCCCGGGGCCAAGGATCCGGTCACCGTCGACGAGTCCGATATCGTCGCCGGTCACTAGCGCTCAGGCGGGGACGAACGGGACCTCGGTGCCGGGCGCGAGCACGACGTAAATCCGGCGCCACGGATCGGTGTCGATGAGTTCCCACTGATGGCCCGAGCCCGTGGTGTCCTCGGCGAGCAGCACATCGCCGGGTGCCAGGGTGAACTCCTCACCGCCGCGCGTGGTGAACCGCAGTGTGCCCGCCAGCGTCACCACCAACTGGCGCACCGGCGCGGTGTGCCAGGCCAGTGATCCGCCGCCGGCGGTCTCCTCGATGGTGACGTGTGCGGCCGACATCGCCACCGACACCAAGTCGGCGTTGCGGCCCGGCGCCATGTCCAGCGCGCCCACCTCGACATGGGAGCCGCCGTCCTCGCCCGTCCACAGCCGCACGCATCTGATCATCGGCCCACGGTAGCGGTTGCGGCCGCCGCACATGGGTTCGGCTCAGGCATCTGCACAACGCTTCTCGTTGTCGTCGCCGCTGAATTATCGTGCGTGCAATGAGCACCGCCACCGAGCCGTACTACGACCTGGGTTCCTATCACCGGCCGATCGACACAGCCGAGCCGCAGGCGCAGGTCTGGTTCGACCGGGGCATGGTGTGGGCATACGCGTTCAATCACGAAGAAGCGGTGCGCTGCTTCGAACGCGCGCTCGAAGCAGACCCCGAGTTGGCCATCGCACGCTGGGCCATCGCCTACGCGGTCGGACCCAACTACAACAAGGCATGGGAGGCCTTCGATCCGGTCGATCTGGCGACCTCCCTGGCGCGGGCCCGCGCCGAACTCGCCCGCGCCGCGACCGGGCGGGCGGGCGCGCTCGAGCGGGCACTGATCGACGCGCTGGCGACGCGTTTCTGCACCGACGACCCGCATGACGGCGGCGCCCTGGAAGCCGGGCACAGCGCCTACGCCGACGCCATGGCGCAGGTGGCCGAGCGGTACCCCGACGATGTCGACGTGGCGGCGCTGGCGGCCGACGCACTGCTCAACGTGACCGCGTGGGCGTTGTGGGACAGTACAACCGGTGATCCGGCTCCCGGATCGCGGGTGCTGGCGGCCATCGCCCTGCTGGACCGGGCCCTGACCACACCGGCCGGGCGCGCGCACCCCGGGGTACTGCACCTGTACCTGCACGCGATGGAGATGTCGGCGCGCCCCGAGGACGCCCTGCCGGTGGCCGACCTGCTGCGCGATCTGGTGCCCGACGCCGGCCATCTGCAGCACATGCCCAGCCACATCGACGTGCTGTGCGGCGACTACCGCGCCTCGATACTGGCCAACCGGTCCGCGGTGCGCGCCGACCGGCAGTTCGTCCGGCGGGCGGGCCCGCTGAACTTCTACTCGCTCTACCGGGCGCACGATCTGCACTTCGTGGTGTATTCGGCGATGTTCGAAGGGCAGTCGCAGGTGGCGCTCGACGCGGCCGACGAGCTGTCCAGTCAGTTGACCCCGGACCTGCTGAGCATCCAATCCCCGCCGATGGCCGACTGGCTGGAGGCTTTCGTGCCACTGCGGGTGCATGTGCTGGTGCGATTCGGCCGCTGGGATGATCTGATCGCGACCCCTCTGCCGCAGGACCAGCAGCTGTACTGCACCACCACGGCCACCGTGCATTACGGGCGCGGCGTCGCACACGCCGCCAAGGGCCAGCTCCCGCAGGCTCGCGCCGAGCGGGCGGCGCTGGCGGCCGCGTACGCCAGGGTGCCGGACTCGCGCTATCTGTTCAACAACACCAGCCGGGACATCCTGGCCATTGCGGTGGCCATGCTGGACGGCGAGATCGCCTACCGGGAAGGCAATTTCGACGAGGCGTTCGGCCATCTCCGGACCGCGATCGCGCTCGACGACGCCCTGCCCTACGACGAGCCGTGGGGCTGGATGCAGCCGACCCGGCACGCCTACGGGGCGCTGCTACTGGAACAGGACCGCGTCGCGGAGGCGGCCGCGGTGTACGCCGCCGACCTCGGGCTGGACGCCACCCTGCGCCGATCCTGTCAGCACCCGGGCAACGTGTGGAGCCTGCACGGGTACCACGAGTGTCTGCAACGCCTGGGCCGGGATGCCGAGGCGACCATCATCGGCCAGCAGCTCGCCCTGGCCCGGGCACGCGCCGATGTCCCGGTGCTGGCGTCGTGCGCGTGCCGTCTCGATGTGGTAACGACTGCAAAAGGGTGCTGTCACTAAAGGCGCGTCTCGAGCGCGAACCCGGCCCTGGGACTAAGGTGTTGAGCAGGCAAGGGTTTCGCGCTTCGCAACGGGGCGACGGCGCGGCGACCCTCGCCGTTTGGGGGATCAGTGTCCATATCCACGTCGGCGTCCACTCACGGGTCGGACGAACGGATGACGGGCCTCGTCGACATCATCAAGTTCGCCGTTGCGGAGTCGGTGCGTTCAGCCGGTGGAACCCAGCGAGACATCGACCGCGTCGCCGTCGCGGCCGCCTACGCGGCATGGTGCTGGGGTTCCGCGTCGGCGTTCGAAACCGTCCCGCAGGTATGCCGTCAGACCTGACGCCGCACCGCCTCCGTGGCGGTGGTTCTCGCTGACCCCGCGGTCGCACTCGGGCCGCCGTGGGATCCCACCGCACGCTATCGACGACGCCGGCGCGCCCCGGTTGAGTAGGCTCCCGGTGTGGCGATCAGTGCGCAAGACCTCGAATACCTGCGCCGCTGCCTGGAACTCGCACGGACGGCGCTCGAGGACGGCGACGAGCCCTTCGGATCGGTACTGGTCGATCAGACCGGGCGGACGGTGTTCGAGGACCGCAACCGGGTCGCCGGCGGTGACGCCACCCAGCACCCGGAGTTCGCCATCGCCCGCTGGGCCGTGCACAACCTGACGCCCGACCAGCGCCGCGTGGCCACCGTCTACACCTCCGGCGAACACTGCCCGATGTGCGCGGCTGCGCACGCCTGGGTGGGACTCGGGCGCATCGTGTACGCCACGTCCTCGGCGCAGCTGAGCCGGTGGTGCGCGCAATGGGGCACCCCGCCCTCGCCGGTCGCCGCGTTGCCCATAGCCGCCGTCGCGCCCGGCGTGCGCACCGACGGACCGGCCGACGAACTCACCGAACCGATGCGCGCACTGTACGAAGCGAGGTTCCGGCCATGACCGATCCGGACTGGGTGACCCACGCGATCTGGTGGCAGCTCTACCCGCTGGGGTTCGTCGGCGCCTTCCCGGCCGACCCGCCACCGCACTCCGATGAGCACCGCCTGTTGCGCATCGTCGAATGGCTGGACCACGCCGTGGAACTGGGCTGCTCGGGTATTGCGCTGGGCCCGGTGTTCGCCTCGCGCACCCACGGCTACGACACCACCGACCACTACCGCATCGATCCCCGCCTGGGGGACGACGACGATTTCGACCGGCTGGTGCACGAGGCGCACCGGCGCGGGCTGCGGGTCCTGCTCGACGGCGTCTTCAATCATGTCGGCACCGATTTCCCGCGCTACCGGGCGGCCCTGGACGGGGGTGACGCGCACTGGTTCCGCCGCGGCAACGACGGGTTCGCGACCTTCGAGGGGCACGGCGAACTGATCGCGCTCAACCACGACCACCCCGAGGTGGTGGACTACACCGTCGGGGTCATGACGCACTGGCTGGATCGCGGCGCCGACGGCTGGCGACTGGATGCCGCCTACGCCGTACCGGACCGGTTCTGGGCGACCGTGTTGCCTGCCGTACGCGAACGCCATCCGCAGGCGTGGTTCGTCGGGGAGGTGATCCACGGCGATTACCCCGCCCAGGTGCAGGCCGCCGGTTTCGACTCGGTCACCCAGTACGAACTGTGGAAAGCGGTGTGGAGCAGCCTCAACGACGGCAATTTCCACGAGCTGGACTGGGCGCTGCAGCGGCACAACGAATTCCTGGACACCTTCGTGCCACTGACCTTCGTCGGCAACCACGACGTCACCCGGATCGCCAGCCGCTTGGATGACGCCCGCCACCTCGAACATGCCCTGGTGCTGTTGCTGACCACCGGCGGTACGCCCAGCATCTACGCCGGCGACGAATGGGGCTGGCGGGCGATCAAGGAGGAACGGGCCGGCGGCGATGACGCGGTGCGGCCCGAATTCACCTCCAAGCCAACCGAATTCAGTGACATTCAGAGACTGCACCAGTACTTGATCGGGTTGCGCCGTCGGCATCCGTGGCTGCACACCGCGCGCACCGAGGCCGTCCAGGTGGACAACACCGGGTATGTGTACCGCACCCAGGGCAGCGACGGGGAATTGACGGTGGCACTCAACGTCAGCAATGAACCGTTCCCCGTCGCATTGCCCCGGCCCGGGCGGATCACCGCCGGGTCGGGTGCCCCACCGCCGGATTTCGTTGCGGACATGGTGGTCCCGCCGCACGGTTGGGCAATCATCGAGCCGCACTGAATAAACGCCAACAACAGGCCGTCCAATGGTTCACCGGCCTAAGCTTCCGAATCGATGACGACGACAGAAAAAAGTCCGCCTGCTTTCGATTCCGGCGAGACGGCACCGGCACCGGCACCGGCACCGAAACCGACTCGCCGCCGATTGCTGTCTCGCGTCAGCATCCAATCCAAACTGTTGGTGATGTTGTTGGCGACCTCCATCCTGTCGGCCGCCGTCGTCGGATTCATCGGCTACCAATCCGGGCGGGAGTCCCTGCGCAATTCGGTTTTCGACGGGCTCACCGAGATCCGCCAGTCCCAGACCCGCCAGCTGGCCGGCCAGATCTCGGATCTGAAGAATTCCCTGGTCATCTATTCGCGCGGATCCACCGCCACCCAGGCGCTGCAGGCCTTCACCGCGGGATTCGACCAACTCGCCGCAGCGTCGATCGACCCGCAGCAGCAGCAGGCGATCACGGACTACTACGACAACCAGTTCGCCAAGGTCGAGGACAACCAGACCGGTAATGAGGTCGACGTGAGCGCACTGCTGCCGACGTCGAACGCACAGAAGTATCTGCAGGCCAACTACACCACCCCGTTCACCGACTGGGACAAGTCCATCCGGTACGACGACGCCCGCGACGGCAGTGCGTGGTCGGCCGCCAACGCCAGGTACAACGAGTTCTTCCGGGAAATCGTCACGCGCTTCGAATTCGAGGACGCGTTGTTGATCGACCCGCGCGGCAATATCGTCTACAGCGCCTACAAGGGTGTCGACCTCGGCAGCAATGTGCTGACCGGCCCCTACAAGAACGGTAACCTGACCGCCGCCTATACCAAGGCGATGGAATCCAATGCGGTCGACTACGTCGATATCACCGATTTCGGGGACTACGAACCCGCGCCGTCGCCGACGGCGTGGCTGGTTTCCCCGGTCGGCGACGCCGGGCACAGCCTCGGGGTGCTGGCCCTGCAATTCCCCATCTCCAAGATCAACCGGTTGATGACGATGGACAAGCGCTGGGAAGAGTCCGGGATGGGCAAGACCGGCGAGACCTACATCGTGGGTCCGGACGACCTGATGCGGTCGGACTCCCGGCTGTTCCTGGAGGATCCCGAGGCGTTCAAACGCGATGTGATCGACGGCGGCACCCCACCGGATGTGGCCCAGGACTCGATCCGCCAGCACGGCACCACCCTGGTGCAGCCAGTCGGTGGTGAGGCCACCCATCAGGCGTTGCGCGGCGACCGGGGCACCCTGATCACTCGGGATTATCTCGGCCACGAAACCCTGCAGGCCTACGGCCCGGTCGACGTACCCGGTCTGCACTGGGGCGTGATCGCCAAGATCGACACCGCCGAGGCCTTCGCCCCGGTGTCGGCGTTCACCCGAACCCTGGTGCTGTCCACGGCGGCCATCATCTTCGTGGTGTCCATCGCCGCCCTGCTGCTGGCCCGGCTGTTCATCCGGCCGATCAGGCGGTTGGAGGCAGGCGCCCAGCAGATCAGCTCCGGCGACTACGGGGTGACCGTCCCCGTGCAGTCAAAGGACGAATTCGGCGACCTGACAGTGGCTTTCAACGGGATGAGCCGTAACCTGGCGATCAAGGAGGATCTGCTCAACGAGCAGCGCCGGGAGAACGACCGGCTGTTGCTCTCCCTGATGCCGGAGACGGTGGTGGCCCGGTACCGCGACGGTGAGGAGACGATCGCGCAGGACCATCAGGACGTCACGGTGATCTTCGCCGATATCGCAGGCCTGGACGAGTTGTCGGAAAACCTGACCTCCGATGAGGCACTGGCGATCGTCAACCGGCTGGTACGCCAGTTCGACGCCGCCGCCGAGAGCCTCGGGGTGGAACGGATACGAACCCTGCACAACGGCTATCTGGCCAGCTGCGGGCTCAACGTCCCCCGCCTCGACAATGTCCGGCGCACGGTCGATTTCGCGATCGAGATGCAGCGCATCGTCGACCGCTACAACGGCGAGACCGGTAGCACTCTGCAATTGCGGGCCGGTATCGACACCGGAACCGTGACCAGCGGCCTGGTGGGTCGCTCCAGCGTGGCGTACGACATGTGGGGTGCGACAGTCGATCTGGCAAATCAGGTGCAGAGCGGGACGGCACAGCCAGGTGTCTACGTGACCGCACGGGTGCGTGACGCGATGAGCGAGTCGAGCTTGTTCGTGGCCGCCGGTGAGATCGCCACCCCGAGCGGCACCGAGCCGGTGTGGCGACTCACGGAGCGTCGCGCGTGACCAGTCTGCTCGACGCGTCGTGGTTCTTCTGGGCCGTCGGGGTCTCCATCGGCCTGCCGGTGACCCTGGTGATCCTGACCGAACTGCGCAACGCGCTGGCCCGCCGCGGCAGCGCGCTGACCCGCGCGGTGGGTCTGCTGCGGAATCTCATCCTGCCATTGGGCGCGCTGCTGCTGTTGCTCACCAAGGCCAACGAGGTGAACGCCGACGCGACTCCGGTACGCATCATCGCCACGGTGTTCGGCTTCGTCATCCTGATCCTGTTGCTGTCCGGATTCAACGCCACCCTGTTCCAGGGCGCCCCGGAAGGCAGTTGGCGCAAGCGGATTCCGTCGATCTTCCTCGACGTCGCACGTTTCGTGGTGATTGCCGTGGGGCTGGCGATGATTTTCTCCTATGTCTGGGGCGCCAATGTCGGCGGCCTGTTCACGGCTCTGGGCATCACATCGATCGTGCTGGGCCTGGCCTTGCAGAACTCGGTGGGCCAGATCGTGTCCGGCCTGCTGCTGTTGTTCGAGCAGCCCTTCCAGCTCGGCGACTGGCTGGACACCCCGTCGGCTCGTGGCCGGGTCATCGAAGTGAACTGGCGCGCAACGCATATCGATACCGGCAGTGGCATGCAGGTGATGCCCAACTCCATGCTGGCGGCCGCGTCATTCACCAATCAGAGCCGGCCACCAGGCGATCACGCCATCTCGGTGGTGAGCGTGTTCTCGCTCGACGACGCGCCGGACGAGGTGTGCGCCATGCTTATCCGGGTGGCGGCCAACCTCCCCCACCTGCGTCCCGGGGCGTGGCCGAAGGCCGTTGCGATGGGCGGACTGCAGTACAAGACCACCATCCCACTGCGCAGTCCCGCGGATGACGGTGGCGCCAGAGCGACCTTCCTGCGCTGGGTCTGGTACGCCGCGCGTCGTGCGGACCTGCATCTCGACGAAGCCGAGGACGATTTCGCCGCACCGGATCGGATTGCCGACGCCCTCGCGGTCGTGGGCTCCACCCTGCGCCTGCAGGAGGCCGAATTCGGCGAGGTGCTGCCTTACGTGCGGCTGACCCGCTTCGGCGCAGACGAAACCCTGCAAGCCGCGGGCACGGTGCCGTCCCGGATGACCTTCATTGTCAAGGGTCGGGTCCGGCTCACCGCGCTGCGTCCGGATGGTTCCATCGTGACCGTGCGCACCGCCGAAGCCGGTGACTTCCTCGGCCAGACGACCCTGACCCGCGAACCGGTGGCGGCCGGCGCACACGCACTGGACGAGGTCACCGTGCTGCAGATCGACCGTTCCCACGTCGAGGAGCTGGTCGCGCGGAAACCGCTGCTGCTTCAGGAGATCGGCCGTGCCATCGAGGAACGCCGGAGCGCCGTACGCGCGGCCCTGGCCGGCGTCGACTAGTCACACCGAGGTCTCGGCAGCGAGTCTCAATCGTTGCCCAACCGCGATATCGCCGCCCGCCGTGTTACACGTGTGGCATTTGGGGCGCGTGATTCACTACCGACGAAGATAAAAGCAGCGGCAATTGCTTGGATCTCTTATGAAAGGTGGGTTGGTTGCCGTTATGAAGTTCATCAGAAAGATTCGTGGAGAGTGGCTCCGTCGGGTGGCGGTGGTCGCCGCGACCGTCGCAGCACTACCCGGGCTGATCGGCTTCGCGGGGGGTTCGGCGACAGCAGGAGCATTCTCGCGGCCGGGCCTTCCCGTCGAGTACCTCGATGTGCACTCGGCATCGATGGGTCGCGATATCCGTATCCAGTTCCAGGGTGGTGGCCCGCACGCGCTGTACCTGCTCGACGGTCTGCGCGCCCAGGACGACTACAACGGCTGGGACATCAACACCCCGGCATTCGAGTGGTACTACCAGTCCGGTCTGTCCACGGTCATGCCGGTGGGCGGGCAGTCCAGCTTCTACACCGACTGGTACCAGCCGTCCAAGGGCAACGGGCAGAACTACACCTACAAGTGGGAGACGTTCCTGACCCAGGAACTGCCTGCCTACCTGGAGGCCAACAAGGGTGTGTCCCGCACCGGGAACGCCGTGGTCGGTCTGTCGATGGCCGGCAGCGCCGCCCTGACCTACGCGATCTACCACCCGGATCAGTTCATCTACGCCGGCACGCTGTCGGGCTTCCTGAACCCGTCCGAGGGCTGGTGGCCGATGCTGATCGGGCTGGCCATGAACGACGCGGGTGGCTTCAACGCCGAGAGCATGTGGGGCCCGTCGTCGGACCCGGCGTGGCGGCGTAACGACCCGATGGTCAACATCAACCAGCTGGTCGCCAACAACACCCGCATCTGGATCTACTGCGGCACCGGTACCCCGTCGGACCTCGACGCCGGCGCCGACGGTGCGAACCTGATGGCCGCCCAGTTCCTCGAAGGGTTCACGCTGCGCACCAATGTCACCTTCCGCGACCGCTACATCGCGGCCGGCGGTAACAACGGCGTGTTCAACTTCCCGGCCAACGGCACCCACACCTGGGGCTACTGGGGTCAGCAGCTGCAGATGATGAAGCCGGACATCCAGCGCGTGCTCGGAGCGCAAGCCGCCACGTAGCGCGTCAAAACCACAGGGAGCCTGCCGCAACCCCCCGAGCGGCAGGCTCCCTGCTTTTGGTTTGTCAGCGCCGCCCGTGCACCTCTGCGCCGTCCGACCGGTCGCTGCGCTGGACGAACCACCACAGCACGACACCGGCCGCCAGGATGGATCCGGCGATGCCGAGTTCGAGCAGGCCACCGTAACCGGTGATCGAGAACCCGGTCGCGCCGACCACCAGCATCACCGAGAGCAGAATCGCCAGACCGATCGACACCGGCACGAACACCCGGGGCAACCGGATAGGACGCGCGGCGTCGGGCCGGTCCTTGCGCAGCAGCGCGAAGCCGGCCACCGCCAGCACGTGGGCCAGGATGTAGCCCAGGTTGCCGGTGACGATGATGGCCAGCGGCTGCTGAAGAACCACCAGCAGAACGATGTTGAGCACCAGCATGACGTTGAGAGCGCGGACGGGCACACCGCGGCGGTTGAGCTTGCCCATCGAGCGCACGGTGATGCCCTCCTTGCCCATGTTGAACAGGACGCGCGAGGCATCGGCGACCGATGTCAGCATGACCAGCACCAGGGATGCGATGAGGCACAACACCATCACGTCGGCACCGGCGCCGGTCAACTGCGAGAAGCTCGCCACGAAGAAGGTGGACGGGTTCGCCGCGATCGCCTCTTCACCGGCGAATCCGCCGAGGGTCAGCGGAACCAGGAAGAAGACACCGAGACAGAACAGCGCCGACGCGCGGATCGCCCGAGAGGTGTCGCGCACCGGATCGCGATACTCTGAGGCGAAGGTCGCGCAGACCTCGATACCCAGTGTGGTCCAAGCCATCACGTACAGCCAGACGATCGCGGTGTGCAGGCCCGCCAACCCGTGCAGGTTCCACGTCAGGTCCATCGGCGCCCAGTCGGCGTTGAACAACGGAAAGATGATGAACACGGCGAGCGGGATCATCAGGATCGCCGCGGTCACATAGACGAACGCCATGGTGACCCGCACGCCGATGACGTTGATCCCGTACAGCACGAATATGACGATCAGTCCGATCAGGATCGGGAAGCTGAAGTGCAGCGGACCCAGATCGAAGGTCCACTGCTGTTCGGGGAACCATTGGGATTGCACCAGCAGGCCGGTGAACGAACCGTACGTCGCCAGGTTCGAGCCCCACGGCAGCCAGTACCCGACGCCGGCCAGGGGCGCGAACCAGGGCACGCGTTTCTTCCAGGCCTCTGCCGCGTAGCCCGAGATGCCGCCCGAGGCGGCAGGAAACATCGCCGCCAATTCGATGTAGATCCAGTTGACGGCCAGCGAAATCGCCATCGAGATGGCCCACAGCACGGCGGCACCCCAGCCGCCGAGCCCGGCGATCGAGGCGCCCAGGGTGGCGACCAGCGCGGCGGGCATCGTCATCGCCATCGCGAAGCCGTCGAACCAGCGCATCTTGCGCGGTAGCACCTCGTCGACCGAATGTAGTGCTGCCGCTTGCTCATTGGCTGTCATGCGTGTTCCTTCCGGTGCTGATCAAGACGGTCTGAACGAGCTGTGCGCCGCCCGCGGCGCGTGTTTGACCATGATGTGGCGGGCGACGGTGTATTCGGCGACGGCGGCCTGGCTCATGTCCTTGCCGAAACCGCTTGCCTTGACGCCACCGTGCGGCGCCTCGGAGGCGATCGGCAGGTGGTCGTTGACCCATGTCACACCGGCGTCGATCGAATGGGCGGTGCGCAGTGCGCGAGCCACATCCGAGGTCCACACCGAGGACGCCAGGCCGTACCGGCAGTCGTTGGACAGCCGGATCGCTTCTGCCTCATCGCCGAACGGCAACACCACCAGGACCGGCCCGAAGACCTCGTCCTGGACGATCTCGGCGGACTGCTCCGCTCCGGTGATCAGCGTCGGCGGATAATAGGCGCCGGGGCCTTCCGGCAGCACACCTCCGGTACGCACCGTGGCGCCGGCCTCGACGGCACGTTCGACGAAACCGTGAACCCGCGCCCGGTGCTCGACACTGATCAGCGGGCCGATGTCGGTGGACGACTCGTGCGGGTCGCCGACGCGGATGGCAGCGAAAGCCGCGACGAGGCGTTCGACCAGATCGTCGATGATCGACTCATGGGCATACACGCGGGTGGCCGCGGTGCAGTCCTGCCCCGAGTTGTAGGTCGCGCCCATCGCGATACCGTGCGCCGCATCGTCGAGGTGCGCATCCTCGAACACCAGACATGGTGCCTTGCCGCCGAGTTCGAGATGAACCCGGGCGCCGCGGACCGACGCGGTCGACATCACCTGGCGCCCGGCGCGGGTCGACCCGGTGATCGAGACGAGCTGCACGCGCTCGTCGGCGACCAGGGCCGCACCGACGGCCTGATCACCGGTCACCACTTCCAGCACCCCGGGTGGTACACCCGCCTCGATTGCGAGTTCAGCGATGTAGAGCGTGCTCGACGGGGTCGAGGGCGCCGGCTTGATGACGATGGTGTTGCCCGCGGCCAGCGCGGGCCCGATCTTCCACAGCCCCATGATCATCGGGAAGTTCCATGGTGCGATACCGACGACGGGACCCACGGGCCGGCGCACGATCATCGACGTGTAACCCTCGCTGAGCAGGCCGGCACCGGTCTCCTCCAGGGAGCGGCCCGCTCCCGCGAAGAATCGCAGATTGTCGGTGCCGAAAGGCAGCTCACCATCGCGGAAGACCGACTCCGGCTTACCCGTTTCGGCGACCTCCAGTGCGGTGAGTTCGGCGGAGTGGGCGTCGATCAGGTCGGCCCAGCGCAGCAGGACCCGCGCGCGCTCGCCGGCGGTCCGGCGCGCCCAGGCCGGGAAGGCTTCGGCCGCGGCCGTGACGGCGCGTTCGGCGTCCGGGATCGACGCCTCGGAGACGGTCGTGGTCGGCTGCCCCGACGACGGGTCGACCAGGGTACGTTCGCCTCCGGAGCCGGCGACCCGCTCACCCCGATGGAACAGCCCTGCGGTCATGCGCATACTCCTGTCAACTGTTGAAACCGACCCCGAATCGGTCCAGGGTGCGTAAAAGCAGTCCCCTGCGGCCTGTTTCGTCCTCACGGGCCAGGGCTGCACGGGTCATCTGTACCGCGGACCAGCGCAACGGCTCGGGCGGGAAAGGCACCGCGCTGCCGGTGACGGCCCGCAGGCTGGTGCGTTCGGTCTCCCGCCCGGTCAGCAGATCCAGGGCCACCCGCGCGCCGAAGCGCGTCGAGGCCACACCGAGGCCGGTGAATCCGACCGCGTACGCCAGGCGGCCGTTGAAGGCAGTTCCGAAGATCGGCGTGAACCTGCTGGTGGTGTCGATGACCCCGCCCCAGCGGTGGGTGAACACCACGTCCTCCAACTGCGGGAATGTTTCGCGAAAATGCCGTGCCAGCAGAAGGTGTGACCGGTCGCGCTGTTCGAGTTCGGGGGCGACGGCGTTGCCGTAGTGGTATATCGCGTCGTAACCACCCCACACGATCCGGTCGTCACGAGTTCGGCGGAAGTAGTGGAACTGATTGCCTGCGTCGGTGAGTCCCTGGTTCTGCGTCCAGCCGATGGACTCCAGCTGACCGGCGGTCAGCGGCGCCGTCGCCAGCACATAGTCGTAGACCGGGAGGATCCAGGACTTCAGCCGGCGCAGCAACGGCGGGTAGGCATTGGAGGCGAGCACCACGTGGGACGTGTCGACCTCGCCGTGGTTGCTGCGCACGGTCAGGTTGCCACCGGTCCGGGTGATCCCGGTGGCCGGGGACCGCTCGAAGATGACAGCGCCCAAATCCTCTGCAACCCTGCGTAATCCGAGCACCAGCGCCATCGGATCCACCAGTCCGCCGCTGCGGATGCGCAGGCCGCCGCGAAAGGCGTCCGAGTGGATGTCGGCACGCACCTGCGCACGGTCGAGGAATTCGACATCCTCGCCGTGCCGCGTGTAGCTCGACACGGCATGGTGCAGCGCCTGCACTTCGTGTGGCGTTCTGGCCAGCGTCGTCTTGCCCACCAAGCGCAGGTCGGCGTCGATACCCTTGCACTGCAACAGTTTTGCGATTTGCTCGACGTTCTCTCGGCCTTGGCGCTGCAACTCGTCGAGCTCATCGGGCCACATCGCCTCCCCGTGAGCGATGCCGTGCGTGAGCGACGCGGAGACGAAGCCGCCGTTGCGCCCCGATGCCGCCGCGCCCACCCATGCCTGTTCGAGAAGGATCACCCGGCGACCCGGGTCCGCGGAGAGGGCTTCGATCGCCGCCCACAGCCCGGTGTATCCCCCGCCCACGACCACCAGATCGGCGCTGACGCGTCCACGGAGCGGCTGCGTCCGCGGCCCGGTGCGCATGTCGTCCCACCACACCGGCCGTGGTTCGGCGTCCCGCAACTCGTCGGTCGTTCTCAAGCCCTGCTCCGTCGTCAATCGGTCCCGGCCATCGGCGATGCGGCCGACGGCAGCACGATAGTTGCATTGCCGTTCAGAGAATACAAGACCAGAAATAGCATGTCAGACGCATTACAAACGTAAAACCTGAGTTTCTATTCAAGAAAATCCCGCCGGGCGGCAACTTTTCTGGCACCGTGAGTCATGACAGACGAGTGGGAGGGGACCCAGTGGCCGTGAGCCGCACGGAACGACGCGCGAACCTGCTGCACGCCGCCCAGCGGGCGGTGATGAAACACGGGGCGGATGTTCAGCTCAATCAGGTCGCGGCGGAGGCCGGGCTCACCTCGGGCGCCGTCCTCTACCACTTCCCCGACGTGCAGACGCTGCTCGTGGAGGCCAACAGGGCAGGCATGGAACGGTTCTACGACGACCGCCTCCGCCGCATCGAGGGCGTCGCCGAACCCGACCGCCGCCTGGTACTCACCATCGAGTCCGGTCTGCCCGTCGACTCCGACGACCCAGCGGTCAAGCTGCTGTGCGAACTGGGCGGGGCCGCCGGGCGTTACCCCACCTACGCGGTTCTGCTCACCGCACTGTTCGACCGCCAGGTGGCGATGTACCAGGTCATCCTGGAATCCGGTGCCGCACAGGGTGTCTTCACACTCAGCTCACCGTCGCTGACCATCGCCCGCAACATCGTCGCACTCGAAGACGCCTACGGATATCGGATGGTGGCTCGTCATCCGAGCTTGGACGCCGACGCGTCCACCGAACTGATCCTCGATTACGCCCGGGTGTCCACCGGCCATCCCCTACTCCGCTGCCATGACCGCGAAAGGAATCAATGATGTCCCAGGCATTGACCATCATGTTCTGGCCGGAGTCCGCCTACGGACCCACCAATCAATGCATCGGCGTCGCAGCCAAACTCCGCGACCGCGGCCACACCATCGTCTTCGCCGCCGAGTCGTCCTGGGCGGGCAAGATCGCCAAGCACGGATTCATCGAGGAACTGGTGGATCTGGCCGCGCCCGTCGAGGGTGCCGAAGACGGTGACGCCGGCCAGTTCTGGACCGACTTCATCGCCGAGACCGCCCCCGAATTCGCCAAGCCGACCGTGGACCAGCTCGCGACCTTCATCGCTCCCACCTACCAAGCGCTCATCGACGGCGCCAAATACTGCGAACCACGCCTACGCGAGATCATCGACAAACACCGACCCGACGTCATCGTCGAGGACAACGTCGTCCTCTTCCCGGCGCTGACCACCGCGGGTAAGCCGTTCGTCCGGTTCATCTCGTGCAGCCCGCTGGAAGTGCCCGGACCCGATGTCCCGCCGCCCTTTTCGGGACTGCCGAGTGAGGACAGGTCTGACTGGCCGGCCTATCTGGCCGAGTTCGACCGGACCCTGCGTCCGATGTGGGAGGACTTCGACACCTGGGTACGTCAACAGGGCGGTGCGCCACTGCCCGATCTGGAGTTCATGCCGCGCGACAATGCCGCCACCATCTACATCTATCCGGCCGAGGCGGACTACATCGACCGGCGGCCGTTGGACGCGTCGTGGACGCGGGTGGATTCCAGCATCCGGGAGACCGATGAGGACTACGAACTGCCCGCTGCCATGGCCGATCGCCCCGATGACAGCGCCCTGATCTATCTGTCGCTGGGCTCGCTCGGCGCGGCTGACGTGACGCTGATGCAACGGCTGGTCGACATCCTCGGCACCACCCGGCACCGTTTCATCGTCAGCAAAGGTCCGCAGGCGGACCGGATCACGCTGGCCGACAACATGGTCGGAGCACAGATGTTGCCGCAGACCAGGATCATCCCGCTGGTGGACGCCGTGATCTCACACGGCGGCAACAACACCACGACCGAGGCCTTGCATTTCGGGAAGCCGCTGATCGTGCTCCCGCTGTTCTGGGATCAGTACGAGAATGCCCAGCGCATCGACGAATTGAAGCTGGGGGTGCGGTTGGACACCTACCATTTCGCCGACGCCGACCTGACCGGCGCGCTGGACCGCATCCTGGCCGACCAGCAACTGCGCGACCGGGTGGCCGCGATCGGCGCGGCCGTCCGCCAACGTGATGGCCTGAGCGTGGCCGCCGACGTCATCGAACGCACCGGTGTGTCGCATCTTTCCATCGCCGGCTGATTCGTGCAGCCCGAAATCTACCCGGCACCTGTCGATCTCCTTGAGCTCGACACCGGCCAGGCGCTGGCAATCGTCGACCGCGGGGGGTCGTTGTCGGCCGTTCCTGTGACGGCATCGCCCGACGGCTGGCAGCGGGCGACGGCGGGTGACGGCACCGCCGGCGCGCTCATCGGCCTGCTGGCCCGGGTCCCCGGCCGCTCGTCGCACGGCCGGTTCGCCGTCGTGTCGTGGACCGGTCAGAACCTGTCGGACACCGAACGCCCGATCACCGTCGACCAGACCAACGAGTCGGTCATCGTCGGCGAGCAGGCCGTGGTGAAGTGGGCGACCCACCTTCAGGCCGGTCCGCATCCCGCGCCCGGCCGGCTCGTGGCCCTGACCGCCGCCGGTTTCAGCTCCATGCCGACCCCATGGGGGGTGGTCACCTGGACCCCGGACGGCGGTGACGAAACCCTGGTCGCGACGGTGAACGGCTACCTCCCCGGCGCGGTCGACGGCTGGACCTGGGCAAAGGATCTGTTCATCGCCGCGGCCACCGGCGGCGATCTCGGTCCCGTCGCCGAAACCTGCAGCGCCCTGGGTGTCATGGTCGCCGATCTGCATATCGCGTTGTCCGCCAACGTCGCCCCGTCGACACCCGCGGACGCGACACGCTGGCGCGACGGCGCTTTCGACACCCTGGCCCAGGCGCGGCGGTTGGCCGGTCCGGCCAACGCGCAGCTGCTCACCGACCGTGCCGGCGATATCGAGCTCATCCTGGACGGATTGTCGGCCTTGGTGGATGTCCCGGTCCTCGACGCCCATGGCGACCTGCACATCGGCCAGGTACTGCGTACCGGCGACAGGCTGGTCATCACCGACTTCGACGGCAATCCGGTACTCCCGCCGGCCGAACGGGTCCTTCCCGTACCGGCCGCCGTCGACCTCGCCGGCATCCTGCAGTCGCTGGCCCACGTCGCGATCGTCGCCGTCGAACGTTCCGAGCTCGGGCCGGACGCGCTCGCCGAGGTCGAAAGGGTGTCGCGGGCGGCGCTGTACGAGGCGTACGTCCGGACACTGGTGCAACGCGGGCACGCCGGCCTGCACGTCGAGCACGCCCTAGGCGCCCTGCGCCTGCAACAGGTGCTGCGCGAGATCGTCTACGCAGGCCGCCATCTGCCGCGCTGGATGTACGTCCCGGACGCGGCGTTGCCCGCTCTACTCGACGAAATGAGCCGATGAAACCCGACGCATTCGCCACCGATCTCGCCCGCAAGCCGGAGGTGCTGGCCAACCTGGCCGGCGCGCTGGCGCACGGAAACCCCTGGGCGCTGGCGATTCCCGCCGATGTCGAGCGCGTCGTCTTGCTCGGTATGGGCTCGTCGGCGTATGCCGGCGGGGTCGCCGCCGCGCGGCTGCGGGCCCGCGGGATCTGCGCGGTATCCGAGATCGCCTCCTCGCAGCTGTTGCCCCGGTGGGGACCGGGCACCCTGGTGGTGGCCACCTCGGCGACCGGCGGATCGGTCGAGACCCTCGATGCCCTGGAACGTCTCGAGGGTTCGGCACACACCGTCGCGCTGACCAACACACCCGGGTCCGCCATCACCACGCGCTGCAACGATGCCGTCGAGTTGTTGGCCGGGCCCGAAGTCGGCGGCGTGGCCTGCCGCAGCTACCAGCACACCCTGGCGATGTTGATGGCGCTGGAATGTCAGTTGGCGGGCAGTCCCGCCGACGGCCTGATCGCCGCCGTCGAGTCCGCGGCGCGCGCGAGCGACTGGCTGCTGTCCACCGAAAGCAACTGGCTCCCAGAGGTTTCCGAGTTGCTGCTCGGCGAAGCGGAGACGCACCTGGTGGCCCCGGCGCATCGCTTCTCGTCAGCCCAGCAGGGGGCCCTGATGCTGCGGGAAGGACCCCGGCGGTCGGCGATCGGCTGCGAGACCGGTGACTGGAGTCATGTCGACGTGTACCGCACCAAGAACAGCGACCTGCGGATGCTGGTGTTCGCCGGGTCGAGGTGGGAGGCGCAGATGGCCGAATGGACCGGCCCGCGCGGCACCACCGTGGTCGCAGTGGGTGGCGACGTGCCCACCGCCACGACCACGGTGCGCTATCCGGGGGACGATGTCGACGACGTGCGACTGCTGACCGAGACGCTCATTGCGGAACTGATCGCGGCCCGGGATTGGCAGGCGGTCAGCCCTGCACCGTCGGCCGGATCGTGAGTTCGCCGATCTCGACGTCGCGGGGTTGCTCGATGGCAAACGCGATCGCCCGCGCCACCGCCTCCGGTGCGATGGCGATTTCGGCCATCCTGGAACGGGTTTCGGGGTCAGCGTCCGGACCGCCGAGTTCGGTGCGGACGTAACCGGGCGAGATGGCCGTGGTGCGGATGACGCCGTCGGTCGACTCCTGGCGCAGTGCCTCCAGCACGGTCCGTACCGCGTTCTTGGTGGCCGCGTACACCCCCATGTTCGGCACGATCTTCAATCCTGCCGTGGACACCGTCGTCACGAAGTCGCCGTGACCCTGGCGCAGGAACACCGGCATCGCGGCGGCGATCCCGTTGAGCACCCCGCGCAGATTCGCGTCGATCATGTCCGACCAGGCCGGGAGATCACCCTGCGCCAAGGGACCCAGGGTCGCCACGCCCGCGTTGTTCACCAACACATCCAGGCGGGCGAACCGGTCCAGCGCACCCGCCACCAGATGCTCCAGATCGATGGGCCGGGTGACGTCGGTGGGCACCGAGATCACCTGCCCGCCTTCGGCACTGAGCTCCGCCGCGAGCCGGTCCAGGCGATCGGCGCGCCGGGCCCCCAGCACCACCCGGGCGCCGCGGCCGGCCAGCAGCCGCGCCGTCGCCGCACCGATACCGCTGCTGGCGCCGGTGATCGCGACGACCTTGCCCGCCAAGAGATCGGTCACGGGCGCAGCACCAGCTTGCCGCGGGTGTGTCGCTGTTCCAGATCGCGATAGGCCTCCCGCACCTGCGCCAGCGGGTACACCTTCGCAATCGGGACCTCGAGATCCCCGGAAGCCACCAGGCCGGCGAGTTCGGCGACGACGGCCGCCGTGCTCGCTTCCGCGCTGCCCACGCCAAGCACACCGAACTGTTCGATCGCGGCGAAATCGATGACGGTGTCCACCCGTTCGCGAGCGACCCCCAGTTCGTTCACCGCGAGTGCGACGTAACCACCCCCGAAGAAGTCGAGGAACGCGTCGACGCGGCCAGTCTCCGTCGCCGCCCGCAGCCGGTCGGCCAGGCCGTCGCCGTAGTTGACCGGGACCGCCCCATGCGCACGCAGCCAGTCGTCGTTCGACGGTCCGGCGATGCCCAGCACGGCGGCCCCGGTGCGGGTGGCCAACTGCACCGCGATGGATCCGACCCCGCCTGCCGCGCCCGAGATCGCCACGGTGTCCCCCGCCGTGAGGCCAACCGCCCGCACGGCGGCATACGCCGTCGACCCGGCCACATAGAGCGAGCCGGCCACCTCCCAGGGCACATCGGCAGGTTTGACGGTGAGTTGGTCGGCGGGCACGGCCACATGGTCGGCGTGGCTGGAGCGGCTCAGCGAGAAGCCGAGCACCTCGTCGCCGATCGCGAATCCGCTGACACCGGGGCCGACCGCGGCGACGACGCCGGCCAGGTCGCTGCCTTGACCGGTCGGGAACGTCGCCGGCCAGCGGTCGTGCAGGAAGCCCTGCCGGATCATCGCCTCACCCGGGTTGATGCCCGCCGCCTTCACCTCGACGAGCACCTCGCCCCCGGCCGGGACGGGCCGCGGCACCTCCCGCACCTGCAGGACGTCGATATCCCCGTACTGATCGAACTGCACCGCTTTGGTCATGAAGGCTATGACCACGTGCGCGCGCCGGCTATTCCGGAGCCGATTCGCACACAGCAACCTGCCAGGTTCGCGACCTAGCGTCGGCTCGGTGACCGAGCAGCCCGCGCGCCCGTCCATGCGGCCGGTGCTGCGCGGCATGCTGCTCGACATCGGCCCGCCACTGGGCGCCTATTACGGTCTGCGCGCCGCCGGGCTGTCCGAATATATTGCGCTTCTCACCGCGACCGTACTGGCCGGGATCAAGGTGAGCTACGACGCCGTCAAGGCCCGCCGGCTGGACCCGTTCGCCGGCTATCTGATGCTCAACTTCGGCCTGAGCCTGGCCGTCGGGCTGGCCACCTCCGATGCCCGGATGCTGATGGTGGGCGACACACTGGTGGGCGGCATCGGCGCACTGGTCTTCCTGGGCAGCTGCGTCATCGGCAAGCCGCTGACGCAGGTGGTCGCCGAGCGGGTGGCACCCGATGACCCCGAACCGCCCGAGCCGGGCGAGCTCGCTTTCAAGCACCGCGTGCACGTTCTGCTGTCGGCGATATGGGGAGTCGGCCTGCTGGCCGGCATGTTGATCAGCCTGGGGATCATCTTTTCGCTGTCCGTCGA
This sequence comes from Mycobacterium sp. BMJ-28, assembly GCF_054404835.1. Lineage (NCBI taxonomy): Bacteria > Bacillati > Actinomycetota > Actinomycetes > Mycobacteriales > Mycobacteriaceae > Mycobacterium > Mycobacterium sp. BMJ-28. The sequence continues at coordinate 2,891,259 of NZ_CM136783.1, read as the reverse complement.
CGTCGGCAAGGGTGTGAACACCGTCGTCTCCCTCGCACTGACCGGCCTGCTGATCTTGGTGACGGTCGTGGTGGCCAAGAAGGCGCACTCCCACTGGGAACAAAGGAGCACCGCGCAGAGTTGAGCCCATCAGGTTCAACTTTGGAGGTTTGATGCCTGAAGCCATTTCGACGTCGAGTGCTGTGCCCGTCCTTTTCGTCAGCGAACCGATCGTGTTGCCCGGCATGGTGGTGCCCATCGAACTCGATGACGCCGCCCGTGCCGCGGTGGACGCCGCGCAGGCCAGCGATTCCGGCAAGCTGCTCATCGCACCCCGCCTGGATGACCGCTACCCCACCTACGGGGTGATCGCATCCATCGTGCAGATCGGCCGGGTGCCCGGCGGCGGTGCCGCCGCCGTGGTGCGCGGTGAGCGCCGCGCCCACATCGGTTCCGGTACCACCGGGCCCGGCGCCGCCCTGTGGGTCCTGGTCGACGAAGCGCAGGACGCCGAATCCACCGACGAGACCAAGTCGCTTGCCGCCGAGTACAAGAAGCTGTTGCTGGCGATGCTGCAGCGCCGCGAGGCGTGGCAGATCGTCGACGTGGTCAACAAGATCACCGACCCGTCCCAACTGGCCGACACGGCCGGATACGCCTCGTATCTGACCGACGTGCAGAAGCGGGAGCTGTTGGAGACCGCGGATGTGGCCGCCCGGCTGCGCAGCCTGATCGCCTGGACCGGGGAGCACCTGGCCGAGGTCGAGGTCAACGACAAGATCGCCGAGGACGTCCGTTCCGGTATGGACAAGCAGCAGAAGGAATTCCTGCTGCGCCAGCAACTCGCCGCGATCCGCAAGGAACTCGGCGAGGGTGAACCCGAGGGCTCGGACGATTACCGATCCCGTGTCGAGGCCGCCGACCTTCCCGAGAAGGTTCGCGAAGCGGCGCTGCGCGAGGTCGGAAAACTGGAACGGTCCAGCGATCAGAGCCCCGAGGGCGGCTGGATCCGGACCTGGCTGGACACCGTCCTGGACCTGCCCTGGAATGTCACGACGGAGGATTCGACCGACCTGAAGTCGGCGCGGGAAATCCTGAATGCCGATCACCACGGGCTGGAGGACGTCAAGGACCGCATCGTGGAGTACCTGGCCGTGCGGGCCCGCCGTGCGCAGCGCAACATGTCGGTCGTCGGCGGCCGCGGCTCCGGTGCCGTCATGGTGCTGGCCGGGCCACCCGGTGTCGGTAAGACCTCACTCGGTGAATCGGTGGCACGGGCGTTGGGCCGCAAGTTCGTTCGCGTCGCCCTGGGCGGTGTGCGCGACGAAGCCGAGATCCGCGGGCACCGTCGCACCTACGTCGGTGCGCTGCCCGGCCGCATCGTGCGGGCCATCGGCGAGGCCGGCTCGATGAACCCCGTCGTGCTGCTCGACGAGATCGACAAGGTCGGCTCGGACTACCGCGGCGACCCGTCCTCAGCCCTGCTCGAGGTGCTGGACCCGGCGCAGAACCACACGTTCCGCGACCACTACCTGGAGCTGGACCTGGACCTGTCCGATGTGGTGTTCCTGGCGACGGCCAACGTCATCGAGAACATCCCGTCGGCACTGCTGGACCGCATGGAGCTGATCCAGATCGACGGCTACACCGAGGACGACAAGGTGGCCATCGCGCGGGATTACCTGCTGCCCCGGCAGGCCGAACGGGCCGCGCTGACGTCCGATGAGGTCACCCTCACCGACGCCGCGCTGCGCAAGATCGCGGCGGACTACACCCGCGAGCCGGGTGTGCGGCAGTTCGAGCGACTGCTGGCCAAGGCGTTGCGCAAGGTCACCACCAAGCTGGCGACCGACGGCGGGTCTCTGGTCATCGACGAGCCGGATCTGGTTGGGTACCTGGGCCGTCCGCGGTTCACCCCGGAGTCCGACGAGCGCACCGCGGTGCCCGGCGTGGCGACCGGTCTGGCCGTCACCGGTTTGGGTGGCGATGTGCTCTACATCGAAGCCGGGTCCACCGACGGTGATTCGGGGCTGAAGCTGACCGGCCAACTGGGTGACGTGATGAAGGAGTCCGCGCAGATCGCGCTGTCCTATGTCCGTGCGCACGCCGAGCAGCTGGGCGTCGACCCGAAGGCGCTGGACCGTCAGATCCACGTGCACGTGCCTGCCGGCGCGGTGCCCAAGGATGGTCCGTCCGCCGGTGTCACGATGGTGACCGCACTGGTCTCCATGGCCACCGGACGTCAGGTCCGCGGCGATGTCGGCATGACCGGTGAGGTCACACTCAACGGCCGGGTGCTGCCCATCGGCGGGGTCAAGCAGAAACTGCTGGCCGCGCAACGGGCGGGACTCAAGACGGTGTTCATCCCGCAGCGCAACGAGCCTGACCTCGACGAGGTGCCGGCCGAGGTGCTGGAGGCCCTGGACGTCAGGCCGATGACCGACGTGGCCGAGATCGTGGCCCAGGCCCTGGAGCCGGTGGCAGCGGCTGCCGTCGTCGCTGCCTAGCCGGGAAGCACAAGGCGAACGCGCGTGTTCAAGTGAACACGCGCGTTTCGCTGTGACGGGAGAGAGCTGTATGCCACGACGTGGAGAACCCCTGCGCAAGCTGGGGTTTCTGACCATCGGCCGCTTCGACGTCGACGATCCCGGCCCCGGCATCGAGGAGACGCTGCAGGTGATCACGCGCGCCGAGGCACTGGGCTTCGACAGTGTGTGGCTGCGGTGCCGGCATTTCCAGCCCGGCATCTCCTCGCCCGTCGCGATCATGGCGGCGGCCACCCAGCGCACCTCGCGGATCGAGTTGGGCACCGCGGTGATCCCGCTGGGCCTGGAGAACCCGGTGCGGCTGGCCGAGGACCTGGCCACCGTCGACATCCTGTCCGGCGGGCGGATCAACCCGGGGGTGTCGGTCGGCACACCGATGAACTACGACCACTACAAAACCGAGCTGTATCCGGAATCCCATGATCTGCAAGACTTCTCGAAAGATCGGGTGCTACGGCTGCTGGGTGCCCTGCGCGGCGAGCCGGTCAGCGACTTCGAGGGCACCGCGGGCATCGAGCGGTTCGTCCGATCGGTACAGCCACACTCCCCCGGGCTGGCCGGCCGGGTCTGGTACGGCGGCGGCCGGGAGTCGGCGATCTGGGCGGGACGCCAGGGCATCAACTACCTCACCAGTTCGGTGGTCAGCATCGAGGGCACCGAATCGCGGGACTTCGCCACCATCCAGGCCGAGCACATCGACGCCTACCGGGCGCATCACTCCGACCCCGGAAAGTCCCGGGTGTCACAGGGATTGGTGGTGATCCCGACCGACAGCGCCACCGCCGACCAGATCCGGCGTTATCGCGAGTACGCCGCCGCCCGATTCGAGCGCACGCTGCGACCCCAAGGACCGCGCGGCATGCTGTTCTCCCCCGACTACGTCGGCACCTCCGACGAACTCGCCGACCAGTTGTTCGGGCATGCCGGATTCACCCGGGCCGACGAGGTGACCTTCGCCCTGCCGTTCTCGTTCGCGCCGCAGGACTACACCCAGATCATCGCCGACCTCGCCGAGAAGTTAGGACCACGCCTCGGCTGGGAACCACATAGGTCATGACCGTGCGGATCGGCACCTCCGGTTGGTCGTATGACCATTGGACGTCGGTGCTGTATCCGCCAGGGACCCCGGTGGCCCGCCGATTGGCGTACTACACCGCCGAGTTCGACACCGTCGAACTGAACGCCAGCTTCTACCGCTGGCCCAGGGACGCCACCTTCGCGGGCTGGCGGGAGCGTCTGCCCGCCGGGTTCACCATGACCGTCAAGGCGCATCGCGGACTGACCCACTTCCGCAGGCTGCGTGATCCGCAACCCTGGGTGGACCGATTCGAACGGTGCTGGCGGGCGCTCGGCGAACGCCGGGAGGTGGTGCTGGTCCAGCTGCACCCCGACCTGACCCGGGACGACACGCTGCTCGATCACTTCCTGTCCGCCATGCCGGACTGGATACCGCTGGCCGTCGAATTCCGGCATCCGTCCTGGAACACCGACGACGTCTTTGCGCTGCTGGAGCGGCACCGGGCGTCCTATGTGGTGACCAGTGGCGCAGGCCTGCCGTGCGAGCTGCGGGCAACCAGTGCGCTGGTGTATGTCCGGATGCACGGGCCGGACCACGAAAAACTCTATGTCGGTTCGTATTCCGATGAATCTCTGCAGTGGTGGGCCGACCGGATCGGCGACTGGAATCGCGACGGGCGCAACGTGTTGGTGTATTTCAACAACGACGGGGACGGCCACGCGGTACGCAACGCCCGCACCCTGAAACGTCTGGTCGCCGCCGGTCTGGGCCCCTAGACTCGTCCTCCATGGTGGCCAACCCGCTCAAACTCCGCATCGTGCGCACCGCCCAGCGCTACCTGGTCAATCCGGTGGGCCGCAGGTTGCCGGTCACCATGCTGGAGACGACGGGCCGCAAGTCCGGCCAGCCCCGGCGCACCGCCGTCGGTGGACGCGTCATCGATGGCGCGTTCTGGCTGGTGTCCGAGCACGGCGCACAGTCCGACTACGTGAAGAACATCCAGGCCGACCCCGCGGTGCGGGTGCGGCTCGGTGGGCGCTGGCGCACCGGCACCGCGCACCCGCTGCCCGACGACGACGCCGCCGCCCGGCTGGCCGAATTGCCCCAGCTCAACAGCGCGCTGGTGCGCGTGATGGGCAGTGACCTGCTCACCATCCGCGTCGACCTGGACTGAGATGGCCTACGACGAAGACCTGGCCAACAGGATCCGGGAGATCCTGGCCGGCACCGCGAACGTGGACGAGAAATCGATGTTCGGCGGGCTGGCCTTTCTGGTCAACGGCAACATGGCCGTGGCCGCCAGCCGGGAGGGCGGGCTGATGGTGCGGGTACCGGCGCAGGACACGGCCGCGCTGCTGGCCCGCGACCACGTCGAGCCCATGGTGATGGCCGGCCGGCAGAGGCGCGGCTGGCTGCGGGTCGCGCCCGACGGGGTGCGCACCAAACGCCAGCTGCTGCCGTGGGTGACCCGCGCAACCGACTACGCGTCGGGCCTGCCACCGAAGTAACGCGGTTCACCGGCGGGCCCGGCGGGTATGCCCCTGGCATGTCCAGCGACACCACCGTGGCCTCGGCGCACGGTCTGCGCCAACGCGTCACGGCGTAGGGTGACAGCATGCCCACCCGTCCCACATTCGTCATCATCGGCGCTGGACTGGCCGGCGCCAAGGCCGCAGAAGCCTTGCGCGACAAAGAGTTCGGCGGCCAGATTGTGCTGTTCGGCTCGGAAGCGCAGCTGCCCTACGAGCGCCCGCCGCTGTCGAAGGACTACCTGGCGGGCAAGAAGGAACCCGACGAGTTCACCGTGGTACCGCAGAGCTGGTATCGCGACCACGATGTCGATCTGCGACTGGATACCACCGTGCAGACCGTCGACCCCAGTGCGCACGCCGTCGGATACCAGGACGGCAAGCACGAGCACTACGACAAGCTGTTGCTGGCCACCGGGTCCTCGGCACGGCGGCCACCCATTCCGGGATCCGACGCCGCCGGTGTGCACGTGCTGCGCACCGTCGACGACGCCGCCGCGTTGCGCGCGCTGCTCACCAGCGGTTCGCGTCTGGCCGTCGTGGGGGCCGGCTGGATCGGGCTGGAAGTCGCCGCCGGAGCCCGGGAACGGGGCGTCGATGTGACGGTGGTGGAATCGGCGGAGCTGCCGTTGGCCGCACTCGGTCGTGACGTCGCCGAGGTGTTCGCCACCCTGCACCGCGAGCATGGGGTCGACCTGCGGCTGGGCACCACGGTGCAGGAGATCACCACCTCCGCCGGCACCGCCTCGGGTCTGCGCCTCGGCGACGGGTCGACCGTGGATGCAGACGTGGTGCTGATGGCGGTGGGCGCGCACCCCAACATCGAACTGGCGCAGGCCGCCGGGTTACGACTGGCCGACGGCGGCGTCGCCGTCGACGCGGCGCTGCGCAGCAGCGATCCCGACATCTTCGCCGTGGGCGATATCGCCGCGGCCGAACATCCATTGCTGGGCAGCAGGATTCGCACCGAACACTGGGCCAACGCGCTCAAGCAGCCGGCCGTCGCGGCGGCCGGGATGTTGGGCTCGCCCGGCAGCTACGACGAACTGCCGTATTTCTTCACCGATCAGTACGACTTGGGCATGGAGTACGTCGGCCATGCGCCCGTGGACGCACGGGTGGTGTTCCGTGGCGACGTGCCCGGACGCGAGTTCACCGCGTTCTGGTTGGGTGAGGATGACCGGGTGCTGGCCGGGATGAATGTGAACATCTGGGACGGCCTCGACGACATCAAGACCCTGATCCGCGAGCGGCGGCCGGTCGACACCAAGCGACTGGCCGACACCGGCGTGCCGCTCGGTGAAACCGGCGGTTAGGCGCGAAGAGGGACCGGGCTCGCGCCGTCCGAACTTGTCGGACCGTGCTGCGATGATGGTGTCATGTCCAGCGCCGCAGCGTCTTTGGCTTCGCAGGCTAGTCCTGCCGAGCGGCTTGAGGTGTTGTTCGGGGAGCTGGCCGAGTTGTGTGGGCAGCGCAATGCGATCGACGGTCGTCTGGTCGAGATCGTGGCCGCGTTGGAGCGCGAGGGCCTGGCGGGGTTGACCGGGGCCCGGTCGCTGTCGGCGTTGGTGGCCTGGAAAACCGGTGCCACCCCCCGCAACGCCGACACCGTCGTGGCCGTCGCACGCCGCATCGAGGAATTGCCGGTCTGCATCGCCGGCCTGCGGGAGGGCCGGTTGTCGTTGGATCAGGTCGGGGTCATCGCCGAACGCGGCGCCCACGGTAGCGATGCGCATTACGCCGAACTGGCCGCCTCGGCGACGGTGGCCCAGTTGCGCACCGCGATCAACCTGGCACCCCAACCCGAACCGGAAGCCAAGCCGGAGCCGGGGCCTGAGGTCACCAAGACCAGCGAGGGTGCGGACTACACCACTTACCGGATCCGGTTACCGCGCCTGGACGCCGCGAAATTCGATGCGGCCGTGCAGTCCCACCACGACGGCTTGATCACCGACCACACCGACCAGGGTAGTGAGCTGTTTCCGACCCGGGCGGATGCCTTCATGAGTGTGGTCGAAGCCGGCTGGGACACCGAAGTGGCCCGGCGCCCGCACGGCCAACACACCACCATCGTCGTGCACCTCGACCTCGACCAGAAGACCGCCGCCCTGCACCTGGGCCCGGTCTTGACCGATGCGGAACGCCAATTCCTCACCTGCGATGCCACCTGCGAAGTGTGGTTCCAACGTCACGGCCGACCAATCGGGGCCGGGCGCACCACCCGCACCATCAGCCGCCGGCTACGCCGCGCCCTAGAACACCGCGACCGCTGCTGCGTGATCCCCGGCTGCGCCACAACCCGGGGTTTGCATGCCCACCACATCACACACTGGGAAGACGGCGGCCCCACTGAGCTATCGAATCTGGTGCTGGTCTGCCCCCATCACCACCGACTGCACCACCGCGGCGCCCTGAACATCACCGGACCCGCCGACCGGCTCGCCGTCACCGACCACACCGGACACACCTTGCACCGCGGATCCCTGGCCCGGACACCCACCACGCCGCCACCCGCAGTCGCCCCCTACCAAGGACCGACCGGCGAACGCGCCCAATGGTGGTGGTACCAACCGTTCCAACCACCACCGCCACCGACACTCAGTCAGGACAACCAGACCGCTTGCGCGTCACCACCGGTGTGGTACCCGGATCCGGGTCGGACATCACTCCAGGGTGGCGGTGCCCTCGGCGGTGACCGTCACCTTGGCACCGGCGATGTCTTCGGTGACGGTGGCCGCGGCCTGTGACGGATCGGTGATGACGGCCAGCGCCCGGCTGCCCGCCGGGGTGCGCACCGCCAGGAAGGCCTTTTCCACGGTGTCCTCGCGGGTGAAGGGCGCAGTCCAGGTTTCCACCGTGCCGACCCCGGCCCACACGTCTTCGGCCACCACGGTCGGTTCCGCATCGACGGTGGATTGTACGTTCTCCCAACGGAATCCGGCGCTGGGCGGTTCGGTGCCGTAGACGCCGAAACTGTGCTTGGTGAGATAGCCGCCGTTGGCGGTGATCAGCCCGACCGCGCCCGGCCGGGCGGTCAGCCGTTCGGCCATGGTCGCGATGGAGTGCGACACGTAGTTGTTCCACGGACCGCCCGCGAAGGTCAACCCACCGGTGACGGTCAGCGGCCGCTGCGGATCATCGGTGGGCAGGCCCAGTTCGCCTGCGGCGACCTGCACCGCGCACGGGAAGCATGAGTAGATGTCGACCAGCTCGATGTCGTCGATGCCCAGGCCGGCCAGTTCCAGTGCCCGGTTGCCACCGATCCGGATCGCCGGTGATGCACCGAAACTCGCCCGCTCGCCGATCAGATATGTGTCGTGCGCGTCGGTGCCCGCGTACGGGAAGACCCAGCGGTCCCGCGAAACCTGAAGGTACTCGGCCTTTTCCACCGAGGTCAGGATCAGCGCGGCGCCCTGGTCGACCATGTTGTTCGAGTTCATCAGCTTGGTGTAGGGCCAGCTGATCATCCGGTTCGACGGGCTCGGCCGCCAGATGTCCTCGGCGCTCACCGGCGTCCGGTTCCATGCGTGCGGATTGTCTTGGGCCACCGCGCTGAACCGCGACCACAGCTCGCCGATCCTGCGGCGGTGCGCCTCGGGCGACTCCCCCGTCGCGATGCGTAGCGCCTGCTCGAACATCGGGTACACAAAGGCCGGCCGATCCAGTTTGATCCGGATCTCGGCGGGCCCGGCCATCTGGAACTCGTCGTCGGCGCCGGCGGGCGGGCGCACCGCCTCGTCTTGGACGGTGCCGGTGAGTTTCTCCCCGCGGGCCCGTAACCGGGTTCGGCTGCGCCAGGTTTCGCCGCCGGCGATGAGCACCACGTCGTTGCGGCCCTGCTGGATGTCCAGGCAGGCCTGGTTCACCAGGGCCTGCGGGATGTTGCCGCCGATGCTGGTGTAGCGGGTGGCGGCCGCAGGCGCACCGAGACGCTGGGCCAGCAGCAGTCCGGGATCGCGGTACCGCCAGGACAACAGGTTGACGATGCGCACCGCGTCGACGGCTTCCAGGACGCGGGGGTCGGCGGCGGCGCGGGCCGCCCGTTCCATCAGGTCGACCGGTTCGGTGGTGGCACTCTCCTCGCGCTGGTTGACCTGTCCGTAGCCGATGAGAACCGGGGTGCGCGGGTCGAGGGGCGTTCGAATGGTGTTCGGCACGACCGACACCTTAGTGCGCACCTCTATAACTTAGGTAGACAACCCGGCCCCGTACACTGAGAATCGATGTCTGACCTCGCCGCGGTGGCCCCACCGGTATCCCCTCCAGCCCGATTCCGGGTGCACGTCGATGTCGCGGTGGTCGTCATCGTGTTGGTGGCCACCAACCTCATCGCGCACTTCACCACCCCGTGGGCCAACATCGCGACGGTGCCCATCGCGGCCGTCGGTCTGGTGGCGCTGGTCCGGGCGCGTGGGCTGGGCTGGTCCGAGCTGGGCCTCGGCCGTGAGCACTGGCGCTCCGGCGCCGGCTACGCGGCCGCCGCCGTCGGCATCGTGCTGGCGGTGATCGCCATCGGAGTGCTGCTGCCCTGGACCCGACCGATGTTCATGAACAACCACTACGCGACGGTGTCCGGCGCCCTGATCGCCTCGATGGTCATCATCCCGCTGCAGACCGTCATCCCCGAGGAGCTGGCCTTCCGCGGCGTACTGCACGGTGCGCTGGACCGGGCCTGGGGCTTCCGCGGGGTGGCGGCCGCCGGGTCGCTGCTGTTCGGGCTGTGGCATATCGCCAGCTCATTCGGACTGACCAGCGGCAACGCCGGATTCAGCCACCTGCTCGGCGGCGGAGTGGTCGGCATGGTCGCGGGCATCGTGGGCGCCGTACTGGCCACCACGGCGGCCGGATTCGTGTTCACCTGGCTACGCCGCCGCAGTGGCAGCCTGATCGCGCCGATCGCGCTGCACTGGTCCCTCAACGGGATGGGTGCCCTGGCCGCCGCACTGGTCTGGCACGCGACGTTCTAGTTCTTCTTGACCAGCCCGAGGATCCAGAGCAGGATCACCGACCCCAGAACCGCGGTGAACAGGGTGAACCACCAGCCGCCGGCGGCGGTGTCGAGGAAGAAGCTCAGCAGGAAGCCGCCGATCAGTGCGCCGACGACACCGACGACGATGTTCACCAAGATGCCGGAGCCACCGCCCTTGACGATCTTGCCGGCGATCCAGCCCGCGATCGCCCCGATGATGATGTAGCCGATCCAGCCCACGCTCGTCTGCGTGGTCGAACGGGCCAAGAACTCAGTAGCTGCCAAAACGTCCATGCGCTGGTCTCCTGCCTTCACCGGTCGATCCGGCCCGAATGCCGGGTCGACTTCCGGTGTACCCCCATCAGGTAACGATTGGGCCCGCGAAACGGGCACAGTCGTCGTCAGGTCGAGAAACTCAGCCCGGCGGCAGCATCTCCGGCGGCGCGTTGGTCACCGGGACCGGAACGCCCACGCCCGGCCTGGCCGGCGGCGCGTTCGGATCGACCGGCGGTGGCGGCGCGTTCGGGTCCGGTGCAGGCGGCGGAGGCGGGCTCCACGGCCGGATGGACTGCGTCAGCGCCGTCGCAGCTGCCTTGTCCACCGGATGGTTGGCTGTGCCGAGCCACACCACGAACCAGCGCGACGGCGCGCGCTGCCCGCGCGGCACACCGGCCGGCGTGGGAGCCCCGATCACCCCGGCCCAGATCTGGCCGGTGGGCTTGGTGGTGTCGGTGAACTTCACCTCGTAGTAGGACGCCGCGCCGGTCATGTCGCCTGCCGTCAACGGCGTGCTCTCCTGACCCACCCGGGTGCCAGGGAACGGCATGAAGAACTCGCCCATGTCGGAGGACAGCCGGGCGGCCGCCTTCGCATTGTCGGCCTCGGCGCCGGCGAACAATTTCAGGTCGAGGCGGCCGAGCAGCACGCTGGTGTCGTTCGGCGCCTGGGCGGCCGTGCCCGGCGCGGGTGCCGGTTCGGCACCCGCCGGCGTGATCTTGGTCAACAGCGCCTGGCCGTAGGACAACTGGGTGGCGTCGGCCACCTTCCAACCGGCCGGAACGACATAGCTGAATCCACCGGCGGCGTTGTCCACCCGGCCCGGCTCCGGCGCGGGGGCCGGCGGTGGCGGCGGGGCGTTCGGATCGACCGGGGCGGGCAGCCCGGCGTCCGGGGCGGGTGGCGGGACCGGCGGCGCATTCGGATCGGCGGGAGCCGGCGCGGGAGCCGGTGCGGGGGCCGGCGGTGCCGGCTCGGCATGCGACACCGCGATGGGCAGCGTCAGGGCGGCCGCAGCCGCAATCGCCATGGCGGTGCTGAGGCGCTTGCGGTGCGACGGGCGCACATCCGGCAGATCCATGGGGACGAAAATACCGTGTTACGGCCGTGACGCAAGTGTGAGTTGCTCTTAAAGTGCTCAGCCGGGAAATAGCTACCCACAATGAAACTCATGACGAGACGCACTACCACACATTGCTGACAGCGGGCAGCCACGGCTACGCCCACCCGCGGTGTCGGGGTGGTCCACATTGGGTGTTTCGCCGGTGCCCGAGGGCGCGTTACGGCGCCGGCGCGATCGTCAGCTCCTGTGCCTTGACGGTGAAGAAAACCGGATCCCCGGGCGCCAGCCGCAGTTCGGCCGCCGCCTCGGCGGTGATGTCGGCAGCCAGGCCCGGCGCGCCGTCGGGCTGCGGCTCGCCGCGGACCCGGATGGCCGGACCGCGGCTGTCGAACTCGGCCACGGTGACCGCCAGTGCGTTGCGCGGGCTGCCGTGCGGCGCCCGGCGGTACACCGCCACCGCGGCGGGGGTGAACAACGCGACCGCCGGGTCCCCGACCGCCATCCCCGGCTCGGCGCTGCCGTGCCACTGCGTGCCCCAGTCGGTGTACAGCGCGCCGTCCGCGCCCCACCGCCCGCTGACCAGATTCACCCCGGCGAACCGGGCGCCGAATCTGCTGCGCGGCGCGGCCAGGATCTGCGCGGTGGGACCGAGCTCGGCGATCCGTCCGGACTCCAGCACCGCTACCCGGTCGGCCAGCGCCACCACGTCGAGCAGGTCGTGGGTGACCAGCACCGCCACCCGCCCGTCCCGGGTGAGCACCCGCCGCAGCACGGCCCGCATCGCGGTGGCCGCCGACACGTCCAGGCCTGCCATCGGCTCGTCGAGCAGCAGTACGTCGGGTTCTGCGGCCAGTGCCCGGGCCAGCGCCACCCGCTGGGCCTGACCGCCCGACAGCAGGCCGGGCATCCGGCCGGCCAGCTCGCCCGCGTCCACCTCGGCCAGCCAGTGCTCGGCAGCACTTCGGGAATCCTTGCGGCTCAGGTGTTTTCCACTACGCGGACCGAACGCCACATTATCGCGCACGCTCAAGTGCGGGAACAGCAACGGCTCCTGCATCAGCAATCCGACCCGCCGGTCATGGGTGGGGATATGGATACCCGCGGCACAGTCGGTCAGCGTGCGCCCCGCCGCGCGCACCTCGCCGCGGTCCGGGCGCACCACGCCGGCGAGTACCTGCAACAACGTGGACTTACCGGCCCCGTTCGGTCCGAGGACCGCCAGCACCTGTCCGGCCGCGATATCGAGGTCCAGCCGTACATCGCGCGCGCTCACCTCGGCGCGGATCGTCAGCCCACTCATGCCGTCTGCCACGAGGCGGTCCGCAACCGGCGGGCGCCCAGCCCCAGCACCACCACCGCGGCCACCAGCACCAGCAGCACCGACAGCGCCACGGCGGCGCCCGCGTCGCTCTCCCGTTGCAGATAGATCTCCAGCGGCAGGGTCCGGGTGACGCCCTCCCGGGATCCGGCGAAGGTCAGCGTCGCACCGAACTCACCCAGCGACCTGGCAAAGGCGAGCACCGCGCCGGACACCAGGCCCGGGGCCAGCAGTGGCAGCGTCACCCGGCGCCACACCGTGGTCGGGCGCGCCCCCAGCGTCGCGGCCACCACGTCGTAATCGGTGCCCGCGGTGCGCACCGCACCCTCCAGGGCGATCACCAGGAACGGCAGCGAGACAAAGGTCTGTGCCAGCACGACGGCCACCGTGGTGAACGCGATCTGAATCCCTGCCGCGTCCAGGTACCGGCCCAGCAGGCCCAGCCGGCCGAACGCGTAGAGCAGCGCGATGCCGCCCACGACGGGCGGCAGCACCAACGGCAGCAGGATCACCGGGCGCAGCGCCCCGATCGCCCGCGACGGGCTGCGACCCAGCACCAGCGCCATGGGTACGCCGAGCAGCACGCACACCACCGTGCTCGCGGCCGATGTGCGCAGGCTCAGTTCCAGTGCGGTCAGCGAGGCGTGGCTGGTGATCAGCGACCAGAAATTCGGCCAATCGACCTTGAGGGCCATCGCCGCCAACGGCAACACCACGAACAGGGTTCCCACCGCGGCGGGGAGGTAGATCCAGCGCGGCAGCCCCGGGGCCAGGACCATGCAGAAACCTTAGCCACCCGGCCGCTGGCGGCCACCTCGCCGCGGCGCGTCCGATTTCGCCGCCTAGCTACCGTCCAGTAACCTGGACCCGATCCGCTGTGTTCAGCGCCGAACAAGGAGGTAACCACATGGAGGTGCTGCTGACCGGCGGCGATACCGAGCTCGGCCGTGTGGTCGCCACCGGTTTCCGGGACGCGGGCCACAACGTGGTCGTCGCCGGGGCGCGACGCGACGACCTCGAAGTGCTCGCCAAAGAGCTCGATGCCGAATTCGTGGTGGTCGACAACACCGACGCCGCCGCCCTGGAGGCCGCCCGCGGCTCCCTGCCCGTGCACCTCGACGGCATCGTCAACGTTCCCGCGCCGCGCGCGCAAGCCCGCGACCCGCGGACCTTCACCTTGTCCGATCACGCCACCGCATGGCGCCAGACCCTCGACGCGACGCTGCTGTCGGCGGTGCTGACCGTGCAGATCCTGGGTGACCAGTTGAGCTCCGGCGGCTCCATCATCAACGTGGTGCCGGGCCATCCGGCCGAGGGCAGCGTGGACGCCGCCATCAAGGCCGCCCTGTCCAATTGGACCGCCGGCCAGGCGGCCCATTTCGGGATCCGGGGCATCACGGTCAACGCCGTGGCCACCGGAAAGGGCGCCGAACCGGGATACCCGGGAGCCGGCGCACCGACGTCGTCGGTGGCCGACGAGATCACCCGGTTGGCGCTGTTTCTGACCACGCAGTCGGCCCGGCACATCACCGGCCAGACGCTGCACGTGAGCCAGGGCGCGCTCGCCGATTTCGGCTAGAGAAATTCCCGTGTTCGCCCGCAGCTAAACGGGGTGACCTCTCCGCTTGAGTGTGGTTTTCTGAGTTCCGTGACGATTCGACTCGGACTTCAGATTCCCAACTTCTCCTACGGCACAGGCGTTTCCGAACTCTTCCCGACCGTCATCGCGCAGGCGCGCGAGGCCGAACAGGCAGGGTTCGACTCCGTCTTCGTGATGGATCACCTCTATCAACTCCCAGGGCTGGGTGCGCCCGAGGAACCGATGCTGGAGGCCTACACCACCCTCGGCGCGCTGGCCGCCGCCACCGAGAAGGTACAGCTGGGCACCCTGGTCACCGGCAACACCTACCGCAACCCGACGCTGCTCGCCAAGGCCATCACCACTCTCGACGTGATCAGCCAGGGCCGCGCCATCCTGGGCATCGGCACCGGCTGGTTCGAGCTGGAACACGACAGCCTGGGCTACGAGTTCGGCACGTTCACCGAACGGTTCAAGAAACTCGACGAGGCACTCGACATCATCCTGCCCATGCTCAAGGGTGAGCGCGTCACCGTCGACGGCACCTACTACAAGACCCGGGAAGCGTTCGCCAATCCCCGGTTCCGCGACCACATTCCGCTGATGATCGGCGGCAGTGGCGAGAAGAAGACCATCCCGCTGGCCGCCCGGCACTTCGACCACCTCAACATCATTGCCGGCTTCGACGAGCTGGCCCGCAAGGTGAGCGTAGTCAAGGAGAACTGCGAGAAGATCGACCGCGACCCGGCCACCTTGGAGACCAGTGTGCTGGCCATCGCGCTGATCGGCGAGCAGTACAACGCCGACGTCATCCCGGACGAGTTCAAGCAGCAGGCGGTGTACGGCTCGCCCGAGCAGATCGCCGAGCAGCTCAAGGAGAAGGTCTTCGACGCCGGCGTCGACGGCGTCATCCTCAGCGCCTTCACCATCGGCGGCTACACGCCCGGCGGCGTGGCGGCCGTCGGCGAAGCCCTCAAACCGTTGATCTCCGGGTAAACAATCGGTGGGGTGCCCCATCTCACCGCGCTGGTGGGATGGGCACCGACTACCCTAGAGGTTGTATTGACAAAGTACGTCCGCTAGGAGCAGCAATGAGCCACCCCGGAGCTACGGCATCGGATCGGCATAAGGTCGTCATCGTCGGTTCGGGGTTCGGTGGATTGAACGCCGCGCAGGCCCTCAAACGCGCCGACGTCGACATCAAGTTGATCGCGCGCACCACGCATCACCTGTTCCAGCCGCTGCTGTACCAAGTCGCGACCGGCATCATCTCCGAGGGCGAGATCGCCCCGCCGACGCGCCTGATCCTGCGCAAGCAGGACAACGCGCAGGTGCTGCTCGGCGACGTGACCCGCGTCGACCTCGAGCACAAGACGGTGGACTCGGTGCTGCTGGGGCACACCTACAGCACCCCGTACGACACGCTGATCCTGGCGGCCGGCGCAGGGCAGTCCTACTTCGGCAACGACCACTTCGCGGAGTGGGCGCCCGGCATGAAGACCATCGACGACGCGCTGGAGCTGCGCGGCCGCATCCTCGGCGCGTTCGAGCAGGCCGAGCGGTCCAGTGACCCCGAGCGCCGCAAGAAGCTGCTCACCTTCGTCGTCGTCGGCGCGGGTCCGACCGGCGTGGAGATGGCAGGCCAGATCCAGGAGTTGGCGGACCAGACTCTCAAGGGCAGCTTCCGCCATATCGATCCGACCGAGGCGCACGTCATCCTGCTCGACGCCGCCCCCGCCGTGCTGCCGCCCATGGGCGAGAAGCTCGGCCTGCGGGCCAAAGAGCGACTGGAGAAGATGGGCGTCGAGATCCAGCTCAACGCCATGGTCACCGACGTCGACCGCAACGGCATCACGGTGAAGGACAAGGACGGCACCATCCGTCGCATCGAGTCGGCGAGCAAGGTGTGGTCGGCCGGCGTGCAGGCCAGCCCGCTGGGCAAGGACCTGGCCGCGCAGTCCGAGACCGAGATCGACCGGGCCGGCCGGGTGAAGGTGAACCCCGACCTGTCCATCCCCGGCCACAAGAACGTGTTCGTGATCGGCGACATGGCGTTCGTGGATGGTGTGCCCGGTATGGCGCAGGGTGCCATCCAGGGCGCCAAGTACGTCGCGGCCATCCTCAAGAACGAAGCCAAAGCCCGCGAGCACGGCACCATTCCGAAGCCGCGCGAGCCGTTCAAGTACTTCGACAAGGGCTCGATGGCCACAGTTTCGAAGTGGAACGCGGTGGCCAAGGTCGGCAAGCTCGAGTTCAGCGGCTTCATCGCCTGGCTGGCCTGGCTGGGACTGCACCTGATCTACCTGGTCGGCTTCAAGACCAAGATCGCCACGATCCTGTCGTGGACGGTCACCTTCCTGAGCCGTCAGCGTGGTCAGCTGACCATCACCGAGCAGCAGGCCTACGCACGCACCAGGATCGAGGAACTCCAGGAGATTGCGGCGTCGGTCGAACAGGAACGGGCGAGCTAGAACTTACAGCCGCTCGCCCTGCCAGGTGGCCAGGCAGCCACCCGAGGCCAGTTCCAGCAGCGTGCCCGCGGCGTCGAATGCCACTTCGGGATAGCGCAATTCGCTGATGCAGGCCAACGGTGTACCGAGTTCGTCGTCGGTCACCGAGCCGGCGCCCAGCTCGACGCGATGTCGCAGCAGCGGTGCCCCGTCGACGTCGGCGTGCAGGGAGCCCGACCAAAATCCTTGCCGCTCATCGGATCTGCCGATCTGAACGCGCTCCCGTAGCCGCGCCCGGCCGTGGCCGGACAACCTCAGCCGGGTGGTGTTGACGTGCCTCGCCTGGCCGGCGACGATGGTCGGTTGCGGGTCCAGATCGAGCAGACCCGCCACCTCGAGCTCCCAACCGGCCTGCGACTCCATGGTGACCGTGCCCGGCATGGCCATGGTGGCCGCGGCACTGCGCACCCTGAGTCGGGCGCCGGGTTCGACCACGACGCGCACCCTGATGGTGTCGCCACCCAGCGGTGTCGCCGCCGCCGACACCAGGTGCACCGTGTCCGCGGCCGTGCGGCGGGCGGCCAGTCCCCCACTGCACTCGATGTGCGGGCCGCGGCCGGGCATGGCCACCAGGAGTACGTCCGAACGCATCGGTCAGCCGACCGGCACCCGCAGCTGCTCGCGCACCCACTGCAGCACCGGGCCGGCGGTGGGATCGTCGGTCAGCGAGATCAGCACGAAGGGCCGATCACCGCGCACCTTGGCGGAGTCGCGGCGCATCACGGCGAGGTCGGCGCCGACCATCGGTGCCAGGTCGGTCTTGTTGATCACCAACAGATCCGAGAACGTCACCCCCGGACCGCCTTTGCGCGGCACCTTGTCGCCACCGGCCACATCCACGACGAAGATCTGCACGTCGATCAGGCCCGACGAGAAGGTGGCCGTCAGGTTGTCACCACCGGATTCGACGAGGATGAGATCCAGACCTGGATTCGCCTCGATCAGGTCGTCGATGGCGTCCAGGTTGGCGGTGATGTCGTCACGGATGGCAGTGTGCGGACAGCCGCCGGTCTGCACCGCCGCGATCCGTTCGTCGGGCAGCACCGCGTGGCGGCGCAGGAAGTCGGCATCCTCGGTGGTGTAGATGTCGTTGGTCAGCACCGCCAGCGAGATCTCGTCCCGCAGCTGCCGGCACAGCGCGGCCACCAGCGCGGTCTTGCCCGAGCCGACCGGTCCACCGACGCCGATGCGCAGTGGCTCCCCCGGCCCGCGGTGCCGCTTGGGGCGATCGGTGTGGGTGTGTGGCTCTCCGTCGATGAAATGTGGTGGCATGTCAGTCCTCTCAACTCATGAACAGCGGCCGGTCACGCGCGGCGTGCTGCTGGGCCAGCACGTCGAGCAATGGGTCGGAAAGGTCGGCGAGTTCCTGGACCGCTGCCGCCGCAGTCTGCTCGCACAGCGGGGACAGCTCGAAGGTGAGCGCCGCGACGTCGGCCGGGTCCAGCGCCAGCAGCCGCTGCGCAGCCGTGGCCGACCCGGTCATCGTGGTGTAGACCATCGACAGGGCGGTGTGCAAGGGCTCCACGGCGCTGGCCACTCCGACCACACCGGCGACCACCGGCAGATGCGGCTTCGCGCCGAGTGCATCCCAATCCTGTTGTGGCCATACCCTTTTGGCCAGCCGTAACAACCCGCGACCCTGCGCGCGCGACGCTGCCCGGGCGGCAGGCGCCGGGGTGCGGGCGTCGGTCTCGGCATCGGCGGCGGCCACCGCCACGGTGCCGGTGTGCACGGCGGCGGCCACCGACGCGGTCACCAATCCCTGGCTGCGGATTCGCCGGCGCAGGTAGGCCCGCAACGTCCCCAGGTCGGTGACCAGCCCGGCGGTGATCGCCTCCTCCATCCCGCCGGAATGCACGTGCCCGCCGGTCGGCAGCCGCGAATCGGCCAGCGCCAGAAGGGTTGCCAATCCGGGCGAGCGAAGCGACGGGAGATCAAGACTCATCAGAACAGGAAGTAGCGCTGGGCCATCGGCAACTCGGCGGCGGGTTGCTCGGCCCACACCTCACCGTCGATGTGCACCGTGAAGGTGTCCGGGTCGACCTCGATCCGCGGCAGCGCGTCATTGCGCGGCATATCGGCCTTGCCGACCTTGCGAACGTTCTTCACCGCGACCAGTTTTCGCCGGATGTCCAGCCGGTCGGCCAGGCCGTCCTCGATCGCCTGGGGGGCGACGAAATGCACCGATGTGGCGGCCGCCGCGACCGGGGCGGCGCCGAACATCGGGCGGGGCAGGACCGGTTGCGGGGTCGGGATGGACGCGTTGGCGTCGCCCATCGCCGCCCACGCGATCATCCCCCCCTTGACCACGGCGTGCGGCCGTACCCCGAAGAACGCCGGCTCCCACAGCACCAGATCGGCCAGCTTGCCGACCTCGACGGAGCCGATCTCGTCGTCCAGACCGTGCGCGACGGCCGGGCAGATCGTGTACTTGGCGACATAGCGCTGCGCGCGATTGTTGTCGGCCGCACCGTCACCCGGCAACGCACCCCGCCTGCGCTTCATCACATGTGCGGTCTGCCAGGTGCGCAGCACCACCTCGCCGATCCGGCCCATCGCCTGGGCGTCGCTGCCGATCATCGAGATCGCCCCGATATCGTGCAGCAGGTCCTCGGCGGCGATGGTCGAGGGCCGAATCCTGCTCTCCGCGAAGGCCAGATCCTCGGGGATGCTGGGATTGAGATGGTGGCACACCATCAGCATGTCCAGATGCTCGTCGAGGGTGTTGACGGTGTGCGGGCGGGTGGGGTTGGTCGAACTCGGCAACACGTTGGGGTGCGAGGCGACGGTGATGATGTCGGGCGCGTGGCCGCCGCCGGCCCCCTCGGTGTGATACGCGTGGATGCCGCGGCCCTTGATGGCGGCCAACGTGTCCTCGACGAAGCCGGCCTCGTTGAGGGTGTCGGTGTGGATGTTGGCCTGCACCCCGGCCGCCTCGGACACCGTCAGGCAGGCGTCGATGGCGGCGGGGGTGGTGCCCCAATCCTCATGCAGCTTGAATCCCGCTGCGCCGCCACGTAATTGTTCCCACATCGCCTCGGCGCTGACGGTGTTGCCTTTGCCGAGCAGTGCGACGTTCAGCGGCCAGGAGTCCAGCGCCTCCAGCATCCGGGCCAAATGCCAGGAGCCGGGGGTCACCGTGGTGGCCTTGCTGCCTTCGGCCGGCCCGGTGCCGCCGGCGATGATGGTGGTGATCCCGCCGCCGAGCGCTTCTTCCATGATCTGCGGGCAGATCAGGTGGACGTGGCAGTCGATCGCGCCTGCCGTGACGATTCTGCCGTTGCCCGCGATGATCTCGGTGGACGGCCCGACGACCAGACCAGGGTGCACGCCGGACATGATGTCGGGGTTTCCGGCCTTACCGATCGCGACGATGCGACCGTCGCGAATGCCGATGTCGGCTTTGATGATTCCCCAGTAGTCCAGGATGACGGCACCGGTGATGACGGTGTCCGGTGCCCCGTCGGCGCGGGTGGCCCGCGACTGCCCCATCGATTCGCGCAGCACCTTGCCGCCGCCGAAGACCGCCTCGTCACCGGCCAGGCCGGGCCCGCCGCTGCGGTCCTCGGTGATCTCGATGAACAGATCGGTGTCGGCCAGCCGGATCCGGTCCCCGGTGGTGGGACCGAACAACGCGGCGTAGCGGTCGCGGGAAAGGGAGCTCACTGCGGGTCCAATCTGCCGGGCGGGTTCAGCGACAGCCCGTGCACCTCGCGGGTGCCGGTCAGCGGGACCAGCGAAATCCGTTGGGCGATTCCGGGTTCGAATCGGACCGCGGTGCCTGCCGGAATGTCGAGGCGGTGCCCGTGGGCGGCGGCACGGTCGAAGTCCAGTGCGGCATTGGCCTGCGGCAGGTGCACATGGCTGCCCACCTGCACCGGGCGGTCGCCGGTGTTGACGACGTCCAGGGTCAGCCGGATCGCCCCGTCGTTGAGCGCGATATCGCCGTCGCCGTAGATGATCTCACCGGGAATCATGACCGCCGCCTCACGGGATCGGGTGGTGGACGGTGACCAGCTTGGTGCCGTCCGGGAAGGTCGCCTCCACCTGCACGTCGGGCAGCATGTCCGGCACGCCGTCCATCACCTGGTCGCGGTCGAGCACATCGCGGCCGCTGACCATCAGCTCGGCCACCGAGCGCCCGTCGCGGGCGCCCTCCAGGATGTGGTCGGTGATGAGTGCGACGGCCTCGGGATGGTTGAGCTTCAGCCCGCGGGCCTGCCGGCGGCGCGCCAGATCAGCGGCGTAGGAGATGAGTAACCGCTCTTGTTCATGCGGCGTTAAACGCATAGTGCGCGATATTGCCACGGCGCGCGGCTTTCAGCAGCGCTCGCCGGTCGCCCGGCGCCGGCGCGTCCCGCGCTCAGCCCTCGACGTTCTGCAGCCGAACCTGTCCACGGGCGACCACCCGGCCGTCCTCGTCGGTGATGGTGATCAGCCACAACTGCTGGCGACGCCCGCGGTGGATCGGCTCGGAGGTCGCCGTCACCGTGCCGGTCTTGATGGCGCGCAGGAAGTCGGTGTTGTTGTTGACCCCGACCACGGTGCCGCCACCGTGCTCGCTGAGCCACACGTGGCCGGACACACTGGCCAAGCTCTCCACGATCGAGCAGTACACGCCGCCGTGCACGATGCCCCATGGCTGCAGCACCTTGTCGGTGATCGTCAGCTGGGCGCGGCCGCCGTCGGGCGTCACCTCCAGGTACTGCAGTCCGATTTCGCTGTCGAAGCCCTTGCCGAGGGTGTCAAGTCCAGGTGCGGTCACAGCAGTCTGTTTACACGCGCGATCACCCCGAGATGCGGATGGGCCCCGCGCACCAGGTGCGCGGGGCCCATCCTTCGAGTGGACCGGGGGTCTCTGCAGCCCTCAGGACTCCGGCTCGGTCCGTTAGCCTCGCATGATGATGATAGGCAAGGCTTGCCTAATTTAGCAAGGCTTTCCCCGGTGCGACCCGGTTCGTCCCGCGGACCGGCAGGCCGAAGCCGACCAGCGCATCCAGGATGGCCTGGCCGCGCCGCATGCTGGTCAGCTCACTGGAGCCCGCCAGCATCGGCACCTGCGTGGCCGCACTGACCACCGCGGTACCCACCACGTTCCACATCGCGGCGACCGACATCGCGCCACCGGTCACCTCGACGAGCTTGGCGAACAGCGGCGCCAGTGCGCGGTGGCTGCGATGGGCCACCCATGTCGTCAGGGCCGCCTCACTGGGCAGCGCGACGATGCCGTCCCGAGTGGTGCGCACCGTGCCGACGCTGGCACGGGCGGCCAGATGCGGATCATCGGGCAGGGCGCGCAGGGTGGGATCCACCACCCCCACCCAGTCGATGGCCCCCTCGGAATCGACGTGCACCCAGAGGTTCTCCAGCCCGGTATCCCAGGCGCGGCCCTCCAGCACGATCAGCGGGACCACCCGGCCGACCACGACATGGGCGAGCGTGGCGGCCAGCTGTGCGGCCACCGCCGCCCGGCTGTCGGTCTCGGCCACCGCAAGATCGAACATGTTCTGCAGACGGTCGGTGGTGAGCACTTCGGCGAGCGGCCACCAGCGCCTGCGCGACAGGTCGGCCATCACCGCGACGCCGTACACGCGTGGGCATTCCGGATACAACTCGCGAAGCCGCCGGCTCGACTCGTGCAGCGGCAGGGCCCGCCGAATCGACATCCGGGCAATCAGCGGGTCGTCGACCATGACCGTCATCCGCACCTCCTCGTTCAGTTAGGTTAGCCTTACTATAGCCACACCGAACTTGAGCACAAACCCTGTGACTCGACTCACAGGAACCGCGCAAAGGCGGCGTGACCGGGAACGAACCGCGCCTGCCGACACGTTGGAGGAGGGACGGAAATTGGATACGACGCTCGGTAGTAACCGCGTAGTACGCTTGCTTGATCGCTCAGGAGTGTGAACGGAATATGGCCAAGTTGACGCGGCTCGGGGAACTCGAACGTGAGGTGATGGATCACCTCTGGACCTCGCGTGAGCCGCAGACGGTGCGGCAGGTACACGAGGCACTGGCGGCACGCCGGGATCTGGCTTACACGACGATCATGACGGTGCTGCAACGGCTGGCGAAGAAAAATTTGGTGGTCCAGCACCGGGATGACCGGGCGCACCGCTACGCCCCCACCCACGGCCGCGACGAGCTGGTCGCAGGCCTCATGGTCGACGCCCTGGACCAGGTCACCGACTCGGGCAGCCGGGAGGCCGCCCTGGTGCACTTCGTCGAACGGGTCGGCGCCGGTGAGGCCGCGGCCCTGCGCCGCGCCCTGGCCGAGCTGGAGGCCAAACACCAGATCGCGCCACCCGCTGGTAATTCGGTCACCGGCTGAGAGACACTAGCGGCGTGTCCGCGCTGGCCTTCTCCATCGTCGCGTTGTTGCTCGTCGGCCCCGTGCCGGCGCTGCTCGCGCGTGCGTCCTGGCCGCAGCGCGCTCCCCGCGCCGCCATCGTGCTGTGGCAGGCCATCGCCCTGGCCGCCGTGCTCTCGGCATTCTCGGCCGGTATCTCGATCGCCAGCCGGCTACTGGTACCGGGCCCGGACGGTAAGCCCACCGCCACGCTGACCAGCGAGATCGTCGCATTGGGCTGGCCGCTGTGGCTGCTCTACGTCGCCGTCTTCGCCATCACGGTGATGATCGGCGGCCGGCTCGTCGTCGCCGTGCTGGCCGTCGCCGTCGCAACCCGCCGCCGCCGCGCGCACCACC
This sequence comes from Mycobacterium sp. BMJ-28, assembly GCF_054404835.1. NCBI lineage: Bacteria > Bacillati > Actinomycetota > Actinomycetes > Mycobacteriales > Mycobacteriaceae > Mycobacterium > Mycobacterium sp. BMJ-28. The sequence continues at coordinate 2,867,763 of NZ_CM136783.1, read as the reverse complement.
GCATGGTCGTCGACCTGGTGGGGTTGTCCCGCGACTCGGTACCCACGCCGGCCCGGCGGCCCAGCGGCCTGCGCGTGCTGGGCATCGCCCAGCCGATGGCCTACTGCCTGCCCGGAGTGCGCAGTCGGGTCGTGGTCAGCGAAGGCACCCTGACCACGCTGTCGGAAGCCGAGATCGACGCCATCCTCAGCCATGAACGCGCCCACCTGCGGGCCCGGCACGACCTGGTGCTGGAGATGTTCACCGCGGTGCACGCGGCCTTCCCGCGGTTCGTCCGCAGCGCCAACGCCCTCGACGCGGTGCGGCTGCTGATCGAACTGCTCGCCGACGACGCCGCCGTCCGGGTCACCGGCCCGACGCCGCTGGCCCGCGCCCTGGTGGCGTGCGCGGCCGGCCGCACCCCGTCGGGCGCCCTGGCCGCGGGTGGCCCGACCACCGTGCTGCGTGTGCGGCGCCTCGGCGGGCAGGGCAATAGTCTGGTGCTGGCGGTGGCCGCCTACCTGACGGCCGCGGCCATCCTGGTCCTGCCCACGCTCGCGCTCGCCATTCCGTGGCTCACCGAGCTGCACCGGCTGTTCGCCGACTAGGGCATGAAACAAGCGCTGCCACAGCGTTGTACGAAGCGCGACCGACAACAAAACAACGAAAGGCGTCTGCATGACCGAAACCGGCATCGCCCAAATTGGAGTCACCGGCCTGGCCGTGATGGGCTCCAATCTCGCCCGTAACTTCGCCCACCACGGCTATACCGTGGCATTGCACAACCGCTCGATCGCCAAGACCGACGCCCTGCTGGCCGAGCACGGTTCCGAGGGCAATTTCGTGCGCAGCGAGACGATCGCCGAATTCCTTGCCGCCCTGGAGAAGCCGCGCCGGGTGATCATCATGGTCAAGGCAGGTGACCCGACCGACGCCGTGATCAACGAACTGGCCGACGCCATGGAGCCCGGCGACATCATCATCGACGGCGGCAACGCGCTCTACACCGACACCATCCGCCGGGAGAAGGCGATCCGCGAGCGCGGGCTGCACTTCGTCGGCGCAGGCATCTCCGGCGGCGAGGAAGGCGCGCTCAACGGCCCGTCCATCATGCCCGGCGGGCCTGCCGAGTCCTACAAGTCGCTCGGCCCGCTGCTGGAGGAGATCTCGGCCCACGTCGACGGCGTGCCGTGCTGCACCCACATCGGTCCCGACGGCGCCGGGCACTTCGTCAAGATGGTGCACAACGGTATCGAGTACTCCGATATGCAGCTCATCGGCGAGGCCTACCAGCTGCTGCGCGACGGCCTGGGCCTGGCCGCCGGCCAGATCGCCGATGTGTTCAGTGAGTGGAACTCCGGCGATCTGGACAGCTACCTGATCGAGATCACCGCCGAGGTGCTCAAGCAGGTCGACGCCAAGACCGGCAAGCCGCTGGTCGATGTCATCGTCGACGAGGCCGAGCAGAAGGGCACCGGTCGTTGGACGGTGAAGTCCGCGCTGGATCTCGGAGTGCCGGTGACCGGCATCGCCGAGGCCGTGTTCGCCAGGGCGCTGTCCGGCTCGGTGGCCCAGCGCAAGGCCACCACGGGCCTGGCCTCCGGCGAGCTGGGCGCCAAGCCCACCGACGCCAAGCAGTTCATCGACGACGTCAGCAAGGCGCTGTACGCCTCCAAGATCATCGCGTACGCCCAGGGGTTCAACCAGATTCAGGCCGGTAGCGCCGAATACGGCTGGGGTATCACGCTCGGCGACATGGCGACGATCTGGCGCGGCGGCTGCATCATCCGGGCCAAGTTCCTCAACCGGATCAAAGAGGCCTACGACGAGGACCCGCAGCTGGCCACCCTGATCGCCGCGCCGTACTTCCGCAGTGCGGTCGAGGCCGGGATCGACAGCTGGCGCCGCGTCGTCGTGACGGCCACCGAACTGGGCATCCCGGTCCCCGGCTTCGCCTCCGCCCTGTCCTACTACGACGCCCTGCGCACCGAGCGGCTGCCCGCCGCCCTCACCCAGGGGCTGCGGGACTTCTTCGGCGCGCACACCTACGGCCGCACCGACGGACCGGAGGGCCAGAAGTTCCACACCCTGTGGAGCGGCGACCGCAGCGAGGTCCAGGCCTGACCGGGCGGTGAACCTAGACTGACCGGGTGAGGTTTCTTGACGGGCACACGCCGCCGTACGACTTGACCTATAACGACGTCTTCGTGGTGCCCGGCCGGTCGCAGGTCGCATCGCGTTTCGACGTGGACTTGTCCACGGTGGACGGATCCGGCACCACCATCCCGGTGGTGGTGGCCAACATGACCGCGGTGGCCGGCCGCCGGATGGCCGAGACGGTGGCCCGCCGCGGCGGCATCGTGGTGCTGCCGCAGGACCTGCCGCTGTCCGCGGTCGCCGAGACCGTCGACTTCGTCAAGAGCCGCGACCTGGTGGCCGACACCCCGGTCACGCTGTCCCCCGACAGCGCGGTGTCGGATGCGCTGGCACTGATCCACAAGCGGGCCCACGGTGCCGCGGTCGTCGTCGACCGGAACCGCCCGGTCGGCATCATCACCGAGGCCGCCTGCGCCGGCGTCGACCGGTTCGCCCGGGTGCGTGATGTGGCGCTGACCGATTTCGTCACCGCCCCGGCCGGCACGGATCCGCGCAAGGTGTTCGACCTGCTCGAGCACGCCCCCGTCGGTGTCGCGGTGCTCACCGGAACCGACGGCGAACTGGCCGGCGTGCTCACCCGCACCGGCAGCATCCGGGCCGGTATCTACACCCCGGCCGTCGACGCCGACGGACGGTTGCGCATCGCCGCCGCCGTCGGGATCAACGGTGATGTCGCCGCCAAGGCGCGCGGGCTGGCAGGGGCCGGCGCCGACCTGCTCGTCATCGACACCGCGCACGGCCACCAGGCCAAGATGCTCGACGCCATCGCCACGGTGGCCGCCCTCGACCTCGGCCTGCCGATCGCGGCGGGCAATGTGGTGTCGGCCGCGGGGACCCGCGACCTGATCAACGCCGGCGCCACCATCGTCAAGGTCGGTGTCGGACCGGGCGCCATGTGCACCACCCGGATGATGACCGGCGTCGGGCGCCCGCAGTTCTCGGCCGTCGTCGAATGCGCCGCGGCGGCAAAGGAACTCGGCGCCCACGTGTGGGCCGACGGTGGGGTGCGGCACCCCCGGGACGTGGCACTGGCACTGGCCGCCGGCGCGTCCAACGTGATGATCGGCTCGTGGTTCGCCGGCACCTACGAATCCCCGGGTGACCTGCTGCGCGACCGCGACGGGCTGCTGTACAAGGAGAGCTACGGGATGGCCTCCAAGCGCGCGGTCGCCGCCCGCACCGCCGGTGACGGCGCGTTCGACCGGGCCCGCAAAGCGCTGTTCGAGGAGGGCATCTCGTCCTCGCGGATGGCCCTGGACCCCACCCGCGGTGGCGTCGAGGACCTGCTCGACCACATCACCTCCGGTGTGCGCAGCACCTGCACCTACGTCGGCGCGACCACGCTGCCCGAACTGCACGACAAGGTGATTCTCGGCGTGCAGTCGGCGGCCGGGTTCGCCGAAGGACATCCGCTGCCCAGCGGTTGGTGAACCTTCGCATCCGGTGCGGCAAGCTACCATTGAGGCTTCCCGGCGCCATCCACAGTGCGGCGCCGACCTGGCGAAAGGGAACCCGTGCCACAGGCACCCGTGGAAGCCCACGGCTCAGAATCGGGCTTCGGGCCTCAGGCACCTGCCCCGGACGCCGGCGATCCCGAGCCTTCCACTAGCCGGCCGGGCTGGCGGCCCGGCATCGGTGCGGTGAGGTCACGATGAGCCTCACCATGACCCTTCTCTCCCTGCTGGCGTTCATCGCGCTGACCGCAGGTACCGCGCTGTTCGTGGCGGCCGAATTCTCCCTCACCGCGCTGGAACGCAGCACCGTCGAGGCCAACGCCCGCACCGGCGGCCGGCGCGACGAGTTCATCCGTAAGGCGCACCGCAGCCTGTCGTTCCAGCTGTCCGGCGCCCAGCTCGGAATCTCGATCACCACCCTGGCCACCGGCTACCTGGCCGAACCGGTGGTCGCCCGGCTGTTGCACGCCCCGCTGGCGGCGATCCGCATCCCCGCCGACATGGTCGACGGCATCGCCCTGGTGCTGGCGCTGCTGATCGCCACCTCGGTGTCGATGATCTTCGGTGAATTGGTGCCCAAGAACCTCGCCGTCGCCAAGGCCCTGCCGACCGCACGCTTCGCCGCCGCCCCGCAGTGGTACTTCTCCAGGCTGCTGACGCCGGTGATCAACGCGACCAACGGCAGCGCCAACTGGATCCTGCGCAGGCTCGGCATCGAACCCGCCGAGGAACTGCGTTCCGCGCGCTCACCGCAGGAACTGGTGTCCCTGGTGCGTAATTCCGCGCGCAGCGGATCGCTGGACCCGGACACCGCGTTGCTGGTCGACCGGTCGCTGCAGTTCGGTGAGCGCTCGGCCGAGGAGCTGATGACCCCGCGCCAGCTGATCGAGACGCTGGAGGCCGACGACACCGTGGCCGACCTCGTCGAGGCCGCGATCCGCACCGGGCACTCCCGCTTCCCGATCGTCGAAGGCGACCTGGACCAGACCATCGGCATGGTGCACGTGAAGCAGGTCTTCGAAGTGCTGCCCGGCGAGCGGGCCGGCACCCGGCTGGCCGCGCTGGCTCTTCCCGTGCCGACGGTGCCATCCACCCTCGATGGCGACGCGGTGATGACCCAGATCCGGGCCAACGGCCTGCAGACCGCGATGGTGGTGGACGAATACGGCGGCACCGCAGGCATGGTCACGGTGGAGGACCTGATCGAGGAGATCGTCGGCGACGTCCGCGACGAACACGACGACGCCACCCCCGACGTGGTGCACGTGCGCACCGGTTGGCAGGTGTCCGGGCTGCTGCGCATCGACGAGGTCGACTCCGAGACACCGTTCCGCGCCCCACAGGGCGACTACGAGACCATCGGCGGGCTGGTGCTGCAAGAGCTGGGCCACATCCCCGACGTCGGCGAGACGGTGGAGTTGCGCGCCTTCGATCCCGACAGCGTGGACGACCCGGTGCGCTGGCAGGCCACCGTGCTGCGAATGGACGGCCGGCGCATCGACCTGCTGGAACTGACCGAAATCGGCCACCGGCACGACAACCAGGACGCGGGGTCCCAGCATGAGTGATCTGCTGGCCGTCGTGCTCACCGTGCTGTTGCTGGGCACCAACGCGTTCTTCGTCGGTGCCGAGTTCGCGCTCATCTCGGCCCGCCGCGACCGCCTCGAGGCGCTCGCCGAGCAGGGCAAGAAACGCGCCGTCACGGTGATGCACGCCGCGGAGAACCTGTCGCTGATGCTGGCCGGTGCACAGCTGGGCATCACCATCTGCTCGATCCTGCTGGGCCGTGTCGGTGAACCGGCCGTCGCGCATCTGCTGGAGAAACCGTTCGCGCTGCTGGGCATCGACGAGGCAGTGCTGCACAGCGTCTCGTTCGTGGTGGCGCTGGCAGTGGTGGTGACCCTGCACGTGCTGCTCGGTGAGATGGTGCCGAAGAACATCGCCATCGCCGGACCGGAGACCGCCGCGATGCTGCTGGTCCCGCCGTACCTGGCCTACATCAGGCTGGCCAAACCGTTCATCGCGTTCTACAACTGGGCGGCCAACAGCACGCTGCGCCTGGTGGGGGTGGAACCCAGGGACGAACTCGACGTCGCGGTGTCGACCGTCGAACTGTCGGAGATGATCGCCGAATCCCGCTCGGAGGGTCTGCTCGACCACGAGGAGCACACCCGGCTGACCCGGGCCCTGCAGATCCGCGATCGCTACGTCGTCGACGTGGCCATCCCGCTCCGCGAGATCCGCGCGATACCGGTGGCCGCTCCGGGCGCCGGGCCCACCGTCGGCGCCGTGCAGAGCGCACTCGCCGAGACCGGCTACTCCCGCTTCCCGGTGACCGACCACGGCGGGACGGTGCTCGGTTATCTGCACATCAAGGACGTGCTGGGCCTGGTCGACGATCCGGACGCGGTGCTCGACGCGACGATGGTGCGCCCGCTGATCAAGGTGCCCGCCTCGCTGTCGGTGCCCGAGGCGCTGTCCCGGATGCGCCGCAACAAGAGTCACCTGGCCGCGGTCACCACCGAGGACCGGATCACCGCGATGGTGGCGCTGGAAGATCTGGTCGAGGACCTGGTGGGTACCGTGCGCGACGGAACCCACCGTGTCTGACACCGCCACCCGCACCCTGCTCGGCGAAGCGCAGTGGACCGACCGGGAACGCCGGCACACCGAACGGGCCGAGCGGGTGCTCACCCCGCACCGCACCCGGGCCCGGGCCGGCGCCAAGCACCCGGTGTGGGATTTCCTGTTCACCTATTACAGCTTCCGGCCGCGCCAGCTGGCGGTGTGGCACCCCGGTTTCGGGACGGCGCTCGACGGCGCAGCCGCCGAGAAGTTCTTGGGCCGCACCGGCTACCGGCGCTGCGATTCGGCGGTCACGGTGAGTCCGGAGTTCCTGGCCGCCCGGCTGGCCACCGTCACCTTCGTCGCCGACCTGCTGACCGCCACCGCGAGCCGGCCGGCCCGGCTCAACTGCTTCGGCATGCACGAATGGGCGATGGCGTACCGCACCCGCGAGATTCGTCACGACGGCGTCCCACTGCGCCTCGGCCCGGCCGGCACCGACGCCGTGCTCGAATCGATGCCGTTGCGGTGCAGCCATTTCGATGCCTATCGCTTCTTCACGCCGGACGCCGTCGGACGCAACCATGAGCCGTTGAGCCGCGAAGACCAGCTGCGTCACGAGCAACCGGGCTGCGTGCACGCCAACATGGATCTGTACAAGTGGTGCTACAAGCTCGGCCCACTGGTGCCCTCCGAACTGCTGATGGACTGCCTGGAGCTGGCCCACACAGCGCGCCTGCTGGACATGCGGGCCAGCCCATACGACCTGCGCGCGTACGGCATCGCACCGATCGAGATCGAGACCGCGGCCGGGCGCACCGATTACGTCCGACACCAGCAGGAGGTGGCCCGCCGGGCCGCCGAACTGCGCGGCGCCGTGCGCGACCACTGTGTGGACCTGATCGCCGGGGCGGCCCGGTGAGACGAGCACTGGCGGCGCTGGCGGCGCTGGCCTCGGTGAGCGGCCTGCTCGGTGGCTGTGGTGCTCCCCCGGCGGCCAAGCCGACGCCGACCTTCGGTCCGGCGCTGCCAGGGGATTTCAGCGGTAGCGGCCCGGGCACGCTGGTGTCGGCCAACTCGCTGCCCAACCTCGACCACGAGGTGGCGGACAAGACCTCGGTGGCCGCCCGCATCGTCTACCTGTCGACGTCGGGCATCAGTGACACCCAGGTGAAGGCGACCGGCACCGTGCTGGTACCCAAAGGCGCGCCGCCGCCCGGCGGATGGCAGCTGGTGGTGCTGGCCCATCCCAATACCGGCAGCGAATCCGGCTGTGCGCCTTCACTTTCCCCGACCCTTCGCGGCCTGACGTTGACGGCCGAGACCTTCCTGCAGGCCGGCTATGTCGTCGCGGTGCCCGACTACCAGGGACTGGGCCTCGACGAGGATCCGCATCCGTTCCTGGATTCCACCACCGCCGGCTACAACGTGCTGGATGCGGTGCGCGCCACCGCCAAACTGGTGCCGGGCACCTCGGGTCGCTGGGCCGGCTACGGAACCGGACAAGGCGGCCAGGCGGTCTGGGCGGCCAACGAACTCGCGACCGACTACGGCGGCGCGGCACAGCTGGTGGGAGTGGTGGCCGCGGCACCCACCGCCGCCCTGGACGGCCTGGCCGACGCGGCGGCCACCGGCACCCTGAACAACGAGCAGATGCTGATCCTGCACCAGTACCTGTCCGCACTGGCCAACGAGTACACCGATTTCAGGATCGACGATTACCGGCACGGTGTGGTGAAGGCCAACTGGGACGCGCTCAGTGGCTGTATCGGCGGGACGTCGCCAGAGCGCACCAAGGTGATGGCCGAGATGACCCCGGCCGACCTGACCCCCTCGAGTTCCGATGCGACCGACGCGCTGCGCGGCTACCTGTTGAAGACGTCACTGCCGCAGGGGCCCACCGCCGCGCCGATGCTGGTGACCGCCGACCGGCCCGGCGGGCTGATCCCCCAGGCGTGGACCGACCGCGCCCTGAGCCGCGCATGTGGCATGGGTGACGTTGTGTCCTTCGGCACAGTCGCCGACGGCGATCCGGCCAGGGCGCTGGGCTGGATCACCGACCGGTTCAATTCGATTGCCGCCCAGAATGATTGCCCGCGGTAGCCACCGATCCAGCACATTTGTGCGGCGACACGTCGGCCGCGCCGGCGCCGGAGGTGCGCCGATGTCCCAGGCTATGTTTGAGACGTGACCGGCCTGTCGCTGACGCATGGATGGCTGCCGATCGTCATCCAGGCGATCACGGTGGCGGTCCTCGTCGTCGTGCTGTGGCGCACCTCGAGCCGGTTCTGGTTGCGCTGGATCCCATTGGGAATCGCCGTCGGCGCGGCCCTGGCCGGCGCCGCGTACTGGTTCGTCGACTCGCACGCCCTGGCCGACGAACCGGCCGGTCCTCTGTTGTGGCTGTGGATCGCCGCCACCGGCCTGGCGGTGGTCCTGACCGTCGCGCGCTGGCGCAGTGTGGGCTGGGTCCGGCGCGGCGCCGCCGTGGCCGCCATACCGCTGTGCGCGCTCTGTGTGGCCGTGACCGTCAACACCTGGACGGGTTACCTGCCCACGGTGGGCGCGGTCTCGGATCGGGTCACCGGCGCCCAGCTGCCCCACGAGGTCGACGAGGCGACGGTGCGCGAAATGCGCAGCCGCGGCGAGCGGCCCGCGCACGGGGTCATGGTGTCGGTCGCCATCCCCAGCGACGGCCCGGACGCCTCCGGCTTCCGGCACCGCGACGAGCTGGTGTACCTGCCGCCGGCCTGGTTCGCCAGCGACCCTCCCCCGGCGCTGCCCGCGGTGGTGATGGCCGGCGGCGAGTTCGGCACGCCACGCGATTGGCCCAGCACGGGCGACGCCAGGGCCACCGCCGACGCCTTCGCCGCGGCGCACGCCGGCAACGCGCCCATTCTGGTGTTCATCGACACCAGTGGTGATTTCACCAACGACACCGAATGCGTGAACGGCCCACGCGGTAACGCCGCCGACCACCTGACCAAGGACGTGCTGCCGTTCGTCATCTCCCGGTTCGGCGCCAGCGCGCAGGCCGCGAACTGGGGCATCGCCGGCTGGTCGGCGGGGGGCACCTGCGCGCTGACCACCACGCTGATGCACCCGGACAAGTTCAGCGCATTCCTCGACATCGACGGCCAGATCGGCCCCAACGCCGGCTCCAAGAAGCAGACAGTGGCGCGGCTGTTCGGCGGCGACCTGGACGCCTACCTGTCCTTCGACCCGCAGACCGTGATGGCCCGGCACGGCCCATACGACGGCGTCGCGGCCTGGTTCGCGGTCTCCGGGCCGGGCCAGCCGACGCACCGTCGCGCGGCGGCGACGGACACCCCGGTCGCGCCGGTGGACCCGGACGCCATCGCCACCGAGCACGGTGCGGTCGCACAGCACCTGTGTTCGATGGCCAGCGGCTACGGCATCGAGTGCGCGGTGGTGCCGGACAACGGCGACCACAGCTTCACCACCGCCGCCCGGGTGTTCGCCGATGCGCTGCCCTGGCTGGCCGGACGGTTGGGAACACCTCAAGTTCCAGTGGTAGCGCTACCGGGCGCGCCACAATGACGGCACCGATGTGGCGGGTCCCACGACGCAGGTGCTGCGTATCTGACCGCGGTTACTCGCGGGTAAACTTGCTCGACGCTTAATGGGAGGAAATATGACCGAGCGCGTGACCGTCGGCAATCTTCGGGTCGCCAAGGTGCTGTACGACTTCATCACCGATGAGGCGCTGCCGGGTACCGGTGTGGACCCCGACAGCTTCTGGGCGGGTGTGGACAAGGTAGTCACCGACCTGGCACCGAAGAACGAGGACCTGCTGGCCCGCCGTGACGATCTGCAGGCGCAGATCGACAAATGGCATCGCGCCCGGGTGATCGGCGAGTTCGACGCCGCCGGCTACAAGGCCTTCCTCGCCGAGATCGGCTACCTGCAGCCCGAACCCGCGGACTTCACCATCACCACCTCCGGTGTCGACACCGAGATCACCAGCACGGCAGGCCCGCAGTTGGTGGTGCCGATCCTCAACGCCCGGTTCGCGCTGAACGCCGCCAATGCCCGGTGGGGCTCGCTGTACGACGCGCTCTACGGCACCAACGTGATCAGCGAAGAGGGCGGCGCCGAGAAGGGCTCGTCGTACAACCGGGTGCGCGGCGACAAGGTCATCGCGTACGCCCGCAACTTCCTGGACCAGGCCGTCCCGCTGGCCGAAGGTTCCTGGGCCGACATCGCCGAAGTGAAGATCACCGACGGCGTGTTGTCCCCGACGCTCGCCGACCCCGATCAGTTCGTCGGGTACACCGGCGAACTCGGCTCCCCGGCGTGGTCGGTGCTGCTGGTCAACCATGGCCTGCACATCGAGATCCTGGTCGACCCGAAGTCGCCCGTCGGCTCGACGGACAAGGCCGGCATCAAGGACGTCGTGCTGGAGTCGGCGATCACCACGATCATGGACTTCGAGGACTCGGTGGCCGCCGTCGACGCCGAGGACAAGGTGCTCGGGTACCGCAACTGGCTCGGCCTGAACCGCGGTGACCTGGCCGAGGAGGTCAGCAAGGGCGGCAAGTCCTTCACCCGCGTGCTCAACCCCGACCGGACCTTCACCACCCCCGACGGTGCCGGCGAGTTGACCCTGCCGGGTCGCAGCCTGCTGTTCGTCCGCAACGTCGGACACCTGATGACCAACGACGCCATCACCGTGGGCGACGAAGGCACGGAGGTTCCGGAGGGCATCCAGGACGCGCTGTTCACCGGCCTGATCGCCATCCACGGGCTGAAGGACGGCTCGGAGAACGACGGCGCCAACGGTCCCCACAAGAACAGCCGCACCGGTTCGGTGTACATCGTGAAGCCCAAGATGCACGGTCCCGACGAGGTCGCGTTCACCTGCGAACTGTTCAGCCGCGTCGAGGATGTGCTGGGCCTGCCGCAGGCCACCCTCAAGGTCGGCATCATGGACGAGGAGCGGCGCACCACGCTGAACCTGAAGGCGTGCATCCAGGCCGCCGCCAATCGGGTGGTGTTCATCAACACCGGCTTCCTGGACCGCACCGGCGACGAGATCCACACCTCGATGGAGGCCGGCCCGATGATCCGCAAGGGCGCCATGAAGTCCCAGCCGTGGATCAAGGCCTACGAGGACGCCAACGTCGATGTCGGTCTGGCCACCGGTCTGTCCGGCCGCGCCCAGATCGGTAAGGGCATGTGGGCGATGACCGATCTGATGGCCGAGATGGTCGAGCAGAAGATCGGCCAGCCCAGGGCCGGCGCCACCACCGCGTGGGTGCCGTCCCCGACGGCGGCCACCCTGCACGCCATGCACTACCACGAGGTCGATGTGTACGCGGTGCAGGCCGAACTGCAGGGCAAGACCCGTGCCGGCATCGACGAACTGCTCACCATCCCGCTGTCCGGTGAGCTGGCCTGGGCGCCGGAGGAGATCCGCGAGGAGGTGGACAACAACTGCCAGTCCATCCTCGGCTACGTGGTCCGCTGGATCGACGCCGGTGTCGGCTGCTCGAAAGTGCCCGACATCCACGATGTCGCGCTGATGGAAGACCGCGCCACCCTGCGCATCTCCAGCCAGCTGCTGGCCAACTGGCTGCGCCACGGTGTCATCACCGAAGATGACGTGAAGGCCAGCCTGCGCCGGATGGCGGCCGTGGTCGACGGGCAGAACGCGGGCGATCCCGACTACCTGCCGATGGCCCCGGACCCGGATGCCAGTATTGCCTTCCAGGCCGCGCAGGAACTGGTGCTGTCCGGTGCGCAACAGCCCAACGGCTACACCGAACCGATCCTGCACCGGCGCCGTCGGGAGTTCAAAGCCCGCGCCGCCACCAGGTGACTCGATAGCGGCTGGGCCCGAAGACCATTCGACGACGAGCACGAAGGTGAGGAATGGGCAGGCACAGCATTCCCGGACCGGACGATCCCGCCGACGACTTCGGGGACCCCGGCTTCGGCCAGGGTTCGCCACCCGAGGATCCGGCCGGCGACAACGGCGGGTTCTTCGCCGGTGACGACGGCCGTTTCTCCGACGACGAGCCGCCCACCCGGGCGCTGACGACGACGGGATCCCAGCGCACTTGGGACTCCGGCGAGTGGACCGGAAGCCACCGGGCCATCACCCCCGGGCGGCGCAAGGTCAGCCCGGCGGTCATCGCCGCACTGGTCACCGTCGTGGTGGTGGTCGGCGCGTTCATCCTGTGGCGATTCTTCGGCGATGCGCTGTCCAGTCGTAGCCAGGAGGCGGCGGCCAGGTGTGTCGAGGGTGAGGTCACCGTCTCGGTGCTGGCCGACCCGACGATCGCCGATCAGGTCCGCACCCTTGCCGAGACGTACACCAAGAACGCCGCCCCGGTGGGCGACAAGTGCGTGAAGGTGGCGGTGCGGCCGGCCGATTCCGATGCCGTCGTCAACGGTTTCGTCGGGCAGTGGCCCGCCGACCTCGGTGACCGGCCGGCGCTGTGGATCCCGGCCAGCACGGTGTCCCAGGCCCGGCTGGAAAGCGCCGCCGGCGCCAAGACGGTGAGCAACAGCCGGCCGCTGGTCACTTCCCCGGTTCTGCTGGCCATCCGCCCCGAGCTGAAACCCGCCTTGTCGCAGCAGAACTGGTCGACGTTGCCGGCGTTGCAGGGCAACCCGGCCGCGCTGGACTCCAGCCTGTCGGGTTGGGGTTCACTCAAGCTGGCGCTACCGCTGACCGGTAACGCCGATGCCACCTATCTGGCCGCCGAGGCGGTGGCCGCCGCGTCGGCTCCCGAAGGCGCCCCGGCCACCGCCGGGGTGGGTGCGGTGCACACGTTGCTGGCCGGAGCACCCAAGCTCGCCGACACCAATGCGGTCACCGCGCTGGACGCGTTGGTGAACGCCGCCAACCCGGCCGGCGCCCCGGTGCACGCGGTGGTGACCACCGAGCAACAGTTGTTCAAGCGCGGCGCCGACCTGTCCGACGCCGCCCAGAAACTGAGCTCGTGGACGCCACCGGGGCCCGCGGCGGTCGCCGACTATCCGGCGGTGCTGCTCGGCGGTGACTGGCTGTCCCAGGAGCAGATGGGCGCGGCCAGCGAATTCGACCGGTTCATGCGCAAACCCGAGCAGCTGGCGGCGTTCGCCAAGGCCGGGTTCCGGGCCGAGGGGGCGCCGGCTCCGCAGAGTCCGGTGACCGATTTCGCTCCGGTCGGCCAGCCGCTCTCGGTCGGCGACAGCGAGACCAGGGCCACCATGGCCGCGGGTCTCAGCGCCCCCGCACAGGGCCAGACGGTGACGATCATGCTGGACCAGTCGATGAACGCCGACGAGGGCGGCAAGAGCCGGCTGGCCAACGTGGCGGCCGCCCTGAACGCGCGGCTGCAGGCCCTGGCGCCGACATCGGCGGTCGGCCTGTGGACCTTCGACGGGGTGGCGGGCAGATCCGAGGTCAGCACCGGGCCACTCGGCGACCCCGTCGCCGGCCAGCCCCGCTCGGCCGTCCTCAAATCGAGCCTGGACGCCCAATCCGCATCCGGCGGTGGCGCGGTGTCCTTCACCACCCTGCGGCTGATCTACGGTGATGCGCTGTCCGGTTTCCGTGAGGGGCAGCCCAATTCGGTCCTGGTGATCACCGCGGGCCCGCACACCGACCAGAGCCTGGATGGCAGCGGGCTGGTCGACTACATCAAGGGTGCGGCCAACCCGGCCCGCCCGGTCGCGGTCAACGTCATCGACTTCGGGGCCGATCAGGACCGCGCCACCTGGGAGGCGGTCGCCCAGGCCAGCGGCGGCCAATACCAGAACGTGGCGAACTCGGCGGGTCCCGAGTTGGCGGCGGCGCTGGCCGCGGTACTGGGCTAGGCGAACGCCTCCACCGGCGGGCAGGAGCACACCAGGTTGCGGTCACCGAAGGCCGCGTCGATGCGCCGGACCGGCGGCCACACCTTCGGGCGGAAGTCCTTGCCCAGCGGGTAGGCCGCCTCCTCACGGGTGTACGGGTGCGACCACTCGGACACCAGCAGGCTCTCGGCGGTGTGCGGGGCGCCGCGCAGCGGATTGTCCTCTTTCGCCCACGCCCCCGATCCGACCTTGTCGATCTCGGCGCGGATGGCGATCATGGCGTCGCAGAACGCGTCCACCTCGGCCAGGTCCTCGCTCTCGGTGGGCTCCACCATCAGCGTTCCGGCGACCGGGAAGCTCATGGTCGGCGCGTGAAAACCGAAGTCGGCCAACCGTTTCGCGACATCATCGACGGTGACGCCGGTGGCCTTGGTGATGCCGTTGAGATCCAGGATGCACTCGTGGGCGACCATGCCGTTCTCCCCGGTGTAGAGCACCGGGTAGTACTCGTCGAGGCGGCGGGCCACATAGTTGGCCGAGGCGATCGCGGTCAGCGACGCCTTGCGCAGCCCGGCTCCACCCATCATCCGGATATAGGCCCAGGTGATCGGCAGAATCGAGGCCGACCCGTACGGTGCCGCCGAAACGGTGTACGTGTCGGTCAATTCCCCGGCCAGCGGATGACCGGGCAGGTACGGCGCCAGATGCGCGCGCACCGCCACCGGTCCCACACCCGGACCGCCGCCGCCGTGCGGGATGCAGAACGTCTTGTGCAGGTTCAGGTGGCTGACGTCACCCCCGAAGCGACCCGGCCGGGCCAGGCCGACCAGCGCATTGAGGTTGGCCCCGTCGATGTACACCTGGCCGCCGGCATCATGGGTCGCCGCGCAGATCTCGGCCACATCATGCTCATACACGCCGTGCGTCGACGGATACGTGATCATCAGCGCCGCAAGGTTTTCCGCGTGCTGCGCGATCTTGGCCCGCAGGTCGTCGAGGTCGACGTCACCGTTGGGTCGGCAGGCCACCACCACGACGCGCATCCCGGCGAGCGCCGCCGACGCGGCATTGGTGCCATGGGCACTGGACGGGATGAGGCACACATCGCGCTGCCCCTGGCCGCGCTCGGCGTGATAGGCCGCGATCGCCAGCAGGCCGGCGTACTCCCCCTGCGAGCCGGCGTTCGGCTGCAGCGAGATCTCGTCGTACCCGGTGATACCGGTCAGCCAGTCCTGCAGGTCGGCGATCAGGCGGCGCAGGCCCGGGGTGTCCGACGCCGGGCCGAACGGGTGCTGCCGCGCGAACTCCGGCCAGGTGATCGGCTCCATCTCCGCGGCCGCATTCAGTTTCATCGTGCAGGATCCGAGCGGGATCATGGTGCGATCCAGGGCCAGGTCCTTGTCGGCCAGCGAGCGCAGGTAGCGCATCATCGCGGTCTCGGTGCGGTACCGGGTGAAGGCCGGGTGGGTGAGGAAGCTGGAGGTTCTGGCGGTGCGGTCGATCGGGTCGTTGCCGGCGGCGCCGGCCGGGTTGACTACGCCGGCGGCCGGCGCCGGCGCGGCCCCGAACGAATCCAGCACCGCGGCGACGTGCGCCTCGGTGGTGGCCTCGTCGCAGGCGATCGACACGTGATCGGCGTCCACCCGCCACAGATTGATCCCGTGCGACTTGGCCGCGGCGACAATCGCGTCGGCGCGACCGGGTACCCGGGCCAGCACGGTGTCGAAGAAACTCTCGTGCACCAGCGCGTCGCCCAGGGCGCCCGCCACGGCGGCGGCCCGGCCGTGTACGCGCCGGGCGATCGCGGCCAGCCCGTCGGCGCCGTGGTAGCTGGCGTACATGGCCGCCATCACCGCGAGCAGCACCTGGGCGGTGCAGATGTTGCTGGTGGCCTTGTCCCGGCGGATGTGCTGTTCGCGGGTCTGCAGGCTCAACCGGTAGGCCGGGTTGCCGTCGGCATCCTGCGAGACGCCCACCAGCCGGCCCGGCAGCTGGCGGGCGTGCTTGGTGTGCACCGCCAGGTATCCGGCGTGCGGTCCGCCGAAGCCCATCGGCACACCGAAGCGCTGGGTGGTGCCGAAGGCGACATCGGCGCCGATATCCCCGGGCGGGGCGATCAGGGTGAGTGCCAGCAGGTCGGCACCGACGGCCACCAGCGCACCGCGCTCATGGGCCTGGGCCACCAGCTCGGTCCAGTCGTCGACCCGGCCACTGGCGCCGGGCAGCTGCACGATGACACCGAAGAAGTCCCCTTCGGGCAGGCCGGCGCGCAGATCTGCGGTGACGATCTCGATGCCCAGCGGCTCGGCGCGGGTGGCGATCACCGCCGCGGTCTGGGCGTACACATCGGAGTCGACGGCCAACCGGTTCGACGGACCCTTCCCCGCGCGGTGCATCAGTGTCATCGCCTCGGCGGCGGCGGTTCCCTCGTCCAGCATCGACGCGTTGGCCACGTCCAGCCCGGTCAGGTCGCTGACCATGGTCTGGAAGTTCAGCAGCGCTTCGAGGCGGCCCTGGCTGATCTCGGGCTGGTACGGGGTGTAGGCGGTGTACCAGGCCGGGTTCTCAAGAATGTTGCGCCGCAGCACTGGTGGCGTCAGCGTGTCGAAATAGCCCTGCCCGATCATCGAGATGGCCACGGTGTTGGAGTCGGCCAGCGCACGCAGCTCGGCGAGGGATTCCTCTTCGGTGGCCGGCGCAGGCAACCGGTCCAGGCCGGGAGCCAGCCCGTCCCCGGACACCGCGTCCAGGATGCCGGCCGGCAGCGCCTTCTCGGCCAGTTCGTCGAGTGAATCGACGCCGATGACCTCGAGCATCCTGGCGATGGCGGCGGCGTCAGGGCCGATGTGACGATCGGCGAAACCGGAGTGCACGGACACGAGAATCTCCCCTGGTTCGCGGGCGCGGGACGCGCGCGCAAAGACGCGTCCTCTCCCTCTGTCGGGGCGCCTGAGAGATTCGGCCGCCATGAGCGGCCTTTCCCCATGGGCGGGCGCGCTCATAGACGCGCCGCTTTCCAGAGGCATCGGGGCCGTCCGCGGTCCGGGGTGCCTGAGAGGTTGACGGAGAGGTGTTGCTCCTTCGGCGCCCGTGACTGGCCGTCACGGAACTCTCCCGCGCAAGGGCGATGCGGCCCCTATGCTAGCCGATCTTGCGGTCGCGGGTCTTACGCCGCGTTGCCAACTCGTCCTCGGGCGCGGCGATCGACTCGCCGCCGTCGGCGCGCTCACCCGGGAAGTCGGCGATGGCGCCGGTGAGTTCCCGCATCGCACCCGAGACGGCGATACCGAACACACCCTGGCCGCCCTGCAACAGATCGACGACCTCTTCGGCCGACGTGCACTCGTAGACGGTGGTGCCGTCGGAGAACAAGGTGATGTTCGCCAGGTCCTGCACACCGCGCTGGCGCAGATGGTCGACGGCCACCCGGATGTTGTGCAGCGAGATGCCGGTGTCGAGCAGGCGCTTGACGATCTTCAGGACCAGGATGTCCTTGAAGGAGTACAGCCGCTGGCTGCCGGAGCCGGCCGCGCCGCGGATCGAGGGCACCACCAGCGAGGTGCGCGCCCAGTAGTCGAGCTGGCGGTAGGTGATACCGGCGATCTGGCAGGCGCTGGGCCCGCGGTAACCGACCAGCTCATCCGGTACCGAGTCGTCGGGGAAAAGGCGTCCCTGCACGGGTTCGCCGACGCTGCCGGTCACCCCCGGCACCGGGCCGCTGGTGGTGGACAGATCCAACTCCCCCTGATGTGGCGCGCGTGGCGTGTCGCCCACAGTCCATCCTCTCCGCCGATCGATTCCGACCACCTGACCTGCACAGCGTCACGTTTGCTCGGTTTCGAATGTGTCGAGCATACGCTCAACACGGTGCCGTTACTGCTCGTCGTCGATCAAAGTATGGCTGCCCGTTTCTCAGTCACCTCACACACGACCCGCGTGTCGACGTCACGAGACGCATCCGTGATCTAGGTGGCCTTGAAGTCGTCCGGCGACACGCTGTCGAGGAATTCCTTGAACTTCTCCACCTCGTCCTCGCGCACCGCGCCGGTGGGTTCGTCGTCGCTCTCGTCCGGGATCAGCAACCCGGCCTCGGCCAGTACCGCTTCCTCGACATAGATCGGGACGCCGACGCGCAGCGCGATCGCCACCGAGTCCGACGGGCGCGCCGACACCTTGATATCGCGGTCGAAGATCAGGTCGGCGTAGAACGTGCCTTCCTGCAGATCGACGATGCGCACCTCTTTGAGCGAATGCCCAAGCGCGGCAATCAGATCCCGGATCAAATCGTGGGTCAGCGGCCGACTCGGCTCGACCCCCTGCTGCTCTGCCGCAATGGCGGCCGCCTCCGACTGGCCGATCCAGATCGGCAGGTAGCGGTCGCCATTGGACTCGCGCAGCAGCAGCACCGGCTGATTCTGGGGCTGCTCCACGCGGATACCGACTACCCGAACCTCACCCATCTGCGTCTGCCCTCCACGACGATGCCGTCACCGAAAAGTCTAGTCCTCAGCGATCGAGAACGTCGCGCACAGCCGATTTGATCAGCGACGTGTGCAACGTGATCGCCAGCGCGGCCACCTCGCGGGCCAGGTCGTCGGCCCGGTCCCGGGCGCCGGCGTTGCCCGCCGCGGCCACCGGGCCGGCGATCTGCGCGATCAGGTCCGATTGCCGGTCGGCGGCCGACCGGAAGGCGCGCAGGTGCCGCGGCTCGACGCCGTAGTCGGCCAGTGCCCGGGCGCACTGGGCGATCAGCACCGAATGCTCGTCGAAGAAACCGGCGGGGCCGGGCCGGATGATGCCGGCCGTCACCAGGGCCGCCAGCAGTGCGCCGTCCACCCCGGACCGGGCCAGCAGATCCTCGCGGGACAGCCGGACCTGTGCCGGCGCCACGGCGGTGGCATCGTGGCCGGCTTCGGCCCGGGCGACCGCCACCGGCACCAAACGCGGTACCGCATAAGTCGATCCGCTCGAGGGCAGCTCACCGTCGGGCAGGGCGTCCAGTTGCGCCTTGATCACCTTCAGCGGCAGATACTGATCGCGTTGCGCGGTCAGGATGAAGCGCAGCCGCGCGCAGTCGTAGGCCGTGAACCGCCGGTATCCCGCCGCCGAGCGATCCGGCGTGACCAGTCCCTCGGCTTCCAGGAACCGGATCTTCGAGATGGTCACATCCGGGAAGTCGGGGCGCAGCAAGTCCAGCACCGCTCCGATCGACATCCCGGTGAATCCCGGGTCCGGCTGGCTCATCGTCTTATCGTCTGACGTGACGCTTCGGCGCGGCCGTCAGGCGTCGTCGGACTTGGGTCCGGTCAGGAATACCAGCCGGAACTTGCCGATCTGAACTTCGTCGCCGTTGGCCAGCACCGCCGAGTCGACGGGCTCGCGGTTGACGTAGGTGCCGTTGAGGCTGCCTACGTCGACCACCTGGAATTCACCGGTTTCCAGCCGGAACTCGGCATGGCGACGGCTGACGGTCACGTCGTCGAGGAAGATGTCGCTGTCGGGGTGCCGGCCGGCCGAGGTGGTGGGCTGGTCGAGCAGGAAGCGGGAGCCTGCATTGGGCCCGCGCTTGACGACCAGCAGTGCCGACCCGGCGGGAAGTCCCTCGACACCCGACACGGAGCTGTCGCTGCTCGTCGCCGCCGGTGCATCCAATTCGTTCAGGAAATCAGCGCGGAATACCGATGTCGTCTCCACGGTGACTTCGTCAGACGTCTGGTCGGCCCCGGTATTACTGTTCTCCGTCACCCGCTGCTCCTCTACTGGCTGCTGTGGCGTGCTGCCCGACGGCCGGGCGGTGATCCCAGCCGTCATGCGACTGATGTCGACCGTACCGCGCCGCGCACCCCGCTGGGTCCGCCACGGCCGATCCGGTCACCCGGACTTGGCGCACGCCTGTTGATGCCTGTCGGTCATCTGAACCGATCGGCAAACCCTAACAACTCGTCACTCCGATACGTTGCCTCGGTAGCCGTCCGCGTCGAGCAATTCGGCCAAACCGCTGGCCAGGGCGTCGGCGTCGACCTCGAGTTCGACCAGCCAGCCGGCGCCGTACGGATCGGAGTTCACCAGCTCCGGGCTGCCCTCCAGGTCGCCGTTCACCGCAACGACTTTCGCGGTCAGCGGGGCGTACAGGTCCGACAGCGATTTGGTCGATTCCACCTCGCCGAAGGACTCACCCGCGGTCACTTCGGCGCCGACGTCGGGCAACTGCACGAATACGACGTCACCCAGTGCGGACTGGGCGTAATCGGTGATGCCGACCCGCACGGTGGTGTCACCGGTGCGCTGCACCCATTCATGCTCGGCGGTGTACTGCAGATCGGCTGGGATTTCGCTCACTGCGCTCCTTTGACTGCGAACTCGGGCGGGCACTGCTCATTTGACTGGCTGAGCGTATTGGCGTGGTTTCGGTTGCCGCAAGGCGGTCACCTCGACGGGGTCGGATTGGACGACCTTCATCGTGCCGCCGACCCGCTCCACGCTGTCGATCGCGCCGCCCGGGATGTTCATCGCGGCGGCCAGCGTCGGCGGATCGCCAATGGCCAGAACCGAATACGGCGGGCCCAGCGTGGTGCTGTCGATCATCAGTGCGCCGGGTGACCCGACCACCCAGGTATCCACCCCCACCCGGACCGCGCCATTGCCTCCGCCGCCGGTCCCGACCTGCATCGCCTCCGCGCCGGCCGCCCGCAATTCGTTGATCACGTCGAGCATCGTTTCGGCGGACACACCACGTGCGGCATCGTCGATGGTGATGGTCACGCCGGGCCCGGTCGCGGCGACCGTGCCGATCAGGATGGACAGCGCCGCCAGCCGGGATTGTGCGTTCTCGATGGCGGCCTGGTCGCTGCTGCCCGAGGCTTGCAGTGCCGCCAGCGTCCGCTGTAGATCGGCGACCTCGGTGTTCAGCGCGGCCTCCCGCTGCTGCAGGGAATCCAGCAGCACCAGCAGATCCGCGGGCCGCGCCGTCTCCAGCGAGTCGCCCGACTCGGTCTGGCGCACCTGGGTGACGATCGCGACGCCGAGAAGCAGCACCAGCAGCGCGGCCAGCGCCCCGAACATCCGCTGCGACCGGGTGCGGCGTTTGCGCGGCTCGGCGCCGGGCTCCCGCTCGTGCCGGCCATGATGCGGCTCATGGTCGTCGGACACCGTCAGGCCCCGAACAGCCGGCGCCGCAAGGCGGCCGCGTTGCCGAAGATGCGGATGCCGAGCACGACGATGATCGCGGTGGACAACTGGGTGCCGACGCCGAGTTGATCGCCGACATAGACGATCAACGCGGCCACCAGCACGTTGAAGACGAACGACACCACGAAGACCTTCGCGTCGAAGATCCGTTCCAGGTAGGCGCGCAGCCCGCCGAACACCGCGTCCAGTGCCGCCACCACCGCGATGGGCAGGTACGGCTGGATCGCGTCGGGCACGCTGGGATGGAACACCACACCCAGCACGATGCCGACGACCAGTGCGGCTACCCCGATCATGACTGTCCTTGCATCTACGGCCCAATCTCCTTGGCGAAGCGCAGGTCTCGCACCGAACTG
Source organism: Mycobacterium sp. BMJ-28 (assembly GCF_054404835.1). Lineage (NCBI taxonomy): Bacteria > Bacillati > Actinomycetota > Actinomycetes > Mycobacteriales > Mycobacteriaceae > Mycobacterium > Mycobacterium sp. BMJ-28. The sequence goes on along the minus strand of NZ_CM136783.1, from coordinate 2,846,255 downwards.
GCCGCGACGGTGAGCGCTTCGCCGGTACTGACCGTCACGCCGACGCCGTAGGACTGCTCCAGCAGCGCCAGCCGCTGCCGTCCCGTGCTGTGGCCGAACGCATCCTGCATGGCGTGCGGCGGGCCGATCGCGATGAGGGAATAGGGGCTACTGATGGGCTGATTATCGACCAGGATGCCGCCGCCGGCCTGCCGGATGGTGACATTCGGACCGATTCGCACCCCGCCGACGGCGATCGCCTCGGCACCGCTGACCCACAGCGAGTTGACCACCAGTTGCAGATCGCGGTCCAGGATCACCTGGCGGTTGCCGGCGACCCGCTGCTTGGACACATCGGTGAGATCGCGTGTCACGCCCGGATCGGTGACGACCACGGTCACCCCGGGCCCGATCACCGGTGTCGCGGCCGCCGCGAACGCGTCCCGGTCGAGTTCGGCCAACAGTGCGCGCCCTCGTTCGTCGCCGGCAAGCCGGCTGCGGCGCTCGCCCTCCAGCCGTGAGCTCAGCGCGTCGCGACCGGCGGTCAGCGCATCGGACCGGGTCTCGGCGGCCCGCACGCTGCCGGCCAGGACCTGCTGGGTCTGCCGGTTGACCGGCGCCACCGACTGGGCCTGTGCCACCGCCACCGCGAACACCGCCGCGATGGCGAACCCGGCCACCAGCTGCCAGGCCCAGCCCGGCGAGCGAGTGGCACCCTGCGCCCGTCGTTGCGCGGCGGCGGCATATCCGGGATCGAGGTGATCGGTCAGCAGCGACCGCAGCAGCGACGGCAACGGAATGCGTTGCGGCGCATCCGCTTCGTGCGCGTTGAGCCCCACGTGGGGATCGAACCCGCCGAGCGAGCGCGACGGATCAACCACGCCGCACCACCAGCACCACTTGGAACAGATAGAGCACGCCCGACCACAGATACAGCGCCATCCCCCAGATCAGGAAGGCCCACCCGATGGCCAGCACCACCCGGCTCCACAGCGCGTCGAACTGGCCGAGCAGCACCAGCGGAAAACCCGACATGAGCGCGAAGGTGGCTGCCTTGCCGAGGTAAGTGACCGGCAGCGCCGTCAGGCCGTGCCGGCGCAGCACCGGCAGGGTCGCGGCCAGCGCCAGGTCCCGCCCGATCAAGGTGGCGACGAACCACCACGGCACCGTCCCGGCGGCCGCCAAAGCCAGCGGTATCACCAGCATGTAGATGCGGTCCACCGCGGGATCGAGCAACTCCCCCAGTCGCGACGACTGGTTGTCGAACAGCCGGGCGATCTTGCCGTCGGCCCAGTCGGAGAATCCACTGAACATCAGCACCGCCACCGCGAACCCGTTGGCGTGCAGCACCAGAAGCAGGTACAGGAACACCGGCACCAGCGCCAGCCGCAGCACACTGAGCGCGTTGGGGATGGTCAGCACCCGATCGGAGTTGCCCTGCGGTGCGGTGCTCCCCATGGGGGTCAACCTAGCGGAACACGCCAGGCAGGCTCAGCGCCGACATGGCGTTGTCGGCCAGCGGATCGTCGTGGATCATGTACGTCCACGTCGAGGTCGGCCGGGCCAACCGGGAAAGGTCCAGCCCCACTTCACCGTCGACGATATTGGCGGTATCGAAGGTCTGCTGGGCCGCTTCGATGGCATCGGCGGCCAGCGAGGCGAACGCGTCGACGGCCATCCGGTGGAATTCGTCGAGTGGGCTCTGATTGCCCAGCGCGCGCAGGCTGATGCTCTCCCGGATGTCGGCCAGATAGGCCAGGTGGTCGGCCCAGCCGCGGTCCAGGTGGTACAGCATGATGAGCCGGGCGATCTCTTCCAGCCGCTCCTGCGACACCTGCGCGGCGATCTGCTCGTAGCGCTTGGGTGAACGCTCGGCGAGCTCCTCGCGGGCCGCGTCGGTGGTCAGCAGTGTGTTGCGGCGGTCCACCAGGATGGCCCGCTGTTGCGCGGTCAGCTGGTTGTAGCGCCATGTATTGGCATGCAGGTCAAGGAGTTTGCCCTCGGCCACCCGCTGGGCGTGATCGAGCAGCGCGGCGGCCTTGGGGCTGGTGATCCGGCCGTCCTGGTCGATCTGCAGCGGCAGCTTGTTGGGCTCCAGGTGGGCGACCACCACGTCGTCCTCCCAGCTGGAGAAGAACACCGACGAACCCGGGTCGCCCTGGCGCCCGGCCCGGCCACGCAGCTGATTGTCCAGCCGTTCGGTGTAGTGCCTGCCCGTGCCGATCACGTGCAGCCCACCCAGTTCGGCGACCGGATCGTGTTCGGACTCATCCGAACCGCCCAACCGGATATCGGTACCGCGCCCGGCCATCTGGGTGGACACGGTCACGGTGTTCAAGGTGCCGGCCTCGGCGATGACGGCGGCTTCCTCGGCATCGTTCTTGGCGTTCAGGACCACCGCGGGCACCCCGGCCTTCACCAGCCGCTCGTGCAGTTCCTCGGATTCGGCGACATCGCGGGTGCCCACCAGGATGGGCTGGCCGGTCGCGTGCACCTCGGTGATGTGCTCGACGACGGCATCGTTCTTGGCCGCCGCGGTGATGTACACCCGATCCGACTCGTCCTCGCGGATGTTCGGGGTGTTCGGCGGGATGGGCGACACACCCAGCTTGTAGAACTGGCGCAGCTGCTCGCCTGCGGCCAGCGCGGTGCCGGTCATACCGCAGACCCTCGGGTAGCGGTTGATCAGCGCCTGCACGGTGATGGTGTCGAGCACCTCACCGGTCTCGGTGATGTCGATGCCCTCCTTGGCTTCGACCGCCGCCTGCAGGCCGTCGGGCCAGCGCTGCAGCGAGGCGATCCGCCCGCGCGACGCGTTGATCAGGTGCACGGCCTTGTCCCGCACGATGTAGTGCACATCCCGCTCCAGCAGCACGTGCGCGTGCAGCGCCACGTTCACCTCGGTGAGCGTGCTGCCGACATGCTGCTCGGAGTACAGGTCGATACCGCCGAGAGACGCCTCCAGCTTGCGCGCCCCGGTGTCGGTGAGCTGCACATTGCGCCGCTCGGCGTCGGTCTCGTAATCGGTGCCCGACTGGAGTTCGCCGACCAGACGGATGATCTCCAGCCGCGGGGTCTCCCGGTGTGAGGTGCCGGCCAGCACCAGTGGCACCAGCGCCTCGTCGACGAGCACCGAGTCGGCCTCGTCGATGAGCGCCACGTCGGGACTCGGCGACACCAGGTCGTCGACCGAGGTGACCAGCTGATCGCGCAGCACGTCGAAGCCGATTTCGTTGACCGAGCCGTAGGTGACGTCGCAGCCGTAGGCGTCGCGGCGCTGCGCCGGGGTGGACTCGGCGGTGATCCAGCCGATCGTCAGGCCCATCGCCTCCAGCAGCGGGCCCATCCATTCGGCGTCGCGCCGGGCCAGGTAGTCGTTGACGGAGATGACGTGGACCTTGCGTCCGGCGATCGCATACCCGGCCGCGGCGATGGCGCCGGCCAGGGTCTTGCCCTCACCGGTGGCCATCTCCACCACGTCGCCGGCCAGCATCCGGGAGGCGCCGAGCAGCTGAACGTCGAACGGCCGCAGGCCGATTGCTCGCTCAGCCGCCTCCCTGGCGATCGCCAGGAACTGCGGGATATCCGCCGACTCGGCCAGATCCTGGAGATTCAGCAGGCCACTGGCCTTGCGCAGCTGCTCGTCGTCCAGGCCGGCGGCCTTCTCGTCGAAGGCCTCCGACGCGCGCACCAGCGACATCGACTTGGCCTGGTCCTTGTCGGTGCTGGCGCCCAGCAGCTTCCAGAACCGGTTGCTCAGCCGTCCCTGCTTGGGTGCCTTGTCGGCTTTTGCGCTTTTGGGGGTCTTGGAACTCACAGCCACAGTCATACGGTACGCGGGGCCTGCGCCGGCGCCGACGGGGCTGACCACCCGCAAGCCGCCTTTCCCGGCTTGTAGCGGTACCTTGCCGGGATGGAGATGTTCACCCCGACGCTGGATTGGGGCGCCGAGCTACCGAAATCGCTGTGGTGGGTCGCGACCGTCTGGTTCTATACCGCGGTTCCGACCCTGATCGTGCTCGTGCTGATCGCCCGGTTCACCACCTGGGGCCGGCAGTTCTGGCGCATCACCGGCGGCTACTTCACCGGCCGGGACAGCATCCTGGTGTGGTTGTGGCTGTCCGGGCTGCTGCTGTCGGTGGTCATCGGCGTACGCCTGGATGTGCTCCTGAGCTACCAGGGCAACGACATGATGAGCGCGGCGCAGACGGCGTTCGAGGGAATCGGCGGCGGCGAACAGGCCGTCAAGGACTCCGGCGTCAGCGGGTTCTGGTGGGCGTGGGCGCACTTCGGTGTGCTCGCCACCGTGCACGTCGCGCGGATGATGCTCGACCTGTTCGTGACCCAGCGCTTCTTGATCCGCTGGCGGGCCTGGCTGACCGGCCATCTGACCGGCGACTGGCTCGACGGCAAGGCGTATTACCGCAGCCGGTTCATCGACGACACCATCGACAACCCGGACCAGCGCATCCAGTCCGATATCGACATCTTCACCAACGGGGCGGGCCCGCTGCCGGCCAACCCGAACACCTTGAGCGCGAACATGCTGTTGTTCGGCGCCATCGAGGCGATCGTGAGCGTGGGATCCTTCGCGGTCATCCTGTGGAACCTGTCCGGTGAGCTGACCATGTTCGGGGTCACCCTGCCGCGGGCGATGTTCTGGATCGGCATCGTCTATGTCGTGGTGGCCACCGTGATCGCGTTCTGGATCGGCCGGCCCCTCATCCAGTTGACCTTCAACAACGAGAAGTTCAACGCCGCGTTCCGGTACGCCCTGGTGCGGTTGCGCGACGCCGCCGAGTCGGTGGCCTTCTACCGCGGCGAGAACGCCGAGCGCGTGCAGTTGCGCCAGCGGTTCGCCCCGATCGTCGACAACTACAAACGCTTCATCAATCGTTCGGTGAAGTTCTACGGCTGGAACGTTTCGATCAGCCAGATCATTGTCCCTCTGCCGTGGATCATCCAGGCGCCGCGGATGTTCGCCGGACAGATCAAGCTCGGTGACATCTCCCAGACGTCCTCGGCATTCAGTCAGATCCAGGGCGGGCTGTCCTACTTCCGCAACACCTACGACCAGTTCGCCGGGTGGCGTGCCTCGATCATCCGGTTGCACGGCCTGGTGGTCGCCAACGAGGAGGGCCGGGCGCTGCCGGAACTTACCGCCGAGCCGAGCCGGAACTGCCTGGTCGAGCTCGACGGCATCGAGGTGCGCACCCCGATGGGCGAGTCCCTGGTCGAGGGTCTCGATCTGCAGCTGGAAAGCGGCGACACGCTGATCGTCACCGGCCGGTCCGGGGCGGGTAAGACGACCCTGTTGCGCAGCCTTGCCCAGCTGTGGCCGTTCGCCTCGGGCACGTTCCGCTACCCGCAGGCCGAGAACGAGACCATGTTCCTGTCCCAGATGCCGTACGTGCCCCTCGGCGATCTGCGGGCAGTGGTGTCCTACCCGCAGGAACCCGGCAGCATCCCCGACGAGCGGCTGCACTGGGCGCTGGAGAAGGTGTCGCTGCCGCAGTGCTCCAAGCGGCTGTCCGAGACGGCCGACTGGGTCAAGGTGCTCTCCCCCGGCGAGCAGCAGCGCATCGCGTTCGCCCGGGTGCTGCTGACCCGGCCGCGTGCGGTGTTCCTGGACGAGGCCACCTCCGCACTCGACGAGGGGCTGGAGTACACGATGTACTCCCTGATCCGGGCCGAACTCCCGGAGACGATCCTGGTCAGCGTCACCCACCGCAGCACGGTGGGCCAGCATCACGAGAAGCACCTGCATCTGCACGGCGGTGGGCGCTGGTCGCTCGGTGATGTGGACACCGCCGTCGAGGACTCGGTCACCCCCGTCTGAGGTCGCCGGTCGGGTAGCTTCCCGGCATGGAGATGTTCACCCAGTCCCTGGACTGGGGCAACGAGATCCTCGCGTCGCTGTGGTGGATCGCCAAGGCGTGGGCGATCAGCGCCGTGGCGATGGCCGCGGTGACGGTGTTGCTCGCCCGTCACACCGGTTGGGGCCGCCAATTCTGGCATGTCACCAAGGGATATTTCGTTGGGCGCCAAAGTATTCCGGTGTGGGCGATGGTCGGGGTGCTGCTGCTGTCGGTGATGGTCTCGGTCCGGATGGACGTGCTGTTCAGCTATTACGCCAACGACCAGTCCACCTCGCTGCAGGTCGCCTTCGAGGGCGCGGGGGCAGGCAACGACACGGTGCGCGACTCCGGTATCGACGGATTCTGGAAGTCGATCCTCCTGTTCGGCGGGCTGCTCGTCGCCGATATCACCCGCACCGTGCTGGACCTGTACCTGATGCAGCACTTCATTATCCGCTGGCGGGTATGGCTCACCGCGCACCTCACCGGGGACTGGCTCGGCGACCGGGCCTACTACCGCGGCCGGTTCCTGCCGGCTTTCGGGGGCGAGCCGATCGACAACCCCGATCAGCGCATCCAGCAGGACATCGATGTGTTCACCACCGGAACGGGGCCCGAGACCAACACCTTCACCGTCGGCACCGCGCAGACACTGGTATTCGGCACGGTGAACGCGGCGCTGTCCGTCGTCGCCTTCACCCCCATCCTGTGGAATCTGGCCGGGCCACTGTCCCTGTTCGGGGTGACGATCCCCAAAGCCCTGTTCTGGTTGGCACTGCTGTGGGTGGCGGTGACGACGGTGGTGGCGTTCTGGATCGGCAAGCCGATCATCGGGCTGACCTTTCGCAACGAACTCACCAACGCCGCGTTCCGCTACGCGCTGGTGCGCATCCGCGACGCCGCCGAAGCGGTCAGCCTGTACCGCGGTGAGGAGACCGAGCGGCGCACCCTGTCGACCCGGTTCGGCCGGATCATCGTGAACTACCGCAGACTCGTGCTGCGCGGCGTCGCCTTCATGGGCTGGAACCGCTCGGTCAGCCAGATCGTGTCACCGCTACCGCTGATCGTGCAGGCACCCCGGCTGTTCGCCGGTGAACTCAATCTCGGCGACGTCATGCAGTCGGCGGGGGCGTTCGGTTCGGTGCAGAGCTCGCTGAGCTTCTTCCGCGCCGTCTATGACTCGTTCGCCGGCTATCGGGCCGCCATCATCCGGCTGGACGGCTTGGTGACGGCCAACGAACAGGCAAGGGCGCTACCGCGATTGGCGGGGACGCTGAGCACCGACGGAGGTGTCGAGATCACGGACGTGTCGGTGCGTTCGCCGCACGGCGTCGCGCTGGTCAATGATCTCGAGCTGCGACTCGGCCCCGGCGACACGCTGGTCATCACCGGCCCGTCGGGCACCGGCAAGACGACGCTGCTGCGCAGTGTGGCCCAAATGTGGCCGTACGCTTCGGGTTCCGTCACCCATCCGGCCGAGACGATGGTCCTGTCGCAGTTGCCCTACGCGCCGCTCGGCGACCTGCGGGCGGTGGTCAGCTATCCCGCCCCCGCGGGCACGTTCGACGACGACGCGATCGTCGATGCGCTCGGCGCGGTTGTCCTCGGGCAGTTGGCGTCGCGGCTGGACGACGACTCCGACTGGGGCAAGGAACTGTCTCCCGGCGAACAGCAGCGCATCGGGTTCGCCCGGGTGCTGCTGGCCCGCCCGAAGGCGGTGTTCCTCGACGAGGCCACCTCGGCGCTGGATGCCGGTCAGGAGTTCGCGATGTACACCACGCTGCGTGAACGGCTGCCCGACACCGTCGTGGTCAGCGTCAGCCATCGCGACAGCGTGGACCGCCATCACCGGCAGCGGCTGGAGTTGCTCGGCGACGGCCGCTGGCGCCTGACGCCGCTCTAGGCCCGCCGCGCTGCGTGTTCTCCCGCCCGCCTCCCGAAAAACGATCCCTCGCCCAGCTGGGTACCGCTCGCGTACCCTTCGCCGTCCTGGGCGATGTTCGAGGCACACGCCCCGGCCGCGTACAGGCCGGGCACCGCGCTGCCGTCCTCACGCAGCACCTCGCCGTCCAGTGACACCGACAGCCCGCCCATGGTGAAACCGGAGTACATGGCGACCCCGAGCGACAGGTCGAACGCCGCGAACGGACCGGTGTCCTGGGCGGCGATGTAGTCGGGCTGCTTGTGGAAGTCGGGATCATCGCCGGTGGCGGCGCCCGCGTTGTAGCGACGCAGCGTCGCCGCCAGGTTGCCGGCCGGAATGCCCAGCGCCTCTTCGACTTCGGCGATGGTCTCGTACCCGTCGATGAACTTGATCAGTGGCATCTCGGGCATCTGCATGTGCGCCTCGTCGACGATCAGGTAGGCCTGCTGCTCGGGCTGACGCAGCACGAACGCCGAGGTGCGCGAATGGTAGGAGTCCTCGGCGACGAAGCGCTCACCCCGATTGTTGACGATCACCCCGGTGAGCAGGATCTCCGGCGGATACGCGGCCGCGGTGATGAACAGCCCGTCGAGGTTCTTGGCCACCCCGCCGGCGGACACGCCCAGCCCGATGCCCAGCCCGTCGTCGTGCGGGTTGCCCAGGATGTAGGGCTCGACCTCGCCGTGGTGCTTGGTCTTGCGCTTCTTGCCCAGCGCCGGAGTGTGCTCGGCGACCATCTCGGGGTTCATCGCGAACCCACCCGCGGCGATCACCACCGCCTGGGCCCGGACCGCGCCGGTGTCACCGAAGCTCTTCCAGGCCACCCCGGTCACGACGCCGTCGTCGACGATGAGGTTGGTCGCCCCCGTCTCGTAGCGGATTTCCACGCCGAGTTCGGCGGCCCGCTTCAGCAACAGCTGGATGACCATGTCGGCCCCGCCCAGCTCGCCGGGTACCGGCACGGAGTGTCCGCGCGGCGCGGGCTTGGCCTGCTCGCAGAACGGCCACACCTTCTCGTTGCCGGTGTAGGACAAACCCTCGGTGCCCGGCGGCACCACCACCTTGCCCGGATAGTAGCTGCGCTCGAACTGGAAACCAAGGGCCTCAAGCCAATTGAAGTGCTCCACGCTGCCGTCGCAGTAGGCGCGGATCTTGTCCAGCTCGGGATCCTTGGACACTGCGACCAGGTACTTGTACATCTCTTCGGCCGAATCCTGGTGACCGGTCGCCTGCTGCACCGCGGTGCCGCCGCCGAGATAGAAGTGGCCGCCGGCCATCGAGGTGGTGCCGCCGGCGGCGGCGGCGCGTTCCAGCACCAGCACCCGGGCTCCGGCGGCGGCGGCACTGACCGCCGCGCTGCCGCCCGCGATGCCGAAACCGACGACCACCACGTCGAATTCGCCGGACCAGTCGGTGACGGCGCCGGCATCGATGATGTCGGGGGTCTGAGTGCTCACGTGGTGTTCTCCTGTTTCACGTAGTCGAAGAAGGCCTGGATATCGGGTGGGATGAGGGCTATCTCGATGAACGGCACGCCGGCGTCGCCGGCGCCGACGTAGGCGAACCGCATCCCGCCGGGCATCACCCCGTGCGCGACGGCGGGGGCACCGTGCGCCTCGGCGTCGCGCAGGGCGGCATCGAAGGCCGCGGCGTCGGGCGCCCGGACGCAGATGTGGTGCAGGCCGGGTCCGGCGCTGTCGAGGAATTCGGTGTAGATGCTCTCCCCGCGCACCGGCGCGATCAGTTCCAGCTGGGTGTCCCCGGCGTAACTGAGCGAGATGTCGGCCACGAAGTCGGCCGGCGCGCCGCGGTGGGTGCAACCGTCGGGCCCGAAATGCACCGCGGGCATCCGGACCCATTTGCGCGCCCCGAGCAGTGCGGTCAGCACCGGTTCGGTCGCGTCCAGGTCGCGCGTCACCCACGCGATCTGGACAGGTGTCTGGTTGAGCATCGATGTGAGGATATCTCCACCGCGCCACCGTGGCTAGAACGTGTTCTAGTTTCGGGTCAAGGTGTCGAGCGCCAGCCGAATCTGACCGTCGAAGACGGGCCTGGCGTCGGTCAGGGTGTCGGGCCCGTACTGGCCGAACACCTCCAGGCTGATCGCGCCGATCAGCGTCGCCCAGACGAGCAGGCATTTGAGCAGCACCCGGTCGCCGCCGGGAAACCCGAACTCGGCGCGGACGGCCCGGAAGTCTTGCGACAGTGGTTGCGGCACAGCATCTTCCGGGTCGGGGATGTCACCCGCGGCGATCCCGGCGGCCACCACCCGGAGCAACCCGCCGATCACCCGGGTACCGGGACCCACGGTGATCTCGGCGGGCGCCCGGTACCCCGGCACCGGGCTGCCGTAGAGCAGCGCCCACCGCGCCGGCTGTTCGACCGCCCAGGCCCGGGTGGCATGGGCCATCGCCAGGGCTCGGTCCGTCCAGTCACCGCCGGGATCGGCGGCCTCGACCGCGTCGGCGAGTTCGCCGTAGGCGTCGACCAGTAGCAGGGTCAGCAGGTCGTCCCGGTTGGCGACGTAGCGGTAGACCGCCGAGGACACCATGCCGAGGTCTCGGGCAACGGCGCGCAGGGACAGTCCGGCCGCCCCGTCGGTGTCCAGATGCCGCCGCCCGACCTCGATGATCTGCGCCTGGATCCGGTCGCGCGCGTCCTGTCGCTTGCCCATCCGCCAAGTCTGACATAACCGAGATCACTGCTCTTGAATTATTCGGCGTGGCGCGGCAGGCTCGAAACAAGAGCACTGCTCTCTCAATTCGAAAGGACTTCCGATGACAACGCGTTACGACGAACCGAACCGCGCAGCCCGAGCGGCAAACGAGGTGTTCCGCCGGCTCGCCGAGGCAGGCATCAGCGTGGCGGGCACCCGCGCCCTGCGGGCCCGTGGCCGCCGCACCGGTCAATGGCACGGCGTGGTGGTCAACGTGCTCACCGTGGACGGGCGCGACTACCTGGTCTCACCGCGGGGCAACACCCAGTGGGCGCGTAACGCCCGGGCGGCCGGCTCGGTACAGACAGGTCCGTGGTTTCGCCGGCGGGAGGTACAAGCCGTCGAGGTGGCCGACGACGCCAAGCCCGAACTGATCCGGCGCTACCTCGATCGCTGGTTCTGGGAGGTCAAGAATCACATCGGCGGTTTGACGCCGGATTCCACCGACGCCGAACTGCGCGAGAAGACCGTCTCGATCCCGGTGTTCGAATTGATCGGCTGAATCGCGGTGGCCTCGATGATCTGCTGACCGGTGGACTGGAAGGAGACCGCGGCGGGCAGCTGGCCCCAGGTGCTGTTGAACAGGCCGATGATCACCGCCCGGCCATCTGCGGCGGGCACATACACCGGCCCGCCGGAATCACCCTTCTGGCTGACGACGCCGTTGGTCATGGTGAACCAGCCGTTGTTCACCGAGTCGATGGTGCCGCAGGTCTCGCCGGTGACGACGCCGAAGTGGCAGACCGTCTGGCCCGGCTTCTGCACGGCCAGCTCCGGATCCGACACCAGCGCACGCCCACCCGGCAGCACGTTGACCAGCTGGACGTCGGGGGCCAGCGCGATGGCCTCCCAGTCGGTGATCTGGTAGTCGGCGGTGATCGTGGTGCCGTCGGGGGTGTTGTCCCTGGACATGGTCACCACGCCGATCACGTTGCCCTCCCGGTCGGTGACCGGACCGTCGGCGCGGCAGTGGCCCGCCGTCAGGGCCGACCGCGACGGCATATCGACATAACCCAGCGTGCACAGCGTGGAGCCCTGCCGGATCTCCATACCCGGATAGACGGTGGGGCCGGTGGTGGCGGACGCCGGCGTCGCGGCCAGCATGACCGCCAGCGGCGCCGCGGCAACCAGGATGCTCAACAGGCGTGCGCGCATGATTTCCTCCCGATCACTGCACCCTCGGTGAGCCCGACGCTACCGGGATGCTGAGGTGTAGATCGGGTAACGGTCCGATCGCGTTACAACAACGCCGGCCGGGACTTCAACAATCCCGGCCGGCGTGTCGCGAACGAATAATTACGGGATCGTCAGCACCTGACCCGGGTGGATCAGATCCGGATTGGGCACCCCGCTGGCATCGGCGATGCGCTGGTACTGATTGCCGTCGCCGTAGAACCGCTCCGAGATCGCCCACAGCGTGTCACCGGAGACCACGGTGTAGGTGCGCGGTGCCGGCGGTGCGGGTTCGGGCTCCGGCGCGGGGGCAGGCACCTCGGGTGCGGGCGCCGCGGGCGCTTCGTCCGCCGCGAGTTCCACCTCGGGTTCCGGGGCGGGAGCGGCCGCGGCCGGTGGCGCCGGCGGCGCTTCGTCGGTGTTGGTGCCCGAGGACCACGCCACCCCGTCGAACCCGTACAGCACCAGGTTGCGGTCGTCCTGCAGGATCAGCCGCACATCCTTGGCACCCTTGGTGTCGGTATGCCACACCGGCTTGTCCGGGGTGTAGAGCACGAAGTTGCCATCGCCCTGCACCTCGGCGCGGACCACGTCTTGCCCGTTGGTCTCGGTGGACCACACGGCGGTGTCGCCGCTGTAGAGCACGAAGTTGCCGTCGTCCTGCAATGTCGCCCGGTAGGCGCCGTTCTCGGACGTCAGCGACTGGCCCCGTTCCAGCTTCTCGCCGTTGTGAAGTCTGTCGGTCATGCCGTTCTCCCCTCATTTCGACAATCGAACGGCCCGAGCCTAATGAGGATTCGCTGCCACCGGAGCGGTTGTGCTCGTAATGAACTTCAACAATTGGCGAACATTCTCCGGCGGTCAGGAATCGAAGCCCAGCCCCAGCCGGTCCAGCGTGCGCAACAGCATGTTGCGCCGGCCCGCCGAGTGGTCCGCGCGGTCCAGCGACCAGCGGGTGGCCTGGATGCCGGCACTGGCAAGCGGTTCGGGCGGGAACGGCAGCGGCTTACGCCGGACCATCTCCAATTCTGTTCGCACCGTTGACTTTCCGTCGATCAGGTCCAGGCACACGTCGGCGGCGAAGCGGGCGGCGCCCACCCCTAGACCGGTGAACCCGTTGACGTAGGCGACCCGGCCGCCGTGCGCAGTACCCCAGTGCGCACAGAACCGGGTGTTGGTGTCGATGGCGCCGGCCCAGCGGTGGGTGAACCGGACGTCGTCGAGTTGGGGGAAGGTGAGGAAGAAGTGCTCGGCCAGCCGCCGGTAGGTTTGCGGCCGGTCCTCGTGGGCCGGGTCGACGCGGCGGCCGAAATGGTAGATCGCGTCATAACCACCCCACACGATGCGGTTGTCCGCGGACAGTCGGTAGTAGTGGAACTGGTTGGCACAGTCGCCGATGCCCTGCCGGTTGCGCCAGCCGATCCGGTCCAGCTGAGCCTCGGTGAGCGGTTCGGTGGCCAGCACGTAGTCATAGACGGGCACCGTGTATGCCCGGTTTCGGCGGAGCAGGCTGCGAAAAACGTTGGTGGCCAGCACTACCCGTTGCGCGGAGAGCACCGCGGCGCCGGTGTCCACCCGCAGGCCGGCACCTGCGGAGTCCAGGGACAGTGCCCGGGTGGACTCATGGATGCGCACTCCGGCCTCACCCGCGACGCGGGCCAGCTCCAGGGCAAGTTTGGCCGGATGCACGATCGCCACGCTGTCGGCCTCGAAGAGGCCGGCCAGATACGTCGGCGAGGCCACTTCGGCACGCACCTGCTGTTGATCGAGGAATGTGCCCGTGCCCGCCTCTGCCAGCCCGCGCACCTGATGGGGTTCGGTGGCCACCGTCAGCATCCCGGTGTGCTGCCACTCCACCTCCATTCCCAGTCCTGCGATATCGGCGGCCATGCCGTCCAGATTCTGCTTGCCCATGGCGTCGAGCACATCGATCTCTTTGGGCCAGCGCGACTTTCCGTTGTCATGACCGTGCGTCAGGCTGGCATCGACGAAACCGCCGTTGCGGCCCGAGGCCGCCCAGCCGATCCGGTCCGCCTCGATGAGCACGATGCGTTGCCCCGGATTGCGTTGCGCGGCATGGACGGCCGTCCACAACCCGGTGTAGCCACCGCCGATGACCAGCAGGTCGCAACTCACCGCGCCGGACAGAGCCGGATACCGCGGGCGGGGAATGTCGAGCCACATCGACCCCAGGGTGCTGGCCGACAGCGACCGCGCGACCAGCGCGGGATCAACGTGGGCATCGAAAGCGGTCTTCACCCCGCCACACTACGGTGCCGGCCGCCGGCAAACCGGGTCAGCACCGGCCCGGCGATGGCCAGGATGAACACATAGGGGGTGGCCACCGCCTCCACCGCGGGCAGTGTGGCGCCGACCAATCCGATGATGACGAGCGAGAATTCGCCGCGCACGATCAGGGCGGTCCCTGCCCGCAACTGACCCGGCCGGGCCACCTCGTCGCGGCGGGCGGCGAACATCCCGGTGGCGACCTTGGTGCCGGCGGTCACCACGGCCAGCGCCAATGCGGCGGGCAGCATCGGCACCAGGTCACTGGGGTTCACCGACAACCCGATGGCCAGAAAGAAGATGGCGGCGAACAGATCTCGCAGTGGACTGAGCACGGTGCGGGCCCGGTGCGCCGCCTCCCCGGTCAGGGTCAGCCCGACCAGGAAGGCGCCGACGGCGGCGGAGGCGTGGATGAACTCGGCCAGCGCGGCGACGATCAGCGTCAGCCCCATGATCCGTAGCAGGAGTTGCTCGTTGTCCGGGTGGGCCACCATCCGGCCCACCAGATGGCCCCAGCGGTAGGACGCCACGAAGGCCAACACCAGCGCGGACACCGCGATGGCCATCCCGAACAGGGCGTGTGCCCAGCTTCCGCCGGCGGCCAGCACAGCCAGCAGCGGCAGGTAGGCCGCCATCGCGAAATCCTCCAGCACCAGGATCGACAGCACCGCCGGGGTCTCACGGTTACCCAGCCGGCGCAGGTCGTCGAGCAGACGCGCGATCACCCCCGACGACGAGATGTAGGTGACCCCGGCCAGCGCCAGGATGCCCACCCCGTCCAGGCCGAGCAGCCAGCCGGCGACCGCGCCCGGAATGGCGTTCAGGACGAGGTCGACCCAGGCCGACGGCAGGTGACGGCGCAGGCTGGCGGCGAACTCACCGATGGAGAATTCCAGGCCCAAGGTCAGCAGCAGCAGCACCACGCCGATCGAGGCGCCGGTGCCGACGAACTCGTTGGCCGCCGGGATGTGCGCCACCCCGCCGTCACCCAGGGCCAGGCCGGCAGCCAGGTACAGCGGGATCGGTGACAGCGCGAACCGCCTGGCGGCCGTGCCCAGCACGGTGAGCACCGCCAGGATGAGGCCGAGTTCGAGTAACAGCGCCGCCGATACCTGCACGGATCAGCCCCGGTTCAGCCGTCGACGACGATGTTGTTGACGCCGGCGATCCCGTCCTCGGTACCGATCACCACCAGAACATCACCGGCCCGCAGCGGCGTGGCGGGACCGGGTGAGGCCAGCACCTCCTCGTCGCGCACGATCGCCACGATGGAGGCGCCGGTGCGGGTGCGGGCCCTGGTGTCACCGAGTGGCCGGTCGACGAACGGGCTGCCCGCGCGGATGTGCACCTGGCCGGCGTTGAGACCCGGCACCTCCCGGGTCAGGTCGGCGAAGCGCTCGGCGATCCGGGGTGCGCCGAGGATCTGGGCCAGCGCCTCGGCCTCCTCATCGCTGAGCCGGAACATTTCCCGGGCCTGGTCCGGATCCTCTTTCGGATACACCACCAGCTCGAATTCTCCGGTGCGCCGGGCCACCACGCCGATCCGATCACCGGTACGGGTGTCGAATTCGAAGCGCAGCCCGACGCCGGGGAGCAGGACCTCTCTGACATCCATCACCCCATCCTGGACGAATCCTGTGGGCCGGGGCGGCTACTTCGGTAAAAGTTCGGAGCGCGGGGCCCAGCCGGGCGGCCCGAACGCATAGCCGAACTTGTCGCGCCAGCGCCGCGCCGACCGGACGTCAGAGGCGATCGCCGCGTATTCGTGGGTCTGCAAGGTCCAGATGTTGAAGGTGCCGACATGTTTGGTCAGCCCGTAGTGCGGCCGGAACTCCTCGGCCTGGAAGGTGCCGAACAGCCGATCCCACACGATCAGGATGCCCCCGTAGTTTCGGTCCAGGTACAGCTTGTCCATCCCGTGGTGCACCCGATGGTGTGAGGGTGTGTTGAACACGAATTCGAAGGGAACCCAGAGCTTTTGGATGCGTTCGGTGTGCACCCAGAACTGGTAGACCAGATTCACCGAGAAGCTGGCGAACACCATCCAGGGCGGAACACCCAGCAGTGGCAACGGAATCCACATGATGATCTCGCCGCTGTTGTTCCACTTCTGGCGCAGGGCGGTGGCGAAGTTGAAGTATCGGCTGGAGTGGTGCGCCTGATGGGTGGCCCAGATCAGCCGCACCCGGTGCGCGATCCGGTGATAGGTGTAGAACAGCAGGTCGACGCCGACCAGCGCGATCACCCACGTGTACCACTGGGTGGCCGGTAGGTGCCAGAGCGCCACATAGGCGTAGACGGCGGCATAACCGAACAACGCCAACAACTTCCACGCGGCCGTCGTGAAGACGGACACCAGCCCCATCGACACGCTGGCCCACGCGTCGCGGCGCAGGTAGCTTCCGGCCGCCGGGCGTTCGTCCGACGCCTCTCCCGTCGCTTCGCTCGCCCCGGTCAGGGTTTCGAGTTTGCGCGCGGCTGTCCATTCCAGCACGAGCAGCACCAGGAAGAACGGGACAGCGAACAGCACCGGGTCACGCATCTGCGGCGGCAATGCGTCCAGCAATACCCGGACTCCGTCCATGCCGCCCAGTTTAAGGCCCTAACGGAAGCTCAAGACGTCGGCGCCCCAGGTCAGCCGCTGCTCGCGGTCCGGGTCGGGGACCACCTGGTCCTCGCGGCCGATGATCAGGGTGGCCCGATCGTCGTGACGGTATGCCGGCCACACCGGGGCACTCGGGCCGGCGCCCGGTTCGGCACCGGCGGCAAAGCGGGTCCAGCGGGTGCGCATCCGTTCCGACACCGCGGCGCCGGCGGCCAACCCGCCGAGTTTGAACGTCGGATCCTTGGGGCCCATCACCAGATTGCCCCAGACGTACGGCAACTCGGTGGCGTGCGCGGCGTCCAGGCGCAGCAGTTTGAGCATCGGGGTGGCCCAGTCGAAGCGGTACATGTACACCGGTGCGACGGCGCTGTGCCCTTCGGCGAACCAGATGGAGGGCATCCGGAATCCGACGTCGCGCGCAACGCCCAGCGCCGGTTTGCGGCCGCGGCCGCGGTAGACGGCGGTGATGTCGGCCTCGGTCGGGATCTGCACCCCGGGCTGCTCGTTGACGATCGCGGTGAACATGTCGCGCAGCGTCTGCGGGGCGATCGGCATCAGCGGGGACCGCATCCAGCGGAACAGCGCGGCCTCGTGCCGGTTCGTCCCGATGATCAGGGGCACCGGATGGGTTCGGCCGGCCCGGGCGGCGTGCACCGGGTAATCGGGCACCAGGTCGCCGTCGACGATGGGCACGTAGGCCAGGGTGCCGGGGAACCGCCGGGGAACGTCGTCGTAGACATGCTTGGACGCGGCGATGATGCTTGCCAGCGGCGCGGCCCGCAGCCGGTGTGTCTCACCGGGGTGCACGCCGAGCCGGTCCAGGAACTGCTCAGTGGTGCGGCGGGCGCGGTCGCGGTCATAGACCGACGTCACCGGCGCGCTCTGGGCGATGGCCCGGTGGAACAGCCCGCGGGCCGCCGGGCTGGCCATCAGGGTGGTGAGGATGCCCGCCCCGGCGGATTCACCGAAGAGCGTGACGTTGCCGGCGTCGCCGCCGAACGCGCCGATATTGTCCCGGACCCAGTGCAGCGCGCAGAGCACGTCCCGGATGCCGATGTTGGTGTCGAATGCCGGATCGAACGACGACAGGTCAAGGAAGCCGAGCGCACCGAGCCGGTAGTTCATCGTCACCACGACGACGTCCCCGCCGGCGGCGAGTTCCCGGCCGCGGTACAACGGCTGGGCGGACGATCCGAGCGCGTACGCGCCGCCGTGTATCCACACCATCACCGGTTTGGGTGCGGTGGACGCCGCGGGCGCCCACACGTTCAGCGTCAGACAGTCGTCGCCCTGCGGACCACCGAGATCGAGCGGGATGTACGGATCGGTCTGCTGTGGGCAGACCGGGCCGAACCGGGTGGCGTCCGCCGGTTCGGTCCAACGCTGCGGCGGTTCCGGCGCACGCCAGCGCAGCTCGCCGACCGGCGGCGCGGCATACCGCACGCCCAGCCATTGCCGGACGACGCCGTCGTCGGTTCCACGGACCGGTCCGTACCCGGTGATGGTGTCGGTATCCGGGATCACAGGTGCCTCCCTGGGTTGGCTGCTCAGCCATACCACGCTACCGACGTTGCCCGGTGACCTGTGCCGATGGAGATTCATTCGTCTTGGACACAACCCTGTCAGGGCCGTCACAGCCGCCCTAGCGTCGCCCAGCATGGCTGTTGACATCGCTACGGCGACCTCCCCGATCCCGGTGCTCGACTCCCCCGCGGCGGCGCTGGCCGCTGCCGATGCGGTGGCCGCCGCGATCGAGGTGGGCAGCGCCGAACGGGAACGCACCGGAACGTCGCTGTTGCCGCAGCTGCGGGCCGTCGCCGAGGCCGGCCTGCTGGCCGTTCCGGTACCCGCCGCACACGGCGGTCCCGGCGTCCCGGCCTCCGTCCAGGTCGAGGTGCTGCGCCGGCTGTCCCGCGGTGACGGCGCGCTCGGGCAGCTGCTGCTGGCGCATTTCGTGGTGGCGCAGGTCATCTCCGGCCTCGCCGCCGATGCGCCACCGGCGGCCCGGATCTACGCCGACATCCTGGCCGGCGCCCAGCTGGGCAACGCCACCGCCGAACGCGGAACCGCCTCGCCCCTGCACCGCAACACCACCGTGCGCCGGCGCGGGGACGGCTCCTGGGTGCTCGACGGCACGAAGTACTACGCGACCGGTGCGCTCGGCGCGACGTGGATCGCGGTGGCCGCCGGTGTCGCCGGCTCCGACCGGGAGACCGCCACCGCGTTCATCCGGCCCGATCAGGACGGCGTGACGCTGAACCTGGACAAGTGGTCGGCATTCGGGCAGCGCGGCACCGCCAGTGGCGAGATCAGGCTGGACGGCGTGCTGGTGGACGGCGACCTGATCATCGAGGAGGGCGCCCCGCCACATCCGGTCGACGGTCCCCCGACGGTGCTGGGCGCCTATGACCAGGCGCTGCATGCCGCGATCGACATCGGCATCGCCCGGGCCGCCCTGGAAGACGGCGCCGAGTTCGTCCGGACCAGGTCCCGGCCGTGGAAGGAGGCCCTGGACGCGGGCATCGAACGGGCCGACCAGGAGCCGCACATCGTGCGCCGGTTCGGCGAACTGACCGCGCGGCTGTACGCCCTGGAGGCGCTGTTGGCCGCCGGTGCCGCGCTGGTCGACGAGGGCCAGGCGCAGGCGCAGCTGTCGCGCGACACCGCGGCCGCCGCGTCGCTGCAGGTGGCCGCGGCCAAGGCGCTGGCACAGGAGTTCGCCGTCGAGATCGCCGGTGGCATCTTCGAACTGACCGGCACCTCGGGCACCGACGGGGAGGTGAACCTGGACCGGCACTGGCGCAACGTGCGCACCCATTCGCTGCATGATCCGGCCCGATGGAAATACGTGCACCTGGGCAACCACACCCTGCGCGGGACCCGGCCACCCCGGCTGGGCCTGGCGCTGTGACGATCTGAGCGCCGGATAACTTAGCGGCGTGAACAAATGGGTTCTGCTCGGCGGGGCGATCGCCGTCGAGGTCGCCGCGACGCTGTCGCTGCGGGCGTCCCAGGACAACGCCGGGTGGCTCGTCGTGGTCGTCGCCGGATACACCGGTGCGTTCGTGTTGATGGCCGCGGTGCTGCGGGCCGGGATGCCGGTCGGGGTGGCCTACGGCATCTGGGGCGCGGTGGGCACCGCCGTCACCGCCGGGGTCGCGGCCGTCATCTTCGGTGAACCGTTCACCTGGCCCATCGTGGTGGGCATCGCGCTCATCATCGCCGGTGTGCTGCTGGTCGAATTCGGTTCGCACGCCGGGACTTCGCAGTGATGTGGTGGACGCTGGCCGGGGCCATCGGGGTCGAGGTGCTGGCCACCCTGGCGCTGCGGGCTTCGGACGGATTCCGGCGCAGGGCGTGGTTGCTGCCGGTCGCCGTCGGCTACGTGCTGTCGTTCACCCTGCTGTGGCTGACCCTGCGGCTGGGCATGCCGGTGGGTGTGGCCTACGGCGTGTGGACGGCGTGCGGGGTGGCGCTGGTCGCCGTCGTGGCGCGGGTGGTGTTCCGGGATCCGCTGACCTGGCGGATGGGCCTGGGTATCGCACTGATCATGGCCGGGGTGCTGACGATCGAGCTGGGTGCGGCCGCGGGCCACTGAGCACGCCTGCGGCAACCACGGCGACCACACCGGCGGCCGGCACCAGCAGCAGACCCGCGCGAAGCCCCGCGACATCGGCGATCAGCCCGACCGTGGGTGGTGCGGCCACGAAACCGAGCCGCATCAGCCACGCCACCACGGTCAGCCCGGTGCCGGGGCGCAGGCCGGGCAGCCGGTCGGCGGCGTGCATGGCTGCCGGCACCACGGTGGCCACCCCGAGGCCCGCCGCGGCGAACCCGGCGACGCTGGACGCCACCGACGGGTAGGCCAGCGCCGTGCCCATGCCCACCGCCACGATCACCCCGCCGCCGCGCACCACGGCGCGCTCACCGAACCGGTCCACCAGGCGGTCCCCGACCAACCGGCCCACGAACAAGGCACCGGCCAGGGCGATGTAACCGGACACGGCGATCACCTCGGACGCACCGACGCCGTGCAGATACAGTGCCGCCCAAGAACTTCCGGCATCCTCGACGACGGCCCCGGCGATGGCCAGCGCCACCAGGGCGGCCAGCACCGCGTACACCGCGGACCCGGCCCGCACCGCCGCCTCCGGCCGGGCCGCGGCATGCTCGGTGTGTTCGGCGCCGGTGAGCAGGAATGGCCACGCCAGCAACGCCACCGCGGCGAACAGCACCGCGGACAATCCCAGGTGCGTACCTCGGCTCATGCCGATCGCCAGCGAACCCGCCCCGAGCAGGCCGCCCAGCACCGCACCCGCCGCCCACACCGCGTGCAGCGAGTTGATGATCGACCGTCCGTAGCGGCGCTGCACCCACAGTCCATGGGAGTTCTGGCCGACATCGGCCACGGCGTCCGCACACCCGCCCGCGAACAGCGCCGCCGCCACCAGGACGGCTGACGGCGCCAGCCCGACCACACCCACCATGAGCGCCAGCGCAACCGAGGACAACACCGCAACGCGGGCCGAACCGTACCGGCGGATCACCGCGCCCGCGGCCAGGCCGGCCACCAAAGCTCCGGCCGGGAACGCGGCCACCATCACGCCGTAGGACGAATTACTCAGTGCCAGAACGGCTTTGATCTCCGGGAAGCGCGGCAGCAGGTTGGCGAAGGTGGCTCCGTTGACCAGGAACAGCGCACCCACCG
Organism: Mycobacterium sp. BMJ-28; assembly: GCF_054404835.1. Taxonomy (NCBI): domain Bacteria; kingdom Bacillati; phylum Actinomycetota; class Actinomycetes; order Mycobacteriales; family Mycobacteriaceae; genus Mycobacterium; species Mycobacterium sp. BMJ-28. The sequence continues at coordinate 2,825,006 of NZ_CM136783.1, read as the reverse complement.
CGGCCCTGGCGCGCCGCACCTCACCCCCGGATCCCACGCTCGCCGAGGATACGGGGCGCAATTCCGGCAAGATTGCGGGCATGACTGAGCTTGCCGACCTGGCCGAGCGCTACAAGGTGTCGACCGAGTTCCTGGACTGGACCGGGCGGCGGCTGCCGGTACCGGAGCAGACCCTGGTGTCCGTGCTGGCGGCGCTCGGCGTTCCGGCCGCCACCGATGACGAACGCCGGGCAGCGTTGCGGGCGCACGACCGCGAGTACTGGGAACGCACGCTGCCCCCGACCGTGGTCGGCCGTTCCGGTTCCACGTCCACGTTCTGGGTGCACGTCACCCACGGCGAGCCGGTCGGACTCTGGCTGCGGCTGGAGGACGGTTCGGTGCGCACCGGTGTGCGGCAGCTGGAAAACAACCGGCCACCATACGATCTGGACGGCCGGCTGGTCGGCGAGGCCACCTTCGAGCTACCGGCCGATCTGCCGCCGGGGTATCACCGGCTGCACGTCCAGGACGGCGGCCGCGACCGCAGCACGCTGGTCATCGTCTCCCCCGGCACGCTGCGTCCCCCGCCGGGCCGACACTGGGGCCTGGCCACCCAGCTCTACAGCGTGACATCGGAACAGTCCTGGGGAATCGGCGATCTGACGGACCTGACCGACCTCGCGGTGTGGTCGGCGGCCCGGCACGGCGCCGATTTCATCCTGGTGAACCCGCTGCATGCCGCGGCGCCGGTGGCACCGATGGAACCCTCGCCCTACCTGCCCACCTCGCGCCGCTTCGTCAACCCGATCTATCTGCGCATCGAAGCCATCGCCGAATACGCCATGCTGCGAAAACGGGCACCGCTCGGTAAGGCCCGGGCCGAACTGGCCGCCCGGGCCCGCCGCAAGAAACGCATCGACCGCGACGCCGCGTGGAAGGCCAAACGTGCGGCACTCACCCAGGTGCACCGGGTCAAGCGCTCGGCCGGCCGCGAACTGGCCTATGCCGCGTATGTGGCCAGGGAGGGCAGCGATCTCGATGATTTCGCCACCTGGTGCGCCCTGGCCGAACGGTATGGAGCCGACTGGCACGGCTGGCCGGAGTCGTTGCAACATCCCCGCAATCCGGCCGTGGCCGAGTTCGCCGCCGCCCACCCCGCCGAGGTGGACTTCCACCGCTGGTTGCAGTGGCTGCTCGACGACCAGCTGACCGCCGCGCAGGCCACCGCCGGGCAAGCCGGGATGGCGCTGGGGATCATGCACGACCTCGCCGTCGGGGTCGATCCGAACGGGGCCGATGCCTGGGCCCTGCAGGACGTGCTGGCCCTCGGTGTCACCGCCGGCGCTCCGCCGGACGAGTTCAACCAGTTGGGCCAGGACTGGTCGCAGCCGCCGTGGGGACCCGATCAGCTGGAGCGGGCGGGTTACGCCCCGTTCCGGGCATTGGTCAACGCGGTGCTGCGGCACGCCGGCGGGGTCCGCATCGACCACATCATCGGCCTGTTCCGGTTGTGGTGGATCCCCAACGGTGCGGCCCCCACCGAGGGCACCTACGTGCGCTACAACCACGAGGCGATGATCGGCATCGTGGCGCTGGAGGCGTACCGGGCCGGCGCGGTGGTCGTCGGAGAGGACCTGGGCACCGTCGAACCGTGGGTGCGCGACTATCTGCGCGAGCGGGGGCTGTTCGGCACGTCGATCCTGTGGTTCGAACTGGACCGGGACGGCGATGGCGGCCCGTTGCCCGCCGAGCGCTGGCGGGAGTACTGCCTGGCCTCGGTGACGACGCATGATCTGCCCCCGACCGCGGGATACCTGGCCGGTGAGCACGTCCGGTTGCGCGACGAACTCGGGCTGCTCACCCGGCCGGTCGAGGAGGAGTTGGCCGATGACAAAGCCGGGCAGGCCGCCTGGCTGGCGGTGCTGCGGCGGCTCGGACTGACCGGCCCGGATCCGGACACCGAGGAGATCATCCGCGGGCTCTACGCCTACCTCGGCCGCACCCCGTCGCGGCTGCTGGCGCTCGCCTTACCCGACGCGGTGGGCGACATCCGCACCCAGAACCAGCCCGGGACCACCGACGAGTACCCCAACTGGCGGGTGCCGCTGGCGGGCCCGGACGGTGCCCGGCTGCTGCTGGAGGACGTGTTCACCGATGCGCGGGCCGCCGCACTGGCCGAAGTAATGAACGCGCAGGTGCGAGCGATGAACCCGTGACTGAAGTTTCTCAGGTGGTGTATCTGCGATAGCCTCGCAGCGCACCGCGATACCCCGGAGGTCACGTGAAGAAGCTTGTTGTTCTCGGCATCGGCGGGTTCGCCCTGCTCGCGGGCGGGGCGTCGGCCACCCTGGTCAGCGCGGGTGTCGCCAGTTCGGACCCCAACGGTTCCAGCCCGTACAGCGTGGTCGGCGAGCCGTACGGCAAGGCCGTCGCCATCCTGAAGAGCCAGGGCGTGCGCTCCAGCTTCGGCGGATCGGTCGGCAGCGACGTGCCCCAGGCCCAGTGCATCGTCAGCGGCCAGAAGGCCACCTCCGCAGGCAAGATGATCCTGGAACTCAACTGCACCCAGAAGGCGTACGAAGACGCCCAGGCCAGCACCCCGTCGCGGGGCGGCGCCGCGGCGGGCGGAGTGCCCGGCGCCCCGAACGTCGGCGCCAACGGTGTCACCACCGTCACCCCGACCCCGGTCGGCCCGCAGCCCGGAATGTCGGTTCCGGGGGCCTGACCCTGAAGTACGCCGTCGTCGCGCCGGTCGCCGCGGGGGTGACCGCCGACGGGCCGTGGATGGCCGAGTTCGCCCGCCACCTCGAGGACTGCGGTTTCGAGTCGATCGTCGCGGTCGAACACACCGTGCTGATGGCGCAGTACACCAGCGTGTATCCGTACGACCCGTCCGGACGGGTCGAACTCGCCGCCGACTGCCCGGTGCCTGATCCCCTGGAATTGCTGGCCTTCCTGGCCGGGCAGACCCGCACCCTGGGGTTGGCCACCGGCATGTTGGTGCTGCCCAACCACCATCCGGTGGTGCTGGCCAAACGGATCGCCAGCCTGGACGCCCTCTCCGGTGGCCGGTTACGGCTGGCGGTGGGCATGGGGTGGCTGCGCGAGGAGGTGACGGCGTGCGGCGCACCTTTTGAGGCCCGCGGCCGGCGCGCCGACGAACAGCTGGAGCTGATGCGGCTGCTGTGGTCGGACCGGCCCGACGGGGTGAGCTTTCACGGCGAGTTCTTCGACGTCGAGCACGCCATGTGTTATCCGAAACCCTTGCAGCACATACCTGTTCATATCGGCGGGCACAGCATTGCCGCAGCCCGGCGGGCCGGGCGCCTCGGCGACGGCCTGCAGCCGCTCGGTGTCGGCGGAGCCGAACTGGCCGCGTTGACCGCGGCGATGCGCGACGCGGCGACGGCCGCCGGGCGCGACCCCGGTGGGTTGGAGCTGTCCCTGGGGCATCTCGTCACCAAGATCGACGGCGAGCGCGCGCAACGGCTGGCCGCCTCGGGCGCGCACCGCATCGTGCTGGCCATGCCGCCGACCGCCGATCTGGCCGAGGCCAAGGATGCACTCTCGGCGTGCGCGCAGCGGCTCGGGCTGTCCCGATGAGCCTGGATCCCGCCGACCGGCTGGCACTGGCCGACCTTGTTCATCTGTACGCCGCGGGCGTGGATGACCGCAGATTCGACGACGTCGTCGAATTGTTCACCGAGACAGCCGAATTCCGGCTGCCCTCACCCCCACACGAACTGACCCCGACCAACATCCAACACGGCCACCCCGGCGTGCGGGCCGCCCTGGCCACCCTGGCCGGCGTGGCCCGCACCGAACACGCCATCGTCGGCGAGGTGTACGCCGCCGGCCCCGAGCCCGGATACGCACTGGGCCGCATCACCTGCGTCGCCCATCACTGGACCCGCAGCGGTGACCAGATCAGCGATGCGGTGTGGCATCTGCGCTACGACGACGAATACCTGCACGCGCCCGCGGGCTGGCGTATCCACGGCCGCGCACTCACCATCAATGCGATCGAGACTCGGACCGCGCGCCGCCTGCGCGATCATCCAGCTCCTGGGTCAACCAATCCAACAGCACCCGTTGACCTTTCAGAAGCTTCGACCGCGCCGTCGGCACGTCGAACCAGCCGACCCGGTCCAGCTCCGGATAGTCGGTGAACTTCCCGGACCCCCGCGGCCATTCCAGCGCGAAGGTATTGCTGGTCACCCGGCTGATATCGAGGTCACCCTCGACGGCGAACGCGGTGACGATCTTGCCGCCCGGCTGTTTCAGCGGCGGGAACGCGATCGCAGGCCCGTCCGGTGGCGCGGTGCCGAGCTCCTCGGCGAACTCGCGGCGGGCCGCGGCCCAGGCTTCCTCACCGTCGACATACTCCCCTTTCGGGATCGACCACGCGCCCTCGTCTTTGCGCGCCCAGAACGGACCACCCGGATGGCCGAGTAGCACCTCCAGCACGTCATCGGTGACGCGGTACAACAGCAGGCCGGCACTCTGTCGGGGCACCGCCTCACTGTAGGGGGCCGGCCACTACAGTCACTCGCGTGGCCGACACCCACTTCTACCGGTACGTAGCCCTCGGCGACAGCCAGAGCGAGGGCCTCTGGGATACCGATGACACCGGTGCCCTCATCGGATTCGCCGATCGGCTGGCATGGTTGCTGGACACCCACTGCCCCGGTATCGAATACGCCAACCTCGCGGTGCGCGGTAAACGGATCCGCGATGTGCTGGAAGGGCAACTGCCCGAGGCGGTGGCGATGAAGCCCGACCTGATCACCATGTGCGTGGGCATGAACGATGTGACCCGGCCGGGCCGCAAGTTCGACCAGGCCCTGCTTGATCTGGACCTGCTGCACGACCGGCTGGCGCGCACCGGCGCCACCGTGGTGACGACGACATTCCCGAACTTGGCCAGGGTGCTGCCTGCGGGACGCATCCTGGTGGCGCGCGTGCTGCGGATCAACGACGTCATCCGCGCCGCAGCCGACCGGCACGGCTTCCGGCTCATCGATCTGTACCACGCGGATTCGATGACCGATCCGCAGAACTGGAGCGCCGACCGCGTGCACGGCAGTACCAAAGGCCATCTGCTGTTCACCGCGGCTGCTGCCGAAGCGCTGGGCTTGCCCGGCAGCAATCACGATTGGGCTCATGCCGAATCGGAGGTCACCGAGCAGTCCCTGGGGTCTCGGCTGTATTCGCAGGCCATGTGGACGCAGAACATGCTGATGCCGTGGATCTGGCGGCATCTGCGTGGACGCTCGGCCAGCATCGGTGGCGGGCCGCGGCATCCGCGGCCGGTCCCGGTGGCCGCCCGCTCGGACGCCCGCTAGCCGACCTCAAACACCCGTCCAGGTGGAGTCGATCATCTCGGCGATGTTGATCCTCTTGGCCTGCTCAGCCGCCGGATTGTCGATCTCGCCGCCCACATGGACGGCGATGAACCGCTTGATCTCGGCGTCGATACCGGCCATCACCCGCAGCACTTCGGCCCGCAAGGTCTTGGAGGTGACATGGATGGAGATGTCCCGGGGCTGCGGCTTGGCCACGTCGAGCATCAGCACCAGCGGCTCGGCGGCCCGCGCAACGGCCCGCAGCGCGATCTCACCGAACACGTTGAACTGCGGCCGGTCGATCTTCAGGTCGATCACCATGTTGATCTCAAGCGGAATGCGGATGTCGAAGGTGAAGTTCTCGCCGGACTCCCGGGTCACCCGGGGGGATTTGATCCTGACCTTCGCGGTGACCTTGGCGATGCCGCCGGGCCCCTGCCCGATGGGTCCCATCTGGAACTCGTCGCCGGCGATCGAGCCGATCGCGTCGCCGACACGCTGCTCGCTGACGGCGACATCGAAGAACTTCCGCCCGAATTCCTCGTACGTCATGTACCCCATCGGGTGGTCAATGTCAGACATGGTGCAACTACCGTCTCACGTCGGGGTCACGGCCAAGCGCAACCCACCCCGGATTTCAGCCTTCGTCGACGAAGACGCGCAGCCGCCGCAGGGCCGACGCCCGGGCGCCGAACTCCGCGATCAGCACCAGATCGGTGTCGTCCCCGCGCACGCTGACCGCCACCTGGCGGCCCGCGGCCAGCATGGTGCGCACCCGGGTACCGGCCAGCAGGGCGACCAGGTCGACGAGCGACAGCGCGGCGTCATCGCCGGCGGTGACCTGCAGTCCGGCGCCGAGCCGGCGTTTCACCGACACCTCGTCACCGGCGGCCGCATCCGCGAGGAACTCCGAGACCAGCTTCTTGCCGCGGGACCCGACGCCGGGCAGCCCGGCCATGAACCCGACGGCTCCGGCCGCTCCCTGGTTGCGCAGCAGCGCGCCGGTCAGGGCCAGCCCGGCGGGTAACGCCGCCGGTCCGGAACGGGCGAACGCGACGGCCATCGCGGGCAGTTCCCAATAGGCGCGCAGCGCGGCGACCCGCAGCTCGTCCCCGTCCCGGCGCACGTCATAGCGCAGGATGGCCGGGATGTGCATGGTGACGGCGGCACTGCCCTGGCAGCCCATCGCCACCTCCAGCACCAGATCACGCAGCACCGTCGAGCCGGCGACGATGTCCACGTCGCGGTGGAAGGTGATGTCCCGCGGACCGATGAAGGTGTCGTAGAACCGCTCCAGCCGGTCACGGCCGATATGCGGCCGGGATCCGACCGGGTCCTCCACCCGGCCGTCACCGGTGAACAGCCCGACCCAGCCACCGCGATCATGGGCTGCGGCCGCCGCCGGCGACCGCTCGACCGTCGCCAGAACCGCCACTCGCGTTGTCGACATATCCTTCGTTTACCACCCCTGCGTGAAGGAGGACGGCAATGAGCCAGAACGGGCCGTTCGGAATCGACCCAGAAGACTTCGATCGACTGGCCCGCGAGGCCGGCGAGGGACTGCGCGACGCGCTCGACCGGTTCGGCAAACGCGCCGGCTGGTCCACGCTGATCGACCAGTTCACCGCGCAATCGCGGCCGGCCGGGCCGGAGACCACCGGCGACACCGGTGACGGCGTGTGGGCCATCTACACCGTCGACCCGGCGGGCGGCGCCCATATCGAAGAGGTGTACCCCAGCGAACTCGAGGCGTTGCGGGCGAACAAGAACAACACCGACCCGGGCCGGCGGGTCCGGTTCCTGCCGTACGGCATCGCCGTCAGCGTCCTGGACGCTCCCGAATAAGGCGTACACCTGCCGCGCTTGACGATTAAGCTTTGCCGCGGCGGGGTCCTGGTACGCAACTTCGAGGGTGGGGACATGATTCGTGAACTGACCGTGGCTGCGACGGTGGCCTGTGCCGCGCTCGGGGCAGCCACACCGGCGCTCGCCGACGACGACCCCGGCCGCTACCCCTCCGATGTGCCCGGCATGAATTACGACGCATCGTCCGGCGCCCCGTGCGACAACTATCAGCTGTTCACCTTCGGTCGCGGTCCCGGCGGCCAGGCGATGATGTGCCGCTGGGTGCCCAATCAGTGGCCTCCGGTGTACACCGGATTCTGGATGCCGTCCTATCCGCTGTACGGAGTGCAGCAGACCGGAGCGCCGTGCCCGGGACCGCAGGCGGCCGCCCAAACCCCGGATGGCAAGCCGATGCTGTGCCTGGGCGCTCAGGGCTGGCAGCCGGGCTTCTTCACCGGTGACGGCTTCTTCCCGGCCTGACCCTACTCACCCGATATTGGCGGCGACTTCGTCGCTGACGTGCCGCGCCCACTCGTCGATGCTGCGGCGCACCCCCGGCGAGCAGGCGCACACCGACACGTCCAGGTCACTGGGGACCACGATCGAGTAGTGCTTGGTCAGCACCGGCGCAAGCACCGCCCAGGCGAACAGCCGCTCACCGTGATCGTCGGTCATGGACATCTGACTCCTTGTCGGGGCGTGGGTTTTTCGGTCGTTCGACCAGTCTGGCGAGTGCCCGGATGACGGCGCCGAGCACGACGGCACCGGCGAACAATGCGGCGACGGCGGCGTCGATCGTCAGCCGCGTCATTCGAGATTTCGGGCACTGCGCGCCGTGCCGCCGGTCTTGGCCAGTTGCAGCACCGTGCGCGCCGCCACCGAGGTATCGCCGGTGGCCTTGGCGATATGGATGCAGGTGCGCTCGATCGCCGCGACGGCGTCCGCGATACCGGCCGGATGGGCCACCGTGACCGTCAGTTCGACCGTCGAGGTGCCCCGGTCGGTGACCGCTTTTCCCTTGGCGGCCTGAATATTCGGCTCCTGCGCCAGGGCCTCGGCGGCAGCTGAGGCGACAGCGTCGAGGTTCACGGTGATCGTTCCGGGGTCGGTGGTGCCGGCCACCCGCAGCACCGGCGCCTTGCGGATCGGCACATGCGAGATCAGCCAGACCAGTCCGATCAGCACCAGCACCACACCCATCCCGGCCAGTTCCCACGGCCACCACGGCGAGGTGGTGGCACGTACGACGGGTGTCGCGCTGATGCGATCAGGAACGGTTCGGACCACGTGCATGGGCCACAGCAGCGCCGCGGCGCCGAGCGTGGTCACCACCAGCCCGGCCACCAACGTCGCGCAGCGATCCAGCAGATCGGTCGGCCGCCCGCTCATGCCGACCCGCTCGTGCCGATGCGCACCGCGATCCGTGGTGGCGGCGAGAGTATTTCGGTGGCGCTGCCGACCGCGGCGGCGATGGAGCCCTTGGTTCCGGCGTCGGACTCGACGCCGACGAGTCCGACGTACAGCGTCACCTTGCGGCGGGTCGCCTCCGAACGCAACACCTCGACACCGGGTACGGATGCGGCGGCGTGCGACGCCAACCGCGCCACATCCCGTGGCCGCATCCACACCGATCCGGTGGCATCGACGGCCACGGCGGTCTTACGCCGGGGCCGCAGTGCCGAGAACACCAGCCATGCACCGATCGCGAGGACGCCGGCACCGGCCGGCATCATCCACCACTGACTGTGCACACCGTGGATCGCGTTGACGGCGGTCCCGATCCACGGCGTTCCCGCGACCCACCCCAGCACCACACCGGCTTCGCGCAGGGCCACGACCCCGGCGACCAGCGAGATCAGCGCCAAGGCCACTCCCACGTACCGGGCGCCGGCGGTGGCGACCGGCACCGGTCCGGGTACGGGCCGCCGGGCGGTGTCGTCGGTCATCGTCGGGTCCTCACGTCTGTGGTGGTACTGAGTTGCTCGACCGTGACGTCGACACGGTCGACGTGCAGTCCAGCCATGGTGGACAGGGTGAGCGCGACATTGCGCTGCACGGCGCGGGCGACGTCCACCGCCGCCGCCGGCCACGCGACGGTGACCTTGAGGTGGGCGGTCACCCGGTTCCCGGTGACGGTGAGCTGAGCCTGGGGCAGCGACCGGCCGGCGATCTTGGACAGTCCGGCCGAGAAGGGCAGCACGTCCGGGGTGTCGAGTGCGGCGCGGACCGCCAGTCGCTGGGCGACCTTCTCGCGAACCGTGAGGGTGCCGCGGGTGGCGGCGTCGTCCTCGGCGACCGCCTCGGGAACGACGTCAGTCACGACCGCGGCCCCGCAACAACGCGGTCAGGTCGAGCTCGCCGTCCCGGTGGGCCCCGATCAGGTAGCCCGCCACGCCGAGCAGCAGCGCGATGATGAAGCCCCAGAGGCCACCGGCCGCCGCGGCCACCCCGAGCAGCAGTCCGGCAACCAGCCCCAGTGTCGATGAGGTCATGAGGTACACCTTCCGCAAAGCAAAGTAGTTCTGGCACAGCTGAATCGAGAAGAAAGCGGGTGGCGGCGCGCCCCTCGTCGCGCCGCCACCCCGGCACTATCGGAGATCTCGTCCGGACGCCGGTGTCACGGGCACGAGATCCTCGACGGTGACGTCGACGGGCAGATCGGTGATCGCGCCGACGGCGCGCTGGATGGCGGTGGCGGTGGGGCGCACCGGCGCATCGAGTGTCAGGCTCACGTGCACGTCCACCCGGTCCGGCCCGATCCGGATGCCCGACACCCGGCGCCCGGGCAGGTAGGTGGCCACCTCGCCGAACATGCCGGCGTGCAGTCCGGCGACGCCCTTGACCTCGGTCACCGCCGCCGCGATGAGTTCGGCGAGGTCACTGGACACGGGTGGGCGCCGCATCGGCGTCGTCGCCGCCGTCGCCATCGAGATGCACATCGTGCACCGTGATGTTGACCTCGGTGACCTCGAGTCCGGTCATCCGTTCGATGGCGGCGATGACATTGCGCCGGATGCCCGCCGCCAGGTCGGCGATCGCCACCCCGTACTCGGCGACGATGTCGATGTCGACGGCAGCCTGTTTCTCCCCGATCTCGACCGATACGCCCTGGCTCTGGTTGACGCTGGCGCCCGGAATCCGTTCACGCAGTGCGCCGACCATCCGCGACGCGCCGCCGCCCAGGTCGTACACGCCGCTGACCTCGCGAGCGGCGATACCGGCGATTTTGGACACCACGACGTCGGCGATGGTCGTCTTGCCCTGCGAACTCACCAATGGCGACCCCTGATAGGGGCTGACTTCTTTGCCGGACATCTCCACGTCGGCCTGTGCGCTGGTCATAACCACTCCCTTCCGCATATCTTGCTCTTCGACATGCCTGCAATATATGAGTAGTCGTGGCAACGACCCAGAACCGAACGTGCCGTCGGGGTGATACACGACACAAGGCGACCGCTCAGCGAACGACGGCTGGACGGGCATAGCGCGCTGATGCGCCGCCGCAGGGCCTATATTTCGGTGATCGGCGATGCGTAACTGAGAGCGGAGTGTGGTGAGAGCGCCAACTGACGGCGACCTGCGCGACGCCGATGACGAGGCCTTACGGGTCTCTGCCGGGGTTGGTGACCGAGAGGCGTTCGACGCCATCGTCACCCGGTACGGACCGGTGCTCTACCGGTATGCCCGGCGGATGCTGGCGTCAGAGGCCGACGTCGCCGACGTCGTTCAGGACACGTTCGTTGCGGCGTGGCGCCAGATCGGCAGTTTCCGCGGGGCCTCGTCGCTACGGACGTGGCTGTTTGCCATCTGTTACCGCAAAATCGCCGACACACACCGACTCAAAAAGGCCAAGCCGGTGGAAGACTGGGTATTGGAACCGCTCGCGGGTCCAGACACCACGGCCGACCCGTTCACCGCGGCGTCCAACGCCGCTTTTCTGGACGCGCTGGAAACCGCGCTGGGTGAGTTGCCGGTGCGCCAGCGCGCGGTGTGGATGATGCGGGAGATCGAAGCAATGACGTTTCCCGAGATCGGCGAAGTTCTCGCACTCAGTCCCGATGCCGTGCGCGGTCACCATCTTCGGGCTACCAAGACACTACGAGTTCTGTTGAGGAGGTGGCAGTGACTGAGCCAGATCCCTTCCTGCACCGGGCAGCCTCGTACCTGAGATCTGTGCCCGAACCCGGGTGGGACACCATCAGCGCCAAAGTGCGTGCCGCCGTGCACGCCACCTCCCGGGTCGGCTGGCCCATCCGGGTGTCGCGGGATGCCGCCGAGGGAGTCGTGTACGTCAGCGATCATGCCCTGCGCAGCCTGCTGGCCCGTGAGTTGCGGCGAAAGTTCGTCTGCCAGCCGACCCGGATCGCCTTCACCCTCGAAGGTGCGGTGCTGCGCGCCATCGACATCGACGTGACCGGCAGCTACGGCACCGCGCTGCGCGAACTCGGCGACGACATCCGCCGCACCGTGATCGACACGGTCCGGCTGATAATCGATGATCTCGACGACAGCGGGAGTACGCCGGCCGGGCCCATCGACGTCACCATCACCGACGTGGTGGACGGCGATCCGCTGGGGTGACGTCAGCCTGGCGGCGCCGTGGCCACCACATGTAGCATTTTCTTCAGCGCCGCAGCGAGTTTCGCGTTCGAGATGGAGTAAACCGCGGACCGTGCAGCCCGTCCAGTCGTAGTCCGCCATACGAAGAGTGGCACCGCCAGCGAAACGCCTCGGTGTTCCTGGGCACCCGCAGGTGGAAATCGCCGGAAAACGGGTATTGCTTGGGGCATGACAACCCCACCCGAGCCCAAAGGCGACGACGCGCAGGATGATTCGGATACCGCCCGACGGCGACAATGACTGAGGTTGCCATGACCATCATCGCCGATGGCCCCGCCACGACTGACGTCTATCTTCCCCAACAGGATTCGGATCTACTCGTCGACACCATGTTGTGGCACACTCCCCCACGCGGTCTGCGCGTCGCCGACCTGTGCACGGGCTCCGGCGTGGTGGCTCTCGCCGCGGCCGCCGCAGGCGCGCTGTCGGTCAGCGCCTTCGACGTATCACCTGACGCGGTTGCCTTCGCCCGGGCGCGGGCAGCCGCCGGCGCGGCGAATATCGATGTCTACCAATTGTCTTGGGAACAGGCCGTGACCACCGACACCTACGACTTGGTGCTGTGCAACCCGCCTTACGTTCCGCAACCACCGGACTACGACCCCGTCGCCTGCACGCTGCCGATACCCGCGCTGGCCGTGGACGGCGGCAGCGACGGTCGGCTGGTGCTCGATCCGCTCTGTGCGGCGGCCCCGGCCCTACTGCGGGCCGGCGGCACCCTTCTGGTGGTGCAGTCCGAGCTCGCCGATGTCGGCAAGACCGTCGACACGCTGCGTCGCAACGGACTCAGGAGCCAGGTTGTCGCCGAGAAGTGCATCCCGTTCGGGCCGGTGCTGCACAGCAGGGCCAGGTGGCTCGAAGCGACAGGTCGGTTGCCGGTGAACAAGCGGGTGGAGACTCTCGCCGTGATCGCGGCGACCAAGCCGTGACCGAACCGGCCTGTCGGCGGGCGTTGCGTAACGAAACGGTCACAGCCTCCTTCCGTGCGCCGTGGCGGTGCCTGGCCCGGTAGAATTCGAAGTCGAGCGGCGCTGCGAAGCCCCGAACCCGCCGCTTTCCGATTCGCTTCATCGTGGACAGCGACAGCCGACAACGCCCGTAAGGAACGAGTTGAGCAAGAAACTGTTTTCCGGCTTCGAGGACGCCGGATGGGACCACGCACCCTGGGACGACGAACCACTGTTCTCCGCAGCCGAATTGGAGATCCTGCTCGACCCGCTGCTGTCGGTCACCGAAGCTGCCGACCGGATCGGTTGCGTGGAACGCGACGTCGTCAGGCTCCGCCGCACCGCGTGATCACCGGCGTTCGGCCGCCAACAGGGCGAGCAGCAGCTCGGCACGCACCCTGGCGACATCGAGGTCGCAGCCGAGGAGCTTCTGCGCGGTCTTGATCCGGTTCCGCAACGTGTGCCGGTGAATCCCGAGCGCCGCGGCGGCCGTTTCCCAGTGCCCGTTGGCTTCCAGGTAGCCGCGCAGCGAATCGACGAGACCCCCGTGGTGGTCGCGATCGTAGATGGCGAGCGGGCCCAACAACGTGGCCGCGACGGCGGACAGCACCTCGCGGCTGGCGTTGTCGGACAGCAGGGCCTGGCCGGCTTTGTCACCGAATTCAACTGGTGCACCACCCCTTTGCGCCATGGCGGCGGCCCGCCGGGCGTTCACCACCGCGGTGGCGAGATCTTCGAGCGGATGCGCGGCACTCATCCCGATCCGGACAGTTCTGCGGGTTCGCCCGTCCAGCGCCCCGGCGACGTCCATGGTCGCGTCACCGGGGAGCACGGCGATCAGTCCAGCGGTGTCGACGTGCACCACACAGTCACGCCCCTGGCCTTCGATGGCCTCGATGCAGGCGGTGGTCATGGCGTCACCCGCCGTGCACTCGATCGACAGCACCCGGATCCGGCGCTGTGGATCGACGATGCGCGCCAGCACCGTCCACGCCGGCGTCAGGTCCGCTGCGGTGTTCAGCAACAGACTGAGCGCCGTCGAGTTCAGTTGGCGCTGAACAGCATCGAGCCGTGCCGGCTTGTCGAAATCGAGAGCCAGCAGGGCGTTCGCGTGCCCCAGCAGCACCTGTTCGATATGGCTCAGCGAGCTGGCACCGACCACCACCAGTTCACCGTAGGATTTCGACCCCACTCGAACCCGTTGGTGCGCAACACTGGTCGGCGTCTCGTGCACGGTCACGGTGGTGGTCCCGGCGTCCGCTCCGGACGGCAGGCCGGTCCGCAGCTCGTCCAGCAGTGCGGTGTCCTGGCAGTCCGGATGACTGGCCAGCACCGCGCCCGCGGTATCCAGGATCAGCACCGTGGCCCCCAGTGCTCGGCTGAGCTCGCGCACCACTGCCTGCGCGCCTCCGGTCACCACCGCCCTGGTGATGTGCGGCTGCGCCCGGGACACCCGCAGCACATCGTCGTACTGCAACTCCGCGATCCGTGCGGTGACGGACTTGACGATCGCGGCGAAAGGCGTCTCCAGCGGCACCTCGATCAACGGCAGGCCGATCTCGTCGGCCGCCTCGATCATGTCGCCGGGCACGCCCTGGTGCGTCAGCCCGGTCGCGAATCCCAGCCCCGCCACCCCGCAGGCATCGAGCTCCCGCAGGTAGGCCGCCCGGCCCCGAGCCGTGTCCGGCAGCCGGATACCCGTGGTGAGCACCAATTCGTTGCCCGACAACCAGCGCGACGGGTCGGTGAGCTCGGAGGTGAGCACGACGTCGACCGGCCGGCCCACCCCCGCGGCACCGCCCCTGAGCCGAAGGGCCAATCCCGTCTGGGTCAGCACCCACGCCACCGACACCCGCATTTGCCGATTGTACGAATTGGCGAGAATCAATGTCGAGAATGTACGAAGCGGTGCGGCACTCAGAGCTGTGGCGCAGCGCACACTGCTTAGGTGCAGCAGACCTTGCCCTCCACCACACCCCACCTTTCCCGTTCCCTGGGCCTGTGGGCGATCGTCGGCCTGGGCCTCGGCTACATGACCCCGATGACCGTCTTCGACACCTTCGGGATCGTGTCGGAGGAGACGAACGGCGTCGTGCCGCTGGCCTACATCGTCGCGCTGATCGCCATGGTGTTCACCGCGCTCAGTTACGGCCGGATGACCCGCGTCTTCCCGTCGGCGGGGTCGGCCTACACCTACGCATCCGAGGTTATCCACCCGAACGTCGGGTTCCTCGTCGGCTGGTCCTCGCTGCTGGACTATCTGCTGCTGCCGATGGTCAACGCGGTGATCGGCCGGATCTACTTCGAGTCCTTCTTCCCCGACACCCCGTCGTGGATCTTCGTCATCGTCTACGTCGCGGTGGTCACCCTGCTCAACTGCTGGAGCATCAAGGGCACCTCAAGCATCAACGGCGTCCTCGTCGTCTTCCAGATCGTGCTCATCGGTGTCTTCGTGGTGCTGACCTACATCTCGCTGACCAAGGGCCTCGGCCAGGGCACCGCCCTGACCTTGGAACCGCTGTATCACACGGGCGTCAACATGGGGGCGGTCATCGCCGGTGCCACCGTGGTGTGCTTCTCGTTCATCGGATTCGACGCGATCACGATGTACAGCGAGGAGGCCAAGACACCGAATACCGTCCCCAAGGCAATCGTGTTGGCCCTGCTGATCGGCGGCGCCATCTTCCTGCTCGGGGCGTGGTTCGCCCAGAGCGCCTTCCCCACGCTGGATGGCTTCGAGGTCACCGACGACACGCTGCCCGAACTCGCGCTCAAGGTCGGCGGTGAGTTCTTCAAAATCCTGTTCGTCTCGGCCGCGCTGGCCGCCATGTTCGCCTCCAGCCTGTCCTCACACGCCAGCGTCTCCCGGATGATCTACGTGATGGCCCGCAACGGAACCGGCCGGATCCCACGCTTCCTGTCCTACATCCACCCGAAATTCCTGACGCCTCTGCACGCCGTGCTCATCGTCGGCGCGGTGTCACTGCTGGCGTTCCGGTTCACCCTCGAGTTCGTGTCGGCGATGATCAACTTCGGCGCCCTCATCGCGTTCACCGTCGTCAACCTGACCGTGATCCTGTATTTCGCCGTGCATTTGAAGAAGCGGAACACGCCGCTGGAGATCTTCACCAATATCGTGCTGCCGCTCATCGGTATGAGCCTGACCGTCGTGTTGTGGGTCAACCTGCACTTCGACGCTCTGCTCTACGGCGCCATCTGGTTCGTCGTCGGCCTCATCCTGTTGGTCTATGTCACCCGCGGGTTGCGCAAGCCACTGACGATGAAGATCGAAGAGGAGACGCTGGCCGCCGAGGGCACGCCGATCCCGCATGTCGGGCACGGCGAGACGGGCGAATCCCGATGAAGCTCGTGGTCGGCTACCTCGCGACCTCCGGTGGTGCGGACGCCGTCGCCCTGGGCGTGCGGCTCGCCCGCACCCTCGGCGCCGATCTGGAAGTCCGGTTGGTGCTGGCCCCCGACGACGTCACCACTCCCCGGGTGACCTCGGATCGGTACCACGAAGTGCTCGCCGAACAAGGGTCGGCGTGGCTCGACGAAGCACTACGCCTGATCCCCGATGACGTCACGGCGCACGGCGAGGTCCTGGTCGCCGAGTCGGTCGCCGAAGCGCTTGGCGCAGAAGCGCTTCGCCTCGACGCCGAAGCCATCGTGGTCGGCGGGTCGGGCGGCGGACTGGCAGGCAGCCTGTCCCTCGGCGCTCTGGTCGACGAACTGCTGCACTCGGCGCCGGTCGCGGTCGCGGTGGCGCCGCGGGGCATTCGGCACTCCGACGTGGACCGCGTCCGGTCCGTGACGTGTGCGATCGGTGACCGCCAGGGCGCCAGCAGGCTGTTGGATGCCGCCGTGGCGACCAGCAGGGCGACGGGCGCGCCGCTGCGGCTGGTCTCACTCGTCGCGCTGGACCAGCACGGCACCACGGGCGCCGAAGACGCCCGCGAACACGCCTACGCCACAATGAAATCGGCGCAGGCAGCGCTTCCCGAGGGGTTCGCCGTGACGGCACTCGTCGCCGACGGCGCGACCATCGAAGCGGCCGTGCAGGACCTCGACTGGTCGGACGGGGACCTGCTGATGCTCGGCTCCAGCCGGCTCGCCCCGCCACGACGCATCCTCATCGGCTCCACAGCGGCCAAGATCCTGCGGGTGCTGCGGGTGCCGATCCTCGTGACACCGGGCGAGGAGTCCTAACGGCCCCACCGCAGTGCGGCGGTGTGCACCGGAGCATCCCACCAGCGGCCCAGCTGATCATCGAAGGTCGTCAGCGTGAAGGACGCTCCGGCCATGTCCAGGCTGGTGACGTAGTTGCCGACCAGATTGCGCGCGATGCCGATCTGACGGCGGGACAGTTCCTCGGCGAGGTCGTTGTACAGCAGATACAACTCCATCAACGGAGTCGCGCCGAGCCCGTTGACCAACGCCAGCACCGTGCTTCCCGCGCCGAGACCGAGGTGGCTCACCAGGATCTCCGTCGCCTCGGCGACCAGGTCGGCGGCCGGCCGAAGGCGGTCGCTGCGCCGGCCCCGTTCACCATGGATGCCGACACCGATCTCGATCTCGTCGGGGCCCAGCGCCAGGATCGGACCGGCTCCCGGCGGCGAGGACGACGTGAGCGCGATGCCGAAGCTGGCACTGCGATCGACGACGTTCATCGCGGCGGCGTGCACATCGTCCAGGGAGCCGCCGGCTTCGGCGACGGCGCCGGCGATCTTGTGTACGAACAGGGTGGCTCCGGTGCCGCGCCGGCCGACGGTGTGATCGGAGCCGTCGACCGAGACATCGTCGTCGACAAGCACGCTGGCCACCTCGATCCCCTCGGCCCGTGCGGCGTCGGCGGCCAAGCGGAAGTTCAGCACGTCGCCGGTGTAGTTCTTCACCACATGCAGCACGCCACCACCGGTGGACGCCGCACGGGTGGCGGCCAGGATCTGGTCGGTGCTCGGCGAGGCGAAGACGGCGCCGGGGGCGGCCGCGGCCAGCATCCCCTCACCGACGAACCCGGCGTGCAGCGGCTCGTGGCCCGACCCGCCGCCGGACACCAGCCCCACCCGCCCCGCCTGCTGCGGCCGCGCGCGCCGGACGATCTGGGCAGCGGGATCCCAGTGCACCAGATCCGGCACCGACCGGGCCAGCCCGGCCAAGCTCTCCAGCGCGGCGTCGGCGGGATCGTTGAGGAACTGTTTCGTCTTGCCGGTCGGTGCCGGCTCGGCCGCCTCGGCGGCCCTGGCGGCCAGGTCACTCACATCGGGCGCCGCGACACCCACGTCTCGGGCCACCGCACCGGCGATCTCGGCCACCGCCACCGCTCCCGGATCGGGCGCTCCGAGGTTGCGCTCGGCCGAGTACACCGCCCGGCCGCGTTTTGCTACCAGTTCCCTTGTGGCGCGGGCACCTTCGGCGGCTGCGAGGGCAGCCTCGGCGTAGGCGGCCGCCGCGTCGCCACCCCGCGCAGCCACCCCGGTAACCGCGGCACCGGCCGGCAGCAGCGCGTCCAACAGCGTCTTGTCGCCGGGGCCGCTTCGGCCGTACTCGGCAATTCCCGCCGCCGCAGCCTCCAGCATCGCGCCGGCCGTCGCGACGTCGATGGCGTCGGCGGCGCCCACGGCCGCGCCGGCACGTTCACATGCGACCGACAGCAGCGGCCCCGAGCTACCGCCCATCTCGCGGTTCAGCACTGCACCCACGGCGCGCAGGAAGGCCTCCGGCGACGAGCGGTCGAGCGCATCCCACTGCGCCTCGACGCCACGCGCGCCGCGAGCCAGGCTGCTGCCGAAGTCCCCGTCACCGACGGCGGCGTCCAGGCGATCCCACTCGACGCGGCGCGCCTGCGCGGTACTTGCACAGGTTCGGATCAACGCTTCCAATGGTTTCCAGCTCATCTCGCCCTTCCCGTCCGTCATCGGTCAGGGTACGGACGGCCGCGGTTCTGCGTGGTCGTGCCGGCCTAGACCTTTGGTGGGGTGCGCTGAACTTCTCGAACGTCGACCATACAGATATCACCACCATGTATGGTCACCAGTCATGAGCGGCGTGAACTTCGATCTGTCCTCCGTCTTCGGCACCGTGGCCGCGGCGGTACCCGACCAGACGTTCCTGGTCTGGCGGGACCGCAGGTTCTCCTACGCCGAGTTCGACACCCGGGTGGACGGCGTCGCCAATTTTCTGGTCTCCGCCGGCCTGGGCGTGCACACCGAACGGGACGCCCTGGCCGGGCACGAGTCCGGCCAGGATCACCTGGGCATCTACCTGCGCAACGGCAACGAATACCTCGAATCGATGATCGGTAGCTACCGCGCGCGAGTGGCGCCGTACAACGTCAGCTTCCGGTATGTCGAGGAAGAGTTGGTCTACCTGCTCAACGATTCGCGGGCGCGGGCGCTGGTCTACAACGCCGAGTTCGCCCCGCGGGTGGCCGCGATCCGGGACCGGGCGCCGCATCTGCAGGTCCTCATCCAGGTGCCCGACGCCTCCGGTCACGAGCTGCTGCCAGGCGCGGTCGATTACGAGGCGGTCATCGCCACCCCGGCGCCCGCCGGCGGCCTGCCTGCACCCTCAGGCGACGATCTGTACATCCTCTACACCGGCGGCACCACCGGCATGCCCAAAGGTGTGTTGTGGCGCCAGCACGACATCTTCTTGTCGTCGATGGGTGGCCGGCCGTTCGGCAGCGATCAGGCCCTGGCGTCCTACGACGAACTCGCCGAGAAGGCGCGCACGGCCGGCGGCGCCCTGGGGATGCTGATGATCCCGCCGTTCATGCACGGTGCCGCGCAGTGGGCGGCCTACAACGCCATCACCATGGGCGGCAAGATCGTCATTCCCGACGATGTCGAACGACTCCGCGCGGCTGACGTACTTCGCCTCGCCGAACGTGAACGCGTGCTGACCATCCCGGTGGTCGGCGATGCAGTGGCCCGACCCTTGATCGACGAGATCGAGGCGGGCGACTACGACCTGTCCGGCCTGTTCACCATCACCAACGGCGGTGCCGCGCTGTCGCCCACGGTGCGCGAACGCATCCTCACGGCGCTGCCGCACATCATGCTGCTCGACGCCGTCGGCGCCTCGGAATCGGGCGCACAGATGAGCACCTACTCCACGGCCGCGGCGAGCCGCGAATCAGGCACCGGCGAGCCGACTCCCGCCGCGGTGTTCAGCCCCCAGCCCGATACCGCGGTAATCGCCGAGGACTTCAGCCGGGTGCTGTCTCCCGGCGAAGGCGGCGGCTGGCTTGCCCGCCGCGACCTCATCCCCCTGGGCTATCTGGGTGACGCCGAGAAGACCGCCCGCACCTTTCCCACCATCGGCGGGGTGCGCTGGTCGGTGCCCGGCGACCGCGCGAATGTGTTGGCGGACGGCAGGATCGAGCTGCTGGGACGGGACTCGGTGACCATCAACTCTGGCGGCGAGAAGATCTTCGTCGAAGAGGTCGAGCGCGCGATCGCCGCGCACCCCCACGTGTACGACGTGGTGGTGGTCGGCCGGCCGTCGGAGCGGTGGGGTAACGAGGTGGTGGCCATCGTCCAATTCGCCGACGGCGGTTCGGCTTCCGACGAGGAGCTGGCCGAGATCTGCGGACGGTCGGTGGCCCGGTACAAGATTCCCAAGGCCTTCATCCGAGAAACCAAGATCGAGCGCTCCCCCGCCGGTAAGGCCGACTACCGCTGGGCCAAGGCCGTCGCGACCCGCTAGACCGGCGTCAGGTCGGGCGGCACCAGCAGCAGCGACCTGTTGCCACCCCGGAACACCTCGACCGGACGCAGCCCCGACGGATCCAGGCCCGCGGCCGCCAGTGCCCGGGCCTTGAACGCACATGCCGCCGAACTGAGCAGGTGCCGCACCGGTTCCAGCCCGGTCAGCCGGTCGGCGTTCCACACCGTGACCTCGGCGTGGCGGCACTTGAGCGCCGCCTGCACCTGCACGCCCAGCCCGCCCGCGACCGCCAGCGCCACCGGTTCATCGCGGCGCTCACCGATGCGCAAGCCCAGGATTCGCAGCGGCCGTAGGTCGCAGTCCTCGGCCAGGCTCACCCGCACGTCCCAGCCCGTCATCACCCGGTCGAAGAGCCAGCCGCCGGCCGAGCGGACCACGTCGGCGGCATCGACCCCGATCACGTCGAGCTGGTACGTCGCGTTCCGGTCCACCGCGCCCAGCCTCGACGGCGCCGGGAGATCATCAGCATCGGCAAATTGAGCACCCATGCACGTCAGTATGCCATCCCGTAAGGATTACAGTATGTCGTTCCCGAGACCGTGTTCACCTCGCCTGCTCGAAGTGCCGCCTGATCCCGGCGAGCATGGTGGTATGCGCGGCGACGGCCTGGCGCGCAGTGAACCGTGCCAGCGGCCGGGGTGCGGTGATGTGCAGGCGCTCGGTGAGCGTGGTGCCCTCTTCACCACCGTCGAAGGACACCCGGCCGAACAGCCGCACGCCCGGGAACTGCCGGGCCTCGGTCAGCACCTCGCCGGCTGCCGGCACGTACAGATCGGCGTGATAGCGGACCGCCAGCACCATGTGCCCCAGCGGGATCCGGTCGCGGACCCGATAGCTCTGCAGGTATCCGCCGCCAGGGGTGTCGCGACGCCCGGTGGGCCGCACCGACTCCACCAATGGATGCACCACCCTGATGTTGGACAGCTCGACGTAGAAAGCCCGCACCGCGGCGGGGTCCGCGGGGATCAGTTCGGACAGGGCGTGCTCGCCGTCGGCAGTCCAGCGCATCGGGGCACTAACCCAGGACGGCGGTCAGGTAGGTGATGTCGCCGAATGCGGACAAACCTTCGATCGGCGGTTCCAGTCCGTAGCTGGCATACAGCTGCGAACTCTTGTGCAGGCTCACCGTCCAGCCGTGGTCGGCGAGGAACGCCGACGACTCGGTGCGCTCACCGGCATAGAACAGCTCGGTGATGTCGACCTCGCCGACGGAGCCGAACCCGTCGACGCCCTTGCCCTGCCACTGTTGCTGCGCGGTCCGCATCTGCTCGCCGATACGCTGCAGTTCGTCCGGGGTGATGGTGCCGGTGTTCTCGGCGGCGATCCGGCTGCCGGGCGCGCTCAGCGCGGTGACGTTGTCCAGCAACCGGTCCTGCGCGTCCGGTGGCAGATAGACGAGCAGACCCTCGGCGATCCAGGCGGTCGGCTGGGCCGGGTCGAATCCGTTGGCCTGTAGCGCCGCCGGCCAGTCGTCGCGCAGGTCGATGCCGATCGGCCGGTGTTCGATGACGGGCACGGCGCCCTGGTCGGCGAGCACACCGGTCTTGAACTCGATGACCTGAGGCTGATCCAGTTCGTACACGGTGGTGCCGGCCGGCCACCGCAACCGGTAGGCACGCGCGTCCAGGCCAGAGGCGAAGATCACCGCCTGCCGGATGCCGGCGGCGCCGGCCTCGGCGAAGAATTCGTCGAAATACTTTGTCCGCGCGGCAATCCCGTCTGACATCCGGTGCACATCGAACGACGCACCGTCGGCGTCGATCTCACCGCGGGCATACCGGGTGAAGGCGTCCAGGCCGACCGCGGAGACCAACGGCTCGGCGTACGGATCATGAATCAGGGGTCGCGGCCCGCGGGTGGCCATCGCGCGTTGCATGGCCACCACGGTGGCGGTGACGCCCACGCTGGAGGCCAGATCCCAAGTGTCGTTGTCTGTGCGTGCCATAGTTAGACACACTACGCTTAATTTCTGGGCGTCAACCTTGCGGCGGCCCGACGCTCGACATCACCAATTGCAGGAACGTGCCGTAGAGGTCTTCGCCGTCCAGGTGGCTGGCCAAGGTGACCCCGTCATTGGTGGCCAGCAGCACCCGGGCCAGCGGTTCGGCCGGGATGCGCAACGTACCCCCAAGCCGGGCAACCCCTTTGGTGATGTAGTCGGCCAACGAGTGGATCGTTTGCAGTCGCTGCGCCGCCACCCGCTCACTGGCGGCAGGATTGCGCATCAGGAACAGGGTGAACTCGTAGTTCAGCGCCGCCGCGTGTAACGCGTCGGCCCCGCTGAGCAGCCGCCAACGCTCGGCGAAACCCTGCACGTCGATATCGGCGAAGCGGTCGTAGGACTCCATCACATCGGCGAAACCGTCCAGGAAGCGCTGGCGGTGCCGTTCGATGACGGCCAGAAACAACTCGTCCTTGCCGCCGAACTGTGCGTAGATCGCCCCGCGGGTGTAGCCGGCGGCCTCGGCAATGTCCTCCAAGGACCCGGCATATCCCCGATTGGCGAATATCTTCTCGGCGGCATCGAGCAGCACCGTACGGGTCTGCTCCATTCGTCGTTCCCTGGTCCAGCGCTCGGTCACGGTGTCATTCTTGCAAAATATGCATCCAGATACACTCTTGTATCTGAGATTCATCTCTGTATCATCGTGACTGCCGTCACAACCCCCGACGTTGTCCTCCCGGAAGGGATCCCCTGATGTCCATCGATTCCGCACAGTCCGCCCGCCCAGGTGAGTGGGTCGACGCCGAAGGCATCGCCCCCGACGCCGCCAGCGCCCTGTTTTCCATGCAGATCCCGACCGAGCGCTACACGTCGCCGGAGTTCGTCGACCGCGAGCGGTCGGCCATCTGGATGCGGGTCTGGCAGATCGTGGGACGCGTCGATGAACTCCGAAAGCCTGGGGATTTCAAGGAATACCGGATCTTCGACCAGTCCTATGTCGTGATGTTGGGCAAAGACGGCGGGCTTCGGGCCTTTGTCAACGCCTGCCGGCATCGGGGCAATGTCCTGTTCAGCGGGACCGGGCACGCCCGTCAGCGAATCGTCTGTCAGTACCACCTGTGGTCCTATGACCTGGAGGGCAAGCTGCGCGGCTGCGCCAAACCCGAGATCGACAAGGACGCGTACGGCTTGCTACAGGTTCCGGTGGACACCTTCGCCGGATTCATCTTCCTCAACCCCGACCCGGCCGCGGTGCCCCTGCGTGATTTCCTCGGCGAGGACGTCATCCGGATGCTGGAGCCCTATCACCTCGACGAGATGACGACGGTGCTCAACGTCCGGGAACCGTTGGAATGCAATTGGAAAGTGGTGATGGACGCCTTCGAGGAGGGCTACCACATCTCCGGTATCCACCCCCAGCTGCTGCGGGTCATCGCCATCGACCCGACCAAGACCAAGTACCGCTTCCTGGACAAACACAGCGTCGCCGTCGCCCCCTTCGAGGTCGCCCACGTCGAGGGGATGGGCCCGGACAAACAGGTCGAGGGCATCATGGAGCTACCCGAGACCTTCCCCGGTGTGGTGCGGGTACTCCCCCGTTTCACCGAACTCGTGGACACCTACCGCGATTCACATGGCACGCTGGTCTTTCCGGACGGCGTGACGGGACGCACGCTGCTGCAACAGGCCACCCGCGACACCCTGTCCCGGGACGGTCTGGATGTGTCCGGCCTGACCGACGAGCAGATGAGCGACAACCACGGCTGGGTGCTGTTCCCCAATTTCTTCATGACGATCCGCGCCGGCGAGGCGACGATCATCATGTCCACCCCGCATCCCGACGGCGACCCGAACCGCTGCATCTGGCACATCACCAGTTTCATGTGGCTGCCCATCGAACATCGCAGCGCACTCGCCGCCGATCTCATCGACGTCACCGAACCCGGCAGCTTCAAGTATTTCGAAGCGCTGCAACAGGATTACGAGCAGATGCCGCGCCAGCAGCGCGGGCTGCGCAATGCCCGGCTGGACCACATGGCACTGGTCAACGAGGAAGTCGTCATCGCCCACTACCACTCGGTCATCGACCGCTACCTGGCGGAGCTCTGATGTCGCGCCGCGCCGACACCGTCTTGCGGTACGCCAAGACGACCGGAGACCTGGTCGCCAAGGCCAAAGAACCCGGCTTCACCGCCGCAGATTGGGCACCGTTGGCCGAATTGGTCGACACCGAGAATTTCCTTCGGGTCGGCGCATTCAAAGAGGAGATGGACTGGCAGACCTACGCGGACTTCCTCACCGGCTGGGCCACCACCTCCGACTGGGAATGCACGTTCAAGCGGATCACCGATCATGACGGGCTGGTGTTCCTGGAGCTCGAAGAGCGCAGCGTGGTCGGCGAGTTCCGCAGCGTGGTGAACTCGTTGTCGGTCTACGAGTTCGGTGCGGACGACCGGATCCGCCGCCTGGACCTGTACCTGCAGATGGCGCTGCCGCAGTGATGCCGCCACTGACCGCTGACCAGTGGGGTGACCGCGAGTACGCCGCGTTCGGGGCGCTGCTGAACCTGCCGGCCGACCAGGTGCCCCGCGCCGGGTCCGGCGAGGCGCTGGATCCGCTGAATTTCGACATCATCGGGATGCTGGCCCGCCATCCCGAGATGGCCCGGGTTTTCCTGCGCTTCAACGGGTTCCTGCTGCAACGCGGTGAGCTGCCCGGCCGGGTGCGCGAACTCGTCATCCTGCGGGTGGCGCACCGTCACCGGTCGGCTTTCGAATGGGGTCAGCATGTCCGGCTCGGGGCCGCGGTCGGGATCACCGACGACGACGTTGCCGCCCTCGCCGAGGGCAACGACGGGTTCGACGGCGCCGACCGGTTGGCACTGGAGGCCGCCGACGAACTGATCGCCGACGGCAGCGCCGGATGGTCCACCTGGGAGGCCCTGGTGGACACCTTCGGCGAGCACGCCGCCATGGAGCTGGTCTTCTTGGTCGGCACCTACACGCTGACCGCAATGGCGTTCGGCACCTGGGGATTACGGCCGAAACCCGGCAGCGCAGCCCTACCTGGAGAAGGACATACCGAATGAAATTGGAAGACCGGATCGCCAAGCACCGCCGGATGGCCGAGAGCTATCGCGACAAATACGTCCTGCAGCAGGTGCAGCAGGGCGAAACCTATGACGAATGGGTCTTCACCGACGACGCTGTCTACACTTCGCCGTATTTCGTCGCCGAGCAGGAGCTGGTCCTCAAAGACGTGGCCACGCATTGGGATACCGCCGCCACCATCGAAGCCAAGGCCTACGGCCACGAGTTTCCGGACTGGAAGCCCGTGGACTTCAAGGTATGGCCCGCCGAGAACGGGTTCGTGATGCGCTACCGGTGGCAGGGCACCTCACAAAGCACCGGCAAGGTGATGGGTTTCTACTCCATCAGCTTTGTCGACACCAACGACGACGCCGAGATCACCCACTGGTCCACCTACGTCAACGACGAGGAGTACGGCCCGTTCCTGGAATTGGCCATCGGCGCCCGCGGCCCGTTCCATGGCGACGAGTACATGCAGGCACTGGGCAAGCATTTCGCCACGCACGGGCTGACGTTCGAGTGACGTCCACCGAGCAGATCTACTACGACCCGTGGGCCGTCGATCTCAACCTCGACCCGTATCCGATGTTCCGTCGGCTGCGCGATGATGCACCGTTGTACTACAACGACACTCACGATTTTTACGCGGTCAGCCGGTTCGATGACGTCAACCGCGTTCTGGTGGACCACGCCGCGTTCAGCTCCGCGCGCGGCGCGGTGCTGGAAATCATCAAGACGGACATGGAAATCCCGTCCGGACTGCTGGTCTTCGAGGACCCGCCCGTCCACGACATCCACCGCAACCTGCTGTCACGTGCCTTCACCCCACGCAAGATCAATGCCCTTGAGCCGAAAGTCCGGGAGTTCACCGCCCATTGCCTGGACCCACTCGTCGGCGCGGATCGCTTCGATTTCGTCACCCAACTCGGGGCGATCATGCCGTTGCGCGTCGTCGGCATGTTGTTCGGTATCCCCGAGGATTTCCAACACCGGGTGCAGGAAGACGGTGACCGTTTCGTGCGCACCGAGCGCGGCGCCCAGATGACCGACAACCCCGACGGCCCGATCACCGACGGCCAGCTGTTCGCCGAGTTCATCGAGTGGCGGGCCAACCATCCGGGCGACGACCTGACCACCGAGCTGCTCGACGCCGAGTTCACGGACGAGACGGGCACCACCCGCAAGTTGCGGCGCGACGAACTGCTGATGTTCATGAATGTCGTTGCGGTGGCAGGGTCGGAGACGACGACCAGGTTGATCGGGTGGGCCGGCAAGCTGCTGTCCGAGCATCCCGACCAGCGGCGCCGGCTGGTGGCCGACCGCTCTCTGCTGCCGGGCGCCATCGAGGAGATCCTGCGGTATGAGCCGCCGGCGCTGCAGGTGGCCCGGTCGGTCAACCACGATGTCGAGTTGCATGGCCGCACGGTTCCCCGGGGCAGCGCGTTGCTCGCCCTGGTCGGCGCGGCAAATCGCGATGAGCGCCGGTTCGGCGCCGACGCCGAGGTTTTCGACATCACCCGGCCCGTGCGCCAGCACCTCACCTTCGGCGTCGGCGCGCACTACTGCCTGGGCAATGCGCTGGCGCGTATCGAGGGCCGGATCGCGCTGGACGAGATGCTGACCCGCTTTCCGGATTGGGAGGTCGACCTCGACAGTGCGGTGTTCTCGTCGTCGTCGGTGGTGCGCGGCTGGGACAGCATGCCGGCCCACGTCTGAAACTGTGATCCGCCTGTGCGGCGACATCCGTGGTGCTAACGTTCGCGTCAGTTCGTAGACCCGAGACAGGTGGTCGAGATGGCAGCTCACGATCGTGACTGGACCACACCGGCCGCGGTAGCCATTCCCCCGGAAGGTTATTTCGAACTCGAGCGTGGCCGCTACGGCCCGGTATATCCACGGACTCCGGCCTGCCATGGTTTCTCCATCATCGCCAAGGTCAAGGAGGGCCGCGAGGCGACGGTCCGGGCATATGGAAAAACCATCGAGGAGACCATTGCGGCAAGCCCAGAGGCTCTGGCGCCGCTCAAGTTGCACTACTTGCGGTGGAATCTCTTCGATGTCGGTTCGGGTCTGCACTTCCAGTACATGGGCATCTTCGACACCGATTTCGACAAGTACACCGAGGACGCGGTCCAGCTGTTCAGCGCGACCGGCATCACCACCACCTTCACCCAACTCGAGGGGTTCCCGGAGGACTGGAAAGAGAATCCGGAAGCCTTCATCAAGTTCGTGCGCGATCATCAGGTGCCGAGCTTCCTGGAGTACGGCGAGTACCCGTACGTGACGGCCGACGAGATCAAAAAGGCGCTACGGCTGAAGGCCGCGTTCTCCGACATGCTCGATCAGATGCAGTAATCCACGCCGGTGCTCGAACTCGACGACATCCAGCACATCCTGCTGACCCGCACCCCGGCCATCACCGGGCGATATGAATTCCTGACCTTCGGCACCCCGGCCGGCGGGCGGGCCTGGCTCTCGGAGCTGCTGGACAAGACCCAGTCGGCCGCTGCAGCAGCCGCCACAATGGACGAATCCGACCGGTGGGTGACGCTGGCGTTCACCTGGGCCGGCCTGCGCGCACTCGGAGTCCCGCAGGACTCGCTGTCCACGTTCCCGGATGCGTTCCGTGAAGGGATGACCTCCCGCGCGGCCATTCTGGGCGACATCGGCAGCAGCGCCCCTGAGCACTGGGTGGGCGGGCTGGCCGGTGACGACCTGCACGCCATCGCGATCCTGTTCTCGCGCACCGACGAACAGTACCGGCGGTCCATCGCCGAGCACGACAAGTTGTTGGCCCGCACCGACGGGGTGCGCAGCCTGTCCTACCTGGACCTCAACGCGACGCCGCCGTTCAACTACGCCCATGACCATTTCGGATTTCGGGACCGGCTGTCTCAGCCGGTGATCCAAGGATCAGGCGAGGAGCCCACACCGGGATCCGGCGCGGCCCTCGCGGCCGGAGAGTTCATCCTCGGCTATCCCGACGAGAATGGGCCGGTGGCCGGGCTTCCACAACCAGAGCTGTTGTCGCGTAACGGAAGCTATATGGCCTACCGGCGACTCGAGGAACATGTCGCGGTGTTCCGCGAATACCTGCGCGAGAACTCCGAGAGCCCCGAGGGGGCGGATCTCCTCGCAGCGAAGTTCATGGGCCGCTGGCGCAGTGGCGCACCGCTGGTACTCAGCCCGGACAAAGACGACCCCGAACTGGGCGCCGATCCCCTGCGCAACAACGACTTCAACTATCAGGAGATGGATCCACACGGATACGCGTGCCCGCTGGGCTCGCATGCCCGCCGGCTCAATCCCCGCGACACTGCGCACTACATGAACCGGCGCAGGATGATTCGCCGCGGGGCCACCTACGGCCCCGCATTGCCCGACGAGGCACCCGACGACGGCCTGGACCGGGGTATCGCGGCCTTCATCATCTGCGCGGACTTGGTGCGCCAATTCGAGTTCGCGCAGAACGTGTGGATCAACGACGAGCGTTTCCACGAACTCGGCAACGAACACGACCCGATCTGCGGCGCCCAGGACGGCACCCTGGACTTCACCGTCCCGAGGCGGCCGATCCGCAAGGTACACAAAGGGATACCCGCGTTCACCACCCTCAAGGGTGGTGCGTACTTTTTCCTGCCCGGTATCTCCGCCATGCGCTATCTGGCAGGCCTGCCGTGAGCGGTGCACGGACCTACAACCAGACCCATGTTGCCCGGCCGCACGACGGGCGCCGCAGGATCAGCATCTACTGGACCTGGAGTTATCCCTGGGAGGCGCAACGGGATCCGGCCGCGATGGAGAACCGTTTCTCCACCATCACCGAGGTGCGCAACGTGTTGTGGCCGGCCTATGAGGCACCGGAGTACAGCGCCGCACACTTCCTGCAGGGCATCGCCGGCACCCTCGAGCTGTTCCACCGCTCCACCCTGGCCTTCCAAGAGGTGGCGCTGGCGGCGACCGGGCACCCACCCGCGGTGTTCCAGCGCATCGACCAGGCCGGCTATCGGTTGCCCATCGACGAGCGTGTGCTCGACGACTGCGACACCCTGATGGTGTTCGGACTCGACCATCTGCTCGCCCAGGAGGAAGCCTCGGCCGACGAGGTCGCGGCGATCCGGCAGTGGCTCCGCCGCGAGGGCACCTGCCTGCTGCTGGCCCCGCACCACGACGTCGGAAACACCGACGACTACCCGCGGCGCCAGGTCGAGTACGAGCATCATGGTGATCCGTTGGTCCCGCGCCAGCAGCGGTTCAGTCGGTACACCCGCTCGCTGATGAAAGCCCTTGGTGTACCGGTGCACAACAAGTGGGGGCTGCGGCCTGCGGTGATTCCGGGCACCCGCGACATCGCACCGCTGACCACGCGCAACGACCTGGACGCGCTCGGGTTGTTGAGCAATGTCACCACCTTCAACTTCCACCCGCATCTGCCGCATTACGAGCTGACCGCACCGGAGAGCGACGCACTGCGCCTGCTGGGCCGCCAGCCGGTCGACATCGGTCGACCGCACCCGTTCATCGAGGCCGGCAACACCGAATTCAACGCCTTGATCTGGCTGCCGCCGGCCGATGACCGGGCCGGTGACATCGTGCTGGTCGACTCCACGCACTTCACCACGCTGTTCGGTGGCACCGACAGCCTCAAGAACTTCTGGAACAACCTCGCGACGATGCGTTAGGTCAGGTCAGAACGGCGGTGGCGATCGGTCGACGGCGACGCGTATCGCTTGTCGAAACCGGATGAGACACGTCCACGCGGGATTGTTGCCGGACAGCCGCTACGGAGTCGGCGCGGGCACCGCCGGTGCCACGGGCGCAGGCGCGGCCGGCGGGAAGAGCGAGTTGATCGCCGCTTGAATCGGATCCACCGGCGCCGGCGCCGGAACCGACTCGGCCGCCGGTACCGGGGCCTGTTGCTCGGGCGGCGGACCCGGCAGCGGACCGGGACCCTGCTCGACCGGCAGCGGCACGGGCGGCGTCACGGCAGGAGCGGGCACGGCGGCGGGCAGCGGTTCGGGAGCAGCCACGGGAATCTGCTGATTCTCGACGGGGATGACCGGGAACTCGGCGGGCTGCCCCGCTTCCACCGGCAGGATCGGCTCGGAGTACACCGGTGGCAGCGCGGCGTCCGGTTGTTGTTGCGGCACCGCGAGCTCCTGGGCCGGAGCCGCGGGTGCCGGAGCCGGGATCGAGCCGACGATCTGCGACGTACCCGCGGCGGGGCTCACCGGCTGGTCGGCGGTGGTCAGCGGAGCCGGCACGTCGGGGCCACCGAACTGCGATCCCACCGCCAGCAGGCCGACCACCGCGGTGACGGCCGCCGCCCCTGCCATCGTGACCAGCCGAGCGGGTGACGCGTCCTTCACCCACCCCTTCAGACGGTGGATGGCACCGGCATCGGAAGCAGCCGGCACCGTATTGGTCGCCACGGCGCGGGCCGCGTCGTGCGCCGGGGTGAAGCACGTCGTGGGCACCGCCACGGTGATCGAGTCGTCGGCATCGGGATCGTCGGCATCAGGCCCGTCGGCATCCGGTTCGACGTCGACATCGAGCAGAACCGTCAGATCGGCCTCGGTGAGGGTGACAGCGCGCGCAGCGGCGGTGTGCACCGCGCTGTCTTCGGTGGTGGGAGCGGTGGCGCGCATCCGGATGGAACGGACATCGCCATTGCCGGAGTCCTTGAGCGTGCTGATCAACTGCGCGGCCTGCGCCGCCACCTCGTCGGTCCAGGTGACGCCGATCGACTCGACTTCGTGCCCGGATGCCGTGGCGATGGCTTGCGCGCCGCGGACCGCCGCCAAGCCGCGGGTATGCAGGTCATCGACGGTATCGACACCGAATGCGTCGTCGTCCAGAGTGACCGATTCGGGTGCTGCGCCGTCAACCAGGACCCAGCCGACCCCGGCCGATGTCACCGACAGTCCCAGTACCGTCTTCACCCGTGGCCCAACTCCTGTCACATCGTTCACATCCCGCCGCGGACAACCGCGCCGAGCATAGTTTGCTCGCTCAGGTACGGCATCTCGAAGAGAAAACGCGAATCGATGTCGTACTGGGACCATCGGCTGGTCCTGAACCGACGTTACCCGGACACCATCATGGGTCACCGACACGGAGGTCAGAACGGATTTCGGCCGCCAGGCGCCTCGATCATCCGGGCCAGCTCGGTCGTGACGTATCTGGTCACCGCGTGCGCGAAGACATCGGCATCGTGCAGCGCCAGGTTTGGCGTCCGGCGGGCACTCGCGGAAGCCTATCCGTGCAACAGGCCGGGCGTCAGCGCCCGAAACCAGCCTTGCGCAGCGCTTCCGCCATGGCGCCGGCCGCCGGGCGGGAGTCCTGCCGAGCGTTGTTGTTCCCGCGGTTCTGGTTCTGATTGCGGCGCGGAGCGTTGGAAGTCCGCTCGGGGCGTTTGCTCTGCGCGGCCTGCGGATCGTCGTTGAGTCGTAGCGTCAGCCCGATGCGCTGACGTTCGACGTCGACGTCGACCACCTTGACGCGCACCACCTGACCGGACTTGACCACCTCGTGCGGATCCGAGATGAACCGGTCGGCCATCGCGGACACATGCACCAACCCGTCCTGGTGCACGCCGACGTCCACGAATGCGCCGAACGCCGCGACATTGGTCACCACCCCTTCGAGCACCATGCCGGCCTTGAGGTCACCCACCTTCTCCACACCGGCGGCGAAGGTGGCGGTGGAGAACGCGGGCCGCGGGTCGCGGCCCGGCTTCTCCAGTTCGGCCAGGATGTCGGTGACCGTCGGGATGCCGAACCGGTCATCGGCGAACTCCGCCGGCTTCAGCGTCCGCAGCGATCGCTCGTCGCCGATCAGCTCACCGAGGGTCACTCCGGCACGGTCCAGGATGCGCCGCACCACCGGATAGGACTCCGGGTGCACGCCGGACGCATCCAGCGGGTCGTTTCCGCCGGTGATTCGCAGGAATCCCGCACACTGTTCGAAAGCCTTGGGGCCCAGGCGCGGAACCTCCAAGAGCGCCTTGCGGTTCGGGAAGGCACCGGTCTTCTCCCGATGCGAGACGATGGACTCGGCCAGCGACTCGGTCACCCCGGACACCCGGGACAGCAGCGGCACCGACGCGGTGTTCAGATCGACACCGACCGCGTTCACCGCGTCCTCCACGACGGCGTCCAAGCTGCGGGCCAGCGTGCCGGGGGTGATGTCGTGCTGGTACTGCCCGACACCGATGGACTTCGGGTCGATCTTCACCAATTCGGCCAGCGGATCCTGCAGCCGGCGGGCGATGGAGACCGCACCGCGGATGGTGACATCGAGGTCGGGCAGTTCGTGGGCGGCATAGGCCGAGGCCGAGTACACCGAGGCACCGGCCTCGCTGACCATGGCCTTGGTGGGTGCCTGGGCGCCCGCGGCGCGGATGTCGGCGATGAGTTCGGTTGCCAGGGCGTCGGTTTCGCGCGAGGCGGTGCCGTTGCCGATCGCGATGAGCTGCACACCGTGGCGGGCCACCAGTGCGGCCAGCGTCGCCTTGGCGTTGTCCCATTGCTTCTGCGGCTGGTGCGGGAAGATGGCGCAGCTGTCGACCACCTTGCCCGTCGCGTCGACCACCGCGACCTTGACGCCGGTCCGGAAGCCGGGGTCCAAGCCCAAGGTGGTCCGGGTGCCTGCGGGCGCGGCCAGCAGCAGGTCCTTGAGGTTGCGCGCGAAGACCGCGACGGCCTCCTCTTCGGCGCGCTGCCGCAACTTGATTCGGGCGTCCACCGAGGCCGAGATCATCAGCTTGGTGCGCCATGCCAGGCGCGCCGTCGCGGCCAGCCACGGTGTCGCCGGGCCCGTCGCGGACATGTCGATGCCCAGCGACTGCGCCACCCTGGCCTGATAGACCTCGTCCTCACCGCCGTCGAGGGTCAGCGAGAGCGCCTCCTCCTTCTCACCGCGCAGTACCGCCAGCACCCGGTGCGAGGGCATTTTCTCCAGCGGCTCGGCGAAGTCGAAGTAGTCACGGAACTTTTGGGCGGCAGCGCTTTTCGCGGCGTCATCGGACCACGGCCGGGTCCGCAGCGTGCCGTCGGCCCAGAACTTCGCCCGCACCTCCCCCACCAGCTCGGCGTCCTCGGCGGCCCGTTCGATGAGGATGTGCCGGGCACCATCCAGCGCGGCCGCGGCATCGGCGACCTCTGCACCGAGGAATTCGGCGGCAATCTGCTCGGGCACCAGGGTGGGATCGGTCAGCAGGCGGTCGGCCAGCGGTTCCAGGCCGGCTTCCCGGGCGATCTGCGCTTTGGTGCGCCGCTTGGGCTTGTACGGCAGGTAGATGTCCTCGATCCGGGCCTTCGTGTCCGCCGCGAGCAGCGCGGCCTTCAACTCGTCGGTCAGCTTGCCCTGTTCCCCGATGGAGGCCAGCACGGCATCGCGGCGCTGATCGAGTTCACGCAGGTACTGCAGGCGCTCCTCCAGGGTGCGCAGCTGCCCGTCGTCCAGGCTGCCGGTGGCCTCCTTGCGGTACCGGGCGATGAACGGCACCGTGGCACCCCCGTCCAGAAGCGCCACCGCGGCCGCTACCTGGCCTTCCGCGACGGCCAGTTCCTCAGCGAGACGGGTGTTTACAGATTTGACGGTGCGTACTGCGCTCTGACTCACCCGGTGGACCCTACCGAATGGTGGGGACAGGTCCGGGCAACGCCACCGCGAGCCGGGCCGTGGCAGCCGCCACCAGGAAAGCGGCCAGCGCGGTGAAGCCCTGCACCCCGCTCAACCCGTACTTCGCCATCAGCAGCACTGCCACACCCGCCAGACACACCAGCACGCCCGCCGCCACCGAACGTGCGCCCGTCGCCTTCGCCGGGCGGTCCCACCACGGCAGCGGGCGGTGCTCCAGGGGCGAGAGCAGCATGAACAGGGCCACCATCACGATGCCGAACACCACCTCGCGCAATGCGAGCAGACCCCAGAATCCCGGCGCGTGCACGTCATAGGCGTCCAGCCCGACGGCGTGCAGGCCGAAGGTGGCCACCGCGATGGCGGGGATGTGCCAGAGGTACAGCGTCATCGCTCCCCCGTTGCCGGTCGCGATGACGCGCCACACCCGCGGCCGCTGCGCCCACCGGCGGATCGGCCCGGCCGCGGCGACGAACAGCAACGACATCCAGGTGCAGTGCAGGGCCAACAGCGTGGTCGGGGGCGAGACGTTGGACATCCGGTCAGTCCCGGTGACCACCAGGGACACGTCGTACGGGCCGGTCGCGGCGAGCAGCACCTGGGCGGCCAGCGCGACGGCGGCACCGGCCAGCGCGGTGATCGGAGGGATCAGCGTTCGGGCGTAGGCCACGCCGATGACCACCGGGATGAGCCATACGATGACGAAGTTGGCCAATCCAGCCTCGGGTGTGCCGACGGCGAACCGCAGGGCGTCGAACGCCGCGGCGGCGGCGAGCAGGCCGGCCAGCACCCCGGCCGTGGTGCCCAGGCTGCGCAGCCGGGTCAGCGCCGGCACGAAGGCCAATACCACCAGGTAGACCCCGAGGAACCACAGCAGTGCGACGCATTCGCGGCCCAGCCCCGCCGCGGATTCCGCGCCGAGGATCGCGCGGGCGGCCAGCAGGGCCACCGCCCAGAACGCCAGATACCAGAAAACCGGACGGCACAATCGCTGTGCCCGGGTGAACAGCCATGTGCCCCAAGCAGATCGGCCCGGATGCCAACCGTAGGCGCCGGCAGCGCCGCCGGCCAGAAAGAACAGCGGCATCACCTGTAGTACCCAGGTGACCGGTGCCAGCGCAGGCAGTTCACCGAGAATGTTCCCGATGCGCAGACCGTGGGTGTCGATGGTGGCCAGCAGTAGCGCACAGTGCCCGATGACCACCACCACCAGAGCGGCCAAGCGGGCCACGTCGATGGCACGGTCGCGGACCGGGGTGACCGCGTCGGTCTGCGTGTTCACGGAGTCGGTGATCGCCATGAGACCAGCCTGCCTGAACTACGGACGGCACGGATGAGTAGGACTACGCGATTCGCGGCTGGGGCGAGCGAAGCGACGGGGAGATCTATGGCAGCGAGGCGATCAGCGGCGTGTCCACGCCGACCCTGCCGAGCGAGGCGGCACCGCCGGGCGCGCCGAGCGGTTCGTCTCGGCCCGTCAGCACCTCGCCGAAGAACGCCGCGTTGTCGGCCAGGTACGGCATCTGGTCCTCCGGGAGGTCGGTCTCGTAGTAGATCGCGTCCTCCTCACAAGCGATGCGGCAGGCGCCGCAGTCCACGCATTCGTCGGGGTTGATGTACATGGTGCGGGCACCTTCGTAGATGCAGTCGACAGGGCATTCCGCGACGCATGACTTGTGCATGACGTCCACACAGGCGTTTCCGATCACGTAGGTCATGACCGCGACGCTACGGAGTGGGCGCCGTGGTATCGCCTGTCGAAGGCACTCGAAATCAGGGACCAAAGTCCCTGTTGCGGGTGGCGCCCCACAACCCGACGCCGATGCCGACCACCGCGCCACCCAGGCCGATGATCCGCTGACCGCGGGTCAGGTCGTGATGCACGCTGGCCCCGCCCAGCAGGTCGGCGGCGTCGGCGCCGCCGGAGGCCAAGAACCACCCGCGGGTGTCCCGGCCGCGCAGTCCGGCGGCCAGCAACAGCCCGCCGATCAGGGCGTCGCGATAACCCATGGAGCGCAACAACAGACGTGCCGATGGTCCGGGATCGTTGGGCTCGCCCCACAGCCGGTTGGCGCGCAGCGGGTCGACGAGAAAGGACACCCCGGAAGCAAGACGGATGCTGCCCGCGACGAGAGCGGCGCGATCTTTCGGCATGGCTGGCAGCGTAGAACGCGAGTCAGACCGCGATGGCCGATTCCGGGAAGGTGACCGGCAGCGGTGTCGAGTCGCCGGGAGGGATCACGCCCGCACCGGTCAGCAGACCCACCAGATTACCCAGCACGTTGGTCGTCTGGAAAAGCACGTCCGCGACGAACTGCACCGGGAG
Organism: Mycobacterium sp. BMJ-28; assembly: GCF_054404835.1. Lineage (NCBI taxonomy): Bacteria > Bacillati > Actinomycetota > Actinomycetes > Mycobacteriales > Mycobacteriaceae > Mycobacterium > Mycobacterium sp. BMJ-28. The sequence continues at coordinate 2,788,536 of NZ_CM136783.1, read as the reverse complement.
CACCGAGATCGAGGCGATGGTGCTGATCAGGAAAATGCCCTGATTGGCCACGGCCTGCAGCTGCGCGACGAGACCGTCGGTGAACTGGTTCAGGAAGTACGGGATCGAGGCGAAGATGGTGCGCACGCTCAGTCGCACCTGGGTGCCGAGGTCCGGGTAGCCGATATCGGCGATCGCATCCTTGAGTGCATCTTTGACGCCGTTGGCGGGCGTGGCACCGGGGCCGTGCGCGGTCAGCGGCACGCCGTCGAAATCGCTGGACAGCGGCGCGCCGAACAGGCTCAGGATCGTCGGCGTGACGTCGGCGATCGAGTACTGCAGGTTGACTTTCCCGTCCCCGAAATCAGGTCCATCAGCGACGACGAAAGTCGTTGTCTCGGTGGGAGTCTGGAACCCGTGGCCGAATCCCAGCTGCGGCTGGTGGCCGTGGTCGGTGACGACCAGCACGGTCCAGTCCTCCCCCGTGGCAGTCTCGCGGTCGGCGACCGCCTTCAGGATCAGCCGGAGGTTCTCATCGGTGCGGGTCAGCGCGTCCGCGTACTGAGTGGAAGCGCCGCCGTGCGCATGGCCGTTCTCGTCGACCTGGACCAGATAGCTGAACAGGAAGTTCGGGACGTCCTGGTATCCCTGGTCGAGGCCCAGGATCGTCTTGACGGTCTCGTCGGTCACCGCGGCATCGGTCTGCGACCAGTTGGTGTCGCCGGCCACGCGTGGTATCAGCACGGACTGATCCGCACCGTAGGTGCCCGCGCTGGAAATGTCGGTGATCACATCCCAGTCGGCGATGGTCTTGGTGACGGTGTTCCGATTCCAGGCCTCCAGCCGGTCGAACACCGTGTGCCAGACGTTGTACACCTGCGGGTTGAAGATGTTGTTGATCACCCCGCTCTTGGTGTCCCACACGCCGGTCAGCATGGTCGTCCAGGACGGGTTGGAGATGGTGGTGTGGCCCTGGATACTGGATGCGCCGGAGGTGCTGGTGTCCAGTAGGTCGAGGAAATTCTGGTTGTCGCCGTTCTCGTCGTTACCGAGCAGCCGGCCCAGGCTGGTGCCGTCGATACCGATCACCAGCACGTGCTGCGTTGGGGCAGCGGCGATCTGAGCGACGGCGTCACCGGCGCTGGTGCTCATGTTGCGGCTGCGGGTGGTGGCGGTGGCCGTGGCCAGATTCGAGGTAGCCGGGGTGGCGGGCACCAGTGGCAGCGGAAGCGGTACCGGGTCGGGCGCCGGTGCGGGCGTGGCGGGCAGCGCCACCGAGAGCGTGGGCGCCGTGCCGACGGCCGGCGTGGCGGGTGGGCTCGGTTCCGTGGCCGTGGTGATCTGGTGGCTGACCGCCGGTGCCGCGACGGTGTCATCGGCTTTGCCGACCGGCGCGTCCAGTGTCACGGTCTTGCGCTTGGACGTCGTGGTGCTTGCGGCTGCCACGTCCACCGATTCGGTTGTCTTGGCGTCCTTTTCGCCTGCCGTTCGGCGCGTCTTGGGTTTGGTCCCCCGCTTGGTGGCGCTGGAGGATTCGGCGCTCGAAGCGGGTTTCGTGGAAGACGTCGTGGTGGCGGCATCCGCCTTGGGCGTCGACGTGCCGGCGCCCCCACCGGTGCTGTCGCCACCGTCGCCGGCGGAGCTGTTCGAGCCCGAGTCGGCCGGATCGGCGTAGGCCACCGCAGTGGCCGCGACAGACCCGGCGCCGGCGATCACACCGGCCACGGCGACACCGAGGCACACTTGTTTGACCGTCTTCACGAGATATCTCCGATCCGCTGTTCGAGACTGGAGGGTACGCGGCCGCTGCCAGGATCCACACAGGTTTGGTTATCCGCGGCCGAGGGTGTTCAGACTGGCGTAACGCCGTGAACCGGAGATGGCGAACATCCAATGTTTGCCGGACGGACTGATTACAGTGCTGTTCGTGGGCGTGAAGCTACTGGCCGGCGGTCGCGGCCGCGGGTTGGCTCTCGCGGCGTCGCTGGCGGTGTCCGCGGCCATGGTCTATGCCCAGACCACCACGCCCACACCGGATGCCACCGCGACGACTGTGCCGCGTCAGACATCGGCCGCCCCCGTACCGACGGCGACCGTCACCACCACCAAGGCCGAGTTGCTGGCGGCCAGTGCGCCGTCGGAGGAAGCACGCGTATTCGACTTCCCGCTCAACAAGGGCATCACCCCCGAGGGCGGGCTGCAGATCAAGACCATCTGGGTCGCGCGCGCTATCAGCATGATGTTCCCGGAGATCAAAACCATCGGCGGGTACCGCCAGGATCCATTGAAATGGCATCCCAACGGACTGGCGATCGACGTGATGATCCCGAACTACCACTCCGACGCCGGTATCGAACTCGGCAACCAGATCGCCGGGTATGCCCTTGCCAACGCGGAACGCTGGGGCGTGCTGCATGTGATCTGGCGGCAGGGCTTCTATCCCGGCATCGGCGCACCCAGCTGGACCGCCGACTACGGCAACGAGACCGCCAACCACTTCGACCACGTGCACATCGCGACCGACGGCGGTGGATATCCGACCGGGCATGAGATGTACTACCTGGGGTCGATGCAGTCCTAGGGAGGACGCAGCCGGTGCGTCACCGGCTGCCGAACCCAGTGCCGCACAATCGACGGATGGACACGTCGCCGCTTCGCGATCGCGCGGCACGATTCATCGTCGACTCCGATCCGGGCCGATTGCGGCTGCGTAGCGCCGCGGCCACCACCCTGTCGCTGGTGTTGGCCATCGTCGCCCTGCTGACCTTCACCCGGGTCACCCATCAACCGGTCACCGTGGCCATGCTCGGCGCCATCGTCGCCATGCAATCGTCGGCGGCGGTCAAGGACAAGCGCCAACACAGCCGGGTTGTCACCACGCTGCTGTTGGTGTTCCCCGCGGTGGGAGCGGCGACGTTGGCGGCGATGCTCGCACCGTTCGGCGTGATCGCCGACGTCGGCTTCATCGCTGTGCTGTTCGCCGCCGTCTGGGTGCGCCGGTTCGGTCCGCGGGGCAATGCGCTCGGGATGGTCGCGTTCATGGCGTATTTCTTCACGCTGTTCATCCACGCCACTCCCGGGCAGCTACCGGTACTCACCGCCGCCATCGCGGTCGGAATCGGCTCCACTCTGTTCGTGCGCACGGTGGTCTTTCCCGATCGGCCGCGCGCGGAAGTGCAACACCTGGTGCGGGCGTTGCGCGGGGTATCGGTCACGGTGCTGGATTCGGTGACCAAGGATCGCAAGAAGCACGACCTGGCATCGGTCCGGCGCCGCCTGGACAAACTGGGTGAGACCGCGCTGATGATCGATGACTGGCTGGGGCGGCACGACGCGGCGCAGTCACTCAGCGTGACCAGTGATGACCTCGCGCTGCGGGTCTTCGACGCACAGATCTCGGTCGAGCAGATGGCCGGCTTGCTCTGGGGGCTGGATTCGGCTGCCGCGTGGACCGGCGGCCTCGTCGACACCATCATCGCCCTTCGAATGTGCCTGCAGGACAAGCCGTCCGATGATGAGCTGCGGGCGGCCCGCAAGAGCGCGGCCGCCGCTGCCGACCGTGCCGACGCCGCCACGACGGCAGGTGTCGCGACCGTCGTCGGCTACCGCGCCGTGCAGGCACACCTTGCCATCCACCACATCACCACCAACGCGTTGGGCACCGCGGATACCACCGAGCCGGAACCCGACACGTCGCCCGACGGCGACGAGAAGTCGGGCTTGAATCCCAGCACAAAAGCGGCCATCCAGGTGGCGGTCGCCACCAGCGCGGCCACCGTCCTCGGCGAGCTGATCTCCCCCGACCGGTGGTACTGGGCGGTGCTGACCGCCTTCCTGGTCTTCACCGGCGTCTCCACCCGCGGCGAAATACTGACCCGGGTCGGTCATCGCATCGTGGGCACCATCGCCGGGGTGGTCGCGGGGGTGCTGCTGGCCACGCTGATCGGGCAGCATCCGCCGGTACAGATTGTGGTGCTGGTCTTCTGCGTGTTCTGCGCCTTCTATCTGGTGACCATCGCCTACGCGTGGTTGACGTTCTTCGTCACGGTCGTGCTGGCGATGTTGTACGGACTGCTGGGCAATTTCAGCGTCGAAGTCCTCGAGCTGCGCATCGCCGAAACCGCGGCGGGCGGGGCGGTCGGCATCGCGTCGGCGTACTTCGTGTTCACCACCGGCACGCGCGCAACGTTCGTCGAGAAGACGGGCGACTACTTCGATCGGCTGACCGAGGTGATCGACGCGGGCATCGACTCGGTGCTCGCGCCGGGCGGTGACACCGATCTCGTGGCGCAGACGCGCAATCTGGACAACGCGCTGCAGGAGGTGGTGAAGGCCGGGAAACCGCTGCAGTTGGGGCCCGCGGTCCGTAGTCGGCGCGGCGCGGCGCGGCTGGTGCGCGGGCTGCAGGCGGGAAACCGCTCCGCGCACGCTCTGGCCCGGGCCGGTGTCAATGCCGCCAGGGCCGACCCGGACACCGCGGTGCCCGCGGTCACCGCCGTCGCGCTGCGAAAAGCCGCGAACCATGTCTGCGACACCATCGCCGACGTCCAGCAGATGATTGCCGGAGACAATGAACAGATCCCGGGAAAGCGCACGGCGGCAATGATTGTGGATGTGATGACGACGTCGGACATTCCGCCCGGCCCGGTGCGCGCCGCGGTGCGGGCGCTGAACAATCTGGACCGGACGCTGGCCGAGGTGACCAGCCGGGTGTGAAGATGCCTGCGGTTTCTCGGCGCGCCGAAACCGGGTTCGGACGGGTGGGCGCGATGATACGGATGTGGTTGTTGATGCGAATGTGACGTCCGCCGAGCAGCGGGTGTGGACGATGCCCACCTCCCGGGTGACCCGCGAGCAGGCCGACGAGGTAGGCCGCATCGCCCTCAAGGCCGGTGAGCGCGGTGTCCGGTTCCTGGCCGCGACCGCGCGATACGGTGCGGGCGTGCTGCGCGGGGTGGCCCGCGCGTTCGAGGCGGTGCCGCCTGCCCTGCGCCGGTTGATCTTCATGGGCGTCATCGTGTTGTCCGGCATCGTCGGCGCGATCGCACTGCACGGACCGTTCAGCGTGGTGTGCATCGTGGTGGTTGTCCCGGTCTCCTCGATCGCCGTCGGCGTGCTGGGACAGCGCTGGTACGGCGCATCTGCCGCTCCGGCGTCGGACCTGCACCGCTCGGTCGAATACGTCGACAAGAAGCTCACGCTGGCCCTCAACTCGTTCGGCGCCGAGCGTCACCAGCACGCGATGATCGCCCTCTTCCAGGCCAAGACGGCCGTCGAACTCACGCTCGGGACCGAGCAGGATGCGACGAGCCACGTCGAGGCCTTGCTGTCGCTCGACGACCACAACAACCGCCCGCGGATCCGGGCCGGCCTGGCGGCATCGTGAACGGGGAGCGTCTCCGCGGTCGAGTCGCGCTCGTCGAGGACGACTACACCCTGGTCATCAACCGCGGCGCGCAGGCAGGCGTGACACCCGGGATGGTCTTCGCCGTACACGCCGAATCGGGTCAGGTGATCACCGATCCCGAGTCCGGCCGAGAATTGGGCCGGCTCGCCCGGGAGAAGCTTCGGGTACGCGTGTTCGACGTCCAGCCGCTGTTCGCGCGGGCCCATACCTTCGCCAGGACCGATGACTTCTACGGCCTGTTCCAGGCGACCGCCGAGGTCACGATCGACATCGGTGACAGCGTCGAACTGGTTTCCGGCGGCGCCCGGTCCGAACAGGTCAATCGCGGGGCCTGAGCAGCCAGGCCGGCACCCCGGAAAGGCCTCGTCGGAATCGGCGCCGCCTTGCGAATGATATCGATAACTGTCAATATCGATGAATGTCGAATTCAAGGGTCGTCACGGCCGACCCGGAGGCCTGTTGCGCGCCGGGGGCACTGCTGCGTGAACCGCTGTCGGCGGCCGAAGCCACCGACATGGCCGTCAAGCTCAAGGCGCTCGCCGATCCGGTTCGGCTGCAACTGTTTTCCGCGATCGCCAGCCGCGAGGGCGGGGAGGCATGTGTCTGCGACGTCTCCGACGGGCTGCAGGTGTCACAGCCGACGGTGTCGCATCACCTCAAGGTCCTCCGCGACGCCGGGCTGCTCACCTCACAGCGCCGCGCGTCCTGGGTGTACTACACCGTCGTCGCCGACGCACTGTCCAGCCTTGCGGTGCTGTTGGGCACCAACACCCGGCTGCCAGTCACCGCATGACCGACACCACCAGTTCCGCACCGGCGGTCGTGGGCAAGCTGTCCACCCTGGACCGGTTCCTGCCGATCTGGATCGGCGCAGCGATGGTCGCCGGACTGCTGCTCGGCCGGTGGATCCCCGGTCTGAACACCGCGCTGGAAAAGGTTCAGGTGGACGGGATTTCACTGCCGATCGCCTTGGGTCTGCTGATCATGATGTATCCGGTGCTGGCGAAAGTTCGCTACGACCGTCTGGACACCGTCACCGGGGACCGCAAACTGCTGGTGTCCTCGCTTCTGCTGAACTGGGTGCTCGGCCCGGCACTCATGTTCGCGCTGGCCTGGCTGATGTTGGCGGACCTGCCCGAATACCGCACGGGACTGATCATCGTCGGCCTGGCCCGCTGCATTGCGATGGTGATCATCTGGAACGACCTGGCCTGCGGGGACCGTGAAGCGGCCGCCGTCCTGGTGGCGCTGAACTCGATATTCCAGGTCGTCATGTTCGCCGTCCTGGGCTGGTTCTACCTGTCGGTGCTGCCGGGCTGGCTCGGTCTGGAGCAGACCACGATCACCACCTCGCCCTGGCAGATCGCCAAATCGGTGCTCATCTTTCTGGGCATTCCGCTGGCCGCCGGCTACCTGTCGCGGCGCCTGGGCGAGAAGACCAAGGGCCGCGACTGGTACGAATCGACTTTCCTGCCCCGCATCGGGCCGTGGGCGTTGTACGGCCTGCTGTTCACCATCGTCATTCTCTTTGCGCTACAAGGCGATCAAATCACCAGCCGGCCGCTTGACGTCGTCCGCATCTCGCTGCCGTTGCTCGCGTACTTCGCGATCATGTGGGGCGGCGGTTACCTGCTTGGGGTGCTGCTCGACCTCGGCTATGAACGCACCACCACGCTGGCGTTCACCGCCGCCGGCAACAACTTCGAACTCGCCATCGCCGTGGCGATCGCCACCTACGGCGCCACCTCGGGGCAAGCCCTGGCCGGTGTCGTCGGGCCGCTGATCGAGGTGCCGGTCCTGGTGGCGCTGGTCTACGTGTCGCTGGCCCTGCGAAAGCGCTTCAGCCACCACTCCTCTGAGCATCTGCCCGCGGACGTGACGACGAGAACGGAACCCACCTCATGACCGACACTCCGAAGGTGCTGTTCGTGTGCGTCAGCAACAACGGCAAATCCGTGATGGCCCAAGGCCTGATGCACCACATCGCCGGTGATCGAATCGACGCGACGTCCGCGGGGACCAAAGCCAAACCCGGCGTGAACGCCCAATCCGTCGACGTGCTTGCCGAGCTGGGCGTCGACATCAGCGCCCATCAAGCCACCCAACTGACCGACGACCTCGTTGCCGCCGCCGACCTGGTCGTCGTCCTGGGCACCCAGGCTCACGTCGACCCGGTCGGTGGCACCCCCGTCGAAATCTGGGACACCGACGAACCGTCCCTGCGCGGCATCGAGGGTTTCGAACGAATGCGGCTGATCCGCGACGATATCGGCAGCCGCGTCACCGAATTGACCACCCGCCTGACCCCACCTGCCGGCTAGTGCCCGCGTTGGCCCTTGGCGTCGTGGCCATGGCAAGGACGGCCGCGACCGCACCGGCCAGACCGAGGACCACGAACATCGCCGGGTAACCGGGCAGCCGGCTGGCCAGCGCCGCGCCGACAAACGGCCCCAGCGCTGTCGTGATCATGACCGGGGCGGACAGAATGCCACTGAGATGCCCGTAATGCGCGGCGCCCCAACGGTCGGTGACGGCGGTGGCCTGTAGCAGCGTCATGATGCCACGCACCACCCCCGCGGTGACTGCCACGGCAACGAGCGCGAAGAGCGAGGTGAACACCCCGAGCAACGCAGTGCTGACCGCGACTCCTGCCATGATCGCGACCGTGCGGGGCACCACGCCCATCCGCTCGGCCAGCTTGCGATAGCCGAGCCGACCGAGCACCTGGCCGGCACCGCCCAGGCCGAGGGCCACGGCGGCGGCACTGGTGCCAAAACCTCGTTGCGCCATCAACGGCACCAGGTTGACGATGACGGCATAGGAGGCCAGCGCCGACAGAGCGAACGCGGCGGTCAGCGCGCGGAATGGCCGACTGCGCGCGATCTGAGTCGGTGCTTCGAGGTGATGAGTGTGGGTATGCGCCGGCCATGGCCGGCGCAGCCCGAACAGATGCGCCGGGATGGTCACCACCGCCAGTACCGCGGCCAGTACCAAATAGCTTTGCCGCCAACTGAAGTGACTCGCCAGTGCCGCGGTCAACGGTGCGAAGACGGTGCTCGCCAAACCTGCCACCAATGTCAGCAACGTCAGTGCGCGCACGGCGTCAGGGGCGAAGTAACGGGTCAGCGCCGCGAACGCCGGGGCATAGAACACCCCGCTCATCGCCACACCAGCGAGAATCCACGCTCCCACGAAACACGGATAGTTGGGGGCGGCGACGACCGCCAATAGTGCCAGCACGCCCAACACCGACCCGGCGGTCATGATCCAGCGCGGGCCGTGGCGGTCCAGCCACCGTCCCACGATGATGCCCATCAGCGCCGAGGTCATCAGTCCGGCCGAGAAGGCACCGGTCACCGCGGGGGCCGACCACCCCGTGTCAGCGCTGATGCGCCCCGAGAGCACGGTGAAGGCGTAGTACAGGACACCCCAGCTGGTGATCTCGGTGACGCACAGCGTGACGAGCACCGCCCGCAGTCGATGGCGCGAGGTTATCAGCCAATCGGGTTGAGCGACAAGGACAGTGACTGCGGGCTTGCCGTGGCCCCGCAGCACCCGCCGCCGTTGACCCCGTCGGGATCGTCGAAGAGCCCCGCACCGCCGCAGACGCCGGTGTCGGGCAGGACCAGTTCCACCCGCCGGGCGGCCTCGTGATCACCGGCCAGCTCGGCGGCAATGCTGCGGACCTGCTCGTAGCCGGTCATCGCCAGGAATGTCGGGGCGCGGCCGTAGGACTTCATCCCGACGATGTACAGGTCGGGTTCGGGGTGGCCGAGTTCGGCCGCGCCGTGCGGCGACACACTGCCACACGAATGCAGGTTCGGGTCGATCTCGGGTGCGAGTTTGACCGGGGCCTGCAGGACGGGGTCGAGCTCGACCCGCAGCTCCGACAGGAACGACAGGTCGGGCCGGAATCCGGTCAGCGCCACCACATGATCGGCTGCGGGCAGCGCCTGGCCGTTCTCGGAGACCACCGACGCGCGTCCCGAATCGACTTCGATGCGCTCGGTGCGGAACCCGGTCACCAGCCGCACCAAACCGGTGTCGACCGCCGCGCGCGACCGCACGCCCAGCGCCCCGCGCTGCGGAAGCTCATCGGCCGTGCCGCCGCCGAACGTGTCACCGACAACACCGCGTCGCAACACCCACGACACCGTGGTGGTCGGCTCGTCGCGGACCAGCTCGGCGAGATCGATCACCGCCGTCATGGCCGAGTGGCCACTGCCGATCACCACCACATGCTTGCCGCGGAAGGCGGCGGAGTCGGCAGGTGACGGCGGAACATAGGACACCAGCCCTGCGGCCGCCGCGTCGCGTTCACCGATCGCCGGAACACCTTCTGCGCCGGCGGGATTGGGTTGACCCCACGTGCCGGACGCGTCGATCACCGCTCGCGCGTCGATCCGAGATTCATGATCGCCCGCATCGACGACGTGCACGACGAACGGCTGGTCGGCACGGCCATCGCTGACCAGCCGGTCCCGCCCGCGCCGTGACACAGCCACGACACGCGTGCCGAAACGAACGTGTCGCCCCAGCGCGGTGGCCAGTGGGGTGAGGTACGCGTCGATCCATTCGCGCCCGGTGGGATAACCCGCGTCCGGCGTCGGCCAGCCCGCCGGCTGAAGGAGACGGATGGCCGCGGTGTCGATCAGCTCCGGCCATGGCGAAAAGGTGCGTACGTGGGCCCAATGTTCGATCGCCGCGCCCGCGCCGCTGCCCGCCTCGAGCACCAGTGGCTGCAGTCCACGCTCCAACAAATGCGCGGCCGCCGCGAGACCTTGCGGGCCGGCGCCGATCACCACGACGGGCAGATCACTCATCAGCATTCCTCACATCGACGTTCTTCGATGCGTTAACTTTGGTTGACCCATCGAAGTTTGTCAATACGTGTGCGATGATCGGGTCATGCCCACGACCGCCGGACCCGTCGCCGTCGACGACCTTGCCGCGTGTTGCTCGCCGCGGACCGGTGGTGTCATCAGCACGGACGCCGCCGAGCGACTGGCCGCCGTCTTCAAGGCGCTCGCAGACCCCGCCAGGGTCAAGCTGCTCTCGCTGATCGCGGCGTCCGAGAACGGCGAAGCGTGCATCTGTGACCTCACCGCACCCCTGGAACTGAGCCAGCCCACCGTCTCTCACCACATGAAACAACTCGTCGGCACCGGTCTGGTCAGCCGTGAGCAGCGCGGAAAATGGGCGTACTACCGGGTCGACACACGGGCTCTCAATCAGATCGGCGTCGCGATCTCCACCAATTGGGCGTAACCGCACGGGCAGACTTCGCCTGACGCCGAGCAGAACTATCGCTGCCGCGCCGTGGCGCACCTACCGTTCGACACCGTGACAACGCTTGCCGAACCGGTCGAAGGCAACCCCGGTCTGATCGGACTGCCGCTGATCATCCCTGGCGCGCTGGGCCTGGGAGCGGCCAACACCGGTCTGGTCAGTACGTCGGCGGCGGCGGTGCCGATCCTGGTGTCGGCGACCGCTGTTGGACTGCTCATCACCACCATCTGGTCGGCGGCATTGCGCCAGAACGTCAACGCGACCATCTACGGCACCTTCTTCGGGTTCTACGGCAGCTATGCGGTACTCGCTCTGGGTCTCACGCACGGCTGGTTCGGCATCGCAGCCTCCGATGTTCGCCAGACCACCACGCTGTGGCTGGCCAGTTGGCTACTGGTGATCGGGCTTCTCACCGTGCTCACCCTCCGGCTGCCGTGGCTCTACCCCGCCGTCCTCGCCATCGTCGATGTCGTTCTGGTGCTGTTGATCATCGGCAACCAGACCGGGAGTGTGCTCGCGAACCGCACGGCGGGCTGGCTCGTGTTCGTCTTCGTGGCGGTGGTGATCTACTTCTACTTCGCGGCACTGTGGGAGGAGTTGGGCGGCAGGGCGTTCCCCCTGGGCCGGCCGGTGATCCGTTAAGTCAACCCGTGCACCAGGACGCGGCACTGCGCAGCGATGCGCTGTTCGCGGGCGTACAGAATGCCGAAGGTGAAGCCGTTCTCCCCTGCCGACGTCCCTGCCGTCGTGCCGAGATGCCTCAGCACGTCCATGGCCACGACGGCGTCTTGGTGGTCACCTAGCACCGATTGCACGCGTTTGTGTTCCTTGATCCGTCGCCGCGCCGATCCGTCGACCGGAGCCACCAGTTCGGCGGCGTACCGGGCCCGCTTCGCGGCTTTCCGCGCTCCGTGCAGCAGTGCGGTGTCGTCGTGATCGAGGGCACGCCGCAGGCGGCGCCGCGCTTTCCGGCTGGCTCGCCGAGCGTCATCACGAAGAGCCTGCACTGAAATATCGCCCACCAATGGAGGATTGGTGCGCCACCTCCTCAACGTCTTGAGGATGTCGAGATAGCGCTCGGTCGCCATGGCGTCGTCGATAGCTGTGCGAGCCGGTAGTTCGACGCCCTGCAGGTGGCTGCGTATCCGAGCGTGCACCGGACCCAGGACCAGGTCGGAGGCAATGTCGTCGAGGGCGCCGCCGAATCGCTGTTGCTGTACTTGCGCGTCACGCACGTGGCCCAGCGCTTCGGCGAACCACTTCAGTTCGGCATCGAATGTGCCGACACCGGGATCGAGGTGCCTCGCGAAAACCCGCATGATGCTGCGGGTGCGCCGGATGGCGACCCGGGTGTCGTGAATCGGGTCATGCCCACGGCGCAGCTCGATGTCCCCGCGGATGATCTGGTCGATTTGCGCGTCGAGGTAGACCGCGAACCCTGTGGGCGCCTTGGCCGACGGGCGACGGGACTGGTTCGCACCCGTCGCGCGCGCGAGTTTCGAAGGGTATCGCGGATGGCGCGCCCCGGCGGCTTTCAGCCGTTTGCGCAGGGACTTGGGCACCCGCGCGATACCCGCCCCCAGCTCCACCTCGATTTCACGCCATGCCAGCAAGTCCGCACCGCTGGAGGCTCGGACTCCGTCATCGGCGAGTTCCAGCAGTGTCGCGCCACCTCTCTTGACGCGGTGTCGTCGCCGGTGCGTCCGGATAGTGCTGATATCGCGCAGCGGCTCACCCAATGACACTCCAGCGAGCACGTGAGACAGCTCGTCGGGCATGGATTCCGATGCCGGCCAGTGTAATTCGAGGCGCCCTTGGTCGGCGGGCAGCTTCACGTGCCAGCCGGTGTCGTCGTCACCGCTGCGGTGACGCACCACGATGCCGTGCGCACGTAGGTCATGTTCCGCCGTGTCGTAATAGACGCTTTCCAGGTCGACGACGGCGATTTCGACGTGCGCGCCCGGCACCACGTCATCCAGCGGGGGCACGACGAAGTGGTCACCGACTGTCCACTTGATTTCTCGTTTCAGCTGTTCGTGCATCACCTCGAATGCCCCCACGGGGATGTCTCAAACCTGCGCGAATCGCTGGCGTTGCCGACCCCAAATGCCGCCGGCTTGACCACGGTGCGCAGGCGATTTCGCTTTGCTGGCACGCCTCGCGTTAACCTGTGGTCGCGGTGCGTTGCCGCGTTTGCTAGGAGGTATTACCCATGCGCTCATTCAGCGTGGCGGCGGTGGTCGTGACGGTCGCCGCTATGTTCGGTTCGGCCGGCGTGGCGGTGGCAGCCCCGAAGGATTACTGCGCCGACCTCAAGGGCGGCAACACCGGCAGCACGTGCGAGATCCGGCTCTCCGATCCCGGGTACAGCGTCGACATCAGCATTCCGCTGGACTACCCCGACCTGAAGTCGGTCGCCGACTACATCTCCCAGACACGCGACGCCTTCCTCAATACCGCCAAGTCCGGCGCGGCCCGCACCACGCCGTACGCGCTGAGCATCGAGCCGGCGAAGTACAGCTCGTCGGTTCCGCCGCGCGGCACGCAGGCCGTGGTGTTCTCGGTGACCCAGGATGTCGGCAGCGGGCCTCAGCGGACGTACAAGGCGTTCAACTGGGACCAGAGTTTCCGTAAGGCGATCACCTACACGGCCGCGCCGGACGACAAGGAACACACGCCGCTGTGGCGAGTGGACGATCCGCTGAAGACCGTCGCCCCGATCGTCCAGTCCGAACTGCAGCAGCAGCTGGCCCCGCCGCCGGCCGCACCACCGACCCCGGCTACGACGACCGCCACGCCCACCACAACGACCAGCACGACCACCACGCCGCCCCCGCCGCCGGCGCCGTTGCCGTTCGCGCAAGCCGCGCTGTACAACCCGGCCAACTATCAGAACTTCGCGGTGGTCAACGACGGGGTGATCTTCTTCTTCGACCAGGGGGTGTTGTTGCCCGCCTCGGCCGGGCCGCTGCACGCGCTGGTGCCGCGGTCGGCGATCGACCCGATGATCGCGTAACGCTTTCGACCGGCACCTTCGTGCGCCGGCCCAGAAACAAGAAAGACCAGCTCAAGGCTGGTCTTTTTTGTCGGGCTGACAGGATTTGAACCTGCGACCACTTGACCCCCAGTGAGTCGGAGAATGTGAACCCCTGTTCGATGGCGTCTTAAACGTGCAGGTCAGCAAGCTGTTAGCGTGCACCCCGTGAGGCGGTGTCCACGGCGTCCGGCCGCGTCTTGGCAACTTGGCGGCAACATGACGAACGCCTGTTCGGACACCACCACTGGCTACGGCGCGAGGTCATCCGCGTAACCACCTTGAGTGATTTCCTGGTGCGGCGACTTCCATATGGCTGGGTCCAACGCTGCCGGTCCAACGGTGGTCAGGTTGTCCGGCACAGGCTCACCGATTGGTCCTACGAATACCTCGACAGGCTCGTCCACCGTGGTATTCGTGACAACCACATCGGCGCTGAGCACGTCGGCATCGACGGTCAGCAGACCTTTGTCGATCAGCCCCATGAGCATGATCCGCGTGTAGATCACGCGGTCGCAGATGCGCGCGATGCCGGGAGCAGCAGCGTGGTAACGGCGGTCGATACTCAGCCCCCGAATAACCGGCGATCTGGGCGAAGTTGCGTGAACGACATCGCCGTACAGCCACGCGTACATCAGTTTCCGGTCGGTGGTTGAGCCGTCGGGGGTCGAGACCCAGAAGGCCTGCGCATCCAAGTTCGCATCAACCACATGCCGCCAGTAGTTACGCCACCACGCCAGGTCAATCTCTTCATTCAGTGCCTCGGACCCGACCAGGTCCTCCAAGGCGCTGAGCACCTTGTCGTAGTAGATCGGTTCTGAACTCAAGATCAGCGGACGGACGCGGCTCGCCAGCGACTCGAGCGCCTCCTCGGGCGGGTACTCCCCCTGATCCGGTGGGTTTCCTCGCCAGTCTTAGTGTTCACGGTGACCAGCAGGGTGACCGCACCGGAATGCAGTTTCGACATCAGCGCGGCCTGCTCGCGGATCAGCGAGTGGGCCATCACCCGACGCGATCGCAACAGGAATCCCTCGATCACGGCTTGCGGTGTCGGACTTGGTGCCATGTTCGGACTGTACGACTGCACACCGACACGTCACCGTCGGTCCAGCCGTCCGTGTCCACGAGCGGGCCATCCGTCGCTACGATCCCGGCATGGACGGGGCGGACAAAGCGGCGGTGATCGCGGCGATTCAGCGACTGGCCGAAGAGAACGGCGGCGTACCCGTCGGTAGGGATCGCTTCATCGCCGAGACCGGGCTCCCCGACTACTACTGGCAAGGGCGGTACTGGCTGTCGTGGAGCGATGCAGTACGCGAGGCCGGTTACGTACCGAACGCAATGCAGCACCGCAGGCATACCGATGACGACCTTCTGCGCCATCTTGCGCTGCTGGCCAGCATGGTCGGGCGGTTCCCTACGAACGCGCATTTGAGGATGGAGCGGGGATCGAACTCCGAGTTCCCTAGCGCAAACGTGTTCGGAAGTCGTCTCGGCACCAAGCCTCAACAGGTCCAACGGCTACGCGAGTTCATAGCGCGCACGCCGGAGTTCGCCAACGTTGCAGCTCTGCTGCCCGCTGTCCTCGATGCACCATCAGTCGAGCCCACCGACGAGGACACCGGAGACCAGGACACCGTGCAGCCGGTGCCGGGCTACGTCTATCTGATGCGATCGGGCAAGTTCCACAAGATCGGGCGGTCCAACGACCACGGGCGGCGCGCCTACGAGATTGGTCTACAGCTCCCCGAAAAGCTGGAGGTGGTGCACACCATCGAGACGGACGACGCTGTGGGCATCGAACGCTATTGGCACGACCGTTTTCGGGACCGCCGCCGAAACGGCGAGTGGTTCATGCTGTCCAGGGCCGACATCGCAGCGTTCAAGCGCCGCCGGTCGTTCATGTAGCTCTAGTCATCTGCACGGACACGCCGAACCGTCAGACCGTCGTGCAGTTTGACAGATTCGTCCCTAGCCCTGGCTATGATCCGGGCCGTGAGATGTTGGCAATCACGACCGAGCACGGTCTACGGCGGACGGTCTGTGGCCTGCTAATGCCCAAGCAACACCCCGAAGTCACTGATGCCACAGCGAAATCGCTCTACGCCAACGCGGTGTGCTGTGCCGAGCCCGGCTGTAACGACCCGCTGTATCGAATGGACGGCGACGGTCACCGCGTCCTCAATTCGCGCATCGCGCACATCTGCGCGAGGTCGGAGAATGGCCCCCGCTGGGACCCGGCGATGGACTCCGACACAAACCGATCAGTCGGCAACCTGCTGGTGTTGTGCCTGTTTCATGCCGACATGATCGACAAAAAAGACCTGGAGAGCCGTTACCCCGCCCCAATCCTGCACGACTGGAAGCTGGCGCAGCTCAGGTCCTACGACGCAGCGGTGGCTGCTGGTGATCCGGACGTCGGCTGGAAGCTGACCGACTCCGAAGCGCGCGAGGTCATCACGAAATCCGAGCGACCGACCGTGAATGTGGTTGCGGAAACCATCTATGTCGGCGGCATGGGTGGGGGTCCGCTCGGTTCGGGTGGCGGTGGTGGCGTCATCGGCGGCGGTATCGCCGGTCGTGGTGGCGATGGACCCATCGTCATCCTTGACGGGCAGCCCGGCCAGTGGCCGGGTGGGGGCGGTGGCGGCAGCGGTGTTCTGCTCGACCCTCCGCCTATGAACAGCCAGGTGCGCGAGGCCGAGGGGTGCGGTCACGCTGTTGTCGCTACCGAGGATGCAAGCGGCCCAGATGACGACGCTAGTTGTCTCCGACTGTCCACATTGATGCTGGCGAACTACATCGCAATCGACCGCGGCGGGCTACTGCATATCGTCCACGGTGCGTGGTCGAACTGGACCGCCCGGCAGGTGCCGTCGGACTTCGCTGTACCGGTGCTGTGTGTGATCGAGGCTGGACAAATGGAGTCGGGAACCTATCGGATGTCGGTCGAGCTGCGAGCGCCCGAAGACTCACAGCGTGATCGCAAGATCGTTGACGTAGTGGTGTCGAAACCGGGCACGATTGTGCGCATTCCAGTGATTGTCGACCTAGCTGCATCTATCGGTCCGAACGATTTTGGGCTTTGGTGCGTCATAGTCGAGGCAGCAGGCAGCGAAATCGGACGCATCGACGTTCTGGTCAAGCAAGGCGACTGATTGGCCGGTCGGCCCTACACCGGAACGGGCGCATGACACGGGCACTCGCCTGCGTTCACCGCGGTCTGCACGGCCTCGGTCATCGCGCACCATGCCGGCGACAGCGCGAGCGGACCGAGGCGCTGGCGCTCGGCGTCGCGTGGTCCGACGACCGATTCGTCGCTGTCCGAGAGGACGGCGAACCCGTGGGCCATGACTGGTACTCCGACGAATTCGAGCGACTGCGTGAGCGCGCCGGACTGCGCCGTATCCCGCTCAAGGGTCTGCGCAACACCAGCGTCAGCCTGATGCTCGACCAGCGTCAGCCGGTGCACATCGTCGCCGCCTGGCACGGCCACGACCCCGCGGTGTCGTTGTCGATCTACGCCGACGCCAAGGCCGACGAGCTCAAAGCAGCGGGCGCATCACTGTTTGGCTGATCGCGACACACGGACCGGCTCCCCCGCGCCGCCGCCCTCGGTCGGCGTTTCCCACCGCACACCGTCAGCCGTGGTGAACCGAACCTTGACCACGACGTTCGCCAAGTCGATCGGCTCGTAGTTCGGGTGTTGGTATCCGGCAGTCCGGGCTGTCGGCTCAGTCAGCGCCCGGCTATCGTCAAGCTCGTCCTTGAACCGAAGGATGAAGTCCAAGACCGTCGTCGCGCTGCGCTCAAATTCGATAGTCGACATGAGCACTGGTCGCCGCCGAGCAGTCGCCGGACGAACTACTCCGACGTACTGCCCGAACGACACCGCCAATCGGGCGGTGGGATGCTCCGTCCAACTCGCGCCCGCCAGCTCGATATCGATAATTGGCAGCGGCCCGAAATTGCGCACCTCGACCTCAATCGCCGCCGACGGGTGACTCACCGGTGACACCGTGACCAGCACCAGACGAGCGTGCGTCAGATCCTGCTCGTGGCGCTCTCGAGCGCGGTCTCTCCGATCACTGTTGGCAATCCACAGCGCGGCACCTACCGCCAAGACGGTGAACAACGCGCCCAACGCCTCCGACAGGTTGCCGAGTTCAATTCTTGGCGGCGGCCAACCGAAATGGATTCCCAGACCGCGATACAGGCAGTAGAGCGCGACGCCACCGGCAGCGACGGTGACACCGATCAGAACCCGTGTCGGCACTCGCATGCCGATGTCATACCAGCCGTCCACCGGCCTTGCCGCGGGCAACCGGGAGACGCGCCGATAGGCCTTGGCAACTTCTTGGCAACTTGGCCCCTGCCTGGCCCCACCTACCGAACGACAAAACCCGCTCCGACGCTGGTCAGAGCGGGTTTCCTTGGTCGGGCTGACAGGATTTGAACCTGCGACCACTTGACCCCCAGCTATCGCATGTATGTTCGCCGACATTCGCCGACGCACGCAATCCCATTGCGTACCAACGGTTATGGCACCTTGAGGGCTGTACGCGAATGTGGGCGAATACCGACGTAATTTAGGGCTGGTTTGGGTCAGGGTTTGGGTAACTCAACGACGGCCGTCCCGGATCTGGTACACGCGGGGTACCGACAGTCCGGCCGCCTTCGCGAGCTGGTCCCCGGATAACCCTTTGGCGAAACCCTCGCGTATCAGGCTGCGCAATTCGTCGTCAGCCTCTCGGAGCTTGCCTTGCTGGCGTTCACGCCTTCGGGCTGCACGCTTAATCAGCGCCAAGTGCTCCTCCTCCATGGGGCGGAAGTGTAAGCGCGCTAGAAGCGCTCCAATCATTCTCCTGCGCTGCAAGCTTATAGCGGGCTATAGTTCGAAGACCTTGTTTACCAGCCAAAAGCTTGCACGTGGTTGAAGGATTTCGATGACACCCCTCTGCGGCGCGTCGCGCGCCCCACCCAATAGCAGAAGCCACCGACACGGTCATCGTGACGGTGGCTTTCGACGTCTGCGCACTTGAGGGGGCGTCCGCTGCCATGACGCCCTTCGAATGACGAAAGCGGCCCCCTCTCCCAAGGGAACCGCCTCCGAAAACCTCCAGCCCCCTGCCAGGGGCTCAGCACAACATCCACGAGGAGCGTACAGCCATGCGCGAAAACAGCGCAAACGAACCGGCGAAACCCGCCGCCAACAACCTGCTTTCCCACCTGCGATGGCTCGTCGCTCGACTGTTGAACGAAGTCGACCTGCTCACCCTCACCGAGAACGAGCTGACCCAGATATGCGGGCCGATCTCCCAGGCCCACTCCCGCGGTCTGGAGAAGAACGCACGTGAATCCCAACCGCCCACGCGTGGAAGTCACCGGCTACGGGCGATCCGACTGGTTCCCCCCGTAGCAGACGGGATGGCGAAGTGAACGGCAGCGTCGAGATCGACCAGGTGCTGGCCCTCACCCGAGAATCACTCAAGGCCGACGTCAAAGAGATGCTCAGACGAATCACGTTGGACGACCACACCGACGCCGAACTGGTCGCCTTCGCGGTGCTGATCCGCCCCGTCTACGACCGCCGGATGGCCCAGATATCCCCGCCCGCCGCGGTGATCAAACTCAAGGCAGTCAAATGACCGCCCGTTCGGTTCCGTGCCCGATCTGCGGAGCCGCCCCGAAATGGCCGTGCCGGTCTGACGAGTCCCCCGATCACCCGACATTGCCGAAGGGCCAGGAACACATCTTCCGCGTCGCGGTCGCCCACGAGGTCGGGTTGAACAACATGCTGGCTCGTCGAGCACCGCGTACTCAGTTGCCTTCGCAAAACCGCCCTGCGGAAGCGCCCGACCCCTTCGCGATTTCAAATCGCAATGCGCGATGAGCCAAGGCCAGGCGACGGCAGGCAGCCTTCACTGAAGTGCTGGTGACAACGCCCGTTTCGAGACGGACCGGGACAGACAGCGGGGGGTACACGCCAGCGAGTACCACCCCCCGCTTGCTGTTTTCCGGTGTAGACCGCAGAACCCCCGACGAAGGGGGAGGTCGTAATCGGATGACGGACCTGGGTGACCTGTTATTGCTGCTTCTGCTCCTTCAGTCGGCGCTTGGTTGTGGGAGTCATCGACGATGCCCGAGGTAGTTCTGGGATGGCCTGGCGTTGCGGCCGGAGGAGTTCGATCGCGGCGTCGATGTCTTCGCGGGTGGCGCGCCACCGGCGGCCGGCTTTGTACCCGGGCAGGACTGGCTTCGCTTCACCGCGCAGGCGCTTGGTCATCCAGTGGATCTGCGCGTCACCGTGCGCGCCGAGCAGCGCGTCGGCGTACTCCTCGAGACTGTATGTGCGTAGGGGGGGTTCCATGGCGCCCGATCATGACGCACCGTAGGGGCCTATGGAGAAGATCCTGTATGACTCGAAGTCTGCTGCAGAGGCCTTGTCGATGAGCGAGGACAAACTGGCCCAGCTTCGGCGGGCAGGGAAGATCGACGCAAAGTGGGCTGGGAAAGCATGGCACTACCTGCACTCGGATCTGCTGGCGTATGCGGAGGGCTTGAAGGATTCCGCATCTGAGTGGCCGCGGTGAACGAGCCTATCCGCACATACAGCCTCGAAGAAGTCGCCGCGATGGCGTTGCCAGCCGATTGGAAAACACCGGAACGATGGCTCACGAGCCGACTGAAGGCCGGTGAAATCGGCGGATACAAGCTCGGGCGCGCCTCGTGGCGCATGACCCACACCGATGTCGAGGACATGATTGCGAAGTACCACAATGGCGTTCGCCCCACCCCAGTGCCGGCGTCACCGGTCATCTCAGACGCGATGCGGCTAACCACCACACCCGCTGAGGGGATGAGCATTCTCGACGGACTGTCACCTCGCAGCAGGGCCTACCGAGAGCGGTACGGCGTGGCGGGCAACCCGAACATGCAGGGGCCCCGAAAGAATCGGCCCGTGGTCCCCATCGAAAAATCCCGGCCTGCCGAGCCCCGCGATATCGTGCGCCCAGAGGCAGCCGAGGCGATTGCGAAGATGGGACCACTTAGCCGGACTCAACAGGCCCTTCTGGACCGCGTGCGCCGTGAAGGCAGGGTTGTTGTGGGCGGTCAGGGTGTGAAGCGAGTCGTCGAGTCCCTAGCGCGGCGCGATCTTGTGACATATGAGGCCGTGCACCAGCTCAATGAAAAGTGGATGTATCGCTCGATGGTGTTCACTCTCACGGCAAAGGCGTAACGGGGGCCTGGGCGCTGCCCGGGTACGTTATGGCCAGATTGGAGATGACTGTTTGGTTGACGGCGGCAGAGGCTGCTGAGCACGTGAAGGTTTCGGTGGCGACGATCCGCGAAGCAGTGAAGGCAGGGGAATTGCCGGCGTCTGCTGTTGGACGGAAGGGGCGGCATTACCGGTTGGACGTCGAGGAAGTTGATGCCTGGATGCATTCCAACGCGTGGGAACCGTACTAGGCCCGGCCCGCAAACCTACGGGCCGAAAAAGACTACGAACCTCGGGAAATGTCAGATGAGCGACTTAGCTGATGTAGACGATCAGGGGGTCGCCCTGCGGATTGGTGCCCGTACAGCGCTGCGCTGCCGACCACGCTGTCGTGCTCGCCGCGACGCAGCGCATCGTGTACAGCCTGCCCGTCACCGGGCTGTAGGCCGTGATGACCGAGCCTGGTTGGCCGTACCAGGATTGGCGAACGTTGTCGGCGAACGCGCAGCTGGTTTCAGCGGAGGCGACGCCGGTCAGACCGGACGGACACAGCCTGAAATCCTCGACGACGCCTGGCCCTAAGGATGGAGGCGGGAGCCGTGGTGCCGAGGGGCGTGGTGCCGGCGGCGGTGAGGGCCGGCTTTCCGCGAAGGCGAATGCCCCGGGCGGGGACTCCCACAGCACGTTCTCATCGTCGGCGGTGACGTCGACTGGAACGTCATGCTCGGTGCCGTCCGCCCCTTTCACTGTGGCGATGCCTTTGTATTCGTTGCCGGCCTTATGGACCAGTCGCACCTCGACCACGGTCAGGTCTTTGAGGTCCGGGTCACCGTCAAGTTTCCGCTGCATTGCAGTCTTCACTTCGCCCGCGACTGCTTCCGCCGGGGCTGGCGTCGGGCTTTGCGCGGCGGTGGTCGGCGCGGCGGTTGGCGCAGCAGCAGGGATGTTCGGCGGTTGGCGTGTCAGCACGAACGCCGCAGAGCCGATGGCAATCGCGACGGTGGCAGCGAGTCCGACCCACACTGGCCAGACGCTTCGCGACACCTTCTCCACCGGCGGTGGCGACTCGGGGAACTCCTGGGGTTCCGGGCGGATTGCGCCGTCCCATTGGGCGCCGTCCCAGTATCGGGCACCTTGACCGCCCAATGGGTCGGGGTACCAGCCGGGAGCGGTCATAAATGCGCAGCGTATCGCCAGCCGTGCTGGGTCGCAGGCTGTTCACAGGTGCGTCCATCCAACGGGGGACAGTAACTAAGACCGGTCGCCCTCGGCAGACTTCAGCTTCAACGTCCAGGCGGGCACCCAGTGTGTCACCGGCCGAGAGTTCGGCCCGAACTTGATTGGGTAGGTCACCAGGCCCCACCAGGCGCCCTGTTCGCAGGCTCCCCAGCACGTCAACTCACCCTCCACGATGCCGTGCATCTGGAGCCCAAACAGGTGGTCCGGCCGTTGCTGTGCGGCTCCCGTGGGAACAGGCGGCCCAGGTCGATCAGGACGATGCGAGGTGGGTCGCATTTCGGATGCACCCCTTGGGGATACACGACAGCGCGTACCTCCTCAAGGGGTTGCGTTTCAAACGCGACCTCGACACTGGATCCGTCAAATAGTTGCAGGGGGCGGATGAAGCCGCCCGCTCTGCGTCGCTACGCGAGCCAAGTTGATGCGCAGTTTGCGGCGGTGCGGCTTGTCGGGCATCCGTTGGTCTAGGTAACAGTGCCCCTGAGGCCAACCCCGCTCGTCCGGCGGAGGGCAATTACTGTCATCGACAAGGCGGGATTGTTCAATCCACACATCGCGCGCAAGTACGCCCCATGTACCTGCAGTCAGGCCACCCCTGGCGATTCTGTCGTTGAAGGCACCTTCGGCAGTTTGTTCCCTGCTACGGGCACCACTTAGCTTCCCGGCATCGTTGGACGAGGTATCGAACGCTTGAGCGCTCACCTCTACACCATCAAAGAACTTCGGATTGACTTGACGAAAGTAGATTTCGTCTTCGTCTTCAATGAGTTCCTCGCACGGTTCCAAGTCAGGGAGCTCCCAACTCGCGGCAGTCATCGAAGATGGCGCGCCAGCATAAGGGTCGTTTCAACCAAACTGTGGAAACACTTACTCCAATAGGTGTCGTCGGAAGCAAATTCAATCAACACGGGTTCTAGGCCATCAGGGGGTATTTCGATAGAAATCGATGAATCCTCTCCTGAACGTTGCAGCTGAATACCTCCGTTCGGCATTGGAAATATTCCGATATGCCTGATAGGCGGGAACGCATCCAGTGCGCGAAAGAGCTTCCTAGCCCGAGAGATCGCCGCGTCGGTTAACGGTAACTGTCCGTGATCCTCATCTTCCTTCGAGAAGAGTGATGGCGTCGTCAACGCCTGTATCTCGGCAAGCCGCCGTTCTGCGGCCGCCAGAGAGAAGAGCCGGGGAACGCTGTGCGTAGGGCCAACAAGGGCGCCGAATTTATGAGACAAGCCCGGAGTCATACTCACGGCCTCATTCCATATGCCGAACTTGCCTACTAAGGACCCGGCTCCGAGGTTGGTCAGTATCTCGCTGTGAGCGCATCCGGAGTAGACGATGAACGGCACCGACGGCGCGTCGTTGGTGAAGCCTTTTTGCCCTAGTGGTCCGTACATGCCTATGCCCACAACCTCCAACGGCTCATTTGAGGGCAGTCCGGTAACCGCTTCAGGTCCGAGACGCTCGACATCATCCTGATGCAGTTCGGAGATGTCCGGCAAGCTGGTGCTAATCGTCATGGTGTCGGCTTCTCCCCTCGTGCGGCGGTGTCCATAGCATCCCAATAGTTGATCTGCTGATCCAGGAAATCCCTGAACTGCGCAGCCCTATGCCTAGTCAACGTAAAAGCAGCCACGGTTGTTACCGAAACGCTCTCACCTGGAGTGGGGTTTGGCGGAGGCAACGCATAGCCAAGACGCACAACGATCTCACCTGGACCGCCGTCTGCGTCCGGTACAGGCTGAAGCAGGAGTTGATTTACCAACGGCGCAGGCCCAGAAGGCAGATTCCACATGAGCTGGACGTCTTCCATCTCTTTCATTGGGTCAAACTCCGCCATCGGCTCATGATGGCACATGAGAACTGGAAGGGGGCGTGCGGCAGCTTCAATCCGTGCCCTGAGCTGCAGCTCAGCCGTAGCTACCGGTGGGCGATTTCGTCGCCGAACCCAGGGAGAGTGCCGAGGTCCACCGGCGCTTCGCCCCCCCGCTCCTGCCGCATATGCCGGGACGGATTCTCCTCCGCAAAAGGGCGGGTAGTTTCCACCATCGGCCAAGGTCACGGGGGGTGGGTCGCGGTCGTGAGCCGGCCTCGAGGCTGCCCCTAGGCCATGCCGTCAGATCTCTCCCCGCAGTTTCGCCCACCCACGCCGCGGAGCTTCCTTCGAGTTCGACGGCGGGTTGGCCCACGTCAGGCAGCTTCCGTGGCAGGCTTGCCGGCATGGCATTCACCGTCCACTACACCAGAGGCGATTCGAACGGCCGAGACGGATACGACGACTCGCACACGATGACGTTGGAGGCCTCCGGTGCGCTAGAGGTCAAGAAGGACGGAAAGCTCGTCAAGCTATACAGTCCGAACTTCTGGACGTATGTAGTCCCCGGCCAGCCGAAGAAGACGGCTTCCCCGCGGGTAGGCACAATCTACTGACCTGGAGCCCTGTCGGGGTAAATCCCCAGACCCCCGTACAAGGGCGCCGGCCGAGTTGTTTGCAACACCGAAGAGCACTACAGCATTTGGCCGTAAAGTCGAGTCTCATGACGCACACCGCAGGAGGAGAGGAAGTCTTTCCTGCAACACCAGTCCAGCCCACCAGCGAAGCAGGTCTCAAGGGCCCATACATCCAGTATCGCTACAGGACTGACGTGCCTGTGCAGGCCTCTCCTGCAACGCACTACACGCCGAATTTCCCTGCCGCTGGTACGGAATTGGATCGAGTTCGGTGGTATGCAGGCATCGCGCAAATTCACTTCAAACGCTACATCGAAGTGGTTGTGAACCCCGACGATCCGAACGTGGTACCACCACAGTCGGGGTGGTACGCGTTCCGCTTCTGGCAGACCGATCGGCTCCAATTTGATGATGAGCCGCTGGACGCCTATTCCACCTACATGCAGTACTACATCGGCCGGTCTGACGTTGAGGTTGGGGCGTGGCTTGATGGGGTCGCACGTGGCGAGTCCTGGGCGCGTACCGACACGGGTCCCACGTCTGCCCCGCTTACATAACGCCGACGAGGACGAACGTGTATCCCACCGTGGATGCCAACCCGGACGGCGTCGTGGGTAGCGGGTGCGCAGTCAGCTGCCGGCATTGACGACCATTGCCGATGGCGTTGCTCGCGTTGGCCGCTGTCAGCAGGACGCCGACGCTGACGGTGGTGTTGTCGACCGACAGGCCGAACCAGTCACCTTCCCGGACGAAACACGGTGTCAATAGCGTGATCTCGTTGTATCCCGCCGCCGGGCAGGACACCGCGCCGGACGTGCTGACTCGCGCCCCAGGAACGGCACTGCGGCCCTTCCCTGAGTTGCGGTACACGCCGACACTGATATTCCCGGATTGGGTGCCGATGGTGAGGCCGATTTTTGTGATCGGGCCGGCGTCTCGGACCCGCATGTAGAAGGCTTCGTTGGCTGCGGGGGCGGCGATGACGTCGGTTCCGTTGCCGCGGATGATGCCTGGGTCAACGGTGTAAGGAAACCCGAACGGCCCTCGGCGGCTCATTAGGACCCCAGGTATTCGATGCCGAGAAGAAATCTCGGCGTAGTGCCACCGGTGACGCTCGTGCCAGTCGCGTTCACCCGAACACCTTGCTGGAAATGACGAAGGGTTCGTCGCAGGGTAATCGGAGTCGAAAACAACCCAGTAGCCGGGTTGTATCCGGCGGTGTTGGGTATGCCAGCACCAGTGTTTCCGTACGAAGCGATAACACCGTCACCGACGCCCGTGATTGGGTCTGCCACCGGCTCAGCCTGACCCGGTCCATACCAGGGGGTTTGCTCGACGATGTGAGTCGCGACCTCGTCTTCGCTCATGTTGGTCCAGCGCGGCATCTGGAACCGGTAGAAGATGCCCGCGTGCATCTGCCGGTACTCGAATCGCGCTTTCACTATGAAAGCCGTAGGCAACGGATTTGCCGGACTGCCAGGCGTACCGCCATCGGTGATGCCAAGAAACGATATCGTCCAGTTCAGCTCCGTGTACATGGACTTCATGTCAACGCGATTCGGTGGCTGAAAGAACGGTGTAGACCCACCGATTTGGATGCCGTTGTTGAACGACTCAGCTATCAAAACGCTAGACAAAGCAGGCATTTTTAATCCCTCTCAGAGAGTGTTGGATGCCGAGTACACGACGTCGTCGATGAACAGCTGGCACCCGCCAGTGACGGTGGGGTCGCGGGTGATCGCCGCGCCGAGGTTGAAGCCACCGTTGAAGTCGGTGATGTAGTTGGTGCCGTCCGTCTGCGGTGCGGTTGCTGCCGACTGGCCGCCGACGCCGGTCAGGTCGAAGACCTGCGGCCCGACCTGTAACTCTTTGTATCCACCCAGCCCGCTGTTGGCCTGCAGGTCGACAGTCAAGCGGACGTAGAAGAAGTTCTGCTTGTTGTCGTTGTTGCCGACAATCCGGTGATGGGAGTTCGGGCTGGTGATGTCATGCCAGCCCGCAGAGTTGTCGACGATCGCGAACTTCGGATACACCGGCGGGGCGCTGTAGAAGCACGCCAACTGGTAGAACGACCGCTGGCTGTTGTCCCACGCCTGCGTGTCGATCATCATCACGAACGATGCCCAGGACCCGGTGAACCCGCCCACGCCGAGCGCCAGGAACGCCGAGAAGTGGTGGTACCGGTACTCGTCGTGGCGCGCCAACCGCTTGAACGCCGAGCACCCATTCGACACATCATTCGACACCGGCGAGGCGTGCTCACCCGTGGACAGCATCAGGGAATGCGAACCGCGCAGACATATTTCGCTGGTGCGGGAGATGATCGGGTACGGCCGGTACCCGGACCAATGGTTGGTCCAGCCGTCGAACCCGGTGTCGAAATCGGAGCGGTACAACACCTTTCCCGGCGGATGGGTGTCGAGGTTGCGGCCCCGCCCAGCCCCAGTGGCTTCGTCTTTCGCCAGCGCCATCTAGATCTCCTCGCTCAGAATGTCATCGATTTCGCCGAACTCATCCAGCACAACGCGGGTACGCACGGTCGTTGAGGTTGCACCAGTGGAGTCGACCACGATTCCCGGTAGGGCGCCGAGTGCCTCGCGGCCGGCTGGAGCATCGCCGGTAAGCACGGCCACACCTGTTTCGGTAGCCCCATCGAGGTTTCCGGGTTCGTCGTCGTATGGCAGGTCATTCCAATGAGTGGAGCCGTCGCCAGTCTTCCATCGACGAGTGTCGGTTTCGAAGCCCTTCTCCCCCATGAGAAGAACGCCGTCGTTTTCCGCCGCCTCTGCAGCGGTGGCGCGGCGCGGCTGAAACCGATAGTTCTTACTCACAGTGAACCTCCGTGAAGGATTCCGTCGCCATCAGTCATCCCCTCCCTACAACGCCGGATTCTGAGTGGCCCCCACCCGCTATCCCTGACTTGCGGAAGCGGTTGCCGTCGAACGGGCAGTAACCGTCGACCTCATACGGCATCAACACCGTGCCCCCGTGCTCTTGAGCCCAGTGCTCACGCGCGTCCAGAAACTCCTTGAACGCCGCTGCCCATGCATCAGCAGTCCGATATCGATACCCCGGAAACACCTGCAGGTCGGTGGCCAACGCGCCCTGGACGCGGCGCCGCCTCATCCGACAGCCCCTCGGATGCCGTACGAACCCCCGGCGGAATCGTCAGAGGGAATCGCCAGTGCGCTCAGCAGTTTCGCGAAGCACAGCCTCTGCTGCCGCAACTCCACCAACGCCGGATGCGCCCGAACTCCCTGCGGCGACGTGTTCAACACACCATCCCGATCAACGGCGGCCTGCAAAGCATCAATCGCGTCTGCCGCCCGACACGCCTCCCGCAAGATCGCAATTTCATGCTCCTCCAGGTCGAACGCGGCCACCGTCGAACGCCATAACGACCGTCCGGACCCAGTCAAACCAGCCGGCATGCGCGGCTTCGAGCGCTGCTCACGTCCCACTTCCGGCCTCCACAGGTCGATTTTTCTGGAAAGGGCCACACACACATTCGCCTATGCCGTGAGAGGCGAAGGGCGTGAGGGGTGAGGGGGTAGTCCCCCTGGGGTGCTGTGGTGCGGCGGCCGGGCGCAGGTGCTTCTGGGCATGTCCGACCGTCGTGGAAGCCCTTTGCCCTTTGAGGGAAAGGAATGAACCTCGTGGGTTTGACGCCCCGGCCGCCGCAGGTCACTTGGACAGTCCCAGGAGCCGGGACATGTAGTCGCCGAGGTTGGGAACGCCCTGCGGTTCTCTGCGTGTGGCCAGCGGAGGGACGTTGGGCATGCCGGCGGAGTGTGGCAGGTTCAGGCTGGGGGGCATGTAGTGGACGCTGTTCGCCAGCCCGTTGTTGGAGTATTTGGCGAGGGCAGCGAGGTCGTCGAGGTCGTCGCGCGTGGTCGTGTTGCGCTGCAGGTAGTCCTCTTTGATCGAGGTCCAGCCGCGCACGAGCGCCTTTTCCAGTACCGCGGTTGCCATGATCTTGTCGCCGGACCGCAGCGCGCTCTGGTAGATCTCCTCGGCGTCGTCGCCGTCTTCGAGTTCGCGTGCGCGGGATTGCGCGTCACGGAATGACACGATGCTCGCGGGGTCCGTGCTGGCGGAGGGTGAGAGGCCGAACACTCGGCGTTCGAGCTTCTCTTTCTCTGCTTTGACTGCGGTCTTCTCGCGGGTGCGGAGGGCGGCGATCTTCTCGACGGCTGCGGCGTGCAAGGGTTCGAGGCGTTCGCGTTTGCCGGTGGTGGTGAGGCTTGGGTCTGCTTCGATTTCGGAGTGTGCGCGGGAGAACTCTTCGGAGAGTTCAGCGGCTGCGGTGCGGCAGCCTTCGACTTCTGCTTGCAGTGCTTCGAGACTCATGTTGGTTCTCCTCGTTTGGTCGGGGCGGTGCTATTCGGGTCGATGAGCCAGCGGTGGCCTGAGATGACGGCGCGTAGTTGGCCGGTGCTGCACCATTTGCGGATGCATCTGTCGGTGACGCCGAGTGTTTCGGCGGCTTCGGCGCTGCTCTTCCATGTGGTCAAGTCTGCGCTATTCTGCTGTGGCACTGCAGCTTTCGTTCCGCTATCGGAACGGAGTGCGGCGAGGTGCAGTGCCGACAACGCGACGTACGCTTCTGGATCCGTGTGGCGCAGCCGGGCCCGGCGGTCGGCGGTCATCCCGGCGGCCCGTTCGAGCAAGGCGGCGATGCGGGGCGGCACGATGGACGCCAGCGCGTCACCACCGATTCGGATCCGTGCCTCCAGCGATGAAGCCGGTACCCGATCGTCGGTTACCACGGTTCATCCTCGTCGCTGAACTCATTGGAAGTTGGATTATCCTGCGCGCCTCGTAGTTCGGAGACTCTGCCGTTCCAGGACTTGGTTCGAGCTTCGGCGAGCATCACGCGGACGTCGTAGTTGGATGCACGGGTTTCGAGTTCGTCGACCAGCTGGGGAACCACGAGTGTGGCGATGGTGTCGAGCGCTGCCATGCACACGAGGAACAGCAGGCCCGGGTCGCCGTTGAGGAGGGCGAAGTATCGGTTCTTCGCATCGTCGATTGCCTCTGGGTTAGCTTCCGCATCTAGGCCGGCGTCGAGCATGTCGAAAGCCATCCGCGCGGCGAACAGTTCTTTCGCTGTGATCGACGGCAGGACAAGCGATCCGCCGGTCTGATATCCATCTTCATCGTGCGCCGGAATGGCAGTGATCAGGGAGCTCCACGGCTCTTCGATGAGCGACCAGCCACGGGCCTCCTCGGCTGCGCCGCGCGCCGCGGCGAGGCGTTTAGGCTGCTCGGCCCTGTCCCTGTTGCAGCGGTCGAGAATTTCGTGGGCCAGGCGGAGCGTCTCGTTGGACTCTGCTTCGAGGTCGTCGAGGTTCACGGGTTCGTAGTTGTCAGTTGTCATTCGAATCATCTCCTAGGGCTTGTTGGTTTCGGTAGGTGCGCAACGCATTTGACACTCGCTGCTTCTGCCACTTCAGGCGGGTACGGGCGTCCTCGACTGACTCTGCTGGCGGGTCGAGAGCAGCGATGGCGGCAACATCCTCAGGTGGCGCGTTCTCGTCGGCGTTGCGTTCGCCGGCTGAGGGCGGGAATATCGACCACTCGAGGATTCCCTCCGTGAATGCCAGCAGCTTGAAGGTCCCCGCGATGGGCTCACGGTCACCGACCGGGCAGTGGGCGCGTACTCCCCCATGCCGGTCCTTGTTGACCGCGAGAGTTGCGCTGCCTCCGTGGCCGGGAGTGAAGGGCTGCTTAACCTTCACCCGTATCGACGTTCCGCCGATTGCCCGGCGCTTGGCGGCTGATCCGCCAGGACCAGCTGCCCGAGAATCTGCGCTCTTGGCGAGATGATCGACTGCCAGGACCGCGGCTCCCGCCTTGGCAAGCGGCTTGAGCACATTGCTGTGGACCACGGTGAATTCGTCGGCGTTGTTGGAGTTCGATCCGTACAGGGGCAGAAGCTCCCCTATCGAGTCGACGAGCGCGGCGGCGGGCCTCCATGATCTGCAGTCGTCGACGACCTGGCGTAGCTCCGCGCGGTCCTCGGGTTCGCAGTATCGGAACTGGTCGGGGTTCCGGATGACTTCGAGTGGCGCCCCCAGGTCGATGAGGCGCCGCACGGTCGCGGGACCGCCGTTGTGGTCCAGATCGATGACGATGGCGCGCCGGCCTGCCTTGAGCGCCTCGACCACACACGCCAGGCATAGCCAGGTTTTGCCGGACTCCGGGTCGCCGAACACCCAGTTGACTTGGCCGGCGTAGAACACGGCGTGGCCGTCGGTTCGCTTCCCGAGCACTGGTGTCGGCGGTTCCGGCATGGTGCCGTCCAGTAGCGCGGAAACGTCGAGGTAGAGGGGCTTTTCGTCTTCGGTTCCCGGTTCCCGCATAGAGGATTGGGAACCGGGAACCGTGGGGTTTTCGACCACGGTTCCGGTTCCCGCGCGGTTCTCGGAACTGGGAACTGTTGCGGTTCCCGGTTCCCGACCCACGTTCCCGGAACCGGGAACCGCGCCGTTGTCGACGACATTCAACGTCATGAAGCCACCCGCCTCAGCCATGGCTTGGCCGTGTAGAAGGCCTCGCGTTGCAGCATGTCGCGACTAACCTTCGACCAGTCGGCCGCCACCGATAACGATCGGCTAGCTTCCGCCCGCGCCTCCTGATTCAGCTCGATGCGCAGTGCGTGGTGCTGACCGCCATCGAGGACTGCTGCCCATTTGCGGGGGTCGTCGTTGGCCAGGGAGCACCAGGCCGGTGTGCCGAGCAGTGGCCACTCTCCGGCCTGCTTGAGCACTTCTCCGATGAACTCGTGCACTGACCACCAAGAGACTTGCTGAGAGGTCATGGTGCGACCGCCGCGGCTTTCACACGAGCCAGGCAGGGCACCCGCCGCTTTCGGGGGCCGACCGTCGGCCTGGCGGCCTGAACAGTGCATCGAATACCCTCGGGAGCACCACAATTCGGACATTTCACCATGAGTGCGCCGGTAACGGTGTACGGGCTAATCTCCATCGATCCGACGGTCTCGTCGTATTGCTCTGATGACCGCGGGTCAGCTTGCACGTCGGGCCCCACTCTCAACGAGAGCGCAGCGCCAGCCGAAACCGCGGTCGATCGACGCGTCAGATCGCAGACGTCGATTGCAGCTCCGGCAACGCGTGGGTTCGGTAGTATCGATGCATTGGTGTGGTGATGTGGAGGGCGTCCCGTTGCCCGCGGGGCGCCTTCTGTTTGTTTGTGGCATTTACACCACCGCCGCCGCGTCGGCGCTCGCGGCCTCATCGCTGAGGCGCTGCAGGAACGCATCGAGGGACTCAGAGGTAACGAACCCGCGCCTGCCAATGTTCACTTTGGTCAGCTCTCCGCGCTTGAAAAGCTCGTAGATAGTGGTTGTGCCGATTCCGCCTAGGACTTCGCGGGCTTCTGCGATCGGGACCAACCGCTTCTGTGGTGTCGTCATGTTGCACTTTCCTGCCTTCGTCCGGTTCCGCTGGCTTTCCAGCGGTCATTGACAGAGTGCAGGGTTAAGTTCATAGTTATCTACTATGCAGTTAGTTTGGTTCCGAAAGTCCACGCCAGAGATGTGCGAGGCCGGCGGATACGAAGAGGGTGAGTTCCACCCGGCGGACCGCGACGAATCGCCATGTGTATACCGAGTCTCGACAGCTTTTTCGGTTGTCGACGGCAAGCGGATGCCGGCCTGGCTTGAGATTGAGGGAGCGGTTAACGACGAGAACATCGACCAACCGCTCTGGGGAGCTCGGATCGAGTTGACAGGCGGCGCCCCGAAGATCGCAAACATTGGCTTCGCTTCGCTCGACCATGGCCGAGAGGTCAAACCATCTGACTTTCAACGGCTTCGGGCAGCTGTCTATGTGTTCTACTCCGCATTCTGCGGCGAAATCGGCCCCGATGGCGAGCCGATCTATCGCACTGACCCCGCCGACGACAAGCTGATTGCGGAGTTCTTGGAAGGCCGCAGAACTGGACGTCAGCGCCTCAAGACTGACGATTACAAGCGCGCAGCACAGGTGTATCGAGACAACTTCGATGGGACACCCACGCAGGCCGTCGCTGACGCGTTCCGCGTCGGGCTCAGGCAAGGCGGCAACATCGTCGCGGAGTGTCGTCGCCGCGGTTTTCTCCCCTCCACAAAGCAGGGAAAGAAGCAGGCATGAGCAAGCGCGCCAACGGTGAAGGCAACGTGCGACAGCGGCCGAATGGCCGGTGGGAAGGCCGGATATCTTACGTCGACCCGGTGACAGAAAAGCTCAAGTCGGTGTCGGTCTATGGGGCGTCGGCCGCGGAGTGCCGCAAAGAGCTGAAGCAGGTTCGGGGCCGAATCGAGGATGGCAAGCCCGCCAAGGATGCACCCGACACCGTGGCGTCGTGGCTGGCTCAGTGGCGCGCTTCGTCATTGGCGGCGTCCGACCGCAAGGCGACGACCAAAAGCCTGTACGGCTCACTGTCGCGCAAGCACCTAGAGGTGGCGGACATCGGGGCTAAGCGGTTGGACCGATTGAAGCCGTCGGATGTTGAGGCGCTGATTGTCGAGCTACGCGGCAACGGGTTGGCCGACGCGACTGTGCGGCAGGTGTACACGGTGCTGCGCCAGGCTCTCGACGTGGCAGTGCGAGATGGACTACTGGCGAGCAATCCGGTAGCGAAAGTGAAGCGGCCGGGGGTTGCGCGCACTGAGGCGCGGTATCTGCCTGCGGCGGATGTGGTGCGGTTACTCGACGCCGCGAAGGGGTTGCGCTACCACGTGGCGATCGTCGTCATGGCGGCGACCGGCTTGCGCCGCGGTGAGGTAGCCGGCCTGCTGTGGTCTGACCTCGATCTTGATAAGGGCGAGCTGACGGTGCGCCACACACTGTCCCGTGTCGATGGCGTGCTGATGTTGACCGAACCGAAGACGGACCGTTCGCGGCGGCGGGTGCCGCTGCACGCCGGGGTCGTAACGGCAGTGAAGGCGTGGCGGACTCAGCAGCAACAGGAAAGACTTGCGGCCGGGGACCAGTGGACCGAGACCGGGGCCGTGTTCTCCACCGAGTTGGGCACGATGGTGGATCCGCGGAACCTGCTCCGTACCGTCGAGCTTGCGGCGAAGAAAGCGAAGATCGAGAGCGTCGGGGCACACACGATGCGGCACAGCGCGGCGGTCGCCTGGCTGGAAGGCGGCGTACACATCAGGGCGGTGGCAGACCTGCTCGGGCACTCGTCGATCAGCGTCACTGGCGATGTCTATGGCCATGGGTCCGATAACACGGCGCGGGCCGCGGTCGACGGCTTGGGTACGGCGCTCGGGCTGTGATTCTGGTTTGGGTACACAGTTTGGGTACATGCATGAAAAAGGCGGCTCCCGGAGTCCGGAAACCGCCTTTGACCTCTGTCGGGCTGACAGGATTTGAACCTGCGACCACTTGACCCCCAGTCAAGTGCGCTACCAAGCTGCGCCACAGCCCGCGGTGCTGCCGGGATCGCCAGCAGCGAGCGAAACTCTACCTCAGGCCCCGGGCTCCGCCCCAATCGCCCCATCGGCACCTACGCCTGCCCTCGAAACCGCCGATGAGTCAGCGCGCGACAGTTTCCGATTCGACGGGCGGGGCGACGTCCGACGCCACGGCCGGCGCACGCGACACCCGCCAGGCGTACCCCACCAGCGCCGCCCACACCGCCGCGATACCGGCGTAGATCACCGTCGACACCGGTGCGTGCACCCCGAAGTACATGAGCAGCTTCTGACTGTTGGTGAGCACGATCACGCCACCGACTCCCGTACCGAGCAGCGCGGGACTGACCCGGCTGACCAGCCAGGCGGCCAGGGGTGCCGCGATGACGCCGCCGACCATGAGGCCGACCACGACGGGCCAGTGATCCAGGAAGTCCTGCCGCAGACCGACCAGGAATCCCAGCGATGCCGACACCGACACCAGGAACTCCGAGGCACTCACCGACCCGATCACGGTGCGCGGCGCGGTCTTGCCCTGGGACAGCAGCGTGCTGGTGGTCACCGGCCCCCAGCCGCCACCACCGGAGGCATCGATGAAACCACCGAACAAGCCCAGCGGAGCGAGGAACTTTGCACTGTGACTGGTCCCCCGCACCCCGAAGTTCAGCGGTGTCCGCATCGAGAAACGAAGGAGCACATACACACCGATACCCAGCAGAATGGCCGCCATCAGCGGGGCCGCGTGCTCGGTGGACAGCGAGGACAACACCGTCGCACCCAGGAACGCACCGGCGGCGCCGGGGACTCCGAGCTTGGCCACCAGCGCCCAGTCGATGTTCTTGAACTTCCAGTGCGACATCCCTGAGGCAAAGGTGGTGCCGACCTCGGCGAGGTGCACCGCCGCACTGGCCTGCGCCGCCCCGACTCCCGACAGCACCAGCAACGTGGACGCGGTGACACCGAAGGCCATGCCGAGGGCGCCGTCGACGAGCTGCGCGCCGACACCGACGAGCGTGAAGATGAGAAGCGAACGCATGGCTGCTTTCAGGGGGTTCGGTCACCAGCGGCGACCGGATGGACGGGTGGGGGCGTCAGGGACGCCGACAACACCACTCGTCGAAAGCCATCAGGCGACGCGACGGCCAGAAGGGTTCCAGCGCGGACAACGCGGACGGCGAGGCCGCAAGAGCGCGCTCAGCCATCGGTGTCCTCCTAGAACAAGCCGTCGACAGACTACAGGGACAACAACCGGTAGAGCCCAATCAATCCCACTGCCACGATGACCACCCGCAGCGCATTCGGCGACAGCCGCCGGCCGTAATGGGCGCCAAGGAAGCCACCGATCAGCGATCCGACCGCGATCAGTCCGGCGGCCGCCCAGCTGATCCGGTCGAACGCCACCGCCGTGTATGCCACCGCCGCGACGATATTGACCAACAGCGACAGCAGATTCTTGGCGGCGTTCATCCGCTGCATCGACTCCGGCAGCAGCGCCCCCATCGCGCCGATCAGCAGGATGCCCTGTGCGGCGGTGAAGTAACCGCCGTAGATCCCGACCGCGAACGTCGCCAGCACCAGCGCGGTCATCCTGCGCGGCGAGATCTGCTCGGCCGACTGCCCGGACTCTTCGGCGCGTCGCTTCGCCCAGCCTTGGATCCGCGGCCCCACCACCACCAGGATCAGCGCGCCGATCAGCAACACCGGAACAACCTGGGTGAACACCTTCTCCGGCAGGTGCAGCAGCAGCCATGACCCCAAGCCGGCACCCGCCAACGAGGCCGGGATCTGCCACTTGAGCCGGTTCCACTGCCCGCGCAGTTCGCGTCGATAACCCCACGTGCCCGACACCCCCCCGGCCACCAGGCCCACGGCGTTGGACATCGTCGAAGTCACCGGCGGATACCCGAGAGCGACCAGGGTCGGGAAGGTGATCAGAGTTCCCGATCCCACCACCGCATTGATCGCACCGGCGCCGACACCGGCCAGGGCGATGAGCACCATGTGCGTAACAGACACTCACCGAACCCTACTCAGGCCGCTACCGGCGTTTGGGGGCCCCGCGCTTCTCCCGCACCCGCACGTTGATCCGCACCGGGCTGCCCTCGAATCCGAACGTCTCCCGCAGCCGGCGCTCAAGGAAGCGCCGGTAACCGGCCTCCAGGAAGCCGGTGGTGAACAGCACGAAGGTCGGGGGCCGCGTGGTCGCCTGGGTGGCGAACAGGATCCGCGGCTGCTTACCGCTGCGCACCGGCGGTGGGTGCGCCGCGACGACCTCCTTGATGAAGCTGTTCAGTCGCCCGGTCGCGATGCGGCTGTCCCACGAGGCCAGCGACTTCTCCAGCGCCGGAACGAGTTTCTGCACCGCACGACCGGTCAGCGCCGAGATGTTCACCCGGGGCGCCCACTGCACCTGCACCAGCTCGCGGTCGATCTCGCGGTCCAACATGTAGCGCCGGTCCTCGTCGACCAGATCCCACTTGTTGAACACCAGCACCAACGCCCGGCCCGCCTCGATCACCATCGACAGCACCCGCAGGTCCTGTTCGGTGAGCGACTGCGACCCGTCGATCAGCACGATGACGACCTCGGCCGCGTCGATCGCGCTGTGGGTGCGCACCGAGGCATAGAACTCGTGTCCGCTGGCCTGACCGACCTTGCGCCGAAGACCGGCGGTGTCGACGAAACGCCAAGGCTTACCGTCCAATTCGATCAACGAGTCGACCGGGTCGACGGTGGTACCCGCCTCGTCGTGCACCACCGAGCGTTCGTCGCCGGCCAGCCGGTTCAGCAACGAACTCTTGCCCACGTTGGGCTTACCCACCAGGGCCACCCGGCGCGGTCCGCCGGGCCCGCCGCGCACTTCGGACACCTCCGGCAGGTCGCTGGTCACCAGGTCCAGCAAGTCGGCCACACCACGCCCGTGCATGGCGCTGACCGGATGCGGTTCACCGAGGCCCAGCGACCACAGCGCGGCGGCCTCGGCCTCGGTGCGGTCGTTGTCCACCTTGTTGGCCGCCAGGTACACCGGCTTACCCGAGCGCTGCAGCCGTTTGGCCGCCGCCTCGTCGGCCGATGTCGCCCCGACCACGGCGTCGACCACCATGATGATCGCGTCGGCGGTCTGCATGGCCACCGACGCCTGCTCGGCCACCTTCTGCTGCAGGCCCTTGGCGTCGGGCTCCCAGCCGCCGGTGTCCTGCACAACGAAGCGCCGGCCCAACCAGCTGGCGTCATAGGACACCCGATCACGGGTGACGCCCGGGATGTCCTGCACCACGGCCTCGCGCCGGCCCAGGATCCGGTTCACCAGCGTCGATTTGCCGACGTTGGGCCTCCCGACGACGGCGATCACCGGCGGCGGCGCGTGGCCTTCGTCCTCGCCCTCGATGTCGTCGCCGTCATCGACGAGGCCGACCTCCCAGTCGGTTTCGTCGGACCAGGTGCCGTCGGCGGGGGAACCGGGATCTGTGTCGGTCATGGGCAGGCTCCGGCCCGCTGTACCACCAGGTCCTGCAGGTGGGTGATGACCTCGGACTCGGTCATCGCGCTGGTGTCCACGATCAGGGCATCGTCTGCCGCGCGCAGCGGCGACACCGCCCTGGTGGAGTCCAGGTGGTCGCGCCGCACCACATCGGCCAGCACGGAGTCGTAGTCGTCGGGCAGCCCGTTGGCGACGTTCTGCGCATTGCGCCGGCGGGCCCGCTCCTCGGCCGAGGCGGTCAGGAAGATCTTCACATCGGCGTCGGGCAACACCACCGTGCCGATATCGCGACCCTCGACCACCACCGCACCGTCGCCGGCGGCCAGCTCGCGCTGCAGGTGCACCAACCGGGTCCGCACCGCGGGAATCGCCGAGACAGCCGAGACGGCCGCGGTCACCTCGTCACCACGGATCTCCAGCGAAACGTCTTCGCCGGCAAGGTATGCCGTGTCGTAGTCGGGGTCATAGCCGACAGCCACCTCGACACCCTCGGCCACCTCGACAACGCCGTCGGTGTCGGCCGGATCGACGCCGGCCCGCAGCACCGCCAGCGTGACAATCCGGTACATGGCACCGGTATTGAGATACCTGGCACCCAGGGCGTGTGCCAAACCCCTTGAAACCGAAGACTTTCCAGTCCCCGCGGGCCCGTCCAGGGCCACCGTCAACGCACTCACATCCCCACCGCCTTGTACAACTCGCCGATCTCCTTGCGGTTCAGCACCCGGATACTGCCCGGACGCATCTCACCCAGATTCACCGAACCGATATCGGTGCGCACCAATGCCTGGACCGGGAAGCCCACCGCCGCCAACAGCCGGCGCACGATCCGCTTGCGGCCTTCATGCAGGGTGACCCGCACCAGTGTCTTGCCCGGCAGTGTGTCGACCAGGGCGAAGTCGTCGACGCTGGCCGGGCCGTCGTCGAGCTCCACTCCTTCTTTGAGCTTCTTGCCCAGCCCGCGCGGCACGTTGCCGAGCACGGTGGCGACATACGTTTTGGGCACCTCGTAGGACGGGTGCATCAGCCGGTGGGCGAGCTCACCGTCGTTGGTGAGGATCAGCAGGCCTTCGGTGTCGGCATCGAGGCGGCCGACGTGGAACAGGTGTTTGTTGCCGCGCACCCGGTGCTCCACCAGATCGCCGACACACGGCCGGCCCCGGTCGTCGGACATCGTCGAATGCATCCCGCGCTCTTTGTTGATCGCCAGGTACATCAGGTCGTCGTTCAATTGGACCCGCGTGCCGTCCACCCGAATGTCGGCGTTCTCCGGATCCACCCGGGTGCCCAGTTCGGTGACGATCCGGCCGTCCACCTCCACTCGGCCGTCGGTGATCATCCGTTCGGCCACGCGGCGCGAGGCGATCCCGGCCTGCGACAGCACCTTCTGCAGTCGCACGCCTTCTGGCTCGGTCATGTCAGTCCTTGTCCACATCGATGGCCGGCGGCGCCGACGGCGCCGATCCGGCCGCATTCAGCTTGGCGAATCTCGGCTCATCGCCCAGGTTTTCGCTCAGATCGTCGATCACGTCGATATCGGGCAACAGCGGCGCGATATCGGGGAGATCGGTCAGCGAGGACAGCCCGAGCCGTTCCAGGAACAGCTCGGTGGTGGCGAAAGTGACTGCCCCACTATCGGCATCGGTGCCGGCTTCGATGATCAGGCCACGCGCCAGCAGGGTGCGCATCACCGCGTCGACGTTCACCCCGCGTACCGCACTGACCCGGGCACGGGTCACGGGCTGCCGGTAGGCCACCACCGCC
This sequence comes from Mycobacterium sp. BMJ-28, assembly GCF_054404835.1. Classification (NCBI taxonomy): domain Bacteria; kingdom Bacillati; phylum Actinomycetota; class Actinomycetes; order Mycobacteriales; family Mycobacteriaceae; genus Mycobacterium; species Mycobacterium sp. BMJ-28. Next base: position 2,749,243 of record NZ_CM136783.1, on the reverse strand, counting down.
AGCGTCTCCAGTGCCGCACGGGTCAGCTTGGACCGGGCACCGTCGAGCAGCAGCCGCTCCACGTACGGCGCGTATCGGGCGCGGGTGTACATCCGCCATCCCCCGCCCGTTTCGCGCAGGTCGATCCCGCTGTCGCGGGCGGCCAGGTCGGCGGACAGTTGGCGCAGCGTGGCCTCCACCCGCTCCGCGGACTCCTGCACCGCCGAGGCCAGCGTGTCCACCGGCGCCGGGGTGTCCACGACCAGCAGCAGCGCCTCCAGCACCGAGAGCAGTTCGGTGTCGTCGAGGTGCGACTCCTGCTCCTGATCATGGTCGCTGCCGGGTGTCAGTTCGCCGTCCGGTTCGGACGGTTCGGCGACCTCGGTGCCCAGATCGACACGTGTTTGCGTGTCGGTCATGTCGTCGGTCATCAGTCTTCTTCCACTGCGGTGGCGAGGTGTTCGTTGGTAGGCCGATCTCCGGTCCACGAAACCTGGAGCACACCAAGCGGTTCTGGTTGCTCGAATGTTACCGCCCTGGCCCGGTACAGCTCCAATAACGCCAGGAAGCTGCCCACGATCTGCATCGCGTCGCAGCCCGAGACCAGCTCGCCGAACGACGACCACCCGCCGATCCCGCGCGCCTCCAGCAGCCCCATCAGCCGCATCGCCTGTTCGGGCACCGACACCGACTGCACGTGCAAATGGTCCAGCCGCACCGTCGGTACCGGGCGCGGGGTGAACGCCGACGCCGCGATCTCGGCGAACTGCATCGCGTCCACACCCAGCGTGACCTCGGGTAACAGCTCTTCGAAGCCCGGCTCAAGGCCCACCGACCGCGGATAGCTGCGCAGCGCAGCTGCCTCCAGTTCGGCGAACATCTCGGCGACATGCTTGAAGGCCCGGTACTGCAGCAGCCGCGCGAACAGCAGATCGCGCACCTCCAGCAGCGCCAGATCCTCCTCGTCCTGGACCTCACCGGCAGGCAGCAGCCGGGCCGCTTTCAAGTCCAGCAGTGTGGCGGCAATCACCAGGAACGCGGTCGTCTCGTCGAGTTCCAGCTGGCGGCCGATGACCTTGGTATAGGCGATGAAGTCGTCGGTCACCTGGTGCAGTGCGACCTCGGTCACATCCAACCGGTGACCGAAGATCAGCTGCAGCAACAGGTCGAACGGACCCTCGAAATTGCTGAGCCGGACGCGGAAACCCGTTTGCTCGGTGGCCGGCTCGGGTTCGCCGGTCACGCGCCGAACCGGTGGATGACCTCGCGAGCCAACGACCGATATGCCTGGGCGCCACTGGATTTCGGTGCCCAGGTGGTGATGGGCTCGCCGGCGACGCTGGTCTCAGGGAACCGCACGGTACGGGCGATCGCGGTGTCGAAAACCAGATCCCCGAAGCGTTCCACCACCCGCGCCATCACCTCCCGCGCATTCACCGTGCGCGGGTCGTAACGGGTGACCAGGATGCCGCTGATCTCCAACTTGGGGTTGAGCCGGTCGCGGACCTTGTCGACGGTGTCGGTGAGCAGGGCCAGCCCGCGCAGCGAGAAGAACTCGCATTCGGTGGGGATGATCACCCCGTCCGAGCAGGCCAGGCCGTTGACGGTGAGCAAGCCGAGCGAGGGCTGGCAGTCGATCAGCACGTAGTCGTAGCGGTCCAGTACCGGGTACAGCGCGCGGGCCAGTGACTGTTCCCGGCCCACCTCGTTGACCAGCTGGATCTCGGCCGCGGACAGGTCGATATTGCTGGGCACCAGGTCCAGGCCGCTGACCCGGGTCTTGATGAGCACCTGGTCGATGGACACCCGCGGTTCGATCAGCAGGTTGTGCACCGTGTGTTCCAGCTCGTAGTGCGGCACCCCCAGGCCGGCCGACAGGGCACCCTGGGGATCGAGGTCTACCAGCAGCACCCGCCGGCCGTATTCGGCCAGGCTGGCGCCCAGATTGATGGTCGACGTGGTCTTGCCGACGCCGCCCTTCTGGTTGCACATCGCGATCACCTTGGCCGGGCCATGGGTGCTGCGCGGGGCCGGCTCGGGAATGTCGCGGGGTGGGCGTCCGGTGAGGCCCACTTCTGGCAGGGGGTCGATACCGAGATGAAGTCCGCCGTCGTCGCTCATGCTGCGTCCTCGCAGGTCCGGTATCCCTCGTCCATGGCGAACATCGCAGCAGAGTCTAGCTGTGCGGACGGCCCCGGAACGGCAGACCCGCTGGGTAGGGTCACGATATGGGTCTCACACGGCGTGTCCCGTTTCTGCGCTGGTCCTTCCTCCGGCTGGCCTGGGGCTCCCGCAACATCAGCAGGACCGGTCAGATCGGCGATGGTCGCGAGGCCGCGGCCGCCGACTACGTGCTGCGCGAAGCCCGCCGTGGCGATATCGACGACGTGCTCGCCACCATCGACCGGTTTGCCTACGAGCAGTCTTTCCTCATCAATGTCGGCGACGAGAAGGGCGCGCTGCTCGACGCGGCCGTGCAGCGGGCAAACCCTGCCGCGGCACTCGAGCTGGGCACCTATTGCGGGTACAGCGCGCTGCGTATCGCCCGCGCCGCCCCCGCGACCCGGGTGTTCTCGGTCGAGCTGTCGGCGGACAACGCCGAGATCGCCCGCCGGATCTGGGCGCACGCCGGTGTCGCCGACCGCGTGACGTGCGTGGTCGGCACCCTCGGGGACGGCGGCACCACCCTGGACACCCTCGGCTTCGCCCCCGGTTCCCTCGACTTCGTCTTTATCGACCACGCCAAGAGTGCCTATCTGCCCGACCTGCAGAGCATCCTGGATCGCGGCTGGCTGCATTCCGGGTCGATCGTGGTGGCCGACAACGTCAAGCTGCCCGGCGCCCCGAAGTACCGCGCGTACATGAAGCAACATCAGGGTTCGTTGTGGCAGACCGTCGAGCACCCCACGCACGCCGAATACCAGACGCTGCTGCCGGATCTGGTGCTCGAATCGCAGTACCTGGGCGCACACTGACCCGCGGTCGCTTCTCCTCAGCGCTACGCGCCGGCGACCTGGCCGGTGCCCCACAGGTAGCCGCGCCCCCACACCGTCTGCACCCGATGGTGATCGCCGAGTTTGGTGCGCAACCTCTTGATGTGCACCGTGACCGTGGACAGATCACCGAAGTCCCACTGCCACACCAGTTTCAGCAGTTGTTCGCGGCTGTACACGGTGTCGGGGTGCGACATCAGGAACGCCAGCAGGTCGAATTCCCGCGCCGTCAGGCTGACCGGTCTCCCCGCGACGAGCACCGCGCGGGCGGCCGTGTTCACCACGATGTCGCCCGTGACCAGTTCCGCCGGCCCGGCGACGGCGGGAGGTGGTACGCGCCGAAGTACCGATTGCACGCGTAATGCGAGTTCTCGGGGGCTGAACGGTTTGGTGAGGTAGTCGTCGGCGCCCGCCTCCAGCCCGGCGATCCGGTCGTCCTCTTCGCCGAGCGCGGTCAGCAGGATGACCGGAAGCCCCACCTGGCTGTCCTTGCGCAGACTGCGGCACAGGGTCAACCCATCCGGCCCCGGCATCATCAGATCCAGGACGGCCAGGTCGACCCGCGTCGTCTCCAGGATCTGTAGCGCCTCGGCACCGTCGCGCGCCACCGATACCTGGTGCCCGTCCCGTTCCAGGTAGCGCCGCACCACGTCGCGCACGACGGGGTCGTCGTCGGCGATCAGCACCCTCGTCATCGTCACCACATTAACGCGGCCGGGGCACCGACCGTTCACGGCAGTGCGGATTTCTCGTTCGCCTGTGAAAGGAGTTGCCGGATAAGTCTTTCGGTGACGTCATACTCGCCTTCGCCGAACTTGACGTGCCGCACGATACCGTCGGCATCGATGAGATACTGCGCCGGCCAATACTGGTTGTGGTAATTGGTCCACGTGACGTAATCATTGTCCAAGGCGACCGGATAGCCGATCTTCAACCCGGCCGCGGCGGCGGCCACGTTGTCCTTGTCGTGTTCGAAGACGTACTCGGGAGTCTGCACACCGATGATCTCGAATCCTTGTCCGTGGTAGGCGTTGTACCACCCGACGAGGTGCGGAATGCTGCGCTGGCAGTTGATGCACGAGTACGCCCAGAAATCGACGAGCACCACCTTGCCACGCAACGATCCCAGGTCGACCGCTGCGCCGCCCGGGGTGTTCAGCCACGCCGTGATACCGCCGATATCCGGTGCAGGACCACAGTTTTGGAGTTCTGTCGCACCGTCTGTGCAATCAGCCAGGGCGTTGCCGACGTCGGTTCCCGGGCGCAATGTGCTCTGCAGTGGCGCGGTGTAGTCCGGAATGGCCCGCTGGACCACGGCCGGCAGGTCGAACACCAGCGCCACCGCCAACAGGATCGTCACCACACCCGAAACCAGCCGAATCGCACGCTGACGGCGCCGGAACGCCTGCACCCGTTCGGTGATGCGCCGACCGGCGAGGGCGAACACCAGCAGTGGTATCGCCGCGCCGGCGGCGAATGACAGTGTCAGAGCGAGCGTCGACCAGCCGATCTGGCCGGTCGCCCCGGCCAGCACGATCGCACCGAGTACCGGTCCCGCGCAGGGCACATACAGCACGCCCAATGCCAGGCCCAGTCCGAATCCGCTGCTGCCGAAGTGGAACTGCTTCTGCGGCAACTTGCTGAACGGCTTCTCCAGCAGGGCCTCCACCCTGGGGAAGATCAGTCCCAGACCGATGGCGAGCAGCGCGGCCAGTCCCATCCAGCGGATGGCATTCGGCGGTAGGTGCAGAAGTGACAACAACGCCGAGCCGGCCAGAGTCACCGCACTGAAGCTGACCACCAAACCCGCGATCACCCGATACGGCCGCAACGACTCGGTGCGGGCCGGCGCGACGAGGGTCGTCCCCGCCGCCGCGTCGGCGGCGCCGGCGCTTTGTGCACCCGACAGCAGGATCACCGGCAACACCGGCAGTACGCACGGCGAGATGCCGGTGATCAGTCCACCGACCAGCCCGATACCGATGAGGGTCAACATGATTCGCTCCTTGTCAGCTCGGCTCGAACCAGGCTATCCGCTGACGGGCGGACAAATTCTTACCAAAGAATGTCATTGGGCTTCAGCGTGTTTCGGCACGTGAAAGTGATTACCGAACTATGACGTCCGGGCCGTCCGACGTTGATCGGCGTTCATCAGGCCTACGGTGGAAAGACCATGACAATGACGAGACGCCGCTTCGCCCTGGGCACCGGTGCGCTTGCTGCGACCGTTGCCGCGGCTGGTTGCGCGTACTCCACGGCCGCACCGATGCCCGATTTCCCGGTCACCCATACCGACGCGCAATGGCGAGAGCTTCTGAGCGCCGACCAATTCGACGTCTTGCGCCGAGCCGGCACCGAAACGCCCTACAGCAGCCCGCTCGATCACGAACTGCGCCGCGGTACCTATACCTGCGCGGGGTGCACGTCGGCTCTGTTCAGCTCGGACAACAAGTTCGACAGCGGAACCGGATGGCCGAGCTTCTGGAAACCGCTGAACGGCGCTCTGTTCGAGCGGACCGACGGCACGCTGGGAATGCCCCGGACCGAGGTGTTGTGCCGGCACTGCGGTGGGCATCTCGGGCACGTTTTCGACGACGGGCCGCAGCCGACGGGTCTGCGCTACTGCATGAACGGTGTCGCCATGAACTTCCGGGCGCTATAGCGCGCGCGGGTGCGCGCCTGCCCACACCTCGCGCAGCGCGTTGACGGTGACCAGCGTGTAGATCTGGGTGGTGGTCACCGACGAGTGCCCGAGCAGTTCCTGCACGACGCGCACGTCGGCCCCGCCCTCGAGCAGGTGCGTGGCGAACGAGTGCCGCATGGTGTGCGGTGACACCGCGGCGGTGATACCTGCATGTTCGGCCGCGTCCTGGAGCACCTGCCAGGCGCTCTGGCGGGACAGCCGGCCGCCACGGGCGTTGAGGAAGATCGCGGGCGTCCCCTTGCCGCGGCGCGCCAGCTCCGGACGGGCCCGCACCAGGTAGGTGTCCAGGGCTCCGACCGCCGGCCGCCCGATCGGCACCAGGCGCTGCTTGCCGCCTTTGCCGCGCAGCAATACCGAGCGTGAGGTGGTGTCGACGTCGTCGACGTCCAGGCCGACGGCCTCGGAGATGCGGGCGCCGGTGGAATAGAGCACCTCCAGCAGCGCGCGGTTACGCAGGCTCAGCGGTCCGTCGGAATCGCGGTCTCCCCCGGCGGACTCCAGCAGCGCCAGCACCTCGTCGACGGTCAGGCTCTTGGGCAGCCTGCGCGAGGGTGTGGCCGGCTTCACCTCACGCGCGACGTCCACCTCGATGATGCCTTCGGCCGTCAGGAATTTGTGCAGACCACGCACGGCGACCAGCGCACGGGCCGCCGACACCGCCGACAGCGCGACCGCCCCGGTATCCGGGTCGCCTTTGCGCAGCGCCACCAGGAACTCGCTGACATCGGTCTCGCAGACGTCGCGCAGATCGGTGATTGCGCGGGCGGTGAGGAATTCGGTGTAGCGGCGCAGGTCACGCCGGTACGAGCTGGTGGTGTTGGCTGCCACACCGCGCTCGATGACCAGGTGATCGAGGTAGCCCCGCACCTGCTGCTCGACCGCGCCGACAGCCGTGGTCACGAATGGCCCTGCCGGGCGGCGAAGGCGCGCGGCCGGTCAGGCCACGGCGCGTCCACGGTGCGCAGGGTGGACCGGTCCGACACGGTGTGGGCGGCCAGGATTCCGGCCACCGCAATCGAATTGACGATCTCACCGCCGAGCACCCGCCGCACGGCGGTCTCCAGCGGCACCCATTCCAACCGCAGGTCGGCCTCCTCGTCGTGCGCCTCGGGCCGGTCCACCGTGCTCAGCCCGGTGGCCAGGAAGACGCGCACGCTTTCGTCGGTGAAACCCGGCGTCGAGTCGATGTCGACCAGCACGGCCCAGTGTTGCGCGGTCAGGCCGGCTTCCTCCTCGAGTTCGCGGGCAGCGGTGACCTCGGGGCGCTCACCACCGAGGTCGAGCAGCCCGGCCGGCAGTTCCCACAGCCGGCGGCCGATCGGATGGCGGTACTGGTAGACCAGCGCGACGTTGCCGTCCTCGTCGAGCGCCACGACGGCCACCGCACCGTAGTGTTCCAGCACCTCGCGGCGCGCGGTGTTCCCGCCCGGCATCCGCACCTCGTCGGCGCGCAGCGCGAAGATCTTTCCGACGTAGACGGTTTCGGATGCCAGCGTGTCGAACTGGTGGTCAGCCACGGTGAGCGGGTTCGGCGTGTTCGGCCACCAACTCTTCCAAGGGCAGTCGTTCGCCCGCCTTGTACTGCAGTGCCGCGCCGATGAAGGCGGCGAACAACGGGTGCGGACGGGTGGGCCGGCTCTTCAGCTCGGGGTGGGCCTGGGTGCCGACCAGGAACGGGTGCACCTCGCGGTCGTACTCGACGAATTCGACCAGATGACCGTCCGGGGAGGTGCCGGAGAACTTCAGGCCGCTTTCGGCGATGCGATCCCGGTAGGCGTTGTTCACCTCGTACCGGTGCCGGTGCCGTTCGGAGACCTCGGTGGCTTCGTAGGCCTGCGCGACGATCGAATCCGGTTGCAGCACGGCCGGGTACGCGCCCAGGCGCATGGTGCCGCCCAGGTCCGCCTCACCGGCGACCGCGTCCAGCTGGTCGGCCATGGTGGAGATCACCGGATCCGGGGTGTCCGGATCGAACTCCGAGGAGCTCGCCTCGGTCAGACCCACCGACCGGGCCGCCTCGATGACTATGCACTGCAATCCCAAGCACAGGCCGAGCACCGGCACGGCGCGCTTGCGGGCGTACCCGATGGCGCCCAGCTTCCCGTCGATACCGCGGATGCCGAAGCCACCGGGGATCAGCACGCCGTGTACATCGCCGAGCGCGGCGGCCGCGCCGGCCTCGGTCTCGCAGTCATCGGAGGCCACCCAGCGGATCTCGACCTTGGCGCGATGCGCGAAACCACCGGCGCGCAGCGCCTCGGCCACCGACAGATAGGCATCGGACAGGTCGATGTACTTGCCCACCAACGCGATCCGCACCGATTCCTGCGGCTCGTGCACGCGCCGGAGCAGGTCGTTCCACTGTGTCCAGTCGACATCGCGGAACGGCAGGTTCAGCCTGCGTACCACGTAGGCGTCGAGTTCCTCACGGTGCAGCACCTTGGGGATGTCGTAGATGGACGGGGCGTCCGGGGTGGAGATCACCCCGTCGATGTCGACGTCGCACATCAACGCGATCTTGTTCTTCAGTCCCTCCGGGACCTCGCGGTCGCAGCGCAGGATCAGCGCGTCCGGCGAGATACCGATGCTGCGCAGGGCGGCGACGGAGTGCTGGGTGGGCTTGGTCTTCAACTCACCGGAGGGCTTGAGGAACGGGACCAGCGACACGTGCAGGAAGAAGCAGTTGTCCCGGCCCACCTCGTGCCGGACCTGCCGGGCCGCCTCCAGGAACGGCAGCGACTCGATGTCACCGACGGTGCCGCCGATCTCGGTGATGACGATGTCGGGCCGGTTGCCCTTGGCGTCGGGCTCGGCCATGGCCAGGATGCGGCGCTTGATCTCGTCGGTGATGTGCGGAATGACCTGAACGGTGTCGCCGAGATACTCGCCGCGGCGCTCCTTGGCGATCACCGTCGAGTACACCTGACCGGTGGTGACGTTCGCCGAGCCGGACAGGTCGCGGTCCAGGAAGCGCTCGTAGTGTCCGACGTCGAGGTCGGTCTCGGCACCATCCTCGGTGACGAACACCTCGCCGTGCTGGAACGGGTTCATGGTGCCCGGGTCGACGTTGAGGTAGGGGTCCAGCTTCTGCATCGTCACCTGCAGACCGCGTGCGGTGAGCAGCTGCCCGAGACTACTGGCCGTCAGGCCTTTACCGAGTGAGGACGCGACACCACCGCTGACGAAGAGGTGTTTGGTCGCTGTCTGCGGGTGCTTGCGTAACGATGGCAACAACAACCTCCGTGGTGATGGGGCAAGGTAACTGACTGCTACCTGGGGCCTGCCGACCCACGGAATCTCACCTTAACACCGACACCGACAAGCTGTCGCTGGCGCGCCGATGGTCTACGTCACTGGGGCGAGCGAAGCGACGGGTTGTGTCACTGGGGCGAGCGAAGCGACGGGCTATGTCACTGGGGCGAGCGAAGCGACGGGCTATGTCACTGCGGCACGGTCACCGACGATGCGCCCTGCCCGATGCCGAACTGGCCGGGCTTGCCGCCGCGCACCAGATCGGCCAGCGCCAGCACGCTGGTGATGCGGCCGGACTCGGCGTTGACGTCGTCGACGGTGGTCACCGCCGAGGACAGCGCCGTATCGGAGCGGGTCACCGCGACCGCCGCGGTGCCGGTTGCCGAACCGTCCCGGCCGGCCAGCACCGTGCCGGAGCCGTGCGGTGCCAGCGCGGCGGCGAACCGGGCCACGGTCGAGCCTCGGTTGCCGGCGTCGTCGCCGAGATTGCCGCCGGTGACGATCACCGCGGTGTTGGCCGCGCCGATGCGCTCGGCGTCGTAGGAGATGAATCCGGTCTCGCGCAGGGCGGCGAGCACGGTGGCCCGCTGGTCGTCGACCACCGCGGGATCCTTGCCGGCCAGTAGTGCGATGCCGAGCAGATCACCGGCCTGGGAACCCTGGTCCACGGACTTGGTGGATAGCTGGCGACCGGTCGGCAGAATCGGTGAATTCACCACCGAGAGCAGCTTTTCCGAGGAATTCGCGTCCACGAACTGCGGGGTCAGCGTGATGGTCCCGGTCACCGCGGCACCACCCTGGGTGGCCAGCCGGGTCACCGCGTCGACGTCGTCGTCGACGGCATCCGGCGTGCGGAAAATGACCACCGCCTTGCCGCCGAGTGTGTCGCGCAACATGCGCGGAGCCATCAGACTATCGAATTCACCTGCAGCACTGAGCTTTTCATTCAGCGCATTCTTGTCGTCGGTCAGCGCGTTGATCTGGTTGTGCAGGTCGGCCTTGTCCTTGCGCAACCCGGACAGCACGGTATCGGACAGCAGACCCGATCCCAGCACCACCCCGATGGCCAGCGCCAGGAACACCGCCGCCAGTGAAATCGCATGTGAGCGAAGTGAAATCATGGCGCACCCATCGAGTTGAGGTAGGGACTTGCTAGCTGACCAGGCCCTGGGCCCAGAGCAGGAAACGGTTCCAGTAGTCGACCGCCCAGTCCAGCACGACGGCATCGGTACGCGACACCCACAGCGCGACGATCACCGCGACGAGCATCGCCAGCACCAGCATGGCGATGGCGCCGCCGGAGATCCGGCTGCGATACAGGGTGGCCACTGCCTTGGCATCGACCAGCTTCTCCCCCACCTTGAGGCGGGTCAGGAAGGTCGACGGATTGCTCTGCTGGCGGGAGCGGTCGAAGAACTCCTCGATGGTGGCGCTGTGACCGGCGGTGACGATCAGCGCGGCGCCGTGGTGATGGCACAGCAGCAGGGCCAGGTCGGCGGCCGAGCCGGCGGCCGGGAAGGTCATCGCCCCGACGCCGAGGTCCTGGATGCGCTCCAGGCCCGGCGCGTGGCCGTCGGCATCGGCGGGCAGCACCACCTGAGCGCCGCACCGCAGTGCGTCGCTGCTGATGACGGCGGGGTCGCCGACGATGAGCTGCGGCCGGTATCCGGCCTTGCGCAGCACGTCGGCTCCGGTGCCCACGCCGACCAGCACCGGCTGGTACTCCTTGATGAACGGCTTCAGGGCCTTGACATCCTCGGCGGCCGACGGCCCCTCGGCGACGACGACCACATGCCTGCGGTCCATGTCGACATCGATATCGGGGATACCCATACCGTCGATCAGCAACGGACTCTCGCTGCGGATGAACTCGATGGTGTTGCCTGCAAAGGCTTCCAGATGCGCGACCAGCCCGCTCTTGGCTTCCACCATGAGCTCGTGGATCTCCAGGTCATTGCGTTCGGTGCCGTGGGCGAGCCTGCGGTCGCCGGTGTACACGCCGCCGTTGTTGACCCGGACCCGGGCGCCGTCCTTGACCTTCTTGAAGACGTCCGGGCCCACCTCGTCGATCAGCACGATGCCGTTGGCCACCAACACTTCCGGCCCCAAGTTGGGATAGCGGCCGGAGATGGACGGTGAGGCGTTCACGACGGCGGAGACACCCGACTCGACGAGCGCGTCGGCGGTGATCCGGTCCAGATCCAGGGCGTCCAGGACGACGACGTCGCCGGGACCGACGCGACGCAGAAGTCGGTCGATATCGCGATCAACGCGGGCAGTACCGATGACGCCCGGCTTTGAGCTGGCATTACGCGATAGCAGCGCTGACATCTTCATGTGGCCGATTCTGTCGGCCAACCCTCAAGTTGAGGTGGAGGCGCGCCGTAACACCAGCCCCACAAGTTTTGTTTTGTCACTTCTGCAACAGCAGAACGGTCTCAATCGTGCTTCGCCGCGTAGTGCCGCGCGGCCTTGGCGCGGTTCCCACAGGTGGCCATCGAATGCCAGCGCTTGGTGCCGTTTTTCGAGGTGTCGTAGAACCAGAGGATGCACTGCGGATGGGCGCACTGCTTGATGCGTCCCGGCGATTCGGCCAACAGCGTCAACAAGTTATCCGCCGCCAGCCAGCCGGCCCGCCATGCCGGGTCGCGGACCTCCGGTTCGTCCCGTGGCCCCGCCGGGGCGAGCCGGCGCCGGATACATCCGTGGCCGAGCACCTCGTTCAGTTCTTCCGGCGAACCGCCGGTGACGGCGTGCAGAATCGCCTCGCGGGTCTGCAGCAAGGCTTCGCGGGCCTGTGCACCGGCATCGCATCGGTCGGCGAGATCGTTGGTCTGCAACCAGCACCGCACACCCGCGCCATCGACGAGCAGATCCTGCGGACCATCTGCCGACATCCACCGGGTGTTCAGCAGATCCAGCGCGAGGGGTTCACCGACATGCGGGCGCGGATCGTGCATACCTGAGACTAACCACCCTCCCCATAACCATCTAAATCGTTTTTGCCGGTTGACATCGCCGCTCCGCCATTCTAACCTTTGAAGAGCACTACACAGGTTATCGATTCGGAGGAACAGAATGACCACCGCGACCACACCCGGGCATGTCGGGCTCAATGTCACCGACCTGGCGCGCTCGGTGGACTTCTACCGGCGCGCACTGGGATTCGAGCAACTCGGCATCAGCACCGAGGGTGAGCACCGGTACGCCTTCCTGGGATCCGAGGGCACCCTGCGGCTGACGCTCTGGGAGCAGAGCGACGGCCGGTTCTCCACCCAGACCCCCGGCTTGCATCACCTTTCGTTCCAGGTGGACGACATCGCAGCAGTCAGGGCGGTGGAGACGGTGCTCAAGGAACTCGGCGCTCCCTTCGCCTACGACGGCGTGGTGGCGCACGGTGAGGGCGCGGCATCGGGTGGCATCTTCTTCAGCGACCCGGACGGCATCCGGCTCGAGGTGTTCGCGCCCAGCGGGGCGCAGGCCGAACCCGCGCCGAACGGTTCGGCTCCCACCTGTGGTTTCTTCTGAGCCGCCGCGATGACTCTCTATCACCCAGGTGAGGTCACGGTGCAGCAGCGGATGGGCCAGAGCGAGATCGCCCAGCGCGTCGGCCGGATGGTGCACCCCACCATTCCGGGCGCCGCGGCCGACTTCCTGGCCGAGCAGCCGATGATCGTGATCAGCGCGGCGGACGACACGGGCCGGATGTGGACCGGCCTGATCGCCGGCCCACCCGGCTTCGTGTACGCCGACGATGCACGCACCATCGTGGTCGGTGCCCTGCCTGCGCACGGCGACCCACTCGCCGAGATCCTGCGCACTCCGCGCCGGATCGGGATGATCGCCGTCGAGCCGCAGACCCGGCGCCGGATGCGAGTGAACGGGACGGCCGCGCCCCACGACGGTGGTCTGCTGATCCACACCGATCAGGTGTACTCGAACTGCCCGAAGTACATCTCCCGCCGCAGCATCGAGGATGCGCGCCCCGCCGCCGAATCACCCGGCGTCCGGCACGCCGTCGAAATCGACTCGCACACAAGGGAGATCATCACCGCCGCGGACACCTTCTTCATCGGGTCCGCGGACCCTGAAGGTAACGCCGACGCATCCCACCGGGGCGGCAATCCCGGCTTCCTGCAGGTGCTCTCCCCCACCCGGCTGCGCTGGCCGGACTACCGCGGCAATTCGATGTTCATGACGTTGGGCAACATCGAGGCGAACCCCCGGTGCGGGCTGCTGATCCCGGACTGGCAGACCGGGTCGACCATCCAGCTCACCGGTACCGCCGTGATCGACTGGGACCACCGGGGTGACGTCCCCGGTGCCCAGAGCTCGGTCGACTTCACCCTGTCCGAACTGGTCGAACTGACCGCCGCGAGCCCGTTGCGCTGGGGCGCCGCCGAGCTGTCCCCGGCCAACCCGGCCTGACCACTACGGGGTGCTGCGCTCCTGCTGCGCGCCGTCCAACAGCTCGCGCGCATGCGCACGCCCGGTGTCGGTATCGCCGAGGCCGGCCAGCATCCGGGCCAACTCGGCCACCCGGTCGTCCTCCTCCAGGCGCACCACCCGGCTGGACTTCGGCCCGCTCTCCACCACCAGGTGGGTGTCGGCATAGGCGGCCACCTGCGGCAGGTGGGTGACGACGATGACCTGGTGGGTGCGGGCCAGCCGCGCCAGCCGCCGCCCGATCTGCACCGCCGCACGCCCACCCACGCCGGCGTCCACCTCGTCGAACACCATCGTGGTGCCTGCCGCCGAGGCGGCCAGCACCACCTCGAGCGCCAGCATCACCCGGGACAGTTCACCGCCCGACGCGCTCTTGGCCAGTGGAAGCAAATCGGTGCCGCGGTGGGCGGCGAACCCGAACTCGACGGCGTCCGCGCCGTCATGGCCGGCGTGCACGACGGTGCCGTCGGCCAGCGTCAGCGGCGCGGAGTCGTCGGTGCGGGCGGGCAGCGGCGACACCGTGATGCCGAAGTCCGCGCCGGTCATGGCCAGTCCGGCAAGTTCGGCGGTGACGGCCTTGGCCAGACCCTTTGCCGCCTTGGTCCGGGCCTTGGTCAGGTCCGCGGCCACGACGATCAACCGGGCATGCAGTTCCTCGACGCGGGCCCGCAGACCCGACAGCGCCTCCTCCGAGACGTCGAGCTGGGCCAGGCGCTCCCGGGACTCCTTCGCCCAGGCCAGCACCCCGTCGATATCGGCGGCGTACTTGCGCGTCAGACCGCGCAACTGGGCCTGACGGGCCAGCTTGGTCTCCAGAGTGCTTGCATCGCTGGGCAATTCGTCCAGATAGTCACCCAACTCCATGGAGACGTCGCCGATCACCGCCATCGCCTCGGCCAGCCGGTCCCCCAACGTGGTCAACACGGAATCATCGGTGGCCTGCAACGCCGCCCTGGCCTGGGCCACCGCGCCGGCGGCCGAGACGGATTCGCCAGCATCGTCGTCGGGTGCACCGGCCAATGCGGCGCGGGCCACGGCGGCGGCCTCGCGCAGCGCGTCGAGCTCGGAGAGCCGGCGGATATCGGCGACCAGCGCGTCGTCCTCACCGGGTTGCGGTGCCACCTCGTCGATTTCACCGAGGCCGAAGGTCAGCCGGTCGGATTCCAGCGCCAGTTCGCGCGCCCGCTCGGTGCGGTCGATCAGATCCCGGCGGGCCGAGAGCCATTCGTCGCGCACCGCACGGTACTTGGCCAGCGGCGCACTGACATCGGCGAACCGGTCCAGTGCCGCCCGCTGCTCGTCCGGGCGCATCAGCCTGAGCTGATCGTTCTGGCCGTGCAGGGCCAGCAGTTCGTTGGTGAACGAGCTCAGCGATTTCGCGGGCACGCTGCGGCCACCCAGATATGCGCGGGAGGGCCCGTCGCGGCTCACCGACCGCGCGGCGATGACGCTGTCGTCGTCATCGCGTTCGGCGCCGGAGGAATCGAGAATGACGTCGATCCGGTCGATCACGTCGGTCTGCACATCGGCGGTGGTGAACCGCCCCTCGACCACCGCCCGCGCCGCACCGGTGCGTACCCGGTTGGCGTCGGCCCGGGCTCCGCCGAGCAGGTGCAATCCGGTGACCACCATGGTTTTACCGGCCCCGGTCTCACCGGTGAGCACGGTCAGGCCGCGGTCGAATTCAGCGGTCGCGGTGCTGATCGCACCCAGCGACTCGATACGGATCTCGGCGAGCACTACTGGCCGCGCCATCCCGTGACGGGCAGCCGGAACTTGCGCACGAGCCGGTCGCTGAACGGGGCGCTGTCCAGGCGGATCCACTGCAGCGGAGTGCCGCAGCGTGTCACCTCCAGGCGTGCGCCGGCCGGCACCACCATCTCGCGGCGTCCGTCACAGAACACCATCGCGTCGTGTCCCCCACTTTCCACTTCGATGGCGATCGAGGCGTTCGGGCTGGTGACCATCGGCCGGGCGAACAACGCGTGCGCGTTGTTGGGCACCACCAGAATCGCTTCCAGATCCGGCCACAGGATCGGTCCGCCCGCCGAGAAGGCGTAGGCGGTGGATCCGGTCGGGGTGGCCACCAGCACCCCGTCACAGCCGAATGACGACACCGGCCGACCGTCGACCTCGAGGACGACACCGAGCACACCCAACCGCGGGCCTTTCTCCAGACTCGCCTCGTTCAGTGCCCAGCCGCGTTCGGTGATGTCACCGCCCTGACGCACCACCACGTCCAGCGTCATCCGATTCTCCACCCGGTAGTTGCGCTGGATGACGTGGTCCAAGACGGTGTCGAGCAGCTCGGTCTCGGCCTCGGCGAGAAATCCGATGCGGCCCAAGTTGATTCCCAGGACCGGAATCTCCACGTTGCGGGCCAGTTCGGCGGCACGCAGGAACGTCCCGTCACCGCCGAGCGCGAGCACCACCTCGCATCCTTCGGCCGCGCGTTCGTCGGGATCGACGACCTCGATGTCGATGCCGAGGGCACGCATATCGTCGGGATCCAGGTGCAGCGCACCCCGGTCGACGGCCTCGGCGGTGAGCACCCGCAACCCGATGCCGTGGTCGCCCAGCACTTTCTCGACCCGGCGGGCGGCATCGGTGGCCTCCTCGCGGCCGGTGTGGACAACCACCAGGACGGTACGTTCGCAGGTCATTGCGGCCCTTCGTCGATGGCACGCGCAATCGCGCGATCGAGAGCAGCACCGTCGAGCGGGTGCTCAGTGGTCGCCCGCAAGCGCAGGAAGAACTCCACGTTGCCGGACGGCCCCGGTAGCGGGCTGGCCGTGACATCGACCGTATGCCAGCGCAATTCGGCCGCGCGGCGGGCAACTCCGCGCACCGCGTCGGCGCGCAGTGCCGGGTCCGACACCACACCGCCGGCACCGACCCGATCCTTGCCGACCTCGAATTGAGGCTTCACCATGGGCACGATATCCGCATCGGCGGAGGCACAGGCGGTGAGCGCCGGGAGCACGGTGGTCAGCGAGATGAAGGACAGATCCGCGACCACCAGGTCCACGACACCGCCGATCTTCTCCGGCGTGAGCTCACGCACATTGGTGCGCTCCAGCACGCTCACCCGGTCATCCGAGCGCAGCGACCAGGCCAGCTGTCCGTAGCCGACATCGGCGGCGACGACCTGCGCGGCGCCGCGGTCCAGCAGCACCTCGGTGAAACCTCCGGTCGAAGCACCGGCATCCAGGCAGCGCCGGCCCTGCACCGGCACATCGAACGCGTCCAGGGCCCCGATCAATTTGTGCGCCCCGCGCGAAACCCAGGTCTTCTCGTCCGCGGACACCGTCAGCGCGGCACCCACCGACACCGCGGTGGCGGGTTTGACGGCGGGCATGCCGTCGATCCGAACCCGGCCGGCGCCGATGAGTTCGGCGGCCTGCTGGCGCGAGCGGGCCAGCCCGCGCCGCACCAGCTCGGCGTCCACTCGCGCCCGCCGTGTCATCGGCTCAGTTCTCCCGGATCGCTTCGCCGCGGCCCTCCACCGACTCCAGGGCGTGCACCAGCAGTTCGTGGGCCTGTTCCAGGCGCACGGCGACGGCCTCGATATCGGTGGGGTCGACGTCGCCCGCGGCGGCGTCGGGTAGCCCAGACAGCAGCGCGGCGATGTCGGAGCGGATCTGCTCGGGATCGGTACTCATGTCAGGAGATCACGCTAGCCGATCCGGTCAGCTCAGCAGCGACCAGAGTTGCAGTGCCGCCCGGGCGGTGTCGTCGGCGGCGATGACGTCGACCCGCCCGTCGGCCGCGTGACCGGTCCACACGGCGTGCGCCAGGGCCCGCACCACGCTGAGGTCATCACCGGCGTCGGCGCCGGTGGCGCGCACGGTGACCGCATCGCCATCGGTTTCCACCTGCCAGGCTGGGTGCGCGGCGATGCGCAGCGCGTCGCCGTCGTCGTGCAACGACCGTAGATCGGGCGCGACGAAGACCGGCCGCTGGTGCGGCACGGCATGCACCATGTCGACGGCGGAGTTGACCCCGGTGAGCACCATCAGGCTGGGCAGACCCGCCGCGTTGGCGCCCTCGATATCGGTGTCGAGCCGATCGCCGATCACCAGTGGGCTGGCGAAGCCACCGCGAGCCAGGGCGTCGTTGAGCAGGGTGGGTGCCGGCTTGCCCGCGACCTGCGGTACCTGGTCGGTGGCGGTGCGTAGCGCCGCGACCATGGAGCCGTTGCCCGGCAGCAGTCCGCGTTCCGATGGCAGCGTCCGGTCGACGTTGGTGGCCACCCAGATCGCGCCGGCACGGATGGCCAGGCCGGCTTCGGCCAGCTCCGCCCAACCGGTCGCCGGCGAGTGCCCTTGCACGACGGCCACCGGGTGCTCGGCGAAGGTGCGCACGGGCCGCAAGCCGACCCTGTCCACCTCGGCGGCCAGCGAGTCGGTGCCGATGATCAGCACGGCGGCCCCGGCCGGCAGCTGCGCGGCAAGCAACCGCGCCGCGCTCTGCGCGCTGGTGACGACGTCGTCCTCGGCGGCCGAGAAGCCGAGTTCCTGCAGGTGTGCGGCGACCTCCGCGGGCGAGCGGGACGCGTTGTTCGTCACGTACAGCGCGCGCGGGCCGACCGAGGCCAAGGTTTCCACCGCACCGACGGTGGCCTCGTGGCCGCGGAAGACGGTGCCGTCCAGATCCAGGAGCAGGCAGTCGTGCTCCTGTACGAGAGTTCCCATCTCAGGTCAGCTCGGTCAGGCGCTCTTCGGCGTCGGTGACGCCGTCGGCATCGGCGGCCGCGGCGTGGATGAAGCCCTGCACGGCGTCGGCCGTCCGGCCGAGGGCCAGCAGCGTCTCCGCATAGGCGTAGAGCAGCCTGGCCCCGGTCTGGTCGGTCCGGGTCAGATCCAGCGGCGGGCTCGACAACACGGCCAGGGCCTGCTCGTGCTGACCCAGATCGGAGCGAGCGCCGGCCACCACCATGCGCAACTCGTCGGCGTCGTCGCCGGTGAGCTGCTCGGCTTCCGGGGTGCGGGCCAGCTCGATCGCCTTCTCCGGCCTACCGACGCCGCGTTCACAATCGGCGATCAGCGGCAGCAGCGAGGACTTGCTGCCCATCCGACGGGCCGCGCGCAGTTCGGCCAGCGCCTGCGCCCAGTCGCCGCAGTAGTACGCGGCGATACCGACGGCTTCACGAACCGCTGCGATCCGGCCGGATCGGGCCCGGGCCGCGCGGGCATGCTCGAGGGCCGCCGCCGGGTCATCCTCGAGGAGTTCGCCGGCGGCGACCAGATGCCTGGCCACCACGTCCGCCGTGGACTTGTCCAGGGTGATCAGCTCACTGCGGATCTCCGGAGAGAGCTGCTTGGCCTCGATCTCCTTCGGGATCGCGGGACCGGCAGGCCGGGTACCGTCCCCGTCTGCTGAATCCCGTGGTTGAACGCGGCGGGCCCGGTCCGGCCCGGAAGTGCGCGGTGCGTTCGGCCGGTCCCGAGAAGTTCGTCCCGGCCCGCCGTCGGTACGGCGCGGACGCCGATCACCGCTGCCATCCTGCCTGTCCTGCGCCACGCTGGCCTTCCTTGGTCGATCCCTGGGTCGTCAACATTTTGCGCCCCGGCAAAGGATAGCCGGGTGCCGGCGAATCGCGACAGTCGCCCGAATTCACGGCGCGATTTCATATAGGCCGCGCAAATAGAATTACCCCCCACGAAAACGTGGGGGGTAATTCTAATGTGTGTTCGGCGGTGTCCTACTTTTCCACCCGTATGGGTAGTATCATCGGCGCTGGTAGGCTTAGCTTCCGGGTTCGGGATGGGTCCGGGCGTTTCCCTGCCGCTATGGCCGCCGTAACTTTATTCACTCTTTTTTGAGTGTCCCCCAACATTGTGGTGTGGGGGAAGTGTGTTTTGGTGGTGGGGTGCGCATCGCTTTGATGTGCTTGTGGTGTGGTTGCGGGCATTGTGTTGTGCGTCTTTTTCTTACACGGTTGTTTTGCTACCCCCGGTGTGGGGGTGTGTGTAAGTTTTCGGCCGGTTAGTGCCAGTTCCCTGAACCTATTGCTAGGTGTACAGGTCTGGTCTATCAATCCCGTGGTCTGCGGGGGGCCTTATCCCACTTAATGGGTGAGAAGCCTGGTCTTGGAGGGGGTTTCCCGCTTAGATGCTTTCAGCGGTTATCCTGTCCGAACGTAGCTATCCAGCCGTGCCCCTGGTGGGACAACTGGTAGACCAGAGGTTCGTCCGTCCCGGTCCTCTCGTACTAGGGACAGGTTTCCTCAAGCTTCTGACGCGCGCGGCGGATAGAGACCGAACTGTCTCACGACGTTCTAAACCCAGCTCGCGTGCCGCTTTAATGGGCGAACAGCCCAACCCTTGGGACCTGCTCCAGCCCCAGGATGCGACGAGCCGACATCGAGGTGCCAAACCATCCCGTCGATATGGACTCTTGGGGAAGATCAGCCTGTTATCCCCGGGGTACCTTTTATCCGTTGAGCGACACCCCTTCCACTCAGAGGTGCCGGATCACTAGTCCCGACTTTCGTCCCTGCTCGACATGTCCGTCTCGCAGTCAAGCTCCCTTGTGCACTTACACTCAACACCTGATTGCCATCCAGGTTGAGGGAACCTTTGGGCGCCTCCGTTACATTTTAGGAGGCAACCGCCCCAGTTAAACTACCCACCAGGCACTGTTCCTGAACCGGATATACGGTTCGAGGTTAGAGGCCCAATACGGTCAGAGTGGTATTTCAACAACGACTCCACAATCACTGGCGTGACCGCTTCACAGTCTCCCACCTATCCTACACAAACCGAACCGAGCACCAATACCAAGTTGTAGTGAAGGTCCCGGGGTCTTTTCGTCCTGCCGCGCGTAACGAGCATCTTTACTCGTAGTGCAATTTCGCCGAGTCTATGGTTGAGACAGTTGAGAAGTCGTTACGCCATTCGTGCAGGTCGGAACTTACCCGACAAGGAATTTCGCTACCTTAGGATGGTTATAGTTACCACCGCCGTTTACTGGGGCTTAAATTCTCCGCTTCACCCCGAAGGGTTAACGGGTCCTCTTAACCTTCCAGCACCGGGCAGGCGTCAGTCCGTATACATCGTCTTGCGACTTCGCACGGACCTGTGTTTTTAGTAAACAGTCGCTTCTCACTGGTTTGTGCCACCCCCCACCGCTGCCCACCGTAAAGGTGATGACAGTAAGGGGTCCCCCTTCTCCCGAAGTTACGGGGGCATTTTGCCGAGTTCCTTAACCATAGTTATCTCGTACGCCTTAGTATTCTCTACCTGACCACCTGTGTTGGTTTGGGGTACGGGCCGTGTGTGAGCTCGCTAGAGGCTTTTCTCGGCAGCATAGGATCACCGAATTCGCCTCAATCGGCTATGCATCACCTCTCGGACTTCATGACACCCGGATTTGCCTAAGTGTCGTCCTACAGGCTTGCCCCAGTATTACCACTGACTGGTACGGCTACCTTCCTGCGTCACCCCATCGCTTGACTACTACCAGAGAAGGTCCCGCGCAGCCCCGCCAATCCTCACACCCGAAGGTGATCGGTAACGACGGTTTTGGGCGGTTAGTACCTCTGATTCATCATGGGCGCGCACACACGGGTACGGGAATATCAACCCGTTGTCCATCGACTACGCCTGTCGGCCTCGCCTTAGGTCCCGACTCACCCTGGGCGGACTGGCCTGCCCCAGGAACCCTTGGTCTTTCGGCGGGCAAGGTTCTCACTTGCCTATTCGCTACTCATGCCTGCATTCTCACTCCCACACCCTCCACAGCTCCATTACCAGGCTGCTTCACTGGGTGCAGGACGCTCCCCTACCCATCGAACAAAGTTCGATGCCGCGGCTTCGGCGGTGTGCTTGAGCCCCGCTACATTATCGGCGCACAATCACTTGACCAGTGAGCTATTACGCACTCTTTCAAGGGTGGCTGCTTCTAAGCCAACCTCCTGGTTGTCTTCGCGACTGCACATCCTTTTCCACTTAGCACACGCTTAGGGGCCTTAGCCGGCGATCTGGGCTGTTTCCCTCTCGACGCACGGAGCTTATCCCCCGCCGTCTCACTGCCACGCTTACACTTACCGGCATTCGGAGTTTGGCTGACGTCAGTAACCTTGTGAGGCCCATCGGCCATCCAGTAGCTCTACCTCCGGCAAGAAACACGCAACGCTGCACCTAAATGCATTTCGGGGAGAACCAGCTATCACGGAGTTTGATTGGCCTTTCACCCCTACCCACAACTCATCCCCTCAGTCTTCAACCTAAGTGGGTTCGGGCCTCCACGCGGTCTTACCCGCGCTTCACCCTGGCCATGGGTAGATCACTCCGCTTCGGGTCCAGAACACACCACTACACCAACCCCTACGGATTGGATACGCCCTATTCAGACTCGCTTTCGCTACGGCTACCCCACACGGGTTAACCTCGCGACATGTCCCTGACTCGCAGGCTCATTCTTCAAAAGGCACGCCATCACCCCACGACAAGTCGAGGGCTCTGACGGATTGTAGGCACACGGTTTCAGGTACTATTTCACTCCCCTCCCGGGGTACTTTTCACCATTCCCTCACGGTACTAATCCGCTATCGGTCATTGGGAAGTATTCAGGCTTACCGGGTGGTCCCGGCAGATTCACAGCAGATTTCACGGGCCCGCTGCTACTCGGGGACAATCTCACAACAGAGCATGCATTTTCGCGTACCGGGCTCTCACCGTCTACGGCAGGCCATCCCAAGACCACTTCCGCTAACACACACTTTTATCACTGTTGCCCCAGTCGGCGGACCGGAGAAGAAACGCCCCACAACCCCGCACACACAACCCCCGCCGGGTATCACATGCATACGGTTTAGCCATCCTCCGCTTTCGCTCGCCACTACTCACGGAATCACTTTTGTTTTCTCTTCCTACGGGTACTGAGATGTTTCACTTCCCCGCGTTCCCCCCCGCACCCTATATATTCAGATGCGGGTAACACGACATCACTCGTGCTGGGTTTCCCCATTCGGACATCCTCGGATCCACGCTCGGTTGGCAGCTCCCCGAGGCATAACGCAGCCTCCCACGTCCTTCATCGGCTCCCAATGCCAAGGCATCCACCATGCGCCCTTAAACACTTACAACACAAAAAAACCAGAATAAAGAAAAAGAAATTGCACATCACAACACACAAAAAAACATGACCACCAACCCCAAAAGGCCAACAGCCACACAATCCTGTGTGCAAGATGCTCGCAACCACTATCCACAAATCAAAGAGCACACCCCACCACCAAAGCGGGGCAACAACAAGCACCCCCAACCCAACGGTCAAGAGCCGACATCCCTTCCTCACAAGGCGAGGACGCCGCGGGGCCTGTTGTCTCAAAGCCCAATAGTGTGTCTGGCAGCCAGGCACCCACAAACGCGGGAAACCCAAAATGTTTGTTGTGCACCAGACCCCCGCCCACTACAGGCGCGAGGCCATCCAACGAATCGCCTGACATCAGCTGATCCCGCAATCTACGGGGCCGGCCAGGTCTCGTGGTGCTCCTTAGAAAGGAGGTGATCCAGCCGCACCTTCCGGTACGGCTACCTTGTTACGACTTCGTCCCAATCGCCGATCCCACCTTCGACGGCTCCCTCCCACAAGGGGTTAGGCCACCGGCTTCGGGTGTTACCGACTTTCATGACGTGACGGGCGGTGTGTACAAGGCCCGGGAACGTATTCACCGCAGCGTTGCTGATCTGCGATTACTAGCGACTCCGACTTCACGGGGTCGAGTTGCAGACCCCGATCCGAACTGAGACCGGCTTTAAAAGGATTCGCTCCACCTCACGGCATCGCAGCCCTTTGTACCGGCCATTGTAGCATGTGTGAAGCCCTGGACATAAGGGGCATGATGACTTGACGTCATCCCCACCTTCCTCCGAGTTGACCCCGGCAGTCTCCTACGAGTCCCCGGCATAACCCGCTGGCAACATAGGACGAGGGTTGCGCTCGTTGCGGGACTTAACCCAACATCTCACGACACGAGCTGACGACAGCCATGCACCACCTGCACACAGACCACAAGGGAATACCTATCTCTAGGCACGTCCTGTGCATGTCAAACCCAGGTAAGGTTCTTCGCGTTGCATCGAATTAATCCACATGCTCCGCCGCTTGTGCGGGCCCCCGTCAATTTCTTTGAGTTTTAGCCTTGCGGCCGTACTCCCCAGGCGGGGTACTTAATGCGTTAGCTACGGCACGGATCCCAAGGAAGGAAACCCACACCTAGTACCCACCGTTTACGGCGTGGACTACCAGGGTATCTAATCCTGTTCGCTCCCCACGCTTTCGCTCCTCAGCGTCAGTTACTGCCCAGAGACCCGCCTTCGCCACCGGTGTTCCTCCTGATATCTGCGCATTCCACCGCTACACCAGGAATTCCAGTCTCCCCTGCAGTACTCAAGTCTGCCCGTATCGCCCGCACGCCCACAGTTAAGCTGTGAGTTTTCACGAACAACGCGACAAACCACCTACGAGCTCTTTACGCCCAGTAATTCCGGACAACGCTCGGACCCTACGTATTACCGCGGCTGCTGGCACGTAGTTGGCCGGTCCTTCTTCTATAGGTACCGTCACTTGCGCTTCGTCCCTATTGAAAGAGGTTTACAACCCGAAGGCCGTCATCCCTCACGCGGCGTCGCTGCATCAGGCTTGCGCCCATTGTGCAATATTCCCCACTGCTGCCTCCCGTAGGAGTCTGGGCCGTATCTCAGTCCCAGTGTGGCCGGTCACCCTCTCAGGCCGGCTACCCGTCGTCGCCTTGGTAGGCCATTACCCCACCAACAAGCTGATAGGCCGCGGGCCCATCCCACACCGCAAAAGCTTTCCACCACAGACCATGAAGCCCGTGATCATATTCGGTATTAGACCCAGTTTCCCAGGCTTATCCCAAAGTGCAGGGCAGATCACCCACGTGTTACTCACCCGTTCGCCACTCGAGCACCCCGAAGGGCCTTTCCGTTCGACTTGCATGTGTTAAGCACGCCGCCAGCGTTCGTCCTGAGCCAGAATCAAACTCTCCAAACAAAAACAACCCAGCACCAAAGCACCAGGTGGAATTCGAATCAGAAAAACCTGATATCCAAACCAAAGACACCAAAAACTGGCATCAAAAAAACAACCACCCCAAGTAGCAGGAAGACGGGAAGTCCCCCACCAAGATGGCATAAAAACAACAAACAAAAACCACCAAACACACTATTGAGTTCTCAAACAACACGCCCGATTTCGACCGCGCAACAAACCCGCGGCTAAAAGCCGCGGTCCGTAGTGCGGGCGTTGAGGAACCCCCACCTTAGTGGGTGTCTCTCTCGGATTTGGTCTTCGCTTCCCGGCCGAGGCCGTGTCGCTCTGACTTGGAATAAGTTACGTGAGGGCTAACAGCGAGTCAAATCGCCAGGTCAGACCGCTATTTTCGCTGGTCAGCGTGGGTGCCGCGGCGCACTCCCGCGATGTGGCGCTTGCCACGCCGCAACACCAACCAACGGTCGCGCAGAAAGTCCGTCGGTTGTGGTATCCATTCGCCGCTTTCGACACGCACGTTGTTGACGTAGACGCCGCCTTCGGCGATCGCACGCTTGGCCTCACCGCGGCTCTTCGACAAGCCGGCGGCCACCAACAGATCGGTGATCGCGTCCGGATCACCCGGCGCCAGCTCCGCGACCTGGCCGTTACTGGCCTCCGTCAGCGCGGCGCCGAGCGTCGATTCGTCCAGGTCAGCCAGTTCCGCTCGGCCGAACAGGGCTTGGCTGGCCAACTCGACCGCGTCGGTGGCCTGTTGTCCGTGCACCAGGGTGGTGAGTTCACGGGCCAGCCGGCGCTGCGCGGCGCGCTCGTGCGGCCGTTCCTCCGTCGCGGTCTGCAGCGCCCCGAGTTCCTCGGCATCCAGGAAGGTGAACCAGCGCAGGTAACGCACCACATCGGCGTCCGCGGCGTTGACGAAGTACTGGTACCACGCATACGGCGAGGTCAGGTCGGGATCCAGCCACAGATTGCCGCCGCCGGTGGACTTACCGAACTTGGTTCCGTCGGCCGATGTCACCAGCGGCACCGTCAGTGCGTGTGCGGTGGCGCCGAGTTTCTGGCGGACCAGACGCACCCCGGCGATGATGTTGCCCCACTGGTCGGAGCCACCGATCTGCAATGTGCAGCCGTGCCGCTGATGCAGCTCGACGTAGTCGTTGGCCTGCAACAACATGTAGCTGAACTCGGTGTAGGAGATGCCCTCCCCCTCGAGCCGGCGCTTGATGGTGTCGCGGTCGAGCATCACGTTGACCGAGAAGTGCTTACCGATGTCCCGCAGGAAGTCGATGGCCGACAGCGCTCCGGTCCAGGACAGGTTGTTCTCCACGATCGCCCCGGTAGCCGATTGGTCGAACTCGACGAATCGCTCCAGCTGGCCCCGGATGCGCTCGGACCATTCGGCCACGGTGTCGGTCGAGTGCATGGCCCGTTCGGCGGTGTCGCGGGGATCGCCGATCATGCCCGTGGCTCCCCCGGCCAGCACGATCGGCCGGTGGCCGGCCTGCTGGAAGCGGCGCAGGGTCAGCAGCGGCACCAGATGTCCGGCATGCAGGCTGGATGCGGTGGGATCGAATCCCGCGTAAACGGTCAGTGGGCCGTCGGCCGCCGCACCTGCCAGCGCTTCCAGATCGGTCGACTGCGCGATCAGCCCGCGCCATTCCAGCTCTTCGAGGATGCCCGTAGTCACGGGATCGATCTTTCCGTACGGCAGTGCTCAGTCGCTACCGCCCGGCGCCGAAGCCCGTGGACTGCGCCGGTACGCCGACACCTCGGGATGACCGGGCAGCCAGAATCGCCATGGCCGATCCGCGGCGGTGCTCACCCCGACGCGCGGTCCTTCGACTGCGCCATCGACCGGATGCAACCTCAGCCTGACCGGGCTCCGGTCATCGAACAGGTCGATTCCGTTGTCCTCCATCAGAATTCCCAGGGCCGCGCACAGATTGCCCGGACCCCGTGCCAGGGCTGGGGCCGACACCGCGACACCGCGGCGGCCGCGCGCGATGTCCTGACCGCCGGTGATGACCGCCGCGCGCAACAACACCGCCGCCGCCACACCCTCGGTGGCACAGACGACGTTGGCGCACACATGGATTCCGTGACTGCGGTAGGTGTACAGCCGCCCCGCCGGGCCGAACATCACGGCGTTACGGGGTCGCGGACCGCGGTAGGAATGTGCCGACGGGTCGGGCCATGGTCCGTCGGGTGGACCGCCGTATGCCTCCACCTCGACGATGGTCGCCACCACTGCGCGGCTCTCGATTTCGGCCCCCAGCAGCAACCGCGCCGCGGCGACCGGGTCGACCGCCAACGCATCCAGCCTCCCCCGTCGCTCCGCTCGTCCCATGCCCCCGATTGTGCCCGGCCCTTGACAGTCGCTCACACCGCGCGCACTATTCATCATATGATGACTTCATCGAATGATGAATTACTGCGGCGTGGCGCCGAGCCGGCGATCTCCATCGAAAACCTGCAGGTCGTCCGCGGTAAGCGGCAGGCGGTCCAGAACCTGTCGGTGCAGATCGCCCGCGGCACCATCACCGGACTACTGGGGCCCTCCGGCTGCGGAAAGACCACCCTGATGCGGGCCGTCGTCGGCACCCAGATCGTCGAATCGGGCACCGTGACGGTGCTCGGCCACCCGGCCGGCTCCGTCGAACTGCGCAGACGCGTCGGCTACGTCACCCAGGACCCCACCATCTACCGCGATCTGCGCGTCATCGACAACGCCAGGTATTTCGCCGCCCTCTACGGTTCCGACGCCCAAGCCGCCGAGGACGCCATCGCCGCCGTCGGGCTCACCGACCACCGAACGGCGTTGTGCGACAACCTGTCCGGCGGTCAGCGCACCCGAGCGTCCTTGGCCTGCGCGCTGGTGTCACACCCGGACCTGCTGGTCCTGGACGAGCCCACCGTCGGACTGGACCCGGTGCTGCGGGTGGACCTGTGGGAACAGTTCCACCAGCTGGCCCGCGCCGGAACCACCCTGCTGGTCTCCAGCCACGTCATGGACGAGGCCGACCACTGCGGCGACCTACTGCTCATGCGCGAAGGCCGCCTGCTCGCCCACACCACCCCCACCGCACTTCGAGAGGACACAGGATGTTCGTCACTGGAGGAAGCGTTCCTGTCCGTCATCCGGCACAGCACCGCGGCCGCAACAAGTTGAGCCCGCAGGCCTACCTGGCCACCACCAGCCGGATCCTGCGGCAGTTGGCCGGCGATCACCGCAGCGTGGCGATGATCGTGCTGGTCCCGACCCTGATCATCACGTTGATGTACTTCATGTTCGACAACGTGCCACACCACCCCGGCACGCCGTCGCCCTTCAACAATGCCTGCCTGATCATGCTCGGTGTGTTCCCGCTGATCGTGATGTTCCTGATCACCTCGATCACCATGCAGCGTGAACGGGTGTCGGGCACGCTCGAGCGGATTCTCACCACCCCGCTGCGCCGGTTCGACCTGCTGGCGGCCTACGGCACGGCGTTCTCCGTCGCCGCGGCCATCCAAGCCACCCTGGCCTGCGTCGTCGCCTTCTGGCTGCTGGGGTTCGACACCGCGGGCAGCCCGGTGCTGGTATTCGTGATCGCCATTGTCAACGCGGTGCTCGGGGTCGGACTGGGCCTGCTGTGCAGTGCGTTCGCCCGCACCGAATTCCAGGCCGTGCAGTTCATGCCGGTGGTGATCGCACCTCAGCTGCTGCTGTGCGGCATCATCGTTCCGCGCGAGGTACTGCCCGAATGGCTGCAGTGGATCAGCAATGCACTGCCGGCCAGCTACGCTCTGGAAGCGCTGCAACAGGTCGGCGCGCACAGCGAGCTCACGGCAGTCGCCGCCCGCGATATCGCGGTGGTGATCGGATTCGCGATCGTCGCGCTCGGCCTGGCCGCGGCCACATTGCGACGCCGCACACCGTGAGGACAACGTGAGCACAGACGCCACCGAGCGCAAACGCCCCGGGCGACCGGCCGGGGCGTCGGACACCCGCCAGCGAATTCTGCAGAGCGCCCGTAATCTGTTCTCCCGCAACGGCTTCGACAAGACCTCTATCCGCGCGATCGCGACCGCCGCCGGTGTCGACGGCGCCCTGGTGCACCACTACTACGGCACAAAACAACAACTGTTCGCCGCGGCCATCGAGATCCCGATCGACCCGATGCAGGTGATCGGCCCCCTTCGGGACACGCCGGTGGACGAGATCGGGCTGGTGCTGCCGTCTCTGCTGCTCCCGCTGTGGGATTCGGAGATCGGCAAGGGCTTCATCGCCACGCTGCGCTCGCTACTCGGCGGCGCCGATGTCAGCCTGGTGCGCTCGTTCCTGCAGGAAGTGATCAGCGTCGAAGTCGGGTCAAGGGTGGACGACCCACCGGGTTCCGGTCCCATCCGGGTGCAGTTCGTGGCATCTCAATTGGTGGGCGTCGTGGTCGCCCGCTACATCCTGGAGCTGGAACCCTTCGCGTCGCTGCCGCCGGAGTCGATCGCCAAGACGATCGCGCCGAACCTGCAGCGCTACCTCACCGGGGAGTTGCCGAGCCTGAGCTGACCAGGCGGTCGTGCTCGGCGTCCTCGGACACCGCGACGGCCTCATCGATCAGCAGCACCGGGATGTCCTCGACGATCCGGTACGCGCGCCGCAGCCGCGGGTTGTACAGACATTCACCGGCGACATAGAGCAACGGGCCCCGGTCCTCGGGACAGACCAGGATGCTCAGCAGTTTGGAATCGACCACGAGCGCGGATTATCCGCCGCCCAGCGGCGGGCCGCTGATGCTGAAGCCGCCCAGCACGCTGTCATTGGCCGGGTTGTAGGTGTTGATGCCGATGGTGGTCGGGTTGGACGGCTGCACGGTCCGCGCCTGGGTCTTGCGCTGGAAGTCGACCGTGGCCTTCAAGGCGCTGATCAGCGGTGTCTGGTTCGGCCGCTTGTCCAGGCCTTCCTGCAGGTCCGCGTAGTTGCCGCGGGACGGCAGGAAACCCAGCGCGCGTAGTTTGAGCGCGTCGTGGATGAGGTTGGAGATCTGCCCGCCGCCGGCGCCGGTGTCGTATTCCGCGGCGATGTCGTCGAGCGCATCGGCGCTGGCGACGCCGGATCCGAACGTGGCCATCAGGCCGGCCGCCACGGCGACGCCTGCGGTCGCGCGCCGCCAACCGCTCGCGCGCATGAACTCCGGTGCCATCAATCCTCCAGTGCGGTTCGGCGATGGTGTGCCATCACGGGGAGCCTAACAGCGACGCGCGCGCCGGGCACGGGCTCACAGATCCCCGAGCTCGGCACGAACCGCCGCCGTCAGACGCTTGTATTGACTCGTATCGGCATCGAAATACCAGGCGTTACGCGAGGACTTCGGCACTCCGGCTGCGCGCAGCGGGCCGACCAGCGGACGGTAGGACGCACTGAGGGTCATCCGCGGCGCGACGTAGACGATGTCCGGGACGGCGCCCACGGCCAGCGCCGCCAGCGCCTCGGAGAGCTCGGCGCTGGGCACGCTGCCACCGGGCCGCAGCGTCACGGCCGTGACCGCGAGGGTGCGGCCGCCCACCTCCAGGCTGTAGGTGACGGCCAGATCCACGGATTCCACCTGGCTGACGGCGTCGTTGACCGCGGCGGTGAAGACCGGCCCGCGTTCGGTCCGTATCCCGGCGGTGCGGTTGTCGACCAGCCAGAAGTCGCCGTCCTCATCACGGCGGAACAGCGATTCGGTCGACACCCAGGTGTCTGCCGGCGTGAACACGCCGCGTTTGACCGACGCCGTCGGGTCGACCGGGCCACGCGGTTGCGCCAGCAGCACGCCGACCTCGTTGGCCTGGGCCAGCCGCACGAAACCGTCGTCGTCTTCCAGGATGAGGTCCTCGTCGACGTCGTAGGCGGCCAGCTGAATCCGGCCGCCACCGGGCAGCGGCCTGCCCTTGCTGCCGAATTTGACGCCGGACACGTTGGCCAGCACCGCCTGCCCGTCGGTGGTGGCGAAGAACTCCACCACGTGCGCCGGTTCGAACACCTCGACCACCCGCCGCCAGAGTCCCGTCGGCATACCCGAACCGATGAACAACCGCACCGGATGATTACCCGACAGGGCGAACGACGGATCGTCGATGACCTCGCCCAGCATGGCCCAGGTGTAGGACACCACCGTGACGCCGTACTGCCGGATCTCGTGCAGGAAGCGATCCGGCGTCAACCCGCGCGACAGTGCGATGCGGGCACCGCCCACCACCGCGCCGCCGAGGCTGACCAGCAGGCCGGACTGGTGGTGCAGCGGTGTCAGGCAGTACACCGTGTCGCGGGTACCCAGGTTGGCCGCCGAGGCCGTGCCGAACGCCGACAGCGCCCACCGGAAGTTGGTGATCTGGCGGGCCACCAACTCGTCGCCCGAACCGGCGAACGCCACATAGGCCAGGTCGCGGGCATAACCGGGGTTGGGCCGGTACCAGCCCGGCAGCTCGACCTGGTCGGGATCGATCTTCTCCATGTCGGTGACATCGGCGGCCCCGGTATCGCTGGGCAGGTTCAGATCGCGCGACTCACCGCCGCCGAGCACCAGCACCCGGATACCCAACCCGCGGGCCACCTCCAGATTTCCCGGATCGGCGAGCACATCGGCTATCCCGCCCAACCGCACCGCCTCGTCCAGGTCGGCGTCGGGGGGCATCAGCACCGCGACGGCGCCGAGCCGGGACAGCGCGGCGATGGCCACCAGCGCGCTCGGGCGGGTCTCCATCAGCACGCCGACCCGCACACCCTGCCGGATGCCGACCCCGATGAGACCGCGCACCACATTGTTGACGCGCCGGTCCACCGCCTCGTAGGTGTGCACACGGCCGTCGAACAACAGGAACTCGCCGTTGGGATTGTTCTCGGCTTGTTCGGACATGATCCGGCCCAGCGAGATCCGGGTGTGATCGTTGATCTGACCCAGTCGTGCCAGCCGGGGCAGTGTGCGTGCCGTCTCGACCGCCAGAGTGCGCGCCGACTTCTGTGCTGCCACAACGGCATCCGCGGCGGTCCGGGCCAGGCCGAACGCGACCTCGGTGGCCGCAGCGGTGCCCGCGGCCACCCGGGAGGCGAACGGCACGCCGCTCTCGACGACCGAGGTCGCCGACCGGTGGGCCATCGGCACCACATCCTCGGGCAGTGCCCCGTCGCCGGCGCGCCACTTGACCCATGCCGCCACCGTCGGCCAGGTCTGGGTGGCCGCCTTCGATCCCACGACCAGGCCGAAATGCCCTGTCCTGATCAGATATTCGTACACATCGGCCTTCGGGGCCGCGCTCTTGATGCCACGCACCGAGGCGGGCTGGCCGATATCGTCGACCTCACCGACGACCGCCAGGATCGGGCAGTCGATATCGGCGAGGGTGACCAGATCGCCGCGCACCGAGAAACCGCCCGACATCATCCGGTTGTGGGCGATGAACTGCTTGAGCAACTCCGAGATCGCCGGTCCCGACCATGCGATCCAGCCCTCGGAGTCCAGGAACCGGCGCTGTTGTTCGCGGGGCAGCAGGGCCTCCCGGTCGTGCAACTGACGCAGGAAGTCCAGCCGGGCCTGTGCCGTCTTCAGCGGATCGAGCATCTGGAAACCGGTGCGCGCCAACCACCCCGGGATATCGATACGGGAGAACACGTGGTCGGCCATGAAATTCGCGGCGACCGCGCCCATATTGGGCGGAATACCCATCGGCAGCGCGGCCAGCGTGTCCACCGGTGAACCGAAGGTGACGATGCTGGCCAGATCCTTGGCGCGCCGGTACGCGGCGGTCTGGTAGCAGAACATGCCGCCCTGGGAGTAGCCGGCCAGATGCACGTCCCGGCCGGTCACCTCTTTGACGGTGTCGATCGCCTCGCTGAGCGCGACCACGTGGTCGGCCAGGTTGCGCTGCATCCCGCCCTCGATCTTGTCGGGCGAGCCGAAATCGATGACCCACGGGTCCAGGCCGCTGGAATGCAAGATGCCCGCCGCGCCGTCGGCGCGGGTCACGTCCCACATATCGGCCGACATCATCATCGGGTGCACCATCAGCACCGGGGCCCCCGGCGTCGCCGCACCCGGCCGGCTGTCCGGCGGGAAGTAGCGACGCAGCTTGTACATCGGGACGCTCTCGATGATCTGGAAGGGCGATGGCACCGCGCCGGTCTCCAGCCCGCCGTAGCGAAGCACCTCGATCCCGTTCTGCGCGGTGGCCAGAAATCGGCCGACCGGCCCGGTGATCAACGAGAAATCGACCAACGCCCGCTCCCCTACGCCTTGAGATGCCCTGAGTTCGATCCCCCGATCGCCTCGACATCATGGCATAGCAGTACCTGCCGGCCATCGCCAATATGCTCGGTGAATGGACCTCCGGGGGTCCGCCTAACCTTGAGGGGACATGGCGCATCTTCTCGGGGCAGAAGCCCTCCACCTCAAGTACCCGACCAAGGTCGTCTTCGACTCCGTCTCCCTCGGGGTGAACGAGGGCGACCGGATCGGCATCGTCGGCCGCAACGGCGACGGCAAATCCAGCCTGCTGGCCATGCTGGCCGGCCGGGTGACGCCCGACGGCGGCCGCGTCACGGTCCGCGGCGGGGTGCGCATCGGCGTCCTCGACCAGGGCGACACCCTCGATCCGGCCGACACCGTCGGGCACGCGGTGGTCGGGGATGTGCCCGAACACGAGTGGGCCGGTGATCCGCGCGGGCGCGACGTCATCAGCGGCCTGCTCGGTGATCTGGACTGGCATGCCCGGCTGGACACGCTGTCCGGCGGGCAGCGCCGGCGCGTGGCCCTGGCCAGACTGCTGGCCGGGGACGACGACGTGCTGGCACTCGACGAGCCGACCAACCATCTCGACGTGGAGGGCATCACCTGGCTGGCCGAGCATCTGAAACGGCGCTGGAGCCCGACCGCGGGCGGACTTCTGGTGGTCACCCACGACCGCTGGTTCCTCGACGAAGTGTGCACGGTGACGTGGGAGGTGCACGACCGGATCGTGGAGCCGTTCGACGGCGGCTACGCGGCCTACATCCTGCAGCGGGTCGAGCGGGACCGCCAAGCCGCCACCATCGAGGAGCGGCGCCAGAACCTGGCCCGCAAGGAGTTGGCCTGGCTGCGCCGCGGCGCGCCGGCGCGCACCTCGAAGCCGAAGTTCCGGATCGACGCCGCCAACGCCCTGATCGCCGACGTCCCGGAGATCCGCGACAAGGTGGCGCTCCAGTCGCTGGCAGTGACCCGGTTGGGCAAGCAGGTGGTGGATCTGCTCGACGCGTCGGTGAGTTACGACGACCGGGAGATCCTGCACGGCGTCGAATGGCTCATCGCGCCGGGCGAGCGCACCGGCATCCTGGGCGTCAACGGCGCAGGCAAGTCCACCCTGCTCGGGCTGATCGACGGTTCCGTGGAACCCACCGAGGGCCGGGTGAGGCGCGGTAAGACGGTGAAGGTGGCGACGCTGACCCAGGGCGTGGACAAGCTGGCCGAGCATCTGGATGAGCCGGTACGAATGGTGCTGACCCAGCTGGCCAGCACCTACACCTTCGGAACGGGCTCAAAGGCGCAGGAGCTCACGCCCAGCCAGCTGCTGGAACGACTCGGCTTCGCCAGCGCGCAGCTGTCCACCCCGATCAAGGACCTCTCCGGTGGCCAGCAGCGGCGGCTGCAGTTGCTGCTGATCCTGCTCGAGCAGCCCAACGTGCTGATCCTCGACGAGCCCACCAACGACCTGGACACCGACATGCTGGCCGCCATGGAGGACCTGCTGGACTCCTGGCCGGGCACGCTGATCGTGGTGAGCCACGACCGGTACTTCCTGGAACGGGTCACCGACCAGCAGTACGGGATCCTCGGCGGCAGGTTGCGTCACCTGCCCGGCGGCGTCGACGAGTACCTGCGGCTGCGCGCCTCGCATGCCGCCCAGACCGGCGCCCTGCAATTCAAGCCGGCGGGCGCGGCCGGGCCAGGTCTGTCCGGTGCCGATCTGCGTGCCACGCAGAAGGAAGTTGCCGCGATCGAACGCCGATTGCAGAAGCTGGACGGTCAGATCGGTACCGCCCACCAGCGACTCGCCGAGCACGATCAGGGCGATTTCGAAGGGCTGCAACGGCTTACCGGCGCATTGCGCGAGCTCGAAGCCGAGGTCACCGAGCTGGAGGAGAAATGGCTGGAGCTGTCGGAGAGCCTCGGCTGACGGGATCGCGGCCCGATGCCTCTACCATGATCGCGTGCGCTATCTGCTGATGCCGGTGACGCTGTGCGTGCGTTACTTTCCGCAGTTGGCCGCCTGTTATCTGCTCGGCTACCTGGGCCGCACCGCCGCCGTCGAATGGGCCGCATGGGCCGGCTACGACAACGATCTGTGGGCGTCGCTGATCATGCCGCTGGCCGGCATGGCCCGGCTGGGGTCCTACGTGGCGATGTTCTTCGTCATACGCCAGGGCATCCCGGCGCTGGCGGCGCTGCCGCCCCGCTCGCTGCGTCAGATCGACGTGTTCGCCACCGTCATCGTGCCGTTCTTCGCGATCTACCTGGCCTGGCAGATGTTCCGGGAGGACTGGCTGTCCTTCGAGTATCAGGCCGTGGACTACCGGGCCGCCGTGGCGATGAGGTCGCCGGAACCGACCGAGTGGCATCCGGACGCGCTGCCGGTCGGGACGGTGACGGTCGTGCTGATCGGCGCCGCCCTGGTGGCCCGCTTCGTGTTCGGCCGGTTCAAGGACCGGATGCCGGCCTGGTTGCTTCCCGTGCGGGTCTATCTGGACGCGTTGTGGGTGTTCCTGGTGCTGACGTTCTCGGCCAGCCGCGGGGTGACGTTCCTGATCAACCCGTCGGCATGGCTGTCCGAGCGACGGATCATCGTGTGGTTCGACCACACCCGGGAAAGCGCCTTCTCGCATTTCGCGCCGCTGGAATCGCTGTGGAGTGCTGCGATGTGGGCGCTGAAGACGGCTTTCGGCGGGGCGGCCGTCCCACTGATCTGGCTCGCGGTGGCATGCATCGTCTACGGCGCAACGACGAAGCCGGACTGGCACGCCGCCGTCCGTGTGGTCGGGGGCGACCGGGTCAGCCGGTGGATCGATCGGTCCGAATCCACCCGGACCCGGGTGAGCACCAGCTGGAAACGTGTGCCCGGCAAGGTGCGCAGCGAGGTCCACGACCAGTTCACCGGACAGCTCGGCAAGTTCAAACCGATCACCGACTCGGCGCATGTCATCGCGGCCGGCGGGCTCTTCGCCGTGGCGTTGTACGTGCTGGCCTACCTGGGGTTGGCCTGGCTGGACATGTCGGGCAGCTTCTTCCGGGCGCAGCTGGGTTCGGGCTATCTGTTGCGCGGGATGGCCTGGCTGCTCGGCCCGCACGACATCTCCTTCTGGTACGGCACCTGGGACCTGATGTCCCTCATTTCGCACACGATCATCGAGCCGTTGCGGATCTGCCTCATCGCCACCGTGCTCGGCTGGTGTCTGGATCGCGGTGCCGCGATGACATCCGCGCCGGCTACAGCCGCAGTCGAAGCAGAATCGAATAGTCAGATTTCCTGATGTCGACGGCTTGCGGTTCAGCGCTCGCCGGCACGAGGAAGCTCCACGCCATCGATGTCGCGGCTCCGCACGGCGGCCCCATGTTGCTGCGCCAGGAGCGGTCGCCGTCGACGAGGAAGGCGGTACAGCTGAACCCGTCGGCGGCCGATCCGGACCGTTCGACGACGACGTTCACCCGGACCGTGCCCTTGGGAACCGGCGCCCCGGACCCGAGCTGCGTCGTCGACCGGCTGACGGTGCGGACCGACCAGGTCAGACCGTCCACCTCGATCGATTGATGCGGGGCCGCGACGTGCGCGGGCCGTACCGTGCTCGCGTAGTTCTCCCACGCCGGTTGCAGCGTGTGGGCGGTGATCACCACCAGTGCCGCGGCCGCGACGGCCGTGCCCACGAGATTGCGCTGCCAGAGCCGACCGATCATGTGCCGACCTGCGTGGCCGGCCCGAATTGGATGAGATCGCTGCGCTGCACGCGCGGACCGTCCAGCGGGATGTCGAAGACCAGCCGCGAGTCCTGGCGCCAGTCGCCGATCCACACCCGCAAGGTCATGTTCGGGCGCCCCGGCGCCACCAGGTCGGCCGGCACGTCGAATATCCACGGGCCGCGCACGGCGATGCCGGGGGCCAGGGCGCCGACCATCGGCATGAACCCGAGCCGGTGCGTGGGCACGTAGGTGTTCGGCCCGATGATCAGTTCGACGGTCGGTACCGCGTCGGCCAGGGTGCTCATCGCCTCGCCGTCGACGGCGACCCAGGTGCCGACCGCGTCGAGCAGCGTCGGCGGGTACTGCTGCTTGCGGATCCGCGGGCCGATGCGGACTCCGGTGACCTGCGCCGCGATCGGCCGGCCGATCGCCTGTTGGCCCATCCCGGCGTGCACATCGAACGGGGCGTACACCTCGTCGGGCGTCGGCAGATCGTGCCACATCCACGCCGCGGCCGCGATCACCACCGCGGTGGCCAGCGCGTGCAGCGCCCGCCTCACGCCGGGCCTCCGACCGGCACGGTCAGCTGGCCGTAATCGTCGGTGAGCACCCAGCCCTGACCGGCGGTCACGTTCAACCTGCGTACTTCCTTCCAGAGCCGGACGGGCAACTCAGCGCCGACCGACAGCGCGGACTCCGGCACCTGCCAGAGCAGCGCCACCTGGTCGGTCAGGCCGGGACCCAGCCGGCCGGCCTGCGTTCCGTCGGCCACGCGCACCGCGGGCAGCATGGTGGCGCCCGGCAGGCTGACCAGTTGTACCGGTTTGTCCAGCACGCCGGGCAGCGTGCCGATGTTGTGCGCCGTGACCACCAGTCCGAGGTAGCGGGTGCCGGGTTTGGGCGCGTAGAGCACTTTCGTGCCGGCCCGCACCTCGTTCACCAGCCTGGCGCGGTGCACCGTCATCTCGAACTCGCCGGTGTTGAACTGCTCACCGGGTTTGAGGTCGGTGACCTTGTCGTTGACGGTGTCCAGTCCACCGAACGCCGCGGTGGCCGCCAGCAGCGCCACCAGCCCCGCCCGTCGCCATTGTTTGAATCCCCAGCCCGAAAGCCACTGCCGGACACGCGACGTGACGGTCGCGGCGCTCCCCCCGGGCTCCATGGCTGCCGATAGTACCTAGCGCAGCCGGATCCGAAGGGCATCGAGGGTGTCGCGTACCACCCCGAGCTGCCGGGCCACCTGAACCGGGGCGGTACCGCCGCGAGCGTCACGGGAGTCGACCGAGCCGACGATGGTCAGCACCTCGCGCACTTGCGCGGTCAGCCCGGGATGGATGCCGGCGAGTTCGTCGTCGGCGAGCTCCTCCAGCCCGACGTTGCGCGCCTCGGCGGCCTTGACCGCCGCACCGGCCGCCTCATGCGCGACGCGGAACGGGATTCCTTGGCGCACCATCCATTCGGCGATGTCGGTGGCCAGGGTGTAACCCTGCGGGGCCAATTGCGCCATCCGGTCGGTGTCGAAGGTCAGGGTGCCGACCAGCCCGGCCATCGCGGGCAGGAGCATTTGCAGCTGGGCCACCGAATCGAAGACGGGTTCCTTGTCCTCCTGCAGATCCCGGTTGTAGGCCAGCGGTTGGGCCTTCAGGGTGGCCAGCAGGCCGGCCAGGTTCCCGATCAGCCGGCCGGACTTGCCGCGGGCGAGTTCGGCGATGTCGGGGTTCTTCTTCTGCGGCATGATCGAGCTGCCCGTCGACCAGGCGTCGTGCAGCTTGACGTAGCCGAATTCGGTGGTGCTCCACAGGATGATGTCCTCGGCCAGCCGGGACAGGTCCACCGCGATCATCGCGAACACGAATGCCGCCTCGGCGGCGAAATCCCTTGCGGCAGTGGCATCGATCGAGTTCTCGGCGGCGCGATGGAAGCCCAGTTCGTCGGCGATCGCATCGGGATCCAGACCCAGCGAGGAGCCGGCCAGCGCGCCCGATCCGTATGGCGACACCGCCGTGCGCTTGTCCAGGTCTACGAGCCGCTCGCCGTCGCGCAGCAGCGGGTGGGCATGGGCCAGCAGGTGGTGGGCCAGCAACACCGGCTGCGCTGATTGCAGGTGCGTCTTGCCCGGCATGATCGCCGTCGGGTGGCTGGCGGCCTGGGTGCTCAGCGCCACCACCACGTCCAGCACGCCGGCCCCGACGGCCTTGATGGCGTCGCGCAGCCACATCCGGAACAGGGTGGCCACCTGGTCATTGCGGGACCGCCCGGCGCGCAGCCGGCCACCCAGCTCAGGGCCCACCCGGTCGATCAGGCCGCGTTCCAGAGCGCCGTGCACGTCCTCATCGGTCGGCAGCGGGCCGAAGCTGCCGTCGGCCACGTCTTGCCCCAGGCTGTCCAGCCCGGCGAGCAGGCCGTCGCGCTGGTCATCGGTCAGCAACCCGGCGCGGTGCAGCACCCGGGCATGCGCCTTGGAGGCGGTGACGTCATAGGGCGCCAGCACCCAGTCGAAATGTGTCGACTTGCTCAGCGCGGCAAGGGCATCGGAGGGGCCGTCGGCGAACCGGCCACCCCACAGCGAGCCTTCGTTGGTGGCGCTCACAACCCGAGGTCGCGCTTGGCCGAGATCTTGGACGACAGCCCGTGCACGTGCACGAAACCCTTGGCCGAGGACTGGTCGAAGCTGTCGCCCTCGTCGTAGGTGGCCAGATTGAAGTCGTAGAGCGAGGTCGGGCTGCGCCGCCCGTTGACCGCGATGTGGCCGCCGTGCAGCACCAGCCGGACCTCACCGGTCACATGCTCCTGGGTGTGTGCGACGAAGGACTCCAGCGCGCGCTTGAGCGGCGAGTACCACAGGCCGTCATAGACCAGCTCGCCCCACTTCTGGTCGGTGCCGCGCTTGTAGCGGCCCAGTTCGCGCTCCAGGGTGACGTGCTCCAGTTCGGTGTGCGCGGTGATCAGCACCATGGCACCGGGCGCCTCGTAGATCTCCCGGCTCTTGATCCCGACGAGGCGGTCCTCGACCACGTCGAGCCGGCCCACACCCTGCGCTCCGGCACGCCGGTTGAGCTCCTCGATGGCCTGCAGCACGGTGACCGTCCGGCCGTCGATGGACACCGGCACACCCTTGTCGAAGCCGACGATGACCTCGTCGGGGGTGCTCCAGTTGGTGGTGGGGTCTTCGGTGTAGTCGTAGACGTCCTTGGTGGGGGCGTTCCAAAGATGCTCCAGGAAACCGGTTTCCACCGCGCGGCCCCAGACGTTCTGATCGATCGAGAACGGCGAGCGCTTGGTGACGTTGATCGGGATGGCGTTCTCCTCGGCGAACGCAATGGCCTTCTCCCGGGTCCATGCGTAGTCCCGCACCGGGGCCAGCACCTGCAGGTCGGGCGCCAGCGAGGCGAACCCGACCTCGAAGCGGACCTGGTCGTTGCCCTTACCGGTGCAGCCGTGCGCGACGGTGCCGCCCTTGTGTTCGCGGGCCGCGGCCACCAGGTGCTTGACGATCAGCGGCCGGCTGATGGCCGACACCAGTGGGTACCGGTCCATGTAGAGCGCATTGGACTGGATGGTGGGCAGGCAGTATTCGTCGGCGAACTCGTCGCGCGCGTCGACGACCACGGCCTCGACGGCGCCGCAGTCCAGTGCCCGCTGCC
This sequence comes from Mycobacterium sp. BMJ-28, assembly GCF_054404835.1. NCBI lineage: Bacteria > Bacillati > Actinomycetota > Actinomycetes > Mycobacteriales > Mycobacteriaceae > Mycobacterium > Mycobacterium sp. BMJ-28. The sequence goes on along the minus strand of NZ_CM136783.1, from coordinate 2,709,264 downwards.
GAACGACCTCCATGTCCTCGCCGCCCTGGCCCAGATCGATGGCCACCGCGACAACTTCACGCCCGGTTTCCTTGCCGATCCAGCTGATCGCGACCGAGGTGTCCAGACCGCCGGAGTACGCCAGGATGACGCGTTCGGACATGCAAAATCTCCCTTTTCTAGAACTGCTTCACTTCAAGTTTTCGAACATCGCCGCGAGCTCGGCACCGGTCATCGGCTCGCGGGCTATCACGAAGATGGTGTCATCACCGGCCACGGTGCCGACAACCTGGGGCAACGACGCCCGGTCGATGGCACTGGCCAGGTAGTGCGCCGCACCTGGCGGCGTGCGCAGCACCGCGAGGTTCGCGCTGGCGTCGGTGGACACCAGGAGCTCGCCGAGCAGCTTGGTCACCCGCTCGGTGCCGCCGGACACGCCGCGCACGGGGCTGCCGTCCTCGGGCACCACATAGACCCCGACCCCGCCGTCGGCACCGCGCAGCTTCACCGCACCGAGTTCCTCCAGGTCCCGCGACAGGGTGGCCTGCGTGACGTCGATGCCCTCCTCGGCGAGCATCGCGGCCAGCTCGCTCTGACTGCTCACCGCGTGCGCGGAAAGCAGGGTGACGATGCGGGCCTGGCGCCCGACCCGGGTGGGTGAACTCACGAGTTCTCCAGCAACCAGACCAGGAGCGCCTTCTGGGCGTGCAGCCGATTCTCGGCCTCGTCGAACACCGCGCTCTGAGGCCCGTCGATCACCTCGTCGGTGATCTCGTGCCCGCGGTGCGCCGGAAGGCAGTGCAGCACAACGGCTTCCGGGTCTGCGATGGACAGCAGGCCGGCGTTCACCTGGAACGGCCGGAACGGGCGCACTCGGTCCAGGCCGTCGTTCTCCTGGCCCATCGACGTCCAGGTGTCGGTGACCAGCACGTCGACGCCCTCGGCGGCGGCCTTCGGGTCGCTGCTGATGGACACCGTCGCTCCGGTCTCGGCGGCACGGCGCTTGGCGGCGTCGACGAACTGCGGGTGCGGTTCGAATCCGGCGGGCGCGGCGATGGTCACGTTGATGCCCGCGGTCACCCCGCCCAGCATCAGCGAGTGCGCCATGTTGTTGGCGCCGTCACCGAAGTAGGTCATCGTCAGACCGTGCAGCGAGCCCTTGCGTTCGGCCAGCGTCTGCAGGTCGGCCAGCACCTGGCACGGATGGAACTCATCGGAGAGCGCGTTGACGATCGGGACGGAGGCACCACTGGCCATGGCGGTCAGGCGTTCCTGGGCGAAGGTGCGCCACACGATGGCGTCGACATAACGCGACAGCACCACCCCGGTGTCCTCCAGCGTCTCCTCGCGGCCCAACTGGGTGCTGCGTCCGTCGACGACGACGGCGTGCCCGCCCAACTGGGCGATGCCCATCTCGAACGAGAACCGGGTGCGGGTGGAGTTCTTCTCGAAGATGACGGCGACCCCGCGCGGGCCTTCCAGCGGGCGCCGGCTGAACGGCGCCTTCTTCAACTCGGCCGCCAGCGCCAGCACCTCGGCCTGCTCGGCGGGGCTCAGGTCGTCGTCGCGCAGGAAATGTCGCAGTGTCATGAGGCATCCAGTATCGCGGGCAGGGACGTGAGGAAGTGATCGATCTGCGCGTCGGTGAGGATCAGCGGCGGCGCCAGCCGGACCACATCGGGCGCGGCGGCGTTCACCAGGAAACCGGCGTCGCGAGCGTTGGTCTCGACGGCCTTGGCGGCCGGTCGGGTCAGCACGATGCCCTGTAGCAGCCCCTTGCCGCGGACATGCGCGACCAGCGGGTGGCCCAGTTCCTCGATGCCGTGGCTGATGGTCTTGCCGAGCACCCCGGCCCGGGCGATCAGGTCCCCGTCGACGAGCGCCCTGAGCACACCGAGGGCGGCCGCGGTGCACACCGGGTTACCGCCGAAAGTGCTGCCGTGCAGGCCGGGTGTGAGCAGGTCACCGGTCGCACCGAGGGCCAGGCAGGCGCCGATCGGCAGTCCGCCACCCAGCCCCTTGGCCAGTGTCACGATGTCCGGGGTGATGCCGTCGTGCTGATGGGCGTAGAAGGCGCCGGTGCGTCCCACCCCCGTCTGCACCTCGTCGAGCACCAGCAGCGCACCGTGTTTCGCGGTGATCTCGCGGGCCTTGGCCAGGTAGCCGGCCGGCGGCACCACGACACCGCCCTCCCCCATGATCGGCTCCAGGAACACCGCGGCGGTGTGCTCGTCGACCGCCCGCTCGAGGGCATCCACATCGCCGTAGGGCACGTGGCTGACGTTGCCCGGCAGGGGTTCGAACGGCGCCTGCTTGGCCGGCTGGCCGGTCAGCGCGAGCGAACCCATCGTGCGGCCGTGGAACGCGCCCTCGGCGGCAACGATGTTCGTCCGCCCGGTGAGCCGGGTGATCTTGAACGCGACCTCGTTGGCCTCGGTGCCGGAGTTGCAGAAGAACACCCGCGCGGGATGGCCGAGGTGGTCGACGAGTTTCTCGGCCAGCGCGATTCCCGGCTCGGTGGCATACAGATTCGAGGTGTGGCCCAACGTGTTGAGCTGCGCGGTGACGGCGTCGATGACGGCGTGGTGACGGTGGCCGAGCAGGTTCACCGCGATCCCGCCGAGCAGGTCCAGGTAGGACTTGCCGTCGGCATCGGTGACCACCGCACCGTCGCCACTGACCAGCGCCAGCGGTGGGGTGCCGTAGTTGTTCATCATCACCGCTTCCCAGCGGGTTTGGAGGCTCATGCGTTGACCACCTTGGTTCCGGTTCCTTCGTCGGTGAACAGTTCGACCAGCACGCAATGTTCGACGCGGCCGTCGATGACGTGCGCGCTGGGCACCCCGTTGGTGACCGCCCGCAGGCAGGCCTCGATCTTGGGCACCATGCCCGACTCCAGCTGCGGCAGCAGCTGCGTCAGTGCGGCGGTGTCGATCTCGCTGACCAGCGAGGTGCGGTCGGGCCAATCGGTGTAAAGCCCCTCGACATCGGTGAGCATGAGCAGCTTCTCCGCGCCGAGAGCTTCGGCGAGCGCGGCGGCCGCGGTGTCGGCGTTGATGTTGTGCACCACCCCGTCGACGTCGGGAGCGATGGTGGACACCACCGGGATACGGCCGGCGGCAATGAGATCCAGCACGGCACCGGTGTTGACGTGGTCGACGTCGCCGACCAGACCGATATCGGTCGGCACGCCGTCGACCAGCACGGTGCGCCGCACCGCGGTGAACAGGTGGGCGTCCTCGCCGGTGATTCCGACGGCGTACGGGCCGTGACTGTTGATCAGTCCGACCAGTTCGCGGCCCACCTGGCCGAACAGCACCATCCGGGCCACGTCGAGCACTTCCGGTGTGGTGACCCGGAACCCGCCCTTGAACTCGCCGTCGATGCCCAGCTTCTTCAGCATGGCGCTGATCTGCGGGCCGCCGCCGTGCACCACGACGGGATGCACGCCGCAGTTGCGCAGGAACACCATGTCGGCGGCGAAGGCGGCCTTGAGGGTGTCGTCGGTCATGGCGTTGCCGCCGTATTTCACGACGACGATCTTGCCGTTGAGCTGAGTGAGCCACGGCAGCGCGGCGGCCAGCACCGCGGCCTTGATCGGGGTCGATGTCACGACGAGTAGGCCGAGTTCTCTTCGACGTAGCCGTGCGACAGGTCTGTGGTCCTGATCGAGGCGGTGTCGTTGCCCGATGCCAGGTCGATGACGACCTCGATGTCTCCGCCGGACAGGTCGACCTCCCGCGCGCCGGGCGCACCGGCGCCGTCGACACAGACCGGGAAACCGTTGAAGGACACGCTGATCCGCTGCGGATCCAGGGTTACCGGGGCGATCCCCACCGCGGCCAGCACCCGGCCCCAGTTCGGGTCCGAGCCGAACAACGCGGTCTTGACCAGGCTGTCGCGGGCCACCACGCGGGCGGCGGTGAGGGCGTCGTGCTCGCTGGCGGCACCGACGACCGTGATGGTCACCCGCTTGGTGACGCCCTCCGCATCGGCCTGCAGTTGGGCGCACAGGTCGTCGCACACCGCGAAGACCGCATCGTCCAGGTCGGCCTGGCTGGGCGTGATCTCACTGGCGCCCGACGCCAGCAGCAACACCGTGTCGTTGGTCGAGCAGCTGCCGTCGACGTCGAGCCGGTCGAAAGTCTTTGCGGCGGCCCGTTTCAGCGCGGTGTTCAGCGCCGCGGAGTCGGCGACGGCGTCGGTGGTGATCACCACCAGCATGGTGGCCAGCGATGGCGCGAGCATGCCCGCGCCCTTGGCCATCCCGCCGACGGTCCAGTCACCGGGGTGGTGCAGGGCCACCTGTTTGGGCACGGTGTCGGTGGTCATGATGGCCCGCGCCGCCTCCTCACCACCGGTGAGGCCACCGGCCAGCTCGTGCACGATCTCGGTGACGCCGGCCAGCACCTTGTCCATCGGCAGCCGGTCGCCGATCAGACCGGTGGAGCAGACCGCCACCTCGATCGCGCCGGTCTCGGTGCCCCAGTCGCTCAGCGCCGCGGCGACCGCCTCCGCGGTGGCGTGGGTGTCCTGGAAACCCGGTGCGCCGGTGCAGGCGTTGGCGCCGCCGGAGTTCAGGATGACCGCGCGCAGCCGGCCGGTGGTCAGCACCTGCTGTGACCACTGCACCGGGGCGGCCTTGATCTGGTTGCGGGTGAACACCCCGGCAGCGGCGTGGTCCGGGCCCTCGTTGAACACCAGCGCGAGGTCGAGGTTGCCGGATGCCTTGATACCGGCCGAGATTCCGGTGGCCCGGAAACCCGCGGGCGCGGTGACGCCCTGGGTGCGCACGAGATTGCCGGTCGCCGCCTGTGATGTCACGGTGCCACTCCCACGATGGACAGTCCTTCTGTTTCGGGCCAGCCGAGGGCCAGATTCATCGATTGCACGGCGGCACCTCCGGTGCCTTTGGTCAGGTTGTCGATCGCGCAGACGGCCACCAGGGTCTTGGCGTCTTCGTCCACCGCAACGGCCAGTTGGGCGGCGTTGCTGCCGATCACCGAACCCGTCCTGGGCAGTTGCCCCTCGGGCAGCAGGTGGATGAAAGGCTCGGCATCATAAGCTTTTTCGTAGGCGGCACGGATTTCGGCGAGGCTCGCGTCGGTGCGTGCGGTGCAGGTCGCCAGGATGCCGCGAGCGGTCGGGATGAGCACCGGGGTGAACGACACGGTGACCACCTTGTCGGTGACGCTGCGCAGCCCCTGGGCGATTTCCGGGGTGTGCCGGTGCACGCCGGCGATGTTGTAGGCCCGTGCCGACCCGATCACCTCGGAACCGAGCAGGTCGACCTTGGCGGACTTGCCTGCCCCGGAGGCGCCACTGACGGCGACGACGGTGACATGCGGTTCCACCAGGTCTGCGGCGACGGCGGGCAGCAGCGCCAGCAGCGCGGCCGTCGGGTAGCAACCGGGTACGGCGATCCGGGTGGCGCCTTTGAGCGCGTCCCGGTTGCCAGGGAGTTCCGGCAGGCCGTACGGCCAGCTGCCGGCGTGCGCCGAACCGTAGAACTTCTCCCAGTCCGCCGCGTCGGTGAGCCGGAAGTCCGCGCCGCAGTCGATGATCACGGTGTCGCCGAGTTGCTCGGCCAGGGCCGCCGAATGCCCGTGCGGCAGTCCGAGGAACACCACATCGTGACCGGCCAGCAGTTCGGCGTCGGTGGGCTCCAGCACCCGGCCGGCCAGCGGCAGCAGGTGCGGGTGGTGCTCGGCCAGGGTGGTGCCGGCACTGGCCGCCGCCGTCAGGGCGCCGATGGTCAGGCGGCCGTCGGCGTAGGCGGGGTGGCCGAGCAACAGGCGCAGAATCTCGCCGCCGGCGTACCCGCTGGCACCGGCGACGGCTACCGAAGTCATGAGGCAATTCTTGCATTGTTATGCAGTTGATTGCAAACCCATTAAGCCGCGGTGCGCCGAGATCGACGAAATGCCGAAATCCACTCGCACTTTCTGGCCCAAAGGTGAGTTTGGGCGGAGTCGCTCAAGCCCGTTGGACCGCACCCACCCGCTCGGCGGCGGCCGCGACGGCCGCGTCGCGCGCCGCGCTGGCCTCGTCCTCGGTCAGCGTGCGGTCGGCCGCCCGGAACCGCAGCGCCAGCGTCAGCGACTTGCGACCCTCGCCGATCTGCGGACCGGTGTACACGTCGAACAGCCGGACATCCTCCAGCAGCCCGCCTGCCCCGGCGCGCACCACGTCGATGACCGCCTGGGCGGCGACCTCCTCGGCGACGACGAGGCTGATGTCCTGGAACACCGCCGGGAACGGGGACACCGACGGCGCGGGCAGCCGCTCGACGATCGGGATCGCACTGAGGTCCAGTTCCGCCGCGCAGGTGCCCTTGGGCAGTCCGGCGCGTTCGACGACGGCGGGATGCAACTGCCCGGCATAGCCGACGGACACCTCCCCCGCGAACACCTCGGCGCAACGGCCCGGATGCCACGGCAGTTCCTGCGCGGCGCGCAGCGTCAGTTCGACGCCGGCCGCGCGGCCGATCACCCGTACCGCCTCGAAGGCGTCGGCGGCCTCGACCTTGCGGCCGGCGCCCCACGGGCCGGCCTGTTCACGCAGACCGGTGAGCACCACGCCGACATGTTCGGGCTGACGCGGCAGCGAGGCGTCCAGCCCGGCGATCTCCTCGTCGGTGGGCCTGCGGTCGGTCGGGATGCGCTCCACCGCGCGGGTGCCCGCGGTCGGCAGCACCACCTGGGCGATGGCGAACAGCGCGGTATCGACCGCACCGCGGGAGACGTTGCGCGCCAACGCCTCCAGCAGGCCCGGCAGCAGCGTGGTGGCCAGGTGCGGACGGTCGGCTTCCAAGGGGTTGAGCACGGTGGTGGTGACCCGGCGCGGGTCATCCGGGCTCAGGCCCCAGGTGTCGAACACCCCGGCGGGCAGAAACGGCGTGGGCAACACCTCGACGAAACCACCCAGCGCCAGGGATTTACCCACCGCCCGGCGGCGCTTCTGGATGGGGGTCAGTCCGCGACCGGCGGGGGCGTGCGGCAGCACCGACGGGATCAGGTCGAGCCCCTCCAGCCGGAGCACCTCCTCCACCAGGTCGGCGGGCTCGCGCAGATCGGGGCGCCAGCTGGGCGGTACCGCGGTCAGCACGCCGCCGGACACCGACACCTCGGCGCCGATCTGGGTGAGCCGCTTCGGCGTCACGCCCTCGGCGTAGGTCACGCCCGCGATGCGGTCGGGCAGGTCGAGCGGCATGCTCACCGGCGGATGGGACCAGTCGGCACGCGGCGGTTCGCCGCGCCAGTCCGTCAGCGTGGGTTCGACGGTGCCACCGGCGATCTCGGCGAGCAGCGTGGCGCAGCGGTCCAGGGCGGCCACTGAGATGGCCGGGTCCACGGTGCGTTCGTAGCGCCGGCCGGCCTCACTGGTCAGGTGCAGGCGGCGCTGGGTGCGCGACACCGCGGCCGGATCCCAGATCGCGGCCTCCAGCAGGACATCGGTGGTGGAGTCGCGGACCTCGGTGGTGCCGGCGCCCATCACGCCGCCGATCGCGGCGGTGGCCACATCGTCGACGATCAGCACGTCACCGGCGTTCAGCGTGCGGGTGACGTCGTCGAGAGTGGTGACCTTCTCGCCCTGCTCGGCGAAGCGCACCTGGAACCCGCCGGTGATCAGCGACCGGTCGTGGGCATGCATCGGATGCCCGATTTCCAGCATCACGTAGTTGGTGACGTCGACGGCCGGTGAGATGGACCGGATCCCGCACAGTTGCAGCCTGCGCTGCAGCCACCATGGCGACACCGCGGCCGGGTCGATCCCGGTGACCGGGCGCAGCCCGAAGCGCTGCACACCGGTGCCGGGCGCCACGGTCAGCGGCCAGGCCTCGCCCTCGGCAGGCAGGGCCGGGACATCGGCGGGGTCGACGAAGTCCAGATCCAGGGCGCAGGCGATATCGCGGGCCATGCCGCGAATCGACAGGCAGTAACCGCGGTCCGGGGTGATGGCCAGGTTGAACACCACGTCGTCCAGACCCAGCACCTCGATACCGGACTCCCCCGGTTCGGCGGTTCCCGGTGGCAGCACGATGATGCCGGACTGGTCGGCGCCCAGGTTCAGTTCGGCGGCCGAGCAGATCATCCCGTCGGAGGTGCGGCCGTAGGTCTTGCGCTGGGCGATCGAGAAGTCACCCGGCAGTACGGTGCCGGGCAGGGCCACCACCACCAGATCGCCGACGGCGAAGTTGCGTGCCCCGCAGACGATATCGCGCGGCTGCGGCTCACCTACATCGACCTTGCAAGCCCGTATCGGTTTCTTGAACTCGGCGAGTTCCTCGATCTCGGTGACCCGGCCGACGGTGAGCGGACCGGTGACCGGTCCCAGCGGGAGGATCTCCTCGACCTCGTGGCCGATGCGGATCAGCGTCGCCTCGAGCTCGTCGACGTTGCAATCCCAGTCCGGGGCGCCGGCCCGGATCACGTCGCGGAGCCAGCTGTAAGGAATACGCATCAGGCGCCCACTCCGAACGGCAGGGAGAACCGCACGTCGCCCTCGACCATGTCGCGCATATCGGGAATACCGTTGCGGAACTGCAGGGTTCGCTCCAATCCCATACCGAACGCGAAACCCGAATACTCGGCCGGGTCGATACCGCAGGCGCGCAGCACATTCGGGTTGACCATGCCGCAGCCACCCCACTCCACCCAGCCGGGGCCGCCCTTCTTGTTCTCGAACCACACGTCGACCTCGGCAGAGGGCTCGGTGAACGGGAAGAAGTGCGGACGGAACCGGGTGCGGCCTGCGGGGCCGAACTCGGCGCGCGCCAACGCATCCAGCGTGCCCCGCAGATGCGCCATGGTCAGTCCCTTGTCCACGGCCAGACCCTCCACCTGGTGGAACACCGGAGTATGCGTGGCGTCCAGTTCGTCGGTGCGGAAAGTGCGGCCCAGCGAAATGATGTACACCGGCAGCTCGCGTTCCAGCAGCGCCCGGATCTGCACGGGCGAGGTGTGCGTGCGCAGCACCTGGCGCGAACCGTCCGGGGCGATCTGGAAGGTGTCCTGCTCGCTGCGGGCCGGGTGGTCCGGCGGGAAGTTCAGCGCGTCGAAGTTGAACTGCTCGGTCTCGACCTCGGGCCCTTCGGCCAGTTCCCAGCCCATCGCCACAAAGGTGTCGGCGATGCGCTCGGTGAGCAGGGTGATCGGGTGCCGGGCGCCGACGGGCTGGCGGGTGGACGGCAAGGTCACATCGATGCGCTCGGCGACCAGCACCGCCGCGTCGCGTTCGGCGCGCAGCTGCGCCAACCGGTCGTCGAAAGCCTGTTGCGCCTGCGTCCTGGCGACGTTCACCCGCTTGCCGGCATCGGCGCGGTCGGCCTTGGGCAGCGCGCCCAGGGCTTGGCGCGCCAGCGCGATCGGCGAACGGTCACCGAGGTGTTCGGTCTTGGCCCGGGCCAGTGCGTCCAGGTCGGCGGCGGCGTCGAACGCCACCCGTGCCGCGCCGACAGCGTCGGTCAGGGCTTCTTCCGACAGGTCATTGGGCTCGCCTTGCCGTTCAGTCTGGACCGCCACCCGGCGATCATAGCGACGGCCGGCGGGCCTCCCGCCGCCAGCGCTGCCCCGGCGGCGATGAGGGTTGCCACATCGGCGGTCTCGGCCGGTGCCGACGAGGCGACGACCAGGTAACCGAACACCGATCCGACGGCCAGCAGCGCCACCCGCGGGCCGGTCCACGGGGCGGGCGCGCCCAACCTGGTGGACACCAGCATGCCGAGCAGCAGTGCCACCAGGTGCCCCCCGTCGGTGAAGTCGTGAGTGCCGATGACCACCGCGGCGCCCAGGATGGTCCACCAGCACACCCACGCCGGGCGCCAGCGCGCCGGGATGGCGGCCGTCAGCACGCCGAGTACGCCCATTGCGCCGTAACTCATCCCGACGTCGGTGGCCCGGCTGATCGACCGGGGCACCCAGTCCTGGTGCACCGCGACCGTCAGCGCCGCCGCGATCACCAGCGTGGCGCCGATATGGGCGACCAGGAAGGCCAGCACGAGTTTGCGGCTGCGCCAGAGCAATTCGGCCACCGCGAGCAAGCAGATCAAACCGGGCAGCCACAGCGCCATGGCGCCGACGTCGACGACGAACGCGCTGCCGAGCAGGGTGCCGATCCGGCCGTGCGCCAGGTTGTGCAGATTGGTACTGGCGTGCCGGAACACCCGGTCGTGCGCGGCCGGCCCCAGTTGCGCCAGCACCGCGGCGACGATCACCAGTGCGGCCGCGTAACCGATGGTCACCCGCAGGCCCAACACCCATTTCAGCGGCATGGGTCACCCGCCCGCGGCGGCATCATCCTCGAGGTCGTCGCCGGGCTCCTCGGCGCGCGAGCGGACCCGGTACATCTGCAGATCTTCGGGAACGCCGCTGGGTTTCGTCCCGAAGAGTTGTTTGCGCACCCGTTTGATCTGCAACCGCATCGCCTCGAAATCCTCGTCGGAGATGCCGTCCAGTGTCGACTGCGAGATCACCAGCCCGCCCTTGGTGGCCCGCTCCATCACCCGGGAGGCGATGTTGACGTCGACGCCGAGCCAGTCCGAGCCGATCCGCTGCGGCCGGCCGGTATGGATACCGGCCCGCATGGTGGGCGTGTAGCCGTCCACGTCGACGGCGCGCACCGCATCCAGCGCGGTCAGCACGGCCCGCACCGCGGGCACCGGATGCCGGAAGACCACCATGGAACCGTCACCCATCCGCTTGACGATGTGCCCGCCGGCGGCCAGCAGCGGCGGCTCCACGACCGAGGTGACGCGGCGCAGCAGCCGCAGGGTGGCGTCATCTCCGGCGCGCAGCGACCAGTCCGAGAAGCCGACGAGATCGGTGAAGACGAGGGTGACCTCGCGGTACGCCGGCCGCCCGGAGACGCGCTCGGTCAGCGCCTGCCACACCTGCAGGGCGCCCAGGCTGACCTCCCGCGAGGCGGCGTCGTGCTCCAGCAGGCGGTCCGCGGCCCGGGCAGCGGCCCGGGGACCGCCGTCACCGGCGGCCGACAGCGGATCGCCGAAATCGGGGTCCCCGGGCAGTGCCCGGCGCATCCGCCTGAGCAGCGCGATCACGCCAGGGTGGTGATTGGTGTCCTTGAACCATTCCAGTGGTCCGCCCAGGGACCCGGGGGGCCGGCCGAGTGCGGGTGTCAACTCCACCGCTTCGATGCCGCCGGACGGTTCGTCCAACGGTTCAGCGTCCACAGCGCCACGATAGGTGGCACCGCCGGTAGCGGCAATCAATGCTCGGCAAGACCTTGCTCACATCGGCGAACCACCAGGTCACGGCTTTGTGGCGGCAACGTCGCCGACACGTCACGACCGCGGGCGTCGCCCGCCGGGTAATAGACAACACCTGTTGTCAAGATTATGGTGGCCAGACCACCGTGGGTTTCGTCAGCGAGGACGCCATGACCACAGCACATTCACCTGCCGGCGCCGAGTTCATCCCGCTGGGCCCCGACTCGCTCACCTGGAAGTACTTCGGTGACCTGCGTACCGGTCTGCTCGGGGTGTGGATCGGGGCGATCCAGAACATGTATCCCGAACTCGGGGCCGGCGTCGAGGACCATTCGATCCTGCTGCGCGAACCACTGCAGCGTGTGGCGCGGTCGGTCTACCCGATCATGGGCGTCGTCTACGACGGCGACCGGGCCGCCGAGACCGGCGAGCAGATCAAGAGCTTCCACCACGGCATCAAGGGGGTGGACGGGAAGGGCCGCCGCTACCACGCGCTCAATCCCGAGACGTTCTACTGGGCGCACGCCACCTTCTTCATGCTCATCATCAAAACCGCGGAGTACTTCTGCGGCGGTCTGACCGACGCCGAGAAACACCAGCTTTTCGACGAGCACGTGCAGTGGTATCGGATGTACGGGATGAGCATGCGTCCGGTGCCGGCCACCTGGGACGACTTCTTGGTGTACTGGGACCACAAGTGCCGCGAGGAGCTGGAGATCAACCGGGCCACCCGGGACATCTTCACCATCCGCATCCCCAAACCGTGGTTCGTGCTGATGCCGACCCCGGTATGGGACCAGCTGTTCAAACCCATGGTCGGTGCGCAGCGCTGGGTCGCCGCCGGACTGTTCGATCCCGTATTGCGGGAAAAGGCCGGGATGCGCTGGACTCCGGGTGACGAGGTGGTGCTGCGCCTGCTCGGCAAGATGATCGAGATGGCCTTCGTCGCCGTGCCCGACGAGATCCGGCTGCACCCGCGGGCGGTGGCGGCCTACCGGCGCGCCGCGGGCAAGCTTGCCGAGGACGCCCCGCTGGTGGAAGCGCCCGGATTCATGGCGCCGCCACGGGATCGCCGCGGCCTGCCCATGCACTACCAGCCGCCGCACCGGACGCTGCTGGACCGGGCCGGGTCATTGGTGCACACCACGTTCTCGCTGACCGGACTTCGGCCTGCGGGTTCACGACGAAAGCCCGCGAGTCCACGACGAGAGGTTGCCTGACACGATGCTGGAATGGTCTGAGGTCGACATCGCCGTGCGCGATGCGGTGCGCGAATTCATCGACAAGGAGATCCGGCCGCATATCGACGCGCTCGAAGACGGCGATATGGAGCCCTACCCCATCGTCCGGAAACTGTTCGCCACCTTCGGTATCGACGTGATGGCCCGGGAGGCGCTGGAGCGCAGGCTGTCCCGGCTGCGCGCAGGCGAGGCCGGCAAAGCCGGCAAAACCTCCGGCGGCATGTTCGGCGGCGGCCCGGACCAGGCCGGTATGGGTTTCGTGCTGATCAGCGAATTGTGCCGGGTATCCATGGGTTTGGTCACCGGCATGGGTGTCAGCCTGGGTTTGACGGTGCCCACCATCCAGGGCCGCGGGACCCTGGCACAGCAGGAACGCTGGCTGCCGGGGCTGGTGACCTACGAGAAGATCGGCGCCTGGGCGATCACCGAACCGGACTCCGGCTCGGATGCGTTCGGCGGCATGAAGTCCTATGTGACCCGCGACGGGCAGGACTACATCCTCAACGGCCAGAAGACGTTCATCACCAACGGCCCCGACGCCGATGTCGTGGTGGTGTACGCGAAGCTGGATGAGCCAGGGGTCGATAAGCGCGACCGCAAGGTACTGACCTTCGTGCTGGATCGCGGCATGGAAGGCTTCGTGCAGTCCAAGCCGTTCCGCAAGATGGGCATTCACTCCTCCCGCACCGGCGAGTTGTTCTTCAACAATGTCCGGCTGGGCCGCGACCGGCTACTGGGTGAGACGGAAGGGTCCGACGGGACTGACCAAGGTCGCGACAGCGCTCGGTCCAGCTTCTCCGCCGAACGAATCGGCGTGGCCGCGATGGCGCTCGGGGTCATCGAGGAGTGTCTGCGGCTGTCGGTGGACTATGCCAAGAACCGGGTGCTGTGGGGTAAGGAGATCGGCCAATTCCAATTGATCCAGCTCAAGCTGGCCAGCATGGAGGTCGCGCGGATGAATGTGCGCAACATGCTGTTCCGGGTGATCGAGTCGGCCCAGAAGGGCTCGCCGATCTCCCTGCCCGAAGCGTCGGCCATCAAGTGGTACTGCTCGCAGGCCGCCACCGAGGTGGCCATGGAGGCCGTGCAACTGTTCGGCGGCAACGGCTACATGACCGAATACCGCGTCGAGCAATTGGCCCGCGACGCCAAATCGCTGATGATCTACGCCGGCAGCAACGAGGTGCAGATCACCCATGTGGCGCGGGGGCTACTGGCCTGACTGGGCCCGGCTGCTCTCGTAGAGGCAGATGGCCGCCGCCGCAGCCACATTGAGGCTCTCGGCACTGCCCTGCATGGGAATGCTGACCCGCGTATCCGCGGCGGCGGCCACCTCGGGCGCCAGCCCGTGCGCCTCCGAGCCGAACAGCCACGCCGTCGGGACACCCAGGTCGACGGCGGGCAGCGGCGCCGCCCCGTCGAGGGTGGTGGCCAGCACCTGCAGCCCGTTATCGCGCAGGGCCGCAATCAGTTCGAAGGTATCGGGTGCCTGCAGGACGGGCAGCCCGAAGATGCTGCCCGCCGAGGCGCGCAGGCATTTGGCGTTGTAGGGGTCGACGCTGTCGCCGGCCAGGATCAAGGCATCGGCGCCCATGGCGTCGGCGAGCCGGATCAACGTGCCCGCGTTGCCCGGATCGGAGGTCTCGACGGCGACGGCCACCAGCCGCGGCGCATCCAGCGCATCGGACAGCGACACCTCGGGGATCTCGCACACCGCGACCAAGCCGACTGGAGTCACGGTGTCCGACAGTGCCTTTGCGGCCCGATCGGTCACCTCGTGCACCGGGGTGCCGGCGAGCAGATCCGCGAACCGGGCGTGGGCGTCCGCGGTGGCGAAAACCTCCTCAACGAGACCACGCCGCAGCGCCGCCTCGACCAGGTTGGGACCCTCGGCGAGGAAGCGTGCGGCGTGACGACGTCCGGCGGGACGCTGCAGCTTGATCGCCGCAGCTACCCGATTGGACTTCTCGGTGAGGGGTGTCAGGCGGCTTCGCCCGACGGCGCGTTGACATCCTCGGGCAGCGCGGCCTTGGCGACCTCGACCAGTGCGGCGAACGCGGCCGGGTCGCTCACGGCGATCTCGGCGAGGTTCTTGCGGTCCACCTCGACACCAGCGGCCTTGAGCCCCTGGATGAGACGGTTGTAGGTGATGTCGTTGGCGCGGGCCGCGGCGTTGATACGCGAGATCCACAGCTTGCGGAACTCACCCTTGCGGGCACGGCGGTCGCGGTACGCATAGGTCAAGGAGTGCAGCTGCTGTTCCTTGGCCTTGCGGTAGAGCCGCGAACGCTGGCCGCGGTAGCCCTTGGACGCCTTGAGGATTGTGCGCCGCTTCTTCTGGGCATTGAGTGCGCGCTTCACGCGTGCCATGTGAGTGTTCCTATTCTTGCGGGGGAAAGTCGAAGGGTGAAGCGGCTTGCGCCGTTCAACAGAATTAGCCGTTCAGCAGCTTCTTGATACGGCTGGCATCGCTGGGGGCGACGACGGCGCGGCCGTCCAGGCGGCGGGTGCGCTTGGAGGCCTTGTGCTCCAGCAGGTGGCGCCGGCCGGCCTTCTGGCGCACGATCTTGCCGGTTCCGGTCTTGCGGAAACGCTTCGAAGCGCCGCTGTGAGTCTTTGCCTTGGGCATTGGGTGTCCTCTGGTTCTGCTCGGGGATCAGGTCGTCGGTGGTGCTTGGTTCTCGCCGGGCTCGGCGTTGCCGCGTGCGGCGGGTGGCGCATCCGCGTCGTGTGCCGCTTTGGCGCGAGTCTTCGCGCCGCGGTGCGGCGCCAGCACCATCGTCATGTTGCGGCCATCCTGTTTGGCTGACGTCTCGACGAAGCCGTAATCGGCCACGTCGGCGCCCAGGCGCTGCAGCAGTCGGTAACCCAGTTCGGGCCGGGACTGCTCGCGACCGCGGAACATGATCGTGACCTTGACCTTGGACCCGGCTTCCAGGAAGCGGACCACATGGCCCTTCTTCGTCTGATAGTCGTGGTCGTCGATCTTCGGCCGCAGCTTCTGTTCCTTGACGACGGTCTGCTGCTGGTTCTTGCGAGACTCGCGCTCCTTGAGTGCCGTCTCGTACTTGAACTTGCCGTAGTCCATGATCTTGCAAACCGGTGGTTTGGCGTCAGGAGCCACTTCGACAAGGTCGAGATCGGCGTCGACGGCGACGCGGAGCGCATCTTCGATGCGCACAATGCCAACCTGTTCACCACCCGGTCCGATAAGGCGGACTTCAGGTACGCGAATGCGCTCGTTGATGCGGGTCTCAGTGCTGATGGGGCCTCCTACGTTGTCTTCTCGTCCACGACCGTGGGGAGACGACGGGCCAGCAGGGAACACCACTTCATCAGCACTTCTGTTCTCCCGAACAGAAAGGCCCTGCATATAGCAGGGCCCGATGCCGACCGATCACGGCTTTCGCCGCCCGCGCGTACGCGCGGTACAGGGCATCCGCGGATGCCTGCGACCGGACCGCTGGACCCGTAAGGTCTGCGGTGGGAGCGGGACTCCACTTGCTGTCCCTGGCGTTCGCCGGGACGGTCGATCGTGCCACTCTATCAGTCATGACGGACGACCAGTTACCACCCAGCCCGCCGGACCTCGACGCGGGACCGCCCACGCGTGAACTCGCCGAGATCCCCGCGGTCGAGGTGATCACCCGTTCGGCCGTGATGCTGATGAGCGCGGCCGCCGAAAAGCTCGGTCTGGCCCACGCGGATCCCGACGACAGCCCGCACCGCGACCTCGACGAGGCGCGCCGGCTGATCACCGCGCTCGCCGGGCTGGTCACTGCCTCCGCCGAGTATCTCGGGCTGCACGCGGGCCCGCTGCGGGACGGACTGAAGAGCCTTCAGTTGGCCTTCCGGGAAGCCAGCGTGGCACCCGAAGAACCCGGTAAAGGACCTGGCGAAAAATACACCGGCCCGGTCTGGTAGCCACTCACACGAAATTCGTTGGCCGAAGGCATATCCTCGCGGCCTATGACCTCGACAATCGCCCGGCAGCCGTCGAGAACGGGCCACCGGTCCAGATTCACGTGGGTGCCTGCCGTTGCCGGCTGGATCGTCGGCATCATCGCCACCCTGTCCCTGCTCGCCAGCGTCTCGCCGCTGGTGCGGATGCTGATCCGGGTGCCGCGGGAGTTCGTCAACGACTACATCTTCAACTTCCCCGACACCAGCTTCGCGTGGGCCGTCGTGCTGGCCCTGCTGGCCGCCGCGCTGGCCGCCCGCAAGCGGATCGCCTGGTGGATCCTGCTGCTGTACATGGTGGCCGCGGTCGGCTGGAACCTCGGCGATCTGGCCACCGGCGAAGAGACGCTGGCCGAGGAGATCGGCGAGGTCATCGGCCTGGTCTTCCACTTCACGGCGATCGGCGCCCTGCTGCTGGCCCGGCCGCAGTTCTGGGCGAAGGTCCGCCGCGGGGCACTGCTGAAGGCCGCCGCCACCCTGGTGGCCGGGATGACCGTCGGCACGCTCATCGGGTGGGGGCTGCTGGAGCTGTTCCCGGGGTCGCTGGCCCAGGCCGACCGGCCCTGGTACGCCCTGAACCGGGTCAGCGCGTTCGCCGGCGCCGACGCCGACGCGTTCAGCGGCCACCCGCACGGACTGGTCAATGTGCTGCTCGGGTTGTTCGGCGCGCTGGCGCTCATCGTGGCCGCGGTGGTGCTGTTCCAGTCCCAGCACGCCGCCAATGCGCTGACCGGTGAGGACGAATCGGCCATCCGCGGCTTACTGGAGCTGTTCGGCAAGAACGACTCGCTGGGCTATTTCGCCACCCGCCGCGACAAGTCGGTGGTCTTCGCACCCAACGGCCGGGCCGCGGTCACCTACCGGGTGGAGGTCGGGGTGTGCCTGGCCAGCGGCGACCCCGTCGGCGACCCGCGGGCCTGGCCGGCGGCGATCGAGGCCTGGTTACACCTGTGCGAGGCCTACGGTTGGGCGCCCGGTGTGATGGGCGCCAGCGCCACCGGTGCGCAGGCCTTCCGCGAGGCCGGCCTGAACGCGCTGGAACTCGGCGACGAGGCGATCCTGTATCCCGACGGCTTCAAACTCTCCGGGCCCGACATGAAGCCGGTGCGCCAGGCCGTCACCCGGGCCCGTCGTGCCGGGCTGACGGTCCGGATCCGCCGCCACCGTGAGCTGTCCGCAGAGGAGATGGCGCAGGTGATCGCACGCGCCGACCAGTGGCGTGACACCGAGACCGAGCGGGGTTTCTCGATGGCGCTGGGCCGCCTCGGCGATCCCGCCGACAGCGACTGCCTGCTAGTCGAGGCGGTCAAAGAGGGCGACACCGACGAGGTGCTCGCGTTGCTGTCGCTGGTGCCCTGGGGCAGCAACGGTGTGTCGCTGGACGTGATGCGCCGGTCGCCGCAGTCCCCCAACGGCACCATCGAGCTGATGGTCAGTGAGCTCTGCCTGCAGGCCGAAGACCTCGGGATCACCCGTGTCTCACTGAACTTCGCGATGTTCCGGTCCGCGTTCGAGCAGGGCGCCCAACTGGGGGCGGGCCCGGTCGCCAGGCTGTGGCGCGCGCTGCTGGTGTTCTTCTCCCGCTGGTGGCAGCTGGAGACGCTGTATCGCTCGAACATGAAATATCAGCCCGAGTGGGTGCCGCGGTTCGCCTGCTACGAGGACGCCCGCCTCATCCCGCGGGTCGGTGTCGCATCGGTGATCGCCGAAGGTTTCCTGATCCTGCCGTTCTCCCGGCGCAAGGACCACACCGGCGAGCACATCGCCGCCCCGCAACGGCTGGTGGACAGCGGACTGCTGCACCAGGACGGCAGTGCCCCGGATGTCAGCGGGCTGCGCGCCGACCTGCCCGAGATCAGAGACGAACACCGGCTGCCCGACCAGGTCCGGGTCCGGATGGCCAAGCTCAAGAATCTCCAGGACCACGGCGTCGACGCCTACCCGGTGGGTCAGCCGCCCAGCCACACCGTCGCGGCCGCACTCGCAGTCACCGACGCGGCCACCACCGTCACCGTCGCCGGCCGGATCCTGCGCATCCGGGACTACGGCGGTGTGCTGTTCGCACTGCTCAGGGACTGGTCCGGTGAGGTTCAGCTGCTGCTGGACCGGACCACGCTGAACCGGGCCGGCACCGATTTCGACTCGTCGGTCGACCTGGGTGACCTCATCGAGGTGACCGGCACCATGGGCCACAGCCGCAACGGCACCCAGTCGCTGCTGGTCACCGAATGGCGAATGATCGGCAAATGCCTGCGGCCGCTGCCGGACAAATGGAAAGGCCTCACCGACCCCGAAGCCCGGGTCCGCACCCGCTACGTCGACCTGGCCATCAACACCGACGCACGCGACCTCATCGCCGCGCGCAGCGCGATCCTGCACGCGATCCGCGAAACGCTGGTCGGCAACGGCTTCCTGGAGGTCGAGACGCCGATCCTGCAGCAGATCCACGGTGGCGCCAATGCGCGCCCGTTCCAGACCCACATCAACGCCTATGACCTGAACCTGTACCTGCGGATCGCCCCGGAGCTCTACCTCAAACGGCTCTGCGTCGGCGGTGTCGAGCGCGTCTTCGAACTCGGGCGCGCGTTCCGCAACGAGGGCGTGGACTTCAGCCACAACCCCGAGTTCACCCTGTTGGAGGCCTACCGGGCGCATGCCGACTACAACGTCTGGATCGACGGTTGCCGCGAACTCATCCAGAACGCGGCCCAGGCCGCCAACGGCGCCCAGGTGGTCATGCGCCCCGGTGCCGACGGCGAATTGGAGCCGGTGGACATCTCGGGGCTCTGGCCGGTGAAGACGGTGCACGGCGCGGTCTCGGAGGCACTCGGTGCGCAGATCGGCCCGGACACCGATCTGGCCCGGCTGCGGGAACTCTGCGACGGCGCCGGCGTGCCCTACCTCAAGCATTGGGATGCCGGTGCGGTGGTGCTCGAACTCTACGAACGTCTGGTCGAGGGCCAGACCGAGCGCCCGACGTTCTACAAGGACTTCCCCACCTCCGTCTCACCACTGACACGGCCGCACCGCAGCATCGCGGGGGTGGCCGAACGCTGGGATCTGGTGGCCTGGGGGGTGGAACTTGGCACCGCGTACAGCGAGCTCACCGACCCCGTCGAACAGCGTCGCCGGCTTCAGGAGCAATCGATGCTGGCCGCCGGTGGCGACCCCGAGGCGATGGAGCTGGACGAGGATTTCCTGCAGGCGATGGAGTATGCGATGCCGCCCACCGGCGGGCTCGGGGTCGGCGTCGACCGGGTGGTCATGCTGATCACCGGCCGCAGCATCCGCGAGACGCTGCCGTTTCCGCTGGCAAAACCGCGCTGACGAAACGCCGGCTGGGAACTCACAGCCAGTCCCCAGGATGTCCGGCCACGATGGTGGTGTGACACCTTCGACGACCGGGACTCCGCTGGCCGCCGCACAGTTTCTGGCCGATGCGAATAACCAATTCCTGCATCGTCTTTCATTGATGCACGGTTGGCTTCCGGTGGTCGTCCAGTTGATCGCGGCGGTGGTGGTGATCGCCGCGGTGGGCTGGCGCAGCAAGCGCTGGCACCAGGTGGGGCTGCCGGTGTCAGTGGTGGCCGGGATCGCGCTGGCTACCGTCGCGCACTGGTACATCAACAGTGCGGGACTTGCGGGTGACCCCGCCCCGCATGCCCTGTGGATCTGGGTGGCCCTGGTCGGGTTCGTCGCCGCCGTCCTGGTGACGGGCTGGCGGCGCACCGGGTGGTGGCGCCGCGGCACCACCGCGCTGGCCGTCCCGCTGTGCGTGCTGTGCGCGGCGCTGGCGCTCAATCTGTGGGTCGGCTACTTCCCGACGGCGCAGACGGCGTGGAACCAGCTGACCGAGGGACCGCTGCCGGACCAGACCGATATGGCCACCGTCACCGCCATGCAGCAGCAGCGGGTCATCCCCGCCAACGGCACCGTGGTGCCCATCGACACCGGTGACGCCGGGTCCGGCTTCAAACACCGCGGCGAGCTCGTCTACCTGCCACCGGCCTGGTATGCCAGCAATCCCCCGCCGAAGCTGCCCACGCTGATGATGATCGGCGGCGAGTTCAACACCCCCGCGGACTGGCTGCGGGCGGGCGACGCGATCCACGTGGTGGACCGGTTCGCCGCCGCCCACGACGGCAACGCCCCGGTGCTGGTGTTCGTCGACTCCGGTGGCGCGTTCAACAATGACACCGAGTGCGTGAACGGCAGTCGCGGCAAGGCCGCCGACCACCTGACCCGCGACGTGGTCCCGGCCATGGTCGCGAAGTTCGGGGTGAGCGCGGCACCGGCCAACTGGGGATCGGTCGGCTGGTCGATGGGCGGCACCTGCGCCGTCGACCTGACGGTGATGCACCCGGACATGTTCTCGGTGTTCGAGGACATCGCCGGCGATATCAGCCCCAATTCCGGCACCAAGGCGCAGACCATCGACCGGCTGTTCGGCGGCAACGTGGCCCAGTACGCCTCATTCGACCCCACCACCGTGATCAACCGGCACGGTCGTTACGCCGGGATCGCCGGCTGGTTCGCGGTCAACGACGCCGGCACACCGTCGAGCGCGCACTCCCCGCGTGCCAGCGATCAGGCCGTCGCCGCCCAGTCGCTGTGCGGCCTTGGCGCGATCAACGGGATCGACTGCGCGGTGATCATCCAGCCGGGAAAACATGACTGGCCGTTCGCCGCCCATGCCTTCGAGACGGCGCTGCCGTGGCTGGCCGGCCAGCTCGGCACCCCGGGTGTGCCGCGGGTGCCGCTCCCACGCTCGGGACCGCCGACCCTGCAGGCCGCCGCCCGCTGACGGCTCGCGGAGCGCTCAATAGTCGGCTTCGGCGGCCAGCACCTCGGCCAGGAACGCATCGCCGGCCGGGACGCTCAGCCTGGCCCTGGCGAACGCCCGGATCCGGTCGCGGACCTCGGGGGTCTCGCCGGGATCGCCGGTGCCGCCGACGGTGACGGACACCGATGACCAATCCCGGTTCCACGCGGCCGATTCCGAGATGGCCAGGGTCAGCGTCGCTCGCCCCTGCGCGTCGAGGGCACCGTCGGCGCCGTCGAACCGCACCGGTATCCCGGTCGGTGGCGCGGTGATCGCGGTACGGATCTCGGCGTGCACCGTGCCGTCGGCGCCGGCGCTGACCGACCAGTTCACGGTGTCCTCGGCGGCGTCGAACATCCCGGGGGACACCGCGCTCCAGCTGATCGACGACGTACCGGAGGCGATGGCGCCGGACTGCCGCGGGCCGGCATCACCGGCGGCCAGTGCGTAGTCCTGTCGTCTCGGGACCGTCGCGACGTCCGAGGCCACCGTGAAGTCGGCCCAATCGGTCAGCTGCACCGCCGCATCCAGGAGTTCGGCAACCCGCGGGTCGCCGTCGCGCAGATGGGCCGCCAGCGCGACCCGATGCGGCTCCAACAGGCCGGCGATATCGGAATCGAAGGTGTCCGAGGCGAAGAACTCCTCGGCGCCCGCGGTGAGGACGGCGATCTCGGCGTCCAGCAGCGCGGTGTCGAGTTCGGCGATCCCGTCCCGCACGCTGGCCGGCCACCAGCGGCGCAGCCAGTGTCCCAGCGCCAGCCGCCGCAGCGGCGCCAGCGCACCGGCGACCCATTCGACGTCGGCGAGGTCGAGTACGCCCGGCGCACGCGCGGGCCGGTCGGCCAGGGCTCCGACGACGCTGACATGCCCGGCCTCGCCCAGCACCCGCCACAGCCAGTCGGCCGCGGCGGCGTCGGTGAAGGTGATCTGCGCGCGGCCGCCGGCGTCATCGACCGTCCACGCCAGCACCGCGCCGCAGACTTCCAGTACCGCGACCGCCGGCGGCGCGTCCACCCGCTGGTCGGTGGTCCACAAGCCTTCCTCGACAACGAGTTTCATCGCACGGCCGCCAGTTCGAGCATCGCCTTGATCCGCTGCCGGTGATCCAGGCTCACCGACCGGGCCACCCCTTCCAGCAGGGCCCGCACATCGTCTATCTCGGTGCAGGATTCCTGCCAGACGTCGCGGCCGTGCAACCGGGCCCACAGCCGGCTCAGGTAGGGCCGCGCGAACGCCGACAGTTCGTCGGTCACCTGCTGCTGGCGCGGATGCAGCGCCGCACCGGCCGACAGATAGCGACGGGCGTGCAGCACATAGGCCTCCTTGCGCAGCCTGGCCTGGATCTGCCCGGCCAGTGGGTACCGCGGCGCCGCGGTCTCACTCAGGGGCGCCAGTTCGACGGCGATCTCCACCCCGGCCACCAGTGCGGCCTGCCGGTCCTCGCCGAGCAGCCCCCACGGCGCGCAGGCCCGGTCCACCTCCTCGGCGCACAGCAGCGGAACATCGGGTAATTCGTCGCGGTCCAGGGCGCGGCGCAGGGTGGCCCGCACCCGGTCCACGACACTGCGATTGAGCGGACGGTCGGTCTCGGTACCACCGCCCGGGCCGCCGGCCACCGTCGGGGGTGGTTGCGGCACAGTCGAACTCAGCCCGACCTCGACGATCGACCAAGGCAGGCCGGCCGACTCGGCGTGTACCCGGGCACCCAGGTTGTAGGGCGTGGCATCGGCCACCAATGCCGCCCACACCCGTTGCCGGGCCGTGCGCGCGGTATGGCTGTCGGCATCGCCGAGCACCGTCGCCAGACCGGCCAGGAATGGGGTGGTGATCGCCTCCGACGGGCGGACATCGTGCCAGCTGCGTTGCAACTGGACCGACAGCGCGGCCACGGTGTGCGCATCGGCCACATAGCGGTTGAGCACCTCGATGGCGGTCCGGTCCCGGTCGCCGTGGATATCACGCAACAACTGTTCGGTGGCGCCGGAATCATCTTGCCCGGGTGCACCTTTGGTGACGGCAAGCTCGAAACAGATAGGGAAGTACAACTCTTGGGCATTGCCGGTGGTCAGCCGCAGCCGGCGGCGCTGCGCCTTGAGCACGGCGAACCAGGCGGCGGTGGCGCACAGCCTGTCCCGGTGCGCCACGATCAGCGCGTGCATCTCGGCCGCCACCTCGGCCGCAACCACCGGCGCCGAATACTGCGGGTTGGACCGCAGCCGCAGCACCAGCGGGTCCAGGATGCGTTTGACGGTGCGGCTGAGCGGGCCGCCGTCGTCGCTGCTGAGCACCTCGACGCCCGGGCCGAGCGCCCGCCATGCCCTGTCGATGACGGCCCGGCGCGGCTGCGTGGCGTGCGCGACCGCGCCGCGCGGTGCGGCCTCCGGGGCACGGCCATACCCCGTCGCTTCGCTCGCCCCGGCACTCATCGCCCCAGGATAGGGCCCGGCGGACAAAGTTGGGTTCGGTAGCCGGCCGGTACCGCGAGGCTGTCCTCATGTTCGAGGTGATATCGCTGGCCGTACTCATCGTCGTGTGCACAGCGGCGGGCGCGTTGCTGATCGTCACCGTCGCTCGGCGCCCGGCCGATGCGACGCCGATCGGCTCGGATCCCGCTGCCGCCGAACGGCTTGTCGGACCGACCGAGATCGCCGCGGTGCGCGCGGCGTTCGACCAGATGCTGCTCGGCAAGGGCTTGGTGACCGACACCCAGCTCACCCTCATCCGGCACGGCACCAGGGCGCACGGGGTGGTGACCGCCTCCACCCCCACCGGCACCACCAGGGAGGACTACCGCGAGGTGGTGCTCGACCTGATGGTGCGCAAACCCGAGGGCGGCCAGTTCCCGGCCCACGAAACCACCTTGGTTCCCGCCACATCGCTGGACCGGCTGTGCCCGGGCAGCATCGTCGACGCGTACTACCGGCGGGGCGACGAATCCGCGGTCGCCGTGTGCGTGCCGCCCGGCTGAGATACCGCGAAGGTGGCCAGCGCCGCCCAATAGACGGGACTGGCCGACCGGTCGCCGTCGCGCCAGCGCCGCATCTGATCGCGCTGCCACCGGTTGACCGCGCGGCCCGCCGCCGCGACGGTGTCCTGCTGGTGAGCGGTGTCGACCGCGGCGATCACCGCGCCCATCGGATCGGCGGTGCCGGTGGGGTCGGCGAACCGCCGGTAGCCGGCCGTGGTGGGCAGCGACCACAACGTGGCGGTGACGATCTGGGCGCCGCCCAGCACCATCGCGGCCACCAGACCGGTGGCCTCGTCGAACCGGTAGTCGCCGCCGGAGGCACACGCCAGCAGCGCCACCCGGGGCGGGATCGCCAGGTCGGCGGCCATCAAATCCGCCGCGGTGAGGGGTCGGTGGTCCCCGATCGGCTCACCCAGACCCGGCATCGCCGCGCGGCAGGCCAGGTGCAGCGCCGCCCGGTCGGCATGGCCGAGATCGCCGTCGGCGACGCTGGCATGCCCGACGAACACCAACCGTCCCGGACGCCGCGCGAGCATGCCGGCTAGCCAGCCCCGGTCGGTGTCGGTTCGCCGGAACAGTTCCACCGCGGAGTCGACGCGCGGCAGCACCGGCTGCCGTTCCAGGACACCGGCATAGTGGCGGGCCAGCAGGGTGTCGGGGGCCGGACGACCCAGGACCGAACCCAGCGCCGAGTCGGGGCGCTGGCCGGGGACCCGCGGATCGAGGATCAGCAGCGCATCGTCGCCGGCCGGTGACACACTGCGGCGGGAGGCGGCGATATTCACGGGCACCGCCATCAGCACATCGGCGAGCTCCATCAGCCGGAAACCGTCGGTGAGTTCGGCGGCCAGCAGGCCCCACGGCACGCGGCCCAGCCGTGCACTCGGTGCGACGAAGAGCGCGGCGCGCGGCGAGGTCACGCATTCGGTCAGCAGCTGCCACGCCTGTTCGGCGACGAGCAGCACCCCGAGGCGGTGGGCCAGCGACAGTTCGGTCGGCGGTGTGGTGAACGCGCCGTCGCACAGTGCGCGCGCCAGCCCGTCCAGCGGGGTTTCGCCGTCGCGGGGGTCCGGTAGTGCCGCGGCGAGCTCATCCAGTGCGGCAACCAGATCGGTCTCCGGCACCACCCAGGTGACGGTCCGCTCGGGCTGCCCGACGATGCGCAGGCTGGCGTAACTGGCGACACCGACGTCGGCGTAACGCAACACCAGGGTGAGCGGTTCGGTCACGGCCAGGTGGCCCATTCGGCTTCGGCGGAGGTGACGGTCATCCCGTAACGCTGTTGGGCGAGTTCACGGTAACGCGCAAGCACCGGCGCGGTGGTCGGATCCATTCGCAGCGGCGGCAGCGCGCCCAGCCGCGTGAGTGAGCCGCCGGCCACCGATACGGGTCCGGACGCGACCAGCGCGTATTCGTCGGCATCGTCGACGGGCACCGCCGCGGTCGCGGCGTCCGCCCAATCCACCGCGTGCAGCTCCTCGGGGACGCTGAGTGCGCCTCGGGCGCAGTGATATTCGATGAGTTCACTGACCAGTGCGGTGTTACCCCACTCCCAGGCGACGGCGAACGCGCCCGCCAGCAGCCGCGCCGAGACGTGGGTCGCCCACCGCATCCGCGCGTCGGCGTCGGCGATGGCGTGCCGCACCGTGTCGACTGCCAGCGCGGCGGGCAGTTTGAGTTCGGCGGCCGCAGCGAACTTCCGATCGGCGTTCGCCGGGTCGGCGAGCGCCTCGGCACGCAGGATCGAACCCAGATGATCGTCGAGCCTGGCGTACTGCAGCCAGCTGTGCCGGGGCCAGCCGTCGAGCAGTGCACGCGCGGCGTCGGCCCGGTCGGTGGCCGCCGCGAAGTCACCGCGAAGGATATCGACCCAACTGCGCTGCAACAGGATTCGGTGAATATGCAGCGGCTTCTCCACCTCGCGCCAGTGCCGCTCGGCGTGGCCGAACCGTTCGTCGGCATCGTCGAGGGCGCCCACCGAGATGCTGATCAGCCCGAAGTACAGCCAGCTGCGCGACACGTCGTGGGCACGGGCGTGCTCGGCGATCACCGGGTAGGCACCGTGCACCAGATCCTGCGCGCGGGCCCGGTCCCCCGCTGCCCACGCCGCGGTGGCGCGTTCCAATTCGGTTCTGGCCGTGGCGAGGTGCCATTCGCGGGCTTGCGCGCGGGCACCTGCCCGGCGCAGCCACGGCTCGGCCTCGGTCAGCCGGCCCGTCTCGACGCAGAACCGGCCGTAGCCCGTGCCGGCCAGGACGCGCAGGCTGTCGTCGAACTCGCTGCCGTCTCCGGGTCCATCGAGGTCGTCGAACACCTTCTCCCACAGCGGAAGTGACTGCACGTGCAGATCGTCGTCACACAGTGCGGCCGCGCACAGGATGCGGGCATGGGTCACCAGATAGGCATGCTCGCAGGTCAGGTCGTCGAATGGGGCCGGCTCTTCGGCGAGCAGCTGCAGGGCCGCGGCCGCCGCCTCGTGCTCACCGTGGGCGGCGGCCAATCCGGTCTGCAGAAATCGGGTGCGCCGGGTGTACCGGCAGATCATGTGGTCGATCTCGGCGTCGGTCATGGTCGTCTGCGCCGCGGCGTCGGGCCGCGCGCCGGCCCGGATCTCCCGGTAGATCTGCAGGCAGTCGTCGATGCGTTTGATGGCCTCGGTCACCCCGTCGTAGGCCGTCCGCACCAGGTACAGCTCGCCGAGCTGGGCGAGAACTTCGAGCATCAGGTCGTCCCGGTCGGCCGCCTCGATAGGCGCCATCAACGACAGCAGCAGTTCTTTGGCACCGACTTCATCGGAGGCGAAGGCCAGCGAACGGGCCCGCTCCAAATCGTCGGGTATCGACATCGCGCCATCATAAGTGGCCGGAGAACCGAAGACGGCGGACGTGCGATGCACGTCCGCCGCCAAGGGATGAGGTGATCAGTTGCAGGTGACCTTGATTTCGAACTTCTTGCTGATCATCCCGGCCATCGGGTTCTTCATGTCGGCGCCGGCGGCCTCACCGGTGATGGTGTACGTGCTGCCGTCCACCTTGACCTCGGCCGAGCCGGTGTTCGCACCGCCCATGGACGCCACGGCCAGCGCATTGCCGTCGACCACCAGGCCGAGTGACTCGACCTTGGGGGTGGCCTCATCGGTCATCACGACGCCCAGGCCCTGCTGGCCGCCGACGGCGCCGCTGGCGATGTTGATCTTGCCGCCCTGCTTGACACAGGTCACGGTCTTGACGTCCAGCCCCGACAGGTCCTGGCCTTCGACCTTGACCTCGGTGTTGCCACCGGTGCTGACCTGAGAGCTGCCGTTGCCCGCGGCGGCGCTCGGCGCCGGACCGCTGCCTTTGTCATCAGAGCAGCCGACCAGTACCGCGGCGGCCGCGATCATCCCGATGCCGGCAGCCAGAACGCGATTCTTCGTCATGTGGTGTGAGTCCCTTCGTTTCGCCCGTCGCCCCGGTGGCTCCGTCGATGGCACAAGTAGATGCGGGCGCCGTCGCTACCGATCCCAAACTTCCCGGCGGGTACGGTGGCGATATGGCCGATGACCAGCAGCCTTGCGTTCCGCCGGATCCCGGGTACGACGCCGCCGGGGTGCCGACCTTCGAGTCGGTGCGCGAGAAGATCGAGAACAGATTCGGCACCGCGATCGGGGCCACCGAGCTGGCGGAGGAGACCCCGGAAGGCCGCACGGTGGCCGAGCAGTACGAGGCCCGCCAGAAAGCCGCCGCAGAGAAGCTGCGCCAGATCCGGGAGTCGATGGGCAAGGGCGAGGGTTGACCTTGCGGCAGGTTCTCCCGTCGCTTCGCTCGCCCCGGCAGTTCACCGTCGAGGAGCGGCGCAGCCGGCTGGCCCGGCGCCATTTCCTGGCACCGCAGCGCGGCACCGTGCAGGACGTCACGGCCGCACTCGTCGGTCTGCACGCCACCGATCCCGCCACCCCGTATCTGTCGCTGTGGGCGCGGGTACCCGAGTTCACCGTCGCCGACCTCGACGACGCGCTGTATCAACGACGTTCACTGGTCAAGCACCTGGCGATGCGTCGCACCCTGTGGGTGGTGGGCGCCGAGGGCCTGCCAGCCGTGCAGGCGGCGTCCAGTGACCGGGTGGCCGCCAACGAGCGGCGCAAGCTGATCGCCGATATCGAGAAGGGCGGGATCGCCGCCGACGGCGCGGCGTGGCTGGACACCGCCTGCGCGGTGGTGCTCGCTCACCTCGACGCGCACGGGCCGACCACCGCCGCCCACCTGCGCGCCGCACTGCCCGAGCTGGCCGGCAGTTACGACCCTGCGCCCGGAAAAAGCTGGGGCGGCGCGACTCCGGTGTCGCCGCGGGTGTTGACGGTGCTGGCGGTGCGCGGGGACATCGTGCGCGGCCCGAACACCGGCACCTGGACGACGTCCCGGCCGCGCTGGACCTCGCGCCGCTCGTGGCTGGGTGACGGCCGGGCGGTCGACGCCGATGCCGCCGCCGCGGACCTGGTCCGAACCTGGCTGCGCGCGTTCGGCCCGGCCACGGTGGCCGATATCGCCTGGTGGTTCGGCCACACGCTGACCTGGACCCGGAAGGCGCTGGCCGGGGTCGGGGCCGTCGACGTCGATCTGCACGGCTCGCCCGGGGTGATCCTGCCCGATGACCTGGAACCCGAACCGGCGGCCGAGCCGTGGTGTGCGTTACTGCCCGGCCTTGACGTCAGCACGATGGGCTGGCTGCACCGCGACTGGTATCTGGACGGGCACCGCGAGCAGGTGTTCGACCGCAACGGTAATGCCGGGCCGACCGCGTGGGTGGACGGGCGCGTGGTGGGCAGCTGGGTGCACGACACCGACGGGCGCGTGCAGTTACGGCTCACCGCCGTTGTCGACAAGGCGGCCCGGAAAGCGTTGCAGTACAAGGCCGATGAACTGACCGCGTGGCTGGACGGGGTACGGGTCAAGCCACGTTTTCCGTCGCCATTGACCAAGGGTCAGCCGGTTACGCGCTGACCTTGCGTCGCTTCCGGGCCGGTGCCGGTGCCGGCATGTCGAGCATCTCGGCGAGGAACTGCCCGGTATAGCTTTCCGGCGTCGCGGCCACATCCTCTGGCGTACCTTGTGCGACGACGGTGCCACCGCCGGCTCCGCCCTCGGGGCCCATGTCCACGATCCAGTCCGACGTCTTGATGACATCCAGGTTGTGCTCGATGATGATGACCGTATTACCCTTGTCGACAAGGCCGTTGATCACCTTGAGCAGTTTTCGGATGTCTTCGAAGTGCAGTCCGGTGGTCGGTTCGTCGAGGATGTAGACGGTGCGACCGGTGGACCGCTTCTGCAGTTCGGCGGCCAGCTTCACCCGCTGCGCCTCACCGCCGGACAGCGTCGGTGCGGGCTGTCCCAGCCGGACGTAGCCGAGACCGACATCGACCAGCGTCTTGAGATAGCGGTGGATCGAGGAAATCGGCTCGAAGAAGTCGGTGGCCTCCTCGATGGGCATGTCGAGCACCTCGGAGATGGTCTTGCCCTTGTAGTGCACTTCCAGGGTCTCCCGGTTGTATCGGGCGCCGTGGCACACCTCGCAGGGCACGTACACGTCCGGCAGGAAGTTCATCTCGATCTTCAGCGTGCCGTCACCCGAACATGCTTCGCAGCGGCCACCTTTGACGTTGAACGAGAACCGGCCCGGCTGGTAGCCACGCACCTTGGCCTCGGTGGTGGCGGCGAACAGGGTGCGGATCTTGTCGAACACGCCGGTATAGGTGGCCGGGTTGGACCGCGGGGTGCGGCCGATCGGTGACTGGTCGACCCGGACCAGCTTGTCCAACTGGTCGATTCCATTGATCCGGGAATGCCGGCCGGGCACCTGCCGCGCCCCGTTGAGCTTGTTGGCCAGCACCGTCGCCAGGATGTCGTTGACCAAAGTCGATTTCCCGGATCCGGACACTCCGGTGACCGAGGTGAGCACCCCGAGCGGGAACGCCACGTCGACCTCTTGCAAGTTGTGTTCGCGGGCACCGACCACGGTGATCTGACGTTTGCGGTCCACGGGCCGCCGGATGGCGGGCACCTCGATGCTCTCCTTGCCCGAAAGATAGGCTCCGGTAAGGGATTCCGGATTCTTCAACAGGTCCTTGTAGGTGCCGCTGTGCACGATCCGCCCGCCGTGCTCACCGGCATAGGGGCCGATGTCGACCACCCAGTCCGCATGCGCGATGGTGTCCAGGTCGTGCTCGACGACGATCAAGGTGTTGCCCAGATTGCGCAGCCGCACCAGCGTCTCGATGAGCTTGCGGTTGTCGCGCTGGTGCAGACCGATGGACGGTTCGTCGAGCACGTAGAGCACGCCGACCAGACCCGACCCGATCTGGGTGGCCAGCCGGATGCGCTGCGCCTCGCCGCCGGACAGGGTGGCCGCCGCACGGGACAGCGACAGGTACTCCAGGCCGACGTCGAGCAGGAAGCCCAGCCGGGACTGGATCTCCTTGAGCACCTGTCCGGCGATGGCCTGCTCGCGGGAGCCCAGGGTGAGCGCGTTGAGGAAGTCCGCGCAGTCGGCGATGGACAGTTCGGCCACCTCGGCGATGGATTTGTCACCGAAGTCGCCCGCGGCCAGCGTCACCGCAAGGATCTCGGGCTTCAGCCGGGTGCCCGCGCATTCCGGGCACGGAATGTCGCGCATGAAGCCCTCGTAGCGTTCCTTCATCTGCTCGGAGTCGGTCTGCTCCATCCGCCGTTGCAGGAAGGCGAGCACGCCCTCGAAGTCAGCGTAGTAGGACCGGGTGCGCCCGTACCGGTTCTTGTACCGGACGTGCACCTGGTGATCCGAGCCCTCCAGAATCGCCTTGCGCGCCTTGGCGGGCAGCTTCTTCCACGGGGTGTTCACGTCGAAGCCCAGTTCCTCGCCGAGGCCGGCCATCATCCGGGTGAAGTACTCGGAGGTGTGTCCCATGGACCACGGCGCGACGGCGCCTTCGGCCAGCGTCATCTCCGGGTCGGGCACGACGAGTTCGGGGTCGACCTCTTTCTTGATGCCCAGCCCGGTGCACTCCGGGCAGGCGCCGTAGGGCGAGTTGAAGGAGAACGACCGCGGTTCCAGGTCGTCGACGGCCAGCGGGTGCCCGTTGGGGCAGGCCAGCTTCTCGGAGAAGCGCTGCTCGCGGTGCGGATGGCCCTCCTCGCGGTCGACGAACTCGAGCACGAGGATGCCGTCGGCCAGGCCCAGCGCGGTCTCCACCGAGTCGGTGAGCCGTTGCTTGCTGCTGGCCTTGACGGTGAGGCGGTCGACGACCACCTCGATATCGTGCTTCTCCTGCTTCTTCAGCTTGGGCGGGTCGGTCAGCGGATACACCACGCCGTCGACGCGCACCCGGCTGTAGCCCTGGGAGTTGAGCTTGTCGAACAGGTCGACGAACTCACCCTTGCGGGTGCGCACCACCGGCGCGAGCACCTGGAATTTCGCGCCTTCTTCCATGGCGAGCACCTGGTCGACGATCTGTTGCGGGGTCTGGCGGGCGATGCGCTCCCCGCAGACCGGGCAGTGCGGGGTCCCGGCGCGGGCGTACAGCAGGCGCAGGTAGTCGTAGACCTCGGTGATGGTGCCGACGGTGGACCGCGGGTTGCGGTTGGTGGACTTCTGGTCGATGGACACCGCGGGCGACAGGCCCTCGATGAAGTCGACATCGGGTTTGTCCATCTGCCCGAGGAACTGCCGCGCGTACGCCGACAGCGATTCGACGTAGCGGCGCTGCCCCTCGGCGAAAATGGTGTCGAACGCCAGCGACGACTTACCTGACCCGGACAGACCGGTGAACACGATGATCGCGTCCCGGGGCAGGTCAAGGTCCACGCCGCGGAGATTGTGCTCACGCGCACCCTTGACGATCAGACGGTCAGACACCCGGTTTCCTCCTGAAGACAGCATTCAGGCCCCATGCTAGGTGCCGGTACCGACAAGCCCGATACCGTGGCATCGTGACCAGCCCACACAGCCTCGTCAGTGACGACTACACCGGCCATGTCGACCCCGGGACCGCGGCCCGGCGCACGCTGCCCGCCGCCACCATCATCAAGACGTCGGTCGGCCCGATGGACAACAACGCTTACCTGATCACGTGTTCTGCGACCGGGAAAACCCTGCTCATCGACGCCGCCAACGATGCCGACCGGCTCATCGAGCTGATCGGGACATACGCCCCCGACGTTTCCCTGATCGTCACCAGCCATCAGCATTTCGACCACTGGCAGGCGCTGGCCGACGTGGCCAAGGCCACAGGCGCCCCGACCGCCGCGCACGTGCTGGACGCCGAGCCGCTGCCGGTGGCGCCCTACCGGTTCCTGTCCGACGGGGACACCGTGCCGATCGGCAAGCTCACCTTCGACGTCATCCATTTGCAGGGCCACACCGAAGGGTCGGTCGCACTGGCGCTCAAGGACGCCGACGGCGACGTCACCCACCTGTTCACCGGGGACTGCCTGTTCCCGGGCGGGGTCGGCAAGACGTGGAAGGACGGCGATTTCGACCGGCTCCTCGGCGACGTCAGCACCAAGGTGTTCGACCGCTACCCGGATTCGACCGTGGTGTATCCCGGCCACGGCGACGACACCACCCTGGGCGCCGAGCGTCCGCACCTGCAGGAGTGGAAGGAACGCGGCTGGTAGCCGGTCAGGCCCAGGCCACCGGCAGCCGCTTGATGCCGTGGATGAACGCCGACCGCAGAATGGCCGGCTCCTCGCACGCGACGATGCCGGGCACCTGGTGGTGCAGCTCGTCGAAGAGCACCCGGATCTCGCGGCGGGCGAGGTTGGCGCCCAGGCAGAAGTGCGCACCGCCGGCGCCATAGCCTATCTGCGGGTTGGGATTTCGGGTCACGTCGAACCGGTACGGGTCCGGGAACCGGGTCTCGTCCCGGTTGGCCGAGGCGTACCACATCGAGATCTTGTCGCCGGCCTTCATCGGTATGCCGCGCATCTCGATGTCTTCGGTCAGGTTGCGCCGCATGAAGATCAGCGGCGAACCCCACCGGACGACCTCCTCGACGGCGGTGGGGGCAACGCGGTCGAAATCGTTCCACCAGAGGTCGCGCTGTTCGGGATAGCGGGTGAGTGCCACCAGACCGTGGCTGATGGCATTGCGGGTGGTCTCATTGCCCGCCGCCGACAGCAGGATGAAGAACGACGCGATCTCCGCGGAGCTCAGCCGCTCGCCGTCGACCTCGGCCTGCACCAGGTTGGTGGTCAGGTCCTCGGCCGGCTCGGCCCTGCGCTGCTCGGCCAGCTCCATCCCGTAGGTGGCAAGATTGGTTGACACCCGCAAGATCTCGTCATAGTCACCGGACACCTCGTCGTCCCCGGCGCCGAGCAGCACCGTGGTCCAGTGGAAGATCTCGGCCTCGTCGCACTCGGGGATGCCCATCAGATCGCAGATGATCTGCAGCGGCAGTTGCCCGGCGACCTCGCCGACGAACTCGGCGCAACCGTCGGGGTGGCGCTCCAGCATCTGCGTGACCAGTCTGCGCGCCCGCTCCCGGACGCTCTCCTCGATGCGGGCCACCACCTTCGGCGTGAAGGCCCGGTTGACGATCGAGCGCAGCCGCAGATGGCGCGGATCGTCGAGGGTGATCATCGAGCCGAAGAATTCGGAGATCTCGGCAGGCACGTCGGACAGCGAGGTGCTGGTCGGGCTCGAACTGAAGATCTCCGGGTGTCTGCTGGCGTGGCGGACGTCGTCGTAGGTGGTCAGCGCCCAATGTCCGGCACCCGACGGAAATCCGGCAAACTCCGGCACCTCGAAGAAGGTGATCGGCGATTCGCGCCGCAGCGTGGCGAACGCGCCGTCGCGCCGATCGTCGTCCCACTCCCAGAACTCCAGGGCGCCCAGGTCGATATCGGACAGCGGCACGTCGGGAGGTGGTGCACCGTTGCGGCGGGGTGCGATACCCGTGCGGTGCGCTGTTGCGGTCATCATCGACCTCCCATCAAGGCGAGTGTGACACCGCGACGGGGACTGTGTTGGCGATTTCTCAGAGCTTGGCGATGACCTGCTCGCCGAACCGCGCGATGGCCTCGAGGGCGTGCGCCAGGCTGTCGCCGGGCACCTGCACCTGGATCCAGGTGACGCCGAGGTCGGCCAATGCGGCGACCCCGTCCAGGTACGCCGCGGCGTCGAACGCGTCATCGCCCGGGACGCCACCCTGGTTGTTGCTGAACGTGATGTCCACCGCTGCCGGGTCACGCCCGGCATCCTCGAGGCGCCGGCGCAGGTCCTCGATGCCAATCTTGAGGTCCTCCAGCGAGTCCAGCGCCGCCGTCCTGGCGGTCTGCGCCAGCACGGCGGGCGCGGGGAACGGGCACCAGCCGTCGCCGTACGCGGCGACGCGGCGCCGCGCGGCCGCGGTGTTGCCGCCGATCCAGATGGGCGGCGCCACGGCCGGGCGCGGATGCGCGGTGATGCCGGAGGCGGTGAAGTGCTTGCCCTCGAAGCTGATGTCGTCGCCCGCCCAGATGGCCCGGATCACCTGCAGGGCCTCTTCCACCAGCTCGGCCCGCTCGTCGAAATCGACTCCCAGAGCCGTGAACTCACGCTTGAGGTACCCCACCCCGACGGCCAGGGTGAACCGGCCGCCGGACAGCAGGTCCAGTGTCGCACCGGCCTTGGCGACCACGAACGGGTTGCGGTACGGCAGCACCACCACGTTCGGGATGAGCCGCAACGTGCTGGTGTGCGCCGCGGCGAAGCCCATCGCCACGAAGGGGTCCAACGCATCGTGTCCGCCGGCCCGCAACCACTTCTCGGTGGGGGCCGGGTGGTCGGTGAAGCCGATGCCGCCGAACCCGGCCGATTCCGCGGCGGCGGCGACCGCGGCCACACCGGCGCCGGCCGCCAGCTCGGGGTTGTAGGGATGGCTGTGCATGGGGTGGGTGAAGGCGAATTTCATCGGGCTCCGTTGGATCGCGGGTGGTTCGGCCGGGCGAGGCCGAGGGCGTGTTGGGCGATCATGTTGCGGAACACCTCCAGCGTTCCGGCGTAGATCCCGGTCGGCCCGGCGAGCCGGAAGATGTACTCGGCTCCGCCGTCGTCGGCGGCTCCGGGTGCGCCGGCCGGCAGCGCTCCCGCGGTGCCAAGCAGGTCCATCAAATCCGACGACACGTCGCGCATGGTCTGCGCGATGGCGACCCGGCCGTACATGCCGGAGGCGCTCATCGCCGCCTCCATCCGGGCAACGGCGCGGCCCAGCCGGTAGGACGGTTCGGCGCGGGCGGCGATCCGGTCCACCGCCTGCGCCGTCAGCAGGATGTGGTCGGTCATCACGGCGATGTTCTGCAGGCCGCCTGCGGCGCGGTCGACCGTGCCGTGTTCGGCGTCCAGCGCCCCGCGCAGCACCGCCCAGCCGCCGTTGACCTCGCCGATGCGGTACCGGTCGTCCACCCGGACGTCGGTGTAGAAGGTGATGTTGGTGCGGTCCCCGTCCACCGTGCGCAACCCCTGGATCTGCACGCCCGGCGCATCGAGCGGCACCAGGAACATGGTCAGGTTCCTGTGCTTGGGGCCGTCGGGATCGGTGCAGGTGAGCAGGAAGACGTAGCCGGCGTGGTGCGCGTTGGAGGTGAACATCTTGGATCCGTTGATCACCCAGCCCGGCCCGTCCCGCACGGCCCTGGTCTTGCACGTCGCGACGTCGGAACCGCCGTCGGGTTCGGTGTAGCCAAGACACAGCCGCAGTTCGCCGGTGAGCACGCCCGGCAGGATCTCGGCGATCAGCTGCGCGCTCCCGAAGCGTTCCACGGTGTGCGCGACCATGGCCGTGGTCCCCCAGTGAAACCACGGCGTGTGAGCGCGGCCGATCTCCAGTTCCCAGATCCGTCTGCGCACCGCGGTGAACCCACCGTCGGCCGCACTGTGGTAGTCGCCGGCCAGGTACCCCGCCGCGCCCAACGCCAGATGCACTGTCTCGTCGAAGTTTTCACCGGTTTCACGGTCCCGGCGGATCACCTCGTCGGTCACCACCGCGGCCAGGAACGCCCTCAGCTCATGCTGGAATGCCCGGTCCTCATCGGAGCACGGCACCCGAGCGAAATCCATTCAGACACCGTGACAGTTCATTCAGGTTTTGTAAAGCGGACCGGCCACGCGAAAGGCCCGGCACACCGTGGTGCGCCGGGCCCTGGAAAGCGATGTCAGGACGTGTGCACGATGAGCACGTCGACCTTGGACCGACGTGCCACGTTCGCGGGCACGGAACCCAGCAGTCGGCCTGCGATGGTGCTCAGACCGACGTTACCGACCACCAGCAGGTCGGCTCCGGAGTCGTTGGCCAGATCGACCAGCGCGTCCACGGGTGCGCCGACGATGGCCTTCTCCTCGATCTCTTTGGCCCCGGAAGCCTTCGCGCGGTCACTCGCTTCCTTGAGGATCGCGTAAATCGGGGCATTGCCGGTCATCTTGTAGCCTTCGTCCTTCAGGACGTCGGCCGCATGGTGGTCTTCGCTCTGCGGGAAGTAAGCCGTTGCAACGATCAGCTTCGCGCCCGATCCCGCAGCGATCTCCCCCGCGCGTTCTACGGCGCGCAGTGACGAATCAGATCCGTCCGTGCCGACGACCACGGTCCGATAGGCGCTCATTGATGCCCTCCAAAGTGTTCAGTAGCTACGCCACCCGAGACAGTAGCCCTTTGCTCGACGGCTGCGGGTGCGATTGGCCACACCCGGCGCGCCGACGACGGACCAGGCGGCGTCGTTCGACTACCGATCGTATCGGGCGGGTATCCGGATCAGGGCTTTTGGTGACGCAGGACATGGTCCGGCGGTGATCGACGTCAACGCCGCGCCACCACCGGGGACAAGGTCACAGTCACGTTGAATTGCGTTCACTGCGTCGATGTTTGGCCACTCAGCCGTGCTTGGGGTCGTAGTTCGACAGCGTGGGCTGCGGCACCTCGGCAGCAAAATCGCTGTCCGAGAACGTGTACCGGTACCACGGCGCGTCGTCACAGCGGCCCAGCCGCGGGCGCAGGTTCGAGAATGCGCGGTAGATCAGCGGGTAGGGCTGCCCGTGGTAGTGCTCGAGGATCTCCTTCCAGGTGCGCGGCGCCTGCTCGATCAAGGCGGCCAGGTCGGCGGTCAGGTCGTCCTCGGTGAGCGGGGACACCTCCGGCGGCGGGTCGGGCAGCACGAACACCGTGCTCCGGTCGAAATGCTCACGTTTGAACTGCGGCCCGAGTGGAATGGTGCAGTCCAGACCCAGCTTGGACGCGGTACCGGGGGCAACGTCGTCGCCGATCATCGGATCCACGGTCATGGTGTTGCAGCCGGGGATGATGACGGTGTCCAGGTGTGGCATGTACCGAAACGCCATCGCGAATTTGACGGCATTGTCATCCCAGATGTCGATATCCTCGTCGAACACCATCGCGATCTTGGGCAGCGCCAGTTTCGAACAGGTCAGCATGATGCCCAGGGCCTGCTTCCCGTCCCCGCCGCCGTTGGGGTGGATCTTGGCGTACGCGATGTTGGACAGCCCGCCCAGATCGCACCGGACCTCCTTGACGTCGAGCCCGGCGAACTTCAGTGCACCGAAGATATCGGCCTCCAGCGCCGGCAGCTGGAGCATGTTGTCGGTGTACCAGGGATGGCGGCCGCCGATGGTGGCGTGCTGGTAGATGCCGCCCTTGCGATAGGTCATGGCCTTGACCACCGCGCGGTAATTGCGTTTGATGCCGCCGCCGTACATCCCGGTGAACTCGCCGTAGGGCCCCTCGTCGTGGGTCAGTCCTTCGCTGGCCATCAGCTCGCACTCCAGCACGATCTCGGCGTTGGCCGGCACCAGCACATCGATGGTCTCGCACCGCACCAGCTGGGCGGGATGTCCGTAGAAGCTGCCCAGCACCTCGAAGTCGTCGGTGTCGGGCGGCACCCCGGTCAGCGAGGCGATCTTGTCCACGATCGGCCCGCCGATGACAATGGCGACCTCGAGATTCTGCCCCTTCTCTTGTGCGGCAATGGCATTGATGCGCTGACGGTGCGAGGTGCACGTCATGTCGAACATCTTCTCGTTGCGCGACCGGAACATGCTTCGGTAGATGCCCCAGTCGTAGATGCCGGTGTCGGGATGCTTGCTGATCACCAGGTTGTCGTTGGTGAAAGCGTGACCGTCGCGGTCGTGGTGCAGGAACAGCGGCAGCCGGGTGAGGTCGACGTCGTCGCCGGTGAGGATGACCTCCTTACACGGTGCGGTGTCCACGATCTCGGGGGCGACCCGGCCCTTGGCCCGCTCGCTCATCACAAAGCCGCTGCGGGTTTTGTCGCAACCCAAGGCCCACGCGGTCTGTTCCTGGTTGGAGTAGGCGTTGGCCAGGAACTGGAATTCGCAGTCGGTCACCTTCTCCACCAGCACGGCAGTCAGCGGATGTGCCTCCATGACGGCGGGCAACTGGTCGACCCGGGTTTCCTCGGTGATCCGCACCAGCATTCCGGCGCGCTCCATGTCGGTGACGAAATCTGTCAGGCTCTGCTGCGGCACTCCGGGGCTCCGAATCTACGAAAGTTGTTGTTTTTCTCTGAGTTCCGGGAATTCGTAGTCCCGCCAGCCGGGGATGTCGGCCACCTCGACGACACGCTGGCCGTGCTCCTCCAACGCCGGTCCGCACAGATCCCCGGCCGTCTTGACGACGGTGCCGTAGGGGTAGGTGGCATCGACACCGATGGCCGATCCGGTGCGCTGGTCCGCGGGCAGCGACTCGTCGGCGGTCGGGTCAAGCGGGCCGCCCGGCAGGTCGTCCACGATGATCACGTCGCGGGCCGGCTGGGTCCGGAAAGCCTGTGCCCACTCGACCTGCTCGGAGTCGTGCACGTCGATGTCGGGATCGACGACGATAACGTTCTTGGGCCGTAGATTGCTGCCCATGGCAGCCAGCAGCAGGCTTCTGGCCTCACCGGCGTAGCGCGGCCGCATCGCGACGACCACCCGGAAATAGACGCCGCCCGAGGGCGGGATGGACACCGCGGTGACCGTCGGGAACTGCTGGCGGATCATGTCGTAGAAGGAAGCCTCGAACGACACCTGCTTGAGGATGTGGTTCTCGGTGGTGGGCCGGCCGGTGAGCAACGCCTGGAAGTAGGCGCCGTTGCGGTGGGTGATGGCGGTGGGCCGCACCACGGGTTTGGGTGACGCGGGTGTGTAGTAACCGGTGTACTCGCCCAGTGGTCCTTCCAGGACGGTGTGGCCGAAGTCGATCTCGAACTCGATGACCACCTCGGCGCGTGCCGGCACCCACACGTCGTTGGTGCGGCATTTCACCAATTCGACGGCCGCACCGCGCATCCCGCCGGCGACCTCCCAGTCGTCGGTGTCCTCCGGCACCTGGATCGGGCACGAGTAGGCGATCATCGGGTCCACCCCGATCACCAGGGCCGCGCGGAAACTCTTGTGTCCCATGGCCAGCGCCTTGGCCTGATTCTTGGCGAACCGATGGGCCGGTGCGGCCATCAGCGACATCGTCTTCGCATCGATGATCTCGCAGCGGTAGTGCCCGATGTCGGGTACACCGGTCTGCGGGTCGTGACTGACGACAAAGCCCGGTGTGATGTAGCGCCCGCCGTCGTCGGGACTGTACCTCGGAACCGGCAGTGCCGACAGGTCGATATCGTCGCCGAGGATGACGTTCTCGTGCACCGGGCCGTCATCGACCCGCTCGGGTGGGATGCGGGTCCTCAGGCGCTTCACCACGTCGTCGAAGAGTTCCTCTTCCGTGCAGCCATAGGCCAGCAGCGCCTTGCGCCGCGAGTTGTACACGCCCCCGACGAGTGGGAACTGGGTCCCGTTGGCACCGAACACAATCGCCGGTCCCGCGACGGAAGCACTCTTGCGCAGCGCCTTGGCCACCTCCAGCTCGAGCGCGACGGGACGGTCGACGTCGATGAGTTCGCCATGGGCGCGCAGTTCATCAAGGAACTCACGGAAATCCTGGAACGCCACGGTGCGATGCCCCATACTCTGTGCGTGATCAGCGGCCAAGATGCACAGTACGGGCAGGACGACTCCGACGGCGGTTTTCGTGAGTTTGCGCTAGGGCTCTACGCCGCCGACGGGGTGTCGCGAGCGGCGTTGGGGCTACAGGATCGCCGGGGAGTCGACGTCAACATGTTGCTCTTTGCCGCGTTCATCGGAGCGCGCGGTCAGCGGCCGCTGACCCACGCCGATGTCGAGGCCGCCCGGAACCGGGTCGGCTGGTGGCAGGACGAGGTGGTGACGCCGCTGCGTGCGGTGCGCCGCACGCTCAAGAATGCCGCGGTGCCCGGCGCGGCCGACCTGTCGTCCCGGCTGCAGGAGATCGAACTGGCCGCCGAGTTCGCCGAACTCGACGAGCTGGCGAAGTTGGCTCCCGCACCGCAGGCCGGCGGTGGCCTGCGCACCGAAGACGCGATCCGGGAAGCCCTGGGCGCCACCGTCACGGTCTATGCCGGGGCCCCACCCGACGCCGCGGACGACGCCGACATCGCCGTGCTGACCGCGGGGGCCCAGCGGTGAAGCGCCTCATCGTGGCGATCACCGGGGCATCGGGCGCGATCTACGGGTTGCGCGCCCTGGAAATGCTCAAGGGCCTACCCGACGTCGAAACCCATTGCATCCTGACCCCTTCCGGATGGCGCACGGTCGCCCACGAGACCGAGTACCGCAAGGAGGATGTGGAGAAGCTCGCGGACCTGATGCACGATCCGCGCGATATCGGAGCGGCGGTGTCCTCGGGTTCCTTCGTCACCACCGGAATGCTGGTGGCTCCGTGTTCGGTGAAGACGCTCAGCGGTATCGCCAACTCATACAACGATCAGCTGGTGGTGCGGGCCGCCGACGTGTGCCTCAAGGAACGGCGCCGGGTGGTGCTGCTGCTGCGCGAAACCCCGCTGCACGCCGGGCATATCGACCTGATGGATCGGGCCACCCGCAGTGGGGCGATCATCATGCCACCGGTGCCCGCCTTCTACACCCTGCCCAAGACCGTCGACGACATCGTCGACCAGACCGTGGCCCGAGCGCTGGAGCTGTTCGATATCGCCGTGCCCGCCATCAAACGCTGGACCGGTACCGACGTGCGGTAGCGGCGTCGCGGGCCGGGTATTACGGTTCTGCCCTACCAGCGGAAAACGGGAGTCGGCCAGGTGGAACTGCCACTGCTCACGCAGCGTCAGCGGGATCCGGCTGCCCGGCTCCGGGCCGGCCGCTCCGACGGTGCACTGGTGGCGTTGTTCGCGGTCGTGGTGAGCGCAGCCGGCGCCGCCCGGCCCTCACTGTGGTTCGACGAGGCGGCCACCATCTCCGCGGGTACCCGCACCATCCCCCAGTTGTGGGGCCTGCTCGGCAATATCGACGCCGTACACGGCGCGTACTACCTGCTGATGCACGGGTGGTTCGCCGTGTTCCCGGCCACCGAGTTCTGGACCCGGTTCTCCAGCTGCCTGGCGGTCGGGATCGCCGCTGCCGGTGTGGTGACCCTCGCCCGGCTGTTCGTCGGGCGTTCGGCGGCGGTCACCGCCGGGGTGGTGTTCGCGATCCTGCCCCGGATGACGTGGGCCGGGATCGAGGCGCGGTCCTATGCGCTGACGGCCGCGGCCGCCGTCTGGCTGACGGTGCTACTGGTGGCGGCCGTGCGCAGGCAACGCGTCGGCCTGTGGGTCGGCTACGGCGCGGGCCTGGCGCTGGCCACCGTCCTCAACGTGTTCCTGGTGTTACTGGTGCTGGTGCATGCCGCGTTCGTCGCGACGGCCGGCTCCCGCAGGTCGGTCACCGGGTGGGCGGCGGCCACCGCGGCGACACTGCTCGCGGTCACACCGTTCCTGTTGTTCTGCCGCACGCAGATCGCGCAGGTGCGCTGGATCGCGCCGCTGTCACCGGACACGTTCGCCGAGATTCTGCAGGAACAGTACTTCGACCACAGTCTGCCGTTCGCGGTCTGCGCGGGCGTCCTGTTGGCGCTGCC
The DNA here is from genome assembly GCF_054404835.1 of Mycobacterium sp. BMJ-28. Lineage (NCBI taxonomy): Bacteria > Bacillati > Actinomycetota > Actinomycetes > Mycobacteriales > Mycobacteriaceae > Mycobacterium > Mycobacterium sp. BMJ-28. The sequence goes on along the minus strand of NZ_CM136783.1, from coordinate 2,667,126 downwards.
ACTGGTGTTCCGGCGGCTGCGGCCGGCCGAACCCGGGGCGCACGCCCTGGTCCGGCTGACGCTGGCCTGGATGGTGCTGCCGACGGCGGTTCTGCTGCTGTATTCGGCTGTGGCCGAACCCATCTACTATCCGCGCTACCTGAGCTACACCTCGCCCGCCATGGCGCTGCTGCTCGGGGTGTGCATCGTGGCCGTCGTGCGGACCCGGGAACGCGCCACCGCGGCGATCGCCGTGCTGGCCGTGGCCGCCACCGGAAACTTCCTGTTCGGCCAGCGCGGGCCGTACGCGAAGGAAGGTATGGATTTCAGTCAGGTCGCCGATGTCGTCACCGCGCACGCGGCGCCCGGCGACTGCCTCGTGATGGACAACACCACCACCTGGATGCCCGGGCCGATCCGGCCACTGACCGCGGCGCGTCCGGCGGCCTACGCCAAACTGATCGATCCCGGCCGCGGGCGGCGCGCCGCCGAACGAAATCGGTTGTGGGACGCCCATCTGGGCATCCAGGGCGTCGCCGAGCAGGTCCGCGCGTGCACCGTGTTGTGGACGGTATCCGAACGTGACCGGTCGGTGCCGGAGCGCCAAAGCGGTGCGGCGCTGGACCCGGGACCGCGGCTGGGGCGGGCGCCGGCGTATCAGGTGCCCGAACGGATGGGCTTCCACATCGTCGAGCGCTGGCAGTTCAATTTCGCCCAGATCGTGAAATCCACTCGCTGACAGGTCAGTACAGCTCCGGGCGGCGATCGCCGAACAGATCGACGTGCTCGGTCAGGGATTTGTCGTGGGTGACGGTCAGGTCGATATCGGCGATCGCGATCCCGGTACCGGGTCCGACGCTGGACAGCACCCACCCCTCGGGCGACACCACCGCGCTGCCCTCGGTCCAGTGTTGTCCTCGCTCCACCCCGGTGCGGTCACAGCAGGCCACGGCCACCTTGCTGGCCCGCGCGGTGGCCATTGCGTTGATCACCTCGCCGGGCCGTTCCCCGTCGGGCCGCGGGAACAACGGCCAATTGACCGGTGCCGCAATGAGTTCGGCACCGGCCAAGGCCACCGGCCGGGTCAGTTCGGGGAACTCGACGTCATAGCAGACCATCACGGCGATGGCGCCGTGCCGGGTGGCGATGACTTCGGGAATCGACGCGCCGGGAGTGAAGATCAGCTTCTCCCGGTCCCACAGATGCGATTTGCGGTAGAACCCCAGCACGCCGGAACCGTCGAGCATGACGGCGCTGTTGTAGAGCAGTCCGTCGGCGCCGCTCTCCGGGAAACCGCCGATCACGATCGCGTCACCGGCGACGGCGATCCAGCTGGCGAACGAGTCGGCGGTGGCGGGCTGGGCCAGTGACCGCGCCTCCGCGGCGTCAGTGAACATGTAGCCGGAGGTCACCAGCTCGGGCAACACGATGACGTCGGCACCGTCGGACACCGCGGCACGGATCTGCGCGACGATCAGCGCGGTGTTGGCCTGCCGGTCGCCGAAGGCGGGCGCAATCTGACAGCACGCGATCCGGGTCATCAGCGCAGTTTAGTCACGGCAGCGCGGTGCGGGCCTTGAGCGCCAACCACAGCTCCATTCGGTCATCGCCGTCGTCGAGTCGGCGCCCGGTCAGTTGCGCTATCCGATCCACCCGGTTGCGAACCGTGTTGCGGTGCACCGACAGCCGGGCGGCGGCCGGATCCCACGCGCCGTTGACCCGCAGCCATTGGTCGAGGGTGCGCAGCAGTTCGACGCGTTCTCCCGGCTCGAGTTGATCCAGCGGAGCGAGGACGGCGTCGGCGAATCCGCGCACCGCCTCTGGCTCCCCGAGGGATAGCAGCAGTGACACCGTCTCGCCCTCCCCTGCGCTGACGATGCGGCCCAGTCGCCGGCTGACGGCCACCAACGACCGCGCCTGCATGACCGAAACCCCCAGCGTCTCGGGACTGGTCGCCGCGCCGATACCGGTGGGCAGTCCGCCGGCGTGCGCCTGCAGGGTGTCGGTGAGGGCAGCCAGGTTCCAGTGCACCACCTCCACCGATTTGGCGTGCACCCGTACCAGCGCGCCATCCAGCGTGGCGCGCAACCGGAAAGCCAATTCCTCGCCGGCGCCGCCGACCACGGCGACGTGGCAGTGTTCGGCGGTCAACCCCACGCCGGCGGCAAGTTGTCGGGCCCGCTCCCGTTTGACGCCGGTGCGCAGCAGCTGGCCGAGCACCTGCTCACGACGTCGGCGCTCGGGCTCGTCGGACAGCTCGCGGCGCTCGCGATCGACGGCGATCAGCGACACCAGTACGGTCGACGATGCTCGCGCGGCGGCGTCCATGTCGGCGCCGAGGACGACGTAGGCCAGCGGTACGCCCGCGCCGATGGTGTGCACCTCGAACCCGTCGATCACCGCCCAGCTGCGGCCGTCCATCTGCGCACAGGTCGCGCGGGCCTGGTCGACGGTGTCCGGTGACGTACCCGGGCTCGCCGCCACCAGGCCGGCCGCCCCGTCGCACACCACGCATGGAGTGGCGCTCGTGGCGGCCCACGCCGACAGCAGCGCCGGCAGCGGCGCGGAACTGGTGGCCACCGCGGTGAGCCGGCGATTGTTCTCCATGGCCTGCTGCAGACCGCGCCGCTCCTGCCGGGCGATGGTCTCGAAAACCCATTTGGTGACCCCGATGAACGGGGTCTGGTCGGGCACCACCAGCATCGGGATACCGACGGCGTCGGCGGCGTCGCGCAATGGCTGCGGGCAGTCCCGGTAGGGCAGGCCGTGCCCCACTCCGATCGCGAGCGCGGCCACCCCCGCCGTCGCGCATTCGGACACGTAACGGCGGCAGTCCCGGTCAATCATCGGCAGCAACAAGCCGACGGTCATCAGCAGTTCGCCGCCCCGCAGCCAGTCACCCGGTGAGATGAGTTCGGAAACATGCGCCGAGGTGACCTCGCGGTCCAGCCCACCGGCCCCGGCCACCACCGTCAGCTGCAGCGAGGCGGCCGTGGCGACATCGCGGACGGTGATCACCGTCGAACCACCACGTTGTACATATTGCCCAATCGTAATGGTTGGTCTGAACAAATCAGCCATGGCGTCACGCAGCGCATCCGGTGAAAGTATGACCACCGCCACACAGGAGAGACACATGGCCCTTCCCCACACCGACCGATCCGGACCGCTGATCGAAACCCGCTCGATCGACTACGTGCCCGATGACGAACGGCACGGCAAGGTCGGCCACCAGGGACCGTTCTGGTTCGTCGGCAACTTCCAGCCGTTCACCCTGGCGCTGGGTTTCGTGGGGCCCAGCCTCGGGTTGTCGCTGTGGTGGACGGTGGTCGCCGGGATCGCGGGCATCGCGTTCGGCACCCTGTTCATGGCTTTTCACGCCACTCAGGGGCCGGTGCTCGGGCTGCCGCAGATGATCCAGTCGCGCGCCCAGTTCGGTTATCGCGGCGTGCTGCTGCCGCTGATCGGGACATTGTTCACCTTCGTCGGATTCAACGTCGTCGACGTCGTGATCATCAAGTCCGGTCTGCAGGAGATCTTCGGCTGGAATTCGGCGGCGGTGGCGGTGGTGATCACGATGGTGGCCGCCGGCCTGGCGATCTTCGGACACGACTTGTTGCACAAGGCTTTCCGTGTGCTGTTCTGGATCTCGCTGCCGTTGTGGCTGGTGCTCACCTACGGCGTGCTGTCCGGCGGAGTGGCCGGCACCACCGAGGCTGCCGGCGGCTTCACCTGGGTCGCCTTCCTGGCGCAGTTCGGGGTGGCCGCGTCCTACAACATCACCTACGCGCCGTACGTCTCGGACTACAGCCGGTACCTGCCGCGGAACACCCGACCGGCCGCCATCATCACCTCGGTGTTCGCGGGAGCCACCGCGTCACCGGTGTGGCTGATCCCGCTGGGCGCGTGGATGGCCACCTACCTGGGCGCCGCCGACGCGCTGGCCGGGATCAACACCACGGGCAACGCCACGGTGCCGATGCTCGGCAGTGTGCTGGCCGTGGTCTCGGCGCTGGTGCTGGTGGCGACCATGGGCCTGAACGCCTACAGCGGGATGCTGACGGTGGTCACCGGATTGGACTCGGTGCGTTCGGTGCGACCCACCCGGAGACTGCGGGTCATCACCATCGTGGTGCTGGCCGTGGGCTGGCTGGCGATGAGCCTTTTGCTGTCCAACGCGACGTCGGCGCTGAACACCACCTTGCTGATCATGCTGTACCTGCTGGTGCCCTGGACGGCGGTGAACCTGACCGACTTCTTCTTCGTGCGCCGCGGGCATTACGTCATCACCGACCTGTTCACCCCCGCGGGTGTGTACGGCGCCTGGTCGTGGCGCGGGCTGGTGGCCTTCGCCGCAGGCATCGCGGCCGAGATCCCATTCCTGGTGTTGCCGTTCTTCACCGGGCCGGTCGCCGCGGCGATGGGTGACGTCGATATCGCGTTCGTCGTCGGGCTGGCGGTGTCGGGGCTGGTCTATCTCGCCGTGACGCGGTCACTGGACCTGTCCCATGAACTCGACCTGATCGCGGCCGATACCGCGACGGTTGCCCATACCGTGAAAGCGCAGGAGAAATGAGCAATCCCGTAGGCCCCGCAGACGCCACCCGCGCGCCCCGCTACACCGAGCCCGGCACCTTTGCCAGGCTGCCCCGGATCGACCAGGTGGGCAGTGCGGACGTCAGCATCGTCGGCATCCCTTTCGACAGCGGGGTGTCCTATCGGCCCGGCGCCCGCTTCGGGCCGGCCCACGTCCGCGCCTCGTCGAAGTTGTTGCGCCCCTACAACCCTGCGGTCGGGATCGAACCGTTCGCCGTTCACCAGGTGGCCGACTGCGGGGACATCGCTGTTAATCCGTTCGACATCGTCGAGGCGATCGACACGATCGACACCGCCGTCACCGACTTATGCAAGGACGGGTCGAAGGTCCTCACGATCGGCGGTGACCACACCATCGCGCTGCCCATCCTGCGGTCACTGGCCCGCGACCACGGGCCCATCGGCGTGCTGCATTTCGACGCTCACCTGGACACCTGGGACACCTATTTCGGCGCACCGTTCACCCATGGCACTCCGTTCCGCCGGGCCAGCGAGGAGGGCCTGATCGACATGGAGCGGTCCCAGCACATCGGCATCCGCGGCCCGCTGTACAGCAAACACGATCTCGAGGACGACGCGGTGCTCGGATTTCAGGTGATCCGTTCCGACGATTACGAATTCGACGGTGTGGCGTCGATCGTCGAACGCATGCGGGCCCGCCTGACCGGCGGCCCGGTGTACGTGTCGGTGGACATCGACGTGCTCGATCCCGCGCACGCGCCGGGCACCGGTACACCCGAAGCGGGCGGAATGACGTCGCGGGAACTACTCAACACGCTGCGTGGCCTGGTCGGGCTGGATGTGGTGGGCGCCGACATCGTCGAGGTGGCCCCCGCGTACGACCATGCCGAGATCACCGGCATCGCCGCGGCACACGTCGGCTACGAACTACTCTCGGTGCTGGCGGCCAACCGGGCGTGATCGGTCCTGGCGTGCCGGCCGGCAAAAGGCCTTGTGTGCGGCGAGGTTTCGGGGAACCGGCGGTGTAACCCGTCGATCAGCCGGTGCGCCTCGTACAGTTCGCGCCGCAGGTCTCCGGCGCGTGGGTCCATCCGCAGATTCCCCCGGGCCCGGGCCCGCCGATTGCGCGCATCGACGGTCTCGAGCTTGCGCGAGATATCGGCGACCTGGTCATAGAGCGCCACCAGAAGCTGTCGCGCCTGGTTCACGCTCGCGTCCTCACTCACATGCGAATCTTCTCATCATTCAAGGGGGCGCGCGATCCCGGGGCCGCCATCCCGGGGCAATCCCGGCCCCGCATGCGCCCCGCGCGAGTACCGTGCCTTTGCTCGCACGGACGTTGACCTGGCAAAGTACGAGAAGCCGGCTTTTGCCGCGGCCCCGCGGCACCTCATCGTGCCCCCCGGCGGGCATCGAGCATCAGAGTCATGAGCTGGACCTCTTCGGTCTGTTCGGCGACCATGACGCTGGCCGCCCGGCGGACGGCGTCATTCAGCGCGTGCCGGAATGCATAACCGGCCATGGCGATTCCGCCCTGGTGGTGGCGCGTCATGAGTTGTAGGAAGAGTGTCTCGTTGTCCCGGCCGGTGCTGTGCTGCAGGTGGGCAAGTTCGTCGGGGGAGGCCATCCCTGGCATGCCCATCGCGTGGTCGTGGTGACCGCCGCTGCCGGGTTCGGTCATCCACTGCATCGGCCGGGCCGAGGTGGGGGCGGCGCCGTCGAGTTGCAGCCAGCCGGTCATCTGCCCGATCTCGGCCAGCTGGGTGAAGCGGATCTGTTCAGCCAGGGCCTTTACCTCCGGGGACGCATCGGCGGCAAGCATGTCGGTCATCGTGACCGCCTGCTGGTGATGGCCCGACATGTCTTGGGCGAAACCGATTTCCAGCGGTGTCAGGATCGCAGACGCCCGGTGGTTGCGGTCGACCATCGCGGCGCCCAGCACGGCGCCGAGCGCCACGGCCAACACCACGGCGGCAGTCGTGCGCAGCAGCCGGGCGGTGCTCATCGCGGTGGATACACCTGCGGGTCGATCCGCAGCGCCATGAAGCCGTTGTCCGAGCAGGTGACGTAGAGCAGGTTGCCGCGGAATTGCGGCGGGGACATGCACCAGTCCGCCGACAGGTCCAGCCCGATGATGCGGCCGTCCCGGACGATGTCGTCGCCGTTGATCTGTCCGTTGAGGATGGCATGAGCCACCGCGATGGCGCTGCTGGCCGGCGGTACGATGATGCCGCCGAAGCGCACGTGCTGGGAGTTGGGCAGCTGGTCGTTCTTTCCGGTCTGGGCGGGCGGATTGAAGTAGGCGATTTCGCGGATGTTGTCGGGATCGCGCACATCGAAGACCCGGATGCCGGACTGGGCCCACCCGCACGCCAGCGCTTGCGGGTCGTCGCGGCGATCCACGCTGCAGTAGTGCGATTCGTAGCCGAATGCGCCACTGCTGGAAGCACTTGCCGCCCAGCGGTCCATGTTCTGCGGCAGGTTGATGTCCAGTTTGATCGTGGTGCGCAGCCGCAGATCCGCGAGGTCGGCGGCGTCGAACAGCTTGACCCCACCCGAGCCGAATTCGTCGACGTTGAACAGATGAGGCACTGCGCCATAGGTGACGTAGATGCTGTGCTGGCTGATCAGCCCATCATGCCAATGGGCATACCCGCGGCTGGGCAGCAGTTGGTGCATCGTCATGCCGGGCGCGGCGCGGTCCTGCACCGCCGAGGTGTCCAGGACGTTCAACCCGGCCGCGGTGGACATGAACATGGTGTCCCCGTCCGGGGTGAAGTCCATGCCGTGGCTGGCGAAACCCGCTGGGGCGCTCCACACGACCGACGGATCGGTGGGGTCGGAGACATCGACGGCGCTGGCCCAGATCTGGCCGGATGCCCAGTAGGTGTTGCCGTCGGGCGAGAAGCCCCCTTCGTGGGTGAGCATCGGGATGCGTACCCCGGGCAGTGATCCGCGGCCTTCGTTGAGCAACCGCGGATGCGCGCAATCGGTGGCGATGTCGTAGATGGAGATATAGCCGAGCCCGAACACGAACGGCACCCCGGTTCCTGCGAGCAGTCCCCGGGTTTCGTTGACTTTCAACGATTCCCAGGTGCCGTTGATCATGGCAGGCTGGTCGAGCATCGCGGTGGGCCGCGGATGGGCCGGGTCGGACACGTCGAGCACCTGCACCCCGTCGGTGTGCGGGAAACTCGAGCCGATGTAGACGCAGTTCTTGTAGGCGGCACTGGTCCATCCCGCACCCGGCCCCTGGTACTGGCCGATCAGATCGATGTTGCAGTTGTAACCGAGGGTGCTTCGCCGCGAGTCACGATCGGCCACCGGCACCTCGCCCTGCAGACCGGTCTCCACTCGATCGCCAGGGCGGCAGGACGCCGGCGCCACGGCCGCCGACCAGATGTCGTTCTGCTGGTCGAAACCCGGCGGCAGGCTCGCCGCCGCGGTGGCGCACTGGGTGATCGCCGCCACCACCACGGCGATCATCACGGGGGCGCACGCCGCCCACCTGCACCGCCACGGTCGGCCGGCGTTCGACGCAGCGTCCGCGGGCGCGACGGATGACATCCTCCCCATCGCCGGACCGTAACATCCTCTATGTCTTTAGAGGAAACTTTTGCCGAACCGGATTACCGGCGGCCGGAACGTTAGGATCTGGCCATCAGCACACCTCGCAAATACAACCCGGCCAAGCGTCGCACCGATCTCACCGACGCCGCGATCGAGTTGCTGGGCACCGGAGGCTCCCGCGGCCTCACCCATCCGCGGGTCGACAAGCACGCCGGACTTCCGGCGGGCACCACGTCCTACTACTTCCGCACGCGCAAATCGCTGCTACAGGGCGTCGCCGAACGCGTGATCGAACTCGACCTGGCCGATCTGTCGATGATGGATGAGCGCAGCGACCGATTCGAGCGCCGGTACAGCGGCACCCTGGGATTGGCGCGCCTGGTGATGCTGTCGGGTACCGAGCCTTACCTCACCCGCACCCGGGCCCGCTTCGAACTGATCTTGCACGCCCGTCAGGATCCTGACCTGAACGTCACCATGTCGGCCTATGGCGTCCATTTCTTCAGCCTCGCGCGCGAGGTCATCACCCGCTGGTACGACGACCCCACCATCCCGGATGCGGACATCGGAGAACGTGCCGTGGTCGTGCTGACCTTCATCAGCGGCATCATGACCAGCTTCGTCATCGGCCAACCTGTCACCACCGACGCGGAATACCTCGACGAGTTGATCCGCCAACTGCTGCGCCGGTAGGGCTCAGCGTGCCTCTTTGGCCGACTTCCGCTCGGCGAGCTTGTACTTCACCAGCGCGACCAGCGCCTTCGGGTTGCGCGCGAACGCCTTCGCGGCTTGCCCGCCCAGCTTGAGCTTCTGCCCGAATGTCAGCTGCTGCTCTGGTTCCGTCACTGGCTTTCCCCTGTCTTCGATTGACTTCGAACAATAGCGTGCACAGTCCCCGGCACACGTCGGGCGCCGGGAGATCGGATGTCACTGCGTGCAATGAAAGCGCGCAGTGGTCCGAGATCGACCGATGCGCCATACTGACCAGACACCCGGCCTTCTGACGGTCCGGGCCGCGACCACTCGAAACCGCCATACACGCGGCGAGCGTTTCCGCCATCAGAGTTGTCCCAGACACCGCAGCATCCCCTTCTTGAGACCAGCGCGGCGATGCCGCATCTGTTACGCACCTCACCACATGGAGCCTGAAAGATCATGACTGCCAACCGAATCACCGTCGGCACCGAGCGAGCGATGCTCGAGAGCACGCTCGACCACAACCGCGAAGCGCTCATCGAGACGGTGCGCGGCCTCTCGGATTCCGACGCCCGCCGCAGCCTGGTGCCGTCGCTGACCACGCCGATCTCGCTGATCAAACATGCCGCTGCCGCGGAACGGATTTGGTTCCAACGCTTTTGGGCCGGCCTGCCGGCATCCGACTGCGATGGATACTCCGAGCGCGACGAAGGCACCTTCGCAGTCGGCGACGACGAGTCGCTCACCGACGTGATCACCGAGTTCGAGCGCGCCAGTCGGCGATCGCGCGACATCGCGTCCCGGTTCGGCCTCGACGAGACGTTGGTCAGTCCGCGCGAGGGCAGGGTCAGCATGCGATGGACCCTGCTGTCCATGATCGAGGAGTTCGCCAGGCACGCGGGTCATGGCGACATCCTGCGGGAACAGATCGACCGGCCGGCGACGCGCGACTAGACCCCTTGGGCCTCAGGGCCTTTCTGCCCGTTCAGCGCCGCGAGGCCGAGCCCGGCGAACAGGGCGGCGCCGCCGCCGGCGAGGATCGCCCCGGTCGGCGACAGCGTACGTGCGCGGATGCCGCGGACCGCGGCGACGACATCCAAGGTGTCGGTCAGCAGGCCCAGCTGTAAGGCGCGGGTGCGCAGCCGGCTCGAGGCGGGGTCGGTGATCGCCAGCGCGAGCGTCAGTCCGGCCCGACGTCCGGATCTGTGCGGCTGTGCGTCAAGACGTGGCGCGCGAACCACATCACCGGTGGGGCATGCTCGACACACAACTGAACGCCCTCCCGGCGAAATCGCACTTGCTCGCGCGATCGCAACGCGTGCACCGTTTGTCGGGTACCGCTCATAGCCGTCCTTCCGGTCGTGTTCCGAGCCCACCCGACGTTTCTGCGGCACCAATCGGCGCAACGAACGCCTCGGCGTGGCATGGGAGATTCGTTTGCCCATTTACCCCACCGGCAAACCCCCGTTGGGCTATTTCAAGGCGTCGGCGATTCCCGTCCACGCGGGTTTGCGGCGATAGTCGGCCGTCAACGGAGTCGCTGCCCCGTACCCGGTGAAGCTCTCCGGATAGTCGGTGATCCAGGATCGTTTGTCGGTGAAACCCCAGAGCGTCAGTCCGGTGCATTTGACCTGGTTGAGACACACCTGGGTGATCATGTTGTACACCAACCGTTGTCGGTCGAGGTCGGCGACGGAAGCGACGCCGTCAAGCACCGGGATGCGGACATCGAGTTCGGTGAACCGGACTGCCACGCCCAGGTCGGCGAAGCGCTGCACGTTGGTTTCGATGTCGGAGATGTTGGGCTGCTGGTCTCGTCCGCCCAGCATGTGGCCTTGGAACCCGACGCCATCCAGCAGTGGCTTCTCGGTCGCCTCGCCGTTGACGGTGACGGTCACTTTCGTGTCGTGCAGGCGTTTCACCAGGTCGTAGACGGCGTTGGACTTGTCGCTGTTGGTTTCTGAGGTGTGATCGTTGTAGTAGAGCGTGGCGGTGGGGGCGGCCAACCGGGCCGCGCGGAAGGCGTCGAAGATGTACTGGTCGCTGTGCGTGGTTTCCCACCACGTGTTCGGTTGCAGGTGCCCCATTTGGTCGAAGGCCTCGTTGACCACGGTGGCCGCGCTCGCCCTCCCGGCGTAGCGCTTCATGATGGTGGTGACCGTGTCGACCATGAGTTGATGACGGGCGGCCGGTGGCAGTGCGCGGATGGCCGGCGGCACGATGTTCCACTGTTGTTGGTCCAGCGGGTCCCACACCAGGGCGTGCACCTGGAAGTCCTTGTGGTGCCGGGCGGCGAGATCGGCCACCGCATCGGCTTCGCGAAAATCGAACACACCCGGTGCGGGTTCCACCGTGTTCATCATGGTGCCGATCTCGGTTGTCAGCGAGTCGAATTCGGCCAGCGCGACGTCGCGGTAACACCGGTCGTTCTCGGCGAAAGTGCTCCGGTACGCGGTGCCGATGGTGATGCCGCGCGCCTTGGCGAGTTGCGCGAGCACCGGATCGGAAACTCCGCATTCTTCGGCACGCTGTCGCTCGGCCTGCCCAGGTTCGGCAGTTCCAGGTTGCCCGTCTTCGGTGCCGCAACTGACAAGCAGGATCATAGTCACCACCAGGACCGAAAGCTTGGCGAGCCAGGATGATCCAGCGGACACGCCTACAGATCTTGCCGCATAACCGCTGTGTTTCTCTTGTTGAGTGGGGACGTGCGGGCCGTTGATCTCCGATGCGGAGGGGGCGATGCGCAGCACCTTAGGGCACCATCAGGTGAGGTCACGGGACTGGTGACCGCTGTGGCTGACTCCCATCGCCGGCTTGGCACGGAATATGTTCCGCTGGTATTCCTTTGGCGCGTACCGAGGGAGCCTGGTGGTGATCGCCACGCGGGCCGACGAGGCGACTCCTGGTTCCGAGGGTTTTGCCGTCTCCCCCGCCCTGGAGCCACTCGCCGGTTTCGGTTTCGACATTTACAGCGGCCCCGGCCGATAGCGCTTCGGTGCGGCGATGACGCGTCCCTTCCCGAATCTGCCGCCGACATCGCTGAACCGCAGGCGCAACGGCCGGCCGTCCCGGGAAGCCTCGAGGTGCAGGTGCGGCTCGCTGGAATTACCCGAATTGCCCACCGCGCCGATGGGTTCGCCCGCGCACACCTGATCACCGGTCGACACCGCCACCGTTCCGGACCGCATATGAGCCAGCAGGACGTGTTCGTGCCCGTTGTCGATGACCACGTGATTGCCCGCCGGTTGTGAGGCACCCTGGCCGTCGTCAGGCATTCCGTCGTGGGTGCGAATCACCGAGCCCGAGCACGGTGCGACGATCACCGTCCCGAATGCATAGAACTCGTTGTTGCCGCGGCCGCGGATGCCGCGCCGCGTTCGTCCGGTTCGGGAGATCCGCACCAGATCGAACGCCTCGCGCTGCTCAGGCGACGGCCAGTGGTGGTTGAAGATGCGTCCCTGACCTTGGACCACGCGCCAACGCCCGTCACGCATCGGGAAGATCAATTCACCGGTCATCGGAGTGGCGATGCCGGTGAACGGGTCTGCGAGGGCCGCGGCGCCGGCCGCCACCGCCAGCACCAGGGCTATCCAGGCGCGTGGATCGGTGAACCCATCGGAGATGGCGCCGTCCACCCAGCCGCCGCGGAAGGCGACCGCGATTGCGCCGATTGCGACCAGTGCCGACATCGGCGACGGGGCAACCGTGAGCGACGGCGCGAAGAACCGCCAGGACAGGATCCAGAAGAGCACCAACGTGAGCAGGTTCGCGATCCACACGCCTGCATCGGTCGTCGTCACCCCGGTGAACACGGTGGTCGCGACCACTACGCACCAGAGCACCAGCCTCGCCATGAGCACCATGATGCCCAACGGCACGGCACACTCAGCCGTTGAAGTTCGCGCCCACGGTGTCGAATGCTGCGGCCAGAAGGTCGCGCAGCGCTTGAGCGCCGTCGGCGGGGTCCCAGTATCGGTACGCGGTGGTCGCGGCGGCGTCGGCTGCCGCGACCACCACGGCGGCCTGAAACTCCGTGCTGCCAGCGGAGATGGCACGCTGGATCGCCCATGCGGTCAAGGTGTGCCGGAACTGGTCACCGAAACTGCGCCCGCCGCTCGTCAGCGCCGGATTGCGTTGCAGGACATGCCGTTGGACGACGGTCTGCTCACCGACCGAGTCGACCGTGGCCACCAGGATTCGCTGTAACGATGTCCAGACCGGTTCGTCGTCTGGTCGTTCGTCGAGCAATGACTGATACGCCGCGAGCTCCTCGGGATCCGCGTCGAAGACCACCGCGTCCTTGGAGGTGAAGTAGTTGAAAAAGGTGGCCCGCGAGACATTCGCCTCGGCGGCGATCATGTCGATGCTGACCTCGGCGAAGTCATGCGCTTCCAGCAGGCGGCCGGCGGCGGAACGGATGTCGCGCCAGGTTTGCAGCTTCTTGCGTTCCCGCAATCCCATCGGTTCCGCGGGGCCCGGACGCGACCACGGCACAATCATAGACTGAGTCTACTATTGGACTTGGTATGACCTTGTGAGGTTGCCCGTTCATAGGAGAGAAACGGAGTTCGACATTGCGGACGGATGAGAAATCGTGGCGTCCGGCAGACTCACCGGTGATCGTAATCACCGGCGCCACAAGCGGTATCGGGCAGCTGGCCGCCATCGACCTCGCGCGCCGCGGTGCGCACCTGGTGCTCACCGCCAGGAGCCGAGAACGCGCCGAACAGACCATCGCCCGGATTCGCCGAGCGGCACCAGCGGCCCTCATCGACATCGTCGACGCCGACTTCACAGATCTGGCCGGCACCGCGCGCGCCGCCGAAGAAATCAACGAACGCTTTCCCGAAGTCGATGTACTGATCAACAACGCCGGCGTACACACCATGAGCCAACGCGTCACCGTCGACGGGCTGCCCGAAATGATGACCGTCAACTACCTCGCACCCTGGCTGTTCACCGGGACATTGCTGCCCGCCCTACGGCGCGCCGGCAACGCGCGTGTGGTTACCGTCGCCTCCGAAGCGTCCCGCCGGCACGGCACCCTCAAGATCCCCGGCGATCTCACCGACACCGGGCCCTTCAACGCGCTGCAGTCCTCACCGACGTACGGCAAGACCAAGCTGCTCGACATCATGTTCACCCTCGAACTGGCCGAACGGCTCGGCGACACGGACGTCAGCGCGGTATGCCTCAACCCCGGTTTCAACACCACCGGTCTCGGCCGCGAATTGCGCTTCGCCGCACCGCTGGAACGCCTGCTGCGCGGCCTCGGGATCGGCGATCCGCACAACGGCGCGAACCTGATCGTGCATGTCGCCACCGATCCGAACGTCCGGTCGGGTGGCTACTACTCCGGGAGGACCGCCCGTCTCGTCGCGCCCACGGCACCGGCCGATGACCGCCCCAGCCGGCAACGGCTGTGGCGGGCCACCACTGAACTCCTGGGTGTGAAGGGTTACACCGGGACCTACCAGCCGATGCCGCCGTCCTGTTGATTTGCCAGCTAACCGACGAATGCCCGCCGTTCGGCCACAGAGAGTGGGTAACAGAACGGTAGCTCGGCTAGACTCTGGAGGAATCATTCGCTACGTGGGACTCGAGGACGGGCCGTGCAGAACTCCAAACGCCGCTACGCGGCGGCCGCGCTGGCCGTCTTCACTCCGCTGGCTGCCGTTTCGGTGCTGACCGCGGCGCCCAGTTCGGCGTCCTGTGGCGCCGGCCAGACCGATTTCAACGGCAACTGCGCCCCGGTGACCTGCAAGAACGGCCAGGTCCGCGACGCCGACACCGGTGCCTGCCGGAACGCCCTGGTCGAGGCACTGCGCAAGGCCGAGGCGCCCGCGATCGCCCATGTGACCCCGCAGGAGTGGAGCAACTCCTACCAGACACTGGACAACGTGCGCCGGATCCCGGGGACCCTCAACGATGTCAACAGCATCGTGAACTCCGCGATCGACATCCCCACCAGCATCACCGGTGGAATCAACGACGCGGCCGGTGCCCTGTACTTCGCCGGGCGGGCGTTGGGCGTGAGCGGGCCCGTGTTCCCTGTCGGAGGCAACCTGGCGTCCGCTGCCAATGTCGCCCAAGCGCTGCCGTCTCCCGGTCTCCCCAAGGTCGGCTTGCCCAAGATCGGCATGCCCAAGTTGTTCCAGAACTGCCTGCCGGTCAAGTTCGCCTTCTTCCGACCCTGCATCTGACACCGACGCGCGGGTAGTTCGCCGCCGCCACAACTCGCGTTGACAGGCCGGTGGGTTGCGCCCAAGGTGTCCGAGTGAACCATCTCGAAGTCGTGGTCACCGGACTGCTCGCGGCCGTGGCCGTGCTCGGGGCGTTGGCCTGCCGACTGTCTGTGCCGTATCCGATCATGCTGGTCCTGGGCGGCGCGGCCTTCGGGTTCATCCCCGGCCTGCCGGAGATACGGCTCGAGCCCGAACTGGTGCTGGCGTTGTTCCTGCCGCCGCTGCTGTACAAATCTGCGATCTACGCCAACTTCGGCGATTTCCGCAGCAACCTGCGCGGCTTGACGATGAACTCGGTGGTTCTGGTCCTGGTGACGATGTCGGCGGTGGCGTGCGCCGCGCACTTGGTGATCCCCGGCATGGCCTGGCATACCGCGTTTGTTCTGGGCGCGATCGTGTCACCGACCGATCCGGTGGCGGCGACGGCCATCATGCACCGGCTCGACGTGCCGCGCCGACTCGTCAGCGACATCGAGGGTGAAGGACTGTTCAACGACGCCACCGCGCTGGTCGCGTACCGCGTAGCCGTGGCGGCGACGGTCGCGGGCGGTTTCGCCTTGTTCGACGCAGGCCTGAAGTTCTTTCTGGGCGTGCTGGGCGGGGTCGCCATCGGAATCGCCACCGGCTGGATGTCGGCGTGGATCCGCGAACGGATCACCGACGTCCAGATCAGCGTGACGATCTCGCTGCTCACCGGATACGCCGCCTTCCTCCCCGCGCAGGCGGTGGGAGCGTCCGGCGTCCTGGCGACCGTCACGGCGGGGATTTTCATGGCCATCCGCAGCCCAGAAGTGCTCGACGCGCGCCCGCGGCTGCAGGGCTACTTCGTCTGGGACATCGTCGATTTCCTGATCAACGCAATCCTGTTCGCGCTCACCGGCCTTCAGCTACGCAGCATCATCAACGGACTGCACGACTACCCACTTGGGGCGCTGGCCCTGTACGCACTCGCCGCGGCCGGCACCGTGGTGGCCGTGCGGATGGCGTGGTTCTGCGCCGTCCCACCTCTGATCCGGGCGGCGGCTCGGCGTCCGCCACCGGGTCCGGGCCGGAATTCCGGATCCTGGCAGCTGATCACGGCCTGGAGCGGGATGCGCGGCGCGATCTCACTTGCCGTGGCCCTGGCGCTCCCGTTGAGCACCGACGCCGGCTCGTTCCCCCATCGCGACCTGATCCTGTTTCTCACCTTCGCCGTGATCTTCTCGACCCTGGTGGTGCAGGGATTGACCTTGCCCGCGCTCATTCACCGGCTTCGGCCGGTCGATGAGGCGTCCGACGCCGAGGAGGAGTTTAAGGCGCGACTGGTGGCTGCCAAGGCGGCGATCGCCCAGATCGATGTGCTGGCCAGTGAGGACTGGGCCCGAGAGGACACCGTGCAACGCATGCGTGCGCTGTATGAGTACCGGTCGCGGCGCTTCGCGGCTCGCCTCGGGAAAATCGAAGACGACGGTTACGAAGATCGTTCCGGCGCCTATCAACAGATGATCCGGTTGGTGCTGCAGGCCCAGCGCCAAGCCCTGCTGAACATGCGGCGCGAAGGCCGGTTGTCCAACGAAATGCTCAACCGGATCTTGCGTGACCTGGACCTGGAGGAGTCCCGGTTGGAGAGTTGACGGCGCTCGGCCGCCCGCGACGGGACGGGACGGCTTTGCTGGAGCGAGTGACGGGATTCGAACCCGTGTAAACGGCTTTGCAGGCCGGTGCCTAGCCACTCAGCCACACCCGCAGCGCGTAGAACAATGCCACCGCCGCTGACCTGTGCCAACCGTTGCGCTCGCGGTGATCGCTATTCGTGCGGCATGCCCGCGGCCAGTCCGTGCTGTGGCCACCCCGGCGGGGAGTCCTCCCAGGGTTCCTGCCGGCCGAACGGCGTCAGATCCAGGAACGGATACCCGACGGCCGCATGGTCCAGCCCGCGCGCATAGGTCGAGTAGGTGTGGAACACCTCGTCCTCGCGGCGCAGGAACACGCTGGCGCCCGGCCAGTCACCCCGCAGGTCGCGGTCCGACCAGCCGTCGGCGCGCAACTCGTCCAAGGACTTGTAGTTGTACTGCACCGCAGCACGTTCCGGGTCGAGGGTGACGCCAAGGTCGTAGGTGAAATCGCCGTCGCGCGAGGAATACCACGGGAAGGTCCAGCCGTGCGCGTCGCGATACCGGGCGATGCTCGCGTAGGGCGCGCGCGACACGCAGGCGAATGTCACCCCCTTGGCGGTCAGCAGCGCTCGATCCGATTCGGTGAACGTCAGATCGGCGGCCGCGGTGCAGCTCGGGCAACCCTGGTCGATGTCGTCGATCCACATGAAGTGGTGGATGTAGAGCTGCTGGCGGCCCTCGAACAGATCGATGAGCCCCACTTCACCGCCCGGTCCGTCGAAGCGATAGTCCTTGTCCACCTTCACCATCGGTAGCCGCCGGCGTTCGGCGTTGACGGCGTCCCGCAGATGGGTGACCTCTCGCTCCCGCGCCAGCAGTTTCTTGCGGGCCGCGAGCCACTGCTCGCCGGACACCACATCGGGGTACACAGTGCTCACTGACATCTGGCCTGCCCTCCTTCGGGTCGTCTTCGGATATCGACTGGCCGCGCCGCGGAAATTCATCGCGGCGAACCGGGGGCGGTCTAGGTTGTTCGCATGATTGAGTGGCTGGCCGATCCCCCACTGTTCGGCGGCCCCGGCCAGGGCACCCGCCAAATCGTCGAATTGTTCGCGGCATTCGGCCTGACCGCCCTGATCGGTCTGGAGCGGGAGATCCAGGGCAAGGCCGCCGGCCTGCGCACCCAGACCATCGTCGGCACCGCCGCGGCCCTGATCATGTTGATCAGCAAGTACGGCTTCACCGATGTGCTGGTCGCCGGGACCGTGATGGTCGACCCTTCCCGCGTCGCGGCCCAGATCGTCTCGGGCATCGGGTTTCTCGGCGCGGGCATCATCATCACCCGACGCGGGGCGGTGCACGGTCTGACCACCGCCGCGGCGGTCTGGGAGTCTGCCGCCATCGGCATGGCCGCGGGTGCCGGGCTGCTGCTGCTGGCCGTCACGGTGACCGTCATCCACTTCCTGATCATCGTCGGGTTCATGCCGCTGGCGCGCCGGCTGGCCGCCCGGCTGGCCGGAACGGTGCGCGTGCACATCACCTACGAGGAGGGTCGCGGGGTGATGACGCAACTGCTGGCGGCCTGCGACCGGCGCCAGTGGCAGCTCACGGAGCTGGCCGCCGACCCCGGCGGGAAGCCGCTGGACGCACCCGCCCACCTGGCCGGGGTGGTCCTGACCCTGGCCGGGAACGGCGTCATGCAGGCGCCGATGTTGCTCGCCGGGATCGGCGGGGTCACCTCGATCCGTCAGCTGGACGAGGATCCCGACTGAGGTGAGGGTCTGGTGGCCCGGTAGGACGCCACCGCGGTCAACGCCGCCAGCACGGCGAACACTCCGAACGTCCAGCGCGCGGCCGTGGCGTCGTCCTGCTGGTTGGCGTTGACGATGACGCCGGCCAGGCCGGCACCGAACGCTCCGCAGATCAGCTGCACCGTGTTGATCGCCGCGGCCGCCGTCGCCCCTTCGGCCGGGTCGTCGACGCAGCCCATCGCCCACGCCGACAGATGCGGCCAGGCCATCCCGATGCCGGTGCCGGTGACCACCAGCGCCGCCGCCCAGCCGATGATCACCCCGACGGGCGCATCGGCCCGCATACTCAGCGCCGCGGCGCCGAGCCCGATCGCCATCACCAGCGGAGCCACCGTGACGATCCGGGTGACCAACCGCCGCCGGTCCACCGAGGCACTGACTATCTCGCCCGTCGTCCATCCGACGGCCAGGGTGACGCCGAGGAACCCGGCCATCAACGGTTCGAGGTGAGCCAGCCGCTGCCCGAACAGCGGCACGTACATGTCCACCATGGTCGCCGCCATCAAGAGTCCGAGAGTCAGATAGATCCACTTCAGCGGGCCGGGCCGGAAGGCCGTGGGCGGCAACACGGACGCGCGTGCCGTGCTCGCCCCGGCCATCCGGCGATCGACCACGACGAACGCCAGGACCAGCCCCAGTCCACCGGCCAGCAGCAGCGCCGTGAGGCCGGCATTCTGCGGGATGCCGGCCACGCTGATAGCCAGCGCGGCCGCACCGAGCAGCAGCAGCGACCACAGCGGGATTCGCAACGCGGCAGGCTCACCGGTCCGGCCCGCAGCGGCACGCCCGGGCAGCGCCAGCGGCACCAGCACTGCCATCGCCGCGGTGAGTATCACCAGGACACCGAAAGCCCAACGCCACGAACTGAACTGGGCGAACAGCCCGCCGCCGGCCGGACCGAGCAACGTACCCACACCCCACATCGCCGACACGAGTGCCGATGCGCGCACCCACAACGATTGCGGCAGAGCCGAATTGATGACGGCGTAACCCAGGCCCGCCAGCAGGCCGCCGGCCGCGCCCTGCACGGTACGGCCCACCAGCAGGAACTCCATGGTGGGTGCGACCGCACACAGCAGGCTGCCCGCCCCGAACACCGCCAGCCCGACCAGGTAGGACCAGCGCGGCCCGAGCCTGCTCAGCACCGCACCGACGGTGGTCGCCGCGATCACCGAGGCCACCAGGTACACCGTCGTCACCCAGGCGTAGAACCGGTGGCCGCCGATCTCGGCGACCGCGCTGGGCAGCAGGCTGATGGTGAGGAACTCGTTGGTCGCGTACAGCGCCACACCGCCGGCCAGAACCGTCGACGCACCAAGGTTTCTCGGGCCCAGCAGCTCACGCCAGCTGCCTGCGGTCACGGGTTCGGCGCGGGTCTCGGTCACGGCGGTGACGCTAAGTGCTCAACCGCGGTTGAGGTCAAGGGAGGCTCATTTCAGCCCGGCCGCATCCATTCCGCGCAATTCCTTCTTCAAATCCTGGATCTCGTCGCGGATGCGGGCGGCCAACTCGAACTGCAGGTCGCGCGCCGCGGTCATCATCTGCTCGGTGAGATCCTTGATCAGATCGGCCAGCTCGGCCCGCGGCATGTTCGCGGTGTCGCGACCCTCGACGATGCCCGCGCTGACCGCCCGCCCGGGTTCGCCCTGTGCGCGGCGCCCGCGCGAGGCATTCCGGCCGGATCCGCCGACCTGCACCGACTCGGTGTCATCGGCTTCGCGGTACACCTGGTCGAGGATGTCGGCGATCTTCTTGCGCAGCGGTTGCGGATCGATCCCGTGGGCCTCGTTGTAGGCGATCTGCTTGGCCCGGCGCCGCTCGGTCTCCTCGATGGCCTGCTTCATGGAGTCGGTGATCTTGTCGGCGTACATGTGCACCTCGCCGGACACGTTGCGTGCCGCACGGCCGATGGTCTGGATCAGGCTGCGCGGGGACCGCAGGAAGCCTTCCTTGTCGGCATCGAGGATGGCCACCAGCGACACCTCGGGTAGGTCCAGACCCTCGCGGAGCAGGTTGATGCCGATCAGCACGTCGTACTCGCCGAGACGCAGCTGTCGCAGCAGTTCGACCCGGCGCAAGGTGTCCACCTCGGAGTGCAGGTACCGCACCCGGATACCCATCTCCAACAGATAGTCGGTGAGGTCCTCGGCCATCTTCTTGGTCAGCGTGGTGACCAGCACCCGCTCGTCACGTTCGGTGCGAGTGCGGATCTCGCCGATCAGGTCGTCGATCTGGCCCTTGGTGGGCTTGACGTGCACCTGCGGGTCGACCAGGCCGGTCGGGCGGATCACCTGCTCGACGAACTCGCCACCGGCTTGGGCCATCTCGTAGTTGCCCGGCGTCGCCGACAGGTACACCGTCTGGCCGATGCGTTCGGCGAACTCCTCCCAGGTCAGCGGGCGGTTGTCCACGGCGGAGGGCAGCCGGAACCCGAAGTCCACCAGGTTGCGCTTACGCGACATGTCGCCCTCGTACATGCCGCCGATCTGCGGCACCGTGACGTGTGATTCGTCGATGACGAGCAGGAAGTCCTCGGGGAAGTAGTCGATCAGGGTGGCCGGCGCCGTTCCCGCACCGCGGCCGTCGATGTGCCGGGAGTAGTTCTCGATGCCGGAGCAGAACCCGACCTGCTTCATCATCTCCAGGTCGTAGTTGGTGCGCATCCGCAGTCGCTGGGCCTCCAGAAGCTTGCCCTGGCCCTCCAGTTCGGCCAGCCGGCTCTCGAGTTCGGCCTCGATGCTGGAAATGGCAACCGCCATCCGGTCCGGGCCCGCCACATAGTGGGTGGCCGGGAAGATGCGCACCGAGTCGACCTGGCGCACCACGTCACCGGTCAGCGGGTGCAGGTAGTACAGCGCCTCCACTTCGTCGCCGAAGAATTCGATGCGGATGGCCAGTTCCTCGTAGGCCGGGATGATCTCGACGGTGTCGCCACGCACCCGGAACGACCCCCGGGTGAAGGCGATGTCGTTGCGGTCGTACTGCACGTCGACCAGCAACCTCAGCAGGCCGTCGCGAGGCACTTCGTCACCGACCTTGAGCTCCACCGAGCGGTCCAGATAGGACTGCGGGGTGCCCAGGCCGTAGATGCAGGACACCGAGGCGACCACGACCACGTCGCGGCGCGACAGCAGGCTGGAGG
Organism: Mycobacterium sp. BMJ-28; assembly: GCF_054404835.1. NCBI lineage: Bacteria > Bacillati > Actinomycetota > Actinomycetes > Mycobacteriales > Mycobacteriaceae > Mycobacterium > Mycobacterium sp. BMJ-28. The sequence continues at coordinate 2,645,531 of NZ_CM136783.1, read as the reverse complement.
TCGCCGAGTGCCGCAGTCGCTCGACATCGTCGTTGATCGAGCTGTCCTTCTCGATATAGGTGTCGGTCTGCGCGATATACGCTTCGGGCTGGTAGTAGTCGTAGTACGACACGAAATATTCGACGGCGTTGTGCGGCAACATCTCCCGCAGTTCGTTGGCCAGCTGCGCGGCCAGCGTCTTGTTCGGGGCCATCACGAGGGTGGGCCGCTGCAGGCGTTCGATGAGCCACGCGGTGGTGGCCGATTTACCGGTGCCAGTGGCGCCGAGCAGGACGATGTCCCGCTCCCCCGCCCTGACCCGGCGTTCCAATTCCTCGATGGCGGCCGGCTGGTCACCGGCCGGCTGATATTCGCTGACCACCTCGAAGGCACCGCCGGTGCGCACGATGCCATCCACGGCGTCGGCGGCAGGCCGGTACTCCGAATGCGCCAGTACGGGATGTTCGGTAGCGAAAGCCATGGTCACCAGGTTAAGCGCGGACCCCGACAAGTTCATTCCCGCTGGGTTAACGTGGCGCCGTGCCCGAGGCCGCGATGACCGTCCACCCGCCCAAACACGAGGTCTTCGATCTGCGGGCGCAGACCAACACCGACCCCAAAGGCATCGTCCGCGACGTCGACGTCTACACCGTGCGGCCCTGGGGCCTGTACATGGCCCGGCCCACGCCCGGGCGCGCACAGTTCCACTACCTGGAGTCCTGGCTGCTGCCGGCACTGGGATTACGGGCATCGGTGTTCCACTTCAACCCCGGATACGAGCGCGACCAGGACTTCTACCTCGATATCGGCCGGTACACCGCCGGCCCGGACGTCTGGGCGGCCGAGGATCACTACCTGGACCTGGTGGTGCGCACCGGCCGCGACGTCGGCTTGACCGACACCGACGAATTGGTCGCCGCGGTCGAGCACGGGCTGCTCAGCGCCGGCGCGGCGGAAGCGGCAATCCGCACCGCGGTGACGACGGTGGACGCGCTGGCCCGTCACGACTACGACCTGGGCCGGTGGCTGACAGGTCGGGATATGCCGCTGACCTGGCGGGCGTAATGTCTGGCGTTATGAGTGTTACCAGGCGCGCCGCGGTGGTGGCGGCCATCTCGGCCGCACTGCTGTGTGCGGGGCACGTGATCCCGGCGGTCGCGGCCGCCGACCCCGAGCCGGCACCACCACCCCCACCGGTCACGGATCCGTCCGCCCAGCTGCTGCACAACGTCACCTACAAGGCCAGGGCCGACGGCACCTCACGTGGCGCGGTGCTGGCCTACAAGGCCGACGACCACAACATCAACAGCGAGCAACCCACGTTGCTGCCCGGGCAGACGTTCGAGATCAACACGGTGTTGTCGGATCCGAAGCTGGCCGGGATGGAGCTGTCCATCCAGTGGCCGTACGGGTCGAACCTGCACTGCGAGATCCTGGTGGACGACCAGACCGTGGCGCAGGCCGATCAGTTCATCCCGCCGCGGGTGTTCCGGGTCAAGGACGACCCGCTGTACGGCACCCTGCAGTGCGGTGCACCGCTGGATGTGCCGATCCCCGCCCAGGAGACCGTTCCGGCCCCGGTGCAGTAGCGCGGCTCAGGGCCGCCAGCCGGTGCCCTCGGCCCACTGCCACGCCCGCTGATAGTTGTCCAGGAACCACGGTTCCTTGGCCACCGCGTAGTCGGCGGATTTGGATGCGGCGTGCTTGGCCGCCAGATAGTCGGCCTGCGCCCCGGGGTTGGCCCGCAGCCAGTCGACGAACAGCAACGCGAACCGCTGGTTGGGCCGGCCGTCCACCCGGACGTGCACGTTGGTGGGCCGACCCGGGTCCGCGGAGCCGTGAAACCGTTTGTGCCACAGCGCATGGTCCTCGGAATGCGGGGTGTCAGCGGTGACCGCCGGGACCCGTGGATAGCCGGCGGCCAGCAGCGGATCGATCAGCTCGTCGGCCAATTCCGGTGCGGCGATGGTGATCTGGATATCGATGACATCCTTGCCGGCCATTCCCGGCACGGCCGTCGAGCCGATGTGATCGATGCGCACCGCCCGGTGTCCGCACGCCGTGTTGAGCCTGGCGATGATGCGGCGTGCCTGGTCCGGCCAGGACGGGTCATAGGGCACCACCGCGTAGTCGCGGGGCGCGGGCGTGCCCGCCTCCAGATTGTGCGCGAACGGCAGGATGCGCTGATGCCAGAGTTCTCTTGCCTTTTCGATCAGGGCGGCCGTCGATCCGGAGTTGTCCAGCCATACATCGGCGACGGCGCGGCGCTGTTCCTCGGTGGCCTGGGCGGCGATCCGGGCCCGCGCATCGGCCTCGGTGAAGCCGCGGTACTCGATCAAGCGGGCCACCCGTAGTTCAGGGTCGGCGTTCACCACGATGACCAACGGGAACATCGGCGCCATCTGGGATTCCACCAGCAGCGGGATGTCCTCGACGATCACGGCGTCTTCGGAGGCGGCGGCGATCAGTTCGGATCGGCGGTGCGCCACCAGGGGATGCACGATGCCGTTGAGCGTCTGACGCAACGCGTCGTCACTGAACGCGACGGCCGCCAGCGCCGGCCGATTCAGCGCTCCGTCGGGGGCCAGGATGTCGTCGCCGAACGCCTCGACCAGCCGGGCCAGCCCCTCGGTGCCCGGTTCGACGACCTCCCGGGAGATGACGTCCCCGTCCACCACGATCCCGCCGAGTTCACTGAACGTCGAGGACACCGTCGACTTGCCCGCACCGATCCCACCGGTCAACCCAATCCGCAGCACCGCACCAGTCTGTCAGGGCGCGATGACGGCTCAGCCGCCGACGCCCGTCAGTTCGACCGTCTGGTGCGCCACCTGCGTCTGCGCCACGGTCTTGCCGTCGGCCAGGTTCACCGCCACCAACCGGCGCGCCACGGGATCGGTGACGTAGGCGATGCCGTCCTGGATGTGCAGATTGGGCATGGGTGACTGCCATGCGTCGGGTTCGGTCCACGGACCGATGGCCGCGATGTGCGCGGTACGCTGCGCCGTCGACGGATCGAACACATGCAGGTGCCCGTCGGTGCCGAGGATCACGGCCTCACCGCGCGGTCCGCGGTCCAGTGACCGGAAGCTGTAGCTGGCCTCGATCGGCACCACCTTCAGTGCGCCGGTGGCGGTGTCGGTGAGGGTGAACCGATGCGGACGCTCCAGGTCGGCGTCCGGGTCGGTCTTGTAGTCGCCGAGTACCACCGGTGACGCGTCGCTGCCCGCCTGGTTGCCGATGCGACCGTAGCCGTCCGGACTGGCCACCTTGCGGAAGTCGTTGCCCACCACGATGAGGATGCCGTCCTGACATCCGAAGGTCAGCGCCCCGCCCGCCGCGGCCGCCTCGCCGTGCAGCCCTGGGCAGTCGTCGGTAGTCGCCACCGGAAGCCCGGTGCCGTCCAGAATGATTGCCCCGGAACGGGTCTCACTGTCACCGACGCTGACCACCGTGGTGCCGTCGGCCCTCGCCACAGCGACCCCGTGGTGCGGCGTGGTCACCGTCGCGTTGCGTGCGGCCCGCTCACCGTCGCGCAGCTTGGCCGGGTCCACCACGTCGACCGCGCCGGTGCCGTCGCTGAACAGGGTCAGCATGCCGTCGTGGGCGACCACATGCCCGGGCTCGGCGCCGCCGTAACGGATGTCGGTCAATTTCGGTGGTGACGTGTAGTGGTGTCCGTGGTCGCCGTGCCGGTCGGTCCAGGTGCCCATGTCCAGGGCGGCGAACCCGTCGGACTGCGATATCAGCACATGCCTGCCGTTGGCGGCGGAGTTCAGCCGGACGAAGCCGTCCACCGGGATATCGGCCACCTGCCGCAGCGTTTCGGCATCCAGGACGAGGACGCCGCCGTCATAGCTGAGCGCCAGACGCGGTGTGGGCGAGGCTTGTTCGGTGGGCTTGACGGCCGTGGGGGTGGCCACCGAGGTGCCGGTGGCTGCCGCCTCACCACCGGGTTCGGCACAGCCCGCCGCGAGTAGGGCAAGAGACAGCACGGCCAGGCCTCGCATCGTCGTCGACATGACAGCGAGTCAAACAGTTGTTGAAAATGATTGTCAAAAAGCGATATGTGCATGTGGCACAACGAAAAACTCCCCGGCTCGAATGAGCCGGGGAGTTCAACGTGGACGAACTGTTATGCGTTACCCGCGAGCTTCTCGCGAAGCGCGGCCAGCTGGGCATCGCTGGCCAGCGAACCACCAGCGGACTCACCCTCCGGGCGAGACGAGCTGCTGGAGGTCGACGGACGAGCCGCCTCTTCGGCCTCGGCAGCGGCGAACTTCTCCATCTGCGCGGTGTGCATCTTGTGCCGGCGCTCGGCCTCGGCGTACCGGGCCTCCCACTCGGTGCGCTGAGTGTCGAAGCCCTCGAGCCACTCGTTGGTGTCGGCGTCGAAGCCCTCGGGGAAGATGTAGTTCCCCGCCTCGTCGTAGCTGTCGGCCATGCCGTACTTCGACGGGTCGAACTCCTCGGTGTAGTCCTCGTTGGCCTGCTTGAGGCTCAGCGAGATACGACGACGCTCCAGGTCGATGTCGATGACCTTGACCATCGCGTCGTCGCCGACCTGGACCACCTGGTCCGGGACCTCGACGTGGCGCTCGGACAGCTCCGAGATGTGCACCAGGCCCTCGATGCCTTCCTCGACGCGGACGAACGCACCGAAGGGCACCAGCTTGGTGACCTTGCCCGGGACGATCTGGCCGATGGCGTGGGTGCGGGCGAAGTGGCGCCACGGATCTTCCTGAGTCGCCTTGAGCGACAGCGAGACCCGCTCGCGGTCCATGTCGACGTCGAGCACCTCCACGGTGACCTCGTCGCCGACGGTGACGACCTCGGACGGGTGATCGATGTGCTTCCAGGACAGCTCGGAGACGTGCACCAGGCCGTCGACACCGCCGAGATCGACGAACGCGCCGAAGTTGACGATCGAGGACACCACACCCTTGCGGATGGCGCCCTTGGTGAGCTGGTTGAGGAACTCGCTGCGCACCTCGGACTGGGTCTGCTCCAGCCAAGCGCGGCGCGAGAGCACCACGTTGTTGCGGTTCTTGTCCAGCTCGATGATCTTGGCCTCGATCTCCTTGCCGATGTACGGCTGCAGATCGCGGACACGACGCATCTCGACCAGGGAGGCGGGCAGGAAGCCACGCAGGCCGATGTCGAGGATCAGGCCGCCCTTGACGACCTCGATGACGGTGCCCTTGACGGCCTCGTCCTTTTCCTTGAGTTCCTCGATGGTGCCCCAGGCGCGCTCGTACTGAGCCCGCTTCTTGGACAGGATCAGCCGGCCTTCTTTGTCCTCCTTGGTGAGAACGAGGGCTTCGACCTCATCGCCGACGGACACAACCTCATTGGGGTCGACGTCGTGCTTGATGGAAAGTTCGCGGGAAGGAATGACACCTTCGGTCTTGTACCCGATGTCGAGCAAGACTTCGTCGCGGTCAACCTTGACAATGGTCCCCTCGACGATGTCGCCATCGTTGAAGTACTTGATCGTCTTGTCGATAGCGGCGAGAAAATCCTCAGCCGAGCCAATATCGTTGATGGCTACTTGCGGCGAGGTCACGGTGGGACTTGGCATATTGTTGGGTTGCTCCGGACAGGTTGAATCGTAGGGACAGTTCAGATAATTTTTCGCACCCGCGGTGTCCGTAGAACCGACCAGACGCACAGGTACTTCCAAAGACTACTGCACCGGGCGCACGCAGGCCAAACCCGGCTACCCTGCTGTCGTGCACCCTGTCGCGCAGCCGCCCCGCCCTCCCATTCCGCCGTGGCCCCGGCGGGTCCGCAAGGTCGGCGCACCGTTGGCCGTGCTCATCGCCCTGGGCACGGTGACCGGACTGCTGATCATCGTGCTGACGCTGACCAATCCGGTCGGCACCACCATCGGGTTCGTGTTGTCCACGGTGGCCATCACCGTGGTGGTGCTGAGTTATCTGTGGCTGGACCGCTGGGAACCCGAGCCGCCGCGGCTGCTGCATCTGGCATTCGTCTGGGGTGCCTCGCTGGCCATCGTGGTGTCGCTGATCTTCGAGCTGTGGTTCGACTCGGCGTTCGCCCCGGTCGCCGGCCTGCCGGAGGGTTTCGAATCCACCGCCATCCGCGCACCGCTCATCGAAGAGGCTGCCAAGGGCCTGTTCCTGCTGGTCATGATGACGGGGCGGCGGCGCAACGAACTGAACTCGCTGACCGACTGCCTGGTGTACGCGGGCCTGGTCGGCGCGGGTTTCGCCTGGCTGGAAGACATCCTCTACATCGCCAACGGTGAATCGGTGGCCGGCTCGCTGCTGACCGCGGCGCTGCGCCTGGTGATGGCGCCGTTCGCGCATTCGCTGTTCACCACGTTCACCGGGATCGGGGTGTACTTCGCGCTCAAACAACGCACCACGATCGCCAAGGTGGCCTGTGTCGGCCTCGGGTATGCGGCCGCGGTCGTGATGCACATGCTGTGGAACGGGTCGTCGTTGCTGGGCATCGAGACGTACTTCGCGGTGTACCTGCTGTGGATGGTGCCCATCTTCGCGCTGGCCATCGTGCTGGCCGTACACAGCCGGCGTCGGGAGCAGCGGGTCGTCGCCGAGAAGCTGCCCGGCATGGTGGCCGCCAGGCTGATCACCGCGAACGAGGCCAGCTGGCTGGGGTCGCTGCGCACCCGCAAACTGGCGATCGCCGAGGTCACCCGGCACAGCGGCAAGAAGGACGGCAAAGCCGTCCGGGACTTCGCCGCACAGGTGGTCGAGCTGGCCTTCGTCCGGGACCGGATCGACCGTGGATTCGGCGACGCCAGGGTGAACGCGCTGCTCGACGAGGAGGCCTACTGGGTGCACGCCGCCCGCGCCTCCACGCCGGCACTGGGCTGGCTGACCAACTACCGCGTGCACTGACTAATGCGCCGCGGCGTCCCAGCTGCGTCCGTAACCCACCGAGACCTCCAATGGCACATCCAGCGGGTAGGCGCCGCCCATGTGTTCGCGGACCAGCGCCTCCAGCGTCTCGCGCTCCCCGTCGGCGACCTCGAACAGCAGTTCGTCGTGCACCTGCAGCAGCATCCGGGATTTCAGGCCGGCGGTTTTGATCGCCTCGTCGACGTTGATCATCGCGACCTTGATGATGTCGGCGGCGCTGCCCTGGATCGGTGCGTTCAGCGCGGCGCGTTCGGCGGCCTCGCGGACGTTGCGGTTACTGCTGTCCAGTTCGGGCAGATACCGGCGCCGGCCCAGCACCGTCGAGGTGTAGCCGTCTTTGCGGGCCTGATCGACGACATCGCGCAGGTAGTCGCGGATTCCGCCGAACCTGTCGAAGTACTGCTCCATCTGCGTCTTGGCCTCTTCGGTGCTGATCTTCAGCTGGGCTGACAGACCGTAGGCGCTCAGGCCGTAGGCCAGTCCGTAGGACATCGCCTTGACCCGGCGCCGCAGCTCGGGATTGACCTCGTCGATCGGCACGTCGAAAGCCCGCGACGCAACGAACGAGTGCAGGTCTTCGCCGGTGTTGAACGCTTCGATGAGTCCCGCGTCCCTGGACAGGTGCGCCATGATGCGCATCTCGATCTGGCTGTAGTCGGCTGTCATCAGGTCGGTGAAGCCGGCACCGACGACGAATCCGTCGCGGATACGCCGGCCGGCTTCGGTGCGGATCGGGATGTTCTGCAGGTTCGGCTCGGTCGACGACAGCCGGCCGGTCGCCGCGATGGTCTGGTTGAAGGTGGTGTGAATACGACCGTCGGAGGCCACCGAGTTGAGCAGGCCGTCGACGGTGACCTTCAGTCGGGTGGCGTCCCGGTGGGCCAGCAGGTGCTGCAGGAACGGATGCCCGGTCTTGTCGAAAAGGCTCTGTAGGGCGTCCGCATCGGTGGTGTAGCCGGTCTTGGTCTTCTTGGTCTTGGGCATCTCCAGCTCGTCGAACAGCACGACCTGCAACTGCTTGGGCGAACCGAGATTGATCTGCTTGCCGATGACCCCGTAGGAGGCCTCGGCGGCGTCGCGGATCTGATCGCCGAACTCGCTCTGCAGCTCCTGCAGATGGGCGATGTCCACGGCGATGCCGGTGGCCTCCAACTCGGCCAGCACCCGCTGCACCGGCAGTTCCATCCGGTCCAGCAGGGACGACGAGTCGATGCGGGCCAGCTCTTCATCCAGCGCATCGGCCAGATCACCGACCGCGGACGCGCGCAACAGCAGCGTCTGCACCGCTTGCTCGTCGACCCCGTCATTGTCGTCGAGCAGCGAAAGCTGTTGTTGCCCGGTATCTTCGGCGCGCAATTCGCGCTTGAGGTAGCGCAGCGACAGATCGTCGAGGGCGAAGCTGCGCTGGCCGGGCCGCACCAGGTACGCCGCCAGGGCGGTGTCGGAGGTGACGCCGCGCAACGTCCACCCCCGGCCGGCCAGGTCGTGCATGGCCAGCTTCGCCTCATGTACCGCCTTGGGCGGGCCGGGGTCGGCCAGCCAGGAGGCCAGCGCCGCTTCGTCCTCGGGAGTCAGGGTGGCGGTGTCCAGGTAGCAGCCCTCCCCGTCGGCCGAGGCGATGGCCAGCGCGGTGGCGTCGGAGTCGAAGGCCTTGTGGGTACCCACCACGGCCAGCCCGAATCGGCGACCGCTGCTGTGTTCGGACAACCAGGCCGCCAGCTCGCCCGGGATCAGCGCGCCGCCGCGCACCTCGAAGCCCACGTCGACCTCCGGATCGGCGGAGCTCAGCGTGTCGAACAGCCGGTCGCGCAGCACCCGGAATTCCAGATCGTCGAACAGCCGGTGGATGTGGTCGCGGTCCCACGGCAGCATCCGCAAGGTGTCCGGTGTCTGTGCCAATGGCACATTCTTGACCAGCTCGGTCAACTCACGGTTGAGGATCACGTGGGACAGGTTGGCGCGCAAGGCATCTCCGACCTTGCCTTTGACCTGGTCGACGTTGTCGACGAGCGTCTGCAGCGACCCGTGCTCGACGATCCATTTGGTGGCCGTCTTCTCCCCCACCCCGGGGATGCCGGGCAGGTTGTCACTCGGATCGCCGCGCAGCGCGGCGAAGTCGGGGTACTGAGTGGGGGTCAGCCCGTACTTCGCCTGGACGGCTTCGGGGGTGAACCGGGTCAGCTCGCTGACACCCTTGATCGGATACAGCACCGTGACGTCGTCGCTGACCAATTGCAGCGAGTCGCGGTCGCCGGTGACCACCAGCACCCGGTAGCCGGCGTCTTGGGCCTGAGTGGCGAGGGTGGCGATGATGTCGTCGGCCTCGAAGCCCTCCTCGGCCAGCACCGTGATGCCGAGCGCGTTCAGCACCTCTTTGGTGATGTCGATCTGGCCGCGGAACTCGTCCGGCGTGGCCGAACGTCCTTCCTTGTACTCCGGGTACTTCTCCTTGCGGAAGGTCTGGCGCGACACGTCGAACGCGGCGGCCACATGGCTGGGCGCTTCGTCGCGCAGCAGGTTGATCAGCATGGCGGTGAATCCGTACACCGCGTTGGTGGTCAGCCCGCCTTGGGTCTTGAAGTTCTCGGCGGGCAGCGCGTAGAACGCCCGGAACGCGAGTGAGTTGCCGTCCAGCAGCATCAGAGTGGGCTTGGTGTCCGTCACGGTTGAACTCACGGACCTCACTCTATTCACCGCCACCGACGCCCAACTGTGCCCGGGCCAGGTGCACCAGTGCGCGGGCCGCCGGACTGACCGGCCCGCCGGCCCGCCAGGCCAGCACCAGGCGGCCGCGCAACTGCGGCACGATCGCGACGGCGTGCACGTCGCGACGCGCGCGCGACACCGAGCTCGGCACGATCGCCGCCCCCAGCCCGCGCGCGGCCAGGTCGGCGAGCGCCTCGGGAGTGGCCGCCTCGAACGCCACCCGCGGCGTCACCCCGGCCGCGGCGCACGCAAGGTCGAACTGCCGCCGGATGCCGCCGCCCACCGGCAGCGAGATCAGCGGTCGGCTCGACAGCTCCGCCAGGCTCACCGAGCGCCGCGCCGCCCACGGATCGTCCGGGCCGACGACCGCGTCGATGGCTTCCTCGGTGGTGCACAGAACCGCCAAGCCCGCGGGGGTCTCGCCGGCGCCGACCGACGCGATCGCCACGTCCAGCCGACCGCTGCGCACCCCGTCGATGAGGGCGTCCGAGGTGTCGGTGGACAGCATGATCTCCACCCCCGGATGCGCGCCGTGGTAGTCGGCGAGCAATCGCGGCAGGTCGACGTTGTGCGAGGTGACCGTGCCGATGGTGACGATGCCGTGCACCAGTTGGGTCACTTCGTCGACGGCGGTACGGGCTTGCGCGACCGCGCGCAGGGCCGTGCGGGCGAACGGCAACATCGCCTCGCCCGCGGCGGTGAGCCGCACCGCCCGGCGGGACCGGTCCAGCAAGGGCTGGCCGAGCTCGCGTTCCAGACGGGCGATCTGGGCGCTGACGGCCGGCTGCGCCACGAGCATCTTCTGCGCGGCCCTGGTGAAGTTGGCTTCCTCGACGACGGCGACGAAGTACTCCAGCTGCCGAAGCTCCATAAGCGCTGATTATAGTTTGTGTCACGAGATGGTATTGGACGAATAGTGCCAGGTCCGCGCACGCTTGAGGCATGCACATTCTCATCGCAGGAGCTGGAATCGGCGGCCTCAGCACGGCGCTGAGCCTGCACGCCCTCGGTATCGGCGCGACCGTCGTCGAGTCGGCGCCCGAACTGCGTGCCCTCGGGGTGGGCATCAATCTGCTGCCACCTGCCGTGCGTGAACTGCACGAGCTCGGGCTGGGCCGGGAGCTGGCGGCCATCGCGGCCACCCCGGCCGTCATCGACTTCTATTCCGACGAGGGCACGCTGCTGTTCCGCGAACCGCGCGGTGTCGAAGGCGGCTACGGCTACCCGCAGTGCTCGGTGCACCGCGGGCGGTTGCAGATGCTGTTGCTGGACGCGGTGACAGACCGGTTGGGTGCCGGTGCCATACACACCGGTGCCGCGGTCACCGCACTGACCGAATCGGCGGACGGTGTGGTGGTCGCGACCCGGGCCGGCGAATTCGGCGCCGATCTGCTGGTCGGTGCCGACGGTATCCACTCGCGGGTGCGCGCGCAGCTGCACCCCGGCCCGGACCCGTTGCTCTTTTCCGGCGTGCGGATGTACCGCGGGGCGGCCCGGATGGGCACCTTTCTGGACGGGCGCACGATGGCGATCGTGAAAGGCGCCGATGGTGTCGAGCTGGTGCTCTATCCGATCGGCGACGGCCTGGTGAACTGGGTATTGCAGGTATCCGAATGCGGACCCGGCGAACTGCCCGGCGATGCCGGCCGGAACACCGCCGCCGACCCGGCCGAGGTGACCGCGCGAATGGCGGAGTGGCGACTGGACTGGTTGGACACCGATCGGCTGGTCGCCGCCTCCGACGCGGTGTTCGCGTACCCGATGGTGGACCGGGAACCGTTGGCTCGCTGGGGCACCCGCCGGGTGACACTGCTCGGAGATGCCGCCCACCCGATGTATCCGGTGGGCGCCAACGGGGGTTCACAGGCGATTCTGGACGCCCGCGCGCTGGCCGACGAACTGGCGGCCGGTCACGGCCTCGCCGGCTACGAGTACCGGCGCATTCCCGAGACCACCGCCGTCGTGCATGCCAACCGGGAGATGCATTGCAGCGCAACCGAAGACCTGGCCCGCACGACGGCCGAGTACCGGCGGAAGACACTCGCAGACAGGAGTTCTCGATGACCATTTTCGTACTGATTCCCGGTGCCTGCCACGGCGGCTGGTGCTTTGACGACCTGGCGGCCGCGCTGCGCGAACGTGGCCACCGGGTGCTGGCGCCGACACTGACCGGCATCGCCGAGCGCGCGCATCTGCTGCATGCCGGAGTGAACCTGGAGACCCATATCGCCGACGTGCTGGCCGAGATGGTGGCGCATCGGGTGTCCGACGCGGTTCTGGTCGGGCACAGTTACGGCGGCATGGTGATCACCGCGGTGGCCGATCGTGCCGGCGCACAGATCGATTCGCTGGTGTACCTGGACGCGTTCGTGCCGCGGGACGGCGAATCGTGCTGGACCCTGACCAATGACGAGCAGCACCGGTGGTACACGGGCGTCGATGCGACCGGCTACGGGGTGCCGCCGCTGCCGTTCTTCGACGAACGCGCCACCGCGCACCCATTGGCCGCACTCATGCAACCGGTGCGTCTGCACGGCGACCTGTCGGGATTCCGTCACCGCGAATTCGTCTATGCCCAGCGCTGGCCCACGGAATCACCGTTCGAAGCGACTTACGCACGCCTGCAAAAGGATCCCGGGTGGGTGACACACTCGCTGGACGGCGCACACAATCTGATGCGGGACAACCACGATGACCTGGTGCGCATCCTGTGCGACGTGGCGCGCGGCTGAGGGCCGAGCGCCGTCACCCGGTGGCGGTGCCGATCGCGGCCAGGATCTGCTCACGACTCGCCGGAGCCAGCCCGACCAATGCCGTGGTGAGACGCCGAACTCCGGAATCATGTGCCAACTCAAGCCAATTCAGCTCGTTTTCGAGTTGCTGCAAATAGGCTTCGTCTTCGCCGGTGAAGTAGTCGGCTCGGATACCGAAGAAATCCGCGATCATCTCGATGGTCTCGCGCGACGGTTGTCCACGTTGACCCGAGCGCAACTGGGACAGGTAGGGCGCGGACAGTGTCATGCCCCTGCCTTCGAGCGCGCGCACCAGTTCCCGGCTGCTGTACGGACCGCGGCCGGGCGGGTGGACCGTCTCGAACAACCGGTTCAACCGTGCCGCAAAACTGGCCGATTCCACCAGGTTCACCCGGGTCCGGCCCCGCCGCCAGTTCATTGCACCGTCATCCATTGCTCAACGCCCCCCGTTTGGCAGATCACCCGTACAGATATTCATCGTATTGACATATCAGTCCACTATATACTGGACGGGGCGCTCGCCACCCGCGGCAGCTACCACTTCACAATTCCGGCCCCGCGTTGACCCTCGAACAATTTGCCAACGCAACTATTTCTGCTAGCCCTCCCCCGCCGCACAGCTAACACGGCGAGCCGAAATCAATTCACTGTCACCGGCTTTCGCCAGACAGCACGAGGTCGCCGCCGCGCGACACGCCTCGCAAACGTCGGCCGAAACCGTTGCCTGGTGGTCGGATGCATGGTAATCACCATGTGCAGAGTTCTCGCCGGGGTGAGGGAGCGACATACATGGCCGGACAACATCGCGAAGGGGTCACCAAACCCGCCGCCGTGGCATGGCTGGGCGCCAGTGCCATTACGTTGGGAATCGGTGCCGCACTGACCACCGGCGCAGCCGTGGCCAATGCCAGCACCGACGATCCCGGTGGTGCGTCGGCGTCGGCCAGTTCTGCTCATCAGGACGGCGATCCGGGCCGGACAGGCGCAGGCTCGAACGAAGCCACGCCGGCGCCTAAGAAGAAGCCCCGGCATCAGGCCGAGGCCAAGGACGATTCCGGCGCGACGAGCGCAGCGCAGGACACCACTCGCAAACGCGCCGCCGTCGCGCGCACCGGGGCGACCACCAAGCCCGGGATTGACACCGCAGCGTCGGTTCGGCCCGCCGCTTCGGCGGTCTCCGCCACGCCGAAGGTGATGACGGAGACCGCCAAGGCCGCCGCCGCCACGCCCGCTGCGACCACCGCGCCCACCAATCCCCTGGCCGGCATCATCGCCGCCGTCCAGTCGTGGGGGCACGCCATCCAGGTGCAGTACTTCAACAACAAACCGAAGGTCGTCAGCGTGAGCGCACCGACGCTGAACTCCGACGGCACCTACTCCGGACAGGTGGTCGCCACCGACAAGGACGGCGACCCGCTGGTCTACTCGGTGTTCCAACCCCATGACGGCAGCGTCGTGACCATCGACCAGACCGGCCACTACACGCTAACCCCGTCCGATTACGCCCAGACCCGACCCACCAGCGACGCCTTCGGGGTCAACGTGGTGGAGTCCAACGCCGACGAGCACTACCACGGCTTCGGACAGATCATCGGGCAGGTCGTCCAGACCGCCCTGCACAACGCGCTCGGGCAGCTGCACTACCCGCCGTACAACGCACCGGATTACGCGACCGTGAGCGCGACCGTGCCGGGAGTGCCGTGGGGTAACACCGATCCGTCCGCCGGCGCGAAGGTGTCGGCGAAGCTGACCGCCGCGTCGGCCCCCACCACCACCGCGCTCACCGACCCGCTGACCACCTTGGTCTACGGCCTGCAGGGATGGTTCAACCGGACGTTCAACAACACCGCGCCCGCCGTCACCATCGGCGCACCCACCAAGAACACCGACGGGAGCTATACGGGTCAGATCACCGCAACCGATCTCGACGGCGACCCGCTGGCAGTCCATTACGACCCGCCGCGAAACGGCACCATCACTGTCACCGATCATGGCGATGGCACCTACACCTATACGTTCATCCCGTCGGATGCCGCGTTGACCACTCCGAACTCGGTGTTCTCGTTCGCCTTCTCTGCGGTCGAGACCAATGCCGCCGACCACTTCCATGGCCTCCCGCAGATCCAGGACTTCATCGTGCAATCAACGCTGGGCAACTTTGCGCGGGCGCTGATCCCCTCCTACAGCTACTCCTGGCCGCCGTACTCTCCGACGGACTGGGCTTGGGGTTCAGATCTCCTTCGAGTGCCCATCGGTCCAGTCGTTCCGCCCACCAACGCCTGACAGCCAAACTGCAACACGTTTCAGTTTTGCGTCCGGACTGGGTACGCTGGCGCTCGTGCCAGCAGCATCCTCGCAGCCCGCGATCGAAGGGTGGTTCGCCACCGACGACGCCGGCGACGCCCACCTGATCGGGGCCAAGTGCCCGCAGTGCGCCACCTATGTGTTCCCGCCGCGGGCCAACAACTGCCCGAATCCGGCCTGTGACAGCGACACTCTGGAGCAGGTGCCGCTGTCCCGGCGCGGCACGGTGTGGAGCTACACCGAGAACCGCTACGCACCGCCGGCGCCGTACCCGGCCTCAGATCCGTTCGAGCCGTTTGCGATCGCCGCGGTGCAGCTCGCCGACGAGGGCCTCATCGTGCTGGGCAAAGTGGTCGAGGGCACCCTGGGTGCCGATCTCAAGGTCGGCATGGAGATGGAACTGACCACCATGCCGTTGTTCACCGACGCCGACGGCGTCGAACGGATCACGCACGCCTGGAGGATCGCCAAATGAGTGAACCCGTCTACATCCTCGGCGCCGGGATGCACCCGTGGGGCAAGTGGGGCCAGGACTTCACCGAGTACGGCGTCGTGGCGGCGCGCGCCGCGCTGGCCGAAGCCGGCCTGGACTGGCGCCAGATCCAACTGGTGGCGGGTGCCGACACCATCCGCAACGGCTATCCCGGCTTCATCGCCGGGTCGACGTTCGCCCAGAAGCTGGGCTGGAACGGGGTGCCGGTCTCCTCGAGCTATGCCGCCTGCGCCAGCGGATCGCAGGCGCTGCAGAGCGCGCGCGCCCACATCCTGGCCGGTTTCTGCGATGTCGCCCTGGTGATCGGTGCCGACACCACTCCGAAGGGCGCGTTCGCCCCGGTCGGTGGCGAACGGAAGAACGATCCGGACTGGCAGCGCTTCCATCTGATCGGCGCGTCCAACCCGGTCTACTTCGCGCTGCTGGCGCGGCGCCGGATGGACCTGTACGGCGCCACCCTGGAGGACTTCGCCCAGGTCAAGGTGAAGAACGCCAAGCACGGCCTGACGAACCCGAACGCCCGGTTCCGCAAGGAATCCAGCGTCGAGGACGTGCTGGCCAGTCCGGTGGTGGCCGACCCCCTCCGGCTGCTGGACATCTGTGCCACCTCCGACGGTGCGGCCGCGCTGATCGTGGCCAGCAAGTCCTTCGCGGAGAAGCACCTCGGCTCGGTCGAGGGAATACCGTCGGTGCGGGCCATCAGCACGGTGACCCCGCGCTACCCGCAGCACCTGCCCGAATTACCCGATATCGCCACCGATTCCACGGCCGTGGTGGCCGCGCCCGAGCGGGTGTTCAAGGATCAGATCCTGGACGCCGCCTATGCCGAGGCCGGCATCGGGCCCGAAGACGTGAGCCTGGCCGAGGTGTACGACCTGTCCACCGCACTGGAACTGGACTGGTACGAGCATCTGGGCCTGTGCGCCAAGGGCGAGGCCGAGGCCCTGCTGCGCAGCGGTGCCACCACCATCGGCGGCCGGATCCCGGTCAACGCCTCGGGTGGGCTGGCCTGCTTCGGTGAAGCCATTCCGGCCCAGGCCATCGCCCAGGTCTGCGAACTGACCTGGCAGCTGAAGGGTCAGGCCACCGGCCGACAGGTCGAGGGCGCGAAGGTGGGCGTGACCGCCAACCAGGGCCTGTTCGGACACGGCTCCTCGGTGATCGTCGCGCGGTAGACGCTATCGGCGATCGGTTGTACGCCGGGAATCAGAACGGGCGTCAGGCAACGCCGAGGTAGGCGGCCCGGATGCTGTCGTCCTTCAGCAGGTCAGGAGCGTTACCGCTGCGGGTCACCGCGCCGGTCTCCAGGATGTACGCCCGATCGGACCGGCTGAGCGCTTGCTGGGCGTTCTGCTCGACCAGCAGCACCGTCGTGCCCTGGTTGTTGATCTCGGTGATGATCCGGAAGATCTGCGAAATCACCATGGGCGCCAAGCCCATCGAGGGCTCGTCGAGAAGCAGCACCTTGGGCCGGGCCATCAACGCGCGCCCGATCGCCAGCATCTGCTGTTCGCCGCCGGACAGGGTGCCACCCACCTGGCTGCGCCGTTCCGCCAGCCGCGGAAACGTCGTCATCACCCAGTCCAGGCGCTCATCGTGCTCACTCTTGGAAGGAAATTTCCTTCCGTAACAACCCATTTCGAGGTTCTCGACCACCGTCATGCCGGGGAACACCCCGCGACCCTCGGGCGCCTGGATGAGCCCCTGCAACACCCGCTGGTGCGCCTTGACCTTGGAGATGTCCTGGCCGTCGAACCAGACCGATCCCGACGTCAGCGGCCGCAGCCCCGAGATGGCCCGCATCATGGTGGTCTTGCCGGCGCCGTTGGAGCCGAGCAGGGTGACCAGCTCACCTTCCCGAACTACCAGCGAAACACCGTGCAGCGCTTGGATTCTGCCGTAGTGCACGACGACGTCGCGTACTTCGAGCAGCGCCGGGCGCGGATCGGGGTCAGAGTTCGTCATCGGGCACTCCCAGGTAAGCGGCAATGACTTTCGGGTCCTCACGGATCTGCGCCGGCAACCCGTCGGCGATCTTGCGGCCGAACTCCAGCACCACGATGCGATCGGTGACGCCCATGACCAGCCGCATGTCGTGCTCGATCAGCAATACCGTGTAACCGTCGTCGCGGATCGCCCGGATCAAGTCGATGAGCGCGGCCTTCTCACTCGGGTTGAAGCCTGCCGCAGGCTCATCCAGGCAGAGAAGCTTGGGCTCGGTGGCCAGGGCGCGGGCGATCTCCAGACGGCGCTGGTCACCGTAAGGCAGGTTCTTCGCCTTCTCCTCACCGCGATGCGCGATCCCGACGAACTGGAGCAGGGCCGCCGCCCGCTCGATGGCGTCCTTCTCCTCACACCGATGCCGCGGGGTCCGTACCAGCGCTCCGGGCACCGAGGTCTTGTGCCGCGCATCAGTACCCACCACCACGTTCTCCAGGGCGGTCATCTCGCCCCAGAGCCGGATATTCTGGAAGGTGCGGGCAATTCCGCGGCGGGTGATCTGGTGGCGTTTGATCTTGCCCAGCGGCGCACCGTCGAACGTGACGCTGCCCGCGCTGGGCCGATACACGCCGGTGATCGCGTTGAAGCAGGTGGTCTTGCCCGCCCCGTTGGGACCGATCAGGCCCAGGATCTCGCCGCGCCGGATGTCGAAGGACACCGCGTCCAGCGCGGTCAGGCCGCCGAACTTGACCGTGAGATCCGTTGTCTCCAGGAGCTTCTCACCCTCGGCTGCGTTGACCTCGCGATGCAGCGCGGCCAGTTCCTCGTCCACCCCGGGCTCACTCATGCTGCCGCCTTCGAGTCATCGGCCTTCCGGAGAAGGTTGCGTGCGGACTTGCCGTAGGCCAACAACTGCTGGCGCACCGGGAACAGGCCCTGGGGCCGGAAGATCATCAGCACCACCAGCGCCAGACCGAAGAACAGGTATTTCAGGTCGCCCAGGTTGATGCCGAGAAAATGCACGCCCAGCAGCCGGTTGGGCAGGTACACGATGATGAACGCCCCGAAGATTACCCCCAGCTTGTTGCCCTGCCCACCGAGCACCACCGCGCACAGGAACAACATGGAGTTGATGATGTTGAACGTCGGGGGTGCGACGT
Organism: Mycobacterium sp. BMJ-28; assembly: GCF_054404835.1. Classification (NCBI taxonomy): domain Bacteria; kingdom Bacillati; phylum Actinomycetota; class Actinomycetes; order Mycobacteriales; family Mycobacteriaceae; genus Mycobacterium; species Mycobacterium sp. BMJ-28. The sequence goes on along the minus strand of NZ_CM136783.1, from coordinate 2,627,287 downwards.
ACTGAACCTGCCCGGCGTACAGCGCACCGGACAGCCCGCCGATGGCCGCGCCGATCACGAACGCCCACAGCTTGAACTTGAAGGTGTTGACGCCCATCACCTCCGCGGCGTCCTCGTCCTCGCGGATGGCCACCCACGCGCGGCCCACCCGGCTGCGTTCCAGATTCCCGACCAACAGCAAGACGATGACGATGAGCACCAGGCCGAGCCAGAACCACCAGGTGCCGTAGTTAGCTTCGCCGGCCGAATTGCCACTCGAGAACACGCCGTTGGGCAGGTGTTCGTTCTCCCCCAGCCGCGGATAGGCGATCTCGTTGAGGCCACGCGGCCCGTTGGTGACGTCGGTGAGGTTGTCGGCGAGCAACCGGATGATCTCGCCGAAACCGAGCGTGACGATGGCCAGGTAGTCGCCGCGCAGGCGCAGCGTCGGGGTGCCCAGGATCAGCCCGGCCAGCGCCGTCACCGCCATCGCGATCGGGACGCAGGACAGCCATGCCCAGTCCTTGCTGAAGAACCCGTCCTGGCCCACTTGGTTCCACGGGCTGTCCGGGCTGGTGAGCAGCGCGACGGTGTAGGCGCCGACCGCGTAGAAACCGACATAGCCGAGGTCGAGCAGACCGGCTTGCCCCACTACGACATTCAGCCCGATCGCGATGATCGCGATCATGGCGAACTGGGCCATGGTGCCGCCGAAGCTGATGCCCGGGGTGTCCAGGAAGCCCGGCGTGTACAGCGGCAGCAGCCCGACGACGAGGAACAGCAGCGCGCCGAAGATCCACTTCGTCGGCCGGCTCTGCTCGGACCACCACTGGCGCAAGCCATCTCCGGGTGCCAGCACGTTGCGGCGCCACCCCGTCGTCTGTTGCTCACTCACGCGCGTGCCTTCCCAAGGCTCTCACCGAGTATGCCGGTCGGCCGGACCAACAGCACCAGCACCAGCAGCACGAAGGCGACCACGTCGCGCCACTGCGTGCCGAACAGGGCCTGACCGTAGTTCTCCATGATGCCCAGGATCAGCCCGCCGAGCAGGGCGCCGCGCAGGTTGCCGATACCGCCCAGCACCGCGGCCGAGAAAGCCTTGATACCCAAGAGGAATCCGCCCGAGTAGATGATGCCCTGGGGCAGTTTCATGATGTAGAGCAGCGCGGCCGCGCCGGCGAGCAGACCGCCGATCAGGAAGGTCGTCATGATGACCCGCTCCCGGGACACTCCCATCAGGGTGGCAGTGGTGGGATCCTGGGCGACCGCGCGGATGCCGCGGCCGAATTTGGTGCGGTTGATCGCGATATCGGTCAACAGCGCCAGCACCAGCGCCGCGACGACGATCACGATGGTCACATTCGACACCGTGGCACCGAAGATCGTGAACTGGGTCTTGGGTTGCACCAGGATGATCGGCTGCTGGGCGTTACTGCCGCCGTAGCCCTTGATCAGCTTCGGCAGTACGAAATGCACGAACTCCTGCAGCACGAAGGACATGCCGATGGCGGTGATCAGGAAGGTCAACGATCGGGCGTTGCGTTTGCGCAGCGGCCGGTAGGCCACCACCTCCAGCCCCACCGCGGCCGCGCCCGAGACGAGCATGGCGACCACCATGGCGATCGCCAGATAGAGCACGGTCAACGCGATGCCCTTGTTGTAAGGCGTGCCGCTCGGGGTGAAACCCAGGATGATGTCGAGCGCGAAGTAGGCGCCGAACATGCCCAGCATGAAGATCTCGGAGTGGGCGAAGTTGATCAACCGCAGCACACCGAACACCAGGGTGTAACCGACCGCGACGAGTGCGTAGATCGCTCCCCACGACAGACCGTCAATAGTCAACTGGCCGAACCCGTTCACCAGGTTGTCGACGTTGAAGTTGATATTGGCTGCGGTGCAGACGTACTGACCGATGCAATCGGGGGTCATCCGGCGGCGGGCTCCTGGTCGAGAAGTGCGGCTGTCTGGAACGAGAACGCGTCCGGAACCGGGGTCCCGGACGCGTCCCGTCAGTGAGTTCCCTACTGGACCTTGAAGATCCAGATCAGGTTGGTGGTGAGCTCACCCTTGTCGGTCCACTGGTACTTACGGGCGATGCCCTGGCCGTCGTACTTCTTCACGAAGTCCAGCAGCGCCGGACGGGTGATGGCACCGGAGTCGATGCCCTTGAGCAGGATGGTGCCGAGGTCATAGCCCTCCGCACTGTAGGTACCCGCGTCGGTGTTGAACTTCTTCTTGTAGTCCTCGGCGAAGGTGCCGGTGGCCGGACCGCAGGGGCAGGCCAGGATGGCGTCCTTGGACGCCTCGCCGGCCTGCTTGACGAACTCCGGGTCCTTGGTGCCGTCGGCGGAGGCGAAGACACCGGTGTAACCGCCGTCGCGGAGCTGCTGGACCAGCGGCGCCGCCTCGGAGTAGTAACCGCCGTAGAAGATCGCGTCCGGGCTGACACCCTTGACCTGGGTGACGGCGGCCGAGAAGTCCTTGTCGCCCTTCTTCACCGAGATGTTGCAGCCCGCGTCGGCGACCGGGCCCAGGGTGTCGCGCACCGCGGTGGCCAGGCCGAGGCCGTAGTCGGTGCTGTCATCGATGACACAGACCTTCTTGAAACCCAAGGCATTCTTCAGGTAGTTGGCCACCGACGGGCCCTGCACGGCGTCATTGGCCAGACCGCGGAAGAACGTCTTCCAGCCGTTCTGGCTCAGCGTCGGATTGGTGGCCGACGCTGTCGCGGCCACCAGGCCGGCCTGGTCGAACACCGTGCCGGTGGCCTTGGTCTCGCCGGAGAAGGCCGGGCCGACCAGCCCGATGGTGTACTGGTCGTCGACGATCTGCGGCGCGATGGCCGTCGCCTTCTGCGGGTCACCCTCGGTATCGAACGGCTTGAGCTGAACCTGGCAGCCCGGGTTGGCGGCGTTGTGCTTGTCGATCGCCAGCTGCACACCGTTTTTGATGTTGATGCCCAGAGCGGCGTCCGGACCGTTGAGCGCGCCGGCCATCGCGATGGATACGGGCGGGCAGGTGGCCTTGCCGTCCCCGGCGGGGTCGGCCGGGGCGGTGCCCGCGGCGGCCTTGACCTCAGCGCCGTTCTCGTCGATCTGGACCTGCTCGACGATCTTCAGGTCGGCCTTCGACGTGCTCTGTTCGGGAGCGGACTGGTTGCACCCGGCCATACCGAGTACCAACAAACCAGCACCGCCGAGCGCAAATGCATTCCGTGCCACGCGACCGCGCACCGCTTCACCTCCGGGTCATGGATTCCGATGGCTTCAGCGATTCGGCGCAGGTCGGCCGGTCGCTGAGGCTTCGGGTAGACACTAGCCAACCGGTCGCCGCGTTGCGTGATGTTGAACGATTGGCCGTCGCGCGTCGGTGCCACGAGCAGGCCATAGCCCCAGACCGGAAACGCAGAGTTAACCCAGGACCCCCACAGGATCTAGGCGGGGGTGGATTCGTCGCCGGGCGTGTCGAGGGTCTCCAGGACGACCTCGGCGACCCGCTTCATGGTGGTGCGACGATCCATCGCCGCCCGCTGAATCCATTTGAACGCTTCGGGTTCGGTCATTCCCTGGTTGGCCTGCAGCAAACCCTTGGCCCGTTCGACGAGCTTGCGCGTCTCCAAGCGGTCGGACAGATTCGCGACCTCGTTCTCCAGTGCGGCGATCTCGCCGAACCGGCTGACGGCGACCTCGATGGCCGGGATCAGATCGGTGATCGAGAACGGCTTCACCAAGTAGGCCATCGCCCCGGCGTCCCTGGCGCGCTCGACGAGTTCGCGCTGGGAGAAGGCGGTGAGGATGACGATGGGCGCGATGCGTTTGGCGGCGATCTCCGAGGCCGCGTCGATCCCGTCGCGGCGCGGCATCTTGACGTCCATGATCACCAGGTCGGGCTTGAGGCTTTCGGCCAGATCCACTGCCTCTTGCCCATCCCCGGCCTGCCCTACGACCTCATAGCCTTCCTCGCGCAGCATTTCGGCCAGGTCGAGTCGGATCAATGCTTCGTCCTCTGCGATGAGGACACGGCGCGGGATGGGGGCGTCGGTCATGTCAGCCATTGTCTCGTGCGTGAGGCCGATCAGCGACCTCGGGGTGAATGGGCGCGTCGCCAGGTCCCTGGCCGCGGGAGCGCAAGTGGCCATCCTCTATGGTGGGAGACCGCACCCCTGCAGGCCCTCGTATCCCAACTGGCAGAGGAAACGGATTCAAAACCCGTGCAGTGTGAGTTCGAATCTCACCGAGGGCACCACGCAATTTTTCAATGTTCTTGCAGTTCAGCGGCTTAGCGGGAGCCCAAAACCGGGGCAGCCTCAGACCCCGTGACTACATCCTGACTACATTCACCGGGAAAACGACCCCTAACAACCGCTGGTCGTGGGCATCAGCCACCGCGTTGGCGTCCCGGTCGAAGAGGTCCGCGTAGGTGTCCAGCGTCATCGCCGCCGAGCTGTGGCCGAGCATCTTCTGGACGGCTTTCACGTTCGCGCCAGCCGACACGGCGAGGCTGGCGGCGGTGTGGCGCAGATCGTGGGGTGTAATCCTCGGGAACACCGCGGTGAGCGGGTCCCCATCCGGGCTGGCCTTTCGCTCGGCGGCGCGTGCTTCGTCCGCGGCGGTCATACACCTCATCACGGCGCCCTCGAACCAGGTGCGCGCACCAGGCGACTTCGCGTAGGTGCCGTTCGACGTCGCAAACACGATGCCGTCGCGGCCCTTACCTGCGCAGGCGGCGGCCAGCGGTTCAGTCAGAAACCGGGGAAACGGCACGGTACGACGTTCGTGCGTCTTCGGCGTTCCGACCTCGACCCGGCCGCCGACGTTGACGGCGTTGCGGCGAACGTGAATACGACGCCGAAGCATGTCGATATCGGCGACGTGCAGCCCGGCCAGTTCGCCCCACCGCAGGCCGCAGTAGGCGAGTACAAGCACTACCAGCCCTTTCTCGGGTCCGGCCTCCGTGGCCAGTGCCATGACCTGCTCATCAGTGAGATAGCTGTGCTCCCCCTTGACCTTGCGCGGCAACTTGACGCCACGCGCCGGGTTGACCAGCAGGCGCCGGTCTTTCACCGCGTCATCAAGGATTGCGGCCAACACGCCGAATGCACGGATGACGGTCACAGGGCCCGCCGCCCGCTTGGTCACCTTGCCGTCGGCGCTGGTCACTTCGCGGCCCATCTCAGCTATCCACGACTGAACAGAGCTGTGTTTGATGTCAGCCAATTTCACTGCACCCCAACGAGGCTCAACGTGAGTACGCCACGCGACCGCCTCGACCCGGCGGCTCGACGGTTTCAGGTGGGTGCGGCGGGCCAGCCAGTCCGGCCCTAAGTCGCCGACGGTGACCCGCGAGTCGGCGGGGTCGATGTACTCGCCACGAAGCTTCGACACGTGCACGGTGGCGGCGAAGTTCTCGGCCTCGCGCTTGGTGGCGAACCCTCGCGCGCCGGTCAGCTTGTTGTCAGGGGTCCGGTACTGGACGCGCCATTTCACCGCGCCGGTCTTGGTCGTGTACTTGGTGATCGAGGCCATCGCGGTTTCCGTTTCGTGGTCGGGGGGATTGAGTCAGTTGTCGGCGCGGGAGGTGCGCGGCTTTCGCAGCTCATCGACCCTGAGCAACGGAGGGTCCGTGTTGCGGCATTGCTGGAGCCATGACTTGACCGTCTCGTTGGCGACACCGTTACGACCGAGGGCATCGGCGGCCCGAGCGGCAACGTACGGGTAAACCGCTGCTTTGCGGTCCCGAGCTTCGCGCGCCCAGTCGGCCACCTGGGCGAGGAACTCGTGGGTGATCGTCTTGGGCCGCCCGCCCTTGCGCGGCTGTGGAGTCGGCAGCTTCGCGCCCTCTGGCGCATGCTTGATCAACGCATCGACCGTGCCGTCGGTGAATCTCAGCGCCTCAATGCCGCGGGTATCGACGCTGATGTTTCCGATCGCCGCGTCGAACGATTCGCGCAGCTCCCGGGCGGCGGCGGCTTCCTCGGTGGTGTCGTATCGCTGCGCCGCTTTGACCAAGGTGTCGACGTTGACCCGCATATCGTCGCGGGCAATGGGAGCGCCGTCACTCGCACGCACCCGCAAGTCGGTAAGCACTGGCCCGGCGGCGGTGTTCTCCCAGGCGACCTCGTAGGTATGCGGGAATCCGTAAAGCGTCACCCAGACTCGACGGGGCTCATCGTCGTGGACCGCAACGTGCACCACCTCGCCCTTTCGGCGGGGTGAATAATCCCGATTTGCCCCGTGCACGTTTCCTACCGTAGACAGTTTTCGCTACGGGGTCAATCCTGATCATATGCCCGCAACCACGATCAACACAGCGATCCCTTTTGAGGACTCCGAGGCACTCGTGCCTCCCCCGCAGCTCGCCAAATTCCTCCACACGTCCGAGGCGGTGCTGGCACAGGAGCGGTATCGCGGGGTCGGTATTCCGTACGTCCGCCACGGACGACGAATCCTCTACCGGGTGAGGGACATTCGCGCCTACCTCGACGCCAACACCAAAGTGCCCGGCGGCGACTAGAGACCCGGCGGCGGCCGGGATATTGCGCGCCCACAGCCAGGTACCCGGCCGCCGCTGCCCCGACAGCTGAAACGTGAAACGCCGCCCGGAGATTGGCCTCAACCGGGCGGCGGTCTCACCGACGAAAGGCCACCGACGAATGACCCAACTAGGCCAGGATATCGCCACCAACGACGACGCGTTGGCCGCGATAGTGGTGCCCGGACGCTATTTCACCGAGGCTTTGCGTCCAGACCTGTCGCCGCGCACCCTGTATGCCCTGGGCCAGCCCGGCGTCCACCTGTCCGTCGATGACCTGGTGGCGCTCAACCTGATCAGTGAGGGCCAACGACCAGACGCCGACACCGTCAACGGGTGGTCCCAGGTCCACCTGGGGACGGTGCTCGACTTCTACGCGAAACCACTTCCCAGGCGCCAGGTGTCGGCGCTGCTGGCAGGGGTCGATCCGAACCGACAAATCGCGCTGGCGTCGCTGTCACCACTGGCCGAAGCCGGAAATCCGTCGGCGGTAGCCGCGATGGAACAGCTGCGCGACGCCAACGCGATTCCCCGGCGCCAGCCGGTGCTGACCATCACCGCCGCGGAGGCCATCGCCCTCGGTTTCGGCCAGCACGAGGTGAGCGACCTACCGACCGCCGACATGCGGACCCTTGCCGTCTCGGCGCGCATCGTTGCGACGTGGGCCGAGGTCGAGCGGCTGGAACGGCGCTCCGAAGCCGCCAGAATGGAAGCTGCGCGCACGGCGGCCGAGGTCGACATCCCTGAGCGGGTCGACCTGACCACATTCGAGCCCGACACCGTGCAATGGGTGGTCGGTGGTCTGATTGCGCGCGCCGCAGTGCTCGGGCTCTTCGCCGAGCGCAAGGCCGGAAAGTCCCATCTGGTGCGCGAGCTGATTCGATCGGCCCTCGATGGCGAGCGGTTCCTCGGGAAGTTCCCCGTCCACCTTGCCGACGATGCCGAGGTAGTGCTGTTCGACACTGAGATGCCGTTGAACACGCTGCACGGCCAGTACCACCGCAGTGGAGTGAAGAACCTGCACCGACTCAATCTGCGCGCGCTTCGGGGCGCCGAGCGGTCACTAGACGCGCGTGTCGATGCCGTGCGCACCCGCTGGCGTCAACAGATCAAACCGGGGTCGCTGATCATCGTGGATTGCCTCTACAGCCTCTTCGGCGCTCTCGGCGTCTCGGAGAACTCTGACGAGGTGGTGGGGGTGCTGGCCGGGCTGCGGACGCTCGCGACCGAGTGCGAGGCGGCGGGATTGGTCATCGTGCACCACCTCGGCAAGGACGTCGATAAGGGCGCGCGCGGCCACAGCTCGATCGAGGGTTTCCCCGACGCCATCGCGCGTATCGAACTGGATGGCCCCCTGAGCTCGACCACACCTCGCACGTTCACGGCGTTCGGTCGTGACGTGTCTGTCGATGCTGGGGTGCTCATCCTCGGTGACGACGACCACTTGACCCTGGGCGGTAACCCGCTCGCCGAGCGCCGTTCGGCACGCCGCAACTCCGACGACGAGGCTGTGCGGAAGTTGATCGGACAGCACCCCGGCCTGTCCGTGCGCCTGCTCTACGGGCTGCCCATCGAGGCTCGTGGCAAACTCTCGCGCGATCGAATTCGCGAGGGTGTCGCGCGACTGGAACAGGCTGGAAGCGTTGTCAACAAGGGCACCGCTGCGGCGCCTGAATGGCACGCCATCGCCGCCCCCGATCCGTTCACTGTGCCCCTCGTAGCGGGTGGCTGAGCGGTGTCTCCACACAGCCTCGGCGCGGCGTCCGAAGTCAAAAACCCGTCCGCGCACCCCGCGCGCCCTCTGACCTGCGCAGATATGACAACCGAGCGCACAGCCCCGACAGGGTGCGCGGGGTGCGCGGATGTGCGCGGTTCACGGACCCGCGCACCCATTTCCCCAGTTCAGCATCTACCTTCCCTGGTCGGTGCGCGGTGGTGCGCGGGGCGGCGCGCGAGGGGTGCGCGGGGTGAACGGCCCCCTTATAGGGGCCGCGCACCCGGCCACCCCGGCGCGCACCCCGACCAGGGGACCACAGCAGAGAGCGGGACGGGCGGTGAGACCACATGACCTGACAACCGTCAGACCTGAGCGCATGGCCTCGACTGCGGAGCGGCGATGACTGACAGACCAGAGCAGTGACCCGACTCGGCGAGAGACGCCGAGCTAACACCGATACGAGGAAACATGACACCCACAGAGAACGTTCCCACCGACAGCGACATCCGCGCCGCCATCCTGGCCGCGCTCACCGATGAACTCCAGAGCTGGGTGGCGGTGAAGCGGTGCATACCCGGCAACCCCGCTCGCGTCGACCAGGTAGCCGTCGAGCTCTTTGAACGACACGAGCTCACTCTGGTGAAAGTGGCCGGCACTCCGTACGTGCGTGCGGCGTCGAGCTGGGACCGCGCGGCCGCCGCAGCTGACATCGAACGCCGCCGGAACCGACACCCGCTACTGGTATCCCGGTGCCGCCAGCATGTGGCGGTACGAGCGGCGGCATTGTCTGACTGTCCGATCTGACCCGTCCGACTACCGAAAGGGCCCATCATGGCCAAACCCGACCAGCCCAATGCCGACGAACGACGGCGCGCGGCGCTGGCACTTGAGCTCCGAACATGTGGCATGACCTACGGAGCGGTAGCCGCCCAGCTGGGCTACGCCGACGAAAGCGGCGCTCGAAAAGCCGTCGACCGCTTGCTGTCCCGCATTGAGCACGGCGGGGTGACCGAATTACGGCAGCTGGAGGGTCAGCGTCTCGACGCGATGCAGCGCGCCGTCTGGGCGCAGGCTTGTGGTGGTGACCTCGATGCGATCAAAGCGGCGCTGGCCATCATGGGGCGGCGAGCCAAGCTCTACGGTCTGGACGCACCGCAGCGCGTCGCACTCGGCACGGACGAGTTCAACGCCTCCGACTTCGCCGAGCGGGCCGCCGAATTGATCGCCACCGTCTCGCCGAGCACCTTGCGCGAGATGTTCGCCGCAATGCCCGGTGGTGCGTTCGTGCTCAAAGCTGGCGCCCAAACGACAGGCGCCGAAGGGGATTCCAGACTCCAAGGGGTTTCGGCGCTCTCAGAGGCACATAGCGGCGAAACAGCAACCGACGCCGCCGACGACTGGGCGAATATCGCCACACCCGCGGCACGGCAACCCGCGCCGGTGCTTAAACCAGAACCGGTCGCCCAGCCTGAACCCCAGGCAGTGACGAGCACGCAGCGTCGCATCCCCGTCCCGCCCGAGCTCTCCGATACCCGCACGATGTGGCGGCGACGCCTCGGCGACTCCGTGTAATCAGCTGGGGCACAATACGTTTACACGGCGGCATTGTAGAAACCCCAGCGCTTCGATCGCCGCTCCGATGCATCGTCGGGGCGTACGTTATCGCTCATGAGCGCAACTGTGACCGTCGATCCGGCCAGCCGGTCGGCGTCGAGTTGGTCGGCATCGTTGGCATCGCTGAAATCCCGGCACGTGGCCGAATCTGACCCCCGCATCGCCGCCGCCCGTGAGGGTCTGGCGTATCACCGGGTGCGGCGGTCCATCGTCGCCGAGGCCGGGCAGCTATCGCCCGCAGGTGTCGACCGTCTGGTATCCGCACTGCGCGAGGCGGCGGCGCGATGAAGCTGCGCAAGATGCCGTCTCTGCCGACGCCAAAACTGGCACCGCCCAGACCTACTCGACCCGGCATCCTCAAACCGCCGACGATGCCGACTCCGAACCGACCGAGAGGCGCCGCCATGACCACCAACCAAGACGAACAGCGGGCCCGCCGCCGCAAACGTCTGCCGGTCATCTACGGCGGCGAGTTCGACCTGGCCGCCGACATCGCGGCCGCCACCGGCGTCCTGGCGCACCAGGTGAGCCAGCTCAAACGACCGGCCGCAGCACGCCAGTGGGTTGACGCGCTCGCCGACGGAATTGCCGAAGTCGTACACGTCGCGGCTGGACTGATTGCGGAATCGATGGCCGAGGATGACGACACCCGTCGCCGCGCAGCGGATCTGACCGTGCGGCCGCGCCAGCCGGTGATCACCGAGGACATGCTGGTGTCGGGGTCGTGGTCAGCCGCGCTGGTGACTTATGCACAGACGGTGAGCGAGGAAGTGGCGCAAGTGCTCGGCCGCGCGCTGCCGCCCGACGCATGTCGAGCGCCGCTATCGGCATCTCAGCGCATCGAGCGGGCGCTATGGGAGGTCGATAGCGCCGCGCTGGCGCTGACACGGCGCATCCCCAGAATCCGGGAACGCCAGGCCCTGCCGTCGATATCGGAGTTCAATGCCTCGGAGCTGGAACGGCGCGAGAACGAGCGGGCAGCTCGCCGCCTTGCTCAGATCGGCGCGCCCCGATGACCTATCGGCCCACCGAGACCCCCGGAGTCTGCCGCGTCTGCTCGGGGCCGTGTGCGACACACAAGGGCAGCGTGCACGGATGGACCTGCACAAGCTGCGTGGCCGCCTACTTGGCCGAGAGCGCACGCCGTGCAGATGTGAAAACCGCCGCAGCCCTGGAGCGCGCACGCCGCAAAACGGCCAACTGCTGGGAAAGCGCCCCGAGCTGGGGTGACAGGCGATTTCTTGGCGCACGGTGAGGCGCTGAGCTGGGCGGCTGGTTGTGGACCGGCCCAGCTCAGCGTCACCGATCGACAGACCCACTCGGAAGGAACGACATGACCATGACCGAGGCCGATCAGCGGCACCTGAGTACGGCCATTCACGAGTCAGCGCACTCGGTGATTTCGGCGTGCTACGGCGCGCAGATTGAGACTGCCGAGGTGCTGCGGGGAGGGCCGAAGACGACCCGTGAATCCGTGGCCGGTTTTACTCGGTACGCGCCGTTCGATGAGATCACCAGGCTGTACTTCCCGGCGATTGCCGCCGCTGGTAGCGCAGGTGAAGCCATCTTCGCGAAGGGCAAGCCCACCCTCACCGAGGTGTGGCAACTGCTCGCGTCGAAGAACACCCATGACCTTGATCAAATGAGTATGTCGCTGGTCGGCCACCGCCAGAATCCGTTCGCGGTGGTGCAACAGGTGCTGCCAATGGTCGATCGGCTGTGGCGGCCGATCGCCGAACTCGGGTGGTCGATGTACCGAGACGGCCCGATCACCCATCGGGCGGTGCTCGACGTCCTCGGCATCCCAAGCCTCGCCGAGCAGCCCCGGTACGCCGCCGCGATCCGCGCCGGCGCCGAGCCGGGCGAGCTCAGCGTCGGTCGTCAGCTCTTCTGACTCGGACCGCGCCGCCATGTCGTCTCAATACTTTAGTTCTGGGACGCGGTCGAATGGACCTCCATGTAATGCCGCCGATGCTGGTCATCGGTCTCAAAAGTTGTCGCGTATTGAAAGTTCACATGCCGCTATTTTGAGATACGGTAAGCAACATGACCACCGCCACCACCGCGGCTGCCGGACAGTTGCTTGGATACGCCCGTGTCTCGACCGATCACCAGTCGCTCGACGCCCAGATCGATGCGCTCACCTCAGCCGGGGTGGATCCGGCCAGGGTCTATTGCGACAAGCTCACCGGCACCTCGACCAAGGAGCAGCGTCCGGGCCTCGCTGGGCTGCTCGATTACGCGCGCGAGGGCGACACGATCGTTGTCGCGGGCATTGACCGGCTTGGGCGCAACGCCGCTGAAGTCATGCTCGCGATTCGCGACCTTGGGGAGCGCGGGATCGTGCTGCGGTCGCTGCGCGAGGGCATAGACACGTCGAACGCAACCGGGCGCATGGTCGCTGGCGTGCTGGCTTCGCTTGCCGAGCTGGAGTTAGAACTCGGCAAAGAGCGGCGAGCAGCGGCCAAGGCGTCGCGAAAGGCTCGCGATTTGCCCATCGGGCGGCCCCGTGCACTGACCGCTGACCAGGTCAGGCAGGCCGAGGCGCTGCGGACAAGCGGTGAGCCAGTGCCAGTCATCGCCGAGACCCTCGGCGTCAGTCGAGCGACCCTCTACCGCACGCTCGCCGAAACGAATGGACAAGCGATGCCCCGTCAGACCTGGACCGAGACGGACACCATCGCTGCTGACGACCTATACCTCCGGCTTGGCTCAAAACGCCTGCGCGCCACGAACCCGGAGTTAATCGCGTTGGCCAACCTGCTGGGCCGCACGCCTTCGGCAGTAGCGGCGCAGATCGACAACTTGCACCATGCCCACAGGGACAACCTCTGGCGATCCAGCGAGATGGTTCGCAAAGTGGCCGACCGCTGATTGTCGACGCACCGTGGGTACGAGCGATGTGGCACACGCAATTTGCGTGCAGACCCGCGTAGTCTTGCCTATCGGGCAATGGAGGGGAGACGGCTATGCCGCTCGATATTGGCGACCGCGTACAGGTGGTATCGGGCTCCACTGGCCGCGTCGTGGAAGTGAACGACGCCGATGCGCGGGTGGAGTTCGACGACGGGAAGCCGTCCGGGTGGTACGGGCGCACCGAGCACCTGCTCGACTTCGGGGTGCTGAAGCGGCTCTAGCTGAAATGCTGATCCTCCGCGGTACTCGCCGTGAGGACAAGCTGCGACGGTTCAGTTTTCCTCTTCGGGCTTCTTGCTGAAAAAATCTTCGATCAAGAATGCGTCTTTGCTACCCTCATGTGTGCGCAGAATAAATCCGGCCAAAAGTGGCACAGCGAAAGAGTATTTTCCGAACCTATTTTTGTGAACAAGACCGCGCTCAATGAGACTTGCAAGCATCTGACTAGCGTGGCTTGACGAAAATGGTTTGTCGAGTAACTCACGTGCTTTTTCAACAATTTCTGAGATCGAGAATTCGCCATCCGGGTTGTTCACATGTGCGATTACCCAAAGCAGGTCGCGTTGTCTGTCCGTAGCTTTTTCCCAGCGTCCAGCAAAGAAGTCGCTGTCTAGTCTTGCCTGGATTGCATCGATGTGGACTTCTGGGACCCGGCCCATCGTCATCTGCGAGATCCACACATCGAATACCTCGCGGCAGATGAACTGAATAAAGTACGGGTAGCCGCCCGACCTCTGGCAGATATCGTCAACGGTAGAGTCTTGAAACCGGATGGGACACCCGGCCGTATCAAGCGGCTTAGTGATCGCTTCCGCGGCGTCCTTCTTATCCAATCGACCGAGCGTCACGACGCGGAACATCCGCTCGCTGTACGTACGCGCCTCCACGAGCTTGGAGAACATGGTGGGCAAACCAGTGAGCACGAGCATAAATGTGATTTGTTCGCGCTGGAGGTACTGAAACACGTCGAGTAACGTAGATAAAGGGTACTGTTCGCGCGCTTGGTTGTCACTTAGATTCTGCGCCTCGTCGTAAGCGAAAACTACGCGACAGTGCCCATTCTGGGCTTTTAATTTCTCGGCAACGAATGTTAATAAATGCTTGAGCTTATCCGCAACAAGCCCAGGCGCTTGCTCATATATTTGACGGAGCACCTGAAAAGACAGGGGAATTTCTGTAGTACCCGTGGCAGGTTGCTGACCGAATCCGAAGGCGGGCGGGGTGGACGCCTTAATGGACATCGCAGAGGTGATCACCGCCAGATCAGTCATCACCCGGGTGGCGAGATTCTCTTCTGAGACGCTCGCGCTCTGGGAGAGATCAGTGCCGACCCAGTTCCATCCAGCCGCGACAGCGCGGGGCTTAAAAGTCTCCAAGAGCACAGTCTTGCCTACGCCTCGAAGGCCAGTCAGGATCAGGTTCTCCAAGACGGGGGCCTGCGCCAGGAGAGTGTCGAACACGGCATACTCGTGCTCTCTCCCAGCCAGGTGTGGCGGCATATGGCCCGCGCCGGGGCGATATGGATTCGTAAATCCCAGGTCGACTGCAACAGGTTGTTCGGCCATATTCTAAATTTAGCTCCAGGGCTAAATTTAGACAAGAAGCTTGATGTTGATGCGTGTGAACGGTCGCTTCGGCACCAATCGATCCAGCTAACGAAGGATCGATTCCAACACCGTTCCGGACGTTTGACCCGTCACACGCGAGTAGATCGCGAAGGCCTGTCTCTCGGACAGGCTCGCCACGATGTCGCAAGCGAGACGGACGTAGGCCGCCTCGGCACACTCGTGTTCCGCCATGCGGGCTTCGTCGTTTCGATACGAACGCGCCCAGGATGGCAGCGCGTGCGGCATGTGCGCGGCCTGGTCGCAGTAATAGTTGAACAGGGTCTCGATGATCTTCCGCTGCCCATGCTGCTGTGCGGCTAGAGCTGGGGACTCGATCACGTAGGTCCATGCGAGGCTCTTGAGGAGGTTGATCTCTCGCCGCATATCGGGATCCTCCACCACGCTGCCGTCGGCGGCGACCGTCAGGCCCGTCATGTAGAGATTTATCTTGCTAGGCACGAGGTTGTTCATCGCGCCGCGCGCGGTTGTCTCCGCCCAGGGATCGTACGGGAACTCGCTAAAGAGTGTTTCGGCTGTTGCTTCGTACTCCGCCCGGTTGAACGGCCTGCCCTCATTCGTCCAACGTTCGAATGTTCTTGCTAGGAAACGTGACTGCTCCTGGTCGGCGCCGTGGCCACGCGCGAGTCTATCCAGCGGAATTAGCCCAACCCGGAAGAAGTCGTCAACGTCGTGTAGGGCATACGCAACGTCATCGGCCCAGTCCATGATTGTGGCCTCCGGCGTCTGGACCCCACGTTTGTCGTCCGAGAGTCCTTCGCGAGTCCAGCCGAAGTAGCGTTCGTCAACGTCAAACGTCCCGTACTTGCGGTGCTGATATCCGGCCGTCGACCGCGCCCAGGGGTACTTCGACAGAGCTTGGAGGCTGGCGCGTGTGAGATCCAACCCGTGGTGCCTATCCGACCTATGCGCCAGGCTGGTGACGATGCGAAACGACTGAGGGTTCCCTTCGAAGCCCGCAGGGACGGGCACCTTTGCCCCGGCGACCGGTTGAAGCCCGGTGATTATTGAGTCGAGC
Source organism: Mycobacterium sp. BMJ-28 (assembly GCF_054404835.1). NCBI lineage: Bacteria > Bacillati > Actinomycetota > Actinomycetes > Mycobacteriales > Mycobacteriaceae > Mycobacterium > Mycobacterium sp. BMJ-28. Next base: position 2,611,887 of record NZ_CM136783.1, on the reverse strand, counting down.
CGCTCCTCAGCGATGTGCCCGAACGGAGGGTGGCCGATGTCGTGCGCCAGGGCTGCGGTCTCGACAACGTCTGCGTCGATTACGGCGTCCAGCTCGGGGTTGTCCAGCAGTAGTCGCTCGGCCAGGCGGCGCGCCACCTGCGCAACCTCGAGGGTGTGGGTTAGCCGGTTGTGAAATAGCTCGGTCTCGTGGCTACCGACCACCTGCGTGACCTCAGCGAGACGTCTGAACTGAGGGCAGTAGAGAACACGATCACGGTCGCGCTGTCCTGGCGTTCGTGGGTCGGGCGGTGTTTTTGCAGTGTCGGACGAGTAGCGCCGCGCAAACCGGCCGCCATCAACGATGTCGCTCAAGACGATTGCGCGCTCAGGCGGGTTTGCGCAGCTGTCCGTCAGCCGATCGCGTGAGTCGATTCTCGGAGATGAGCTGCCAGTATGCTTCCCGCACCACAGCCGGGGGCTGCTGACCCGACACTGTGTGGATTACCTGGGCAGCCTTGGCAGTGCCACCTGCCTTCGCAACGGCCTCCAAGATCGCCTGTTCGGTCTCTACAAGTATGGAGGTTGAGGTTGAGGTTGAGGTCATGGGCGTCCCCTTCAGTGCGATGTGACGTGGGCGGCCTGTGTGGCCTGTGTGGCGTATGTGGCGGGTGACGTTGGCTATGTCGCAATTGTGCACGACAACTCCGACAACCGTCGGGGTTCGTCCCTCCGCGTGTTGGGCCGATGCCGTCGAGGTGGGAGAACGGCTAGCTTACCGGCTGCCAAGGGCAAGGCAGAACCGGCAAACCAGCTGCGCGAACAGGCGCACGAACGAAACACGGTGGCCTATCGAATAAGCGCGCGACGTGCCCTAGGGATGCCCTAGCACTCTCCGCTACAGCTCAAACTCCTGGTCCTCGCTGCATACGGCCGCGTATCGCCAGTCGAGGGATGGTGCAATAAGGCGGCGGCGCCGTGAGGCGTTGGTGCGGCTAAGAGAGCGCCATCGGGAGTTGCTTGACCGCCTACCCCCGACGGAAGGCCCGCATTAGGCTGCCGCCTCGATCATCCGTTCGACGGGACTACGCGGTGACTACATTCTCGGTTCGTAGCCGTTAATCGGCATTGAACTCGATTGAGACCGAAACCACTGGTACACCCGCCCACGGGGCGGATGTCCGAGGTAGACCACAACCCGGCTTTAGAGTTCGAATCTCACCGAGGGCACCAGTTAGACCAGTTCACAGCCATCTCAGCATCGACCGAAGGCCCTTCGCCTTCCTGGTTCGGTCCCCGCGCGCGCACCCGCGGCGACGACGTCATACCCGAATTCTCCAGCCCGCCATGTCCGGGCCGGTCGATTGCGTGCCCACCCTCACATTCAACTTGTCTAGACAGTGCGTCTAATTCTTGACAGGATTTCGGCCCAGGGACCTCGGCGCGCGCCTCGACGTAGCCGACCGGCGGGGTCGACGAAAGGGAGATTGATGACGTCCACCACCCCCGCCGGCGGCGAGACCACCGAGAACGGCGCGCTGCAGCGAGCCCTACCTCTCGGCCCGTCCTCGCTGCTCTGGAAGTACGGCGCGGACAGTCGTCTGCAATTTCTTCGCGGATACACGGGTTTGATGCAGAACATGCTGCCGGGGATCGGCGCGGCCCTGGTCGACCATTCGAAGTTCTTCACCGATCCTTTCGGCCGGCTGTCGCGCTCCACACCGCAGGTGATCGGATCGATCTATGCCGACGACGACACCCTGTCCAAGCAGATCCGCGACTACCACGTCGATATCAAGGGCGTCGACTCTCGAGGCCACCAGTACCACGCGCTCAATCCCGACATCTACTGGTGGGCGCACGCGACGTTCATCGAGCGGGTGATCCGCACCCAAGAGATTTTCGGCATTCCGTTCACCGACGAGGAAAAAGACCAGCTGATTCGCGAAGGCGCGACGTGGTGGAGCCGCTTCGGCATGTCCGATCGCCCGGTGATCACCAGCTATCCGGAGTTCGTCGACTACTGGAACCGGATGCTGGACAACGAACTCGAGAACAATGCGACAACCCGGTTCGCCACGCAGACCGTGCGCACCAAACGCATTCCGGCCCCCGGATCGATGCCGGAATGGGTGTGGTCGCTGGTGTGGCGGCCGTTGATCGGTTTCACGATCTGGACGACCACCGGCGTTCTGGATCCGCGCTGTCGGAAGTTGCTGGAATTGCAATGGTCTGAGCGCGACGAGCGCAGATTCATCCGTTTTGCGGCCGTCGTACGCGCCGTGCATCCCAGATTGCCCTTGCGGATGCGCTATATGCATCCCAGCGCCTACCCCGCCGCCTGACGGCCTGGCGGACCGCAGGAAAAATGAAGGACCGCGCGACCGCGGCCCTTCATCTCCCCTCGTTTCCTACTCCGACCCGCCCGCACCGGACGAGGCCGACGCCCCTGCTTTGGCCGTGGAATTCTCCCGTTGCGACGACGACGTCGCCGACGGTGTTCCCGCGCCGTCGTGTCGCGGCTTGTCCCCGGCGCTGGGCTTGGTGCCGGCCGCCGGCTTGGTCCCGCGGTCGGGATGGCCCGCCTTCGACCCCGGATGGGTGGTCTTGGCGCCGGTGCTGTCGTCGGAGGCTCCCTCGGTCGAATCCCCGTTCGGGGTATCGCCTTTCGGGGTATCGCCCTTGGCCGAGTCCACCTTGGCGGGATCGGCCTTGGGGGTGTCGTCCTTGGTCGGCTCCGGCTTCGTCGCCTCGGGCTTCGCGGTCTCGGGCTTCGTCGTCTCGGGCTTCGCGGTACCGATTCCCACGCCTGCCGCGGCACCCGTTTCGGCACCGGCCTGCGGCGTGGTGTCCGTCGTCGCGTCCTCCGTCGGTTCGGTGGCCGTGGCGGTGCCGGCCGGATCCGTGGTGGTCACGTTCTCCTCGGTCACCGGCGTCTGCGGCACGGATTCCTCGGTGGCAGCAGGAGTTTCGACCACCTCGGTGCTGACTTCCTCGGTGGCCGCGACCGGCTCGGTGACGACGGTCCCGGTCGTTTCGGTGGCCTCGGTCTCCGTAACGCTCGGCTCGGCCGCGGTCTCCGGCGATGCGGCTTCCGCGTTGTTCAGCTCGGTGGTGGCCTTGGCCTTCTCCCCCAGCGCCGATCCGGTGTCACCGCTTTGCGCCGACGCGTCCGCGGCCTCCTCGGCGGTGACCGCGTCGATGGACACCCCCGCCTTGGCGGCGCTCAGCGCGGTGGTGGTCACCGCACTTGTCCCGCCCAGCGCCCCGCCGATGGCACCGAGCAGCTGCTTGACCACGTTGGCCACCGTGTTCACCACCGTGGCGACAAGGTTCGGAATGAAGCTGAGCACGTTGGAGACGAGCTGCTGGACGAACTCCAGCAGCGAGGCCAGCGGATTGGTCGCGGTGCAGCCGTCGAGGCAATCGATCAGCCTCTTGAGTTGCTTCAGCGCGGCCGCATCCTTGGGATTTCCATTGGCGTCGAAAAGCCCGAAGTAGCGGTCATCCCCGATGGCCGACAAATCGTCCTGGGTGGTGTAGAGGAAGATCGGGCCCGCACCGGAGAACGTCTGCCATGCATTGATCAGATCGGTGATGAAATCGGCCTGCACACTGGCCGAGACCTTGCTGGTAGGCAGGCCGTACTCGCTGATCCAGATCTTGAGCTGTTCCTCGCCCGGATCGATGTGCTGATCCATCAGCGCCCGGATCTGCTCGACCTGGAACAATGGCATCAGCTCTTTCCAGTCGACGTCATTCCCCTCGGAAAACTTCGTAGTGAAGTTGTACGGATGAAAGGAAATGGCGTCGAAATATCCATCGGCACCGGCGTCATACATCGCCTTGACGAAGTCGACCGGACTCATGGTCAGGTCGCCCCAGGTGAGACCGGCGCCCACGACTGCGCCGACGACGGTGATGTCCTGGCTGACCGCCTTCAGCGAGGTGTAGGTGGCCTTGAGCATCTTGGTGTATTCGACCGGGTCGGCAGGGTTCCAGAAGAACGAGGCATTCGGCTCGTTCCACACCTCGTAGGCACTGATCTTGTCGCCATACCGCCTGGCCACCGCCGCCGCGAAATCAGCGAAGTCCTGCACGTCGGTCGGGTGCCCGACGCCGGTCGCGCCATCGGTGGCCCAGTCCGGCGACCACTGCAACACGCCGAGAATGCCCATGCCCCGTTTGTCGACCTCGGTGACGATGCTGTCGAGTTTGGCCCAGTCCAGATCCGCATTCCAGTCCACGGGTGCACCGTTGGGATCTTGGGTCTGGATGTAGATCCACGGCACCATCAGGCGGACGTCCGTCACGCCGAGCGACTGGATCAGGTCGAGACGCTTCTTGATGTCCTCGATGGTGCCTTCGAAATAAATGTTGGAATCGGCGATGCCGACCGTCGTCGAAGACTCGTCAATTGCCGCGATGTTTTCGATCTGATATGCGGCGACGTGCTTCACTTCGGGCATCACAAAATGGCTGCCGGCGGCCGCAACAATGGCAGCTGTGGTCAAACCAATAACGCCACGGACCGCAAAACCTCGTACGGGACGAGGTAGCTGACCCCACATGTTGACCGCCTCTGCTCTTTTGCCACAACATCATCGTCGCTGGCCTGACAATGCTAGGAAATTAACCGACCGGGCTGCAATTTGCACAACTTACTCCGCGGTAAGAAGTGGTGCTGCTTTATTGGCCCGTAATTGGCGGTTTCAGGCAAACAATTTACCGGAACGATAATTAGAAATTCCGTTCCCATAATCCCAGTTATGGCAAATGTGATCGAGCGCCCACCGCCCGCAGTCAGAGGCGCCACCGCACGCATCAATCACAGCAATCGTCCAGGTACTGGCCATTTTGCACACAAGCAACTCCCATACCCCCCAGCCACAACAGTGCGATTTGACCCCAGATCTGACCGTCCAGCAAATTTTCGCCAACCGTCCTACGTTCGGCCGACAGGGGCCCGCCGGGACCACCTGGACAACGTTTGCCAAATCTGTCCACGCATCGTCGGTTTCGGCCCGCGATCTTGATATGTGGGACTACCCTCAGCACGTGGCTGTCGGCGGCCCAGGACGCTGCCTTCCGGATCTGCCGGCTGGTCGGCAGCAGTACGAAGATGCGTCCGGCAGGCGGTTGGCCGCGCTGACCATCAGTTGCCGTATCGCCACCGCGATCACCGGCAGCTACGGCATCGCACAGCTGTTCCTGGGCCGTGAGCTCTGGCATCTTGCCACGGTAAACCTGGTGACCGCAGCGTTTTTCATCGCTGTCCCCATGCTGTACCGGTTCGGCCCGATGGTCGCGGCGTCGGCATTCGTGGCCGGTGCATATGCCTCCACCGCCTATCTGTGCGGCCAGCTGGGCACCGGATCGGGGTTGCAGTTCTACTTCGTCGTGGCGGCCGCGCTGCTGGTGTTGATCGTCGGGACCGACCACATCCTGCTCGCCTCGGCGCTGGTGGCCGTCGGGGCGGCGCTCGTGGTGGTGCTGGAGTGGCTGGTTCCGCGCACTACCGGGTTGCAATCACCGCTTGAGTTGCGCGTAAGTTTCACGATCACTGTCGTCACAGCAAGCGTGATGGTCGTCACGGTGGTCTATTCGGCGATCCGCCGGATCGACCGGGCCGAGCGTGCGCTGCAGCAGGAGTACGAGAAGTCCGAGGCGCTGCTGGCCAATATCTTCCCCAGTAGTGTCGCCGCCCGCCTGAAGGACCGCGATGACGCCGTGATCGCCGACGGATACGACCACGCCGCGATCCTGTTCGCGGATATCGCCGGGTACACCCAGCGAGCCAGCGATACCGCGCCGTCGGAGCTGGTGGTGTTTCTCAACCGGCTGTTCACCGATTTCGACAAGCTCGTAGACCAGCACTGCGTGGAGAAGATCAAGACCAGCGGCGATTCGTACATGGTGGTCAGCGGGGTCCCCGACCCCCGGCCCGACTATGTGGAGGCCCTGGCCTGTCTGGCGCTGGACATGGCGGCCGCGGTCGACGGACTGCGCGACCACCGCGGCCGGGCGGTGCCCTTGCGCATCGGCATCGCCGCGGGCCCGGTCGTCGCGGGCGTGGTCGGCTCACGCAAGTTCTTCTACGACGTCTGGGGCGACGCCGTGAACGTGGCCTCCCGAATGGAGAGCACGGATGAGGTGGGCCGGATCCAGGTGCCCCACGACGTCTACGAGCGCATCAAGGACAACTACCTGTTCGAGCAGCGCGGCGAGGTGGACGTCAAGGGCAAGGGCCTGATGCGCACCTGGTATCTGGTGGGCCGAAGGCCGGCGCCGGCGCGACCGGGCGAACTCACACCTTCCGGTTCTCCGATTTGACCAGCCAGGCCAGCTTCTCCAGACCGTCGATCAGCTGGTGCAGCACGTCCGCGGTGCTCGGATCCTCGTCATCCACCGAATCGTGCACGCCGCGCAGGGTCTGCACTGCGGCATAGATGCGGGTGACGATGAGGTCCACCACGTCGGCCGTGCTGCGCTCGTAGGCGGGGAAAGCCGGCAGCGTGGTCGTCGCGGCGACGGTATCGGAGCGGCCGTCGGCGACGGCGTCCAGCGCCCGCATCCGCTCGGCGATGGTGTCGCTGGCCTCCCTGGCGAAGTCGACGAGCTCGTCCAATTGCAGATGCAGATCGCGGAAGTTCGTGCCCACGACGTTCCAATGCGCCTGCTTACCTTGCAGATGCAGCTCGATCATGTCGACCAGGACCTGCTGCAGATGGGCGGTGAGCCGTGCAGAAGCCTGGAATCCCTGGATATCGGTTTCGGGGCGTCGAGTTGAAGTGGTCATGTAAGAGGCAACCGCACTTTTTCTGGAATCATTCCAGAAAATATGATCTCATCCGCGCTGCTGGTCTTGCTGGCTCAGCAGCCGGGCGTAACCGGCCCCCATTCCGAGCAACACCAATCCGACCACGATGAACACCGCCACCCGGAACATGCCGTCCAACGTGCCCAGGTCGAAGACGAACAGTTTGGTCACCGCGGCGGCCACCAGCGCCATGCCCGCGCCGATCGGCAATGACCGGTCGGTGCGCGGGCGCCGGGCCGCGTAGCCGAACAGCGCGGCAGCCATCGCGATCCAGCAGATCGTCGCGGCCATCTGACCGGCCAGGAAGCCACCGTCGGGGCCGGCGATGAAGACGCCGGCGGTCACCGTGAACGCGGTGACCGCGTACACCAGGACCATCGCTGCCCCGCTCAGCAGCAGCCGCACCAGATCGCGGTCCAACCGCAACCGGGCCGACCAGCACTGCACCGCCGCGTACCCGCCGAGCAGCAGGCTGGAAACCAGCACAGAAATGGCATGCGGCGTGGTCAGCACCGTCGCCGAGGTCAACGTCGCCGGACCCGCCATCGACAGCTGATACAGGCCGCCGACACCGCCGAACAATGCCGCCGACCATTGCGCGGCCGCGCTGTGCCGGCCCGCCACCGCCGCCAATACGGCCATGCTCAACAGCACCGGTCCGGCGACCGGTGCCGCGAAGCCGACCCCGACGGCCACCAGCGCGGACACCGCCGACAACGCCGCCCAGACCTGGCGGACCGGCGCGCTCACCCCCGGGATCAGGTCGGGCGGCACCACGATCGCCAGCACCGCCGCCGACAAAGCCGCCGCCATCAGGGCGGCGACCCCGTCCTGCGTGGCTGCCCCCACCGCCAGCACCGGCAGCGCACCGAAGGCCGCCACCAGGGCCATACCGAGCCGATGCCCGCTGGGCGGCAACAGGATCAGCGCCGAGCCGAGCGACAGCAGCGCCGCGAGTGCGCTTGCACCGACCAGCCACGAATCGCGGCCGGAGCCCAAGGCCACACCCACCAGCGCCAGCATCACCGGCGCACTGCCTGCCACCGTACGGGCCGCGAACATCCACACCCAGTCCCTGCCGAGCTGCACCGGCAATGTCGCGGCCGAGAGCACCAGGAGGAAACCGACCAGCAGCAGCGTGATTCCGCCCGCCACCACCGGAGCCAGCACGATCAGCGGTACCAGCACCAGCAGAGCCAGCCGCTCGGTGCCCCAGCGCCGCGCCAAGATCAGGCCGCCGCCCCCGATCACCGCGGACAGCAGCAGACCGGCCGCCGCAGGCAACCAGTCGTAGATGGTGGTGACGGCAAGAACATCGATGTACGCGGTGGCGATACCCGTGGCCGCCAGCGCGACCGACCCGACGTCGCCGCCCGGACGGCGCCGCAGCCAGCAGGCCGCACCGACGAGCGCGCCGGCCAGCACCACACCACCGGCCACCCGAACGGGCGGGGCGAGCAGCCCGGCTTGGGCGGCGAGCACCACCAACAGCACCACACCGATCAGCGTCACCGCGACGCCGGCGGCCGCCAGCGCCTTGCCAATCCAATTCGTCGGCGGCTCCCGGCGCGCGACCGGCGGCGCGACCGCGGGGGTCGGCGTCGGGTATGGCTGGGGCGGGTACGGCTGGGGCGGGTACGGCTGGGGCGGGTACGGCTGGGGCGGGTACGGCCAGTAAACCGGCGCCGCAGCCGGCTGACCTTGGCCGGCGACTGCCAGTTCGCGCAATTCGGCGGCGGCACGGTTCAACTGGCCTGCGATGGCGGCGAACTCGGCCGAGAGCCGGGCGGCGACCTGCTGGGGTTCGGTCATGCCCGCCATCCTCGCGCCTACCACCGGTGGTGCGGATGAGTAGGACTACTCGACTTCGGGTTCGCGGTCCAAGCCGTGTTCGATCGCGTAGCGGGCCAGCTCCACCCGGTTGGCGACCTGCAACTTACGAAAGGTCGCCTGCACGTGATTCTCGACGGTGCGGTGACTCAGGGACAGCCGCTCGCCGATTTGTCTGGCGGTCAATCCCTTTGCCACATGACGCAGGATCTCGGTTTCCCGGTCGGTCAGCGTCGGGCCGGCCGGCCCGTCCGGCGGGGCCTGCGCGATACGCCGGTACTCCCCCAGCACCAGCCCGGCCAGCCCCGGGGTGAAGACCGCCCTGCCCTGCGCAGTCGCCCGAACCGCCTCCCCCAGTTCGACTTTGGAGGCACTCTTGACCAGGTAACCGGTGGCGCCCGCTTTCACCGCCTCCAGCACGTCGTCACGCTCGTCGGAGGCCGACAGCACCAGGATGCGGGATGCCGGCGAGACCGCCAACACCTCGACGGTGGCCTGCGCACCGGTGCCGTCGGCCAATCGCATATCCATCACCACCACATCAGGTTTCACCGCGCCCGCGCGCCGGCGCGCCGACCCGACCCCGTCCGCCGTGGCGACCACATCGAATCCGTCGTCGGCCAGATCGCGTGCCACCGCGTCGCGCCAGATCGGGTGGTCGTCGACCACCATGATCGTCGTCATCGCCCCGGCCGCCTGGGTACCGTCAGTTCCCACTCCGTGCCACCGCCTTCCGACGTCGTCAGAACGGCCTGGCCGCCCAGCGCCTGCATCCGCCCGCGAATGGATTTCGAGATCCCGACGCGGCCTTCTTGCTCGGCTTGCACCAGGCGGCCGGCCCCGATTCCCCGACCGTCGTCCCGGATGCTCACCACCACCGAATCACCGAGATCCTCCAGCAGCACATAGGCATGCGCGGACGGACCGGCGTGCCGCTCGACGTTGGTGAGCGCATTCTCCGCGGCCGCGACCACTTCGGCGGCCACCCCGGCGTCGAGATACACCGCGGCGGCGGGCAGGCTCACCGCGACCCGATCGGAGTCGTATCTGCGCAGCAGGCCGCCGAGGTCGGCCACCGACTCGACGGACATGTTCTGCCCGGCGTCCGCCAATCCCCCGTCGCTTGCGCTGAGCAACCGCCGCAGGGCCCGCTCCTGCTCACCGGCGATATCGGCCAGTTGTGCTGCCTCACCGCCGATTTCATGACCACGCCGGGACACCAGCGCGAGTACCTGCATGACCCCGTCGTGCACCTGGCGCGACAGCCGTTCGCGTTCGGCCAGTGCGGCACCGAGCCTGATGGCCCGCTCGAGTTCGGTGTGCGCACGCCGGGCAGTGGTGGCCGCCATGCCGATGGCCAGTCCGACCGCCAGCTCGATCAGGATGGTCGGGGTGCGCACCAGGTCCACGGCGATGGTCCCCTTGAGCGCGGCGGCCGTACCCATCACCACAAGCCCTGCGACCATGCCGGCGATCGGCCCGGTCAGAATCGCGGCCGAGACCACGGCGTTGGTGGCCCACAGGGTGGTCGGCCAGGTCTGGTTGGCCGCGGTCCACTGCGCCGAGGCGACCACCGGGGTGGACGCCATCGCTGCGACCACCACGACCATCTCGGCCAGCACCCACACCCGGTTGCGGCCGAACCCACGCAGATAGGCCAGCGCGAGCACCACATTCCAGGCGGTCAGCGCACCGAACAGTGCCCAGCCCAGCCTCGGGTGATCCAGTTCGGCGTTCTTGGACAACTGGAACACCAGCGCGTACACCCCGCTGAGCAGCCTGAACACCTGCGCGGCCCGCCACAGCGGCGCCGCCGGGTCGGACATACTCGGCACCGTCGTTACATCACCTTGGACAGAAAGGCTTTCGTGCGCTCGTGCTGCGGATTGCTCAGCACCTCACGCGGGGCGCCGCTTTCCACCACGACACCGCCGTCCATGAACACCACCTTGTCGGCCACCTCGCGGGCGAAGCCCATCTCATGGGTGACCACGACCATCGTCATGCCTTCGCTGGCCAGGTTTTTCATCACACCGAGCACCTCCCCGACCAGTTCGGGGTCCAGCGCGGAGGTGGGCTCGTCGAACAGCATCAGCTTGGGGCTCATGGCCAGCGCCCGCGCGATCGCGACCCGCTGCTGCTGCCCACCGGACAACTGCGCCGGATAAGCATCGGCCTTCTCGGCGAGCCCGACCTGGGCAAGAAGATCCTTGCCCCGAGACACGGCTTCGCCACGTTTGACGCCCTTGACATGAATCGGCGCCTCCACGATGTTCTCCAGCGCGGTGCGGTGCGGGAACAGATTGAAGTGCTGGAACACCATCCCGACGTCGCGGCGCTGCCTGGCGGCGTCCTTGGGGCTCATCTCAAGCAGCTTCCCGCCCCGCTCGCGGTAGCCGACGAGGTCACCGTCGACGTACAGCCGCCCGGCGTTGACCTGTTCCAGATGGTTGATGCAGCGCAGGAAGGTCGACTTGCCCGAACCGGACGGCCCGACGAGCACCAGCACCTCACCCCGGCCGATCTCCAGGGTGATGCCTTTGAGCACATGCAGGGCGCCGAAGCTCTTGCAGACCTGTTCGGCCTTGACCATCGGCACCGGCTGCGCCGCAACATCTGCCGTCACATTCCACCTCCCGCGCCGCCCAGGCCCTGCGCTTTGGCCAGTGCCTCAAGCTGTTTGGTGGTCAGCTTGCGCGAGGCGCCCCTGGAGAAATACCGCTCCAGGTAGAACTGGCCGACCATCAGCAGGCTGGTGACCGCCAGATACCAGGTCGCGGCGACCATCAGCATGGGCACCGGCTCGAAGATGCGCCCACCGATATCGCGAACGGCAATGCCGTACAGGTCATAGGAATACGGTACGGCCGTCACCAGCGATGTGGTCTTGAGCATGCTGATGATCTCGTTGCCGGTCGGCGGGATGATCACCCGCATCGCCTGTGGCAACACCGTTCGCCGCATCGTCATACCCCAGGACATGCCCAGCGCCGTCGACGCCTCGGACTGGCCTTCGGGCACCGAGGAGATCCCGGCCCGGATGATCTCGGCCATGTACGCGCCCTCGTTCAGACCGAGGCCGATGACCGCGAGCAGAAACGGGATCGACAGGGACTGCAGGTTGAACGTGAAGAACGTCGGACCGAACGGGATGCCCAGCTGGAGGTTCTTGTAGATGGTCGGGAACAGGCCCCAGAACACCAGCTGCACGTACACCGGGGTACCGCGGAAGATCCAGAGGAACACCCACGAGACCCACCGGAACACCGGATTGGGCGACAACCGCATCACCGCCAGGACGATGCCCAGCAGGATCGCCAGCACCATCGCATAGATGGTGAGCTGCAAGGTGTTCCACGCACCCTCCAGCAACCGCTGGTCGAACAGGTACTTGCGATAGACCGACCAGCGGTAGGCATCGTTGGTGGCCGCGCCGTAGAGGAACAGCCCGGCCGCCACGATGACCGCGACGGCCCCCACCCACCGCCACGGGTGGCGCAGGGGTACCGCGCTTATTGCCTGCGGAGCCTCGGTAACGGTCAGTTGATTGCTCCGTTGATCACCGGTTTGTCGATCATGCCCGCCTCGACACCCCAGTTGGACGCGATCTGCTTGTAGGTGCCGTTGTCGATCAGATGCTGCAGCGCCTGCACGAGGGACTGCGCCAGCGGCGAGCCCTTCTTCACCGGCCAGCCGTAGGGCGCGGATTCGAAGGTCTCCCCGGCGGTTTCAAGTTTGCCGTTGCTCTGCTTGATCGCGTACAGCGTCACCGGCGAGTCCGCCGACATCGCGTCGGCCTGGCCCAGCGCCACGGCGTTGGTCGCGGCGTCCTGGCCGTCGAACTTGAGGATCTCGATGGCCGGTTTGCCGACGTCGGTGCACGCCTTGCTCTTGGCGGGCAGTTCGTCGGTTTCCTCGGTGGTGGTGGCCTGGACGGCGACCTTCTTGCCGCAGGCGTTGTTCGGGTCGATCGAACCACCCTTGAGCTGGGCCCACTGGATACCGGCCGAGAAGTAGGTGACGAAGTCGACCGACTGCTCGCGTTCCTTGGTGTCGGTGAACGAGGACATCCCGATGTTGAACGTGTCGCCCTGCACCGACGGGATGATCTTGGCGAAATCGGACTCGCGGAACTCGGCCTGCAGGCCCAGGGTGGCCGCGACGGCGTTGACCAGATCGACGTCGAAGCCGACGATCTTGCCGCTCTCGTCCTTGAACTCGTTGGGGGCGTAAGGAATGTTCACACCCACGATGAGTTTGCCGGAGGACTTGATGGCCTCCGGAACGGTGTTGGCGATGGTCTCGACCTTGGACGCCGAAGCGGCGGTCGTCGTCGTGGACGGCGCGGCGCTGTCCTCGTTCTTGGCGCAGCCCGACAGGGCCAACGCACCCGTCGCCGCGAACACCACCGCTACGCGCCAGACCTTGGCCCGGCTCTTACATCCAACTGACACGATTCCTCTTTCCTCGTCGGGCGTCGGCCACCCTCGACGTCTTCTGCTCCAAGCGCAAGACGATAACGACAGTGACACCAGCGCGCAGTGCCGGTAACCGAACATTAACGACCAACTGATCACGGTGTGCCGTAATCGCCCAGCGGTATTTGACGCTGTGGGAGACTGCGCCTATGACAACTGTCGCTCCCCCAAGCCTGCTGCCCCACTTGTGGAAATCCACGCTGGTCTCGGGTGTTCTGGCCGTGGCGCTGGGCGCCGCGATACTTGCCTGGCCGAAGATATCGATCGTGGTCGCCGCCAGTTTCTTCGGGGCGTACCTGCTGATCACCGGTATCGCGCAGGTGATCTTCGCGTTCAGTCTGCACGTGTCGGCCGGCGGCCGGGTGCTGTTGTTCATCAGCGGCGCGGCCTCGGTGATCCTGGCGGTGCTGTCTTTCCGGCATCTGTACGACGCGGTGCTGCTGCTCGCCATCTGGATCGGTGTCGGATTCGTGTTCCGCGGAGTGGCCACCGCCGTGTCGGCGATCAGTGATCCGACCCTGCCCGGCCGCGGCTGGAACATCTTCGTCGGCGTGATCAGCCTGATCGCCGGTGTCGTCGTGCTGGCCTCGCCGTTCGATTCGATCGCCACGCTGGCCCTGGTCACCGGTATCTGGCTGGTGGTGATCGGACTCATGGAGGTTGTCACCGCGTTCGGCATCCGCGCCACCTCCAAGAAGGTGGCCGACGCGCTCGGCGGCCCCGGCCCGGAACCGGCTCAACCGGCGTCATGAGTTGTCTGCGCCACGTTTCCTGGGCTTGCGGACAAGCATCTACTACAGTTTGTCGTAGTTCTACAGAGCCGTAGAAATACCCGCAGCCCGGGAGTTGGTGCACATGGACGCGCTGGACGTGTCGCGGTGGCAGTTCGGAATCACCACCGTCTACCACTTCATCTTCGTACCGCTCACCATCGGGCTCGCCCCGCTGATCGCGGTGATGCAGACCGTGTGGGTCATCACCGGGAACACCGCCTGGTACCGGCTCACCCGATTTTTCGGCAAGTTGTTCCTGATCAACTTCGCGCTCGGGGTGGCCACCGGCATCGTCCAGGAATTCCAGTTCGGGATGAACTGGAGCGAGTACTCGCGATTCGTCGGTGACGTGTTCGGCGCGCCGCTGGCGATGGAAGGCCTGGTCGCCTTCTTCTTCGAATCGACATTCCTGGGGCTGTGGATCTTCGGCTGGACCCGGCTGCCCCGGCTGGTGCACCTGGCCTGCATCTGGATCGTCGCGGTGGCCGTGAACGCCTCCGCGTTCTTCATCATCGCGGCCAACTCGTTCATGCAGCACCCGGTCGGCGCGCACTACAACCCGCAGACCCAGCGCGCCGAATTGACCAGCATCGCCACCCTGTTCACCAACAACACGGCGTGGGCGGCGTTCCCGCACGCGGTGGCCGGCGCGTTCCTGGTGGCCGGCACCTTCGTCGCCGGCGTGTGCGCGTGGTGGATGGTGCGCCGCCCCGATTCCGACGAGGCGCGCACCATGTACCGCCCGGCCACCATCCTCGGCTGCGCGGTGACGTTCATCGCCGCAGTGGGGGTGTTCTTCACCGGCGACACCCAGGGCAAGCTGATGTTCCAGCAGCAGCCGATGAAGATGGCATCAGCGGAATCGTTGTGCCACACCGAGCTCGACCCGAAATTCTCCATCTTGACGGTCGGCACGCACAACAACTGCGACAGCGTCACCCACCTGATCGAAGTGCCCTACGTGCTCCCGTTCTTGGCCGAAGGCAGGTTCACCGGCGTACGCCTCGACGGCGTGAAAGACCTGCAGGAGTCCTACCAGCAGAAGTTCGGCCCCGGCGATTACCGGCCCAACCTGTTCGTCACCTATTGGTCGTTTCGGGCCATGATCGGATTCATGGCGCTGCCTTTGCTTTTCGCGCTCGCCGCGCTGTGGCTGACCAGGGGTGGCCGGATACCCCGGCAGCGCTGGTTCGCCTGGTTCGCCCTGCTCACCTTGCCGACCCCGTTCCTCGCCAACAGCGCGGGCTGGGTGTTCACCGAGATGGGCCGTCAGCCCTGGGTGGTGGCCCCCAACCCGACCGGCGACCAGATGGTCCGGTTCACCGTGCAACAAGGCGTGTCGCACAATTCGGCAGCGACGGTGTGGCTGTCGCTGATCGTGTTCACCGCGCTGTACGCGGTGCTGGCGGTGATCTGGTTCTGGCTGATCCGGCGTTACGTCGTGGAAGGCCCGCTGGAGCACGACACCGAACCGGTACCACCCACTCCCCCCGGCGCGGACGACGTCGCGCCGTTGTCCTTCGCCTACTAGGAGGTGCGCCGTGGATCTACAGACGTTCTGGTTCATCATCCTGGCCGCGCTGTTCACCGGCTTCCTGGTGCTGGAGGGCTTCGACTTCGGCGTCGGGATGCTGATGGCGGTCTTCGGTCGAGTCTCTGCAAGGGCGAGCGAAGCGACGGGGAATGGCACAGGTGATCCGGACAAGCACCGCCGCGCCGTGCTCAACACCATCGGCCCGGTGTGGGACGGCAACGAGGTCTGGCTGATCACCGCGGGCGGCGCGATGTTCGCCGCCTTCCCCGGCATGTACGCCACCATGTTCTCCGGCCTCTACCTGCCGCTGCTGGCCATCCTGGTCTCCATGATCATGCGCATCTGCGCGATCGAATGGCGCGGCAAGATCAACGATCCGAGCTGGCGCCGGTGGGCCGATATCGGCATCGCCGTCGGCTCCTGGGTGCCCGCACTGCTGTGGGGTGTGGCCTTCGCCATGCTGCTGCGCGGCCTGCCGGTCGACGCCGAGCACCAGATCCACCTGTCGATCGGCGCCGTGCTGAATGCCTACACGCTGCTCGGCGGCCTGGCGACCTGCGGGCTGTTCCTCTTCCACGGAGCGGTGTTCGTGACGCTGAAAACCGAAGGCGCCGTGCGTGATGACGCGGTCAGGTTCAGCGCCCGGCTGGCCATGCCGGTGACCGTCGTCGTCGCGGCGTTCGGCCTGTGGACGCAGCTGTCGCACGGCAAGGACTGGACCTGGCTGGTGCTCGGGGTCGCGGTGGTCGCCCAGCTGGGTGCGGTGATGCTGGTGTGGAGCCGCGGCGGCGACGGCTGGGCGTTCGCGGCGACCGCCTCGGTGATCGTCTCGGTGGTGGTGTTGGTGTTCGGCTGCCTGTACCCCGATCTCATCCCCTCGACGCTGGATCCGGCGTGGAGCCTGACCGTGCACAACGCGTCGTCCACCCCGTACACGTTGACCATCATGAGCTGGGCGGCGGTGCTGGTCACCCCGCTCGTCATCGCCTACCAGGCGTGGACTTACTGGGTTTTCCGGCAACGCATCTCGGCCGAGCGGATCCCCGACCCCGCGGGACTGTCGCCGCGCCTGCCGTGACGCTGCAACACCATGCCTCACCGGCCATGCGGCGTTACCTCGGCACATCGGTGGCGTGCGGAGCGCTGATCGCAGCCGCCACCGTCGGCTCGGCCTGGGTGCTGGCGCACATCGTCGCAGGGGTGATCACCGACCCGCCGTCGCGATCCGTCGCGCACTGGTCCGGACAGCTGCTGATCCTGTTGGCGCTGTGGATCATTCGCACCACCGGGTCGTGGTGGCAGGCCCGGCTCAGCCAGCACGCCGCGACCGCGGTAATCGGCGAACTCAGCGCCGGGGTGCTCCGCGCGGTGACCGCCCGAGCACCGCATGACCTCAACGCGGTCCGCGACCAGACCGCGGTGATACTCACCCGCGGGCTCGACGGGCTGCGCCCGTACTTCACCGGGTACCTGCCCGCGGTCATGCTGGCCGGAATCCTCACGCCGCTCACGGTCGTCGTGATCGCGGCGACCGATCTGCAGGCCGCCGTCATCGTCGCCATCGCGCTGCCGCTCATCCCGGTGTTCATGATCCTGATCGGCCGGCTGACCGCCGATCGCTCCGCGGCCGCGCTGGCGGCGATGACCACCCTGCAGTCCCGGCTGCTCGACCTGGTCGCCGGGATTCCCACCCTGCGGGCGCTGGGCCGCGCCGCCGGGCCGGCGCACCGCATCGCCGAACTGTCTGCCGCGCATCGCCGTTCGGCGATGGCGACCCTGCGGATCGCCTTCCTGTCCGCCGCCGTGCTGGAACTGCTGGCCACCCTGGGCGTGGCGCTGGTGGCCGTCAGCGTCGGGTTGCGGCTGGTCTTCGGTGAGATGACGCTGACAGCCGGGCTGACGGCGCTGCTGCTGGCACCCGAGGTGTTCTGGCCGCTGCGCAGGGTGGGCGTACAGTTCCACGCCGCCCAAGACGGCAAGACCGCGGCCGACGCCGCGCGGGACCTGCAGCAGGCGACGCCGGTCCGCGCGCCGGGCCTGCGGATCCCGCACGACACCACCATCCAACTGATCGATCTCAGCGTCATCGGCCGGGACGGCCCGGCGCCGGATCGGCTGACCGTCACGGCGAGCGGTGGTTCGGTGACCGTGCTGACCGGACCCAACGGCGCCGGGAAGTCGACGGCCTTCGAGGCGATCCTCGGCCTGACCCCGGCCTCGTCGGGCCGGGTGCTCATCGGCGACACCGACATCGCCGACACCGATCTGCGGGCCTGGTGGACCCGACTGTCCTGGCTGCCGCAGCGCCCGGTGCTGCTGCCCGGCACGGTGCGCGCCAACCTGGAACTGTTCGGTCCGCTGGACGATATCGATCAGGCCTGCCACGCAGCGGGTTTCGACGAAGTACTGGCAACCCTGCCGGAAGGCCTGGACACCGTGATCGGGCGCGACGGCGGCGGACTGTCGCTGGGGCAGCGCCAGCGACTGGGGGTAGCCCGCGCACTGGGGGCGCCGGTGCCCGTACTGCTGCTCGACGAACCGACCGCACACCTGGACGCGGATACCGAAAACCGGGTGCTGGACGCTGTTTCGGCGCGGGCACGGGCGGGCGCCACCGTGCTGATGATCGGGCACCGGGCACCCATCCTGGCCGCGGCGGACCTGGTCGTCACCGTGGGGGGTGCCGTGCATGCCCCTTCGTGAGGTGCTCGACCTGCTACGGCCGCGGTTGCCGCGCCTGCTGCTGGCCGTGCTGTTCGGCACCCTGGCGCTGGGCAGCGCGCTGGCGCTGGCGACGGTGTCGGCGTGGCTGATCACCCGAGCCTGGCAGATGCCACCGGTGTTGGACCTCACCGTCGCGGTGGTCGCCGTTCGGGCGCTAGGCATTTCCCGCGGGGTGTTCAGCTACTGCGAGCGGCTCGCCATTCACGACACCGCGTTACGGTCCGCGGGCGCCGCCCGGGTGGGTCTGTACCGCCGCCTGACCGAGGTGCCGCCGGACACCGCGGTGCGTTGGCACAGTGGCGAGTTGGTGTCGCGAGTGGGCAGTTCGGTGGACGAACTCGCCGACGTACTGGTGCGCGCGGTGCTGCCGATGTGCGTGGCCGTCGTGCTGTCGGGTGCCGCGATCACGATCGTGGCGCTGATCGCGCCGTCCGCCGCCGCGGTACTGGCCGGCTGCCTATTGGTGGCCGGCGTGCTGGCGCCGTGGCTGGCCGGCCGGGCGTCGACCGCGGCCGAGCGACTGGCCGTGGACCATCACACCGCACGCGACACCGCCGCCGTGCTCGCACTGGAGCACGCCGCCGAGCTCAGGGTGAGCGGGCGACTCCCCGGGGTGATCGCCGAATCCGAGCGGCAGCAACGAGATTGGGGGCAGGCGCTGGACCGCGCCGCCGCACCCGGCGCGCTGGCCGCGGCGGCCTCGACCGCGGCCGTCGGCGCGGCGGTGCTCGCGGCAATCGTCGTCGGGATCACCTTGGCGCCCGTGACCGCGCCGACCACGCTGGCCATCCTGATGCTGGTGCCGCTGTCGGCTTTCGAGGCCACCACCGCGCTGCCGGCCGCGGCGGTGGCACTGGTACGTGCACGGCTGGCCGCGGGGCGGATCGCCGAGATTCTGGACGGATCCCCCGGTCCCCGGCAACGGCCCGACATCCGCGCGGTCGCGCCGCGGGCCGGAGCGCGGCTGGCCGTGCTCGGCCCCAGCGGGTGCGGCAAGACCACCATGCTGATGGCAATTGCCCGGCAGTATCCTGAGAGTCCGCTGACGGCAGCATTTTTCGCCGAGGATGCGCATCTGTTCGACACCACGGTGCGTGACAATCTGTTGGTGGCCCGCGGCGATGCCGGCGACGACGAGCTGCTGGCCGCGCTGGACCGGGTGGGCCTGCGGGCCTGGCTCACCGCGCTGCCCGACGGCCTGGGCACCATCCTGACCGGCGGCGCGGCGGCCGTCTCGGCCGGGCAACGCCGGCGCCTGCTGCTGGCCCGGGCCCTGGTCTCGGAGTTCCCCGTGGTGCTGCTCGACGAACCGACCGAGCACCTGGACGAGGCCGACAGCGACCGGCTGCTGCGCGGGCTGCTCACCCCCGGCGCCCTGTTCGCCGAGGAGCGCACCGTCGTCGTCGCCACTCATCACCTGCCCGGGGACATCGATTGCGTGACGGTGAAGTTGCCCGACGCCCCTCCTCGGGGTGATCGGTGAGTATCCTCACCAACTATGAGCTCCTATGAGCCGTACGGCGGACAGCAGTATCCCGGGCACTATCCACCGCCACCGCCGCAGCCCTATGCCGGCTACCCGCCGCCGGCACCGATCGCTGCGCGCAACGGACTCGGTGTCGCGGCACTGATCCTGGCCGTCCTCGGGCTGCTGTTCTCGTGGACCATCGCCGGCGGTGTCATTCTGGGACTGGTCGCGGTCATCCTCGGGTTTCTGGCGCGCGGGCGCGTCAAGCGCGGCGAGGCCACCAACGGCGGCCTGGCGATCGCCGGAGTCGTACTGGGCGCCCTGGCGATCGTGGTGGGACTGATCTTCATACCGATCTGGATCGGGTTCTTCGCACAGCTCGGCCTCGGCGACTACGTCGGCTGCATGGAGCAGGCCGGCACCGACCGAACCGCCCAGCTGCAGTGCGAGAACAACTTCCGCGACAAAGTCGAGAGCGACTACGGGGTCACGATCGCGCCGACACCCCGTTAGCGCGGCGCGAAATATTTGATGATGCCTTCCTGCATCACCGTTGCCACGATCTGGCCGTCGGCGTTGAAGAAGTGCCCGTTACTCAATCCGCGGGAGTCGGCCGCCACCGGTGACGTCGTCGAATAGAGCACCCATTCGTCGAATCGCACCGGCCGGTGGAACCACACCGTGTGATTCATCGTCACCGCAAAGATGCGGTCGAAGCCCCAGGACAGGCCGTGCCTGGTGATGATCGGGTCCAGCACGGTGGTGTCCGACGAATACACCAGCGCCGCGGCATGCAGCACCTGGTCGTCGGGCATCGGCCCGTCCGCGGTCAGCCACACCCGGTTGTGGTCGAGCCGGTTGCCCTTGTCCCGCATCACCCAAGCGGGGTCATTGGTGTACCGCCACTGGATGGGCTTGAGCGCCGCGACGAACAGCGGCACCGTCTCCTCGTAGCCGACCAACAACTCATCGATGGTGGGCAGGCTCTCCGGGTGCGGCACGTCGGGGAACGGGGCGTCGTGCTCCAGGCCCCGTCCGCCCGCCAGATGCGACACCAGCGCGGTGCCCAACAGCACCCCGTCCTGGGTGACATCCACCCGGCGGTTGGCGAAACGGCGCTCGTCGCGCAACCGGATCACCTGGAATTCCAGGTCTTTGGCGGGATCGCCGCCGGCGATGAAATGCATCGACAGCGTGCTGGGCGGCAAGGTGTCCGGCACGGTCCGGCCCGCCGCGACGAAAGCCTGCGCCATCATCTGGCCGCCGAACGTGCGGATCGGGTTCAGGCTCGGATGAATTCCGGTGAAGGAATTCTCACCGACCCGGGTGAGGTCGAGGACCGTCAGCAGTTCCTGAAGGTGGTCTGCCGACAAAAGTCCCCCTACGCGTGGTCGTCCTCGCCGATCCGGTGCACATGGATCAGGTTGGTCGAGCCTACTGTGCCCGGAGGCGCACCGGCGACGATGACCACCAGGTCACCGCGTTTGTAGCGGCCGAGCGACAACAGCGACTCGTCGACCTGCCGGATCATTCCGTCGGTGGTCTGGATGTGCGGGACGATGAACGTCTCGGTACCCCAGGTCAGCGAGAGCTGGCTGCGCACCTCCGGCAGCGGCGTGAACGCCAGCAGCGACAGCGGGGTGTGCAGCCGGGCCAGCCGGCGGACGGTGTCACCGGACTGGGTGAAGGCCACCAGCGCCTTGGCGTCGAGCCGCTCGCCGATATCGCGCGCCGCGTAGGAGATGACGCCGCGCTTGGTGCGCGGGGTGTGGGTGAGCTGCGGGACCGCGGTGGAGTTGTCCTCGACGGCGGCCACGATGCGGGCCATGGTGCGGACCGTCTCCAACGGGTACTTGCCCACCGACGTCTCGCCCGACAGCATCACCGCGTCGGCGCCGTCGAGCACGGCGTTGGCGACGTCGGAGGCCTCGGCGCGGGTGGGCCGCGAGTGGTCGATCATCGACTCCAGCATCTGGGTGGCGACGATCACCGGCTTGGCGTTCTCCCTGGCCATCTGGATGGCCCGCTTCTGCACCAGTGGCACCTCTTCGAGCGGCAGCTCGACGCCGAGGTCACCGCGGGCGACCATGATCGCGTCGAAGGCCAGCACGATGGCCTCGAGATTCTCGACGGCCTCCGGCTTCTCCAGCTTCGCGATGACGGGCACCCGGCGCCCGACCCGGTCCATCACCTCGTGCACCAGCTCGATATCGGCCGGCGACCGCACGAAGGACAGGGCGACCAGGTCGACACCGAGATTGAGGGCGAACTCCAGATCGGCGATGTCCTTGGCGGACAGCGCGGGCACCGACACGTTCATGCCGGGCAGGGAGAGCCCCTTGTTGTTGCTGACCCGTCCGCCTTCGGTGACGGTGCAGACCACGTCGTTGCCGTCGACATGCTCGACGACCAGGCCGACGTTGCCGTCGTCCACCAGGAGTCGGTCACCCGGGGAGGCGTCGTTGGCCAGCTGCTTGTACGTGGTGGACACCCGGTCATGGGTGCCCATGAAGTCGTCGACGGTGATCCGGATGGTCTCTCCGGCCTGCCACAGGGTGGCGCCGGTGGCGAACCGGCCGAGCCGGATCTTGGGTCCCTGCAGGTCGGCGAGGATGCCGACGGCGCGCCCGGCGGCGTCCGAGGCCGCCCGGACGCGCCGATAATTGCCTTCGTGGTCCGAGTGGTCGCCGTGGCTGAAGTTCAGCCGGGCGACGTCCATCCCGGCTTCGACCAGAGCCTTCACCATCTCGTCGGTGCCGGTCGCCGGGCCGAGGGTACAGACGATTTTTCCGCGTCTATTCACGTCACAGGAGCATAGTCATGATCGATTCAGATGACCATTCAGACGGCGGTCACACGACGGCGAGCGGCAGAGTTCCGGGCCGCACCGGCGCCGGCAGATCCGACTCCCCCATCAGGAACGCATCCACCGCGTGTGCTGCGCTGCGCCCCTCGGCGATGGCCCACACGATCAGCGAGGCGCCGCGGTGCGCATCGCCGCAGACGAACACCCCGGGCGCGTCGGTCTGCCAGTCCGAACCGCAGGACACGGTGCCGCGTTTGGTCAGCGACAACTCCAGCCCGTCCAGCAGCGCCATGTGCTCGACGCCGTCGAAACCGATCGCCAGCAGCGCCAGGTCGCACGGGATCTCCATCGGCTCGCCGACCGGGGTGATGACGCGGCATCCGGCGCCGTCGCGTTCCACCTTGACCTCGGCGATCTCCATGGCCCGCAGGTTGCCGGTGGTGCCGTCGGGTCCGTCGCCGATGAAGCGCTGAACGGCGACCTCGAACCGACGGGCGCCGCCCTCGGCGTGCGCGGGCGAGGTCCGCAGCACCAGCGGCCACGTCGGCCACGGGGACAGCGACTCGTCGCGCAGCTCCGGCGGTTCCGGGTTGTAATCCAGTTGGGTCACCGAGACGGCGCCCTGACGGTGCGCGGTGCCCAGGCAGTCCGCCCCGGTGTCGCCGCCACCGATGATCACCACATGCTTGCCCGCGGCGGACAGCTGCGAGGCGCCGTCGCCCTCGCATTCCTTGTTCGCGGGCACCAGATGCTCCATGGCCAGGTGCACGCCGTCCAGGTGACGGCCCGCCACCTCGTTGTCCCTGGCGCGCAACGCACCCACCGCGAGGACCACCGCGTCATACTGTTCGCGCAGCCGCTCGACACTGATGTCGACACCCACCTCGCAGTCGGTGACGAAACGCGTTCCCTCGGCCCGCATCTGGGTCAGGCGCTGGTTCAGCGTCGACTTCTCCAGCTTGTACTCCGGGATGCCGTAGCGCATCAGGCCGCCGATCCGGTCATCGCGTTCATAGACGGTGACGTGATGCCCGGCCCGGGTGAGTTGTTGTGCGGCAGCAAGTCCCGCAGGACCCGAGCCGACGACCGCAACGCTCTTGCCGGTGGCGATGGCCGCGGGCTGCGGTTCCACGGTGCCGTTGCGCCAGGCCTGGTCGACGATCGTCTGCTCGATGCGTTTGATGGTGACGCTGCCGCCGGTCTGCTCGTCGGCGATGGACAGCACGCAGGCGGCCTCGCACGGCGCGGGGCACAACCGGCCGGTGAATTCCGGGAAGTTGTTGGTGGCGTGCAACCGGTCGCTGGCCGCGTCCCACCGGCCGCGGCGCACCAGGTCATTCCACTCCGGGATCAGGTTGCCCAGTGGGCAGCCCGCGGTGCCGGAATGACAGAACGGGATACCGCAGTCCATACAGCGACGGGCCTGCTGGGACACCTCGGCGGCCCGCTTGTCCGGTTCCTGGGATTCGTAGACCTCGCGCCAGTCCCCGACACGTTCGTCGGCGGGGCGTTTGGCCGCTTCCCGCTTGGTGACCTTCAGGAATCCGGTGGGATCAGCCACGGCTGGCCTCCATGATCGCGGTGTCCACGTCGCGCCCTTCGGCTTTCGCCATCCGGGTGGCCTGCAGGACACGCTGGTAGTCGGTCGGCATGACCTTGGTGAACTGGGCGCTGCGCCGCGGCCAGTCCGACAGCAGCGATCGCGCCACGGTGCTGTCGGTGAACTGCGCGTGCCGGGCCACCACCTCGTGCAGCCAGGTCAGGTCCTCGGGTTCCAGGCGCTGCAGTTCGACCGTCTCGGTGTTGACCTTCGCCGGATCCAGGCCCAACACGAAGGCGATACCGCCGGACATTCCGGCGGACATGTTGCGACCGGTCTTGCCCAGCACCACCACCCGCCCCCCGGTCATGTATTCGCAGGCGTGGTCGCCCACCCCTTCGACCACCGCCAGCGCGCCGGAGTTGCGGGCGCAGAACCGTTCACCGGCCCGGCCACGCAAGAACACCTCACCGGAGGTGGCGCCGAACAGCAGCGTGTTGCCGGCGATGACATTGTCCTCGGGCAGGAACAGCACGTCGTCCGGCGGTCGGACGATCACCCGTCCGCCCGAAAGCCCCTTGCCCACATAGTCATTGGCATCACCGATGAGTTCGAGGGTGACCCCGGGCGGCAGGAACGCGCCGATGGACTGGCCGGCCGACCCGGTGAGGGTGATGTGGATGGTGTCGTCGGGCAGCCCGGTGGCGCCGTACCGGCGGGTCACCTCGGCGCCCAGAAGTGTGCCGACGGTGCGATTCACGTTGCGCACCGGCAGTTCCAGGCGTACCGGGTGGGCATCCTCCAGCGCACCCTCGGCCAGCTGGATCAAGGTTTGATCGAGCGCCTGGCCCAGGCCATGGTCCTGGTCGCGCAACCGCCGGCGCTGGGTCAGCTTGGCGCCGTGCGCATCGGTCGGCTGGGCGAAGATCGGGCTGAGGTCCAGGCCCTGACTCTTCCAGTGCGCGACACCATCGGCGGTGTCGAGCATCTCGACCCGGCCGATGGCCTCGTCGAGACTCCGGAAGCCCAGCTCGGCCAGGTAGGTCCGGATGTCCTCGGCGATGAACCGGAAGAAGTTCTCCACGAATTCCGGCTTGCCGTTGAACCGGGCCCGCAGTTCGGGATTCTGGGTGGCCACGCCCACCGGGCAGGTGTCCAGGTGGCAGACCCGCATCATGATGCAGCCCGCCACCACCAGCGGCGCGGTGGCAAAACCGTACTCCTCGGCCCCGAGCAGCGCCGCGACCATGACATCGCGGGCGGTGCGCATCCCGCCGTCGCACTGCACGGTGATGCGGTCACGTAAACCGTTGAGCACCAGCGTCTGCTGGGTGTCGGCCAGGCCGATCTCCCATGGCGCGCCGGCATGCTTGAGGCTGGTCAGCGGCGCCGCACCGGTACCGCCGTCGTACCCGGAGATCAGCACGACGTCGGCATGGGCCTTGGACACGCCCGCCGCGACGGTACCGACGCCCACCGAGCTGACCAGCTTGACGTGGATGCGCGCCTGGTCGTTGGCGTTCTTCAGATCATGGATGAGCTGCGCCAGATCCTCGATCGAGTAGATGTCGTGATGCGGCGGTGGCGATATCAACCCGACCCCGGGAGTGGAGTGCCGCGTCTTGGCCACATTGGGATACACCTTGTAGCCCGGGAGTTGGCCGCCCTCACCGGGTTTGGCGCCCTGGGCCATCTTGATCTGGATGTCGGTGGCGTTCACCAGGTAATCGCTTGTGACCCCGAACCGCCCGGAGGCCACCTGCTTGACCGCACTGCGCCGCTTGGGGTCGTACAGCCGGTCCACGTCCTCGCCGCCTTCGCCGCTGTTGGACCGACCGCCCAGATTGTTCATCGCGATCGCCATGGTCTCGTGCGCCTCGGCCGAGATGGACCCGTAGCTCATCGCACCGGTGTTGAACCGGGCCAGGATCGAGTCGACGGATTCGACGTCCTCGAGCGCCACCGGCGGGCGGACACCGGTCTTGAACTCGAACAGCCCACGCAGCGCGCCGCCCTCGCGATTGAGCCGGTTCACTTCGTCGGAATACTGGGTGAAGATGTCGCGCCGGCCGGTGCGAGTCGAATGCTGAAGCAGGAAAACCACTTCCGGGGTGAACAAATGCAATTCGCCCTCCCTGCGGTAGGCGTACTCGCCGCCGACCTCCAGGCGCCGGTGCACCCGCTCGGTCGGGTTCTCCGGGTAGGCCCGGCGGTGCCGCAGCTTGACCTCTTCGGCGAGCACGTCCAGCCCCACCCCGCCGAGCTGGCTTGGGGTGCCGGCGAAGTACTCGTCGATGACCTCGCGATCGATGCCGATGGCCTCGAAGGCCTGCGCACCGGTGTAGGACGCCACGGTCGAGATGCCCATCTTGCTCATCACCTTCATCACGCCCTTGCCGAGCGCCTTGAGGTAGTTGCGGACCGCGGTGGCCGGTTCGATGCCGGTGAGCTCACCCTCGCGGATCAGGTCCTCGATGGATTCGAAGGCCAGGTACGGGTTGACCGCTGCCGCACCGAAGCCGATCAGCATGGCGATGTGGTGCACCTCGCGGGCATCACCGCTTTCCACCACCAGCCCGACGCTGGTCCGCTTCTTGGTGCGGACCAGGTGATGATGCACCGCGGACACGGCCAGCAGGGACGGGATGGGCGCCTTGGTGTGATCGGAGTCGCGATCGGAGATCACCAGTGTGCGTGCGCCTTTGGCGATGGCGTCGCAGGCCCGGGCACGCAGGTCCTCCAGCGCCTCGGCCAGCCCCTCACCCCCGCGCTCCACGTCGTAGAGGGCGCGCAGCACCGCTGTGCGCAGGCCAGGCTGCTCACCGTCGTCGTTGATGTGCACGATCTTGTTGAGCTCGTCGTTGTCGAGCACCGGCCAGCTCAGCATGATCTGGCGGACCGAAGCCGCGCTGGGCTCCAGCAGGTTCTGTTCGGGGCCCATCACCCGGCCCATGGAGGTGACGACGGCTTCCCGAATCGCGTCCAACGGCGGATTGGTCACCTGCGCGAACAGTTCGACGAAGTAGTCGTAGAGCAACCGGGAGCGTTGGGAGAGCACCGCGGCCGGGGTGTCGGTGCCCATCGAGCCGAGCGGTTCGCCACCGGAGGCGGCCATCGGGGTGAGCAGGATGCGCAGCTCTTCCTCGGTGTATCCGAAGGACACCTGGCGACGCACCACGGATTCGTGATTCGGTTGCACCCGGGCACGATCGGGCAGCACCTTGAGATCGAGCAGGCCGGCATGCAGCCACTCTCCGTAGGCCTCGGCGGCGGCCAGCTGATCCTTGATCTCGTCGTCGGAGACGATGCGGCCGGCGGCCGTGTCGATCAGGAACATCTTGCCCGGCTCCAGGCGGCCCTTGGCGACGACCTCGCCGCTGGGGACGTCCAGCACGCCGCTCTCACTGGCCAGGATGATGCGGTCGTCGATGGTGCGCCACCAGCGTCCGGGACGTAACCCGTTGCGGTCCAGCACCGCACCGACGACGGTGCCATCGGTGAACGTGACGCAGGCCGGCCCGTCCCACGGCTCCATCAGCGAGGCGTGGAACTGCCAGAAGGCCCGGCGCTGCGGGCTCATGGTGGTGTTGTTCTCCCAGGCTTCCGGGATCATCATCAGCACGGCGTGCGGCAGGCTGCGACCACCGAGGTGCAACAGTTCCAGAACCTGATCGAAGGATGCCGAGTCCGAGGCGTCGCGCGGGCAGATCGGTGAAAGCCGGTTCAGGTCACCGGGTATGACGGCGCTGGCGAGTTTGGCCTCCCGCGCGTGCATGCGGTTGCGGTTGCCGCGGACGGTGTTGATCTCACCGTTGTGGGCCACGAAGCGGAACGGGTGCGCCAGCGGCCACGACGGGAAGGTGTTGGTGGAGAACCGGCTGTGCACGATCGCAATCGCGCTACGACAGCGCTCGTCGCGCAGATCCGGAAAGAACTGCGGCAGTTGCATCGTGGTGAGCATGCCCTTGTAGGCCATGGTCCGGCTGGACAGCGACGGGAAGTAGACGTTGCCGGCCTCAGCTCGTTTGCGCAGCGGGTAGACCCGCCGGTCCAGGTCCAGGCCGCCGGCACGCTCGGGCGCCGCCACGAACAACTGTGCCATGTAGGGCATGCAGCTGACCGCGGTGGAGCCGACTTCGGCCCCGGCAGGGTCGACCGGAACCTCGCGCCAGCCAAGCACTTCCAGCTCTTCTTCGGCGGCGAGCGCTTCGATGGTCGCGCGGGCCGCCGATCGCTCGACGGGATCCTGCGGCAGGAAGCAGATGCCGGCGGCGAAGGTGTTCTCGCCATTGCGGTTCGGCGCGGGCAGTGCGAAATCGACGACCTCGGTGAGCAGTTCGACCGGCAGCTGCAGCAGGATGCCCGCGCCGTCACCGCTGTTGGGTTCGGCCCCGGCGGCGCCGCGGTGCTCGAGATGTTCCAGCGCAGTGAGTCCGTCGGCGACGATGCCGTGCGAACGCCGACCGCGAATGTCGGCGATCATGGCGACGCCACAGGAATCGGACTCATTGTCGGGGTCGTAGAGACCCTGCGCTTCGGGAAGTGCCGAGAAGAGCAACTGACTACCTCCGCAGTCTTCGAGATGATGTCGAGGGACTGCGTCGGCCCGAAAAGTCAGTGTATCAGCGCAGACAGGTGTCTACCCAGCGAGAAACGTGGGGACCAGCGGGAACCCGGGCCAATTGCGCACCACCGTCCAGATGGCGGCCGCGACGATGACGGTCACCGTGGCGGCGGTGGGCATCAACCGCCGGCCACCCCGCCACCGCACCACCAGCCACGTGAGCAACAGTGGTAAACCCACGAGCAGGAAAATGTTGTCCACGGCCGCGGCGCCGACATTGCCGTTGAGCAGATCGTGGGTCATCCGCAGCCCACCGCAGGCCGGACAATCGAAGCCGGTCAGCATCTTGAACGGGCACCCCGGGAACAGGAATCCCGGTCGGTGCGGATCCGCCAGGCCGATATAGGCCAGGCTGCCCGCCAGCACGGCGCCGGCGCCGATGACGCCGGAGCGTGCGCTCTTAAGTTCCATCGCGTAGCGGGCGGCCTTGCGGGTCGCGGACCTTGTCGGTGAGCAGCAGGACGGCATCGATGATGCCCCAGATCACCGCGCCCAGACCGCAGGTGATCAGCCCGACCAGCAGCTGGGCGATACCCAGGCCGGTGTAGCCCAGGTAGATGCGGCCGATGCCGGCCAGCCCGAACAAGCCCAGCAGCTGCAGCAGGCCGGCAACCACCTTGGACTTGTCCGAATAGGGTTCACCGGTCAGCGGGTGCCGGCCGTACGGCGCCGTCGGGTCGTAGTAGGCGCCCGGGTAAGCCGGAGGCGGGTAGGGCGGCGGATAGCCTTGGCCCGGCGGCGGGGTCGGTGGCGGTGGCGGGAAACTGCCCGGGTCGACTCCGTAGGGCGGCTGATCGGTCATGAGTTCAGGATGCCAGAGTTTCGGGTCACATCGGCGCGGCCCGGCAGACAATCCCGGCGCTCGACACAGGTCGCCGGCGGATACCGCGAAATCTCCTCTGTCAAGAGTGGTTTCGGGATCTGTGGATGGTTTCTGCGGCTGTGGACAACGTCTGAAATTGTCGGTTGTTCGCACTAATGTTCGAGTCATGAAAGCCGTGATCGAACTGATCGCGCTGCTGGACAAACTGTCCACCGCCGCGTTCGACGATGCCTCCGTTGCCCAGTTGCTGGGGGTGCAGTCCGCACTGGAGCAGGTGTACCGGCGGATTCCGGCGGTGCAGCATCGGGTGATGGCGGCGGTGAAAGCGCAATCCAGCCCGGCCGGACTGGGGGCGCGCAGCTGGGTCGACGCGCTCGCGATCCGGCTACGCCTGTCGACAGAGGAGGCGGGGCGCCGGCTCAGGGAGGGCGAAGTGCTGGCGCCGCGGCGCACACTCACCGGACAACTCCTGCCACCGGTGTATCCGGCGACGTCGGCAGCCCAGGCCCGTGGCGAGATCACCGGTGAGCACGTCCGGATCATCACCCAGACGATGAAAAAGCTCCCCTTCTCGGTGGATGAACCGTCCCGCACTGATGCCGAACGCGAGTTGGCCGGCGTGGCCACCGGACACGATCCGGGCACCCTGCGCCGGTTGGCCAAGCATCTGCTTGAGGTTCTCGACCCGGACGGGTCCGAGCCCAACGACGAGGACACCGTGATGCGTCGGGAGATGCGTCGGAAGTTCGTGCTGGGACCCCAGGACGCCGACGGTATGAGTGACTTCCACGGCACCGTCACCCCGGAAGGTCGGGCCTACCTGGAACCGATCTTCGGCAAGCTGGCCGCACCGGGGATGTGCAATCCCGAGGATGCGACACCGTGTATGAAGGGCACGCCGCCGCAGGAGGCGATCGACCTCGACACCCGCACCCTGGGGCAACGCCAACACGACCCTCTGGTCACCATCGCCCGCGATGCGTTGACGTCCGGTGAGCTGGGTCAACGCAGCGGGTTGCCGGTCACCGTGATCCTGGGCGCCACCGCTGCAGAGTTCGAGGCCGGCACCGGAAAAGCCATCACCGCGGCCGGGTCGCGAGTGCCGATGCGCGACGCCATCCGGCTGGCGTCGCATTCACTGCTGCGCCTGGCGGTGTTCGACGATGTCTCCGGCCAACCCCTGTATTTCGGGCGCACCAAACGCTGTGCCACCGCCGATCAGCGGCTGGTACTCACCTACCGCGACCGGGGCTGCACCTACCCGGGCTGCCGCGTCCCGGCCTACGGCTGCCAGGTCCATCACGCCAAACGTGGCTTCGCCCAGGACGGGCAGACCAACATCGACGAACTCGTGCTGGCTTGTGGACCGCACAACCGCCTGGTCACAACCTCTACCACCACCCCGAACAGATCCCGGGTGGCGACTTGCCGGGCGGCTGACTCAGTGCTCTGCCGGCTTGACCGCCAGCACCGGTTTGCGGCATTCGAGCAGCAGTTGCTGAGACACGCTGCCCAGCAACAACTTTCCGACGGGATTACGGTGCCGGATACCGATCACCAGC
Source organism: Mycobacterium sp. BMJ-28 (assembly GCF_054404835.1). Lineage (NCBI taxonomy): Bacteria > Bacillati > Actinomycetota > Actinomycetes > Mycobacteriales > Mycobacteriaceae > Mycobacterium > Mycobacterium sp. BMJ-28. The sequence continues at coordinate 2,580,927 of NZ_CM136783.1, read as the reverse complement.
AGTTCGGCGTCGGGACGGTCCATGGCGGACAGCAGTTCGTCGACAGGGTCGACGCCCACCGGTTGCGACACCTCGAACGGCACGCCGGAATCGGCGAGTCGCGATTCGAGGTCCTGAAGGTTGCTGGACTGCGCGAACTGCGGGTCGGCCAGTGCTTCGCCCTTGGTCGAGTTGATCACCAGTAGCCCGGTATTCCGCAGCTGCGCTTCCGCGATCGCGTGTTGCAATGCGGCGCTGCCGAACTGATCCGCGGTGTAACCGACGATAATCATTTTGTCTCCTCGCGCAAGCGCTCGTCGGTAATCATCTCGTCTCCTCGCGCAAGCGCTCGTCGATAATCATGACGACGAACCTTCCTTCATGGCCTTCTCCTGCTGATCCGCGTCGTCCTCGACGATCAACAGCGTCTCCTCACTGCGATGCATCAGTCGCAGCACCAACGGCGCGAGCAACAAGACGATCATCAGGACATAGGTGGCGATCGCGACGGGCTCGGTGAAAAGGCTCCCCCAGTCCCCGCCGCCCAGTTGCAGACTCTGGCGCAACTGGCGTTCGATCCGGGGTCCGAGAATGACGCCGATGATCAACGGCAGGACCGGAAGTCCGAACCGGCGCATCATCAGCCCGAGCAGACCGAACACCAGCAGCAGCGCCAGGTCGAGCGGCTGCACGTTCACCGCGAACGCGCCGAGGGTGGCGAAGAACAGGATGCCCGCGTACAGGTAGGGCCGCGGGGTACGCAGCAGTTTCGCCCATAGCGGAGCCAGCGGCAGATTCAGCACCAGAAGCAGGAAGTTACCGATGAACAGGCTGGCCACCAGCGTCCAGATCAGCAGCGGTTCCTTGTCGAACAGGGTCGGACCCGGCTGGATCCCATAGGACACGAACGCCGTCAGCATCACCGCGGCGGTCGCGTTGGTGGGCAGCCCCAAGGACAGCATCGGCACCAGAGTGCCTGCGGCCGAGGCGTTGTTGGCGGCCTCCGGCCCGGCGACACCTTCGATGGCGCCCTTGCCGAACTCCTCGGGATGCTTGGACAGCTTCTTCTCGGTGATGTAGCTCAGGAAGGTCGGCAGTTCGGCACCGCCGGCCGGCAGCGCACCGAACGGAAAGCCGTACGCCGTCCCGCGCAACCACGGTTTCCACGACCGCTTCCAGTCCGACTTGCTCATCCAGGGCCGGCCCACCGGGATGACATCGGCGGGCCGCCGGCGCAGATGCGCAGCCACCCACAGCGCCTCACCGAGGGCGAAGATCGCCACGGCGATCACCACGATGTCGATGCCGTCGGACAGCAGCGGCAGCCCGAAGGTGGCGCGGGGCTGGCCGGTCATGAAATCGATACCGACGATGCCGATCGCCAGCCCCAGGAACAGGGAGATGGCGCCGCGCAGCTTCGAGCTGCCCAGTACCGCCGTGACCGCCACCAACGCGAACAGCATGATCGCCAGATATGAAGGCGCACCGAGGGTTACCGCGAAACGGGACACCGCGGGCGCGAACAGCACCAAGAGCATGGTGCCGATGGTGCCCGCGACGAACGATCCGATGGCCGCGGTGGCCAGCGCCTGCGCGGCCCGGCCGGCCTTGGCCATCTTGTTGCCCTCGATGGCGGTGATCACCGAGGAGGATTCTCCGGGGGTGTTGAGCAGGATGGAGGTGGTCGATCCGCCGTACATGCCGCCGTAGAAGATGCCGGCGAACATGATGAACGCCGCGCTGGGACTGACGTTGTAGGTGATCGGCAGCAGCAGCGCGACCGTCATGGCGGGGCCGATCCCGGGCAGCACGCCCACGGCGGTGCCCAGCAGCACGCCGATCACGGCGTACAGCAGATTCATCGGGGTGGCCGCCTCGGCGAACCCCTGTAACAACCAGTTGAAGTTGTCCATCTACAGAATCCCATCCAGAATGCCTGCGGGCAGCGGGATTCCGAGCCCGGAGTAGAACGCGTAGAAGCTGCCGACCGACAGCACCCCGCCGATCACCAGATTGCGGATGTAATGCCTGCTGCCCAGCACGGTGGCCGCACCGGCGAACATCAGCCCGGCCGTGATCGCCCAGCCCAGCGGTTTGACCAGCACGATGGTGGCCACGAACAGCAGCACCAACAGCCCGACGGTGCGCCAGTCACTCGGCATATCGGGGTCGATGTCCTCCCCCGCGTCGGCCTCGCCGACCGATCCGCGCGGTATCGCGATCGCCAGGATGACCGCGAGTGCCACCAATACGACTCCGATGACCATCGGAAAGAACCTGGGCCCCACCGGATCGACCTGCGCGTAGCCACCGGGCAGCGTGAGCGCGTTGTAGATCAGGAATCCGCCCACCGCGACCAGCACCACGACCACCAGGTACTGGGCCTTGTCCACCCGGCGTGCCTGCGGCTCCGGGGCACTCACAGCAACCCCAGATCGGTCAGGGTCGAGGACACCCGCCGGTCCTGATCTTTGAGGAACTGCTCGAACTTCTCCCCGGTCAGGAACGCGTCACTCCAACCGTTGCGCACCAGGGCCTCCTTCCATGCGTCGGTGGCGTGCAGCTCTTCGAGCACCTTGACCAGTGCCTGCCGCGCCTCATCCGATATGCCCGGTGGCGCCAGCACGCCGCGCCAGTTGGTGAACGTCAGGTTGATCCCGGCTTCGGTGAGGGTGGGCGCATCGATCCCCTCGGCCCGTTTGTCGCCGGACACCGCCAGCACCCGGACCTGACCGGCCTCGATCTGATCCACGTACTCGCCGAGGCCCGAGGTGCCCACGGCCACCTTCTTGCCCAGCAATGCGGTCAGCAGATCGCCGCCGCCGTCATAGGTGATGAAGTTGACCTTGCGCGGGTCCACCCCGACGGCACGGGCGGTCTCCATCGGGAACAGATGATCGGGTCCGCCCGGCGACGATCCGCCTCCGATGGTCACCTTGGCCGGATCGGCCTTCCACGCGGCGACCATGTCCTGCACGGTCTTGAACGGGGAATCCGCCGGAACCAGAATGCCTTCCTGCTCCTCGACCATCTTGGCCAGCGCGGTGGCGTTCGACGCGCGCGCCGACGACCCGTTGGTGTACACCGCACCGACGACACCCAGCCCCATCATCATCATCAGGTCGCCGTTGCCTTTTTCGTTCATCAGGCGGGCCATTGCGACGGTGCCGCCGGCGCCGATGACGTTGAAAACCTCGACCCGCCCGGTGATGTCTTTGTCTTCCATGATCTTGACCGCGGTGCGGGCGGTGAGGTCGTACCCGCCGCCCGGGCTGTTGGGCACCATCATCCGCAGCCTGTGCAGGCCGTTGGCCTGCTCGCCGCGGGTCACCCCGCACGCGGTCAGCAGCAGTGCCACCACGAGCAGCACGGCCAGTCCGGTCCTGCGTTGCACAGTCATCCCCCATCGTCGGTGTGATGTTCGGCAATACTGGACCCGCACAGTGATGTGGGTCACCCATGAGTTCGCAAAGGAAGTTGTGGTCGTTAAGTTCACGGCGCTGACGGGGTCGTTGCGGGGCCGAAGCCTGGCCGGGCAGTTCCTGCTGTTCCAGCTGGTGGTGGTCGCGGTGGTGCTGATCGCGGTGGCGGCGGTGTCGGTGGCCCAGTCCACCCGCGAATTCCGCGATGTCCGCGGCCAGCGGATGATCGCCGTCGCCGAGAACGTGGCGTCCACCCCGATCGTCCGGGACCGCCTGACCGACCCGTTCGCCGCGCGCGTCCTGGCCCCCGAGGTGGACCGCGGGGTGGCGCTGTCCGGGGCGGGACTGGCCGAGATCCTGGCCCCCGACGGCCTGGTGCGGGTGTCTTCGGACCCCGACCGGGTGGGGTCGCGGGTCGACCTGACCGCCAGCCGTGCCGACGAGGGCCGGGCCTGGTTCGGTGACGGCGACATCGACGGGGTGCGCAGCCTGGTCGGTCAGGTCCCGATCCTGGCCGCCACCGGAGCCGTGCTGGGCATCGTCTCGGTCAGCGAGCGCTACCCCACGGTGTGGGAGTTGCTGAGCGGGGCCGGTGAACGGCTGCTGCTGTATCTGGGCCTGGGAGCGCTGCTGGGACTGGCCGCGTCGTGGCTGCTGTCGCGACGGATCAAGCGCCACACCGGTGGCTTGGAGATCACCGAGATCGCGGGGCTTGCCGATCATCGGGAAGCGTTGCTGCACAGCATCCGGGAGGGTGTGGTGGCCGTCAATCCCGACGGTGTGGTCACCGTGCTGAACGACAGCGCCCAGGAATTGCTCGGCGTGGACGCCGGCGCGGTCGGCCGCCGCGTCGACGAGCTCGGTCTGGAACGCGCCGTGGTGGACTTCCTGATGTCGGGTGAGGAGGGCCGCGACGTCATCATCGCCACCGGCCGGCACGTTCTCGCGCTGAACCGGCGCGCTGCCCGCAGTCAGGGACAGCACATCGGTACCGTCACCACCATGCGCGACAGCACCGAACTGGCTGCGCTGCAAGCCCAGTTGTCCTCGCACCGCAGCGTCACGGACACGCTGCGTGCGCAGACCCACGAATTCGCCAACCAGCTGCACACCATTTCCGGGTTGGTGCAACTCGGCGAGTACGACGCCGTGCACGACCTGGTTGGCAGCTTGACCCGGCGCCGGGCCGAGATCAATGACGCTGTCACGCAACGGGTTTCTGATCCCGCGGTGGCAGCGCTGTTGATCGCCAAGACGTCGTTGGCCGCCGAGAACGGTGTCACGCTGACCCTGGATCCGGACAGCCGGTTGCGGCCGCTGCCCGCGGCGCTGGCCACCGATGTAATCACCCTGCTGGGCAACCTGATCGACAACGCGGTGGACGCCTCGGTCGGTGCCCCGCGGGCGCAGGTGAACGTCGCCGTGCACGACACCGACGGCCTGACCATCGCCGTCACCGATTCCGGCCCCGGGGTGCCGCCGCATCTGCGCGAGTCGTTGTTCGCCCGCGGGGTGACTTCCAAACCCGTTGGTGCAGGCGGACTTGAAAAACAGCGAGGTATCGGACTGGCCCTGGTCCGGCTCGTCACCACCCAGCACGGCGGCCATGTCGAGATCACCGACGGCCCCGATGGCGGCGCGTCCTTCGTGGTGCGGCTGGCCCGTGCGTGACGTACTGATCGTCGACGACGATTTCATGGTGGCCGAGATCCATCGGCGCTTCGTCGAACGGCTGGACGGGTTCCGCGCGGTCGGGGTGGCGCGCACGGGCGCCGAGGCCTTGGCGGCGGCCGAACAACTGCGGCCCGATCTGATCCTGCTGGACGTCTACCTGCCCGATATGTCCGGGCTGGTGGTGCTGCACCGGCTGCGGGCCGCCGGTGACCGGGTCGGCGTCATCATGATCACGGCGGCAAGGGAACTGGACACCGTCCGCGGCGCCCTCGACGGTGGCGCGGCGGACTACCTGATCAAACCGTTCGAGTTCGACCAGCTGCGCACCAAACTGGCCGCGTTTGCGACCCGCGCCGACGCGCTGGCCGCCGACGGCGGTGCGGACCAGTCCATGATCGATGCGCTGTTCAGCGGCACCGCCTCGGCGACAAGCATGCCGGTGCTGCCCAAGGGGCTGGGCGCCGAAACCGGCCAGCTGGTGCTCGACGCCGTCCGCACCGCCGACGAGGTGTCCGCGGCCGAATGCGCCGACCTGGTCGGCATCTCCCGGGTCAGCGCCCGCCGCTACCTGGAGCACTACCTGAGCTCGGGGCTGCTGGAACTGCGTCTGCAGTACGGCGCCGGCCGCCCGGAGCGGCGTTACCGGATTGCCCAGTAGCGTGCCCGTGCTGCGGCGGTGCCTGGCGGTGGTGCTGGCGCTGATGGTCGTCGGTTGCGCGGCCCCGCCGCCCCCGCCGCCCGCGACCGGCGGCGCGGACGCCGACGCGGTCATGCGGATCGTTGCCGATACCGTGGCCCGGGCGCACCTGAGATCGGCGATCGTGCGGGTCACCGTCGACGGCAAGGAGCTGGTGACCCGGGCCGTCGGCGAATCGATGACCGGCGTACCGGCCACCACGGACATGCATTTCCGCAACGGCGCGGTCGCCATCTCCTATGTCTCGACGCTGCTGTTGATCCTGGTGGACGAAAAGGTGGTCAGCCTGGATGACAAGCTCTCGACATGGCTGCCCGACATTCCGCACGCCGACGGTGTCACACTGGGCCAGTTGGCCCAGATGACGTCGGGTTATGTGGACTACGTCATCGGCAACACCGCGATGAACGATGCACTGTATGCAAATCCGTTCCGGCACTGGACAACCCAGGAACTGCTGGATTTCGCGGTGCACCGGCCGCTGCTGTACGAGCCCGGCACCAACTGGAACTACGCCCACACCAACTATGTGCTGCTCGGGCTGGCACTTGAGAAGCCACCGGCACAGACATGCCGACGTTGTTGTCCGACAAGGTCCTTCGCCCGCTGGGTCTGACCGGCACCGCCAACGCAGACACCGCGGCGATCCCGGCGCCGGCACTGCACGCATTCAGTTCCGAGCGCCGGGCCGCCCTCAAGATCCCGGCCGGCACCCCGTTCTACGAGGAGACGACATTCTGGGATCCGTCCTGGACCATCACCCGCGGCGCGATCCAGACCTCGACGATCTACGACCTGGAGGCCACGGCCGCCGGCATCGGGTCGGGCCGGCTGCTGTCCCCGGACTCCTATCGCGCGATGGTGTCCACCGATCTGCGCGGCAGGACACACCCGCAGCCGGGCTGCACCACGTGCGCCGCGATGACCGACGGCTACACCTACGGCCTGGGCATCATCGTCTCCGGTCACTGGCTGTTGCAGAACCCGATGTTCGCCGGGTACGCGGCAGCCGAGGCGTACCTCCCGTCGCGCAGGATCGCCATCGCCGTCGCGGTCACCTTCGCCCCGGAAGCCTTCGACGATGCGGGCGACTACCGCAACGAGGCCGAGACGCTGTTCCGCAAGATCGGCGCCGAGGTGGCCCCCGAAGATGCGCCCCCGATGCCACCGACGAGATAATGGCGGCCGTGGCCCCCAAGGTTCTCTTCCTCTACAACGAACACCTGGCTTCGGAGGCCCTGCTCGGCGAGGCGTTCACCGAGCAGGGATTCGACGTGCACACCTTCGAGGTGGTGCCCGCCGAGCGGGTCGAGCACCCGGCCGGCGATGTCACCTTCCCCGACGCCACCGACTACGACGTGATCGTCCCGCTGGGCGCGCGCTGGCCGGTGTACGACGACGCGCTGCGGCGCACCTGGGTGGGCGCCGAAACCCGGCTGCTGCACGAGGCCGCCGATGCCGGGGTCGCCATCCTGGGGGTGTGCTTCGGCGGGCAGTTGATCGCACAGGCCTTCGGCGGCACCGTGTCCCGGGCACCGGTCGCCGAGATCGGCTGGACCGACGTCAGCACCGACCGGCCCGATCTGGTGCCGAATGGGCCGTGGTTCGAGTGGCATTTCGACCGGTGGACACTGCCCCCGGGTGCCGTCGAGGTCGCCCGCACCGCCAAGGCGTCGCAGGCGTTCGTGCTCGGGCGGGCACTGGCGCTGCAGTTCCATCCCGAGATCGACGAGCGGTTGCTGGCCCGGTGGCTGGCCGACGACCGCGACGGCGAGGTACTCGGCTACGGGTTGAACCACGATGAATTGCTCACCCGCACAGCCGAACTGAAGAGCAACGTGGCGCAGCGGGTACGGGGTTTGGTCGACGGTTTCCTGACCCACGTGGCACGTCAGCCGTGCCCGAGTTCGTGAGCCAGCGCGGCCTCGATGCCCGGACGGCGAAACCGGTGCCCGAGCCGCTGCAGCTTGGCCGGTAGCACCCGCTGGTCGGCCTCCGCGAGCTCCCGCACCCCCTGCTCACCCAGCAGGAGCCGGGGACCCAACGACGGCACCGGCAACAACGTCGGCCGGTGCAGCACATGCCCGAGCGCGGCGGTGTACTCGGCGTTGCGCACCGGGTGGGGTGCCACCGCGTTCACCGGACCGGACAGTCGGTCGTCGTAGAGGGCGCGGTAGTAGACGTCCAGCAGATCGTCCAGGCCGATCCAGGACAGCCATTGCGCCCCGCTGCCGAGGCGGCCACCCAATCCGGCGGAAAACAGCGGTCGCAGCAGCCGCAGCGTCCCGCCGGCCGACGATTGCACCACTCCGGTGCGGACATTGACCACCCGCAGTCCGGTGGCAGCGGCGGGGGTGGTGGCCGCCTCCCAGTCGGCGACCACATCGGCCAGGAAGCCGTCGCCGCGGCCGCTCGTCTCATCCAGCGGGGTGTCACCGCGGTCGAATCCGTAGAAGCCGACCGCAGACGCGCTGACGAAGGTGCGCACCCCGGCTGTGCGGCCGGCCAGCTCGGCCAGTGCACGGGTGGGCTCGATCCGGCTGTCCCGGATGGCCCGGCGATGCTGCTCGGTGAACCGGCCCGCGATGGACGCACCGGCGAGATGGACCACGGCGTCCACGCCCACCAGCAGTCCGGGATCGGGCTCGGCCGGATTCCATTGGCGCTCAACGGGTCCACCCGCCGGGCGACGCACCAGCGCGATCACCCGATGACCGCCCGACGTCAGGAACGCCGTCAGCGCCGAGCCCACCATGCCGCCGGCTCCGGTGATCGCGACCGTCAGCGGCGCCGAGCCCGCCGCGGCGGCATCGCGGTGCGCGGCCAGGTCATCGGCCAGCTGGGCGTGCCGGTAGACGAACATCGGCCGCAGCACCGACGCCGGGAGCACCGTCTCGACCCGGTCGTACACCCTTGTCGAATCCGCCCCGGCGGCGCTGAACTCGTGGGTGTGTCGCCATCTGCCGATCGTCCTGGCCGGCCAGGACGACAGGCCGTCGGAGGCCAGCACGTCGACGAAGCGGTGCGGCGGGTCGTAGCCGGTGGGATCGTGCTGGGCGATCCAGCGCAGCCCACCGGGCAGCCCCAGCACCGCCTGGCCGTCGGCCAGCGAGGCTGTCTCCTTCAGCGCCGTCATCGGCTGCCACGTGGGCACCAGGCGGCGCATCGCACCGGGCCGGGCGTGCCAGGCAAACACCTCGTCCAGCCGATGATCGACCACGCTGTCGTATTCGATGCCCATGAGTGATTAGCCACCTCCCCGGCCGGGGTACCCAGCGCAGACCCGGCGCATGCTGGAAGTGTCCCCGCTCACGAAGCCGACCACGATGAGAAGCCTGCGTACCACCAGATTCGCCGACCGCCGGGAGGCCGGCCGAATCCTCGCCGGACAGCTGGCCGCCTATCGCGGACGGCCCGACGTGCTGGTACTCGGGCTGGCTCGCGGCGGAGTGCCCGTCGGGTGGGAGGTCGCCACCTACCTGGGCGCCCCGTTCGACACGTTCCTGGTGCGCAAGCTGGGAGTGCCGAACCACCCCGAGTTGGCCATGGGCGCGCTGGCCGGTGGGGGCGGGCTGGTGCTCAACCGGGAGCTGATCCGCGATCTGCGCATCGGCGACGACCAGCTGCAGGAGACGATCCGGGCCGAGACCGTCGAGCTGCACCGGCGCGAAGGCGCTTATCGCGGTGACCGGCCACCGTTGGCACTGGCGGGGCGCACCGTGATCCTGGTCGACGACGGCGTCGCGACAGGTGCCAGCATGTTCGCCGCCGTGCGGGCGGTCCGGGCGGCCGGTCCGGCCGCGGTGGTGGTGGCGGTTCCGGTGTCCCCGCACCCGACGTGCCGGGCGTTACGCTCCGAAGCCGACGCGGTGTTCTGCGCGTGCACACCGGCCGACTTCAGCGCCGTCGGGCAGGTGTACGCCGATTTCCGGCAGACCAGCGATGACGAGGTGCGCCAGCTGCTGGCGACGCGGACCTGACTACTTGTGCTCGGCCCCGGGTTCGGCGTCGGACTCGGCTTCGGCTTCAGGCGCGTCGGCCGGCGCGTCAGCAGGCGCATCGGCCGGGACTTCCTCGACCTCGGCGGCCGGCTCGTCCGGGTAGTCCTGCACCGCAGCGGTTTCCGGGTCTTCGGCGTCGTCGTCCTCGGTGTCCCGCCGTGAGCGGTCCCGCAGCGCATCGACGATGAGCAGCAGGACACCGATCACGCTGGCGCCGATGCACACCCACGCGATGAGCTCGTTGCTGGTGACGACGGCGGCCACCAGCGAGGCCAGGCCGATGACGGCAAGGACGAGCGCAATGATCAGCATTGATCGAACTTAGCCGGTTGTGCGCGGATCAGTTGTTGCCCCGGTTGAACTGGTTGAACCCGCCCGATTCGTTGGTCGCCCCGGAATCCACCGGTGCGGCCGAACCACGCTGCCCCAACTCTTCGAGCTGCGATTCGAGGTAGGTCTTGAGCCGGGTGCGGTATTCGCGCTCGAAGGTGCGCAATTGCTCCAGGCGACCTTCCAGCACCGTGCGCTGCTGGTTGATGGTGCCCATGATCTCGGAGTGCTTGCGCTCGGCGTCGGCCTGCAGGGCATCGGCCTTCTCCTGCGCCTGACGCAGCTGGGTCTCCGACCGCGTCTGGGCATCGGACAGCAGCGCCTCGGCGCGCTGACGCGCATCGGCCACCGTGGTCTCGGCGGTGTGCCGGGCCTCGCTGACCAGGGCGTCGGCCTGGGCCCGCGCATCCGAAAGCAGCTTCTCCGACTCCGCCTTGGCGGATCCGGTGAGCCGGTCGGCGGTGTCCTGGGCCAGGCTGAGCACCTTGGCGGCCCGGACATGGTGATCCTCGGAGACCGGCGCGGCCGGGGCCTGCGCGACGGGCTGCGGCGCCTCGTACACCGGCGCCACTACCGGCTCCGGCTCGGGTTCGGGCTGGTAGGCGGGGATCGACTGGGTCGGCTGCGCACCACCGGAACGGGCGCCGGCCAGCTCCTGGTCCAGCTCCGACACCCGCTGACGAAGGTCAGCGTTCTCCTCGATGAGCCTGGTGAGCTCGTTCTCCACCAGGTCGAGGAAGGCATCGACCTCGTCCTCGTTGTAACCGCGTTTTCCGATGGGCGGCTTACTGAATGCGACGTTATGAACGTCAGCAGGTGTGAGCGGCATCGTCTGCCCCCTTGAAGTCTGGACCGTCAACCGGTTTCAAAGTGTAAAGCGTCCGTACGAGTAACTGGCGTCCATCCTGTCACAGCAGACCCGGCGGTTGCAGAGGAGGCTCATAATTAAGAGCGAATTTCAATCTTCTGCGCTGGTCGGCCGCGGTCCGCCGGCCGGAATGGCGCGCTCAGCCGGCCGAGCCCGCGGCGGCCCCGAAGGCCAGTTGCATGCCGATGAACGCCACCAGCAACAGCACCATGATCGACAGGTCGAAGCGCACGGCGCCGATGGTCAGCTGCGGGATCAGCCGGCGCAACAGTTTCACCGGCGGGTCCGTGACGGACAGGATCAGCTCGAGGATCACCACTGTCAGGCCGGTGGGATGCCAGTCCCGGCTGAACGACCGGATGAACTCCACGACCACTCGTGCGATCAGCAAGAGCCAGAACACGAACAGCGCGAAACCAAGGATTTCGAAGAACAGCGCCAAGAGATGCCGACCTCACTACGGCGGAAACAAGGTTGCAGACCGGTGGGACCAGCGGGTCCCTCGGGGATTCAGCCTACCCGGCAAGCCCGGACAACCCCTGCCGCAACCACCGGCAGGGGTTTGTCCGGCTACTGGTAGGAGTAGAAACCCGCTTCGGCGATGCGGCGGCGCTCCTCGGCGGTGACGTCGACGTCGGCCGGCGAGAGCAGGAACACCTTGGTGGCCACCTTGTCGAACGATCCGCGCAGCGCGAAGGCCAGTCCGGCGGCGAAGTCGACGAGGCGCTTGGCATCGGCGTTGTCCATCGACACCAGATCCATGATCACCGGGGTGCCGTCGCGGAACCGCTCACCGATGGTGCGGGCTTCGCTGTAGTCCTTCGGGCGCAGCGTCGTGATCTTGGCCAGCGGGCTGCCGGCCTCGAACAGTTCGGCCATCCGGCGCGGTTCCATCGCCAGTGAACCGCGGGTCGGGGCGGTGGCGAAGCGCGGAGCGGGACGGTCGAACTCACGCGGGGTGCGCAGCCGGCCTTCGAATCGTGGCGAGTCATACGCGCCGCGGTAGGCACCCGGCGCCATTTCCATCTCGCGCTCGTACTCGCGGGGAGCCCGATCATCGAAGGCGCGGGGCTCGCGGCCGTAACCCTCGTCCTCGAATCGGTCCTCGGCGCCCCGGCGCGGATAGGAACGCGACGGACGCTCGTCGTCGTAGTAGTCGTCTTCGTATTCGTCCAGCGGCGCCATACCGAAGTAGGCCTTGACCTTGTGCAGTGTGCTCATCGCCTGCCCCTTCTGACTGCTGATGTCTGTGGTGTCTGTGATGAAGATGTGACTGGAGTGACTACTCAGGGTGACGTTAGCGGGCGTTGTCCCATCAACGCGGTTCCGACACGCACACACGTGGATCCATGTCGCACAGCTACTTCGATATCGCCGGACATGCCCGCCGACAAGCCCAGCCGGTGACTGAAAGACCGCTGCACCCTGTCCCGTTCGGCCGCCAGCAGGCCGAACGCCTCGTCGGCATCCCAGCCCAGCGGCGGGATGCCCATCAATCCCACGAATTCCAGCGCGTCGATGGCGTGGGCGGCCGCGCACAATTCGAGGACCTGATCCGGCCGGCTCACCGGGACACCGCCGCGGGCCGGGTCGCCGTCCAGGCTGATCTGGAGGTAGACCCGCAACGGTCGGGTTCGCCGGCCGCCGGCGATCTCCTCCTCGGCGGCGCCCCCGAGGGCGGAGATGAGCCGGGCACTGTCCACCGAGTGAGCGGCGTAGGCCCAGCGGGCCACCGCGCGTGCCTTGTTGCGCTGGATGCTGCCGACCATGTGCCAGCGAATCGCATCGGCCGGCTCGGCGGGAAATGCCGCCGCGACGGTGGCCGCCTTGGCGGCAGCCTCCTGTTCGCGCGACTCACCGAACTCGGTACATCCCAACCGGCGCAGGATGATCACGTCCGAAGCCGGGAAGAACTTGGTGATCGGCAGCAGCTCGACCTGCCGGACATCGCGCCCGGCCGCTTCGGCCGCGGCCGCCAGCCTGGCCCGGACCGCGGCCAGCGATCCGGCAAGTTCCGCGTCGCGGTGTGTCTGCCCGGTCATTCCATCCACACCAATGACGCCAGCCGGCCGGTCGGGGCGCCGCGCCGGTGACTGAACAACCGCCGGTCCTCGACGGTGCAGCGCGGGTCGATATCGATGGCTCTTATCCCCAATGTCGTCAATTGCCGGGCAATTCCGGCGCGGATGTCCAGACCGGGCGTGCCCTTGGCGGTGGTGGTGCGGCTGCCGGGCAATGCCGCCTCGACCTCATCGGCCATCACCGCGGGCACTTCGTAGTTGCGGCCACTGACCGCCGGACCGAGCAGCACCGAGATGTCGGCGACGGACGCCCCGAGTTCCACCATCTGTTCGACGGTGCGCGCCGCGATGCCCAGCTGCGCGCCGACCCGGCCGGCGTGGGCGGCGCCGATCACCCCGGCCCGCGGGTCGGCCAGTAACACCGGAACGCAGTCGGCGGACAACACCGCCAGGGCCAGCCGCGGCGCCGTGGTCACCAGCGCATCGGTGTCGGCCACGACGGCACCGGGATCGCCGTCGACCACCACGACGTTGGCCGAGTGCACTTGGTTCATCCACACCACGGCGTCCGCACCAATGGTGTCGGCCAGGCGTTTTCGGTTGGCTGCGACGGCCGCCGGATCGTCACCGACGTGGTCGCCCAGGTTGAAGGTGTCATAGGGCGGCCGCGAGACGCCGCCCGCGCGGGTGGTCGTCACGCGCCGAACCCGGACGGGCACGGCGGCTAGTGGCGCATGAAGGGCGGCACGTCGACGTCGTCGTCGGAGATGCCGCCGTCATCCGGTCCGCCGATACGCACCGTGGCCCCGTTGGTGTGCCCGGCCGGAACGCTGACCGCGTCGGCCGGTTCGAACACCGTGGAGCGGACGTTGCCCGCCGCCCCGGGGGCGATGGGCTGGCCGCCCTGCCCCGTCACCGGTTTACGGCTCGGCGTCACGCTGTCGAAGCCCGCCGCGATGACGGTGACACGCACCTCGTCGCCCAGCGAGTCGTCGATGACGGTGCCGAAGATGATGTTGGCGTCCGCGTGGGCGGCCTCCTGTACCAGCGAAGCGGCCTCGTTGATCTCGAACAGGCCCAGGTCGCTGCCACCGGCCACCGACAGCAGCACGCCCTGGGCGCCCTCCATCGAGGCTTCCAGCAGCGGGGAGTTGATCGCGATCTCGGCGGCCTTGAGCGCGCGGCCGTCACCGCGGGCCGAGCCGATACCCATCAACGCGGTGCCCGCGCCGCTCATCACGCCCTTCACGTCGGCGAAGTCGACGTTGATCAGGCCGGGGGTGGTGATCAGATCGGTGATGCCCTGCACGCCGTTGAGCAGCACCTCGTCCGCGCTGCGGAACGCGTCCATGAGAGACACCGCGGCATCGCCCATCTGCAACAGGCGGTCGTTGGGGATGACGATCAGGGTGTCGCAGCTCTCGCGCAGCGACTGGATACCGTTCTCGGCCTGGTTGGACCGGCGCTTGCCCTCGAAGGAGAACGGGCGGGTCACCACACCGACGGTCAGCGCACCGAGCTTGCGCGCGATGGACGCCACCACCGGCGCGCCGCCGGTGCCGGTGCCGCCACCTTCGCCGGCGGTGACGAACACCATGTCGGCGCCGCGCAGCAGTTCCTCGATATCGTCCTTGGCGTCCTCGGCGGCCTTACGGCCCACCTCCGGATCGGCGCCGGCGCCGAGGCCGCGGGTGGAGTCCCGGCCGACGTCGAGCTTGACGTCGGCGTCGCTCATCAACAGCGCCTGCGCGTCGGTGTTGATGGCGATGAACTCCACGCCTTTGAGTCCGTGTTCGATCATCCGGTTGACGGCATTCACGCCGCCGCCGCCGATGCCGACCACCTTGATGACCGCGAGGTAGTTGTGCGGGGGGGTCATGGGGTGCCTTCCTCCCAGAATGTTCGTGTCCTGTGCGCGGTGAAAACCCTCAACCTCAACCATAGGTTTAAAGTTATGTCAAGTAGTTCCGCGCAAACAGAACGGTAGGGCGACGACGCCGTATCGCGCGTCAGGCGCGCCGGGGTGTCGCGCGGGTTTTCTTGTGATCTGCCCAGTTGGGATGTGTGCGCCGTTACTTGACCGTCGGGAGGTCCGGGCTCGACACGTCGTACGTGCGTCCCGGCTGGGTCAACAGCGCCGCCAGTTTGAGCGCCTTCTCATCGGTGCGATCGTTTGTGCCCCACACCACCACCCGGCCGTCGATCAGCGTGAGCGTGATCGCCGCGACCGAAGGCGCGGCGATCCGGCCGACCTGGCCGGCCACCTCGGGCGGGAGCGAGATGAGCACCTGCAGCGCGGCCTTGGTGGCGGGATCCTTGGGACCGGGCGTGTCGGCGTCCAGGTAGGGCAGCCCGGGCGGCGGTGGGCCGGTGACGAAATCGACGCCGTCCCTGTCATAGAGGTGCGGGCCGTCGGGAAAGTCCTTGACCACCAGCGGTACCCGCTCGACGACGGTGATGCGCAGGGTCGACGGGTATTCGCGCTGCACCCGCGCGCTGGCCACCCGGCGGATGGTGGCCACCCGTTCGGCCACCGAATCGGTGTCCACCTGCAGCAGTGGCGTGCCCTGCGGGACAGCCGCCGCGACGGTGATCTCATCCTGGGTCAGCACGCTGAGTCCGGTGACGACCGTCTCGCGTACCGACATCACCGGCGTGAAGTACAGCACCAGGCCCAGTGCCACCGTCACCACCGACAGCAGTGCGGTCCACATCAGCAGCTTCAGGCCACGGATCACCCTGCGGGCCGGGGCGGCCTGCTGCGGCTCGGCGCGCCCGGACACCTTGCGCTTGGCCTCCCGGCGGGCGTCCTCGATGGCGGTGGCGCGGGCCTGCGCAGCGCGGCGCTCCTCCCGTTCGCGGCGGGCACGCCGGCGGGGCCCCTCGAAATCGGCTTCTGCCTCCGGGTTTTCGGGGGTCTCCGGGTTTTCGGGCGCCTCCGGGTTCTCGGGCGCCTCCGGCGATTCCGGCGGCGCGGCCCCGGACTCGGGTTCGGGTCCCGGTTCGGTCATCACCGCTCCGGCCGGTGCTGCAGTGCGATGAGGATCTCGCGGGCCAGCAGGGTGACGTCACCGGCGCCCATGGTGACCACCACATCGCCCGGTGCGGCCACGTCCGCCACCCGGCCGGCCACCGCGGAGAAATCCGGCACGTAGTGCACAGGTGCGCTGACGTGTTCGACGATGCTGCGTCCGCTCACCCCGGCGATGGGTTGTTCGCGGGCGGCATACACGTCCAGCACGAACACCTCGTCGGCGGCGCTCAGCGCGACGCCGAACTCGCGCGCGAAAGTCTCTGTCCGCGAATACAGATGGGGCTGGAAGACCACGATGGCCTTGCCCTTGGATTCCTTTGCCAACGCGCACACCGCCGTCAGCGCGGCGGCCACCTTGGTGGGGTGGTGCGCGTAGTCATCGAAGATCCGGACTCCGGCGGCCGTGCCGACCAGCTCGAACCGGCGACGCACACCCTCGAAATCGGCCAGTCCCTCCAGCACGACATCCGGTTTCGCGCCCGCTTGCATCGCCGCCAACAGCGCGGCCAGCGCATTGAGCGCCATGTGCCGGCCCGGCACCGCCAGCCGCATGGTCCGCGGACCGCTCTCCCCCGCCAACTGCACTTCGGCCACCGCATTGGTGCCACGCTGCTGCCAGTCCACCAACGCACCGGCCAGGTCGGGCCGGCCCGCACTGCCATAGCGGAGCACCCGAATACCAAGGGCGGCAGTGCGTTCGGCCAGCGCGTCGGCCCCCGGGTCGTCGACGCACGCCACCAGAACGCCGCCCGGTCGCAGCCGTTCCATGAACGCGTCGAACACGTCGACATAGGCCTGTTCGCTGCCGAAGAAGTCCAGGTGATCGGCCTCCACGTTGGTCACCACGGCGATATCGGGCCGGTACTCCACCAGTGAGCCGTCGCTCTCGTCGGCCTCGGCCACGAAATACGGGCCGCTGCCGTGATGGGCATTGGTACCCGACGCCCCGAGGTCACCGCCGACCGCGAAGGAAGGGTCGAATCCGCTGTGCTGCAGGGCCACGATCAACATCGAGGTGGTGGTGGTCTTGCCCGCCGTGCCGGTGACCATCAGCGTGGTGTCACCGGCCATCAATTTGGCCAGCACCACCGGCCGGAGGATCACCGGGATACCGCGGCGGCGCGCCTCGACCAGTTCGGGATTGGTCTTGGGGATCGCGGCGTGGGTGGTGACCACCGCGGTGGGCCCCCCGTCGAGCATGTCCAGCGCCGAGGCGTCGTGACCGATCCGGATCTCGGCGCCGCGGGCGCGCAACGCCGCCACCCCGCGTGACTCCTTGGCATCCGATCCGGAGACCTGCCCGCCGCGGTCCAGCAGGATCCGGGCGATACCCGACATCCCCGCGCCACCGATACCCACCATGTGCACCCGAGCCAACTCGGGCGGCAGCTCCCTCACCTGGACCTCCGGTCCGCACGACCCTGCCGGGCGACTTCAAGTGCCACCTCGGCCACCCTGCGCGCGGCGTCGCGGTGCCCGGCCAGCATCGCCGCCGCCGTCATCCGGCCCAGCCGATCGGCATCGGTGAGCAGCGGGACTATCTGTTCGGCGATCACGTCGCGGGACAGTTCCGCGTCGTCGATCAGCAGTCCACCGCCGGCCGAGACCACCGGCAGTGCGTTGAGGCGCTGCTCCCCGTTGCCGATCGGCAACGGCACATAGACGGCGGGCAGCCCGACGGCGGTGACCTCGGCCACCGTCATCGCCCCGGACCGGCAGATGGCCAGGTCCGCTGCGGCGTAGGCCAGGTCCATCCGGTCCAGGTACGGGACTGCCACATACCTACCGTCCCCGGCGAGTGCCGGCAGGTCGAGGGTGTTCTTCGGGCCGTGCGCGTGTAGCACCGAAACCCCTTTACCGACAAGGTCTTCGGCGGCGGCGGCGACCGCGCGGTTGATCGACTGGGCGCCTTGGGAACCCCCGAACACCAGCAGCACCACGGCGTCCTCGGCGAATCCGAAGGCGGCCCGGGCCTGAGCCCGCAGCGCGGCACGATCCAGTGCGGTGATACTCGCCCGCACCGGCACCCCGACCACCTCGACATCGCGCAGACCCGGATCGGCGACCGCCGAGAGCACCCGCCGGGCCGATCGGGCCCCGACCCGGTTCGCCAGGCCGGCGCTGGCATTGGCCTCGTGGATCACCACGGGTACCCGGTGCCTGCGCAGCCCGGGCCGGGCCGCCAGGTATGCCGGCAGCGCCACGTACCCGCCGAACCCGATGACGACGTCGGCGGCGGTGTCGTCGAACACCGCCCGGGTCTGCCGGATCGCGGTGCGCACCCGCCAGGGCAGCCGGACCAGATCACCCGATGGTTTGCGGGGCAGCGGCACCGGGGTGATCAGGCGCAGGTCGTAACCGCGCTCGGGGACCAGCCGGGTCTCCAGGCCGCGGGCGGTGCCCAGCGCGGTGATCCGGACATCCGGTTCCAGT
Source organism: Mycobacterium sp. BMJ-28 (assembly GCF_054404835.1). Classification (NCBI taxonomy): domain Bacteria; kingdom Bacillati; phylum Actinomycetota; class Actinomycetes; order Mycobacteriales; family Mycobacteriaceae; genus Mycobacterium; species Mycobacterium sp. BMJ-28. Next base: position 2,562,468 of record NZ_CM136783.1, on the reverse strand, counting down.
TCGGTCAGGGCATCTGCCACGGCCATCGCGGGTTCCACATGGCCCGCCGTCCCGCCGCCGGCGAGAACGACCGATATCCCCGAACTGCTCACCCGTAACGCTGACCTTCCAGTGCGCGGGCCCGTCGGCCCTGCTGACGCTGTTCACCAGTTCCGGGGAGGCCGGCACGGGCCGACCGGCCGGAGCGCTGGCCGCCTCCATGATGCCCTGCGCGCCGTGCCGACCGATCAGCCGGAGGGTCGGTTTTGCGTCCGGCGCCGCTCTTGGATTTGGGCAGTGCTTTGGCCGACGCCTTGGGCACCGCCTTCTGGGGCTTTCCGCCGGGCCTGTCGCCCTTGGCGCGCATCCGGTTCCGCGCGACGTCGATGCGGGGCGGCACGTAGGGTTCGGGCAGCGGCAGGCGCAGCAGGCGATTCACCCGGTCGGGGCGGCCCGCACGCAGCGCGGCCACCGCCTCGGGTTCGTGGCGCGCCGCGTTGGTGATCACGCCGAGCACGAAAAGTGTGGTGGCCGTTGATGTTCCGCCGGCCGAGATGAGCGGTAGCTGCAGGCCGGTGACCGGCAGCAGGCCGATCACGTAGCCGACGTTGATGAAGGCCTGGCCGAGCACCCACAGCGTCACCGTGGCGGTCAGCAGGCGCAGGAACGGGTCGGCCGAGCGCCGGGCGATTCGCATGCCGGTGTAGGCGAACAACCCGAATAGGCACAGCAGGCCCGCCGCGCCGAGATAGCCGAGTTCCTCGCCGATGATCGCGAAGATGAAGTCGTTGTGGGCGTTGGGCAGATAGTTCCACTTCGCCGTGCCCTGCCCCAGGCCGTCCCCGAACACACCGCCGTTGGCCAGCGCGTACCGCGCCTGCCGGGCCTGATAGCCCGAGCCCATGGCGTCGGCGCCGGGGTTCAGCCAGGACTGCACACGGTCGGACCGGTAGCCGCGGGAGACGGCCAGGATGGCGGCAGCCACCATGGCCATGGCCAGCGAGCTGACGAACACCCGCAGCGGCAGGCCGGCGTACCACAGCAGACCGAGCAGGATGATCGCCAACGAGACGGTCTGGCCGAGGTCGGGCTGCAGCACGATGAGGGTGAGCGCCAACACGGCGGCGGGCACCAGCGGGACCAGCATCTCGCGCAGTGAGGCCTGCTCCATGCGGCGGGCCGCCAGCAGGTGCGCACCCCAGATGGCGAAGGCGATCTTGGCCAGCTCGGAGGGCTGCATGGAGAATCCGGCGATGATGAACCAGCCGCGAGATCCGTTCGAGTAGGTGCCGATTCCCGGAATGAGCACCAGCACCAGCAGGACGATGGTGACCGCGAACGCCGGCAGCGCCAGCCGGCGCATCAGCGAAATCCGGGTGCGCAGCGCCACATAGAACGCCACCAGACCGACCACGGTCCACAGCACCTGCTTGCCGAAGATGGTCCACGGCGAACCACCCTCGTCGTAAGAGTGCACGCCCGAGGCCGACAGCACCATGATCAGGCCGAGCGTGATGAGCAGGCCCGTGACGGCGATGACGAGATGGAACGACGTCATCGGGCGGCTCAGCCAGGCCCCGAACCGGGTCCGCGGCTCGCCCTTGACGTGCACGGTCTTCGCGGTGTCTGCCGGCGGCTCGGTCGCGCTGTCGTCGGCTTTGCTGGAACGCCGCAGCCGTGACCGCACGGCGGTCAGCAAGCCATCCCCCGGCGGTTCACAAGAGTCACAGGTGTAACACCCGCCCCATCAGTCCCTTGCACCCCAGAATCCTCCCCCGGCCCACGGCCGTGCGCCGGGACATCCGGGGCGTGTCGCGATAACGATCAGGCAGCGGCGCGGCTAAGCACCGACGGCAGTGAGCCATTCACCGTAGAACAACGCCACACCGAGGCCACACGCGATCGCGGTCAGTAGCCAGAACCGGATGATCACGGTGGTTTCGGCCCAGCCCACCAACTCGAAATGGTGGTGGAACGGCGCCATCCGGAACACCCGGCGGCCAGTGGTACGGAAGGCCAGGATCTGCACCACCACCGATGTCACCTCGGCGACGAACAGCGCACCCAGCACCACCGCCAGCATCTCCGTGCGGCTGGTCACCGACAGGCCGGCAATGATGCCGCCCAACGCCAGCGAACCCGTGTCCCCCATGAAGATCTTCGCCGGCGCCGCGTTCCACCACAGGAATCCGACACAGGCGCCCGCCGTCGCCGCGGCCACCAACGCCAGATCCAGCGGGTCGCGCACGTTGTAACAACCCAGTCCGGGACTGGTCGCGCAGGCGTTGCGGTACTGCCAGAAGGTGATCAGCACGTACGCCGCGCTGACCATCGCCATCGCGCCCGCGGCCAGCCCGTCGAGCCCGTCGGTGAAGTTCACCGCGTTCGACCAGGCACTGACGACCACCACCACGAACACCACGAACACCAGCGGGGCCAGCGTGACGGTGGCGATCTCGCGCACGTAGGACAGTCCGGCACTGCTCGGCGTCAGGCCGTCGGCATTGCGGAACTGCAGCACCAGCGCGCCGAACAGCACGGCGGCACCCAGCTGGCCCACCGTCTTGGCCGTCTTGTTCAAACCCAGATTGCGGGACCGACGGATCTTGATCATGTCGTCGATGAATCCCACCAGGCCCAGCGCAGTGGCCAGGCCCAGCACCAGCAGGCCCGACGCGGACGGCCCTTCGCCGCCGAACGCCAGCCCGACCAGGTGAGTGCCCAGATACCCGGCCCAGATACCCGCGACGATCGCCACCCCGCCCATCGAGGGCGTGCCGCGCTTCTTGTGATGGCTGGGCGGACCGTCCTCGCGGATCTCGTGGCCGAACCCCTGCCGGGTGAACAGCCGGATCAGTGCCGGGGTCAAGATGATCGACACCGCCAGCGCGATCGCCACGGCGATCAGGATCTGCTTCATCCGGCCGCCACAGCGTCGGCCAGCGCACCCAGCCCGGCCGAGTTGGAGGCCTTCACCAGCACCACGTCACCGTCGGCCAGTTCGGCGCGCAGCAATGCCAGTGCGGCGTCGGCGTCCGGGACCAGCACGGACTCACTGCCCCACGAACCTTCCATCACCGCCCCCTGGTGCATCGCGCTCATCGTTCTCCCGGCTCCGACAACAATCAGTCGAGAGACATCTAAGCGCACCACCAGCCGGCCGATGCGATCGTGTTCGGTTATCGCGTCATCGCCGAGCTCGGCCATCTCGCCGAGCACCGCCCAGCTCCGCCGCCGGACCGGTCCGGAACGCGCCATCCAGGCCAGCGCCTTCAACCCGGCCGCCATCGAATCCGGGTTGGCGTTGTAGGCGTCGTTGATCACCGTGACGCCGTCGGCCCGGGTGCTCACCTGCATCCGCCGCGCCGACGCCGCGGCCGCACCGGCCAGCGCCTCGGCCACCTGGGTCGGCGTGGCGCCGCACTCGAGTGCCACCGCCGCGGCGGCCAGCGCATTGGAGACCTGATGTTCACCGTGCACCGCCAGCGCCACCTGCACCGCCTCGCCCGCGGCATGCAGGGTGAACCGCGGCCGGGCCAGCTCGTCCAGGGTGACCGGGCCGGCCCAGACATCGCCGCCCGAGGCCCGCGACACCCGCACCACGCGGGCGGCACTGACCTGCGCCATCGCCGCCACCGCCGGGTCATCGGCGTTCAAGATCACCACCCCGGAGGCCGGGACCGATTGCGGGAGTTCGGCTTTCGTCGCCGCGATGACCTCGCGCGATCCGAACTCACCCAGGTGTGCGGTCCCCACGTTGAGCACCACACCGATGGCCGGCGGTGCGATCGCCGCCAGCGCCGCGATGTTGCCGGGATGGCGCGCCGACATCTCCAGGATGAGGAAGTCCGTTTCGGTGGTGGCGCGCAGCACCGTCCAGGGGTGCCCCAATTCGTTGTTGAACGAACCCGGCGGGGCGATCACCTCGCCCAGCGGCGCGAGCACCGCCGCGAGCAGATCCTTAGTCGATGTCTTGCCCGACGATCCGGTCACCCCGATGATCCGCAGCCCGCCCGCGGTCAGTTCGTCGGCCACCGCCCGCGCCAGCCGCGCCAGCGCCGCCAGCACCGCGGCGCCCGAGCCGTCGGAGTCGTGTTCGAGCGCGCCCGAGGCGCGGTCGGGACCGTCGGCGGGCGGCACGACGATGGCGGGCACGCCGACCGGGCGGGCGGCCAGCACCGCCGCGGCGCCGGCGGCGACCGCCGCGGCCGCGAAATCGTGTCCGTCGGTGTTGGCGCCCGGCAGCGCCAGGAACAGACCACCGGCGCCGACCGCCCTGGAGTCGAACTCCACGGTGCCGGTCACCCGGGTCGCCTCGGCCTCGGCGCGCGTGATGCCGGACAGCCGGCCGCCGACGATGTCGGCGATCTGCGCCACGGTCAGGGTGATCATGTGTGTCGCCTCAAAGTCTCCAGCGCGGCGGCCAACTCGTCGCGGTCGTCGAAGGGGCGAGTTCGGCCTCCGCTCGTCTGCCCCGACTCGTGGCCCTTGCCTGCGATCAGCACGGTGTCTCCGGGACGGGCCCAGGCCACCGCGTAGTCGATGGCGGCGCGCCGGTCCCCGATCTCGACGACTTCGGCGGGCGATCCCACCGTCCCGCCCAGGATGGCGGCGCGCACCGCGGCCGGATCCTCGTCACGGGGGTTGTCATCGGTGACGACCACCAGGTCGGCAAGTTCCGCGGCCACCCGGCCCATCGGCTCGCGCTTGCCGGGATCCCGGTTGCCTCCGGCGCCGAACACCACCGCCAGCCGGCCGGTGCCGCGCAGGGTCTGTAGCACCGCCTCCAGGGCACCGGGTTTGTGCGCGTAGTCGACCAGTGCCAGGAAGTCCTGGCCGCGATCGATGGCCTGCAGCCGGCCGGGCACCGCCGCATCGCGCAGGCCCGACGCGCTCTGCTCCGGCGATACCCCGACCGCGTCCAGCAATGCGAGCGCCAGCAGCGCATTCGCCACGTTGTACCGGCCGGGCAACCCGATGCGCAGGCGGTGATGCACCCCGGCCGGATCGACGGCGGTGAACTCCTGGGCGCCCGGCCCGACGTCGTGCACCTCCTCGATCCGCCAGTCCGCGTCGGCGCCGGTGCTGCTGACCCGGACCGGGGCGACGGCGCGAGCGGCGATCTGGCGGCCCCATTCGTCGTCGACGCACACCACCGCGTGGGCGGCGTGGGTGGGCGACGCCGGCTCGAACAGCCTGGCCTTGGCGTCCAGGTAATCGGCCATCGTGGGGTGGAAGTCCAGGTGATCGCGGGACAGGTTGGTGAAACCGCCGGCCTCGAAGGCCACCCCGTCGACCCGCCCCAGCGACAGCGCGTGACTGGAGACCTCCATCACCACGGTGTCCACGCCCTGCTCGGCCATCGCGGCCAGCAGCGCCTGCAGATCGGGCGCCTCGGGCGTGGTCAGCGCGCTCGGCAGGTCGCGCCCGTCGATGCGGATGCCCACGGTGCCGATCAGGCCGGCCACCCGGCCGGCCGCGCGCAGCCCCGCCTCCACCAGATAGGTGGTGGTGGTTTTGCCCGAGGTGCCGGTGACCCCGATGACGCGCAGCTTGCGCGACGGGTCGCCGTACACGGCGGCGGCGACCTCACCGAGCACCGTCCGGGGCTGCGGGTGCACGAGCACTGCGGCGTCCAGGCCGGCCGGCAGCAGGGCCAGGCCGTCCGGATCGGTCAGGATCGCCACCGCGCCGGCGCCGACCGCCGCCGCCGCGAAGTGGGCGCCGTGCGCTTTGGCGCCGGGCAGGGCGGCGAACAGGTCACCGGGAACGACGTCCTGGCTGCGCAGCGTGACACCGGTGACGCGGTGGTTCGGTGCCGTCACGGCGGTGACGCCGATGCGCGCGGCCAACGAGCGTAAGAGTTCGCCGGCGGGATGACGGGGGCGAAGATTCATGGCGTTGCCACAGTACCGGTCGTGTTCATGGCCGGCGGCCGGCGTGATCGGCGCTCAGTCGGCCTGCAGCACCAGCGGCGGACCGGGATCGGCGGACAGCGGCACGTTCTCCCGCTGCAGCAGCCAGGCCGCGATGTGGTGGAACAGCGGGGCCATCGTGGTACCGGGAGTGCCGTCGGCGGTGCGGTGCGGATTGTCGGCCATGATCCCCACGACGTACCGCGGATCGTCCGACGGCGCCATGCCCGCGAAGGTGATCCAGTAGTGGTCGTCGTAGTAGCAGCCGCAGGCCGGGTTGATCTGCTGAGCGGTGCCGGTCTTGCCCGCGATCTGGTAGCCCTCGACCGCGGCCCCCGAACCGGTGCCCTGCTGGATACCGCGCGGGTCCTTCTGCACGACGGCGCGCAGCATGTTGCGCACGGTCTGTGCAGTCTGCGGCGACACCACCCGGACACCTTCGGGTCGCGGCTCGTCGGACCGGCTGCCGTCGGCGGCGATGACGGACTTGATGATCCGCGGCGGGATGCGCACCCCGTCGTTGGCGATCGCCTGGTACATGCCGGTCATCTGCAACAGGGTCATCGAAAGGCCCTGTCCGATGGGCAGGTTGGCGAACGAGCTGCCCGACCACTGATCGATGGGCGGCACCAGCCCGGAGCTCTCGCCGGGCAGCCCGACATTGGCGCGCTGGCCGAGGCCGAATTTCCCGAGCATGTCGTAGAAGCGTTCCGGTCCCACCCGCTGGGCCAGCATCAGGGTGCCGACGTTGGAGGACTTACCGAACACCCCGGTGGTGGTGTAGGGCATCACGCCGTGCGGCCACGCGTCGCGGACCGTGACGCCGCCCATGTCGATCGAACCCGGAACCTGCAGCACCTCATCGGGATTGGTCAGGCCGAGTTCGATTGCGGTGGACGCGGTGACGATCTTGTTCACCGATCCGGGCTCGAACGGCGAGGACACCGCCGGGTTGCCCATCTGGCGATCGCCCTGGCGGCCGATGTCCTGGCTGGGGTCGAAGGTGTTGTCGTTCGACATCGCCAGCACTTCACCGGTTTTCGCGTCCAGCACGACGGCGGACACGTTGCCCGCGCCGGAGGCCTCCTTGGCCTGCTGCACCTGCTGCTGGACGTAGAACTGGATATCGTCGTCCAGGGTCAGCTGCACCGACGAGCCGTTCACCGCGTCGTGCCGGTTGCGCATGCTGCCCGGGATCATCACCCCGTCGGAGCCGCGGTCATAGGTGACCGACCCGTCGGTGCCGGCCAGTTTGGCGTCATAGGAATCCTCCAGGCCGAGCAGACCGTGCCCGTCCCAGTCGATTCCGCCGACGATGTTGGCCGCCAGCGAACCACCCGGGTACTGGCGGATGTCCTGGCGTTCGGTGCCGACTTCGCGGAACTTGGTGGTGATGGCATCGGCGACCGCGGGGTCGACCGCGCGGGCCAGGTAGACGAAGGAGTCCTTGCCGCTCAGCTTCTTCAGCAAGGTGGCCGAGTCGGGCTTGTTGTTCAGCCGGGTGGCCACCTCGGTGGCGATGGCGCGCAGCCGCTGGTCGGGGTCCGGGGCCTCCGGGTCGGCGGCCTTGGCCTCCTCCAGTTGCTTGCGCACCTTGGCCGGCTGGAAGGTCAGTGCGCGGGCCTCGATGGTGAAGGCCAGCTTGTCGAAATTGCGGTCGACGATGCTGCCCCGCACCGCCTTCTGCACATCGGTGACCTTCAGCTGGCTGAGCGCCTCGGCGCGCAGCCCCGCCGCGTTGGAGATCTGCAGATTGAACAGCTGGGCCGCCGCGACCACCAGGACCAGGAAGATCACCACGTTGCCGAGTCGGTGCCGGAAGACGAAAGACGAACTGCGCAAACCTGTCTCGATGGGTTGGCGGATCCGCCGTTCGGTGGCCGTGTGTTCTTGGCCGGCCGCGACCGGTGCGCGCCGCTTGGCGGCCGGTGCGGGCTTCTTGCGGCCGATCATGCGGGGGCGCCCAGGGGGGCCACGGGGCCAGCCTGTTCGGTACCGCCCACCGGGCCAGGCTGCGCCGGAAGCTGCGGCGCGGCCAGATGCGGTGCGCCGTCTACGGGCACCGCCGGAGGTACGGCATCGGGTACCGGCAGCGCCGCCGGGGCGGGCACCGATGCGTCCGGTGCGGGTGCCGCGGGGACGGCGGCCAGCGGGGCGGCCGGGACGCTGGGCGGCACCCGGACCACGACCTCACGCGGATCCACCACCCGCGGCCCGGGAGCGGCGGCCGGGCCCGGCCGGGCCGGGCCTGCCGGACCGGAAGCCGAGGTCACCGCGGTCGACGAACTCTCCTCGGGCAGTGGGGTGTTCAGTGGTGGTGGCGGGACGCCCTCGGCCGGTTTGGGTGTGCCGACCACCATCCAGTTGCCGGTCGGGTCCTGCACCAGGTGCGCGGTGTCGCGGGACGGGATCATGCCCAGGTTGCGCGCGGCCTCGGCCAGCGCCGGGGCGGCCTGCGCCTCCAGCACATCGCGTTCCAGCGCTTCCTTCTGCTGCAGCAGAGCCTGGTTGAGCTCACGGGCGTGGCCGAGCTGATATGACCGCTCGGCGGCGTCGGTGGACAGCCACAGCGTCATGCCGAGGCCGATGCCCAGCGCACCGATCACCAGCACCACGAACGGCACCCGCGACACCATCGCGCGCGGGCTGAACTCGATCGAGGCCAGCCGGGTGATCAGCCGTTCCCGCAATGGGAGCCGGACAACCTTGGGTGCCTTGGCTTTCCGCGCCTTGGCTCGGGCTTTGGCCTGCTTGGCACTCTTGGCCATCGTCGGCGCGGGCGCCGACCGTGGGATGGGGCTGGTCTGGGGCGCCGAGCGCTGCGGGCGGTGGGTGCGCTGCTCGGGTGCCGGCCCGCGCGCGTTCCGCCTGCGGGCGGCCGGCTCGGCCTGCCGCTTGCTCGCCTGCGCCTTCTTCTTCGGGTTGCCACGCCGGCGCTCATCGGTGCCGGGCACCGGTGCGGATCGCTTGACCTTCATGAGTCATCCTTTCCGGCAACCTTTTCCAAAGCGCGCAAGCGCACCGATGCGCTGCGCGGGTTACGTTCGATCTCCGCGTCGTCGGCCTGCTCGGCCCCGCGGGTGAGTGCGACGAATTCGGCTTCGTAGCCGGGAAGTTCGACGGGCAGGCCGGGCGGGGTGCGCGACGCGGTCGCGGTGGCGAACAGCCGCTTGACGATCCTGTCTTCCAGCGACTGGTAGGCCATCACCGCGATCCGGCCGCCCCCGGACAGGGCGTCCATGGCGGCGGGCACGGCGGCACTGAGCGAATCGAGTTCGGCGTTGACGGCTATCCGCAGCGCCTGGAAGGTGCGCTTGGCCGGATGCCCGCCGGTGCGCCGGGTGGCGGCCGGGATGGCCTCGTAGAGCAATTCGACGAGTTCGCCTGTGGTGCGCAGCGGTTCGCGAACACGTCGGCGGACGATGCGGCCGGCGATCCGGCCGGCGAACTTCTCTTCGCCGTATTCGCGCAGCACCCGGGCCAGCGCCTTCTCGTCGTAGGTGTTGAGGATCTCGGCGGCGGTCAACGGCGCGTCGGGATCCATCCGCATGTCCAGCGGGGCGTCCTGGGCGTAGGAGAACCCGCGGTCGGCCCGGTCCAGCTGCATGGAGGACACCCCGAGGTCGAAAAGCACTGCATCCACTTCTGCTTCATCGCGATCGTCCCAGTACCCGTCGTACCGGGTGCGGACGAATTTCATCCGGTCACCGAACGGTGCCAGCCGCGCGGACGCGATCGACAATGCGTTCGGGTCGCGGTCCAGACCCACCACGTGCAGTCCGGGAAAGTCGGAGAGAAAACGATGCGAGTGCCCGCCGGCACCGAGGGTGGCGTCCACCAGGACGGCGCCGGTGCCATCGGCGTGCCGGCGGGTCAGTGCGGGAGTGAGCAGTTCGACGCAGCGGTCGATCAGAACCGGGACGTGACCGTGCTGGGCCGCGCCGTCATCGGAGACGTTGTTGTCGGACGCGTTGTTGTCGGACACAGCGACGACCCCCCGGCAGTGAAGATGGTGGGCCCGTGGGGCGAGGTCTCTGTCCGAATTGGACCTGGCGTCGGGGAAGTACGCCAGGGCCGGTTCGGGCAGAGGCCACGCTGCACGGGCATCCTGATCAGAGAATGTCGCGAAGAGTGTCATCGCTGGCCGCGGAGAAAGTCTCTTCGTGGGCGTCCTGGTATTCCTGCCACGCTTGCGCGTCCCAGATCTCCAAGAAGCGAATCGAACCCGTCACCACGCACTCCCGGGAGAGATTCGCGTAGCGGCGGTGCTCGGCGGACAGGGTGATCCGGCCCTGTGCGTCGGGATGCTGCTCGTCGGTGCCGGCTGCCAGGTTGCGGACGTAGGCGCGTTCCTGCGGGCTGCCCCGGCGCGCTTTCTCGTCCAGCTCGATGATCATCGATTCGAATTCGGCGCGCGGGTAGACGGCGAGGCTGCGGTCTTGACTTTTGGTGACCATCAACCCTCCTGCCAGTGCGTCGCGAAACTTGGCGGGCAACGTCAGTCGCCCCTTGTCATCGAGCTTGGGCGTGTAGGTGCCGAGAAACATCTCGCCACCTCCCAGCACCCTCCGGAGCCCCGGCCGCTCCGTTGTCAGCCACTTTACCCCACAATCCCCCACCGAGCGCCATTTGCTACCACTCAATTGGTTGGACGCCCCACCGGCACCCCCGAAAACGTCATCAACCCGCGGCTGAGGGCGCGTACGAACGAGATCCCGGTGCAGGAAGATGCAGCTCAGCGCTGATCAATGGGGTCGGTGGCGCGGTGGGGCAAAGTGGGGCGCCCGGACGGCGCCGGCCCTGTGTCCCGCAGGCACATCCGACACGCCGGGACTTTCCGGGCACAAAAAAAGGGGCAGTCCCTTACGGAACTGCCCCGCGACCGGAACCGGTCACTCGTCGAAGCGACGCCGGAAGCGATCCTCCATCCGGCTGGTGAACGAACCGCCGCCGCTCTTGCCGCGCTTATTACGGCTGGCACCGCCGGCCGGAGCCGACTTGTCCCGCGGCCCGGACACCCGCGGCCCGGTGACCGCGAACACGACGCCGCCGAACATCACCACGAAGCCGATCACCGACAGCACAGGGAAACTGCCGATCATGGTGGCCTTGAACGCCACCCCGGACACCAGCAGGGCCAGCCCGATCACGAACAGCGCCACGCCCTGCAGGCGGCGGCGGGTCGACGGTGCACGCAATGTGCCACCCCGAACGCTGGAAGCGAACTTGGGGTCCTCGGCGTACAGCGCGCTCTCGATCTGGTCGAGCATGCGCTGCTCATGATCGGAGAGTGGCATCCGTCCCTCCTCAGGATCGATGCAGCGTCGGTGGAACCGCGGCCGTCTCTTCAAAGTCGATGACGTCCGCGAGTACGGACGCTTAATAACCATGATACGAGGTCGATCTGACCCGTACCACCTACTTGACCGACGATTGTATGACCTCCGACACCGAACTCCCCCGCCGCCGTCCCACCACGGCCGCATCCGATAATGGAGGAGACCGACCGCACGCACACCGCGAAGGGCACTGAAGTTGGCGACGTATCTGGTGGATCTGTCGTCCGACGCCATGGTGCGCCGACTGCCGGAGGCACTGTCGGTGTATGTCGACGCCATGCGGTACCCGCGCGGCACCGAGGGGCAACGTGCCTCCATGTGGGTGGAACACAGCCGCCGGCCGGGCTGGAAAGGCGTCGCAGCAATCGACACGGCGGCAATCGACGACGGGCCCGAGGCCCACGATCTGGAGTCCGGCGACCTGATCGGTATCGCCTACGGCTACTGCGGCGCACCCGATCAGTGGTGGCAGCAACAGGTGGTGCAGGGCCTGCGGCGGATCGGGACCGACCAGGCCCAGGTGTCCAGCCTGATGTCCAGTTATTTCGAGCTCACCGAGCTGCACATCCATCCCCGCGCCCAGGGCCGGGGACTGGGCGAGGCGCTGGCCCGCCGGCTGCTGGACGGCCGGCCCGAAACCCACGTGCTGTTGTCCACGCCGGAGATCAACGGCGAGGCGAATCGGGCCTGGCGGCTGTACCGCCGGCTGGGCTTCACCGACGTGATCCGCGACTACCACTTCGCCGGCGATCCGCGACCCTTCGCGATCCTGGGCCGGTCGCTGCCCCTGGATGATCCCGGTCTGGCACGATGACCGAGTGCCGCATCAGCTAGCCGCAACGAAGCCGGGGACCAGGCGACTTCGGGCCCTGATCCTCCTGCTGCTGATCCTGACCCCACTGGCCGTCGGCTGCGTGCGGGTGCGCACGTCGATCACGGTGTCCCCCGACGATCGGGTATCGGGACAGATCGTGGCCTCGGCCAAGGCGCGCAACGCCGAGGACAAGGGTCCACAGCTGCTCAATTCGCTGCCGTTCAGCAACAAGGTGGCCATCTCGCAGTACGACCGCGGCGACTACGTCGGTTCGCAGGCGGTGTTCTCCGATCTGACCTTCGCCGAGCTGCCCCAACTGGCGAACATGAACCGCGATGCCGCCGGGGTGGACATCTCGCTGCGGCGCGCCGGTGAGCTGGTGATACTCGAGGGCCGGGTCGACCTCACCACACTCAGCGACCCCGACGCCGATGTGTCGATGAGCGTCTCCTTCCCCGGTGAAGTGACGTCGACCAACGGCGATCAGGTCTCCAGTGACGTCGTGGAGTGGAAGCTGAAGCCGGGCGTGGTGACCACGATGAACGCCCAGGCGCGCTACACCGACCCCAGTGCGCGATCCTTCACCGGAGCCGCGATCTGGCTCACCGTCGGATCATTCGTCGTCGCCGGAATCATCGCGGCCGTCGCATGGGCGGCCCGCGACCAATCGCCCAAGGTGGGCGACGCAAGCTGATCGGGTCCCGACGCTTTAGGCTAAGAACCGTCGGGACCGAAGTCGGGGCAGGAGAAAGGGGCGCCCGCTGACCGTGGATACAGCGGCACCATCAGCCGTGCAGCTGGTCAACGCCGTCGTCGACCAGTTGCGGCAATACCTGTCCGACCGCCGCCGTGACAGTGCCTACATCGGCCCCGAGTACGCCGAACTGACCGCCGCACTCGAAGAATTCGTGCTGCGCGGTGGCAAACGAATCCGGCCCGCCTTCGCCTATTGGGGCTGGCGTGCGGTGGCCGGCCCGGACCGGGACGCCGACACCGACGACCCGAAAGCCCTGCGCCTGTTCTCCGCGCTGGAACTGCTGCACGCCTGCGCGCTGGTGCACGACGACGTCATCGACGCCTCGGCGACCCGGCGCGGACTGCCGACGGTGCACCGGCATTTCACCGATCTGCACCGCGCCCGCACGTGGCATGGATCCAGCGAACAGTTCGGCATGTCCGCGGCCATCCTGCTCGGCGACCTGTCGCTGGTGTGGGCCGACGACATCGTCGCCACCGCGGACCTGCCCGCCGAAGCGCATCTGCGCGTGCACAAGGTGTGGGCCGATATCCGCACCGAGGTGCTGGGCGGGCAGTACCTGGACATCGTCGCAGAATCCAGCGGCGCCGAGTCGGTGGCCTCGGCGATGACCGTCAACACCTACAAGACGGCGTCCTACACGGTGTCGCGGCCGCTGCAGCTGGGCGCGGCCGCCGCCGCGGACCGGCCCGACGTGCAGGACATCTTCCATCAGATCGGCACCGACCTGGGGGTGGCGTTCCAGCTGCGCGACGACGTGCTCGGCGTGTTCGGCGACCCGGCCGTCACCGGTAAACCGTCCGGTGACGACCTGCGCTCGGGCAAGCGCACCGTCCTGCTGGCCGAGGCCGTCGAACTGGCCGAGAAGACCGATCCGGTGGCCGCAAAACTGCTGCGCACCTCGATCGGGACGGAACTGTCCGACCCGCAGGTGCGTGAACTGTGTCAGGTGATCGAGGGGGTCGGGGCACTGGCCGCGGTCGAGGGCCGCATCGACACCCTCAACCGCAGGGCGCTGGACACCCTCGCCGCCGCGCCGATCGATCCGCACGCCAAGATCGGCCTGGCCGAACTCGCCGGCCTGGCATCCAACCGGTCCGCATAGGAGCATGACCACCCCGACGGCGATCGACCCCGCCCACGACGGGCCGGCCAGCCCGCTGCGCCGGCACCTGGCCCGGCTGCTGCTGTTCGCGGCCTCGCCCGAGGCCGGCCCGGCCCGGCTGGGTTTCCTGGGCGCCGTGATGATCACCGCGGGTGGCCTGGGTGCGGGCAGCACCCGGCTGCACGACCCCCTGCTGGAATCGCTGCACCTGTCCTGGCTGCGGTTCGGGCACGGCCTGGTGCTGTCGTCGGTGCTGTTGTGGGGCGGGGTGGCGCTGATGCTGGTCGCCTGGCTGGGTTTGGGCCGGCGGGTGGTCGACAGATCCGCCACCGAGTACACGATGCTGGCCACCACCGGGTTCTGGCTGCTGCCGTTGCTGTTGAGCGTGCCGGTGTTCAGCCGCGACACCTATTCCTACCTGGCCCAGGGCGCCCTGCTGCGCGACGGCCTCGATCCCTATGTCGTCGGCCCGATCGACAACCCGAACTCGTTGCTGGACAACGTGTCCCCCATCTGGACCACCACCACCGCGCCGTACGGGCCCGCCTTCATCCTGGTGGCGAAGTTCGTCACGATGATCGTCGGGAACCATGTCGTCGAGGGCACGATGCTGCTGCGGCTGTGCATGCTGCCGGGGCTGGCCCTGCTGATCTGGGCGGCTCCCCGGGTCGCACGCCATGTCGGCGCCAGCGCCGCCGCCGCGCTGTGGATCTGCGTGCTCAATCCGCTGGTGATCATCCATCTGATGGGTGGCGTGCACAACGAGATGTTGATGGTCGGCCTGATGATGGCCGCCCTCGCGTTGACCTTCGGCGGCCGGCCGGTGTGGGGTGTGAGCCTGATCGCCATCGCGGTGGCGGTGAAGGCCACCGCGGGCATCGCGCTGCCCTTCATGGTGTGGGTGTGGATGCGGCGACTGCAGGACCGCCGCGGGTACCGGCCGGTGCCGGCGTTCGCCGTCGCGACGGCGGCCTCGGCAGCGATCTTCGTCGCCGTCTTCGCGGTGCTGTCCTGGCTGGCCGGTGTCGGCCTGGGCTGGCTGACCGCGCTGGCCGGGTCGGTGAAGATCATCAACTGGCTGACCATCCCGACGGCCACCGCCAATATCGTCAACACCGTTGGCGGGCTGTTCATCCCGATCAACTTCTACGCCGTGCTGGACATCACCAGGATCCTCGGCGTCGCCGTGATCGCCATCGCCCTGCCGCTGTTGTGGTGGCGATACCGCCATGACGACCGCGAGGCATTGACCGGCATCGCGCTGGCGATGCTGGTCGTGGTGCTGTTCGTGCCCGCCGCCCTGCCCTGGTACTACACCTGGCCGCTGGCCGTGCTGGCGGCACTGGCGCAGTCGCGGGCCGCGGTGGCGCTGATCGCCGGCTTCTCGACGTGGATCATGGTGATCTTCAAACCCGATGGCTCACACGGGATGTACTCCTGGATCCACGTCGCGCTGGCCACCGCGTGCGCGGTGGGGGCGTGGTACTGGCTGGCGAAGGCTCCGGAGACGGCGGTGCCGTCAGTAGGCCACGACGGCGGTGCCGTCTAATAGGCCATCGCCTGAGCCCGCCGGATGACCTCACGGGCCTGATGTGAGTGCAGGGCGTCCACCGGGCGGGCATTGGTCTGCCGTTCGGTGCTACCGTCCCGGCTGATCGTCAGGGACGGGTCCGGGGTGAACAGCCAACGCACGATCTCGGTCTCGTGGTAGCCGCCGTCGTGCAGCACCACCAGCAGCCCCTGCAGCGTCTTGATCACATGTCCGGTGTCATCGAAGAAGAGCTTGGGCACCACCACCGCCCCGTTCCGGCGCACCCCGACCAGATGGCCGTCACGCAACTGTTGGTGCACCTTGGTCACCGAGATGCCCAGGAGGGCCGCCACCGCGGCCAGGTCGTATACGGATTCTTCGGGGTCCAAGACATCGTCGGCCGCCGGAATGCTGCTCACCGCACAGAGTCTAGGGCTCAGACCGGCTCTCGTACCATGTGTTCGGTGGACACCTACCAGCGCGCCGACCCGCTCGTCGGCATCTTGCTGGACCGGCGCTACCGGGTGGACGCCCCGATCGCCTCGGGCGGGATGTCCACGGTGTACCGCGGACTGGACGTCCGGCTGGACCGGCCGGTCGCGCTGAAGGTGATGGATTCCCGGTATTCCGGGGACCAGCAGTTCCTGACCCGCTTCGAGCGCGAGGCCAAAGCCGTGGCGCGGCTGAAGGATCCCGCCCTGGTGGCCGTCTACGACCAGGGCGGCGGAGGGCCCGGCGGGCAGCCCTCCTTCCTGGTGATGGAGCTGATCGAGGGCGGCACGCTGCGTGAGTTGCTGAGCGAACGCGGTCCGATGCCGCCGCACGCGGTCGCCGCGGTGCTCGTCCCGATGTGCCGCGGCCTGGCGGTGGCGCACGCCGCCGGTCTGGTACACCGCGACATCAAACCGGAGAACGTGCTCATTTCCGATGACGGCGAGGTGAAGATCGCCGATTTCGGTCTGGTCCGCGCCGTCGCCGAAGCCGGCATCACCTCGACCAGCGTCATCCTCGGCACGGCGGCCTATCTGTCCCCCGAGCAGGTCGGCACCGGGGAGGCCACCCCGCGCAGCGATGTGTACGCCGTCGGCATCCTGGCCTTCGAACTGCTCACCGGGCATGCCCCGTTCACCGGGGACACCCCGCTCGCCGTGGCGTATCAGCGGATGGATCACGACGTGCCACCGCCCAGCAGCGCGATCGCCGGGGTTCCCCGGCAGTTCGATGAACTGGTGGCGCGCGCGTGCGACCGCGATCCGGCCGCGCGGTTCGCCGACGCCGGTGAGCTCGCCGACGCGCTGGCCGATGTGATCGAGGAGCTCGGCCTGCCGCCGTTCCGGGTGCCCGCGCCGCGCCAGTCGGCGCAGCACCGGGCCGCGACCGAGTTCCACAGCAGGTTGCGCACCGAGCGGGTGCCCAATCCGACCCGCGAATACGGCGCCGACTTCGCCGAGGATCTGAGCAGCGCCCTCGATACCTCGCAGACCGAGCCCGAATATCAGCCGGCGGCAACGCAATTCGCGGGTATCGACATCGACGAGTTCGAGTGGGCCCGCCAGCGCGCCAGGCGGACCCTGCTGAGCTGGGTGCTGGTGCTGATCACACTGACCGGGCTGGTCGCCGCTGGCGCCTGGGCGCTCGGCAGCAACCTGCCCGGGTTACTGAACTAGGACTAGCCCCGGAGCATTTCCGCGACGAGGAACGCCAGCTCGAGGCTCTGCTGGGTGTTCAGCCGCGGGTCGCAGGCCGTCTCGTAACGGCCGCCCAGATCGTCATCGGAGATGTCCTGCGCACCGCCCAGGCATTCGGTGACGTTCTCACCGGTGATCTCGACGTGGATACCGCCGGGGTGGGTGCCCAGCGAGTGGTGCACCTCGAAGAAGCCCTGCACCTCGTCGACGATGCGGTCGAAGTGCCGCGTCTTGTAGCCGGTGGAGGACTCGTGGGTGTTGCCGTGCATCGGATCGCACTGCCAGATCACCTGGTGACCGGACGCCTGCACCTTCTCGATGATCGGGGGCAGCACGTCGCGCACCTTCTGGTTGCCCATCCGACTGACCAGCGTGAGCCGGCCGGCCTCGTTGTTCGGGTCGAGCCGTTCGACGTATTCGACGGCCAGCTCCGGCGACGTGGTGGGGCCGATCTTGATCCCGATCGGGTTGGCGATGGTCTCCACGAACGCGATGTGGGCGCCGTCGAGCTGGCGGGTGCGCTCGCCGATCCACACGTAGTGCGCGGACAGGTCGTAGAGCCGGGGCTCGTCGAATTCGGTGGACAGCCGCAGCAGGGCCCGCTCGTAGTCGAGCACCAGGGCCTCGTGGCTGGCGAAGATCTCGGCGGTCTGCAGGTTGCGGTCGTCGACGCCGCAGGCGCTCATGAAGCGCAGCCCACGGTCGATCTCCCCGGCCAGCGCCTCGTACCGGGCGCCCGCGGGCGAAGTCCGGACGAACTCGCGGTTCCAGTCGTGCACCTTCTGCAGCGACGCCATCCCCGACGAGGTGAGCGCGCGCACCAGGTTCATCGCGGCGCTGGCATTCGCGTACGCCCGTACCAGTCGGGAGGCGTCGTGATCGCGCACCGAGGCGTCCGGGGCGAACCCGTTGACCATGTCACCGCGGTAGGACTTCAGCCCCAGCGCATCGAGGTCGGAGGACCGCGGTTTGGCGTACTGACCGGCGATCCGGGCCACCTTCACCACCGGCATGCTGGCACCGTAGGTCAGCACCACGGCCATCTGCAGCAGGGTGCGGATGTTGGCGCGGATATGCGGCTCGGTGTTGTCCACGAACGTCTCGGCGCAGTCGCCGCCCTGCAGCAGGAAGGCCTCCCCCCGCGCGACGGCGGCCAGCTGCACCTTGAGCTTCTCGACCTCGGTCGGCACGGTGACGGGCGGCACGCTCTCCAGCACCGTCCGCATCGCCTTGGCCTGCCCGGCATCCCAACCGGGCTGCTGCAGGGCGGGCTTGGCCAGGGCCGCGTCGAGCCGCTGGCGCAGGCCCTCGGGGAGCGGCGGCAGATCCGGCAGCTGGTCGATGGGTACGTCGACGGTCCAGTTCACCGCTCTATGGTAACCGCGCCGACGAACCGATTTTACCGGCCATACCCGCAGCTCAGGCCCGTACCGCCCAGTCCCCCTTGTCATTCATCAGCTGGAACCTGCGCAGATTGTGGCGAGCGTCCACCAACGCATCGTGCGAATCGCTGGGCCGGGGTGGCATGCGCGGACTGCCGCGCTCCTCCCAGAACTGCCGCAGCTCGCGGGTGAACCGGGGCATCGCGGGTGGCAGATCGGTCATCGGCCCCCACAGCTGGCAGAGCACCACGTGGTCATAGGCACCGACCCAGGCCCACAGCTCGATGGGCTCGTCACCGTCGATATCGAAGAAATCTTCCAGCTCGGTGCGGATCTGCCGGCGCGAACGCCACAGCTGCGACGACGGCGACGGCAGTTTGGGCAGCACGTGCTTACGCACCCAGCTGCCGGCCCGCTCCGGATCGAATTCGGTTGATATCGCGTAATACTCGCGGCCGTCCTCGGCGACCACCCCGATCGAGATGAGCTCGATGGTGCGGCCGTTGTCGATGAACTCGGTGTCATAGAAAAAGCGCATGTCAGCGGGATTCCTTCATTACCAGAGGCACGGCGGGCGGCGGTGGCGCGGCGTGGATCTCGCGGTCCAATTCCTCGTTGACCAGCGCATCGTCGGGAAAATGCGGTTCACCGGCCACCACGTGCTGGACCCACAGCTTCGCCTGCACCACCGGCCGGCGCAGCCGGCGTTCCCGTTCCAGCGCGCGGTGCATCTTGCGGGGCCGGACGGTGTACCGCCAGCGCGCCCACGGCGCGTGCGGCCGGGACAGCCGGATCGCCCCGAGGACCAGCAGCGGGGTGATGAACATGCCGACCAGGCCGGTCCACACCTTGCCCTTGAGCAGCACCACCACGGCCAGCGCCAGCGTCAACACGGCGACGCCGATGACCGCCGCCCGGGCCTGCCAGGTGTCGTCGGCCCGCCAGATGTTGATGTCGAAGAACGACAGCGGATTGAAGCCCAGCACTAGCAGCCCCGCCACCGCGATCGCGACAAACACGGCGTCCACCGAGGTGCGGCCGTCCTCGGCCCAGTACACGTCCTGCAGGTGCAGGATCAGGGCGAACTCGTCGAGCACCAGCGCCGCCCCGATCCCGAAGAACACCGCGGCCACCGTGAATTCGGGCACACCTCCGTTTACCGCGAGGGTCACCATGGACACTCCGGAGATCATCACCAGGACGACACCGATCACCGCGTGGTGCAGATGCACCCCGCCGCCGACGGACAGGTTGCGCGGCTTCCACCATGCGCGCGGCGCGTCACCGGCGGGGTGGCTGCGGATGTAGCGCACGATGAGGCGGGTCAGGAAGAACGTGAGGATGAATGCGATCAGGCAGCACAGCAACGGCAGACGATCACCGGTGACGAAGTCGAGCTGGACGCGCAGATGCACGGTCGAGAACATACGCCGACCTGGCACCGATTCGTGCCATCAGGCGTCCTGTGCCGACCGGCGTGCCGGACCACACCGATAGGCTGGTCGGCGAAATGAGCACTCAGCCATCCCGCCCGCCCCACCCCGGTAGGGCCGGATTCCGGACAACCGTGGCATGGCGGCTGTTTCAGCTGCTGACCCTGGCGGGGCTGGTCTGGGCCGGCTGGCGGCTGCTCGGGCATGCGCCCTACCGCATCGACATCGACGTCTACCGGATGGGCGGGCGGGCCTGGCTGGATGGCACCCCGCTGTACGCCGACAGCACCAAATTCCAGACCCAGGCGGGTCTGGACCTGCCGTTCACCTATCCACCGCTGGCCGCGATCGTGTTCGCGCCGTTCGCCTGGCTGACGCTGCCTGCGGCCGGCGCCGCGATCACCGTGACCACGCTGGTGCTGCTGGTGGTGTCCGTGACGATCGTGCTGACCCGGCTGCAGGTCGGTGACAACTGGCAGCGGCGCGCCTGGCTGGCCGCCGCGCTGGTGGCCCCGGCCGTGGTGTTCCTGGAGCCGATCCGGTCCAACTTCGCGTTCGGCCAGATCAATGTGGTGCTGATGACGCTGGTGATCGCCGACTGCGTGCCCCGCAAGACGCCGTGGCCCCGGGGTCTGCTGCTGGGGCTGGCGATCGCGGTGAAACTCACCCCGGCGGTCTTCCTGCTGTATTTCGTGCTGCGCCGCGATGTGCGCGCCGTGCTGGTCACCGCGGTCTCGGCGGTGACGGCCACCCTGGTCGGGTTCGCGCTGGCCTGGCGGGATTCCAGCGTGTACTGGACCGAGACGCTGCGCGACACCAATCGGATCGGCACCGCCACGCTGAACACCAACCAGAACATCTCGGGCACCCTGGCCCGGCTCGGCCTGGGCGAAGAACAGCGTTTCCTGCCCTGGGCGGCGGCCTGCTGCCTGGTGCTGGCCTTGACCGGGTGGGCGGTGCACCGTCTGCTGCAGCGCGGCGGCGACGCACCCGACGGCGGCGAGCAGGTGCTGGCGCTCATCTGCGTGGCGATGTTCGGTCTGGTGGTGTCGCCGGTGTCGTGGTCTCACCACTGGGTGTGGATGCTGCCGACGGTGCTGGCCACCGCCGTGCTGGGGTACCGCAGGCGGCGCTTTGCGCTGATCCTGGTCAGTGCCGCCGGTCTCGCGCTGATGGTGTGGACCCCGATCACGCTGCTGCCCGAACACCACGAGACCGCGGCCTCGTTGTGGCGCCAGCTCGCCGGTGGCTCCTACCTGTGGTGGGCGCTGGCCGTCATCGCGGTCGCCGGCACGAGCGTGCCCGCGGCGGTCGGCGCCGACGGCAGGCGCGCGGTGGGTGCACCGGCGTTGCCGGTGATCAATTAACCCGCTTTGACGGCGGGAACCGGGCCCTTGCCCTCTTTGATGTCAGCGGCGTACAGGTCGACGTACTCCTGGCCGGACAGCCGCATGAGCTCGTACATCACCTCGTCGATGACGGCGCGCTCGATGAACCGGTTGCCCGCCAGCCCCTCGAAACGGCTGAAATCCATCGGCTTGCCGAAACGGACCTCGACACGGCCGAAGTGCCACATCTTGCTGCCGGGCGGGTTGACCGTGTCGGTTCCGATCATCGCGACCGGAATGACGGGGACACCGCTTTCCAGCGCGACGCGGGCCAGGCCGGTCTTGCCCTTGTAGAGCCTGCCGTCGGGTGAGCGGGTGCCCTCGGGATACATCCCGAGCAGCTTGCCGTCGGCGAGGATGCGCTGGGCGGTGGTCAGCGCGGCCTGCGCCGAATCCGCGTCGGTGCGGTCGATGGGCACCTGCCCGGTGGACGAGTAGAAGAACTTGGTCAGCTTGCCCTTGAAGCCGGTGCCCGTGAAGTACTCGGCCTTGGCCAGGAAGGTGATGCGTCGGCGAAGGGCCAGCGGCAGGTAGAAACTGTCCGCGACGGCAAGGTGGTTGCTGGCCAGGATCACCGCACCGGAGTCCGGAACATATTCCAGCCCTTGCACTTTCGGCCTGCCCAGCAAGCGCAACAAGGGGCCCATCAGGATGTGCTTGTAAAACCAGAAAAACATGGGCCCTCCTGCGTCGGACGCTGCGACAGCGTTCCGCGACAACTTTACCCACGCAATGTTGCGACGACCACACGGCGGCGCTGTGAGGATGCCCCGCCGGCTCATTCGGCTATTCGTCGACGTTCACCGGGATGTGCTGGTAACTGCCCGGCGCACTGGGCGCCGGGTCGCCGTCGCGCGGTGGCGGTGGGGTGGGCTGGGCCTGCGGGTCACCGACCATGGTGCGCACGATGGTCAGCAGGGCGACGCTGTGCTCGGCGATGACCGACAGCAGCGGATGCTGTTCGCCGGCCACCAGGGCCGCCAGCGCACAGACCGGGCACCACACCTGCTGACACTGTCCCTCACCGGCGCCCGCGGCGGCCGCGCGCGCGGCCGCCATCCGTACCGCGGGATCCAGCCGGTCCAGCACGGCCTGTGCCAGCTGCCGCAGTTCAGGCCCCAGATCGGGATGCACCCCACTCACGCCGGCCACACCTTTCGATCGGGGCGGAATCGCACCGTGAGTTCGGCGCCGCGCAACTGCGCATCGATGACGATGCAGCGCCGCAGGACCGATGCCAACCGGACCCGGCGGCGCATACCGCCCGACCCGATGATCAGATCGTCGTCGACGCGCCCGAGCGTCAACGAGCCCGGATCCACTTGCGGCAACTCTAACCGCAACCGGTAGACCGCTTCGAGGCCAGTTCCCGATTCGCGGTCGACCACCGGCTTCAGCGGGCCCGGCGGCGGTGCACCGTCGCGGCGGCGGGCCTGTGAGAGCAGTTCACCGAGCGCCTTGGGCCCGATCGGTTCCCCGGCCAGGTGCGGCACCAGCACCAGCTGCACGTCGCCGATGGCCGCGTCCAGCTCGTCGAGCACGGCGCGCTGCTCGGCGATCCGTTCGGTGTACCAGTCGAACGCCGGGTGTTCGGGCAGGTTGCGGTACTCGAATGACTCGTCCTGCAACAAGATCTGGTTGACCAGCAACTCGTCCACCCGGACGCCCATCAGGGCCAGCGACCCGATGGTCCGCACCGCCTCGGCGGCCACCACCCGCTCCGGGGTGAGCACCAGATGCGCACTCACCCGCTGCCCGTCGGCAAGCAGGGCCGACAGCGCCTCGTTGCCCTCGGCGATGCGTTCCACCAGGGTAACGATGGCCGCCGAGGCCGGGTCACCGGAGGACACGGACAGCCGACGGTGCCGGGGCCAGATCCGCTCCAGGTACAGGCTGAACGTCGCGGGCAGAGTCAGCATCCGCAGCGCGTCGGCGGTCGAGGCGCAGTCGACCACCACGTGATCCCAGTTGCCCGAATCGGCGAGCTGGCCCACCTCGTGCAGGCCGAGCACCTCCTGAATTCCGGGGAGTGCCGAAAGTTCTTCGGGGGCAACGCTTCCCAGATCGGATTCAGGGAAGCGGGCGGCCAGCGGACCGGCGATGTCACGCCACCGGCGCGACAGCAGCGCCAGGGTGTCCAGCGCGAGGGCATCCAGGAAACCGGTGTCCAGGTCGGCGAGCACCCTGGTGGGTGCCCGGTCGCCGGTCGGCGAAACCGTGGTCCCGAGCACGTCGCCGGTGGAATGAGCCTGGTCGGTCGACACGATCAGCACCCGCTGCCCACTGCGCGCATCGCGCACCGCGGCGGCGGTGGCCAACGTGGACTTGCCTACCCCACCCTTGCCGACGAACAGGCTGATCCGGGCGGCTTGCTCGCCATTCAGCTCACTGCACCTCGACTCGCTTCTTGAGGTCCTTGAGGGCGGTGTCGGTGAGCCGGCGCTCGGCCTTGCGCTTGAGCAGACCGATCATCGGGATCAGCAGGTCGACCGACAGTTCATAGGTGACATCGGTGCCAGAACCCTTGGGAGACAGCTTGTATGCACCCTCCAGTCCGCGGAGCAGGGAACTGGACACCAACGTCCAGGTCACTGATTTGCGGTCGGCGGGCCACTGATAGGACAGCACCATGGTGTCCTTGAGCACCGTTGCGTCCAGCACCAGGCGGGCCGTCTTGGGATTCCCCGCACCGTCGGCGTCGAGCACCTCGGCTTCCTTGTACTCGGCCACCCATTCCGGATACGAGCCGATATCGGCGATCACGTCCATCACCGTCGAGGGATCGGCATCGATGTATATCGTCTGCGCCGTCTTCTCCGCCACGCACAGAAATGTACCCGCACCGCCGAACGGGCTGCTCGCTATCGGGCCAGCCGTGACACCCCGACCGGCCGGTGCTGCTCCAAGCGGGTCTTGACCTCGAAGGCCATCCTCTTGCCTGCCACCCGGCGGGAGTGGTTGAGCTTGGCCAGATCGAGGCGGGCCAGCTCATGAGCGGTGGCGCCGGCCGGTTCGGCGTGCAGGAAGTAATGCAGGATCACGCCGTCCATCACGGCTTCCAGCCAGACCTCCATGGTGCCCGTCAGCGCACCGGCGACGGTCCAGCGCATCCCGGCGGGGCCGCGGTCCTCCACGACACCCAGGCGCAGGTCCGGCCACCACTGCCGCCAGCTCGCCGGATCCCCGATGGCGCGCCCGACATCCACCGGGTCGGCGCATACGAAGGTCTCGTCGGAGATCTGCACGCTGTTCATGGCTGACCAGCATCACACACGCGGTACCGCCGGTCCGCGGCGGGCGACTAGGCTGACCGGCGGATGCCGAAAGAGATCCATCACCAGCATTTACGAGGGGCCAGAATCGTGCGTGAGTACAGCGTTGCCGCAACGTTCCAGATCGGCGAATTCGATACCGTCGTCGACGCCGTATACGCCCACGAGCGCCAGGACCCCGGCCACGTGATCTTCCAGCGCCTGATCGACGGCCGCTGGACCGATGTCACCGCCGCCCAGGCGGCCGCGCAGATCCGTTCCGCGGCTTTGGGTTTGATCGCCGAAGGGGTCGCGCCGGGTGACCGGGTGGCCATCCTGTCGGCCACCCGCTACGAGTGGCCGATCATCGACTTCGCCATCCTGTCCGTCGGTGCGGTGACCGTTCCCATCTACGAGACCAGCTCGGCCGAGCAGGTCCGGCACGTGCTGGCCGACTCGTCGGCGGTGCTGGTGGTCGCCGAGACCGACGCGCACGCCGACCGGGTGGAACAACTGCGCGACCAGTTCCCCCAGGCGCGCAAGGTGCTGCGGATCGACGGGACCGGCCCGGCCGCGCTCGACGCGCTCGCCGAGGCCGGCAAGAGCATCGACGCCGCGGAGCTGGACGCCCGCCTGGCCGGTATCAAGTCCTCGGACCCGGCCACCCTGATCTACACCTCGGGCACCACCGGGCTGCCCAAGGGCTGCCAGCTGACCCACACCAACCTGCTCTCGGAGATCCACGGCGCCAAGGCCAGCTTCCCCGACCTGCTGGCCAAGGGCGAGCGGATGCTGGTGTTCCTGCCGCTGGCCCACGTGCTGGCCCGGGCCATCACCGTCGCGGCGTTCACCAACCAGGTCACGCTGGGCTTCACCAGCGACATCAAGAACCTGGTGCCGACGTTCGGGGTGTTCAAACCGACGCTGGTGGTGTCGGTGCCGCGAGTGTTCGAGAAGGTGTACAACACCGCCGAGCAGAACGCCCGCGACGGCGGGAAAGGCAAGATCTTCGGGCTCGCCGCCACCACCGCGATCGAGTACAGCCAGGCGCTGGACGCCAGCGGGGCCGGCTTGCTGCTCAAGGCCAAGCACGCCGTGTTCGACCGGCTGGTCTACGGCAAGCTGCGGGCCGCCCTCGGCGGCGACTGCCTCGCCGCCATCTCCGGCGGCGCTCCGCTGGGCGCCCGGCTCGGGCACTTCTACCGCGGCGTCGGGCTGACCATCTACGAGGGTTACGGGCTCACCGAGACCAGCGCCGCGATCACCGTCAACCAGGTCGGTGCGCTGAAGGTAGGTTCGGTCGGAAAGTTGTTGCCCGGCAACAGCATGCGCCTCGGTGACGACGACGAGTTGCTGGTCTCCGGCGGCGTGGTGTTCGGCGGATACTGGCAAAACGACGAGGCCACCAAGGACGCCTTCACCGATGGCTGGTTCCACACCGGTGATCTCGGCGCGATCGACGACGACGGGTTCCTGACCATCATCGGCCGCAAGAAGGAGATCATCGTCACCGCCGGCGGTAAGAATGTCGCCCCGGCGGTACTGGAGGACCGGCTGCGCGCGCACCCACTGATCAGCCAGGCCCTGGTCGTCGGCGATCAGCAGCCGTTCATCGCCGCCCTGATCACCATCGATCCGGAGGCGTTCCCGGGCTGGAAGCAGCGCACCGGCAAGGACGCCTCGGCGACGGTCGGCGACCTGGCCACCGACCCGGACCTGAGGGCCGAGATCGATCTCGCCGTCAAGGAGGCGAATCAGGCTGTGTCGCACGCGGAGTCGATCCGCAAGTTCGCGATCCTGCCGGTCGATTTCACCGAGGACACCGGTGAGCTGACCCCGACGCTGAAGGTCAAGCGCAAGGTGGTCGCGGAGAAGTTCGCCGCCGACATCGACGCGCTGTACTCCTAGGTCTTGCTAGGCCTGTAACAGCCTCTGCAGCCGCGCCCCCTGGGCGCTCCACTGCCAGTTCTGCACGGCCCACTGCCGCCCCGCCGCCCCCATGGCCGCGGCAGCATCGGGGTCGGCC
The DNA here is from genome assembly GCF_054404835.1 of Mycobacterium sp. BMJ-28. Lineage (NCBI taxonomy): Bacteria > Bacillati > Actinomycetota > Actinomycetes > Mycobacteriales > Mycobacteriaceae > Mycobacterium > Mycobacterium sp. BMJ-28. The sequence goes on along the minus strand of NZ_CM136783.1, from coordinate 2,535,860 downwards.
AGGATCTCGGCGACCGCGGCCGCGACGGCCCGGACGTCGGTGCCGTCCACGACCGTTCCGGTCTCGCCGTCGCGCACCGTCTCCGGTGCGCCGCCGGAACGCCCGGCCACCACGGGTATCCCGCACGCCGAGGCCTCCAGGTACACGATGCCGAGGCCCTCGACGTCCAGCCCGGCGCCCCTGGTGCGGCACGGCATCGCGAACACGTCGGCCATCGCGTGGTAGGCGGGCAGCTCCTCGCCCGGCACCCCGCCGGTGAACACCACATCGTCGGCGACCCCGGTCTGGCGGGCCAGTTTCTCCAGCGCCTCCAGGTGCGGGCCACCCCCGACCACCACTAGGGCGCTGCCCGGCACGGCATCCCGGATGGCGGGCAGCGCCCGGATCAACACGTCCTGGCCCTTGCGTGGCACCAGCCGCGACACACACACCACGACCGGCCGCTCCCCCAATCCGTGCCGGGCCCGCAGTTCGGCCCGGGCCACCGGGTCGGGCGTGAAGCGGTCGACGTCCACGCCGGGCGACAACCGTTCCAGCCGGGCCTGCGGCCCGAACGCAGAGGCGAACCTGCCCCGGGTGTAGGAGCTGACATAGGTCACGATGTCGGTGTCATTCCCGATGCGCCGCAGGGCATTTCGCGCCACCGGTAGCATCGACCAGCCCACCTCGTGGCCGTGCGTGCTGGCTATCACCCGCTCCGCCCCCGCGGCCCGGGCCAGCGGGGCCAGTAGTGCCAGCGGGGCGGCCGCACCGAACCAGACGGTCTGGATATCGTGCTCGGCGATCAGCGCGCGCATCCGGTTGGCCACCGTCGGCTCGGGCAGCATCAGAGTGCTGCGATGGCGCACCACCCGGAAGGCCGCCGCCCGGTCGTATTCGGGCGCGCCCTTCCACTTGGGCGCGTACACCGTGAGGTCATGACCGCCGGATTGCACCAGCTGGCCGACGAAGGCCTCCAGATAGGACTGGATGCCACCGCGGCGCGGCGGAAAATCGTTGGTAACCAGCAAAATCCGAGTCATCGCGAAAGGTTATCCGCTCATCCAGTCCCGCCAGCGCGCCAGTACCTGGTCCAGGCCGGCGCCCAGGGTGTCGCGGACCGCCACCGCGACATCGGGATGTCCCGGCTCGCTGGCACGCAGGTACAGCCGTTTGAGCGTGCCGGGGCCGAAACTGGCGGCGACGTAGCGGCTGAACCACCAGGCCCGGTCGTAGGCGTCCGAACGTTGCGGGCCCACGGCATTCAGGTCTGCGTCGGTGGGCAGCCGGGCCAGCGTGGCCGCCGCGGCGGGACCGGGCAGCGGGGCCGGCGGACGCCCCACGTAGTCGGCCACCCCCTCGGCGAGCCACCGGGGGGCGTCGGCCGCGGTGTGCGCCCGCACCGCGTAGTGAAAGAGCTCGTGCCGGGCGACGATTCGCAACGACTGCGGACTCATGGTGGCCGCCCCCGGGGCGAAGACGATGCCGTCGGCGGTGGTGGCCGCCGCGATGTCCGGACCGTCGAAGCCCAGCACCCGGAACTGCTCATCGGTTTCGGTGGCGATCACGACGATATCGCGCGGCCAGTCCGGCCCCCAGAACGCGGTGACGGCCGCCGCCGCGTCGTCGAGTTCGCCGGCGATCCGGTCGCACAGCGGCTGGGTGCGGGTGCCTCCGAGGCCGCGCAGGTGCGCGGTACGCCCGTCGCGCAGCGTCAGCGAGAGCGTTGCCGGTGTGGGAGCCGGGGCCACCGACGTCGTCGGCGGCGCGGGCGGGACTTCCGTCCGGCAACCGGCCAGCAGCACCGCGGCCATCAGGACCGCGGCGACCCGGGCCAGGTCAGTAACGGCGGACGTTGTAGATGGGTGCGTTGTTGACCGGGGCGACCCGAACCGGCACACCGAAGGTCGACGCATGCACCATCATGCCGTCGCCGATGTAGATGCCGACGTGGGAGGCGTCGGAGTAATAGGAGATGACATCGCCTGGTTGCATCTGGTCGGTCGACACCGGTTGTCCGCCCGCGGCCTGCGCGTAGCTGGAGTGCGGCAGCGAGACGCCGGCCTGCTGGAACGCCCATTTGACCAGACCGGAGCAGTCGAACGCGCCCGGTCCTTCGGCACCCCAGGAGTACGGCGAACCGATCCGGGTGAGCGCTGCCTGCACGGCGGCCATGCCCTCGTTGTTACCGCCCATCCCGGGCACCGCGGCGTCCGGCGGCGGGGCCATGTCCCCGGGCGGGATGCCCTCCGGCGGCGCGGCGAGAATCGCCGGATCCTGGCCCGGCAACGCCGCGGGCGGCGGCACATCGCCCGGCGCGGGCGCGGCCGGTACCGGCGGAATGGCGGCCAGCGCCTCCCGCTGAGCGGGAGTCAGCACCTGGTACTGAGACTTGACGACGGCGATCTGCACCTGCAGCTTGCTTTGCTTGGATTGCAGGTCCGCGCGCACCGCGGCGGCCTGCTCGGCGGCCGTCTTGGCGTCGGCCGCGGACTGGGCGGAGGCCGTTTCGGCTTGCGCGGCGCGCGTGCTGGTGGTCTTGAAGTTCTGCATCTGCGCGGCCATCTCGGTGGCCATCACCCGCTGGACGGCGAGCTGGTCGATCAGGCCCTGGGGAGATCCGGCGGTGAGCATGGCGTCCAAACCGTCGGTCCGGCCACCCATGTACTGCGCGGCAGCAACCTTGTTGACCGAGCTCTGGAACGTTGCCAGCTGACCTTTGGCCGAGTCAACGGCGGCGAGGTCGGCCGCGTGCTTTGAATCAGCCGCACGCTGCGCTGCCAGCTTGTTGTCGAGATCGAGCTGCGCCGCGTGCATCGCCTCGGTGGTCGCTTCGGCCTGCCGGGAAAGTTCGTTGAGCTTTGCCAGCGCATCGGCGGCAGGGTCAGCGTGCACACTTCCGGCAAGGAGGCTGCCGAGGACGGTCAAACTCGCTAACGCACCGATCAGGGGTCGCTTGACGCCACGCTTGGGTCGGTGTGTGCGATCAGGCCTCAAGGTTTTGCGTCCTTAAACTGCTTACGAGCCGCGTCGAACTCAATTAGGTCTCAGACAGGTTACGAAATGGCATCGGGCTTGTCCAACAGGAGACGCAAATTTAACAGCAGATCGGGATGAATTTTTGCCTCCGCAGAAGTGTGCGTGTCATCACGCCACACCTGTTCTACCACCTCGGGTGTCCGGACGCCGGATCGGGACCAACCGCAGCCGCGGCGCCATTCCGGCGTCGGCGAGCACCTCCAAGGCCCGACGCTCGTCGTCCAGCAAAGTCTCAGGAACACCGAGTAGCACGCTGACCACGCAGTCCTGGCATCCCGGACCGCGCACCGCGCAGTCGTCGCAGTCGATCACCACCGAGCCGCTATCCAGGCCGGGGTCCGGACCCGGATCCTGAACCGGACCCCAGGAATCGCCGGTGGGCTGTTCTACAGGCTTCACGACATGCCCTTCCATTCTTCTGTGGGTGTCTGACTTTTGACACTGCCCGCACCGTAACGAGGGGTACCGACAGGTCCCGGCGCTCGTCGGTATCGACCGATACCGTCACCCACGTGTCGCAGCTGAGCTTCGCCGATGTCGAGCCACTGGCCGACATCCCGCTCGCCGACACCACGTTCGTCGTGGTGGACCTGGAGACCACCGGCGGTCGGGCCGCCGGCGACGGACACGACGCCATCACCGAGATCGGTGCGGTCAAGGTGCGCGGCGGGGCGGTGCTCGGCGAGCTGGCCACCCTGGTGGACCCGGGCCGGTCCATCCCGCCGCAGATCGTCGCGCTGACCGGGATCACCTCGGCGATGGTGCACGACGCACCGCGGATCGACAGCGTGCTGCCCGCCTTCCTGGAGTTCTCCCGGGGCGCGGTGCTGGTCGCCCACAACGCCGGGTTCGACATCGGCTTCCTGCGCGCCGCCACGCAGCGGCTGGGGCTCAGCTGGCCGCGCCCGCCGGTGCTGTGCACGGTCCGGCTCGCACGCCGGGTGCTCACCCGCGACGAGGCGCCCAGCGTCCGGCTCTCGGCGCTGGCCCAGCTGTTCGGCGCCTCCACCACCCCGACCCACCGCGCACTCGACGACGCCCGCGCCACCGTCGACGTGCTGCACGGGCTGATCGAGCGGGTCGGGAACCAGGGTGTGCGCACCTATCCGGAACTGCGCGCGTATCTGCCCGACGCGACCGCACCCCAGCGCCGCAAACGCCATCTGGCCACCGGCATCCCGGCCCGGCCCGGGGTCTACCTGTTCCGCGGGCCCGGCGACGAGGTGCTCTACATCGGAACGGCGGTGGACCTGCGCCGTCGGGTCGGGCAGTACTTCACCGGGGCCGACCCCCGCACCCGGATGAAAGAGATGGTGGCCCTGGCCACCCGCGTCGACCACGTCGAATGCGCACACGAACTGGAGGCCGGGGTGCGGGAGCTGCGCCTGCTGGCCGCGCACGCCCCGCCGTACAACCGGCGCTCCAAGTTCCCCCGCCGATGGTGGTGGATCGTCCTGACCGACGAGGCGTTCCCGCGTTTCTCCGTGGTGCGGGCACCGCGCAGCGCCCGCGCCCTCGGCCCGTTCGGTGCGCGCGCCGATGCCGTTGCCACCGCCGAGATCCTGGCTCGCGGTACGGGCGTGCGCACCTGCACCAAGCGGCTGTCCCGAGCCGCCCGGCACACCTGCGACCAACACGAACTGGCCCCGTGCCCGGCACCGCGCGGGGCCGACGCGGCCGGCTACGCACCGGCGCCTGCGGCCGCCACCGCGCTCATCGAGGGTGCCGACAGCTCGGCCTTGGGCACCGTGCTGAACCAGATCGAGGCGCTGGCAGCCGTGCACCGGTACGAAACCGCCGCCCGGTTGCGCGACCACACCGCCGACGCGGTGGACGTGGTGTGCCGCGGTCAGCGGCTGCAGGCGCTGGCCGCCGTCGACGAACTGGTCGCCGCGCGCCCCGACGGGCATGGCGGCTGGCAGCTCGCGGTGCTCCGGCACGGGCAACTCGCCTCGGCCGGGTGCGCCCGCCGTGGCGTGCCGCCGATGCCCGTGGTGGACGCCATTTGCGCTGCCGCACAGACGATTCTGCCGGAGTCAGCCCCGCTGGGCGGCGCGCTGGTGGAAGAGACGGCACTGCTCGCGCGATGGCTGGCCGGCCCCGGGGTGCGCATCGTGCGAGCCGAGCCCGGCTACGCCAGCCCCATCGGGTCGGCCGCGCGCTGGGCCGGCTGGGCGGCCACCGCGCGCTCGGCCCGGTTGGCCGCGCAGCAGCGCGACGGAGCCGACTACGCCGATGACCGCTTCGGTGTCGATCCGCCGCGGTCCGGCTACCCGGTCACGCTTTCTGGGTGAACTGAACCCACTTGGCCAACAACTGCTCGGCCGCACCCGAGTCGATGGCGTCGGCGGCCCGGCGCAGGCCGGCCTCCCACGCCGGCACCCACTGGGCATCGCCGGCCAGGCCGGCGTGCGCCACCATCGCACCGGCCGCGTTGAGCACGACCGCGTCGCGCACCGGGCCGGGGTCCCCGCCCAGCACCGCGCGCACCGAGGCCGCGTTGGCCTCGGCGTCCCCACCGATGAGCTCGCTGAGGTCGGCCCGCTTGAAGCCGAACGCCGCCGGGTCCAGGGTGAGCCGTTCCACGGTGCCGGCCTGCACCCGCCAGATGGTGCTCGTCGTGGTCGTCGTCAGCTCGTCGAGACCGTCGTCGCCGTGCACCACCAGGACACTGTTGCCCCTCGCGGCGAACACACCTGCCATCACCTCGGCCAGGTCACCCCACGCGCAGCCGATCAGCCCGGCCCGCGGCGAGGCCGGATTGGTAAGTGGCCCAAGCAGATTGAAGACCGTCGGGACGCCGATCTCCCGGCGCACCACCGACGCGTGCCGATAGGACGGGTGGAACTGCGGCGCGAAGGCGAAACCGATCCCCACCTCGGCCACGCTGCGCGCCACGTCTTCGGGCCCCAGATCGATGCGGACGCCGAGGGCTTCGAGGGTGTCGGCGCCGCCGGACAGCGAGGACGCGGCCCGGTTGCCGTGTTTGATGACCGGCACCCCGGCGGCCGCGACGACGATCGAGGCCATGGTGGACAGGTTCACCGTGTTGGACCCGTCCCCGCCGGTGCCCACGATGTCCACGGCGGCATTGCCGACGGCTTCGGCGGGCAGCCGGCGGGCGTGCTTGAGCATGATGTCGGCCAGTTCGCGGACCTCGGCGGAATTGGGTCGCTTCATCTTCATCGCGACGGCGAAACCCGAGATCTGCGCGGGCGTCGCCGCGCCGGTCATGATCTGGTCCATCGCCCAGGCCGCCTGCCCGCGCAGCAGATCCTGATTCGTCGTCAGCCGGCCCAGAATCTGCGGCCAGGTGGATGCGTCGAGTTGGGGTTCTGCGGAAGGCACCAGGTGATGCTATCGCCCGGTCCTGCCCGCTCCGCCGAGCCGATCATCAGCCCGACCGAAGGCCGGCACCAAGGGGAGCCGACACGATCGAGACCAATTCGGAACCCGGGTGGAGTTAATCAACTACAAAGCGTCATACTTGCACCTGTGACGAGCGCTGTAGGGACCTCCGGAACCGCGATCACATCTCGCGTGCATTCGCTGAACAGGCCGAACATGGTCAGTGTCGGCACCATCGTCTGGCTTTCCAGTGAACTGATGTTCTTCGCCGGACTGTTCGCCATGTATTTCACCGCGCGGGCCCAGGCCCACGGCGACTGGCCGCCGCACCCCACGGAGCTGAATCTGTGGCTGGCCGTGCCGGTGACCGCCGTGCTGATCGCCTCGTCGTTCACCTGCCAGATGGGCGTGTTCGCCGCCGAGCGCGGTGACGTGTTCGGCCTGCGCCGGTGGTACGTGATCACGTTCCTGATGGGCGCCTTCTTCGTCGGCGGCCAGGGCTACGAGTACATCCACCTCGTCGAGCACGGCACGACGATCCCGGGCAGCGCCTACGGTTCGGTCTTCTATCTGGCCACCGGCTTCCACGGGCTGCACGTCATCGGCGGTCTGGTCGCGTTCATCTTCCTGCTCGCGCGGACCCGGATGAGCAAGTTCACGCCTGCCCAGGCCACCGCTGCGATCGTGGTCTCGTACTACTGGCACTTCGTCGACATCGTGTGGATCGCGTTGTTCGCCGTCATCTACTTCGTCCGATGACCGGCTCGCCGATGAGAAGGGGTTCGATGACCACCAAGTCTCGCCGTCGGTTGCACCGGCGCCTGTCAGCGGCAGTGCTGCTGCTGATCGGCCTCGGTGCCGCGGGCGCCGTCGCGGCCACGCTGACGCCCACCCCCCAGGTGGCCGTCGCCGACGAGTCGCAGTCGGCGCTGCTGCGCACCGGTAAGCAGTTGTTCGAGACGTCGTGCGTCAGCTGCCACGGGGCCAACCTGCAGGGCGTGCCCGACCGCGGTCCGAGCCTCATCGGCGCGGGCGAGGCGGCCGTCTACTTCCAGGTGTCCACCGGCCGGATGCCGGCGATGCGCGGCGAGGCCCAGGCCCCGCGCAAGGACCCGGTGTTCGACGAACACCAGATCGATGCGCTGGGCGCTTTCGTCCAGGCCAACGGCGGTGGCCCGGTCGTGCCGCGGGATGCCAACGGGCACATCGCCGATGAGTCGCTGTTGTCCGGAGATGTCGCCCGCGGTGGCGACCTGTTCCGGCTGAACTGCGCGTCGTGCCACAACTTCACCGGCAAGGGCGGCGCCCTGTCCTCCGGTAAGTACGCTCCCGACCTCGGTGAGGCGTCCCGGGTGCCGGCACAGGTGTACAGCGCGATGCTCACCGGCCCGCAGAACATGCCGAAGTTCTCCGATCGCCAGCTCTCCCCCGAGGAGAAGGTCGACATCGTCAGCTACGTACGGGAAGCGGCGGCCACCCCGAGCCCCAGCGGCTACGGGCTCGGCGGATTCGGTCCGGCGCCCGAGGGTATGGCGGCCTGGATCATCGGGATGGTGGCCGCGATCGGTGTCGCGATGTGGATCGGAGCACGTGCATGAGCGCCAATACCCCTGACATTCCGACCGACGCGCAACTGGCCGAGATGTCGCGCGAGGAGCTCCTGGAACTCGGCGGCAAGCTCGACGGCGTCGAGGTCGTCTACAAGGAGCCGCGCTGGCCCATCGAGGGCACCAGGGCCGAGAAACGGGCCGCGCGCACCGTCTCGTACTGGCTGCTGTTCGGCGGCGTCGCCGGTCTGGCCCTGCTGCTGGTCTTCCTGTTCTGGCCGTGGGAGTACCAGCCCTACGGGTCCGAAGGTGAGTGGGCCTACTCGCTGGCCACCCCGCTGTACGGGTTGACGTTCGGGTTGTCGATCCTGGCCATCGGCGTCGGCGCGGTGCTGTACCAGAAGAAGTTCATCCCCGAAGAGATCTCCATCCAGGACCGCCACGACGGCGCGTCCCCGGAGCTGCACCGCAAGACGATCGCCGCGAACCTGGGCGACGCCCTGGAAACCTCCACGATCAAGCGCCGCAAGCTGGTCGGGTTGTCGCTGGGCATCGGCCTCGGCGCGTTCGGGCTCGGCACGCTGGTCGCCTTCGCCGGCGGCTTGATCAAGAACCCGTGGAAGCCGGTGGTGCCGACCGCCGAAGGCAAGAAGGCCGTGCTGTGGACCTCCGGCTGGACGCCTCGGTTCAAGGGCGAGACCATCTTCCTGGCCCGCGCGACCGGGCTGCCGGGCGAGTCCCCGTTCGTCAAGATGCGCCCGGAAGACCTCGATGCCGGCGGCATGGAGACGGTGTTCCCGTGGCGGGAGTCCGACGGCGACGGCACCACGGTCGAGTCCTCGCACCATCTGGCCGAGATCGCCATGGGCGTCCGCAACCCGGTGATGCTCATCCGCATCAAGCCCAACGACATGCAGCGCGTGGTCAAGCGGCAGGGCCAGGAGAGCTTCAACTTCGGTGAGCTGTTCGCCTACACCAAGGTCTGCTCGCACCTGGGCTGCCCGTCGTCGCTGTACGAACAGCAGACCTACCGCATCCTGTGCCCGTGCCACCAGTCGCAGTTCGACGCGCTGCACTTCGCCCGCCCGATCTTCGGTCCGGCCGCACGTGCGCTGGCGCAACTGCCGATTACCATCGATCAAGACGGCTATCTGGTCGCCAACGGCGACTTCATCGAACCTGTCGGACCGGCATTCTGGGAGCGCAAATCATGAGCCCTGACCTTGCCAAGCTCGCCGCCCATCAAGGTGAGGCCATCGATTCGCGGTTTCACCCGTCGGCTGCGGTACGCCGGCAGCTGAACAAGGTGTTCCCCACCCACTGGTCCTTCCTGCTGGGTGAGATCGCGCTGTACAGCTTCATCGTGCTGCTGATCACCGGCGTCTACCTGACCCTGTTCTTCGACCCGTCGATGGCCGAGGTCACCTACAACGGCGTCTACCAGCCGTTGCGCGGTGTGCAGATGTCGCGCGCCTACGAGACGGCACTGGACATCAGCTTCGAGATCCGCGGCGGGCTGTTCGTCCGCCAGGTCCACCACTGGGCGGCGCTGCTGTTCGCCGCCTCGATCATGGTGCACCTGGCCCGCATCTTCTTCACCGGCGCGTTCCGCCGCCCGCGTGAGGCCAACTGGGTGATCGGCTCGCTGCTGTTGATCCTTGCCATGTTCGAGGGCTTCTTCGGTTACTCGCTGCCCGACGACCTGCTCTCCGGTACCGGCGTCCGTGCGGCGCTGTCGGGGATCACGATGGGCATTCCGGTGGTCGGCACCTGGATGCACTGGGCGCTGTTCGGCGGCGACTTCCCCGGCGACATCTTCATCCCGCGGATCTATGCCCTGCACATCCTGCTGATCCCGGGCATCATCCTGGCGCTGATCGCGGCGCACATGATCATCCTGTGGTTCCAGAAGCACACCCAGTTCCCCGGCCCCGGCCGTACCGAACACAACGTCGTCGGCGTCCGGGTGATGCCGGTGTTCGCGGTGAAGTCCGGCGCGTTCTTCGCCATCATCACCGGCATTCTGGGCCTGATGGGCGGGCTGCTCAGCATCAACCCGATCTGGTTGCTGGGCCCCTACAAGCCATCGCAGGTGTCGGCCGGTAGCCAGCCGGACTTCTACATGATGTGGACCGACGGCCTGATCCGGCTCTTCCCGCCGTGGGAGATCTACTTCGGCAACCACACCATTCCGCAGCCGGTCTGGATCGCGCTGTTGATGGGTCTGGTGTTCACCCTGCTCATCGCGTGGCCGTTCATGGAGAAGAAGTTCAGCGGTGACGACGCCCATCACAACCTGCTGCAGCGTCCGCGGGACGCGCCGGTTCGCACGGCCATCGGCGCCATGGCGGTGTCGTTCTACATCCTGCTGACGTTCGCCTGCATGAACGACATCATCGCGCTGAAGTTCCACATCTCGTTGAACGCGACGACGTGGATCGGCCGTATCGGCATGGTGGTGCTGCCGGCGATCGTGTACTACATCGCTTACCGCTGGGCGATCAGCCTGCAGCGCAGCGACCGTGCGGTGCTGGAGCACGGTATCGAGACGGGCATCATCAAGCGGCTGCCGCACGGTGCCTACATCGAACTCCACCAGCCGCTCGGCCCGGTCGACGACCACGGTCATCCGATCCCGCTGGAATACCAGGGTGCCGCCCTGCCCAAGAAGATGAACAAGCTGGGCTCCGGCGGCGCGCCGGGCAGCGGCAGCTTCCTGATTCCGGATCCCGTCGAGCAGCATGAGGCGCTCACCGAGGCGGCGCACGCCGCCGAGCACCGGGCGCTGACCGCCCTGCGGGAACGCCAGGGAACCGGCAACGGATCCAACGGGCACCACTAGAGGTTCGGACCGAGAAGGGCCCGCGCAGCGAAAGCTGTGCGGGCCCTTCTACTTTCGGACGGTGACGTGGGTGCGCGCATGGGCGACGGCGTCATCGAGATCGTCGACCAGATGATTCGCGTGCCGTAACGCCTCGATGACACCGACGTTGGTGAGCAGTTCTCGATGCTCGGACCGGATGCCCTTGATGATGACGGTGATGCCCCGGATTTCGAAGTCCCGGGCGATCTGGGCCAAGGTGTGTGCGCCGGTGGCGTCGAGCATCCCCAGTTGGGACAGCCGGATGATCACCACCGTGGTGGCGGGGTGGCGCTCGTCGACGATCTCGGACGAGATCCTTTCCGCGGCACCGAAGAACATCGCACCGTCGAGCCGAAGGAGGGCGATCTGCTCGTCCCCCGGCTGGGCCGGGCCGGGCAGATCCTCCCGGGTGACGCTGCTCCGCCGGGCCAGGGTGTGCAGCGCGAACACGGCCGTGACGGCGATACCGATTTCGACGGCCTCGATCAGATCGAAGCAGACGGTCACCAGGGCGGTCAGTGCGAAGGTGATGGCGCCGGATCGGGTGGACCGCAGAATCCGCACCATGGTGTGCCACGCGATCATCCGGCACGCGGTCACCATCAGCACCGCCGCCAACGCGGCCAGCGGGATGGCCCCGACCGGACCGCTGACCAGGTAGACCACCGCCAGCAGCAGGATCGCGTGCACGATGGCCGCGAACCTGGTCCGCGCCCCCGAGCGGACGTTGACCGCCGTCCGCGCTATGGCGCCGGTCGCCGGCATACCACCGAACACACCGGACGCGATGGACGCCAGTCCCTGCCCGAACAACTCCCGATTCGGGTCATAGGGCCCGGTCGGTGACATGGTCGCCGCGACCCGCGCCGAAAGCAGGGATTCGATCGCAGCCAGCGCGGCGATCGCCAGAGCCGCCCCGGCGAGGCCACGCAGCGCTGTCAGATCGGCCTGCGGCCACACCGGCGCGGGCAGTTGCGCCGGCAAGGCGCCGATCCGTGCGGTCGACAGCCCCGCGGCGGCCACCAGGACGGTGGCGGCCACCACGGCCAGCAGCGACGCCGGCACCGCCGGATGTATCCGCGGCAGGACCGCCATCAGCGCCACCGCCACGACCACGACGCCGAGCGCGGGGCCGGCCGTGGCGACATCGACCCTGGGGAGCACGGTGATCACCGCGGCCAGGGGTGACTCGCCCCGAGGTACCGGCTGTCCGAGCGCGGCGGGGATCTGCTGAAGGAAGATGATCACCGCGATGCCGAGGGTGAATCCCTCGATCACCGGCCACGGCAGAAACGTGACTGCCCGTCCCAGACCGGCGACGCCCGCGACCACGACGATGACCCCGGCCAGCACGGTGACCAGTGCCACGCTGCTCACCCCGTACTGGGTGACGATCGGGGCCAGGACCACTGCCATGGCGCCGGTAGGCCCGGACACCTGGACGTGCGAACCACCGAACACCGCCGCCACCACGCCCGCCACCACCGCGGTGACCAGTCCGGCGGCGGCTCCGACACCGGAGCTGATGCCGAAGGCCAATGCCAGCGGCAGCGCGACCACGCCGACGGTGGCGCCGGCGAGCGCGTCGCGACGCCACGACCGGGTCAGGCCGGCGTAGTCACCGCGCCTGGGCAGCAATCCCAGTACGGCAAGCGCCTGCCCGCTCATCAGCGCGTGCCGATGGGCGGCAGCGACCGCACGGCTTCGAGCTGATCACGCCGGGTCGCCAGGGTGGCGGTGAGGAAGGCCCGCGCGATGCGCAGCAGCTCGGCGATCTCCGGGTGCGCCAGTTCGTAGAAGACGGCGTTGCCGACGCGCCTGCCACGGACCACATTGTGGCGTTTGAGGACGGCCAGGTGCTGCGACAGCACCGTCGGCTCGATCTCGCTGTCCCCCAGGATCGCGCTCACCGGGACGGGATCGTCACTCGTCGAGAGGATTTCCAGCACCCGGATCCGCGCCGGATGGGCCAGCGCCTTGAACAGGTTGGCCTTGATCTCATACAGCGGTCGCCCGGGACCGTCCAGAACGCTGTCGGGCACGATGGGCACTCCCCCGATTTGATGGATTGAGATAATTCGCAATTCATCATATCGCGAACTACGCTGCCCAAATGTCCAGCGATCAGACTCCCCGCCCGCTTCAGTACGTTGCGTACTGCTACGGCAGACGGTTACCCGACTCGATGCGCCCGTGGGTGGCCCGGGATCTGGCCGGGCCCGGCGCCACGGTCCGCATGATGGTCCGGGTCGCGATACCGGCGATCCTCATCCTGGCACCGATCTGGTTCATCCCGATGTCGTTGTACCTGCACGCCAGCATGACGCTGCCGATCTTCCTGCCGTTCGTGTACTTCTCGCACGCGCTCAACAAGATCTGGCGCCGGCACATGCTCGTCAAACACGGGCTGGATCCGCGCCTGGTCGATGAGCTGTCCCGGAAGAAGAACGCGCACATCCACGAGGCCTACGAGCGGCGGTACGGTCCCCGCACGGGTCCAGCCGGCAGCCACGACCTGTGATGGGCTAAGCGGCGGCTGTTCCGGTGACGGCGTGCAACTCGCGCAGGTAGAACCACGGCAGGGCGGGCATCGCGACGGTGATGATGCCGCCGACGATGTAGGCGGCCCAGGCTGCGGTGTCACTGCCGGTCGCCATCAGGTAGGTGCCGATACCGACGGCCAGCGCCCCGGCACCGGTGGCGCTCCCGATCGCGGCCGCGCACTGCACGTACACCTGATCGACGATCGCAGGCAGGGCCGGCCGCCTGCCGTCAGAACCGGCGGCGGTGACCGCACGGCGCCGGCCTGCAGGCCGGCCGGCGATGGCCGCGATATCGTCGGCCGCCGATCCCGTGCCGCCACCGGCTACTCCGCGCACGGGGCGCTGGGTGTTCTCCCGGCGCGCGCGGATCAACAGCGGGATGGCCGCGGCGATCACCACCGCCGACACCCCGATCACGGTGTACAGCACCCAGGGCGTGTCCGAGCCGGACAGCTCGGCGCGCACCGAACCGCGCCCGTTGCTCAGATCGACCAGTGCGACGGTGGCCGCCACCCCGGCGCCGAGGGCGAGCAGCCAGACACCGGCGCACACGCCGGCCAGGATGCGGTCCAGATTCTCCGGGCCGGCAAGCGTTCTCTCGTCGCGCATCAGCAGCTCGTCTGTGCGGCGTTGCCGGTGTTGGACGACAGCACCGTGCCGTCGCTGGTGGTGATCGCGCAGTTCAGCCGGCTCACCAGGAAGAGGCTGGAGGCCTGCACGGATCCCACCTCCGATTGGGAGATCGGCGTGACCGTCAGCGACCACGGGATGTAGACGTTGCGCTGGGTGCGGCTGCGACCGGACGCGTCGATATAGGTGACGGTGATGATGTCTCCGGGTGCCTTGGTTCCGGTGACCGAGTAGGTCACCTGGCGTGGCCCGGCGGGCGCAGTGCTCGTCGGGGGTGGCGGGGCCGCCGAGGTGGTCGCCGGGGGCGGCGTCTCGGTGGGCGCCGGGGGTGGCGGCGGGGGCGGTGGCTCCTGAGTGACCGTGACCGTCTCCGGTGGGGGCGGCGGGGGCTCCTCGGTCGTCGGCGGGGGCGGTGGCTCGGGGCTCGGCGGCGGGGGCGGCGTGGTGGTGGTGATCTCGTCCTGTACCGGCGGCGCCGACTTGGTGGTGGACGTGCCCGGATTGGCCAGGTTGGTGTTGTCGGTGCGGGTCACCAGCACTGCTACCGATGCCACCAGCGCGACAGCGGCGACGATCGCGACGACGCCGACCACCCACGGCCAGCGTGGCGGGCTGTCCGGTGTGTCGTCGACCGCGGGGTCGTAGCTGTCGTAGTCGTAGAGCGCCGGGTCCGGCGGTACGTACGGTGAGCTGACGAACTGCTCGGACTCCGGTGCGGAGTACGCCCGCGAATGGATCTCCGTCTCGCCGGTGCTCGGTGCCGGCTCATTGCCCGCGCCGGGTTTCTCCGGTCCTGAAGGCCCGCTCATCTCACACTAACCCTCGGCCTATCCGTCTCGACTGTTGCCTCGGCAACACTACCCAACCAGGTGACGCGAGCGGATCAGGCGAGGCGGCACATCAGCGAACTGACGCCTGGTTGTGACCTGCGGTAGGCGTCAGTGCTTTTCGGGGCCGATGTAGTACTCGAAGACCAGCCCACCTGCGGTGAACAGCACGAAGCAGATCCCGGCCACGATCAGCCAGGGCAGCCACAGGGCGGCGCCGACGGCGGCGGTCGAGAAGGACAGTGCGATCAGCACCGGCCACCAGCTGTGCGGGCTGAAGAAGCCCAGCTCGCCGGCGCCATCGCTGATCTCGGCGTCCTCGTAATCCTCGGGCCGGGTGTCCAGCCGCCGGGCCACGAACCGGAAGAACGTGCCGGTGATCAGGGTCAGCCCGGTGGTCAGCACCAGCGCGACCGTACCGGCCCATTCGATCCCGCCGTTGGCGAAGAGCGCCGTGAGCACGCCGTACACCACGGCGGCCAGGGCGAAGAACGCCGTCAGGAACTCGAACAACCGCGCTTCGATATGCATGAGTTGTCCTTACTTGCTCGCCTGGGCGGGGGGCACGCCGACCTGTTCGCCGCGCCGGGTGTCGAACGGATGCGTGGTGACCGCCAGTGGATTCTGGTTGATCGCCTGCAGCGCTTCGGCATTGGTCTTACCGGCCTGCCGCTGCTGCAGGTAGGCCTTGAAATCGTTGGGCTCCACGACCCGCACTTCGAAGTTCATCATCGAGTGGTAGGTGCCGCACATCTCGGTGCACCGCCCGACGAACGCACCGGTCTCCTGGATCTCGCTGACCTGGAAGACGTTGTCGGAGTTGTTCGCCTTGGGGTCGGGCATCACGTCGCGCTTGAACAGGAACTCCGGCACCCAGAAACCGTGGATCACGTCGGCCGAGGCGATCTGGAACTCGATGCGCTTGCCCTTGGGCAGCACCAGGATCGGGATCTCGGTGGACGTACCGAGGGTCTCGACCTTGTCGAAGTTCAGGTAGGTGCGGTCCTCGGGGTTGAGGCCGCGGATGGCGCCGATGCGCTCTTCGCCGTGCTCGTCCACGCCCTCTGGCTTGGACGTCATCGCGGCCTTCTTCTCCGCGTCGACGCCGTCGTAGCTGAAGGTGCCGTCGCCGAAGGCGATCTTCTGGTAGCCGAACTTCCAGTTCCACTGGAAGGCGGTGACGTCGATGACGACCTCGGGGTTGGGATCCTTGTGCAGCATCTTCTCCTGCACCACGACGGTGAAGTAGAAGAGCACCGAGATGATCAGGAACGGCACCACGGTCAGCACCAGTTCCAGCGGCATGTTGTAGCCGAACTGGCGCGGCAGCTCGGTGTCGGTCTTCTTCTTCCGGTGGAAGGCGCTGGCCCAGAAGATGAGCGCCCAGACGATGGCACCCACGACGAACGACGCGATCACCGACCAGACCCACAGGTCGCGGTTGAGCTTTCCTTCAGGCGTGATTCCGGTGGGCCAGCCGAGGCCGAACACCTCCTGCCAGCTGCATCCGCTGAGCAGGATTGTCATCCCGCCCAACACCACTGACAACGCCACCAACTTGCAGCCGCGAGCGGTCACGTTGGCGCCTCCTATAGAAGTCGGTGGACCGTCGAGCGGTCGGTCGGCTCTGTATGTACTACGCAGCGTAGACCACCCGTACGCGAAGCCGCGAAGCGACCGGGGCAAGTCGACCAACATCCAGGTGAATCGGCATACTGGCCCGGTGTGCGGACTGCTGGCCTACCTGACCGACCCGTCCGTTGAGGTCTCCCCGACCCTGGTCGACGCGGTGTCCGGGGCGTCGCATCTGATGCGCCATCGGGGCCCCGACGAGCCCGGCACCTGGGCCGATGACGATGTGGTGCTGGGGTTCAACCGGCTCTCGATCATCGATATCGCCCACAGTCACCAGCCGTTGCGCTGGGGGCCGCCGGAGACGCCGGACCGCTACGCGCTGGTGTTCAACGGTGAGATCTACAACTACCTCGAACTACGTGAAGCGCTGCGGTCCGAACACGGCGCGGTGTTCCACACCGAGGGCGACGGCGAGGCGATCGTCGCGGGCTACCACCACTGGGGTACCGAAGTGCTGGGCCGGCTGCGCGGGATGTTCGCCTTCACGTTGTGGGACACCCAGACCCGCGAGCTGATCTGCGCGCGCGACCCGTTCGGGATCAAGCCGCTGTACCTGGCCACCGGACCGGGCGGCACCGTGCTGGGCAGCGAGAAGAAGTGCCTGGTGGACCTGGCGCCGACGGCCGGCCTGGACCTGGACATCGACGAGCGCGCCGTGCAGCACTACACCGTGTTGCAGTACGTCCCGGAGCCCGAAACGCTGCAGCGGGGCATCCGGCGGCTGGAGTCGGGCAGCTACGCCCGGATCCGTCCGGGATCGGCGCCGGAGATCACCCGGTACTTCACCCCCCGCTTCGCTGCGGTCCCGTTCCGGGCCGGCGACGAGCAGGCCCGCTACGACGAGATCACCGCGGTTCTGGAGGATTCGGTCGCCAAGCACATGCGCGCCGACGTCACCGTGGGCGCGTTCCTGTCCGGCGGCATCGACTCGACGGCCATCGCCGCGCTGGCGATGCGGCACAACCCGCGGCTGATCACCTTCACCACCGGTTTCGAGCGGGAGGGCTTCTCCGAGGTCGACGTCGCCGTCGCCTCGGCCGAGGCGATCGGCGCGCGGCATGTCACCAAGGTGGTGAGCGCGGCCGAGTTCGTCGCCGCGCTGCCCGAGATCGTCTGGTATCTCGACGAACCGGTCGCCGACCCGGCACTGGTGCCGTTGTTCTTCATCGCCCGCGAGGCGCGCAAACACGTCAAGGTGGTGTTGAGCGGCGAGGGCGCAGACGAACTGTTCGGTGGTTACACGATCTACCGGGAACCGTTGTCGCTCAAGGCTTTCGACTATCTGCCCCGACCGGTGCGGCGATCGCTCGGCAAGGCGTCCAAACCACTGCCCGACGGTATGCGCGGTAAGAGCCTGTTGCACCGCGGATCGCTGACTCTCGAAGAGCGCTATTACGGCAACGCCCGCAGCTTCTCCGACGACCAGTTGCGCACCGTGCTGCGCCAGTTCAATCCGAACTGGACCCACACCGATGTGACGGCCGGGCTGTATGCCGCGTCGGCGGGCTGGGATCCGGTGGCGCGCATGCAGCACATCGATCTGTTCACCTGGTTACGCGGCGACATCCTGGTCAAGGCCGACAAGATGACGATGGCCAATTCACTGGAGCTGCGGGTGCCGTTCCTGGACCCCGAGGTGTTCGCGGTGGCGTCCCGGCTGCCCTATGACCAGAAGATCACCCGCACCACCACCAAGTACGCGCTGCGCCGCGCACTGGAACCGATCGTGCCCGCACATGTGCTCAACCGGGCGAAGCTGGGCTTCCCGGTGCCGATCCGGCACTGGCTCAAGGCCGGCGAGCTACTGGATTGGGCGTATGCGATGGTGGCCACCTCGCAGACCGGTGAACTGATCGACCTGGCGGCGGTGCGGACCATGCTCGACGAGCATCGCGCCGGACAGGCCGATCACAGTCGCCGGTTGTGGACGGTACTGATCTTCATGCTGTGGCACGCCATCTTCGTCGAAGGCAGCGTGACACCGCAGATCAGCGAACCGACCTACCCCGTGCAGATTTAAAGCGCCGCGGCGATCTCGGCGGCCGCCTCGGCGCCGTAGGCATCGGCGATGCGGGCGATGCCGGCGTCCTTGTCCCAGGTCCATTCCTGCGGGCCGGTGGTTTCCAACACCAGCACGGCCACCAGCGAGGCCAGCTGCGCGGAGCGCTCCAGGCTCAGTCCGGCGGACCGCCCGGTGAGGAAACCGGCACGGAAGGCGTCGCCGATACCGGTCGGGTCGGCCTGATGGGTTTCGGGCACCACGTCGACGTGCACGAAGGTGCCGTCCGAGGACACCAGGTCCACCCCCTTGGCACCGAGGGTGGTGACGCGCAGACCGATCTGGCCCATCACCTGGGCTTCGCTCAGGCCGGACTTCTGCAGCAGCAGGTCCCATTCGTAGTCGTTGGTGAACAGGTAGGTGGCACCGTCGATGAGTGCGCGGATCTCCTCGCCGTTCAGGCGAGCCAGCTGCTGGGAGGGGTCGGCGGCGAATGCCAGGCCCAGGCTGCGGCATTCCTGCGTGTGGGCGAACATGGCCTCCGGGTCGTTGGCGCCGACGATCACCAATTCCGGTGCGCCGGTGCGTGATACGACGTCGGCCAGCTTGATATTGCGCGCCTCGGACATCGCGCCCGGGTAGAACGAGGCGATCTGGGCCATGTCGACGTCGGTGGTGCAGACGAACCGGGCGGTGTAGGCCTGGTCGGAGATCAGCACGTTGTCGGTGTTGACGCCGTGGTCGTTGAGCCACTGCCGGTAGTCGGAGAAGTCCGATCCGGCCGCGCCGACTAGGGCCGCCTTGCCGCCGAGGACGCCGATGGCGAAGGCCATGTTGCCGGCGACGCCGCCGCGGTGGATGACCAGGTCGTCGACCAGAAAGCTCAGCGACACCTTCTGCAGATGTTCGGGCAGCAGCTGCTCGGAGAACTTGCCGGGGAACTTCATCAGATGGTCGGTCGCGATCGAACCGGTCACCGCAATGGTCACAACGTCGCCCTTCATTTTCGTTAACGAATCTAACTAGCGTACGGGTGTGCGCCGACGGGGATATCCGTTGCGGTGCGCTAGCCTGCCTGCAAGTCCAATTGACGGTCGTGTCCGACCGGCGAGTCCAAGCCTAGACACCGAAACGTATCCGATGTCATTTCCTCCTCAGGGATTTCCACCGCACCAGTTCCCCGCTTCCTACCCTGGCATGCTTCCACCGCCGGTGCAGTACCCGAAGCGCAGGCGCTGGCCGCTGTTCGCGACGATTGCGGCCGTCATCGCGGTGATCGCCGCGGTGGCCACCGTCGTGGTGGTGGTCGGGGGCCGGTCCGAGACGCGTACGCCGATCACCGCGGCCACCGCCCAACCGGCGATCCAGGAGTTTCTCGACGCGTTGGCCGACGGCGACGAACAGACCATCGCCCGGCACACGCTCTGCGGGCTCTACGACGCGGTCAAGAACCACGATTCCGATCTGGCCCTGGCCGATATGAGCGGCGACGCGTTCCGCAAGCAGTACAAAAACGTGCAGGTGACATCGATCGACAAGATCGTCTACCTGTCCCCGGATCAGGCGCAGGTGCTGTTCAGCATGAAGGGCACGCCGGCGCCGTCCGGGCGGATGCCCGCATCCACGGGCGACGAGCACCAGGCGGTTGCCCAGCTACTGGCGCAGGACAACCGGATCCTGGTCTGCTCGTATGTCCAGCGAACCGACTAGGTCAGTTGAACGAGTCGCCGCAGGCGCACGAGCCGGTGGCGTTGGGGTTGTCGATGGTGAAGCCCTGCTTCTCGATGGTGTCGACGAAGTCGATGGTGGCGCCCTGGATGTACGGCGCGCTCATCCGGTCGACGGTCAGTGCCACACCACCGAAATCGGTGGTCAGGTCGCCGTCGAGGTTGCGGTCGTCGAAGAACAGGTTGTAGCGCAGACCGGCACAGCCACCCGGCTGCACGGCGATCCGCAGCGCCAGGTCATCGCGGCCCTCCTGGTCCAGCAGGGCCTTCGCCTTGGCGGCGGCCGCGTCGGTCAGCACCGCACCGTGGGTTTCGGTGGTGGTGTCGTCCTGAACAGTCATTGCGTCTCCCTGTTGCGGTAGTGCATTCGCGATGTCTTCAACGGTACCTTGTCCGGGCACTATTCCCGAGTCTCAGGCCACAGCCGTGCGGTGCGCTCGGCCAGCCCGGTCAGCTGATCGGCGGCCTCGGCGATGGCCCGCTCCACCGACCCGGCGTACTCGGTGATCGAATACGCCGCCGCGATGCCCTCCGCGGCGAGCACCGCCGGCGCCAGCGTGACCTGACCTGCCAGGACCAGTACCGGCGTGCCGCGGCCCCGGGCGCCGGCCGCCAGCGCGCTGACCACCTTGCCGTGCAGCGACTGGTCATCGAATCTGCCCTCACCGGTGATGACGAGGTCGGCCGCCGCCACGTCGCCGGCCAGCCCGGTGTGCTCGGCGATCACCGCCGCCCCGGATTCCCGGCGGCCGCCGAGCGCCAACAGCGCCGCGCCGATCCCGCCGGCCGCACCCGCACCCGGCCCGCCGGCGATGCCGGGCCCGAGCTCGGCAGCCCATTCCGTCAGCCGACGTTCCAGCACGGCCACCGTTTCCGGGTCGGCGCCCTTCTGCGGCCCGAACACCGGCGCCGCGCCCATCGGACCCAGCAACGGGTGCTCGACATCACTTGCGGCGATCAGCTCGACCCCGGCCAGCCGGTCCCGGGCGGCCGGCAATCCACCCAGCGCCTCGACCAGCCCCCGCCCGCCGTCGGTGCAGCTGCTGCCGCCCAGCCCGACGGCGATCCGGCGGGCGCCGGCATCCAGTGCCGCGGCGATCAGCTCGCCCACTCCCCTGCTGTGCGCCGCCAGCGCCGTGGCCACCGTCGGCGGCCCACCCAGCAGCGTCAGCCCGCACGCCTGCGCGCATTCGAGGTAACCGGTGTCGCCGTGCAACACCCATTCGGCTGTCACGACCTCGTCCAGCGGTCCGCTCACCCGGGCCTGCCGCAGCCCGCCCAGCCGGCTGGCCAACACGTCCACGAAGCCGGGACCGCCATCGGACTGGGGTGCCAGGGTGAAGGTGTCGCCGTCCCGCGCCCGGGCCCAGCCGGTCGCGATGGCCTCGGCGGCCTGCACCGCGGTCAGGCTGTCACCGAAACAGTCGGGGGCCACCAGCACATGCATTCGGCCAGCGTAGGGCGTCGGCTCCGGAGCCGCATACCAACGAAATCGCGTTCGGAAGTACCCTGTGAGCGTGAATCTGCTGGGCCGCAAGAAGGACAATCCACAACCGGAGGACGTATCGTCCGCCGGCGCCTCCGGCGGGCCGGGTACCGACGGTGATATCGGACCGACCGCGGGCAAGGGTCGGCCCACCCCGAAACGCAGCGAGGCCGCCCGCAAGCGCGGGCCCGTCGCTCCCGCGCCGCTGACCACCGCGGAAGCCCGTAAGCGCCGTAAGGAGCTGGCCGCGTCCAAGCCCAAGCTGAGCAAGGACGAGCGCAAGGCCGAGAAGGTGACCCGGCGCGCCGAGATGGCCGAACGCCGCGAGCGGATGATGGCCGGCGACGACGCCTATCTGCTGCCGCGGGACAAGGGTCCGGTGCGCCGCTACGCCCGCGACATCGTGGACTCCCGGCGCAACCTGCTCGGACTGTTCATGCCGGTCGCGTTGGGGCTGGTGCTCATCACGCTGGCGGTGCCCGCGGTCGCCGTGCAGCGCTACGTCTCCTACGGGATGCCGGTCCTGCTGGTGATCATGGCCATCGACGGCGTGCTGGTGGGCCGTCAGGTGAACCGCAAGGTCGACGAGAAGTTCCCGGCCAACACCGAAAGCGGCCTCAAACTCGGCTTCTACGCCGCCAGCCGTGCCTCCCAGCTGCGCCGCATGCGTGCCCCGCGTCCGCTGGTCAATCGCGGCGACGACGTCTGAGCGTGCGGGTACTGGTCCTGGGCGGTATCCGTTCGGGCAAATCGCGCTGGGCCGAGACCGATATCGCCGGCGACACGGTGCGCTACCTGGCCACCGGCCGCACCGACGCCGGCGACCCGGACTGGTCCCGGCGCGTGGCGGCCCACCGCGGCCGCCGGCCGGCACACTGGACGACCGTCGAAACCGCCGATGTGGCAACGCAATTGCGCGCCGACACGCACACCGCCACGCTGGTCGACGATATCGGTGGCTGGCTGACCGCGACGATGGACCGGCTGGACGCCTGGACCGGCGGATCGGTGCGCGACGACGTCGACGAACTCTGCGCGGCGGTCACAGGATTCGGTGGGAAGCTGACCCTGGTGAGCCCCGAGGTGGGGCTCACCGTGGTGCCCGCGACAGCGGGCGGCCGGCTGTTCGCCGATGAACTGGGCACGCTGAACCAGCGCTTGGCGGCACTGTGCGACCGGGTGATCCTGGTCGTCGCCGGACAACCCTTAGTGGTCAAGGAGGCCAGGTGAGCGCGTTTCCCGGGATCATCCCGCCCGACGCGGAGGCCCGCCGGGCGGCCGTGGCCCGGCAGGGCACGCTGACCAAGCCACCCGGCTCACTGGGCCGGCTGGAGGAACTGTCGGTGTGGGTGGCCTCCTGTCAGGGTGTGTGCCCGCCGCGCCAGTTCGAGCGCGCCCGGGTGGTGGTGTTCGCCGGTGACCACGGCGTGACCGCCGCCGGGGTGTCGGCCTTCCCGCCCGAGGTCACCACGCAGATGGTGGCCAACTTCGATGCCGGCGGCGCGGCCATCAACGTGCTGGCGACGATCGCCGGCGCCACCGTCCGGGTCGCCGATATCGCGGTGGACGCCGAACCGCTGAGCCCGGCCGTCGGTGCGCACAAGGTGCGCCGCGGCAGCGGCAACATCGCGGTCGAGGACGCATTGACCGCCGAGGAGGCCGCCGCCGCGATCGAGGCAGGCCGCCGGATCGCCGATGAAGAGGTCGACGGTGGCGCCGACCTGCTCATCGCCGGCGATATGGGCATCGGGAACACCACGCCCGCAACCACTTTGATCGCCGCTGTGACCCGGTCCGAACCGGTGACGGTGGCCGGCCGCGGCACCGGGATCGACGATGCCGGCTGGGCCCGCAAGGTATCGGCCATCCGCGACGCGCTGTACCGGGCCCGCACTCACACCGCCGACCCGCAGGCGCTGCTGCGGGTGTGCGGCGGCGCGGATCTGGCCGCGATGGCCGGTTTCCTGGCCCAGGCCGCGGTGCGGCGCACCCCGGTACTGCTGGACGGCGTGGTGGTCACCGCCGCGGCGCTGGTCGCCGATCTGCTGGCGCCCGGGGCGCGGGCCTGGTGGCAGGCCGGGCACCGCTCCACCGAACCGGCCCACACGCTGGCGCTGGACCATCTCGAGCTGACGCCGATCGTCGATCTGGGCATGCGCCTGGGCGAGGGCACCGGCGCCGCGGTGGCCCTGCCGATCGTGCGTGCCGCGGTGGCCACGCTTGCCGAGATGGCCACCTTCGGCGAAGCCGGAGTATCCGACGCGTGATGCATCCGGCTCTGTGATCGGCTCGCTCGCTTCGGCTTTCGCCTTCGGCACGGTGCTGCCGCTGCGAGTGCATCAGCCGTTCGGCCGGGGAGCCCTGACGGCGCTGCCGGTGGTGGGAGCCGCACTGGGCGCACTGGCCGCGCTGACGGTGTGGGGCGCCGCGCACTGGTATGACGCCGGCGCGCTGCCCGGTCTGCTCGCCGTGGCGCTGCTGTTGTTGTGCACCCGCGGCCTGCACATCGACGGCCTGTCGGACACCGTCGACGGGCTCGGTTGTTACGGGCCACCCGAACGCGCGCTGGCAGTGATGCGCGGTGGCACCGCGGGACCGTTCGGGGTGGCGGCCGTGGCACTGGCGATCGTGTTGCAGGGCTTGACCTTCGGCGCGCTGAGCCCGGCCGCGGTGGTGGTCGCGGTCACCGCGGGCCGGGTGGCGGCGGTGCTGACCTGCCGGCGTGGTGTGCCCGCGGCCGCGGGCAGCACGCTGGGTTCGCTGGTGGCCGGATCGGTGCCGTGGTGGGTGGCGGCGGGCTGGACGGTGGCGTTGGCCGGCGCCGCCGCCGCGGCGACACCCCGGCCGTGGCAGGGGCCGTTGGTGGTGCTGGCGGCACTGGCGGTGACCGCGGTGTTGGTGGCCCACTGTGTCCGCCGCTTCGGCGGCATCACCGGTGATGTGCTGGGCGCCGCATCGGAGATCACCACGACGCTGGTGGCGCTGGGACTGGCCGCGAGCTGAGTACAGTCGAGACTGTGATTGCGCTGGCCGACCATTTCGCCCGCACGCTGCCCGAACTGTCCGTGGCCTGGCAGGCGCAGACCGCAACCGATCCGGCGTTGCTGGTGCTCAACGAACCGCTGGCCGCCGAATTGGGCCTCGATGTCGACTGGCTGCGCAGCGATGCGGGGCTGGGCCTGCTGACCGGGACGACGCTGCCCGAGGGCACCAGCCCGGTGGCGCAGGCCTACGCCGGGCACCAGTTCGGCGGGCTGGTGCCGCGTCTGGGCGACGGCCGCGCACTGCTCCTCGGCGAGCTGCCCGACGGCCGCGACCTGCACCTCAAGGGTTCCGGGCGGACGCCGTTCGCACGCGGCGGGGACGGGCTGGCCGCGGTGGGACCGATGTTGCGCGAGTACGTGATCAGTGAGGCCATGCACGCGCTGGGCATCCCCACCACCCGCGCGTTGGCGGTGGTGGCCACCGGCGTGACCGTACATCGCGAGACCCCGCTGCCGGGCGCCGTGCTGGCCCGGGTGGCCGCCAGCCACCTGCGGGTCGGCAGTTTTCAGTACGCGGCGCTGAGCGGCGACGCAAAGCTGTTGCGGCGCTTGGCCGATTACGCCATCGAACGGCACCACCCGGACGCCGGGGCGGCCGTCAACCCCTACCTCGCCCTGCTCGAGTCGGTGCTCACCGTTCAGGCGTCGCTCATCGCACGCTGGATGGCCGTCGGATTCATCCACGGCGTGATGAACACCGACAACATGACCATCTCCGGCGAGACCATCGACTACGGACCGTGCGCGTTCATGGAGTCCTACGACCCGGCCACGGTGTTCAGTTCGATCGACAGCTGGGGCCGCTACGCCTACGGCAACCAGCCGGCGGTGGCGGCCTGGAATCTGGCTCGCTTCGCCGAGACGCTGCTACCGCTGATCGATCCGGACCCCGAGGCCGCGATCGCGGCGGCCACCGACACCCTGGAGTCCTTCAAGGATCATTACCAGCGGGCGTTTCATGCTCAGATGAGCACCAAACTGGGCCTCGCGCAGGTGGATCCGGCGCTCGTCGGGGATCTGCTGGTTCTCCTGGAGCAGCATCGGCCCGATTTCACGTCGTTCTTCCGGGCGTTGAGCGGCGGCACGGTACCCGAGGGATTCGACGATTGGGCCCAACGCTGGCGGGCCCTGGACCCCGATACCGGCGCGATGGACCGGGTCAACCCGCTCTACATTCCGCGCAACCACCTGGTCGAGGAAGCCCTCGCCGCGGCCACCGCGGGGGATCCCGGCCCGGTGCGGGATCTGGTCGCCACGGTGCGGGCACCCTTCACCGAACGGCCCGGCGCGGCGCGTTACGCCGAGCCGGCCCCCGCGGATTTCGCGTCGTGTTACCGGACGTTCTGCGGCACCTGACCGCCGTTCACCCGAAACCGGCGGTACCGCATAATGCAGGGATGACCAGTTCGACCATGCGCGCCGTGACCTGTCACGCCGGCTCCCTCGACGTCGTCGACCTGCCGGCCCCGCGGCCGGCCAAAGGTCAGCTCGTCATCGATGTCGCGCGCGCCGGGATCTGCGGCTCCGACCTGCACGCCCGTCTGCACGCCGACGAACTGAAGGGCGTGATGGACGAGATCGGCTATCCCGATTTCATCCACAGCGCCGCCACGGTCGTGCTGGGTCACGAATTCTGCGGCGAGGTCGCCGAACGCGGCAAGGGCGCGGCCGGTGAGTTCAAGGTCGGCACCCCGGTGGCGGTGTTCCCGATGCTGCGTGCGCACGGCGGGGTGCACATGACGGGACTCTCGCCACTGGCACCCGGCGGGTACGCCGAGCAGACCCTGGCCGAGGCCTCGATGACGTTCGCCATCCCCAACGGCCTGTCCATGGACATCGCGGCGCTGACCGAACCCATGGCGGTCGCGCTGCACGCCGTGCGGCGCAGCGATATCTCCCGGCGCGACACCGCCGTCGTCATCGGCTGCGGACCGCTGGGCCTGGCGGTCATCTGCCACCTCAAGGCGCGCGGCGTGAAAACCATCGTGGCCAGCGACTTCTCCCCCGGCCGGCGGGCGCTGGCCGCCCGCTGCGGTGCCGACGTCGTCATCGACCCGGCGGTGGACTCCCCGTACGAGGCGGAGGCCGTGCTCAAGAAGGGCACCATCACCGAGGCGCCCGCCCTGTTCGAGCTCGCCGTCGGGTCCATGGAGAAACTGCGCAAGGTGCCGGGCTGGGTGCACCTGTACCGGATGGTCGACTCACTCGGTGGGGCGAACCCGAAGCGCCCCATCGTGTTCGAGTGCGTGGGCGTGCCGGGCATGATCGACGGGGTGATCGCCGCGTCCCCGCTGGGCACCCGCGTCGTGGTGGTCGGACTGTGCATGGGCCAGGACAAGCTGCGCCCGTCGATGGCGATCGGCAAGGAGATCGATCTGCGGTTCGTGTTCGGCTACACGCCGCTGGAATTCCGCGACACCCTGCACCTGCTGGCCGACGGCAAGCTCGACGCGGCGCCGCTGATCACCGGTACCGTCGGACTCGACGGCGTGGCAACGGCTTTCGACGAACTGGGCGACCCGGAGAAGCACGCGAAGATCCTCATCGATCCGCGCAGTGCGGCCACCGAGCCGCACTAACCGAGCTTGGCCATCCAGCCGTGCGTGTCGGCGAACGTGCCGCGCTGGATCCCGGTCAGGGTGTCGCGCAGCGCCATCGTCACCTCGCCGGGCTGCCCGTCGGCGATGGTGAATTCCCCGTCGTGGTGTTTGACATGCGACACCGGCGTGATGACCGCCGCGGTGCCGCAGGCGAACACCTCGGTGATCTCACCCGCGATGGCCTTCTTCTGCCACTCGTCGACGTCGATCTTGCGCTCTTCGACGGCGTATCCGGCGTCGGTGGCCAACTGCAGCAAGGAATCCCGGGTGATACCGGGCAACAGCGAACCGGACAGTTCCGGGGTGACCAGCCGCGCCGTGCCGCCGCTGCCGAACACGAAGAACAGGTTCATCCCGCCCATCTCTTCGACGTAGCGGCGTTCGATGGCATCCAGCCACACCACCTGGTCGCAGCCCTGCTCGGCGGCTTGGGCCTGCGCCAGCAGCGAGGCGGCGTAGTTGCCGCCGAATTTGGCCGCACCCGTACCGCCCGGCGAGGCGCGCACGTACTCGTGCGACAACCACACACTGACCGGCTTGATGCCGCCTTTGAAATAGGCACCGGCGGGCGACCCGATCACCAGGTAGCGGTACTCGTTGGCCGGGCGCACCCCCAGCCCGGGCTCGGTGGCGATGACGAAGGGCCGCAGGTACAGCGACGCCTCACCGCCGGCGGCGGGCACCCACTGGTTGTCGACGGCGATCAGCTGCCGCAGCGACTCCAGGAAGGTTTCGGTGGGCAACTCCGGAATGGCCAGCCGTCGCGCCGAGGACTGCAGCCGGGCCGCGTTGGCCTCCGGCCGGAACGACACCACCGAACCGTCGGCCCAGCGGTAGGCCTTCAGGCCCTCGAAGATTTCCTGCGCATAGTGCAGGACGATGGCCGACGGATCCAGCTGTAACGGCCCGTAGGGCAGCACCGCGGCGTTGTGCCAGCCGTCGGCCGTGGTGTAGTCGATCGACACCATGTGGTCGGTGTGGAAACGCCCGAATCCGGGGTCGGCCAGAATGCCGGTCCTTACCTCGTCGCTCGCCGGTGACGTGTTGCGGGCAAGCGTGAAGTCGAGGGGACCGTCGGTCATGGTGCCAAGTGTATCGCCCGAGGCTACCGAGTTTTGGGTGCCACGAACGGCGGTGCCACCACTTCGCATTCCAGCGCCCGGCCGCGGACATCGACGGTGACCGTCTGCCCGTCGGCGATCCCGGCCGCGGTGTCGATCAGCGCCAGCGCGATGCCGACTTTCAGGGTCGGCGAGAAGGTGCCGGAGGTGGTGACGCCGATCGGCTCACCGCCGGACTTGTCCCCCGTCGCTTCGCTCGCCCCTGGGCTCAACACGGTCAGGTCGGCCCGCAGCACCCCGCGCCCGAGTGCCTTGAGTCCGCGCAGGGTGCGGCGCGGCCCGGCCTGCTTTTCGGCCAGCAGCGCGTCGCGGCCCCAGAACGCGTCCTTCTTCCAGCCGACCGCCCATCCGGTGCGGGCCTGCACGGGCGAGATGTCCAGCGACAATTCATGGCCGTGCAGCGGGTAGCCCATCTCGGTGCGCAGGGTGTCCCGGGCGCCCAGGCCGGCAGGTTCGCCGCCGGCGGCGCGCACCGCGTCGGCCAGCGCATCCCACACCACGCCGGCACGGTCCCACGGGGGCAGCAACTCATAACCCTGCTCGCCGGTGTATCCGGTGCGGCACACCCGCACGGGCACGCCGACGTACTCGGCGTCGGCGTAGCCCATGTAGTCCATGTCGGTCGGCAGCCCGAGCACGCCCAGCACCTCGGCCGATTTCGGCCCCTGCACCGCCAGCACCGCATACGAGCGATGCTCGTCGGTGATGGTGAGCCCGGCCGGCGCGTGCCGCTGCAGTTCGGCCACCACGGCAGCGGTGTTCGCCGCGTTGGGCACCAGGAAGATCTCGTCGTCGGCAACGTAGTAGGCGATCAGGTCGTCGATCACGCCGCCGGATTCGTTGCAGCACAACGTGTATTGCGCCTTACCCGGACCGATCCTGGTCAGGTCGTTGGTCAGTGCGGAGTTCACGAACGCCGCCGCGCCCGGACCGCGCACCAGCGCCTTGCCCAGGTGGCTGACATCGAACAGTCCGACCGTCGTGCGGGTGGCGGTGTGTTCGGCGACGGTGCCCGCATAGGACACCGGCATCAGCCACCCGCCGAACTCGGCGAAGCTGGCCCCGAGCGCACGGTGGCGGTCCTCCAGCGGACCCTGACGCACTGCGGTGGACTCTTCGGCACTCACAATCCCCCACCCTAGAGGGGATCCCGCTGGCACACTTGCACGGTGGTCGATCTGGACGCGCTGGTGGCGGCGGGAATCCCCGATGCGCATGACCGCGCCCCGCTCATCGAATACCTCGACGGTCTCGGCTTCACCGCCGCCGAGATGGTCGAGGCCCACGCTCGCGGCCGGCTGTTCGGACTGGCCGGTGACGTGCTGCAGTGGTCCGGGCCGCCCACCTACTGCCTGGCCGACGTCGCAGCCGAGATCGGGTTGCCGGTGCCGGATGTGGAGCGTGCCTGGGCCGCGCTGGGACTGACGGTGGCCGGCTGCGACCAGCGCACGCTGAGCGTGGCCGATCTGGAGGCGCTGCGTACCTGGGCCGACCTGCGCCGGGTGGTCGGCGATGTGGAGGCCACCGGATTGTTGCGGGTGGTGGGTGCGGGCACGGCGCGGCTGGCCGAGGCCATCTCGTCGATGAGCCGGGCCGGCTCCCCCGAAATCCAGCTGGAGCACACCCACGACGAACTCACCACCGCGCGGGCCTACCGCGCCGCCGCCGGATTCATCCCCCGCATCGGCGCGATGGTCGACGCCGTGCACCGCCACCACCTGATGAGCGCGCGCCGCTATTTCGAACACGTCATCCGCGATGGCACCGCAAGTGTGGTGTGCGGCATCGGCTTTGCCGACCTGTCAGGTTTCACCGCGCTCACCCAGATGCTCAGCACCGTCGAACTCTCGGCGCTGCTCAACGAATTCGGCGCCACCAGCTCCGATATCGTGCACGCCGCCGGCTGCCGGGTGGTGAAGTTCCTCGGCGACGCGGTCATGTGGGTCGGTTCGGATCCGGACGAGCTCGCACAGGTGGCCATCGACCTGGTCACCAATCCGCGGGCCAGGCAGGCACATCTGCACGTGCGCGCCGGCCTGGACTACGGCGAGGTACTGGCCGTCGGCGGCGACTATTTCGGCAACCCGGTGAATCTGGCGGCCCGGCTGGTCGGCGCCGCCGAGCCGGGCCAGATCCTGCTGTCATCGACGCTGCACGACGCCCTGCCCGAGCGCGCCTTCGCCCCGCCGCGGGCACTGACCCTGAAAGGTTTCGCTGCACCGGTGGCGGCGCATCCGCTGCTTTGTCCCTAGGGTGAACACGTGAGCAGCGCATCCGGATACCAGGCCCCCTCCGTCACCCTCAGCTCGTCCCTGCCCCGCCGGGGTATCGGCGACGCCGTCCTCATCGTCGGCGTCGTGTCCGGCGGCGACGGACCGACGGTGCTGGGCGATCACCTGGGCGCCGCCGCGGTGACGGCGATCGAGGCCGGGCTGGCGGCGCTCGGCGGCACCGGCGGCGAAGGCCAGCAGCATCGCCTGGTGATCGCCGACCTGCCGGTGGCCAGCGTGTTGGCCGTCGGGCTGGGCGAGGATCGCGACGAGTGGCCGGCCGACACCTTGCGCCGCGCGGCCGGCAGCGCGGCCCGCGCGCTGGACAAGGTCGGTTCGGTCGTCACCACCCTGACCGCCCTCGACCTGGCAGCGGTGGTCGAAGGTCTCATCCTCGGCGCGTACCGATTCACCGAGTTCCGCAGCGACAAGACCGCCCCCAAGGACACCGGCCTGGGCAAGATCGTCGCGCTGACGACCGACACCAAAGCGGCGACCAAGGCATCGGCCCAGCGCGCCGTCGACATCGCCTCGGCGGTGGCCACCGCGCGGGATTTCGTCAACACTCCGCCGAGTCACCTGTTCCCCGCCGAATTCGCAAAGCGGGCAAAGGCTTTGGGTGAAGCTGCCGGCCTCACTGTCGAGATTCTCGACGACAAGGCACTGGCCAAGGCCGGCTACGGCGGCATCGTCGGGGTGGGCCAGGGCTCATCGCGACTGCCGCGACTGGTCCGGCTCAGCTACAAGGGTGCCAAGCGGGGCGGCAAGAAGGTCGCGCTGGTCGGCAAGGGCATCACCTTCGACACCGGCGGCATCTCCATCAAGCCCGCCGCCAGCATGCACCACATGACCTCCGACATGGGCGGCGCGGCAGCCGTCATCGCCACCGTCGTGCTCGCCGCCAAGCAGAACCTGCCGATCGACGTCATCGCCACCGTGCCGATGGCCGAGAACATGCCCTCGGGCACGGCCCAGCGCCCCGGCGACGTGCTGACCCAGTACGGCGGGATCACCGTCGAGGTGCTCAACACCGATGCCGAGGGCCGGCTCATCCTGGCCGACGCCATCGTGCGGGCCTGTGAGGACGACCCGGACTACCTGATCGAGACCTCCACCCTGACCGGCGCGCAGACCGTCGCACTGGGCTCCCGAACCCCGGGCGTGATGGGCAGCGACGAGTTCCGCGACCGGGTGGCGACGCTGTCGCAGCAGGCCGGCGAGAACGGCTGGGCCATGCCGCTGCCCGAGGAACTCAAGGACGATCTCAAATCGACGGTGGCCGATCTGGCCAACATCAGCTCCTCCCGGTACGCGGGAATGCTGGTGGCCGGCACCTTCCTACGCGAGTTCGTGGCCGACGGCGTGCAGTGGGCGCACATCGACATCGCGGCGCCGGCTTACAACACCAGCGGACCGTGGGGTTACACCCCCAAGGGCGGCACCGGCGTGCCGACCCGCACCATGTTCGCGGTGCTGGAGGACATCGTCGCGAACGGCTGAACTGCCGGCTCGGCCGGCGGGTTAGAACAGTCGGCTTCTCGCCGCCCGGCGCAGCACGCCCGGCGCGGCCCGGGACAGCCCGTAGGCCAGATGCGCTTCGGTGGTCACGGGCCGGATCGCGGTGTTGGCGCGGACGGCCGCGACGATCGCCCGGGCCACCTTCTCCGGGCCGTAGCGCCGGGCGGCGAAGCCCTTCTTGATCTGTACCCGCCTGGCCTCCACCGCGGCCTGCTTGCCCGCGGGCACGTCGAAGCTGGTGTGCTCGACGATGTCGGTGTCGATGATGCCCGGGCAGATGGTGCTCACCCCGATCCCGGCGGCATCCAGTTCGCCACGCAGACAGTCGGAGAACATGAACACCGCCGCCTTGCTGGTGGCGTAGGCGTTCATGGCGCCGGCCGGCGAGTACGCGGCCATCGAGGCGATGTTCACCACGTGGCCGCCGGTCCCACGGGTCACCATGGGCTGCGCAAAAGCCCTGCAGCAGTTGACCACTCCGCCGAAATTGACGTCCATCACCCGGCCGTACCGGTCGGCGGGGGTGTCCAGGAAATTGCCGCCGTGCCCCACTCCGGCGTTGTTGACGACGATGTCCGGCACGCCGTGTGCGGCGCACACCTGGTCGGCGAAGCGCTCCACCGCAGCCGCGTCGGCGACGTCCAGCGGGTAGGCGTGCGCGATGCCGCCCCGGGCGGCGATCTGTTCCGCGGTCGCCGTGGCCGCGGCTTCGTCGATATCGCTGAGCACCACTTCGGCTCCCTGGGAGGCGAATTCGAGCGCGGTGGCCCGGCCTATGCCGCTGCCGGCACCGGTGACCGAGACCAGGGTGTGTGCGAACGGCGGGCGGGCGCCACCGACCTGCGCCCGGGCCAGCGCCCGGGCGGGCGGTTGCCCCGCGAGGTGGTCGACGAGTTCGCCGACCGCGGTGGCCAGCACCTGCGGATGCGACATCGGCGCCCAGTGCCCGGCGTTGATGTCACGCCGCCACAACCGTGGCACCCAGGCGGCGATGGCATCGAACACGTAGGGCCGGACGAACGGGTCCTTTGTGTTGACGATGAACTGCACCGGCACCCCGACGTGGTGATCGGCGCGCCCAGCCGAGAGACTGCGGAAGTAGTTGGCCGGGTAGACCTTCATGCTGCGCACGGCGTCGCGCACGAAGGTGCGCGAGTGGTGGATCGACTCGGTCGGGATCCCGTCGCGCAGCAGCCGACGGCGCATCGCCCCGCGGCTGAACGCGAACCGGATGGCCGCCGGCGCGAGCACCGGCGTGGAGAACGCGCCCATGTAACTCAGCCGCAGCAGCCCGTCGAGGGCGCGCGCAAAGGACTTCGGCCGATAGGGCTTCTTCAGGGCGTCCATGGCGAACCGGTTCAGGTGGTCGGCGCTGGGCCCGGACACCGAGGTGAATGACGCCACCCGGTCCTGGGCCCCGGGGCGGGCCAGGTACTCCCACACCCCCACCGAGCCCCAGTCATGGGCCAGCACATGCACGGGCCCGCCGGGGCTGACCGCGGCGGCCACCGCGGCGAAGTCGTCGGCGTACCGGTGCATGGTGTACGCCGAGATTTGTTGCGGCGCATCCGATTCGCCGACGCCACGATTGTCGTAGCGGATGATGTGGAAGCGGTCCGCGAGCAGCGGCACCACACCGTCCCACAACACATGCGAATCGGGCCAGCCGTGCACAAGCACCAGGACGGGACCGTCGGGGTTGCCCTCTTCGTGCACCGCGATGGCGGTGCCGTCCGCACTGTGCACGCGGCGCTGCGTCATGGGTGCCTCACTCCTCGAGTTCGCTGCGCAGCGCCCGGTCGCGTTCGATGCGCCGTCGTGCGTCATGGTCGCGCATGCGTTGCGGATAACCCACCTTCTGCACGTCGTAGACCGGGATGTCGAGCTGCCGGCTCAGCCGCCGGGCGCCGGCGTCCCCACCGGTGCGGCGCCGGGTCCACTCGCCGTCGGCGGCCACCAGCACGACGGTGACCTCGGTGACGGTGGTCTTGGGTTCGACGAACGCCTCGACGCCGTGATGGGTGGCCACCCACTGCCGCAGGTACTCCAGATCCCCCGCCGTGCGTGCCTCACCACTCGAGCCACGCCATCTATCGAATAGTCCCACCTGGCGTAACTCCTCTCTTTGTCACCTTCGATGGTGCCAGAGCAGCGAGTACGGACGTCTGCGACGACCTGGCGGAGCGGACGTGACAGGATGGGTTCTGCATCGCATTCCCCCCGTGACGACGACTGTTCGAGGAGTCAAAACCCATGGCCATCTCCGTCCAGATGCCCGCACTCGGTGAGAGCGTTACCGAAGGGACCGTCACGCGGTGGCTCAAACAAGAAGGCGACACCGTCGAGGTCGACGAGCCGCTGCTGGAGGTGTCCACCGACAAGGTCGACACCGAGATCCCGGCGCCGGTCTCCGGTGTGCTCACCAAGATCATCGCCGCTGAGGATGACGTCGTCGAGGTCGGTGGCGACCTCGCGTTGATCGGCGAAGCCGGTGAGTCTTCGGCCCCCGCCCAGGAGCCCGCGGCCGAGGAACCGACCGCAGCGCCCGCCGAAGAGGCCCAGCCGGAACCCGAGCCGGAGCCCACCCCGGAGCCGGAGCCCGCCGCGGCCGCTCCCGCGGCCGACGCAGGCGGCGAGTCGACCTCGGTGACGATGCCCGAACTCGGCGAGAGCGTCACCGAGGGCACCGTCACCCGGTGGCTGAAGAAGGTCGGCGACAGCGTGGCCGTGGACGAGCCGCTGGTCGAGGTGTCCACCGACAAGGTCGACACCGAGATCCCGTCGCCGGTGGCCGGCGTACTGGTGGCCATCACCGCCGAAGAGGACGATGTGGTGGCCGTCGGTGGTGAACTGGCCAAGATCGGCGCCGAGGGATCGGCACCCGCGGCCGCCCCGAAACCCGAACCCAAGGCAGAGCCGAAGCCCGAACCCAAGCCGGAACCCAAGCCCGAGCCGGCCGCCGCCACCCCACCGCCCGTACCGTCGCCGCCGCCGCCGGCGACCCCGGAACCCAAGCCCGAACCCGCGTCGGCTCCGGCCACGGACGGCGACGGCAGCCCGTACGTCACTCCCCTGGTGCGAAAGCTGGCCGCGGAGAACGGTGTTGACCTGGCAGCCGTGAAGGGCACCGGCGTCGGTGGCCGGATCCGCAAGCAGGATGTGCTGGCGGCAGCCGAAGCGAAGAAGGCCCCACCGGCCGCACCGGCGCCCGCCGCGGCCGCAGCCCCGGCCAAGCCCGCGGCCGCCGCTGCCCCGGCGCCCGCGCTCGCGCATCTGCGCGGCACCACGCAGAAGGCCAACCGGATCCGCCAGATCACCGCGAAGAAGACTCGCGAGAGCCTGCAGACCACCGCCCAGCTGACCCAGACCCACGAGGTCGACCTGACCAAGATCGTCGCGCTGCGCGCCAGGGCCAAGAAGAGCTTCGCCGAACGCGAAGGTGTGAACCTGACGTTCCTGCCGTTCTTCGCCGTCGCCGTCGTCGACGCGCTCAAGGCGCACCCGAACGTCAACGCCAGCTACAACGAGGACAGCAAGGAGATCACCTACTACGACGCCGAGCATCTCGGTTTCGCGGTGGACACCGAGCAGGGTCTGCTCTCGCCCGTCGTGCACAACGCCGGTGACCTGTCGCTGGCCGGGCTGGCGCGGGCCATCGCCGATATCGCGGGGCGGGCCCGGTCGGGCAACCTCAAGCCCGACGAGCTGTCCGGTGGCACCTTCACCATCACCAATATCGGCAGCCAGGGCGCCCTGTTCGACACCCCGATCCTGGTACCGCCGCAGGCGGCGATGCTGGGCACCGGGGCCATCGTCAAGCGCCCGCGCGTTGTGGTCGACGAGAACGGCAACGAGTCGATCGGTGTGCGCTCCGTCGCGTACCTGCCACTGACCTATGACCATCGCCTCATCGACGGTGCCGACGCCGGCCGTTTCCTCACCACCATCAAGCGGCGGCTCGAAGAAGGTGCGTTCGAGGCCGACCTGGGGTTGTAATGCCGTTCCAGGCACCCGGCGTGATCGCGATCGCCGGGTCATCGGGGCTGATCGGGTCCGCACTGATCACGGCGTTGCGCGCCACCGATCATCGGGTCATCCGGATCGTGCGGCGGGCGCCCGGTAACGCCGACGAGCTGTTCTGGAATCCGGCCACCGGCGACTTCGACGTCGACGCCCTGGCCGGGGTGGACGCCGTGGTGAACCTCTGCGGTGTCAACGTCGGCTCGCGGCGCTGGTCCGGTTCGTTCAAACAGAGCCTGCGCGACAGCCGGATCGGTCCCACCGAGGTGCTCGCCGGGGCCGCCGCCGACGCCGCCGTGCCCGTTCTGGTCAATGCGAGCGCGGTGGGTTTCTACGGCGACACCCGCAACAAGGTCGCCGACGAGACCGCGCCGCAGGGACAGGGTTTCCTGGCCCAGTTGTGCGCGGACTGGGAAGCGGCCACCGAGCCCGCCGCCGAGAGCGGGACCCGGGTGGTGCTGGCCCGCACCGGCCTGGTGCTGGCACCCTCCGGTGGCGCGCTGGGCCGCCTGCGGCCGCTGTTCGGCCTGGGCCTGGGTGCCCGGCTCGGCAACGGCCGCCAGTACTTTCCCTGGATCACCCTGGAAGACCAGGTCCGCGCGCTGCTGTTCGCCATCGGGCATGACGAGTTGTCCGGGCCGGTCAACTTCACCGGGCCTGCGCCGGTCACCAACGGGGCGTTCACGACGGCACTGGGCCGCGCACTCAACCGGCCCACGCCGATGATCGTGCCGGGCTTCGCGCTGCGCGCGGTGCTCGGCGAGTTCGCCGACGAGGGCCTGCTGTTCGGGCAGCGCGCCATCCCGGCCGCGCTGGAACGGGCGGGTTTCGTGTTTCACCACAACACCGTCGGCGAGGCGCTGGCCTACGCGACCAGCGCCGCCCCGGCCGGGTAGCTTGGCTGCATGACCTCCATCCGGTCGTCGACCGCCCCCCTTGAGGTCCGGCTGCTGGGCACCGTCGACTACGCCGACGCGTGGGCGTTGCAGCGCGAGATCGCCGACGCTCGCGTCGCCGGTGGACCCGACACCCTGTTGCTGCTGGAACACCCTGCCGTCTACACCGCAGGCAAGCGGACGCTGCCGCAGGAGCGTCCCACTGACGGAACCCCGGTGATCGACACCGATCGCGGCGGCAAGATCACCTGGCACGGGCCGGGCCAGCTGGTCGGTTATCCGATCATCGGGCTGACCGAACCGCTGGATGTGGTGAATTTCGTTCGCCGCCTTGAGGAAGCGCTCATCACGGTATGCGCCGGCCTCGGCGTCCGGACCGGACGGGTGGACGGACGGTCTGGGGTCTGGGTGCCCGGCGCCCCCGCCCGCAAGGTCGGCGCCATCGGCATCCGGGTGGCCCGCGCGGTGACCCTGCACGGGTTCGCGCTGAACTGCGACTGCGACCTCGGCGCGTTCGGCGGCATCATCCCCTGCGGTATCGCCGATGCCGGCGTCACTTCGCTGACGGCAGAGCTCGGCCGCCGGGTGGCTGTGAACGATGTCACCGGGGCCGTCAGCGACGCCGTCGCCGCCGCGCTGGACGGG
Organism: Mycobacterium sp. BMJ-28; assembly: GCF_054404835.1. Classification (NCBI taxonomy): domain Bacteria; kingdom Bacillati; phylum Actinomycetota; class Actinomycetes; order Mycobacteriales; family Mycobacteriaceae; genus Mycobacterium; species Mycobacterium sp. BMJ-28. The sequence continues at coordinate 2,498,123 of NZ_CM136783.1, read as the reverse complement.
CAGCTGGACGTAGCATTGAGCGCGTGAGTATTGCTCCTGAAGGCCGGAAGTTGCTTCGACTCGAGGTGCGCAACGCCGAGACACCGATCGAGCGCAAACCGCCGTGGATCAAGACCCGGCTGCGCACCGGCCCGGAATACACCGAACTGAAGAGCCTGGTCCGCCGTGAGGGATTGCACACGGTGTGCGAGGAAGCCGGCTGCCCCAACATCTACGAATGCTGGGAGGACCGCGAGGCCACCTTCCTCATCGGCGGCGAGCAGTGCACCCGGCGCTGCGACTTCTGCCAGATCGACACCGGTAAGCCCGCCGAACTGGACCGCGACGAACCACGCCGGGTGGCCGAGAGCGTGCAGGCGATGGGGCTGCGGTACTCCACGGTCACCGGGGTGGCGCGCGACGACCTGCCCGACGGTGGCGCCTGGCTCTACGCCGAGACGGTCCGCCAGATCCACGCGCTGAACCCGAACACCGGCGTCGAGCTGCTGGCGCCGGACTTCAACGCCGTCCCGGAACAACTCGAAGAGGTCTTCGAGTCCCGTCCGGAAGTGTTCGCGCACAACGTCGAAACGGTGCCGCGGATCTTCAAGCGGATCCGGCCCGCGTTCCGCTACCAGCGCAGCCTCGACGTCATCACCGCCGCCCGCAACTTCGGCCTGGTGACCAAGAGCAACCTGATCCTCGGCATGGGTGAGACCACCGACGAGGTGCGTACCGCGTTGGCCGATCTGCACGGGGCCGGGTGCGACATCGTCACCATCACCCAGTACCTGCGCCCCTCGCCCCGGCACCACCCGGTGGACCGCTGGGTGCACCCCGACGAATTCGTCGAACTGTCGACCTTCGCCGAGGGCCTTGGCTTCGCCGGCGTCCTGGCCGGACCACTGGTCCGGTCCTCGTATCGGGCCGGCCGGCTCTATCAGCAGGCGGCGCGCGTGCGCCCGCCGGTGTCCTGAGCCGTATCCTCACCTCTATGGCGAAATCACGTAACCCCGCCGCCGACAAGGCCGCGAAGGCCGAGGCCAAGGCTGCCCGTAAGGCTGCGTCCAAGCAACGTCGCGGTCAGCTGTGGCAGGCGTTCCAGATGCAGCGCAAAGAGGACAAGCGGCTGCTGCCGTACATGGTCGGCGCGTTCGTCCTGATCGTGGCGGCCTCGGTGGCGCTGGGCCTGTTCGCCGGCGGTTTCACCGCCTACATGCTGATCCCGCTGGGGATCGTGCTCGGCGCGCTGGTGGCGTTCATCATCTTCGGGCGCCGCGCGCAGAAATCCGTGTATCGCAAGGCCGAGGGCCAGACCGGCGCGGCGGCCTGGGCGCTGGACAACATGCGCGGCAAGTGGCGGGTCACCCCCGGCGTGGCCGCGACCGGGAACTTCGACGCCGTGCACCGGGTGATCGGCCGTCCCGGCGTCATCTTCGTCGGTGAGGGCTCGCCGACCCGGGTGAAACCGCTGCTGGCTCAGGAGAAGAAACGCACCGCCCGCCTGGTCGGCGAGGTGCCGATCTACGACATCGTGGTCGGCAACGGGGACGGCGAGATTCCGCTGTCCAAGCTGGAACGGCATCTGATGAAGCTGCCCGCCAACATCACCGTCAAGCAGATGGACTCGCTGGAGTCCAAGCTGGTCGCCCTTGGCAGCAAGGTCGGTCCGGCCGCTATGCCGAAGGGTCCGCTGCCCAACGCCGGGAAGATGAAGGGCATGCAGCGGACGGTTCGCCGGAAATAGCGCTCATCGCGGCAATCTGCTCTTCGCGCAAGCGCTCATCGCGGCAATCTGCTCTTCGCGCAAGCGCTCATCGCCGCACCACCGCGGTGGCCGTCGCCCTGTCCTGCAGCCCGCGCAGATCGGAATCGGTGAACAGCGGCGGGACCACCAGCGCGATGAACAGGCCCCGGCCCACGGCGCGGCCCAGGCCGACGTGCTGACGATTGTCGGCCGGCACCACCATCAACCCCAGCGCCAGCTGCCCCGGGGTGAAACCGAACAGCCGCACCGACAGCACGCCGAGCACGAACCACACCCCGAGCACCGCCGTCGACAGCGAGTTCATCGAGATCCAGCCGAAGGTCATGGCGAGGGCGGCCAGGCCGTAGCCGATCAGCCAGTCGATCAGCAGCGCGGCGGACCGCCTGCCGAACCGGGCGATGGATCCCGACCCGTGCTCCGGCATGCCGAGCCGTTGCCCGGGATAGTCGCCGGATTCATAGCCTGGTTCCGGTCCGGACAGCCAGGACGCGATTTCGCGGGCCATGCGCTCAGCATAGAGCGCGGTCGATTGCGTAACTTCGGCGCAACATATGGTTGACCGCGGTGCAACATCGAATCCCTAGCGTCACCGGCGGGTAACGAGTCAAAGGAGATTTTTCAGTGGCAGAAAAGACATCGGACGACCTCTTCAAGCTGATCAAGGATGAGAACGTCGAGTACGTCGACATCCGGTTCTGCGATCTGCCTGGGGTTGTCCAGCACTTCTCGATCCCGGCTTCGGCCTTCGACGAGAGCGTGTTCGAGGACGGTTTGGCGTTCGACGGATCGTCGGTCCGCGGTTTCCAGTCGATCCACGAGTCCGACATGATGCTGCTGCCGGATCCCGACACCGCCCGCATCGATCCTTTCCGCAAGGCCAAGACGCTCAACCTGCAGTTCTTCGTGCACGACCCGTTCACCCGCGAGGCCTACTCCCGCGATCCGCGTAACGTCGCGCGCAAGGCCGAGAACTACCTGGCCAGCACGGGCATCGCCGACACGGCGTACTTCGGCGCCGAGGCCGAGTTCTACATCTTCGACTCGGTGTCCTTCGACTCCAAGATCAACGGCACCTTCTACGAGGTCGACTCCGAGTCGGGCTGGTGGAACACCGGTGAGCCCTTCGAGAACGACGGATCCCCCAACCTCGGCTACAAGGTCCGCCCCAAGGGCGGCTACTTCCCCGTCGCGCCGTACGACCACTATGTGGATCTGCGCGACGAGATGGCCACCAACCTGCAGAACGCCGGCTTCACGCTGGAGCGCGGCCACCACGAGGTGGGCACCGCCGGTCAGGCCGAGATCAACTACAAGTTCAACACCCTGCTGGCCGCGGCCGACGATGTGCTGCTGTTCAAGTACATCATCAAGAACACCGCCTGGGCCGCGGGCAAGACCGTCACCTTCATGCCCAAGCCGCTGTTCGGTGACAACGGTTCCGGCATGCACGCCCACCAGTCGTTGTGGAAGGACGGCAAGCCGCTGTTCCACGACGAGTCCGGCTACGCGGGCCTGTCCGATATCGCCCGCCACTACATCGGCGGCATCCTGCACCACGCGCCGTCGCTGCTGGCGTTCACCAACCCGACGACGAACTCGTACAAGCGTCTGGTGCCGGGCTACGAGGCCCCGATCAACCTGGTGTACAGCCAGCGCAACCGCTCGGCCTGCGTGCGTATCCCGATCACCGGCAACAACCCGAAGGCCAAGCGCCTGGAGTTCCGTTGCCCGGACAGCTCGGGTAACCCGTACCTGGCGTTCTCGGCGATGCTGATGGCCGGCATCGACGGCATCAAGAAGAAGATCGAGCCGCAGGCCCCGGTCGACAAGGACCTCTACGAGCTGCCGCCAGACGAGGCCGCCAACATCCCGCAGGCGCCCACCTCGCTGGCTGCGGTGATCGACAAGCTCGAGCAGGATCACGACTACCTCACCGAGGGCGGCGTGTTCACCGAGGACCTGATCGAGACCTACATCTCGTACAAGCGGGAGAACGAGATCCTGCCGGTGCAGATCCGTCCGCACCCGTACGAGTTCTCGCTCTACTACGACGTGTAACTGGGCTAGCCCCCTGACCTGCGGATAAGCGGGTCAGAGGGCAAACCGTCCGCAGTACCCAACGAGTCCATCCGCTCGGCGATCACAGCGCTTGCCGAACGGGTGGACTCGTCTGCGTCTGGGCACGCGGCGTCAGACTCCCGCCGTCCCGTCCACACGTTCACGGATCAGGTCGGCATGCCCGCAATGACGGGCGTACTCGGCGATCATGTGGGTGTAAATCCAGCGCAGACTCACCTCGCTGCCCATGAACTCGCTGGTGTCATCAAGCCCACGGGCAGCGCAATTCGCGCGCGCAGCCAGGATCTCGTCCTGCCAGATTCGCGCTGCCGCACCGTACGACGACTGTGCCGATACCTCGAACCCCCCGTCGTGACCTTCAGGTTGATCCCGAGACCCGAAAATCGGTGGCGCCACCTCCCCGGCAAGCACCCGACGAAACCAATTCCGTTCCACCTCCGCCGCGTGCTGTACCAGCCCGAGCAACGTCAAGCTCGACGGCGGCGCCGAGGCAACCCGCAACTGTTCCTCGTCGAGTCCCTCGCACTTCAACGCCAACGTCACCCGATAGAAGTCCAGCCAGCCCTCCAGCGTCGTGCGCTCATCGGCGTTCATTGGCGGCATCGGCCGCTCCATCGAAGTCACGCTCACCGATGCTGCCATCCCACCCCGACATCACCCGCCGGAGCGACCCCGGAATGTGCCGTCAAACCTGGGCTACCTCACGCTCGGTGCGCCAGTAGGGTCTCACCTATGAATAGCCTGAATACCCGCTTGGAAGCATTGACGCCGACGGTGCTGAGCCTGGTCCGCGCCGTGTTCGGTTTCCTGTTCACACTGTTCGGCACGTCCATTCTCTTCGACTGGCCCATCGCGATGGCGGTCCCGGCCGGGACCTGGCCGGGCTGGTACGCCGGTCTCATCGAGTTCGTCGGCGGGCTGCTCATCATGACCGGACTGTTCACCCGGATCGCGGCCTTCATCTGCTCCGGCGCGATGGCCGTCGCCTATTTCTGGCAGCACCAGCCGCTGGGGCTCTGGCCGATCGTCGATCCCCAGTACGGCGGCAACGGCGGCCTGCCCTCGATCGCCTTCTGTTTCGTCTTCTTCCTGCTGGTGTTCACCGGCGGCGGGCGGTACTCGCTCGACGCGTGGCGCAGCCGCACACCCCAGCCGTAGAGCGAAACGGACCGTAGTCCTATTATGGTCGGCATGTCATCCACCCAGATCGAACTCAAACTGACTGCCTTCGCTCCGACCGTGCTTTCTGTCTTCCGGATCGTCTTCGGCCTGCTGCTCACCATTCACGGCACGTCGAAGCTGTTCGCTTGGCCCATCGCGGCCGGTGCCGGTGGCGCGGTCCCCGTCGGGACCTGGCCGTTCTGGTACGCCGGTGTCCTCGAATTGGTGCTCGGTCTGCTGCTGATCGCGGGGCTGTTCACTCGCGCGGCCGCCTTCGTCGCCTCCGGCGAGATGGCGTTCGCCTACTTCACCCAGCATCAGCCGACGGGGCTGTGGCCCATCGAGAACGGTGGCGAGCTCGCCGTCCTCAACTGCTTCGGCTTCTTCCTGCTGGTGTTCCTCGGCGGCGGGTCGCTCGCCGTGGACGCCGTCCGCAAGCGCCGGAGCTGACCCTCAGCCGGCTTCCCGGGCCCAGGCCGGCGTCACGAAGATGCCTTCGGCCTCCACCGTGACCCCCTCGGCGTCCAGGATCTGGCCCCGCGCAAAGGCTTTGACCCCCTCGATGCGGTCGATCCAGGCTTCGGCACGCAGCGGGCCGAGCGGGGTGCCGCGCAGGTATCTCAGGGTCAGGGTGCCGGTGAACCGCGGCTTGACCAGTCCCTCACTGGCGGCCTCGCCGAGCAGGTGGTCGAGCACCAGCGCGCAGATCCCGCCGTGCACCCGATTCGGCGGGCCCTCGTAGGCGGCGCCGAGCGTGAACTCCGTCGCGCACCGGCCGGTGTCGGTGTGGTGGATCGACAGCGGCGGAGCGATGGCATTGCGCAGTCCGATCGCCGGGTCGGCCCACGCCACCGGGCGGCCGGTGACCGCGTGCCGCAAGGTGCGCGGCCCGTCGTGCCGGCGCTGTTCCAGCGTCTCGGCGACGGCCTCGATGGTCGATGCCGCCGCCCGGATCGTGTCGTCGTCGACCCCGGTGCGGATGCCCGCATCGACGAGTCGGCGCACCGCCGCGGTCAGCGGTCCGTACAGCTCTTGCAGCCGGTCGTGCTCATCGGCACTGATCACCTCGAACGGAACGCTCATCCACTGGTTCTATCAGCCTGCCTAACCAATCCTTCGACCAGGCGTCCGCAATCCCGAAATCGATTACCGCGCTACCCACTCCGGGCGCATCATCCACCGGCTATTCTCAGCGTGACCACAGCGGGTACGGCCGGACGGAGACGTCAGTAGATGAGCACGTTCGGCAGCGCCAGATATGTCGGCCGGGTGGGTGCGCTCGCGGTGGCGCTGGGCATCGGCGCGGCCGTCACCGGGGCTCCCGCGGTGGCCTGGGCCGAGCCCGATACCGCACCCAGCGCCGACGGCGCCGCGACCCAGACCGAAGCCAAGACGACGGCCACCGACCCCGGACCGGCAACCGAGAGCACCCCCGCCGCGACGGCCGCGAGCCCGGCCGCGAGTCCGACCGTCAGTCTGACCAAGCCCACTGACAAGCCCACCACCAAGAAGTCGCGCAAAGCCACCCCACGGCACGCCGCCACCGCGACCGCCGCCGCCAACAAGAAACCCACCGCGACCGCCCCGGCGCAGCCCGCGGCCACCGCCGATCAACCCGCCGCGAAAACCGCCGCCACGGCGCCGTCCGCCCCGGTGACGGCCAGCGCGGCCCCCGCCATGACCGGTGCGCTGCGCACCGCCACGGCGAGTTCGATTGTCCAGCAGGCTGTTCCCACGCCCACCACGCCGCCACTGATCACGGCCGTCAAGTCCTTCCTGACCGCCCTGGCGGCACCGTTCCTGGGCAGCGGATCGACTCCGCACCTGGAGTTCCCCGGGCTGTGGGTGTTGCTGGCCGCGGCCCGGCGCCAGCTCGGGCTGTCCGACACCACTGCCCGCGTCACCGAGACGCAGACGATGAGCGCGCTGAGCGTCACCACCGCGACCGCCACGGTGCCCAACCAGCAGCCGGTGGTCGGCACACCCACGCTCGGTGATCCGAATCCCACCACCGGCGCCGTCACCGGCCAGGTCGTGGCGAATGACCCAGAAGGCAAGGCGCTCAGCTACGCACTGGTCACTCCACCGGCACTGGGCACCGTGACCGTCAGCAAGACCGGCGCCTTCACCTACACCCCCACCGCGGCACAACGCGTCCAGGCCGGGGTGTCCTCGGTCGCCGACGCCCAATTCACCGTGTCGGTATACGACGGCGTCACCGCCAAAGTGAGTACCGCGGTGGCGGTTCCGATCAGTCCGACGCCGGTGCAGCTGTTGAGTCCGGTGCCCACCGCGGACCAGACCTACGCGGTGGCCGCCAGCAATACCCGTGCCTACGTTGCCAATTCCGATACCGGCTCCGTGACGGTCATCAACACCCTCGACGGCACCGTGGTCACCACGATCGCCACCGGCAGCACCCCCACGGCCGTGGTCGTCAAAGCCGACGGCAAGCTGGCCTACGTCGCCAACAGCGGGAACAACACCATCTCGGTCATCGACACGGCGACCAACACCGTCAAAAAGCAGATCGCCCTCGCCTTCACGCCGACCGCCCTGGCGATCAGCCCATCCGGCGGCACGCTGTACGTCGGCAACGCCACCGGCCGGGCACTGAAGCTCAATGCATCGACGGGCAAGAACATCGCCTGGATGAACAACACCGAAGGCACCACGTCGTTCGCCGTCAGCCCCGACGGAAAGAAGGTGTACGCGACCACCGCAGCCGGGGTCGCCGTGGTCTCCTCGAGCTGGTCGTCCAATACCGCCAAACTCCTTGCCGCCGTCGGGACCTCGGCCAAGGTGCTGGCCACCAGCCGCAACAGCACCAAGGTGTACATCGCCACCGACGCCAGCACCGTCACCGTTCTGGAAACCACCGGCTACACCGCCGTCGGCAGCCTCGCCGTCACCGGCCCCGTCCAGTCGGGCCTCGTCAACAAGGACGGTTCACTGCTGGTGGTCGTCGCCACCGACGGCCTGTTGACGGCATTCGACACCACCACCAACACCGCCCTCACCTCGCTGGACACCGGCAGCACCGCACGCGGCATGGCCGCGAGCACCGACGGTATGCAGCTGTACGTCACCGACACGTCGGCGCTGCGCGTGGTGTCGCTGGTACCCACCAATGCCACACCGGTGCTCAGCGCACCGACCGACACCGGCAACACCAGCACCGGCATCAGCACGGGTTCCTTCGGTGTCGCCGACGCCGATGCCGACCCACTGAAGATCACGGTGCTCACCGCGCCCACCAAGGGCAAGGTGACCTTCGCCGCCGACGGCACCTACACCTACACCCCCACCGCCACCGCCCGGCACATCGCAGCCTCCACCAGTGCCCGCACCACCGACCTGACCGACCGCTTCACCTTCACCGCCGACGACGGCCGCCGCGGCATCGTGACCCAGACCGTCACCGTCACCATCGTGCCGGGCAACACCACCCCGACGGTGAAAGTGTCTGCCCTGACGACGAATACGTCCGGCGTCGTCACCGGATCGGTGACCGCGACCGACGCCAACAAGGACAAGATCGTCTACGACGGCACCTACGCCGCAATTAAGGGCACCGTTGTCGTCGGCGGCGACGGCAGGTTCAGCTACACCCCCACCGTCACCGCCCGGCACGCGGCGGCCACCGGTGACCCGTCCGCGGCCACCGACACATTCACCGTGACAGTCGACGACGGCCATGGCGGCGTCGTCGCCAACTCGATCACGGTGGCGATCACCCCGCTGAATGCCGCGCCCACCAACGCCACCGTCAGCGCACTGACCACCAGCACGCACGGCACCGGGCGGGTGACGGGCCTGGTCACCGTCGCCAATACCGATGGCGACACCCTGGTGTACACCGCGACCGCCGCCGCCAAGGGCACCGTGCAGTTCAACGCCGACGGCACCTTCAGCTACACCCCCACCGACAGCGCCCGGACCCAGGGAACGAGCACCGACTCGTTCATCGTCACCGTCAGCGACGGTCACCGCGGCGCCACCAGCGTCACGGTGAATGTCGGCGTCACCGGATCGACGGCGGGCAACACCTTGCCGGTACCCGGGGCCACGCCGTACACGGCCAATGTGAACGGCTCGACCGGGGTGGTCACCGGTCAGATCGTCGCCACCGATGCCGGCTCGCTGAGCTATCTGCTGGACGCCGCCGTGCCCAGCACCGTCGGCTCGGTGATCCTCAACAGCAACGGGACATACACGTTCACCCCGTCCAACGCGGCGCGCTACGACGCCTGGTTCACCCCGGCAGCGGCCACGCTCACCTTCACCGTCGCCGCCTCCGACGGTCAGGACGCCACGGCGATCGATGTCACCGTGCCGGTCACCGCGCTGCATCCCGATGCCGACGGCACGCTCACTCTCGCTGAACTGAAAGCCCTTGCCGCCAACGGCAATGTCGATATCGGCATGAACGCGGCAGGCACCATCGTGCGCAACATCGACGGCACGTTCAGCACCGCCACCGTCACCGACGCCGCGTCGGCCGCTGCCGCGCTCAATCACATCGCCGCCCTGCTGGGCGCACCGGCCGGCTTTGCCACGGCCGACCACATCACCACCGGCACCGTCGGCTACACCGGGGAGAGCTTCTACCGGCTCCGCCTGACCAAGAACGGGCTGGACGTGCTGGGCAGCGAGGTGGTGCTGTCCACCGACGACACCGGCCGGGTCACCGGGGTGTTCAGCAATTACGATCCGGAACTGGCCGGCGTCAACACCACCCCGGCGGCAAGTGTCGACACCGCGGCCAAGGCGATCGCCCTGGTACAGGCCGACCTGCTGGGCGGGCTCGGCGGCACCCCCAGCACCGCGGTCAAGGATGCGTTCTTCGCGTCGATGACCTACGACACCGCACTGGTCATCTATGACGAGAATCCGAGCAACAATTTCACGACGTCGTATCCACCGCGGCTGGCGTGGCAGGTGGTGGCGACGTCGAAACCGGACAGCGTCTACCCGACGGTGGGCACCACGTACCAGATCTACGCCAACGGCACCGATGCGGGCACCATCTTCTCCGAGTTCGCCAGTGCCCAGTACGCCTCCACCCCGGTGGCGTCCTCGGGCAAGGATCTGCTCGGCGCCATCCGCACCGTCAGCGCCGGAAACACCGGTAGCACAGTCGTTCTCACCGATGTGTCGCGCAACATCACCACCTACCTGACCAATTACGTCAGCACCGGGTGGAGCGGGCTGCCGCTGATTCCCGGCAGTTCGATCGCCTACACGGGCAGTTGGTCCACGGCCGCGGTGTCCGCGCAGGCGAATGCGGCGCGGGTGTACGACTACTACACGACGATCCTGGGCCGGCATTCCTTCGACGACGCCGGTGCCCCGATCGTGCTGTCCATCGACTACAACCCCAGCGGATCATCGGCGGCCGGCTGGCGCAACGCCGCCTGGGACGGTCACGAACTGGTGTTCGGCGACTCCGGAAACACCCAGGCCGCATTGGATCTGGTGGGCCACGAGTACACCCACGCCGTCGTCCAGTATGTGTCGGGACTGGCCTACGTCGGCGAATCCGGGGCGCTGAACGAGGCATACGCCGACATCATGGGTTCGCTCATCGAGAACAAGACCGGCTCGGCGCGTTGGCTTTTCGCCGAGGACGCGGCGGGCAATCCGTATCGCAACATGGCCGATCCCTCGCAGTACGGTCAGCGCGAGCTCTACACCGTCCGGTATCTGCAGAGTTGCGGCTGCAGCACCGACGACTTCGGATATGTGCACTCCAACAGCGGCATCATGTCCTTCGCCGCGTACAAGATGATGACCGCGACCGCCGACGAGATCTCCGGTGAGCAGTGGGCCAGGGTGTTCTACGACTCGCTGTACCGGCTGCCCTCGACCGCGACCATGGTCGACGCACGGTTCGCAGTGATCGCCAGTGCCCGCGCCAACGGATTCACCGACCAGCAGATCGTGGTGGTGAAATCGGCATTCGATGCGGTCGGCGTGACGACCACCGCGGCGCTCTGACACCCGCCGCATTTGCGTTCGAGCGCGCTCGAACTCCTAACGTCGCGGCCATGACGACAACACCACAGACCTGGATCATCACCGGCGCTTCGAAGGGATTCGGGCGGGCCATGGCCGAGGCCGCCCTTGCCTGCGGCGATCACGTCGTGGCCGCGGTCCGCAATCCGCGCAGCATGGCCGACCTGAACACCACCTTCGGCGACCGCGTCACCACCGTTGCGTTCGACGCCCGCGATACCTGCGCCGGCGCAGGCCTGATCCAGGCCGCGGTCGACCGCTACGGCCGCCTGGACGTCCTGGTGAACAACGCCGGCCGTGCCATTGTCGGTGCGGCCGAGGAAGTCACCGATGCGCAGCTACGCGACTTGATGGACCTGCACCTGTTCGGTCCCGCTGCCCTGGTGCGCGCGACGTTGCCGATCATGCGTGCCCAAGGCGGCGGAACGATCGTGCAGATGAGCAGTCAGGGCGGTCGGATGTCTTTCCCAGGTGTGTCGACCTACTCCGCGTCGAAGTTCGCACTGGAAGGCTGGTCGGAAGCGTTGGCCGGCGAGGTGGCGCCGTTCGGGATCCGGGTGATGCTGGTCGAGCCCAGCCGGTTCCGCACCGCGTTCAATGCCCCCGACGTACTCGACTTCACCGCCACCTCCCCGACCTACCGCGACATCCTGGCCGACGTGCGCGCCGACATGGCCGGTACGGACGGCCGCCAGGAAGGCGACCCTGCCAAGGCCGCCCAGATCATCGTCGCCTTGGCCCATTCCGAGGAGGTGCCCCTGCGGCTGCCGCTGGGCGCCGAGGCCGTCCAGCGGCTCACCGCCGCATACCAGCGTGGTCTGGACGAGGTCGGCAGGTGGGCCGAACTGGGCCGCAGCGCCGATTACTCCGATGCCGCCGCATCGGCGCGACCGATCTAGGATCGGGTATGTCCACCGACGACCTGATGGGCCGGGCGCTGGCGGCGCTGGGCGAGGCCGACGGCCCCATGTCGATCGAGGTCATCCATCGGCTCGCCGACACCAGCGACGTCCGCGAACCGATGACCATCGCCGAAGTGGCCGATCTGCTGGATGTCTCCGCGCACACCCTGCGTTACTACGAACGGGCCGGGCTGGTCGAAGTGGACCGTGACCGCAGTGGGCACCGCAGTTACCACCCCGAAGCGGTGCGCCGTCTGGTTTTTCTGACCCGGATGCGGTTGTCCGGCATGGCTATCCGCGATTTGCAGCACTACATCTCGCTGGTCGACAGCGGCGAACAGACCGTCCCCGAACGACTCGACATGCTGCTCGAACATCGCGACACCATCCGCCGCCAGATCCGCGAGCTCACCTTGTCGCTGGCCGCCACGGAATACAAGATCGCCACCTACGGCGGCAGCACCGGCGACACGTGCTGACGCTCTAGTCCCCGAACACCTTGTGCACCACCATCTTCGCCCGCCGGGTGACGCGCAGGTAGTTGTCCAGGAACTCGCTGCCGTCACCGCTGTCCCAGCCGGCGGCCACGGCGACGGCGTTGAGCTGACGGCCCGGCCCGGGCAGTTGATCGGTCGGCTTGCCGCGCACCAGCACCAACGCGTTGCGCGCCCGGGTGGCCGTCAGCCAGGCCTGACGCAGCTGATCGACATCGCCTTCGGCGATCAGCTCGGCGGCCCCGATCGCGTCCAGCGTCTGCAGGGTCGAGGTGTTGTGCAGGGCCTGGATGCGGTGGGCGAAGCGCAACTGCAGCAGCTGCACCGTCCACTCGATATCGGCCAGGCCGCCGCGGCCCAGTTTGGTGTGGGTGTTCGGGTCGGCTCCGCGCGGCAACCGCTCGGCGTCCACGCGGGCCTTGATCCGCCGGATCTCCTGCACCGTCTCCGGTGAGATGCCGCCTTCCGGATACCGCGTCTTGTCGATCATCCGCAAGAAGCGCTCACCCAGGTCCTGGTCGCCCGCCACTTTGTTCGCCCGGAGCAGGGCTTGGGTCTCCCACGGCTGGGCCCACTGCGCGTAGTACGCCTCGTATGACGAAAGTGTGCGCACCAGTGAGCCATTGCGGCCTTCGGGGCGCAGCCCAGCGTCCACCTCCAGCGGCGGGTCCGAACTCGGCATCCCCAGCAGGGTGCGCACCTGCTCGGCCACCCCGACAGACCAGCGCACCGCGGCGGACTCGTCGGTGTCGCCGATCGGCTCGCACACGAACATCACATCGGCATCGGAGCCGTAGCCCAGTTCCCCACCGCCGAGCCGGCCCATCCCGATCACCGCGATCCGCGCCTTCGGCCCCTCGGCCGGGGACCGATCCCGGATCACCGCGTCCAGCGCACACTGCAGCACCGCCACCCAGATCGAGCTGAGCGCATGGCACACGTCGGTCACTTGGAGCATGCCGAGCAGGTCGGCCGAGGCCACCCTGGCCAGTTCGCGGCGGCGTAGTGTGCGGGCCGCGGCGATGGCGCGTGCCGGATCGGCATGGCGGGCGGCCGACGCCACCAGTGAGCGGGCCACCCCGTCCGGGTCCACTTCGAGCAGCTTGGGTCCCTGCGGGCCGTCGGCGTAGAGCTGAATGACTTCCGGCGCGCGGAGCAAAAGGTCGGGGACATACGCCGAGGTGCCCAGCACACGCATCAGGCGCTTGGCCACCGCGCCCTCGTCGCGCAACGTGGACAGATACCAGCGCAGATCGCCGAGTTCCTCGCTGATCCGGCGGTAGAACAGCAGACCGGCATCCGGGTCCGGGGTGTCCGAGAGCCAGTCCAGCAGGGTCGGCAGCAGAACTTTCTGCACCTGGCCGCGACGGCCGTTCTCACTGGTGAGCGCCGCGAGGTGGGTCAGCGCGCTCTGCGGCCCTTCGTAACCGAGCGCGGCGAGCTGACGTTCGGCCGCCTCGGTGCTCATCCCGTCGAAGCCCTGTCCGCCCATCGTTTCCAGCAGCGGCTGATAGAACAGCTTGGCGTGCAGGCGCGACACCCGCATGCTCTGACGTTTGAGTTCCTCGCGCAGCACGCCTGCCGCGTCGTGGCGGCCGTCCGGGCGGATGTGCGCGGCCCGCGCCAGCCAGCGCATCGCCTCCTCGTCGCCGTCCTCGGGCAGCATGTGGGTGCGCTTGAGCCGTTGCAGCTGCAACCGGTGCTCGAGCAACCGCAGGAACTCGTAGGAGGCGGTCATGTTGGCGGCGTCGTCACGGCCGACATAACCGCCGGCTCCGAGCGCGGCCAGTGCGTCGACGGTGGACGCCACGTGTAGCGAGTCGTCCTTGCGGCCGTGCACCAGCTGCAGCAACTGCACCGCGAACTCGACGTCGCGCAGGCCACCGGTGCCGAGCTTGAGTTCGCGCGAGCGCACCCCCGCGGGCACCAGCTCCTCCACCCGGCGCCGCATCGCCTGCACATCGGCGACGAAATCCTCCCGCTCGCAGGCGGTCCAGACCATCGGCATCAGCGTGTCGATGTACTGCGCGCCGAGCTCGGCATCGCCGACGGCGGCCCGCGCCTTGAGCAGAGCCTGGAATTCCCAGGTCTTGGCCCACCGCTCGTAATAGGCCACATGCGACTCCAGGGTGCGCACCAGCTGCCCGCGCTTGCCCTCGGGACGCAGCGCGGCGTCCACTTCGAAGAAGGTGTCACCGGCAAAGCGCATCATCTCCCCGGCTACCCGGGTGGTGATGGCGTCGGCCGCTTCGGCCACGAAGATCACGTCCACATCGCTGACGTAATTCAATTCGCGCGCACCGCATTTGCCCATCGCGATGACGGCCAGCCGGGGTGGCGGAGTGTCCTGCCCGCACACCCCCGCGGTGGCGACCGCCAGCGCGGCGGCCAGTGCCGCGTCGGCCAGATCCGACAGGTGCGCGCCGACGGTGCTGAACTCCAGCACCGGTTCGTTCTCGACGGTCGGAGCCAGATCGAGTGCGGCCAGCACCAGCAGCCGGTCCCGGTACAGGCTGCGCAGTGACGCCTGCACCGACCTTGTGTCCGTGGTGCTTTCGGCCACCGCGACGAATTCTTTGCGCAACTGGGCGGCCGTCGGCAGGGTCAGCCGCCCGGACAGCAGATGCCACGACTGCGGCCGGGCCACCAGGTGATCACCCAGGGCCATCGACCCGCCGAGCACCGAGAACAGCCGGCCTCGCAGCGCCTTGTCCTTGACCAGGGCGTGCTTGAGTTCATCCCAGTTGTCGCCCAGTTCATCGGCCAGCCGCACCACGGTGCGCAGTGCGGCGTCCGCGTCGGGCGCGCGCGACAGTGACCACAGCAGTTCGACGTGTTCGTCGGTGTTCCAGCCCAACCGGTCCAGGTCCGCACGTGCCGACGCCTCGACCAGCCCCAGACGTCCTACGCTGGGCAGCCTCGGTCGTGAAGTAGCGGGTTTGGCCACGCTCCCAAACCTACCTGGGGCGAGCGAAGCGACGGGGAGGGGCTTCCTGGGGCGAGCGAAGCGACGGGGAAGGCTACAGCGACAGGTAGTTCTTCAGCTCGAACGGCGTGACGGTGCTGCGGTAGTTCTCCCACTCGGTGCGCTTGTTGCGCAGGAAGTAGTCGAAGACGTGCTCTCCCAACGCTTCCGCGACGAGTTCGGAGCCCTCCATCTCGGCCAGCGCGACGCCCAGCGAGGACGGCAGCTCGCGGTAACCCATGGCCCGGCGTTCCTCGGGCGTCAGGCTCCACACGTTGTCCTCGGCCTGCGGCCCGAGCACGTAGCCCTTCTCGATACCGCGCAGTCCGGCGGCCAGCAGCACCGCGAACGTCAGGTACGGGTTGCATGCCGAGTCGGGGCTGCGCACCTCGATACGACGGCTGGACGCCTTGCGCGGCGTGTACATCGGCACCCGCACCAAGGCCGACCGGTTGGACGCACCCCAGGACGCCGCCGTCGGCGCCTCGCCGCCGTGCACCAGCCGCTTGTAGGAGTTCACCCACTGGTTGGTGACGGCGCTGATCTCGCTGGCGTGCTCCAGGATGCCCGCGATGAACGACTTGGCGACGTCGGAGAGCTGCAGCGCGTCGTCGGGGCTGTGGAAGGCGTTGGTGTCGCCCTCGAACAGGCTCATGTGGGTGTGCATGGCCGAGCCCGGGTATTCGCCGAACGGTTTGGGCATGAACGACGCCCGCACCCCGTCGGCCAGGGCGACCTCCTTGACCACGTACCGGAAGGTCATCACGTTGTCGGCCATCGACAGTGCGTCGGCGTAGCGCAGGTCGATCTCCTGCTGGCCTGGCGCGCCCTCGTGGTGGCTGAACTCCACCGAGATGCCCATCTGCTCCAGCGCGTCGATGGCATGCCTGCGGAAGTTGGGGGCGGCGTCGTGCACGGCCTGGTCGAAGTAGCCGCCGTTGTCGGCAGGGATCGGCACCGACCCGTCGTCCTCGCCCGGCTTGAGCAGGAAGAACTCGATCTCGGGGTGCACGTAGCAGGAGAATCCGAGGTCACTGGCCTTGGCCAGCTGGCGGCGCAGCACGTGCCGCGAGTCCGCCCAGGACGGCGAACCGTCGGGCATGGTGATGTCGCAGAACATCCGCGCCGAGTGGTGCTGGCCGGCGCTGGAGGTCCACGGCAGGATCTGGAAGGTGGACGGATCGGGCCGCGCCACGGTGTCCGATTCGTAGACCCGGGCGAACCCCTCGATCGACGAACCGTCGAAGCCGATCCCTTCTTCGAACGCCCCTTCCAGCTCGGCGGGCGCGATCGCCACCGATTTGAGGTATCCGAGGACGTCGGTGAACCAGAGCCGCACGAACCGGATATCGCGTTCCTCCAGCGTGCGCAGCACAAATTCCTTCTGGCGGTCCATGACCGAAGCCTAGGCAGCGGCTGTTAAATCTGTGTTACACGGGCGAATCGGGTTCGCGCGGAACCACCCGAATCAGCAGCGCAGGCCCGCCGGCGGCAGGGTCATCTCGGTCAGGAAGTCCACCACCGAGCTGTCCACACAGGCGTCGCCGTTGAACACGACGGTGTGCTGGGTGCCGTCGAAGGTGATCAGCGCGGCGTCGAGCTCCCGGGCCAGGTCGACGCCGGCCTGGTACGGCGTCGCCGGGTCGCGGGTGGTGGACACCACCACCGCCCTGCCCGCCGGCAGCGGGGACGCCTGATGCGGCACGGTGGTCGCCGGCACCGGCCACAGCGCACACATGTCCCGCGGTGCGTAGCCGGTGAAGGTGCCGTACTCCATGAACGGAGCGGCCGCGCGGGCCCGCTGATCGGCCTGCGCCCACGCCGCCGGGTCCGTCGGGTACGGCGCGTCCACGCAGCGGATCGCGGCGAACGCGTCCTGCTGGTTGCCGTAGCGGCCGGCCTCGTCGCGGTGCCAGTAGTCATCGGCCAGCGTCAGCAGGTCACCGGCGTCGGTACCGCGGGCCAGCCCGAGCAGCCCGCTGGTGAGGTACTTCCAATACCGCTTGGTGTACAGCGCGTTCGCGGTACCGGTGATGGCGTCGGCGTAGCCCAGTCCGCGCGGATCCGAGGTGCTGCCGGGGCGTTGCACCAGTGGGTCGACGAGTTGGTGGTAGCGGCTGGAGAACTGCGCGGGGTCGGTGCCCAGCGGGCAGTCCGTCGACAGCGCGCAGTCGGTGGCGTAGTCGGTGAACGCCTCCTGGAAACCGGCCAGCTGGTTGATGTTCTCGTTGATCGGGTCCGAGCCGGGGTCGACGGCCCCGTCGAGCACCATCGCACGGACGCGCTCGGGGTACCGGTCGGCGTAGGCGGCACCCAGTTCGGTGCCGTAGGAGAAGCCGAGATAATTGATCTGCTCGTCGCCGAGGGCGGCCCGCACCACATCCATGTCCCTGGCCGCCGACGCGGTGCCGACGTTGGCCAGGAAGTCGCGGCCCATCTTGTCCACGCAGGACTGGGCGAATTGCCGGTAGACGCTTTCGATATGGGCCACCCCGGCCGCGCTGTAGTCGGCCATCGGATCGCGGCGGTAGGCATCGAATTCGGCATCGGTGCGGCAGCGCACCTGCGGGGTCGAATATCCGACGCCCCGCGGATCGAACCCGACGAGGTCGAAACGCTGCCGGATCTGGGTACCGTCCAGCGCGGCGGCCATCCCGGCCACGGTGTCCACCGCCGATGCGCCGGGGCCACCGGGGTTGACCATCAGGGTGCCGATCCGCGGCCCGGTGGCAGGAACCCGGATCACCGCCAGTTGTGCTTGCGGCCCTTGCGGATTCGCGCTTTCACCGACGGCGTTCCAGTCGACCGGGACCGCCACCTGCGCGCACTGCGCCGTCGGCAGCGCCTGGCCGATCAGCGGACCGTTGCCGAGGAGGAGCTGACAACTGCCCCACACCGCGGGCCGGCCGTAGACCGATTCGGGTGCGGCCTGCGCCGGTGCGCACAGCGCGCCGGCGACGATCGGGATGGCCAGCAGCATCGCGAAAATCCTGCCCACCAGCCACATGGCGCCCATGGTCGCACGGCACAGCGAGCTGGTCGTCCGCAGCGTCCGCGACGGTGACGATCAGCAATCAGACAGTGACGGGGCCGTTATCTTGGCTAGCAACGTGTCCCTGCCGGCGGCACCGCCACGTCCACGAGGTACTTCGCGGCGATGTCGTCCACGCAGCTGTTGCCCTGGAACACCACGGTGTGCTGGGTGCCGTCGTACGTCAGCAACGTGCCACCGAGCTGCTTGGCCAGGTCGACACCGGCCTGGTACGGCGTCGCGGGGTCGTTGGTGGTGGACACCACCAGGGTCGGCGGCAGGCCGGACACCTTGAGCTGGTGCTGTGTGGAGGTCGGCGGCACCGGCCAGAATGCGCACGTGCTCAGCGGCGCGTGCCCGGTGAACTCGCCGTAGCTCATGAACGGGGCGACCTGACGGGCCCGGCGGTCCTCGTCGACCACCTTGGCGCGGTCGGTGACGGGCGGCTCGTCGACACAATTCACCGCCACCCGGACATCGGTGGAGTTGTTGTAGTGCCCGTCGGCGTCGCGGCCCATGTACAGGTCGGCCAGCGCCAGCATGGTGTCGCCGTGCCCCTTCTTCAGTTCGCTCAGCCCCTGGGTGAGATGGCGCCACAGGTTGGGCGAGTACAGCGGCAGGATGGTGCCGACGACGGAGTCGCTGTAGCTCAGGCCGCGCGGATCCTTGGTCGGCGCAGGCTTGTCCACCAGCGGATCGACCAGCGAGTGGTAGACGTCGACTGCCTTGGCCGGGTCGGTGCCCAGCGGGCAGGTCGGGTTCGTCGCGCAGTCGGCGGCGTAGTTGTCGAACGCCGTCTGGAACGCCTTGGCCTGGCGGATGTCGGCCTCGATCGGGTCGGCGTTGGGGTCCACCGCACCGTCCAGGATCATCGCACGCACCTTGTCGCCGAACAGTTCGGCGTAGGCCGCCCCGATCCGGGTGCCGTACGAGTAGCCCAGGTAGGTCAGCTTGTCATCGCCGACGGCCTGTCGCATGGCGTCCAGATCCTTTGCCACACTGACGGTTCCGACGTTCTCCAGGAAGTCGTCGCCCATCTTCTGCCGGCATCGCCCGACGAAGTCCTTGGTCTCGGCCTCGATGTGTGCCACACCGGCCTCGGTGTAGTCGACCTGGGGGTCGGCCCGCAGCCGGTCGTTGTCCTCATCGGAGTTGCACCACAGTGCGGGCTTGGAGGAGCCCACCCCGCGCGGGTCGAAGCCGACCAGGTCGAATTGCTGACGCACCGTGTCGGGCATGGTGCCGACCAGTGAGACCGCCGATTCCACCCCGGACTCCCCCGGCCCGCCGGGGTTGATGAACAGCGTCCCGATCTTGGTGCCGGTGGCTTTGAACCGGATCATCGCCAGCTGTGCGACGTCACCGTCGGGCTTGTCGTAGTCCACCGGCACCGAGAGGAAGCCGCACTCCGCACCAGACGGGATCCGCGACTCGCCCGAGGAGGCCTTGCACGGCGACCACTGCACCGGAGTTCCGGGCCGGGGCGCGGAGATCACCGCACGCCCGTCGACGACTTTGCTGCATCCCGCTACCAGGAGCAGCACCATGGCGGCCGCGACGACGCCGCGCGTGAGCTTCATGGCTGACCATGCTGCCATGCGTGGTGATCGCGGCTGGTGAGGCGCCTAGGGACGGGAACTGGCGTCGAGCAACTCATCCAGTGCCACGGCGAAGTCGTCGGCCATATCCCACAGGTCGGGCAGCAGTTCGGGGCAGGAGATGATGCCGACGTCGAGCTTGCCGTTGAGCGACATGACGGTGATGTTCAGGCCCGAGCCGTGGAAGATCGGGCCGAGCGGATACATCGCCTTCACTTCGCAGCCGAGCAGATACAGCGGTATCTGTGGGCCGGGCACGTTGGACACCACCAGGTTGTGCACGGGCGCCGCCGCGGACAGGTTGCTGCGGGCGTAGACGCGCATCGCGATGCCGAACACCGCAGGCGCGGCGAACTGCGACCAGTCCTGCAGCAGCGTCGCCCCGATTGCCGAACTATGTTGCTTGGCAAGCGAATTCGCCGACGAAATGGCCATCAGGCGTTCGGCCGGATCTTCCACGTTGGTGTGCAGCGAGGAGAACATGCCCGACACCTGGTTGCGCCCGGGCCGGTCGGATTTGTCGTGCACCGACACCGGGATCATGGCCACCAGGGAGGATTCCGGCAGTTCGCCGCGGTCCTGCAGGAACCGCCGCAACACCCCGGACACCAGGGCCATCACCACATCGTTGACCTTCACCCCGAAGTGGGCCCTGACCTTCTTGATGTCCTCCAGGTCGAGCTGGGCGAACGAAATGTTGCGGTGCCCGGTGACATTGGCGTTGAAGGCCGTCTTGGGTGCGGCGAACGGGGCCGCCATCGTCAGCCCCTTGGTGGCCCTGCGCGCGGTGTCGATGACCGTGGACACGGTCGAGGGCAGCACGTTCATCAGCTTCAGCGGGCGCGTCGCGTACTTGAGCGCACCGCTGATCGCGATCTCCAACTCCGTCGCACTGCCCGCCCCCTGCACCGGGTCGGGTGGCGCGGCGTCGGGTTCGGTGCTGCACAGCGTGGACATCAGGTTGGCGCCGGTGACCCCGTCGACGGCGGCGTGGTGCACCTTGGTCATCAACGCCAGCCGGCCGCCGTCGTGCGCATCGGTGCCCGCGACGTTCTCGATGACCCACATCTCCCACAGCGGGCGGCTGCGGTCCAGCGGCAACGAGGCGATGTGCCCGCAGATCTCGGCGAGTTCGGCGCGACCTCCCGGGGCGGGCAGCCCGATCCGGTGCAGATGGCGATGGACGTCGAAATCGTCGTCCTCCACCCACACCGGGTGGTCGGGGTTGAACCGGCTGTCGGCGAGCTTCTCCCGGAACTCCGGCATCGCCTTGATCCGCAGCGCCAACTCGTCACGTAACCGGTCGAAGGCGTAGCCGCCGGGCACCGTGCCGGTGTCCAGTTCCAGGATCGAACACACATGCAGCGGCTGTGCGGCGGTCTCGAGATAGAGGAAACTGGCGTCCAGACCGCTGAGCCTTTGCATGAGGCCGATGTTAGGTCCGCAACCACACGCCGGTGTGAGGAAATCCACTTAACCTGCCGTTCAACTTTGCCGGGGTCGGTGGCAGACTGGTCGCTGTCAGAAGACCCGGGGACCGAGCAACGGCCTCGAGGATCAACCCGACAACACACATCGAGGGACAATGATGTCTGAGCAGTCCGTTTATGGTGGCAGCACAACACCGGTGAAAGTGCGCACCCATCATCTGCAAAAGTGGAAGTCCGAAGGCCACAAGTGGGCCATGCTCACCGCCTACGACTTCTCCACCGCCCGTATTTTCGACGACGCCGGCATTCCGGTGCTACTGGTCGGCGATTCGGCGGCCAACGTGGTCTACGGCTATGACACGACCTTGCGGGTCACCGTCGACGAACTCATCCCGCTGGTCAGCGCCGTGGTGCGGGGTGCGACACACGCGCTGGTGGTCGCCGATCTGCCGTTCGGCAGCTATGAGACCAGCCCGGCCCAGGCACTGGCCACCGCCACCCGCTTCATGAAGGAGACCGGCGCGCACGCGGTCAAGCTGGAGGGCGGCGAGCGGGTGGCCGAGCAGATCGCCACGCTCACCCAGGCCGGGATCCCGGTGGTCGCCCACATCGGCTTCACCCCGCAGAGCGTCAACAGCCTCGGCGGCTACCGGGTGCAGGGCCGCGGCGATGCCGGTGACCAGACCATCCACGACGCCATCGCGGTGGCCGAGGCCGGCGCGATCGCGGTGGTCCTGGAGATGGTGCCCGCCGAATTGGCCACCCAGATCACCGGGAAGCTGACCATTCCCACCGTCGGTATCGGCGCCGGGCCCAACTGCGACGCTCAGGTGCTGGTGTGGCAGGACATGGCCGGGCTGACGTCGGGCAAGACCGCCAAGTTCGTCAAGAAGTTCGCTCAGGTCGGCGACGCATTGCGCAGCGCCGCAACGCAATACGCCGACGAGGTGGCCAGCGGAGTGTTCCCCGCGGAGGAACACTCCTACTAGCCGTCAGGAAAACTCGGGCGCCCGCTTGCCCAGGAACGCCGCGATGCCTTCTTTTCCGTCGGAAGAGGAGGCATTGCCGGCGATATGGCGGGCTTCCTGTTCCAGCTGGGCCTCATAGCCCGCCGAGTAGGTGTTCAGCAGCAGTTTCTTCACCGCGGAGTTCGACCCTCGCGCACCCGCGGCGATCTGGCCGGCCAGGGCCTGCAACCGGTCGGGCAGGTCGGCGTCCGGGACAACCTCGGTGACCAGGCCCCACGTCAGCGCCTCCGGCGCCTTGAGCACCCGGTTGGTGATCATCAGATCCTGGGTGCGGCGCAGCCCGACCAGGCGCGGCAGCACATACGACGCGCCGCCGTCCGGGCTCAGGCCGGCCTTGGTGTAGGCCATGGTGAACGACGCCGATTCGGCGGCCAGCACCAGATCCCCGGACACCCCGAGGGAGAACCCGGCACCGGCGGCCACCCCATTGACGGCCGTGATGAGCACGGCATCCATCCGGGCGAAGGTGGACATGGCGCGGTGCAGATCGTTGGCGATGCCCTTGACGAACACTCCCGGGTCGGCTGCCGCGGCCATCGCCTTGAGGTCACCGCCCGCGCAGAAGAACCGTCCGGCGCCGGTCAGCGTGACCACCTTGGTCGCCTCGGTGTCGCAGAGCGCGGCCGCGACGGACAGGTCGCGGGTCATCGCGTCGTTCATGCCGTTGGCCGCGTCCGGCCGATTCAGCACGATGCTCACGACGGGCCCCGACTGAGTGAACTTCAGCGTCTCGAATTCGGTCATGGGGCACACCGTATTACGTCGTCGTCGCGGCGTGTAACGCGAGTCGGTTTCCGGCGGCGGCGCGCAGCGCCGCGAAGTCGGCGGTGTAGCCCAGGGTGCGAAGGGCGCCGTCAGCACTGATCCACGGTTGTCCGGGTGGGCAGGCGCCGTCGTCGGTGCGGCGGTTGATGGCCGATTCGACCAACCGGAACGGCAGGTCATCGGCGTCGGCCGGGCCTGCGGACTCGGCGATCACGGCCGCGGCCAGCACCCGGTAGCGCTCCCGCAGTTCGGCGCGCCGGCCACGGAACTGCGCGAACCGCTCCACCCGCAGCTCGGGCAGCTGATACAGCGCGCCCAGATTCCAGGTGCTGCGACACAGTTGGGCGACGTCGGACACGATGAGCGTGTACAGCTGCTGCGCCGCCGGAGCCCCCTCGGCGGCCAGTTCGGCCGCCAAGTGAAGCGGCGCCTCCACCGTGCCGGCAAGCAGCGCGTCGAGGATGTCGTCCTTGGTGGCGAAGTGGTGATACAGCGAGGCCTGGCGCATACCGACGGCGTCGGCGATCCGCCGGGTGGAGGTGTTGGCGTAGCCGTGCTGGGTGAACAGTTCGGCAGCGGCGTCCAGGATTTCGTCCCGTGGCGTGCGTCCCGGCCTGCGGGGTTGCTCGAGCCTCGGACGTCCACGGCCATCGCTGCTCATCCGGTCATTGTGGCATCGGCGGCTCGAGATGCCATATTTCCTGTCATTTGATAGAAAATGTCATGCGGACGTAACAACGCCGTCACCAGCACGGAATGCCCGCACCGAAAACTTTCAGTTGACAGTTAAGGAGGACCTCGACATGGCAGGTACCAGTTCCACCGAAGGGGCGCGGTCGCACGCCCGCGCGCAGGCCGCGGCGGCGCCGTTGCGGGTTCCGCCCACCCCCGCCGGCGTGACCGAACTGCGCTGGGCCGAGGTCATCCCGGCCGGTTCGTACGCCACCAAGGTGCTGGGCCGCGGTACCCGGCTGCGGCTGGCCGATCCGGACGGCGGTGCGTGCGCCCATCTGCTGGTCTTCCGCGCCGACGCGCCGTGGGAGCGGCTCAATGCCGCCGACACCGTGAAGGTGCCATGGCAGGCGTACCTGAGCACCGGACATCCGCTGCTGTCCGACCAGGGCCGGGTGCTGGCCACCGTCGTCGCCGACACCTCCAGCCACCACGACACCCTGTGCGGCATGACCGCCGCCGGGCAGGCGCAGATGCTGCTGGGCGTGCACAAGCACGGGCTGGACATCCGGGACGTCGCGCCGTCGGTGTCTTTCTTCAAAGGCGCCCGCGTGCAGGCCGACGGCGGACTCGTCTTCACCGGGACCGCCGGCCCGGGTGGATCCGTCGACCTGTTGATCCACCTGCCCGTGGTCGTGGTGTTGGTCAACAGCGACCACCCACTGGACCCCGCCCCGGCCGGCACCGACCTCGACGTGCTGGCCTGGCGCGCCGACGACGAACTGAGCACCCCGGCCAACGACGAACCCGAATACCTGCGCGCCCTGTTCAACACCGAAAGTGCTTGGGCCGCCGCACTGAACAGCGAGGACTGCAAGTGACCAGTTACGAGGTGGCGGCGTGCGCACCGTGGTCGGCCATCGTGCCCGCCGGCAAGACGTTGCAGATCGTCGACCTATTCGGCAACCAGGCCGTGGACACGCTGTTCTACGGGGTAACCGCCGGCCGACCCGACCCGACCCTGCGCTACAACGCACAGACAACCATTGTGGCCCAACGTAATATCTTCCTGTCCACCGAGTCGGTGCTGCGCGCCTCCGATGGCACCGCGCTGATGACCATCGTCGACGACGAGGTCGGCAACCACGACACCATCGCCGGCGCATGCTCCAAGGAATCCAACACGCTGCGCTACGGGCACCACACCGTGCATCAGCATGCCTGCGCGGAGAACTTCCTCGCCGAGGCCACCCGATGGGGCATGAGCAAGCGCGACATCGTCTCCAACGTCAACTTTTTCATGAACGTACCGGTGGACGGTGACGGGACTCTGGGCATCGTCGACGGGTTGTCGGCGCCCGGCAAGTCGCTGACGTTGCGCGCCGAGATCGACACCCTGGTGCTGGTGTCCAACTGCCCGCAGATCAACAACCCGTGCAACGGCTTCAACCCCACCCCGGTGCAGATGGTGATCGCATGAGCGGCCCGCGCGTCGAGGTGCTGCGCCCCGGCATGCTCACCACGGTGCAGGACTGGCCGGGACGGATCGGCTTCTGGCACATCGGCGTTCCGCCATCGGGCCCGATGGACGATCTGTCCTTCCGGATCGGCAACCGGGTCCTCGGCAACGACGAAGGGGTGGCCGGCCTGGAGTGCACCCGCGGCGGCCCGGCCCTGCGCTTCCCGGACGGGGGCCGAGTCTGTGTGACCGGCGCGCCGGTGCCGGTCACCGTCGGTGGGCAGCCGGTGCCGCAGTATCAGTCGGTCACCGTGCCCGCCGGCGGCGTGCTCGACGTCGGAATGCTGTCCGGGCCGGGGATGCGCTGCTATGTGCTGATCGCCGGCGGCCTGTCCGAGCCCGAATACCTGGGCAGCACAGCCACTTTCACCCTGGGCGCGTTTGGCGGGCACAACGGCCGGCCGCTGCGCGAAGGCGACACCCTGGCGGCCGGACCCGATCCGGGACCGCACGCGGACCGGCCGGATCGCGATGCCAGGGCCGCCATCGACGAGCAGCCCAGCATCGGGCACCGCTGGGAGATCGCGGTCACCGAGGGCCCGCACGGGGCACCGGAATTCTTCACCCGCGACGACATCGACACCATCGTCGGCACCGATTACACGGTCCATTTCAACTCCGACCGCACCGGCGTCCGGCTGGAGGGCCCCAAACCGCAGTGGGCCCGCACCGACGGCGGCGAGGCCGGCCTGCACCCGTCGAACATCCACGACAACGCCTACTGCGTCGGCGCGCTGGACTTCACCGGCGACACCCCGATCCTGCTCGGGCCCGACGGTCCGAGCCTCGGCGGCTTCGTCTGCCCGGTCACCGTGGTCGGCGGCGAACGATGGAAGCTCGGTCAGCTGGCGCCCGGGGACACCGTCCGGTTCGTGCCGGTCCGGGCCGATCGCGCGCCGTCGTTGCGCACCATCGATTCGGACCGGCGCGCGTCGTTCCCCCTGGTGCTGTCCGCGGGCGGCGATGGCGATGACGGCGTGCTGGGCCGGTTCGCCGCCGCCGACGGCACCGATGTCACCATGCGCCGCGCCGGCGACGGTGGCGTCCTCGTCGAATACGGCCAGATGGTGCTCGACCTCGCGTTGCGCGCCCGGGTGCATGTGCTCTACGAACACCTGCTGGCCCTGCAGGTCGCCGGGATCACCGAACTCACCCCGGGCGTGCGGTCGCTGCAGGTGCAGTTCGACCCGGCCCTGCTGACCATGACCGAGGTGATCGACCTGATCGCGCGGGCCGATGAAAACCTGCCCGCATCAACCGAACTCGTGGTGCCCAGCCGGACCGTGCGGCTGCCGTTGTCCTGGGATGACCCGGCCACCCGGGAGGCCATCGAGCGCTATATGCACGGTGTGCGCGCCGACGCGCCGTGGTGCCCGTGGAACATCGAGTTCATCCGGCGGATGAACGGCCTGACCGATGTGGCTCAGGTGTACGACACCGTGTTCGACGCCGACTACCTGGTGCTCGGGCTGGGTGACGTATACCTGGGCGCGCCGGTGGCCACTCCGCTGGATCCGCGCCATCGCCTGGTGACCACCAAGTACAACCCGGCGCGCACCTGGACCCCGGAGAACGCCGTCGGGATCGGCGGCGCCTACATGTGCGTCTATGGCATGGAGGGCCCCGGCGGGTACCAGTTCGTCGGACGCACCACCCAGGTGTGGAACCACCGGCATCCCGCCGACGCACAGTCCTTCGAGCCGGGCACGCCCTGGCTGCTGCGCTACTTCGACCGGATCAGCTTCTACCCGGTGAGCGCCGAGGAACTGCTCGACCTGCGGGCGGACATGGCCGCGGGCCGCGGGCAGGTGCAGATCTCCGACGGCGAGTTCGCGCTGGCCGGCTACCGCGACTTCCTGGCCGCGCACGCCGACTCGATCGCGGCCTTCCGCGCGCAGCAGGCGGCGGCGTTCGCGGCCGAACGCCATGCCTGGGATCTCGCCGGGGAGTTCCGCCGGGCGGGGTGAGTCGCTTGTTCACCTGGATGTGGCAACCTGTTCACGACTTCAGACCAGTGCCCCAGTTCCGACAAAGGTGAAAATGCCTGCCGCCAAGCCCAAGACCTCCCGCCACACCGAGGTGGAGCGCAAGTTCGATGTGCTCGACACCACCGTGTCACCGTCCTTCGAAGGGCTGGCCGCGGTGACCCGGGTGCAGCATTCACCGACCCAGACGCTGGAGGCCGTGTACTACGACACGGCGGGCTATGACCTTGCCGCGCGCAAGATCACCTTGCGCCGCCGCACCGGAGGTACCGACGCCGGCTGGCACATCAAGCTGCCCTCGGCGGTGGCGGATACCCGGACCGAGGTGCGGGCCGCACTGCAGGATTCGGTGCCCGAGGAGATCCGCGACGTGGTCGCCGCGATCGTCCGGGACCGGCCGCTGGGGGCGGTGGCCCGCATCTCCACCCAGCGGTCGGTGTCGCTGCTGTTCGGCGCCGAGGGCGACCCCATCGCGGAGTTCTGCGATGACAGCGTGACCGCCTCGGCGCTGAGCGCGGACAGCGAGCCGCAATCCTGGCGGGAGTGGGAGCTGGAGCTGGTCGGTGACGGCTCACCCGAGGTGCTGGAACGGTTGGCCAACCGGCTGCTGGACGCCGGCGCCGCCCCGGCCGGGCACGGCTCGAAACTGGCCCGGGTACTCGACGTCGCCGTGCCCGAGCGGGCTCCCGCCTCCACCGATCCGGTGCATCGAGCGATCACCGAGAACGTCGAGGCCCTGCTGGAGTGGGACCGCGCAGTGCGCGGCGACGCCTGGGACTCCGTGCACCAGATGCGGGTGACCACCCGCAAGATTCGCAGCCTGCTGGCCGAGGAATCCACCACCGACAACGCCTGGGTGCTGGATGAACTCAAGCAACTGGCCGCGGTGCTGGGCGTGGCCCGCGACGCCGAGGTGCTGGCCGAGAAGTACGACAAGGCCCTCACCGCGCTCCCCCAACACCTGGTGCGCGGCCCCGTGCGCGAGCGCCTGGTCGAGGGCGCCAAGCAGAGGTACAAGGCCGGCTGGCGGCGCTCGGTGGCCGCCCTGCGCTCGGAGCGCTACTTCCGCTTGCTCGATGCCCTGGACGCGGTGGTCGCAGCCCCGCCGGCCGGTGGTGCAGGCGGTGGTTCGCAGGTGACCGTCGAAGGTGCCTACCGCAAGGTCGCCAAGGCGGCCAAGGCCGCGAAGGTCTCCGGGACCGATGAGTCGCTGCACCGAATCCGCAAGCGCGCCAAGCAACTGCGCTACACCGCGGCCGCCCACGGGGAAGCCGCGGTGGCCGAGAGCGCCAAGAGCATCCAGACCCTGCTCGGCGATCATCAGGACAGCACCGTCAGCCGAGCGCACCTGCTGACGCAGGCCGACGCCGCGCACACCGCGGGCGAGGACACCTTCACCTACGGTCTGCTGTTCCAGATCGAGGCCGAGATCGCGTTGTACGCCGAGGAGGAGATCGGCGACGCGCTGAGGTCGCTGCGCAAGGCCATGCGCAAGTAGAGGGCGGACGAGCTGGCCTGTAAGCCGGATTCTGTACTCGGCCCCTCGTCACCGAGGCGCCAAGGGCGACCATCCATCTGGACACACCGTCGCCGGGTGCCTCAAGCGGCCTACCCGCAAGCTCGGGCGAGCAGCCCTCGAACGCTTGCGCAGCCGCAACCAGGTTGCGGCCTTCTTGGCCTTGCTTCGGGTGGGGTTTGCCTAGCCACCCCGGTCACCCGGGGTGCTGGTGCGCTCTTACCGCACCGTTTCACCCTTACCGTTTCCGGCGGTCTGTTCTCTGTGGCACTTTCCCGCGAGTCTCCTCGGATTGCCGTTAGCAATCACCCTGCTCTGTGAAGTCCGGACTTTCCTCGAATTTCTCCGCGGTCGCCCGGCCAACTCGTCCGCGCGCGCTACCTTAGCAAGGTGCCTCAGGTACCTCCAGCCCGCTATTTGTTGCGAGCCAAGGACCTGGCCGATGCACGGTTCGCCGATCCGCTGACCGTCGAGGACCTGGCGGCAGCTGCGGGACTCTCGCGGCAGCCCTACGGGATCGACTGCGGATTCCGCCGGCCGATATGAGCGCGTTCGCGCGCCCCTAGAAGGGCGGCGGATCCGCCTCGGCGCGGGCGCGATTGAGCGCCCGTTCGTGGGCGATGCGGTAGGCCTGCTCGTGCGCCCGGGGTCGGGCGCGGGTGGGCATCGCCAGCCCGCGCGCCGGGGTCGGTGGGGGCGCTTGGGCGCGAGTGAGCAGGCCGGTGTGGGCGGCCAGTTGCGGGAAGAACAGCGCCCCATCGGGTGTGGTCGTGTACATCCGACCGGCCGGTGAGATGAGCGAGACGGAACCGTCGGGCCCCTGTACGTCGGACCACTCGGTAAAGAAGGTCTTGACCAGATGGTGGGTACGGCAGTACAGCTTGGTATTCGACGGATGAGTCACACCGGCCGGCCACGGGACGGTGTGATCGATATCGGATACCTCCGCCGGTGCATTGCAGCCATACCACCGGTACGTCAGATCCCGGGCCCGCACAAAATCGGCCAGCCGCGCCGAGGGCCGGTAACCAGGTTCGGTGGACAACGCCGGTGGCCGCGGCACCGGCCGGCACCGGGCCCGCGCCGCCATCTGGCGCACCTGTTCGGCCGGGATCGCCCCCGTAGCCCGGGAGCAGCCCCGGGGTCTCACTGTCGCCCTCGACGGTGGCCTGTTCGGCCAACACATGGATGACGATGCTGCCCGCGGGGGCCTCGGCGGTACCGGCCGGGCATTCGGCCGAGCCGCACATGCAGGCCAGCCGGGTGGCACCCTCACTGAGAGCGCGCAGTGCGTCAGCGCGACGCTCGGCATGCGAGCGGGGGTCACGCGGACACACGGTGCGCGCCAGCTCATCGAGCCTCTTGTCGAACACGGCGGCATCGGCCGCGTCGGCAGTGCCGACGACGTCGGCCAGCCCGTTACCGGCGGGCGTCACGTCGTTACGGCGTCCGGCACGGCGCTGTTTGGCCACCCGGATCGCCTCAGGGTCGACCTCCAGCACCAGCCAGTCGACCAGCTCGGCGACCCTGTCCCGCGAGCGCGCCGCCCACCCCGGCGCCTGGGCGGCGACCCGCTCATCGACGATCCCGAGCAGATCGGGATCGACGATCAACGCGGTGCGTGCCGCGATCGCGGTGAAATGCCCGTACTCGAGATCACCGGCCAGGAAGACCTGAGCCAGCCGCGGCAGCCGTTCGATCAACGTCCGGCCGTGCGCCATCTCCGTGGAGGCCCGTTGCCGCCCGATCCCCAGTTCGGTGGCCACCTCCACGGCCACCAATTCCCAGTCGTCGACCACCCAGTCCTCGTGGGTGTTGCCCAACTCGGCCAGCCGGACGCCGGTGTAGTGGCCCAGCGAGATCAACCGCCGCGCCGTCGCCGCCCGCTCAGCCCGCAACTCGCCGTGCGCGGTAGCGAGGTGCGAGTCGAACATGTGTTCTACACTACTGCGACCCTACGACAAGTCCCCACGCTCCCGCACGATCCGCACCGACACCCGCGGCAGCCGCTGGCCCTGTCGCCTGATCACCGCGTAATCCCAGGCCAGTCCCTCGCCCAGCTGCCAGCCGCGCCACCTGGCCAGCACGCACATCGCGGCACCGACCGCGGTGCCGACCAGCGCGCCTGCGGTCGGCAATCCGGCGTACCAGAACCCGATCACCACGCCACTGGCCACCACGGCGCAGCTGGCGTACAGGGTGTTGCCGCCGAATATCTGCGGGATCCGCTGGACGAACAGGTCTCGCAGCGCCCCGCCGCCGACCGCGGTGATGGTCCCCAGCAGCAACGCCGCCAGCCCACCGAGACCTAGCGACAAGGTCTTCTGCGCGCCGACGGTCGCCCAGCAGCCCAGCGCCAGCGCATCGATCAGCAGGAAGATCAGGCTCCACCACCGACCGCGCAACGGCAGCAGGAAGGCCACCGCCGCCCCGCCGATCGCGGTCAGCGCGTACAGCGAGTCGGTGAGCGCCACCGGCGGACCGTGCTGAAGCAGGGTGTCCCGGATGATGCCGCCGCCGAGACCCGACAGCAGGGCCAGCGCCGCGAATCCCACCGGATCCAACCGCTTGTCGCGGGCCACCATGCCGCCCAGGATCGCGTTGGTGAAGACACCCGCCAGGTCGAGGACACGAAACAGTTCGCCGAACACGCCTGAGGGTATCTAGGCCCTGCGCTGCAGCACCATCACATTGTCGATCAGATGCCCGGCCTGGCCATCCGGACCGGTGGCTTCCCGTTCGACCGGCTCGGCCCGCAACCGATCCCAGCCGGCGCCCAGATCCAGCGATGCCAACACATCGTCGATGGAAGGGAACGGATAGTCCTTGTGCTTGGACCACGGCGGGGCGGCGCCGTGGTCGACGATCACCAACCGCCCGCCTGGTGCGACGGCGTCGGCCGCACGGCGCAACACTGCGGTGCGGTCCAGCGGCATCGTCGAATGCAGGAACTGCGCCGACACCAGATCGAACTCCCCGGCGGGGAAGCTCTCGGTCAGATCGTGTCGCTGAAAGTCGATGCGCTCCAGCAGATCACCGGCATCCTCTGCGGCCCTGCCCAGCGCGACATCGGAGATGTCGGTGGCCACCACCTGCCAGCCGTTACCCGCCAGCCAGATCGCGTCACCGCCTTCGCCGCACCCAAGGTCCAGTGCCCGCCCAGGCGTCAGTGTGGCCGCGACCTCGGCCAGCCGAGGGTTCACCCGGCCACTCCAGATCCGTTCGCGCTCAACATAATGGCGATCCCAGTGCTGCCGAGCCGTCGACTCGAACACCGGCCAGGGCGGACCGGGCAGGCCGACATCCTCTCCCATCAGGCTCTGCATCACCGCGGCCCCCGCCATCGACCCGGACGCCACCGCCGCGGACACCTGCGGCATGCCGGGACACACATCCCCCGCCGCGAAGACGCCGGGCACCGAGGTGCGGTACATCGAGTCCACGGCCACGGCGTCCACCGCGACCGGCGACGGCGGTGCGAGGGCCAGCGCCAACTGCGCCGCCAGATCGCCACGCTGACGCAGCCCCACCGAGGCCAGCAGCCCGCGGCGCGGCAGCCGTCCGCCGTCGGCGAACACCACCTCGGTCAATTCGCCTGCTTGCGAACGCAGTTCGGCGACCGGCCGCTCATCGACCTTGACCCCGGCAGCTGCCAGCAGATCGAGCTGTTCGGTGTCGAGTCCGGCAGGCCCGTTCGACAGCACGATGACGTCGTCGGTCCAGCCGCGCAGCAGCAGCGCGACGTGCACGGCGCGGTCGCCGTGGGCAAGGACGGCCAGCGGCTGGTCGCGGACCTCCCAGCCGTGACAGAACGGGCAGTGGAAGACCGATCCACCCCACAGTTCGGCCATACCGGGGATCTCCGGCATGTCGTAGTGCATGCCGGCGGCCAGCAGTACCCGGCGTGCCCGAACGCGGCTGCCGTCGGCGGTGGTCAGCACGAAGTGGTCGCCGTCGCGCACGGCGGTCACGACGGTGGCCGATCGCACCTCGACGCTGGGATATGCGGCGAGCTCGGTGCGGCCGATCTCGTAGAGTTCGGCCGGCGGACGGCCGTCGTGGCCGAGCAGTCCACCGATGCCGTGCGCCGCCAGATTGCTCTGCGCGCCCTGGTCCAGAACGAGGGTGCGACGGCGAGCCCGGCCCAGTACGAGGCCGGCACTCAGGCCGGCCGCGCCGCCGCCGATGATGATGCAGTCCCAGGTGATATCCATGCCTTCGAGCTTGCCGAGTCACCGGCTGAGATGCCAAGCTTATTTGCCATGCAGGCAAAGTCAGTGGACGACACCGTCCGCAAGCGTCTGCGGGATCTGCGCACTCAGCAGGGGCTGACCCTGCAGGACGTGGCGACCCGCGCCAATATCGACGTGTCGACGTTGAGCCGGCTGGAATCGGGCAAGCGCCGACTCGCCCTGGATCACCTGCCCCGGCTGGCGTCTGCCCTGGCGGTCAGCACCGACGAGCTGCTGCGCGAACCGGAGTCCGAGGACCCGCGGGTCCGCGGCAGTTCACACACCCGGCACGGCGTCACGTACTGGCCGCTGACCCGCCACGGTCCCACCGGGGGACGGCACACGTTCAAGGTCCGGGTCAGCGCCAAGCGCAACGCCCCACCCGACGACCTGCCCGTCCATGAAGGTCAGGAGTGGATGTACGTGCTGTCCGGACGGCTCCGGCTGATCCTGGGCGACCGCGATTTCACCATCGAACCCGGCGAAGCCGTGGAGTTCTCGACGTGGACGCCGCACTGGTTCGGCACCGTCGACGGCCCCGCCGAGGCGATCATGATCTTCGACGTGCACGGCGAACGGCTGCACCTGCACAGCTGATCACAGATAGGCCGTCTGGTTGACCAGCCGCACCGACGCCAGCCCGTCGGGGTAGAACTCCGCGATGCTCAGCGAGGCCAGGTCCAGATGCAGCCGGTAGAGGATTCCGGCGGTCCCGTCCAGCGCGAGTCGCAGCAGGGTCTTGATCGGCGTCACGTGTGACACCACCAGCACGGTGGAACCGCTGTGCTCGGCGACGATCCGGTCACGGGCCCGCCGCACCCGATGTGCGACGGTGTCGAAACTCTCCCCGTCCGGCGGCGTGACGGCGGTGTCGCGCAGCCACTGCCCGTGCAGTTCCGGATCCCGTTGCGCCGCTTCGCTGAACGTCATGCCCTCCCAGGCACCGAAGTCGGTCTCGATGAGGTCGTCGTCGACGGTGACGTCGAGGCCGAGCGCCTTGGCTGCCGCGGTGGCGGTGTCATAGGCACGTTGCAGCGGCGAGGACACCACCGCCGAAACACCGCCCTGCCCTGCGAGATAGCGAGCGGCGGCATCGGCCTGGGTACGGCCCAATTCGGTCAGCGGCGGATTGCCGCGGCCGGAGTAGCGCCGGTTCACCGACAGTTCGGTCTGGCCGTGCCGCAGCAACAGCAGCCTGGTGGGCTCACCCCGCGCTCCGGTCCAGCCGGGCGCCGCGGGCTTGTCCACCGGGGCCTCCCACGCCGCATCCATCGCCTCGTTGGCCAACCGGTCGGCGTGCGAATTGCGTTCCCGCGGAATCCATTCATAGCTCACGGCACCGAACTGACGGGCCGTCTGGCTGGCTTCGCGGTGCAACTCCAGCAGGTCGGGATGCTTGACGCGCCACCGGCCCGACATCTGTTCGACCACCAGCTTGGAATCCATGCTGACCGCCACCTCGGTGGCACCGACCTCGGCGGCCGCTTCCAGCCCCGCGATCAGGCCGCGATATTCGGCGACGTTGTTGGTGGCCGTACCGATGGACTGCCGCCGCTCGGCAAGCACCGCTGAGCGGTCCGCGCTGAACACCACCGCGCCGTAGCCGGCCGGGCCCGGGTTACCCCGCGAACCGCCGTCGGCCTCGACGACAACTCTCATGGCCTGATCCGCAACAAGATCGCTCCGCACTCGGGGCAGCGCAGCACCTCGTCCTCGGCCGCGGCCGAGATGCGGGCCATCTCCCCCTGATCGATCTCGATCCGACAGGCGCCGCAACGCTTGCCCTGCAACAAACCTGCGCCGGGCCCGCCCTTGGCGCGCTGTTTCTCATACAGCGCCACCAGGTCGGCATCCAGCCCGGAGATCAGGTCATTGCGACGGAATCCGCCGGTATGCCGGGTCTGGTCCATCACGACCAGTGCCGCGTCGCGGGCCAACTGCGCCGCGGACAGTTCGTTGTGCAGCGCTTCGATACGGGCCTTCTCCTCGGCTTGCTGGGCCTGCAGGGCTTCCCGGCGCTCCATCACTTCGAGCATCGAGTCCTCCAGGGCGGCCTGGCGGCGCTGCAAGGTCTCCAACTCGTGCTGCAGTTCGGAAAGCTGCTTGGGATTGACCGCACCCCCGTCCAGCAGCGACCGGTCCCGGTCTTCGCGCTGGCGGACGCTGTCGATCTCACTCTCCAGCTTGGCGACCTGTCCGTCCAGGTCCTCCAGGGCGATATCCAGCACGGCGAGCTGATCGCTGGCGATCTGGTGCTCGGCCTGCACCCGGTCGAATTCCTGCTGCTCGGCGAGGTTACGCGCCCGATGCTCGACCCGGCTCAGCTCGGCATCGAGCTCCGCCAGGGTCAGCAGCGAACGCTGTTGGGTGACTTCGGCTTTCATCAACGGTGTCCTTCTTCGATATTCCATGGGTCGGTGCGCACCGTGCTCACGCGCACCGGAAGTTCATCCCCGAATCGGCCTGCGAGCAGACCGGCCGCCTGGGTGCACCAAGGGTATTCGCTGGCCCAGTGCGCCACGTCCACCAATGCGGTCCCGAACTGGCGGCGGTGTTCGTCAGCCGGGTGATGCCGAAGGTCGGCGGTGACGTAGACCTGCGCGTTCGCGCGGGCCACGGTGTCCAGCAGCGAATCCCCCGCTCCGCCGCACACCGCCACCCGGGACACCAGGGTCTCCGGATCACCGGCCGCGCGCACGCCCCACGAGGTCGCCGGAAGCCGGTCACGTACCCGGGTCACGAACGCGGACAACGATTCCGGCTCGGGCAGCGCACAGATCCGGCCGATGCCCACCCCGGATGGCAGCGGGGCCAACGCGAACACGTCGAAGGCGGGCTCCTCGTAGGGGTGCGCCGCCCGAAGGGCTGCCAGCACCGCCGCGCGCGCCGCGGACGGCGCGATCACCTCGACCCGATCCTCGGCCACCTGCTCGACGGTGCCCACCGTGCCGATGGCCGGGTCTGCCCCGTCGTGCGGCAGGAACTGCCCCGTGCCACGCACACTCCAGCTGCAACACGAGTAGTCGCCGATCTGGCCGGCGCCCGCCGCGAACAGCGCGCCGCGCAGCCGTGGTGCGTCGTCCACCGGAACGAAGACCACCCACTTGTCCAGATCGGCCCGGGACTGCGCCGGGGCCAGCACGTCCTGCACCACCAGGCCCAGGGTGTCGGCCAGCGCATCCGACACCCCGGGCGACGCGGCATCGGCATTGGTGTGCGCGGTGAACAGTGAACGACCCGAACGGATCAGCCGGTGGATCAAGGCGCCCTTGGCGGTGCTGGCCGCCACCGTGTCGACACCGCGCAACAGCAAGGGGTGGTGCACCAGCAGCAGTCCGCCGTCCGGCACCTCGTCCACCACCGCGGCGGTGGCGTCCACCGCGATGGTCACCGAGGACACCGGCTCGGACGGGTCGCCGCACACCAGACCCACCGAATCCCAATCATGAGCCAGGGCAGGCGGATACGCGGTGTCCAGCACCTCGATCACCTCGGACAGTCGCACACTCACCGCAGACCCTCCACCAGTAGCGGCCACTCCGGGCGTACCGCGACCCGCAGGTATTCGCCGTCCAGTCCCACGAAGGTGTCGCAGCGACGCACCGCGATTCCCTTGCTGTCCAGCTGTTTACGGGCCAGCTCGGCGTCCGCGACGCGCAGCAGTACGAACGGCGCGCGGCCCTCCACCACGTCGAGACCCGCCTCGCGCAGGCCGGTCACCATCTCGGTGCGCAGCGCGGCCAGCCGCCGCGCGCCGGCCTGCGCCTCGGCCACCGCGGCGGGTGCACAGCATGCCGTCACCGCCTCCAGCTGCAACGTGCCCAGTGGCCAGTGGGTGCGGTGCGCGGTCAGCCGGGCCAGCACCTCGGGCGCGCCCAGGGCATAACCGACCCGAAGCCCGGCCAGCGACCACGTCTTGGTGAGGCTGCGCAGCACCACCACGTCGGGCAGCGACAGCCCGGCCACCGACTCCGGCTCCCCCGGTATCGCGTCGGCGAACGCCTCGTCCACCACCACGATGCGGCCCGGCCGGCGCAGGGCGAGGATCTGAGCTTTTGCGTGCAGCACCGAAGTGGGGTTGGTCGGGTTGCCGACGACCACCAGATCGGCCTCGTCGGGCACCCTGGCATCGGCCAGGTGGAACGGCGGCGCCAGCACCACGTGTTCGAACGGGATGTTCGCGGCGCTCAGCACCGCCTCGGGTTCGGTGAACGACGGGGCGATCAGGGCGGCCAGTGCCGGCGCCAGGTTGGGCAGCAGCGCGAACCCCTCGGCGCCGCCCGCCAGCAGCGCGACCTCGTGTACACCGCGGCCGTGCCGTTCGGCGACCGCACGCACCGCCCGGTCAGTATCGTCCGCGGACGGGTAGTGACCCAGCTCACCCAGCCGCGCCGCCAGCCGGTCCACCAGCCACGACGGCGGGCCCCCGGCACGCACGTTGACGGCGAAGTCCAGCATGCCGGGCGCTACGGCCTGATCGCCGTGATAGCGCGCCGCCGGCCTGACCGTGTGAACCACAGCACGACAGTAGTGCGCCGCCCGGCAGCACAGGTACATCGGCGACAATATGTCTGTGAGTGCAACGGTGACCGCAATCCCCCAGCTGGTGCTCTTCGACCTCGACGGAACCCTGACCGATTCCGCCGACGGCATCGTGGCCAGCTTCCGGCACGCGCTGGACACCGTCGGCGTGCCGGTTCCCGATGGGGATCTGGCCGGGCGGATCGTCGGGCCGCCCATGCACCACACGCTGGCCGCGCTGGGGCTCGGCGAGCGTGTCGACGACGCGATGGCCGCCTACCGGGCGGACTACACCACCCGCGGCTGGGCGATGAACAGCCTGTTCGACGGGATCCCCACCCTGCTCGATGATCTGCGCGCCGCCGGGGTGCGGCTGGCCGTCGCCACGTCGAAAGCCGAGACCACCGCGCGGCGCATCCTGGCCCACTTCGGGCTGGACGGCTATTTCGAGGTGATCGCGGGCGCCAGCTCGGACGGCACCCGGGCCGCCAAGGCCGATGTGGTGGCCCATGCCCTGGCGCAGCTGACCCCGCTGCCCGAACGCGTGCTGATGATCGGCGACCGCTCCCACGACGTGGAAGGCGCCGGCCGGCACGGTATCGGCACCGTCGTCGTCGGCTGGGGCTACGGCGGTGGCGATTTCGACGGACCGGACGCTCCTGCGCCGCTGCACCGGGTGGCCACCATCGCGGATCTGCGGGCGGTGCTGGGTGTCTGACCTGCACGTCACCTTCATCTGCTCGGGGAACATCTGCCGGTCCCCGATGGCGGAGAAGATGTTCGCCCATCAGATCTCCGAACGCGGGCTGGCCGGCGTGGTGCAGGTGAGCAGCGCGGGCACCGGCGGCTGGCATGCGGGTGAACCCGCCGACCATCGCACCAATGAGGTTCTGCGCCAACACGGTTACCCCACTTCGCACCGCGCGGCGCAGATCGACGACCACCACCTGGCCGCCGACATGGTGGTCGCGATGGGCCGCAACCACACCCGCTTCCTCAAGGAGATGGGTGTGCCGCCGGAACGACTGCGGATGATGCGGTCCTTCGACCCGCGCTCGGGCGCCTTCGCCCTCGACGTGGAGGACCCCTATTACGGTTCGCTCAGCGACTTTCAGGATGTGTTCGACGTCATCGACGCGTCGCTGACCGGTCTGCACGGGTGGGTCGACGAGCGGTTGGGCTCGCAGCGATGAGGCGCTGGGCGTTCCTGTTCCGGCCGCAGTGGCTGGCGCTGTTCGTCGTGGTGCTCGCCTTCGCCTGGTTGTGTTTCACCGTCCTGGCGCCGTGGCAGCTGGGCAAGAATACCAAGACCTCGCGGGAGAATTCGCAGATCGCCGGCTCACTGTCGGCCGATCCCGTTCCGTTGACCAGCCTTCTGCCGCATCAGGATTCGTCGGCTCCGGACCAGCAGTGGCACCGGGTGAGCGCCACCGGACGGTATCTGCCCGCCGCGCAGGTGGTCGCCCGATTGCGGTCGGTGGACGGTGACCCGGCCTATGAGGTGCTCACCCCGTTCGCGGTGGATCACGGACCGACGGTGCTGGTGGACCGCGGCTACGTCAAACCCGAGCAGGGCACCGCGCTGCCGCCGTTCGCCGCCCCTCCGGCCGGCCAGGTCACCATCGTGGCCCGGCTGCGCGATGCCGAGGGTGTGGTGCCGGGCAAGGATCCGTTCCGGGCCGACGGCGCCCAGCAGGTGTACTCGATCAACCCGGGCCAGGTCACGCAGGTCACCGGGGTCCCGCTGACGGGGTCGTATCTGCAGCTGGTGGACAACCAGCCCGGCGGTCTCGGCGTCATCCCGCTGCCTCATCTGGATGCCGGCCCGTTCCTGTCCTACGGCATCCAGTGGATCGCGTTCGGCATCGTCGCGCCGATCGGGTTGGGCTACTTCATCATCGCCGAGGTGAAGGCTCGGCGCCGGGAGAAGACTGCTGCCCCGGCCGACACGCCGGACCTCACCCCGCAGACGGCCGAGGAGAAGCTCGCCGACCGATACGGACGGCGACGCTGACCGCTGCCACCGTGGCCAGCGCCTGGACCGCCCGCGACAGCCGGACCGCGCGGCGCAGGTCGCCCGGCCGCGGGGACGGACCGTCGCCCAGGGCCGGCCGGATCTCCAGCCGGTGCCGGTACTGGGTGGGGCCGCCGAGCCGCACTCCCAGCGCGCCGGCGAAGGAAGCCTCGGCCACCCCGGCATTGGGGCTGGGGTGTTTGCGGGCATCCCGGCGCCACGCCCGCCAGGCCGCGCCCGGCGCGCCGGACACCGCGACCACGCAGAGCCCGGTCGCCCGGGCCCCGCAGTAGTTCAGCACATCGTCGAATCGCGCTGCGGCCCAGCCGAACCGCTCATACCGCGGCGAGTGGTGCCCGATCATCGCATCGAGGGTGTTGGCGCCGCGGTACACCAGTAGCCCGGGCACGCCGGCGATCGCACCCCACAGGATCGGCGCGACCTGCGCGTCGGAGGTGTTCTCGGCCACCGATTCCAGCGCGGCGCGGGCCAGCCCGTCGGCATCCAGAACCGAGGGGTCGCGGCCGCACAGGGACGGCAGCAGGGCCCGCGCCCCGGCGATGTCGTCCGCGCCGAGCCGGTCGGCCATCTGCGCGCCGGTGCGCGCCAGCGAGGTGCCACCGAGCACCACCCAGGTGGTCACCGCGGTGACGGCGAAGGTCCAGCGCGGCCCCCGCCGGGCCGCGGCGCGCTCGGCGGCCACGCCCAAGGCGGCCAGCCCGCCCAGCAGTACGGTGGTGTACCCCGCCCCGGCGGCCCGGTTGTCGGCGTAGCAGCGTCGTTCCAGGGCCGCGGCGGCCGTCCCGAACGCCGCCACCGGGTGGCCACGGCGCGGATCGGCCCAGTACAGGTCGGCGAGATAGCCGGCCGCCAGCCCGGCGGCACGAGCAGTGTGTCCAAACACGACGGGCAGCGTCTCACAAGGTGCTGTACTCGATTGCATGAGGCTGGGACCACCGCGTCACCCCCGGCGCGTCATCGACCTGCTCAACCCGGTCGCGGCGCTGGCACCTGCGGCCAACGTCATCATGCAGCTCTCGCTGCCCGGCGTCGGCTACGGCGTGCTGGAAAGCCCGGTGGACAGCGGCAATGTGTACCTGCATCCGTTCAAGCGGGCCCGCACCACCGGCACCTATCTGGCGGCGGCCACCTGTGGCACCGATGCCGATCGCGCCCTGATCCGGGCCGCGGTGGACCGTGCCCATGCTCGGGTCCGTTCAAGGCCGTCAAGCCCGGTGCGTTACAACGCTTTCGACCCGAAACTGCAGTTGTGGGTGGCGGCCTGCCTGTACCGCTACTACATCGACCAGCATGAGTACTTGTACGGGCCACTGGACGACGAATCGGCCGACGCGATCTATGCCGATGCCCGGTCGTTGGGCACCACGCTGCAGGTGCGTGCGGACATGTGGCCGGCGGACCGGGCCGCGTTCGACGAGTACTGGAAACGCACCCTCGACGAGCTCCGCGTCGACGAGCCGGTGCGGGACCACCTGTACGGCGTGGCGTCGGTGGCATTCCTGCCCGCACCGCTCCGGCAACTGGCCGGGCCGCCGATCCTCTTCGCCACCAAGGGTTTTCTGCCCAGCTCGTTCCGCGCGCTGATGAAACTGGACTGGACGCCGGATGACCAGCGCCGGTTCGCGTTGCTGCTGGCGGGATTGCGGATCGCCGACCGGATGGTGCCGCGGGAGGTCTGGCGGTTCGGTTACCAGCTGTACCTCTGGGACATGCGGGTGCGGGCCCGTTTCGGAAGACCAGTGATCTGAAAGGGATGTCATGTCATTTGCACCTTTGAACCATGTGGCGGTCACCGTGAGCGATCTCGACGTCAGCGGGCCGTGGTACCGCGCGCTGATCGGATTCGATCCGGTGCTCGACGAACCCACCGACGGCGGATTCCGGCACCTGGTCTGGGCGCTGGACGGCGGGACGCTGTTCGGCATCCATCAGCATGACCGCGGGATCGAATCCGGTGTGTTCACCGAGTTTCGGGCCGGTCTGGACCATGTCGGCTTCGGCTGTGCGTCCCGCTCCGAACTGCAGGAGTGGGCGTCACGGCTCGACGAGCTGGGTATCACCCACGGTGGCGTGGTGGATGCGCATTACGGGTCGGGTCTGAGCTTTCGGGACCCCGACGGGATCGCGCTGGAGTTCTTCGCGCCGCCGGAGTGACGGTCAGGGGGTCGGGTTGAGCGGCAGTCCGCAGCGCGTCCGGAAGTCCAGCGCCGGCTGACGCAGCCCCTTGAGATCCTGCTCCACGGTCGGGTTCGCCGCATAGTAGGCCTCCACCTGACGTCCGATATCGGCCTTCGGCTGGCCCTTGAGGCCGGTAAAGAAATCGTTGACGTCCGGATGCGCGATCAGGTAGTTCGACGTGTCGAAACTGACGCCCGACATCACTCGCGCCAGCTCGGCCGCCGAACACGGCGGCGGCACCGGGGCATCCGGATCCGCGGCGGCGACGGCGGCGGCACCACCGCTCAGCAGCGCCGCGGCCAATGCGCCGGTGCCGAGCACTCTGCGAACGGAGAGCAACATGTTGGCTCCTTCATCGAGGGATTGTCGGTTCGTGGTCGTGGTGCTCAGCGCCGACCGCCGCGGCCACCGCCGATGACGGGGCCGCCGCCGATGGTGGGGCCACCCGGCCTGCCCGGGTTCCAGTCGACGTCGATGTCCCAGTCGTCGTCGCCGCAGTAGTAGTCGTATTCGCAGGGGTAGGGGACGCCTGCCGTCGCCTGCCGCGGCACACCGTCCGCGCCGCGGGCTTCACCCTGGGCGCATACGGTGACACCGTTGTTGTACGTGCAGTCGGCCAGGGCCTGAGGCGCCGCGACGACAGCCGCGAAGGGGGCAGTCGCCGTCACCAATCCCAATATCAGGTAGCGCCGCGCTGTTCGCATGATTGGCCCCTTTATGCGATTGACGGCCGAATGACCGTATGCGCAACTCTAGGCGCGAAAAACTCATAGATAACGGTTTTCATCAATCCTCCTCGAGGAAATTCACTGCGCAAACAATTTCGTTTCACGAACCAGAAAGTGATCACGTCGGATTGGGAAACCCATTGCAGTGAATTCACTTTCGCCCGTCGTCCTGCAGCGGGATGCTCTGTTCGAAGCAGAAGACATTTCCGGGATCGTATTTCGCCTTGATCGCGCGCAGCCTGTCGACGTTGGTTCCCCAATAGGCGGTCTCCCAGTCTTCGAGGCCTGCGTGGGGCACGTTGACGTAGGCGCCGTGCACGTAGGGCGCCAGCGCCGCACTGAATTCGGCTATCCAGGACAGGCACGGCCCGGTGAGCGGATCGGCGCCGGGCGCCACCGGGGTGTCACCGCGCCGGGGTCCCCAGCCGGCACCTGGCTCGGCGTAGAACAGTGCGTTGCGATGCGCGAACACCGACCCGCCGGTCGGCTCGC
The DNA here is from genome assembly GCF_054404835.1 of Mycobacterium sp. BMJ-28. Lineage (NCBI taxonomy): Bacteria > Bacillati > Actinomycetota > Actinomycetes > Mycobacteriales > Mycobacteriaceae > Mycobacterium > Mycobacterium sp. BMJ-28. The sequence continues at coordinate 2,455,027 of NZ_CM136783.1, read as the reverse complement.
TGTCGGCGACGGCACCACCGAAGGCGTTGGTGAAGTAGTTGCAGTCGGCGGTGGGAGCCTGCGACATGTATGCGCAGATAATGCCGATGACCTTGGCGGGGAACGGATGTGAAATGAATTGCGAGGTGAATTTCCAGTTCGCCGGCTCATCGGGTGTCGGTATCTGGAATCCGGCGTAGGTCTGCGCCCAACTCCCGGCCGTCGCCGAGACCTCAGGCGTCCCGACCGACAGTATCGGCGCAAGCAGCCGCAGCGCATCGGCTTCCGACCCGGACGCGAGCACACCGACCAACTGCACCTCGTCACGACGGATCTCCAGTTGGCTGGTGAGTCGGCGCTCGGCATGGGGTGCGCAGCGCTGCCAAGCGTCGAACACCGGGGGGAGGTCACCGAGACCGCGCCATTTCGCGGTGACGTAGATGACCTGAGCCAGCGGATGGACCCGGTAGGTCAGCGCGGTGACGATTCCGAAATTGCCGTTTCCTGCGCCACGTAGGGCCCAGAGCAGATCGGTGTGATGGTGCTCGTCGGCGACGATCGCGGTGGCGTCGTCGCTTCCCGTGGCGACGACGATCTCTGCGGCCATCAGATTGTCCGACGCCATCCCGAATCGACGGGTGAGCAGTCCGAGACCACCGCCAAGGGTCGCGCCGACCAACCCGACGGTTCCCTCGGTTCCGGTGGGTGCGGCCAGGCCGGCCGCGCCAAGCGCGGTGACGGCTTCCATCTGTGTGAGGCCGGCTCCGACGGTCGCGGTGCACACGGCCGCGTCGATCGATACCGACTTCAGTTCACTGACATCGATCACGATCCCGTCATCCACGGTGGACCAGCCCTCGAGGCAGTGCCCTCCGCTGCGTGCCCGCACCGGGACGCGGTGGCGCCGCGCCCACGCCAGGGCATTGACGACATCACCGGTTTCCTGGGCGAAGACGATCGCTCGCGGCCGGTGCCGGAACAGCAGGTTCCAGCTGGTGCTGGCGTCGGCGTAGCCGGCGTCGCCGGGGCACACCACGCGGCCGGTCAGCGCGGTCATGCCGCTACCACGGGCACCTGGTCGTCGTCCGCTTCGCTGTCGAGCACATCGCGGTGGAAGATCACCATGTACGCGAAGTAGACGCCGCCGGCCAGGATCAAGCCCAGGACGACCAAGGACGGGACGGTGGCGTCGCCGGGGGTGACGAGGAAGACCAGGGCGGCACCTACCCAGACCAACGCAGCGACCGACACCGGAACCTCGAAGCGACCGAGACTGAACCCACCTTCCTTGTGGTCCAACCGTTTCCGCACCACGAGATAGAGGATCACGATGGCGCCGTAGATCAGGGCCGGCAGAATGGTGCCACCGAGAATCAGCTGCAGCAGTGCGTGTCCGGGCAGCGCGAGCATCAAGACGACGCCGATCACGACGATCAGGATCGTCGCCGGCACCGGCGTCTTCGTCGTGGCGTTGACCCGCCGCATCAGCGCGTGCGCCGGGAACCGTCGATCGCGGGCCATCGCGAAAACCTGGCGCGCACAGGCGGCCATCACCACCATGCCGGCACCGAACATCGCAAAGGACAAGCCCGCCAGCAGGATCCGTTCCGCCACCGGCCCCAGCTGACCGCGGATGATCGCCGCGACCGGTGACTCGCTGGCGCTCACCGCTGGGATGTCCTTGATGGCGGCTGTCAAAGCGATCAGGAACGCAAGACCCAGCACTGCCGCCGCCACGACCGAGGACACGATTGCGCGCGGGACGGTGCGGAACGGGTCCTTGGCTTCCTCGGCGAGATTCGCCGCGGAGTCGAATCCGATGAGGGTCAGCAATCCCATGAGCATCCCGGCCATCAGGCCGCCGCCCAGCCCGAAGTAGTCGGGCGCGTCGGCGGTGATACCGCGTGAGGTGAGGTTGTCGAAGGTGCCACTGCCGGTGAACAACATCACCGCCACCAAGGCGATCACCAGCACCACCACGATGGCCAGTTCCAGCCCGACCGCGGCGGAACTGATCAAGCCGAGCAGGCGGGTGGAGGCGATCACCAGCACGGCCTGCACGATCAGGATCACCACCGTGATCATCCGTGCGGTGTCCTCGCTTTCGGGCAGGCCGACCAGCGGCATGAACGCCTGACTGGCCAGCGCGTTGTCCATCGCCACCACACCGGTCGCCAGGTACCAGAAGGTCAGCCAGCCGAACAGCCAGCCGATCTTCGGGTTGGCCAGACGTGAAGCCCATTGGTAGGAAGATCCGCTGAGCGCAATGCGGGCGGCGAACTGAGCGACCACCAGCGCCACCAGCGTCTGCCCCACCGACGCGATGATCCACAACCAGATTCCCACCGGCCCGGCGGTGCCGAGCAGGTTCTCGTAGGACGCGAAGATGCCGACGGCCACCGAGATGAACGCGAACGAGATCGCGAACACCTGGAACTGGCCCAGGGTTCGCTTCAGTTCCGGATCGGCGCCATCACCCGCTGGAGCAACTTCCGCGACGCGCTCTGCAGTCATCGTGCGTCCGATCGTTGGAGGCGGGTGATGCAGGAACCCTAGGTGACGGCGGCATCAATAACTTACGATTGCGTCAAATACTTTGCTGTGCTTCACGACGGGGTCCCGGCTGCGCGATCATCACTGTGCGAACCGGACTGGGACTGCGAGCGGCCCCCGAATCGCCGGTGTGTCACGCCATGTCACAGGGCCGTCCAGAACGGGTCGGCGCTCCAGGATCCGCCGGAGGGCCGTGGTGATTTCCAGCCGAGCCAACGCCGCGCCGAGACAGTAGTGCGCTCCGTGACCGAAACTCAGTGGTGCGGGACCGGGCCGGCCGGGGCGGAACCGGACAGGGTCTGCGTACACAGCGGGGTCTCGATTTGCGGCCGCTACGACTACAAGTGCTGTTTCACCGCAACGGATGTCGACGCCGGCGACAGACTGATCGACGGTGGCGGTTCGACCAGCCGCCTGCACTGGACCATCGAGACGGAGCAACTCGGTGAGCACCGCAGCTTCTCCTGGATCGATGTGATCAGCCAGACGGGATTCGTCGGAATCGGGTGTGAGGAGCCGGACGAGTCCCGCCCCGAGGAGATTGGCTGTCGTCTCGTGGCCGGCGACGCCGAGCAGGAGTGCGGTGACCACGACCTCGTCGAGACTCAACGTCGAATCGCCGGCCAGGAAGCTCAGCAAGTCATCGCTGGGGTGGAATCGGCGATCGGCAGCTGCGGGAAGTAGGTCGCCGATCAGAGCTGCCGATGCGGCGATGCCCGCCTGGAGCTCGCACTCATCGGCGAAACCGCCGAGGATTCGGATGATGGCCGGCGAATGCTCACGCAGACTGGCGCACTGGTCAGCGTCGAGCCCCAGCCACGCGCCGATAACGGCGATCGGCAGCGGAAGCGCAATGTTTGTCATCAGATCGACGGGCTCGTCGGTTGCGATCGCCGAGACCACATCGTGGCAGATCGTCTCGATGCCTACCTGCAGGCCGTCGATGAAAGTGCGGCTGAAAACATCCCGCGTGGCGGCGCGCAGGCGGCTGTGTACGGGGCCGTCAGCGAACAGCATGTTGGCATCGATGACAGCTGAGCTCAGCACCGCGGTGACCTCAGCGGCCGTGTTGGCGCGCGGGTCACTCGACCAGTGCTGCCCGGTAAGCACTTCGCGCGCGGCGTCATAGCTCAGCACCAACCAAGCGTGCGCGGTGTCGTCCCAGACCACGTCACCGACACGTCGCCGTTCCTCGTAGAACGGGTAAGGGTCACCGGCATCCCAGGGCAGGAGCGGCGACGTGAGATCAGGGGTGGTCATGATGCTCCAATGCACCAGGTAGGTTCCGCTCCCTGACCCACGTGTGGTGCTGTTTGCCGAGTTCGGTGACAGGTTCGGCGACGCCGTCCATGTCGTCGAACATCGCCCGGGCCGGCAAGGTGGCGCCGAGCCCTGCCACCACGCTGCTCACTGCGAGGGTCAGGCGGCTGACGAACACGAAGTCGTCAGGCGCACTCATGCGTGCCATTGGATGATCGGCAGAGCGGGCATCGAAGATGCCACGAACGACGCGCCGGGTGGTATCCGATGTGTAGGTCGCCGGTTGAGGCGCCACGGCGGACTCGTAGAGGATGTCCGCTTGCCACCGGTAGAGCTCGTCGGCGGTGAGGTCGGAGTCGACGGTGAGGAAGCCCGCCTGCACCATGAGCTTTCGGTAGTCCTCTTTGCGGCCCTCAAGGACTGCGCGAGTCATCCCTACGATTGTCTGGCGCAGCATTTCGGGCAACACCTTGATACAGCCGAAGTCCAGGAAGCCGACGGTGCCGTCATGGTTGAAGCGGTAGTTGCCGGGGTGAGGATCAACGTGCAGCAGATTCGCATGCCGAAGGTTCGCTTGGCTGAACCGACTGATCACTTCGGCCCACCTGTTGCGCAGATCCTGATCAGCCTGTTGCGCTTCAGGCCAGCCGATTCCGTCGAGATAGGTCATGGTCAGAACGCGCCCGCTGGAGGATTCGGGGATGACCTCGGGGATGCGGATGAAGGGGTGACCTCGGTAGAGGTCGCTGAATGCGCCGATCATCTCGGCTTCGTGCCGGTAGTCGACTTCCTCGGAAATCCTTGCGGCCGCCTCGCGGGCTACCGACCGCACATCCGCGCTCATTCCGGATGCGGCCGCGGCAAACCGCAGAAACGTCGCCAGCAACTCAGTGTTGGCGAGGTCATCGCGGATGGCCTGATCGACGCCGGGGTATTGAATCTTCACCACGACCCGTCGGCCGTCCATGAGCACGGCGCGGTGCACTTGCCCGACGGACGCGGCGGCGATGGGCTGGACGCTGAATTCGTCGAAGTGCGTTGCCGCCGCACCTAATTCGGTATCAAGTACTTCGCGGACCAGGTCCGGGTGCATCGGTGGGGCATCGGCTTGCAATCGCGTCATCGCCCGCTGGTACGGCACGAATCCCCCGGTGCCAACCGAGCTATGGTCGAGCAGCGACATCAACTGGCCGGCCTTCATCAGCACGCCTTTGGAATGCCCGAGCAGTTCAGCGTACCGCTCGGCAGTGCGTTCGTGGAACTGCTCGACCGCACCATCGGTCCCAGTCTTTTCCCGCAGTCCTGCAACGAGTCTGCCGCCGACGGCACGCGCGGTGAACCCGGCCAGCGGCATCGTGCGGCGCAGTCGACCGCGCGGCACGTCAGCGTTTGACGGTTTCATGACGACGCACCCCGAAGTCGTTTCATGCGGTGCCGCATCCCGGCTAGCACGGGACGGTCCTTGCCACGGATTCGTGGTCGTCAAGCGCTCCGGGCAACCCGCGGTCGCGCACCCAAGCATGATGGCGCTTACCCAAATCGGTGAGTGGCGCGGCCACACCATCCATATCGTCAGCGATCGAGCGAGCCGGTAGTGTCGCGTTCAAGCCACCGCAGATATTGGTGAGCGCTTGCTGGACGCGTGGCGCGAACACGAAGTCCTCGGGCGCGGACATGCGCGACAAGGGGTTAGCCGCATCCAAGCCGAACAGCCATCGAGCTGACCGAGCGCCACAGTCAGGCGTAAAAGTGAATGGCTGCTGATCGGCGACGAGTTCGTAGAACACATGCGAGTAAAACTCGTAGACATCAGCAGCGGTCAGCGGGGACTCGACCGTGAGGAAGCCGGCATCCACCAATACCGCGCGCAGATCGTCTTTTCGGTCGTCGAGGACGTTGCGTACTACAGCTACCCACTGTCGGCGCTTCAGTTCGGGAAGAGATTTGACACAACCGAAGTCGACGAAGCCGACCGTACCATCGGATTTGAAGCGGTAATTGCCCGGATGAGGATCCGCATGTAGCAGGTTGGCATGCCGAAAGTTGCCGTACGAGAATCGCAGAATGACCTCGGCCCAGACGTCTTTCAGATCTTGATCGGCACCTTGCGCTGCTCCCCAATCCATGCCATCGAGATAGGTCATCGTCAGCACGCGGTCACTTGACGCTTCGGCGATGACGTCAGGTACGCGAATGAATGGGTGTCCGCGGTACAAATCGCTGAACGTCTCGATGGTGGCGGCTTCCCGCCGATACTCGACCTCCTCACCGATCCGCACCGTCAACTCGCGCGCCAACGCCCGTGGGTCAAAGACCATGCCCGACGCGGAGGTGGCAAAACGCAGAAACGTCGCTACCAGTTCGGTGTTGGCGAGGTCGTCACGGATCGCCTGTGCAACTCCGGGATATTGGACCTTCACCGCGACCTGACGCCCATCCCGTAGCAGCGCCCGGTGCACCTGTCCGATGGATGCCGCTGCGATTGGAATGTCGGTGAAGTCAGCGAATGCGTCCATGCCAGAGCGAATTTCGGCATTGAGCACCTTGCGCACCAAGTCAGGTGCCATCGGGGGTGCATCCGACTGCAACCGCACCAACGCCTTCTGGTACGGAGCGAAACCCCCCGTTCCGATACCTTGCATGTCGATCATCGAGGCCAGTTGCCCGATCTTCATGAGCGCGCCCTTGGAGTGGCCGAGAAGCTCGGCGTACCGCTCGGCGGTGGAGGCGTGGAATCGCTGCACCGCGCCCCCGTTACCGGCACGTTCACGCAATTCTGCGACGAGCCGGCCGCCGGCCGCACGAGCGGTGAACCCGGCCAGCGGCATCGTCCGGCGAATTCGCCCTTGTGCAATGGGCTTGTCCTGATGCGGCATATGCAACACTCCCGTCTTGCCCAACCTTCGGGTAAAGTGGTTATGTACAGACAGTAAGTGATCACTTTGGAGGAGTCAATGACTGCGCCGACTTCCACCCGGGAGCGCATCCTGGCCGAGGCAATGCGGTTGTTCAGCGACAAAGGTTTTGAGGCCACCAGTGTCTCCCAAATCGAGACTGCCGCTGGCTTGGCCGCCGGTTCCGGTGCCCTCTATCGGCACTTCAAGTCCAAAGATGCCCTGCTGATCGCAGGTATCGATCGCCAACTCGACCGCCGCGCCGCCATGCACGACATCCGGGCACTCTTCGCCGGCCTGGGTGACCTGCACAGCGAACTCACAGTGCTCGGCCGCTACCTACTGACCGTGATCGACCAAGAAGCCGAGCTGCTACAAATCGCCGCGCGAACCCCCGCAGGATTGTCGGATCGTCTCGATACCGCGTATGCCGCGCTTGTCGACGGACTGACCCACGAACTGGACGGATGGGTCGCGGCGTGGGCGCCAGACGCCGAGCCAGCGCAGACGAGGACGCTGGCCGCGCTCGGCATCAACAGCCTGCTCGGAGAGCGCTTGGCCACAAACATCTTTCGGCGACCGAACCCGCCGGCCTCCGATGATCGCTACCTCAACGAGTGGACAGCGGTACTCTCCGCCCGCGTCCGATCGTTCGGATCATCACGCTGAGGTAGTCACCTCGTGAAGTGCGGCTGCGACTGCGGTAGAGGGAAATTCCGTCTCAAGGTGGCCACCGTGAAGTTGCCAGTAGAACTTGTTCATCAGAGTGCTGGTGGGGGCGAGGCGCCGGATCGTCTCGGCGAACGGGGCCGGAACCCCTTCGGTGACGCCGGTTAGGGCACACCGCTGCATCCAAGCGTTGCGGGTAGGAACATCGGGGAAAGCGATGAACTTACCGAGGATGGCATTACTCAGTTCGGCAGCGCAGTGCGCGACGTCGTGATCACTATGCATTGCGAGAAAGCGGCCTTCGGCGTCGTCCAGCTGAAAATCAGATGCGGCCGCAAGACCGAAATCGGAGACCACAAGATGCTGGCCGGTAGTCAGGATGTTGTCGAGGTGAGCGTCAAAGTGTACCAACCCATGTGCGCGCATCTGTTTGGCTGCGGCGACCAACTCCCCGACAGCGTTCACGACCATTTCCGTTGCATTCGAATCTAATTGGTCATTCAACCAACCGCGGAGCGTCAACGGAATGTGTTCCGTAAAGAGGACCACGACCATGCTGGCTTCCGAGAGCGCACGCAGTCGCGCCTCAACCGCTCCCGAGTTGCGCCAGAATTTCACCGCGCGCGCGATCTCGGCCTCGGCAAATTCGCGTCGAAGGTTGCGCATGATTCGCCAGTGATACAGCAACGGGAAGGAACCGCGCCCATTCAATGCGACCAAGTCGCTCACCATCTCGTGGGTCGCAACTTCTCGCCAGGCATTGAACCCGGTCGACCCTTCGCCAACACCGTAGTGGTACCACGGCGGAAGCGCGAAGAGATTGCGTGTGTCACCCGGGCCGGCGTCGAACTCAAGGTCTGACAGCTTGATCGCCTTGGCAAACACGGGTAAGCCGTCGACCTCGATTGATTGCGTCGCTCCCCCAATGCCGAACCGGGGTGCCGTGCCCGCGTCCAGCAGAGTGCGCAACCCACTGTCAGACAGCGCGGATAGTTTTGCCGCGACCGCGTCGTGCGTGGCCAGCCGACCCTGCTCCACCATCAGATGGCTGTCGGCGCCTGTTGGGTTTGCCGCACCAGGTAAATCAGCGGACGACCGCGGTCGTCGAGGGTCTCGTGGTGGCGTTGGAAGCCAATCTTGTCTAGGACACGCAGCGAGGGTTCGTTCCACCCTCCGACCGTTGACCAGATACGGCAGCGCCCGGTTGCGAATGCCGCATCCATCACCGCCCGGGCTGCCTCGGTCGCATAGCCGTGCCCATGAAATCGCTTGAACAATTCACAAGCGATCTCCGGTTCCTCGAGAGAGCATCGCCCGATGATGAGACCGCAATAGCCCAGCGGTACGTCATCAGCCCGCCGGCGAATCGTGAGTAACCCGATGCCCGTGTCGCGGGCACGGCGCCGCTGCTCGACCAACCGACGGCGGACGTCCTGCACTGACTCGGTGGTCCCACCATCACGCTCACCGAGCAGTTCGTGGTTCCACTCAGCGTCACCCTCATCACGGAAAAGCAGACGCAGCCTTTGAGTGAGGATCAACGGCTGCATACTCGCGTACCGCATCATCGCGCTACTGCCCTCCTGTCCATCACCGTACTGAACACCGAGGCGGGGCCACGATCGAATCCAACAGACGGAGTGCGTACGAGGGAGTGAACGTTGTCACCACATACCCGCATCGCCGAGGCTCGTTTGACTTCCGTTCAGTCGCGTTTCGCCTCGTAGCGCAGCAGGACCGTGCCACCCGGGAAGGTCCGGTTCTCCAACAGTCGCAGCGAGATCCACGACGGCAGGGCCGGGAAGAACGGGGTGCCGCCACCCACGGCGGTGGGCGCGATGACGATCCGGTATTCGTCCACCAGTCCGGCCTGCACGATCGGTGCGGCCAGCGTCGCGCCGGCCACCTCGAGTGTGCCGTCGGTTTCGGCTTTCAGCTTCGTCACCACCTCCACCGGGTCGCCGCGTTCCAGGCGGGAGTTCCAGTCGACGGACTTGCACGTGCGCGAAAACACCACCTTGGGCATGGCGCGCCAGATGCGGGCGAAGTCGACGATCAACGGGGAGGCGTCGGGGTCCTCATCGGCGGTCGGCCAGTACGCGGACATCAATTCGTAGAGCCGCCGGCCGTAGAACGCGCACGCCGTCTCCCGCTCGAAGTCGTTCCAGTACTGGTGCAGTTCTTCACTCGGATCGCCCCAGTCGATGTTGCCTTGCGCGTCGGCGATGTACCCGTCCACTGACACGTTGAAGCCATAAATGAGTCTGCCCATGCAGATCAGACTGCACCGGAGGGGCAAAACTCATCGCGACGCCACGCGAAGCCAGCACTACAACCGTCGGACATCGAGGCCGATCTCCACCGCGGCACCGTCACGTGCCTGCACGAAATAGGCCCCCGCATGCGAATTTTCGGCGACCGCTTCGGCGAGCTCGGTGCCACGATAGAGCAGTCCTGCACCGTCATCGGTGGCGTAGGCGGCCGGCAAGATCCCGCCTCCCACCAATTCGTGCAGCAGAGGGCGACGCTGATCTTCGCAGTCGTAATGCACGCCATTGGCGTACGGCACGAAACCCAGGCCGTTGGTCACCGGTTGGAGCTGCGGCCCGAACGAATCGGTGCTGCCGCCGGTATGCCAGCAGATCGAGCCCGCCGACGTGCCGGTCAGCACCACACCGGCCTGCCACGCAGCATGCAACGCCTCATCGAGCCCATGCAGGCGCCACATCGCCAGAAGCCCGGCGACGCTGCCGCCGAACACCCACACCACATCGTGCTCCAGCAGATGGGCGGTGATATCGGCGACCGTGGGCATCGGAAACAACGCCAGATGCGATGGGATGAAACCCCGATCCTGCGCGGCCTCGGTGAGGTAGTGCAGGACCGCTTTGTCGTCACCCATCGCGGTGGCCAGCAGACAGATCCGCGGCGCGCGGCCGCTGACGCCGGACAACTCCACCGCGAAGTCGGTCAGCGCCGTAAAGCGGAGATGGGTTCGCTTCCCGGTCCCGATTCCCCCACTGGTGGCCAGGATGGTGGGCGCGTCGGCAGGCATGGTGTGACCGTAGGTGTGCACCACAAGCAGCACAACCGAATACCTGGTGCCGCACGCGCGCCGTTGTCAGCGCAGGTGGTTGATCATCGCGACGCCGAGCGGGCCGCGCCCCTGCCCGACCACTCGAAAGCCCTTTCGCTGGTAGAGACGCTGGGCAGGGTTGCGTACGTGCACGTTCGTGCACATCGCGTCGGTGGTCGCGGCGCAACGGACCAACAGTGCATCCAGCAGCAAGCCGCCGACACCGCAGCCACGCCGGCCCGGTGCGACAGCAATGCACAGTTCGGGCAATGGCAGGCCAGCTGCGTCAACAAGCAATGGTGGATCGCTGTGCCAGGTCCACACCGCTCCGACCGGTACGCCGCCGTCGTCCTCTGCGATGATTGGGATTTCCCCAGCGGGCGGGAGCATGCTCAGCACCTCCTCGTCGTCGGGTGCTGGAAGCGGCCAGTCCTCGATGATGCAGGCGTGGCGCGCCATCTCGACGACGAAAGCGTCATCGTCAGGGTTCGCTGCGCGCAATCGCTCGCCGGGTTCGCGTGCCATCTGCAGATTGTGGCAGCCGCACGCAGACCAGCGGTCACTCGAGTGCGTGACGGATCGTGGCGTGCAGATGCATGTCATGCCAGCCATCTGCATGTAGCTCCGCGCTGCGTTTCGTTCCCTCCAGATCGAAACCGGCGCGCACAGCGACCTTGCAGGACGATTGGTTGTGGACCGAATGCTCCAGCTCCAGTCGGTGGAACCCCGTCTGGAATGCCCAACTAGTCAGCGCCGCAACAGCGCCAGATGCCACGCCCCGTCCTCGGTGTGCAGGTGACGTCCAGTAGGCCACCCCACCGCAGCCGTCACCGAGGTCGATGGATTTAAGTGCCACCCGACCCCACAACAACCCGTCGTCTGCGCCGGTGACGGCCCATTGGGCGTTCCCGGCTGACCACCCTGCGAACCACGCCCGGATCCACGACTGCACCTCGGCATGCGACGCCGCGGCTCGCACATGCCACCGCTGGATAGCTGGGTCACCGTACGCATCAAATACCGCCACAGTATCGGCGAGCTGCCATGGTCGAAGCATCAATCCATCTCTGCCGTCAATGATCGGCTGGGGATGGTCGCGAAAGATCGCGGCCGGAACCACGTCACTGGTCAGCCTAGGCATCTGTCCATTGTCTCGGATACCACCGGGACTGCGGCCCTAAAAGACTGTCTGCGCAATAATCGCCGCCACCTGCTCGGCCGTGACGCCGGCAGTGTCGATGACCTCGGCCGCGTCGTGCAGCCAGGTGTGGGCCGCGTCGGCGTAAGCCTTCAAGTGGTCGAAACGAAACGACGAGGGACCCATGTCGGTGTCGCCCTCGATGCGCTGACGAAGCGTTTCCTGGTCGGCATGTAATACGTAGTGCCGTAACGGGATTGCGTGTTGCGCAAGCCCGGCGCTGATCTCGCGCCAGTATCGCTCCACCAGCACCGTCATGGGCACCACGAGCGTGCCGCCGGTGTAGTCGAGGACGTGCCGAGCGGTCTCCACCACGAGAGCACGCCACGGCGGCCAGTGCTGGAAGTTGTCGGTGTCCGGCAGGCCTGGCCGGATGTCCATGAGTGTCTCGCCCACCTTCTCGGCGTCGAACACTCGCGAGTCCGGAATGAGCTTCTGGACCAGGCCGCTGGTGGTCGTCTTACCCGAGCCATGGGTGCCGTTGATCCACACGATCACAACAAATGACGTTACCTGCGCATCGACCTTGTCGCGGTACAGAATCAGGTGCCGACCTGTAAACGCACCCGCACCTCGTCGCCGTCGTCGATACCTTCGGGACGGCGAAGCGCGATCTTCAGCGGTACCAGATACCCGCCGTCCTTCGGGATCAGTGACGTCGTCACCTCGGTGTCGCCGATGCGCACCCGCGCGGGGATGACACCCCAGCCATAGGTCAGCTCGCCGAGGTGAGCGCGCAGGAAGTCATCCACATGCTCGGGTGTGGCGACGAAGAAGTACGGCGCAGGGCCACGCCATTGAAACACCTCGGCCTCGAACTCCCAGTCCACGGCTCCACGCTAAGGGGACCGAAACCTCACCGCACGCAGAACCGTCATCGAGAATGCGGGCAGGCGACCGACGGATTCACAACGTCGCCAGCAGATAGCCTCGAACAGTTGAGACCTCGTGGGGATAGGGCTGGCGTTCGAGGTAGGCACTCACCGCAAGACCGGCCTCTTCAAGGCCGTCCGCAACGAAGCCGCGTCGGTAGAACTGGAAGTCGAGATCGACTGCGCTGCCCAGCATTTCCTCAACGTGGCGACGCTCGTCGCCTATGTGGAAGGAAATCAGCACCGTTCCCCCGGGCCGTAAGACGCGCGAGAATTCCCTGAACACTGCCGCCAACTCGGTCGGCTCGACGTGGATGATCGAATACAGCGCGACAATCCCGCCCCAGACACCATCGGGGAACGGAAGTGCGCGCATGTCCGCGACCTGAAAGTCGATGCCCGGATGCGCGGCTTTGGCGACATCGATCATGCCAGGTGACAGATCGAGTCCGATCGTTGCGGCACCGCGGTCATGCAGGTAACGCGCGACGTGGCCGGGACCGCAACCGATGTCGGCGATCGGGCCGCGACCACCCACCTCGGTGGCGACCAGATCGAGCAGCGCGCGATCGAGCGGCTTGCCGGCCAGTTCACCGAGGAACTGATCGGCATAGCGTTGTGCGATGGCGTCGTAGCCGTCCCGCGTGTTCTCCATACGCCCCTCGGTCTCTACGCAGTCGAGCCTGTGAAGCCCGCTGGAAGCAAGCATGACGCCGAAAGGGCGGAAACCACATCTTCGACGAGGGCAATGATGGGCACGTCTGTGGCGATATCCACCGTCAGCACGGGAGTGATGCTCAGCGGGCCGGCGTTCGTGGCCCAACCTTCCCAATCGGTGTTCAGCCGTTCACGGTCGCAATGGATTGTATGGCGTGAGTGCTGCCGGTAGCGCTCTCTGATAATGGTTTCGGGAGCGGTGCACCACACTTCAACGCCACAGCTGGCGCCGGAGCGGCGCAACCCGTTTACCGCATGTTCCGTGTCGCGGATTCGGTACCACCACGATTCAACGACGACCAAGCCCGTCAGTTCGGCGGCAGTTTCGTGATCAGCGCCGCCAAGATAGACCCCCGGATCAAAGCCGTCGCCACCGTCAGCATGTACGACATGGGCGCCGCAGAACAGCGCGATGTCGAGTTCGGCGGTGGTGAGGTCGAAGTCACCAGTGGTACCCCAGAAGAGCTGACCGACCAGTCGACCCCGATCGACCGCGAGTTCTTCGACTTCTACCGAACGGCGAGAGGTTTCAGCCCGGACACGACTACTCATCCGACGCTGACCAGCAACCTCAAATTCATGAACTTCTACCCGTTCAACGACATCGAAACCATCTCGCCGCGGCCGATGCTGTTCATCACCGGCGACCAAGCGCATTCCAGGGAATTCAGCGAGGACGCCTACCAGTTGGCCGCCGAACCCAAGGAGCTGATGGTGGTGCCCGGCGCCGGACACGTCGACCTCTACGACCGGGTCAACCTCATCCCCTTCGACACCTTGACCACGTTCTTCCAGAACAACTTGGCCGGATCCTAGTCGGCCGCTCGCCGGCTGCAGCGACCGTGCGGCGGCCCACATCCGGGGCGCCGCACGGCCAACCCGGGGTCTCATACGCAAATACCAGCCCAGCTGAACCTGAGTTTCCAGTCAGTCAGCGATATCGCGCACCCCCGGCCGGGTGAGATGTCGATGGCTGCTATCGCGACTGCACGCATGCGCCGCGTGTCTGGCTACGTACGAGCCGGACGCCGCAGGAAGTCCACCTGCGGGTCAGCCGACGTGCCAGTAGCCCCCGAGGCTATTGGTCGGGAGTCCGCTCCGCACGTTGTGGACGCCTTTGAGGAAGATCGGCTTCGGTGTTGTTCGGAGTAACCCGGTCGGCGGTCTAGCGTTCTCGACTAAGAAGTGTCGTCAATAGTTGCGTCAGCCAGTTCCGCGCGGCACTGAGGTCACCGTCGAGCAGGAATTGGGCGGCGACGCCGTCGTAGGCGGCGATGACCGCTCGGGCGGCGTCAGGCACGTCGCCGATGCTCGTTGGCAGGTTCAGCTGATCGTTGACGGCTTCAAGCCGTTGCTCTACCGCCTCGCGCAGGCGAGCGCGGTGGGCGGCGAGTCGCTCGGCGGTGTCCGGGTGGCGGGCGGCGTAGAGCAAGAAATCAGTCTTGATCAAGAGCCAGTCGCGGTCGAGAAGCAGTGTCGCAGAGACTCGTTCGATCGCCGACTCAATGTTGGCAGTGGTGTCGAGGAGTACATCGGATACTTGTTCGGCGATGACCTGAGCCCGTTCGTCGTACAACGTGAAGAACAGCTCATCGAGGCTCTGGAACTGGGAGTAGAACGCACCACGGGTGTAGCCCGCGGCTTTGCATACGTCGTCGATGCGTACCATGCCGAATCCCTTGTCGGCGAACACCCGGAACGCGGCATCCATCAACTTGGTGCGAGTCTCCGCACGGCGTTTCGTCACCCGAGGTTGCTTGCCCTCAGCCTGGGTAGGCGTCGCCGACGCCGATGTTGTCATCTTCACCACAATCCGATACCTTTCAGAATCAGATTCATTAGCGTATCGGATGCACGCTAGACCTATTCGTTAAAAGGAGTATCTCCGATGGATGCAGACGTCATCGTCATAGGCGCGGGCCTGGCCGGTCTGGTCGCCACCCATGAACTCACCAAGCGGGGCAAGAAGGTGCTGGTCATCGACCAGGAGAACCGCGCCAACCTGGGTGGTCAGGCGTTTTGGTCCTTCGGCGGCATCTTCCTGGTCGACAGCCCCGAACAGCGCCGCTCCGGGGTGAAGGACTCCTTCGAGCTGGCGTGGAACGACTGGCAGGGCAGCGCAGCCTTCGACCGGCTCGATGACGAGGACTTCTGGGCCGCCAAGTGGGCGAGGGCCTACGTGGAGTTCGCCGCCGGTGACAAACGGGACTACCTGACCAGTCACGGCGTGAAGTTCCTGCCCACCGTCGGCTGGGCTGAGCGCGGGGACCTGCGCGCCGATGGCCACGGCAACTCGGTGCCCCGCTTCCATGTGGCCTGGGGCACGGGGACCGGAGTCGTAGAACCGTTCGTCAACTCCGCCCTTGACGCTGAAAAACGTGGCCTGGTGAAGTTCTGCCACCGCCATCAGGTCGACGATCTCGTCATCACCGACGGCACCGCGTCCGGTGTGCGCGGCACTGTGCTCGCACCAGATGACGCGGTGCGCGGTGCCTCGTCCAACCGTGACGCGGTGGGAGACTTCGAGTTCAGCGCCCAAGCGGTCATCATTGCCACCGGCGGGATCGGCGGCAATCACGATATTGTGCGCCGCAACTGGCCCGCGGCGATGGGAACCGCACCGAAGTCGATGATTACTGGAGTGCCCGCTCACGTCGACGGGCGCATGCTGGGCATCGCCGCGGACTCTGGTGTGCGGCTGGTTAACAGCGATCGCATGTGGCATTACACCGAAGGTATCCAGAATTGGAATCCGATCTGGCCCAAGCACGCGATCCGCGTGTTGCCCGGACCGTCGTCGATGTGGTTCGACGCGCTCGGACGACGGCTACCGGCCCCGTTCCTGCCCGGTTACGACACTCGCGGCACCCTCAAGTATCTGCGCACCACACCCGACATCGAACAATACGACCACTCCTGGTTCATCCTCACCCAGAAGATGATCGGCAAAGAATTCGCCCTTTCGGGCTCCGAACAAAACCCCGACATCACCAACAGGGACAAGAAGGCGCTCCTCAAAGAACGCGTCTTGGGCGGCGGCGCGCCCGCTCCGGTAGAGGCCTTCAAGGAACACGGCGCCGACTTCGTCGTCTCGACCAACCTCGAAGACCTCGTCGCCCGGATGAATATGCTCACCCACGAGCCTCTGTTGGACCCAGCCCGCATTCGCGCTCAGATCGAATCCCGCGACCTGCAGATAGCCAACCCGTTCTCCAAGGATGCCCAAATCCAGGGCATCCGCAATTCCCGACGGTTCATCGGTGACCGGATCGCGCGCTGCGCTGCCCCGCACCGCATCCTCGACCCCGACGCCGGCCCGCTGATCGGCGTCAAGATGCACATCTTGACACGTAAGACGTTGGGTGGCATCCAGACCGACCTGTCCTCGCGGGCTCTCGACCGTCAGGGCAGAGCCCTCGACGGCCTCTACGCCGCCGGTGAAGTCGCCGGATTTGGCGGTGGCGGTGTTCACGGCTACAACGCGCTGGAGGGCACATTCCTAGGCGGTTGCATCTTCAGTGGCCTCACCGCAGGCCGCGCCGTCGCAGCCACGCTCTGACCGTCGGTCCCACCGCCGAGGAGGCCCTAACATGTCCTGGCAGATGAAGGCCGTCAGAATCTATGCCCGCGCCCGTCGCCGACCACGCTTCACGAGCCAGAAGGCAACCACGGCCCTCCTGGCGCTGCCCAAGACGTCCTCGACGCCACCGAAGTGGCTACCCCGCCGCCACGACGTCGACCGACGAAGCGTCGACGGGTTCGACGTCTACACTGTACGGCCAAAAGCACTGGCATCAACGGCTTCTCGACCGACGGGCGGAATCATCTACGTCCACGGCGGCGCATACGTTAGTCAAATCCAGGAGGAACACTGGCGGCTGATCGCCGACCTCGCCGACGCCGCCTCGACGACCGTGACCGTGCCGATCTACGGCCTGGCCCCCGACCACTACGCCGCCGAAGCAATCGCACTGATGCAGTCCGTTCTTGCCGAGGTCAGCACCGACGGGCCTGCCTACCTGATCGGCGACTCCTCTGGCGGCGGCATTGCGTTGGCCTCAGCCATCACCTGGTTGGCCAGCGGCGGACGCACTCCTAGCGGCCTGACGCTGATCTCACCGTGGCTCGACATTGCGCTGCGTAACGCCGACATCGAAACCGTCGCACCCCGCGACCCGTGGCTGGCCCGCGACGGTCTTCGACTCTGCGGCGAGCGTTGGGCCGCGGCGCTGTCCCTCGACGATCCCAAAGTGAGTCCGCTCTTCGGTGACGTCACGGGACTGCCGGTGATCAACCTCTACGTCGGCACCGACGACATCCTCATGCCGGACTGCCGACAATTGCGCGACGCGATGCCTCACGGCCGCATCAGCTATCACGAAGAACCCGGAGCAATCCATGTCTACCCACTGCTACCCGGGCCAGAAGGACGCGCCGCCCGCCGCCGGATCATCGCCGAGATAGCCGCAGTCACGAATTTGGGGGCGAGTGGCCTCCCGGCGGTACCGCTGGACCCTCCGTTCCCGGTCCTGCGGTCGGGGTCGGGGTCCATCACGGGCGCCCAGTCAATCGGGCCGAGGCGAATTCTGCGGCGGCGTCGGTCATTCCGTTGACGAGGTAGGCACTATGCGCGGCGCGATCGCCTCCACCCACCGCGCAGACGGGGTCCCCCGCCGCGCAGAGGTCGATTGTTTTGTCCCCGAACGCCGCGCCGATGGCGATCGGCGGCGCATCCCGGTAGATGACGTTGAGAAACGCCCGGGAGGGTTTTCCGATCAGTGCAACGGCGTCAATATGGGCAGCGGCCTCGGGTGGCAGCGTGTCCGTGATGCCCTGCGGCAGTGCGTAACCGACGGGAAGGGTGTCGGCGGTGAGATACGCGGCGACCGCAGCCCCCTGGGAGTAGCCTCCCACGACGATCTTAGTACGCGGGCACCAGGCGGCGATATCGCGGACGCGGTTGCCGGCGTCGATCACACCGTCAGCCGCTCGCGCAAAATCAAGAGACGCTGGATAGTTCACGGCGTACACCTCGACGCTCTGGGTGCCGCTGCGCGCCTGCAGGGCTTCGGCGAACGCCTGACCGACCGCATCGACGCCTGCCGGCTCGAAGGTTCCCCGCGCGAAGATCACCTCGATGTCGGCACAGCTGGTCGTCGGCTCCGCGGATGGCGATGCGTGCCCAAGACCGGGAGACACCGACGCCATGATCGCGGCGCCGATCGTACCGATGATTGTGGCGCGCACTGCGGAGCGTGCCCGCCGTGGGCTGGGGGCGGGTGCGGTACCGGCAGGCGGTGCGTCCGGAGGCAGGCTCCCCCAAGCTGACGCGGCCACTAGAGGTTCCCGTTCCCGGGTTTGTGGATGTCGATACCGGTGATCTCCGAGATCGCGGTCGCTTCCACGTCCGGATTGTCCAGTGCAACAAATGTTTTCGCGCCGGATACTTCGACGAGGGTCGCGTGGGAGAAGATGGCCGCGACGCGCCGGCCCAGCTCGGGTGTGAAGCTCCGGTCCGCTTGGCCCCACACCACGGTGACCGGCTTGGCGAATCGGGCCAACCGGGCCGCTACCGCGGAGCCATCTGTCCTGCGCAGATGCCCTACCAGCGTGGCCAGGTCACGGCGGATCCGTGGGTCGGTGCGGCACGGCGTGAGCCAGGCCGCAGTCTGCTCGGGGTCGGGGTGGTTCATGGTCAGCGCGAGGGCGGTTTGCCTGAGCGGTCGAAACTTCGTAGGCCACATCAACGCGCCGATGAGCGCGGGGCCGCGCATCAGCGCCAGCGCTGCATTGTAGGGAAAGGGCGGGAATTCATCGAGTGCATCGCAATTGGTCAATACCAGGCGTCCGATCCGTTCGGGATGGGCATCTGCGACGAACTGCACCAATCCCCCGCCCATATCGTTACCCACGAGCGTCACGTCGCGCAGATCGAGGATGGTTCATGAACTCGTCGACCATCGCGGCGAGTCCCGGAACGCTCAGGTCAGCGCCGGCATCGACGGGGATAATGTGTGACCCCAGCGGCCATGTGGGCACGATGCACCGAATCCCCTGTTGTGCAAGGCGTTGCGCAACGCCGGTCCACAGCTGTTCGTTGTTGAGCATCCCGTGGACGAACAAGACGGGAGGAAGCGGCGAATCTAGCGGGCCGCACTGCTGATAACTGATGGTGGCGTGTTCGAGCTTGACGGTGGGCATATACGTAAGCCTTTCCTAGATGAGGTGTCGGCATCCGCCGACGAAGCCAACAGCAAGCGCGTAGCGCGAGAGTGCAATGCGCCCAACGGAAACTCCGATTTGCAGGAGCTTCTCTTCGGGTGTGGTTGCTTACAGCGCGAGGTGGTAGCCGCCGTCCACCCGAAACTGCGATCCGGTGAGGAAGCTCGCGCGCGGCGATGCCAGGAAGGCAATTAGTTCCGCGACATCATCGGGCTCGCCCGCGCGACCCAACGGTCCGAGTTGGTCGGCCAGTCCAGCCTGAATGTCTTCGACGCTGACGCCCTGGCTCTGGGCGGTCGCCTGCAGGAACTCATTGGACCCGTGGGTGGCGATGAATCCGGGCACCACAGTCAGGACGCGCACACCGGCCGGGCCCACCTCGGTGGCCAACTGTCGGCTGTAGACGTTGAGCGCCGCTTTGGCCGCCGCGTACGCGGCTTGCCCGGTTTGGGGTTGTCGGCTCAACACCGAGGACACGTGGATCACCACACCGGAGCCGCGCTGCACCATTCCCGGGACGAGCACCCGGTCCAGCCGGATCGAGCTGAGCAGGTTGAGGTTGAGGGTGCTGATCCAGGTGTCCTCGGGGGTGTCGAGGGTGGCTGCCAGTTCGCTTGCCGCGCCGGCATTGTTGACCAGGACATCGATGCCTTCCACCTCGTCGAGGACGCGGCGGCCCAGCTCGGCGACACCCTGCTCGCTGGACAGGTCGGCGGGGAGGAAGGTGGCGGGAAAGTCTTGGGGCGGGGCGCTGCGGGCGGCGACGAGTACCAGGGCGCCTGCGGCGGCGAAACGTTTGGCGGTTGCTTCGCCCATACCCTTGGTTCCGCCGGTGACCAGGACCCGCAGGTCTTCGAACTCTTGGCGAGGATCGGTCATGATGGTGCTCCTTCTTGTCGACGTGGTAGTAGATGGTGTGCGTGGCGTGATGAGGGATAGGCCGCCCTTGGCGGGATTGTCCCGTGGGGCTTTCGGTTACGGCCTGAAGATGTATTCGGCGTCTTGGCGTGTGGTGTGCAGGTCCCAGTAGGCCGCGGCGATGTCGTCTGCCGGTGCGACGGGGAATCCGGGCAGCACGGATTCGTTGTTGTCCGAGCCGCCGATGACGACATCAATACCGATGTGCGCGGCATAGACACCGGTCCCGGCGAGTTCCTTGTGCAGGTTGATCGCCCAGTTGCGCAACGCAGCAGCTGCGGCGTTGACGTTGCCCACCTGCGGGACGGGATCGACCGACCCGGCGCCAGTGGTGAACAGCAGGGTGCCCGACCCGGCGGCGCGCAGCGCCGGAAGCACTGCTTGGGTGGCCGCGATGGCGCCATACAGCTGGAACTCCACTTCGTACTGGAGATCCTCGGGTGCGGTTTGCGAGGGCAAGGTAAGTGTGGTGGTAGCCGCGGTACCGCCGGGCGAATACTCAAGCACGTCGATCCCGCCGAAGTGGGCGGCGGCGTCGTTGAGCGCCCTGGCTAATGCCGGTCGGTCACGAACGTCGGTAGGGAACGCGGCGGCCGAGATCCCAGCGGCGGACAGCTGGGTGGTCAGGGCGTCGAGTTTGGTCTGGTTGCGGGCGATCAGTGCGACGTTGAACCCGTGGGTGCCGAAGGTGCGCCCGAGAGCCAGTCCCAGACCGGGACCGGCGCCGACGATGGCAATGGTGGACATGGATGTTCCTTTCCTAGGGGTAGCGCGCGGCGGTCAGCCGCGCACTCAAGCGTTGAAAGCGTTCGCGGTCAGCGCCGGCCGTGACGGTCAGACACTCGCGCCAGGTGCTGGGCTTCTTCGGCGGACAGCTTCACCCGCAGCGCGCCGGCGGAGTCTTGTGCGTGACGGGGCTTGGAGGCACCGGCGATCGGAATGACAGTGCCGCCGTAGAAATCGACGAGCCATGCCAACGCGATCTGCCCCACGGTCGCGTCATGGCCGGTCGCGACCTCGGCCATGGCGTCGATCAGAGGCTGCGACGCGTCAAGGCCTTTCGGGGTGAGGCCCATGGCCTTACGGCGCAGCGGGTGCACACCTGCGATAAGACTGCGATCGGCGTGGTACTTGCCGGTCAGGATGCCCTGGCGCTGCGCAGAGAAGGCGAGCAGCGAGACCCCTAGCCGACGGGCGGAGTCGAGCGTTCCATCGGTTTCAATCTTTCGGTGCAGAAGATTGATCTGAACTTCGTTGCTGGCCAGCGGTATTCCGTGCTTGGCGAGCTCGTCGTGCGCAACTTCCATCTGGCGTGTGGTGAAGTTGCTGACCCCCACAGCCCGGATCTTGCCGGCGGCCACCAGTCGTGCCATGGCCCGCATCTGCGCACGCACGGACGAGAAACTGCCCCGGTTGAGGTGAATCTGGTGCAGGTCGATCGGGAAAGGCGCCAGTGCTTCGAGGCGCTTGCCGATGGTGCGTTCGATGTTGGTCGCGGTGCGCCCGATGGGCAACCATTTGGTGGCCACCGTGATCTCACCGGGCGTGACGCCCGCCTCGGTGAGTCCCGCGGCCAAGGCACGTTCGGACGTGCCGCTGCCATACATCTCCGAGGTGTCAAACCATGAAATACCGCCCTCGAGTGCTGTTTTGATGATTGCGCTGATCTGCTCTTGCGGGACCGGCGGTGTCAAAGCTGAGATCCAACCCTTGCCCGCGAACTGCGCTGTACCCAGGCCGATCGGTGAGACGTACAGATCGGATTCTCCAAGCCGCTGCGTGTGCATGAGAAGATAATACACCATTATGAGACATTCTTGTCTCATCATGGTGTATGTGAGTACTTTAAGCTCTGCGCCCCAGGGCGACCAAGGCGTGCGCAGCTCACCTTCGACGTCGACGTCGACGTCGCGTCAGCCGCGTCAGGGGTGTTTAGTCGGGTCAGCATCTGTCGGTGTCGGGTGCGAAGTGTTGGACTGGCACCCACGCTGATGTAACAACCTCACGGGGCGGATCAACTAGACCGCCAGGTCAGAAATGATCGCTCGCCACTGATCGTCTAGCTCGTCTTCGCTGAGCAACGGCTGTTCTACACTCCATGCCACACGGTGCACCACGCCTCGACCGGTTACCGCGCGGCGATCGTTCAACCCAACCGCGGCAGTCAATGTCGGCCACTAAGGTTCATTTCGACACTGTTAGACAATGGATTACATGGTTCGATGAGCCGTGTCGGTGCGCACGTTGGCAAAGGTGACCGCAAGCATCGGAGTTGTCGCCGCGGGCCCGTCAACACCGAACCGCGCACATATCGTCCCCGGCTGGCACGGATCGCTGATGGGGCGATGCATGAGGCCAAACGCGTCGGAGGCAATCGCGTATTGCGCGTGGAGGACGGACCCATAGGAGGGCACGACGACAAATCGTAGGCATCTGCTTCGGGTTTGCTTCCCCAAGTCGTCTCAGCAGCAGCTGCTGGCGGTAACCGGTGATCGCAACGGCCGCCCCTCCGAAAGGTTGCCGTTGACGTCCCGATTCGCTTGTCACGCGGGCAGGCAACCGCTCCCGAGGACTGCGATCCGAACGGGCAGAGTTGGGCTTGGCGTCAACAACTTCGCCGCCAACTTGGGCCAGGCCCGCCGGAGCGCCGGCGCGCGAATGCTCAACGAATCCGCACCGCGGGCTGCACCCAACAAACCGGACTCGAGCCGACATCTTTATCCCGCGCACTGGTCGCCGGGACGATTGTGAAGCTGACCGGACACTGAAAGTCGCTCCGGGGGCAGTTCTTTCACTGTTTGCCCGGAGGCTACAGACTGGGAAGCGCCAGCAATGGTCCGCTGCGGAGGCGGTGGTCGACCACGTGAACGAATCGCCCACACTGGGGTCGCCAGGCAGCGACGCACCGCCTCCGAGATACTCGTCCGCGCGTGAGAGCACCCACGCGAACACAAGTTTCCTGCTACGGCAGATGAGCGATAGCCGAGATGTCGACAAGCGCGCCTGGGTGGATCAGTTTCGGAGCCAGGAAAATTGCACTTGCCGGCGGAGTCTCGGCGTTGATGTAGCGATCGCGGACCGCGCCGTAGTCCAGGGTGTGGTCGAAGAATCCCTCATCGGCCAACACAGTCAGCTTGACGACGTGATGAAACTCCGCGCCCACCACGGCCAGTTGCGTCTCAATGTTCTTGAAGACCTGTTCCAGCTGTGCCCGGTAGTCCCCCGCCCCGACCAGATTTCCGGTCGAATCTATGGCCATCTGCCCGGTGATGAACACCAGACGGCCACCGGTGACCTCTACCACGTTGGAGAAGCCATGCGGCGTCTGCTGCAAAAATCGAGAAGTCCCTGCCTGCACTGTCATTGCCATTCCCGTTCAGTCGTTTGGCTCACTACATGGAGGCTTACCTCCATACGAGACAACATACACCTTCGGCGAGACATACACGTCTCGTTTTGGGATGTGATCGAGACGCGCTTCACCGGAAGGCGCCGCAAAGACTGGGGCGACCTCCGGCCGCTACGCGGCTTACGGACCCTATAGTCGCAATGAGACGTGCATGTCTCGCAGTGAGACGTAGTATGGGTGTCATGGGCCGTGAAGACATGACCGAACGAACCCGGCAGGCAATCCTCGACGCCGCCGGACGCGTACTGGGCAGAAAGCCCGATGCGGCGATGACTGACATCGCCGACGAAGCGCGGGTGGGCAGGGCAACCCTCTACCGGCACTTCCCCACTCGCGAATCACTGGTACAGGGAGTCCAACATGCCGGTGTGACAGAGCTTCTCGACGCGCTGGCTTCTGCCGACCTCGACTCGCTGCCCACCGATCGAGCGATCGCCCGCATCACCCACGTCTTCCTGCGCACCGGAGCCAAGTACGCCGCAGTGGTCAGCCAAGACGACGAGCACACCGACCACCCTCCCCGCGAGCGGGCCATCGCCCCGGTCCGCGACGCCATCGAACGCGGCATCCGCGACGGAAACCTGAGAGCCGACCTTCCCCCCGGAGCGCTCTTCTCCCTCTACGACGCACTGATTGGGCGCGCCCTACTGCTCGCCGTCACCGGACAGATGACACCCGAACAAGCCGCCGACTCCGTCGTCTCAGTGTTTCTCCACGGCGCGTCACCCGCACCAACAACCATATGACCCCTTCCGCGCCATCGCTCGCGCGAAGACTCCGCGCTTGCGATTACCGCGGACCGAGGTTCGGCAGTCCACCTGGACGACACCGACGTACGAGACTGGACCGGAGAACACTTACCCGCATCCAGCTCGGCACCCTGAGTGGTCGAGACGAAAGGCGTGAATCGCGCTGTGTGACAGCCCAATCAGCGATCGCTAGTGCATTGAGCAACTTGTGTCCGCCAGGTCCGGGGGCAACAAGATCTGCGCCTAGAAACATAGACCGGCTACGACCATCGTGAGGGTGCCACTCCACATCTTCGCAGCCTGGGACTGCCCCCAGTTTGGTTGACTCCTGACCTGTGAGGATTCGTCCTTGCTGGAAGGACCAATCTCGTGCCGAAGCCGTTTCCCGCCGAGTTCCGAGCTGATGTCATCGCTGTGGCCCGCAAGGGTGAGGCGCCGTTGCGCCAGATCGCGAAGGACTTCGGGATCTCGGAGGCCTGTCTGCATCGCTGGCTCAAGATCGCCGACCGTGAGGACGGTGCAGGGCGGCCCGCATCTGCGGCGGCCTCTGAGGATGTATCGGCGCAGCTGCGCGAAGCGCACAAGCGGATCAAACTCCTCGAGCAGGAGGCCGAAGTAATGCGCCGCGCGGTCGGCTACCTGTCCCGGGACGCCAACCCAAAATGATGTACCCGCTGGTCCTCGACCTTGCCGACGACGGAGTTCCCGTCACGGTGACCTGCCGGGTCCTGGGATTCTCCACCCAGGCGTTCTACAAATGGCGCAAAGCGCCCCTATCGCAGCGTGATTGGGACGACGCACACCTGATCAACGCTGCCCACGACATCCATGCCGACGAACTCCCCGGGCGCGGGATCACCGCCGGCGAGAACCGGGTTGCACGGCTGTGTTCCCAGGAACGGATCTGGTCGATCTTCGCCAAGAAACGAGGACTGAACCGCCGATCCGGACCACCGGTGCACGACGACCTCGTGCAGCGTCAGTTCAGCGCCCAGGCCGCCAACCAGGTCTGGCTGGCCGACATCACCGAGCAAGGCAAGCTCTACCTCTGCGCCATCAAAGACGTGTACTCCACCCGGATTGTGGGCTACTCGATCGACTCGCGGATGAAGTCTTCGCTGGCGGTGGCGGCGCAGGATCACGCTGTGGCGTTGCCGTTCACCGGTCGCGACGATCGTTCACTCCGACAGGGGTAGCCAGTTTCGATCGCGGAAGTTCGTCCATGCACTGTCGGACAATGGATTACACGGATCGATGGGTCGCGTCGGTGCGTGCGGGGACAATGCCGCCATGGAGTCGTTCTTTGCCCTTCTGCAACGCAACGTCCTGGACCGCAGACGTTGGTCAACTCGAGCTGAACTCCGGCTGGCGATCGTGTCCTGGATCGAGCGGACCTACCACCGCCGCCGGCGCCAACGCGCCCTCGGCCGGCTCACCCCTATAGAGTTCGAACTGCTCCAAGCACCGGTCGCAACCGCGGCCTGAAATTCACACCCCGCGAGTCAACCGAACCCGGGGCAGTCCCCTTGGCACAACGGGGGGCTTTTGCGAAACCGGGCCAAACCCTCTGACCACGAGTCCTAATAGTGGGCGCGGACGGTATCGAACCGCCGACCGCTGGTGTGTAAAACCAGAGCTCTACCACTGAGCTACGCGCCCCGTCGCGAGCACGCTACACGCCCGCGATGGCCAGTACTAAATCCGTAAAGCGGCCAGCGAGTCCCGCCAGACCGCGGCGTCACGCACCTCACCGGGCTGTTTGCATTCGGCGAACCGGATGAGCCCGGACCGGTCGATCGCGAAGGTGCCGCGGTCGGCGAAGCCCGACTTCGCATTGAACACCCCGTACTGCTGGGCCACCGCCCCGTGCGGCCAGAAGTCCGACAGCAGCCCGAAGGTGAACCCACTCTGCGCGGCCCACACCTTGTGCGTCGGCGGCGGCCCCACCGAGATGGCCAGCGTGACGGTGTCGGCGGTGTCGTACACCTCGGGATGGTCCCGGATCTCGCCCAGCTCCCCCGCGCAGATCGGGGTGAAGGCCAGCGGGAAGAACACCAGCAGCACGTTGCGGCCGCGAAACCCCGACAAGGTGACGGGCTGGCCGTGCTGGTTTGTGAGGGTGAAGTCGGGCGCAGGCGCCCCGACACTCAACATCGACTCACCGCGACATTGCAGTTGTGGCGCGGAAGTGCGAGTGGGAGCCGCAATAACTGCGATCTCGGCGACGAGCGAACTATCTGCTCTTCGCCTTGGACTTCGGTTGCACCAGCCGGCTGGCGATCCAGTTGCCCAGGTTCGCCGACGAGGTCTGCATCAACCCCGCGGTCGGCGCCGACTCGGCAATCTCGGCCGGCTGGACGTGACCGGGCTTGCCCGTCTTCGGGGTCACCACCCAGATGACACCGTCGTCGGCCAGCGGTGTGATGGCGTCCATCAACCGGTCCACCAGGTCGCCGTCATCGTCGCGCCACCACAGCAGCACCACGTCAACGACCTCATCGGAGTCCTCATCGAGCAGTTCGCCACCACAGGCATCCTCGATGTCGGCCCGGATATCGTCGTCAGAATCTTCGTCCCACCCCAGTTCCTGGACGACCTGATCCTTCTCGATGCCCAGTTTAAGGGCGTAATTCGGGTCAGAGTCCGTCCCCGCCGCGACCACAGTGAGTCCTCCTTCAGCCATTCTCGAGTGCGCTCGGCCTATATTCGCACGCCGGGGCCTGTCAACCGAGACTTGGTGGCAAGGTTTAACGATATGCCTTATCGCACATGTCCAACGCGGCGGTCTTCGCATCGTTGAGGCGGCCGACCGCATCGTTGAATGCGTCGGGCCCGATATCGCCCGCAATCGCCGTCGCCAGCGCCCGCCCCGCGGTCACCCATTCGGTCAGCGAGCCCCGCAGATCCGGGCCCAGCGGGTCGGACAGGCTTCGCTCCACCACATCGGCGCTGTGGTTGAGCGCATCGATGGCCGGACGCGCCGCGCCCGCGATGTCGCCGTTCTCGTTGTACGCGCCGACGTAGTCGTTCACCGCGCTGATCGCGTCCACGCTGCTGGTACTCAGCGCCTCGCACGAGTCGTGGATGGCGCTGGTGGTGATCGACTCCTGGCGCTCGGACTCCTTGGAGCTTGAACTTTCCGCCGATTCGGCGGCCGAAGCCGACACCGACGCCCGGTACACCGGCGCGTCGGCCTTATCGACTGTGACGGTACCGCTGGTAACGCTTGTGCAGCCGACGGCGAGCATCGCCAACGCCGCCAGGCAACCCACGATCAGGGCCGCGATTCGCAGCCGCATCCACACCGACGACCCCCGCCCACTTTTGCGCATCGTTGCCAGACGTTACCGGTTCCGATCAGCGATCGCCCGATCATCGCGCTAGGCCACCCTGCCTGGTGATCTGCGGCACGATAGGGGCACGATAGTGATGCCACAAGCAACAGCACTACACAGCACCGCCAACCGAGGAGCCCAGTTGACCACCGAGTTCGCGCGCCAAGACCTGGCCCAAAACTCTGGTACCGCAGGCGAACCCGATCGGGTCCGAGTGATCCGAGAAGGAGTTGCGTCCTACCTACCCGATATCGACCCCGATGAGACCGCCGAATGGCTGGAGTCCTTCGACGACATGCTGGACCGGCACGGGTCCGCCCGCGCGCGCTATCTGATGTTGCGCCTGCTGGAACGCTCACGGGAGAAGCACGTCGCCATTCCGGCGCTGACGTCCACCGACTACGTGAACACCATCCCCACCGAACTGGAGCCGTGGTTCCCCGGTGACGAGGACGTGGAGCGCCGCTACCGGGCCTGGATCCGGTGGAACGCCGCCATCATGGTGCACCGCGCGCAGCGGCCGGGAGTCGGTGTCGGCGGCCATATTTCGACTTACGCCTCGTCGGCGTCGCTGTACGAGGTCGGTTTCAACCACTTCTTCCGGGGTAAGTCGCACCCCGGCGGCGGCGATCAGATCTTCGTCCAGGGCCACGCCTCCCCCGGCATGTACGCCCGCGCCTTCCTGGAAGGCCGGTTAACCACCGACCAGTTGGACGGTTTCCGCCAGGAGCACAGTCACGCCGGCGGCGGCCTGCCGTCCTACCCGCACCCGCGCCTGATGCCGGACTTCTGGGAGTTCCCCACGGTGTCGATGGGCCTGGGCCCGATGAACGCCATCTACCAGGCGCGGTTCAACCACTACCTGCACGACCGCGGCCTCAAGGACACCTCGGATCAACACGTGTGGGCGTTCCTGGGCGACGGCGAGATGGACGAGCCGGAAAGCCGCGGCCTGATCCAGGTGGCCGCCAACGAGGCGCTGGACAACCTGACCTTCGTGGTCAACTGCAACCTGCAGCGCCTGGACGGACCGGTGCGCGGCAACGGCAAGATCATCCAGGAACTGGAGTCGTTCTTCCGCGGCGCCGGCTGGAACGTCATCAAGGTGGTGTGGGGCCGCGAATGGGACGCGCTGCTGCACGCCGACCGCGACGGCGCACTGGTGAACCTGATGAACACCACGCCCGACGGTGACTACCAGACCTACAAGGCCAACGACGGCGCCTACGTGCGCGACCACTTCTTCGGTCGCGACCCGCGCACCAAGGCCCTCGTCGATCCGATGACCGACAACGAGATCTGGAACCTCAAGCGCGGCGGGCACGACTACCGCAAGCTCTACGCCGCCTACCGGGCAGCCATGGAGCACAAGGGCCAGCCGACGATCATCCTGGCCAAGACCATCAAGGGCTACACGCTGGGCCATCACTTCGAGGGCCGCAACGCCACCCACCAGATGAAAAAGCTTGCGCTGGAAGACCTCAAAGCCTTCCGCGACGTCACCCGGGTACCGGTTTCCGATGCCGACCTGGAAAAGGACCCATACCTGCCGCCGTACTACCACCCCGGGCCCAACGCCCCGGAGATCCGGTACCTGCTGGACCGCCGGCGCACCCTGGGCGGCTTCCTGCCCGAGCGGCGCACCAAGACCAAGGCGCTGAACCTGCCCGGTCGCGATGCCTACAAACCGTTGAAGAAGGGTTCGGGTACGCAAGCCGTGGCCACCACCATGGCCACCGTGCGCACTCTCAAAGAACTGTTGCGGGACAAAGAAATCGGCCCGCGGGTCGTCCCGATCATCCCGGACGAGGCGCGCACGTTCGGCATGGACTCGTGGTTCCCCAGCCTGAAGATCTACAACCGCAACGGGCAGCTCTACACCGCGGTGGACTCCGAATTGATGTTGGCCTACAAGGAATCCGAAGTCGGCCAGATCCTGCACGAGGGCATCAACGAGGCCGGTTCGACGGCGTCGTTCACCGCGGTCGGCACGTCGTATTCCACCCACAACCTCACGATGATCCCGATCTACATCTTCTATTCGATGTTCGGGTTCCAGCGCACCGGAGACGGCCTGTGGGCGGCAGCCGACCAGATGGCCAAGGGGTTCGTGCTGGGTGCCACCGCCGGCCGCACCACTCTGACCGGCGAAGGACTTCAGCACGCCGACGGGCATTCGCTGCTGCTCGCGTCGACCAATCCGGCCGCGGTGACCTATGACCCGGCCTTCGCCTACGAGATCGCCTACATCATCGAGAACGGTCTGCAGCGGATGTACGGCGAGAATCCGGAGAACATTTTCTACTACATCACCATCTACAACGAGCCGTACGTGCAGCCCGCCGAGCCCGAGAACTTCGACCCCGAAGGTCTGCTCAAGGGCATCTACCGGTATCGGGCGGCGGCCGAGAAACGCACCAGCACCGCGCAGATCCTGACTTCCGGCGTGACCATGCCGGAAGCGCTGCGGGCGGCCGACCTGCTCGCGGCCGACTGGGATGTGGCCGCGGACGTCTGGTCGGTGACCAGCTGGGGTGAACTCAACCGCGACGGAGTGGCGGTGGAGAAGCACCGGCTGCGCCATCCCGACGAGCCGGCCAAGACCGCCTACGTCACGCAGGCGCTGAGCGCGACCTCCGGTCCGGTGGTAGCGGTCTCGGACTGGATGCGGGCGGTACCCGAGCAGATCCGGCCATGGGTGCCTAACACCTACGTCACGCTGGGCACCGACGGGTTCGGCTTCTCCGACACCCGCCCGGCCGCGCGGCGCTACTTCAACACCGACGCCGAGTCGGTGGTGGTGGCCGTGCTGGAAGCACTCGCCCGTGACGGCGAGATCGACCCGTCGGTGGCCGTCGCGGCCGCCAAGGAATACCGCATCGACGACGTCTTGGCCGCCGGCGTGTCCTACGCCGACACCGGCAGCGCTTAACGATCTGTGGAGCGTCAGCCGTAACCCTTACGGCTGACGCTCCACAAATCCCACAAAAAGAGGGCGTAGATTTTATAGATGCCCGACAAGCGCACCGTTCCGCCTGCTTCGACGCTCGACGTTCTGCAGAGCGTGCCGGAGTCCGCGCTGCGCCGGCTCAAGCAGTACTCGGGCCGGCTGGCCACCGAGGCCGTGCACGCACTGGAAGAACGGCTGCCGTTCTTCGCCTCCATGGAAGCCTCCCAACGCGCCAGCGTGCAGCTGGTGGTGCAGACCGCCGTCATCAACTTCGTCGAGTGGATGCGCGATCCCAGCAGCGACGTCAGCTACACCGCCCAGGCCTTCGAGGTCGTCCCGCAGGACCTGCGCAGACGTGTCGCGCTGCGCCAATCCGTCGAGATGGTGCGTGTCACCATGGAGTTCTTCGAGGAAGTCGTGCCGCTGCTGGCCCGCACCGACGAGCAGCTCACCGCGCTGACCGCGGGCATCCTGCGTTACAGCCGTGACCTGGCGTTCGCCGCCGCCACCGCCTACGCCGACCAGGCCGAGGCGCGCGGCGCCTGGGACAGCCGGATGGAGGCCAACATCGTCGACGCGGTGGTGCGCGGGGACACCGGCCCGGCCCTGCAGTCCCAGGCGGCCGCCCTGAACTGGGACGCCACCGCACCCGCGACGGTCATCGTGGGCTATCCCAAACCGGACCGGCTCGAC
The DNA here is from genome assembly GCF_054404835.1 of Mycobacterium sp. BMJ-28. Taxonomy (NCBI): domain Bacteria; kingdom Bacillati; phylum Actinomycetota; class Actinomycetes; order Mycobacteriales; family Mycobacteriaceae; genus Mycobacterium; species Mycobacterium sp. BMJ-28. The sequence goes on along the minus strand of NZ_CM136783.1, from coordinate 2,423,533 downwards.
CTCGCCAGCGGCGATGTGCACGATGTGGCGTTGCGCAGCGGCCGCACCGCATTGTCGGATGTGCACGGCACCTGGCTGGTCACCATCGTTTCGGGCTCGCTGTCTCCGACCGAGCGTTTCCTGGCCGAACTGATGAAGGTGTTCGGCGACGGCCCGGTGGTGATCGGCCCCACCGCGCCGAGCCTGACGACGCTGTACCGCAGCGCCACCGAGGCCATCTCCGGGATGCGTGCCGTCACCGGCTGGGGCGGGGCGCCGCGACCGGTGCATGCCCGCGAACTATTGCCCGAACGGGCCCTGTTGGGTGACGCGATGGCGTTGGCCGCGCTGGAGACCGAGGTGATGCGCCCACTCGGGGACGCCGATCCCGCGTTGACGCTCACCCTGGACGCCTACCTGGATTCCGGCGGCGCCATCGAGGCCTGCGCCCGCAGATTGACGGTTCATCCAAACACCGTCCGCTACCGATTGAAGCGGATCACCGACTTCACCGGTCGCGATCCCACGGTGCCGCGGGACGCGTACGTGCTGAGGGTGGCCACCACAGTGGGCCGCCTGCGGCGCGACACAGGCCACTTCATCGCGCCAAACGGCGGTCCGAACGGGGCGCAGATCATCCAATCGGCGAAGTCTGGCAGCCAGTTTCCGATGTGACGGATCGCAAGTTGGTCTCGACCAGGTCGCGTCACGTGCCCTTTTGTGGAAACTCCACAAAAGAATAAGACAAGGTTCATAATCTCTTACACGGCGCGGAGGGCGCTTCACAGTGTTCTCTTAGAGCCGTGCTTGCAATGCTTGCTCCCGGACAGGGATCCCAGACCCCCGGAATGCTCACCCCTTGGCTGGAACTGCCCGGGGCCGATGAGCGTGTCGCGACGTGGTCGAAGATCAGCGGACTGGACCTGGCCCGGCTCGGCACCACCGCCGGCGCCGAGGAGATCACCGATACCGCGGTGACCCAGCCGCTGGTGGTGGCCGCGACGCTGCTGGCCCACGAAGAACTCACCCGCCGCGGCCTGATCGACGACGATCTGGTCGTCGCCGGTCACTCGGTCGGCGAGATTGCCGCCTACGCCATCGCCGGCGTCATCTCCGCCGACGACGCGGTGGCCCTGGCCGCCACCCGCGGCGCCGAGATGGCCAAGGCCTGCGCCCTGGAGCCCACCGGCATGGCCGCCGTGCTCGGCGGCGACGAGGCCGCTGTACTTGAAGCCCTGGCTCGTTTTGACCTCGTCCCCGCCAACCGCAACGCCGCCGGCCAAATCGTGGCCGCCGGCGCGATCGCCGCGCTGGAGAAGCTCGCCGAGGATCCACCGGCCAAGGCCCGGGTCCGGGTGCTGGCCACCGCGGGCGCCTTCCATACCCACTACATGGCGCCTGCCGCCGAGGGCTACGCCGCCGCGGCCGTGAAGGTCGCCGCCGCCGAGCCGACCGCCACCCTGCTGTCCAACGCCGACGGTCAGCCCGTGGCCGACGCCGCCGACGCGATGGCCAAGCTGGTCGCCCAGATGACCCGGCCCGTGCGCTGGGACCTGTGCAACGAGACCCTGCGGGGCCTGCAGGTGAAGGCGATCGTCGAGTTCCCGCCCGCGGGCACGCTCGTCGGCATCGCCAAGCGCGAACTGAAGGGCACGCCGACACACGCCGTGAAGGCGCCCGCTGACTTGGACGGGCTCGCCGAGCTCTGACCCGGAAACGAACAACCTGAAGTCGTTCTACCCACACTCCGACAGCCGGAGTGAGTAACCGAAATAGAAGGAGCCATTGTGGCCGCCAGTCAAGAAGAAATCATCGCCGGTCTCGCCGAGATCATCGAAGAGGTCACCGGTATCGAGCCTTCCGAGGTGACCCTGGAGAAGAGCTTCGTCGACGACCTGGACATCGACTCGCTGTCGATGGTGGAGATCGCCGTGCAGACCGAGGACAAGTACGGCGTGAAGATCCCGGACGAGGACCTGGCCGGCCTGCGCACCGTCGGCGACGTCGTCGGCTACATCCAGAAGCTCGAGGAAGAGAACCCCGAGGCCGCTGCCGCGCTGCGCGATAAGTTCACGAAGTGACCAGGCCTTCCACTGCTAACGGCGGTTTCCCCAGCGTTGTGGTGACCGCCGTTACGGCGACTACTTCCATCGCGGCGGACATCGAGAGCACGTGGAAGGGCCTGCTGGCCGGCGAGAGCGGTATCCGCGTCCTCGAGGACGATTTCGTCACCAAGTGGGACCTTCCCGTTCGCATCGGCGGCCACCTCGTCGAGAACCTCGACGAAAAGATGACCCGGCTGGAGATGCGGCGTATGTCGTATGTCCAGCGGATGGCCAAGTACATCGGTAACCAGTTGTGGGACACCGCCGGCCGGCCGGAGGTCGATCCCGACCGTTTCTCGGTCGTGATCGGCACCGGCCTCGGCGGCGGCGAGAAGATCGTCGAGACCTACGACGCGATGAACGAAGGCGGCCCCCGCAAGGTGTCGCCGCTGGCAGTCCAGATGATCATGCCCAACGGCGCCGCCGCCGTCATCGGCCTCGAACTCGGGGCCCGTGCCGGCGTCATCACTCCGGTCTCGGCGTGTTCGTCGGGCTCGGAGGCCATCGCCCACGCATGGCGTCAGCTCGTCATGGGTGACGCCGACATCGCCGTCTGCGGTGGTGTCGAGGGCGGTATCGAGGCGCTGCCGATCGCGGCGTTCTCGATGATGCGCGCCATGTCCACCCGCAACGACGATCCGACCGGGGCCTCGCGTCCGTTCGACAAGGACCGCGACGGGTTCGTGTTCGGCGAGGCCGGCGCGGTGCTGATCCTCGAAACCGAGGAACACGCCAAGGCTCGTGGCGCCAAGCCGCTGGCCCGCGTGCTCGGCGCGGGTATCACCTCCGATGCGTTCCACATGGTCGCTCCGGCACCGGATGGCCTGCGGGCCGGTGCCGCGATCAAGCGCGCACTGGAGACCGCCGGTCTGTCCGCCAAGGACATCGACCACGTCAACGCGCACGCCACGGCCACTCCGATCGGTGACACCGCGGAGGCCAACGCGCTGCGGGTCGCCGGGGTGGAGCATGCCGCGGTGTACGCACCCAAGGGCGCACTGGGTCACTCCATCGGTGCCGTCGGCGCCCTGGAATCCATCCTGACGGTGCTGGCACTGCGCGACGGCGTCATCCCCCCGACGCTCAACTACGAGACGCCTGACCCCGAGATCGATCTCGATGTCGTCGCAGGTGAGCCTCGATACGGCGAATATCAGTACGCCATCAACAACTCGTTCGGGTTCGGTGGCCACAATGTGGCACTGGCCTTCGGGCGGTATTAAGGCAGGAAAGGAACGACTCGGCAATGGCGGGATTCACCGGTATCTCCACGGGGAACGGTCTGCCCAACGTCGTCGTCACCGGCATCGCGATGTCGACGGCGCTGGCAACCGATGCTGAAGACACCTGGAAGAAGCTGCTCGACGGACAGAGCGGCATCCGAAAGCTCGATGATCCGTTCATCGAGCAGTACGACCTTCCGGTCCGCATCGGTGGACATCTCCATGAGGATTTCGAGGAAGATCTGACCCGCGTCGAGAAGAGGCGCCTGTCATACCTACAAAAGATGGCGACGGTCTTGGGCCGTCGCGTCTGGGACAACGCAGGTGCACCCGAGGTGGACGCCCGCCGGCTGATGGTCTCCGTCGGTACCGGTATGGGCTCCACCGAGGAGCTGCTGTTCGCCTACGACGGGATGCGGGAGCGCGGCCTCAAGGCCGTCTCCCCTCTCGTCGTGCAGATGTACATGCCCAACGGCGCCGCCGCGGCCATCGGGCTCGAGCGCAAGGCCAAGGCCGGGGTCAGCACCCTGATCTCGGCGTGCGCCTCGGGTTCGGAGGCGATCGCCAACGCGTGGCGCAACATCGTGCTCGGTGAGGCCGACATCGCCATCTGCGGCGGCGTCGAAACGCAGATCGAGGCGGTGCCGATCGCCGGTTTCGCCCAGATGCGCATCGTCTTGTCGACCACCAACGACGATCCCGCGGGGGCATGTCGCCCGTTCGACAAGGACCGCAACGGGTTCGTGTTCGGCGAGGCCGGCGCCCTGCTGGTCATCGAGACGGAGGAACACGCGAAGGCTCGCGGCGCCAATATCCTGGCCCGCATCATGGGCGCGAGCGTCACCTCCGACGGCTATCACATCGTCGCGCCGGACCCCAACGGTGAACAAGCCGGTTACGCCATGACCCGTGCCGTCCAGCTGGCCGGACTGCAGCCCACCGACATCGACCACATCAACGCCCATGCCACCGGCACCAATGTCGGCGACGTCGCCGAGGGCCGGGCCATCAACAACGCGATGGCCGGGCACCGCCCGGCGATATACGCACCCAAGTCGGCGCTGGGGCACTCGGTCGGTGCCGTCGGCGCCGTCGAGTCGATCCTCACCGTGCTCGCCTTGCGTGACGGCGTCGTACCGCCCACTCTGAATCTGAAGAACCTGGATCCGGAGATCGACCTCGATGTGGTGGCCGGCGAACCGCGGTACGGCGATTACCAATACGCAATCAACAATTCGTTCGGATTCGGCGGGCACAACGTCGCTCTCGCCTTCGGCAAGTACTGACATCGCGCTCACCGCGAGATCAAGGAGAACATCACAGATGACGACCATGGCCCCCGAGGCAGCAGCCGAATCCCTTGATCCTCGCGACCCGCTGTTGCGGTTGTCGGCGTTCTTCGACGACGGCACCGTGGAATTGCTGCACGAACGCGACAAGTCCGGTGTGCTGGGCGCCGCGGGCACCGTCAACGGTGTGCGCACCATCGCGTTCTGCACCGACGGCACCGTGATGGGCGGTGCGATGGGCATCGAGGGCTGCGCGCACATCGTGAACGCCTACGACGTCGCCATCGAGGAGCAGTCGCCGATCGTGGGCATCTGGCATTCCGGCGGCGCGCGACTGGCCGAGGGCGTCAAAGCCCTGCACGCTGTGGGACTGGTGTTCGAGGCCATGATCCGGGCGTCGGGCTACATCCCGCAGATCTCGGTGGTCGTCGGCTTCGCGGCCGGCGGCGCCGCCTACGGCCCCGCCCTGACCGACGTCATCGTGATGGCGCCGGACAGCAAGGTCTTCGTCACCGGTCCGGACGTGGTCCGCAGTGTCACCGGCGAGGACGTCGACATGGTGTCCCTGGGCGGCCCGGAGGCCCACCACAAGAAGTCCGGGGTGTGCCACATCGTCGCCGATGACGAGCTGGACGCTTACGAGCGCGGTCGCCGCCTGGTCGGATTGTTCTGCCAGCAAGGCCATTTCGACCGCAGCAAGGCCGAGGCCGGCGACACCGACCTCAAAGCCCTGATGCCCGAATCCGCACGGCGTGCCTACGACGTGCACCCCATCGTCGAGGCGCTGCTCGATGAGGGTGTCCCGTTCGAGGAGTTCCAGTCCCGCTGGGCCCCGTCCATCGTGGTCGGCCTGGGCCGGCTGGCCGGCCGCAGCGTCGGCGTCATCGCCAACAATCCGCTGCGCCTCGGCGGCTGCCTGAACTCCGAAAGTGCCGAGAAGTCAGCACGTTTCGTGCGGTTGTGCGACGCGTTCGGCATCCCTCTGGTCGTCATCGTGGACGTGCCCGGCTACCTGCCCGGTGTGGACCAGGAATGGGGCGGTGTGGTGCGCCGCGGCGCCAAGCTGCTGCACGCGTTCGGTGAGGCCACCGTCCCGCGCGTCACCCTGGTCACCCGCAAGATCTACGGCGGCGCCTACATCGCGATGAACTCCCGTTCGCTGAACGCCACCAAGGTGTTCGCCTGGCCGGACGCCGAGGTCGCCGTGATGGGCGCCAAGGCCGCCGTCGGCATCCTGCACAAGCGCAAGCTGGCCGCCGCACCGGATGCCGAGCGCGAGGCCCTGCACGAGGAGTTGGCTGCCGAGCACGAGCGCATCGCCGGTGGCGTCGACAGTGCCATCGAAATCGGTGTGGTGGATGCCAAGATCGATCCCGCCCACACCCGCAGCGTGCTCACCCAGGCACTGGCCGAGGCCCCGCAGCGACGCGGCCGGCACAAGAACATCCCGCTGTAAACCTCCACCGCGATAACTGGCCTTTCGGCGTACTCGAATTCAGCCGGAAACGAACTCCTCGGCCACCGCCGCGGCGCGTTCGCGGTCGGCGGCCACCAGCCCGATCCGGGTCCGGCGATCCAGGATGTCGTCCGCGGTCAGTGCGCCCTCGTGGGTGACCGCGAACTCGAACTCCGCCCGCAGCACATCGATGCCGTCGGCCACTGGTTCGGCGGGCTGGGCGCAGTTCGCCCCCGCGAGCACCTCGGTCGCTTCTGCACCGAACCGGGCGACCAGCGAAAATGGCAGTCCCGCAACGGTTGCCGAGGTGGCGCCGACCAGCGGCAGATTCCGGGTGCGGCATGGCGCCGCCGCGATGCCGCGCGCCGCGACCGCCCGGTCCAGTACGTCCTCGGCCATGTAGCGGTATTCGGTGAGCTTGCCGCCGATCACGCTGAACACGCCGGACGGCGACTCGGTGACCGCATGCTCGCGGGAGACGTCGGCGGTGCGGCCCTCGCCGGTGTCGATCAGTGGCCGCAGACCCGCGTACGACCCGAGCACGTCCTTGGCACCCAACGCGGTCTGTAAGGCGGTGTTGACGGTATCCAGCAGAAAAGTCACCTCCGCGTCGGTGGCCTGCGGTACATCGGGAATCGGTCCTGGCGCCTCTTCGTCGGTCAGCCCGAGGTACACCCGGCCGAGCTGTTCGGGCATCGCGAACACGAACCGGTTCAGCTCACCGGGGATCGGAATGGTCAGTGCCGCAGCGGGATTGCCAAAGGCCGCCGCGTCGAACACCAGATGGGCGCCCCGACTGGGCCGCAGCTTGATGGATGAGTCCACTTCGCCGGCCCAGACGCCGGCGGCGTTGATGACGGCGCGGGCGCCCAGTTCGAACGATTCGCCGGTCAGCTCATCGGTCAGGGTGACCGAGGTTCCGGTGGCCGCGGAGGCGCGGACCCGGGTGAGGATGACCGCCCCGTGCCCGGCCGCGGTGCGCGCGACGGCGGTGACCAAACGGGCGTCGTCGATCAGCTGCCCGTCATAGGCCAGCAGTCCGCCGTCGAGGCCGTCCCGGCGCACGGCCGGCGCGAGCTCGATCGCCCGGGTGGCATCGACCCGGGCCGACCGGGGCAGGATCGAGGCGGGGGTGCCGGCCAACTTGCGCAGGCCGTCACCCGCGGCGAAACCGGCGCGCACCAACGCCCGCGACGCCCGGCCCATCGACGGCAGCAACGGCACCAGCTGCGGCATCGCCTTCACCAGATGAGGAGCGTTGCGCGACATCAAGATTCCGCGTTCCACGGCGCTGCGCCGGGCGATGCCGACATTGCCGGTAGCCAGATAGCGCAAGCCGCCGTGCACCAGCTTGGAGCTCCACCGGCTGGTGCCGAACGCCAGATCGTGTTTCTCCAGCAGCACGACGGACAGGCCGCGGCTGGCCGCATCGAGTGCGATACCGGCACCGGTGATGCCGCCGCCGATCACGACGACGTCGATCAGTGCGGTGTCGGCGAGCGCGGCGAGTTCGGCCCGACGACGGGCGGCGTTGAGGGCGGTCGTCATGGTTTCAGGTATCCGTTCAGCGAGTGTTCGAGTTCGACGGCCAGCGCGCCGGAATCCAGGATCGGTGCCACCATCTGCGCGGACTGCACCGCCGACTGGGTGATCAGCAGGCACATCGCGGCCAGTTGCCGGGGATCGCCGGCCCGCACACTGCCGTGCTCCTGAGCCAGCTTGAGCTGGCCGGCGAGCGCGTCGATCAGGATCTGCTGGCTGGTGCCCAGGCGCTCGGCGATGTACACCATGGCCAGGTCGGGCGCGGAGTGCAGCACCGACATCACGATGTCGTCATGGCGCAGGCGCTGGGCCACCGCCACCATGCGCGCCACCAGCGCCTCCCGGCCCTCGCCGGTGTCCCCCACGTCCACCAGGACACGGGTGATCCGCGCGGTCAGCAGCGCGGCCAGGATCGACTTGGTATCGGGCCAGCGCCGGTAGACGGTCGGCCGGCTCACCCCGGCCCGGCGGGCGATCTCGGCCAGTGTCACCCGGTCAATCCCGTAGGCCAGCACGCAGCTGGCGGCGGCATCGAGGATCCGCTCGGCCAGCGACTCCCCGCTGTCATCGTTACTGATTGACATCATATGTAATACTGTAACGCATGACGCACTCGTTGTTGCCCCCGATGAAATGGAACGCCTGGGGTGACCCCGCGGCCGCCAAGCCGTTGTCCGACGGCATCCGGGCCCTCCTCAAGCAGGCGTTGGGCATCGAAGAATCGACCGCGGCCCCGCTCACCGCCGAGCAGGTGACGCTGCGCCCGTCCCGGCTGACGGACGCCGACCGCGACGCACTGGCGGCCATCGTCGGCGCCGCACACTGCCGCCTCGACGATCAGGACCGGTTACTGCGGGCCGGCGGCAAGTCCACCCTGGATCTGTTGCGGCGCAACGACAACCGCGAGCAGGATGCGCCCGATGCGGTATTGCTGCCCGGCACCGACGAGGAGATCGCGGCAATCCTGACCTTCTGCGTCGAGCACCGCATCGCCGTCGTCCCGTTCGGCGGCGGCACCAGCGTGGTCGGTGGGCTGGACCCGGACCGCGGTGAGTTCGCCGCGGTGGTGTCGCTGGACCTGCGCCGACTGGACGCGTTACTCGGCCTCGACGAGGTGTCGGGTGAGGCGGTGTTGCAGGCCGGGGTGACCGGACCGGACGCCGAACGCCTACTCGGCGAGCACGGCTTCTCCCTCGGACACTTCCCGCAGAGCTTCCAATTCGCCACCATCGGCGGGTTCGCCGCCACCCGATCGTCGGGGCAGGACTCCGCCGGCTACGGCCGCTTCGACGACATGGTCCGCGGATTGCGCGCCGTCACCCCGGCCGGCGTCCTGGATCTGGGCCGGGCGCCCGCCTCGGCGGCCGGGCCCGATCTACGCCAGCTCTTGATGGGATCGGAAGGCGTCTTCGGGGTGATCACCGCCGTGCGGGTGCGAGTACACCCGGTGCCCGAGACCACCCGCTACGAAGCATGGTCGTTCCCGGATTTCGGCACCGGCGCCGCCGCGTTGCGCGCGGTCACCCAGACCGGCACCGGCCCCACCGTGATCCGGCTGTCCGACGAGGTGGAGACCGGCGTCAATCTGGCCACCACCGAACGCATCGGCGAGCAGAGCCTCACCGGCGGGTGCCTGGCCATCACGGTGTTCGAGGGATCGGCGGCGCATACCGAGAGCAGGCACGCCGAGACCCGCGCGGTGCTGGCAGCCCGGGGCGGCACCTCGCTGGGCGAAGCACCCGCCAAAGCCTGGGAACACGGCCGGTTCGGCGCGCCCTATCTGCGGGACTCGCTGCTGGCGGCGGGGGCACTGTGCGAGACGCTGGAGACCGCGACGTCGTGGTCGAACGTGGCGGCAGTCAAGGCCGCCGTCACCGAGGCACTGACCGCTTCGCTGGCCGAATCGGGTACACCGGCGCTGGTGATGTGTCACATTTCGCACGTGTACCCCACCGGCGCCTCGCTCTACTTCACCGTCGTCGCCGCCCAGCGGGGAAATCCGATCGAACAGTGGAGCACGGCCAAAGCGGCCGCCTCGGCGGCCATGGTCCGCACCGGGGCCACCATCACCCACCACCACGCCGTCGGCGCCGACCACCGCCCGTGGATGCGCGATGAGATCGGTGACCTGGGCGTCGAGGTGCTGCGCGCAGTGAAGGCAGTGCTCGATCCCGCGGGAATTCTCAATCCCGGCAAGCTGATTCCGTGATTCTCAGCAGAGTCACCGTCCTGACCAATCCGGCGTCGGGACACGGCAATGCACCACACGCCGCCGAGCGCGCCATCGCGCGGTTCCAACAACGCGGTATCGACGTATGCGAGGTGGTCGGCACCGATGCCGCGCACGCCCGCCGGCTGGTCGACGACGAACTCGCCCGCGGCACCGACGCACTGGTCGTGGTCGGCGGTGACGGCATCATCTCGGTGGCACTGCAAGCGCTGGCACTCGGTGACGTGCCGCTGGGAATCATCCCGGCGGGCACCGGCAACGACCACGCCCGCGAATTCGGCATTCCCACAAACGATCCCGCGACCGCGGCGGATGTGGTGGCCGACGGCCGGGCCGAGACCATCGATCTGGGCCGCATCGTCGACGCGGCCGGAACGGTCAAGTGGTTCGGCACGGTGATGGCGGCCGGGTTCGACTCCCTGGTCAGCGACCGGACCAATCGGATGACCTGGCCGCACGGGCGGATGCGCTACAACGTCGCGATGGTCGCCGAACTGTCCAGGCTGCGGTTGTTGCCATTCCGGCTCACGTTCGACGACGGACCCGAAATCACCACCGACCTCACCCTGGCCGCCTTCGGCAATACGCGCAGTTACGGCGGCGGCATGCTGATCTGCCCTGGCGCGGATCCCACCGACGGCCTGCTCGACATCACCATGGCGCACTCCGACTCCCGTACCAAGCTGATTCGGCTGTTCCCGACGGTGTTCAAGGGAACCCACGTCAACCTGCCCGAGGTGACCACCAAGCGGGCGAGGAACGTGAACGTCGACTCCCCCGGGATCAACGCCTATGCCGACGGTGATTTCGCCTGCCCACTTCCGGTGACCGTCTCGGCGGTACCCGCCGCACTGAAGCTGCTGCGCGGGTAGCTCACGCTTCGGCGGGCGAAGTTCCGATCGAACCGAGCATGTTCAACAGATAGCGGATGGCCTCGGTAGCCGGCCGGGCGGGCACGGCGGGATCGACGGCGCGCTGGATGCCCAGTCCGATGCCCACACTGAGCAACAGGTTACCCAGATCATCGAAACTTGTTGTCAATGCACTGGATTCGTCGATGCCCAGATCGGTCGACAGGGACCGGAGCACACCGACCACCGATTCCGCGGCTTCGGCACGCAGCGCGGTGATCATCTCGGTCAGCTCGGGATTGTTGCGGGACAGCACCACGAATTCGAGTTCCAGCATGGTCCAGCCGACGTCGCCGACGGTCCCGTCGAACCACGCATTGACCGCGGCGATCCTGCGGTCCAAGTCGGCGTCCGCCGTCGCCAACTCGGCGATCTCACCGAACTTCTCGCGATGGATGAGCTCGAGGACGGCGCGGCAGACGTTCTGCTTGCTGCCGAAATTGGAGTAGACCGCGCCTTTCGAGTAGCCGGCGTCCTCGGCGATGTCGTCGAGGCTGGTGGCGGCGTAACCGTGGGTCAGGAAGCGCCGCTTGGCGGCCTCGAGCAATTCGGCACGGGTCTGTTCCTGGCGTTGCGCCCTGGTCAGCCGCGGCATGCGCAGATCATAAACCGGAGGTATTGATTTAACTCTGAGTATTCAGATACCGTCAGTATTTAGATACGAGAGGCGATGATGCACTTTTCCAGAAGTCCCAGGCCGGGCGGCGCGGAGCCGGCGCGGTGAGCCGTACGGTCCGCATCGTCATCATCGGCGCCGGGATGGCCGGTATCGCCGCCGCACACACCTTCCGGCAGGCCGGTTTCACCGATTTCACCATCGTGGAGAAGGGCTCCGACGTCGGCGGCGTCTGGCACTGGAACCGCTATCCCGGGCTCACTTGCGATGTCCCCTCGCAGATCTACCAGTTCGGCTTCGCACCCAATCCGCAGTGGAGCCATCTGTGGGCCACCGGCACCGATATCCAGCGCTACCACCGAGATACCGTCGACAACTGCGGGCTGAGACCGCATCTGCGGCTGAACACCGAAGTCACCGCCGCGCACTACGCCGCCGGCAGTTGGACGCTCACCACCGCCGACGGCGACACCCTGATCGCCGATTTCGTAGTGTGCGCCACCGGAGTACTGCACCACCCGCACGTGCCCGCCATACCGGGCATGGAGCGCTTCGGCGGTCCGGTGGTGCACACCGCACAGTGGGACCCGGGCCTGCAGACGGCCGGTCGGCGCATCGCCGTGATCGGGACGGGTTCCACAGGTGTGCAAGTGGTTTCGGCGTTGCAACCGCAAGCCGGTGCGGTGCTGCACTTCGCCCGGTCACCACAGTGGATTCTGTGGGCCCCGATGTGGCTGCGCCAGCCGCGTGCACTCACGGCGGCGCTGCGGCGCTGGCCGGCGTTGCACGCCTCGGCGTTCGATGCGCTGCAGTGGATGTCGAACATCCTCGCCGATGTCGTCACCACCCCGTCGTGGCGGCGCAGCCTGGTGCAGGCCTATGCCCGGCTGAGCCTGCGTGCCCAGATCCGCGATCGGCAGTTGCGCGCCAAATTGACCCCCGACTATCAGCCGCTGTGCAAGCGCCAGGTGGTGTCGGGCAGTTACTACCGGGCCATCACCCGGCCGAACGCCCAGCTCGTCACCGAGCGGATCACCGAGATGACCTCGACCGGTGTGCGCACCGCCGACGGTGCGCACCACGACGTGGATGTCGTCGTGCTGGCGACCGGTTTTCACGCGCACAACTACATGCGGCCGATGTCGATCGTGGGCCGAGACGGCATCACCCTGGATGAGGCATGGGTGAAAGGACCGCGGGCTTACCGGATGACCGCCATTCCCGGATTTCCGAACTTGTTCACCGTCCTCGGCCCGAACTCACCGACCGGATCGATTCCGCTGCAGTACTCCGCCGAAGCCACCGCACGCTATATCGTCGCCTGGCTCAAGCGATTCCGTGATGGCGATATCACCGAGGTGGAAGTCACCGAAGAGGCCACCGAGGAGTTCAACGCCGCGGTCGCCGACGCCATCGGCCCGACCGTCTGGAACACCGGCTGCAATTCCTGGTATTTCACCGACGCCGGCACCATCGACCTGTGGCCGTTCGATCGCGCCACACTCACCCGGATGCTGGCCGAACCGGAGCCCGCACACTTCCGGCTCGGCTAGACACACTCATGTGGTGAGTAGCACCTTCACGGCCCGCCGCTCGTCCGCGGTGCGGTGGCCGGCGTATCGGCCCACGACGCGAGCAGATCCAGCGCTTGCGCCGATGCCGACGCGGGCTCGGCGACATAGACGGTCAGCGTGAGTCCCGGATCGGAGATCATGTCCACGCTCTCGTACGCCAGCTCCAGGTTGCCGACCACCGGGTGATGGAAGTGCTTCACGCCGGCGCCGTGCAGGCGCACATCGTGTGAACTCCAGCGTCGACGGAATTCCGCACTGCGCGTGGACAATTCTCCGACCAGATCATGCAGCTCCTTGTCATGCGGGTCCCGCCCCGCCTCGGTCCGCAGGATGGACACGGCGGTGTCGGCGGCGATGCCCCAATCGGGATAGAAGCGCTGCGAGTCGCTGTCGAGAAAGGTGTAGCGGGCGAAGTTCGGTGCCTCACCCGAGACGGTGTCATACATCGACGAATGCATGGCGCGGCCCAGATGGTTGGTCGCCAGCAGGTCCATCCGCCCGTTGCGGATGATCGCCGGCGGCCCGATACCGTCGAGCACCCACTGCAGCGCCGGTCGCGGAGTCCAGCGTGCGGCAGGGCGCCGGCGCGGCCGCATACCGGCACTCGTTCCGTCCGCGGCATGGGCGAGGTGGAACAGGTGCGCCCGTTCGGCATCGTCGAGCCGCAGCGCCCGGGCCAGCGCATCGAGGACCGACGCCGAGACGCCGCCCAGCGTTCCGCGCTCGAGCTTGGAGTAGTACTCGATGCTGACACCGGCGAGCGCGGCGACTTCGCTGCGGCGCAGTCCGGGCACCCTGCGCCGGCCACTCACCGGGAGCCCCGCTTGCTCCGGCGTGATCTTGGCGCGCCGCGAGGTCAGGAACTCGCGCACCTCGGCTCGGTTGTCCATCCTTCCGACGGTACGACGGCCCGCCCATTCCAGGGATGCCCTGTCAGTGCACCTCTGCAGAGAGACTCCCTCATCCGGGCCGCGCCGCGTTGGCTGGTCAGCATGCAACAGACGACACAACCGACACGGCTGCCCAGGCTGGTGTACGTGGTGGCCGCCGGGGTGTTCCTGATGGGTACGACGGAGTTCATGCTCGCCGGCCTGCTCCCGGACGTGGCCGCCGATCTGGGCGTCGACGTGACCAAGGCCGGCCTGCTGATCACCGCTTTCGCGGTCGGCATGATCATCGGGCCGCCGGTGATGGCGCTGGCCACCTTGCGGCTACCGGCACGCGCGACACTCGTCGGCGCGCTGCTGGTGTTCGCCGGGGGGCACGTCGTCGCCGCGCTCAGCGACTCGTTCACCGTGGTGACCGTTTCGCGGGTGATCACGGCGCTGGCCACCGGAACGTTCTGGGCGGTCGGCGCGGCGGTCGCCACTGCGGTCGCTGGGCCGGGGGCCGGCGCGCGGGCACTCGCGGTGATGTCGGGCGGGCTGAGCCTGGCCGTCGTTGCGGGTGTGCCGCTGGGTACCTTCGCGAGCCTGTTCACCGGGTGGCGCGGACCGTTCTGGATGCTCGCCGCGCTGTCACTGGTCATCGGTGTGGCCGTCCTGCGTCTGATGCCGGCGACGGTCGGCGAACCGTCCGCGGTGGTATCGGTGCGCAGTGAGGTCGCTGCGCTGGGCACCTGGCGCATGTGGGTGGTCCTCGCCGTGATCGTGCTCGCCCAGGCGGGTTTTCTGGGGATGTACAGCTTCATCAGCCCGCTGTTGACCGACCGTTCCGGTATCCCCGCCGCGCTGGTGCCGGTGGTGCTGGTCGCGTTCGGGGTCGGCGCGCTCCTCGGCACCGCTGTGGGTGGTCACTTCGGTGATCGTCATCCACTGGCCACGATCGCGGTGGCGGTGACCGCTTCGGCCGCCGGCATGTTGGTGCTGGCCGGCACGGCGGAACACACCGCGGTGACGGTGGTCGTGGTGGTGCTGCTGGGCGCGTGCGGGCTGGGTGCCAATCCGGTGCTGATCGCCCAGACGTTGCAGCACGCCCGCGGTTCGACGTTGGCGTCCGCCCTGGCCACCGCCGCGTTCAATCTGGGTACCGCGGGCGGATCGGCGCTGGCCGCGGCCACCCTGTCCACCTCATTGGGCCTGACCGGGCCCGCCGTGCTGGGTGCGGCCCTCACCGGCTCCGCGCTGATGCCGCTGACCGCGCTGATCGCACTGCGACCCCGACCTCGTGCGGCGTCGCACACCGCACAAGCCACCCCGGTGGCATACCAACCCTCGTCTTAGGAGCACCGAAATGACCATCATCGGAACAACTTCCGCCCAACATGGCCTGCTGAAACTCGCCGGCGCCGGTCTTTCGCTGGTCACCGTGCTGACCGCGTCGGCATGCGCGTCGTCACCCACCACAACCCAGTCCCCGTCGGCCGCGGCCGCAACGGTCAACCCGGAACCCGGGGATACCTCCCGCGGTGCCGACAATTTCTACGTGAGCGACCGCGTCGACGTACAGAAGGTCACCTTCGAAAATCAGTATCGAATGAATGTGACCGGGAACCTGTTCATACCAAAGGATCTGAACCGCAGCGGTAAGGCATCGGCCATCGTGGTCGGGCACCCGATGGGTGCGGTCAAGGAGCAAAGCGCCAACCTGTATGCGACGAAGATGGCCGAACAAGGTTTCGTCACCATGTCGCTGGACCTGTCGTTCTGGGGCGCCAGCGAGGGGCAACCTCGCAACGCCGTGTCACCGGACATCTATGCCGAAGACTTCAGCGCCGCGGTCGATTACCTACGCACCCAGCCGTTCGTCGACCGTGAGCGCATCGGCGCGCTGGGCATCTGCGGCAGCGGTAGCTTCGTGATCAGCGCCGCCAAGATCGACCCGCGCATCAAGGCCGTCGCCACCGTCAGCATGTACGACATGGGTGCGGCCAACCGTGATGGCCTGCGCAACGGCCTGAGTCTGGATCAGCGTCGGCAGATCCTCGAACAGGCCGCCGGTCAGCGTGATGTCGAATTCGGCGGTGGTCCAACCGAATACACCGGCGGCACCGTGCACGACCTGAATGAGAATTCGACCGCCATCGAGCGGGAGTTCTACGACTTCTACCGGACACGGCGCGGCGAGTTCACCGCCGATGGGCAGTCACCGGAGTCCACCACTCAGCCCACCCTCACCAGCAACGTGAAGTTCATGAACTTCTACCCGTTCAACGACATCGAGACCATCTCACCGCGCCCGATGCTGTTCGTCACCGGTGACCAGGCACATTCCCGGGAATTCAGCGAGGACGCCTACCGGTTGGCCGCCGAACCCAAGCGACTGGTCACCATTCCCGGTGCCGGCCACGTGGATCTCTACGACCGCACCGACCTGATTCCGTTCGACACCTTGTCCACGTTCTTCCGGTCGAACCTGGGCTGACCGGTGTCGATGACCGATGGCCCGAATCACGGGAAGATGAACCGCCGTACGTTCGTCGCCGCGTCGGCGGCGGTGGGCGGCGGCGTCGCGGCGCTGAGTCTGGTCCAGGGATGCGCCGGGGACAGCGGCGATGAGGCTGTTCCCGCCAGCACTGTGCAGTTGCGGATCAACGGCGAGCCACACGAGCTGACCGTCGACAACCGCACCTCGTTGTTGGACTTGTTGCGCGAACATGCCGGACTGACCGGTACCAAGAAAGGCTGCGACCAAGGTGCCTGTGGGGCCTGCACCGTACTGGTCGACGGTCAGCGCAGGCTGTCATGTTTGACGCTGGCCGTGATGACGCACGGCGCCGAGGTCGTCACCATCGAGGGTCTCGAGCGGGATGGCCGACTGCACCCATTGCAGCAGGCGTTCATCGACGAAGACGGTTTCCAATGCGGTTACTGCACGGCCGGCCAGATCATGTCCGGGATCGGGTGTATCCGTGAAGGGCGGGCCACCACACCCGAGAAGATCCGGGAAGCGATGAGCGGCAACATCTGCCGCTGCGGCGCTTACACCAACATCGTCACCGCAATCGCGCGAACCGCCGAACACGGAGACCACTGATGTATCCGTTCACGTTCACCACCGCGGCCGACGAGTCCGCCGCACTCACCGCCGGGCAGTCGGGTGCCCGCTACATCGCCGGTGGCACCACCCTGGTCGATCTGATGCGCCAGACGGTGGAACGCCCCGACCGGGTGATCGACATCAACGCGCTGCCCTATCGCGATATCGACCTCGATCAACACCGGCTCCGGGTCGGTGCGCTGGTGCGGATGGCGGAGTTGGCCGACCATCCCGCTGTGCGCGCGCTGTTCCCGGTGATCGCCGAGGCGTTGGAGCTCAGTGCATCCGGTCAACTGCGGAACATGGCCTCCATCGGCGGCAACCTCATGCAACGGCCACGCTGCCTGTATTTTCGGGACGTCTCGGCGCCGTGTAACCGCCGTTCGCCCGGTACCGGATGCGCCGCCATCACGGGCCGTAACCGCACGCTGGCCATTCTCGGCACCAGCGACCACTGTGTGGCGACACACCCGTCCGACCTCGCCGTGGCACTCGTCGCCCTGGACGCTGTCGTGATCACCCGGACTGCCTCGGGCGAGCAGCGCATCGGCATCGGCGACTTCTTCCGCCAGCCGGCCGACACCCCCGACCGTGAACACAACATGGTGCCAGGACAATTGATCGCCGCCGTGGAGATTCCCACCCGACCCGATACCCGGCGTTCGGGATACCTGAAGGTCCGTGACCGCAGCTCATACGAATTCGCCTTGTGTTCGGCCGCCGTGGCCGTCGATCTGTCCGGGGGTGTGGTGCGCTCTGCCCGGGTCGCCGTCGGAGGCGTGGGCACGGTGCCGTGGCGTCTGCCCGCTGTCGAACGTCTGCTGGTGAACCGGCCCGCCGGTCCGGATCTGTGGCGCACGGCCGCGGCCGTCGCCGCCGATGGCGCGAAACCTCTGACCGAGAACGGGTTCAAGGTCGAACTGCTCAAACGCACCGTACAACGTCAGCTCGCCACCGTGGCGGCCCTGCGATGACCTCACTGGCCGGCCAGCCCATCGCTCGCGTCGACGGGCGACTCAAGGTGACAGGCAAAGCCCGCTACGCGGCCGACAACCCGGTACCCGACCACGTCCATGCGGTGCTGGTGTGCGCCACGGTTTCCCGTGCCACCGTGGACGGTATCGATATCGACGCCGCCCGACGTCACCCCGGGGTGCTGCGGGTGATCACCGACTTCGACGGCGTCGCCTTGCCTTTCGACATCACCCGGGTGGCTTTCTTCGGCCAACCCCTGGCCGTCGTCGTCGCCGACACCGTGGAAGCCGGCATGCACGGCGCCGGCCTGGTCGTGGTGCGTTATCGCGGGGAACCACACAACACCGATTTCGATGCGCCGTCCGCGCAACGCAATCCGAGCACGAGGGGACCCGACTACTCTCGCGGAGACGCCGACGCCGCGCTGCGCGGTGCGCTGATAGCGGTGGACAACAACTATTCCATTGCCCGCAATTACCACAACCCTATGGAGATTCCGGCCACCGTCGCCGCCTGGGAGGGCGACCGTCTGACGGTGTGGGACAAGGTACAGGGCGTGCATTACTCGCGCGACGCCTACAGCGCCGCGCTGGGAGTAGCCGCCGACCACATCCGGGTCATCTCGCCATTCGTCGGCGGCGCGTTCGGCAGTGCCGGCGAGACGTGGCCGCACCAGTTCCTGGCAGCACACGTCGCCAGGAAACTGCGGCGGCCGGTCAAGTTGTCCTTGACCCGTCCGCAGATGTACGCCGCGATCGGTTACCGCCCCGCGAGTCGTCAACGGATGGCGATCGGCGCCGACCGCAGCGGCCGGTTCACCGCGATCGTGCACGAAAGCCAGGTCGAGATCTCCCGGTACGAGGGTTTCGAGGACCCGATCACCGAGGGAACACCGTTGCTGTACAGCTCACCGGCCCTGCGGGCGGCGGCCCGGATCGTGCCCTTGGATGTCAGTTCGCCGACGTACATGCGTGGACCCGGCGCCGTCACCGGCGCCTTCGCGCTGGAATGCGCCATCGACGAACTCGCGGCGCGGCTGTCGATGGATCCGATCGAGCTGCGGCTGCGCAATGAACCCGACCACGACGAGAGCGCGAACGTCCCGTTCTCGACTCGCCGGGTCACCGAGTGCTTCCGGCAAGGTGCCCAGAACTTCGGGTGGTCGCGCCGCAACCCGGCACCGCGGGCAACGCGGCAGGGCGATCTGCTCATCGGGATGGGGACCGCGGCCGCGCTCTACCACGTGGTGCGTAACGAGTCGTCGGCCTCGGCGCGGGTCAATGCCGATGGGACCGTCGAGTTATTCGCCGCCGCAAGCGATATCGGCCCCGGAACGTATACCTCCATGACGCAGGTGGCCGCGGATGCCCTTGGGCTCCCGCTGGACCGGGTGCGCTTCTCCCTGGGGGACACGCAATTCCCGCGGGCGGCCGTGCAGTACGGTTCCCAGACGATGCTGAGCGTCGGGTCCAGCGTCGCCCTGACCGCCGATATGTTGCGCGACCGCATCATCCGGACCGCCGTCCTGGATCCCGGCTCTCCGCTGAACGGCGTCCGCCCCGAGGAGGTGACCGTCACCGCCGGACGCATGCACCTGCGCGCTGATCCCGTGCGCGGTGAGACGTATCAGGAGTTGTTGCGCCGCAGAAACTTGCGGTCCTTGGATTCGAATCAGACGTATTCGCCGGATGACGCCGACGAACGCTACTCGATGCACTCTTACGGTGCCGTGTTCGCCGAGGTCGCCGTGGACGAAATGCTGGGCACCGTCCGGATCCGCCGGATGTACGCCGTCTATGACGCCGGCCGCATCATCAATCCCAAACTGGCCCGCAGCCAGGCACTCAGCGGCATGACGCAGGGCATCGGGATGGCGCTGCTGGAGAACGGCGAAACCGACCATCGCGACGGTCGCATCGTCAACGCCAACCTGTCGGACTACCTCGTGCCCGTCAACGCCGACGTGCCTGCCCTGGATGCGGACTTTGTGGCGACCCGTGACGACATCGCCGACCCGATCGGGGTCAAAGGGCTGGGTGAGGTGGCCATGGTCGGCGTCCCCGGTGCCATCGCCAATGCCGTCTACAACGCCACGGGCAAGCGCATCCGTGACCTACCCATCACCATCGAGAAACTACTGTGAGGGCAGCCGACCCGCTTCGGACTATCCGACCCCTCGGTTGAGCCAGGACACCTCGCCGGCGTCCCCGCCGCCACGGTAGGGCTCCAGGGATTCGTCCCACGCGGTGCCCAGCACGGTGTCCAGTTCGGCGGCCAGGGTGTCGGCGCCCGACGCCATCAGATTGCGCAGCCGGAGTTCGCCCACCATGACGTCGCCGTTGGCGCTCATCGCCCCGCTCCACAAGCCCAGCTGGGGGGTGTGGCACCAGCGGTGCCCGTCGACGCCTTCGCTCGGATCCTCGGTCACCTCGAAGCGCAGCACGGACCATGAGCGCAGGGCGTTGGCCAGCTGCGCACCGGTGCCGACCGGGCCAACCCAGTTCGTGACGGCACGAAGCTGCCCCGGCATGGCCGGTTGGGGCGTCCATTTCAGGTTCGCCCGCGCCGACAGGGTCGACGAAAGTGCCCACTCCACGTGTGGGCATACCGCCGCGGGCGAGGCGTGAACGTAAACCACGCCAGTCGTCGCATCGGCGAACTGGTTCGACGCACGCATCATCTGCTCCTTCGGCTTCCACTAGGGACGTCTTCCCCAACGACCTGGTGTTACCAAAGCGTGCAGTTGTTTCGTGCGTGTCTATTGTGCCTTGTGGGGCCACAGTTGCGCTAGTGTGCTCCGAATTCTCTCAGGACCTCATCAGAGATTGCGGGCCACCGAGCCAGGGTCCAGTCACCGAAATCGCGGTCGGTCAGCACCACCAGTGCCAGATCGGCGACTGGATCGACCCAGATGAACGTCCCTGACTGGCCGAAATGCCCGAAGGTGCCCGCCGAGTTCAGCGTGCCGGTCCAGTGCGGTGACTTGCCGTCCCGGATCTCGAACCCCAGACCCCAGTCGTTGGGCCGCTGTGACCCGAAGCCCGGCAGCACTCCGGCAAGGCCGGGGAACTGCACCGATACCGCCTCGGCGTGCAACTGCGGCGAGACCAGGGCCGGCCTCAGCAGCTCGCCGGCGAACCGCCCCAGATCCTCGACCGAGGACTGGCCGCCGTAGCCGGCCGCTGCCGCGCCGCCGGCCAGCGTCGACGCCGCCATCCCGAGCGGTTCGAAGACGGCCTCGGACAGGTAGGTCTGCACCGGGATGTCCGTAGCCTCTTCGAGCGCCTCGGCGAGCAGGGTGAATCCGTAATTGGAGTAGATGCGCCGGGTACCAGGGGCCGCCAGCACGTCCATTCCCCCGTCACTTCGCTCGCCCCTGGCGCCGGACTGCATCGCCACGCCGGACGCGTGCGCGAGCAGATGCCGCACCGTCGCACCGGGCGGACCCGCCGGGCTGTCGAGTTCCACGGCGCCCTCCTCCACGGCGACCTGGGCGGCACGCGCGACCAGGGGCTTGGTCAC
Source organism: Mycobacterium sp. BMJ-28 (assembly GCF_054404835.1). Classification (NCBI taxonomy): domain Bacteria; kingdom Bacillati; phylum Actinomycetota; class Actinomycetes; order Mycobacteriales; family Mycobacteriaceae; genus Mycobacterium; species Mycobacterium sp. BMJ-28. Next base: position 2,402,133 of record NZ_CM136783.1, on the reverse strand, counting down.
CGACGCCAGCCGGTACGGACGGGTGGTGTCACCGTAAGTGGCGACGACGGAAACACCCCCGTCGCTTCGCTCGCCCCGGGAGGACGGCGCAATGACCGCGGCGGCAGCCGTCGGGACCGGCCAGTCGGCCAAGATGTCGAGTGCGATCATAGCCGCCCGAGCCTACTTGCCAGGGCGTTTACCAGAAACTGGACACCTGTCCGACGGAGCGCGGGGGCGCGTATTAGGTTATAGGCATGAGTCGGGCCAGCCCGGCGACCCTAAGGTAGGTTCACTACCGAGCAACTCGAACCACTGATAGTAAACATGCGGGTGACGCGTCAGCACGCCCGGATCCCCTCCACACGAAAGGTCCAGCTAGGCATGAGTCAGACGGTGCGCGGCGTCATCTCCCGGTCCAAAGGTCAGCCCGTCGAATTGGTCGACATCGTCATCCCGGATCCGGGTCCCGGTGAGGTCGTGGTCGCGATCCAGGCCTGCGGTGTGTGCCACACCGATCTGACCTACCGCGAGGGCGGCATCAACGACGAGTACCCGTTCCTGCTGGGCCACGAGGCCGCCGGCATCGTGGAGACCATCGGCGACGGTGTCACCCACGTCGAGGTCGGCGACTTCGTCATCCTGAACTGGCGCGCGGTGTGCGGTGAGTGCCGGGCCTGCAAGCGCGGCCGCCCGCACCTGTGCTTCGACACCTTCAACGCCACCCAGAAGATGACGCTGACCGACGGCACCGAGCTGTCCCCCGCACTCGGCATCGGCGCCTTCGCCGACAAGACCCTGGTGCACGAGGGCCAGTGCACCAAGGTCGACTCCGCGGCCGACCCGGCGGTGGCCGGCCTGTTGGGCTGCGGTGTGATGGCCGGCCTCGGTGCGGCGGTCAACACCGGTGCCATCAACCGCGATGACACCGTCGCGGTGATCGGCTGCGGTGGCGTCGGGAACGCCGCCATCGCCGGTGCCGCCCTGGTCGGCGCGCGGCGCATCATCGCCGTCGACGTCGATGACCGCAAGCTGCACGTGGCCCGCGAATTCGGCGCCACCCACACCATCAACGCCAAAGACCTCGACCCCGTGGAAACCATCCAGGACCTCACCGACGACTTCGGCGCGGACGTCGTGATCGACGCCGTCGGACGCCCCGAGACCTGGAAGCAGGCGTTCTACGCCCGCGACCTGGCAGGCACCGTGGTCCTGGTCGGGGTGCCGACCCCGGACATGACGCTGGAGATGCCGCTGGTCGACTTCTTCTCCCGAGGCGGCTCGCTGAAGTCCTCCTGGTACGGCGACTGCCTGCCCGAACGCGACTTCCCCACCCTGATCAGCCTTTACCTGCAGGGCCGGTTGCCGTTGGAGAAGTTCGTCTCCGAACGCATCGCTCTGGACCAGGTCGAGGAGGCGTTCCACAAGATGCACGCCGGCGAGGTGCTGCGCTCGGTCGTGGTGCTCTGATGAGCAACGTGCAGCGCGTCATCACCAGCGGAACGTTCGAACTCGACGGCGGCAGCTGGGACGTCGACAACAACATCTGGCTCATCGGTGATGACTCCGACGTGATCGTCTTCGACGCCGCCCACACCGCTGCCCCGATCATCGACGCGGTGGCGGGGCGCAACGTCGTCGCGGTGATCTGCACGCACGGGCACAACGACCACATCACCGTCGCCCCCGAACTTGCCAAGGCCCTCGACGCCCCGGTGTTCCTGCACCCGGCCGACGAGATGCTCTGGCGAGTCGTACACCCCGAAGCCGAATTCCGCAGCGTGCAGGACGGTCTGGTGCTCACCGCCGGCGGCATCGAACTGCACGCCCTGCACACCCCCGGGCACTCCCCGGGCTCGGTGTGCTGGTCAGCACCCGCCCTCAACGCCGTGGTCTCCGGGGACACCCTGTTCCAGGGTGGGCCCGGGGCCACCGGACGCTCCTTCTCGGACTTCCCCACCATCCTGGAATCCATCTCCAAGAAGTTGGGCACCCTTGCGGACGAGACCGTCGTCTACACCGGTCACGGCGACACCACCACCATCGGCGGCGAACTGGTGCACTACGACGAATGGGTGGCGCGGGGCCACTAGCGATGCACACCGTCGACGCCGTCGCGACGATCCTGTTGTTCGTCGTCCTGCTGGGCTGGGTGGGCCTGTCGGTGTATGCGGGCGCCATGAGCGTCACACTCAGCGACAGCGGGGCGCCCGGCGTCGCGGCGCTCGGCGTGGTCCTGGCCGTCATCGGGATACCGGCGTCGGTGATCGGCGCCTATCTGGTGGCGATCGTATATGCCTGGCGGGCAGAGGGTTACACATTCCACTACCCGCTGATCGCCCTCGCCGGTGGCACCGCACTGGCCGCGTCGGTGGCCGCCGCGGCCTTCGGGCTGGTGCGGCTGGGGCTGCGCAGACACGGCATCGATGCGGACAACCGCCCGGCCGTGATGACCGCACCCGCGGTCTACACCTTCGCGCCGGTGCGTGAATACCGGGACGGCAATCTGGTCATCGAACTCGGCGTCGAACGCTCGACCGGCCGCCGCTACCTGAGAACCCCGATGCCGCAACGGGATGGCGAGTACCGCGAATACCACGGCATCGACCTCGCGATGAACGAGTTGTTCTGCGATGACCGCGAGTCGGCACTCGCCTTCGCCGCACAGTGCCGCGCGGGGCGCCACGAGGATCGCTGGCTGCCACCGCCCGGGGCGCCGGCGGCCGCGCCACCGTCCGCCGACCGCAAACATCTGGCCGGGAAACGGGCGGTTCTGCTGACCGATCACCCCACCGACGCGTCGGGTGTCCCGGTACTCGGCCTGCCGGTGGGTACCGCATTCGTCCGGATCGTCGGGAACCGCATCGACCCGGACGGCAGCCTCGCGGTCCGGCTCCCGGAAGAGGGCTCCACGGTCGTCTCCGTCGACGCCGGCCAGCTGGGTCTGCACTGATCCTTTGCGATCACGCTGAGCCAGTTTCTACCAACGCGCGGCGGGCACGCCGATAGTCATGCCATGACGACATCGAGTGGACGCTCCGCGGCGATCATCGGCGCCGGGCAGACCGGCGTGAGCGCGGCGCTGGGATTGGTGGACAAGGGCTTTGACGTCACCGTGTACAGCAACCTGGACCAGCAACAGTTGCGCGACGGCATCCCGGCCAGCGGCACCGCGCTGATCCTCGGCGCGGCCCAGCGCGCCGAGGAGAGCCTGGGCCTGAACACCTATCTGGCCACCGCGCCTTTGTCGACCGGTGAAAGTGTGCGGGTGGTCGACGCGGGCGCCGAGGCGATCGCCTTCGACGGCTGGTTCGACGGCTTTCGCGGGATCGCCGTGGACACCCGCCTCAAGGCCGACGACCGGCTCACCCTGTTCCGACAGCGCGGTGGCCGGTTCGTGGTGCAGGCGGTGGACCCCGAGGGCGTGGACGCGATCGCCGCCAAGGCCGACCTGACCTTGGTGGCCACCGGGCGCGGCGGATTGTCGGCACTGTTTCCCATCGACCCCGTCCGCACCTGGTACGACAAGCCCCAACGCAGTCTGCTGGCGTTCACGGTCACCGGGTTGCCGCACGGCCCGGAGGTCTTCGCGCATCGCAGCACGGCGGGCGGAGCACACAACGCACTCACCGTGGTCGCCGATCAGGGCGAGGTGTTCTGGGGTCCGTATCTGCACAAGGACGCCGGACCGACATGGGCGTTTCTCGGCTGGGCCCGCCCAGGAAGCGACTGGGAACGCCGGTTCGCCACGGTGACCAGCGCCGAATCCGCGCTGACCGTCGCCACCGATCTACACCGCGACTACATCGACTGGGATCTGCCGGAGGTGACCGAGTTTCGGGTCATCGAGGAGGATCCGTATTCCTGGCTGACCGGTGCCGTCACCCAGGTGGTGCGCGCCGGGGTGGGCCACACGGCGGGCGGACATCCCGTCGCCGCGCTCGGGGACACCGCGGTGGCGTTCGACCCGATCGCGGGGCAAGGCGCCCAGGGCGGCCTGATCCAGGCGGCCGGGCTGGTGCACCGGGCCGGCACGCACGACGGTCCCTTCGACACCGCCTGGCTGACAGCGGCTTTCGAGGAGTTCTACGACCACCGCGCCCGAGCCGCCCAGCAGGTCACCCGGCTGTTCCTGTCCGACCCGGAGCTGGCCGCCTACGGCGGTTTGTTCTTCGCCGCCGCCAGTGGGAGCAGCCGATTCGCCTCAGGCCTGCTCGGCCTGCTCGACGATCCCCGCCGGTTCGAGGTGGTGACCTCCGAAACCGCGGCCAAGCAGTTGATCACCGATCTCGCCGGTGAACCTGCCGACGAACTGCTGGCCCGGTTCGTTCCGGCGGGGTCGTTCCAGCGGTCCGGCTTGGCGGTGCCTGCGGCCTAGCTGTCCAGCAGCCGGCGTTTCTCGGCGTCGAACTCGGCCTGCGGCAGGGCGCCGGAATCACGCAGGGCGGCAAGTGTTTTGAGTTGCTGGATGCGGATGCCGTCATCGGTGGGGGTAAAGCTGGGGCTCGCGTCGATGGTGAAGGACGGCGCCGGGCCGCCCGGTACCGGGCGGCGGCGGACTTTGGCCGCCCACACCCGTGCGATGACCAAATCCACGACGGCGAGACCGAAAACCGCGGCGCACCACCAGGGCAGGTTGGGTACCGGGCTGCCGTGGCCGAAGGCGAGGCGGGGACTGATGAATGCCGTGACGTTGCCGTCGGTCGAGATGCGGTAGTCGCCCTCCCGGGCGATCCGGGCCACCCACACCCGCACCCGCGCATCGTTGTTGACGGTGGTGGTGCTGCCGATGTTCTCGGTGATCTCGGGTTCGGGCGCACCCGCCGGCGGGTCGGCGCTGAACTTCAGGTTCGGGATCGGCAGGCCGCCGCCGTTGGTGCTGCCGATGATCTGGGTGTGGAAGCTGATGGTGACCTCGCCGGCGGGCAGGTGCAGGGTGCGCCGGCCCGGGATCGGGACTTCGCCGTAGGCGTCGTACCTGTCGAGCACGAACGCGTTGAGCACCAGGGCGACGACGAATCCGATACCCGCCACGATCATGGTCACCACCGCGATGGCGGTGAGGAGCCTGGGCACAGTCGAGGCGCTCATGGGGCGAAGTCTGTCATGTCCGGCGTCCGGACGGTGCGTACCGCGACAGAGGACTACCGTCGTCGCTGTGTCCAGTCCGAGCCGCGAGTCCAGTGTGGTGGTGCGACCGATCCCACCGGGCAGTTCGTTCTATACCGCCGGTTCCCGGCTGCAGGCCGCAGGCCTGAAACAGGCCATCGCCATGTTCGAGGAGGCGGCCCGCGCCGTGCCGGTTCCGTCCACCCGCCGGCCGATCGTATTGGCCGACTACGGTGCGGCCAACGGGCACAACTCGCTGCTACCCATCTCCGCCGCCATCGCGGTGCTGCGCAAGCGCACCCGGCCCGAGCACTCGATCATGGTGACGCACACCGACGTCCCCGACAACGACTTCAGTGCGCTGTTCCGCATCCTCGCCGAGGACCCGGACAGTTACCTGAAGAAGGATCACGCCGCCTATGCCTCGGCGGTCGGCCGGTCGTTCTACACCCAGATCATTCCATCCAACAGCGTGAACCTGGGCTGGTCGGCGTGGGCGGTGCTGTGGCTGGGCCGCATGCCCGCCGCGGTGCCGGACCATATCCATGCGTCGTTCAGCGCCGACGCGGATGTGCGTGCGGCACACGACAAGCAGGCGGCATTCGACTGGCACGAGTTCGTCGCGTTCCGTGGCCGCGAGCTGTGCCCGGACGGCCGCACGGTGGTGGCCACCATGGCCTTGTCCGAGGACGGCGAGTTCGGCTACCGCCCGGTGCTGCAGGCGCTGATGGCCGAGCTGACCGAACTGGTGGCCCGCGGGCTGATCACCGACACCGAGCTGGGCCGGATGAACATCCCGATCGCGGGCCGGCGGGCCGGTGATTTTCACGCACCGTTTGCGCCGTCCGGGCGCCTCGAGCAGCTCGAGATCGAGCATCTCGAGGTGTTCGACGCCGAGGACCGGTTCTGGAATCAGTATCGGATCGACGGTGATGCACAGCATTTCGGTTCGGAGTGGGCGGCTTTCATGCGCGCCGCGGTGTTCCCGGCACTGGCCGGCGTGCTACCGGAGGACCGGCGGCAGGTGTTCTGCGAGGTGCTGCAGAGCGGCGTCGCGGCCCGGCTGGCCGCCGCCCCGGAGCAGACTCAGATTCCGCTGGCACTGGTGGTGCTGCACAAGCGGCCCAAACTGCACTAGCCCCAGGCGGGAATGGCCGCGTCGATGAGGTGCGGTCCGGGTTGGGACACCGCGGCCCGGAACTGTTCGGCCAGTTCCTCGGCGGTGCCGGCGCGGGTCGCGGGCACGCCGAATCCGGTTGCGATTGCGACGAAGTCGATATCCGGATTGCCCAGGTCCAGTAACGAGCGCGACTGCGGGCCGGTGGGAGCCGAACCGACCCGGGCCAGTTCCAGCTGCAGAATGGCGTAGGCGTGGTTGTTCAGGATCACCACGGTGATGTCGAGTCGCTCGCGCGCCATCGTCCACAGCGCCGAGATCGTATACAGCGCACTGCCGTCGGCCTGCAGTGCGATGACGGGACGGTCCGGAGCGGCGATCGCGGCCCCGACCGCCACGGGCAGCCCTTGTCCGATCGCACCGCCGGTCAGCGTCAGCACCTCGTGGCGCGCGGAAGCCGCCGTCGCGGCGGGTAGCAGCACACCACTGGTGTTGGCCTCGTCGACGACGACGGCGCGTTCGGGCAGCAGTGCCCCGATCACCTCCACCCAGTTGCCCACGTTCAGTGGGCCGGCCGGCAGTGCCGGCGGACTTTGGTCGGCCAACGCCAACTCCGGCGCTGCCAGCGCATCGGCAAGACGGTCCAGATCGTCGGGTTCCAGCGTGTGGACCTGGGTGCCCGCCGGCACCAGGCCGCTGGCCTTGCCCGGATAGGCGAAGAAGGCGACCGGTGACCGGGCCCCCACCAGGACCAGGTGGGCGATCCCGGCCAGCTGTTGCTCGGCTTGTTCGGCGAGGTAGGCCAACCGCTCGATCGGCGGGACCCCCGCCCCGCGCGCCAGCTTCGCCGGGAACGTCTCCACCAGAGCCTTACCGCCGACGGCGTCCGAAATACGCGCTGCCGCAGTGAGTCCGGCCTCGGTGGTGGCCGCTCCGCCGAGGAACAGCATCGTGGCGGTGCCGTGTGCGCGCAGCAGATCGGCGATCGCCTCGATATCGGTCGGTGGCTGGTCGGCGGGGGCAACCTCGGGCGGGGCGGGCTCCGCGGCCTCGGCCGTGGCCCAGGAGTAGTCGGCGGGCAGGATCACGGTGGCCACCCGGCCGGGCGGGCCCACGGCGGCGGCGACGGCGTCGTCCACCGCGGCGGTCAATGCCTCCGCGACGGCGGGCCGGAAGACCAGCCCTTCCGGCCAGCGGGCCAGCGCTTCGATATCGGATTCCAGCGGGGCGTCGAACTCGGTGTGATGCGTCGCGTGATCGCCGACGATGTTCACCACCGGACTGTGCGCGCGCCGCGCGTTGTGCAGATTCGCCAGGCCGTTGGCCAGGCCGGGACCCAGGTGCAGCAGGGTGGCCGCGGGTGCGCCGGTGATCCGGGCGTACCCGTCGGCGGCACCGGTCGCGACGCCCTCGAACAGGCACAGCACGGCACGCATCGCCGGGGTGTGGTCGAGGGCGGCCACGAAGTGCATCTCGGAGGTGCCCGGGTTGGCAAAGCACACGTCGATCCCGCCGGCCAGCAGCCGGCCGATCACCACATCGGCGCCGGTGTTCATTGGCTCCACCCTAGTGCGGAAGCCCTTGTCCCGGTTGCGGGATGAACGGTGGCAGGCCGGGGATGGTAGGGATCGGCGGGATGGTGGGGATCGTCGGGATGAACGGTGGTGGCGGCTGCTGCGTCGCGGGTGTCTCGGTGCTGGGCTCGGGCGACGGTGCCGGCGGCGGCGGCGCCTCACTGGTGGGCGCCGGCGTCTCGGTATTGGGCGGCGGTGCTTGCGTGACGGGCGCCTGACGGGTGACGGTGCGGGTCTGGGCCGGGGCCTCGGTCGCCGGGGCGGGCGCCTCGGCGGGTGACGGCTGCTGGGGCGCCGGCGAGGGTGTGACCGGGTTGGCGGTCGCGGTGGCCGTCGTCGTCTGCGGGGTGGGTGTCGGTGTCTGGTCGGTGCGCAGCACGAACACCGCCGCGGCAACGCACACCACGAGCACGACGGCCGCCCCGGCGCCCAGCAGCATCGCCGGTCGTCGATACCACGGGACCGGTTCGGGCTCGGGTTCTTCGGGATCCGCGAAGCGGACCTCGGGCCGTTCGGGTTCGGCAACGGAACGGGACAGGCCGGGGTCCATCTCGGGTACCTCATCGGTGTCCTGTGACCAGGCCAGGGCCCGGAAGGTGCTCGACATCGCCGGGTCACCCACCGGTACCGGTGGCGGCACCGGGGCCGCCACGGACATCGCGGTGGCCACCTCGTCGGCGATACCGCGGGCGGCCCGGAGCCCGGCGCCGATCGCCGCCGTCAGTTCCGGTTGCGGCATGGTGACCACCGGTACCCGGAAACGCTCGGACAGCGCCGTCGTCACGGCGGGAATGCGCGCACCACCGCCCACCGAGGCCACGGCCACCAGATCCGCCGGCCGGATCCCGCTGCGCCGCAACGTGTCCTGCAGGACATCGAGGAAATCGACCAGTGGTCCCCGCAACGCGGCATCCAGCTCGTCGCGGGTGATGCGCACCTCGGTGCGCTGCCCGGGGAGGTCCACCGCAACCGCGGTCGCCGTCGCGCCGGACAACCGCTCCTTGGCGGTCCGGCATTCGGCCCGCAGCCGGGTCAGTGAGCCGATCGCGGAAGTGCCTGTGGCGTCGACCGCCCCAGTCACCCCGCCGAGCACCTGGGTGAGCAAAGCCTGGTCGATCAGGGCCCCGGACAGCTCGGGGTGACGGACCGTCGGCGAGATCGGCTGGTATCCGATGGCCGCGTCGGCCACCGTGATGCTGGTACCGGTCCCGCCGAAGTCGCACAGCGCGATGACGCCCCGGGCCGGCAGCCCGGGGTTGTCGGCCAGCGCCACCAGTGCGGTGAGGGCGTCGGAAAACAGCGTCGCCGAACGCAACTCGGTGTCGGCGGCCAGGGCCGCGCGGACCGCGTCGACCTGGCGAGGATGCCAGTGCGCGGGATGACTGATGCCGGCGTGTCCGCCGCGCGGCCCGGTGACCGGGATGGCCCGCAGTGCCTCGACCAGTAACGCCTCCGCCCGGTGGGTGGACCCGTCGGCGGCGACCAGTCCGACCGGGTCGCCGACACGGTCGACGAAGTCGGTGAACACCATCCCCGACCCGCTCGTCAGCACGGCAGGCCGGGTCACCGCCGCCCGGCCCACCGTTACCGCCGCCAGATTGGTGGCACCAATCGACAGCCCTACCGCATCCGTCATCACACCGCCTTCAGCGAACCCTATCCGGTTATCCATCGGATTTGCCGGAGCGGTGTTACTCGGTACTGGTCAGCGGATGGTGCCGGCGCCTGGGATCAACGGAAGATCCAGCGCAGTGACCCAACCCGGGCCCAGCGCATTCACCGCGGGGACGGCATTCAGCGCCCGCAGCCCCGTTGCCAGGCACCCCGCGGCCGCCGCGTCCCGACCCGAACCGTCGGTGAACCGGAAGGCGGTCTCCTGCGAGATGCTGGGCGTGCCCTCGATGTCCACGCGATAGACGTCGTTGTCGTTGCCGGTCGGCCAGTCCGGCGCCGCGTCCAGGCCGATCCGGTTGACGTGCTCGAGTTGGATGCGGGTCTGGCCGCCGTAGCGGCCGTTGATGGTGAACCGGACCGCAGCGACATTGCCGGCCTCGATGACACCCTTGGCGGACTTGCGGTCCTCCGGCGTCACCCATTTCTCCCAGGTGGTGGTGATCTCGTCCAGGGTGATCCCGGCGGCATGCGCGATCATCGGCACCGTGGCGCCCCATGACATCACCAGGATGTCGCGGTGTTCCAGCAGCGGCGTGTACTCGGGCGGCTTGCCGATGCCCATCTCGAACTCGTAGTCACCGGTGTAGTTGGTGTAGTCGAGCAGTTCGGAGGCCCGCACCGTCCGGACCTCCGAGCACAGGCCCATCAGCGTCAACGGGAACAGGTCGTTGGCGAAACCCGGGTCGATCCCGGTGGTGAAACAGGACGCTCCCCCGGCAGCGCACGCTTCCTCGATGGGGGTGATCCAGGACGGCGGGTTGAGCGACATGTGCGGCCACACCCACGGCGTCATCGCGGTGGAGCAGACGTCGATACCGGCACGCAGGAAGCGGGTGATGAGCTCGATGTTGGCGTCGGCCTGCGCGGCGGTGGGCCCGTAGTGCACCAGTGCGTCAGGCGCCAGCGCGATCAGTACGTCGATATCGTCGGTGGCGGTCAGCCCGATCGGCGCGTCCAGACCGCAGATCTCACCAACGTCACGGCCCACCTTCTGGGGGTTGCTGACGCCGACCCCGACGAGTTCGAACCGGGGGTGCTTGACGATCTCGGCGATCACCATGGTGCCGACGAAACCGGTACCCCACACCACTATTCGCTTGGTCATTCCGGCATCGCTTCCTGTCAGTCCGCGCTGCGCATCCGGCGGATTTCCTCGCGGAGTTCCTCTATCTGGGCGGCCGTGGCGGCCTGGTTGGCAGTGTCCTCCTCGGCCACCCGCTCGACGATCCACGAGGCAAGCGTGGCGGTGACGATGCCGAGCAGGCTGATCCCGGCGATCATCAGCGCCACCGCGATCAGGCGGCCGCCGGCTGTCACCGGAGCCAGGTCGCCGTAGCCGACCGTCGTCACGGTACTGATGGCCCACCACACCGCGTCGCCGAATGAGGTGATCTGGGCGTGGGGCGCGTCGCGTTCGACGTCCAGGACGGCCAGCGACGCGGCGTAGACGATGGTGACCACACCACCGGCGGTGTAGGTGGCGACCCGGCCGCGGATGCTGTGCCCGACGACGCGCTGCAGCACCTCCAGCACCACCGCCAGGCTGAGCAGACGCATCGGCCGCAGCATCGGGAGCACGACGATGGCCAGGTCGAGCAGATTGCGCAGGAACCACTTTCCGCGGGGATCGGCAAGGTAGAAGCGCGCCAGATAGTCCGCGACGAACACCAGGTACAGCGCCACCAACGCGATGTGCAGCACCGCACTGCCGGCACCGCGCGGCTGTGCCAGAACCCGGATCGAATAACAGGCCAGGAACAACAGCGCAACGGCGGCCAGCAGCCATTCGGTCCGCCGTTCGAAGCGCTCGAGCCGGGTTTGATCAGTCATCAAGCGGAGCGTAATCCCGGGTTCAGAAGCAGCGGCGCAGACCGCCCGGCTCGCAGATGAGTGGGTACTGCTCGATCGGAATCGGCAGCTCCCCCTGGTAGGTCAGGGTGAACGGCTTCTTCTCCAATGTGGAGGGCAGACCGCACACCTGGTCGTGCGAGATGATGCGGGTGCCGGTCATCGTCTGGCTGTCGAACCGGAACGTCTCCATCAGCGGCTTGAGACTGCCGTCCGGGCAGGTCAATCCGTCCACCGAGCTGATGTTGTAGGCCCACAGCCCATCGGTGAGGACCGCGTCGCCGCCCTTGGCGACCTGATTCGGCGTCGAGCTGACGTGCAGACGGCACGCCACCGGGTCGTGGATCTCGGCCCGCAGATCCCCCACCACGGGCACGCAGGACGGGTAGATCGACCAGGTCGCGTCCGGCAGCCCCTCCTGGTGAAAGGTGTAGACGCCTTGCAACACCTGCTGATCCGCCCGCGCCGGGCCGGCAAATCCCACCAGCGCTGCGCCGAGCAGAACCGCACCGACGAATCCGGAAATGTACTTCCTCACCGTCGCAGTATTACAGGGCGCTTCTGGCACGTCCCGGGTTTGTCCCGTGAGAGAGTGCCGGGCATGAGCAAGCTGGACGGCAAAGTGGCGTTGGTGACGGGGGCATCGTCGGGGTTGGGCGCGGCGACGGCGAAACTGTTCGCCGAGCGCGGGGCGACGGTCTTCGGTATCGCTCGCGATACCGAACGGCTGGCGGAGGTGTTCGCCGAGGTGCCCGGCGGCCGGTACGCCTCGGTGGACATCGGGTCGGCGCAGGCCTGCCGGGACGCCGTCGCCGAATGTGTGGCCGAATTCGGGCGGCTGGACGTGCTGGCCAACGTGGCCGGCTTCCATCAGATGCGCCGGACCATCACGCTGACCGATGCCGAGTGGGATCAGGATCTGGCGGTCAATCTCAACGGCCCCTTCTACCTGTGCCGGGCCGCGCTGCCCCACCTGCTGGAGACCGGCGGCAACATCGTCAACGTCGCCTCGGTGGCCGGGGTGGAGGGTGAGGTGTACTCGGCCGCCTACTGCGCGGCCAAGCACGGACTGGTCGGGCTGACCCGGGCGCTGGCGGTGGAGTTCACCAAGGAGAAGGTGCGCATCAATGTGGTGTGCCCCGGTGGGATGCTCACCCCGCAGGTCACCGATTTCGCCGCCCCGGACGACGCGGACTGGGATCTGATCATGCGGATCGCCGCACCGCGCGGTTTCATGGATCCGGTCGATGTCGCCAAAACCATCGCCTTCCTGGCAAGTGACGATGCGGCGGCCATCCACGGCGCGGTGTACCGCGTCGACAACGGAAAGGGTGCGGACTGATGAGCAGCTCACCGGCAATACCGGATCCGGAGTCCGTGGGCACCGTCGGCAGCGTCGCGGTGCAGGGCTCCATCGCCACCGTCGGCAGCGCAGCGGTGGCCGGGTCCATCGCGACGGTCGGCAGCGCAGCGGTCGCGGGGTCCATCGCCACGGTGAACAGCGCGGGCGTGGCCGGGTCCATCGCCACCGGCGGAAGTGCCGGTGTGGCAGGCGGTTTCGCCGTGGTAGGCAGCGCCTTCTCGGTGCTGTGCGCGGCCATCGTCGGATGCGTGGCCTGTGTCGGTTGCGTGGCCTGCCGCACATGCCGGGCCTGCGTGGGATGCGTGGCCTGCACCGACTGTGTCGGGTGCATCGGTTGCGTGAACTGCTCGGGCCTGCGCGGCGCGGTCGGGCTGCGCGACGTGCACGCCTGACCGGTTACAGCCCGCGCCGGCGCCCCATCAGGACCACCAGGCCCACCGCGCCGAGGCTGAGCACCGAGCACGCCACCGCCGCCGCGATCAGGTACACCTGGTTGCGGTCCAACCCGGTATCGGTGGCGCTGTCCGAAACCAGCTGCAACTGGTAGTCGCCGGGCAGCGGTGCCTCCCGCGGTTCGTCGAGTCCGGGGAACTGCTGGGTCCGGTGTACCTCGAATTGCCGTTCACCGGAGCCTGATTGGGTCCACACACCCCAGGCCGGGGTGACGCCGTCGAGCAGCACCCTGCGCTCGCCGTAGCGGGCGTCGTCGCCGACGTCGACGATGCGCTGCACCCGGAACGGCTGGTAGACCGCTCGTGAGTACCGCACCTGCACGGGCACGTTGTCGTAACGCAGCACCGGCGGCGGGGGCAGCGGCGCCATCCCGACCGCGGGGATGAACCCGCCGCCGAAGAAGCTGCCGACCGCGACGTTGACCGCGGTGTTCAGCGCGTTCACCACCACGGCGGTGAAGCTGTAAGCGGCGAGTTCGGCCGCATACATGACGACCCGCTGCAACGGGTTGATCGTCACGATGCGCGGCGAGTTCTGGTAGACGTACACCACGCGCACCGGGTCCCGGTACGGGTTGAAGATCATCGGGCGGTAGTGCTCGTCGTACTGCACCCAGTCCGGCCGCCACTGCCGCACCTTGCGATCCCAGTCCAGGCCGTTGTTCCCGCGGCGGTCGAAGTCGGGCCGGTTCCAGTCCCGGCTGTCGGTGCGGTCGTCGAAGCGGTCGTCGTGCCGGTCGGACACCTTCAGCGACACGGCCAGTGCGGCGACGTCCTGCTGCGGTGCGGGTTCCGGCTTCTCCTCGATCGGTTTGGCGTTGCGCGCCAACTCGACGTCGGACTCGGGGGCGTCCAGCGTCTGCGGGCGCAGGGTTTCGATGGGCTTGGCCGCCTTGGCGACCGACGACGACGTCTCCGTCCTGGACGGAGTACCGGTCGGCGTGGCGGTCGTTTCCACCTCGGCGGAGGACGATGTCGACGGTGCGGGGGTCTGGTCGGACGGCGTCGGGACGGGCGGTGTCACGCTGGCCGCCGCGGACGTCTCCGTTGCCGGCTGAGCCGGTGCGGGCGGCGCCTCGGGTGAACTCGACGGTGCCGGCCGCTCATCGGTGCGCGCCACCCGGGGTGCGGGAGTGGGTTCGGCCGACGTCTCGGTCGGAGTGGCCTTCGAGGTGGGGGCCGGCGTGGTCGGGTCGACGACCTTGGTGGTCGTGTGGGTCGGCGCCGGCGTGGTCGTGGCGGCGGGCTTGGGTGCGACCGTGGTCTGCGGCGTCGACGGGGCCACCACCTCGGGGCTGGGCTCGGCGGCCGGTGTCACGGCGGGCTTGGGCGCCACCGTCGGCGACGGGGCCTGCACCGGGGCCTGCACCGGTGCTTGCACTGGTGTTTGCACGATGGGCGCGTCTACGACTGGGGCAGGTTCCTGCGTCGGTTTGGGCACCGGTTGCGTTGGGGCCGTGGGCGCTTCGACGTCACGGGTGGGTTCCTGCGCCTTCGGGGCCCGCGCTTCGGGCGTCTGCACGACGGTCGTGGTCGGCGAGGACGGGTCTGCGACTGCGGGTGCCAGCCCCGTTGTCAACGCGGCCATCGAGATGACCACGGTCGAAGCCACGCCGGCGACCACATGTCGCCGGGGGAACAGTTCACGCGTTGCACCCACCGTGCATCCACCCCTCTGAAGGTCCAGGGAGCGTGGCATCCCAGCCACAGCTGCCATGTTGCAGCCATCTCCCCCGACACTGGCCCGGGGCCAGCAGCTGTCTCGCATGGTTCATCGCCGCCCCGGCGGATGCGTTACAGGGACTACGTCACATTTTTCGGGCGGACATGGCGGGAACAAATCCGTGATCACCGCGGCGCGCAGTAAACTCACCCGGTGCGGACGGGCAGAATCCTTGCGGCACTGACCATTTGCGCCGCGGCGTGGTCGGCCGGCTGCGGCGGCCGGCCGACTTCACCATCAGCTATCTCATCGACTCCAATCAGGATCGCACCGCCGCCAATCCGCTGCCGAGCACCGTGATCTGCCTGCTGCAGGCCGCGGGCGGTGCACCGCTGAGCACATCGGCCCGCAGCGGCTGACCAGCACCCTTTAAGGTCGAACCGTGAATCGGCTGGACCGCTTTTTCGACATCAGCGCCCGGGGCTCCACCATCGCGGCCGAAATGCGCGGCGGCGTCGTGACCTTCATCGCGATGGCCTACATCATCGTGTTGAACCCCATCATCTTGTCCGGCGGCGCCGACGTCGCCGGCAACAAGCTGGACTTCACCCAGGTGTCGGCGGTCACCTCGCTCGCCGCCGGCGTGATGACCATCCTGTTCGGCGTGATCGCCCGGCTGCCGTTCGCCTTCGCGGCCGGCCTGGGCATCAACTCGTTCCTGGCGTCATCGGTGGTGGGATCGCTGACCTGGCCCGAGGCGATGGGCCTGGTGATGATCAACGGCCTGATCATCGTGCTGCTGGCGGCCACCGGGCTGCGCAGGTTGATCTTCGACGCGGTGCCCATGCAACTCAAACTGGCGATCACCGCGGGTATCGGGTTGTTCATCCTGTTCATCGGGCTCGTCGACGCCGGGTTTGTGGCGTCCACCGGCGGTCCGTCACCGCCGGTCGGTCTCGGTGGGCACGGCGCCGGTTCGATCACCAGCGTCCCGACGGTGGTGTTCGTGTTCACCCTGCTGCTCACCGGCGTCTTGGTGGCCCGCAAGGTGCGCGGCGGGATTCTGCTCGGACTGATCGTCGGCACCGTGGTAGCCGTCGTCATCGAGGCCATCTGGCACCTCGGGTCTGCCGCCGAGCGGGCCGGCGGCTGGGGCCTGTCGGTTCCCACCCTGCAGGGTGCGCCGTTTTCGATCCCCGACCTGTCCCTGGTCGGCGACTTCAGCTTGGACAGCTTCGGCCGGATCGGCGTCCTGGCCGCCGTGATGTTGGTGTTCACCTTGGTGTTCACCAACTTCTTCGACGCCATGGGCACCTTCACCGGGTTGTCGCGGCAGGCCGGTGTGGCCGACCGGCAGGGCAATTTCCCGCGGCTGCAGTCCGCGCTGGTCGTCGAGGGCGCCGGCGCGGTCGTCGGCGGTGCGGTGTCGGCGTCGTCGAACACCGTCTTCATCGAATCCGGCGCGGGTATCGGTGAGGGTGCGCGTACCGGTCTGGCCAGCCTGGTGACCGGCGGCCTGTTCCTGGCCGCGATGTTCTTGACGCCGCTGGCGGCGATCGTCCCGACGGAGGTGGCCGCAGCGGCCCTGGTCATCGTCGGCGCCATGATGGCCTCGCACCTGCGCGAGATCGATCTCGCCGACTTCTCGGTGGCCCTACCGGTGGTGCTCACCGTCGCGGTCATGCCGCTGAGCTATTCGATCGCCAACGGAATCGGCGTCGGGTTCATCTCATGGGCCATCGTGCGCACCGCCGCGGGCAAGGGCCGCGAGGTCAGCCCGCTGCTGTGGGTGGTGGCAGCGGGATTCCTGCTGTACTTCGCCCGCGGCTGGATCGACACATTGATCGGGGTATGACCCCCGGGTCTTGAGGTACAGCCCCACCGTCGCCGCGCCGGCCTCGACGAGCGCGAGCCCGGTGGCCCAGGCCATCACGACAGGCAGCGGGGTGGCGGTGCCGCCGGAGTGGTGATGCCCGGCGGATGCGGGCAGGTGCATGCCGATCATGGCGAGGTTCATCACCGCGACGGTCAGCCAGGCGCGGATCGTGTCGTGCCGCCACAGATCCCAGGCACACGACAGGCAACCGCCGATCATCAACACCGACAGCATCGCGGCCACCGGCCGCTCCGAGGCGCCGAGCGAGAAGGTGTGCAACACCGCTGATGCCAGCGCGGTCGCCGAGCAGCTGCGCCGGCCGACGGTCGTCAGGGTTGCGGTCCACACAATGAGTCAGACTCCTGCGTCGCCCGGAATTCATCCCCGCCGCGAAAATCACCCGACCGAGTGCGGCAGCCGGGTCGCCAGCGCCCCGAGTTCGGCCAGCTCTACCGGTGTCGGGGCGCGCCGTCCGGTGCCGATCAGCAGGGCGGCTTGATCGGCCAGAGTGGCCGGCAGCACCGTCCCGGTGAGTTTCTCGAAGAGTCCCCGCGAATGGCGCAGGGCCGCCACCGACGGTCCGCTTGCACTGCCCAGGTGTGCCGTCAGATCGAGGTGGTGCAGTGTCCATTCGAAGACATACGCGGACAGGAAGTCCTCGACGATCAGCACTTCACCGCGGGTACAGACCCGCCCGGCGGGATCGGCGAGTTCGGCGGCCCGGCCCGCGGCCGCACCGACGTCGTCGAGATGGAAGAGCAACAGCCCGGGGTCCTGGTAGGCCGCGGCAAGGCGCACGGTGAGCGCGTCGAGCGGGTCCTGGCCGTCCGGCGGCGCCGGACTGACCGTCCAATACGTCACCGCATCGCGGGTCGGCGACGCCCGAGTGGGGGTGGCCAGTGTGATCAGCACATCCTGGGCGTCGATGATCA
This sequence comes from Mycobacterium sp. BMJ-28, assembly GCF_054404835.1. Classification (NCBI taxonomy): domain Bacteria; kingdom Bacillati; phylum Actinomycetota; class Actinomycetes; order Mycobacteriales; family Mycobacteriaceae; genus Mycobacterium; species Mycobacterium sp. BMJ-28. Next base: position 2,384,546 of record NZ_CM136783.1, on the reverse strand, counting down.
AGTGACACAACAGGTCCCGGATCAGCCAACCCGCACATCCGGAGGGTTTCGCGAAGTCTTGGTGGTCCAGCGCGCTGACCGCGGTGCGCAACCGGTCCCATGATTCGCCGAACAGCTGCACCTGCGCCATGTCAGCGGCGCCTGCCGTCGCGCACTATGCACGCGACGTCGGCGCGCAACGGTCGTGAGGTGGCCATGAGCGAGCGGACATTCCCGGACGATGATCTGCAGACAGTCTCCAAATGCTAGCGAAGCAGGGCCGCCGGCCTACTGCAGACCGAGCGGGAAGGTCGTAGCTCACCATCATCTGACCGGATCTGGTACGAAAGAGGCGACCTCTACGCAATCAGGAGAGTGCCCCGACGTGCCCGCCCCTCCTTCGGTGACGGACCCGTCCCCGCCCCAGCACACTCGCACCGGTATCCCGAAGTGGATCCGCACCTTCGCCATCCCGATCATCATCGGCTGGATCGCACTGGTCGCGCTGCTCAGCGTGACGGTGCCACCGCTGGAAGTCGTCGGGCAGATGCGCTCGGTGTCGATGAGTCCGTCGGCCGCGCCGTCGGTGATCGCGATGAAGCGGGTCGGTCAGGTCTTCGACGAGTTCAAGTCCGACAGCTCGGTGATGATCGTGCTCGAAGGCGAGCAGAAGCTCGGCGCCGACGCCCACATCTACTACAACGACATGGTCGCCCGGCTGAAGGCCGACACCAAACACGTCGAGCATGTTCAGGACTTCTGGGGCGACCCGCTCACCGAAGCGGGGGCGCAGAGTCCCGACGGCAAGGCCGCCTACGTGCAGGTCTATCTCGCCGGGAACATGGGCGAGACGCTCGCCAACGAGTCGGTGGAGGGCGCCCAGAAGCTGGTCCGGGCGGTGCCGCCACCACCGGGCGTCAAGGTCTTCGTCACCGGGCCGTCCGCGCTTGCCGCCGACCAACAGATCGCCGGTGATCGCAGCGTCCGGATGATCGAGATGGTCACGTTCGTCGTCATCATCACGATGATGCTGCTGGTGTACCGCTCCATCACGACGGTGCTCATCGTCTTGCTGATGGTGGTGCTGGAGCTTTCGGCCGCCCGCGGTGTGGTGGCATTCCTCGGTTATCACAACCTGATCGGGCTCTCGACCTTCGCGACACAGTTGCTGGTGACCTTGGCGATCGCGGCATCGACGGACTACGCCATCTTCCTGATCGGCCGGTATCAGGAAGCCCGCAGCCTGGGCGAGGACAAGGAATCGGCGTACTACACGATGTTCCACGGCACGGCGCATGTGGTGCTGGCTTCCGGCCTGACCATCGCCGGGGCCATGCTGTGCCTGCATTTCACCAAGCTGCCCTACTTCCAGACCCTGGGCATCCCGATGGCGGTCGGCATGGTGGTCGCCGTCCTAGCCGCTCTGACGCTGGGCCCTGCGGTGATCACCGTGGCCAGCCGGTTCCGCAAGCTGCTCGAGCCCAAACGCACCATGCGGATCCGGGGCTGGCGCCGCCTCGGGGCGATCGTGGTGCGCTGGCCCGGTCCGGTGCTGATGGCGACGATCGCGCTGTCCCTCGTCGGTCTGCTCACCCTCCCGGGCTATCGCACCAACTACAACGACCGCAACTACCTGCCCACGGACCTGCCTGCCAACGAGGGTTACGCGGCCGCCGAACGTCATTTCTCGGTGGCCCGGATGAACCCCGAGTTGCTGCTCATCGAGTCCGACCACGACCTGCGCAATTCGGCGGACTTCCTGGTGATCGACAAGATCGCCAAGGCGATCTTCCGGGTACCAGGGATCGGCAGCGTGCAGGCGATCACCCGGCCCGACGGAAAGCCACTGAAATTCAGCACCATTCCCGCTCAGATGAGCATGGGCGGGACATCGCAGCAGATGAACGAGAAGTACATGGAAGACATGTTCGCCGACATGCTTAAGCAGGCCGGCGACATGGGCACCACCATCAACACGATGAACCGGATGATCGCGCTGATGACGGAGATGAGCGCGACCACCCACAGCATGGTGGGCAAGAGCACCGACATGGCCGTCGACATCGCCGAATTGCGGGACCACATCGCCGATTTCGATGACTTCCTGCGACCCATCCGTAATTATCTGTACTGGGAGCCGCACTGCTTCGACATCCCGGTGTGCTCGTCCATGCGCTCGGTGTTCGATGCCCTGGACGGGATCGACACGACCACGGATGCGTTCCAGAATCTGCTGCCCGATCTGCAGCGGCTCGATCAGCTGATGCCGCAGATGCTGGAGACGCTGCCCGCGCAGATCTCCACGATGGAATCCTCGCGCGACATGATGCTGCGGATGTACCAGACCCAGAAGGGCATCCAGGACCAGACCAACGAGATGCAGGCCAACCAGTCCGCCATGGGTGACGCCTTCAACGACTCGAAGAACGACGACACCTTCTATCTGCCGCCGGACACCTTCAACAACGCCGACTTCAAACGCGGGATGAAGAGCTTCATCTCCCCCGACGGGAAGTCGGTGCGGTTCATCATCTCTCATGACGGTGACCCGCTGACCGCCGACGGGATCAAACTGGTCGACGACATCAAGGCGGCCGCCAAGGAGGCCGTCAAGGGCACCCCGCTCGAGGGTTCCAAGATCTACCTCGGCGGTATCGCGGCGGCGTTCAAAGACATGCAGGAAGGCAACAACTACGACCTGTTGATCGCCGGCATCGCCGCGTTGACCCTCATCTTCGTCATCATGCTGATCATCACTCGCAGCCTCATCGCCGCGGCAGTCATCGTCGGCACCGTGGTGATATCGCTCGGCACATCATTCGGGCTGTCAATCCTGTTGTGGCAGCACATCCTCGGCATCGAACTGCACTTCATGGTGATGGCCATGACGGTGATCGTGCTGCTCGCCGTCGGTGCGGACTACAACCTGCTGCTGGTGGCGCGGATGAAGGAGGAACTGCACGGCGGGGTCAAGACGGGCATCATCCGGGCCATGGGCGGCAGCGGTTCGGTGGTGACCGCCGCGGGTTTGGTGTTCGCGTTCACCATGATGTCGATGGTGGCCAGCGAAATGACGGTGGTGGCTCAGATCGGTTCGACGATCGGCTTGGGCCTGCTCTTCGACACGTTGGTGATCCGCGCATTCATGACGCCGTCCATCGCCGCCCTGATGGGCAAGTGGTTCTGGTGGCCACAGGTGGTGCGGCAACGCCCGGCGCGCAGCATGCCGGCGTGGAAGAACCGCCACGATCGGGAATCCGAGTCGGTGTGAGCCTCAGGCGTGTTCGGCGATGCGTTTGATCGCCGCGAGCGTGGCCGGGATTCCGGCGGTGGCCGCCGCGACCTGTTCCTCGATCAAGGCGTCGGCGTGTTTCCCGAAACGCTCACGAAAGCCCTCGATGCCCGCCGGCCGGAACTCCCACGATTCGGTCAGCCGGGTGCCGTCGCCCTCGGGTTCCAGCGTGTACTGCCAGAACACCCAGCCGTTGTTCACCTCCCAGGCGAAAGCGCGCCCGGGATCGGCGGCCACCACCTGACTTCGCGTCTCCCAGGCGCGTTCTGGCGTTTCGTTGCGCCCGGTGAACCATGCACCGGCCTGCGGCCCGCCGCCCTCGTCCCACCAGCAGCCGCGGCACACCGGACTCCATTCGCCGGTGCGGGTCACGTCGGACACCAGCGCGTAGACCGCGGCGGGAGCGGCAGCGATCTCGATCGAGTCGGTGAACGTCAGATCTGACACGAAAGTCAGTGTGCCATGGAGTTCCGCGTTGATCGCCCGAGTCTCGTGGGTAGGACCGCCACCTCGGCAAGTGGCCAAAAGCGCGCGGTAAGCGTCCGTCGGGCCCACAATGAGCACTGCCGACCCTCATACGCATGTGGGACTGCCCCAACAGAAGGAGCGCGCCATGAGCCGACGGACCACCTCGCTGCTGTTCGCGGCGGGTCTCGCCACGGCAGCCACCCTCACACCGCTGCTCACCGCGCCCGTCTCCGGTGCCGACGTCTGCGCCGGTGCCGATGGCAGGCATTTCGCGGCGGGCGGCTGCACCGATATCGCCGGTGATGTCGCAACCGGCGCGGCAATCGCCGCGATGCATGTCCCCTACGTCCCCGGCGAGGTGCCCTGTTACACCGTCGAGGGCGTGCCGTACTTCACCCCGCCCGGGGACCCGTGCTGACGAAGACCCCGTCCAGCACGCGCCGTCGACCGGCGGCCTCGGCCGTCTTACGTGAGGCCGTGTTCAGCCGGTCGATGGTGCCGATCAAGAACTGACGGCCGTCGCGGCCCCGCTCGGCCGCCCAGGCGGCCTGTCCCGCGGCGGCATAGCCGTGGCCGTGGTGCGCCAGGTCGACCACCTCTTCGTTGATCACATCGCCGGTGATCCAGTCGATGGTGCCCGGCGCCACCGCAAGCAGTCCCACGACACCGTCGGCGGTACCGATGGCGCGCAATTGTCGGCGCGAATGCCATTGCCGCACATCGGCGGGACTCGCGGCGGAGACGTTGCGCGCCAAAGCGGGATCGAGCCTGCCGTAACGTGCGGCGACCATGGCCTCGGCGTCGGCAACGTGCGCGAAGTCTTCCAGCCAGACTCGCGCGGACGCGGGGTGCATATCGCAGTAGCGGGCCAGATAGACGCTCACGTCGAGCAGTACATCCGCACCGGCCAGCCGGCCGGGCTTGGTCCGCACCCGGAGAAACTGCGCATTGAACATCGCCCACTCCCGGGCGACACAGTCCCGCAATCGGCCGAGGTCGCCGAAGCTGTGGGCCACCACCTCCACGAACGGCCGGCTGATATCGCGGCCGTAGAAACGGATTCCGCCCAGCAGCGCTCCGGCGGAAGTGCTGATGCGGCGGTGCAGGTAGTCGTCGGTCCGCACCCCGGGCAGGTCGATGCGATCGGAGAACTCTCGGGCGAAACTCGCGTCGTGGGTGCGGGCTATCTGGCGGGCGAACCACTCCTCGACCAGCCCACGGCCGGCCCGGTCGTAGAGGCCTTGGGCGAGATCGAATTCATCGGTGAGCGAGGGCCAATCGGCGGAAAGTGGCATCGAAGCCAGTGAAGCCGACCGCGGCGCGGATGTTCAACCGGTTTTCCACGGATGTTTGCCGTCGACAGCGAAAAGCCATGGGCTACGCGCCCGGTCGCCATCTCGGTGACCGGGCGCGTGCGCGGAGCATTTCAGAATCGGGCGATGAACTTCAGTACGGTGTCGGCCACCTCGCGCCAGCCGTTGTCGACCACCAAAGAGTGCCCACGCCCGGCGAACTGGACGAACTCGGTGACATTCGGATTCTTCTTGTACAGCTTGTAGGAGGCCTTCGCGATGGCCGGCGGCACGGTGTGGTCCAACTCGCCGGAAATGACCAGCAGCGGCCCCCGGCCGGGGTTCTTGGTGTCGACCTTCGTCGCCGACGCCGGGTTGAAATTGGCGACTGCCGCCTGAAACAACGGCCGGCCCGGGCCGGCAACCGAGTACCGCTCATAGAGCCGGTTGGATTCGTCCTCGGATACCGCATTGCCGAAGGCGAACCGGAACTGCTTGGGTGTCAGTGCAATCGAACGGCTGAAGTTCAGCGGATTGCCGAGCACGGGGAACGACGATCGCAGAGCCGCCAAGGGCAGTGGCAACACCCCGCGGAACGGAGCCGGGTCGATGGCAACCGAGGCCTTGGCCAGGCCCAGTCCGGCGAGCTTCTGGGTGAGCAGTCCACCGAACGAGTGTCCGATGATGATCGGTTTGCGATCCAGTGCCCCGATGACGTCGAGGTAGTGGTCGGTGATCTCGGCGATGCCCTTGCCTGCGAACACCGACGGGTCACGACGGGCCTCGGCGGTGGTGTCCGGGTCATCGGGCCAACCGGGTGCCAGGGTGATGAAACCCTGTTCCTCGAACAGCGCCCGCCAGGGTTCCCAGCTGTCGGGCAGCAGCCACAGCCCGTGTACGAACACGACGGGCTGAGCCCCCGATTGGTTGGCGCGGTCGATCTCGGCCTTCTCGCGGGCGGTGATGGTGGACATCGGCTTCTCCTCAGGTAGAAAGAACGATCATTCTGCTGGTGTAACCACCCGTCCCGCATATCTGTTCCCGATACCAGAAAGAACGTTCTGGCCGCAGGTATCGTCGGTGGCATGGCCTCCAGCCCCGCCGCGTCGCAGCCGCGTGAGCGGTTACTCCGGACCGCCACCGAGCTGTTCTATCGGGAAGGCATTCATTCCGTCGGGGTCGATCGCATCCTTGCCGAAGCCGGGGTCACTCGCGCCACCATGTACCGGCACTTCAAGGGCAAAGAAGACCTGGTCACGGCGTATCTTGCCGCGGAGGACGCGACGATCCGCGGCTACTTCGCCTCAGCCGAAGCTGCCGCAGGCCCCGAGTCCGACATGCTCGAACTCGTCATCGACGGCATCGCCGAAGACATCGCGCGCTACCACACCCGGGGCTGTCCCTTCATCAATGCCGCCGCCGAGTACCCCGACCCTGACAGCCCCATCCGCAGGTTGATCTCGGCGCACCGAAGCTGGTTCCGCAGCGCCCTCGAGCAAGCCGCCACCGGCCGTGACAAACCGGCGGAGATCGCCGCCTCGCTGGCGCTGCTGCGGGACGCCGCGCTGGTCGGCGGCTATCTCGATGGGATCGAGCACACCAAACCCGCGTTCGTGCGGTCCGCCCGGCAGGTAGCCGGGCTGACGTCGCCGGACCGCTAGCCCGGGTGTGAGAAGACCGCTGATCGGGTATGCGAACTGTGTCGGTATAAGAACGTCGGTATAAGAACCTCGTGCCACAACATGTTTGAGGGATGTCATGGGCTATCCGTTCTCCCCCTGGGACCAGCGCACTACTCGGCAGTGGGGCGGTCGGCCGGTCCGGCATCGGCCGCTCGCCCGGTTGTGGGTCGCGCTCGGGTTCACGGTGGCCGTCGTGGTGGCGCTCGGGCTCGTCGTGCTGACCTGACCTGTCCGTCGCTCATACTGGTCTCGTGACGACACCAGCCGCGAGACAACGTTGAACACCGTCGTCAGTGCGGCGATCATCGCCGTGGCGTGCGCCGGCCTGATTACGTTGACCGTGCTGCTGATCGTGGCACGAAGGCAGCTCAACGGCGCCCGGCGCGAACTGGAACGGCTGCGCCGCGAAAGTCCCCGCCGGCGCAAGCCCCGCGGACTCGCGCCCGTCGCGATCAAGACCGTCTGGCAGGCCGCGGACTCACTGATCAACAAGGGTGTCCGTGCCACCGTGCGCAATTCGATCGAGGACCTGGCCGGGTGGGCCCGGGTGGAGCGCCCCGACCTGGCCAGGCTGACCGCCGACGGCCAGGCGGTCATCGTGTTCTCCGATATCGAGCGCTCCACCGAACTCAACGATGCACTCGGGGACCGGGAGTGGGTGAAACTCCTTGAGCGGCATAACAAACTGTTCTATGCGCAGGTAGAAAAGCACGGTGGGCACGTGGTCAAGAACCAGGGCGACGGCTTCATGCTCGCTTTTGCCGATCCCCGTCAGGCGCTGCGCTGCAGCCTCGACGTGCAGCAGGCTCTGTCCGTCAATCCGGAGCGCTGGGACGATATCCGGGTCCGCATGGGAATCCACATGGGCTCATCGGTCCGGCGCGGCGACGATCTCTTCGGGCGCAACGTGGCCATGGCGGCGAGGGTGGCCGGCCTCGCCGAAGGTGGCGAGGTCCTCGTCAGCGAGGCTGTATACCACGCCGTCGGCAAGATGGCGGGCGCGGAATTCGGCCTGCCGCGCGACGTCGAATTGAAGGGCCTGCAGGGCCGCCACACGGTGTACGCCGTGCGGACCGACAACCGGAGTCTGGAAGCGATTCGGTCCAAATCACCCGAAGGCGGTGGCCTCGCGCGCTGACGGATGCGGCGCGGCGGCGCCTGAGGCACCCATGCCCGCACCTATGTGCAGCACGCGCGTAACCGCGCCGCACGCCGGCCGGAAATTGCAATCTCTGGCGATGTGGCGCAGCGCATTCCGGTCGAGATATCGCGGTGCCATCATGCCCACCGCAGTTGGTTACCCGTGAGCACTCGTCTCATTCAAATCTCAAGCGAACCGAAGTGCGCCCATCGAAATCGGCGATGAAGCGATCGCCGGGCCGTGCGTCGACCGCGCGCAGACAGGAACCGGGCAATACAAGATCGCCGGCTTTGAGCTGCACACCGAAGCGATCGGCCTCTTCAGCGAGCCAGGCCACCGCCGCCAACGGACTCCCGAGCACGGCATCACTGCGCCCCCTCGCGACGACCTCACCGTTGCGCTCAAGCGTCAAATCGATCGATTTGATATCGACATCGTCGGGCAAGAGCCGGTCTTCGCCGAGCACCCATCCCCCGGACGAGGCGTTATCCGCGATCGTGTCACACAGCGTGATCTGCCAGTCCTTGATGCGGCTGTCGATTATCTCGATCGCAGGCACAAAAGCGGCGGTCGCCGAGAGCACGTCTTCCTGAGTGCATCCCTTTCCGGAGAGATCACGGGCAAGGATTACCCCGATCTCAACCTCTACGCGTGGCGACAAGAATCGGCCGGCCTTGACCGGAGCCTCTTCGAGAACCTTCGTATCGTCGAGCAGATGCCCGAAATCGGGCTCGTCAACGCCCATCATCTCTTGCATGGCCACACTGGACAGACCGACCTTGTATCCGACGACCCAAGTGCCTCCCGCAATCCGTCGCCGGATGTTGATCATCTGAATCTCATAGGCATCCTCGACATCGAGGTCGGCATGCCTGTCGCTCAATGACACCGCCGGAATTCCGATGCGTTCGGCCCGCAAGAGATCGGACGCGAGGTCGCGCCGCTTGGCTTCGGTCAGCACGGGGACCTCCGCACGTCGCAGCCAGGGCGGGATACCCGCCGACCCGCGCAAAGTACTGACCTATCGGATCTCTGGTTCACGTACCCCCCTTTGGCCGAGCGCAAGCTCGTCCAGCACGTCGACTATACGACAATGGTCATTGATTATGTAACAAGTTGCGAGCGCGACCGCACGTCGGCCAGCCGGCGTGATGCGCCAGCTGGCCGACCAGTGCGGCTTGCCAACTACCCCCCGACGATGGCCTTGACCTTTGCGGCAACGTCGAGCAGCGACGCATTCGCCTGGATCACAGCGCCATCGGCCGGATTGATCAGGTCGATACGGGTCCGGGTCAGCTTTGAAGTCTTGACCACCCATTTGCCGTTGGTCTTCACATAGGTGTCGTTGTAGTGACCGTATCCGTGCACTCCGAGTGTCCCACCGAAAACAAGGACGTCCTCAAGCGTCCACAGTCCCGATGCCGTTGTGGCAGAGTTTATTTTGATGTGCGGGTCGGTGCCTTGATGATGCGTGGTAGCTCCGCCCAGGGTGAGCTTGAGGAATGCGATGAACGAATCCCTGCCGTAGAAGATCGGACCTGCACTACAGGTGGTGTCCTCCACGACGTTCGGGTCGAGCAAAGTGCTCAAGCCGTCCCAATTCTTGGCATCGATATTGGAGAAGTAGGTCGCCTTGAGTTGCTTGATGGCGTCGACCTCAACACCCGAATCGTCACCAGGCGAAGAAAAGCCACACAGACTGGGCAGCGGCAGGACCGGGTCCGCGCTGGAGACCGGGGCGCCTACCCCTCCCAGCATCATGGCCGCCGCTCCGACAGCCACAGCACCGCGAACCAGGTGTTGCCGAAGGCCCGTGTGAGCTATCAGGTTGGTCAATTTTACGGGCATATTTATACTCTTCCTTGAGTTTTGAAGTGGTCAAGCAGGTCGTGTGCCCGCAATGTGGAGACGGTGCTGCTTGTCGGCGAGCACCGACATCCTGGTACGTCAGCTTGAAGCTTGTGCGGATCGCACCTTCAAGCCTCAAACATTTATTCAACTTTTTGAGTCGAATATTTGAAGGCTAGGCACGCGCTCCGGTGGCGTCAAGTGTCAATGCGCGGCGTGTCGGCACCAAACCCTGTGGACGTGACATTATCCAAATCGCTTAATTAGAAACGTATTTGGGTGGCGGCACGCCCGGTGGGTACCAGTCAGTTCGATTGCGCCGCGAAGAACTCAGCGGCTTCACGTATCGCGATATCGACGCCGCTGGGCTCCCAGCCGAGCTCTCGGGTGGCTTTGCCATGGTCCAGCGCGGACATGAGTTCTGCCATTCGTATACCGACGACGGCGAAAGGCAGGTCGCGCTTGAGAAGGCGACTGGCCAGATCGTTGATATGTGCGGCCAGGTAGAGCAGCCATAGCGGAACACTCATACGAGGTGGCCGCCTGCCCACTGCGGTGGCCGCGATGGTGTGAACTTCGCGGGTGCTCAGATAGCGGTCGGAAATGATGTAACGCTCCCCGACCTTGCCGCGTTCGGCCGCGAGCAGCATTGCGCGTGCGGCATCTTTGATACCGACGACCTCCGACGAGAAATCAAGATAGAAAGGGAATCTGCCGGCGGCGACACGCGCGATGAGCGAACCGTGCGGCGTCGGCTGCCAATCGCCGGGACCGTATGTGGTCGATATGCACAACGCGACGCCGGGCAGTTTCTTCTCACGAGAATAGTGCAGCAACAGGTTCTCGGCCTGTACCCGACTGTCGATGTACGCCCCGCCGTCGGTCCAGTTGTGGGCATCGTCCTCGGTCACCAGCTTGCTATCGCTGATGGCGAGGGTGCCGGTGGTGCTGGTGAACACAAACCTGTGTAGGTCTGCGCCCACGGCGGCATCGAGAACGTGCCGCAAGCCCTCGACATTGGTGCGATACAACGGAGCCGGCTGGCGTAGCCACATCCGGGCATCGACCACGCAGTAGAAGACGACATCGCATCCGGTCATCGCGGCGGCCAGCGCGGCATCGTCGAAGACATCCCCGTAACAGCGCTCAACCGCAAGGTCATCGATGCCTCGGGTGTCACTGGTACCGCGAAGCATGACACGGACATCGTGGCCCGCTTCGACAAGCTGTCGGGTGACATGCGAGCCAAGGAATCCACTGGCCCCGATCACCAGCTTCTTCGGCGACGTGGCGGCACCGCCGTTGCGCTCAGTCATCCCGCCACCACCCACGGATCGAGCCCTCGACGGCGGCGCGACCGTCGCTAGTGAAGGCGATTATCCAACTTACGAACTTGAATATATGAAATTAGCGCAGTGCACATTCCGCGTCAACGAGCCGAGGCGAGGGTTGTCATGAGGCCTGTGCGGTGATTGCGTCGGCCTGGAGCCGCAGGCGACGTCCGATCTGTTCTATCTTGCGTGCAGAAAGGTCGGCAAAAGGGTGCACGCCGATGTTGTGGGTGACACGGCCACCTGAATTGAAGACCGGCGCGGTGATGGAACCGACGTAGTGGCGCTGTCGACCACTGGCGGTGGCGGGAGGCTTTGGGCCGCCGGTCATCTCAAGTAGGACTTGGTCGAGATGGTCCCGCATGGAATCAGAAAGTGCCTCGGCCTGCAGCTTGGTCATCGCTGGAAGCGCCGACACCATCTCCGGGCTCGAGTGTTCCACGCTGTAACCCTGAGCATGGGTCTCATCCAGAAACTGCTCGAGTTGAGCGTGAAATGCCGGGCTGTTCACTCCGCTGCGCTGGATCCAGGCCTGACGTTCGTCCGCCGGTTCCCACGCAGCGAATGCGGGCCCGAACGGTGCGGCGAAGGGTATTCGGTCTCCGGCCTCGGGGTCCCATCGCTGATCGGGCCCATTGGCTCCGGTCACGAACGCGATGATCACCAGCTGGTTGCCCGCGCGTTCCGACACGGACGTCGCATAGCCGGTATCGGCAGTAGCAGCGTGTGCGGCGGCATTCAGGCTCGAACCGTACTGATCCATCTGCTTGATCAGGCCGACCAGCGCTCCACCGATCGCATAGGTCTTGGTGACGGGATCGCGCGACACCCAGCCCGCGTCGACGAGCTCCTTCATGATGGCGAAGGCGGTCGCCTGGTTGAGATCCAGTGCTTTCACGATATCGCTGAGCCGGGTGGACAGATCACGTCGTTCGGTCAGCAGTTCAATGATCTCGACGACCCGACGGGTCGGCGGGGACGAACTGGCCACTTGAACTCCTGCTGCGCGGTTGTCGATTATCCAAATAGTACTGGTAGATGGGTACGTCGAGCGAGCCCTCATCTACCTAGCCTGGGGTCTTCGTTGTCCCCACCGAACCCTCGGCGCCGATCGAGAACACGTCGTGGTCGCGCAAACCGTGTTCGGGTTGGAACAGCCACTGCACGGCGGTCCAATTTGTGTCCAGGCGACGGGTCTCGATCGCTTCACGCCTGCTGTCGGCCTCGGTCTACCGGTCGATCGCCGCCAGGGTCAGCGCCCGCACCACACTATGACGGCCCAGGTCGACCTTGAATTCGTTCTGATCGAGGGGTTGCGCGCCGGACATGGCGAGCTGCGCGGCGGCGTGAAACGCCTCCGCAGACGGCCGCTTACCGATAAGGCTTGCTTCGGCGTCGTGCAGCCGCCACGGGGTGGCGGCCACCCCACCAAGCGCAAGGGCGGCAGCGGTGATGACTTCGCCGTCGATCTGTAGTCCTGCGGCAACGGAGACGAGCGCGAATGCATAACTGTGCCGGTCACGAACCTTCAGGTACCAGGAGTGATCGGCGAACAGGGATGGCGGAAGTTCGATCCCCACTATGAGGTCGTGCGGTCGCAGGGTGTTGTCGATATGAGGGGTCTGGCCGGGCAGAGAGAAGAATTCATCGATCGGGATGGTCCGTCGGCCGGAGGTGCCCTGCACATGGATGACGGCCTCCAGTATCGCCAGGGCGACTGCCATGTCCGACGGATGGATCGCCACGCATTCTTCGCTGGCCCCGAAGATGGCGTGCTCGCGGTGGAATCCGTGGCGTGCGGCGCATCCACTTCCCGGGTTGCGCTTGTTGCATTCCGCGAAGACGGTTTGCATGAAGTAGGGGCATCGCGTGCGTTGCAACAGGTTTCCACCTGTGGTGGCCATATTTCGCAACTGCGTGGTGGCGCCGCTGAGAATGGCATGCGACAGCACCGGGTACTGGGTACGGATGAGTCGGTGGTTGGCCAGCGCGCTGTTGGTGACGCCCGCCTCGACGAACACTCCCCCGGCCTCGGTCTCGGTGATCGACGTCAGGCCGAGTCGCCGGAGATCGACGAGACCGCTTGGCTGTTCGACGCCGCCCTTCATCAGGTCGATCAGGTTGGTTCCGCCGGCGAGGTATTTCGCTCCGTCGGCGGCTGCGCCGATGGCGTCCTCGACGGAGGCAGCGTGCCGGAAGTCGAAGGTCTTCATGCCGACCGGTCTTCGGCCACGGTCTCGATGGCCTCGACGATGTTGGCATATGCGCCGCAGCGACAGATGTTGCCGGCCATGCGTTCTCGGATTTCAGGGCCGCTCAGGCGCGGGCAGCCGGTGATCACGTCCGACCGGGTGCCATCGAAGGTGGCCAGGCTCAGGTCGCCACGCCGGTGTTCGGCCAGCATCGCGTGAGCTGACGAGATCTGCCCCGGTGTGCAGTAGCCGCACTGGAGTCCATCGCAATCGAGGAACGCCTGTTGCAGTGGGTGCAGGTCGTCGCCGTCAGCGATTCCTTCGATAGTCAAGACGTCAGATCCGTCGACGGATACTGCCAGGGTCAGGCAGCTGACCACACGTTCACCGTCCACGGACACCGTGCAGGCGCCGCACAGACCGTGGTCGCAGCCCTTTTTGGTTCCGGTGAGATGCAGCCGCTCGCGCAACAGGTCGAGCAGGGTGGATCGCACGTCGGTCTTCATCTGGTGGACGTCGCCGTTGATGCACAGCTGTACGGTGTGGCTGCCCATCACGACTCGCTACCTGGTGCGCGGTACGGAGTCATCAAGTCCTCCAAGGTAATCGGGAGATGGCGAAGTCGTTTTCCGGTGGCGTGGTGGACGGCGTTGGCAATGGCCGCCGGGACGCCACAGGTACCGATCTCACCGATGCCGCGCACCCCGATCGGATCGAGGCCGTAGTCGGGATGATCCAGAAAGGAGATGTCGAATTCAGGGCGGTCGGCATGGGTGGGAAGGTAGTACTCGCCAATCGGCAAAGCTGTGGCCTGGTCGTAGGGAATCTGTTCGAGCAGCGCCATGCCGAGCCCGAAGGTGATGCCCCCCATCACCTGGTTGCGGGCCAGCTTCGGATTGAGCACGCGGCCACAATCCATGACTGCGACCCAACGGGTGACCGTGGCACGCCCGATGGTTTCGTCGACCTCGACCTCGCAGAAATGCGCTCCGAAGGATTGAAATGCCAGCGCGGTCTGGTCCCCGGCATCGCTGCCGACCGTGAAGCTCAGTCGATCGCGGTATGCGGCAGTGACCGCCGGGCTGCAACCGGCGACGTCGATCGACGCCGAGTCCGCGCCAGAGAAGCCAGAGTCGGGATCGTCGACCAATGCGGCGATGAAACGGCGTTTCCATTCCGCGGCAGCCGCGAAGACCGCGGATCCCACCGTAGCGGTGGTTTGCGACGCGCCACTGTAGGGCGCCGCCGGGAACGTGGAGTCACCCGACAGGAAGCTCACCCGGTCCATCGGAAGCCCGGTGACATCAGCGGCGACCTGCGTCATCACGGTGCGCACTCCGTTGCCTACTTCATGTGTGGCCGAGGAGAATTGCACGAAACCGTGCGAATCGGTGGCGACTCGGCAGCCGGCCGCCATCCGCCGTCCCGGATAGGTCGCGGTGGACATGCCCCAACCGACCTGGGCGCCGCTGCGTTGCAACGATCGAGGCGCGGCAGGGCGGTCGTTCCAGCCGAACCGTCGCGCCCCTTCCTCGTAACACTCCAGCAGGTGCTTTCCCGACCACGGTTTTCCACCGGCCTGGTCGATGTCGGCGTGATTGCGAATCCGAAGTGCCAGCGGATCAAGGTCGGCCCGCTCGGCGAGCTCGTCGATGGCGACCTCCAGCGCGAACAGACCTGGCGCCTCCCCCGGCCCACGCATGAAACAGGGGGTCGGCGCGTTGATTCGGGCCGTGCGGTGTGAGACCACCAGGTGTGGGGAGTTGTACAGGAACCGGCTGGACAGGCCGGCAGGCTCACAGAAGTGGGCCACGGTGGATGTCTCGGTCAACGTGTGGTGTTCGGTACTCAGAATGTGACCGGCATCGTCGGCAAGCAGGGTCACGTCCTGCTCGGTGCGTGGACGGTGACCGGTCGAGGTGAACATCTGATCGCGGGTCAGGACGACCTTGACCGGTCGATTGGTATGCCTCGCAACAACCGCGCACAACACGACGTGCATCCACAGGAAGCTCTTCGATCCGAATGCGCCACCCACCAAAGGGGAAAGGATGCGTATCCGATCTTCTGGGATATCGAGGTATGCAGCCAACGCGGTGCGTTCGCCGGCGATCCATCGGGTGCTGTCATGGACGGTGAGGTGCTCGCCCTCCCACTGCGCGATGGTGGCCGACAACTCGATCGGATAGTGCGCATGCATCGGGGTGGTGTACCGCGAGGCGACGCGGAGCGACGCGTCTTCCGCACTGGGTGGATCCCCGCGCTGGTCCTGCAGTTTCTCCTCCTCCAGTTTGACGAAGTGATCGGGCAGATAACTGCCATGCCGGATTTGACCGTGCGTCCCGTCCGGTGCCGCCGGCTGGTTCAGCACCATTCGAGCGGTCAGTTGCGCAGGCGCCCCCTCGTATTCGAGGGCGAACATCGATGCTGCTGCAGTGGCGTTCTCCAGAGTGTCGGCGACCACCATCGCCATGTGCTGCCCGACGTGTTGAACGGTCAGGTCCGAGAGTGGCGGGCGCCGTTCCAACGGCAGGTCGAAAGTCAGGTCCTCCGGCAGCACGTGGAGCACCGGGCAGTTCAAGGGCGTCAGGACATGCAAGATCCCGGGTGCTGCACCGGCACGGTCGGCACTGTCCCGCAGGGACTTCTCCGTCACGCGGCCGTGTGCGATATCGGCTTGCACCAGGACCGCGTATGCCAGGCCGGGAATCTCGACGTCAGCGGTGTAGCGGGCGCGCCCGGTCACCTTGTCCGCACCTTCGACGCGGCTGACCGGCCGTCCTACGCTGTCTGGTGCCGTCGGCATGTGCGCTGACCTTCCTGTGCGTGTCCCTTCAAGGTTGGACGGCGCCCCGCCTCACGTCATCAGTCATGTGACTGATGACTGCGACTGGTTCAGACTGGGAATGTGTGCGGCGGAGAGGGCTGAGACATGACGGCGAATCCGCACGGCGTTGCTCTCGATCCAGCGGCTGCAGCCTTTGTCGCCGCCGCAGACTCGCAGCGGAACACGAATGACCGGCGGCCGCCGGAAGCGCGGCAGGCGGTGTTCGCCGATGTCCAGCGCGGACTCGCGGACATGTCCGGTGCCGAGGTCACCGAGCGCCGGGTCACGATCGACATCCCAGATCACGGCCCGCTGCCAATCCACCTCGTCGAGCCGGCCGTTGCCGAGCGGCCGTTGCCGGCGATGCTGTATCTGCTTGGTGGCGGCTGGGGCGGCGGCGGTGGGTCGACCCACGACGGGATCGTGGGCGAGTTGGCCACCCGCGCGGGTGTGGCGGTGGTGTTGCCCGAGTACGGACGGGCGCCTGAGGCGGGGTATCCCGTCCCCGTGGAGCAGGCCTACGCGACTGCCTTGTGGATCGCCGAGAATGGCGCCGAGCATGGTTTGGACCCCACCCGGCTGGCCGTCGGCGGCGATTCCGAGGGCGCCACCCTGGCGATCGCCGTGGTCCTGATGTCGCTGCAGCGCAACGGGCCCGGGTTTCGGCAACTGGTCGCATTCACCCCGGTGACCGACGCCGACTTCGCCACACCCTCCTATCTCATGTACGGCGAGGGCTATGGTCTGCGGCGCGACGAGATGCAATCGCGCTGGGACCAATACGCCGCGGACCCGACACTTCGTGACGTGGACACCGTCTGCCCGTTACGCGCCGACGACGGTGATCTGGCAAGGTTCCCGCCGGCATTGGTCATCACGGCGGAGGCTGACGTCGTGCGGGATGAGGGCGAGGCGTTCGCTGCACGCCTGCGATCGTCGGGCGCAGTGTGTGCGGCGGTGCGTTACGAGGGGATGATCCACGACTTTGTGACTCTCGCGGCGTTGAAAAACACCAGTGCGGCCAGGGCGGCCAGGGCACAGGCAGCATCGGTGCTGCGGGCTGCCCTCACCGATCCCCGTGCGGGCGAGGATGTGTCACGGGTCAGGATGTGAACTCGCGCAGTTCATGGCGTCGCGTCACGCCGAGCTTCGGATAGACGTGATAGAGGTGCGACGCGACCGTGCGGGGCGACAGCTTCAACCGGTCGGCGATCTCCCGATTCGTCAGGCCCGAGGCAGCCAGCGAAACGATCTGTCGTTCCTGCGCCGTCAGCATGTGCAGAGCGTCGCGAGGTGCCGGATCCGCGGTGATCACCCCTGCCGCTCGTAGTTCGGCGCGCGCAATCTCGGCCAACGGTTTGGCGCCAAGGCGTTCGAAGATGTCCAAGGCGGCACAGAGCAGTGGTTTGGCCTCGGCGGGACGTCGCGATCGCCGTAGCCATTCGCCGTAGTGAAGCCGTGCCCGGGCACGTTCCAACGGCCACTCCGCACCCGCAGGGTCGAACACCGCAAGCTTGTAGTGGTGTTCGGCGCGATGCCCGGCCGTGGCAAGGGCCATGGCTTGGTGCTGTAGCAGCCGGAGCCGGGTCGGCGGCTTGATCATGACCTGGCGGCCGATCTTGGCGATGAGTGGCTGCACCTCTTCGGCACGCCCGCAGCGGGCCGCGGCCCACGCCATTTCCGCGACCGCGCGGTAGGACACCACGAAATGCGCCGGATCGGCGTTGTCGCAGAACATCGCCCGGAATCGGCGGTAGGCCTCTTCGAAATCACCGGCGGCGATCGCCATCCATCCCGACACTCGCAGAAGCGCGACTTCGGTGGCCTTCGGCGGCGACGCGGCGCCGGGGACCATTCCCTGAGCCCGCTCGAACGCCGCTGCCGCTGCGCCCAAGTCGCCTCGAAATGCATGCAATTGTGCTGTGCACGAATATACTTCGCGGTCGATCAGCGCTGCCGCATGCAGCACGCCGACTGAACCCGCCGTCGCGAGCAGGTTCGTCAACTCATCCCATCTGCCGCTGTCCAGCAACGCCCACGACAGCGGCGCCATGGCCAAGGTGAATCCGCGCAATCCGCCCAGTCTGGTCAAGTTCTCGATCGCGCCCCCGAGTTCCGCGGCGGCGATCGCGGTGTGCTCGGTGGCATAGGCCATGACACCCGCGATGAGTCGCCGCGCTGTATCGCACGACGGGTCCGGTGACGGGCGCAGCCAGGCGCGGTTGAACGCATGCGGCCGAGCGCCGGCCGAGTCCGAGGTCTCGGCATACATCGAGATGTAAGCGCATTGCAGAGCACTCGCGCCGACGGGAAAGGGCAACGAGAACTGGCTGGCCACCGTCGGCGACTCGAGATCCTTCAGCCACCTCCGCAGATCCCGGCGGTGTTCAAGATCCCCCGTATAGAACGCGGCACCCGCCGCGGCGTGCAACAGCGCCAGCCCCAGGTGCGCGTCGGAAGGCCGCCGACCGTCGAGCACGGTGCGCACGGTGTCCATTGCCTCGGCGGGGCGTCCGTCCTGAATGAGGATGGAGGCCCTGATCAGCGCCGCGAATCCGGCGACGTCGGGATCTTCTGACTCGTTGAGGGGGACCTCGGTCAGTGCGAGCGCCCACCCGGGGTCTCCCCCGAAGTTGGCCGCGCTGGCCGCCTGCGCGTAGCGCCGGGCGGCGGCGGCCCGTTCGGGACTCATCTCGGCAGCGCGCTGCAACGCCCGCGCCAACTCCAGTTCCATTCCCAGACGGGATGATTCGATCGCCGATTCTTCCAGCGTCGCGGCGATCGCCTCGTCGGGACCGGGTGCGGCCGCGGCCATATGCCACGCCCACAGGCTGTCCTTCACACCGTGACTGGCAGCCAGCGCGAGATGGGCGGCGCGCTGCTGGCCCAGGTCCCCGTCCGCGAAGGCTGCCGAACGGATGATCGCGTTGGCGAACACCACACGACGGTCGTCGGTGAATTCGACGACACCGGCAGCGCGGGCGGGCTGCCAGTATGTGTAGTCGTCACGGCAGCCCGCGGCCCGGTTGATCGCATCGATGCTCTCGTAGCCTGTCGCGGCGGCAGCCACCAGCAACAGTCTTCGGGTCCTTGCAGGCAGCGCGGCGATCTGATTGACGAAAACCGGGTGAAACGCCGCGAGTTCGTTCATGGTGGCGCCGTGAAAGGTCTTGGTCCGATTGTGACCGTAGGCCCGGGCGAATTCGATCAATGCCAAAGGGTTGCCGCGCGACCAGCGGATGATCTCGCCACGCACGCTGCGGTCGGGTTGAATCGGTTGCGCGGCGAGTAGTTCGGCTGACGCCCCGACAGACAGTGGTGCGACATCGAGCGTGTCGACGGATCTTGCGACACCCGCGAGGACGTCGCGGCGGCGGGCCGTCAGCACCGCCCGCACTCGCGTCCCGCTCAGCTGAGCGGCCACGGCAACCAGAAGTTCCCTTGTCTCGCAATCCAACTGATCGACATCATCGACGACGAGCAGAATCGGGGTGGCCACCCCCTCAAGGAGGGCCACCACCGCGTCGGCGAGCAGCGGCCCATCGCCTGCGGGAGACTCGCCACCGTCGAACAGTCGCCGCAACGAACGTTGCAACCCGGACGGCAGCTCGTCCGCATGTCCACGCAGCGGCCACAAGACACTGGCCAACCGCGGGTGAGCCGGCGACGACGATGCACCGGCAAGCCACAGCACCCGCACGCTGACATCTGCGTCAGCGACGACATGGCGAAGCAACGCGGTCTTTCCGATACCCGCCTGGCCGAAGACGATCAGAGCGGGTGGGGCGCCCGAGGTGGCACCAACCGTCGCCGACAGTCTGGCGATGACGTCGGCCCGGCCGATGAGGTGCGACGTGTGATTCACCGTCGTCATCGTGCCAACGCCTCGGAGAGAAACCAGGCACCCTGCTCGATGGCCGCGCGGGTCGGCGGACTGTCCGCCAGCTGTCTCAGCACGACAAAGTCGTGCACGGTGCCCAGATAGCGGACCGCCGTCACATCCACCCCCGCCTGACGGAGCCTGGCGGCGAAACCCGCTCCCTCGTCGCGAACGACGTCCGCCTCCGCCGTGACCACCATCGTCGGCGGCAGTCCGGCCAGGTCATCGTGCGTCGCGTACAGCGGTGACACGGTGGGGCATTCGACATCACCATCGCAGTACTGATCCCAATACCACGCCTGCTCGGCACTGCTGATCAGTCCGCCCGTGCCGAACGTCCGGTGCGACTCCGATCGACACAGCGCGTCGGTTGGTGGGTAGAACAGGAGTTGGGCCCGAAACCGGGGCCCGCCACGGGATTTGGCCAGCATCGTCACCGCGATCGCCAACGTCGCACCGGCACAGTCGCCGGCGATCGCGAGCCGCTTGGCGTCGAGCGCGAGGTCGGCTGCATGGGCGTGAACCCACAGCAACGCCGCGTAGCACTCCTCCAAAGCGACGGGATAACGAGCTTCGGGCGTGCGGCTGTACTCGGGAACCACCATCGCCACCCGGCAGCTCAGCGCGAATTCGCAGATGACCTCGGCATGCGTGTCGGCATCGCCGAACATCCACCGGCCGCCGTGGGCGTAGAACACCGCCGGCAGCGGACCCCCGACATCGGCCGGCCGCACGATCCAGAATCCAGTCAACCCCGACGGACCCACCTCGGCGGTGTGAAAGTGCGCCACGGTCCCCGGCCGCTCGATGGCGGACTGCTGCGCCTCGCGCAGCGCCAGACGTCCGTCGCCGGGCCCCAAGTCGCGCAGTGTCGGAGGCGTCCGCATTGCTTCGAGCAAGTCTGCGGTCGCGGGGTCCAGGACCACGCCATCAGGTAATCGATCCGAAGTCACGTCGCGCCTCGCCGCCCTGACGCGGCGTGGACCGCCGCGTGATCTGACAGATGATATGCGTCCCGGAATGAAACGGCTTTGCATCGTCAAGCTGTCACCACGACACCTCTACGTCATCAGTCACCCGACTGATGACGCGTGCCCTCAAACAGCCAACACTCAGGGCGAGTCGACGGCATCCGCATTACCGCTACCTGCAACCACGGAGTTACCGCTGGCAGCGCCCCCCGAGTGCCGCCAGCGTCCATGACAAACCGCCGCCCCGTCGACGAGAGTCACTCACGACACATCACAGCAGGAGGTGCAGCATGACCAGTTCCATCACCCGCAGCAGCCACGCGGTGTCACTGCTCAATGGTGAAGTCGTCGAGGAGAACGACCTGGGGTCGATGCGCCGCGTCACGGTCGACAACCTGCCCATCCTGAAGAACCTGTCGATCAAACGGGTTCTCCTCAATCCCGGCGCCATGCGTACCCCGCACTGGCACGCCAATGCCAACGAGCTCACCTACTGCGTATCCGGAACCGCACTGGTGTCGATCCTCGACAACCACAGCCAGTTCTCGACCTTCATCGTGACCGCAGGTCAGATGTTCCACATCGACTCCGGGTCGCTGCACCACATCGAGAACATCGGCACCGACGTCGCCGAATTCATCATCGCCTTCCGCAACGAACGCCCCGAGGACTTCGGATTGGGATCGACATTCGGCGCCTTCACCGACGCCGTCTTGGGCAACACCTATGACCTGCCGTCCTGCGACATGGCCAAGATCCGCCGCTCCACCTCCGACCACAAACTCGCGCCGCGGATCGGTGATCCTGACATTCCCGCGTCGGCCTACTTCAACGATCCCCACAAATTCGACGTCGAAGCACAGGAGCCCGGCCTCAACTACGTGAGCGGCAACGCGCGCTTCGCGCGAGACCAGTTCTGGCCGGCATTGAAGAACATGTCGATGTACTCGCTACGCGTGACCGAAAACGGCATGCGCGAACCGCACTGGCACCCGATCACCGGCGAAATGGGCTACGTCCGCCACGGCGACGCTCGGATGACGGTCATGAATCCCGATGGGACACTGGATACCTGGACTCTCACCACCGGTGACATGTACTTCATCCCGACGGCCTACCCGCATCACATCGAGAACATCGGCACCGACCCCTGGCACTTCCTGATCTTCTTCGACCAGCCGTTTCCAGCCGACATCGGCTATAAGGCCTCGGCGAGCGCCTACACCCGCGAGGTCCTGGCCGCCGCGTTCAACACCCATGTCGACGACCTCCCCACCTTCCCCTTCACTCCCGCCGACCCTCTGGTCGTCAGCCGCATCAACCCGGTCGACGCTCGCGGCATCGGCCCGGCCTGACAACCCCTACAGCGAGGAGCCCGAATCATGGCCACCATCACCACCACCGACGACACCGAGATCTTCTACAAGGACTGGGGCCAGGGTCAGCCCATCGTCTTCAGCCACGGCTGGCCGCTGTCCTCGGACGACTGGGACAACCAGATGCTGTACTTCCTGGCCCGGGGCTACCGTGTCATCGCCCACGACCGCCGCGGCCATGGGCGATCGACCCAGACTCCTGGTGGCCACGATCTCGACCACTATGCCGACGACTTGGCCGCTTTGGTTCACCATCTGGACCTGCGCGACACGATCCACGTGGGACACTCCACCGGCGGCGGCGAAGTAGTCCGCTACCTCGCCCGCCACGGTGAGAGCCGGGCGTCGAAAGCCGCGCTCATCAGCGCCGTGCCGCCGCTCATGGTGCAGACCGAGACAAATCCAGAAGGCCTGCCGAAGAGCGTCTTCGACGGCCTGCAGGCCCAATTGGCAGCGAACCGCTCGGAGTTCTACCGCGCGCTACCGTCGGGCCCTTTCTACAACTTCGACAAACCCGGGGTGACGCCGTCAGAGGCCATCATCGAAAACTGGTGGCGCCAGGGCATGATGGGCGACGCACTGTCGCACTACGACGGCATTGTTGCGTTCTCGCAGACCGATTTCACCGAGGACCTGAAGAAGATCACCGTCCCGACGCTGGTGATGCACAGTAGGGACGACCAGATCGTGCCCTACGTGGCATCGGGCCCGAAATCTGCTGCGCTGCTGAAGAACGGCAGCCTGAAATCTTACGGCGACAACTTCCCGCACGGCATGCCCACCACCCATGCGGACGTCATCAACGCCGACCTTCTCGAATTCCTGACGGCCTGAGGCAACCTGACATGCCACATCTGTTCTCTCCCCTGACGTTGCGGGACATCACCTACTCACACCGCGCCTGGATGTCACCGATGATGCAATTCGCCTCCGTCCCCGAGGGGCCCGACACCGGAACGCCCACAGACTGGCACCTGCAGCACCTCGGATCGCGCGCAGTGGCAGGTGCCGCCCTCGTCATGGTCGAGGCGACCGCAGTCGATCCGTCGGGGCGCAGCAGCCATCACGACCTCGGTCTGTGGAACGACCGGCAAGGTCAGTCGTTCCGCCGCATCACCGACTTCATCAAGACCCAGGGAGCGGTCCCCGGAATTCAGATCGTGCACGCCGGCCGCAAAGGCTCCACGGGCGTTCCTTGGCCTGACGACACACGTCTAGCGCACCGGGGCTGGACCACCGTCGGGCCCAGTGAGAAGCCCTTCGGGCGGCTGCCTGCGCCCACCCAGATGAGCGTCGACGACATCACCGCCACCATTGATGCTTTCGCCGCAGCGGCCCGACGCGCCGCCGCCGCCGGATTCCAGACGCTGGAAATCCATGGTGCACACGGTTATCTGATTCATCAGTTCCTCTCCCCGCACTCCAACCACCGACGCGACGACTACGGCGGACCGCTGGAGCACCGCATGCGATTCGCGCTGCAGGTCGTCGAAGCCGTCCGCGCCAACTGGCCCGAAGAACTACCGCTGTTCTTCCGGGTCTCGGCCACCGACTGGCTGGCCGGCGACACCGATGACCAACGGCCGGGATGGACGTTGGCCGACACCCTCGAACTGGCCGGGCGGCTCAAGGGACTCGGCGTCGATCTGATCGACGTGTCGTCGGGCGGGTCGGCACCCGACGCGGTGATCCCCGTGCGGCCCAGCTACCAGGTCCCGTTCTCAGCCAGGATCCGCAAGGAGATCGAGATCCCCACCGCTGCGGTCGGACTCATCACCGTGCCCGAGCAGGCCGACACCATAGTCGCCGACGGGGAGGCCGACGCCGTGTTCCTGGCCCGCGTCCTGCTGCGCAACCCCGCCTGGATACGCCACGCCGCCGACGAGCTCGGCCACGAGCTCCCCCACCCGGTGCGCTACACACGGGCGTTCCGCTGACATGCACGCCCTCGTCATAGGCGGATCGCTCGGCGGTCTCGCGTGCGCCCACGAAATGCGGTTCGCAGGAGCCGATGTCGCGGTGTACGAACGCTCGGTGGACCGGACCCAACCGCGTGGCGCAGGCATCGTCATGCAGCAGGAGGTCGCCGAGCTGCTCGCCCGGCTGGGCCGCTCGGTGCCCTCGGTCAGCGTGGCCTTGGCCGAACGCCAACAGCTACACCGTCACGGCGATCCCCACCGCTACCCGGCCCCACAGTGGATGACCGCCTGGGACACCCTCTACCACGCGCTGCGCGAGCCGCTCGAAGACAACTGCATGCGCCTGGACAGCACCCTGACCGACCTGAACCGCGACGATGCCGGGGTCACCGCGACATTCGGTGACGGTTACGCCGCCACGGGTGACTTCGTGGTCGGCGCCGACGGGATCGGGTCGACCACCCGACGCCTGTTGACCGGCCGTGACGATCTGACCTATAGCGGGTACGTCGCGTTCCGCGGCCTGGAACCTGAAGCCGACCTCCCCGAGCACCTGGTGGGGCTGCTGGCCGAACGCTTCAGCATGTTCGCCGTTCCCGGCCTGCAGATGCTGTGCTATCTGGTCCCGGGGCCAACCGGGATTCGGACGCCTGGTCAGCGACGGGTGAATTGGGTCTGGTACGTCAATACAGCGCAGTCGCGGCTCGACGGCCTGATGACCGGCCGAGGGGGCCAGCGGTTCGACCAGTTCCTGCCACCAGGCGAGCTCACCCACGACTCACTGTCGGTCCTGCTCGGACTCGCCGAGCGGGAACTCCCTGGGCCATTCGTCGAACTGATCCACGCCTCAAAGGTTTTCCTGCAACCGGTGTTCGATCTCATCCCCACCCGGATGGTCGCCGACCATGTCGCCCTGATCGGCGATGCGGCCGGCACGGTGCGACCGCACACTGCCTCGGGAACGTCCAAGGCACTCGGAGACGCCGCCGGACTGGCCGCGGCTCTCACCGGCTGGCACGGTGGCACCGCCCTTCCGGTCGACGACCTTCGCCGCTGGGAACGGACGCGGCTGTCGCATCTGCAGGCAGTGGCGGCCTCCGGGATCGGATTGGCGCAACGGTCCGGCCTCGGTCCGAGGGGTCCGCAGTACCTGCAGCCCGACCCATCCGAAAAACCCGCCGTCACTGCCGAACATCGATGACGTCGCCCCGTCAACGAGAGGAACCGGTGGCCGGACACGTAGAGCCGGTAGAACTCGACCCCGCAGCGCGCATGTTGTTGGCCGCGGGCGGCAACGTTGAGGCGCCCGCCGCGGCCTCGACCGTCGCTGCCACGGACTCCGATCACGAAGAGTGGACGGTCGTCGATTGCGAGCACGCCGGGATCGTCAGGGTACGGGTCGTACGGCCCACGGCGATCACCGATCCCGTTCCGGCGATCGTCTACGTCGGCGGGGCAGACCTGTTGTCCGGCGCTGTCGTCACCCGTGCTCGATTGGTACAGCATCTGGTCCAGCACACCGGTGCCGTCGTTGTCTGTCCCGACTACACCTCAGCCGGCGACGACCGACATCGTGCGAGCGTCGATCGCCTCTACGCGGTGTGCCGGTGGGTGAAGACCCATGGTGCCGATCACGGCATTGACCCCGCACGGATGGCGATCGCCGGTGATTCGACAGGCGCCACACTGGCCACCTCCGTGGCGGTGATGTCACTGCATCGCAACGATTTCGAATTGCGCTATCTGGTGGCGTTCTGCCCGCTCGCCGACCCCACCATGGACACGGCATCACAGCAGATGTTCGCCGACGGGTTCCTGCTGTCGGGCGATGCGGTGCGACGGTGGTGGCACCGGCACACCGGCGGCACCGTCTCCGCGATGGACGAGGCATCCTTGGTGGGCGCGGGCCACGAGCGTTTCGTCGGTATGCCACCATCCCTGATCGTCACCGCCGAAGCCGATCCGGTCCGCGACGAAGGCGAGGCACTGGCCCGTCTGCTGCGGCAGGCGGGCGTGCCGACCACCTCGGTGCGCTACGGCGGCACAATTCACGACTTCGTCGCGCTCGACGCACTGGCCGATACCACCTCTGCGACAGCAGCGTTGCGCCAGGCCACGTCTTCCTTGGCCGAGGCGCTGGACTGCTCGGCGCGATCCGGCGACAACCCGGCCGCCCCGATTCTCACCGACGATCAATGGAAACAACTGACCACCTACGGGTCTCGTCATCGCGTCGAAGCCGGTGCTCCGCTGTTCGATGCGGGCCAGGCCGGGTGCGACATGATCGTCGTGGAGAGCGGCACCATCGAGGTCGTCCGTCGCGCCACCCCCGACACCGCTGAAACGGTGGTCGCCCACTACGGGCCGCGGCAGTTCAGCGGGGAGTTGAATCTGTTGACCGGACAAGCAACCTACTTCGACGGGCGGGTGTCCACCGCGGGCGCGATCCTGCGCATCGATCCGCTCGAATTCCGTCAGTTGATGGACGAACAACCGGATCTTTCCGATGTGATCCTGAGGGCCCTGGTCGCCCGCCGGCAGAACTTGCTGACCCGCCAGGCCAGCACCATCGAGGTGCTCGCGAGCACGCCCTCATCTCGCACGTTGGCGCTGCACACCTATCTCGACCGGTTACAACTACCGTTCACCTGGACCGACTACCACTCGGAAGCCGGGATTCGGCTAGCCCGTGAAGCCGGCCTCACCGCGACCGATCTGCCCGCAGTCGTGACGGCCGAAACTGTGCTCCGTCGCGCCACACCTGCACAATTGGCCGACACGTTCGGGTTCATCCGAAGCGAGATCGACGACTCCGACCTCGACGTCGTGGTGATCGGCGCCGGACCGGCAGGTCTGGGAGCCGCTGTCTACGGGGCCTCCGAGGGTTTGCGCACGCTCGTGCTGGAGTCCGTCGCGCCTGGCGGTCAAGCGGCGCGCAGTTCACGTATCGAGAACTACCTGGGATTCACCTCCGGTCTCAGCGGTGCCGACCTTACCGGCCGGGCGACCATCCAGGCGCAGAAGTTCGGGGCCCGCATCGACTCGCCGCGCCGCGCCGCCGGTATCAGCCCCGCTGGGGACCGGATCCATGTCCAATTGTCCGACGGCGCCGTCATCACCACTCGCGCGGTGGTGATCGCCACCGGCGCACACTACCGTGGCCTGCCGTTGCAGCGCTGGATCGATTTCGAAGGCGCCGGAATCTACTACGCAGCAACCGAACTGGAGGCACGAAGGTGTGCCGCTGCGCCGGTGACCGTCGTCGGCGGAGCGAATTCGGCCGGCCAGGCCGCCCTGTTCCTCGCCGATCGAGGCAGCACCGTCGATCTCTGCGTGCGCCAGTCGTCGCTGACGGCGGGGATGTCGGCCTATCTCGCGGACCGGATCCTGGCCCATCCCAGGATCACCACACGCACCCGCACCGAGGTGACCGGTCTCGACGGCGACGAACACCTCACCACGATCACCACTGCCACCGCCGCTGACGGCGGCGACATCGTCACCGCCAGGCGCGAATGCGTGGGCCTGTTCTGCTTCATCGGTGCCGCGCCGGCCACTGACTGGCTCGCCGGCGTGCGCCTCGACGATCATGGCTTCATCCTCACCGACGCCCAGATACCTGATGATGCACTGGGTCCCGAGTGGGCGGCACTCGGGCGCCGACCGCTGCCTTTCGAGACGAGCGTGCCGGCGATCATGGCGGTCGGCGACGTGCGGTCCGGCTCGATCAAGCGGGTCGCCGCTGCGGTCGGCGAGGGATCCAGCGCCATCAGTTCCGTCCACGCCGCCATGCCCGCCAGGCGGTGATCATCCGATGGAGGTGACGTCCTGCACCGTGAGCGCCGCGCTGAAGCCGACCACCACCGTCGGGTCACCGAAGTCGACGCCGCACAGTGTCTCGATACGCCGGATCCGTTGCGTGACAGTATTGGGATGAACGTGCAGGACGCCCGCAGTGGCATTGCGATCGAGCTTGCAGGCGAAGTATCTGCGCAACGTCGTGACGAGATCGGTGTGATGGGCGGCGTCATACGCCGTCACCGGGCCGAGGGTCCGGTCGGCGAAGGCTGTCAGTTGCGCTGGGTCGTCCAATTGCAGCAACAGTCCTACGACGCCCAGATCGCCCAGTCGGACAACGGTATTCGTTCGGCCCGCACGCACCGCGATGTCCAGAGCCCCCTTCGCCGTACGGTACGACTCACCGTAGGTGGCAGAACCGGGTGGCGACACCGCCAGCGTTGCGGCGGTGCCGGGTGCGGCAGCGGCCATGGCCCGCCGGACCGCAGCCGCCGCGTCCTCGACTGTGCTGTCGCCGAGAGGCCACATCGTGACGACATCGCCGCGATGCATGGCCGACAATGGGCGGGGGCGCTGTGCCGTCGCGAGTTCGGTGACCGCCGACAATGCCCGCTGGTGCAGCCGGTTGTCGGCAGACTCACCCGCGACCGTCAGGGCTCCCACCATCGCGGCATGCGGCCTTCTCAGATCGTGGCCGAGCCGATCGGCCCGCTGCAACAACTGCTCGGACAGCACCGACCCGGTGGCCAACAGATCCGCCAGCAATTCGCCTCGCAGCCGGTGTTCGACCTCGACGGCGGTGCGCATCCGCAACAACTCCAGCGAGATGACGATCGACGCGTGCTCGACCGCGCGCACACCGACCGGATCGAGCTTCGAATCACGTTGCGGAAACCAGATTCTGGCTGCGACATCGTCATCGAGTCGGGCGACCGCGACGAAGCACCGGGACGGCTCCTCGGCATCAGAGCTCACCAGCACCGGAGTGGATGCGGTGGCGGACGCTATGGCCGCGGCGGCGCGCCACTGCGCATCCGGCAGTTCGCCGGTGTCACCCGATGTTGCCAGGACGGCCTGATCGGTGTCGTCGATGAGTACGGGGCGACTGATCAATTCGGCGAGCACCGCGGCGATTCCGCTGAGGCCACCGGAGCGCAGCGTGACCGCGAGCAAGCGCTCATGGATCTGCTCGGAACGTGTCAGGGCATCTCGCTGGTCGCGCAGCGATTCATTGAGTTGCCGCAACTGGTCGAGGCGGCTGGCCGAAGTCAGCGCGATCGCGGCGTGATTGGCCAGCAGCGTCAGCCGCTCGATCTCGAAGCCGGTGAAGGTGTGCACGGGCGTGTAGTAGCCGTTGATGGTGCCGAGGACTTCCTCGCCGGCCACCAACGGAACGCAGATGATCGCGCGGTATCCCTGTTCCAGGGCAACACCGCCCCACGGTGTGAATTCCGGTTCATGCGCGATGTCGCGCAACGCCACCGGCCGGGCGGTACGAAACGCCTGACTCGACGGCGAGCCGCTGGCCAGGCCGATCGGTCGATCACTGTTGACGCGTTCCACGTAGTCCGCCGACAACCCGCTCCAACCGGTGATGAGCAGGTTTGCACCGGCCGCGTCGGGCGTCAGTACCCCGACGAAGTCGAACCCCAGCAGGCTGCGAGCGGTTTCCGCAACCAAGTCCAGAACATGGCGCAGATCGGTCGCCGACGTGGAGACCGCGCTGAGTTCACGCAGCGCACTCAGCCACGTCACGAGCTCCGAACTCGGCCGACCAGCCGCGTCTACTCCAGCCATGTGGACAGAATGCCATCGATATGTAGCTCACAACACGTGATCTCAATAATCATGTGTCCACTGACATTGAGCCCGTGGGTCCGTGTGACCACACTCATAACATGACCGAAACCATCCACGACATCACCCGGCCCGACGAAGCGCCGTCGAGGTCAAGCGTGCGATCGATCGTCAATCCCGCCACGGGATCGACGATCCGCACCGTGCCCGAACAGGGGGCCGCCGGCATCGACGCCGCCGTCGCCGCGGCCCTGGCCGCTTTCGAGTCCGGGCCTTGGCCGTCGATGGTGAGAAGCGAACGCGCACGTCTTCTGCTGCGCATCGCCGATGCGATCGAGTCCGCGTCCGAACGGCTTTACACGCTCGAAGCAGTCAACAACGGCCGACCGATCACCGAAACCCGCGCTCAGCTGTCCCGGGTACCGGAGTGGTTCCGCTACAACGCGGGCCTGCTGGCGGCGCAACGCTCAGCAGTTCTCCCCGGCGACGGGCCCTACCTGACCTACCAGCAGCGGCTCCCCCTCGGCGTGTGCGGAATCATCACCCCGTTCAACCATCCCCTGCTCATCCTGGCCCGCAGCGTGTCCGCCGCCCTGGCCAACGGCAACACGGTCGTCGTCAAACCCTCAGAACTGACTCCACTGACCACCCTCGCGCTGGCCGACATCATGTCCGATGCGGGCTTGCCCGACGGCGTGGTCAACGTGGTCACAGGTGCCCGGGAGGCCGGCGCCCGGCTGACTCAGCATCCCGACGTCGCCAAGATCACGCTGACCGGCGGAACCGAGGCGGGCCGCGCCGCAGCACAAGCCACCGCGGCCCGATTCGCCAGAGTGACAGCCGAACTCGGGGGTAAGACCCCGGTGATCGTCTTCGACGACGTCGATCCCGTCGACGCTGCCGAAGGCGCGGCGTTCGCCGCGTTCGTCGCCGCGGGCCAATCCTGCGTCGCCGGTTCACGGTTCCTGGTGCAACGCCGCATCTACGACGAGTTCGTCGACGCACTGGCCGACCGGGCCACCAACATCCGAATCGGTGACCCCACCCTTGCCGATACTCAAATGGGGCCATTGATCAGCGCACGCCAACGCGACAAGGTCAAGGACCTGATCGACGTGGGAGTGGCCGAGGGCGTCCGACTCGCGGCAGGCGGCGGTGTGCCAGATGTTCCGAAGCCGTTGCGCGACGGATTCTTCCTGCAACCCACGGTGCTCGCCGATGCCACCATCGACATGACCGTCGCCCAGCAGGAGATCTTCGGGCCCGTCGCGGTGATCATCCCGTTCGACGACGAAGACGATGCGGTCGCGATGGCCAACGACAACCGGTACGGCCTAGGCGCCGGGGTGTGGACGCGCGACATCGCACGAGGGCACCGGGTAGCGTCGCGCATCTGCGCAGGCATGGTCTGGATCAACGACCACCACCGCCTGGAACCCTCCCTGCCCTGGGGCGGGGTCAAGGAATCCGGCATGGGCAAGGACGCGGGAACCGAGTCCTTCGACGACTTCTCGTGGATCAAGACCGTCGTCACGCGCATCGCCGATACCCCCGTCGACTGGTACGGCGGACGCGAAGACGGGCGGCTCAACTAATGAATTCCGCACTGCCCGAACGTGGAAGGGCCAATCCGATGACACCTGACACATCTCGGGGTTGGCGCAGCGAAATCACCCGAACCCAGTGGCTGGTGCTGGCCGGGACGACGCTGGGATGGGGTCTGGACGGCTTCGCCGGGAGCCTCTACATCCTGGTCCTCGGACCTGCCATGACCGAACTGCTGCCCAACACCGGAGTGCAGGCCGGTCCGGCTGCCATCGGCTACTACGGCGGATTGACCGTTGCACTCTTCCTCATCGGATGGGCGACCGGCGGCATCCTGTTCGGGCTGCTCGCCGACTACTTCGGCCGCACCCGGGTGCTCTCGATCGGCATCCTTACCTACGCCGTGTTCAGCGCACTGGCCGCATTCGCCGACACCTGGTGGCAGCTGGGCCTGCTGCGCTTCGTCGCGGGCCTGGGTTCAGGTGTCGAGGCTCCGGTCGGGGCCGCGCTGATCGCGGAGACGTGGCGTAACCGGCACCGTGCCCGTGCCTGCGGGATCATGATGTCCGGCTATGCAGCCGGGTTCTTCGCCGCCGCAGCGGCGTACGCTCTGCTCGGCAACCACGGCTGGCGGCCCATGCTGTTCCTCGCCGGCGTTCCCGCGTTACTGGTGTGGTTCATCCGCAGGTATGTGCCCGAGCCTCCCGAGATCGAATCGCACATGGCCGCGCGCCGCGAGCGTAAACGTCTGGGCACCAGCACCACCGAGGATCGATTCGCGTTACGCAGATTGATCGCGCCTCCTCTGCTGCGGCCCATGCTTGTTTGCACGGCGCTGGCGACCGGGGCATTGATCGCCTTCTGGAGCGTCACCACCTGGTACCCCCAAATCCTGCGCCAGATCAGTACGGCCGAGGGACTGCCACGCGAGGTGGCGGATCATCGGGTGGCCATGGCCGCCATGTTGTTCAACGCCGGCGGCATCATCGGCTACGCATCCTGGGGATTCATCGCCGACTGGATCGGGCGGCGCTGGGCATTCCTGCTGAGCTTCGCGGTGTCTGCCGTCACCGTCGCGTGGACATTTCCCTTCGACCGCGACTACGCCGAGTTCCTGCTCGCGATGCCTTTCCTCGGTTTCGGGCTCTTCGGCGCCCTCTCCGGAACCTTCATCTATGCCCCCGAACTTTTCCCACCCAGCGTGCGCGCGACGGCTCTGGCCGTGTGCAACAGCGTCGGTCGATACATCACCGCACTGGGCCCGCTCACCGCCGGCGCCATCGCGACCTCGTGGTTCGACGGCGACCTCGGCCTGGCCACCGCGTCCGTGGCCGCCCTCGGCCTCGTCGCCGTCATCGGACTCGCCTTCGCAAGCGAAACCCGCGGCCATGCACTGCCAACCGACCCAACCCCCCAACCGACCATCCCCCAACGCGCCGAGAAGAGCACATCATGACCCACTACACCGAAGCGTCGGCGATCGTCGTCGGCGGCTCCATCGGCGGCCTGACCACCGCACTGCTGCTGCGGGACCTGGGATTCACCGTCGACGTCTACGAACGCACCCCCGCCGCCCTCGACGGCCGTGGCAGCGGCATCGTGTTGCAGCCCGACACCGTCCGCTGGTTCACCGAACGCAGCACACAGGACCTCGCTGACCTGAGTACGGCGACCAACTACGTGCAATACCTCGACCGCTCAGGGGAGCTGCTCTACCGCGAAGAATGCGTCTGGACCTACACGTCCTGGGGCACGTTCTACCGCGCTCTGCTGGCCGACTTCGGCACCGAGCACTACCACTACGGTGAATTCGCCTGCGGATTCAGCCAGGACGAGCACAGCGCCACAGTCCGCTTCGTCAGTGGCAGAACAGAATCCGCCGACCTGATCGTGTTCGCCGACGGCGTGACCTCCGTGGCACGCCAGCGATTCGACCCCCAGGCAGCGCTGCGTTACGCCGGCTACATCGGCTGGCGCGGCACCGTGCCGTTGCGCGACCTCGAGCCCGCCACCCAGTCGGTTCTGCAGGACGCCATCACCTACGACGTGATCCCGCACTCGCACATCACCATGTACCCCATCCCCGGCGAGAACGGGCTCGGTCTGGAAGATCGCCTGATCAACTACGTCTGGTATCGCAACGCTCCCGCCGGACCCGATCTGAACGAAATGCTCATCGACAAGCGCGGCTTTCCCGGATCTGTGTCGGTACACCCCGGGCAGGTCCAGGACAGCTACGTCAGGGAGATGAAAACAGCCGCTGCCGAGGCTCTGGCGCCGCAGGTCGCCGAAGTGGTGGCCGCCACCGAAACGCCCTACCTTCAAGTGCTTTCCGATGTCCGCTCCGCTCGGATGGCCCAGGGTCGAGTCGCGCTCATCGGCGATGCTGCCTGTGCGGCCCGGCCGCACGCGGCAGCCGGTACAGCAAAGGCTGCCGCAGACGGCTGGGCGCTGGCGGCAGCGCTGAGCGATGCGGGCGGGGACATCGCCGCCGCCCTCACCAAGTGGGAGCCCGCTCAGCTGCAACTGAGCGATGCGCTGCTGCGTCGCGTCATTGCCATGGGCGAGCGTTCCCAATTCACCAACACCTGGACGCCCGGCGACCCGGATCTCCGCTTCGGCCTGTACGGGCCGGGACTCTGACACCACACCATCAAAGGCAAGGAAACCCGATGACCGATAACAGTTTTCTGACCGATCTCCCGCTGGCCGGCGACCTTGTCGCCACCGGTTTCGACAGCTGGCCCGACTGGCTCAAGGACGAATTCGGCCAACACGCCCACGACGGTGAGGTGGGATCGCGCCTCCTCAGCGAGGATTCCCGCGTACGCGTGTGGGAGATCCGGCTGGCCCCAGGCGAACGCTGGCATGCGCACCGTCACGTCCTGGACTACTTCTGGACCGCCA
Source organism: Mycobacterium sp. BMJ-28 (assembly GCF_054404835.1). Lineage (NCBI taxonomy): Bacteria > Bacillati > Actinomycetota > Actinomycetes > Mycobacteriales > Mycobacteriaceae > Mycobacterium > Mycobacterium sp. BMJ-28. The sequence continues at coordinate 2,350,301 of NZ_CM136783.1, read as the reverse complement.
TCAACGCGGGCAGCAGTCGCCAACACACCCATGACGGAACGACCCGCGAGGTCAGCTACGTTGCCGGGGAAACACGCCACTTCCACTTCGGGCCGGGCGAATACCTGCTTCACGATATCGAGAACATCGGTGACAGTGAGCTGATCTTCACCACCGTCGAACACCTCGACAGCGCCAACGCCGCTCTGCCGATTGCGAACCCCAGCGCATGATCACCCGTCCCCTGCAACCCGGCGTCATCGACGTCCATGCCCACTGGTTGCCCCGTGACCTGTTCGAGTTGCCCGGCACCGGACCCCACGGCACCATGCACGACCGCGACGGACAGCTCTACCTCGGCGACCTTCCGTTGTCCATTGCGACCAGCTCAATGAGTGACGTCGACGCCATCCTCGCCGACATGCGCCGCGCCGATGTCGGCGTACGGGTCCTGTCCGCGCCGCCCTTCGCCTTCCCGCTCGAACCCGGCGCGGATGCCGACGCCTACGTCGACAGCTTCAACAGAGCGCTGGCCGACGTGGTCACCGACGGCGCGGGCGCCCTCCTCGGACTCGGCATCGTCACCCTCGCCGACCCCGAGGCAGCCACCACGCAGATGCAGGCCCTCGCTGAGACGGAAGGCATCGTCGGCATCGCGATTCCCCCGCTGGCCCACGGTCAGTCGCTCGACGGACCGATGCTGAGTCACGTGCTGCGCGAGGCGCAGCGCCTCGAACTCGCGGTCCTCGTGCACCCGATGCAGCTGCCCCGCCCCGAATGGGCGAGCTACTACCTGACCAACCTGATCGGCAACCCGGTTGAATCCGCCACCGCCGTGGCCTCGCTGATCCTCAGCGGCATCAAGGATGAACTACCCGGCTTGCGCATCTGCTTCGTCCACGGGGGTGGCTGTGCCCCAGGTCTTCTCGGGCGCTGGAATCATGGCTGGACGATGCGTGCCGACGTCCGTTCCGCCCTGAGCAGGCCGCCTCGGGAGCCGTTCGCCGAACTGTTCTTCGACACCGTCACCCATGACACGCACGAGCTCGAATTACTCTGCGCGCTCGCAGGGCCCCACCGTGTCGTGTGTGGCAGCGACTACCCCTTCGACATGGCAGAAGCCGATCCGGCCCGCTTCGCCGTCGAACACGGCCCGGGGCGCGCAGCGCTCCGCCGCGCCGCAATGGACTATCTCGGAATGCCGTCCGAATAGCCGTCGAGTCGATTCGACCTAGACAGAGGTCAGCCGCCTTCGGCTTGTCGTACCTGAGCATCAATGGACTCAGAAGACAATGCGGCAGAAAGGAATGACTGCGACCGGGGCAGGCTGAGGTGAACATCGTTGGCCGTGTCGATGTGCACGGTGCCTGACTCAAGAGTGAAGTCCAAGGCGTGCCCGCCGCGACGCTCATCGGCGGACAGGAAGTGCAGGTGATATCCCGCTACGGAGATGCCCTGCTCATAATCCGGGGTGAGATACCCCGCCAGCGTGCCGCTGACGCCGGTGAACTCCGCTTCGGCCTGACCCATGGTGGCCTCGGTCAACGGCGGATACGGTACCTGCTGCCGGGCCACCGTGCGCGTCCGCATATGGGAGAAGCGCCCGCTGACCTTGATGGCGTGAATCACGTTGACGCTTGTGATGTTTGCGGTGATCAAGTCCCCGAGTTCGGCGCGGGTGGCAGGGCGATCGACGGTGATTGATGCCTGCGGGCGAAACCACGTCACTACCGCGAACGGGGTGAGATCGTCCGATCGGGCGCGCGTCGCAGTACCGTCTGAGCGTAGGCGATGGCAGACGCCGTCCAGCACGATCATCTCGCCATCGAGTTGATTGAACGTGCCCAGTCCGAAGTCCCCGTGGCTGATCAGTTCGGCGATGGTGACATCGCCGTCGTACACGCCCGCCAGCAGCGCCGCCATGGTGGAGGTTTGAAAGACGCTGTGCGGCTGACGATGCCGGGCCCCAATGTGGGCGTGAACCTCCTCGGCCAGGCGCATCAGCCCGCCACGGGATCCGCGATGTTCGTTGTCAGACATGACCGCAGCCCTCCTGTCGGGTCGTCAGTGAAATGGATCGGCGGGCAGGTGCGCAGCGAGCTCGAGGTTATGGCTGTAGTCGACACCGACGTCGATGATGGACACGCCTTCCTCGTCCGTCGCTCGCTGCAGCGCTTCGACGAAGCCCTCCATTGTGGACACCCGGTAGCCCCGCGCACCGAACGCTGCGGCGAACCGCTCGGTGTCGTAGTCGCCGAGCTGCACCCCGGACTTACGGCCATACTTGAGCACCTCCTGAAAGCCCACCATGTCGTAGGTGTTGTCGCGCAGGATGATGTGGGTGAATGACAAGCCCAACCGATGAGCAGTCTCCAATTCCTGCGCCGAGAACAGGAATCCACCGTCGCCCGACACGGACACGATCTGGGTGCGGGGGCGGACCAGGGCCGCGGCCATCGCCCACGGCAGTGCCACGCCCAACGTCTGCTGGCCGTTCGAGAACAGCAGGTGACGAGGCCGGTACACCCGAAAGTGGCGGGCCATGTAGATGTACACGGAGCCGATGTCGCAGGTGATGGTCGCGTCGTCGTCGAGGTGCTCGCGCAGTGCGAGCACGATCGCCGCCGGCGCCAGTCCGTTGTCAGAGGGTTCCTTGCGGCGCGCCTGCTCATCGATGCTGTCGAGGCGCTGCCGCTGCTCATCGATGTCGGCCCGGACGGCGGTGCCCAGTGACAAGCCGCCCAACGCCGGTTTGAGGGCACGCAGGGTCGCCGGGATGTCGCCCCACAACTCGACAGCCGGTCGGTAGTGATTGTCGATATCGGCGATGACCGAATCGATGTGGATGATCGGGCGCGCCGGATCGGGGTTCCACAAGACCGGGTCGTACTCGACCGGGTCGTAGCCGATCGCCACCACCACGTCGGCGCGGGCGATCACCACGTCACCGGGTTGGTTGCGAAAGAGCCCGACCCGACCCAGATAGTGCCGCTCCAGTTCGCGCGAGATGACGCCGGCGGCCTGAAACGTCTCGACCACCGGGAGATCAGAGCCCGCGATGACCTCGTGCAGCGCCGCGCACGCGGCGGGCGAAGCGCCCCGTGCGCCGACCAGCAGCACGGGGCACGTTGCCCGCGCGAGTATTTCGGCAGCCTGCTCGATGTCCTCCGAGCGAGCCGGCCCCTGCACGGGCACGTTCGTCACCGCGCCAATATGCGCCGTAGTGCTTTGCGCCGCGACATCGGCGGGCAGCACGAGCGCGGCGGCGCCACACGGTTCGGCCGCGGCCGCCCGAAATGCATTCACCAGCGCCTCTGGCACGTTGTCGGCGGCAGTGACCTCCCCGGTGTGCTTGGTCACCGCTGCGAGCAGGTCGGCGGCGTCCAGCGACTGGTGCGTGCGCTTCAAGCGATCGGCGCGCGGCACCGCTCCGCAGATCGCCACCATTGGGTCCTGCTCAGTCGTCGCGGTCAACAATCCCGTGGCCAGGTTGCTGGTTCCGGGCCCCGACGTCACCAGCACGACACCGGGTACGCCTGTCAACCGGCCGACCGCCGCAGCCATGAACGCGGCATTCTGTTCATGGCGGCAGACGACGATCTCGGGGGTGCCGTCGACCAACGCGTCGAATACCGCGTCGATCTTCGCCCCGGGCACACCGAATACGTAATCCACGCCGACGGCTTCGAGAATCTCGACGACGCGCTGCGCCGCGCGAACCGGCGGCGATCCCGTGTTCGAGCGGATGCCGTCGCCCGCAGGATTCAGAGTATCGGGGATACCCGCTGCGCCGTTGTGCCCCAACATGCGCAGAACTCTGCCGACGTACGGTGCGAGGGCGCATCAGTCGAGTGACTGACGATCTCGGACGTGTACCGCTCGCCGCGCGTGCTCGGTCGTGTGGCTGCACCGTTCCACGATGCGCATGACACCGGCGCCGAGTCGGCTGGGAGGTCAACGCCTGAATTGAATCCTTCAACGGCAGGCTCGGTGATGAACTGCTCAACCTGTGGCGCTTCGACTCGCTGCTGGAAGCCCGGGTGATCATCGAGGACTGGCGTCGCGATTACGACGCCAACCGGCCCCACTCCACCCATGGCGAGCTCACCTCAGCCGAGTTCGCTCTACAGTGGACCACGACCCATCAACCCCAAGTCGCATGGCGACTGGACCACCAAACGGGTCCACCTCAGGTGCAGCGATGACGAAATCTCGCGTCCGCCACAGTCCACCGTTCGCCGTTGGACCTCAGCCACCCGCCCAGCAAGACGGCAGACCGATGGGACGCGTCAGCAAACTGCTCGCACGGGACAGGTCCGCCCGCGACGAGCCCCCTCAGCTACATTCCCAAAGCTTCCCTCACGAGCACTTGCGTGGGGCACGGACCTTGAGTTCAGTCGTCAGCCGGACCGCATCCGTTAGATGCATCGGAAGTCAAGAGGGCAGAGTCGAGTAGTTGGCTACTTGCGCAGCGCCCACGTCCTCGACTGATCCTGGATATACGGAATCCATTACGGTGCCAAGGAGCAGTCCATGAGACACGACACCCAACTCGACGTCGGCGAGCTGCTATGCCCAATCCCCTGGTGGTGGATCGACCTGGTTCATCCACACCGCCGACTGGATGACCTCATCCGCGACGCACACATCCCAGTACTTCACGGTGACTACGTCCCGCCGCGCGATGATCCACGCCCGCCCCCACTGGGCGTGGAAGTAGCCCTGGCAGTCCGCAGGCACATCGCCGTCGCCACCAGTCTCGCCGCTGCCGAATCTGAGGTCGAGCGCGGATACGCCATGATCCGCTCCCTCAGTACCCAGGAAGGGGCCCAGCGCTTTACGAGCATCAACGGGCTCACAGCCCAACCGCTGGAGCCAGGAGAGCAGCCTCGCGGGCCGAGGTGGCGCCGGCCCATCCAGAAGCTCATTGCCGCGGAACTCTTTGCCGCTAGCCTCGCGACTGTTGACACTGACTTTGCGCAGCTTCTCCGTGCCACCGCTGATGCGGCGGCCGATCTTGCACTACAGGAAACCCCATAACGTAGTGGGTCAAGAACGCCGGAAATCTTAGCTGGATTGGTGTCGTCTGTTCGTCTGACATTCGCTGCCATTCGCCGCCATAAAGGTTCAGCCGATCTACCGTGAGGCCTGCGTCATTTGGCCAGTACGGCTGCCTACGCCGTGGAAGCCATCCGCGTGTTCGAACATCTCAACTTCCGCAACCGCATGCGCAACGCCGCCCGCAGGAAGAAGGCCACAGCGGCCAGAGAGCCCCCGCTGCTCCTAGAGAAGCCGACCGTCATCTCCGGACCTCAGCAGACATCTGATGCGGACACGACACCGGCCGATGCGACCGATCCATCAACCCCTCAAGCCCCTCGGCCTCATACCGGGCCAACCACGCATGCAACGCCTGCCGCGACACCCCTACCTTCGCCGCGACCTGCGAAATCGACAATCCATCGCTGATCACTGCCAACACAGCCTGATACCGCTGCTCAGCCACGCTCAACTCCCTCATCAAGGGAGTCAACCGAAGCAACTGCCAAGCATCAGCCGAAACAACGTCAACCATCAGCCGGAGTAGAAAAGTCACCCATCAACCGAGGTAATACACCTCTGAAGTGGGGCGGGCGGGGCTCGAACCCGCGACCAAGGGATTATGAGTGAGCGACTCCCCCGAAAATCTGGCCGATCTGGAGTCACAGCAGAACGCTAGCAAGGTTCAACTGATAGCAATGAATCCGCAGGTCACTGTATGTTCTGAGTTCAATCTGAGCATTCAAAACTGATTGCACAATCAACATCGCAGGCCAGGGCCACCAAGGCGGGGGTGCGTAAGACTTGCGTAACGCTTTCCCTGCAGACGGGTTTGCTAGCCGGATCGCGAATTGAATGGTCGCCACTGCAGTACCACGAAACGGCAGGACACGCAGAATCCGCGTAGATGGACGCGTCACGACGACCAACCGTGCAAATATGTCTGCATGGAGATTCGTCACCAGGTTTTCGTCAGTTCCACATACGTAGACCTAATCGAAGAGCGGCAGGCAATCATCCAGGCATTATTGGAGCTTGAGTGTATTCCCGCGGGAATGGAACTCTTTGTTGCTACAGACCAGGATCAATGGGACCTCATCAAGGGTGTCATAGATTTAAGTGACTACTACTTGCTAATTATTGGCGCACGCTACGGCCATGTCACCGATGAGAATATTAGCTATACCGAAAAGGAATACAACTACGCAGTGGAGTGCGACAAACCTATTATTGCATTCGTTCACGCAAATCCCGACAGCGTGCCGCAGGGCGTAACTGATAAAGATATCGAAAAAGCTAAAAAGCTAGACGAATTCCGTGCGCGGGTGAGAAACGGATCAGACGGTAAGCGTCGAAATGTCGGAGAATTTAAAACAGCCGATGAACTGGCAGCCAAGGTATCGCGCGCAATTAGCAATGCAATGCGCAAATATCCGGGCGTCGGTTGGGTGCGTGGGGATCAAGCAATGACTGTTGAAAAACAGCAAGAAATTATAGATCTCAAACAAAGAATCACTACTCTTGAAACAGAAAAACTAGCGGCAGAAAAATCTCTAGTTGAAGATGTGGAAGAATTAGCGCAAGGCCCAGGCGAAATCACCCTTAGGCTCTATGTGAGTGACACTAGTTTCCCTGCAAAGGAACGTGCCGAGACTTTCTACGTGAAAGCTCGAACCACATGGGACGCACTATTTAAGAGCGTCGGCCCGCTGATGATAGACGAAGCTACCGAATTAGAAGTAAGGAAGCGCCTCAGGCGACATCTTTGGAGCACAAATTGTCTAAGCGATGAAGATGTCGAGACCATCAGAGGCTTGGACTACTCCATGGACTACGACGTCTTGGAGAATAGTTGGGACTTAGTACAGCTACAGCTGCGATCCCTAAACTTGGTCGACACTGGAGTAAAGCGACGAGAACTAAAAGACTATAATAAATACCTAGGGCTCACGCAAAAGGGTCAACGTCACCTAATGCGGTTGCGTGCCGTCAGAAAAGGCGTAGACCCGGGCGCGGACAACTACGTAAGCGAAGACCGGGAGGGCGAAGAAGACCCCGATGATGAATAACGCGGTTAAGATTGGTCAGGCGCAGAGCCGATGAGTCCTGATAATCGAAAGTTCCTGACCGAGGCGCTCTACGGAGTAACGGTATATGTTGACTATATTTCTCGGCCTCAGCAGCTATCCGAGCTTCAAAGTGTGACCTATGAAAGACCTCCGCACCTATATCTCATCACCCGGTTGCCGCTAATGAAATTAAACACTGAAACTGCCGCAATTAATGAGGAATTCATTGAGGGCAGCATAAAAATACAGCACGAAGATACTTTCACTGAATATCCATTCCACGCACCTCACCCGTTCGGCGCGGACAGACAAATTGTCAGTCACTGGCCGTATGACGAGTTTGTTGTTCATGACAGTGAAGGGCAGGAAATCGGCGGCGGCACCGTGGCGAATCTCGGTTTAATGTCAACGATTAATGTACCCGTCGCCGCAATGGACTATGAGGTACTGTACGTTGGCCAAGCCTATGGCGAAAACGGCGAACGAATAGCACCACACCGGCTCTCATCTCATGAAACTCTCCAGAAAGCGCTGGCCGAGAATCCACACGATAAACAGATATGGTTGATGGTTGCTTCCGTCAGTGATGAGAACTTCTTCCTAGAAATCGACCCGCGACCTCTAGCATCCAAGTCAAACGACGAAGACAATGATCACATCAGGGAACTTCTCGACGCAATTGACGATCCGCCGTTCGATGAGTCGATTGCGGTATCCATTGCGGAAGCCGGACTTATCCGCTATTTTCAACCGCAATATAATAAGATATTCAAGAACACATTTCCCACCTCGAACCAGAAGATGTTGGAAACCCTGCGGGAACTCGATTTACTTGGAATTGTGGTAGAGCTTCAAAGCCACGGAATACCGGTACTCTTAAGTTCAAATCGAGTGAAGCCACATGTATACCACGAAGCCAAATATTATATCCACTTGGACGGCGAGAATCGAGTTAGTGATTGGGCGATGCGCGATTGGCTGACCCCCCGAAAAATAAGTGCTCCACGCTTGGACCCATTACATACCAGCCGATTGACGGGTGAGTGCAATCACGTTTGTCTGCACTGCAACAGGTCGTGCCATACCGGCGGGTTGTGAAACGTCCTCGTTGATGTAGTCGCCGTAAACGTCCAGTGTGAGGGTGAAGGTGCTGTGTCCCAGCCACTTCGACACCCGCTTAAAATCGACTGCTGGACTGGCGCTGAGCAAGTTTACCGCGAATGAATGCCGCAGATCGTGCAAGCGTGCCGCTGGCAGAGTCAACGCGGTCTCCCCCGGCTGCATGAACCGCTTGTAGAAGTTGGATGGATCGATCGGTTCTGACCAATCGAACCGGTCAGCCGTGTTCTTCACGTTTCGGCCCGCAGCTTTGGCAGCCTTCAAATCCAATCGACCAGGGAACAAAGGCGCATTGGGATCATCGCTGCGTGGATGGCTCGCTAGGTAGGCGCGCAAATCATCGGCTAACCACGCTTCTAGCGGCACCGTACGCCGAGACTCATCCGTCTTGGGCGGTTCGGTATGCCATGAGACAACGCCGGTCGATTCATCGCGGCGCTTCGTTTTCGTCCGATCAACACGGACAGCGCCAGCTGTGCCAGCAAGGTCGCTGAGCGTCAGGTCGCGGATTTCTAGACCGGCTAGCTCTGCGGCACGTAGACCGGTGAACCCTGCGAACAGGATGAACAGCCCGTAGGTGGCCAATCCCTTGTTTCTGGTCACGTAGTCAGCCAGAGCCGCGATCTGATCAGGACGCAGCGGCGTGTGAGTGAACCGATTGCGGGCATTGCGCTTGCTTGAGGTGGAGAGCTTCACCAGGGCGGGGTTGGCAGTGATCGCGCCATCTAGGACGGCGACATTGCAGATCCGCCTCAGAACGCCAAGAGCCTGTTTTGCCGTCTTTGGGCTCCGCTTGGCCAACTGACGTTCTTCGCCGGGGGCGCTCCCTACGACGTACCTTGTGGACTCCCCCGACAACAGCGACGAGAACCACGCCGAAACGTCACTAGGCATGATCGAGCCGACAGGCCTTGATCCGAACACGTCCGCTATGTGTACCCGGTAGATGTCTCGGTAGCGGTCATGGGTCACTTTTCCGATGGTTGACTCGCTGGCATCAAAGTACCGCGATGCGTAGTTGCCCAACGGCAACGCGGCCTTGTCCCGCTTGGACGAAGGATCGGTGCCCGATTCAATCTCAGTCTCTATCGCTACTCTGCGACGTTCGGCAGCCTTGGCGCTGTCAACGGTCTCCGAGCGCTGTACGTACTGACCTTTGATCGGTGCGCCAAAATCATCGGTGGCGTGCTCACGCCATAGAACCCGGAACTTGCCATTGGGAAGCTCACGAACGTACGCCATGACTATCTGCCCTTCACTACTGACTGAATGGTGCTGACCTGCCAACTTCGCCCACCGCGTGCTGTCGGCACGTTGTCAGCGGTCAGACCTGCGGCGATTGCCCGAAGCGACCTACCGGCTTGGCGCTCTTTGCGTATGCGTTTGATGACCGCCGAATCAATCTCGACAGGACGGCCAAGGGTCACGCCCTGGGCTCGTTTGACGGCCAGAGCTTCACGGGTTCGTTCGCTGATGCGGTCACGTTCAAACTGAGACACGCTCGCGAACAGCGACAGTTGAAGCTTTCCGGCAGCAGTAGACGTATCAATGTCTAAGTCTCCGAACACGATTGACCAACCACGAACCGTTGCGGCCCTATCTATCTGGACCGCCACGACGACATCACGTGCCAATCGATCAAGTTTGGCGACAATCAGCCGGTCAGCTCGATTCGCATCAAGTTCCGCGATGGCACCCGACAACGCAGGCCGCGCAATCAATTCCTTTGTCCCGCTGACATTCTCATCTACGTACTCACCCACAACGACTAACCCACGAGCTTTCGCAATCGAATCGATTGCAGCCCTCTGAGCTTCAATACCGGTGCTCTGGTCATCGGTACTCACTCGTAGATACGCAACGGCTCTGTTGCCGTCCCTGATCCCCGGTGCCGTCATTTCCGCCTCTGATTGTGTACGTGATTCGACGGATTCTTGTACTGTCCGCGCTTCGCGTTGAACTTTCCGACCGGGAGCGGAAGATATCCACGATCGATAAGCTTCCGCGCGCGTTCGATGAACTCCGTTTGCGAAAGCGGTTGTGGTTCAGTCACTGTGGGCCTACCATCGAGATATCTACCTTCCGTTGCAAGCGATGCGTGGATGCCTGAGAGCCCCTAAGCGGTCCATCCCACCTGCTTAGGGGTTTCTCTTGTCCGGGCTTAATTGCTGGGTCAGTAGTCGCGATCCCAAAGGTCATCGAAAAAGTCACGTTTGCGAAACCTCTCGCGGTCAGGGTCTGAGAACCAACCGACGCACGCGGTGCACGCCTTGAAGATGCAGACGAATTCACCTTGCTTGATCGGCAGAATCTCTACGGCGTTGGTCTGTTCGCATTGGATGGATACGTCAACATCGCAGACGTGGTAACGGGTAAGGTAGCGCTCTGCCACATGCTTCCAGGTGAATTGCTCAGATAGCGGGAACAACACCGCTGTGTCAACTGCAAGCAACGCATACAAGCGATTCATCATTGATGGCTTTGACGGATCATATTGCAGACCAGCGTGTTCGCCCATCGCCGTCTCTGAGCCCACCATGAGGTTCAGACCCGCCCGGTAGCACTTTCGGATGGTCTCTAGTGCCAAGGCTCGACCTTCGGGGTCACGTTCTAACAGACCAACTCTCACCATCGAGTTGTCGGCCATCGTTTCTGCCATTGCGTCGATCTCCGGCCAGTCCAGAACAGCCGGTGCTCCCGCTTGACTGAGCGTCTGGTTGATCCGTTGGTGACTCTCGCGATTCGGTTCGTAGTGCTTGAACGGGTCGTAAGTGTTTGGATCGAAAATCGCGGTCATTCATTCCTCCCAGTTTGTTCGCAGGATCATCGATTGCGTTGTCATCCAACGACTCCAATTCACGCTCAGTTGGCGTAGTCATCAGAAGCTCTCGTTGAGCCACGCGTCGAGCGCCGACGTCGGCCAGTAAGCCTTGTGATCACGAATGATTGGACGCGCCAGCGTCTTCTTCTTGTAGACATGGTGAGTGATCGTGTCCACAGTGATGTGAGGGAACCGCTTCTGGCAATACTCGGCGGCTTGATCCTTTCTCAGCAAAATGTCTGGCACAGAGTCGATTTCGAGAACTGAATTTGCCATCACCAAAGAACCCTTCCAATTGATCGGGTGAACGGCCTGAACCGGCCTAGATCAGATCATTATCTCACGAAATACACTGGTGCACAATGGCACAAGTCGATCAACGCTTGACGCCGGGTCGCCGGTCAGGTGACAATGGCAGCACGGGCCACCCCCTAGGCAAGACCGCGAGCAGTGAAGCGTGAGCCGCCGTCCACCTGCGGACTGCCTACCTAGCCGGGACCACAGGGCCGCAGGTGTTCAGACGGTCAACCCGTACTCTTGCGAAAGGCGTTGATATGACTGTCTCGACTCATGAAGTCTCGAATGCTGTTGATTTCCTGCATCTCTGGAAGGTTCTACCCTATGGTTCCAGCGGTGGGTTCAATGTTGAATCTGACGCACTGCCGCGCGTAACCCACACCGCAGACGGGATCTTGCTGGAAGCAGTCTGGAATGAGCTTCAACAAGCCGTGACGGTCTGGAACGACCACCGATCCGCACTGAGTTCTCTACTGTCCTACTACACAACGCTTTCCGCCGACGCAATCCCTCAGAGCACGACTCAGGATCACTTTGAGCTCAGTACTGAGTTCGGAGAGCCCGAAGCGCTGCGAGCACCAAATGACTACCTACTCACCGGCTACAGCTTCAACGACTACGACAAGGCCAGCCGCTTCACTTGGCGCGCACTGCGATCCATGACCCAAGAACAGATCAGGGCTACTTTCAACTACGCGCTTGAGGCCGACAGTCGGTTGGTCAACGGAATGATCCTGCTGCGTCTGTTTTCTCCCGATCAGATCGAGAACGAGTTTGGAACCCCGGTCTATGGCCTCTACAACGCGGATAGTTTCCGCCCACCCGCGTATCTGGGCAAGACGTTCGGAACGAACCACCAGCACTATTTGGTGTCCGGTTCTACCCGCGTTGACTCTGGTGACCTCGACACCCTGATCAAAAGCGTACAAGAGCACGGCTACGGAGTGGACGCACAGTCTCAGTTGGTCCTGCTGTGCAACCCCGAAGAGGCAGAGGTCATCTCCACGTTTCGCGTAGGGACCGAATCGGCGACCGGTGTCTATCCGGCGCATGACTTTGTGCCGTCGGAAGGTGCGCCGGCCTTCTACTCGCCAAGTGAGATCGTGGGTCAGCGGGCACCGGAGAAGTTCAACCGCCTGCGCGTCTGGGGGTCCTATGGGCCTGTGTACGTCATCCCTGACGATTTGATCCCCGCTGGCTACCTCGCATGCGTGGCCACCTACGGCGAGAACAGCCCTTCGAATCTCCTGGCCGTCCGGGAGCACGAGAACCCGCTCTACAGGGGTTTTCGCCAGATTCCGGGCAACACGAACGGTTACCCGCTCATTGAATCGTTCTTCACCCGTTCGTTCGGAACTGGGGTGCGCCGACGTGGTGCCGCAGCGGTCATGCAGATCAAAGCCGCTGGTGAGTACGAAGCACCCGCTATTGCAGGTCTGAGCCCCGATGTGGTCCTGGTGTAGCCGATGACCAAATATGGCCGCAGCGGTGCCCAGGGGATCGGTAGCTCCTATGACCTCCCGCCGATTGGTTCGGCGGAGATTGCCGCCGCAGATGACGAACCAAGCGAGTTCGGACTACCAGAGGGCTACGTCGAACCTGACCAGTACCACGGCATGACGCCACCAATGAACCCGTAACGTGCGCGTAGACAGCGATTGGCGGGTCTGAGTTATCATTCTCCTAGTGAACGATTCTCCGCTTCTCCTGAATCGTCAGACACTTTGGCTTGGCTTCGAACGTCACCGGGAATTCCTCCGAACGCGTCCATAAGCTCTGTCGATATCCGAAGTTGACCCTTAGGTACCTTGTCAGATGGTGCGGTATGTGCACGCAGAATTTCCATTATTGCGGACAGTTTGTGCATTCTAGATAGACCTGCGTGATCGTTATCTCGGTCGCTATCGGTATCATTAAAATGTCCGGCATTGATTCCCACTAGAAATGACTTGTGGAAGTTTGGTGTCACTATCGTACCGGCCTGTTGCGGCGGCCCACCTGCCGAAGGCATTAGTTTCAGATCAATCGGCGCGAGGCCGCGTTGCGCCACGAAAACGGGGCTCCCAGAGTTTCCGCTGGTTGAAAACGCATCAAACAGGATTTGTTGGTTCCCGTCCAGGTTTGTAGTTGCGCCTGCACGTTTCCGGTAACTCCTCTGCGGATCGCTTGCGAGCATGCCCGAGCGGAAGATCGGCCGGGTCTCCAACCGGTCATACCAGACTGGATAGCCAGGGAAAACAACGAGTTCGCCCGGTTGGAGTTTATGCCAGAGTTGCTCACCGTCAACCATATGAGCCCAAGGGATGGCATGATTGAATGTAAATCCTTTCTCTAGCGAATTAGCGGGGAATATCTTATCGATACTGTTATATGGATAGCCCACTAAGTCTATATCGTCATCTATTCCAAAAGGCAGTATGGAAATATCGATTGATAGGTCGTCATGAGCTAATATTCGCGGATTCTTGATATTGAACTCGACTCTGAGGTCCTCAGAAATCCACAATACAACGTGGACCGTCTCTAATGTTGTTCCATCGTACTTCGAATCCACCCACGCCCTGTCGGTTAGATGGCGATTTGTAACAAGTCCAAATCGTGGGTCGCCAGGCGGGAATTGGACAATGAACCCGGTGCCGAATCCCTGATAGCGACAGTCTCCCAAGGCATAGTAATAGCTCATTGTAAGTTTGCAGGCCGCATAGAGTTGATCCGCGTTGAATCCCGTGTCCAATGGTTGCGCCCCGTCCGGATTCGTGTACTGGGTCAGTCAGTACACAATCTGCCATAGACCACCGGCATGGAGATGGTTTCCCGGGGATCAGAAGGTATCGGGTCGCAGACCCATTCCGCAGTTCAGGCGATGTTTGCCGAACTACCATTGTCTCAGACTTTGTAGCGTTCGATTGCGTAAGACTTGCGTAAATTCGACGCGCTTCCGAGCAGATCCAGTACGGACACGCCCGTTTCCGCAATCAAGATGCTGACCATCAAACAGGGCATATGCGTCTCATAGCTAATGTGGGGCGGGCGGGGCTCGAACCCGCGACCAAGGGATTATGAGTCCCCGGCTCTAACCAACTGAGCTACCGCCCCTTGCCGCGCATCGCGCGCCAGGCATCTTCCCACGGATGCCCGCGCAGGGGCGGGAGCGGGTGCGCGGTCTGCCGCACCGAGACCGGTACCCGGTTCCTTCTGCGTGCGATCGGATGAATTCCGGTTAACGCAGGACACTCCCAGAAACCCTGGCTAGCGCCAATGCCCTGGGCATTCCAGCAATCTTCTGAAGGCCCGTCAGCCCGAGTGCTGTATACAATTTTTATAGATCGTATCCGAGGAGCGGGCATGAGCAACGAGAACGCCGCAGGGCGGGTGGCAACGGTGTTGCGGGCAGAGATCTTGCAGGGCGACCTCGCTCCGGGCACCAGACTGTCCCAGCAGTGCACCGCCGAGAGGTTCGGCGTCAGCCGCATCCCCGTACGCGACGCACTGGCGATCCTCGCCGGCGAGGGACTTGTGCATCCGACCGCCAACGCCACCGCCGTGGTGACCGGGATGTCCGTCGCCGAACTTCAGGAACTCTACGAACTACGCCAGGCCATCGAACCGCTGGCCACCCAACTCGCCGTACCGAATGTGGGCCGGGCGGAAATTCTTTCGATGCGCCAGCACCTGGAGGTCATGAGAACACAGCCCGATGCCCGGCTGTGGCTCACCGCGAACGCGGCCTTCCATGCAGCCGTGTACCGCCGGGCGAACCGTCCACGCATGATTGAACTCGTCGAACAACTCCGCCGGCTGACCGACCGCTATATGTACGTCCATCTGGAAGTCATCGGACAGACCGAGCACCTCGACGCCGAACATTTGGCCATCCTCGACGCTGTCGAACGGGGCGACGCGGCGTTGGCGGCCGACCTCACCCGCGACCACTTGGCCACGTCACACGACTTCATCCTGACCTACATGCTCGAAACGCCGGGCTCCGTGGGCGTCAGCGCCGGATCGTCGACCGTCCGCGGCCGCTTGAGCTAGTCGGTGATCTCCATTCACATGGTTGGCGTCACCGCCGACAATTCCGCATCCGGGCCGGACCGCGACGCGGTCCTGACGGCCCTGAAGTCGTTGCAGCCCACGCATCGTCACCTGATCCGCCGGGCATACTACGAGGGCAGCACCACCCATCAACTGGCCGCCGAACTGAACATTCCCGAAGTCGTCGTCAAGTCCGAGTTGCATTGTGCGTTGCGGAATATGCGCAAGCTGATGGGTTAGGTCTTCAGGAAAGTCGAGCGCGGCGGCGTCGCGCCTCGGTGACCACCAGCCACACCGCGGCGATCAGGAAGTAGAACGCACCGAAGCCCGCATAGGGCGCAATGGCGGTGATGTGGGGCGGCTCAACGGCATTCGCCTGCACCAGAAACCCGGCACCTGCCGCTGCCGATTGAACTCCACTGAGGATCATCGGCCACTGCCCGCCGTGGCTTCGCCTCCGGCGGACGGCGGTGGCCAGCTGAAGCAGTCCCGATAGCGCCGCCCATACGCCGAACACACCGAGCACGGCATTCATGCCTGCTGTCAGCGCCACTGCGACGGCGACGGTGGTCAGCGTGCTGACCGCGGCGTTGACCGCCTGCGTGAGATTACCTCGAAGCCCACCATTGCGTTGCGCATCAACGAGGTTGGCGAGGGCATCCCATGCCGGGTAGATCAGCAACAGCGCGGAGACGACGGACGTTGCACTGTTGGCCAAACCGAACGCGGCACCCACCCACACGAGGGAGAACGTCGCCCGGGTGAAGTAGTAACGCATGAGCCAGGCGTCATTGCGCTTGGCACCGCGAACGTCGTCGATCATCCCTGTCATATCCATACTCCTGTCGTCGCCGAATGATGGCGTGAGCGACCCGCACGTGACGGGTCAGCCGAAGCCGCGGCTATGCGGCTTCGGCGCTTGTGACTACCTACTAAGAGGTAGGTTTTATGGGTTGCTGTTGGCAGCGGACGGGTGCGATCGCAGCCTGTCGATAGCAGGTCGGGTGATTGTGGCGAACACCTGCGGGTCGCCGTAGGCACGGGCGGATGCCATGGCACCGTGCACCGCGGCCATCAGCACTTCGGCCTCGGATCGGGCGTCACCCATCAGAGTGATGACGCCTAGGCGCGCGCCGCGTTCCAGCACCGATGTCAGCCACGCCGACAGCGCGCGGAAGTAGGCCCGAATCTCGAACGCGATCTCGTCGGGAAGAATGGGGATTTGCGTGGCGAGCAATGCGCATAGGCAATAGCTTGTTTCGGGATTGCCGATGCAGGACTCCCAGTACCCGGTGTAGGCACGAAGCTGCTCAAGCGGATCGGTGACGTGGCGCTCGATCTCGGCGACACCCGCCTCGGCCTCGGCGCGGTACTGCGTCACCAACGTCCGTACCAGGTCGACCTTAGTGGGAAAGTGATGATGCACACTTGCCTTCCGGATACCCACGACCGCGGCGATGTCGGCATAACTGAAGCCGCTGTAGCCCGCGGTGATGATCGCCGCACGCGCGCTCTGCAGGATCGCCTCAGCGGTAGGAGTAGCGGTGGTCATGCGAACCACCCTACCTTCTAGTAGGTAGGGCTGTCCAGAGTGTGCCCGGGTCGGTGCCGGAGCGAGCAAGCAGCGAACCGACCGGAGAGGTCAGGCAACGAACGGGATGCGGTGAAAGACAACGCTTTCCACCCGGCGCACCGCCGTCAGAGGCTGGCCAGCCTACGCAGCCGCTCGGCGATCACCCGCTGAGACACCGGCGCCTCCGGCGCGAACGCCTCGAAACCATGCGGGCACCCCGGCAGCACGTGAAGTTCGGTGGGCACACCGGCGTCCATCAGCCGGCGCGCATAGTCGATGTTCTCCTCGCGGAAGATATCCAGGTCGCCGACATCGAGGTAGGTGTCCGGTAGGCCGGCCAGATCGACCGCCCGCGCCGGCGCCGCATACGGCGAGACGCCCTCCCCAGCCGCCGAATCCCCCAGTAGCGCACCCCATCCCGTGCGATTGTCGTCGTAGTTCCACACCAGGTAGTCCGGCGGCAGCTGCGGATCCGGGTTGACCGTCCGATCATCGAGCATCGGATAGATCAGGATCTGCTGAGCCAGCGCCGGCCCGCCTCGATCCCGGGCCAGCAGCGCGACGGCCGCGGCCAATCCACCCCCGGCGCTGTCACCCATCACCGCGATGCGGCTCGGGTCGATACCGAGTTCATCGCTGTGCTCGGCAAGCCAGACCAGCCCCGCGTAGCAGTCCTCGACGGGCGTGGGATGCGGGTGTTCGGGGGCTACGCGGTAGTCCACCAGTAACATCGACACCCCACTGGCTGCCGAGTATCCGCGCACGATCGGGTCATAGAGCGGCAGCATCGGCAAGATCATCCCGCCGCCGTGAAGGTAGACCACGGCCGCGCCGGTCGCCTCGGCGCCGGTGAACCACGACAATCCGACGTCGGCGCCGTCATACCCGGTGGTGGTGTACTCGGTGCGTTCGACGCCGGGCACGGGCGGCCGGGATTGAGCAAGCCGTTCGAACAACTCGAAGCTGTTGGCTCGCCGGGTGGCGACATCACCCACCGGCGGAGACACGGCATCCGCACGGGCGTATCGGCTGAGGCCTGCCAGAACATGAGGATCGATCGTCAGCGCCATCCGGCCATCCTAGTCGGTGGGCGGGCCCCTGCTCGTACGACCCGGCATCTGCGCTTCACGCCCAACCATCAACTACACCAACCGAACTGCGAACGTCTTCGGCCGGTCGTCACAACTGGTTTCGTTTCAGCGTTATGAGCTGCCCGCACCCGGACCAAGGGGCTAGGCTGCTGTCTCATGAGCGCGCCAAACGGCGACGAGCCCTCCAGCGCGGCGGAGCTCGCCGCATCCACCCACCAACCGCGGCGCCCTACCCGCCGGGTGTCCATCTCCGTGGCGGTCGCCCTCGGACTGTTGATCGTTGCCGGCGCAGCGATCCTCGGCGCCCGATGGACGCAGCACCACTCGGCGACGGAGTCGGCTCCGAGCTCCTCGGCGATTCCGTCGACGAGTGCAGTGGCATCGATGCCGGCACCGCCGCCACCGGAAACCGAGCCGCCCGCCGGCGGGCTCTCCCCCGCCGCACTGGCCGCGTACGACCAGAAGCTGATCGCCAGCTTGCGATCCCAGCATCTGGCGATCGCCGACCCTCAGATGACGGCTCACGACGCGCATCTCGTCTGCGCACGCCTCCAGAACGGGCAATCGGTCGCGCAGGTGAAACGCGACTACGCGAAGGTGTCCCACGGTGATCCCGACGTCGCGGACGTGTTCGTCTCCACGGTGATGAGGACCTACCCGAGCTGCCCGTGACCGCGCCGCGCGCCCGTATCTTCCGTTGCACCACAAGGTAATTGGATCGGACGGCGATAGCGCGGCGTCACCAGGTCGCTTGCGGCCTCGCATCCCGTAACCTATTTACAGTCACTACTGATTGCTTCTTGCCGTTCTTTGCGTTACCTTGCCACCATGGCATCCGCTGTCGCCTCGACTCGTCGCTCACAAGCCAGCCGCAGCGCCAACAGTCGTTCCGTCATCCTGGATGCCGCCGTCGACCTGCTCGTGGAACGCGGATACTGCGGAACGACGACCATTGCCGTCCAAGAACGCGCCGGCGTCACCCGCGGCAGGCTGCTGCACCACTTCCCATCGCGCGACGCCATGCTGGTCGCCGCGGCGAAACGCCTCGCCGATCAGCGCATCGTCGAGATGGAGCGGTGGTTCGACCGTGCCGAGGACCTCAAACCCGCCGGCACAGAGCGGGTGGATCATGCAGTCACGCAGCTGTGGAGCACCTTTCAGCAGCCATACTTCTGGGCCGCGATGGAGCTATGGTCGGCGGCACGAACCGACGCCGCTCTGCGGGACGAACTCGCCTCATCCGAACGCCGACTGGGGCGGGCCATCACACACGTCATCGCCACCATGTTCGGACCGGTCCACAGCAGCCATCCCGCATTCGACGAAGTCCGTGACCTGCTGTTCAGCAGCATGCGCGGAGTAGCGCTCACCTACTCGATCGTGGAGCGTGATCCGGCGACCGAGCCCCATCTCGAAATCTGGTGTTCAATGGCCCGCCGGATGCTCGACGTCGAATCTGACGAGAATACTTAACAGTCATTACTGACCGTCAATCCATTATCGAGCAGAGGTGCACCTTGCCCGCCAACACCTACCCGCCGCAACCCTCGGCGCCGCGAACCCAAGACCGCATGACACACGACATCTGGCTGCCGGACGAGATCATCGAACTGCGCGGCGAAGCCAGAGCCGCCGTGGCGAAACGCCTGGTACCACATGCGCGCGAAATCGGTCAGCGCGAGGAAGCCGCCGACAGCTTTCCCTGGGAGGCATTCCGAGGGCTCGCCGACGAGGGCCTGTTCGCCGTCCCGTTCGGGGCCGAATTCGGCCGCGGGCTGAAGCACCCGATGTTGGGTACCTGCACCGTCACCGAGGAAATCGCGTATCACTCCTCCTCCATGGCGGGCGTGTACGACGGCCAGTGCATTCTGGTTCCCCAAACGCTCACCTACGCCAGTGACGACCTACGCAGACGTCTGATTCCGGAGTTGATCAGCGGACAGACCGCGTTCGCCTTCGCCACCACCGAGCCCGACACCAGTTCGGATCTCACCGCCGAACGAATGCATACCGTCGCCGAGGAGACGCCCGACGGCTTCGTGGTGAACGGGCGCAAACGCTGGATCACCAACAGCATCGTCGCCGGCTGGGTGTCGGTGTTGGTGCGGGCGGGCGCCGGCAGCAATCGGGCGACAATGCTGCTGGTCGACCTGTCCTCACCGGGAGTGCAAATCGGTGCGCCAGACCTGAAAATGGGGCACCGCGGCCAGATCACCGCCGACATCGTCTTCACCGACGTCCGCGTTCCGCGCGGTAATCTGCTCGGCGCGGCGGGAGACGGGCTCGGTGTCGCATTGTCCGCTCTCGTTCGCGGCCGCATCGGTATCGGGGCCGCCGGCGTCGGCGTCGCCCAGGCCGCGCTGGATCTCGCGGTCCAACGGCTGCGGACACGGCATGTCTTCGGCGCCCCGCTCGGTGCTATGCAGCACTGGCAGTTCACCATGGCTCAGCGCGCCACCGAAATCGAATGTGCCCGTTCGCTGTATCAAAAGGCAGCCACCCTGCTCGATCGCGGGGACCGCAACGCGGAACCCGAAGCGGCGATGGCCAAGGCCTTCGGCACCCGACTGGCCAACGACATAGTGCGCGAAGCCATTCAGATCCACGGTGCTCTGGGCTTTGCGCGTCGAGTCGCCGAGACGGGGGAATCGGTCAGGCTCGAAGAAATGTACCGCGACGCGAAGATCCTCGAGATCTTCGAAGGCGCCAACGAACTCCAGCAATGGATCGTCGCCCGTCAGCTCATCGGACGTGATGTCACGGGATAAGGACGGCCGGCGCGACAGCAGACTGCTGCAGGCACACACCTGATGACAAGCACCAGCAGATGTCGAGATGCACCTTCGCGCGATGTGAACGTGCCCCGGTCAAGATCATGATCCGGCACTTCGCGACAGGCACTTTTGGCGGACGCTTCTGCAGCGGTGAGCTTTTCAGTCCTCCATTGGCGAGCTGTTCGACACTATGCGGTGGCGGCGCGCCTACGTGGCACGGCCGAGCGGGGCGGCCGTGAACGCATGTGGTCGCGTGCGGTTTCCATCATGTCACCCAGGACGCGGACGTCGTTGTCATCGAGAGAAGAGAACAGCAGCTCATGCACGACGCTGATGTGCCCGGGCAGGACCTTGGCAACCCGGGCACGACCCTCGTCGGTGATATCGACGACGGTGGCACGCTGATCATCCGGTGATGTCGCGCGGGTGATGAGACCCGCCTTCTCGAGCAATCCTGCCTGATGGGTCAGCCCGGACCGGCTGTACACCACGCCGTCGGCAAGGTCGGTCATGGTCAACGGTTGATCGGTATGGGCGAGTTTGGCCAGGATCTCGAATTGCACGTAACTCAACCCGCCTTCGGCTTGCAGCTGCTGTCGCACGGCGTACTGCAACAGGCTGACCGCTTCGGTCAAGGCGAAGTAGGCCCGCAGCTGAGCAGGGTCCAGAGAATCGGCCATGCTGCCAGCATAGTGTTTCGATATCGAAGTGCCTCCATACGCCAAGCGGGGGCAGGTGACCTCGCAGACGTGACGTCGACGCCGGACGCGCGTCGATCACCTGCCGGTAAGACGACCCAACCAGACCGGAGCGTTGGGGGATTTCGATGTTCGTGCTCATCCCCCAATCTGGTTCAAATCGGCGATGTCGCGGTCGGTGAGCACGCATGCCGCGCCGGTGATGTTCTCGTGTAAATGGGCAGTCGAGGATGTGCCGGGGATGAGCAGGATGTTCGGTGAGCGCTGCAGCAGCCAGGCCAACGCGATCGACAGCGGCGTGGCTTCATGCCTTGCCGCGACGGTCGAAAGTGCCTGGGACTGCAGTGGGCTGAAGCCGCCGAGGGGGAAGAACGGCACGTAGGCGATGTCGTCGGCGGCTAGGCGGTCGACGAGGGCGTCGTCGTTCCGGTGAGCCAGGTTGTACATGTTCTGCACGCACACGATGGGGGCGATGGCCCGCGCCTCGGCGAGCTGTTCCTCGGTGACGTTGCTGACCCCGAGGTGGCGGATCACGCCCTGCTGTTGGAGATCGACGAGAGTTCCGAAGGCCTCGGCCATCGATCCAGGTTGTGTGCCATTGGCGTCGCCCATGCGCATGTTGACCAGATCGAGTGCGTCCACACCCAGGGCGTCGAGGTTGTCGTGCACTTGTCGGCGCAGGTCTTCGGGTCGCCGTGCGGTGGGCCAGCCGCCCTGAGCGTCCCGGTCGGCCCCGACCTTCGTCGCGATGAACAGCGACTCAGGGTACGGGTGCAACGCCTCCCGAATGAGCTCGTTGGTGATGCGTGGGCCGTAGGCTCCGCTGGTGTCGATGTGCGTGATGCCCGCCTCGACTGCCGCGCGCAGGACCGCGACGGCGCCGTCGCGGTCGGCGGGTGGTCCCATCACCCACGGTCCGGCCAGTTGCATTGCGCCGTAGCCGAACCGGGTGACGGGCGAGTCGCCGAGGGTCCAACCGGCGCCTGGCAGTGTCTTCGTCGATGCGTCGCCCATGGGTTATTTCCTTTCGCGAAGGGGTGGTGTGTCCAGCCTGTCTAGACCATCATGAGAGACCTACTTCCTATTCGGAAGTAGGCACTTGCAGGTGCGTAACATCCTGAAAGGTTGGTGACAACGGTGACGACCAAGGCCGCCGCTAGGCGCGCGAAAGCGAAGATGGAATACAACGCCTTCTTGGCGGTGTGCCCGAGCCGCCAACTGCTGGACCGGATCTCCGATAAGTGGGTGGTGCTGATCCTGTGCGCGCTCGGTGGTGAGGCAGCTGGTGACCCCGGCTCCCCTGTCGTCCCGCAACCGATGCGGTACTCGGAGATCTCTCGTGTGTTGGCCGGGGTCAGCCAGAAGATGCTCACCCAGACTCTGCGATCGCTGGAACGCGACGGCTTGCTTACCCGGACCGTGACGCCCACCGTTCCCGTCACGGTCTCCTACGAGCTGACCTCGTTGGGTCTGTCCCTGTATGCGTTGACGCACGGAATGCGGCACTGGGCCCAAGACCACATGCCCGAGGTGCTCGCCCACCGCGACTCCTACGATTCCCGCGTAGCGGGCTCGCCCTAGACGCGCCATGGGGCACGCTCACACATCCCGCTCGGTCAGCCTAGGAAAGATTGTGACAGTGAGCTTTCCGCGAGATGGCATGACAATGGCGGCGGCATTCTTCTAGCCGTCGTCGACTGCCCCGAGCCCGACCAGAGGCAGGAACACTGCGTCCACGATCTCCTCGATGGCCTCGTCGGTCAGGGGTGCCAGCGTGAACAGCACGTCGTGGCGAAGCAGATCGACGGGTAGCTGCGCGATGCGACCCGTGATCTGATCGGGCCGGATCTCTCCTCGGGCGACAGCACGGGCGATGAGCTTGTCCATGGTGGCGCCACGCTCACCTTCGAGCACGGCGCGCAGTTCGGCGAAGTTGATGCCGGTGTCGCGGTAGAAACTGCCGAGCCGGGTGATGACGGTGACCGCGAGATGACCGCGTTGACTGTTTGCCTGGCGCAACAGGTCGAGTACGTCGGCGCGCAGACTTCCATTGTCCGGCACGATGATCGGGTTCTTCATCATCGCGTCGATCAGCGCGGCGTGCACCAATTCCGGCTTCCCCGGCCAGCGCCGGTACAGCACCGCGCGACTGGTGCCGGCCCGAGCGGCGACGCCGTCGACGGTGAATTCGTCGTAGCCGCGCTCGTTGAGTTCGACCCAGGCCGCGGTCAACAACGCGTTCTCCAACGCAGGACCGCGGCGACGCCGCGGACCCGCGTCAGCGTTAAGAGACATTGCGTTTCCTAAGTGTTGTGGGTACGGTTCTTTAGATACACGACGAATCCTATCTCCGAGGAGGCTTACCGATGCGCATTCTGGTTTGTGGCGCGGGCATGGCGGGACTGTCCGCGGGCATCACCCTAGGCAACAGCGGGCATGACGTCACCATCATCGAACGCGCGCAACATCTTCGGGTCAACGGATCCCCGATAGACATCCGCGGCGAATCGCTGGCAGTAGCCCAAGAGATGGGCATCCTCGACGACATCCGAGCCCGTCGGGTCGACATGACGCAGCGCACGTGCTTCGTCGACGCCACCGGCGAGCGGGTGGCCGACCTCCCGCTCGCGGCAATCAACGACTCGGCCGACGACACCGAGATCCCCCGCGAGGACTTGGCGCACGTGCTGCGCAATGCGCTCGGACCGTCGGTGGCGTTGACTTTTGGCGACTCGATCGCCGAACTGCACGACGACGGTCGCGGCATCGACGTCCTCTTCACCTCCGGCGAGCGCAACCGGTACGACCTCGTGGTGGGCGCCGACGGTCTGCACTCCGCCACCCGCCGCATGGTCTTCGGACCCGAGCACCAGTACGTGCGTCATCTGGGTTTCTACACCGCGCTGGCGAATCTGCCGGACCATCGCCCGACGGACACCCCCAACCCGATCTACAACTACCCGGGACACATGGCGGGAATCGTCACCTATCGTGACGTCGCGCTGGCGGTGCTGACCTTCCGATCGTCCTGGATCGACTACGACTACCAGGACCTCGATGCGCAGAAGCGCATCCTCACCGAGGAATTCGGCGGCCACGGCCGATGGCGGGTGCCCGAGCTGCTCGACGCCGCACGCCACGACCCCGACCTGTACTTCGACTCTGTCAGCCAGATAGACATGCCGTCGTGGCACAAGGGACGGGTCGTCCTCGTCGGCGACGCGGCCCACTGTGCATCCCCGATGTCCGGGCGCGGCACCAGCCTGGCGCTGACAGGAACATGGCTGCTGGCCAAGGCATTGACCGAAAACGCCGGCGACCTGGAAGCGGCGTGCACCCAGTACGAGCATGAGCAACGCCCGCACGTCAGCTACGCGCAGGGCACGGTCGACGCGGGCGGGAACCTGCTGATCCCCGCCTCTCAGGAGGCCATCGACGCACGCAATCGGGAGCTAGGTCGAGCTGGCTGACTTCGGCCACAGGCGGGTCAGGGTGCTTCGGGCGGCGGCTGCGCGTGGCAAAAGGCGGGAGCCCCTCTGCCACCGTCGGCGGGTCGACCCGCGGCCACGACCTCGGTGAGCACGGCGTCGTCAGGGCGCCGTCGGGTCCTGATGCCCGAGGATCGGTGTGGCGCACTTCGATCATGCTCAACCCGCCTGGCAGCCCGATCCGCGCCGCGCCGAACACCGCAAGGACGTGGTCCACGGCAGCGGAGGTCATCCATCGGCCCGTGCCCCCGCGCGGGCACGGCCGTGGGTGGGTCCAGATGAATACGGGTCAACCTGTCGAGAACGCCGGCGGCACGGCGGCGTCCAAGGCGTCACGGATGCGGTCATCCACCGTGGGGTCCGCGCGGTTGCAGCGCGATGACCGGAATCGTGCGCGATGTCTTGCGTTGGTACTCGGCGAAGCCGGGATACCGGCGGGCCTGCTCGGCGTACTTCTCGTCGCGTTCGGCGCCGGTGAGTTCGACGGCGTGCACGTTCAGATGTTCGTCGCCCACCTCGATGCTCGCATCGGGGTGGTGAAGCAGGTTCCAGTACCACGCCGGGTTGTTGTTCGCCCCGGCCGCCGAGGCGAACACCAGATAACGGTCGCCGTCGGCAAGGTACATCATCGGACTGACGCGCTCCTGCCCGCTGCGCACCCCTACGGTGTGCAACAGCAACATCGGTGCGCCCTCGAAGGATCCGCCGAGTCGGCCATGATTGGCGCGGAACTCCTCGATGTTGCGGCGGTTGAAGTCCTCGACGCTCATGCGGGTGTCTCCAGACCTGCGCGGGTGAGCCAGTCGCGGAATGACTGCAGTGCGGGATTGAGTGTGCGCACTGCCGCCAAGTCCCGATCACCGACGAAGCGCGCAGCGTTCTGCGCGTAGTACTGGAACATGTTGCCCATCTCGACGGCTCCGGGGAAACCCTGGGCGCGGAAGTCGTCCCAGCTGATTGGCCGGTAGGTGACCGTCTCGCCGAAAGCCTCGCTGAACGCCGCTGCGTACTGGTCGCCGGTCAGGTGTTCGCCGGCAATGCTCACCGTCTGGCCGATGAATTCCGCGCCGCGCTTGAAGATGCCAAGCGCGGTCTTGCCGATGTCGGCGACGGCGATCCCGGACAGCGGTTGATCGGCCATCGGCATGGTGAGCACCAGCGCGCCGTCGCCGTCTCGCATCGGGCCGACGCCGCCGGCGAAGCCCTCCCAGAAGAACGTGGT
This sequence comes from Mycobacterium sp. BMJ-28, assembly GCF_054404835.1. Taxonomy (NCBI): domain Bacteria; kingdom Bacillati; phylum Actinomycetota; class Actinomycetes; order Mycobacteriales; family Mycobacteriaceae; genus Mycobacterium; species Mycobacterium sp. BMJ-28. The sequence continues at coordinate 2,324,095 of NZ_CM136783.1, read as the reverse complement.
GCGCAGAAAAGTCGTCGGCACACCGTAATCGCGGAACGATGCATCCGCCTCGGCCTTGGCGTCGAAGTGTGGCACCTTGTAGCGCTCGTCGACGGTGGGGACTTGGTCGTCGGAGCCGAGGACGTCGCGGGTGTCCTCGAGGGTGGACCAGATCACGTGCCCGACGCCGGCCCGTTTGGCGGCCAGCGCGGCGTTGTCAGCCTGCCTGAGTTCCATTTCGGCTCTGGTGGTTTCGGCCTCGTCTTCCGCAGAGCGTTCGGCCCAGTAGTTGGTGACGACGAAGGCGCCGTCGGCGCCCTCGAACGCCGTCCGCACGCTCGCCCCGTCCTCGAGGTCGGCTGCGACGACCTCGGCGCCGGCAGCGGCCAGCTCGCGGGCCTTCGCCGACTGCGCACTGCGGGTGAGGACCCGCACCCGAAATTCCCGTGCGGGGTCGTCGAGGATGGCCCGGACCAGTCCTCCGCCTTGGGATCCGGTGCCTCCCACCACGGCGATCAGCTTCTCGTTGGTCATGATCTTCTCCAATCGTGTTGATATGAAACGCTATTGCGCGGTCGTGGTGATGTGCTGGGCGGTGCGCGCCTCGTCCAGGGTGGCCGCAGCACGGGCAGCCATGCGCACCGAGTCGTCGAACAACATCTCGTTGCCGCCGACTTGGAGCAGGGTGATGCCGTCGGGTGCGGCGAAGTGGGCCATGTTTCGGGCGAAGCCCACGCGTAGTTCCGTAGGTGTGGACCCGGGCATTTCGGACTGCCGGTAGAAACGGTCGATCGCTTCGCGTTGTCGGGTGCTCATCGTGGCTTCTCCTTGGGTGGGGCCGTGCCGTCCCGCCGGAGGAGGCGGCGGGACGGCACGGTGGCCGGTACTCGAATGCAGTTGCGGCAGAGCGCTACTTGTCGGCCGGCACCAGGATGGTCTTGCCGTGCAGGCGTCCGGCGTCGGAGTCGGCGTGCACCGCCGCGGCCTCGGCGAGCGGGCGACGGCGGGCGACCTCGACCCTCAACTGCCCGTCGTCGACCCGGCGCACCAACCCAGCCAGCTGCGCGGCGTCACTGCGCACGAACACCCGCTGCGACCGCACCCCCCGCTCGGGCTCCTTCGGCCCGAAGACCATCGTGCCGACATGGAAACCGCCATCGGCCACCAGTCCGATCAGCGCGTCGGTCTGCTCGTCAGAAGTGGGAACCAAGTTCAGCACCACGTCGAACGGCGCACCCTCGACCACCAGTGGGGACTGGGTGTAGTCGACGTAGTCCACGATGCGGTCCGCGCCGTAGCCGCGCAGCCGATCCGCATCACGGTCCTTCGCGGTCGCGGTGACCACAGCACCGGCCTGCTTGGCCAACTGAATGGCGTATCCGCCCACCGCACCCGAGGCGCCGTTGATCAAAACCGACTGGCCATCGGTGAGCCCGGCGATCTCGAAGAGGGACTGCCACGCCGTCAACCCGGCCTCCGGCAGCGCGGCGGCATCCGCCAGCGGAACCGACGTCGGTGCGGCAGCGAGCGATTCGGCCGGGGCGATCGCGTACTCCGCAGCGGCTCCGTCAGCGTCCAGCGGGAGGAACGCCACCACCGCATCGCCGACGTTCCAGCCCACCACGCCCTCGCCGATCTCGGCGATGGTTCCCGCCACGTCGACGCCGGGGGTGTGCGGGAAGCTGACGGTGTACACCTGGGCCAGATAACCGCCGCGGATGCCGGCGTCCACCGGGTTGAACGAGGTCGCGGCCACCTCGATCAGCACCTCACGCGGGCCGGGAACCGGTTGCGGAGCATCCTCGTATGCAAGAACGTCGCTGTCGCCGTAGCTGTGATACCGGACTGCCTTCATGATTCCTCCTCGGTTATTTGCTTCGAATGTGAAGCAGTTACGAACTGTACAAGTCGCTTCGATATCGAAGCATTCCTGATGGCGCTGTGAGCGTGGTCACACTGCGCGATGTCGGACTATTGCCCGGCGTGAGGCTCGGGAAGGGCCTGTTCGATGAGCAGGTTGACGAGCACGGGCCGCCTGGCGAAGGCAAAGTGGTCGCCACCGGGCAGTTCGGCCAAATGCGCCCGTGGGATCCGGTCTCGCAAATACAGCCCGACGCCACCGAGAACTTCCAGACCGGCCGTGCTGGAGAGGATCAGCGTCTGCGCTTGGATGCGAGGCAGCAGCTCGCGGTCGTCGTCGCGGGATATGCCGTCGAAGAAGCTCAGCAGCGTGGTCACCCCAGCAGCCAGACTCATCGGCGCGAACCAAGCGGCCAGTTCGGCGGCCCGAGCGTCGTCGACGTCGCTGGTCTCGATCAGTGCGTGCAGGTCGTCGACGTAGAGTTGCGTGACGTCAGAAACCTTGTCGCCCAGCGGGCTTGAACCGCTCCGGACGGCCCGGAAACGTCGCGGTCAGCCATGAAGCTTGAGTCCGTCAACGACCTTGTCGACGATCTTTCGTTCAGCGCGCACTGCTAGCCCGACGACGTCCAACTCGGCGCGCGAGACCGCGGCCACGGCGGCGCGGTTCTCGTCATCGTGGCCGGTGCTAAACAGCGCGGACGTGAAGATCACCGGCGACAACCCACGGCCCACTGCCCGGTTGAGAGTGCGCATCAGACGCGCTTTGTCCGCGCCGAACACCATGACGGGCTGACCGAACATCGGCGCGTAGTCGGTGCCATCGGCGTCGCAATAGCGTTCGCCGATCGACTCGGGCGCGGTGGCCGCGATTCCGCCGGCCAAGAAGGCTGTCACGTTGAGTTTCTGCCACGTGGGAAGGCTGTCGTCGAGGATCACGGCAATCTTTGTGTGCAGACGGTTCATCTCGTCAAATGCTCGAACAGGCATCGTTAGTTCGCTCATGGTGCCCAAGGTAGGCATTCCGATGGTTGCAATCCACTACAACCGAATTTCATTCGGGAGACCATGGGACGATGGCGGCGTGGACGAATTAGATTCAGCGATCATCGCCGCCTTGCAGGCAGACGGTCGGCGCAGCAACCGCGACCTCGCCGCAGCATTGGGCGTGTCACCGTCCACCACGCTGGAGCGGGTGCGCTCATTGCGACAGCGCGGCGTCCTGGCCGGCGTCCACTACGTCGTCGACCTCGCCGCACTGGGACGGCCCGTGCAGGCGATGATCACCGTCAAGCTCCGACCGCAATCCCGCGACGTCGTGTTGGGCTTTCGTAACTTCGCGCTCCAATTGCCCGAAACCCTGCAGGTGTTCATCACCACCGGCGCCGAAGACATCGTCCTGCACGTCGCCGTGCCCACGACCGAGGCGCTGCGGGACTTCGTGCTCGACTCCCTGACCAAACGGCGCGAAGTCGCCGGTGTGCGCACCGAGGTGGTCTTCGACCACGAGCGGAAGCACGTCATGCCCCCTTCCACGGCGAGCCGGGCGCAGCCTCAGCTCAGGTCAGGGTGACGACGACCTTCTGAGATGGAGAGTGAAAGCCCACCAGAAACGCCGCCAGCGCCGACCACCAGGTTCTATTGTAGGAGTGCCGTGTCGGTCGTGAAAGATCTTGTGCGGCAATAGCTATGGTGTTGGCGGGACGAAGGTGTGGGCGAAGACGTCGAGCCGTTTGCGTTTGAGTTTTCCAGGTGCGTATTTTTGTTGCCAGGCGTCGGTCTCGTCGAGGAACAGGCTGGCGGTGTCGGCGTCATGTTGGCCTTGGCGGGCTTCGGTGACGCTGCGGAAGTAGTAATGATTGAACAGCCGGTTGAATTCGGTGAAGTAGATGTCGGCGGCACGATAGCTGCCACGGATGGCGAGCATGTTCTCATCGTTGTCGGCAGTGGAGGCGGTGCTGAAGTTGGCTGATCCGGTGATGATGATCGGATCCCGGCCGAGCGGGTCGACGAGCATGAACTTCGAGTGGATGTAGTGCACGTGGGTGCTCAAACCCAGTCCACCGGTGGTGGTTTCCCGGGCCCACTGATAGACGGGGTTACGCATGAAGCTGCCCCACGCCTTGTACACGTTGTTAGCGGCGTTGATGACGACGAACGGGGCTTTGCTACGCGGGTCGGGTTGATCTTTGCGTTCCAGCAGCGCGAAGATCAGCGCGTCGTGGTTGGTGTTGTCGGTCAGCAGCGCTTTGAAGTCGGCGCCGATCCCGAAGGCCAGTGTGATGCAGCCCAATTCGTGTGCTTGGTCGAGTAGGCTGGCATAGCTTTTCAGTACGGAGGCATCCGGGCGTGGTGAGAAGATCGGCGTCGTCCCCTCCGAAAGGGCGTGCAAGTCGGCGGGCACCGGTGAAAGGTCTTCGACTGCGATCTCGAAGGCGGTGTTGGCGGCGCGCTTGATGGCGTTGGTGTCACCAGCTTTGCCACCCGGGTCGCCGCGCAGCAGCCGCCAGTACTGCTCATAACTGGCCGCGACTGCGGGGTTGCGTAACCAGTGTCCGACGTTGGTTTGGCCGGCCAGGCCGCTGAGGGTGAGGTTGGTGGACCCTGTCCACACCTGCTCGGCTGTCCCGTTGCGGACGAGGACCATGAACTTGTTGTGTGCGATGTCGCTGCTGCGGGCGGTACGCGCAACGACCCGGTCAGCCGGAAAGCCACTGCGGGTGAGTTCTTCCTGGTTTTCCTGGATCGGGAACTGATCACTGTTGTCTTTCTCATCGATGATCAGCGCAACATCGACACCGCGGGTGATCGCGGCCTGCAGGGCGTCGGTGGCCGGCGGATAGGCGAATTCGTAGAAGCAACCCAGCAGTTGGTCCCCGGCCTGGGAGTGGTTGATGAAGTTGAGCAGGGCGTCGTCGAGGTCACGGGTCAGCCAAGCGATCGCCTCCGCTCGGGTGCCGGCGTCGAGTTCATCAATAGGTGTGGATCCGAAGCGGCGCTCGTAGGCCTGGCTGCTGGCTACGCCGCGGTTGAAGAACACGTCGTGTTCGGTGTCGGTGTAGAGCGGTTCGGTGTGCACGGTGATGGTCAGCGGTGCGGTGCTGCGGTCGAGCTTCTTCGCGCGGCCCTTGAGGGGGTAGAAGTCGTAGGTGTAGTCCTGGTCGGGCTTGGTGGTGAAGTCGTCCCAGACGAAGCTCTGCACGGGTTGGTCGTAGGTGCTGACCTGCAGGGTGGGCAGTGGGTCAGGCATCACCGATTTGAAGACTTTGTAGCCGGCCATGAAGTACTGCTCGTGCGTGACGGGGTCGGTGCGCCGGACCGCGAACCCGAGCAGACCGTCGTTGACAGCATCGGTGGTGAGAAACGCGAACGACACCGTGTTGACCCCGGTGACCCCAATGACTTCCCCGCTCGGACCGTGCGCTCGAAACCTCATAGCCAATCCCCTCGTCCCTGGGTGCTGCGGCGCGCGGATCGCCAGCCGCAATGACCGCAGATTACGAACCCGTCATGTCGGCGCCATGAGTACCCGACTACCTGATTTGCAACATTCGCTTTGTCGTCACCTGCAGGCAAGCAATGTCCAAGACCTACCGCCACGCGCCTCGGCCCGGCCCGTCACGGGAGGCGGTGGGTACAGCGCTTGGTGCGGAGATCTGTGCGCCGAACCTCGGCGGCCGACAAATGCACGCGAATGTGGAAGCCATCGGCTGCTTCCAGCAGCGTCGGCGCCGGAGATCGGTCATCGAGAGGAGTGCACTGCGTCGACCGGACGAGCACCCAGCTTCCACACCGTCTCGGTGGCAGTCTTACTGAGAGTCTTGCCGACCCCGTCAGAACAGGTCCGCGAAAAGCTCTACCACGCCGGGCTTTTGGGACTCCACGCCGGCGTCGGTGACCAGGCCGCCGCCGTCCAGCGGCTTACTGCGCCTGACTCACCGACGACATGTGAAAGTCCGGGATCCGCAGGGCCGGCATCGTCGCCCGGGTGGCCCAATCGCCCCATTCGCGTGGCAGCGTCGGCTCACTGACGCCGGCCTCGGTGGCCCGGCGCAACAGGTCCAGCGGGCTCTCGTTGAACCGGAAGTTGTTCACGGCGGCGCGCACCTCACCGTCCTCGATCAGGTACACGCCGTCGCGGGTGAGACCGGTCAGCAGCAGTACCGCGGGGTCCACCGTGCGGATGTACCACAGCGTGGTCAACAGCAGGCCGCGCTCGGTGGCAGCGATCATGTCCGCCAGCGATGCCGTGCCACCCGTCATCAACAGGTTGCCGGCCGGAACAGCGACCGGGACACCGAATTCCGCGGCGGCCGAGCGCGGATAGGCCAGCTCGTTGATGACCCCGTCGCGCAGCCAGTCCACCCTGCCGATGTCCAGACCGTTGTCGAAGACCGAAGCGCGCTCCGAGGAACTCGGCACCGCCACGAATGGCTGGCATTCCTGCCCGGTCGCCAGCGGATCGGAGTACAGCGTCAGCGGAAGGTCGGTGAGCTTCTCCCCCACCCGCGTTCCCCCGGGTGCCGACAATGCGGTCCGGCCCTCCTGCGCGCCGCGACCGTCCATGCTCCAGCCGAGGTAGATCAGCATGTCGGCCACCGTGGACGGCGGCATCAAAGTCTCGTACCGACCGGCAGGCAACTCCACCGTGCGCGCCGCCCAGCCCAGCCGCAGCGAAAGCTCCTCCAGCAGTGCGTCGGTCGGCACGTCGGCGTAGTCGGCAGTACCCACACCGGCCCAGGCGCTGGCACCGTCGCGCTTGGCGTTGATCTCCACCGAACCGGTCGGCTGGGTGTAGCGCCGGCGCAACCCACCCGACGTCGCGACGAACGTCGTCTCCAGCACATGCCGCGCATACCCGTACAACGTGTCGGCGCCACCGAAGCCACGCACCAAACTCGTTGCCACATCGGCGAACACGTCGGCACCGGTGGCCGGCACTCCCGAATCCCAGTCCGCGGGCACACCGTCGGCCGGCAGTGCGGGCGCGGCATCGCTGGCCGCAGGCGCCGAGGCGGCCGCATCCTGGGAAGCCGCCACCAGTCCGGCAACCGCGGACGGATCCACCTCGGCGGAGGTCACCGAGCCGACGTGGGCGTCGTCACCGCGGCGCACCACGGAGATCACCGTGGTGGTCCGGGCGCGCGACTCGCCATTGGTGGTCATCGAATTTCCGGCCCACCGCAGTGAAGCATCGGACCGGTCGGTCACGATGACGGTGGTCTCGTCGACCTTGCCCCGCCGCGCCGCCTCGGCCAGCACCGCATCGATGACCTGCTGCGGGCTGATCATGCCCGGCCCCCTTCTGCTTGGGTGTTCAGCACATTCACACCGCGGAACAACGCCGACGGACACCCGTGGCTGACCGCGGCCACCTGACCGGGCTGGGCCTTACCGCAGTTGAACGCCCCGCCCAGACGCCAGGTGGACGGCCCACCGACGGCCTCCATCGATCCCCAGAAGTCGGTGGTGGTGGCCTGGTAGGCGACATCGCGCAGCTGGCCGTCCAGCCGCCCATCGGTGATCTTGAAAAACCGCTGCCCGGTGAACTGAAAGTTGTAGCGCTGCATGTCGATCGACCACGATTTGTCGCCGACGATGTAGATCCCGTCCTGCACCCGGGCGATCAGATCCTCGGTACTCAGATCCTCGGCGCCGGGTTGCAACGACACGTTGGCCATCCGCTGGATCGGCACATGATGCGGCGAATCCGCATAGGAACAGCCGTTGGAGCGGGCCATGCCCAGCCGGGGCGCGAACACCCGGTCCAGCTGGTAGCCCACGAAGACTCCGTCGCGCACCAGATCCCAGCTCTGGGTGCGCACGCCCTCGTCGTCGAAACCGATGGTGGCCAAGCCGTGTTCGACGGTACGGTCGGCGGTCACGTTCAGCACCGGCGAGCCGTATTTCATGGTGCCCAGTTTGTCCGGGGTGGCGAACGAGGTGCCCGCGTACGCGGCCTCATAGCCGATGGCACGGTCGTATTCGGTGGCGTGCCCAATCGATTCGTGAATGGTCAGCCACAGGTTGGACGGATCGATGACCAGATCCGTCGGTCCGGCGATCACGCTGGGCGCCTTCAGTTTCTCGGCCAGCAACGACGGCAGCTCGGCGAGTTCGGCGGTCCAGTTCCACACGCTGTCGTCGGTGACGGCCTCCCAGCCGCGCGCCGTCGGCGGCGCCAGTGTCCGCATCGTCTCGAACATCCCTGCCGCGGAGTCCACGGTGATGGCTTCCAGCTGCGGCTGCACCCGCACCCGCTGCTGAGTGGTCGAGGTGCCGAAGCTGTCGGCGTAGAAACTCTGCTCCTTGACCGCCTGCAGGTGCGCAGACACGTGGTGCACCCCGTCCGCCGCCAGGAGCCGCTGCGAGTAGTCGGCCAGCCGCGCGATCTTGTCCGCACCGGGCACCGTGAACGGGTCGACCGCGTAGTCGGACACCCACTGCACGTCGTCGTAGACCGGCTCGTCAGCGAGCTCGATACGTTCGGCGTTCAGCGGCGCGAGGGTGGTGGCGACCCGCACCGCCCGGCGCGCGGTGTCGGCCGCGGTCGCGGGATCCAGCTCGGCGTGTGAGGCGAAACCCCACGTCCCGTCCACGATGACCCGTACCGCAAGCCCAACGTCCCGGGTCACCACCGAAGATTCCAGCTCACCGTCGCGCAGTGCGATCTCCTCGGTGGTGATGCGATGGATGCGCAGGTCGGCGTACCCGGCACCGGCGGCGCGGGCGGCCGACAGGGCGGCCTCGGCCAGCGCGTGCCGGGGCAACGCCAGGAAATCAGGGTCGACGCTTCGAGCGGTCACGGTTTCCTACCGTAGCGAAGCCGGCCACCGAATTTCAGTTGCGGCGCACCGGGCCGAGCAGCCAGCGCGCGACGGTGTCGAGTGCGTAGCCGAGCAAGCCGATCACCAGGATCACCGCGACCACCTGGTCGTAGGCCAGCTGGTCGCGGGCGTTGAGGATCTGATAGCCCAGCCCCGATCGCACGCCGAGCATCTCGGCGGGCACCAGAACGATCCACGCCACACCGAGCGCCAGCCGGATCCCGGTCTGCACGTGGGACCGGATCGCCGGCAGGACCACCGCGACCAGCAGCTCGGTTCGGGTGGCGTGGAAGGAGCGCGCCACATTGAGCAGCCCGGAGTCCACGGCACGTACCCCGGCCGCGGTGTTCAGCAGCACCGGCCACACCGCGGCGACGGCGATGAGGAAGATCACCGGCTGGTTACCGATGCCGAACACGGCCAGCGCAATGGGTGTCCAGGACAACGGGGAGATCATCCGCAGGAAGGCGATGATCGGCCCGCCCGCGCGCTCGGCGACCCCGGACAACCCGATCAGCAAGCCCAGCGGTGTCCCGATCACGGCGGCCACGGCCAGCCCGATCACCAACCGCCACAGGCTCACTCCCAGATCGCCGAGCAGCACACCCCGCTCGATCAGGCCGGCAAGGGCAGGCAGCACCCGTTGCGGCGCCGTCTGGCGCAGCAGCGAACCGGGTCCGCTGAGCACCGTGGTTGCCAGCCACCACAGCGCGATGGTGACGACGATGGCGACGACCGGCGGGGCCAGCCGGCCGGACCACACCGAAACACGTTGGGCAGGAGACGAAGTGGTCAATGTCATATCGGTTGCACCTGTTCGGTTCGGGTGAGCTCGGCGGCCTGACCGAAGGCACCCGGTCCGCCGTGGGCGGTCAGTGCCTGCCGGATGAACCGGTCCTCGACGAGATCGGTGTGCACGGCGGCCGGGTCGAGCCGGTCCAGGAACCGGCGGTCACCGTCGACGACGGTGTCGTGCATGGCCTCGGCGAGCCGGCGGGTGAAGCTCGGATACGGAAACGGCTGAAAGCCCAGGCGCTGGGGCTGCCACTCCGGATGTGCCAGCGGGTACGGCGGTTTCGGATAGGTCAGCGCCAATGCGATGGCCGGCGTCGGCTGCGGCAGGTACTTGCCTGCCGTCAGTGCGGTAGCGGCGGCAGCCCGGTCGGCGTCGATCCGCAACTGCGCGCCGACCACGGCATCGGCCACCGACTGGACGGCCTGCGGCCGGCCGGCGATCACGTCATCCCGGGTGACCAGTGCGCAGCAGGCGTGATCACGCCACACGTCACCGAGGAAGGTGTGGATGTGGCCGATCTTCTTGATCTGTGCCATCGCGTTGAACGGGTCGGCCACCACGTAGCCACCCAGCGTGCCGTTGGCCAGGGCCGGCACCATGTCCGAGGGACTCATGACGATCAGCTCCACGGTCCGGTCGGTCCGGGAAGCGCTGCGCCGCAATACCGGTCGCAAGCCGTGCGCCCGAAGCAGTTGCTGCAGGACGATGTTGTGAATGGACCACCAGAACGGGATGGCCACCTGGGTGCCGGCCAGCTCGCCGATATCCCGGACGTGCGGAGCGACCGTCAGCGCCGATCCGTTGGTGTGATTCCAACCCAGCACCCGCACCCCGGCGCCGAGCGTGTAACGCAGCTGCACGGCCATCGGCATGAGCAGGTGCACGATGTCGACCTGGCGGGTGATGAATGCCTCCGCCAGCGCGGCCCAACTGCGGAACAGCACCGGCCGGCCGGTGTCCATCAGGCCGGCACTGTGCGCGACCAGCAGTGGCGCCGCGTCGGTGATGGGCAGGTAACCCACCCGCAGCGGCCCGGTGCCGCCCGCCGGGGAGGTCACGGCGCTGCGCGCCAGCCCGCCGATCCCGAACACCCCGCCCGCAGCGGTCAGTCCGGCCGCTCCCACCAGCAGGGAGCGCCGCGTCAGCACCGTCACCGCAGTTCCACCGCGTCGGTGCGGTACCGATCGAGAATCTCACTGCGGGTGGGCGCGACATCGCTGTCCACGGTCCAGTCCGCACGGATCCGTCCCGCATCGAGCAGCACGATGCGCTGCGCCAACGCCAGCGCCTCATCGACGTCGTGGGTGACCAGCACCACGGTGGAGCGCAATGTGCGCGTCACATCGCGTAGCCAGCCGACCAGATCGGCACGCGTCGCCGGGTCCAGTGCACTGAACGGCTCGTCGAGGAGCAGCAGCTGCGGCCGGGTCGCGGCCGCCCGCAGGATGGCCACCCGCTGAGCCTGTCCCCCCGACAGTTGGTCGGGGTACCGGTCGGCCAGATGGTCCAGGCCGAACCGGGTGAGTAGCTCGGCGGCGTGATCGGCATCGAATCCGGCTCGCTGCGCCGCGAATCGGCGGGCGAAGGCGACGTTGCCCGACACCGTCAACCACGGCATCAGCAGCGGCTGCTGGAAGACCACTCCGGTGCGCGGGCGGGTGCCGTCACCGGACCAGGTCAGGGTGCCCGCGCTCAACGTCTCCAGGCGGGCGCAGATCCGCAACAAGGTGGACTTGCCGCTGCCGCTGCGGCCCAGCACCGCCAGGAATTCGCCGGTGGAGATCGGCAGGTCGATATCGGCCAGGGCGGTGGCGGCGCCGAAATGCTTGGTGCCGTTCGTTATTCGTAGCGTGTGAGTTCCCACCGCAGTTGTCCTTCCGATGGTGATTGCACGGGCAGGAAGGCGGCTTCCCGGAATCTGCGATTGGCGGCGCTGCCCAGGGTGTATCCGGCGCCGCCGGTGAGGGCGAGTTCCAGCCGGGTGGCGTCGACGGCCAGCGCCGCGGCGTCCAGCCGCAGCCGGATGAGTTCGGCCGCCGACGCGGCGGCCGGGGACGCCGCCCACCGGTACAGACGTTCCCGGACATCACCCGCGCGCCGACCTGCATCGTCGAGCTCCGCGCCGAACCGGGCCAGCGGGCCGATGTGGGCCGATGTCGCACCGGTGAGCGCGGCACCGGTGACCCCGACGCAGAACGCGGTCTGCAGCAACAGGAACGCGGGACGGATACCGCCCACGAACGAGGCGAGATCGGTTGCCAGCACCCGGTGCCGGGGCACCCGGACTCGGTCCAGGCGCAGCGACGTCGAGCCCGTCGCGCCCAGTGCGGTCAATGCCGGTGCCGGGTTGACCGTCACTCCGTCGGCGCCGGCGTCGACCGCCACCACGACGGTGTGGTTGCCGATGCGGGCCGGCAGCACGATGAGCGCACCGGCAAAGACGTTGGAAGCCCACCGGATCGGACCGCTGATGAGCAGATCGGCACCGTCGGACTCGGCGGTGACGGGCACCGGTCCGAGCCCTGCCACCTGCTTGAGCCCGGAGGCCATTGCGGTGACACCGGCCCGCTGCGCCGCGGCCAGGGTGCTGAGCTGCTCGCCGAAATCGCGTTCCGACGCGCGCAGATACCGGATGGTCATGTGCTGGGCCCACGTCGAGAAACCCACCGCCAGGCTGTGCGCCGAGACCTCGTCGATCACCCGCACCATGGCCGGCAGGTCCAGATCCAGCAGTCCGGCGCGGCCGAGTTCGGCGAGGTCGATGCGGACGTCGCTGCGTTGCTCGTCGAGATCGGCGGCGCGAGCGGCGATTCCCGCACTCACCCGGCCCAGTTCGGATCCGGCGAGCGCCACGGTCATCGGATCTGTCCGTCCAGTCCGTACAGCCGATCGATCGGGGTGCTGACCGCGTCGCGCGCCCGGCGCACCGCGGCTTCGTCGGGGGCGTCGTAGAAGCACAGGCACTTGTCCATGTCCTCGCGAACGTAGGTGCGCAGGAACTGCACCTCGGGCACGTCGGCATAGCGCGGTGCGTTGGCCTTCTTGCGGGCCAGGTAGGAATCCATGTCCAGGTCGGCCGGCAGATCCCACTCGACCAGGTAGCCGGCCTGCGGCCGAACGGCCTTCACCTCGGCCAGATCGGCGCCGACCAGCCGGACCTGGTGCGGGCCGGCGACGGTCGCCGCGGCCAGCTGCGCGCCGTCCAGGGCGGCGGGATCGGCGGAGAACTCGGCGATGGCGAAGATGCGCCGACTCTGCGCGGTGACCTGCGCTTCGATCAATTCGCCTCCCCCGCGCGCGATCTCGGTATCGAGCGCCTTGAGCAGCTGCCCCACGGCGGCGGTGTCGTCGGCATCTGAGGTGATTTCGTACAGGTACAGGGTCACGGGGCGTCCTCGGCATCGCGGGAAGGGAACAGCACCGACGCTGTCATAGACAGACAGGTCTGTCTATGTAGGCGTTCGGGTTAGGCTGACGCCATGAGCACGATTCGGGCAGCCTCCACACCGGCCCGCACAGCGCCGGGCGGCGCCGTCGGGCCGGCGCAGCGACTGCTCGATACGGCCGCCGAACTGTTCGCCAAGCAGGGCATTCGCGCCGTGGGCATCGACCAGATCCTGCGCGAGGCCGGTGTGGCAAAGGCCAGCCTGTACAGCAGCTACGGCTCCAAGGACGCCCTGGTGATCGCCTACCTGACCGATTTGGATCACGCTGATCGCAACCGCTGGGCCAGGGCCGTCGCCGCCGTCGACGACCCGGTGCGTCGCATCCTGACCTTCTTCGAACTGGCCTCCGGCGCGGCCACCCGGCGCGATTTCCGTGGCTGCCTGTACGCCAACGCCGCCACCGAATACCCCGGCGTCGAACTGGAACCGGTGCGCGCACACCGTGAATGGTTGCGCGCCACCCTGGCCGCCCTGCTGGAGCAGGCCGGGGTCACCCGGTCGGCCGCCGTGGCCCGGCGGATCCAGTTGCTCTACGACGGTGCGCTGCTGGGCTCCAAACTCGAGCGGTCGACCGAACCGATCAGCGCCGCGCGCGCTCTCACCCGGGAGCTGATCGAGGCGGCCATCGATTGATGCGAAGGCCGCCACGCGCCGCCGTGCTGGGCTACGCCCTGGTGGCACCCAGCCTGTTCGGCGTAGTCACCTTCCTGCTACTGCCGATGCTGGTGGTGGCCTGGCTGACGTTGTACCGCTGGGATCTGCTCGGACCCATCCGCTTTGCCGGACTGGATAATTGGCATTCGGTGCTGACCGACCCGACCTTCGGGACCTCGTTGTTGGTGACGGTGGCGTTCATCGCGATGGTGGTGCCGGTGCAGACCGTGCTGGGCCTGGCGGCCGGCGCGATGCTGGCACGCGGACTGCCCGGCACCGGCTTCCTGCGGACCCTGTATGTGCTGCCGTGGATCTGCTCGCCGCTTGCGATCGCCGTGCTGTGGCGCTGGATCCTGTCCCCCACCGACGGCGCGCTGAGCACCGCCACCGGTCGCCACATCGAATGGCTGACCGACCCGGGTCTGGCCCTGCCGGTGGTCTCGGCGGTGACGGTGTGGACCAACGTCGGCTACGTGTCGTTGTTCTTCCTGGCCGGCAACCTGGCGATTCCGCGTGACGTGCACGACGCGGCCCGCACCGATGGCGCCACCGACTGGCAGCGGTTCCGGCACATCACCCTGCCGATGCTGCGGCCCACGCTCTATTTCGTGTCGGTGACGGGTGTGGTGAGCGCGGCCCAGGTGTTCGACACCGTGTACGCGCTGACCGGTGGCGGACCGCAGGGTCGCACCGACCTTGTCGCGCACCGTATCTACGCCGAGGCGTTCGGCGCCGCCAGCGTGGGACGGGCCGCGGTGATGGCCGCCATCCTGTTCGTCCTGCTGGTCGGCCTCACCGTGGCCCAGCACCTGTACTTCCGCCGCCGGGTCAGCTATGACCTCACGTAACGCACTGATCTACCTGGGCCTGACGGCGGGGGCGGTGATCACCCTGACACCGTTCCTGCTGGGGCTCATGACATCGTTCACCTCGGCACAGCAGTTCAACACCGGTACCCCGCTGTCCGTGCCGGCCCCACCGACGTTGGCCAACTACGCCACCCTCGGTGATGCCGGGTTCGGTCGTGCGCTGGTGGTCACCGCGCTGGTGACCGCGACCGTATTGCTGGGACAGCTGACCTTCTCGGTGCTGGCCGCATACGCATTCGCGCGGCTGGACTTCCGGGGCCGCGACGCGCTGTTCTGGTTGTATCTGGCCACCCTGATGGTGCCCGGCACCGTCACCGTCGTCCCGCTGTATCTGATGATGGCCGAAGCCGGGCTGCGCAATACGTTCTGGGCACTGGTGCTGCCGTTCCTGTTCGGTTCGCCGTACGCGATCTTCCTGCTGCGCGAGCACTTCCGCGCCATCCCCGCCGACCTGATCCACGCCGCGCGGCTGGACGGCGCGAACACTCTCGATGTCCTGGTGCACGTGGTGGTGCCGGCCAGCAAGCCGATCCTGGCGACGCTGGCGATGATCACCGTCGTATCGCAGTGGAACAACTTCATGTGGCCGTTGGTGATCACCAGCGGGCCGCGCTGGCAGGTGCTGACGGTCGCGACGGCGGGCCTGCAGTCCCGCTTCGACGCGCAGTGGACGGTGGTGATGGCCGCGACGACGGTGGCGATCGTGCCGCTGCTCGTGCTGTTCGTCGTGCTGGGCCGGCACCTGATCCGCTCCATCGTGGTGACGGGGCTCAAATGAGGACACGGTTCTCCACCCGGGTGGCCGTCGGCCTTGCCGTCGCCGGTGCACTGCTGCTCGTCGCGGCACTGCTGCTGGGCCGCGCCCCGGACTCCGGAAAGACCGTCGTCACCATGCGGCTCTGGGACGAGCAAGCCGCCGCGGCCTACCGGCAGTCGTTCGCCGAATTCGGCCGCGCCCATCCCGATATCGAGGTGCGGGTCAACGTCGTGGCCTACGCGAACTACTTCGACACGTTGCGCACCGATGTCGCCGGCGGTGGTGCCGACGACATCTTCTGGATGTCCAACGCGTACCTGGCCGGCTACGCCGACAACGGCCGGCTGCTGCCGGCGGACGCGTCTCCCGACTGGGATCCGTCCGTCGTCGCGCAGTTCACCCGCAACGGAACGCTCTGGGCGGTACCGCAACTGACCGACGCGGGCATCGCGCTGTACTACAACGCCGACCTGCTGCGGGCCGCCGGCGTGGACCCGGCCGACCTGGGCGACCTGCGCTGGTCTCCCGGCCACGATGACACCCTGCGCCCGCTGCTGGCCCGGCTCACCGTCGACGAGAACGGGAAGCATCCCGGTGCCGCGGCATTCGATCCGCAACGGATCCGGCAGTGGGGCTACAACGCCGCCAACGACATGCAGGGCATCTACCTCAACTACATCGGGTCGGCCGGCGGAAACTTCGCCGACGGTGACCGATTCAGCTTTGCCAACGAGCAGGCGGCCGACGCGTTCCACTACCTGGTCGGTTTGATCAATTCCGACCACGTCGCACCGTCGGCGGCCGACACCAATGGCAACGGTGACTTCTCCCGCAATCAGTTCCTCGGCGGCCGGATGGCCCTTTTCCAGTCCGGGACCTACAACTTGGCCGCCATCGCCAAGCAGGCGACGTTCCGGTGGGGTGTCGCGATGCTGCCCAGCGGGCCGGCCGGACGGGTCAGCGTCACCAACGGCATTGCGGCCGCAGCCAACTCGGCCACCCGGCATCCGGAGGCGGTCCGCCAGGTGCTGGCCTGGATGGGTGGCCGGGCGGGCAACGCCTTCTTGGGTGCCGACGGGGCGGCGATCCCGGCCGTGCCGGCCGCCCAGCCGGTGTACTTCGCGTACTGGCGCCGCCAGGGGGTCGATGTCACGCCGTTCTTCTCGGTGCTGCGCGGCCCGCAGATCCCCGCTCCCGGCGGTGCCGGGTTCGCCGCCGGCTATCAGGCGCTGCGGCCCTACTTCGACGAGATGTTCCTGGGGCGCCTCGCCGTACCGGCGGCGCTGGCACAGGCCCAGCACGCCGCGAACGCCGCCGCGTCGCGGTGATTTCGGCGCTAGCTGGTGGCCAGGAAGGTGCAGGCCTCCAGATAACCGGCCACCCCGCACACCGTCGCGATCGTCGCCAACGCGACATAGTCGGCCGCGCGCGGCCGCGACGGATACGCCGAGATCTGGCCCGCCCCACCGCGCGCGGTGATGGCATCGCCCATCTCGTCGGCGCGGCGCAGGGCCACCGTCACGGCGGTGGCCAGTAGGTCGACCAGTTCGGCCGCCAGTTGTTTGCGCCGGGCCCGGCGCGACTGCGGCCGCTCCCGTGGCCGCAGCCGGCGGGCGGCGTACAGCACGCTGAATTCGTCCATCAGCATGGGGAATGCGCGCAACGCCAGCGCCAGGGTCACGGCCCAGTCGTCGATCGGCAGCCGGAAAACGCGCAACGGCCGGCCGAGCGTCGACACGGCCGGGGCGATCTCGGCGACGTTGGTGGTCCACGACACCAGCGCGCCCAGACCCAGCAGCACCAGCGCCACCGCCGAGATTCGCAGAAAGTTCAGCAGCCCACCCAGGCCGAATTCCGTTCCGGCGACGGTCACCAACGGCGAGCCCGCGGCGAACGACGCGGTCACCCCACCGAACGCGACGATCAGCCATAACCAGCTCGGGATGGAGGGCAGCGCACCGCGTGGGATGCGGGCCAGCGCCGCGGTGACCAGGACCACGACGGCGACGAAGCCGATCGGCAGCCACCCCGGGTAGAACGTCAACAGCACCCCGAGCGCGGCGACGGCGATGAGTTTTGTTCCGGCCCACAGCCGGTGGATGGCCGAGTCCCCGGGGACCGGCCGCAGCAGCACGACGGGCCGGCGCGGCGCGCTCACGCGACACCACCGGCGGCACTCGAGGTGGCCGGCACCAGTTGGCCGTCGCGCAGATGCAGCGTGCGTGGACAAAGCTCTTCGAGGCCGTCGAAGTCATGCGAGATCACCACGACGGTGAGACCGTCCCGGCGCAGCTGCTCCAACAGGCGCAACAGGCCGCGGGAGCTGGCGGCATCCAGTCCGGCCAGTGGCTCATCGAGGATGATGGCCCGCGGCGACCGGGCCAGCAGGCCGGCCAGCACCACGCGGCGCATCTGCCCGCCGGAGAGCTGGTCGATACGGCGGGAGGCAAGGGCGGCCTCCAACCCGACGGTGGCCAGCGCGGCCACCACCCGGGTGTGGTCGCGCGCGGAAAAACCGGCGGCCGAGGCGATCTCGCGGTCCACCCGGCTGCGCATCAGCTGCAGCCGAGCCGCCTGGAAGGACAGCGCGACCGCACCGACCTGATCGGACACCGGACGACCGTCGAGCAGGCAGCTGCCGAAGGTGGGCAGCGTCAACCCGGCCATGATCCAGGCCAACGTCGACTTGCCCGACCCGTTGAGCCCGTGGATCAGCACCCCGTCGCCCTCGTTCACCACCAGGTCGATATTGTCCAGTGCGCTTGTCTCCCATGGAGTTCCGGCGGCATACCGATGCCCGACCCCGCGTAGTTCCAGCACCGGGGTGTCGCTGCGGGCGGCGGTCCGGCCGGCAGGCACCGTCGCCGCTTGCACCATTTCCGATCCACCGGCCAGGTTGACGGCGCGGTCGGCGGCCTCGGCTTCCTCGTTGTAGTGGGTGATGTGCACCAGGGACATCCGGTGGTGGCCGGTCAGCCCGGACAGCACCGACATCAGGCCGTCGCGGCCACGCTGGTCGACCATGCTGGTGATCTCGTCGGCGATCATCAGTGCGGGTTCGCGGGCCAGGGCAGCGGCCACCGCCAGCCGCTGTAATTCACCGCCGGACAGCCCACCGGTGTCGCGTTCGGCCAGACCGTCCAGGCCGACCTCGGCGAGCAGCTTGGGCACGTCGATCGCGGTGCCGACCGGCAGCCCCCACACCACGTCGTCGGCGACGCGGGTGCCCAGCACCTGACTCTCGGGGTGCTGCATGATCACCGCGGTACCACCCGGCGCACCGAGCCCGACGGCACCCGGACGCTCGACCGTCCCGGCGGTCGGCTCCCGGCCGGCGAGCACCAGCATGAGGGTGGTCTTGCCCGATCCGTTGGCCCCGGTGATCGCGACGTGTTCGCCCATCTGCACGGTCAGCGACACCGGGCCCAGCGCATCGCGTTCGGTGTCCGGATAGCGGAACACCACATCGCGCAGCCGCAACGGCACCGGGGCGACGGAGCCGGCCTCGGCCGAGGCCGGTACGTCGAGCTTGTGCACGTCGGGGACGCCGGCCAGCCGGGTGAGCACCCGGGACAGCGCCCACCAACCGATCAGGCTGACCGTCATGATCGTGAACACCCCGTAGGCGCCGATGAGCAGGGGCCAGAACCGTAGCGCGGTGGCGAACAGCTCGGTGAGCCGCGGTGCGATGTCCTCCATGCCGGGGATGTGGCCGAGGATCCTGGCGCTGCCCTCCACGTTGGCGGTCATCGCGTCGAACACCAGCTGCCGCAGTCGCGACGCGACGGCCAGCGCGCCGACCACAAACACGGCGAACACAGCGCCGGCGATCACCGACACCAGCATGGCGGTGGTCAGGCCGCGCCCGCGCCGTTTCACCGCGCCGGTCAGTCCACCGATGTAGGCGCAGTTCAGCACGGTCATCAGCCCGCCCATCCCGGCGATCAGGAAGGCGATGGTGGCACCGGCGACCGCCGCGGCGATCAGCACCTTCATCCGGTATCGGTAGGCGAGCAGTCCCATCGGCACGGTGCCGAGCACGGACAGCCCGGCCGCGAACGGGACGACGACGGCGATGATGGCGATGGCCGCGCACAGGGCCGCCATCACAGCGGCCTGGGCGAGCTCGTTCGGCTGCAACGATCCGGCCCGCCGTGGGATGGAGGTGGGGCCGGTAGCGGGCATTTCACGATTCTGCCAGGCGCAACGATTAAGTCGCCGCGCTGCACTGTGACGGTCCGCACGGCACGTCGGTGCAATCTACATAGTGATTCTATGTAACCATGGGGACATGACCACGACGACCGCGCTGGGCGCCGACCTGCTCTCGGTGGTGGCCCGGCTGAACCGGCTGGCCAATCAGCGGGTCCGCATCCAGCTGCCCTTCGCCCAGGCGCGGCTGCTCTCGACGATCGAGGATCAGGGCACCGCCCGGATCTCGGACCTGGCCGCCCTGGACCACTGTTCGCAGCCGACGATGACCACCCAGGTGCGCCGCCTGGAAGACGCCGGCATGGTGTCCAGGATCGCCGACCCGGTGGATGCCCGGGCGGTGCTGATCAGCATCACCGACGAGGGCAGGGACGCCCTGGCGCGGGTCCGCCTGGACCGGGCCGCGGCAATCGATCCGTATCTGGAACGTCTCGACGACGACGCGCGCGCCACCCTGACCGGTGCCGTCGCCGTCCTGCGCGACCTGCTCGATGTCGCGCGCCAATCCCCCACACACGAATAGGGATCGACGCCGAGGAGGACGCCCTCCAGGAGGCCGAAGCGCTCACCGTCGGTTCGGACAGCTGAGCCTCACCACGCGAACGCGAGCAACTGGGTCACCTGATCGGGTGAGAAGTTGTCGTCGGTCACCATCACCACCGATTGCCTGCCGTCGGACAGCTTGGGGCCCAGCGTGATTCCCTCGACGTTGTCCACCGAGTGCACCGTCGCCGAGAGGTCGGCCACCAACGTCTTGTGCATGGGAACCGCGTTCGCCGAGGACGGCCGGCCCAGGATGTCGTCGGCGCCGGCGATACTCGCCCGGAAAACCCGCACCGAGGTCCTGGTGCCGTGGCCGCGCTCGACGACCAGGAAATCGCCGCCGTCCAGCGCCACCAGGTCGGAGAGCCCGTTGCCGCCGCCGTCGCCGGAACTGACCGCGTCCAGCGGATAGGCGTACTGCGCCGCCGGTTGCCGGGTTTCGGGATCCAGCCGGGTGATCCGGGTCAGCGCGCCCTGCTCGGCCGACGGCAGCGGACCGTCGTTGAAACCGGGCGCCTCCATCCCGGCCCACAACGACTGTCCGTCCGGTGCCAGCGTCAGCCCCTCCAGGGCCTGGTTCTTCCGGGGTCCGGCGTCGCCGGTGGACATGTGCAACTCCGGCGGCAGCGCGAACTGGCCGCGGAACGAGCCATCGAGCCCGGCCGTGCGGACCCACGGATCCAGCAGCACCGGTGCGGTGTCCGGTTTGACGATCCGCTCACCCTCGCTGGACCAGTACAGCTGCCGGCGGCGGGGGTCGAAGGCGATGCCCTCCGGATCGGGTGGCACCGCGGTGGCCGACCGCGGCGCGAACGGCCTGCCGTCGGTGTCGAGCAGCGAGGTCGCCGCGCGCAGGTCGACACGGGCCAGGTTGCCGTCCGACAGCGCGATGCTCATGGTGTAGAACCGGGCCGGGTTCCGCTCGGACCTGTCGTCGCTGATCACGTAGTACTGGTCGCGGCCGGCATCGTAGGTGATGCCGGACAGCCCGCCGACGGTGGTGTCGGCGAACAGCAGGCCGTGCGCCAGTTCGACCTTGCCCAGGAACGCCAGCTGCGAGGTCGGTGCCGGCGCGGCGGAACATCCCGCCGATACCAGCATCGTCATCAGCAGCACGGCCGGTAGCTTCACACCGAACAGGTAACCACAGCTAACTGATAGCAACCCCGATGAGGGAGCCCACGATATAGGTGGCGCCGATCGCGATGGCCCCAAACGTCAACTGGCGCAACGACCCGAACCACACCGGCTGCTTCGTGACGAACGCCGCCAACCCACCCGCGATCAGCAGGCCCACCCCGCCGCAGGCCAGTCCCAGCGCGAGCGACCCGAACCCGAGCAGGTACGGGATCAACGGGATGATCGCGCCGACCGCGAACATCACGAACGACGACGCGGCCGCCACCCGGGGAGACGGTTTCTCCGACGGGTCGACACCGAGCTCCTGGATGAGGTGGAAGTTGATGGCCTTGGTCTCGTCGCCGTGCAGTTCGTCGGTGGCACGCTCCGCGGTGTCCCGACTGAGCCCCATGTTCTCGAACATCCCGACCAGTTCGGCCTTCTCCGCGTGCGGGTTCAGCTCGAAGGACCGGCGCTCGACCTTGACCTCGGAGTCGATCTGCTCATTGGCCGTGGTCACCGACGTGTACTCGCCCAGGGCCATCGAGAACGCCCCGGCCAGCAGCCCGGCCACGCCCGAGAGCACGACGGCCTGCGCGCTGGCTCCGGCCGCGACGCCTGCGATCAGCGCCGTGTTGCTGACCAAACCGTCCATCGCACCGAACGTTGCCGCGCGCAGCCAGCCGCCGCTGACGTCGGAATGCGTGTGATCGCTGTTGTGGGGTAATTCCACCTCGGCCATGGCTGTCATTGAACGCTGCGAATGTGACCCCGGCGAAATCAGGTAAACCTGCGTTGCCAGAGTCACGTTTGCAGACCGCGTCCACGGGTTAAGTTCGGGTATGACCACCACTGCCGAACACCTGCGCAACACCCTCGACGGTCGCTGGCGCGACGTGAAGAACGCCGTACGCAGCGAGCTGTCCGGCGAGGTCTTCCGGCCGCACTACACACCCAACACCGTCATCGCGCGCACCAAGGTCGCCGAGCAGATGAACATCATGGCGGCCGCGGGCGCCGCCGAGGACGGCTTCCGCAAGGAGCACGGCGGCACCGGTGACGTCGGGGCCGCCGTCACCCGGATCGAGATGCTGGCGATGAGTGACCTGTCGCTGATGGTCAAGGCCGGTGTGCAGTGGGGCCTGTTCGGCGGGGCGATCGAGAATCTGGGCACCGAGCGCCATCACAAGGCCTACGTCCGCAAGATCATCAACCTGGATCTGGTCGGTTGCTTCGCGATGACCGAGACCGGCCACGGCAGCGACGTGCAGGCCCTGGAGACCACAGCCACCTACGACCCCGCCACCCAGGAGTTCGTCATCGACTCCCCCACCCGGACAGCGCGCAAGGACTACATCGGCGGCGCGGCGCAAACCGCCCGAGTGGCTGCGGTTTTCGCGCAGCTGATCACCCAGGGTGAGGGCCACGGCGTGCACTGCTTCGTGGTGCCGCTGCGCGATGAGCAGGGCAACGACCTGCCCGGCATCACCACCTCGGACTGTCACTACAAGGGTGGCCTGCCCGGCGTGGACAACGGCCGCATCCAGTTCGACCACGTCCGCATCCCCCGGGAGAACCTGCTCAACAAGTACGCCGACGTCGCCGAGGACGGCACCTACTCCTCGCCCATCGAGAACCCCGGCCGGCGCTTCTTCACCATGCTGGGCACCCTGATCCGGGGCCGGGTCACCGTCGGTGGCAGCGCGGCCGCCGCGGGCCGGGTGGCGCTGGATATCGCGACCCGGTATGCGTTGCAACGCAAGCAGTTCAGCGCTCCCGATGCCGACGACGAAGTGCTCATCATGGACTATCTGGTGCATCAACGCCGGCTGTTCCCACTGATCGCGCGGTCCTATGCGCTGCAGTTCGCCCAGAACGAGCTGGTCGCCAAGCTGCACGAGATCCAGTCCTCGGACTTCCCGGACGCCGAGGAGCAGCGCGAGGTGGAGGCCCGCGCCGCCGGCCTGAAGGCCGCCAACACCTGGCATGCCAGCCGCGCGATCCAGGAGGCGCGGGAAGCCTGCGGCGGTGCGGGCTACCTGGCCGAGAACCGGCTGATCGCACTACGCGGTGACATCGACGTGTTCACCACGTTCGAGGGTGACAATCACGTGCTGACCCAGCTGGTGGCCAAGGAGCTGCTGACCGCCTACGCCGACGACATCAAAGGCATGAGCCCGGTGGAGTGGGTGCGCTTCGCGGCGAACTTCGCCGGCGAGCGGGTGATGAAACGCACTGCGGCCGAGACGATCATGCAGACCATCCTGGACACCCGGCAGGACAACGAGGAGGAGGGCAGCCTCTTCAACCGCGGCACCCAGGTCAAGATGTTCGAGGACCGGGAGGAGTACATCCTGTCCACCGTCGCACGCCGGTTGCAGGGCAAGGCCAAGGAGATGAGCGCATTCGAGGCGTTCAACTCGGTCCAGGATCACGTGCTGCACGCCGCGATCGCCCATATCGACCGGGTCGTACTGGAGGCCTTCGTGGCCGGCGTCGACTCCTGCGAAGACGAGGACGCCCGCGAGATCCTGAACCTGGTCTGCGACCTGTACGCGCTGAGCATCATCGAGGACGACAAGGCCTGGTTCGTCGAGCACCGGTTCCTGTCCACCGAACGCGCCAAAGCAGTCACCCGGGCCATCAACGACCGCTGCCGCAAGCTGCGGCCGCACGCCGAACTCCTGGTGGACGGCTTCGGGATTCCCGAGCAGCTGCGGTACGCCGAAATGCTGCATCCCGAACACATCCCGGACGCCGATGAGCATGAGGAGAAGGACGCCATCAGCTCCGGCACCATCGAGCCGAAGTAGGTCAGCCGCGCCGGGGCCTACTCGGCCACCAGATTCGGTCGCCGATCAGTGACATGGCGGCCGGCACCAGGACGGTGCGCACCAGGGTGATGTCGATGAGCAGACCGACCCCGACGGTGAACCCGATCTGCAACAGGTTGATCACCCGGCCGCTCATCAGGGCGAACATGGTGAGCGCGAAGACGATTCCGGCGGTGGTGATCACGCTGCCGGTGCTGCCGAAGCCGCGCATGATGCCGCGGATCATGCCGTCCGCGGACTCCTCCCGGATGCGTGCGGCGAACAGCATGCTGTAGTCGGCGCCGACGGCGATCAGCGCCATGAACGACACCGGGAACACCGACCAGTCGACGTCCACCCCGATGAGGTGCTGCCACACCAGTACGCTGATCCCGGACGCGGCGCCGAACGACAACACGACGACGGCCACCATGAACACCGGTGCGGCGACGCTGCGCAACAACACCATCAGCACCAGCAGCACGCCGAGGACCGCGACGACACCGTATACGGCGAAGTCCCGCCACACCTGGTCACGCATGTCCGCCGACAGCGAGGCAAGTCCGGTGGTGCCGAAATGTGCACTCTGCAGCGATGTTCCGTGCGCGGCCTCGGTCGCGGCGGGCGCCAGCTCGCGACTGGCGTTCAGCGCGCCGTCGCTGTACGGGTTGATCCGCCACACCACCAGCATCCGTGCGGTCTTGCCGTCGGGAGCGAACAGCAGCTTCTGTCCATCCTGGAACGCCTTGTCGGACAACCCTTGTGCGGGCAGGTAGAAGCCGGCACCGGCCCCCGTCGAGGTGTGCGCGGACAGTGCCGCCAGATAGTCCGAGGCCTGGGTGAGTCCGTCGGTGAGCTGCCCGGTGAGCCCGACCACCTGGTCGACGCCGCCCTTGACCTGGTTCAGCCCGGCCGCGAGCCGGCTGATGCCGTCGTCGAGGCGGTCCGCGCCGCGCACCAATTCGGCGAGCTGGGCGTTGGCGGCCGCCGGCGAACCGCCGGGCAGCATGGCCGCCAGCGTCTGCAGCCGGGCCAGCGCGTTCTTGATGCCGGGTTGGGCGGCCCGCACCTTGTCGACCGTCAACTGTGGCACGGCGGACATGATCTGCACCTGGCGCAACGTGCGGGTGACGGCTCCGTCGGAGACCGCATCCAGGTCGGCCAGGCTGCTTCGGGCTCGCATGCACACCGGATTGACCAGGCAGTCCGGTCCGGGCTGCGGCGTCAGCGCCGAACCCAGTGCCGAACTGACCACCCGGCCGCCGTCGGCGATCTGGGCGTTGTCCGACATCGCCTGCAGGCCCATGTCCAGCAGGCCCACCGAGGCGTTCAGATCGGCGAGCGCCGCGGGTAGATCGACCCGGCCGTCGGTGACGGTGTGCAGCGCGGTACTGGCCTCCTGATATCCGCCGAGCACCTGATGCGCCAGCGCGGTCACCGACTTGATCCCCGAAACCAGTTGGGGCAGTTGCGCGTCGGCAGCGGTCGCTCCGTCGCGCAGGGTGGTGGTGCCGGCGGCCAGCCGCTGCAGATCGGGGGCGGCCGTGCCGATCCGGTCCCTGGCGTCGCCGAGCCGGCCGGCGACGATCCCGGCCTGATAGCCGACGGTGGTCTGTTCCAGCTGGCTGCCCGAGGGCCTGGTCATGGAGCGGACGTAGGCCACCTCCGGCATCCCGGCAATGCGCCCGGCGACCCGGTCCAGCGCGGCCAGATCGTTGGTGTTGCGCATATCGTGGTCCCCCGAGACGATCAGGTACTCCGGCGCCACCTCGTTGACACCCCAATGGGCGTAAGCCTTTTCGTAGCCCACGGCGCTCTGGGTGCGGTCCAGCTGCATGGCGTTCTCATCGAAATTCACCCGGAAGGTCAGCAGCACCGACGCGGCCGCCAGCAGCAGCACCAGCGATGCGGCGGACAGCGCACCCGAACGCCGGATCATCGTCGTGCCGATCCGCCGCCACCGCCGTTCATTGAGCCGGCGCGGCTCGGCGAAACCGCGGCGGCCCAGAATCGACAGCAGCGCGTACGGCAGCGTCATGGAAATGGCCAGGGCGAGCACGATCGCGATCGCGATCGGCGGACCCGCGGCCCGGAACATGCCGAGCTGCGTGAACGCCATCGCGGTGGCCGCCGCGGCGATGGTGAGCATCGAGGCGATGAGAATCCCGGACACCTTCTGCCCGGCGCCGCCGAGCGCGTCGGGCACGGACAAACCGCCGCGCCTGCCCTCGTGGTAGCCGGCCAGGATGAAGATTGCGTAGTCGGTCGCCGCACCGAGCAGCATCGCCGTCATCAGCGCAATGGTGAAGTTGGAGACCGTCAGCACGCCGTGTGCGCCCAGCAGGGACACCACCGGACGGGCCACGCCGAGCCCCACCCCGATGGTCAGCAGCGGGATCAGTGCGGTGACCGGCGAGCGGTACACCGCGAGCAGCACCAGAGTGATCAGCAACACCGAGACACCGGTGATGATCAGCAGCGAGAAATCCATCGCGCTGAACAGGTCGGCCAGCGTGGGCGAGGGCCCGGTGTAGTACATCTGCAGCCCCGCGGGCTTGGCCAGCGCGTCGATGGTCTTGCGGATGTTGACGGTGTTGGCGTGGGCCTTGGTCGACCCGACGTCGCCGGTGGCGGCGACCACCAGATTGATCGCCTTGCCGTCCGGGCTCAGCGCGATGCTGCGCAGGGTGTCGATGCTGTAGCTGTCCAGCACATAGGCCACGTCATCGGTATCGGCGCGTAGCGCGGCCACCAGGTCGTGATACGCCCGCTCGTCGGGAGCGCCGATACCGTTCTCGTTCACCAGCAGCACGCTGCCGATGGCGGACGAGGACGGTACCCCGAATTCGTGCGACATGTGCCGAAGTGTTTGCGCTGCTTCGATATTGCTCGGTATGAACGGGGCCGAATGCTCGGCGACGGTGCGTTCCAGCTGCGGAATGGCCAGGTTCAGCGCACCGACCAGCACCACCCAGAAGCCGATGACGAACCACGCGTAGCGCGCGCAGAATCGGCTGAACCGGCCGAACAACCTGCTGTCCCCATGAGCCACTACATCCCCCTACGCCCCTTAGACCAAATGGTCTACACGTGGCGTGAGACGTTAGTAGACTGACTGGTACACCGCAACAACCCCAGGCAGGAAGCACGCGTATGCAAGCCCGCGATCGGCTCATCGCCGGTGCCGTCGACCTCATCCGCCGCAACGGCGTCGCAGGTACCGGCCTCGCGCTGCTGTTGGAGGTGAGCGGGACGGCCCGTCGTTCGCTCTATCTGAACTTTCCGGGCGGCAAGGCCGAACTGATCGCCGATGCCACCGCCACGGCCGGCCGGGTCACCGGCTCGGTGATCGACCGACTGGCCCGTGACGGCGACCCGGCGACGGTGATCCGGCGCTTCGTCGCCGGCTGGATCGCCGCGCTGGAAGCCACCGATTTCACCGCGGGCTGCCCCATCATGGCCGCGGCCCTCGGACGCTCGGAGGCACCGGCTGCGGCCGATACCGCCGGGGCCGTGTTCACCGACTGGGAACAGCGCCTGACCGGCCACCTCCAGGCGGCCGGATTGTCAGTGGGCGACTCCGGGCAACTGGCCACCGTCACCATCGCGGCCGTCGAAGGCGCCATCGTGATGTGCCAGGCCACCAAGTCCGATCAGCCGCTGCGGCGCGTCGAGGAGGGGTTGATCGAGTTGTACCGACAGAAGGCCCGCCGCGGCTGACGCGAGATTGCGGTTACTGCGCAGAAGTTCGAGTGCGGAGCCCGATAACCGCAATCTCGGCGCGCTACGGGTTCGGGATCGGATCCAGCGCCTTGAGCTTGCCGTCGTCGCCGATCTGGAAGCGCACCTGGCCGATACCGGTCGGGCAGCACGGTTTGTCCGCCCCCTGGCGCCACTGATACTGCACGGTTGCGGTCTTGTCCCCCAACGGCACAACGGTGGTGTAGGGCCGCGGCCGGGGCGTCGGCGGACCCAGCGGCGAATTGCGGTCGAAGAACAGCA
Source organism: Mycobacterium sp. BMJ-28 (assembly GCF_054404835.1). Lineage (NCBI taxonomy): Bacteria > Bacillati > Actinomycetota > Actinomycetes > Mycobacteriales > Mycobacteriaceae > Mycobacterium > Mycobacterium sp. BMJ-28. Next base: position 2,296,218 of record NZ_CM136783.1, on the reverse strand, counting down.
CCTGGACCGCCGCGTCCTGGGCGGTGTCGCCGGTTCCCACCACCACCCAGTGCAGCCGGCAGTCGCCGGTGTGCCCGTTCGAGGTTTCGTGCCAGCGACCGCCAAGCGCCTGCACCGCGGTGGACACCGTCTCGGCGGTCGGGGTGTCCTCGGCCTTGCATTCGGTGGAGGTCGACGGCCCCGCGTTCGGCGGGCTCCAGCCACAGGATGCTGCGATCAGCGTGATCGTGGACAGCAGGGGGATCATCCGCGAAAGCCGCATGGGTGCGAGCTTACGGACCGGAATGAAAGCTCCCCCGCTTGGACTCGAACCAAGAACCGTCCGATTAACAGTCGGAAGCTCTGCCAATTGAGCTACAGGGGATTGAACCGAAAACAGACTTTAGCGCATGTTGGCCATCCGACCCGAATCGGCATGTCAGAGCGTTTTCCGCACGCCCGTCGGCGAGCACACAGGCACGTGAGGCAGGATGGTGAGCGTTCTGCTTGACCCGGGGAGGGAGTGCACGTGTTCCGGTTCGTCTTCGTGCTGGGAGTCGGCTACGTGCTGGGCGCGAAAGCCGGCCGGCACCGCTTCGAACAGATCGCCGGCACGTACCGCGCGGTCACCGAGAATCCGGCCACCAAGGCCGTGCTGGACGCTGGGCGGCGCAAGCTGGCCGATCGGGTGTCCCCCGATCCGGCATTGGTGAACCTGACGGCGATCGACGCCGAGACGACGGTGCTGGCGCCGGTGGACGATGAGTCCGCGGCGTCCAACGGCCGGCGGCGCTAGTTGAGCGGGACGTTCCAGGTCTGACCGGGCAGGAGCGGGCCCGACTGGATGCCGTTGCTGCCCACCGAGATGCCCGGGCTACTGAAACCGGCACCGCCGCCGCCACCGGAGTTCGAATAGGACAGGCACTTGCCGTCCTCTTTGTTGCCGAACCACGCCAGGCATGCGGGCTGTGCCTGCACCGAACTCTGCGGGCCCGCGGCCGAGAGGGCCAGCACCGGTGCGGCCGCAGCCACCACCGCGAACGCGCCCACCAGGACCAGACGTCGAGCTGAAGTGTTCACCGGGATGCCTTTCTGATGGCACGTCGCACGCCCCACCATAGCGTGCGAGGTGGGGTCACGCAGTCATGTCATCACCGCTGGCCTGCTCCAGCAGGCTGCGGCGATAGGTCTCCATGGCCACCAGATCGCCGAACAACGCGTGGTATTCGTCGCTGTGGTCCACCGGTGACATCCGCTGCAACTTGGACTTGACCTCGGCGATCTGCCGTCCGACCGACACCTCCTGCAGGCGGGCGAGCACACCGGAGACGTAGCGGACCAGTCTCTCGTCGTCCTCGATCCGGATGGCTTCCACCCCGAGTTCGTTGACCAGGTTCGCCGCCTCCGGGGAGTCCACCAGATCACGGACCGCCTCGATCCACTGTCCCCCGGACAGCCCGGCCGACATCCCGCCGGCCGCGGCGATGGCCGCCCGCACCGACGCATATCCGGGATGGGTGAAGCTCTCGGCGGTCAGTGAGTCGAAGACGGGACCGGCCAGCCCCGGGTACTGCAGCGCCGACTTGAGCGCCTCGCGCTGCGGGCGCAGGGTCGGGTCGCGCGGGTCCGGACGAGTGACCGTGGGGCGCGGCCGGGCCGGTTCGGCGGCAGCGCGCGCCCGGCCGGCGTCCCGTGGCGCACCCTTCTTGGGTCCTTTTCGCCCGGCCTCCTCACGGACCCGGGCCAGCACCTGGGCGACGTTGTCCCAGCCCACCCAGCCGGTCAGCTGACGCGCGTACTCGTCGCGCAGCGTGGGGTCCTTGATTCCGGCCACCATCGGCACGCAGCGGCGCAACGCCGCCACCCGGCCCTCGGCGCTCTCCAGGTTGTGATCGGTGAGCGCCGTGCGGATGGCGAACTCGAACAGCGGGGACCGGCGGGCCACCAGATCGCGCAACGCGCCGTCGCCGGAGCGCAGCCTCAGATCGCACGGGTCCATCCCATCGGCGGCCACGGCCACGAAGGACTGCCCGGCGAGGTTCTGCTCCCCCTCGAACGCCTTCACCGCGGCGGCCCGGCCGGCCGCGTCACCGTCGAACACGTAGATGAGCTCACCGCGAAAGAAGTTGTCGTCCATCATGAGTCGGCGCAGCATCGAGAGGTGCTCGTCGCCGAACGCGGTGCCACACGCGGCCACCGCGGTGGTCACCCCGGCCAGGTGCATCGCCATCACGTCGGTGTAGCCCTCGACCACCACGGCCTGGTGCCCCTTGGCGATGTCGCGCTTGGCCAGATCCAGCCCGAACAGCACGTTGGATTTCTTGTACAGCACCGTTTCCGGGGTGTTGACGTACTTGGCTTCCATGTGATCGTCGTCGAACAGCCGTCGCGCGCCGAAGCCGATGGTCTCACCGGAGGACACTCGGATGGGCCACAGCAGCCGGCGGTGGAACCGGTCCATCGGGCCGCGTTTGCCTTCGCGGCTCAGCCCGGCGCCCTCCAGCTCCTTGAACTCAAATCCCTTGCGCAGCAGATGCTTGGTCAGGGTGTCCCAGCCCGACGGGGCGAAACCGCAACCGAACCTGGCGGCCGCCTCGGCGTCGAAGTTGCGCTCGATCAGGTACTGCCGCGCCGGCGCGGCCTCCTCGGACTGCAGCGCCTGGGCGTAGAACTCCTGGGCGGCGGCGTTGGCGGCGATCAGCCGGCTGCGGCTGCCGCGGTCGCGCTGCACATTCGTGGTCGACGAACCGGTGTAGGTGACGGTGTAGCCCACCTTGTCGGCCAGCAGCTCGATGGCTTCGACGAAGGTGACGTGCTCGATCTTCTGCAGAAAGGCATAGACGTCACCGCCCTCGCCGCAGCCGAAGCAGTGGAAGTGGCCGTGGTTGGGCCGCACGTGGAACGACGGTGACTTCTCGTCGTGGAACGGGCACAGGCCCTTCAGCGAGTCCACCCCGGCGCGGCGCAACTGCACATAGTCGCCGACGACTTCCTCGATGCGAACGCGTTCGCGAATGGCCGCGATATCGCGATCTGGAATACGCCCCGAAGCCATCGCGTCAGTCTAGAGGCCAGTCACAACGGCCTGCGTGAGCGCGCGTCATAGACGCGTTCCAACCGGCTCTCGGTGTAGGAGGCGATCTGATCGATCACCACCCGCAGCCGGGATCCGTCGTCACCCGCGGCGGCGAACTCCGGCGCGAACTGCGCGTCCAGACTGCTGGGCGCCTGCGCCCACAGCACCAGCGCGATCTCTTCGATCAAGGTGCGCTGGTCGGCCTGGATCTGCAGGTGCCGATGATCGGACATGATGAATTGCAGGGCCAGCATCTTGAGCACCGCCACCTCGGCGCGCACCAGCGCCGGAACCGCGAGCTCGGTGTCGTAACGGCGCAGCGGCCCGTCGCCGGCCACCGCCCGGGTCTGGGTGATCGCGGCGTTGGCGAACCGGCCGACCAGTTCACTGGTCATCTGCTTGAGGGAAACCGAGGCTGCGACGGTGCCGTCGAACTTGCCCACCGCCGCCACCACCGGCATCTCCGAGAGCCGCCGGGCCGCCGCCAGCAGGTCATCGTGGCTCACCGTCGGGAACGCCGCGGCGCCCAACCGGGCCAGCCCGTCGGCGGCGTCGTCATCGGCGAGCACGCGCAGGTCGATGCGGCCCGAGATGACGCCGTCCTCGACGTCGTGCACGGAGTAGGCGACGTCGTCGGCCCAGTCCATCACCTGGGCTTCCAGGCAGGTCTGCTCGAACGGCGCGCCGTCGCGCATCCACGTCGCGGCGTCGGCATCGTCGTCGTAGAAGCCGAATTTCTTGCGTTCGCCCTCGCGGTACCACGGATATTTCATCACCGCGTCCAGCGCGGCGCGGGTCAGGTTCAGGCCAGCGGAACGGCCGTCGGCGCCAAGAATTTTGGGCTCCAGCCGGGTCAGGATGCGGAAGTTCTGGGCATTGCCCTCGAACCCGCCGAAGGCCTTGACTATCTCGTTGAGCGCGCGTTCGCCGTTGTGCCCGTACGGCGGATGGCCGATGTCGTGGGCGAGTCCGGCCAGGTCGACCAGGTCCGGGTCACAGCCAAGCCCGACAGCCATCCCGCGGCCTATCTGAGCCACCTCCAGCGAATGCGTCAGGCGGGTGCGCGGGGTGTCGCCCTGGCGTGGACCGACGACTTGGGTCTTGTCGGCCAGCCTGCGCAACGCCGCACAGTGCAAGACCCGGGCCCGGTCCCTGGCGAAATCGGTGCGGTGCTCGGTACCGGTTCCCGGCATGGCGGCACCCTTGGGCGCTTCGATCACCAGGCGCTGCCTGTCGAAGTCGTCATAGGTATCGGTCACGGTGCCCACTGGCGGACAGTCTGCCAGCTAGATTTGCGGACATGCGCCTCGCCCGCCTGCCCAGCGTGATCCTCGCGGTATTGTCCGTCGCTCTGCTGGCGGCACCCGCGGCGAGGGCCGAGCCGCCGTTGCGGCTGTCCAGCCAAATCGTCGACAGCGCAAACGCGCTCACCGGAGCCGACGAGAGCAACGTCAGCCAGGCGATCGACAAGCTCTACAACGACCGGCATGTCCGGCTGTGGGTGGTCTACGTCGACACCTTCTCCGGTCAGGAGGCCGAACCGTGGGCGCGGGCCACGCTGGCGGCCAGTGACCTGGGCACCTACGACGCGCTACTGGCCGTCGCGGTCACCGACCGGGCCTACGCCTTCCTGGCCGGTGGCGTGGCCGCCAGCAATTCCGAGGCCAACACCTTGCGCCGCAACGAGATCGAACCCGCTTTGCACAACGGGGACTGGGCCCGGGCCGCCATCAGCGCCGCCGAGGGACTCAACACGAACGCCTCCTCGACGCCGTCGTCGTCGGATGCGGAGATGAACTGGGTCGGGTTGGTCGCCATCCTGGCGGTGATCGTGCTGGCGGTGCTGATCCTGGTGTTGTGGCAGCGCCGGCGTAAACGCAAGCGCCGCGAGGCCGATCTCGCGGCCGCTCAGCACGTCGACCCGACCGATCCCGGCGCCCTGGCCTCGGTGCCGCTGGACACCCTCGATGACCTGTCCCGCTCCCTGGTGGTGGAAGTCGACAATGCGGTACGCACCAGCGAGAACGAATTGACACTGGCGATCGAGGAATTCGGCGAGAAGGACACCGCGCCGTTCGTCACCGCGGTCGACGCCGCGAAAACGACGCTGGGACAAGCGTTCAACGTGCGCCAGATACTCGACGACACGGTGCCCGAGACTCCCGCGCAGCGCCGCGATCTGCTGACCAGGGTGGTGGTGGCCGCCGCGAAGGCCGACCACGCACTCGAGGCGCAGCGCGAGGCGTTCGCCCAGCTGCGCGATCTGGTGATCAACGCACCGGCGCGGCTGGACACCCTGACCCAGCAGATGGTTGAGCTCACCGCCCGGATTGCGCCGTCCGAGCAGACGCTGGCTGGACTGCACCAGCAGTTCGCCGACGCCGCACTGGCCTCGGTGGCGGGCAATGTCGAAACCGCGAAGCAGCGTGTGGCGTTCGCCGATCAGAACATCACCAATGCGCGCACCCTGGTGGCCCGCCCCGCAGGCAGCCAGGCCGGCCTGGTCGACTCGGTGCGCGCCGCGGAGTCGGCCTTGGGGCAGGCCCGTACCCTGCTGGATGCCGTCGACAGCGCCGCCACCGATATCAACCGGGCCATCGCCGCGCTGCCCGCCGCGATCGCCGACATCCAGAACGGCATCAACGCCGCGGGCACTCAACTGGCCCAGGGCAACCTGGCCCAGGCCGCCGCACTGGGCGCGGCCCGCGACACCGCGGTCAAGGCCGTATCTGCCGCGCAGAGCAGCGGCACCGCCGATCCGCTCGGCGCGTTCACCGATCTCAGTGCCGCCGACGCCGACCTGGACCGCCTGTTGGCCACGGTCACCGAGGAGCGTGAAACCGCCGAACGGCTGCGCCGGGCCTACGAGCAGTCCTTGTTCAGCGCGCAGTCGAGGGTGCGCGGGGTATCGGATTTCATCGACACCCGGCGCGGCAGCATCGGCCCCGAGGCGCGGACCAAGCTGGCCGAGGCGGTCCGCCAATTGCAGGCCGCCCAGGACCGACAGGCGACCGACCTGTCGGGCGCCATCCAATACGCCAACGGGGCGGCCACGCTGGCCGCCCAGGCCCAGATGCTGGCCAACCAGGATGTCGCCGCGGCCGCGCGGCACTACAGCGGCTACGGCGGCGGCAGCTCGAATTCGGGTGCCGTGCTGGGCGGCATCATCATCGGCAACATCTTGTCCGGGGCCCTGCGCGGCGGGCTGGGCGGCAGTGTGGGCGGTGGCTGGAGCCCGACATCGTTCGGCGGGTCGGGCAGCTCCGGCGGTTCGTTCGGTGGGGGCGGCGGGCGGTTCTAACCGCCCGGCGCCACCAGCGCCACCTCTGCCGGCGGAACATCGCCCCCGTCGCGGCGGCGGAACGCGATGCCGACGGGCTGGCCGGTGCCGGTTTCGACGAACTGGTAGGCGCTGCTGTAGTCCCGGGCCAGATGACGGTGACCCCACTGGCCGAGGGCGGCCAGCACCGGAATCAGGTCGTGCCCCGCCTCGGTGAGCACGTACTGGCTGCGGGTCCGGTCACCGGGCTTCTGGTAGTCCACCACCTCGAGTACTCCGGCGGCGACCAGCTCGGACAGCCGTGCACTGAGCACGTCGGAGGCGACGCCCAGTTGCTCCTTGAACTCGGAGAAGCGAGTGCGGCCCAGCAGGGCTTCGCGAATGATCAGGATCGCCCAGCGCTGCCCGAGCACGGACATGGTGCGGGCGATCGGACAGGGGTTGTCGATCCACGAATCGGTGCGCATCGTCATATTCTACCTAGGTTGGAAATACAAACCCAGCACTGTTACGTTGACTCCGGGCACAAGGCGCAGACAACGAGCAAGGGAGACGACCATGACAGGAACACAGGTAGCCGGGGCGACCGCGCTGGTGACCGGCGGGCAGCAGGGACTGGGCAAGGCGATCGTCACCGCCTTACTGGAGGCCGGTGCGGCCAAGGTGTATTCGACCAGCCGACGAACGGGCGCCTCCAAGGACCCGCGCGTGGTGGTCGTCCAGGCCGACGTCACCGACGGCGAATCGGTGGCAAAGCTGGCGGAACTGGCCGCCGACGCCACCATCGTGGTCAACAACGCCGGGGTGCTCGGAGGCAAGTCGCTGTTGAGCGACGACCTCGATGACGTCCGGTCCGTCCTGGACACCAATCTCTATGGCGCACTGCGGGTGACCCGGGCCTTCGCCCCACTGCTCGCGGGCCGCCAGGGCACCGTGGTCAACATCGCGTCGGTGCTGTCCTGGCTGCCCGGTTACGGCTCCTACGGCGTCTCCAAAGCGGCGCTGTGGTCGGCGACGAACTCGCTGCGCCTGGAGCTCAACGAGCAGGGCACCAACGTCATCGGGGCCTATCTGGGCTACACCGACACCGACATGACGGCCGATCTGGATGTGCCGAAGAACGATCCGGCCGATGTCGCCCGCCAGATCGTCGCGGGCATCGACTCGGGCGTGGCCGAAGTGCTCGCCGACGACCTCAGCCGTCAGGTGCACGCCCCGCTGTTCCCGGTCGCGTAGGAGTACCCGAACATGGCGACTTATCGGGCCTTTCAGGTCACCGGTCAACGCGAGTTCACGCTCACCGAACGCGAAGTGGTGCCGCCCGGCTACGGCCAGGTCCGGGTGCGGGTGCTCAGCTGCGGCGTCTGCCACAGCGACGTACTCGCCGTCGAAGGGCAGCGACCCGACCCCGCCCAGCCGGTGGTCCCCGGTCACGAAATCGTCGGCGTGGTGGACGCCGTCGGTGCCGGCGTACACGCGTGGGTGCCGGGAGACCGGGTCGGCATCGGGTTCCTGGGTGGACAGTGCAACGAGTGCGAATTCTGTCGGCGTGGCGATTTCGTCAACTGTCTCGATCAACCGACACCCGGCACCAGCACCGACGGTGGATATGCCGAGATGGTCTACGCGCGTGCCACCGGGCTGGTGCGGATACCCGACGGAATCGACGCCGACCTGGCCGCTCCCCTGCTGTGCGCCGGTGTGACCACCTTCAATGCCTTGCGTGGCGCGAACGCCGCACCGGGTGCGCTGGTGGGGATCCAGGGGCTCGGCGGACTGGGGCACCTTGGCGTGCAATATGCCAAGGCGCTGGGCTATCGGGTCGCGGCGATCGCCCGGGGATCCGAAAAGGCCGACCTGGCAAAGCAATTGGGCGCAGACTTCTACATCGACAGCGCTGCCGAAGACCCCGGCGCGGCATTGACCGCCCTCGGCGGGGCCGCCGCCATCGTCGCCACCGCGGCCAGTGGTGGGTCGATGGGCCCGCTAGTGAGCGGGCTGCGACCGCGCGGGCAGCTGGTGGTCGTCGGCGCCGCACCCGATCCGATCTCGGTGAACACCGTCGACCTGATCTTCGGCAGCCGCAGTGTGGTCGGCAGCCTCACCGGCTCCGCCATCGAGAACGAGGACAACCTGGCGTTCGCGGTCGCCCACGACATCGCGCCGATGACCGAGGTGATGCCGTTCGAGGACGCGCCGCAGGCCTACGAGCGGATGATGTCAGGCAAGGCCCGTTTCCGGGTGGTCCTGGAGATTGCGCGATGAGCCGGGCCAGCACCGCCGTCGAGCACCTGAACCGCCGCCTGCTGGTGGCGCTGCCCGACGGGTACGAGCAAGCCCGCACCCGCTACGAAGACCTCGCTCCTGCAGTCGATCTCGCCGCGTTCGCGAAGCTCGCCAACTGGGACGAGGTGCTCGCCGAGATGAAGGTGCAAGCCCCGCACGGGTTTGTCCGGTACGCCAGCTTCGATGTAGCGCTTTCGATGACGGGCTCCGGGTCGAAGTGGCCCGCCACCGAATATCTGATGGGCAATCACACCATCGCCGAACGCATGTACCGCCACGATCCCGGGGTCATGCTGCACGCACCGCTGCGGACCTTGCTCTACGCCGGACCCGACGGCACGGTGCTGGCGGTCGACCAGCCCAGCCTGTTGTTCGGCAGCTACGGGAATCCGGCGATCGCGGCGGTGGGTGTCGAACTCGACGGCCTGCTGGCCACCCTCATCGAGCTGCTCGGCGGCGAGGTGCCGACGGCGTTGCGTTAAGCGTCTCCACTGCGGAGTGCTCGATACTCGGTACCGATCGCGCGGATCCGGGCGGCGATACCGAACATGTCGTTGTTCGATCGCGACACGATGTCGGCGACCTCGGCGGCACCTTTGGACACCGCCGGAAGCAGAGCGCGCTCACCTGCCGCGTTCGGCGGCACACTGGCGGCGACGCTGAGCACCCACTGCTTGACCGAATCGAGTTCGCGGCGGCCGGCGGCCACCACCGCCGCGGACCGATCGACCTCGGCCCCCAGCCGCCTGTCGAGTTCGGCGAGCCGGGCCAACGTCGCGGCCAGGTGCTGGTTGTGGTCCGAATACGTCTGCGCCGCGGAGCCGGTCCAACTCGCCCCGGGCATGGCGGCCGAGACGGTCTGCCGCGATTCCTCGAGCCGACCGCTGGAATCGAATCCCGCCCCATCTACCGGCGCCCCGGCGCCCAGCGTGGCGCGGGCACTGTCCCACGTCGAAAGAAATGCTCCCAGAACGTTGATCACCGCCCCTTTCGGTACCTTGCTCAAATAGTAATTGAGCAGCAATACCCGCCGGAGCAGTAATTCACGGCCGGTGGCTAGGCGCCCTTGAGCCGGACCGCGAGGTAGTTCGACACCTCCGCGATGGCCACCCGCTCCTGCGTCATCGCGTCGCGCTCGCGGATGGTGACGGCGTGGTCCTCCAGCGAATCGAAGTCCACGGTGATGCAGAACGGGGTGCCGATCTCGTCCTGGCGGCGGTAGCGCCTGCCGATCGCGCCCGCGTCGTCGAATTCGATGTTCCAGGACTGGCGCAGCTCGGCTGCCAGGTCGCGCGCCTTCGGGGACAGATCGGCGTTGCGCGACAACGGAAGTACGGCCGCCTTGACCGGTGCCAGCCGCGGATCAAGCCGCAGCACGGTGCGCTTGTCCACGCCGCCCTTGGCGTTCGGGGCCTCGTCCTCGTGGTACGCGTCGACCAGGAAGGCCATCAGCGACCGGGTCAGGCCGGCCGCGGGTTCAATCACGTACGGCACGTAGCGCGAGTCGGTGCCCTGGTCGTAGTACGACAGATCGACACCGGAAGCCTTTGCGTGGCTGGACAAATCGTGGTCGGTGCGGTTGGCGATACCCTCCAGCTCACCCCACGGGTTACCAGCGAAACCGAACTTGTACTCGATATCGGTGGTGCCGGCGCTGTAATGCGACAGCTTCTCCTTGGGATGCTCGTAGAGACGCAGATTCTCCGGGTCGATACCGAGGTCGGTGTACCACTTCAGCCGGGTCTCGATCCAGTACTTGTGCCACTCCGGCGCCGTGGACGGCTCGACGAAGAACTCCATCTCCATCTGCTCGAATTCACGGGTACGGAAGATGAAGTTGCCAGGGGTGATCTCGTTGCGGAAGCTCTTGCCGATCTGGCCGATGCCGAACGGCGGCTTGCGCCGCGCGGTGGTGACCACGTTGGCGAAGTTGACGAAGATGCCCTGCGCGGTCTCGGGGCGCAGGTAGTGCAGCCCCTCTTCGCTCTCGATGGGGCCGAGATAGGTCTTGAGCATCATGTTGAAGTCGCGCGGCTCGGTCCACTGGCCTTTGGTGCCGCAGTCCGGGCAGACGATCTCGGTCATCGGGACGTCGTCGGGTTCGCCACCCTTCTTCAGGGCGTACGCCTCCTGCAGGTGATCCTGCCGGTGGCGCTTGTGGCAGTTCAGGCATTCGACGAGGGGGTCGTTGAACACCGCCACGTGACCGGAGGCCACCCACACCTGGCGCGGCAGGATGATCGCGCTGTCCAGTCCGACGACGTCATCGCGACCGGTGACCACGGACCGCCACCACTGCCGCTTGATGTTCTCCTTGAGCTCGACACCCAGTGGCCCGTAGTCCCACGCCGACTTCGTGCCGCCGTAGATCTCGCCGGATTGGAAGACCAGGCCACGGCGTTTCGCGAGGTTCGCAACGGTGTCGATGATGGATGCCACGGGTTGACAGGGTACCGATCGGGCTTCACCGCGCCCGCCCGGGGACCATTGACATGCGCAGACCTGCATGTAATCTGGCACCATAATGAAAACCGTTTCCACTACCGCGCTCGAGCACGAGCACACCGGTGCGCCGGACGCCGAGCTGCCGGCCCGGGAGATCCTGGACACCGCGGGAGACCTGCTGCGCGCGCTGGCCGCACCGGTGCGCATCGCGCTGGTGCTGCAGTTGCGCGAGTCCGCCCGCTGCGTCCACGAACTCGTCGACGCGCTGGAGGTCCCCCAGCCCCTGGTCAGCCAGCACCTGCGCATCCTCAAGGCCGCCGGGGTGGTCGCCGGCGAACGCAGCGGCCGGGAGGTGATGTACCGCCTCGTCGATCAGCACCTGGCGGAGATCGTGCTGGCTGCGGTCACCCACGCCGGAGAGGACGTCGCATGACCACACCCGTGCGCGCCACCCGGCAGCGGGCCGCCATCTCGGCGCTGCTGGAGAACATCGAGGATTTCCGGTCGGCCCAGGAGCTGCACGACGAACTCCGTCAGCGCGGCGACAACATCGGCCTGACCACCGTCTACCGGACCTTGCAGGCGATGGCCACCTCCGGTTTGGTCGACACCTTGCGCACCGACACCGGCGAATCGGTCTACCGGCGCTGTTCGGCGCACCATCACCATCACCTGGTGTGCCGGGCGTGCGGCTCGACCGTCGAGGTGGAAGGCGGTGCGGCCGAGGAGTGGGCCGAACAGGTCGCGGCCGAACACGGGTTCACCGATGTCAGCCACACCATCGAGATCTTCGGGGTGTGCGGCTCCTGCGCGGTCAGCTGACGCGCGCGAAGTCCAGCACCGCGCCGAGGGTCAGCGGGGCGAGCTCGATATCCACGGGCGCATGCGGGTCCACCCAGGCCATCTCGACGATCTCCGCACCCGGCCGCGGCGGCCCGTCGAGGCGCACGGCGAACAGGTCCGCCGCAACCCGGTGACCGGGTTCGTTGGCCGCGGCCGCATCGTGATGACCCAACGACCGGATGGACTCCGGCACCACACCGGCATTGAGTTCCTCACGGACCTCGCGGCGCAGCGCCTGCTCCGGCGTCTCCCCCGCTTCGATCTTCCCGCCGGGCTGCATGAACGCCGTCGTGCCACGTTTACGGACGACCAGCACGTGGTTGCGGTCGTCGAGAATCACCGCCGCGACGATCCGGATGACGGGAGTCACGTTATGAGCGCCCGGCGCACGTCCGCCCCGGTGGACAGCACCATCAGGATCAGCGTGCCGAGCGCCTCGTCCGTCAGGCCCGCGGCGGGAAAGTTGTAGCGCAGCAACACATCCGCGGCATCCGGCGCCTTCTCGGTCAGTGACACGGTGCCCAGTAGGGTGTGGTGCGCGTGCTCACCTATGGTGGCCCGAAGTTCGGCGTCCAGGGGCAGATCCCAGGCCAGCATCTGGGTCAGCGCCACCATGTCCAGGCCCTCGGCGATCGTCACCACCCGAAGCGAGGAGAAGGTGCCGTCGTGCTGGACGGTGATCGACCCGTCCTCCTCGTGGGTGGTGGGCAAGATGGCCTCGGCGACGGCGGCCAACCGGTCGGACAGGCTCATCAGGCTCTACCGAAGCGACGGTTGCGATTGACGTACTCCTCGCACGCCGCCCACAGATCGCGCCGGTCGTAGTCCGGCCACAGCTTGTCCTGGAACACGTACTCGGCGTAGGCCGCCTGCCAGATCATGAAATTACTGGCCCGCTGCTCCCCCGAGGTCCGGATGAACAGGTCCACATCGGGGATGTCCGGTCGGTGCAGATGCTTGGCCAGCGTGGCCTCGGAGATCCGGGACGGATTCAGCTTGCCGTCGGCCGCCTCCTGCGCGATGGCCTTGGCGGCCTCCACGATCTCGGTGCGCCCGCCGTAGTTCACGCAGTAGTTGACGGTAATGACGTCGTTGTCGACCGTCATCTCCTCGGCGATGTCGAATTCCTTGATCACGCTGCGCCACATCCGGGGCCGCGAGCCCACCCAGCGCATGTTCACACCCATGGCGTCCAGGTTCTCCCGGCGCCGGCGCACCACCTCGCGGTTGAAGCCCATCAGGAAGCGCACCTCCTCGGTGCTGCGTTTCCAGTTCTCGGTGGAGAAGGCATAGACGGACAAGTGTTTGATGCCGAGTTCGATGGCACCGCAGGTGATGTCGATGAGCACCGCCTCGCCCATCTTGTGGCCCTCGGTGCGGCCCAGACCGCGCTGAGTGGCCCACCGGCCGTTGCCGTCCATCACCACCGCGACGTGGTTGGGCACCTGGTCGGCGGGGATCTGCGGGGCAGCGGCCTTGGACGGGTGCTGCGGCGGGCGGGAGAACGTGCCGTTGGTGTGCGGCGGCAGCTCCGGGAACAGTACGGGCCAGGTCGACGTGTCCGGGAAGACCGGATAGTCGTCAGGCGCCGGGGGCAGCTGCGGGTAGGTGATCTTGCCCCGTTTGGTTGCCATGCGCCATATCCTGCCCGACCACCCCCACCCGCCGTTCGAGGCCCGCGCTATCGACCCGGTAAACCCGTTCGACCAGTGGCAACGTCCGCAGCTGACGCTCCAGGTGCCACTGCAGATGGGCGGCGACCAGCCCGCTGGCCTGACTGCGCTGCGATGAGGTGGACGCCTCGGCGAACTCCCAGTCCCCGTCGTGCAGGGCGATCATCAGGTCCAGCACCGCCTGGGCGGGTGTCGCCGAGCCCGACGGCCGGCAGTGCACACACACGCTGCCGCCCGCGCCGATGTGGAACGCCCGATGCGGGCCGGGCGCCGCGCAGCGCGCGCATTCGGCCAGCGCCGGGGCCCAGCCCGCGATCCCCATGGCCCGCAGTAGGTAGGAGTCCAGTACCAGCTCCCGCGGCCGGCGGGCCGCCGCGACGGCCCGCAGCGCCGCCACCGTCAGGCTGTGCAATTCCGGAACCGGGGCATGCTCCTCGCCTGCGAGCCGTTCGGCGGTTTCCAGCACCGCGCACGCGCAGGTGTAGCGGCCGTAATCGTTGACGATGTCGACGGCGAACGCGTCGATGGCCTGGACCTGGGTGACGATGTCGAGGTTGCGGCCAGGGTGCAGTTGAACGTCGATGTGTGCGAACGGTTCCAGCCGGGCCCCGAACTTGCTGCGGGTCCGGCGCACCCCTTTGGCGACAGCGCGGACCACACCGTGCTCGCGGGTGAGCAGCGTGACGATCCGGTCGGCCTCGCCGAGCTTGTGCTGGCGCAGCACCACCGCTCGATCCCGGTACAACCGCATCCGGACAGTCTCTCATCGCGTGCCGACACCGTCCGGCAGGCAACGCCGGATATTCTCGAAAGCAGTATGGCTCCCACCCCGGAACAACCCGCCCGCATGGCTCCCACCCCGAAATTGAGCACCCTCACCCAGCAGCTCTATCGCCTCGCCAGCGGTGCCACCACATCGGAACAACTGGTACGCCAGTCCCTGGACGCCATCGAGGCCAGCCAGCCCACCCTCAACGCTTTCCGGGTCGTACTGACCGACAGCGCACTGGCCGAAGCCGCCGCGGCAGACCGCAAACGCGCTGCGGGCCAACAACTCCCGCTCCTCGGGGTACCGATCGCGGTCAAAGACGACGTGGACGTCGCCGGCGTCCCGACCCGCTTCGGGACCCGCGGCCAGGTGCCCGCCGCCACCGCGGACGCCGAAGTGGTTCGGCGGCTGCGGGCAGCCGGCGCGGTGATCGTGGGCAAGACCAACACCTGCGAGCTGGGTCAATGGCCGTTCACCAGCGGCCCCGGCTTCGGGCACACCCGAAACCCGTGGTCACGCGAGCACAGTCCGGGGGGTTCCTCCGGTGGCAGTGCCGCGGCCGTCGCCGCCGGCCTGGTGACCGCGGCCATCGGGTCCGACGGCGCAGGCAGCGTGCGCATCCCGGCCGCGTGGACACACCTGGTCGGCATCAAACCGCAGCGCGGCCGCATCTCCACCTGGCCGCTGCCCGAGGCGTTCAACGGCATCACCGTCAACGGCGTACTGGCCCGCACCGTCACCGACGCCGCGATCGTGCTTGACGCCGCCTCCGGCAACGCCCCCGGTGACTTGCACCAGCCCGAGCCGATCCGGGCCACCGAACACATCGGCCGGGCCCCCGGCGCCTTACGCATCGCGCTGTCGACGAAGTTCCCGTTCACCTTCTTCCGCGCCACGCTGCATCCCGAGATCGACGCCGCCGTGCGGGACGTGGCCACCCATCTCGAACAGCTCGGTCACACCGTCGCCGAAGCCGATCCGGATTACGGGCTGAAGATGTCGTGGGACTTCCTGGCCCGGTCCACCTCCGGGCTCCTGGACTGGGGCTACCGCCTCGGGCCGGGGATCGACTGGGATACCCGCACCGTGAGCAATATGCGCACGGGCCGGCTACTGTCCGAACACGTACTGCGCAAGGCCAGGACCGCCGAGGCGCAGGCCCGGCGGCGGGTGGGCTGGATCTTCAACATCGCCGACGTGGTGCTCGCCCCCACCACCGCACTTCCCCCGCCGCTGGTCGCCGAATACGACGACCGCGGCGCTCTGGCCACCGACCGCGCGATGATCCGGGCCTGCCCGCTGACCTGGCCGTGGAACCTGCTGGGCTGGCCGTCGATCAACGTGCCGGCCGGATTCACCTCCGACGGACTGCCGATCGGGGTGCAGTTGATGGGTCCCGAAGGCAGCGAACCGTTGCTGATTTCGCTGGCCGCCGAACTGGAGGCGATCAGCGGGTGGATGACCAAGCAACCCGAACCGTGGTGGGCGAGTCCCACGCTGCAGTAACCTCTGTGACCATGTCCGCAACCCGCCTCGGCGTCCGCGCCCTTCCCGTACTGGCTGTCGTTGCCGGCGCGGTGCTCACCGCCCCGGCGGCCCATGCCGACAACATCCGGCTGAACAACAGCGTGATCGCCAACGTCTACACCATCCAGCACCAGGCGGGCTGCACCAACAACGTCGTCAAGAATCCGCAACTGCAGCTGGCCGCCGAATGGCACGCCAACGATGTGCTCAACAACCGGGCCCTGGACGGCGATTTGGGCTCGGATGGCTCCACCCCGCAGTCCCGGGCTGCGGCCGCCGGGTACAAGGGCACCGTCTCGCAGACCGTGGCGATCAACCCGGCACTGGCGATCAACGGCATCGAGATCATGAATCAGTGGTACTACCGCCCCGACTACATGGCGATCATGAGCAACTGCGCCAACACCCAGATGGGCGTGTGGTCGCTCAACAGCCTGGACCGCAGCGTCGTCGTCGCGGTCTACGGCATCCCGGGCTGAACGCTAGAACCCAAGCCGGCCAAGCTGTTTCGGGTCGCGCTGCCAATTCTTGGCGATCTTGACCCGTAGGCTCAGGTACACCTTGGTGCCCAGCAGCTTCTCGATCTGCAGACGGGCGGCGGTACCCACCTCGCGCAACCTCTCACCGCCCTTGCCGATCACGATGCCCTTCTGACTGTCGCGTTCGACGTACAGGATCGCGTGCACGTCGATGAGATCGTCGCGGCCTTCCCGCTCTTCGATCTCCTCGATCACGACGGCCAGCGAGTGCGGCAGTTCGTCGCGGACCCCTTCCAGCGCGGCCTCGCGGATCAGCTCGGCCATCAGGACTTCCTCGGGCTCGTCGGTGAGCTCGCCGTCGGGGTAATAAGCCGGCCCGGGCGGCAGATTGGCGACGAGAACGTCGGTGAGCACGTCGAGCTGCTCCCCCGCGGTGGCCGACACCGGCACGATCTCGGTGTCCGGACCGACCAACGTGCTGACCGCCAGCAGCTGGGCGGCCACCCGGTCCTTGGGCACCTTGTCGATCTTGGTGACGATGGCGACCAGGGTGGTCTTCGGCGCGACCGCGCGGATCTGCGCATAGATCCACTGGTCGCCGGGACCGATCTTCTCATCGGCCGGGATGCACAGGCCGATGACGTCGACCTCGGAGTAGGTGTCCTTGACCAGGTCGTTGAGCCGCTGCCCGAGCAGCGTGCGGGGCCGGTGCAGGCCCGGTGTGTCGACGAGGATGATCTGGAAGTCCTCCCGGTGCACGATGCCGCGGATGGTGTGCCGGGTGGTCTGCGGGCGATTCGACGTGATGGCGACCTTCTGGCCCACCAGGGCGTTGGTGAGCGTGGACTTACCGGTGTTCGGCCGCCCGACGAAACAGGCGAAGCCGGAACGGAATTCGTCGGTCATGACAGGTTCCCGGCGCGGTCGGTGACGATGACGGCGGCGTCCGGGGACAGCTCGCGCACCGCGGCCACCCCGGCGTCCTGCGCCGAACCACCCACCAGCACCGCGGCCTCCAGCCCGGCGGCCCCACTGGACACCGCGGCGGCGATGGCCGCCTGCAGCGCGGTCAGCGTCAGGGCCGTCAGCCGCACCGGAGCACCGGCATAGGTGCGCCCATCGAGGTCGCGTACCGCGGCCCCCTCGCCGGCTTCGGCCCGGCCCATCGCGCCGCGGGCCAGCACCACCAGCTTGTTGTCCTCTTCGGTGAGATTCACGAGGTTTCCTCCTCAGTCTCGGCCGGGCGGATCAGCACGGTGCCGATCCGCACCCGGCCACGATGGTCCGGCCCGCCCTCGGCGCGCAATCGCAGCCCGTCCCAGGTCACCTCGGCGCCGGGCAGCGGCACCCGGCCCAGTTCATGAGCCAGCAGTCCGCCCACGGTGTCGACCTCGAGGTCCTCACCGATCTCCAGCTCTTCGTACAGCTCACCGAGGTCCTCGATGGGTAGCCGCGTCGAGACCCGGAACTGCTTGTCGCCCAGTTCTTCCCAGGGCGCCACTTCGTCGGCGTCGTATTCGTCGTTGATCTCGCCGACGATCTCCTCCAGGACATCCTCGATGGTGACCAGACCGGCGATCGCACCGTATTCGTCGACCAGCAGCGCCATGTGGTTGCGGTCGCGCTGCATTTCGCGCAACAGGGCGTCCAGAGGTTTGGAATCGGGCACGAACACCGCCGGGCGCATCAGATCACCCACCCGGGTGTCCAGCGAGTCCGCCGCCGAATACGAATGCTGCACGAGGTCTTTCAGATACACCACGCCCACCACATCATCGACGTTCTCGCCGATCACCGGCAACCGGGAATGTCCGCTGCGCACCGCGAGCGAGGTGGCCTGAGCGGTGGTCTTGTCCCCTTCGATCCACACCATCTCGGTGCGCGGGACCATCACCTCGCGCGCCGGGGTGTCCCCGAGCTCGAACACGGACTGGATCATCTTGCGCTCGTCGTCGGCCACCACGCCACGCTGCTGCGCCAGGTCGACGACCTCACGCAGCTCGATCTCGGAGGCGAACGGCCCGTTGCGGAAGCCACGCCCGGGCGTGAGCGCGTTTCCGATCAGCACCAGCAGCCGGCTGATCGGGGTGAGCAGCACCGAAATCGCCTGCAGCGGAAGCGCTCCGGCCAGGGCGATGCTGTAGGCGTTCTGCCGCCCGACGGTGCGCGGCCCGACACCGATGGCCACGAAGCTGACCACCACCATGATCGCCGCCGCCGCCACCAATCCCCAGCCGACACCGAGGTAGCCGTCCAGGTAGGAGACCAGCAGGACCGTCGCGCTCACCTCGCAGGTGATCCGCAACAGCACCACCAGATTGATATACCGGGGCCGGTCCTCGATCACCTGGGCCAACCGCGTCGCGCCGGGGCGTTCGTCGCGCACCATCTCATCGACCCGGGCGATGGACACCGTGCCGATGGCGGCGTCGACGGCGGCGAACAGCCCACCCACGCCGACCAACACGATCGCGCCGAGTAGTGCCGTCAGTCCCGTCACGGTGCGTCGAAGTATCGCGACTTGTCCAGCAGCCGTCGATCCTTCTCGGTCTGCAGATCCTGTCGGTAGGTCTGCACCTGGTCGGCCACCCACTCCTCGAGCAGGCGCCGCTGCAGGGCGAACATCTCTTTTTCCTCGTCAGGTTCGGCGTGGTCGTAGCCGAGCAGGTGCAGCACTCCGTGCACCGTCAGCAACGCCAGTTCCTGTCCGAGCGAATGTCCGGCCTGTTCGGCCTGGGTGGCGGCGAACTCCGGGCACAACACGATATCGCCCAGCATGGACGGTCCCGGTTCCGCCGCGTCGGGACGCCCGCCCGGCTCCAGTTCGTCCATCGGGAAACTCATCACGTCGGTGGGCCCGGGCAGGTCCATCCAGCGCATGTGCAAATCGGCCATGGCGGCGGTGTCGAGCAGCACCATGGACAATTCGGCGGCCGGGTTGACGTCCATCTGGCCGATGACGAACCGCGCGACGCTGATGAGCTCTTCCTCGGATACGTCGTACCCGGATTCGTTGGACACCTCGATGCTCATCGGCGCGACCGGCCGTTCGACGAGCGGCGCTGGGCGCGGTTGAGCATGCCCGGATCGTCGTGGCGCGCATACGCATCCACGATCTCGGAGACCAGCCGGTGCCGCACCACGTCGGCACTGGTGAGCTCGGCGAAGTGGATATCGTCGATATCGTCGAGGATGGTCATCGCCGCGCGCAGCCCGGAGGCCTGGCCGCCCGCCAGGTCGACCTGGGTGATATCGCCGGTGACAACCATTTTCGAGTTGAACCCGAGCCGGGTGAGGAACATCTTCATCTGCTCGGCCGTGGTGTTCTGGGCCTCGTCGAGAATGATGTAGGCGTCGTTGAGCGAGCGGCCGCGCATGAAAGCCAGTGGCGCCACCTCGATGACGCCCGAGGCCAGCAGGTTGGTGATGACCTCGGGGTCCATCATGTCGTGCAGCGCGTCGAGCAGCGGGCGTAGATACGGGTCGATCTTCTCGCTCAGCGTGCCCGGCAGAAAGCCAAGGCGTTCACCGGCTTCCACCGCCGGACGGGTCAGGATGATCCGGTTGACCTGCTTGGAGAGCAGCGCGGCAACCGCTTTGGCCATCGCCAGATAGGTCTTGCCGGTGCCCGCCGGGCCGATACCGAAGACGATGGTGTGGTCGTCGATCGCATCGACATACCGCTTCTGGTTCAGCGTCTTGGGCCGAATGGTCTTCCCGCGCCGGGACAGGATGTCCAGCGTCAGGACCTCAGCCGGTGAGGCGTCGGATTCACCGGTCATCATCGACACGGCGCGCCGGACCGCGTCCGGGTTCAGGGGCTGACCGCCGGCCAGCACGGCCACCAGTTCGCCGACCACCCGTTCGGCCAGCGCCACGTCGGCGGGGTCACCGGACAGCGTGACCGCATTGCCGCGGACATGGATGTCGGCGGCGAGCAGTGTTTCGAGGGTGCGTAGGTTCTCGTCGGCGGAACCGAGCAGGCCCACGACAGCGTCGGGCGGAACTGTGATACTGCTGCGCACCTGGCGGGAGGGCGAGTCAGCGGTCGTCTCGCGGGGCGTCACGTGGTGTTTCTTGCCTGCTTTCTGTGCTCTGGAATAGGTGCTGCCAGTTTAGCGCCGGTCACCGACCTGGCCCAACGGTTAAGGGCCACCCCGGATACCCGGGGTGGCCCTCAACGACGGTTGTTTGGTGTCAGTGGCTCTGATGCACCGTGGTGTCCACCTGCGGGACGGACACGCTCTGGCCGTTCTCGTGCACCCACTCGTTGTGGGCGACATCGGCCTGCGCCGGGCCCGCGAGACCCAGGACAGCGGCGGCCATACCGGCTGCGATCACACTGGCGAAACCGAACTTCTTCATCTTTGCGCTCTTTCCTCTTCGTCTACCGGCGACATCCGTGCCGGTCTGGCATGAAGAACCGCAAAGATGGGATGTTTCATTCCGGTTAATCGAAAAGGTTGACCAGAAGTGACCCGTTCCACCGGGCCCCGATCAGGTGGCCTACCTCACATGATGCTCAGTCGCGCATCCCGGCGGTCACCGCGGGGACCGCACCGGCGTCGGGCAGCGGCTCGACATCCTCGCCGGCCAGCACGCTGCGCATGCGGTCCTTGTCCAGCTGACCCTCCCAGTTCGCCACCACGAACGTCGCCACGCAGTTGCCCAGCAGGTTCACCGACACCCGCATCGAATCCATGATCCGGTCGGCGCCCAGCAGCAGCGCCACCGCCGCCACCGGGATCGCGCCGTGCCCGATGGCCGCCACGGTCGCCGACAGCGCCAGGAAGGACGACCCCGGAACGCCGGCCATGCCCTTGGACGTGAGCATCAGCACCAGCACCGCGGTGATCTGCTCGCCCAGACTCAGATCGACACCGAGCGCCTGCGCCAGGAACAGCACGCAGATCGAGAGATACAGCGTGGCGCCGTCGAGGTTGAACGAATAGCCGGTCGGCACAACCAGTCCCGTCGTCGTGCGCGAACAGCCCGCATTGGCGAGTTTGGTCATGATCCGCGGCAGCACCACCTCCGTGGAAGCGGTCCCCAGCGCCAGGAAGAGCTCGTCCTTGATGTACACCACGAACCGCCACAGGTTCACCCCCGCGAAGATCCTCGCGATGGCCGCCAGGATGAGGATGAAGAGAAGCGCCGCCAGATAGCAGGCGGCGATCAGCTTGCCGTAGCTGGCCAAGGACCCGATGCCGTACTGACCGATGATGTAGGCCATCGCGCCGAACGCCCCGAGCGGGGCCAGCCGCATCACCCAGCCGATGATGGTGAAGAAGATGTGGCTCATGTGGTCCACGAACTCGAAGATGACCGGCGGGCCGGACTCGCCGAACTTCGCCAGCGCCAGCCCGAACAGCACCGCGAAGAACAACACCTGGAGCAGGGCGTTCTCGGCGAAGGCCGACACCACCGAGGTCGGGATGATGTTGAGCAGGAATTCCACGGTGTGCGGCAGTTCGCCGTTGCTCGTCTTCTTGGCCACCGCCTCGGCGCCGGTGACCAAGGTCTGCGGATCGATGCTGAAACCGGCACCGGGTTTGACGATATTTCCGACCACCAGCCCGAAAAGGAGCGCAAAGGTGGTCACCGCCTCGAAGTAGATGAGCGCCTTCACACCGATCCGGCCGACCGACTTCAGGTCGCCGACGTGGGCGATGCCGATCACGACGGTGCAGAAGATGATCGGCGCGATCAGCATCTTGATGAGCTTGATGAACCCGTCGGCCAGCGGTTTGAGCGCGCCACCGACGTCGGGCCACAACCACCCGACCAGAATGCCGGCCACGATGGCCACCAGTAGCTGGACGAACAGCGACGTGTACCACGGCGGTTTGTTGGCCAGCCGGACCATTTCGCTGTGCGGGGGCTCCATCGTCATCGCCATGGCGTGCACGCTAGGAAGTCGAGGTCACCGCACAGTGTGCCGCATGTTTCCGGCAGGAAACGTCGCTCATATATCCCTACAGATCCCAGCGGCCGGTCAGCACCCCGATCGCGCCCAGCGCCACCGCGGCCGCGCTCGAGGTGCGCAGCACCGTGGGGCCGAGCCGCACGGCCACCGCCCCCGCATCGGTCAGCGTGCCGATCTCCTCATCGGTGACCCCACCTTCCGGGCCGACTACCAGCATTACCGAATCAGCCTGTGCCACAACCAGATCGGCCAGCGGCACGGTCGCCGACTCGTGCAGCACCAGGGTCAGCCCACGAACCCGGCCGGCCAGGTCGGCCGTGCTCAGCACACCGTCGACGGTCGGAATGTAGGCACGCCGCGACTGCCGGGCCGCCGAGCGGGCCACCGCCGCCCACCGGCGCAACCCCTTGTCGACCTTGGCCGCGCCGTCCCAGCGGGCCACGCATCGCTGGGACTGCCACGCCAGGAAGGCATCCGCGCCGGCCTCGGTGGCCAGTTCGATCGCCAACTCGGAGCGATCCGATTTCGGCAACGCCTGTACGACGGTCACCGGCGGAACCGGGGCGCTGACGCGGGCGGTGGTGAGCACGCGCGCGGCCAGCCGGCCCTTGGTGGCTTCCTCGACGACACAGTGCGCCGTCATCCCCGCGCCGTCACCGAGATCCAGTTCCTCACCGGGCCGGAACCGGCGCACCGTCGCGGCGTGGTGGCCCTCGTCACCGTCGACCACGGCGATCGCACCGGGTTCGGGCAGCACGTCGACGTAGAACAGCGCTCTACTCATGCGCTCAGCGGCCGGAGAACGTGTCCCGCAACCGGCTGAACAGGCCTCCGTTGGAGCCCGCCGAGCCGTGTGCGGACCGCACCTCGGCGACATCCCGCGACCGGTGCTCCTTGAGCTTGCGCAACAGGTCGGTGTCGGTCCCGTCCAGGCGGGCGGGGATGAGCACCTCGATATGGGCGTGCAGATTGCCCCGCACCCCGGACCGCAGGTGCGGCATACCGTGGCCGCGCAGCGTGGTCACCGCACCGGGCTGGGTGCCCGCCGCGATGGTGATCTCGGTCTGGCCGCCGAGGATGTCCTCGACCATCACCGTGGTGCCCAGCGCCGCGTCGAACATCGGCACCGACACCGTGCAGTGCAGGTCGTCCCCGTCCCGGACGAAGATGTCGTGCTGCTGCTCGTGCACCTCGACGTACAGGTCACCCGCCGGGCCACCGCCGGGACCGACCTCGCCCTGGGCCGCCAGCCGCACCCGCATACCGTCGCCGACACCCGCCGGGATCTTGACGCTGACCTCACGGCGCGCCTGCACCCGGCCGTCACCGCCGCAGCGGTGGCACGGGTCGGGAATGACCTCACCGACACCACCGCACACCGGGCACGGCCGCGACGTCATCACCTGGCCCAGCAGCGACCGCTGCACCGTCTGCACCTCGCCGTGGCCATGGCAGGTGTCACAGGTGACCGGACTGGACGTGCCGTTGGTGCCCTTGCCCTGGCACAGGTCGCAGAGCACGGCGGTGTCCACGGTGACCTGCTTGGTCACGCCGGTCGCGCATTCGGACAGATCCAGGCGCATCCGCAGGAGCGAATCCGAGCCGGGACGCACCCGACCGATCGGGCCGCGCGAGCCGCCGCCCCCACCGAAGAAGGCCTCGAAGACGTCGCCGAGCCCACCGAAACCACCGAAACCACCGGCGCCCGCACCCGCGGCGGCGTTCTCCATCGGATCGCCGCCCAGGTCGACGATGCGGCGCTTCTCCGGATCCGACAGCACCTCGTAGGCGATGCTGATCTCCTTGAAGCGCGCCTGCGCCGCCTCGTCGGGGTTGACGTCCGGGTGCAACTCCCGCGCGAGCTTGCGGTAGGCGCGCTTCAGCTCCGAATCGCTGGCGCCCTTGCTCACGCCGAGCAGACCGTAATAATCGCGTGCCACGTAGAACCTCTCTCATGCCGCCTGCTGCGGCCGTCCCCTACCGGGTGCCCAAAACCTCGCCAATGTAGAGAGCAACGGCGGCGACATTCGCGATCGTTCCCGGATAGTCCATCCGGGTGGGACCGACCACACCCATGCCGCCGAACACCTTGCCCGAACTGCCGTACGCCGTGCTCACCACCGACGTCCCGACCATCTGTTCGGCCTCGGTCTCGTGCCCGATACGCACCGTGACCTTACCGGCCTCCTGTTGCGCGGCCAGCAACCGCAGCACCACAACCTGCTCCTCGAGCGCCTCCAGCACCGAACGCAGCGATCCGCCGAAGTCCGCCGTGTTGCGCGTCAGGTTGGCGGTCCCGCCGAGCAACAGGCGTTCCTCGGTGTGTTCGACAAGGGTTTCCACCAGCACGGTGGCGGCGCGGCCGATGGCGTCACCCAGCCCGCCGTGCCCGTCGAGGGCGCCGGCCAGGTCGGCGACCGCCACCGATGCGGTGGACAGTGGTTTGCCTTCCAGCGCGCTGCCGAGCCGCTCCCGCAGCTGGGACAGTTCGTGGTCGGAGATGGCGTCACCGAGTTCGACCACCCGCTGGTCCACCCGGCCGCTGTCGGTGATGACCACCAGAAGCAGCTTGGCCGGGGTCAGCGCGACCACCTCCAGATGGCGCACCGTGGAGGTGGACAGCGTCGGGTACTGGATGATGGCGACCTGCCGGGTCAGCTGGGCCAGCAACCGCACCGCACGGCGTAACACGTCGTCTAGGTCCACCCCGGACTCCAGGAACTGCAGGATCGCCCGCCGCTCGCTGCTGGACAGCGGCTTCACGTTGTCGATCCGGTCGACGAACTCGCGGTAGCCCTTCTCGGTGGGAATCCGCCCCGAACTGGTGTGCGGCTGGGTGATGTACCCCTCCGCCTCCAGCACCGCCATGTCGTTGCGCACGGTGGCGCTGGAAACCCCCAGATTGTGCCGATCCACCAGGGACTTCGATCCGATGGGTTCCTTGCTGGTCACGAAGTCGGCGACGATGGCACGCAGCACCTCGAAACGACGGTCGTCGGCACTTCCCATGGTTCACCTGCCCTCAGCTCGTGGTCTGCTGTTCATTTTACGGTGATCAACAGCAGGTTATTCGCGTTGGCAAGCACACCGCGCGCCTCGTGGGATTAACCTCGTCGCATGGGAGCGCGCCGGTGATCTTCAAAGGAGTTCGCGACGGCAAGCCTTATCCCGAGCACGGGCTGTCCTACCGGCAGTGGTCGCAGATCCCGCCCCGCCAGATCCGGCTGGACGAGCTGGTCACCACCACCACCGTGCTGGCGCTGGATCGCCTGCTCTCCGAGGACTCCACCTTCTACGGCGACCTCTTCCCGCACGCGGTGCGCTGGCAGGGCGTGATCTATCTGGAGGACGGCCTGCACCGGGCCGTGCGGGCCGCGCTGCGCAACCGCACCGTGCTGCACGCCCGGGTGCACGACATGGACACCTGAACGCGTTCGGCTCCGGCGCCGAAACGGTATTCCAGCAGGGGCCCACTCGCACTTTTCCTGCGTGGCTACAGCCTCGACGGAACTGTCGGTACCCCCGGCCAATATCGGTCCATGGGGGACATCATCATCGGCAGCGAGGCCTTGGCGCAGGGCCTGGTGACACGGCACGAGTTGCAGCGCTGGTACCGGCCGATCTATCCGAACGTGCACGCGCCACGTGACCGCGTGCTCACAATCCGGGACCGGACCATCGGAGCGTGGTTGTGGTCTCGGCGACAGGCCGTCGTCACGGGAGTAGCAGCGTCCGCTCTGCACGGCGCGGAGTGGGTCGATGCGAATTCCCCGGTCGAACTGATCTGGGACTGCACTCGCCCGCCCAAAGGGGTGATCGCCCGCAACGAACGCGTCGGCAGTGACGAATCGAGTTGCCTTTCCGGAATTCCCACCGCCACGGCGGCGCGAACCGCTTTCGATCTGGGTCGATTCCTGCCACACGGTCGAGCCGTCGCACGACCGGATGCGCTGATGCGCGCGCAACCATTCGCCGTCGACGATGTCCTCGCGCTGACTCAGCGGTATCGCGGCGCCCGGGGTGTGGCGCGGTTGAAAGAACGTCTGCCACTCGTCGACGGCGGCGCCGCATCACCCCGCGAAACGCGGTTGCGCCTGTTGTTCGTCGACGCAGGACTCCCGCGACCGAGCACCCAGATCGTCATTCGCGACGAATGGGGCCGGTATGTCCGCACGGTCGACATGGGCTGGAAGGAGTTCAAGGTCGCCGCGGAATACGACGGCGATCAGCACCAGACGTACCGCCCGCAGTACCTCAAGGACCGCCGCGTCATGCGCACGCTGGGCGAACTGGGGTGGGATGTGCATCAGGTCGTCAAAGAGGACAACGATGCCGACGTCGTCGACCGCGCCCGTCGGGCACTGTGGGCACGCGGTTGGGCGCCGGATCCCGCCGAAACGGTATTCCCGAAGGAAGAGTCCGAGAAGGGGCCTTACGGAATACCGTTTCGGCGGGAGGCAGGCTAGGCCATCGCGTCGCGCAGGCTCTTCGGCCTCAGGTCCGTCCAGGTCTCCTCGACGTAGGCCACGCAATCGGCCCGACTGCTCTCGCCGAACACCACCCGCCAGCCGGCGGGCACGTCGACGAACGCCGGCCACAGACTGAACTGCTCCTCGTCGTTGCGCAGGACGTAGAAGGTGCCGCTCTCGTCATCGAACGGATTGTTGCTCAAGGCTTCTCCTTGTGGGGGTTGCGGTGAAGGCGGGCGAACCCAGGATCCGGTCGGACAACCGGCCCAGGCAGCTCAGGTTGGGGAATCCGGGCCCCTGGGTCAGACCGGCCAGCCCGGGCAGGAACAGCTTGGGCTCGACATCCTCGACGGCCAGGTCGTGCCCGATGGACTCCTGGACCCGGTCGACGGCGAACGGCCCGCCGAGCCCGAGCTCGAGCACGTCGAGGGCCTCCTGGTGCAGCAGCGGCTGAAACCACATCGGATTGGCGCCGGAACCGTCGATCACCAGGTCGAAACCGTGCACCGTCTCCAGTCGCTCGCTGCCCCGCTCGGTCTGCAAGGTCAGCCGGATGCGTTCGTCGCGGGCCACCGCGTGCGCCACCCGGCCGCGCAGGTGCCGGATCCGGTCGTCGGCGAGCAGCCCCTCCTGCACGCGCACCGAGAACACCCCGCGGTCGGTGCGATTCATCGCGTCGCGCTTCTCCGCCAGGGTGAGCCCATCCCAATGGGTGGGGTCGGAGTACAGCGCGTTCTCGAAGTACCCCTCGCCCCGGGTGAACAGCGTCACCTGCGGCGAGATCACCGTGATGGTCGAAATACGGTGCCGGAACAACTCATCGAGCATGGTGCCCGCGGTCTCGCCGCCGCCGATGACGGCGACCCGGTCGGCGGCGATCAGTTCCTGCGCCGCGGCCCGGTGCCAGAACTGGGCGATGGACAGCACCCGCGGATTGCCGGGCAGGATGGAGCGTTCGGCCTGACCGGGCCCGGTGACCATCAGCGCGTCGGCGTGCACGGTGGCCTCATGGGTTTTCAGTTCCCAACCGATGCCGTCGTCGCCGTGCCGCACACCGATCTCGGTGACCTCGCCCAGCGTCACCGACATCCCCACCCGCTCGGCCACCCACTGCAGGTACTGGCTCCACCGCCGGTGCGTCGGCGCGGGCCGGCCACGGTCCACCCATTCGGCGAACTGGCCGGTGCCCACCAGGTAGGCCTGCCAACTGTGCCGCATCATCCGCTCGTCCAGTTCGGCATTACGGCGCGGCACCAGGGCGGACTGGTAGGGGAAACCGACGTCCTTCTCCGGACCCGTGCCCAGCCGGTGCGCGCCGTCGGTCCACCCGCCGGCGGCCTGCCAGTTGGCCGCGATCGCGGTGCGCTCCAAGGCGATCACCTCGGGTGCGTCGACACCCATGGCCCGTAGCTCGGCGGCCTTGGCCGCGACCGCCACCGCCTTCGCGCCGGCGCCGATGATGGCCAGCTTCTGTGTCACGGTCATGCGATCACCTCTCGTAATGCGTCCTGCCACAACGCCTGCAGCGTGGCGACGTCGTCCGCGGACAGAATCTCGGGCAAGGTGCGCCACTGGCTGCCCAGCACGGGCACACCGTCGCGCTCGATGAGTGCCACGTTCAGCGTGAGTTCATGGCGGACAGCCAGATCGGGCTCGGGTGTCGGGGACAGCCGGGCCAGCAGCGCGCGGTCCGGCACCAGCGCCTCGGCGCCGCCGGCGTGGTGGATCCGGCCGAGATAATTCAGCAGCACCTGTGGATCAGGCTGGGCGGCAAGCCGTTCGGCGGTATCGGTGCGCAGATGACGCAGCAGCGCATAGTCGATGCCGTCGCCGGGAATCGTCGGTAGCGCGTCGTCGACGATTCGCACCGGGTAGATCGCACTGAGCAGACCCACGGTGTCGCCGGTGTCGATCTGCCGAGAGTCATCGGCCAACCCGGCCGAGACCACCGCATCGGCACGGCCGTGGGTCTCCAGCGCCAGCAAGGGTGCCGGGGTGGACTGGCCGCGGGACCGTCGCCAGCGGGTGATCGTGCGTGCGGTCGCCGCCGCCAGCACCTCGGGCACCGGGCCTGCCATCACCTTCGCGGTGACCTCAGGGTCGGTGAACGACATGGTGACGACGACGTCGCCGACCCGGTCGCTGTCCGGGCGGATCCGGCGGGTGCCCAGCTCCGGGTCCCCACCGGCGAGCTGACTCACCCAGAACTCGCAGGTGTCCAGCTTGAGTGCCCGCTCGGCCAGGATTCTGGACCACTGCCGCAGCGAGGTGTGTTCGCGCACCGGCGCCGGGGTGCGGCCCGAACTCAGGGCATGCCAACCGGTTTCCAGCTCACCCAGCACGATCCGCCAGGACGCCGGGTCCATGGCGAGCACGTGCGCCGTCAGCACCAGCACCTGGGCGCCGCTGTCGTGGTGCAGCAGCACGGCCCGGACCATCTCACCCCGGCCGGGATCCAGCCGCTGCAAGGACCGCTCGGCGTGCACGCCGACCGCGGTCGCCAAGTCGCCGACCACCGATGCCTCGTCGAGAATGTCGGTGGCGGGATGCGGGACGAGCATCATGGTGTCGCGGTCCAACCGGCTGCGCAGCGCTTCGTGACCGTCGATGACCGTGCGCAGCAATGTCTCCAGTTGATCCCGGCGCACCCCGGCAGGCAGCCGGATGGCCTCGGTCTGCGCCAGCCGGCGTGAGTCCCCGTGCGCCAGCAGCCAATAACCGGCGGGCAGTAGCGGGATCGGACCGGTGTCATCGGTGTCGAGCGGATCGGCCCGCACATCACCGTCGAGCGCCTCGGCCAGTTCGCGGATGTTGGCGCATTCCAGCATCAGCCGGGCGCGCAACGGAACTCCGCGTCGCCGCACTGCCTGCACCACCGACAGCGCCACGATGCTGTCCAGCCCCAGGTCCAGGAAATCCGCGGTGACGTCGACCTGCCGGACGTCCAGCAGGCCGCCGAGCACCTCGGCCAGCACCGTCTCGGTCGCGGTGACCGGGCCGGTGATCTCGCCGGCATCGTGACCGACGTCGAGAGCGGCCAGCGCGGCGTCGTCGACCTTGCCGTGCGATGTCAGGGGAATCTCGCTGACCTCGATGATGTGGTGGGGCACCAGATATCTGGGCAAAGTCTCAGTCAGGGCGCGGCGCAGGTCGGTGCTATTTCCCGTCGCTTCGCTCGCCCGAGTGCCATTTCCCGTCGCTTCGCTCGCCCGAGTGCCATTTCCCGTCGCTTCGCTCGCCCGAGTGCCATTTCCCGTCGCTTCGCTCGCCCGAGCCGACTCCCGGGTCACCACATACGCCGTCAGCCGCGGGCCGCTGCGGTGCCGACGGACCGCCACATGGGCGTGCGACACCGCGGGAAGACGGTGCAGGGCCGCGGCCACCTCGCCCGGCTCGACCCGGAAACCGCGGATCTTCACCTGGTCGTCGCTGCGGCCGAGGAACTGCAGCTGTCCGGTTGCCCCCCGGCGCACCACGTCACCGGTGCGGTACATCCGCCCGGCCGGGTTGAACGGATCGGCGACGAACCGGCCCGCGGTCTCCCCCATCCGGCCCAGGTAGCCGCGGGCCAGCTGCCCGCCGGCCAGGTACAGCTCCCCCGCCACGCCGTCGGGCACCGGCCGCAGCCAGCCGTCCAGCACGTACGCGCGGGTGGGGTCGGTCGGATATCCGATGCACGGCGTCGGGTGCTCGGTGATCCTGGCGACCACCGCTTCCACCGTGGTCTCGGTCGGTCCGTAGCAGTTGTGGGCTCGCACCCCGGTGCGCGCACAAACGGCCTGGATGTCGTGCCAGGCGGCGGTGTCGATGGCCTCCCCGCCGAGGGCCAGCACGGACAACGGAACCGTCGTCAACAGACCGGCGGCCCGGAGTTGGCCGAACATCGACGGCGTGGTGTCGATCATGTCCAGGCCGAACCGGCCGATCTCGGCGACCAGCGCCTCGGCGTCGCGTTGCACGGCGTCACCGATGATGTGGTTGCTGTGCCCGTCCAGTAAGGCCACCAGCGGCTGCCAGGCCGCGTCGAAGGTGAACGACCAGGCGTGCGCGATGCGCAGTCTGCGACCCGCCGGCTGCAGCACATTGCGGGCATGATCGGCCGCATAAGCCAGCAGTGCTTGATGAGTTCCGATGACCCCTTTGGGTTTTCCGGTGGTGCCGGAGGTGAACACGATGTAGGCACCCTGCCCGGGGCGGACCGGCGGGCACTGGAACTCGGGTATCGGCAGATCGGCCACCGCGGCCATCAACGTCTCGTCCACGGTGACCGCCGCACCCGTCTGACCGACGATCTCCCGAATGCGCTCGGCCGGCATCCCGGGATCGAGCGGGACGATCAGACCGCCGGCTTTGAGGACGGCCAGCATGGCGACGACGTAATCGGGCCCGCGGCCCAACAGGATCGGCACCGGCGTCTCGGTCGAGACGCCCCGCCGGACCAGTTCGGCGGCCAGCCGGTCGGCAGACTCATCGAGTTCGCGGTAGCTGAGTTCGCCACCCGCCCAACTCAAGGCCACCGATCCCAGTCGGTCGGCGGCGGCCTCGGTGAACGCGGTGTGGAAACCGCCGCCGTGCACCTCCACGTCCTTGGCGGGCAGAGCTTCGACCTCGCCGGCGAACGTGACGGCGACATCGCGCAGTGGGCTGTCCCACTGCTCCAGCAGACCGCGGACCACGGCCAGCACCCGGCGACCGAGCGATTCCGGGTCCAGCAATCCCAGTGCGCCGTCCAGGTTTTCGACGAGCACCGTGAGTCGTCTGGCGGTGGGATGGGCGGCGATGGTGACCGGGAAGTGGGAGAGGCTTTCCAGGGCGGACGGCCTGATGACCGCGCCACCGAGATCGATGTCACCGCTGCCCACCAGCCCGCCGGGCGGAAAGTTCTCGTACACCAGCAGGGTGTCGTACAGCTCGCCGATGCCACCGGCGGCTCGCAGCTCGGTGTGGCTGAGATAACCGTGGTCCCGTAGTTCGGCGGCTTCGCGTTGCAGCGCAAGGCATTGCGGCCCGACACGCCGGGCCGGGTCGAGCCGCAGCCGCAGCGGCACGGTGTTGATGAACAGCCCCACCATCGATTCGACGCCGGCCAGCTCATCGGGCCGGCCGGACACCGTCACCCCGAACACCACATCGGTACGGTCGGTGAAGGCGGACAATATTGCCGCCCAAGCCATCTGGAACAGGGTGCTGATCGTGACACCGCGCGACCGCGCGGCTTCCAGGATCTCGGTGGTGCCCTCCTCGTCGAGGGTCACCTCGGTCCGCCGCGGCAGGCCGGCGGCCGCCTCCCGGCCCGACAGCGCCGGGGCCAGCAGGGTGGGGCCGTCCAGACCGGCCAGATGGGTGCGCCAGAGCTGCCTGCTGACCTCGGGGTCCCGGCCGGCCAGCCAGCCGATGTAATCACGGTACGGCCGCGGCTGCGGCGGCAGCGCGCCGAGGTCTCCGCCGGATCGGTACAGCGCGATCAACTCGCCGACGAACACCGGCAGCGACCAGCCGTCGATCACGATGTGATGGGCGACGACCACCAGACGCCAACGCGAGTGCGGAAGCTCGGCGAGCAGGAACCGGATCGCCGGACCATGGGTGAGGTCGAACGGCCGGCGGCGCGCCTCGTCCTCCAGCGCCTCCACCTCCTCGTCGGTGTCGACGATCACGTGCTGCCAAGGCAATTCGAAGGTTGCCGGGACCACCGCGACCGGCTTGCTCAGCGTGCCTTGGAAGAAGCTCACCCGCAGGTTGGGATGACGGTCCAGCATGGCCACGGCGCAGGCCCGCAGCCGCGTCGCATCCAGGCCGCCCTCCACGTCGGCGGCCATCGCGATGAAATACGGGTCGGCGCCGCCGTCGGTCAGGCCGGCCAGCGAATACAACCCCTGTTGCAACGGGCTCAGCGCCATCACGTCGACGATGGCCGGCGCCTCGCTCACGTCTGGGTCCACGCCGCGGTCAGGCCGGCGAGTTCGTCGGCGGACAGCCCGGAGGCGGCCATCGGTGCGTGATGGGTGTCCTCGGCACGCGCCTGGCCGGCCTTGGCATCCAGGGCCGCGGCGAGTTCGGCGAGCACCGGGTGCTCGAACACCATTCGCGCCGTCAGCGCCACCCCGTTGTCGCGGGCCCGCGCGGCCAGCTGTACCGCCAGGATGCTGTCCCCGCCGAGGGTGAAGAAGTCGTCGTGCCTGCCGAATTCCTGCACGCCGAGCAGCGCGGTGAGCATCGCGGCCAGGCTGCGTTCGGTGTCGGTGGCGGCCGGCTCGAACGGACCCGTCGAGGTCAGCACCGGGCGCGGCAGCGCCGTGCCGTCGAGACTGTCGAGCACCGTGATCCGCAGCGCCGCCAGCTCTTCGGGCAGGGCGGCGCGGACGCTGTCGGCGAACGCCGCGACATCGGCCTGCGCTTCGGCGGGCACCACGTAGCAGGCCAGCACCGTACCGGCGCGGGTCGACCAGTTTCTGGTGAGTGCGGCGGCCACCCCGTCGATCGCCTCCACCGACGCCTGCACCCGGTGGTCGCCCCGCTCGGTGTACTCCAGCGCCCCCGCCTCGGTCCAGCGGGCGCGGTCACCGGTGCGGTAGAGCCGGGTGCCCGGCTCGAACGGGTTGTCCGGGTACCGGAATCGCGTTGCGGCCGTGGCATTGCGGTGCGCCTCGTCGATGGCGCCGCCCGCGAAGTACACGTCGCCGGTGACGCCCACCCCGACGGGTGCCAGCCATTCATCGAGCACGTACACCCGGCTCGCTCCCGCCGTCTGCGGCAGGCCGGTCTCGGGTGTCGCCGCCGCACTCCACTGTGCGACCGACTCGGCCCCGCCGATCGCGATATCCCGCAACGTGCTCTCGGGATGGTGCGCGAATGCGTCGATGACCCGCAACAACCAGTCCGTCAGACGCTGCGCGGTGGCCCGCTGGTACAACTCGGTGCGGTAGATGACGGTGCCCTGGTAACCACTGGAGTCGGTGGCGAAGAAGTTCAGCGACAGGTCGGCGTGCGCGACGTCGAACGTGGGTTCCAGTGCCGTGAAACGCGTCTCGCCGTCGGCGCCGGAGTCGATGACGCGGTCTGACGGCAGTTCCTCGCGCACGTGCACGACGACACCGAACAGCGGGTTACGCGACAGCGATCGCACCGGACTGACCGCGTCGACGACCCGGTCGAAGGGCAGATCCTGGTGGGCGTAGGCCCCAAGTGCCATCTCCCTGGCGCGGCGCAGGACCTCGCGCACGGTGGGGTTGCCGGACAGATCGTTACGCAGCACGACGATGTTGATGAAAAACCCGATGAGCTGATCCAGTTCGGGTTCGGTGCGGCCCGCCACCGGGGTGCCCAGCGGGATGTCGGTGCCCTCGCCCGCCTTGTGCAGGGCGACCGCAACCGCCGCCTGCAGCAGCATGAACTCGGTGATACCCAGTTCGCGGGTCAGTTCGGCCAGGCGGGCGCGGGTGTCCTCGTCGATGGCGAACGTCAGCGCGTCGCCCTCGCCGGTCGGGACGGGTGGGCGCGGGTGGTCGGGGCGCAGCCCGTTCTCCTCGGGCAGCCCCGACAACCGGTCCACCCAGTAATCGCGTTGGGCAGCGAGTTCGTCGCCGGCCAGCAATTCCGCCTGCCATGCCGCGTAGTCGGCGTACTGCACCGGCAGCGGCTCGAAATCCGGTGCGGTGCCGGCCCGGCGGGCACGGTAGGCGGTGAGCACATCGGTGAACAACACCCCGGCCGACCAGTGGTCGGCGGCGATGTGGTGCACCACCAGGGACAGCACGTGATATTCGGGCGTGCTCAGCACGGCAGCCCGGATCGGCCAGTCGTGTTCCAGATCGAAGCAGTGGCGGCGCTCGGCGTCGAGTTCTCGCTGCAGCCACTGGTCACCGTCACCGCGGGCCCGGCGAACCGGCACCATCTCGCTCGGATTGACCACCTGGTATGGCGCACCGTCGATTTCACGGTAGGTGGTGCGCAGGATCTCGTGTCGGTCCACGACATCGTTGACCGCGGCGACGAAGGCCTCGACATCGCTGGGCCCGGTGAGGCGCGCGGCGAACGGGATGTTGTTCACCGGGCTGGGCCCGTCGATGCGGAACTGGAACCACTGCCGTAGCTGTGCGGCCGACATCTGCAACGGACCGCCACGGTCGATCGGCACCATGACCGGACGGACGGAGGCGCCGCCGGTGGCCCGCGCGGTGTCGATATGGGCGGCCAGGCCGGCCACGGTGGCGAGTTCGAAGACCTGCTGCACGCCGATGTCGACGTGACACCGCGATCGCACCGCGGCAACGAGTTTGGTGGCCAACAGCGAATGCCCGCCGAGGTCGAAGAACGAGTCGTCGGCGCCGACCGCCTCGCGGCCCAGCAGTTCGGCGAACAGCCCGGCGATCACACGTTCGGTGTCGGTGCCGGGTTCGCGGTATTCGGTGCCTGCGCTGATATCGGGTTCGGGCAAGGCCGACCGGTCGATCTTGCCGTGTGTGGTGATCGGGATCTCGTCGACCGCGACGTAGGCGGCCGGAATCATGTATTCGGGCAACGCCGCGGCGACCCGCGCCCGGATACGGTCGATCTGGGCGGCCTCGGTGTCACCCGCCGGCGTGACATAGGCGACCAGGCTGCGCCCCAGCGTGGGCAGATCTCGCACCACGACGACGGCCTGCCCCACCGAGGGGTCGACCGAGATGGCGGCGGCCACCTCGCCGAGTTCGATGCGGAAGCCGCGGATCTTGACCTGCTCGTCGGCGCGGCCGACGAATTCGATATCGCCGTCGGCGTTGCGGCGGGCCAGATCGCCGGAACGGTACATTCGGCCGCCCGAATTGAACGGGTCGGCGACGAAACGTTCGGCGGTCAATCCGTGCCTGCGGTGGTAACCGTGCGCGATATGGGTTCCGCCGATGTAGATCTCACCGATCACTCCGACCGGGACCGGCTGCAACGCATCGTCGAGCAGGTGGATGGTGGTGTTGATCTTGGGGGTACCGATCGGCACGATGCGGGCGCCCTGCTTGCCCTCGACCTTGTAGCGGGTGCAGTTCAGCACCGTCTCGGTGGGTCCGTAGAAGTTGTGCAACAGCGCGTCGAAGGTGGCGTGGAATTTGTCGGCGACCTCGCCGGGCAGCGCCTCACCGCCGATCGGAACCCGCTGCAGGCTGCGCCATTCACTGACACCGGGCAGCGACAGGAACAACCCCAGCAGCGACGGCACGAAGTGCATCGAAGTGATGCCCTCGTCGCGCAGCAGCGCCGTCAGATAGCCGATGTCGCCCAGGCCGCCGGGTTTCGGGATGACCAGCCGCGCACCCGCGGCGAGCATGCCGAAGATCTCCCCGATCGACACGTCGAATCCCTGGGAGGCCACCTGCAGCAGCCGGTCGTCCTGGGTGACCTGGTATTCGTCGCCGAACCACACGAAGTACTCGGCGATGGGCCGATGCGGCACCGGGACGCCCTTGGGCAGGCCGGTCGATCCGGAGGTGTAGATCAGGTAGGCGGTGTTGTCCGGCAGCAAGGGCCGGACCCGGTCGGCGTCGGTCGGGTCGTCGGCGCGATACGCCCGCAGATCCGGGACCGGTTCGCGGATCACGATCTTCGGATCGGCATCCGCCAGCATGTAGGTCAGCCGGTCGTCGGGATAGGTGGGGTCGATGGGCAGATAGACCGCACCCGCCTTGACGATGCCCAGCGCGGTGATCACCAGTTCCGGTGACTTCTCCAGCAGCACGGCCACGCGGTCCTCGGTACCGACACCTTGGCCGATCAACCAGTGCGCTACCCGGTTGGCTTCCTCGTTGAGTTCGCGGTAGCTGTAATGCCTGCCCTCGTAGACGACGGCGGTCGCCTCGGGCGTACGGGCCACCTGCTCGCCGACCAGCGCGGTCAATGTCGTTGCGGGCGTGCCGAACTGCTCACCGGCCGAAGCGTCGCGCAGCCAGGCTTCGTCCTCGGTGGTGAACAGGCCCAGCCGCCGCAACGGCAGGTCGGGCTGGTCGAGTGCGTTGTCCAGCAGCACCGCGAAGTGGGACAGCATGTTCGCGGCCAGGTCGGCACCGACGATCTCGGTGAGATGCTCCGCTTCGACGGTGGCCCCCGCGGCGTCCCATTCCACCATGAAACCCAACGGCAGCTGGGTGACGTGATTGCGCAGTTCGGCGCGGGCGCAGGTGATGCCGTCCGGCCGGAAACCGCCACCGTCGGGTTCGCGGAAACCGAAGCTGATCCGCGTCATCCGTTCGGCGCCGTGCCGCCGGTCCGGGTTGAGCTCGGCGACCACCCGGTCGAGGTTGACCCGCTGGTGGGCGAACGCGCCGAGGGCGGTGTCCCTGGTCGCGGCGACCAGATCGCGGAATCCCTGGCTGCCGTGCGGACGCAGCCGCATCGCCACGGTGTTGCCGTAGTAGCCGATCGCCTCGTCGGTGCCGCGGTTGACGACCGGGCTGGCCACCAGGAAGTCGTCGGTGTGGGTGTAACGGTGGATGAGCGCACCGAAGGCGGCGAGCAGCACCATGTACGGCGTGGCTCCGGTATCCCTGGCGAACGCGGTCACCTTCTCGACGGTGCCGGCGGGCAGTTCGAGGGTGCGTAGCTGTGAACGGAATCCGGTCGGCACGGCCGATCCGGTCGGACCGGGGAGTTCCAGCGGCTCCGGCGGGTCGGCCAGCACCGCCCGCCAGTGCGCGAGGTCTTCCTCGTGCGTGTCGGCGGCCGGCTGCGGCGGGCGCGGCGCCGGACCGAGGTCGGCCCCGGAGTAGGCCCGGGTCAGGTCGGTGAAGAACACCCGCCAGGACCCGTCGTCCCAGGCGATGTGGTGCGCCACCAGCAGCATGACGTACTCGTCGGAACCGGTGCGCACCAGCGTGATCCGCAGGGGTGAGTCGGCGGTCAAGTCGAACGGCGCGCCGAATTCGCGTTGCGCCAGCACTTCCAGCCGCAGCGCGCGGGCGCGCTCGGATTTGTCGGACACATCGTGGAAGGCCCACCCCGGTAGCAGGTCGGCGTGCAGCTCGGGTTGCGGTTCCCCGGCGTCGTCGACCCGATAGGTGGTCCGCAGGATCGGATGCCTGCGACCGACGGCGTCGACCGCGGCATGCAGCCGGTCGGGATCCACCGGCCCGGTGAGCCGGTAGGACACACAGACATTGAGCAACACCCCGCCCGGGTCGACGCTCTGCACGAACCACATCCGCCGCTGGCCGTCGGACAGACCGGCCTGTTCGGCGGACCCGAGGGCGTCACCACCGGCGGACAGCCCGCGTTCGGCGAGTTTGCGCCGCATCAGCTCCAGACGTGCGTCGCGTCCGGCATTGGTGGTCACATCTGCGATATCAGTCACGCGATAGTGCTTTCTTTGTCCGTCTTGTCGAGGTGTTCGATCAGCTCGGTGCCGGTGATACCGCCGAGGATCGTGGCCAGGGAGACCTTCTGTCCGGTGGCCTTCGTGAGCATCTTGCGTAGGTCGAGTGCCAGCAATGAGTCGACGCCCAGGTCGAGCAGCGACTCGGCCAGGTCCAGTGCCGCGGTGTCGGGCACCTTCAACACCGCACCGAGTGCCGTGCGCACCGCGTCGGCCGCATCGCGGGGGGCGGCGGGCGCGGCCGCAGGGGCGGCGGCTGGAGCGGTGCGGGAATCCGCGTCGTCACCGAGGAAGGTGCGCAACCGGTCCGGATCGGCGGTGAAGATCAGCGGATCACCCGTCCAGTCCCGCAGGCAGACCTGCGCGGCGCGGTCGGGGGCCATCGGCAGCAGCCCAGACCGCTGCACCCGGGCGATCTCGTTCTCGTCGATGATGCCGGTGCCCGGCCACAGCCCCCAGCGCAGCGCCGTGCAGTGCCGGCCCTGGGCCCGGTGCTGGGCGGCCAGCACGTCGAGCAGCCGGTTGGCGGCGGCGTAGGCGATGTGGCCACGGCCGCCCCACAGCCCGGATACCGACGAGCACAGCAGAATTCGCGCGTCGGGGCGTAGCGGCCAGCCCTGGGCGAAGCTGTGATAACCCGCGACTTTGGCCGCCACGGTGCCGGCGAAGTCTGCGCCGGAGAGCTCACCGCGCTCGGCGATGGTGGCCGCGCCGGCCGCATGGATCACCAATGATGCTGGTCTGCCGCCGAATTCGGCCACGGTATCGGCCAGCGCCACCGGATCGGTGATGTCACAGCGCGCTGTGACGATCTCGGTGTTCAGGTCGGTGAGTGTGGTGGTGTCGGCACCGCGCCGGCTCAACAGCACGATCCTGCGGGCGCCGCGCTCGGCGAGGTAGCGGGCCAGGTGCAGGCCGACCACGCCGCCGCCACCGGTGATGACGACGTCGTCCAGCACGCCGGTCTCCGCCGTCCAGGCCGGTGCGGTGATCGATTGATCGCGGGTACCACGGTGATAGACCACGCCCTCCCGGACGGCGAATTCGCCGGCCGGCCCGAGCAGCGTCTGCAGTGCGACGGGGTCCAGCGTCCGCGCCGGCAGATCGAGGTGGCCGAAATGATGATCGGGGAATTCCAGGGCCAGGCTGCGGTGTACCGCGCCCAGCGCGGCCTGGGCCGGCAGAGGTGCCGGATCGCTCGGGCGGACCTGCTCCCCCGCCGTGGTGAGCAGCCAGACGTCGCGGTCCGTTCCGCTCAGCGCGTCGGCGTAACCGAGCAGGCCGGCATCGATGCGGGCTGCGAGCTGGTCCGCGGCAGCGACCGCGTCGACAGTCTCCAGTGCTGGAGCGAGCACGATCAGCAGGTCGGCGTCGGCCGGGGTCACCAGCTCCAGCCGCGTCGACACTGCGGTCATCAGGGCGGCACCGAAACCGGTGTCGGCGTCCAGGTCGATGACCGCGGCGCGCCGGTGGCCGGTACCGGCCACCGGGACGTGCGGCTGCCAGTGCTCGGCGGCGACGCTGATCCTCGCGACGGGCGGCAGGGGTTCGGCTGCGGCCCAGAGGTGCTCGGCGCGCATCGGGGCGAACGGGAAGTCGCGCAGTGGTTGCGCCGGCGGGTCGATCAGATCCGTCCAGCGGTGGGCGGGATCGGCCACGGCCACCGCGGCGATGTTCGCGGCCAGCCGGTCGGTGATGGGCTCGTCGCGGCGGCCGGAGCCCACCGTGAGCACGCCGGTGGTATCGAGATCGTCCAGCACGTCGGCGGTCGCGTACAGCAGGGCTGGATGCGCGGAGAGCTCGACGAACGTCTTCGCGCCGTGCTCGACGGCGGCCGCGACGGCGTGGTCGAACCGCACGGTGCTGCGCAGGTTGGTGTACCAGTAGTCGGCGAAATCGGCGTCCGGCCCGACCGCGGTGCCGGTGGCCGATCCGATGAACCGCACCGCGGTGTCGGCGAATTTTCCTGCCGGTAGCAGGGTTTCGAGCTCGGATCGCAACGGGTCGAGTTTGGTGGTGTGCGCCGGGAACCACATCTCGATCTCGCGGGCGAAGAATCCGCGGTCGCCGACATCGCGCACCAGTGCCGCGATCGCCGTGGTGTCACCAGACACGGCGACCGAGGACTTGGAGTTCACCACCGACAGTTCGGCCCAGCCCTGGACCGCCGCGACGGCCTGTTGGGCGGCCTCG
This sequence comes from Mycobacterium sp. BMJ-28, assembly GCF_054404835.1. Lineage (NCBI taxonomy): Bacteria > Bacillati > Actinomycetota > Actinomycetes > Mycobacteriales > Mycobacteriaceae > Mycobacterium > Mycobacterium sp. BMJ-28. Next base: position 2,255,935 of record NZ_CM136783.1, on the reverse strand, counting down.
GGGCTCAGCCCGAGGACGGCGACGCGGTAGGGCCCGGTCAGCCGGTCCAGCAGGGTGGCCCGGGCGACGACGACACCGACCGCCTCGGTCAGTGTGATGGCGCCGGCGAGATTGGCGGCGCCGATCTCCCCGAGGCTGTGTCCGACGGTGATGTCGGCCACCACGCCGCAGGATCGCCACACCCGGGCCAGCGCCGCACCGTGCACGAACTGGGCGCCCTGAATCTGCACCTGGGTGAAATCGTTGGTCCGTGAACCGGATTCGGCCAGCAGGTAGTCCAGCGGCGACGCGTGGCCGGCGGCCGCGAACGCGGCGGCACAGCGGTCCACCTCGGCGCGATACTCGGGCAGCCGGTGATAGGCCTGGACTCCCATCGACGGCCACTGGCTGCCCTGGCCGGGGAAGACGAACGCGACACCGGCGGACCCGCTCGCCGACGACCGCGCCACCAGCGGGTGGTCCTCGCCCGCGGCCACCGCCCGCAGGCCGTCTTTCAACTCATCGATGCCGGCGGCGCGGATGACCGTGCGGTGCCGGCGAATCCGGCGGGTACCCAACATCGTCGCCGCCACCGCGGCCACGTCGCACACCGCGGGCCGGTGGTGCAGATAGCGCAGGATCGCGGCGGCGTCGTGGGCGACCAGGTCCTCGGCGTGCGCGGTCAGAACCACCGGGATGCGGCCGTCGGGCAGGGTCACGGCGCTCATCGGGAGCTCTCCCCGGCGTCCGGAACCGACACGATGACATGGGTGTTGGTGCCGCTCATGCCGAACGCGGATACCGCACCGATGCGTTTCCCGGCTTTGGCCGGCCACGGGGTGAGCTTGGTGGCCAACCGCAGACCCTGGGCTTCCCAATCGATCTCACGGCTGGGTTCGTCGGTGTGCAAACTGGCCGGCACCGAGCCACGCTGGGCTGAGATGATCACCTTGGCCAGGCCGAGCGCACCCGCGGCGGCCTGGGTGTGCCCGACGTTGGACTTGACCGAACCCAGCAGCGCGCCGGCGCCCGGCGCGGTGGCTCCATAGGTCTGGGCCAGCGCGCGCAGTTCGGTGCGATCGCCGAGCCGGGTGGCGGTGCCGTGGCCCTCGATCATGCCGACATCCCCGGCTGCGACGCCTGCCCGTTCGATCGCCCTGGCGAACAGCCGCTGCTGGGCGGCACCGCTGGGCGCGGTCAGTCCGACGGTGCGCCCGTCGGAGTTGACGGCGGTGGCTCGCAGTTCGGCGAGCACCGGCCTGCCGTCGCGCAGGGCAGCGGACTTGTGTTGCAACAAGAACATCGCGGCACCCTCGGCCCACACCGTGCCACTGGCATGTGCGCTGTAGGGCCGGCAGTGCCCATCGTCGGACAGGGCGTGCTGCTTGGCGAACTCGACGAAGTATCCCGGCGTGCCCATCACGCAGACGCCGCCGGCCAGCGCCATGGCGCAGTCGCCGGCCCGCAGCGCCTGCGCCGCGGTGTGCACGGCCGACAGCGCCGAGGAACACGACGTGTCCACCGTCAACGCCGGACCCGCGAGGTCCAGGGTGTAGGCGATGCGCCCGGAGATGACACCCAGCGACGTTCCGGTGATGAGATGACCGCTGTAGGACGAGTAGTCGGACAGCGCCGGCCCGTACTCCAGCGCCGAGGCCCCGACATAGCAGCCCACGTCGTGTCCGGCGAGGTCGTCGGGGTTGATCCCGCTGTGCTCGATGGCCCGCCAGGCCAGCCGCAGCGCGACCCGTTGTTGCGGGTCCATCGCGACCGCTTCGCGCGGCGAGATGCCGAAGAAGGCCGGGTCGAAATGACCTGCGCTGCCCAGGAACCCACCGAGATCATGGATTTGCTTGAAGCCATCGCGACGCGAACCGTCCAGCAGCTCGGAGATCGCCCAGCCACGGTCGGTGGGAAAATGCCCGAGCGCTTCGCGCTGCTCGGTGAGCAGATCCCAGAAGGCGTCGGCGGTGTCGATGCCACCGGGAGCCTCGAGGGCCATCCCGACGATCACCACCGGATCGCCGGGGCCGGCCCCTGCCTCAGAACTCATTGACCAGTTCCGCCACGTCCGCGGTGTGATCGTTGAGGTAGAAATGGCCGCCGTCGAACATCGAGCAGGTGAACACACCGGTGGTATGAGAGTTCCAGCGGCGCAACATGTTCTCACTGATGCGGTGGTCCCTGTCACCACCGAGCGTGTGGATGTCGGCGTCGATGCGCACGTCGTCGCCGCAGCTGTACCGATTGAACGCCGCATAGTCGGCGCGCACCGCCATCAACAGCAGCTCCACGAAATCCTCGTCTTCGAGCAGCTGCGGGTCGGTACCACCGAGGTCCACCATTTCGGCGATGATCTCCGATTGCGCCATCGGCAGTGCCGGGGCGGCCGCCACCGTCGAGGGCGCCTCACTGGCCGACACCCACAACGCGCTCACGTCGACCCCGCGTTGTGCGGCGACTCTGGCGAATTCGAAGGCCACCACGGCCCCCATGCAATGGCCGAACAGCCGCAGCGGCCCGATCCGGTCCCAGCTGCCCGCATCGAACAGGTCTGCGGCCAGTTGACCGACGGTGGCCGGCGCCGGGTGGGTGAGCCGGTCACCGCGCTGCGGGTACTGCATGACGTAGGTGTCGGCGCCCGCCGCGGCCAGTGCGGTGCCCATCGCCCGGTAAGCCAGGGCGGCGCCGCCGGCATGCGGGAACACCAGGGTGGCAACGCCATCGGCCGGGTACCGCTTGATCCACGGCGCGAAGGCCAGATCCGCGGCGGTCATGACACCTGCCGTGCTGTGTCGGTGGCATGGAGCACCGTCACCACGTCCGCGTCGTCCATCTCGGCGATCTCCAGGTACAGCTCGGCAACCTGGTCCAGCCGGTCGCTGCCGGCCTCGCGTGCGGCCAGCCGCGCGGCCAGTGCCTCGACGGTGCGGGTGGCGAAGATGTCGGGCACCATCACCGTCGGGGTGTCCAGCCAGTCCCGGATCCGGGCGACGGCGGTGGTGGCCAGCACCGAGTCGCCGCCGAGGGCGAAGAAGTCGTCATCGAGGCCGAGGTCGGGCGCGCCCAACAGCTCGCCGATGACGGCGGCCAGCGCCCGCTGAAGCGGGCTGTCCGGCATCCGGCGGTCGGCATCGGGTCCGTCGCCGACCACCTCGGCCAGCGTCCTGGCCGCGGCACGCCGGTCGGTCTTGCCAGCCAGGGTGAACGGGATGCGCTCGACCAGTTCGATGTGTCGCGGAATCATGTGCGGCGGAACGAGTTCTGCGACGGCCTCGGTGATCTGTTGGGCGGTGGGCCCGCCGTCCTCGAGGCTGACCAGGGCGGCCAGCACATCGTTGCGGCGCGCCCCGGCGGCGGGCACGATCCCGGCGACCGCGGCCCGTACCCCCGGGATGCGCTGCAGCGCGGTTTCGACGTCCCCGAGTTCGATGCGGTAGCCGCTGATCTTCACCCGGTGATCGGCGCGGCCGACGAATTCCAGTGTGCCGTCGGGCCAGTACCGCGCCAGGTCTCCGGTCCGGTACCAGGTGCGGCCCTGGTATCGCACGAATCGGTCGGCGGTCAGGTCGGGTTTTCCGCGGTATCCGGACGCGATTCCGCGCCCACCGATCCACAGTTCGCCGGGAACCCAGTCCGGGCAGTCGGCACCGGACGAATTGACCACGCGGGCTGCGTTGTTGGTGAACGGCACACCGTAGGGCAGCGCGGTCCAGTGCGCGGGCAGGTCCGCTGCGGCCTCATGGATGGTGGCGTGGATGGCGGTTTCGGTGGCGCCACCGAGCCCGGCCACTCGCACGCCGGGCGCCTGGCTCTGCAGCCGGCGCACCATCGCGGTGCGCACCCAGTCCCCGCCGGTGAGCACCACCCGCACCGAGGACAACCGGTCGGTGCCGCCCTGGGAACCGACCTCGACGAGCATCTCCAAGCTGCCGGGCAGGAAGTTCAGCACGGTGACGCGATGTCGGTGGATCAGCCGGGCCCAGGTGTCGGGGTCGCGGCGGTCGGCCTCGTCGACCACGACGATCGCGCCACCGGTGGCCAGGGTGGCGAACACGTCGAGCACCGACAGGTCGCATTCCAGCGTCATCAGCGCCAGGCAGCGGTCCTGTGGCCCGATCTCGAAGTGCCGGTACAGGAATTCGGCGGTGTTCATCGCCGCGTCGTGGGTGACCTCGACGCCCTTGGGTTCGCCGGTCGAGCCCGAGGTGAACAGCACGTAGGCCAATTCGTGGGGGTCCGTGGCCGCCGGGGCGAACGCCGGGTCGTTCGCCAGTGCCCGGCGGCCCACCCGCAGCGCCTCGCCGATGGTCAGTGCGGGCAGCCAGGTCGGCTGTTGTTCGCCGCAGTACAGCGCCATCCGCACACCGCCGGTGCTCAGGATGCGCTCCGCACGGTCGGCCGGCTGGTCCACGCCGATCGGCAGATATACCGCGCCGGCTGCCAAGATGCCCAGCAGCGCGGTGATCTGGTCGGCGCCTTTGGGGCCGAGCACCGCCACGGTGTCGCCCGGTTCGATGCCGGCGGTGTGCAGCGCCGCCGCGACGGCGAGGGCCTGCTCGCGCAGTTGCGCATAGTTGAGTTCGCCGGCCGAGCCGATGACGGCGGTGGCCTCCGGGCGCGCCGCGGCCGCGGCGAAGAAGCCGGCGTGCAGCGGTTGGCCGCTCGACTCGGCGGTGCCGGAGTTGAGGTGGTCGCGGACCGCGCGCGCTTCGGCGGTGATCAGTGGGGTGCGGGCAGCATCCCAGGCCGAGTCGTCGGCGGCCAGCCGCCGGAGTTCGTCGATGTGCCGGTCGAACATCGCGTCGATCAGCCCGGCCGGGAAGGCATGCTCGCGGACGTCCCAGTTGACCAGGATCCCGCCGTCGAATTCGGTGACTTGGGCGTCCAACAGCACCTGCGGCCCTTGCGAATTGATCCACACGGGCTTGCCGAACGTGTCGGTGACCTCGGCGGCGAACAGTTCACCCAGGCCCAGTGCACTGGTGTAGACGACCGGGGCGAGCACCTGGGTGCCGCGGTGCCGGCTGAGATCGCGCAGCACGGACAGTCCGGGGTAGGCGGCGTGGGCGGCCGCGCCGCGGAACACGGCCTGCACGGCTCGCGAGCGGGCGGCGGCGGTGTCGGCGCCGGTGAGGTCGATGTCCAGCAGCAGTGACGAGGTGAAGTCGCCGACGAGGGCGTCCACATCGGGGTGGAATTGCTCGCGTCCGAACATCGGCACGTTGAGCAGGAAGCGGGGCTCGGCCGACCAGCCGGCCAGGGCATCGGAGAACGAGGCGGCCAGCGCCATGGCGGGTGTCACCCCGCGCCGGCGGGCGGCGTCGAACAACGCGTCGCGGGTCTGCGGGTCCAGCCAGTGGTGCCGGCGAGTGGTGTGGCGCGGGTCGGTCTGCTCGGCGTGCGGCACCACCGGAAGCCGCGGCGGATCGGGCAGCTCGGGGATGCGTTCGGCCCACCACTGCCGGTCGGATTCGGCGGCCACCGGTTGCGCCGTGGCGGCCAGCCGGTACTGCCGATAGGTGTAGCCGAGTGGGGCCAGTTCGGCACCCCGGTACAGCCGGGTGAGGTCGGCCATCAGGGTGCGGTAGCTCATCGCGTCGGCGGCCTGCATGTCCAGGTCGACGTGCAGCCGCGAACGGCCGCCGGGCAGCAGGGTGAGCGCGAGCTCGAAGACCCCGCGCTCGAGTTGCTGATGTGATTTGGCCCGCCGGATGGCGGCCAGCCGGACCTCGGTGTCGGCCTCGTCCCACGAGCGCAGATCTTCCAGCGCGACCGGAAAGGGTTGTCCCGCTTCGCCGATTCGCTGCGTGCCATCGGGAAGGAACTCGACGCGCAGCATCGGATGACGCTCGGCGAGCTCACCGGCGGCCCGGCTCAGGGTGTCGTGATCCACTGCCTGGCCGTCGAATTCGACGTAGAGATGGCCCGCGACGCCACCGAGTTGCTGGTCGCTTTCCCGGCCGATCCACATCGCATGCTGCATGGAAGCCAACGGGAAGGGTTCGTGCGCACCCGAATCATCTTGCGTTGCTTGGGGAATGGGCACTTCGGCAGCACCTGACGCGGAGAGCATCTGCGACCATGCCCGCACCGAGGGTTGGGCCGCCAGGGAGGCGAAATCGATGCTCATGCCCTGCTTTCGCCATTTTCCGGCCAGCGACATCATCCGGATGGAGTCCAGGCCCTGGCTGACGAGGTCGAGATCGGGGTCGATTTCGGCGGCCGGGATGCCGAGCAGATCGGCGATCTCGTTCCGGATGGTCCCTGACATCACCGAGGCATTCCCGGCAACACTCATCACGCCTCCCACCGCCGTCCAATTCGTTTAGCAAAGGCTGTCCTAATTTCGTGAAGGCTACCCTATATTCGGACTACCGAACACGCCTACCCCGAAGGGCAGACCCGTGACCCTGACCACGCCGCAACCGGCGGAATCCGCAGCACAGACCACCCTGCATGCCGGTTTCACCCCCTTCCCGGCCGACCGTGCCGCGAAATACCGCGAGGCCGGCCACTGGACCGGCCGGACCATCGGCGAGGTCCTGCGCACCGCGGCGCAGACGTGGCCCGGCAATATCGCGGTCGCCGACCCGACCTCCTCGCACACCTTTGCCGAGCTGGACACCCTGGCCGACCGCGCCGCCGGCGGGTTCGCCGCACTGGGCATCGTGCCCGGCGACCGGGTGCTGTTGCAGCTGCCGAACTCCTCGCATTTCGCCGTCGCCCTGTTCGGGCTGCTGCGCGCGGGCGCCGTCCCGGTGATGTGCCTGCCGGGCCACCGCCTCGTCGAACTGAGCCACTTCGCGACCGTCAGCGGCGCCGTCGCGCTCGTCATCGCCGATACCGCAGGCGGATTCGACTATCGCGCGATGGCCGAGGAGCTGGTGGCGGCCCATCCCACCGTGCGCCACGTCGTCGTGGACGGTGACCCGGGCCGGTTCCTGCCCTGGTCGGTGCTGACCACCGAGGCCACACCGCCCGCCGTGCACCCGGCCACCGACTCCCCCGCCCTGCTGCTGGTGTCCGGCGGTACCACCGGCGCGCCCAAGCTGATCCCGCGCACGCACGACGACTACGTCTACAACTTCACCGCGAGCGCGCGGCTGTGTGCGCTGACCCCGGCGGACGCCTATCTGGTGGTATTGCCTGCCGCGCACAACTTTCCGCTGGCCTGCCCCGGCCTGCTGGGCGCCGTGAGCTCCGGCGCCGCCACCGTGTTCACCACCGATGCCTCGCCGGAAGCCGCGTTCGCCGCCATCGACCGCCACCGCATCACCGTCACCGCGCTGGTGCCCGCCCTGGCCAAGCTGTGGGCGCAGGCCTGCGAGTGGGAACCGCAGGCACCCACGGGACTGCGGCTGCTTCAGGTCGGCGGCGCGAAGTTGGGGGCCGACGACGCCGCGGCGGTGCGCGCCGCGCTGACACCGGGTTTGCAACAGGTGTTCGGCATGGCCGAAGGCCTGCTGAACTACACCCGCCTCGGTGACGACCCTGATCTGCTGGACCGCACCCAGGGCCGCCCGCTGTCCGACCTGGACGAACTCCGCGTGGTCGACGAGGCCGGCCAGGACGTGGCCCCCGGTGCGGAAGGCGAGCTGCTGGTGCGCGGGCCCTACACCCTCAACGGGTATTTCAATGCGCCGCAGGACAACGCCCGGTCGTTCAGCCCGGACGGCTTCTACCGAAGCGGCGACAAGGTGCGACGTGGCCCCAACGGCTACCTGGAGGTCACCGGCCGCGTCAACGATGTCATCACCCGCGCCGGCGAGACGGTGTCGGCGCTGGACCTGGAAGAGCACCTGATCACCCATCCGGGGATCTGGGCGGCCGCCGCAGTGCCCATGCCCGACGAGTTCCTCGGCGAGAAGATCTGCGCGGTCGTGGTATTCAGCGGCGCACCGGTCGGCCTCGCCGACCTCAACACCTACCTGGACGGTCGCGGAGTGGCCGCGCATTCCCGGCCGGACACCCTGGTCGCATGGCGGTCACTGCCCACCACGGCCGTCGGCAAGACCGACAAGAAGGCGATCCTGGCACGACTGGCCGGCTGAGCCGGTCAGTCGCGCGGCACCAGGTACGGCGCGAGGGTGGTGAGCTTCTCGCAGGTCTCCTCGAACTCGCGGTCCGGATTGGACGCGGCGATGATGCCTGCGCCGGCGCGCAGCCACGTGCTGCCGTCCTGCTCGTAGACCGCACGCAGGGTCAGCGCCGCATCCATCTCGCCACTGGCGGTGAACATCACCACCGCACCCGAGTACAGCCCGCGCGGCGTCTGGTCCAATCGCAGGATGGCATCGACGCTCTCGGCCTTGGGGATCCCCGATGCCGTCACCGCCGGGAACAACGCCGCCAGGGCGTCCATCCGGTCCAGCGCCGGGCTCAGCCGGCCACCGACCGTCGAACCCAGATGCTGGACGCTGCCGCGCTCCCGGATGGTCATGAAGTCGTAGACCATCGCGGTGCCCGGTTCGGCGACCTCGGTGATCTCCTGCATCGAGGTGCGGACGGAGATGGCGTGCTCGACGATCTCCTTGGAATCGGATTCCAGTTCGTCGCGGGCAACCCGGTCCTCGTCGGCCCCCCGGCCCAGCGCCCGGGTGCCTGCCAGCGGTTCGGTGAGGACGGTGCCGTCCTCCTGTACCGCGGCGACCAGTTCCGGGCTGTAACCCAATGCGCGAATCCCGCCGAACCGCAACAGGAACGACCGAACCGGGGTGTTGTACCGCCGGCCCACCCGATACGTCGCCGGGAAGTCCAGCGCGAAGGGCACATCGAAACGCCGGGACAGGATCACCTTCTGGTACCGACCGGACTGAATCTCTTCGATCGCGGTGGCGACCCGCTGCCGGTACCGCGCGGTGTCCGCACTGACATCGAGCGGGCGGGGGTTCGGGGTGGGCTCCAGGCCGCGGGCGAGCAGCCGTTCGATCGCCGCCGGGTAGGTGGTGTCGCCGCCGACGACGGTGGCCTCGGTGTCGGTGACGATGACCTGATGGCCCGGCAGGAACAACCGGGCCAGCGCAGTGCCCGCCGGCAGCTGTTCAGCCAGACCGAATCGGTAGGCGCCGAATTCGAAAGCAACCCAACCGAACAGCCGCTGACCTTCCAGCAGCAGCCGGTCGACCGCCCCGCCGAGGACCGCCTCGGGCCGCCCCGTCCAGGGGCGCCGGGTCACCACCCCGTCGGTGATCAGCCGCAGCTCGTCGGAGTCCAGCTCGATGGCGGTGGCCACCTCACTTGCCAGGATCCACTGACCGCGCTGTTCGTAGACGAGGTATTCCTGGCCGTCGTCTTCGGCCATCCGGGCCAGTTCGGCCACGACATCGGCGGGGGTGATACCCGGCGGCAGCGTCAGCGGAAGCACCACAACGTTTTCCGCCCTGGTCTCCACGGTCACCTTTGCTTCACCTTGAGAGTCAACCTAAGCACCAGGTTAATTTAGCCTAACCTAGCTTACTGTTGGAGCTCTACCTCGGTGTGAGTTGGCCGACCGTCCGCGCCATCGACCAGCCGGACGCCGAGACCCGCTGCGCCCAGAAGTCCGCGTACTGCCCGCCGCGCGTCATCAACTCCGCGTGCGTGCCGATGTCGGCGACCGTCCCGGCACCCGAGAGCACCACGATCGTGTCCGCGGCGGTGACGGTGGACAACTTGTGCGCGATGACGATCACCGTGCTGCGTTGCGCCAGCGTGCGGATCGATTCCGCGACATGACGCTCGTTCTCCGGGTCCAGCGCACTGGTGGCCTCGTCGAACAACACGATCGGAGCATCTTTGAGTAGCGCGCGTGCGATCGAAACCCGTTGTCGTTCACCGCCTGACAGCGCCGAACCGCCCTCCCCGACCCGGGTCTGCCAGCCGTCGGGCAACCGCGCCAGCACCGCCGTCAGACCTGCAGTGTCGGCGGCGGCGGCGATCTCGGCCGCCGTCGCATCGGGGCGGCCGATCCGGACGTTCTCCCAGAGGGTGTCGTCGAACAGGTAGACGTCCTGGAACACCAGGGACAGCTGGGCCATCAGGTCGGCGGTCCGCAGGTCGCGAACGTCCACACCACCGACTCGCACCACGCCCGCGTCGGTGTCGTAGAACCGGGCGATCAGTCGGGTCAGCGTGGTCTTGCCCGAACCTGACGGGCCGACCAGTGCGGTCATACTGCCCGGTTCGGCGACGAAACTGATGTCGGTGGCCACCACGCGGCCTGGATAGCTGAATCCGACGTGGTCCAGCTGCACCCGGCCGGGAACCGAAATGGGATGCGCCACTTCGGGTTCCGGCAACGCCGGGGTGTCCAGGATCGCGGTGATCCGGCCCAGCTCGGTGCGCGCCATCCGCATCGCGGATCCGTATTCGGCCAGCGCCGCCAGCGGGGAGGCGAACCGGGCGGCCAGCCCGATGATCGCCACCGCGGTGATCGGGTTCAGGTCACCGTGCACCGCGATCCATGCGCCCGTGGCGATCAGCACCGAGAAGACCGCCTGCACGGCCACCCCGTTGAGCATCAGGCCGGCCACCGAACGCCACACCGCCCGCCGGCCCACCCGATGCTGGGCGTCCAGCGCGGCACTGAGCGGGGCGAAATCGGAGCCGGTGCGGCCGAACGCCCGCAGCACGGGCTGGCACCGGGCGAATTCCACCACCCGCGTGTTCACCTCCACCTCGGCATCGTGATTGAGCATCTCGGCGCCCGCGATCAACCTCGACGCAAGCCCGCCGCAGCCGACCAGGATCAGCCCGCCGACCAGTGCCACCACCGCGATTCGCCAGTCGAACAGCGCCAGCCCGACCACCACGGTCCCCGCGCTCACCGTGTTGAGCACGATGGGGGTGATCAGGTGCGCACCGCTGGTGCCCACGAAAGTGGTGCCTTTGACCGCGATCTGGGAGACCGAGCCGACGGTGTCGCGGGTGAACCAGCCCAGCGGCAGGGTGACCATGTGATCGCCGAGTCTGCGGTGTAGCAGCCTCATGGTGGCCAGCGCCATCCGCATGGCCCGTGCGGACTGCACGTACTGGGCCACCGCCCCGGCGACGACCACCACGGCCAGCACGGCCAGCCACCGCGCCGCGTCGGCGTACCGTCCGTCGAACAGGGCCTGGGACATGGGCACCAACAGCACCATCGCGATACCGTGCAGCACGCCGTAGGCGCTCACCCAGGCCAGGTAACCGAACATCAGCCCGCGCTGCGGGCCCAGGATGCGCAGGAATCCGCGGATCATCGTGCACCCTCGTATTTCTCGGCGTTGCCCGCGCTGTACACCCGCCACATGTCGGCGTACTGCCCGTCGCGGGCCAGCAGCTGGTCGTGGCGGCCTTGTTCGACGACGCGGCCGCCGTCCAGGACGACGATGTTGTCCGCCCCGGTGATCGATCCGAGCCGGTGTGCGATCACCAGCACCGTGCGCCCGGCGATCAGCCGGGACAGCGCGGCCTGGATCTGAGCCTCCGAGTCCGGGTCCGCCGAGGCGGTCGCCTCGTCCAGGACCAGCACCGGGGCATCGGCCAGCAGCGCCCGCGCGATGCTCACCCGCTGCGCCTCGCCGCCGGAGAAGTGCGCGTCCACCCCGACCACCGAGTCGTAACCCCTTGGCAGTTCCAGGATCCGGTCGTGTACGAGGGCCGCTTCGGCCGCCCGGTAAACGTCTTCGCGGGTCGCGTCCGGGCGGCCCAGGGCGATGTTGTCGGCCACGCTGATCCCGAGCAGTTGCACGTCCTGCAAGACGAAGCCGACGTGCCGGTACAGCACCGCCGGGTCGATATCGCGGACATCGACCCCGCCGACGCGCACCGCGCCCGCGGTGGCGTCGTGGAACCGGGGCACCAGGGTGGCCAAGGTCGACTTACCGCTGCCCGACGGCCCGACCAGCGCGGTGACCGTACCGGGGGTCAGGCTCAGGTCCACCTCGTGCAGCACCGTGTTGATGCCGTCGTAGCTGAAGCTGACGGCATCGAAGTCGACCGAGTTACCTTGAGGCTCTTGTGGGTTGGTGGACACCTTCAGTTTCGGTTGATCGAGCAGCCCGACCAGCCGACCCGCGGCGGCCTGCGCCTGCTTGCGGATGCCGGCCGAGTAGCCGACGGCCAGCACGGCCGCCGGGATGGTCATCGCGACCAGCGTGGAGCCCAGCACGTCGATCGGGGTCACCCAGCCGCTGCGCACGAACCAGTAGCCGCCCGCCAGGTTGACCAGCAGCACGGTGGGCGCCTCGATGAAGATCGACGAGGCCGCCTTGACCCGCACCATCGGGCCCATCCAGCCGGCGAAGCCGTCGTTGAACTCCTCGGCCGCATCGGCGAACCGCTTGTGCGCCCGGCCGGTCTCGCCGAACGTCTTGACCACGGCCACTCCCGCGATGAACTCGACGATGGTCGCGCTGATCCGCGCGATGCCCGCGTTCATCCGTTCCATCTGCACCCGGACGTCGCGGCCCAGCCACATGTACACGCCCAGATAGACCGGCGCGGTGCCGATGGCCAGCAGGCCCAGCCGCCAGTCCAGCGCGAAGCAGTACGCCAGCCCGAATGCCGGGGTGGCCAGTGCACCGGTGTTCTCCACGGCGGAGTGGGCGACCAGGAAGTGCAGTTCGCCGACGTCCTGCTGCACGGCCTTGCGGACCTCACCGGACGAGGTGCCGTTGAACCAGCCCAGCGGCAGCCGGCCCAGTGTGTCGACGATGCGCCGGCGCAGGGACCGCTGCAGGTCGCCGTCGGCGAGGTGGGTGAGCGTCAACGCGGTGCCGTTGGCCCAGGTCCGGATCAACAGGGCGGCGATCACGACGGCGACGATCGTCGCGATCCGCGGTGCGTCCGTCCCGCCGCCGGCCAGCAGGGTGCGGCCGATCTCCACGATGCCGATGAACGGCGCCACGGTGGCGGCCGAGGCGATCAAAGTCAGCACCTGTGCGATCCGGGTGCGCCCGGCCACCGGGGCCAACAGGGCGGCCAGCGCCAGCGCATCGGCGCGGGCGGCCTGCCGTGCGGCGAGTCGGGTGTACTTCGCGGTCACCCTGGGTTGCTGCGGTGGGGTGGTCCCGGCCCCGCCGAGGGCCGGCTGTACTGCGGTCATCCACGCTCCATAGGTAAGGGTTGCCTAATACCCTAACCCGGCCGCGACTCGTGGAGCCTGGCCCGTGACCATCACGGGCCGGACCCGACAAATCGCTCAGTCCAGCAGGGTGCGCACCACCGCATCGGCCAGCAGCCGGCCCGGGTCGGTGAGCACCAGGCGGTCGGCGTCGCGCACCACCAAGCCGTCACCGATGGCCACCTCGGCGCGGCTGCGCTCATCCGGGGACAGCACCGCGACCGGCAACCCGCTGCGCAACCGCAGCCGCAACATCACGTCCTCGGTGTGCCGGGTTCCCTCGTCGAGGGTCTCCGAATCGGCCACCGGCAGTCGCCGCGCACTCAGGGATTCCGCATAAGCGTTGGGGTGCTTGATATTCCACCAGCGCGTCGAGTCGACGAAACCGTGCGCTCCGGGTCCCGCGCCCCACCACTGGCCGCCGTCCCAGTAGCCGAGGTTGTGCCGGCACTCCCCGCCGGGCGCGCTCCAGTTGGACACCTCGTACCACCTCAGCCCGGCCGCCGACAGCGCCGTGTCGAGCAGCTCGTACCGGTCGGCCAGCACATCGTTGTCGGGCGCGGGCAGTTCCCCGCGGCGCACCCGCCGGGCCAGCGCGGTGCCGTCCTCCACCACCAGCGCGTAGGCCGAGACATGGTCCACCCCGGCCGACAGCGCCACCTCGATCGAGCGGCGCAGGTCGGCGTCGGTCTCGCCTGGCGTGCCGTAGATCAGGTCGAGGTTGACGTGCTCGAAGCCCTCTGCGCGCGCCTCCACCGCGGCAGCGGGCGCCCGGCCGGCCGAATGCACCCGGTCCAGCACGGCCAGCACGTGCGGCGCGGCCGACTGCATGCCCAGCGAGATCCGGGTATAGCCCGCTGCCCGTAGCCGGGCGAACAATGCCGGTGAACTGGACTCCGGGTTGGCCTCCGTGGTGACCTCGGCGTCGGGTGCCAGGACGAAATTGTCCCGGACCGCGTCGAGCACCCCGGCCAGGCCGTCACCGCCGAGCATGGTGGGCGTTCCGCCGCCCACGAATACCGTGTCGACCAGCCGCGATCCGACCTGTGCCGCCGCCAGTTCGAGCTCGATGCGCACCGCCGCCAGCCAGCCCTGCGGGTTCGCCCCACCGAGTTCGGCCGGCGTGTAGGTGTTGAAGTCGCAGTACCCGCAGCGACTGGCGCAGAACGGTACGTGGATGTAGATCCCGAATGGTCCGGCCGGCGCGCTCACCCGACCAGTGTCCCAGAACGGGTTTTGCTCACCGTGATCGCAAATCTGGCCCGGTTAGGGCTGATGGCAGGGGTCGTGGCAGAATGTCGGTCGTGACTGCCGCCCGTAACAGCACCACCGGAATTGCACTGGTGGCACGGCGGCATGTCGACTTCAAGCGCGTGTGTAGCTGTTGCTGTTTGCCTTGAGGCCGTAGACCTGTCCACCTGTATTTCCAGCTGGCCGACGGATCTGCCCCGCCGGACAGCCACCGGTGGCCCAGTGCGATCCCTCCGCCGGCTCCTCCTCTGAAGGAGCCCATTCATGACCACTGCCAAACCCGTGAAGCGTCCGCGCGGTGAAGGGCAATGGGCACTCGGTTACCGCGAGCCGCTGAACGCCAACGAGCAGTCCAAGAAGGACGACAATCCGCTCAACGTGCGCGAGCGCATCGAGAACATCTACGCACCCGGTGGCTTCGACAGCATCGACAAAGGTGACCTTCGTGGACGTTTCCGCTGGTGGGGCCTGTACACCCAGCGCAAGCCAGGGTTCGACGGCACCTGGACCGGTGACGAGAACACCGACATGCTCGAAGACGAGTACTTCATGCTGCGGGTCCGCAGCGACGGCGGCGCGCTGACCGCGGCCGCCTTGCGCACCCTCGGTGGCATCTCCACCGAATTCGCCCGCGACACCGCCGACATCTCCGACCGCGAGAACATCCAGTACCACTGGATCGAGGTGGAGAACATGCCCGAGATCTGGCGCCGGCTCGATGCCGTCGGGCTACAGACCACCGAGGCGTGCGGCGACTGCCCGCGCGTCGTGCTGGGTTCGCCGCTGGCCGGCGAGTCCCTCGACGAGGTGATCGACGGCACCCCGGCCCTGAACGAGATCGTCAAGCGCTATATCGGCAAGAAGGAGTACTCCAACCTGCCGCGCAAGTTCAAGACCGCGATCTCGGGTCTGCAGGATGTCGTGCACGAGGTCAACGACGTCGCGTTCATCGGCGTCGAGCATCCCGACCACGGCCCGGGCTTCGACCTGTGGGTCGGCGGCGGCCTGTCAACCAACCCGATGCTCGCCCAGCGCGTCGGCGTGTGGGTGCCGCTGGACGAGGTCCCCGATGTATGGGAAGGCGTGGTCAGCATCTTCCGCGACTACGGCTACCGCAGGCTGCGGGCCAAGGCCCGGCTGAAGTTCCTGATCAAGGACTGGGGCGTCGAGAAATTCAGGGAAGTTCTCGAGACCGAATACCTCAAGCGCCCGCTCGTCGACGGCCCCGCCCCCGAGCCGGTCACCCGGCCCATCGACCACGTCGGCGTGCAGCGCCTGAAGAACGGTCTGAACGCGGTCGGCGTGGCCCCGGTCGCGGGCCGAGTCTCGGGCACCATCCTGACCAAGGTCGCCGACCTGGCCGAGTCCGTCGGCTCGGACCGGATCCGGTTCACGCCGTACCAGAAGCTGATCATCCTGGACGTCCCGGATGACAAGGTGGGCCAGCTGCGCGCGGAGCTGGACGCACTCGGCCTGCCGTCCACCCCATCGCACTGGCGACGCAACCTGATGGCCTGCACGGGCATCGAGTTCTGCAAGCTGTCCTTCGCCGAGACCCGCGTCCGGGCACAGAGCCTGGTGCCGGACCTGGAGCAGCGCCTCGAGGACATCAACAACGAACTCGATGTGCCGATCACGGTCAACCTGAACGGCTGCCCGAACTCGTGCGCCCGCATCCAGGTCGCCGACATCGGGTTCAAGGGCCAGATGGTCGACGATGGCAACGGACCCGAAGAGGGCTTCCAGGTGCACCTGGGCGGCAGCCTGGGCCTGGACAGCGGTTTCGGGCGCAAGCTGCGCCAGCACAAGGTGCTGTCCACCGAGGTCGGCGAGTACATCGAACGTGTCACGCGCAACTTCGTGAAACAACGGGAGCCCGGCGAGCGTTTTGCCCAATGGGCCGTCAGGGCCGACGAAGCCGATTTGAGGTGATTGTGTGAGCGTGCGAACCGAGAGCGACCTGATCGAACTGGCCGAGCGCGGCGCGGCCGAGTTGGCCGGTGCCGGCGCGGAGGAACTGCTGCGCTGGACCGACGAGCATTTCGCCGGCGAATACGTGGTGGCGTCCAACATGCAGGACGCCGTGCTGGTGGAGATGGCGGCCAAGGTGCGCCCCGGGGTCGACGTGCTGTTCCTCGATACCGGTTACCACTTCGCCGAGACCATCGGCACCCGGGACGCCGTCGAGGCGGTCTACGACGTGCGTGTGGTGAACGTGGGGCCCGAGCAGAGCGTCGCCGAGCAGGACCGGCTGCTGGGCAAGGACCTGTTCGCGCGCGACGCGGCGGAATGCTGCCGGTTGCGCAAGGTGCAGCCGTTGAGCAAGGCGCTGTCGGGTTATTCGGCGTGGGTGACCGGAATACGGCGGGTCGAGGCCCCCACCCGGGCCAACGCCCCGCTGATCACCTTCGACAAGGCGTTCGGGTTGGTGAAGATCAACCCGATCGCCGCGTGGAGCGATGACGATATGCAGGCCTATATCGAGGCCAACGACATCCTGGTCAATCCGCTTGTCTACGAGGGATATCCGTCGATCGGGTGCGCGCCGTGCACCAGCAAGCCCGTCGAGGGCGCGGACCCGCGCAGCGGCCGGTGGGCCGGTCTGGCCAAGACGGAATGCGGCCTGCACGCGTCATGAGTGTGCTGCGGACGTGAGGGGCAACAGCGCGCTGGTGCTCACCGCGCACGGTAGCGCCGACCCACGCTCTGCCGCGACGGTGCACGCGCTGGCCGACACCATTCGCCGGTTCCGGCCGGGTATCGAGGTGGTTGTGGCGTTCTGTGAACAGAATTCGCCGCATCTGGTCGACGTGCTGCGCACCGTCGGCGACCGCGCCGTGGTCACTCCGCTGCTGCTGGCCGACGCGTACCACGCGCGGGTGGATATCCCGGCCATGATCGCCGAGTCCGGCGTGCCCGCCCGTCAGGCCGAGGTACTGGGCGAGGACGACCAACTGGTGGCGGTGCTGCGCCGCCGGGTCGCCGAGGCCGGGGTGTCCCGGCTCGACGGTGTCGGGGTCATCGTCACGGCGGTGGGTTCCTCACGCCCAGAAGCGAATTCACGTACCGAGAGTGTTGCCGACCACTTGGTGGCGCACACCCGGTGGATCGCGGCCACCGCATTCGCGGCCGGGCCCCGGCCCAATCTGGCCGCGGTCGCCGACGAACTACGGGACCGCGGCGCCACCCGGCTGGTGATCGCGCCCTGGTTTCTGGCGCACGGCCGGATCACCGATCGAGTGTCGGCGTTCGCGGCCGCGCACGGGATCGCGCTGGCACAGCCACTCGGACCGCACCGGCTGGTCGCCGAGACGGTACTGGACCGCTTCGACGCGGTCTGCTCCGCCCGCGCCGCCGCCTGACCCCGCCGCGCAGTCCGCGCTTGGATAGTGGCGCCAATTCAAATAGTTGTTACTATTTGAATATGTCCACCAATGCCACACCACGCCGCCTCACCAGGGCCGAGAGCAGAGAACGCACCCGACGTCAGCTTCTCGACGCCGCCGCCGACGTCTTCGCCCGGCGCGGATATGCCGCGGCGTCCGTCGACGAGATCGCCGAGTCGGCGGGATTCTCGGTCGGCGCCGTCTACTCCAACTTCGCGAACAAGGATGAGTTGTTCGCCGCCCTGATGACCGACCGGGCCGTCAACCACATGGACGAAGTGGCCGACATCTTCGACTCCGCAGATGCGCTGTCGCAGGACCCGTTACAGGGGCTGGGCCGGATGCTCATCGCGATCGCCGACAAGGACCTGCACGTCGCGGTGCTGAAGACGGAATTCTGGCTGCATGCGGTGCGGAATCCGGAATTGATGCGCATCGAGGCCGACGCCTCGGCACGCACCCTGGCCGCGGTTCGCGAGATCCTGGCCGGCGTCCTGGACCGCAACGACGTCGACCGGGACGAGGTGTCGGTGGACGATTTCGCCACCGTGACGCTGGCATTGTTCGGCGGTTTGATTCGGCAGCGCCGCACCGACCCCAGCCGGGTGTCCGATGACATGTTCGGCCGTGCGATGCGATGGCAGATCGCCGGCATGCCCAAGAACTCCGACCGGAGGCAGTGACCCGTGGAATGGATCGGCAACATCGGGCTCTACGCGATCCCGGCCTTCTTGTTCCTGCTCGGCGTCGAGCTGGTCGGCGACCGTCTTGAGCGCAGGCGGGACCAGTCCGCGGACGCCAAACCCGCACCGCGGCAACGGGTCGGCTTCTCCCGGCGCGACACACTGACCAGTCTGTCGGTGTACGGATTGGGCCGGATCGCGCGGTTGTTCGAGCACTTCATCACCTTGCCCATCGTGGTGGTCACCGCGGCGCTGGCACCGGTCACCCTTTCGGCATCGCACTGGTGGGTCTGGGTGCTGGCCATCGTCGGTGCCGATCTCGCCTACTATGCCGAACACCGCATGAACCATCGGATTCGGCTGTTCTGGGCGGCGCACAGCGTGCATCACTCCAGTCAGCATTTCAACGTGTCCACCGCCGTACGGCTGCCGTGGCTGATTCCGGGAAGATTCCTGACGTCGGCGGTCTACATCCCGATGGCGCTTGCCGGTATCCCGGTATGGCTGATCTTCCTGAGTCAGGCCATCGTTCTGCTCTACCAATATCCGTTGCACACCGAGTTGATCGGCAAGCTGCCCGCAATCGTCGAGTACGTGTTCAACACCCCGTCACACCACCGCGTGCACCACGGCGCCAACAACCCGTACCTGGACAAGAATTACGGCGGAATCCTGATCGTCTGGGACCGGCTGTTCCACAGTTACGCCGAGGAAACCGAGCGGGTCCGTTTCGGATTGACCAAGAACATCGACACCTTCAACCCGGTCAAGGTGAACTTTCACGAGTTCACCTCGATGGTGGCCGACATCTGGCGGGCCCGGACGTGGCGGGGGCGCCTCGGATATCTGCTGGCGCCGCCGGGCTGGACCGAACCGCAGCAGGCACCGGCCGGCCGGGATCAGCTCCTGCCGCAGGAGTCGGTGACCCGATGACGCGCAACTGCCCGACCCCCAACGGGGTCGGGCAGTCCGCAGCCCGGGTCTACACCCCCGACAGCGCCACTTCCTGCGGGGCATCGCCCACCAGGTTCGGCACCCGGGTGGCCCGCACGTACACGGTGTCGCCCTGCTTGAGTCCGAGCGCCTCCGCGTCACCGCGGGTGATCTGCGCGGTGAACGGCATCTGATCGGTCGCGCTGGTCAGCTCGACGCGAACTTCGAAGCCCAGCACCACGATCCGGTCGATAACCGCCCGGATCACACCAGTGGCCGCGACATTCGGATCTTCGCCGACGATGGCCAGTTCGGGGTTACGGCCGACCCGGATATCGTGCGGGCGTACCAGCGAGCCGTTCACCGAGGACACCGCGCCGAGGAAGGACATCACGAACGAGTTCGCGGGCTCGTCGTAGACCTGGGTCGGCGAGCCGACCTGCTCGATGCGGCCCTTGTTGAGCACCGCGATACGGTCGGCCACATCCAGCGCCTCGGCCTGGTCGTGGGTCACCAGCACGGTGGTGACGTGTACCTCGTCGTGCAGCCGGCGCAGCCAGGCCCGCAGGTCCTCCCGGACCTTGGCATCGAGGGCTCCGAACGGCTCGTCGAGCAACAGCACCTGTGGATCCACCGCGAGCGCCCGAGCCAGCGCCATGCGCTGGCGCTGGCCGCCGGAGAGCTGATTGGGGTAGCGGGTCTGGAACCCGGCCAACCCCACCACCTCCAACAGGTTGTCGACCTTGTCCTTGATCTCGGCCTTGGGCCGCTTGCGGATCTTGAGACCGAAAGCCACGTTGTCCCGCACCGTCAGGTGCTTGAACGCGGCGTAGTGCTGGAACACGAAGCCGATCCCGCGGCGCTGTGGCGGCACCCCGGTCACATCCTTGCCCTTGATGGTGATCTCACCCGTGTCGGGGGTGTCCAAGCCGGCGATCGCACGCAGCAGCGTCGACTTGCCCGAACCACTGGGCCCCAGCAGCGCGGTCAGCGAGCCCTCCGGCACGACGAAGTCGATATTGTCCAGCGCCACGAAGTCGCCGTAGCGCTTGTTGGCGCCCTTGACGGTGATGGCGTTGCCCGTCTGGTCAGCAGTCATGGAAAGTCTCCTCGTGCTCTATTTTGCCGCCCGGGCGCGCCGGGCGTCGAGAATCACCTGAACAACGAGCACCAGCACGGCAACCGTCATCAGCAAGGTCGAGACCGCATACGCGCCGTATTCCTGGCCGCGGCTGTAGCGGTCGGACACCAACAGCGTCAGCGTCTGGGAGGTGCCGGGCAGATTGGACGACACCATGATCACCGCACCGAACTCGCCGAGGGTGCGGGCGACGGTCAGCACGATGCCGTAGGTCAGGCCCCACCGGATGGACGGCAGGGTGATCCGCCAGAACGTCTGCCACCACTGCGAACCCAGTGTGGAGGCGGCTTCCTCCTGGTCGGTGCCCAGCTCGTGCAAGACGGGTTCGACCTCGCGGATGACGAACGGGACGGTGACGAAGATGCTGGCGAGCACGATGCCCGGCAGGCCGAAGATGATCTTCAAGCCCAGGTTGTTCTCCACGAACCCGAGCAGTCCGGCACTGCCCCACAGCAGGATCAACGCCACACCGACCACCACCGGCGACACCGCGAACGGCAGGTCGATCACGGCCTGCAGCGCGCTCTTGCCGCGGAACCTGTTGCGGGCCAACACCAGTGCCGTCGGCACCCCGAACAGCACGTTCAGCGGCACCACGATCGCGACCACCAGCAGGGACAGTTGCAGCGCGGAGATCGCGGCGGGCGTGGAGATCGAGGCGAAAAACGCGCCGACGCCCGGCTCGAAGGTGCGCCAGAGGATCAGGCCGACCGGGACGAGCACCAGGATGGCGATGTAGGCCAGCGCCAGGTACCGCACCAGGTAGCGCACCGCGGGTGAGAGCGTCACCTCGCCAGCTCCTCACGCTTGGCCGCGCGCGAACCGACGGCGCGCAGGACGAACAGCACGACGAACGAAACCAGCAGCAGCACAATGGAGATCGCCGCTGCGCCGGTGCGGTCGTCGTTCTCGATCAGGGTGCGAATCCACTGCGAGGACACCTCGGTCTCCCCCGGCACCGCGCCACCGATCAGCACGACCGAACCGAATTCACCGATCGCACGGGAGAACGCCAGACCGGCGCCGGACAACAGCGATGGCAGCAACGCGGGCAAGATGATCTTGGTCAGGATGGTGAAGCTGTTGGCGCCCAGCGAGGCCGCCGCCTCCTCGACCTCGCGGTCGAGTTCCAGCAGTACGGGCTGCACCGAACGCACCACGAACGGCAGCGTGACGAACAGCAGGGCCACACCGACGCCCCACTTGGTGTGCTGCAGATGCAGATCCACCGGGCTGTTGGGACCGTACAGCGCCAGCATCACCAAGCTGGCGACGATGGTCGGCAACGCGAACGGCAGGTCGATGACGGCATCCACCAGCCGCTTGCCCGGGAAGTTGTCCCGGGTCAGCGTCCAGGCCACCAGCAGTCCGAAGACCAGGTTCACCAGTGTCACGCCGACGGAGATCGTCACCGTCACCTTGAACGATTCCAGCGCCGCGTTCGAGGTGACGGATTGCCAGAACGCCGTCGCACCGCCACCGGCGGATTGCCACACGATGGCCGCCAGCGGCAGCAGCACGATCACCGACAGCCAGATCGAGGCGGCCCCCACCCTCAGCGACGTGGCGCCGAAGGGGCGGCCCCGGCCGGGAGCCGGGGCCCCGGGAGCCGCGGCTCCCGGGGCCCCGGCATCAGTGGTGACAGAGGTCATCCGGTGGCCTGCTTGTAGATCTTGGTGATGCTGCCATTGTCCTTGTCGAACAGCGCTGGGTCGACATCCTTCCAACCGCCCAGATCGGCAATGGTCCACAACTTCTCCGGGGTCGGGAAGTCCTTGGCGAAGTCGGCGGCCACCGCGGGATCGACCGGGCGGAACCCGGCCTCGGCCCACAGCTTCTGGCCGTCGGCGGTGTAGAGGAAGTTCTTCAGGGCGGTGGCCTGCTGCAGGTGGGCGCTGCTGCTCACCACGGCGACCGGGTTCTCGATCTTGAAGGTCTGCGGGGGGTTGATGTGCTCGACATCCTTGCCCTGGCGCTCGACGTTGATCGCCTCGTTCTCGTAGCTGATCAGCACGTCACCGGTGCCCTGCAGGAACACGTCGGTGGCTTCGCGGCCGGAGCCAGGGCGGGTCTTGACATGCTCGGTGACCAGTTTGTTGATGAAATCCAGGCCGGCGGCCGAGTCCTTGCCGCCGTTGCTCTTGGCCGCGTACGGCGCCAGCAGGTTCCACTTCGCCGATCCGGAGCTCAGCGGGCTCGGGGTGACGACCTCGATGCCGGGCTTGAGCAGGTCGTCCCAGTCCTTGATGCCCTTGGGGTTGCCCTTGCGCACCACCAGCGACACGACCGATCCGAACGGGATGCCCTTGGTGGCGTCGGCGTTCCAGTCCTTGGCCACCTTGTCGGCCTTGACCAGGCGGGTGACGTCGGGCTCGACGGAGAAGTTGACGATGTCGGCCGGCTTGCCGTCGACCACACCGCGCGACTGGTCACCGGAGGCGCCGTAGGACGTGGTGACCGCGACGCCCTTGCCTTCGGGGGTGGCGGCGAAGGCCGGGATGATCTTGCTCCAGCCCGGCTCAGGCACGGCGTAGGCGACCAGAGTCAGCGTGGTGTCGGCCTTCTGGCCGCCGGTGTCGCCGGCCACGTCGCTGGATCCCCCACCACCGCACGCGGCGAGCAGGGTCGCCGACACGGCCAGCGCTGCAGCCGCGCTCCAGCGCGACTTTATTCTGTGGGACATTTACGGCCTTCCTTGGTTGTGACGGGGTGGGGCGGAGATGAGCCCGTCACGACGGAGGAGATGGCCGGGGAACGATGGCTGGATGACAGCCACAACCGACGCCAAACCGCGAGACGGGTTGGGGTCAGCGACAACAGTGCACAGCGATGCCAGCGCAAAGATCAACGGCAGACAGAGCCAGGACATGGCTCGTCATGCTGCCGGACACTGCGTGCATGGCGCGAAGCCTAACAGAATCGGCTCAGCCCGCCGTACGAGTGTGTCCCAGACCGCGTCAGCGGGTGAAGTACCAGGTCACCAGCACCAGCGCGACGAGGACGAGCAGGATGAGCGTGACCCGCGACCGGGGCATCTGATTCACTGCGGATCCTCTTCCTGATGACGGGCCTTGCTCAGCACTTTGATGGTGTTGCCCAGGGCGCCGTCGAGCACCACCGCGATGCCGTAGGCCAGCGCCAGCACGACCGGCATCACCACCGCCGTCTGCGCGACGAAGCCCAGCCCGGACAGCCACAACTCGACGCCGTCCCACCAGCTCAGGATCCCGTCCATTCCGACCACAGTAGTGCCACCATGAGTCCATGCCGACAACCCCAGAACGCACCGGATGCCTGATCGCCGGGGGTGGACCGGCAGGAATGATGCTGGGCCTGCTGCTGGCCCGCGCCGGTGTGGACGTGACCGTGATGGAGAAGCACGCCGACTTCCTGCGTGACTTCCGCGGCGACACCGTGCATGCCAGCACCTTGCGCAACCTGGATGAACTGGGGCTGGGCAACGCCTTCGCGGCAGTGCCGCACCGGCTGATCGAGTCCATCTCGATGTCGGTACAGGGCACCCCGGTGAGCATCGACCTGCGTCATCTTCCGGGACGGCACAAGCACATCGCGCTGGTGCCGCAGTGGGACTTCCTGGAACTGCTGGCTTCGGCGGCTAACCGGGAGCCCTCGTTCACCCTGCTGCGCAGCACCGAGGTGCTCGGTCCGATGCGCACGGCGGATGTGGTGACCGGTGTGCGCTACCGCGCCGCCGACGGTGCGATCCGCGAGATGCACGCCGATCTGACGGTCGCCTGTGACGGCCGCGGTTCGACGCTGCGCGACGAAATGGGCCTGGTACCCAGAAATTTCGGGGCACCGATGGATGTCTGGTGGTTCCGGCTACCGCGCTCCCAGGATGATCCACCGGGCCTGGCCGGCGTGCTGGGGACGGGCCACATGATGATCGCCATCGACCGGGGTGACTACTTCCAGTGCGCCTACGTCATCCCCAAGGGCAGCGACGCCCGGCTGCGCGCCGAGGGGATCGGCGCCCTGCACCGGGCCGCGACGGAACTGGTGCCGTGGCTTGCCGACCGGATCGCCACGCTCGCGAGCTTCGACGAAGTGAAACTGCTCGATGTACAGCTCAACCGACTGCGCCGCTGGTACACCGACGGTCTGCTGCTGATCGGCGATGCCGCGCATGCGATGTCACCGGTCGGCGGGGTCGGGATCAACCTGGCCGTCGCCGATGCGGTGGCGGCCGGCCGGATACTGGCCGGGCCGTTGCGCACCGGCCGGGTGCCCACCCGGGAGCTGGCCAGGGTGCAGGCCCGGCGCTGGGTCCCGACCGCGTTGATCCAGGGTGTCCAGCGCGCCATCCACGCCAACGTGATCGCGAAGGCGGTCAATGGTGGCGTCACATCCGCACCGGCGGCCGTCCGGGCCTTCGACCGGATTCCGTTGCTGGGCAGCATCGCCGGCTATGGCGTCGCGATCGGGCCGCTTCCCGAGCACGTCCCGGCGTTCGCCCGGCGATGAACCGCCAACCCCCTACCGGTGGACGGCGGGCCGCTCGGCGGTCGATGATGTCCGGCATGGTCCTGGAACACACCGATCACGACGCGCCGCTATCCGTCACCGCACCCGTTCCGTACGTGACGGCCGGTGGAGCGTTGCGCAACCCGTTTCCGCCGATCGCGGACTACGCGTTTCTCTCCGACTGCGAGAACACCTGCCTGATCTCGGCGGCCGGCTCGGTGGAATGGATGTGCGTGCCGCGCCCGGATTCGCCCAGCGTGTTCGGCGCCATCCTGGACCGCGGCGCCGGGCACTTCCGGCTCGCCCCCTACGGCGTCAGCGTCCCCTCGGCGCGGCGTTACCTGCCCGGGTCGTTGATCATGGAGACCACCTGGCAGACCCATACCGGCTGGATGATCGTGCGCGACGCGTTGGTGATGGGGCCCTGGCACGACATCGACGCGCGCTCGCGCACCCACCGTCGCACCCCGATGGACTGGGATGCCGAACACATCCTGCTGCGCACCGTGCGCTGTGTCTCCGGGGTGGTCGAGTTGGTGATGAACTGCGAACCGTCGTTCGACTACGGCCGTCAGGCGGCGACGTGGGAGTACTCGGCCGCCGCCTACGGCGAAGCGATAGCCCGCTCCCACAAGGACCCCGAGGCCCACCCCACCCTGCGCTTGACCACCAACCTGCGCATCGGCCTGGAGGGGCATGAAGCCCGGGCCCGTACCCGGCTCACCGAAGGTGACAACGTCTTCGTCGCGCTGTCTTGGTCGAAACATCCGGCGCCGCAGACCTTCGAAGAGGCGTCGGACAAGATGTGGAAGACCAGCGAGTCGTGGCGTCAGTGGATCAACATCGGCGACTTCCCCGACCATCCCTGGCGCTCGTATCTGCAGCGGTCCGCCCTTACGCTGAAGGGGCTGACCTACTCGCCCACCGGCGCCCTGCTGGCGGCGCCGACGACGTCGTTGCCCGAAACGCCTCAGGGCGAACGCAACTGGGACTACCGCTACTCGTGGATTCGGGACTCCACATTCGCGTTGTGGGGCCTGTACACGCTGGGCCTGGACCGCGAGGCCGATGACTTCTTCTCCTTCATCGCCGACGTGTCCGGGGCCAACAACGGCGAACGCCACCCGCTGCAGGTGATGTACGGCGTCGGCGGGGAACGTAGCCTCGTCGAGGACGAGCTGCACCACCTGTCCGGTTACGACGACGCCCGGCCCGTCCGTATCGGCAATGGCGCCTACAACCAGATGCAGCACGACATCTGGGGCACCATGCTGGACTCGGTGTACCTGCACGCCAAATCCCGCGAGCAGATCCCCGAAATGCTATGGCCTGTCCTGAAAAGCCAGGTAGAGGAGGCCATCAAGCACTGGAAGGAACCAGACCGCGGCATCTGGGAGGTGCGTGGCGAACCGCAGCACTTCACGTCCAGCAAGATCATGTGCTGGGTGGCCCTGGACCGCGGCTCCAAGCTCGCCGAACTGCAGGGCGAGAAGTCCTACGCCCAGCAGTGGCGCGTAGTCGCCGAGGAGATCAAGGCCGACATCCTGGCGCATGGGGTGGATTCCCGTGGCGTGCTGACCCAGCGCTACGGCGATGACGCGCTGGACGCCTCGCTGCTGCTGGCGGTGCTGACCCGGTTCCTGCCGTCCGACGATCCGCGCATCCGGGCCACCGTGCTGGCCATCGCCGATGAGCTCACCGAAGAGGGTCTGGTGTTGCGTTACCGCGTCGAGGAGACCGACGACGGGCTGTCCGGCGAGGAAGGCACCTTCACCATCTGCTCGTTCTGGCTGGTGTCCGCGCTGGTCGAGATCGGTGAGGTGAGCCGGGCCAAGCATCTGTGTGAGCGGTTGCTGTCCTTCGCCAGCCCGTTGCACCTGTACGCCGAGGAGATCGAGCCGCGCACCGGGCGCCACCTGGGCAACTTCCCGCAGGCGTTCACCCACCTGGCGCTGATCAACGCGGTGGTGCACGTCATCCGGGCCGAGGAGGAAGCCGACAGCACCGGGGTGTTCCAGCCGGCGAACGCGCCCGGCTAGGCCTGGTAGCTGATCTCGAAGTCGATCACGGTCGGCGTCGGCACCGCCAGCGCGACCGGCGTCAGCCGGTCATCGTCATAGGCCACGCCGGTGATGACCCTGCCGCCGATTCCGTCGGATGCGGCAGGGACACTCGCGGTCACCACGATGGCACCGCGGTGGCCGGCCGGACGCAGGTAGATCTCACGCCCGGGCGCGACCGGCCCGTCGATGCGGGTGCCGGCCCGGTCGACCAGGGCGGCGCCGGTCACCGTCAGTGCCGCGGTGTCGGTCGCATCGAAGCGGA
Organism: Mycobacterium sp. BMJ-28; assembly: GCF_054404835.1. Taxonomy (NCBI): domain Bacteria; kingdom Bacillati; phylum Actinomycetota; class Actinomycetes; order Mycobacteriales; family Mycobacteriaceae; genus Mycobacterium; species Mycobacterium sp. BMJ-28. Next base: position 2,228,665 of record NZ_CM136783.1, on the reverse strand, counting down.
ACGGCCCCAACACGCCGTCGGCGTCCAGCACCGCGCGGTCGGCGGTGAGCCTGGGCACCACGGTCAGGCGCCGGGCGGTGTCCGCGCCGGCCCGCAGATAGTCGTACAGCGCGACGACGCGGTCGTTGTTGCGGTAGGTGCCGGAGCCGGCGAGCGAGAACGTCACCTCGTCGATCTCGAGTGCGCCCGCGCCGGCAATCACCTGCAACCGGTAGTGCCGGTATCCGCGATGCCTACGCCCGGGCCGGGTGCCCGAGGTGGTCGCGCCCACACCCAGGGTGGTGCGGTGCCGCCCGGCGCCGGAGTCCACATTCAGCTCCGAACCGGCGACATCGCGCCAAGTGCGGCCGTCCGCCGACTTCTGCAACACCAGCGAGGCGGGCGCATCGGTGCTGAGTTCGACTGTGTAGCTGCCCAATTGGGGTTCACCGTCGAACTCGAAGGTGATGCCGTCGCGCTCGCGGCCAACGGCCACCGGCACGTTGAGCGGCCGGTTGTCCAGCGCGAGCCCGTTGGTGAAGTACCAGATCGCCGCCTGCGTCGCCGCGATCGCCTCGTGCTCGGCAAGGTGCGCACCGCCCAGCCGGTATCCCGCCGCCTGCACCCGCCGGCTCAGTTCGGCGGTACCCAGGGTCGGGAAGGAGTTGCGGATGATCCAGTCGACTTCGGCCTCGTATGCCCTGGCCGCGACGTTGGGCACGGCGGACCAATTGGCCGGCCGGTAGCGCGACGGACGCGTGGGCGCCACCCCCAGAAAGTCCAGCGAATACGCATCGATGTTGGGGTTGAGCCTGATCAGGTCGGTGCGCGCAGCGGTCCCGTCGGCGAACACGACGGTGTCGACGGTCGGCGAGTAGGTGCCGGCGCGGTACCGGGTCATCTTGGTGATCTCGGCGTCGCGGCGGATGACGCGACGCACCGCGACGGCGCGGCGCGGGGAAACAAGCGGAGACAGGACGGTCATCGTGCGTTGGCTTTCTGGTGGCTGTGGAGAGCGCGCATCCAGGCACCGCCAGAGAAGGGCGGGTAGACACGCGAAGGGCCGGCGTCAGAAAATCAACAACAACAACAGAGCACGACGACAACGCGCGCGATACCGCAGCGCATCCTCGCGTCGTGAACCATGGGCCCCACCATACGGCAAACCGTCGAGAACGCCACCCACACCAGGTACCGAGGACTTTTCCCTCTCGATGCGTGCTAACCATGTGCCGACCCCCAATTGGCCGTAACGTGGCCGCCGCATCCCACAACAGAACCCCGTCGGAGGTAGCACCATGACGTCTGCCCAGAATGAATCACAGGCGCTAGGCGACAGTGCCGCCAGGCAACTTGCCAATGCCACCAAGACAGTTCCGCAACTGTCGACCATCACGCCAAGGTTCCTGCTGCACCTGCTCAGCTGGGTGCCCGTGGAGGCCGGTATCTACCGCGTCAACCGGGTGGTCAACCCGGAACAGGTGGCCATCCACGCCGACGAGGGGGCGGGCACCGACGCGCCGCTGCCCGAGACCTACGTCGACTATGAGACCAGCCCGCGGGAGTACACGCTGCGGTCCATCTCAACGCTGCTCGACGTGCACACCCGGGTGTCGGACCTATATTCGAGCCCGCACGATCAGGTGGCCCAGCAGCTGCGGCTGACCATCGAGACCATCAAGGAGCGCCAGGAGTACGAGCTGGTCAACAACCCGGAGTACGGCCTGCTGTCTCAGGTAACCCCGGAGCAGACCATCTCCACCCGCCGGGGTACCCCCACACCGGACGATCTGGATTCGCTGATCACCAAGGTGTGGAAGACACCCGCGTTCTTCCTGACCAATCCGCTGGGTGTGGCCGCGTTCGGCCGGGAAGCCACTCGGCGCGGGGTTCCGCCGCCAGTGGTGAGCCTGTTCGGCGCCCAGTTCATCACCTGGCGCGGTATCCCGATCGTGCCCAGCGACAAGGTGCCGGTCGAGGATTCCAAGACCAAGTTCATCCTGGTCCGCACCGGTGAGGAGCGCCAGGGTGTGGTCGGCCTGTTCCAGCCGGGGCTGGTCGGCGAACAGGCCCCGGGACTGTCGGTGCGGTTCACCGGAATCAATCGTTCCGCGATCGCGTCGTACCTGGTCACCCTGTACTCGTCGCTGGCAGTGCTCACCGACGATGCACTTGCCGTGCTCGACGACGTCGCAGTGGACCAGTTCCATGAGTACAAGTGACGGTGCGGAGTATCGCTCGCTCGACGCTGAAAGTGACCTGCCGATAAGCGAAGCCGAGCTGTCGGCGTTGGCCACCCAGCTGTTCGCCACCAGCATCCGACCCGGTCCCGACAGTCCTCCGGCGACCACGCAAGTGGCCCCGCGCGGTGTCGCGCCGGACGTCTCCACCGCCTCGTCGGCTGCTGCCACCGCGGCGGGTCTGGCCCATCCCGGCACGCCGGCCGAGTTCGTGTCGGTTCCGGAAGTCAACAGTCCGGCGCCGACATCGCCCGGGCCCGAAGGCATTCCGCCGGGTATCGCACCGGTGGCGCCGCGCGGTAACGCGGTGAGCCCGGTGTTGCCGTTCGGTGGGCTGGAGGCGTTCGCGGTGCCGGCCAATCTTGTCCCGACGGCACCGGGTGTGCTGGCGGCCCCGCCGTCGGCTCCCCCCGCGCCCCGCGGTAACGCACCGGTCTGGCCGGGTGCGGTGCCGGAGGTGCCCGATCTCGGATGGACGGGTGCCGCACCGGCTTCCGAGGATGCGGGTGGCTACTACTTCCTGCAACCCCCTGCGGCCGAGCCGGTTCCGTCCATCCGCGACGACCACGAGATCTTCGATGTCAACGCGATTCGCGCGGACTTCCCGATCCTGGCCGAAACCGTCAACGGCAAACCGCTGATCTGGTTCGACAACGCGGCGACCACTCAGAAGCCGCAGTCGGTGATCGACCGGCTGGCCTACTTCTACGCGCACGAGAACTCCAACATCCATCGTGCGGCGCACGAGTTGGCGGCCCGTGCCACCGACGCATACGAGGATGCCCGCGAAGCGGTGCGCCGGTTCATCGGGGCACCGCGGTCCGAGCAGATCATTTTCGTGCGCGGTACCACCGAGGCGATCAACCTGGTGGCCTATTCGTGGGGCGGCAAACATCTGGGCCCCGGCGACGAGATCGTCATCACCCACCTCGAGCACCACGCCAATATTGTTCCCTGGCAGCTTATTTCGCAGCGAACCGGCGCGGTGCTGAAGGTGGCCCCGGTGGACGACGCGGGCAACCTGCTGCTGGGCGAGTTCGAGAAGCTGCTGGGACCGAAGACCAAGCTGGTCGCGGCCACGCATGTCTCGAACGCACTGGGCACGGTGACCCCGGTGGACAAGATCGTCGAACTCGGGCATCGCTACGGCGCGCGGGTGCTCATCGACGGCGCGCAGTCCATCCCGCATGTTCCGATCGATGTGCAGTCACTGGGCGCGGACTTCTTCGTGTTCTCCGGGCACAAGATCTTCGGACCCACCGGGATCGGCGTGCTCTACGGCACCGAGGACGCGCTCGCGGAAACCCCACCCTGGCAGGGTGGGGGCAACATGATCGCCGACGTCACGCTCGATCGCGCCATCTACCAAGGCATCCCGAACAAGTTCGAGGCCGGCACCGGCAATATCGCCGACGCGGTGGGCCTGGGCGAGGCGATCCGGTACGTGGAGCGGGTAGGTATCGAACGCATTGCCGCCTACGAGCACGCGTTGCTGGACTACGCCACCCCGCGGCTGGCCGACATCCCTGGGGTGCGTCTGGTCGGCACGGCGCAGGAGAAGGCCAGCGTGCTGTCCTTCGTGCTGGCCGGGCACGAACCGCTGGAAGTGGGCAAGGCGCTCAACTCCGAGGGCATCGCGGTGCGCGCGGGACACCATTGCGCACAGCCCATCCTTCGCCGGCTCGGCTTGGAGGCCACCGTCCGTCCGTCGTTCGCGTTCTACAACACGTTCGACGAGATCGACGTGTTCCTGCGCGCGGTACGCCGGATCGCCGAGGGCTCACCCTGATCCGCGAGCAGACATGGACTCCCGCTTTTTCGGCGTGACAAGCGGGAGTCTGTGTCTGCTCGCGCTGAAACTGTCACCGCCCTCCTGGGTGGGCCGGGTGCGACCGCTATCCCGCAGCACGGGCGAGCAACCAAGCCTGCCCGTCGCCCTCCCCCGCGGCAATCGGTTCCAGTACCGCGAACGCCGTGCCGAGTTCCCCTGCCGCGGCGCGGAACGGACCCGGCTCACCGCCCACCTCACTGAGCACACAGATCGCCAGCAGCCCGCCGAGGGCAAGTCGCTCGACGATGCCGGGATACAACCGGGGATCGCGAAAACGGTGACACAGCAAGACATCCGCGGGTGGGCCGGGCGGTAGGCCGGAGTCGAGATCGGCGACCGTGAACCGTGCCGGCACACCCACCTGCGCTGCCAGCACGCGGGCCCGCTGGACCGCGACGGCCGAGGCATCGACGCCGAGGGTGTCGAGGCCGCGACGTGCGAGCCAAACCGCCGCCGCGCCTTGTCCACAGGCGATGTCCAGTGCCGTCCCGGAGGTGGGAAACACCGCCTGATACCCCGCGAAGATGCCCGGCGGTCCCGGTTCGGACGCGGGCTCACGCTCTGCGTAGACCGCGTCCCAGCGGCTGCGATCCTGCGCGCTCACATCGCTCACCATAGGCGTCCCGGGAATACCGCCGCTGGCACCGTTGTTGCGCGACAGCATGCGCGCCATCGTGTACGACCCGCAAGCTGCCGCCAACCTGCGCTTCGGTGAGGTCGGTGAGCCGGTACCAGATGCCGGTCAAGCCGTCATCGACGTGCACGCCATCGCGTTGAACTTCGGCGAGGTGCACTTCATCGATCAGATGCGCAAACCGGGTGAGGTGCCGGGCTGGGACAGTGCGGGCGTGGTGGTGCGGGCCGCCGCCGATGGCTCCGGCCCGGGCGTGGGCGCCAGGGTGGTCGGATTCGGCGGCGAAGCCGGCTGGGCGCAGCGCCGCGCGGTGGACACCCCCAATCTGGCCGAGCTGCCGGAGTTCGTGGAATTCGAGGAGGCTGCGGCGCTTCCGGTTGCCGGTGTGACCGCGCTGCAGGCGCTGCGCGCCCTCGGGCCGGTGGTGGGCCGCCGCGTGCTCATCACCGGCGCCTCCGGAGGCGTGGGCCGGTTCGCGGTGCAGTTGGCCGCCAAGGCCGGTGCCCATGTCGTGGCCGCCGTCGGCAGCGCGGCGCGCGGCGAGGGCTTGCCCGAACTGGGTGCGGCCGAAGTGGTGATCGGACTGGACGGCGTCACCGAGCCGGTGTTCGGGGTGCTCGACAACGTCGGCGGCCCGCTGCTGGCGCAGGCCTTCGCCCTGGTGTCCGACGGCGGCTCGGTGCAGTCGATCGGCATGGCATCCAACGAACCGACCACCATCGACTTCGAGGCACATCGCCGCCTTGGTAACCGGAAACGGTTGGAGCCGTTCACCGTCCGGGCTCCGTTCCAGGCCGATCTGCAGTATCTGCTGGGCCTGCTCGCCGACGGTGAACTCGACCCCCAGATCGGCCTGCGCGACTCATGGGACAACGTCGCCGCGGCCGCACAGGCCCTGCTGGACCGGCAGGTCCCCGGCAAGGCCGTGCTGCGCGTCGGCTAGTTGCCCTGGCCCCCACGCCCGAGCGCGGCCAGGTTGGACACCGGGTCCTTGCCGTTGATCAGGTAGTCACCCAGGATCCGCGCCTTGTACACGCGCGGGTTGTGTGACGCCAGGGTGCGCGCGTTGCGCCAATGCCGGTCCAGCCCACGCTGTTCGGACACCCCGGACGCGCCGAGGGCGTCGAAGATGGTGGTGGTGGCCCGCAGCGCGGCCGCGATGATGACGAGTTGGGCCTGGGTGACCGCCACCTCGGCCGCGATCAGGCGGCGCCTGGCGCCGTCGGTATCCCCGGCGATCCGGTCCAGCGCTTCCCCCGCGCGGGCCAGCGCGGCCTCGGCGGCGAATGCGTCGGCGGACACCTCCCCGATGACGGCCAACAGCTGCGCGTCGTCGGAGGGCACCTCCGCGAGACCCTGCGGATAGTTGCGCTTGCGGCCGGTGAGCGCGGCCGACCCGTCGCGCAGCGCCGCCCGGGTGATTCCGGTCAGCACGGACAGCATCGCGGTCTGGTAGAAGTGCCCCTGGTAGAGGAACCGCTCGGCCGCCGGGAACACATCCCCCCGCTCGGCGCGCACACGTTCGTAGCGGGCGGTTCCGCTGGCCGTGGTGCGCTGACCGAAACCATCCCAGTCGTCGGTCAGGGTGACCCCGGGGTCCTCGGCCCGCACCAGCGCAGTCAACAGCTCGCCGTCGTCCCCGCGGCCCAGCACGTCGAGCCATTCGGCGTACAGGCTGCCGGTGGCATAGAACTTCGCGCCGGTCACCACATAGTGGTCCTCCTCGGCCGACACCGTGGTCACCAGATTCGCCAGGGTGACGTTGTTGGCTTCGGTCCATCCTCCACCGACGAACTGCCCGGCCCGAAACCGGTCGATCCAGATGTCGTTGGCCTCCGACACCGCCGCGTTCAATCGGTCTTCGACGAACGCCAGGTGGTTACGCCAGATGTGCGCCACGTTGGCGTCGGCCTCGCCGAGGTCGGCCAGCAGCAGGAAGACCTGCTGCAGTGAGGCTCCGAAACCGCCGTGTGCCAGCGGTATTCGCAGCGTGCCGAATCCGGCCTCGTTGAGCAACCGCACCTGCTCGTGTGGGAACGTGCGTTCCCGCTCGCGCTCCAGGTTGGCTTCGGCGATCTTCTGGAAAGCCGGCGCGAACAGTGCCCGCAACTCCTCCAAGTCCGCGGTCGGCGTGTCCAGATAGGTGGCGGCAGTGGTCATGTGGCCGATCTTTCGGGGTCGATGCGGTAGGCGGACTGATGCTCGACGGCGACGTAGCCGAGTCTCTGGTAGAGCAGATGCGCCTTGCTCGCGTTGTTGACATCGGTGCCCAGGGACGCGAGGTCCAGTCCCCGGCGCAGCGCCGCCAGCCAGATCTTGCGCAGCAGGAACTCGCCGATACCGGCCTTGCGCTGGTCCCGGCGGACGCCGATGTAGTCGGTGTGCGCACTGCGCTCCTCAGTGGTGCCGGTCAGGTAACTGTAGGTCGAGCCGAGCACGTAGCCGACCACGTCGCCGTCCGGGTTGATCACCGCATTGCTGAAATCCGGTGTGAATGCGCGGCTTTGGATGTGGTGACCGAAGATCTCCGGTGTTTTCGACATGTTGCCGAAATGCTCGAGGAAGGTGTCGTGCTGTAGCCGGCGCACCTGCTCGGTGAGTCCCCGGTCGACCACTTCGTACCAGCTGAGCAGGGTGTGCCCGGGCAACGTCAGGGCGTGCAGCTGCTCGGCGTTCGCCTGGTCGAGCGGCTTGCGGGTGCGGATGAACCGGCCTTCCTCCTTCGCGCCGTTCCGGATCAAGGCGTCGAGCGCGATCTGCTGATCGGCGCCGATGAAGCTGCGCAAGAAGGCGCCCGGGATCGTCACCGCTTCCCGGTTGAACCGCGCGACCGTGCGCTCGACGACGTCGACCACCAATGCTGCCGGCGCGGCCGGGTCGAACACGAAGTCGGCCAAGATCTCCGGCTGCAGGCCGTGCGGCTGGTGCAGTACCGCGTACCCGCGCACCCGCTGCGCTTCGTCACGCACCGCCGTGACGGCGGCGGGAAAGGCACCCCCGAGTTGTTCGGCGATATCGCGCGAGTCGGCGGCGAACTTGCGTCCGGCGATACCCACCGTCGTCGCGTGAAAGTCGGCGATCTGCGCGAAGTCCCGCGGCGTCACCGTCGCAGCGGCCCAGCTGCCGACGCTGCGTGCGTAGGCCAGCGTCATGGAGCCACCGGCTCCTTCTCCCCGGACGAGGCGAGCGGAGCGACGGGGGAAAACGGCGAGGCGAGCGGAGCGACGGGGAAAGTCGACGACTCCGGATCTTCGTCGGCACCGGCCCGATGATCGAGGACGTCGAGGATGCCTTCGTCGACCAGACGCTGCTGTTCGGCTTCCGACAGGGTCTGGATGGTGCCGACGCGGCGCGCCACCTCCGGGTTGGTGCGCTTGAGGTACCAGTACCAGATCAGTCCGGCCAGCAGGATCCCGGCGAAGATCAGCGGCAGGATGTTGAACGGGAAGTCGGGCACCGGGTAGAAGTTGCTGAAGAAGACGTACCCCAGCGCCAGGGCCGCCGCCGCAGAAACGATGAGCCGCAACGGCGTCAGCGCTCTGATCTTGTACAGCCAGATCGGGGTGGCGATGACCACCAGCAGGTAGCTGGTCAAGAAACCCCAGTTGGCCACGTAGCCGCCGTACACCTCGAACACCACGCGACCGGCCGAGCTCACGGTGGCGACCGTCGAGAAGATCAGACCCAGCACCCCGATGAACGCGATACCCACCCAGGGGGTCTTGTGCTTGGGGTGCACCTTGGTCAGCGCCGAAGGCAGCGCACCCTCGTGGGCGAAGGTGAACAGCGACCGCGCCGCGGCGGTGGTGACGGCGGTGACGAACACGATGAACGCGACGGCCACGGCGGCACTCACCACGTAGTTGGCCCACGACACCCCCGTGGAATCGGCCAGCTGCGGCAGGATCGCCTTGTCTCCGTCGATGGTGCCGAAGAACAGGATCTGCGGGTAGGTGGCGATGATGTAGAGCACGCCGAGCAGCAGCACCACCCGCAGCAGCGAGCGGGCGATGCTGCGGTGCGCGTCTTTGGCTTCAGCGCCCAGGGAGGCCACGCTCTCGAATCCGGCATAGGAACCGACCGCGGAGACCGCCGCGATGAAGGTGGCGCTGTTGCCCAGGTGCGCCGGATTCCACTGCTCCCAGTCGATCCGGAATCCGTAGGCGACATAGGCGGCGACGATGATCACCAGGATGGAGGCGATGGCGATGAGTTCGAAGACCAATTCGTATCTGGCGGCGATGGAGACACCGCGGAACGGCAGATACGTCGCCAACCCGACGATGACCACCACCAGCAGCAGCCGGAACCACGTTGCCTGCGAGCCCAATCCGACGGATTCCAGGAACGAGTCGAGGTACACCACGCCGCCCAGGGTGCCGGTGGTCGCGAAGCCGATGTAACCGACCAGCAGGCTGAATCCGGCGGCGTACGCGAAGCCGGGTCCCAGCCCGTTGCCGGTGTAGGTGCCCAGCGAGCCCGACGACACCGTGCGCCTGGCCTGGAAGCTGATGGTGGTGGCGATCAGGGCGGTGATGACCAGGCCCACGATCACGGCCCAGGCCGCACCGGTGCCGGCGGCGAGGAAGAGAGAGAACGGCACCGAAGCGACCGCAACGCTCGGCGCGGCCGCGGCCAGCCCCTGGGCGAAGACGCCCCAGAACCCCAGGGCATCGCGTTCCAGCCCATGCCCTTCCGCGGAGGACAGGGCGCGACCGCCCAGCTCCACCCGAGTCGGTGACGACATGATGCCTGCCTTTCTACCCCGCGCGTCACGGAACCCGTTGACACGCAGTCTATTAACGAATAAGTAATGCGAATGTCACGATGCCGCAGGATGGTCGGCGGCGTCAGTGATCAAATCGACGGGATTTTTTGCCGCCGGAACGCGGTTCCCGGGTGATCCTGCGGCAGGAGTGCGGAATCCGTGCCGAAGATCCGCTGCCGCAACGTGGCCGGCCCGCCGGCCTCCCGCGCACGTCCGCGCCGGCGCAGCTCGGGGATCAGATGCTCCGCGACATCGGCGAAGCTGCCCGGCGTGACGTGATAGACGATGTTGAAACCGTCGACGCCCGTGCGTTCGGCGTAGCGTTCCAGCGCGTCGGCCACGGTCGGTCCGGATCCGACGAACAGCTCACCGCCGAAGCCGCCAAGCCCACCGACATAGTCGCGCAAGGTGATACGTCGGCGGGCACCGGGGTCGGCGACCGCAGCGAGGATGGAGCGGCTGGCGTCGGTGTCGAACTGTTCGATGGGGCGATCCACCCCGTACTCGGACCAGTCCACACCGGACAGGGCCGAGAGCAACACCAGCCCCGCTTCCAGGTCGTGATACTGCGACAGGTCGGCGGCTTTGGCCTGAGCCGCCGCATCGGTGCTGTCGGTGACGATCTCGACGGAGGTGAGGAATTTGACGGCGTCCGGACGCCTGCCGTGGGCCACCGCGCGGCGCCGGATATCGTCGATATTGGCCCGCAACACGTCGGGCCTGGGGTCGCTGGCGAAGACCAACTCGGCGTTGCGAGCAGCGAATTCCCTTCCCGCCGGCGATGTTCCGGCCTGAAAAAGCACCGGGGTACGCTGCGGCGACGGTTCGACCAGATGAGCTCCCGGCACGCTGAAGTACCGGCCCTCATGCCCGATCGGGTGCACCTTGGTGGCGTCGGTATAGACACCGGTCGCACGGTCGCGCAGCACCGCACCGGGCTCCCACGAGCCCTCCCACAATTTGTAGGTGACTTCCAGGAATTCCTGTGCGATGGCGTAACGCTCGTCGTGCGGGATCTGCCGGTCCCGGCCGATGATGTTGCGCGCCGCGCTGTCCAGCAGCGAGGTGACGACGTTCCAGCCGATCCGGCCGCCGGTGAGATGGTCCAGCGTGCTGAACTTTCGGGCCAGCAGATAGGGGCTCTCATAGGTGGTGGAGACCGTGATGCCGAAGCCCAGATGCTCGGTGGCCGCCGCCATCGCCGATACGGCCAGCAGCGGATCGGTCACCGGCGTTTGCACCGCACGGGTCAGCGCGGCGTCGGCGCTGCCGCCGAACACATCGAGCTGACCGACGGCGTCGGCGATGAACAGGGCATCGAAACCACCCCTGTCGAGCAGCTGGGCCAATTCCACCCAGTACCGCAGGTCGGTGTAGCGAGCGGTCTGGTCTCCGGGGTGGCGCCAGAGGCCGAAGTTGCCATGCGACACCGTCGACATGGTGAACCCGGCCAGCACGAACGGTTCGGTCACCTCGTCGGCACCTCGAGGCCCAGGTGCGACCGCAGCGTACTGCCCGCGTACTCGTGCCGGAACAGTCCGCGCTTGCGCAGCACCGGCACCACCTGTTCGACGAACAACTCGGTCTGGCCCGGCAGACCGGAGTCGCGCAGCACGAACCCGTCGGCCGCTCCTTCGGTGAACCAGTCCTCGATCTCGTCGGCGATCCGCTCCGGTGTGCCGACCACGCCGACGCCCCAGCCATTGACGGTGCGGTACAGGAACTCGCGCACGGAGGCACTCTCGGCGGCCAGTGCTCGGTAACCGGCCAGCGCGGTCTGGTGGGTCTGGGTCGACTCGGGGAAGGCCGAGGCGGGAACCGGTCCGTCCAGGTCCGCCCCGGTGACGTCGACCTCGACCTCCAGCAACCAACCGGCCTGGTATTCGGGGCTGAAGTACTCGTACTCATCCTGCTGGGCGCGGCGTGCCTCATCCTCGGTGGAACCGATGACATACCGGAAGGACGGCGTGATCAGCGGTGCCCGGGTGCGCCCGAAACTCCGCGACTCCTGGTCGATCTGTCGGTAGAACTGCTGGGCGCGGGCACGGTTGCCGTGGCTGGTGAAGATGACCTCGGCGTGCTTGGCCGCGAAAGACCTTCCGGTGACCGATGATCCAGCCTGGAACAGCACGGGTTGGCCCTGCGCCGAGCGCGACGCGCCGAGTGGGCCTTTGACGTCGAAGTATGTGCCGTGATGCTCGGTGGGCCGGATCTTGCTGACATCGTGGAAGATTCCGGCCACCCGGTCTTCGATCACGGTGTCCGCACCCCAGCCGTCCCACAGCTTGCGCACCACCGCCAGCGCCTCTTCGGCGATGGCGTACCGCTCGTCGTGGTCGACCACTCCCCTGGCACTGAAGTTGTCCGCGGCGGCCTGCGCGAAGCTGGTGACCAGATTCCAGCCGGCCCGGCCGCCACTGAGGTGATCGAGTGAGAGCAATTGGCGGGCAAGGTGATAGGGCTGCTGTAAGGTGGCCGAACCGGTGACGACCAACCCGATGCGCTCGGTGACCGAGGACAGTGCCGCCGTGGCGGTCAGCGGTTCGAAATCCTCGGGAGTCTTGTAGGCCCAGGTAGCCGGTGGTCCGTGGTTCAGTCCGTCGGCGAAGAACAACGCGTCGAAGGTACCGGCCTCGGCCGTCTGGGCGTGCTGGATGAGGCGGCGGCGCACACCGGAGGTGCTGTTGTCGGCGTCCGGATGCCGCCACGGTCCGGCGGACCGGGTATTACCGAAGGCCAACAGGTGCAGTTCTTTCGACACCTCGGGAGGTTATGACCCGTGGTGTGCAAAGCCGATATTTGTGCTCAGCACGAAAGAATAGGAATAACCCGCCGCACTTCGCGATGAGGTCGACATCGCTGCGCGAAGCTGTTGCAGCAGTGCCGGAAACGGCCGACAATTCGCGCATGAATGTTCCCGCGCCGCATCGCACCGACACCGCGTTGGGCTGAGCTACTTCTTCTTGCTGGCGTTGGCCACCATCGTCGCGACGATGGACGCCGCCTCGTCCTGGATGCCGTAGGAACACGCCCACGCTTCCACGGTCACGTTGGACACGTAAGACATGGCGTGCTGGCATTCCCAGCCGCCGGCGTCCTCCTGGGTGGTGCGCTGGGTGATCACCTGGTCCTGGTTTTCCAGGTCGTCCAGCTGCCAGGTGTAGGTGGACTGACCGTCGTCGACCGACACCGCCGACCCGCTGCATTTCTTCCAGGTCGCCTTGGACTTCTCCCAGAACCGCTGGGCCTTGTCCGCGCCGGGGTAGAGCACCACGGTCTGTTCCACCCAGTGCTGGTTGTCCTCCTCCGGTTCGCGCGCCACCTGGTCGCGCACCGAGGTCCAACCGCTGCCGTCGTACACCGGTTCTTCAGCCCCATAGATGGCGCCCAGACAGTCCGGGTCGGAGATGTTCCGGGAATGGTCGGTCATCTGGTCGAGTTCGCTGGTGATCTCCATATCGCTGGAACCCATCGCCGAATTGATGTCCCGGACGGTCAGCAGCACCTTGTCCAGTTGGGATTCCTTCAGCGGTGGCACGTCGACGGGGGCCGCGGTGCGATCGCGTACCGCCAGCCCGCTCACGGTGCTGACGCAGCCGCTCAGCAGCATGCATCCGGCTACCGTGGCGGCCACCGCCAGCAAGGTGCGGCAACGTTTCACGGCACTGTTCACCGCGCCATTGTGACCGATGGCGCGGCCGCAGTCACTTCTTCGGCTTGTCCGCCGCGGCATCGGAGGACAGCGCGGCCACGAACGCTTCCTGCGGCACTTCGACCCGGCCGATGGTCTTCATCCGCTTCTTGCCCTCTTTCTGCTTTTCCAGCAGCTTGCGCTTACGGGTGATGTCACCGCCGTAGCACTTGGACAGCACATCCTTGCGGATGGCCCGGATGTTCTCACGCGCAATGATTCTCGCCCCGATGGCCGCCTGCACCGGCACCTCGAACTGCTGGCGCGGGATGAGCTCTTTGAGCTTGGTGGTCATCTTGTTGCCGTAGGCCGCCGCGCCGTCCTTGTGCACGATCGCGCTGAACGCGTCGACGGGCTCACCCTGCAGCAGGATGTCCACCTTCACCAGGTCGGCCTCCTGCTCACCGGCCTCTTCGTAGTCCAGGCTGGCGTAGCCGCGGGTGCGGGATTTCAGTGAGTCGAAGAAGTCGAAGATGATCTCGCCGAGCGGCATGGTGTAGCGCAGCTCCACCCGCTCCGGGGACAGGTAGTCCATCCCGCCGAGCTCACCGCGGCGCGTCTGACACAGCTCCATGATGGTGCCGATGAACTCGCTGGGCGCGATGACGGTGGTCTTGACCACCGGCTCGTAGACGGCGCGCACCTTGCCTTCGGGCCAGATGGACGGATTCGTCACGATGAGCTCGGTGTTGTCCTCCTTGACCACCCGGTACACCACGTTGGGTGCGGTGGAGATGAGGTCCAGATTGAACTCGCGCTCCAGCCGTTCCCGGGTGATCTCCATGTGCAGCAACCCGAGGAAGCCACACCGGAATCCGAAACCCAGCGCGATCGAGGTCTCCGGCTCATAGGTCAGCGCGGCGTCGTTGAGTTGCAGCTTGTCCAGCGCTTCGCGCAACACCGGATAGTCCGATCCATCCACCGGGTAGAGGCCGGAGTACACCATCGGCCGCGGTTCGCGGTAGCCCGTGAGCGCCTGGGTGGCGCCGTGCCGGGCCGAGGTGACCGTGTCACCGACCTTGGACTGACGGACGTCCTTCACCCCGGTGATCAGGTAGCCCACCTCCCCGACGCCCAGACCGTCGGAGGCCTTGGGCTCGGGCGAGACGATGCCGACCTCCAGCAGCTCGTGGGTGGCGCCGGTGGACATCATCTTGATCTTCTCGCGGGGGCTGAGCTTGCCGTCCACCACGCGCACATAGGTCACCACGCCGCGGTAGATGTCGTAGACCGAGTCGAAGATCATCGCCCGCGCGGGTGCGTCGGCATCGCCCACGGGCGCGGGGATCAGCCGGACCACCTCGTCGAGGAGCTCGCGCACGCCTTCGCCGGTCTTGCCGGAGACGCGCAGCACGTCGGTAGGTTCGCAGCCGATGATGTGGGCGATCTCGCCGGCATAGCGGTCCGGGTCGGCGGCGGGCAGATCGATCTTGTTGAGCACCGGAATGATGGTCAGATCGCGGTCCAGCGCCAGGTAGAGGTTGGCCAGGGTCTGCGCCTCGATGCCCTGGGCGGCGTCGACCAGCAGCACCGCACCCTCACAGGCCTCCAGCGCACGCGACACCTCATAGGTGAAGTCGACGTGGCCGGGTGTGTCGATCAGGTGCAGAACGAATTCTTCCCCGTTGACCTCCCACGGCAGCCGCACGTTCTGCGCCTTGATGGTGATGCCGCGTTCCCGCTCGATGTCCATCCGGTCCAGGTACTGGGCCCGCATGTCGCGGTCTGCGACGACGCCGGTGATGCCCAGCATCCGATCCGCCAGCGTCGACTTTCCGTGGTCGATGTGGGCGATGATGCAGAAGTTCCGAATCTGCGCCGGCGCAGTGAACGTCTTGTCGGCGAAATTGCTGATTGGGTTTCTCCTGGTCGAGGCGCGTTGGGTATCCCCAGCGTATCGAGCAGAGGCCGTCGCGACACAATCGGGCCAGGCCGGCGCTGGCTATGCTTGACCCCTATGGCGTCCCAGTGGAAAGCCTTCCAAAGGTTCGCGGAGCATCTCGTCTTCAACGAGGCACCCAAGCTGATCCGGCAATTGCCCACTCCCGAACGCGTCCTGCAGCAGGGCATCAAGATCGGGTTGGACGTGCTGGCCGGAGCACCGGCCGCCAAGCAACCCCAGGCCATCACCGCGGGACGGCCCGTCACCAGCGCGAGCGTGCCCACCGCGCACCGCGCCCGGCGCGTGGTCTACGCCCCCGATCTGGACGGCCAGGCCGATCCCGGGGAGATCGTGTGGACCTGGGTGGTCTACGAGGACGACCCGACCCGCGGCAAGGACCGCCCGGTGCTGGTCGTGGGCCGGGACGGCAACGTGCTGCTCGGGCTGATGCTGTCCAGCCAGGACTATCACGCAGACAACCGGCAGTGGGTCTCGATCGGCACCGGCGGCTGGGACTACGACGGCCGGCCCAGTTGGGTGCGCCTCGATCGGGTGCTCGACGTTCCCGAGGACGGCATCCGGCGCGAGGGCGCCATCCTGGACCGGGAGCGCTTCGAGGTGATTGCGGCACGGTTGCGCGCCGACTTCTCCTGGTCCTGACTCCCCCGCTCTCACTACGCCCAAACTCACCTTTGGGCCCATTTGTGCGAGTCGTCGCCGGCACAACGTCGATCTCGGCGCGGGGCCGTATACCGGACGGTGGGACGGCCGTCGTCGACGGTGACGCGGCAATCCACCCGGTAGACATCGGCCACCAGACGTTCGGTCAGCACCCGGGCCGGCGTCCCGGCGGCCACCACCCGTCCCGACGACAGCACCACCAGCTGATCGCAGAACATCGCGGCCAGGTTGAGATCGTGCAGCGCAACCACCGTGGTGATGTCGAGATCGCGGATCAGCGTGAGCAGTTCGAGTTGATGGGCGATGTCCAGATGATTGGTCGGTTCGTCGAGCAGCAGCTCATCCGGTTGCTGCGCGAGCGCCCGGGCGATCTGCACCCGCTGGCGCTCGCCGCCGGACAGGGTGTGCCAGTGCCTGTCCGCCATCTCCGCCAGCCCGGTAGCGGCGAGCACCTCGGCCACCGCGCGGTCGGTTTCCCGGCCACCGCCGAGCAGCCCGGCACGGGGAATGCGGCCCAGCCGGACCACCTCTCGCACCGTGATGTGCAACTCGGTGTCGGCGTGCTGGCTGACCATCGCCACCCGGCGGGCCACCGCCCGGCGCGGCAGTCGCGCCATCACCGCGCCGTCGAGTTCGACCACACCCGCATCGGGCCGGTCCACCCCGGCCAGCAGACGCAACAGCGACGACTTCCCCGACCCATTGGGCCCCAACAGTCCCAGCGTGCTGCCGGGCTCGGGTTCCACCGTGACACCATCGAGCACCAAGCGCCCCGACCGGGACCACGAGACGTCCATCGCTCGCAGCGTCATCGGGTCACCCCCTTGCGGCGCAGCAGGATCACCGCGAAGGCGGGCACCCCCAGCAACGCGGTGACCACGCCGGTGGGCAGCTCCTGCGGCGCGAAAACGGTGCGGGCCAACGTGTCCACCCACACCATGAAGACCGCACCCAGCAGCGCCACGGTCGGCAGCAGGCGCAGATGTCCGGGACCGACGAAGAACCGGGCAGCATGCGGCAACACCAGGCCGACGAACCCGATGGCGCCGGCAGCACTGACCAGGGCCGCAGTGATCAGCGCGGTCACCACCAGCAAGACGATTCGTGCCCTGCGCACCGGGACACCGAGAGTGACGGCAGCGTCGTCGCCGAAGGTGAAGGCGTCGAGTGTGCGGCCCAAACCCAGGCAGCACGCCAGGCCGAGGGCAACCACCAGGCCGCATGTCGTCACATCCGACCAGTTCACCCCGGCCAGTGAGCCCAGCAGCCAGAACAGCACACCGCGGGTCTGCTCCGCGTCGGCGGACGACAGCACGATGAAAGAGGTGAGCGCCGAGAACAACTGAGTCGCCGCGACCCCCGCCAGCACCACCCGGTCCGTTCCGCCCCCGGCCGCGTAGGCCAGTACCAGCACCACCGCGAAGGCCAGCAGGGCACCGGCGAATGCGCCCCCGGACAACGACACCGCGCCTGCACCCGCGCCCAGCACGACGATCAGCACCGCGCCGGTCGACGCACCCGAGGAGACCCCGAGGACAAACGGGTCGGCCAGTGGGTTACGCAACAACGACTGCAGAATGGCACCGCACAGGGCCAGGCCGACACCGCAGATCGCGGCCAGCGCCACCCGCGGCAACCGCAACTGCCAGACGATGCCGTCCTGCAGGCGCGTCGCTCCCGACGCGCCCGCGCCCAGGTGCTCGGCGACGATCCGGTACACGTCGGTCACCGACAGCGCGGCCGGTCCGATCGTGATGGCCACCGCCGCCGACACCAGCAACAGCACCACCCCGGCAACCCACAACGCCACCAAAGCCGGCATCCGCAAGGTCAACTGCCCGCCGCCAGTCCGAGTTCACGCAGTCGCTGCGCCACCTTCTCGGCGCCGTCGACGGTGCGGATGGATGGGTTGAGGTCGGCGCCGTTGACCACGATGTAACGCTTCTCCCGAACCGCGGTCAGTCGTGACGTCACCGGATTCGATTCCAGGAAACGGATTTTCGCGTCCAGGGAGTCACCGTCGATGGTGCGCCGGCTCAGGTCGGCCAGCACCAGTGCGTCCGGGTCGCGGTCGGCCACCACCTCCCAGCTCACCTGCGGCCATTCGTCGGTGGTGTCGGCGAACACGTTGCGGGCCCCGACCGTTGCGGCGATGACGCCGGGGGCGCCGCAGCAGCCGGCGAAGTAGGGCGCCCGGATATCGGAGAACCAGAAAGCCAGGTCGACATCCGCGGTGCCGGCAACGGCCGACATCCGCCGGCGCAGTTCGCCGATCAGCTTGTCCCCACGATCGGTGACGTCGAAGATCCGGGCCAGGTCACCGATCTCGCCGTAGACCGCAGACATGTCCAGCGGTTGCGTGCGGGCGCCGTCCGCACTGCCGGCGACCTTGCCCACACAATCGCTTGGCGCCAGATACGTTGGCAAATTCATCTTTTCGAACTCACCACGGTCGGCGACACCACCCGGGCCCAGGGTTCCCGCGAACGAGGCAGAGACGAAATCGGGTTCAGTGTCCAGCACGGTTTCCAGCGACGGTGCGTTCGCCGCCAGTCGGGGCACGCGCGCATTGGCGGCCGCGAGGTCGGCCCGGACCGGGTCGGTCCACGTCGCGGTGCCCACCACCCGGTCGGCCAGGCCCAGCGACAGCAGAATTTCGGTGGAGCCCTGGTTGAGCGACACCGCCCGCGCCGGCGGCGCGTCGATCACCACGTCCCGGCCGCAGTTGTGCACCGTCAGAGGGAAACCCGGGACCGCTACGGGTCCGCTCACCGGCACCGCCTGACCACAACCGGCGACCAGCAACGCCGAGCACACGGCCAGCGACCGCAGGCCGATCATCGCACCGGTCCGACCGACGCGAACCCGGCGGCAAGCCGCTCGACCGCCTGCACCTGCCGAATACCGGGATCCAGTTCGGACCCGGTGAGCACGACGTAGCGCTTGTTGCGTACCGCCGTCAGGTTGCTGGTGACCGGATTGGATTCCAGGAAACGGAGTTTGGCATCCAGTGCGTCACCGTCCACCCGCCGGCGGTTCAGGTCGGCCAACACCAGCACGTCGGGATCGCGGTCGGCCAGTGACTCCCAGCTGACCTCCGGCCAATCCTCCCGCGCGTCGGCGAATACGTTGGTGACGCCGAGTTCCCGCGCGTACATCCCCGGCGCCGAGCAGCAGCCCGCCAGGTACGGCGTGCGCAGACCGGAGAACCAGAACGCCACCGTCGGATGGGGCGCCGTCACCGCGGGCACGGCCGCCACCCGCCGCCTGAGTTCGGCCACCAGTTCCGTCCCGCGTTGCGGCACGTCGAAAATGGCTGCCAGTTCCTCGATCTCACGGAACAATGTGTCCATCTCAAGCGGCGCGGTACGCGTCACGGTCTCACCGTCGACGGTGGTGCCGGTGCACACCGACGGAGACTGATAGGTGGGAATACCCAATTGGGCGAACCGGGTTCGCTCGGCCACCACCGCCGGGGTGAAGGTGTGCGCGCTGGCCGAGGTGACCAGATCCGGTTCGGTGGCCAGCACCGTCTCCAGGGACGGGTCGTTATCGGCGAGCCGGGGCACCCGTGCGTTGTCAGATGCCAGGTTCGGCAACACCGGGTCGAACCACGTGGAGGTACCGACCATCCGATCGGCCAGCCCGAGGGACAACAGGATCTCCGTCGAGGCCTGGTACAGCGACACGGCGCGCTGGGGTGGCTTGTCGAAAGTGACGCGGACGCCGCAGTTCTGCACCGTCAACGGGTAGGTGGTGTGGCCGGCGGCGGCGACCGACGCCGGGATGCGCTCGGCGGAGCCGGCCGGCTGACAGGCGGTGAGCAGAACGATTGCGCAGACAAGCACGGCGAGAAGACGCACGGCGGGATTCCTTCGATGCGGGGCCCGGTCGCGGGGCCGTCAACGGTCGGCGCCGACCGCAGGCATTCGGACTCGAGGCGTACGCCTCATACCGTTGCGCGTCAGCTCCGGATTCTCACCGGATTCCCCTGCTGGTCGACGCCCGCACTCTACCGGAGCCGGGCCTACCGCGGGTCTCTCCACATCGGCCACAGCGACGGTCCACCGTCGGGCAGCGTGATCT
Organism: Mycobacterium sp. BMJ-28; assembly: GCF_054404835.1. NCBI lineage: Bacteria > Bacillati > Actinomycetota > Actinomycetes > Mycobacteriales > Mycobacteriaceae > Mycobacterium > Mycobacterium sp. BMJ-28. The sequence continues at coordinate 2,208,873 of NZ_CM136783.1, read as the reverse complement.
CCCCGGTCACCTCGAAGCCGAACCGTTGGTAATAGCCGATATTGGCGGGGTTGCTCGACTCGAGATAAGCCGGGGCATGCTCGTCGTCGCAGCGATCCAGCCGCGACCGCATCAGCGCCTGGCCCTGGCCGGTGCCCCGCACGTCGGGGTCGCTACCGATCACCGCCAGATACCAGTGCGGCTCCTCGGGGTGATGACGCTTCATCAGTTCGGTGACCTGCTGGCCACGGCGCAGGGCCGAACCGAACGTCAGCAGCAGACCCGGCGCGGCGCGCAACTCCTCGACGGCGGAGTGCTGCCACTGCCCCGGCGGATCCCACAGCGCTGAAGCGCCGATTGTCGGCCCCGCCGACGAAGCCCCGATTGTCGGCCCCGCCGACGAAGCCCCGATTGTCGGCCCCGCCGACGCCACCTCCACACCACCCCGGGACAGATGGTGATAGCGGGTCAACGCCGCGAACACGCGGTGCAGTTTGCGCCGCCGGGCGGCCGGGTCGGGCAGCATCCAGGCCATCACCGGGTCGTCGGAGAACGCGCGGCCCAGCACCTTCGACAGGTCGGCGATATCGGCACGGACAGCGGGACGAACCTCGACGTCGGTCACCGATTCAGGATATTCAGCCCTGCGTGATGTAGGCCTGCAGTTGCTCCTGCTGGGCCTCCAGCTCCTGCATCCGCGTCTTCACGACATCGCCGATGCTGACGATTCCGGCCAGCCTGCCGTCCTCGAGCACCGGGATGTGCCGGACCCGGTTGTGCGTCATGGCCGCGCTCAGACTGTCCACCGAGTCACCCGGCGAGCAGTACACGAGATGGGTGGTCATGATGTCGGCGACCGGGCGCTGCAGCAGATCGGCGCCCAGCTCATGGAGCATGCGCACCACATCCCGCTCCGACACGATGCCCACCGGGCCATCCGGTCCGACCACCACCATCGCGCCGATATTGCGCGCGACCAGACCCGCGAGCAGTACCGCAACGGTGGTCTCCGGGGAGATCGTGGCGACTGCGGATCCCTTGTTCTTCAGCACGTCGGAGATGCGCACCGGGCCTCCTGGTGATGTAGGTCACACCAGAGTAAGTCCGTTCGACCGTGCGCGGAAGGTCCCGGCTCAGTCCGAGGTCTGCGAGGCGACCTGCAGCGCGATCGCCGCGTCGTCGAACTGGGCGGCCTGAGCGCTGATCCGGCCGATCTCGCTGGGCCGCTTCAGCAGCCCCCGGACCGCGAATGTCGCCACCTGTTCGCCGACCCGGATCGCCTCCTCCGCGCGGTCGACGGGATCGGGGTGCAGGCGGGTCCGCTTCTGGGCACCCTCGTCGACGTTGAGCAGCAGTCCCGCGGTCTCGTCGCGATCGCAGTCGATGAACTTGCCTTCGCTGACCGCCGCGCCGATGAGGTCCACCACCCACTGCCGCAGCCGCTCGTAATCCGTCCAGAACTGATGGAATTCGCTGCGCTGTTCATGGGCGATGCGCTGGATCTCGTTGAAGTCGATCGGCGACATCGCCAACTGCATGGTGTCGAACCGCAGCAGCCGGTACAGCTTGACGGCGGGCGATCCCGAGCCGGCGCCGACCTCGGCGATGAACTTCAGCGGTGCCCGGTTGACCAGAAGAGTCTCCTGCAGCAGTTGCTCCTTGTTGCGGAACCAGTAGTACATCGACGACTGCTGCAGTCCCGCCGCGCGGGCGATATCGCTGATCGTGGTCTGGGCGTACCCGCGTTCGGAGAACAACTTGGTCGCGGCGTTGATGATGTCGGCGCGGGGCGTGGCCGTCGGTGCGGCGGCATTACGCGGCCGCCCGATGGCGCGGACCTTCGCATCCTGCTCTCGGCTCGGCACGGCATGGATCTTACGGCGCGGGTGCACGACGGTTAGCCCAACGGCGCCCGCTCGGCGTGCGCGCGCGCCACCACCCCTCTGGCCGCGTCGACCACATCTCCCCACAACTCCAGGCCCGCCGCCTTGGACGCCCGTGACGGCAGCCCGGTCACCCCGTTGGTCGAGACATGCTGCACGGCATACCTGAACACCAAACCGTCGGTACGGTCCGGGTCATCGGCCTCCTGAAGCTTGTCGACGTGCACCAACTCGGGTCGCAACGCGAGCATCAGGGAGGTTTCGGCGGCATTCGCGTGCCAGTCCACCGCATCCGCGGTCGCCCGCCGGGCGATATCCGGGGTGAGGTCCCACCACTGCATGACCCCGACACGGGCATCGGGCAGGGCACGCCGGAACTCGTCGCAGGCCATCCACAGCGCCGCGGCGTTGCCGACGTGGCCGTTGACGAACAGCACTCGGCGCAGGCCGGATTCGACACACGACCGAGCCACCCTGGTCGCCGTGCTCGCGACCTCCGCCCCGGCAAACGCGACGGTCCCTGCCAGCGCGGCACCGTGAAAGTAGCTCGCGCCGAATGCAATAGGCGGCAGAACGAGCGCATGCTCGGCGGCGGCCGCCTCGGCCAACGCACACGCGATGATGGTGTCGGTGCCGACCGGCAGGTGCGGCCCGTGCTGCTCGGTGGCACCCACCGGGATGAGCGCGACGCAGTCCGGATCGGCGGCCAACCGCTCTGCCAGCTGGGTGGACGTCAGCTCACTCCACCGGGTGCTCACCAGAACCTCAGATAGCGTTCGGTCTCCCACGCCGAGACGTGAGCGGTGAAGGATTCCCACTCCGCCCGCTTCTCGGTGACGAACGACTCGAACATGGCATCACCGAAGACCTTACGCACCAAGGGGTCCGATTCGAGTGCGTCGATCGCCTCGCCGAGCGAGCGCGGCAGCCAGCCGATACCGCGAGTGGCCAGCTCGAGCTCGGAGACGGAGTACAGGTTGTCGCGATTGGGTTCGCCGGGGTCCAGTCCCTCACGGATGCCCTCCAGGCCCGCCGCGAGCATCAGCGCCGCTCCGAGGTACGGGTTGTTGGCACTGTCGGCTGCGCGGCACTCGACCCGTCCGCCGCCCTTGGGTATCCGCATCATGTTGGTCCGGTTGTTGTCCCCGTAGCAGGCGAAGATCGGCGCCCAGGTCAGCCCGGACATGCTGCCCTGCTTGACTAGTCGTTTGTAGCTGTTGACGGTGGGGGCGATCACCGCGCAGATCGCCGACGCGTGACGCAGGATTCCGGCGGTGAACTGATACCCCAGCGTCGACAATCCGCAGCCGCGGGGGTCGTCGGTCGAGTCGAACAGGTTCGTCCCGTCGACATCGGCCAGCGACATGTTGTAGTGGGCGCCGCTGCCGGTGCGGTCGGCGAACGGCTTGGGCATCCACGACGCGAACAGGCCGTGTTTACGCGCGATCTCGCCGACCATCATCCGGAAGAACACCAGCCGGTCGGACATGGTGACGGCATCGGTGTAGGTGAAGTCCGTCTCGAATTGGCCGTTGCCGTCTTCGTGGTCGAAGGAGTACACGTCCCAGCCGAGATCGTTCATCGCGGTGACGATCTCGTCGACCACCGGATAGTTGTGCAGCAACCCACGCAGGTCGTAGCAGGGTTTGTCCAGATTGTCGTCGGCACTGGCGGGTGCGGGCGTGCCGCCCTCGTCGCTGAGCAGGAAGAACTCCGTCTCGATGCCGAGGTTGAAGGTGTAGCCAAGGGTCGCGGCATCGGCGGTGACCCGTTTGAGGATCTGGCGGCTGCAGGCCTCGAACGGGGTGTCCCCGATCCACAGGTCACCGGGGAACCAGGCCACCTGCTTGTTGAACGGCGCGATGATGGCGCCGCCCAGGTCGGGGTGGGGCGCCACCTCGTCGTCGTTGACGTCCTGCGGAACCCCGTCGAGTGCGGCTCCGGTGAACATCTCCGATCCGCGGGCGGCCTGGCCGAGGTGGTTCAGCGGAACCATCTTGGCTTTCGGCTTGCCGTGCATGTCGACGAAGCTGATCGCGGCGTACTTGACCCCGGCGGCGGCCAGTCGCTCGGCGACCTCGGTGGCAGCGCTGCGCTGGGCGTGTCCGTTCAGTGTGCTGGTCATGTGTGGCCCTTTCAGCCGGCGGAGGCGAGATCTGCGGTGTTACTGACGATTCCGAGCTCACGCCCGAGATAGCGGTAGAACTCCCACAGCGGTTGCTCCAAGTGGGAAAGCCGGCCGATGGAGGTGACCCCGGCGCGGACGGACTTCTGCACTGCGGCACACACGTCGAGGTCCTCGCGGTGGATGTCGCAGATGGACTTGACCAGTTGACTGCGCCGCCCGTCCAGATCGGGCGCCGCCAACGCGGCCGGTGACATCGCGATGTCGAGGTGGATCTCGACCTTGCCCGCGCCGACGGGCATGGTTTTGAGCCAGTACATGAAACCCGGGCCGAGCGAGATCTGCAGCAGCGGATAGGCGATGAAGATCAGCAGTTTGTGGCTGTGCTCGGGTGTCAGTGATGCGGCTCCCGGGGCCAGGAACGGCTCCTCTGCCGGGTATCCGTCGGCCTGCCGCGACCACATCGTGGTGAAGTACGGGCCACCGTCCCCGGCGGAACTGAGTTTGGCGGGGAACTCGTCTTCCAGGCTGCCGCGGTGCGGACCCATGTGGTGATAGCACTCCATGAAGTTGTCCACCATGATCTTCCAGTCCCAGTCGCAGACACCCCAGTCGGTGTGCTCGACGATCTGGTAATTCTCGAAGTCGTACGGGTCGACCATCGGTGACAGCCCGGCCAGCTGCTCGGCCACCGGGGCGGCCCGCCCGTCGAAGTTGACGAAGACAAAGCCCTTCCAGACTTCATGGCGGAACACCTTGAGTCCGTAGTCTTTGCGGTCGAAACCGGCTGACTGCTTCATCTCCGGCGCCCCGGCCAGATGCCCGTCCAACCCGAAGGACCACAGGTGATATGGGCACTGCAGGACCCCGGCCTCACCGGCGCCGCTGCAGACCTCCATCCAGCGATGGGTGCAGTTGCGTGACAGCACCCGGATGTCGTTCTTGCGGTCGCGCGTCACCACCAGCGGGGTACCGAGGATGTCGATGCTGTAATAGCTGCCCGGGTTGGGTAGTTGTTCGATGCGGCACAACGGGATCCAGCCGCGTTTGAAGACCCGGTCCACCTCGGCGGCATACAGCTCGTCGCTGCCGTAGGCCTCGGGTGGCAGGGTGATGGCGTTTTCCGGGGCGTCCACCGCACAGGTCGCGGCGAGCCGTGAGTAGTCGAATGCCATGATCGTTCCTTCCGGGGTCAGGCGGTCGCGGTTGCGGTTGCGATTGCGGTGATCGTCGCCGCGGGCAGGTCGGCATCCTGGGCGGCCGTCGACCGGTTGAGGACATAGTGCAGCGCACCTGCGACGAAAAGTCCGACCACCCAAGCGATGTCGACCCCGCCGAGCGCCGACGCCGCGGGTCCGGTGAACAATGCACAACTCATGAACGGGATCTGGGCCACGACCGCGACGGCGTAGGTGGCGATGACCTTCCAGTTGACCAGGCCGTAACGGCCGCGCATCGTCAGAATTGCCACGACGTCGTAGCGGCCGTGGTGGATCAGGTAGAAGTCCACCAGGTTGATCGCCGTCCATGGCACCAGCATGTACAGCAGCAGCATGATCAGGTTCTCCAGGTTGGCCAGGAAGTCACCCGACAGGAAGATCCCGATGCCGGTGCCCAGCAAGGCGAATGCGCCGGTGGCCGCGGCGCGCACCACCCGCGATACATGCGGTGGTCCACCGGCCTGGGTGACGGTGGACAGGCCCGCCATGTACGGCCCGTAGAGGTTGTCACAATTCGCCCCGATCATGCCGAGCACCAGGATGATCGCAATGACCGGACCGCCCAGCGGCAACAGCCCCGACAGGTAGACGATTGCGTCCCCGCTCAGGCTGTCCAGGGCGTACACACCGACGATCGCACCCAGTGCCATGAACAGGATCGAACCCGTGCAACTCCCGATCAGCGTGTACCAGAACGTCTTTGCCCCACCTTCGCTGGTCGGCAGATAGCGGGAGTAGTCCGACACGTACGGGGCGAAGGTGATCTGCCAACTCGCCGCGATCGACAGGATGAGGAAGAAGTTCGCGAAGCTGGGATGGCTGTCGGCCGGCGCCGCCGAGCCCAGGTGCGCGATCGCGGCGATGAAGAGCAGCACCATGACGATGACGGACACCACGGCCATGGCCCGATCGAAGGCGTGGATGACGCGGTACCCGGCAAAGGCGATGAACCAGGTGATCGCGTTGCAGATGAGGATGCCGGCGGCGGTCGGGATGTTGAAGATGCTGGAGATGGCCTGACCGCCGATGACGCCCGCGCCGGAGAAGTAGCCGATGTACATGATGATGGCCAGCAGGTTCGGCAAGGCCGCACCGAAGAAGCCGAACTGTGCACGGCTCTGGATCATCTGGGGCAGACCGAGCTGCGGGCCTTGCGCCGAGTGGTAGGCCATGAAGACCGATCCGATGAGATTGCCGATGACAATCGCGATCAGCGTCGGCACCAGCCCGGCGCCGACCGAGATGCCGATAGCCCCGGTGGTCGCCGCCATCACCGTGGCGTTGAGCGAGAACCACAGCGGCAGCAGATGCCAGGCACGCCCGTGGCGTTCCGCTTCCGGGATTGCGCCGATCGTCCGTTGTTCGATGAATGTAGCCATGTGAATTCCTGTGACTCGGAAGGCAGTTGGGCCGCCACAGACGTCGTGACCATCTCAAGGTAAGCAGGCTCTGTTGCCGGACTGTTTCGCAACAGTAAATGCCTCATAGAAAGATCTGCTCTCTCGATCCCTCTGAAGTGCCACTTCAATGGTCATTTTTGCGTCCACTATCAATGGATCATTGAAATCAATCCCGTCAGCCGTATCTCGCGATTCCGGTCCCCCGGCTGCGCAACTGGAGTTAGGTGGTGGCCATGATCGAGGTCACTCTGCTCGGCACCGGTAGCCCCATCCCCGACGCCGACCGCGCCGGGCCGTCGACCCTGGTGCGGGCCGGCTCGCAGACCTTCCTGGTGGATTGTGGGCGCGGTGTGCTGCAGCGCCTGGCCGCGGCAGGATCGAGCGCCGGCGCGCTCAGCGCACTGCTACTCACCCACCTGCACAGCGACCACATCGCCGACCTCGGCGATGTCCTCATCACGAGGTGGATCAGCACCTTCGACCCCGATGCGGCGCCACTGCAGATCATCGGCCCGCCGGGCACCGCCGACGTGGTGGAGGCGACGCTGACGGCATTCCGGCATGACATCGGGTACCGGATCGCCCATCACGCCGATATCACCGGGCCACCCCGGGTGCAGGTGCACGAGCACACCGAAGGCGTGGTGTGGCAGCACGACGAGGTGCGAATCCTGGTGGGGCCAACCGATCACCGCCCGGTGACTCCGACCATCGGGTTCCGGATCGAGCATGGCGGCGCGTCGGTGGTGCTGGCAGGCGACACCGTGCCGTGTGCCGGCCTGGACGCGCTGGCCGCCGGGGCCGGGGCGCTGGTGCACACCGCCATCCGGGCCGACCTGGTGGACCAGCTGCCGGTGCAGCGGTTCCGCGATATCTGTGACTACCACTCGTCGGTCGAGCAGGCCGCCGACACCGCCGCCCGCGCGGGGGTCGGCATCCTGATCCTCACCCACTACGTGCCTGCCCTCGTCCGCGGGCAGGAAGACGATTGGAGGGCAAGGGCCGCAGCCCACTTCGGCCGCCAGATCGAACTCGGCGACGATCTGCACCGCGTCGAGGTGCACCCGGGGGTGTGCGCCGCCGGTTAGGCCAGCCTGGTGATCTCCACGACGACGTCGAGGTCGGTCGACCCCTCACCGGAGTAGATCCCTTTCAGCGGTGTCACATCGGCGTAGTCGCGGCCCACACCCACCGTGATGTACTGCTCGTTGATCGACTTGTCGTTGGTGGGGTCGTAATTCCACCAGCCGCCGGTCCAGGACTGGATCCAGGCGTGACTCTGCCCGTCGATGGTGTCCCCGATGACGGCCTCGCGATGGGGATGCAGATAACCCGAGACGTACCGGGACGGAATTCCCATGCTGCGCAACAGAACCAAGGTCAGGTGCGCGAAGTCCTGGCACACGCCCTTGCCTTCCCGCAACGCGTCCAGGCCCGAGGAGTGCACACCCGTGGTGCCCGGCACATAGTCCAGTTCGCTGTGCGCCCAGTTCGCCGCCGCGATCACCGCTTCCTGCGGCGCATACTCCTTGGCGATGCGCTGGCCCACCCGCTGCACCCGCTTACTGGCCGGCGCATACCCGGTGGGGCTGAGCACCTCGTCGAATCGGTCGATCACCGCTTCCGACCGCAATTCGTCCCAACTGACCTTTTCCTCGGGCAGTGCGTCGGGTTCGGTCTCGACCACCGACGAGGAGGTCACCTCGAGTTCGGTGTGCGGGGCATGCAGGTCGAAGGACGTCACCGCGGTGCCCCAGTAGTCGACGTACCGGTAGGAACGGGTGGCCGGGGCGGTCTCGACCCTGTTGAGGATGACGTTCTGGCGGGAATCCGACCGCGGCGTCAACCTGGCTTCGTTGAAGGACGCGGTGACCGGCGACTTGTAGGCGTAACCCGTCGCGTGCACCACCCGCATTCGCCACATCACATTCTCCTGTTCGCGCGAGCACTCATCATCAGATCTCGCCTTCCTCGATCGCGACGGCGCCGTTGCGCCCCGCGTCGGTCCACGCCACCCACGGCGCGGAGTGGAAGAACTGCAAGGCCAGCGCCTCGCCGACCTCACCACAGGTCGCCTGCAGACCCGCGAGGTGTTCTTCCAGGGATTCCAGCAGCACGCCCGGGCGCAGGAACTCCAATTCGCTGCGGGCGCGGCCCAGCAGGCGCTGAGCCTCGACAGTCGAACCGACCCGGTTGTGCGGACGGTTGAGCAACTCGTCGAGGCTGTGCTCGGCCAGCCGCAGCGAGTGGAACACCGACCGCGGGAACAGCCGGTCCAGCAGCATGAACTCGACCACCCGGCCGGCATCCAGGACGCCGCGGTAGGTGCGCAGGTAGGTGTCATGGGCACCCGCCGAGCGCAGCACCGTCACCCAGGCCGGCGAGGAGGCGCTGTCGCCCACCCGGGACAGCAGCAGCCGCACCGTCATATCGACTCGCTCGACGGCCCGGCCCAGCAGCAGGAAGCGGTAGCCGTCGTCGCGGGACAGCGTGGAGTCCGCCAGCCCGGCGAACATCGCGGCGCGCGACTCGACGTAGCCGAGAAACTCATGCGGGCCAAGGCGTTTGGCCGCACGTTCCCGTTCCGGCAGCGCGTTGTAGGTGGTGTTCAGGCATTCCCACATCTCGGTCGAGGTGACCTCGCGTGCGCCGCGCGCGTTCTCACGGGCCGCCGAGATCGAGTCGACGATCGAACAACCGCCGGGCGTGTCGCGGCTGAATGCCACCAGATCGGTCAGCGACCACACATCCAGGGCATGTTTGGGCGAGTCGATCCCCAAGACCCGCAACAACGTTCGGGATTCCTGATCCGGGTCGACACTGGAATCCTCCAACAACTGGTGCACAGTCACATCGAGGATCCGGGCCGTGTCATCGGCTCGCTCGACATAGCGGCCGATCCAGTACAGCGATTCAGCGTTGCGTGCCAGCATCCTCGGTCACCCCCTGCTGCTGTTGCTGATTCTGTTGCTGTTGTTGCGAGGTGGTCGGCTCCGGAGCCCGCTCGGGTTTGGCGGCCTTACCGGCCCGGGCCGTCTTCGGCGGCGGCGCCTTCACCAATTCGGCGGCGGCCAGCTCACGGTCGGCGGCCGAGGTGCGCGACGCCAGCACCCAGGTGTCCTTGGAACCGCCACCCTGGCTGGAGTTCACCACCAGTGAGCCCTCCGGCAGCGCCACCCGCGTCAATCCGCCGGGCAGCACCCAGACGTCGTCGCCGTCGTTGACAGCGAACGGGCGCAGGTCGACGTGCCGAGGTACCAGTTTGTCGCCGATGCGGGTGGGCACGGTGGACAGCTGCACCACCGGCTGGGCGATCCAGCCGCGCGGATCGGTGCGGATCTTCTTGGAGATGGTGGCCAGTTCCTTGGGTGAAGCGTCCGGTCCGAAGACGATGCCGTACCCGCCGGAACCTTCGACCGGTTTGACCACCAATTCATCGACCCGGTCGAGCACCTCCTCGCGCTCGTCGTCCAGCCAGCACCGGAAGGTGTCGACGTTGGCAAGCAACGGCTTCTCACCGAGGTAGTACTCGATGATGGTCGGCACGTAGGTGTAGACGAGTTTGTCGTCACCGACCCCGTTGCCCACCGCACTGGAGATGACGACGTTGCCCGCCCGCGCGGCGTTCAGCACGCCCGCGATTCCCAGCACCGAGTCGGGCTGGAACTGCATCGGGTCCAGGAAGTCGTCGTCGATGCGGCGGTAGATGACGTCGACCTGCCGCTCGCCTTCGGTGGTTCGCATGTAGACGGTGTTGTCGCGACAGAACAGATCGCGCCCCTCGACCAGTTCGACGCCCATCTGACGGGCCAGCAGGGAATGCTCGAAGTACGCCGAGTTGTACACCCCCGGAGTGAGCACCACGACCGTCGGATCGGCTTCATTGGATGCGGCCGCCTTGCGCAGCGCCCGCAGCAGGTGTGACGAGTAGTCGCCCACCGCGCGCACCCGGTGGGTGGCGAAGAGGTTCGGGAACACCCGCGCCATGGTGCGGCGGTTCTCCATGACATAGGACACCCCGGACGGGGACCGCAGGTTGTCCTCGAGCACCCGGAAGGTGCCCTGGCCGTCACGGACCAGATCGATCCCTGCGACATGGATGCGCACCCCGTTGGGCGGGTTGATGCCGACGGCCTCGCGGTGGAAGTGCTCACACGAGGTGATGAGCCGGCGCGGGATGACGCCGTCACGCAGGATCTCCTGGTCGCCGTAGATGTCGTCGAGGTACATCTCCAGGGCTTTGACGCGCTGAGTGATGCCTTTCTCCAGCCGCGACCATTCGGCCGCCGAGATCACCCGGGGCACCAGGTCCAGCGGGAACGGCCGCTCCTGACCGGACAGCGAGAAGGTGATGCCCTGGTCGATGAAGGCACGCCCGAGCGCTTCGGTCCGCGCCTCCAACTCGGAGGCGTCCGAGGGCGAGAGTTCGGCGAAGATGCCCTTGTACGGCCCGCGCACGTTGCCCTGCGCATCGAACATCTCGTCGAACGCCTCGGAGTAACCACCCCGGCCGTTGTAACCGTCGAAGATCCCCACCTGGCGTTTCGCGCCGCCGTTGGGGCTGCGCGACGTCCGCGCCGATTCGTTGGGCAGTGTTCGTAGGGTCACGGTTGTCAATGCTGCACCAGATGTGCATTTTCGGCAGGCCAGTCGCTCTCGCTTTGGGAGTTCGGGCCATGCGCTGGTAACCTGAACAACCGCTGCCCAGCCACGTCACTCGGCCGGGCAATCAGACTTCGTAACCCAACCGACGTTCAGAAGGATTCACACGCGTGGCCAACATCAAGTCGCAGGAAAAGCGCATCAAGACCAACGAGCGCCGTCGTCTGCGCAACCAGTCCGTCAAGTCCGGACTGCGCACGGCTGTCCGCGGCCTGCGCGAGGCCATCGAGACCGGCGACAAGGACAAGGCCGGCGAGCTGCTGGCCGCCACCAACCGCAAGCTCGACAAGGCTGCCAGCGCCGGTGTGATCCACAAGAACCAGGCCGCGAACAAGAAGTCCGCCCTGTCGCTCGCCGTCAACAAGATCTGACGGCTCCTCCGACGCGATCGAATACGCGCGTGCGGCCCTTTGGCCGACGCGCGTTTCGTCGTCTTCGGGGCTATCGGTCCGTCGCGAGTTCGGCGACCCGGCGAACGGCGCGTTCCAGCGCGTAGTCGGCGTCCGCAGCGGCACCCTTCACGTCCGCGTTGAGCGCCGCGACCACCCGCATCGCCTGCGCCACCCTGTCCCGCGACCAGCGCCGCGACTGCTTCTGGGCTTTCTGCACCCGCCACGGCGGCATCCCGAGCTCACCGGCCAGCCGGTACGGGTCCCCCGACAGCGGGCCCACGCGCGCGATGGTGTGCACCGCCTCGGCGAGCGCGTCGGCCAGCACCACATGCGGCTCCCCGCTGAGCATGGCCCACCGCAACGCCTCGGCCGCGCCGGCCACGTCACCGAGCACCGCCTTGTCGGCGATGTCGAAGCCCTTCACCTCGGCCTTGCCGCTGTGATAGCGGCGCACCGCCGCGGCGGTGACCTGACCGTCGGTGTCAGCGACCAGTTGGGAGCAGGCCGCCGCCAGCTCGCGCAGATCCGAGCCGATCGCATCGATGATCGCGCTCACCGTGTCGTCATCGACCTTGACCTTCAGCGTGCGGAACTCGCGCCGGATGAAGTCGGCCCGGTCGGCGGGCTTGGTCAGACGCGCACATGGATGTACCCGGGCGCCGATCTTCTTCAGTTGATCGGCCATCGCCTTGGCACGCCCACCGCCCGAATGCACCACCACGAGCATGGTGCCCGGCGGCAGATCCCCGGCCGCCGTCACGATCAGGGTGACGGCGTCCTTACCCGCCTCGGCGGCCGCCTCCAGCACCACCACGCGCTCATCGGCGAACAGCGACGGACTGAGCAACTCGGCAAGCTCGCTGGTGCTCACCTCGCCGGCACGCAGCCGGTCGACCGGGACATCGGTGTTACCGGCCCGGGACCGGGCCACGCCCAGCACCTCGGCGACCGCGCGTTCCACGAGCAGTTCCTCATCACCGAGTACCAGGTGCAGTCCCGCGGTCTCATCGCTCACGCGACGATGGTGTCACGACGACCCGACAACGCCGGACACGGTCCACGCCGACAGGCCTGCGGCGGCCGCGGCCACCAGCAGACGCACCCAGCGCCAGCGCCACCCGAGCACCAGCGCAAGACACCCGAGCGCGACGACCACCGCACCGAGTGGGCCGGCGGGCACCGGCACCGAGGCACCGGGTACCGCGGCCACCCGGTGCGCTACCTGCAGCAACCACCACAGTTGCGGCCCGGTGAACCGGATGAGCAGCCCTGCGCCGGTCGGCCACCAGGCGGCCAGCACCGCCGCCGCCGTGCCGACCACCGTGATGGGTGGGATCACCGCCGCCACCGCCAGGTTCGCCAACACCGACAGCACGCTGAACCGCCCGGAGATCGCGGCGACCAGTGGCGCAGTCACCAGCTGGGCGGCCACCGCCACACTGACCGCGGCCGCCAGCGGCCGGGGCCAGCCCCGATCGGTCAGGCGCGTCGCCCACACCGGCGCGATCAACACCAGCGCGGTGGTGGCCACCACCGACAATGCAAATCCAACGTCGACGGCGAGCTGCGGAGCGCCCACCATCAGCGCGATGACGCTGGCCGCCAGCACGGGGATGGCGTGCCGGCGCCGGTGAGCCAGCACCGCCAGCAGCCCGATCCCGCCCATCACCGCGGCGCGCAGCACACTGGCCGACGGCTCCACCACGATGACGAACGCGATCAGCACGAGGAAGGCGAACACCGCGGCGATCCTCGGACCGATCAGCGCCGCCGACAGCAGCGCCACCCCGCACACGATCGTCACGTTGGCACCGGACACCGCGGTGAGATGGGTCAGGCCGGCCGTACGAAAATCTGAGGCGGCCGGTGCGGTCACCGCCGAGGTGTCCCCCAGTACCAGCGCCGGCAGCATTGCCGCCTGATCTGCGGGCAACACCAGCCGCGCCGTCGCGGCGAAGGCCGACCGGATGTGGCCGGCCAGCCGTTGCACGGCCGGCGTCTCACCCAGCGTCGGGTCGCCCGCCGCGGTGAGCACCGCGACGGTGAGATCCGGCCGGGTGGGCCGCCCGATGCGGGCCCGAAAGGTGATGCGGCGGCCCGCGGTCACTTGACCGGCACCCCAGCCGGGCGCGAACACCGTCACCGCACCGTCGGCCGGAACTCCGGCCACCTCGCGCAGCACAGCCCGGAACAGCAGCCGCCCGCCGGTGAGCACCCGCGGGCTCTCGGTGGGCGTGACCGTGGCCGTGACCGTTCGCCCTGCCAGTCCGCTGATCGGATGGTGGCGCACGTCGTGCACCCGCAGCCCGATCGACACCGCGAAAGCCAGACCCACCATCGCCACCGCCAGTACCGCGGCCGTCCCGAAGACCGGGCCGTCGCGATCGGTTGCCGCCGCGCGGATGGCCCACCACCGCAACAGAATCGATACCGCGACCGCAGCAACCGCAGCAAGGACCGCCCCACCGGACCAGATGATGCCGGCGCCCGTCACCGCCCAGCTGGTGAGGGCGGCCGGTACCAACCTCAGATCCAGCTGCGGTCGTTCGGTGCTCACACATGGACCAGGTCGCGCAGTTTCTCCAGGCGGGCCGGCCCGATACCGTCGACTTCACCCAGTTGGTCCACGGAGGTGAATCGCCCGTTGCCCTCGCGCCACGCGATGATGGCCGCCGCGGTCACCGGCCCCACTCCCGGCAGCGCGTCGAGATCCCCGGCGGTGGCGGTGTTGAGATCCACGGGGGCGGCGGCGCCGGCCCCCGCCGCCCCCGGCCGCGCCGGCGCCGCACTGGAGCTCGGGCTCACCGAACTACCCATCGGCGACGGCGCACCCGGCAAAGCGGTGATACCGACGATGATCTGCTCACCGTCGGTGACCCGCCGTGCCATGTTCAGTCCCACCAGGTCTGCTCCGTCCAGCGCGCCGCCTGCGGCTCCGAGGGCGTCGGCGATCCGGGCACCCGTGGTGAGCGTCACCAGACCCGGCTTGTGCACCAGGCCCACCACGCTGACCACCACCGGACCGTCGACCGGTGCCGGTGTCGACGGTGCCGACGAAACCATCTGCACCTCAGGAAGATTGGCCGAAGCGACCGGAGGAGTGCGATCACGCATCACGGTGAAGACCGTGACCAGTACCGCCAGCACCCCCACCACGATCAGGGCGATCACTCCGGCCCGGCCCGGGTCGGCGCGCAGCGCGGCGATCCAGTCACCCGAAGCACGCGATTGGTCGGGCAGCCATCGGGACAGCGAGGTGTCGGTCTCCTGCTCGGGTTCACCCTCCCGGTCGGCTTCCGGCGCCATGCCGATGCGCCGGGTCAGCCGCTGCGCCGGTGATTCGGTGTCCATGCCCCGACGGTAGGCAACGGCACCAACGGAATTGGGTGCGGCGGGGCCGCCGGAGCTTCACCTGTGGATGAATCCGGCACTGTGCATAACCGGTCAGTCACCGTGGGAGGCGAGTACCACGATCTGCACACCGTCGGAGCCATCTGCTACGAGGTAGGTGACCGCCACGCGGCCCAGCTCGGCACCGTCGGTGTCGTGCCGCACGAACGCTCCCCGGTACAGCGCCGAGGACGCGTTGAGCACCGTCACTTCCGCGTTGAGCAGCGAGCTGTGGTGATACCGCTGGGCCCGCAGGCTGTCGACCTGACCCTGGATCACCGATGCAACCTGGTCGGCGGTGGCCAGCGGCACCACCCCGTCATCGGTGGTGATGAGCAGCGGCACCGCGTACCGGCGCAGCAGGTCTGACAACTCCTGGTCACCGCGTACTGCCGCGGCGAAGACCGCGAGATAGTCGTCGAACCAGCGGCGCACCGCGGCGGAATCCATGGCCATCTCTGGATACTAGGGCGATTCCCAACCGTCGTTTCGCCAACATACCCAGTCGATCTCGACGCGCGCTCCCACGGCCAACCCGGTCACGCCCACACAGGTACGCGACGGCAGCCGGCCGGGAAACCACGCCGCGTAGGCGGAGTTGAACGCGTCGTATTCGGACCAGTCGGTGAGGTATGCCCGGACGGACACCACATCGGCCAATAGTCCGCCGCACAACTCGGTGACCTTGAGCAGGTTGGCCAGCACCTGATCGGTTTGGGCGGCGATGTCCTCGCTCACCACGGCGCAGGTCGTGTCGGTGGGCATCTGGCCGGTCACGTAGAGCGTCTGGCCTGCGGCGGTGGCGTGCGCGAACGGCGCGACCGACGGCGGCACCCCGTCGGCCGGAGTGAAGGTGAACCCGCGGATCCCGCACCATGCATCACCCGTCACGCCGCTCCCCATTCGCCTTCGAAACACCGTTTGTCGATCCGGGCGTGCACACCCTGGCGCTGATCGACGACCTGGGTGACGGTGAAGTCGACCGCCACCGACATCAATGAGTATGCGTCGGCGCGGGACAGACCGAAGAGCCGCTGCAGGAGGTCCAGTGTGCGCAGCGCCGCCGCCCGCATGGCGGCGTCGAGATCGTCACCGAAACCGTGCACCAGCAGCTCGGTCGCCGTCTCCAGCACCGGCACGGTGAACGGAAGGTCGCGGCGAACGGTCAGCCGCAGGATCCCGTTCAACGAGGCCTCCAGTGCGGTACCACTGATCTCACCGTCGCCCTGGGATACGTGCGGGTCACCGATCGACAGTAAGGCACCGGCGACGTGGATCGGGTAGAACATCCGCCCACCGGTTCCGATCCGCCAGTTGTCGATGTTTCCGCCGTGATCGCCCGGAGGCACCGAGGACACCCGTCCGGCACCGGCCGGAGCCACGCCCATGGTGCCGAAATGCGGCCGCAACGGGACGGTGACGCCGGGTAGCGCCGGCTGACGCGCCGCGGCGTCGGGGGTGACGATGGTGCCCGGCTGATCGGCCAGCGGGGTGGTCGTCCAGTCGTAGCCGAACACCGCCCGCCCGCGCAGCGCGTCCGCGTCCAGCTCGTAGATGGTGACGCGTTCGGAGCCGGTGATGTCGTAGAGATATCCCCAGTGCGCGGCCAGATTGGAGCCGTACCGCAGCCGCGGTGTCGCCTCCAGGATGTCGACCTGCAGCACATCACCCGGACGGGCGCCCTCGACCGCGATCGGCCCGGTGAGCAGGTGTGGGCCCGGTCCCCGGTCGGATACCTGCTCGAAAACGGCACGGATTCCGTTGTCCATCAGCAGGTCCGGCGCATCACCGGCGTGGTGGGTGAGCGCCTCGACGGCCACCAGGTCACCCGAGGCCACGGTAAGCACGGGACTCAGCGACGGGTCGAAGTAGCCCCAGTGCACGGTCGACGGGGTGGCCGGCAAGACGTGATACATCGGGTGATCATGCCAGCGCTTCGGGGTGCCCGCGCGCCGAGTCGTCACACGTTGGCGAACCCGGGGACAAGGTCTTTGATCTTCTGCGCCGCGGATTCGTCTGAGACACCCTGGAAGTCGTAACGCGGCGTGTACGGACGCTGCAGAGCGTCGCGCTCCGCGCGATCGAGGTCGACGTCCAACGAAGCCACCGCGTCATCGATCTGGGCGACGGTGTTCGCCCCGACGAGTGGCGCGGTCACCACCGGTTGACTTCGCAGCCAGGCCAGGGCGACCTGCGCTCTACTGATCCCGCGGTCGGCCGCGATCGCGCCGACGGCTTCGACGATCGCGCGATTGGCCGCTTCTTCCGCCGGCGTATAGAGCAGATCGGCGAAGACGCCGTCGGTCTCGGCACGTGTGGTCGACTTGGCGTCATCCCATCCCCGCGCGAGTCGTCCGCGCGCCAACGGACTCCAGACCAGGGTGCCGACACCCTCATCGAGGCACAGCGGGATCATCTCCCGCTCCTCCTCCCGGGCGAGCAGGTTGTAGTGATGCTGCATGGTGGCGAATCGGGCCCAGCCGTGCCTGGCCTGGATGTGCAGTGCCTTGGCGAATTCCCACGCGGGCATCGACGAGGCACCGAGGTAGCGGACTTTGCCGTCCTTGACCAGGTCGTGCAGCGCCTCCAGGGTTTCCGCCAAGGGCGTGCTGTGATCATTGCGGTGAATCTGATAGAGGTCGAT
Source organism: Mycobacterium sp. BMJ-28 (assembly GCF_054404835.1). Classification (NCBI taxonomy): domain Bacteria; kingdom Bacillati; phylum Actinomycetota; class Actinomycetes; order Mycobacteriales; family Mycobacteriaceae; genus Mycobacterium; species Mycobacterium sp. BMJ-28. The sequence goes on along the minus strand of NZ_CM136783.1, from coordinate 2,191,178 downwards.
GTAGTCGGTGCCCAACCGTCGTAGGCTGTGCTCGACCTCGCTGATGATCGCCTTGCGCGACAAGCCTTTTCCGTTCGGACCCGGCCGCATCTGGTGACGAAGCTTCGTGGCGATGACGATGTCGTCACGGTTGGCGAAGTCTTTGAGCGCACGGCCCAGGATCTCCTCGCTGGAGCCGTAGGAATACATGTTGGCGGTGTCGAAGAAATTGATACCGGCGTCCAGGGCGTGCTTGATCAGCGGGCGGCTGGCGTCCTCCGCCAGCGACCAGACCGGGTGTCCGCGGTTCGGGTCGCCGTAGGTCATCGCTCCGATCGCGATAGGCGAGACGTCCAGGCCCGTCGTGCCGAGCTTGATGTAGCGCATGATGCTCCTATAGGGTTTCCGGAGAGGTCTCCACATAAGGTAGTGGAGAGCTCTCCAGATAGCAAGGAAGACGCTCATGGTGCGTTCGGACGCGCGCGAGAACCGCGCAAGGATCATCGACGCGGCGCGTGCGGCATTCGCCGAGAGCGGCGATATCTCGATGAATCAGATCGCGCAGCGGGCCGGTGTCGGGCCGGGCACCTTGTACCGCAATTTCGCCACCCGCGAGGTGCTGGTGCTGGCCGTGTACCAAGCCGAGGTGGCGCGACTCGTCGACTCGGTGCCGGAGCTCCTGGACAGATTGCAGCCACTGGAAGCGTTGCGGCACTGGACCACCGACCTGGTCGAGGCGATGCGCAAGAAGCACGGGCTCGGCGACGCCTTGAGCGCCGGAGCCCATCAAGCGATGGCCGATCAGTCGTACGGCCCGGTCATCGGTGCCATCACACAGTTGCTCGGCGCCGGAAAGGAGAACGGCACCATCCGCACCGATGCGGATCCTGGCGATTTCCTGCAGCTGACCGGCGCGTTGTGGCGAGCCGCAGCCGGTCCGACGGACCGGTCCCAGGCCATGCTCGGTTTGATCCTGGACGGGCTGCGCACGCAGTGAAGATCTCGCCGCAACGCTGGTGTGCCATCGGCACTGCGTTGCTCGCCCTCGTCGTCCTGCCGTCATGTGGGCATGTCGCGCACAAGTGGGTCCCGGATACCGCCGAAGCCGTTGCGCCGACGGTGATTCCCGACGGCCCGTTCGCCTCGGTCATCCGATTGGTCAACGACGCGATTGCCGCGCACCGGATGCCGGGCGCGGTGGTGCAGATCGGCCACGCCGGCACCGTGGTGTTCGAGCAGGCCTTCGGCTGGCGCAAGCTGCCCGACGAACCCGGGCTGGACGGTCTGCCCGCACCCGGTGAGCCGATGACCGCGGACACGATCTTCGACCTGGCGTCGTTGACCAAGCCGCTGGCGACGACGGTGGCGCTGCTCCAACTCCACGAAAAGGGCTTGGTGCGCATCGACGATCCGGTTCAGGCGTATCTGCCGGAGTTCAACGCCGACAACGATCCGCGGCGGGCCCAGGTGACGCTGCGGATGATGCTCACCCACACCTCGGGCACCGGCGGCGACCTGAGCAGGCAGGGGCCATGGGGGTTGGCGGCGCCGGACAAGGCCGAGGGCCTTCGCCGCGCCCTGACCGCGCCGCTGGAGTTCGACCCCGGCCAGGGATTCCACTACTCCGACATCAACTTCCTGATTCTCGGAGCGCTCGTCGAGAAGCTCACCGGTCAGCCGTTGGACTCCTACGTGCAAGACCACGTGTTCGCACCGCTGGGGTTGACCGACACCCGCTACCTTCCGGTGGCCAAGGCCTGCGGACCGCACCAGATCCGGGGTACGGCAATCGTTTTCGACCCAAAGGCGGATCCGGCCGGCCGCTGCCCGCCCGGCACGTGGCGCACCGATCTGCTGGCCCGCGTCGCGCCGACCGCGCACGACGACGACACTGCGGGCATCAACCCCGACTTCGATCACCTGCTGCGCGGCACGGTGCACGACCCGACGGCGCGCCGGATGGGTGGCGGGGCCGGCAGTGCCGGAGTGTTCTCGACCGTGGCCGACATCGGTACCTACGCTCAGGCCCTGCTCGACCGGTTGGCCGGCCGGCCGAGCGCCTTCCCGCTGAACCGAGCGACCGCGCAGCTCATGACGACCCCGCAACAGCCTGGCCACGCTGCCGGGCAACTCGACGCGGCCCGAACCGCCGATCGGCAAGCCATCGAAAAGAACCCCAACACAACGGATCCGCTACTGGCACCCAATCATCCCGCCATCGCTGGACAGGACCTGCGAGGTTTCGGCTGGGATATCGACACCGAACTGTCCAAACCCCGCGGCATCGTCTTTCCCGTCGGCGGCTTCGGTCATACCGGCTTCACCGGCGTATCGCTGTGGATCGACCCCGGGTCGGACACCTACATCGCGGTGCTGGCCAACGTGATTCACCAGCGGGGCGGCCCGCCGATCGTCAGACTCAGCGGCGAACTGGCCACCCTGGCCGCGCGGGCGCTGCATCTGTACGGCACATAGCCGCGCGCCGGACGCACTCAGGGTAGGGCGCGCAGGCCGGGCGACACCTGGTCTGCCTCGTCGAGCGCAGCCAGTGATTCTGCCGACGGCGTCGACTCCAGATAGCAGACGATGCCGTCCAAGAGATCACTGACATGCAGTGCATAGCTGGGCATCGGGGTGCCGAACAGCCGCGCACGGTGACGGTCGGCGCAGACGTGCACGCACAGTGCAGACACCTGGTGAATCCGATGGTCTCGAAGTGGCTGCGGCACATGGGGAATGAGCGAACCAATGAGTTCGACGTAAGCCCGGTTGGCTTCCAGATGCGTGTCTGGAAGCGCGGCCAGCGGATTGGCGACAGGTGCGTGGCGCAGCAGCTGTTCGAGAAATGGCAGATAGAAGCAGGTTTCGTCTTCGGCCAATTCGATCAGCGGAAGCTGGTGAGCCTCGATCGCCGCACGCAGGTTTCCCGGGGTGGCCCGCGCTTCGAGCAGTTGACGCCGGCGCACCAGGACTTCGACGCGGTTCAGCAGAATCGCTTCGACAAGAGCTTGTTTGGAACCGAAGTGGTAGTGCACAGCAGATTTGTTGGCCATCCCGGCCTCGGTGCCGATCTGCCGCAACGAGACTCCATCGAGCCCGTGCAGGGCGAAAAGACGCTCAGCGGTCAGCACCAGCTGATGCTTGGCCGACAGACCCACGGGTGCATACGGCGGATTCGGCATGGCCATGGGAGCCTATCCTAGACCCATTAAGGCATGTACCTTAATATTGAGTCTCTCGACTTGATGGGAGCGCGCAGTGACCGAGCAGATCACGGATTTCGGCATCAGATCGACAGCGGAGTTGCCCTATGACCTGCTGGTGATCGGCCGAAACGTCACCGACGTGGTGCAGTCGGCGGGTGGCTGGATATCGGACCGGGTCCGAACGGGCTGGCGGGTTCAGGTCTTGGTGCCCGACGAATACGACGACATGCCGCTGAAGATTCTCGGGGCCACTCCCCTCCCGTGGAGCGACGGTTTCGCCGCTCTCGGCGCATCGACGAAAGCATTGGCCGTGGCATCGAGCGCGGTCGTGGAGTTCGACAAGGTGCATGACGATGTCCGACGGGCGCTTGCCGATGTCGATGCGGAGGTCACGCTCTGGGGCGAGGGGGCTCCTGTCGATGTCGACCAAGCCGTCGAGCCGGTCCGGCACGTCCTCAGCGAGTACGCCCGCGCCTTCAAGTCGCGGGCACTGTTCGCTCTGTCCTTGCCCGCCCGGGCGCTGCCGTATGAGTACTTCCGTAGCGCGTTGGTGGAGTACCCCGCCAACGCGATCACGGACTTGGCACCGATCGGTTGACCGCCCGTCAACTGACCGCGGCGGCGTGCGGGTAGGGCAGCTCGTTCAGCGTCAGTCCGCCGATGCCGGCGTCGCGGTCTCGTATCGTGATGGCTTGCATGTCGGTCCTCCGATGAGCAGTCGGTCAGCTCGGCCAGGGCGCGCCGATTATGCGATCCACGGTCGTCGTGCGCCGGTAACCGCCCAGGAAATGTTCGATGACGTCGGCATTCACCGTGCCGTTGGTCGTCTCCGGGCGGTCCTTCAATCCGTCGAAGTAGGCCTTGAGAAACTCGGTCTTGAAATCGCCCCGCGGATGGGCGGCCAGGATCTCGCTCACCTGATCGTCATGCAGCCCGTCGAGGCCGAAACCGACCACGTCGGTGAGCACACCGAAATGGGTGGATGCGATCTCCGGACCCATCCGGCCCGGGATTCCCGGTGTGGTGTGCAGCGCAATGGCCGTCCATACGATGTCGGCGGCCGCGACGGAGAAGCCGCGCGCGAGCAGAAACTTGCGTCCATGGTCGGCGCCGTCGACCTCGAATCGCTGTTCCTGCTCGGAGAACGGTGTCGTCAGCCCGCTGTCGTGAAACATGGCGGCCAGATAGAGCAGTTCGGGATCCGGTTGCATGCCCAGTCGGAGGGCGTGGATCTGGCCGAACACGAAGACCCGCCGCGAGTGGTGGTAGAGCAGCGGGCTCATCGTCTCCCTCAGCGCAGCAGTGGATTCGGCGACCGCAGCGGTCTCGGGAATCTGCACACCCGCGATGGTTTCTGACATGGCGTGAGCGCTTTCTGCTTGGTGATGCCGGACGGTGTCTGACATCCATGCTGGCCTCACCACACGTTTTGCGCCGCCATCTTTCGGACGGGAATCCCTCAGATGCGGACGTTCATCCCCGCAGGGTCGCCGCCGTCATTGCTGCGCCGCGTAGTGCTCGGGGCCGACGTCGGTTGCTTGGGGATCCATCCAGAAGATCTGCCAGGAGTGGCCGTCCAGGTCGTCGTAGCTGCGGCCGTACATGAAGCCGTGATCCTCGGTGTCGCCGGGGCTGCCGCCCACCGCGATGGCGCGATCCACCAGCGCGTCCACGGCGTCACGGCTGTCGGCGCTCAGGCAGAGCACACACTCCTTCGCCTTGCTGGCGTCGGTGGTCTCGGCCGGATGGAAGCTGTCGAACACATCGGTCTGGGTCAGCATGGCGAACTGGTTTTCGCCCAGCACCAATGCGAGAGCTCCTCCATCGCAGTACTTCTCACTGAACGTGTAGCCGAGATCGGCGAAGAACGTCCACGAGCGCTCGATGTCGGCGACGGGCAGGTGAACAAAAATTGTGGCGTGCATCGGTTGCTCCTGTGGTCCGCGGCGCCGGCTTCAGTACGCCGTCACACAGTCAGACCGGCCGGGTGACCGGAAGTCATCGGTTCCGGCTGGGCCATCGCGCAGTCATGGCGGGGCCGTCCTCATGAGCCGGGCAGTTTGATGGCCGACATGTACATCTCCAAGACCGGCCGGAACAGGTCGACGTCGTCGAGCTGGCTGCCCAACGCCACCGCATCGGTCGTCGCAATGAGCACTTGGGCGAAGGTCGCCGCGGGTATCACGAGTGTGGCGCCGAGGCGCGCCATGCCTTCTTCGATGAATTTCTCGAAGTCGGCCACCACCTCAGCTCTCTTGGCCGCGACCATCTCGCGCGCTTGCGGGTTGCGGATGAGATAGAGCGTGAACTCGTGCCCTAGCGCCGCGTGCTCCGCGCCGCGGTTGCGGCTGAGATCGCGCCAGCGTTTGGCGATCTCGTCCAGCTCGTAGGACCCGATCTGACTGGCCGTCGACATGATCTCCGCGAAATTGTCGAAATACCGTCGCCAGTACCGATCGGTCACCGCCAGGAACAGTCCCTCTTTGGTCGAGAAGTGCTGATAGATGGCGCCTTTCGTGTATCCGGCGGCACGGGCGATGTCGTCGAGGGACGCGGCCATGAAGCCGCGTTCGGCGAACACCTCCTCGGCCGCGTCGAGCAGCAGTGAACGCGTGCGTTCCAGCCGACGTTCCCGTGTCCACTGCTCGACCATGCCCGCGATTCTGCCACAGATTTTTGCATTCCTATTGGTTTGGCAGATACCGACTGGTATGTTCACACCGCAGGGGGACGGCCACAGTTGCGGCCACCCAGGCGACCACAGCCCGGCCGGCCCCGGAACGAGCTCGAACAGGTTCACCGTCGACGTCGCGTGCCCTACTGCCAAATCTCCCGGAGGAACCAGCGCAATGACTGAGCTGTCCAACAAGAAGAACGCTCCCTATACCGAATCACTGAGCGGCGCAGGCACTCTGGGCACGCATCCAACGAAGTCACCGAAGGCGATCAAGATCTGGGCCGCCGTGGGCGGCGTGATACTGGCCTTCCAGCTGTACGTGTGGATACGCTGGATCAGCGGCCCGAACTTCGAACGGGTACCCGCCGGCGCCACCGATCCACCGACCTTCATGAAGGCGATCCTGTTCACCTGGACCGCGGTCATCATCGTCGGATATCCGGTCGCCATCTACTACTTCATCATCAGGCCCTGGCGGCGCGAGCGGCGGATCACGCTGGACGGCATGCTGTTCGCCGCGTGCGGGCTGCTCTTCTTCCAAGACCCGCTGCTCAACTACTTCAACACCTGGAGCACGTACAACACCTGGATGTGGAACCGCGGCTCATGGGTCCAGGACATTCCGGGCTGGGTGTCATTCGGAAAACCGGGCGCCATGATGGCCGAGCCGTTCTTGATGAATGCCCCGGGATACTCGTTCGTCCTACTGTGCACCATGCTCGGCTGCTGGATCATGCGTAAGGCCAAGCAGCGCTGGCCGAGTATCAACACCCTCGGTCTGATCGGCATCGTCATTGCCTGGACCTTCTTCTTCGATCTGGTCATCGAAGGGTTGTTCCTCATGCCGATGGGCCTGTTCACCTATCCCGGTGCCATCCAGGCCCTGTCGATCAATGCCGGAACCTACTATCAGTGGCCCATCTACGAAGGACTGATGTGGGGCGGAGTGCAGGCAGGTCTGTGCTGTCTGCGGTACTTCACCGACGATCACGGCCGGACCTTCGTCGAACGCGGACTCGACAGTGTCCGTGGCGGATTCGTGACACAGCAGCTGGTCCGTTTCCTGGCCATCTTCGCCGCCTGCAGCGCGTTCTTCTTCGTGCTCTACAACCTTCCCGCGCAATGGTTTGCCATGCACCAAGATCCGTGGCCGGCGGACGTACTCAAGCGTTCATATTTCCTCATGGGCATCTGCGGCGAAGACACCGACCGGCCCTGCCCCGATCCGGCACTTCCCGTACCGCTGCGGAACTCCGGTTACATCAATCACGACGGCCAGCTGGTCCTGCCCAACGGCGTCAAACTTCCCACAATGGTCCCCCTGGAACGAGGAAACTGAGTGCTCGACAACCGATCTGCCGCGGACACCATCAACGGCGACCCCGCCGGCGGCCTGCACCTCGATCAGGCCGCATCGGCCCCACCGTTCTACCGCGCGGTGGGTACCGAGGTCGAAGTTTTCCGGGCGGCGGCCCGCCGTGGCCTTCCGGTTCTGCTTAAGGGACCGACCGGGTGCGGCAAGACCCGCTTCGTCGAGGCCATGGCGCATCAACTGGGTCGTGAACTCATCACCGTCGCCGGTCACGAGGACATGACCTCGGCCGACCTGGTCGGCCGATTTCTGCTCCAGGGCGGCGAGACGGTCTGGGTGGACGGACCGTTGACGCGGGCCGTCCGGGAGGGCGCCATCTGCTATCTCGACGAGATCGTGGAAGCCCGTCAGGACACCACGGTGGTGATCCATCCGCTCGCCGATCACCGTCGTCAGCTCCCGGTCGACCGGCTCGGCGTGACGTTGGCCGCAGCCCCGGGATTTCAGCTGGTGATCTCCTACAATCCCGGCTACCAGAGCGTGCTGAAGAACATCAAAGAGTCCACCCGACAACGCTTTGTGGCCATCGAGCTCGACTTCCCGCCACCCGAGGTCGAGACGGATGTCGTCGCGCACGAGGCGGGCGTCGACATCGACACGGCACGCACACTTGTCAAGCTGGGCAACGCCATTCGCCACCTGGAGGGATCACCACTGCGGGAGGCGTCCTCCACCAGGATGCTCATCCTGGCCGGTGGCCTGGCGGCCGAGGGCCTGAGCCTGCGCACCGCGGTGCAGTCCGCGATCGTCCAAGCCCTCACCGATGACCGCGATATCGTGCGCGCCCTCGGCGAATTGGTCGATGCCGTGCTGCCTCAGAAGTGAACGCTCCCGACACCGGCGGTCCCCAACGATTTCGGCTGCTCGCGACATTCGTGGCCGGCCGGGCGGTCGATATCGGCGAGGCGGCCGCCGGTGAAGCCGCCTTCACCACCGGCCAGGTCATCTTCGTTGCCACCGATCGATCAGCCGCCGATCAACAACGGGAGATATTGCTGCAGAGCGCCCTGCTCGGCGGGGGAAGCCTGGACAGCCAGTGGATCAAGGCACTGCGGGCCCGTCCGGCGGTCGCACAGCGCTATCTCGCGCTGGAGGGCCGACGGGTACTCACCGACCTCGCCGACCGACTGCCGCTGGCGGCCGACCTGGCCGCCGGCTTGACACCGGCAGGCGGGCAGGACACCGCGAATCCCCGAGAATCGCTGGATCGTGCGCGCAGCCGCGCCCGAATCATCGAACCGCCCGAATGGTTCGGCATCATCAAGCCGTCCAGGTTGACCACACCGAAAACCGAATCCGGCACGCCGGCGGCCGACAACGATCTCCGGTTGCAGTTCGATCCCGTCGACCTCGCCGATTCCGACGAAGACGATGACTCGGAAACCGAAGGTGAGAGCAAGATCCTGAAGTTGTTCGAAAGTCCGCTGTTCAGTTCGCAGTCGCTCTCGGACTACTTCCGCAAGGTGTTCGGCAGCTCGAAATCCCCCGGGGAGGGCGCTGCCGGCTCAGAGATGAAAGTCCGTTCCATGCGGCGGGCGCGGCAGGCCGGGCCGAACGCCCGCCCGTTGCCCACCCAGATCCGGTTCACCGATGACCGCCACCCCGGCGCCGCAATCGGCGTCAACGGCGCCCTCCATCCGGAATGGGACGTGCACAACAACCGGTACCGGCCGGACTGGTGCCGGGTGATCGACTTCCCGCTCAAGCCGGACCCACAGGTCACTGCCGCAGGTGTCCCCCGTGACGACGTGCTGCGGCGACGGCTGTCACGTATCGGATTGGGCCCCAAAGTGCTTCGCGGCCGGCCCGACGGTGATGACCTCGACACCGAAGCGCTCATCGACCTTTTCGTCGACCTTCGTTCCGGTTTCTCTCCTCCCGAGCACGTCTACCTCGAACACCGCAAGATCGCCCGCAATCTCGGCGTGCTCATCTTGGTGGACGCCTCCGGTTCGGCCACCGACGCGGACACCAGTGGCCTTGCCGTGCACGATCATCAGCGTCGGGCCGCCGCCACGATGGCCGCAACGCTCGAGGAGCTCGGTGACCGTGTCGCCGTGTACGGCTTCCGGTCTCAGGGCCGGCATGCAGTGCATCTGATGGCTATCAAGACGTTCGCCCAGCGTTTCGGTGCCGTCGGGCGGGCCGGACTGAATCAATTGCAGCCGTCCGGCTACACCAGGCTGGGCGCCGGGATTCGCGGCGCAGGCGAGATTCTGAAGACCGAGGCCGGCACACCCAACCGGCTGCTGGTGGTGCTGTCGGACGGCTTTCCCTACGACGACGGCTATGAAGGTCGATACGCCGAAGCCGATGCGCACAAGGCTCTTGAGGAGCTACGCATGGACGGTGTGGCCTGCCTGTGCCTGTCCATCGGAGCGGCCACGACGACCGAAGCCCTGCTGCGCGTGTTCGGATCCGCGGGCTGTGCCAGTGCACCCACGCTCTCGGAGCTGAGCCCGCAGATGGACGAACTGTTCATGACGTCCCTACGGGAGCTTGCCGCCCCGAGGTCGCGGTAGATCGGATCACGATGGCCGAAATCGTGGCAGACCCACCGCCGATCGCCTTACGTTTTCCAGACAGCGGCCGACGTGCCATCCCGCGGGTCGTCACGGGGCCGCGGCCCGACCTGCGCTTCGGCGGGTGTCCGGAAACGAAGGAAGGTCGACGTGACGACGGTAGCCGCCGACTCGCAGTCCCCGGCGACCGACGAGGTGGTCGCAGTCGAGGAACTGCGCCGGGTGCCGCGTCCCCATCCATGGCGGTGGGTGGTCAGTGTCGTCACGCTGCTCGTGGTGGCGCAGTTCATCCACGGATTGTTCACCAATCCGGGTTGGGGCTGGGCGACGTTCGCGCAGTACTTCACCGCCAAATCCGTGATCGCCGCGCTGTGGCTGACCATCCAGCTGACCTTCTGGGGCACGCTGATCGGCTTCACGCTCGGCATTCTGCTTGCCGCCGCGCGGCTTTCGCACAACCCTGTCCTACAGGTGATCTCGTGGTTCTACGTGTGGGCGTTCCGGTCGATACCGCTGATCGTGCAGCTGTTGTTCTGGTTCAACATCGGCTACCTGTACCAGACGTTGACCATCGGGGTCCCGTTCGGTCCCGCCGTCCACGAGTTCAACGTCAACAGCGTGATCAGCGGTTCGATGGCCGCGGTCATCGGGCTGGCACTGCACCAGGCCGCCTACTCGGCTGAGATAGTCCGGGCCGGCATCATCTCGATCGACGAGGGCCAGTCCGAAGCCGCAGCCGCGCTGGGCATCCCGAAGCGGCGGGAATTCGTCAAGATCATCCTCCCGCAAGCCATGCGCAGCATCCTGCCCAACGCCACCAACGAGGTCATCTCGCTGTTCAAGGGAACCTCGATCGTGTCGGTGATGGCGATCGCCGAACTGTTCTACCAGGTGCAGATCATCTACGGCCGCAGCGGACGCGTGGTGCCGATGCTCATGGTGGCGACCGTCTGGTACGTCGTGCTGACCGCCCTGCTCTCCGTCGTGCAGTACTACATCGAACGCCATTACGCCAAAGGCGCGCTCCGCAATCCGCCCCTGACACCACTACAACAGATACGTCGCAAGGTCTCGGACATCGCGCTCGCTCCCCGCGGTGCCACCCGGTGACCACCGTCGCCCCGCGCCGCCCGGCGATCGAAGCCCGAGGTGTCCGCAAGTCGTTCGGGCACCACGAAGTGCTCAAAGGTGTCGACCTGGTCGTCGCCCCAGGCGAGGTGGTGGCGATCCTCGGCCCCTCCGGCTCGGGCAAATCCACCCTGCTGCGCACGCTCAACCAGCTGGAGCGAATCGACGCCGGACTGGTCCGGGTGGACGGCGAGATCATCGGGTATCGCCTCAAGGGGCGTCGCCTGCAGGAACTCTCCAGCCGGGAAGTCCGGCGCCAACGCGCACACATCGGTTTCGTGTTCCAGAACTTCAACCTGTTCCCACACCTCACGGTGCTGGAGAACGTGATCGAGGCCCCGATTTCCGCACAGGGACGGGATCGCCGGGACGTGACCGCCGAGGCCCTGACGCTGCTCGACCGGGTAGGTGTCGGCGACAAAGCCCAGGAGTACCCGCGCCGTCTCTCCGGTGGGCAGCAGCAACGCGTCGCGATTGCCCGCGCACTGGCCCTGCACCCGAAGGTGATCCTCTTCGACGAACCCACCTCGGCGCTGGACCCGGAACTGGTCGGTGAGGTGCTCGACGTCATCCGCAGGCTCGCCGACGGCGGAACGACGTTGGTGATCGTCACCCATGAAGTCGGATTCGCCAGAGAAGTGGCTGACCGGGTCGTCTTCATGGACGACGGTGTGGTGGTCGAAGAAGGCACCCCGACAGACGTTTTCGACCACACCACGCATCCCCGCACCAGAGACTTCTTGTCCCACGTGCTCTGACCGAACGCGAGAAAGTAGCGCCGTGCACACCCGAACCCGACGACTGACCGCCGTGTCCCTGATCGCCGCCGCGCTGATGCTGACCTCGTGCAGCGAACCCGACTCCGGAAACTCGGTGACCGCCGACACCGGTCAGACCTTCGATCTCACCGCCCAGCAGTCGGGGCGGGTCAAGACCGAGAAGGTCGCCGAGATCGCCGCGCTGGTCCCCGAGGCCATCCGCGATCGCGGCACCATCCGGATCAGCGGATCGGTCGATTCGGTGCCGCCGCTGGACTTCTACGCCACCGACAACGCGACACCGATCGGCAGCGAAGTCGATTTCGCCTACCTCATCGGTGATGTGCTCGGCCTCAAGGTGGAGAGGTCGAGTTATGACTGGGCGCAGAACTTCGTCAAGATCGACTCCGGCGAGACCGACCTGTTCGTCTCCAACGTGACCGTCACCGAGGAGCGCAAAGAGAAGTACGACTTCGCCACCTACCGGCTGGACAACTTGGCGCTCGAGGTCCCGGTGACGTCGACCTGGCAGTACAAGGACCGTAAAGATCTGGCAGGCAAGCGGATCGGCGTGGACTCGGGCACCAACCAGGAACAGCTCCTCGTCGACTGGAACGCCCAGAACATCGCCGACGGGCTCAAGCCTGCCGACATCGCCTACTACCAGCACGCCTCCGATTACTACCTCGCGTTGTCCTCCGGACGGCTCGACGGTTACCTCGGGCCCAACCCCACCGCGGTCTACCACTCGGCGGCCTCCAAAGAGACAAAGATTCTGACCACCTTCTCCGGCGCCGGTGACAAACTGCAGGGTGAGATCGCCGTGCTCACCAAGAAGGACAACGGCTTGATCCGGGCCGTCGAGCAGGCCATCGACCACACCATCGAGAACGGGTCCTACCGCAAATGGCTGGACCGCTGGGGCCTCGGTGGCGAAGCGGTCAAGTCCTCTGTGATCAACCCTCCCGGTCTCCCGAAGACCTCCTGACTAGTCCAGGAGCTTCTCGAAGGGGTGCGGACCGATCTCTTCGGGCGGCAGGGACCGGTCGTAGAGCGCGGTGTATCCCGACGACAGATACAGCGCCACCGCCTCCGGCTGACGTGGCCCGGTGGTCAGATATATCCTGCGGTAACCACGTTCGCGCGCAATGCGTTCCAGCTCGGCCACCACGAGTTTTCCGTACCCGCGCTTGCGGTGCACCGATGACGTCCAGATCCGTTTCAGCTCGGCAGTGGTCTCGTCATAGCGGCGGAACGCGCCGCCGGCGACGGGTGTCTGACCGGACAGTGCGACGATCAACACACCGGCGGGTGGTGCGAACTCCTCGGCCGGATAGCCCCGCAGATCCCGATATTCGGCGCCGACCGACGTGCCATACCTGGTCCCGTACTCCCAGCCGAGCTCTTCGAGCAGCGGTACGGCCAGCGGGTCGTTCTGGTGCACGGCCGCGAACCTGATCGGCTCCAGTTGATCGCCTACCGCCGTCGTCATCTACCTACCCCTCGGTGTTCGGCAACGATCTCTCGGACGTTACAACGCACCTGGCCGCCGGATATTCGTCTAAAACCACCTTGGTTCAAACGCTTACGCCGGACCGCCATCGCCCGGGCGATACACACGGTCCAGTGAAATGGCGCGCTCCGCTTGTGGATACCAGCCCTGCGGAGCGTGTTGACCGGTGTGCAGATAGCACTGCACCCGCACCTGGCGGCTACCCGGAGTGAAGGTGAGTAGCCGGCTGACCGGCAACGTGGTGATCGGCATGTGGTGGCGACTCAGTGACGCCACGTTGAGGAACCAGGTCCCCCAGCGGTTTTCGATATGCGTCTTGCTGCCGTGATCATCGTCGGGGTGTGTGTGGGTGTGCCCGGCCAGCCAGAGCGCCACCCGCCCCGGGTTTTCGGCCAGGAACGACTCGAACAGGCCTGAATCCGGCCGGCTGTCCACCCAGTACAGGTAGGAAGCCGCGTTCGGGGTGCCGTGCTCGAACGGTCGGTGGTAGTGCTCGACCAGTTGCCCATCGGCGGTTCGGCGCACTCCTTCCCATTCACCCGAGGCCACCGTCGTGTCCTTGAGCACGTAATGGTGCACCGTGACGATGATGTCGTCCGGGTGATCGAGCACCATGTTCTTCCACCACCGGAACGTCTCGCCGGTGACGACTCCCCCCGGGTTGCCGCCCAGTGTTCCGCGGCCCAGACGCTGTGATGGCTCGTTTCGATCACTGAGCATCAGGAACAAGACATTTCCCACCCGGAACGCGTAATGCGACCAGACCCCCTGGACGGGGTACTGCCGGGCGGCGGGGTCGACACCGGAGAATTCGGTGTGCTCGCCGAGTGGGTCCACCCACTTTTGCCACCACCACGCCTCCGGCTCCCCCAAACCGCTGCGGTCATGGTTACCGCACACGCTGTAGACGTCTTCGCGCCGGTGCTTGCGCAGGCTCGCGAACTGGCTGCGCAGCTCCCGTCCCTCGGCGTCATCGGGTAGCTGATGGTGAGCGCCGGACATGTCACCGACATCGATCGCGATATCCCAATCGAATGCGGGTCCCCCTTCGGACCCACCGAACTCCGACTGCGAGATCGCCTCGGCGAGACTGCTTCTGCTGTACGCCCGGTCGGTACCGACGTGCGCGTCACCGAAGGCCCACAACCGCAGCGGGGGGTCCCGATCCTCGGTGCTCATAGATCGCCCTTCTGCGCCCGGGCGTCCACCAGCCCCCAACAGTCGCGGATACGCCGGTCGGCGAATCCGAAGACGGTGTCGACGACGACGCCGATCACCAAGATGACGATCATGATGGCGATCGCCGCGGGCATATCGGTCAGGTTCTGGGCATTCTCCAGCAGGATGCCGATCGATGCCGTGTCGGTCACCAGGACCACCAGCTCGCCGGCCATCAAACTCCGCCAGGCGAAGGCCCAACCTTGGCGCAGACCGCTGATGAACATCGGCAGTGACGCCGGCAGGATGACATGTCGATACAACGCAATACCGCGTAGTCCCATGGTCTGTGCCGCACGCATCAGCAGCGGCGGAATGTGGTCGATTCCGGCGATTACGCCAACAGCGATCGACGGCGCGGCACCGATCACGATGACGAACAGGATCGCCGAGGTCTGCAGGCCGAAGAAGATGATGGCGAACGGGAACCACGCGATGGCAGGCATGGTTTGCAAGCCGGTGATGATGGGTCCGAAAGCGCTGCGTGCCAGTGCACTGGCCGCGATGCACGCACCGACCAGGGCGCCGATCAACAGTGCCAGACCGAACCCCATGACGGCACGGCCCATGGTGGTCGAGATGGCCTCCCACAACAGCGGTTCGTTGAGCTGCTGCCAGAGGCTGGTGGCCACCGTCGCCGGGCTGGGCAAAACCACTGCCGACTTCCAGCCGCTGATATACAGCACCTGCCACACGCCGATCACCAGCGCAATCGCCAGCACCTTGGCGGCCAGTGATGCCAACGGGCCCCCGGGTCGGCGCCGATCCCGCAGTCGGCCCAATGGTCCACCGGCTCGGCTCGCCTCGGTGCCGACGGTGCTAGCGACCGCCATGGCCATCCCTTTCGTCCTGGAGAAAGGTGGTGATCCGCGCGGCGGCCGCGGCCACCGCGGCGGTGTTGATGTCTCGCGGACGGGGAATCGTCACCGGTACCTCCCGCTCGACGCGGCCGGGCCGGGAGCTGAGCACCACCACGCGGTCTGCCAGTCGCACCGCTTCTCGCACATTGTGCGTGACGAAGACGACGGTGATGCCCCGTGCCGCGACGATGGTCTCCAGTGCGTCATGCAGCCGGTCGCGGGTCATCGCGTCGAGCGCCCCGAAAGGCTCGTCCATCAGGAGGACATCGGCATCTTGAGCCAGCGCCCGGGCCAGGGCCACGCGCTGGCGCATACCACCGGACAGTTGATGTGGACGGGCACCGATGAATTCCGCCAAACCCACCGACGCCAGTAATTCTTCGGCGCGGGCGCGGCGCTGCCCCCTGGCCATCCCGCGGGCGCGCAGCGCCAGCTCGACGTTGCCGCCGGCCGTCAGCCACGGGAACAACGCCGGCTCCTGGAACATCAGCGCGACCCGGCCCTGTACGTCAAGGGCACCTGTGGAGGGCCGGTCGAGTCCGGCGATCATCGACAGCAGCGTGCTCTTGCCGCAGCCGGAAGTTCCGACGATGCAGACGAACTCGCCGCGCAGTACCGTCAGCGAAACCGCGTCCAGCGCGGTGATCACCGCATTGTCGGCTCGGTACTTTTTGGTGACATCGCGAAGCGACACTGCGCAGTCGTGCACCGGCGCCTCGTCAGGCACTGTCGTGGGCCCGAGCAGCTCGCCGGTCGCAGGTGACGGGCTCATGGCGCGATCGGTGATTTCCCTGCGGCCGCCAGCGCTCGGTTCAGCGGGCCGGGATCGAAGAGCCCGGTGATATCGAGCGGTTTGAGCAGGCCCACGGCGACGGCCTTGTCGACCTGATCGCGCAGCGACGCGACCCCGGGATCGTTGGTGAAGGTGGTCTCCTGGAACGAGGCGGTCAGGACGTCAGAATCGAGGCCCTTTCCCAGCGCCTTGGCCAAAGTAGTGTTGGCGGCCGCCGCGGCGGCGGCGGGATCGTCGGCGATCCGGTCGTTGGCGGCGACCTGCCCGGCCACCAATGCCGCGACCGTGTCGGGGTGGGCGTCGAGGAAGTCTCGGCGCACCACCAGCACGGTGATGGTGTTGGGATCGGACCACAGCCGGACGCCGCCGGCTTTGATCATCTGCACGTCAAAAGGCGCCGAGTCGATGGCACCGGCGATCTGGTCGGTGATGAACTGCTGCACGATCGCCGACTCCGGGCTGGTGGGCTTGATCGAAACATCCCCGCCGCCTTGGGTATTGGTTTTGAGCCCGGCACGGGCCAGCCAGTCCCGCAGGCTGACGTCCTGGGTGCCGCCGAGCGCAGGGTCAGCCACCGTTTTTCCGCGCAGGTCCTGAGCTGACCGGATGCCGGGTTTGACCACCAGCGAGGTGCCACCGCTGGCCGAACCCGACACGATCTTGATGGCATTGCCGCCGGATTTCTGCCAGGCGTTGAAGGCGGGATTCGGTCCCACATAGGCGGCGTCGAGTTGACCGGAGAGCAGCGCGGTGATCTCCTCGGTGCCCTGGCTGAACGGGTGGGTGACCAGGTTCACGCCCGGTCCGAGCTTCTGGGTGAACAGCCCGTCGTTGATGCCGACCAATGCGGAGGCATGCGTGATACGGGTGAGGTATCCCAAGCGCAACGGCAGTGCCGCCGTTGCGGCGCCGGTGTTCTGGTGGGAGCAGCCGGACAGCGCGACGGCGGTCACGGCGGCGGCAAGGGCGGCGGCCTTGACGATGAATCGGTGAGAGGGCACGGTTTTTCCTCGGTATCGAGCGGGGTGACGCCGGCAGGCGTCGGTGAGCGGGAGCGTCATTTGCGAACGACGCACGGCACGGTCGGGTCAGTTGTGCGATATCGCGCGGCAACCCGGACAGGCCGCACGGGTGGCCCGCTGCAGGTCGATGTGCAGACGCCGGGTCAGGTAGATGCCGCGGCGGCTCATCAGGTGGTGGCCCTTGTGCGAGTGACGAACAACGGGCTCGTCCACACCTGGTGGCCGTCGAACTGCCGGGCACGCAGATACGTGGCGCTGTCACCCTCGGGCAGCGCCAGATCGACGGTACCGGTGACGGTGGCCGGAAGGGCGTCCGGTTCTGCGATGCGCTCCAGTTGGATGCCGAGATTCAGGCCGCCGATGTGGTGGCGGGCATCCCCGTCAGCGATCAGCTGAGCCCCACTGACCGCGAACGTGGCGTGCAGACCGTCTTCTCGAACGGTCGTATCGATCTCGAAGAGCGCACCCGCGAGATCGCTGACCCGTACCACCACACCGATGTCCGAACCGTAGGTGGTGGTATCCCAGCGCACCCCCTGGCCTTCGGCGCGGATGCGCTGCTCGGGATGCGTTGCGGCCCAGGGTGTCACCGACTCCAGTGCCGATCCGGAGACCTGCAGGCCGCCGGACCAGCTGGCCCACCGATAGCGGTCGCGGTGGCGCGCCCCGCCCCACCGGATCCGCACCAGTTGTGCGGACAACCCCACCTCTGCGTGCAGATCACGGCGCCACACCTGACCGGAGCTGTCGTACAGCGCGACTTCGTCCCATCCGGTGGTCCCGTAAACGCCGTAGCCGGCCCGCAGTTCGGCCGCGGCGGTGTGGACGTCGTCGCCCATCCAGTGCTCGTCGCTGCGCAGCAGTGCAACGGCGCGGGCGCCGGTGGTGGCCCAGGTGCGGCGGGCGCGTAACCCACGGCCGACCTCGACCGCGCTGAGCGCCGGGGCCAGAACACCGGTCAGTCCCCCGACGCCGCCGAAGATGTTGGCGCCGGGGGCACCCGATCCGGGGCGACCACGATGTTCGTCACTGGCAGCGCTGACGCCGAGACGAAGTCCGCGAGCCAGCGCCTCTTCGAAGAACCACGGACTCGAACCCCAGCTGGAGTGGACTTCGATGAGCCGCTCCAGCTCGGGGTGATGCCAGTCCAGGATCGCCCGGCGGCCCCCTACGTGGGGGATGAGCAGATACGACTCCGGGTCCTGTTCGTGCGCCTCGTAGAGGCGGGTGATGGGCCACGTCTGCGGTACCGGGCTGGTACTGGCCATCCCCTGGTGCCACTGCAGGGAACGAGCAACGGTGGTGTCCGCACCGAGGAACACCACATTGTGGTCACCGCCCACCCCGGCCGTACCGCACCATTCCACGCCCGGGAAGCACACGAATTCGCCTTCCACAGACACCGCTCGGCAGGCGTCCACGACATCACCCCAGGCGTCGTCGGTGATCTGGAAATCGTTGGCGGTATAGCCCAGCACGTCCAGCCCGCCGATTTCGCGGCCGTATCGCAGGTTCCAGTCGGTGTCCTGAGTGCCCACCGTGTCGTTGGAGTGGACGTGCAGGTCGGCGAAACAGGCTCGGGCTCCCGGTAAGTCGTCGACCGTATCCAGAATCGCCCTGGCCCGGCCGAGCTCCCCCTGGTCGGTGTCGACGATCAGGTCGACGACGGCGGTCGACACCGGCACCGGCAACACCGCGGATGCCCAGCCGGTAGCCGGGGTGTACGCGCGGGCAACCTCGGCTCCCCCGATCACCGCGCGCACCGTCGCCGGGAGCTCGGTGCAGGTGTTGCCCCACCGATCGGCGATATGGGCACGCAGCGCCACGGCGCGGGTGTCGGCACGCACCACCCGCGGACCGTGCACCACGACGCTGTCGGGCCGGCCCGGCACCACGGCCATCCGCACCCCGGCAGCCCGCGCCATGCGCGACGTGCCCAGCGGGTCGACGAACAACAGCACTTCGAAGTCGTCTTCGACGAAGGTCTGCACGCGCGTCCCGGGGCCGCCGAACCGGCGATCACCGAACCGTATCTCGATGACGTCACCCGGACGCAGGAAACCGTCGGTGGCATGCACGAGCAGCGACTTCTGAAACGGCCGCTCGCCGCCTTTGACGTCGTAGCGTGTGGTCAATTTCTGGACCGTCGCCACGCCGTCTGGGGAGGCACCGCCGATCAGCGAGCGGCTGACCAACTCGGCCGTCGCATAGTCGCGTGCCCGGGGATCGGTGGTCTGCAGGTCCCAGTCGGAGTAGTACCGGAAACACAGCTTCAGCCATCCGCTGTCGGCGATCCCGGACGCGCCCACGGTGTAGGTGAACACCACCTCCGCGACCTCGCCGGCGACGAGTTCGGTGTGCGAGCAACGCAATTCGCCCAGGAACGGCAAGGCGTCCACTGCGGCGCTGACGGCATCACGAACACCGGGCACCGAACAGTCATTGGTGCGGAGGCCGGGCAGAGCGCGCACCGCTACGCGCGACGGCGCCACGGTGCCGGTCGGGTTCCCCGTCGGCGACATCCCACCATCTTCCAGGCTGCGTAACCTAGGAGTCCAGTACATAGATATGATGCGAACTATCACTTACAGTAATTAATGCAATGAATCTTCAGCAGCTGCGCTACGTCGTCGCCTTGGCCGACACCAGGAGCTTCACCCGTGCCGCCGAGGCGACCTTCGTCGTGCAGTCCGGATTGAGTCAGCAGGTACGGCGCCTCGAGGAAGAGTTGGGCGTGACGATGTTCGACCGGACCACCCGGTCGGTGACACCCACCCCGGCCGGAGAGGCCCTGCTACCACTGCTGCGGCAGGTCGTCGCCGGCGTCGATCGGATAAAGATCGACGCCCAGGCGCTCAGCGGCACCGTCACCGGGCGGCTCAATGTCGGGATGATGGAGATTCCGTCGCTGGGACTCGACGTCGCCACGTTGATGGCGACGTTTCACTCCCGGTACCCCGATGTCAGCGTCACCCTCCGCAGCGGCGGCAGCGACGTACTCGTCGACGCGGTCCGCGACCGCAAGCTCGACGTGGCGATCGTCGGCTCCTACAAGCCCGGCCCCGAAGAATCCTTGACCTACACCCACCTGTTCACCGAATCCCTGGTCGCGGTCATGCCTGCCGATCATCCCCTCGCCGCCAAAGCCTCGGTGTCCGTCACCGAATTGGCGGCCATACCGTTCATCGACTTCCCGGCGGGATACGGCCTGCGGCACGAGACCGATCGCGGATTCGCCGATGTCGAGCGACGGGTCGTCTTCGAAGTCACCCGCGTCGACGAGGTGATCCACTTCGTCCAGGCCAAGTTGGGCGTGGCGTTGCTCCCGGAATCGGTGGCACGAGGCCGTGCCGACACCGATCACCGCCTCGCGCTGCGGCCGGTCGATGGGAAGGACATGCATCGTCAGGTCCACCTCGTCACGCCGCGTCCACACCTGCGGTCGGCGGCCTGCCGAGCGTTCATCGGTTGTGTCGACGAGCACGTCGGCGCTGGAGCGTCACACCGTCCCTGACAGAACCGAGGACGGCCGTCGATCGCGGGTGAGCGGGTTCACGTCAGCAACGGCAGCCGCCACAACGACTGGCCCGGCTCCAGCATCCACAGTCGGCTGGCGTTGAACCGCACCAGACTCATCGACCCACCGATGAGCACCGCAGCCAATAGGGCACCGAGGGCCGCGGTCAGCAGCGACGCGGGCAACGCGCCGGGGTCCACAGTCGTGAGGTCGAACCAGGCGTCGCACAACAGCAGGACGCCGGTGGTGAAGGCGGGAAACACCAGCGCTTGCCGGTGCAGCCACGTCAGGACCGCGGTGGCCACCATGAACGCCACCAGTACGCTGTCGAAGCCGATCCAGGTCAGCGGCCAATTACGGACCGTGTAGTTCTGCGGCAGCGTGAATCCCAGATAGACGATCCAGGGAATCATGAAAACCGCGCCGCCGGTCATCAGGCCCAGGTGCGTCTGCCGCAGCGCCGACATGAAACCGCGCGGCCTGACCTCGGCCACCGGCCGCTCGAGACGGTGGATGAGCTCGCGGCGCTGCTGCGGTGTCAGCGCGCCGATCTGCGCATCCGAGAGCACGTCGTGTGTCGTCGCGTCCACGGGCAGATCACCTCCAGAATCACGTTCGTTCTCCGGTCGATAATGCCCTCAACCCCTGTGAGCTCGATGTGGCCAGAATTCGAAGGACAGCAGCACCACCAAAGAGCTCACCAGCCGTACCGCCGGGAACAACACGTAGCGGCGCGGACCCAGCGCATGGAACTTGCGCAGATACCGGTAGAGAGACTCCAGCTTGATCAGCGGGTCACCCAGCCTGATCAGCGAGTAGTACAGCCGCTGCAGTCCTGATCGGCTCTGCTCGTCGAACAGTTCAGGGAAAGCCGCGAACGCCAAGGACAACCGGCTCGCGCCGCGACCACGCCGGCCGGCCCGAGGGTCGCCAATCGGCGGCGATATGGTCGCGGGCGACCAAGTAAGCCACCGTTGCGTAGCCGACCGCCAGACCCACGGCCCCTACTCGGTGCGCCGCCCGATATGACGTGGCCACGAACAACTCCCGGCGATCGAGCGCCCCCTGCACACCGGTGCGTGCCGACGCTTGTGTGGGCATCGGTGCTCCCTTCCGTGGCTGCGCTCCGTTGACCGACGACATCGCCGCCACACCAGCAGGATGACGGAATCCCCGGTTTTGCCGACATGAAACTGGATTGCAATTCGGCACCAATCACGCGGGCACGACGAAGCCGACGCCGGCCGAGAAACTGGATCAACGGCCTAGGAAATCAGGCATCCTTGGGTGCGCTGGTGGTGCCAACACCCGCCCGGTATTTGCATCGCCAGCCCGGCCGGACCCGACTCACGAGGAGACACCATGCCCGACAGTCCGATCGATGTCGCTGAGACCTTCGTGGCACATTGGAACGCCAATCGTGTCGAAGAGGCCCTTGCCATGCTGTCCGAGGACATCCTGTACGACAACGTGCCATACCCCGACATCACCGGCCGAGAGGCCGTTCGCAATTTCCACCTCGACTTCGGAATGGGCACGACCTTCCGGGCGGACTGGAAGATCCTGAACATCTGCGCCGCCGGCAATGTCGTCCTCAATGAACGGGTCGACAATTTCCACCACTCCAGCGGCGCCGTGATCTCCCTGCCGGTCATGGGCACCCTGACCGTCGTCGACGGGAAGATCACCGTCTGGCGGGATTACTTCGACTCCGCTGCGATGGAGCGCCAGCTCGACCAGCTGCGAGGGTAGTCCCACGCCGGTGGTCCGTCGGCGCGCCAAGAATCAACCAAGCCATCGGGCGCATGCGTCAGCAGCCAGTGGCGCACGGTCAGGCGAGGCCTTCTCCGTGAGGGGCGTCGCCCTCTGAGCCGGTCGGCGCGGCGGGCGCCTTGACCGCCTCCACGCACACGGTGACGTCGACGGTGTCTCCGAGCATCGGGCCGCCTCCGGCCAGCACGGGAGTGTCGGTCAGGACGCCGAAATCACTACGCTTCAGTGTGATCACGCCTTCGAACCCGGCGACCTCACCGTGACCCATGCCGGCGCTCACGCCGAGAAATGAGAACGCCAGTGGTAGGCGTTTGGTGATTCCGCGCAGGGTGAAGTCGATCAGGAGCACCCTGTCGTTCTGCCCGGTGCCGTGCATGTCGACCGAAACGAGGGTCGCGGTGGGAAACTCGTCGGCGGCGAAGATGTCGGGTGCCCGCAGATGCTCGTCGCGGGTTGGGTTGCCGGTATCCACCGACCCGACCGCGATGGTGGCCGCAATGCTCGGAGTTCCGTTCTCGGGCATCGTGATAGCCCCGGAGAAGTCGCCGAACCGCCCACGTACCCTGCCGACCATCAGGTGGCGAACCGAGAACGTGATGGACGAGTGGACGGGGTCGATCGTCCACGTGCCGGGGGCGAGATCCCGTCCAACCGCCGCCGTCTGCTGAATGCTCTTCTCGAGCTCGGACGGAAGCTCGTAGAGTTCGCGCAGGACCAGGGCGTTGCGGGCTTGGATGAGCGCGCCGCCCTCATCGAGACGTCCGAGTTCGATTGGGGCGAAGCCGAGATCGGTGCACAGTTCGGCTACCGCCGCGCTTGCCGTGGCATCGTTGCTGGCCACGAAGACCACCCGTTTCCCGAATTCGGGCGGGCGCTTCTCGGCGAGCTGCCTGGCTGCGGTTTGGTTGAACGACTTGACCACCGAGGCGCCCGGAAACGCCTCGGCGTTGTATTCGGTCGACAGGCGCCCGCCGAGGATTTGCTCGGAATCGGGTACCAGAAACGCGTTCGTCGCGTCGACCACGATCTTGCCCGACCAGTCTGCCCGGCGCCCACCCAACTCGCGGACCCGGAGGAACGGAATGGCCAAGATGATCACGTCCGCATCCAGGGCCGTGTCGAGGGCGGCCGGCATGATCGAGGCGGACATTGCGGTGACGTCGATGGTCTCCGGACCTCGCGTGTTGGCCCAGAGTGCTGGGACCCGGTGCTCGGAGAACCGTTGCGCCAGAACCGTGCCAACGGCGCCGGTGCCCACGACGGCGTACTTCAGAGCGCTGCTCATCGCACAATCTCCGCGATCCGCGCGGCCGCGACGAAGATCGCCAGCGCCAGGAACACGGCGTTCACCGGCCACTGCTTGTACTCCGCGCGTCGACCGTGGAACACCGCGGCGCCCACCTGCAGAAGCGCAAGCCCCACGGCAGCGGCAGGCGTCAAAATCGGCGCAATGCCGGTGAGCCACGGCAGGATCAAACCGAGAGCGCCGGCCACCTCGACGCCGCCGATGAGCTTGATCGACGTCGCCGACAACGCCTCAGCGGCGCCGGCCGTGGAGGGGTTCTCCGCCAGGCGCTCCTTGGACTTCACCAGTTTCGCGCCACCGATGAAAAGATATGCGGCGGCGAGTAATCCGGACGCGATCCATACCGCGATGTTCACGTGAGCTCCTCGAAGACGTGTGCGTACGAACGGGTTGGCCCGACCGGTTGCGCGTGCGGATTGCACATCCACGCCGATAGGTCAATTGGTTGATGCTTCTACTAAGCTAGCTCGTATTAACGTGATGCGTCAACTAAATGATCGCACCAGATGCACTGCCCCGTGATGCGGAGTGCCACCACGGAGCCGACTCCGGCCGGCGGCTCACGTTCAATGGTCGACGATGGAACTATCCTTCAGACGCAGGAGGAGGTCCGGATGACAGCTGTGCGATGGGACACCGTCAGGTCGTCGCCATGACGCGCCCCAAGCGTGATCGTCGTCGACACGAAACGGTCTGGCTCGACGACGATCAGCAGCGTGCGTGGCGTCAGGTCCTGTCGATGATCATGGAGCTTCCGGCGGCCCTGGAAAGCGACCTGCAGCGCACCACCGGACTGACGACGTTCGAGTACCTGGTGTTGGCGAATCTGTCGGAAGCCGATGACAGGACACTGCGGATGTCGGAGCTCGCCGCCCGTGCCAACTCGTCGTTGTCGCGGTTATCGCACGTAGTCAGGCGCCTCGCGGCCGACGGGTTGGTGATCAAGCGTGTCTGCGCCGATGACGCCAGGGTGAGCGTGGTCGAGCTCACGAAGGCCGGAATGAGGCGGGTCGCCGCCGCGGCTCCGTTGCACGTCGCGAAGGTGCGCGAACTGGTGGTGGAACCGTTGACGAAGACGGACCTGATCAAGCTCGGCAGAGCGGCCCAGGCCATCACCGACCGGATCGCCGAGTCTGATTGATTGCGGCCAGGAATCACTCATCGGCGGACCACCGCGACAGGTCGCGACCGGCGTGCGCTTCCAACACATCGATTGCCCTGCGCCTCACGCAGACGACCCCGTGCTCCCCTACTCTCACTTTCATGTCATCTCTGACATCGCGACACTGAGACGACGACACTGCGTTCGAGAACTGACATTCATTGTCGATTCCCAGATCCGATGTCATATGGCACGCCCCCCAACCTGCGACTGAACTAGGCGTGTCTCACGGATGTCATACATGATCTGTCTCAAATCGGTGTCACTTTTCGATCGCGCTGCACTAACGTGTTTGGCGGCTCGTACGACCTTCCTTCACCGCACCACCGAGGTGTACGTGGAGGTTCGCCATTCGTTATGTGACACCAATTGGCGGTGTCGCTGCGGAGATTTCAGCCTCTTCACCGCCTTTTTCTTCTGCTCCAACAGGAGTGTGGGCAAGTTGATCGACTCCCGAAGGGAGTCACCACTCCCGGTGGCCGCGGCGGATTACGCCATGGTGTTGCGCTCAGCCGCCGCGGCGTTCGTTTCATTCGGGAACAGCCAGTTCAGGCCGCAAAAGTTCGTCCAAGCGTTATCACACAACGGGTTACACTTGCTCGACGGGTTGCGTCGGCGTGTACGGTGGCAGCACCGCCACGACGTCGTTCTTCGTCCTTCTGCAACGCTGCGTTGTTGCCCGGCGACGTTCTTCGGCAAGATCGCCCCGATCTAGTGCGAACTGCTCCGAGCACTCGTTCGCGACCGCGGCCTGAAAATCGCATGCCGCGAGTCAGCTGAACTCGGGGCACTCGCTGCATAACTCGCGCAAGTGTCACGGGCGTGGGCGCCGGATGTTGACTAGCATGAGCGAGATTGATCTCGGCGCTCAGTCGCCACGGGTGAATCGCAGTGAGGTGGGTGAGAGCGTGCCTTTACCGACAGGGACGGTGACGTTGCTGCTTGCCGACGTCGAGGGATCGACAGGCTTGTGGGAGATCCATTCCGATGAGATGGCGGCCGCGGCCGGGCTGCTGGAGCGCACGGTGCGTGAGGTGATCGGTCCCCGCGGCGGGGTAAGGCCGGTCGAACAGGGTGAAGGTGACGGCTTCGTGGTCGCCTTCGCCCGTGCCTCCGACGCTGTGGTGTGCGCGGTGGAGCTGCAGCGGGCTTCGTTGGCGCCGATCCGGCTGCGTATCGGCGTGCACACCGGTGAGGTGCAGTTGCGCGATGAGGGCAATTACATGGGTTCGACGATGAACCGGGCGGCGCGGCTGCGTGATCTCGCGCATGGTGGTCAGACGGTGTTATCGGGCACTGCCGGCGATCTGGTCTCCGACCGGCTCTCGCCCGACACGTGGTTGATCGATCTGGGCATCCACCGGCTTCATGGCCTGCCACGCCCCGAACGGGTGATGCAGTTATGTCATTCCGGGCTTCCCAACGAATTCCCGCCGCTGCGCACGACTGCCGGTGCCCTCCAGTACCTTCCGGTACAGCTCACCAGTTTCGTGGGCCGTGAAGCTGAGGTGGCCGAGGTGCGCCACATTGTGGCCGATAACCGGCTGGTAACCCTGACCGGGGCCGGCGGTGCGGGCAAGACACGCCTGGCGGTGCAGATCGCTGCCCGGACGGCCGGTGAGTACGGCGATGGTGTGTGGTTCGTCGACTTCGCGCCGATCACCGACCCCGAGGTGGTGCCCGTCACGCTGGCGCGCGCTCTGGGCTTGTCTGATCAGCCAGGCCGCTCGACGATGGACACCATCACCGGCTTCATCGCCGACCGCCGAATGTTGCTGGTGCTGGACAACTGTGAGCACCTGATCGATGCTTGCGCCGTCCTGGTTGTGGAGCTCTTGAGTACCTGCGGGGTGTTGACGCTGCTGGCCACCAGCCGTGAGCGGATCGGAGTGCCCGCCGAGGTGACCTGGCAGGTCCCTTCGTTGTCGCTGGCCGACGAGGCCATCGAGCTGTTCATTGACCGGGCCCATCGGGTTCGACCTGATTTCCGCCTCACCGACGACAATGCCGCCGCCGTGACCGAAATCTGCCGACGCCTTGATGGGATGCCGCTAGCGATCGAGCTTGCGGCAGCGCGGATGCGGGCTTTGTCTGCGACCGAACTTCTTGACAGCCTGCACGATCGCTTCCGGGTGTTGACCAGCGGTGGGCGTACCGCGGTGCATCGCCAGCAGACCCTGCGGGCCTCAGTCGATTGGTCACACGCACTGTTGACCGAGCCCGAACGCGTCTTGTTCCGCCGACTGGCAGTGTTCATGGGCAGCTTTGACCTCGACGCAGCGCAATTCGTGTGCGGCGACCACGAAGTGCAGCGCCATCAGGTGCTCGACCAGCTCACCCTGCTCATCGACAAATCACTCGTCGTGGCCGAAAACATCAGTGCCCGAACGCGATACCGCCTGCTGGAAACAGTACGACAATACGCACACGAAAGACTGAGCGAGTCCGACGAGGCCGACACCATCCGCACCCGCCACCGCAACCACTACTCGGCGATGGCCGCCCTGCTCGAGGGCGCAGCCCGAGCCGACCACGAACTGCGCCTGGCGCGCGCCGAAACCGAGATCGACAACCTGCGTGCCGCGTTCGCCTGGTGCCGGGAGAATTCCGACTTCGAGCTCGCACTGCAGCTCGTATCCTCGCTGCAGCCGTTGTGGCAAGAACGGAACCGCATCCAAGAAGGACTGGCGTGGTTCGACGCCCTCCTCGGCGACGAGACCGCACATCAGCCGGCCGTACCGGCTGAGCTGCGAGCGCGGGCGCTGGCCGACAAAACCATGCTCGATGGCCTTCTCGCCGCCGCCCACAGCATGAGTCAGGCCGAAGAAGCCGTGGCCATCGCACGGGGCACTGGCGACCCGGCCCTGCTGGCCCGGGCGCTGACCGCCTGCGGCATCGTCGCCGCCTACCACCCCGAACTTGCGGGGCGCTGCCTCGCCGAGGCGAATGCCCTCGCCCGGGCTCTAGGCGACCAAGCAATGTTGGGTCAGATCCTCAACTTTCAAGCCTACGGCGGGTACATCGTAGGTGACCCGATCGCGGCGCGCGCTGCCGGTGAAGAGGGACGCGACCTCGCCGAGGCGATCGGTGACCGACCAAGCTCGCGGCGCTGTCGCTGGACCATCAGCTTGGCCCAGTGGATGCAGGGCGAGCTCGCCGGAGCCCTCACGCAGCTGCGGGACGTGGTTGCTGAGGCCGATGCCGACAAAGACGAGCACGGGAGAACAATGGCCTTGCCCGTTCAAGCCCAGGTTCTGGCGTACTACGGTGACACGCCGGCGGCGCGTGCCGCAGCCAACGCGGCGATCGAGGCCTCCGCGCTCGGCGGATTCCTCGAGGGCTTTAGCCATGCGGCGCTGGCGACCGCGACGCTGGCCGCCGGGGACCTCACCGCTGCGGCCAAGGCCAGTGAGGCGGCCTCGCCGTGGCTCAATGCCCAGCAAGCGCTGGTGCAAGTGAACCCACGAGCGCAGATTGCGCTGGCCCGCGGCGACCTCGTCGCGGCCCGCCGCTGGGCCGACGATGCCGTCTCGACGATGAAAGGCTGGCACTTAGCGGTGGCACTGACGACACGTGCACGCGTTGCGCTCGCCCAAGGTGACTCAGAGCAGGCTGATCGCGACGCCCACCAGGCGCTTGCCTGCGCTACCGACGTCAAGGCGCATCAAGCTCTCCCCGATATTCTCGACTGCCTAGCCGCACTCGCCGGTGCCGCCGACAGCCATCGCGAAGCGGCGCGGTTATTCGGCGCGGCGAACACACTACGGGAACGCACCGGCGCAGTCCGATTCAAGATCTATGATGACGACTACGCAGACTCAGTCACGGCACTGCGTAATGCCTTGGGCGAAACCGACTTCGAGTCCGCATGGGCCGACGGCGCAGAACTGTCCACAGACGAAGCGATCGCCTACGCCCAGCGCGGTCGCGGCGAACGCAAACGACCCACCAACGGATGGGCATCGCTGACCCCCACCGAACGTGACGTCGTGCGGCTGGTCAGCGAAGGGCTCACCAACAAGGACATCGCCACACGGCTCTTCATCTCACCACGCACGGTGCAAACCCACCTAACCCACGTCTACACGAAGCTCGAGCTGACCTCGCGGGTACAACTGGCCCAAGAAGCAGCCCGCCACCCCTGACGAGCGCTGGGACCGTCGCCTTCACGCCGGACGACATACGGGTAGATGCCGACTTCGTCTCCGCCGCACGGCGCGGACGTAAACCCGAGGCACACTTCCGGTTCGCCGGTCCATGCCGCCGAGCAGCGTGTGCGCAGTGGAGTGGTGAACGCTGCGGAGTCATCGATACATTGATGAATCAAGTTAGCAGTACCGAGATCGCCACTAATCCCGCCTTGTCCGACTGCGCAATTCGCCCCCGTTGCCGCTGGTTTCATCAAGAGCGCGCAGACGCTTGTCGTCTTTGCAAATTCGTGGTCACGGCGGTCGACGACGACGCGCATTCGCCCTAAGGCCCCCGCCCAACCAGTGCTCTCGTTGGGTGAGCGAAAGCTGAGAACAACATGGTCAAGGCGATAGATTCTGCAAAGGGTTTGCGCGGACACAGTTCTGATGACTGATGAGACTTCGTAGACTGTGGCAGGTGGTGCCCCGCAATGCGCGGCGAGTCCGCATTTTTGAGTCCACCCGGTTCTAGCGTCGGACTGTCTTATCCCGGCGTTCAGTTGACTCACGGGGTGTGAACTTCAAGCCGTGGTTGTTGAACGCAAGACCAAAGTCAAGAAGCTGCTGCGGCTTCCTAGCCTCAGATAGTCCTTCAGTGTTGCATTGACTAGAACCCACCCAGTCCCGACTGGCCGGGTCTTCAACCGTCGTCGACATCTTCTCCTGCTCTGGGTCCGATTTAGGACCCTTCGTGCTCGAACGTACGACCCTTGCGCGTCGGATCTACGCGTTCTGGCTGACGATCTTGCACCCCGAGAACCAGATCCTGATTCAGGAGCATCGTGCCCTGGACGTCAAGTCGATGGCGAGATGCCCTCGTTGGCATCGAAAGCCCCTACGCAACAGAGTCAAAACCACGGCAGAGCATACGGAAGAAGGCGCTACACCATGAGAAAAGTCAGATTCGCCACGGCTACGGCGCTCGGCGCGGTCAGCTTCGGCATGTTCGCCAGTGTCGGCACCGCAGCCGCCGACGGCCACAATGTCGTGAACCCAGACGCAACCTGGGGATCAGCCGACGGCCCCGAGCAGCGTGGGCAAGACATCGTGCCCGCAATTCAATCCATCGACACCTCGGCTACGGTGCTCGGGAACAACACTCCAGTCTCGTCGTACCCGGCGGCCCCCAACAATCTGCCGGTCTCGTCGTATCCCGCCGACCCGTCGTGGCCAGGAGTCGGGTTCGGCGCTGCAGACGACTGACGGTCAAAACGAGATGGACGGGAATGAAGAACCGCATTAGGTCACCTTTGTCGGAGGTCCTGTCATTACCGGAACGTGTTGCTACGTCTCTGGGAGCCAGTCCATCTGCCACCCCACACACAAGGGACGGGACTGCCCCGGGTTCAGTTGACTCGCTGATGTGCCCTGGGGTTGGTGGTGTCGCCATGCTTGGTTTCAGGCCGCGGTTGCGACTGGTGTGTGGAGCAGTTCGCACTCTGTCGGGGTGAGTCGCTCGAGTGCGCGTTGCCGACTGCGTCGGTGGTAGGTCCGCTCGATCCAGGTCACGATTGCCAGGCATAGTTCGGCTCGGGTGGACCAGCGTCGCCGGTCCAGGACGTTGCGTTGCAGAAGCGCGAAGAATGATTCCATGGCTGCGTTCTCCCCGCATGCACCGGCGCGGCCCACTGATCCGTGTAGCCCGTTGTGCGACAGTGCGTGGAAGAACTTTCGGGACCGAAATTGATCGGATTCAACCGGTCTGAGTGAACGATCGTTGCGACAGGTCAGCGCAGGGCCACTGCGTGGTCCAGGGCGGCCACCGCGAACGTGGGCTTCATCCGCGAGTCGATCGGGTAGCCCAACGCATCGGCCCACTTCGCCAATGTGCTGCGGGGTATCCATCGACAGTGGCGGTGCACACGGTGGCACCGGGGTGGTGATGGACGCCGTGCTCAAGAATGCTGCTGACCGTCAAGTCGGCATCAGACATGGTGCTCTTCATGCCCGCTCCCTGGTGTGATCCCTGACGGCGGGCACCGTTCGGGGGTGCACGATTGCCAGGCCACCACGCCGTGGTGTGAACGCAACACCGCGGTTGTACTGTTTCTCTCCGGGCGAACTCGTCGTTTCCAGACGATACCGACCAAGAATGGTGCGCAAGACGATCATCATCTCGAGGTTGGCGAATGCTGCACCGAGACAGCGACGGTCACCCCCACCAAAAGGCACCCAGGCATACATGTCGGGAGTGTTTCCGAGGAATCGATGGGGGTTGAACCGATACGGATCGGCGTACACCGAGGATTGGTGATGGGTCATCGGCGCGTCGACGATCACCGTGTAGCCCTTCGGAATCACCCACGGCCCCAGTGTGATCGAGGGCACAAGCACTTTCCGGGCCGTCGAATCGATGACCGATCGGGTCCGTTGGGTCTCGAAGATGGTTGCCTGCAGCAACGCCGATTCGCGTGCATCGACCTGCGCGACCAGCTCCTGTAGTACATCCGGATGGCGGCGCAGACGTTCGATGGCCCAAGCCAGTGTCGTTGCCGTCGTCTCGTGCCCGGCAGCGATCAGCGTGAGTAGTTCGTCGGCCAGATCACCACGCGACATCGCAGAACCGTCGTCGTAGCGCGCCCGCAACATCAGCGACAGCACGTCATCGCGGTCATCGAGATGCGGGTCGGCCTCTATCCGGTCGATGAGCCTTCCGACCACTGTGTCGTAGGCGCGGCGCATCCTCTGGTATCGGCCCCACGGGCTGAACCTGCCCAGGTCGTGGTGCAGCCAGGGCATCAACGCCAACCGTGAACCTGACTCCACCATCGGCGGCATCAGCGCACGCAATTCATCCAATTCTGCACCCTCGGCGCCGAACACCGCCCGCAAGATGATGTTCAGGGTGATCCGCATGGTCGAGGGCATCACCGCGAACTCCCGTCCCTGCGGCCAGGCGCCGATCTCGGTCAGCGTTTCTTGTTCGATGAGGTCTTCGTAGGCACGCATCCGTTTACCGTGGAACGGCGGCACCAACAGTTTGCGGCGGCGGCGGTGAGCAGCACCGGTCAGCCCGAAGATCGAGCCCGTGCCGAGCACGAGTTCCAGACTGGGTTCGGAGTTGCCGACGGTATCGGCCGGGGCTAGGTAGAGCTGCTTGGCCCACACGGGGTCACTGATGACCACTGCTCGCCGGTAAAACGGGACGTTGATGGTGAACGCGGTTCCGTAGCGGCGGCCCAGCCCCTCCATGAATCCGCGCTGGTCGAGTAGGAACCATGCACCTTGGATCGCCTTGGGCAGCTTGGGTCCCGGTGGCACATGCACAGTTGTCGTCACGCTCATCGGTGCACTTCCGATGGGGCGCCGGCCGGGTTGGATCGCTTGCTCAGCCAGCCTTCGACCTTGCCCAGCACCGAGTAGTAGTGCGAGGGTGCCAGTCTGGTCACGATGTCGACGAGCACGGCGTCGGGGCCGACCAGGATCCGCGGTTTCCCACGCTCCACACCGCGGTGGATGATCTCTGCGGCCTTATGCGGTTGTGTCAACGTCATCGCCGCGAATTGGACAGCGACTTCGTCTTGGGTGCGGCCAAGTCCTTCGGGGTCGCTGTGGAATCGGGCGTTGCGCGCGATATTGGTGTTGATCCCGCCGGGGTGGACGGTGATCGCGGCGACCCCTGTGCCGGACAACTCCTGACGCAGGGACTCGGTGAAGCCGCGGACGGCGAACTTCGATGAACAGTAGGCGCTTTCGTTCGGCACGCCGGCCAGGCCGTACACACTCGACACGTTGACGATCGCGCCGCTGTTCTGCTGCACCAGTGTCGGCAGAAAGGCTCGGGTGCCGTTGACGACACCATGGAAGTTGATGTCCCACAACCATTGGTCATCCTCGGGGATGGCATCGAGAACGCTTGATGACACGGCCACCCCTGCGTTGTTGAAGACGGCGCCGACCGGCGTGGGCGCCCACTGGCGCACCTCCTCGGCCAGCTCGCGCCACGCCGCGGCGTCGCGGACGTCGAGCCGACGAGTCAACACCTGGCCACGCAGCGTGTCTGCGGTGGCCTCCAGACCCGTTGCGTCGATGTCGGTGATCACCACCGGGCATCGGTGTGCGGACAGTCGCTGTGCCAGCGACTTCCCGATCCCTGATGCGGCGCCACTGATGACGACGGTTTGTCCGACGAGTGAGCGGTGCTGGCGGGTCATAAATGCCTCTCCGATACGCGGTTCGTGTCTAGGTGTGTCACGAGAAGGTCGAGCAGTGCTGGGCGAGCACCGACGGCTAGGTCGTGTCCCATTCCGGTGATGGTCATCAGTCGAGCTGAACGGATTGCCGCGGCGGTGGCCGCGCCACCGCTGGGATGCACCATCCGGTCGCGGTCGCCGTGGATGACCAACGTAGGTGCCGCGATGGTGCGCAGTTCGGCGGTGCGATCTGCCGAGGCGAAGATGGCGGCCAGTTGGCGGGTGGCCCCTTCGGCGCTGCGATTGTCGCGGTCCCATTCGACAGCGGCGACACGTGCCGCATCACCGGCATCAAAGGGGTAGCCGTGCGATCCGATGTGACGGTTCATCGCCACTGCCTGAGCGACGGCTTCCTCGCGCGTGCGCGGCGGTCGGGTCGTGAGCATCCGCGCCCAGGTCGACCACGCGGGCCTGCCCAGGCGCGGTGCGCCCGTGGTCGACATGATCGAGGTGAGCGTGCGGGTACGCAGCGGGAAACGCGCCGCGACGGTTTGGGCGATCATCGCGCCCATCGACATTCCGACAAGATGAGCGGCACTCACATCGAGGGTGTCGAGTAGGCCGGCCACGTCTTGGGCCATGTCGGCGAGGCGATACTGCAGTCGGCGGTCCCCACCCCGGAACATGGCGATCGGGTTGGGCGGCGGGTATTCCATGTGGGTGGAACGCCCGGCGTCACGGTTGTCGAAGCGCACGACCGAGAACCTCCGGTCAGCGAGGACCTCAACCAATGGTGTCGGCCAGGAGTGCAGTTGCTGGCCGAGACCGGCAATGAGGACGACGGTGGGGTGGTGTGGGTCTCCGAAACGCTGATAGCACAGTCGAATACCCGCGCCGACGCTGGTGAATTGCTCCGCAGGTGTCATACGCGGCTGCCCCCGTCCCGAGAGGCGGTGGGGTGTTGCGCCGTGCCGTGGGTGGTGTCTGACGATGCTGGGTGGGCAGAGCTGACCGGGGTTGTCGTGTAGGTGACTTCGTCATCGAGTGGGCCCCTGCGCAGAACCTGTATGTCTTTGACATAGTTCTGGTGCAGCCGCCACGGTGGGCGCTCACCTTGCTTGGGCAGTTCGGCGGCGCTTCGCGTCACATACCCTGACGCGAGGTCGATGAACGGTGTCGTGCCGGTCGTCGCGGTCGGATCAGGCGTTACGGCACTGTAGCGATGTGCGTCCATGTGCTTCAGCAGGCGGCAGACGTATTCGGCGACGAGATCGGCCTTCAGCGTCCAGGACGCGTTGGTGTAGCCGACCGTCCAGACGAAGTTCGGCACCGCGGAGAGCATCATGCCTTTGTAGGACACCGTTTCTGAGAGGTCGACCTGACGGCCATCCACCGTCAGCGTGATGCCGCCAATGGCGGAGAGATTCAAACCCGTTGCGGTGACGATCACGTCGGCGTCCAGTACGGCCCCCGACCGTAGCTTGATGCCGGTACCGCTGACGTGATCGATGTGGTCGGTCATGATCGAAGCGCGGCCTTCGCGCAGGGCAGCGAACACGTCACCGTCGGGGGCCAGACATATGCGTTGGTCCCACGGGTTGTATCTGGGCGCGAAATGCGTATCCACGGGATATCCCGGTGGGAGTTGCTTTCGGACACCGGACCGCAGAAGGTGTTTCATCAAACCCGGATAGCGTCTGCTGAGGCGATACGTGACCAGGTCTTGCAACGCGTTCTTCCAACGCACGACGGCGTAAGCCATCTGCGACGGTAACCAAGCGCGTGCGCGGTCGGCGAACCGATTGCGCGATGGCGCGGAGGCTAGATAGGTCGGCGAGCGTTGCAGCATGGTCACGTGAGCCGCGGTCTTGGCTAGGTTGGGCACCAGGGTGATCGCTGTGGCCCCGCTACCGATGACCACGACCCGCTTATTGGCGTAGTCCAGGTCCTCGGGCCAGTGCTGTGGATGAACGACGGGGCCCGCGAACTGGTCGATCCCTGGCAATTGGGGCGTGAATCCCTCGTCGTAGCGGTAGTAGCCCGAACAGACGTACAGAAAGCCGCAACTTATTGTCGTGCAGTTTTTGCTGTCGCCAAGCTCCACCTCGACGCTCCACCGGGCCGTGGCACTGTCCCATTCCGCGGCCCGCACACGATGTTGGAACCGGATATGTTCCGACACGCCGAATTCGGTAGCGGTGTCATGAATGTACTGCAGGATGTCGGGCCCGTCCGCGATGGCCTTGGCCTCGGTCCAGGGTCGAAACCGATACCCCAGGGTGAACATGTCGGAGTCCGAGCGCACGCCAGGGTAGCGGAATAGATCCCAGGTGCCACCCAAGTCGTTGCGCGCTTCGAGGACCACCACCGACTTGCCCGGGCATTCGGTCAAAAGCTGGGCGGCCGCACCCACACCGGATAGCCCGGCACCAACGATGAGCACATCGCAGGTATCGGTTGAAGTACTCACCACGGAATCACCACTTTCTTGAGTCTGCCTGTACCTGGATGCGATCGGACGGGCGTCGCCCAACTTCGCGGCCCGGCCTGCGTGCGCAGCATTCAACTGCGTCGCTTCGGCTGCTCCACATCGGCCGACCATATCTAGACATTTGACTAAGTCGTATGAACAACTCGATGTTGCTATGTTCCGCTCAACCCATCGCCGTGTCAACCCCTCATAGGTATCGCCCCTCACCCGCACCTCCAGCGTCGCCGAATGTGCTTGAGGGGCCACCGATCAATACGCGCCAGGCGCCTACTTGACCGCCATCGACACAAGTAGCCAGCGACCCCTCCGGCTCGGAGCGCCGCGATAGGCGCCGAAAGGTGGCTGTTGGACGAACTCATCGCGGGCCGTGGTCACAACTACAGACGTGGAGCCATCCCGGCGCGCAGTCCTCGGCGCCGGGACGAGAGCGCCGTCACGGCGTCCGCGGCACCAGCAAGGCCTCCCGCGTCAGTGTTCTGCCGACTGCGTCGCCGGCCGAGGAGCCGACCCCGGCCGCCGCATAGCTGAAACACGTTTCCCTCAAGCATCTCTCACCTGGTGAGAACGCAGCGCTTGGCTGGCGCGAGGTCGCGGGCAAGTGAAGGCACGTGAGGGCACGCGACACTGCACTGATGGCGTTGGACGCACCGTCCGCGCGAACCCAATGTCGTCGAACTGGTTGACACGTTCGGCGACGCAGAGCACGATGAGCTCAATTCGAGATCTTTGTCACTTGACTCAGGCGAATGACCTAATCGGTGATATCCGCAGGACCCCTTCCCTTTTCGAGAGGACGCAACACATCATGAACCTCCGCCCCTCCTCGGTACCGCCTGCAGCCTGCGTGGCCGCCGCCGCGTGCCTGTTCGCAAGTACGCCCAGCGCAACTGCCGAACCGGTCGCGATGCCGCCACAGGTATATGAGAAAGTGTCTCGGGACGGATGGCACCTGACCATCAAGATCGATGACGAAACCGTCAACTCGGTGCCAAATCTTGCCGCTGCAGCCAACTCTCGTGAAGGATTCGTGACCGCGTCGGCAAGTGCTGAGGCCACGGGCGGATCCAGCCTCATCGTGGATAGCCTGTTCATCCTCGGCTATGAACTCGGGTGTCAGTCAGACGTATCGGCGGGCCTGAACATCGGCGGTGCAGGCGGCATCGCCCCACAAGCCGGTTTAGGAGTCGGCGTCGGAACGCCACCACAGGTCAGCGTCGGAGCTTCTGGTGGTGTCGCAGGATTTGTGCAGACTGTCATACAACCGGGCGTCATCGTCGATATCCCAATGACGAACATGACACTCAACGACAGCGGGCGGGCCATGCTTGATATCGACAACCTGCACATCAAGGCCGACGCTTGCGGCGGCGACGTGAGCGTGCGCTCCTATGCCTACTTGCGCATCTCCACAGCCGAAGCCCACACCCAGTTCGCCATCTACGGCGAACCCGCCAAGATCTGATGCCCGTCCTTGGATTGCGAGTCAACCTCATGCGCCGACGCCCATTGGGACAGCAGATCTACACGGTGATAGTCGCCACCGCATTGTTGGTAGCAACTCCAATGCCCTCCGCGACAGCCGATCCCATCGACATCCAGCCCTACCCCGCACCCTACGTTCCTGGCGAGTCGTTACTATTGCCCGGCGCCTATACCTACCTGCCCTACTATCCGTATCTCACCGCGCCGAAAACCACGGACACCCGTGGGGTACGCGCATCGACCAATGCCGACCCCGCGCAAACAGGCAGCGGCTTGCCCGGCAGCAAGCTCGGCCAGAGCTCGGGGCAGCCGAATATCCTCACCTCAGCCAGCGCCAGGTACGGCATCTCCGGGGGTATCACGCCGCCGGTACCGCCGATTCCGAGCGTCAACGCTCAGGCCGGACCCACCCCAGCCCAACTGGAGGACCCCACCGGCGCGCCACCGACAACCCCGTCACCGGCTGAAGCGTCAGCACCCGAACCAGTCATCCCGGTGATCATGGAAGACCCAGCGCCGGGGTATTCGGGGGCGCCGCAGAACCCGCAAGCGCCACCGGGGTGATCTCTCGGCGCACCCGGACCCCGTGTCATCGCTTCATGCAGCGACACAGCCGATCCCGGCATGCGGCCGGCCCTACCCTGTTTTCACCAGACGAGCCAGCGCGACTCGCGAGCACTTCGATGAACACGACAGTGACAAGCCGGGGTGCAGAGATCACAATGAAGCAATCACCGGCGCATCCAGCGCCCCGGCGCACTTCACAGGCGGACATCACATCGATTCTCTGCCTCCGTCGATGAAGCGAAGACAGCCCGGAAATCGAAACCGAGGAAGCAATGAGTACTACCGACGAATCGACACCCTGGGCGGGGCATGCCGCCGCCAGCAGCACACCTGAACCGACTGGGCCGGAACCACATCCGGTTTTCGTGATCGGGTGCGTACTGGCGACACTGGGTGTGTGGGTGGCAACGCTGACACCGAACGTGATGACCTTGGCGCTTCGCGTCGCACAGGTAGTCCCACACAATACGACGACGGCGTATTCGACGATCGCGGCCGCCGGTGCGGCGTTGTCGCTGCCGGCCGGGCCGGTGTTTGGCAGCCTCAGCGATCGGACGAAACGAACCAGGCTTGGACGCCGGCCGTGGCTCATGCTCAGCACCGCCGGACTCGCGGGCGGCTCGGTGATGATTGCCGAATTGAATTCCATCACCGGTCTATTCACCGGTTGGGCGGTCGTGTCGATCGCCAGCGCCATCGGCCTCAGCTCGCTGTGGGCGATGATCACCGACTACATCCCACCTTCGCGGCAGGGCTTCGTATCCGGACTGGCAGGCATGGCACAAGGTGCGGGCTTGCTCATCGGCGCGTTCCTCGCGCAGCTCACCACATCGATGACCGCGATGTTGTTGATACCTGCAGCATTGGGCTGCACGCTGCTACTGTGCTTCGCCCTCACCCCTCATGGCCGCCCTACATCAACAACGTCGCGCACCGCAACGAGTTTCGCCAGCAGCCTCTACTTCAACCCGAGAACGTCTCCCCAGTTCGCGTGGTGCCTGCTGGTCCTGTTCTCCGCCTATCTCGGTACCGCGGTCGTCGGCGCCTACACGGTGTACTTCATGGAGCACATGCTGCGAATAGCGCCGGCCGCCATGCCCGTGCTGATATTCAAGGTCATGCTGGTGGTCAACCTCATCGCGGTACTCAGTAGCCCACTAGCGGGAAAACTGTCCGATCGACTCGGCCGGCGGAAGCCGGTGTTCGCGGCCGGCTCGCTCATGGTCGGCGCCGGCATCGCCGTCATGGATATCTTCGTCACTCTACCTGGATTCTTCACCGGCGCAGTCATCTTCGGGGTAGGCTACGGGTTCATTCTGGGACAGACTATCGCCTTGGCGTCTGCGACGATGACCGACCCAGTCAACAGCGCTCGTGATCTGGGGCTGGTCACCCTGACACAGTCATTACCGGTGACGATCGTCCCGATCGTGGCCCCCCTGCTACTGGGAATCGGTGGTGGAGACAACTATCACGCGCTCTACACCATTGGCATCGTGGGAGCGGTTCTCGCCGTGTTCTTCATCCGCAAGATCCGCCCAGATTGCTGAATCCGGTGCCACGAATATTGCGAACGCTACCTACCGCTCAATGCGCTGCCGGCCATCTCAGTACCCGCCGACGACCTACACGCTATCCGCGACCAGCATCTGTTTCTGCTCAACGGATCTCGACGCAACTATTCATCGTTCTCGCAGAATATCCGCGGTGACTCACCCTCGAAAAGGCATCCACGTCAGCGATCCCCATCAATCGATGACTGGAGCACAACGCCGGTGCGGAGCGATACTTCGTTCGGGAATCACCACGGCCATCGCGTGCCCGCGTCCGCAAGCGACTGCGCGAGGCGAGAAAGTCCCCCCGTCATCCGAGCCGGCGCGGGCGGTGCACGGTCATGCCAGCCGCCGCAGGCGGTGACGCCTATCCCCGAGGTACGTAATCCCACGGGCACGAGACCAGGTCCGCGTCAGTGCGCGCTGAACGCGATCGTGAGTACGCCGGCGACGATGAACACCATGCCGATGCTCATCACCCAGGTCAGGGGTTCTTGGAAAAGCACGCGGGCCACCACGGCCACCAACGCCACGCCGCACGCCGTCCAGATACCGTATGCGATTCCCACAGGGATTCCGTGCCACAAAGAGACCCACAGAAGCAGGAACGACACGGCGTAGCCCGCGATTGCGACAGGTATCCATTT
The DNA here is from genome assembly GCF_054404835.1 of Mycobacterium sp. BMJ-28. Classification (NCBI taxonomy): domain Bacteria; kingdom Bacillati; phylum Actinomycetota; class Actinomycetes; order Mycobacteriales; family Mycobacteriaceae; genus Mycobacterium; species Mycobacterium sp. BMJ-28. The sequence goes on along the minus strand of NZ_CM136783.1, from coordinate 2,151,309 downwards.
GCGGATCCGCAATCCGTTGGAGGCACGCATCGCCAAGGTGGCCAACACTTCGACCAGGATCGCGGATCCAAGTATCCCCCACATCAGCTGAACGTCCCCGCCGGTCGTGACCCGACTTCGACAAGGACGACACCGACGATGATCATGGCAATACCGGCGACGACGAGCCAGGTGAACGGGTCTCCGAAGAGGGCAGCGCCCAGCATCGCCGTGGCCGCAGTCCCGCAAGCCCCCCACAGTCCGTACACCACACTGACTGACATCCCGCCACGTAAAAGCAGAGTCAACAAGATGAAGCCGACGGTGTAGCCGGCGACGACCGCGATGATCCATGCCTGGTGATCCTGAGAGGCCCGCAGCGACAGTGTGGCACCCACTTCAGCGGCGATGGCAGCGGCCAACACCACGAATCGTCCGAGTGTCGTTGCCGCGAAGGACGTCTGGATGCCGTGGTCGGTCATCACGCACTCATCCTGGCCGTACTAGATTGGGTGAACGACGTCATGTGCCGCTCGGCGTCGCGCGCACGCAGGTAACCGACGGCAAAAACGTCGGAGACGTATTCGGCGACAGAGCAATGGCTTTGGCCATCAACGAGATCACGCAGTACGACAAATTGGATGACCGCGCAACCTAGGCCGCGCCGATCACGCACAATCGCTCCACGCAGACTCTGGCCGATAGGGCGATCCAGTGACGACGACTCCCGAGCAATCAGATCGTGATCACGGTCGGTCAGGGCATAGTGTGCGGGCCGCCATTGACTCCAGCCCGTTGGACCGTGCACTCGCCACATCACACGTGCGCCGTAGTCCAGAACCGGGTTGATGAGTCCGCTCAAGGCACTGATGACCGCCCCGAGCAACACCGCAGCCAGCACCAGGACGTCAAGTCCACTCGACATTGCTTCCTCCAACAGCTCTGGGCGTAGATGCGATGCGACGAGTGGCAAACGCTCTACCCGGAGCGCGTCACCCCAGCGCTCGTGGTCGACACTCGACAGTCGCCTCACCGTAGCGCACATTTGGTCATGCGACAATGTCGGTCGACCCGGCCAGTCCTGTCTGCGCCCTGCTTGCACGGAGGATGCGCACCAGGGGGCTTACGATGGCGGCGTGGCTCATGTTTCCGTCGCCGAGCGTCGACCGCAGCTGATTCGTGCAGCGATTGATCTGATGACGCGAGAGGGTGTCGCGGCAGGCACCACGCGCGCGATCGCCGCAGAAGCCGGGGTGGCGCAGGCCAACGTGCACTACGTGTTCGGAAGCAAGGAACAGTTATATCGGGCGGTGATCGAGCAACTGACCGACGAACTGATCGAGCACGTGCGTGGTGTGGCGCCGCAATCCACCGACTTCGCCACCACGGTCGGGGAACTCGTCGCCGACCTATGGAGGTCGGTCGAGGAAGAGCCCGATCGCCACCAGCTGCTCATCGAACTTCAGGTATACGGCCTTCGGGTTCCTCAGCTCAAACCCACCGTGGTGGACAACCAGGTGACCGTGATCGCGACCACGGCAACGATCATTCAGGATGCCGCCGACCGATGCGACTGCGTCCTGCTACGGCCAGCAACCACTCTGGCGCGTCATTTCCTCGCAGGTTTCGATGGGCTGACGCTCCAACACATCAGCGCTGCCGATGTCGACGCCGAGCAAGCTTACCTGGCCGAACTGGTGTCCGCGCTCGTCGCCTTGGCTACCGGGCAATTGGTGCCCGCTGGGCTGATAGGCATACCCGCGATCGGCGGCTGAGCTGCACGCGGGCGCGCCCGACCCCACGCCCCAAGCCCGCCCTGCAACGAGGTGACCCCGCCTCCCAACACCTTCGGCCGCCAAGCAGTCGAGGTTAGTGCGGCGTACCCTCCCCGCACGGTCAAACGCGAGCGAGGAATTCCATTGCCCGACTGGTCCGATACACGATTCAACCGCCCCTTGCCTTGCCTTCGAATGGCCACAGGGCCCGCCCATACCGACGCCATAGCCGCCTACCACACAAGCCGAAGGGTATGCTGCACGATCAGGTGACAGTTTAACCTGCCCTACCTGTTGGGTTCCAGTCGTGGTGGCTAACTGACGGCGGTGAGGGTGTCGTTGGTGAAGGATTGTTCGTACTCGATCGGGGTGCGGTAGTTGAGCGCCGAGTGGCGGCGGTGGCGGTTGTGGAAGATCTCCAGGTAGTCGAAGATGGCGTTGGCCAGCTCGACGCGCGTCTTCCACTTTCGGCGGTCGAGTAGCTCGATCTGCATGGAGGACCAGAAGCTTTCCATCATGGCGTTGTCCAGGCCGTCGCCGATTGAGCCGAACGACGGAAGCAGTCCTGCCGACCGGATCGTCTCCCCGAAAACCCAAGAGGTGAACTGAGTTCCGTGATCGGCATGCACAATGCCGCCAGAAGTGGGTCGGCGGTTGCGGATGGCCATATCCAACGCATTGACCACCAACGTCGCATCGGACTTCGAGTCCATCGACCAACCCACAATCCGGCGGCTGAACGCATCGAGCACCGCACAGCAGTACAGCCATCCTTCCCGAGTCCTATGTTGCGTGATATCAGTGACCCACAACTCATTTGGAGCCAGTCGGCGAAACTTGCGATGGACCAGATCATCAGCAGTGACCACCCCGCGCAGGCGTTTCACCCGTACTGGACCCGGCAAACCGTAGATGCCGGCCAGGGTCATCAGGACCGACACCGTGCGTGGGCAGACCGTGATTCCCATACCGAGGGTGAGTTCAGCGTGGACGCGGCGATAGCCGTAGGTGCCCCGTGAGGCGACGTGAATCTCTCGGATCAGTCCAGTCAACCATTGCCGACGCAACTGGGTGGCCGTGGTCGGTTTTCGCTTGTGCTTGTAGTAGTTCTGACGTGTCACACCAAGAATGACGCAGCAGCGATCCACACGCGCCCCGGCGCCGACCAGTCGGTCGATCACCGGGTAGATCCTTTTGGGCGGGGCTTGTCCTCACCGAGGAACGTGGCGGCCTGGCGCACGATGGCCAACTCGGTTTCCAGCTCGCGGATCCTTCGCCGCGCTGCTCGCAACTCTGTTGATTCGCTCGTCGGGACACCGGGACGCACCCCGAGGTCGATATCGTCCTGCTTGATCCACTTCGACAGCGTGACGGGATGGATGTCGAGGTCGTCGGCGGTCTGTTTCTGCGGCTTGCCGGCGCGCACGAGCGCGATCGCGCGGGCACGGAACTCGGCCGGATACGGTCGTGGCATGACGGTCAGCCTTTCGTACAGGCCGTCACTTAGTCACCGAATCTGGAACCCAAACGGTGGGTCAGGTCAAGATGTCACCTATGCGTGCAGCAGACCCCATCGATCGACGGACACGGGTAAGCCACGCGTCCAGAACATGCGACGGCTGCGCTAGCGCGATACCGCGAACACAAGAGAGTCGGTCGAGGAACCAGCCGAGGGCGATCGGCGCCCGCGCCCCCGGCGGTGTTCAAGTTGTTGACGACGTAAATGGGATGTGGCCTGATCATGCTTACATCAGCCAAAGTTGTTGGGGCGGGCAGCTATGCCCCGCCGCAAAGCATGTCCAATCACCAGCTCACCGAAACGTTGGACACCAACGACGAGTGGATCCCGACCCCCACCGGAATCCGTCACCGGCACATCGCCGCCGACGGGATGTCCACCATCGACCTGACCGTCATGGCCGGCGCCGGTCCGCTTGGAGGAACCGCTGGATCGATCCGGCCAGGACAACCCGCCGAACCATTGCGTGTCGGCAGTTCTGCTATGAATGGCACAAGGCGTTTGCCGGCCGAAGAGCTACAGTCATCCACGCTGGCGGCCGTCGGCGGTCGGGAGTGATACCGATGCGGCAATTACGACAGTTCCCGGGCAGTTTTGTCGTAACCGCCGCCACGTACCTGCTTTTGGAGCTGCGCGCGTACGACGCGTTGAATGACCCGTCCTCTGATCCGTCCGACTGTTCCTGGTGACCGGAGACGAGCGATGAGGCGGGAGCCCGACTGGCGCACTTGGTCTTTGATGTCGTCGATACTGTCGTCGATGAGCGTGTGATGGCGTTTGCGCCAGGTTCCGCCAATCATGACCGCTTCGATGTTGCCGGGGTGGGCGTGCAGTGCCGCGGCGATGGGGTCGTGTACTGGCCACAAGTTGAGCCCGCGGGCATCGATGACGATGAGATCGGCTTGCATGCCGGGCTTTAGTGACCCAATCTGGTCCGCCAAGCCAAGTGCGCGAGCGCCTTCGGTGGTCACCCACGACAAGGCCTGCTTCGCCGTGAGAGTAGTCCTTTCCTCGCCGAGGCCGCTGCGTTCAAAGGCTCGGTCGTGCACCGCACCGCGCTGCAGCGCCAGAGTCATCCTCGCTGCAACGAGTATGTCACCGGGTGAGACGATCTCGGTGTCGGTCCCCAATGATGGTGCACTTCCGACGTTCAGCAGTTGGCGGCTGACCTGCGTACAATGCCCTTGGCCGAGTTCGTTTTCCGGCGTGGAGGTAAAGCTGACTCCTGCATCGACAAGGCGTTTGATCCAGGTGTCGTCGAGGCCGGTGCCATGGACGATATTCGTCATCGGACCCCATAGACCAGCCCTACCGACGGCTTGCCAGCCCGGGCCCGGTGCTCCTGCGCTTTGATGCATCGAAGCCAGGACACCCCGTACGGCGGCCGCACGCAGATCGGCAATCACTATCTCAGGTTTAGAGAGCTGCGGCCCCTCGACGGCCATTCCCAACGACACCAACTCGTTCGCTGCGATCGGTCCGGCCAATAAGCGATCGATCTCGGCGGTGTCGTGTGGCCGGTCGCGGAGGCCGTGAGGTGTGCCGTGCAAGAACACCGCACGGACGCCTGCGCGGATTAGGGCATCGATGGCTGCATCCGCATGCTCGGGTGTCACACAGTTGTGGCACCAGTCCCCAATGGTCGTGACGCCGCCGTCGATCTGATTGAGGGCGCCGGCCAAGGTGCCTAGGTGCATGTCCTCTGGGCAGTAGCGGTGCGCCACCGCCCCGTGGACGCTAGCGAGGTATTGGGGCAATGACCAATCCGTCCCGGCGAACCTGAGCGCCGACTGCCAGGTGTGCAGATGGGCGTTGATCAGCCCAGGCACCACGATCCGCCCGCCGAGGTCGACGATGCCAACGCCTGCAGGATCCAGATGGTCCCCAACAGCGGCGATCCGGGCACCATCGATGAGGACGTCGACGATCTCGACGTCGTGACGACTCGGATCCATCGTCACGACGTGCGCTCCTCGCAGCAGGGTGCGGCTCACTGATTGCCATTCCGATCTCCCGTCGGCGACGGGCCAAGGTCCTGCGGTTGAATTAGATGCGCGAAGGGGTGCGCCCTGCTGGACAAGCACGGAACGACCCGGCCAAACGATGCGGCCAGCGGTCACCTCTGATGTGACATTTCCGCATCTATATACGGATACAGTGTGTCCGATAATATGCTGTCGGTCAACCGCCCGACAACGACGAACCGGCATCTCAGGGAGCACCCAGGCTGCAAGGATCAGCCAGAGGGCCCGCGCTCGATGACGTCAGTGGCGATTTAGCCGCCGCTCCAAGCCTGCGATGAGTAGCTCCAGACCGAAGGTAAACTCACTCTCCAGCGGGACCGGCGCGTACTTGGAGACGGCCACGCTCGCCGGGAACTGGGCCGGGTCGACCGTCACCCACGCAGCCGGCATCTCTGGGGTGCCACCGTCTGGGCCGAACTGACTTCCGAAACCCAGCACGAAGCGCGCCAGTGTCGCCCACGCCTGCAATGCCAATCGCGGGGGGAAGCCGGAGGCCAACAGTTGCGCGAGCGCCCGCTCGCGCAGGGCAAGCATGTTGGGACCCACGGGAATGCGGTCGATCATCACCAAGGCGATGTGCGGATGCTGGCCAAGCACGTCGAACATGCGTTGCGCCACCGTCTCACACGTTCGTTGCCAGGACAGATCGTGGAGGTCGTCGGCGGCGATGTCGACTTCGCCGATGGCGGCGTCGACCACGCGGGCTAGCAGGTGGTTACGGCTTGGGAAGTGTCTGTACAGCGTGGCGGTGCCCGAATCGAGCTTCTGGGCCAACGTTCGCATCGACAATGCGTCCGCGCCGTGCTCGTCCAGGATTGCCGTCGCCGCGTCGATGATGCGTTCTAGCGGGATCGGCGGGCGTCCACGGGACCGCGAAGGCGTGCTCACGGGCTCAGTATGACTGTCCTTGACAGCATCGCCCAATAATGGACACACTGTATCCATTATGACAACGCGACCCGATCCCGACATTCGACCCGACTCGCGGTTCGCCGCGGTGGACGGCATGAACGTGCACTACAAACGATCCGGGACGGGTCCGCCCGTGTTACTCCTGCACGGCAGCGCATCGTCGATCTACGGCGTGGAAGATGTGGCGCAACGGCTATGGGGTGGTTTCGACGTCATCCGCCCGGATCTGCCCGGCTTCGGCGTCACCGGCCCGCGCCCAGACCGCGACTACCGAGTGCAGACCTACGCCGTGACATTGTCGCGGTTCCTCGATGCGATCGATGTATCTCGATGCGTGGTTGCCGGAAACTCGTTGGGCGGCAACATCGCATGGAACATGGCAGTCACTGAGCCTGACCGGCTAGACGGCTTAGTGTTGATCAACGCCACTGGATACCCCGAGAAGGAACTGCCCGCCGGAATGGCCCTGGCCCGCAATCCCCTCGTAGGCCAAGTGCTTCGCAGGGTGATGCCGCGGCGCGGCGTCGAACGCAGCTTGCGCCAAGCCGCAGGCAAGAACGCCGCAGTGATCGACGACGCGACGATCGACCGGGCGCACCGGTTGTGGAACCGGCCCGGCAACCCGGCAGCATTCGTGGATTTTGTCAGCACCGACCAGCCCGACCGTAGCGCTAAGATCCCGGCCATCACGGTGCCCACACTTGTACTGCGCAGCGCTGGCATGCAAGGGCAACACTTCGCCCGCGACATTCCCGGCAGTATCGAGAAGACCCACCCTGAGGGCGGTCACCTACTCCCTCAGGAGGACGCACCGTGGGTCGCCGACGCGATGATCGGCTTCCTGAACGCCCTCGCCGGGAACGAACGTCGATGAGGTACTTCATAGCCTCCGCCGAAGACCGCCGGCTCGACGCGACCGCACGGATATCGTTGCGCGGGAACTATATCCGGCTATCGAAGGGCATCACGCACTACGAATTGTGCGGACCCGACACCGGTGATGTCGTGGTGCTGACCGGCGGCCTCACTGTTCCGCTCTTTTATTGGGACGCCACCGTGGAAGCTCTACACGACCACGGGTTTCGCACCCTAACCTACAGCGCCTACGGCCGCGGCTACTCCGACCGCATCCGTGGACGCTATGACGAAGCGCTCTTCGTCGGGCAACTCGCCGAACTCATCGATGCCCTCGACCTACCGCCTCGGCGTCACCTCACTGGCGCATCCATGGGCGCCCTGGTCGCGATGTCCTACCTCCGCCAGGGTGCATCGGCGAGCACGCTGACTTTGCTAGGCCCCGCTGGCCTGAGCCCCAGGCCGATCGCGCAGAAACTGTTGTTGGGCAACGATCTCACCGGCGGCGTCATCGCTCGCCACCTCGGACAGCAGATCTTCGATCGTCACCAGCGCCACAACGTCGCTGACCCTGAGCGGGCCGCCGACCTGGCCGCCATGGTCGGCGACTCCTACCGCTATGAAGGGTCGCTGTACGCATTCTTCGACACCTTGCAACATTTCGGTCTATTCGGTCGTGATGGTCTCTACCGGCAGACCGGCACCACTGCGCTGCCCACCCTCTTGATGTGGGGTACCGAGGACCAAGTCACCCCAATCAGCAGTCTAGGCCGAGTCCAGAGCCTGTTGGCGCCTAAGCGAACACATGTGGTCGACGACTGTGGCCACATGATCCCTTTCGAACGCCCCGCCCTCGTTGCCGAGAATTTGGCGGCGTTCACGAACTCTCACACAGATCGGTAACCAACCATATGATCGCGCAATCGACCACCGACGTCCTGATCGTCGGGGCCGGACCCACCGGCACAGCCCTGGCCATCGACCTGATCCGCCGCAAAGTCGCGGTCCGCCTCATCGATAAGGAACCCAACGCATTTCACGGCTCCCGCGCGAAGGGCTTGCAGCCACGCACCCTGGAAGTCTTCGAAGACCTCGGCGTCCTCCCCGATGTCCTCAATCAGGGCAGCCTGTATCCGAAGATGGGGATCCACCTTGGCCCGGTGACACTCCCGTGGCGGATGATAGACCAAGGCCAGCAGGGCCCCGACGTGCCGTACCCCGATACTTGGCTGATCCCGCAAAATGCCACGGTGCGCGCACTGCACGACCGGCTCGAGAGGTTAGGCGGGCGCGTTGAACTCGACATCGAACTCACCGAATTCAGCGTCGACCTCCCCGGGGTCACCGCACGCGTAGCCGGCCCAGACGGGGTCGAGCAGATCACCGCCCGTTACCTGGTCGGTGCTGATGGCGGTAGCAGCCAGGTCCGCAAAACCGTCGGTATCGACTTCGGAGGCTCCACCGATGAAGCCGACCGGATCCTCATCGTTGACGCAGCCGTCGACGGCGATCTGTCCCGCACATATTGGCACGTCTGGCCCGGGCCCGGTGGACGGTTCGCAGGCGCGTGCCCGCTGCCCTACTCACCCCTGTTTCAATGGATGATCCGACTGGCACCTGGCGAAGAACCTCCCACCACAGCGGCCGAGATCACCGCCAAGGTACGCTCACTGACCCGAAACAAGAAGCTGACGCTGCGAGACATTGTGTGGCAGTCGGTATTTCGACCCAATATCCGCTTGGCGCAACAGTATCGCCGAGGATCGGTTCTGCTGGCCGGGGATGCCGCCCACGTCCATACACCTGCTGGAGCGCAAGGCTTGAACACTGGTGTCGGTGACGCCTACAACCTCGGCTGGAAACTCGCGCAAGTGCTCGCCGGCGCCGACGATGCCCTGCTCGACTCCTACGAGTCCGAACGACAGCCCATAGCCGCCGGAGTGCTGGGACTGTCGACGAAGAAATACGACGGCCTGGGCAAACTCGATCCCAAGAGCGTGCGGCGCGGCAAGGATGAAAAACAGCTCACGTTGACCTACCACGGCGGACCGTTGGCACCGCTGTCGACGGACAAGACCGCGACCCTGCGAGTCGGCGACCGCGCCCCCGACGCCGATCTCGTCACAGGCGATGGGACACGGTTGCGGTTGTTCGAGGCCTACGCCGGCCCGCAGTTCACCGCGATCGCCTACGGAGAGCACGCCGCCTCGGCGCTTTCCGAACTTGACTGGCCCAGCACCGGCGCTGGCCTGACCCGTCTCACCGTCGACGCGGCAACTACCGAAACCACCAGCGATTCCGATACATTCGATCACGTGCTCAGCGACCCGACTGCCGAGTTCGCACGCATCTACGGCCTGACCCGCGACGCGCTGCTTCTAATCCGGCCGGACGGCTACATCGGCCACATCGCCACCCACGACATCACCCGATCAACCCGCGTCGCAGTACTGGCAGTGACACCCCACACCTGAACGCCCCGCCCCATCGCCGATGCCCCACGGTGATGACAAGGCTCGCCAACCACTGCGGTCGGGCCTCGCGTTCCTCGCCAACGAGAACTTTGTGACCGATGGAGTCGACTCCGAAACCCCGGACGGGTCCTACCCGACAATATGTATGTGGGGCACAGCTTGCGGGTGGCCCGAGTTACTGCGGCTCAAACCCCTGCGCGAGTTCGGACCCGCCGGTTCGCTTCGGGATTACACCTGCAGCGCCGCCCTGCGATCGCGCAAGTGACGGCACGGATGCCACTCCTGGTCAGCGCCGGTAGAGTGATGCGATGCCTCATGAGGACATCGGCGTGATCGCGGTAGTAGATCGCTTTAGGCCGCCGAGTCCGGCCTAAAGATCGCATCCAGGTCGGGCAGCGGGCGCGAGCATACGGCCGAAGCTTCACGGGCAGTCATGCCGAACGTTCGTAACACGCTTGCAGTGACGGAGTCGGCAGCCTGAGCATCGTCGCGCTCGGGTTCTTGGTTCAGCAGCGCACCCAGGCCCAAGATGGCTCCGGCCGCCATAGCCAACGCTAGGTGCGGATCATCAACCTTGAACCGACCCGCGAAGACGGCCGCTTCGATATCACGTAAGGCACGCGGCGCTAGACCTCGGTCCGAGGACATTAACTGCACGCCGTTGGCCAGCAGGATCTGACTCTCGCGCGGACGGCGGCGGAACAGGCGACCCGTGAGCCGGAACCTGGTCGCGAAAGTCTCGGCGGGATCCTTGATGTCGGAGGTCAAAGCGTCGAGGACCGCACCGTGCGCATCGAGTGCTTCAGCGACCAGGTCCACCCTCTCTGAACTTCATTGCAGTGACAGAAACATCATTCATGACATAGATCATCGTTCATGACGATATCGTCAGTACTGGCGGTACGGTATGCATATGACGTCGCTATGTACCTTCGCTCCCGCCCGCGCGTCCTACCTACAAAGTGGCGACCGCCGACAGGCGGCACCACACCTCCAAAGAACCCAGCGGACCGAACTATGACGGAGGAAACACCATGACCACGCCAAGCGACCCTTTGGTACCAGCCGATTCCAGCGCAGAGGTATTCGACGTAATGGTCGTCGGGTTGGGTCCCTCCGGGGCCGCTGCCGCCAATGCTGCCGGCCAGCTGGGATTGCGCACGCTGGTTGTCGAACGCGATCTGGCCATCTTCGCCCGGCAACGTGCAATCGCGCTTGACGACGAGGCACTGCGTGCGATCGACAATCTGGGGCTCTATGACATGGTCACTGGTCACATGCACCTCGGCGTCACAGCACGCTTCATCGGACTCAACGGAAAGCCGTTCATCACCGGACCCACCCGTTACACCGGATACCCGGTGGCCAACTTCTTCCACCAACCGTCGCTGGAAGAGGCCCTGCGCGAGGGACTTAAACGGTGGCCCCTTGTAGAGGTGATGGCCGGCTGGAGCGCCGAATTCGTACACCAAGACGATCACGGGGTCACTATGCGGCTCGTCGGTCCCGACGGCAACGACCGTCTGCTGCGGTCGCGCTACGTGCTGGCCTGCGACGGCGGTAGCAGCCCGCTCCGCAAACAGTTGGGTATTGAGTTCGCGGGCAAGTCTTACTCCGAGCAGTGGATGGATGTGCAAGCCCGTACCAAGCGGACCCTGCACCGGGATCCACACTTCGACTTCGTATGTTCGCCAACCCGCCCCGGTGTCCGATGCCCCTGCCCTGGCGGCTACTACCGCTGGGAGTGGCGCATCAATCCTGGCGAAGACGCTGAGGCCATGCTTGAGCCTTCGAATGTCTGGCGCATGCTCGCAGCGGAGGGAATCACTTCCGACGACGTCGAGATCGCCCGCACGTGGTCCTACACTTTCCATGTCCGCAAAGCCCGGCACTGGCGCAAGGGACGCGTGTTGCTACTCGGTGACGCTGCCCATGTCATGCCGCCGTTCGCCGGTCAAGGCATCTCTGGCGCATTCCGCGACGCCGCCAACGTCGTGTGGAAGGTGCACGCCGTGGTACGCGGCTACGCCGGCGATGAACTCCTCGACAGTTACCAAGCCGAACGCGAACCGCACCACGACTCCATGACCAAGCGAGCCGTACTCCTTGGTCGACTGGTCATGCCGCCCAATCGAGCAATTGCCCGCTTGCGCGACATCGCGTTTCGAGTCGCCGCGAAAGTACCTGGTGTTGCCGATGGCATCACACGCAAAGTCGTCGAACCGACGCCTCTGGGCTCCGGCTGCCTGTCAGAGCCGCCGCGCAGACGTTCCCCCGTCGGCTATCTGCTCGCTCCAGCGCGGGTGGCAGCGGCGCAGGCACAGCAGACGGGCATCGATCACGTGCTGGGTCTGGGTTGGAGCATATTAGGTTTGGACATCGATCCATGTGCGGGTATGTCTGCTGAAAACAGAACCGCCTGGCAGCGGCTCGGGACTCGGTTCCTGACACTGCGCCCCGGCACGTCGGTGGTGAGCGACGGCGAACTGGGCGACCCCACCGGCCAGCTCTGGAATGCTATGACCGCCAACGGTGCCCGCTACCTGGTGGTGCGACCTGATCGCTACGTCTATCAAACCACTGACGACGTTACCACCATCGGGCCACCCAGGTTTTACTTTCCGTCCCCTTCCCGCCACATCAAAGAACAGGCCTCCGCATGAATTGGTTATTTATCGCGATATCGATCATCTATGCCCTAATGTGTCTGGCGCCGGCGACGATGAAACTCAGCGGCACCGCACAAATGAGAGCCGCCGCTGAGCACGCTGGGCTGCCCTGGACCCGCTTCCGCGCCATCGGCCTCCTCGAATTGGCGGCTGCGGCCGGCCTACTGATCGGAATCTACTGGCGCCCAATCGGACTCGCCGCAGCGCTCGGAATGACGGCGCTGCTTACTGGCGCGCTGATATTCCACAAGCGCGCCAGTGACAAGTTCGGCGACTACGTGGCCGCCCTCGTGTTCTTAGTCGTATCCATTATTTACCTTGCCTTCTGGCTATCAGTGTGAGGCTTTGGACCTAGCTCTCATCCATCAGCATGAACTGATAGAAACGAGGAACCGCATGCCTCAGACAGTGCGCGGTGTGATTTCCCGGAGTAAGAAGCAGCCCGTCGATTTGGTCGACATCGTGATCCCCGATCCGGGCCCCAGTGAAGTGGTGGTCGACATCATCGCGTGCGGTGTGTGTCATACCGACCTGGACCTACCGTGAGGGCGGGATCAACGACGAGTACCCGTTCCTGCTGGGCCACGAGGCCGCCGGCACCGTGGAAACCATCGGCGACGGTGTCACCCACGTCGAGGTCGGCGACTTCGTCATCCTGAACTGGCGCGCGGTGTGCGGCGAATGCCGGGCCTGCAAGCGCGGCCGCCCGCACCTGTGCTTCGACACCTACAACGCCACCCAGAAGATGACGCTGACCGACGGCACCGAGCTGTCCCCCGCACTCGGCATCGGCGCCTTCGCCGACAAGACGCTCGTACACCAGGGCCAGTGCACCAAAGTTGATTCCGAGGCCGACCCCGCCGTCGCCGGGCTCCTGGGTTGCGGTGTGATGGCCGGCCTGGGCGCGGTGGTCAACACCGGCGCGGTCGGGCGTGATGACACGGTGGCCGTCATCGGCTGCGGCGGTGTCGGTGACGCCGCGATCGCCGGCGCTGCCCTGGTCGGGGCCAAGAAGATCATCGCGGTGGACACCGACAACCGGAAGCTGGAGTGGGCGCGCGGGTTCGGGGCCACCCACACCATCAATGCCAAAGAGTTCGACGTCGTCGAGACCATCCAGGACCTCACCGACGGCTTCGGCGCCGACGTGGTGATCGACGCCGTCGGACGCCCCGAGACCTGGAAGCAGGCCTTCTACGCCCGCGACCTGGCAGGCACCGTCGTCCTGGTCGGCGTACCGACCCCGGACATGACACTGGAGATGCCGCTGGTCGACTTCTTCTCCCGAGGCGGCTCCCTGAAATCGTCCTGGTACGGCGACTGCCTGCCCGAACGCGACTTCCCCACCCTGATCAGCCTTTACCGCCAGGGCCGGTTGCCGTTGGAGAAGTTCGTCTCCGAACGCATCGGCCTGGACGCCATCGAGGACGCATTCCACAAGATGCACGCCGGCGAGGTACTTCGATCGGTGGTGATCCTCTGATCGCAAATCTGTGGAAGGACCCAGCAATTACTTGCCGTGAACGGCGCATTGTGGCGAATGAGCTTGCGAAAGGACCCCTCTCGTCAAGCGACCCAACCATGTCGAACGTGGTTCATCGGCCTTGCATCGGTCACGGTACGAACATCGCCGTCATGAATGGCATGCCTTGTGTGCAGACTGATGAACATCTGTTCGGCATGTATCCCGCGCGGGTGGGCCATTGATTACCGCAGAGGCACGGGCGTGAAAGGAACGCTCAGCGTGACCGGTCGCGCAGCCCCGCTCATGCACTGTGAAGTAATCCCGGCGCATTCCGATGTCGGCTGACATCCGCCTTCTTGCCAGTCTGTTCGTCGGCAAAGCAGAAGCCGGTGCGATGTCGACTGAGGGCATGATAACGGACGACTCCGCGCCGACACTAAAGTTCATCCGCACTGAAACCCGACTTAGCGACCATTGACCGCCGCTACCGCCTCCTGACGCCCTATTCCACCGCCAGCTCCCGCAGCTCCCTCGTTCGGCCCTATCGCCGATTGGCGGGTCAGAATGGCCGCCGCCCTGCCCGCGTCACTTGTACGCACTGCTGCGGCGGTCGAGTTTGGCCCTGCTTCCGACGAAGTTGGGCGACCGCGGCGGTTTCCGGGTACCGGAGATGTAGACCATCGTCGGTGGGCCTTATAGAGCTCTCGGCGCAGATGGCCGGGCTCTCGCGTCGAGGCGGCGGTTCCCCCGGACCAGGGAGGGTCGGCTCCGACCCTCGACTACCTCCCGCTTGTGGGAGATATCGGCAACCTGCTCGTAGAGTGGTTTTGCCCCTAAGCGAAGGGCGTGATGGTGACGGAGATAGAGGTGGCGGCACCGTCTGAGACGATGACGAGTTTAGGCGCGTTGCGTGCAGAGACCGCGTGTCCGCCTTCGATGGTCACGTCGTACCCGTTGGGGTAGTGCGCACTGGGTACCGACAGAATCGTGCGTGAACCGGTGGCGAAACGGCCATGGCCGTCGGCTCTCGTAGTGGTATAGCTGAAATGAAAGACGCCGTTCTCACCGAGCGACATTGCGGTGGGGGTGCCGGCAACGACCTGAGCGTACGGTCTGGTCAGGATCACCAGGTTAGTCGAGTTGACATTGTCGCCGATCAACGGTTTACGGGGATCATCAACGAGCCATTCGACGGTTCCGTCGATGCCGCGGTACCCGGTGTTCGCATATGACCATTCGGTCCAGCTGAGCAGGTATTGGTCGGCCGGGCGCAGGGTTTGGTTGAGTGAGGAGAGGCTGCTCGAGGATCCGAACTCGGTCATGGCCGCAGGTATGTTGTGCGCTTTGGCGTAAGCGTAGGCCGTGTTGGCGATGCCCTTGACGTCGGGCATCACGAGGCCGTTAAGGTTCAAAAAGGCGTAGTCGTGAAACGACAGTGCGGTGTTGGGGTCGTGGACTGTACCCAACCGTATCGGCACTGTGGCGCTAGCCAGGACGCTGGGTTCGAAAAAGATCGTCACGTCCGGGTTGACGCTGCGGATCGCCGCAGCTACCTGATCGTAGAATGGGGTCAGTTGTTGGGCTTCGTGGTACGAGCTACCCAAGATCGAGGGTAGGAACTGGTTGCCCGGTAAGGGTTCGTTCATAATCTCGATGCCCAAGATGTCAGGATTGCCGTTGAAGTGGTCGGCTAGGTACTGGACCATTTTCGCGTACTCGTTAAGTTGCCCGGCCCCGGTCGGGCCCTTGTCGTTGGCCCAGAACCGGTCGATTGCAGCGTTTTTCGCTGAGTCGAAAAACACACTCGCGGGGAAAGGCATGCTCGATGGGGGCAGGCCGCCCGTGACGTAACTGGGCGGCACGTTTTGATGGAGATCGAGCAAGCTGAGAACGCCATGAGCGGCCAGCAGCTGCACCGTCTGGTCCAGTGACTTCAGGTAAGCGGCATCGTAGACGCCGGGCTTGGGCTGCAGAAGCTCCCAATCGACCCCCAATCGCACCACGTTGAAACCATTGGCGGCCAGAAAGGCGGCGTCGTCGTCATCGAACCCTTCTACTGACGGCGGTCTGATCGGATCCCGGATGTCGACGACATTCATCCCGCGCAAGAAAATGACCTTGCCGGCGTTGTCGGTGAACCACTTTCCCGCGGGCTTGACCTTGTTCTGTCCGGGCCTCAGTGTCACACCAGTCTGATTGCCGGCAAGGCCAAATACTCCGTGGCTGCCGAACCACTGCGTGGTGGTCCCACCCGCACCGCCCAACGCAGGTAGCCGACCGGTCTGGCTGCCATCACCGCCATTTCCTCCGCGACCGCCGTCGCCGAACAATCCGGTCACGTTGCCTCCATCACCACCGACACCGCCAAGCCCGCCATCATTTCCGTTGCCGCCACGCCCGCCGATACCGAACAACCACCCGTGCGCGGCACCACCGGATCCGCCGGCCCCACCGACACCCAGCCCGATCCCCGCGCCGCCATTGCCGCCGGCACCACCAACGGGCCACACCAGTCCTTCGGAGTCACCACCTGCACCGCCGTCACCACCGGCTCGCTCAGCTGTTCCGCCGCCCCCGTCACCTCCGGGACCGCCGATCCCGGTGAATGCGCCACCCGCGCCGCCGCTGCCACCAACAGCACCGGCACCCCCCACGCCGCCGGCTCCACCATTGCCGAAAAACCCTCCAGCCCCGCCATTTCCACCGGCAACGCCACTCGCGGTGCTATTCCAGCCCGCTCCGCCAGTACCGAACAACCACCCCGCATCGGTCCCATTCGGACGAGAACCGTCAGTTCCTGCTGCGCCATCGCCAACCGCGTAGGACCACAGAAGCGTGTTGACCACAGCCGCGAACACCTGACCCGTCGAGGACCTCAGCCAGGCACTGGCAGCGTCGTAAATCGGAGTATGGGCGCAAGCGTTTCGTCGGTCCTCGGTGCCGTGCATTGCGCTCGATGAACCATGTTCAGCCATGCGCACGTCCGCAGCCGCCTGTGCCTCACCGGGTCCGCTCGCATAGGTCGAATCCCATGTGGTGTTCGTACCTGTGGTGGCCGCCGCACGGGGTGCAGGCCAGATGGATGTGGGACTCGGATTCGCGAGCATCGCAACGACCATAACCAGCGCTACCGCGCGCCTACCGACACGGCTGTTGAACGGCGAAGTGCCCAAGGGACCATCTCCTCTATGTGGGACAAACGACGCACGACATCGGCCGACACAGTGGCCTTTTCCGTCGACACGCGCATGGGCGGGATGTTGTGGGCTCCGATACGGCGTATGTGAAGTCCGGGATGCCTGACTATTTGGCGGCAGAACTGGCGCGGCGTGGTTGCCGCTTAGGGCGGTCAGCATCGACGAGTAGGCTTATGAGCGAACGCAGTTCGCCCTGCACATCGACACTGCGATTGTCGAGCAACCACTGCAGCAGCAAGCCTTCCCATGCGGCGATAGTCAGAATTGCTGCGCTGCCGGGACTGACACCTGGTTGCAACCGCCCTTCATTATCGAGGTCTGTGAAGGCCTCCGTGAGGTCCCGCCGTACGGTGTCGTATCGGCGAACGACGAATTCATGAGCTGGATGCCCCGAGTCGGTTGCTTCGGCAGCGAGGCGGCTGAACAGCTCTGCGTAGATCCTCGTTTGATCGTCCACGAGGTCGACGGCCTGAAGTAGTGCTTCAAGCGCGTCGGTCGCGGACCTCAGGCTGGCGCGGGTCCGCAACTCACGTTGCTCGAACAAAGCAAGAAGCAGCGCGGTCTTGCTCGGAAAATGATGTAGCACCGTGGCTTCAGCCATACCTGCGTGATTGGCGATCGCCCGTACCGTGCCTGAGGTGAAGCCCATGCGTGTGAAAACGTGCAACGCCGCAGCCAGTATTCGGTCTCTGCGCACCGCCGATTTGGCGTACGCCCCACGAGAGCCGCTGCGGGGTGCCCGTCGGTCGTCATCGGAAATCTCTGTGCGCACGCCGCGCTCCTCGCTCACAAAACCAAGTATACATTCGAGTTTCGCGGTTCCGTCAATACGACGATGTGGTCACTGATGGTCAGGTGGGTGCAACCTGGCTACTGCGACGACGAAGTCGATGTAGTGGTGCGGGATCTCGTCTAGCAGACAGTGGGTTCCGATTCATGCGCTGCAACGGGTAGAACTGCAGCCGTGCGGCTCGGAGAATCAAGACCGGTGAACGTACAGTACCGCCGTCGCGTGTGCTCGGGAACGGCCGGGGCAGTTGTCCCGACGCGAGATGCTGGGATCTACTGTCCACCTTAAGGTTTCTTAGCATTGATCTGTGTCGACGGCGACGCGCACTCACGTGTACTCCCCTAGGCATGCGGCGTCGACGAGGATGCGAGGGTGACACCAAGTACAAGTACACGTTGCCTGAGGACAGGCTCGACGACAATCACTGTCCGCGACGAGTTGATCGGGTTTAGGCCTCGCAGCGGCGCCCCGCCCGACTCACGGCGCGTCGGCGGCAGCGTGTGACGGCGCGTTTAGATGTGATGGCCGCGGATGACGCGGCGCTGACAGCGAAATACATTGTGCCCATGCGCAAACCGTGTATCCCGGGATCTTTGCCATCGGCGACGCGACCACGGTCACCTCCCCATCCGGGCGCCCACTACCGAAAGCCGCAATCTTCGCCAAAAACGGAGCCGCGGCCGCAACCGCGAACATCTTGCGCTACCTCAACAAGACCAACCACGCGAGCTCACTGTCAGGTGACGGGTACTACTTCATCGACACCGGCGCGCACACCTCCGCTCAAGGCAAAGGCGACTTCTTCGCCCTCCCCCACCCCGCGAGTCACCTCACCGCCCTCTCGACGGAGCTACACAAGAGCAAACAGCAGGAAGAAGAAGACTGGCGCACCCTCTTGGGAGTGCGTAAACTCCGCCGCCGACTAGCTCACCTCCAGCCCCCGGTCACAACGTCGACCCGTGCTGCCTCGCACTTCTCCGAAGGGGTGGGTCGTTCGTGGTGGGCGACCTTGTCCGACAGACCGTGCCGCTACGCGCGTGTGCAGCATTTTCCACCGACACGTCGGCACCGCCACGTTCAACAATGAACGATGACAGCATCTGTGCACGGTGCTGGGCGCGGACGACCATCTGGTGTGCGGTCACCGACAACCGTGCGGAAGGGCTCATCAAACGCTCGCAGTGATACCCGGAATGTCGGATTTCCCGTAGCACCGTGATTGCAATGTCGCGCGGCACGTCGAAGTTGCAGCGTCACCGTGATCGGCATCTTTGTCACACCGCGAGGTCAGGCTACCGAGCACTACGCATCGCGGTGGGGTCTCACCGGTTTGCCATGCCAGCCGACGCGGCATGTGGAGATTCTTACCTCGAGCGCGAAAGGTGCTCTGCACCGGATTCTGCTTGACATCGCGAGCCGACGACGCGCGAGAGCTGTGGGACGCACCCGCCGCGCGTCGAGAACACGTGTCCACAAGTGACGCCACAATGGCGAAACGGGCTTCCCGTCTGCCGGCAACAGGCCCGGCAGACGGGAAGCGATCGTCATGCTGTCAGTGCTGCGCTGACCGTGACCACGACGGTGTTCGCCCCGCCGTCCGAGGCGATCACGAGTTGTGAGGCGTTGGGTGCCGAGACGACGTGTCCACCGGTGACTGTCACCCGGTAGCCGTTCGGATACTGCACCGCTGGCACCGCGATGACCGTTTGGGAACCAGCGGCGAATTGACCGAGGCCGTCGACTCTTTCGGTGGAGTAGCTGAATTGGAAGGTTCCTTTATCAAAGGAGAACCCGCCGGGGGTGCCGGCGACAAGTTGGGGATATGGCTTTGACAGCGTCGCCAAGGTCGCCGTGTTCACGTTGTCGCCCACCAGCGGCTGGCTGGGATCGTTCACCAGCCACTCTGGGGTGCCGTCGATGCCGCCGAAGCCCGTGTTGCTGTAGCTCCACTCCGTCCAGCCGATCAAGTCGTGGTCAGCCGGCGTCACTGTCCGATTGATGGAGGATTGGTTGATGCTCGATCCGAATTCGGTCATGAAGGCCGGGATTCCATGTGCCCGTGCATATTTGGCTGCGTTGTTCTCGATCGTGCGGACAAACGGCAGCACACCCAAGGGGCCGAGGTTGACGTACGCGTAGTTGTGGAACGAGAAGACGCTGTTCGAATCGTTCACCGTTCCCAGGCGTATGGGCACCATGGCGGTGGCCAGAAAGCTGGGCTCGTAAAAGATCGTGGCCGTCGTGTTGACGCTCCGGATCGCCGCTGCGACCTGGTTGTAGAACGGGGTGAGCTGTTGTCCTTCGAAGTAGCCGCTGCCGAAGATGCTCGGCAAGGTCTGGTTTCCTGGTAGCGGCTCGTTCATGATTTCGATGCCCAGCACGCCGGGGTTGCCGTTGAAGTAGCCCGCAAGGTGCTGCATCATTTGCGCGTAATTATTCTGCAGTCCAACGCCGTTGGATGCATCTTGGTTCTTCCAGAACATGTCTAAGGCGTGGTTCTGCGCAGGATCGAAGAACAGGCTGATCGGGAAGGGCAACTTCGAGGGAGGCAGTGGGCCGCCGGTCGCCCAGTCGGGCCCTACGTTTTGGTGCATGTCGAGCAGGGTGACGATGCCGTGATCGGACAGGGTTTGCACTGTCTGCTGAATCGACGCCAAGTAAGCGTCGTCATAGACGCCGGGATGGGGCTGCAAACGCGACCAGTCAACACCCACTCGCACCACGTTGAAACCGTTGGCCGCAAGGAACGCCGCGTCGTCGTCGCCGAACCCGGCCTCCTCCGGTGTGGAAAGCGGCGGGTTGATGTCCACCTGGTTTGTCCCGTGCAGAATGACGGCGTTGCCGTTGACGTCGGTCAGCCAGGTACCGGTCGTCCCGAGCGGGAGCACTGATCCGCCCGGGATCGTGGTCCCCGCCGGTGGGGTGAGCGTGATTCCGGCCTGGGTGCCGGCGCTGCCGACCGCACCGTGGCTGCCGAATCCGGGCGCGGTTTGTCCCCCGGCCCCGCCCAAGGCGGGCAAGTGTCCGGTCTGATCGCCGTTGCCGCCGTCGCCACCTCGGCCGCCATTGCCGAGCAACCCCGTCGCGTTCCCACCGTCGCCACCGGCTCCGCCGACGCCGCCGTCATGGCCGTCGCCGCCGGTGCCACCGACTCCGAAGAACACCCCTGGCGCGTTTCCGCCGTGACCGCCGGCACCCCCGGCGCCATCGGCCACAGCGACACCCCCGTCGCCACCGGTGCCACCGATGCCCATGAATCTTCCTCCGGCACCGCCGCTGCCACCGGCCGCACCAGCGCCACCGGCGCCACCGTCTCCGAAGATCCCTGCAGAGCCACCTTTGCCTCCGGCAACACCAGCCGCGGTGCTGGTCCAGCCGCGCCCGCCATCGCCGAAGATCCACCCTGCGGCAGTGCCATTAGGGTCGGCTGCACTCGTGCCGTCTGAGCCGTCACCGATAGCGTAGGACCTGAGCACAGTGTTGACCACGGCAGCGAACCGTTGGCCAGCGGCGGTGTTGATCCAGTGCTCAAGTGCGGCATGGATCGGCGCGTAAAGGTAGAGGTGAACCAGTTCCGGGAGGTTTGCGGGCGCCGGTCGAGGCGCTGCAGGTGCGAACTGCGCCGCAGCCGTGGCCATGTTGGCCGACGCCAGCGCCTGGCTGGCAACGATCTGCGTTGTCGGTTGCGCGGTCGTTGCGGGGCCTGATAGTTCGCGCCGCGCCGCCGCCGCCACCACCCATGACGTGGGCGACTCCGCCGGCACTTTCGGCGAAGTTCCGCCCAGCGGATCCATCGCCTGGGTGATCAGCTTTGTCATCGTCGTTGTGACGTGCACTGAGCCGACCGCAGGCTTGACCGGCTCGGGCTTGTTCGTCACAGCCGACGGCAAATTCGTCCCGGAAGCCTCGGATGTCGGCGATGCCCCCTCGACGGTGGGTGCGTCGACGCTACCGGATGCGGGAGTCTCGACGGTGCCTGACGGAGTGTTCGACGGCGGCGCGCCACTGTCCCCGGACGGGGAGGGCTCGTTGCCCTGCGATTTGGATGGCTCAATGCCTTGCGACGAGGAACCATCCGCAACGGACGAGGACTTCCCGATCTTGCTGCGGGGCAAGGGCTTTGGATGATTTGACTTCGAGGCATTCCCCGATGCCGAACCGGAATCGTGCTTTTTGCCTGACGAGGCTGGCGAGGTGTGCGGCGCTTCAGAACCTTCCGACGCACCGTTGGCCAACCCTCCCCCCGGTGTTCCGCCATGCGTCGACTCGCCACCGTTCGCACTGCTACCAGCTGACGACGATGAACCCGATCCCGATCCACCGGATGCGGGTTCGGCCCAGGCGATCCCGCTGCCAGTGAAGATGGCAGCGCCGACGCCCAAGGCGGCCGCCAAACCTCCAACACGACCTATGTAGCGTGTAGCGCTCATGCATCCTCCTCATCATTGACAAGTGACGCACGACACACTGGCAGCGGCGCCACTCGGGAGCCACCGCTACGTCCACTGAACGGGAGGTTCCCCTCAGAGAGGGTGCCGCACGGTATCCCGCTCACCGGACGGCTGAACGGCAGGCGTAGACATCGGCTGCCAGAGTTCCCATGGCTCAATGCGTCAGGGGCCGGTGTGGAAAGGGCGACATGAAAGTACTGCTGCTGAGTATCGCAGTCGTGTGTGGGTTGGCGGGGGCACCTGGGGCCTTTGCGGAGACACCGTATGGCAACTTCGAGCTACGTATCCAAGGTCGGTACGACTTTCACACCTGGATTTGGGCGCTATCCGGATGCGGGGGTGACTGTGTTCATGTTCAGGCGATACCCCAACCCGTCGGCAGGGCCTTCCCCTACCAGGGGTACGCCCAGTTGATGGACGGCCGGTATACCCTTGTCGTCGACATACCCGACGGATTACGCTGCGGCAATGTCTATTACGGATCGACGATAGCCACTCGCGACGCCTATTCTTGGGATGCCTTCACCCACAGCGGGACGCTGTCTTCATCGTTCGCTGCAGGGTGTGACGGTTCGCCGGGTGGAACCTTCACCTACCCGTTCGACCTGACCCTGATGTGACGTCGGAGCCGTTGGCCGGTTGCCGGGTTGGTATTTCGAGGCAAGGCCGCCGGACTCACCCCCGGACTCATGGGGTGCTGATACATCTGGCCGGGATGGCGTGAATCATGGCACGCACCCGAGGTTCGTCCCGATTGCCCCGATATCCGTTTAGCCATCCATGCAGTTCGCAGATGACACCGGGGATGACGGACTCGTGGTAATCGATGACCAATTGGATGATGTCTGCCAGGGCGTCAAAGGTGTCACCGCAACCCAGCGAGCAGTACATCGCTGCCCGGTCTTGCGCTGAGATGCGTTCAGCGAGTTGCTCGGCCAGCTGCCATGCGACGCGATCCGCCCTCGTGCTTCTCACGGCCGATCACCCGGCGTCGGTGGTCTGAGCTGCCATTGTTTTGGCATCCATCCCGCCGAGTGATCCCGTTCCGATCTCCGCGTTGTGCGCGTGGGCGAAGTGATGCAGCCCAAAGACGCCTTCCATTCCGTTCCGCAAACCCATCTGATCTTCACACTGATTGACGGCACGCTTCGTCAGTGCGAGTCCGAACGACGGCATCTGCCCAATCCGCTCGGCAAACTTGAGCGTCGCCTGCTCCAGATGCTGCCGGGGCACAACCTGATTGACCATGCCCACTTCGTACGCCCGCTGAGCGGTGAAACGGTCGGCGGTGAAAAGGATCTCCTTGGCGAACCGCGTCCCGAGGACCCACGGATGCGCAAAATACTCGACGCCGGGGATACCCATGCGCACTACCGGGTCTGCAAAGAATGCGTCGTCGGCGGCAACCACGAGGTCGCACACCCAGGCCAGCATCAGGCCGCCGGCAATGCACGCGCCCTGCACCATTGCGATCATCGGTTTAGGTATCTCACGCCAGCGACGGCACATGCCGAGATAGACCTCCATCTCGCGTGCGTAACGCTGATCGCCACCGTGCTTATCCACGTGGTCCCACCACAGCGCGGCCTTGTTGTCATAGGACACGTGATGGTCGCGTTCCGGGGTACCGATGTCGTGACCGGCGCTGAAATGGTCTCCGCTGCCGGCGAGAACGATTGCACCAACGGCATCGTCGGCGATGGCACGTTGAAAGGCAGCGTCCAACGCGTAGGTCATGACCGAGTTTTGCGCGTTTCGGTACCGGGGTCGGTTCATCGTCACCACTGCGACACGCCCTTTGACCTTATAGGTCACAACGTCGCCCTCAAAAGTCGTCATGTCAGCCCTCCGCCGCATCCTCGCATCCGCATTCAGGATGCGTAGCTCCACTCCCACGACCGCGTCCGATTTCCACTCACCGGGAGTCGGACGGATCACATACGGATGGCTGTCACACCGGATCAAAAGACGAGATACGCCACATGCCATCGACTTTGGTAAGTCCCACCTTGATGCTGCTAGCGGTCTGCGCGGGCACCGGGTTGTCGCGGCTGGTGGTGTTCTGGTTCAGAAAGATCAGGACCTGGGCGGTATCCTGACGCGCTTCGATGGTGGCTGCCCGGACCACCGTTGCGCTGGCATGGACGTCCTTCTGTCGGGCGGCCGGCACCAAGATCTCCTCGGCGAAGTTGCTGTAGTAGGTCAGGAACTCCCCGGTCAAATGGGCTCGGGCGGCCGCGAGATCCTGGTCCAAACTGTTGGGTGCATAGGACAACAACGCCACAGAAGCTTCCGCTGCGGCGTCGGCCGCCTGAGTGGCCGCAGCGGTGACATCCCGGTCCTCACGATGCGGACCGAAATATGTGGCCGCCGCGACGCCGACGGAACACAGCAGGAAGCTGATGACGATCAGAGCGCGCCATCGCCCTGCTACTGCACGGAGCAGCGTCCACACGCCTCGGGCGGGAGGCTTGGCGCAGTCGACGACAGCCATGAGCTCGTCTACATCGGTGCTCACGGGACGAACTCCACCTTCGTCAGCTTGATTTGCTCGCCGTCCTGGACCATGTCGACACTGAGACGCCAGTTTCGTGGTTGCTGGTTTGCACCGGCGGAGTTGCTGACCGTCGTAGCAGCCGCGACAAGAACGGTCGCCGAGTTCGCAGCCATCACTTGCACGGCTTCTGCCTGTGCCGTCGCCTTCGTGACTGCTTTGGACGCCTGCGCCGTTTTGACGAAGTCTTCGGCCTCAACCTGAAAATCATCGCGGAACTGCCCAGCGGAGTTGTCGATGATCTGGCGGACATTCTCCTGAGCCTTGGCGCTGTCGATCGACATCAAGGTAATCACTGCTTGCGCAGCGGCCGCAGCGAACTCGTCGCGGCGCTGCCTCTCCAACTCTGCCGCACGATGGCCCCACCACATGTACCCGCTGGCCGCGAACAACGCGGTGCCCGCGAGCATGGCGACGAGCGCAACGACCGTCGAGCGCGAGAGCCGCCACCACCGCTTGACCGGCGACGTCCCGTCGGCGGAGTCTGGGGTTTGGTCGTCGGTTTCGCGACGCAGGCTCGCCGCGCGAGCACGCACCGCGGCTACATCCTCGGTCGCCTGCGTGGATGACACCAGGGCATCTCCTTCGAGAGTGCCTGTCGTACAGGCCGTCTGCGTGGCACGGCGGAGGAGCCGCATGATTTACCTCCAGAGCAGGGTGCCGTAGGTCGGATGCAATCACCACCGTCGCCAGGCCGATGATGTGACCGCTGCCACACGCTAACCGCGCACCGTCCGGCCGCTGGATCCCTGTCCCGCCCAGCGGTCATTGCCGAAGTCGCCGCTGCGAAGTATCACCAGTGTCTCAGTGAACATAGTGCGCCGCGAGGACCTTCAGCGCGGTCGACTGCCACGCCGTCGACGGATAATCGACAGCGAAAAGTCTGTCCGTCACGTACTGCCGGACCCGCCGCGCTGACCGTGACCATCGCCCACTGCGCGGGGTCGTCCAGCATCGTTTCGTGTACCCACAGTGTGCCCGGCGTGAGGCGGACGTCGTCCTTTGGACTGAACGGGTATGGGTTGTGGCTGTATTCGACCCAATTGGGTGGGTCGACGTCGCGGTAGTAGATGTCGGCGTCGGCGGGCTGATCGGACGACACGGTATAGGTCACCCGATGCATCGAAACCTCGTCGTCGGCCCGAACGACGGCGATCGGGCCGGCTCCCAAGGCCACGCCGACCGCGATGCAACTCACTCCACGGCGGCAGATCGTTCTCACCGCAACACCGTTGCGGTCACGCATCGCCACGAACCCACCGCGTCATACCGTCGACGGCCACACAGCTCAGAAAGAGTCCGTCAAGTCCCTGCGCGACGGCGTTGAGGGAACCTTCGCACGACGTGTTCTCTACTCGAACGCCTTTCAGTGGCGGGGATCGGAAATATCGAGGCTCATACCGGCGCGGTGATCCGCAGAACACCAATCGGCCCCAGGACGTCGTCCCGAACACGTAGTGCTCGGTGTCTGTGCAGGTGGCCCCGAGGGTGACGCCACCGGAGATGCCAGGTACACAGGAAGGGTCGTTGCACTCCTCGGGCGCCGCGGCGGCGCCGGCCGGGCTGAGAACGCCCGCAATGAGAACCGCTATCGCTGCTGCCGCCGATAACCGCATGCGCGACACCATGCCACCGCCTACGTAATTCTCCATCCTGTTGCCCGCTAGGTGGGAGATCGACCGCCAGCGAGCCGCGTGCGGGTCACAGTGAACTGCCGCCGGCAGGCAGAAGCATCTGCTGGCAAGTTCGCGCGGACGAAGGAGCAGCGATGTGGCTGTCTAGGACCTCGGTTTTCGTGGGCGTGCTGTCTGCCTCGACGCTTGGAGCGTCTCACCAGCCGGTGGCTGAAGCAGCGCCTCAGTGGGGCCTCAACGGTACGTATCTCGCCACCTCGAACGGAGAGTGGGCGAAGACCAACGACATCTACCACGACGAGACCAGCATCCGCAGTACCTGGACCATCGCTACGACGTGCAGTTACCCCGGGGAATGCACCGGCTCCGTGAACAGTGAATTTGGTTGGAGTGCAGCGATATACCAGAAAAGCGGCGTCTGGTATGTCAAGAAAATGGTGAACAAGTGGCAACCGTGTCCCGATGGGAGCGCCGGCCCGGGCCTCCAGGTGTTCCGATTCTATCCGGCGACCACCGATGGCAGTGGGATGGACCCGGCGTCGACCACCTTGTTGGGTGAGGACTCGACGACCGGCATCAGTGGTTCGTGCGGCAGCAGCAAGGTGGTATTCATCACCATGCCGTTCAAGCTGGTCAAGACCGCCTGAGCCGCTGCGTTCATCGCCGCCGTTGCATGTCGGATCAGCTGGGAAACAGGTCTTTCCAAGTCCTCTCGCCCGTGTGCGCTACCAAGTCGGATTGGCGGTACACCGCTCCATCAGGGGTGGCGTACTGGCCGGTACCCGGATCGTAGGTGGCGACCGCCACTGACGGTCCCGCAGATCGATTGGGCTGGAACGCACTCGGTGCGGCTGGGACGGCGCCCGGGTCAGGTAGCAGTCCAGGTTCGGCGGGCGGTGTCGGCTCGGGGGGCAACGGCACCTCCGCAGGTGCTCGCGGTGCCCCGTCGCCCGGCGGGAGCGGTGTGCCTTGCGAGGGTCCGTAGATCTCTGCGTCGTGATCGACGCGGGAATCCGGCGGCACGCCCTGGGCGAGCAGGTTCGGGTCAATCGGGTAGGGACCGAGCGCGTGCTGACGCATGGCCAGGGGTTCGTAGGGCTTGTCGCTGTCACAGATTTCGACGGTAGGCGCACGTTTACCGGGATTGCCCATGCACGGATAGTTGCGCGCACCGCGCACCCCGATCGGGGAGTCTTGGGGCAGCTTGCAATACAGGCCGTCCGGCGTGTCAACGTCGCTGGTGTCTTCGGGTGAGCGCCACTGCGACGGCGGCAGGAATCCGACGGTGCAGGCAGGCGGGTCACCGATGTTCAGGGTAAAGTCGCCCAACGACATTCCCGAGGGGTTGTTCTTCGGTGCACCGTAAGCCTGCGTGGAGGCGACGACGGGGGGCAGCAGCACCAGCAGCTGCTCCAACGAAGGGTGATAGGTGACCGCCACCTGGCCGATACTGGCCAGGTTGGCCAACAGCACCGGCAGGGTGGGCTTGACCTGATTGAACAGCCGACTGGCCTCGTCCGCGGCACCCGGTCCATCTTTGAGTAGCGTCCGTACCTGTGGGTCGTTGGTGACCAGTTGCTTGCTGATGCCGGCGACGCTGCGCGCCCATGCGCGGATGGCGTCAGCCGATTCGGCCTGTCCGTCGAGTAGAGGGCCGCTGTCGTCGATGAGCGTGCGGGTTTGGTCGGCGGCGGCGTTGGCGTCGGTGATCAGCCGTGACGAGGAGTCCAGCAGGGAGCCGATGTCCGGCCCGGCACCGTTGAAGCCCTTGAATGTTTCGTCGAGCAGTGGACGGATCTTGTCTTTCGGGATGCTGCCGATCAGCGCACTGACCTGATCGAGCATCGGCCCGACGGCTTGCGGGATCGAGGTTCGGGAAGCCGGGATGGTCGACCCGTCGTGCAGGAAAGGTCCCGATTCGTTGCGTGGCTGCAGATCCACGTACTGCTCACCGACCGCTGACACGCTCAGAACGGCAGCGTGCAAGTCAGCCGGGACTTTCGGGGAAGTGTTCAACGACAAGGTGGCTTCCGCACCGTCACGGGTAGGTCGCACATCGGTGACCTTCCCGACCTGCACACCGCGGTAGGTGACGTTCGAGAACTGGTACAGCCCACCGGTGCCGGGCAGTTGCAGGGTCACCGTCATCCGTCCGATGCCCAACAAGGTGGGCGCCTGCAGGTACACCACGACCATCACGGCCAAGCCGATGACGGAGGCGACCGAGAAGATGACCAGCTGGGTGCGGATCAATCGGGTGAGCATTAGTTGCCTCCTGCTTGTGCAGCTTGAAACCCCGGCGCCGGTGCCGGCGACGGATCCTGCGCATTTGTGGAAGGGTCCTGTGCTGCAGGCGAGTCGACCAGCGCCGGCATCGTCGCGACGGCGGTCGGCGCGGGAGTCAGCGGCATGTTCAGTGGATCTTTGGTGTAGTTCGCATACCAGGGATCCCCCGGAGCGGGAACAAGTGGAGCACCTTCCTGGCCCCACCGGGTCCCCAGGAAGAGGCCTCTCTTGAGTCGCGGAATGGTGAAGTCGAACGTGATGAACTCGTTCAGATAGTCACCACGGATGGCCCGGTCGATGAAATTCTGCGGGTAGGGATAAGTCGGCACGAACGCCAGATCGGCCCCCAGATTAGGGCCTACGTCGGCGAGCGCCCGCACGGTCGGTTCGAGGTTGCGCAGATTGGTCACCAGATCGTCCTGGGTGGCCGTGATCAGCTTCGTCGCCGTGTCGCTGAAGTGGCCGAACTTTTGCAGCGCCGTAGTGATCCGGGGCCGCTCCCTGACGAGCACTTCTAGTGCCGGTGGAATGCGTTGCAAGGCTTGGCTGATGACGTCACTCTGCCCGGCTAGCGTGCCCGACAACCGGTTCAGTGCGGCGATGGAGGCGTTGATGTCCTCGCGCTGGTCGGCGAACACGCTCACGATCTTGTCCAGGCGGGTGAGCAGATCGCGAATCTTGCCCTGGCGTCCGTCGAGTGCGGCGCTGAATTCGCCGACCAATTCCCCCACCTTGCCCAACCCGCCGCCGTTGACGAGCACTGACAACGAAGACAGCGTTTGCTCCGTCGACGGGTAGGTCGAGGTGCGGTTCAGGCTGAGGGTTGCCCCTGGGGAGAGCTGTCCGGTCGGTGGCTGGCCCACCACCGGGTCCAAGGCAATGTGCATAGAACCCAGCAGACTGGTCTGGCCCACCCTCGCCACTGCGTTCGCCGGGATGACGACGTCCGGCTTGACGGAGATCTCGACGTCGGCGTGCCAGTCTCGGACCCGCATCCGAGACACGCTGCCCACGACTACGTCACTCACCATCACCGGTGAGTTCGCTTCCAAGGTGCCGACATTCGTCAGCTCGAGGTGATAGATCGTGGCGTCGGAACCGCGTCCCACGGTGCCCGGCAATGGCAACGAATTGAGGCCGTTGAACGTGCACCCGGTCAGGGCCAGCACCGCGCAACCGCCGATCGCGCTCAGCTGGCTCACGACTCGACGGGTGCTCATGGCATGCCTCCTGGCTGCGGCGACGTGGTCGGCGGCCCGGCTTCGGCGGGAAGCAGCATGTCGCGCAACGTGCGTGGCGACTGGTCGGGCACGCCGGGCGCGACCGGTGCGCCGGGGAATAGCGCCGGGGACGGATTGGCCGGAGCACCGTTGGGAGCGTATGCCCCGGGGGGTCCGGGAGGAGCGCCCCACCCAGCAGGCGGCGGCACATCGCCGGCACCCGTGTAGGCAGATACGGCCGGGGCCGCTGACACGGGCTGGGGCCTTCCACCGGGTCCGCCGGGCGCGATGTTGGGATCGGTGTACACCAGGTTCTCCGGACTCGGAGCCTTGCGCAGATAGGCGTTGAACGGCATGGGTAGATAATTGAAGTTGACCAATGACAGTGCAGGGCCCAGGTATTGGGCACACAGCTTGGACGTCTCGGCTGCGGTGGCGTTCTTGACTGCGGCGATCGCGGAACACACGACGGCTACAGGGTCGGCGAAATTCGACAACGCGAACGCACCGACGGCGGTTCCACTGTCAGGGTTGTAGATGTTGTAGCCGTTGGCGATCGCGTTAGGCGCCACGTGCAGCACGTTTTCGAGTTTGACCTTGTTGTCGACCAAGTTTTGGGTGACATTGTTGAGCCGCTGCAACTGCTCGGCGGTCTGGTCGTGGCTGCCGGCGATGAATCGCCGCACGTCACCCACGGCGGTCGCCAGGTTGGTCAAGGCCGAATCCAGGTCGGAACGGCTGCCGTCGATGACGCTGGTGACGCTGGCCAGTCGATGCTGGAATTCGACGATCTGGGTGTTGCTGTCGCGCAGAGCGGTGACGAAGATCTGCAGGTTCTTGATGATGTCGACGATGTTGCCGCTGCCGTTGGCCAGAATGCGGCCGACCCCGGAAAGCTGGCTGATGGCTTCGTGCAGCTTGGCGCCGTTGCCGTCCATGGCGGACGCCGCACTGTCGATGAATCGGCTCAATGAGGTGGCCGAGGCTCCGCGCACCGGTCCCAGATCGGTGGCCAACCTCATCAACTGGTCTTTGACGGCATCCCATTCGACGGGTACTGCGGTGCGGTGGACGCCGATCTGGGCCCCGTCGGCCAGGACCGGGCCGCTATCCGCGTAAGCCGGCGTCAGTTGAACGTAGCGGGCTGAAACGAGGTTCTGCGCCATGATGATCGCTTTGGCATCAGCCGGTATGGCCACGCCGTGATCGATGGCCATGGCCAGTCTGGCCTGGCCACCGGCAGGTTGAATGTCGGTGATGGTGCCGACCTTGACCCCGGCGACGCGAACCTCGTCGCCGGGATAGATGGCCGTGGCCGAGGTGAAGTCGGCGGTGATGGTAGTCGGGCCGAAGACACTGTGCCGCACGAGTACCGCGGCACCAGCCAGGCCGGCGACCACCAGCACCACGACCGCCGCCCCGCTGATTCGCGTCCGGTATCGGGTGATCATCGGCTTCCTCCCGGAATGCCGTTGTGCGGCCACGGGAATTCCGCTCGCGGCCCGGCGTTGTCCGGCGGCTGACCCGCGTTCGAACCGCGCCGGACGCCGAACGCGTAGTCAAGGAACGGTTGCAGGGTCTGCGATGGCAGCAGGTTACCAACGAAGGCGTTGTAGTAGAAACCGTTGTTCACTGACTCACCCTGTGTCACTTGGTATTTAGCCAGGCCAGCCAACGCGCTGGCAATGTTGTCACGGTTCTTCTCCAGCATCGCGGTCACCGAGTTCATCTTCTGCAGCGTGGGGCCCAATTCTTGTTCGTTGTCACGGACCAGACCGGACAACTGCTGCGACAGTGCCGAAGTGTTGGCCAGCAGGTTGACGATGGCGTATCGACGTTCGTCGAGCACTTCGGTCAGCGCGTTCGCATCAAGCAGCAAGGTGTTGACCTGTTGGCTGCGTTCGGAGAGGATCCCGGTCACATCGGCGGCATTCTTGAGGAGGTTCGCCAGAGACTCGTTGCGACCGTTGATGGTTTGCGACAGATGCGTCAGACCGTCGAAGGTCGGACCGAGTTGCGGAGCCATCCTGTCGATGGTGTCCGACAGAGTGTCCAATGACTGGGTCAGCGCTCCGGTGTCGGTGGCCGCAGTGTTGCCGGTGAAGTCACTGACGGCGTCGGTCAGCGAGTACGGCGACGAGGTGTGGGTCAGCGGGATCGTGTCAGCGGCGTGCAGGGTGCCCCCGCCAGCAGGCTCCAGCGCAAGCATGCGGGCTCCGAGCACCGTCCCGGTGCGGATGTGGGCGGTGGTGTCGGTCCCCAGCCGCACGGTGCTATCGAGGGTGAAGGTCACCAACGCTTTCCCATGGCTGAGGCTGACGTCGGTGACCGTACCTTTGGTCACCCCGGACACCTTGACATCGTTGCCTGGGGTCAGTCCGCCGGCTTCGGCGAACAATGCCCCGTACTTGATCGAGGTGGCCCACGACAGCAGCGCTTGCGGCTGAAGTCCGACGGCGACGATCAGCACGATCAGCACGATGCCGATCAGTCCACTGCGAACCAGTTGCGATCCGCGGTATTTCAGCATCAGGGCTCCCCGCAACGGCCGGTGGTCTGCATTATCCAGGGGAAGTAGGCGGTCCGCCCTTGGAGGTCGGTGACGCGCACATTCATTCCGCAGAGGTACTGGTTGATGAAGCTGCCGTAGGAGCCCAGCCGTACCAGTTTGCGATAGTTCGCGGGTGCCTTCTGCAGTGAAAGGTCGATCCGGGCTTTTGCGTCGTCGTTGTCCAACAGTGGCGCCAGTCTGGTGAGTTGGTCGACGGTGCCGGACAACGGGGGCCGCGCTCGGGTCATCAAGTCAGCCAGGGACGCGGTACCGGTGTCCAGGGCGGTGATGGCCTGCCCGATGGGGTCGCGTTGCTCGGACAGACCGGTGATCAACTCTTGCAGGTGCTGCACCGCGCCGGAGAACTGCTCACCGTTCTTGGCCACTGTCCCAACCACCGTTTGCAGGTTGTCGATCAGTTGCTGCACGGTCTGGCCGTTGTCAGCAAGCGCCTGGGTGAACGACGAGGTCTGCGACAGGAGCGATTCGACGGTCCCGCCCTGACCCTGCAGGATCTGGATGAGCGAGTTGGTCAGGGCATTGACGTTTTGGGCGTTGAGGCCTTGGATGACAGGTTTGAGCCCGCCCAGCAGCATGTCGAGATCAAGCGCGGGCTCGGTGCGTTCGCGGGGAATCCGAGATCCGG
Organism: Mycobacterium sp. BMJ-28; assembly: GCF_054404835.1. NCBI lineage: Bacteria > Bacillati > Actinomycetota > Actinomycetes > Mycobacteriales > Mycobacteriaceae > Mycobacterium > Mycobacterium sp. BMJ-28. The sequence continues at coordinate 2,118,308 of NZ_CM136783.1, read as the reverse complement.
GCGGTTGCAGTCGAGTGGAACCGGGGCTGTCGAGCAGTTCGAGATAGCGGTTGCCGACCAGATCCAGATAGCGCACGGCGATCTTGGTGGAGGTGGTCAGCATCACGTCACGATCGGCATCGAAACTCACCAGTACGGTGTTATCGGGTTGCAGCGCAACATCATCGACGGTTCCGATACGAACGCCCGCCACGCGCACCGAGTCGCCGGCCCGCAGGCTGGAGGCGTCCGCAAAGACAGCGGTGTACCCGTTGGTCGATCCCGTACGGAACTGGCCCATGATCACGAACAGCGCGCCGGTCAGTAGCGCCATCGTCACACCGAACACACCGAACTTGATCGCGGTCCCGTAGCGGCCGGTCATCCGGGTTGTCCTATCTGGGCGGTGTTGCGGGGCGGGCCGTCCAGCGGCCCGAACAAGGCCTGCTTGAGTCCTTCGGAGTTCAACAGGATCCCTTGATTCCCGTATTGCGCTGGGTTGGCGTCGATGTCGGTAACCACGAACGGGGGACGTTGTCCGAATCCGACATTCGGCAGATCCATGCACTGAGGCCCGCCGGTCGCGGCCACCTTCGGCAAATTCTTCGGGTAGCGATAGCGTTCGGTTCCCAGCAGGAAGGAATCGAGCAGCATGACCCCTGGCAGCGGCTGGGGCGCGCCCATGGCCAATGGCTCCACGCCTTTGAGCGCGCACGTGAGTGCCGGGTTGTACTGGTTGGTCAGCTCGGTCGTGGGCACCAGCAGGTGCATCACATTAGTCAGGGAGTCGCTGTTGGTCGCCACGACATCATTGCCGATATCGGCCAAACCGATCGCACTGATCAGCAGGGTGTCGAGATCGTGCTGCCGGTCCACGATCGTGTCGCTGAGCTGTGTTGCGTTGCGCACGGTGTTCGTCAGATCGGATGCGGCGTCGGCGTACGCGCCAAATACTTCAGGGGTAGCGGCAATTTCGCGGCTCAGCGTGGACAGGCTCGGATCGATCTTGGCCAACAGAGTGTCGAGATCGACCATGGTCTGGCCCAGCTTGTCACCGCGCCCGTCAAACGCCTGCGCCAGTGCGCCGAGTGTTTCATTGAGCTTTTCAGGCTGAATCTCGGTCAGTACCATCACCAGTTGCTCGAAGACCGTGTTGATCTCCACCGTGACATGCTGGGCATCGAGGACCTGCCCGGGCCGCATCGAGTCCTGTGAGGGTTTCACCGGAGGAACCATGTCGATGTACTTCGCGCCGAATACGGTGCTGGAGGCGATCTGGGCACGTGTATTGGCCGGAATGAGCGACAGTTCATCGGGATTCATCGCCAGTCGAATGGCGGCTTGACCATCGGGGAGGGCATCGATGGCGACGACCTTGCCCACCTGCGCTCCATGCAGCTTGACCTTGGCTTCGGGATTGAGCACCAGACCGGCGCGCGGCGAGATCACCGTAACCGGCACCGTCGCGACCGCACCGCCGCGGAACAGCACGACCGCGCAGGTGATGACGACCGCGGCCACCGCCAGGGCCAACGAACCGGTCAAGAGTCGAACAGCATCACGCGACATCACATGCCTGCTAACCGGAGAGGTTGAAGTTGCCGTTGGAGCCATACACAGCCAGCGAGGTAAGCAGCGTGATGGACACGACGACGATCAGCGATGTGCGCACCGCGTTGCCTACTGCCACTCCGACTCCTGCCGGACCGCCGCTCGCGAAGAAGCCGTAATAGGTGTGAATCAGCAGGATGGCCAACGCCATCAACAGCGCCTGGAGAAATGACCACAACAGATCGATCGGGTTGAGAAAGGTGTTGAAATAGTGGTCATAGAGGCCACCGGACTGGCCCAACAGCACCACCGTGGTGAACTGGCTGGCCACAAACGACAGGATCACCGCAATTGAGTACAGCGGCGTGATCGCCAGCATGCCGGCCACCAGGCGCGTGCTCACCAGGTACTCGACGGCACGGATCCCCATCGATTCGAGGGCATCGATCTCCTCGTTGATCCGCATCGCGCCCAATTGCGCGGTGACCCCGGCCCCGAATGTCGCCGCCAGTCCGATTCCCGCGACTATGGGGGCAGAGATGCGCACATTGATGAATGCGGCCAGAAAGCCGGTGAGCGCCTCGATGCCGATATTGCCCAGCGAGCTGTAGCCCTGGATCGCCAGTACACCACCGGTGGCCAGGGTGAGAAACCCGACGATGACCACGGTCCCACCGATCATCGCCAAAGTGCCCGCGCCCATGCTGATCTCGGCGATAAGGCGGATGACTTCATGCCGGTAGTGCGTGGCTGCGTACGGCACAGCTGCCAGTGCCCGGCCGTAGAACAGGATGTGGTCACCGATGCCGCCCACCACGGTCACAGGTCGTCGTACCACGCGGGACAAGCGCGGATAGGTCGATTCAAGGGTCAACGGGGATCCTGTCATCGGGTCGTCATCTGGATACCGATGGCGGTGACCACCACGTTGATCACAAAGAGCGCCATGAAGGCGTAGACGACGGTTTCGTTGACGGCGTTGCCGACCGCCTTAGCTCCCCCGCCGGTGATATTCAGACCGCGGTAGCAGGCGACAAGTCCCGCAATCAATCCGAACAGCGCCGCTTTCACACAGGAGATGATGACTTCGGGCACGCCGGTCAGCAGGGTGATGCCGGCGGCGAAGGCGCCTGGGTTCACGTCTTGGACAAAGACGGAGAAGAAGTAGCCGCCGAGGATGCCGATGATCACCACGAGGCTGTTCAGCAGCAGGGCCACCAGGCCCGAGGCCAGCATCCGGGGCGTCACGAGGCGCTGCACCGGATTGATGCCCAGCACCTCCATCGCGTCGATCTCCTCGCGGATGGTGCGCGAGCCCAGATCGGCGCACATGGCCGTGGCCCCGGCGCCGGCCACGATCAGCACCGTCACCATCGGGCCCACCTGGGTGACCGCACCGAACGCCGCACCGGCCCCGGACAGGTCAGCTGCGCCGAGTTCGCGAAGCAGGATGTTCAGCGTGAAGCTCACGAGCACGGTGAACGGAATCGCCACCAGCAGTGTCGGCGCCAACGAGACCCGGGCGACGAACCAGGACTGGTCGAGAAGTTCCCGCCACTGAAACGGCCTGACCAGCACGAACTTGGCGGCGTCGACCGACATGGCGAACATCCCGCCTACCGCCTGCAGCGGCACTGCGAGCTGTCGTCGCGGCATGGGTTGGTCTCCGTCCTCATTTCGCGCCCTGTGACCCGGGACACTCGACGGGGAACCATCGCAGTTCGGCGAAAGCCCGGACATGCCGCGTCCCACCCATCGGGAAGTCGAAGTCGCACCGATCGACGGCGCTCGCAGTCACCGGTCAGCGGAATACCCCGTTGCTCACGGGCAGCGAGGTGGCGAAGCTGACCTGTACAAGTCAGTGACCATGAGGGAGGTTCGCGTGTCCAACTCCATTTCCGTGGCGGATCAGGCTGAGCTGGCCGGTGGCGTGCGTGAAATCGTCACGACCGCAGGGGCTTTGCGCTACTACGATGTCGGCTCCGGCCCAACGGTGCTCTTTCTGCACGGATCGGGGCCCGGAGTAACCGGCTGGCGCAACTTCCGAGGGGTGCTTCCGGTGTTCGCACAACGCCATCGCTGCCTCGTGTTGGAGTTCCCGGGCTTCGGCGTCTCCGACGACTGGGGCGGTCACCCGATGGTCACCGCGCAAAGCACCGTCGTACCGTTCCTGGATGCGCTCGACGTCGACCGTGTCGACATCGTCGGCAACTCGATGGGCGGCGGAGTCGGGATCAGCGTCGCGATCAACGCGCCGGAGCGGGTGGGGCGACTTGTCAGCATCGGGGGAATCGGCACCAATGTGTTCTCGCCCGGGCCGAGCGAAGGGATTCGGCTGCTCCAGGAATTCACCGAGAACCCCAGCCGTGACACGCTCGTCCGATGGTTGCACTCCATGGTCTTTGATCCCGCGTTGGTGACCGAGGACCTCATCGCGGAGCGTTGGGCGCTTGCGACCGATCCCGAGACGTTCGCCGCGGCGCGGCGCATGTACGGCAAGGCCGCCTTCGCGGCGATGATGGCCGCGCTGGCGTCCTCTGACCTGCCATTGCCCTGGGCGCAGATGCACAAGGTTGCCGCGCCCACCCTGCTGGCCTGGGGGCGTGATGACCGAGTCAGTCCGCTCGATATGGCCCTCGTGCCGATGCGGACCATTCCCGACGCCGAATTGCACGTGTTCCCCCGATGCGGGCACTGGGCCATGATCGAAGCCAAGGAGGCTTTCGAATCTGTGGTCCTCGGCTTCTTGAATCGCCCTGGCGTGGCCTAGGCCACGTCCGCTGGGCGGACGGTCGACGCCGACGCAGTCGTGCAGGCCAATAGGTTGATGCGACAGCTGTGTGAGGAGATCTTATGTTGGACACCGAGAGTCGAGACCGCGCCGCGTGGCAGCTACGCGACGCCGAGCAGATGACCGAGCCCGTCGCTCCCCTGTCTCAGGTCTATCCCGACATCGACGTCCTCGACGCCTACGCGATCCAGCGAACCAACGTCGACGAGCGAATCAGAGCAGGCGCACGGGTATGTGGTCACAAAATCGGCCTGTCCTCCCCGGTGATACAGCAAATGATGGGTGTGCACGAACCCGATTTCGGTCATCTGCTCTCCGATATGCATCTGCAGCAGGGGACGGCGTTCGACGTGTCCTCGCTGTGTCATCCGCGCATCGAAGTGGAAGTGGCCTTCGTGCTGGGTGCCGCGCTGCCCGGCGCGGACTGCTCAACCGCTGATGTGTTGGCCGCCACCGATTACATCGCGGTCGCGATCGAGCTGATCGACAGCCGAATCATGAACTGGGAGATCGGGATCACCGACACGATCGCCGACAATGCTTCGTCTGGCTTTTTCGCGCTGGGCCCGAGCAGGATTCGCCCTCACGAGCTAAACCTCGCCGATCTCGAAGCGACACTGTTCACCGGATTCGGCGGCCGCGATGTTCCCGTCGCTCGGGGCAACACCAGCGATGTGCTCGGCAACCCGGTCCGCGGCGTCGTCTGGCTGGCGCGGAAGCTGGCCACTTTCGGAGTGGTGTTGGAGGCCGGGCACATCGTGTTGTCGGGGTCATGTACCCGAGCCGTCGACGTCGCCAAAGGCGACCACTACCGCGCCGCCATCGTGGGTCTGGGCGAAGTCTGCCTCGGATTCATCTGATTAGAGGACTTTCAAGAGAGGGCACGATGGCTGATAAGGCGTCAGTGGCGATTGTCGGGTCGGGCAATATCAGTACCGATCTGTTGTACAAGTTGTTGCGCTCGCAGTGGCTGGAACCGCGGTGGATGATCGGGATCGATCCGGAGTCCGAGGGCTTGGCCAGGGCCCGCAAGTTGGGCCTGGAGACCAGCCATGAGGGCGTGGATTGGCTTCTGGCGCAAAGCGAATTGCCGGATCTGGTGTTCGAGGCCACCAGCGCCTACGTGCATCGCGATGCCGCGCCGCGTTACGCCGAAGCCGGGATCCGGGCGATCGATTTGACCCCGGCCGCCGTCGGGCCCGGGGTGATCCCGCCGGCGAATCTGCGTGCCCATCTGGATGCGCCGAACGTCAACATGGTCACCTGCGGTGGGCAGGCCACCATCCCGATGGTCTACGCCGTCTCCCGGGTGGTGGATGTGCCCTACGCCGAGATCGTGGCCTCGGTGTCCAGCGCGTCGGCCGGTCCGGGCACCCGGGCCAACATCGACGAGTTCACCAAGACCACCAGTGCCGGTGTGCAGCACATCGGTGGCGCCGCCAAGGGTAAGGCGATCATCATCCTCAACCCGGCCGAGCCGCCGATGATCATGCGCGACACCATCTTCTGCGCCATCCCCGAGGACGCCGACCACGATGCCATCACCGCCTCGATCAAGGAGGTCGTGGCGCAGGTGCAAACCTACGTGCCGGGCTACCGGCTGCTCAACGAGCCCCAGTTCGACGGTCCGTCGGTGTACAACGGCGGCCACCACCTGGTCACCACATTCGTCGAAGTGGAGGGTGCCGGGGACTACCTGCCGCCGTACGCTGGAAATCTGGACATCATGACCGCCGCGGCCACCAAGGTGGGCGAAGAGATCGCCAAAGAACGCGTGACCGCCGCGGCCGGAGGAGCACAGGCATGAGTACCGCAGACATCTTCTTCAACCCGATCTGGGACGTCCGGATGACCGACACGTCACTGCGCGACGGGTCCCATCACAAACGCCACCAGTTCACCAAAGACGAGGTCGGCTCGATCGTCGCGGCCTTGGATGCTGCCGGGGTGCCGGTCATCGAGGTCACCCACGGCGACGGACTGGGCGGCTCGTCGTTCAATTACGGGTTCTCCAAAACCCCCGAGCAGGAACTGATCAAGCTCGCGGCCGAGACGGCCAAAGAGGCCAAGATCGCCTTCCTCATGCTGCCCGGGGTGGGCACCAAGGAAGACATCAAGGAAGCCCAGAACAACGGTGGCTCCATCTGCCGGATCGCCACCCACTGCACCGAGGCCGACGTCTCGATCCAGCACTTCGGGCTGGCCCGCGAACTCGGTCTGGAGACCGTCGGGTTCCTGATGATGAGCCACACCATCTCCCCGGAGAAGCTCGCCGCCCAAGCCCGCATCATGGCCGATGCCGGCTGCCAGTGCGTCTATGTCGTGGATTCGGCGGGCGCACTGGTGCTCGACGCGGTCGCCGACCGGGTCGCCGCACTGGTCGCCGAACTCGGCGATGACGCCCAGGTGGGCTTTCACGGCCACGAGAACCTGGGCCTGGGGGTCGCCAATTCCATCGAGGCGGTGCGTGCCGGGGCCAAGCAGATCGACGGCTCCTGCCGCCGGTTCGGTGCCGGTGCCGGTAACGCCCCGGTCGAGGCGCTCATCGGGGTGTTCGACAAGATCGGTGTGAAGACCGGTATCGATTTCTTCGATATCGCCGACGCCGCCGAAGAGGTGGTCGCCCCCGCCATGCCCGCCGAGTGCCTGCTCGACCGCAACGCCCTGATCATGGGCTACTCCGGGGTGTACTCCAGCTTTCTCAAGCACGCCATCCGCCAATCCGAACGCTACGGCGTGCCCGCACACCAACTGCTGCACCGCGCCGGCCAACGCAAACTGATCGGCGGCCAAGAAGACCAACTCATCGACATCGCGTTGGAGATCAAACGCGAACAAGAAACGGCGAACACCTAGAACGTCCGACGGCGTGACTTGAATGCCGCGAGTCGATACAGATACCGAGGTATTCGGGTCGTCGGCACCCGGCACGGCCAGTGGTCGGCACGGAAATACGCATCCGATCCGCCGTCGACGAAGACCACACTTCCACAGAGGAAATTGGCAGCGTCGGAGAGCATGAAGGTCATCCACTCCCCCAGATGATCGGGATCTCCGTAGCCGCCGACGGGCACGGGGAACGAGCGGATGGCTTTCGCCTCACGTGGTGTCGCGAGCTGTTCGCTGAGCAACGGGGTGTCGATTGCCCCGGGGGCAATCGCGTTCAATCTGATTCCTGCGCCCGCCCACGCTTCTGACACCGCGGTGCGCCGCAGCCAGCGCATGAGTGCGATTTTTGAGGTCCCGTAGGCCATCGCCGGAGCCGCTGAACGGAACATCCGCACTGAGCGGACGGCACGCCGCAGGTCGCCGCGCAGCAGCGCACGCACTGCGCGAGGCGGAACCATCGGCATGGTTGTGGCCGAATTGCTGCCCACCACGACGACTTTCGCGGCGGAAGTGGTCGCCATCGCGGCTCGCCACGCGAGCGCCAACTCGACCACGCCGAAGTAGTTGACCGACAAGATGGTGGATACGTGGTGCATGCCGGGGCGTGGTCCCATCCCGGCAGCGAAGACAGCACCATCGAGCCGGCCGTCCGCCTGTGCAAGTACCTCAGCAGCCGCGTGGGAGCGGCCGTGCTCGGTGGCCAGGTCGGCGATGACCTCCGCATCGCGCAAGTCGACACCGATCACCCGGTGCCCGTCGGCGCGCAGCCGTTGTGCGGCCGCTCGTCCCATCCCGGACGCCGCGCCGGTCACCGCGTACACCTTCGTTTCTGTCACCTGCCTCACGTCTGTCACCTGCTTCACGGTGGGTTGGATCCGTACCCGCGGGCGGGTGCAGCTATGCCGGCCAGCCCGGCGGTCAACAACCCATGCGCGTAACTGTCGCCGTTGAGCACACGGCTGGTCCGCGTGGTGATCTGCCACCGGCCGTCGACACGGTCTAGCACGAAATGGTTGGCGGTGGCCCGCCACACGCTGTAGAGGTCGACGTCGTCGGGATCCGCATCGTGGCGGCGCACCAGGACCAGGGATTCACAGACGGCGACGGCGGTGTCGCCGTCGATGGTCACCACCGCCGGTCCGAGGAAGTGGCAGCAGCCGCCGGTCACCAACTTCTGATGTCCGTGCGAGCTGACCATCTCGTGTACGCCGTGCCGCCCGGTCATCCGCCAGCCTTCGACGTCGTATGTTCCGTCGAGCGCCCACAGCCGGGCCGCATTGTCCGCGTCACCCGCATCGACCGACGGGCCATACGACGCGACGACCCTGGCAACGTCTCGTTCGTCCTCCAGGCGCCGCAGTCGATCCAAGATCTCGGTGTCGGTCACTACCACTCCTCAAGGTCACGCAACCGGGCGAGCTGCTCGCAGCAATGCTGGGGGCTGTCCGAACGGACGGCGCAACTGATCGCGGTCGCCCCGGCCTCTCGCAGGGATTTCAACTCATTGCGGGTACCCCGCGGGTCGTTGTCGGGATCGACGACTGCTGACAACACCACCTCGAATCCGACCGGGAGATCGACACCGACGATCATGTCGTGCATTTCACGCGGTGCAAGGCCGAACGGCATCCAACCGTCGGCGAAGTCGAGCGCTCGGCGTAGGGAAGCCACGCTGCGTCCGCCGACCCAGACGGGCACCCGCTTCTGCCGAGCGTGCGGCAGCACGGTGATGTCCTGATAATCGTAGAAAGGGCCGTGATATCGCGGTGTTGCAGTAGACAATGATGCGCGCAGCGCGCGAAGCGCATCATCGGCTCGTGCCGCCCGCTGCTGCCACGGCGCGTGCAACAGCTCGAATTCCTCGGTGAGCGAACCGATGCCGACCCCGAGGGTGAGCCTCCCACCACTGACCTGATCCAGGGTGCCGTAACGTTTGGCGATCTCCAGGGGATGGTGGTAGCCGAGCACCAGGACCGAGGTGACCAGCCGAATGCGCGACGTATGCGCGGCCAGGTAGCCCAGGGTGGCCAATGGGTCCCAGTACACCGCGCCCCGACTGGACGCTACAGCGGTCGGAATCGCCACATGTTCCGAGCAGGTCAGGTAGTCGAATCCCAAGGTGTCCGCGGCCGCGGCGATACGCACCAGGTCATCGATCCCCGCGTCGGCTTCCCAGCTGCCCGCCAGCCCGGGGACCTGCACCACAATCGGTGTCGAAAGGCCAAGTCGCACAATCAGTGCGCTCCTGCAATCAGCGCCTTGATCGTTTCGTGTGATTCCAGCACCACCCGCGCCCGGTCGGGTGCACTGTTGGTGAGGGCGGCCGCCTCGTTGCCGCCCGCCACCCATACCGGGCCGTCGATGAGGTGCGCCAGGCCCTCCGCTGCGACGTCGGCGGGTTCGTTCACCAGGATGCCGGGCGCATCGAAGTTCAGCCCGACACGTTCCATGGCGGGTGTGCGCGTCACACCCAAGACCAATTCCAGGACATCAACCTGATGTTCGCGCAACTCCAGCCAGAGGCTTTCGGCGAACATCCGAGAAAACGCCTTCGCCCCGGCGTAGACGGTGTGTCGCCACGCTCCCATGTACCCGGACAGCGATCCCACGATCATGATGCCGCCGCGTTTGCGGTCGGCCATCGCCCGTCCATAGTGCTGCACCAGTTCCAGCATGCGTGTGACGTTGAGATCGGTGACCTTCTGCAGTTCCCGGAGGTCGGTCTCCAGAAAGAGTTCGTTACACGTACTGGCTCCGGCGTTGTAGATTAGCAGGCCGGCCTCGATATCGTCTGTGCTGCACACGATTTGCCCGACCGATGCCGGATCGAGAAGATCGACGGCAACGGTGCGGACCTCGGCGCCGAGGGCACGGCAGCGTTGCGCGGCACCTTCCAGCGGCCCTGGTTTACGCGCGATGAGCACGAGGTTGAAACCTGCCCCCGCCAGTTGTCGGGCGAACTCCGCGCCGACGCCTTCCGACCCACCGGCGATGACGGCCCACGGTCCGTACTTCTTGAGGTCAACCATGTGTGCTCTCCTTTAGGATAGGTCATCGTTGAGTGGCCCCTGCATCTACGGGCAAGCTGACTGAGGTGATGTAGCGGGCCTCGTCGGAGGCGAGGAACAGACTTGCGTTGGCCACGTCGATGGGATCGACCCATGGCACGGCAAGCATGTTCATCCGTACTGCGGCGCAGGCGAATTCGTCGCGAGTGAGGGGCCGGTCGAGGTCGGGACGGAACGCCTCACGCACGACGTCGTTCTGAATCAGCGGGGTGTCGACATTGGTCGGATGGACACAGTTGACCCGCACGTTGTACGGCGCCAGATCCTGGGCTAGGCTGCGCATCAATCCCACTACACCGTGTTTAGCCGCGGTGTAGTGCGCCACCCCCATCAGACCGCGCAGTCCGGCGATGGAGCTGATCAGGATAATCGACCCGGCGCCACGGTCGATCAGGTGCGGCACCGCGGCGGTGCAGGTGTTCCATACCCCGGTGAGGTTCACGTCCAGCATGGTGCGCCACGCCGCCTCCGACAGCTCGATAGTCCCGCCGCGGGAGGTGATTCCCGCAGTGGCACAGACAATGTCGAGTCCGCCGAACTGTTCGGCACCCCGCTCGGCCGCGCACCGAAGGGCGTCAAGGTCACGCACGTCGAGGACGTCGGTGATGATGCGCCCGCCGGCCTGTTCGACAAGGCGGGCAGTGTCGTGCAGATCCTGCGGTGTGCTGGACGGGACGTGCACGGTTTCAACCGGGCCACACACGTCGAGGGCGATGATGGCGGCGCCCTCTTGGGCGAATCTGATCGCCTGCGCGCGGCCGATACCGCGGGCCGCGCCGGTGATCAGTGCGGTCTTGTTGACTAATCGGCCGGTCATGTCGTCTTCTGGGTCAGTCCGGCGTCGACCACCAATTGGGTTCCGGTGATGTAGCGAGCATGGTCGGAAGACAGAAAGACAACGGCATTCGCCACGTCGATGGGTTCCACCCACGGCACCGGTAAGAGATTCCGGGCGGTGAGAACTTCAGCGGCATCGGCTTCGGTCGGGTTGTCCAGATCTGGCCGCAGCCGCTTATAGGTGGCGGTGTTACGGACCATGGGTGTGGCCACTGCACCGGGGTGCACCGTGTTCACCCGGATCTTTCGCGGTCCCAACTCGTTGGCCAGTGTGCGGGCCAGTCCGACCGCGGCGTGCTTGCTGGCGGTGTAGTGAGCGGTGCCGCCGGTGCCGCGTAAGCCGTTGGTGGAACTGATGATCACCACTGCTCCCCCGCCCGGGCCGATATGCGGGACGCCGGCTTTGACGGTGTGCCACACCCCGGTGAGATTCACATCGAGGGTGCGTTGCCAGTCCTGTGGACTGATCGTCCAGGCGGGTCCTGCGGCAGTGTGGATACCGGCGTTGGCGACGATGACATCGAGCCGACCGAGTTCGTGCACACCCGCATCAACCGCAGCGGTGACTGCATCCAGGTCAGCGATGTCGGCAAGGCCGGTGACACCGCGTCTGCCCCGGCTGTGGACCTGGTCGGCCGTCACACGCAGCTCTCCGGCGGCGTGCTCATGATCGAGCATGATGACGTGAGCGCCTGCATCGGCGAACCGTTCGCAGTGCACCCGGCCGGTACCGCGACCGGCGCCGGTTACCAGGACGACCTTGTTGTGCAAGTCAGGCATCAGGGGGCCTTCAGCAGATCGAATCCCTTGTAGCCGGCTGCAGCGGCCTCGCTGCAGATGTCGAGGTAGACCCCGAATCCGCCAAGAAAGAGCATGAACATTCGGGGCTTGCCTGGCACATTGGCGCCCATGTACCAGGAGTTGGCCTTTGTGAACAGGGTGGCCTCGGCACGCTGGGCACATTCAGCGATCCAGTTGTCCACCGCATCGGCGGTCGGTTCCAGGGCGGCGTAGCCATGGCTGTCGAGGTAGCGGATGGCGTCAGCGATCCAGTTCACGTGCGCCTCGGCGTGCAACACCATGTTCGCCAGCACCGCCGGCGCGCCGGGGCCCGACACCAGGAACAGGTTGGGGAAGCCGTCGGTGCCCAGGCCGAGGTAGGTACGTGGTCCGTCGGCCCAGTCCTCGACCAACCTCTCGCCGCCACGACCGACGATGTCGATTTTGGCCAGGGTGCCCGTCATCGCGTCGAATCCGGTGGCCAGCACCAGAGCGTCGATATCGTAGTGAGCTTCGGAGGTGTTGATCCCGGATTCGTCGATCGATTCGATCGGCGTCTTGCGGACACTGACCAAAGTCACGTTGTCTCGATTGAACGTCTGGAAATAGTTGGTGTCGGTGCAGATCCGCTTCGTGCCGATCGGATGGTCGTTGGGGATCAGCATGTCGGCAAGCGTCGGGTCGTCGATGACGGCACGGATCTTGTCTTCGTAGAACTTGCGGGCTTCGTCGTTGGCTTCCAGAGTGATCATCTGGTCGGCGAACGTCTTGGAGAACAGCACACCGCCGAGCTCCCAACGCTTTTCGTAGGCATCATGGCGTTCCTCGGGACTGGCTTGCAAGGTCAGCTTCGGGTGGGCGACGTGTGGTGATCCCCCACCGCTGCGCCAGGACATCCGGCGGCGTTCGGAGTAGTTGGCCTTGATGTCGGCGACTTCGTCGGCAGTCAGCCGCCGATTGCCTGCGGGTACGCTGTAATTTGGGGTGCGCTGAAACACGTAAAGATGGTCGGCCTGCCCGGCGATGATCGGAATCGATTGGATACCTGAGGATCCGGTGCCGATCACGGCGACGCGCTGACCGGTGAAGTCGACGTTTTCGTGTGGCCAGTGCGCGGTGTGGTAAGTCTGCCCACCGAACGTGTCCAATCCTGGAATGTTCGGGGTCATGGCGGCCGACAGCGGACCGGTGGCCATGACGACAAAGTGTGCGTTGACGGTTTCGCCTGCATCAGTACTGACGTTCCAGCGCAGCGTCTGCTCATCGAGCACCGCGGCGCTCACCTTGGTCTCGAAGGTGATGCCGCCCCGCAGGTCGAGCCTGTCGGCGACCCAGTTGATGTATTCGAGGATCTCGGGCTGTGTGGCGTACTTCTCCTTCCAGGTCCACTCCTGTTGGAGCGCGTCAGAAAACGAGTAGCAGTAGTCGATACTCTCGACGTCGCAGCGCGCTCCGGGATACCGGTTGTAGTACCAGGTTCCGCCGACGTCAGGTGCGGCTTCGAACACCCGCACCGACAACCCGAGTGACCTGAACTTGTGCAACGCGTACAGGCCTCCGAAGCCGGCACCCACCACCACCACATCCACACGGCTGATCGATCCACTGCTCACGTGGCGAAGGTTAGGCGTTCCTCGTGGGCTTGCCTGCCCTGTTTCCCGGTCACCGGACGACGTGTGCTGGCATCCCGGCCATCGGACCGTCTGGGTTGGCACGGCGGGCGGTGCGCGCCAGAATCTCGGCTCATGACCGACCTCGAATGCGACACTGAAACGGTCGGCGTAGGCCCCAAGAAGTCAAAGGGTGTGCGGGTACAGGTATCCGACGTCATCGATGAGAGCCTGGATGCCCGTTCACTGGTGTTCGCCGTACCTGAGAACCAGCGTGACCGATTCACCTACACCCCCGGTCAATTCTTGACACTGCGCGTGCCCAGCGATCAGACCGGATCGGTGGCACGCTGCTATTCGCTGGCCAGCTCCCCGCACACCGACGCTGCACTGAAGGTGACGGTCAAACGGACCGCCGGTGGCTACGGGTCGAATTGGTTGTGCGACAACGTCACCGTCGGTGACACCATCGAGGTACTGCCACCGTCGGGGGTTTTCACTCCGGCAGACCTCGACACCGATTTTCTGCTGTGGGCTGCGGGAAGCGGCATCACACCGGTCATATCGATCTTGAAGTCGGTGTTGTCGGCAGGAACAGGACGCGTCGTGCTGTGTTATGCCAATCGTGACGAAGCATCGGTGATCTTCGCCGCCGAGTTGCGCGAGCTGGCAGCCCGTTACGCCGGTCGGCTGACGGTGCTGCACTGGCTGGAATCGATCCAGGGCCTACCGACCCGCGCCCAGATGAGCGGATTCGCCCACACCGTCTATACGGGTTCGACGGGCTTCGAATCGTTCATCTGCGGTCCCGGGCCCTTCATGACCGTGATCAAGGAGGCTCTCGCCGAGGCGGGAGTGCCGCGGGATCGGGTGCACCTGGAGGTGTTCCAATCTCTGTCAGGTGACCCGTTCGCCGACGACAACTTTTCGGTGACAGGAGGTTCCGAGGACGACGATGCCGCCGCCGTGCGGGTCGACCTGGACGGGACCAGCCATCAGCTGCGCTGGCCACGGCGGGCGACCCTGGTCGACGTCCTCGTCGCCGCCGGTGTCGATGTGCCCCACTCCTGTAAGGAAGGTCAATGCGGATCATGTGCCGCCACCGTTCTGCGCGGCGAAGTGGACATGGCCAGCTGCGACATTCTGGAGCCCGAAGATCTCGCCGAGGGGCTGATCCTGGGATGCCAGGCTCGCCCGGTTTCCGATGACCTGCACGTTGAATTCTGAGTGTGCGAGCGCAACAGATTTCCGCTCAACGGGAACCGCCTCCACCACCGTCAACATCGCGGTAGACCATCAGTGACAGCATTCGAGGATAGGACCAAATAATGACCGAGCGGGTAATCGACCGGGTACGCGAGATCGCCGACCAGCTGCGCAACCAAGGCGCCGAAGCCGAGAAGATCGGCAAGCTCACTGACGAGACGGTCAAGCTCATGAAGTCTGCGGGCAATACCCGGCTACTGCAGCCTAAGGCGCATGGCGGTATGGAAGTTCACCCGCGAGAGTTCGCCGAGACCGTGATGGCGACTGCCGCGCTGGACCCGGCCGCCGGCTGGATCAACGGCGTGGTGGGCGTGCACCCCTATCAGCTGGCCTACGCAGATCCGCGGGTAGCCACCGAGATCTGGGCCGACGACGTGGACACCTGGGTCGCTTCCCCCTACGCCCCGCAGGGCGTGGCCACACCCGTCGACGGCGGATATGTCTTCAACGGCCGCTGGCAATTCAGCTCCGGGACCGACCACTGCGACTGGATCTTCCTGGGCGCGATGATCGGCGACGCCCAAGGCAAACCGCTGATGCCCCCGCAGATGCTGCACATGATCCTGCCGCGCAAAGACTACGAGGTCGTCGAGGATTCGTGGAATGTGGTCGGGTTGCGCGGCACCGGCTCAAAAGATGTCATCGTCAAAGACGCGTTCGTGCCGTCCTACCGAACGATGGATGCGATGAAGGTCATGGACGGCACCGCGCAGCGGGAAGCCGGGATGACCGAGACGCTCTATCTGATGCCGTGGTCGACGATGTTCCCACTCGGGATCAGCTCGGCGACCATCGGCATCGCCGAGGGTGCATTGGCGGCGGCGCTGGATTACCAACGTGGACGGGTGAATTCGAGCGGTGTCGCCATCAAGGACGACCCATATGTCATGTACGCGATCGGTGAGGCTGCCGCGGATATCAACGCCGCCCGCCAGGAGCTGTTGGCCAATGCCGACCGCATCTTCGACATGGTCGACTCGGGCAAAGAGGTGTCCTTCGAGGACCGCGCGGCCGGGCGGCGCACTCAGGTGCGCGCCGTATGGCGCGCGGTGTCCGCCGTCGATGAGATTTTCGCGCGCTGCGGCGGCAACGCGGCCCGGATGGACAAGCCGTTGCAACGGTATTGGCGCGACGTGCATGTCGGCCAAGCGCATGCCATCCATGTGCCCAGCACGGTCTATCACGCCTCGGCACTGAGCTCGCTGGGCGTGGATCCGCAGGGCCCGCTGCGGGCGATGATCTGAGAGGACGACATACGCATGGGACTGATCAAGAGCCTCGGCTACGTCACCGTCGCGACCGCCGATATCGAGCGTTGGCGGCACTTCGCGTTCAACGTGCTCGGTTTCGCACAAGGCAACGGGCCCGACGAGTCCGCGCTGTATCTGCGGATGGATGAACGCGCCGCCCGCATCATCGTGGTGTCCGCAGACGTCGACAAGATCATGACGGTGGGCTGGGAGGTACGCGACCACGCCGACCTGGAGCAGGTCAAAGAGGCCCTCGATGCCGCGGGTGTGCCGTTCAAGCAACTCACGCTGGACGAGTCCGACGCGCGCCGGGTCGAAGAGGTCATCGCCTTCGAGGACCCGGCCGGCACGTCACTCGAGGTGTTTCACGGCGCGGTGCTGGACCACTCCCCCGTCATCACGCCACACGGGGCAAGGTTCCTCACTGGCGAGCAAGGGCTGGGGCATGTCGTCTTGCCTGCATTGGACGTCGATGGTTTGTTCGAGTTCTACACTGACGTGTTGGGATTCAAGTCACGCGGCGCCTTCCGGGTCCCGGCGCCCCCACAGTTCGGACCTGTGCGGGTGCGGTTCATGGGAGTCAACCAGCGCCACCACAGCTTGGCGGTCTGCCCCGCCCAGACCCTGCGCGATCCCGGGCTGATTCATCTCATGGTCGAAGTCGACTCGCTCGACGCGGTCGGTCAAGCGCTGGATCGGGTCAACGCGGAAGGCTTTCCGCTGTCCTCCACCCTGGGCCGCCACACCAACGACAAGATGGTGTCGTTCTATGTGCGCACCCCCGGTGACTGGGACATCGAATTCGGCACCGACGGCATGCGGGTGGATGAATCCTTTTACACCGCTGAGGAAATCACCGCTGATAGTTACTGGGGTCACCAGTGGGTGTCAGATCTCCCCGCGGCCATGCGCCCGTGACGCTCGGTGGTGAAGTTCAGCCGGTCGCAGTACGGACCATCACGGAATGGCACTATGAAGCCGACGTGGTGATCGCCGGATACGGTGTCGCCGGCGCGGCGGCCGCCGTCGAGGCGACGCGTGCCGGTGCTGATGTCTTGGTACTGGAACGCAGCGGAGACTGGGGTGGTGCCGCCTCCATGGCGGGCGGTTTCATCTACCTGGGTGGTGGCACGGATCTTCAGAAGGCCTGCGGCTTCGATGATTCCGTGGAAAACATGGCAGCCTTCCTGAATGTCGCCATGGGCCCCGGGGCCGATGAACGACGTGTTGCGGACTACTGTGCCGGCAGCGTCGCGCACTTCGACTGGTTAGTCGGCTGTGGTGTGACATTCAAACCGGAGTTCTTCGGTGAACCTGGCTGGGAGCCCATGGGCGATCAGGGTTTGATGTACAGCGGTGGCGAGAATTCCTACCCTTTCAACACCATCGCCGAACCGGCACCGCGCGGGCACATTCCGCAGATGCAGAACAAAAAGCAGGGCGAATCCAGTGCCGGGTTCATGCTGATGAAAGGTCTCGTGCACGCCGCGACCGCGGCAGGAGCACGCGCCGTGTACGACGTCCGCGTGCAGTCGCTGATCGTGGAATCGGATGGCCGGGTTGCCGGCATCCGAGCCCGTCGCTACGGCGCCTCGATCGATATCCGGGCTCGCCGCGGCGTGGTGTTGGCCACCGGCAGTTTTGCCTACAACTCGGCCATGGTCACGCGCTACGCCCCGCGCATCGCCGGGCGTCCGGCCGCCTCGATCGAACAGCACGACGGGCAGGGCATCCGGATGGCTCAAGCGCTCGGAGCCGATCTGGCGCACATGGACGCGACCGAGGTGGCGTTGTTCATCGATCCTCAACAGTTGGTGCGCGGCGTGCTGGTCAACGAACATGGCCAACGCTATGTCGCCGAGGACACCTACCCTGGACGGGCCGGTCAACACACGCTGTACTACCAGAACAACACCGCGTACCTCATCCTCGACGACACCGCCCAGCAGGAAGCGCAGGCCTCCTTGTCGCCGCTGCTGATGATGCGACCACCGAACTGGGTCTGCGAGACGGTCGCCGAATTGGAAGCCGAAATCGGCCTACCGACAGGCTCGCTTCAAGCCACCGTCGCCGCCTACAACGATGGAGCTGCACGCGGCGAGGACTCGCTGCTGCACAAGAAGTGCCAATGGCTGCGTCCTATCGGCTCGCCGATCGGCGCCATCGATTTGCGGGAGTCCACCGGCGGCTTCACCCTCGGCGGCCTACACACCACCCTCGATGCCGAGGTGCTCCACGTGAGCGGTGCGCCGATCCCTGGACTTTTCGCCGCCGGCCGCTGCACCGCGGGGCTGGCTGCGTGGGGCTACGCCAGCGGGGTGTCGTTAGGTGACGGAAGCTTCTACGGTCGCCGAGCCGGCCACGCCGCTGCCATCGAATAACACCACGTCACCGCCCCACACCGCTGTCAAAGGACCCCTGCCGCCCCGCGGCGGGGGTTCTTCTCATGTCTGGAGCGCCTTCTCTGATTTATGTGACAACCGGCACAATCCTGTGCTACAAACAGCTATATGACTAATAGTCATATGCCGTTCAGGCATGTAACTGATGGGAGATCCTTATGACCGTGACTGTCGACAAGGCCGGCGAGACGCCCAGCGCGGTCATCGACCGGATTTCCCTCGTCCTGGACGCGTTTGACGGGCCGGGGCGTCTTACCCTGGCTCAGATCGTCCGCCGTACCGGGCTGCCCCGGTCCTCCGCGCACCGCATGCTCGAACGCCTGGTCCATTTGCGGTGGTTGCGTCGCGATGGCCGCGATTACGAGTTGGGTATGCGTCTGGTGGAGTTGGGTTCACTTGCGGTGCATCAGGACCGCATCCATCGCGCGGCGATCCCCTTGTTGCGGGATCTGCACCGCGCCACCGGACTGGTGGTCCATCTCGCCGTCCTAGATGGCTCCGATGTGGTGTATCTGGAGAAGATCGGCGGCCAGATGGTCACTGCCATCCCTACCCGTGTCGGGGGACGCCAGCCCGCGCACTGCACGGCGGTCGGCAAAGCGATCCTGGCCGACAATCCTTCCGCGGAAGTCGATCTGGACTCGCGGATGACCCGGTTCTCGATCGCCACCGGTCAGCAGCTGGCCGCCGAACTGGCGAAGGTCCGTGCCCATGGCATCGCCTTCGAACGCGAAGAGTCCCTGCCCGGTTTCGGCTGTGTAGCAGCGCCCATCGGCACGGCCGGAGCCGCCGTCGCGGCGGTGTCGGTGTGCGGGCCCATGAGCCGGATGAACTTCGATCAGAAGATGGCCGCTCCGGTCCGGATGACCGCGATGGGCATCTGGCGCAACGCTGAAGACGGCCTGGACCGGGTGGCACCCACCTTGCAGCCGTTACGGCCGTTGAGGGGCGGCCACGGCGCGCCGCGTCCCTCGGCCGCCCTCTTGCCGGCATGACACTCGATGCTCAGATCGGCGGCATGATCGAAGTCCTCGATTCGGGTTTCCCACCCGTGCACACGATGACCGGCGCTGAGGCCCGCGCCGCGATCCATGGCCGCTTCGTGGCTGCCTCGCGGCCCGAACCGGTTGCCTCAGTTCAGGATTTCCAGGTCCCGACCGACAACGGCAGGATCGATGTCCGGGTCTACCGGCCTGAGACTGGTGGACCGCTACCGATCGTTGTCTTCGCCCACGGCGGCGGGTGGGTGTTCTGCGATCTGGAAAGCCATGATGGTTTGTGCCGCAGTTTCGCCAATCTGACTCCGGCGGTGGTGATCTCGGTAGATTACCGGCTGGCCCCCGAACACCGCTGGCCCACCGCGGCTGAGGACCTCTACGCGGCCACCTGCTGGGCGGCCGAGCACGCCGCCGAATTCGGCGCCGACCCATCGCAGATGACGGTGGGGGGTGACAGTGCCGGCGGCAATCTTGCCGCAGTGGTCGCCCTGATGGCGCGCGACCGGGGCGGTCCGGCCCTGGCTGCGCAGCTGCTGCTCTACCCGTTGATCGCCGCTGATTTCGATACGACCTCGTATCGATTGTTCGGCAGAGGCTTCTACAACCCGCGCCATGCACTGCAGTGGTATTGGGACCAATACGTTCCCGTTGTCAGCGACCGGCGCCACCCGTACGCGTCCCCGCTGCAGGCTGACCTCAGTGGGCTGCCGCCTGCGGTCGTCGTCCTTGCCGGTCACGACCCGTTACGCGACGAAGGTATTGCCTACGCCGACGGCCTGGAGGCTGCTGGGGTGCCAACGGTACGGTGCACCTTCGAAGGTGGCATCCACGGGTTCATGACGATGCCGAAGTTCGACATCGCCCAACGCGCCCGTCGGCAAGCCAGTCAGGCGTTAGGTGAGCTGCTCTGCAGCTGACGAAGCGTCTGGCTGCAGCAGCGTGCTGGTCGTCCCGAAACGCTGGTCAGGATCGAGCACGCAATGGGTACGGCTGAACACGGTCACCATGCACTTGTTGTTGTGCGTGCAGCGACTGTGTGAGCCGGGCTCGGCGATCATGGCGTTGACGCGGTCTGGCTCACGCAGCAGTGCCCTGCCCATGGCGAAGAAGTCGAAGCCTTCCCGCAACCCGGTGTCCAGATGCTCGCGATCCGTGATACCGCCCAGCAAAATGAGTTTGGTGTTACGCATCAACGGCACGAACTGTCGTGCCGCCTCCAGCATGTAGAGATCCTGATAGGGATAGACACCCATCGCCCGCTTGCCGATCAGCCTGATCGCAGGGCGCAACGCCGGCGGCATCACAGTCGCGAACTCCTTGACCGGTACATCGCCGCGAAACAGGTACATCGGTTTGTACACCGAGGAACCCTGAGTCAGCTCCAACGCATCCAGGGTGGCATCGGTATCGAGCAGCTGCGCCGTCCGCAACGCCTCATCGATCCAGATGCTGCCCGGAAGCCCATCATCCATGTCGAGTTTGGCGATGACTGCAATTTGTTCGCCCACCACCGTACGCACATGCGCGGCGATCTCACGCACCAGCCGCGACCGGTTGTCGATCGATCCGCCGTAGTCGTCCTTGCGGCGATTGATCAGCGGGCTCAGGAACGAGCTGGGCAGGTAGAGGTGCCCGAAATGCAGCTCGATGGCGTCGAATCCGGCATTGACGGCGACCTTCGCGGCGGACCCGAACTGCTCGATCACTGAGCGGATCTCCGATACGCTGAGCGCCCGGCAGTACGCCATCGAGGTCGGGTTAACGAATCTGCTGGGCGCCACGGCGGTGACACCGGTGAGCTTGCGAGGCGCCACCACCCCCGCATGTCCGAGTTGCGCGGATATCGCGGCCCCCGCCCGGTGCACCGAATCGGTCAATTTGCGAAGACCCGGCAACGCAGCAACGCTCATCACGATCTGACCGGGAGCGCTTGCCGCCTGCGGTGAGACGCAACAGTACGCAACGGTGGTCATGCCAACGCCACCCTCAGCGAAGACCCGGTGAAATGCGATCAGGTCGTCGGTGACCATGCCGTCGGGTGATCGGCCCTCGGAGGTAGCGGCTTTGATCACCCGATTGCGCAGGGTTACTGGTCCTAGCCGGGCTGGGCTGAACGGATCGATCATCGCATCACCCTCGCGTTGCTACCCGCTGCGGTCAACGGTGGTCTCCCGATGGCCGGGAGTGCATCGCCGCCGCAGCTGCGGAACTCCGTAGCCTCGCGTCCATGGCCGAGGTGTTCGTCGTCGACCGGGTGATCACCGCTGCGGGCTGCGCCCAGGAGTTCATCGACAACTACCTGGCCGAGTACGCCCCTGGTGCACGCGAACGCGGGATGACCTTGCGTGACGTGCTCGTCAGTCCTCCCATCTGGTTCGACGATCGACCCAACGTCGTCACGATCACCTGGTCGTTACCCAACGCACAGGCGTGGTGGCAGATGACTTGGCAAGCCCGGCCCGACCCGGCCGTGAGGCATTGGTGGGCCACTATCGCCGATCTTGTCGTCGAACGAAATCGCAGCGTCACCTCGGCCGCCGATGACGTTGATACCAAGGTTGTCTCGACGGTGGAGCCGGCCATCGCGGGTACGGCGGGCACGCTAGGTATAACGCGACTGATCGATGTCACCGAATCAGACCAGGGCCGCGTCCTGGGCGCCCTGCGCGAGGCCGCCGAGCGCAGCGGAGCGCTGAAAGCACTTGTTCAGCCCACCTTGCCCGGCTCACGAAATGGCGGCGACATCCTCGTTCACCTGCGATTCCCCGACCAGGAAGCTTGGCAGCAAAGCAATTTCGATGACACTCTCGATGATCCGGGGATCAGGCACGTGAATGGCGCGACGTACCAAGGAACGCCGTTGCGCCGCGGTGCAGGCACCGTGTACCGCACGCTGCTGCTTCGCGTATCACCCGGGACGGAGGTAGACACGGTCGCCGCCTTCGAGCGCGAGCTGGCCATGATGCCGCGCTACGTCTCGACGATCGCGGCCTGGCAGTTGAGCCGAGTCGAGCACGCGATCGGAACCAGCGACTGGACACACGTTTTCGAGCAGGAGTTCACCGACGTCGCCGGGCTGATGGGGCCCTACTTGATGCATCCGATTCATTGGGCGGTCGTCGATCGTTGGTTCGACCCCGAAACCACCGACGTCATCGTCCGTGACCGGGTCTGCCACAGCTTCTGCGCACTCGCCAATCCATTGCTCTGAACGGGCGCTTGCTC
This sequence comes from Mycobacterium sp. BMJ-28, assembly GCF_054404835.1. Taxonomy (NCBI): domain Bacteria; kingdom Bacillati; phylum Actinomycetota; class Actinomycetes; order Mycobacteriales; family Mycobacteriaceae; genus Mycobacterium; species Mycobacterium sp. BMJ-28. Next base: position 2,095,662 of record NZ_CM136783.1, on the reverse strand, counting down.
ACAGACCTGCCGGCAAGATGTTCGGATTGGCCGTCGGGGGTGGTTGCAACCGCGGCATTACCTCCCGGCCGTCCAGCGAGCGCACCGTCAGGTGTTGTGACCACGGATAGTGCAAGCTGAACGCCACCAGGCCACTACGTTCGGCGGCAGGCAGGTGACACATCGCAAGCACCGTTTCAGCCAGATACTCCACGGGTTCGGTCGGAAAGCTGTCCGGGATGAGCGAGGCCGCCCCCGGGGTACGCACTGCAGTCGAAGGCCCGACGCAGTTGACGGCGATGTTGTCGTCGATCAGCTCAGCTGCCACGCCTTGGGTGAATCGATGCAGGGCTGCCTTGCAGGAGGCGTAGATCACGTCTCCGGCGGTCTTGTTGTAGTCCCGGTAGGGCCGCACCGGGGCCACCCCGGTAACCGAGCCGATGTTGACAACCCAGCCTCCACCCTGGTTACGCATGTGCGGCACAGCGGCTTTCGTCAAGGCGAAGGGTGTCTTCAGATAGTGCTCGACGGTGCGGTCGAACGTGTCCATCGGCATGTCTTCGACGGTCGCGTAGTCGGCGAAACCCGCGTTGTTGACCACGATGTCTATACGTCCGGTGCGCTCGACGACGGACTGGACCAGCGCGTCACGGGCATCGCCGTCTTCCAGGTCGGCGGCCACCCCGAAGGCGTGCCCGCCCGCACCCTCGATCAGGGCGATGGTCTCTTCGATGGTGCCCGGGATCGCCTCGCTGATGCCGGCGCGCGTCGATACCGAGGGCATGTGGGCGCGCGCGGTGACCGCCACGGTGGCACCCTCTGTGGCCAGTCGCTGTGCGATCGCCCGCCCGATCCCGCGGCTACTTCCGGTCACCAACGCCGTTCTGCCAGATAACGTCTGGCTCATCGGAGGAGGTAATCCTCTTCGACGGGGGCACGATGCTGTTGCCACAAGTCGACCAGCCGATACGGTGTCGCCACCACCACCCGACCTGACCCGGACCGGTAGTAGGTGTGGGCGTTCGGGGTATGGCACCAGACCGTGCCCTGCATGGCTTCGTCGATACCAGCCACATACTTCTCGAAAGCACGCTGCGTGACTTCCATCGTCGTGACGCCACGCAACGCCATCAGCTGCAGGCACTCCATGATGTAGTGCGCGAGCAACTCCATCGAGAAGTTGGCACCCGCGCCGTGTCCGGGACTGTAGTTGGGCGCCGAAGTGATGAACAGGTTCGGGAACCCCGGCACGGTACCGCCGCGATAGGCGCGCGGGCTATCCCCCCACACCTGGGCCAAAGTGGCGCCGTCGCGACCCTGGATATCGACTGTAGACAAGAAGTCCAGGTGATAACCGGTGGCATAGATGATGACGTCCAGATCGATCTGGCGGCCATCGGCGGTCAGGATGCCGGCGGCGTTCACCTCTGCGGGTTCGCTGGCTTCCACATCGACATGATCGCGGGTCAGCGCGGCGTAATAGCCACCCGGGTCACGAATGATGCGCTTGCCGTACGGCGCGAAGTCCGGGGTGACCTTGCGCGCCAATTCGGTTCCCGCGCCGAAGGTCCGGTCGATGTACTCCAGGCACATCTGCAGCAGCACATCATTGGCCGGCGAGATTGACAGGTGCGTCTTGGACCACTCCGGATCTCGCAGAATTATCGGGTAGTTGTTATCCGCGGTGCCCCAGTACGACTTGAGACGATGCCATTTGGCGTAGTATGGAAGGACCCTGCCCAAGTACCGGCGATGGTCGGGAACTTCGTCAGACAGTCGTTTGCGCGGAGCCACCCAATGCGGCTGGCGCTGAAACACCGTCAGGTGTTCGACCTCTTCAACACAGGCATCGATGATCTGCACGGCTGTGCAGCCGGCACCGATGACCGCGACCTTCTTGCCTGTCAGGTCCAGGGTTGGATCCCACTGCGCGGAGTGAATACTGCGGCCCGCAAAGCTTTCCCGCCCTTTCAGGTCGGGAAAGCGTGGACGGTTCAGGTAGCCGGCGGCGGTGACCACGATGCTGGCGTGGTCGACGCTGTGCGTCCCGTCTGCCGTGCGGGAGTGGATCTGCCACTGCTGGCGGTCCTCGTCCCACCACAGCTTCTCGACCTCTGTGCCGAACCGGATATGGCGGCGCAGGTCGTACTTGTCGGCCAGTGCCACCAGATAAGACTGGTATTCCGCGCCCTGCGGATAGTAGTTGGACCACGCCGGGTTCACCTCACGCGACAACGAGTAGTAGGCGGCCGGTGTGTCCACTCCGATCCCGGGATAGGTGGTGGTCAGCCAGGTACCGCCGACTTCCTCGTTGCGATCGAAGATCTCGAAGTGCACTCCCTCTTCGGCGGCCTCCAGAGCCACCGCGATTCCGGCGATACCGGCGCCGATGATCACCATGGTGGTGGACGGTGGAATCGGCGTGGTACGCGGAAGCGTGGGCTGGGACGGCCGGAAGCCACCCTGTTCGAACAGGAGATCCACCTGCTCGTCGGGGACTTCGCCACCCAGTGCGATGGGCAGCAGCCGGGCGAAGAAGTCCCGGTCGTCAGCCGCGTACGCACCCGCGGGGCGCGGCTTGTCGAGGGCGGCAATGATCTCGTCAGCCAGTCCCGCGGCGGTCTTGGCGCTGGTCCTGCCGGCCCGCTCGGGTGGATCGGGGACGTAAGTGAGCTTCGCGGCATACCGATCAATCACCGAAGCGTCACCGGTCATCTGAGCCAGCACGGCGACCAACACACCGGGGTCCGCCTCCAGGAGGTGCGCACGCAGTTCTTCGACGTGGGCACGATCCGCAAGTGGCGAGGGTTCGGTGGTGGCGGTCATGGGAACGAGTATCGAAGGAGATTCCGGCACTAGCCCCCGCCCTGTCTACTGAGCGGGAGACGAACCACCGCAGCCCACGAAGCAATGCCTACTCTTCGCCTCATGCCATCTGACGACCTCCCCGCGCTCCTCGCCCGGGCTCGAAGTCACAGCATCGCCGATATTCCCCGCCGCTCGGCACGCAAGCAGCCGGATAAGATCGCCGTCATCGACGGCGACGTGGTGCTCAGTTTCGCCGAATTCGACGAGGCGGTTGATCGCACCGCAGCGGCGCTGCACGAGCGCGGGCTGCACCCAGGTGATCGCGTGGCACTGCTCTCGCGTAACTGTTGGCAATACGCAGTGTTGGCGTTCGCCACCGCCCGCGCCGGCGTGGTGTTGGTCCCGATCAACTTCATGCTCAAACCCGAGGAGGTCTCCTTCATCCTCAGCCATAGCCGGTGCACGGGCTTCATCGTCGAGGCCGATCTGCTCGCCGTCGCCGAGAAGGCGATGGCGCACGGCTCATCGGTGACCGCCAAGGTGGCCGTGATGCCCGCCGGCCAAGAAATCCCCAGCGGCTGGGATGATTTCGACCACTGGCTGGCCACCAGCGCTGCCGTTCCCGATTGCCACTTCGATGATGACCAACTTGTGCGGATCATGTACACCAGCGGTACCGAGTCGCGGCCCAAAGGCGTGATGCACAGCAGCCGCAGCCTGATGGCGCAATACGTCAGCACGATCGTTGCCGGTTCGATGTCCGGCGACGACGTCGAAGTCCACTCGCTACCGCTGTATCACTGCGCTCAACTGGACAACTTTCTGGCCACCGATATCTACCTGGGAGCCACCAGCATCATCGTCCCGCGGCCCGAACCCGATCTAGTGCTACGCACCATCGAACGCTACGGCGTCACCAATTACTTTGCGCCACCAACGGTATGGATCAGTCTGCTCCGCAGCCCGACCTTCGACGAAGTAGATCTGTCCACTCTGCGCAAAGGCTATTACGGCGCCTCCCCGATGCCCACCGAAATTCTGCACGAGATGCGGCAGCGACTGCCGAATCTGCGATTGTGGAACTTTTACGGACAAACCGAGATGGCTCCGCTCGCCTCAGCGTTGGGCCCCGACGAACAGGACACCCACGCCGGGTCCGCGGGACGGCCGGTGGTCAACGTCGAGACGGTCATCCTCGACGGGCGCGATGCCCCCGCGGCACCCGGAACCGTCGGCGAGATCGCGCACCGCAGCCCGCATCTGATGCTCGGTTACCTCGATGACGACGACAAAACCGCCCAGGCGTTCGCGGGCGGCTGGTTTCACTCCGGCGATCTCGGCTTCTACGACGACCACGGCCTTCTGCACGTGGTGGACCGCAAGAAGGACATGATAAAGACTGGTGGCGAGAACGTCGCCAGCCGCGAAGTGGAAGAAGTGTTGTACCGGCACAGCGGTATCGAAGAAGTAGCCGTTTTCGGCATCGCCCATCCGGTGTGGGTGGAAGCCGTGGTCGCTGCCGTCGTAGTCCGCACTGGCGCCGTCGTCACCGAGGACGACGTGCTCGAACACTGCCGCGAGTACCTCGCCGGCTTCAAAACACCTAAACAGGTGTTCTTCATCGACTCACTGCCGAAGAACCCCAGTGGCAAATTGCTCAAACGCGACCTGCGTGAGCAATTCGGCCTCGAGTACACCAGAAAATGAAGGGAATTCACGTGCACAACGGTCCATGGACAGGCCGCATCGCGCGGTTCGACGAGCCAGGCCAGCCGTTTCGCATCGAGACGGTCACCCTTCCCGAAATCGGACCCGGTGAAATCCTGATCCGCGTCTTACGGGCCAATATCTGCGGATCGGATGTGCACGCCTGGCACGGCGCCTTCGCCACCCGGGGCTTGGGCGGACAGCTTCCCACCGTGCTCGGCCACGAGATGGTAGGCGCCGTCCAGAGTCTCGGCGATGGGGTTGCCACCGACTCCAACGGTAGGCCCCTTCGCGAAGGCACCCGGGTCGTCTTTCCCTACTTCTACAGCTGTCACACCTGCCGGAACTGTCTGGCCGGACGTCGCAACGCCTGCCTGAACCTGAAAATGGCGATGCTGGGCCGCGCCGATGAGCCGCCCTACTTCGTAGGCGGGTACGGCGACTACTACGTGCTACCGGCCGGCGCGGTCCTCTACACCGTTCCCGACAGCGTGAACGATGAGATCGCCGCAGGAGCCAATTGTGCTTTGTCACAAGTGATGTACGGTTTGGAGCGCGTCGCTCTGCAGCTCGGTGAGCATGTGGTTGTCCAGGGTGCGGGAGCACTGGGACTGTACGCGGTTGCCGTCGCCAAGGCGCGCGGCGCCGTCAACGTCATCGCCATCGACGCAGTGCCAGAACGGTTGGAGTTGGCCACGGCGTTCGGCGCTGACGCAGTCATCGACCTCAACGAGGTTGCGACGCCCAAAGATCGCGTCAAAGCGGTGCGCAAGCTGACCGACGGCCAGGGCGCCGATGTCGTCGTCGAAGTGGTGGGTCACCCCTCGGCGATCGACGAGGGCCTGCAGATGCTTGCACAGTTCGGCCGCTACGCCGAAATCGGCAATATCAATGTCGGACAGACCTTCGCATTCGACCCGTCCCGCTTCGTGTTCAGCAACAAGACAATGGTGGGAGTTTCCTTGTACGACCCGGCGGTGTTGTCGCGGGCTTTGACCTTCTTGGACAGCCACCAGCATCAGCTTCCGTTTGATCGCCTGGCCGCGGCGTCCTATCCACTCGACGACATCAGTGCGGCCTTCGCCGCCGCTGACGGCAAGCGCGACGTACGCGCCAGCATCGCTCCGTAAGACCGCGAAGGAAGACCATGCCCCAATTCGAACGCTCCACGCTGTTCATCGACGGCCAGTGGGTGACACCGGTCGGCAGCGGCGGCAACGGTGTCGTCGAAGTGATCGACCCGGCCACCGAGAAGGTGATCGGGTATGTGCCCGACGGCGGCACCGCAGACGTCGATGCCGCGGTCGCCGCCGCCCGGCGTGCCTTCGACCCCGCGATCACCGTCACCGAACGCCGAGACCGGTTGCGGCGGGTCATCGACGCGATGGAAAAGCGCCTGCCCGCCATCGCCCACCTCATCACCGCCGAGATGGGTGCCCCGGTGCGCATCGCGCAGACGGTGCAAACCCAGGTGCCGCTGGCAGTGGCCAACGGGTTGGCAGATGTCGTCGACACCTTCGCTTTCGAAGAGCGCATCGGCAACTCGCTGATACTGCGCGAACCGTATGGTGTCGTCGCGGCCATCACCCCGTGGAACTATCCGCTGTATCAGGTGGTCGCCAAGGTGTTGCCGGCCATCGCCGCCGGTTGCACCGTCGTGCTCAAGCCCAGCAATGAGGCGCCATTGTCGGTGTTCGAGTTTGTCGAGGCGTGCCGGGATGCCGGCTTGCCGCCCGGGGTGATCAACATCGTCTCCGGCCCAGGACGGGTCATCGGTGAACACCTGGCGGCGCATCCCGATGTCGACTTCGTATCATTCACCGGGTCAACCGGGGTCGGGACGCGGGTCGGCGAACTGGCCGGCCAGTCGGTCAAGAAGGTCGCACTGGAGCTGGGGGGCAAGTCGGCCAACGTCATCCTCGACGGCGCCGACTTGGCCGTCGCGGTGAGGGTGGGTGTCGGTAACGCGTTTCTCAACGGTGGCCAGACGTGCATGGCCTGGACCAGAATGCTGGTACCGCAGTCCCGTTACGGTGAGGCACTCGATTTGATCGAATCCGCCGTCGCCCGATTCACCGTCGGCGACCCGTGGGATCCGAGCACCCGGATCGGGCCGTCGGCGTCACGGTCCCAGTTCGATACCGTGCGGGGCTTCATCGAGCGGGCCCAACGCGACGGGGCACGTCTGCTCGTTGGCGGCGCCGATGCCCTCCATGCGCGCGGATTCTTTCTGGCGCCTACCGTTTTTGCCGATGTCGATCCCGACTCCGAGCTCGGCCAGGAGGAGGTGTTCGGTCCGGTGTTGGCTGTCATCCCCTACGCCGACCACGACGACGCGCTGCGCATTGCCAACGGCACCCAGTATGGGCTATCCGGTGCGGTGTGGGCGGCCGACGACGACACCGCGATCGCATTCGCCCGCCACGTCCAAACGGGCCAACTGGACATCAACGGCGGCGCCTACAACCCCGCGGCCCCGTTCGGCGGCTACAAGAAATCCGGTATCGGCCGCGAGCTGGGCCGCTTCGGCTTTGAGGAATACCTGCAGACCAAGTCCCTTCAGCTCAAGGAGCGCGGGTGAATTCACCGCTGGACGCCAGTACCGACGGAGCGGTCCAACTCTGGACCATCAACCGCCCCGATGTCGGCAACGCCATCACCGACAGTGACGTCATCGCCTCGTTCGAAGCACAGGTCGATGCAGCCAACCAGGACAACCGGGTTCGGGCGATCATCCTGACCGGTGCCGGAAAGATCTTCTCCGCCGGGGGCAATGTCAAAGAGATGGCTGATCGTTCAGGCATGTTCGGCCTGGATGCCATCGACCAGCGTCGCGCCTACATCGACGGCATCCAGCGGATTCCGCGCGCGTTGGCCCGCTTGGAAGTGCCGCTCATCGCGGCGGTCAACGGGGCCGCCATCGGCGCCGGATGCGATCTGGCCATGATGTGTGACATCCGCATCGCCTCCGAACGAGCCTCGTTCGCGGAAAGCTTCGTGCAGCTGGGTCTGATTCCCGGCGACGGCGGCACCTGGTTCCTGCCGTCGGCCATCGGGTACGCCCGCGCCGCCGAGATGACGTTCACCGGCGAGCGCGTCGATGCGGCCACCGCACTGGAGTGGGGTTTGGTCAACCGAGTAGTGCTGCACGAAGACCTCCTCACGCAAGCCCGCGCACTGGCCGACCGGATCGCGGCCAATCCCCCTCATGCGCTGCGGATGGCCAAGCGGCTGCTGCAGGAGTCCAGGACTGGTTCGCTGGAATCCACGCTGTCCATGGCCGCGGCCATGCAGCCACTTGCCCACCACGACGCCGAACACATGCAGCGCATCGCGAAGTGGAGAACCGCGTGAAGACGGTGCAGACCAGGTTGGTCCCCCCGGCGGGCACGATTGGCACCGCACCCGAACTGCGGGCCGAAGTCCGTGCGTTCCTTGCCGATCAGTTGACGGCGGGTGCGTTCACACCCTCCGTCGACGGCTGGCTCACCGGCTGGGACGAAGACTTCACCAGGGCGCTCGCCGCTCGAGGCTGGCTGGGCCTGACCGTGCCGGAATGCTATGGCGGGCACGGCCGGTCGTTTCACGAGCGCTTTGTGGTGACCGAGGAATTGCTGGCCGGGGGCGCCCCGGTGGCCGCGCACTGGATCGCCGACCGTCAGATTGTGCCGTCACTGCTCAAATACGGTACAGAAGAGCAGAAGTCGACGTTCCTGCCGCGCATCGTGCGTGGCGAATGCTTCTTCGGCATCGGCATGAGCGAGCCCGATTCCGGGTCGGATCTGGCCAGTGTGCGCACCCGCGCGGTACCCGTCGAGGGCGGCTGGTCGCTGACCGGCACCAAAGTGTGGACTTCGGGGGCGCACCGAGCACACGCGTTCATCGTGCTGGCCCGTACCAGCGCGGTCGACCCGGCACACCGGCACGCCGGACTCAGTCAGTTCATCGTCGATCTGCGTGCGCCGGGTGTCGAGATCCGCCCGATCATCGCCATGAACCGTGCACACCATTTCAATGAAGTCGTCCTGGACGAGGTGCTCGTCCCCGACGCCAGGGTGTTCGGACAGATGGGGCAAGGCTGGACACAGGTCACCTCGGAACTGAGCTTCGAACGCAGCGGCCCGGAACGGTTCCTGTCCACCTTTCCGCTGCTGGCCCGCGCCGTCGAGCAATCCGTCGAACGTGGTTCGGTGGACCGAGAATTGGGCAGGCTGGTCGCGCGGGTGGCGGGTCTTCATCACATGTCCACCGCCGTGGCGGGGTCGCTGCAACGCGGTGACACCGCCGACGTGCCCGCCGCCGTGGTGAAGGTCCTCGGCACCACCGTCGAAGGAGATATCGCCGACTTCGCCGATCTGCGCACGGGGGACGACACCGCGCATCCTCAGCAGTGGGCCGATCTGGTCCGATCAGCCGTCGACCAACGTCCCGGTTTCACCTTGCGGGGCGGGACCAACGAGGTACTACGCGGTGTCATCGCGCGGGGATTGGGCATGCGATGAACACCACCGACACACCGATCGCCACGCCGGCGGTGGACGCCGACCTGAAAGCCATGATGGACGGTGTCTTCGCCGAGTACCGCGAACGCAACGTCCAGCGCACCCCAGGGGAACGCATCGGGCTCGACCGCGTGCTGTGGCGGCGCCTCGCCGAACTCGGCCTGGTGCGGCTCACCGGCCCCGAGGAATTCGGGGGCAGCGGCGCGAGTTGGCGCGAGGCATCCGAATTGCTCGAGTCCGCCGTACGTCACGGCGTGCGGCTCCCGCTCGCCGAACACGATCTATTGGCGTGCTGGCTCTGGCAGGCCGGTACCGGACAATCCGTCGACGATGCGGTGCGCGCGGTATGCCTGCTGCCCGGTCCGGGTCGGGCCGGGGCACCGGTGCCGTGGGCAGCCGAGGTGGATCGCATCCTGGTGCTGTGGCCGTCTGGTTCCGGTCATCAACTCGCTGAGGTCGAGACCACCTCGCTCGCGCTCACCCGCGGTACCAATTTGATCGGCGAGCCACGCGACGCGGTGAGTGTTGACACCACCTCGTTGATCGGGCATCTGGTTCCGACCGCCCTGGTCATTCAACTCAAGCAGAAATCAGCGCTGGTGCGGGCCGTGCAGGTGTGCGCCGCACTGGACCGTGCCGTACAGATGTCGATCGAGCATGTGAGTTCTCGGGTGCAATTCGGGCGGCCGCTGGCCAGATTCCAGGCGATCCAGAACCTCATCGCCGACGCCGCGGCGGAGGCAGCACTGGCCCGGGCCACCACCGAGGCCGCGCTGCACACGGCAATCGAAACCGACTGGAGTTCCGAAGTTCTGGACTTTCAGATCGCCACGGCTCGATCCTGCGCGGGCCATGCCGCCTCGGTCATCACCCGCAACAGCCATCAAGTCCACGGTGCGATCGGGACGACGCACGAGCATCGGCTGCACGAATACACCCGGGCCGCATTGGCCTGGCGTTCGGAATCCGGATCGGTCAGCTTCTGGGATGGCCAGGTTGCCGCCGCTGCGATGGCAGCCGGTCAGTCCGGTGTCTGGCAGTTGATCACCGAGGACCGGTGAGCGATCGCGCGGAAGCAACTCGACGAACGTTCCGCTCAACGGTCACGACCGTGTAACCCCAACCACACCCAGGGTTGACTTCTGACATGAGTAACGAGATCACCCTGCCAGAGGTACAGGAATTCATCGCTGGCTTCTGGTACCACTACGACCAAGGCCATTTCGATGAGCTGGCTGTGCGCATCGACGACCAGATGACCTACCTCAGCCGCTCGGATTCCGGGAACTGTCCCTTCGAGCATCTGCTGGCCGCCGAACTCAACGGTGGCCCCGAGACGCTGACCTGGCTCACCACCCACCGCAACGAAAACCCTTATCCCCTGCGCCATCACGCCACCAACATCTTCCGCACGGGCACCGAGGGCGATATCACCAAAGTCCGCTTCTACCTCTACGTCAATCAGGTCACGAACAACGTTCCCTTCGACGTGTCCAGCGGAGTGGTCGATGTCGGCATCCGCCACGACGGGGGACAGCTGGTGTTCACGTCGATGACAGTGGTGCTCGATGCTGAGGACTCGATCTCGTTCGCCGAGCACACCGCAAAGACCTCCGCCAGCGCGCAGCCGGCGTGAACGCCCGGGACGCATTCGGTGGCGGGGTTGCCGTCATCACCGGCGCCGGAGCGGGAATCGGCGCCGGTCTGGCCCGGCACGCCAGCCGGTTGGGGATGACTGTCGTTCTGGTCGATGTCGACACGGCGGCGATCGTGAGTCTCCGTGAAGAGCTCTGCGCGGCTGGCGGTTCCGCCATTGACATGGTGTTCGACGTGCGCGACCCTGATGCAGTCCAAACACTCGCCGACACCGTCTACCGCGACTTCGGGGACGTGCGTCTGCTGGTCAACAACGCCGGTATCGAACAGTTCGGCTATCTCTGGGACACTCCCGTCAGCAATTGGCAACGCGTGGTGGACGTCAACATCAGCGGCGTGTTCTACGGCATCCGCGCGTTCCTACCCAAGATGATGGCCACCGAAGCTCCGGCCTGGGTGTGGAATCTGTCCTCGATCGGTGGAGTCGCCGTTGTTCCCCTGCAGGCGCCTTACATCATGAGCAAGCACGCCGTCCTCGCGTTGACCGAGTGTCTGAGCCTCGAAGTGCAGGCCGCCGGCCACGATCACCACCTGCACGTGCAGGCCGTGCTACCCGGAGCGGTGGTGTCCAACATCTTCGAGTCCGCCGGGGGCGTGCAATCCGGTGATACCAGCGCAGCCGAAGCCCAACGGACCGCCATGCTCGATATCAAGGCCGAGGCCATGGATCCGCTGTCCGCGGCCGAGGTGGTCTTCGAACAGGCCGCGCAGGGCCGGTTCTATCTACTCACCCAGCCCGACTACGTCGGATCGGCCATGTCTGAACGTGCCCGCGTCCTGAGCAGCCAAGAAGCGCCGCGACTACCCACCGGGCGTCGTTTCGATCCCGCTCAGAACTGACATGCGCCCGCCCCAACTGGATCCCGACGCCGCTGCACGGGTGGCCGCAATAGGCGAGCTGCCGCCGATGCGGACCCGCGGCCTGGCGACCGTGCGGGCTGGGATCGAATCCGCACCCCACCCGAAAATGCCTTCCATGGCAGCTGTAGAGGACCTCACCGCGCCCGGGCCTGCCGGTCCGATTCCAGTCCGCATCTACCGGCCCAGCACTCAACCGCGCCCACCGGTGTTGGTCTACTTCCACGGCGGCGGACTCGTGATGGGCTCCAATCATTCCTTCGAGCCGTTGGCCCGCGAACTCGCCCACGCCAGCGGCGCCGCGGTCGCCGCCGTCGACTACCGCCTCGCGCCGGAATCTCCACCGCCGGCGCAATTCGACGATGCGTACGCGGCGACCGAATGGGTCGCAGCACACGCTCATGACCTCGGCCTCGATGCCGACCGGCTGGCAGTCGTCGGGGACAGTGCAGGCGGATCGCTGGCTGCCGCAGTCTCTTTGGCCGCGCGTGACCACGATGGCCCAACCATCGCCGCACAGGTGCTGTTGTATCCCGGCCTGGACCGTGACATGGGCGCACCCTCGATCACGTCGATGCCCGACGCCCCCATGCTGAGCCATGACGACATCACCTATTTGCACGAAATGGTCGACCGCGGGGCAGGTACACCACACTCCCCTTATCAGGTCCCGGCGTATGCCACCGATCTCAGCGATCTGCCGGCGGCCATCGTCGTCACCGGTGAGTGTGATCCGATCCGCGACTGGGGCGAACGCTACGCCGCCCGTCTCCGTAATGCCGGAGTGCACACGACGTTCACCCGTTATCCCGGTGTCTATCACGGCTTCCTGATGCGCTCGGACACAACTGCCCGCGGCCGTCTGGCCATGGCTGAAACCGGCGCTTTGCTCCGCGCCAAGCTCTCCCACCCCGTCCCCACCGAACCGGTGTCCCGTTGAACGGACGTTCGCCGCGGCAGCAGCCGTCGGGCTGCCCACAATCGACAACCTCACCACCGAAGGAGAAAACGATGCTGACCGATGAGCGACGCCGTGAACTATCCGACGTCCTACGGCCCGTCGCACCGCCACGCGAGATCACCGAGGTCTACACCGACGATCAGCGTCAGCGGCTCCTCGACGTCGTTCGGACGCAAGGGCCGTGGAGCCTGATCATCGCCCAGCACTTCGCCTCCGCGGATGAGCTGATGGCCACAATGAGCGGCGCCTTCCCGGAAGGGTTCACCCCATCCTTGGACCTGTTCCTCACCCCAACCTTCCGCGGCTACCTGGCCAACTACGGCGCGGCGCTGTATCCCGAACTGCATGATTGCTTCTACAACGCGACCTTCGTGGAACACGCGAAGAGCTACTGGAACGCCGAGTACGCCAAGCCAGAACTCATGCTGTTCAACATCAACGGTCCCTGCGCCAACCGCGACCCCGGCCACCTGGACTCCCCCAGCTTCCGCGGCGTACGTCACGAGAACGCCCCCACCTGGCTGTGCAGCGTAATGGGCAAGTCCGGCTTGTTCGCCGACTACCTGGTCAAGATGGCCCAGGTGATCACCTGGTTTTCCCTGGATGAGAGCTCCGGGTTCACCTACTGGCCGGACGGCCCACTGAAGACGCCCGCACGGGTGCTGCCACCGATCAACAACCGCGGCGTCGTGGTGCAGAACGAGATGATGGTGCATCGCGGCGAAGCCAATGGCCCACTGGAGCAACAGATTCCGCCTGGACTGACCTTCGACACCGTGTTCACCGGTGATCCGGCTGATCGCAACCAGTGGCTGCTGAAGAACGGCGACAAGGTCATCGCCCGTCACCAGACCAACGAGCTGCGATTCCTGGTTCATTGGTCGGCCGAGGTCTTCACAGACTACGAGGAGCTCAAGAAGAACATGGACGGGTCCGCCGACATCACAATCGAGCGTGCCATCGGCATGATGGTCGATGATCTCGCCGGCAAGGGTATCAAGCTCGACGTGCCGGGCGAACCGCTTCACGACCCGCAGTTCATCGGCGCGCTCAACGCTGCCTACGACCTGGGCGGCCCGTCGAGCTACCCGGACGCCGCTCCCTTGAGCGCATTCCAATTCGCCTGAACAGATTGAGGAATACTCCGATGGAACGCTTCTCTGACCGCCGCGTCATCGTCACCGGCGCGGGCTCTGGTATCGGTGCGGCCACCGTGGCCCGCCTGCTCGACGAAGGGGCAACTGTTGCCGCATTCGATATCTCGGCCGACGGACTTGCCGCCACCGCGGCTGCCGCCGAACTCGCCGGCACCTCCAAGAGCCTCACCACTGCAGTCCTCGATATCTCGTGTGAAGACGGCGTCGTCGCCGGCGTCGACGCCGCCGTGTCTGAACTCGGCGGCCTTGAGGTGCTGGTCAATGTCGCTGCGATGCAAACGTGTTCGCATACCCACGAAACGACGCTCGACGACTGGAATCGCACTCTGGCGGTCAACCTCACCGGTACCTTTCTCGTGACTCGGCAAGCATTGCCGGCATTGCTGGATTCCGGCCGGGGTGTCGTGGTGAATTTCACCTCCACCGCAGCCACATTCGCCCATCCCTACATGGCGGCCTACGCGGCCAGCAAGGGCGGCATCTTGAGCTTCACGCACGCGTTGGCGCTCGAATACTCAAAGCAGGGCCTGCGGGCTGTCAACATCCAGCCGGGCGGAGTGTCGACTGCGCTCGCCAACAGCACCCTGGACAAGATGCCCGAAGGTTACGACCTCGGGCTGTGGGCGAAGCAGACCCCGCTGCTGCACGGCACCGAGAACGCAATCCTCGGCGATCCCAGCGCGGTCGCCTCGGTGATCGCGCTGGTGGCCTCAGACGACGGTGCATTCATCACCGGTACCGAGATCCGGGTCGACGGCGGCGCACACGCCTGATGACGTGAAGTCGCTGTCTTGGTGACGCCACTGACATCACAACGAACCGTCGCGGCCCTTTCCAACACCACGAGGCCGTCACTCGCTCTGAAAGGGATCGCGTCGTGCAGCTGGACAGCCAAGTAAGGACGCTGCTCGATGAACGACACATCGAGCGCGCCCTCACCACTTTCGCAAGAGCGATGGACGATCGCGACTGGGCGGCCATGGCTGACATCCTCGCCTCCGACGCTCAAGGTGATTTCGGCAACGGACGGTTGGTCGGAAGCGACGCAATCATCAGGATGATTCGCGGCTTCCTCGAAAGTTGCGGTACCACACAACACTTGCTGGGGAACGTGGCGGTCGAGGTATCCGGAGATTCAGCCGTCAGCCGTGCCTACGTTCGCGACCTACACCTGAATGCACACGATGACCCGTCGACGCGCTTCTATACGGTCGGCGACTACCAGGACACGTGGCGACGTCGTTCTGATGGTTCTTGGTGCTTGGTGGAGCGGATCAAAGCCAATCGCGCCTACATCGGAACCATGCAAGTGTTCGAGAGTTAGTTTTCTCGCCGCTCGACTCCGGCCAGCGCTCCTTTGCCATGCCCTGGTCGATGACGCTCGCCAACTGCTCAGGGTTGGCGGGCATCGTCGACCAGGAAGTGTTGCAGCGCAGCCTACTTCGACACTGTTACGTCCATCAACGGGATCCGCTCCATCGCGGTGGCACGCGGATCCGGTGCGGCCGCCGCAGCGGCGTGGTTCTCCTCACCCCGGGTATAGGTCCACACACAGAACGGCTCGCCTTGGGCGAATTTGAAGTCCTTGGGCGGCAAGTTGATGGCCAGGGTGCAGCCCGGGAAGAACGGAGCCGAGATGCGTTGTTCAAATGTGCAGTTCATCCACGCCCTCGCCGGCGGGTAGAGGCCTTCGTCGGTGTACTTCTGCAGCACCTCGCAGCGGCGCATGTTCAGGACCACGTGGTCGGGGTTGTACACAATGTACTCGCCGCCGTAGCCCAACGTGCCGTCAATACTCAGGACCGCGAGCTTGAGGAAGTCGACGACATGCACGGGCTCGATCTTGAAGACCTTGGCCAGCTTCGGGTACTGATAGTCGATGATCAACTGATACATATCGGGCAGGCCGAGCCAGACTTCTTCTTCCGGGATGATCTTCGTCCACTGGTCGATGAAGTAGTTGTGGCCCTTGAGGTACTGATCCCAGTACGTCTTGATCAGCCGGATCAACGCTGGTTTGGTGAAGTCCTCCGTCTGCACGTCGAAGGGAATGGCCTGGTATTGAGCGTCCTTCCAATCCCAGCCCGGCGGGGCCAGATAGCGCCCCATCGGAAGCACCTGGCGCATGCCCGCTCGCGAAACCTCGGCGGCGACGTCCATGGCGGCATTGATGCCGACCTTCTCCGAGTAGATCTTGACATGGGCATACGGCATGAAGTTCAAGACGTCCTCGAACACGCGCGCCAGGCCGAGCAGGAAGTCGCGTGAAAAGTCCTGGACATTTCCGACCTTCCCCATGAACTCGTGGGTGTAGTCGTCGTAGTTCAGTTCCTCGGTATCGACGGTCATCGATTCTCCTTTGTGAGCTGCGGTGGCCATGTACTGGCTGGACGGCGGGCTGGGCTGAGACACCCCGCCCATGGTCGTGTCAGTTTCAGCACATATGGCAGAATCTGACAGACGTGAAACTAGTGCCCGAGCAACCATGATCACTGCAGGATTCCCGATGACCGGGAGGTTAGACACGAGCCGGGGACGAAGATCCATGCGCTGGTCAATAGGATCAGAGGCGCTGTTCAACAGGGGGGGCCGCCACGTGAACGCACCGCGCAAACCGGCGACGCTGACCGAGCGTCGGGCCGAAGAGCTACGGCTGGACATCGCTCTCGCAGCCCGCGACATCTTCTTGGCGGAAGGTTCGACATCGGCAACCGTGGACCGAATCTGTGCGGCCGTGGGAATCGCGGCGCGCACATTTCACCGCCACTTTCCGGTCAAGGAAGACGTGATACTGCCGCTGTTCCGTGAGTTCGGCACACTGAGCGTGCAGGTCCTGGCCGACGCCCAGGAACAGGATGATGCCGTAGACACCCTAGTCGAGGCGTTCAGTACCGAAGTGCCCCGGCGCGGGCGCGTTGAGATGGACCGCACCTTCATGGCGCTGGTCATCAACGATCCGCAGTACCGGCTGAGATGGCTGGACTGGGGTCAAGACCTGGTCGAACCGATCACGGACTTCCTAGACACACGGTTCGACCTCGGTGCCGATCCCTTCATCCGGCAGCTACCGGCGCAGTTCGTCATCCAGGCTTGTCGGCACGCCTACATCCACTGGGTCGAGGACGGCAACTTTACGAATCTGCGGTCGGCGCTACGAGCCGGAATGCGCATGATCGTTGCGCCCCTGAGACCGGCTCATGCTCAGTAAATCCCCGATACGCCAACGGCAGTCAGCGACGCATCAGAGACCACCGTCATCGACCATCGGCAGTATGCCGGCGCGTACGGCATCGACAATCGATCCGGTGAGTGCCGAACATGCCAGGAACAGATTGCTGCCGGCTTGCGCGGCCAATTGTTCTGCCCTACAGCGTTCTTCACACAGTGTCAAAGCCTGATCTGTCCACTGGACGCTGGTTTGGTTCCAGCTGCTCTTGCGCGCTTGGACTTCCACCCCGCAGCGCCGACAGTTCACCGGCACCATCGGGGCGTCCTCCAAGCGGTTGTCTGCGCGAACGGTCATCCCACCGGCCCGGACGTGGTCGCGCGAGCCGCGAGGTTGGCTTCCACTTCCTTCATCCAGGCTTCGGTCGGACGAGTGGTGTCCAGCTCGAATTCGAAGCGGTCGACCATGTCCGGCGTCACGCCGGCGGCATCGACGTAGAACTGTTCGTACCAGCGTCGCAGCTGGTACACCGGACCGTCCTCCTCGACCAGCAGCGGATTGTCGATCCGGGTTTTGTTGCGCCAGATTTCGACATCTTGTTCAAAGCCCATTTTCACGAAATCGCCCAAGGCGATTGCCATCTGGGTGGCCATTTCGTCGGGCATGAACGTGTTCTTTTCCACGACGATGCCGTACTGCAGCACAAAGGAGTTCGCGTCGATCGGATAGTGGCAGTTGATCAGGACGGTGCGCTGGTCGAATTCGGCGTAATGATAGGTCAGGTCATCGATCATGAAGGACGGACCGTGGTAAGACGCCAAAGACGTGGTTCCCAAAATCTTCGAGCCTTCCGGGTCGCCGACGTCTGGACGGCCGGCGCTCTTCATGTATTGGGTCGCGACGTGACCTTGGAAGATGTTCTTGAAATATGTTGGGAGGGAGCCATGGATGTAGAAGAAGTGCGCCATGTCGACGACGTTGTCGATGATCTCGCGGCAGTTCGTATTCACCACAGTCGTGTACCAGTGCCAGTCAGTCCAGCCGTCGCTGGTGGCACCTTCGATGTGCGGAATAGTGACATCGGCCGGGGGCGCCTTGCGTTCCGCGTCATTCCACACGAACAGCATCCCGTCCTGCTGCAATGTCGGCCAGGACGCCGTCCGGGCCAATCGCGGCGTGCGTTTGCTGTAGGGCACCGACTTGCAGCGGCCGTCCCCGCCCCAGCGCCAATCATGGAACGGGCAGGCGATCTGATTGCCCTTCACGGTGCCCTGGGACAGATCGCCCCCCATGTGCCGGCAATATCCGTCGAGCACGTTGATCATGCCATCCTCGCCCCGGAACACCACCAGCTTCTGCCCGAAAGCATTGACCTGATGTGGTTGTCCGTCCCCGAAGTCGCGGATCAAGCCCAGGCAGTGCCATCCGCGGGCGAATCTGGTGGGTGCTGATCCGGCCTCGATCAGCCGGATCTCGCCGGCTTCGGCGTGCGTGGTCATCTGCGGTCCGTCCTTCGATCATCGAGTGCGAGGGCTGCTCAACCGATTCAACTGCGACCGGCCCCGCGTGACGCGGTCGCGTTCCGCTGACTAGGACAGCGGAATTGTGGCCGACGGTGACGGCTTTATCGTCGCCGCTGTGACCACCTCTAGCCACCAGACCATCCCTAGCGGACTGACCATTACCGACACCGAGGTCGACCTGCTGGTCGTCGGGTCCGGTACTGGGCTGGCGGCTGCATTGGCAGCCTCGGAGCAGGGCCTGTCAGTACTCGTCGTCGAGAAATCGGCCTTCGTCGGCGGCTCGACGGCACGATCAGGTGGCGCCCTGTGGTTGCCTGCCAGCCCTGTCATCGAGCAGTGCGGAGGAACCGATCCTGTTCAGCGGGCAGCGACTTACCTCGACGCTGTGGTGGCCGGATCTGCTCCCCCGGCACGCTCGACTGCGTACCTACAACACCTCTCGGCAACGGTAGACATGCTGCTCCGCACCACCCCGATGAAGCTGTTCTGGGCCAGGGACTACTCCGACTACCACCCCGAAGCTGCGGGTGGATCGGCCGCCGGGCGCACCTGCGAATGCCGCCCCCTCGATACCGCGATCCTCGGTGAATACCTATCCGCATTGCGACCCGGCGTGATGGAGGTCAGCATCCCGATGCCGACCACCGGCGCAGACTACCGCTGGCTCAATCTGATGAGCCGTGTACCGCGCAAAGGTATTCCGACCATCGTCAAGCGTCTCGCCCAAGGCGTCGGCGGCTTGCTGCTCGGCCGTCGCTATGCCGCCGGTGGGCAAGCGCTGGCCGCGGGGTTGTTCGCCGGGGCAATCCGGGCGGGCATCCCGATCTGGCTGAACTCTGCCCTCCACGAGTTGATCTGCGACGACGACAAGGTCACCGGCGCTGTCGTCGAACACGACGGCGCTAGGCACACGGTCACCGCCCGCCGCGGTGTGGTGCTGGCAGCCGGCGGATTCGATCACGACATGTCCATGCGAAGGAAGTTCCAGTCCGAATCGCTGGGCTCCAACCTCAGCCTGGGCGCCGAGTCCAACACCGGCGACGCCATCCGCCTCGGCCAGAATGCCGGGGCGGCGATCGCGTTGATGGACCAGTCCTGGTGGTTCCCGGCCGTCGCGCCACTGCCGGGAGCCGCACCCGCAGTCATGCTAGCCGAGCGTTCACTACCAGGGTCATTCATCGTCGACCACCATGGGCGGAGGTTCGCCAACGAATCCGCCGACTACATGAGCTTCGGCCAACGGGTGCTGGAATTGGAACGTGCCGGTACACCTATTGAGTCCATGTGGATCGTGTTCGATCAGCAGTACCGCAACAGCTATGTTTTTGCCGCCGAGCTCTTTCCCCGTATGCCGATACCGCAGAAATGGTTTGACGCCGGAATCGCTGTGCGGGCAGAGGGGTTCAGCGAACTGGCAGACAAGATGGACGTCCCGGTCGATGAGTTCTGCTGTACCGTAACCCGATTCAACGAGCACGCGTTCGCCGGAGAGGATCCCGACTTTGAGCGCGGCCGCAGTGCCTACGACCGTTATTACGGCGACCCCACCATCACCCCGAACCCGAATCTTCGTCCGATGGTGAAAGGGCCGTTCTACGCGGTCAAGATGGTCCTCAGCGATCTCGGTACGTGCGGCGGCCTGCTGGCTGACGATCATGCCCGCGTGCTGAGTGAGGACGGATCTGTCATCAGCGGGCTGTATGCCATTGGTAACTCGGCCGCCAACGCTTTCGGGAACACCTATCCCGGCGCCGGAGCGACGATCGCCCAAGGTCTGGTGTACGGGTATATCGCGGCTCTCGACGCCGCGATGAGATAAGCGTTGCAAGCACGTTCAAAATGCGGGGCGAGAGGATCAGCCGGCGTCTTCGGCTTCGGCTCTCTTCTCGATCTCATACCAGTACTCCGGATCGGGCCACGGAATCTTCGCGCCCTCACCGACTTTGGGGAAGTTCGCCTGGGCCTCGTCGAGATCCTTGATTAATTTCAAGGTCAGTTCACGCTCGGACGCGTAATAACGTTCGGCCCACTCTAAAGCAATCTTCGCGTAGGCCCACGAGGGATCCTCTGCGGCCCAACGGGCTTCCTTGGCCGCGTCGCGGTGCATCTCGTCAACGTAGGCGATGTGATCGTGCAGCATCGCCTTGAGCGTCTCGGGATCGCTCAGATGACCGAGGGTTACCCGCAAGATCGCCGGATGCTTCAGCGACGGTGGTTCCAGCGGTGTGTCCCGCGCCCATCGGGTAACTGCGTCCGAGCCGGTCTGAGTGATTTTGTACAGGCGTCGGTTGCGCGTACCGGAGCCGTCCACACGCGACGTCAGCAGACCCATCTTCTCCAGCTTCTTGAGCTCGGAATAGATCTGGCTGAAAGCCGGGCTACCGTAGTAGTAGCGCATACTCCAATGAATCCACTTGCGGATGTCGTACCCGGACAGTTCCGTGTCGTACGACAACATCCCGAGTAGCGCCCACCCGGTCGCCGACATAGCGAGCTTGCCTGCGGGCTCGGAATCCTCCATTCAGATAGGGTAACAACCCAGGTCGCCACGCCACACTGATGAACCGCTGGCTGGGACGTGGTGTTGTGCGGCGCCCGGTTACTCGCCAATCCTGACAGGAGACAACAGGAGGGCACCGATGGGACCGAACCACGCCGCAGAGATCGAAGCCCACAGTTCACGACCCGAGCCGCACGACATGCGCAACGTACTCGGCCACTTCTGTACCGGGATCGCCGTCGTCACTGGTCACGACGGCCAACAGCCATTGGGCTTCACTTGCCAATCGGTGACGTCGGTGTCGCTGGATCCGCCATACGTATCGTTCTGCCCTGCGTTGTCTTCGACCAGTTGGCCGAAGATTCGCCTCACCGGGCGGATGTGCATCAATATTCTCGCCGATGATCAGGAAGCTATCTGCGCCCGGTTCGCCGGCAAGTCCGAGGACAAATTCGACACCGTCCGATGGAGTCCCGCCTCCAACGGCGCCCCGGGGATTCGCGGCGTCTTGGCCACCATCGAAGCTGACTTCGAATTCGAACACGGGGCCGGCGACCACACCATCGTCATTGCCCATGTCACCG
This sequence comes from Mycobacterium sp. BMJ-28, assembly GCF_054404835.1. Classification (NCBI taxonomy): domain Bacteria; kingdom Bacillati; phylum Actinomycetota; class Actinomycetes; order Mycobacteriales; family Mycobacteriaceae; genus Mycobacterium; species Mycobacterium sp. BMJ-28. Next base: position 2,074,261 of record NZ_CM136783.1, on the reverse strand, counting down.
CGTTGAAGGCACACCCGGGCCGCCCGTTGCTGTTCTACCGCGGCGATTACGGAGGTTTCGCCGGGCGGAGCGCTGAACCGGCAGCGGTGTAAGCCAATATGCTCTGCGACGACGACCCCAAGCCAACAGAAGCGCTGTATGCGTCGCTCGCCAATTCCGTGCGCCGGCTTGTCGATGTCACCATCCGCAGCCAGACCGGCCCAGCGACCATCGCGTCAGCGCAGCGCAAGATCGACGACGCAGTCGACGAGCTCAGCAACACATTGATTCCTGGGTCCTTCGGTCTCCCCCGGACTCCCGAAGGCCGAATTCTGACGTGGGGCAACGCCGTCACGGGTATGCGCAACGCCTTGGCCGCGCCCCTGGTCGTCTACCACAAAGCCGATGGCAGCGTCTGGGCCGATGTCACACTCGGCGCCGCCTACGAAGGCCCTGCCGAGCATGTTCACGGCGGGGTTTGCGCACTGCTGCTCGACCACGTCCTGGGCGCAGCCGCCCATCGACCCGGCCAGCCCGCGGTCACGGGTTCGCTTGCCCTGCGCTATGAGATGGGCACCCCGTTGGGTCCGGTGCACGCCGAAGCACATATCGATCGCGTCGAAGGAGCCAAGACAATCGTCGTCGGACACCTGGGTCCACCACAAGGCATCTCGGTGCGCGCCGAAGGAATCTTCTTCCACCCACCGGTATCTGGCCCCTGAGCGCACCGAGCACGTCCGCACCCAGGCTGCTAGTGGTGACGCAATAGCTCGTTGGCGTCACGGTGTATTGCACTCGGTGTCCGGTGAACGAGACAGCGCGCATCTGATAGGGCGCAGTGTCCCTAATGTGCTCGCGGCATGGAGATCCGGATCTGAAGGAGCTGAACATGACCCGGCACCTGGGTACCCCAACGACGTCAGTCGCGCAAGCCCCAGAATTCGGAAAGGGACGAGTCGAGCGGCGCCACCGAATAGTTTCCGCCGCAATGCAACTCGCGACTTTCGGTTATGAACACTGCCAGATCCGCGCGGTTGCCGCAGCGGCAGGCATTGCGCCCAGTACCATTTATCTTCATTTCCCCTCAAAGGATGACCTCTTGCTAGCGTGCCTTCAGAGTTGGCTGTCTAACTTCGAAACCTCGATCTATCCGGATTTCGCCGCCTGCCCCGGCGGTTACGCGCGGCTCCTGCGTGTATTCGAGACTGCGGCGATTCGACTGTCTTCGTCACCACGACTCGCCGAGGCACTGATCCGTCCCTATCTTTGTGTACACGGTCCCTTCACTGCAGAAGCAGACACGGTCCGCGCCCAAGTTCTTCATCTCTTCAGCAATGCCGTCGGTGACGGCTGTCCGACCGCGCTACGCCAGCCTGTCGCTGAGATTTTCGCCGATGTTTGGGTGACCAACATTTCTGCGGTAGCGCAGCGTCGAACGGCGGTCGCCGAACTCGTGCAGCAGCTCGCCCGGGTCGTCACCATAATCGAGCGTCGAAACGATCCGCACGATCTGGTGCCGAGTGCTGGCACCGCCCGCCTGAATGAAGTCCGGACCGGATGATCATCACCCTTCGAGAGTTTGTATACGCGCCTGGCGGACAACACTTATCGACCGTTGGGGCTGAGTCCGTAGACATTCGGTCCTTCCGGCCGGCGTTCGGCTTGGGCGGTTGGGCTGTGTCGCCATGCCTCCGGGCTGGGTAGAGATACGTGCTCTGTCAAGGCGACAGCGACAGCGACGATATATTCTTCGTGCTGTCTAAAGCGGCTGCGGTTTCCCGGATTCCAACGCAAGTGGTTGACGAGGTCCGATGCGAACAAACTCACACAGCCCAGCTTCACTTCTCGCGGGCGGGCGCGACGCGCAACAGAGAGGCGGTGGGCAGTGTGGGGCAGATAGCCCCGTGTCGAGATGGTGTTGCGTCGAATCTCCCGGCTGACCGTCGACGGTGAGCGTTGTAGTTCGGCCGCGATCCGCCGGATCGAAAATCCCGCGCGGTGAAGGTCTTTTGATCTGTTCGCGTTCCACCAAGCTCAGATATCGAGCGTCGATGACCTTCACCACCTTGTTCAGATCGACACTTCCGCCAATTGCTCGCATCCTGCGCTCTGCCATCACGCCGACCAGTGTCGGCTCCGGATAGCGCACGATGCGGCCATCGGGATAGATCCGGCCACGGTTGATGATGGTGATGCCCTTGTCCTAATCCGTTGCCGATCGAGCATCGGCTCCGACGCGCGCCCTGGCCTGCGCGCGAGTCAAGCCTTGCGCGCGAAGCCGCAGAAATTCCTCCTTTCGGGGATTGACTTTCCGAGCCTCGCTGGTGCGGATGCCCGCCTTATAGGCCCACGAGTAGCACGTGATCCGCGTGAACCCCAGTTCCCTGGCCACTGCGGAGACGTTCGGGTTCGCCGCCAACCGTCGGAAAAACTCGGCCTTGTCCTCCGCGGTGTACTTTCGTGGCGTCGCCCGCTGCATCGTCAACCCAGAGTTCCGCAACCAGTTGTAGCCCGCATGCTGATGCACGCCCACATCGCGCGCTGCTGCACGCACGGTGGCACCCGCACCTGGTTGTGGCCGACCTGCAGACCCAACCCGAGAGTCAGTTCGCTATGAACCCTGCGTGCACCGTAGGTGCCCCGTGAGGCGGTGTGCACGGCCCGGATCTGATCGGTCAGCTAGGCGTTGGCGCAGCGCGCGTGGCGATGGAGCCCGCGACCGCCACGCGTAGTAGCCCGAATCGGTCACCGCCAATAGCCGACATGCGACCTGCACAGGTAGTCCTTCTGCGGCCATGGTGGCTATGGCCGCGAATCGCCTCTCGGGTCATTCGGCTCCCGCAGCAGCTCACGAGACCTTTTCAGGACGGCAACTTCGGTCTCCAGCTCGCGGATGCGTTTATTGGCCGCACTGAGCTCGGCCAGTTCGGCGCGGTTGAGCCCGGGCAGCTGACCGGTGTCGATGAGCTCCTGGGGGGCCAGCTGTAGATGGTTTGGTCGCTGATATCCAGATCGGCAGCGATCTGGGCAATAGGGCGCCCGGCGGGCGCCAGATCGAGCACTTTGCGCCGAAACTCTTCGGAATAACGCATGGGCATCGACACGGCTCCTTCACGGGACGTCGTGACCAAAAGTCAGGCAAACCGACTCCATGCAACCCAGGGCACATCAACGAGTCAACCAAACCGCGGCAGTCCCCTTTGCCGACTGGCGAAAGCGTTGGAGCCTAGGCGCCACTGGCGTCGTTGCCGGGTGCAGAGGGTGCGATCTCGCCGAGCAGCTGGGTGAGACGGTGGTCAACTAGTTCGCGCATGACCAGGGAGGTGTTGGTGCGTCGGACACCGCGAATCCCCAGAATCTGGCCCGCGATGCGGTAGAGATCGTCGGCATCTCGGGCAACGACCTGAATGAGCAGGTCCGCACCACCGCTGAGTCCAAGCACTTCCGTCACCTCGTCAATCTCAGCCAATCCATCTGAAACCTGCCCTAACAGACGCTGTTTGACGCGGGCCCGGATGAAAGCGCGCATCGTGTATCCCAAGAATGCTGGATTCACACAGCGGTCGAATGGCAGCAACACGCCGCTCTGATCCCACTTGGTCAACCGAGCCTGGACAGTGTTGCGTGACACACCGGTTTCTTCAGCCAGCGCGATCGCCGACGCACGCGGGTCACGCGAGAGCGCGATAAGTAGCCGGGCGTCGATCATGTCCGCAGTGACACCTGTTGTCATTCTGGACACCTATCCACCCTCCCCGTCGCCTTCCGCTATGCATTTTGCACACCAGTTAGAGGCATGGTTGCACATATCGATACCTCATGTTGCACTCAAAGTGCAGCGTGCATAACTAGCGCTCGCCAGATTTCCCGCTAGCGCACCTATTGGCGAGCAACAGGCCGAACTCGCTGACTTTGAGGAGCCGTTATGACGACCACTGGACACTTTGAAAGCTCCTGGTCAGAACTGCACACCGCGGACCCGTTGGAGCAGATCGCTGAACACGTCCTCTGGCTGTCGACCGCGATCGTGCATCACGCCAACAACATTCGGCCGAACCCTAGCGGCATGAAGGTGGGTGGCCATCAGGCGTCGTGCGCCTCGATCGTTTCGATTATGACGGCCCTGTACTTCGAGCAGCTCACCAACGGGGACCGGGTGTCGGTCAAACCCCATGCTTCACCAGTCCTTCACGCCATCAATTATCTACTAGGTTCACTGGACGAAACGTACTTGACGACACTGCGCGAATACGGCGGACTACAAAGCTATCCCAGCCGTTCCAAGGACCCCGATCCCGTCGACTACTCCACAGGATCGGTCGGTATTGGTGCTACAGCCCCGATCTGGGGAGCCGTTGCGCGCCGCTACGTCGATACCACGTTGACATCCACTGGCACGGGCCGGCAATACTCGTTGGTCGGTGATGCCGAACTCGATGAAGGCGCGGTTTGGGAGGCCATTCTGGATCCCGCCGTGCACGACCTCGGCGAAGTCGTGTGGATCGTCGATATGAACCGACAATCGCTGGACCGTGTGGTCCCCCACATCGCGACGGGCAGATTGGCGACGATGTTCTCCGCCGCCGGGTGGCAGGTCATCGACGTCAAGTTCGGTGCCCTTCTGACAGCTTTGTTCCGCCAGCCTGGCGGCGAGCAACTGCAGCGCCGAATCATCGAGATGGCCAACCCGGAGTATCAACGGCTGCTTCGCTGCAGCGCCGATCAGTTGCGTTCACGGCTTCCAGGATCCGGGCCAGAGGCTGCAGCAATCCGGGCACTGATTGACGGACTTGGCGACGAGACGCTACTGCGGGCCGTCGCCAATTTGGGAGGACATGACCTGTCAGCCTTGCGGAAAGCCTTCACCGACATCGACGACACGCGTCCAACCGTCATCATCGCCTACACCATCAAGGGCTGGCGCCTGCCGACCCAGGGCCACCCCCAGAACCATTCAGCCCTACTGACCACCGAGCAGTTCGACCAACTCGCCACCACGCTGGGCAAGGACCCCAACCAGCCGTGGAGCCGCTTCGATCCGGCCACCCCGTCCGGACGCTTGTGCACAGAGGCCGCCGAGCGGCTCACACGTCCGGAGCACCCCTTCCTGTCACCGCCAACGGTTCCCACCGAGATCGGCCGCAACCCACAAGCCGTCACCACCACACAGGCAGCACTCGGTCGCACCCTGCTCGACCTCACCCGCGATGCACCGCATGTCGCGGAGCGCATCGTGACGGTCAGCCCCGACGTCAGTTCCAGCACCAACTTGGCAGGGTGGCTCAACAAAGTCGGGGTGTGGTCACCATCAGAACGACGCAACTGGTTCGGCGACGACCCCGAAACGATCATGCACTGGCGCGAAAAACCGACCGGCCAGCACATGGAACTGGGTATTGCCGAAACGAACCTGGTCGGATTGATCGGCGAACTCGGCGCCACATGGAGTCGATGGGGCCAACCGCTGTTCCCCATCGGCGTGCTCTACGACCCATTCGTCGAACGCGCACTGGAACCTTGGTCCTATGGCATCTACGCCGGCGGGCAGTCGATCCTGGTCGGAACGCCCTCAGGAATCACCTTAGCGGCCGAAGGTGGCGCACATCAGTCCATCAAAACTCCCTCGATCGGACTCGAGCAGCCAGGGTGCGTTAGCTATGAACCCGCCTTCGCGACCGAAGTGGAATGGACGCTGCTGCACTGTTTGTCCCAACTGGGCAGACCCGACGGGAAGTCCGCATACCTGCGACTGTCAACGAGACCAGTAGACCAGACCCTAGCGAGCATCCCGCCAGATCCCGCCGCCCGCGAACGCCGGCGACGACTGGTCATCGCCGGCGCCTACCCGTTGCGGTCACACCCGCGGCCAGCCACCACGATTGTCGCCATGGGCGCGATGATTACCGAAGCCCTCGCCGCTGCCGATCGCCTTGCCCAACAGGGGATCCCCGCGGACGTCATCTGCGTAAGCAGTCCCGGTCTACTCTTTGAGGCACTCCAAGCCCGCAGCGGACTCAGCACGGCATCGTCGTGGATCATCGAACAGGTCTTCCCTGCCGAACGCGCAGCCCCCATGGTCACCGTGATCGACGGCCACCCCCACACCCTGGCGTTCCTCTCCTCGATCAACCGGGTCCGTTCGAAGTCACTCGGCGTCAGCACGTTTGGACAGGTCGGTACGCTTGAGGCCGTCTACCGGCACCACGGCATCGACACCAACAGCATCGTGCGCGCCGCACTCGACCTAACCACGTAGCCGGTGACCTGCCACACAGGCCACCGGACGCTGATATCGACGGCGCGGGTCTGGCACCATGTCGCCAAAAGATGGATCCGCCAGGACAAGAGGAGGTGAGGTGGCCGAATCGACGCGTCCGTGGCTTGCCGAACTCACACCCACTGTGGCGCAGTCTTTTCCCACTGCGTCGACGCTGCCTGCCCGGGCGTACGAACTCGCAGAGCTACTGGGGCCCGGACCGGCGGGCTGGGCCGTGGAACTCGGCGCAGTCATGGCCGAGCGCATCACCTCGGAGATCCCGGAGCTGGCAGTCGACGTGATCGCCACCGAGGTACGCCGGGGATGCGAGGCCGTGGCACTGGGCGCCTTGTCGGCGCTCGCAATCGGAACGGACGTGACATTTGCTGTCATGCCTGAGGTACTCGCGGGCCCGATGGAGGTAGTGGCGCGCGGCATTGGCATTGAACACATGCTGCGCAGCATTCACCTCGCCCACGCCGCAGCCGCCGAGGTTATGCTCGACGCCGCACAACGAGTGCTTCCCGAATCACAACGCTTCACCGAAATGCGCCGCATCAGCGACGTTTTGTTCGGCATCGTCGACATCGTGACCGAACATATGGCTGGTGAGTACGCTCGTGCGCGTGAAGCATGGTTGGCCAGCTCCACAGCTTTGCGGATGGAGGTCATCGAGGACATCTTGCATGGGACCGGAGTGTCAGCGGAGCGAGCGACCCGTGTGCTGGGATACGACTTGAGCCGCTGGCACCTCGCTGTGATCGGCTGGACCGGCGGGTCCGCACCGGCCGATCCGGCGCAGCTGCAGTCCGCCGCCACCCACGTCCTGACCGCTGCGGGATGCGTCTCGCAGATAGTCGTGCCTGTGGGCGCCCACAGAGTTTGGGCATGGGGGTCAAGCACAGTTCATGCCCCGGCGCTGCCCAATGCAGCGACATCTCCGTTGACTGCAGGAGTGCGAGTCTCGGCCGGACTGGCCGCTGCCGGTGTCGACGGCTTTCGGCGTACCCATCAACAGGCGGCACACGCCGCGCGGGTGGGCGCCCTATCGATGCGCGATGAATGGCTATTCTGTTACGAAGCCTTCGACCTCGTCGCGATGCTCAGCGCAGACCTGCCTGCAGCCCACGAGTTCGTTGTCCGTGAGCTCGGCGCCCTGGCCGGACCTGGCGAATCTGCAGCTACTGTCCGGCACACCCTCAAGTGTTACCTTGACCGAGATCGCAGCCTAGCTCGCACCGCAACCGCCCTCCATATCGCCCGCAACACCGTCGCATATAGGGTGCAGCGCGCCGAGCAGCTACGCGGACGGTCCGTGGCCGAACGCCGGCTGCAGCTCCATGCGGCACTGACCCTCGCCGATGAACTCGGCGTTGCCGTCCTTGGCGACGGTCCCAACAAGTTGGATTGAAGCACAGTTTGCGACCGGATTTTCTGGACCTGGATACAGGCCCGGACCGGCGGGTACGCACTTGACTGAAGGTCCGCGCCAATCCCATGGCATGCAGATCGGAGAGATCCCGTGGTCGTCCACATTGTCCGGTATCAGTACGCCGCCAGCATCGCGTGGGGCGTACTGCACGACAACACAATCGCGCCCCTGGACGGCCACTACGAGCGCACCGCGGACCTAATTGAAGGCGGCGAACACGACTGGAGAGCGGCAGCGCGCCAGACGGGTGAGCTCACTCTCAATAGCGTCGAGCCACTCTCCCCGGTCACTACACCGTGCCGAGTGATTTGCCAGGGAGCCAACTACCGCCAGCATGCCATCGAATCCGGCATGAATCCCGACGCGCGCGCCTTCAACCTATTCTTCGACAAGACCGACGCCGCCATCACTGGTCCCCACGCGACAGTGACGCGCCCAACGCATGTCGCACTGCTTGACCACGAGATCGAACTTGCGCTCGTCATGCGTCAGACGGTCAGCGCGCCGACGTCGATCACTGACGACAACCTCCATGAATTCGTCTTCGGCATCACCATCGCCAACGACTTGTCCGCCCGCGACGTGCAACTCCCCGAGGGACAGTTCCTAAAAGGCAAGAGCTATCGCGGCTTCTGCCCGATCGGGCCCGTGCTCGCCGTCCTAGAACCTGACGAATTCAACTTGCTCAACGACCTGACCCTACGACTGGACGTCAATGGCGCGCCCCGTCAGAGCGACACCACCGCCAACATGCTCTACCGACCAGCCGAAACGCTGACCGAACTGACCGAATTCTGCAATCTGAGCCCCGGCGACGTGCTACTCACCGGCACCCCCCACGGGTGTGTGGCCACCTCCCCGCCAGCCCTGATTCGCAGGCTGGCCACCGCGTTACTGCCCGAGGACAAGCTGTGGACGGCGTTCATCAGACAGAACAAGCGCAAACCCTACCTCCGTCCCGGAGACGTGATCAGCGCTTCGATACGCAACGCGTCGGGCTCCATCGATCTCGGTACTCAGCGGACCACCATCGCCGCACCATCCACACAGAACGAGCACCGTCGATGAACACCACACCCAGTCCGTCACTGCCAACCACACCCACAGCCGCGTCGACGACACCGGAACAAAGTCAGCTCCCTGATCGACTTGTTCCCGACCTTATCGCGCACTGGGTAGTCAAAACCGCTCGAAGCAAGGACATGATCGCCTGGTATGAAACGGTATTCGGCGCAAAAGTCGTGCACGAGGATGCTCAGATCGCCTTTCTCACATGGGACCAGGAAAGCCACCGACTGGCTCTGATCAAAGTCCCCGCACCGATTCGCTACCTCTTTCCATTCGCCCGGCTGCGACGCAAGGTCTATGGCATCGACCACCTTGCGTTCACTTTCATCTCTCTGAAACGGCTGCTGCTGACCTACGAGCGCCTGAAGAACGCCGGTATAGCTCCCGTCTGGTCGATCAATCACGGCCCCACCACCAGCCTGTACTACGAGGACCCCGACGGTATCCGGCTGGAATTCCAGTCCGAGAACTTTCCCACCGCCCAGCAGACCGCCGCCTACATCAGCGGTGACGAATTCGCCGACAATCCCATCGGAGTCAATATCGACCCCGACTATCTCCTGCAAAAGCTCCGCGCCGGGGTCGATACCGCCGACCTTGTCCAACGCGGTGCCGGCACTCGTCCAGGCACCAAACCGCGGGCCAACAAGAACGCCATCACATGGAAAACACTCTGATGTCTCCCACTCGACCGACCGGACATCACACACCACATCGAAGGACCCCGTTCATGAGTTCTGCGGAACGCACGTTAAGCACAACCCCCGAAGACGTCATCGACCGGCTGCGCGAGGTCGCGCCGATCATCAAGGCAAACGCCGCGGAATCCGAGATCGCCCGACGGGTTTCACAAGAGACCATCAATGCGCTCATCGATGCCGGCGCATTCCGAATTGCCACCCCGAAACGCTATGGCGGACTGGAGTCCAATCTGCGCACCATGCTCGATGTCTCAGCGGAGATCGCCGAGGCCGACGGCGGCGCATCCTGGGTAGTGACGTTATCCAACGTCAACGCCTGGGCGGCTGGTATGAACGGCGGCCAGGTCGCGGACGACATTTGGTCCGACGGCCCCGACGCGATCGTGGGAGGGGTGGTCGCACCAAACGGAACTGCACGCAAGGTCGACGGCGGATACCGGGTCAGTGGTACCTGGCCGTACTCCTCGGCCAGCTTGCACGCCGACTGGGCAGGCGGCGGTGTCTACGTTCTCGACGAGAACGACAACGTCATGGACCAGGCTATGGTCTCCATCCCACGAGGCGACTTTCTCGTTGAGGACACCTGGTATGTCTCCGGAATGCGCGCGTCCGGCAGCAATACCGTCATCGCCGAAGACGTCTTCGTCCCCGAACACCGGCTGGTTTCGATGCTTCCGATCATGATGGGTACCTACCTCTCTGAACACCCCGACTCGGCGTTCTACCGGTCGGCAATCGGACCTATGTTGGTCATGGTGCTGGTCGGACCCCAACTCGGTTTGGGCCGAGCAGCGCTCAAGCTCGTCACCAAGAAGGCGGCAGGAAAGCCGCTGGCGTACTCCATCTTCGAACGCCAAGCGGACTCGGTGGCGTTTCAGTTACTCATCGCCGAAGCCGCCGTCAAGGTCGACACCGCTCATCTGCACGCCTACCGCGCTGCCGACGACGTGCAACGTTACGCCGAACAGGGCGTTTATCCCGATATCGTCGCGCGGGCCCGCATTCGTGCCGATTCAGCGATCGCACTGCGCAGCATCAACGAAGCGCTCAACATTCTGCTCGACGCCAACGGATCAGGAAGCTTCGCTGAAGTCAATGTTCTGCAACGCATTTGGCGCGACTCGAACGTTGCGGCTCGACATGCCGTCACACTCCCCCATGTTTCGATGGAGACATACGGCAAAGCGCTCCTGGGCATTGAGGATCACATCACCACGATCCTGTGACTCGAAATGAGTCCACTCAACCGCGATCGGTACCCCGACATGCCCGCCCGAGGAGTCCTTCTCGCCGAGACATGGTTGATCGAACCTTGGCCGACTCCTCGGTCCCGTCGTTGTCGGGCAGGCCGATCCGGGTGGCGCGCACCACCAAAAACACCACTAACGCATGGAGGAGACAGCACGATGGCTGCCATCGAAACCCACAAGCTGATCCACGCCCCACAAGAACGAACGTGGGCAGTGATCGCGGACCCGCGCCTGTTCGCGCATTGGAATACGCTGCATGAGCGTTGGGAGGGACAGGTACCCACCGAGCTGGCTTTGGGTGCGCGCGTTACCGAAGTGGTCAACATCATGCACATTCCGAACACTGTCACCTTCACCGCCGACGAGTTCGACCCGCCACGTCGAGTCGGCCTGTCCGGTACGGGTACCGGCGGGATGAGGGTTTCGCTGACCATGTCTGTGGACCCCGTCGATGCCGTTACGTCCCGCGCTGCCCTGCAAGTCCATGTTTCCGGCGCCCTGCTGTTCGGCCCCATGGGCAAACGCATTGAGAAAACTCTCGGGTCCGAACTGGAAGCGTCACTGGACAAGCTGGCTCAGCTGCTGACGGCCAGTCCCGCCGAATAGCTAAGTGCTCGCCGGAATATGGAAGATCTGGCGCACAAGAAGCTGGGCTGCTTGCGCACCGGTGGCGCTCCAGAATGAGAATGGCAAGCGGGGGACCATCGTGGGTGTCGGCGCCCCCTTAGCGTCGGGTCCCCGCAGGGTCGAGGATCTGAGCCAGATGAACCGAGGCCGCCTGGTCCTCGGAGTCAGTGAGTTGCCGCACCTGCATGTGGCAGCTGAAGCCGTCGGCAAGGACGGGCGCCTGGGGAAAGGCACGCAAGGCTGGGGCCAGAGCTTGCTCGGCGACCGCCATACTGGTTGCGTAGTGGCTACGCTCGAACCCGAAATTTCCTGCCACGCCGCAACATCCGGTGGCCTCGTGGATCGTCGCAACCCCAGCCGCATGCAAGGCGCGCCGTTGGGTATCGGCGCCGAAGACCGCGTACTCATGACAATGGGTTTGCACCGTCACCTCCGCGGGTGGACGAAAGCGCGGTGACCAACCCTGGGTCGTTTGCACGGTGACGTGCTCGGCGAAGCTGCGGATGCGCGTGGCCACGCGCTGCGCGGCATCGGTGTGCACGAGTTCAGGGAGATCCTTACGCAATGCCGCCGCGCAACTGGGTTCTACCGCCACGATGGGGCGGTCGGTTCCATCGTCGAGCGCATTCGCGGTGCGCGTGAGTTGCTTGCGGGCCTGCGACAATTGACCGGTCGAAATCCAGGTCAGACCACAGCACAGGTCGGTGCGGGTCTGCACGGTGTGGTCGCCATCTTCGATGACGCGGCGGGCTGCGGCAGCCACCTCGGGGCGGAACCCCTGGGTGAAGGAATCGACGAACAAAACGATGTCTCCCTCGAGGCAGCTATCACCGAGCAGCTGCGTGAGCCGCCGTCGCGAGGCGAAGGGCGGAAGCGGTCGCGCAGTGGTGAGACCACCCATGGTGAGAACGGCCGGCCGAAGCGGTGTTGCCAACGCGGCGTTGATGATTGGCGCTGCCCGCGAGGTGAGTTTGAGCCATCGCGGAAGCCAACCGAGGGAGTAGTGCGCCATCGGGCGCAGCCGGCCGGAATAGTAGTGGTCGAAGAATTCCGCCTTGTAGGTCGCCATGTCCACTCCGGTGGGGCAATCAGTGGAGCATGCTTTACACGACAGGCATAGATCCAGTGCTTCGCGTACCTCTTCGGATGCCCAACCCTGCTCGACTGAGTGGGCTCCGCGCACCATGTCTTGCAGAACCCGCGCACGGCCGCGCGTCGAATCCTTCTCGTCCCCGGTTGCCCGATAGCTGGGGCACATCACGCCACTGGTGTGGGAACGGCATCGGCCCACCCCGATGCACCGCTGGACAGCTAGCGCGTAGGCGCCTTGCCCGTCGACCTCGGTCTCGTCAAGCCTGAAGGTGGTACGCCACTGCCGAACCGGCACCTCAGCGAGGGCGAGATCTGCCGTCACCGCGGGTGCCGCAACGATGATCTCGGGATTGAGGATCCCGCCCGGATCGAAGATTTGCTTGAATCGGGCGAATGATCTGATGATTGCCGGTGAATACATTTCTGAGAGCAGAGTCGAGCGAGCCCGCCCGTCGCCGTGCTCGCCGGACAATGTTCCCCCGTGCCGAACCACCAACCGCGCCGCCGAGTATAGAAACCGCTCCATGATGTCGCGTCCTTCTTTGGTGCGTTGGTCGAACGTGATGCGAATGTGCATGCACCCGGCGCCGAAGTGTCCATACATCACGCCGATCAAGTCGTACTCGTCGAGCAGCTCACGGAAGTCCGCGAGGTAGTCGGCCAGCCGCTCGGGCGCGACGGCCGAATCCTCCCATCCCGGCCAGGAGGTGAGTGCGCCTTCCCCATCGGGTTGTGGTAGCCGTGCCGACAGCCCCGCGCCGTCCTCGCGTATCCGCCATAAAGTGGCGCGATCAAGCGGATCGCGAACCTCGCGGCCGTCGAGAACCCTCCCTTTGGAGCGCAGTTCGCGCATCAATTGCTGGGCGCGGTCGGTCACCGCAGTGATGTCGTCCCCGTCGAGGTCCACGTAGAGCCATGCATGGCCCACAGGAAGGTCGGTGACCGATTCAGGACCGCGGCGCCGGCGCATGGTGGCCACGATCTGTTCATCGATACCTTCCACTGCCGCGGGTGTGAAGGCCAAGATGGTCTCGATGTCGCGGGCGGCGTCGACGACGTCGCGGTATCCGAGGATGACCAGCAGCGCCGCGGGAGAGACTTCGACGAGTTTGACGGTGGCGCCGACCACCATCGCGCAGGTGCCTTCGCTCCCGACGAGAGCCCGGGCGACGTTAAACCCCTTCTCCGGGAGCAGGTTCGCAAGGTGGAAGCCTGACACCTGTCGTGGGATTCGGCCCAGTTCGACGCGGAACTCCGCCATGTGGTCGCTGGCGAGGGTGCGAAGTTGTTCCTCGATCATCGCGGCCCGGTTCGCCGCAGCAACATCAGCGGGGTCGGTCGCGCAGATTCCGGATCGCGTCGCGGTTACACGGGCCCCGTCAGCTAGCACCAGATCGAGGGAAACGACGTGGTCAGATGTGCGTCCGTGGCGCACAGAGTGATTGCCGCACGCGTCGTTCGCGATCGATCCACCGATGGTGGCGCGGGACTTGCTCGAAGGATCGGGAGCGAAGGTGAGCGTGCCGGCAGTGCGCGTCTCGACAGTGTGGGCGAGGTCGGACAGGATCACCCCTGGTTCGACGACCGCCGTGCGCTGCAGAGGATCGACCGCGACGATCGCGCGCATGTAGCGCGAAAAGTCCAGGACCAGGCCGCGCCCTATGGCGTTACCAGCCATGGATGTTCCCCCGCCGCGCGCAGTGACAGCGATGCCGGCGACGTTGCAGGCCGCCATGACCTCACTGACTTCGGCCACCGACCGGGGAAATGCCACTGCAATGGGCGCAACGCGGTAGTTCGATGCGTCAAAGCTGTACTCAGCCAATCGTCTTGGTGTCACGTCTATTTCAACTGTGCACGCCTGCAGCTCGTGCAGGACCTGCTGGGCAGTGGTGGGGGTCACGATGTCCTCGCTTCTAGCCGGCTGCGCCGCGTGGGCCGTGGCTCACCGGCTGACGCACCCACCGGCGCGGCACTAGTAGTACAGTTCAACTGTACTACAGTTGAACTCATCCGCTGCTATTTTCGAGTCGAGGTCGAACCGTGAACCGAGTCAGCGCCACCCTGTGCGCCGCATCTGGAGCGCTGCTGTGGGGAACGTTGGGCCCAGTCGTCAGCGCGTGGTCGAGGATGGGCAGCGAGGCGACGGCGTTGGCGCGTTCGGCAGTCGCGGCGGTGACGCTGGGTCTCTTGGCGTGGGGTGGGATCACCGCGAAGGGGCTTTTGCGGGATCACTGGCGGGCACTGCTTACCGGCGGTGTTGGTTTGGCCGGTTTTCAGTACGCCTATTTCTCGGCTGTCGCGCAGGCGGGCGTAGCGGTCAGCACCGTCATCAGTATCGGTGTGGCCCCGATCCTCACCGGTGTGTGGACATGGGTGACGTCGCGCCGACTGTCCGCGGCGTGGGTTCTTGCCACCGCGCTGGCATGCGCTGGATTGGCCTTGCTCGTTCTGGGCGCCGGTATGGGCACGCTCTCGGCAACAGGGATCGCTTGCTCGGTGTCGGCCGCCGCCTGCTTCAGCGCGCAGGCGTTGGCCATCGAATCAATCGAACCCCGTTGGCCAACGTCGGCCAGCCTGGCGTGGATGTTCGCGATCGCTTCGGCGATCATGCTCCCCACTGGAGGATTCGCGTTGGCCAGCTCGTGGCACGTAGGCCTCGGAGAAGCAAGTGCGGTCCTGTACCTGGGTGTCGTGACTGCGGGGGTAGCCTATTGGTTGTTCTCCCGGGGCGTACAGGTCATCGGCGCGCCCGCCGCGGTCACGATTAGTGTCCTAGAGCCGGCCGGGGCGCTGCTGCTCGCGGTGGTCTTCCTTGGTGAACACCAAACGCCTCTGCAGTGGCTGGGCACGGCGCTGCTCATCGGGTGCATTCCGATCATTGCGCGTTCTGCGCGCGCCGCGGGCACGGCGGGAGCGGTTCCCGTCGGTCGGCTAAGTGGCTGACTGATCTCAGGACGAGGCGTGCCTGGGCACGATCATCACTGGGACGGGAGCGTGCCTCAGGATTTTCGAGGCAGCTGAGCCCAGAAAAACCTGCGCGCTCTGCCCTGCCGCCCCTGACCCCAGCACGAGCACATCACCGGCTCGCCAGGAGATGTTGTCGACTGCTTCGCGCCACTCATGGCCGGAGCCGACGACGATATCGACGTCGGGAACGTCGATATGGTCGCGGATAGTGCTGAGTTGGCTGACGATATCGTCGCTCGTCCTGCGTGACCATTGTTCGACGACGAGGTCCTCGGCCGAACACTGGAGCGCGCTGCCGTACATCGTCAGGGGCCGCACCGTGAACGAGGCGATGCGAAGGTGCGCTGACCATGTCGAGCACAGTTCTGCGCTGGCGGCGATCAGTCCGACCGATTCGGCAGCACCACCGAAAGCGGCAGTGAGGCGGGTGATCGGAATCGCTTGCTGCGGGTATCCCCGAGGCGCAATGGCCACGGGGACCGACGCGGTGTGCACGAGCCGATCAGTAACTGCGCCGAGATCCACTCGTCCGAGCAGCCCAGAAGTAGACGAACCGAGGACGACGAGCTGCGCGCTGTGCTCGGCCGCCAGTTCAGTCAAACCCGATGGAATCGAAGTGGATTGGTGAACCGCGATGGTGATGTCGAGATCGCCGGGTTGATCGGCGACCACCTGCTCGAGGGAATCCGCAGCTTTAGCCGTGATGTAGCGGAAGTACTCATCGTCGATGGGGTCGGCCCTGTGCGGCGATGACCGCTCCACGATCGCAGTGGCGATGATCCTGGCGCCAGTGCTACGGGCGATCTGCGCGGCCAGGTACAGAGGGGCTCTACCCTGCCGGCTCGAACTAAATCCCGCGATGATGCTGCTCATCTCACGGTGCCGTCGGTCGCCATCGAGGCTGCCACGATGTGGGTCACCGGTATGCCGTGCTCTTCGCGGGCACGATCAACCACATCGAATCTATGCCACACGGAGGCTTCCGGTGCCACCGTGATGAGCACGATCTGATCCGGATGGAAAGCGACGGTTGCGCGGGCCAGTGCGCGCAGCGGCCGAGGGTCGCCGACCTCACCGGTGGCTTCGAGGTTCTTGTGGCGAAATATGTTCAAGATTTCGGCCAGTTCGCCCTCGGCGACCGTGTCGGTCACCTCGTCGAGGTGCAGGCGGCCGCGGGTGGCGTCGGCGCCGGTGTCGACGGGATGAACCACATGGTAGGCAGCCGCGGGGCCGACGTCGACGCCACGCAGACCGACGAACAGTTCGCGTGCAGATACGGTGCGGTCGGCGAGGATGAGCACGCGGTGTGGCCGGTCCATGACCGCCGATCGTTCACTGACCGGGCTCTTGTTGAGGTGCCACCGGTTGGCGAAGTACACCATGATAACGACCGCCCACGACACCAGACTCAGCAGCAGCTGTGACCGGACTTTGTCCTGCAGACCCATTTGCACCAGGATCGCGACGATTCCGCCGACGGTGGCCAAGGACAGCACCGGAAACAGCCACATCTTGGCCTTCAGGTCGACACCGTTGCGTCGGTGTCGGAGCACGATCTGCGAGATCGCGATCATCAGATAGACGAACAGGATGATCGCTCCACTGGAGTTCAGCAGGAACGCAAAAATAGTGTCGGGTGAGACGGCGGCGGCGATCACGGACAGGAAACCGACGATCGAGGACGTCATGATCGCTGCAGCAGGAACACCCCGGCGAGTGACAGTGACCAGACGGGCCGGGGCCTCGCGGCGTGCGGCGAGCACGAACAGCATGCGCGAGGCGGTGTACATCCCCGAGTTCAGGCAGCTCAGCACGGCCGTCAGCACGACGGCGTTCATGACGTGGTCGGCGTAGGGTATGCCCATCTCTGTGAACGCAGCGACGAACGGTGAGGCACCGATCCGCTCGTCATTCCAGGGCAGGATCGTCACCAGCAGGAATGCCGAGCCGACGAAGAACACCGCGATCCGCAGGATGACCGAGTTGGCGGCCCTGGCCACTGCTCGTTTCGGGTCTGACGACTCGGCGGCAGCGATCGTGGCAATTTCGGCTCCGACCATGGAGAAGATGACGGTGACCACGCCGACAGTCACCGCTGTCGCGCCGTGCGGGAAGAAGCCGCCGTGGCTCCACAGGTTGGAGAAGTCCATTGACCTGTGCGGCCAGACGCCCAGAACGTACAGCCCACCCAACACGATGAACACTGCAATCGCCGCGACCTTAACGCCGGCGAACCAGAATTCGAACTCACCAAAGGAGGAGACGGAGAACAGATTCGTCGCGGTCATGAGACTCATCAGGATCAACGACGACAGCCACAACGGAACGTCGACCCAGTACTGAATTATCTTGGCGCCCGCGATGGCTTCGAAGCCGACGACGATGACCCAGAAGTACCAGTAAAGCCATCCCACGGAGAACCCGGCCCAATTGCCCATGGCCTCGCGCGCATAGTCAGCGAATGATCCTGTCGACGGGTTGGCTACCGCCATTTCGGCGAGCATCCGCATGATCATGATCATCAAGATGCCGGCGAGGGCGTAGGTGATGAACGCCCCGGGACCGGTGTCGGCGATGACGACGCCGGAGCCGACGAATAGCCCGGCGCCGATGACCCCGCCCACGGCGATCATCGTCAACTGCCGTTGGCTCAGTGCTCTGTGCAGGCTCGGGGTGTCGCTCATGGGTTTCTCCAAGGTGTGAAGCGATCGCGATAAGGGTCGAGGTGATGCTCTCCGGTCAAAGGGTGAAGTCGCCCGTACGCCGGTCCGGCGAGCGACGTTAGCGGCGGACCGGCACCGAGATGTATTTGGTTTCGAGGTATTCCTCGATGCCCAGGCGACCGCCTTCGCGGCCCAACCCGGATTGCTTGATGCCCCCGAACGGCGCCGATGGTGTGGACACGACGCCAGTGTTGAGTCCGACCATCCCGACCTCGAGCTGCTCGCTGACGTTGAGCGCTGTGTCGAGGTCGCGGGTGATCAGGTACCCGACCAGCCCCCATTCGGTGTCGTTGGCGCGCGCGATCGCGTCGTCGAGGTCGGTGAAGGTCTGGATGGCGGCCAGCGGGCCGAAGATCTCGTTTCTGTTGAGCTCGCTGTCGGGGCTCACGTCGGTCAGGACGGTGGGTTCGATGAAATAGCCGCGCCGGTCCGGGCGGCATCCGCCCGCCACTAGGGTCGCTCCCCGTCGTCGCGCATCGTCCATCAGGTGCTGGACCTTGTCGCGGGCCGGTGCGTCGATCAGTGGCCCGACGTCAACTCCGTCGTCGAGGCCGTTGCCGACGGTCAATGCGGCCATCCGCGCACCCAATCGCTCGGCGAACTCGTGGGCGACCGAGGAGTGCACCAGGAATCGGTTGGCCGCGGTGCACGCCTCCCCCATGTTGCGCATCTTCGCCGCCAGCGCGGCGTCGACAGCGAGCGCCAGATCGGCATCGGCGAGTACCACGAAGGGGGCGTTGCCACCGAGTTCCATCGACGTCCGTACGACGTGGCGGGCAGCCTGACCCAGCAGGAGCTTGCCGACGGCAGTGGAGCCGGTGAAGGACACTTTGCGGATCACACCGCTGCCCATCATGGGTGCGACGACCTGGCCGGCGTGGGTGGTGGGCAGGACGGTCAACACACCCTCAGGTAGACCTGCCTCAGCGAACAGCTCGGCGAGTACGAGCGAGGACAACGGTGTCTGCGGAGCCGGCTTGAGGATGCAGGTGCAGCCTGACGCGATGGCGGGCCCGACCTTGCGTGCCCCCATGGCGAGCGGGAAGTTCCACGGCACGATCAGCAGACAGGGGCCCACAGGTTGTTTGAGCTGCAGGTTACGTGCTGCGCCGTCGGGTCGATGGGCATATCCACCGTCGATGCGCACGGCTTCCTCAGCGAACCAACGGATGAGATCGGCGGCGTAGGCGACTTCGCCGCGCGCCTCGGCCAGGGGTTTGCCCATTTCCAGAGTCATCAACTCGGCCAACTCCGCGGTCCGTTGCACCATCAGCTGGTAGGTGCGGTACAGGATTTCCGAACGCACCCGGGGTGCGGTCATCGCCCACGATGGCTGTGTGGTGGCCGCAATCTCCAGTGCCCGTTGCGCATCCTCGACCGTGGCGTCGGCGACTTCGGCGATCACGTCTTCGGTTGCGGGGTTGACGACCTCGAAGGTGCCGCCGCGGGAACTAGTCCACTGTCCGCCGAGGAACATGTGCCGCGGGGCGCGGTCGGCCGCGCTGGCGCGGCGTACGGCGGTGTCGATACCCACTGGTGACGGCATGGCGATGCGGGTCATGACGGTCTCTTCCTGTCGAGCGGTCGGGGGCGCAGTGCGAGCATTTTGGGGTGGAGTTCAGCCGTCGGCGTTGACGCTGCGGTGGGCCTTGTCGACGGCGTCTGCGAAGTCGGCCATCGAGGTGTATTCGAGGTTGTAGGTCCATTCCTCGGCCGGCTGCGGGGTGGCGCCCCACCCGGGTCGGTCGTGTCGGCGATTGATCCACACCGAGGGCAGTCCCTCGCGCTTCGCGGGGACGTGATCGTGAAACAGACTCTGCGCGACGTGCAGCAACCCGATGCGCTCGACGCCCAGTTTGCTCAACGTGGTGTCCAGAGCACGGAAATGATTGTTGGCAGGCTTGTAGGCCCCGACGTCCTCGGCGGTGATGATGGCGGCGAAGTCGCCGCGCAGGTGGCGATTGCTGCCGGCGAAGCCCTCGCGGTGCACGTTGGACAGGATGATCAGCTGGTAATGACTGGCCAGCCGGGCCAGAGCGTCTGCGGAGTCGGGGAATGCCGGCCAGGCGGGGACCGAGGTGCCCAAGCGCTGTGCCCACTCATCGCTCACGGGACAGCCAAGGGCGTCCCCGGTGCGCCGGAAGGCGGTGGCGAGGACGTCGGGATAGAGCGCGGTCGGGATTTCACGCTCAACGGCAGCCTCATTGTCGGCGTAGGCGAGCAGTAGGTCTTCCTCGGTGAGGTCGAGTCCGTTTTCGCGCGCCCATGGCGTCAGCACGGCGGCGATGCCGGCTTCCCAGTCGATCAGCGTGCCGTAGCAATCGAAGCTCAGCGCTTGGAAAGTGGTCAGGTCGAGGTTCGTGGAGGACATGGGGTGTTCCTTTCGGCGTAGGGATGGAGGTCAATCGGAGTAGGCGTCGAGGGCCTCGGTAAGTACGTGGACGATTAGTGCCACCTCGTCTTCGGTCGTGATGAATGGTGGGCATATCTGCAAGGTGTTGTTGTGGATCGTGCGGATCAGGACCCCACCGTCGGTGCACGCTTCGGCAACGACGTCGCCGACCACGCCGTCGCGCAACTGCACGCCTGCCATGAAGGCCGCGCCGGAACGTACATCGGCGACCAGGTCGTGCGTGCGCAGCGGTTCGACAGCCTTGTCCAGCACCGCCTCGAGGTAGGCGGCGCGTTCGACGAGCCCTTCTTCCTCAATGATGTCGAGGTTCTCCTCGGCGATGACGCACGCCGTCGCATGGCCTGAATAGGTGAGACCGTGCCGGAAGATGGGCGCATCTCCTCCGGCGCCGCCCGCGAAGAACCGATCAGCAACGCGCGGCGCCACCAAAACGCCACCTAAGGGTGCGTACCCCGAGGTGATGCCCTTGGCCATCGTCACCAGATCGGGAGTAAGTCCATAGCGTTGGCAGCCGAACATCTCTCCGGTTCGGCCGAACCCGGTGATGACTTCGTCGGCGATCAGCAGGATGTCGTGCGCGCGGGCCAGTGCCGCCAGCCCTTCTAGGTAGCCGTCGATGGGACCGACCACGCCGCCGGTGCCGATGACCGGCTCGGCGATGATTGCCGCTACGTTCTCCGGACCGACCTGCTCAAGTTGCGCGGCGACCTCGTCGATGTCGTTGGTCGAGATACGAGAGGTCTCGGGGACCAGGGACTCAGTGCCGTAGCCGTCTCGGTTGTATGACAGACCGGCGATGCTAGTGCCGAAGGCATGAAGCCCATGGTAGGAGCCAGTGCGGCTCAGAATGATCTTCTTGTGACCGCGGCCTTCAAGCTGCCAGTGTCGGCGCGCAAGCTTGCAGGACAGGTCCACCGAGTCCGAACCACCGCTGGTAAGTATCACCTTGGCGTCGGGAATCGGCCCGAGGGCGGCTAGCCGATCAGCCAACCGCAGCGCAGGCTCGTTCGCGAACCGCCCGAACGTGTGGTACGTCTCCAGCCTGCGCATCTGATCGTAGGCGGCGCGAGCGATGCGCTCCCTGCCGTGACCGATGTTGGCGTGCCACAGGCTGGCGGTGGCGTCGAGGAGTCGCTGTCCCGCCGAGGTGGTCAGCCAGGCACCGTCGCCGCTCGTGATGATCAGCCGTTTGACACGTGCGGTGGGCATGTGGGCTTGAGGGTTCCACAGTGCATTACCGGTGGTTTCGATCCCTGTCTCTACGTCCGCGAGCCGTTCCATGTGTAGAACTGTAGTACAGTTGAACTGTAATGCGCAACGGGCAAGTGACAGCTATGCTGGCGTCATGTCAGTACTCGACGGGATGGTGCTGCGACGGTCTACCACCGCTCAGCAGGTGGCCGATGGCCTCTCGGAACGGATCCTGGCCGGTGCGTTCACCCCGGGGGATCGGCTTCGAGAAAGCGGGATCGCCGCTGAATTGGGCGTGGCGCGCAACACTGTGCGTGAAGCGGTGCGCATCCTGGAACTCAGTGGACTCGTCCGCTACGAGGTCAATCGTGGCGCGGTGGTTATCTCCCCCACCGCCGAGAATCTCGAGGCGCTCTACACGGCCCGCGAGCGGCTAGAGACCGCCGCGGTTGCGCGTGTACCCACCGAG
This sequence comes from Mycobacterium sp. BMJ-28, assembly GCF_054404835.1. Lineage (NCBI taxonomy): Bacteria > Bacillati > Actinomycetota > Actinomycetes > Mycobacteriales > Mycobacteriaceae > Mycobacterium > Mycobacterium sp. BMJ-28. Next base: position 2,052,090 of record NZ_CM136783.1, on the reverse strand, counting down.
GCACAACTGACGGCCATCGGCAAAGCATTCGCCGCGCTCACTGATGCTGCCGAGTCGCACGACGCGCGCCTCATAGTCGAGCAGGACCTCGCATTCCATGCGGCGATCGTGGCTCTCATGGGTAGCTCACGGCTCGACAAATTCTACCTCGAACTCACCCGGGAGCTCCGGTTTTATCTCATGGTGCTCTCGGTCGAAGATCGCGAATTCGAAAACCCTGCAGAGGTGCTGGCCGAACACGAGGTCATCCTGGCCGCTATCAGCTCCGGCGACCCCGATCGCGCTGTGCGCGAAGTCCGCGCTCACATCGAAACCAACGCCCAGCGGCTCAAAGAAATCATCACCGAACGGGAGCGTTGACCGGCAGTCCAGCAGCTGCACGATTTACCCGGCTACTGAAGGTCACGAGGAATGTCGCGCCGCAGCCGGCTTTTCGCTCAGGATCACGAAGATGACCAGCCGCGTTTGAGGGTGCCTCGGTTCGGTTCGCAGTGGCGTCTATGTGTTTGCGAAAACTGTTGTGCGCCAACGTATTTATCGACGGGCGGCCCCTGCATTCACCGCAATCACTGGTGCGTGGTGGCACCCAAACCCGGGTTCCGGCGTTACCCAGACCGCCAGCCTTGGAAGCCAGCGGGATAGCTAGCCAAAACCGGCAGCATCAGACACTCGGCGTCTCGGTCCGACTGACTGACCGAGCAAGTTGAGCACTCCACCTCACGCCGATGGAGCGTAATGAACCCCCAGCCGGGTGAACCCGCGCAGAATCAGATCGGTCTTCCACTCCGGTACAACGCCTGGATCGAGCACTAGATCGTTGAATTCACCGGTCAGCATCTCCAGCGCAACAACAGCTTCCAGTCGCGCAAGGGGTGCTCCGATGCAGAAGTGTGGACCAACAGCGAACGAAAGGTGCGCTTTGTCGAGGCGATGTGGATCGAACACGTCGGGGTGAGGGAACCGTTCCTGATCTCGATTCGCCGACCCGATACCGAGCGCGACGACGACGCCTGCCGGGATCGTCTGCCCTCCGATAGTGACCTCTTCTTTCGTCTTGCGCCCGATGATCTGGATCGGCGCCTCAAACCGCAGCGTCTCCTCCACGAATGCCGTGATCAGGTCCGGATTGTCGGCCATCTGCGCCCGCAGCTCCGGCAAACGTGTCAGATGCACGATCATGTGCTCGAGCAGGTTCGTCGTCGTCTCGTTGCCGGCGACAACGAGGTGCATCAGATTTCCTAGCACCTCTTCGTGCGACATCCCGCCGTTCTCCTCGGGAACCGCTACCAGTCGAGAAATGAGGTCGTCCTGAGGTTCTGCGCGTCGCTCGTGGATTAGGCGGTCCAGACAATCGGCGAAGGGAATCACGTCATGCAACATGTCGCTGCGGGCCTGGCCTTCGAGTGCAGGTTCGAAGATCACCGAGAACCGGTCTGCCAGCCCGAGCATCCATTCTCGATCCGCTGCAGGAATCCCCAGGTAGTCCGCCACCACCATGCTCGGCAGCGGGGCGGCGAAATCGTGGACAAAGTCGAAAGAACCTTTGCCTCGACCAGCGGTCAGCAGCGACCGACATATCTGCTCAACCTGCGCCCGTCTCGACCTCACCTGAGGGGGCGCGAAGGTGCGGCCGTGAAGCTGCCGCATTTTTGCATGCGCCTCACCGTCCTTGTACATCATGATGTTGGAGAAGGTGTCGACGATGTGCGCCTGATGCCGATTTGACCTGTCGTGCCTGGATACGGGTTCATCCCAAAAACTCTCATGGCTGAACACCGCGGGGTGCTTCAGCGCCCAGACCACGTCGGCATACTTGGTGATCACCCAGGCCCCGATTGGCTCGTAGTAGAAAACCGGTGCGTGTTCCCGCAATCCTGCGTAGAACTCGTAGGGGCCGGTGGCATACGCCGCGCCGATGTCCACACTGTGCGTCATTTCTGGTCCTCGTCAAGAACGTGTGTCGGGTGAGATGGCCGGTCAACGGCCGAGTGAGCGGATCTATTCATCGGCGATCAACGCCCTCACCGGACAGGCTTCGATCGCACTTGTGGCGTCGTCTTCCAGTTCCGCCGGCAACGACTGCCCCTCGTGAGAGAACACAGCGATGTCGTCTTCGTCGAGATGAAAAAGCGATGGGGCGACGGCCTCGCACTGCCCGTTTCCCTGGCATCGATCACGAACAACCGACACCTTCACAAGCCAGCTCCAGGTGCAAACGATGAGTTGACGTAGATCACATTTGCAATGTAACTCTACTATTGACTTACTGTCAATGACACTGGGTCTACGCGAGGGGGAGCCTTCCGCAGCCGTCGCCCACCCCTGCGGCGACGCCACGATCCAAGCCACCCCCCATCGCCATTAGCGCATCCGCCAAGCGCCTACATCCTCACCCAAGCAACAGAGCGCACGATATTTCACACCTTTCGGGCCTCCACGAGCAAAGTCGATCCTATGTCATTGACTGTCTGTCAACCGCGGCATAGGTTGTCATCAAAACGGACGACAGTCGCCGTCGGCTTCTGCCGGTCCGGCCCCGCGCAGCCTCACCTAGGAGCCGTGATGCGTATCGCCAACCTCGACGGTCGCCTCGTCATCGTCATAGGTGACTCGGCAGTAGACGTCGAGCGAGCCAGCGGTGGCCAATTCTCGTCGGATCCACAGTTGGTTTATCGGAATTGGAGCGATTTCCTGGCGTGGGCCTCCTCAAGTGCTCATAGTCGGCGCCCCTCCCTGCCCTTCGACGTCAAACATCTGTGCACACCGGTCCCGCGTCCTGCGCAAATTTTCGCGATCGGTTTGAACTACCGTGACCACGTCGCGGAGTCAAACTTGGTCGCGCCCACCGAACCCATGGTGTTCACGAAGTTCGCCAGCTGCCTGACTGGCCCCTACGCCTCCATCGTCGCGGCGCCGGGAGCGCTGATGGATTGGGAGGTCGAGCTGGTGGTTGTCATCGGCCAACACGCCGCATACGTTCCGACTGAACAGGCATGGAGCCATGTCGCGGGCGTCGCCATCGGCCAGGACTTGTCGGATCGTCGACTCCAGTTCCGCGGACCCGCACCTCAGCAGTTCAACCTCTCCAAGTCGCGGCCCGGTTACGGGCCGGTCGGCCCATGGGTGGTCACACCTGACGAACTGGAGGATCGAACAAACCTCAAGATGAGCTGCAGCGTCGACGACGAAGTGGTCCAGCAATCGGGAACCGCCGAGATGATCTTCTCCGTCCCTGAACTCATCGCGCGACTTTCTTCGGTACTGCCGTTACTGCCGGGGGATCTGATCTTCACCGGAACACCCGGCGGAATCGGAGCCACGATGGCGCCTCCGCGATTCCTAACACCCGGCCAAATACTGACGAGTCGCATCGAAGGCATCGGTGAACTTCGCAATCCCATCGCCGCCGGCGCAGGCTCACCCCATTGAGACCGCACGCTCGCCACACCCCTCGGCAAGACACGAGCATCGGCAGAAGAGACGACAGCACATGTGGCCTTCACCTTCTGTCGAACGCCAGACTGCCCAAGGAACGCCACCGAACTGCCTGCACTGCAACGAATCTGATAGACGTCATATCGCCCCAGCGCTACGCGATCAGCCTCCCCAAGTCTGGCGGCAGATCTTCGACGAAACTGCGCTGGGCTTTGCAGCATAGATCACCCCAATTCTGCAGCCCACCCCGCGATATTCCCCAGCAGAAGACGAGACCGAGGAGCAATCGGCATGGCCAACGTGGATAACCTGTGGCCTGCGCGCTACGAGAGACCGGACGACCTGGTCGAGATCGAACGGGTTGCCCTCCCTCAGCGGGGACTGCCTGCGACGACCTATGCTGCGCTTTTCCGGGCGGCCAGTCTGTGGCCAGATCGCGCCGCGCTCAGCGTGATTCCCGATGCCGATCATTGGCAGAAGCCGGTGAGCCGCAGCTTTGGAGCGTTGCTCGAGGACGTACATCGGACCGCGAACATGCTGCGCGACATAGGTGTCCGCAGACATGACGTCGTCACCTTGATCAGTCCAAACTGTGACGAGTTGATAACCGCGACCCTGGCAGCCCAGCTTGCCGGCATCGCCGCACCCGTCAACGGGTCACTTTCCGTCGAAACCGTAGTCGATTTGGTTGCACGGACTGGGTCGAGGGTTGTCATCGTTGCTGGCCCAGAACTGGACGACACGAATTGGCAGACCGCACAGTATCTGGCACGCGAGAGTGCGGTCGACAACCTCTTTATCCTTCGTCCCACCGGCGTGATCACCGCGTCGATGCCACCCAGCGCCCCGGGGGCGTCGACTGCCTATCTCACTGACGGGGCCCAGGGCTACGACGGGTCGGCATTCCACGGCGACCCCCCACAATCACAAGACCTGGCTGCTTTCTTCCATACCGGAGGCACCACGGGCACACCCAAACTCGCCGCGCACACCCATGCCAACGAAGTCACCAATGCATGGATGCTCGCAGCCAACTCCTTGCTCGACGAAAGCGGAGTCATTTTCGCCGCCTTACCGCTGTTTCACGTCAACGCCGTGGTGGTTACGTTGTTGGCACCGCTGCTTCGCGGTCAACACACGGTGTGGGCGGGTCCGCTCGGGTATCGCGACCCCGCGCTGTATGCCAATTTCTGGAAGATGGTCGAGCACTACGGTATCAACGCGATGAGCGCAGTACCGACTGTGTACGGGGCTCTCGCTGCATGCCCCGTGGATGCAGCCATCTCAACGCTGCGGTTTGCGATGGTTGGCGCAGCGCCGCTGCCGCCGGCCGTTCGCGATGACTTTGAATCACGCACGGGCACAATGCTAATCGAGGGATACGGACTGACAGAAGCTGGATGCGCCAGTGTGCGCGGCTTTGCTGAGGACCGTCGACGAGGCGCCATCGGTCAGCGGTTACCCTACCAACACGTCAGAGTGGTACAGGTCGACGGGAACGGACGCTGGCACGATTGCCGAGGTGGGGAGATCGGACGCTGGCGATCGCTGGCCCCACGGTGTTCCCCGGCTATTTGGCGGGCCGCGATGCGGACGGACAATTTGTGCTGGACGGCTTCGGAGCGCTGGTGGACGGCTGGCTCGACACCGGTGATCTCGGGCGGATCGATGAGGAAGGGTTTGTCTACCTCACCGGGCGCGCCAAAGACCTCATCATCCGCGGCGGCCATAACATCGATCCTGTCGTCATCGAGGATGCACTGCTCGCCCATCCGGAGGTGACCGGCGTCGCCGCGGTCGGTCGACCCGATGCCTATGCCGGCGAAGTCCCGACCGCATACGTCACCTTGGCGCCGGAGGCCACGGTCGTCGCCGATGACCTGCAAACCTGGGCCGCACAACACATCACCGAACCGGCCGCTAGACCAAGGACCGTCAGCGTCATTGATGAGCTACCACTCACCGCGGTCGGGAAACCGTACAAGGTTCCGCTACGTGCCGCAGCGGCACACGAGGCCGTGCACGAAGCACTCGCTGAGGTCATCGGCGTCCTCGACATACGGACCGGTCTGCGCAACGGTTCGCCGATGACGACAGTGGTGATAGCCGGCGAAACCGACCGCTTGACGGTCGAAACGGCCTTGGCCCGTTACACACTCGCCTACATGATTGAGCGGGATGAAGGTAAGCACGCCGCCAGCAGTGGGCGGCCTTCGAAGGCTTTCATTGACCATGAGTCAATGAATGAAATGGTGGTGCGCGACGGTACCGACAACCGGAGAGAGTGAGAACGTCGACATGAAGTTGGCCCATCTCGTATTGCAAACCCCCCGGCTGCAGGTACTCAAAGACTGGTATTTGAAGGTTCTGAACGCTCGCGTTGTCCACGAAAACGCGTTCATCGCGTTTCTCACGTTCGATGACGAGCACCACCGACTGGCGATCACACAGATTCCAGGACTCGCCGAACGCACCCCCATCACCACCGGCCTGGCCCACTCTGCCTATACCTTCGACTCCCTCGAAGAACTGCTGACGACCTACACCCGCCTGAAAGCCGAAGGCATCACTCCCCGCGTGCCGATACAGCACGGCGTCACGACGTCGCTGTATTACCGTGACCCGGACGGCAACATGGTGGAACTCCAGATCGACAACTTCGCCAGTCCCGATGAGGCGACGGAGTACATGTCCGCTGACGAGTACGCCACTGACCCCATCGGTCCGAGCTTCGATCCCGACACGATGGCGACCGCGTTGGCCGCAGGCATCCCCGTGACCGTTCTAACGTCGAGGCGGTGGGCGCTAGAGACGCCACAGCTCAACGTCCTGGAATTGATGTTCACGTGACCCGGTTGCTCCGTGGTTGCGCCACCAGACCCTGAGCCCATGACGAGCCGAAACACCATGGCTAGAACCGATATCCCGCGGCCGACCCCCGCGCCGACATTCCCGCCGGCGGTTACCGAGTCGCCGACTGCTGGTGCTTCACCGTCACCCGCTGCAGCAACCCTCACACACTGCGTCCGTGGGTGCCCGAGCCGCTGCATGCCCTCGAGTCGTTGTTGTGCTTCACGGCAACCCGGATGCCCTAGGTCAGCGGGCTCGGTGTCGACACCGAGCGTGGGCAACTCATCGTGGTCTAATACGTTGAGAAACAACGAGATTCCGATCTGGCTATATACGTCGGCAATCGCGCCGCCGTCGCCAGTGCGCGTGAAGTCTCGGGACTTCTGAAAAAACTCAGCTTTGCCCGACTCGATCTCTCCTCCCACACACTCAACTACAGCTCGCTATGGGGTGCGACGGCAACCATGGGATTCAAGCACCGCACACTAGGTACTACAGATGCACCGGACGAACTTGCCCGTCCTGCGTTCACGCTCAAGATGATTTGCGGTCGCAGCATCCGTCGGCGCACCTGCGAATTGGTCAGCACCAGGATCACTGAGGTGACCATCAAGCGGACGGGCTGTGCAAGATTGCAACCCTTCGCCCACGTGATGGCGGGGATGGCGGGGATGGCCGACCTACCCGTCCTCGATATCGTCGACGCCAACCCGCGTCCCGACAGGCCTGCCCCTGAGTGCACTCACCGTCGTCTGCGACGACCTCGCCCAACCGCGGTGGCACCAGCGCAGATCCGCTATACCCGCACAGGGATAAGGAGAACCAGGTGAAATTGAGATTTGCGATCAGCTACGCCGACGATTTCAGCGAAACCATCGATAACTTCGTGGAGTTCGAAAGCGTCGGTGTCGATCGACTCACCGTCCCCGAGGTATCCAGCTTCGATGCGGTGAGCCAACTGGGCTACATTGCCGCCAAGACAAGCCGAATCGAGCTGGCCTTCGGGACTATACAACAACACTGAGACGAACGGCGCGATCCATCGAATGACAGTTCCACTGCGAACGTATGACAGCTACACTAAGCTCGGACAGCGTCGAATGCAATTGTGGGACCACACTTTCGGCGCTACCGGTAGCCGGCCGTACTAGATTTTGTCGTGTTCCTCTCGAATCGGTGTTGGGCATCAACGAAGTGCCAAGTCTACTCGGGCCCGCTTATGGCGCCCTCGCTTCCCATCAGGGGTCCGCGGTGGGGGTTGGGTATCTCGCACCTCCAGGTGATTGCCCGACCGGGACCGTGTAGGTCATCCACGGCCGATCTTGTCGTCCCGCTCAGCGGTTAGGTCATCTAGGAAAGCGGGAAGGCGCCCGCTTTAATTTCAGTACAGATTCCCGGACGACAATGCGGCCAAATCCGAGGCGGACGGCCACGCGCGAGAGAGCCGACCCGCACACGGCCGCCGGCCGGCTTGTCGGAACCGTAATGAGGAGGAGCTGCCATGGAACTGCACCTAGTCTTTGAGCTGCGTTCGACGGCTGACGCCACGCCGCACCGCGATCAGTATCCCGCCATGCTGGACATTGCTGAATGGGCCGACGAGCGAGGGTTTGCCTATGTCAACTTTGGCGAGCATCATGTGTCTGAATCTGGTTATCTCCCATCACCGTTGGTGACATGCGCTGCGGTCGCGGGTCGGACCACACAGATCAGGATGCGGCCCAATGTGCTGCTGACACCGTTCTACAATCCGATCCGACTAGCCGAGGATGCGGCCGTGCTGTCACTGGTCTCCGGCGGCCGCTTCGATCTGGTGCTCGGCGGTGGCTACCGGCAACGCGAATGCGACTTGTACGGAACCGATCTCAAGGATCGGTGGCGTACGATCGGCGATACTGTCAAGTTCCTGCGGCAGGCGTGGTCTGGCGAACCCTTCAATTATCAGGGTCGCACGATCTTCGTGCGGCCCATCCCTGAAACCCCACCGACACTGTTCCTCGGCGGCGGAGGTGAGGCGGCCGCGCGCCGCGCCGCGCGCATCGCCGACAGCTTCTCCACACCACACAGCGAAGCGCTGTGGCAGCCCTTCCGTGAGGAATGCCTCAAGGTGGGGCGACCCGACCCAGGTCCGGCAAAGCCGTTGGGGCCAGTGTTCCTCTGGGTCGCCGACGACGTGGACAAAGCATGGGACCTGCTGATGCCGTATGTGATCAGTCAGATCAAGGAGTACAACGCGTTCACCGTCGAGGGGTACGGCGAGGCCGCTGGCCCGTACAAGAGCGGGGAGACGGCGGCCGAGGTGCGCCAAAACCCAGCCTACCGGGTGCTGACCCCCAACGAGGCTATCGAACTCGGCCGGCAGCTCGGACCACGCGGGGTGTTTCTGATCAACCCGCTGCTAGGCGGAATTCCGCCGACCGAAGCATGGCGGATGCTCGAATTGTTCGACAACGAGGTCAGACCGCACCTACCAACGTCGGAGGTCGAGGCCCGGTGAAGGTCTGTGGTCTCGACCACATCCACCTCTTGGTCTCCGATTTGCCGAAAGCGATCGCCGTCGCCGAGGCGCTAATCGGCGGTAAGAGTTCGGATCCGTACGGTGGGCAGGAGTGGAATGCATGGGCCAGCTACCACCAGCTCGGTGGTTTCGACATGTTCCAGCCGATCGACATGGACAAGCCGATATTCGGCGGAGTAAGCGAGGAACTCGGTGTCTACATCGTGGCGTTCCGCGTCGACGACATCGACGAAGCTGTCGCCAACGTCACCGACCTGGGCCTGCCGATCGTCAGCAGGATCGGCAGCGAGGAGGCCGGTTTCGGCAAGCAGATGCTGCAAGCCCAGCTGGAACGGTACTTCGGGGCGCAGATGGAACTTGTCGAGCGCGGGTTGCCCGATGATCCGCTGCACTGTCCGATTCCGAAGTACCTCGACCACATCGAGTTCTATGTGCACGACATCGCCGCAGCCATGGACTTCTTCACAATGTTGACCGGTGCGTCCTTCCCGCCGCCGGCTGGCGGTCACCACCCTGATGCCGTATCGACCACCAATGGCCTAGGTATTCGCCTTACCCAGCCGACGGCACTTGATGGTCCGATCTCGCAGATCATGGCCACCCACGGCGAAGGTGTGCATTCGGTGGGCGTGGTCACCGCGGATCTTGACCGTGCCATCACAGATGTGACCGCGCTGGGGCTGACCGTGCACAATCGCCGCGAAACACCCGACGGGCCGACTGTCGTTATCGACCCAGTCGATTTCCTCAGTATTTCACTGAAAATTGTTGAGCGGGTCTGAGGGGCGCAGGTCAAGCGAGGCAGCCGGGTGGGGCCACCATTCGGCAGGCAGGCATCCAGATGTCGTCCTGGTGACCCCACGGCTCACGATGATCCTTTCAAGGACGGTCAGGTAGCTGCCCGCGCAGCGCAGGCGTGGGCGTGGGCGATAAGAGTCGGTTCCGGTCTCGATGATGTTGCCGCCGAACGTGAGTCGGTCACCGATCGCGGCGCACAGGCACGGGTCGGTGAAGGTCTTGGTCCACGATCCGAAGCTGTCGTTGGAGACGATGGCCACGCTGTTCTTCGCCGCGACGCGCGGGCTACACGAGCAATATCTCTTCGCGTTCAGTCAGCACCCGGAACAACAGTTCGGCTCCGCGACGGTTCCCGGATGCCGAGAGCCACAGCACGAACAGGGGACACTTCGTAGAGACACCGGCAATCACGGTGTAGAACTCGCCGAAGTCGACCTTGGCCTCTGCACCGGGCTCATGGGTCTGACACCACAACCTCGACCCCAGTCTTGCCGCGTTCACGCCGCCAGGCCTGCACGTAACGCGACACGAAACCTCGCTCAGGCTGGCGTCGTGCTCGGCGCCGAGCCGCTGCCAGATCCGTCGGGCCGTATGACGCTGCTTGCGAGCGCCCTGCAACCATGCGTCGATGATGGCGGTCCACAGCGCGATCGCGGGCCGCGACCGCGGATAGGTCTTGCGCGTCGGTGGCAGCGCACTATCGAGGGCTTGTCGGACGGTGCGCCGGTGGGCCAGATGCCGCTCTGCCAACTCGCGCACCGACAACTGCTCGCCCCGTGGGTCGGCCCGGATCGCCCCGAAGAGTTCCACTCGGGCATCCACCTCGTTCGTCCTCCCTGCGCAACGGCGTCGGTCGCCGTTCGACAGGAATCATTCATCCACCGGAGGGGCCGTACTGATGCAGACTCGCCCAGCAGCGGCCACCAACCACGATCAGGACCTAGTGCAGAAAACGTCACCTATCGGGGCCAGAACAGATGACCACGCTCACCACCGGCGTCCGTCCCGTCGATCCCAACGGCACAGAATAGGGGTGTATCAGTTCGAGCATGCGACGATTGGCAGCATCGCCACACCCGCTACGGCCCGTTGGTGTGACCTCAGTCAGCGACGACCCGCGCTCGGGTTTCGTCAGTGGGCGCTGCCGGTCACGTGTCGATACAGGTCCGCCACCACAGATTGGCTCGTGGGTCCGTGTGGGGGGACGAGCAACGCCGTGTGGTCGGCTTGGCCGCGAATGAAGATGCCCCGCAGATTGGAGAATTCCCGGAAGCCATCAACGCCGTGGTGTCGACCCATACCGCTGGCACCGCTGCCACCGAAGCCCATGCTGGGCAGGGCGGCCTGCCAGCCGGCCGCATTCACTGCCGCCCCACCCGAGGTGATGCGCGCTAGTAGGTGTTCGTTCTGGCTCTCGTCGGCACCGAAAATGTAGGCGGCCAGCGGACGGTCACCGGCGGCGATCTCGTCCAGAACCTCATCGAGGTCGTCGTAAGGCAGAGCGACGAGGATCGGGCCGAAGATCTCCTCGCGGGCAACCCGCGTGTGCGGTGCGGGGTCCACGACCAGTGTCAATGGAAAGCGCCGTTCGTCGCGATCAGTGATCCCGTCAGCGTCGAGTGCGATGACGTCACTGCCCGCGCTGCGGGCCTCTTCGACCATCTCCTGAATCCGGTCGAAATGACGAATGGTCAGCAAGCCTGTGACGTCGGCAGACGTGGAGAATGCGGGCGCCGCGCTCGCCATCGACTGCCGAGCAAGGGTGACGAACTCCTCCAGCCGTGCGCGGGGCACGAGCACATGGTCGACAGACACACAAATCTGGCCACTCTTGATGCGCTTGACGCCCAGGATGTGCTCGATGTTTGCCTCAGTCACGCCGCTTTCGGTGAAGATCGCCGGGCATTTGCCGCCGAGCTCAAGTGTGACCGGGGTGAGATTCTGTGCCGCAGCGAGCATCACCTCACGCCCGATGTCGGTACTACCGGTGTACATGAGGTGGTCCCATGGCAGCGACGAGAACGCTCTCGCCAATGCGATGCCGCCGACTGCGGTGGTTACCCGGAGCGGGTCAAAAGCGCGGACAATCAGCTCCTGCAGCAACTTAGCGGAGGCTGGGGCAAGATCCGACGGTTTGAGTATCACCCGGTTGCCGGCGGCAAGCATCTCGACAATCGGGCCTACCGCGAGTTCGAATGGAAGATTCCACGGAGCGATGTTGCCAACGAGGCCCTTGGGTTGCGGCCGCACGAACGCTCGCCCGTTGCCGAAGATCGCTGGGTCAAGAGGCCGGCTGTCGTCAGACATCCACTGATCGAGTGAGTCGGCCGCAAACGAGGCGCGAGCCGCGACACCGAGGATTTCGACGAAGTCGGTAAAGCACCTCGCGTTCACGCCGAAGTCCTCGCGCAGCGCTTCCTGGATTGGCTCGCGGTTGCCAACCATCATCGCTGCCAACGAGCCGAGCAGCTCGCGCCGTTCGTCTCTGCTTGGGTAAGGATCGTGAATCTGTGCGTCGCGCATTGCCTCAAAGCTGTTGCGCAAGTCATCGATTGCATCGACGTCTGCGTTCACCGCAGCGTCACGCTGGATGGCGAGTGTCATGAGCTTCTCCTCCTCGACCGAATGGTATGCCTTCGATGCCGTGATTATCGGAATGGTTGAGCAGACTGCTTTTCGTGACATTGCGCCCGGGTCAGCATTGGTGTCACCGAGAGTGCGCCCCCGCCGCCAAGGCCCTGACAATCGCCTGCCCTCAACAACCCGAACGTAGGATTCTCGTTGCCGGTCAAGTCCAGGAGATTTAGATGAGTCGACGTCACGCGTCCGGCGGAGTCGAGTGAACGATGCCCCCGAACCACGCCGCCTCAGCCTCCTCGGTGGGCTCGGGCAGAATGCGCCCATCTTCCATGGCCCATTGCGCCGGTACGTCGAGGACGGCGACCACGACAGCCATGGGAGCGGCTCCCGTCAACGAGGTGTAGGCCTGGAAGATTCTGGTGATGAGCCGCTCTCTGAGTTCTTGTGGCCTGCCAGCACGGATTTGTCCACGAATGATGCTGGGACTGGCCGCTTTACCCGATGAGTACATGTGTTCAGCAGACAGCTCGGGAAAGACCACGTGGACGAAATCAGCTGGCGCCCCGGTTTCTTCGGTATGTATTGCGGTGACCTGTTCGGCGAATACGCGGCGTTGCTCTGCATCGAGTGAACCCTCTGCAGTCAGACACTCGTAGACCGGCATGCCCCCTCCCTTCGTCAGACTGGAGCCGAGTCACCGGTCATCAAGAGCCCGGCATTCATGAAATATGATCAACCCTAATAGGTTTCGCGTCACCGCATGCCGGCCGTCGCGACCGCTATCAGCTATCAGCTATCAGCTATCAGCTATCACTCTAACTATTGATTGACTATGTGTCAACGAAATCACGCGGCGGCGAATGGCTCCGCCAGCGGGCGGCCTCGACGCCGCGCTGCCAACCACGTCGATACTCGGTCCGCAGCGAATACACATCGCTGTGGAGACGAGTGCCGCTTGGAAGCGCCGGGCTTAATTCGACCGCCCCGCCTGAGGCGGACATCCGCAAGGGCACCCGAGTTATTGGGGCAGAAGATATCCCAAGCAGATTGTCCCAAACACAACCACCATCCAGAGACCGCACAGGGCCTGAAGCCACCTGGGTGCTGCGGCGATCTCCATGTACGAGGCGACGACAAGGACCACTTTGAATGCCGAGAGGCCGATGACAATTATGGTGGTCAGGATCGACGCTCTTGCGAAGGTACTGTCCGTCCACGATGCCAGTGTCAGCGCGACAAGCGTGGCCCACACGACGGTAGCGGGCGCCCAACCGGGATGCTCTGGCGTTTGCATGTTCACTCAACTCACACTCGAATGATGTAGATCAGCAGAAAGAGCACGATCCAAAACACGTCCACGAGGTGCCAGTACGCCCCAGCGCCCTCCATGAACATGATGTCCGCGGACCTGCGACGCACCTTGCGCGTGCGACCCACCATCAACGCCAGCACGATCATGCCGACAAGGACATGCAGTAGATGTATTCCTGTGAACACAAAGTAATACATGTCGAACAGATTGTTGACCGCGTCGGCGCCCGCTTGGATCTTATGGCGGTACTCGAACACTTTAACGATGACGAACACCGCACCTAAACCCCACGCCGCCGAAAAAAGGCGGCCGGCGGTGGCGAACCGATCGGCTCGGGCCAGACGCAGTCCCGAGGCCACACACCACGAACTCGTGATCAACGCAAGCGTGTTGACTAGACCGAACACACGGCCAGCATGTCGACGACCCGCATCGAATACCTCAGGCTGATCGAAGGCGCCAGCTGTCCATACAGCGAAGAACACTGCGAACACAACCATGTCCCCAAACAGGAAGACCCACAGCTCTCGTTCACCCGGCACATGTCGCTTGGGGGTTCTACTCGCTGATTCGCTGTGTTGGGTAGTCATTCGCTTCGGGGGCCGTGTCCACGATGCACGTAACGGCGGCGGCTCAACGTGATGACGTCGTCGCAAGGCAGCAAGACTAGAGCCGGCGGCGACGGGTCAACGGGACAATGATGAATGTCACCACGAAGAAGAACGACACGAAGATGACGGCTGGTATCCAGAACCCGACAACCCCATCCCACGCAAAGGGACCCGTTTTGAAGAAGTAGACCAGCAACTCGGGCAGGAATAGGATCCCGGCCCAGAGGTTGACATATCCGGCCCACCGAGGCATCACTGGCTTGTCACGTGAACTCACCACAAGCAATGCGTATGCCGCGAGGAAGAAGATCATCACGAACAGCGGGATCCCGCCCATGATCAACAAAAACGTCAGATCGATTGCCAGCTGCGTGATCTCGGGACTGCGGTCGATACGGAAAGCCGCGGCCGACAAGAAAAAACCTGTGAGAAAGTTCGACACTAGGTTCGTCGTCAGGGTGAAACCCATCATGATGGTGACGATCCCGGCGCGGCCCTCGATCTTGCGGATCATCAGCACCAGTACCGCCGAACACGGCATCAGGAGCACCGTCGCCACCATGATCGCCACCGCTGCGAGCATCAGCGAGGTGTGGTGTGCCGCAACAATGCCAGCGACCTCGTTGGCCGACAAGGCCGGAGAAATTGGCGGAAAGAACCGGGCCAAGCCAAACCAACCGATACTGAACAACACGATGAAGGCCAGCGGCGTCCACGCGGCCATCTGCACCAGTGGGTCACTGCCCCGCTGGGTCGTAGTACCGGTCATTGGGCCTCCTTGAGTTCTATCGCGCACGAAAACAGCGGGCCACGTACGCGGGTCGGATCCGGATTGGTTGTCGTCAAGCAGCGCTCTTCGGCCCAGAGCAGATTGACGACCTCGCTGTCCGCGAAACTGGCGCGATGACCGCGTCGCAGAGAAGCTCCGACGACGAGTGCGCTAGCCTCGCCGCCGATCGCAGTCGAACACTTCTCCCGCGATTCAAGCCGGAAGTCGACGTTCAATGCCCGACGGGATAGTCGTAACACCTAGTGCGCCGACGGGAGTGTTCATCGGTTGTTGGCGCACGGAGTGACCATACAATTTCACTGATTCATTGTCAACGAAATGTGAGCGCTGCGGCAACGCCGTTGAATTTGTCGCTCAGCCGCCCTCGGGAAGGCGCAACATTTTGGCTAGCGCCGGATCGATGGCGAGATTCGGATCCAAGGCGACAGCCTCCCGCAGCGTGTGAAACGCCATGCGGACCATCCACTCGACCAACTCCGAGATCTCGAATGGCTCGCCGTTTTGCAGCCAGTAGACCGTCGCTTCGTCGATTGCGCTTACCAAAGCGCGCCCCGCCATGCGTGCGGCCGCGTTTTGCGGGTCAACGCCAAACAGGACCGTAGTCGCCTCGACTGCACGCCAGCGCGCCGCTTCGAAGACTTCCCACGCTTGTGGATCGGCGCCCCGGCCGCCCAAGACCAAGCGAAGTGCCAGGCCTTGATGTGTCACTAGGTAACGCAAATGCGAGGTCAGCCCGTCACGCAGTTGCTGCGCCGGGGGTGACATGGGGTCGAATACGAACGCTCGATCTAGTTGCTCCGCCGCACCCCGCATCGCTTCCAGGTAGATGCCTCGCTTGCTGCCAAAGTAGTGAAAAAGGAGGCCGTGGGCCACGCCGGCCGCTGCTGCGATCTCGGCGGCGGCCACATCTTCGTATCCGCGTTCGGCGAACATGGCGACTGCGGTATCGATGATCCGCTGACGGGTTTCAGCCTTTTGTACTGCGCGGCTGGTCTGCCGCACCGGTGGTGGAGTTGGCAAGGTGGTGTCTCCCATCGACCTGTCCAAATCTGACCATCGGCGGCAACGCCGCCATCGCTAGGTCCCAGTCTAGGCGGACAGTGCATCGTGGCTGCGGCCATGCACCTGCATCACTACTTCGTCTCGATTTCGTCTCGCCGGGTTCGGCGAGGGTGTCGCCGACGGGTGTTCGTTGTTCGCGGCAGCCGCATCTCCCCGCCGTGTTCGCCGAACGGAGCGTTCGCGAGCTACTGCAGGTCTAGACGAACACCGACGCCCTCCCGCGCGTAGTCGGAAGCTTGCAACAAATCGGCGAAATCGAGGTCGTCGAGCCACGGAGTTCTCGTGCCGCTATCGGCAGCTAGGCGACTGCCACTCGCCGGGAGTTTGATCAATGGGCGAGGCCACGTTTCATCGAGTCGACGAAGAGTGTCCTCGAATTGACTCCATTGCTCAGCGACCAGTTTTGTCACCCGCTCTTTTCCACGTTGCTTTCGTTGCCCGTGATGTCCTTGTATGCGCCGTTGCGCACCATCGGCGCTAACGCCAACCTCAGGAAATCGATCCGCGTACGCAACTCGGCGGCAATGCGGAGCGTGTCGGTGAGGGCTGGACGACTCGATGTGTATGCGCGAATGCGGCCCTCGACTGCGGATTGTCGTGTGGCGCCATACGTTTTTGCGCTACAGGCTAGCTGACTGATCATCAATGACGTAGAGTCACCTAAAGGTGCTGGCCGGACTGCCGCGCACACCCGGAACAGCCGATTCGCTGTGACGTACCGGCCCTCACAGTTGCACCGCGATCCGCCGTCAGCGAGGAACTATGCTGCGTATCGATACACACCAACACCTCATCCCACCGACGTATCGCGACGCGATGCGTCGAGCCGGCCTGGGCCATTTCGCGGGGCGAGCACTGCCCGACTGGACTCCCGAGGCGGCCCTAGCCGCCATGGCCGAACTCAACGTCTCTACGGCTATCTTGTCGGTATCGGCTCCAGGCACCACCTTCCTGACAAACGTTGCAGACGCCACCGCCCTCGCACGCGACATCAACGACTACACCGCTGAGCTCGCCAAGAATCAACCCGACAGGTTCGGCTTCTTCGCGACCGTGCCGATGCCACACGCCAAACAGGCAGCGCACGAAGCGGTTCGCGCCCTCGACGAGTTGCGCGCCGATGGCATCATCCTGCTTGCCAACAGCGCCGGGACCTACCTCGGCCAAACTGGTCAAGGCGACCTGTTCGCCGCATTGGACGCCCGATCTGCCGTGGTGTTCGTCCACCCGGGAGAACTGCCCGGCCCCACAGTCACGGGTATCGCGCCATTTGTCGCCGATTTCCTGCTCGATACGACCAGGGCCGGCTATCTACTCGTCCGCAACGGAGTTACACGTCGGTATCCCAATATCCATTTCATTCTCGCCCACGCAGGCGGGTTTCTCCCCTATGCGTCGCATCGCCTCGCGCTTGGCCTCATGGGCGAGGTGGGGCGTAGTCCCGCCGACACCCTGGATGAATTCACCAGTTTCTATTTCGACACCGCACTGTCGTCAAGCGCCGCGGCGCTACCCAGTCTGCTCGCGTTCGCCAGACCAGGCCATGTCCTGTTCGGCTCCGACTGGCCCTTTGCGCCGTCAGTGGCCGGACAACTTTTCGCCGCCGGTCTCGACACCTACCCCGCGATCGATGACTCCGAGCTGGAGTGCATCAACCGCAGCAATGCACTCACACTTTTCCCGCGGCTCGGCGCCGCAACTGTGCCAATACCCACACGGCGGACTACCGCGTTGGGCCACAGCATCATCCGGCGCACCATGCGCACCGTCGTCGGATTGATGGGAACCACCTGACAGTCTCGAGGTCCAGCGGCACTCCCAATTCACTAGCGCGCGGATATCTGCGCCACCCGCATTCCCATGAACGGGGATCAACAACACAGAAATTCGAAGGCGCGGCGCATCGTGGGTACTTGGTCTGGGGCTCGGCCGCGTGACCAGTGCGGTTAACCGCAAGCAAAAGTGATCTGCGCCGATCTGCGAACCTCGTCAACCGGGCCACCGAGCAGGCCTGAATCCGCGGGTTTGCCTGCACGTGCACCACCACTGAGTGGTAGGCGCATCGAGGTGCACGCGTGACCTGCTCCCGAGGTCCGACGCAACATACCAATGCTCGGATCGGTAAATCGCATCTTCAGGGATTGATCGTGTTCTCCCCCACTTGCCGGCCCCAGACGTACTCGGAGGCCAGCGGCTGCCCGAGCTCGAAGTGGTTGTACGGCGCGATGCTGGCACCGGTGTCCATCACCAGATACGGCATCGGCCACAGATCCCGGGTGATCGGCTGCCAGCAGCCCGGCCGGCCCTCCGGCCCACCGTGTGCGTTAGTCCGCGGCAGGTTGTCCGGGTACACGTAGGGGTTGCCCGCCCCGAGGATCTCGGAGTTGGTAGCTACCGAATAGCCGTTGCCACCTTCTACGGCTGCAAGTTTGGGTGCGACATCGTGGAAGTTGCGGATGGTGCAGAACAACTCAGGGCTGTAAAAGTCAAACAGTTTGGTGGTGGCAAGTAGGTCCTGTGCACCGCGCACCGCATACGGGCCGCCTCGCTCGAGGATGTCGCCGCTGGTGTTGCCGAAGCCGACGGCCGCAATCAGCGTCTCATCGATTTCCCTTCGCTGTTGATTCAGCGTGCGGACCGTGGTCACAGCATGGGTCAGGCCGTCGAACAACTCCGGCGAAGCGACTGCGTACGCAGTGGCTAGATCGGCCAGCCCCTCTGTGTCTCGGTGAATTTGGGGCATCCGAGCATTCAGGTCACCCAGGATGTCGTTCCCGTTGACCAGTGACTGGCCGAATTTATCGCCGAGGCCGTCGAGAGCCTGCGCAGCCGCGGTCAACGTCTGGTTCAACTTGACTGGGTCCACTTGTTGCGAGATATCTACGATCGTCTCGAACAACGTATTGAACTCAGTGGTGGTCTTAGTGGCGTCGAGCACCGCTCCATCGGTCAATGTCACCGACGACGGGTACTCGGGGGACAGCAAGGAGATGTACTTGTTACCGAACACAGTCGTTGCGCGCAGTTCGGTGCTGACGTTCCGCGGGATGATTTGCAGGTATCGCGGGTCGACGTCAAGGGTCAACCTGGCGCGATCGGATTCACCGTCGGTGACCGCATCCGAGGATTTCAGGCGCCCAATGGACACCCCATTGAATGTGACCTTGGAGCCTGGGTCCATCGATAGCCCGGACCGCTGGGCTATCACCGTCAAGCTCGCCGTCTCGTCGAAAGTGCCACGGAACTCCAACCACGTCACACGTAAGACAATCGCCGCAGCCACAAACAGCACCATGCCCGCCAACTTGTAGGGCGGGGTCTTCGAATCGTTCAGGGTGGTTCGTTGTTCGGGCCAGTTCGACAGGCTCATCACGCCGCCCCTGCCACGAGGACGGCCAAGACTGAGCAGCCACTGCGTCGCACCACATCCACAGAGGTCTGCGCAGACTCAATCACCTTGGATTCCGCCGTCTTCGAATGGGCCGATCATTGCCCACGTGATCAATTCACGTTGCGAGCCGGCGATCCCGTGCTGGTGAGCGCACAGCGGTGCCGCAAGTGCGAGCCACCGCGACAGCCGGCCCTCGTCGACAGAGTCGATCCGCACCACATCGCCGCTGGAACCGCCTATCACGCCCAACTGCACCAGTGAACAAGTAGCACTTGATCGCCCCTGCAGCTGCCGTCGCACCTGGCGAGTATCCCTGCATCAGGACGCGACGGTCACTGCACTACGAACCGAAAGAAGTTCACTTTCTTGGCGCGCAATCCAAGATCGTCTGCACCCCTGGGTATTTCGGATTCCTGCAGAAGCTCGAAATTCGCACGGAGTTGCTCGTCGGAGCACAAGGCGCACCCAACTAGAGGAATGCCGCGGTGTTGGGTTCAGTTCGACCAAGCGTCGACGACATATCGTCCCGTGTTGCGCAACTCATCGAGCCACGCGCCCGCCTCGGCGTGACCGCCTCCGTGGCGGAGATAGACCTCACGCAGCGCCGCTTCGACGCCGGGCACCAAGCGGTTCGCGTCGCCACAGACCCTCACCGCTGCACCGCCTTCCAGCTGAGACCACACCCGCTCGTGTTCGTCGATGATTCGATGCTGGACGAAAGTGTGGCCGTTTTCGGGCGCCAGCGCGAAGGTGGGACGCATATCAACGGCGCCGTCGGCCTGCGACTGTTCGAGTTCGGCGCGGTGTAGGTAGTCGACATCGGGGTCGTCGCAGCCGAAGTAGCAGGTGAGTGCACCGCGGTCTGAAGTGTGCAACCGATCGTGGATCATGCCTCGGAACGGGGCCAGTCCGGTTCCGGCGGCGATCGCGATCAATGGCTGACCCGGACTCACCCGGAACGCCTCGTTGCAAGCCAGGACACGGCCCAGGACCACGTCACCGGGTTGCAGACGGCTCACGAAGTACGATCCCGTCCCACGATAGGTGCCCGCGCCGTCTCGATGTGGCACCTCCAACAGCGCGACCATCAGATCGACGGCGTGCGGCTGGGCCAACGGTGACGACGAGATCGAGTAACGGCGCGGCCGCAATCCCGGAAGCATGTCTAGGAACGCGTCGAACCCGAGTTCCACGGATCGGTAACGCTCGAGGACGTCCAGAATGCTGATACCGGTCGCGGTGACGCGTTCGGCGAACACCGCGGCGTCGTTGGCCAGCTCCTCCAGTGGCGTGCGTTCGGGTGGGCAGGCGCATTGTTGGGCTAGGACGGAAAGTTGCTCCTGCGTCGCCGGTTGCTGCAGTTCGACGTAATCGGACAGCACGGCGCGAAGGGTTACCGGGCTGTCGGTAGGCATCGCCACGCGGCTGCGGCCGCTTCGCCTGATGATGACCGAGCTGTCCAGGTTCAAGTCGAATCGCGCGGCAACGCGTTCCACCAGTTCGGGGCAGTTGCGAGGCAGCACGGCAAGATGATCGCCGGTGCGGTAACCCGCGTCGGCGGGCAGACTCAGCCGCAGGAATCGCTTAGACCGCCCGATAGGGCTACTGGTGTCGACGAGTTCATGGGACTGCAGGACGATGAGTTCCTGGAGTCCGTGGGCAAGCTTGAGTGCGGTGTCCAGCGACTCGGGCGCCGGTTCGACGATGTACACGCTCTCGGCTGGTGTCCTCTCGATGGGCGGGGCAGCGTCTTCGGCCGCCTGCAACAATGTCGCCCATAGGGCTGCGGTCCAGCCGTCGACCATGCCGGCGAAATCGCCTGCGACGTCGACGACTCCACGCTCGAGGACTCGAGTCGCCCCGGCCGCGGCGAGCCGCTGATCGAGCAATGTCGGGATGTACTGGTAGGTGGCAGCCCAGTTGCGGTCGCCGACACCGAGAACGGCGTACCGAACTCCGCGCAGAGACTCGGCGGGCAACTTCTGGAGCCAGTCGACGAATTGCGCGGCGTCGTCGGTCGGGAGCCCGTTGTACGAGGACGCCACGATGACCGCCAGTGTTCCGTCTGCCAACTGGCCAACCGCCTTGTCGATGGATTTCACATCGGCATTGAAACCCAGCTCGGTACCTTGAGCCGCGAGGTCTCGACCGATGCCGGCCGAAGTGCCCAGATTGGAGCCATGCAGCACGAGCAATTTCGCCCCGCCCGCAGACTTCAGCCGGGCTGGAGCAGACGCGGCGGAGGGTTGTGGCGCGGCGCCCGGCAGTGCACGCCGCCGGTCCGCAGCGGTGCGGCGGATCAAGCGCAGAGTCAGCCCGTCGGGCTTGATCGTGAGCGTTTGGGCGATGCGCAGCTGGTAGTTGGTGTGGTCGTCGAATCGGTAGCGGTGCACCAGCATCGCCAGCACCAGCGTCGCTTCATGTAGGGCGAACTGGCGCCCGATGCAGGCGCGCTCCCCGTTGCCGAAAGGCTTGAACAGGTGCACTGGGCGTTGTTGGCTACGTTCCAGCGAAAACCGCTCCGGGTCAAAGGATTCTACGCTGTCGCCCCACTGCCGGTCGCGATGAAGCTGGGGAATGAGAATTTGCAACGATGCCCCGCGAGGTATGTCGTAGCGGCCACCGATCACAGTGTCCTCGGTTGGTTCGACAGCGTATCCCGGCGCAGTCGGCCACAACCGCAGCGCTTCGTTGAGGACCTGTTGCATGTAGGTGAGGCGGCCGACGTCGGCATGGCTGGGATCGATGTCGTCATCGATGCCCCACAACGCGTCCACCTCGGATTGTGCCCTGAGCAGGACTGCGGGATGCTTGGCGAGATAGTGAATCGCGAAGGACATCGCGCCACTGGTGGTTTCGTGCCCCGCGATCAGGAAGGTAATGACCTGGTTGCGAATGTTCTCGACGTCCAGCGGACTCCCGGTGCGCTTGTCGGGGGTGTTCAGCATTCTTCCGAGTAGGTCTGTTGTATCCGCGCTTCCGGCGTCGCGGCGAGCGCGGATCACCTTGTCGACAACATCCCGCATCAAGGCGATATCTTGTTGATATCTGCAGTTGGCCACGACCTTCAATCCTCGGAGCACAGGCGGTGTTTCGCCGATGCTCTGTGCATGAAGCAGAGCGCGAGTCATGGCAACGATGAACGGATGGGGTTGATCGCGTTCGAACGACTGGAGGTCGAAGCCAAAGCCGCACAGGCCGATGGTGTCGAAGGTCAGCCTCGTCATGTCGGCAGCGATCTCGACGGCATCGCCGTTTCGTGCGTGGTCATCCCATCGACTCACCAGTGCGCGAGCCACGCCCACCATGGTGGCGTGGTAATCGCGCATCGCCTCCAGGGAGAAGGCGGGCAACAGGATGTCGTGCGCCTTGCGCCAGTTCGGCTCGTCGTTGAACGCGGTGAACAATCCGTCTCCACCGATGTCGCGCAGTCGGACCAGATCGTGGTGCACGCTTTTACGGAACCGCGCAGGGTCCGACAGCTCGGCCACTAGATCCGCCCCGGCGACGAAAACCAATTCCTGGGCAAAGACCCGGAGCCGGAAGATGGGGCCAAGCTCCTCAGCCAACGACATCACATATACCAACGTGTCGGCCCCGCCGGGGATGCTCAGTGCATGACCGACAAACGGCAGCGCAGGCGGCTCGGGGATCCAGGCCTGGGACTGGGCTGTGGCGGTCATCAACGGCTCCTCAATTTGCGACGGTGGGACTCGCGACCACGGTAGCACCGACTCGTTCATACGACATAGTCACATGAACGAGTCGTAATCAAAGCAATTTGATTGCCTATCAGGTACCGCGCAGTCATTGGCACCCAACGCAGCTCCGCTGCAGGTGGGCGAATCACCGGTCCGGCATAGCCACCGAGGACAGCATGCGGCGCCAGGCGGTCAGCCGCGCCAACGCAGCGACCGCGCCCGTCGTAAGCGCTGTGTCGTCGGCGCACTGCGTCGGCGGTCGCGGCGCCATGCGCGATGGCACCACGGCATTCGCGGTCGAGTTGTCGACGGGAACCGCATACCTTGCGCTCACCGTGGCGTTGCATCCCAATCCAGTCAGCAAGGCACGCATATTTTGGCGCGCCATCGACGTGATGCAGGACATGCATGGGACTGCCGCAGTTTGGTTGACTCGTTGATGTGCCCTGGGTTGCATGGAGTCGGTTTGCCTGACTTTTGGTCACGACGTCCCGTGAAGGAGCCGTGTCGATGCCCATGCGTTATTCCGAAGAGTTTCGGCGCAGAGTGCTCGATCTGGCGCCCGCCGGGCGCCCTATTGCCCAGATCGCTGCCGATCTGGATATCAGCGACCAAACCATCTACAGCTGGCCCCCCAGGAGCTCATCGACACCGGTCAGCTGCCCGGGCTCAACCGCGCCGAACTGGCCGAGCTCAGTGCGGCCAATAAACGCATCCGCGAGCTGGAGACCGAAGTTGCCGTCCTGAAAAGGTCTCGTGAGCTGCTGCGGGAGCCGAATGACCCGAGAGGCGATTCGCGGCCATAGCCACCATGGCCGCAGAAGGACTACCTGTGCAGGTCGCATGTCGGCTATTGGCGGTGACCGATTCGGGCTACTACGCGTGGCGGTCGCGGGCTCCATCGCCACGCGCGCTGCGCCACGCCTAGCTGACCGATCAGATCCGGGCCGTGCACACCGCCTCACGGGGCACCTACGGTGCACGCAGGGTTCATAGCGAACTGACTCTCGGGTTGGGTCTGCAGGTCGGCCACACCCAGGTGCAGATGCTGATGGCCCGTGCGACCATCAAAGGCCTCACCAGGAACTCGCCGTCCCCGACCCCGTCACGAGACTCCCCCGGCGAGCGATCTGGTCGAGCGGATGTTCACCCGCGAGTCTCCAAATCGGTTATGGGTCACCGATATCACCGAGCATCGCACCTACAAAGGCAAAGTGTTCTGTGCGGTCGTGCTGGACACATTCTCCAGACGGGTGGTCGGCTGGTCGATCGATTCGAGTCAGACCGCAACCTTGGTCACCAACGCGCTGGGGATGGCCATCGCTAACCGTGACCCGCGGGCCGGTGGGATCATTCACTCGGATCACGGCGTGCAATTCACCTCCTGGGCCTTCACCGATCGGGCCAGACGGTCAGGGTTGGTCCCGTCGATGGGTTCGATCGGCGACTGCTACGACAACGCGATGATCGAATCATTCTCGGGCAGAATGCAAACCGAGCTACACAACCGCAAACGCTGGAAGACGAGAATCGAACTCGCCAATGCGATATTCGACCACCTGGAGATCTTCCACAATCGCCAACGGCGTCACTCCACCCTCGGTATGCGCACTCCGATAGAGCTCGAACTGCTACACCAATCCGCCCAACCCGTGGCCTGAAACCAAGCATGGCGACACCACAAAACCAGGACACATCAGCGAGCCAACTGAACCCGGGGCAGTCCCATTGTTATCCGTGGCGGTGTAGCTTTTCGACCTCGACGAGACGCTGGTCGATCGCGCGCAAGTAGTCCGCCAGTGGGCCGCTGACGTCGCTCGCGGTTATCCCGGCGATCATGTGGCTGAATGGCTAGTCGACTGGGACACGACAGAAAGCGGCGTACGGTCCGTGACAACTTTGCCCACCCCTGTCCCCGCCCATATCTAGCAGTACTGGCAGCACACCTCGCTGGCCCCCCATGCGCGACAGATCGATCAGCAACGTGGCCCAGACATGACTAGCGCTTCCCGAAGGCCGAATCCATTTGACCGGCGCTACGGTCCCCCACCCTCGCGGCCGCAGCCTCCAGACCTGACCTGTCTCACTTTCATGTCACAAATGACATCCGCGTGACACGCAAATTGAGACTGTGACATTTCGTTTGAGAAGCGACACGCACCGTAGATCTGCGCTAGGTGTGACCCCGCTTACACCGCTGAACACTTCTAGAATAGTGTTCACCCATGGGCACCCCGCTACGAGTCATTCAATGGACCACCGGCAACATCGGCAAGCGTTCCCTGTACGCCATCATCGGTCGCTCGGACCTGGAACTGGTCGGGGTATACGCCCACGGCGCCGACAAGGTGGGCGTGGACGCCGCGCAGCTGGCCGGCTGGCCCGAGCCCACCGGGGTCGAGGCCACCAACGATATCGACGCCCTGATCGCCCTGAAGCCCGACGCCTGCTGTTACAACCCGTTGTGGCCGAACATCGATGAACTGGTCCGGCTGCTGGAGGCCGGGGTGAACGTGTGCTCCAGTGCCGCCTGGATCACCGGCGGCAAGCAGTCCCCCGAGAACCTTGACCGCATCAGGAAGGCCTGCGCGACAGGTAATTCCACCATTTTCGGCAGCGGCGCCCACCCCGGCATGACCAATATGGTGGGCATGGTGCTGTCCGGCTCGTGTGAGCGCGTCGACGAGATCCGGATCACCGAATCGGTGGACTGTTCCACCTACGAATCCGCGGGCACCCAGTCGGCCATGGGTTTCGGCCAGGACCCGGACACGCCGGGGCTGGCCGAGAGCGTGCGGGCCGAAAGCGAAGTGTTCGCCGAGTCGGCCGCGATGATGGCCGACGCGATCGGCGCCCAGCTGGACCGGATGACCTTCGATGTCACCTTCACCGCCGCCACCGGTGACACCGACTTGGGATTCATGCAGATTCCCGAGGGCACCGTCGGCAGCGTGTACGGCTATCACCGCGGCTGGGTGGGCGACCGCAATGTGGTCAGTGTCGGGTTCAACTGGACCATGGGCGACCACGTGACGCCGCCGAAACCCCTTGAGCACGGCCATGTCATCCAGGTGTTCGGGCTACCCAACATGCGCACCGTGCTGCACTGCCTGCCGCCGAAGGACTGGACCGAGCCCGGCTTCATGGGGCTGGGCATGATCTACACCGCGCTGCCGGTGACCAATGCGGTACCCGCGGTGGTGGCCGCCCGCCCCGGCATCGTCACCCTCAAGGACCTGCCGCCGATCACCGGCCGGTTCGCGGGTTGATCACTCGGCCAGGCTGACGCACGCTCCCACCGCACCGCCACCGACGTGCACGCCCAGCACCGGGCCCATGTCGGACACGGTGAGCGACTCGAGTTGCGGCAGCCGTGCGGTCAGTGCCGCACCGAGCTCGGCAGCATCGTCGTGGTTGTCCACGTGATGCACTGCGATCGAGGCGCCACGCTCCCCCACCATCTCGGCGATCGAATCCACCATCGCCGCATGCGCTTTCGATACGGTGCGGATCCGCTGCGCCAGCACCAGCCGGCCGTCGACGTCCAGGCGCAGCAGCGGCTTCAAGGACAGCGCGGTGCCCAGCCAGGACACCGCGGTACCGATCCGGCCGCTGCGGCGCAGGTTGTCCAGCCGGTGCACGACGATGAAGACTTGACCGCGTGGGACCGCCGCCCTGGCCGCGGCCTCCACCGCATCCAGCTCGGCGCCCGACGCCGCCGCGCGGGCGGCGGCCAGCGCCACGAAACCGATACCCATTGCGGCTGATCGTGAATTCACCACGCGCACAGCGGAACCGAATTCTCGGGACGCCGTGACCGCGGTGCTGAAGGTACCCGACAGTGCTGCCGAGATGTGCACCCCGACCACCCCGTCACCGTCGCTGTCGACCAGCGCCTGTCGGTATGCCTCGGCGAGGTCGGCGGGTGAGGCCCCCGAGGTCGTCACCTGGCTGCGGTCGTGGATATCGTTGGGCATGGGGTCGATACCGTCGCGCAGATCGGTTCCACCGACCAGCACATGCAACGGCACCTGACGGATGCGCCAGCGCTCCAGGTCCGCTGCGGTCAGCCGTGCCGACGAATCGGTCACCACTTGGACGGTCATGCGCCGGCGGATGGGCCCGGCTGATATGCCCCGGCTTCGGCGAGACCCTTGAGCATCAGGTCGGCCACGGCGGCGTGCGCCTCGAAGTTCCAGTGGATTCCGTCGGGGTTGCCCTGACCGCTGAGCACGTACTCCCCCACCGCGGCCTTGAGGTCGACGATCGGGACCTGCTTGGACTCACCCCACTCGGTGATCGCGGCCGCGGTGGCGTCGCGCCAGCGGTGCGAGCGACCGTAGGTGTCGGCGATGTGCACCGACGGGATGGTGGCCACCACGGGAATGCCGGGGCGGTTGAAATCGATTGCGGCCCTGGTTTGTTCGAGATACTCGACGCTGAGGTGCGCCGGCAGCGCGGGACGGGCCACCGAGGAGAATCGCGGCTGCAGCCAGCCGTACCCATCACGGGCCCAGCGCCGCAGCCAGGGCGGTCGCACGTAGCGGATGAGCTCGCGCAGCGCTGTCGGCAACGGCGAGGGCAGCGAGTCCATTCCGCAGGTGGCGAAGATGACCGCACCAGCGCGGGGCAGCGCCGCCCATGAGCGCGGGTCCTGGGTGGCGGCCCACCATACGTCGCGGCAGGTCCAGCCGATCCGGCCGATCAGCTCGACATCCCAACCAAGTTGTTCGGCAACGATATTGGGCCAGATCCGCGGATCGTCGGCGGGCAGGCCGCCGGTCGGGCCGTAGTAGGACAGCGAATCGCAGAACACCAGCAGCGTGCGCCGTGGCGACTCAGAGGACATCGTTGGCCACCTGCGCCGAAGCGTTCCACACGTCGAGGCGCCACTTGACCGCGTCGTCGACGATGTGCCCGGACAGCTGCACCCAGCTGGCGTTACCCATCCCGCCCAGCACCGGCCAGTTGTCGACGGGCAGCCCCAGCAGGGCAGCGGCCAGCGCGGCGATCAGCCCACCGTGGGCGACCAGCACCACCGGGCGATCCGATCCGTCGGCGCCCCATTCGGGTTGGGAGGCAAGCAGTTCGGCGACCACCGGCAGGCTGCGCTCGGCGACGTCCACCCGGCTCTCGCCGCCGTGCGGCGCCCACCGCGCGTCATCACGCCAGGCCACCCGGGCACCGGGTGCGGCGGCATCCACCTCAAGGTGAGTCAGGCCCTGCCAGTCCCCGAGGTGGGTTTCGCGTAACCGCTCATCGATCTGCACCCCGAGCCCGGACCGGTCGCCCAGCGTGGTGGCGGTGTCCAGCGCGCGGCGCAGATCCGAGGACACGATGATCAACGGCTGCCGTTTGGCCAGCACCTCGGCGGCGGCGACCGCCTGCTCACGCCCCAGTTCGCTCAGGTCGGTGTCCAGCTGGCCCTGCATGCGGCTTGCGGCGTTGTACTCGGTCTGGCCGTGCCGCAACAGGACCAACCGGCGGATGGTCACTCCGGGCTCTCCACGTCGTCGGAAGCCTCGAGGTCGACGGGCACCAGCGGGCAGTCCCGCCACAGCCGGTCCAGCGAGTAGAACTCCCGCTCCTCGCTGTGCTGGATGTGCACCACGATGTCGACGTAGTCCAGCAGTGTCCAGCGCCCTTCGCGCGTGCCCTCCCGGCGGGCCGGCTTGTACCCGGCCTGGCGCATCTTGTCCTCGACCTCGTCGACGATCGCGTTGACCTGCCGCTCGTTGGAGGCCGACGCGATGACGAACAGGTCGGTGATGAACAACTGCCCAGACACGTCGATGACGACGATGTTCTCGGCGAGCTTTGACGCGGCGGCTTGCGCCGCGACGGTGGCCGCGGCCACCGCTTCCTGAGTGGCGCTCACTGGCGAGCCTCCTGTATCGATTCCCCGGACGTGGTGCTTCTGCCTGCCGAACCGTAGAGGCCGCGCTTGGAGACGTACTGCACCACACCGTCGGGCACCAGGTACCAGATCGGCCGGGACTGCTGCGCGCGCAGCCGGCAGTCCGTCGACGAGATGGCCAATGCGGGTACCTCCACCAGGGTCAGGGCGTGTTCGGGCAGTTCTTTCATGGCCTCGGCGATGTGTTCGCCGTCGAGTTCGTAACCGGGGCGGCTGACCCCGACGAAACGGGCCAGGGCGAACAGTTCCTCCCAGTTCTGCCAGGACAGGATCGAGGCCAGCGCATCGGCGCCGGTGATGAAGTAGAGGTCGGTGCCGGGATTGAGGGCAGCCAGATCGCGCAGGGTGTCGGTGGTGTAGGTCGCCCCGCCACGGTCGATGTCCACCCGGCTCACCGAGAACCGGGGATTCGCGGCGGTGGCGATGACCGTCATCAGATAACGGTCCTCGGCAGCAGTGACCTGCCGGTCGCGCTTCTGCCAGGGCTGACCGGTGGGAACGAACACCACTTCGTCGAGCTCGAACTGGTCGGCCACCTCACTGGCCGCGACGAGGTGGCCATGGTGGATGGGATCGAACGTCCCGCCCATCACCCCGAGCCTGCGTCTGGTCACGAAGAGCCAGCTTACGGGAGTGCCACCGTCACCTCAGCACGCGCCGAGGTCGACGTTTTGCCGGGACGCACTCGCACAAATCGGCCAGAAGGTGAGTTTGGGCGAACCTAGACCGGCAGCAGTGCGTCGATCACCGACGCCAGTTGTTTCGCAGACCGGCACTCGTGCATCGGGATGAGGTCCTGATACCGCGGCACCGCGGAGTCGCCGCTGCCCCACAGATGCTTGGGCTCGGGGTTCAGCCAGTGGGCATGCCTGCTGGCGTTCACCATGTGGGCGAGAAGGTCCGATTGCGGGTTGCGGTAGTTGTTGCGCCCGTCCCCGAGGATCAGCAACGAGGACCGCGGCGAGAGGGTGTTGGGGAAGTTGTCCATGAACGACACGAACGCGTGCCCGTAGTCGGAATGCCCGTCGCGGGTGTACACGCCGGCCTCACGGGTGATGCGTTGCACCGCCACCGCCAGATCGGCTTCGGGTCCGAACATCTCGGTGACCTCGTCGGTGGTGTCGATGAAGGCGAAGACGCGCACCCGGGAGAACTGCTGGCGCAGCGCGGCCACCAGCATCAGCGTGAAATGGCTGAAGCCGGCCACCGAACCGGACACATCGCAGAGCACCACCAGTTCGGGGCGGGCCGGGCGCGGCTTCTTGAGCACCACCTCGATGGGCACACCGCCGGTGGACATGGATTTGCGCAGCGTCTTACGCAGGTCGATCTGGCCGGCGCGGGACCGGCGCCGGCGCGCGGCCAGCCGGGTGGCCAGGGTGCGGGCCAGCGGCTGCACGGTCTTGCGCATCTGGCGCAGTTGTTCGCCTGAGGCACGCAGGAATTCGACATTCTCGGCCAGTTGCGGAATCCCGTACATCTGCACGTGCTCGCGGCCCAATTGCTCGGCGGTGCGCCGCTTGGTCTCGGCCTCGACCATCGTGCGCAACTGGGAGATACGTTGCGCGGCAACGGCCTTGGCGATCTGCTCCTGGGTCGGAGTGGGCTCCTCGCCGTACGGGGCGAGCAGCCCGGCCAGCAGCCGGCCCTCCAGCTCGTCCAGTGCCATCGCCTTGAGCGCCTGATAAGACGAATACGACGGCCCGCGACTGGAGTTGTACCGCCCGTAGGCCTCGACGATGCGGGCGATCATGGCCGCCAGGCGGTCATCCAGGCTTTCCAGGTCGCCGTCCGGACCGAGCATGTCGAGCAGCGCCGTGCGCATCGCCTCGATGTCTTCCGGCGGCAGGCCCTTGGGCGCACCATCGCCGGCCTCGTCCTCGTCCTCCAGCACGGTGCGGTCGCCGAGCGCGGCCGGCCACCACAGGTCGAACATGGCCTCGTAGGTGTCGCGGTGGTCGGCGCGCCGCAGCACCGCGCACGCCAGCCCTTCACGCAATGCGCCCCGGTCACCCAGGCCCAACTCGGCCAGCACCCGGCCGGCGTCCACGGTTTCCGACGGTCCCACCGAAATACCTGCGCTGCGTAGCGCTTCCACGAATTCCACCAGGTGCCCGGGGATGCCGTGCGGCGCCAGTGGCTGTGGTGGGCGGGTGCGTCGGGAAGTCATGGAATCGAGCCTCTCAGTTCAGTTTCAGCTCTCCGGCCGCTTTGAGTTGATCGGACTGGTGCTTGAGCACCACACCCAGGGTGGCGGCGATCATCTCGTCGTCGATGGTGTCCATCCCCAGCGCCAGCACGGTGCGGCCCCAGTCGATGGTTTCGGCGACCGAGGGCACCTTCTTGAGCTGCATACCGCGCAGCACCCCGATGACGCGTACCAGTTCGGCGGCGATCCGCTCGGGCAATTCGGGCACCCGGGACAGCAGGATGCGCCGCTCCAGGTCGGCGTCGGGGAAGTCGATGTGCAGGAACAGGCAGCGCCGCTTGAGTGCCTCGGACAGCTCACGGGTGGCGTTGGAGGTCAGCAGCACGAACGGCGCCCGCTCGGCCTTGATGGTGCCCAATTCGGGTACCGTGACCGCGAAATCGGACAGCACCTCCAGCAGCAGGCCCTCGATCTCGATATCGGCCTTGTCGGTTTCGTCGATCAGCAGCACGGTGGGGTCGGTGCGCCGGATCGCGGTCAGCAGCGGGCGGCTCAGCAGGAATTCCTCGCTGAACACGTCGGTCTTGGTTTGATCCCAATCGCCCGTGCCTGCCGTGCCGGCCTGGATGCGCAAGATCTGTTTGGCGTGATTCCACTCGTAGAGTGCGCGGGCCTCGTCGACACCCTCGTAGCACTGCAGCCGCACCAGCTCGCTGCCGGTGGTCTGGGCGACGGCGCGGGCCAGTTCGGTCTTTCCGACGCCGGCCGGGCCCTCCACCAGCAGCGGCTTGCCGAGCCGGTCGGCGAGGAACACCGCGGTGGCGGTGGCCTTGTCGGGCAGGTATCCGGTCTCGGCGAGCCGCGTGGCGACATCATCGATATCGGCGAACAGCGGGGCCGGGCGGGCGGGCAGGCTCATCGGGGTTCTCCTGTCAGGCGGGACGGGTCTGGCCGTCGCCCCACACAATCCATTTGGTCGAGGTCAGTTCGGGTAGGCCCATCGGGCCGCGGGCATGCAGTTTCTGGGTGGAGATCCCGATCTCGGCGCCGAACCCGAACTGCTCACCATCGGTGAATGCGGTCGACGCGTTCACCATCACCGCGGCGGCGTCCACCCCCTCGGTGAACCGTTGGGCGGCAGCCAGATCGGTGGTCACGATCGCCTCGGTGTGTCCGGTGCCGTACTCGTTGATATGGCTGATCGCACCGTTGACGCCGTCCACCACGGCAACCGCCATGTCCAGCGACAGGAACTCGGCGCGCAGCTGCTCCTCGGTGGGATCCAGATGCACCGTCACCCCGGCGTCCTGCAACGCGGTCACCAGCCGGGGCAATGCGGTGTCGGCCACCGCGCGATCCACCAGCAGCGATTCGGCCGAATTACAGACGCTCGGCCGGCGGGTCTTCGAGTTCAACAGGATCCGCTCGGCGGCGTCCAGGTCGGCGGCTCCATCGACATAGACGTGACAGTTGCCGACACCGGTCTCGATGGTCGGCACGGTGGCGTCGCGCACCACCGCGTCGATCAGCCCGGCGCCGCCGCGCGGGATCACGACGTCGACCAGGCCGCGGGCCTGGATCAGGTGCGTCACGCTGGCCCGGTCCGCACTGGGCAGCAGTTGCACCGCATCCATCGGCAGCCCCGCCTCGTACAGCGCCTCGCGCAGGGCCGTCACCAGCGCGGTGTTGGAGCGCGCGGCCGACGAGCTGCCCCGCAGCAGGACCGCGTTCCCCGATTTCAGGGTCAGGCCGAACGCGTCGACGGTGACATTGGGCCGGCCCTCGTAGACGATGCCGACCACGCCGAGCGGCACCCGCTGCTGGCGTAGTTGCAGGCCGTTGGGCAGGGTCGAACCGCGCAGCACCTCACCGATCGGGTCCGGCAGGCCGGCGACCTGGCGCAACCCGGCGGCGATGCCGTCGATGCGCTGCGGGTTGAGGGCCAGCCGGTCCAGCATGGCCTCGGCGGTGCCGGCGGCGCGGGCGGCTTCGATGTCCTCGGCATTGGCGGCGAGGATGTCGTGGGTGTGCTCCAGCACCGTGTCGGCGGCCAGCTGCAGGGCCCCGTTCTTGGTCTCGGTGCTCAGCGCCGCCAGGGTGCGGGACGCGGTACGCGCGGCGGTCGCGGCGTCATGCACCTGCCGGCGCAGATCCTGTACTTGCACACTCATTTGGCCAGGGTATCGGGCATCCCCAGGTCAGGCCTTGTGGGGGCGGCGTAGGTGCGCCACCACGACAGTGCCCGCAAGCCGGGCCGCACTCAACTGAACCGTCAACAGTTGCCGTTATAGTCGGCAGCCATGACAGCGCGACCGCCCGAAGGCGACTGGCTCGGCACCCCATATCTCAAGTTCGAGCGCCAGGGCCCGTTCGGCGTGGTGCGCCTGGACCGGCCGCAAGCGCGCAATGCGATGACGCCGGCCATGTACTTCGGCATCCGCTACGCCGTCAGCCACGTGGAGACCGACCCGGATCTGGCCGGACTGCTCATCACGGGAACCGGTGACGTGTTCGCGCCGGGCGGGGACCTGGGCGGCGGCGACGGCAGTGATGACTGGATGAAGTTCGGTGCGGCGCTGTCGATGGATGTGACGCCGTTCGAGACCCTGCGCCAGTCGGTCAAGCCGGTGGTGTCGGCGGTCAACGGCCTGGCCCAGGGCGGCGGCCTACAGATCGCGCTGTGCAGCGATATGGCGGTGGTCAGCGACCGCGCCACCTTCCGGGTGCCCGAACTGTTCCGCGGTATCGCCGACACCTACTACAGCCAGATGCTGGCCCGCCTGATCGGACCGGTCCGCACCCGGGACCTGATGTTCACCGGCCGGGTGCTCACCGCGCAGGAGGCTCTGGACTGGGGCATGGTGTCCCGGGTGGTGCCCCACGACACCCTGCTCGACGAGTCGCGGGAGGTGCTGGCACAGGTGTGCCGGACCGCCCCCGCGGCCCGCTCGGTGATCAAGTCCAGCCTGGACGGTTACATGGGCCTGTTCGACCGGATCGGGATGAAGGCCAGCTACAGCGGCGCCGAGGCGCGCCAGGGCTTCATCGCGTTCAAGGAACGCCGGTCCCCGGACTGGGTGCATCCGGACCTGCGGACCGACGGACGGCTCTAGCCTGAAGACACAGCAAAATCCGGTGCGGCGGGGATTCCGCCACCTAGACTCTGACGTCCAAATGGACAACCACAAACGGGTGGCCCTCTCGCGCGGCCTCTTCATCTTCACGGCAGTGGTGGCCGCGCTCTATCTGCCGTTCGCGCTGACCTACACATGGCCGCTGTTCAGCGCCGGCGCGCCGCGCTGGCAGGACGGCGTGAACACCGCAATCAACGGGCGCGGGTACGCGTTGGGCGACGGATCGGTCGACGCGGTCCGGCGCACCGCCTACGGCGAGCACCGGGTGGTGCTGTTGGTGCACACCACGTTGGGCGCATTGGCGTTGACGCTGGCCATGTTCCAGTTCTCGACGCGGATCCGGGAACGTTGGCCTGCGGCGCATCGGTGGACCGGCCGTGGCTACCTCGTGCTGATGACGGTCAGCATGCTGACCGCCCTGATCTTCCTCTACGTCACCCCGCCGGCCCGGCACTTCATCGGCCCCGCGTTCGAGACTCAGTTGCGCGGCCTGGCGGTGGGCACGCTCGCCAGCGCCTGGTATGCGCTCTACGCAATCCGCAAGCGCGACATGGTCACCCACCGGGCCTGGATGACCTACAGCATCGCCTTCATGCTGACGGCGCCGTTGTTGCGGTTCATCTGGATCGGAATTCAGCCGGTGGTCCCGCAACACGACCTGCTGACCAACATCGGTGTGGGCTCACTGATTCTCGGTGTGGTCGCACCCGGCGGCGCGGCGATCGCCTTCATGGCCGGCCAGCGACCCGAGTCTGATGATGCGGTCACCCCGGTGGAGCCTTGGAGGTACGTCGCGGCGGCGGCGCTGGCGGTGTTCGGTTCGCTCACCTACACGGGTCTGACTTCACGGTTGCCCGAACCGATCCCGCACTCCCTGGTCGCGTTCCACCTGGTGCCGGTGTGGATCAGCATCGCGATCGCGATGGCCGGTGTCGCCCGGGCCCGGGCGCGGAGCAACATCGCCCGGGAGCGGCAATGGCGATGGCTGCTCTGGGGTTTCGCCGCCGCCCCGTTGTCGGCCAGCCTGTATTCGCTGATCGTGCCACCCGACTTCACCATCGCGGATGCGATCATCGCCGGCGGAATGGACGGCGCAGCCATCCCGATCACCATCGGCTTCGCCGTGGTCGTGCGTGCCGCGGCGCGGCGTCGGGGTCGGGGCGAACCGCAGACGCCGGGCGCGATGGGCAACGCCCGCACGGAGCTGACCGATCAGGACCCGGCTCCCGCCGGGCAGCAATAGGCCGGCGTCAGTCCGCCGGCACCTCGCGTTCGATCTCGTCGAGCCAGATCTTTGCCGACATGTCCGAGGGGGCCCGCCAGTCCCCACGCGGGGACAGTGCGCCCCCGGCTGACACCTTGGGCCCGTTGGGCAGGGCGGACCGCTTGAACTGGCTGAACGAGTAGAACCGCTGCGCGAACACCGTCAGCCAGTGCCGGATCTGGGGCAGCGAGTACTCCGCCCGCTTGTCCTCGGCGATCCCGGCGGGCCAGTCCCCGCGGCCGGCGTCGCTCCAGGCGTGCCAGGCCAGGAAGGCGATCTTGGCGGGCCCGAACCCGTAGCGTAACGCCTGGAACAACGAGAAGTCTTGCAGGACATAAGGTCCGACCTTCGCCTCGCTGCTCTGGATTTCCTCGTCCTCACCGGTGGGCACCAGTTCGGGCGTGATCTCGGTGTCCAGTACCGACTGCAGGATGTCGTTGACGTCGGCACCGAACTGGCCGGAGCTGATCACCCACCGGATCAGGTGCTGGATCAGGGTTTTCGGGACACCGCCGTTGACGTTGTAGTGCGACATCTGGTCGCCGACACCGTAGGTGGACCAGCCCAGCCCGAGTTCGGACAGGTCACCGGTGCCCAGCACGATGCCGCCGCGCTGATTGGCCAGCCGGAACAGATAGTCGGTGCGCAACCCGGCCTGCACGTTCTCGAAGGTGACGTCGTACACCTTCTCGCCGCGGGCGAACGGGTGACTCATCTCGGCGAGCATCACGTCGGCGGCACCGCGAATGTCGATCTCCTCGAACGTCACCCCCAGCGCCTTCGACAACGCGACCGCGTTGCCCTTGGTGCGATCACCGGTGGCGTAACCGGGCAACGTGAACGCCAGGATGTCGCTGCGCGGGCGGCCTTCGCGGTCCATCGCCTTGGCGGCGACGATCAGCGCATGGGTGGAATCCAGCCCACCGGAGACCCCGATGACCGCCTTCGGGTAGTTCAGCGCGCGCAGCCGCTGCTCCAGCCCGGACACTTGAATGTTGTAGGCCTCGTAGCAATCCTGTTGCAGCCGTTGCGGATCCGACGGCACGAACGGGAACCGCTCCACCTCGCGGCGCAGACCGATATCGCCGCCGGGCGGGTCAAGGGTGTATTCGATCCGGCGCACCTGCCCGGCCGCGCGGTGATGGCGGGCATTGTCGTCGAAGGTGCCCATCCGCAGCCGTTCGGCGCGCAGCAGTGCGGTGTCCACGTCGGCCACACTGCGCCGCTCGCCCTTGGGGAAGCGGTCCGATTCGGCCAGCAGCACCCCGTTCTCGTAAATCATGGTCTGCCCGTCCCAGGCAAGGTCGGTGGTCGACTCCCCCTCCCCTGCGGCGGCGTACACGTAGGCGGCCAGACAGCGTGAGGACGCCGAACGGGCCAGCAGCTTGCGGTCGTCGGCGCGACCGATGGTGATCGGGCTGCCCGACAGGTTCGCCAGCACCGTCGCCCCTGCCAGCGCGGCCTGCGCGCTCGGCGGGATCGGTACCCACATGTCTTCGCAGATCTCCACATGCAGCACGAAGTCGGGCAGGTCGGTGGCGGCGAACAGCAGATCCGGCCCGAACGGCACGTCTGCGCCGTTGATCCGGATGGTGCCGCCGGCATCGTCGCCGGCAGCGATCTGGCGGCGCTCGTAGAACTCCCGGTAGGTGGGCAGATAGGACTTGGGCACCACACCGAGGATGACGCCGCGGTGGATCACCAGCGCGGTGTTGTACACCCGGTTGCCGTGCCGCAGCGGCGCTCCGACGACCAGGACCGGCAGGAGCTCGGCCGAGCCGGCCACCAGCGTGGATACCGCGTCTTCCACGGCGCCCAGCAGGGTGTCCTGCAGCACGATGTCCTCGAGCGAGTACCCGGACAGGGTCAGCTCGGGGAACACCGCCAGTCCGATGCTGTCCTCGTGACATTCGCGAGCCAGGCGCAGCACCGATTCCGCGTTGGCGGCGGGATCGGCCAGCGTGGTGTGGTGCGTGCACGCGGCGACCCGCACGTACCCGTGCCGGTAAGCGGAATAGAAGTCCACCCGGCCATTATCCCTATCCTGGATGAGGTGGAAGCCCCCGAACTCGTGTCTGCGTTAACCGGCCTGCGGTTGGCGGTGCTCACCGGTGCCGGAATGTCGACCGATTCGGGGATCCCGGACTACCGCGGTCCGGACTCGCCGCCGAGCAATCCGATGACCATCGCCCAGTTCACCTCCGACCCCGTCTTCCGTCAGCGGTACTGGGCGCGCAACCATGTCGGCTGGCGGCATATGGACGACACCAGGCCCAATGCCGGGCATCGGGCGCTGGCCGCGCTGGAGGATGCGGGCGTGGTGAGCGGTCTGATCACCCAGAATGTCGATCTGCTGCACACCAAGGCCGGCAGCCGCCAGGTGGTGAATCTGCACGGCACGTACGCCCAGGTGGTGTGCCTGGCATGCGGATACACCATCAGCCGCGCCGCGCTCGCCGGCGAACTGGAGTCGCTCAACCCCGGCTTCATCGAACGTGCCGAGCGGGTCGGCGGTATCGCGGTGGCACCGGACGCCGACGCCGTCGTCACCGACACGTCGAGCTTTCGTTATCTGGATTGCCCGCGGTGCGCGGGCACGCTCAAGCCCGATATCGTCTACTTCGGCGAAAGTGTACCGAAAGAACGTGTCGCACAAGCATATTCGTTGGTCGATGGGGCCGACGCGCTGTTGGTGGCCGGATCGTCGCTGACCGTATTCTCCGGGTACCGGTTCGTACGGCGCGCCGCGGCGGCGGGGATGCCGATCGCCATCGTCAACCGAGGACCGACGCGCGGCGACCTGCAGGCAACGGTCAAGGTCGACGGTGGGTGTTCGGAACTGCTGGCCCTGCTGGCCGGCGAACTGGCGCCGGCGCCGACCGGCTAGAACGTGCAGGGCATGGCGCGCACGGCGTGCACGAAGTTACCTGCCAGATAGGCTGGCTCCGCCGCCGCGATATTAGGTAGCTGGGTCAGCAGTTCCGAGAACAGCGCCCGCAACTGGGTGCGTGCGACGTGCGCGCCGAGACAGAAGTGCCTGCCGCCGCCGCCGAAGCCGAGATGCTGATTGGGCTTGCGGCTGAGGTCGAAACGCTCGGGCCGGTCGAACGCCTCGGCGTCCCAGTTGCCCGACGAGTAGAACATCACCACTTTCTCCCCCGCCGCGATCTGCCGACCGCCGAGTTCGACATCGACGGCGGCGGTACGCCGGAACGTCATCACCGGCGTGGCCCAGCGGACGAACTCCTCGACGGCCGTGCCGATCCGGTCGTCGAAATCGGCGAGTAGCCAGGCCCGCTGCTCCGGGAAATCGGTGAGCGCCTTGATCGCGTGGCTGGCCGTCTGGCGGGTGGTGTCGTTGCCCGCCACCGCGAGCAACACGAAGAACGCGGACACCTCGAAGTCGGTGAGCCGGTCCCCGTCGACCTCGGCATGCACCAGGGCGCTGATGAGGTCGGTGCCGGGGTTCTCCCGGCGTTCGGCGGCCAGCTGGCCGGCCACCTGGTGCAGGTACATCTGGGCTTCCATGAGCACCTCCAGCGGGTGCCGGCCGGCCAGGTAGACCGGGTCGCCCCAGGACACCAGGGCGTCGGCGGCGTGAGCCACCTTGTCACGCTCGGACTCCGGGATGCCGACCATGTCCGAGATCGTGCGCACCGGAAGCTGTTTGGCGCAGTGCTGCACGAAGTCGACGCCGCTGCCCGCGTCGGCCAATTCCGCCACGATCGCCTTGGCGTTGTTCTTGATCGAGGACTCGATGCGCGCCACCTGCCGCGGCGTGAAGGCGGAATGCACGAGCTTGCGGATCAACGTGTGCCGCGGGTCGTCCATGGCCAGGAATGACTGCGAGGCTTCCAGAAGTTCCTCGGGCACCGTCTCGAACAGCACGCCCTTACCGGACAGGAACGTGTCGCTGTCCCGGCTGATGGTGACGATGTCGGCGTGCCGGGTGACTGCCCAGAAACCTTTGTCGTTCGGATCTTCCATCAAGGCGTCCTCGACGGGTTTGTGCCAGCTGACCGGCCGCTGCGCGCGCAGCTGAGCAAAGGAGGCCTCGCGCTCGGCTGCGGTGCCTGCCCAGAACGCGCGCGAGGACAGGTCGATCGGATCGAAGGGGCGGTCGGTGACCTGCGATGTGATCGGTGACACAGTCATGCGGCTGACAATAAATCTAGACACTGTGTCTAGTCAAGGCGCGGGTAAACCGGATACCCTGACGGGCATGCCCTCGGTGACGCGGAAACCGCAGGCCAAACGCCAGGAACGCCGCCAGCAGATCGAACGCGACCTGCTGGACGCCACCGATCGGTTGATGGCCGACGGCACCAGCTTCACCGAACTCAGCGTGGACCGGCTGGCCACCGAGGCCGGCATCTCCCGGGCCAGCTTTTACATCTACTTCGAGGACAAAGGCCATCTGTTGCGCCGGCTCGCCATTCAGGTGTTCGGCGACCTCGCCGAGGCGGCCGGCCGGTGGTGGCAGGTGTCGGCGCGCCGCGATCCGGCCGATGTGCGCGCGGCGATGTCGGGCATCATCGCCAGCTACCGTCGCCACCAACCGGTACTGATCGCACTCAACGAAATGGCCGGTTACGACCCGGCGGTGCGCGACACCTACCGTGAACTGCTGGACGGGATCTGCGATCAGGTGTCCCGTGTCATCACCGACGGTCAGGCCGACGGGTCCATCCGCGGCACGCTCCCGGTGGCCGCCACCGCAAGCTCGTTGACCTGGATGGTGGAACGGACCTGCCATCAGAACCTGCCGTCGCAGCCGGCCTCCTATGACGCCGAGCTGGCCGACTCGCTCACCGAAATCGTCTGGGGCGCACTCTATCTGGAACGGGTGGAGTAGTCAGGAGTACCGCTCGGGGTGCCAGTACACATCCTCGGGCGTGCCGGTCAGGGCGTTGTCGACGGCTTGGCGGCCCTGCAGATAGCCGTAGTCCTGGTTCGAGGATTCGTACCGCCAGCCACCGAATCGGCCCCGGCTGTAGATGCCGAAACCGG
Source organism: Mycobacterium sp. BMJ-28 (assembly GCF_054404835.1). Lineage (NCBI taxonomy): Bacteria > Bacillati > Actinomycetota > Actinomycetes > Mycobacteriales > Mycobacteriaceae > Mycobacterium > Mycobacterium sp. BMJ-28. The sequence goes on along the minus strand of NZ_CM136783.1, from coordinate 2,011,568 downwards.
TGAGCGTCTTGTCGGCGGCACGCAGCACGTCGTCGCGCCACAGCGTCGGCACCGGGTAACCGAACGCGATGGTGTGCGCGAACCGGCTCACCACCAGCTCCGGGTCGGCGCCCAGCGCCGCCAGCGATGCCTGGACGGCCCCGACCGCGTCCTCCGCCGTTCCGGGCCGATCCGGAAACGACGGCACCTCACACAGGATGTTCCACCGTCCGGGCCCGGCATTGCCGGGGTCGTAATTGCTCAGCATGGTCGCCCGATACCACGGCACCGTCTCGTCCGGGCAGTACAGCCAGGTCTTGTCGGCCAGAGCAGGCGGCGGCTCCCCGCGATACCCCAGGCCGATGGCGTGCACCCGACTGGCCCGCAGACTGCCCGCCAGGTGTTCCTGCCCGATCCAGCCCAGCGCGGTGGTGATCGGCGCGGTGCTGACGCAATAGTCGTAGGGCACCCGGGATCCGTCATCGAGGGCGGCCACCCGCTCGACCGCGTCCAGACCGACCACCCTGGTGTTCAGCCGGGTGCAACCGGGAGTCATCAGCGTGTCCTGCACGGCCCGCCACAGCGCACCGGTGCCGCCCACCGGATACGGGAACGTCTCGGCGGGCGCCGGTGCGGCGCTGCCCGCCAGACCCAGCACCGGCACGTTGCGGGTGTGGCTGCCGCTGCGCAGCGATGTCCACGCGTGGTCGATATCGTGCAGCGGCGCAGTCCACATCTTGCGGTTGTACGGCTCGAAGAACTGGTCGTAGAGGCCGCGGCCGAAGTGATTGAGGTAGTAGTCGGCCAGGTTGTGCACGGGCGCGTCGGGCCGAAGGTCGGTGGGCAACTCGGTGAGCTGCTGCTGGATCGGGGTCGGCACCAGGCTGTGCGGGCCGTCGCCGGTGAGCCACACCCAGCCGTTACGGGTCACCTGGTTGATGCCGACGCCGCTGGCCGCCACGGCGCGGTCGAACTCCGGGAAATGACTGTGCAACACGTGCCCGCCGAGATCCCAGGTGAAACCCGCGGCGTCGGTGACGGAGGCGGACATCCCACCGATGCGGTCCCCCGCGTCGACCACCAGGTGGTCTATGCCGAGCTCAGTGAGCCTGGTGGCCGCGCCGATACCGGTAGTGCCTGCGCCTACCACCAGGAATGTCGGTTGCGCACCCCGTCGCTGCGCTCGCCCCGCCACGCCTCAGAAGTCTAGAACCTGGCGGACCGGCTCGAAGCCCTCGGCGAACGGGCGCCGGCACAAGAATCCGTAGTGCTCGGCGGTGCTGCGCACCCACGACGCGCTCACCTTTTCGCTGGCCTCGGCCTGCGACACGTGGCACATCAGGGCCTGGACCTTCTTGTCCAGCGAGTCCGAGATGTCGATGAACACAGTGGGATTGAAGCCCACCGCCGACGGCCCGCCGTAAGCCATGATGGTCGACACCCACCGGGCCGCGCCCATGGTGCACCGGGAAACCACCCGGTGATCCTGATGGCTGTCGTTGGCCATATGCGTGTAGACGATTGTCGCCGAGACCTTTTCGATGGCGTCCTCGATGAGGTGGACCAGTTCGAACTCCTGCAGCGACACCCGGCAGTCGGCGAACCCCTCGCCCCACAACAACTCGTCGACACCCAGTACCTCGGCGGCCCGATGCTGCTCGACCACCCGTTCAGCCGTATCACCGGGGCCGACCTCACCCCGGGTCACAACCAGCATGGTGACCTGGTCCCCAGCTGCCACGTGCTTTGCCAGCGCGCCACCACACCCGAGCTCGATGTCATCGGGATGGGCCCCAACTGCAAGTACCGAACGGCGCGTCATACCCCCTGGCTTTCACTTTGCTGTCTGGTAGGTAAAGGCAGCATAACCGCAATCTCTGGGTTGTGTGCACATTAGCTCGCCGACGCGATGGATCGGGTGGTCACAGACTGGCCGCCAGCTGCGCAGACCGGTGCGAACGCCAGTCGGAGTATTTTGCGAAAGTCACACGTCGGCGACCGTCAGGTAGCCACCAGGTCATCGGCGTGCACGGCGGGCCGGCGCAGTTCGGTGGGCAGATCCGGCGTGGATCTGCCGATCATGGAGATCAACTCGGCCGCATCGTAGGCCACCACCCCGCGGGCCACCGCCTGCCCGTCGACGTCCCGCAGATCCACCACGTCGCCGCCGTGGAATTTGCCGGTGACAGCGGTGATTCCGGCGGGCAGCAGCGAACGGCGCTGCCCGACCACCGCTTGTACCGCACCACGGTCCAGGGTGAGGGCACCGGCCGGCTCGGCGGCATAGCGCACCCAGAATCGGCGCGCCGACATCCGCTCCGCGCGGGGCGCGAACACGGTGCCGACGGAGGCGCCGTCCAGCGCGGCCGCCGCGTCGGCGGCCGCAGCCAGCAGTACCGGCACCCCGGCGTCGGCGGCCAGCAGAGCCGAAGACAGCTTCGATGCCATCCCACCGGTGCCCAGTCGGCTGCCGGCGCCGGCCACCACCCCGTCCAGATCGCCTTGCGCCGCCACCTCGGGGATGAAGCGCGCGTCCCCTTTGCGCGGATCGGCGTCGTAGAGACCGTCGACATCGGAGAGCAGGATCAGCGCGTCCGCGCCGACCAGATGCGCCACCAGGGCGGAGAGCCGGTCGTTGTCCCCGAACCTGATCTCGTTGGTGGCCACGGTGTCGTTCTCGTTGACGATGGCCACCGCGTGCAGGGCACGCAGCCGGTCCAGCGTGCGCTGGGCATTGGTGTGCTGCACGCGCATCGAGATGTCGTGCGCGGTGAGCAGCACCTGGCCGACCGTGCGCCGGTAGCGGCCGAACGCCGAGCTCCACGCGTTCACCAGGGCGACCTGGCCGACGCTGGCCGCGGCCTGCTTGGTGGCCAGGTCGTTGGGACGCTTGGTCAGACCGAGCGGCTCGATGCCGGCAGCGATCGCACCCGAAGACACGATCACCACATCCGAACCGGCCTGCATCCGGCCCTCGATGGCGTCCACCAGGCCGGCCAGCCTGGTGGCATCGAATACCCCGGTGGGGGTGGTCAGTGCGGTGGTGCCGATCTTGACGACGACGCTGCGGGCAGTGCGCACCGCATCGCGGTGCAGACTCATTTACCGTTCTCCCGGCGTGCCTTCCGCGCCGCCTTGCGCTCGTCGGCGCCCACCCGCTCGGTCTGTTCGAGCCGGATGTCGGTACCGCGGCCGGACAGGTGGGTGTCGATGCCGGCCGGGGTCTGGGGCTCCCAGTCGAAAGTCACGTCACCGATGGTCACCGCGCAGCCAGGCGTCGCGCCCTGCTTGATCAGTTCGTCCTCGACGCCGAGCCGGGCCAGCCGGTCGCCCAGATAGCCGACGGCCTCGTCGTTGTCGAAGGCGGTCTGCGCGATCCAGCGCTCCGGCCGGGTGCCGCGCACGATGAAGCCACCCTGGCCGTCCGGGGAGACCGTGAAACCGGTCTCGTCGACCGCGACCGGTCGCAGCACGGGGCGCCGCGGTGCCACCTCCGGTTGCGCCGCACGGTACGCCGCCACCAGATCCCACAGCGCAAAGGTCAACGCCCGCAGGCCGTCCCGGCTGACGGTGGAGATCTCGTAGACCGGCCAGCCGTATTTCTCGGCGATCTCGTCGCGGACGAACTCGGCCAGCTCCCTGGCATCGGGAACGTCGATCTTGTTCAGCACCACGGCGCGGGGGCGGTCGGCCAGATCGCCGAGCGTGGTATCTCCTTGCAGCGTCGGCTGATAGGCCGCCAGTTCGGCCTCCAGCGCGTCGATATCGGAGATCGGGTCGCGGCCGGGTTCCAGGGTGGCGCAGTCAACCACGTGCACCAGCACCGCGCAGCGCTCGATGTGGCGCAGGAAATCCAGGCCGAGACCGCGGCCTTGTGACGCACCGGGGATCAGGCCGGGCACGTCGGCGACGGTGTAGGAGTGATCGCCCGCCGACACCACACCCAGGTTGGGCACCAGCGTCGTGAACGGGTAGTCGGCGATCTTCGGCTTGGCCGCCGAAATGGTGGACACCAGCGAGGATTTACCGGCCGACGGGAATCCGACGAGACCGACATCGGCCACCGTCTTGAGCTCCAGCGTCAGATCCCGCGTCTGCCCCTTCTCACCCAGCAGCGCGAAGCCGGGCGCCTTGCGGGCCCGGGACGCCAACGCGGCGTTGCCGAGTCCGCCGCGGCCGCCTGCGGCCGCCTCGAAGCGGGTGCCCGCGCCGACCAGATCGGCCAGCAACCGGCCCTGCTCATCGAGGACGACGGTGCCGTCGGGCACCCGGACCTCCAGATCGGTGCCGGCCGCGCCGTCGCGGTTACTGCCCGCGCCTTGCTTTCCGGACGGCGCGCCGACGTGCGGATGAAAATGGAAGTCGAGCAGCGTGTGCACCTGCGGATCGACGACCAGCACGATGCTGCCGCCTCGACCGCCGTTGCCGCCGTCCGGGCCGCCGAGGGGTTTGAACTTCTCCCGGTGCACCGAGGCGCAGCCGTGCCCGCCGTCACCGGCCTGGGCATGGATCACGACGCGATCAACGAACCGGGGCATAACAGGTCCTTCCACGGGGTCGATCAAAAAAAGGTGAAGCTGCCAAGAGTTCTGACGGGAGAACTCGCAGCAGCTTCACCTTCGCGGAAAGTCCTCGAAAAACTAGGCCTCCTGGACCGACGGTCGCACGATGTTGACCGTCCGGCGGCCACGCTTGGCACCGAATTCGACAACGCCCGGAGCGGTGGCGAACAGGGTGTCGTCGCCGCCACGGCCGACGTTGACGCCGGGGTGGAAGTGGGTACCGCGCTGACGGACGAGGATCTCGCCGGCCTTCACGAGCTGGCCGCCGAATCGCTTGACGCCGAGCCGCTGGGCGGCGGAGTCGCGACCGTTGCGTGAGCTGGATGCGCCCTTCTTATGTGCCATTTCTGCTGAGCCCCTTACTTGATTCCGGTGACCTTGAGCACGGTCAGCGGCTGGCGGTGACCCTGCCGCTTGTGGTAGCCCGTCTTGTTCTTGAACTTGTGGATGCGGATCTTGGGGCCCTTGGTGTGCTCGAGCACCTCACCGGTGACGGCGACCTTGGCCAACTCGTCGGCCGAGGTGGTGACCGTCGCGCCGCTGACGACGAGAGTGACGGGCAGCGAGACCGAGGTACCGGGCTCGGACTCGATCTTCTCGACCTTGACCACGTCACCGACGGCGACCTTGTACTGCTTGCCGCCCGTCTTGACGATTGCGTACGTGGCGTTATCGGCTGCCATCGTTAGTCTTCCTCTACTTCGTTCTCTGGGCGCGCACAATCGGTGAGGATGCACGTGCAGGTCTTGTTTGCGAACTGAGCCAGCTTTCGCGGCTGCAAGCCTCGCGACAACTGGTCAAGGGTACGTGAGCAGCGTGGACAGGGTCAAACCGCGTCCTTCGGAGGCCCCGCCGGCCGGGCCGCGGCGCGGCGCCGGGGACGCCGCCCGCCCGGGGCGTCCGCCTCGGCCGCCGGTTCATCGTCGACGATGGCCTGGTCAGCGTCGGTATCGTCGCCCGAATCCGAGTCCAGGTCCTCGTCGTCCGAGTCGAAGTCCTCATCCTCGGAGTCGTCCTCGTCCTCGGAGTCGTCGTCCTCGTCGGAGTCGTCGAACTCGTCGTCCGGGTCGTCGTCGGAGTCTTCGTCGTCGAACTCGTCATCCTCGGAGTCGTCGTCGGAGTCCTCATCGATGACCTCGACATCGTCGTCTTCGATTTCGTCCTCGGTGCCACCGACCGCGGCCAGCTCGTCGTCGGCCTCGGTGAGCGTTTCGTCGTCGACGAGCTCGCCGTCTTCGTCCTCATGCTTGCCGTTGGCTGCGGCCATCGCCTTGAACATCGGGTGCTCGCCCACGGCGTGGGGAGGCACCTTCGCGACCTGCACTTCCTCGACCTCGGGCTTGGCGCCCTTCTTGCCGCGCTTGCCGCGCCGTCCACCGCCTCCGCCGCCACCGACCACGCCACCGCCGCCGGACTCCGCCTTGCGGGCCACAGCCTGCGCGGTGTCCACCGGGTCGGAGTGCAGCATGATGCCGCGGCCCGCGCAGTGCGAGCAGGTCGTGGAGAACGCCTCGACCAGGCCGGTGCCGAGCTTCTTGCGGGTCAGCTGCACCAACCCGAGCGAGGTCACCTCCGACACCTGGTGGCGGGTGCGATCGCGGGCCAGCGCCTCGGTCAGCCGGCGCAGCACCAGGTCGCGGTTGGACTCCAGCACCATGTCGATGAAGTCGATGACGATGATCCCGCCGATATCGCGCAGCCTCAGCTGGCGGACCGTCTCCTCGGCGGCTTCCAGGTTGTTCTTGGTCACCGTCTGCTCGAGGTTGCCGCCCGAGCCGGTGAACTTGCCGGTGTTGACGTCGACCACGGTCATCGCCTCGGTGCGGTCGATGACCAGGGTGCCGCCCGAGGGCAGCCACACCTTGCGGTCCATCGCCTTGGCCAGCTGCTCGTCGATACGGTGCACCGCGAACACGTCCGGGCCGTCGGGTGCGCTCGGCTCGTACTTGGTCATCCGCGGAACCAGTTCCGGTGCAACGGCATTCACGTAGTCACTGATGGTGTTCCAGGCCTCGTCGCCGGACACGATGAGACCGGAGAAGTCCTCGTTGAACAGGTCCCGGATGACCTTGACCAGCACATCGGGCTCTTCGTAGAGCGCAACCGCGGCACCGGCCTTCTTCCCGGTCGTCTCGGTGGCCGCCGCCTCGATCTCGGCCCAGCGTTCCTGCAACCGGTTGACGTCGGTGCGGATGTCCTCTTCCTTGACGCCCTCCGACGCGGTCCGGATGATCACGCCGGCACCGGCGGGCACCACCTCTTTGAGGATTTCCTTGAGCCGCTGGCGCTCGGTGTCGGGCAGCTTGCGGCTGATCCCGGTCGACGAGGCGCCCGGCACATACACCAGGTAACGGCCGGCCAGCGAGATCTGCGTGGTGAGCCGGGCACCCTTGTGCCCGACAGGATCCTTGCTGACCTGCACGACGACGTAGTCGCCGGGCCGCAGCGCCTGTTCGATCTTGCGGTTGTTCCCGCCGAGTCCGGCGGCCTCCCAGTTGACCTCACCGGCATAGAGCACGCCGTTGCGGCCGCGGCCGATGTCGACGAAGGCGGCCTCCATCGAGGGCAGCACGTTCTGCACGATGCCCAGATAGATATTGCCGACCAGGCTCGCCGACGCAGCGGACGTGACGAAGTGTTCGACCACCACGCCGTCTTCGAGGACGGCGATCTGGGTGTAGCGCGAACCCTGGTGCGGCGGCTCGGTGCGGATCTTGTCCCGCACGATCATCGTGCGCTCGACAGCCTCGCGGCGGGCCAGGAACTCGGCCTCGCTCAAGATGGGCGGGCGTCGCCGGCCGGCATCGCGACCGTCCCGGCGGCGCTGCCGCTTGGCCTCCAGCCGGGTGGATCCGGAAATGCCCTGGATCTCGTTCTCGGCCTTCGCGCTCTTCTCCCGCGGGGCACGCTCGTGCACGACGGTGTTCGGCGGGTCATCCGCCGACGTGGCCTCATCGGAGTCGCCGTTGGAATCGCCACCACCGGACTTGCGCCTGCGCCGCCGGCGCCGGCGCCGGTTGCCGGCCTCGGCGCCACCGCCCTCGTCGCCGTTGTCGTCGTCGGCGTCATCGCCTTCGTCGGCATCCTCACCGTCGGCCTGCTCGGTGGCCTCGGTATCGCCGTCGGCACCCTCACCGGCCTCGTCGTCGGCACTCTGTTCTCCGCGGCCACGGCCCCGGCCCCGGCGTCCCCGCCTGCGCCGGCGCGCGGCCGGGCGGTCGGACTGGCCGTCCTCGGCGTCGACGTCGTCATCGGTGTCGTCGTCACCGTCATCGGTGTCGTCGTCGCTGTCATCGGCGGGCACCGGCCGCGGCGGGAATTTCACCGGCTGCGGTGCCACGAACAACGGCAGATACGGGGCGGGTTCGATCTCGGAGCGCGGGCTGAGCTCGCCGGCCACCTCCAGCTCGAAAGCGTGCGGGGTTTCCAGCAGCAACCGGGATTCCGGCTCGGCGGTCACCACCTCGACGGCTTCGGCCACCTCCGCGGGCTCGACCGATCCGGTGGGCGGTGCCGGCTCGTCGGGTTCGGCAGACGCCGGGGCGTCGGGAGTGACGATCGCAACGGCTTCGGCCACCTCCGCCGGCTCGACCGACCCGGTGGCATGTGGCGGCTCGGATCCGGCCGCCTCGGCCGCATTGAGCAGCTCACGGACCCGCTCGGCCTCGGCCTTGTCGACCGTGGAGTGCGGGCTGCGGGCCCGGCCGTCGAGCTCGGCGAGCACATCGACGATGCGCTTGCTGGTGGTCCCCAGCACGCGCGCCAGCGAGTGAACTCTCAGCTTCGCCGGCAGTTCCTCGAGCTGCGCTTGTTGGGAAAGATCTTGGGTATGGGCATCTTCGGCCACGTATTCTCCTCAAGCCCCCGGGCGCGTCAGATCGACGCGGCCACGCGAGGGCTTCCGCTATGGATCCGGGACACTTACCCCGGACTTGTCATGGTCTCGCCCCGAGCAGTTCGGATGAACCCACTCGGTGCCTGGCTGAATGATGGCTGGACGGTCGGCGCCTCACCGCATACTGGCGATGGTCGCGCTCGTCGAAGTCTTCATCCGGGAGCCCGCCCCCGTTGTGGCGCCGGTCTCCCAGGGCCAGTATCCCATACCGCGCGCCAGAATCTGACGAAGCGGCCCAACGACGAGCTAAGCGCTCGTCAGGCCGGGGAACCAGAGAGCGATTTCGCGGGCCGCGGACTCGGGCGAATCGGACCCGTGCACCAGGTTGTCCTGGGTGACCAGTGCCAGGTCGCCGCGGACGGTGCCCGGGGTGGCCTTCTCCACCGGATCGGTGCCGCCCGCGATCTGACGGAAGGCGGCGATGGCGCGCGGTCCCTCGACCACCGCGGCCACCACGGGCCCGGAGGTGATGAACTCCAGCAACGATCCGAAGAACGGTTTCCCGTCGTGCTCGGCGTAATGCTGGCGGGCCAGCTCGTCGCTGACGGCCTTGAGCTCGAGAGCCGCGAACGTCAGGCCCTTACGCTCGATGCGGCCGATGATCTCACCGATCAGGTGCCGCTGGACGCCGTCGGGCTTGATCAAAACAAGGGTGCGCTCAGTCACGGCGCACAGCGTACCGGTCGGTAACCGATACAGAGAAACCACCCGGGGATCAGTCCGGAGGTTCCTGCTGACCAGGCAGAAGTCCGCGCTCCTGGCGGCGTTTGACTTCACCGCGCAGGAAGATCAACAGCGCCCAGACCAGCGCGAAGACCGCCCCGACGAAACCGATGCCCCAGTGGATGAATGCTCCCGCGACGAGCACCAACTGCGCGCCCAGGTTGATCCAGATCGCGCCCGGGCGGCCCTGAATTCCCGACAGCAGCACCAGCAGCACCGCCATCCCGATCAGGAATCCGCCGGAAACCCAGGTCAGGCCGCCGGTGCCGACCGACACCACCGGCAATGCCAGCAGCAGCACGATGACCTCCAGGATCAGCGTGCCTGCCATCACGCCGCGGAAGCTCTTCCACGGATCGGGCGGTGTGCTCATGCCGGATCCAACCCGAACAGCGTGCGCGCCGCGCCCGCGGTCACGACCGAACCGGTGATGACGATTCCGCTGCCCGACAGTCCCTCCGCACCGGCGGACTCCTCGACCTGCGCGATGGCCGTCTCGATCGCATCGCTGAGCGTCGCCGCGGTGATCACCCGCTCCGGGCCGAACCGCTCCTCGGCCAGTGTCGTCAGCGACTCGACGTCCAAGGCCCGGGGGGATCCGTTGTGGGTGACCACGATCTGATCGAAGGCGGGTTCCAGCGCGGCCAGGATGCCCTCGACATCCTTGTCGGCCATCACCGACACGACCCCGACCAGGAAGCGGAAGTCGAATGACTCGGCCAGTGCCACGGCCAGGGCGGCGGCACCGGCCGGGTTGTGCGCGGCGTCCAGGAACACCGTGGGCGCGCTGCGCACCCGCTCCAAGCGCCCAGGACTGGCCGCGGCGGCGAAACCCGCGCGCACCGCGTCGATGTCGAGCTGACGGTCCGCACCCGCGCCGAAGAATGCCTCGACTGCGGCCAGCGCGAGCACGGCATTGTGTGCCTGGTGCTCACCGTGCAGCGGCAGGAAGATGTCCTCGTATACCCCGCCCAGACCTTGCAGCGTCAGCACCTGGCCGCCGACCGCGAGTTGGCGGCTACGCACCGCGAACTCCGAATCCTCCCGCGCCACAGCGGCATCGGCGACCACCGCTTGGTTCAGCAGTACCTCCATCGCCTCGGGAGTCTGCCGCGCGATCACCGCGACGGTGCTCAAGTCCGCTCCTGCGGGAACCAGATCGTCTTCCTGCTTGGTGATGATCCCCGCCTTCTCCCCCGCGATCTCGGCAAGGGTGTCTCCCAGATAATCGGTGTGGTCCAGTCCGATCGGGGTGATGACCGCGACGGGTGCGTTGACCACGTTGGTGGCGTCCCAGCGTCCACCGAGGCCGGTCTCCACCACCGCGACGTCGACGGGGGCATCGGCGAAGGCCGCGAAGGCCATGGCGGTGAGCACCTCGAACTTGCTCATCTTCGGGCCACCGGCCGCTTCGGACTGGGCGTCGATGAGCTGGACGAACGGCTCGATCTCGCGGTAGGTGGCGACGTACTGCGCTGGGGTGAGCGGCTTTCCGTCGATGGAGATGCGTTCGGTGGCCGACTGCAGGTGCGGGCTGGTGGTCCGTCCGGTGCGCCGGTGCAGGGCGATCAGCAGGGCGTCGACGATGCGCGCCACCGAGGTCTTGCCGTTGGTACCGGCGATGTGGATCGACGGATAGCTGCGCTGTGGTGAACCGAGCAGTTCCAGCAGCGCCACCACGCGTGCGGTGCTCGGCTCGATCTTGGTCTCCGGCCACCGCTGGTCGAGCAGATGCTCGACCTGCAGCAGTGCCGCGATCTCGTCCGGGGTCGGTTCACTCATTTCAGTCCGGCGAGCCGCGCGGTGATCCGCTCGACTTCTTCCTGCGCCAGCGCCTGGCGGCCGCGGATCTTGTCGACGACGGCCTCGGGCGCCTTGGCCAGGAAGTCGGCGTTGCCGAGTTTGCCTGCGGTCTGCGCCAATTCCTTCTGCGCGGCGGCCAGATCCTTCTCCAGCCGGCGGCGTTCGGCGGCGACGTCCACCGTTCCGGAGGTGTCCACCTCCACCACGACGGTGCCCTCCGCCAACCGCACCTCCACCGATGCCGAGGCGGTGAATCCGTCGGCCGGCTCGGTGAGCCAGGCCAACGCGGTCACCGCGGGCCGCTGGGATTCCACATCGGCAAGGTCCAACCCACGCAGCCGGGCCGGCACCCGTTGCCGGTCGGCCAGCCCCTGATCGCTTCGGAATCGGCGCACCTCGGTGACGAGTTTCTGCATATCGGTGACGCGCCGGGCGGCAACGGCATCCGGGGCGAACCCGGAGGCCACCGGCCAGTCGGCGATGACGACCGACTCGCCGCCGGTCAGCGTCTTCCACAGCGCCTCGGTGACGAACGGCATCACCGGGTGCAGCAGCTTGAGCAAGGTGTCCAGCACGGCGGCGAGCACCGCCGTCGTGTGCGAAAGTCCTTGCGAAATCTGCACTTTCGCCAGCTCGACATACCAGTCACAGAACTCGTCCCAGGCGAAGTGATACAGCGCCTCGCAAGCCCGGCTGAACTCGTAGCTCTCCAGCGCCACGTCGGCCTCGGCACGCACCTCGTCGAGGCGGCCCAGGATCCACCGGTCGGCGTCGGTGAGCTCGGACGCAGCGGGTAGCGGCGCCGGCGCGGCGCCGTTCATCAGGGCGAACTTGGTGGCGTTGAACAGCTTGGTGGCGAAATTGCGCGACGCGCGGGCGTGGTCCTCGCCGATGGACAGGTCACCGCCGGGGCTGGCGCCGCGGGCCAGGGTGAAGCGCAGCGCGTCGGCGCCGAACTTCTCCACCCAGTCCAGCGGGTCGATCCCGTTGCCCTTGGACTTGCTCATCTTGCGGCCGAACTCGTCGCGGATCAGGCCGTGCAGGAACACATTCTGGAACGGCACCGAACCCGCTCCCACGATGCCGTCACCGGCGACGAAGGTGCCGAACATCATCATCCGGGCCACCCAGAAGAACAGGATGTCGTAGCCGGTGACCAGCACGCTGGTCGGATAGAACTTGTCCAGCTCGGGGGTCTTCTCGGGCCAGCCCATCGTGGAGAACGGCCACAGCGCCGACGAGAACCAGGTGTCGAGCACATCCGGGTCCTGCACCCAGCCCTCGGGCGCGGTCTCGTCGGGACCCAGGCACACCTGCTGACCGTCGGGACCGTGCCAGATCGGGATGCGGTGACCCCACCAGAGCTGGCGCGAGATGCACCAGTCGTGCATGTTGTCCACCCACGCGAACCAGCGCGGTTCCAGGCTGGCCGGGTGAATCACGGTGTCGCCGTTGCGCACCGCGTCCCCTGCCGCCTTGGCCAGTGACTCGACCTTGACCCACCACTGCAGGCTTAGCCGCGGCTCGATGGGCTCGCCGCTGCGCTCGGAATGCCCGACGCTGTGCAGATAGGGTCGTTTCTCGGCGACGATGCGGCCGTCGGCAGCCAGCGCCTCACGCACCGCGACCCGCGCCTCGAACCGGTCCATACCGTCGAATTGCGTTCCGGTGCCGGTGATGGCGCCCGCGACGTCCAGGATGGATGGCATCGCCAAGTTGTGCCGGACGCCGATCTCGAAGTCGTTCGGGTCATGCGCGGGCGTGACTTTGACTGCGCCGGTACCGAATTCGGGGTCGACGTGGGCGTCGGCCACGATGATGATGTCGCGGTCGAGGAACGGGTGCGGCAGCGAGGTGCCGACCAGCGCGCGGTAGCGGTCGTCGTCGGGGTGCACGGCGATCGCGGTGTCGCCGAGCATGGTCTCCAACCGGGTGGTGGCCACCACGATGTGCGGTTGCGCGTCGTCGAGTGAGCCGTACCGGAACGACACCAGTTCGCCTTCGACGTCTTCGTACTTGACCTCGAGGTCGCTGATCGCGGTCTGCAGCACCGGCGACCAGTTCACCAGCCGCTCGGCCTGGTAGATCAGCCCGGCGTCGTAGAGCCGCTTGAAGATGGTGCGCACCGCACGGGACAGGCCGTCGTCCATGGTGAATCGGTCGCGGCTCCAGTCCACACCGTCGCCGAGCCGGCGCATCTGGCCACCGATGGTGCCACCTGATTCGCGCTTCCAGTCCCACACTTTGTCGATGAACAGTTCGCGGCCGAAGTCCTCTTTGGTCTTGCCGTCGACGGCAAGCTGCTTTTCCACCACGGACTGGGTGGCGATGCCGGCGTGATCCATGCCGGGCAGCCACAGCACCTCGAAACCCTGCATGCGCTTGCGCCGGGTCAGGGCATCCATCAGCGTGTGGTCCAGCGCGTGGCCCATGTGCAGGCTGCCGGTGACGTTGGGCGGCGGCAGGACGATCGAGTACGGCGGCTTGGTGCTCGACGGGTCGGCCGTGAAGTAGCCGGCGTCGACCCAGCCCTGATACAGCTCGCTTTCTACCGCACCCGGCTCCCAGGACTTGGGAAGGGCATCGGCACGCGAGGAGGGGCTGGCAGTCACCTGGTCATTCTAGGAACCTCGCGCACGCAGCCGCGGACGGCCCCACGTCCTGCGATTTTGCGCCGTACCCGCACTCATCACGGGTACGGCCGCACGAATCGCTACTTCTTGCCGCCGAGGAGGCCGCCGAGGATCTCCCCGATGGCATTGCCCTGACTGTTGCCCTGTCCCCCGCCGAGCACGCTGCCCAGGATGCTGCCCAGCGGGTTGTTCCCGCCGCCACCGGCGCCGCCCAGGATGCTGCCGAGGATGTCGCCCAGACCGCCGCCTCCGGCGGGCGCGGCCTGCGGCTGGGCGGGCGCGGAGTTGTTCTGGGCGAACTGCTTGCCGATATAGGCCAGCACGATGGGTGCCAGGATCGGCAGCAGCTGCTTGATCAGGTTGCTCCCACCGGCGCCGCCGCCGGCGAGCGCCGAGGCGACCTGATTGCTGTCATTGCCGCCGAAGATATGGGCGACGATGTTGTCGCCCTCGGCCTGATCGACCTGGTCGACACTGACGCCACCGTCCAGCAGACCGCTGGCGGCCTGTTCGGTGACGGCGGACTCCAGCTTGCTGGAGTCGATGTCCCCCGATGCGACATTGTGCTGAAGTCCACCCACCAGGGCCGGGACCAGAGTCCGGATGGCGTTGTTCACCTCGCCTTCGTCGGCGCCCAGCTTCGTCGCAATGTCCTGTACCGGAATCTGCGCAAAGAGATCATCCAGACCGGCCATAGTGTCCCCACCTTCATCGCTGGTTGAAGTCCTACCCGCGCTCGACCCTAGCCGTATCCGGGCCTGGCCCACAGGCCTTCGGCGCGGATGGATTCAATTGAGCCGGGTGGTCTCCAATGTCACCCCGGCGGTGGGCAACCGGGTCAGCAGCGCATCACCCATGGCGGCGGCCGGGGTGAGCACGCCGCGCAGATCCGAGAGCCGGTCCCGGTCCAGCGCCAGGGCCAGTCCGCTCTCGCCGAGCAGCACCGCTGTCGCCTTGTAACCGGGATCGCCCTGCTGGGCGATGACCGCCCGGTAACGCGCACCGGTGGTCGTCGTGGTGTACGTCTCGACGCGGTAATGCCCCTTTTCCCGGGTGCGCTCGCTGGGCCCGGTACCCGGCTTCGGCGTGATCCGTTCCAACAGCGCCGCCGGCACCTTGTCGAGGTACTTCATGCCGAGCCCGAACGCCGCGGCGTTGACGGCGGTGTCCAGCGCGGCGGCGACCGGTGCCAGCACCGACGAACCGGTGCTCATGTGTTCGGCGTAGCGGAATGTCCGGCCGTAGGCCCAGTCCAGAAGTGCGTTGCTGCGCCGCACGATTCGCGAGTTCGGCGCGGCCATGGCGAATGCCCCGGTCCAGATCCCGTCCAGTTCGGGAGCGATCTGCACGCCGCGGCGCCACGGGGTGTCGGACTGGTGTCCCAGTTCCGGCTCGGCGGCGCGGTCGGTGCTCAGCGTGTACGGGTCGAGCATCTCGCGCCGGACGTCGGAATCGCCGGCGGCCGTGCGGAAGAACTCCATCATCGACGCGACCGTTCCACCGGACACCCCGCCGGCGAAGGACCGCACCACCAGATCGGTGTCGACCAGGTCACCGGCCCCGTCGGCGTGCGCTCGGTGGTACAGCGCATAGACCGTGAGATCGGATGGGACGGAGTCGAATCCACACGAATGCACGATGCGGGCGCCGGTATCGGCGGCCTCTTTGTGGAATTGGTCGACGCTGTCGCGGATGAACGGCGTCTCCCCGGTCAAGTCGGCGTAATCGGTGCCGGCCTTCACACAGGCCGCCACCAGCGGCAGCCCGTACCGGGTGTACGGCCCGACGGTGGTGACCACCACCTGGGTGCGCGCCGCCAGCGCCGCCAGCGACGACGGCGCGTCGGCGTCGGCCTCGATGATGGGCCAGGACTGGGCCGCCTCGCCGAGCGTGTCGCGCACCGCGCGCACCTTGCCGACCGACCTGCCGGCCAGGGCGATGCGGGCCGTAGTACCGGCCTTGGCCAGGTATTGGGCGGTGAGCTTGCCGGCGAACCCGGTGGCGCCATAGAGGACGAGGTCGAATTCCCGCTGCGAGGTCATGGGGCCGAAGCTACCCGAGCGTGTCGGGCAGGGTGCCGTCCTCACCCAGAACCTGGCGGGCCAGGAACGCGATGATCACCTGATACCAGACCTTGGTGTGTTGCGGCGAAGCGATCCAATGGCCTTCGTCGGGGAAGTACAAGAACCGGTGCGGGCTCTCCCCGGCGTCGTCGGCGGGTGACGCGGAATCGGCGAGCAGCTCGTACCAGAGTCGCAACGCTTCCCCGATCGGCACCCGGAAGTCCTTGTCACCATGGATCACCAGCATCGGGGTGCGGATCGCACCGACACTACGGTGGGGCGAATTGTGTTGTGTCATATGCTCGGTCATCTCGCGTGCCCACCAGTACGCCCCGTCGGTGGTGTGGCCGAACTGATCCAGCGCCCACAGACCGGCGTGCGTCACGATCGCGTCGAAGCGGTCGGTGTGCCCGGCGATCCAGTTGGCCATGTACCCGCCGAAGGATCCGCCCATCACCGCGGTCCTGGTCGCGTCGACCCGCGGGTGCGCGCAGGCCGCGTCGGTGGCGGCCATCAGATCGGTGTAGGGCGCCTCGCCCCAGGCGCCCCAGCCACGCTGGACGAACTCCTGGCCGTATCCGGTGGACAGCGCGGGATCGGGCATCAGCACGGCGTAGCCGGCAGCGGCCAGCAGCCACGGATTCCACCGCCAGTGCCAAGCATTCCAGCTGCCCAGCGGTCCGCCGTGCACCCACAGCAGCAGCGGGGCGGGCCGGCCCCCTTGCGGCAGCACCAGCCAGGACCGCACCGGCGTGCCGTCCTCGGCGCTCGCCGTGATCTCTTCCAATGTGCCTGGCAGCTCGGGCATCTGGACGCAAGGTAACGCGATGACCGCTCCCGTCGGGTCGATCCGCACCGGATGCGGTGGCGCGGAATACGAATGACGCAGCGCATAGAGGACACCGCCGGGTGCGCAACGCACATCGGTGTAGCTGTGGTCGTCGCGGGTCAGCCTGGTCACCGCTCCGGTGTCCGGATCCACCGAGAAGATCGGGCACCGGCCGCCGTCATCGGCGGTGACCACCAGGGCCGTCCCGTCTGCGGTCCAGCTGACCGAGGACGGCCAGCGATCCCACTCCGAACTGACCTCCACCCAGGACTCTCCGAATGTCATGACACACAACGTGGTTCGTGGTGCGCGTTCGGGGGTGGACACCGTCTCGCGAAGGAATGCGAGCCGGGCACCGTCCGGTGAGATCGCGGGATGGCTCAGATCAGCGTCCGGGTCTTCGGCGATGACCCGCCGTTCACCGCTGCCGGTGTCGATGCGCACCAGGGCGATGCGGATCGAGGCCCCCGGCCCGGGGCCCTGCCACGTTGTCACCGCGAAGGTTCCGTCGGCGCTGACGGCGACGCCGGCCTCCCGTAGCGCCGCGCCGGCCGACGGGGTGAGGTCACGGGCGCCGGCCACATCGAGCAGCCGGGGCTGATCGGGGCCGAGATCGTGATCCCAGTACCGCACCGGATAGCCGGTGTGCAGGATCGCCGAGACCTTCTTGTCCTTGCGCAGCGCGCGCAACCGGGTGTCGTCCTCGACGGTGACCGCCGACGGCAGCAGCGGCGCGGTGACGATGACCCGATCGGCGGCAGCGGCGGTGTGTACGGCGCTGACCCCGCCGGGCGGCGCGAGCAGCTGGACCGCCTCGCCTCCAGTGCCGGGCAGCCGCCAGAGCGCAGCGGGCGGCTTCTCGGCATTTTGTGCCGGGCGCGCCGCGACGAACAGCAGATCGCCACCGGTGAAGGCCGGTGACGATTCGCCCGTGGCTCCGTGGGTCAGGCGCTGCGCGGGCCGCTGTCCCGCCGGATCCAATTCCCAGATCGCCGTGACGAATTCGGTGTGATCGTCGTTGATCTCACTGATGCTGGTGACCAGCCGGGTTCCGTCCGGTGAGACGGCCAAACCGGCCACCCTGGGCAGTTCGAGATACTTGTCGAGATCACCGAAGGCCTGGCGAGACGTCATTTCTGACACGCTAGCCCAGGGCCGAACAGACAGAGACTCCCGCTTTTCGAGGGAAAAGCGGGAGTCTCGGTCTGTTGAGTGGCTAGCGCGGCTGCCCGAAGGCGGCCAGGGTGGTGCACATCTTGCGGATGTCGAAGATGCCGAGGATGGCGCCGGGCCGAATGGCCTGGCAGCCGACCGCGGCGGGGTTCTGGGTGGCAGGCGCGGGGTTGTTCCAGACGGCGGGAGTCGCGCCCTTGGCACCGCAGGAGGGCCAGGCGCCCAGGCCCTGGGTGCGCAGCACGTTCTCTGCGACGCGGATCTGCTCGGACCGGCTGGCTTGATGCGGAGCGCCGACGCCACCGTTGGCGGTCCAGGTGGTCTGCTTGAACTGAAGTCCGCCGGAGGCGCCGTTGCCCGTGTTGATCGCCCAGTTGCCGCCGGACTCGCATTGCGCGACGGCGTCCCAGTTCACTCCGCTGTCGGCGCTCGCGGTGGCCGCGAGGGCCATCGGAGCGACGGCGAGGGCGCCGGTGGCGGCACCGACCCACAGCATCCGGGCGATTGTCTTCCTGATGGCGACGCCGAGATTCTTCATTGTGCGGTCCTTCCCCGACCGGTGACACGAGTTCCGCGTGCGAAAGATGGTGCGTTCTTGCACTGCGGTTACCCGTGTGTCGCGTGGGGGAAATCGCCCGTTACGGGAGATACCCAAGTTTTAGAGGTTTCTTATGGGGCCAATGGGTATTGCCGGTATTTATGAGAAAACAATGGCGCTGGGCTCGAAGCCCAGCGCCATTGTCACGCCATTTGGTAATGGAAACGTGTCAGCCCCGACGCCCGCACACCGGCCAGGCACCGATGCCCTGGGAGTGCAGCACATTGTTGGCGACCCGGATCTGCTCATCCTTGCTGGCCGTATGGGGCGAACCGCTGCCGCCGTTGGCATGCCAGGTGCCCATGGTGAACTGCAGGCCACCGTAGTAGCCGTTTCCGGTGTTGATGGCCCAGTTGCCACCCGACTCGCATGCCGCGACGGCATCCCAGTTCACACCCTTGTCCGCATTGGCGGTACCCGCCCCCAGAGCCACCGGCGCCACTGCGAGCGCTCCGGCGATGACGGCCATACCGAACGTCGTGCGGATGTTCTTCAACTTCGATCCTCTCGCCAAGCGCGCGCCGAAATAACGCCCACGCAGACGCGGACGCGAATTGCCTGAACGAACAGGCCAGAAATTAGGGCCGTGCCTTCTCGGTCGGGCACGACAACGGGAGGCACCAGATCGCCTCGCCGGGAAAATCAGCCCCGGCCGCTTCCGCAGATCTCGTCCGCAGAAGCCCCGCACACACGCAGGTTTTGATGTGAAATTATTTGCTCCGTTGCGGAGTTGAGAAAAACCTACAAAACCGCCGCCACGAAGTCACATCGAATCCAGAACGTGTCGCGAGAAGATCACGAGATGATCACGACGCTTTCTATGTATCAACTGTGCAGGTCAGCGGGGCGATTTACGCACGTGCCCAAAATCCGGCATGGGAATCAATTCGTGACTCAAATCACCACACTTTTGTGAGCTGGGACACGTGCCGACACTGTTCGATCCGACGCCGCCGCCGAAATCGCACGCAAAACGCCGCGACCTGCATGTTTACCGACCCATGTGTTCGCTGCCCGGCGACGCCGGGCACACGGTGCGCAGCATTCGTGAAAAATGCTTTCCCACAATGGATTTCATCATCCGAACATCGCCAACCGGCCTGGCCCCGGCGAGCCGGGTCGGCGCGCGAAGCGCTCGTAAAGACCTACCAAGCAACGGTTTTGAGCCAATCCATGATGGGATGGCTTCCTGCCGCCGGCCGGCGCGCGGCCGGCGGCGGAGCCGAACGGGCTTCGTCCCCTTCCGTGCACAAGTTAGGCCGGCTTAGCGCCATGCGACACTTCATATTTCATCGGATGGCGGCTGCCATAGCGATCCAGGTGACGAGAGAGTGCGCTGTGGCACAACATCTTTGAGCCCCCAGGCGGAGACCGGCGCAAAACAACCCCGACAAACGGTGTCGAGGTCGAACATTTTCCGGCTCGTTATCGGGCCGAGATAATGGCCAATTAAGTCGCACCTGTTCAAATGCGGCGTCGCAAGCGTATGAATTCGCAATTTGCTGACCGCGTCCGCCCGTATTGCAGGCACTCAGGGCAGGTCCTCAGCGGTGTTGACGTTGGTCAGCGCTCGTTGCTCGTTCAGCACGACGCGGTGCGTGTCCACCCCGGCGGTGCCGTCAACCAGGGCCCGCATGCTGCGCTCCCCCGCCGCGACCAGTTGCGCCGCGGTGTCGGCCAGTCGGGTTCGGTACAGCCCCGCCAGGTAGTGGTCCCGGCCGTCCCACGGCAGCACCACGTCGGCGCCCGAAGGCTCGGCGAGCAGGATGTCGATCAGCTCGGCCGAAAGGTAGGGCATGTCGACGGCGCAGACGAACGCCCGTTCCACCCCGGCTTCCGCGGCGGCGCGCAAACCCCGCATGGTGGCCAGCAGCGGGCCGACACCCCGCACGTCGTCCCGGAGGATCTCGGCCGGCACCGGCGGCAGGCCCTGACCAGGCGCGGCGATGACGAACACCGGCGTACACCGCTGCGCCACCGTCGCCACCACCCGCTCCACCAGCGTCTGGCCGTCGAACACCAGTGTCGCCTTATCGCGGCCCATCCGGCGGGAAGCCCCGCCGGCCAACACGACTGCTGCCAGTGGCGGAGGTGACGTCACCTACCTGACGTTAGAGGAACTAGGCGACGGACCAGGTGTCTTTGCCGCGAAGCAACGCCTGCAGCGCTGCCGTGTCGCCGGGCTTGGCTGCCCGGGCATCGGCCACCTGCTGGCGTGCGGCGTCGTCGTAGGTCGGCTTGCTGACCTGACGGAAGATGCCGGTCACCATGTGCTCGAGGTTCTGCTGGCTCAACCGCGACAGCGCGAAGGCGTAGGCGGGGTCGTCGATGTTGGCATCGTGCACCACGATCTGGTCGGCGGCGACGTCGGCGGTCTTGGCGACCTCCAGGCCGTACCCGGACTTGACCACGCAGTACTGCGCGTCGGTGCCGAATGTGATCGGCTGTCCGTGGCTGAGGTTGATCAGCCGGTCCTGGGCACCCTCTTTGCGCAGGGCATCGAAGGAACCGTCGTTGAAGATCGGGCAGTCCTGCATGATCTCGACGAGCGCGGCACCACGGTGGGCGGCCGCTGCGCGCAGCACCTCGGTCAGACCGGCCCGGTCGGAGTCCAGGGCCCGGCCGACGAAGGTCGCCTCGGCACCCAGGGCCAGTGACACCGGGTTGAACGGGTAGTCCACCGACCCCATCGGGGTCGACTTGGTGACCTTGCCGACCTCGGAGGTCGGCGAGTACTGCCCCTTGGTCAGACCGTAGATCCGGTTGTTGAACAACAGGATCGTGATGTTGATGTTGCGTCGCAGCGCGTGGATCAGGTGGTTGCCACCGATCGACAGCGAGTCACCGTCACCGGTCACCACCCATACCGACAGGTCGGGACGGGCCAACGCAAGGCCGGTGGCGATGGTCGGCGCGCGACCGTGGATGGAGTGGAAACCGTAGGTCTCCAGGTAATACGGGAACCGGCTGGAGCAGCCGATTCCGCTGATGAACGCGATGTTCTCGCGGCGCAACCCCAGCTCGGGCAGGAAGTTACGGATGGTGTTGAGGATGACGTAGTCACCGCAGCCGGGGCACCAGCGGACCTCCTGGTCGCTGGTGAAGTCCTTGCCCTTCTGCGGCTGGTCCGTCGTCGGCACCAGGGCCGTCTTGCTGAGGGACTCGGTCAGGCCGAGGTCGGCTCCGATAAGGTCCGTCATGCGTTAGCTCCCACACCCGTATCCACGGTGGCAGCTGCCAACCGCGCAAACTTTGCCTTGTCAGTTTCCTTGTCGCGCAACGTTCCGTCCAGCGCCGCGCCGATGATGCCCTCGACCTCCTCGGCCAGGAACGCCATCCCCTCGACCTTGGTCACCGACTGCACGTCGACCAGGTACTTGCCGCGCAGCAGCAGGGCGAGCTGCCCGAGGTTCATCTCCGGCACCACCACGTTGGGATAGCGCCGCAGCACCTCTTCGAGGTTGGCCGGGAAGGGGTTGAGGTAGCGCAGCTGGGCGTGTGCCACCTTGATGCCGTTGCGCCGCGCACGCCGGCACGCCTCACCGATCGGGCCGTAGCTGCTGCCCCAGCCGAGCAGCAGGAGCTCGGCGTCACCGGTCGGATCGTCGACCTCCAGGTCGGGCACCGTGATGCCGTCGATCTTGGCCTGCCGCAACCGCACCATGAGGTCGTGGTTCTTCGGCTCGTAGGAGATGTTGCCCGAACCGTTGGCCGATTCCAGGCCACCGATCCGGTGCTCCAGACCGGGCGTACCGGGGATCGCGAACTGGCGGGCCAGCGTCTCGGGGTCCCGGGCGTACGGCTGGAAGGGCTTGCCGGCCTCGGCGAAGGTGTGCTCGATCGCCGGGTAGGTGCTGATGTCGGGGATACGCCACGGTTCCGACCCGTTGGCGATCGCGCCGTCGGACAGAATGATCACCGGCGTGTGGTAGGTGATCGCGATGCGGACGGCCTCCACCGCGATGTCGAAGCAGTCCGACGGTGACGCCGGCGCCAACACCGCGACGGGCGATTCGCCGTTACGGCCGTACAGCGCCTGCAGAAGGTCGGCCTGCTCGGTCTTGGTGGGCAGGCCGGTGGACGGGCCGCCGCGCTGCACGTCGATGACCAGCAGCGGGAGCTCGGTCATCACGGCCAGGCCGATGGCCTCCGACTTGAGCGAGACGCCGGGGCCCGAGGTGCTGGTCACGCCGAGGGCGCCGCCGTAGGACGCACCGATGGCCGCGCCGATGCCG
This sequence comes from Mycobacterium sp. BMJ-28, assembly GCF_054404835.1. Classification (NCBI taxonomy): domain Bacteria; kingdom Bacillati; phylum Actinomycetota; class Actinomycetes; order Mycobacteriales; family Mycobacteriaceae; genus Mycobacterium; species Mycobacterium sp. BMJ-28. The sequence continues at coordinate 1,989,075 of NZ_CM136783.1, read as the reverse complement.
GCGATCTCGTCCTCGGCCTGGAAGGTGAGCACGTTGAAGTGCTTGTACTTGGACAGCTCGTGCAGGATGTCCGACGCCGGGGTGATCGGATAGGTCCCGAGCACCACCTGGATATCGCCGAGTTGCCCGGCCGCCACGACGCCGTAGGCGAGCGCGGTGTTACCCGAGATCTGCCGGTATTCGCCGGACTTGAGCTTGGCCGGGCCCACCTCGTAGGTGACGGCGAAGGCCTCGGTGGTCTCGCCGTAGTTCCAGCCCGCCTTGAGTGCCAGGACGTTGGCCTCGGCGATCTCGGGCTTGCGGGCGAACTTCTCTCGGATGAAGGACTCGCTGGCCTCCAACTCGCGCCCGTACATCCACGACAGCAGGCCGAGGGCGAACATGTTCTTGGCGCGCTGGCCGTCCTTCTTGGTGGCGCCGATGACCTCGACGGCACCCAGGGTCAAGGTGGTCATGGCGACGGACTGCACGACGTAGTCGGACAGCTCGTCGGACTCCAGCGGATTGCTGTCGTAACCGACCTTGGCCAAGTTGCGCTTGGTGAACTCGTCGGAGTTGGCGATGATCAGGCCGCCGCGCGGAAGGTCGCCGACGTTGGCCTTGAGCGCCGCGGGGTTCATCGCGACGAGCACATCGGGACGATCGCCCGCGGTCAGGATGTCGTAATCGGCGATCTGGATCTGGAACGACGACACACCGGGCAGGGTGCCCTGTGGTGCGCGGATCTCGGCCGGGTAATTGGGCTGTGTGGCAAGGTCATTGCCGAACAGCGCCGCCTCCGTGGTGAACCGGTCACCGGTGAGCTGCATGCCGTCGCCGGAGTCGCCCGCAAAGCGGATGACGACTTTTTCCAGCTTCTGCCGCGGGGCGGCTCCATTGCCGTTCTGTCCCACGACTCCCTGCCTTTCACGACCCCTCAACTCGTACCGTTTCCAGGAGGGGCGTTGCATCGAAGATTTTTGGTGTCACTGCCGGTAACCATTATTGCACTTCTCTTAGGGTGGCTTTCGCCACACGAACCGGCAACACGCGGGTTACTTGCCGGAAAACATGCTGTTCAATGACGTGTTCAACAACGTCGATCCGCGGGTTTGTGGTGTTCATCACGTTTTGGAGAATGTCATTCTCTAAGAACCAGGCTACCCGCCGGTAGCTGACTGCTAGCACCAGCGCGCTGAACTTGACACCCGTCAACTCTACCAGGCGCGATGTCCGGTCAGACTCGGTCCGGCGAACCGATCTCGACGCGCTTCTGCAATTCCCGGGCCACCAATGCGCTGGCCAGTTCGGCGGCCCGAGCGGGGTCGGCGCCGTCGGCACGATTGGCCACGTAGCAGGAGGTGAACATGTCTCCGGCACCCGTGGTCTGCACGCCCATCACCCGCCAGGCTGCCGGTACTCGGACCACGGTTCCGTCCGTATAGATGTCGCAGCCCTCGGAGCCGTAGGTCACCACGATCTCGGGCACGCCGAGCGATGCGGCGGCCGCGGCGTCGAAATCACCGTCGGCCACGATGACGGCCTCGTCCTCGGCCAGCTTCAGCACGTCGAGGTGGCGGAGCAGCTCGGGCGAGAAGTTCCGGTCCAGGGTCAGCGGCCCGAGCCCGTCGGCGCGCACCAGGCCCTGACCGTCGTAGGCGATGCGGTGCCCACGCGCGGCCAGATGTGCCAGCGTGCTCGCGGGGAAGTCGGTGCGCATCAGCGGCGCCAGGTGGATCCAGGTGGTGCGCGGGTCATCGGTGTCGATATCGGCGGCCGTCCACACCGGGCCGATGGCATCGACCGACATCCGGCGGTGGTCGGTGTCGTCGTAATCGAGGCGGAAGCCACTGGTGCGGTCGGACGGCAGGAACCGCACGATGGAGCCGAAGCGGTCGAGCACTCCGTCGAACAGCTCGTGATCCTCGGGGGCGCCCATCCCCACGATGTGGGCCAGCACGTCGACGGCCTCCAAGGCCACCCCTGCGAACGAGGCGCAACCGCCCGGGCTGGGCGGGGCACCGTCGATGATGTCGATCGCCAGGTTGCCCAGCACGGTCACGCCCGGGACCAACTTTGACGTCATCGAACGGATCTCCTCATGTCTTAACTTTTCGCGAAATCGTAGTCGTGCTTCCTGCCGAAACAGATTCCGCGCCCCCGTACTGCTCGGTTCGCCGGCCCGGCAGCGGCTCACAAAGGCAGGTTGTAGGGGGTGACGACCTGGATCGGCGTCGGACGCACCGGTTCGGCGGGCAGGGCGCCGTGCCGGGCCAGGATCACCCGCATGGCCAACCGCGCATCGGCCCGTAGGTCATTGTGCAGCACCACCGAGATCCGGCCGTCCCGCAGCAGCCGCCGGTTGTCGGCATCGAGGTCATGGGCGACGAACACCCTGCATGGCCGGCCGAGTTTCTCGAAAGCGGTGACGGTGGCCACGTTGCCCCCACCGGGCGAATACACCGCTTCGACATGCGGGTGGCGTTCCAGCGCGTCGAGCACCAGCCGTTCGTTGGTGGCGTCGATACCGTCACTGTCACTGACCTCGACGACGTCGCGGCCGGTGCCACGCAATCCGGCACGGAAGCCCACCTCCCGTTCGCCCTCGCCGCGAAACACCGTGCGGCTCAACGTGATCAACACACCCGACGGCGAGGAATCCAGCCATTGGCCCATCAGGTAGGCCGCGGTCACGCCGGCACCGTGATTGTCGATCCCGACGTAGGCGCACCGCGCACTGGTGGGCACGTCCGTGGTGTAGGTCACCACCGGAACCCCGGCGGCGACCAGCCCGTCGACCGCCTCCGCCACCTCCGGTTCGTCCTGCGCCTTGAGAATCACCCCGTGGCTGCCCTTGATGCGGGCGAGTTCCTCGACCATCTGCGCTGTGGAGCCCGATTCCCAGAGATGGAACCGGGCCCGCAACATCGCCGGGGCAAAGGCGGGCAACTCCGCCTCGACGGCCGCGCGAAAGGCATCGGAGAACCGCTCGGGGGTCTGCATCACCACGTCGATCAGGTATCGGCGGCCGTTGAGCCGTAGCTGCGCGCGCTGCTTGTCCAGATCGGCGATCGCCTGCATGACCTCGGCGCGGGTGCTCTCCCGAACCCCGGAGCGGTCGTTGAGCACGCGGTCGACGGTCGCCTCGCTCAGCCCGCATTGCTGGGCGATCTCGCGAACCTTGTAGCGGTGCATGCCGGCCCGTCATTCTGAGGGGTTTTTGATGGATTTCTGCCGTTGATTATGGCACAGCACACAGCAAGACTGACGGGCATGGCTGCACCAGTGACCAGATCGGCGTCCGCGTGGATCACCGAATCCGACTGCGCACTGCACGATTTCCAGGCTCAGGTGTTGCGCGAAACCGACCCCGGCGACTATCCACACGCGATCGACGTCCGGCGCAACGTACTCATCTACGCCGCGGACGCCATCGCCGGCGCGGACCGCCGGGCGCTGCAGACCGAACTGATCGACGCATTGACCGACGGGCCCGGCGTGGTGGTGTTCGAGGGTGCCTTCGACCATGACGTGCTGGACCGCGCGAGCGCCGCTTTCGCGGATATCATCGCCGCACAGCGCGCGGCGGGAGGTGCGGCCGGTGACCACTTCGGCACGGCCGGGTCCAACGACCGCATCTGGAATGCCGCCCAGAAGCTGGCGCTGTACGCACCCGATGTCTTCGCGCAGTACTACAGCGCAGACGCGCTGGCGCTGGTATCGCAGGCCTGGCTGGGACCCCGCTACCAGGTCACCTCGCAGGTCAACGTCGTCAATCCCGGTGGCGCGGCGCAGGTTCCGCATCGGGACTATCACCTCGGGTTCGTCGACACCGAGCAGCTGACCGACTACCCGGCACATCTGCACCGGCTGTCACCGGCCCTGACGCTGCAGGGCGCCGTGGCTCACTGCGATATGCCGGTACCCAGCGGCCCGACCATGTTGCTGCCGTATTCGCAGCGATTCGAGGCCGGCTATATCGCCTTCTACCGGCCGGAGTTCATCGATTTCTTCGCCGCCCATCAGGTGCAGTTGCCGCTGCGCAAGGGCGACGCGGTGTTCTTCAACCCGGCGCTGTATCACGGTGCGGGCAGCAACGTCTCGGCCGATATCAGCCGGATGGCCAATCTGCTGCAGATCTCGTCACCGTTCGGCCGGGCGATGGAATCCCTGGATCGCACCGCCATGGTGAGGGCGGTGTATCCGGCGCTGCTGGCGATGAAGCGGGCCGGCCACCCCGACCGTGAACTGGCCAACGCGGTCAACGCCACCGCGGAGGGCTACGCCTTCCCCACCAACCTGGACAGCGATCAACCCCTCGGCAGCCTCGCGCCGCCCAGTCAGGTCGACGCCGTGCTGGCCGCGCTGGCCGGCAACCTGAGCCCACAGGACCTCGACATCATCCTCGATCAGCAGCAAGAACGGAGAATTCCATGACCACCCTCGGCGTGATCGGACTGGGCCGAATCGGCGCATTCCATACCGAAACACTTTCTGCCCTAGACGGTTTGGACGGATTAGTAATCACTGACGAACGCACCGACGTGGCCGCCGCGGTGGCCGCCAAGCACGGGGCCAGGGCCGTCGACACCGTCGAGGAGCTGTTGTCCTCGGGCGTGGACGGCGTGGTGGTCGCCGCCGCCACGCCGGCGCACGCCGAGCTGACGCTGGCCGCCGTCGAGCGCGGCATTCCGACCTTCTGCGAAAAGCCGATCGCCTCCACCGCGGTGGAGAGCGCCCGGGTCGCCGAGATCATCGCGCGTTCCGGGGTGCCGGTCCAGGTCGGTTATCAGCGCCGGTTCGACGCCGCCTTCGCCGCCGCCAAGCGGGCCGTCGACGACGGGTCACTGGGCCTGCTGCACACCGTGCGCAGCACCACGATGGATCCCGCTCCCCCGCCGCTGGACTACATCAAAGGATCGGGCGGCATCTTCCGCGACTGCGCCGTCCACGATTTCGACATCATCCGCTGGATCACCGGCCAGAACGCCGTCGAGGTGTATGCAACCGGATCGGTCCAGGGTGACCCACTGTTCGCCGACTACGGCGATGTGGACACCGCTGCGGTGGTGGTTCGTTTCGACGGGGGCGCGCTCGGCGTGATCTCCAACGCCCGGTACAACGCGCGTGGCTACGACTGCCGTCTGGAGGTGCACGGGTTCGACGACAGCGTGGCCGCCGGCTGGGATCAGGGTGCGCCGTTGCGGAATGTCGACCCCGACAACAGTTTCCCGACGGGGCCGGCCCACAACTTCTTCATGGACCGATTCACCGAAGCGTTCCGCACCGAGCTGGCCGGCTTCCTCCAGGTGGCCAAGGGCGGACCGGTGGTGGGCGCCACGGTCGAGGACGCCGTCGAGGTGGCCTGGCTGGCTGAGGCCGCCACCGAATCCCTGCGCCGGGGTGCCCCGGTGCGCATCGAGGAGGTCCGCAACGCATGACCATCAAAATTGCGGGTGCCCCGATCTCCTGGGGTGTGTGTGAGGTACCGGGCTGGGGCTACCAACTCGACCGCGAGCGCGTGCTCACCGAGATGCGCGACACCGGACTGACCGCCACCGAACTCGGGCCGGACGGTTTCCTGCCCACCGACACCGCCGCACTGCAGTCGGTGCTGGCCGGGCACGGGTTGGCCTGCGTGGGCGGATTCGTACCGGTGGTCCTGCACGAGGCCGGTCACGATCCCGCCGACGACCTTGCCGGACCCCTGGACTCACTGGTGGCCGCAGGCGCCGGAGTGGTGGTGCTGGCCGCGGCCACCGGTGCGCAGGGGTATGACTCCCGGCCGGTGCTCGACGAAAACCAATGGGCGGCACTGCTGTCCAACCTGGACCGACTGGCCGCGATCGTCGCTGCGCGCGGCCTGCTCGCGGTGCTGCACCCACACGTCGGCACCATGGTCGAGACACGCGACGATGTGGACCGGGTGCTGGCCGGGTCGTCCATCGCGCTGTGCCTTGACACCGGCCACCTGCTGATCGGCGGCACGGATCCGCTCGAGCTGGCCAAGGCCGTGCCGGACCGCATTGCGCACACTCATCTCAAGGATGTCGACGCCGCGCTGGCCGCCAAGGTGCAGTCCGGTGAACTGAGCTACACCGATGCCGTCAAGGCCGGCATGTACACACCCCTGGGAACCGGTGACATAGATATCGAAGCCATCGTCCGCTTATTGTGCGACAACGGTTTCGACGGCTGGTTCGTGATGGAACAGGACACCATCCTGGACGGCGCACCGGCCGGCGACGGTCCCGTCGCCGATGTGCGGGCCAGCGTCGCGTACCTACGCAGCCTCACGGCGTGACGCTGCGCATCGGGGTACTCGGTGCGTCGCGGATCGCCGAGTCGGCGATCGTCGGGCCGGCGGCCGAACTCGGCCACCGGCTCGTCGCGGTCGCCGCCCGGGACCGCGCCCGCGCCGAGACTTTCGCGGACAAGTACGGGGTGGAGCGCGTCGTCGGGTCCTACCAGGATGTCATCGACGACGCCGAGGTCGACGTCATCTACAACCCACTGGCCAACTCGCTTCATGCCCCGTGGAATATGGCTGCCATCGCCGCGGGCAAGCCGGTGCTCAGCGAGAAACCTTTCGCCCGTGACCGGATCGAGGCGGTCCGGGTCGCGCAGGCGGCCCAAGCGGCCGGGGTCACCGTGCTCGAAGGTTTCCACTACGCGTTCCACCCGGTGACGCGGTGCGCTGTCGGGCTGGCCGCCGATGGCACCCTCGGGGAAATCACCGGCGTCGAGGTACGGATGGCCATGCCCGCACCCGGTCCGGACGACCCGCGCTGGTCGCTGGAACTGGCCGGTGGCGCCCTGATGGACCTGGGCTGCTACGGCCTGCACATCATGCGTGCGCTGGGCGCCCTGGACGTACCGGGTCTGCAGGGCCAACCGTCGGTGCTGCGGGCGCGTGCCGCCGAACGCTCCCCTGGCGTCGACTCCTGGTGCGATGTGGAGCTGGGGTTCCCCGGCGGTGCCACCGGACTGTCGACGAATTCCATGGTGGCCGAAGACTATTCGTTCACGCTGCGGATCGACGGCACCGACGGCTCGGCGCTGGTGCACGACTTCATCCGGCCCGGCAAGGACGACCGGTTGACACTGACCACACCCACCGGCACCACCGTCGAGCATTTCGGCACCACGGCGTCCTACACCTACCAGCTGGAGGCATTCGCCGCGCACGTCGAGCACGGGGCGCCGCTGCCATTCGGCGTCGACGATGCGGTGGCCAATATGGCACTGGTGGACTCGGCCTACCGGGCCGCAGGATTGCCCACCCGCTGAACGCCGGCCCGACCGATCCGACCGTCTGCGGTTGACGCAACCCGGTTTGCGTGTATGTTCCATTTGGAAACATTCATCCGGTCTGGACCACCGACGGTGCAGCATGATGCGCCGCTTGACATTGCGCCGCAATGATACTCGGCCCTGTGCCAGCCCGGGAGACGTGGAAGGATCTGTTTTGCCCGCACCCACGGATGCCGAGTACTACGCACTCGGCGACTTCACCCTGCAGAGTGGCCTCACGTTGCGCAACGCAACGCTTGCCTACCGGACCTACGGCACGCTCAACGCCGAGAAGTCCAATGTGATCGTCTACCCCACTTGGTATTCCGGATGGCACACCGACAACGAATGGCTGATCGGCACCGACAAGACGCTCAACCCCGACGAGTGGTTCATCATTGTGCCCAACATGCTGGGCAACGGGCTGTCGTCATCGCCGTCGAACACCCCGGCGCCATATGACCGGGCCCGCTTTCCCGACGTGACCTTCTACGACCAGGTGCAGGCCCAGCACAAACTCGTCACCGAGAAGTTCGGGATATCGACCATCGCGCTGGTCACCGGATGGTCGATGGGCGCGGGGCAGACCTATCAGTGGGCGGTCAGCCATCCCGAGATGGTGCAGCGGGCGGCACCGTTCTGCGGGTCGAGCATCACCGCGCCGCACAACAAGGTGTTTCTGGAATCGTTGATCGCCGCCCTCACCGCCGATGCCGCATGGGCCGACGGTGACTACGCTGCCGACCGGCTGCCGGTCAAGGGACTTCGGGCATTCGCCCGGGTCTACTCGGGGTGGGGTTACTCGCAGGCGTTCTATTGGCAGGAGACGTGGCGCGAGCTCGGCTTCACATCCTTCGACGACTTTCTCTACGGCTTCTGGGAGAACTTCTTCCGTGACGGCCGCGACCCCAACAACCTCATCGCCATGCTGCGCACCTGGCACAGCGGAAATGTCGGCAACACACCGGGTTTCGACGGTGACGTGCAGAAGGCGCTGGCGTCGATCCGGTGCCCGCTGCTGGCGATGCCCGCCGAGAAGGACCTCTACTTCCCGCCCGAGGACGAGCAGTGGGCCAGCCAGTTCATCCCGCACGGCGAGGTGCGGGTGATCCCCGGCGTCTGGGGCCACTTCGCCGGCGGCGGAGTGAACCCGGTGGACACCGCCTTCATCGACGCCGGCCTCCGGGAACTGCTGTCCACGTCGTGAATGGCAAGACCCCGCCGACCTGTACGGCCGACGGGGTCTTGGGTTCTCGGTGCCGTCCTAGCGACGGCTCAATTCATGGCTGAGTGCCTCGAGCTCATTGCCGCCGGCCATCTCCTGGGTGAGGTGTTCCAGCGTGATCTCGTCGTACGTGCAGTCCAGCTTCTGCCTGCCCCGGTTGAGCAGCACGAAGTGATCGCCCACCATGTGCGCGTGGTGCGGGTTGTGGGTGATGAAGATGACCCCGAAACCCTGCTCCTTGGCCGCGGTGATGTAACGCAGCACCATGCCGGACTGTTTGACACCCAGTGCCGCAGTGGGCTCGTCGAGAATCAACACCCGCGCGCCGAAGAAGATGGCGCGGGCAATCGCCACACATTGGCGCTGACCACCCGACAGTGATCCGATCGGCGCGTCCACGTCGGGCAGGTCGATGCCCATCTTGTGCAACTCGGCGATGGTCGTCGCCCGCATCGCGGAGATGTCGAGTGACTTGAGGATGCCCTTCTTGCGCAACTCGTTGCCCAGGAAGAAGTTGCGCCATACCGGCATCAACGCGACCACGGCCAGATCCTGGTACACCGTCGCGATCCCGGCCTTCAGCGAATCCTTCGGCGAGTCGAACGTCGTCGGCTTGCCGTCGATCAGCAGTTCACCTTCGGTGGGCTTGTGCAGCCCGGCGATGATCTTGATCAGCGTGGACTTGCCCGCGCCGTTGTCACCGAGCACCCCGGTCACCTCGCCGGCGCCCACCCGCAGGTTGATGTCCTTGAGCGCGATGATGTTTCCGTAGCTCTTGCCGACGTGCTTGAGCTCGACCAGTGGCGTCTCGCCGCCCGACGGAACCTCGGCAATCGGAGTTTGCGCTGCTGTGGTCATGTGCCTACCTCTTCGCTGCGTAGTTGCGGACGACGTTGTTGGCGATCACCGCGAACAGCAGCATGGCGCCCAGGAAAAACTTGAACCAGTCCGGGTTCCAGCCCGCGTAGACGATGCCCTGGTTCGTCATGCCGAAGATGAACGCACCGATCAGGGTGCCGATCGCCGTGCCGTAACCACCGGTGAGCAGGCAGCCACCGACCACCGCGGCGATGATGTAGAAGAACTCGTTGCCGATACCCTGGCCGGACTGCACGGTGTTGAACGCGAACAACAGGTGCATGCCGACGAACCAGGCGCAGAAGCTGACGACCATGAACAGGCCGATCTTGACCTTGGTCACCGGCACGCCGACCGCTCGGGCGCTGTCCTGGTTACCGCCGACCGCGAAGATCCAGTTACCCACCCGGGTCTTGAACAGCACGTAAGTGGCGATGGCCGCGAACAGAATCCACCACAGCACGGTGACGCGCACCGACACCCCGAGGATGTTGAAAGTCGAGGCGAAGACGGCCTTGCCGGAATCGAAACCCTGCATATCCGACACGCTGGCGGTGGCGACCTGGCCGGAGAGCAGTTTCGTCACGGCGAGGTTGATACCGGTGAGCATGAAGAAGGAGCTCAACGTGATGAGGAAGGACGGGATCTTCGTCTTCATCACCATGTAGCCGTTGAAGAATCCGACCGCCAGCGCGATGGCCAGCGCCAGAACCGCTCCCACCCAGAGGTTCAGGTGCAGGTTGTAGGACAGCATCGACGCGGCCAGCGACGAGGTGGTGACCGCCACGCCCGAGGACAGGTCGAATTCGCCACCGATCATCAGCACGCCCACGCCGACGGCCATGATGCCGATCGTCGAGCTGGCGTACAGGATGGTGGCCATCGCCTCCGGGGTGCGGAACGGCGGAGCCACCACGAAGAACAGCACGAAGATGCCGACCGCCCCGACGAACGCGCCCACTTCGGGACGGATCAGCAAGCGCTGCAACCGGTTCTGCTCTTTGACCCGTTCATCGCGGACGACGGTGTGGGTCTCCAGGTCGAGATCTGCCTGAGTGCTCACTAGCGAGTCCCCGCTTTCGCATACTCGGCCACCGCGTCGATGTTCGTCTTGTCGATGAACGACGGTCCGGTCAGCGTCGGCTGGCCGCCGCCGAGCACGTTGCCGTTGTTGATGTAGAGCCACAGCGAGTCGACCGCGAGGTAGCCCTGCAGGAAGGGCTGCTGATCGACTGCCCACTGGACATCACCGGACTTGATGGCGTCCACCAGTGCGGCATTGGTGTCGAAGGTGGCGACCTTGGCCTTGCTCGCGGCGTTCTTCACCGATTGCACGGCGGTCATCGCGAAGGGCGCACCGAGGGTCAGGATGTGGTCGACGCTGGGGTCCTGCTGCAGTTTGGCGGTGATGGTCGATTCGACCGAAGGCATGTCCTTGCCGTTGACATTGAGCACCTCGGTGGCCGGGAAGGTGTTCTTCACACCCGCACAGCGTGATTCGAGTCCGACGTGACCTTGTTCCTGGATGACGCAGATGGCCTTCTTGGCGCCGTCGGCCGCCAACCGCTTGCCCGCACCCTGGCCGGCGATGTACTCGTCCTGCCCGAAGAATTCCTTGACGCCCATGGACTGCCAGGCGTCGGCCCCGGCGTTGAAGGCCACCACGGGGATACCCTTGGCGGTCGCGGCCTCGATGGCGCCCTTCATCGCGTCGGGTTTGGCCAGCGTGACCGCGATCCCCTGCACGCCGCTGTCGACGGCGGTCTGCACGAGGTTGGCCTGGTTGGGCGCTTCCGGGTCATTGGAGTAGCGCAGCTCGATGTTGTCCTTCTTGGCGGCCGTCTCGGCGCCCTTGCGGACCAGGTCCCAGAACGAGTCGCCGGGCACCTCGTGGGTGATCATCGCGATCGTCGCGCGGGGGGTGTCGGCCGTTCCTGCACCCATACCGCCGCCGTTGCTGTCGGGCTTGCCACCGGTGCTGGAACAGGCACTGGCACCCAGGACGAGCACGCCCGCCCCGGCCACCGCCATCAGCCGACTGAACCTCATTGTTTCTCCTCGCTATCGACCTCACCGGGCGCTCGTCCAACCTGAGAGTCCAGTGGCGAGCGGCACGGCCTCGGTGTCGATGTAATACCGCTCACATCTGAAAGTCAAGACTTTGTTCTGACATTAGGACCGCATATCAAATCCTCCTCCACACGGCAGCAAACCCGCGGCGGCGTGCTGCCGAATCGCGGGTTTGCGGAATGCTCTGGGCAAGAATGATCTAGCGGTCGACCAAGGTGGTGTCGAAGTAGTACCGCGACGCTCGGTACGCGTGGCTGCCGTACTCGACGATGCGGCCGGAATCGTCAAAGGCGGTGCGCTCCATCACCAGCAAGGGCGCTTTCGGCTTCTCGTCGAGCAACCGTGCCTCGTCGCGGTCCGCGGCCTTGGCGCCGATGCGCTGGCGGGCCAGCCGGATATGCACCCCGCGGGAGCGCAGCGCCTGATACAGCCCGAAGCGCTCCAGCTCCTCGCGGTCCGGCGCAATCGGTGACGGCAGATGGTTGGTCATCAACGCCAGCGGCTGCCCACCCGAGCTGCGCAGCCGGCGCATCATCACCACCTCGGCACCGGGCTCGAGGTTGAGGTGGCCGGCGATGTCCGACGACGCCGGACCCGTCACATAGTCGAGCACCGTGGTAGCCGGCTCCTGGCCGGCCCGGGCCAGATCGTCGTACAGACTCGTCAGCTCGACGGGCCGGTGCACCGGGGTCTGCACCACCTGCGTGCCCACCCCCCGCTTGCGTACCAGCAGGCCCTTGTCGACCAGTTCCTGGATGGCGCGGCGCGTCGTCGGCCGGGACAGGCTCAGCCGGCTGGCCAGTGCCAGCTCGTTCTCGAAACGGTCCCCCGGCTTCAGATCGCCCTCCATGATGGCCTTTTCGAAGACCTGGGCAACCTGGAAATACAGTGGAATCGGACTCGACCGATCGAGTTCGACAGCCAACGTCAGGGTCACTCTCGCTCCGATCCAAAGCAGTTCCGTGCCGGGGTGGCCGGAAGAGATAGCCCAGATTACCCGCAAATGACCGGAAGTAAGAATGTCCGGACAAAGTCTTGACATGACGTGGCGCCAGAGCGCAAAGTCGATGTCAACACCGGGCGCACTCGCGCCACCGGGGGTCAGTACGCACATCGCATTCGGGAGTCAGCCGTGACCGCTACCGTCAACCCAGCTTTCGACGCCATCGCCATCGGGCGCAGCGGCGTCGACGTCTACCCACTGCAGGTCGGTGTCGGACTCGAGGACGTCACCTCATTCGGCAAATTCCTGGGTGGCAGTGCGGCCAACGTCGCGGTGGCCGCGGCGCGACTGGGTAACCGCACCGCGCTGATCTCCGGTGTCGGCAATGACCCCTTCGGCCGCTATGTCCGCAATGAACTCGACCGCCTGGGCGTCGACAACCGCTTCGTCACCACCCACGGCGAGTACCCCACCCCGGTGACCTTCTGCGAGATCTTCCCGCCCGACGATTTCCCGCTGTACTTCTATCGCAAGCCGTCCGCACCGGACCTGCAGATCCAACCCGGTGAGCTCGACCTGGACGCCATCGGTGCCGCCCGGCTGTACTGGTCGACGGTCACCGGGTTGTCCGAAGAGCCCAGCCGCAGTGCACATTTCGCCGCTTGGGAAGCGCGCGCACGTAAGCCGCTGACGGTGCTGGACCTGGACTATCGGCCGATGTTCTGGGCCGGCCCGGCCGCGGCCACCGAACAGGTGCAGCGCGCGCTGGCGCACGTCACCGTCGCGGTCGGTAACCGCGAGGAGTGTGAGATCGCCGTCGGCGAGACCAACCCGCACAAGGCCGCCGACGCGCTGCTGGACCTCGGGGTGGAACTGGCCATCGTGAAGCAGGGCCCGCGTGGCGTGCTGGGCAAGACCCGGCACAGCTCCGTCACCGTGGCACCCAACGACGTCGATGTGGTCAACGGCCTGGGCGCCGGGGATGCCTTCGGCGGCAGCCTGATCCATGGCCTGCTGCACAACTGGCAGCTGGAGAAGACGCTGCGCTACGCCAACGCCGCCGGTGCCATCGTCGCGTCCCGGCTGGAATGCTCGACGGCGATGCCCACCGCCGCCGAGGTGTCCGACCTCGCCGAGAAGACCGCTGTGGAGGCAGTCAATGTCTGATAACGCCGCCGTGTGCAAGGACTACACCGCCGTCACCGATGTGCGCGCGGGTGACCCCGGCGCCGTCGCCAGAGCCTGGCAGCAGCGCACCGCCCGGCCGACGGTCCGCGGTGACGGCCGCCTGATGATCGTTGCCGCGGACCACCCGGCCCGTGGCGCGCTCGCCGTCGGTGCGCGCGCCACCGCGATGAACAACCGCATCGATCTGCTGGACCGGCTGCGGACGGCACTGGCCGACCCGGGCGTGGACGGCGTGCTGGCCACCGCCGACATCCTCGACGACCTGCTGCTGCTGGGCGCCTTGGAGGACAAGGTGGTGTTCTCGTCGTTCAACCGCGGCGGACTGGCCGGTTCCTCCTTCGAACTCGACGACCGGATGACCGGTGCCACCGCCGCCTCGACCGCGGCGGCGAACATGAACGGCGGAAAGATGCTGTGCCGCATCGATCTCGACGACCCCGGCACCGTGGCCACCCTGGCGTCCTGCGCACAGGCCGTCGACGAACTCGCCGCCAACGGGCTGATCGCGATGGTCGAACCGTTCATGTCCACCCGGGTCGACGGCAAGGTCCGCAACGATCTGTCGCCGGACGCCGTGATCAAGTCGGTGCACATCAGCCAGGGCCTGGGATCCACCTCGGCCTACACCTGGATGAAGCTGCCGGTGGTCGACGAGATGGACCGGGTGATGGAATCCACCACCATGCCGACACTGCTGCTGGGCGGCGACCCGACCGATCCCGACGAGGCGTTCGCGTCCTGGGAGAAAGCCCTCGACCTGCCGGCGGTGCGCGGCCTGATCGTCGGGCGAACCCTGCTCTACCCCGGTGATGACGATGTCGCCGCCGCGGTGGCGACAGCAGTGAAGATGGTGCGATGAACTCGAAACTGTACATCCCGGCCAACAGCGCAGCCGCGCCGTTCACCGTCGCGATCACGCCCGAGGACGCCGGGTGGGCCGAATCCTCCCTGCACGTCCTCGATCTCGGGTCCGGCGGCTCGGTGTCGCTGAACACCGGTGACACCGAGGTGATGATCCTGCCGTTGGCCGGCGGCGGCTCCGTCGAGGCCGGCGGCCAGACGTTCCCGTTGTCGCCCCGCGGTTCGGTGTTCGACGGACCGGCCGACATGGTGTACCTCGGCATCGACCAGGCGTACACGGTGGCCGGCCGGGGACGCATCGCGATCTGCGGGGCGCGCGCCACCCGGTCATTCCCGAACCGCAGGGTGGCCGCCGCCGACGTCTCCGTCGAGCTGCGCGGTGCAGGCAATTGCAGCCGTCAGGTGCACAACTTCGGCACCGCCACGGCTTTCGAGGCCGACTCACTGATCGCCTGCGAGGTGATCACCCCCGGCGGCAACTGGTCGAGCTACCCCGCGCACAAGCACGACGAGAACTCCGAGGTGGAGACCCAGCTGGAGGAGATCTACTACTTCGAGATCGATGACAGTGTCGCGGGCACACCGGGTTTCGGCTACCACCGGGTCTACGGCACCCCGGCACGCCCCATCGAGGTGCTCGAGGAGGTTCGCACCGGTGATGTCGTGCTCGTGCCGCACGGATACCACGGACCGTCCATCGCCGCGCCGGGCCACCACATGTACTACCTGAACGTGATGGCCGGATCGGGACCGGACCGGGCTTGGCTCATCTGCGACGACCCCGATCACACCTGGTTGCGCGGCACATGGGACAACCAGGCCGTCGATCCGCGGCTGCCCTTCACCACTGCCTCCCGAGGAGCCTGAACCATGGTTTCCACCGCACCGAAATCCACCGCGAAGTTCGCCGACACCGAGGCGTCCGTGCGACTCACGGTGGCGCAGGCCACGGTTCGATTCCTGGCGAACCAGTTCGTCGAACACGATGGCGTCCGCACCAAGTTCTTCGCCGGGTGTTTCGGCATCTTCGGCCACGGCAACGTCGCGGGTCTGGGCCAGGCCCTGCTGCAGGATGAACTGGAAGCAGCGCAGTCCTCTCGGAAGCCCGGCCTTCAGTACGTGCTCGGCCGCAACGAGCAGGCCATGGTGCACACCGCCGTCGCCTATGCCCGGCAGAAGGACCGGCTGCAGGCGTGGGCGGTCACCGCCAGCGTCGGACCCGGCTCCACCAACATGCTCACCGGCGCGGCACTGGCCACCATCAACCGGCTTCCGGTGCTGCTGCTGCCCGCCGACACGTTCGCCACCCGGGTCAGTTCGCCGGTGCTGCAGGAGCTCGAGCTGCCCGGTTCCGGCGACGTGACCGTCAACGACGCGTTCAAGCCGCTGTCCCGCTACTTCGACCGGGTCTGGCGGCCCGAGCAGCTGCCCGCCGCCCTGCTCGGTGCCATGCGGGTGCTGACCGATCCCGTCGAGACCGGCGCCGCGACCGTTGCCATCCCGCAGGACGTCCAGGCCGAGGCCCATGACTGGCCGGAATCCCTGTTCGCCGAACGCACCTGGCATGTGGCCCGCCCGCTGCCGGAACGCTCGGTGCTGGCCAGGGCCGCCCAGATCATCCGGTCGGCTCGCAAGCCGCTCATCGTGGCCGGCGGCGGAGTCATCTACTCCGGTGCCAGCGAGGCGCTGGCCGCTTTCAGTGCCCAGACCGGGATCCCGGTTGGCGAGAGCCAGGCCGGTAAGGGCTCACTGCTGCATGATCATCCGCAGTCCGTCGGCGCCATCGGCTCCACCGGCACCACCGCTGCCAACGCGCTCGCCGCCGAGGCCGACGTGGTGATCGGCATCGGAACCCGGTACAGCGATTTCACCTCCGCGTCGCGCACTGCGTTCAACAACCCGGACGTGCGGTTCGTCAATATCAATGTGGCGTCGCTGGATTCGGTCAAACAGGGTGGTCTGAGCGTGGTGTCCGACGCTCGCGAGGCCATCGAGGGGCTCACCGGGGCGCTGGACGGCTATTCGGTCAGTGCCGAATACCGGGCGCGTACCGCCGAGCTGATCGCCGAGTGGAATGACACCGTATCCGCGGCATACGCATGCGAAGACGGTGCGGCACTGAACCAGAACCAGGTGATCGGCCTGGTGAACACCCTCTCGGATGCCCACGACGTGGTGGTGTGCGCCGCCGGCTCGATGCCTGGGGATCTGCACAAGCTGTGGCGGATGCGGGACCACAAGGGTTACCACGTCGAATACGGGTTCTCCTGCATGGGCTACGAGATCGCCGGCGGTATCGGCGTGCGGATGGCTGCCCCGGACCGCGATGTGTTCATCATGGTCGGCGACGGGTCCTACCTGATGATGGCGACCGAGATCGTCACCGCGGTGCAAGAGGGTGTCAAGGTCATCCCGGTGCTGGTGCAGAACCACGGATTCGCCTCCATCGGTGGACTTTCCGAGTCGGTGGGATCCCAGCGTTTCGGCACCGACTACCGGTACCGCAGCCAGGACGGCCGGTTGGACGGCGCCAAGCTGCCCGTCGACCTGGCCGCCAATGCCGCCAGCCTGGGTGCCGACGTCATCAAGGTCGGTACACCCGCCGAATTCGCCGACGCAGTCAAGGTGGCCAAGGCCGCCGAGCACATCACCGTGATCTACGTCGAAACCGACCCACGGATCTACGCCCCCGACAGTCAGTCATGGTGGGATGTGCCCGTCAGCCAAGAGTCAAGCCTGGCGTCGACGCAGGACGCGTACCGGCGGTACGCCGAGTGGAAGCGGGTTCAGCGCCCGCTCATCAAACCGACCGATCGCTGACGGCGGCGCCCGGTGCCGTGAACGGTCACCAGCCGACGACGATCGTGTCGATGAGAACATAGGCGGCGACGGCGAACACCAGATATGCGAACCAGTGCTGCAGTCTGCGGGTGTCGAATCGGGTGCCGAAGTGACCGGCGATCAGGGAGCCGACGATCGCGGTGCCGACGAACGCCGCGGTGATGGCCCAGTCGATGTGGGTGCCCGTGATGTGGGAGAGGATCCCGGCCAACGAGTTCGCTACGATGATCACCAGTGATGTGCCGATGGCGATGGGCATCTCGACGCCGAGCATCAACACCAGCGCCGGGATGATCAGGAATCCACCACCGACACCGAACAGACCGGTGAGCAGGCCGACGAGGAAGCCCGCCGGAATGGATCTCGGAGCGCACCGGCGCCAGTTGATTCCCGTATCACCGACGGTGCAGGCGGTACCGGTGCTGCCGTTGTCTTGCAGCATCCGAATGCCCGCCAGCATCATCACGACGGCGAAGCCGACGAGAAGTACCGGCTGCGGCAGATGTCTGCCGATGGCACTGCCGACGAAGGTGGCCGGGATGCCGGCCGCCGCAAAGACGGCCGCCAGTCGCCATTGAACGTGCCCGACGCGGATCTTCGGCAGCGCGCCCACCGCCGAGGCCGTGCCGACCACCAACAGCGACATCGGAATTGCTTGTTCGATCCCCAGCCCCAGCACGTAGACCAATGCCGGCACCGCCAGGATCGATCCGCCTCCCCCGAGCAGCCCCAACAGCACACCGATGATGGCGCCGAGAGCGAGGGCGAGGGCGAGGGCGATGTTCATCGGGTCTCACACCGCCGCGACTGGGCGCGCGGACATTTCGGTCACGGTCTCGCCGCCGCGGCCTTGGCACGGACTTCGGTCATGTCCATGTCCTTTCGTGGTGTCGCAATCGAATTCCTAGGCCAGACCCTTGAGCATGAGGTTCCAGTACATGAACGGAAGTCCGTACTTCTTCAGATACCAATACGCCCGGTGCGGTGTCGTCGGGTTGAGCAGCGGGAACGACGGTTCCAGCTTCAGGTCGTAGTCGAACTCGGCGAGCAGCATCGCGTGCGACGAGGTGACGATCGGGCAGGACGAGTAACCGTCGTAGGAGGCATCCAGTGGTGTGTTCTTCAGGTAGGAGTCGATGTTGTCGACCACCACCGGCGCCTGCTTGCGGATGGCCGCGCCGGTCTTCGAGTTCGGCGACGAGCCGGCATCACCCAGGCTGAACACGTTCGGATACCGAACGTGCTGCATGGAGTGCTTGTCGATGTCGACGTAGCCCGTGGCGTCACCGGTGGACAGCGGGCTGGACTTGATCCAGTCCGGCGCCGACTGCCGCGGCACGGCGTGTAACACGTCGTAGGGCAGCATGGTGTCGGTGCCGCCCGCGGCGACACTGGTGATGGCGACCTTGTGTGATGCCGTATCGACGGATGCCACTTCGGAGTTGGTGTGCACAGTGATCCCGTAGTCGGCGATCACCTTGTCGAGGCTGTCGGCG
The DNA here is from genome assembly GCF_054404835.1 of Mycobacterium sp. BMJ-28. Taxonomy (NCBI): domain Bacteria; kingdom Bacillati; phylum Actinomycetota; class Actinomycetes; order Mycobacteriales; family Mycobacteriaceae; genus Mycobacterium; species Mycobacterium sp. BMJ-28. Next base: position 1,970,321 of record NZ_CM136783.1, on the reverse strand, counting down.
ATGGCCGGGATCCCGAACGGTCGCGCCCCCGGCATGACCAGGTGCACATCGATGTCCTTGAGCACACCTTGGGACCGCCAGTAGTCCGACGCCAGGTAGGCGATCTTCTGCGGCGCGCCCGCACACTTGATGGCGCCAGAGGGCACGGTGAACACCGCGGTACCCGACCGCAGGTTGCGGATGAAATCCCAGGTCTTCGGCGCCAGGTCGAACCGGTAGTTCGACGAGACCCCGTCCCGCCCCAAGGTGTCCTCAAGACCTTCCGTGCGGTTCCAGTCCAGTTGGATGCCCGGGCAGACGACGAGCACGTCGTATTCATAACTCGCGCCGTCGGTACAGGTCACGGTGTTGTTGTCGGGATCAAAGGCGCTGGCGGCGTTCTTGATCCACGTTGCGCCCCTGGGTATCACCGAGGACTCCGCCCGTTCGGTCGTGGCGGCCTTCGCCTGCCCACCGCCGACGAGTGTCCACAACGGCTGGTAGTAGTGCGTGCTCGACGGCTCGATGACCGCGACGTCGGTGTAGCCCTTGCGCAGCATCCGGGCCGCGACGGTGATGCCGGCGGTTCCGCCACCGACGATCAGGATCTGGTGTTTGGCCATGTTGGTCATGGTGATTCGTCTCCTGGTGCGTCGTCAGACGTTCTGGTGTGCTGCGTTCCAGGCGCCGTAGCCGCCCAGGATGTCGCTGACGTCGGCGAAGCCGTTGTGCCGTAACAGACTTGCTGCAACAGAGGACCGGTAACCGCCGGCGCAGTACACGACCGTCGGTTTGGTGGCATCGAGCTCACCGAGCCGGGCGGGCAGCTGGCCGACCGGGATCGGGATCGCGTGCGGGATGGAACCGGCTTCGATCTCACCCGGGTTGCGGACGTCGACGATCTGCAGGTCCGTCATTCGCTCGGCCCGCTCGTCGAACGCCTTCGCCGTCAACCGCGACGCCATCTGGACGTGGTCCCGGTGGTCGAGCATCGCTTGATAGGGGTCTGCCAGGTAGCCGATCACCCGGTCGAACCCGATGCGGGCCAGCCGGTTCTTACCTTCGAGTTCCTGTCCGGGCTCGGTGAACAGCACGATATCGACGTCGGACTTCAGCACCGATCCGGCGAACTCGGCGTAGCGACCTTCCAGGCCGATGTTGATCGCGTCACGCGGGTGGCCCAGGGCGAACTCCTCGGGGTTGCGCCCGTCAACCAGGACGGCACCCCCGTCGATCGCGGCACGGACCTGGCCATAGGTCATCGCGGCCGGCATCTTGGTCTCGTCCAGCAATCCGCGGTCCTTACGGTTGAGGATCGCGTCGTAGGCGAAGTAGCCGGGAGCGGGCGGCTGCCCCTCGGTGACGAGTTTCATGAAGGTGGCCTTGTCGGCGGCCCGCAGCGCGTAGTTCGTCGCCTTCTGATCGCCGATCGTCGACCACAGATCGGTCGAGAGGTTCTTACCGCATGCCGAGCCCGCGCCGTGAGCGGGATAGACCCGCGTCGCGTCGGGCAGCGTCATCAGCTTGTCGTGCAGCGAGTCGTAGAGCTTGTCGGCCAACTCCTCGCGCGTGAAGCCGATGGAGGCCAACAGGTCTGGGCGGCCGACGTCGCCGATGAACAAGGTGTCGCCGGTCATCACCCCGTAGGGGATCTCGTCGGCGGCATGCTCGTAGACCACCACGCTCATCGATTCCGGGGTGTGCCCGGGGGTGTGGCGGAACTCGATCGTCACCTCGCCGAGGGAGTACCGCTGGCCGTCGTCGACGCCCATGGACTCGAATTCGGTCTCCGCGACCGAGGAGTAGACGATCTTCGCGCCGGTGGCCTTCGCCAATTCCAGGTGACCGGACAGGAAGTCGGCGTGGAAGTGCGTTTCGATGACCAATTCGATGGTCAGGCCCTGTTCCAACGCGTCGGCGACATACTCGGCCACATCGCGCTGTGGGTCGACAACGACTGCGCGGCCGGTGGTTTCGTCACCGATCAGATAGGACGCGTGGGAAAGGCAATCCAGGTAGTACTGCTGCAGGATCATCGCCGTCTTCTTTCTCTTCGATTGGGGGATGCCATTCGGGCTGGGCCTCCATAGCTGGGAACTATACCCCCTGGGGTATTTATTCCCTTCGGAGAAAATACCGAAGGGGGTATTGCTCATGTACTGAACAATACCCCCTCCGGTATATGTCAACGAGAGGCTTTGGTCACCTCAACCGCGGCAACCTCACTTGCCCTGCCGAGCCTTGCGTCCGCCGAACCAGCTGCGACGGGTCGGCGTGGCGGCGTCGCCGGAAGCATGACCGGAGCACCATTGCGCCGCGGGCACACCACTGCGCACGGAATCGACGTGCATCCCACACCCCGCCCAGGTGGTTTTCCCGCATACGCGACATTTGACGGCGCGACACATCACAGACGCCTTTCTTCGACGGTCCGGACTCAGGCCAGGCTCAAGAAGAGCTTCTCCAGCTCCTCGATGGTGAGTGCATCCGCATCCGCCTCTGCACCAGGCTCATTGGCGGAATCGATGCAATTGCGCAGACCGGACGCGATGATCGTGAAACCGGCCCGGTCCAACGCGCGTGACGCGGCAGCAAGTTGAGTGACGACATCCTTGCAGCTTCGCCCCTGCTCGATCATGGAGATAACCCCGCCGAGTTGCCCCTGCACCCGGCGCAGACGGTTGAGTACGGCGGTCATATCCGCCTCGTTCTTTGTGCTCATGCCGCCACCATACCATACCCCCTATGGTATTTATCGAGGTTCTGAGATAGGCTCTCGGACGTCGCCCATACCCCATGGGGTATCGCCGAGTGGGGCCACCTCCTCGCAGGCACAGCGCCTCAACACATCTGAGATAGGGATACGAGGAATGAAGCTGCCGTCGAAAGACAGCTCCACTGGCCGCCTCCGCCACCAGCACGGTGTATCAGTCCGGCACCGTCACCCAGCCGGCACCGGAATTCATCGACTCGATGAGGGCGTCGGCGACGACCGACGCGCGCAGACCGTCCTCGGCGGTGGCCAAGGTCGACGGGCGGGCGGCCGCGATGGAGTCGACCCACTCCTGCAGCTCGATCCGGTAGGCGTCGCTGTATCGCGGGATCCAGTCAGCGGGATAGTCCACACCCCTTCGACTCTCGGCGTCGACGACGACGTGGGCCGGCAGCGCCAGGGCGGCGGTGCCGGTTTCCATCACGACCTCGCAGCGAGTCTCATAACCATAGGCGGCGTTCAGGAACAGCTCGACGGTCACCAACACGTCGGACGCCGTGCGCAGCAGGTAGAACTGCGGATCCTGCCGGGCGCCGGCGTGCACCGACGATCGGCCGTGCTGGTAGCTCACCTCGACGATCGGCGAGTCCAGCAGCCACGGCATGATGTCGAGTTCGTGGATCGCGGAGTTGGTGATCGACGAGGCCGAGTCGCCGCCGGGATAACTGGTCACATTCCGGCTCACGCCGTGCACCACCAGCGGCGCACCGAGTGCACCGTCGCGCACCCGCGCGCGCAGCGCCACATAGGGCGGATCGAACCGGCGCATGAACCCGACCGCCACCAGGTCGGCCGGGCGCCCCAGCTCCCGCTGCGCCGCGACCAGCTCCCGGCACTCCGCCGCCGTTGGCGCCAAGGGCTTTTCGCACATCACCGGTTTGCCTGCCCGCAGGGCGGCGCGCACCAGATCCGCGTGGGTGTCATCGCGGGTGGCGATCACCACGGCATCCACACCCGTGTCCGCGATCAGCGCGTAGCCGTCGGTGTGCACCAGGGCGCCGAGTTCGGCCGCCACCCTGCCGGCCACCGCAGCGTCGAAATCGGTCACCGCGACCAGATCGGATCCGGAGACCACCTGGGCGAGCTTGCGGGCATGGTCGGCACCCATGACGCCGACCCCGATGACACCTACGCGCACAGTCATGGTCCGAGTATTACATCTTAATGTCTTAACAAAAAGCACATTGATTGCATGCCGCGCAACCACGAACGTCGAGTTGCCGTCGGCGATCGGCTGCGATCCCGACGACAACTCGACGTTCGAAGAAGAAACTCAGAGGATGTACAGCATCTCCTGATAGGTCGGCAGCGGCCACAGATCGTCGGCCACCAAACCTTCGAGCGTGTCGGCCGCGGTACGCACCGCGTCCATCAACGGCAGCAGGCTCTGCGCGTGGGCGGCATGCTCGGCCGCCGATTCGCCGCCGTGCTCCCCCATCGCCGTCTTGAGTGCCGACAAGGCGGCAGTCAGCGCCGAGATCGGGGCCGAAACCGTCTGCAGCAGCGTCAGATCCGGCTCCAGCCCGGCGGCCTTCAGCGTCGCCACATTCGAGGCCAGCTCGGTCTGGTAGCGGACCGCCGCGGGCAGCACCACGGTCGAGCCCATCTCCAGCGTCAGCTTGGCTTCCACACCGACCGTCAGGGTGTACATCTCGTAGCGGACCTCTTCACGACTGCGCAGTTCACGCTCGTTGAAGACGCCGTACTTCTCGAACACCGCGATCGCCTCGGGCTTGACCAGCTCGGGGATAGCGTCGATGGTGGTCTTGAGGTTCGGCAGCCCACGCTCGGCCGCTTCGATCTGCCAGTTCTCCGAGTACCCGTCGCCGTTGAACACCACCGCGCCGTGCTCGGTGATGATCTCGGTGAGCAGCTTCTGCACCGACGTGTCGAAGTCCTCGCCCTCACCGACAGCCTTCTCCAGCCACGTCGCCATGTAGTCCAGCGAGTCCGCCATGATGGTGTTGAGGATGATCATCGGCACGTTGATCGTCTGACCGGAGCCCGGCGCACGGAACTCGAACCGGTTGCCGGTGAAGGCGAACGGGCTGGTGCGGTTACGGTCGCCGGGATCGGTCGGCAGCACCGGCAAGGTGTCGACGCCCATGATCATCGAACCCTTGCCCTTGGACGAGGTGGCCGCGCCCTTGGCGATCTGCTCGAACACATCGGCCAGCTGATCGCCGAGGAAGATCGAGATGATCGCCGGCGGCGCCTCGTTGGCGCCCAGGCGGTGATCGTTGGTGGCCGAGGCAACCGACACCCGCAACAGGCCGGCGAACTTGTGCACGGCGCGGATGACGGCGGCGCAGAACACCAGGAACTGCGCGTTCTCGTGCGGGGTGTCGCCGGGCACCAGCAGGCTGCCGAACTGCGCGTTGCCCAGCGAGAAGTTGACGTGCTTGCCGGAGCCGTTGACGCCGGCGAACGGCTTCTCGTGGAACAGGCACTCCATGCCGTGCTTCTTGGCGATGGTCTTGAACGTCGTCATCAGCAGCTGCTGGTGGTCGGCGGCGATATTGGCCCGTTCGAACATCGGCGCGATCTCGAACTGGCCGGGCGCGACCTCGTTGTGCCGGGTCTTGGCCGGGATACCGAGCTTGAACAGCTCGCGCTCGGTGTCCATCATGAAACCGAGCACCCGGTCGGGGATGGCGCCGAAGTAGTGGTCGTCGAATTCCTGCCCCTTGGGCGGCTTGGCTCCGAAGAGCGTGCGGCCGGCGTTGATCAGGTCCGGACGAGCCAGGAAGAAGTGCCGGTCGACCAGGAAGTACTCCTGCTCCGGGCCGCAGAACGACACGATGTGGTCGAAGTCCTTGTGCCCGAACAACTTCAGAATGCGTTCGGCCTGCGCGCCCATGGCCTGCTGGCTGCGCAGCAGCGGCGTCTTGTAGTCCAGCGCCTCGCCGGTCATCGAGACGAACACCGTCGGGATGCACAGCGTGTTGCCGTTCGGGTTCTCCAGGATGTAGGCCGGGCTCGTGACATCCCAGCCGGTGTAACCACGCGCCTCGAACGTGCTGCGCAGGCCGCCGGAGGGGAAGCTGGAGCCGTCGGGCTCCCCCTGGATCAGGGTCTTGCCGGCGAACTCGGCCAGCGTCTGGCCGTCGGAGACCGGCTCCAGGAAGCTGTCGTGCTTCTCCGCGGTCAGGCCGGTCATCGGGTAGAACACGTGCGCGTAGTGGGTGGCGCCGCGCGACAGCGCCCAGTCCTTCATCACCGAGGCGACGGAGTCGGCGACGGACGGGTCGAGCTTGGCGCCCTTCTCGATGCTCGCGGCGACGGACTTGTAGACCGACTTGGGCAGCCGCAGTCGCATCTCGGCCAGCGTGAAGACGTTCGCGCCGAAGATCTCGCCGGGCGCCTCGGCAGGGTCGAAGCTGAAGGCCGGAGGGACGTAGCCCTCGACGTTGGTGATTGCCTGCAGACGGGCCGCATTTCCGCTCAATGGACTTCCTATCGCTACATGTGCGTGACCGACCCACGGTAGGAAGACTCGATGGCGGAATTGTTACGTGCACGTCAAGGACGCGAGTCATATCGCTGCGCCACGCACATCCCCGTCCGACCGGCGGGCGCAGTGTGCTCATCGGCAACGATATTCCATTGCACCACTTGCGTTTCAGCATCACGGCCACGTGTATCTTGTCGGTGCTCGAATGTATGTTCGATACATGATGTCGGATGCGGTCGCAGCGGTGGCGGCGTTGCGCTCCGCCTTCGACGCCTTCGCCGCCAGCGACTTCGAGTCGCTCACTCACGCCGAACTGATGGCGGTCATGGATGAGTACGAGGCACTGACGTGCCAATTGCCCGCCACGTCGCATCGACTGCTGGCGCGGCTACAGGCCGACACCACGGCCAGCGAGATGGGCGCGAAGTCATGGAACGCCGTGCTGCGAATCCGCTGGCGCCTCTCCACGGCCGAAGCCGGCCGCCGATTGGGCGAAGCCGCCGAATTGGGACCGCGCCGCACCGTGACCGGCGAACCACTGCAGCCCGTGTTGGCCGCGGTGGCGGTGGCTCAGGCCGCCGGGCTGATCAACGCCGACCATGTCAAGGTGCTGCGCGACGCGGTCGATCGCCTGCCGGGATTCGTCGACACCACCACCCGCGAACAATTCGAGGTCGATCTCGTGCGGGTGGCGGTCGGAGTAGGACCGAAGGAGCTCAGGGAGACCGCCGAGTTGCGGTTGTTCCTGCTCGATCAGGACGGACCCGACCCCGGCGACGCCGAACGCGAGCGAAAGCGCGGATTCTCGATCGCAAAGCAAGGGCGCGGCGGGACGGCGTCGGTGACCGGGACGCTGAGCCCCGAAGCGATGGCCGTGTGGGAAGTGCTGTTCGCCAGGTTCGCCGCACCCGGCATGTGCAATCCCGACGACGAGGAGCCGTGCACCTTCGGTACTCCGACACAGGCCCAGATCGACAACGATCACCGCACCCTCGCCCAGCGTCAGCATGATGCGATGATCGCCGTGGGGCGCATCGCCTTGATGAGCGGAGACTTGGGTCAGCTCAACGGGTTACCGGTCTCGGTGATCATCCGCACCACCCTGCAGGATCTGGAGTCCCGCGCCGGAATCGGCGTCACCGGCGGCGGTACCAAGATTCCTGTCAAGGACGTCATCCGGATGGCTTCGCACGCCAATCATCATCTGGCGGTCTTCGACAAGGCCACCGGATCGGCGCTCAACCACTTCCGGGCCCGCCGCGTCGCCACCCCCGCGCAGCGCGTCATGCTCATCGCCCGCGACGGAGGCTGCACAAAACCGTGCTGCACCGTGGGCGCGTACGGGTGCCAGGCGCATCATGCCGTTGCCGATTGGGCGCACGGCGGCAACACCAACGTCGATGAGATGGCACTGGCATGCCCACCCGATAACCGAATGGTCGACAGGAACGGCGGCTACACCACCACGATCAACCGACGCGGTGAGGTCGAATGGCACCCGCCGCCAGCATTGGAGAACGGCCAGCAACGCATCAACTACCACCACCGCCCCGAACTACTGCTGCGCACGCCCGCGGTCGGGCCGGCACCCAGCACCGACGATGCCCCCGATGGCGGCAAAGGCGTTCGCGGACCCTAGCCCCCGGCGATCCGCGCCCCGAGGTCGATCGCCGCGGCCACGGCAACCAGCGCGGCGGCCACGATGGACGGCGGGTCCCGATCGAGCACCACCAACCCGATCGCGGGGCTCGGGCCGTGTTTGACCATCGGCCGCGCCGCGAAGCCTTCGGGCACACCCAACTGGGGCAGCCACGCGGTGGAGGCGATGGTCGCCCGCCGCGAATGCGCCAGGTGCGCGTAGAGCGCGTCGACCGAGTCGGCCTCGACCGCGGGGCGGTAGTGCACGCCCTCGGCGGCCATGTTGGCATCGAGGATCCGGCGATTGCGCATGGTGGTCGTCAGCGCGCACAGCTCCAGGATGGCGGCCCCGGCCCAGGTCACCTCCGGTGCGCTCATCAGCGCGTCATCCGCCGGCGCCACCAACACGTAGTGCTCCCGATACATCTCGACCGAACGGGTGCCCGGCGGCGCCTCGTCATCGAGATACGTCAACCCGGCGTCGATCTCGAAATCGGCCAGCCGCCTGGCGATCTCCCGTGACGACAGCGCCTCGATGCGCACGGACGCCGCCGGGTTACGGCTCAAGAACTCCGCAGTGATGAACGGGCTCGCCGGGACGGCGGTCGGAATCGCACCCAGTCGGGCAGTCACGGTCAGCCGACCCTGCATGCGGTCCAGATCGGCGAGCATCTCGTCGCGTTCGGCGATGATGCGCTGGGCCCACGCGACCACCCGCTGACCTTCGACGGTGAAACCTTCGAAGCGCCGACCCCGCTGCACGATGACGATGCCCAGGTCGCGCTCGAGGCGGCGGATCGCCACGGACAGCGTCGGCTGGCTGACGTGGCAGCGCGCGGCGGCCCTACCGAAGTGACGCTCGGCGGCGAGCGCCAGCAGGTAGTCGAGATGCTGCAACTGCACATCACCAGCCATCGACCCGACGATAGTCGTCATCTATCACCGCATGTCAAATACCGAATAACAACGCTCGATATCGAGAGTGGCGCGTCGTTTCCGAGGATTAGATTGGAACCATGACCAGAGTCAAAGACGGCCGCGACGTCGATGCGAGCTACGACGAACGGGATGTCGTCGTCGGCGCCGCCAAAGATGAGGCCGCCGGGGTCAAGGCCGTCATGGTCAGCATGCAACGTGGGTTGGAACAGATGGGCCCGCTGCGCACGATGGCCGCACTGACCCGGCTGAATCAGCGGCACGGTTTCGACTGCCCGGGCTGCGCCTGGCCCGAGGAGCACGGCGGCCGCAAGGTGGCCGAATTCTGCGAGAACGGCGCTAAGGCCGTCGCCGAAGAGGCCACCAAACGCCGCGTCACCGCCGATTTCTTCGCCCGGCATTCGGTGGCCGAACTGTCCGAGAAGCCCGAATACTGGCTCTCCCAGCAGGGCCGCCTCACCGAGCCGATGGTGCTGCGGCCGGGGGCAACCCATTACCAACCGATCGACTGGGATGCCGCCTACCGGCTGATCGCCGACGAACTCAACGCGCTCGACTCCCCCGACGAGGCGCTGTTCTACACCTCGGGGCGCACCAGCAATGAGGCCGCGTTCCTCTATCAGTTGCTGGTGCGCAGTTTCGGCACCAACAACCTGCCGGACTGCTCGAACATGTGTCACGAATCCTCGGGCACCGCGCTGGTCGATTCGATCGGCATCGGCAAGGGCTCGGTGACCGTCGACGATGTGGAACATGCGGACCTGATCGTCATCGCCGGGCAGAACCCCGGTACCAACCACCCGCGTATGCTCTCGGTGCTGGAGAAGGCGAAAGCCAACGGCGCCAACATCATCGCGATCAACCCGCTGCCCGAGGCCGGCCTGATGCGGTTCAAGGACCCGCAGAAGGTGCGCGGTGTTGTGGGTCACGGCATCCCGATCGCCGACGAGTTCGTCCAGATCCGGATCGGCGGGGACATGGCGTTGTTCGCCGGGCTGGGCCGGCTGCTGCTGGAGGCCGAGGACCGGGCGCCCGGCAGCGTGCTGGATCGCGCGTTCATCGACCGGCACTGCGCCGGGTTCGACGACTACGAACGCCAGACCCGCGCGGTGGACCTGCAGACGGTGCTGGCGGCCACCGGAATCGGTGCGGACCAGTTGCGCCGCGTCGCAGACAGTTTCATCCGCTCACGACGCACCGTGATCTGCTGGGCGATGGGTCTGACCCAGCAGCGGCACGCGGTGGCGACCATCGGTGAGGCCACCAATCTGTTGCTGATGCGCGGCATGATCGGCAAGCCCGGCGCCGGGGTGTGCCCGGTGCGCGGGCACTCCAACGTGCAGGGCGACCGCACCATGGGTATCTGGGAGAAGATGCCCGAGGAATTCCTGGCCGCCCTCGACGCCCGGTTCGGTATCAGCAGCCCGCGCAAGCACGGTCACGACACCGTGGATGCCATCCGGGCCATGCGCGACGGGCAGGCCAAGACGTTCATCGGGATGGGCGGCAACTTCGTCTCTGCCACGCCCGATACCGAGGTTACCGAGGCCGCTCTGCGCAATTGTGCTCTGACGGTGCAGATTTCGACGAAACTCAACCGAAGCCATCTCGTGCACGGCCGCACCGCGCTGATCCTGCCGACACTGGGCCGGACCGACAAGGATTTCCAGCGGGCCGGCAAACAGCTCGTGTCGGTGGAGGATTCGATGTCGATGGTGCATCTGTCGCGCGGCAACCTGCATCCACCCAGTGATCAGCTCCGCAGCGAGGTCGCCATCGTGTGCCAGCTGGCCCGCACCCTGCTGGGCCCCGGTCACCCCGTCGAGTGGGAGGCATTCAACGCCGACTACGACCTGATCCGTGACGCCATCGCCGACGTGGTGCCCGGCTGCGCCGACTACAACCGCCGGGTCCGGCAACCCGACGGCTTCCAGCTGCCCCACCCGCCGCGTGACTCGCGCGAATTCCCCACCCATACAGGCAAAGCCAACTTCTCGCTGAATCCGATGGAATGGGTGCCGGTGCCGCCGGGCCGACTGGTGCTACAAACGCTGCGCAGCCACGACCAGTACAACACCACCATCTACGGCCTGGACGACCGCTACCGTGGCGTGCGGGGCGGGCGGCGCGTGGTGTTCGTCAACCCGACCGACATCACCGCGCTGGGCCTGCAGGACGGGGCCCGGGTGAACCTGATCTCGGAATTCACCGACGGCGAAGGACGCCTCCAAGAGCGAAAGGCCGAGGATTTCCGCGTGGTCAGCTACTCGACCCCGGCCGGTAACGCTGCCGCCTACTACCCCGAGACCAACCCGCTGGTGCCGCTGGACCACACCGCGGTGCGATCCAATACCCCGGTGTCCAAGGCCGTCGTGATCAGGCTGGAACTCAGGCCGGAGCCATGGGCAGAGTAACCACCCGGCGCCGCATCAGCCACCGCAACGCCGACGGCATCGTGGCCAGACCGGAGACCCTCGTCGTCGAGGAGCCGTTGGAGATCCGCGTCAACGGTGCCCCGCTGACCGTCACCATGCGCACGCCGGGCTCCGACGTCGAACTGGCCCAAGGATTTCTGCTCACCGAGGGCATCGTCTCCGGCCGCGACGACGTGGCCACCGTGCGGTACTGCCAGGGCGCCACCGAGGACGGCGTCAACACCTACAACGTGCTCGACGTGACCCTGGCCCCGGGTGTGCCCGCCCCCGACGTCGACCTCACCCGCAATTTCTACGCCACGTCCTCGTGCGGGGTGTGCGGGAAGGCCTCACTGGAGGCGGTGCGGCTGGTCAGCAGGCACTCCCCCGGCGACGATCCCACCACCATCGCGCCGAACCTGCTCAGCGCGCTGCCCGCCGCACTCCGCAAGGCGCAGAAGGTGTTCGCCAGCACCGGCGGACTGCACGGTGCCGGGCTGTTCGGCTCCGATGGCACCGAACTGGTCGTCCGCGAAGACATCGGCCGGCACAATGCCGTCGACAAGGTCATCGGCTGGGCGCTGGAGAACCGCCGTGTTCCGTTGTCGGGCACCGTCCTTCTGGTCAGCGGGCGGGCCTCGTTCGAACTCACCCAGAAGGCGGTGATGGCCGGCATCCCCATCCTGGCCGCCGTCTCGGCCCCGTCGTCACTGGCGGTCGATCTGGCCGCGCAGGCCGGGCTGACCCTGGTGGCCTTCCTGCGCGGCGAATCGATGAACGTGTACACCCGCCCGGACCGGGTGCAGTAGCCGGCCACCTCCCACAACGACGAATGGCTGTGTTCCGGTGTGAAACACAGCCATTCGTCGATTCGAGGTACTAGGCGCTCTTGTCGCGCCGCTCGGCGCGCGGTGGCTTGCGCGGCACGATGGTCGGAAGCACGTTGTCCTGCACGGTCTCCCGGGTGACGACCACCTTGGCGACGTCGTCGCGGCTGGGGATGTCGTACATGGCCGGCTGCAGCACCTCTTCCATGATGGCGCGCAGCCCACGGGCTCCGGTGCCGCGATGGATGGCCTGGTCGGCGATGGCGTCGAGGGCCTCCGGCGTCATCTCCAGCTCCACCCCGTCCATCTCGAACAACCTGGTGTACTGCTTGACCAGGGCATTCTTGGGGGTGGACAGGATCTGCACCAGCGATTCCTTGTCCAGGTTGGTCACCGAGGCGACGACCGGCAGGCGGCCGATGAACTCGGGGATCAGACCGAACTTGATCAGGTCCTCGGGCATGACCTCGGCGAAGTGGTCCTGGGTGTCGATTTCGGCCTTGGAGTGCACCTCGGCACCGAAGCCCAGGCCGCGCTTGCCGACGCGATCGGAGACGATCTTCTCCAGCCCGGCGAACGCACCCGCGACGATGAACAGCACGTTGGTGGTGTCGATCTGGATGAACTCCTGGTGCGGGTGCTTACGGCCACCCTGCGGGGGCACCGAGGCCTGCGTGCCTTCCAGGATCTTCAGCAGCGCCTGCTGCACGCCCTCACCCGAGACGTCGCGGGTGATCGAGGGGTTCTCGCTCTTGCGGGCGATCTTGTCGACCTCGTCGATGTAGATGATGCCGGTCTCGGCGCGCTTCACGTCGTAGTCGGCGGCCTGGATCAGCTTCAGCAGGATGTTCTCGACATCCTCACCCACATAGCCGGCCTCGGTCAGCGCGGTGGCGTCGGCGATGGCGAAGGGCACGTTGAGCATCTTGGCCAGGGTCTGCGCCAGGTAGGTCTTACCGCAGCCGGTGGGTCCGAGCATCAGGATGTTGGACTTGGCGAGTTCGACCGGCTCGACCCGGGAATCCCGGGACTTTTCCTGCGCCTGGATGCGCTTGTAATGGTTGTAGACGGCCACCGCCAGCGTCTTCTTGGCGGTGTCCTGGCCGATGACATAACCCTCGAGGAAGTCGCGGATCTCCGCGGGCTTGGGCAGCTCGTCGAGTTTGACGTCGTCAGCGTCGGCCAGCTCCTCCTCGATGATCTCGTTGCACAGATCGATGCACTCGTCGCAGATGTACACGCCGGGTCCCGCGATGAGCTTTTTGACTTGCTTCTGGCTCTTTCCACAGAACGAGCACTTCAGCAGGTCACCGCCGTCTCCAATGCGCGCCATCTGGGTGCGTCCTACTTCCTGTTTCCGTCGGTTTTCACACCGCGTGGTGGGCAACTCCGGGTGTTCTCCCGACGCTACCCGTTCGCTCCGCCCCGTAGCGACCGATAACACCAATCGCATAGGTGGTATTTGTTCGCGTGGAGGAGAACATATCCCTCCGCGCGGCTCCACACCCGTCGGCGCGCGGACCGTGTCCCGGACGTGTCGCCGGTGTGACGGAAATGCAGTCGTCGAAGGAGTCTTCGCCGCGTTCCACGATACCGTGCGCGGCAGTGGGCAAAAGCGGAGATCCAGCCAGCCCACCGGCGCTGGATCGTGGGGCCGATGCCCCATGCGCAGCATCTTTCCCACCGTGCACGGTGGTCCCATGAGCCCGTCGCGTACTCCCCTGGACGCCGCTACCGCGGTGCTGGCCCAGCCCATCCTGCCGCCCGGCGACGACGAGCGGTTCACCGGTTTCGGGGTGATGGGCTTCCCCTTCACCTCGGGCCACTACCTGGCCCTACGACAATTCCCCGCGACGACGTTCGCGCCGCCCTACCGGTCGGTCTGGCATCGCGACCCCACCGGGGAGTGGACCTTCTACGCCACCACACCGGCCCAGCAGAGTTGTGCGAGGTACTTCAGCTCGGCCACGCCGCGGGACGCCGTGCAGTGCGATATCGACGTCGCCTGGACCGACCCGTGGACCCTGTACGTCGGGATCGACGGGCTTCTGGAATGGACCGTCGACATCAGCACCAGCGCGTCGACGCGGCTGATGAGTGTGATCGGGCGGGCGCTGCCGGAGGCGGCCTGGACCCATCGAGGTGCACTGGCGTTGATCGGCGCTGCGGCCGGTCCGTTGTTGGGCGCCGGTTCGGTGCGGCTGCGCGGCACGGCGCCCAACGGTCAGCGGTTCACGCTGGCCCCGGCTCAGGTATGGCGCGCCCGCGGGCACGCCTGCTGGCGTGGCGTCGACCTGGGCCGGCCCGGCGCCCTGCACCCGCAGCCGCGGCTGGCCGGGTTCCGGCCCCCGCAACGCGGCCTGTTCGTCGTCGGATCGGGGCATTTCGAGAACTTCGATCCTGCCCGTCATCACCGTGCCGGCACCGACCGCACTGCATAATCGGCGGATGGCTGCGCCGGCCGAGACCCCGAGCCGAGCCGAGTTGCTCGCCGCGCTGTCGGTCGCGGTCGACCTCGGGCTGGGACAGCCGGGCGAGCACATGTTGCGGTCCGCGCTGATCGCGACCCGGCTGGCCGACCGGCTGGGGCTCGGTCGCGGTGACCGCGACTGTATCTACTACACGACGCTGATCATGTGGATCGGTTGTCACGCCGACTCACACGAGTACGCGCGCTGGTTCGGCGACGACATCGCGGTGCGCCACGACACCTACCTGGTGGACAACGCCGGGCTCCCGCTGATGCGCTTCCTGATCGCCAACATCGCCCGTGGCGAACCCCTGGTGCGCCGGCTGAACGTGATGGCAACGCTGTTCGTCAACGCCCGCGGGCAGCTGTCTCAGATGATCCACTCGCACTGCACCTCGGCCGCGCTGCTGGCCGACCGGCTGGGCCTGGGACCCGATGTGCAGGCCGCACTGGCATTCGCCTTCGAACGCTATGACGGCGCCGGCATGCCGGCCGGCGCACACGGGGACGCGATCCCGATTCAGATGCGGGTGGCCCAGCTCGCCGATCTGGTCGAGGTGCATCACCGCACCGGCGGGGTGGCCGCCGCGGTCGCAATGGCCACCGACCGCCGCGGCGGGCAGTTCGATCCCGACGTGGTCGACGCCTTCATCCGCGACGCCGACGCGATCCTGGCCGGGCCGGCCACCGGCGACGCGTGGCAGACCGCCCTGCGGGAGGCGCCCGACCGGCATCAGCCGCTGGACGACCACGGCCTGGACGCGCTGCTGATGGCGCTGGGCGATTTCGTGGACTTGAAGTGCCCTTTCACCCTCGGGCATTCCCGGGCGGTGGCCAAGCTGGCCGGTGATGCGGCCGCGGCAGCCGGTCTGGACGGGCCGGCGGTGGCCCTGCTCCGGCGCGCCGGGCACGTGCACGATCTGGGCCGCATCGGCGTCTCCAATCAGGTGTGGTCCAAGCCCGGCCCGCTGAGCGCAACCGAATTCGAACGGGTGCGGCTGCACCCCTATCTCACGGTGCGGATCCTCAGTCGGGTGCGCGGTCTGACTCAGGTGGCCCAATTGGCCGGTAATCACCATGAATGCCTCAACGGCTCCGGTTATCCCCGCGGCCTGCCCGAATCCGCACTCGGCCTGCCCGACCGGATACTGGCCGCAACGGTCGCCTACCGGTCCGGCTGCGAACCCCGGCCCTACCGCGAGGCGCTGACCCCGGCGTCGGCGGCGCGCCGGTTGCAGGAACGGGTTCGGGCCGGGGAACTGGACACGGTCGCCGTCGACGCCGTGCTGCACACCGCCGGGCAGCGCCCGGAACGGCCCAGCGGCCGCCCGGACGGCCTCACCCCGCGCGAGGTCGAGGTGCTGCGCCTGGTCGCCCGCGGCGTCTCGAACAGGGAAATCGCGACAGCCCTGGTGATCAGCGAGAAAACGGCACGCAACCACGTCGAGCGCACCTACGCCAAGATCGGCGTGTCCAACCGCATCGGCGCCAGCATGTACGCACTGCGGCACGGGTTGGCCGACCCCGGATAGCCGGCTGCCATTGGGGCAGAAGCCCCATGTACGTGGCGCCGGGTTGGGAGCACGATCGGACCATGGACAACACGATGAACAAAGCCGCCATCAGTCTGACCACGGGCCTGGAGGACGCCGAACGGGTGACGGTGGCCTTCCTGGTCGCCGTCGGCGCCGCCGAATCGGGCCGGCCCACCATGATGTTCCTGACCAAGGAGGCCGTCCGGCTGGCGGTGACCGGCGTGGCCGTCGGCACCGCCTGCGACGGCTGCCCGCCGCTGCCCCAGCTGATGGAGCGCTACGCGACGGCAGGCGGTCGCTACCTGGTATGTCCCATCTGCATCCAGTCCAAGCACTTGGACCCGGAGACCTTCATCGCCGGGGCCGACCCCGGGGGCACCGTGCAGCTGTGGGAATGGATCGGCGACGGGGCGACCACGTTCAGCTACTGATCGCCACGTGCCCGAAACGCGAGATTGCCGCTACGGCGCGTTCGACTCGAACTTTCGCGCCATAACGGCAATCTCGCGTGGTGCGGCTATGCGTTCTGTGCGGACAACTTCCGGTACGCCAGAACGGTGTCGATGATGCCGTAGTCCTTGGCCTCGGCGGCGGTCAGGATCTTGTCGCGGTCGGTGTCCTTACGGATGACGGCGGGATCCTTGCCGGTGTGCCGGGCCAGGGTGGTGTCCATCAGCGTGCGCATGCGCTCGATCTCGGCGGCCTGGATCTCCAAGTCGGAGACCTGGCCCTGGATCGCCCCGCCCACGGCCGGCTGGTGGATCAGCACACGGGCGTTGGGCAGCGCGAGACGCTTGCCCGGGGTGCCCGCGGCCAGCAACACCGCCGCGGCCGAGGCTGCCTGCCCCAGGCAGACGGTCTGGATGTCGGCCCGGACGTACTGCATGGTGTCGTAGATCGCCATCAGCGAGGTGAACGACCCACCCGGGGAGTTGATGTACATGGTGATGTCGCGGTCGGGATCCAGCGACTCAAGCACCAGCAGCTGGGCCATGATGTCGTTGGCCGAGGCGTCATCGACCTGCACGCCGAGGAAGATGATGCGTTCCTCGAACAGCTTGTTGTACGGGTTGGACTCCTTCACGCCGAAGCTGGAGTGCTCGACGAAGGACGGCAGGATGTACCGGGACTGAGCCGGATTCACGGCCTCGCCGTGCGGAAGCTTCATGTCAGGGTTCATTTGATTCCTGCTCCTGGTCCATCGCCGTTGACGCTGACGCTCGTGATGATGTGGTCGACGAAGCCGTAGTCCAGCGCCTCCTTGGCGGTGAACCAGCGGTCGCGGTCCGCGTCGGTCTCCACCCGCTCCAGCGTCTGGCCGGTGAACTCGGCGTTGAGACGGTTCATCTCCTTCTTCGTCAGGGCGAACTGCTCGGCCTGGATGGCGATGTCGGCCGCGCTACCGCCGATGCCCGCGGATGGCTGGTGCATCATGATCCGCGCGTGCGGCAGGGCGTAACGCTTGCCCTTGGTGCCGGCGGCGAGCAGGAACTCACCCATCGACGCGGCCAGACCCATGGCATAGGTGGCCACGTCACACGGGGCCAGCACCATGGTGTCGTAGATGGCCATACCCGCGGTCACCGATCCACCTGGCGAGTTGATGTACAGGTGGATGTCCTTGACGGGGTCCTCCGCGGCCAGCAGCAGAATCTGCGCGCACAGCCGGTTGGCGATGTCGTCATCGACCTGGGTGCCCAGGAAGATGATGCGCTCGGCGAGCAAACGCTCGTACACCGAGTCGATGAGGTTGAGCCCCGACGCGCCCGAACGCATGTCAGTCACGGCTGGATACCTGCTTTCTAGAGTTTTCGTACTCGTTCACCGACACTAACCAACGCGCACCGAACCGCACGCCCAACAGGGCGCGCGTTCGCTCACAGCGTCACTCAGCGGCGTCGGCGTCTTCCTTGTCGGCCTTCTTCTCGGCCTTCTTGGCGGCTTTCTTGGCCGCCTTCTTCTCGGCCTTCTCTGCCTTCTCGGCGTCAGCGGCGTCATCGGCGTCATCGGTCTCAGCGGCCGGGGCCTCGACCTCGGCGGTCTCGCCCTCGATTGCCTCGGCGCCGCCGGCCGGTCCGAAGAACTCGGCGGTGTCGATCACGTTGCCGTCGGTGTCGGTGACGGTGGCCCCGTGCACCACCGCGGCGATGGTCAGGCCGCGGCGCACGTCGGCGAACATCGCCGGCAGCTGATTGTTCTGCTGCAGGAAGCCCAGCAGCTGCTGCGGCTCCAGTCCGTACTGGCGCGACATCAGCACCAGCCGCTCGGTCAGGTCGGCCTGCCCGACCTGGATGTCGAGCTTGTCGGCGATGGCGTCCATCAGCAGCTGGGTCTTGACGGCCTTCTCGGCGTTGCCGCGGTTGTCCGCGTCGAACTCCTCGCGGCTGCTGCCCTGCTCGGTCAGCGATTCCTCGAACTTGGCCTCGTCGTGCTCCAGCCCGTGGATGGCGTTGTGCAGGGTGTCATCGACCTGGGCCTGCACGATCGCCTCGGGCAGCGGCACCTCGACATCGGTGAGCAGGGTCTCCAGCGCCTTGTCGCGGATCTGCTCGGCCTGCTGGATGCGCTTGGTCCGGCGCACCTGCTCGACCAGGCTCTCTTTGAGCTCGTCGATGGTGTCGAATTCGCTTGCCAGTTGGGCGAACTCATCGTCGGCCTCGGGCAGTTCGCGTTCCTTGACCGAGTTCACCTTGACGGTCACCTCGGCCTGCTGGCCGGCGTGCGGACCGGCGACCAGCGTGGTGGTGAACTCCTTGCTCTCGTCGGCCTTGAGCCCGATGATCGCCTCGTCCAGGCCCTCGATGAGCTGGCCGGAGCCGATCTCGTGGGACAGACCTTCGGTCTTGGCCTCGGGCACATCCTCGCCGTCGACGGTGGCCGACAGGTCGATCGAGACGAAGTCGCCCTCGGCGGCCGCGCGTTCGACACCGGTCAGGGTGCCGAACCGGGCCCGCAGGTTCTGCAGCTCGGTGTCGACCTCGTCGTCGCTGACCTCGATCGGGTCGACGCTGAACGCCAGCGCAGCCAGGTCGGGCAGCTCGATCTCCGGGCGGATGTCCACCTCGGCGGTGAACACCAGCTCCTCGTTGTCCTCGAGTTTGGTGACCTCGATATCGGGCTGCCCCAAAGGCTGCAGGTCCGCGGTGGTCACCGCTTCGCTGTACCGGCTGGGCAGCGCGTCGTTGACGACCTGCTCCAGTACCGCACCGCGGCCGATACGAGCCTCCAGGAGCTTGCGCGGCGCCTTGCCGGGCCGGAACCCGGGCAGCCGGATCTGCTGGGCCAGCTGCTTGAAGGCCCGGTCGAAGTCCGGCTCCAGCTCGGCGAAGGGAACCTCCACATTGATCCGAACCCGGGTGGGACTCAGCTTCTCGACCGTGCTTTTCACTGCGTTACTCCTGTATGCGTCTTTGGTGGCAGCGCGGTATGCGACGACGAAACAGGTCGTCGCCGGTGGCCCGCGCGCTTCGCGAACAGGGTAGTTGACCGGTTCGGCCTCCCGACACTTGGCGTCCCCGAGGAGCGGCTGAAGCGGCGCGGGGATCCAGATTGCGACCAATCCGAACTCCAGCACGCATCGAATACGTGAAGGGAATGGGTCAATCGCCCCCGTGGGCAGAACCCGTATGCCACAGTCACCCCCCAAGGAGGCCAGTCGTGACTCAGCAGCGGCTCGAAGATTCGAGCCCATCGGACACTTTCGCCCCGGAGGAAGTGGCCCTTCGCCCGCGGGATGCCAGGTTCACGTGGGAAAGGACCCCGCTGCACTGGATGCCCGGCGATCCCTACGGCGCCCACGCCACCACGGCGCTGAACCTTTTTCTGCCCGTCGCCGAACGCTGGTTCGCCAAGCTGCTCACCGATGCCCTCGACTATGTCCGCGACGAGCGGTTGCGTGAGCAGATCCTCGGCTTCATCGGCCAAGAGGCCATGCATGCCAGGACCCATGACGAGGTGCTCGTCGAGTTCGTGCGCCAGCACGGTATCGATCCCACCGCATTCCTGGACCAGCTGGAGTGGGTGGCCGGCCAGTACGAAACCCGGATGGCCCAGATCTCCGATCCGGACCGGCGGCGCAAGGCGCTGGCGTCGGGCACGCATGCACTGAGCGCGGCCGAACATTTCACCGGTGTCCTCGGCCACTGGGCCCTGAACAACGAGTGGGATCGGTTGGGCGTCGACCCGATGATGGCGGATCTGATGCGCTGGCACGGCGCCGAAGAGGTGGAGCACCGTCATGTGTCCTACAACGTGGCCAAATATTTCGGCATGGACTACTTCGCCCAGGCGGCCGCGGGGCTGATGGTCAGCGGGGTGTTCTTCGCCCTGGTCCTGCGGGGCCTCAAATTCTTGGTGCACGAGGACCCCGCGCTGCCGAACCTGGGGTACCTCCGACTGATGTGGAAGATGCGCGCCTCCGGTAAGCGCGGCTCGCTACCCACGATCGCCTACCTGATCCGCACCGGCTCGCGGCTGCTCCGGCCCGACTACAACCCGGTCGACGAGGGCAGCACCGCGCAAGCCGTTGCGTACCTGGCGGCCTCCCCCGCCGCCCGCGCGATGCACGGATGACGCGCCGCTCGTTGCGCGGCCTGCTCAAGCCCTACACCGGCGAACCACCGCGCGGCCTCTACCGCACCAAAGCGCCCGATCTGCTGATTCGGGTGGCCGGTGCCGCGGTGCCGCACTTCCTGTCGGTGGTGACAAGCCTGGGCGGCTCGGGTGTACTGCCTGCCTTGCCCGCCGCCGTCAACCGCACCACGATGCGGATCTGCGACCGGCAGACCGTCGCAGCCGACGGTCAGGTGGTGGCGCTCACCTTGGCCCCGCTGCACGACGCGCCGTTGCCGCGGTGGAACCCGGGCGCGCACATCGACGTGCACCTACCGTCGGGCCTGACCCGCCAGTACTCGCTGACCGGCGACCCGCAGCGCCGCCACGAATACCGAATTGCGGTGCGGCACAGCCCAGAAGGCGGCGGTGGATCGATCGAAGTGCACGGCCTGACCGTGGGTCATGTTGTCGAGGTGAGCGATCCGCGCAACGCGTTCATGATGCCGTTGCCGGGATCGGCGTCTCGAGCGGCGCGGCTGCATTTCATCGCGGGAGGAATCGGCATCACCCCGATCCTGCCGATGGTCCGGCTGGCCGAATGCCAGGGCACGCCGTGGACGCTGCGCTACACCGGCCGCCACCACGACGCACTGGCCTTCCTGGACGAGCTGGCGCCCTACGGCGACAAGGTGCGGATCCGTACCGATGACGAGCACGGACTGCCCGGCGCCGAGACGCTGCTCGACGGTGTCGATCCCGCCACCGCGGTGTACGTGTGCGGCCCGCCGGCACTGATCGATGCGGTGCTGCGTGCCATTCCGGTGGACTCCGGTATCGAGGTGCACAGCGAGCGTTTCAGCGCCGCCCCGGTGGTCGACGGTCAGCCGTTCGAACTGCAACTTGCGCGCAGCGGCACCGTGATGGACGTCGGCGCGGATCAGAGCACGCTGGCTGCCCTGCGCAACGCCGTTCCCGCCGTGGCTTATTCGTGCCAGCAGGGCTATTGCGGCACATGCGTGCAGCGGGTGCTGTCCGGCGAGGTGGATCATCGCGACAACCTGCTCACCGACGAGCAACGCGAACTCGGGCAGATGCTGGTGTGCGTGTCGCGGGCCAAGGCGGCACACGGGCGACTGGTACTGGACGTCTGAATTCGGTGGGTCGGGGTGACAGGATTTGAACCTGCGGCCTTCCGCTCCCAAAGCGGATGCGCTACCAAGCTGCGCTACACCCCGTGTCTCGCTGCGGTCGGAATACTACGGGTTCAACACGCGGGACCGTCAATTGGCTTTGTCCGCACCCGCGCCGGTACAGTCTTGCGTTGCACCACGATGCGGGCGTAGCTCAATGGTAGAGCCCTAGTCTTCCAAACTAGCTACGCGGGTTCGATTCCCGTCGCCCGCTCCAACTCCTACCGACGGTAACGCCGGTAGGACTGTGCCCATCAGAGCCCCGAGCCATGTGAGCTGGCACTTTCGGGTGCGCTCGGCTCGCCCGATCAGCATTCGCAGCCGAGGCCATCCCCATCGCGGTCCAGCTTCGGTTGGTACTTGTCGGAGCTGGACGGAATGTTGCAGGCGCCGTCCTGCTTGGCTGCCGTGCAGTTCGGATACGGGGCGGCAGCGGCGATCGGCGCGGACACCGAGCCGGCCATAGCGATGCCTGCGGCGACGAAAAAGGTACGGACGAACATGAGTGATCCTCCTCGGCTCAATATTGACGCTCCCGCAAGAGCTTCCAGAGCGTACCGATTTGTTAGCCCGTCAAACCTCGATTCAGCGAACGTCACCCCTTCGGTGGACACCACGCCGCACGGCGCTCCGCCGGGATTTGCCAGCCGATAAGTCATCGCCGCGGCCGCGGCCCCATCGGCAGTGCCGGCCATTCTGGGAGTCTGCTGTCAATTTACGGAGACGACAGCTGCCGCATCGGCGACGGAGCGAATTCGTCGGGTTCAGCACACTTGGCATTTATCCAGCCAAATCCCATCGGTCCGGCAGGCTACCAAGAACCGGCAGCAACGATTGCGCGAGCAATTCCCACGCGGTATAAGTATGCGATGACCGTGCCTCCGCCGCGCCTTACGGCAGACGAACGGCCGGCAATCGACGCTCGTACCGAGATTGCCAAAGCGATTGCTGAAACGACCTGGCGAGATCCCAAGCGATATCTCTGGCTGCTCGTCCCGGTGACCCCGGGCATGGTCGGCTTGTCCTGGCTGCTGGTGTGGACGACGGGATGGACCGCCTTCTGGTGGACGGGTCCGGTGCTCACCTTCGCCGTCATGCCCGTCGCCGATCATCTGCTGGGCCAGGAAAGTCGGCACCGCCGCGCCCCGGATGAGGCGCTGACCGCCCTGCAAGGCGACCGTTTCTATCGCGCCGCGACCCATCTGTACCTGCCGGCCCAGTACCTCTCGCTGATTTTCGCGTGCTGGCTGTGGAGCGGCGGTGGCTGGCTCGGCATCTCGCTGCTGGGCAAATTGGGGCTGATGATGGCCACCGGCGTGGTGGGCGGCATCGCCAACAACGCGGCGCACGAATTGGGGCACAAGCGCGACCGCACCGAGCGGTGGTTGAGCAAGCTGGCACTGGCACAGTCGTGCTACGGCCAGTTCTACGTCGAGCACAACCGCGGGCATCACGTCCGGGTGGCCACGGCGGAGGATCCGGCGAGTGCCCGATTCCGCGAGAACGTGTACGCCTTCGCGGCGCGGTCGGTGACCGGTAGCACCCGCTCGGCGTGGGCATTGGAAACCAGTCGACTTGCCCGCCAAGGTAATTCACGTTGGTCGTTGCGCAACGACGTGCTCAACGCCTGGCTGATCAGCGTGCTGGTGTTCGCGGGTTTGGTGGCTTGGTTCGGGGTCGTCGACCTTCCCTGGCTGATCGGCCAAGCGGTGGTCGGGATGTTCCTCCTCGAGGCGATGAACTACGTATCGCACTACGGGCTGCGCCGGCAAAAACTGGCCTCGGGGCGTTATGAGCGGCTGCGCCCTTCGCACTGCTGGAATGGCAATGCGGTCATGACCAACGTCTTCCTGCTGCACCTGCAGCGCCATTCCGATCACCACCTGAACCCGCTGCGCCGCTATCAGGCGGTGCGCGACACCGAACAAGCACCGCAATTGCCCGCCGGTTACGTGGCGATGCTCGTTCTCACCCTGTGCCCGCCGCTGTGGCGCCGGGTAATGGATCCGCGGGTGCTGGACGTCTACGGCGGCGATATCAGCCTGACCGCCTTGCGGCCCCGCGATGCGTTGAGCATTGCGAGGCCGCAGGGTCCCGAATCCGTTCAGGGGCGCTGAGACTGCACCCGAGTGCGGTGCTCTGCCCGGTCGCCCTTGTCCGATCCCGCCGAACGGTCGGACCCCGCCCGGTCCCGGCGTTCACCGCGGCGCTCCGACTGCGCAGTGGCGGGCTTCAAGGTGTCCGTACCCGTGGCGGCCGGTGTGGACGCGGTGTTCCTGGTTTCAGTGGCCGGCGTCGCCGGGGCAACCCGAGCGCGCTGAGCCGTCGGCGCGGTGGAGGTAGCCGGATCCTCCTGCACCGCAGCCGCTTCCGGTTCCGCCTGGGTGGCGGCGATCAGGGGAGCCCGCAGGGAGTCGGCGGTGTCCGGCGTGACGTCGGTTGCAGCGGCCGATGTTTCGGTGGTCGCCAGCCGCTGAACGGCCGTGTCTTCCGTGGCCGCGCGCAGCGTCGTCGCCGCTGCGGTGGTCGTGCTCGTCGCTGTCGCCGTGGAGCCTCCCGTGGCCTGCTGCACGCTGGCGGCCCAACTGGCCAGCGCGGCGGCCACCGAGTCCGCCCAACTCTGCAGGGGATCGGTGGTCGGCGCCGTCGGGGTTTCGGTCACCGGCGCCGGCGCCGGATCCGTGGGCAGCACGTCGGGAATCTGCCCGCCGTGCTCCTCGATCCAGGCCCGCACCACCGCCGCGGCCTGCTTGGGGGTCCAATCGTCGTGATACAGGCCCCAGGTGTCCTCCACCTCGGTCGAATTGGTGTTCTGGTCGACAAGCGAATAGATGAACATCGGCCCCACCCCGTCCAGCGTCGACCAGGTGTCCATGAAGTCGTCGATGAAATCGGCCTGCTGCGCTTCGGAGACGTAAGACGTGGGCAGACCGTACTCACTGGTCCAGATGAGCTTGTCGGCATCCCCGTTCGCGTTCATCAGTTCCCGCATCGACTCCAGCTGACCCTCCGCCGAAATCGGGTTGCCGGCACCGTCACCGAACTTCCAGTCGTAGTTGTACGGGTGGTAGGACAACGCGTCGAAGTAGCCGGCCGCACCCGCGGCGTACATGTCCTGCACGAATTCCACGGGGCTGATGTTGATGTCGCTCACCGTCCGCCCCGCCGTCACCACGCCGCCGACGACCGTCCCGCTCGGGTCGACCGCCTTGATCGCCGTGTACGCAGCCTTCAAGAGTTCGGTGTAGGCGGCGGGATCGGGCTTCGGATTCCAGAAGACGTAACTCTGTGGCTCGTTCCAGATTTCGTACGCCGAGATGCGTGCGCTCTCCGGATCACCGGTGCCCGCACCGTAGCGGGTGGCGAGCGCACCCATGAAGGCCCCGAAGTCCTCGGGATTTTCCGGGGCGCCGTAGGCCGAGGTCTGATTGTCCGACGCCCACGTCGGCGTGCTGGTGACCGCGGCCAGCACGGCCATCCCGCGATCCTCGGCCGCGTCGATGACCTTGTCCACGTTGGTCCAGTCATAGACGCCCGGCGCCGGCTCCACCGCCCGCCACGGTACGAACATCCGGAATTGGGTGACGCCCAGGGATTGCATGGTGTCCAGCGCGGTGTCGACCTCCTCCGGTGTCATGAAGTAGAGCTGGGACTCGGCGACACCGACCGCGCTGGACGAGGTGTCGATGGCGGCAGCCAGTGCGATGTCGTAGGACGCCTGCCGCAACGCCGTCGGCGCGGGCGGGGTGACCGGCGCTGCCGCACCCATCAGACCCACCGCCAACAGCGGCGCCGCCGCGAATGCAATGGGTTTTGCTGCACACTTCCACGAACCCCACATGGCCCTGACACCAACCCTTCTCGTAAGCGGACTAATCGTCGTGATCCACATCACAACGCCGTATTCAGTTCGTTACCCGGAGGGTGATCTGTTCAATCCAATTGTGCGTTTGCTGGTTGAAATCGAAATCGTTTGATCACCTTACTGTTCATAAAAGTGCAGTTCACGAAGATTTTTAATTGACCACCGCGTAATTGTCGATGGCGACGAAGCCTGCCTTGCGTTTTGCGGATGGCCGCATTGTCGCAGCCGTAAATTCCATCATTTGCGATCCAGACGTGCTGATCTTGATCGCACAATTCTCATACCAATTGTCGACCAATAGCGAGACGCGCTTTGAATGACAATTTGCTGTTTCGGGAAACTGGCGCGGATCTCCCTCGTTGGCGAATTGAGCCCATTTCAACGCCGAATAACGAGGACCCCCAGTCCCCGCAGGGCCAAACTCCGGATGCGAAACGACCGGTCCCGCATCCGGCGAGAGCCGCACGCCGCGCCGGCGCACCTTAGATTCGCTCTCAGCAAACCAGCTCGCAGGCCGGGGACCAGCCGATTCCTGTCGGTACGCTGAAATGATGAACGGCGTCCTCCTTGTCCTGATCGTCCTGGTCGTCGCCGCGATCGGCTTCGCGGTGTACGCCTCGCAGAAGGCATCCGGGCAGCGCAACGCCGCCTCGCTGGCCGATGCCAAAGCCGACGCCCGCCGGATCATCGAGCGCCTCGGCGGCCAAGTGGTCAACCTGACCGGCAGCGACGACGCCGCCAAACAAGCACTGGCCGACGCCTCCGAGCGCTACACCGCAGCCTCCTCACAGATCGACCAAGCCACCACCGCCAAACAAGCACTACTGGCCAAAGAAAGCGCCATCGAAGGGCTCTACTACGTACGCGCCGCCCGACTCGCCATGGGCATGGACCCAGGCCCCGAACTGGAAACACTGAACGGCCAACGCGCCGCCGGCGCAGTCACCGAAGACCGCCGGATCCAGTTCGAGGGCAAGGAAATCGAAGCCTCCCCCGCACCGTCGCCACGCACCCCCAACTACTACCCCGGCGGCCGCGTCGCCGGACGCCCCGTCCCCGCCGGCTGGTACTCCGAACCATGGTGGAAACCCGCACTCGTCGCCGGCGCCTGGGGTATCGGCTCAGTACTACTGTTCGACAGCCTGTTCTCCGGAATGCACGGAGTCGACTACGGCGCACAAGGATTCGAGAACGGCTACGGCGACGGCTTCCAACAAGGATTCGACCAGGGCGAGGCAGCCGGGCTGGACCAGGGTGGTCAGGACATGGGCTCCGACGGCGGCTGGGGCGGTGACAGTTGGGGTGGCTCCGACGGCGGCGGTGACTTCGGTGGGTTCGAAGGCGGCGGCGACTTCGGTGGGTTCGATTTCTGATCCGTCCCCGAAAAAGTGTGGTTTCGGCGGCCGCTGATCGCTCCTACCCGGTGAGAGCGTCCCACCCAGGGTCGCGTGGACCGTGGAGATCAGATGTATACCCGCCCAACCGTCGCACCGGACGCCCCTACCCTGGCCCGCCCACAACTGGCGGCCGTCGCCCCGCCCGTCCGGCCGGCGCCTGCGCCGCCCGCACCCAAGTCCGGCTGGGTCATCGGCGGGATCGCTTTCACCCTCGCCGCCGCGGCACTGAGCGTGATCGGCACCCATGCCGTACACACCATCTCCTGGTCACCGGACTCTGCCGCGGTCAGCGTTGCAGTCTCAACGGTGCCGGCGACTCCGGTTGCACCCGTTCCGGTGGCGGCTGCGGTGCCGCTGCCCGCCGCCCCCGTCATCCCGGTCGCGCCGCGGGTGGTGGTGGTCCGTTCATCGGCTCCGACGGCCGCGCAGCCAGCGGCGGCCGAACCCGAAACCCGACCCGCTCCGCCGATCGACGTCCCGGCACCCCTGCCCGCACACATCGACCCGCCCAAGCACTGCGGTGACTTCGCGGCGTGCGTGCCGCTGCCCCCGTTCACCCTCCCGCCGAAACCCCCGCAGAACTGCGGCATCGTGGTGTGCCACCCGCGGCGCTGAGTGAAGCAGCGGAGCGCCGGGAAATGGATACGCTGAGCGCCATGAACGGCATTCTGCTGATCCTCATCCTGTTCGTCGTGGCGGGTATCGGACTGCTCGTGTACGCCTCGCAGAAGGCATCCGGGCAGCGCAACGCCGCCTCGCTGGCCGATGCCAAAGCCGACGCCCGCCGGATCATCGAGCGCCTCGGCGGCCAAGTGGTCAACCTGACCGGCAGCGACGACGCCGCCAAACAAGCACTGGCCGACGCCTCCGAGCGCTACACCGCAGCCTCCTCACAGATCGACCAAGCCACCACCGCCAAACAAGCACTACTGGCCAAAGAAAGCGCCATCGAAGGGCTCTACTACGTACGCGCCGCCCGACTCGCCATGGGCATGGACCCAGGCCCCGAACTGGAAACACTGAACGGCCAACGCGCCGCCGGCGCAGTCACCGAAGACCGCCGGATCCAGTTCGAGGGCAAGGAAATCGAAGCCTCCCCCGCACCGTCGCCACGCACCCCCAACTACTACCCCGGCGGCCGCGTCGCCGGACGCCCCGTCCCCGCCGGCTGGTACTCCGAACCATGGTGGAAACCCGCACTCGTCGCCGGCGCCTGGGGTATCGGCTCAGTACTACTGTTCGACAGCCTGTTCTCCGGAATGCACGGAGTCGACTACGGCGCACAAGGATTCGAGAACGGCTACGGCGACGGCTTCCAACAAGGATTCGACCAGGGCTCGGGGTCCGACAGCGGCTGGGACACCGGCAGCGGCAGCTGGGACGGCGGGAGCGGCTCCAGCTGCAGTGGTTCCAGCTGCGGCGGCGGTGGATGTGGAGGAGGCGGCTGCGGCGGCGGCAGCTGACCTGACTAGAGCCGGCTCTCCAGCCGCGACGACACCCCGGCCTCCTGCAGATCCAGCCGTTCCAGCATGGCCCGCACCGCTTCGTCCTCGATGCGCCCCTCGTCGCGCTCGGCGATCAGCGCGGCCCGTTGCGCGGACAGCACATCGCGGTAGAGCGCGGAGAACACCTTGGCGCGCTTGGTGGGCGCCTCTGGGTCGGGCATGGCGTCGACGTCTTCGGAATGCCGGGCGATGGCGGTACGGATCTCGGCAAGCATCCGCGGGTCCATATCGGCGGGCGGGTTGGCCCGGAACTCGGCCAGCACCGCGTCGGCCGCGGCGTGCACCAGCCGTTCGGCTTTGAGTTCTTCCTCGCGGTCGGCGGTGTGGTCATCGTTGAAGCGAGACAACTGCAGGCGCCGGATCAGCCAGGGCAGCGACCAACCCTGGATCAGCAGGGTGCCGACGCTCACCACGAACGCGATGGCCTGAATGGTGGCGCGCTCCGGGAACGGTTCGCCGTCCAGTGTCGTCGCGGGAATCGCGGCCGCCGCGGCCAGGGTGACCACACCGCGCATCCCGGTCCACGAGACCACCACGTTCTCCTGCCAGCTCAAGGTGCGCCGGTCGATGCGTGAACGCCACTTCCCGCGGGGCTTGCGGCGCGTCCCGAGGGCGCCGCGGCCCCCCTCGGGCACGGGCACGCTGAGCCGGGTCTCCACGTGCCGGAACAACTTGTTGCGGCCGAACATCACGAATACCGACAACGGCCGGATGGCCAGCACGATCACCAGCACGATGGCCGACGCGACCGCGACCTCCACCAGCGACTCGTGGGCCTCGTTCAGATCCTCCAGGACGAATCGCAGGTGCAGGCCGATGTAGGCGAAGACGAACGCCTCCAGCAGCACGTCGACCGAATTCCACACGTACCGCTCCTGCAGCCGGGTCTGGTAGCCCTCGCCGAGGGTTCCGTTTCCGACCACGAATCCGGCGACGACCACGGCCAGCACACCCGAAGCGTGCAATTCCTCGGCAACGATGAACGCCGCGAACGGCACCAGCAGACCTTGCACCGTCTCCAGCCCCGGGTTGGCCAGGCGCCGGCGGATCCAGAGCGTCGCATAGCCCAGCGCCACACCCACCAGCGGTCCCACCACCGCGCTGTAACCGAAGAGCAGAAACGGGTTCTCGATGAATGTGTGGCCGCCGGCAACCTGGGTGACCGCGACCGAGAACAGCGCCAGCGCGGCGGCATCGTTGATCAGGCTTTCACCGGTGAGGATCGCCATCACCCGTTTGGGCAGGCCGAGTTTGCGGCCGACCGCCACCGCGGTGACGGCGTCCGGTGGCGCCACGATCGCGCCGAGCACCAGCGCGGTGCCGAAGGTCAGCGGCACCAGCGCCAGCCAGGAGGACACCGCGGCGACCGCGAACGCGCTGACCACCACCAGTCCGACACCCAGACCGAGGATCGGGCGGATGTTGCGCAGGAAGGTGGGGAACGAGAAGTCCAGCGCGGCCGAGTACAGCAGCGGCGGCAGCACCACCGTGAGCAGGATGTGCGAATCGAGTTCGGGCGCTTCGAAGCCGGGCAGGAATGACACGACGATGCCGACGACGACGATCATCAGCGCGGGTTCGAACCCACGACGGTGGGCGATGGCGGTGACCAGGATGGCGCCGACGACGACGAGGATCAATTCCACGGAGTCAATTGTCCCGTCAAAGTCGCGAACGTGCCCGACAGCCCCTCAGGACTGACAGCTGGGGCACCAGAACACATTGCGTGCCTCCAGTTCCGCGGTGCGCACGGCTGTGCCGCACACCCGGCACGGATCACCTGCACGGCGGTACACGTAGGTGCGTGGCCTGCCCTCGCGGTAGGACGGTGCGCCGTGGTCGTGCTCGGGCCGGACCACGACGATCTTGCCGCGGCGTACACCGACCTTCATCAGGGCCACCAGATCGGTCCACATCGCGCCGAACTCGTCGGCATCGATCCGCACGCCGGGCCGGTATGGGTCGATCCGGTGCCGGAACAGCAGCTCGCTGCGATACACGTTGCCCACCCCGGCCATCACCGTCTGATCCATCAGCAGCCCGCCGATGGTTCTGCGCGACTTGGTGATTCGTTTCCACGCCAGGTCCGGGTCGGCGTCGGCACGCAATGGGTCGGGGCCCAGCCGGGCGACCACGTCGTCGACGGCGGGTTCGTCGATCAACTCGCACACCGTGGGCCCGCGCAGATCGGTGCCGTACTCGGCGCCCACCATCCGCATCCGCACCTGTCCCACCGGCAACGGTGGCGGCGCCGGCCACTCGGTGAAGGTGCCGTACAGGCCGAGGTGCACGTGCACCACCGCACCACCGGCGTAATGGTGGAACAAGTGCTTGCCCCAGGCATCGGCACGGCGCAGCACCTGACCGTTCACCGCCGTCGAGTCGGCGAATCGGCCCTGCGGGCTGGACACCGTCACCGGTGCGCGCCCGAAGCGCTTCTGGTGCAGCCGGGCCAGCCGGTGCAGGGTGTGCCCTTCAGGCATGGATCAGGCGGGCGCGCCGGGGACCGGCGGGGCGATGTGGTCCTTCTCGTACTGGGCCAGGATGTCGATCCGGCGCTGGTGGCGCTCGGCTTCCGACCAAGGGGTGGACAGGAAGGCGTCGACGATGGCCAGCGCCTCCTCGGTGGTGTGCATGCGGCCACCGATGCCGATCAGTTGCGCGTTGTTGTGCTGACGGGCCAGCTGAGCGGTCTCCACGCTCCAGGCCAGGGCGCAGCGGGCGCCGGGCACCTTGTTCGCCGCGATCTGCTCGCCGTTGCCGGAACCACCGAGCACGATGCCCAGGCTGTCCGGATCGGCGACGGTCTTGAGCGCCGCGGCGATGCAGAACGCCGGGTAGTCGTCATCGGCATCGTAGGCGTAGGCACCGCAGTCGATCGGCTCATGGCCGTTCTTCAGCAGATGCTCGATGATGGTCTTCTTGAATTCGAGTCCGGCGTGGTCGGCACCCAGGTAGACGCGCATGGGGGTAACCCTAACGTGTCAGCGGGCGGCCACCAGACCGTCTACCAGGAGGTCGAGCAGGCGCGCGGCCTGCTCGGTCGATCGGCTGGCCACGAAGATGCCGAGCAGGCTGGAGACGACGTCGTCCGGGTCGATATCCGCACGCAGCGTGCCGTCGGCGGCGCCCGCGCCGAGCAGAACGGTCACCGCGCCCAGCACGCTGCTCCTGGTCTGGCTGGGCTGGACCACCCCGGACGTGAACATCGCGTGCAGCGATTCGGCCATGCCGCGCTTGGCCGCGACGAACCCCGCATAGCGGTCCATCCAGCGTCGCAGCGCCACCACCGGCGGATGCCGGGTCAGCAGTTCGTCTGCCGACGCCGCCACCTCGCCCAGCTCGGCGCGGTAGACGGCCTCGACGAGCGCTTCGCGATTCGGGAAGTGCCGGTACAACGTGCCGATGCCGACACCGGCCTCGCGCGCGATGCCTTCCAGGGACACCGGCCCGTCGGCCGAGGCGAACGCCGACGCTGCGGCCACCAGCAACCGTTCCCGGTTACGCCGGGCGTCGGCCCGTTCGACCATAGCGGAGGCTCCTCCGTTTTGCTATCGTATGAAACGGAGGTTCCTCCGCATCACTCTCGATTATGACATCGCAGGAGTTGGACATGGGCACATTGCTTCCCGGCGGCACCGGCACCCTCGCCGGACACCTCGTCGCGCGCATCGGCTACGGCGCCATGGGACTCGGGCGTGAACTCCCCAGCGAGGACGCCGCCGCGGTGCTGCGGCGCGCCGTCGCGCTCGGGGTCAACCACATCGACACCGCCTCGTTCTACGACGACGGCGTGGTGAACCGGCGCATCCGCGACGCGCTGTCCCCCTACCCCGACGAGCTGGTACTCGTCAGCAAGGTGGGGGCCCGGCCCGCCAGCGGGCCCGTCCCGCTGGCGCTGGCACAGAAACCCGCCGACCTGCGCGCCGCCGTCGAACTGGACCTGGCCGGACTCGGCCTGGAGCAGATCCCGGTGGTCAATCTGCGCCGCGCCGATATCGGCCCCGGCCTGATCGCCGAGGGCGACCAGATCGTCGACCTGGACGACCAACTGGCCGAGATGATCGCCTTGCGCGACGAGGGCAAGATCGGCGCGATCGGCATCAGCAATGTCGACGCGGCCACCCTGCGCCGGGCGCTGCCCGCCGGCATCGTCTGCGTACAGAACGCCTACAACCTGCTCAACCGCACGCACGAGGACGAACTCGCGCTGTGCGCCGAGCACGGAATCGCCTGGGTGCCGTTCTTCCCGCTCGGCTCATCGTTTCCCGGCTTCCCGAAGGTCGCCGAAAACGCTGTGGCGCAACGGGTCGCCGCCGAGGTCGGGGCCACCGGCGCGCAGGTGGGGCTGGCCTGGCTGCTGGCCCATGCACCCAATATCCTGCTGATCGCCGGGACGACATCGATGCATCACCTGCAGCAGAACCTGGCCGCTGGCGAGATCCATTTCAGCGCAGCGCAACTCGCCGCACTGGACGCGGTGCCGGCCGCCCTACCCGACGGTGATGGCGTCGAGGCGTTCCTTGATGAAAGTCGATGACGTCACCGGATCCAGCCCGGACACCCGCCCGATCGGCGGCTGCAGCGGTGTGACGAGCGCGTCGTGGTTGGCTTCGTAGAAATAGATCAGCGACACCAGATCCTCTTCCGGCGCATGCGGTTGCGGGGGCAGCACCCGATGCCGTCCCGACGGCCAGCGCCGGCCGCTCCAATACTCCAGTAGGTCACCGATGTTGACCGTGAGGGCACCGGGTTCCCACGGTGCGTCTTCCCAGCCCTGCGCCTCGGAGTAGACCTGCAGCCCCCCGGCGCCCGGTTCACGGTCGAGCACGGTGACGGTGCCGAAATCGGTGTGCGGACCGATCCGGAACTGACCAGGCTCGGGCTCGCCCACCACGCTCACCGGCGGGTAGTGGTTGATGTTCATCGTCCAAGTCGGCCGATCAGCAAGGACGGCAAAGGGATTGGCCGGCAAGCCCAGAGCATGGGCGAACAGCGCCAGCAGATCGTCGGAGACCTTGCGCATCTGCTCGGTGTATTCGTCGACCAGCGTCTGCAGGGCGGGCACCTCGGCCGGCCACACGTTGGGGGCGAACCAGATCCGGTCCACCTCGGGATCACCGACGGCCGTCTCGGCCCCCAGGCTGTAGCTCTCCTTCAGATCCGGCGGCGTCTCGGTGCCTTCGGCGTAACCGTTGGCCTCGGCCCCCGGACCGATCCAGCCGTGCCCGCCCACCGGCACCGAATAGCGCGCCTTGACCTCGTCGGGCAGCGCGAAGAACTCCCGGCTGGCCGCGCGCACCCGGGCCGCCAGGCCGGTGTCCACCCGGTGGCCGGTCACCACGATGAAACCGGCCCGCTGCAACCCCTCGTCGACCTCGGCGGCCAGTGCATCCGCCTCGGCACCGCCGGCATACCAACGGGAAATATCCACCGTCGCAATGGCACTCATTCGCCGATGTCCTCCGCCCATAATTCCGGCCGCGCGGCGATGAACTTCTGCATCATCGTCACGCAGCGCTCGTCGTCCAGCAGCGTCACCGCCACCCCGTGCTCGGCCAGCCAGTCGTGACCGCCGTGGAAGGTGCGGGCCTCGCCGATCACCACCGCACCGATATTGAACTGGCGCACCAGGCCGCTGCAATACCAGCACGGCGACAGCGTGGTGACCATCACGGTGGACCGGTACCCACGCTGGCGGCCGGCCGCCCGGAAGGCGTCGGTTTCGGCATGTACCGACGGGTCGTCGTTCTGCACCCGGCGGTTGTGACCGGCACCGAGCAGCACCCCGTCGGCATCGAACAGGGCGGCACCGATGGGAATACCCCCCTCGGCCAACCCTTTCCGGGCCTCCTCGACGGCGACGTCGAGCATCTGTTCCGGTGTCATGCCAGGGCGCGCTCCGAGCTGATCTTGCTGCGACACAGCACCAGATAACTCGCGCCGGCGATCAGGAATCCGACGAAGAAGGTGATGTCCCCGAGTTGCGGCACGCCGCCGGCGATGAGGCCGACGAACTTCTCCTGGTTGGAGAACAGCAGCACCGACACCACCAGTCCGAGCAGGAACGACGACAGTCCCGGCCAGTTCGCGTAGGAACGGTCGTAGAGGAAACCGGCCACTGGCTGGCCGCGACGCAGGTACTGATCGGCGAACACCACTCCCAGCCACGGGCCGATCCAGTACGCGATGATCAACAGGAAGGCCTCATAGCTGGCCGCTGCGTCGGCCAGGGCCCACCAGGCGATCAGGAAGCCGGCCACCCCGAAGAACACGGTGACCAGTGCGCGCGCCACATGGTGCGGCAGCTTGATCCCGATGGTGACGAAAGCCATTGCGCCCGAATACACATTGATCGCGTTCGCGGCGACCGCACCGATGGCGATGGCCAGCAGTGTCAGGCTGGCCAGCCATGAGGTCAACTCGGAGGTGAACGCCTCGGTGGGGTTCTCCGACAGCGCCGGCCCAATGGTGACCGACGCCGCGCCGACGGCCTCCAGTGCGACGCAGGACACGAAAAGACCTGCCGCCGCGAAGGTGCCGGTCAGTTTGGTGTTGACGCGCGACGGCAGGTACCGGGTGTAGTCGGCGGCATACGGCGTCCAGCCCGCGGCGTAACCGAACGCGGTGCCGACAGTCAGCAGGAACCCGCCCAGCCCGCCCACGCCACCTTCGACTGCCGGCGCCCCCGGGTGCGATTTGGCCAAGATCGCCACCGA
Organism: Mycobacterium sp. BMJ-28; assembly: GCF_054404835.1. Taxonomy (NCBI): domain Bacteria; kingdom Bacillati; phylum Actinomycetota; class Actinomycetes; order Mycobacteriales; family Mycobacteriaceae; genus Mycobacterium; species Mycobacterium sp. BMJ-28. Next base: position 1,935,065 of record NZ_CM136783.1, on the reverse strand, counting down.
GGTGATCACGAAGATCACCGCCAGCACGGGGAACGCCCACCGCTCGAACGCCTGCACCAGGTTGTGCCCGAAGAAGGCCAGCGCGGTCTGCAGCACCACGATGATGACCAGCGCCAGCACCGGCCCGATGTGGAACAGGGTGGACAAGGCGAACGCGCCGCTGACGCTGTTGGTGGCGAACCAGCCGACCCCCGCGGTGATCGACATCAGCGCCGCGGGCACCACATTGCCCTTGAACCCGAACGGCAACCGGCCCAGCACCATCTGCGGCACCCCGTGCAGCGGTCCGCGCGCGGACAGGAAATAGTGCGCGATGGCGCCGAGTCCGGTGCCGAGCACGATCCCGCCGAGGGCCTGCCAGAACGTCATGCCGTAATACGCGACCGCCAGCACACCGACGAAGATGGTGGCGAACTCGAGGTTCGGGGAGGTCCAGGTCCAGAACAGCTGGCTGGGCTTGCCGTGCCGGTCCGACTCCGCGATGAACTCATTCCCGCCGGGTTCGACCGCTGCGATCTTGTCTCGATAGGACCCGTCGGTGGTGGGTTCGGCCGCTGTCATGACAGGTACCTTCTCATCCCGCACGACGGCTCGCAGTGCGGATCGGCGAGTTACCTGCCGGGCGGGACGGTGAAATCACCGATCAACATCCGGAATCGCGACCGATTCCGCACGTCAACTCCTAATCGAACTCGGGCGACTCGGTCCGGGTCCGCTTCAGCTCCCAAAAATGCGGGTAGCCGGCGAAGATCACCGATGCGTCCCACACCTTGCCCGCCTCTTCACCGCGCGGGATACGCGAGAGCACGGGGCCGAAGAACGCTGTCTTGTTCACGTGGATGGTCGGGGTGCCGACATCGGGGCCGACCGGGTCCATGCCCTCGTGGTGGCTCGTGCGCAGCGCCTCGTCGAACTTGTCGCTGGCCGCGGCCTCGGCCAGTTCCGCGGGCAGGCCCAGCTCCTCCAGTGACTCCCGGATGACGACGTCGAAGTCCTTGTTGCCCTCGTTGTGGATGCGGGTTCCCAACGCGGTGTAGAGCGGGCTCAGGATCTCGGGCCCCTTGGCCTGCTCGGCGGCGATCGCGACACGCACCGGGCCCCACGCCTTCTTCATCATCTCGACGTACTCCTCGGGCAGGTCGCGCCCTTCGTTGAGCACCGCCAGGCTCATCACGTGGAAGTTGACGTCGATATCCCGGACCTTCTCGACTTCCAGGATCCAGCGCGAGGTGATCCAGGCCCATGGGCACAGCGGGTCGAACCAGAAGTCGGCTACATCTTTTTGCGCCATTGCGAAGAGTCCTCTCGAAGGTGGGCAGACCGGTCCACTGAACACAACTTCGCCACCGCGGCCGAATGTTCCCACGCGGGCTCCCGCGCCGGGTTGTCGCAGTTCCGACTAAGTTGGTCGAGTGGCACTTCCCAATCTGACACGCGACCAAGCCGTCGAGCGCGCCGCCCTGGTCACCGTTGACAACTACCGGATCGACATCGACCTCACCGATGGTGACGGCGGGCCCGGCGAGCGGACATTCCGCTGCGTCACCACGGTGACGTTCGACGCGCTGGCCGGCGCCGACACCTTCATCGACATCGCCGCCGACACCGTGCGCAGCGCCACCCTCAACGGTGTCGAACTCGACGTGTCCGGCTACGACGAATCCATCGGTATCGCGTTGACCGGCCTGCAGGCGCGCAACGTGCTCGTCGTCGATGCGGACAAGCTGTACTCGAACACCGGTGAGGGGCTGCACCGCTTCGTCGACCCGGTGGACAACGAGGTGTACCTGTACTCGCAGTTCGAAACCGCCGACGCCAAGCGGATGTTCGCCAGTTTCGACCAGCCCGACCTGAAGGCCACCTTCGATGTCACCGTCAAGGCGCCGGCGCACTGGCAGGTGATCTCCAACGGCGCGACGGTGTCGGTGCAAGACGGTGTGCACACCTTCGCCACCACCCCGAAGATGAGCACCTACCTGGTGGCACTGATCGCCGGGCCGTATGCCCGCTGGGACGACGTCTACACCGACGAGCACGGCGAGATCCCGCTGGGCATCTTCTGCCGCGCCTCGCTGGCCGAGTTCATGGACGCAGACCGGCTGTTCACCGAGACCAAGCAGGGATTCGACTTCTATCACCGCAACTTCGGCACGCCGTACGCCTTCGGCAAGTACGACCAGTTGTTCGTGCCGGAGTTCAACGCGGGCGCCATGGAGAACGCCGGCGCGGTCACCTTCCTGGAGGATTACGTCTTCCGGTCCAAGGTGACCCGCTACAGCTACGAGCGCCGCGCCGAGACCGTGCTGCACGAGATGGCGCACATGTGGTTCGGCGATCTGGTCACCATGGCTTGGTGGGATGACCTGTGGCTCAACGAGTCCTTCGCGACGTTCGCGTCGGTGCTGTGCCAGGCCGAGGCCACCGAGTACAAGCAGGCCTGGACCACCTTCGCCAACGTGGAGAAGTCCTGGGCGTACCGGCAGGACCAGCTGCCGTCCACCCACCCGGTCGCCGCCGACATCCCGGATCTGGCCGCGGTCGAGGTGAACTTCGACGGCATCACCTACGCCAAGGGCGCCAGCGTGCTCAAGCAGTTGGTGGCCTACGTCGGTCTGGACGCATTCCTGGCCGGGCTGCGCGACTACTTCCGCGACCACGCCTTCGGCAATGCCACCTTCGGCGATCTGCTCGGCGCCCTGGAGAAGTCCTCGGGCCGCGATCTGTCGCAGTGGGGCCGGCAGTGGCTCAAGACCACCGGCCTGAACACGTTGCGCCCGGACTTCGACGTCGACGCCGACGGCAGGTTCACCCGGTTCGCCGTCAGCCAGTCCGGTGCGGCGCCGGGTGCCGGCGAGACCCGGGTGCACCGGCTGGCCATCGGCATCTACGACGACGACGCGTCCGGCAAGCTGGTGCGGGTCAACCGCGTCGAGCTGGACGTCGAAGGCGCCGCCACCGAAGTACCCGAACTGGTCGGCGTTGCGCGCGGCAAGTTCATCCTGGTCAACGACGAGGATCTGACCTACTGCGCGGTGCGCCTGGATCCGGAATCGCTGCAGACGGCGCTGAGCCGGATCGCCGATTTCGCCGACCCGCTGCCCCGCACGCTGGCCTGGTCGGCGGCGTGGGAGATGACCCGCGAGGCCGAGCTGAGGGCCCGTGATTTCGTCGCACTGGTCATCAGCGGCATCCACGCCGAGAGCGAAGTGGGTGTCGCACAACGGATTCTGCTGCAGGCGCAGACCGCGCTGAGTGCCTACGCCGACCCGGTCTGGGCCAAGGAGAACGGCTGGCCTGCGTTCGGCGACGCCCTGCTGGACCTGGCCCGCGAATCCGCACCCGGGTCGGACCACCAACTGGCGTTCGTCAACGCGCTGTGCACGTCGGTGCTGTCGCCCAACCATGTGGCGGTGCTGTCCACCTTGCTGGACAACGAGCCGGCCGCGGTGAACCTGGCCGGACTGGTCATCGACACCGATCTGCGGTGGCGCATCGTCACGGCGCTGGCCGCCGCCGGAGCGATCGACGCCGACAGCGCCGCGTCACCATTCATCGATGCCGAGGCGACCAACGACCCGACCGCGGCCGGTAGGCGCAACGCCGCGGCCGCATCCGCCGCACGACCGCAGGAAGCGGTCAAAGAGGCTGCCTGGCAACAGGTCATCGAGGACGACACGCTGCCCAACATCACCACCCGGGCCATTGTCGGGGGTTTCGCCCAGCCCGGCCAGACCGGACTGCTGACCCCGTTCCGCGATCTCTACTTCGCAGCGATCGGCGGCGTGTGGGAGCGCCGGTCCAGCGAGGTGGCCCAGACCGTGGTGATCGGCCTGTACCCGTCGTGGGATGTCAGCCAGGGCGGACTGGACGCCGCGGACGCGTTCCTGGCCGACGCGGAGTTGCCGCCCGCGTTGCGCCGCCTGGTGCTGGAGGGCCGGGCCGGCGTCGAACGCGCGCTCAAGGCCCGCAGCTTCGACATCACCTGATCCCCCGCCGCGAGCGTGCGCGTCTGCCCACCGACACGCCGTGCAGGCTGTGCATTCGCGCACGCTCGCGCTGGGAGGATCTAGCCATGGCGGCCACCAACAGTCGGAGAGCCCGCGCCGCACGCAGGCGCACCCGTCGGGTCAAGGCGGTGCTCAACGACCTCACCGACGAACAGTGGGCCGCGCTGAAGGCCGCCTGGAACGGCTGCGCCTACTGCGGCGCCACGGGTAAGCCGCTACAACGCGACTGCGTCATGGCGATCTCCCGCGGCGGCCGGTACACCGTCGAGAACGTGGTACCGGCCTGTGGGGCGTGCAACGCCAGCAAGTGCAACGACGAAGTCACCGGCTGGATGCGGCGCAAGCGCCTCGACGAGCGCGCCTTCCTGGAGCGCTACGTCGCCATCCGGGCGTCGTTCATGACCTGATCGAGCGCGACGCGCTCAGGCCGGAGCAACGCCGGCGGACACCACGCGCACGGCACTGATCAGACCGTCGATCAGGTTGCCCTGCTTGAACGATGCGATCGCTGCGGACACGCCGAGCGGCGCGGCGGTCTCGATACCGCGGCCCTTCAGGTCGGCGCCGTAGACCACCTCGACGACGCGCTGATCCGGCGAGACGGCCAGCAGCACGGCGTTGTCCGGGGTCGGGACCCGGCCCAGGATCTCGCGCGCGGTGGCGGCGGTGTCCTCGCCCAGCGGGCCGAGGTACACCGCGAACCGGGCCTTGGCCGCCCGCGCGCCGTACTTCAGGGCGTCATCGAGGATGACCAGGTCCTTGGTGGGAAACGGGTAGTGCACCGACAGCTCGCCCGGCTCGGTGACGCCCGAGATCCGGCCGCTGTAGGTCAGCGCGTACCCGTAGGGCAGCTCGACGTCCTTGGAGGCGGTCGCCACCTCACTACCACTTGCCACTTGCGGAACCTCCAACGTTCACGTGCGTTCCGTGGCCACCGTGGCCGTGGTCGGCGGGCTCGTCCGACGCCCACAGGATGGGGTCGTGCGTCCACTTCTCGGACAGGGTGTAGGTGGCCGGGTGCGGGCCCTTGCGGGCCAGGGTCGCCACCGCCAGCAGCAGGAACACCAGCAGCGGGACCCCGCCGAGCAGGGAATGGGTCAGTGCAATGCTCACGACGCAAACCGTATCGCAGGGCGTTTCACGCCGCGCCCTCACCCAGATATCTGACCCATGCCGGGTCGAGTTCCTTCACCGAGGACAGCAGCCGCCAATGCTGGCCCTTGGGTGGGGTCGGCACCGCGCGCAGCGACCAGCCCAGCTCGCTGAGCAAATGATCGGCCTTGCGGTGGTTGCACGACGAGCAGGCCGCGACGCAGTTCTCCCAGGAATGCTCGCCGCCCCGGCTGCGCGGGATGACGTGGTCGACGGTGTCGGCCTTCTGCCCGCAGTAGGCGCAGCGGAAGCGGTCCCGGTGCATCAGCGCCGCCCGGGTCATCGGGATGCGGGCGCGGTACGGCACCCGCACGAAACTCCGCAGCCGGATCACCGACGGCACCACGATGGTGCGCGTCGCGGAGTGGATGACCGGTCCGGACGGGTCGTCGTGCACGACGTCGGCTTTGCCACACATCAGCATGATGACCGCACGCCGCATCGGCAGAGCGGTGAGTGGTTCATAGGTGGAGTTGAGCAGCAACACCCTGCGCCGGCCCCACACCGAGCCGGGATGGGTGGCCGGTGGGACGTCGCCGAACGACTGCGGATGGGCATCGACAGGAGCAACCGCGGCCGTGGGGTACCGGTAGCCCGCTCGTCGAGCAGGGCTTTTCTTGCGCTGCGACATTCGTCCTCCGTTGCACAGTCCACCATGGATCGGCGAGCACCGCACGGTAATTTGGCGGGTGTTCGCTGGTCAGTCCGATGAACTTCGGGTGACGGCTTGTTCAACCCGGCCCTCGGCAGGGTGTCCACCGGCGCACCGGGACCGATCCTGGACAATGGACCACGTGACCCAACCCGAGCTCTCGTTCTATGACGAAGTCGGCGGCCACGACACGTTCGCCGCGATCGTGTCGCGGTTCTACGAACTCGTGCGGGACGACGAAATCCTGCTGCCGCTGTACCCCGAAGACGATCTGGCGGGGGCGCAGGAGCGACTGCGGATGTTCCTGGAGCAGTACTGGGGTGGCCCGCGCACCTATTCCGACCAGCGTGGCCACCCGCGGTTGCGGATGAGGCACGCGCCGTTCCGGATCGGCTACCTGGAGCGCGACGCGTGGCTGCGGTGCATGCATACCGCGGTGGCGTCGATCGATTCGCAGACCCTCGACGACGCGCACCGCCAGCTGCTGCTGAACTACCTGAACATGGCGGCCGAGTCGATGGTGAACTCGGCGTTCTGATGGCGCCGCGCAGGCTCGCTCGCCCGGACTGGTGGGCGGATGCCGTTTTCTACCAGCTCTACCCCCGTTCGTTCCGGGACAGCAACGGCGACGGGGTCGGCGACCTGGACGGCATCACCGGCCAGCTGGACTATCTGTCCGCCCTCGGGGTGAACGCGCTGTGGCTCAACCCGGTGATGGTGTCCCCGATGGCCGACCACGGTTACGACGTCGCCGACCCCCGCGACATCGACCCGCTGTTCGGTGACCTGACGGCGCTGGACGGGCTGCTGGCGGCCGCCCATGCACGGGGCATCCGGGTGATGATGGACCTGGTGCCCAACCACGTCAGCTCGGCACATCCATGGTTTCTCGAAGCGCTGGCCGAACCGTCGCGGCGGGACCGATTCATCTTCCGCGACGGTTCCGGTGCCGATGGGGACAATCCGCCCAACAACTGGGTGTCGGTGTTCGGCGGCCCGGCCTGGACCCGGGTGGCCGACGGCCAGTGGTACCTGCACCTGTTCGACAGCGCCCAGCCCGACTTGAACTGGGAGCATCCCGAGGTGTTCGAGGATGTGGAGAAGACGCTGCGGTTCTGGCTGGACCGCGGCGTCGACGGCTTTCGTATCGACGTCGCGCACGGAATGGCGAAACCGCCCGGATTGCCGGACATGTCGCTCACCGACAACGAGCTGCTGCGCAACGCCGAAGACGATCCGCGCTTCGACAACGAGAGCGTGCACGAGATCCACCGCTTCATCCGGCGGGTGCTGGACGACTACCCCGAGTCGGTCGCCGTGGGCGAGGTGTGGGTGCACGGCAACGAACGGTTCGCCAAGTACCTGCGACCCGACGAGCTGCACCTGGGCTTCAACTTCCGGTTGGTGCAAGCGGATTTCGACGCGTCCGAGATTCGGGCCGCCATCGACAACTCGCTGGCCGCGGCCGACCTGGCCCAGGCGGTGCCGACCTGGACACTGTCCAATCACGACGTGGAACGCGAGGTCTCCCGCTACGGCGGCGGCGCGCGGGGGTTGGCCCGGGCCCGGGCCATGGCGCTGGTGATGCTGGCGCTGCCCGGCGTCGCGTTCGTCTACAACGGTGCGGAACTCGGGCTGCCCCAGGTGGACCTGCCCGACGCGGCGCTGCAGGACCCGGTGTGGGAACGGTCCGGGCGCACCGAACGCGGCCGCGACGGCTGCCGGGTGCCGATGCCCTGGTCCGGAGACGCGCCGCCGTTCGGCTTCTCGGCCAACCCGCGGACCTGGTTGCCGATGCCCGCGGGCTGGGCGCCGTTGACGGTGGCGCGCCAGCTCGCCGACCCGGATTCGACGCTGAACTTCTACCGGCGGGCCATCGAATTACGTTCCGAGCGTGCCGAATTCGACGGTCCGATCGAGTGGGTCGGGGTCGGGTCGTTCCGGCGCGAGGGCGGGCTGGTCTGTGTGCTCAACACCGGCGACGCGCCGATGCCGCTACCGGCCGGTGCGGTGTTGCTGGCCAGCGGGACATTGGCCGACGGCCTGCTGCCGCCCGATACCGCGGCCTGGCTGGTCTAACGCAAAACCATGGCGGGGTCGCCGATACGCCGGTACACGGTGCCGAATCGGGCGTCGACCCGCAGCCACGCCGGGTGCACCCGCACCCGCACGATCTCCTCGGCACCGACCTCGCTACCGCTCGGCGGCAGGAAACCCATGGCGGTGAGGGCGAACACGCAGCGCATCGGGATGCCCACCTCGGTGCTGCCGGAGCTCACCGCCAGCACCTCCTGATCGAGCAGGGAAGCCGGCGGGCCGTGTGCGCTGCTGTGTTCCTTGGCCAGGGCGGCGCCTCGTTCGGCCAGATCGAGCACGGCCCGTGCGGGCACATCGTCGAGGTGAACGAACCCGCTTTCCGGGGGCAGCACACCGCGCCAGGCCGAATCCATCGCGAAGCCGGGCTCTACGAACCCCGACACCGCCATCGCCGACAGCGCGCCGACCAGACTGTCGGCGCCCACGCACAGGTCTGTAGGCCGCACCGTTCCGCCGACCACCCGGCTGGCCAGCACATCGAAACCTGTGCCGACCCAGGCGACGATGTTGCCGTCCGGCCGTTGCCGCAGTCGGACCACGGCTGCGTCGTCGAGGCGCAGCGTGCGTTCGGCGAACGTGCTCAGGTCATCGCGACTGGCCGCATCCTCGAGCCAGATGCCCCGCTCCGCATCGGTCACGCCGATGGCCGCAGGTAGCGCTCGAGGTACTCGCGGTGGTGCGGCGCGAGGCGCACCAACTTCTGCTCTTCGATGTTGAAGGCCGCCAACTGCGTTTCCCCGATGACGGCCGGCTTGGAATCGGGATCGGCATGCACCGAGCGCACCTCGTAGCCGAGAGTGAAGTCCACCGCGCGCAGGCGGTTGACCCAGATGGTCACCTGCAACGGCGAATCCGTCAGGCGCACTTGGCCTTTGTAGGACACCTTGACCTCGGCTATCAACAGGCCGGTGGTATCGATGTCGCCGGCGAACGGCTCGTGCAGGAACGGGACCCGGGCCTCTTCCAGGATGGTGACCATGGTCGCGTGATTGACGTGCTGGTACATGTCGATATCCGACCAGCGCACCGGCACCGGCGTGACGAACCCGTTAGCCACTTGATCCCGTTCCACTCGTTCGCGTCATGCTGCGGATCTGGCGGGCGGCCACCGACAGCGTGGCCAGATCCCGCTCGCCTTCGGCGTAGATCTCGTCGAGGGTGCGGCGCGCGCGGGCCACCCGGGAGGTATTGGTGATCTCCCATTCCTCGATCTTCTGCTCACCGTTCTCGTCCGGTTCGCCGACGGCCATCACGTCGAAGCACAGGGCGCGCAACGAACCGTAGATGTCATCCCGAATGGCCAACCGCGCCAACGAATGCCAGCGGTCATCCCGGGACAGCGCGGAGATGGCGGTCAGCAGCCCGTCCGCACCGAGGTGATCCATCAGCGCGAAGTAGGTGTCGGCCACCTCGACGGCGTCACGTTCCAGGATGTCGCTGATGTCGATGACGTCGAGCAGGCTGTACTGGTAGAGGCCGGTGGCCACGGTGTACGCCAACTCACGCGGCACACCCTTGTCGATGAACTCGCCGGCGTCCTTCTCCACGATCGCCTTGTCGTCGCCGCGCAGCCACTCCGACATCCGCGGGGTGAGGGCGGCGACCTTCGCGGCGAACCGGTTGATCTCCGCGCCAACGGCCAACGGCTGCGGGCGGTAGTTGAGCAGCCAACGGCCGGCCCGGTCGATGAGCCGGCGCAGATCCAGCGTCATCCGGTCGGTCACCGCGACCGGCACTCCGGCCGCACCGGCAGCGCGGATGGCGTGCCACACCTCACCGACGTTGAAGATGGCGTCGGTGGCCACGTAGCTGCGCACGGCATCCACCGGGCCGACGCCGACGTCCTCGCTGATCCGGTAGGCGTAGGTGATGCCGCTGGTATCGACGAGGTCGTTGACCAGCATGGTGGTGACGATCTCGCGGCGCAACTGATGGTTGCGGATGTCGGCACCGAACCGGTCGCGCAGCTCGGACGGGAAGTACGACGGCAGCCGGGCGGCGAACACCTCTTGGTCGGGCACGTCGCTGGCCAACAGCTGGTCCTTGAGGGCCAGCTTCACGTGCGCCATCAGCGTCGCCAATTCCGGTGAGGTCAAACCCAATCCAAGGTCGGCGCGGCGGTGGATCTCCTTTTCCGATGGCAGCGCTTCCAGCTCCCGGTTGAGATCGTGCTGGTCGACCAGTTCCTTGATCTGACGGGCGTGCACCGACAACAGGCTGGGCGCGTTGGCCCGGCTGGTGCCCATCAGGTCGTTCTGGTCCCTGTTGTCGGCGAGCACCAGTTCGCCCACCTCGTCGGTCATCGACATCAGCAGATCGGAGCGCTGGCTTGCCTCGATGCGCCCGGCGGTGACCAGCGAGTCGATCAGGATCTTGATGTTGACCTCGTGGTCGGAGCAGTCCACACCGGCCGAGTTGTCCATCGCGTCGGTGTTGATCCGCCCGCCGTTGAGGTCGAACTCGATCCGGCCGCGCTGGGTCACTCCCAGGTTGCCGCCCTCGCCGACCACCTTGACCCGCAACTGATTTCCGTTCACCCGCACCGGGTCGTTGGCTCGGTCACCGACCGCGGCGTCGGACTCGGTCTCGGCCTTTATGTAGGTGCCGATACCGCCGTTCCAGAACAGGTCCACCGGCGCCAGCAGCACCGCCTTCATCAAGGCCGGCGGGGTCATCTCGGTGACATCGTCGGCAAGGCCGAGCGCGGCGCGCACCTGCGGGCTGACCGGAATGGACTTCTGCTCGCGGCTGTACACGCCGCCGCCTTCGCTGATCAGCGACCGGTCGTAGTCGTCCCAGCTGGAGCGCGGCAGCGCAAACATCCGCGTCCGTTCCACCCACGAGGTCGCCGGGTCCGGGTCGGGATCCAGGAAGATGTGCCGGTGGTCGAAGGCGGCGATCAGCCGAATGTGCTTGGACAGCAACATCCCGTTGCCGAACACGTCACCGCTCATGTCGCCGACGCCGACCACGGTGAAGTCCTGGGTCTGCGTGTCGACGCCCATCTCGCGGAAGTGCCGCATCACCGATGCCCAGGCACCCTTGGCGGTGATGCCCATCGCCTTGTGGTCGTAGCCCACCGAGCCGCCGGAGGCGAAGGCGTCGCCCAGCCAGAAGCCGTAGGACTTGGCGACGTCGTTGGCGATATCGGAGAACGTCGCGGTGCCCTTGTCGGCGGCGACCACCAGGTAGGCATCGTCACCGTCGCGGCGCACCACACCCGTTGGGGTGATGACGTTTCCGGTCGATTTCTCGACGTTGTCGGTCAGGTCGAGCAGGCCCGAGATGAACAATCGGTAGCACGCCACGCCCTCCGCACGCTGGGCGTCCCGATCGGCGGCGGCATCCCCGGTGGGCAGCGCGGGCTGTTTGACGACGAAACCGCCCTTGGCGCCGACCGGCACGATGACGGCGTTCTTCACCGCCTGCGCCTTGACCAGGCCGAGGATCTCGGTGCGGAAGTCCTCCCGGCGATCCGACCAGCGCAACCCGCCGCGGGCAACGAAACCGAATCGCAGGTGTACACCTTCCACCCGTGGCGAGTACACGAAGATCTCGAAACGCGGCCGCGGCAGCGGAAGCTCGTTGATCAGGCCCGGATTGAGCTTGAACGAGACCACATCCTGGGCGCGCGCCGAGTCCGGGCTGGTGACGAAGTAGTTGGTGCGCAGGGTGGCTTGCACCAGGCTGGCGAAGGCACGCAGCACCCGGTCGGTGTCCAGACTCACCAAGGCGTCGATGTCGGCGGCGACGGCGGCCGCGGCGGCCTGGGCGTCGCGCGGGGGTTCGGCTCCGGGATCGAACAGAGCCTCGAACAGTTCCACCAGTGAGCGGGCGGTGCCGGCGTTGTCGTTGAGCACCGTCTCGATATGGGACTGGCTGTACGGGAATCCGGCCTGGCGCAGGTACTTCGCGTAACCACGCAGGATGGTGACTTGCTGCCAGGTCAAGCCGGCACGCAACACCAACTCGTTGAACCGGTCGATCTCGGCTCGGCCGTGCCAGATCGCGGTGACCGCGTCGGCGAACAGCGTCGCGGTGGTGTCGGGGTCCTCGTCGGCGGGAATCGACTGGTGCGGCGAGACTTTGAACTGGTAGATCCAGACCGGCAGGCCGTCGGCGCGGATGACCGTGAAGGGCCGCTCCTCCAGCACCACCACACCCATGCACTGCAACATCGGCAGCAGTTCGGACAGCGATGCCGAGCGCCCGCCCAGATACCACGTCAGCTTGGCGACGCGGTCGTCGCCGGTCCCCTCGGCGAACACCAGCTTCACCGAATTGTCTTGCAGCTGTTCGACGATCGCGATGTCGCCGATGGCTTCGGCCGGGGTGAAGGCCTGCTTGTAGACCTCCGGGAAGGCGGCCGCGTAGTGCTCGGCCAGGCGTTGCCCGATGGCGCCGGACTTGACCGACCCGATCAGGCGGTCGGCCCAGGTGCGGGACGCCTCGGTGAGCAACTGCTGGATCCGGCTCTCGTTCTCCGACGAGGTGTCGATATCGGCGCGGCGCACCCCTGCGGGCATCTTGATGGTGAAATGCACTACCGCCCAGGGTGATTCGCTGACCCGCGCGGCATAGTCGATGCTGACGCCACCGAGTTCGCGCACCAGGATGTCCTGGATGTTCAGCCGCACCGCGGTGGTGTACCTGTCACGGGGCAGATACACCAGGGCCGAAACGAAATGCCCGAGTTGGTCGGCGCGCAGGAACAGCAGGGCACGGCGCAGCGAACCGAGGTCGACCACCGCCCGCGCGGTCTCCAGCAGTTCGCGACTGCTCAGCGCGAACAGTTCGGAGCGCGGGATGGTCTGGATGATGTCCAGCATCAACTGGCTGGGATGGCTCGGATCGCCCTGGGTCCGGGACAGCACTTCGTCGACCCGGCGGGCGATCAGCGGGATCTCCAGCACGTTGGCGTTCATCGCCGCCACCGTGAACAGCCCCACGAAGCGGTGCTCGACGGCCTGGTTGGATGCCGCGCCACCGAAATTCTCCCGGACCACCACCATGTACGGGTAGGCGCCGTACCGCAGGAAGCTGGGCATGGTCGCCTGCGCCAGCACCAGCAGATCGCCGGGTGTGGTGAGCTCCGGGAAGACATCGGTACGCAGCCGCAACACCCCCAGCCGGCTGGCCGGGTCGACCGTGGCCGCGCCGCCCTGCACCGCGCAACGCTGATAGCCCAGCAGCACGAAATGACCGTCGGCCAGCCAGCGCAGCAGCGAGGCGACATCGCGGCGGTCGGGGCCGGCGAAGTGGCCGGCGTGATCGGCGTCCAGCGCGTTGCCGAGCCCGACCAGCATCGCGTTGAGCGCCGAGGAATCCGTGGCGACCTGGCGTGCGTCGGCGAGCACGCCGGGCAGCAGGGCGGCGGCCTCGGCCACCGCGGCCGGATCGGCGGTCGGCGCGAGCCGGACGTGGATCCAGGTCTCGTCGATCCCGACCGCCGGTGCGCCGGGCCCGACCGACGGGGCGACGTCCCGCAATTCGCCGCCGGTTCCGCGCTGCACCCGCAGCACCGGATTCATGATCGACACGTAGTTCACGCCGAGCCGGTGCAACAGCACCGTCACCGAATCCATCAGCATCGGGCTGTGATCGGTGACCACCTGCAGCGCCGGACCGAATCCACCCGGGGCGTCAGCGGGGTACACCGCCACCAGGGTCTCCCCCGGCGCCCGGCGCTGACCGAGCCGGGTGTGGGCGGCCAGCAGTGCCGGCGACATCACCTGGGCGGTGACGGCCCGGTCCACCGGCACGGTGACGGCGACGTCGTTGGAGGGCGCGTCGCCGTGGGGCCCGTGATGGGTGGCCAGGTAGGCCGTCGCCAGACGCCCGACGGCATCCTCACTCAGCTGTAACTGCTGTGTGGCTGCTGGATTCACCGTCATGCCGGGGGCTCCTCTTCAACGCCTCTGCGCACCGCCCTCGTCGGCTGCACGCACGAGCGACACTAGTCTTACCGCCGAACGCCAGGGCCCGGCTCCACCGGATCAGTCGCGGGTGAGCCTGCGGTGGGTGACCCGGTGCGGCCGTGCGGCGTCGGCGCCGAGGCGCGCGATCTTGTTCTCCTCGTAGGCACCGAAGTTGCCCTCGAACCAGAACCACTTGGCCTCGTTGTCGTCGTCGCCCTCCCACGCCAAGATGTGCGTGCAGGTGCGGTCCAGGAACCAGCGGTCGTGGGAAATCACCACGGCACAGCCCGGGAAGCTCTCCAGCGCATTCTCCAGCGAGCTCAGCGTCTCCACGTCGAGGTCGTTGGTGGGCTCGTCGAGCAGGATCAGGTTGCCGCCCTCTTTGAGGGTGAGCGCGAGGTTGAGGCGGTTGCGTTCGCCACCGGACAGCACACCCGCGGGCTTCTGCTGATCGGGACCCTTGAACCCGAACGCCGAGACATAGGCCCGGGACGGGATCTCGTTCTGGCCGACCTCGATGTAGTCCAGGCCGTCGGAGACCACCTGCCAGACGTTCTTCTTCGGGTCGATGCCGCCGCGATTCTGGTCGACATAGCTGAGCTTCACCGTCTCGCCGACCCTCACCTCGCCGCTGTCCGGTGACTCCAGACCGACGATGGTCTTGAACAGCGTGGTCTTACCGACACCGTTGGGGCCGATCACGCCGACGATGCCGTTGCGCGGCAGCGTGAAGGACAGGTCCTTGATGAGCGTGCGGCCGTCGAAGCCCTTGTCCAGGTGCTCGACCTCGACCACCAGGTTGCCCAGTCGCGGCGGGGCCGGGATCTGGATCTCCTCGAAGTCGAGCTTGCGCGTCTTCTCCGCCTCGGCCGCCATCTCCTCGTAACGGCCCAGGCGGGCCTTGTTCTTGGCCTGGCGCGCCTTGGCGCCGGAGCGCACCCAGGCCAGCTCTTCCTTGAGCCGCTTCTGCAGCTTCTGGTCCTTCTTGCCCTGGACCTCGAGGCGGTCGGCCTTCTTCTCCAGGTAGGTCGAGTAGTTGCCCTCGTACGGGTAGGCGCGGCCACGGTCGAGTTCGAGGATCCACTCGGCGACGTTGTCCAGGAAGTAGCGATCGTGGGTGACGGCCAGGATCGCGCCCTTGTAGTCGGCGAGATGCTGTTCCAGCCACAGCACGCTCTCGGCGTCGAGGTGGTTGGTGGGCTCGTCGAGCAGCAGCAGGTCGGGCTTGGACAGCAGCAGCTTGCACAACGCGACGCGGCGCTTTTCACCACCGGACAGGTGGGTCACGGGCTCGTCGGGCGGCGGGCAGCGCAGCGCGTCCATGGCCTGCTCCAGCTGGGAGTCGATATCCCAGGCGTCGGCGGCGTCCAGCTCCTCCTGCAGCTGGCCCATCTCGTCCATCAGCTCATCGGTGTAGTCGGTCGCCATCAACTCGGCGACCTCGTTGTACCGGTTGAGCTTGGCCTTGACGGCGACGCCTTCCTCGACGTTTTCGCGGACGGTCTTGGTCTCGTCGAGTTTCGGCTCCTGCATGAGGATGCCGACCGTCGCGCCGGGCGCCAGGAAGGCGTCGCCGTTGTTGGCCTGGTCGATCCCGGCCATGATCTTGAGGACACTCGACTTACCGGCCCCGTTGGGACCGACGACGCCGATCTTCGCGCCCGGAAGGAAGTTCAGGGTGACGTCGTCAAGGATGACCTTGTCGCCGTGCGCCTTGCGGACCTTCCGCATCGTGTAGATAAATTCGGCCATGCCGTGGTCTTGCCTTTCGTCCGCCAAAGTCTCGCGGAACCATCCTAGGCACGGCCGGCTCCACGACTAAGCCGAGATCGGCAGCTCGTCCGGTGCGGGGGTGTCCTCGGCGTCCTCAGCGCCGTCGGACTCGGCCGGTGACACCGGCTCGACCGCCTGCCGCGACCTGTCCAGCTTGGCCCGGCAACGGGTCAGATCCGGCCCGACCGACGCCGCGCGGACCTCGACGGTGGACCGGCGGTTGCCCTCCTTGTCCTCGTATTCGTTGGTGTAGATCTGCCCGACGACGACAACCGGGTCGCCCTTGTAGAGCACCCCGGCCACCCCGTCGGCGACCTTCCCCCAGCAATTGACGGTGAGGTACAACGAGTTGCCGGGCTCCCAGGTGCCCTCGGCAGTGCGCCGGCGCGAGTTGCTGGCCACCCGGAACCGGACGAATTCCTGGTCGCCGACCCGGCGCGGGACGACGTCGGTGATCACGGTGCCGACGACGGAGAACGGGGTCTCGAACATGGCATTGCCTTTCAGTCATTTCTCGGTACCGGCGTGGTCGCCGGCTTGTGCACCCATTCACCCGTCCGGCACCGACACGGCGCCCCGGCACGCCCCCGCCGGGACCGTCGGCTGTGGATCAATCCGGCACTGTGGATAACCGGGCCCTAGGGTTTGGCCCATGACTGTGTGGATCAGCCGACGCCCCGACGCCGATATCGACGCCGATCTGGCCGCCAGCCGCGCGGCCGGTGGACCGCTGGCCGGGGTGCGGCTGGCCGTCAAGGACAACGTGGACGCCGCGGGGCTGCCGACCACCGCGGCGTGTCCGGAATTCAGCTATCTGCCCGAGTCCGATGCGCCGGTGGTCGCGGCGCTGCGCGCGGCCGGCGCGGTGGTGGTCGGCAAGACCAACTTGGACCAGTTCGCCACCGGCCTGGTCGGCACGCGCTCCCCGTACGGCGCGGTGTCCGACACCCGCAGGCCCGACCACATCAGCGGCGGCTCGAGTTCGGGTTCGGCCGCGGCGGTGGCCTCGGGCCAGGCCGATATCGCGATCGGTACCGACACCGCGGGGTCGGGCCGGGTCCCGGCCGGTTTGCAGGGCATCGTCGGCATCAAACCGACCCTCGGGGTGATCAGCACCGCGGGCGTGGTGCCGGCGTGCGAGTCCTATGACTGCGTCACGATTTTCGCCCGCGACCTGGAACAGGCCGACACCGCGATGGCGGTGATGTCCGCCGCCGGGGACCGGGCCTGGCCGGCCGACACCCGCCTGGCCGCGCCACCGAATCCCGTTGTCGCCGTTCCTTCGTCACTGCCTGCGCTGGACGACACCTGGCGGGCCGCGTTCGCGGCCGCGGTCGCCACCCTGGAGCAGGCCGGCGCCCACATCGTCAAGGTCGACATCGACCCGTTCCTGGCCGCCGCCCGACTGCTCTACGACGGCGCCCTGGTGTCCGAAAGATACGCCGCGGTGGGCGAATTCATCGATACCCACCCGGATGCCCAGCTGGATCCGACCGTGGCGCGCATCGTCACCGGAGCCCGCGACATCCCGGCGCACCGCCTGGTCGCCGACCGCCGCGAGGTGGCCCGGTTGCGCGCGATCGCGATGGCAGCGCTGGAGGGAACGGATGCGCTGCTGGTGCCGACGGCACCTCGCCATCCGAGCCTGGCCGAGGTGGCGGCCGACCCGGTGGGGGTGAATTCGGCCATGGGCACCTATACCAACTTCTGCAATCTGTTCGACCTCTGCGGTGTCGCGGTGCCCACCGGCACCGCGGGCGATGCGCAGTTCGGCGTCACCGTACTGGCCCGCGCCTTCGACGACGCGGTCGCCGTCGACATTGCCGCCATGGCCGCTGGAATAACTGTCCCACAACATGTTTGGCCACTGTCCGTGGCCGCCAACACCGAGCTGGTGGTGTTCGGCGCACATCTGCGCGGCGGTGCGCTGGTGGCTCAGCTGACCGATCTGGGTGCCCGGTGGGCCGGCGAGCTGACGACGGCGCCGCGCTACCGGATGACGGTGCTGCCCACCACGCCGGCCAAACCGGCCGTGACCCGCGTCGCCGACGGCGCCGACGGCGCGGCGCTGCTGGGACACCGGTGGCTGCTCTCCCCTGCCGCACTGGGCCGGTTCCTGGCCGCCCTGCCCGCCCCGATGCAGCTGGGCAAGGTCGAATTCGCCGATGGGACCTGGCGCACCGCGTTCGCCGCCGACGCGTCGGCGGCCACCGGCCCGGACATCAGCGGGTACGGCAGCTGGCCTTCGGCCATCGCGGCCGGAGCGATCTAACACAGCCATCGCGGCCGGAGCGGTCTAGCACCGATCACCTACATCACACCACGCATTTAAATAAGCCCGAAACGACACAGTTGACAGCAGACTCACAGGCCCCACCTATGCCTCCGCTATCGATTAGATAAGCTCCGTGATATAGATACGGTGTGAATCCGCGACCGTCCGGCGAATCCGCACACGAGTGCATCGGCCGGTTGCTCGACGACGCAACGGATCTGACCGCGCGTTTCCTGTCCGATCGGGCCGAGCTGAGCGCATCGGCGGCCTATGCCATCCACCGGGTGTCCCGCGAAGGCCCGATCCGGCTCACCGCGCTGGCCGCCAAGGAAGGCGTCAGTCAGCCGTCGATGACCCAGCTGATGCAACGCCTGGCCCGCGCCGATCTGGTCGCCAGGGTGCCCGATCCCGAGGACGGCCGGGCCTGCCTGATCGGGATCACCGAACAGGGTCAGGCGTTGCTGGACAACCGCAGGCGCACCCGCCGCGACCGGCTGCACGAGTTGTTGGCGACCTTGACGCCCGAAGAGCAACGCGCGCTGTGGCTGGCGGCGACCGTCGCCGGCCCGATCCTGGCCCGGCTGGCTGCCGATGCCGACACCGCAGACCGAACGGATGACGCCGCGCACGACCGAGGCGGCGAGTAACGAAGTTTCACGGTCGGCGGCGCTGTCGCGACCGATTGATCGGGGAAAGAGGTTGGGGTGAAAGCAATTCCGATTGGACGCTGGCTGAAGAACATGTGGATTCCAGTGGTCCTGATCGTGGTACTGGCCGTCTCGGGGCTGGTGGTATCGCGACTGCACAAGATGTTCGCGTCCGAGGACCTCAACGCCAACTCCGGAGCCGGCATCGAGATCGTCCAGTTCAATCCCAAGGTCGTTGTCTACGACGTGTACGGCGCGCCGGGCAGCACCGCACAGATCAGTTATTTCGACCCGGACGCCAACGTCCACTCGGTCACCGCGCCGCTGCCGTGGTCGGTCACCCTGTCGACGACGTTGCCGACGGTCAGCGCCAATCTGATGGCGCGGACCGACGGCGAGCAGATCGGCTGCCGGGTCACCGTCAACGGCACCGTCCGTGAGGAGCAATCAGCCGATGGCATCAGCGCCCAGACCTACTGCCTGGTGAAGTCCGCATGAGCCGCCCCACCGCCACCGCCGCACCGGCCGGTGCGCAGAAGCATCCCGTCCTTCCGCACGCGATCCGCATTCTCGCGGTCCCGATCGTGCTGGCCTGGCTGGCCATCGCCGTGCTGGTGAACGTCATCGCCCCGCAGCTCGAGGTGGTCGGCGAATTGCACTCGGCACCAATGACGCCGGATGACGCGCCGTCGGTGATCGCGATGAAGCGCATGGGTGACAACTTCAAGGAGTTCAACTCCAACGCCACCGTCATGGTGGTCATCGAGGGCGACAAGCCGCTGGGGCCCGATGCCCACGATTACTACAACGAGATCATCAAGAAGCTGGAGCAGGACCCCGCGCACATCCAGCACATTCAGGATTTCTGGGGCGACACCCTCACCGCGGCCGGCGCCCAGAGTGCCGACGGCAAGGCGTCCTACGTGATGCTCAACCTGGCCGGCGAACAGGGCCAGACCCTGGCCAATGAGGGTGTCGAAGCGGTCCGCAAGGCCATCGAGGAGACCGCGGCGCCGCCGGGTGTCAAGGCCTACGTCGCGGGACCGGCGGCGCTCACCAACGACATGCACGTCATCGGCAATGCCAGCCTGGGGCAGATCACCCTGTACACGCTGATCGCGATCGCCGGCATGCTGCTGGTGGTGTACCGATCGGTCAAAACCACACTGGTGCAGCTGTTCTTGACCTTCATCGGGCTGCTGACCGCACGCGGTGTGATCTCGGTGCTGGCGATGCAGGACGTGTTCGGGCTGACGACGTTCGCCGGGAACATCCTGACCATGCTGGCGATCGCGGCGGCCACCGACTACGGCATCTTCATCTTCGGCCGCTACCGCGAGGCCCGCGGTATGGGCGAGGATCGGGACAGCGCGTACTACACGACATTCAAGTCGGTCGCCCCGGTCATCGTCGGCTCGGGCCTCACCATCGCCGGTGCGACCTACTGCCTGAGTTTCTCGCGGCTGCCGTACTTCAGCACCATGGGCGCCCCGGTCGCCATCGGCATGGTCGTCGTCGTCGCCTCCGCGGTGACGCTGGGTCCGGCGGTGTTGTTCCTCGGCAGCAGGGTCGGCTGGTACGAATCGAAACGCCCGCCGCAGAGCCGGTTCTGGCGTCGCGTCGGGACGGCGGTGGTGCGCTGGCCCGCGCCCGTTCTGGTCGCGAGCCTGTTCGTGGTGCTGATCGGCATCGTGGCGATCCCCGGCTACAAGGCGGCCTACAACGACCGCTACTTCCTGCCCGGCGACGCCCCGGTCAACATCGGGTTCGCCGCCGCCGACCGGCATTTCTCCCAAGCCAGGATGAATCCCGACATCCTGATGGTCGAATCCGGGCACGACATGCGCAATCCCGCCGACATGCTGGTGCTCAACGCGGTGGCCCGAAACGTCATGCACACCGAGGGCATCGCGATGGTGCAGAACATCACCAGGCCGCTGGGAATCCCCATCCAGCACAGCTCGATTCCGTTCCAGACCAGCGTGCAGGGGCAGACCAGCAATATGAATCTGCCGTTCCAGCGCCAGCAACTGGCCGACCAGCTCAAGACGATCGATGCCACCAACACCTCGATCGACATCCTGGAGAAGCAGTACCAGCTGTCGCTGCAGCAGACCAAACTCACCATGGACTCGGCGGCCAAATCCCAGGAGCTGCTGAAGGTCACCGAGCAGCTGCGGGACAACATCGCGAACTTCGATGACCAGTTCCGGCCCCTGCGCAACTATTTCTACTGGGAACCGCACTGCTTCGACATCCCGATGTGCGCCGCGACCCGGTCGGTCTTCGACGCCCTGGATTCCATCGACGAGGTGACCGACAAGACGGGGGCGGTGCAGGTCAACACCGACCAATTGGCGGACCTGGCACCGAAACTGACTGCGCTGCTTCCTCAGACGATCGCGTCGATGAAGACCAGCCGGGACCTGTCGCTGGCGTCCTACAACTCGCAGAAGGCCCTGCTCGACCAGATGGAGGCGAGCAACAACACCGCCCTGGCGATGGGACAGAGTTTCGACGAGGCCAAGAACGACGACCTGTTCTTCCTGCCGCCGGAAGCGTTCCAGAACCCCGATTTCGAGCGCGGCCTGAAGATGTTCCTGGCGCCCGACGGCAAGTCGGCCCGGATGTTCATCACCCACGAGACGGATCCGGCGACCCCCGAAGGTATCGCCCGGGTCGACTCCGAACGCAAGGCCGCCCAGGAGGCCTTGAAGATGTCGTCGCTGTCGGACGCCAAGATCTACCTCGGCGGTGTCGCGGCGACGTACAAGGACATGGCCGACGGCGCCCGCTACGACCTGATGATCGCCGTGGTGTCGGCGCTGACGCTGATCTTCATGATCATGCTCATCCTGACCCGCAGCGCCGTGGCGGCGCTGGTGATCGTCGCCACCGCCGGCAGCTCGATCGCGGCGTCGTTCGGCATCTCCGTGCTGATCTGGCAGAACCTGTTCGGCATCCACGTGCACTGGCTGGTCATGCTGATGTCGGTGATCATCCTGCTGGCGGTGGGGGCCGACTACAACCTGCTGCTGGTGTCCCGGTTCCGGGAGGAGATCCACGCCGGGCTCAAGACCGGCATCATCCGGTCGATGGCGGGCACCGGCGGCGTGGTGACCTCCGCGGGGCTGGTGTTCGCGGCCACCATGGCGGCGATGCTGGGCAGCCAGCTGGTGGTGCTGGCCCAGATGGGCTCCACGATCGCGATCGGCCTGCTGGTGGACACGCTGATCGTGCGATCACTGCTGATGCCGTCCATCGCCACCCTGCTGGGCCGGTGGTTCTGGTGGCCCCAGGTGGTCTATCCGCGCGGTGATTACCAGTTCCTGCCACCTCAGCCCAAGCGGCCGCCGAGCACCGACGCCGACACCGAGGCGCTGCCCGTTCAGGCTTAGCGCACGGCCGCGGTGGGTCGTGTAGCCGGGGTGACGGACCCGCCGCTTGCGGGTTGAGCGATGATCGAGGGTGTGGGATATGACAGCGTCAGCATGCGCGGGGTAGCACGATGACCGTGCCTCAGCAGCTGACCGACCGCTACGAGCTGGGCGAAATCCTGGGCTTCGGGGGCATGTCGGAGGTGCACAAGGCCCGCGACGTCCGGTTGCACCGCGACGTCGCGATCAAGATCCTGCGCGCCGATCTGGTCCGCGACCCGAGCTTTTATCAGCGGTTCCGCCGGGAGGCCAAGCACACCGCGGCGCTGAACCACCCCTCGATCGTGGCGGTGTTCGACACCGGTGAGGCGCAGACGCCGAACGGGAAGCTGCCCTTCCTGGTGATGGAGTTCGTCGAGGGGCTGACCGTCGGCAAGCTGATCCAGCGCCACGGCGCGATGGCGCCGCACCGCGCCATCTCGATCATCGGCGAGGTGTGCACGGCGCTGGAGTTCAGCCACAGCCGCGGCATCGTGCACCGCGACATCAAGCCGGCGAACATCATGATCACCCCGTCCGGCGCCGTGAAGGTGATGGACTTCGGGATCGCGCATGCCATGAACGCCACCACCGGTGACCGGCTCACCGCCACCTCCGCGGTGGTCGGCACGGCTCAATATTTCTCCCCGGAGCAGGCCCGCGGCCAAGAGGTCGACGCCCGCACCGACGTGTACTCCCTGGGCTGCGTACTGTACGAAATGCTGACCGGGCAGGCACTTTTCAACGGTGACACCCCGCTGGCCGTCGCCTACCAGCACGTCCGCGAACGACCCGTCCCGCCGTCGCAGCGGCATGCCGGTATCTCCCCCGAACTCGACGCCGTGGTGCTCAGGGCGCTGGCCAAGAAACCCGAGAACCGGTATCAGAGCGCGGCCGCGATGCACGCCGATCTGATGCGGGTCGGCAGCGGCAACGCCCCGGAGGCGCCCGCCGTGCCTGCCGACGACACCGACGACAGGCCGGCCGCCGTCGACCCCCACCCACACACCTTGCAGATGCCCGCCGTCGCACCGCAGCGCAGCAACTCGCGGCGCTGGTTGGTCGCCGGCGCCCTCGCGGTCGTCGCGCTGCTGGTGATCGCCGGTGTGTACATCGTCGGCACCATGAACCGGGTCCGGGTGCCCGACGTGCACGGGCTGACCCGCCAGGAAGCGGTCAGCCAGCTGGCCGACCGCGGACTGACCCCGCAGGTGGACACCAAACCCGACGGCTCGGTCGAGCCCGGCAGGGTGATCGGTACCGATCCGGGCGCCGACTCCTCGGTGTCGTCGGGCAGCGATATCACCCTCAACGTGTCGACCGGACCGGAGCAGCGCCGCATCCCGGATGTCTCCACGCTGGGCTACGACGACGCGGTGCAGAAGCTGCATGACGCCGGTTTCGACAATGTGCGGCGGATGTCGCGAGCCTCCAAGGCCGAGGAGCAGGACCGGGTGGTCGGCACTGCCCCGGCGGCCCAGCAGGATTCGGCCACCAGCAATGAGATCGTCATCTTCGTCGGATCGGGACCGGCGACCCGCGAGGTGCCCGATGTGGCGACGCAGAACGAGGACCAGGCCAAGCAGATTCTCGACGCCGCGGGATTCACCGATGTGTTGCCGATACCTACCGACGGCATCCTGCCGCCGGGCCAGGTGATCGCCACCGACCCGCCGGCGGGTGCCTCCGTCGCCTCCGACACCGCGATCACCCTCAAGGTCTCGCGGGGCAACCAGTTCGAGATGCCCGACGTGAGAAACATGTTCTACGGCGACCTATTCCAGTACCTGGCGAGCTTCGGCTTCACCGGGCGGTTGGACAAGGGACCCGATATCGACGCCGGCGCTGATAAGCGCAACAAGGTGGTGCAGCAGGATCCGGCGCCGAAGGTACCCGTGAGCCGCGACGGCACCATCACGGTGAACTACGGGTCCTGAGCACCGCACTGCAGGGATACGGCCGGGTCTGCGCGACCGGCGCGGAGCCCGGTGATCTAACCCTGCTGCTGCTCGCGTTCGGACAGCTTGGCCAGCATCGCGTTGTAGGCGGCCAGGTCGGCGTCGTCGTCGCGGTCGGCGGCGCGGTCCAACCGCTTGGCGGTGCGGTCGTCGCTGCGTCGCCACTGGATCAGCAGCGCGAGCATCACCAGCACCAGGGGCACTTCGCCCGCCGACCAGGCGATCCCGCCGCCGAGGCGCTGATCGCTCAGCAGGTCGGTGTGCCAGTACAGCTGCAAGGACTTGTAGAAGCCCTCGGCCATCACGGTCTGGGTGCCCATCAACACCACACCGAAGAAGGCGTGCAGCGGCAAGGACCCGAACACCATGCCGAGCTTGACCAGTGACGGGATGGGACGCGGCGTCGGATCGATACCGATGACCACCCAGTAGAAGAGATAGCCGGACAGCAGGAAGTGCAGATTCATGGCGACGTGCGCGGCGTGGATCCCGGCCACCGCGTCGAAGATCCCGCCGAAGTACAGCCCGTAGAAGCCGCCGACGAACAACGCGGTCGCCACGAACGGGTTGGTCAGCACCTTCGACACCCGGCTGTGCAGGGCGGCCAGTAGCCACTCGCGCATCCCGGGCGGCGCGCCGCCCCCGGCCGTCGGCAGCGCGCGCAACGCCAGCGTCACCGGCGCACCCAGCACCAGCAGCACCGGCGACAACATCGACAGCAGCATGTGGGCGCCCATGTGCATGCTGAACATGGCGGGCATGTACCGGCCGAGACCCGAGGACGTCGCGAACAGCAGCACCGCGGATCCGCACAGCCACGCGACGGTCCGTCCGACCGGCCACGCGTCGCCACGCCGGCGCAGCCGGATGACCCCGGCCACGTACACGGCGGCGAACAGGATCGCGGCCGTGCCGAAGATCAGGTCGAAGCGCCAGTCGAACAGGATCCGCGCCACCGTCGGCGGGCCGGCCAGGTCATAGCCGATCTGCACCGCGGTGACCGACGGGTTGAACACCGGCGGCGGTGGCGGCGGGGTGCGGCCGAGCGCCACCGCAATGCCGAAGGTGAGTCCGAACACCAGCGACTCGACCAAGGCCAGCTGGATCAGCGGGCGCCGGTTGCCCGGGTCGGTGGCCAGTGCGCTCACCACGCGGCGGCGCTGCAGGAAGCCGAGCACGCCGAGCGCCAGCAGGGCGCCGACCTTGCCGACGATCAGCCAGCCGTAGCTGCTGTGCAGCAGATCGGCCGGGCGGACCCGGACGAAGGCGTTGATGACGCCGGAGAATCCCATCGCCACAAAGCAGCACAGCGCGATGGCGGAGAACCGCCGGGCGGCCAGGCCGGTATGCGTCCCGCCACGCACGGCCAGTGCCCACAGCGCCAGCAGACCGCCGGCCCACACCACCCCGGCGACCAGGTGGATGAACAGGCTGTTGGTCGCCAAGTCGTGCGAGCCGCCGGCCGAGGAATGCCCGGACAGCGCCAGCGGCACCAGGGTGAACACCGCGGCCGCGAACAGCGCCGGCGTCCAGGACCAGCGCAGCACCGGGATGCTCAGCACGGTGACGACGGCGGCGAACAGCGCCGTCCACCGCCACGTGCCCGCCGTCTCCACCAGGCTGGCCACCGACCAGATATCGGCCAGGCTGAGCCGACTGGCCAGCGGCTGGCCGGTGATGTCGGAGACGGTCAACGGCACCAGCAACACCGCGCAGACCGTCCAGATACCGGAGGCCAGGGTGCCGGTGCGCAGGGCGCGGTAACCCGCGGCATCCAACACGCCCGTCGGCTGCGGCGGCACCAGAAAGGCGGCCATCAGGAAGGATCCCACCGCGACGGCTGCGGCGATCTCGCCGACGGCGCGGACGAACGGCAGGCCGTAGGTGGTGACGGGCCCAGGATCGGGCAGGCCGGTGGCGGTCAGCGCCTCGGCCAGCGACATGCCGCCCAGCCCGGCCGCCACGGCGCCGGCCAGCACCGCGACACCGCACAACACGGGCCACACGGCGCTGTTGTGCACCCGTGCCGTTGTGCCGATGCGCGATCCGCCTTCGGCTTCTCGCTGGGTTGTCATGACCTCCAGCGTATGGGGTGCCCGTCAGGCGTCAGCTGTGTGTCGGGCCGCTTGCTCGCGCTCGTAGAACTGCGCGCGGGATCCTTCCTCCACGGTGTCCATATCGGTCAGGATGTCGCGCAACTCCCGGAGGAAGTCGGCGCGCCGCTGCGACAGGTCAGCCGCGCGGCCGAGCAGGTTCTGGTCGGCCACCACCTGGCGCGCCGTGGCGAACAGCAGCGCCGACACCGACTCGTTGCTGCGCACCTTGCCCTGGGCCACCTGCTGGCTGCCGAGACCCAGCGCCAACTTCGTCAATTCCCTCTCCGGCATGTCGGCCGGTGCGTCGCGAAGGACATCGGCGACGATCTCGTAGGCCTCGACGAACGGACGCAGCATCGCCGAGCCGAGCAGCGGTCGTTTGGCCCGCAGCAGCGCCTCGATGCCGTCCCGGCCGGAGGCGATCTGCTGCTCCCAGTCCTGCGTCCAGGACATCTCCTTGGTCAGGTTGTCGCGGAATGTCGCAGAGTCGGCGAAGTAGAACTCGAACTTCAGCAGGTCGCGCAACCGCGCCGTCTGCGCCCAGAAGACCTCGAGATGGCCGGATTCGGCGCGGGCGGCGTGCGCCAGCGCCAGCTCGATGATCGAGGTTTCCAGGAACGACGCGATGAGCGTGTTGCGGTAGAACGCCGCCTCGTGCTCGTTCTCCGGCGCGATCCGCCACACCGCCTCGCGGCCGCCTTCGATGCGGGTGACCGGATGACCACCGGACAGGGCGTCGACGGCGGCCCGCACCCCGTCCACGGTGCGCAGCCGCAATGCGCTGTTGGTCATCGGAATTCCCTTGCGCTCCAGGTAGTCCAGCGAGTCCTGGAAGGTCCGGTGCAGCTGCCCCAGCGTCAGGGCGACCCCCCGGGTGGTCAGCAGCAGTGCCGAGACGAGTCCGGTCGCGTTCACCGGGGTGGCCTGCTGAATCCGCCAGGCCACCTCGAAGGCCATCTTCTGCATGGCCAGCCGTTTGGCGTCCGGGTTGTCCGCTAATCCGGCGCTGCGCTCGCCGCGTCCGGCCGGCTCACCGAGGTACTGACGCATCGACACGGCCTCGGGGAAGCGGACGTAGATCTTGCCGTAGTTGCGTTCGCCCTGAGCCTTGATGAAGTTGTAGAGCCAGCTCAGCCCTTCCGGAGTCTTCTCGCCGCCACGGGCGTACGCCGCGTACTCCTGGGTCTCGTGCAGCTGGTCGAAGCTGATGGACACCGGCTGCAGCAGGATGTCCTCGCTGCGGCCGTCGAGGTAGGCGTCGGCGACATAGGCCAGCAGGCCGAGCTTGGGTGGCAACATCTTTCCGGTCCGCGACCGGGTGCCCTCGATGGACCAGTTCAGGTTGAAGCGCTTCTCGACGATGTAACCGACGAACTGGCGCAGCACGTACTTGTAGAGCGGGTCGTCGAGCTTGCGGCGCAGGAAGATCACACCCGAGTGCCGCATCAGCGGACCCATGAAGCCGAAGGCCAGATTGATGCCGGCGAAGGTGTGCACCGGCGGTAACCGGTTCTCCTGCATGGCAACCGGGACGATCACCCCGTCCAGGTAGGACCGGTGGGAGAACAGCAGGACCGCCGGATGTGATTCCAGTGCGCGGCGCATCGACTCGATCTGGTCACGGTCGTAGTCGATGTTGGGGTCGAAGCCGCGACTGAAGATGGCCCGGCCCAGGGTCGGGATGAGGTCGACGGAGAACCGGCTCCACCCGGTGGACAGCTCGTCGAGCATCTCACCGGCCTTCTCCACGGAGGCGCCGGGAATCTTCTCCAGCCCTTCGCGGAAACGGGCCGAGGCCAGCATTTCGGGTTTGACCAGCCGCGGCGATTTGTACTCCGGGCCCAGTAGACGCAACTCGACCCGCTCGATGGCCAGGATGGCGCGGCGGATGACGAACCGGGCGAACTCACGTGGGTTCTCGGCGATGGTGGTGTCATTCCACTGCTGAAGCAGTTCGGACACCTTGGCCGGTTCACCGGCGACCACCCGGGCCCGCGCGGGATCCTTGCGCAGGATGCGCCGCTGCAGCAGTTCCGGTGGCCGGTAGGTGTCGCGGCCGGAGATCAGCGACACCACCTTGGACCGGGTCGGCAGACCACCGGGGACCCAGAACACCCGCGCCGGCACCACCGACCGGTC
The DNA here is from genome assembly GCF_054404835.1 of Mycobacterium sp. BMJ-28. NCBI lineage: Bacteria > Bacillati > Actinomycetota > Actinomycetes > Mycobacteriales > Mycobacteriaceae > Mycobacterium > Mycobacterium sp. BMJ-28. Next base: position 1,906,935 of record NZ_CM136783.1, on the reverse strand, counting down.
CGGGTCGGCGGACAACTTCTCGACCAGCTGCGCCAGCACGGTCGGCGGCGGATCGTCGGAGTCCGGCAGTTGTAGCACCTCGACGCGCGCGTCAGGGCGCTCCCGGCGCTGCTGGGCCAGCCAGTCCTTGAGCAGTGCCTGCTCGGCGGGCGAGCCGACCGAGGCGAGCACCAGCGCATCACCGTTCGGGCTGAAACTGTCGATATCGCCGGAAACCCTTGTCATGAACGGCCCTTCGCACCTGACGAGCTCGGGGACGTCTGCTTGTCCGCGGCCCGCTTGTACAGCGCAACCTCGGGAAGTTCGTCGTGCGGCCAGTGCAACAAGGTGTCCAGATAGAGCTGGCGGACCTCGGCGATACGCTCGGCGAGGTTGTCGTGGTTCCAGTCGTCGGTCGAGATCGGCGGGAAGACCGCGACGTCGACGGTGCCCGCGTTGAACGTGGCGGAGTCGCGGGCGGCGATGACCTCGGCGTTGCGGATGACGATCGGCACGATCGGGATGCCCGCGGCCATCGCGATGCGGAACGGCCCCTTCTTGAACGGGCCGACCTCGGTGGTGTCCAGCCGGGTGCCCTCCGGCGCGATCATGATCGAAAGACCTTTCTTGGCAAGCTCTTCGACCTTACGCAGGCCTTCCACCGCGGCCTGGGTGTCGTCGCGGTCGATGAACGCCGCGTCCATCACCTTGCCGATCGGCCCCATCACCGGGTTGCGTTCCAGCTCCTTCTTGCCCACGCTGGTGAAGTTCTCCCCCACCAGCCGGCCGGCGATGAACGGGTCGGCCTGGTTGCGGTGATTGAAGAGGAACACCGCCGGCCGCTGCGCGGTGAGATTCTCCTCGCCCAGCACGTTGATCTCGATGCCGATGGTCAGCATCAGCAACTTGCTCCAGTTCGAGGTGAAGAAGTTCACCCCCGCGCGCTTGTTGCGGGTGAGCAACCCCCGCCCGAGGGCACCCGCGGCGACCGTCGGGATGGTCGCCAGTCCGGCCAGGGTGCGCAGCTGCGCAACGGGATTGCTGCCGCTGCGGCTGCGGAATCGCAGGATGGGCCAGCCGCGTTTGAGCGCGACCGCGGCGAGCTTGCCCGCCGGGTTGGTGGGACGCGGGTTGCCCACCACGTACATCAGGGCGACGTCCTCGTCGCCGTCGGCGTAGAAGTAGCTCTTGGCCAGGTCCACCCCGTTGTCGGCGGCGAACCGTTGCACCGCATGGGCTTTGCCGGATCCCCAGATGATCGGCCGCTGCACCTCGCCGGTGATCAGGCCTTCGTCGTCCACCTCGAACTTGTTGCACAGCACGTTGTCGATGCCCAGGAAACGCGCCACCGAGTCGACCTGAACGGTCAGCGCCGACGAGCTGAGCACCACGGTGTGCCCGCGTGCCATATGCGCTTTGATGATGGCGCGCATCTCGGGGTAGATGCGGTCCCGGACGTGCTGGACGAACAGCCGCTCCCCCAGCTCGTCCAGATCCGAGAGCGAATTGCCGCGCAGCATCCGGGCGCCCTTGCCGATCAGATCCTCGAACTCCGAGCGGCCCAGTTGATGGTTGAGCCCGGCCTGCACCATGCCGATGAACTCGCCGACACTAATCTGCCCGCGCCGCAACCGATCCTGGGTCATCAGGACACCGGTGAACCCGGCGACCAAGGTGCCGTCCAGGTCGAAGAACGCGCCGACTTCGGGTCCCGGCGGACTGGCCTCGATCTCGGCAACCGTTCCCGGCAACCGTGCGTCTTTTGCCGAACTCATTGCGCGGCACCTCCGTTCGGGGTCGCGGTGAAGGATGCCGCCTCGGCGCGGCCCTTCCCGCCGAGGGCCAGAATCTCATCGAAGCCCCGCAGCAAGCAGTCCGCCCACAGCGCGTCGTCCGCGACGGCGGCCCGGTCGTAACGGGTGGTGACGGTGATGTACCCGCCCCGCGACACCAGCACCGTCATCATCGCGACCCCCGGCAACGGGCCGAGTCCGTAGTGCCGCAGCACCTTTGCCCCGGCGATGAAGGTGTCGCCGGGATACACCGGCACATTGCTGGCCTGTACGTCGGAGTTGACCACCGAGCCGGCCGCCGACTCGAGGATGGCGTCGGGCAGGAAGCTGACGAACGGCGCCAGGGTGCCCACCATGTCCATGGCCCGTTCCTCGCGCTTGCTGGTCACCTGCGAGCGAATCGCCTGGATCCGGCGTTCGGGATCGGCGATACCGACCGGTGCCGCGAGATTGATTCCGGCGAAACGATTTCCGCCTGCCGGGTCGTCGTCGGCGCGCAGGTTCACCGGAACCGCCATGGGCAAGGTGTCGATCGGGATGCCCTTGGCCTCGTGGTAGTGCCGGAGCGCGCCACACAGCCCGGCCAGGTACGCGTCGTTGACGGAGCCGCCCGCGGCCTTGGCGGCCCGATGGAAATCGGAGAAGACGATGTCGATGGCTTCGCTGCGAGTGGCCAGGCTGCGGCGGCGCAGCAGCGGTGAGTGATCGGCCACCGGCCGGGAGACCCGGGCGGTGGACAGCGCGTAGTCGACGACGCCGCTGACCGTGGCAGCGGGATCGCGCACGACGTTGGTGACCGCGTGCACCGCGCCGCCGAGCAGGCCCAGCACGCTGTTGGTGATCTTCATGGGCAGCCGGTTGATGCCCAGTTTCATCAGGTCGGTGGAGGAGAGATCCTGTGGAATCGGCAGGGGCGCAAGCTCGCCGATCGGGGTGTCGCGTTCCAACGTGTAGATGTGGGCGAACATCTCGACGGTGCCGACCCCGTCGGCGACGGCGTGACTCAGGTGCAGGATGGTGGCTGCCCGGCCGTCGGCCAGCCCCTCGACGAGGGTGGCGGTCCACAACGGCCGGGTGATGTCCATCGGTGTCTGCAGCGCGACCTCGGCCAGGTCGAGAACCTCACGCAGGGTCCCGGGTTCGGGGGCCCGGACCCGGCGGACATGGAAGTCCAGGTTGAAGTCGGGATCGACCACCCAGCGCGGAGACGCCGTCGGCAGCGTCGGCATGACCACCTTCTGGCGCAGCCGCAGGACCTTGCGCGACGCCTGCTCGAACACCGTGCGGAATTGCTCCCAATCCGGAGTGACGTCAAGCAGTTCGACGCCCATGATGCCCGAGCGGGTACGCGGATTGGCCTCCCCGCGGTGTAGCAGTGTGTCGACGCCGTTCAATTTCTGGGGCAGCCCCGCCGCATCCAACGGCACGTTGCTCATCGCGCGCACTCCTCCTGCATGGCGCTCTCCTGGGCGGGCGCCATGCAGCGTCCACGCTAGTCCGCGGCGCGGAGGCGCGACGGGGCTTTCGTAGCTGTCGCTGGGCTCGGCGCCGAAGCTCACAGCGGCTTCACGCCGAGGCGCGGTGCTCACCGATCGGCGGGGTCCGTTTGTCGGGCAGCTCGCGGAATGCCGAGGCATCCAGGATTCGCTTCTGTTGACCGTTCTTCGCCGGCGTGATCCGGAGCGCGACGGACGCACCGTGGTCGGCCGGCCGGATGTAGTAGCACTCGTCGGTCTCCGGGCAGTAGATACAGATCGCATCGGCGGCGGTCTCATCGACCGGTACTTCACCTGGACGCGGTGAAAGGTTCCTTCCGCATACGCGACCAGGTCGAACGGCGCATGCTCAGTGGTGGGAAACAGGACGTCGAAGCCTTTCGCCACCAGGTCGGCATACGCTTTGGCGACGCCCAGATCGCCCTTGTCTTTGGTGTGATGTCGAGCCATTGATCGCCTGCCCGTCGGTTTCCACAGCTGGTGGCTGGTTGTCAGCGAAGGCGCCGATGACGTGTAAATTACGACTGTCTGTGCATGCCCCCGTGGCGCAATGGATAGCGCATCCGGTTTCTACCCGGTCGGTTGCAGGTTCGAGTCCTGTCGGGGGTACCGATCTCGTTCAATGGTCGTGCCATGTCGCTTGACCGCACCCTAGCCGGGAAGTCCGACAAACCCCGTTTCGACGACGGTATCGACTCCCGATATGCCACGCTGACCAGGTGACCGTCCGTGCATCGCTGGCTCGTCTGGTTGCCCTCGCCGCCCTGCCCGCGGCCGTCATCGCGGGCCCCGCGCCGACGGCCACCGCAGATGACTGCCCCGATGTCGAACTCGTCTTCGCGCGCGGCACCGCCGAACCGCCCGGGATGGGACGGGTGGGCGATGCGCTGTTCGGTGCCCTGCAGCCCCTGCTGGGCGGCCGCAGCCTGGGTGCGTACGCGGTGAATTACCCTGCCAGCTACAACTTCCTGACCACTGGCACCGGTGCCGACGACGCACGCGGGCACATCGCCTGGATGGCCGACCAGTGCCCGAACACCCGGATCGTGCTCGGCGGCTTCTCCCAGGGCGCCTCCGCGGTGTCGATGCTCGCCGGAGTTGCGCCCGTCGGCGACCGGATCGGCAGTATCGGGTCCGCACCGGCGCTGGATCCCGCACTGGCTGGCCGGGTCGCGGCGGTCGCCGTCTTCGGTAATCCCGGTGCGCGATTCGGCTCGCCGCTGTCCAGCAACGGGCAGTTTGCCGGCCGCGCGATCGACCTGTGCAGCAGCGGCGACCCGATCTGCTCGACCCGGGTGTTCGACCGTGCCGCCCACAACAATTACGAGTCGCCGCCGTACCCCGGCCAAGCTGCCGGTTTCATCGCCGGCCGGGTGTAGCACCGCTGATTTGCAGGGGCTTCGCGCCACCTGGCACCCTTTCACGGTGACCGCGATCGATCCGGAGAAGCTCAGCACCTGCCTACAGGTGCTGTCCGAGGTCGAATCGTTGCCGCCCGAGCACCCCGACGCGGTGGCCGTGCGGCGCGCCACCGCCGGCATCTGGAAGGCGGTGCGCAAAGCCCGTAGGCATGCCAAGCGGGATGAGGTGGCCGCGTCCGACAAGGCCGTCATCGCCGCCACCGCCACCGGTGCGCCCGGACGAATCGACGACGAGACCGCCGGACTGCCGCTGGTGTCCACCGCAACGGGCGCCTCGGCGGGAACCCTGCTGCGGTCGCGGGCCTGCTACATCTGCAAGAAGCACCACACCGTCGTCGACGCCTTCTACCACCAGCTGTGTCCGGAATGCGCGGCGTTCAGCCACGCCAAACGCGACGCCCGCACCGACCTCACCGGCCGGACCGCGTTGCTCACCGGTGGGCGCGCCAAAATCGGCATGTACATCGCGCTGCGACTCCTGCGCGACGGCGCCCACACCACCATCACCACCCGATTTCCGAATGACGCGGTGCGCCGCTTCGCCGCCATGCGCGACAGCGCCGACTGGTTGCACCGACTGCGGATCATCGGCATCGACCTGCGCGACCCCGCCCAGGTCGTCGCGTTGGCCGACACCGTGGCCGAGCACGGCCCGCTGGACATCCTGATCAACAACGCGGCGCAGACGGTGCGCCGGGCGCCGGGGTCGTACTCGGCACTCGTCGAGGCCGAGCGCACCCCGCCCCCGGAGCTGGCGCATGTCGACGTCGTCACCTTCGACCGGGTCAGCGACGCCCATCCGGCCGCGCTCGCGGGCAGTCTCGCCGAACACCAGACCCCGCACGCACTCACCGAGCTCGCGCTGACCGCGCGCAGTGCGTCGCCGGAGCGGATCGCCGCCGGGGTCGCGATCGACGCGGGCGGCCTGCTGCCCGATACGGCCTCGATCAACAGCTGGACCCAGCGCGTGCACGAGGTCGACGCCATGGAGTTGCTCGAGGTGCAGCTGTGCAACCAGACCGCGCCGTTCATCCTGGTGAGCCGGTTACGTCCGGCGATGGCCGCCTCCCCGGCCCGCCGCAAGTACGTGGTGAACGTCTCGGCGATGGAAGGGCAGTTCGGCCGCCGCTACAAAGGCCCCGGGCACCCGCACACCAACATGGCCAAGGCCGCACTGAACATGCTGACCCGGACCAGTTCGGCGGAGATGCTCGAGCAGGACGGCATCCTGATGACCGCCGTCGACACCGGCTGGATCACCGACGAGCGTCCGCACCCGACCAAACTGCGCCTGGCCGAGGAGGGCTTCCATGCGCCGCTGGATCTGGTCGACGGTGCCGCCCGCGTCTACGACCCGATCGTGCGCGGCGAGGCCGGCGAAGATCTGCACGGGTGCTTCCTGAAGGATTATCGGCCCAGCGACTGGTGACCTGATCGAATCCTGTTGGCCGCGAAGGGCTTCCCGGCCGTCAGATCATCGTGCGCGCCGAGGCGGGCATCCGGGGAACGCTTCGGCTTCAGGCCTCGGCGACCGGCAGTCCTTCGAACGCGGCCTCCAGCGTCGGGCGGATCGTCAGAACGGACCCCAGCCCCACCAATTCCAGCGGGCGCCGGGTCACCGGGCCGTCGGCCACCACGACGAGTGGAACCTCCGGCGGCAGCTTCTCGTGCGTCTCCACCAGCGTCGACATACCGCACGACGCGAAGAACGTGGTTTCGGTCAGATCGATGATCACCGCGCTGGGCTGCTTGTCCATCGCGATCGTGATCAGCTGGGCGAGATCGGGCACGGTGAGCATGTCCACCACGCCGGAACTGCTGATCACCACGGTCGTGTCGTGCCAGGTCTGGGCACACATCAGGGTTGACGGATTTGATTCCAATTGGTCGGACATCGAAAACCTCGCGAAAGCGTTGATTCGGGGCGCAATGTCTCGTGGGCTGTTGACTGAACCGGACAAGCTAGAACGCGGACTGCTACCAAGCCTAACGCAATCGGTGCGGTCCGTGTGATCGGTCGGACCACGGCCTGGCACTCTCGAGACCGAGCACGGAAGGACGATCTGGGGGTTTTCTCATTTCGAGTCACAACACCGACGCCACCTCGGCCGACGGTCTCTTACCCGTCGGCACACCCATCGACCTGGACAATTGCGCCCGCGAACCGATCCACATCCCGGGCAGCATCCAGCCGCGCGGGGTGCTCGCGGTGGTGCAGGAACCCGGCTTGCAGATCCGGCAGATCAGTGCGAATGTCGCCGATTTGCTCGGCCGCACGGCGGACGACGTGCTGGGGCGGCATCTGAGCGCGCTCATCGGTGCAGCACAGGCGGGCCGGATCCAGGAGGCCGCGGCGGCGTTCGGTGATCTGCGGCAGCGCAACCCGCTGGAGCTCGAGATCGACGTCGCAGGACGGCCGCGGGCATTCGATGCACTGCTGCACCGCGAAGCCCGCGGCGTATTGCTGGTCGAGCTCGAAATCGCCTACGGGGAGCGGCCGTTCTCGTTCCCGAACACCTATCAGGCGGTGCGCAATTCGGTCGAACAACTCAACCGGGCCGAATCGATCACCGACCTCTACGACACCGCCGCCAAGGCGGTCCGCGATCTACTCGGGTTCGACCGGGTGATGGTGTACCGCTACGACCAGGACTACAACGGCGAGGTCGTCGCCGAATGCAAGCGTGCGGACCTGAATTCCTTCCTCGGCCTGCACTACCCCGCCAGCGACATCCCCGCCCAGGCGCGGGCCATGTACGAGAAGAACTGGCTGCGCCTGATCTCGGACGTCGATTACACGCCCGCCCCATTGGTGCCGGCCCTGGATCCGGGCGACGGCACCCCGCTGGACCTGACGCACGCCACGTTGCGCAGCGTGTCACCGATCCACATCGAGTACCTGCAAAACATGGGTGTGCGCGCCTCGATGTCGATCTCGTTGCTGCGCCGCGGCCGGCTGTGGGGGCTGATCGCGTGCCACCACTACGCCGGACCGCACCTGCCGCCCTACGGTGCCCGGGCGGCCGCCGAGTTTCTCGGTTCCACGCTGTCGTTGCGGCTGATCGACCGGTTCGACGAAGACAAGCTGCGCGAACGGCTCACCGCACAGTCGACGCTCGCCGCGCTGACCAACGCCGCGCTGAACGACAGCCAACCGGTGGCGGCCGCGCTGCTGGGATCGCCCAGCCTGCTCGATCTGCTGCCCGCCACCGGGGTGGCCGTCCGGGTGGGTGGCAAGTACCGCGTCCTGGGCACGGTGCCGCCGGCCGAGGTCGTGACGGCCGTGGCAGCCTGGGCCCGTTCGGCGGCCGACGAGGTCGTCGCCACCGAGAGCCTGGCCCGCGAACTGCCGGCCCTGGATCTGGATCCCAAGGTCGCCGCAGGTGCACTCGCGCTCAATCTGCCCGACGGGCAGTACGTCATCTGGTTCCGGGACGAGGCGCTGCGCGCGGTGGATTGGGGCGGTGATCCGCACAATAAGGCGATCGCCGTGCAGGAGGGCGACGGAGTTCGGCTCAGTCCGCGCAAATCCTTCGAACGGTGGCGCGAAGTCGTCGACAAGTGCAGTGCGCCGTGGGCGCCGCTGCACGTCGAATTCGCCGAAGCGTTGCGGCGCAACCTCGTCGAAGAGCTGTACCGGCGCACCCGCAGCGCCCTGCGGGTGGCCGAGGTGCTGCAGCGCAATCTGCTGCCCACATCCATTCCGGCGATCCGGGGTTGGGAGCTGTCTGCGGACTACCGGCCGGCGGCGGGTGGGCGGGTGGGCGGCGATTGGTACGACGCGTTCACGCTGCCCGACGGGCGGCTGGTGGTCCTGGTCGGTGACGTCGCCGGGCATGGCACGGCCGCGGCGGGCGCCATGGCGCAGATGCGAAATGCGTTGCGCTCCCAACTGTTTGCCGGCGCCAACCCGGCAGCGGCGTTGGACCAGCTGAACGCCTTCTGCCTGCACCTGATGCCGCGCGCGTTCGCCACCGTGATCGCCGCTCGGATCGAGCTGGGTTCCGGGCATGTGGAGGCGGCATCGGCCGGACACCTGATGCCCTTTCAGACCGGCGCCGGGATCGCCCAGGTGCCGATCGCGTTGTCCCCGCCGATCGGTGTGCGCGGCGCCGCGTACCGCGCGAGCAGCTTCGCCCTCGAACGCGGCCACGGGCTGGTGATGTTCTCCGACGGCCTGGTGGAGCGCCGTGGTTCGACGATCGACGACGGCCTGGCCGGCCTGGGCCGGATGCTCGGCGGTACCGGTGAGATGTCCGCGTCCCGGATCTCGGCGGCGGTGGCGCCGACCGACACCGAGGACGACGTCACCGTCATCACCTTGCGCCGCCTCTGACGCATCGGTTTCGGGCACCGGCGGTATGTTGGCGGGCATGTCGGTCACCGTGATTCTCGAATTGAAGTTCAAGCCCGAATCTGTGGCAGCCGCGCGGGAAGTGTTCGGCCGCGCGCTCAAGGACACCCGGGCATTCCCCGGCAACATCCGCACCGATGTGCTGGTCGACGAAGCCGACGAAGGCCACTGGGTGATCTACGAACTGTGGGAGTCCGTCGAGGCCGACGAGGCCTACCGGGCCTTCCGCGCCGGCGAGGGCAAGCTGACCGAGGTGCCGGAGCTGGTGGCCGCACCGCCGGTGAAGACGCGCTACGCCACCAGCGACGTCTGACCTACAGCTGCTCGCGCAGCTTGCGCCGGTACGCCAGCGGCGACGCGCCGAACCACCGCCGGCAAGCCCTGGTCAGAACACCCTGCTCGGCGTAGCCGAGGTGCCGGCTCAGGTGCAGCAGGCTCATCTCGGTGTCACGCAGATAGCGTTCGGCGGTCACCCGGCGAACCCCGTCCACCACGGCGGCGAAGGTAGCCCCTTCGGCGGCGAGACGCCGCTGTAAGGCCTTGGGGTGCATGCCGAATTGCTGTGCGACGAACTCGACCGTCACCGCTCCCGACGGCAGCATCCGGCCGACGGTATCGGCCACGGATCGGACCGCGGACACCTCGCGCGCGGCCAAGGAGTCGCCGAGGTAGCCGGTGAGGTAGTGATGCGCCAGCGCGTCGCGGTCCACCGGACGGGCCAGGTCGGCCGGATCGATCCGAAAGCCGGATGAGGTGGCCTCGTCGCGCAGTGCACACCCGTAGTAGCGGCGATAGTCGGCTTCGCCCGTCAGCCGGCGATGCGGGATATGGATCTCCACGGGCGAGTAATCGGTGCCGAGGAAGCGCCGCAGCACACCGAGGATCAGTCCGAGCGACAACTCGATTGTCTGCGGATGAGCGGGAAGCGGATCGAGACGCAGCGTCCAGTCGACGAAGCCGGATCGTACGTCGATCGCGATGCCGGGGCTGTACGCGGCGACGAACTTGTCGAAGATGAGGAAGACCTCCGCGACGGTCGCGGCCGTGCGCGCCGCAACCCCGACCGGTCCAAAAACGTCCATGCTCTGGCGCAGCGCCAACTGCCGCCCGAAATCCGCCGCACCGGTGGCCGATGCGGCCCGCTCCATGGCGTTGACCGCGCTGCGCAGCGAGACGAACACGTCGGTGCGGCCGCTGTCCTCGGGGCGGATACCGCTGTCCCGCAACAGCGCGCCGGCGTCGCCCCCCAGTTCACCGACGAGCTCCCGGTAGCCCGTCAACGACGACGCCATGATCAACTCCATGTCTCCAAAGATCAAAAACATGTCCGCTGAAGTCAAGGCGCACGGCGGCGTGTCGGGTCATAGTGACTCGGTGAACAGGGTTGCGCGCGGACTGGCAGGGCTGACGGGGTTGGCAGTGATCATCGCGATGGTGGTCGCGTGCGGCGGAAAGAAGGAATCCCCTGCACCGTCGACCTCGACGGACGCCGCGGCCCCCGGCGGCGATCTCGCAGCCGCGGCGCAGGACGCCTACACGTACGCCTATCCCCTCGTCACCATGGAGTACACCCGGCGGGTCCTGACGAATACCGTCGAACCTCAGGGCACCGCAGCACCCATGGGGCAGTTCGTGCGGATGCGCGAATACCCCAACGCGCAGTTCCGGGCCGTCACCGCACCCAACGCGGACACCCTCTACACGCAGGCCTGGTTCGACGTCGCGAAGGAACCCTGGATCGTCAGCGTGCCCGATATGGGCGACCGGTACTTCCTCTTGCCGATGCTCAACGGGTGGACCGACGTGTTCGCGTCACCGGGAAAGCGCACCACCGGCGGCAAGGCTCAGACCTTCGCCATCACCGGTCCGGGTTGGTCCGGGACACTCCCCCCTGGCGTCACCGAATACAAGTCGGCGACGGCGATGGTCTGGCTGCTGGGCCGCATCTTCTGCACCGGGACCCCGGAGGACTACGCGGCTGTGCACGCCCTGCAGGACAAGATCACCGCGGTGCCATTGTCGGCCTACGGTAAGCCGTATACCGCCGCACCCGGCGAGGTCGATCCCGCGGTGGACACCAAGACCGCGGTACGCGAACAGGTCAATGCGCTGACGGGCGCCGACTACTTCCGCACATTCGCCGATCTGCTGAAGACCAATCCACCGACCGCCGCCGATGCTCCCATGGTGCAGACGCTGGCCAAGCTCGGCATCGTGCCCGGACAGGCTTTCGACGCGGCGAAACTGGATCCGGGGGTCGCCTCGGCGATCGCCGACGCCCCGAAGGCGGCCCAGGGCAAGATCATGGCCTGGGCCAAGGACGGGATCGCCGCGGGTGACAACACCTTCCAGAACGGCTGGATGTTCACCACCAAGACCGGCACCTACGGCACCAACTACCTGCAGCGTGCCTACATCACCGCTATCGGCCTGGGCGCAAACCTGCCGCAGGACGCCGTGTACCCGACCTCGGAGGGACCGAGCCAGCAAGTCAAGTACACCGGGGCCAACAAGTACGTGATGCATTTCGACAAGGGACAGTTGCCGCCGGTGAAGGGGTTCTGGTCGTTGACGATGTACGACGCGGACTACTTCTTCGTGGACAACCCGCTCAACCGGTACACGCTGAGCCAGCGGGACAACCTGACCACCAATCCCGACGGATCCGTGGACCTGCTCATCCAGGCCGACCCGCCGAGCAACACCGCAAACTGGCTGCCTGCGCCCAAGGGTGCGTTCGTGCTGATGCTGCGCATGTACTGGCCGCAGGAGACCCCACCTTCGATCATCGACGGCACGTGGAAGGTTCCGCCGGTCACCCAGGCTTCCTGACCGCGGCGGATATCCCGTCGCGTCGCTCGTCCCGACGTTGAACCCGCGGCGCCCGCGCACCGTGTCCCCTACATCACCGCACCACACCCAGGGGGCCAACCACCATGCAGCGATCCATCAACCTGCGCACCGAATTCATCACCACCGGTATGGCCGCCGTCGCGGCGACCGCGGTGGTCGTCGCGCCGCTCTCCCCGGTCACCGCGGCTCCGGCACTGCCGACCGTCGCCCATGAGGTGCGGCTCGCGGCCTCGTCGGTACCCCCCGGCGGGCTGATCACCAGCTTCCTGCACAACCAGACCGTCTACTGCTCGATCATCTGTCCCCTGCTGGCGCAGACCGGCGTGACAGCGGTGACCACCACCCTGCAGGCGCCCGGGACATTCCTGGCCGCGCTGTCCGCCGGTGACCTGCTCAAGGCGATCGGCGCCGCGGCGGCATCGGTCACCGGACCGACCGACGCCGCCGCGCAGAAGGCCATCGACGCCGACGCCGCCATCCCCGCGCAGCGGGCCCTCAACGCGTTCGAGGTCGGTGTGGTCGGCCTGCTCAACGTGCTGCCCGCCGTCCAGGGCGGCCTGCCCGGAATCGCGGCGGCGTTGCAGAAGGCGCGCCAGGACACCTACGACGCGCTCAACCTTCCGTTCGTGCCCAATCCGACGCCGACGGTGATGCCCCGTGGGGTCTTCCAGGTCGCGGTGGTAGGCGCCATCAATGTCGTTGCAGCCGTGATCTTCCCGGCCTTCAACGACGTGCTGGCCGGTGCGTTCCAGGTACCCGACGCGATAGCGCAGGAACTCGCCAAGACCGGCAACCCGGTCCGGGCGCTGGCGGCCGGAATCAGGACGGCGGCCGGTGTGGTGGTCGCGGCGGGCAAGGTCGTCGCCCAAGCGGTCGTGAAGGCGGTCGACGACGTCCGTGGCGCCGCAGCGACGCAGCCTCTCACCACCAAACCGGTCACGGCGAAAACCGTTGCCGCCGAAGCACCCACCCCGAAGGCGCTGACTGCCGCCCCACCGAAGAAGACCACCGCGCCGGTCACCGCGCCCAAAGCGACGACCTCCGTCGATGCGGACACCCCGGCTGGAGCACCCAACGGCCCCACCGCCAAACACGCCCCGTCCAACCCGGTGCGCGACGCGGCGTCGAACCTGCGGCACGCCGTGCACAACCTGGTCAAGAACGTCACTCCACGACCGCCCGCCGCGAACACCGACAAGGAAACCACCACTCACGACGGCACCGGCTCACACCACAAGTGAGCCCGATTCAGGACGCGGTGCTTTCTCGGTCGGTTTCGGATTCGACGACGGTCTGAGCCGGGGCGTTGCGCTCCCACAACACCGCACCCACACACGCCGTCAGCACCCAGCCGGTGCCGATCACACCACACCAGGTGAGCAGGGCCATCGCCACACCGATCGGGCCGAACTCGTCCCATCCAGCCAGCAACGGCGGGAAGAACATTCGGGCCGCGAGCGGCACCACCGTGCCGTCGATCAGCACGCCGGCCAGACCGGCCAGGATCAGGTACTTGCGCCCTCGCCAGCCGTCGCGCACCAGTAGCGCCGGCGTGACGGTCCAGAAGATCCACACCGGCACCAGCGAAGCCACGAAACGTAGCGTGCGCAAACCCATGTGGTGATGACCGCCGAACGCGATGCGTTCACGAATGATGAGCACCGCCAGGTACAGGGCGAACCACAGCGCGCCGCGCCCGAGTCTGGCCGCCCAGCCCAACTGGTCACGGCGCCAAGCCTTTGCGAAGATACCGGCGATGGTCATCGACATCGGGATGCCCCACACCAGGAACCCTGCCACACCGATGAACGTCCAACTGGATCGCAGCCCCGACGCCTTGCCGAACACGGCGCGGACATGCTCGGTCATCGGTGACACCAATCCGAGCTGCCGACTGACGGCGGTACCCGGGCTGGCATTGTCGGCGAACCCGGTGAGGTAACTGAAGCCCAGGATCATCAACGGGATGACGGTGGTGAACAACTGGACCGACACCACCGCGCCCAGCGTGCCGCCGTCGATCTCGGTGAACCGGGCGACGACGGCGGCCACCAGCCGCAGTTGCCGAACCTCGGCCAGCCTGCGGTAACGGTCCTCCAGCCGGCGGCGCATGGCCAACTGATCGCCGCGCACGCTCATCATCTTCGAATTCCTCCCACTGACCGACCCCAGCAGGCTAGCCGCCCGCGCTCGCGCACCGCGGCCCGCACAGCAGCTTCACAACCGGTCCCCAGCGTGTTGACCTGGACCGATCACCCGGGAGGTGTAGACGCGGTCCGAAGTGGGTACGACGGGGGGTGATCTTGTGCCGAACGCCCAAGCCGGGCCGGCCTCACCGGAAAGTGATGGATATGCGACTGGTAGCGGCCGCGCTCGCCGCCGTCGTGGTTCTCGCTTCCGCGGCCTGCGCACCCGGTCAGCGTGTCGATCTGGGTCAGGACGCCGGCAACCTGATCGCGGCGATCTCCGGTGAACCCGACCAATTGGATCCCCAGAAGACGAGTGCGTACTTCTCCTTCGAGGTGCTCGAAAACGTCTTCGACACCCTCGTCGAACCCGGCGCGGACCTCACCATGCGCCCGGCCCTTGCGCAGTCCTGGGACACATCGCCGGACCAGTTGGTGTGGACGTTTCATCTGCGTCCCGGCGTGACCTTCCACGACGGCAGCCCGCTGACGGCCGCCGACGTCGTCTACTCCTACCGCCGGATCATCGACGGCAAGCTCGCCAACGCCGACAAGTTCAGCGCCGTCACCGATGTCAGTGCCCCCGATGAGCACACGGTGCGCATCGCGGTGGCCCGGCCCACCCCCAACCTGCTGACCAATCTCGGCGGATTCAAAGGGATGGCGATCGTGCAGCGGCGCAACGTCGAAGACGGCCAGATCGCCACTCACCCCGTCGGCACCGGGCCGTTCGCCTTCGTCGGCCAGAAGAGCGGTGACTCGATCACATTGCGGGCCAACCCGCGATACTGGGGCGGCGCCCCGAAGATCCCCGGCGTGACGTTCCGGTTCATCGGCGAGCCCTCGACGGCACTGTCGGCGCTGCAAGCCGGTGAAATCGATTGGACCGACACCGTTCCGGCTCAGCGCGTCGCCCAACTGCGCAATGACGACTCGCTGCGGCTGGCGGTGACACCCAGCAACGACTATTGGTACCTGGCGCTGAACCAGGCCCGCGCGCCGTGGAACGATGTGCGGGTACGCCAGGCCATCGGGTACGCCATCGACCGGCCGTCGATCGTGCAGGCCACCAGTTACGGCACCGCCAAGGCCAATCAGCTGGCCGTCCCCGAAGGCAATACGTGGTTCGTACCGTACGACCGCTACCGGCGGGACCTCGACAAGGCCCGGGGGTTGTTGCGGCAGTCGGGGGCGGCGCCGAAGTCCATGGACCTGCTGGTCACCAGCGAGTACCCGCAGACCGTGACCGCGGCCCAGGTGATCGCCGACAACCTTGCGCCCCTTGGCATCACGGTCAACATTCGTACCGTCGACTTCGCCACCTGGCTCGACGAACAGAACAGCGGGCACTTCGACATGCTGATGATGGGCTGGCTCGGCAATATCGACCCCGACGACTTCTACTACGCCCAGCACCACACCGGCGGCGCCAACAACGCCCAGAAGTTCTCCGACCCACGCGTCGACAAGCTACTCGACGCGGGCCGCACCCAGACCGATCAACGTGTGCGCCAACAGGATTACGCACAAGCGGCGACGCTCATCGCCGACGAGGTGAGTTACCTCTACCTGTACAACCCGGCGGTCATCCAGGCCTGGTCGCCGAACCTCACCGGATACGAGGCCCGCCGCGACAAGGCAATCCGGTTCCGCGATGCCGTGCTGAACCTCGGCGGTGAGAACAGGTGACCGTGCTGAAGTTCCTGGCGCGCCGGCTGGCCTACTCGCTGGTCGTCCTGGTCGGGGTGCTCGTCGTGGTGTTCGCCCTGGTACACCTGGTTCCCGGCGACCCGGTCCGGATTGCGCTCGGAACCCGGTACACCCCCGAGGCGTACCAGGCGCTTCGTCAGGCCAGCGGGCTGGACCAGCCGCTGCTGCGCCAATTCGCCGGCTACCTCGGCCATGCCGCCACCGGAAACCTCGGCGTCAGCTTCCGTAACGGCGACCCGGTCACCGAAGTGCTGCTGGAGCGGTTACCCGCCACCGTGTCCCTGGCATTCGTCGGCATCGTCCTGGCGCTGCTGATCGCATTACCCGCCGGCATCTACGCGGCGTTGCGCGAAGGGCGGATCAGCGACGCGATCGTCCGCGTCACAAGCCAGTTCGGTGTCTCGATTCCGGACTTCTGGCTCGGCATCCTGCTCATCTCGCTGTTCTCCACCGTGCTGGGCTGGTTGCCGACCTCGGGTTACCGGCCACTGTTCGAGGATCCCGGCGGTTGGCTGCGGCACGTCGTCCTGCCGGGACTGACAGTCGGCCTGGTGGCCGCGGCGATCATGACCCGCTACGTCCGCTCGGCCGTTCTGGAGGTGACCGGCATGGCTTATGTCCGCACCGCACGCTCGAAAGGCCTTCCACCGCGGACGGTGACGATGCGCCACACCGTGCGCAACGCGCTGGTCCCGATTCTCACCATCACCGGGATCCAGTTGGCCACCATCCTCGGCGGTGTGATCGTAGTCGAGGTGGTGTTCGCGTGGCCGGGCCTGGGCCGGCTGGTCTACAACTCGGTGGCCGCCCGCGACTACCCGGTGATCCAGGGCGCGGTGCTGCTGATCGCCGTGCTGTTCCTGGCGGTCAACCTGCTCGTCGACGTGCTGTACGCGGTCGTCGACCCGAGGATCCGATTGTCATGACCGATCAGCTGCCCGACGCGCGGATCAGGGCCTGGCGGCTGCTGGCCGGCAACCCCGTCACCGTACTCAGTGCGCTGGTCCTGGTCGCCGTCGTCGCGATCGCGCTGACCGCCTCCTGGCTCACGCCCTACGGGGTCAACGACGTCGACGTCCCGCAGGCGTTGCGCCCGCCGAGTGCCGCGCATTGGCTGGGCACCGACGAATTGGGCCGGGACGTGTTGTCCAGGGTCCTGGTCGCGGTGCAGGCGTCGATGGAGGTGGCTGTCATCAGCGTGGCGTTCGCGGCCGTCGTCGGGGTCACGCTGGGCGTGCTCGCCGGCTATCGCGGCGGCTGGCCGGACACCGTGGTGATGCGCGTCGTCGACGTGATGTTCGCGTTTCCGGTGCTGCTGCTAGCGCTGGCGATCGTCGCCATCCTCGGGCCTGGTCTCACCACAACGATTTTGGCGATCGGCATCGTCTACACGCCGATCTTCGCGCGGGTGGCGCGCGCGAGCACGTTGTCGGTCCGGGTGGAGCCGTATGTGGCGGTGTCGCGCACCATTGGCACCGGCTCCGGTTACATCCTGGCCCGGCACATTCTGCCCAACATCACCGGTCCGCTCATCGTGCAGACGTCGCTGTCGCTGGCCTTCGCCATCCTGTCCGAGGCCGCCCTGTCCTTTCTCGGTCTGGGACTGCAACCACCGCAACCCTCGCTGGGCCGGATGATCTTCGACTCGCAGGGCTTCGTGACGCTGGCATGGTGGATGGCGGTGTTCCCCGGGGCCGCCATCTTCGTCATCGTGCTGGCCTGCAATCTGCTCGGGGACGGTCTGCGGGACGTGCTGGATCCCAAGCAGCGCACCATGATCGAGTCGCGGGTGCGCCGATGACCGAACCCGTGCTCGCGGTCGAAGATCTGGCCGTCCGGATCGGCCGCAAGGAGATCGTGCGCCGAGTGTCCATGAATGTCGAGCGTGAGCAGACCCTGGGCATCGTCGGTGAATCCGGCTCGGGCAAGTCGATGACGGCGCTGGCTGCCACCGGCCTGCTGGATGCGCCGGGGGCGGTGGTCAGCGGCTCCAGTGTCCTTGCCGGACAACAGGAACTCATCGGCGCCTCGGCCAAGACACTGCGCCAGGTGCACGGCGGCCGGATCGGCTTCGTGTTCCAGGACCCCGGAACCTCGCTGAACCCGCTGCTGACCATCGAGAGGCAGATCACCGAATCGCTGGAGACCCACAAACACCAGACCCGCAGGCAGGCCCGCGGGCGGGCACTGGAACTCCTCGAAGCCGTGGGATTGCCCGAACCCGAGAACCGGCTGCACAGCTACCCGCATCAACTCTCCGGTGGGCAACGTCAACGGGTGATGGTCGCGATCGCGCTGGCCTGCGACCCGGCACTGCTGATCGCCGACGAGCCCACCACCGCCCTGGATGTCACCACGCAGGCGCAGATCATCACGCTGATCCGAGAATTGCAGCGCGATTTCGGGACCGCGGTGGTGTGGATCAGCCATGACCTCGGGGTGATCGGCGAGGTGGCCGACACGGTCACGGTGCTGCGCGACGGATCGGTGGTCGAACAGGCCACCGTCGACGGGATTTTCGATCACCCCGGCGCGGCGTACACCCGCGAATTGCTCAGTGCCCGTCCGGTATTGGACGGCAGTGGGCCGCCTCCGGCACCCACGGCGGCGGAGCCGCTGCTGCAGGTCGACGGCCTCGACGTCCGATTCGCGGTGACCACCCCGGCGGGCCGATCGGTGGTGCACGCGGTGAAGAATCTGTCCTTCGGCATCCGCCGTGGCAGCACCCTCGGACTGGTGGGTGAGTCGGGTTCGGGGAAATCCACCGTCGCCGCCGCACTCACCGGACAGATCAGCCCTGACTCGGGCAGCGCGTTGCTGGACGGCACCGACGTGCTGCACGTGCGCGGCCGCAGGCAGAAGGCCCTGCGGCGACGGATCAGCCTGGTGCTGCAAGACCCGTTCGTATCGCTGGATCCGCGTATGCCGGTCGGGGTTTCGATCGCCGAGCCGCTCGTCGTGCACCGGCCGGCCGCCGACCGCAAGGAGCGGGCCGCCCGCGTCGCCGAGTTACTCGATTCCGTCGGACTGTCGGCGTCGTTCGCTTCCCGTTACCCGCACGAGCTGTCCGGCGGGCAGCGTCAGCGGGTGAATATCGCCCGGGCGCTGGCGGTGCAACCCGAGTTGCTGATCCTGGATGAGGCCACCGCATCGCTGGATGTGTCGGTGCAGGCCACCGTGCTGGACCTGCTGCTCGGGCTGCAGCGCGATCTGGGATTGACCTACCTGTTCATCGGTCACGACCTGGCGGTCATCGAGCGACTGAGCCACGATGTGTTGGTGCTGCGCGCCGGCGAGATGGTCGAATACCGGCCGGCCGTGGATCTTTTCGCCCGCCCCGAGCATGAGTACACCCGCGCGTTGCTGGCCGCGGTGCCCCCGGATCGGCGGGCCCGTGCCTGAGCACGGCTACTGGAATCACAACGCCGCGTATCACCACCGGCTGGTGCGGATCGCCGCCGAACGCGCCGGGGACGTGCTCGACGTCGGTTGCGGTGAAGGGCTGCTGGCGCAGCGACTGGCGCCGGTGTCCCGGACGGTGACGGCCATCGATCCTGACGCCGCGGCGGTGCGCCGTGCCGTGGCGCGTGTCGGGCATCTCCCGAACGTGACGGTGGCAGAGTCGTCGTTCGAGACCTTCGATCCCGGCGGGCAGCGGTTCGACGTCGTCACCTTCGTGGCCAGTCTGCACCACATGGATCTGCACGCATCGCTGACCAAGGCACGCAGTCTCGTTCAGCCACACGGCACCCTTGCCGTGGTGGGAGTGGCCGCCAATCACTCGGTGGCGGACTGGGTGTTCTCAGCGATGGTGGTTCCCGTCGTGCGGATCGCGGGGCTCGTGCACAGCGAGACCCGCGACATCGGTGTGGTGGTCGCCGAGCCCCGCGAATCCTTGAGCGAGATCCGGCGTACCGCAGCACAGGTGCTGCCCGGCGCATCGGTGCGGCGTGGGTTGTACTACCGCTACCTGCTGCGCTGGACCAACTGCTGACCCGAACTCACCAGCGGTCGTGCCGGATCGCGCCGGCCGCGTCGGGCATGATGCTCAGACCCGTCGTGCCCGTCGTCCCCGGCGTGGAGGCCGACCATCCGAGCCCTTCGCAGACCATGTCGGTCGGCATCGAGACCTGAGTCGGAATCGGAACTCCCAGTCCGCTGAGCGCGGGCATGGTCAGCTGAGGTGTCGGCAGAAATCCGGTCAGGCCCCCGGTTCCGGTCGGCGGGGCCAGCGACGGCTGCGGCACCAGATCGGCCATCAACCCGGCGGCGCCAGCCATCGGCGCCATGAGCAGACCGGGCACCGCACCCGCGATCGCACCGGGAATCGCGCCGGCGACCGCTCCGGGCACCGCACCCGCGATCGCACCGGGTACCGCCCCGGCGACCATGGCACCCGGCAGCGCGGCCAGCACACCGGCCGGAGCCGCACCGCCGGCCCCGCCGGCGCTGACCGCTGGGGCGGTCACGGTCTGCACCGCTCCCAAGGCACCGGTGCTGGCCATCAGGGGGCCCACCGCGCCCGTACTCAGTCCACCGGATGCGCCTCCGCCGCCACCACCGGCACCTACCGCACCCGCGCCACCACCACCGGCACCCGCGCCGCCACCACCACCGGCGGCTCCACCGCCCGCACCCGCTCCACCCGCACCGCCGGCTCCGGCACCACCGCCACCACCGCCGGCACCCGCGGCACCGGCTCCGGCACCACCGGCAGCGCCGCCGCCACCCGCTCCGGCACCACCGCCACCGCCGGCACCACCTGCAGCCGCACCGTCTCCTCCGGCACCACCACCTGCCGCGCCGCCGCCGCCACCGGCACCACCTTCACCGCCGACGATGGCCGCCGCGGGCACTGCCGCTTCGCCACCGCCCACCGCAGCTGCCGGTGCACCGGCGCCGCCGGGGATGGCGATCGCCGCGGCATCTTGCACGGCGCCTACGGCCGGCCCCGCGGGGCCGACTGCCGCGGCGGCCGCATCGATCACACCGGCCGCCGGAGCGCCGGCGCCCGCACCGGGCGCGCCGACGGCGGCCTCGGACACGGTGGCCGAATTGAGTCCCGTTGTCGCCATGAGCGGACCGACCAGGCCAGAGTCCAGCATCACCGGTGCACCCGCGTCAGCGGGAGCTGCGGCCCCGGCCGGCATGTCGCCCACGATCGGTGCGCCCGCGCCGGCGGGCGCACCCGCGGCCGCCGCTACCGGTGCGCCGCCGCCTGCACCGCCTGCACCGCCACCGCCCGCACCTCCTGCGCCGGCACCACCACCCGCGGCACCTCCACCCGCTCCGCCGCCGGCACCCGCAGCACCGGCACCTTCACCACCAGCTCCGCCGCCGGCCCCACCGGCACCCGCACCGCCACCCGCACCAGCACCGCCGGCGGCCGCCGCTTCGCCACCCGCACCGGCACCACCAGCGCCCGCACCACCAGCGCCCGCACCGCCGGCTGCTCCGCCACCGCCGGCACCACCGGCAGCACCGCCACCACCCACGGCCGGAACACCCGCCGCGGCTTCGATCGGCGCAGCAACGACCGCCGGCGCAGCGACACTCTCGCCACCCACCGCGACGGCCGGTACACCCGCACCCGTAGCTCCGGCAGCTGCAGCAGCCAGCGGCGCAGCCGCAATCGCGGCTCCCGTGCCCGCTCCCGCAGCGCCTCCTGCAACAGCACCTCCGGCAGCGCCCGCAGCACCACCCGCGACACCGCCGGCAACGGCACCGGGCACCGCCGCGGCAATGGCCGCCGGAACGGCGGCGGCCGCAGCTCCTGGCGCGCCGCCGCCAACCTGCACAGCCGGCGCTGCCACTTCAACCGGAGGCGCCGAAATCTCCACCGGCGGGGCGGCGACCTCGACGGGAGGTACCACCACCGCCACCTCGGCGGGCACCGTGACGGCACCCACGGATCCGCCACCGGTCGCACCACCACCGGCTACACCGCCACCTGCCGCACCGCCACCGCCACCGCCACCGCCTTCGACGACCGCGGCAGCGGGTACCGCTGCACCCTCGACCGCGCCACCACCACCCCCCGCAGCACCGCCGCCGGCACCAGCTGCGCCACCTCCGGCACCGCCTGCACCAACTGCGCCACCACCGCCCCCGCCTTCTCCTGCACCGACCACGGCCGCCGGCGCGGCCGCACCGCCACCACCCGCCGCACCGCCGGCGCCTTCGCCACCGATCACCGCCGCGGCCGGCGCGACTGCTTCACCACCCACCGCCGCGGGCACCATCGCCTCGGCAACGGGCGCGCCGGCCGCACCCGCGGCGGGCGCCACCGCCGCAGCGTCGGCGATCGGAGCGCCGGCCACCCCGGCTGCGTCGGCGACTGGAGCGCCGACCGGGCCACCGGCGATCGCTGCCGCCTGCAACACCTCACCGTTGAGCGCACCGGCCGCCGCGTCACCGCCACCTTCGGCGCCACCGAACGCGCCCGCGCCGCCGGCAGGGCTCACGGCCCCCGCCGGAAATCCGGCCGCATCGGCGATCGGCGCGCCGGCAGGGAGACCGGTACCTTCGGCCAGCGGCGCCGCCGCGGCAATCGGAGCTCCACCAGCCGCGGGCGCACCCGCGGCAAGACCGACCGGGGCGCCGGCACCACCTGCTCCGCCCGCGCCGCCACCTGCAGCACCGGCCACCGGAACCGCGCCGGCCACACCGTTGGCAGCACCAGCCGGCGGGATCACCACCGGCGCACCAGCACCGGCAGCACCACCACCGGCGGCACCCGCGCCGCCACCTGCAGCACCGGCGACCGGAACCGCGCCGGCCACACCGTTGGCAGCACCAGCCGGCGGGATGACGACCGGCGGGGTACCGGCACCGGTGAACGGCGCCGCCAGACCGGTCATCGCATGGCCGGCATCAGGAGGGGTGGCGGCGGCCTGCTGCACCATGCCGACACAGGGCACACCTGGACTCGTCTTGAACACCGGTTGCGCATCCGCCGTCGCGCTGAGCGCGACCGCAGGTGTGCACAACGCGACCGTCGCGACGATGCTGACGGCCAGCCGATTCGACTTACTACGCATGTTCTCCCCAAGTGCTTATTGACGCCCGAGTCAGAGTGAAGGTAAGTCCCAGCTGTGTAATTTCCGTGTTCGACAGATTCGACGGTTATCGATCCGATACGAAGGCGAGCCGCGGCTGTGACAGAGCCGGGGAACACCTGGCAGCGACTACTCGCCCCGGGTTGAGGCCACCGGCCACCCCCGGTCGTAGCCTGAGCCCATGTCCGATCTCGTGCTCATCGACGTCACCGACCGCGTCGCCACCATCACCGTCAACGACCCCGACCGTCGCAACGCGGTGACCGCCGACATCTCGCGTGCCCTGCGCTCCGCCATCGATGCCGCCGAGGCTGACCCCGGCGTGCACGCGGTGATCGTGACCGGTGCAGGCAAGGCCTTCTGCGCGGGCGCGGACCTGACCGCGTTGGGTGCGGCCGCCGAAGACGGGCTCCGGGTGATCTACGACGGTTTCCTCGCGGTCGCCAACTGTGCGCTGCCCACGATCGCCGCCGTCAACGGCGCAGCCGTCGGCGCCGGCCTCAACCTGGCGCTCGCCGCAGATGTGCGCATCGCCGGACCCGCGGCACTGTTCGACCCGCGCTTCCAGAAGCTCGGGATCCATCCCGGCGGCGGCGCCACCTGGATGTTGCAACGCGGCGTCGGACCCCAAGTTGCCCGTGCCGCATTGCTTTTCGGCAAACGCTTCGATGCCCAGGACGCGGTCCGGTTCGGTCTGGCCCTCGAGGTGGCCGACGACCCGGTGGCGGCTGCCCGCCAACTCGCGGCCGGGCCGGCCGGCGCACCGCGCGAGGTGGTGCTGGCCACCAAGAAGTCGATGCGCGCCACCGCGAACCCCGGCTTTCTCGACAACGAGCAACACGCATTGGCGGTCGACATCGAGATCACACCGCAGGCACGCTCGATCGAGTCACCGGAGTTCCAGAGCAGGCTCGCCGCCGCGAAGAACCGCTAGTCACGCATCCAGCAGCGCCAGTTCCGGCGTCTCGATCAGATCCCTGAGCTCACAGAGGAATTCGGCCACCTGAGCACCGTCGGCGATCCGATGGTCGAACGCACACGTCAGCGACATGGTCGGGCACGCGAGCACGGCTTCGTCGACCACCACGGCCCGCTGCTTCAGCGAACCCACGCCCAGGATCGCGGCCTCCGGATAATTGATCACCGGGACACCTTCGTCCAGGCCGAGCGCACCGAAGTTCGACACCGTGAATGTCGAACCCATCAACTCGGCCGGACGCAGGCCGCCGCCGCGCGCCCCGTCGACCAGGCGGACCACCTCGGCGGCAAGCGACCGCGTGGTGCGCGACTGCGCATCGACGACCACCGGCACCAGCAAGCCACGCGGGGTGGCCACCCCGACACCCAGATGCACCGACGAATGCTTGTGTATCCGAGGGCCTTCGACGGTGTCCACCCAGGTCGAGTTCAGCAGTGGGTGATGCAGCAGTGCCAGCGTCAGCAGGCGCAGCGTCAGCACGAACGGCGTGATCTGCAGCCGCCCGGCAAGCCGTAGCAAGGCCGTCCCGTCCACCACGACGGTGGCATGAGCATCCGGAATTCTACTGCGCGACAACACCATTCTCTTGGCCATTTCGGCGTGCACGCCACTGAGCGCCGTCATGTCCGCGGTGGCCGATGCGGCCAGCACGTCCTCGCGGGTGACGATGCCGTCCGCCCCGGTCGGTGCCACCGCGGTCAGGTCCACCCCGGTGTCCCGGGCCAGTTTCCGAGTGGACGGCTTGGCCCGCGTGCGGCGGGACCCGTCCATCCGGTCATCGGCGCCGTAACCGACCAGCACCGCAGGTGATGCCCCATCGCTTCGCTCGCCGCCGGATACTCCCCCGTCGCTCCGCTCGCCGCCGGATACTCCCCCGTCGCTCCGCTCGCCCAGGACTGAACTTGCGGCGATCCGTACCAGCACCGCACCGACCGGAAGTGTCTGCCCGACGTCGCCGCCGAGTTCGGCGATCCGACCCCCATACGGGCTGGGGATTTCGACCTCGGCTTTGTTGGTCTCCAGCGTGCACAGCACCTGGTTCAGCTCGACCGAGTCCCCGACGGCAACCGACCAACCGGTGATGGTGGCCTCCTCGAGGCCTTCGCCGAGGTCGGGTACCCGGAACTCGAACATCTGCGGATCGTTCACTGGGTCATCGCTTTCTCGATGCAGTCCAGCAGTCGATCCACGCCGGGCAGCCACAGCTTTTCCAGCCGGGCGGGCGGGTAGGGGGTGTCGAATCCGGTGGCTCGCAACACGGGTGCCTCCAGGTCGTAGAACAGCTCCTCGGAGATCCGGGCCGCCAGTTCGGCCCCGAAGCCCAAGGTGCGCGGACCCTCATGCATCACCACGCACCGCCCGGTGTGCCGCACCGACTCCGCAATGGTCTCGAAATCCAGCGGATTCAGGGTGCGCAGGTCGACGACTTCGACGCTGGTGCCCTGGTCCGCGGCGATCTCGGCGGCCTTGGCGGCCGTGTCGACCAGCCCGCCGTAGGTGAGTACGGTGATGTCCGTGCCGTGCCGGCGCACCGCCGCGCGGCCGAACGGCAGCGCCGGGATCTCGGTGTCGACGGTGCCCCTGGTCCAGTACCGCCGTTTGGGCTCCAGGTAGATCACCGGGTCGCGGCAGGTGATCGACTGGCGCAGTAGCCAATACGCGTCCTCGGGAGTCGACGGCACCACCACCTTCAGACCCGCGGTGTGCAACCAGTAACTTTCGGTGGACTCCGAATGGTGTTCCACCGCACCGATACCCCCGAAGGACGGGATCCGCACGGTGACCGGCATGTCGATATCACCGTGGGTGCGCGTCCGGTACTTGGCCAGGTGGCTGACCATCTGGTCGAATGCGGGTGCGGAGAAGCCGTCGAACTGGATTTCCGGCACCGGGACGAAGCCGCGTACCGCCATCCCCACCGCAATTCCGATGATCGCCGACTCGGCCAGTGGGGTGTCGAAACACCTTTGTGGACCGTAGGTTTCGGCCAGCCCGTCGGTCACCCGGAACACCCCGCCCAGGCGGGCGACGTCCTCGCCGAAGACCAGCACCCGTTCGTCGGCGGCCATCGCGTCGTGCAGGCCCTGGTTGATCGCCTGCGCCATGGTCATGGTCAGCAACGACGTCCGTGGCTCCGGCAGATCGTCGCCGTGCCAGGCCGCCCGCTCAATGATCTGGGTCATCAGGACTCCTTCCCCAGTTCGACGAGCAGCTCGTCGCGTTGGCGGGCCAGCTCGGGGGTGATGTCGTGATAGACGGCGTCGAACACCTCGGCGATGTCGGGATCGGGCGCGCCGACCAACGCGTCGCGCAGGTCGGTGCGCATCCGCGCGGCCTTGGTCACCACCCGCTCGGCCAGGCGATCGGTGAGGATCCCGGCCGACCGCAGGTACGTGGTGTATCGGGTGAGAGGATCGCGTGCCGCCCAGATTTCGACGTCGGCGTCGGCGCGGTACCGGCCGGGGTCATCGGAGGTGGTGTGCGGACCCATCCGGTAGGTGACCGCCTCGATGAACGTCGGTCCACCGCCATCGCGGGCGCGCTGCGCGGCCTCGGCCATCACCGCGTAACAGGCCAGCACGTCGTTACCGTCGACCTGCACCGCCGGCATGCCGTACCCGGCGGCTCGGTGCGCCAACGACGTTGCCGCGTGCTGTCGGCTGACCGGGGTGGAGATGGCGAACTGGTTGTTCTGGATGAAGAACACCGTGGGCACCGCGAACACCGCGGCCAGATTCAGGGCTTCGTGGGCGTCGCCTTCGGAGGTGGCGCCGTCACCCATGAACGCGACGGTCACCGAATTCTCACCGAGCCGCTGGGCGGCCATCGCCGCGCCGACGGCATGCAACCCGTGGGTGCCGATCTGGATGGAGATCGGCGCGCAGCATTTGTCGGTGAACGACAGACCGCCGTGCCAGGATCCGCGCCACACCGCCCCCATCTGCGCCGGGGCGATGCCACGGACCAGGAACGCACCCAACTCGCGGTACTGCGGGAACAACCAATCGGTCTTGCGCAGACACGCCACGGCGCCCACCTGGGCAGCCTCCTGGCCCCGACACGACGCGTAGAGGGCCAGCTCGCCCTGGCGCTGCAGGTTGACGAACTCGGTGTCGAGTTCGCGCGTCAGCACCATCAATTCGTAGAGCCAACCCAGCGTTTCGGGCGGTAGGTCACGCCGGTAACGCGTCTCGGAAGTGGGTGAGCCGTCGGCAGCCACCAGCCGCACGGGCTCGAAAACCTCAGCCATACCGCCTCCTTCAGGTGACGGCATGTTCGGCCGTCAGTCCGCGAGGTGCTCAGCACGGTGACGGTCGGCCCGATCCCCCTGGTGTGGGGGTGCCGGCTAGTTGCCTGGGTGTGGCGCTAGCGCGACGATCCGTTCCGCCCGTCGCAGTACTGGGGCACTTTCCAGTATGCGCCCGAATCGGCTGCGGCCACGGCGATAGCTGGTCACGAGTGGGCTGCGTGTCGCAGATTCAGGCGGCCTTCACCCGATGAACGGTCTCGGCCTGCAAGGCGTCGAGCATCTCCAGTGGCAGCGCCGCCTCCCCTTTGAAGAAGGGCCCACCCGTGCCGGCACTGCTGATGACCACCAGATCCCCGATCTGAGTGGCCCGAACCGCCTCGATGCCGGCACTGCACGCGGGCGCGCCACGGATTTCGGCGACGCCGGTCCACCGATACGTGAAGCGCACGGTGTCTTCGCCCTCGATCACCGCCGAGTCCGTCTGCAACGATTGGTTCGAGTCGCGGTTGGCGCACAGTGCCGGCTTCTCGGATAGGCGCGCAACACAGCTCGCTAGGTCGCGCCGCAGATCGGCCAGGTAATCGACGCCGGGGCCGGCACGGTGGATGGCGACGAACGGCCGCAGCGGCTTGTTGCCTTCGTCCCACCTGGATCGGTCAAAGCTGTGCCAACTCGCTACGGCGCCGCTGCTCCCACGGTCACCCGGCTCACAGAGCGTCCAGGAGGGGCCGCCGGGATCGTGTGCGACGGTGGAGATGGCGCTGTCCAACTCCAGCGCCGGAAGCAGAGTCGACAATTGGGCCGGACTCCAATCCGCCGGCCTCGGCGGCTGCGCCGCACGCGGTGGTGGTCGTCCCACTGCGTCGACGATTCCAGTCAACAGCTGGTGGCGTGCCGACACCGACGGATCTTCGGTGCGGTACCAGGCCTGGGTGATCACTCCATTGGGTAGCACGCGGGCCGACATGTGAGTGATCGACGTCCAGTCCCGGGCGGTGTCGCCGGCCTGGTAGCGCGCGAGCGCCTCGGCCGATGTGGCGATCATCCAATCTGCGGTCCCGGCGGTATTCGTCGTCGGCACGACACTCCACATCGGACGCTGGTCGGCCCACGCGCGCATATCGTGCTCGATCACCTCACCGTCCATCGCCGCGGCAACCCGAACCACAACGGGATCCCGCAGCGGTACGCCGGTGGCCGTCCCGTATCCATCGTCGATGAAGCGGTACTCCGCGTCCAACGCCGATCCGTCTTCGGCCCCGAATACCGGTAGACCGCGGCAGTCCTCGGGTGCGGAATCCGTTGCCGCAGGCGGCAACATGAACTCGAACTCCGAGCTGGCCGCGAAGACGCCGACGCTATGAAAAACACCGCCGCCGGCAGCGGCCAATCCGGGTATGCAGGACGTCAGCTGGTCCGGCCGACACACCGCAGCCTCGGTGGGTCGCGCGGAAAACGTGGTCGGACCTTGGCTGGGCTCGGCTTTCTGCCCGTCGCAGGCACTCCCGGTCAGCACAATTGCGACGACGACGGCCGCCCGGCCGGCAGCGCCCCACTCCCCCACCACGCACCCGACGGTACGCAGCCGATCAGCGTGGCGCGAGGGCCACGATGCGCTCCGCGCGCCGCAACACCGGCGCGTCAACCATCAGACCTTCGTATTGGAACACCCCGCGCTGCCTGGCGGCTTCGTCGAGAACGGCCCGCGCCCACTGGACCTCGTTGTCGGTCGGCGCGTACGCCGAGCGGATCACCGCGACCTGGGTGGGATGGATGGCGACCTTGGCATCGAAGCCGACGGCGACGGCGTCGTCGGCTTCCGCGCGCAGGCCGTCGAGGTTCTTGATGTCCAGGTACACCGAATCCAGCGCCATCCGCCCATAGGCCTTGGCGGCCAGCAGGGTTTGTGACCGGACGTGCCGGGCGACGTCTCGGTAGCTGCCATCCGGCCACCGGTTCGCGGTGCCCCCGAGTACGGCGAACAGATCCTCGGCACCCCACATCACCGCGAGCGCGTTGTCAGGCTGCACCAGGTCGACGACGCGGAGGGCGGCCAGCGGGGTCTCGATCAGGACGACGACGTCGCGCGGCGCGAGTGCACGCACCTGGTCGGGCTGCTCGGTCTTGGCCAGCATCACGGTGGTGTACTCGGTGCGCGCCAGGGCCTGCAGGTCGAGCTCATGGTCCGCGGTGTCCGACGGGTTGACCCGCACCACGGTGCGGGCGGGGTCCAGCGGGGTGTCGATCAGCGCCTGCCGCGCCGTCTCCCGGTCGTGGGCGGCCACCCCGTCTTCGAGATCGAGAATGACGATGTCGGCTGCGGCGGCCGCCTTTTCGAAACGTTCGGGACGGTCGGCCGGGCAGAACAGCCAGCCTGGGCCGGTCAGGTCGAGGGCCATCAGTTCTCCTGAGGTTTCTTGCGCACCATGGTCTTGCGTGACGCGGTGGCCACGATATCGCCGTGCTGATTGCGGCCGGTGTGGGCGAACGTCACGATGCCTTCGCCGGGTCGGCTCTTGGACTCGCGCTTGTCCACCACCTCGGACTCCGCGTACAGGGTGTCACCGTGGAACAGCGGCTTGGGGAAGGCGATATCGGAGAATCCGAGATTGCCGACGATGGTGCCCTGGGTGAGCTGGGCAACCGACAACCCGACCAGCGTGGACAGCGTGAACATCGAATTCACCAGCCGCTGGTTGAACGGGGGCAGCGCGTCGGCGAACGCCGCGTCCAGGTGCAGCGCCTGGGTGTTCATGGTCAACGTGGTGAACAGCACGTTGTCGGCCTCGGTGATGGTGCGGCCCGGCCGGTGCAGATACAGCACCTCCGGCTCGAATTCCTCGTACCACAGCCCACGCTGCTCGACGACGCGCTTGTACTCCGTCACAGCCCCGCCTCCCGTGCGATCAGCATCAGCTGCACTTCCGTTGTCCCCTCACCGATTTCGAGGATCTTGCTGTCCCGGTAGTGCCGGGCCACCGGGTACTCGTTCATGAAGCCGTAGCCGCCGAAGATCTGGGTGGCGTCGCGGGCGTTGTCCATCGCGGCTTCGCTGGAGACCAGCTTGGCCACACATGCGGCCTTCTTGAAAGGCTTGCCGGACAACATGAGTGCGGCGGCGTCGTAATAGGCGGTGCGGGCGGCGTGCGCGCGGGCCTCCATCCGGGCGATCTTGAAGGCGATGGCCTGGTAGGTGCCGATCTTGGCGCCGAACGCTTCCCGCTCCTTGGCGTACTTGACGCATTCGTCGACGCAGCCCTGCGCGGCGCCGACCGACAGTGCGGCGATCGCGATGCGGCCCTCGTCGAGGATGCGCAGGAAGCCGGCGTACCCACGGCCACGGTCACCGAGCAGGTTCTCGGCGGGCACCCGGACATCGTCGAAACTCAGCGGGTGGGTGTCGGAGGCATTCCAGCCGACCTTGTTGTAAGCCGGCTCGGCGGTGAATCCCTTCGTCGGCACC
The DNA here is from genome assembly GCF_054404835.1 of Mycobacterium sp. BMJ-28. Classification (NCBI taxonomy): domain Bacteria; kingdom Bacillati; phylum Actinomycetota; class Actinomycetes; order Mycobacteriales; family Mycobacteriaceae; genus Mycobacterium; species Mycobacterium sp. BMJ-28. The sequence continues at coordinate 1,876,393 of NZ_CM136783.1, read as the reverse complement.
GGCACCAGGATCGACGAGATCTCCTTCTTGCCGTCGGGGCCCTCCCCGGTCACCGCGGTGACCGTGACCAGCTTGGTGATATCGGTGCCGGAGTTGGTGATGAACTGCTTGGACCCGTTGATCACCCAGGTGTCGCCGTCCAACTTCGCCGTGGTCTTGGTCGCACCGGCGTCGCTGCCGCCGCCCGCTTCGGTCAATCCGAATGCGCCGAGCGCCTTGCCGCTGGCCAGCAGCGGCAGCCACTCCTGCTTCTGGGCCTCATTGCCGAAGCGGTACACCGGCATCGCCCCGAGGGACACCCCGGCCTCCAGGGTGATCGCGACGCTCTGGTCCACCTTGCCGAGTTCCTCCAGCGCCAGGCACAGCGCGAAGTAATCCCCGCCCATGCCGCCGTACTCCTCGGGGAACGGCAGGCCGAACAGGCCCATGTCCGCCATCCCGGCGACCACTTCGTACGGGAAGGAATGTTCCTCGTCGTGTTTGGCGGCGACCGGTGCGACGACGCTCTGGGCGAAGTCACGGACCGTCTTGGCCAGCTGGGCATAGTCGTCGGGCAACGCGCCCGTGGACAGAAAATCGGTCATGCGTGAATCTCCTTATCAGCGGCGATGATTCGGGCCAGCGGCTGGCCCACCTTGACCTGGTCGCCGACGGCGACGAGAAGTTCGACCACGCCGTCGACCGGCGCCGACAGTGCGTGTTCCATCTTCATGGCCTCCACCGTCACCACCACGGCGCCGGATTCGACGTTGCTGCCGTCGGTGACGCCCACGGCGACCACCGAACCCGGCATGGGGCTGAGTAGTTCGGCATCCCCGCTGTGTTCGTCCTCGGGGCGTACCGGGGCTTCGCGCACCTCGTGCACCACCGCGGTACCGGCCGGCCCGGCCAGCCAGAGCGCCGAACCGTCGGCGGCGACGACGTATTCGGTGCGCAACCCGTCCACGGTGACGGTGAGGTTGCGGCCCGTGCCCCGCACTGTCACCGCATAGGTGCTGCCCTCGTCGACGACGGCGGTGGCCGCGCCGGGGGTGCCGGTGATCCGCACATGGTCGACCCGCTCCCCGGCGCGCAGCCGGAAGACACTGGGCGCCCGCGTGCCGGTGCGCCATCCCGATGGCACCGACCACAGGTTGTCATCGGCGTCTGCCCAGTGCCGGAGCCACTGGTGGGCGGCCGCGGCGATCAGGACCTCGTCTTGGGCCGGCGACAGCGCATAGTCGGGCAGGCGGCGGTCCAGCAGGCCGGTGTCGAGCGCTCCGGCAACCACGTCCGGGTCGGCGAGCAGGAATCGCAGGAAGTCGATATTGGTGGTGACTCCCAACACGGCGGTCTGGGCCAGCGCCTGATCCAGACCGCGCAACGCGCCGGCCCGGTCGTCGGCGTGGGCGATCACCTTGGCGAGCATGGGGTCGTAGTCACTGCCGACGACGGTGCCCGCATAGATGCCCGAATCGACGCGGGCGCCGGCGGGCTCGACGACGTCGAATACTGTTCCGCCGGTGGGCAGGAAGCCGTTGGCCGGGTCCTCGGCGTACACCCGGGCTTCGATGGCGTGCCCGGTCAGGGTCACGTCATCTTGGTCCAGCGGCAGCTTCTCCCCCGCGGCGATGAGCACCTGCTGCTCAACCAGATCCACGCCGGTGACCAGTTCGGTGACCGGGTGTTCCACCTGCAGCCGGGTGTTCATCTCCATGAAGAAGAACTCGTCGGGCTTGTCGGCGGACACGATGAACTCGACGGTGCCTGCTCCGGTGTAGTCGACGCTGCGGGCGGTGTTGCAGGCGGCCTCGCCGATGCGGGCCCGGGTGGCCGCGTCCAGCAGCGGCGACGGCGCCTCCTCGATGACCTTCTGATGGCGACGCTGCAGGCTGCATTCCCGCTCGCCCAGGTGGATGACGTTGCCGTGTCCATCGGCGAGCACCTGGACCTCGATGTGGCGGGGCCGCAACACAAACCGCTCCAGGAACAAGGTGTCGTCCCCGAAGGCAGAGGCCGCCTCGCGGCGGGCCGACACCAGGGCGGCGCCGAGTTCGCCCGCCGAGTGCACCACCCGCATGCCCTTGCCACCGCCGCCGGCGGACGGTTTGACCAGGACGGGGAAACCCACGTCGGGGGCTCCGGAGATCAGGTCGTCGTCGGTGAGGCCGGGCCGAGAGATTCCCGGGACGACCGGCACCCCGAAGGCCGAGACCGCCGCCTTGGCCGCGATCTTGTCGCCCATGGTGCGGATCGCCCCGACCGGCGGCCCGATGAACACGATGCCGGCGGCATGCAGTGCCGCGGCGAAATCGGCGTTCTCTGCCAGGAATCCGTACCCGGGGTGCACGGCTTGGGCACCCGTGCGGGTGGCCGCCGCCACGATCGCGTCGATGTCGAGATAGCTCTGCCGGGCGGCGGCCGGGCCGATGCGCACGGCGACGTCCGCCTCGGTCACGTGCCGGGCGCCGGCGTCGGCGTCGCTGTACACCGCCACCGAGCGGATCCCCATGGCGCGCAGCGAACGGATGACCCGCACCGCGATCTCGCCGCGGTTGGCAACGAGGACTGTGCTGAACATGTGCCTCACATCCTGAAGACGCCGTAGGACACCGGCTCCAGCGGAGCCTGTGCGACAACCGAAAGTGCAAGACCGACAACAGTTCTGGTATCGGCGGGGTCGATGACCCCGTCATCCCAGAGCCGCGCGGTGGAGTAGTAGGGGTTGCCCTGATCCTCGTACTGGGCACGAATCGGCGCCTTGAACGCCTCCTCTTCCTCCGGCGTCATGTCACCGCGCACGGTGGCCAGCACCGAGGCGGCCTGTTCACCACCCATCACCGAGATCCGCGCGTTCGGCCACATCCACAGGAAGCGGGGCGAATAGGCACGTCCACACATCGAGTAATTGCCCGCGCCGTAGGAGCCACCGATGACGACGGTCAGCTTGGGTACCCGTGCGCACGCCACCGCGGTCACCATCTTGGCGCCGTGTTTGGCGATGCCACCGGCCTCGTAGTCGCGGCCCACCATGAATCCGGAGATGTTCTGCAGGAACAGCAGCGGGGTGTTGCGCTTGTCGCACAGTTCGATGAAATGTGCGCCCTTGACTGCGGATTCGCCGAACAGCACCCCGTTGTTGGCGATGATCCCGACCGGGTGGCCGTGGATGCGGGCAAAGCCGGTGACCAGGGTGGTGCCGTATTCTGCTTTGAATTCGGCGAATTCACCACCATCGACGATGCGAGTGATCACCTCGTGCACGTCGTAGGGCACTCGCGCGTCCACCGGCACCACGTCGTAGAGCTCGGTCTGGTCGGCCACCGCATCGACGGCCGGGACGACCCGCCATGGCGGGTCCTGACGCGGGCCGAGGGTGGAGACGATGCGCCGCACGATGCGCAGCGCGTCGCGGTCGTCGTGCGCCAAATGGTCTGTCACACCGGAGGTCTTGGAGTGCAGGTCGCCGCCGCCGAGTTCCTCGGCGGTGACGATCTCACCGGTGGCGGCCTTCACCAACGGCGGCCCACCCAGGAAGATGGTGCCTTGGTTGCGCACGATGACGGCTTCGTCGCTCATGGCCGGCACGTAGGCGCCACCGGCGGTGCACGACCCGAGCACCGCGGCGATCTGCGGGATGCCCTGCGCGCTCATGGTGGCCTGATTGAAGAAGATCCGGCCGAAGTGTTCACGGTCGGGGAACACCTCGTCCTGGCGGGGTAGGAAGGCGCCGCCGGAATCCACCAGGTAGATGCACGGCAGCCGGTTCTGCGCGGCGATCTCTTGTGCGCGTAGATGTTTCTTGACCGTGATCGGGTAGTAGGTGCCGCCTTTCACGGTGGCGTCATTGGCCACGATCATGCATTCGCGGCCCGATACCCGCCCGATGCCGGCGATCATGCCCGCGCCCGGGCAGTCACCGTCGTACATCCCGTCGGCGGCCAGCGGCGCGATGTCCAGGAACGGACTGCCGGTGTCGAGTAGGCCGTCGACCCGGTCCCGGGGCAGTAGCTTTCCGCGGCTGACGTGCCGGTCGCGGGACTTCTCGGGGCCGCCGAGTGCAGCCTCGGCCAGTTTGGTGCGCAACTCGCCCACCAGGGCGACGTGCGCGTCGCGATGTGCCATCGCTGAACCCATTTCAGTTGAGTTAATGACGACTAACTCGTAAGATGTTAATCACGATTAACCCAATTTGTCTACCGGCGGATGGAGGGCGGGTATGACCGAAACCCCGCGCAGCAAGGCCAAGTCCGACCGCCGTGATCAATTGATCTCCGCGGCGGAGCGATTGATCGCCGAACACGGTTACCTGGCGGTGCGACTGGAGGACATCGGCGCCGCGGCAGGCGTGAGCGGCCCCGCCATCTACCGGCACTTCCCCAACAAGGAGGCGTTGCTGGTGGAGCTCCTGGTCGGCATCAGCACCCGGCTGCTCGACGGCGCCGCCGACGTCGTCGCCACCGCCGCGGACACCCACGAAGCGATCAGCGGGCTGATCGACTTCCACCTCGACTTCGCGCTCGGTGAATCCAATCTCATCCGCATCCAGGACCGCGACCTCGGGCACCTGCCCGCCCAGGCCAAACGGCAGGTGCGCAAGGCACAGCGCCAGTACGTGGAGATCTGGGTCGATGTGCTGCGCCGGCTCGACGACACCCTGGACGAGAACGACGCCCGGCTGATGTCACACGCAGTGTTCGGACTGCTCAACTCCACCCCGCACAGCGTCAAGACGCCGACCCTCACGCACAGCTCACGGGCGGTTTTGCGGGCCATGACCGTTGCCGCCCTCGGCGCCTCGCGATAGTTGCTGTGATCAACCAGGTGTGACCACGGCGCGGCGTACCGGCAGAGCGCGCGGGTACCCTGCAGCCATGAGGTGGGCATGACCAATTCACCACGCGGCGATGAGCCGACCCAGCGGCTCGACGGCCGGTCTGGCGACGCTCATTCCGGCTACCCCGGATACTCCGGCTACCCCGACCCCGCTTACGCCGGCCAGGCGCCCTACGGCCCGCGTCCCACCGAACCGATCCCCGCCTATCCGGCCTACGACCCCGCCTATGCGACAAATCAGTACGGCGCGCCCTACGGGTCCCCGCCGCAACAGCCGCCGGTACCCGGGGAGCCGGCACCGCCGGAAGGCCCCCGGACCCCACGCTGGTTATGGGTCGTCGCGGCCATCGCCATCATCGTCGTGCTCGGACTGGTCATCGCACTGGTGATCGTCAACAGTTCACAACAGGACACCGTGGTGGCTCCGGTGCCCTCGCTCTCGGAGCCGACCACCACCTCCGCGCCCACGACCACCCGCCGGTCGACGAGCACCCCGACACCATCGGCCGCGCCGTCCCCGTCGCCGACCACGCCCGTCACCCCGGGGGTGCCGAGCGCCGAGCCGGGCGTCACCCAGAGCGTCGTCTACACGGTCAGCGGTACCGGCCGCGCGATCAACATCACCTACGTCGACACCGGCGGCGTGCTGCAGACCGAGTTCAACGTCATGCTGCCGTGGAGCAAGACGGTGGACCTGAGCAAGCCGGCCAAGGGCTCGGCCAGTGTCAGCATCATCAACGTCGGCCGCCAAGTGAGCTGCTCGATCAGCATCGACGGCGCCTCCGTGCAGCAGCGCAGCGGGTCAGGCCTGACCATTTGCAGCCCGATCGGCTGACGCGCGTGGGGTTTTCACCCCGAGCATCAGCACCAGACCGAGGATCAGCACCACGCACAGCCCGCCCATACCGGCGCGGTCGCTGTCGAACACGTCGATGAACAAGGCGAACAGCGCGGGCGCCAGGAACGTCGCCGCGCGGCCGGTCATGGTGTAGAGCCCGAACGCCACACCCTCCTTGCCCTCATGGGAGATCCGCAGCATCTGGGTGCGCGCGGCCGACAGCGTCGGCCCGATGAACAGGCACAGCAGCAGCCCGCACACCCAGAACGCCAGCGGACCCGACAGCACCATCAACGTCAATGCGACCACGATCATCAGGCTCAGCGCACCGACGATCACCGGCTTGGCGCCGACGCGGTCGTCCAGCCAACCGCCGGCGACCGCACCCGCGGCGGCCACCAGGCAGGCAGCCACGCCGAACAGCAGCACCGTCGCCGGCGAGATGCCGTACACGTTCACCCCGAGCACCGCGCCGAAGGTGAACACCCCCGTCAGGCCGTCGCGGAAAACCGCACTGGCGATCAGGTAGTAGACGACGTTGCGGTCCCGGTGCCACTCCCCCTTCACCTCGGCCCACAGCGTCCGGTAGGCGGCCGCGATGCCGGCCGGACGGTGCACGGTGTCCGCGGGCGGCGAGGGGGTCAGCAACAGCGGCAGCGCGAACACCACCAGCCACACCGCCGTCAGCACCATCGCGGCCCGGACATTCTGGCCGTCGTCGGCCGGCAGGCTCAGCAGCCCGCCGTCGCCGGCGATGAAACCGACGTAGACGAGCAGCAGCAGCGCCACACTGCCGGCGTACCCGACCGCCAGGCCGGCCCCGGAGATGCGGCCGGAGTTCTTCGGGGTGGTCAGCTGTGCCAGCATCGCGTTGTACGGAACCGTCGCCAGGTCATTGCAGGCGGCGGTCATCGCCAGCAGCGCCAGTCCCGCCCACAGGTAGTGGTAGTCGGCCCGGATCAGGGTCATCGAGACCACCAGCGCCGCCACCACCGCGGTGAGCGTGACCAGTGCACGACGGCGGCGGTGCGGTGCGTCGACCCAGATGCCGGTCACCGGGGCCAGCACCGCGACGATGATGCCGGCGATGGTCAGGGCCCGGCCCAGCCAACTCGCCGGAGTGGTGTCACCCGGCAGGTCCTTACCGACGGCACTGGTCAGGTAGACGGAGAAGACGAATGTCACGACGATCGCGTTGACACCGGTCGCGCCGCAGTCGTAGAGAACCCACGCCCGCACCGGGGACCGCCGGGCCACACGCGGCGCCGACCCGGGGCTGCTCATGATCGCCAGCCTATAAGTCCTTACGATTTCGGCATGCCCGTACCCGCACCACATCCCGACGCCCGCGCGGTCGTCACCGGCGCCTCCCAAGGTATCGGTGAGGCGCTGGCCGCCGACCTGGCCTCGCGCGGCCACCACCTGATCATCACCGCCCGCCGCGGCGAAGTGCTGGCCGAGCTCGCCGAGCGACTCACACAGCGCTACGGAGTGACCGTCGAGGTGCGCGCGGTCGATCTCGCCGACCCGGCCGCCCGCGACGTGCTGTGCGAGGAGTTGGCCACCCGCAACATCTCGGTGTTGTGCGCCAACGCCGGCACCGCGACCTTCGGTCCGGTGGCCAAGCTGGACCCGGCCGGCGAGAAGGCCCAGGTTCAGCTCAATGCCCTTGCCGTGCACGATCTTTGCCTGGCCGTGTTGCCCGGCATGATCGAGCGCAAGGCCGGCGGCATCCTGATCTCCGGTTCGGCGGCCGGCAACTCGCCGATCCCCAACAACGCCACCTACGCGGCGACCAAGGCTTTCGCCAACACCTTCAGCGAGTCCCTGCGCGGTGAGCTCAAGGGCACCGGCGTGCATGTCACGCTGCTCGCGCCCGGCCCGGTGCGCACCGATCTGCCCGACGAGACCGAGCGCTCACTCGTCGAGCGGCTGATCCCGGACTTCCTCTGGATCAACACCGAGTACACCGCCAAGCTGTCGCTGGACGGGCTGGAGCACAACAAGATGCGCATCGTGCCCGGTCTGACGTCCAAGGCGATGTCGGTGGCCAGCGGATACGCGCCGCGCTCGATCGTCACGCCGATCGTCGGTGCGGTGTACAAGAAGCTCGGCGGCGAATAGTGATTTCGGCGCGCTCACCCGCGGTGAGCGCGGGTAGGCGCGCCGAAATCACTAGCGACGGCGGCGGCCCGTCCCGAAGATGCTGCGGGTGATCTCGCGTCCGATGACGGTGCCCGCCGAGCGCATCGCACTCTTGAACGCCGGGCTGGTCACCATCTTGTCGAAGAAACCGGGCTCGGCGGCGTTACGGGCGGTCGAGGTGCCCTCGGTTTCGGCGCCACCGGCGTCGGCCGGCACCGGCGGAGGCAACTGGTCGGCCGGTGCGGGAGCGGCCGGCGGCGGGGCCAGGCGCGCGTTGAGCCGTTCATAGGCCGACTCCCGGTCGACGGTCTGGCCGTAGGTCGCCTGCAGCGGGCTGGCCTGCGCGGCGGCCTTGATGGCGTCGGGGCCGATGGTGTCCATCAGCGACCGCGGCGCCCGCATCCTGGTCCAGGCGACCGGCGTCGGCGCACCGCGCTCGGAGAGCACCGTGACGATGGCCTCGCCGATACCGAGCGAGGTCAGCGCATCCTCCAGGTCGTACACGGTCGTCTTGGGGTACGTGCGCACCGTCTTGGTGAGCGCCTTCTGGTCGTCGGGGGTGAACGCGCGCAACGCGTGCTGCACCCGGGCGCCGAGCTGCGAGAGCACATTGTTGGGCACATCGGTGGGCAGCTGGGTGCAGAAGAAGACACCGACGCCCTTGGACCGGATCAGTTTCACGGTCTGCTCGACCTGCTCCAGGAACGCCTTAGACGCGTCGGTGAAAAGCAGGTGCGCCTCGTCAAAGAAGAACACCAGCTTGGGCTTGTCGACGTCACCGACCTCGGGCAGCGTGGTGAACAGGTCGGCCAGCACCCACATCAAGAAGGTGGAGAACATCACCGGGCGGGCGGCCTGGGCGCCGAGCTCCAGCAGCGAGATGATGCCGCGGCCCTGGTCGTCGAGGCGGATCAGGTCCTTGGGTTCCAGTTCCGGTTCGCCGAAGAAAGTGTCGGCTCCCTCGGCCTCCAGATTCACCAGGGCGCGCAGGATCACCCCCGCCGTCGTCGGCGACACCGCGCCCAGCACCTTGAGTTCCGGCTTGCCCTCGTCACTGGTCAGGAACTGGATGACGGCGCGCAGGTCCTTCAGATCCAGCAGCGACAGGCCCTTCTGGTCGGCCCAGTGGAAGATCAGCCCGAGGGTGGATTCCTGAGTGGCGTTGAGTCCCAGCACTTTCGACAGCAGGATCGGGCCGAAGCTGGTGATCGTCGCCCGCACCGGCACCCCGATCCCCTCGGTGCCCAGCGACAGGAACTCCACCGGGAACGCGGTCGGCGCCCACGCATCGCCGGTGTCCTTGGCGCGCTGCGCGGTCTTGTCGTTGGCCTCGCCCGGTCGAGAAAGGCCCGACAGATCGCCCTTCACATCGGCCATCAGCACCGGGACCCCAGCCGCCGACAGTTGCTCGGCCATCACCTGCAGCGACTTCGTCTTACCGGTACCGGTGGCGCCCGCGATCAGGCCGTGCCGGTTGACCGTCGCGAGTGGGATGCGCACCAGCGCGGCCGGGTCGACGGCACCGTCGACCACCACGGTGCCGAGCTCCAGCGCTTGCCCCTCAACGGCGTAACCTGCGGCGATCTGCTGTGCGGGGGTTGCGGTCGATTCTGAGGTCATGGGCAGACCCTACTGAACAGCGACCCCATCGGGTGGGGTGCGGGCAGCTAATGCGCGGCGGTGCGAATACTGTGGATCGCTGTGCGCGAAGAACTGGTCTGGATCGACTGTGAGATGACCGGGTTGGACCTCAAGTCCGACCGGCTCATCGAGATTGCGGCACTGGTCACCGACGCCGACCTGAACATCCTCGGCGACGGTATCGACGTGGTCATCCACGCCGACCAGGACGCCTTGTCCGGGATGGTCGACGTGGTGGCCAAGATGCACGCCAGCTCGGGACTGGACAGAGAAGTCCTGGCCTCCGACATCGACATGGCCACCGCCGAGAAGATGGTGCTGGACTACATCCGCAGCCACGTCAAGCAAGCCAAAACCGCCCCGCTGTGCGGCAATTCGATCGCCACCGACCGCGGATTCATCGCCAGGGACATGCCCACCCTGGACGATTTTCTGCACTACCGGATGATCGACGTCAGCTCCATCAAGGAGCTATGCCGGCGCTGGTATCCGCGGATCTACTTCGGGCAGCCGGAGAAGGGCTTGGCGCACCGCGCGCTGGCCGATATCCACGAGTCCATCCGCGAGCTCAAGTACTACCGCGGTACCGCGTTCGTGACCCCGCCGGGCCCGTCGACCAGCGAAATCGCCGCCGTCGCGGCCGAGCTTGGACCCCCCAAGAACGACACCAAGGAATCCGATTCGGCTACTGCGCACCCGAGCGGTTAGTATCTAGGACGCCGCTCACGCGGCAATGGTGGCTGTAGTTCAGTTGGTAGAGCACCAGGTTGTGATCCTGGCTGTCGCGGGTTCGAGTCCCGTCAGCCACCCCGCAGGTGGGAGGGCCTTTTGGCCCTCCCACCGTTTGCGTTTATGGGAGTCCTTACACCCTTATTCCAACCTCCAACGTCAATCGAATGCGGCTTGGCCCCAAGAGAGCGGACGAACTGGCCTGTAAGCCGGATATTGACTTTCGGCGTTTTCCCAGCTCACGGTGACTTGGTGCGAATGGTGGCAAGTAGCGGTCAGCGGACTGACTAAGCAGATCAGAGTATGTTTTCAGGCCTACCTCAACCTGCCACCAGTGGACGCAGAGTGGTGCCGTGCGTAGCGGCTGCGTAGTAGACCTAGCTGCTACGCGCTCGGAAAGCCGAGCAGGCCGCGCAAGTGACTGCCGCAACACCAGAAGCGGCTGCCTGTACCCACTGCGGTCGCCACGACGCGGCTCAAGAAAAGAATGCGGAGGCAGCGCGCCGGGCGCAGTTAGCGTTGCAACGTGCATGACGCATTAGAAGAAGTTCTGTTGCTACAGACTGAGTATTCACCGGCGAACACTGAGTCGATGCAGCGCCGAGGACAGATCGTGAGGACCGAACTGCGCCAAGAGCTGGAGGACATTGTTCCGGCCCTGTTAGCAGCGTCCGGGATTCAAGACCTCCGCGTGCAAGGCAAGGACGGCACAGGATTAAAGACTGAGATTCCCTGGACTCGAATCTATTCGGCATCTCGCTCCCCCAGACCAACCAATGGTTGGTACGTAGTGTTCCTGTTCAGCGCCGCCGGAGACCGCCTATACCTGAGCCTTAACCAGGGAACTACCCGCTGGGACGGTGCGGAGTTTCGGGCGCAACCGGAGAAAGAACTCACCGCCCGCACAGATTGGGCGCGGTCGCTGCTGACCTCAGACTCGCCGTTCCCTGACCGCTGGACGACCGAGATGAACCTCGACAATCGGATCAGTCAGCTCGGCAGCGGGTACGAATTGGGCAATGTCGTTGCTGTCGAGTACGCGCTTGACGCGATTCCAGCCGATGACTTGATCGAGGAAGACCTGCGACGGGCTGCGGTCTGGCTGAGTGAGATCTATGAAGCTGCCGATGAGGGACTCTACGTCCCGGGCGATTCCCCAGAAATCGCGGACACGGAGCGCTCGTTCGAATCCGTCGCTCGCCCGCGCACACCGAGCAAGCGGAGTACCCCACGGCTCAGCGCAATTGAACGACGTGTGATCGAAGAGCACGCAGTGCAAACGGTGATTACTCACCTTGAGTCTACGGATCAAGGATACGAAGTGAAGGATGTCGGACTGCGCGAGTCGTACGACCTCCACTCTACGAAGGCTGGCTCGTTCGTCAAAGTCGAGGTAAAGGGCACCACTTCGAACGGTTCCGAGATCGTCCTGACCCGGAATGAGGTCGAACTCCACAAGACCGGACACCCCGCAAACGCGCTAGCGATAGTTCGAAACATCACGCTGCACCGACAGAAGGGCTGCCCACCTACGGCCAGCGGTGGTGAATTGATCCTCGAAATGCCATGGAAGGTGGACGATGACCGACTCGCTCCCATCGCCTACCGTTACAGAACTGGGCAATAGCCCCAAATTTCGCAGGTCCTCCAACGTCACTGAAGATGTCGCAACGACCTTGGGAACTCGTTTCGCCGTCGAATTGCCAAGGAGCGGCAAGTCCTGCCTACGTAGTCGACCAACCGTGGCACGCCCCCCGCTGCCGGGCTGTCACTGGTGGTGCGAACGACATCCCAGTGGTGTCGATGATTGTGCCGCATGTCGCAACCTGCAATAGTTGCGAGGTGGCGGATGAAACACCCTTGAAGTTGATCCATGCGCGAGTATCGGGAGTCTTGGGCTCTTACGACCACGAGATTAACTTTCCCCCTGAGAACGACTACATCATTATCTATGGCCCCAATGGCGTCGGAAAAACTAAAACCCTTGAGGTGATCGACGCCCTGTCTCGCCTTGATGGCAAGAAGCTGTGCCGCTTACCATTCTCATCTGCAGAACTTTATTTCACTGAGTCGTATCGCATTTCTGCTCTGAGCCGAGATGTGAGGTCAGAAGAAGAAAGTCCGCTTTCATTCAAACTTTTCAAGAGTCGCAAGAAGATCCACGAGTGGGATTTTATTGATCACGACACCACCGAATGGCTTGACGACAACACTCCATTTGTTCAAGTTGACGAAGATTTTTGGCAACACGTGAACACAAATCAACTGATTTCACAATCAGAATTGGAGTCGAGGTATGCATCACGACTCCAACCGATTTTCGGGGATCCTGCCCCATCCGGACTGCTGAAATTCGCAAAACGGACACCGTCAGTATTGATTGAAACTCAGCGACTGAGAGCCGTGTCGTTTACAAACCCCAAGTTCCGCATTTCTCCTCGGATGCGCCGAAAGAGGCCAGTTTCGCCCTCTAGGATTTCGGCACAAGCCGCAGAAATGCTGAATCTCATTGACCAGGCACAGACTGCTCATTCGCGAGTGACGCAAGAACGTGACCGGACCTTTCCGAGTCGAGTGGTACGCCGAGCCTCGACCAAAAGAGGCGGAAATGATCAAGAAATTCGCGATCGCTACGAGCGACAGAATGGGTTTCGCGGCCGCTTGGCGCGCGTAGTTCCGGTTCCACTCACCGATGATCTATCGCTTCCGGATGAGAAATTAGACGACTGGGCCTTACAGCTGCTTGACCTGTACCTCAGCGATGCTGAAGACAAACTTGAGCCCTTTGTGTCATTGCTAAGTCGGATAGAACTCCTTGAGGAAATTCTCAATCAGCGGCTTCTCCGAAAAAAGGTTGAGGTCAACGCTTCCAACGGGCTTAAAGTTGTCGATACGGATACACATCGGGAGATTCCCCTCGACTCGCTGTCGTCGGGAGAGCAGCACGAAATCATTCTGGTTTTCGACCTGCTTTTCGACGTTCCAGAAGGCGCTCTCGTGCTAATCGATGAACCTGAAATATCGCTCCACGTAGGCTGGCAGATGAAGTTTATTCCGGACGTACGTCGCATAGCCGAGCTTCGCGATCTGCGGTTCATTGTCGCGACTCACTCACCTCAGATCATTAATGGCGAATGGGATACGGCGGTGAGGCTTGGCCCGGCGGAGGCGGAGTTCTAAGTGCGCGAATTTCTAAACAGCGATACATTGTTCAACACAATCGCGATGCTTCGCAGCGGCACGGACGGTCTGATACTGGTCGTGGAGGGGTCAGACGATCGGCACGTCATTGAGCGTCACGTTCATCATTCGGTGACCGTCCTATGCGGGCAAGGGGGTAAACAGGAGCTTGTCGAGGCAGCGGCTTTAGTCGACGCGCGGCAAGTATCGAAGGTGCGAGTTCTGATCGACCGAGACTACGATAATCACAGCGGACCCGTTGAGCCTTATGCCGACTGCATCGTTGCATCGACAAATCACGACTTGGTGATGGACCTGTTGTTGGTGGACCTGGCAATCATCTATCGTGTTATCGACGCACACACCAGAGGTCCCGCCGTAATGCCGCGAGTACGCGCCGCCGATGTATTCGCGGAGGCGCTGATAATTGCGGCGAGGGTTAGCACCCTGCGAATGCTGAGCCTAAAGAACCGCTGGGACTTGAACCTCGCGAATTTTCCGTTTGGCCGATTTAGCGGCAGTAGACCCAACCCACAGGCGGTGGTAAGGCTAGCTCTCGAACGTTCGAAGCCGGGGCCAAAGCCAACGCCAGTTCTGAAGCAATTGCGCTCGGAGTTGAAGGCGAACGCCGACCGACTCGTCAAAGTCGTTGGTGACCACGATTTCTTCGGCGCAGTGGCATTCGTTCTTCGACGTAGCGGTTACGCAGGCATAGGAGAGTCGTCGCTTGCTGCCAGCTTCTTCGCTGCGGTCGACTGTTCTTCGGTCAGTAAGACTGACTGGTTCAACGACATTGAGGCGTGGTCCACGGGTGTGGAGAACGCGCCCTGCTTCGTCTGCCCCTGCGACTACGCAGCGTAATGCTGCCGTCTCATATTTACCGTTATGGGCTTCTCGAAAGCCGCAGCGAAACTAAGGGGCGCGAGAACGCTCCGCCCGGTAACCTCTTCGAGGCGGTCCGCATCATCGGCAGGCATCCGATGCGCAACGGACATTGCCAGCCCCGGTCTGTGTTTGATCCGCCGCGAGGCTATGGCATGACCTGATCAAGCACCACCGCTAGGTCGCGATTACTGAAGACAGCTACCACCGTCAGCGCCGGACGGTTGATGTTGAGTCGGATAATTTCATCAGGGGTTGCGCGTCGATATACCGAGATGTAGTTGTGCGCGCCGCTCATGTCGTCGTCCCATTCTTGCTCGTCAAGCCGATACAGCTTCTCAAGTTCAGCGCGACGTACGGCTCGACGCCACATCAAACCAACGTGCTTTTCGACATATCCCTCGATGGCGCTGGGGTCTACGGCCATGGTGAGTTCGTCAGAGTTGATCTGCAAGAGCTCGGCCGAGGTCCACGCAGGTAAGCAGCGAATATTCTCCATCGCGGAATCCGCATACAAGACGATGGGCGAATCGGTGTGCGCGCCACTCGGGCTAAGCATGTGCTGAAGTTGGGTTACTTGCGCCCTTGCTATGCGGACCAACTCCGCTTCCTCTGAAGTCGAGCAGGTCACACCTTCCGGGCTGCTTCCAGCGTCCATTTCCGCCAAGGCGACGCCCACCTGAGCGGCGGCATTCTGTGTCGTCGAAACGCCAGCGGACACCGACTGTTTTTCCAATTGCGCTAGAGAGGCGTCATCCTCTAGGAACCGGGCCGTCGACCCCGATTCGACGTTGCGGAACTCCAACGGATAAACGATCGCGACAAATCGGCCACTCTGCGTAATGACTGCCGGCATGCCGGATTGGTTGATGCTCTCAACCAGCTCTGCCGTATGGTGAGCCAGCTCTCGCATCGTGTATAGGTGAACTTGGTCGCCATCACTGGGTAATTCATGCTCAACGCTCATGGGACCAGAATGCATTGTCCTTGGCCGGCCCGCTGCGTCTTCTCTATCACTACGATGATCACCGGCCACTTCTCGAACCCAACGCGCAGCAACGAATGCCCACCTTTGACAGGATAATCACGTGGACTCCTTCCAATTCGTGTCCAACCTAGTGTCATCGCTTGCCTGGCCAGCGGTTGCCATCGGGCTGGTGATTTACCTTCGCACCGAGGTGCGAGGGGTTGCGCTGGCAATCGTTAAGCGAATCGCGGATCTCAAGAAGTTATCCGCTGGAGCTGTATCTGCGGAGTTTGAGAAAGCCGCTTCCGAGGTTGCACAGAAATCGGATGCCATCGCTGAAGCCGTTCAGCAGCAGGCATTACCTGCCACGGAAACCGAGAAACAGTCTGCCGAACCGGCACTCGCGCTTGAACGGCAAGACCGTGAGGAACGCCGTGAACAAAAGGTCAAACGCTTACTTGAGCAGGACCCCCGTGCTGTCGTGCTGCTCGAGTTTATCGAGATTGAGTCTTCGTTGACGGAGCTGTTCTCGGCTCGATACGGCAACAGGACCCCCAGAACCGGTTTCAGCAAGATGTTGAACCAACTTGTCCGCGACGGCGTGCTTGATGCGGATGTAGCGGGCGTATTGAACGACCTTGCTGCGCTGCGCAACGAGCTTTCGCACGAGCCTGAAGCAACAGTGACTGAAGAGGCGGCGCGCAGTTACGCGGAAGCCGCATCGATCGCTCAGAAACTTCTTGGCATCGCATTGCTCCGCGAAGGCGACGGAGCCTAATTCCGGTTCGCGGTCGGGGCGTCGCGAAAGGCTATGAACGAAGACACAAGAGAAGCAGCTTGCTCGTTCTGGACCTTCTCAAAACCAAACAATTGAGATCGTTCGGACACGATCCGCAGTGAACCAGGAACTCCGAGTTCGTCGTGTCGCAGAAGCTGTATCAGAATAGGTGTCTCACACTGACAACTTGTGCGACTGTTGAAACCCTGGGTGTCAGCAGGGCGACCGTTTACCGAGTTTTAGCAGCCCACAGCGACTGACGGAAGCGCCGGCTCCGGCTCTCGCTCGTCCTGTGCGATCCTCCGCCTACCGCGCTTGGGCGCTTGCACATCGCAGAGAACGGCGGCCTAAGGTCCTCTCTACCGACCTCGGCAATGCACTATTAGGATTGGTTCGCGGCCCGGTACGAGGCACTCTCCGCAATGCTTGTGCGTCTGCTGGATATGAGTGGTGTCCCTCAAGCCTTGTTTGAATCCGAAATTGTTCTGGTGCAACACGTTCGAGGTTGCGCGTGCAACAGACCCACCGCATCGAAAAGGCCAGGTACCCGTTCCTACGCGAGGCGGCCGTCCTTGTTGCTACGGGTCGTCAGCCGTTGAACCAAGCGAATTCCCTTGTGCCGCAGACGTACCCGTGCCGCCCTTAGAACCGCCCAGACGAATGATGGCGCAGAGCACCCCGAGTGCAACGATGACGGGGATAGTGACAAACCATAACGTCAGCACGAAAACGGGAGCAGCGAAGATGAGGTCCCACATCAGTAGACCGACGTGTTCGTTCGAGGATGTTGACGGTGGACGGTTTGACGCAAAAGCAGCCGAAATGAAAACGACGACGACCGCGACGACGTAAACGATGAATGCGGCCGCGAACAGGGACCAGAAGACCCTCCACGCAGACGGTTTGGCGAAATGGACGCGGCTCATCGTCCCGTACCTACGGTCGGGATGCTGCCCTGGAAAGGGTCAGTCAGCTGCGTCGTGTGCGATAGGAACGGATCATCGCCAAAGGGGTTGGCGTTCTCCAATTCCCACTTCCAGCCGGGCATGTCTGGTCGCACCGCAGGAATGGTCGCATCGCCGACCCAATGGTGCCGCGTGAGACTTGTACCTGGGCCATATTCGCTACCCGAGTTCGCCGGCGTCCACTGAAGCGTCTCCGGAGGAACACCTGCTCGGTACTGATAGGTCTCCATGCTCGGATAAATCGTCGTATTGCCGCCCAGCGCAACCACCCCGTCATCCTGTGGACTGAGAGTAACGCGCCCGTTCACGGTGACTCCCATCGCTGTGCCCGCTGGATTCTCATATGCGTCGGATGCGTCGTAGTCGATCGTCATGCGCCCATCCGGAGCCTGTACGACGTGGATATTTGGAGTCCCCGCCGCTGCGCCACCCCGTTGCCCATCGACGGCCGCCGTCGGGTTCTGACGGGCGACGACAATCCCGTTGTCGTAGTCCACGTACAGCGACACTCTCGAATCTTCAGGATCCGCCGTCGCGCTGGGACCCCGATTGTCACCAAAATTCATGGGGAAGAGTCGTTGATTTTGCAGGTCGGTCATGTCTTTCCACGTATTGATCACTTGATCGGTCGGAATGAAGAGATTCGTTCGGACAACCCCTTTGCCCGGTTGCGGGGTGATCCGCCCTGCAACAATTTGTGGCGGAACGCCGTTGTTCTTCGGAAGATAGCTATGCGGGTCGAGTGCCGCTGCCATTCTCCAATCGTTTGCAGTCATTGGCTCATATCCGTAGACCCGCTTGAACGCATCCTTCTGGTTGCGCGCACGCTCGCTGTCCTGATCGATGGGAATCGTGGGCGGACTGCCTGGTTGATCGGTTCCGTCGAGCAGGTTGAGCCCATGCGCCAATTCTCTGTCGATGACCTCCGCGGCAGCGAGGATCTGCTTCAGTGTGGTGGTGACATACTCCTGGTCGCTAGCGCTCACATCATCTGTCAATGGCTTGACGGCGCCAGTGTCCAGGTTGATAGAGAACTTGCCTTCGGCAAAGTCAAGGACGTGGCGTAGGAGCTGCTGAACACCTTCAATCTCGCTGGCGACCTGTCCGATCACTATGGACGATTCATGATGGGCTGCAGCATTATTCGCCAGATATGTGCCCAATTTGTCGAGGCTATCGTTCGCAGCTTCGGCCGCTTGCCCGCTCCAGGTGCTGTTTATCGGCAGGTGCTTGAGCGAACCCCTGATCTCGTCCATGGATCCGGCACGGTCACCTAGGGCGGTCTTCACGTCACGGACTGCGTGCGAATCCCAGCGCGCAACATCCGCGAGGGTCAACGACGTCACAGGCTGTCGCGCACCCGCAGGATGTGTGCGGCGTCATCTTCGTCCAACTTCTGGTAGCTGTGACCGATCCGACGGAAGGCGTCGCGGTGGCGTCCCAGTTCGGTACTGATGTGGTCTGTCACTGCCCGTAAATGCGTGAGCTTGCTTTGTAGTGCAATCCCTGACGAACCGACCCATCCTGGGCCTACCGACTCGATACTGGAATTTGCTGCTGAATGGATTCTGTCGTGGTCAGATTGGTGCATATCCAGATGATCAGCCGACATGAACAGATCAACAGGATCTACTTCCAATGGTTCCGTCATCGTCCCCCCTCAGAAACGGTATTCACTGCACTATACGAGCGAGGTTTCGGCAACGCCGCATGGGTAGCAGTGGACTGCTACCCGCGCCGCCCCGCCCGTTCCGCGAAGGCATCCAAACTGTCCAGCACCTCGGGCGCGCGCCAGGCTCGGTTACGGGTGCGGTCGGTGAACTCCTTGACCACACCAGCATCGATGAGCGGCTCCAGGTAGCGCGGCACATTGCCGATCAGGATGCCCAACTCTGCACTCAGCACTGCCGAATTGACGACCGGACGGCGCATGAGCAGGTCTGCGATCCTCCACACCGCCGAGTCGCGCCGAGCCGAGATCCTGTGAGTCCAGTCCGCCCGCACTGCGCGCAATTCGGCCACCAACTGGCGTCCATTCACGACCGCCAAGACTGCGGCCTCCGACATCCGCTCGATGATTGGTGCCGCATCGCCACCTCGAAATGCGGTCAATGCGTCGAAATACGCGCCGGTGTCGACCAGCAGCCCCGCCGACACCGGCACCGTCACCTGACGGGTGAGCCCCTTGTGTCGAAGCATGGCCTGTACCAGGGCGCGCCCCGTGCGACCATTCCCGTCCGGAAAAGGGTGGATGGTCTCGAATTGCGCATGGGCAATAGCGATGTGGATGAGCGCCGGGACGTCGTCGCGCTTGGTGAAGGTAATCAAGTCATCGATCGCGGCGGCCACCACTTCGTGGCGCGGCGGAACGAACAACGCGCCGACCGGTCCGTAGTTGCCACCGCCGATCCACACCTGCTCGGTGCGCCATCGCCCCGCGATGGCGGGCATTTGGTCAGCCATCAGCGCGTCGTGCATCGCGAGGATGGCGTCGGCGTCGATGTTGTCGGCAAGGTTGATCGCCGCCGTCATCGCCCGAGTGTTGGCCACGATCTCGGCGGCGTTGCGCTTGCCTGCCCCTTCACCCGGCAGCTCGGCCTCGGCGATCGCGCGCGCCGAGGCCGTCAGGTTCTCGATGCGGGAACTGGCAGCCGACTCCGAGCGCAACAGCAGCGCGGCGAACGGTGCGATCTCGTTGCCCAATTCAGCGTCAAAGCGGGTGATCTCACGACTCGCGTCGTCGGCGTCGGCCAGGACAGCGGACGCAACCGTGACGGCAAGGTCGGCGATCGGCGCGGTGACCGCCGCGCGATACGGCCCCGATTGTTTCCGCACCGCCTGCAGGTCCGGTGCGCCCGAGTTCATTTCCCAGCGCAGGGTCTCATACGAGACAGGCGGAACCGGTGCGCCAAGTGATGACACACCACCACGATAGCATCACTTATGAATTCAAGTGATGCTTGAGCCGACCGCTGACCTCAGTTCGCCGCCGGCGCCTTCTTGATCCGCGGCGACAGCTGCACGAATTCGGGCACCACACTGGGATTCTCGTACGCGGTGATGGCCAGCGACAGCAACGTGTTGGCGACGTCGTTGAGCGCGGCCATCCGGGCGGGCAGCTGCCCGTGCTCGACCCACGACTCGAACAGCTGGGCCAGCAGGTCGCGGTCGGCGCCGCGCAGGATCTCGGTGCCGTCGGTCGGGCAGATGCCCACCCGCAACAGGGACAGGTCCGGATGCTCGTTGCGCCACGAATGCATGATCTCGTCCAGCGCGGCCTTGCTGGCGTTATAGGCGGCCACCCCGGCGCGCGGGCGCCCGACATCGTGACTCGAGGCGATCAGCACCACGCCGTTCTCCGACAGGTGCGGCAGCACGGCACGCAGCACGTTGTTCGCGCCAAGCGCGTTGACCGCGAAGGCGTGCACCCAGGTGGCGGCATCGGTGTCCTCGATGTGCGCAAGAGGCGCCACGGTGCTGGTGATGACGACGGCGTCCAGACCACCGAGGGCCTCGGCCGCCGCGTCGACGGCTTGGGTGATGCCGGCCGGGTCGGCCACATCGAGTTCGAAGGCCGCTCCCCCGACGCTCTCGGCCAGGCTGGTCAGCAGCTCGAGCCGCCGCGCCGCCACCGCCACCTTGGCGCCGCGGCCGGCCGCGCTGGTGGCCACGGCGTGGCCGATGCCGGATGACGCCCCGACCACCAGGAGTCGCAATCCAGCGGCGTCGGTGCGTCGATCAGTCATTCTCATCCTCGTTCATCGTCGGTTAGGCCACCCTTAGACAGGTCCGTAATCCCGGACAGTACCTTCGCGATGAGTTCGGGGTGTGATCCGGGTCAACACATCCATGACGACTTCAGCCAAACCACCGGTGGTCGACCACCAGACCTGGCGCGCCGCACTGGACGATCTGCGGGTCCGGGAAAAGGCCGCCACCCGCGAACTGGACGCCATCGCCGCTGCGCGCCGGCGCCTGCCGATGGTCGAGTTGCCCAAGTACGTGCTCACCGGCGAGGACGGCCCGGTGTGCCTGGCCGAGGTGTTCGACGGCCGCTCGCAATTGATCACCTACCACCACATGTGGACCGACGGCGCGCCGTGGCAGTGCGGCGGCTGCACCGGGTTCACCTCGCAGTTCACCCGCCTGGACTTCCTGGACAACTACGACGCCCGCTTCGTCGTCGTCACCAACGGGCCCATCGACGAGGCGCTGGCCTACCGCAAGCGGGTCGGCAACAAGATGGCCTGGTACTCGTCCGCGGGGTCCACCTTCGGCGCCGACGTCGACGCACCACCCGGCGGCGGATTCGCCGTGAACGTGTTTCTGCGCGACGGGGACACCGTCTATCGGACCTGGCACACCAACGGCCGCGGCACCGAGCAGCTCAGCCACAGCTTCGCCCTGATCGACCTGCTGCCGTTCGGCCGGCAGGAGGAATGGCTCGATTCACCGGCCGGCTGGCCGTCCCGGCCCACATACTCGGGCTGGCTGGACAGTCCGGACATCGCCCGCATCTATGGAGAGGAAGTCGAATGACCGAGCGTTACACCGTCACCCGGACCATCCCCGCACCGCCGAGCGAGGTTTTCGCGTTACTGAGCGACCCGGCCCGGCACCGTGACACCGAACCCGGTGATTGGGTGCGCGACGCCATCGATCCACAGCCCATCACCGGCGCCGGTCAGATATTCGCGATCAACATGTTCCTGGACAAGGCCGGTGGCCATTACGTGATGCACAACCTGGTCGACGAGTTCGACAAGGACCGCACCATCGGCTGGCAGCCCGGCCAGCTCGACGACGCCGGGCAACTCGCCCCGGGCGGCTGGTGGTGGCGCTACGACCTGGCCCCCAACGGCGAGAGCACCGATGTCACGCTCACCTACGACTGGACCGGCACCCCTCAGGAGTTCCGCGACGCGATCGGCGGCATGCCGCCGTTTCCGGAAGAGTTCATCAGCGAATCGCTTGCCACCCTGGAGCGTTCGGTCACCGACGGGTAGCCCGCGGGACCGGGCGGAACGGGAATTCAGCCCGGCACCTTGTCCAGGAATCCGAGCACGGTCTGGATCCGGCCGCCTTCGTCGGTGGACAGCACGTCGAAGCCCACCACCACCGGATCGGCACCGCGGGGGCCCAGGCCCCACTGGAAACGCGCGTGCCGGTGGTGCGTGTCGGGCCCGCTGACCAGGCTGAAGACGAACCCTGGAAACTGCGTGTGCACGGCGCCGATCGCGGCGCAGATCTCGTCATGGCCACTCACCTCGGCGAGCGGGTCGACATAGCGGGCGCCGGGCGCCCAGTGCTGGTCCAGCAGTGCCCGGCGCGCGGGCTCGTCGGTGGCGTTCCAGGTGTTCAGGTAGGCGGTGACGGTGTCGACCATGGGTAAGCCTTTCGTGGAATCGGACTGGTACGGAACCAGACTCGCTGCCGATCCGCGGCTTGTCGATTACCCCCGAGGTAACCGTTCAGGCGCTGGCGTTGCCCGACTTCCACTGCTCCCACGGGATGTTCCAGTCACCGAGGCCGTCGGTGCCCGGTAGCGGCGACCCGACGGTCCCGACCACCTCGACGATGTCGCCGCGCTTGGTGTTCTCGTAGAACCATTGGGCATTGCTGGTGCTGACGTTGAGGCAGCCGTGGCTGACATTGCTGTAGCCCTGGCTGCCGACCGACCACGGCGCGGCGTGCACGTAGATGCCGCTGTAGGACATCTGGGTGGCGTAGTCCACCTCGGTGCGATATCCGTTGGGCGAGTTGACCGGAACCCCATAGGTCGAGGAATCCATGATGAGGTGCGAGAACCGGTCACCGATGATGTAGGTGCCGTTGTTGGTCGGCGTGCTGTTCTTGCCCATCGATGTCGGCATGGTCTTGACCACCTCGCCGTTGCGCCGGACGGTCAGCGTCTTGGTGGCGTCGTCGGCCGTGGCGATCACCTGGTCGCCGATGGTGAAGTGCGAGCTGACGTTCTCCTGCCCGAACAGTCCGTTGCCCAGATCCACCCCGTAGGTGTTCACCTCCACCGAGACGGCGGTTCCGGGCTTCCAGTAAGCCGCTGGGCGCCAACGCACTTCGCGGTTGCTCAGCCAATAGAAGGCGCCCTCGACGCGTGGCGTGGTGGTGACCTTGATGGCCTTCTGCGCCGCGAGGCGGTTGGCGATGTTCTCGTCGAACCGGATGGCCACCGGTTGCCCGATCCCGACCACCTCCCCCTCACTGGGCAGCAGGTAGGGCATGGTCAGGTTCCGCGGCGAGTGGGTCTCGAACGTCATCTGCCGGCTCGCCTCACCGCCGAGTCCCAGCGAGCGCGCGGTCAGCGTGTACCGGGTGTTGTAGTCCAGCGGATCGGTCGTGGACCAGGTCAGGCCGTCCCGGCTGAGCTTGCCCGCGATGGGCGTGCCTTCGGAGTCGACCATGCTGACCGCGCCCAGCACACCGTCTTCGGCGCTGACGGTGACGGGGGCGTCGACGGTGACGCCGACCGCTCCGTCGGTGACCGAGGCGTTGAGCTTGGGTACCAGCAGGTCACTGAACGGGGTGCCCTTGTCGGCGATGGTCTGCGGCACGGGAGGCGCCTGGTCGGTGGAGCAGGCCGCCAGGACAACGACCGAGGCCAACACGACCGCCAACGACTTCACCCGGCGCGCACCTGTGACCTGCACCATTTCCCGCTCCACCCGATCAGCGCCGCGCATTCGCAGCAACTTGCCAGCATTCTATGGGAGTCGGCGCGACTGGGCCCAGCGGCTGAGACCGCGCTCAGCCGGCCCTCGACGCCGTCGCGGGGGCGTCCGCACCCCGTCCTTCATGCGGATTTCACCTCGCCGCGTGGGGCCTGTTATTGTTCCTCACGCGCGCCGTTAGCTCAGTTGGTAGAGCAGCTGACTCTTAATCAGCGGGTCCGGGGTTCGAAACCCTGACGGCGCACCACGCAAAATCCCTGCTTCGGCAGGGCTTTTGTCGTTTCGGGGTCAGTGCGGGCAACAGCCGTCGCCGCGCCAGGCCCGCCGACCCTCGTTGACGGCGATCACCGCGATCACCAGGCCGGCGATCGGGTCGGCCCAGGACCAGCCGAACAGGCTGTTGACCACCAAGCCGGCCAGCACCACCGCCGACAGGTAGGTGCACAGCAGGGTCTGTTTGGAATCGGCGACCGCCGAACGCGAGCCCAATTCCCGCCCGGCCCGGCGCTGGGCATAGGACAGCGCCGGCATGATCACCAAACTCGCTGCGGTCAGGGCGATCCCGATGGCCGAATGCGCGACGCCGCTCACCCCTCGCAACGATTGGATCGCATCCACGGTGACATAGGCGGCCAGCCCGAAGAACGACACCGCGATGATGCGCAGGGCGGTCTTCTCCCGGGTCTCGGGATCGGGTGCGGCGAACTGCCACGCCACCGCGACCGCCGACGCGACCTCGATGACCGAGTCAAGACCGAATCCGAGCAGCGCCGTCGACGAGACGCGGGCGCCTTCGGCGATGGCCACGACGGCTTCGATCACGTTGTAGGAGATGGTCATCGCGACGAACATGCGGATGCGGCGGGCCAGTAGGGCGCGCCTGCCGTCGGTCACCGCGGATGTCACCGGCACCCGCACTTCCGGCCGTCCGCATCCACGCACGTGCACTTCGGGTCGACGGCCAGCACCAAACCCATCAGGTCATCCAGGGCGCGGCCGATGCGCCCGTCGGCGAGTTCGTAGCGCATCCGGCGGCCCTCGGGCACCGCGGCCACCAAACCGCACCCGCGTAGACAGGTGAGGTGGTTGGACAGGATCTGCCGTGAGACGCCGATCTGCTCGGCGAGTTCGGATGGGTAGCCGGGCGCGCGGTTGAGGCTCAACAGGATTCGGGCGCGCGTGGCATCGGCCAGCGCGTGCCCGAACCGGGCCAGCGAGTCGGTGTGCGTCACGGTCTCCATCGGACAAACGGTACAGCGGATTGTGTATCCAGAAAAGGTTGGATCAATAGGCGCTTCGCACCAGAATTAGCCGAAGGCAATCGGTGCGGCTACACCAAAATGTGACAAAAGCCGCGCAGCGCTGCGCGCTCTGCCATGATGCTCAGTGCAGCAGCGAATTAATTGACGTTAGCCACAATTATTCGCCCTGTCAACGGGGAGTCGGGGTGCCACAACGCAGGCCACCGGGAGGGATGCTCTGTGACACACCCTGGCGTGCGCTGGTCTCGAGGCGTCATTCCCCTGCTCCTGGTGGGTGCCGCCATGGTGGTGACCCACCGCGAACAACCGCCTGCGGCTCCCCCGCTAACACCAGCGGTTGCCGCCACACCTGCACCACCGGCGCCTGTCGGGTTGGTCCCGCCGGCCCGCGTCGGCCCGCCGGTACCGGCCGTCGCCGCCGCGCAGCGGCCTGCCGCACCACCACCCGCGCCGCCTGCCACTCGGGTGCCACCCCCACCTGCGGCCCCACCGCCGCCGCCCCTACCTGTGCCTGCGCCCGTCGCACCCGTCCCGCCGGCGCCCCCCGTCGTGGTCGCGGCCGCGCCACCGCCGAACCCCCCGGCCCAGCCACCGCTTCCCGTCGTGGCCGCCGCGCTGCCGGGCCCGCCCGACGGCCAGGACCCATGCGTTCTGACACTCGAACAGATGCGCACGATGGTCGCCTCCGCCTATAGCGGGACGATTCTCAGCAAAGCCACCTACGGACCGGGCTGCACCTTCCCGCTGGACGCCGGACCGGAACTCAACATCACCTTCCCCGCTCCTGCCGGCCGCCCGAATCCGGCTCCTGCGCCACCCGCACCGCCCCCGCCGCCGGGACCCCCGCTGACGACCAACCTGCTGACCGACGAGGTGATGGTCGCGGTGCTCACCGGTGTCGGCGATTACGGGTTCCACGCCGGAACCGGCCTCACCTGACTACGCCGCGGGCTCGCTCGCGGCCTGGTCCGCCGGCTCAGATCCCGCCTGGGCGTCGCCGGACGCCGCCACCGGCGTCCTGACCGGCTCCGGGTGGGTTTGCGGCGCCTGGTGCGCCCGACGCGGACGCTTGGGGACGACCTTCCGGTGATCGGCGGGCTTTGTCGCCTCGCCGGCTTTCTCGTCGGAGGCGGTTGCCGACGGCTCACTCGTCGCCGGATCGGCTTGCGGAGCCGTTTCCGGGACCGCGTCGGGAACCGAAACGCCCTTCCCGGTCGGCTCGATACCGGCGGCGGGAACGTCGGTGTCGATCTGGCGCTTACGCGAATGCCGTTCGCTCACAACCACTTTTGTCTCGGTGGCCACACCTCCGGCAGTTTGGGCAGGGGCGGCGCCGGCCGGCACCGCGCGGGCCGAGGCAGGCACGCTCGACGATGCCGCCGGGTGGATCACGCGTTTGATGCCGTTCACCATGTTCGCGGTGGCCTGCGCGATGCCCTGCACCACGCCCCGGACCACCGACGCCGCGAAGCGAACACCGGCGCCGATCGCTTTGCCGACGGCCTGGACGACGGTTCTGACCACCGTGGCGGTCGCCTGCACCAGATTCTTGGCCGCCGACGCGACGCCGTGGACGGCCGATCGCGCCGCCGTCGCCAGCCATTGCACCGCTGTGGAGATCGCCTGCAGCACCGGGTTGCCCGGCGTGGGGGGATCCGTCGGGCCCGGGCCAAGGGAGGCGATGTAATCGGCGACCACCTGCAGCGCTTGCTTCGGGTCCCAGTTGGTGTAGTACAGGCCGAGATTGTCGGTGGGGTTGGCTTGGCCCGAATCCGTGTCCCGGAGGGTGTAAAGGAACATGGGGCCGGTACCGGCAATGGTCGGCCAGGTATCCAGGAAGTCCTGCAGGAAGTCGGCCTGCTGCTGTTCGGAATACTGCGAAGTGGTGGGCTCGCCGTATTCGGTGGCCCATACCTTCAATCCGCCATCGCCGTAGGTGGCCATGAGTTGGAGGATCTGTTGCAGTTGTTTCAGCGGTGAGCCGGCCTGACTGGATCCCTCCGAGAAATCCAATGTGTAGTCATAGGGATGAAACGAGAGCGCGTCGAAATAGCCATGAGCACCAGCCGTGTACATGCCCTGGACGAAATCGACTGGATTCATCGCGGCATTGCCCTCCGACAGACCCGCCCCGACCACCGCGCCGATCACGGTGATATTCGCATCGACGGCCTTGATGACGGGATAGGCGGCCTGCAGCAGAGCGGTATAGCCGGCCGGGTCCACCGGATCGAGGAAATTGATCGCGTTCGGTTCGTTCCATATCTCGTAGGTCGAAATCTTGCCCACATATCGGGTGGCCACCTGCTGCGCAAAAGTCGCGAACACGTCGGGATCCGGCATCCCGGCAAGATAGGGCGTCCCCGCCCACGCAGGCGTTTCGCTGAGCACACCGAGGATTCCCATGTTCATGCCGGTGGCCTGTTGGACGATGTAATCCACGGTGTCCCAGTCGAAGTTGCCCTGCGTCGCCTCGATGCCCGCCCACGGGATGCTGATGCGCACATTTTTGACTCCGAGGCTCTGCATGGCCGCGAGTTCGGCGTCGATATCGGTCGTCGACAGATTCGTCAGATTGGAATCGGCGATGCCGACGGTACCGGGGGCATCGCCGATCGCGACGACCGGCGCTATGGCGAGGGAAACCGCGCGTACAGGCGGCGTGAACAGCTGACCGGCCGCACCACAGAACAATGCCGAGGTCAGCACGGTCACCACCACTGTCGTGACAATTCGCCGATGAATTCCGCCAGTCCGTTCGGTCATGTCCGCACCCCGCCGATTCATCGCTATTTGTCAACGATTCTTCGCTGAGGCTAATCGGCAATCCGGCCGACAACCGGTGAATTCACACAAATGATTAGCTCAGTCGGAAATACCGGCGACCGCATTCATCCCGAATTAACCCGAGTGCCACGCCAACGGTGCTACGGTTGCCGCCTACGTGGTCGTCAATATTTTGTTCCGGTCGCCGCACAGCTCGTAGGAATGTGCTGGATCACCCGAAGGATTCGCTGCGAACTTCGCCGGCTTATACAAAAAGCCAGGTAAGAGGCTCTCAAACCGCGTGCCGGAGTATGGGCGACCGTGATAGCCTCAAGTTAGCTGTACGCCGTGGGCCACCCGCTCCGGCGAACAATCGGGGGACGAAGCGAGGTATTAGCTGATGCGAGGCGGAAGTGCACCGCGGACGCCGGAGGTCATCGGCCACGATGGCGCGGCGCCCAGCAACGGCGCGGTCGTCGTCGTCAGCTGTAGCCGCATCGGTATGACGGCGAACCCGCCCCGACTCACCCTCGCCGACTGGTTCCGCCCTCGCCGCCGTCGCTGACGGTCAGCGGCGCCGCATTCGGCGGATCACCAGCACCACCACGACGGTGCCGACCACCGACGCCACCACGACCGGTTTCTGCACAAAGGCCAGCACCCGCGCCTTGGCATCGTCAGCCAGGCGCTGCGGATTGGCCCGCACAGCCAACTGATCCACTGTCGAGGCAAGCTGATCGCGCGCCTGGTCGATATCGCGCTTGATGCTATCGGGATCCCGGTCGGCCACTGTGCCCCTCCATGTTGTCGCCTTGCCGCACTACCCTAGAGCAGCCGCAGCCAAGTCCGCTGCACCGGTCGACGAGAAGGACGTAACCAGGTATGCCTCAAACCCCGCGCCTCGCCGCCGGCGACAAAGCGCCGGCCTTCAGCCTGCCCGACGCCGACGGTAAGACCGTCAAGTTGTCCGACTTCAAGGGCCGCAAGGTCATCGTGTATTTCTACCCGGCGGCGTCGACTCCCGGCTGCACCAAGCAGGCCTGCGACTTCCGGGACAGCCTCGCCGAACTCAACGAAGCGGGCCTGGACGTCATCGGCATCTCGCCCGACAAGCCGGAGAAGCTGGCCAAGTTCCGGGACAACGAGGGCCTGACCTTCCCCCTGCTGTCGGACCCGGACAAATCGGTGCTCACCGCGTGGGGTGCCTTCGGCGAGAAGACGATGTACGGCAAGACGGTGCAGGGTGTCATCCGCTCGACGTTCGTCGTCGACGAGAAGGGCAACGTCGAGGTGGCCCAGTACAACGTCAAGGCTGCACATACGGCAACAAAAATCCAGCAGATCATCAAGCAAGTCACCGGCTAATGCCTGAGAGCGAGGGAAGGGTCTCGCGACTCTTCTCACACGTGAGCAAGGCCGAGTCGCTTGTGGCGCTCATCGTGGGAAGCGTCGCCCTAGTCGGCCTGATTGTCGGAGGATTGAAGTGGGTTGGCGGCGAGTCGTCCCAGGCAGAGAATCACCCTGACATTGCCGGTTGGGGTCCAGATCGAGAAACGTTCACAATCGAGAATCCGGCGCCGCGGCCAGTGTTGAACTCAATCGTGAACAATCCGGCGTACGGAGATACCCGAAACTTCGCACACGTCCGCCTGGCCGACTTCACGAACGCAACGTACGCAGACAATGTCAGTGCATCACCGGGCGATGTGATTGTCCTTTACGCGGTCGTTGCTAACGACTGCGCGGACAACGTGTGCGCCGAGGGCGACAACTTGATGCGAGGACTTGAGATGTCACTCGACAATCCTTCCCGTGGCACTCAACTCCCATTCAGTGTGCACGTTCGCGCGGCCAACGCGCAGGAGGTCTGGGACGGAGCGACCGTCCGCGCTACTGCGCCAGCCCGACTAGAGCTAGTCGATAACTCCTGCACGATGCACTCGGCAGATGAGTCCTTCCCCCTCGACTCAGGCGCGCTGTCCCGAGGCGGATGGATGAAGCTCGGGGAGTTCAAACAGGATGGTGAGTACCCGGTAGGCAGGACGCCCACAGGCATGGTGTGACCGCGCTCGCTGAAATTCCCCACTGACGCTCATCGAAATTCCCCACCCGTGTGGCTCCGCCGAGAAGGGCGGGCCTCCCTCGATGCTGCTGGTGTCTGACGCCAGTAGCTCCGTCGAAGGAGGCCCGCTTTCTCATGCTCACATGGGAGGACGACATGGAAGTACACGCCCTACGAAAACGCGGTTGGTCGATCTCTGCGATCGCCCGCCACACCGGCTTCGACCGCAAAACGGTCCGCAAGTATCTGGCCGGCGGCGCCGAGCCCGGGGTGCGGGCGCGGCCGGGCCCGGATCCGTTTGACCCGTTCGTCGACTACGTGTCGGCGCGACTGGTCGAGGACCCGCATCTGTGGGCCCGCACCCTCTACGACGAACTCGAAGACCTGGGTTTCGGGCTGTCGTATCAGAGCCTGACCCGCAACATCCGCACCCGTAGTTTGCGCCCGGACTGCGAAGCCTGCCGCACCGCCACCGACCGGCCCAACGCGATCATCCCGCATCCACCGGGTGATGAAACACAGTGGGACTGGCTGGAATTGCCCGATCCACCAGCATCGTGGGGCTGGGGCAAGAAAGCCTTCCTGTTGGTCGGATCCCTGGCGCACTCTGGGAAGTGGCGGGCGGTGCTGTCACCATCGATGGATCAACCGCACCTGGTCGCGGCCATCGACACGATCTGCCGCGGCCTGGGCGGCCTGACCCGGGTGTGGCGGTTCGACCGGATGGCCACGGTCTGCGATCCAGGCTCGGGGCGGGTGACCGCCTCGTTCGCCGGGGTCGCCAAGCACTACGGGGTCTCGGTGGCGATCTGCCCCCCGCGACGCGGCAACCGCAAAGGTGTCGTGGAGAAGGTCAATCACACCGCGGCGCAACGTTGGTGGCGCACCCTGGCTGACGACATGACCGTCGAGGCGGCCCAAGCCAGTGTGGATCGCTTCGCCCGAGTCCGTGGCGACACCAGGATGCGCTTGACCGCCGACGGGCGGTCCTCGGTGGCGGTGGTGGCCAAGGCTGAGCCGCTCAGGCCGGTGCCGGCGGTGCCGTATCCGGTGATTGTCTCCGAGGCCCGGACCGCTTCGCGGCAGGCTTTGGTGTCCTACCGCGGCAACCGGTACTCGGTGCCTCCGGAGCTGGCCGCTGCCGAGGTGAGGGTCAGTCATCCGATTGGTGGTGAGTACCTCGACGTCGCCACCACGAGCGGGATCGTGATCGCTCGGCACCGGATGGCCGCCGACGGATTGGGGGTGATGGCCCGGGACAGCGGGCACGTCGTCGCCCTTGACACCGCTGCGATGGCCACCGCGACCGCAGGCCGGCCACACCGCCGCAAGGAACGCATCCCAGCCGGACCGGCCGCTAAAACAGCTGCCGCACAACTCCTTGCACTCCGCGACGCGGGTACCGGTATCACCGAATCCGCAATGCCATCAACCGATTCCACTGTCATCGATTTGTCCGCCTACGAGCGGGCCGCTCAGAAAAGGACCTTGCAATGACCCCCACCACCCGCACCCCGAAAGCCACCGCCCGCACCACCGACACGCAGACACCGACGGCCGCGGCCAGCCGCTATCAGCAGCTGCGTTCCCATCTGGCCGAGCTCAAACTCACCGCCGCTGCCGAGGCATTGCCGTCGGTGCTCGACGCGGCCACCGCCGAGGGACTGTCACTGACAGTGGCCCTGGAACGGCTGCTCGCCGTTGAGGTCGATGCCAGCACCGCCAGGCGGCTGGCGGGGCGGTTGCGGTTCGCCAGCCTGCCCACCCCCGCGACGCTGGCTGATTTCGATGTCGATGCCGCCGCCGGCATCGACCGCGCCCTGATCGACGAGCTCGGCACCTGCCGCTATCTGGAGTCGGCGACCAACGTTCTGCTCATCGGGCCACCCGGGACAGGCAAGACGCACCTGTCAGTCGGATTGGCAAGGGCCGCAGCCCACGCCGGTTATCGTACCTACTTCACCACCGCTGCCGATCTGGCCGCACGATGTCACCGCGCCGCCATCGAAGGACGCTGGGCCACCACCATGCGGTTCTACGCCGGACCCACACTGCTCGTGATCGATGAACTCGGCTACCTTCCGCTACCCGCCGAGGCAGCCTCCGCGTTGTTTCAAGTTGTCTCCCAACGCTATTTAAAGACCAGCATCGTCATCACCACCAACCGCGGGGTAGGCGCCTGGGGTGAAATCCTCGGCGACACCACCGTCGCCGCCGCCATGCTCGACCGCCTCCTGCACCGATCCGTGGTCATCAACCTCGACGGCGAGTCCTACCGGCTACGCGACCACCACGCCGCCGCCGACACCCTCCGCCGAGCCGCCACCGGAACCCGCCAACCACTACACTGACCGATGCTCACAGGTGGGGAATTTCAGCGAGCACAGTTGAGGATTTTCGGCGAGCGCGATCAGGTGCGGGGCGCGGGGTACGTCACGTGCCGATTGAAGGTTGTTGCGACCTGATCCCGGCCATTGCATTGACGTTCCGTCATAGGCCAACAACAAGTTTGATAACCGCGATGCGCATCGAAGACGACTTCACTTGGAGGGGGATAGCTCGGACGACGTGGCAGTAGTCGGCGTTGACACCTGTGGAGCAGGGACGACCGTTGTCTTGACTTCGTCCCACCCTGCGACGAGTGCAATCCACAGGATTGTCGCTACAAGCCCGCCGACAATCCCCACAAACCACGCGTTGGTTACCACGCGGCTAGTAGAGCCCGAAGGGAATTCTTCGGGCGGCGGTGTAGCACTCCATCCAGCGGCGTTCTGTCGCGTCAACTCCGATTCGATCTCGGTTCGTACGCGGTCCAT
The DNA here is from genome assembly GCF_054404835.1 of Mycobacterium sp. BMJ-28. Classification (NCBI taxonomy): domain Bacteria; kingdom Bacillati; phylum Actinomycetota; class Actinomycetes; order Mycobacteriales; family Mycobacteriaceae; genus Mycobacterium; species Mycobacterium sp. BMJ-28. The sequence continues at coordinate 1,843,858 of NZ_CM136783.1, read as the reverse complement.
GATTCCCGCTATAGCGTCTGTGTCTGGACCTTGCATGTGTAGGACCACCTCGACAGGTTTTTCTGGTTTGGTGCGGTAGTCATAGTCCTTTTTGATAACAAGGCTGAAGTCGCAGAAGGGCCGCCTCAACACAGAAAGAATCAGGTTGAACGGGGTCTGGTAATTGAGTAAGACCGCTTTGATAGGGTCTGGCACTCTCCTAGCAGAGGACTCTAAATCTTTAGCTTTCTTTATTCGAGTCGATTTGCTGGATAGAGCGTATCCGTCCGATTGCAGATACCACTTTGCATTCCTATGCAAAGAAATAGAAAGCACACGCATCGCAGCGACAGGGTCCGGAGTTTCGGCCGTCCACTCGTGGGTTCGCTCCAGCTCATACACAGCTACCCAGTCTAGTTGTGCAGTACGACCGAGCCTCTAGAGCAGGCCGATCATCTCAACTACAAGCTCTTCCAGCCGCTTGCGTGGATCACCCTTCAACTCCCCCAGAAAGTCGCCGCCCAGGAGGACCGCCTTATCGAGTGGCTGGATGGCGGGAACCCTAATCCAACAATCTTCCGGCAGGTTCCCGCTACCCTTCGGAGCCTCAACGCAATACTCCGTCGCATGGTTCTCGTCAGTCGACGTTGGACATCCGACGACATACCGCCACTGATGATTACTGCACACCTCGCGGTTGCTCAGAACAACGAAGAATCGGGCTTTCGTCGTGGCGGGCCGGCCGTCCGGGTCCGGGTGCAAGCGCAGGTCGGTATCACGAACTTTGTACACACCCCTGTACTGAATACGACTCAGGTCCACGTACCCGAGCTATCCCAGCAAGCCGATAGAGCTGGCGGATCGGAGATCGTCCCACGCACCGATCTCCTGCACGATTCCTGCATCCCCGACAGCTTGGCGAGCGGGCTCGCCACGTTCGTCACGGCGCTTCCGCAGCCGATTCATCGAGCGTCGAATCTTCGGCGATTGGAGGTCGGTGAAGTAATTCTCGATTTCCTGGTCGGAGATCTCGATGTGATCCGTGCCCGGAACGTAGACCCGCTCCCACGGACTCTCAGGGCGGTGCACATCGTCCCACAACTCCGCTACCGACCAATCGCCATAATCCGTCCAGGCCTGCTCCAAAACCGCTAGCTCGTTGGCCGCGATCTTGGTTGCCAACCGGGGCAAGTCGACACGCACGTTGGCGATGGGCCCCGAACCATAGTCGCTAAAAGCTCGGTAGACAGGCGGGCACACTGGACCGTGCTCCCACGCTTCAAATCCTGCTCTGAAGAGTGGTTTCCCGTATCGACTCAAGTATTCGCCATGTGCGTAATACAACAGCTTTTGGACCTTGAAGTTGGTCAGGGGGCGACCCGAGTCCTGAGCGACGGCGATCAGCCACCGAGCAGCATCAATCGGTTTTGCAACCACTAGTGCGCCACCCCCTTGACCACTCCATCGCCGTCGACATGACATTAGTGTAACTATCCGACACATACGCGCAGTTAGGCGCGCCACCTCGCGGGCTCTATCGGAACGTCCGGCTGCGACAGCCACCAACGGAACCAATCCGCCGAGACGAACCCAGCGGATGCCAACACATCACCCGCAAGATTGGGATCAACCCTCCGTGCGGCGAGCCACGTTCGCACTCCTGCATAGAGTTCGTAGAGCCCGTTGTCGCTGTACCAGCGGTCAGGGTCGCACAGCTCCACCGGAAGCCGACCCGCCAGTACCGAGGGGTCGCAGGTCGCCGTCTCGCTCCCCCACCTCTTCGGAGACCTCACGCCTGGTCCCATCGCGCGGCGGCACCCATCTTGCCAATCTCACTGCGGGTCAGCTTGCCGTCGCCGTCGTCGGGCAATCGCAGCGACTTGAGCATCGCCAGGAGTGTGCTCTGATTCTTGCGGAGGTCATCGACTTCGGGCATCGAGACTGGTTGACCGTTGTACCCGGATACGCGAGTATCCGGTCCAGCCTTGCGGACCAACCGCCGTAGACGTTCGATCTCGTCGGTGAGGTAGCACGCCTCCTCGACAACAATCCGCGTCTCTGGGCAGCCGTCGAAGTTGGCGGCGGCATGCAGCTCGCGCCACAGCCGTTTGCCGCGCGCCTTGAGGCCGGTCGGGTACTTCGGGATGGTCGGTTGTTCGTCGTTTTCGGGCATGTTTTGCCTACTTTCTGGCCTGTTTGGGCCGGTTCTTGGCCGTTTCTGACCTGGTGATTTGCGGCGGGAGCACAACCGGATTCATTGCTTGACCTGCGACGACCACCGTCAGGCCGATTCAGGAAAACCGGGGAGATGCCTAGGCATCGGAACGCGGAGACGCATTACCAGCCGGTCCCAGGGGCGCGGGGACAGGGGTACACCCCCCTGGGGTAGGCACCCGACCCAGCAATGCCAGCGAGTGCCCGACGCACCCCGTCTAACATGCACACACCCCAATGCCGGCCGAGCGCCCCAGCGAAGCCCAGCGCACGCCCACACCCCGGCACACCCCCGCCCAGTGCCTCCTGCTGCCGCACCCCTCCCCGGCGCCCCCCAAGCGGACAGGACAGCCCTAGCGGGCACACCCCACCCCTGTGTTACTGCGACTGCAAGCGACAGCCACTTTGAAAATACATTTGTGCGATGTATCTTTGTGTTATCTCCGACCGAAAGGTGTTGCCGTGAACTGGAATCTGGCAAGCGAGCTGGCACACAAGCTGCCCACTGTTGATGCGGTGTGGACATTCTCGTCTCCGCCCGGTTGGTACTTGTCAGCCGACGAATCGGAGATGCCCGTCTTCTGGGACGGTAGCCAGATGCACGACCCCGCCGGGGAGTTCCAGGAACGCATCACTGAGCTGCTCATCCCTCACCTGGAGGAGATGTTCAAGCAAGGATTTCTGGCGGGAGCTGCTACCGCACAACAGAATCAGGACGTTGTCGCGTGACGACTCGTTACCTATCTCGCGCAGAAGTGGCCGAGCGGATAGGTGTCGCGGCAAGCACATTGAGCCGATACAAGCTCCCCGAGCCTGATTGCATGATCGGGACTACAAGAGGTTGGTTGCCCGAGACCGTGGACGCTTGGAATGCGTCCCGGCCGGGCAGAGGTCGCGCGTGGAGCGACGAGTGAGCAAGGCTTAGACCCTTTGAATCTCACTCCACCGTTCCTTCGGGAATCCGTCTGTCATCGCCCGGCGATAGGTGTCCCTGAACGCCCGCCGGAACTCGGTTAACGCATCCGAATAGGCCACCGCTGCCGCCCACAGATCCGCTGTGTAGCTGCCACCCACCTCGCGGCAAACGGACTCAGTCTTGGCTAGCTCTTTATCGACCACGCCGCATTGCACTGAGCAGCAACGGTATTGGTGATTGCGAACCTCCCTATCGCAACCCTCACGAGCACACGCCCTTTTATCTACTGCCATTGACCGTCGCACCTCCTCCGAGCCCTCGGACCGCAGCGGCCAGGATGCCAGCGCCGTTCAGAGGAACCCCAGCACCCGATGAGTTCCAGGATTGCGAACTCGTCTCGCGCTTCCCGCCACGGAACGCCTCTATGAGGGCCTCTTGAGCGGAGAGACCCTGCTGACGCTCTGCCTCCTCCTGGGCTTCGCGGTCAGCTTGGTACTTTCCCGTTCGAACATCCCGGTTGAAGTCCGCCAGATCTTTGATTGCCGCGCGGTGCTCATCCGCCGCCCGCTGGCGTTCCGCCGCCTGCATCTCCGCCGAATCGGGTAGGTACTTGCCGAATCCCTTGCCTTCCAACGTCCGAAGCCAATGAACCTGCGAAGGCGATAGTTCTTCCGGAGCCTTGGCCGGAACCTCTCGGTTGAGCATCCGAGTCAGTTTCTCCACGAGGTCGCTCACGCTGCAACCCCCTGCACTTCGCCAGCCTCGACAGACGACCAGAGCCGGTCATCGCCACGGATCACGGACATGTCCGTGTGAAGTCCTACGGGCGGTGCGGGTCGTTCGTACCGACGCATCCATAGATCCCGCTGGAGATCGACGTCACCGTGGTGCCAGGGCACTTTCGGGGTGTCGCCCTGGGCGATGATCGCAGCGTGGTACGCCTCACGGTTGGATAGGTGCTTCTGGAATGCGGCTTCACGGGCCGCGAGTTCAGTCTGTGTGGTCATTTGATGTAATTCCTTGGGGTAGAGAGTGAAACGCCCCCAGCGTCGAACTGGGGGCGCGTAGCGGGTGTGCGGGCAATCGTTAGGTGAGGCTCTGACGGATCTCCCGCAGCTCCCGTGGGGGGTTGATCCTGAACTCGATCCCCTCGCGGGCAGCGGCCAGGTAGACACCGTTCACCGCGCGTTCAGCGTCGGTAGCGTCCCAACCAGATCGCTCCGCAGCCTCATCAAGCACTCGTAGCTCGTCGTACGTCGTGGGGTGCAGGACCCGCAACACCGGCTCGATGCCGCCGCCCAGACCTGGGACACCCGAGCAACTGGACACCCAGTCAGCGAACTTATCCAGTTCCGCCGCTGCCGATTGGGCCTCGGCGAATGCCTTCACAACGCCTGGACCGCCGGACACCAACGTCTCGTTACCCAACGGGTCGGGCAGCCTCCGCGCAGCTTTGACGTACGCCTCCGCGTGCCGGGTGAACTCGGGTGTGAGCTGTTCGATCATGCTTGGCACGGCGTCGGCTGCCAGCGACACCACACGGCGGGCGGTGTGGTCCACGATGCGCGACTTCGCTTCCGAGACCGGGCCGGGGCCCCTTGGAATCTTGACAATTTCGCCTGCCAATTCGTCAATCTTGGCCGCAGCATTGTCGACGGTGACGGACTTGAAGTCGAACACCGGTTCGCCGGGAACCACAACTGCCAGTGCCGCCTTGAACACGTCGATGGCGACTGCGAGGTCGTCGGGCAACGTAACGCCCAGATTGCTCCACCCAGCGATGTTTCGAGCGTAGATGTGATAGTCGAACATGAATCTCCTTCTGTTGGTTGGTAATGCGATCAGCGGAAGCTGTCTCGCTGTTGCTGCTCACAGCACGGCGTGCAAGTGCGCAGACGACAAAGGCCACCCGGCAAGGGGTGGCCTCGTTTAGGTGCCCAGCGTCGACGCTGAGCGAGTTTCATCGCTTCAGCGGGTTGTTGCCGTGGTAGCCGCTGGCGAGCATCTCAGCGAGCGTTCTTACGTTGGGCCGGTTGACGACATCGACGCCGAGCGATTCCAGCACGGTGACAAGCTCGATGGCCGCGCGCTGGCGCGTACGGTAGGCGACGTTCTTCGCCTTTCGGCACCGTTTGCACCACCCGTCCGCGTCACGGTCGGCCGATGATCGGATCTCGTGCCCCTGCGGGCACACGGTGAAGATCACACGTTCACCTCCAGTCTTGGTTGTTTGAACAGGAATTAGGCACGACGAAAACACCCCCGGCTTTCATGGCCGGGGGTGCTAAGTGTTGGGGCTCATGGTTGGGAGCCAGCGGTCCGCCTCTTGCCCAGGAGGCAGCCGTGCGAAGCGGACCGCCGTCTCAACCGGCGGAGGGGTCACGGCAGGAGAACGAATCCGCCGAGGTGGTCTTCCCCTCTACCAGTTACGGGGTTTCTGTGACACCCGTGGCCCTCCGCTTCGCTCTGCTCTTTCGTTGCCGTTCGGCCGCAGCGCGGCGCGTGCATTCCGCAGTACCGCAACGCTTCGCAGGTCGCCCACCCTTTGGCCGGAACTCCCCGCGCAACCACAAGCCCCGAATGAGGCACCAGTTGCAAGCACACGAACTCCACCCCTCAGTCCCAGGCAGGTGCCCAACTTCGCAGACCCATTCGTCGGCGGGCGCGTGTAAGGCGCTCCCGCACAGTTCGCAAGTGCTGCGCCACAGAGTCTTTGGCCGATCACCTAGGTCTCTCACCATGAACCCGTGCCCGGACTGGACCAGGTCGCCGGGTGCCATGAGCGCGAACATCCGTTCCGGGTCGCCGTTGCCGTCTAGCCGGAACTTGACCGGCGTGAGCCGGCCTACGTCGTCACCGTCGTGCCCCGCTTCAATAGGTCGCTCATCCGCGTATCCGGGGTCCCACGGTTCCATTGGTCTATCACGTGTCTCGACACCGTCATCGACACTGTTGACGCCGATCTCAGCAAGCCCGACCTCGTCAGCCGAGGGTGCGAAGGTGTCCGGGAGGCTCTCCGGCTCGATCTCCGAAAGGTCGTCAGGTGTCCTCGTCGTAGAGGTCACGCGGTCATCCCTTCTGGGTTGTACGCATTGGGGTATGCAGCCCGGTTGGCGGTCTGGCGCTGTTCGATACGGCTGACGTGCCCGACCAAAGCACCTGCGCAACCGAGAAATTCAGCGAGAGCGTCCACAGGTGGATACGCCGCACGCAACCAACGGTGCGGCTTGCCGGGAAGTTTCACCGCGAGGCAGTTGTCAAACAACCGACCGAGGGCTGTGTCAACAGCTCTACGCGTCAGCCCTGTCTCTCCGGCCAGGTCTGCGGCAGACTTCCCGGTATGGTCCGAATCGTCATCTCGGTCTCGGATCGACGCCGGGTCAGCCAGCGCGAAGACAGCATGGCCGGGATGTTCGGGGAGCTGCTGCCAGACGCGGTACGCGGACTGCCCGAGCCCCCCGGACTTCGGGGTCCGGTGGGTCCAGATGTCATGGTCGGACAGGTCGACCTCGTACACCGTGTCACCCAATTGGCACATGTGGCGCAATGAGTGTTTGCCGGTATTCATTGAGTCACTTATGCCTTTTGGGTTGTAGGCACCGTTTGAAGCGGTGCCGTGTGTTGGTTTCCAGTACAGGTTCACCGCGTATCTGCTGGTAGACCGGCGGGAAGTGCGCCGGTCCCGCCGCTCTACTCGTTGCAATAGGCCGATCCCCACAAGATCGGCCAGTGCTCGTGCTGCCGTCTTCGCAGACGTTCCCGGCATGTACTTCGCCAGCTCGTAACTCGACACCGTGCGGGTGTAGCAGTTGCGATCCCGGCAGAACGCGACGAACGCCAGCGCCGCCGCACGGTTGCGGTTTCCTGCGCGCCCGCCCCACGCTGCCGCCGCGATCCGGTCCAGAAGATCGGAGAGCATGTCATCAAGCTCAAACGGCTTGGACCGTTCCGCGCGGTCCCACGCGCTCGCAATGTGCTTGCGTTGAGCTGTCGCCGGATCGCTCGTGCTCCCTGTGTACGACGCCCATAACCCCGACGCCGTGACCCACCTCCGGTAGTCCGCTTCCGTACCGCCCGCGTTGCGAATCCGGTTGGCGATCGGAAGCAGTTCCTTGCCGACCCACGTCCCGTTGACGTGCTCGGCGTGTAGCAGCCGCAGCGTCGTCACATCGGGTTGAAACTCAGAAGTCACGCAGCAGCTCGGGCGTCCGAGTCGTCCAGCCGGTAGACGGCGTGCTCCGCACGGAACCACACCATGTTTTCGTCTTCGACCGTCAGCCGGTTGATCGGCTCAGCCTCCCCGACGATGTCCCGGACCGGCTGCAACCATTCGTCGTCCGCCGGGACGATGAGGCTGCGATACACGTGGACCTCGTTACCGACGACGTGGGCGTAGAGCAAGCAATCCTGCGCTACCAGTTCGATGGCGTCATTGAAGTCGGTGCCTGCTTGTTCAGTGAAAATCGTTCTTGTCCTTAGTATTTGAAAGTATGTGATGAGGAGAGCCGCCCGCAAAACACGGGCGGCATCTCGCTGGCCGGTCAACTCAGGCGATGAAGCGGTGCCAGGTAGAGGGATTCGATGTCCTCTGCCAGGAGGAGTACCTCGCAGCGCACCGAGCCGGTCGAGTCCTCTTTGAGCGATCCAGGCTTGATGCGGATCAGGTTGCTGAAACGCTGCGCGTCTGGCTTAAGCACGATTGCCGACACCTTGTTGTACTTCCGATCAGTGTGGTTGATCGCGATGGAGTCGAGCGTCGAAGTTACGGCTTTGCTTCCCATTTTTATTGTCTCCCATTGATTTTGATTGATCGTGTTAGTTCCGTCGATGCTGGACCACTACCGCGTCGCTGCCTGCCTTCTCGGGCGTTCCTGGTCGTCTCGATTCCGGTCGAGACAGCCTTGTCGTGGGGTCATGGCGTATCTGAGAACCAACGCTCGCCCGACTCGTATCTGTCGCGGGTACTGCTCACTCTGTGTAGTTGTTCGGGCCACCACGCCGCCTTGGTGGCGGGTGCGACATCCGGGCGAAAGCCGGGGCCGGTGGTCCTACTTGTTTCGTTGTGGTTGCCGTTTCCGACACGAGTCAGCGTAGCTAGACTCAACAGATTGTGTCAAGACATGATGAGTCACATCCTGTTGTGGACGCGATGACTTGGTACGCTCCCCGGCATGATCGAAGCTAAAGCGCATTCAGTCATGCGACCCGTTGGGGATGACTGGGTGGTCGTGATGACCTGGCCTGCGGGAGTTGAAGACGGCGGACCTGCCGAACTGACGATCAGGCCCGTCGAGGGCTATCCGGTCGGCGGTCTGTCTTCAACCGTTCTGCGGCTGATCGACTTCAAAGATGCAATCGAGCAGCTACGGCACCAAGTGCGGATGGATGCGCGCAGGAACCGGGCACGCGAACGGGAGCAACAGGCCGTAGCCGAGTGGCGCGCCAAGCGGTTGCAATCCACACTGGCAGGCGGCGCGGGTGAGGACGAGTATCTCGTCCTACTGTCGAGCGAGTACCTACGCGCTGTGCAGCGCGGGCAAACCAAGGTGAACGAGTTCCTGGCCGAAATGGCGGGGAATCTCCCGGTCAGCACCATTCGAGGCCACCTGTGGCAGGCGAGGAAACGGGGACACATCAGCGCCAGCCCAGGCAAGAAGGGTGGCGAGTTGTCGGACGACGCCAAAGTGATCCTAGAACGGATCGAAGCGGATTCGGCGGACTCGTACCTCGCGGCACTGGAGAGCGCGCAGCGACGACCCAAGCGAACGCCTCAGGGCTGACACACCGGCAATGCAAAGCGTTGCAGTCCTGGGGATTTCGTACGGTGTCAAGTATCTATCCTCTGGGGATGACCAAACGAATACTGATCACCGGTGCGGTAAGCCCGAAACTCTGCAACAAGGCATTGGCGTGGCTATTGGAGTCCGTAGCCGAGACCCGGCCGGACGAGATTGTCTGCACCGAAGCATCGCCGGGTCTGCTAGACCGGCTCCGGGAAGCGTACGACGGACCTGTGGGGGTCCACAGCGGCACTTTCGAGCCACACCACAACGTCACGGAGCTACCCGCGCTCTACGACATCGCACCGGGATGGGTCAGCCTCGACAAATCGGATAGCGCGGACGAAAGTCCAATAGCGGGCAACACGGCTCTGAGAGCCGTCAGGAGACTGGGAAAATCCGTCGTGGTGGGCAGTACCGGACGACTAGGGATGGTCACGGAGAGCAAGGGCTACCGGGGCGAGATCACGTCTCAGAGCACCGGCCTGGAAGTCGGCAACCTGGCCGACTTACGAGGCACCACACACACAGGGACGCAACGAGGGTTTGGCCTGTTGACGGTCGATGGCGACCATGTCCAGTCGGAATGCCGCAGGGCCGTCTAGCGGCTGGCGAGCATCTCTCGTATCTCGCGTTCCTCGTCGGTCAATACCGTCTCTGGCCACGATGACGGCACGCGAACCTCGGTGATCAGGGCCTTGGTCGATTCGGAGGTGCCGTACGGCAGGAGGTAGATGACGAGCCGTACCCCCGCGTCCCGCAGCACCTGGCGGCGGTCGGTTGTTGTGTCGTCCCACAGTTCCCGGTACGTCCTGCCGGTTCCGACGAGATCCCACCGTGCCGGAACCACTGTGTTCGCCGTCAACTCAGCCTTGCGCGCCACAAGCGCAATCAGACGAGACCGATACAGCGATTCATCGTCTACGAGACCGTTGTCGGACTCCCACCGCAGTCGCTCTAGCGACTGCTCGGTCTGGGCAAGCTCATCGGAATGATCTTCGCCAGGGACAAACACCCGGCGTTCCATCTCCCGGTGGCCGTAGTCGAGCAGGAACCGTTCCTCTAGGTACGCCGTAACGTCGTCAAGACGCATGGCTCCCCGGCAGGCGGTCGCAGACCGGCCACAACGCACGTAGGTGTGCACCTTGCCGCTGGACGACTTGCGGCGGTGCAGGGTCAGCGCATAACCACACTCCGGGCAGTCACACCGTGGCCCCGTGTACGGTCCCCGTGGACCGGGGACGCCAGAGTATTCGCAATCGGGCGTATGCAAGATGGCGCCACAGTATCCGATGCCAGACAACGGGTTTGGTGTCACCTGCCGGCGCTTTCCGCTGGCTGTGCGCTGCGCTAACGCATCCTGTAGTTGCGTCCACTGGGCCTGATCAAACGTCGGATCTGCCATACGGATCGGTTGCCCTTCGGCATCCAATACGAGCTTGTCCCCCGAAACGCGGAACCCTTGGATACGCGGGGAGGTGAGTATCCGTTTCAGCGTCGATACCGACCACTTGCCCTTGCCCGTGGCCTTCGCCCGGTTCGATTGCCGCCCGGTGTCGTTGAGCCACCGGACAAGCTCTGTCATGGAGTAGTTATCCACCACCAGCTTGGCGTGTATCTCGTGCAGCAGGGCGTACCCCTCCGGGTCGCGCGCCAACGCCTTGCCCTTGCCGCTCGGATGCGGCACCGTTTGGAAGCCCAACGGGGCCACACCGTGACTTACCCGGTCGGTCATCTTGAGCACCGCCAGCCGGTCGGTGGCGCGCGTTTTGAACCGCGACAGCTCGATGGCCGCGAAGAACGAACCGACATAGATAAAGAACTCGCTCATCATCTGGTCGAGCGAGTCGCCCGCCGGATGCAGATAGTCCAGGATGATCCCGTCGCCGGAGAACGCGAGAATCTTCCGGTTGTCCTTGGTCCACTGCGCGAAGTCAACACAGTCCTTAGTCGACCGGAACGCACGGTCGATCTTCGAGAACACCAGCACGTCCCACTCGTGTAAGCGTTCGGGTGCCAGCCACTCCCCTAGCTCCGGACGCTCGAACGGCGTCGTCTTCCCTGCTGAGACCCCCAGGTCCTGGAACGTGCCGACAACCTCGAATCCACGAGACTGCGCCCAGCGCACGCCCTCTTCGGTCTGCGCGACATGCGACACCTTGCGAGTGTTCGCCTTGTCATCGTCCAGGTGAGAGACCCGCGCGCCCACGATGGCGCGCAGCGTGCGCGTGTTGTCCATAGTGCAGCACAGTACAACGTCAAGGCCACCGGTCACGTCGCCAAGCTGCGCCGGGACATCTCGGTCTAGGAGCCCGTTCCGGACCCCAGCGACCCCAGCAGCAGCGCCTCGGCCGTCGCCGCGCGTTCCAGCACGCCCAGGTGCAGGCTCTCGTTGACGCTGTGGGCCTGGGTGCCCGGGTCTTCCACGCCGGTCACCAGAATTTTCGCGTCCGGGAAGGCGGTGGCGAACTCGGCGATGAACGGGATGGATCCGCCCATGCCCATGTCGACGGGTTCGCGGCCCCACGCGGCGCGGAAGGCCGCACGCGCGGCGTCGTACACCGGCCCGCTGGCGTCGATCGCATAGGGCTGACCGACGTCGCCGGGCGTGACCGTGACGCGCGCCCCCCACGGCACGTGTTCCTCAAGGTGGCGGGTCAGCGCCTGCAGGTGAACCTTGGCGTCGCCGCCGGGGGCCACCCGCATGCTGATCTTGGCCCGCGCCCGCGGGATCAGCGTGTTCGACGATTTGCCGATCGGGGTGGTGTCGATCCCGATCACGGTGATCGCGGGTTTTGCCCAAAGTCGTTGCACCACCGAGCCGGAGCCTATCTGCGATACCCCGTCGAGCAGCCCGGAATCGGCGCGCACCCGCTCGTCGGAGAACTCGACATCGGCGGCGCCGCCCTCATGCAGACCGGCGACGGCGACATTGCCCGCATCATCGTGCAGGCTGGCCAGCAGCCGCACCAGCGCGGCCAGCGCGTCCGGTACGACACCTCCCCACAACCCGGAATGCAGGCCGTGATCCAGGGTGGCGACCTCGACGACGCAGTCGGCCAAACCTCGCAGCGACACCGTGAGCGCCGGGATCTCGGTGCTCCAGTTGTCCGAGTCGGCGATGACGATGACGTCGGCGGCCAGCAGGTCGCGATGAGCGTCCAGCAATGCCCCCAATGACGGCGAGCCGGATTCCTCTTCACCCTCGACGAACACCGTCACCCCGACGGGCGGATTGCCCCCATGCGCCCGGAACGCCGCCAAATGCGTTGCGATACCGGCCTTGTCGTCCGCGGTACCACGACCGTAGAGCCGGCCGTCGCGCTCGGCCGGCTCGAACGGCGCCGACGCCCACTGCGCGGGATCGCCTTCGGGCTGCACATCGTGGTGGGCGTACAGCAGCACCGTCGGTGCCCCTTCGGGCGCGGGATGGCGCGCGATGACCGCGGGCGCTCCCCCTGCGCTGACAATCCGGACATCACCGAAACCGGCTTCCGCCAACAGCTTTGCCGTCAACTCGGCGCTGCGCTGCACCTGGTCGCGGCGGGCCGGATCGGCCCACACCGATTCGATGCGCACCAACTCTTCGAGATCGCGCCGCACCGACGGCAGGATCTCCCGGACGCGTTCGACAAGATCGGTCATGGCGTCGAGCGTAGTGCGCCCTCGCAGCACCCGGCGTATTGTCACCGCATGCCGTCGATGGGTCATTTGCTGGCGTTCGGGTTGATCTCATTTCTGGTGATCGTGGTGCCAGGGCCCAGCGTGCTGTTCACCGTCGGCCGGGCGTTGACGGTCGGTCGGCGCCAGGCGTTGTTGACCGTCGCGGGTAACGCGATGGGCGCCTACGTCCAGATCCTCGCCGTGGCCGTGGGCGCCGGTGCACTCATCTACGCTTCATCGCTGGCATTCAGCATCATCAAGTTCGTCGGCGTGGCCTACCTGATCTACCTTGGCGTCCAAGCCATCCGGCATCGGCACGCCCTCGGTGAGGTGCTCGCCGGCGGCGCATCGGCGCTGCGCCCGAGCCGGGTGCTGGCCGACGGTTTCGTCGTCGGGATGACCAACCCCAAGACGATCGTGTTCTTCGTCGCCGCGCTGCCGCAGGTGGTGGACCCCGCGGCCGGACACGTGACGACCCAGATGCTCGTGCTGGGAATGGTGTTCCTGGCCATCGCGGTGATCTCCGACAGCGTCTGGGCGCTGGTCGCCGGGCTGGCCCGGGACTGGTTCGCGCAATCCCCACGCCGGATCGCCGCCATCGGCGGTGTCGGTGGATTGGCGATGGTCGGCCTTGGGGTCAGCCTGGCCGTCACCGGCCGCAAGGACTGAGCGCCCCAGAATGCCAACCGCGAGCGGCGTGTCGTGTACCGACACGGCCCGCTCGCGGAAGGGAACTCAGGCCTCCAGAACCGCGACGGCTGCCGCGGTGTCCGCCTCGTGGGTGAGCGACAGGTGGATGGTCACATCCTTGAGGTGCTCGGCGATGGCTCCGGTCAACCGGACCTTCGGCCGACCCCACATATCGGTGATGACCTCGATATCGCGGTGGATACCTTCGGGCAGCATCGGGCGCTTGGAGAACCGTGACCCCGACCAGGCCTTGATCACGGCCTCCTTGGCCGCCCACCGCGCCGCGAGGTGACGCGCCGCCGACGAACTCTTGTCCGCGGCGTCGCGCCGTTCCCCCGGCGTGAAGGTTTCGGCGAAGACGGTGCCCGGCTGGTCCACCTGTTCCGCGAAATCCGGAATCGATACCAGGTCGATGCCGACCCCAACTATGCCCATACCCCGAACGCTATCCGATGCGTCTGCGCTCATTTCGAGTAGTGGCCATCGGCACCGAGGCGAGCCGCAGGATCGAGCAGCATCGCCGCTTCCTGAGGCTTCTCCGGGGTGTCACCGCCGAAGCGGCGGTCGGCCGGCTTCTCATACAGCGACGGTCCACCGGCGATCGCCGAAGCCAGCTTGCGCTGACCGTTCAACACGCGGTCGTTGGCTCGCGCCTGGTAGTCGGCCCGCTGATCGGCCGGCAGTGCCGCCAGCAGCGCCTGCGGATGCACCAGCGCCACCAGACCCGACACGTGACCGAACCCGAGGCTGGTCACCAGACCGGCCTTGAGCGGGAACTTCTCCTTCAGGTGCAGCGGCTCGCGAACCCAGACGAAGTGCTGTGCGTGCGACAGTTCGTCGTCGACGCAGTCCAGGCTGCGGTTCGGCGGAATGACACCGTCGCGCAGGATCTGGCACAGCCCCATCATCTGGAACGCCGCCGCACCACCCTTGGCGTGACCGGTCAGGCTCTTCTGGCTCACCACGAACAGCGGCGCACCCTTCGAGCGTCCCATCGAGGCCGCGAGCCGCTCGTGCAGCTCGGTCTCGTTGGGATCGTTGGCCAGCGTGGAGGTGTCGTGCTTGGAGATCACCGCGATGTCGTCGGGGCCGACACCGAGCTTGGCCAGCGAGCGCGCCAGCCGGGACTCGCGTCCACCGCGGCCGGCACCGAGGGCTCCCAGGCCGGGGGCCGGGATCGAGGTGTGCACACCGTCGCCGAACGAGGAGGCGTAGGCGACGACGGCCAGCACCGGCAGACCCATCTGCACCGCGAGATCACCGCGGGTCAGCAGAATCGTTCCGCCGCCCTGTGATTCGACGAAGCCGAGGCGTCGACGGTCGTTGGCGCGGGAGAACTTCGAGTCGCTGATGCCCTTGGCGCGCATCATCTCGGTGTCCGCGGTGGCCGACATGTCGCCGAAGCCGATGATGGCCTCCAACGTCAGGTCGTCGTAGCCGCCTGCGACCACGAACTCGGCCTTGCCCAGGGTGATCTTGTCGACACCCTCCTCGACCGACACCGCGGCCGTCGCGCAGGCGGCGACCGGGTGGATCATCGAGCCGTAGCTGCCGATGTAGGACTGCACGACGTGGCCGGCGAAGACGTTCGGCAGCACCTCCTGCAGGATGTCGTTCGGCTTGCTCTTACCCAGCAGGTTGCCGTGATACATGGTCTGCATCGACGTCATGCCGCCCATGCCGGTGCCCTGCGTGCTGGCGACCAGGCTCGGGTGCACCCACCGCATCAGCTCGGCCGGGCTGAAGCCGGCCGACAGGAACGCGTCCACGGTGGTGACCAGGTTCCACAGCGCCACCCGGTCGATCGAGCTGGCCATGTCCGGCGACACGCCGTAGACCTGCGGATCGAAACCGGTCGGGATCTGCGCACCGACGGTCCGGGACAGCTTCACCTTGCGCGGCACCCGGATCTCGGTACCCGCCTTGCGGGTGACCTGCCAGTCCGCACTGTCGGCCACCGGCGCGATGACGGTGTGCTCGGGATCGAACTGGACGAACGCCCTGGCGTCCGCCTCGGACGACACCACGAAGGTGAAGTCCTTGTCCAGGAACACCGAAACCAGCAGCGGCGCAGCATGATCGGGATCGATCGCACCGTCGTCCACCCATTCCCGGATGCCGACCCGTTCCACTACCGCGTCGTGGTAGCGCTCGACGAGTTCACCCTCGTCGACCAGGTCACCGCTGGCCGTGTCGTACCAACCCGGCTTCGGGTCGTCCTCCCACTTCACCAGACCGGTGGTCCACGCCAGCTCCAGCACGCCCGCGGCGGACAGCTGTCCGGAGACCTCCATCTCGAACCGGGTCCGCGACGAGCCGTACGGTCCGAGCTCGGCGCCACCGACGATGACCACCATGTCGGCGGGGTCGACGTCGAGGTCGTCCCATGCCGGCGGCGGGGCGGCCTGGTAGCCACGCGGCGGTGACGGCAGCGCGGCGATGGTGCCTGCGCCGTCCTCGTCCTCGTCGCTCTCCTCTGCCGACTCGGCGAGCATCTCCTCGCGGGCCTTGGCGGCCAGTTCGGCCATGTCGAGCTCGACGTCGCCAAGCCCGCCGGTCAGGTCGACCTCGATCGGCTCGCGGGCGGCGGCCACCTTGGACTCGATATCGCAGAGCGCCAACAACATCGACGCCATCTCGGCGGTCGTGTAGGTGGTGACGCCGGCTTCCTCGACGGCGCCGACGATCGCGTCGTTGTGGCCCATCAGGCCGGTGCCCTTGGTCCAGCCGATCAGTGCGTGTGCCAGCGAAACGCGCTGCGCCCAGGATGATTCCGCCTTCCAGCGGGTCACCACCGCGTCGAGCGCGGACTTGGACTCGCCGTAGGCGCCGTCACCGCCGAACATGCCGCGGTTGGGCGAGCCCGGCAGCACCACATGCAGGCGCGAGGCGATATCACGCTCGGAGCCCAGGTGCGAGAGCCCACCGATGAGCCGCTGAACGGCCCACAGCAGGACCTTCATCTCCATCTCCGAGCGCGCACCGGCCTCCGACATGTCCCCGGCCACGCGCGGCGCGGCGAACGGGAACAGCAGTGTCGGGGTCTGCGCGTCCTTGAGGTGGATCGCTTTGGGCCCGAGGTTCTCGGTCTGCTCGCTACCGACCCACTCGACGAGTGCGTCGATATCGCTGTAGGACGCCATGTTGGCCGGCACGACCCACAGGGTGGCGTCGAAGCGGGCGTGGTCGCGGTACAGCGTGCGGTAGAACGCCAGCCGGTCGTCGTCCAATCGGGACGTGGTCGCGATGACCGTCGCCCCGCCTTCGAGCAGCTGGGCGGCCACCGACGCGGCGATGGAGCCCTTCGAGGCACCCGTCACCACGGCGACTTCGTTTGCGTACCCGCCCTTTTCGGGGTTCTCGGCACCGGCGGCGGCGCGGCCGTACAGCGAGGCGTGGGTGAGCCGACCGGCGGCCAGCGCGCGGCCCTGCCACCAATTGGCCTGCGTGCCCACGACGTTGCCTGCGCCTTCGAAGCGCTGTGACAGCCGCTCCCAGTCGCCGTCGATCTCGCTCTCGTCGAGCAGCCACAGCTTGGCCAGATCCTCACGTGCACTCGCCCACCGGTCGTCGAACACGACGGCCTTGCGGCCGTCGAACACCGGCGCCACCAGACGCGGCCAGTCCGAACCGAGTTCGGTGGTGACCAGGTCGATCAGCTCGGCATCGCTGACGGATTCGGCCGCGCTGACCGGCTGGTCCAGGCCGAGCTCACTGAGCACCAACCGGGCGGCCGAGGCCAGCACACCGTTGGGTCCGGTGACCTGCGCGGCGAATTCGCCGAGCGCCGCGGAGTCCACGACTCCGCCACCGGCGGCCCCGGAGGACGGCAGGCTCACCGAGATGCCCTTGCGGGCACCGACCGCGAGCACCGCGGCATCGATGACCTTGTCCACCGAGGCGGCATCGGCCAGGGCGCCGTCGTGCAGGCCACCCAGGCTGCCACCGCGGACACTGGATCCCTCGCGGGTGCCCAGCGCCACCTCTGCGGTGACCTGCTTGGCCCAGCCGGGTCCGAGTTCCCATGTCTTGGTGACGCGTTCGGTGATGTAGGCCGGACGCTTGCCGGACGGGCCGAACACGGTCCGCAGCTGATCGTTGATGGCGTCGGAGAGCACCGGGCCGAACGGCTTGTACGTCCGGGCCAGCTTGGTGACCTGAGCCTTCAGGCCCGACAGATCGGCCTCGGCCGCACCGTCGATGGCACCGAGGTTCAGCTCGGAGCCCAGGTCGACCAGCAGCTGGTTGCGCCGCGAGGACGCACCGTCGGTGATCGACTCGATGGAGTCCAGCGGCTCGATCTGCTCGGTCCGCATCTTCGCCGACAGCGCGATCAGCGTCAGGGTCGCATCGGCGGCGTCGTACCCGATGTCGTCGGGACGCGGTCCACCGCTGGGGGCGGCAGCCGGGGCCGGAGCCGCCGCGGGTGCGGCGGCCGCAGCTTCGGGTGCCGCGGCCTCGGGAGCGGCCGAAGGAGCGTCCTCCTCGGGCTCGGGGTCGGTGTCGGTGGCGAACAGCACCGCGGCGTCACGCTCGGCGTTGAGCACCTCGGTGGTGTTGTGCGAG
The DNA here is from genome assembly GCF_054404835.1 of Mycobacterium sp. BMJ-28. Taxonomy (NCBI): domain Bacteria; kingdom Bacillati; phylum Actinomycetota; class Actinomycetes; order Mycobacteriales; family Mycobacteriaceae; genus Mycobacterium; species Mycobacterium sp. BMJ-28. Next base: position 1,826,050 of record NZ_CM136783.1, on the reverse strand, counting down.
TACTCCGGCAACTTCAGCGTGTTGGTCGCCAGGCCGGCCACGGTCGGGGCGGTCTTCACGCCGATCTCGACGAACCGCTCGACACCGAGACCGCCGGCGGCTTCCTCGATGAACAGCAGGTCCTGGGTCTCGATCCAGCGCACCGGGCTGGCGAACTGCCAGGCCAGCAACTCGATGACGACCTTGCGGCACAACGCTTCCGGCTTCTCGTTGAGCCAGGTGTCGTAGTCGGCAAGGACTTCGTCGAGCGGCTCGGCGGGCACCAGGTCGCGGATCTCCTGGATGAAATCGCGGTCCAGGGTGAACGGCCGGGGCACCAGGTTCGGGATGTAGCGGCCGACGATGAGCGCCGGATCCTGACCTTCGGGCATGACCCGCTCCAGCGCACGGCGGAAGTCGGCGACACCGACGCGCAGCACCTCGGAGTGGAACGGCACATCGATACCGGGGACCAGGATGAACGACCGCTTGCCGCCGCTGATCTCACGGCGCCGCTCGATCTCCTCCTCCAGCGCCTCCAGGCCACGCACCGTGCCGGCGATCGCGTACTGCGAACCACGCAGGTTGAAGTTCACGATCTGCAGGAATTCACCTGTGCGCTCGGCGATCTCGGCGACGAAGGCGGTGACGTCATCATCGTCGAGGTCGATCTGCGACGGGCGGATCGCGGCCAGCCGGTAGTTGGACCGGCCCTTCTCGTCACGCGGCACGATGTCGTGCATCTTGCTGCCGCGGTGAAACACCACCTCCAGCAGCGCTTCCAGCTTGTAGACCCCGGAAACGCAAGCCAGCGCGGTGTATTCGCCGACGGAGTGGCCACACGCGATGGCGCCCTCGACGAACGCGCCCTGCTCGCGCATCTCGGCGACCTGGGCCGCGGCCACCGTAGCCATGGCGACCTGGGTGAACTGCGTCAGATACAGCACGCCTTCGGGGTGGTGGTAGTGCACGCCGGAGGCGATCAGGCTGGTCGGGTTGTCCCGCACCACGTGCAGCACCGAGAAGCCCAGGGTGTCGCGGGTGAACTTGTCCGCGGTGTCCCAGATCTTGCGCGCCGCCTTGGACCGGGCCCGCACCTCCATGCCCATGCCCTTGTGCTGGATGCCCTGGCCGGGGAACGCATACACCGTCTTCGGGGCGGCCAGCTGCGCGGTGGCCGACATCACCAGGTCGCCGCCGACCTTCGCGGTGACCTCGATGATCTCGGCGCCGCGGTCGATGCCGACGCGATCCACCCGGAAGTCGATCTCGTCGCCCGGCAGCACCATGCCCAGGAACCGCGAGGTCCAGCCGACCAGACGAGCCGGCGGGGTGGCGCGGCCATCGGTGGCGGTGACCACGTGTTGCGCGGCGGCCGACAGCCACATGCCGTGCACGATCGGGCCTTTCAGCCCGGCCAGCAGGGCGGCTGCCCGGTCGGTGTGGATCGGGTTGTGATCACCGGAGACCACCGCGAACGCGCTCATGTCGGTCGGGGCGGTCACGGTGACGTCGCGACGACGGCGTCGGGGGGTGTCGGTGGCGTTGTCGGTGATGGCACCCCCGGCGCGCGGCGGGTCGGCCAGCTCGGCCGCGCCGTTGCGCCCGCGGATGGCGAAGCGCTCCTGCAGGGTGGCCAGCACGGTGCCCGCGGTATCGGTGATGGTCACCGACACCGGCACCACGCGGCCGTACTCGGTATCGCTGGCCGGCTCAGCCGTTGCGGTGACGGTCAATTCGGCCGTCGTCTTGGGCATCGGCGCCAGCAGGTGCGCGGCGTGGTCCAGGTGCACCAGGCTCAGCAGGCCCTCGACCACCGGGAACTCGTCGGCGGTCACGGCCGAACCGATGACGGAGAACACCGCGGGCCAGGTGCGGCCGACCAGGGCGTCCGGCACCAGGGTCAGGCCCGGGGCCAGCGGTGCGCCGAAGGTCGCGGTGACACCGGTGTGGTCGGCCACCTCTTCGGGATCCCAGCCGACGGTAACCGTGGCCGTGTTGTCCACCACGGCGGGAAGCGATTCCGCGCCGTCGACGCCGGCGGCGATCGCCAGTACGGCACGCATGGCGGCCGAGGCGTCCTCGGTGGTCACCACCGGCATACCGCCGTTGACCGTGGCGGCCGGCAGCGTCAGCTTGATCTCGATCCAGATGTCGCTCAGCGGCACGCTCAGCGTGACACCGTCTTCGGTGAGCTCGATACGTGAACCGGTGGACGGGTGTACCGCAGAACGGTTTTCGTTGACCTGCCACTCGCTCGGCGCACCGATGCGGTGCACCGGGTTGATCGCGGTCCGGCCGGCCCACAGCACGTCGGGCGAGTCGAGCACCACGGCGATCGGGCCGACTACATCGGCGCGGGCCTGCCGGCGGGACACCACGGGCACCGGCTCGGCGCCGGTGGCCACCACCTCGTCGATGGCGGCTTGCTCGAACCGGTCCAGCAGTTCACCGACCGGCTCGTCCACCCGGGTGATCCCGGCGACGGCCTGGGTGCCGGGGATGATGCACACCTGGTCGGCGCTGTAGCGGGCGTCGTGCGCCTGCCACAGCGAGTCGCTGCGCCACCAGCGCCGCACGTCCTTGTCGATGACCGGCACGAAGTTCACCGGCTTGCCCGGCGTCTTGCACAGGGTGATGAAGAACGGCACATCGGCCGGGTGCAGCTTGACGGTCTCGGCGTCCGGGTAACGCGCGAGCAGCGCGGCCCGCGCGGCGGCCGGATCTTCCAGCAGCGCCGTGTCCGCGAACAGCGTGTCGATGGGACCGGAGTCCTGCGGATGCAGGCGGGCCTCGGCGCGCTTGAGCATGCCCTCGTAGCGGTCCCGCCAGGTGCCGTCCAGCCACGGCGAGTCCTCGCGCTTGGTGTCGGCGGTGGAATCGCCTGCGCCGATGGCCAATTCGACGTAGCGATCCAGCCACTGCAGATAGGTCAGGTCGGACAGGTCGCCGAAATAGGGCTTGGCGGTGTCGGCCATCGCGGCGATGATCTCGTCGCGTCGCTCGGCGACCGCGTCGGCGTCACCGGCGACCTCGTCGAGCAGGCGACCGCAACGCGAGGCCGTGTTGTCGATCTCGTGGATGTCCGCGCCCAGCTGGCTGCGCCCGGAAGCCATGCCGCCCTGCGCTTTTCCGGCCCCGACCCAGATGTCGGTGCCGTTGGTGTCCACCAGCAGCTGCTTGACCGCAGGCGAGGTGGTGGCCTCCAGGGTGGCCATGGCGGCGGTGCCCACCAGGATGCCGTCGACCGGCATCAGGGGGAAGCCGTAGGTTTCCGACCACCGGCCCGACAGGTACTCCGCGGCACGCTCGGGGGTGCCGATGCCGCCACCGACGCAGATGGTGATGTTGGGCAGCTTGCGCAGATCGGCGTAGGTCGCCAGCAGCAGGTCGTCGAGGTCCTCCCACGAGTGGTGGCCACCGGCGCGACCGCCCTCGATGTGGGCGATGACATCCTTGCCGGGCACCTCGGCCGCGATCTTGATGACGGACTTGATCTGGTCGATGGTGCCGGGTTTGAACACCACGTGGGTGATCCCGATGCCGTTGAGCTCGTCGATCAGGTCGACGGCTTCTTCGAGTTCGGGGATACCGGCGGTGACGATGACACCGTCGATGGGTGCGCCGGCCTGGCGGGCGCGCTGCACCAGGCGGCGGCCGCCGAGCTGCAGCTTCCACAGGTACGGGTCCAGGAACAGCGAGTTGAACTGGATGGCGCGGCCCGGCTCCAGCAGCTGGGTCAGTTCGGCGATGCGGCCGTCGAAGATCTCTTCGGTGACCTGCCCGCCACCGGCGAGCTCGGCCCAGTGGCCGGCGTTGGCCGCGGCGGCGACGATCTTGGCGTCCACCGTCGTGGGGGTCATACCCGCGAGCAGGATCGGCGAGCGTCCGGTGAGGCGGGTGAACTTGGTGGACAGTTTGACCGACCCGTCGGGCAACGTGACGGTCGACGGTGCGTAGCTGCTCCACGGCGCGGGCACATCGGGCACTGCGCCGACGGTGAACAGGCTGCGCTGGCCGGCACGGGTGGCGGCGGCAACGATGCCGATGCCCAGACCGCGGATCACGGGGGCGGTCAGGCGGGTGACGGTGTCGGCGGGTCCGAGGTCGATGATCCAGCGCGCGCCGGCCTGGGCCAGGCCCTCGACATCGTCGACCCAGTCGATCGGCTGGACGAAGATCGACTCGGTCATCCGGTGGGCGAGCTCGGTGTCGATGCCGATCTGGGCTGCCCAGCGGTCGACCAGGGCGACGCCGTCGGCCAGCCGCGGGGTGTGGAAGCCGACCTCGACCTGGACCGGGTTGAACACGGGGGCGAAGATCGCGCCGCCGCGCAGCTTGTTCTTGCGCTCGGCCTCTTCCTTCTCGGTGATCTTGGAGCAGTACAGCTCGAACCGGCCCAGCTGTTCGGGGGTGCCGGTGATGACGACCGCGCGGCGGCCGTTGCGGATGGACAGCACCGGGGGCAGCACGGTGCGCACGTCGGTGGAGAATTCTTCGAGCAGTTCGGCGATGCGGTCGGGGTCGACGTTGGTCACCGACACCATCGGCGTCTTGTCGCCGCGGCCGACCATGCCGCGCCTGCGGGACATCAGCGAGCCGGCGGCACCGATCAGCTGCAGCAACGCCAGCAGTTCGGCGTCGCGGGTGCCCTTGGCCTTCAGCGACTCGACACCGAGGATGCCCTGTGAGTGGCCGGCCATGGCGACCGGCGGGGTGCCGTACAGGTCCAGGCCCTGACGGGTGAGCGCCCGGATGGCGGCGATCTGGGTGAGCAAGATGCCCGGGCCGGAGATCGCGGCGGTGGTGAGCTGCTTGATGGCCGGCAGCGGCTCCTCGGCGGCCAGCGCCCGGACCCACTGCAGCGGCTCGAAACCGATCGGACGTACCACGACGAGTTCGCGCGCGACCGGCTCCAGCAGCATGGCCGCTTCGGTGACCAGTTCGCTCAGTTCGGATTCGATGCCTGCGGAGCTGACCAGTTCTTCGAGGCTTTCCAACCAGGAAGCGCCCTGCCCGCCGAACGCGACCGCGTAGGGCTCGCCGGCGTTGAGCAGATCGACGAGCGCATGTGCACCCGACAGCGATGCTCCCCCGAGGCTGCTCTTACCGTTGGCGGTCACCCTGTCGTGTTCATTGATCGTCACGTCTTGCCATCTCCCTCGGTACTGATCTCTTCGCGCGTCTGGCTGATGGTGCCGGTCACGCCGCGCCATCGCGGCGGATTCCGGTCGAGCCCGCGCGGTGCGGGCCCCGGCGATTCGGCACTGAATCTCCACAAGCTCCCGGCCGGCGCCGCCTGCTGGCATGGTCAGGGGTTACACCCCGGTGTTCGACTCACCGGGTGCGACCCACCGGGCCAGGCCCAGCCGTGCAGCGCAGCCGTACTAAGAGTGTCATAAGAGCTAGGGTGATTTTCCGCCCTCAAATGGTTACTGGCGAGTTCTACGCTCGAGTAACCACGACTCCGATAACACCGGTTCACATGGTGACCGAAGCCCAACGGGACAAATGTCCTGTTGGCAGGTGGTTACGGTCGGGTAGCTATAACTTCCCAGATCAAAGCTGCATTGTTATCAAATCGTTATGTCTATTTCCCGCGGTCCGCGCGGTTTTCGATGCGATCGACAGTTTGGTCAGAAGTGTCTAGAAATCGTCGCCAGCGATCGAAAAAAGTTTGCTGGTTATTATTACTGATCGGTAAGGTTTTAGTCCCACTGCCCGAAGGACGGCTTCAGGATGTGGTTGACGTCCACGCCGACACCGCCGACCGACCGCTTGTCGATCTCCACCTGGTGCAGATGCGCGGCGGGATGGGCCACCCGGCCCGGTGAACCCCAATTGTGCTGCCAGAAGTACGAACCCAGGCCATCCTGTACGGCCCATTCGATGGTCTTGGAGTTGGCGTAGACGCCGGTCCGCTGATGACCCACCACCGCTTCCCAGCCCTTCAGATAGGGCGCGACCTGCGCCTTGTACTGGTCGTAGCTGGGATCATCGTCGATCGAGGCGTAAACGGGCGCGCCGACCGGCCCACCCGCAGCGGTGTGCAACTGCCAACCGCGTTTGGCGTGTGTCACGCCCGCGTTCTGGCCGCCCAGCCAGTCGGCGGTGTCCGCTTTGCCGTACTGGTAGCAGGAGACGATCTTCAACCCGGCCTGGTACAGGTCACGGGCTTCGGGCAGTTGGATCGGCTTGCCGAGCATCCACTGGCCGTCGGGGCGCCGGTCGGAGACGTAGCGGATCGCACCGATCGCCCCGGAGGCCCGGATATCGCCGGCCGGTATGACGCCTGCCGCGTAGTCGAGCAGCACGCCCAGCGGAGCTGCGGTCGCTTGCGGGGCAACCACGGCGGCCAGGACGCCGCCCATGCCGAGGACCGCCGGCGCCGCGGCAGCGTATTTGAGCAGATCGCGGCGCGAAATTGACACGATCATCAGAATATGACAACTGCCTCATAATCATCACCAACCCCGCCGGTCACAGATGCACCAGGATCCCGCGCGGCTGGCGGAAACCGTGCCTGTGCCAGCGCACAGACACGGAATCCGCACTTACGCTGCGGTTTGACCGGCGGATCCATACGATCGCAACCATGCCCGCACCGATATCCGGTCTCGCCGAGGACCCGGGCCTCAGCGCCGGTGTCATCTCGACGGGTGATCCGGGTATCGAACTGGTCGGGGTCAGAAAGGTGTTCAGGGGCCGCCACCATGAGGTCGTCGCCGTCCAGGGCGCGGATCTGACGGTCGCCGACGGGGAGCTGTTCGCCATCCTCGGACCGTCCGGGTCGGGAAAGACCACCGTGCTGCGCATGGTGGCCGGATTCGAACAGCCCACCGCAGGCAGCATCCGGCTGGGCGGCACCGACGTCACCGGCGTGCCGGCCCAACGCCGGGACGTCAACACCGTGTTCCAGGACTATGCACTCTTCCCGCACATGACGGTGGGCCAGAACATCGAGTACGGGCTGAAGGTGCGCGGGGTGGACAAGGCACAGCGGCGCCGTCGCGCGGCCGACGCCCTGGACATGGTGCGGCTGGCCGAGCACGGCAACCGCCGTCCCGAACAGTTGTCCGGCGGTCAGCGTCAGCGGGTTGCCCTGGCCCGCGCGTTGGTCGGCCGCCCGCGGGTGTTGCTGCTCGATGAACCGCTCGGGGCCTTGGACCTCAAACTCCGCGAGCAGATGCAGGTCGAGTTGAAGGCGATCCAGCGCGACGTCGGCATCACCTTCGTCATCGTCACCCACGATCAGGACGAGGCGCTCACCCTGTGCGACCGGCTGGCCGTGTTCAACGCCGGCCGCGTCGAACAGGTCGGCGCGGCGCGCGAGGTCTATGAGGCGCCGGCGAACCGTTTCGTCGCCGATTTCGTCGGGACCGCCAACGTCTTCGACGGGCCTGCGGCGCAGGCACTCCTCGGCCGGGCCGGCACGTTTGCCGTGCGGCCGGAGCGCATCTCGGTGTTTGCCCCGGGTGGCCCGGTGCCCGCGCCGGCCGGTGCGCGCACCATCGAGGCCACCGTGGCCGAGATCATCTACGCCGGCCCACTCACCCGCGTGACGTCCACGGCCGGGGATACGACGCTGACCGCGACGGTGCTCACCTCCGCCGGCACCACGCTCGCCGGCCTGTCGCACGGGTCCCCCGTCGTGCTGTCCTTCCCCGACTCCGCCGTCCACCACCTGCAATCCTGAGGAGGCCGCATGTTCAACACCTCGATCCGCACCGGGTTCGTCCTGGCCGCGACCGTCGCGCTGGTTGCCGCATGCTCGGGCGGTTCCGGTTCCGGTTCCGGTGGCGGTTCGGCCGGACAGGCCCCGCCGAAACTCGAAGCCCCCACCTCGGTCGGTGACGGCGAGGGCCAACTCAATCTGATCGCCTGGGCCGGCTACGCCGAGAACGGTTCCAACGACAAGGCGGTGGACTGGGTCACCCCGTTCGAGAAGGAGACCGGCTGCAAGACGAACGTGAAAGTCGGCAACACCTCCGACGAGATGCTGCAGCTTATGCGCACAGGGCAGTACGACGGTGTCTCCGCATCCGGTGACGCATCCCTGCGCCTCATCTACGGCGGTGATGTGGCTCCGGTCAACACCGACCTGGTGCCCAACTACTCGACCATCTCCGCGTTCCTCAAGGACAAGCCGTGGAATTCGGTGGACGGCAAGATGTACGGCATCCCACACGGCTGGGGCGCGAACCTGTTGATGTACAACATCGGCGTGGTCAAGGACGCGCCCGACTCCTGGGGCGCAGTCTTCACCGACGCGGCCAAATACAAGGGCCGGGTGACGGCGTACGACTCACCGATCTACATCGCCGACGCCGCACTGTACCTGTCCAAGACGAAACCAGAACTGGGCATCAAGAATCCGTACGCGCTCACCGCCGCGCAACTGGACGCGGCGACGGATCTGCTGAAGGCGCAACGGGAGAACGTCAGCGAATACTGGGCGGACTACACCAAAGAGGTGCAGTCCTTCGAATCCGGGACCTCGGTGATCGGCACCACCTGGCAGGTCATCGCGAACACCATCGGCGGCGACAACAAGGTCGCCGTCAACACCATCCTGCCGAAGGAAGGCGCCACCGGCTGGTCGGACACCTGGATGGTGTCGGCCAAGGCGGCGCATCCCAACTGCATGTACAAGTGGATGAACTGGATCACCTCCCCCGAGGTCAACGCCCAGGTCGCCGAGTACTTCGGCGAGGCGCCCGCGCAGACCAAGGCCTGCGAGCACACCCGCCAGCAGGATTTCTGCGACGTCTTCCATGCCACCGACTCCAAATATGCTGAGCAGATCCATTATTGGACGACACCACAGCGCAAGTGTGTCGACGGCAGCGGCGACAACTGCACGACCTACGATCAGTGGGTCGACAAGTGGCAACAGATCAAGGGGTGATCGGCCGCCGCGTCCGGCCGGGGCCGGGGCCGGGGCGAGCGAGGCGACGGGGACTGATACTGCTGTTGGTGCCGCCCCTTGCCTGGCTCACCATCGCTTACCTGGGATCACTTGCGGTACTGCTGATTTCGGCGTTCTGGAGTACCGACAGCTTCACCGGCGCCGTCACCCGCACGGTGACCACCGACAATCTGGTGCGGGTGCTCACCGATGCGGTGTTTCGGGCGGTCACCATGCGCACCCTGGGTATCGCCCTGGCGGTGACGGTGATCTGCATCGTGCTGTCGGTTCCGCTGGCGCTGTACATGGCGAAAGTCGCCTCGCCCCGTGTCCGGCTGATCCTGCTGGTCGCCGTGACGACGCCGCTGTGGGCGAGCTACCTGGTCAAGGCGTATGCCTGGCGCATGCTGCTGGCCCCGGACGGTCCGCTGGCCTGGGTCACCGGCGCCACCCCGGGTTACGGACTGACCGCGACCGTCATCACCTTGAGCTATCTGTGGTTGCCGTACATGGTGATCCCGGTCTTCGCGGCGTTCGAACGGGTGCCCGACGCCCTGTTGGATGCCAGCGCCGATCTGGGTGCCTCCGATGCGGCCACCCTGCGGACCGTGATGGCACCGTTGGTGTTTCCCGGTATCGCCGCCGGGTCCATCTTCACCTTTTCGTTGTCGCTGGGCGACTACATCGCGGTGACCATCGTCGGCGGCAAGACGCAGATGCTGGGCAACCTCATCTACGGACAGTTGGTGACCGCCAACAATCAGCCACTGGCCGCCGCGTTGTCCCTCATTCCGTTGGCCGCGATCGTCGCCTACCTGCTGGCGATGCGACGCACCGGCGCGTTGGAGAACGTCTAGTGCGCACCCGAGGGACCCGCTGGGCGTTGCGGTGCTGGACCGCCATGGTGCTGCTGTTCCTGTACATCCCACTGCTTCTGGTGGTGGTGAACGCATTCAACGCGTCGCGCACATTCGCCTTTCCGCCGACCGGTTTCACGCTGCGCTGGTGGGCCGATGCCGCACACAGCGCCGGCATGTGGCAGGCACTGGCCAATTCCGCGGTGGTCGGACTGGCCGCCACCGCCATCGCCCTGGTGCTGGGCACCATGGCCGCGTTCGCCGTGCAGCGTCACCGGTTCTTCGGCAGGCAAGCCGTGAGTTTCCTTGTCGTACTGCCGATCACCTTGCCCGGTATCGTCACCGGTATCGCGTTGAACGCGACCTTCACCTCCGCGCTGGGCATGACCCTGGGCATGGCGACGGTGATCATCGGGCATGCCACGTTCTGCATCGTGATCGTGTTCAACAACACGCAGGCCCGGCTGCGCCGGCTCGGCATCCACCTCGAGGTCGCCTCGGCCGATCTGGGCGCATCGTCGTGGCAGACGTTTCGCTACATCACGCTGCCGATGATGCGCGGTGCACTGGTGGCCGGCGCGATCCTGGCATTCGCGCTGAGTTTCGACGAGATCGTGGTGACCACGTTCACCGCGGGACCGGCAGTGCAGACGCTACCGATCTGGATCTTCGCCAACCTGTTCCGGCCCAACCAGGCGCCGGTGATCAACGTCGTGGCAGCAGCACTGACCGTGCTGGCGATCCTGCCGGTGTGGCTGGCGCAGCGTTTCGGCGGAGACCCGGCGACCACCCGGCTGTGAGGGTCAAGGCAGCTTGCCGGCCAGTCGGTCGGCCACCACCAGACGGCCCAGCGTGTGGTGATCGGCGGTGAAGCGACCGACTGCGGCATCGTCCCCGGCGGCCCAGACGACGGCCTCCCGAACCGTCGCCGACACCGTGTCGGCGACGCGCTGCACGTCGTCTTCGATCGCGGCGATCAGCGCCAGCATGAACCGCACGTACTCGCGTTGGTCTGGAACCCGCGCGACGATCGCGCCGATCGCCGGGTTGGCCCATGTCAGCCGGGCACCGTTGCGCCGCACCAGGCCCGCCGCCAGCAGTGCCGCCGACGCCGGACCGTCGGGTTCGACATCCAGGGTGAAGGCCTGCCGCGCCAAGCCCACGAATTCGGCGAGGCTGGTGCCGCTGCGCACCCCGTCGAAGAATTCCGCGATGTGCGCGGACGTGAACCCACGGCGCAGCAACTGATCGATGGTCCGTAACTGGACCAGGTGGCGGTCGTCGTATACGGCGACCCTGCCGTCCCGGCGCGGCGGATCCAGCAGCCCGCGTTCGCGATAGGCACGGATGTTGCGGGCGGTCACCCCGGAGATACGGGCGAGTTCAGCCACGCGGTAGTCAGGCAAAGTCGAGCCCCTGCCCACTGCCGCAACCCACCATGTCCACACTCTAGTCCGGGTTTGGAAGCAACGAGCGAATTCAAATGCGCCCCTATTCGAGCGACCAGCAAAGCGCAGTATGTCCGCCCACCTGCGTCAATTAGCGCATCTGGATTGCAAACCCGGCGACCGACGGACGATTCAGCCAACCCAGGCCCGCGATGCCCGCACCCCGGTGAGCAAATTCACCGGAAAACGATTGGCGATTCATCCGATCAATTTGGGACACTATGACCGGACAAATCCTTGCGTCCGGTCCCGTCCATTCCGCCGAAGAGAGGCTGCCGCTGTGCGTCCCTGGATCGTCTGGGCCACCGGGCTTCTCGCCTACGTCGTCGCCGTCCTCAACCGCACCACCCTCGGAGTCTCCGGGCTGGAAGCCGCCGATCGCTTCCACGCCAGCCCGAGCGTGCTGTCCAGCTTCGTCGTGCTGCAGGTCATCGTCTACGCGGGGGCTCAGGTGCCAGCCGGTGTGCTGCTGGACCGCTACGGCTCCAAGATCCTGATCGTGTCGGGTGCGGCCCTGATGGCGGCCGGTCAGTTGGCCATCGCGGTCACCGATTCGCTCCCGCTGGCACTGGGCGCGCGGGCGGTCGTCGGCCTCGGTGACGCCATCACCTTCATCTCGGTGCTGCGCCTGGTGCCGCATTGGTTCCCGCCCCGCCAGGTGCCCCTGCTCACGCAGTTGACCGGAATCTCCGGACAGCTCGGGCAGGTGCTTTCGGCCATTCCGTTCCTGTCGCTGCTCGGCGTCTCGGGCTGGACGCAGGCTTATCTTTCGGTGACCGCATTCGGCGTGCTGGCCCTGATCCTCACGGTGCTGATCGTGCAGAACACCCCGCACGGACGGCTGGTCACCACCGAGACCATGAACGTGCGCGACACCCTGGCCAGCGTGCGGACGGTGTGGCTGCGGCCGGGCACCCGGCTGGGGTTCTTCACCCATATGGGCACGCAGTTCTCGGTGACGATCTTCGCTCTGATGTGGGGGGTGCCCTACGTGACGGTGGCCCAGCACCAATCCCGCGCGGTGGCCGGCACCCTGTTGACCATCTCGGTCGGCACCGCCATCGCGGCCGGCGTCGTGCTAGGCGTCTTCACCGGCCGCTACCCGCACCGCCGGTCGTGGATGGTGCTCGGCATCATCGGCAGCAACGCCGCCATCTGGACGGTGGTGCTGGCCCTGCCCGGCCCGGCACCGCTGTGGCTGCTGATCGTGCTCATCGTGATCATCTCGGTCGGCGGGCCGGGTTCCATGGTGGGCTTCGACTTCGCCCGCACCTTCAACCCGAGCTCCACACTGGGCACCGCCCAGGGCATGGTGAACATGGGCGGCTTCCTTGCCTCGCTGATCCTGATGCAGGCGATGGGCTGGATCCTCGACGCCGCGGGCGGCTACTCCTTCGAGTCGTTCCACCTTGCCTGGACGCTGCAGTACGCCGTGTGGGTGCTGGCCGTCATCGGCATCCTGATCACCCGCAAGAAAGCGCGAAAGCTGATGGCCGAAGATGAGCGGGAACTGCTGGAGACCGTCGATTTCGGGACCACACACCCATCCGGCCGTTAAGTCGCCACCGGGATCAGTCCGAGCTGACGATAGATGTCCCGGCGGACCTTCGGCGCCTGTGAATTGATCGGCAGGCCGCCGAGCGGCCAATCGTGGATCTGCCCGGTACCCACCACCACGGAGATCGGCACGCCTTCGGCCACTGCCCGGTTGTAGAGCAACAGCGTGTCGGGCAGCAGGAACTCCGTCGACCCGACGTAGATGGTGGTCGGCGGGAGCGCTTGAAAGACCTCGGGTTCCATGAACAACGGGCTCAGGATCGGATCCCTGCGATCGGTGATGCCGTCGCTCCAGTGGCCGTTGGCGGCATAGAAGTCGAGGTTGTTCACGTCGATGATCGGGTCGTCGGTCTTCTTGATGTCGGGGTTCGACAAGGTCGCATCGGGGGCGAAGGAGATGAGCACCATGCTCGCCGGTATCGGCTCACCGCGCAGGATCAATTCCCGCACTGCCGACAGCGCCAGATTAGGGCCGGCCGAGTCGGCATAGACGCTGACGTTCTCCGCCCCGTGCAGCGCGATCTGATAGGACAGGAAATCAGCCATCCCGGGCACCACCTGCAGCGCTGTGCCGCCTTCGGTGGTAGCCAGCGGATACAGCGGCACCACGACCGTCGCACCGGTCTGCCGCGCCATGTTCGAATAGTCGATCCAGTGCGTCACGAGGGGCTGCAGGACGAACCCGCCGCCATGCACGGCCATTACCGTCTTGCCGGTGGGATCCGGCGGGGTGAATTCCCAGACCTTCCAGACATTTCCGGGTGCGACCTCGAAATCGGCCCGATGAACGTCGAGGCCGTACTTGACGAAGAACGGCGGATCGGAGCCGGCAATCAGCTTGGCGATCTCGCCGTAGATGTCGATGCCGATGATGTTGGACACCACTCGCGCCACCCGCATGGCGAACAGAGTCAGGCGGTCCGAAAACGTCGGCGGCGCGGTGTACGTCAACGAATTCTGCACCGCGGCGGCCTGCGCCTCCGGCGCCTCGGTCGCTGTCACGAGAGCCGTGGCGCCGATGGTCTGGCCGGTGGTCTGTGCGGCGGCCGCCCGATCGGTCGCCGACTGCCTGGCCTCGAACTCCCTTCGGGCACTGGCTAACATCGTCCAGAGTTGCGGCTCGGCGGCAGGCGATTGCGGACCATGCGATGCCCACGGCTTGAACAGGGCGCCGACGAATGACGACAGCGCACCGACCGCCGCGGTGACGACATTCGGCGCAGACCTCTTCGGTACCGGGACCGGATCGGCATCGCCAGCGGGATCCGATATGGTGCCCGCCACCGCTGTCATCGCCGGCTCGTTGTCGGCGGTCGGCGGAACCGCCGCGTCAATCTTGGTCGCAGAGCCGCCCGCCGTGGTGGTCGCACCCGGTGTCCGGTCCACCGCGACCGCCGGTTTACCGACCTCGGCGCGCGCATGGCTGCCGTGCGCGACGGTGGTGCCGCTCTTGGGGGTTGGGCGTCTGGAGCCCTCACTTTTCTTGGTTGCCGCGGTTGCGCCGCCGGTCTCGGTGCCGGTGTCAGCCGGATCTGCGTCCTTCGGCGGCCCAGCCGAATGATCCGTCTTCGGTGTCGCGTCAGGCGATTCCTTGGCCGCCGACGAGTCGCTCGGCGGGGAATGCGAGCCCGCCTCGTCGGCCCACGCGGGGCCGGCACCCAAACAAGTCACCGCCGCCGCACCGACGCACACCACAACAGTCAACTCCCCGACACGGCCCGCTTTCGACGTTCTCCCCATGGGTCTAGCTATAGCGCCCGCGACCTGTCGACGTATCAGCTTTCGCCGGATCTGTAATGCACAGTCGACGACCAGCTGGCAGTTCTTGCGTCCTTGCCGGTCACGCCACCAGACGGCGAGCCAGCGCGTCGGCCATGTGCCGGTGACCGACCACCTCGAAACCGATCACCGAGACCAGCGGCGCGGCGGTGGCGACCAGTAGGCACACCGCCATCGACACTCCCGACAGCGCCAGCAGGACCGCAACCACCAGCACCCCAGCGGTCAGCACCAGCAGCACCAGATGGAACACATCGATCTGGCGCACCATCAGCGAATAGATCAGGAACACCAGGCAGACGAACATGCCGACCGGGATCACCACCGACAGCACGGTGCCCACCGATCCCAATCCGGAATGCCCCTCCAAGAAGTAGGCGGCGACGTGCAGGCCCGCCCCGGTCGCGACGATCGACCCGAACAAGAAGATGGGCAGGTAGCCGAACCAGAACGCCTCCTCCCGGTGGGCGTGCAGCAGATCGGCGGTCGGCACGGTGAAGTACACCCACCACATCCCGAACGTCAGCCCGACACCGGCGACGGTGACCAGGACCGCGTCGGTGGTCCAGCCCTGCTCGTTCACCACCGCCGACAACGTTGCCACCGTGCCGACGACACCCTCGCCGAGGGCGATGATGGCCATCAGGCCGTACCGCTCGGCGATGTGGTGCGCATGCCAGGGTGTGCCGCCAACCTGCCGCTCGGCCAGCACCGGCGCGGTCATCTCGAGCGCGATGAGCGCGCCGCACCAGACCAGGGTCACCGTCAGTGAGGTGTGCGTGAAGATCTGCACGATCCAGCCGATCTGCACCACGCTCACCGAGATCGCATAGGTCAGGCAGGCCCGCCGCCGCGCCGGGTCGCCGGCCGCCGCGCGCAGCCATTGCGCGACCAGGCCGACGCGCATCACCACGTATCCGGCGACCAGCACCGCGTTGTCGACGTGTTCGCCGTGCTCGATCGAGGCGAACAAGTCGGGGATCCCCAGTGTCAGGATCACCACCCCGACCATCTGCACCATGGTGGTCAGCCGGTACACCCAGTCGTCGGTGTCATAGGCCGAGGCGAACCAGGTGAAGTTGATCCAGGCCCAGCAGATCGCGAACGTCGCGAAGGAGAACGAGATCAACCCGGTGGAAACGTGGTTGGCCGTCAACGCATGCGCGAACTGCGAAGCCGCGGTGCCGAAGCCGACGACGAAGGTGAGGTCGAAGAGCAGCTCCAGCGGTGTGGCGACCCGGTGCCGCTCATGCGGGTCCCGCCCCGACATCACCTGCAGCCGGTGTGCGTTATCGCTCACGGCACCGTCCTTTCCCCGCGTGGCGCGCTAGCGTGGGCGGATGCCCACCCCCGTCACCCTAGGGTCCGCCGTCGGCGTCGTGCTTGCCGCAGGTATCGGATCGCGGGTAGGCGCCGACGGCAACAAGGCGTATCTGCGGCTGGCCGGGCGGTCGATGGTGGCCTGGTCGGTGCTCGCCGTCGCGGCCACCCCCGAGATCGACCGAACCGTGCTGGTGTACCGCAGAGGCGAACGCGATATCGCCGAAAGTACGGTGCGCCAAGATCTTCCGGACACCGTGGTCGAATACGTGGAGGGCGGCGACACCCGCCACGACTCCGAGTCCAACGTACTGCGGTACCTGGCCGGCGACATCGAATCCGGCGCCGTCGACGTGGTGCTGATCCACGACGCCGCCCGGCCGCTGGCCGCCCCGGAACTGATGCGCGCCGCGCTGATAACCGCGCGCACCTTCGGCGGTGCGGTGCCGGCAGTGCATGCCCACGGCGCGCTGCGGGCCGACACCCTGGCGGGCTTCAGCGACACCCTGGTGCGGGTGCAGACACCGCAGGCCTTCCGGGCGGCTCCGCTGCTGGCGGCCTACCGCAGCGCGGGCACCGAAGGGTTCGACGGCACCGACACCTCGTCGTGCGTCCAGCACTTCACCGACGTCGACGTGCGAGTGTTCCCGGGAGCGGCGGCCAATCTGAAGGTGACCTTCGGCCATGACGTCGCCCTGGCCGAACACCTGCTGCGCGTCAGCGACACGCGATGAGGGCCTCGATCAGCGGCACGTCGGCGGGCAGGTCGGCCAGGATCGCGTCGGGATCACCCTCGACGGTGACGGTACCGGCGCCCTGCACGGCGTCCAGGGCGACACCGTAGGGGTACTGCCCGGTCCGCAGGCCGGACCGGTCCACGGTGGTCAGGATGCGCCCCTGGGCGTCAACGGTTTTGACGGTATCGGTGACGGGCACGATCGGCACCACCTTGGCCGCTCCGCGCCCCAGTGCCGCCACCACCCTGCCGATCACCGCGGCCGACGTCAGCACCTGGCGGGGGTCTGCCACCAGCACATGCGAAATTCCTTGTCCGCGAAGTTCTTCCACGGCCGCAGCCACCGGGTCTCCGGCCGGGACGGAGAGGACGACGGCCGGGGTATCGGCCAGGCACCGTCGCACCTCGGCGGCCAGTGGCGCCACCGAGGCCACCACCACGCTGTGCAGGTCGGCCGCCAGCAGCGACTCGACCACCCGCAGTAGGGCCGGCCGGCCGGCGATGATGGCCAGCACTCCCGTCGGGGCGCCGTCGGGGACCGGCACGATCGCTGAAATCTTCACCGCGGGTCAGGGTATCGCGCTCGCCGAACGGAAGCGCAGCAGGTAGGCATCCCAATCCCAGCCGGCCAGGAATGCCTGCGCGGCGCGGTAGCCCTTGCCGTACAGCGCTTCCACTTGTGCATCGGTGATGTCGAAGTCCAGGAACCCGACCTCGGTCGAGTCGACCCGAATGGTGCGGGCACTGACCCAGGGCTGGTTGAGGTAGGCCTGATCCCGGCCCACCAGCACGGTGGTGATGACATCGTCGAGCAGGCGCGGCGGCCCCAGCCGGCGCAACAGTCCCCAGTCCGGAAGGACCTGGTCGATGCCGTCGGGCAGGTTGGGCAGCAGCGTGATCCCAAAGCTCGGCCACCGCGGCGCCGCGCCGTCGGTGCGGTCCAGCGAGTCGACCGGGAAGTTCGACAGCAGCCCGCCGTCCAGCAGGGTCGAGGTGCGCCCGGCGGCACTGGTCAGTTTGACCGGACGGAAATAGAACGGGATGGACATCGACGCGCGCACCGCGTCGGCCACGCTCTGCTCGTCGGGGTCGAGGCCGTACACCCGCCGGTAGTCCCAGGGCAGGCGCACCAGCTGCCCCGTGGTGACGTCGGCGACCGTCACGACGAGCTTGTACCGCCGTTCGGGTGGCAACTCGTCGTCGTCGACGGCCAGGTCACCGAAGGTGCGGACGCCCAGATTCTTGAGCTGGCTGCGCACCCAGTCCCTGGCGTAATCGCCCTTGTACATCCCGTCGCCGCGCAGCGCCGCCAATGAGCCGCCGACGAACGGCAGTCGCTGCAACGGGACCGGGTCCCGAAATTTGTGGTAATCCAATTGCAGCGCAAGGTCTTTGACCTCAGCGCCGGTGAGTTCCCGGGTTGGCTGGGCGCCGGCCGCCACGATGGCGCCGACGATCGAGCCCGCCGAGGTGCCCGACACCCGTTGCACGTCGTAGCCCGCGTCCAGGAGTGCCACCACGGCGCCGACCAGTCCGACACCCTTGACTCCCCCACCGGAGAGCACCAGATCGGCTGACGGCACGTCCCGACGATACCGCGATGGCTCAGACGCGGGCTTCGAGTTCGCTCTTCATCACCTTGCCGGAGGCATTGGTGGGCAGCGCCGCGAGGAACTCCACATACCGCGGCACCTTGTACCCGGCCATCCGCGCCCGGCTCCAGTCGATCAACTCGGCAGCACTGAGCCCCGTCGCTTCGCTCGCCCCGGCATGCAGCACCACGAATGCCTTGCCCACCTGACCCATCCGCTCATCCGGCACGCCGATCACCGCCACCTGGGCCACCGCGGGATGCTCCAGCAGAAAACCCTCGATCTCGGCCGGATAGGCGTTGAATCCGCCGACGATGAACATGTCCT
Organism: Mycobacterium sp. BMJ-28; assembly: GCF_054404835.1. Classification (NCBI taxonomy): domain Bacteria; kingdom Bacillati; phylum Actinomycetota; class Actinomycetes; order Mycobacteriales; family Mycobacteriaceae; genus Mycobacterium; species Mycobacterium sp. BMJ-28. The sequence continues at coordinate 1,807,547 of NZ_CM136783.1, read as the reverse complement.
TCTTGCGTCCGACGATCTTGAGCCGGCCGGACTCGGTGAACTCGCCCAGATCTCCGGTGTGCAACCAGCCGTCGGCATCGATCGCCTCGGCGGTGGCAACCGGGTCGTCGAGGTAGCCGCGCATCACGCTGTAGCCGCGCACCAGCACCTCCCCGTCCTGCGCGATGCGCACCTGCACACCCTCGCACGGCACGCCGGCGGTGGTGGCGACCTCTTCTGGGGTGTCGCCCGGCCGAGACAGCGTGACGTTGCCTGCCTCGGTCAGGCCGTAGCCGGTCATCAGACTCTGAAAGGGCAACTCGTCGCGGATCCGGCGGATGAGTTCGACGGGAATGTCTGCGGCCCCGGTCACCGCCGCGCGCAGCGTCGCCAGTTTCGACTTGTCGGCGACGCTGAGCAACGAGTGATACAGCGTCGGCGGCCCCGGCAGCATCGTGATGCGCTCGCGCTCAATCAGATCCACCACCGCGTCCAGGTCGAAGACGGCAACGGGCAGCATGGTCGCGCCGCGCAGGAAGGACGCGATGAGGCCGGCCTTCAGACCGAAGGTGTGGAAGTACGGGTTGATCATCAGGTAGCGATCGCCCCGGCGCAGATCTGCCAGCGTCGCCCATTCCTCATACATTCGAAGCGTCTGACGGTGCCCCATCATGGCGCCCTTGGGCCGTCCGGTGGTGCCCGAGGTGTAGATCACATCGGACACATCGTCGCCCGACAGATATCCCGCCGGCACCTCGAACGGCTCACCGCTGCCCAGGAAGTCCGACTTCAGGTCGATCAGCGGAACGCCGGGTAACGCGAATTCCTGTCCAAGGAAACCTTTTTGGACCAGGACAGCCTTGGCGCCACTGCGCGCCACCACATCTGCGGCCTCGTCGGCCTTGAAGCGGGTGTTGACCGGCACCAGCACACCGCCCGCGGTCATGATACCGAAGGCGGCGATGATCCACTCGGCGGAGTTCGGCGCCCACAGGGCCACCCGTTCGCCTTTCGCCACCCCGAATTCCGTGAAAGCCCCTGCGGCGACACGGATGCGGGCGGTGAGTTCGGCGAAGGACAGCCGCAGCGAACCGTCGGCGACCGCTTCGGCATCACCGAAGCGGTCGCCGGCCGCCAGGACCATCTCGGGAATGGTCCGCCACACGTCTGTAGGTGTCACGTAGTGATGAGACGACCCAAGTTGCCGCCCATGATCTTGGCCTGGTCCTCGACGGCCAGATGCTCGAGCGCGGTGATGTAGTGGGTCGGCTCGGCCAGGCCCTCGGGGTGCGGCCAGTCCGAACCGTAGAGCACCTGATCGACGCCGATCAGGTTGATCAGGTCGTCGATGCCCTCTTCGTAGAACGGGCTGACGTAGATGCGGTTCTTGATCTCTTCCATCGGGTTACCCAGGAAGGCCTCCGGTGCCTTCTTGTACACCTCGGCCATCGAGTCCAGCAGCGGGAACATCCACTTCGAACCGGCCTCGACGATCCCGACCTTCAGCTTCGGGTGCCGGAACAGCGCACCGTGGATCACCCAGGAGGCCACCGCATCCTGGATGGGGCGCCACTCGTTGAGGATCGACATGGCGTTGGTCTGGAACGGCAGCATCTCCTGCGCGCCGCCATCCCACTCCGAGGTGTAGCGGGAGTAGCCGCTGTCGCTGGAATGCATGCCGACGAAGACGTCGTGATGCACGCATCGCTCCCAGAACGGATCGAACTCGGGCAGCGCGAACGAGCGCGGCCCGCGGAAACCGGGCACCGGTGCCGGGCGGATCAGGATGGCGCGGGCACCGCGCTTGACCGCCCACTCCAGTTCCTCGATCGCCTTCTCGACGATGGGCAGGGTGATCACCGGCGTGGTGAAGATCCGGCCCTGGTAGTTGAAGCCCCACACCTCGTGCAGCCATTCGTTCAGCGCGTGGATGATGACGTGGATGGCGACCGGGTCATCGGACAGCCGCTCCTCGATGAGGCTGGCCAAGGTCGGGAACATCAGCGAGCGGTCCAGGCCCAGCTCGTCCATCACCTTGATGCGGGGCTCGGGCTCGAAGAAGGCCGGGATGGCTTTCATCGGCTCACCGAACAGCTCGCGCTTGCTCTTGCCGTCGGGGTTGCCGTACTTGAAGTACTCCTCCCACGCACCGGGCTTGGCGACCACCGAGAAGGTGGGGTTGGGGATGTAGTTGCTGATATGCCCCTTGAGCGCGATCTTGGTCCGACCGTTGATCTCGACGTACTGGACGATGTCCTTGTATTCCTTGGGCAGGTACTTCGTCATCGCCTCGGGCGGCTCGTAGAGGTGGTTGTCCGCATCGAAAAGCGGAAACGGAACGTCGACGCGATGCGACAGCTGACCCATGAGATGCTCCTTTTCGGTTCGTGAGAATCATATTCTCACGAACGTGATGTCGCAATGCCCTCAGGTCGCGGTAACCGCCGAATCGGCCACGGCCTGCCGGATCCGGAACTTCTGCACCTTGCCGCTCGCGGTGCGCGGATAGTCCTGACCGTCGGGAACCTGGTGCAATTCCTCCGGCCATTTCTGCCGGGCCGCACCCGCCCGCCCGAAATGATCCCTGACCTGGTCCAGCGTCGGCATCGGGTGGCCACTGCGAACCCGCAGCACGGCCGCCACCCGCTCGCCGAGCCTGGCGTCGGGGGCGCCCACCACTGCCGCCTCGGCGATCTGCGGCATGCTCAGCAGCACCTCCTCGACCTCAAGGGCGCTGATGTTCTCCCCACCCCGGATGATCAGGTCCGCGGTGCGGTCGGTGATGGTGAGGTAACCATCCTCATCCAGCACGCCGATGTCACCGGTGCGGTACCAGCCGTCGGCGTCGAAGTGTTTCGCGGTCAGCTCGTCGTCGGTGTAGCCCAGACACAGGTCCGGACCCCTGCTGAAGATCTCGCCGTCGGGCGCCAGCCGGATCTCTACGCCGGGGCGGACATTGCCGTCGGTGAACAGCCTCTTGTCCTCCGGCGCGGTGGCTCCGGAGCCGGTGATCGACGGATGTTCGGTGCTGCCGTAGGAGCGGTAGACGAACAGGCCCTGGTCGGCCAGCCGCCGGGTAACGGCCGCCGGCACGGTCGAGCCGCCCAGCCCGACCGTGGTGAACTTCTTGAGATGCTCCTCGGTGAACCGCGGGTGGTCCATCAAGCTGGTGACGAAGTAGGGCGGACCGCCACCGATGGACAGGCCCTCACGCTCGATCAGGTCCAGCACCATGCCTGGATCCCATACGTCGCACAAATCGATCGGCGCACCCTCCAGCACTGGGATGAGGAAGGCACCGATCATGCCGATGAAATGGCCGACGGGGGTGGCGGTGAGCTGGCGACCGCGGTCGGGCGGATAGTTGTCCAGCAGCTGGCGGGTCTCGAAGCCCAGCGTTTGATGGCTGTGCACGACCCCCTTGGGGTCCTTGGTGGTGCCGGAGGTGAAGGCGATCAGCGCGCGTGCCGCCGGGTCCGCGGCCAGGGTTCCCGACAGCGGTTCGTCGGCCAACAGTTCGTCGAATGAACTCTGCCCGACCAGCCCGACGATGGGGATGTCGGTGCACAGATCGGGCGCGAAGGTCATCCGGCCGAACCGCTCGGTGGACAGGAAGACCTTCGGCTGGGCGGTGGCAATGATGTGGCCGAGTTCCCTGCGCCCGTAGAAGTGCACGATCGGCACGGTGACCGCACCGAGGAACGCCGACGCCCAGAACGCGACGGCGGCTTCCATCCAGTTCGGCAGTTGCATGGCCACCACATCGCCGGGGCCGACGCCGCGGTCGGCCAGCCCGGCGGCCAGCCGTCGGGCCTGCAGTTCGACGTCACCGAACGTGCCGCGGTAGGGCCGGACCTCGGAATGTACGAAGAACCCGGCGTCCGGGTGTGCGGCCAGGCCGTCGGCCAGCATCTGACCGAGGGTCTCCGGCCGCCACCAACCTTGCGCCACGTACCGTTTGGTCAGGTCAGCAGGGATGACGCGCACCTTGGTGATGCTATTCTCACTGCGCGAGAATGCCAATATCGAATCTGGAGAATGCTTGATGGTCGACCTCGAGATCGAGGACGGATTGGCGGTCGTCACGATCGACCGGCCGCACGCGCGAAACGCCATTTCGTTGGACACCATGAACGAACTTGCCGTCGCCCTCGACGGTGCCGAGGGAGCCAGCGCCCTTGTCATCACCGGTGGCGGCGACAAGGCGTTCGTCTCCGGTGGCGACCTCAAGGAACTGGCGGCGCTACGTACCGAGCTGGAAGCCGCCGAGATGGCCTGGCGCATGCGGACCATCTGCGACCGTATCGCCGGTTTCCCGGGCCCGGTGGTGGCCGCGCTGAACGGTCACGCCCTCGGTGGTGGCGCCGAATTCGCCGTTGCCGCCGATATCCGGATCGCCGCCGACGACATCAAGATCGGCTTCAACCAGGTGTCCCTGGCAATCATGCCCGCCTGGGGCGGGGCCGAGCGATTGGGCGCGCTGGTCGGCCGCAGTCGGGCGTTGCTCCTGGCCGGCACCGGCCGGGTGCTCACCGCCGCGGAGGCCTACCGGGTGGGCCTGCTCGACGAGGTGGTGCCGCGCGCCGAATTCGCCGCGCACTGGCGCACGACGGCCAAGCTGCTGGCCCGCCGTCCGGGCGGGGAGATCAAGCGTGTCATCAACGGCACCACCACCACGGATGCGGTCGCCGCCTTCGCCCGGCTGTGGGTGGCCGACGAACATTGGGACGCGGCGGACAAGGTGCTGAACAAGGGCAAGTAGCCCCCGCTGTCGCCGAGTGTCCGGTTGTGGCACACATTTTCGGACTCGGCGTGTCCCAACTGGCCATTCAGTCGCTGGTCAGCCCAATTCCCGAATCGGGTCGGTGCCATCCCAATCCAGTGCCGCCTGCCGCACGTGCGCGGCCATCCCAGCCGACGCCTCCGTGAGTTCCATGATCTCGACGATGGAAGCCCCGGTGGGCGGCTCGGCATAGGCGAAGCGCACTCCCCCGTCCTCACCTCCGGACCACACCACCGGCCAGCCGGCCACCCCGATCGCGGCCATGGTGGCATCGAAATCGTCCGTCCAGTAGGCCAGTTGGTGGAATCCGCCGGCCGGCCCGTGGGAATCGAGGAACTCGGTGAAGATGCTGGGGGTGTCGCCGTGCTGGGTGATGAGTTCGATCTGCAGGTCACCGCTGTTGGCAAGCGCCAGCGACAGCGTCACCTCGCAGGGGGCGCCGCGGTAGGTGACGCGCTGGGGCAAGGCGCGCATGACGATCCATGGACCTATTCCCAGCCGTACCCAATCTCGTAGCGCGGCATCGAGATCGGGAACCACATACCCTATTTGACGGATATTGCCGGGGAGCACAGGCGCCAGCCTAGCCTCACCACAGGTAGATCACCAGGACGGTACCCCAGAGCAGCGCCAGCCAGGCGTCGGTGGCCAGCCGCAACCAGGGCGGTGCGCTCCGCACTTCCATGAACTCGCGAATGATCAACCGGCACTTCAGGACACCGAGTGCGACGACGGCGACGGTGACGACCACGCTGGCGTGCACGGATTCATGGCCCAGCCACCATGACACCACGGTGACGGCGCACAGCAGCATCCAGACGTATGTGGTGCGGCCGGCAGCGATCAACATCTCACCTCAGCACGTAGACGAGCGCGAAGATGACGACCCACAGCAGGTCGACCATATGCCAGTAGGTCGCCCCGGTTTCGACGGTGGAGAGCTTGCCGATGCCTCGCCAGCTCACCCCGAGGAATACCAGCCCGAGTGCGACGTGGAAAACGTGGATGCCGGTGAGCATGAAATAGAACATGAAGAAATCGTTGCTGGGAAAGGTGTTTCCCAGCAGAATCTCCGATGTCCACTCGTATGCCTTCACCGCCAGGAACAGCACCCCGCACAGCCCGCACCACAGCGTGAGCCGACGGGCCCGGTCGGATTCACCGCTGCGCACGGCCAGCACGCTGCGCGCAGCGAACCACGAACTTGTCAGCAGCACAAGGGTGTTCACCACGCCTACGGTGAGATTCAGATGCTGCTGCGAGGACAGGAACAACTCCGGCTGCTGCGCTCGGTAGACCATGAAGATGATGAAGTAGCCGGAGAAGATCACCAGGTCGCCCAGGACGAACACCCAGATGTCTTTGTCGGCAGGCAGGTAGGGGGCGCGCGTGCCGGCCGGAGCGGTCTGCGTGTCGGCCATCAGTCCTGCACCCGCTCGCCGGCTTCTTGGGTCTTGATCGCGGTGTAGAGCAACCGGATGATGCACACCTCCCACACCACGAACACCGCGGTGCCCATCCAGAAGCTGATCGAGCCGTTCCAGGCCAGCGGGCCCGCCTTGAAGACGAACACCGGCCCCGCCAGGATCTCGGTGACGATCATCCAGATGCACATGTACCCGAACCACTTCGGGAAGATCGCGTTGCGGTCGAGGAAGATCGCCAGCGCCAGCACCATGTTCTGGGTGGCAAAGCAGCCCAGCGAGCCGACGAACGACAGCAACGCGAGGTCGTAGAGCATCATCAGGATCTGCGGGTCCCGGTCGGGCCGGAACGCGGCGACCAGGAAGGTGAATGCCGGGATCAGGCAGCCCGGTACCGCGCCGACGACCAGCGCGGCGATATAGGCGTAGGCGAAGACGGGGGCCACCGACATCCGTTTGATCTGGTACGCGATCAGCCCGTTGGCCACTCCGGTGAACCCGATCAGAAACATCAACAGTGCGAAGCCGATTCGGATGCTCAGTGAGTGGGCGTCGAAGAATGCGGCGATCTGGTCGGCCCCGACATCCGGGCGCGGTGGCGGCATCACCCGGGTCAGCACACAAAAGATGAGCCCGAACAGGTTGTAGAACACCGGAAGCGTCCACCAGCAGATCCACAGATCGATCTTGGGGCGTGCGGTCCATCCCGACGCCGGCTCCGGCGGGGCGGCCAGCGTCGCGCTCACGCGGTGACCGCCTGTTGTTGCCGTGCCAGTGCGCCCCGCACCGCGATGAACAGCGCCACCAGGTACACCGCGAACGCACCCCAGCGCAGCCAAAACGACACCGCGCCATCCCAGGCGAACGGCCCGGTGCGCACGATCGCCGCGCCCACGGCCGGCGTCATCGCCACTGCCACCGCGACACTCAGCCACGCCACCCATCGCCCGAACACCGGCTGCGGGCCGGCGTCCAGCCAGACAGCCAGCGCCAGAACCAGATTCGCCACCACGATCAGGCCGACCGGCGCGATGAAGATGAGCCAGGCGAAGTCGTTGAGCACCATGATCAGCTGCGGATCACGCTCCGGACGGAACGCCGCGACCAGCCAGAAGATGTCGGCTATGGCGAACATGGTGGCGCCGGTCGCGACGGCTGCCAGATAGCTGTAGGCCAGCACCGTGGTGGGAGTGGCCATGCGTTTGATCTGCAGCACGACCACCATGAAGAACGGCACCAGCATGATGGCGCACAGGTTCACCGTCACCATCGAGAACCGGATCGCGGGGGCGTTGTCCCGGTAGAAGGCAGCGACCTGTTCGGCACTCAGGTTCGGCGACATCGGCGGCCAGAATCCGGGAAACGCCGCGAGGGCAACCAGCAGGATGGCCCCGAAGACCGGGGTCAGCCACAAGCTGATGCGTTGCGCACTGTTGTTCATCTTCACATCTCCCACTAGCCGATCGGCTACTGGGTCACGCTAGCCGGTCGGCTAGCGACGGGTCAATGCTTGATTCACGCCCGACTGGGAGCCGGGACCACCTCGGGGACTCCGCCCTCGATGCGCAGCAGCTGGCCATCGGGCAGCGGAATCTCCAGCGGCAGTGGATCACCCTCCAGTTGGTGGAGCCAACGCTCCACGAACTGCAGCGTCTCCGCGTGCCCCGAGGACATGCCGAGCTCCTGCTCCATGACGAGCACCCGGGACAGACTGGTGGCGAACACCGTCCACACCACCGGCGGCACCTCGGAGGTGTCCACCCCGTAGCGATCCAGCGCGGCCGTGACCGCGGCACGCTGGTCGTCGCGGAAACGCTCGGCGAAGTAGCCGATCTCGGCGCGCAACGCCTTGCGATGATTCGCCAGCCCCATGAACTCCATCGTCAGCCGGGTCGCGGCGGGGTCCGTGCCGAACCGCCACAGCGCCCACAACGGCTGCGCGGTCTGCAGCGCCGCCGCCTGCACCGCCAGCCCCTGCTCGGCACGGCGGCGGAACACCGCCAGAAACAGGTCGTCCATGGTGCGGAAGTAGTAATGCACCAGCTGCGGCTTGAGGCCGGCCTTGTCGGCGACGCGCCGCGATGTGACGGCGGCATAACCTTCCGCGAGCATCAACGCCTCGGCGGCATCGAGCAGGACACCACGATTCTTGGCATCCGGTGCCCCGATCCTGCGCGACGTCGTCATGCTCTCCCCACTCTTGCCCGGCGTGCCCCGATGGTAGCGATCGACAGCCTTGTGATCTTGACCACGACTCTATCCCCATGCTAAGCAGGTGCACAGCACTTTGAGTCGCAACCACTTTGGACGAAGGCGCCGACAGCCCGATCCCGCACAGCCCTGGGAGCACCCGAATATGACGACCGACTACGCGACACTGGACTTCCTCACGGATCAGTCGCTGGTACCCAACCCGTACCCCTACTTCGACTACCTGCGTGAGCAGAACCCGGTGTTGCAGGTCCCGCCCTGGGGCGTTTACGCGGTGACGGGCTACGACGAGGCCGTCGCGGTCTACAAAAACACCGACGACTTCTCCAATGCGATCGCCGTCGGCGGACCGTTCCCGCCGCTGCCGTTCACCCCCGAGGGCGACGACATCTCCGAACAACTCGAGGCACACCGGCACCTGCTGCCGATGTTCGAGCACATGGTCACGATGGACCCGCCCGACCACACCAAGGCCCGCTCGGTGCTGAACCGGCTGCTGACCCCGCGCCGGCTCAAGGAAAACGAAGACTTCATGTGGCGGCTGGCCGACACCCAGCTCGACGAGTTCCTGGCGCACGGCCGATGCGAATTCCTCGCCGAGTACGCAAAGCCGTTCTCCCTGCTGGTGATTGCCGACCTGCTCGGGGTTCCCGAGGAGGATCACAAGGTGTTTCGCACCGTGCTCGGTGCTGACCGCCCCGGCGCCCGAGTCGGGTCTCTCGAGGGTGAGGTCGTCTCGGAGAACCCGCTGCAGTTCCTCGACGACCAGTTCGTTGCGTACCTGGAAGACCGGCGCGCCACCCCGCGTGACGACGTGCTCACTTCGCTGGCCACCGCGCTGTACCCGGATGGCTCGGTGCCCGAGGTGATCGACGTCGTCCGCTCGGCCACCTTCCTGTTCGCCGCCGGTCAGGAGACCACCACCAAGTTGCTCAGCGCGGCAATGCGGGTGCTGGCCGACAGCCCCGAGGTTCAGCAGAAGCTGCGCGACGACCGCAGCCTGATCCCGACGTTCATCGAGGAATCGCTGCGGCTGGAGAGCCCGGTCAAGTGCGATTTCCGGCTGGCTCGTCGGAAGACCGAGATCGGCGACGTCCAGATCCCGGCCGGCGCCATGGTGATGGTGCTGCCCGGCGCGGTCAACCGCGACCCGGACCGATTCGATGATCCGCACGAGTTCAAGCTGGACCGCAAGAACGTGCGCGAGCACATGGCCTTCGGCCGGGGTGTGCACTCCTGCCCCGGCGGACCGCTGGCCCGCGTCGAAGGCCGGGTGTCCATCGAACGACTGCTGGACCGGATGGGCGATATCGCGGTCGACGGCGACAAGCACGGCCCGGTCGGCGACCGCAACTACAACTACGAGCCGACGTTCGTGCTGCGCGGCCTGACCGAACTGGACATCACCTTCACCCCGCTGACCTGACCCCAGAGACCGACGGCATGGCTGCGCTCCGGCAGGAACGCAGCCATATCGTCGTTTTCGGGCCGGCGATAATGGCGGGGTGACATCCCCGAGCCCCACCAATCCCGACGCCGGTGCCACCCGGCGCCGGATTCTGGATGCCGCGCTGGAGCTGGCCGCCACCACCGGACTGCGCAAGTACTCCATGGAGCAGATCGCGCGGACCGCCAAAATCGGCCGGGCCACCCTCTACCTGTACTTCAACGGCCGGGAAGCGCTGATCTCGGCCCTGGTGGAAACCGAATTGACCCGCTATTTCGCCGGAATCCAGGCCGTCATCGACGACTACCAGGACACCGACGACCGGCTCGTGCACGGCTTCGCCGCCGCATACCGGCTGCTGCGCGACCATCCCGCGTTCCTGACCGTCTTGCGCGTCAATCCCGAACTGCTCACGCCATACCTGATCGCGGACAATTCGCGCGCGCTGGACCTCGCGCGCGGCTTCGTCTACTCCACGATCCGAGCCGGCGAACTGCCCGACGGGGTGCGCGCCCAGTTCGCCGAACACGTGGCGCGGACCATCCACTCGTTCATCCTCATCCCCGGCGGCGTGCTGGAACTCGACTCGGCCGACGGCCCCGAGGCGTACGCCCGGCGTTTCCTGCTGCCGGTGCGCACGGCCCTGGCTGCCGAAACTCCGCTCTCCTAGAGTGAGAACAGCGTTCTTCAAATGAGCGAAGCTGGGAATCGCGTTTCCACCTAATAGCGCCAGCAACCGTTCTATAGTCAGCCGGAGAATGCCTAGCCTGGAGGACGCCCATGAAGTCGGTCGTGATGGACGCCGGGACCCGCGTCGCAACCGTGGCCGCAGTAGTGGGCACCACGATGACGGCAACGCTCCTCGCGGCGGGGCCCGCGCACGCCGACGATCCGGTGTTGCTGCACCACGTCAAATACACGGTGGGCGCCAGCCAGCCGATCAACGCCGAGATCTACTACCGGGATACCCAGCCGCCCAACTTCGGTGAATACAGCCACAATCCCTACCAGTACAGCCCCAAGGCGGTGGCCGAACTGGGCCCCGGCAAACCCTGGGTTCTGGAGGCCACCTTGGCCGATCCGCAAGACTGGGCGATGGTCGTGGCCACCAAGAACGGTCACGATCCAGAACTCGCCGCACCCGGCTTCGTCTGCGAGCTTCGCGTTGATGACATAGTGGTCGCGACGGACTCGGGAACCAAAGGGGCGCTCTGCTCACTGCGCACGTGGTAGCACACCCCGCGATGGCGGGTTGCTGACACTGCGAGCGGAACGACGTTTCCGCTGGCAAATGCCTGTTAATCGCACCCGGCCGGGCAACTTCCGGCCCTCGGGTACCGTAGGAAAGATAATGCCATTCTCAAAACGAACGCCAGGCCCCAGGGTGCAGAACGGACAGGAGGTCGGATGCCGTCCCGCAAACCTGCCCTGCCCGACATCCCCGATGACGATGCCGGCATGAGCACACCGACCAACACCGACGCCGACGACTCCCTCGCTCTCGCCGAGGCGGAGGCCCGCGAGGCGGAGACCACCGCGGCCGCAGCCCGGGCCAAGGCGGAGGTGCTCCGGCTGCGCCGTGATGCCGAAAAGGCCAAAACGGAAGCCGAGGCTGCCGATACCGAGGACGACTCCGAGGACCACGTCGAGGACAGGACCGGGGACGGCGCCGAAACGGACGCCGATGAGGAGACAGTCGCCGTCAGGTCGGGCCGACTGGGCCGCGTGCTGCCCTGGACCGCCGCGGTGGTGACGGTACTGATCATCGGCGCCCTGATCGCGACCGGCACCTGGATCGTCATCCAGCACCGCGGAGTCCAGGCCCACCAGCAACGGACCTCCGAGTTCGAGGCCGCGGCGCGGCAGGGCGTGGTGACATTGATGTCGCTGGACTACAACAAGGTCGACGACAACGTGAAGGCCATCGTGGACAATTCCACCGGCGAGTTCAAGAAGGACTTCGAGAGCGCCGCCGACGACTTCAAGAAGACGGCCCGCGATTCCAAGGCGGTCACCGAGGCCATGGTCAGCTCAGCTGCGGTGGAAACCTCTACCGACAGCGATGCCGTCGTACTGGTGGCCGCCACCACCAAGGTCACCAATGCCGCCGGCGCCAGACAGGACCCGCGCAACTGGCGCCTGTCGGTCAATCTCGTCCGTGAGGGCGATCAGATCAAACTTTCGAAAGTCGAGTTCGTGCCGTGACCGCAGACGATAAAGACACCACCGAGTCCGAGGCGGTCGAGCGCTCCGAGAACAGTGCCGAGCACGACACCCAGGACGTCCCGGAGCCCGAAAAGGACCGCGGTGCAACGGAAGCGGTCGTCGCCGCGGCGCCACGGCGCGGCACCCCCAAATGGCTGGCGGCAGCGGTCCTGGCGGTGCTGCTGGTCGCCTCGGCCGGGGCGACGACGTGGCTCTACTTCTATCAATACCGCCCGGATCAACTGGTGGACAACGACGCCCAGCAGGCGGTCCTCAAGGCCGCCAACGATGGCACGGTGGCGCTGCTGTCGTATTCACCGGACACGCTGGACAAGGACTTCACTACCGCCAAGGGTCACCTGACCGGTGACTTCCTCTCGTATTACACGAATTTCACCCAGCAGATCGTCACGCCGGCGGCCAAGCAGAAGGCCGTGAAGACCTCGGCCGCCGTCATCCGCAAGGGAATCGCCGAGATTCAATCGGATCGGGCCGTGGTGCTCGTCTTCCTCAACCAGGTGACGACCAGCAAGGAAAATCCCGACGGCTCTTACACCACCAGCGCGGTCAAGGTCGGCTTGGAGCGCCATGACGGCGCCTGGTTGATATCGGCCTTCGATCCGGTCTAGCGCACCCGTTCACATCCGCGTCAGCGCGAAAGTCCAGGTGTTCATCCCGGGCGGACCGTTGAAACAGCCCACGTCGAACCGTGATTCGACCACACCCGCCAGGGTGGTCGCGTCCCAGGTGTAGGTGTCTCGGGTGGGTAGCACCTGACCGAAGCAACGTAGCCCGTCCGGGACGTCCGTCGTGTAGGAGTACTGGCCGTTGACGAGGTTCGCGACGCCGCCGTAGTAGGCGCCGCGCTGCGGACTGGGCATTGCGGAGATCCGCACGCAGTTGATCTGGGCAGCCGCAGGGCCAGGGTGGCCTGGATCGCACGGGTAGGCCGCCCAGATCCAGGCGGCATCCGTCCATCGGTTGCTCAGCACGTTGTAGTTCCCGTACAGCATCGTCGCCTGCGCTGCCGGTGCCATGACGGTGGCCGCCACCGCCGGAGCCAACGCGGCAGCGAGTATGGATCTGTTCAACTGTCTCCCCATCACAAGTCACCACGCAGCCATAGGGCGGCACCGTCTTTGGGCACGCAGGTCAGGAAAAGACCATCGGGCGCCTGTGCCACCTCGCCGTCGTAGCCGGCGCAGTCGGTGTTCTCCACCTTGACGCCGTGCATCTCGGGTGATCGGAACCAGCGCGGCTCGTACCGGCGCGGCGATCCGCAGAACACCAGGCGGCCCCAATCCGTCACACCGAACACGTAGTAGGTGGCGTTGGAACAGTTCGCACCCAGCACCACGTGCGGTGCGATACCCGGTGTGCACGCCGGATAGTTGCAGGACTCCGGGGTGGGGTCCGCTACCGACGGCGCCGCGGCGATCACCGACGTACTTGCCAGAGCGAGAAGCAATCCCGGTACCGCCACCTTCACACGACGCAGCTTCATGGCGGTCTCCTACAGCTTCCGAAGGGTCAACGGAATGCTGATCACCAAGGGCGTGTTGATTCCACACGCACCGCTGATGCCGATGGTTCGGTCGTACCCCATCAACGTTGTGACGTCCAACCTCTCGATCTGCCCGTTGGCGTCGGCAGGCTGGAACTGGTAACGCTGCCGCCCCGGCGAAAAAGTGCCATCCGGGCAGGGTTCCCACTGTTCGTGATAGCGATCCAGGATCCACCGTGTGGTGCGGAATTCCACCGGTGCGCTCCAGCCCGCATCGCTGTTCACCGTTCCGGTGCAGGTGTGCGCATCGGCGCACGACGTCGAGAATGTCCAGATCTCACGAACCGGCACCTCATCCCGGTACTTCTCGTTGGTCTTGGCCCAGTCACCGTTCGAGGTCACCTCGTATGGGCCGTTGAGCTCGAACCCGAAGTCCGCGTGGGCATCCGGAGCCGAGATCAGGCACAGAGCCAAACCCGCGGCCGCAATACTCAGTCGGTTCGTCCGCATCGAATCTCCTCCCACTCGGCCTGGTGCCCGCTCACGTGGGCATCAGGTCTTTCCACGAGGTCGGCGCATGTGCACTGGTGACCAGGTTCGTCTGCTGCTCCAGTTGGCCACTGCCCGACATGTATTTGCCGGTGCGGGGGTCGTAGGGCACCACCGCGACCGACGGTCCGCCGGCGCCGCGGTCGGCATAGCCACTGGGCGCCGCGGGCACCGCGCCGTCGGCGGGCGGCCCCTCCACCGGTGGGATGGGCACACCGTTGAGCGAGTTGCCCGGTGGCGGCGGTGGCGGCGGCACGTAAGCGGGTGCCGGGGCCGCCGGCGCGCCGGGGGCCGGGGGCACTGAACCCGGGGCGTCCGGCGGTGTCCCGGAGGGCACCGCCCCCGGGGGCAACGGGGTGCCTTCGACCGGCGCGAAGATCCGGTCGCCGAAATCCACCCTGTCATCGGGTGGGACGCCCTGGGAGATCAGGTTCGGGTCGAACGGCAGCGGCCCCAGGACATGCTGTCGCTGCGCAAGCGGGATGAATCCCCTTGGATCGTCACACAATTGGACGGTCGGCGCGCGCTTACCCGGGTGCTCGATGCACGGGAAGTTCCGGGCACCGCGCACCGAGACCGGCGAGTCCTGTGGCAGCTTGCAGTACAGGTTGTCGGGCGTGTCGATCGTGGTGGTGTCCGCGGGCGAACGCCACGACGACGGCGGCAGAAAGCCGACGGTGCACGGCTGCGGGTCACCCAGGGTGAGGGTGAAGTCGCCCTGCGGCCACCCGGTGGCGTTGTTCTTGGGAAGACCGAAACTCTGCTGTGCCCCGATATAGCCCGGCAGCAACACCATCAACTGCTCGATCGACGGGTTGTACGCGAGCAGCACCTGACCGACCGTGTTCATGTTGGCCAGCAACAGCGGCAGCGTCGGCTTCAGGTCGTTGAGCAGGCCCGACACTTCCTGAGCGAAGCCCGGCCCGCGCTGCAGTACGGTGCGCAGCTGAGGATCGTTCGCCACGACCTGACCGGTGATACCGGCCAGGCTGTGCGCCCAGGTACGGATGGCGTCGGTGGTCTGCGCCTGCGAATCCAGCAGCGGCCCACTGTCGTCGATCAGCGTGCGCATCTGATCGGACACCCCGTTGGTTGCCGTGCTGATCTTGGTGGCCGAATCCATCAGGGACTGAAAGTCTTCACCGGCCCCGTTGAACGCTTTATATGTTTCGTCGAGGAGGTCGCTGATCCTGTCCTTGGGGATCGAGTCCACCAGTGCACTGACCTTGTCGAGCGTCGGCCCCACCGCCTGCGGCATGACCGCACGATCGCGCGGGATCACCGAGCCGTCCTGCAGATAGGGGCCGTTCCCGGAGTGCGGCCTCAGGTCGACGTACTGCTCACCGACGGCGGACACGCTGCGTACCTCGGCCTGCAGATCCGCCGGAACTTTGGGCGAACGATCCAGCGACAGGGTGGCCACGGCACCGTTGTCGGTCAGCGCCACGTCGGTGACTTTGCCGATCTGCACACCGTTATAGGTCACGTTCGAGAAGCGGTATACACCACCGGTTTCCGGCAATTCCAGCTTCACTGTCAGGCGTCCCACTCCCAGCAGCGTGGGCACCTGCATATACGTGAAGAGCATGACGGCAACGCCGACGACCGAGGCGATGGTGAAGATGATCAACTGGGTTCGGACGAATCTGGTCAGCATCTAGCCACCACTCCCCGGTGTCGGTGCGGCTTCCGGTGCAGGCGCGGGCGTGGGCGCAGAACTGCCGGCATACGGCCCTGCGAAGACGGGCCCGCCTGGGGTGGGCGGGGCGACCAGCGGCATCAGCGGTGGCGGCGCCACCGGCAGTATCGGCTCGTTCACGACCGGCATGGCACCGGGCGGCGGCGGAGCCGCATCGGGCGGCGGTGACAGCGGCATGCCCAACGGGTCGTAGCTGTAGTTCAGATACCACGGTTCACCAGGAGCGGGAACGAGTTTCGCGTTCTCGTCACCCCAGCGAGTTCCCAGGAACAGCGAACGCTTCAACCGAGGGTAGGAGAGGTCGAATATCGCGTACAGGTTCAGGTAGTCGCCCTTTACTGCGCGTTCGACGGCGTTGGGCCCGTACGGGAAGGCCGTCGCGTAGTACAGCGCGGAGGTGATGTCCGGCCCGATATCGGCGAGCGACCGGATGGCCGGTTCCAGGTGCTTGAGATCGGCCACGAGCTGATCACCGGCGTCGTTGACCAGTCCGGTCGCGGTATCGCTGAAGTTGCCCAATCTCTGCAGCGCCGCGGTGAAGTTCGGCCGCTCCTTGACCAGTACGTCGATGGCCGGCGGGATGTCGCGCAGCGCGCGTTCCAGCACCGGGGTCTGGTCGGCGAAGGTGTGTGCCACCCGGTTGAGCTGCTGGACGGATGCGACGATGTTGTCGCGCTGGTTGTCCAGCACTCCGACGAACCGGTCCAGCCGGGTGATCAGCTCACGGATCTCGGGTTCGCGGCCCGACATGGAGGTGCTGAAGTTGTGGATGATGTCGCCGACCTGGCCCAGCCCCCCGCCGTTGACCAGAACCGACAATGAGGACAACGTCTGCTCGGTGGACGGATAGGTTGACGAGGCATTCAGCGGGATTGTCGTCCCGCTGGCCAACCGGCCCGCGGGCTGCTCGCCGACGGGCGGATTGAGCGCCAGGTGCATGGAGCCCAGCAGGCTGGTCTGTCCGACCGACGCGACCGCGTTGCCTGGGATCACCACCCCCGGATTGACCCTGACCTCCACATCGGCGTGCCAGTTGTCGGCGGTCATCGTGCCGACACTGCCCACCACCACATCGTCGACCATGACCGGTGAATTCGATTCGAGGGTACCGATATTGGCGACCTCGACGTGGAAGATCTGCGCGTCGCTCTCGGTGCCCTTGACCCCGGGCAGAGCCAGCGAGTTCACTCCCTGGAACGCGCAGCCACTGGCGGTGAGCGCCACTGCACACCCAGCCACCAGGGCACGGTGGATCGTTGCGAGGCGGTTCATGGCGTCGGCGTCCCTTCGGCGGGCAACAGCGGTCCGGCGGCGGGATCCGGCCCCGGCCCCGGCGCAGGGCCGGGCGCAGGGCCGGCGGGAAGCATCAATCCGTTGAACGTCGTCGGACTCGGCGGCGGGGCACCCGGATACACCGCGGGCGACGGATTGGCCGGCATGGCGCCGTTCGGCAGGAACGCACTCGGCGGCCCCGGTGGCGCGTTCCATCCGGGCGGCGGCGCCACGTCACCGTTCAGTCCCGTGAATGCGGACACCGTAGGTGGTGTTTCCGGCGGGCTGACGGGCTGGGTCGTACTGCCCGGCAACATGTTCGGATCGGTGTACACCAACTCGTTCGGGCTGGGCGCCTTCGTCAGGTACGGGTTGATCGGGAACGGAACCCCGTTGAAATTGAGCAACCGCAGCGCAGGCCCGAGGTACTGAGAGCACAGCTTGGCGGTCTCCGGGGCGGTCGTGTTCTCCACCGCGCCGACCATCGAGCAGATCATCTGGACCGGGTTGCTGAAGTTCGCGAACGCGAACGATCCCACGGGCGTCCCACTGCTCGGGTTGTACATGTTGAACGTGTTCGCAATCGCGTTCGGAGTGACGTGCAGGATGTTGCGGATCGCATCCTTCTGTTCGGCCAGCACCTGGGTCACGTTGGCCAACCGCTGCACCTGCTCGGTGGTCTCCTTGCGACTGCCGGCCACGAAGCGTTGCACCTCGCCGACCGCCACGGACAGTTCGTTGAGCATGTCGTCCAGGCTGGACCGACTGTCATCCACCACGCTGGTCAAGGTGGCCAGCCGATCCTCGAACACCACGATCTGCTCGCTGCTCCCGCGTAGCGCAGTGACGAACGTCTGAAGGCCTTTGACGATATCGACGATGTCGCCGCTGCCATTGGCGAAAATCCTTGCCACCCCTGACAGTTGAGCCAGCATCTCCCGCAGCTTGGCGCCGTTGCCGTCCATGGCGTTGGCGGCGCTGTCGATGAACCGGGAAGCCGATGTCCCCGACACCCCACTCTGAGGCCCGAGTTCGGTTGCCAGCCGGTTCAATTGGGTCTTGACATCATCCCACTCCACCGGGATGGCGGTCCGGTCCCTGGGGATCACCGCACCATCGGGCATCGTGGGCCCACCACCGCCGCGATAGGCGGGTGTCAACTGTACGAAACGGGCCGCGACAAGGTTCGGAGCCACGATGATGGCCTTGGCATCGACCGGAACCTGGATGCCGTGATCCACCCGCAGGGTCAGTTTCGCCTGATCGCCCTGCGGCTCGATGGTCGTGATCTTACCGACCTTCACCCCGGCAACTCGTACTTCGTCGCCCGGGTAGATCGCCGTCGCGCTCGGGAACACCGCGGTGATGGTGGTGGGCTTGAACACCGTTTGGCGGGCCAGGAATACGGCGCCGGCAACCAGTGCCACCGCCACCGCGGCGACGCCGAGCATTGTCAGAGGTTTGCGTGTTTTCATCGTGGCGGTATTCCGTTGAACGGGATCGGGAACTCTGCTCGGGGGCCGGCATTGTCCGGTGGCTGTCCGGCGTTGACGCCGCGCCGGAATCCGAATGCATAGTCCAGGAACGGCTGGAAGAACTGGCCGAACTGGAGATTCGGGACGTAAGCGCTGTAGTAGAAGCCGTTGGAGACGGCCTCACCCTGCGTGAGTTCGTACTTGGCCAACCCGGGGAGCGCCTTGGCGATGTTGTCCCGGTTCTTCTCCAGCACCGCGGACACCGAGTTGAGCCGATCCAGGGTCGGTTTGAGTTGCGCCTCGTTGTCCGCCACCACTCCGATGAGGGTCCGCGACACCTGCGCGGTCTGTGCCAACAGGGCCACGATCGCCTGACGGCGGGTGTCGAGCACCCCGACCAGGTCGTTGGCATTGAGGATCAGGGTGTTGACCTGGTCGCTGCGCTGCGCCAGTATCCCGGTGACGTCGCCGGCGCTCTTCAGCAGCTCACCCAGACTGTCGTTGCGGCCGTTCAGCGACTTCGACAATCGGCTGAGCCCGTCGAACGTCGGGCCGAGTTGCGGGGCGATCTGGTCGATGGTGTCCGAGAGGGTGTCCAGCGACTGATTCAGCGACGTCGTATCGGTCGCGGCCGTATTGCTGGTCAACTCGCCCACCGCGTCGGTCAGGGAGTACGGCGACGACGTCCGCGACGTCGGGATGACATCCATGGCGTGCATGCGTCCGTTGCCCGCCGGCTCCAGAGCCAGCACACGCTCGCCGAGCAACGACCCGGTTCGGATGTGTGCCAGGGTGTCCGACCCGAGGCCGTACTTGCCGGCCAGGGTGAACGTCACCAATGCGTCGCCCTTGTCCAGTTCGATGTCCGACACCGAACCGACCTTGATACCGGACAAGGTGACGTCGTTCCCGCTCGACAACCCGCCCGCCTCATCGAAGCGCGCCTGATAACGCACCGAGGTGGCCCATTCCGTGAGCTTGCTGGGCTGCAGGCCGATCGCGATGACCATGACGATGAGAACGACGCCGATCACGCCGGACCGAATGAGGTGCGCGCCACGATATTTCAGCATCGGGGCTCACCTGCCCCCGCCGCGGTCAGTCCGTGTCTTTGCATCGTCCCTCTTCCTGCTTGATCCACGGGTACATCACGGAACGACCCTGCAGATCGCTGAAGCGGAGGGCAACACCGCAGATGTAGTACTGGATGAACCCGCCGTAGGCGCCCAGCCGGATCGCCTTGCGAAAGTTGTCCGGGGCCTTCTGCAGGGACTTGTCCAGACCGGCCTTGTCGGTATCGATGTTGGTGGCCAGTCGGTTCACCTGGGCGATGGTGTCCCTTAGCGGCTGGCGGGCATTGCCCAGGAAGTCCGCCAGCGAGGCGGTGCCGTTGTCCAGCGCGGTGACAGCGGTGCCGATCGGGTCGCGGTCCTCGGACAGCCCACCGACGAGCTTGTCCAGCTTGTCGATCGCGCCGGAGAACTTGTCGCCGTCCTTGGACAGCGTGTTCAGCACGGTGCGCAGATCATCGATGAGCTGCTCGACCACCTGGTTGTTGTCGGCCAGCGAATTCGAGAAGGACGACGTCTTGGACAACAGCGACTCGATGGTGCCGCCCTGCCCCTGCATCACCTGGATCAACGAGGCCGTGAGCGCATTGACATCTTTGGGGTTGAGTCCCTGTATCACCGGTTTGAGGCCACCCAGCAGCAGATCGAGATCGAGCGCGGGCAGCGTGCGGTCAACGGGGATCTGAGATCCGGCCGCCTGCACCCTGGTGGACCCGGGGCCGTCGACCAGTTCCAGGAACCGGTCACCGACCAGATTCAGGTACCGCACAGCCGCTTTCGTCCCGGTGGTCAGCGCGACGGTGCGGTCGGCATCGAAATCCACCAGGACGGTGCCGTCGGATTGCAATGAGACGTCGTTGACGGTGCCGACCCGCACCCCGGCCACCCGGACGCTGTCGCCCGATTTCAGCCGGGAAGCATCCTTGAACACCGCCGAATACGGGTTGGTCGAACCCACCCGAACCTCGCCGAAGACTGCCAGTAGCGCCGCGGTCAAGAGCACCATGATGACCGCGAAGGTGCCGAATTTGGCAATGGTCTTGCCCATACCCGTCATCCCGGCTGTCCGATCTGCGCAGAGTTGCGCGGCGGGCCGCCCAGCGGCCCGAACAGCCACTGCTTGAGCGCGTCGGAGTTCAGCAGGATGCCCTGATTGCCGTACTGGTCGCGGCGTGCTCCGACGTCGGCGATCATGCCCGGCTGCTTGACCTCCGCGGGCACGTTCGGCATCTGGTACTCCTTGCAGAACGGATGATCGGCCTTGGCCGCCACCTTGGGCAGATCGTTCGGGTAGCGGTAGCGCTCCTCGCCGAGCACGAAGCTGGCGGCGATGATGATGCCCGGCACCGGGAACGGCGGCGACTTCGCGAACGGCACCAGACCGCCGATCGAGCAGTACAGCGCGTCGTGGTACTTGTCGAGAAGTTCGGCGGTGGGCACCAGGATCTGCGCCAGGTTGGTCAGCGCCGGCCTGTTGCTGCCCACCACATCGTTGCCGACATCGGCCAGGCCGATCGCGCTGAGCAGGAACGCATCCAGATTGTTCTGTTCCTCCACGATGCTCTTCGACAGCTTGCTGGTGTTGTCGACCGCGGTAGTGAGATCCGGTGCCGCATCGGCATACGCGGTGAACACCTGCGGCATGGTCCCGATCATCCGGTCCAGGTTCGGCAGGCTGGGGTCGATCTTGCCGAGGAAGGTGTTGAAGTCCGACAGCGCCTGACCGATTTTCTCACCGCGGCCGTTGAAGGCCTTGGCGACCGCACCGAGCGTCTGGTTCAGCTTGGCCGGGTCTATCTTGTCGAGCACCTGGGTGAGCTGCTGGAAGACGGTGTTGATCTCGACGGTGACATGGTCACCCTGCAGCACCGCGCCCTGCTGGATTGGCTTGGGAGACGGATTCTCCGGAGCCTGGAGCTGGACGAACTTGGCGCCGAACACCGTCGACGACGTGATGTCGGCCCGCACATTGGAGGGAATCAGCTTGAGCTGTGCGGGATCCATCGCCAGGTGCAGGACCGCGGATCCATCGGGGCGGGACTCGATGGAGGACACGTTGCCCACCTGCACACCGCGCATCTTGACCTTGGCATCGGGATTCATCACCAGGCCGGCACGCTGCGAGACCACCGTCAATGGAACAGTTTTGGTGAAGCTACCCGCGAACAGGCCGACCGCCGTGGCCACGATCAACACGATGACGATGACGGTGCCCAGGCCGGCGAGCACGCGAATGTTGTTGCTCTTCATATCGGTTCTTCCCCTAGCCCGACAGGTTGAAGTTGCCGTTGGAGCCGTAGACGGCCAGCGACACCAGCAGGGTCACCGATACCACCACGACCAGCGAGGTGCGCACGGCGTTACCCACCGCCACTCCCACCCCGGACGGTCCGCCGGTGGCGAAGTAGCCGAAGTAGGTGTGGATGAACAGGATCGTCAGGGCCATCAGGATCGCTTGCAGGAAGGACCAGAACAGGTCGATCGGGTTCAGGAATGTGTAGAAGTAGTGGTCATACAGGCCACCGGACTGGCCGAAGAGCACCGTGGTGGTGAACTGCGACGCCAGGAACGACAGGATCACCGCGATGGCATAAAGGGGCGTGATGGCGATCATGCCGGCCACGATGCGCGTGCTCACCAGGTATTCGACGGGCCGGATGGCCATCGCCTCGAGCGCGTCGATCTCCTCGTTGATCCGCATGGCGCCCAGCTGTGCGGTGACGCCGGCACCGAAGGTGGCCGCCAGCCCGATGCCCGCGATCACCGGAGCGGCGATCCGCACGTTGATGAACGCCGACAGGAAGCCGGTCAGCGCCTCGATACCGATATTGCCCAGGCTCGAGTACCCCTGCACGGCCAACGTGCCACCGGTCGCCAAGGTGAGGAACCCGACGATCACCAGTGTCCCGCCGATCATCGCCAATGCGCCTGCGCCCATGGATATCTCAGCGATCAGCCGGACGACTTCACGGCGATAGTGCACCGCCGCGTGTGGGATACCGGCCAGCGCACGGATGTAGAACAGCGTGTGGTCGCCGAGGCTGGACAGCGTGTTGATCGGCTTCTTGACCGTGCGCACCACCCGCGGATAGGTGGAGGCGAGGACCGCTCTGTTGCCCATTGCGCTCACCGCGCCGTCATCTGGATGCCGATGGCGGTGACCACGACATTGACGACGAACAGTGCCATGAAGGCGTACACCACCGTTTCGTTGACCGCGTTGCCGACGGCCTTGGCGCCACCGCCACTGATGGTCAGGCCCCGGTAACAGGCGATCAGACCGGCGATGAGTCCGAACAGGCCGGCTTTGACGCACGAGATGATGACTTCGGGCACCCCGGTCAGCAGCGTGATGCCGGCGGCGAAAGCCCCGGGGTTGACGTCCTGGACGAACACCGAGAAGAAGTATCCGCCGAGGATGCCGATGATCACCACCAGACTGTTGAGCAGCAGCGCCACCAGGCCCGAGGCCAGCATGCGGGGCGTCACGAGGCGCTGCACGGGATTGATGCCGAGCACCTCCATGGCGTCGATCTCCTCGCGGATGGTGCGCGATCCCAGATCGGCACACATCGCCGTCGCGCCCGCGCCGGCCACGATCAGCACGGTGACCATCGGACCCACCTGGGTGACCGCTCCGAAAGCGGCGCCGGCGCCGGACAGATCGGCCGCACCCAATTCGCGCAGCAGGATGTTGAGGGTGAAGCTCACCAGCACGGTGAACGGGATGGCCACCAGCAGGGTGGGCCCCAGGGCCACCCGCGCGACGAACCAGGCCTGTTCCAGGAACTCCCGCCAGAAGAACGGGCGCTGGAACAAGAATTTCACGGCGTCGGCCGACATCAGGAACAGCCCGCCGACGGCCTGCATCGGTCCCGACGCATTACGCCCGATCGACACTCCCGACGACCAGCGTTCCGGGCCTTTAATCCCCATTGCCAGCCGGTCCTTCCAAGAGAGTCACCGCGACCACCACTGTGGGGCCACCGACATTGTGTGCCAACGCAACTGGATATCCGCCCATTCGACTGACGGCCTCCCACACAGTTGCGCGAACAGTTCGACGCACTGTGCCACACCAGTGCCACCCTGCGGGCGCCCTTTGACGTTTAATCCCCCATCGGGATTTGCCGGCAGATCCCCGAGACCGGGCGCGAAGCGCTGCCCGACGGTGGTCATTGCGGCGTCGACCGCGCCGACATTGCTCACGACCTCCCTCCCCCGAGTCCGGTGGATCATACCGAATGGACTACCGTAAATATCACGAGACCGCCCGGCGCCCGCCGGCACCGGGGTCATGCCGCGACCGGCTTCGACGACGAGGGTGGCCTTCTCGCCGTCACCGGTACCCCGCTGCGGGGTATCACCCCAGCACGGGAAGTGGGCGCCGATAGAAGCGACGTCGGGCATGGGCTGTGTGGTCTACCTCTCCGGTGGTCTTTAGGTAACCGCGCCAGCGGTTTTCAGTTCGATGATGCGGTCCCAGTCCAGCCCGAGTTCCAGCAGGATCTCCTCGGTCTGTTCGGCGAACCCGGGCGCACCCGCGGTGTGCGGCGCACCCACATCGAACTGCACCGGGTTGGACACCAATTCCAGATCGCCGGCGGTGACGATGTATTCGTTCGCGCGGATCTGAGCGTCGTCGGCGGCCTGCAGGGTGTCCTGGACGGGAGCCCACGGGCCCGCCAGGGTGGCGAATCTCTTGCTCCACTCGGGCAGCGTCCTGGTGGCCATCACCTTGCGCAGGATCTCGACCGCCTCGGCGGTGTGTTCGGCAATCGACTCGGCGGTCGCGAATCTCGGGTCGTCAGCCAGTTCCGGCAGGTCGACGTGCTGGCACACATCGGCCCAGAACTTGGTGGGCTGCATCATGACGAACGAGATGTAGCGTTCGTCAGCGGTGCCGTAGACCCCGACGAGGGGATTGATCGGCGATCCGTGCACGCCCGGCGCCGGGGCGACCATCCGCTGTTTCAGGTGCGAGGTGAGCGCGACGGTATGGCCCATCGCCCACAGCCCGCTGCCCAACAAGGACACATCGACCACCGATGGCTCGCCGGTCCGCTCCCGTTTCAGCAATGCCGCGGCGATACCGCCGGCCAGGTTCGTGCCCGAGATGGTGTCGCCGTAGGCCGGCCCCGGCGGACCGATCATGCCTTCGATACCGGGTGGGGTGATGGTGGCGGCGGTGCCGGCCCGGCACCAGAAGGCGGTCATGTCATAGCCGCCCTTCTCGGATTCCTCGCCGCGGGGACCGAGCGCACTGCCGCGGGCGTAGACGATGCCGGGGTTCACCGCACGGATGTCCTCGACATCGATTCCGAATTTCCTGCGGTGCCCGGGCAGGAAGCTGGTCAGGAACACATCAGCGCGCCGCGCCAGTTCCAGCAGCACCTCTTTGCCTTCCGGCACCGACATGTCCAGGCCCACACTGCGTTTACCGCGGTTGGCATGTTCGATGTTCGGATTCGGGTCACCCTCGACCCGCAGCGGCCCGGTCTGGCGTAACCCGCGTTGCGGGTCACCGGTCACCGCGTGCTCGACCTTGATGACGTCGGCGCCCCACTCGGCCAGCACCGCGCCGGCCGACGGCACGAATCCGTACATCGCGACCTCAAGAACGCGAATCCCGTCCAGCGGCTTGCTCATTACTGGGCCGCCGGTCCGATCACGGTGGCGAAGGTCTTGGCCTCCAGGAACTCCTCCAGTCCGGCGGCCCCCATCTCACGGCCGATCCCCGACTGTTTGAAGCCACCGAACGGACTGTCGGGGCTGAAGTAGTTGCCGCCGTTGATGGAAAAGGTGCCGGTGCGGATCCGGCGGGCGACCGAGAGTGCCCGTTCCTGGCCACCGAACACCGCGCCGGACAGCCCGTAGATGGAGTTGTTGGCGATCACCACCGCGTCGTCGTCATCGTCGTAGGCGATCACGACGAGCACCGGTCCGAACACCTCTTCCTGGGCGATCTCGCTGTCGGGGTCGACATTCGTCAGCAGCGTCGGGGTATAGAAGTATCCGGGCCCCTTCTTCTCACCACCGGTGACCAGCGTGGCGCCGGCCGCCACGGCGCGCTGCACCATGGCATCGACCTTGTCGCGCTGCTTCTCACTGATCAGCGGGCCCATATAGGTTCCCGGGTCGGTGGGATCGCCGTACCGGACATGCGAGAAGTTGGTCTTGATCAACTCGACGATCTCGTCGTGGTGGCTGCGCGGCACCAGCAGCCTCGAGGTCAGGGCGCAGCCCTGGCCGGCATGGGTGACCATGCTGAATGCCGAGAACATCGCTGCCAGACCGAAATCGGCGTCGTCCAGCACGATGGCCGCCGACTTGCCGCCGAGTTCCAGGAAGACCTTCTTCAAGGTGGCGCTGGCGGCCGACATGATCGCCCGCCCGGTCGGCGTCGATCCGGTGAAGGTCACCATGTCGACATCGGCACTGGTGGTCAGCACGGCACCGACGGCGGGATCGGCACCGCTGATGACGTTGACGACGCCGGCCGGGATGTCGGTGTGATTGGCGATCAGCTCGCCCAGCGCCAGCGTGATCAGCGGCGTGTCGGGAGCGGCCTTGAGCACCACCGTGCAACCGGCGGCCAGCGCCGGGGCGAGCTTGGCCAGCGCCAGTTGATTGGGGTAGTTGTACGCGATGATCGCGGCGACGACGCCGGCGGCTTCCTTCTCCACCCAGCGGTGGTGCACGGCGCCGCGGCTCTCGATATTGCCGAGGTCTTCGGTCAGCGGATAGTCGCGCAGCAGGTCCGTGTAGTACTTCACGATGGCGATCGGCTGGTCCAGCTGGGCGCCCTGCAGCAGCGCGGGTGTCGCACCCACCTCGGCGGTGGTGAGTGCGCCGAGCTCGTCCCGGTGATCGACGAGCGCCTGGTGGAACTGCTCGAGGCAGCGGATCCGAAGTTCGACATCGGTGGCCCAGCCCGACTCGTCGAAGGCGCGGCGTGCGGCCGCCACGGCCGCTTCCGCATCGGCGACGGTGGCGTCGGGCGCGTGGCCGAGCACCTCCCCGGTGGACGGATTGAGCGTCGCGAAGGTCTGCGCCGCATCGACCAGCTTCCCGTCGATCAACATCCGCCGGTCGGCGGTCGCCGATCCCTGCTCAGCGGCGATCGTCGAGGTCTCGCTCATCCAGGCTCCTCACTGTGATGGAAATTTCATTCTCATCAACGGCGAATCATACATTCGCTCGATGAGAACGCAAGGACGCGTAGATGTGCTAGTTGAGCTGCCCGACCGCCGAATCGAGCCAAAGTTTTGTTCCGCGCGCCGACGCCGCATGTCTTGCGGGATCAACCCGGGCGAGAGTACGGTTCTCATATTCGAAAGGCCGATTCTTGAGATCGCGACCACACATGAGGAGGCTCTCTAGGTGAAGAACGCTGTCGTCACAGGCGGCGGGTCCGGGATCGGGCAAGCCATCGCCGACCGACTCCGCGCCGACGGTTACCACGTGGCCATCCTCGATCTCACCCCATCGGACACCCCGAACTCGTTCGTCGCCAACGTGACCGACCGAGCGGCCGTCGATGAGGCGATGAATGCCATCCGCGCCCAGCTGGGCCCGATCACGATCCTGGTCAACGCCGCGGGCCTGGACAGTTTCAAGAAGTTCATCGACACCTCGTTCGAGCATTGGCAGCGTGTCATCGACGTGAACCTCAACGGCGTCTTCCACTGCACCCAGGCCGTGCTGCCGGACATGATCGAGGCCGGCTGGGGACGCATCGTCAACATCTCGTCGTCGAGCACCCGTTCCGGACAGCCTTATATGGCGCCCTACGTGGCGGCCAAGTCGGCGGTCAACGGCCTGACCATGACGCTGGCCCAGGAGTACGGCCCGGCAGGCATCACGGTCAACGCCGTCCCGCCGGGTTTCATCGACACCCCGATGCTCCGCAAGGCCGAAGACCGTGGCTTCCTCGGCGACACCGAGGAGCAGATCGCGAAGACGCCGGTGCGGCGGATGGGGAAACCCGACGACATCGCCGCGGCGTGCGCCTTCTTCATCTCCGAGGAAGCCAGCTACATCACCGGACAGATCCTCTCCGTCAACGGCGGCCGGACCAACTAGAACCGAAGGGACAACCACCGTGGGACGTGTTGAAGGCAAGGTCGCATTCATCACCGGTGCCGCTCGCGGCCAGGGTCGCAGCCATGCGATCCGGCTCGCCGAAGAGGGTGCCGACATCATCGCCGTCGATCTGTGTAAGAACATCGACACGATCGGCTATGCCCTGGCCACCCCCGAAGATCTCGAAGAGACCGCACGTTTCGTCGAGAAGACCGGCCGGCGCATCGTCACCGCGCAGGCCGATGTTCGCGAAGCGGGCCAACTCAAGGAGGCGCTCGAGACGGGCCTGGCCGAACTCGGCAAGGTCGACATCGTGGTGGCCCAGGCCGGTGTCGCCGCGATGAAGGGCCAGCCGCCGATGCAGGCCTGGACCGACGGCATCAACACCAACCTGATCGGCACCATCAACGCCATCCAGGTCGCGTTGCCGCACCTGGCCGAAGGCGCCTCGATCGTGGCCACGGCGTCCGCGGCCGCGCTGATGGACGCGAGCAACAAGCCGAATCCGGGATCGGATCCCGGCGGCATGGGTTACATGGTGTCCAAGCGGATGATCTCGGAGTACGTGCACTACCTGGCCACCGAGCTCGCGCCGCGCGGTATCCGGGCCAACGTCATCCACCCGACCAACTGCAACACCAACATGCTGCAGAGCGAACCGATGTACCGGTCGTTCCGGCCGGATCTGGAGAATCCCGAGCTCAAGGACGCCGAGCCGGTGTTCTACGTGCAACAGGCCATGAAGGTGCCCTGGATCGAGCCCGTCGACATCAGCAATGCCGTGCTGTGGCTTGCCTCCGACGAGGCCCGGTTCGTCACCGGCATGCAGCTGCGTGTCGACGCCGGCGGTTACCTCAAGTGGTACGACTACCACGTCTGATCGGAAAGGTGCTGACGCAGTGAAGGTTTCAGTCGACGGCTCACGCTGTCAGGGACACACGTTGTGCTCGATGATTGCGCCCGACGCGTTCGAACTCGACGATCTCGACGGACATGCGTCACCGGTGAACGAGATCGTGCCCGACGACCAGCAGGACGCGGTGCGCGAGGCTGCGCACTCCTGCCCGGAACAGGCCATCGTCATCGAATGACCAGATCACAAAGGAAGACAGCGCCGTGACGATCGACGATCTCGCGACAGACGACGACCGCAAGAAGAACACCTACCATTTCGACCGGCACACCCCGGAGTACCGCGATCAGTTTGCAAAGATCACCCAGGAGATGCAGTCCAAGTGCCCGATGGCGTGGACCGACACGTACAACGGGCACTGGGTCGCCGCCGACAGCAAACACGTCTTCGAACTTGCCCGCTGCCCGGTGGTGTCCAACCACCACGATCTGAGCGGAGAGACGCCCTACCAGGGCATCACCATCCCCAAGGCGCAACGGGCCACGGTCGTGCGTGGCGGCATCCTCGAGATGGACGAGCCCGAGCACAGCATCTACCGCGGCGCGCTCAACCCGTACCTCTCCCCCGCGGCCATCAAGCGGTGGCAACCGTTCGTGGACGAAGTGGTTCGGGCCGCCCTCGACGAGAAGATCGAAAGCGGCCGAATCGATTTCGTCGACGACCTGGCCAATATTGTGCCCGCGGTACTGACGCTGGCCATGATGGGCATCGAACTCAAGAAGTGGCCGGTCTACAGCGAGCCTGCGCACCTGTCCGTGTCCACTCCGGAGCACTCGCCCGACGCCGCGCGCGTCGCCGAGATGAGCAGGCAGATGGGCATCGACATGCTCACCACCATGTTCGAGATGAAGGAGAACCCCCGGCCCGGTCTGATCAACGCGCTGCTGCAGTTGCGCATCGACGGTGAGCCCGCGCCCGACATGGAGATCGTGGGCAACCTGGGCCTGATCATCGGTGGCGGCTTCGACACCACCACGGCACTGACCGCGCACTCGTTGGAGTGGCTGTCGGAGAACCCGGAGCAACGCGACCTGCTCAGCCGCGAGCGCGATACGCTGCTCAACCCCGCCACCGAGGAGTTTCTGCGCTTCTACACACCGGCCCCCGGTGACGGCCGAACTTTCTCGGCAGACGTGGAAGTCGAGGGCCACCGCTTCAAAGAGGGTGAGCGGCTGTGGATATCGTGGGCCATGGCCAACCGCGATCCGTCGGTGTTCGAAGATCCCGACGAGATCATTCTCGACCGAAAGGGTAACCGGCACTTCAGCTTCGGCATCGGCGTGCACCGCTGCGTGGGATCCAATGTGGCCCGCACGGTCTTCAAAGCCATGCTCACGGCTGTCCTGGACCGAATGCCCGACTACGTCTGCGACCCCGAGGGCACCGAACACTACGAGACCATCGGCGTCATTCAGGGCATGAAGCATTTGCCCGCGACGTTCACCCCAGGGAAGCGGTTGGGCCTCGGCCTCGACGACACGCTGGAGAAACTGCAACGGATCATCGACGAGCAGCAGTCGGCCCGGCCGATCACCGAGCACAAGGACGCGGTCGACCTCAACCGCTGACCGCGCAGATACTGTGTCGCTGTGGTGGAGGTATCGGCGCGTGAGGCCAAGCGGCTACAGACCCGCGAGCGTCTGATGGGCGCGGCGATCGCGGAGTTCAAGCGTTCCGGACTGGCGGCCGCCGACGTGGCCGCCATCGTGGCCGCGGCGGGCGTGGCCCACGGCACCTTCTTCTTCCACTTCCCCACCAAGGAACACGTCCTCCTGGAACTGGAGCGGCGCGAAGAGGAGCGGATCGCCAAGCAGTTCAGGCAGTTCCTCAAGACGCATGACGACCTGGCCTCGGTGCTGCGCGAAGCCGCCCGGCTCATCATGGGCCTGGAACGCAGGTTGGGCGACGTGCTCTTCAGGGACTTTCTGGCCTTGCATTTCTCGCAGACGCGGCCGCCGGCCGAGGACGGCCGCGATCACCCGATCATCGTGCTGGTCGCCGAGCAGATCGAGCAGGCCCGCGAGCGCGGCGACGTCGACGAGGCCGTGCAACCGATGAACAGTGCGGTGTACTTTCTGCTGGGCCTGTACGCCCTGTTGATCACCACCGGCGACTGGCCGGCCCGCGGGGATCTGCTCGACGACTACCTCATCCGGACTTTGCGCAGCATGCAGCCGCCGGGTTGATTACCACATCTAATAGGTGTTTCACCAAGGCCTGAATACTGTGAGTTCAGTAATATTTTCGGCCGAATGGAATAAAAGGCGAAGGTGCACGTCAGAGGCCCTTTTCGGATCAAGTTCGTTGCATGTCCGTCCGTCCTGTTAGCCTGTAAAAATCAGCGTGTAACGCAACCGGCGCGAACACCGAAAAGTCTGTGTCGCCGGAAACTGGTCGGGCGGGGAAAGGTACTTAGGCAATGGTGAAGGTGTCGGGAAAGAAACTGGTGTTCACCCTGGTCGGGATGGCAGCTGCGCTGCCGCTGACCGCAGGAATCGCGTCGGCGACCCCCGATTTGGGCCCGGTGGTCAACACGACGTGCTCATATGACCAGGTGATCGGGGCGATGAACGCTCAGCGGCCCGATCTCGCGGCGGAGTTCAACGCGCAGCCCGTCGGACAGGCGATGCTGCGCAACTTCCTGGCTTCGGGTCCGGCGGAGCGCCAGCGCACCGCCAACCAGATCGCCAACGCGCCGGGTGCGTCGAAGTACTTCGACGGGATCGCGCAGATCATCACGACCTGCAACAACTACTGATCAACCGCGGATTCGGCGCGTTTCGTCATCGGACGAAACGCGCCGAATCCGTTTTCAGCCGCGGGGCAACCCCAGGACCTGCTGAGCGATGATGTTGCGTTGGATCTCCGACGTGCCCCCGGCGATGGTTCCGGAGAAGCTACGCGCGTACCGCTCGAACCAGCTGGCGTAGTAGTGGTCCAGGTTCATGTGGGCATACGGCCCGCTGAACGACGGATGGATCAACCCCTCCGGGCCTGCCGCGAGCAGGGCATTGTTCGCCGCCCGCAGCTCGGCCTCGGCGCCGAGCAGCTTGGGCACCGACACCGCGGCCACATCCACCTCACCTCGGGCCGCCTTGGCCAGCCCGACCGATCCGAGCAACCGCAGCGCCTGGTAATCCATGATGGTGGAGGCCAGCTGATCGCGCTCCAGCGGCGTGGACGGTTTGAAATCGCCGATCGAGTTGGCGATCCGGTCCGCGAAGCCCAGCCACATCATGGTGCGCTCGTGGCCCAGTGACCCGTTGGCCACCTTCCAGCCGCCGTTGAGCGGGCCGACGAGGTTTTCCGCAGGCACCCGCACATCGGCGAAGAAGACCTCGTTGAAGTCCTTGTTCTCCTCGCCGGTGAGGTCGGCGAACGGCCGGCACACCACGCCTTCGGTGTCGGTCGGGATGATCAGCACGCTGATGCCCTTGTGCTTGGGCGCGTCCGGATCGGTGCGCACGAAGGTCAGCAGCCAGTCGGCGTCATGCGCGCCCGAGGTCCACACCTTCTGGCCGTTGACCACGAACGCCCCGCCATCTGCGGCATCCTCGAACGTTGCCTTGGTGCGCAAGGACGCCAGGTCGGAACCCGCGCTGGGCTCACTCATGCCCAGCGAGGCGGTGCGCTTACCCTTGAGCACCGGCACCGCCCACTGCTGCTTCTGCTCGTCGGTGCCGAATGTCAGCAGTGACGCCGCGATGATGTTGACACCCTGGGGGTTGAAGCTGTGGTAGATCCGTCGCCGGCACAACTCTTCCAGGTGCACGAAGCTCTGCAGCACCGATGCATTGCGGCCGCCGAACTCGGGTGGCTGCGCCGGTAGCAGCCAGCCATTGTCGAACAGCAGTCGCTGCCAGTCGCGCGCCCACTGCGGCATGTGCGATACCGACCGTGGGCGCTCCAGAGTGTCTGCCGCAGAAGGCAAGTGCTGGTCGAGGAAGGCCGAGAACTCGGCACGGAACTCTTCGACGTCGGGATCAAATTCGAGTTGCATCAAACTCCTCGGCGATGAGGGCGCGGTGTTCAGCGGCACCGCCGAGCAGCAGCTCGCCGGCCTTGGCCCGCTTCAGCGCGAACTGAAGGTCGTTCTCCCAGGTGAAGCCCATCGCTCCGAAGGTCTGCAGGCCGTGCTGGAACACCAGCGTCTGGCACTCCCCCGCGCTGGCTTTGGCCATGGCGGCGGCGATCCGGCGCCGCGGGTCATCGGCCGCGATGGTGAGCGCGGCGAAATACGACAGCGCCCTGGCCCGTTCGATGGCCACGTACATGTCGGTGGCCTTGTGCTGAATGGCCTGGAACGAGCCGATCGGCACCCCGAACTGGTGACGACTCTTGGCATGCTCGAGTGACAGGTCGAGGATCCGCTGACAGGCCCCGACCATGGTGATCGCCATACCCATCAGCGCGACGTGCCGGCCCCGTTCGACCAGAGCCAGCGCGGCCGACGGTTCCAGATCGAGGCGGTCGGACTCCTGGACCCGCAGCCGGTCGAAGGTCACCTCGGCGACATGCAGTACCGGGTCGAACACATCGCGCCGCCGGGTACCGATGCCTTCGGCGCCGATCACGAACACCCCCGCGGGTGTCACCACGGCGAGCTGTTCGGCACGGTCCCCGTCCAGCACGAACTTCGAGGTGCCGTCCAGCACCCAACCCTCCCGGCTCCAGTTGGCGCTGACACCGTCGTAGATCGCGGTTCCGGCCTTGGCGGCGTCGAACCGATCACCGGCCAGCGGCGCGAATTGCGACAGCGTGGCCAGGAACGGGGTGGGGTCGGTGGCCCGCCCGAGTTCCTCGAGCACGATGGCCAGTTCGACCGCGTTGTCCGGGTCGGTCAGCTCGGTCCAGCCCGCTTCCAGATAGGACTTCCACAACCGGGCGGCACTGTCACCGTTCTGTTTGCCCTCCGCGATACCGCGCACCAACGACGGTGGGCACTGCTTGCCCACCGCGTCGCGCACCGTCTCCTGCCATAGCCGCTGGTCAGCATCGAACTCAAGCAGCACGCGGCACCTCCCGCCTCATCGTCCGGATCACGCGAGAATAGCATTCTCGTCAACGGAGTCCGTGTTCTCCGGCCCGCAGTATGGAGTTTTGCTAACGAATGGCGACCCGATTGACCAGCACACTCTCTCACCAGCGGGAATGTAAGCGAACCGCTGGAGAACATTGTTCTTGCTTTGGAAGAACAAGGATCTACACTGGGAGCAACTCCGGGCCGGTTCCCGGCCTGGGATGAGAACACAAGGATGGCCCCTGGTGAAGCAGATTCGTGACGGTTCGACAGTGGTGGA
Organism: Mycobacterium sp. BMJ-28; assembly: GCF_054404835.1. Taxonomy (NCBI): domain Bacteria; kingdom Bacillati; phylum Actinomycetota; class Actinomycetes; order Mycobacteriales; family Mycobacteriaceae; genus Mycobacterium; species Mycobacterium sp. BMJ-28. Next base: position 1,773,631 of record NZ_CM136783.1, on the reverse strand, counting down.
CGTCCCCGTCATCGACGCCAGCGTGCACATCTTCGTCGCCTCCAACAAGGACCTGCGGCAGAACTTCCTGCGCGAACCGTTCAGCAGCCGCGGCTTTCCCGATTACGAGATGGACTGGTACGGGGCGCCGGGCGGTGAGTACCTGAAGGACGCAAAGGGTCCGAACCGCGAGTACCCGGGGTCCGACGTCGAACTGGTCGCCAAGCAGCTGTTCACCGATCGCGGCGTGGACGTGGCGGTGCTGCACCCGATGACCCGCGGCATCATGCCCGACCGCCATCTGGGATCGGCGATCGCCGCGGCGCACAACGACATGATGGTGACCCGCTGGCTCGACGACGCCCGATACGGGGAGAAGTTCCGGGGCACCATCCGGGTAAATCCCGACGATATCGCCGGCGCGTTACGCGAGATCGAGAAGTACAAGGACCATCCGCGGGTGGTGCAGATCGGCGTGCCCCTGCAATCTCGCGAGCTGTACGGCAAACCACAGTTCTGGCCGCTGTGGGAGGCCGCGGAGGCGGCCGGCCTGCCGGTCGCCGTGCACATCGAGGTGGGCGCGGGAATCCAGTTCTCGCCCACACCTTCTGGCAAGACCAGAACCTACGAGCAATACCTGTCCTTCATGTCGCTGAACTACCTCTACCACCTGATGAACATGATCGCCGAGGGCGTGTTCGAACGGATGCCGAACCTCAAGATGGTGTTCGCCGACGGCGCGGCCGACATGCTCACCCCGTTCATGTGGCGGATGGACTGTTTCGGCCGGCCGCATCTGGAGCAGACGCCGTGGGCGCCGAAGATGCCAAGTGACTATCTGCCCGGCCACGTCTACTTCATCCAGGGTGCCTACGACGGACCCGGCAACGTCGACTTCGCGGGCGAGTGGTTCGGCTTCACCGGTAAGGAAGATATGACCATGTTCGGGTCGAGCTATCCGCACTACAACGCCGCCGAACTGACCGTGCCGGCGTCCTACAGCGCCGAGCAGCGCGACAAGCTGTGCTGGCGCAATGCCGCCGAGTTGTACGGCATCCAAAGTTCGGTCTTTTCGTCCGTATCGGGCGCACAGTAGAGGCAGCGAGGAGACCCTGATGACCGTTACCGCCATACCCCGTGTCGCCCCTGCCGAGCGCATCGCGGTGCGCTGCGTCGACTCCGACGTACACCCGATGCCGCGCCGCGGCGAACTGGGCCCGTATCTGCCCGAGCCGTGGCGCAGCAAGTATTTCGGCTCGCACCCCATCGGCGAGCAGATCTACTACGACGCGCCCGACTACGCGCACTCATATGCCATGAGGGTGGACGCCTTCCCACCCGACGGCCAGTTCGCCTGCAGCGACCCGGATTTCGCGTTCAAGCAGCTGATCATGGAAGCCGGTTCCGATATCGCCATCCTGGAGCCGACGCATGTGGAGTACCGCCTCGGTGAGGCCACTCATGCGTTCTCCCAGGGCGTGAACTCGTGGCTTGCCGAGAACTGGCTCGATTCGAAGAACAATTGGCACGAACGCTGGCGCGGGTCCATCTGCGCGGCGATCGAGGTACCGGAACTGGCGGCCGCCGAGATCCACAAGTGGGCCCAACACCCCTTCATGGCGCAGGTGCTGATCAAGGCCGAACCGCGCCCGTCCTGGGGTGACCCGATGTATGACCCGATCTGGGCGGCGGCCACCCAGGAGGACATCACGGTGTCCTGCCACCTGTCTCGTGGGTATTACGAGACGCTGCCGATCCCGCCGGTCGGCTTCCCCAGCTACAACCACGACTTCATGGTCACCTACTCACTACTGGCCGCCAACCAGGTCATGAGCCTCATCTTCGACGGCGTCTTCGACCGCTTCCCCACCCTGCGCATCGTGTTCGTCGAACACGCCTTCAGCTGGATCCTGCCCCTGATGTGGCGGATGGACGCCATCTACCAAGCCCGCAAAGGCTGGCTCGACATCAAACGCAAACCCAGCGAATACGTCAAAGAACACATCAAATTCACCACCCAACCCCTGGACTACCCCGAAGACAAAACCGAACTCACCCGGGCCCTGGAGTGGATGGAATGCGACAAGATCCTGCTCTACTCCAGCGACTACCCACACTGGACCTTCGACGACCCCCGCTGGCTGGTCAAACACCTACCCGAACACGCCCGCGAGAACATCATGTTCCGCAACGGCATCAACACCTACAAACTCCCCGACACCGTGCCCGCCCTCGAAGGACAGGTCCGGGTGTTCTAGTGACGGATCCCCAACCGCCCCGGCTCGCGCAGGGGCGCGAGCACATCGTCGCCACCGTCGATGAAATCCCCTCCGGCACTCATAAACTGGTTCCGATCGGCAGACACGGTGTGGGTGTCTACAACGTCAACGGCACCTTCTATGCGATCGCGAACTACTGTCCGCACGAGGGTGGCCCCCTGTGCTCCGGGCGGGCCCGCGGCCGCAACATCGTCGACGAGAACGTGCCCGGCGACGCGGTGATGGTGCGGGACAAGGAATACATCTTCTGCCCCTGGCACCAGTGGGGCTTCGAACTGGCCACCGGCACCACGGCGGTGAAACCCGAGTGGAGTATCCGCACCTACCCGGTGCGGGTGGTCGGCGACGACGTGCTGGTGCAGGCATGAGCGAGCGTGCGAGCGAATCATCGGTGACGGGCGAGCGTGCGAGCGAATCATCGGTGAACTACGAGCTCAAACGCGGCGAGAAGGTCATGGAGATCAACGGCGGCAACGTCGTCTACGAAATCCTGGGCAAGACCGGCGATCTGATCGCCCTGACCCCGGGTGGCCGGTTCAGCAAGGACATCCCCGGCCTGCGTCCGCTGGCCAATGCGCTGGCCAAGGGCGGCTACCGGGTGCTGCTGTGGGACCGGCCCAACTGCGGCCGCTCCGATATCCAGTTCTACGGGCAGAGCGAATCTCACATGCGCGCCGAGACGCTCTACACCCTGATCTCCAAACTCGGTGTGGGCCCGTGCATCATCGCCGGAGGGTCCGGCGGGGCCAGGGACTCCATGCTGACCACCATGCTCTACCCGGAGATCGTCACCAAGCTGGTGGTGTGGAATATCGTCGGTGGCGTCTATGGATCGTTCGTCCTGGGCGGGCATTACATCACCCCGAGCATCCTGGCGGTGCGCGGCTTGGGCATCAAGGGCCTGCTGCACGTTCCCGAGTGGCGGGAGCGCATCGAACAGAACCCGGCCAACCGGCAGCGCTTCCTCGACCTGGACGACGACGAGTTCCTCAAGGTGATGCTGCGCTGGCTGAATGCCTTCGTGTCCAAGCCGGGACAGACCATCCCCGGCGTGCCGGATGAGATGTTCGACAACATCACCGTGCCGACCCTGATCATCCGCGGCGGCGAGAACGACTGGGATCACCCCAAGCGCACCTCGCTGGAAGTGAGTTGTCTCATCAAGGGATCCACCCTCATCGATCCGCCGTGGCCCGAAGACGCGTGGGAACGCGCCGGGGAGAAGTTCGCGCGCAGCGGCGGTAAGAAGTTCTGCCTGTTCGACACCTGGGTGCAGGCCGCGCCGGCCATCCTGTCCTTCCTGGCGACGTGATGGACGGCTACTCCAGCAGGATGCGCACCTCGCTGTTCAGTGACGCCTCCAGCGCGGTGTGGATCCGGCTCTCCGGAATCCGCTCCATGTCGGTGCGCCGCAGTGTCACCTCGACGATGTCCCAGCCCTGCCCGCCGGGGAACCGGTGCACCCGGCCGGCCAGCCCGAAACCGGCCAGCACTCCGTGCGCGTCGTCATCGGTACCGCGGCTCACGAAGGTCAGCACGCCGGCCACCGGATCGGTGCCAAACGCCTTGCTGCACAGCCCGATCACCTCGGCCGTCAGAGCTTGCGCGTCGTCACCGGCGAGCAGCACCTCGATCTGGCGCCGGCCGGCGGGCAGCGCTGCCAGATCGGAGTCGATCACGTCGGCGCCCAGTGCGCGCAAGGCCGCCATCCCCTCGGTCAGCCTGGCGGGCGTCAGCTGCCCGAACGGATCCACATCGACTCGCACCACTGCGGTTCTCACGGCCGCCAGCCTAACCGGATGCCGCGCCGGTGAGGAGCCTGAAGGGATGCCAGCATGACCACCACCGCAACGGATCTCGCCACGTCGGTCTGGCCGGGCCTGACGCCGCGGCTGTTGCTGACCGAGCGGGGCCCCGAAGACCTCGCCGACTACCGCACTTCCGGCGGCTACCAAGACCTCGACGATCCCGAACAGCTGCTCGGTGAGATCGCTGCCGCCGGCCTGCTCGGCCGTGGTGGCGCGGCGTTCCCACTCGCGGTCAAGCTGCAGACGGTGCGCTCGGCGCACCTTACCGGCTGCGCGACCGTCATCGTGGCCAACGGCGAGGAGGGCGAACCAGCCTCGGCCAAAGACCGCTGGCTGCTGCGCAATCGGCCACATCTGGTGCTCGACGGGCTGCGGCTGGCCGCAGGCATCGTCGGCGCCGACCGCGCCTATGTCTACGTCTCCGATCCGCACGCGGCGAGCGCAATCGAGACGGCGCTGGCCGGAATCGACATCACACCACCGGTGACGGTGGTGCGCGTCGCCGCCGGCTACGTCGCAGGCGAGGAATCGGCGGCGGTGCGGGCGATCAACGGCGGACCGGCCAAACCGACCGACAAACCACCGAGGGTGTTCCAGGAGGGTGTGGCCGGACTGCCGACGCTGGTGAGCAATGTCGAGACCCTGGCACACCTGCCCTACATCCTGCGCCACGGTGCGGATGCCTTCCGCGCGCAGGGCACCACAGCCTCACCGGGCACCTTCCTGGCGACCATCGCCGGCGCGGGCAAAGCGCCCGTGCTCTACGAACTTCCGCACGGCGCCTCGATGACGGATCTGCTTGTTCTGCATGGTGTTTCGCCTGCTGAGGTGACGGGTTTGCTGATGGGCGGCTACTTCGCCGGCCTGCTGGGCCCTGGCGCGGTGACCGCAGGCCTGGACCACGAGACACTGCGCGGCCTCGGCAGCGGCCTGGGCTGCGGGGCGGTGGCCGTGCTCACCACCGACTGCCCGGTGGCGGTGGCGGCGGCGGTGCTCGCCTATTTCGACCGGGAGAACGCCGGGCAGTGCGGCTCGTGCTTCAACGGAACGGCGGCGATGTCCGCGGTGGCCGGTGCCCTGCGCGACGGCTCGGCCACCGAACAGGACGTCGCCCGGCTGCAGCGGTGGTCGGTGGTGTTGCGCGGCCGTGGCGCGTGCGCGACGCTCGACGGTGCGGCCAACATCGCGGCCAGCCTGTTATCCGAATTTCCCGACCTGGTGCGGGCGCATCTCGCCGCACCGTGCGAGGGGTGCCGCGGCTTCGAGGCGCAGCGGCCATATGAGGTGGAGGCGATCTGATGAAGGTCAAACTGGATCGCACGCTGTGCGACGGCTTCGGGATCTGCGCCAAACATGCGCCCGAGTACTTCTCCCTCGATGACTGGGGCTACGCCAAACTCGAAGGCAACGGTGAAGTCCCCGAACGGGATCGCGACGCGGTGATGCGAGCGCTGCTGGACTGCCCGGTGCACGCCATCGTCGAACTGCAGGGTGCCGAGACCGTGGCGGGGCGCTGACATGGCAGGCATTCCCGGACGCCCACTGCCGCAGCTCACATCGCAGAACGAATTCTTCTGGACCTCTGGCGCCGACGGGCGACTCCGCATTCAGGAATGCCAGAGCTGCAAGTCGCTGATCCATCCGCCCGCCCCGATCTGCCGGTACTGCCGCAGCCAGGATCTCGGGGTGCGCGCGGTGTCCGGGCGGGGAACTCTGGCCGGTGTCAGCGTCAATCATCGGTTCGGTTTCCCCGACCTGCCGCCGCCGTATGTGATCGCCGAAGTCGCCGTCGCCGAGGATCCGCGGGTGCGGCTGACCACCAACATCGTCGACTGCGACCCGGAAAAGCTGGAACTGGGCCAGCCCGTCGAGGTTGCCTTCCAGCAGCACGACGATGTGTGGCTGCCGGTGTTCACCCTCGCGGCAGACCAGACCGCACCGGCGATGATGCCCGAGGACCAGATCGCGCCGACGGATTTCGCGAAGTACGTCCGGCCCATGGTGACCACCGACAAGTTCGAGGACCGCTCGGCCATCACCGGCATCGGCGCCTCCACGCTGGGCCGCCGACTGATGGTGCCCCCGCTGTCGCTCACCATCGAGGCGTGCAAGGCCGCGGTCGCCGACGCCGGACTGACGTTCGACGACATCGACGGTCTGTCCACCTATCCGGGCCTGGACATTGCAGGTATGGGTGAGGGCGGAGTGTCGGCCCTGGAGGGCGCCCTGGGCCTGCGTCCCACCTGGATCAACGGCGGTATGGACACCTTTGGCCCCGGCGGCTCGGTGATCGCGGCGATGATGGCGGTGGCCACCGGGATGGCCCGGCACGTGCTGTGCTTTCGCACCCTGTGGGAGGCCACTTTCCAGCAGTTGCTGAAGGAAGGCAAGGTGTCGCCCCCCGGCGGCGCCCGCACCACCAGCTGGCAGCAGCCGTTCGGTGGCATCTCGGCGGCGCACACGCTGGCGCAGAACGCATCCCGGCACTTCCACCGCTACGGCACCACACGCGAGACCCTGGGCTGGATCGCATTGAATCAGCGTGCCAACGCCGCACTCAACCCCACTGCCATCTACCGCGACCCGATGACGATGGACGACTACCTGTCCGCGCGGATGATCACCACCCCGTTCGGGTTGTACGACTGCGATGTGCCTTGCGACGGCGCCGTCGCGGTGATCGTCTCGGCCGTGGACGCCGCCAAGGACATGCCGAAGAAACCGGTGCGGGTGGAGGCCGTCGGCACCCAGATCATCGAACGGCTGGACTGGGACCAGACCACGCTGACCCACGAACCGCAGGTGCTCGGTCAGTCCGCGCACCTGTGGAGCCGAACCTCGTTGCGGCCCGATGATGTCGATGTCGCGGAACTCTACGACGGGTTCACCTTCAACTGCCTGTCCTGGCTGGAGGCCCTCGGATTCTGCGGTATCGGTGAGTCCAAGGATTTTCTGGACGGCGGCCACGCCATCGCCCGCGACGGCGTCATCCCGCTGAACACACACGGCGGCCAGCTCTCGCACGGTCGCACGCACGGCATGGGCCTCATCCACGAGGCGGTCACCCAGCTGCGCGGCGAAGCCGGCCAACGCCAGGTCGCCGGTGCCAAGGTGGCGGTGGCCAGCAGTGGCGGTCTGACGCCGAGCGGTGTGCTGTTGTTGCGGACCGATGACTAGCATCCACCCGACCAGCGTGCAGCGCCGCATGGTGATGGTCGGCGCGGTGCCGATGACGGCCCTGGTCGCATCGGTCCCCGAGCCGCGGGCGGTGATCGTGGCGATCCACGGCGGGGCCACCTCGTCGGTGTACTTCGACTGCCCGGGCCGGCCGGAGTTGTCCCTGTTGCGCCAGGCCGCGGCAGCGGGATTCAGCGCGATCGCTCTGGACCGCCCGGGCTACGGTGCGTCGTCGCTGTACCAGGACACCATGGATGTCCCGGCGAACCGGGTCGCGCTGGCCTGGGGTGCCGTCGACACGATCGCACCGCAGGGACGCGTGTTCCTCCTCGGTCATTCGTTGGGTTGCGAACTCGCGCTGCGGATGGCCGGTCACCCGCGCGTCGTCGGCATCTCGCTGGCCGGTACCGGACTGAACTATCACCCGGACGCGAGGACCCTGCTCAGCCAAGCGACGTTGTCGCGCACCCCGGCCGGGCTGCGCGACCTGCTGTGGCAGCCGACGAAGCTGTATCCCGACGAGGTGCTCTCCGGTGGGCTGTCCGCACCGGGAGTCGCGTACGAGGGTGCGGTGTCGGCGAATTGGCCACGCGGAGACTTCGCCGACACCGCCGCGGGCGTGCGGGTGCCGGTGCAGTTCAGCGCCGCCGACCACGAGAGCGTGTGGGAATCCGGCCCCGAGGCGCTGGCGGCCATCGCGGCCCTGTTCACCGCGGCGCCGCGGGTGGAGCTCAACGAAATGGCTGACAGCGGACACAATCTCAGTGTCGGGCTGTCGGCCGCCGAGTATCACCGGCGGGTGCTTGCATTCGCCGGACAGTGTGTGTCCAGCGATGTCGAAGCGGAGGCAGGTTGATGCGGGTCGGATTCATCGGATTGGGCAGCCAGGGCGGCCCGATGGCGCGCCGGATCGTCGAGGGCGGTTATCAAACCACCCTGTGGGCGCGACGAGCGGCGTCGCTGCAGCCCTACGCCGATACCGCGGCGAAGACGGCAGGCACACCCGCCGAACTCGGCGCGGCCAGTGACCTGGTGTGCGTGTGCGTGGTCGGCGACGACGATGTGCGCGAGGTGCTGTTCGGTGCGGACGGTGTGCTCGAAGGCCTGGCTCCCGGCGCCATCGTGGCCATCCACTCCACCATCCACCCCGACACCTGCCGCGAGATTGCGGAAACGGTTTCTGCACAGGGCGTTTCGGTGATCGATGCTCCGGTCAGCGGAGGCGCCCCGGCCGTCGAAGCCGGCCAGTTGCTGGTCATGGTCGGCGGTGCGGACGCCGACGTGGAACGGGCACGCCCGGTGTTCGCCACCTACGCCGACCCGATCGTGCACCTGGGACCGCTGGGCAGCGGGCAGGTCGCCAAGATATTGAACAACCTGCTGTTCAGCGCCAACCTGGGCGCGGCGATGAGCACGCTGGAACTCGGCGAGGCGCTCGGTGTGCCACGGGACCGGCTGTGCGAGGTGATCTCCCGCGGGTCGGCCAACAGCAAGGCGCTCGGCAGCATCGCGGCGTTCGGCGGCACGCTGGACCGGCTGGCCCCGATCGCGGGTGCGCTGTTGCAGAAGGACTGCCGGCATGCGACCGCACTGGCCGAGGAGGCCGCGGCCCCGCAGGGTTCGGTGTTCACCGCCGCCGACACGGCGTTGGCCATCATGGGTCACCCGCGCTGATGAGCGCTTGCGCGAAGAAGAACGTGCCCTGATGCGGGTCGGCTTCATCGGTGCCGGCCGGATGGGTGCCCCCATGGTGGGCCGCCTGGTCGAGGCCGGCCATCAGGTCGGCGTGCTGGCGCGCGGGCCGCAACGGCGCGCGGCGATTGTGGAACTCGGGGGCGCCCCGGTCGACGACGTCACCGACCTCGCCGCCGAGGTGGTGGTGGTGTGTGTGTTCACCGACGATCAGGTCCGCGAGGTGTGCGCCGGCCCGTTGCTGGATGCGATGGCGCCAGGGGCCATTCTGATCATCCACACCACCGGCAGTCCGCGCACCGCCGAGGCGATCGCCGAGCGGGCTCGGCACATCGGCGTGGTGGACGCGCCGGTGAGCGGTGGCCCGCACGATATCGCCGCCGGACATGTGACGGTGTTCGCCGGCGGCTCCGATGAGGCGGTCGCCAGGGCGAGGCCCGTGCTCACCAGTTATGCGGACCCGGTCCTGCACATGGGTCCACTGGGCTCCGGACAGGGCATGAAGCTGGTCAACAATACGATGTTCGCCGCCCAGATCGGGTTGATCGCGGAGGCCGTGCGGATGGGTTCGCACCTTTCGATCGACGAATCCACCCTGTTGAGTGCGCTCGAACACGGCAGCGGCGCCAGCCGCGCGCTCGGGATGATCGAGCGGGCCGGTTCCACCCAAAAGTTCATCGGCGCGGTCGGCCAGTTCCTCAGCAAAGACGTCGCCGTCGTGCAAGGGACGCTGGCCGAACTCGGCTTCGGCCTCGGCGCCCTCGAACCGGTGGTCACTGCCGGCGTGCCGGAGTGAGGCACAACGAAAGCCGGCATTTCGTCACGCCCCGACGGCATTACTGTTAGCGTTACAGTTTCAGAGACTTCCGTAATGGTTGGGGATGGCAGCTCCATCCCGAAGGAGGACCACGAATGACGACGGCGGAACTCGTTTTCGACCCATTCTCCGAGGAGTACTTCAACAACCCGTTCGAGATCTACCGGCGCATGCGCACCGAGGCGCCGCTCTACTACAACGCCGATCGGGATTTCTACGCGCTCACCCGCCACGAGGACGTCGCCGCGGCGCTCAAAGACCACGAGGCCTTCTCGTCCTCCCGCGGATGCGACCTGGCGATGGTGCAGAGCGAGGTGCCGCCGCAGAAGTCGATCATCTTCATGGATCCACCCGATCACCGGCAGATGCGCAGCCTGCTGAACAAGGCGTTCACGCCGCGGGCCGTGCAGGCCCAGAAGGACACCATCGTCGAGCAGATCGACCGGTTCCTGGGCAAGATCACCGGTGACGAATTCGACGTCGTGCAGGACTTCTCCGGCCCCTTCCCGGTCGAGGTGATCACCCGGATGGCCGGTGTCGAAGAGGATTACCGCCAGATGGTGCGGCATTGGATCGACACCAGCCTGTCCCGCGAACCGGGCCAGTTCGGCACGTCCGAGGCCGGGATGCAGGCCAATATCGACACCGGCATCTATTACTACTCCCTGGTCCAGAAGCGCCGGGAGAACCCGCAGGACGACATGATCAGCCGGCTCATCGCCGCGGAGATCCCGCGCGAGGACGGGCGGTTGCACAAGCTCGACGACATCGAGATCACCGCCTTCGCCACGCTGCTGGGCGGTGCAGGCGCCGAAACCGTCACCAAGCTGATCGGCACCGCGGTGGTGTTGTTCGCGAAGAACCCCGATCAGTGGCAGAAGTTGCTCGACAACCGCGACCTGGTCCCGGCCGCCGTGGAGGAATTGCTCCGGTACGAGGGCCCGGTGCAGTACAACGTGCGCTATACGCTCAAGGACGCGCACGTGCCCAGCGGGGTCATTCCGGCTGGCAAGCCGGTGTTCCTCATCAGTGCGGCCGCCAACCGCGATCCCGACGCGTTCACCGACGCCGACATCTTCGATATCGAGCGCGACCGCACCGAGGCACAGAATCTGGGGCTCGGGTACGGCATCCACAGCTGTCTCGGTGCGGCACTGGCCAGGATGGAGAGTGTCATCGCACTGGAGAAGCTGCTCGATTTCATGCCGCACTTCGAGGTCGACTTCGCGGGCCTGGAGCGGGTACGGATGCAGAATGTCGCGGGCTATGCCAGGGTCCCGGTGAAGGTGATTCGATGAGTCACATCGCGGTCGATTTCGGGCTGTGCGAGAGCAACGGCGTCTGCATGGGCGTCATCCCCGAGGTGTTCGACCTCGACGACCAGGACTACCTGCATGTGCTCACCGACGAAGTGACGCCGTACAACGAGGACCAGGTGCGCGAGGCCGTCCGGCAGTGCCCGCGTCAGGCCATCGCGATCGTGGACTGAGGGTGCGATTCGTCTTCGTGCACGGCGGCTTTCACGCGGCATGATGCTGGGACCGGGTGATCGACGAACTGGCTGAGCTCGGTCTCGACGGCGTCGCGGTGGACCTTCCCGGTCACGGAGCGCTCGTCGATCAGGAGTCCACCCTGGCGAATCGGCGCGATGCCGTGCTTGCCGCGTTGGCGCCCGGCGATGTCCTGGTCGGGCACTCCGGTGGCGGGTTCGACGCCACCCTGGCCGCCGATGCCGCGCCAGACCTGGTGCGGCACATCATCTATCTGGCTGCCGCACTGCCCCGCGAGGGCCGCACGTACCCGGAGGCGATGGCCATGCGCGACTCAGAAGACGGCGACTTCGACGGTGACGTCGGAGAGATGCTGGGCTACCTGCGGTTCGCGGAAGACGGCGCGATGACCTTCGCGGACTTCGACGGTTTCCTGAGCCGGCTCGACACGTCACCACATCAGGCCGCGGATCGTCGCGCTGAGCGGGATGTCCTCCACCGAGACGAGTCCGCTGGGGGCGCGGCAGATCCAGTCGATGGCGTTGACCACCCGTGCCGCGGTCGAGATGCATCCGGCGTCGGTGGCGTCGAGCACCGGGTGCGACACGTGGGTGTTCAGCACCACCCGCGGATCGCCTTCGACCACGACACGGTGCACACCGGTCTGGCCGTCGGGCGGATATGGCCACTCCGGAGCGGACGCGCCGGTCAACCGGTTGATGTGTTCCAACGTGATCACCGGTTCGCCGTCGCGCACGCCCTCGACCGCGAATCGGGCCGCGGCCATCTGGCCGGGCTCCACGGTGCACATCTTGCACTCGATACGGGTGTCGGCATACCAGGGCTCGACCCGCTGCCGGATCTCGTCGAGCTGCACGCCAAGTTGCTCGGCGAGATTGCGCACCGGACCACCCCACATCGACGCGATCACCCCCGGCAGGAACAGCATGGGGTCGCCCTCCTCGGGTGCCATCCCGAAACCCATTGACTTGCCGGTGAATTCGTAGTCATCGTAGTTGCCGTAGTCGAAGATCTCCTGGACGGTGATCGATCGGGCGCGGGTCACCAAGCTCAACGCCGCGAGCACCTCGGTGTCGCCGGAGTAGCCGGGGTCGACCCCGTTGACGTACAGCGACGAACCACCGGCCGCACATGCTTGTTCCAGCGGCACCCGCAGCCAGTCCTCGGCGTGCCGGGGCGCCACCAGCCACACCATCGACGTCGCGGCAACGTTGATTCCCGCGGCCAGGAACCCGGCCATCTGCCCGATCGCTTCCATCGGCCGCGTCTCACCCTGTGCGGTGTACACCACGCAATCGGGCTGCAACGCAGTGAGGGCGCCGATGTCATCGGTGGCGATGATGCCCGTGGGCCGGCTCAGTCCGCACAGGTCGGCGGCGTCGCGGCCCACCTTGTCCGGGCTGGCCGCATGGACGCCGACCAACTCCAGGTCAGGTCTTCCGATGATGGCCCGCAGCGAGTGTCTGCCGACATTTCCGGTAGAGAACTGCACGACTCGTGTCATCTGGGCCCTCCCCGTCGAGGCGCTTCTCATCTAACGACCAAACCTGACTTTAGTCAACCACCGTCTCAGGATCGTCCAGCGCATGCGCGTGCGTGGCATACCCGGCAGAGAACAGCCGGAACATCGGTGCCAACAACGCCTTTTCCCGCACCATGCCCGAGAGAGGCGGCATGCCGGAACGCACCGTCCTTGCAGGATTGACTAAGTCATTCAATTGACTATAGTCAGCGTTTGTGAACCTGCCGACAGTGAATCGCGGCCGTGATCGTGGGCAAGCACATCGACCGCAGATATCGGCCGGCGGCCTCGACGAGCACTTGGAGAAATCCCGCCTGGCCCAACGCCAGGCCGACAAATGGCTGACCTCGGGGAGCTTGCTGATCGGCACCGCGGCACTCGGGATCTTCGGTCTGCCACTGTTCCTGCGCGGCGTCTGGCTGCTTCGCAAGGCGCAGCGCGACGGGTTGACGGTACGGCCCATGCTGGTGACCCTGATCGGCTATCTGGTCATCATCGACGCCGCGATCAACACGGTCGGCTGGGCACTCGACCTGTTCGCCAACCACACCATCCTCGCGCGGGTTCTGTTGAACGGGTGGGGAAACATGTTCGACGCCGGATACTTCTGGCACTACAACGAACTGTGGATGGGCGGCGCCGCGGGCCCCGGCGAGAAGGCCATGGAAGTCGGCATGATCCTCACCGTCTTCACCATGCGCATCGCGGCGGCCATCGGCTTCCTGCAGACGAAGCGCTGGGGCCACCAGTGGATGGTCATCACCTGCTGGATGGGCGTACTGATCTGGTGCGTCTACGTGTTCAACATGACGATGTTCGCCGACGTCCGATTCGCCGGCGTGGTGTTACCCGTGGTGGGTTGGTGGCTCTACGACATCTTCTACATCACGCCCTTCTTGGCGATTCCGTACCTGCATTCGGTGAACCGCGAGATCTTCTCGGACTGAACGGATGACTTCACACTCACTGACTTCCATCGGCTCAAGATCAGGAGGATGCGCCGTGGCACCACCGGTCAGGCAATCGACGCGCGCAATGCGCCGCCTCCAAACCCGCGAACGGATCCTCGGCGCCGCCATCGCCGAGTTCACCTCGTCGGGAATGGCCGGTGCCGACGTGGGCGCCATCGTCGCGGCGGCCGGGGTGGCACACGGCACGTTCTTCTTCCACTTCCCCAGCAAGGAGCATGTCCTGCTGGAACTCGAAACCCGCGAAGAAGCGCGGATGGCCGCCGAGTTCGCCCGTTACCTCCAGACTCCGCACGAGCTGCGCGCCACGCTCGATCACATCGCACACCTGATCGCCGGGCTGGAACGGCGACTTGGTTCCACGTTGTTCAAAGAATTTCTTGCGCTGCACTTTTCGCCGAGCAGGCCGAGCGCCGACGAGTGGACCGATCACCCGCTGATAGTCCTTCTCGTGCGCGAGATCGAACGGGCCCGCGGGGTCGGAAAGGTGCCGCCGGAGGTCGACGCCTTTTACAGCGCCACCTTCTTTCTGCTCGGGATCTACGGGGTCCTCACCACGACGGTGGACACCGACACCCGCGACGCCATGCTCACCGGGCTGGTGACCACCGCACTGCGCGGCCTGGAAATCCGATGACCACCCGGCACCGACGACGATCCGACAACAGAGAGGCGTGAAGTGGACTGGGTATGGGAGATATTGCGTTACGTCGCCGCATGGGGCGGCACCGGTTTGGTCATCTGGTTCTGGTACTGGATGTTCTCGAATATCGGCACGTTCTGATCCGATGACCACCGAACTCTCCGAAACACACGCGATGGCGATCGAGCGCAGTTGCGCCGTGACCGCCATGGCCCTCAGCGGTGAACGACGCCTGGGTGCGCGCCTGGTCACCGGACAGCGCCGAGGGTTCGGACTGAGTTCCCAGCTGGATTTCGTCCACGTGCCCTATCCCCCGACACACCGAGGGTGGTCCCGCCGGACCGTGACATGCGGTGTGGCGCTGCAATGCTCGCCCTCGAAAGACCGGCTGCTGAGCTATCACCTCAACGAGCTGTCAGCCCGCGAACTGCGTGCTCTCACCGTCGTCGAGGCCGGCGTGGCATTCGGGTGGGTCACCGCGCACTGGCCGGGCTTGGTCGCCGAGCTGCGCAGGGTGGTTCCCGATCTGACGCCAGCGGAGCCCGACATGGATGCCAGGGAAATGCTCGCCCGCGCCGTCGAACTTGCCCGCGCCAACCAGCCCTTGCCGGTCGATCCGTTGTACGGCAATCTGCCGACGTCCTACACACTGCCGCGCAGCATCACCGACAAGCTGCGCCGGACGTTCGGCCGGATGCCATGGACCATCGCCGAGAAGCGGCTGCCGCGTCCGTATTCGATACCGGTGGGCGGTGAGGGCGGCATCCGCAACTCTAATCTGCCACCGCCCAGCCGTCCGCAGGACAACGACCAAGACGTCACTCCTGAACACCGCCCCGGTATCCCCTACCCGGAATGGAATGCCTGGACCCAGAAGTTCATGAAAGATCACGTCGCCGTCGTCGAACGCGCACATGCCCCCGGCGCCCGGCGGCCGGCCCCGGTGCGCGTCGATATCCGGAAGTGGTTCGAGGAGAACACCCATCGCTCGATGCGCAATCGGCTCGAAGACGGTTCGGATCTGGATGTCGAGCAGTACGTCGACCACTATCTCGACCTGGTGACCGGCGACGCCGGCGAACCGCGAATCTTCCGCGAGTTGCTGCCCAGCAGCCGTGATGTCACCACGGCGCTGCTGTTGGACGGCAGTTCGTCGCTCGGTGTACACGGTGGCACCATCTTCAAGCTCGAGTTGGCCTGTGCGGACGCGCTGTCGCGCGCCATGGCATCGGCACAGGAGCGGCACGGCATCTTCCTGTTCACCGGAAACACCCGGCACCGGGTCGAAGTCGGCTGCCTCAAGGATTTCTCGGAGCGGCGCTTCGTCCCGCCCGGCGCCCTCGGGCTGTCCACCGGTGGATACACCAGACTCGGTGCACCACTGCGGCATCTGACCCACCGCCTGCTCGACCAGCCCTCCGAACGCAGGTTGCTCATCGTCGTCGGCGACGGCCTGATCTCCGACGAAGGCTACGAAGGGCGCTACGCGTGGGCCGATGCCGCGCACGCCGTCGAGGAGGCCCACGACGCCGGAGTGGCCATGTACTACATCGGTGTCGGGCCGGTCCGGGTGGACCCGCTGCCCGAGATCTTCGGTCCGCGCAGATCCCAGCGCATTCGCCGGATCGAGGAACTTCCGCGCGTTCTCGCCCACGTCCACAGGGAGCTGGTCGCAGCATGAGTTTCAGCGAGGAGCCGGAGGCGGATCGCGCATGACATCAGACACCTATTACTCGATCGGCAACGAAGTCCAGCTGTTCGAGCAGGCCTATCAGCGTCGCCTCCCGGTGATGCTCACCGGGCCCACCGGATGCGGCAAGACCAGACTCGTCGAGCACATGGGGTCATTGCTACGGCGCCCCGTCGTCACCATCAGCTGTCATGACGACCTCACCAGCTCCGATCTGGTGGGACGGTTCATGGTCACCGGAGGCGACGTGGTGTGGACCGACGGTCCCCTCACCAGAGCAGTGAAGGCCGGCGCCATCTGCTATCTGGACGAGGTGGTCGAGGCGCGGCACGATTCCCTGGCCATCCTGCACTCACTCACCGACCACCGGCGCGCGCTGTACCTGGACCGGGCCGGCGAGGTCGTCCACGCTCCCGCGGAGTTCATCCTGGTCTGCTCCTACAACCCGGCCTACCGCAGCTCACTCAAGGAGCTCAAACCCTCATTCCGCCAGCGGTTCGTCACCTTGCCGATGCACTATTTACCCCCCGAGCGAGAGGCCGAGGTGATCGTCGCCGAGACAGGTGTCGGCCTCGACTCGGCGCAGCGGCTGGTGAACTGCGCCAACGCGATCCGCACCGCCGACGAGGCATTCCACTTCGAACCGCCGTCCACCCGGGTGCTGGTCACCGCTGCGCAGTTGATCGCTATCGGCGCAACGGAACTGGATGCCGCGCAGGCCTGCATCCTGGCGCCGCTGTCCAGCGACGGCGCCATCACCGAAGGTCTCCGAGAGGTCGCCGCAGCCAGTCTGATCGGTGCCGGCAGCTCGAAGCACACACTCTAGGAAGGAGTCACCACCGTGGTGGATCAGCAGGAGAAGAATCGCAAGAAGGCCCTCATCGTCCTCCAGATCGTCATCTACGGCTATCTGCTGACGATGTTCGGAATCCAGTTGTACATGTCCTTTGCTCGCGGGTGGTGGGACCTGTGACGCTGTCGCAGGCGTCCGTGAGCTTGGAGGGACATCATGACGAGTCCCGTTCGGCGCAGCGGCGCGCCGACAAATGGATGATCGTCGGGGCCGCTCTGATGGGCATGTGGGTTCCCGGACTGATCGGCTTCCCCATTTTCATGCGCGGGGTCTGGCTGCAGCGTCAGGCCCTGCGCTCCCGGCTGTCGGTGCGCCCGATGATCGTCACGCTGATCGGGTACCTGACGTTGATCGACGGCATGCTCAACAGCTTGGGGTGGGCACTGGATCTCGTGGCCAACCACACGCTGATCAACCGGGTCCTGATGATCGGCTGGGGCAACATGTTCGATGCCGGATACTTCTGGCACTACAACGAACTGTGGGTGGGCGGTGCAGCCGGGCCCGGTGAGAAATCGATGGTCTTCGGGATGATCGTCACCGTTTTCGCGATGCGCTGCGCGGCGGCCATCGGCTTCCTGCAGATGAAGCGCTGGGGCCACCAGTGGATGGTCATCACCTGCTGGATGGGCGTACTGATCTGGTGCGTCTACGTGTTCAACATGACGATGTTCGCCGACGTCCGGTTCGCCGGCGTGGTGTTTCCGGTCATCGGCTGGTGGCTCTACGACATCTTCTACATCACGCCCTTCCTCGCCATCCCCTACCTGCACACGGTGAACCGCGAGATCTTCTCCGACTGAACCCTTTTCAAGGAGTCCGACAATGACAACCACACCCGAAGCCACCGACGAGAAGACCGACGACGATCTGCCACCTGGCACCACGCCCTACTACGCACGCATGCACAAGTGGATCAAACGTGCCGTTCTGGTCTGCTTGATCGCCCTGGTCATCGAGGGCGCCTTCACCCTGCCGTTCATGGCGATCTACTACGGCTACCCGACGCTCAGTCTGACCCAGATCTGCAGCGAGCTGCTCAAGGTGCGCTACTCCGATGACACCCTGGAATGCAAGGTGCCCTACCCGGCGTTCGGTCCGCCTGAGGGCGCCGAGGGCAAGGACACCGCCCAGGATCAATGGGGTATCCAACCGGTGCCGAAATATCACCGGATCGGTTTCCGCGAACTCGTGCGCATCCACCAGGAACGAGAAGCGCGGATGTCGACCGGAAAGCCTGCGCCGTGACCGCCGCCCCCGGACAGCACGCCCAGAACTGGGATCTGCGCCATCCGGACTTCAATGACAACGATCTGCTCTACGACGTCTACGCCGCGATGCGACAGGACTGTCCTTTTCCCCACACCGACAAGCCTTTTCTCGCCGACATACCCGGCGGTGTCCGGATCGCGGTCAACTACGACGACTGTTACCGGATAGCCCAGGATTGGGAGAACTTCTCGAACAACCCGATTCCCGAGTCGGCCGACTTCGTCGTCGGCGACCTGGTCGTGATGATGGATCCGCCGCGGCAACAGAAGCTCCGCAAGGTCCTCAACCCCTACTTCTCACCGGCCCAGATGAAGGCACTGCGCCCTCAGATCGCCGCCGAAACCGACCAACTCATCGACGATTTCATCGCTGATGGAAACGGCGACCTGGCCCACGTGGCCTGGCGGCAGCCCGGGATCGTGCTGTTCAAGTATCTGCTGGGGCTGTCCATCGACGACGTGTCGGTGTGCTTCGACCTGACCGATGACGCCCTCAACGGCGCGACCGAGGAGGTTCGGCTCGCGGCGTGGGCCGGGTTGTACCAGCGCATCCACGATGCCGCGACGGCGCATATGGACCGGCCACCGCGGGGTGACATGATCGACATCCTGCTCGCCGCGGAGATCGACGGGGAGAAGTTGCCGCTGCAGGACGTCGTCGCCAATGCGATGCTGCTGGTCCAGGCCGGTCTGGAGACCACCGCCAGCGCAATGTCTTTCGCCTTTCACTACCTGGCGACGCACCCGGGCGAACGGGACAGGCTCATCGCCGACCCAGAACTGGTTCCCCGCGCCGTGGAAGAACTCATCCGTTACGCCGGCTCCATCCATGGGCTGCACCGGACCGTCACCAACGACGTCGAAATGAGCGGCCATACCTTCCTGGCCGGGGACACGGTGGTGGTCAACTTCGCTGCCGCAAACCGAGACGAAACCGTGTTCCCCGACGCGAACCGCTGCGTGCTGGATCGGCGGGAGAACCGGCACCTCGGCTTCGGAGCGGGCGTGCATCGCTGCCTCGGATCCAACCTGGCGCGGATGGAGTTCCAGGTGGGGGTGGAGCGGACGTTGGCTCGACTGCCCGATTGCCGCCTCGCGCCGGGTGCCGAACCGGAGTTCCACGGAAACTCGATCACCCGCGGATTCCGTTCCATACCTGTGGAGTTCACCCCGGGGGTACGGTCCAGAACATGACCTATCGGGTGATCCAGTGGATGACGGGCGATGTCGGCCAGGCCGGCATCCGGCACTTCGCCTCCTGTCCGGAGTTCGACCTCGTCGGCGTCCTCGTGCACAGCACCGACAAAGTCGACCGCGATGCCGGTGAGATCGCCGGGATCGGGCCGATCGGCGTGCTTGCCACCGACAACGTCGACGCCGTCGTCGGCCTCGACGCCGACTGCGTCTTCTACACCCCGATCATCATGGATGTGGACACGGTGTGCCGGCTGCTGCGGTCCGGCAAGAACGTGGTCACGACCTCCGGATTCTTTCACCCCAGCAAGGACTTCCGCGACGGAGGCAGTCAGATCCGGGCCGCCTGCGCCGACGGTGCCACGTCGTTCCACGGCGGCGGCATCCACCCCGGGTATGCGGGCGACATCCTGCCGCTCACCCTGGCTCGGGTGATGAGCCGGGTCGACACGATCAACGTGCACGAAGTCGTGCACGTCCTCGACGATGCACCGCTGGATCACATCGACTGGATGGGTTTCGGTAAAGACAAGGACGCATTCCTGTCCGAGCCGACCATCCTGGGCCTGGGTATGCCGTTCTTCGCGCAGTCCATGTACATGATCGCCGATGGACTCGGGGTGACGATCGATGACGTGACCGCGGGCGAGGTCGGTGTCGCCACCGCGACCCGGGACATTCCCCACGTCGAGGGCATGATCCCGCGTGGCACCGTTGCCGCGCAGCGTCACGAGTGGACCGCCTGGGTCGGCGGCAAGCCCCTCATCGTGTTCCGTGCCAGCTATGTGACAGCGGGCCCCGAAAGTCTCGACCCGCCATGGGATTGTGGCACCACCCGGTACGAGATCCTCATCGAGGGTGACCCACCCAGCCAACTGACCATGCAGGGGGCTCGGCAGCCTGACGGCAGTATGACCCACCCCGGATATGCCTGGACGGCGATGGGTGCCATCAACGTCATCCCCGATGTCTGCGACGCCCCGCCCGGATGGCTCACGCATCTGGACCTCGGATTGGTGCGGCCCCGCGGACTCGTCTGCGGATGACGTACCGGATCGACCCGGCCGTCCTTCTCGACATCGCCGGACAGGCCGCCGCCGCCACCGATGATCCGGTACTCCGCGCCGTCGAACTCCTTGCGCAGGCATACCCGGATCTCATCGACCCCGCACCCAGCCGCTGGGTCGGCAGCAAGGCCGGCGGCATCCTGGGAAAGGTCCGCTTCCTCTACTTCAGCCCGCGAGAGTATGTCGTGATCTTCGGATCACCCACGGGGACACAAGGATTCTCGGGACGTTACAAACACGTCGACATCCACAAGTTCCTGCTCGCCGGCCAGATAGACTCCTACGACCTGGAATCCGACGACACCGCGCCGCTACCACCCCTGCGCCCCGGAGAGGGCACGTGCCTGCAGCGCGGGCGTGCCCGCGGTCTCACGATTCACCCCGCCTCGTGGCATATCGAGTACGGCCGCGGAGCGGTGGCCACCACGCTGCCGTTCGCGATGGTCGACACCCTGTTCGTGTCTCTGGAGTTCGAGTCGGTACGCCGCTCGACGGCCGAGTTCGCCAAGCTCGTCCGCCGACAACTGAAGCGACGTCCGTAGCCCCTGACTTGTCGGTCCCCTCTGCGACAATGGTGTCATGTCCAGCACCGCAGTAACTTTGGCCGCCGAGGCAGATCCTGCCGAGCGGCTTGAGGTGTTGTTCGGGGAACTGGCCGAGTTGTGCGGGCAGCGCAATGCGATCGACGGTCGACTGGTCGAGATCGTGGCCGCGTTGGAGCGCGAGGACCTGGCGGGGTTGACCGGGGCCCGGTCGCTGCCGGCGCTGGTGGCCTGGAAAACCGGTGCCACCCCGCGCAACGCGGACACCGTCGTGGCGGTGGCGCGCCGGATCGAGGAGTTGCCGGTCTGCGTTGCCGGCCTGTGTGAGGGTCGGTTGTCGTTGGATCAGGTCGGGGTGATCGCCGAACGCGGCGCCCACGGTAGCGATGCGCATTACGCCGAACTGGCCGCCTCGGCGACCGTCGCCCAGTTGCGCACCGCGATCAACCTGGCACCCCAACCCGAACCGGAAGCCAAGCCTGAGCCGGGGCCCGAGGTCACCAAAACCAGCGAAAGCCCGGACTACACCACCTACCGGATCCGGTTACCGCGCCTGGACGCCGCAAAATTCGATGCGGCCATGCAGTCCCACCACGACGGCCTGATCACCGACCACACCGGAGACACTGGCGCGGACACCCCGTTTCCGACCCGGGTGGATGCGTTCATGAGTGTGGTCGAGGCCGGCTGGGACACCGAAGTGGCGCGGCGCCCGCACGGCCAGCACACCACCGTCGTCGTGCACCTCGACCTCGAGCAGAAGACCGCCGCCTTGCACCTGGGTCCGGTACTGACCGAGGCGGAACGACAATTCCTGACCTGTGATGCGACCTGCGAAGTGTGGTTCCAGCGGCACGGCCGACCGATCGGGGCCGGGCGCACCACCCGCACCATCAGCCGCCGGCTACGCCGCGTGTTGGAGCATCGTGATCGCTGCTGTGTGATCCCGGGCTGCGCCGCCACCCGGGGTTTGCATGCCCACCACATCACACACTGGGAAGACGGCGGCCCCACTGAGCTGTCCAACCTGGTGCTGGTCTGCCCCCATCACCACCGGCTGCATCACCGCGGCGCCCTGAACATCACCGGACCCGCCGACCGGCTCGTCGTCACCGACCACAACGGACAACCACTGCACCGCGGAACCCTGGCCCACCCACCGGCCACACCACCACCCGCAGTCGCCCCCTACCAAGGACCGACCGGCGAACGCGCCCAATGGTGGTGGTACCAACCCTTCCCACCACCACCGCCGGGCGAGATTGCCTCTTAGGCGCCGAAGCCGTTCAGAATCACCGCATTACACGTCGCAGCGGCCTGGCGCAGTTTGACTGCGGCCTGGTATGCGTCGGAGTAGTACCAGTCGTTGGCGGCCTGAACCGATTCGAATTCCAGCAGCACCGTCTGCGTGCACTCCCAGGTCCCCTCGACCACGGTCGGCTTCTGGTCGACCACCAGAATGGTGGCTCCGGCCATCGCCGGGCCCGCCGCCTTGGCGTACTCCCCCATGCCTGCGGGGTCGGTGATGGTCTCGGTCAGTAGGACGTAACCTTTTGGCACGCTTCTAGTCTCCTTCAGCCATGCTGATTGCTTGTTCCGGACACCACTCGATGGCATCCCTTACCCCAGAGGCGTATTCGTCTGGTACGTCGTCGAGGAGCACCTCGGCGTAGCCACCGTCGGCCAGGGTGAAAACCTCCGGGCATGCGGTCAGGCACATGCCGTGACCCCGGCACTTGTCCTCGTCGACGGTTACTTTCACGTGTCGAACTCCAGGTGCAGGTCGATCAGACCGCGCAGGATGAACGTCGGGATGTACCTGTAGTGGCGCTCATCGGCGGTTCCGTGCTTGTCCTCGGCGATCCGGATATCGGTGGTGCGGTCCAGTAGCCGCTCCAGCGCCACCTTGGTCTCCGCGCGGGCCAGCGGTGCGCCGGGGCAGCTGTGGATTCCGCGGCCAAAGGCCAGATGCTGGCGCGCATTCTTGCGGGCCGGGTCGAAAGTGTCGGGATCCTCGAAGCGCCTGGGGTCACGGTTGGCCGCACCGTTGAGCACCATGACGGTGGTGCCCGAACCGAGTTCGGTGTCCCCGACCGTGACGGGACACCGCGACAGCCGGAAGTCGCCCTTGACCGGGCTCTCGATCCGCAGCGCCTCCTCGATGAAATTCGCTATGAGGCTGCGGTCTTCGCGCAGTTTGGCCTGGACTTCGGGCTGCTCGGCGATCACCTTGAGCGCGGTGCCCAGCAACCGCACGGTGGTTTCCTGCCCGGCCGAGAACACGTTGGTGGCCACCCGCGCGACGTCGCCGACGTCGGGGATGGATCCGTCCGGGAAGGTGGCCTCAGCCATCCCGGTGAGCACATCGTCCCGCGGATTGTCCCGGCGGTCCTGGATGTAGTCGGCGAAGATACCGTAGAGGAATTCCAGCGGGCTGTGCGACATCGCCTGCTCGCCGGTGCCGCCGACGCCTCCGCCGGCATGGTTGGCGATGTTCTTGACGAACGAGTCGCGGTCTTCCTCCGGAATGCCCAGCAGGTCGGCGATCACCAGCAGGGTGAACGGGCCCGCGAAACCCTTGATGAACTCGCCCTGGTTGCCCTCCAGGTAGGTGTCGAGCACCTCATCGGCGAGCTTCCACATCGCGTCCTCGTTCTCCTTGAGGCGCTTGGGCGTGATCAGCCGCATGAGCAACGCGCGGTGATCGGTGTGCGTCGGCGGATCCAGTGTCGGCAGCTGGTCACTGAACGGCAGTTCGTTGCGGTGCTTCTCGATGAGCGCGGTGACCTCGTCCTTGCTCAGCCCCTCCAGCGGCACCGGGAAACCGGGGAACGGTCCGGTGACCGAGGTGACCGAGGAGAACGTCTCGGCGTCGTTGTACACCTGGACGGCCTCGTCCCAGCCGGTCACCATCGTCACGCCGTGCGGGCCGTTCTGGTGTACCGGGCACCCGCTGCGCAGGGCCTCGAAGTAGGGATAGGGATCCTCGACCAGCTTCTGGTCCCGGAAGAAATCCAAGTCGGTCAGGCCGTCCGCCATCTGTGCTCCGTTTCGGCAATCTCGCTTGGCGAGAATCTAATTCTCATCTTTGCGTATCAGATTTCCACAGCTGCCGGGGTCCGTCAACGGGCGGCTGTCGGTTTGCCCTGCCGACCCGATAAAGCTGACCCTGGTCAATTTATTCATTCGCCGTTATGGTGCAGCTATGCCCGCCACTCCCGCGATCTCAGTGCCTGACCGTGGTCAGCGCCGGAGCGCGCTCGTGCAGGCCAGGTCCAAGGAGACCAAACGCATGCTGGTGCAGGCGGCGATGGCACTGTGGCGCACCAACGGGTACGCGCGCACCACCGTCGCCGATATCTGCCGGGCGGCCGGCGTCTCCAAAGCGCTGTTCTACTTCTATTTCCCGCGCAAGGAGGACGTGCTGTTCGAGGTGGGCGTGATGTCCACCCGGTCAGCCCAGCGCGTCATCGCCGGCATGCTCGACCGGGACTACGACGTACCGGCGGTGATCGCTGCGGCGCTCTCGGACCTGGAGCGGTCGATGGTGCGCAATCCCCGCGAACTGATCGTCGAGACCATCCTCGAGGGCTACCGGCACGAGCACCGGATCATGGCGGACAACGCACACGCCACCGACCTGGACGGCGGGATGTTCACCGCGCTGTTCGAACGGGCCGCCGCCGACGGCAAATTGCCCGCCCACACCGACGTCACCCATCTGGCCTACCTGGCCATGACGTTGGTAAGCGAAGGTGCCCGGCACTGGGCAGCGGGCGCCTTCGGCAACCGTTCGTTCGCCGACGTCGTCGGTGCGGACATTCTCACCCTCGTCGCCGGATACCGAAGGAGCTAGCCATGGCATGGGATTTCGAGACCGATCCGCAGTTCCAGGAACTGCTGGACTGGGCCGACGCATTCGTCAGCGATGAGGTCGAACCACTCGACCTGATCTGGCCGCATCTGCAGTTCACCCCGCTCGACGACACCCGCCGCGCGGTGATCGACCCGCTCAAGGAACGGGTCCGTCAAAAAGGCCTGTGGGCCACCCATCTCGGGCCGGAGCTGGGTGGGCAGGGTTATGGGCAGCTGAAACTCGCTCTGCTGAACGAGATCCTGGGCCGCTCGCAATGGGCGCCCGTCATATTCGGCTGCCAGGCACCCGATACGGGCAACGCCGAGATCATCGCGCACTACGGCACGCCCGAACAGAAGGAGCGCTACCTGCGCCCGCTGCTGCACGGAGAGGTCTTCTCCTGTTATTCCATGACCGAGCCGCAGGGCGGCGCCGATCCCACCCAGTTCAAGACCGCCGCGGTGCGCGACGGGCACGACTGGGTGATCAACGGTTACAAGTTTTTCTCCTCCAACGCCTCGACGGCCTCGTTCCTGATCGTGATGGTGGTGACCAACCCGGATGTCAACCCTTACCAGGGCATGTCGATGTTCCTGGTGCCCACCGACACGCCCGGGGTGAAGATCGTCCGCAATGCCGGTCTCTATGGGGAGGCCGACGGTAAGGGCTCGCATGCCCTGATTCATTACGACAATGTGCGCGTGCCGGATTCGGCGCTGCTGGGCGGTGAGGGCCAGGCTTTCGTCATCGCGCAGACCAGGTTGGGCGGCGGCCGTATCCACCACGCGATGCGCACCATCGGCCTGGCCCAGAAGGCGATCGACATGATGTGCGAGCGAGCGCTCTCCCGACATACCGCCGGCAGCCTGCTCGCCGACAAACAGGCGGTGCAGGGCTACATCGCGGATTCCTACGCCCAGCTCAAGCAATTCCGGCTGCTGGTGCTGCACACCGCATGGGAGATCGACAAGTACAACGACTACAAGAAGGTGCGCAAGGACATCGCCGCGGTGAAAGTGGTGATGCCTACGGTGCTGCACGACATCGCCTGGCGGGCCATGCAGGTACACGGAGCCCTCGGCGTGACCAACGAGATGCCGTTTCTGGGCATGGTCACCGGGGCGGCGGTGATGGGCCTGGCCGACGGACCCACCGAGGTGCACAAGACCACGGTTGCCAAACAGGTGCTGCGCGGCTACACGGCCTCCGACGACCTGTGGCCCTCGGAGTGGATTCCGCGCAAACGCGAAGCGGCACAGGCAAAGTACGCGCAGTTCCTGGAGGCCGAGGTCGGCAACCTGTGACCATCGATACCGCCCGGCTGGCCGACTGGTTGGACGCTGCCGCGATCCCCGGCGCCGGTGAGCCCATCGAGGCCCGATTCCTGTCCGGCGGCACGCAGAATGTCATCTACCGCATCATCCGCGGTGCACACGAGTGCGTGCTGAGGATGCCCCCGCCCGGCGCACCCGCCGACCGTGACAACGGCATCCTGCGCGAGTGGCGCATCATCGAGGCGCTCGACGGAACCGAGGTCCCGCACACCAAGGCGATCGGCGTCTGTCCGGACGCCGCGGTACTGGGCCGGCCCTTCTATCTGATGGGTTTCGTCGACGGCTGGTCACCGATGGATTCCCGGCACTGGCCCGAACCGTTCGACTCCGATCACTCGCTACGGCCGGCGCTGGCCTACCAACTGGCCGAAGGCATTGCGCTGCTGTCCAAAGTGGATTGGCAGGCCCGAGGTTTGGGCGATCTGGGTCGTCCCGAGGGCTATCACGACCGCCAGGTCGCCCGCTGGACCGGCTTCTACGAACGCATCAGGGCCCGCGAGCTCGACGGCCTCGACGTCGCCACGGAGTGGTTGCGCAGGCACCGCCCGCTGGACTTCATCCCCGGCCTGATGCACGGCGATTATCAGTTCGCCAACGTGATGTATCAGCACGGCGCGCCCGCACTGTTGGCCGCGATCGTGGACTGGGAGATGGGCACCGTCGGCGATCCGAAACTGGATCTGGCGTGGATGGTGCAGGGCTGGCCGGCGGATCCGAGCGCGCCGGAAGCGGCCGATGCGGGGTATGTCGACATGCAGGGCATGCCGACGCAGGACCAGGTGGTGGCTCATTACGCCGAGGTCTCCGGGCGCCAGGTGGACGATCTGGACTACTACCTCGTGCTGGCGAAGTGGAAGCTGGCGATCGTGCTGGAGCAGGGATTTCAGCGCGCCGGCGAGGACGAGAAGCTGCTGGCGTTCGGGCCGGTGGTGGCCGATCTGATGCGTTCGGCGGCCGAACTCGCCGAGTCCAGCGACTACCGGTGAAGGCAGCCGTCTGCCCGCAGTTCGGGCCGCCGGAGGTGGTGCGGATTCGGGATATCATCTCCCCTGCGCTGCAAGCCGGTCGGGTCAGGGTGCAGATCCACGCGGCGGCGGTGAATTTCCCGGACGTGCTGCTGGTCGCCGGCGAATACCAGGTGAAGGTGCCGCCGCCGTTCGTCCCCGGTAGCGAGTGTGCCGGGATCATCGCCGAGTTATCCGATGGTGTAACGGGTCTCGCGGTGGGTGACCGGGTGACCGGCACCGCGCTGTTCGGCACGTTCGCCGAGCAGGTGTGCCTGCCGGCCACCGCGCTGGCACGCATCCCCGACTCCCTCGACGATCACACGGCGGCCGCATCCGGGGTCGCCTATCGCACCGCCTATCACGCGTTGCGCTCGATGGCGCGGATACGGTCCGGCGACGAGGTGATCGTGCTGGGCGCCGGCGGTGGCGTCGGCCTGGCGGCCGTGCAGCTGGCGACGGCGATGGGTGCCCGCGTCGTCGCGGTGGCCTCTTCTGCGGAGAAGCTCTGCGTCGCAGAGCAGTACGGTGCGGCCGCAACGGTCAATCACCGAGCCGGTGAGCTGCGCGCGGCTCTGCGTGCCGCGGTACCGGACGGCGCGCACGCCGTGCTCGATCCGGTGGGCGGAGAACTGTCCGAGCCGGCGCTGCGCGCACTGCGCCGCGGCGGCCGGTTCGTCACGGTCGGATACGCCGCCGGATCCATCCCCCGCATTCCACTGAACCTGGTGCTGGTCAAAGGTCTTCACCTGCTCGGGTTTCAGTTCCAGGACGTACCACCCAAGGAGTTCGCCCGCAACGAGGCGGAACTGGCCGCCCTGCTGGCCACCGGCACCGTCGTTCCACATGTCGGTGCGGTCTATCCGCTCGAACAGGCGGCCGCCGCGCTGCGGCAGGTCGCCGACGGGCGCGCGGTCGGGAAGGTGATCGTGCAGGTCGCCGAGGCGCCTACTTCTCCATGGTGAACTGAACGACGTCCATCTGGCGATTGCGGAACAGATCGGCGCATCCCGTCAGGTACTTCATATAACGGTCGTAGACCTCCACGGACTGGATGGCGATCGCCTCGCCTCGATGCGCCTGGAGGTTCTGCGCCCAGATGTCGAGAGTCTTGGCGTAATGCGGTTGCAGCGACTGCTCTCGGGTGACCCGAAAGCCGGCGGTGTCGGAATGCTGCTCGACCTTCTCGATTGACGGCAGCCGCCCGCCGGGGAAGATCTCGGTGAGGATGAACTTGGCGAAGCGGGCCATCGCCCAGGTCAGCGGAATGCCCAGCTCCTTCGCGCGGTCCGGATGAAGCGCGGTGATGGTGTGCAACATCATCACGCCGTCGGAGGGCAGGAGGTGGTAGGCCTTCGCAAAGAAGTCGTCATACCGGTCGAAGCCGAAGTGCTCGAAAGCCCCGATGGACACGATTCGGTCCACCGGCTCATCGAACTGCTCCCACCCCTGCAGCAGCACCCGCCGGCTTCGGGACGTGTCGAGTTCGTCGAAGCCGGCCTGGACGTGAGCGGCCTGGTTCTTGGACAGCGTCAGCCCGACGACGTTGACGTCGTATTTCTCGAGGGCACGACGCAGCACCGCGCCCCAGCCGCACCCCACATCGAGCAGCGTCATACCCGGTTGCAGCCCGAGCTTGCCCAGCGACAGGTCGACCTTTGCCAGCTGCGCCGCGGCGAGCGTCATATCGTCGCGCTCGAAGTAGGCACAGCTGTACGTCTGCGAAGGATCCAAGAAAAGGCGGAAGAAGTCGTCTGAGAGGTCATAGTGCGCCTGGACGTCTTCGAAGTGCGGTCTCATCGATTCAGCCATGGCCTGCGGCCTTTCGCTACCCGTGCAGCGCAGTCGAACCATCGACTCGAGATCGAATCGTCACGCCGTTGTGGCAATCAAGCCAGAAATCAACACAAGGACGCCGATATGCGTCCATGGCGCCGCACTGCTGCCGACCTACATGGTAGGCGACGATCGTGCGCGCGCGCTGACGAACCGAGGGACCTTGACCCGGGACTGGCCCGGTGGGTGGCGTTCGGTGCCCAACACCGTTCAACTGCGTTGCAGGGCATTCAATCCCACAAGGTTGCGGCACGAATGACTGAGGACGGTCAGCTGGCGGGCACCAGGTCGGCCGCCACCGGCGGACACGACATGACGCCACACCGGAACACCTCCACGCGGCCGACCGATTCCTGCGCACCGATGGCCGTCAGGGCATGTGCCTTGAAAGCCCTTGCCGCGGCGCTGAGTTCATGCAGGACCGCATCGACCGTGCTGTCCAGCTCCTGCGGCCAGCTCTCGCCCCAGAGGGTCACCTCGGTGAGACCCTGATCCAGGGCGCCGAGCACGCCCTCGCGCACCCGGGCGTCGGTCGCGAACAGATCGGCGGCCACGGCCACGGTCTGCGGGTGCGGGCGCTCCTCCCATTCGCGCATGGCGGCCTCCAGATCACCGGTCTGCACGCCGAGGATGCGTAATGGACGCGGGTCGTCTTGACCGGAGATCAGCACCGTGACATCCCAGCCGGCCATCACCCGATCGACCAGCCAGCCGCCCGCGGAGCGGACCACGTCGGCCACGCTGGGTGCCACCACGTCGAGCCGATACCTCATGGCGCCGTCCCGTTCGCCCGTGTTGATCCCCGTGTTGCTGCGCTCCTGCTCCCCGACGGGGCGAAGTCGCGGGCCAGCGCTTCGGCGTAGCCCTTGAACACCTCGGCTAGGGGAATCGAAGGATCGAGTAGCCATGCGGTCTCCATTCCATTGACAAAGGCGAGAATCTCCACGGCCTTGGTGGCCGCGTCGAAGTCGGTGCGGTAGTGGCCGTCGCGCTGACCACGACGGATGCCCCCGGCGACGATGTTCACCGCCGCCTGCTGACGGGCCACCAGACGGTCGTGCAGCGGGGCGTCGGGCTGGATGTTCTCGACCAGCAGCACGGTGAAGGTGCCGACCAGCGATGGCGCCCGATCGAAACGCTCGGCAACCCGGCTGATCTGGGCGATCAGATCTCCCCCGCGGTCGGCGTGGGTGTCGTCGTCGAAGTCCCTGGCATCGAGCACAGCGTGCAGCAGCGCTTCTTTGGACGGGAAGTGGTGCAGCAGGCCGGCCGTGCTGACCCCCGCTTCCCTGGCGATCTGCGCCAGGGAGGTGTTGCGCCAGCCGTTCCTGGCCAGCAGCGTCTCCGCGGCAGCGAGAATCCGCTGCTTACGGTCCTCGCCCTTGGCCAGCAGCGATTCATAGGGCCGTGGCCCCGGCGCCGCCGCAGATAACGCTGTCACCGATCTCCCTCGCGTTCGCGAACCAACCAACTGAACACACAGTAGGTTGGTTGAGGCCCTGTGACAAGGGTCTCAGTTAACAATTTCTTCGACAGGTGTCACGCGACCTGGACGCCGGAGGGCGTGAATGTCAACTACTTGTCATTCGAGGCATGGCCGACTAACTTCGACTTTGTTGTCCCCACCGCGGAGGAGTTGGACATGGCGCGATTCCCCAAGCCTGCCGAAGGCAGTTGGACCCAGCACTACCCCGAACTGGGCACCGGGCCCATCTCGTACGAAGACTCCATCAGTCCGGAAATCTACGAGCTCGAGCGCGCGGCCATCTTCAAGAGGGCCTGGCTCAACGTGGGCCGGGTGGAGCAGCTTTCCCGCAAAGGAAGCTACTTCACCAAGGAGATGAAGGCAGCGAACACGTCGATCATCGTGTGCCGCAATACCTCCGGTGAGATCAATGCGTTCCACAATGTGTGCCGGCACCGCGGCAACAAGCTGGTCTGGAATGACATGCCGTTGCAGGACACCAGCGGGGTGTGCCGCCAGTTCACCTGTAAGTACCACGCCTGGCGGTATGACCTGGACGGCAATCTCACCTTCGTTCAACAGGAAGAGGAATTCTTCGATCTCGACAAGAGCCGGTACGGGCTGGTGCCGGTGCACTGCGAAGTCTGGGAAGGCTTCATCTTCGTCAACTTCGCCGAGAAACCCGAGCAGTCGCTGACCGACTTCCTCGGCCCGATGATCACCGATCTGGCCGGCTATCCATTCCACAAGCTGACGTCGCGGTTCACCTACCGCTCAGAGGTGAAGGCGAACTGGAAGCTCTACATGGACGCGTTCCAGGAGTTCTATCACGCGCCCGTGTTGCACGCGAACCAGTCCCCCACCGCCTATTCCAAGGCCGCCGCACAGGCCGGATTCGAAGCGCCGCACTACCGTCTCGAAGGCCCGCACCGGCTGGTCAGCACCTCCGGTGTGCGGGCCTGGGAGATGGCTGATGAGATGCGCAAGCCAATCGAGGACATCTGCCAGAGCGGCCTGTTCGGACCTTGGGACGCACCGGATCTCGGTCCGATGCCGGCCGGCCTCAATCCGGCCAACTGCGAGCCGTGGGGTCTGGATTCATTTCAGCTCTTCCCGAACTTCGTCATCCTGTTCTGGGGCCAGGGCTGGTATCTGACGTATCACTACTGGCCGACGTCGTTCAACACCCACACCTTCGAGTGCACACTGCACTTCCCCGAGCCGCGCAGCCCACGTGAGCGCCTGGCCCAGGAGTTGGCGGCGCAGTCGTTCAAGGAATACGGATTACAGGACGCCAACACCCTGGAAGCCACCCAGACTTCGATCGAATCCCGGGTGGTCGACGAATTCCTGCTGTGCGATCAGGAGATCCTGCTCCGTCACCTGCACAAGGAGACGGCCGCCTGGATCGCCGACTACCAGCGCGCCACCGAGGTGACGACCGTATGAGCGCCCTGCTGCCCCCCGAGTTCGCCGATCTGGAGCCGTTCACCGAGTGGTGCCTGACCACCGAAGCGCAGAGGTACGCAAAACGGCTGGGCTCCAACATGACCGAGATGCAGGCCTTCTACGACGCGATCACCGCCCGCGCCGAGGACGCCATTTCATTCTGCGACAAGTTCACCCTCGGCGAGCTGCCCGACGACGTCCTCAACCTGATGCACCTGCTGTACTCGATGATCACGGTGTCCTTCCCGGTGGAGTGCTGGAAGCAGCCCCGCGTGCCCGATTCCGGCGCCACGTCGCTGGATTGCGTCGCCGAGCCGCGTACATGACCGACACAACCGTACTGCGGGCGGCACGCTGGGTGGATGTCGACGCCGGCGAGGTCCGCGCACCGGCGGTCATCATCATCGAGGACAACCGCATCACCTCGGTGGATCCGCAGGCGCCCGTGCCGGATTCGGCGACCGTCGTCGATCTGGGTGACGTGACACTGCTGCCCGGCCTGATGGACATGGAGCTCAATCTGCTGATCGGCGGGCCCGGCGGTCCCGAGGGGCTGCCGTCACCGATGCACGGCGTGCAGGACGACCCGGCCTACCGCACCCTGCGCGGCGCGGTCAATGCCCGGACCACGCTGGACGCTGGGTTCACCACGGTGCGCAACCTCGGCCTGATGGTGAAGACCGGTGGCTACCTGCTCGACGTCGCACTGCAGCGCGCCATCGACCAGGGTTGGCACGCCGGGCCGCGCATCTACCCCGCCGGGCACGCGGTCACCCCGTATGGCGGGCACCTGGATCCCACCGTATTCCAACGGCTTGCGCCCGGCATAATGCCGCTGTCGGTGGCCGAAGGTATCGCCAACGGTGTACCCGACGTCATCGCCTGCGTTCGCTACCAGGTGCGCCACGGCGCCAAGCTGATCAAGGTGTCCGCCTCCGGCGGCGTGATGTCGCACAGCACCGCGCCAGGCGCGCAACAGTATTCGGATGCCGAGTTCGCCGCGATCGCCGACGAGGCCCACCGCGCCGGCGTACGGGTGGCCGCCCATGCCGTCGGCGACAGCGCCATCCAGGCGTGTATCCGCGCCGGCATCGATTGCATCGAGCACGGCTTCCTGGCCACCGACGAGACCATCCAGATGATGGTCGACCACGGCACCTTTCTGGTCTCCACCACCTATCTGACCGACGCCATGGCGATCGACCGGATCGCCCCCGAGTTGCGCAAGAAGGCACTGGAGGTGTTCCCGCGGGCCAAATCCATGTTGCCCAAGGCGATTGCCGCCGGTGTGAAGATCGCCTGCGGCACCGACGCGCCGGCCGTGCCACACGGGCAGAACGCCAAGGAACTGGTGGCACTGGTCGAGCGCGGGATGACTCCCCTGCAGGCGATCCGGGCTGCCACCGTGGTCAGCGCCGACCTGATCGACGAGCTCGACAACCTGGGCCGGCTGGCCCCGGGCTACCTCGCCGACGTGATCGCCGTCTCCGGTGACCCGTCCCAGGACATCGCGACGCTGCTCGATGTGCGGTTCGTGATGAAGGACGGGCAGATTCACAAGCACGAGAGCACCTGACGATGGAACTCACCGACAACATCCTGTGGCTGCTCAAGCAGGCGTTCTACTTCTCCCTCACCACCGTCAACGATGCGGTCAAACCGCACGGCGTCAGTACCTCTCACGTCGGGGTGCTGCGCCAGCTGATCAGCGAACCCGGGTTGTCCAACGCCGAATTGGCGCGGCGGTTGCTCATCACGCCCCAGGGCGTCCAGTTGGCCGTCAATGAACTGACCAAGCGCGGGCTGGTCGAACGCAAACAGGATCCGCGACACGGCCGCATCCAGCAGGCCTTCCTCACCGAGCACGGCCGGGAGCTGGCCACCGCCGTGATAGGCGACGCAATCTCGGTGCACGACAGGGTGTTCGGAGTTCTCAGCGTGGCCGAGCAGACCCAGCTGCGCGCCTTGCTGACCCGCGTGGTCGAGCAGGGTACCGGCCACACCATGGCCGTCGACCACATCGATCCTTGAGTTGAATAACAAGTACTTGATATGATTCTGTCGATGAGTCACGCAGCCACCCCGCAGGTCGACGAGGGCTTCGCCGCCCTGCTCGTCAAGGACGTGGTGCGCGAAACGGCCGACGCCGTGTCGCTGGTGCTCGACGTGCCCACTGCACATGCCGACCGATTCCGGTACCGCGCGGGCCAGTTCCTCACGCTCCAGGTGGTCGTCAACGGCGAGGCGCACCGCCGGTGCTACTCGATGTCCTCGTCGCCGGCAGCCGAGGCCGACCTACGGATCACCGTCAAGCGCGATCGCGACGGCTTGGTGTCCAATTGGCTCAACGACACCGTCGAACCAGGCCAACACCTGCACGCGGCGCCGCCCGACGGACGGTTCGTGCTCACCGACACCGACCGCGAACTCGTCACGTTCGCCGGCGGCAGCGGCATCACCCCGGTCTACTCCCTGATCCGGCACGCGCTGGCAGCCACCGACCGCCGGGCACGGCTGTTCTACGCCAACCGCACCGCGGATTCGGTGATCTTCGCCGCGGCGCTGGCCGACGTGCTTGGCGCGCACCATGATCGACTGAGTGTGCACCATCATCTCGACGAGTCGCACGGCACCGTGGCCGCCGATCACATCGACGCCTTCCTGGACGGCTGCGATGACGCCGAGTACTACATCTGTGGGCCCGCCCCGTTCATGGACGCGGTGGAATCGACCCTGCTGGGGCGCGGCGTTCCCGCGGACCGGATCCATCTCGAACGGTTCTCCGTCGCCACCGTCGAGGTGGACGACAGCACCCCCGTGGTGACCGAGGATGTCACGATCGTATTGGGCCGGAACACCGTCACCGTGCCCTACCGCGCCGGCAACACCCTGCTGCAGACGGCACGGCTGGCCGGCCTCAACGCCCCGTCATCCTGTGAAACAGGTTCGTGCGGAACATGTATCGCGGCGATCACCGAAGGCGGCGCACGCATGCTCAACAACGATGCGCTGGACGAGGACGAGGTCGCCGAAGGGCTGGTCGTCACCTGCCAGGCAATACCGACCAGCCGCACCGTGCGGGTGGTCTACGAATGAAAGTCAGGTGAGTCGATGAAGCGGGTGGCTGTGGTGACCGGCGGCGGTTCCGGTATGGGCGAGGCGACCTGCCACGAGCTCGGCAGGCGCGGGCACCGGGTCGCGGTGCTGGACGTGAATGCCGATGCCGCCCAGCGGGTTGCCGACGACTTGCGAGCGAACGGCGTGTCGGCGCTGGGTATCGGCACCGATGTCACCGACCGGCCGGGAGTCGACGATGCGCTGGCCAAGGTGCGCAGCGAACTGGGTCCCGTCGGCGTGCTGGTGACCAGTGCCGGTCTTTTCGCCTATGCCGGCTTCGCCGATATCACCACCGAGTCCTGGCAGAAGATGCTCGACGTGAACCTGACCGGCACCTTCCACTGCTGCCAGTCCGCACTACCGGATATGGTCGCCGCCGGCTGGGGTCGCATCGTGATGATCTCATCCTCCAGCGCGCAGCGCGGCACGCCGTTCGCTGCGCACTACGCGGCGTCCAAGGGTGCATTGCTGACCCTGACCAAATCGCTGGCCCGTGAGTACGCACCGCACGGCATCACCGTCAACAACATCCCACCGTCGGGCATCGAGACGCCCATGCAGCATGCCTCGCAGGCGGCCGGTTACCTGCCTTCCAACGAGACCATCGCGGCGAACATCCCGCTGGGCCGGCTGGGTACGGGTGCGGATATCGCGGCGGCAGTGGGTTTTCTGGCTTCCGAGGAAGCCGGCTTCATCACCGGGCAGACGCTCGGTGTCAACGGCGGCTCGGTGATGTAGGAGAGGATGCAGATGACGCAATCGACCACGCCGGCACGGCGGTCCTGGACCGAACGGTACCCGGAGCTGGGCACCGCACCGATACCGTTCCGCGACTCCATCTCGCCCGAGTTCTACGAGCTGGAGCGGGAGGCGATCTTCAAACGCGCCTGGCTCAACGTCGGCCGGGTGGAGGAACTCCCCGACCGTGGCAGCTTCATCACCAAGGGGATCGAAGCGGCCGGTGCCTCGATCGTCCTCATCAAGGGTCAGGATGACCGTATCCGCGCCTTCCACAACCTGTGCCGGCACCGTGGCACCGTACTGGTGCCCAACGGTGGTCCGGGCCATGATGTTTCGGGTACCCGCGATGAGTTCGTCTGCGCACATTGCGGGTGGCGCTACGGCACCGAGGGCACCCTGACCCACGTGCCCAACGAGGCGTCGTTCGTCGGGTTCGACACCGCCGACTACGCCCTGGCCCCGGTGCACTGTGATGTCTGGGCCGGGTTCGTCTTCGTCAACTTCGATCAGACGCCGCGGCAGAGTCTGCGCGATTTCCTCGGGCCCATGCTGACCGGACTGGACGATTACCCGTTCGGCAAGCTGACCGAACGCTACGACTGGACGGCGCACAACAACAGCAACTGGAAGATCTTCGCCGACGCCTTCCAGGAGTATTACCACGTGCCCTCACTGCACAGCCAGCAGGTTCCCGATGCGGTGCGGAACCCCAACGCCGGGTTCACCTGTGGTCATTTCCAGCTGGACGGTCCGCACCGGCTGGTGTCCACCGCGGGGACCCGCCGCTGGCTGCTGGCGCCCGAATACATGTATCCGATCGAGCGAGCCACCCGCAGCGGCCTGGTGGGACCCTGGCGCACACCGGATATCGGCGATCTTCCGGAGGGATTGAACCCTGGCGGCATTGAGCCGTGGGGTATCAGCAACTTTCAGATCTTCCCCAACACCGAGATCCTCATCTACGGCGGCTGGTACCTGCTGTACCGATACTGGCCGACCGCCCACAACACCCACCGTTTCGAGGCGTACACCTACTTTCACCCGGCGCGGACGGTGCGCGAACGCATCGAACACGAGGTGGCCGCGGTGGTGCTCAAGGAGTTCGCGTTACAGGATGCGGGCATGCTGGGCGGCACCCAGGCGGCGCTCGAGTACGACGTCGTCGACGAATTCCCGCTCAACGATCAGGAGATCCTGGTGCGTCACCTGCACAAGGAAGCGGTGGACTGGGTGGCGGCCTATCAGCGTGAGCGCAGCGGGGCGCCGGTATGAGCACCAAAGCGCTTCCCAGCGCGTTCGCCGAACTGGAGCCCTACACCGAAGCCTGGTGCCTGCCGACCGAAACCGAGCGCTGGAACCGACGGCTGTCCAGCAGCATGCCGCAACTGCGCGAGTTCTACGACGCGTTCTTCCCACGACTGGAAGAGGCGATCGACTACTGCGACAAGTTCCCGCTCGACGAACTGCCCGAGGACGCCACCAACCTGCTGCACCTGGTCTATTCGCTGATCATGGTGGCCATGGCCGTGGAGATCATGCATCAGCCCGCGCCGGTGGACGCCGCGGATGCCGTGATGATCCGCACCGGCGAACCGCGGCCCTGAATCCGATTGCACTGTAGAGGAATACGATGAGCGTCTTGACCATCAACAAACTGACCGATTCGGTGGGCGCCGAAGTCAGCGGCCTCGATTCCGAACGGCTGGGCACCGATCCCGGTTTGGGTGCCGCCGTCCTCGACGCGCTAGAGGAGAACGGCGTCCTGGTTTTCCGGGGTCTACACCTGAGCCCGCAGGACCAGGTCGCCGTCTGTGAGCGGCTCGGCGAGGTGGACCGGTCCTCCGACGGTCACCACCCGGTCTCCGGGATCTACCCGATCACCTTGGACAAGACCAAGAACAAGGCCGCCGACTACCTCAGGGCGGCCTTCATCTGGCATATCGACGGGTGCACACCACTGGCCGACGAGTGCCCGCAGAAGGCCACCGTGCTGTCGGCGGTACAGGTGGCCGCCCAAGGCGGTGAGACCGAATTCGCCAGCGCCTACGACGCGTACGAATCACTGTCCGCCGCCGAGAAGCAGCGCTACGAATCGCTGCGGGTGGTGCATTCGCTGGAGGCCTCCCAGCGGCGAACCCACCCCGATCCCACCGAAGCGGACCTCACCCGGTGGCGGTCCCGCCGCGCCAGCGAACATCCGCTGGTGTGGACCCACCGCAACGGACGGAAGTCACTGGTACTGGGTGCATCTGCGGACTATGTGGTGGGCATGGACCTCGACGAGGGCCGCCGACTGCTGTCCGAGTTGCTGGCCCATGCCACCACGCGAGACAAGGTGTACAGCCACCGGTGGTCGGTCGGTGACACGGTCATCTGGGACAACCAGGGCGTCCTGCACCGTGCCGCCCCGTACGATCCGAACTCGCCGCGTGAGATGCTGCGCACCACCGTCAACGGCGACGAGCCCATCCGGTAGTCGGCTACCGGGCAGCCACCGCAATCGATTTGGTGTCCAGGT
Organism: Mycobacterium sp. BMJ-28; assembly: GCF_054404835.1. Classification (NCBI taxonomy): domain Bacteria; kingdom Bacillati; phylum Actinomycetota; class Actinomycetes; order Mycobacteriales; family Mycobacteriaceae; genus Mycobacterium; species Mycobacterium sp. BMJ-28. The sequence continues at coordinate 1,735,298 of NZ_CM136783.1, read as the reverse complement.
AGCCCTCCAGCCCCTCGCGGCCGAGCTCACGGCCGTACCCGCTGCCTTTGACGCCGCCGAACGGCGCGAAGGGATCCATCGGGTAGCCCTGGTTGACCCCGAACGTCCCGGTGCGAACCCGGGTCGCCACTGCGACGCCCCGGTCGCTGTCGGCGGTCCACACCGAACCGGCCAGACCGTAATCCGAATCGTTGGCGATGCCCACGGCCTCGTCCTCGTCACGGTAGGGAATCACCGTGAGCACCGGCCCGAAGATCTCCTCCCGCGCGATCCGCATGGCGTTGTCGGCCTCGGCGAACAACGTCGGCTGCACGTACCAGCCCTGGTCGACACCGGCGGGTAGTTGCGTCCCGCCGATGACCAGCTCGGCGCCCTCCCGCTGGCCGGTGCGGATGTAGTCACGGACCCGCTCTTGCTGACGGGCGCTCACCAGCGGCCCGACCTGGGTTTCCGGATCCGCCGGGTCGCCGACCTTCAGCGCCGTGATCTCGGCGACGAGTGCATCGACGAACTCAGCGGATCTGCGCGCCGGAACCAGGATGCGGGTCAACGCATTACAGATCTGCCCGCTGTTGGACAGGCTGGCCGAACGGACACCGGCGGCCACCACCGCCGGATCGGCATCGTCGAGGACGATCGCCGCGGATTTCCCGCCGAGTTCCAGGCTCACCTTGGTCAGGTTGGCCGCGCACGCCGCGGCGACGGCTTTCCCGGCCGCGGTCGATCCGGTAAACGACACCTTGTCGACGCCGGCTGCACCCACCAGGTGCGCACCTACGTCGACCCCACCGGGCAGCACGCTGACGACACCGGGCGGGAATCCCGACTCGTCCAGGATGTCGGCCAGCAGCAGCGCGTCCAGCGTGGACTCGGGCGCGGGCTTGACGATCACCGTGCATCCGGCCAACAGGGCCGGGACGAGTTTGGTGATGGTCAGAAACTGCGGCATGTTCCACGGCACCACGGCCGCGACCACGCCGACGGGCTCCTTGCGGATGCGGACATCGGCGCCGAAGAAGCCCGGCCGATCTTCCTGCCACACATAGGATTCGGCGAGAGCACAGAAAGCGTTCATCATCATCGACGGCAAACCGACCTGAGCGCGCTGCGCGAAGGTGATCGGTGCACCGATCTCGGCACTGATCAGCCGGGCAAGGTCGGCACGCCGGCCGTCATATGCGGCCGCGAACGTGCGCACCGCCGCGATCCGCTCCGTTGGTGTCAGCCGTGGCCATGGCCCGTGGTCGAACGCCGTGCGCGCCGCCGCCACCGCATGATCGACGTCGGCGAGCGATGCCGAACCCACCTCGGCGATCGGCCGTTCGGTGTGCGGAGAGATCACGGTGATCGGAGCGCCTGCGCGGGTCACCGACCAGCCGTCGACACCGATGAGCGACGCAATACCTTGATCCACGGGAACCCCTCACATCACGCAATATCAACTACTTGCCAATATAGCGTGGTGGGCGGGGCTCAGGTCTCCGGGTGATCGCTGAAAAGCTCGTGCCCGGTGCCCTTTTCCACCACCCGGCTCAACAGGTCGCGCAGCGTCTTCTGCTCCTGGGCGCTGAGCACCCCGAACACGGCCTCGTGTGCGGCCACCGCATCCTGGATCACCGCCGCGGCGACCGACCGCCCCTCGTCGGTGAGATAGGCCTTCAGGATGCGCCCGTGCGAAGGGTCCTGCTTGCGCTCCAGCAAGCCGCGGCGCTCCAGAGCGGTGAGGGCGAGCAGCACCCCCTGCGGGCTGATCAACAACCGCCGGGCCAGCTCCGCGCCGGACAATCCGGACTCATTGGCCAGCTGGCGCAGCACACCGATCTGGGCGGTACTCACACCGTGCGGACTGATCGCCTCGTTCACCGAGGTCAGCGAGAAGTAGAAAGCCTGCTTGAGCAGCCACAGAAGATTGTCGGTGAGCTCCATGCGGCCTCCCCTTCAGCGGTGTGTGCACGATTCGTCACGCCCAGCGTGACAGATCGTGCCCACATCGCGACTACAGACCGAGGTCTTTGGCGATGATCACCTTCATCACCTCGCTGGTCCCGGCGTAGATCCGGGCCACCCGGGCATCGGTGTACAGCCGGGCTATCGGGTACTCCATCATGTACCCGTATCCGCCGAACAGCTGCAGGCAGCGGTCGATCACCCGGGCCTGCATCTCGGTGCAGAACAATTTCACCCGGGCCGCATCCGGCGCCGACAGCTCACCGTCGACGTGCAGGGCGACGGCCCGGTCCAGCATCGCCTGGGCTGCCTCGACCTCGGCCGAGCACGCGGCCAGTTCGAACTTGGTGTTCTGGAAGGAGGCGACCGGAGTGCCGAATGCCTTGCGGTCCTTGGTGTACCCGATAGCCGCCGCGATCGCCGAACGGGCCTGGGCCACCGAACCGACCGCCACGGTGAGCCGCTCCTGCGGCAGGTTGTGGCCCAGGTAGGAGAATGCCTCGTCCACCTCGCCCAGCACATTGGCCGCGGGCACCCGGACGTCGACGAAGGACAACTCGGCGGTGTCCTGCACCTTGCAGCCCATCTTCTCCAACTCGCGGCCCCTGGTGAAGCCGGGCATCCCGTCCTCCACCACGAACAGCGTCAAACCCCGGCGTCGATTGTCCGGGTCGGTGGAGGTACGCGCGACCACGATGACGAGGTCGGCCTGCATCCCGCCGGTGATGAAGGTCTTGGCGCCGTTCAGGATCCAGTCATCCCCGTCGCGCACCGCGGTGGACCGCATCCCGGCCAGATCCGACCCGGTGCCGGGTTCGGTCATCGCGACCGCGGTGAGCAGGGTGCCGTCGGCCAGCCCGGGGAACCAGCGTTTGCGCTGTTCTTCGTTGGCGTAATGCAGGAAGTACGGCAGGATCACTTCGAGCTGGGTGCGCACCGTGGACAGGGTGACCAGCGCGCGGGCGGCCTCCTCCTGCAACACCACGTTGTAGCGGTAGTCGGGCACCCCGCCGCCGCCGTATTCCTCGTCGATGGCCATGCCGAGCATGCCGAGCGCGCCCATCTTCGCGAAGACGGCGCGGGGCATCCGGCCGCCCTTCTCCCATTCGGGATAGGCCGGGACGACCTCTTTCTCGACGAAGTCGCGGGCGAGCTCGCGGAACGCCTCGTGGTCCTCGGTGAACAGATTGCGTTGCACGTGTTGCCCTTTCGACTAGAAGACGTACTCGACCAGCGTGGCGTTGGCGGTGCCGCCGCCCTCGCACATGGTCTGCAGTCCGTACCGGATGCCGTTGTCGCGCATGTGATGGATCATCCGGGTCATCAGCACCGCGCCGGATGCGCCGAGCGGGTGTCCGAGTGCGATCGCCCCGCCCAGTGGATTGAGCTTCGCCTCGTCGACGCCGGTCTCGGCCATCCAGGCCAGCGGTACCGGCGCGAACGCCTCGTTCACTTCGAACACCCCGACCTCGTCGATCCCGACACCGGCCTTGTGCAACACCTTCTCGGTGGCCGGGATGGGCCCGGTCAGCATCAGTACCGGATCGGCACCGGTCACCGCGCCGGCGCGGTAGTACACCAGCGGGGTCAGCCCGAGATTCAGCGCCTGGTCGGCGGTCATCACCAACAGCGCCGCGGCACCGTCGGAGATCTGCGAGGAGTTCCCGGCATGGATGACGCCGTCCTCGGTGAACGCGGGCTTGAGGCCGGCGAGCTTTTCGACGGTGGTCCCCCGGCGGATACCCTCATCGGTGGCGACCACGTCACCCTCGGTGAACACCGGCAGGATCTGTTCGATGAACGCGCCGGCATCCTGTGCGGCGGCGGCCCTTTCGTGCGACTGCGCGGAGTACTCGTCGCAACGGGTGCGGGACAGATCCCACTTCTGGCAGATCATCTCGGCCGAGATGCCTTGGTTGAACGAGAAACCGTCATAGCGGGCAAGCGCTTTCGGTCCATACGGCTGACCCGTCTGGCGGGCCGCGCCCAGCGGTACCCGGCTCATCACCTCGACACCACCGGCGACCACGATGTCCTGCTGACCCGACATCACCGCCTGCACCGCGAAATCCAGCGCCTGCTGGCTTGATCCGCAGGCCCGGTTGACGGTCGTTCCGGGGATGTGCTCGGGCCAACCGGCGGCGAGCACCGAATAACGGCCGATATTGCTGGACTGGTCGCCGACCTGGGATACGCAGCCCCACACCACATCGTCGATGAGGGCCGGGTCCACCCCGGTGCGTTCGACGAGCTCTTTGAGCACCACGGCGGACAGGTCGGCGGCGTGCTGGTCGGACAGCCCGCCGTTGCGCTTGCCCACCGGGGTGCGGACGGCGCCGACGATGACGGTTTCTCGCATGGCTTCTACTCCTTGGTGGGCGGGACCGCCCAGGTTCCGGTGAATGACGGGTCACGTTTGGCGGCGAACGCCGCATACGCCTCGAGTGAGTCGGCGGTGGCGAAATTGCCCGGCTGGGCGCGTGCCTCGTTGGCCAGTGCTTCGGTGAAAGTCGCGTTGGCGCCGTCGTCGAGCAGTGCCTTGCTCTGCGCCAGCGCGAACGGCGGGCCGGCGGCCAGGCGGCCCGCCAACTCCGCCACGAAGACGTCGATCTGGTCGGCGGCCTGCACCCACGTCACCAGGCCCAGCGCATGCGCCTCGGCGGCGGAGATCATGTCCGCCAGCATCACCAGACGCTTGGCCTGTTGCAGCCCGACGAGTTTCGGCAACAACCACGACCCGCCCAGATCCACCGACAACCCGCGCTTGGCGAAGATCTGACAGAACCGCGACTCCGGGGTGGCCACCACGAAATCGCACCCCAGCGCCAGATTCCAGCCCGCGCCCACCGCGACGCCGGTGACCTTCGCGATGGTCGGAACGCTCAGATTGTGCAGTGCCAGCGCGACATCGGTGAGTCGCTGCAGTTTGCGGCGGGGGTGGATGGCCTCCCCGGTGCCGATATCGGCGCCCGAGCAGAACGCCCCGCCGGCACCGGTCAGCACCACCGCGCGCACGGTGTCGTCGGTGTCGGCGGCGCGCAGCGCCTCGGCCAGCGCCTGCCACAGCTGCGGGTCGATGGCGTTCTTGCGGTGCGGCCGGTTCAGCGTCAGGGTGCGCACACCGTCGTGATCCTCGGTCAGCAAGACGCTCATGCGTACTCCGGCCCGATGGCACCCTCGGCGCGCAACTCCGCGATGTCTGGCGCCGAGAAGCCCAGCTCCCCCAGCACCGCGTCGGTGTGCTCCCCCAAGCCGGGCACCGCACCCATCCCCATCTCGAAACCGCTGATCACCGGCGGCGGCAGCAGGGCTTCGATCTTGCCGTTGGGAGTGCCTACCTCGCGCCAGCGGTCTCGCGCCTTCAGGTGCGGGTGCGTGATGACCTCACTGGGCAGGTTGTAGCGGGAGTTGCCGATCCCCGCCTTGTCCGCAGTCTGCTGGATGTCCACCAGATCGTGCTGGGCGCACCAGCTTTCGATGGCGGCGTTGAGTTCGTCGCGGTGCGCGCACCGATCGGAGTTGGTGGCGAACCGCGGGTCGTCGGCCAGGTCCGGCCGTTCGATGATTTCGCGGGCCAGTCGCTGCCACTCCCGGTCGTTGGTGGTGCCCAGCACCACCGTCTGCCCGTCCCGGGTCGGGAACGACCCGTAGGGCGCGACCGCCGGTGAACTCATTCCCAGCGGCGTCTGGTCGATACCGGAGTGCTGGGTGTAGGTCAGCTGATAACCCATGATGTCGGTCATGGTGTCGAACAGGCTGACCGCCACCGACGGAGCGGCACCGGTGTCACCCCGGCGGGCCCGGCCCAGCAGTAGCGCCATGATGGACAGCGCCGAGTACAGGCCCGTGGTGATATCGGCGACCGCCGCACCTGGCTTGGCCGGCATCCCGGCGTAACCGGTCGCGGCGCATGAGCCCGACTCGGCCTGCACCAGCAGGTCGTAGGCACGCTTCTGGGACAGCGGTCCCCCCGGGCCGTAACCGTCGATTTCGACCGGGATGACCTGCGGGTGGCGCACTTTCAGGTCCGCCGGGGACAACCCCAGCCGGGCGGTGGCACCGGGCGCCAGGTTGGAGACGAAGGCGTCGGCACCGGCGAGCAGCCGGTGCAGCACCGCCATTCCGGCCGGCGACTTGAGGTTGAGCGTGACCGATTCCTTGCCGCGGTTCGCCCACACGAAATGGGCGGCCTGGCCCAGCACGACGTCGTCGTAGTCGCGGGCGAAGTCGCCACCCTTGGGATTCTCGATTTTGATCACCCTGGCGCCGAAGTCGGCCAGCACCCGGGTGCACATCGGTGCGGACACTGCCTGCTCCATGGCAACGACGGTGATGCCGGACAGCGGCGCGGTACTGGTCACAACGTCACATAACCATGCCGCCGTCGACCGGCAGCACCTGCCCGGTGATGTAGGAGGCGGCGTCGGAGGCCAGGAAGACGAACGCGCCGGCCACCTCTTCGGCGTCTGCCCAGCGCTTGAGCGGGATGCGGTTCATCATGTTGGCCGCGAATTTCTCGTTGGTGCGGATGGTCTCGGTCATCGGTGTGGCCGCCAGCGGAGCCAGCGCGTTGACCATGATGTTCTTGGTGGCGAGCTCACGGGCCAGCGATTTCGTCATGCCGATGATGCCGGCCTTGGCGGCCGAGTAGTTGACCTGGCCCAGGGTGCCGGTGATGCCCGCCGAGGAGGTCACGTTGATGACCCGGCCGGTCCCGTCGGTGGGAATGTGCGGCAAGGCCGCCTGGGTGACGTGGAACGTGCCCATGACGTGGATGTCGAAGGTCAGCCGGAACGTCTCATCGGTCAGTTTGGCGAACATGGCCGGGGAGGTGACGCCGGCGTTGTTGACCACGATGTGCAGGCTGCCCGCGCCGAGGCCGGCCGCACGCTCGGCGGCGGCGACGGCGGCGTCTCGGTCACTGACGTCCAACGGCGCGCTGTCGGCCTTGCCGCCGGCCAGATTGATCCGCTCGGCCACGGCGGCGGCCGCGTCCCCGCTGGTATCGGTGACCAGCACCGCCGCACCCGCGGCCGCCAGTGCCTCGGACACCCCGGCGCCGATACCGGCCCCGGCACCGGTCACCAGCGCCGAACGGCCGGTCAGATCGAAGTAGGTCCTCATCAGATTCCGCTCTCTCCGCGAGATTGTCGTTGGTGCGACAAAGTTCGAGTGCGCCCCGCGTCAACTGCAATCTGGTGGCGGGGCGCGTGGGTCAGTAGCTCTTGGGCAGGCCCAGCACGTTCGCGCCGAGGAAGTTCAGGATCATCTCCTGGCTGACCGGCGCGATCTTCATCAGACGCGACTCCCGGAAGAACCGGGAGATGTTGTATTCCTCGGAATAGCCCATCCCGCCGTGGGTCTGCAGGGCGCGGTCCGCCGCATCGAACCCGGCGTCGGCGCACAGGTACTTGGCCATGTTCGCTTCCCGGCCACACGACTGTCCGTTGTCGTAGAGCCAAGTGGCCTTGCGCAGGATCAGCTCGGCGGCATCGAGGCGCGCCAGCGAGTCGGCCAGCGGGAACTGGATGCCCTGGTTCATCCCGATCGGGCGGTCGAACACCACCCGCTCGTTGGCATATTTGACCGCGCGGTCCAGCGCCACCCGGCCGATCCCCAGTGCTTCGGCGGCGATCAACATCCGCTCCGGGTTGAGTCCGTGCAGGATGTAGGAGAAGCCCTTGCCCTCTTCGCCGATACGGTCCTGCACGGGGATGCGCAGATCGTCGATGAACAGCTCGTTGGAGCTGACGGCGTTGCGGCCCATCTTCTTGATCGGCCGGATGTCGACATGCGCGCGATCCAGATCGGTGAGGAACAACGTGAGCCCCTCGGTGGGCTTGCCTCCCCTCTTCCCGACGTCATCGCGGCTCTCGGTACGGGTCAGCAGCAGGATCTTTTCCGATTCCAGCGCCTTGGAAATCCACACCTTGCGGCCGTTCACCACGTAGTGGTCGCCGTCGCGCTTGGCGAACGTGGTGATCCGCGAAGTGTCCAGTCCCGCACCGGGTTCGGTGACGCCGAAGCAGACGTGCAGGTCCCCGTTGACGATTCGCGGCAGCGTCGCGGCCTTCATCTCCTCGGACCCGAACACCACCACCGGTTGCATGCCGAAGATCGACATGTGGATGGAGCTGGCGGCGTTCATCCCGCCACCGGAGCGGGCCACCTCCTCGGCCAGGATGGTCGCCTCGGTGATGCCCAGGCCATGACCGCCGTATTCCTCCGGAATCGTCATACCGAGCCAGCCGCCCGCGGCGATGGCGTCGTAGAACTCGGTCGGGAATTCGTGGGCCTGGTCTTTTTCCATCCAGTAGTGGTCGTCGAACCTGGATGCCAGTTCGGCCACCGACTTGCGGATCAGCTGCTGATCCTCGGTCAGCTCGAAGTTCATTCCGCCGGACACTGTTCACTCCTTGAGTCGCATGCTGGCGCACCGGCGCGGGGGACGCCGGTGCCCGGGTACCGCTGTCTGGTCAGTCTTTGACGCCGGTCACCGCGCGGGCGTTGGCGGTGAAGTCGGCGACGCTGGATCCCGAACGTTCCTTGTGATGGCTCAGCGCCTGGATCGACACGTCGTGGCCCCGCGCCTGTTCCCGCAACGCGCCGACGGTGGCCTGCTCGCGCGGGATGTGGGTGAACGGCTCGAAGTGGTACAGGCGCATCGCGTTCTCGTGGGTGATCTTGTTGATCTCGTCATCGGGTACGTCATAGGTGTCGAACACCGCGCCCAGTTCCTCGGGAGCGCCTGGCCACATCGAGTCCGAATGCGGGTAGTCCATCTCCCAGCAGATGTTGTCGACGCCGATCATGTGCCGGTTCTTCACCCCGACCGGATCGGAGATGAAGCAGGTCATGAAGTGCTCGCGGAAGACCTCGGAAGGCAGCTTGCCGCCGAAGTCCTGGTGGGTCCAGGTGGAGTGCATCTCGTAGGTGCGGTCCACCCGGTCCAGGAAATACGGGATCCAGCCGGTGCCGCCCTCGCTCAGCGCGATCTTCAGGTCGGGGTAGGCCTTGATCGGCGCGGACCACAGCAGGTCCGCCGCCGCCTGCACGATGTTCATCGGCTGCAGGGTGATCATCACGTCCATCGGCGCATCCGGCGCGGTGATGGCCAATCGGCCGGAGGACCCGATGTGCACGTTCATCACGGTTTCGGTGTCCACCAGCGCATCCCACAGCGGCTTCCAGTACTCCAAGTCGTGGAAGCTGGGATAGCCCAGGGCCGACGGGTTTTCGGTGAAGGTCAGCGAATGGACGCCCTTCTCGGAAACGCGGCGGATCTCCTGGGCGCAGAGCACGGGGTCCCAGATCGCCGGGATGGCCATCGGAATGAACCGGCCCGGGTGCGAACCGCACCACTCGTCGATATGCCAGTCGTTGTAGGCCTGCACCAGTGCCAGCGAGAACTCGGCGTCCTCGGTGGCGAAAAGCCTTGCCGCGAAACCGGGGAACGACGGGAAGTTCATGGTCGCCAGCACACCGCCGGCGTTCATGTCCTTGACCCGCTCGGCGGCGTCGTAGCAGCCCTTGCGGATCTCATCGAGGCCTTGTGGCTCCAGGCCGTACTCCTCTTTGGGCCGGCCGGCCACCGCGTTGAGGGCCACATTGGGGATGACCGTGTCGCGGAACTGCCACGTGTCCGATCCGTCCGGGTTGTGCACCAGTCGCGGCGCCTCGTCCACGTACTTGGCCGGCAGGTGGTTCTTGAACATCTCCGGCGGTTCGATGATGTGGTCGTCAACGCTGATCAGAATCATGTCGTCGTGGTGCATAGCTGTCCCTTCGCCGATCGATCAGGCTCGCCGAGCTGGTTCTCCATCAATGCAAACTAACTTCTCACAGTACGAGAATCAACGTCCGGCGATGGTCGTCAGGCCGCTGACCGCGCTTTTCGCCCGAGGCCGGGCGCCCCGCCCGAGTGGCGCCGATGACGTCGACATCGACCCTACGGCCAAAGACTGGAAATCTGTTAGTCAGATATGAGAATATGATTCTCGTAGCGGAGAAGGCGAGGCCAAAACCATCGTGGAACCGGCTCTCGACACCGTCGCACCAACACAGGAGAGGTATCACCGTGGCGTTTTTCCCCAAACCGGCCGCCGGGAGCTGGACCGAGAACTGGCCGGAACTCGGCACGGCGCCGGTCGACTACACCGACTCGATCGATCCGGAGCACTGGAAACTGGAGCAGCAGGCCATCTTCCGCAAGACCTGGCTGCATGTCGGCCGCGTCGAGCTGCTGCCCAAGACCGGTAGTTACTTCACCCGGGAGATGCCGTCGGTCGGCCCCGGCACATCGATCATCATCAACAAGGACAAGGACGGCACCATCCGAGCGTTCTACAACTTGTGCCGCCACCGCGGTAACAAGCTGGTCTGGAACGACTACCCGGGCGAAGAGGTGTCCGGTTCCTGCCGCCAGTTCACCTGCAAGTACCACGCCTGGCGCTACGCGCTGAACGGCGACCTGACCTTCATCCAGCAGGAGCAGGAGTTCTTCGACGTCGACAAGGCCGACTACCCGCTCAAGTCGGTGCGTTGCGAGGTGTGGGAAGGGTTCATCTTCGTCAACTTCGACGACGACGCCGAACCGCTGGTCGACTACCTCGGCGACTTCGGCGAGGGCCTCAAGGGCTATCCGTTCCACGAGATGACCGAGCATTACAGCTACCGCTCGGAGATCAATGCCAACTGGAAGCTGTTCATCGACGCGTTCACGGAGTTCTACCACGCGCCGATCCTGCACATGAAGCAGGCGGAGAAGGAGGAGGCCGAGAAGCTGGCCAAGTTCGGCTTCGAGGCGCTGGCCTACGACATCAAGGGCGACCATTCCATGGTGTCGTCATGGGGCGGGATGTCCCCGCCCAAGGACCTCAACATGGTCAAGCCGATCGAACAGATCCTGCACAGCGGCCTGTTCGGTCCGTGGGACCGGCCCGACATCGACGGCATTCTGCCCGACGAGCTGCCGCCGGCCATCAACCCCGGCCGCAACAAGACTTGGGGCACTGACTCTTTCGAGTTCTTCCCGAACTGGACCTTGCTGTTCTGGGCGCCGGGCTGGTACCTGACGTACAACTACTGGCCGACCGCGGTGGACAAACACATCTTCGAGGCCGACCTGTATTTCGTGCCGCCCAAGAATCTGCGCGAACGCCTCTCGCAGGAGCTGGCCGCGGTGACGTTCAAGGAGTACGCGTTCCAGGACGCCAACACCTTGGAGGCCACCCAGACACAGATCGGCACCCGCGCCGTCACCGAGTTCCCGTTGTGCGACCAGGAAATCCTGCTTCGCCACCTGCACATGACCGCGCACCAGTACGTTGACAGGTACAAGGCGAGCCTCGAAGCGAAGGCAGCCAACGGATCAGCGAACGGCGCGGCAACCACGAAGACCGAGAAGGAATCAGCGAATGTCTAAGTTGCCCGAAGAATTCGCCGACCTGGAGCGGTTCAGCGACTGGTGCCTGGCCACCGAGGAGGAGCGCTACGCCAAGCGGCTGAGCTCGACGATGGACGAGATGCAGGAGCTGTACGACGCGGGGATGAAGCGCCTCGAGGACATCATGGTCTACGTCGACGCGCGCTTCCCGCTCGCGGGAATGCCGGACGACGCCAAAGCCCTGGTGCACCTGGGACAGTCGATCGTGATGGTGAGCTTTCCGATCGAGGTGTGGAAGCAGCCACGCGTGCTCGACAGCGGCGCGGCCTATATCAAGCTGATCAAGGAGCCGGTGGTTTAGACGTGTTGACCCTCAAAGCTGCGGGTCTTCTCGACGTCGATGCCGGGGCGATCATTCGCCCCGGCATCGTTCGTGTCGACGGAGACCGGATCGTCGGCATCGGAGAAGGACCCGAAGGCGAGAGCTCCGATGTCATAGACCTCGGCGACGCCATCCTGCTGCCGGGCCTGATGGACATGGAAGTCAACCTGCTCATGGGTGGTCGCGGGGAGAACCCGGGCCTGTCGCAGGTGCAGGACGATCCGCCCACCCGGGTATTGCGTGCGGTCGGCAATGCCCGGCGGACCCTGCGGGCCGGGTTCACCACGGTGCGCAACCTCGGACTGTTCGTCAAAACCGGCGGCTATCTGCTCGATGTCGCGCTGGGAAAGGCCATCGACGCCGGCTGGATCGAGGGTCCACGCATCGTCCCTGCCGGACATGCCATCACCCCGACCGGCGGGCACCTTGACCCCACCATGTTCGCCGCGTTCATGCCGGGCGCACTCGAACTGACGGTGGAAGAGGGCATCGCCAACGGGGTCGACGAGGTCCGTAAGGCGGTCCGCTACCAGATCAAGCACGGCGCTCAACTGATCAAGGTGTGTGTGTCCGGTGGCGTGATGTCACTGACCGGTGAAGCTGGGGCACAACACTATTCGGACGAGGAGCTGCGCGCGATCGTCGACGAGGCGCATCGCCGCGGATTGCGGGTGGCCGCTCACACGCACGGCGCCGAGGCCGTCAAGCACGCCGTCGCGTGCGGCATCGACTGCATCGAGCACGGTTTCCTGATGGACGACGAAGCCATCCAGGCGCTCGTCGACAACGACCGGTTCCTGGTCACCACCCGCAGGCTGGCCCAGGCCATGGATGTCTCACACGCCCCGAAGGTATTGCAGGACAAGGCAGCCGAGATGTTCCCCAAGGCCGAGACGTCACTCAAGGCCGCGTATGAAGCCGGGGTCAAGATCGCCGTCGGCACCGACGCACCGGCCATCCCGCACGGCAAGAACGCAGACGAACTGGTCACCCTGGTCGAGTGGGGCATGCCACCGGCCGCGGTGCTGCGGTCGGCCACCACGATCGCCGCCGACCTGATCAACGCCACCGACCGGGGACGACTGGCCGAAGGGCTCCTCGCCGACATCATCGCCGTCCCCGGTGACCCGCTGCAGGACATCACCGTTACACGGGCGGTTACATTTGTAATGAAGGGGGGTAAGGTCTACCGCAATGACTACGCCAAGCAGAACTGATGACCTGATCGATATCCAGCAGGTACTGGCCAAGTATGCGGTCACCATCACCCAGGGTGACATCGAGGGCCTGGTATCGGTGTTCACTCCCGACGGCACCTACAGCGCCTTCGGTGAAACCTATGCCCTGGAACGCTTTCCGGTGCTCGTCGATGCCGCCCCCAAGGGCCTGTTCATGACGGGCACCGCCCTGATCGAGTTCGACGACGACCCGCGCAGCTCGGCGACGGGCACCCAGCCGCTGTGCTTCATCGAGCACTCGGCGCACGACATGCGGATCGGCTACTACCGCGACACCTACCTGCGCACCGACGCCGGCTGGCGGATCAAGACCCGGGCGATGACCTTCATCCGGCGCAGCGGCGCCCACGACCACGGCAAGCCGCACGCCATCGGACGGCCATCAGCGTGACCGAGATCGATCTCCACGACCCCACCAGCTTCCGCGCCGCGCTGCAGGCCTGGCTCGCCGAGAACGACCTCACCCCACCCGAGGACCATTCACTGGAAGGCCACATCCGCCAGTTCGCACGCGTGCAGAAAGCGCTTCACGGCGCGGGCTGGAGCCGCTACGGCTGGCCCGAGCACGCCGGAGGCCTGGGCGGCCCGGCGGTGTTGCGCGCCATCGTCGGTGAGGAAGTGGTCGGCCGACGGCTGGCCGAACCGGGTCCGTACTCGATGCTCGAGGTGCTGGCGCCGACCATGATTGACTACGCACCGGATGCGCTGGCGGCCGAGATGGTGCCGAAACTACTTTCCGGCGAAGAACAATGGTGCCAGGGATTCTCCGAACCCGGGTCGGGCAGCGATCTGGCTTCGCTGACCACCAAGGCCGAGCAGCGGGGCGACAAGTGGGTGATCAACGGGCAGAAGGTGTGGACAAGTTTCGCCCAGTATTCGCACCGGTGCATCCTGCTCACCCGCACCGGCGACGGCACATCTGAATCCGCGTCGCCTCATGCCGGCATCACCGCGTTCTTCGTCGACACCGACTCCCCCGGAATCACCATCCGCCCGCTCAAGACCATGCACGGCGTCGATGAGTTCTGCGAGGTCTACTTCGACAACGTCGAGGTGGACGCGAGCCGAATGCTCGGCAAGCCTGGTGACGGCTGGCAACTGGCGATGGATCTGCTCCCCTACGAACGTTCGACGTGTTTCTGGCAACGCATCGCCTATCTCTATTCGCGGTTCGACGCCCTGATCGATGAGGTCAAACGGGACGGCCAGGTGGTGGACACCGATATGGGTGAGGCGTATCTGGCGTTGCACACCCTGCGTTGCCGGTCCAGGGCCACCCAGCAGCGACTGGCCGCCGGCCACAAGCTGGGCGCGGATACCTCGATCGACAAGGTGCTGCTGGCCAGTGCCGAACAGCGGCTCTACGACACCGCGCGCGATCTGTTGCCCGGTGCCATCGAACTCGACGACACCCCATGGCGCACCGAATACCTGTATTCGCGGGCGGCCACCATCTACGGCGGCACCGCCGAAGTGCAGCGCAACATCATCGCCCGTCGCCTGCTCGATCTCGGTAAGGAGTGAAGATGTCCGCTCACCTCGATACCGAGTCGCTGACGCTTCTGGAAGACACCCTGCGCAAGACGATGCTCGCCACGTCGGGCCCCGCGCTGGACGCCGCACTCACCGAACTCGGGTGGGCCGAGATGCTGACCGACATCCCGGAACTGGCGGTGCCGCTGGTGTTCCGTCTACTCGGCGAAACCGGCTCGCACGCTTCGGTTCTGGTCGATGTCGTGCTGCACGCAACCGGCAACACCATCGGGGACACCGTGGAGCTGCCGTTGCCCTACACCGGCAACACCTGGGTGGTGTGGGATCGCATTTCAGCGGAGACCACCGAACCCACCCTCGGCGGGCTGCCGCTGCGCCGCGAGGAGGAGGGCTATCCGATCCGGGTGGCCGAGGCCCGCATCGCGGTGGCCTGGTGGCTGGTCGGTTCGGCCAGGGCGATGCTGTCGCTGGCCCGTCAACACGCGCTGGACCGGGTGCAGTTCGGCAAGCCGATCGCGTCGTTCCAGGCCGTCCGGCACCGGCTGGCCGAGACACTGGTCGCGATCGAAGGCGCCGAGGCCACGCTGAATCTGCCCGGTGCCGACAATCCCGACCTCACCGCGCTGCTGGCCAAGGCCGCCGCGGGCAAGGCCGCGCTGACGGCGGCCAGGCATTGCCAGCAGGTGCTGGGTGGGATCGGCTTCACCGAGGAGCACGACCTCGCGCACCATGTGAAACGGGTGCTGGTGCTCGACGGGTTGTTGGGCAGTGCGCGGGAGTTGACCAAGAAGGCCGGGGCCGGACTGCGCGCCCGCGGCTCTGCTCCGCGGCTCGCGCACCTGTAGCCGTTTCGCCCGACGTGCGCCCGGACGGAAAGGCGCTTTCCCCGTAGGCCTTCTTAAAATGCGAAAATGAGAATAATATTCTCATCATGAGAAAGCTAGAATCTCCGACACGAGCGTCAGGAGGGGGGCGAGCACCGCGATGCCCAGGCGTTCTCCGGTACAGTCCACTCATGTTCTCCCCATTCGGCAAGCGATTGAGCAGCCGGTGACCACGGCAAGCGAAGAGCCTGCCTGGAAGCAGCGCGCGGTCGAACGGTCCATCAAGACCGCCAAGCTCCGCGCCGGTCAGCGCGTGCAGCGTTTTCTCGACGCCGCGCAGTCGATCATCATCGAAAAGGGCAGCACCGACTTCACCGTGCAAGAGGTCGTCGACCGGTCGCGCCAGTCGCTGCGCAGCTTCTACCTGCAGTTCGACGGCAAGCACGAGCTGCTGCTGGCCCTCTTCGAGGACGCCCTGAGCCGTTCGGCCGACCAGATCCGGGCCGCCACCTCCGGCCAGGGCGATCCGATCGATCGACTGAAGGTCGCCATCGAGTTGCTGTTCGAGTCTTCCCGCCCCGACCCCACCGCCAAGCGTCCGCTGTTCACCGACTTCGCGCCGCGCCTGCTGGTATCGCATCCGTCCGAGGTCAAGGTGGCCCACGCGCCCCTGCTGGCCCTGCTCACCGAGCTGATGGAGGAGGCCTCCGAAGCAGGCAAGCTGCGCGCGGAGGTCAACCCACGCCGGATGGCCGCCATGACCATGCAGACCGTGATGTTCGTCGCACAGTCCAGCGGCAGCGACGACGCCACCAACAAGCCGATCTCCGCCCAGGAAGTCTGGGACTTCGTCGCGCACGGTTTCGCCGCCCGACCCTGAGAATTCCATTCTCGTTGGGATAGAGCGCCACTTACACTGGCGTGGTGTCAAAGCAGCAGCCCAATGTGCGCGTCGCGCAGTGGGCCACCGGGACCATCGGGCTGCGCGCCCTGCGTGCCGTCATCGAACATCCACAGCTGACGCTGGCCGGCGTGCATGTGAACTCGGCGGCCAAGGTCGGCAGAGACGCCGGTGAGCTGTGCGGGCTCGGCCCCGCCGGCGTCACCACCACCGACGACATCGGGGCGATCATCGCGGCACGGCCGAACTGCGTGCTCTACATGCCCCCGGCGCTGAACGTCGACGAGGTCTGCACGCTGCTGGCCGCCGGCATCAACGTCGTCACCACGGCCGGCGCCTTCCATCACCCGCCGAGCATGGACCCGGCCATTCGGGAGCGCGTCGAACACGCCTGCGCCGCGGGCCACACCAGCGTGCACAGCACCGGCAGCAGTCCCGGGTTCATCACCGAAGCACTTCCGCTGGTCATCTCGTCTCTGCAACGCCGACTGACCACCCTCGCCATCGACGAATACGCCGATCTCTCCCGCCGCGATTCCCCGCAGCTGCTGTTCGACGTGATGGGGTTCGGCAAGCCGATGGGCCCTTTCGATCAGTTCCGCGCGGACTACTTGAAGGCAAGCTTCGGGCCGTCGCTGCGCCTGGTGGCCGACGCAGTGGGCCTGCCCCTCGACGAGGTCACCGCCGCAGGCGAATTCGCCGCCGCTCACACCGACGTGGTCATCGCCGCGGGCACGTTGGCCGCCGGCAGCGTCGCTGCACAGCGCATCACCATCACCGGGGTCCGGGCCGGCCGGCTGCTCCTGCAGTTCCGGGCCAACTGGTACTGCACGACGGAGCTGGACGCAGACTGGCCCCTCGGCGCGACCGGATGGCACATCTCCGCCGCCGGTGATGCGCCGCTGGAGATCGACTTGCGGATGCCCGTACCGCTGGAGCGGATGGCCGAGGTCTCACCTGCCTACACCGCCAACCGTGCGGTCAATGCGGTGCCGTATGTCTGCGCGGCCCAACCCGGGATCCGGTCCACCCTCGACCTTCCGCAAATCCTCGCCAGACTCTGAAGAGAAGAGCATTCTTCTAAGCAGAGAGGTTAATTATCCAGAATTGATTCTGTCATTGACATGGGTAGACCTGCGGTGACAGAGTGCTGAGCAAGTGCACAAAGAGTGCTTTGCGGAAACGAGCACAGAATCGAGGACCAGATGGCTGGGCGGGTAGAGGGCAAGGTCGCATTCGTCACCGGAGCCGCACGCGGACAGGGCCGCAGCCATGCCGTGCGGCTGGCCGAAGAGGGCGCCGACATCATCGCGATCGACATCGCCGGCCCGATCCGGCCCGGTGTGGAGACGGCCATCCCGGCCTCCACCCCCGACGATCTCGCCGAGACCGCCAATCTGGTCAAAGGACTCAACCGGCGCATCGTGACCGCCGAGGTCGACGTCCGCGATGCCGCCGCCGTGAAGGCCGCCGTCGACAGCGGCGTCGAACAGCTGGGCCGGCTCGACATCGTCGTTGCCAATGCCGGCATCGGCAACGGTGGTGACGTTCTGCACGAGACCAGCGAGCTGGACTGGGACGAGATGATCGACATCAACCTGTCCGGTGTGTGGAAGTCGGTGAAAGCCGCTGTGCCGCACATCATTGCCGGCGGCCGCGGCGGGTCCATCATTCTCACCAGTTCGGTGGGTGGCCTGAAGGCTTATCCACATTGCGGTAACTACGTCGCCGCCAAGCACGGCGTCGTCGGTCTGATGCGCGGCTTCGCCGTCGAACTTGGCCAGCACAACATCAGGGCCAACTCGGTGCATCCCACCCATGTGAGCACCCAGATGCTGCACAACGAAGGCACCTTCAAGATGTTCCGGCCCGATCTGGAGAATCCGGGCCCCGACGACATGGCGCCGATCTGCCAGCTGTTCCACACACTGCCGATCCCGTGGGTGGACGCCATCGACATCAGCAATGCCGTGCTGTTCCTGGCCTCCGACGAAGCCCGTTACGTCACCGGCGTCACGTTGCCGGTGGACGCCGGTAGCTGCCTGAAGTAGGACGATGTCCGACACCGTCCTTGTCACGGGGGCGTTCGGCCTGGTCGGTTCGGCCACGGTCCGGGCATTGGCAGCCGAGGGTCGCCGGGTGGTGGCCACCGATCTCGGGACCGACGCGAATCAGGCCAAGGCTCAAGCACTTCCCATCGGCGTGGAAACGCACTGGGCCGACCTGACCACGCCTGCGGACGTCCAGCGGCTCGTCGCCGACGTCGCCCCCGAAGCGATCATCCACCTCGCGGCGGTGATCGTCCCGCCGATCTACCGCAATCGCGCACCGGCCCGAAAGGTCAATGTCGACGCCACCAAGACCCTGGTGGATGCTGCCGCCGCAGCGCCGAATCCACCGCGGTTCGTTCAAGCGTCCAGCAATGCGGTCTACGGCTCCCGTAATCCGCACCGCAACCCTGATCCGGTCACCGCGGACACCCCGCCCCGGCCGACCGAGCTGTACGGCGGACACAAGCTGGAATCCGAGGCCTACGTCCGTGCTTCGGCCCTGGATTGGGTGGTGCTGCGACTCGGCGGGGTGATGAGCACCGACCTGTTCGCCATGCCCTTGGGTCTGGAGGCCCTGTACTTCGAGAGCGCGCTGCCGGTCGACAACCGCATCCACATGGTGGACGTGCGCGATGTGGCAAGCGCTTTCGCCGCCGCCACCGTGGCCGATGCGGTAGGTGAGATCCTGCTGATCGCCGGCGACGACACGCACCGGATGCGCCAGGGCGATGTCGGCGCGTCGCTCGCCGCGGCGCGCGGCCTGCCCGGTGTGCTACCGCCCGGTCGGCCCGGGAATCCCGACAGCGACGACGACTGGTTCATCACCGACTGGATGGACACCGCCAGGGCCCAGGAGGTGCTGAAGTTCCAGCATCACTCCTGGCCCGCCATGCTCGATGAGATCCGCTCCGAGACCGGATGGAAACGCCATCCGGCCCGGCTGATCGCGCCGCTGGCCCGTGCGTTCGTCAAACGCCAAGGTGCCTACCGCAACTCGCCGGGTGTCTATGCCGAGCCGTGGCGGGTGCTCAGTTCACGGCTGGGCGACACCGCGCTGGACACCGCCGCGCCGTGACGCACTGCGCGACCCGTATGCTGAACATCTGCCAGACAACCGATTCGGTGCGCTGAGGGACCGGATCGGATAGCTCAGCGCGCCGCCTTGCGCCGGCCACCCTTACCGGGTTCGGTGCCGATCACGCCGTCCTCGGTCAGCGTCGCGATCTCCTCGTCGGACAGTCCCAGCCCGCTCAGCACCGCATGGTTGTGTTCACCGAGCAGCGGTGCCGGCGCACGGTGGAACGCCGCGGGCCCGTTGGCCAGCCTGACCGGCAGGGTGCTGTGCGGCGCGGCGATGTTCACCGGGTGCCCGACATGTTCGAAGAACCGACGATGCCGCAGCTGAGCCAACTCGGTCTGGCGGTGCGGCTGCATCACCTTGGCCACCGGAACGCCGGCCGTCCACAATGATTCGACGATCTGGTCACCGGTGCGGCCTCGGCACCACGCGGCCAGATGCTCGTCGAGCAGATCGTGGGCGGCACGGCGCCCGTCGGCGCTGGACAGCGCGGGGTCGGCCGACCACTCCGGATGGCCGAGGGCGGCACGCAGCGCGTCCCACTGGGCGTCGGTCTGCACGGCGATCGCCACCCAGCTGTCGTCCCGGCCGAACTCGTCCAATTCCGCGCTCTGATAGAGGTTCTGCGGCGCGGCGGCGGGCCCGCGATTGCCGTCACGCTGCAGCAGCGCCCCGTACGCGGAGTGTTCGATGACCTGTTCGGCGGCGATGTTGAGCGCGGCATCCACCATCGCCGCTTCGACCAGCACCGCCTGCCCCGTCGTGCGCCGGTGTTCCAGCGCCAACATCACCGCGTTGAGCGCATGCACCCCGGCGTTGGGGTCACCGACCGAATAAGGCTCGAACGGTGTGCGGTCCGGGTAACCGGTCAACCAGCTCAGCCCGGAGGCGTCCTCGATGATGTAGGCGAACGCCGGGTTGTCCCGCCACGGACCGTCCAGCCCGAAGCCCGGCATCCGGACCATGATGATGTCCTCGCGCAGCGCCCGTACCGAGTCGAAGTCCAGCCCCAGCTGGTCGATGACCCGCGGGGTGAAGTTCTCGACCACCACATCGCTCTCGGCGATCAACCGGCGCAGCACCTGCACGCCCGCCTCGGTCTGGAAGTCCACCGTGACGCTCTTCTTGTTGGTGTTCAGCGCGCTGAAGATCGGTGAACGTTCCCACCACTGCCCCACCGTCGCCGGGATCCCCGCGATCAGTCGGGTGCCGTCCGGCCGCGATGTCGATTCCAGATGGATGACGTCGGCGCCCAGCATGCCCAGTGCATGCGTGCACGACGGGCCGGCCCAGAACGTGGTCATGTCCAGTACCCGCAGCCCGCTGAACGGCAGCCGGTCCCGGCCCGGCGGCCCGATGGGTGCGGGTCGGGGCTCCAGCGCGGCCGACCGCAACGCCAGGGTGTGCTCCCCCAAACGTGGTGCGGGAGACGGCGCGCGCAGGGCCGCGCCGGTGAACCGGTACGGGTGTGCGGGCTGGACGAAGTCGCCCGACGGGTTGCGCACGAACGCCCCCCGTTGCACGAAGTGATCCATCTCGGTGACGTTGCCGCCATTGCCGACGGGTGAATTGGGGATCCGGAAGGCAGACGCCAGATCTCGGACGTCGTCCACGTTCTGCTCGCGCAGCCATGCGTACAGTTCGCCGGCGTGCAGAGTGGCCTGCTCGGTGATGGTGAGCTGCGTCGTCTCGTCGATCCAGTCGTCGTGACCGGACATCGCACACAGATCCCACCACTGTTGGGCGGTGCCGCAGCCCAGTGCCACCAAGCCGTCGGCGGCCTGCGCCACGCCGGGCACGGTGGGACGCCGTTCGGTACGCCACGGCCGGCCGAGCGTCTCGAAAAAGGTAACCGGATAGTAAGTGAGGCAGAGGATCTGGGCTTCCAACATGGACAGGTCGATGAGCTCGCCGTGCCCGTCACGCAGTGCGCGCGCCCGGAACGCCAGTGTCATCGCGGCCGCGTAGGCACCGGCCAGCCAATCCCCCACCTGCCCGCCGATCGTCACCGGGGCCCGGTCCTGGGTGCCCCGGCCGATTCCGATCGCCCCGCCGGACCAGGCCTGCAAGGTGAACTCGGTGGCCGGCCGGTCACTCCACGGCCCGTCCAGACCGAACGGGGTGATGGCGGTGACGATCAAGTGCGGATGGCGCCGGAACAGTTCGGCCGGGGATACCGACTGCGCCACAGCCGATTCCGGTGACCACACCACCGCATCCGCCGAGGCCACCAGCCGTTCCAACAAATCGGGATCGGCGAACACGCTGCGCTTGCCGCCGGCCAGAAAGCCGAACAGCGCGCCCCCGGCACCGGCCGAAGCCGACCAGGCGCGCAACGGATCACCCTCGGGTGACTCCACTTTGACGACATCGGCGCCGCCGTCTGCGAGCAGCTTGGTGCAGTATCCGCCGGCAATCCCGCTGGACAGGTCGACGACGGTGTAACCGGTCAGTGGTGGGTTCATGGTTCCGCGCTATTCGGGCTTCGCCCGGTTCTTCTTGGACAGCCGGAATTCGGGCGGGAACTTCCCGTCGTTGTCGTTGACCGCGGCCGACAGCCCGGTATCGATCGAGGAGAACATGTCCATGTCCTCGTCGCTGTCGTTGGCCACTCCGTTGCCCATCGACTCGAAGAACGCACTCAGCAAGCTGCCCATGTACTCGCCCTGCTGTTGCTTGAAGATCTCGAAGAACATCTTCTGCTGAAACACGGTGTCCACCGGACGGTTCCGTGCGCAGGCCTGTGCGTACTTGTCGGTTTCGGCCTCCAGCCGGTCGCGGGCCACCACCTTGTTCAGGAAGTTGCAGTCATACATCTCCGCGGCGGTGAACGGCCGCCCGGTGAAGACCATCTCCTGGAACTTGCGCAACCCCATCATCTGCACCCATGTCCACATCCTGGGGCCCCACCCGTGGTACCGGAACGATGGATGACCGAACAGGGCGTCATCGCTGGAGATCACCAGATCCGCGTCGGCGCACTGATAGAAGTGCCAGCCGTAGCAGTAACCCTTGGCCTCGACGATGCTGATCTTCTTGAAGTCCTGCAGCGCCCGATTCCCGGCTTGGGAGTTGGCATACCAGGAACTGATGGTGGCGCCGTTGCGGAAGGTGCCCTTCGGCGGGTAGCTCACCTCGCCTACTCCGTCGTCCTCCAGCCGCAACTCCGCCAGCCGCGCGGCCGGGTTGTCGTTGCCCTCCATGAACTCCGGCAGGTCCGCGCCGCTTCCCAGGTTGTCCCCGACGCCGCGGATGATCACCACTTTGACGTCATTGTCGGCGTTGGCGGCCCGCAGGATGTCGGCGTAGCGCAACCTGGCCATCGAGGTCGGCGCGTTGAGGAACTCCGGCCGGTTGAACGTGATGGTCGCGATCTTGGTCTTGCGGTCCTTCTCGTAGAGGATGATCTCCTCGGGAGTGGGGCGATCAGGCATGAGCGGCCTCACTGTAGGAAGGTGCCTTGGTCAACACTTCGGGGCCGTCGGCGCCGACGAGCACGGCGTCGCGGGTGAACACCGCACCCACGCCCTGTTCCCAGACGTAGCCGGTGACCGCGAGGACCATCCCGGGTTCCAGGACGTCGGACTCGGCGGTGGCACGCAGAAGCGGCGATACCACCGGCGGATCGAATCCCAGCCCGAGGCCGTGTGCCACCGGCATCGCCGGAATTCGCTCACCGGCCCGCTCGTAGGCATCCAGCAATGCACTGGCCGGTTTGCCGGGGCGGCAGGCGTCAATGAGCCTGTCCCACAGTTCGTCCCGGCGCCGGTACAGCGATCGAACGGCTTCCGTCGATTCACCGGTGTGGACCGTGCGCGCGACCTCGCCGACGTAGCCGTCGGCGAGCACCCCCGCCGACAGGGCCACCAGGTCACCGTCGCGGACCCGGCCGTCGCCTGCGGCGCGCCGCCACGGATGATCCTTGGAGGTGATCCACGCGGCGTCCTGCGTCGCCGGGGTGCTGACGCCGCCGGCCGCTTCGGCCTGCAACACCGCACCGGCCAGGTTCTGCTCGGTGGTTCCCGTCGCGAGCTCGGCAACACCCCTGGCCAGACCCTCTTCGGCGACCGCGAGCGCGCCGCGCAGCGCCCCGATCTCCTCGGCCGTCTTGACCCGTCGCGCGGCCCGCATCGCCGGCTCGCCGTCGACCAATTCGGCCTGCGGGAAGGCCATCGGCAGTAACTTGGCGAAAGTCGGTGTCAGGGCGTCGGTTCCGACCCGGCGTGCGGTATCGGTGCCTTCGATATCCCGCAGCACGCCGATCAGCGTCATCGGATTCCAGGCCAGCCCATACAGATTCGCGTGCGGAATCTCCTCGGGAATGCCCTCATCCCAGGTGCTGTTCAGGTGGATCTCGCCGGTGGCCCGCACATACGTGCAGATCGGCCCGAACGGCCGGGTGCCCACCACCCACAGCTGCGGCGCGCCGCTGATATAGCGGACATTGGCCTGCCTGCCGAGCACCAGCACGTCGAGGTCATGAGCCTCCATCTGCGCGATGGCACGCTCGCGGCGGCTGAAACGCAATGCCCGGTCGTCGGCCTCGATCTCAATTCCCACTGAACACCTCATACGGGTCGTACGGATAGGACGTCAGCGGCATCCAGCCACCGTCGGTGACCACCACGATCTCCTCGCCGCGGTAGCCTCCGGTGCCGTCCTCCCACACCACCGGTTCGAACACCAGCAACATGCCGGCCGGAAAGACGAAATTGTCATCCCATTCCTGGCCGAGATCGGTGCCGATCATCGGCATCTCGGCCGCACTCGTACCGATACCGTGGCCCAGGTAGAAATGCGGCAACCACGGCTTCTGACCACCGGCGGCCGCCGTCGCCGCGCGCCCGAGGTCGCCGCACGTGGCGCCGGCCTTGGTCACCGCCAGCACGCCGTCCACGATCTGGCGCCATTTGTCGAACTGTGCCTGCTGAGCGGGGGTCGGGTCCTGGCCGACGATCCACGTCCGGCCGTGGTCGGAGCAGTAGCCGTGATACGCGATGGACACGTCGGTCCACAGCACGTCGCCCGCAGCGACCTCACGCTCGGTGGTCAACAACGGCAGGGCCAGATCACCGGTGGTGGTCCAGGTGCCCTCGGCCTTCGACGCGGGCATAACCTGCCAGATCGAGTCGAACATGTTGGTCGTGGCGCCGAGTTCGAAAGTGCGGCGCACGAATTCGGCGGACAAGTCGATCTGCCGCGCTCCCGGCGCCAACGACCGCTGTATCTCGGCGACGGCCTGCTCGGTGATCTGGCACGCGCGCCGGATACAGGCGATCTGGTCGATCGTCTTGACCAGTTTGGCCGCGCCGATCACCGGAGCGGCATCCCCCGGCGCCGCGCCGGGGAACAGCGCGGTTCCTGCCCGGCGCATCGCCCCGGTCAACTCGTCGACACCGATGGTCGCGCCGGACGGCACCAATCCGGCCAGCGTCCTCGCGAATTGGGCGACACCCTCGTCGAATTCGAGGTAGACGGGCCCGTGCAGATGGTCATCCGGCAGATCGGATTCCATCGCCGAGCCCTCCCGGAACGGGAGGAACAGATGCGGGTGCTCATCGTCGGCCAGAATCACCGCGACCGGTCGTTCCACATGGGACAGGCCCGCATCCGCCAGCGGCCAGCTGATACCGGTGGCGTACATGACGTTGCTGTTGCCCAGCAACACCAACGCGTCCACGCCCTGATCGACCATCGCGGCGTGCAGCCGGGCCCCCACCTCGCGGCGCAGCCGCGCCAGATCCGGCTCGGCGGGGATGTCGAGCCACGTGTAACCGGTCCGCGCGATCTGAGTGACGCCGGACCGTGTCGAGGTGGTCATGCCGTTGCCAGCCCCAGGAACTTCTGGATGTTGGTGCTGACGATCTTGACGGCGTTCTCGGGGCCGACCGCCTCTACCACCGTCGCCAGCGACTTCTCCGAGTATCCGAAGGTGGATTCGTTGTGCGGGTAGTCGCTGGACCACATCACGTTGTCGACGCCGATCTGGTCGATCAGCCGCAGGCCCAGCGGGTCGACCATGAACGACGCACTCATGTGATGGTCCCAGTAGTAGCGGATATCGTGGCGCAGTTCGTGATTGAACATGTGCCGATACGACGCCAGCATGTGTTCGGCATCCTGCAACGCGGTGGGCACCCACGCGATGCCGCCCTCGAACCAGCCGATCCGCAACGATGGGTGGCGGTCCAAGATGCCGGAGAACACGTATTTGGCGAACTGTTCGCGGAACGAGTCGACGTTGACCATCATGCCGACGACGACGCTGTTGTTCTGGCACGGGGTCTTCGGCGGCGTCTCGCCGATGTGGTGACTGACCGGCAGGCCGGCGGCCTCGATCTCGTCCCATACCGCGTCCATCTCGGTGCTGCCGTAGTCGTAGATGTTGCCCTCGTCGTCCTTACCGGGATTCAGCGGCAGCAGGAACGTCTTGAGTCCCAGTGACTTCAGCTGCTCCAGCGTGCTACGGGTTCCCGACGGATCCCACCAGTTGATCAGCCCGACGCCGTAGAAATGGCCGTTGCTGCTCTCCTGCAGCTCGGCCATCACCTCGTTGTAGATGCGGAACACCCGCTCCCGGATGCCCTTGTCCGGGTAGTGGAACAGGGCCAGCACCGCGTTGGGGAAGGCCAGCTCCCGGTCGATGCCGTCCTCGCGCAGTTCACGGATCCGGGCGTCGATGTTGTTGGTGGCCGCACCGGCCAGATCGTCGTACTGCATCAGGACGCGGCCGAAGTCCCCACCGGTCCAGGCTTTGCCTTTCATGCCGACCATGTAGGCGCCGTCCTCGTACCAGATGCGCGGCGCGGCGCCTTTCAGGTCGTCGGGGAACCGTTCGTAGAAGATGTCGTCGGCGACCGAGATGTGGTTGTCGGCCGAGAAGACCTCGGTGCCGGCCGGCAGTCCGAGATCACCTGCGACCGAATTGCTCCTCGCGTCCGCAGCGGCGTGACCTTTGCGGTTCTTCGGTGCGCCAAAGCCTTCCGGCGGGTAGAGGGTCGTCAGAGCAGACATGTGATTCTCCAATCGGGGCTGTGGGCTACCACGTAACGGGAAGTTCGTACACGCCGTAGGCCAGACGGTCGTGTTTGAACGGCACCTTCTCCAGCGGGATGGCCAGACGCAGCGTCGGGATCCGGCGCAGCAGGGTGTGGAAGACGATCTGCAGTTCGGCGCGGGCCAGCTGCTGGCCGACGCACTGGTGGCGGCCGTAGCCGAAGCCCAGTTGCTGTCCGGCGTCCCGGCCGAAGTCCAGCTTGTCGGGTTCGGGATAGGCCCTGGCATCCCAGTTGGCCGGCGCCAGATCGATGATGATGCCTTCGCCGGCCCGGATGGTCTCGCCGCCGATTTCGATGTCCGCGAGAGCAACCCGGCGCTGGCCGTTCTGGATGATGGACAGGTAGCGCATCAGTTCCTCGACCGCGTTGGCGATCACCTTCGGATCGTCGGCGGTGCGCAGGAAATCGGCCTGTTCCGGATTCTCCAGCAGGGCGAGGATGCCGATGCCGATCATGTTGGCGGTGGTTTCGTGTCCCGCGATCAGTAGGCCGGTGCCCAGCTGTGCGGCCTCCTTGACGCTGATCTCACCGGCGGTCACCCGTTCGGCCAGATCCGACACCGCGTCCTCGGACGGATTGGCCTGCTTCTTCTCGATGAGGTCGATCAGGTACTGGTGCAGGCTCATCGCACCCTTTTGCATGGCGTCCGCGGCGGCGTAGCGAGCCAGGCCGGCGTTGGCATGCTCCTGGAAGAACTCATG
Organism: Mycobacterium sp. BMJ-28; assembly: GCF_054404835.1. NCBI lineage: Bacteria > Bacillati > Actinomycetota > Actinomycetes > Mycobacteriales > Mycobacteriaceae > Mycobacterium > Mycobacterium sp. BMJ-28. Next base: position 1,708,239 of record NZ_CM136783.1, on the reverse strand, counting down.
GTCTTCGTATGGGACGCCCAGCATTTCGCTGATCACCACGGTCGGGACCGGCAGGGCGAGGTTGGCGACGAGGTCGGCGGGCCGCGGACCGGCAAGCACCGCGTCGATGCACTCATCGGTGATCTTCTGGATCGCCGGGCGCAGGCCCTCGACGCGCCGGAAGGTGAATGGCTTGGACAGCATCCGGCGGAACCGGGTGTGCTCCTCGGCGTCGGAGGTGAACACCGAGCGCGGTCGTTTGTCGACCGTGGAGAGCATGTGCTCGTTCCAGTGCGGGAAACCCGAGATCCGGTCGTCGACGCTGACGCGCGCGTCGGAGAACAGGGTGCGCGCTTCCTCGTGCCCGGTGATCAACCACGGCGTGCTGCCGTTCCAGATCTTCACGCGGAAAAAGCCTTTGGGGTTTCCGAGCATCGGTGGTGGTGGCGCGAACGGGCAGCGCGCGTCCCGCTCCATCGGGTACTCGGGGATGTCGACTTCGGTGAGCGTTTCGGACATGTCATTCCTCGATGTCGATGGCCAGGGCCGGGCAGGCTGCCGCGGCGCGGCGGGCGTTGTCGAATTGGTCTGGGCTGGGCTCGGATTCGAGCAACTCGACGACACCGTCGTCGTCGCGCTGGTCGAACAGGTCCGTCGCGTTCAGGACGCACTGTCCGGACGAGACGCATTTGTCCTGGTCTACCGAGATTTTCACGCGACGTCTCCGCTCGCGGTGACGGGCGCCCGCCACAACCCGACGATGGCGTCGATCAGGCCGGCGCCGGCAGCACTCCAGGACCGCCCGGCCACGGCCGCGGTCCCGGTCGCGAGCGCACGCTCCCGGTCGGCGCAGCTGTGCATGAGCAGATTGCGGGCCATGATGTTGCGCTCGAACCGGACTTCGGCGGGCAGGTCGGGCAGGCACCGGTTGATCCGGTCGATGACCTGCACCAGCGAGGGCGAGCTCAGCGCGTCTTTGACGACGATGGTGTGGTATTCGGGATCGGTCATGGCCTGGGCGGCGAACCGCGCGTACCACGTCGGGGTGCCGAGTTCGGCGAGATGATCGGTGAGCGGGCAGACCAGACAGGCCACCCAGTCGCGCAGTTCGCGCGAACCTGCCACGGCTTCGATCATCGTTTCCCGCAGCAACTCGATCGGCTGACGGTGCTTGTGCTCGATGGCGCGGACCAGGTCGGTCTTGGTGCCGAAGTGGTAGCCGACCGCGGCGTTGTTGCCTTGTCCGGCGGCCTCGCTGACCTGCCGGTTGGAAACGGCGAACACGCCGTGCTCGGCGTACAGCCGTTCGGCGGCCACCAGAATCGCTTCTCGGGTGCCACTGGCACGTTCGGTACGCAGGGATCTCGCCGCTGTCACCGTTACAGTCAACGCCCCTCCTGTAATTAAGTCAAGCAGTTGATTTAAATGAAGGTGCCGGGTCGGCCTGCCGCTCGCACCCGGCTATTTCTCCTTGCGCACCATGACCTTGCCCGCCACCGTGCCGCCGTCGATCGGCAGGATGGTGCCGGTGACGTACCGCGACCTGTCGGTGGCCAGATACAACGCGGCCTCGGCGACGTCGTCGACGGTGCCCTCGCGCTTGAGTGGCCGGTCCGCGCGCATCTGGGCGCGGATCTTGGCCTCGAACTGCTCGAGCTGCTCCCGGTCCTCCCCGGCGGCCGACTTGCGCACGATGGCGGTGCGGATGTTGCCCGGCGCGATGGCGTTCACCCGAATCTCGTGATGCGCCAGTTCAATTGCTGCCGACTTGGTGAACTGGATGACCGCGGCCTTGGACGCCCGGTAGGTCTGCACTCCCCCGCCGGCCTGGATGCCGCCGATGGAGGTCAGGTTGATGATCGAGCCACCACCGTGGTCGGCCATCTGCCGCGCCGCGTCGCGGGTTCCGGCCATCACGGCGCGCACGTTGACCCGCATCACGGCGTCGAAGTCGGCGAGGTCGTCATCGAGGAAGCGCCGATGCATGGTGCCCGAGACTCCGGCGTTGTTGACCATGACGTGCAGGCCGCCGAACTTCTCGACGGCGGTGCCGACCAGGGCACCGATCTGTTCGAGATCGCTGACGTCGGTGCGCAGGAACTCCGTCCCTGGACCCAGTTCGGCGGCCAGTTCCTTGCCACCGCGCTCATCGACATCGCCGAACACCACCTTGGCGCCCTCGGCAGCGAACCGCCGGACCAGTCCGGCGCCCAGTCCGCCCGCACCACCGGTGATGACGGCGACCTTGCCGTCGAGCTCGTCAGACATCTGCAACCTCTTTCAGAAAGTTCAGCAACAGCCCGGTGAGCGCATCGGGCTGTTCGATCTGCGGACAGTGCCCGGCGCCGGCCACCACGGCCGAGCGACCGTCCGGAATCTGTGCGGCGATATCGGCTGCCCAGCCGGGAGGCAGCAGTTTGTCACCGGCTCCCTCGACGACGAGCACCGGCACCGAGATCCGGCCATAGGCTCGCGTGGACGACGGCGTCGACGGCGGCTGCAGTCCTGGGCGGCGAAAGCGCGCCGCGGCCAACGATTCCCACGCACCCGGCGCGATGCTCGCTTGGTACCGGCGCTGCACATAGGCCTCATCGGCCGGATAGGACGGGTCGAAGAACAGCGCGGTCACGATCCGGCGCATCGCCGCCACGGTGGCGTCATAGTCGTACAACGCACCGCTGTGCTCGTTGCGCACGATGTCGCCGCCGCCGCAGATGGCCACCAGGCTGCGCACCGGCAGCACGGGCGCCTCCGAGGTGGTGTCGACGAACAGGTTGATCGCGCCCATCGAGTTGCCGACGAAGTGCGCGGATTCGATGCCCAGCACCTGACAAAACCGGGCGATATGCCGGATGCGCATGCCGCGGCCGTCATTGAAATCGATGACCTTGGCCGACTCGCCGAAGCCGAGCATGTCCGGGGCCAACACTCGGTACTGCTGCGCCAGCGTGCCGATGATGCGTTCCCAACCGATCTCGGCGCTCGCACCGAACTCGCCGCCATGCAGCAGCAGCACCGGATCGCCTGCGCCGGCCTCCAGATAGCCGGTCAGCAATCCGTCGACCTCGATGGTGTTGCGTGTGAAGGTCATTTGATCGCAATCGGGCTGACGGGCGCCCCCACGGCGCCGACGACCTTCAGCGGCGGCGCGATGAGCTGGAACTCGTAGACGCCGTCGGCGCGGCAATCCGCCACCAGCGCGGTCAGGTCCCAGTACTCGCCGAGCATCAGCCCCATATCGCGCAGGCAGAGCATGTGCATCGGCAGGAACGTGCCCTCCACTCCGTTGGCCGGATCCGGGTCCTCGACCATCAGATTGTCCGACGCAACCGCGGCGATCTGGTGGTCGTGCAACCACGAGGCGCACGTCCAGTGCAGGCCCGATCCCGCCTCGTGACCGTCGCCGGTGCTCAGGAACCGCGTCCACCAGCCGGTGTGCACCACCACGATGTCCCCGGGACCGATCGCCACGCCCTGCGCGGCCGCGATGTCGTCGAGCTCGGTCGCGGTGATGGGCCGCCCGGGCGCACAGAACACCTCTTCGCCCCGGTGGGCGACGACGTCGAGCAGCACGCCGCGCGACACGATGCCCTTGTCCGCCACCTTTTCGATACCGCAGCGGTAGGCCCCGAAACTCGTCACCGAATCCGCGGGGAACCCGTTGTACAGCTTGTCCTCGTAATAGACGTGTGACAGCGCGTCCCACTGGGTGGCGGCCTGCAGCGACATGGTGATCATGTCGTCGTTGAACCGGAAGATGTTGTCGACGAAGAACGAACTGAGCTCCTGCGCAACGGATTTGCGTGCCCATTCCGGGGCGTACCGGACCAGGGTCTCGGCATCGCCGCCGTCGACGGTCATCACGTGGATAGGGTTGAAGCGGAACTTGAACGCACCTTGTGGCCCGTTGGAACCGAAATCACCGCCCAGGGATATCACCGCGCCGCGCTTCACCAGGGCCGCGGCCTCGGCGACCTTGTCTGCGGTGATGAGATTGAGCGTGCCGAGTTCGTCGTCGTCGCCCCAGCGGCCCCAGTTGCGCACATCGTCTGCAACCCGGCGAAAGTCTTTCATCGTCGACATTCAGTGGACTCCCTTCTGGGTCTCATGTGCCGTCTCCGACGGCAGGGTGGCTGCGATCCTGCCGGCGACGGCCCCGCCGTCCACCCAGATGACCTGCCCCGAAATGTAGCTTGCCGCTGGACTGTTCAGGAAGGCCAGCACCGAAGCCTGTTCGTCCGGTCCGCAGACATGGCCCAGCAGTGTCGGGAACGAATCCAGGTAATCCCGGCCGTAGGCGCCGCGCAACTGATCGAGGATCGGGGTCTCGGTGACGCCGGGGCCGGTGCAGTTGATCCGGATTCCACGCTGCCCCAACTCCAGGGCGCGGGACATGCCGTAGAGGATGATCGCCTCCTTGGACAGCCGATACCCGCCGTCGGCCAAGGCATCCGGGTTGGCCTCGCACCACTGCGCACCGTCGGCCATCGATGTGGTGGCCAGTAGACCCGCCGTCACAGAGGTGTTGGCCAGATAGTTGGCAGCCGCCAGCGAGGATACGTTGGCGATGGCCGATCCGGCCGGCATCTGCGGTAGCAGCGCCTCGGTGAAATGCCGCATCCCGAGGAAGTTGATGGTGACCACCAGCAGCGGCTTGCCGATCCCCGACGACACCCCGGCCACGTTGAACAACGCGTCGACCGGGCCGTCGATCCGGGCGACCGCCGCGTCGATGGAATCCCGGTCGGCGAAGTCCACCTCGATGAACGCCGCCGGTGTCCGTTCCGGGCGGCGCAGATCCAATCCGGTGACGTGGGCACCGAGGTCGGTCAGCTGGGCGGCCAGGTGCGCGCCGATACCCGACGCGCACCCCGTCACCACCACCCGGCGACCGTCATAGCGCCAACGGTCACTCATAGCTACTGGGCGGCCTTGCGCTGATCCTTCTCCAGCTGGGCGGCCTTGACGCGACCCTCGTTGATCTCGGCCATCGCCTCGGGGATCTCACCGGCGGTGAACTTGCCGCCCCGGCCGGTGGGCAGGCCGCCGAAGGAGTACGTCTCATCGAACAACGGGGTGTTCGACGGCTGACGGCGCGCCTCGACCTTCTCGATCACCGGCGCCAATCGAACTGCTTTCTCCGCCACCTGCTTTGCGTCCCGCTCGATGAACTCCGGCAGGATCTCCTTGCCCATGATCTCGATCGATTCCATGGTGCCCTCATGGCTGCGCGGGTTGAGCAGCAGGATGATCTCGTCGACCCCACTGGCCTCGTAGCCGCGCAGGAACTCCCGAACGGTGTCCGGGGAACCGATGGCGCCGCGGCCGGGACCGTAGGCCAGCGTCGGATCCTCCTTGACCGCCTCCTGGTAGAGGTCCCACACACCGGTGCGACCGGGAGTGTGCATACCGGTCAGGTAGTAGTGCATGATCCCGAACGAGAAGAAGCCGCCGCCGGTGCCGAGGCGCTTGAGTGCCTCGTCGTCGCTCTTTGCCACCATCATCGACAGATCGCCGCCGATGGCCAGGATGTTGGGGTTGATGGCCGGGGTGATCGGCGCGCCCTGCTCTTCGAACTCCTTGTAGTAACCGTCCACCCGGTCCTTGAGCGCTTCCGGTCCGGTGTAGGCGAAACTGAGTGCGCCGATGGCCTTCTGCGCCGCCATCTGCACCGAGGATGGCCGGGTGCAGGCCACCCACACCGGGGGGTGCGGCGACTGCAGCGGCTTGGGGATCACGTTGCGGGCCGGCATCTCGACGTGTTCACCCTTGAACCCGGTGAACGGCGCCTCGGTCATACAGCGGATGGACACTTCCAGCGCCTCTTCCCACATGGTGCGCTTGTCCGCGGGATCGATGTCGAACCCGCCCAGCTCGGCGACCGAGGAACCCTCACCCGTGCCGAATTCCACGCGGCCGTTGGACAGGTGATCCAGGGTGGCGACCCGCTCGGCGATCCGGGCCGGGTGGTTGATCGGCGGCGGCAGGTGCATCACGCCGAAACCGAGCCGGATGTCCTTGGTGCGCTGGCTGGCCGCCGCGAGGAACATCTCCGGCGCGGTGGAGTGACAGTACTCCTCCAGGAAATGATGCTCGGTGAGCCATACGGTGGAGAAACCGGCCTTGTCGGCCAGCTCCACCTCGTCCAGACCGTGCTGGAACAGCTGGTGCTCATCGTCTTCAGACCACGGCCGCGGCAGCGGGAACTCGTAGAACAATGAGATCTTCATGCGGGTACCTCTCGATTGGAGTTGTGGGAAATGTGTTCTGCCGCTATGTAACCGAATGTCATGGCGGGTCCGATGGTGGCGCCGGCACCGGCATAGCTGCGGCCCATCACCGCCGCAGACGCGTTACCGGTGGCGTAGAGGCCGGCAATGACGGTGCCGTCCGCACGCAGCACACGGGCGTGCTCGTCGGTCAGCAGGCCACCCGAGGTACCCAGGTCGCCCAGGATGATCTGAAAGGCCAGGTACGGCCCCTTGCCCAGCGGAGCCAGGTTCGGGTTCGGCAACGTCGGGTCGCCGTAGTAGTTGTCGTAGGCACTGTCGCCGCGGTTGAAATCATCGTCGTGGCCTTTGGTGGCGAGCTCGTTATACCGGAACGCGGTGCGCTGCAGATCATCCGGCGGAACATTGATCTTCGCCGCCAACTCGCCGATGCTGTCGGCGGCCACCACGATGCCGGAGTCCAGCCAGGCCTGCGGGATGTTGCGCCCGGTGGGCACCGGCGCGAACGGCACTTTCGGGATCGGCAGGTGCCCGCCGACCACATACCGGCGGAACGACTTGATGTCGGTGACCAGCCAGCACGGCACGTGGTCGATCCCGGATTTCTGGCCGTCGATCATGGCGTGCGCGAAATCCATGTACGGGGCGGCCTCGTTGATGAACCGCTTCCCCGCACCGTTGACCACGAACTGCGACGGCATCATCCGTTCGTTGAGCATGAACTGCAGGCGCCCGTCCGGCCAGCACATCGCAGGGAACCACCATGCCTCGTCCAGCAGATCGGTCGCCGCGCCGACCTTCTCACCCGCGCGGATCCCGTCACCGGTGGCCGCGGGATTGCCGAAGCTCCAGTCCTTGTCCAGGATCGGCAGGTACTGCCGGCGCCAGGCCATGTCGTGATCGAATCCGCCGGAGGCCACCACCACGCCGCGGCGCGCGGCGATCCGCACCGGCTGACCGTCTCGCTCCACCACTGCACCGACCACCGCCCCGTCGATGTCGGTGATGAGCTCGGTCATCGGCGCAGAGAGCCACAGCGGGATGTTCTTTTCTTTGAGCGCCAGGCGCATCCGCGCCATCAGCGACTGCCCGATGGCAGCCATCCGCTCGCCGAACACCCGCGCCCGGACCATCCGCCAGATCAGCTTGACCAGCACGGCCTTGCCGCGCCAGTTCTGCCGAACCTGATAGAACAGCCGAAGATCCTTCGGGGCGAACCAGATTCCCTTGGGCGCCAGTGCCAGCGGCGCGAGCATGTTCTGCTCCTCGTCACCGAGGCTGCGTAGATCCATCTCGGGCACGTTGATCGTGCTGCCCCGCTCGGATCCGCCCGGGAGTTCCGGATAGTAATCGGCGTAGCCCGGTTTCCAGACGAATTCGAACCACGTGCTGGACCGCTCCAGGAACTCCATCATGTCCGGGGCGGTATCGACGTAGGCGCGCAGCCGTTCGTCGCTGACCAGCCCGCCGGTGATGGTCTTGAGGTACTCGAACACCGCGTCGGGGTCCGGCGAATAGCCGGCCATGCGTTGCGACGGCGCCCCGGGCACCCAGATGCCGCCACCCGACAGTGCCGACGAACCGCCGAATTTCGCCGACTTCTCCACGACCAGGGTGTCCAGCCCCGATGCGTCGGCGCGCAGCGCCGCGGTCATGCCACCGGCACCGGAGCCGATGACCAGGACATCCACCGAATGATCGAACTGGTCGCTCACGCGCACACCGCCGTTCGGATCGCGAATCCCGCGATCAGCTCAGGAGCAGCGCGGTAATAGCGCTGCTGGGTCCGGTAGTCGCCGTGGGCGGCCAGCGCGGCGAACGCCGCCACCCAGGTGCGGATCTCATGTGCCGAGTTGCCGGCCTCACGTGCTATCCACTCGTTGCTCCAGCCGTCCACCTCGGCCAGCCGGTTGGTGTCGATCAGGTCGAGCAGGGCACGGTCCCATTCCGGGTTCAGCGGCTGTAACGTGCTGGCGCCGTGCGCGAAATCGTGTGCCGCCGCGATCACGGCGTCCTGCCGCGCGGCCCGGCCTTCCGGGGACATCGGGGCCCCGCCCACGATGCGCGCCAGCGCGGCCGGCGGCGCGGTCGCGAGCGTCGGCACCGGCGGATCATGCGACAGCCCACCGGAACCCACCACCAGCACCCGCTTGTCGAGCGTCATCAGGTAGGCACCGATCGCCGCGCCCAGGGCTCGGGTGCGCTTGAGCGGACCGAGCGGGGTGGCCACCGAGTTGATGAACACCGGGATGACCGGTCGCGAACCGGCGTCCCCGAAGAGCACCTCCAGCGGCTGCACGGTGCCGTGGTCGACATCCATGGCGGCCGACAGCGCCACGTCCACATTTGCCTCCCAGGCCGCGGCGGCCATCTCATCGGCCAGTGCGGCGGGCACATCGAGCGGTCCGGCGTGGGTGCCGTAGTCACCGACCCCGTTGGCGGCGCTGCCGATACAGAACGGTGGCATCAACCGGTAGAAGAAGCCGTTGTAGTGGTCGGGGGCGAAGATGACGACCAGCTCGGGGTCGAAATCGGCCACGAAGGCGCGGGTTTGGGCGAGCTCGGCATCGATGTCATCAAGCAGTTCCGCCGACGGGCCGGGCAGATTCAGCAGCGGGCTGTGCGACATGCAGCACAGGGCGACTCGGGACATGGGATTCACCTCCCTCGGCGAGACAGAGGACGTCGAACAAGGTGCTGCTCAGTTCGGTGGCCACCTGGGCGATGCCGGCGGCGGCGATGGCGCGGTCCGGTCGCAGGAACAGCACCGATTCGGTGTGGGCGTCGAAGAATTTCTTCAGTGCGCCGGTGCGGTCGCCGACGATGGTGATGTCGGGATCGTCGTGCCCGGTCCAGTGCAGTTGAGTGCTGGGCCGTGCCTCGACGAGCGTGGCGCCGAGCGCCTTCCAGCGGGCAAAGGTGGCTTCGTCGAGCAGTTCGCGCAGGTTGTTGTTCCACGCGAGCACCGCGAAGCCGGTGCCCAGCACATCGTCGAGAAGCACGTTGGTGGCGGTTCGGGTGTCCACCCGCGGCTGGATGAACAGAGTGCCCGTCGGTGAGGTGGCCGACGGGGTGCCGTCGTGCACCACGGCGCCGGTGTCATACCGCGGCATGGGCTTGAAGCGCATCTCCAGCACATAGCGCTTGAGGGTGGGCACCACCGAGGCGGCCCGGATCACCTTGTCCCGCAACGTTGCGACGTGCCGATTCGTCGGCGAGATGACGCGGCCGACCAGCGTGGACAGATCGATCATGGCGCGCGCATGCTTGCGGCGCTCGGCGTCATAGCTGTCCAGCAGGGCGTCGCCGGCCTGACCGCCGACCACGGCGGCCAGCTTCCAGCCGAGGTTGGCTGCGTCCCGGATACCGCTGTTGTACCCCTGGCCTTGCCACACCGGCATCAGGTGCGCGGCGTCCCCACCGATCAGGATTCGGCCGTTGCGGAACGAGCTCGCGATCCGGGAGTGGTGGGTGTAGACCCGGTGCCGGATGATGTCGACCCGTTCGGGGTGTGGAACGAACGGCGCCAGCATCGCGGCGATGAACTCCGGGCGCTCCACCTGCTCGTCGGTCTCACCTGCGTGGATCATGAACTCGAAACGCCGGATACCGTGCGCGATCGAGATGGAGGCATACGGCCGGGACGGATCGGCACCGACCTCACTGTTCGGATGGCCGAGCGGATCGTTGGCCAGATCGATGACCAGCCAACGTGTTTCGGAGGTGGTTCCCTCGAAGCTGACGTCCATCGCATGACGGGTGGCACTACGCCCACCGTCGCAGCCGACCAGATAGCGGGCCCGGATGCGCGACGGAGCGTCGCCGCGCAGCAGGTGCACGGTCACCCCGTCGGCGTCTTGGACGCACCGCTCCATGCGGGTGCCCCAACAGATGTCGACCTGTTCGAAACGGTCCAGCCCCTTCAGCAATTCGGCGTCCACGAGCGGCTGGACGAATCCGTTGCGCTTGGGCCAACCGAATCTCGCGTCGGGCGGCGCCATCTCGGCCAGCAGGCCACGGTTACCGTCGTAGAACCGCAGGATCTGGTTGGGCACGGTGTGCGGCAGAATCTGCTCGACCAGGCCGATCGACTGGAACGTGCGCAGCGATTCGTCATCGAGTCCGACGCCGCGCGGATAGTCGATCAGGGTGTCGCGGTCCTCCACCACCGTGGTGCGAACCCCCTGCAGTCCGAGGATGTTCGCCAGTGTCAGGCCGACGGGCCCGGCGCCCACGATGAGGACGTCGACGTCGCCGGTCATGAACGTCCCAACAGGAAGTCGATGTGCAGGCGGTTGAACGTCTTGGGATCTTCGTACTGCGGCCAGTGTCCGCAGCCGGGCATCACCTCGAAGCGGGCGCCCGGGATCATCTCCGAGATGCGCCGGCCTTCACTGACATCGGCGGTCGGGTCGTCGCTGGTCCACAGCACCAGGGTGGGCGCGGTGATGGCGCCGTACTCGGCAGGTCCGAGCAGGTTGCGGGCCCGGATATCGGGATCCTGTAGCGCCATGATGTCACTCATCGCGGCCACGAAACCCTGCTGCTGATACACCTTCTGGCGACTGGCCACGATGTCGTCGTAGCCCTTGGACTTATCGGCCATCAGCCACTTGATGCGTGCCTGCACGGTGTCCCAGTCCGGGTTCTGCGCCGCCGCCATGGACAGCGTGATGATGCGTTTCATCACTTCCGGGTCGGCTTGCGAACCGCCGGCGGTGTTGAGCACCAGGCGCTCGATGCGGTCCGGGTGGTCGGATGCGGCCCGGGCGGCCACCCAGCCGCCGAGCGACTCACCGGACAGATACACCGTCGGGGCACCGATGGCGTCGAAGACGGCCAGCAGGTGATCGACGTAATGCGCGACCTCCAACGGGTGCCCCGGCTTGTCGCTGTACCCATGCCCGAGCATGTCGATGGACCAGGTGGAGAAGTGCTCGGCGTGCGACTCGAGGTTGCGCACGTAGGCCTCGGCGTGCCCCCCCGAGCCGTGCAAGAGGACCAGCGCCGGTTGGGTCTCGTCACCCGCGTGCAGGTAGCGGGTGCGCACGCCGCCCGCATCGAGGTAGCCCTGTGTGAACGCCACGCCCTGAAGGTCACTCCAGATGCTCTCGTGCGCAGGCATCCCTGCCATGCCACCCCTTCCTGCGGAAATATCATTCTCATTCATTGCGAATGATGTGTGCTAATATCGAACATCAATGTGCACTATGTATAGAGCATCACTCTCACGATGACGTCTGTCAAGGGACTCGACGGCGGGTCCACAGCGGGATCGACGCCGGACAACCCGGCGCGCACCGCCGCCGGGTCGCAGACTCTGGCCAGGGGTCTTTCCGCCCTGCAGGCGGTCGCCAGCGCGCCGGCCGGGGTGACGGCCGCCGAGGTCGCCGATTTCGTCGGCGTGCACCGCACCATCGCCTACCGGCTGCTGAGCACGCTGACCCAGGCCCGCTTCATCACCAAGGGCGAGGACGGCAAATACCGGCCCGCCGCCACCCTGGCCGTGCTGGGCGCATCGTTCGACAACAACGTGCGTCAGCTCAGCGTGCCGACCCTGCGGCTGCTCGCCGATGACTTGGGCACGACGGTCTCGTTGCTGGTGGCCGAGGGTGACCAGCAGGTCGCGATCGCGGTGATCGTGCCGACGCTGGTGTTCTACCAACTGTCCTTCCACGAAGGCAGCCGCTACCCCTTAGACCGCGGTTCGGCGGGTATCGCGCTGCTGTCCAGCATGCCGGCGCGGCCCGGTGAGCGGGATCTGGTCCGCCAAGCCCGTGAACAGGGATACGTGATCACCCACGGCGAGATCGAGCCCGATACCTACGGACTGGCCGTCCCGGTGCGGCGCCGTCCGCCCTCACCCCCGACGTGTATCAACCTCATCTCCCATCGGGAGGACGTGATGCTGCGCGGCCGCGATGCCGTGATCCGCGCCGCCAAACAGCTTTCCGAAATCCTCGGCTGAAAGGACAGGTCAAACGTGTCGGATTGGGACCATGAAGTCGATGTCGTCGTCCTCGGCAGCGGCGGCGCGGGATTGTCCGCGGCACTGACCGCCGCCGTGAACGGCGCGTCGGTGGCGATTTACGAGAAGGCACTGACCGTTGGTGGGACCACCGCGGTGTCCGGTGGCATCGTTTGGATTCCGTCACACAACCGGCTGGCCGATGGTGTGCTCAGCGTCGACGACGCCCTGAAATACCTTGAGGCGCAATCCCTCGGATTGATGGATCGGGCACTGGTGGAGACGTTTGTGCGGACCGGCCCGGCCATGCTCGACTTCCTGGAGGCGCACAGCGAGTTGCGCTTCGAGGTCGCCGAAGGCTTCCCCGACTACAAACCCGAGCTACCCGGCGGGCGACCCGGTGGTGGCCGATCGCTCAATGCCGCACCATTCGACCTGGCCGCCCTCGGCGACTGGCGTCACCGCATCACCGCGTTCCCGGTGGACTTCAGCAACGTCGGCATCGACGCCGAGACGCGCGCCCGCATCCACGCCGCGGTCGACGATATGGATGGCGACTACTGCGTGGCCGGCACCGCGTTGATCGCCGGGCTGCTCAAGGGCCTACTGGACCGCGGCGTGACGCCGGTGACCGAGGCCCGCGCGGTGGAGCTGATCGCCGAGCGGAACGACGGAGAGAACACCGGCGGGCGGATCGCGGGTGTGCGAATCATCTTTGACGGCACAGATGTCCGGGTACGCGCCCGTCGCGGCGTCGTGCTCGGCACGGGCGGGTTCGAATGGGATCCGCACCTGGTGGAGGCATATCTGCGCGGCCCGATGCACGGTGCGGTCTCCCCGCCGAACAACACCGGCGACGGGCTGCGGATGGCGATGGCACACGGCGCCGACCTGGCCAACATGGGTGAGGCGTGGTGGGTGCCGATCGTGCAGATCCCCGGGGACACGCTCGACGGCAAACCGCGCAGTCGCAGCGTCCGGCTGGAACGCACCCGGCCACGCAGCATCATCGTCAACCGCGCCGGCAAGCGATTCCTCAACGAAGCCGGCGAATACAACTCGATGGCCGGGCCGTTTCACCATCTCGACCCGCGCACCGGCTATCTCAACGACCCCGCCTGGATCGTCTTCGACGACCACCACCTCAAACGGTATGGCTTCCTGGGCGTCGAACCGGGTGGCGAAGCTCCCGATTGGTTCAACAAATCGGCGACACTGGAGGACCTCGAGCGCAAAACCGGGATCGCCGCCGAGGGCCTGGCCCGTACCATCACGGCCTGGAACGCCAACGTGGCCGACGAACACGATCCCGACTTCAACCGCGGCGCAAGCGCTTACGACGGCTACTGGGGCGACAACTCCGCAACGACGCCGGCGTTGCAGACACTCGGCCCGCTGGACACCGCGCCGTTCTATGCGGTGCCGGTGGCCGTCGGGGCGATGGGCACCAAGGGCGGTCCCCGGACCGACCGGGACGGCAGGGTGCACCACGTCAACGGCGGCGTGATCGAGGGCCTGTTCGCCGCGGGCAATGCGATGGCCGGGGTGACCGGAAAGGCCTACGGCGGGGCCGGCGGCACGCTCGGGCCGGCCATGGTGTTCGGCTACCGCTGCGGATACACCGCCGCGACCGGCGAATCCGCACCCACTTCAGCGTGATTTCGGCGCGCTTACCCGCGGTGGCCGCGCGTAAGCGCGCCGAAATCGCAGGGAACTAGGGCTGGTCTTTGACCGCGGCGGCGGGCGGGCCTGCGTTGCGCCAGTCCTCCAGGCCGTCCTCGACCAGGCCGACGGGAAACTTGTTCTCGTGCACCTGCGCCCAGTGGCTGTGGTTGAGCTCGTGCAGCGTGAAACACGCGTTGAGCGAGTTGTAGAACCCCTGGTTGTCCTGGGTCTGGTTGACCGACTCCTTGACCAGTAGTGCCGCCATGGTGGGAACCTTGGCAATCCGCCGGGCGAATTCGACCGTCTTGTCGGCCAATTCGTCTGCCGGGAAGATCTTGGACACCATGCCGAGCGCGTGCGCTTCCTCCACCGAGAGGGTGTCGCCGGTGAGCATCAGTTCCTTGGTCTTGCGGGCCCCGAATTCCCAAGGGTGGGCGAAGTATTCGACGCCGCACATGCCCAGCCGGGTGCCGACGACGTCGGTGAACCGGGTGTTGTCGGCGGCCACGATCAGGTCGCAGGACCACATCAGCATCAGCGCCGCGGCGTAGACATCGCCGTGCACCGAGGCCACGGTGATCTTGCGCAGATTGCGCCAGCGCCGGGTGTTCTCGAAGTAGTGGTGCCACTCCTGCAGCATCAGGCTCTCGGCGCCTTGACGGGTGCCGCCGTTCACCGTGAAGCTGGGATGCTGATCCGGACCCGGGGTGTACTCGGCGCGCTGCACCTTCGAACCGACGTCATGGCCGGCCGAGAACATCGGCCCGTTGCCGCCGAGAATCACCACGCGCACGGTGTCATCCGCCTCGGCCCGCAGGAACGCGTCATGCAACTCCACGAGCATGCCGCGGTTCTGCGCGTTACGCGCCTCGGGGCGGTTCAGCATGATCCGCGCGATGACGCCGTCGTCGAGTGTTTCGTATGTGACGAAGCGATATTCAGGAGTTTGGTCAGCCATGAATCGCACTCTATTCCTCTGAGAATGGCGTTACCGCGCCGGGCGCGCTAGAGCGACAGGATGGTCGCCGAGGCGGTGCCCGGCGCGCCGTACACCTGGGCCAGACCGACCCGCGGAGCGCCCGGCACCTGCCGATCCCCCGCCTCGCCCCGGAGCTGCCGGACCAATTCGTGCATCTGCCGCAGGCCCGAGGCGCCGATCGGCTCGCCGTTGGCGATCAGGCCACCGTCGGTGTTGACCGGGATGGAGCCGTTGATCTCGGTGGCACCGTCGATCAGCAGCTTCTCCTGCTCGCCGTCGGCGCACAACCCGGTCTCGGCCATGTGGATGATCTCCGCGCCGGCGTCAGTGTCCTGCAACTGGGCGATGTCGACATCTTCCGGCCCGATTCCGGCCGCTTCGTAGGCGGCCTTGGCGGCGAACACGGTCGGCGAGGGATCCTCGTCCAACGGCGCCGAGGTGGCGTGCACCTCGTACGCACCGAAGGTGCGGGTGCGAATCTCGCTGGCCCGCACGTAAACCGGCTTGTCGGTGTACTTGTGGGCGATGTCGGCGCGGCACATGATGACCGCGGCGGCCCCCTCATCGGGTGCGCAGAACATGTATTGCCGCAACGGGTAGTTCAGCACCGGCGAAGCCATGATCTCGTCGACGGAGATCTCCTTGCGCCGGAACGCATTCGGGTTCAGCACGCCGTTGCGGAAGTTCTTGTTGGCCACCCGCGCCAGCGTCTCCTCGGAGATGCCGTGCTTGTGCAGGTAGTGGTTGGCCTTCATGCCGAAGAACTTGGTCGTGACGAACTGGCCGTTGTTGGCGTACCACTGCGGCAGTGCCAGCTTGGCCGGGTCATCGGTGAAGGCGCCACGGGGATGCTTGTCCAGGCCGATGGCGATGCCGATGTCGTACTTGCCCAACCGGATGGTGTCGGCGGTCTGCTGGATGGCGCTGGCCGAGGTCGCGCAGGCGTTGAACACGTTGGTGAAGGTGATGCCGGTGAGCCCGACCAGGCGCGTGACGGCGTCGGGATTGGACACCTCGTAACTGCCACCGAACCCGAACTGGATGTCCTTCCATTCCAGCTTCGCGTCGGCCAGCGCGCTGGTGATCGCCTCGGCACCCATCTCCATCGCGGTCTTGTCGAACCGGCCGAACGGGTGGATGCCGACGCCGATGATGGCTACGTCATTGCTCATGTTGATGTCCTCCCCCGGGCCTAGACCGGCTGGAATGCGAAGGTGACGATCTCGTCGCCGTCGGCGTCGGTGGTGAACGGCACCATGGTCAGCTCGACCTCCATGCCGAATTTCAGCTTGGCCGGGTCGTTTTCGGTCAGTCGGCCCTCGACGCGGATCTGATCACCCAGTTGTACGAGCCCGACGCCGAACGGGACGAAGTCCTTGCCGGTGGGTCCCGCGTACGGCGCACCGGGCGGGAATCCCTGCGTGGTCCAGGCCACCACCGTGCCGCGGCGCGGCAACAGCACATCGGACATCTGCGCCTTGCTGCATTTGGGGCAGCGCTGCTGACGCGGGAATGTCGTCGCCGAACACGCGCCGCACTGACTACCGATCAGCTGCGGATCCTCGTCCGGCCACGTGGAGATCTCGGGGGCAAGTGCCTTCGGCATCGGACTCCTCGCAACAGAATACGTTAACGATTTCGTACAGTATCACTTCCGAAACTCGGAAACCACATTCTCATTCGGCGTGACCTGGACGCCGTCCAACAGCCGGGCCGTGGCGGTGTACACGTCGAGGTCGCCTCCCGCGACGCCGCCAGCCAACTCGGCCAATCCCGGATGTGAGCGCAGTGCGCTCTGCGCCAGCGACAGGATCTGCAAGCGGGCCCGGGCGGCACGCCGCGGCGCGTCGTCGGACCGGTGGTGGGCGTCGATGGCGTCGACCAATTCGTCGATGCCGGTGTTTTCCGCGGCGATGATCTTCAGCACCGGCATGCCGGTTTCGATGTGCAAATCGCGCACCGTCTGATCGGCACCCTCGCGGTCGGCCTTGTTGACGACGATGATGTCAGCGACCTCCAGCAACCCGGCTTTCGCGGCCTGAACCGCATCCCCCGCACCGGGATTGAGGATGGCCACCGTCGGGTCCGCGACGGCGGCGATCTCCACCTCGGACTGTCCGACGCCGACCGTCTCCAGCACGACGACGTCGAAGGACAGCGCGGCGAGCAGACGGATCGCCGCGGGGACGGCGGCCGAGAGCCCACCCAGATGCCCACGGGTGGCCACCGATCGGATCAGCACGTCGGGATCGTTGATATGGGCGGCCATCCGGATCCGGTCACCCAGCAGCGCGCCCCCGCTGTACGGCGAGGACGGGTCGACGGCCAGCACTGCGACCCGGAGCCCGCGGGCTCGGTAAGCGGCCACCAGCACCGCGACCGTCGTCGACTTACCGGCGCCCGGCGGCCCGGTGATACCGACGGTGCGGACGGCACGCGTCTCCAGTGCGGCCAGCACCTCGCCGCGGCGATCGCCCTCGACCATGCTCAGCAAGCGGCCGGTCGCTCGTTGCGAACCGCCACGGGCAGCTGCCAGTAAATCGATGATTGTCATTGCAGCTGACTCTAAGACCAGGCCCCCGCGTTCGGGCCCAGAGGCCGCCGTTGAGCCGGAAAAATACGGCGGAGCACCCGCACATCGGCGACTCCGCTTGCGGTCAGCGGGGTTTGGTCACCTGACGGCGTAACCCGAATGCGCCAGCCGCCCCGCCGCGGCCGTGTCCAGGACAACGGTCACCTGCGGGTGCCACTGCAGCACCGACGCCGGGCAGTCGGCGGTGACGGGCCCTTCGACGGCCGCGGCGACGGCGGCGGCCTTGTGTTCACCGGTGGCGATCAGGACAAGGTGCCGGGCCGATCGAATGGTGCCGAGGCCCTGGGTGATGACCCGGTGGGGCACCTCGTCGATGCTGTCGAAGAACCGCGCATTGTCCTGCCGGGTCTGCTCGGTCAGCGTCGTCACCCTGGTACGTGAATCCAGCGGCGAGCCCGGCTCGTTGAAACCGATGTGCCCGTTGCCACCGATGCCGAGCAACTGCACGTCCACCGGGCCCGCCTCGGCGATCAACGCGTCGTATTGCGCTGCGGCAGCGACGATGTCGGCAGCGGATCCATCTGGGCCGCACACCCGCGCCCGGTCGATGTCGACGTGGTCGGTGAACTCCGTCCGGATGACGTGCGCGTAGGACTGTGGGTGCCCCGCCGGCAGGCCCACGTACTCGTCGAGCAGGAAGGCCTGCACCGCCGCGAAACCCAGGCCCTCGTCGCGGTGCCGGCGGATCAGTTCCCGGTACACCGACAGCGGTGACGACCCGGTCGCCAGCCCGAGGGTGGCGGCCCCCGACCGGACGGCGCGGTCGAAGACGTCGGCGACGATCACACCGCATGCGGCGTCGTCGTGGCTGATGATGACTTCCATCGTCGGCTTTCTCTCCAGGCTCAGGCGTCGCGGGCCGGGCGGCCCAGGACGCGACGGTCGAATACCAGATCCCATGCGGTGTCCATGGCGATCACGGTGGCACCGATGAGGACGGCGTCGTCCCCGAGGTCGCCCCCGACGATGTCGGGTACCCACGGGATGGTCTCGGCCAGCTCGCGGCGCATGGGGTCGGACAACAGGTCCGCGTTGCGCCCGATACCACCGGCCAGCACGATGAGGCCGGGGTCCAGCACCGCGGTGATCACCGAGACCACCCGCGCCAACTTGGCCGCCTCGTCCACCACGACCCGCATCGCGCGTGCGTCACCGTCGCGAGCCGCGTCGAAGATCGCCTTGGCACTCGGCAGGTTCAGCCCGGCATCGCGGGCAGCCGACACCACGGCCTCACCGGCCGCCACCACCTCCACCGGGCCGGGCCTGCGCGTCGGCACTCCGGCGGGCACCCGGCCATAGGGCAGGTCGGCGATCTCGCCCGCAGCGCCGTGCGCACCCCGAAACAGTCTGCCGCCGAGCAGGATTCCCAACCCGATGCCGGTACCGACGGTGAGGCAGGCCACCACGTCGACGCCTTGCGCCGCGCCTCGTGCGTGCTCGCCGACCGCACACAGGTTGGCGTCGTTCTCCACGATCACCGTGGAGCCATTGGAACCCAGCTGAGCCGTGAGCTCGCCGAGCAGCCCGCGCCGCTCCCAACCGGGCAGGTTCGGCGAGCGATGCACGGTGCCGGCCGCCGTGTCCGGGATACCCGGCGTCCCGAGGACGGTGACCACGATGTCGTCGCCGGCGAGCCCGGCCTCGGCGGTGGCCCGCCCGACGAGGTCGGCGAGCGTGCGCACCAGCATTGCACCCGAGCGGCTGCGGTTCGGCTGCTCGACGCGGGCCACCACCTCACCGTCGAGGTTGGCGACCGCGACGTGCAGCGCACGACGGCCGATGTCGACGCCGACGATGTGGCCGGCATCCGGTGCGGTGCGGTAGACGACCGCCGCCCGGCCGGGCCGATCAGCGCGCCGGCCGATCGCCCGCACCAGCCCGTGCTGTTCGAGATCCAGAAGCGCTTGTCCCACCGTCGGTTTCGACAAGCCGGTGTTGGCGGCGATTTCCGGACGGGTCGCCTCGCCATGCTCTCGCAGCCGGTCGAGTACCAACCGCTGGTTGAGCGCACGCATGCTCGCCGGAGTGCCCGCCTGTGGTGCTGCACGGTCTTGCACCGCCACCTCCGCTCTGTCGGCTCCAGAGTTTACAAACAAACCCTTCCA
The DNA here is from genome assembly GCF_054404835.1 of Mycobacterium sp. BMJ-28. Taxonomy (NCBI): domain Bacteria; kingdom Bacillati; phylum Actinomycetota; class Actinomycetes; order Mycobacteriales; family Mycobacteriaceae; genus Mycobacterium; species Mycobacterium sp. BMJ-28. Next base: position 1,688,720 of record NZ_CM136783.1, on the reverse strand, counting down.
CACCGATGCCACATATGTTAAGAAACTTTACTAACAAACTACGTCAGCCAAGGAGGTGCCCCGTGAACGCCCCCGAGACCGGAGCCCCAGCTCGCCAGCCCGCACTCGAACGCAAGATCGGCCCGCTCCAGGCCACCGCCATCAACATGACCCAGATGTGCGGCATCGGACCGTTCGTCACGATTCCCGCCATGGTCGCCACCATCGGTGGGCCGGAGGCCATGTTCGGCTGGATCATCGGCGCCATCCTGTCGCTTGCCGACGGCCTGATCTGGGCCGAACTCGGCGCGGCCATGCCCGGCGCCGGCGGCACCTACATCTATCTGCGGGAGGCGTTTCAGTACCGCACCGGCCGGCTGATGCCGTTCCTGTTCGTGTGGAGTGCCGTGCTGTTCATCCCGCTGATCATGTCCACCGGCATCATCGGTCTGGTCCAGTACCTGGGCTACCTGATTCCGGGCGTTACCGACGCGTCCGGAAACACCGCCCTGGGCAAGGTGATCGGCGTCGGCATCACGCTGCTGATCATGGTGGCGCTGTTCCGCAAGATCGGCCAGATCGGCAAGCTCACCACCGGCCTGTTCGTGGTCATGCTGGTCGCCGTGCTCAGCACGATCGTCGCCGCGTTCAGCCGCTTCAGTGCCGCGCAGGCATTCGCGTTCACCCCCGGCGCGTTCGGCGGCCACGGCACGTTCTGGGCAGGCCTGGGCGCCGGCCTGATCATCGCCGTCTACGACTACCTCGGCTACAACACCACCGCCTACCTCGGCGCGGAGATGCGCGACCCCGGCCGCACCATCCCGCGGTCGATCATCTTCGCGATCCTCGGCATCATGAGCCTGTACTTCCTGTTGCAGGTCGGCGTGCTCGGCTCGATCCCGCTCGACGAGCTCAAGACCGCCACCTCGGTCGCATCGTCGGTGCTGGAGCAGGCGTGGGGTTCCACCGCCGCCCAGATCATCACCGGCCTGATCGTCGTGGCGGCCGTCGGTTCGGTGTTCGCCGGACTGCTCGGCGGCTCCCGGGTGCCCTACGAGGCCGCCCGCGACAAGGTTTTCCTGCCCGTGTTCGGCCACCTGCACCCGAAGTTGCACCTGCCCACCGCGGGCGTGATCGCCATGGGCGCGATCACGATGATCGGATCGCTGTTCACGTTGACGACCATCATCAACGCGGCCGTCGCAACGCTGCTGTTGGTGCAGTCGCTGGCGCAGGTGGCGGCGATCATCGTGCTGCGCCGGCGCCAGCCGAATCTGGTTCGGCCGTACCGGCAGTGGCTGTACCCGGTGCCGACGGTCATCGCGCTGGTCGGGTGGATCTACATCTACCTGTCGGCCACCTGGCTGTCGATCGGATTGTCCGTCGGCTGGATCATCATCGGCTGCGTCGCCTTCCTGGTCTACGCCAAGACCGAGAACACCTGGCCCTTCGGCCCGAAGGAGATCAAGGAGATCAAGGAGATCAAGGAGACCTTCATCGACGATGTCGGCGGGCGATCGGACCTGCCGGCCCGTTAGGCCACCCGATTGGCGGCTGAGCCCCTTCCCACCATCGAGAGAATGCTATTCTCGCAAGTCGAGAGTGACAGTTTCACGAAGGGAATCACATGGAGATCGCCGGTAGCTCCGCGCTCGTCGTCGGTGGAGCGGGAGGCCTGGGCGAAGCGACCGTCCGGCGACTGCATGCCGCCGGCGCCAAGGTGGTCGTCGCAGACCTGGCCGACGAAAAGGGCCCCAAGCTCGCCGATGAGCTGGGGGTGCGGTACGTCCGCACCGACGCCACCTCCGAAGAGTCCGTCAACGCGGCGATCGCCGAGGCCGAAGCGCTTGCCCCGCTTCGCATTTCGGTGGACACCCATGGCGGTCCGGCCGCCGGCGGACGGCTGATCGGCAAGGACGGATCCCCGCTGGACCTCGAGGGTTTCGAAAAGACGATCAAGTTTTACTTGACCGCCGTGTTCAACGTGCTGCGGCTGACCGCGGCGGCCATCGCCCGCACCGAACCGCTGGAGGAAGGCGCCCGCGGCGTCATCATCAACACCGCCTCCATCGCCGGCTACGAGGGGCAGGTCGGCCAGTTGCCGTATGCCGCCGCCAAGGGGGGCGTGCTGGGTATGACCCTGGTGGCCGCCCGCGATCTGTCCCCGCTGGGCATCCGCGTCGTCACCATCGCCCCGGGCACCATCAACACTCCGGCGTACGGGCAAAATGCGGACAAGCTGGAGCAGTACTGGGCACCGCAGATCCCGTTCCCCAAGCGCATGGGCCGTTCGACCGAGTACGCCCAGCTGGCGCAGAGCATCGTCGAGAACGACTACCTCAACGGCGAGATCATCCGCCTCGACGGAGCGCTGCGGTTCCCGCCCCGGTGACCCTGCTGGGTAAGACCGCGTTCGTCGCCGGCGCCAGCCGAGGGATCGGTGCAACCATCGCCCGTGCGCTGGCCGCGGCGGGGGCGTCGGTGGCGGTCGCGGCCCGCTCCGAGCAGCCGGGTAAGTTGCCGGGCACCGTCGGGTCGGTGGCGGCGTCGATCACCGCGGCCGGCGGCCGGGCGCTGGCCCTACCGTGCGATGTCACCGACGAACGATCGGTCGATGACGCTGTGGCGGCGACGGTTTCGGAGTTCGGCGGCATCGACATCCTGGTGGCCAACGCCGGGGTGTTGTGGCTGGGACCGATCGAGTCCACCCCGCTCAAGCGCTGGCAGCTGTGCCTGGACGTCAATCTGACCGGCGTCTTCCTGGTGACCAAAGCGGTGATCCCGCACGTGCGGGCCCGCGGCGGCGGATCGCTGATGGCCATCACCACGACCGGCGTCGGGATGCCCGGCGCCAACGCCTACTGGGTGTCCAAGGCCGCCGCCGAACGCCTCTACCTCGGCCTGGCCGACGATCTGTCGGCCGACAACATCGCCGTCAACTGCCTCAGTCCGTCCCGGGTGGTACTCACCGAAGGGTGGCAGGCCGGCGGCATGGGCGTCGAGATCCCGCCGGAGATGGTGGAACCGCCCGAGGCGATGGCCGCGGCGGCGGTCTTGCTGGCCGGTCAGGATGCCAACGGAATCACCGGCACGGTGGCACGGTCAGAGGAGCTGATCAAGGATTGACTACCGACCGGCAGTACCGGTCGCGCAGCAACCGGCGCAGCACCTTTCCCGAAGGCAGGCGCGGAATCTCATCGACGACGACCACCCTGCGCGGCTTCTTGTACGACGCAAGGCGCTGCCCCACCCAGTCGACGGCCTCGGGTTCTGAGACCTGGCCCACCACCGCCGCGACAACCGCTTCGCCGTCGGCCGCATCGGGAACGCCGAACACCGCGCAGTCGGCGACCGCCGGGTGAGCGTGCAGCACCGCCTCCACCTCCGCGGGCGCGACCTGGAACCCACGCACCTTGATCATCTCCTTGAGCCGGTCGGTGATGTGCAGCCAGCCGTCCTCGTCGAGATGGCCGATGTCTCCGGTGCGATACCACGGCCCGTCGAACACCGCGGCGGTCTCACCTTCGGGCAGATAGCCGGCCATCGCCGAATCCGAGCGGACCTCGATCTCCCCGGTCCGCGCGATCCGCACCGCCACCCCGGCCACCGGTTTACCCACGGTGTCCAACCTGGCCGCCCCGATCGGACAGCACGCGATGACCGGCAGCTCGCTGGCTCCATACGCCGAAACCCACTGCACACCAACCCGTCCGGTGACGGCATCGGCGACGCTCTTGGTCACCGGGGTGGCGCACCACATGATGTAGCGCAGCGAGGACAGATCGTAGGATTCCAGGTCCGGGTGGGCAGCCACCGCGAGCGCGATGGGTGCGACGGCCATTTCGATGGTGATCCGGTCGCGTTGGATGTGCTCGAGCATGGAATCGATGTCGAACCGGCGGTGCAGCCGCATCCACGCGCCGGTGTCGAGCACCGTGGCGATGTTGAGCAGGCCCAGGATGTGCGACGGCGGCGTCATGATCTGCATGCGGTCGGCCGCCGTCAGGCCGAGTGCGGTTCGCCAGTGCGCAATCGCCGTGGCGAATCCGGCGTGCGTGTGCCGGACCGCCTTGGGCATCCCGGTGGTCCCCGAGCTGAAGACGAACAGCGCATCGGATTCCGGCGCCGCCGGATCCCCTCGACCGGCGCCCGGTTCTATCGGCTCGTCGAGGTGCACCACCGGCAGCAGCTCGGCCAGCAGCGGCTGATCCCCCACCCCCAGCACCGGCGCCGTCAACGCCAGCGCGTGGGCGACCTCGGCGTGTTTCCAGGACGGGCTGATCAGCACCACCGCCGCACCGACGCGCCAGATGGCCCGCAGCGCGATCACGAACTCGGGACGGTTCGACGACATCATCGCCACCCGGTCCCCGGACCGGACGCCGCGCTGCGACAGGGTGTCCGCCATTCCGTCGGCGAGCGCATCGAGCTCCGCCAGGGTGTACTGACGGTCATCGAACGCGAGCACGCCGGCTACCGCATCACTCATCGTCGAGTATCTTATCCAGATAAGAGAATGATATTCTCCATTTGTCAGAACCACACGCCCAGGAGAGTGTCATGACGGCAGAACCCGTGCCCGCAGACGAGGTGACGATCCTGCTGGATCGCGCGCGCACGACGGTGACCGGCAAACCGGGCGAGACATTACTGGAGACCGCCCGCCGCAATGGGCTGACGCCGCCGTTCTCCTGCGAAGCAGGCAACTGCGGCACCTGCATCGCCAAGCTCACCGAGGGCAGCGCCACCATGCGGGTCAACGACGCCCTCGACGATGACGAGGTGGCCGAGGGCTACGTGCTGACCTGCCAGGCCGTGCCGAATCCCGGCCCCGTCGTCGTCGATTACGAGGACTGAGTCTCGAACACCGGCGCCGGGCGGTACTCGGGCTGGTAGCCAGCCACCTTGATCGGGCTGCCCACCAACCGGAAGTCACCGGCCTGCACCACCATCTCGGGCGTCTCGGCGAGCGCCTCGGGCAAGGTGCGGACCGCCGCGGCGGGGATGCCCAGCGGTTTGAGCCTGGCCTCCCAGTTGGCCGCGGTATCGGCGGCAAGCGCCACCGATACCAGGGCCAGCACCTCGTCCCGGCGCGCGGCACGTTCGGCCATGGTGAGGAACCCACCGATCCCGGCTTCGCCGGCGAACGACTTCCAGAAACCGTCATGGGTGATGAACAGCGCCAGATACCCTTCGGCGGTCGGGAAAAGCTGAGCCGGAACGTAATACGAATGCGCCCCGAACGGGTACCGGCGCGGATGCACACCGTCGTTGAGGTAGGCCGACGCGCGATAGTTCAGTTGCGACAGCATGACATCGCGCAGCGACACATCCACCTGGCCGCCGCGGCCCGAGACGATCTGGGCCAGCAGCCCGAGAGCCGCCGTCAGCCCGGTGGAGTTGTCGGCAGCCGAATACCCGGGCAGGGTGGGGGGCGCCTCGGGGTCGCCGGTCATGGCGGCCACGCCGGTCGCCGCCTGGATCACGTAGTCGAAGGCCGGGTCGTCACCGCCGTGCAGCCCGTAGCCGGTCAGCGCGACGCACACGATCTTCTCGTTGTGCGAGCGCAGTGCGTCATAGGTCAGGCCGAGTTTCTTGATCGCCGACGGTTTCATGTTCACCAGCAGCGCGTGCGAATCGGCCACCAATTCGGCGAGTTTCGCCTGCCCGTCGGCTGAACGCAGGTCCAGGCACACGCTGCGCTTGTTGCGATTCAGGCTGGCGAAGTAGCTGTCGCTGACCTGGCGCGAGATCTCGCCGCCGGGTGGCTCGACCTTGATCACCTCGGCGCCGAGATCGGCCAGCAGCATGGTGGCGTACGGGCCGGCGAGCATCACCCCGACCTCGACGATGCGGATACCGGACAGTGGGCCGTTCATGGCGCCGACACTACGGTTTGTGCCGCCATCGGACCGAGAACTCGTGACAAACCGTGGTGTCGGCGACTCACCGCACCTGCTTCGCGAGTTCGGCGATCACCTCACGCGTGCGGTACTTCGACGCGATCAGTTCGTCTCGGGTGTCCCCGATCGGCAGCAGACGCACCGACAGGTCGGTGACACCGGCGTCGGCGAACTGCTTGAATCGCTTCAGGATCGACTCTTCATCACCGGCGGCGCACAGGTCACCGACGCTGCGGGCCTCCCCGCGGTCCAGCAGCCGCTGATAGTTCGGCGACGTCTCGGCCTCGGCCAGGATGCGGTTGGCCCGCTCCTTGGCCGCCTCGATCTCGGAGTTGGCGCACAGCGTGACGGGGATGCCCGCCACGATGCGCGGCGCCGGCTTGCCCGCCTCGGCGGCCGCCTTGTTGATCTTCGGCGCGATGTGCTCGCCGATCGCCTTCTCGTCGGCCATCCACAGCGAGGTACCGTCGGCGTGCTCGCCGGCGATCTGCAGCATCACCGGGCCCAGTGCGGACACCAACACCGGCATCGGGGTGTCGGCCGCCAGCACCGTCGGGTTGTGCACGGTGAACGAATCATTCTGCACATCAACCGGTCCCGGCCCGGCGATCGCCGTGTTGAGCACCTCCAGATAGTCGCGCGTGTATGCCGCGGGCTTCTCGTACGGCAAGCCCAGCATGTCACCCACGATCCAGTGGTGCGACGGCCCGACCCCGAGCGCCAGCCGCCCGCCAGACATCGCGTGCACCGAAAGCGCCTGGCGTGCCAGTGCGACCGGATGTTGCGCCTGCAGCGGTACCACCGCGGTGCCCAGTTCGATGCGCGACGTGTTCGCCGCCATCAACGCCACCATGGTGAGACAGTCGAAATCGTTGGGCACCTGCGGCATCCACGCGCTGTCCAGCCCCGCGGACTCGGCCCACTGGACGTCGGACACCAGCTTGGAGACCTTGCGGGCCATATCACCACGCTCGGCCCCGATCATCACGCCTAATCGCATAACCCGCCCCGCTCCGCCCGCCCTAATCGCATGCCGGCTCACCAGCCTTCTCAGTCAGTGCCCGGACCTCGGTCACCAGGGCGTCCAGCCCGGTCCCGGTCGGGAATACCGCCGCCGCACCGGCGTCGAGCAACTTCTGCACATCACCCTGCGGGATGGTGCCGCCCACCACGACGGCGATATCCCCGGCGTCGGCGGCGCGCAGCGCATCCACCGTGCGCGCCGTCAACGCGACATGTGCCCCGGACAGGATGGAAAGGCCCACCAGTGCAACGTCTTCCTGCAGCGCGATCGAGACGATGTCCTCGATGCGCTGCCGGATACCGGTATAGATGACCTCGAAGCCGGCGTCACGCAAGGTCCGGGCGACGATCTTGGCGCCGCGGTCGTGTCCGTCCAGACCGGGCTTTGCGACCAGCACTCGGGTGGCCACTAGAACACCACCGGCTGCTGGAACTCGCCCCATACGGCCTTGAGCGCCGCCACCATCTCGCCGACGGTGCAGTACGCGTTGGCGCAGTCGATCAGCTTGTGCATCAGGTTGTCGTCCCCCTCGGCCGCATTGGACAGGGCCACCAACGCTTGTTTGGCGGCAATCGGATCCCGCTCGGCCTTCACCCGCGCCAGTCGTTTGAGCTGCAGGTCGCGCCCGGCGGCGTCCAGTTCGTAGGTCGCCAGATCTGGCGCCGGCTCGTCGACGACGAACTTGTTCACGCCGACGACGGGACGTTCGCCGGATTCGACCTCGTGATGGATCTTGAAGGCCTCGTCGGCGATCAGGCCCTGCAGGTAACCGTCCTCGATGCAGCGCACCATGCCGCCGTGCGCCTCGAGGTCACCCATGATCTCGATGATCTTGGCCTCGGTGGCATCGGTGAGCGCTTCCACGAAGTACGAACCCCCCAGCGGGTCCGCGACTTTGGTGACGCCGGTTTCGTAGGCCAGGATCTGCTGGGTGCGCAGGGCGAGGGTCGCCGACTCCTCACTGGGCAGGGCGAACGGCTCATCCCAGGCCGCGGTGAACATCGACTGCACGCCGCCGAGCACGGCCGCCATCGACTCGTAGGCCACCCGCACCAGGTTGTTCTGGGCTTGCGGCGCGTACAGCGACGCACCGCCGGCTACACACCCGAACCGAAACATGGACGCCTTGTCGGTGGTCGCGCCGTAGCGCTCCCGCACGATGGTGGCCCAGCGTCGCCGTCCGGCACGGTATTTGGCGATCTCCTCGAAGAAATCGCCATGGGTGTAGAAGAAGAACGAGATCTGCGGGGCGAACTTGTCGATGCTCATCCGGCCACGCTCGACGACGGTGTCGCAATAGGTCACACCGTCGGCCAGGGTGAAGGCCATCTCCTGCACGGCATTGGCGCCGGCATCGCGGAAGTGCGCGCCCGCCACCGAGATCGCGTTGAAACGCGGCACCTCGGCGGCACAGAACTCGATGGTGTCGGCGATCAGTCGCAGCGACGGCGTCGGCGGCCAGATCCAGGTGCCGCGGGAGGCGTACTCCTTGAGGATGTCGTTCTGGATGGTGCCGGTCAGCTTTTCCCTCGGCACCCCCTTCTTCTCCGCGGCCGCCACATAGAACGCGAGCAGGATCGCCGCGGTGCCGTTGATGGTGAAGCTGGTGCTGATCGCCTCCAGCGGGATGCCGTCGAACAGAATCTCGGCGTCGGCGAGGGTGTCCACCGCGACACCGACACGACCGACCTCTTCGCCGTACTCGGGATCGTCGGAGTCATAACCGCACTGGGTGGGCAGATCCAACGCCACCGACAGTCCGGTGCCGCCCTGGTCGAGGAGGTACCGGTAACGCTGGTTGGACTCCTCGGCGGTGCCGAAGCCCGAATACTGCCGGAAGGTCCAGGTCTTGCCGCGGTATCCGGACGCGAAGTTGCCGCGTGTGAAGGGATACTCACCTGGCGCGGGCGGCTCGCCGGCACGGTCACCCGGTCCGTAGACGGGCGCCAGCGGGATGCCCGATGGGGTCTGTACGTGCTCGCTCATCAGTGGATAACGTACTTGCAAAAAATGAGAATGCCAATACCGCACGCGGGAAACATGCACGGTGCAGCGTTATCGGACCCTTTTCTGCGGTCCTGGCGCGCCGCAAACCACCCCCCGCGCGGGCGTCGTGCCTGTACATGAGCGATTATGACACTTGCTGAAAATGAGAATGGCAATACCATCAAGAGGTAAGAGCTCAGGGAGGCCCATGTCCACCGCGCACCGTCCACTAGCCGACCGCACCCTGGTGGTGTCCGGGGGCAGCCGCGGCATCGGCCTGGCCATCGCGCTCGGCGCGGCCGAGCAGGGCGCCAACATCGTGCTGCTCGCCAAGACCGCCGAGCCCCACCCCAAGCTGCCGGGCACGGTCCACACCGCAGTCGCCGACGTCGAGGCGGTGGGCGCCAAGGCCGTCGCGGTCGTGGGCGACGTGCGCAAGGAAGAAGATGTGCAGCGCGCGGTCGACACCGCGGTGCAGACCTTCGGTGGCGTGGACATCGTGATCAACAACGCCAGTGCCATAGCGACCGAAGCCAGCGAGTCCCTGTCGGCCAAGAAATTCGACCTGATGATGGACATCAACGTCCGCGGCACGTTCCTGCTCACCAAGGCCGCGCTGCCGCATCTGCGGGCCGCCGCGAACGCGCACGTCATCACCTTGGCCCCGCCGTTGAACCTGAACCCGTACTGGCTGGGCGCGCACCCCACCTACACGGTGAGCAAGTACGGCATGACGCTGCTGTCGCTGGGATGGGCCGTCGAGTACGCCGACGCCGGGATCGGCTTCAGCTGTCTGTGGCCGCAGACCTATATCGCCACCTCCGCGGTGACGAATCTGGCCGACGGCGACAGCTTGGCGGCGTCGTCGCGCGACCCGCAGATCATGGCCGACGCCGCCGTCCAGATCTTGACCCGCCCGGCCGGCGAATCCAACGGCCAGACCTACATCGATGCCGACGTGCTGACCGCGGCTGGGATCACCGACCTGTCCGGCTACGGCGGTGGCGAGGAGCCCATCTGGGATATCTTCGTGGACAAGCCATGAGTATTTCGCTGCTGTTGGAGATGTCGTCGTCGGCGAACCCGGACCGCACGGCGGTGGTGTCGGGCGATCTGCGGCTGACGGTGCAGGAGTTGAGCGCGCTCGCCGACGGCGGTGCCGGCGTGATCGCCGCCTCGGGTGCGCGCCACGTCGCCTACGTCGGCTCCGGCGGTGCGCTGTTGCCCCTGTTGCTGTTCGCCGCAGCACGTGCCGACGTGACCTTCACTCCTCTCAATTACCGGCTGTCCGCGCAGGGGTTGCGTGCCCTGATCGACCGACTGCCCGACCCGCTGGTGGTGGTCGACGACGAGTACCGCGACGCGGTCGGCGATGGATACCGGGTGATCGGTTCCCAGGAGTTCCTGGCCCGGGCAGGCACCGCCGAGCCGGTGGCTGAGTTCGCCGATCCGGACGCGGTGGCGGTGGTGCTGTTCACCTCCGGTACCACATCGCAGCCCAAAGCCGTTGAGCTCAGCCACAATAACCTCACCAGCTATATCACCGGCACGGTTGAGTTCGACTCCGCGGACGCCACTGATGCCGCACTGATCTGCGTGCCGCCGTATCACATCGCGGGGGTGAGCGCCGCGCTGTCGAATCTGTACGCCGGCCGGAAGATGGTGTACCTGCCCCATTTCGACGCCCGCGAATGGGTGCGATTGGTGGCCTCCGAGGACGTCACGTCGGCCACCGTCGTGCCGACCATGCTGGACCGCATCGTCACCGTGCTCGAAACCGAGAACGCCGCCCTGCCCACCCTGCGGACGCTGGCCTATGGGGGCTCCAAGGTGGCATTGCCGTTGGTGCGCAAGGCGCTCGGGCTGTTTCCCGGCGTCGGCTTCGTCAACGCCTACGGCCTCACCGAGACCAGTTCCACCATCGCCGTCCTCACCCCGGACGATCACCGGATCGCGCTCGGCTCATCCGACGGCGCGCTGGCCAAACGGCTCGGCTCGGTCGGCCGGCCGGTGCCCGGTATCGAGGTGCAGATCCGCGCCGAGGACGGCACCGTGCTCGGCCCGAACCGGACCGGCGAACTGTTCGTCCGCGGCGAGCAGGTATCGGGGCGCTACACCGGCATCGGCTCGGTGCTCGACGACGAAGGCTGGTTCGCCACCAAAGATGTTGCCACCCTTGATGAAGACGGCTATCTCTACATCGGCGGCCGCTCGGACGACACCATCATCCGGGGTGGGGAGAACATCGCCCCGGCCGAGATCGAGGACGTCCTCGTCGAGCATCCCGAGGTGCGCGACTGCGCCGTCGTCGGCGCCGAGGATCCGCAGTGGGGGCAGATCATCGTCGCGGTCGTGGTGCCGGCGGCCGGCGTCAATCCCGATCCGGAAGAGCTGCGATCCTTTGTCCGGGGTCAGCTGCGCGGCTCCCGCACCCCCGACCGCGTCGTCTTCCGCGACGAACTGCCCACCAACGCGACCGGCAAGGTGCTGCGCCGCGAACTCGTCAGCGAGTTGACTGATGCCCGAATTCCGGCCCCGCCGGAGGTCAGTAAGGAGCCAGCATGATCAAGAACGGCACCCGCTTGCAGAGCCAGGTCTGTGACACCCAGGTGATCGTGGTGCGCAGCAGTGACAGTCTCGACGACCTCCGCGCAGGTGGGGCGCCCATGGTGCCGGTCGGCGGCGCCGTCGCCGACGGACTGGCGCTGGACGCCGCGCTGTCCGATGGCAATCTGATGGGCAAGCGCTACGTCGACGACAGCGGCGCCGAAGTCCTGGTGACCAAGGCCGGGGCCGGAACTCTGAGCATCGGCTCCACCCCGCTGAGCATCAAGGAAGCCAAGCCGCTGCCCGCCAGCGACTGAGTGGGTCGGCGCGAATGCTGTGGAACCGCACAGCTGAGTCCTGGTTGCGTGCGGCGGCTTTGCCCAGCGGCTAGCATCCTGGATGCCAGTAGCCACCGGACGACGGCGCGGATCGGAAGTCAGTAGCGTCCGCGACGAGAGGTAGCAGCGTGTCTGGGCAGGCGCCCGACCCCACCGGAGCCAAGATTCTCGACGCGGCAACGCGTGTGCTGGCCGATTTCGGGTTCAAACGCTCGACCGTGGAGCTGGTGGCCAAATACGCGGGCGTGTCTCACATGACGGTTTATCGTCGCTGGTCGAGCAAGAACGAACTGCTCCGCGCGGCCGCAATGGGTGAATTGCGCGCCGTTCTCGACTCCGCCTTCACCGGCACGGGCGAATACGAATCTTTTGACGATCGATTCATCGAGGCTTTCGTCGACACCGTGTGGTCGATTCACCGCCACCCCTTGATGCGCAGGGAATTGGACACCGACCGCGACACGCTCCTGGCAATGCTGACGGTGAGCTCGGGGACCGTGCTGAACCTGGTGCTCCCGCAGGTTGTCGAGCATCTGCACGTTCTGGCCGCCCAGTCGCACGTGGTGATGACGGACCCTGACGCGCTTGCCGACGTCTTCGTGCGCCTGGCGCATTCGCTGCTGTTGTTGGAGCGGGCTGAGCATTCCATGAACGTCCGGTCGGATGTCGCCGACTACGCGCGCAGGGCGCTCGGGCCGCTGGCCGGCGCAGTCGTCCCGGCCGCCGAGGCCACACCCTTGCGGCGCCGCCCCCAGCTGCATCTGGCGGCGGCCGGCGTGCTGGTCGCCGGATTGCTCGGCGGCGCGCTGCTGGTCTATCCGGTCCAGCGCGAGTTCACACCGACGGATTCCTCATCTACGTCGACATCCACGTCGACGACCGCGACCACGCCTGCCGCTGCGCCCGTCACCCCGCCCGCTCCCCTGCCCGGTCCGTCATCCACACTGACGACACCGGCGCCGCCCACACCGGCAGCCGAGCCGGCTCCGACCAGCACGACACCGAACGCCCCCGGGGTGGTGCGCACCGCAACACCCGAGGACCCGGGTACGGCCACCGGCGACAAGCCGAGCCGGCCACGCCGGCCGTCGGGTACGTCCGGCATGCCGCCCAGACCACCGACGCAACCGTTCCGACCTCCCGGCCCAGGCTTCGGCGCACCACCCCCAGTCGGGCCCGGGATGCCCGCACGCCCAGGCCCAGGTCCGGGCGGGCCGGGTAGCCCCGGCCCGCCGTAGGCGCCGCGGCGTCCCAGCGCCGGGCACACCTTTACTATTCTTTGCTGAGTGCCAACTGTGCGCGCCGTGAGAGCGAGATGAGCGCGAGGTGGGCCGGGCCGTCGGTTCGATGCCGACCGCCACGGCACTCTGGTCGCCGAATCTGCCCGCCAGACCGCGCTGCGTTCATGCACCCGACCGCACCCGCCCGGTGAACCGACGGCCGCCGGTGTCGCACTCGAATCGACCGTCATCTGCGACACTGTGCATCTTCACAGTATTCAAATCGAGAAAAGACCAGTTCAGACCGCTATTGTTAGGGTGTGTCGGGATACCTAACATGCTCTCTTCTGGCTGAAACGAGGCCAGCCGCCGGTGGCGCATGGCATCGCCGAGGGACGCGCAGACACGGATTCCCTCCCCGGATTTCCGTGCGCCGGTCGCATCGGACCGTCGGGCCCCATTCGCCGTCGGCCGGCGATCCGGACGCCGGCCAAGCACGTCTCCCGCTACGCGGGACACTGTCGTGACTTCCGTTGCTGAAACCCCCGAGTGGCGAGATCCGCGGCAGCCGGACTGGCACCACGCCAGGGATCCGGTCCGCGCCTTGGTCGTCGACGGCGAACCGCTCATCCGGGAACTGATGTCGATCGCGTTGCGGCACGAAGGGTGGGCGGTGGCCACAGCCGGCGACGGGTCGGCAGCCATTCGAAGCGCGCAGCAGGTACGTCCGGACATCGTGGTGCTCGAGGCCGAGCTGCCTGATACCGATGGGCTGGGTGTGATGCGGGCGCTACGAGCGGAGACCCTGGGCCTTCCGGTGATGATTCTCAGCGGCAAAGCCAGCGTCGAGGACCGGATCGCCGGCCTGGAACAGGGCTGCGACGACTACGTCGGCAAACCCTTCAGCCTGGACGAGGTGGTGCTGCGGCTTCGCGCACTGATCAACCGATCGGCCGCCTTCTCGGAATCCGGTATCGGGCTACTCACGATCGGTGATCTGGTTCTCGATGAATGGTCCCTTGAGGTCACCCGGGCCGGCCGAAAGGTCATCCTGTCGTTCACGGAGTTCCGGCTGCTGCGGTACCTGATGCGCAATTCGGGCCGGGTCGTCTCCAAGACCGACATCCTGCAGGAAATCTGGGGTTCGCACTTCGCCAGGAGTACCAACCTCGTCGAATTGTTCGTCTCGTATCTGCGCAAGAAGATCGACGCCGGGCACCCGCCGATGATCCACACCGTGCGCGGCGCCGGTTACCTCCTCAAGCCGCCGGCAAGGGTCGGCAGCCGAGGGTGACGACGGGCGAGCGGCCGCACCGGCACGGTTAGGCTCCGACGATGACGACAGTCGGTAAAGCGCGCTCGCTGAGCTTGGTCACCGCCGGCTACGTCATCGCCATCGCGGTGGCGCGCGGTCTGGCTGGGGTGGGGCCCCAGCGACGAAAGGGGCAGCGGCGTGCTGATTGAAGTCGGCGGACTCCTTGGCCTCCTGGCCTAGAAGAACGGCGATTCTACCGGTTTCCGCGAAATTATCCCTCCGCCATCATCATTCGCTGATCGAGCGTTGAAACCTCGGGTCGGGGTCAGCCCGACGGCCCATCGCCGCACCGCCTAGCTCGCCTGGCATTCCGAAATTATTCCCCGACGCCTGAATCTGTGACTTTTTCCCGGCACCTCCGTATCTCAAGCTAGTTGAGGTACCGTCTGCAGGTCATCGGCGAGTCGGCACGTGCGCAGCCGCTCGCGAATTTTACGGCGGCGCAAAGGAACAGCGTGATGGATTCCAATACGTACGGCGATCTGGCGGTGATCGCATTTGTGGCACTTCTGGTATTCGCGACCGGGATGTTCGTGCACACCCGGCGGTTGCGGAACCGCCCGCCCTCACCCTTGGGCGACGAAGTCGGTGGCACCAAGGCAATGCTCAACAAAGTGCGCAACCGGGAGCCGATGACCGAGCCCGAACTCGCATTCGCCACCCAATCCATCGCCGACCGGAGCTCGTTTCTGGCGTTCTCGATTCCGGCCGCCATCTTCAGCCTGGGCTGCTTCTATGTGCTGGGCAGCCTGGAGCACCTGCACGGGGCGACCCCGTCCGAGCGGACCTTTCTGGGAGTGATCCCGATGTTCTCCTCGATCAACATCACCATCCAGATCCTGCGAAACAAGGCACTCAAGCGCCGCGTGCCGCAGGTACCGGTGGTCGCCGCCCAGCCGGCGGCCTGACAGCCGATTCACAGAGTCGCCGGACTTCGATCAACCCCGAAGCGCTGATAGTGTCTATTGATCCATATATCAACCAAATTGATATCAGATCTGTTGTCCCGTTCTACCGCGGGTGCCGAAAGGTGGCGTGGTGAGCTCACAGTCGTCCGGCAGGACCGTGCTCACGCGTGCGTGGATGCCCATGGTGGCCGTCGTGGCACTCGCCCTCGGCGCGCTCTGCATGTGGAAGGTCCACCAGATGTCAGCGCCCGGCCCGGTCGTCGCCGTCAACCTGCCCCAGGCGCCTCCGGAATTCACCCCGAAGAAGCTGACCTACGAGTTGTACGGCTCGTCCGGCAGCGGAGGAATCGTTTCCTATGTGGACATCGACGGACATCCTCACCAGGAAGATCTCACCGCTTTACCGTGGTCTCACGACGAGACGACCACGCTCACGGTGGTCTCCGGCAGCATTTCGGCCCAGGTCCACGGCGGCCAGGTCGGCTGCCGGATCTTGGTGAACGACGTTGTGCGCGACGAGCACTCCGATGACCGTCAGGATGCGAACGTCACATGCCGGGTGAAGTCGGCATGAGCGCACACCGGACCACCCGCCCGTTCTTCGCCCGAATGGTGCGCGTCCTGGCCGTGCCCATCATCCTGTTCTGGGCGATTCTCGCCGTGTCCACCAATACGTTTGTGCCGCAGGTGGAACGGGTGGCCGAGGAACTCGCCGGCCCGCTCGTCCCGCACTATGCGCCCTCTCAGGTGGCCATGCTGCAGATCGGCCAGAAGTTCCAGGAGTCCACGTCCACCAGCATGACCATGCTGGTGCTGGAGGCCGACCGCCCACTGGGCGAAGCGGACCACCAGTACTACGACGACCTCGTCCGGCGGCTCAGAGCCGACACCGCGCATGTGCAGTATGTGATGGACACCTGGGGCAGGCCCATCACCTCGGCCGGGGCCCAGAGCCTGGATGGCAAGTCCGCCTACGTATTACTTCGACTGGCCGGCGACATCGGCCAGATCCAGGCCAACGACTCGGTCAACGCGGTACGCGACACCGTCGCGAAAGACACCCCGCCGAAGGGACTCAAGGTCTACGTCAGCGGTGCCGCGCCGCTCGCCGCCGACACGGTGAACATCGCGAACTCCAGCCTGAACAACATCACCATCGTCACCATCTTCCTCATCATCTTCATGCTGCTGCTGGTGTACCGGTCGATCACCACACTGCTGGTGCCGCTGTTCGGGGTGCTGGTCCTCATGTTGGCCGCCAAGGGCGTCATCGCGACCCTCGGGCATTTCGGCTACATCGAACTTTCCTCCTTCGCCGTCAACATGGTGGTCTCGCTGACCTTGGGCGCGGGAACCGATTACGGCATATTCCTGCTGGGCCGCTACCACGAGGCACGACTGAACGGCGAGACCCGCGAAGACGCGTACTACACCGCGTACCGGGGTGTTTCGCATGTCATCATCGGTTCCGGGCTGACCATCGCCGGCGCGTGTTTCTGCCTGACATTCGCGCGGCTGAACTACTTCCACACCATGGGGCCGGCGGTGGCAATCAGCATGGTGCTCACCGTCACCGGCGCCCTCACATTGGTACCGGCCCTGCTGAGTCTGGGCAGCCTGTTCGGCTTGTTCGACCCGAAGCGCAAGGTCAAGGCGAAGGTGTACCGCCGGATCGGCACCAGCGTGGTGCGCTGGCCCAAACCGATTCTGGTCGCGGCCGTCACGATCGTCTCGCTCGGTGCCGTCTTCGTCCCGACCTATCAGGTGAGTTACGACGACCGGACGTATCAGCCGACCGACGCGCCCGCCAATCAGGGCTTTCAGGCCGCCGACCGCCACTTTCCGCAGAGCAAGCTGTTCAGCGAGATGCTGATGATCGAGTCGGATCACGACATGCGCAACTCGGCGGACTTCATCTCCCTGGACCGGGCCGCCAAGGCACTGATGCGACTTCCCGGGGTGGCGATGGTGCAGAGCATCACCCGGCCGATGGGCAGAGCGCTCGAACATGCCAGCCTGCCTTATCTTTTCACCACCCAAGGCAGTGGCAACGGTATGCAGCTGCCCTTCGTCCGACAGTCCAACAGCAACACCGACCAGCAGGCGCAGATCATGGCGCACACCATCACGGTGCTCGACCAGACGATCGATCTCACCCAGAAGCTCTCCGACGAGATGCACGCAACGGTCCTGACCATGGAGGACATGCAGCAGGTCACCGATCAGATGAATTCCGAGGTCGCCAACCTCGACGACTTCATGCGGCCGCTGCGCAACTACTTCTATTGGGAACCACACTGTTTCGACATCCCCGCGTGCTGGGCCTTCCGATCGCTGTTCGACATGCTGGACAGCGTGGACAGCCTCGCCGGCGACATCAAAGAGGCGGTCGGTTCACTGGAGGTCGTCGACAAACTGCTCCCCCAGATGGTGACACAGCTCAAGCTGATGGCCAATGACATGCGCGGCTTGCAGGCGCTGATCGTCAACACATACGGCCCGTCCAACATTCAGGCCGACAACACCGATCAGACCTTCGACGACATGATCAACGTCGGCAATGACTTCGACACGGCGCGCAGCGATGACTTCTTTTACATTCCGCGGGAAGCATTCGACAACGAGGACATCAAGACCGGTGAGCAGTTGATGATGTCGCCGGACGGCAAGGCCGCCCGGCTCATCGTCACCCATGAGGGCAATGCGATGGGACAGGAGGGTATCGACCACGTCCAGCAGTTCCCCGACGCCATCAAGGTGGCCCTGAAGGAAACCTCCCTCGCCGGCGCCAAGATCTACATCGGCGGTTCGGGCTCGAACAACCGGGACATCCAGGAGTACGCCAAGTCCGATCTGCTCATCGCCGCCATCGCCGCATTCGTTCTGATCTTCCTGATCATGATGTTCATCACGCGAAGTTTGGTGGCCGCCTTGGTGATTCCAGGAACGGTGGCCTTCTCCTTCGCCGGGGCGTTCGGGTTGTCGGTGCTGATCTGGCAGCACCTGATCGGACTGCATCTGCACTGGCTGATTCTGCCGCTGACGTTCATCATTCTGGTGGCCGTCGGTTCGGACTACAACCTGTTGCTGATCGCCAGATTGAAGGAAGAAGTGCACGCCGGGATCAACACCGGGCTGGTTCGCGCTCTCGGGAGCACCGGCGGCGTGGTGACCTCGGCCGGTCTGGTCTTCGCGTTCACCATGCTGGCCATGCTGTCCAGTGACCTGCGGACCATCGGTCAGGTCGGCTCCACGGTGTGCATCGGCCTGTTGCTCGACACCCTGATCGTCCGGTCGTTCATCGTGCCGTGCCTGGTCCGGCTTCTGGGACCGTGGTTCTGGTGGCCGACCTTCGTGCGCCAGCGCCCGCTACCGTCACGGCTGCGGTCGCGCTCGGTCACCCCGGAATCGGTGTAGGGACGGGCAGGTCGAGGAGCTCCTCGTGGAACCCACCGTATCGGCGGCCGGGCTCGACGAGGTGCACCTCGAGAATCCAATGACATTGGTTGCCCGAGCGATCTTTTCGACGCATCGGGTGTACGGACCCCGGTGCCACGTAGGATTCGATCTTGTCGCCGGGAATGTTCTCGTGCGGGAACTGGCCGACCAGGTGTCCCGCGATGGTCCCTCCGAAATGCCAACCGGCACTTGCACTCAGCGCCACAACATGGCTGAAGAGCTCGGCACCGGTGATCTCCTGGTGTTCGAAGAAGAACTCCCGGGCGGCCGTCCAGATCCGCGGGAGGTCGTCACGCAGGGCCAGTTTGCGCGGATCGTCGCCGAGGACGAAAGTGCGGCCGAAATCGGCTTCCCATTCCTCGAAGATGGGTCCGAGATCCACAAAGAGGATGTCGTCCTCGGCGATGGTGAGATCCGCAGGATTGTCGCGGGCGGTCTCCAGCGTGTTCACACCGGTGCGCACGATCCGCTTGTGCCAGTGCCGGGTGACGCCGAACAGGTCGGCTGCCAGATCGCGGATTTCGCCCGACAGTTGCCGCTCGGTGATCCCGGCGCGGACCATCTGACGCCCGCTGATCTCGTCGAACAGTTCGGCGGCCTTGTCCTGGGCGTCCAGCAACCGGATCGCGCGCGTACCTTCGTCCACGCCTCCAGGCTAGTGAACCACCAGCCGGAGCGGCCGCTACGGTGTCATCCCCACTGGTAGGGCAGAAACTTGCCGTCGAACGTCACGACCACGCGGTCACCGCCGGGATCGGGCTTCCGCTCGAACGACACCGCGAAATTGATGGCGCTCATGATGCCGTCGCCGAATTCCTCGTGAATCAGTTCCTTGAGCGCAGGGCCGTAGACATCGATCGCCTCATGCAGCCGGTAGACGGTGGGGTCCGTCGATACCCCGGGGTCTGCGATGCGGTACGGCTGCCGTCGCAGCGCCATCTCGACGTCGGTACCCAGCCCCAGCTCGGCGCAGATCGTCGCCGCGTCGTCGGCGGCCACCGGATGCTTGCCGAGCAATGCGGCCACGGTCCACACCAGCGGCCGGTTGATCGCGGCGGCCAGCTCAGCCCAGGTGATTCCCTTGGCGGCACGCGCATCGTTGATGATCCGCCCACAATCGGACCTGTCCAGCTGCAGCTCTGACATCGGGCACCCTCCTGCATTCGGTTTCATGCGGTGACGCTTCGATTGTCTGCCGTCCGGACCGATGCCGCATGCGTTGCACACATGGCCGAGGTATACCGCGCAGTTTACATCGGGGGTAGGCCGTCCTATCGTGGGCTGAGTTGAGTACACTATACCTAGATTGAGCGACCGCCAGCGAAAGGCGCGATATGACCACCGAGACCCGCACCGACACCCGTGCCGAACGCCTGGCGTGGCTGTACGCCACCGACGCCGACCTGCAGGCCGCGCGGCCGTCGGCGGCCGCCGTGGCGTCGGCCCGGCGCCCCGGCACCCGCCTCGCCGAGATCTTGCGGATCTACGCCGAGAGCTACGCGGACCGGCCGGCCTTGGGAACCCGGGACACCGCCGTCGTGCGCGATCCCGCCACCGGCCGCAGCGAGCAGCGACTGTTGCCTTCCTTCGACACCATCTCCTATCGCCGGTTGTGGTCGAACGTGCGGGCCATCGCCGCCGCGTGGGACCACGGTCCCGACCATGTCAGCCCGGGTGACTTCGTGGCCACCATCGGCTTCGCCAGTGCCGACTACCTGACCGTCGATCTGGTCACCAATTACCTAGGCCTGGTTTCGGTTCCGCTGCAGCATAATTCGCCGGCGTCCCGGCTGCTGCCGATCTTCGCCGAGACCGAGCCCCGGGTGCTCGCCGTCAGCGCCCGTTATCTCGACCTGGCCGCCGAATGCGCCGCGAGCAGCCCGTCGGTGCAACGGCTGACCGTGTTCGACTACGACGCGGCCGTCGACGCGCACCGGGAAGCGCTGGCCCGAGCCCGCATTCGTCTCGCACACAAGGACGTCGCCATCGAGATCCTCGCCGAGGTGATCCACCACGGACAGACCCTCCCGGCACCCGAGGGCTTCGACGGCGCCGACGACCAGCGGCTGGCGATGATCCTGTACACCTCGGGCAGCACCGGCCTGCCCAAGGGTGCCATGTGGACCGAACGCATGCTCGCCATGATGTGGACCAGCGGCTTCGTCTCCGACGGCGACGTGCCGGTGCGCAACGTGAACTTCATGCCGCTGAACCATCTGGGCGGCCGGATCGCCCTGGTGGCGTCGTTCCAGGCAGGCGGCACAAGCTACTTCGTACCCGAGAGCGATCTGTCCACCCTTTTCGAAGATTGGCAACTGGTCGGCCCGACCCAGCTGGCGGTGGTCCCACGCGTCGTCGACATGCTCTTCCAGCGCTACCAGACCCGCATCGACAGCCTGCGGGCCGAGGGCGAATCCGCCGCAGAAGCCGACGCGCACGCCAAAACCGAATTACGCGAGTATCTACTCGGCGGACGGGTGCTCAACGGATTCGTCGGCACCGCACCGCTGGCGCCGGATATGCGCGCGTTTCTCGAAAACACCATCGAAGCACCGCTGTTCGACGTCTACGGCCTCACCGAGGTGGGCGGCGTCACCCGCGACGGCGTCGTCACCCGTCCGCCCGTGCTGGACTACAAGCTGATCGACGTCCCTGAACTCGGCTACTTCGGCACCGACCGCCCCCACCCTCGCGGCGAACTCCTGGTCAGGACGGCGACCGCGACACCGGGCTACTACAAGCGCCCCGATGTGACCGCCGAGGTGTTCGACGCCGAGGGTTACTACCGCACCGGTGATGTGATGGCCGAGGTCGCACCCGATCGGCTGGTCTACCTCGACCGCCGCAACAACGTCATCAAACTCGCGCAGGGCGAGTTCGTCGCGGTCTCCAATCTGGAGGCCGTCTACGCCGGCGCCCCGCTGGTACGCCAGATCTTCGTCTACGGCAACAGTGAACGTTCCTCGCTGCTGGCGGTCATCGTGCCGACCGACGAAGCCCTCACCCACCATCCCGACCCTGACGACCTCAAGGGGGCGCTCCACGACGCGCTACGCACCACCGCCCAGGCCACCGAGCTGCAGTCCTACGAGGTGCCCGCCGACTTCCTGATCGAAACCGAGCCGTTCACCACCACCAACGGCCTGTTGTCGGGCGTCGGGAAGCTGCTGCGCCCCAGGCTCAAAGAGCACTACGGCGAACGACTGGAGCAGCTGTACACCGATCTATCGCAGGCCCGCACGGATCAGATGCGGGCCCTGCGCGAGGCCGCCGGCACCCAGCCAGTGCTGGATACCGTGACCAAGGCGGCGCAGGTACTGCTCGGATTGCCCGGCGCCGCACCGAGCGCCGACGAACACTTCACCGACCTCGGCGGCGATTCACTGTCCGCACTGAGCTTCTCCAATATGCTCGGCGAGGTGTTCGGCGTCGACGTGCCCGTCGGCGTGATCATCGGACCGTCGGCGGACTTGAAAGCACTGGCCGAATACGTGGAATCCGAACGGGCATCAGACGGGAAGCGCCCCACCGCCTCGAGCGTGCACGGCGCAGGCGCGGCCACCCTGGCTGCCGCTGACCTCACTTTGGACAAGTTCATCGATCACGCCACGCTGCGCACCGCGGCATCGGCACGCCCGGTGACCGACCGCGTCAACACCGTGCTGTTGACCGGCGCCAACGGCTATCTGGGACGCTTCCTGACGCTGGAATGGCTGCGGCGACTGTCGGCCACCGGCGGCCGGTTGGTGACTCTGCTTCGCGGCGACGATCCCGAGTCTGCGCTGCGTAGGCTGGCGCAGGTGTTCGACTCGGATCCGGCGTTGGCGCATGAGTTCGGTTCGCTGGCCGCCGATCACCTCGAGGTGATCCCCGGTGACATCGGTGAGCCGAATCTGGGCCTCGACGACGTGACCTGGCAGAGACTGGCGCGCGAGGTCGACCTCGTCGTGCACCCGGCCGCACTGGTCAACCATGTGCTGCCGTACGGACAACTGTTCGGCCCCAACGTCGTTGGCACGGCCGAGGTGATCCGGCTGGCTATCAGTGAGCGGCTCAAGCCGGTGACCTATCTGTCCACCGTGGCGGTGGCCATGACGGTGCCCGATTTCACCGAGGACGGTGATATCCGCACTGTCAGTTCCGAACGCCCACTCGATGCCGGGTACGCCAGCGGCTACGCCAACAGCAAGTGGGCCGGCGAGGTCCTGCTGCGTGAGGCGCACGACCTGTGCGGGCTGCCCGTGAGCGTCTTCCGGTCCGATCTGATCCTGGCGCACAGCACCTACGCCGGTCAGGTCAACATGCCCGATGCCTTCACCCGGCTGCTGATCAGCCTGGTGACCACCGGACTCGCGCCGCACACGTTCTACGCCGCAGACGGCTCCGACGAGCGGCCGCGGGCGCATTACGACGGACTGCCCGCCGATTTCGTGGCCGAGGCCATCGCCACCATCGGCGGCCACAGCCTCACGGGCTTCCGGTCGTACGACGTGATGAACCCGCACGACGACGGCGTCTCACTGGACGTCATCGTGGACTGGCTGATCGACGCGGGCATCCGGATCACCCGGGTGCGCGATCACACCGAGTGGCTCGCCCGGTTCGAGGGCGCGTTGCGTGCGCTGCCGGAGCGTGTGCGCCAACGTTCCGCGCTAGCGTTGTTGGATGCCTACCGTGAACCCGAGCAGCCGCTGCGCGGTGCGGTGGCGCCGACGGCGGTGTTCCGAGAGGCCGTCCGTGCGGCGAGAATCGGCAGCACGCACGATATCCCGCACATCACCGAGGACCTGATCGGCAAGTACCTGACAGACCTGCGGCAGCTGGGAATGATCTGACGACAGGTGCTAGGCGGTATGGATTCCCAAGGTGCGCCGGATGTCCGGCTTCATCTGTTGTAGCTGCTGACCCCAGTACTCCCAGGCGTGCAGGCCTTTCGGCGGCAGCTCGAAGGTGGCGTTCTTGCCGCCCGCGGCGAGGTAGGCCTGCTGGAAGTTCTGGTTGCTCTGCAGTGTCAATCCTTCCAGGATGCCGGCCCCCGGATTTGCTTGCGCCGCGGCGGGAACCAGGTCACCCGGGGTGCCGTTGCCACAGTAGATCCAGATGCGGGTGCCGTTGGCCACCAGCTCAGGGATGTGTAACGACGGATCATTGCGGGTCCAGGCGGGATCGATCGGCGGACCCCACATGTCGGTGGCACGGAATCCGCCGGCGTCGTTCATCGCCAGACCCACCAGCGTGGGCCACCACCCCTGAGAAAGGTTCAAGAACCCGGACAGGGCGCCGGCGAAGACGAACCGGTCAGGGTGGTAGATCGCGAACGTGAGTGCAGGCGCACCGCCCATCGAAAGCCCCACCACCGCATTTCCGCCCGGATCGATTCCCTTGTGGTCCGAGAGCCAGGCGGGCAGTTCCTCAGTGAGGAACGTCTCCCACTTGTAGGTCTGGGTGCCGCCGTTGCCGACTGCCGGCTGGTACCAGTCGGTGTAGAAACCGGACTGGCCACCCACCGGCATCACCACCGACAATCCGGACTGGAAATACCACTCGAACGCCGGGGTGTTGATATCCCAGCCGTTGAAGTCGTCCTGGGCGCGCAGTCCGTCGAGCAGGTACAGGGCATGCGGACCACCGGGCTGGAACTGCACCCGGATATCGCGGCCCATCGCCGCCGATGGCACCAGGAGGTACTCGACCGGCAGTCCCGGGCGTGATTGCGCAGCCGCGGTCCCGGCGCCGGCAAGCGTGGTGGTCAGGGCGGGCAGTAGGGCAATCGCCAAAATGCTTGCAGCCCAGCGCCGCAGTTGCTTCTTCAATGTTCTCACCCCGCGTCGGCCATACCTCTTCGGTTAGTCCCACTACCCTATTGGCCGGGCTCGCCAAACCCCTCGGGCGACGGGGGTGCGGCTTCTCACATTCACCACGCCACGAGGCGAATGCCACTCCAGGGGCGCCGATCCCGCGATCGTCGCCCTCGTTCGAGGTATCGGCACACTTCGTCATCGACGGCAGAGCAGCACCGCGCGGTCGTGCGCGCGTTGAGGAAGTTGAAGAATCTGCCGCGGACACAGTTTCCCGTTGCCGGGTGAGGTGACACCATTACTGGATCTAGTCATACTTGACGAAATCGTCATTGTTTGATTTGGTAGTGGTGACCACGGGGCCGCACCGCACCCGCCGCAGGGAGGGAGCCGCCATGAGCAACACCGCCAAGGCGCCGGTGTATCGACGGGATATCTACGCGCGCAGCGCGATACGTGACCCCTACCCGCATTACGCCCGGCTACGCCAACTCGGTGCGGTGGTGTGGCTGCCGCGGCAGCGGGTCTACGCACTACCCCGCTATGCCGAATGCAAGACGGTGCTGCGTGACGACACTCGCTTCGCCTCCGGTCAGGGTGTGGCACTGAATCCGCTCACCAACCGGCTCTCCCGGGGCACCACGCTCAACAGCGATGGCGCCGACCACGACCGGCGACGCAAGTTACTCGCCCACCGCCTCACGCCAAAGGCGTTGCGGACCATGGCGGAAGCCATCGATCGGCAAGCCGCGGCGGTCGTCGAAGCGGCGGTTGCCCGCCGCTACGTCGACGGAGTCCGCGACGTCGCCACCGCGCTTCCGGTGGCGGTGGTACCCGACCTGGTGGGATGGCCCGAGGACGGCCGAGATCACCTCATCGAATGGGCCGGTGCCACCTTCGACTCGCTGGGCCCACTGAACCGACAATGGCTGCGCACCATGCCCACCGCCTTGTCGATGCTGCGATTCTCCCGCCGCGTCGTTCGCGATCGCGACGTGCTACCCGGAAGCATGGGAGACGATGTGCTCCGCGCGGCCGACGCCGGCGAGCTGCCCCGCTCGGAATGCTCGGCGCTGATGATCGACTATCTGGCCCCATCGCTGGATACCACGATCAGTGCCATCAGCTCCGCCCTGTACCTCTTCGCGGCCCACCCCGAACAGTGGCAGGCACTGCGGGAGGACCCGTCACTCGTCGCAAATGCCGTCAACGAGATCGTACGCCTCGAATCCCCGTTGCGGGCGTTCTCCCGCAAGGCCGTCGCAGACGTGGAGATCGGCGGCTCGCGGATTCCACGCGATTCGCGAGTACTGGTCGTCTACGCCTCCGCCAACCGTGACGAGCGTGAATGGGATGATCCCGACACCTTCGACATCACCCGTGATGTCAACCGGCACTTGGGTTTTGGTTACGGAACCCACGGTTGCGCCGGACAGGGATTGGCGCGCTTGGAGTCTGCGGCCATTCTGCGGGAACTGGTCGCCCGGGTGGAACGCATCAACCTCACCGGCTCGCCGACGTGGGCAATCAACAACATCATTCACCGCTACCAGCGACTGCCGCTGGAGCTGGTACCCGCCTAGGAAGGACGAGCCATGCGTGTCATCGTCGATCAGGACCGGTGCGAAGGGCACGGCCTGTGCACCCAGTCTGCTCCGATGATCTTCTCCTTCGACGACGACGGAGATCTGGTCAATGAGTTCACCGACACCGACGTGCCCGAGGGCCTCGCCGGCGCCGCGCGGGATGCCATCGACGTATGTCCGGTCGCGGCGCTACGCGGGTCCTGACCTCACGCCGCCGAGTGCGGCGGCGTGATCGCACCCAGGTCGGGAAGCGGGCGGGAACAGACCTCGGCCGCATCCGCCGCGGACATTCCGAACAGTCGCAGCACGTCGGCCGTGACGGAATCGGCGGCTTGGGCGTCATCACGATCGGGGTCACTGGTCAGCAGGGCGCCCAATCCCATGATTGCGCCGCCGGCAATGGCCAATGCCAAGTGCGGATCCTCGACCGTGAACCGCCCGGCGCCGACGGCGGCTTCGATATCGCGCAGCGCGCGGGGCGCTAATCCGCGGTCCGAAGTCAACAACGCAACACCATTGGCCAGCAGGATCTGGCTCTCCTGGGGGCGGCGGCGGAACAGCCGCCCGGTCAGCCTGAACCGGCAAGCGAACGTCTCCGCGGGGTCTTCGATATCGGACGTCAACACGTCCAAGAGCGCGCCGTGCGCATCAAGAGCTTCGGCCACCGCGGCGGCGAACAAGTCTTCCTTGCTGTCGAAATGGTTGTAGAACGAACCCATTCCGACATCGGCAGCCTGGGTGATGTCCAGCACGGGGACGCTGAGCCGGCCTTCGGCGATGAATTTCTGCGCGGCGCCGATCAGCGCGGCGCGGGTGCGTTGCTTTCGTCGCTGCACCCGACTGATGCCAGGTTCCACCAACTCACTCATCACGACCCCGCCCAACTCGAAGAGAAGCTCAATCTAGCAGCCGACTCATTTCTGAGGATATCGTCACTCTTCTTGACTGAGCATTACGTCGTATGTGACGATTTCATCAGAATATGGGAGGAGTGGGCAGCACATGGCTGGTAGCCACAGCGATCTGCACAGCGAGCACGGTGCATTGCCCGGGGAATTCGTCGGGCGTGCGAAGAATCCCACCATCAAAATCCGCGACATCGCCTGGCTCGAGTTCGAGAAACCCGATCTGGTGCGTGCCGAGGCCTTCGCCCGTGCCTTCGGCTTTCAGACGACGCTGCGCACCCCCGATGAATTACATTTGCGCGGAACGGATGCGAGCGGACCGTGCGTGATCCTGCGGCGCGGCGAGAAGTCTCGCTTCACCGGCGTCGCTTTCCGTGCCGCCGATGAAACTGACGTGGCACGGCTCGCCGCCAAGACCGGCGCGCCCGTGCAACCGCTGCCCGAGAGCGTCGGCGGCACAGCGGTCCGACTTGTCGATCCGAGTGGATTCCCCGTTCGGGTCGTGGCGGGTACCCACGATCTCCCCCAGCTCCCCACGCAGACGCCGCTGCTGTTCAACACCGGCGACCACGTGGTCCGAATCAACGCCGTCCAGCGGCCACCCCGGGCACCGGCCCGGGTGCAGCGCCTCGGTCATGTGGTCGTGCAGTCGACGAAATACGCCGAGGCACTGAACTGGTACCTGAACAACTTCGGGATGATCGTCAGCGATTTCCTGTTCTTCCCCGGCCAACGCGAGCGCGGCCCGGCCATGAGCTTCATCCGCTGCGACCGCGGCACCGAGCCCGCCGATCATCACACGCTGGCCATGGCGTTGGGGCCGGCAAACCGCTACGTGCATTCGGCGTATCAGGTCAGCGATCTGGACGCGCTGGCAGCCGGCGGGGAATACCTGCGCCAGCGCGGCTACTTCCGGTCGTGGGGTATCGGCCGCCATATCCAGGGCAGCCAGTTGTTCGACTACTGGCGCGATCCCGACGGCTTCCTGGTCGAGCACTTCGCCGACGGCGACATGTTCGACAACACCCTGGAACCCGGGTGGGCACCGTTCACCGCAAGCGGCTTGTCGCAGTGGGGTCCACCGGTGAGCGCTGACTTTCTGGGCACCAGCCCGCGCGCGGCCCGCGCCGAAGCCCTGTCCATCCTCACCGCTCTGCCGAAGCGCAACGAGTTCGACGTCCACCGCCTCATCGGCCTACTGAAAGTTGCCCGCTCATGAGCATTTCCATCCTGCGCACCTCCGACGGCTGGTGGGTCAAGACCGCCGGCGGCGCCGCCAAGATCGCCACCTCCGCCACCACCACCGCGCAACTGTTGGCCGACCGTGCCGCGATCGATGCCGCCGTCACCGACGACACCGTCGCGGTGGACAGTCTGGACCTGCTCTCACCGGTGACCCGGCCGTGCCGGGTGGTAGCGCAGATGACCAACTTCGAGTCCCACGTCAGAGATTCCGGGATGGATCCCAAGACCATCCCGTTGACGTTCTTCCGCAAATCGTCGGCGTCCATCAGCGGCCCGTTCGACGACATCGTCAAGCCCGCGCATGTGCGGTTCCTCGACTACGAGGTGGAGATCGGCCTGGTCATCGGGCGCGATCTACCGGTCGGTACTGCTGTGACAGCGTCCGAGCTCGCCAGTTACGTTGCCGGACTGGTCATCACCAACGATGTGTCCGCGCGGGATATCCAATTGCCTCAGACTCAGTTCTACGAGGCGAAGTCCTACCCCACCTTCACCCCGGTCGGACCCGAACTCGTCCTCCTCGATCCCGATGAGCTCGCCCGCTTCGGCGACCTGCGTCTGCGGTTGAGTGTCAACGGCGCTGAGCGCCAAAACGCCGTAGTCGAGGGTGACATGCTCTACCGGCCGCTGGCCGCGTTGCAGTCGCTGGCCCGGTTCCAAGATCTCGCCGCCGGCGACCTGGTGCTGACCGGCACGCCGGCCGGCACGGCGCTGAGCGCACCGCCCAAACCCATCGAGATGATCGGCGCGTTGCTGCCGCCGGCGGTGAAGTGGAAAGCGTTCTTCAAACGTCAGGCGTCCAACCCCAAGTACCTGAAGCAGGGCGACGTCGTCACGTCGTCGGTGGCCACCGACGACGGTGCGATCGATCTCGGCAGCCAGCGGATGACGGTTGTCGACGCATGACGACCGGTGAGCTGTGGCCGCGCTACGCCGGACCCGCTGACCTCCCCGACGTCGAGCGCATGCCGCTGCACCAACGGGGCCTGCCGGATTCGACATTTCAGATCCTGGAGCGGGCGGCAATCCGGTGGCCGGGCGCCACCGCGGTGACCGTCTTGCCGGACGCCACGCGCTGGCAGAACGGCCCGTCACAGACATTCGGTCAGTTGGCCACGGACGTTCGCCGAATCGCCAACTTCCTGCGTGCCACCGGGATACAGCGCGACAGTGTCGTCGCGTTGCTGTCCCCGAACTGCGACGGATTGATCACCGCAACCCTGGCGGCGCAGCTGGCCGGGATAGCCGCACCGATCAACAGCGGGCTCAGCGCCGAGCAGGTCACCGAGCTCGTCTCACGGTCCGGGGCCCGTACCGTGATCAGCGCGTCACCCGGGTTCGATACGGCGAGTTGGGATTTGGCGAAAGCACTGGCCGAAAGCGGTCTGATCGACCGCGTCTTGCTGCTTTCGCCGACCGGCACGGCGGCGACCGAGCCGGCACCCACGCTGGCCGACGTCACCGTCGGATATCTGATGGTCATGGCATCCGGATACGACGGTGCAGTCTTCGACGGCGAGCCACCCCAACCTGGCGACCTGGCAGCGATATTCCACACCGGCGGCACTACCGGAACCCCGAAGCTCGCCGCGCACACCCACGCCAATGAGGTCACCGACGCCTGGATGGTGGCCGCCGCCGACACCGTCCTCGACCAGGATTCGGTCGTCTTCGCGGCGTTGCCCCTGTTTCACGTCAATGCGTTGGTGATCACCTTGCTCGCGCCGCTCCTGCGTGGCCAGCAGGTGGTGTGGGCAGGTCCGCTCGGATACCGCGATCCCGCTCTGTATGCGAACTTCTGGAGGATCGTTCAGCGGTATCGGATCGCGGCGATGAGCGCGGTGCCGACCGTCTATGCGGTGCTGGCTCAATGCCCGGTCGACGCCGACATCTCCAGCATGCGGATCGCCGTCGTCGGCGCGTCTGCGCTCCCGCCTGCGGTGCGTAAGGACTTCGAATCCCACACCGGCATCACCCTGGTCGAGGGTTACGGGCTCACCGAGGCGACGTGCGCGAGCGCTCGCAGTTTCGGTGAGTACCCCCGCCCCGGTTCGGTGGGCCAACGCCTACCCTACCAACACATCACCGCAGCCAGGGTCACTGAGCAAGGACATCTGGAAGATCTCCCGCCCGGCGCGATCGGCACGTTGATCATCGACGGGCCAACCGTATTCGCCGGCTATGTAACCGGCCGCAGCGAGCGCGGGCTGCAACTCGACGGGCGCGGCACTCTCCATGGTGGACGGCTGGACACCGGGGATCTGGGCTGGGTAGACGACGACGGTTTCGTGTACCTGACCGGCCGCGCCAAAGACCTCATCATCCGGGGCGGGCACAACATCGACCCCGCACAGATCGAGGACGCACTGCTCACCCATAGCGACGTCGCCGCCGCGGCCGCGGTCGGCGCACCGGACGCTCATTCTGGCGAGTTGCCGGTCGCCTACGTCACGCTGCATCCCGGGTCCACGGTCAGCGGTGATGAGTTGACGCAGTGGGCCGCCACCCAGGTCGGTGAACGTGCTGCCGCACCCCGAAAGGTGACCATCCTGGACGCGTTGCCGGTCACCGCGATCGGCAAACCGTACAAACTGCCCCTGCGCGCCGATGCCGCCCGTCAGGTCTTCACCGATGCATTGTCCGGATGGCCCGGCGTCTCCGTTCACGCGCTGATCGAGGACGGAGCGCCGGTGGTCAGCGTCGAAATTGCCGATCCGGCCCACCGCGATGACATCGACCGCGTGTTGGCACGCTATGCGGTGACCTATCGCATGGTCGCCACGCAGTGAGCTCAGTCAGGTGATTGCGCATCCGCACGTGAACTCGCACCACGCTGTTGCGGGACCACCCATCGTCATCGTCGGCGCGGGTCCCACCGGCGCCACCGTGGCGACATTGCTGGCGCAGTACGGCATCGGCAGTCTCGTGCTCGACCGCTGGGACGGGGTCTATCCGCAACCACGTGCGGTACACCTGGATGACGAGGTCTACCGCATCATTGCGCGGCTGGGCATCGCCGAACAGTTCGCGGCCATCTCCCGGCCGGCACACGGACTGCAACTGCGCGACCACGACCACCGCGTCCTGGCCGAATTCCGCAGGGATATCCGCCCCGGCACCAACGGCTTTCCGCAAGCGAACATGTTCGACCAACCCCGGCTCGAAGCCGTCATGCGGGAGAACCTCGCGCGCTACCCCGGTATCGAAGTGCGGGGCAACTCCGAGGTGACCGGTGTCGAACAACGGGCAGATGGCCGGATCCGGGTCGCTTACCGCGACCGCGACGGCGGCACCACCGAGTACGTGGACGCGGATTACGTGCTGGGTTGCGACGGCGCCAACAGCTTCGTGCGCTCGGCGATCGGGTCGCGGATGGATGACCTGCGGTTCCAGCAGCGCTGGTTGGTGATCGATGTCGAAACCACCGCAGATCTTGGCCAGTGGGAGGGCGTCCACCAGGTTTGCGATCCGACACGGGCCGGGACCTATATGCGTATCGGAGATGCCCGCTACCGGTGGGAGTTCCAGCTGCTCGACCAAGAGGTCGCCGGGCAGTTCGCCGACCTGGCCAAGCTCAAGCCGCTGATCGCGCCGTGGACGGCAACCGTAGGGGACGACCAGCTTCAACTCATCCGGGTTGCCGAATACACCTTCCGCGCGCAGCTCGCCGACCACTGGCGCCGAGGCAACGTTTTCTTGCTCGGCGACGCCGCTCATCTCACCCCGCCCTTCATCGGGCAGGGCATGGGCGCCGGGCTGCGGGATGCGAACAACCTCGCATGGAAACTGGCTGGTGTGCTGTCCGGTGACCTACCGCCGATCGCCCTGGACAGCTATGAAGCAGAGCGAAAGCCGCACGCGCGAGCCATGGTTCGACTGGCCCTGGCTGTCGGCAGATTCATGACCGCAGGCGGTAGGGCGGGCACGGTGCTACGTCGCATCGCCGTGCCACGGCTGAACCTGATCCCGGGTGTCCGCAATCGGATCGTCGACTCATCGACACCGGCGCTGCATCGCTCGTTCTTTGTGCAACGCCGGTATGGCCCCCGGTCACTGACCGGTACGTTGTGCCCGAATGCCGCATTGCCCGACGGCCGCCGGGTCGATGACGCCCTGGGTCCAGGTTTCGCGCTCATCACCGCGGTACCGCTCACGTCGGGCCAGCAATCGCTGATCGAACAGCGCGGTGCCACATCGTATTTCGCCGCTCCCGGTACCGCGTTGGCCCGATGGTTACGCCGCGGCCGCACCGGCGCGGCACTGATCAGACCCGATCACACGGTAATGGCGACCTCCAGGCGGGTCGCAGACCTGCTCGCGGTGGTTCCGTACTTCCGCTGGACTGAAGGACAGCCATGAACCCTCACCAGTGGCCGACGGCCGACGGCGGTACAGAATCCGCGATCTATGACGTGGTGATAGTGGGGCTGGGCCCATCAGGCGCCGCCGCGGCGAATGCGTGCGGCCAGCTGGGATTGCGAACACTGGTCGTCGAGCGGGATCTCGCCATCTTCGAACGCCAACGCGCGATCGCACTCGACGACGAAGCACTGCGAGCAATCGAGAATCTCGGTCTCTACGAAGAGGTCACTGCGCATATGCACCTCGGGGTGACGGCGCGCTTCATCGGTCTCAACGGCAAACCGTTCATCACCGGCCCCACCGGGCCCGCCCGCCATACCGGACACGCGGTAGCCAATTTCTTCCACCAACCGCTACTGGAACACGCACTGCGCGAGGGACTCACGCGATGGCCGCATGTCGAGGTGCTCGCCGGGTGGACCGCCGATTTCGTCGACCAAGGCGACCAAGCTGTCACCCTCCGGGTCGAGGATGCCGAGGGCACCAACCGTCTGGTCCAGGCTCGCTACGTGCTGGCCTGCGACGGCGGAAGCAGCCCGATGCGCAAACAGCTGGGCATCGAGTTCGCCGGCAAGTCCTACTCCGAGCAGTGGATGGATGTGCAGGCGCGCACAAAGCGGCCGCTGCATCGTGGTCCGCATTTCGACTTCGTATGTTCCCCCACCCGGCCCGGGGTGCGCTGCCCCTGCCCCGGCGGTTACTACCGCTGGGAGTGGCGGATCAATCCCGGCGAAGACGCCGACGCAATGCTCGAATCGGACAACGTCTGGCGCATGCTCGCCGAGGAGGGCGTGACCGCCGACGACATCGAGATCGCACGTACCTGGTCCTACACCTTCCACGTCCGTAAAGCCCAGCAATGGCGCAACGGCCGGGTGCTGCTGTTGGGCGATGCCGCCCACGTCATGCCACCATTCGCCGGCCAGGGCATTTCCGGCGCGTTCCGCGATGCGGCGAACGTGGTCTGGAAACTCCATGCTGTGCTTGCCGGCCACGCGGTCGACGACCTGTTGGACACCTACCAAAGCGAACGTGAACCCCACCACGACGCCATGACCAACCGTGCAATCTTCTTCGGCCGCTTGGTCATGCCACCCAACCGCACCGTCGCGCGTATTCGCGATTTCGCGCTGCGGGCAGCAGGCCGGGTGCCCGGCCTGACCACCGCAATAACCCGCAAGGTTGTCGAACCCACCCCACTGGGCCCAGGTTGTCTTGCAACGGTTCCGCGCAAACGGCTTCCGGTGGGTTATCTGCTGGCCCCGGCCCGGGTGGCAATAGGGCAGGCGCAGCAGCTCCAGGTCGATCAGGCACTCGGCACCAGCTGGAGCATTCTCGGCCTCGACGTCGATCCTCGCCACGAAATGACCGCCGCGCATCTCAGTACCTGGCAGCGAATCGGCGCGCGCTTCCTGACGATCCGACCCGGTACGTCGGTGGTCGGCGACGGCGAACTCGGCGACCCCACCGGTCAACTCTGGGATGCGTTCAGCGTCAACGACACCCGCTATCTGCTCGTCCGGCCCGATCGGTACGTGTATCAGGCCACCGACGACGCCACCTCCCTGGCGCCACCGAAGTTCTATCTCCCGGTCACCGCGCAACGCGCAGAAGAACAGGCCTCGCGATGAAGGCGGCAATTGCAGCGATGATGCTGTGTGGTGTTTCGATGGGCCCGGCGTGACCGACCTCGGGTCAGGCCGGTCGCGTCATCTTAAACATCACGTCAGCGTTGACCTCGGCGTAGTCGGCGGGACCGCCGGCACGCAGTATGGGCTGTGGCCCGGCGGTGTTGTAGATGCCGTCGTCGAGCCATCTCGGATCGATGTGTACCGCGACGACCTCCCCGAGTACCAGCCAGGTGTCCAATTCGGTGCCGTCGACTCGTTGAAGCCGAGTCAGTTGCGTCAGCCTGCATTCGAAGTTGACCGGGCTCTCGAGCACCCGGGGCGCCGAAACCACGGTTGAGGGCACTGGCGTCAGACCGGCACGAACGAACTCGTCCTGTTCGGACGGCAAGGTGGCTGCCGTCTCGTTCATCCGGGTGGCCAATGAGCGGGTCGCCAGGTTCCACACGAACTCGCCGGTGGAATCGACGTTGGCCACGGTGTCCTTCCAGCCGATCGACGAGAACCCGATGATCGGCGGGTGGTAGTTGAAACCGTTGAAGAAGCTGTACGGGGCCAGGTTTCGTATGCCACCGGCATCATGAGTGGAGATCCAGCCGATCGGGCGCGGTCCGATGATCGCATTGAACGGGTCATGCGGCAGACCCGTGCCGTCGGCGGGCCGGTAGAAGTGTGCATCATCGCCTGCCATGCCAACCCTCACTCTCCGCGGCCGGGGTCATGACGTGAATCCCCAGCGTCTCAACAGTCCAAGACTTGTTCTCGGCCGGTGTCGGATAGTACTGGTCGAGCGGGCATCACGCGGTGTGTGGCCGTCACGCCGACGCCGGCAGCAACTCAGCGTGACGACGCTGCCTGCGTGTGAACCGACCCGGCCGGACGCACGTCGGCGACGTCAGCGCGCAAGGCACTGGTCAGGATGGCGATGATCTCATCGTGGGACAGTGCCGAATGGCCTTCGGCGAGAGCTCTTTCACGGTCCGCCGCGAGCGCAAACAGCAGTGTGCTCATGGCCCCGATCTGGCGGCGCCGTGCGGATACCGAGAGATGAGTCAACTGCGCGGCGATGAGATCGGTCAGCTTCTTGGTGGCCGTCCACTCCCCTCTTCCACGCAACCACTGAACGATGACGGGATGCCCGCGGACTTGTTCTGCGAACCTCGCGTAGTGGGTCGATCCCTGTTCGTAGGGCGTGATCAGCATTGGTTCGGCGAGAATCCGCACCAGTTCGGGTAGGTGGAGATCGGTGCCGATCGATTCGGTGAGAAGGCGACCGCGCCGCTGCTCCATCGCCCCGGTGCGCTCGTCGACGACGAACTGAATGAGGCCATCGCGAGACCCGAAGTGATAGTTGACTGCTGAATTGTTGCGTTGACCGGCAGCTACGGCGATGTCTCGCAACGGCACCGCCGCGCCGCGCTCTGCGATCAGAACTTCCGCTGCCAAGAGCAGCCGCTGACGGGGGTGGTCGCGCTGGTCCGAAGGCGTGCTCATGAAGCCATTCAAGCATGGTCATTTAAGTGCGTGCGTTGAACTATTAAGCAATATCGCTTAACGTGCATGACGGACGGGAACGCCGCGGACGACGAGCAGACGACCAAGGGGGACACATGGCGGGCCACGAAGACGTCCGGGAGATCGACACGGGTAAGCCCATGGAGCGATTCGCTCGGGGCTGGCACTGCCTCGGACTCGCCGACGATTTCTCCGACGGCACCCCGCACGGTGTCGACGCATTCGGCACGAAGCTCGTCATCTTCAGAGACGACGCCGGCGAACTTCACACACTGGACGCGTACTGCCGCCACATGGGCGGCGATCTCTCCCAAGGATCCGTCAAGGGGGACTCCGTCGCCTGCCCATTCCACGACTGGCGCTGGCAGGGGTCAACAGGACGGTGCTCCCTGGTTCCCTACGCCAAGCGGACACCGCGCCTCGCCCGCACCAGACGCTGGCCTACCAGAGAAGTCAACGGCCAACTCCTGGTATGGCACGACCCCGAGGGGTCATCCCCACCACCGGAGCTCCTTCCCCCCGAGATCGAGGGATACGCCGGCGGAGTCTGGTCACCGTGGGTGTGGAACAAGCTCCTGATCGAGGGTTCGCACTGTCGGGAGATAGTCGACAACAACGTCGACATGGCGCACTTCTTCTACGTTCACCGCGCTTACCCGACATACTTCAAGAACGTCATCGAAGGCCACACCGCCACCCAATTCATGGATTCCAATCCTCGTCCTGACGCCACGCCGAATTTTGAGAAGCTCTGGGAGGGAACCAAACTGAGATCCGAAGCGACCTACTTCGGCCCTTCCTACATGATCAACTGGTTGCACAACGACGTTGCCCCGAATTTCACCATCGAGGTCGCCCTGATCAACTGCCACTACCCGGTTACCCACGATTCCTTCGTGCTTCAGTGGGGTGTCGCCGTTCAGAACCTTCCAGGCCTAACCGGCGACAAGGCCGCAGCACTGGCGAAATCAATGGCGAAATCGTTCGGCGAAGGCTTCATGGACGACGTCCGCATTTGGCAGCACAAGGCACGCATCGATAATCCTCTTCTCACCGAAGAGGACGGGCCCGTCTATCAACACCGTCGGTGGTACGAACAGTTCTACGTCGACCTCGCCGACGTGACACCGGACATGACCGACCGCTTCGAACTCGAAGTCGACACAACTCACGCCAACACGTTCTGGCAGCACGAGGTCGCCGAGAACATCCGGCGCGCAAGTGAATCCGCCGACCTCCGCTGATCGCCTTCCCGGCATTGGACAACCACGCAGAACCGAAAAGAGAGATCAGCATCGATGACCGCTTTGCACGGCAAGATCGCCCTCGTCACCGGCGCCTCGTCTGGACTAGGGGCCGAAACGGCGAGGTTGTTCTCCGAACAAGGCGCGACCGTGTTCGGGATCGGTCGCGATCGGGACCGACTGGCATCGGTGTTCGCGAACGTTCACGGTGGCTCGCACGCGGCCTTGGACATCACGTCTCCGAACGCATGCAGGACAGCAGTCGAACAGTGCCTCGGTGAGTTCGGGGCGTTGGACGTCCTCGTCAATGTCGCCGGACAGCATCAGATGCGGCGCACGGAGTCGATGACCGACCATGACTGGGAAGGTGACCTTGCTGTCAATCTCAACGGCCCCTTCTATCTGTGCCGGTCGGCGCTGCCGCACCTGCTCGAACGCGGTGGCAGCATCGTCAATGTCGCGTCGATCGCCGGCGTCGAGGGCCAGGCCTACTCGGCCGGCTATTGCGCGGCCAAACATGCACTCATCGGGCTCACCCGAGCACTTGCCGTCGAGTACACCGCAGACCGTTTGCGGGTGAATGCCGTATGCCCTGGGGGCATGATCACCCCGCAGATCGAGAAGTTCACTGCGCCAGAAGAAGCGAACTTCGAATTGATCATGCGTACCGCAGCACCGCGCGGGATGATGTCGCCGCTGTCGGTGGCCAATGTC
Organism: Mycobacterium sp. BMJ-28; assembly: GCF_054404835.1. Classification (NCBI taxonomy): domain Bacteria; kingdom Bacillati; phylum Actinomycetota; class Actinomycetes; order Mycobacteriales; family Mycobacteriaceae; genus Mycobacterium; species Mycobacterium sp. BMJ-28. The sequence goes on along the minus strand of NZ_CM136783.1, from coordinate 1,651,044 downwards.
ATCGCCTTCCTCGCCAGCGATGCCGCCTCTGCTGTCCACGGCGCGGTGTACCGCGTCGACAATGGCAAGGGCGCGGGCTAGCAGCCCCCGGTCCCTGTCCACCTCACAACCGCCTCACCCGCTCTAGCCGCTCGGCTAGCATTGAGCGGTGACCGACCGGCTGGCCCGCACCGACTACAGCGCCGCGCAGACCCGCGTACTGCACGCCGCCCATGACCTGTTCGGCACGCACGGAGTCAGCGGTACTTCGTTGCAGATGATCGCCGACGCCATCGGCGTCACCAAAGCCGCTGTATACCACCAGTTCAAGAGCAAAGAAGAGATCGTCATCGCGGTCGCCGAGACCGAACTGATCGCGTTACAGGATGCGCTGGACGTCGCCGAGGCCGAGCCCGACAAGACCAGGGCACGCGATCTGCTACTCGTCCAGGTCGTCGACATGGCGGTGACGAAGCGCCGCCTCACCGGCGTGCTGCAGTTCGACCCGGTGGTGGTGCGCCTGTTGGCCGAGCACCGGCCCTTCCAGCAGTTCATCGAGCGCCTGTACCGGGTGCTGCTCGGCGAAGGTGACGGCGTCGAAGCCCGGGTGAACGCGGCGGTGATGTCGGGAGCGCTGAGCGCGGCGGTGATGCATCCACTGGTCACCGACGTGGGTGACGATGTGCTGCGCACGCAGATCCTCAAGGTCACCCGGCGCATCCTCGACCTGCCTCAGGCGTGACGGCTGGTCACTCCCCCGTCGACCACCAGGTAGGTCCCGGTGATGAACGACGCCTTGTCCGACATCAGGAATGCCACCGCCGCGCCGACCTCCGCCGGACGGCCGAGCCGGCCCAGCGGTGCGGCCTGCTCGAAGCCGGCCCGGATCTCCTCGACGTCGAGCGCGATCTGCAGCATCGGCGTGTGAATGAACCCGGGGCACACCGCATTCACCCGGATACCGAGGGGACCGAACTGTGCGGCCATCGACCGGGTGAGGCCCAGTAAGCCCGCCTTGGAGGCGCAGTAGGCCGGGATGAAGGGGTTGGCGCTGAGCCCTTCGATACTCGAAATACCCACCACCGCGGGCGATTCCCCGGCCTGGGCGGCCGACTCCAGCCCCGGCAGCATGGCCTGCACCAATAGTGCCTGCGCACGCAGGTTCACATCGAGCACCGCATCCCAGGACTGCGCGGTGTACGCACCCACCGGCTCCGGAATGACCCGGCCCGCCGCATGCACCAGCCCGCCGAGCTCACCGGCCGCCTCCAGCGCATCGGCCACCACCGCCATATCGGTGACGTCGACAACGGCGCCTCGCATACCCATCGCGTCGGCCACCTCGGTCACTTCGGCCGCGATATCCCACAGCACCACATCGCGCCCGTCGGCGACCAGCGCCTCCGCGCTTGCCCGCCCGATACCCGACGCCGCACCCGTCACGATCACAGCTCCCATGTGCGACAACCTAAGTCAGCAGCGCCGCCCCGCGTGCGACTTTGCGCCACGAACCGCATGCACGACATCATCGGTGAACCGCTCCAACAGCAACTCCTGCGTCGCGGCCAGATGCCGCCGCGCGATGCGTTCGGCTTCCTCCGCGCGGCCGGCCGCGATCTCGTCGACCAATCGGCGGTGGGTCCGCACGGCACCACGCGCTTCGGCCGCCGACGGATACTCGCCGCGGCGCACCAGCGCGTCGGCCCACTTCTCCTCCTGCGCCGACCACAGCGCCACCAGGCTGCCCACCACGTATCGGACCGTCGCATTCGGCGTGAATTCGACCATCAGATCGTGGAATTCGCGGGCGCAGCGGGTGAACGCCGCCCCGTCGGCCACCACTTTCGCGCTGGCATCCACATTGCGGGTGAGCGCGGGCACCACCGCGGTGAGCCGGTCCGGACGCCGCGCGACCTCGGCCGCGCACAGTGGCTCCAGCAGTTGCAGTCCGGCGGCCAGATCCCCGATCGGTACCGCGCCACCCTGCAACGCCAGACCCAGGTGATAAGCCGCCGACGATTCGTCCGGCCGGTGCACCTGCGCACCACCCACACTGCCCCGGCGCACCGTCACCAGGCCTTCGGTCTCCAGGATGCGCAGCGCTTCGCGCACCGAGGGATAGCTGACGCCGAATTCGGTGACCAGCTGATCCTGCGTGGGCAGTCGGTCGGCACCGGCCAGGATCCGGTTGCGCAGATCGGCGGCCACCGTCTCGGCGATACGGCGCTGCGGGGTCGGCACGAAATCAATACTAGCAATCCTTATAAGGATTGTCGTACGATCGCCGCCGTGGACTTCGACATGGGGCCCGATGCCGCCGCCCTGCGCACCGAACTACGGGCACTGGTGAAAACCCATGTGCCCGACGACTACCTGGGCGCCTTCACCGATGACCCGGCCGATCTGGAGATTGCGCAGCGCTTTTGCAAGGTGCTGGCCGAGCAGGGACTGCTGTGCATGTCCTGGCCCACCGAGTTCGGTGGCCGGGCCTCGTCGCCGTGGGAACAGACGGTGGTGCGCGAGGAGATGTGGGCCCATCACGAACCCAGAGGCGCGCAATACATGGGCGTCAACTGGGTCGGGCCGATCATCATGCGGTTCGGCACACCGGAGCAGCAGCGCACCCATCTGCCGCCGATCGCCCGCGGCGAGGTGATCTGGTGCCAAGGCTTCTCCGAACCCGAGGCCGGCTCGGACCTGGCCTCGCTGCGCACGTCCGCGGTGCGCGACGGCGAGGGCTGGCGCATCAACGGCCAGAAGATCTGGACGTCCTACGCGACGATGGCGCAGTGGTGCTTTCTGCTGGCCCGCACCTCCAAGCAAGACAAAAAACAGCGCGGCCTGAGCATCTTCCTGGTGCCGATGAACGACCCCGCCATCACGGTGCGCCCCATCCGCACCATGATGGGACCCCACCACCTCAATGAGGTCTTCTTCGACGATCTGCGGGTCACCGACGCCGACATCCTCGGCACCGTGGACGACGGCTGGACCATGGTGCAGAACGTGCTGGCCTTCGAGCGCGTCGGGATCGCCCGCTACGCCCGGTGTGAACGGCTCCTGCAACTGGCACCCGACGCCCTGGGCGACCGCTGGCCGGCGCTGCCCGCCGAGCTGCGCGGGCGGTGGGCCCGCATGCTCACGCACTGCCGCCGGGCCCGGCTGATGGCCTACCGGATCGTCGCACTTCAGAGCACCGGCCAGGTACGCCCCACAGATTCGGCGGCCTACCGCATCGCGGTGACCAGACTCGACCAGGACAGCGCCGAGGTGCTGATGGAGATCGCCGCCGCGTTACCCGAAGGGCGCTCCCGCCACTTCCGGGCCGAGGTCGAGGACCACTGGCGGTACTCACAGGCCTCGACGGTGTCCTCCGGAAGTATCGAGATGCAGCGCATCCTGTTGGCGCGCAACTTGATGGCGGCCTCGTGAACATCGACCTGAGCGCCGAAGCCACCGAATACGGCGTGCAAGCCCGCAAGGCCTTCGAAGCCGCCGGCGGCGACGAACTGCTGCGGCAGGCGGAGGCGGATCCCAGCACGCGCGCAGCACTGGTCACCCCGGTGTTGGATGGCCTGGGCGCCTGGGATCTGGAACCGCGCACCGATACCGACTCCGCCGAGGCGGCGGCCGCCCTGTGCCGCAGCGCCGGTTACTGGGGATTGCCCTACCCGGTGGCCGAACGGCTGGCCCGCACGACCGACGCCGACGGACTGATCGTCGTCACCGAGCACGCCCCTGCGGGCACCATCGCCGGGATCGACGGGAATTGGATCACGGTCACCGCCGACGGACACCGCGGCCAGGTGACGGGCACCCTCGACGACCGGGCCGGGTTCGTCACTTCCCTGCAGGTCGGCTCCCTGGACAAGGACGGTGCCGCCGATCTCGCGCTGGCGATCACGCTGCCGTGCTGGACGCTGCTCGGAATGTTGGACCGCGCAATGGAACTCACTGTCGCGCACGTCCGCCTGCGCCAGCAGTTCGGGCAGCCGCTCTCGGCCTTCCAGGGCGTCCAGTTCCAGCTCACCGATGCCGAGGTGGAGCGCAGCGGGCTGGAGATGCTGGCCCGGTACGCGCTGTGCAGCGGCGCAACGGCCGATGCACTGGCGCTGCGACTGGCCGCGCTGGAAGCCGCCGACGTGGTGTTCCGGGTGACCCATCAGCTACACGGCGCGGTGGGCTTCTGCGAGGAGACGACGTTGTCCTGGCTGTCGCGGTACAGCCAACCGCTGCGCCGGTTGCCCTGGGGATTGTCGGCGACGCGCGAACTGCTGGCCGACGTGGTGGACGTGCACGGTCTGACCGGGCTGTACAGCACATGAGCCTGGAGGACTTCCGCCGTCAGGTCCGGCACTGGTGTGACGAGCACGTGCCGACCGACTGGCGCGCCGCCCAGACCGGGGTGAGCGACGCGGAATACGTGCGCTTCCAGAAGGCGTGGTTCGCCGAATTACACAGCGCCGGTTACGCCGTGCCGCACTGGCCGGCCGAATGGGGCGGCGGGTTGCGCACGCACGGAGCACATCGGCAGATGTCGGTCGCCGAGCAGGTGGTGCTGTACTCCGAGCTGGCCGCCCATGATGCGCCCAGGCTGGTGCTGGCGTTCGTCGGCATCCATCACGCCGCCTCGACACTGCTGGCCGCAGGCACCGACGAGCAGCGCCGCCGCCACCTACCGGCGATCCTGGACGGCGAAATCTGGGTGCAGGGGTTCTCCGAGCCCGAAGCCGGATCCGATCTGGCCGCGCTGCGCACCACGGCGCGCCGCGACGGCGACCATTACGTGATCAACGGCCAAAAACTGTGGGCCAGCGGCGGATTACACGCCGACTGGTGTCTGCTGTTGGCCCGCACCGACCCGCAAGCACCCAAACGTCATGGCATTTCCTACTTCCTGATGGATATGACGAGCCCCGGTATCGACGTGCGGCCGATTCGCCAGGCCACCGGCGAATCCCACTTCTGTGAGATGTTCCTCAACGACGTCCGCATCCCGGCCGCCGATCTGATCGGCCCGGAGAACAGGGGCTGGCAGGTCGCGCAGGAAACCCTGGGCGCCGAACGTGGGATGACCATGCTCGAGCTGGCCGAGCGGCTCGGGAATGGGTTCAGTTGGCTGGTCACCGAATGCGCCCGCGCCGGCGTGCTCGACGACTCTCTGGTACGGGACCGGCTGGCGCAGTTCGAGATCGAGATCACCGGGCTGCGCGGCATCTGCCGCCAGTTCGTCGAGGCGCCGGTCCCGGCGCCCGCCGATGCGTCGGTGGTGAAGTTGTTCTACAGCGAACTGCTGCAACGGATGACGGATTTCGGCGCCGAGATCGCCGGGCTGGCCGGTCACACGATCCTGGCCAAGCCCATCTCCAGCGGCTGGGAGTCCGGGGCCTGGGTGCTGGACTTCATCGGCTCGTGGGAGTGGACGATTCCCGGCGGCGCCAGCGAGATCCAGCGCACCATCATCGCCGAACGGGGCCTGCGGCTGCCCCGTGAGCCGGTGGTGTCCTGATGACCCGCGAGTACGCCGAACTGCATGACGAATTACGCAGCGTGGCACGAGAACTACTGACCAAGGGCGATCCGGACGCGGGATCGATCGCGCAGGCCGGCTGGACCGGTCTTGAGATCCCGGACGCCCTCGGCGGCGCCGGGGTGTCCTTCGCCGAGACCGCGGTCATCGCAGAGGAGCTGGGCCGCGCCGCCTCCCGCACCGGCTATCTCGGCACCGCGCTGGCCATCGGCACGCTGCTGCAGGTGAGCCCGGATGAGGCCCGTGACGGCTGGCTCAGGACCATCGCGGCGGGCGGGGTGGGCCCGGTCACCGTGCTGCCGACCGGCCAGGAGTCCGGAATCGACTTCACCCTGCACGGCTCCCGGTTGGACGGCTGTGCCGATTTCGTTCCCGACGCCGGCTGTGCGCCAATGCTTCTGGTGCTCGCCCGAGACGACGCGGGCAGCCCCGTGGTCACCGCCCTCGCGCCGGACGCTGACGGGGTCACGGTCACCGAGCGGCCGGTACTCGATGAGACCCGGCGCCTGGCCGCCGTGCACGCCGAGGGCGCCGCCGTACAGCGGGTGTGGCAGTTGGCCGGAGATCCGGAGCCGGCCGCCCGGCGGATCGCCGACCGTGCCGCCGTCGTCATCGCATGTGACAGCCTCGGGCTGGCCGAGGCGATGCTGGCGGCAACCGTCGAATACGTGACCGTGCGGCACCAGTTCGGCCGCCCGATCGGGTCATTCCAGGCGGTCAAACACGCCTGCGCCGACATGGCCGTGCACATCCGGGTGACGCGCCAACTCGTGGACGCCGCCGTGGACGCCGTGGCCGAGGGCGCGGATGCGTCGGTGCCGGCGGCAATGGCCAAGGCCTACGCGTGCGACACCGCCGTGCAGGTGGCAGGCAAGGCGATGCAACTGCACGGCGGCATCGGCTACACCTGGGAGAGCGGTATCCACGTCTACCTGAAACGGGCGACGCTCAACCGTGCCCTGTTCGGTTCGTCTGCCGGACATCGCAAAGCGCTTGCCGTTCGCTACGAGTAGCGCCCACCCCCGGCGATCTGTGCCATTGTTGTACATCGTCTTGGAGGAGGCTCGATGAATCGGTGGTTGGCTGCCCCAATGGTGATGGCCGCCGCGGCGACGATGGCCGCGTGCTCGTTCTCGGGCTCGGTCGGCGACACGACGGTGAGCAAAGACCAGGTGCAGAGCCAGATCAGCGAGAAAGTCACCGAACAGGGCGGCACCAAACCGGATTCGGTGACCTGTCCGGGTGACCTCAAGGCGCAAGTCGGGGCCACCCTGGATTGCAAGATGGCCGAAGGTGCCAAGAATTACGGCGTCAACGTCACGGTGACCAGCGTGGACGGCAAGACGGTGAATTTCGACATCGTGCAGACGGTCGACAAGGACGCCGTGGCCGAGCAGATCGCCCATCAACTCACCCAGCAGGTGGGGCGTGCCCCGGAATCGGTGACCTGCCCCGCGGATCTCAAGGGCGACAAGGGTGAGACGCTGCGCTGCGAGCTCACCGACTCGGGCGCGACCTACGGGGTGACGGTGACCGTCACCAGCGTCGACGGCGGGGACGTCAAGTTCGATTTCAAGGTCGACGACCAGCCGCAGTAGCGCCGCGGACGGGTGACGACCGCGCTGTGCACCCTGTCCGAAGTCCCTGCGAGTTGACTGTGGCCGCCAGCGGCGGCCCGCCTGGGTGGACACACTTGGTGAACGGCGATACCGCGTCGCCATGCGCAAAGGAGTCCACGATGCACGTCCGATCGACCCGTCTGGCCATCGGCGCCGGCGCTCTCGCCGCATCCGCATTGTTCGGCTTGTTCGGGGCCATCCCCACCGCACTGGCCAACGAGGACCCTGCGGCGAACCCGCCGAACTGCACGGCGGGCGACCTGGAGCAGGTGCGGGCCGGCGTTTCGGCAGCCACCTCGGTCTACCTGTTCACCCACCCGGACGTGAACGACTTCTTCTCCAGCCTCAAGGGGCTCACCCGGGAGCAGACAGTGGCCAAGGTCAAGGTCTACATGGCGCAGAACCCGCAGACCCACGACGAGCTGGCCGCCATCCGGCAGCCGCTGCTGGACCTCAAGGACCGTTGCGGACGCGCGCCGGGCGCCTGATTCGGCCGTCACGCCCGGGGTGCGACGGCGACACCCCGGGACGTTCGCCTTGTTAGCCTTCTCGTCATGCAGCGGTGGACGCGACGCACGGTCACGGTGACTGCGGGCGTGCTGGCCGCGATGCTGATGCTGACGGGTTGCAGCACGACGGTGCTCGACGGGCACGCGGTGTCGATGCTGTATGACCCCAGCCGGGCCGGCGGCCTGCCGGCCAAAGACGGTTACAGCGGTCCCCGGGCCGGAGCGCCGGAGCCCGGCACGGCCATCGTCAACAGCGACGGTGGTCCCGCCGATCACCTTGCCCTGCTCGCCGTCGACGACCTGGACGATTTCTGGTCGCACAACTGGGGCGGCGCGCTGACCGGGACGTTCACCCCGGTGTCGGGTCTGGTCTCCTACGACTCCACCAGTGCCGCCAACCCGGATGTGTGCGGCGGGAACCTGACCGATATGGCCAACGCGTTCTACTGCTTCGACAACGACACGATGGCGTGGGATCGGGGCCAGTTCATCCCGGGCGCGGCGAAGTACTTCGGCGATATGGGCGTCGTCGGGATCATCGCGCACGAGTTCGGCCATGCCGTCCAGGCCAAGGCCCACCTGGTCGAGAAGGGCGCACCGGTCCTGGTCAAGGAGCAGCAGGCCGATTGTTTCGCGGGTGTCTATCTGCACTGGGTGGCCTCGGGCAAATCGCCGCGGTTTTCCCTGTCCACCGGCGACGGCCTCAATCACGTTCTGGCCGGAGCCATCTACATCCGCGATCCGCTGATGACGCAAGAGGAAGCGCTGCTGTCCGGGGACACGCACGGCTCCGCGCTGGACCGGATCAGCGCATTCCAGATCGGCTTCAGCGGCAACGCCGACCAGTGCGCGGCCATCAACATGGCGGAGATCAAGAAGCGCCAGGGCGACCTGCCGCAGTTCCTGTCCTATGACGCCTACGGCGAACCGGCCAACGGCGACAGCACCATCGACGAAGACCTGCTCACCAAGTTGATGGCCTCGTTGAATCAGGTTTTCGCGCCCGCCGACCCGCCGAAGCTGAGCCTGGACCCGGGGAACTGCCCGGACGCCAAACCCACCTCGCCCGCGTCCTACTGCCCGGCCACCAACACCATCGGCGTGGATCTGCCCGCGCTCAAGGAGGTCGGTACACCGCGCAGCGAGAGTCAGGGTGTGCTCCTGCAAGGCGACAACACCGCGCTGTCGATGGTCACCTCACGCTATGTGCTTGCGCTGCAACATGACCGCGGCGTCCCGCTGCAATCGACCACCACCGCGTTGCGCACCGCCTGCCTGACGGGCGTCGGGCAGAGCAAGATGAGCGAACCGGGAAGCCCGCTGATGCTGTCCGCCGGCGACACCGATGAAGCGATCTCCGGCCTGCTGACCAGCGGGCTGGTCGCCAGTGACGTCGACGGTTCGACCGCGCTGGCCGGCTTCACCCGCATCCTGGCCTACCGCGCCGGACTGCAGGGCGACGCCGAGCAGTGCTACCAGAGGTTCTCCTGATGACGATTCAGATCGGCGGGACGTTCGGGCCCTACGAACTGCGCGCGCTGTTGGGCGTCGGTGGGATGGGCGAGGTGTATCAGGCCTTCGACACGGTCAAGGGGCGCATGGTCGCCCTCAAGCTGCTGCGGCCCGAACTGGCCGCCGATCCGTCCTTTCAGGAACGGTTCCGGCGCGAGTCCCGGATCGCCGCGCAGCTGCACGAGCCACACATCATCCCCGTGCACGATTTCGGGGCGATCGATGGCGTGCTCTATATCGACATGCGATTGGTGTCCGGGCACAACCTGAAATCCGTGCTGGCTCAACAAGGGCCGATGAACCCGCACCGGGCGGCAGCGGTGCTGACCCAGGTCGCGGCCGCGCTGGACGCCGCGCATGCCGGCGGCCTGACGCATCGCGACGTGAAACCCGAGAACGTCCTGCTGACACCCGAGGACTTCGCCTATCTGGTGGATTTCGGCATTGCCCGGTCCGGCACCGACAGCGGACTGACCACCGCCGGCTCGGCCATCGGGTCATGCGCATACATGGCACCCGAGCGATTCACCGATGGTGCCGTGGGCCCGCCGGCCGATGTCTACTCACTGGCCTGCCTGCTCTACGAACTCCTCACGGGTAGTTCACCATTCCCGTCCGGTGACATCGCCATGCTGATGAATGCGCACCTGTTCGCGGCGCCGCCGCGGCCCAGTGCGGCCCGGCCCGGGATCAGCGCCGCGTTCGACGACGTGGTGGCCTGGGGCATGGCCAAGGATCCCGCCCATCGCTGCCCGACCGCCGGTGGGCTGGCTCGCGCCGCCACCGCCGCGGCGACCGCGTTGTCCACGGCGCCGTCAGCCCCCACGATGCTCAACCCGGCCCAGCCGGTCTCCGGAAAGCTCACGGCATCAAAGGGTTCCGCCCGCGCGGTGGCACTGGCGGCGATCGGGCTCGCGGTGCTGGTGGTGGCCGCCGGCACCGTGGCATGGCTCGCGCTCGGCGATCGCGAAAAGCCCACCGCGAACCCGCCGACGGTGACGCGCACAGCAGCCACTACGCCACCCCGCACCACCGCAGCCTCGGCCACGACGACCGCCTCGACCGTCGCCCCCAGGGCATCCCTGCCGGGCACCGACGCCCTCGGCTTCCTCGCCTACCCCGGGGCCCGGTGCGATGCCGGCCAGCTGCCGGTGACATTGGCGCTGACGGCACAGTCGGCGGTGGTCATCTGCGAAACACCCTCAGGAGACTTCGTTTACCGGGGCGTGCGGCTGAGCGACAACGCCGGTATCGAGCTCGGCAATGCCGTACCCGTACCGGGTGGCGGCTTCGATATCACCAATCCCATCGACGGCACCCGCTATCAGATCCGCAATTCCGCGCTGACCATCACCGGACCCAGCGGCACCGAGCACACCGAATCGATGGAGCAGTATGCGTCCACGTTCTGAGATCTCATGACGACACCCACCGACCCACAGCAGCCGTGGTGGGCCCGGCCCGGCGGCGCCCCCGCGCCGGGCGCCGCACCGCCACCGCGGCCGTCGTACCCGCCGCCCGCGCCGCCCCCCGATCCGGCCCGTTACCGGCTGCCGCCGCAGCCGCCCATCTCGCACCGGGCTCCGGACAAAGCTAAGGGCCCGAACATGTTGCTCCTCGGCGGAATCGCCGGCGCCATCGTGCTGATCGCCGTCGTGGCGGTGAGCGTGTGGGCGTGGATGTTCCGCGCCGCCAACGTCATCACCGTCGCACAGGCCGAAGCCGGTGTACGGCAGATCCTTTCGGATCCCGTCAACGGCTACGGCGCCAACACGATCAGCGCCCTGCGGTGCAACGGCGGTAAGAACCCGGCAGCGGACAAGGGCGACAGCTTCACCTGTGAGGTGGAGATCGGCGGTACCGTCCGGCACGTCACCGCGGTGTTCCAGGACGACAAGGGCACGTTCGCCGTCGACGGGCCGCGCTAGAGTGCGCCGGGCCGCTTGTGCTGATGCCCATGCACGCCTTCGGCATACGCCGTCTCTGCGTGTTGGGTGAAGTCGATTCCGGCCATCTCGTCCTCCCTGGTGACCCGGAAACCGAACGTCGCGTTGATCAGTTTGCCGATCGCGTACGTCACGGCGAAGGCGAACGCCGCGACGGCCACGATGCCCACCGCCTGCTTGCCCAACTGGGTCAGCCCGCCCCCGTACAACAGGCCCTGCGGACCACCGGAGATCATCTCGGCGGCCAGCAGACCGATCAGGAAAGTGCCCACCACACCGCCGACGAAGTGCACCCCGACCACGTCCAGGGAATCGTCGTAGCCGGCCCGGAACTTCCACCCGATGGCGAAGGAGCAGACCACACCCGCGGCGGTACCGACGACGGCCGCGCCGATCGGCGTCACGAAACCGCATGACGGCGTGATGGCGACCAGACCGGCCACCACACCGGAGGCCGCGCCGAAGGTGGTCGGACGGCCGTCGCGAACCCGTTCGACCGCAAGCCAGCCCAGCATGCCCAGGCAGCCCGCGACCAGCGTGTTGAGGAAGATGACCGCGGCTTTGCCGTCGACGGCGAACGCCGAGCCGGCGTTGAAACCGAACCAGCCGAACCACAGCAGGCCGACCCCCAGCAGCACGAAGGGCAGGTTGTGCGGGCGCATCGCCTCGGATTTGAACCCGATCCGCGGACCGAGCACCAGTGCCAGCGCCAAAGCCGAGGCACCCGAGACGATTTCGACGACCAACCCGCCCGCGTAGTCCAAGGCGCCGAACGCCGCCAGCCAGCCGTCCGGCCCCCACACCCAGTGCGCCACCGGGGCGTACACGAGCAGCGTCCACAGCGGCAGGAACACGATCCACGCCGAGAATCTGGCCCGGTCCGCGATCGCGCCGCTGACAAGTGCGGCGGTCAGGATGGCGAATGCCAGCTGGAACGTCACGAACAGCAGCTCAGGGACATTGGACCGGACGGCCGCCAGGTCGATGTTGGCCAGCCCGAGATGGTCCAGATTGCCGATCACACCACCGCCGGCATCGGCACCGAAGGCCAGGCTGTACCCGGCCAGCAGCCAGGTCACGGTGACCACCGGGATGGCGATGAAGCTCATCATGATCATGTTGAGCACACCGGTGGAACGGACCATGCCGCCGTAGAAGATGGCCAGGCCGGGGGTCATCAACAAGACCAACGCGGTGCTGGCGAGCAGCCAGGCGGTCGCCGCCGGATCGATCTGCACACGGACTCCTTCGTCTCAGGGCAAACGCTCGGACGAGAGTACGACACATTGGTGCCGGGCAAACCTAGGCAGGGCCCCTGTACGGGGGCAGCCGCGTCCCCGAATCGTGTAGCGCTCGACGGGCCTGGGCTTCGGTGGGCGGTCGCGGCACCTCGACATGTCCAGGGGAGATCAGGCCGGCCAGCCACAACCCGACCAAGCGGGCGCTCGACCGCGGAGCGTCGTCGACGGTGCGATGGATGAGGCCGGCGTTGGCGATCAAGAGCACGGCCAAGTCGACGGGTGAGGCGTCTGTGCGCACCCTGCCGCTGCGCACTGCGCGCCGGAAGACCGAGGTGATGGCACGGTGATGACGGGCCCGCAGCTCCTCGACGTGCGCAGACAACGGCCGCAGAGACGCCAGCAGGTCGGCCAGACCGCGATTCGTGGCCTGCAGTTCGCACGTTGCCGTGACGCAGTCCCGCAACGCCGCCACGGGATCTTCGGCCCGCGCGGCATCCTCGGCGATGGCGCAGTACCGCTCGAGATGCCCCGCATACACCTCGGACAACAGTGCCTCCCGCGTCGGGAAATGCCGGTACAAGGTGGCGTTGCCGATCTCGGCACGCCTCGCGATCTCGTTCAGCGACACCTCCACGCCCTGCTCGGCGTATACCGCTTCGGCCGCGGCCAGCACGGCGGTCCGGTTGCGCTGAGCATCGGCTCGCACCACGAACTCCTCGATCGTCAGGCGAAATATCTGGGGATGCTTCCCCGTTTGATCCTACGTTCCGACAAGTGGGGAACGTTCCCCAATTAGGAGGCGACACGGTGAGAGCAGTGGTGGTCAGCGAATACGGCGGCCCGGACGTGCTGCGGCAAGTCGACATCGCAGAGCCGCATGCCGGTCCCGGTCGAGTGCGCATCAGGGTGCACGCCGCGACGGTCAACCCTGCCGACGTGCTGTTGCGGATCGGCGACATCGACGAGGCGCTGCGTGCCAGCACGTTGTCGGCGCCGTACCGCCCGGGGATGGAGGTCGCCGGGATCCTCGACGAAATCGGCCCGGGCGCGCGCGTCGACGTCCCCATCGGCGGGCGGGTCATGGCGATCATGATGCCGATCGACGAATCCGGCGGCGCCTACGCCGAATACGTCGTCGTCGACGCCGATCAGGTCACCGCCGCGCCCGCCGGAAGCAGTCACGCCGAAGCCGCCACCCTGCCGATGAACGGGCTGACCGCCCGGCGGGCGCTCGACGTGCTGAACCTGGCACCGGGTGAGACGCTGGCGGTCACGGGCGCAGCCGGCGCCGTCGGCGGCTACGTCGTAGAACTGGCCAAGGCTGACGGGCTCCGGGTGGTCGCCGACGCCGCCCGCGCCGACGAGCAGCTCGTCACCGCACTCGGCGCAGACGAGATCGTCACGCGAGGACCTGGCGTGGGACGGCGGATTCGGAAGGCACATCCAGAAGGGGTGGCAGCCGTCGTCGACGCCGCACTGCAGGGTGACGACGTGATGGCCGCGCTGCGCGACGGCGGTCAGATCGCCATCGTGCGGCGCCCCGGCGAGCGCGGCACCTCGACACTGCATCCCGAACGCGACATCGCGGTCCGCGACGTCTGGGTCCCCGACTACACCCACGCCACCGACAAGCTCGACGGCCTGAGGGTGCTCGCCGAGCAGGGCAAAGTCACGCTGCGGGTCGCCCAGACCTACCCTGCCGCAGATGCCGCCGCGGCACACCGCGCGCTCGAAAACGGCGGCATCCGTGGCCGTCTCGTCCTCATCTTCGATTAAGCGGCCTGCCATGAAACCCATCGGAGTCGGCATCAGGGGCGCGGGCTGGGCTGCCGGTTCCGGCATTACGAGCGCTGCCGCAGTACGACTTGCGTGCCGTCGCCGTGGAAGTGCCCGACCACAGCGATCTCCCGGCGCGAGCCGTCGCCGCGGAAAGATGGTCTTCAGCGAATGGCCGCTCGGCGTCGATCCGGCCCAGGCCGAGTACCTGGCGTCGAGGGCCGTCGACGCCGGCGTGCAGACCGTGATCGGTCTGGGATTCCCCCACGATCTGGACGAAGGCACTACGGTTGCCCCAACCTTCGGTGACGCCGTGCGATTGCACCGCCTGGTCGACCGGATAGCCGGCGGCGCGTCCAACGCCGGGGCAGTGATGGCGGCCGAACACGAGGAGGATTCATGCGCGCTGCAGTCCTGACCGCATACAACATTCCGCTGCAGATCGGTGAGATCCCCGATCCGGTTGCCGGCCCGGGCGAAGTCTTGGTGCGGGTCATGGCGAGTGGAGTGAACCCGCTCGACACCAAGATCCGCCGAGGCGAAGCCGCGCACGCGAAGATGGACCCGCCGGCCGTCCTCGGCATCGATATCGCCGGCGTGGTGGAAGCGGTGGGGTCCCAGGTCGACGGATTCCGCGCCGGGGACGAGATATTCGGCATGACCGGAGGAGTCGGCGGCGTGCAAGGTTCACTGGCCGAACTCGCCGCTGTCGATGCGCGGCTGATCAGTCGCAAGCCCGGCGCGCTGTCGATGGAGCAAGCCGCTGCCCTCCCCCTGGGTTTCATCACGTCTTGGGAGGGACTGGTCGACCGTGCGGGTGTCGAGGCGGGCCAACAGGTGCTGATCCACGGCGGATCGGGTGGGGTCGGTTTCCTCGCGGTACAGCTCGCCATTGCCCGCGGCGCAGAGGTATTCGCCACGGGGGGCCCGTCGAGCCAGGAGGTGATTCGGCAGGCCGGGGCGACGCCCATCGACTACACGTCAACCACCGTCGACGACTACGTCGATGCGCACACCGCCGGGAAGGGTTTCGACATCGTGGTCGACAACGTGGGTGGCGCCACCCTCGACGCCTCGTTCACCGCCGTCAAACGCTACAGCGGCCACGTGGTCAGCGCGTTGGGATGGGGCACGCACAGTCTGGCTCCTTTGTCCTTTCGTGGAGCGAGCTATTCGGGCGTGTTCACCCTGATGCCACTGCTGACCGGGGAAGGCCGTGAACACCACGGCCACATCGTGGCCCAAGCCGCGGCGCTGGCTGAGGCAGGGCAGTTGGTCCCGCGACTGCATTCGACGACGTTCACCCTCGATCAGGTCAATGAGGCGTACACGATGGTCGAAACAGGCACCGCGGCAGGAAAAGTGGTGGTGCTGCCGAACACCTGACGGCACCTCTGCCTGCCAGCAGGTAGAGGCGATGGGTGTCAGCGGGTGGCCGCGATGGCGGCAGACACTGACGACATCGCGGGCAGGCGGCGCAATCATCGAGGAGCGACGGCCGGTCACGCCGCCCCACCAGAAGGAGTCAACCCCATGAACTGGAACCCTAGCGACACCGCCGTCGTGTTCATCGATCCGCAGAACGACGTGCTCAGTCCCACCGGAATCAACTGGGCCGCAACCGGCGCAAGTGTCACCGAGAACGACACGGTCGCGCATATGCTCGCCATCTTCGAAGCGGCGCATGCGGCGTCGTTCGGGATGTTCATCTCGCCGCACTACTTCTATCCCACTGACCACCGCTGGTTGTTCAACGGAGCGTTGGAGGCCGACGAACTGCGAACCGGCACGTTCGACCGGCCGGGTCCACTTAATCTTGATGGGCTCCCCGGCTCGGGAGCCGACTGGCTCGAAGAATTCAAGCCCTACATCGAGGACCCCGAGACCGTCGTGGTCAGCCCACACAAGGTATTCGGCTCGCAGACAAACGATCTGGTGCTGCAGTTGCGCAAACGGCGGATCAACAAGGTCCTTCTGGGCGGAATGCTCGCGAACATGTGCGTCGAATCGCACCTGCGCGATCTCCTCGAACAGGGCTTCGAGGTCTACGTCGTCCGCGACGCCATCGCAGGCCCGCGCCACCCGGAGTGGGGGGATGGCTATCAGGCCGCGCTGGTCAACTACGCATATCTCGCGCACGGCGTGGTCTGGACCGACGATGTGGTCGCGGCGATGCACGCCGCGATCCGCGCGGCGAACGGAGGCTGATCGATGACACTTTTCTCAACGGCGTTCGGATTCCACACGACCGCTGCCGATGTCCTGAAAGGTCTCGACCTGTCGGGGCGCCGCGCCATCGTCACCGGCGCGACATCGGGCATTGGCGTGGAGACCGCTCGTGCGTTGGCGGCCGCAGGCGCCGAGGTCGTGCTCGGAGTACGCCGGCTCTCCGCAGGGCACCAGGTCGCGGACCAGATCACCGAATCAACCGGCAATCCGGCCGTCTCCCCGGCCGCTCTGGACGTCGCCGATCTTGAATCGGTGCGGGACTTCGTCGCCCGCATCGGTGACAGGCCTGTGCACATGCTGATCAACAACGCCGGCGTGATGGCACTGCCCGAACTGTCGCGAACTCCAAGCGGACGCGAGATGCAGTTCGCCACAAACTATCTCGGCCACTTCGCGCTCACCCTCGGACTGCATCCCGCGCTGAGGGCGGCCGGCGGCGCCCGGGTCGTGTCGGTCAGTTCCAGCGGACATCTGCTGTCGCCGGTCGTTTTCGACGACGTCGACTACCGTTTCCGGCCGTATGACCCGTGGACGGCGTACGGCCAGTCTAAGACTGCTGACGCCCTGCTGGCTGTCGGGGTGAGTGACCGTTGGCGGGAGGACGGCATCGTCGGCAACGCCCTCAATCCCGGCGCGGTCGCGACCGGACTCCAGAAACACACCGGAGGCCTGCGGACCCCGGTCGAGCGCCGCAAAACCATCGAGCAAGGGGCCGCGACGTCGGTGCTACTGGCGGCATCGCCGCTGGTGGACGGGATCAGCGGGCGCTACTTCGAAGACTGCAACGAAGCGCGCGTCGTCACCGCTCGCCCCGATGACTTCAGCGGTGTCGCGGCGTACGCCCTGGACCGGGACAACGCCGCTCGACTGTGGGACCTTGGCGCCGCATTGGCTGCGCAGTCCACGTAGCCACGCGCACAGCGCTCGACAACTGTAGTGCGGGTGCTGCAGTCGCAAGCGTGCCGTGAATGCAATCTTTCGTCGCCGGTCGAGCCCGAACTAGACCGCTGCCGGGCCTGCGCCAGCTTCGGCGGTCGAGCGATGTCGTTGGGTTCGTTGTGACCGGTGTTCGGCGGCCGTCACCACAGTCCCGGCGGCCAGGACGGCAATTCCGACGGTCGCGAACGCCGAGGCGGCTGTCATGCGGTCGACGAGTTGCCCGGCGACCGTGCTTCCCACGGTGTACCCAATGCCGCCAGCGGAATACAGCAGGCTGAATCCCACTGTCCAATCGCGTTCGGGTAGTTGCGTGGTGAGCGCAATGTTTCGGCCGAGCAGTGCCGGCGCTTCGGCGGCGCCGATCAGTACGCACAGCGCCAGGCTTAACCACAGAAGTTCTGCACTCAGCCCAATGATGGTCATGAGTACTCCCATGGTCAGAATCCCCGCCTGGGAATGTATCCAGGGCGTTCCAGGCCACCGCCGCATGCCATATATCGCACTGGCGCTCATGCTGACAGCGGCCAGTCCGGCAAGAATGAGACCAGAGAGGACTTGCGGAGCGCCGCTGACTGCTATGTGCGCGGGTAGGAGCACGTCAAGTGCGGCCAGCGTTGCCATGATCACCGCCGATACCACGACTGGAGTTAGCAAGGTGCGTGCAAGCCGAATCGGAGATGTCCGCATTTCACCGAGGTCATCGTGGCGAGGGCTTCCGGTGAGCCGCGCTAGCGCTGGCAACGTAAAAACTAGCCCGACCGCGACAATGACAAGCGGCGCCCAAGGATCGACAGCAGCGCCGAGGGCGGCGAGAGTGGGGCCGATTAGCCAGCACGCTTGGCTGATGATGTTGTCGATGCTGAGCGCTTGGTCGCGCATCGTCACATCGGTCGCCGAGGCGATGTAGCTGCGTAGTGCACCTGGCACCCCGGAGGCCACACCGCCGGCAGCCGCCATGGTCGCGACGGCCAGCGGCCACCATCCTGGTCTCCAGGCGATGACCGAGAGCGTGGCGACGATAAAGATCGCTTCGGCGGAGACCGCCACCGCTAGCTCACGGCGTAGGCGTCCCTCTTGCGCGCGCCGCCCCATGATCGGCGCGAGCAGCGCCTCACCGGCGGCGTAGCCACCTGCCATCATGCCGCCGATGGCGTAGCTGTCGACAACGTCGGCCGCCAGCAGCACGCACGCCAGCGGCACCGTTGACACCGCGAGGCGAGTACCCGTTGTCGCCAGCGCCCACGTCAGAACAGCGCGGGACGTCAGCATATGTCGGTAAGACATGTCACTCGCTTTCTACGTTACCATTCATTGTTTACGTTGGTAACGTCTCGTTGCAGGTCGATGAAGACCCGGCAGGAAGGAATGCGGGATGATTGAGGATTCGGAGCGCAGCGGTGCACCCGAGGGGCTCGAGGATGTTCGAACGCTGTTGAACAGCTGGCACATCCCCAACGACACGCGCATCCCTCGTGATGATCTGTCATCGTGGCTTGACGACGGAGAATTCTGGTACAACCACTTCGAGGTAGTCCCCTTCCCGCGCAGAGGGATACAAGCACGCAAGCTACGTGTGGTCCGTGACGCCATTCGGGCCCTGGTTAATGGCGACCCGCACGAGTTCGACGCGCTTCTCATCGAGCAACCGCCGACGATCACAGTCAGGAACGGACAACTCGAATTCATCTCTGCTGCGTCGGCATCCAGTCGCGTCATGTCCTTGGTGCTGGATGCCGCAGCGGGCGGCACGTTGCCTCGACTGCGGACCTGCCTCGACTGTGGATGGGCATTTTATGACTCATCCCGCAACAACCGTCGTCGCTGGTGCGCGATGAGTCCGTCTCCGCGGGGCCGTGGATGTGGCTCGGCGGCAAAGGCCCGTACCTATCGCGCACGGTCCAATCAGTGACCCACATGTGATGCCAGTTCGAGCACTTTGGTGCTGAACGCCTCGGCGTTGACCACCGCTCGCTTGTGCCTTCCTTGCAGGATCGCGGCCTTTGCGTCATGTGCCCGTACCTCGAAGGTGAGCGTGCGCGACCCGATTTCGATGAGTTGGGCTGTGACCGTCACGGTGTCGCCGGTCGGCGTCGGGGCTTGGTGGACGCTGTCGTGCGCCGCGCCGACGGTCATGCATTCGGACGGCAACTGACCCTCGATCGCCTTCATTGCTGCGATTTCGCTGAGCCACAGTAGGACTGGGGTTGCCAGGACGTCGAGTTCGTTGCCCCAAGCACTCGCCGAATCCTCGGGTGTGACCTTGTGGGTGATCGTCGCCTGCGCTCCGATGGTGAATGTGCCGCTTGTCGTGGTCATGCTGCCTCCTCGGTGAATTGACGGTGCATCTGGTTGAAGATGTTCTTTCGCTGCATCTCGGCGGTGCCGCCGGCGATCAGGCAGCCGTATGCATCGACGAGCCGTTGGACGGTGGGGCCAGCCATGTATCCGAGGTGGCCTTGGATCCGCAGGGCGTGCTCAGTTCCCGACCGCAGGGTCTCGGCACCGTAGAATTTCGCGGTGGAGCACAATCGGTTCGCGTCGGGATGTTCGGCAATCAGGGCATCGAGGGCGGTGTAGGAAATGGATCTTGTCACATCAATCGACATGCGAATGTCGGTGAGGCGCTGCTGGATGTACTGGTAGTCGATGATCCGGTGCTTGAATGCCTCGCGCTTGGCGCTGAACGCAATCGCCTCGTGGAGAACAGGTTCGAGGTAGCTCGCCGCGAGAACGCCATACAGCAACCGGTCGAAACTGATCGTCTGGTAGATGGCTCGCAACCCATCGCCTGGAGTTCCGACCACGGCGTCGTGGCGCAGAGGTACTGCGTCGAGAGTGAAGGGACCCGTCGGGCTGCTTCGGTTTCCCGCCATGTCTTCGATTAATCCTCGTTCGACGTTGGGGGCGTGCATATCAACGACGAACAGCGTGATATCGCGGTCGCCGAGCGACGGGACGCGCCCGAGGACGAATGCGAGGTCCGCGATCGGACCGTGGGTAACGTGATCCTTCGATCCGGTCAACACGTAGCCATCTGGCGTTTCTTGAGCGAACGTCTCAACGCGCGCTACGTCGGAGCCACCGCGAGTTTCGGTCAGGGCCGTGGCTCCGACGCCGCCTTCGATCAGGATCGGCAAATAGTGCCTGATCTGGTCGTCCGTGCAGAAGGTGAGCATGCTTCGGATCAGGCCAGCATGTGCGACCAGCGAGAGGGCGAAACCGAGATCGCGGCCGCCGACTGCGATGCCCTCGAATGCCGACACGAAATCCCACCATGTTCCGCCGTCGCCGCCGAATCGCTTCGGAACTGCCAGCCGCCACAGACCCTCCGAAGCGAGCTCGCGCCACGACTCGAGGTCGAGAGTTCCCTGTTCATAATGTGTTTGAGCGCGTTTGGCCACGCTCGCCTCGGCCACCGCCGTATATCGGCTCTTCAGGGCGTGATCGATGCTCATTGGTTGTTCTCCTTTGGCTCGAAGGTCGTGAGGGCTTGGTGAAGGCGGTCGAGTAGGTCGTCGACCTCGCCAGACGTGCTGTTCAGCGGTGGTGCGATCAGCAGGGACGCCGAGCGCGCGTCGACTCCCGCCGGATACACGGCAACGTCGTGTGTGAGGCAATGTCCGACAAGTAAGGACGCGGTATCGGATGCGCTGTCGCCGAGAACCGGTAGCGCGTGCAGAAGGCCTCGCCCGCGTGGTGGTCCGACGTACGGCGTGTGCTCGGCGATGGCGGTCAGGCCGTCCGACAGCCGTCGACCCGTGGCACCGACGTTGGTGATGATGTCCTCCTCATCGAGGATCTTGAGCACGGTGTTGGCGACGGCGGCAGCGACGGGGCTCTCTGCCATGGTGTGGCCGAACGTGCCGAGGTCGGGCGCGTCGGACAGCACGCCGCCTACTGCGGCCCGTACCATCGTGGCTGCGATCGGCATGTATCCCGCGCCCAGACCCTTGCTCGCGACGACGATGTCGGCGTCGAGGCCCATGTCTGCGGATGCCAAGAGGGCGCCGGCTCGGCCAAATCCTGTCATCACCTCATCGGCTATGACCAATGCGCCGACATCGCTGGCCGCCTCGCGGATGGCTCTCAGCGTTTCGGGCTCCTGCGGAGCCGCGCCGGAGGCGGCACCGCCGACAGGTTCGACGACGACGGCCGCGAGGCGTTCCCCGGCGCGGTGAATGGCACCCCGCCATGCCTGAGCCGATGCCCGCGCACCGATTCTCTCCGGTGCGCGGACCCATTCGGGAGCCGTGTAGCGGTCCATGTCGCCGAATGACCGATGCCGGACCGGATGCCCAGATACGCCCAGGGCGCCGCTGGACATACCGTGATACGACGGCCATTCCGCAAGCAGCTGAGTCCTCGGGGTTGCAGATGCACGTCCGCGATGCCGCACACGAGCGTGGTACGTCCAGGCCACGCGGAAAGCCTGTTCGAGTCCGTCCGAACCCGAACTTGCCAGGAGGTGGTGAGTCATCGCCCCATTGGTTGCCGCCGTCAGCCGGGAACGCAACTCATTTGTTGCTGCGCTGGAAAAGAGCCCGCGCCAGGCGAAGTGGAGATCCGCCGCCTGGGAAGACATGACGTTGACAACGTCTGGATGCGTGTGCCCGAGGTTGACGTTGATGGCGCCCGAGCAACCGTCGAAGATGGTCCGACCGCAAGTCGTCGTCAGGTAGGCGCGATGGGCCGACGTCACGGTGAGTCGCCGGTCGCTAGTCGGCGTGGAGGCATGGGGCGGTATCCGGCCGGTGTCTGTAGATTTCAGGATCAGTACCATCGCAGGATCACCGCACCTGTCGTCATTCCACCGCCGACTGCGAGCATCATCACTGTTTCGCCCCGAGAAATCGGGGATCGCGCATGCTCGACTGCCAATGTCATGGGTACCGAAGCCGAGGCGGTATTGCCAAAACGGTCCGCTGTCACGGCGACTCGCCGCGGATCAACACCCAACTCGGCGGTCAGTGCTTCAACGAGACGAACGTTGCCCTGGTGCATGATGATTCGGTCGACATCGCCCATTTGAAGGTCTGCCTCATCGCAGGCTTGTTGAGCCGCCTTTGGCACAGCGACCAAGGCGAACTCTTTGACTAATTTGCCGTTCATCTGGAACCGGTCGAGCCCTTGTTGTAGTGACGCCGCGTCAAGCGGGTGAGCCGAACCGCCGGCCGGGACTTGCACGTAGTCGGCCAAAGACCCGTCGGAAGTGAGGCAATGTCCGATCATCCCGAAACCAGCTGGTACGGAGCCGATTACCGCTGCCCCCGCGCCATCACCGAACAGTGAGACCGTCCTACGATCGCCTCTATTCATGATGCGCGAGTACGTATCGGCACCGATCACCAGCGCAGTCTCCGACGCTTCGCCCCCAACTGACAACACGCCAGCCGCAGCCACGAAGGCGTAGAGGAATCCGCAGCAGACAGCATTAACGTCGAAGGCGGCGGTGCCGTTGAGGTTGAGGTTGTTCTGGACACGAGCTGCCGTCGAAGGCAATTGCTGATCTGGAGTACTCGTCGCAACGACGATCGTATGGACTTGGCCTGCTGATACTGCTGCCATCGACATAGCGTGGCGACCCGCTTGGCTGGCGAGGACTGACGTTGGCTCATCGTCTTTCGCATACCGCCGTTGCCGCACCCCCGTGCGCTCTACCACCCATTGTCCGTTCACCTGGCACCACTGTGCGATCTCGTCGTTGCCGACGATCCTCGATGGCACCGAGAATCCGGTGCCGAATATTCCAATCCCCACTAGAACGCCCCCCTTGGTGATCCATCTGCAGTCACGGTACGTCACCATTCACTTGATTAGAAGGTGACGCTCATGAATACTAAGAACAGTTGAGCAAACACGTCAACACAGAACACGAGCGGCGACGGACCACGCGCAGGCTCCAGGTCGGCCCGATACAGGTTCGTGTGCAGGCGATTTGAACGATGCCCCGAACGCACGTTCGTTTAGCCAGCACGCCGATTCGAATGCAATCCACCCACAGCAAGACACCATCCAGAAGGGCAGCGAGATGCCACGGATAATCATTGGCAACGTCGACAGCGAGTACATGAACACCGCTCCCGAGCGACTCGACTGGGCCACGCTCTGCACCGACTCAGCCGTAGCCAACCGACTCGCGTGGTACCTGGCCGATCACTGCGCCCTTGTACTGCCGAGTCCGGCCACGCCGGAGTTCTTAAGCTACGTAGCACAGCTCACAGGGGTGGATGCCGCCACCGTGACGGTCATATCGCCGGCCGATTCGCCGATCGCAACACCGAAACTATTGACCAGGACGAACTTGTTCGAGCCTGCTGTCATGTCCGAGGTGGTCGAGTGGGCGAAGAACAGCGACGGAACCGCAGAAGTGCTTGCCTACCTCTATGACCCCAACGTCAGCCGCCTCGCCGAAGCGATAAGCGCTCGTCCGATTGACGACACGGCCTTCGTCCGCGGCGGCGGAGCGATCGAGCTCAACCAAAAGTCGGTCTTCAAACGGACCGCGAAGCTGCTCGGTATCCCACAGCCCGAGGGCACGTCGGTCGACACGCCGCAAGAGATGGCAGCAACCATCTCACGACTTCTGACCACAACGGGTCGAGTGATCGTCAAGATGAACTCGGCCGCAGGAGGGGACGGCAATACCCTGATTTACGTGCGGGGACGCGCCTGCCCTGGCATCGGGACAGTCACGCAGATCGAGGTCGACAGCGGAGCCCGTGACGACGACATCGAGTCGGCTGTAGCGATGATTTGGGGCAACGAGAGCGGCGGGAGCACACCGAACCAGAGCTTCGTCGTCGAGGAATATCATGCGAACGCCGAGTCGTACTACGCAGAGTTCTATGTGCCCGACGGCCACCGCAGTCCCGAGCTTCGAAACTTCGGCCGGATGCGCATGGAGCCCGTGTGGAACGGCTTTGAAATCCCGTCGGACCGCATGTCTCAGGTGCAGGCAGCTCAATTCTGCTGCTATTCAAATAGTCTCGCGCATCATGCACAGCACATGGGATACGCAGGCCTGCTTAACGTCGACGGGCTGGTCACCGAAGACGGTAAAGTTCTGGTCAACGAATTCAATGGACGCTACGGTGGCTGCTCTCACATCGACCACATCTCCCGTCAGCTCTACGGCGACTCCTACGCAAACAAGATCACCATCGTCAGCAAGAATCACGTACCAACTACGTTGTCGTTCGTTGAATTAGCAGGCAAACTAAACGAACATCATCTCGCTTGGGATCCAGGCACCCGAACCGGATGCATCATCGCTACCGAAGACTGCGCCCGCACCCAGACATTCGAGTACATCGCCTACGCGCAAAATCCCGCCGCGGCAACACAACTTGAGACGGCAATCGCAGAGGTTGCCACCCCTTAACGCGGGTGGTCGTAACCAGGAGCCGTCGGAGTCCGCGTGGACCCCGAGGTGTCGCTTCGCCTATCGCCCAGTGGGTTACGGCGCCGCTGGGCGAACCAGCCGTGCCGGGTACATCGGAGCAAGTCAGGATTCTTCCCGCGATTAGCGCCAGTTGCTGCGGTTGTGGTCCCTGCCTGCCGACTACGAGGAGAACTTCACTGGTAACGCGCACCACAGAAAATTCCTGCTCCGCTCATGCAAATCGTTTGTGCAGAATGACATCCCGAATAGTGATGTGCGAGACGCCGTATGCGCGGGCGAGAGCCCGATAGGAATATGTACCGGTCGCGTACAGCGCTCGTATCTTCAGAGCATCATCGACTGTCAGGCGTCGGTAGAGCGGATCGCTCGCGTCATAGTGAGCATCGCCAGCTCGCCACATCCGGTAGTGCACATGACACAACCCACGCGCATACGCCTGATCGGAGCACGCCCGGCACTGTCGGACCTCATCGACCGCCTCCGGCGTTGCAGGAGCGTTTGCGAGGGAAGGCATATCAAGGTCGTCTGCAAAGATCGCGTTTGGCGCTACGTTCAGCGCATCGGCAATACGCAACATGATGCTCAGTTTGGCATCGTAACGACCACGTTCAAGATTCGCGATACTTGAGCGCGACACCCCCACGGCGAACGCCAAATTATCTTGCGTCCAACAACATTGGCGACGATAGAAAGCGATACGCTTCCCCACCGCTACGAGATCGGGACTGACGGTCAACATCTGGCATCGGTCCTTGAAAGGCGCAGCGGCCCCACTCGACGGCAGGGCCGCTGCTGCTTCACGCGAAGGCGATCTTGTTGGACGCGCGATCCACCGCGATGTGCATCTGGCGTGGGCCGTGGATCAGTTCATGTTCCAGGGCTCGCCGTAGGTGGTGACCGAGTCACCCTCCTTGGCGATCAACCGAGCGAACGGACGCAGCAGCACACCACCGGCAGCACCGGTCACCGTGCCATGCGCATTCGACACCGCAACCGCACCATTGGCACCCTCCACATCGGTGGAGAAGGTCGCAACCTCCTGGATACCGGGGCCGTTACCCAGGTCAGCGCTGATCGACGCACCGGGAAACAGGTTCGGCGTGATGAACTGGGTCGTTCCGGTGGCCAAGGACACCGGTGTCGCGTCGTCGAGCAGGATGTTCGGCGTGGTGTAGCTGAAGTTGATACCCACACCCAGCGACCACGGGAAGCCGATCTGGTAACCCAGCTCCAGCGACCCGGTGAAGTCATCAGCACCCGGGCCGGAGACGATGTACTTGGCCTTACCCGAATGGAACCACTCACGGGTCAGCCGGTTGCGGTCCAGCGGGAACACGCCGTTGAGGAACGTATCCCACTGCTGAATGGTCAGGGTCCGGTCCTTGCCGTCCACGAGGCTCAGCTCGTTGTCCAGACCTGCGTGAGAGGTGCCCGAGCTGATGAACAGCGTCGCAAGAGCTCCGGCCACTACGGTGACCATCGCAAGCAGCACCCGACTGAATGCCTTCATGTTCTCCCTAGCTGGTTGCGCGCGGACACGTTTCGTCTAGCCGCACTCGTTTTGTTTTGTTGTTCAGCCGTTCCTGGCTTGAAGCGAGCATGTGGGCTCACTTGGGGTGCAATTGCGGTCGTGGTTCACCTGGTAGCTCGACTCGGCGGGGCCATCGAAGAGGCGTCCGGCTGGGCCACGGACACCGCCACTGCGTTCCGCCTCACGCGAACGAGGACTCACCTGCCGCCGTGAAGGGATAGCGCCGCAATGTGGACTCTCTCGTCCCTAAATCCACATCTACTGAGCTGCTAATCCGGCGCCCGGTGGCTCAGGCTCAGTTGTAGGGGATGAAGTCTGAACCGCAGTCGATGTGGCCTTTGAACCAGTAGCCGGTCTGAGCCTCGTTGCAGAGCACCCAGTTGCCCACGTTGCCGGGCGACGTGGCGTTGCCGTCCTTAATCAGGCCGCCGCCGTTGAGATTGCTCGGGACGCCGCCGAGTATCGCGCCGCTCTTGGCGGTGCGTACCTCGCTGGGACCGGCAGTCACGGTGCCCGGGCCATTGCCGCGGATGACCGGTGCGCCGGGAAGGGTGTCGTCATCGGCAACGGCGGTGCCGATGGGCGCCAGTGCCATCCCGCAGGCAATGACCCCGATCACCATGGCTGCCCGCGCACCCAACCTCCGCGCTGCGGTGTCCACTCCAATCGCTCGCACTGGGTTACCGCCAGTGGCACACAGTTCCGTCATCGTCGCACGGGATTCCTTCGGAAAGGCCATCCTGACCAGCCCCTTTCTGCCCTCTGCGCGAGGGCCAAACGTGGCGGATTTCCCGTCATCGGGGTCCGGTCAGGTCATCGTAAGGGTCAATACGACTGGGTGCAACGCGACTGAGTCGAATTCACCTGGGTTTTATCCAGCTAGACTAGATACGACTGGGCAATAGCCACTCTGGCCTGTTACGCCCGGGTCATATGTGGTTTATTGATGCCAACCGATCGCGCCAAAGATGCGCTCAACGACGTCACCCGCGCCTTCGGCGAACGGGTGCGTGATCGACGCAACGAACTCGGCATCAGCCAAGAGGCCGCCGCCGACCGCATCGGTATCCATTGGTCGGCACTGGGCAAGATCGAACGTGGTCAGCGCAGCTTGCGGCTGGAAACCATCACCAGAATCGCCGCAGGTCTCGGCATCGATGCGGGCACGTTGGTGGCAGGCCTACCGGCTCCGCCAGACGAGTCGGACGCCGATTAGCAGCGCGTGAGCGTAGGTGGGGTAGGTGGCTACGCGGCCGCGTGAGGCGATAAGAGGCCGAACGGTGGTCGCGGATCAGCTCTCAGTGGTGACCGCCGAGGTCAACACATTAGCGATTGTCAGGACAGCCGCGACTGCCCGCGCCGCAGCCGCAGCGTCCACCGCAGGCCGACCGTCCCGTCGACGGACGACGTTTTCGCTTGCCACCACCGCGTCGAGGCAGTCCGCCACATGCACAAGCCCGAAAGAGAAATCCATCAGCAACAGCATGGCTACCAGGTCGGCGTCGTCGTCAGCGAGGCCATCGAGCACCCGTTCGCGCTGGCACGCCGCGGTGAACCCCCGCAAGCCGGCGCTGTTGAACGGATCCGCAGCCGCTGTAGCCAGCGATGGGTCCGCCGCGAGCACCGCCGCCCCCTGCGTAAGTCTCTGATATCGATCACCGGTGAACCGTGTTGCTCCCCCAAAGGTCATGCACAGATTTCTATTAGCTAGCAACGTCCGGGACAAGACCTCAAAACGGTGCCCCCACTAACGGGGGCTTGCCCGGTTGTCAGCCGTGATGTAGCAGGCCGTCGGTGAACATGTCGACACGTCGTGACACCCCACCGTCCGACACGGCCACGATAGAGCCGAGCGACAACCGCCCGGGCGGCTGAACGCGCACCGTGACCACACCATCGGTCGCGTTGTCCAGCCACTGGGCGGCCAGCGCGCAAAAATCGGCGCGGAACCTCGATCGGCCGTCAGCGAAGCCGCCCTCATCGAAGAGCGCTACCTTTACCCCTCGCGCTCGCGCTGCCCGGGCGGCCGCCATCACCACCGGAACAGCCAGCGCTTTGGCCCGCACGCTGTCACGCAGCTGACGTTCGAGAAGATCCACCTCAACGGCCTCGGCCGTTGAGAACGCCTTACCGGCGGCGACGGCTTGCATTGTCGGCCAGGTCGATTCACGTAGCTCGTCGCGTCGGGCGATCCCTTCGGTGCGACGGGCCTGTACGGCCGCGATTTCGCGCGACTCTTGCACGGCGCGATCCCGAAGCCGGGTGATGTCCGCGGCAGCCGGACGCATGATGAGCGCAAACAGTGTCGACATGCCAACCACCGCGGCATTGGGCACCACCACCAGCAGGCCCGCGACGGCACCTTGTCCGGTGCGCTGCGCCCACACCGCGAACAACACCGTCATCGTCGCCATCGCCAGCCATGCCATTGCGGTCCGGCCGCGCACGCAAAGGAAGGCGCACACCGCCACGCTTGCACCAAACGCGTTGGTCTGGTTCGCATTCACGGGTGCACCGGGCAGCGCAAGGAACATCACCACACATGCTGCGGGGCCAGTGAGCGCCGTCATCGCGGCAAGCAGCCATGGCATCGGATCGGCATGGCCGCGGGCGAGCACACCCATCACCCCAAGCGCACTCACCACCACCGACGCCCACAACAGGGCCATCGAACTCACCCCGCGCATATCGCTGGTCACCGATGCTGCAAGAGCGGCAATGAACGCCAGCGCCACCAGTCTGGCCCCCTGAGTATTCATCCCCAGCAGACCCGGTGCAGCGGTGACCAGGCGATCCGCGCTGTTCATCACGTCGGCCATGCCAACACCACCTGCGTGCCGTGGCCGATCTCGCTCTGCACGGTGGCCCGGCCACCGACTTCGGCCATCCGTGCAATGATGCTGTGCGCCAGACCCATTCGGTCCGTCCCTACGGTCGCAAGGTCGAATCCTGGTCCATCGTCGACGATGTGCACCCGCACCTGGGCCGCATCGATATCGACACGCACGCCCACCTCATTGCTGCCGTGACGCACCGCGTTGCGGACCGCTTCAGCCGCCGCGTCCACCAACTCCCGTGTCACCTCCGGTGACAGGTCCAACGCAGACTCCTCGACGTCACTCACCTGCACGGTGATGCCGGGGGCAATCGCTGCCAGCACCGTCCGTAACAGCGGCGCCAGGTCACCGTCGAGAGCGCGGGCCGCCGGGCTATCGGCGTCGAGTTCGCGCATCGCCTGCTCTGCATAGGCCACCAGATGCGGTTGCGCGACGCCAGCACGGATCTGCTGCAGCACCATCAACACCCGGTCATGAATCAATCGGTCATACCAAGCCTGCTCTGCTGCGCGGGCTTGCTGCGCCGCCGCCCGGCCGGCTAGGTCGGCGACCCGTTCGCGGGTCGCGTCCAGCACGTCACCGGTGCGCACGGCCATGATGCCCGCCAGTACGAATACCGCACTGAACAGCACCGCCCATGCCAGATCACCGAGAAGCACTCCGTGCCCATACCGGTCCGAGCGCCCCAACGCATTGGCCAGTTGCGCCACCGGCGCGCTGACACCCAGATGCGCGATGGCCAACCAAGGTCGGCGAACAAGGACCACCGCCAGACTGGCCAGGCCGGGGAACAACACCAGCCACGTGCCGCGCTGCCCCTCGACCTCACCACCATTCCAGGCCACAAACCACAAACCCAGCGCCATCAGATAGCCGCCACCACAGGCCGCCGCCACAAATCCGCCCAACAGTGCCGATAGTCGCGGCACGAAGCTCACCGCGAACAACACCCAACCTGGACCGAACGCCGCGACCAGCGCCAGCGGTGTCCACCACGGCGCAACGATCGCCGCTTCAGCGCGGATTTCGGCGATCGCCGCCACGAAATAGGCCAGGTAGCCGCCACCGATGAAACGGCCCATGTACATGCGAATGCGGTGCGCCTCGCCGCCCACACTCGGCATCGGCGCCGAAAAGCCGCTCATCCCAGCGGTGTACGCCGAATCGGATACTCCACGAAGCCGTCTTCCATCGCCCGCTTCAGAAAATCCTGTTTAGTCGACGTCGGTCGGCCCGCTTCCGCGTACTTCAGCTGAATCCGGCGCTTGTAGTCGTTAACCGTCTCCGGGCTCACGTTCAACCCCCGAGCAATCGCCCCGACCGTCTCACCCTCAGCCCACCGCGTCAGCACCCGCTGCAACTGCGGACTCAAGTCCACCCGATGCAACTCCGGGTCCGCATCCACCGCGGCCGCCCACTCAACAGTGGTCACCGGTTCGCCCCGCGCGGCAGCTTCAATCGCTGCCAACACCGTCGCCTCCGGCTCGGACTTGAGCACCACCCCGAGTGCGCCGGCGCGCGCCGCTGACCGTAACAACTCCGGATGCTCACCGGAGGTGTAGACCAACACCTTGACCCCGCGCTCGTGGAGTCGCGTGATGTTGTCATGCGGAATCGTCCCGTCCGAGAGGCGCAAATCCAGCACCACCACATCAAGCTCAGGAGACCGCTCGACAAGTTCATTCACCGTCGCCGCCGAACCCTCCCACTGCAAACCATCAGCATCCGACAGCAACTGCTCCAACGCCCGCGCCACCAACGGATGATCATCCACCAATGCCACTCGACAAACCGTCATTCGTCCCCCCGACCATCCGCAACACACGTGGCTCCGGCGTCATCATGGCAAATTTCCGTATCCTCTGTCATGACAGAGCTGTGGCACTTGTTTCGCCGATGCGATTGGCGTTTGGACTCCACGATGAGCAAAACCGTCCCTTGCTTTGAGAGAGGGTGCCCTTGACCCGGATGAGCGACCACCGTTGGCTACTCAACACCGGGCAACCCTGGCGGCGCGATGACGCGGACCCGCCAGGCCATCCGCGTCGCTGGGATCTACCGGACAGTCGTGGATAAGCACGACTATGTCGCGGTCCTCGGCGACCTGAACGACACCCCCGACGGCCAGGCGCTCAGGCCGCTCGTCCAGGACACCGATCTCGTCGATGTCAGCGCGCACACCAACTTCGATTGGCAAGGTCGGCACGACATACGGCAACTCCAAGATCGACAACATGTTGTTGTCCCCCAAGCTGTTCGGCCAGGTCACCCACGCCGGCGCCTTCCGCAAAGGCGTCTACCGCTGGTCACAGCGTAACCACAGCAGGTACGTACTCGGCCAAGTATCCGAACGTCGACCTACCGAGGCCCCACCGCATACTCTTCAGGCTTCCCGCGTTCGCGGCAGGGCGTTCCTCGGCCTTGTTCGTGCGGTGCAGATTCTGGGCCCGACCGCGGCGTGGCCCAGGACCAACGAGCGTGCCGCGCTATGGAGTGTTATCGGACCCATTCGCGCTGGGGGGGGCAAAGTAGCAACAAAGTGTGCGGAAAGTTCACGAGCCCTACCGAAGAGCGTTAATCGCAGATCTCCGACAGCGTGCTGCGCGCTAGCCAGACGGTGCGCTGCCCGCATTCGGGGTCCGAGACAACGTGTCTGAGAACGTCGAAGTCGTTGTCATTCAGTAATAACTGGTACTCCGCTGGGTCGAGACTGGCGTTATAGAGAGGATCACCGTGGTAGATGCCGATTTGCTCGCCGGCTGCTGCCCCGCTGTTGAACATCAGCGCCGCACCAGGTGCTGCGTGGGCTGCGAAAATAGAGAACATGCGTCGTTGATCGCGGGCAGAGAGGTGAAAAAGGCTGTCCCAGGCAATGATCCCATCGAATCGCTGCCCGAGCGCCAGCGCACGCATGTCGGCGACGTCGGCCCAGCTCATGACGGGCGGAAACAGCGTTGACTCGGCCAAACCGACAACAACCCGATCACATCGGCTCGCCAGTCAGCTGTCCCAAAAAGCGAGGGCATACGCGCCATCGGCGAGCAACGTGACCTTGCTCGCCGCGATCGCCTGCCCAGCCTGCGTGACCGAAACTGTCACCTAATCGTGCAGCAGAGCCATCTGCTCGACCTCGCCCGCTGCCGGCACCTTCGCCAAGGACAAGATTCAACAGCGGCTCCGCGACATCGAGAGTCAGCGAACCAGACTCAATGAACAGCTCGCCGGGATCGTCGACGACTTGCCGGGCGCCGAGCAGTACCTCGATCTCTGCCTGCGGCTGCTCCAAGACCCGCATGTGCTCTATCAGCGGGCGAGCGACCAGACACGGCGTCGCCTCAACCAAGCCATCTTCAGTCACCTGTTTGTCTACAACCACAAGGCCACAGGCACGTCGGTGAAGTCACCTCGCCGAGCTGCTCGGAGTCGACCGCGCTCGGCGCTCTCGAAGAGAGGCTCCGCTCTTTCCACCCCAGCAACGCAAAAGCCGCCGGAACAGCGTCCGGCGGCACGATCGCCCTGGCGAAAGACCTACTCCAGGCCGTTCGCTCTCGCGATGATCGCAGTAAGCACTCTATGGTGCGCGAGAAGGGACTCGAACCCTCACGCCCGTTAGGACAATGGCACCTAAAGCCATCACGTATGCCAATTTCGTCACTCGCGCGAACGCGTTCAGAGTACCGCCCACGTCAGTCGGACCACTTGTCGGTCGCCTTTTCTAGGTTGGATCACAACACGTGGAAGGCGGCCGCCCGTGCGCTCCATCGAGCAGTTCAACGATGTCCAGCAACTAATTGAAGCGGGAATCAACGACGGCGCGATCGCCCGAATAACGGGCATCCCACGACGCACCATCTGCGATTGGCGACGAGGGCTGCATTCAACGCTGCCGCGAGACGCTTGCAGTACTCACCACTTCGGTGAACTACCAAGCGCTCCCTACGCTTACCTCCTAGGCCTGTACCTCGGCGACGGCTACATCAGTCGGAATAGGCACGTCTGGCACCTTCGCATCACCCTCGACAAGAGGTACCCAGGCATTATCGAAAGTTGCCGCGAGGCGACCGATGCGGTCATGCAAGGCCAGCATGCGGGGATCTACGTGAGAAAACACGGATGTGTCGATGTCTATCTGTGCTCGAAACACTGGCCCTGCGTCTTCCCTCAGCACGGCCCCGGGCGGAAACACCTACGCCCGATAGTGCTCGAACCCTGGCAACAGGCCCACGTCGACGCCGCCACCGAGGACTTCATCCGCGGCCTCATCCACAGCGACGGCTGTCGAGTCCTGGCCAACGAAGGCCGCGACCGCGCGCCTCGATGAGTTCATCGGCCCCAAGGCCTGACCCGGCCTTCACCACCACCGCCGCCGACCAGCCAACGCCCGAAACCCGCACGGTACCGTTGACGCATGTCCACTACACGGCGTAGGAGGCCGGCGCTCATCGCGCTGGTGATCCTCGGCGCCGTGGGCTGCCTGCTGCTGGCGTGGTGGCAATGGACCCGCTTCGAATCGGCGTCGGGCACCTTCCAGAATCTCGGCTACGCACTGCAATGGCCGATGTTCGCGGGCTTCTGCGTCTACGCCTACTACAAGTTCGTCCGCCTGGAAGAGGCACCGCCGGCCGAGCCCAAACCCGATTCCGAGATCCCCGCCGGCCTGCTCCCGGAACGCCCCGAAACCCCGGCGCGGACCGAGGACGACCCCACCTTGCGCGAGTACAACGCCTATCTCGCCGAGCTCGCCAAGTCAGATGAGAAAGACAGGACCACCGAATGAGCACCCCCGAAACACCGGCCGCTGCCGCCCCCGCCGAATCGATCCGCAAGGCGCTGCTGAGCTACCGCGTGATGGCGTGGGCGACGGGCCTGTGGCTGATCGCGCTGTGCTACGAGATGGTGATGAAGTACATCTTCAAGGACGCCTCACTCAGCTGGATCGGCATCGTGCACGGCTGGGTGTACTTCGTCTACCTGCTCTGCACGGCGAACCTGGCCGTCAAGGCGCGCTGGCCCATCGGCCGCGCGATCGGCACCCTGATCTCCGGAACGGTGCCACTGCTGGGCATCATCGTCGAGCACTTCCAGACGCAAGACGTGAAGAAGCGCTTCGGTCTGTGACCGCCTCGGTGTGAGCGCTGGAACGCGCGACCGGGATCAGCAGCGCGAGCACCGCAGCCAGACCTGCCACACCCGCGGTCACCAGCAACGCCACCCGAAATGCTGCCGCCGTCGGCACTTCGTGTCCGGCCGCCGACACGGTCAAGCCTGCCAGGATCGCGCCGAGCACCGCGCTGGAGATGGACGTGCCCAGCGACCGTGCCAGGGCATTGATGCCATTGGCCGCCGCCGTCTCCGAGATCGGCACGGCCGCATTGATCAAGGCAGGCATCGACGCGTAGGCGAAGCCCACGCCGATGCTCACCAGCACGTTGAGCGCGAGCACCTGCGGACCGCTGCCGAGTAACCACAGCCCACCGAGATAACCGCCCGCGATGACCATGCACCCGACGAACAGGGTGAATTTCGGCCCACGCGCCGCCGCCACCCGCGCAGCCACGGGTGCCGTGGCCATCATCGCCAGGCCCCCGGGTGCCATCCACAACCCGGCCTCCAGCATCGACATGCCCAGCCCGTAACCGGTGGACGCGGGCAACTCGAGGACTTGCGGTGCGATCAGCGACAGCCCGAACATCGCGAAACCGACACCGATCGACGCGATATTGGTGGTCAACACCGGCAGCCGCATCGTGGTCCGCAGGTCGACGGTGGGCGAATCGATGCGCAACTGCCACGCCGCGAACAATGCAAACACCACCAGAGATCCCGCGAACATGCCCAGCGTGGTCGCCGAGGTCCAGCCCCACCCGCGACCCTTGGTGATACCGACCAACAGAGTGACCAGACCGACGGCGAGCAGCACCGCGCCCAGCGGGTCCAGGCGGTCGGACGAGGTGGCGGGCACCGACGGCACCAGGAAGACGAACATGAGCAGCGCACCGACACCGAGGGCCGCCGACACCCAGAACAACGCATGCCAGTTGAAGTGCTGAGCGATGGCCGCCGACAACGGCAATCCGAGCGCTCCGCCGACGCCAAGGGACGAACTCATCAAACCCATTGCAGAGCCGACCTTTTCGGCCGGAACCGTCATGCGAAGCGCACTGATACCCAGCGGGATGATGGGTATCGCCAGACCCTGCAGACCACGTCCGGCGATGAACGGGATCAGCGATGACGTCAGCGCACACATCAGCGACCCGGCGGTGAGCAGCACCGCGCACACGATCATCACCCGCTTGGGGCCGTAGATATCGCCGAGCCTGCCGAACACCGGGGTGGCCACCGCTGCGGTGAGCAGCGTGGCGGTGATGGCCCAGGAGGCGTTGGCAGGGTTGGTGTCCAACAGCCGCGGCAGTTCCGGAATCAGCGGGATGATCAGCGTCTGCATCAGGGAGACGCCGATGCCCGCGGCCGACAGCACAGCGATCAGCATGCTGGGATGGGCCGATAACGGCCGCCGCTGAGCTGTGGACACCACGGCCGCGAGCATTACACGTTAGTTTGCCTATGTAAAATTCTGGGCGGATTACGCCAGCGCGCGCAGCGCAGGCACCAGCAAGGCCAGTGCCCGGCCCCGGTGCGAGGCCGCATCCTTCTCGGCCGAACTCAGCTCGGCCGCGGATCGGTCCGACCCGGCCGGCACGAAGATCGGGTCGTACCCGAAGCCGCCGTCCCCGCGCGGCGCACGCGCGATGGCGCCGGCCCACTCGCCGCGCACCACCACTTCGTGTTCGGCGCCGGCGCCGAACACCAGCGCGCACGCCGACACGAAAGCGCCGCCTCGGCGCTCGTCGGGCACATCGCGCAGCTGCCCGAGCAGCAGCTCCAGGTTGGCCACGTCGTCACCGTGGCGGCCGGCCCAACGGGCCGACAACACCCCCGGCATCCCGTTCAGCGCATCGACTGCCAGCCCTGAATCATCGGCGACCGCCGCGATGCCGGTCGCGGCGAACGCATCCCGGGCCTTGGCCAAGGCGTTCTCCTCGAAGGTCGCGCCGGTCTCGGGCGCCTCCTCGAAGGCCGGCACGTCATCGAGGGAGAGCAGCTCCAGCCCCGTCACGCCGGCCGCGTCGAGCACCCGTCGCAGTTCGGTCAGTTTCTTGGCGTTGCGACTGGCGACCAGCAACTTCACTGGGCTCAGCTCCCGAAGGCTTTCTTCGCCGGCCCCGACGGCTCGGGCAGCACACCGGGATACGGCAGTTCCAGCGCCGCCTTCTGCAGGGCGAAGAGCTGGCCGCAGGCGGCCAGCGCCGCGTCGAGCAGCTTGTCCAGTGTGGAGCGCGGGAACGTCGCGCCCTCGCCGGTGCCCTGCACCTCCACCAGCGTGCCGGTATCGGTGGCGACGACGTTCATGTCGACCTCGGCGCGCGAGTCCTCGGTGTAGGGCAGGTCGGTGCGGACCCGGCCGTCGACCACGCCGACCGACACCGCGGCGATGGCGCAGGACAGCGGGCGGGGGTCGGAGAGCTTGCCCGCCGCCGAGAGGTAGGTGACCGCATCCGCGAGCGCCACGTAGGCACCGGTGATGGCCGCGGTCCGGGTGCCGCCGTCGGCCTGCAGCACGTCGCAGTCGATGGCGATGGTGTTCTCCCCCAGTGCGCGCAGGTCGATGCAGGCGCGTAAGGACCGGCCGATCAACCGGCTGATCTCCTGGGTGCGTCCACCGACGCGGCCCTTGACCGATTCGCGGTCGGAGCGGGTGTGGGTTGCGGCGGGCAGCATCGCGTACTCGGCGGTGAGCCAGCCCAGGCCGGAGCCCTTGCGCCAGCGCGGGACGCCTTCGGTGACCGAGGCCGTGCACATGACCCGGGTCTGACCGAATTCGACCAGTACCGAACCCGCGGGGTGAGCGGTGAAGCCACGGGTGATGACCACCGGCCTCAGCTCGTCGTCAAGCCTGCCGTCTTCTCGTCTGGACACCCGCCAACCCTAACGGGTGCGGTCAGCGCCGGGTGACGTCGATGGTCTCGCCGCACACCACCGCGTGCACGGGACCATCGAACTCGGCCTTGGCCTCGCTGATCACGTCCTCGCGCGAGGTCCACGGCGGGATATGGGTCAGTAGCAGTTCGGCCACGCCGGCGCGGGCGGCGATCTGGCCGGCCTCGGTGCCGGAGAGGTGAAGTTTCGGTGGGCGGTCGGGCGCATGGGTCCAGGACGCCTCGCACAGGAAGACGTCCACTCCGCGGGCCAGTTCGACGACCGCGTCGCAGACCCCGGTGTCGCCGCTGTAGGCGAAGGTGACGCCGTCGCGGTCGGTGAACCGCATGCCGTAGGACTCCGTCGGATGGCACACCAGCCGCGGCTCCACCGTCAGCGCACCGAACTGCACCGGCTGCCCGTCCACCCACGGCCGCACGTCGAAGATGTCGGAGATGTCGTCGATCTCCCCGCCCTCGGGCGACGACGCCGCACCGAGCCGCTCCCCGGTGTGGGTGGGCCCGTAGAGCAGCGCGCGCCCCTTGGGCGGCGTGGGGTGATAGCGGCGCCAGACGAACAGCCCCGGCATGTCCAGGCAGTGGTCGGCGTGCAGATGCGACAGCAGAATGTTCACCGCACCCGGGTCGGCGTGCCGCTGCAACGCGCCCAGCACTCCGCCGCCGAAGTCGATGACCATCGGCGTGGTGTCGGGTTCGGTCAACAGGTAACCGGACGCCGGCGAATCGGGCCCGACGACACTGCCGGAACAACCCAGTACGGTGATTCGCACGAGCTCTAGCTTGCCACGTCTGCTATCCAGGCGACGAAAGCATCACCGCATTGCGCGACCAGATTCATTTTCGCCGCACGTAGTGACGCGGACCGCACCGCAGACATCCCAGCAAACACGACGTCAGCTGCCCAGCGGTGCGGCGCTCGCGCGCCGTTGCCGGCCTTTGCGTTCCCGGCCGGACAGCAGGTAGGCGGCGAAGATGCCGGCCAGCGCGCCACACAGATGCCCCTGCCAGGACACCCCCGGAGTGCCGGGCAGCACGCCGAGCAGCACACCGCCGTAGATGAATGCCACCACGATCCCGACGAGGATCTGCCACACCGTGCGGGTGAAGAAGCCGAGCACGATGACAAACGTCAGCCAGCCCATGATCAGGCCGGATGCGCCGACATGCGTCGTGGTGCACTGCACGCCGACGTAGGGACAGTGCGCGCCGATGTTGCCGATCAGCCAGGTACCGAATCCGCCGAGAATCCAGATGATCCCGGTGGCGGCCAGGAAGCGTCCGTAACCGGACAGGCCGGCCAGAAAGCCGAAGATGAGGGCCGGCACGGTGTTCGCGACCAGGTGTGGCCAGCCGCTGTGCAGCAGTGGCGACCACAGGA
Source organism: Mycobacterium sp. BMJ-28 (assembly GCF_054404835.1). NCBI lineage: Bacteria > Bacillati > Actinomycetota > Actinomycetes > Mycobacteriales > Mycobacteriaceae > Mycobacterium > Mycobacterium sp. BMJ-28. The sequence continues at coordinate 1,612,616 of NZ_CM136783.1, read as the reverse complement.
TGCCCCAAAGCCCATCGGTCTGCAGCGGCTGAATGCCGTCGTGGTCGAGCCGGCCGCGGAACACCGTGGCGTCCACCGCTTCGATGACGTACAGCAACGCGACGAACCCGACGACCGTCGCGCCCCCGAGTTTCCAGGTTGCCGGCTTCTTCGCCTCCTGCGGAACCGGGACGGTCACGGCTGCTCCATCAGGCCCATAGCTGCCCTTCCAACGCGTCCTCGGCGTCATCCAGGCTACCGGCGTAGGCGCCGGTGGACAGGTACTTCCACCCGGCGTCACACACGGTGAACGCGATGTCGGCGCGTTCACCCGCCTTGATCGCCTTGGCCGCCATGCCCAGCGCGGCGTGCAGGATCGCGCCGGTGGAGATGCCGGCGAAGATGCCCTCCACCTCGACGATCTCGCGGGTCCGTTTGACGGCGTCGAATGCGCCCACCGAGTACCGGGTGGTCAGCACGTCGGGGTCGTAGAGCTCGGGTACGAAACCCTCGTCGATATTGCGCAGGGCGTACACGCCCTCGCCGTAGCGCGGTTCCGCGGCCACGATCTGGATCCCCGGCACGCGTTCACGCAGGAACCTGCCGGTGCCCATCAGCGTGCCGGTGGTGCCCAGCCCGCCGACGAAATGCGTGATCTCGGGCAGATCGGCCAGCAGTTCCGGTCCGGTGCCCTCGTAGTGCGCGGCGGCATTGGCCGGATTGCCGTACTGGTACAGCATCACCCACGACGGGTTTTGCGCCGCAAGCTCTTTGGCGTGTGCGACGGCGGTGTTCGATCCGCCCTCAGCGGCGCTGTAGATGATCTTCGCCCCGTAGAGCTCCAGCAGCTGGCGCCGCTCGATCGAGGTGTTCTCCGGCATCACGCAGATCAGCCGGTAACCCTTGAGCAGCGCGGCCATCGCCAGCGAGATGCCGGTGTTGCCGCTGGTCGGCTCGAGCAGGGTGTCACCCGGCTTGATCAACCCGTCCCGCTCGGCCTGCTCGATCATCCGCAGCGCCGGCCGGTCCTTGATGGAACCGGTCGGATTGCGGTCTTCCAACTTGGCCCACAACCGCACATGCGGGCCCGCCTCGTCGTCCTCCCAGCGCGGCGAAAGCCGCTGCAGGCCGACCAGTGGGGTGTTCCCCAGCGCCTGCAGCAAGGAGTCGTACCGGGTCAACGCTTATCCCCCGGCCACGGCGGGCAGGATCGTCACCGAATCGCCGTCGCTGATCGGGGTGTCCAGGCCACCCGAGAAGCGCACGTCCTCGTCGTTGACGTAGATGTTGACGAAACGGTGCAGCTTGCCTGGATTGGCCGGGTCGACCAGCCGGTCGGAGATTCCGGAGTAGTTGGACTCCAGGTCGGCGATGACCGCTTGCAGGGTGTCCCCGGCGGCGTCGACGCGCTTCTCCCCTCCGGTGTGCGGGCGCAAGATGGTGGGAATCGAAACGACAACTGACACGGTGGCTCCTTTATCCGTACTGCTCGACGATGCTGACAGGTTCTTCGGTGACGACGCCGTCGAGGATGCGATAACTGCGCAACTCGTGCTCTTGCGGATCACGGGTCGAGACGAGAACGTAGTGCGCGTCAGGTTCGGACGCGAACGAGATGTCGGTGCGGCTGGGGTAGGCCTCGGTCGCGGTGTGCGAGTGGTAGATGACGACGGGGACCTCGTCGTTGTCGTCCATCTCGCGCCACACCTTCAATTGCTCCCCGGAGTCGAACCGGTAGAACGTCGGCGAGCGCTCCGCATTGGCCATCTGGATGAATCGCTCAGCACGATCCGAACCCTCCGGTCCGGCGAGCACACCGCACGCCTCGTCGGGGTGGTCGGCGCGCGCGTGGGCGACCATGGCGTCCACCAGGTCGGCGCGGATCACCAGCACGTCAGAACTCCCGTTCTCTTCGTTCCGTTGCGCCGAAACTGTATTCCAGCAGCGAAAATGCGAGTAACCGGCTTCCGGAATACAGTTTCGGCGCCATCACCGGAATGCTCCCGGCAACAGCCCACGGTAGGTCGGTATTCCGGCGATCGACTCCGCTGCCAGCACGCCGACCAGGACCGCGCGCGCCAGGCAATCCGCCGCAGCGGCGCCCACCGCGGTGACGACCCCCGTTTCCGGGGACATGGCCACCGGTGTCTTGGGCGCAGGCGGTACCTGCACCGCCCCGGTCGCCAACGCGAAGATTGTGTCCCCGTCCAGCGGGGTGTGCGCGGGGCGGATGGCGTGTGCCAGCCCGTCCTGGGCGGCGACGGCGACCCGCCGGCAACCCGCGGGGCTCAACGCGGCGTCGGTGGCCACCACCGCGATGGTGGTGTTCAGCGGACCGCTCTTCTTGTCCAGGGCGGCATACGCCGCCAGCTCCTCGGCCGGCGGCGGGATCAAGCCGAACGCCGAGATCAGGTCGACCATCCACGGCAGCCCGGTGGCGGGGTCGACGACGTTGCCGCCCGGGTTCACCGCGACGATCGCCCCGACCGTCACCCCGATATCGGGCAGGGTCACCGAGGCGGTGCCGATACCGCCCTTGAGCACTCCGGCCCGGGCACCCGCCCCGGCGCCCACGTTGCCGACCGTCACCTCGGTGGTGGCGGCTTGTGCAGCCGCGTAACCGAATTCCGCGGTGGGCCGGCATCCCCAGCCGCCGACGGGTAGATCGAAGATCACCGCGGCGGGCACGATGGGCACGACTCCGCCGTCCATCGCCACTCCTCGGCCGCGCTCCTCCAGCCAGGTCATCACCCCGTCGGCGGTCACCAGCCCGTACGCGCTGCCACCGGTGAGCACGACGGCGTCCACGTGCCGGACGCTGTTGGCCGGATCGAGCAGGTCGGTTTCGCGACTCCCCGGCGCACCGCCGCGGCAGTCCACCGCGCCGACGGTGCCCGGCGGCGCCACCACCACCGTGGTGCCGCTGGCCCATCCGCTGCCCAGCGCCGCGTCCTCATCGATGCGGTGGTGATGGCCGACGAGGATGCCCGCCACATCGGTGATCGCACCTGACACGGCTAGCCCTGCCCGATTCTCGGCGCGCGGGCGCTCATCGGCCCATCATCCCGAGGACCAGGTACTCCTGCAGCACCGTCAGCCACTGGTAGACGTCGAGGTGACCGGCCATCGGATGTTCGGGTGGCAGATGGTCGAGCCCGTCGGGACCGATGTCGAGCATGGTACCCAGCGCCAGCCGCACATCGTTGACCGCCGAAGCCCAGGCCTGCGCGTCCGCCTCGACCAGCTCGAGCTTGCCGCCACTCTCCGGAAGGGTCTGCAGAAGTCGTTGCGCCGCTTCGCGTTTGGCATCAATGATGGCCGGCTCGTGCAAGCTGCGCAGCGCGCGATTGAGACTTTCGGCCGCGGTCGCGCCGGCCGGGTGCTCGCTGCGGGACCGATAGAAGTCCGGCAGCAGCCGCCTCATGGTGTCGTCCTCGGGCGGCTGCGAATGACCGGTCCGGATGCCGGTGATATCGGCCAGCTCGTCGGACGGGGCGGTGGATTCGCGATCGGCGAGCATGTCCACCATGGAGCTCACCAGGTTGCGCAGCAGCGCCGCCTCATGAGCGGCCAGGGCCGACCGGAACCGCGGGCCGGTGGGACCGTCCACCCGCTTCCATCTACGCACGCGCTCAGCGGTCCTGCTGCATCGTCGCCCACAGGCCGGCGGCATGCAATTTCGTCACGTCGACCTCCATGGACTCGCGGCTGCCTGCCGACACGACGGCCTTGCCTTCGTTGTGCACCGCAAGCATCAGTTTGGTGGCGTGCGGCTCGCTGTAACCGAACAGCTTCTGGAACACGTACGTCACGTAGGACATCAGATTGACCGGATCGTCCCAGACGATCGTCACCCACGGACTGTCCGTGGCGGCGTCTTCTTCGCGGCCGGTGTCGGCCTTGTGCTCCTCACGGGTACCCGGACGAGTCCGCGCTGGGGTAACCATGGCGCTCACGATACCGGGGCGCGGTCATCGCCTGAGAATCGGAACCGTACCGATAGATTTGTCAGGTGAGCACCGCGTTGTTGACCGACAAGTACGAGCTGACCATGCTCGCGGCCGCACTGCGGGACGGGTCCGCGCACCGGCGCTGCACCTTCGAGGTGTTCGCCCGCCGGCTCGCCGAGGGCAGGCGCTACGGCGTGGTCGCCGGTACCGGCCGGTTCCTGGAAGCGCTGGAGGAGTTCACCTTCGACGACGGCGCCCTGGCCTCGGTCGCCGACTTCCTCGACCCCGCCACCCTGGACTATCTGCGCGGTTACCGGTTCTCCGGCGACGTGGACGGCTACCCCGAGGGCGAGCTGTACTTTCCCGAATCCCCGGTGCTCTCGGTGCACGGCAGCTTCGCCGAATGCGTCGTGCTGGAAACCCTTGTGCTGTCGATCCTCAACCACGACAGCGCCATCGCGTCGGCGGCCGCGCGGATGGTGAGCGCCGCCGAAGGCCGGCCACTGATCGAGATGGGATCGAGGCGCACCCACGAGGGCGCCGCGATCGCCGCCGCGCGCGCCGCCTGGATCGCCGGCTTCGCCGGCACCTCGAACCTGGCCGCCCAGCGCGAGTACGGCGTCCCCGCACTGGGCACCAGTGCGCATGCCTTCACCCTGCTGCACACCACGGACGCCGGCCCGGACGAGCGTTCCGCATTCAAGGCCCAGGTCGACGCCCTGGGGGTGGGCACCACCCTGCTGGTGGACACCTACGACATCACCGCCGGCGTGGCCAACGCGATCGCCGTGGCCGGCCCCGAACTAGGTGCGGTGCGCATCGACTCCGGCGATCTCGGTGTGCTCGTCCGGCAGGTCCGCGACCAACTCGATGCCCTGGGCGCCACCGGAACGAAGATCGTGGTCTCCAGCGATCTCGACGAATTCGCGATCGCGGCGTTGCGCGCCGAACCCGTCGACAGCTACGGCGTGGGCACCTCGCTGGTGACCGGATCGGGCGCGCCCACCGCGGGAATGGTCTACAAGCTGGTCGAGGTGGACGGCCTGCCCGTCCAGAAACGCAGCGCGCACAAGGAATCTCACGGCGGCCGCAAGGCGGCGCTGCGACTGGCCAAGCCGTCGGGCACCGTGGTCGAGGAGGTCGTGCACCGGGCGGGCCACCAGCCCGAGACGCCGGCCGGGCTGACCGTCAAGCCGCTGACGGTCGAGTTGGTGCGGGCCGGCGAGCGGGTGCACCAGACGGACGTCGCCCAAGCCCGCGACACAGACCTGTCGGCCGCCCGCGACCGTGTCGCCGCGGGCCTGCTCAGCCTGCCCTGGGACGGGCTGGGTCTGTCCAAGGGCGACCCGGCCATCCCCACCCGCCTGGTCACGCCGGCGTGACCGGCACCCCGGTCGGCGACCTGCTCGCCACCGCGGTCGCCGCGCTCGGCGGCACCCAGCGCGACGGCCAGATCGAGATGGCCGAAGCGGTGGCGCGGTCCTTCGACACCGGCGAGCACCTCGCGGTGCAGGCCGGCACCGGGACCGGCAAGTCGCTGGCCTACCTGGTGCCCTCCATCGCACGCGCCGCCTCCGGGCACGCCCCGGTGGTGGTGTCCACCGCCACGATCGCGCTGCAGCGCCAGCTCGTGGACCGCGACCTGCCCAGGCTGGCCGACGCGCTGGCTCCCGCGCTGCCCCGCAAACCCACCTTCGCGCTGCTCAAGGGCCGCGGAAACTACCTGTGCCTGAACAAGATCCACAACGGGGCCAACACCGGGCCGGCCGAGGACCGGCCGCAGGAGGAACTGTTCGACCCGGTCGCCGCGACCGCGCTGGGCCGCGACGTGCAGCGCTTGACGAAATGGTCGTCGGACACCGAGACCGGTGATCGCGACGAACTGGTGCCCGGGGTGCCGGACCGGTCCTGGAGCCAGGTCAGCGTGTCGGCGCGCGAATGCATCGGCGTATCGCGCTGCCCGTTCGGGACCGACTGCTTCTCCGAACGGGCCAGGGGTAAGGCCGGCACCGCGGACATCGTGGTCACCAACCACGCACTGCTGGCCATCGACGCCATCGCCGACGCATCGGTGTTGCCCGAACACCAGCTGCTCGTCGTCGACGAGGCGCATGAACTCGTCGACCGGGTCACCGGGGTGGCCACCGGCGAACTGTCGGCCACCATGCTCGGCGCCGCGCAGCGGCGCATCGGCCGACTGGTCGGCGATGAACTCGCCGACCGGCTGGACGCCGCCGGGGCCACCCTGGCCGCGGCCATCCATGACGGCGAATCGGGGCGCATCGACTTTCTCGACGACGAGCTGGGTACCTATCTGACGGCATTGCGCGACGCCGCGCACGCCGTCCGGACGGCCATCGACACCTCGCCCACCGACCCGCAGGCCGCCGCCGCACGAACCGAGGCGGTCACCGCGGTGACTGAGATCGGCGACATCGCGTCGCGGATGCTGGACTCCTTCGTGCCGGCCATCCCCGACCGGCTCGACGTGGTGTGGCTGGAACACGAGGAGACCAAGAGCGCCGGCAAGCGGGCGATGCTGCGGGTGGCGCCGCTGACGGTATCCGGCTTGTTGCGTACCAGGATCTTTGCGCGTTCGACCGTGGTGCTGACCTCGGCCACGCTGACCCTCGGCGGCAATTTCGAGGCGATGGCCGCCGGCTGGGGGCTCGGCGGGGACGACGGAAGCCCGTGGCGCGGAATCGATGTCGGTTCGCCGTTCGAACACGCCAAATCCGGCATCCTCTACGTCGCCAAGCATCTGCCCGCCCCGGGCCGCGACGGCACCAGCCCCGCGCAGCTCGACGAGATCGCCGAACTCATCACCGCGGCCGGCGGACGCACGCTGGGCCTGTTCTCCTCGATGCGGGCGGCCAAGGCCACCGCCGAGGCGATGACCGGGCGGCTGGACACCCCGGTGCTGTGCCAGGGCGAGGACTCCACCGCCACCCTGGTGCAGCGGTTCAGCGACGACCACGCCACCTCGCTGTTCGGCACGCTCTCGCTGTGGCAGGGCGTCGACGTGCCGGGGCCGTCCCTGTCGCTGGTGATCATCGACCGGATCCCGTTCCCGCGCCCGGATGACCCGTTGCTCACCGCGCGGCAGCGCGCCATCGCCGCGCGCGGCGGCAACGGATTCATGGCGGTCGCCGCCAACCATGCCGCCCTGTTGCTGGCCCAGGGCGCGGGCCGGCTGCTGCGCCGTACCGACGACCGCGGCGTCGTCGCGATCCTCGATTCACGGATGGCGACGGCCCGCTACAGCGGCTACCTGCGCTCGTCGCTGCCGCCGTTCTGGGCGACCACCGACACCGACCGGGTGATGGCGGCACTGCACCGGTTGCGCGGCGACTGATCAATCTGCCCCCGCAAGCCGCTGGTCACCTATTGTTTCGGTCATGAATGGCCGACGGGTGGCGGGGACCGTGTTCGCCGCATGCGCGTTGCTGCTGGCGACGTCCTGCGCACACACCTTGCAGGGCACAGCGGTATCGGTGTTCGCCGACCCGTTCCGGGTGGCCGGCATGCCCGCCACCGATGGGCCCACCGGCCTGCGTGACGACGCCGCCGAACCCACCAGGGAGGCACGCGACACCGACGGTGGCGAAATCGACCGCTTGGCCGCGAGTTCGGTCAGCGACATCGAGGAGTTCTGGACGCAGGCCTATCCGCAGGCCTTCGACGGCGAGTTCACCCCCGTCGACGAACTGATCTCCTGGGATGCCGACGGTTTCGACGGCGAGTTCTGCGGCTCGGACACCTACAACCTGGTCAACGCGGCGTTCTGCCATGACGACAACACCATCGGCTGGGATCGCGGCGTGCTGATGCCCTCGCTGCGCAAGGCCAACGGCGATATGGCCGTCACCATGGTGCTGGCCCACGAGTACGGACATTCGGTGCAGGAGCAGGCCAAGATGGCCCGCAAGTCCACCCCCACCCTGGTCTCCGAACAGCAGGCCGACTGCCTGGCCGGGGTGTACATGCGCTGGGTGGCCGAGGGCCACTCCACCCGGTTCACGCTGTCCACCGGCGACGGGCTGAACAAGCTGCTGGCGGCGATGATCTCGTTCCGCGACCCGTTGCTGAACGAGGGTGACTCGGCCGTCGGCGAGGATGAACACGGTTCGGCGTTCGAACGGGTGTCGGCCTTCCAGACCGGTTTCACCGATGGCGCCTCGTCGTGCGCGGCCATCGATCCGGCCGAGATCAAACAGCGCAGGGGCGACCTGCCGGTGTTGCTCCCGGAGGACCAGTCCGGTGAATTGCAGATCACCGAGGCGTCGGTGCGGTCCGTCTTCGACGCGATGGGCATCCTGTTCGCTCCGACGAGCCCGCCGGAGCTGACCTTCGACCGGCCCGACTGCTCCGACGCGCACTCGGACGCGGCGGTGACGTTCTGCCCAGCGACCAACCGCATCTCGGTGGATCTGCACGCGCTGGAGTCGATGGGCACCCAATCCGATGACGAGCACGGCACCGGCCTGACGACGGGTGACAACACCGCTTACTCGGTGCTGGTGTCCCGCTACATGCAGGCGATCCAGCATGAGCACGGCGGGCTGGCCCTCGACAGCGCCGCGGCCGCGCTGCGCACCGCCTGTCTCACCGGGGTGGCCACGGTGAAGATGACCCACGAGGTGAACACCCCGGACGGCAACACGATTCAGCTCACCGCGGGCGACGTGGACGAGGCAGTCTCCGGCATCTTGATCAACGGCCTGGTGGCCAGCGATGTGAACGGCGAATCCGTGCCGTCCGGATTCTCCCGGATCGACGCATTCCGGGTGGGCGTGCTGGGCGATGAGGACCGCTGTTTCAAGCGGTTCCGTTAAACCTGCTTGGTGACGCCGTAGTAGCCGAGCACCACGTCGGACTGGTCGGTGGATCGGGTCAATACGGCGTAGGAGCGCAGATAGGACTGGCCCACACAGCCGTCGATCTTGATGTGGAAATTGGACACCATCACCCAGGGATCGGGTCCTTTGAACTCCTTCTTCACCACCGGGACGATGTTGACCAGACCGGGCTTCATCGCGACCGCGATGCCACCGGTGACCGGGATGGAGAAGATCGGCGCCGCGCCGGTCGGCAGCGCACCCAGCGGCCCGCTCAGACCGAGGCCACTGGTCATACCGACCGAGCCGGTCAGCGTGACACCGTTGGACGTGCTCATGTCGATCCCGCAGCCGATCTGGTAGCCCACCTCGAGTACACCGCGCGGTGATTCGCCGTTCGGCGCCACCAGAGCGCCGTTGAAGACGCCGCCCGCGGTGTACTCCCGCGAGGAGATCGCGGTGGTCAGCGGTGCGATCGCCATCTGGGTCTCGTCCTTGGACGACACGGTTAGCGTCCAGCCGTCGGGTGTCTTGATGGTCTGTGGCGGCGCCGACGCGACCTTGCCGTCATCCACCGGGACGGGCGGTACCGCGTCAGGATCGAGCGGGGCGTCGGCGACCGGTTCGATCACCGGGTCGGCCACCGCAACACCGGCGCAGAGGGGCACGCACACCATGAGTGCGACGGCACTGGCGCCGAGCGTCATCGACCGAATGAGCACGGCGGCCCCTTTCAGGACAGTTCCAAGAAGACAATTCTCGGAATGTACCCAACCGCCTTCTCGGCGGTCCCGGGTGTGCCGAAACCCGCGATGCTCACCCGACGGGCAGACGCAGTACGTATCCCGATTCCAGGGCCACCCACAGCGCACCGTCCGGCGCCACCATCAGTCCGTGTGGTTCGCTGCCCGCGGGCAGGTCGATCGTGGCCACCTCGCCGTCCGCACCGACCCTGGCGAGCTGGTCGGCGCCCCACAGGCTGACCCAGACGCCGTCGGCCTGGTCGGCCACCACCGCGTGCGGTTTACCGGGTAGCTCGAGTTCCTGGATGGCCTCGTTCATCGGGATGCGGCCGAGTTTGTCGGCGCGGACGGCGGTGAACCACACCGCGTCGTCGTGGGTCGCGGTGATACCCACCGGCCCGGCCGACGGTGTCGGGGTCTGCCGGATGCTCACCTTGCCTGCCGAGTCCACCCGCCCGATCGCGCTCGCCTGGTTGAGGGTGAACCACACGGCACCATCGGGGCCCGCGGTGATCATCGCCGGGCTGCCGCCGGGGACGGCCACCAGATCCACCTCGCCGCCGGTATCGATCCGGCCCACCGCGCCCGAGGACATCGCGGTGAACCACAGCGCCTCGTCCGGCCCCACGCAGAGCCCGAACGGCGCACTGCCATAAGGCAATTGAATGTCACTGAGCGCGCCGTCCACCCCGATGCGGCCGATTCGGTCGTCGCCGCTGCGGGTGAACCACAGCGCACCATCCGGACCGGCGACGATGATCGACGGCTTGCTCTGCGGATCCACCGGATAGATGTCCAGCGCGCCGCCGGGCGCGATGCGCGCGATCTCGCCACTGTGCACCAGCGTCACCCAGACGGCGCCGTCGGGCCCGGCGGCCAGCGCGTAGGGGCCGCCGGGCACGGCGATGTCGAGGACCCGGCTCACGCCAGTGTGACGAGCCCGAGTTCACCCGTGCCGGCCAGCAACCGGTGGTGCGGCAGCACCCGCACGGTGTACCCGACGGATCCGGCCGCGGGCAGCGGCGTCGTGGTGGAGAAGATCTGATTTCCACCATCGCCGGACCCGGTGTGCGTCATCTGCACGGTGACCGGATTCTGCAGGATGTCGGCGCCGTCGACGCTGCCGAGCACGGCCTGCACCACGACCTCGTCGGGGGCCAGCCCGGCCAGGAACACCGACGCCGTCAGGGTCAGCTCGCTGCCCAGCAGCGGGGTATCGGGCAGGCCGTAACTGTCCACATCGGTGATCTGGATTTTCGGCCACGCCTGCACCGCCCGCTGCCGGTAATCGGCCAGTTCCCTGGCCGCGCCGAACGGCGCCCCGGTGGGTTCACCGTCGGGTTCGATGGTGGCACGCAGCGACTGCGCCGCGGGCGCGTAGTACTTCTCGGTGTAGTCGCGCACCATCCGCGATGCCAGCACCTTGGGTCCGAGCGCCTGCAGGGTGTGGCGCACCATCTCTACCCACCTGGTCGGCACACCATGTTCGTTGCGCTCGTAGAACTTCGGCGTCACCGAGGATTCCAGCAGGTCGTAAAGCGCGCCGGCCTCGATGTCGTCACGCCGGCTCTCGTCGGCCAGGCCGTCGGCCGTCGGGATCTCCCACCCGTTCTCGCCGTCGTACCACTCGTCCCACCACCCGTCGCGGATGGAAAGGTTCAGCCCGCCGTTGAGCGCGCTCTTCATGCCCGACGTGCCGCACGCCTCCAGCGGGCGCAGCGGGTTGTTCAGCCAGACATCGCAGCCCCAGTAGAGGAACCGCGCCATCGACATGTCGTAATCGGGCAGGAACGCGATGCGATGCCGCACCTCGGGACGGTCGGCGAACCGCACGATCTGCTGGATGAGGGCCTTGCCGCCGTCATCGGCGGGATGCGATTTACCTGCCACGATCAGCTGCACCGGCCGCTTCTCGTCGAGCAGCAGTTTCTCCAGCCGGTCCGGATCCCGCAGCATCAGCGTCAACCGCTTGTAGGTGGGCACCCGGCGAGCGAACCCGACGGTCAGCACATCGGGGTCGAAGGCGGTGGCGATCCAGCCCAGCTCGGCCTCCGAGGCACCGCGCTCCAGCCAGGACCGGCGCAGCCGGGACCGGACATCCTCGACGAGCAGGGCGCGCAGCTGGGAACGGATCCACCACAGATGGCCAGGATCGACCTGTTGCAGCCGCTGCCAGGTCTGCGCCTCGTTCAGCGAACCCAGGTCGTCGCTCCCGATCAGCTCGCGTGCCAGCTCCACCCACTGCGGGGCCGCCCAGGTGGGGGCATGCACCCCGTTGGTGATCGAGCCGATCGGCACCTCGGCGGTGTCGAATCCCGGCCACAGCTCGTTGAACATCTGCCGGCTGACGCGGCCGTGCAGCAGTGACACGCCGTTGGCGCGCTGCGCCAACCGCAGGCCCATGTGAGCCATGTTGAACTTCGACGGATCGTCCTCGGCGCCGAAGGCGATGATGCGGTCCAGCGGAACGCCGGGCAGCAGGGCCGAATTCGTCCCGGCCGGGGTGGCACCGAAATAGCGCTTGACCATCTCCACCGGGAACCGGTCGATGCCGGCCGGCACCGGCGTGTGGGTGGTGAACACCGTCGACGAGCGCACCACCGTGAGGGCGGTGTCGAAATCCAGTCCGGCGTCGATGAGCTCACGAATGCGTTCGGCGCCGAGGAAACCCGCGTGCCCCTCGTTCATGTGGAACACCTCGGGCGCCGGACGGCCCTCGATCTCGGTGTACGCCCGGATGGCCCGGACGCCGCCGATCCCGGCGAGGATCTCCTGTTTGATGCGGTGTTCCTGGTCACCGCCGTACAGCCGGTCGGTGACGGTGCGCAGCTCGTGCTCGTTTTCGCCGATGTCGGAATCCAGCAGCAGCAACGGAATTCGGCCCACCTGGGCCACCCAGACATGGGCGAACAGTTGCGCGCCGTCGGGCAGCGCGAGGTCGATCAGCACCGGGTCACCGACGGCGCGGGTCAGCAGCCGCAGTGGCAGACCCTGCGGATCCAGCGAGGGATAATTCTCGTGCTGCCAGCCGTCGGCGGTCAGCGACTGGCGGAAATAGCCGGACCGGTAGTACAGGCCGACGCCGATCAGCGGCAGGCCCAGATCGGATGCGGACTTCAGGTGGTCACCGGCGAGAATGCCAAGGCCGCCAGAATAGTTCGGCAGCACCTCGGCGACACCGAACTCCATGGAGAAATAGGCGATCCCGCTGGGCAGCGGGTCCCCGGCGCTCTGTTTCTCCTGGTACCACAGCGGGCGGGTCAGGTAGTTGTCCAGATCCGCGGCCAGATCGTCGATGCGGTTCAAGAACCCGTCGTCGACCGCCAACGCGTCCAGGCGTTTCGGGCTGACGCCCCCGAGCAGCGCGATGGGATCCTGGCCGACCTGCTGCCACAGCTCCGCATCGATGGTCGCGAACAGGTCCTGGGTCGGTTTGTGCCATGACCACCGCAGATTGTTGGACAGACGCTCCAGCGCACCGAGTCGGTCAGGGAGGTGGGCTCGGACAGTGAACCGGCGAAGAGCTTTCACGCGACCTCACCTTACTGACAATTCACGGCAGCGCAGGCCGTCCAGAACGAAGGCCCAGGGTTGGATTACAGAGTGAGCTCATCGGGCACTCTGGGACCGACGGACTACTACGGTGGTCATCGAAGCGTGGCGAGCGAAGCCGCGCCCACCAAAAGGGAGTTGAACGGGTGCCCGGTCGTATCGAGATCGATGACGTCGAGCCCGTACTGTCCGGCGGACGTTTCCCCGCCAAAGCTGTGGTCGGCGAGGTTGTCCCCGTCAGTGCGGTGGTATGGCGTGAAGGCCACGACGCGGTGGCCTCCACGCTCGTGGTGCGCTATCACGGGTCGGCCTATCCGAAACTGGTCACCGATCCGCCCGGAGTCGCCCCCGGTCCCCCGGCGCCGGTGACGCCACCGCGGATCAAACCGCAGGCCCTGCCGATGACGCCGGGCCGGACACCGGATGTGCTGCACGGCCAGTTCACCCCGGACAGGATTGGGCTCTGGACTTTCCGGGTAGACGGCTGGGGTGACCCGATCAGCACTTGGCGCAAGGCGGTCACCGCCAAACTCGACGCCGGCCAGGGCCAGACCGAACTGTCCAACGACCTGCTGGTCGGCGCCCAATTACTGGAACGCGCGGCGACCGGCGTCCCGCGCGAGCAGCGCCAGCCGCTGCTGGATGCGGCCGCGGCCCTGCGTGCGCCGGGGGATCCGCTGACCCGCGCCGCAGATGCCCTGTCCCCCGCGATCGGCGATCTGCTGCAGAAATATCCACTACGTGAATTCCTCACCCGCGGTGAGCAATTCGGGGTGTGGGTGGACCGGCCACTGGCCCGGTTCTCGTCGTGGTACGAGCTGTTTCCGCGGTCCACCGGGGGCTGGGACGGCGACGGAAACCCGGTGCACGGCACCTTCGCCACGGCAGCCAAGGATCTGCCGCGGATCGCCCGGATGGGCTTCGACGTGGTGTACCTGCCACCCATCCACCCGATCGGCAAGGTGCACCGCAAGGGCCGCAACAACTCCGTGACCGCGGCGCCGGGCGACGTCGGTTCGCCATGGGCGATCGGCAGTGACGAGGGCGGTCATGACGCCGTGCACCCCGATCTGGGCGGCATCGAAGGCTTCGATGATTTCGTCGCTGCGGCAAAGGATCATGGCCTGGAGGTGGCGCTGGACCTGGCCTTGCAATGTGCGCCAGATCACCCGTGGGCGCGGTCGCATCCGGAGTGGTTCACCGTGCTACCCGACGGCACCATCGCCTACGCGGAGAACCCGCCGAAGAAGTACCAGGACATCTACCCGATCAACTTCGACAACGATCCCGCGGGCCTCTACGCGGAGGTGCTGCGGGTGGTTCGGCACTGGATTTCGCACGGCGTCAAGATCTTCCGGGTGGACAACCCGCACACCAAACCGCCGAACTTCTGGGCCTGGCTGATCGGCAAGGTCAAGGACGAGAACCCGGACGTGCTGTTCCTGTCCGAGGCGTTCACCCGGCCGGCACGGCTGTACGGCCTGGCCAAACTCGGCTTCACCCAGTCCTATTCGTATTTCACCTGGCGCACCGCCAAGTGGGAGATCACCCAGTTCGGCGAGGAGATCGCCGAGTACGCCGACACCGCGCGCCCCAACCTGTTCGTCAACACTCCCGACATCCTGCACGAGTCGCTGCAGCACGGCGGGCCCGGCATGTTCGCCATCCGGGCCGCACTTGCCGCAACGCTCAGTTCGGCGTGGGGGGTGTACTCCGGATACGAACTGTTCGAACACGTCGCGGTGAAACCCGGCAGCGAGGAATACCTGAATTCCGAGAAGTACGAACTCCGGCCACGCGACTTCGAGGCCGCATTGGCCTCAGGTCACTCACTGGAGCCGTTCCTGGCCCGGCTCAACGAGATTCGGCGCCTGCACCCGGCCCTGGCCCAGTTGCGCACCATCAAGTTCCACCATATCGACAACGACGCTCTACTGGCCTACAGCAAGTTCGATCCGGTCAGCGGCGACTGCGTCCTGGTGGTGGTGAGCCTGAACGCCTTCGGACCCGAAGAGGGCACCCTCTGGCTGGACATGAGCGCGCTGGGCATGGAGGCCTACGAACGGTTCTGGGTGCGCGATGAGGTGACCGGCGAGGAATACCAGTGGGGCCAGGCCAACTACGTACGCCTGGACCCCGTCAAGAGCGTCGCGCACGTCATCAACATGCCGCTGATCCCGCACGACGCCCGACTCGACCTACTGCGAAGGGAGTGAGCCGATGACCCGCACCAAAACTGTCACCAGCACGCACCTGCGGCCCGACGATGCCGCCCTGCACCGACTGCTGTCCGGTGAGCACCACGACCCGCATTCGATCCTGGGTGCCCACGAATACGGCGACCACACCGTCATCCGGGCCCTGCGCCCGCATGCCGAAACGGTCGCCGCGCTGATCGGCGGGGAGCGCTACGAGGCCGCCCACCTCGACGGCGGTCTGTTCGCCGTTGCCGTGCCCATCACCGATCTGATCGACTACCGGCTCGAGGTGGGTTACCCGGGTGCACCCGCCCTCACCGTGGCCGACCCGTACCGCTTCCTGCCCACCCTCGGCGACATCGATCTGCACCTGTTCGCCGAGGGCCGGCACGAACGGCTGTGGGAGATCTTGGGCGCCCATCCGCGCACCTTCACCACCGCCGACGGCCCGGTCGACGGTGTCTCCTTCGCGGTCTGGGCCCCGAATGCCAAGGGCGTCAGCCTGATCGGCGAGTTCAACCATTGGGACGGCCACGACGCGCCGATGCGCAGCCTGGGTTCGTCCGGGGTGTGGGAAGTGTTCTGGCCCAACTTCCCGATCGACGGCCTCTACAAGTTCCGCGTGCACGGCGCCGACGGCGTGGTCACCGAACGCGCCGACCCGATGGCGTTCGCCACCGAGGTTCCCCCGCACACCGCGTCGCGCGTCACCACCAGCAGCTACGAGTGGAACGACGGCGACTGGATGGCCGAGCGAGTGCTGCGCAACCCGGTGTTCGAGCCGATGAGCACCTATGAGGTCCACCTGCTGTCGTGGCGGCCGGGACTCAGCTACCGGCAGCTGGCGACCGAGCTCACCGAATACGTGGTGCAGCAGGGCTTCACCCATGTGGAGTTGCTCCCGGTCGCCGAGCATCCGTTCGGCGGGTCGTGGGGCTACCAGGTCACCTCCTATTACGCACCGACGTCACGACTGGGCACGCCCGACGATTTCCGGCACCTGGTCGACACCCTGCACCAGGCCGGCATCGGGGTGATCGTGGACTGGGTGCCCGCCCACTTCCCGAAGGATGCCTGGGCGCTGGGCCGGTTCGACGGCACCGCCCTCTACGAACACGCCGACCCCCGCCGCGGCGAGCAGCTCGATTGGGGCACTTACGTTTTCGACTTCGGCCGGTCGGAGGTGCGCAACTTTCTGGTGGCCAACGCACTGTACTGGCTGCAGGAGTACCACATCGACGGGCTGCGGGTGGATGCGGTGGCTTCCATGCTGTACCTCGACTATTCGCGGCCCGCCGGCGGCTGGACGCCCAACAAGTACGGTGGCCGGGAGAACCTTGAGGCGGTGCAGTTCCTCCAGGAGATGAACGCCACGGTGCACAAGATCCACCCCGGCATCGTCACCGTCGCCGAGGAATCCACCTCGTGGCCCGGCGTCACCCGGCCGACCAACCTTGGCGGCCTGGGCTTCTCGATGAAGTGGAACATGGGCTGGATGAACGACACCCTGGCCTATATCGGCCGGGACCCGATTCACCGCAGCTTCCACCACCACGAGATGACGTTTTCCATGTTGTACGCGTTCAGCGAGAACTACGTGCTGCCGATCAGCCACGACGAGGTGGTGCACGGCAAGGGCACGCTGTGGGGCCGGATGCCGGGCAACGACCACAACAAGGCGGCCGGGGTGCGCGGGCTGCTGGCCTACCAGTGGGCCCATCCGGGCAAGCAGCTGCTGTTCATGGGCCAGGAATTCGGCCAGCGCGCCGAATGGTCCGAGGAGCGCGGGCTGGACTGGTACCAGCTCGGCGAGCAGAGCTTCTCCACCGGCGTCCAGCGGCTGGTGACCGATATCAACGCGCTGTACCGCAGCCGTCGTGCGCTGTGGTCCCGGGACACCGTGCCGGAGGGCTATTCGTGGATCGACGCCAACGATTCGGCGAACAACGTGCTGAGCTTCCTGCGTTTCGGCGACGACGGTTCGGTGCTGGCCTGCGTCTTCAACTTCTCCGGCAGCGAGCACGCCCAGTACCGGCTCGGGCTGCCACACGCCGGCTCCTGGCGCGAGGTGTTGAACACCGATGCGACCATCTACAACGGTTCGGGTATCGGCAATTTCGGCGCGGTCGAGGCCACCGCCGAACCGTGGCACGGTAGGCCCGCGTCGGCGGTGATGTCGCTGCCGCCGCTAGCCGCGCTCTGGTTCGAACCCGCCTGAGTTCCCCGGTGGCCCAAACCCACCTTTGGGCCACAAAGTGCGAGTGGATTGCGGCGGTTCGTCGATCTCGGCGAAGTCAGTACAGCGCGTTGGCCAGATTGCGCCGGCCGGCGATCACATCCGGATCGGCCGCATCGAACAACTCGAACAGTTCGATCAACCGGGTGCGCACGGCCGTGCGGTCATCGCCCGCGGTGCGCTTGATCAGCGCGATGAGCCGGTTGAACGCGGCCGCGACGTTCTGCTGCAGGATCTCGACGTCGGCCGCCTCGAGGGCGGCTTCGATGTCGCCCGGTGCGGCGTCGGCCACCGCAACCGCGTCGGGATTGCGGGTGGTGGCCCGCTGCAGGAAGGTGATCTGACGGATGGCCCCGGACGCCTCCGCATCCCCGGGCCTGGCCGCCAGGATGTCCTGGTAGGCGGCCAGCGCGGCGTCGAAATCGCCGTTGTCCAGGTGCGCGCGGGCGGCTTCCAGTTCGGGGTCGGCCTGGTCGGGTTCGTCTGCGGGTCCGCCGCGCAACTTGCCCGCCGTGGCCTGCAGCAGCGAATCGATCCACTGCCGGAGCTGCTCGGGCGGCTGGGGCCCCTGGAAGCTCGCGACCGGCTGCCCACCGGCCAGCGCCACCACGGTGGGCACCGCCTGCACACCGAACATCTGCGCCACCCGCGGCGTGGTATCGACGTTGACCAAGGCCAGCGCCCACCGGTCGCCGTCGGCCTGGGCGAGTTCGGCCAGCGCGTCACCGAGCGCGGCGCTGGCCTCACTGCGCGGCGTCCACAGCAGCACCACGACGGGTATCTCACCGGAGCGGACCAGCACCTCGGCTTCGAGATTTGCCTCGGTCACCTCGACGGCGCCGGACGGGGCCGCCGCAGCCCGCGCGGACGGCGGCGGTTGTTTCAGGGCAGACAGATCGACAGCGCCAGCCAGCGCGGGACCGAGAGAAGACCGGGGTCGTGTCACACCGATAATTCTGTCACGTCGCCGGCGAAGCGGACCCGGCCGGTGACATCCGCCGGCCCAGCTTGCCGCTGCGATCCGCCCAGATGACGAAGATCACACTGGCCAACGGCACGATGCTGGCCAGCAACGCCAGCACCCACGTCGACAGCGACCACTTGAACGCCAGCCCGACCAATACCGCCAGCACCACGAAGGCGATGAAGATGCCGCCATGAATCGGCCCGAACACCTTCACACCGATCTCGGTGCGGGGTGTGCCCAGGTACTTGAAATACATCCCGACCAGCAGGCCGACCCAGCTGACAGCTTCGGCTCCGGCCACCAGGCGGAACCAGCCGGCGGCGCGGTTTCCGCTCACAATGCTTGCCATGCCAATCATTGTGCCCGAGCCGCCGGCCGGCTACTACAAGCTGTCGTTGTCAGTCAGGGGCGGCGCAGGATCAGCGCGTCGCCCTGGCCACCGGCGCCGCACAGCGCCGCGACGGCGTAGCCGGATCCCTTACGGGCCAGCTCCAGCGCCGCGTGCAGGGTGATCCGGGCACCGGACATCCCGATCGGGTGGCCGATGGCAATGGCGCCACCGTTGACGTTCACCTTCTCCGGGTCGACGCCGAGTTCCTTCGTCGACGCCAGCGACACCGCGGCGAACGCCTCGTTGATCTCGATGACGTCCAGCTGATCGACGGTGATGCCCTCGCGCGCGATGGCCTTCTTGATGGCATTGGCGGGCTGACTCTGCAGCGTCGAGTCCGGTCCCGCGACGACGCCGTGCGCGCCGATCTCGACCAGCCACTCCAGCCCGAGCTCCTCGGCCTTGGCCTTGCTCATCACCACGACCGCGGCCGCACCGTCGGAGATCTGCGAGGCCGACCCGGCCGTGATGGTGCCGTCCTTGCGGAACGCCGGGCGCAGCCCGCCGAGGGACTCCGCGGTGGTGTTGGCCCGGATGCCCTCGTCCTCGGTGAATTCGATGGGATCACCCTTGCGCTGCGGGATCTGCACAGGCACGACCTCGTCGGCGAACACGCCGTCCTTCCACGCAGCCGCGGCCTTCTGGTGCGACTGCGCGGCCAGCCCGTCCTGCTGAGCCCGGGTGAACTGGTCGACGTCGTTGCGCTGCTCGGTGAGCGCACCCATGGGCTGGTCGGTGAACACATCGTGCAGACCGTCATAGGCCAGGTGGTCGACCAGCGTGGTGTCCCCGTACTTGAAGCCCTCGCGGCTCTTGGGCAGCAGGTGCGGTGCCTGGCTCATCGATTCCTGACCACCGGCCACCACGACGTCGAACTCCCCGGCGCGGATCAGCTGATCGGCCAGCGCGATGGCGTCGATCCCGGACAGGCACATCTTGTTGATCGTCAGTGCCGGGACATCCCAGCCGATACCGGCGGCGACAGCGGCCTGGCGGGCCGGCATCTGACCGGCGCCCGCGGTCAGCACCTGGCCCATGATCACGTAGTCGACCGCCGACGCCGCCACACCGGCCTTCTCCAGGGCGCCCTTGATGGCGACGGCGCCGAGATCGCTGCCCGAGAAGTCCTTGAGCGAGCCCATCAGCTTGCCCACCGGGGTGCGGGCGCCCGCAACGATCACCGAGGTCGTCATTTCCATCCTCCAAGCATTCTGTAAAGCCTAGTGTGGCCTATCACACAGGCATAAAAACCACCATGTCAGGTTACTTTTACTTTATGACCACCGAGCACGTCGACGCCCGTCCGGCCCTTGCAAGCGCACTGGTGACCGCGATCGATCACGTCGGGATCGCCGTGCCGGACCTGGACGCGGCCATCAAGTGGTACCACGACCACCTCGGCATGATCGTGCTGCACGAGGAGATCAACGAAGACCAGGGCGTCCGCGAGGCCATGCTGTCGGTGCGCGGCGCGGCCAAGGGCAGCGCCCAGATCCAGCTGCTCTCGCCGCTGGACGAGAAGTCGACCATCGCCAAGTTCATCGGTACCCGCGGCCCCGGCCTGCAGCAGCTGGCCTACCGCACCAGCGATATCGACGCGCTGTCCGAGCGTCTGCGCGCCGAAGGCGTCCGGTTGCTCTACGACGCGCCGCGGCGCGGCACCGCCGACTCCCGGATCAACTTCATCCACCCCAAGGATGCCGGCGGCGTGCTGATCGAACTCGTCGAGCCTGCCGCCGACGCCGAGCACTGACCAGCACTAGGACCATCTGCGCGTCGGCGCCCGATTTCCCCGGTTCGTCCAGCACGGCGAATGCCAGTGCCGGCGATCGTCCATGTCGGCGCCGTCTGCCGGCCAGACCAGCACATGCGCCGTTCCCGGCTTGATCTCGTGATCGCAACCAGGGCATCGGTAGGTCTTTTCGGCGCGGGCTCCCGCCACCGGCCGGACGTGGTAGTCATAGCCGTCCGGTCCCACCTCCAGGCGCGGCGGCGTGGGCAGCGACCTGTTCGGTTGAGCGCGCCGGTTGGTCCCGCGCCTGCCCATCAGAACAACCGGAACTCGTCGTTGTCCATCCCGCGCATCTTGTCGTAATCCAGCACCACGCAACGGATTCCGCGATCTTCGGCCAGTGTACGAGCCTGCGGCTTGATCTGCTGCGCGGCGAACACTCCACTCACCGGCGCCAGCACGGTATCCCGGTTGAGCAGCTCCAGATACCGGGTGAGCTGTTCGACACCGTCGATCTCTCCGCGCCGCTTGATCTCCACGGCCACCGACCGGCCCGTCTCGTCCCGGCACATCAGGTCCACCGGGCCGATCGGCGTCATGTATTCACGGCGCACCAGGGAGAAGCCCGCGCCCAGCAGTTCGACATGCTCGGCCAGCAGTATCTGCAGGTGTGCCTCCACCCCGTCCTTGACCAAGCCGGGATCCACGCCCAGCTCATGGCTGGAGTCGTGCTCGACGTCCTGCACGGTGATGCGTAGTTGCTCGCCGGCTTTGTTCTCCACCACCCACAGCAGTTCGGCGCCCTCGGCTGTGGACTCGGTGACCCAGCAGGGCGGGCTCATCCAGTTCAGCGGCTTGTACGCACGGTCGTCCGCATGGATGCTCACCGAGCCGTCGGCCTTGAACAACAGCAGCCGACGGGCCGAGGGCAGATGGGCGGTGAGACGGCCGACGTAATCGACGGTGCATTGGGCGATGACGAGGCGCACCGAACCACCATAGATTGCCCCGGCTTTATCACTAGGCTGGCGCCACGATGACTCCAGAAAAGACCGCTGCCCAACGCCTCGGCCGTGTCCTGGAGAGGATGACCCGCCAGACGAGCCACGGCAGCGCCACTCCGGAGTACGGGTCGTGGATCCTGGGCCGGGTCTCGGAGAGCCAGCGCCGTCGCCGCGTCCGCATCCAAACCATCCTCACCACGGTGGTGCTCGGCGCCAACCTGATCGGTGTCGGTGTCGCGATCCTCGTGGTGACGGTGACGTTCCCGGTGCCGAGCGTGTTCGCCCCGAAGGTGCTGTGGATCACGTTCGCGGTCGCGCCCGCCTACATCGCGCTGGCGTTCATCGTCGGCGTCATCTGGGCGACCAACCGGGTGATCAACAATGTCCGGTGGGCCATCGAGGAGCTCGAACCCACGCCACGCGACCAGCGCAACACCTTCTTCGCCCCGTGGCGGCTGAGCCGGGTGCTGCTGGTGCTGTGGGCGGGCGGCACGCTGCTGCTCACCCTGTTGTACGGCCTGCAGGACAGCCAGTACATCCCCAAAGTGCTTCTGGGCATCAGTTTCCCCGGCATCGTGGTGTCGGCGAGCTGTTACCTGTTCACCGAGTTCGCGCTTCGCCCGGTGGCCGCCCAAGCGCTCGAGGTCGGGCCCCCGCCCCGGCGGTTCGCCCCCGGCATCATGGGCCGCACCCTGACGGTGTGGGCGCTGGGCTCCGGCGTGCCGGTGCTGGGCATCCTGTTGGCCGCCATCATCACGCTGTCGCTGCAGATCGTCTCGCCGACCCAGTTCACCGTCGCCGTGATGATCCTCGCGCTGTTCGCCCTGATCTTCGGTTTCATCCTGATGTGGATCCTGTCCTGGCTCACCGCGACACCCGTGCGGGTGGTGCGCGCCGCGCTCAACCGCGTCGAACGCGGAGACCTGGACACCGAACTGGTGGTGTTCGACGGGACCGAACTCGGCCAGCTGCAGCGGGGCTTCAACTCGATGGTCGTCGGGTTACGCGAACGGGAACGGGTCCGCGACCTGTTCGGCAAGCACGTCGGGCGCGACGTGGCCGCCCTCGCCGAGAAAGAACGCCCCGAACTCGGTGGCGAAGAGCGCCATGCCGCAGTGATTTTCGTCGACGTCATCGGCTCCACCGCACTGGTCACCAGCCGGCCTGCCAAGGAGGTGGTCGCACTGCTGAACCGGTTCTTCGCCGTCATCGTCGACGAGGTGGACCGGCACCACGGGTTGCTCAACAAGTTCGAGGGCGACGCCGTGCTGGCGGTGTTCGGCGCGCCCGTCTCCCTGCCGAACGCCGAGGACGAGGCCCTGGCCGCGGCGCGGGCCATCGCCACCCGGCTGCGCAGCGAGGTGCCCGAACTGGACGCCGGGATCGGAGTGGCCGCCGGTCAGGTGGTGGCCGGCAACGTCGGCGCCAAGGAGCGATTCGAATACACCGTGATCGGCGAACCGGTGAACGAGGCGGCCCGGCTGTGCGAGCACGCCAAGTCCGTGCCGGGACATCTGGTGGCCTCGTCCGGCACCCTGGCCGGCGCCACCGAAACCGAAAGCGCCAACTGGACTCTCGGCGACACGGTGGCCCTGCGCGGCCTGGACGAACCGACCAGGTTGGCGCTGCCGGTCTGAGTCACCGTCCGTGCATGAACGCCTGGGCGGCGTCCACCGCATCCTCCACCGTGGAGTAGCGCACACTCTCGAACTCCGACCCCTGCGGGATCACCACCCGGTCCGGATCGACGATGAGGCCGGCCTTCCCACGGTCCTGCAGCGCGGCGCTCATGCCCGAGAGCAGACCTCTGGCGGCGTCGTCGATATCGTCGACGCGGGAGACGTCGAGGATGCTCACCGCGAAATCGTCGCAGGCCCGGTCGACGGTCCGCACCACCTGCTCTGCCCCGCAGAACAACAGATCGCCCTGAGTCTCGTACACCCGGATGTTGTCCCGCGGTTGGTAGATCGCCCGCAGGCTGGCCCGGGAATCGCGCGACACGGTCAGGAAGTGCAGCCCGAGCTGTTCGGACAGGCTGCGGCACAACAAGACTCCGCGCACACTGTTGCCCTTGGCGTCCAGCAGCGGCGAGTAGACACCGATGCCCACCTGGCCGGGCAGCACGGCCACGATTCCGCCACCCACCCCACTCTTGGCGGGCATGCCCACCGCGCTCACCCAGTCACCGGCTGCGTCATACATCCCGCAGGTGACCATCACCGACAACGTGCGCCGGACCACCGCCGCATCGGCGACCCGGCGACCGGTCATCGGGTTCACCCCACCGCGCGCCAGGGTCGCCGCCATCCGGGCCAGGTCGGTGGTGGTGACATTGAACGAACACTGCCTGAAATAGACGTCGAGCACCTCATCCGGATCCCCGTCGAGCACGCCGAAACTGGCCAGCATGTAGGCGATCGCCCGGTTGCGGCTGCCGGTCCGCTTCTCCGACGCGTACACCTGCGCGTCGATCTCCAACTGCCGGCCGGCGAACGCCGAGTAGAACTCCCGGATCAGCGCGAACTTCTGCTCCGGGGTGTCGCCGGGAATCAGCGAAACGGCGGCGATCGCACCGGCATTGATCATCGGGTTCTTCGGCGTCTTGGTGAGCCGGTCGACGCTGATCTCGTTGAACGCCTCGCCGGAGGGCTCGACACCGATCCTGGCATCCACCGCCGATTGGCCGAGGTGTTCGAGAGCGAGCGCGTAGGTGAACGGTTTGGCGATGGATTGGATGGTGAATTGCACTGCCGCATCGCCAGATTCGTAGACGAAGCCATCGGAGGAGGACAGTGACACCGCGAAACCGCGGGGGTCGACGCCGGCCAGTTCGGGGATGTATCCCGCCAGTGCGCCGTCGGTCACGCCGGCGTGCTCGGAGCGGATCGAGTCCAGGTACTGCTGCACCAGTGCGGTCACAGCAGCCGATTCTACGGCTGCGGGTACGGCGCGAAGCGGTTGTCGAATCCGCTCTTGCGGGTGGCGATCTGCGCCGCGCGCTGCTCGGCGGTGAGGTATTCGGTGCCCGGCGGCAACACCGTCGAAAGGTCGCCGAGCGGGACGAGCCGGCTGTCCACCGTCGGCGATGCACCGTCGTCGAGCACCTGGAACCGGATCGAGATGGTGCCCTGGTGCAGCCCGCCGGTGGAGACCCAGTTGGCCACACCGGGATCGGTCGGGGACACCACGATCGTGTAGGTCCCGTCATCGTTGCGCACCGCCTGTGAGATGTTCAGGCTGGTCTGCTCGTTCCAGTAGTCCTTGGTGACCGTCCAGTCGTCGGTCACCGGCACCACGAAATACCCGGCGCCGCCGGGGTCGATGGTCAGTACCAGGGCCTGGTCGGCATCGAGCTGGAAGTAGCCGGCGCTCTGCAGCTGGGTGGCGAGGAACTCCGCATTGCGGGTCGGGTTGTGAAACACGCTGGGCTGCTGGTGCTGACCTGTCGCCGGATCCGTGGTCGCCACGGCGATGTACTTGGCTTCCCGCTGGACGCCCAGTGCCATGATCACCGCCGTCACCGTGCCGCGCACCAGTGGCGGCACGGAAGGTAGCGGCGGCACCAGGGACACCAATTTGGTCAGGATCGGATTGCGCACCACGGCCGGCCCGAGTCCCGGGATCGCGAATCCGCCGAGCTGGCTGAACAGGCTGTTCGGCGGGCCGCCGACGCGGGTGATCTGCAGCGACATCGGGACCTCGGTCCCCCAGTCCGCCAACGTGTTCCGGGTCGCGATCAAGGTGGCATCGGCGGGCAATTGCAGGTGATTGTCGCGGCCATCGGCCGGCGTCGAATCGGCGGTGATGGTGAACGTACCGTCCGGGTTGATCACCAGCTTGTCCTTGGTGAGCACCGCCTTGGTGTTGCCGGTCAGGCCGGTCAGCACGCTGAAGGTGGTGTCGGCCGGCATGTGGTCGGGGTCCGCGAAGCGGCCGGTGATCACATAGTTGGAGGCGCCGTTGACACCCATGAACCGGTAGATGGTGTCCGGATTGTCGTACAGGATGCGCGAGGCACCGGCATCCTGTCCGTACCAGGTGTGCGGCGGCGCCACCTGCATGACAACGGTCGGTTTGGCCGAGTTGAGCAACTGCTGCTGGAACGCCGAGGCCATTGCGTACGCGTCGACGGCCGCGTCGAGCCGGTCGACGTTGCCCTGGTCGGGGCCGCCGACCTGGTCGAACTGCTTCTTGGCCGCGGACAGGAATCCCGCCCGCAGAACGAGTTTGACCAATCGGACCGGCAAGGTGTCGGCGGTGCGCTTGGCAAGTTTCTCTGCCGCGAGTTGATCGGCGGTGCCCAGTGGACTTGCGCTCACGGCCGGCTCCGCCGCGGCGGCCACCGTGGGGTTGGCTGCGGCGCTGACCGCCCGCCCCGTGGTGGCGCTCTGCCGGTCATGGCCGATCTCGCGGCGCGCGACCGCGGCCAGCGCCAGCGCGACCGGGTTGTTCTTCGGTGCGCGACGACGATCCGGTGCCTCGCTCGCCGGCTTGTCTGCGTCTGAATCCGGCTTCTCGGCCGCCGCCCGCGACGTCGTCCGGTGGGCGCGCACGACCGGACGACGCGAGGCGGTGCTCCGCGGCGCGGCCGCGGCGCTGGCTTCGCCGGCAACGGGGCCGGCTTCTGCCGTCTCGGTTTTCGTTTTCGACTCGGCCGCCGCGGTTGCGGGCTTGGCATCCGATGACGGGGCGCCGGCGTCGGCGGCGGCGATGCCCGGACTGCCGGCGATCGCGGCACCGATCCCCAGCGCCACGGCCAAGCCGCCGATACGACCGATGAATGCCGCACTGCTGGTCATCTGCGCCCTCTTCTGTGACAGCGATCAGAAACTTGTATAGCAGTGCATCGAGCACGACATCTCGGAACTCCCGGATGCCCACCCCATCGATGCCGCCGGCCAGGCGCGAAGCGACCGCTCGCCCGCCGAACCGGGCGGCCGTTACCGGGGCAGTTCATCGTGGGATCGCTGTACACTCGCCGGGTGCAAGGGGCGGATGCTGCGGCTGAGAGCAGCAAACCACGGCGCGGCCGGCCCAAGATCGCAGGACTTCAGGAAGCCCGGCGCAAGACCATCGTCGCCGCCGCCTTCGCGGTGTTCACCCAGAACGGGTATGACGACACCTCGATCGCCGACATCGCCGCGCATGCCGGCGTCGGGCACGGCACCATCTACCGTTACTTCACCAGCAAACGCGAACTGCTCGATCACGTCTTCGACTTCGCGGTGGAGAAAACCGTCGACGCACTCGCCGTCGACGAGCTGGCGCAGGCCCCGGCCGACCGTGAAGAGGCGCTGCAACTGGTCCGGACGGTGGGCACCCGCCTTTTCGATCTGGTCGATCGCGAACCGGGTCTACTGAAGTTGATCACCGTGCAGTGCAGCGCGATCGACGCCGAACTACGCGACCGGGTCACCGGGCTGATGTCCATCCTGGACGGCCAATTGTCCCGCGGCCTGGACCATCTGGCGCCCTCGGGCGATGACGACGGTGACTGGACGCGAATGGGCCGCCTGGCGGTGGGCATGATCGGCCCCGGTCTCGTCATGACGCTGCTGGGCGATTCCGACGACGCGAAGCGCACCCGCTTCCTGGAGTCGGCGCAGGCGATGATCGATCGTGGTGTCCTGGTGCCGCAGGACTCGGCGCAATGACGGCGACATCATCCACCGGTTCCGACCGAGCATCCCAGCTGTACGCCGCGGCCGTGGGCCTGTTCATGGCCAACGGATACCGCGAAGTGGACGTCGCCGAAATCGCCGCCGCCGCCGGCGCCAGCCACGGGACGTTCTACAACTATTTCCGCAACAAGCGCGATGTGCTGACCACGATCCAGCGCACCACCGAGACCGAGCTGGTTGCCGCGGTCAGTCCCGTCGACGGCGCGCCCGAGCTGGCCGACCGCGAAGAGTTCGTCGCCGAGCTCGGCGTCCGGATTGCCCGTGCCATAACCTATTTCGTCGAGCATGCCGAGTTCATGAGCTTCATCGCCCTGACCGCCGCAGGAGTCGACGACGACGCGCTGGCCGCCACGCTCGTCACCTATCAGCGCGCCGCCGACCAGTTCACCACCCTGTTCGAGCACGGCCGCGAACAAGGCTGGGTGCACCGCGATCTGGATCTCGATGTCGCGGGGCAAGCGGCGGTGTCGGCAATCGTCACGACGGTGTTGCCCGCGTTGGTCGGCGCGGCTGCCGAGATGAACACCGAGCACGCCGCGACGTTGTGCACCGACTACCTACTGCATGGGATGAGCGGACTAGCGGGTTCTCGCTGATTCCCATCTCGCGATGCGCAGACCCATCTCGGTGGCGGGCTCCCGGCCCAGAATCCACTCCTCGGATATCGCTCGCCAGGGTGCGCTGGCCTGCAGGTCCCCGAGCAGCGCGCATACGCTCATCTCGGTTCGGCGGGAGAACAGATGCTCCCGCGGAACGCGTTGGCGATACATGCCTTTGCGAAATTCCGATCGGGGCAGCATCGCCTGGGCCAACGACCGATGCGCGATCTTCGGGGTCACCGTGACCACGCCTGGTGCCAGATGCCAGCTCGCCACCGTGGTCAGGTAATCCATCACCATCTCTTCGGGCATCGCCGATTCGTCGACGATGAACCCGCCGGCGCGGGCCGATGCATACGCCGTGCCGGTGTCACCGGCCAGCACTGCACCGAGAATCGTTCGTTCCAACTCCAACTGTTCGGAGTCCATGCTCACGTAGAGACCGAAGTCGACGAAACCGACTGCACCGTCGGCGAGTACGACGATATTGCCGGGATGGGGGTCGGCGCAGAACCGGCCGTTGGTGTACAAACCACCGCAGTAGAACCGGTACACGGCCTCGCCGAGATGGTCAGCCACTTCGGGTGTCACCGGCCCCAGTTGATCCAATGTCGTACCGCTCAGATACTCACTGGTCAATACCCGTGCCGTAGAGAGGTTTTCGATGGGTTCGGGAATGCGGAACACCGGATGGCCGAGGTGATCCAGGTACACGCTGCGGTGATTGTCGAACTCGCGCTCGTAGTCCAGCTCCAGACGAATCTGGTGGCTGATCTCATCGACCAGTTCCTCGAGGCCGAGATTGGGGAAATCCCGGGAGCGCAGCCGCACCAGCAGTGCAAGGTTCTTCAGGTCCGCGCGGACCGACGACTGCACGGACGGGTACTGCACTTTGATCGCCACCGTCCGGCCGTCGTCGAGTCGACCGCGGTACACCTGCCCCAGCGAGGCGGCCGCCAGCGGTACCGGGTCGATCGATGCCAGCCGGCCGCGCCGGTTGCCCAGTTCGCGATCGAGCAGGGCGAACATGACCGCGTTGTCGACCGCCGGGGCCCGCCGGTACAGCGGAGCCAGCCGCCGGGAGAACTCGTCGCGGGCCTGGGCAGAGCTCAGCCCGAGATTGAGCAGCGACAGTGCCTGCCCCAGCTTCATCGCGGCGCCCTTCATCGAGCCGAGCGCCGACACCAGATCGTCGGCCAACCGCAGCACCTCGGCATCCCGGGCCGCGGCCCTGTCCTCGTCGGACATGAAAGGCTCGCGGGCGCGGCGGACGGCAGTGCGCGAGGCGTGGGATACCGCCACCCGGCCGAGACGGGTGCCACGGGCCACGCGACCGCGTGGCTGCTGATCATCGGGCACGCGCCGGGCCACCCCCTCGTGTGCCGCCACTTTATGCGACGCGCGTGTCAACCGGCAATGCCGGACCACTCTGGTCTTTAGCGGATTGGCGTGTCAGTATGGCGTTGATCGCGGCTATCGATGTGCGACGGCCGCGCGATCGCACCACGGGGAGGGCAACGGATGACGGCTTTCGCACGCTCGGCGAGGTTGGCAGGACTGCTTGCCGCCGGTGTCGGACTGGCCCACTTCATCGAGCCACGATCCTTCGGGCCGATCACCCGCATCGCGTTCCCCCATCACACGCGGACCTATGTGTACATCAACGGTGGCCTGGAGACGGCGATCGGACTGCTGATCAGCCGTCCGAAAACCCGCGAAGCGGGAGTGGTGTCGCTCATCGCTTACGGCGTCTACCTGGCCGGCAATGTCGCCCGCAACATCGGCCGGCGCACCCGCGGCAAGAAGCACGCGACGACCATCGCCTGCGACCGATAGGGCTCACCCGTTCGCGCGGGCTCGCCGCCGGCACATCGGTGTCGTTTTTCCGCCAGTGGTGTCGGTGGGTGCGTGTAATGCTGAAGCCATGCACGACGATTTCGACCGTTGTTACCGGGCCGTCCAATCCAAGGACTCCCGGTTCGACGGCTGGTTCGTCACCGCCGTCCTCACTACCGGAATCTATTGCCGCCCAAGCTGTCC
The DNA here is from genome assembly GCF_054404835.1 of Mycobacterium sp. BMJ-28. Classification (NCBI taxonomy): domain Bacteria; kingdom Bacillati; phylum Actinomycetota; class Actinomycetes; order Mycobacteriales; family Mycobacteriaceae; genus Mycobacterium; species Mycobacterium sp. BMJ-28. The sequence continues at coordinate 1,582,706 of NZ_CM136783.1, read as the reverse complement.
GGTACGCCCGCCGTTCGCGCGCAATGTTCGGTTCTATCCGACGGCGGCCGCCGCCCAGCGAATGGGCTTCCGCGCCTGCAAGCGGTGCCGGCCGGACGCTTCACCCGGTTCGCCGGAGTGGAATGTCCGTGGCGACGTGGTCGCCAGGGCCATGCGGCTGATTGCCGACGGGACCGTCGACCGGGACGGTGTCACCGGACTGGCGGCCCACCTGGGCTACACCACCCGCCAGCTGGAGCGGCTGCTCCAGGCCGAAGTCGGCGCTAACCCCCTCGCGCTGGCGCGTGCCCAACGGACGCAGACCGCCCGCGTGCTCATCGAGACCACCGAACTGCCGTTCGGCGATGTCGCGTTCGCGGCGGGGTTCGCCAGCATCCGCCAGTTCAACGACACCGTGCGCGAGGTCTGCGCACTCACCCCGACCGAGCTTCGGCGACGGGCCAGATCCCGGTACGGCCGGGATCACCCGGTCGGCTCCGACGTGTTGGCACTGCGCCTTCCGGTCCGGATGCCGTTCGCCTTCGAGGGCCTGTTCGGACATCTGGCGGCCAGCGCCGTGCCCGGCGTCGAGGAGGTCCACGACGGCGCCTACCGCCGCACCCTGCGCCTAGCGTCCGGTTCCGCGGTGGTGAGCCTGACGCCGTTTCCCGACCACGTGCAGTGCCGGCTGGTAGTCGACGACTTCCGTGACCTGTCCGCGGCGATCGCCCGCTGCCGAAGGCTACTGGACCTGGATGCCGATCCGGCGGCCGTCGTGGAGGCGCTCAGTGCGGACTGCCAGTTAGCTCCGCTGGTAGCCAAGGCGCCCGGGCAACGCATCCCACGCACGGTGGACGAGGATGAACTGGCGATCCGGGTGGTACTGGGCCAGCAGGTGTCCATCAAGGCGGCCCGAACCCACGCCGGCCGGCTGGCCGCGGACCACGGCACCCCGATCGCCGATGCGCACGGTGGGCTGACGCATACCTTTCCCTCCGTTGAACAACTGGCCGACCTCGATCCCGACCGACTGGCCATGCCAAAGACCCGGCGCAAGACCATCACCTCGCTGGTGGCCGCGTTGGCCGCCGGAGACGTCGAGTTGGATGCCGGCGCGGACTGGAACCGGGCCAGGGCACAACTGCTCGCCCTGCCGGGAATCGGGCCGTGGACTGCCGAGGTCATCGCGATGCGCGGACTGGGCGACCCCGATGCATTCCCGGTGGCCGACCTCGGAGTGCAAGCCGCGGCCGCATCACTCGGGTTGCCTGCCGGCACCGCCGCGCTCGCGGCCCATAGCGCCCGCTGGCGGCCGTGGCGCGCCTACGCCACCCAGCATCTGTGGACCGCACTGGACCATGCCGTCAACGATTGGCCACCCAAACAGAGCGAGCAGGAGAGATGATCGCCGTGATGAAATACCGATCCATCGACAGCCCGGTGGGGCTACTCACCCTGGCCGGGATCGACGGCCGGCTCATGCACCTACGCATGGTCGATCAGACGTACGAACCGAACCGGGATGATTGGCAGCACGACCCGAACGCTTTTTCCGACGCAGTGGAACAACTTGATGCGTATTTCGCCGGTGAGCGTGTGGACTTCGACCTGGCCCTGGATTTGGTCGGCACCGCATTCCAACGCAGGGTGTGGCAGGCGTTGTTGACCATTCCCTATGGCGAAACCCGCTCCTACGGCGAAATTGCCGAACAGGTGGGTTCTCCGACCGCCTACCGTGCCGTGGGTCTGGCCAATGGCCACAATCCGGTGGGGATCATCGTGCCCTGCCATCGCGTGATCGGCGCAAACGGCAGTCTCACCGGATATGGCGGCGGATTGGACAAAAAGAGAGTTCTGCTGGAAATGGAGAAGAGCCGAAACGCGCCGGCGCTGTTTTGATTCATCCAGAATGCCGCACCATTGTTTGGCGTGAAATACAAAAATGCCCCGACCCTCCAATCGAAATTGGAGGGCCGGGGACTTAAATTGTGTTCGGCGGTGTCCTACTTTTCCACCCGTATGGGTAGTATCATCGGCGCTGGTAGGCTTAGCTTCCGGGTTCGGGATGGGTCCGGGCGTTTCCCTGCCGCTATGGCCGCCGTAACTTTATTCACTCTTTTTTGAGTGTCCCCCAACATTGTGGTGTGGGGGAAGTGTGTTTTGGTGGTGGGGTGCGCATCGCTTTGATGTGCTTGTGGTGTGGTTGCGGGCATTGTGTTGTGCGTCTTTTTCTTACACGGTTGTTTTGCTACCCCCGGTGTGGGGGTGTGTGTAAGTTTTCGGCCGGTTAGTGCCAGTTCCCTGAACCTATTGCTAGGTGTACAGGTCTGGTCTATCAATCCCGTGGTCTGCGGGGGGCCTTATCCCACTTAATGGGTGAGAAGCCTGGTCTTGGAGGGGGTTTCCCGCTTAGATGCTTTCAGCGGTTATCCTGTCCGAACGTAGCTATCCAGCCGTGCCCCTGGTGGGACAACTGGTAGACCAGAGGTTCGTCCGTCCCGGTCCTCTCGTACTAGGGACAGGTTTCCTCAAGCTTCTGACGCGCGCGGCGGATAGAGACCGAACTGTCTCACGACGTTCTAAACCCAGCTCGCGTGCCGCTTTAATGGGCGAACAGCCCAACCCTTGGGACCTGCTCCAGCCCCAGGATGCGACGAGCCGACATCGAGGTGCCAAACCATCCCGTCGATATGGACTCTTGGGGAAGATCAGCCTGTTATCCCCGGGGTACCTTTTATCCGTTGAGCGACACCCCTTCCACTCAGAGGTGCCGGATCACTAGTCCCGACTTTCGTCCCTGCTCGACATGTCCGTCTCGCAGTCAAGCTCCCTTGTGCACTTACACTCAACACCTGATTGCCATCCAGGTTGAGGGAACCTTTGGGCGCCTCCGTTACATTTTAGGAGGCAACCGCCCCAGTTAAACTACCCACCAGGCACTGTTCCTGAACCGGATATACGGTTCGAGGTTAGAGGCCCAATACGGTCAGAGTGGTATTTCAACAACGACTCCACAATCACTGGCGTGACCGCTTCACAGTCTCCCACCTATCCTACACAAACCGAACCGAGCACCAATACCAAGTTGTAGTGAAGGTCCCGGGGTCTTTTCGTCCTGCCGCGCGTAACGAGCATCTTTACTCGTAGTGCAATTTCGCCGAGTCTATGGTTGAGACAGTTGAGAAGTCGTTACGCCATTCGTGCAGGTCGGAACTTACCCGACAAGGAATTTCGCTACCTTAGGATGGTTATAGTTACCACCGCCGTTTACTGGGGCTTAAATTCTCCGCTTCACCCCGAAGGGTTAACGGGTCCTCTTAACCTTCCAGCACCGGGCAGGCGTCAGTCCGTATACATCGTCTTGCGACTTCGCACGGACCTGTGTTTTTAGTAAACAGTCGCTTCTCACTGGTTTGTGCCACCCCCCACCGCTGCCCACCGTAAAGGTGATGACAGTAAGGGGTCCCCCTTCTCCCGAAGTTACGGGGGCATTTTGCCGAGTTCCTTAACCATAGTTATCTCGTACGCCTTAGTATTCTCTACCTGACCACCTGTGTTGGTTTGGGGTACGGGCCGTGTGTGAGCTCGCTAGAGGCTTTTCTCGGCAGCATAGGATCACCGAATTCGCCTCAATCGGCTATGCATCACCTCTCGGACTTCATGACACCCGGATTTGCCTAAGTGTCGTCCTACAGGCTTGCCCCAGTATTACCACTGACTGGTACGGCTACCTTCCTGCGTCACCCCATCGCTTGACTACTACCAGAGAAGGTCCCGCGCAGCCCCGCCAATCCTCACACCCGAAGGTGATCGGTAACGACGGTTTTGGGCGGTTAGTACCTCTGATTCATCATGGGCGCGCACACACGGGTACGGGAATATCAACCCGTTGTCCATCGACTACGCCTGTCGGCCTCGCCTTAGGTCCCGACTCACCCTGGGCGGACTGGCCTGCCCCAGGAACCCTTGGTCTTTCGGCGGGCAAGGTTCTCACTTGCCTATTCGCTACTCATGCCTGCATTCTCACTCCCACACCCTCCACAGCTCCATTACCAGGCTGCTTCACTGGGTGCAGGACGCTCCCCTACCCATCGAACAAAGTTCGATGCCGCGGCTTCGGCGGTGTGCTTGAGCCCCGCTACATTATCGGCGCACAATCACTTGACCAGTGAGCTATTACGCACTCTTTCAAGGGTGGCTGCTTCTAAGCCAACCTCCTGGTTGTCTTCGCGACTGCACATCCTTTTCCACTTAGCACACGCTTAGGGGCCTTAGCCGGCGATCTGGGCTGTTTCCCTCTCGACGCACGGAGCTTATCCCCCGCCGTCTCACTGCCACGCTTACACTTACCGGCATTCGGAGTTTGGCTGACGTCAGTAACCTTGTGAGGCCCATCGGCCATCCAGTAGCTCTACCTCCGGCAAGAAACACGCAACGCTGCACCTAAATGCATTTCGGGGAGAACCAGCTATCACGGAGTTTGATTGGCCTTTCACCCCTACCCACAACTCATCCCCTCAGTCTTCAACCTAAGTGGGTTCGGGCCTCCACGCGGTCTTACCCGCGCTTCACCCTGGCCATGGGTAGATCACTCCGCTTCGGGTCCAGAACACACCACTACACCAACCCCTACGGATTGGATACGCCCTATTCAGACTCGCTTTCGCTACGGCTACCCCACACGGGTTAACCTCGCGACATGTCCCTGACTCGCAGGCTCATTCTTCAAAAGGCACGCCATCACCCCACGACAAGTCGAGGGCTCTGACGGATTGTAGGCACACGGTTTCAGGTACTATTTCACTCCCCTCCCGGGGTACTTTTCACCATTCCCTCACGGTACTAATCCGCTATCGGTCATTGGGAAGTATTCAGGCTTACCGGGTGGTCCCGGCAGATTCACAGCAGATTTCACGGGCCCGCTGCTACTCGGGGACAATCTCACAACAGAGCATGCATTTTCGCGTACCGGGCTCTCACCGTCTACGGCAGGCCATCCCAAGACCACTTCCGCTAACACACACTTTTATCACTGTTGCCCCAGTCGGCGGACCGGAGAAGAAACGCCCCACAACCCCGCACACACAACCCCCGCCGGGTATCACATGCATACGGTTTAGCCATCCTCCGCTTTCGCTCGCCACTACTCACGGAATCACTTTTGTTTTCTCTTCCTACGGGTACTGAGATGTTTCACTTCCCCGCGTTCCCCCCCGCACCCTATATATTCAGATGCGGGTAACACGACATCACTCGTGCTGGGTTTCCCCATTCGGACATCCTCGGATCCACGCTCGGTTGGCAGCTCCCCGAGGCATAACGCAGCCTCCCACGTCCTTCATCGGCTCCCAATGCCAAGGCATCCACCATGCGCCCTTAAACACTTACAACACAAAAAAACCAGAATAAAGAAAAAGAAATTGCACATCACAACACACAAAAAAACATGACCACCAACCCCAAAAGGCCAACAGCCACACAATCCTGTGTGCAAGATGCTCGCAACCACTATCCACAAATCAAAGAGCACACCCCACCACCAAAGCGGGGCAACAACAAGCACCCCCAACCCAACGGTCAAGAGCCGACATCCCTTCCTCACAAGGCGAGGACGCCGCGGGGCCTGTTGTCTCAAAGCCCAATAGTGTGTCTGGCAGCCAGGCACCCACAAACGCGGGAAACCCAAAATGTTTGTTGTGCACCAGACCCCCGCCCACTACAGGCGCGAGGCCATCCAACGAATCGCCTGACATCAGCTGATCCCGCAATCTACGGGGCCGGCCAGGTCTCGTGGTGCTCCTTAGAAAGGAGGTGATCCAGCCGCACCTTCCGGTACGGCTACCTTGTTACGACTTCGTCCCAATCGCCGATCCCACCTTCGACGGCTCCCTCCCACAAGGGGTTAGGCCACCGGCTTCGGGTGTTACCGACTTTCATGACGTGACGGGCGGTGTGTACAAGGCCCGGGAACGTATTCACCGCAGCGTTGCTGATCTGCGATTACTAGCGACTCCGACTTCACGGGGTCGAGTTGCAGACCCCGATCCGAACTGAGACCGGCTTTAAAAGGATTCGCTCCACCTCACGGCATCGCAGCCCTTTGTACCGGCCATTGTAGCATGTGTGAAGCCCTGGACATAAGGGGCATGATGACTTGACGTCATCCCCACCTTCCTCCGAGTTGACCCCGGCAGTCTCCTACGAGTCCCCGGCATAACCCGCTGGCAACATAGGACGAGGGTTGCGCTCGTTGCGGGACTTAACCCAACATCTCACGACACGAGCTGACGACAGCCATGCACCACCTGCACACAGACCACAAGGGAATACCTATCTCTAGGCACGTCCTGTGCATGTCAAACCCAGGTAAGGTTCTTCGCGTTGCATCGAATTAATCCACATGCTCCGCCGCTTGTGCGGGCCCCCGTCAATTTCTTTGAGTTTTAGCCTTGCGGCCGTACTCCCCAGGCGGGGTACTTAATGCGTTAGCTACGGCACGGATCCCAAGGAAGGAAACCCACACCTAGTACCCACCGTTTACGGCGTGGACTACCAGGGTATCTAATCCTGTTCGCTCCCCACGCTTTCGCTCCTCAGCGTCAGTTACTGCCCAGAGACCCGCCTTCGCCACCGGTGTTCCTCCTGATATCTGCGCATTCCACCGCTACACCAGGAATTCCAGTCTCCCCTGCAGTACTCAAGTCTGCCCGTATCGCCCGCACGCCCACAGTTAAGCTGTGAGTTTTCACGAACAACGCGACAAACCACCTACGAGCTCTTTACGCCCAGTAATTCCGGACAACGCTCGGACCCTACGTATTACCGCGGCTGCTGGCACGTAGTTGGCCGGTCCTTCTTCTATAGGTACCGTCACTTGCGCTTCGTCCCTATTGAAAGAGGTTTACAACCCGAAGGCCGTCATCCCTCACGCGGCGTCGCTGCATCAGGCTTGCGCCCATTGTGCAATATTCCCCACTGCTGCCTCCCGTAGGAGTCTGGGCCGTATCTCAGTCCCAGTGTGGCCGGTCACCCTCTCAGGCCGGCTACCCGTCGTCGCCTTGGTAGGCCATTACCCCACCAACAAGCTGATAGGCCGCGGGCCCATCCCACACCGCAAAAGCTTTCCACCACAGACCATGAAGCCCGTGATCATATTCGGTATTAGACCCAGTTTCCCAGGCTTATCCCAAAGTGCAGGGCAGATCACCCACGTGTTACTCACCCGTTCGCCACTCGAGCACCCCGAAGGGCCTTTCCGTTCGACTTGCATGTGTTAAGCACGCCGCCAGCGTTCGTCCTGAGCCAGAATCAAACTCTCCAAACAAAAACAACCCAGCACCAAAGCACCAGGTGGAATTCGAATCAGAAAAACCTGATATCCAAACCAAAGACACCAAAAACTGGCATCAAAAAAACAACCACCCCAAGTAGCAGGAAGACGGGAAGTCCCCCACCAAGATGGCATAAAAACAACAAACAAAAACCACCAAACACACTATTGAGTTCTCAAACAACAGACTTGCTTTGTCTCGAATGTCCCGTTTCAGGGCAACCCTGCCAGCTTAAACTATCTGCGGCAGCGAGTCAAATTTTCGTTTCCCCGGTGTCCGGGGCAACTCGACTAGATTAAGACTTCCGCGCTTCCGAAGTCAAATCCGCTGGTCAGAGGCATTTGACTGCGTTCACACCAACGAACATCAGCTTACCCGCTCGATCTCGGCACCCAAAGCCGCCAGGTTCTCCACGAACAGCGGGTACCCGCGATCGATGTGGTAGACGTCGTGCACCTCGGTGTCACCGTCCGCGACGAGGCCGGCGAGCACCAACCCCGCGCCGGCCCGGATGTCGGACGCCCACACCGGAGCACTCGACAACTGCGGCAGACCTCGCACCACGGCGTGGTGCCCATCGGTCCTGGCATCGGCACCGAGCCGGATCATCTCCTCGACGAACCGGAACCGCGCCTCGAACACGTTCTCGGTGATCATCGACGTGCCGTCGGCGATGCAGGCCAGGCCGATCGCCATCGGCTGCAAGTCGGTCGGGAAACCGGGGAACGGCAAGGTGGCGACGTTGACGGCTTTCGGCCGCTCGTACTGCACCACCCGGAAACCGTTGTCGTGCTGGGTGACCGTCGCTCCCGCGTCGTGCAGCTTGTGCAACACCAACTGCAGGTGAGCCGGGTCCACGCCCGTCACCGAGATGTCGCCGCGCGTCATCGCGGCGGCGATCCCCCAGGTCGCGGCGACGATGCGGTCGCCGATGACCCGATGCTCGGTGGGATACAACCGGTCCACCCCGGTGATCGTCAGCGTGGACGACCCCGCACCCTGGACCTGGGCGCCCATCTGGTTGAGCATCTCGCACAGGTCGACCACATCGGGTTCACGCGCGGCGTTGTGGATCGTCGTCACGCCTTCGGCCAGCACCGCGGCCATCAAGATGTTCTCGGTGGCACCGACCGACGGGAACTCCAGCTGGATCTCGGCACCGCGCAGATGGTCGGCCTCGGCCACCACACAGCCGTGCTCGATATTGCAGCGCGCACCCAGTTGCCGAAGACCGGCCTGGTGCATGTCCAGTGGCCGTGATCCGATCGCGTCACCGCCAGGCAGGGCCACCTTGGCGCGCTTACCGCGACCCACCAGCGGGCCCAGCACACACACCGACGCGCGGAACTGCCTGACCGCGGCGAAGTCCGCGTCGTATTTCGGCTCGTCCGGGGACGTGATCCGGACGGTGGAGCCGTCCAGCTCGACAGTGGCTCCCAAACCCCGCAGCACCTCGGCCATCAAGGGCACATCGAGGATGTCGGGGCAGTTGGTGATGGTGCTCACCCCCTCAGCCAGCAAGGACGCGGCCATCAGCTTGAGGACGCTGTTCTTGGCGCCCCCGACCGCGACTTCGCCGGATAACCGACTGCCACCGGTCACCACGAAACGCTCGCTCACGCCGGCCAGTGTAAGCAGATCAACGATCAGATTCAGAACGCCTGGCCAGGTTGCGACGCCACCGTGACCGGTACCGTTGCCCCATGGCTGTGCACCTGACCCGCATCTATACCCGCACCGGCGACGACGGGAGTACAGGTCTGAGTGACTTCAGTCGCGTCTCCAAAAACGACACCCGGCTGCAGGCGTACGCCGACTGCGATGAGGCCAACGCAGCGATCGGCGTGGCCATCGCCCTGGGCAGTCCGGACCCTGCCTTCGTCGACGTCCTGCGCCAGATCCAGAACGATCTGTTCGACGCCGGCGCAGATCTGTCGACACCGGTCGTGGAGAACCCGGAGTACCCACCACTGCGCGTCCCACAGGAGTACATCGACCGGCTGGAAGGCTGGTGCGATCAGTTCAATGAAGGTCTGGCACCGCTGAACTCGTTCATCCTGCCCGGCGGTACGGCGCTCTCGGCGCTGCTCCACGTGGCCCGTACGGTGGCCCGCCGCGCCGAGCGGTCGGCCTGGGCCGCCGTCGAACAGTACGGCGATTCGGTGAACGTGCTGCCGGCGAAATACCTCAACCGGCTCTCGGATCTGCTGTTCATCCTGTCCAGGGCGGCCAATCCGGATGGCGACGTGCTGTGGAAGCCCGGCGGCGGGCTGTCCGCGGAACCGACGAAGGACGCCTAGCCGGTTCGACGCTGAGCGCGGCGCGAGGGGCGGGATTCCACCCAGGACGTGAATGCGGTGAGTGCGCCGCGGTCGAGTGCCACCTCGTAGCCCCGCCCGGCGTCGCGTAGTTCCAGGATCGCGATCTCCTGGGTCATGATGTCGAACTCGTCGCCACGAGGGGCACGGCGTCCGACCACCTCCAGCGCCGAGCGGCTCAACCGCCGATCGGGCCACCAGCGGATGCTCGACAGCCGGTAGAAACCGGCTTCGCCTCCGCGATAACGCATCACACCGTGGCGCCAGCCCTGCCCACCGACGGCCGGCCAGTCCCGCAGGATGGCGGCGGTACCGCCGACTTGACGCAGCTTCCACAGCCGATAGGCCAGGGCGGCAACGGCGACCATCAGCACGCCGATGAGCGCGACCATGATCATCATGACCGCGCTCATCGACCGAACCTACTAGTCGAGCTGTCCGACGGCGCGCAGGCGTGCACGCCCCCACGCCGCTTTGGCGGGGTCATCCGATTCGGAGTCCCGCTTGGCGGCCTCGGCGTCCACTTCCGACTCGAACTGGGCGTTCTCGACCAGGATGCTCACCCCGGTCTCCGATACCGACAGGAACCCGCCGTCGATGGCGATCCGCAGGTCGTCGTCGCCCTCACGCTCGACCCGGACCATCGCGTCGTCGACCAACTGCGCCACCAACGGGATGTGCCGCGGCAGGATGCCGATCTCACCTGCGGTGGTGCGGGTGAACACGAACGTCGCCTTACCCGACCACAGCGCGCGCTCGACCGCGACGATTTCGACGTCCAAATCAGCCATGGCACACCACCTTTCTATGAGATGAGACGAGCCCAACCCATTGGTTCTTCGCGCAAGCGCTCATCGTCGTTCTCGGTTCTTCGCGCAAGCGCTCATCGTCGTTCTCGGTTCTTCGCGCAAGCGCTCATCACAGCTTGGCGCCGAGGCTTTCGGCCTTCTTCGCCAGGTCGTCGAGACCACCGATGAGGAAGAACGCCTGCTCGGGCAGGTGGTCGAACTCACCCTTGGCCAGCTTGTCGAAGGCCTCGATGGTCTCCTTCAGCGGCACGGTCGAACCCGGCTGGCCGGTGAACTGCTCAGCCGCCATCATGTTCTGGCTCAGGAAACGCTCGATCTTGCGGGCGCGGTAGACCAGGACCTTGTCCTCTTCGGAGAGCTCGTCGATACCGAGGATCGCGATGATGTCCTGAAGGTCCTTGTAGCGCTGCAGGATCCGGATGACTTCCTGCGCGACGCGGTAGTGCTCGTCGCCGACCACGCTCGGGTGCAGGATGGTCGAGGACGACGCCAGCGGATCCACGGCCGGGAAGATGCCCTTGGAGAACACCGCACGGGACAGCTCGGTGGTGGCATCGAGGTGGGCGAACGTGGTCGCCGGGGCCGGGTCGGTGTAGTCGTCGGCGGGCACGTACACGGCCTGCATCGAGGTGATCGAGCGACCACGGGTCGACGTGATCCGCTCCTGCAGCTCACCCATCTCGTCGGCCAGTGTGGGCTGGTAACCCACGGCCGACGGCATGCGGCCGAGCAGGGTCGACACCTCGGAACCGGCCTGGGTGAACCGGAAGATGTTGTCGATGAACAGCAGCACGTCCTGGCCCTGCTCATCGCGGAAGTACTCCGCCATGGTCAGCGCGGACAGGGCGACGCGCATACGCGTGCCCGGCGGCTCGTCCATCTGGCCGAACACCAGGGCGGTGTCCTTGAGCACGTTGGCATCCGCGAGCTCGACCCAGAGGTCATTGCCCTCACGGGTGCGCTCCCCCACGCCGGCGAACACCGAGGTGCCACCGAAGTTGCGGGCGATGCGGTTGATCATCTCCTGGATCAGCACCGTCTTACCGACGCCGGCACCGCCGAACAGGGCGATCTTGCCGCCACGCACATACGGGGTGAGCAGGTCGACGACCTTCAGGCCGGTCTCCAGCATCTCGGTGCGGGGTTCCAGGTCGGCGAAGGCCGGCGGCTTGCGGTGAATCGACCAGTGGTCGAAGTCCTTGCCGTAGCCGGGCTCATCGAGGCAGTCACCGAGGGCGTTGAACACGTGGCCCTTGACGCCGTCGCCGACGGGCACCGAGATGGACGCACCGGTGTCGGACACCTCGGTACCCCGCACCAGACCGTCGGTGGGCTGCATCGAGATGGTGCGCACCAGGCTGTCACCGAGGTGCTGGGCGACCTCCAGGGTCAGGGTCTTGGCCAGCGCGCCGTAGCTGATATCGGCGTGCAGGGCGTTGAACAGCTCGGGCACCGAACCACGTGGGAACTCGACGTCCACCACCGGGCCGGTAATGCGGACCACACGACCCGCGGTCTTGGTATCTGCCACAGCAGTCATATCTCTCTTCGCTTCCTACGGGGCTTATCTGGCGTCGGCCAGCGCGTTGGCGCCACCGACGATTTCGCTGATTTCCTGGGTGATCTGCGCCTGACGCTCACGGTTGGCCGCCAAGGTGAGCGCCTTGATCAGATCGTCGGCGTTGTCGGTGGCCGACTTCATGGCGCGCCGGCGCGATGCCGACTCCGAAGCCGCGGCCTCCAGCAGCGCGGCGTACACGCGGGTGGCGATGTAGCGCGGCAGCAACGCGTCGAACAGGTTCTCGGCGTTCGGCTCGAACGAATACAGGGTGTGCGGGCCGGTCTCCGGCTCGCCGACGTACTCGACGACCATCGGTGCGACCCGCAGCGCCACCGCAGTCTGCGACAGCATGGAGCGGAACTCGGTCGAGACGATATGCAGCTCGTCGACGCCCAGAATCCCGTCGGCACCCGCGTCGTCGCCCTCGTCGTCGGCACCGGACTGGAACGCCTGCACCAGGGTGTCGGCGATCTCCTTGGCGTGCTCGTAGGTCGGCCGTTCGGAGAAGCCGGTCCAGGACTCGGCCACATTGCGCTGCCGGAAGCTGTAGTAGCCCAAAGCCTTCCGGCCGACCACGTAGACGACCGGGGTCTTGCCCTCGTCGCGCAGCAGCGAGAACAGCTCCTCGGCGCGGCGCAGCACGTTGGCGTTGTAACCGCCGCACAGGCCGCGGTCCGAGGACACCACCAGCACACCGGCCCGCTTGGGGTTCTCCCGCTCCACGAGCAGCGGGTGATCCAGCGCGCTGGCCCCGGCGAGCTCGGTGAGCATGTTGGTGATCTCGGTGGCGTAGGGCCGGGCCGCGTCGACCCGGGCCTGCGCCTTGGCGATCCGCGACGTGGCGATCAGCTCCTGTGCCTTCGTGATCTTCTTGATCGACGAGGCGGATTTGATGCGTCCGCGTAGCTCGCGAAGTGTGGCTGCCATGGGTTACCTAGGCCTTCTTGGGAGCAGGCTTGCGGACCTTGACCGATTCCTTCTCCAGGTCCTCGGGATCGAGCGCCTCGGCGTCGGATTCCTTGACGACCACGGAGCTGCCATCGGTTGCCGAGAAGCCCTTCTTGAAGTCGTTGATCACCGAGACCAGCTTCTCCTCGTTCTCCTCGGAGAGCTTCTTGGTCTCCTTGATCCCGCTGAGAATGTCGGAGTGGCTGGCCTTGACATGCTCCAGCAGCTCACTGACGAAGCGCGAAACATCCTCTGCCGGTACCGAATCCAGGTGACCCTGGGTGCCGAGGAAGATCGAGACGACCTGGTCCTCGACGGCCAGCGGGCTGTACTGCGCCTGCTTGAGCAGCTCGACCAGGCGCACGCCGCGGTCCAGCTGGGCCTTGGAGGCTGCGTCCAGGTCGGAGGCGAAGGCCGCGAAGGCCTCCAGCTCGCGGTACTGCGACAGATCCAGTCGCAGCGAGCCCGCGACCTCCTTCATGGCCTTGATCTGCGCGGCGCCACCGACACGGGACACCGACACACCGACGTTGACTGCCGGTCGCACGCCCTGGTTGAACAGGTCGGACTCCAGGAAGCACTGGCCGTCGGTGATGGAGATGACGTTGGTCGGGATGAACGCCGAGATGTCGTTGGCCTTGGTCTCGATGATCGGCAGCCCGGTCATCGAGCCACCGCCGAGCTCGTCGGACAGCTTGGCGCAACGCTCCAGCAGCCGGGAGTGCAGGTAGAACACGTCGCCGGGGAACGCCTCGCGGCCCGGCGGGCGGCGCAGCAGCAGCGAGATGGCGCGGTACGCGTCGGCCTGCTTGGACAGGTCGTCGAACACGATGAGGACGTGCTTGCCGTCGTACATCCAGTGCTGGCCGATGGCCGAGCCGGTGTAGGGGGCAAGCCATTTGAAGCCGGCCGGGTCCGAGGCAGGGGCTGCGACGATGGTGGTGTACTCCATCGCACCGCCCTCTTCCAGCGCCCGCTTGACGCTGGCGATGGTGGTGCCCTTCTGGCCGATCGCGACGTACACGCAGCGCACCTGCTGCTTGGGGTCGCCGGTCTCCCAGGCTTCGCGCTGGTTGAGGATGGTGTCGACGCAGACCGCGGTCTTGCCGGTCTTACGGTCGCCGATGATCAGCTGGCGCTGGCCGCGGCCGATCGGGGTCATGGCGTCGATCGCCTTGATGCCGGTCTGCAGCGGCTCGCCGACGCCCTGGCGCTGCACCACCGAAGGGGCCTGCAGCTCGAGCTCACGACGGGTATCGGAGGCGATGTCGCCCTGGCCGTCGATCGGCTGGCCGAGCGGGTTGACGACGCGGCCCAGGAAGGCGTCACCGACGGGCACCGAGAGCACCTCGCCGGTCCGCTTGACCTGCTGGCCCTCTTCGATCTTCTCGAACTCACCCAGGATGACCGTGCCGACGCTGTGCTCGTCGAGGTTCAGGGCCACCCCGAGGACGCCGCCCGGGAACTCCAGGAGTTCCTGGGTCATGACCGAGGGCAGGCCCTCGACGTGGGCGATGCCGTCACCGGCGTCGATGACGGTGCCGATCTCTTCGCGCTCGGAGTCGGCGGAAAACGAGGACACGTAGTCCTCGATGGCACCTTCGATATCAGCAGCCGAGATTGTCAACTCTGCCATGGTTTTTCGTCTTCCTACCTAGTTCTTTGGGTGGTTCGGGGGGTCAGTCCGGCAGGCCGGTTTGAGCGGCAGCCAGGCGTGACGCGATGGAGCCGTCGATCACCTCGTCGCCGACGGCGATCGTCAGACCGCCGAGCAGGTTCGGATCGACATACAGCTGGACGGACACCGGGTGGCCGTAGATGCGGGAAAGCACCTCGGTCAACTGGGTGTGCTGGGCCGCCGTGAGATCGGCTGCGGCCGTCACATGCGCGACGATCTCACCCCGGCGGGCCACGGCGAGTTCGGCCAGATCGATGACCGCTTCGTCGGCCCGCTCCCCGCGCAGCAGCCCGATGGTCTGCGCCAGCAGTGCCTTCGCGGTGCCGTTCGCGCCGCCGAGGACCTTGTCCAGCAAGGCGACCCGGCCTTCCGGCGCGGTGGTGTGGTCGCTGAGCAGGCTCGACAGCTTGGGCTCGGCGTCGAGCAGGCGACCGAACTGGAACAGCTGGTCCTCCACGTCGTCGACCTCACCGGCCACCTGGGCACGCTGTAGCAGCGCCAACCGCGCGGTGTGTTCGATGCCGTCGACCAGATCGCCCTCGGCCGACCACCGTTGCGCGGCGGCGGTGCGCACCAGACCGAGCGCGGGCGCGCCGATCTTGCCGCTCAGCAGCCGCTCGACCAGCTGGGTCTTGGCCTCGCTGCTGTCGGTCGGCTCGGCCAGATGCTTGTTCAGCGTGTTCTGGGCAACCAGCAACCGGGCCACCGAGGCCAGGTCGGCCGCCAGGGCGGTCAGCCCGTCGGCATCCAGATCGGCTGCCACCGAGTCGAAATCACCGGTCAGTGCCGCCAGCGCAGCGCGGCTGGCAGCCCGCAGGCCCGCGGTGGCCGCGGTGTCGATCACCGCGGTCGACGGCGCCATCGCGCCGAGTTCGGCCAGGAAGCGGTCGACCGTCGCGGCTTGGGCGGCCGGGTCGGCGACATGCTGGCGGACCAGCTCGCCCGCCTTCTGCACGGCCTCGTCACCGAGGCCCTGACGCAGCTGGCGGACCAGCTGCTGACGTGCCAGCTGGACCTGCTGTGCGCCCTGGGTCTTGATGCGCTCGGCATCCACACCGGCCTGCTCGCTGAGCGAGGCGGTGATCCGCACCGAGTCCTGGCGAGCCTCCTCGGTGACCCTGGATGCCTCTGCGGCGGCATCGGCCAGCGCCTTGGCGTGCATGGCGTCGGCGTCGGCGAGCTTGCGCTCCGCCTCGGCACTCTCGGCCAGCGCGGTGCGGACGGCGTCCTGCTGCTTGGTCATGAGCGTCTTCACCGGCGGCACCACATAGCGCCACAGGATGTAGGCGATCACGGCGAAGCCGATCAGCTGTCCGATGAAAATCGACATCTACTTGTTCCGTCCCGAATTCACGTCGACGCCGAGGATGCGGCCGGCCAGAGTGCTCGACAGACCGTCGACCGAGGCGGCGAGCTGACCTTGAGTGGCCGAACCCTGTTGGGACAGCTGCTCGTTGGTCTGGCGTAAGGTCTCGGCCACTTCACCGCTGGCCTCGGCCCGCTTGGCGTCCACCACCTCGCGGCCGGCCGTGCGGGCCTCGTCGCGGATTGCGGAGGCCTCGGTTCGCGCGCCTGCCATTGCTTGGTCGTAGTCGGCCTGAGCGGCCGCTACCTGCTCGGCCGACTTACGGCTGTCCGCAGCGGTCTTGGCGAGCATCGCCTCACGCTCGGCGAGTACCTTGCTGACCGGCGGCACAACCCACTTCCAGATCACGGCCAGCGTGATCAGGAAGATGATCAGCACGGCGAAGAAGGTGCCGTTGGGCAGCAGGAAGTTGCTCTGCCCCCCGCCGCCTTCTTCCGCCGCCTGGCTCGACGCCAGGATGTTGATGCTGTCCGCCAGGACAGTCGAAGCGAGTTCACCCATGCTTGCGGATTACTCAGCCCGAGTACGCCGGCGTGGCGAAGACGAACAGCGCCATGAATGCCAGGTTGATGAAGTACGCGGCTTCCACCAGACCGACGGTGATGAAGAACGGGGTGAACAGCCGGCCCTGGGCCTCGGGCTGCCGGGCGATACCGGAGATCAGAGCGTTACCGGCGATACCGTCACCGATACCGGCGCCGATCGCGCCGCCACCCATGATCAGCCCGCCGCCGATCAGCGCACCCGCCGTGATGAGGGCGTTTGCATCCATTCCTATTTCCTCCTTGATAGCTGGTGGCGTTGCCACCAGGACTTCTGGTTCGTACGGGTCGTGCAGGTCAGGTCAGTGGTGCGCGTTCTCTTTGGAGTCGTGGTCGTCGTGGTCGAGCTCCATCGACTGGCTGAAGTACAAGATCGTCAGCAGCGCGAAGATGAAGGCCTGGATGAGGCCGACGAAGAGATCGAAGGTCTTCCAGATGGCATTGGGCGCCCACTGGATGTACCAGGGGAACATCGCGATGAGCGACACCAGGATGCCGCCGGCGAAGATGTTGCCGAAGAGTCGCAGTGCCAGTGAGATCGGCTTGGCGATCTCCTCGACGATGTTGATCGGCGCCAGGATGCTGACGTGCCCCTTGAGCACCTTGACCGGGTGCCCGATCAGGCCGCGGCGCCAGAAGCCGGCCGCGTGGTAGCAGAGGAACACAAACAGTGCGAGCGCCAGCACGAAGTTGATATCCGAGGCCGGCGGCTTGTACCACTCGGCCGCGGCGCCGTCGGCCCCGCCGTACTGCAGCGGAAGTACGGCCAGCCAGTTGGACACCAGGATGAACGCGAACAGCGTGATCGACAGCGGCAGCACGAACGGGGCGATCTTCATGCCGATCGAGCCCTCGATCTGCTGGCGCATCTGAATGGTCAGCGCCTCCCAGAACAGCTGCACCCCACCGGGAACGCCGGTCGAGGTCACCTTGGCCTTCAAGACGAAGGCCAGACCGATGATGATGACGGCCGTGATGGCGGTCGCGAGGATGGTGTCGCCGTTGAAGGTCATGCCCAGCCACTCGAACACCATGGTGTGGTGCCCGACGTGGATGGCGGCGCCACCGCCCCCTTCGGCGCCCTCTGCGGCGAGAACGATCTCAGTCATCTGTGTCAGCTCAATCCTTCGATTCCGTACCAGAGGTGTCGGGAGTGCCCGCGCTGCTTGCCGTGCCTTCGGTGCTCTCTACGTCAAGGCCGTCTTTGCGGATCTTCTTCAGCACCGGAAGGCTGGTGGCCAGCACCAGCAGCGCCTGGAAGATGGCCAAGCCGAACAGCACCGCAATCCCGCCGTGCGCCTTGAAGCCGATCGCGACGGCCAGCGCGACCGCGGTGATCACCAACAGCCGCGTCGCGGAGTTTATGGCCATCTTCTTCTTGAGTGGGTGGTCCTCTGCCGTGATCGACTCGACGGCGCGGCGCACCAGCAGCGCATTGAGCAAACCAAGTCCGAGTCCGACACCGAAGAAGACGCCGAAGAAGATGTGGCCGGTGAATCCGGCGGCCAGAATGGCCAAGGCCGTGAGTACGGCGCAGATGACGAGGAGACGCAACGGGCGGAATGCCACGGAGGGGAACACCAACGGCGCGTTCTGCGCTGGCGTCGTCACCTGGCTCACCTCAATCCCGCGTCTTCGAGGGCGTTAGTCATCGGTCCTGCAAAATTCCTGTGCGTGCCCGCCGAGCGTATCGGAGGGCAACGGGTGCGCTGGAATCACCCAAGGGGTAGCTCCCTTTGTCGGTCGTATATCGGCGCCGATCGGTGCTTGCACCGATGGGCCGGGCCGGCAACCCGTGAGGTTTTTCGGGTTATGCGCAGAACCGTACCACAAGGTAGGAGGCCCAAAAACAGGCCTACTACTTTTCGTCGTACAAGCCCTTCGGCCGGTCAGTCCGAGGACTGTTCCCGACGGCGCAACAGAGGAATCAGCGTGACGATCACGGCGACCACAATGGCCGCCAGCATGACGGCGCCGGTATGGCGCGGGTCGAAGAAAATGGTGCTGGCCGCCCCGAGCGCCACGATGCCGACCCACAAATAGATCAACAGCACCACCCGCCGATGCGAGTGCCCGATCTGCAGCAAACGGTGATGGAGATGCATCTTGTCCGGGCTGAACGGGCTCAGGCCTTTGCGGGTGCGCCGGATGATGGCCAGCAGCATGTCCAGTGCGGGCACGAACATCACCGCGACCACCAACAGGAACGGCGACAACAGAGCGAACACGTCGCGGGCGCCGTACGCGTTCTGGGAGATGGGCCCCGCGGCGGTCGTCGACGCGGCGGCGAGCATCAGACCGATCAGCATCGAGCCCGAGTCGCCCATGAAGATCTTGGCGCGGTGGAAGTTGTGCGGCAGAAACCCCAGGCATGCGCCGGCGAGCACCACCGAGATCATCGCCGGCGGGTAGAACAGCACATCACCGCCGTGGTCGCGGAGCAGCCCGACGGAGAAGATGCAGATGGCCAGGGCGGTGATCAAGCCCAGCCCGGCGGCAAGGCCGTCGAGTCCGTCGACGAAATTCATCGCGTTCACGATCGAGACCGTGAGTGCCAGCGTCAACAGAATGGAGGTGACCTGGTCGAGCACCAGCGTGCCCACCCCGCCGATCGGGATGTACAGCACGCTCCACGCCACACCCATCGTCACCAGCACACTGGCGGCGGTGATCTGGCCGGCGAACTTGGTCAGCGCGTCCAGACCCCAGCGATCGTCGATCAGGCCGACGACCATGATGAGCCCGCCCGCGACGACGACGGCGGGCATACCGGTCGAATAGACGAAGCCGCGGTTGAGGGCCGGCAGCTGCGACGCCAGCAGGATGGCGGCGGCCACCCCGATGTACATCGCCAGCCCACCCATCCGGGGGGTCGGAGCCACATGCACGTCGCGTTCGCGGGGGTAGGCGACCGCACCCACCCGGGTGGCGATCACCCGGGCCCATCCGGTGGCGAAGTAGGTGATGATCGCGGCCGTCAGGCCGACCAACGCGAGCTCGCGCAGCGGGACACCGGCTCCACGGTCCGAAAGCGCCACCAGGCGCACCGTTTCGCTCACCACTCGGTGAACCGTACGCGACGATGCTGAGGGTTAACCGGTGAGCGTCCCGGGTTCGACGCCGAGCACGTTGGCGACGTCGGTGACGCTGACCGGTCCCTCGCGCAGGACCCGCGGGCTCTCGCCGGTGAGGTCCACGATTGTCGAGGCGGCGCCCTGGGGCGACGGGCCGGCGTCGAGGTAGACCTCGACCCGCTCCCCCAGCTGGGTGCGGGCGTCCTGGGCCGTCACCGCGGCGGGACTGCCGGAGATGTTGGCGCTGGAGACCGCCATCGGGCCGACCTCGCGCAGCAGTTCGATGGCCACCGGGTGCAGCGGCATCCGCAGCATCACGGTGCCCGCGGAGTTACCCAGGTCCCATTGCAGGGACGGCGCGTGCCGCACCACCAGGCTCAGCGCCCCGGGCCAGAAGGCCTGGATCAATTCGCGCGCGGACGGCGGCACCGCGTAGACCAGGCCGTCGATGGTGTGCCAGGAACCCACCAGCACGCCGACGGGCATGTCGCGGCCCCGGCCCTTGGCCGCCAGCAGTGCGGTCACCGCGGCGGCATCGAAGGCGTCGGCACCGATGCCGTAGACGGTGTCGGTGGGCAGCACGACCAGCCGGCCGCCCTTGGCGGCGCTGATCGCCGAGGCCAGCCCGGCCGCACGCTGGTCGGGGTCGGCGCAGTCAAACAGCTCAGCCATAGTCGTCAGCTTCTCATTCGTTCCTGGTAGCCGTCACGAAGCGGGGCCGCCCGGTGAGATCGCGGCGGGCGGTGATGTCGGTGAATGCGGCCGACCGATCGAACAGGGCGGCCGTCGCGGCGGAGGTGGTGTCGTCGTGCTCGATGCCGATGCGCCCGCCGGGGCGCAGCAGCCGGGCCGCCGCTGTCACGATCGGTCCGATGATCGACATCCCGTCCACCCCACCGAACAGCGCACGGTGTGGATCATGTTGTGCCACTTCGGGTTCCAGCTGAGCGCCGAGTGGGATATAGGGCGGGTTGCTGACGATCAGGTCGACGGTGCCGTCGAGTTCGGTGAGCAGGTCGGCGGCGGTGACATCGGCGTGGCGCAATTGCACCGTCGATTCGCGACAGTTGCGCCGCGCGTAGACCAAGGCGTCGACGGAGTCCTCCACAGCGATGACCCGCGCGGCGGGCCGGTGCCGCGCCAGCGCCAGCGCCAGCGCGCCCGATCCGGCGCACAGGTCCAGGACCACCGCATCGGTGGCCAGCGGCTGGGCCTGGGCCCACTCAAGCAGCGCCTCGGTTTCCGGCCGCGGGATGAACACCCCGGGGCCCACAGCCAGCATGAGCGGCCCGAACGCGGCGGTTTCGACGATGTGCTGCAACGGAATTCGCTGCGCCCGACGTGCCACCAGCGCGCGGTAGCTATCCAGGAAGCCGGGGGCGGGGTCCAGCACGGCAAGCCGGCCGCGGTCCACACCCGCAGCGTGGGCGGCCAGCTGTTCGGCGTCCGCACGCGCGGAATCGATCCCCGCGGCGGCCAGTGTCGCGGTGGCCTCGGCGATGGCCTGCCGGAGTGTCATGCCTGTTGCAGGCGGGCTTGCTTGTCGGCGGCAGCCAGGGCGTCCAGCAGCGCATCCATATCGCCATCGAGCACCTGGTCGAGGTTGTGCGCCTTGAAGTTGATCCGGTGATCGGCGATCCGGTTCTCCGGGTAGTTGTAGGTCCGGATCCGTTCGCTGCGGTCGACGGTGCGGATCTGGCTGGCCCGGTCGGCCGACGCGTCGGCAGACGCCTGCTCTTCGGCGAGGGCCTGGAGCCGGGCGGCGAGCACCACCATGGCGCGGGCCTTGTTCTGCAGCTGCGAGCGCTCGTTCTGGCAGGTGACGACGATGCCGGTGGGCAGGTGCGTGATGCGCACCGCCGAGTCGGTGGTGTTGACGCCCTGGCCGCCCTTGCCCGAGGACCGGTACACGTCGATGCGCAGGTCGGATTCGTCGATCTGGACCTGTTCGACGTCGTCGGGCTCGGGGTAGACGAGCACGCCGGCGGCCGAGGTGTGCACGCGCCCCTGCGATTCGGTCACCGGTACGCGCTGCACCCGGTGCACGCCGCCCTCGAACTTCATCCGTGACCAGACGCCGTCGGCCGAATCGCCCTTGCTGGCGATGGTGATGGTGGCGTCCTTGTAACCGCCGAGGTCCGACCACGTCTCGTCGAGGACCGTGACGGTCCACCCGTGCCGCTCCGCGTACCGGATGTACATGCGCGCCAGGTCGGACGCGAACAGGGCTGACTCCTCGCCACCCTCACCGGACTTCAACTCGAGCACCACGTCGTCGGCATCGTGCGGATCGCGGGGGGCGAGCAGATCGGTCAGCCGGGCATCCAGTTCGGCAGCACGGGCCTCCAGTTCGGGCACCTCGGCGGCGAAAGCTTCGTCTTCGTCGGCCAGCTCGCGGGCGGCCTCCAGATCACCGCGGACCGCCTCCAGCTTGCGGTAGGTCGAGACGATCGGCGAGATCTGCGCGAAACGCCGGCCGACGCGGCGCGCGGCACCGGCGTCGGCGTGCAGCGCGGGGTCGGCGAGCTGACGTTCCAGGTCCGCATGCTCGGTCAGCAACGCCTGGATCGCGGGTGCGGTATCCGTCATCGTGACCTCCAGTAAACGCAGATCGGCGCCCGGCCTGACAAGGATCTGACAGAACGGGCGCCGATGGAACAGCTAGTTGTCGGCAGCAGCCTTGGTATCGCGCTTGCCGTACCGCTTCTCGAAGCGGGCCACGCGGCCACCGCTGTCGAGGATCTTCTGCTTACCGGTGTAGAACGGGTGGCACTGCGAGCAGACCTCGACCACGATGTGGCCGCTGTCCTTGGTGCTGCGCGTGGTGAAGCTGTTGCCGCAGCCGCAGACCACAGTGGTCTCTGCGTAGGTGGGGTGAATACCCGATTTCATGTGTTTTCCTCTGCAATCGTTGGCCGCCGGGTCGCCCGCCTCTGACCTGAGGACGTACGGACGTGAACCGGAACCGAGGGTCGACGGTCCATTATGCCAGGTCAACCGCCAACCGCGAAAACGCCCAAAGACCGGCCGGTATTCCCGCCCCGATCGGGTGTCGTCGGTCAGCCGTCGGTCACCTACGGCTGATCGACGAAGTCGGTGCCGTGGCGCCGCCAGATCACCCGGCCGCGCGGTTCGGTGCCCATCGCGACGAGTTCGCGTTTGAGGATCTTGTTGGTGGCGGTGCTGGGCAGGTCAGGCGCGACCCACAGATAGCGCGGCCACGCCTTGGGTGACAGGTCGCGCTGGGCGGTCAGGAATTCGGCGAACCCCGCCGGGGTCAGTTCGGCGCCGTCGTTGAGCACCACCGCGGCCATCACCTGGTCGCCGACGAACTCGTCGGGCACCGGGTAGACGGCGACCCGGTTTATCGCGGGCAGGCGCAGCAGGATCCGCTCGATCGGTGCGGCGGTCAGGTTCTCGCCGTCCACCCGCATCCAGTCGGCGGTGCGGCCGGCCAGATAGATCCAGCCGTCGGCGTCCCGGTAGGCCAGGTCACCGGACCAGTACACGCCGCCGCGCATCCGCTCGTCGGTGGCGGATCTGTCGTTGTAGTAGCCACGGAACAGTCCGCTGCCCGAGGTGTTGACCAGTTCGCCGGTCGCCTCCTCGGCGTTCATCAGAGCCCCGGTCTCGTCGAAGCGGGCCACCGCGCATTCCTCGCCGGTGTCACGGAAGATGGCCACGCCGGGGAAGCCCTTGCCGATCGACCCCGCCGGGCAGTCCTCGGTGCGGGTGATAATGACGGCGGTCTCGGTGGAGCCGAACCCATCCCAGACCGTGCAGCCGAACCGCCGGCTGAACGCGTCGATATCCCGGTCGGCTGCCTCGTTGCCGAACGCCACCCGCAGCGGGTTGTCGGCGTCGTCGGGCCGCTCGGCGGTCGCCAGGATGTAGGCCAGCGGCTTGCCGACGTAATTCATATAGGTGGCGCCGTAGCGTCGGATATCGGCCAGGAAGCCCGAGGCGGAGAACGTGGCGGGCGCCATCGCCGCGCCGGCACCCAGCGCCACGCTCCACCCCGCGTAGACGGCATTGGAGTGAAACAGCGGCATGGCCAGGTAACAGGTGTCGGTCGCGTCGAGCTCGTACCGCGCCACCAGCGCGGTACCGGCGAACAGCACCGTGGCATGGGGCACCTCGACCGCTTTGGGGTCGCCACTGGTCCCCGAGGTGAAGATCATCATGAAGGTGTCGTCGGCGCCGACCTCTTTGTGCGGGGTCAGCTCCGGTGCCGCGGCGAGCAATCGATCCCATTCGCCGGTGCCGGCCGCCACCACCGTGACGCCGCGCAGATCAAGACCCTCGAGCAGCGGCCGGTGTGCGGCATCGGTGATCAGGATCTGAGTGTCCACTTTGGCGATATCGCGGGCCAGCGCGTCACCGCGTCGCGTGGTGTTGATCCCGCACAGCACGTATCCACCGAGGGCCGCGGCCGCCAGCGCGGTGAGCATGTCCGGGGTATTGCCCAGCAGCACGGCGACGTGCAGCGGCCGGGCCGGATCCGCCAATTCGATGAGGGCCGCGGCCTGCCGCGAGGCCTCGGCGACGTGCGCGCGCCAGGTCCAGGTACGGTCGCCGTGCTTGACCGCGACGGAGCCCAGGTCCGCCCGTTCCCGCAGCAACTGCTGGAGTGTGTCGGCCACTGACGCTCCCTCGGAAACGGTGAACAGTATCGGGAAAGTGTCTACCATGACGAACGGTTACACCAGAGCGGCGCTGCGCTTGGCACAATCGATGCTGCCCACCCGCCACGCCTGACCAGGAGCCGGCACCCTTGACGAGCACCACCACCCCACGCAGCGTTCGCGATCGGCTCATCGACGCCGCTGAAGTCTGTCTGCGTGCCAAGGGCATCCGGGCCACCACGGTCTCCGAGGTGGCCGAGGCCGCCCAGGTGTCCCGCGGCTGGCTGTACCGGCACTTCCCCGACAAAGTGACGCTGCTGGGTGCAGCGATCGTGCGACTCAACGACGCGTACTGGTCGCAGGCGCACGCCATGCTCGAACAGTTCGACACCCTGGACCAGCGGATCGCCGCCGGCGTCAGGCATGGCCACACCGCCTACGAAGACCCTGGCGCGCTGCTGATGAAGTTGCGGATGGACGAGCCCGAGGAGTTCGCCGCCTGTGCGGGCGCGGGTGTACAGGGCTTGGTGCCCGACCTGGCGGCTTTCTGGAGCCGCTATCTGGTGCACGCCCAGGACAACGGCGAGATCCACCCCGGCCTCGATGTCGCCGAGGCCTCGGAATGGGTGGCGCGGTCGCTGTTGTCGCTGGCCACGATGCCCGGTCAGCATCTGGACCCCGGTAATTTCGACGCCGTGCTCGCCCACGTGCGCCGCTATGTCATGCCGGGGCTGACCAACGATCCCGCGCTGGCCTGACCGAAAAAAGTCCCGCCCCTCGATATCGAGAGGCGGGACTTTTGGGGGCTGTGGGGACTAGTCGTCGCCGTTGCTGCCCGGAGCGGTCTTGGAGACCTGGACCAGGAACTCGTAATTGGTCTTGGTCTTGCGCAGCTGGCTCATCAGCAGATCGATGGCCTGATGGCTGTCCAGCCCGGACAGCACGCGACGCAGCTTGTGCACGATCGCGAACTCGTCGGGCCCCAGCAGCAGCTCGTCCTTACGGGTACCGGACGGATTGACGTCGACCGCCGGGAAGACCCGGCGCTCGGCGATCTTGCGGTCCAGCTTGAGTTCGGCGTTACCGGTGCCCTTGAACTCCTCGAAGATGACGGTGTCACCGGTGGAGCCGGTCTCGACCATCGCGGTGGCGATGATGGTCAGCGAACCGCCGTGCTCGATGTTGCGGGCCGCGCCGAGGAACCGCTTGGGCGGGTACAGCGCGGTGGAATCCACACCACCGGAGAGGATGCGGCCCGAGGCGGGCGACGCGTTGTTGTAGGCGCGGCCCAGCCGGGTGATCGAGTCGAGCAGCACCACGACATCCTTGCCCTGCTCGACCAGGCGCTTGGCCCGTTCGATGGCGAGCTCGGCGGCCTGGGTGTGGTCTGACGGCGGGCGGTCGAAGGTCGAGGCGATGACCTCACCCTTGACCGAGCGCTGCATGTCGGTGACCTCTTCGGGGCGCTCGTCGACGAGCACGACCATGAGGTGACATTCCGGGTTGTTCTTGGTGATCGCGTTGGCGATGTCCTGCATGATCGTGGTCTTACCGGCCTTGGGCGGGGACACGATCAGCGCGCGCTGACCCTTACCGATCGGCATGATCAGGTCGATGACGCGGGTGGTCAGCCGGTCCGGGGTGGTCTCCAGGCGCAGCCGCTGGTTCGGGTAGAGCGGCGTCAGCTTGGTGAAGTCGGGCCGGTTCTTCGCGTTCTCCACGGGGCCGCCGTTGACGGTGTCCAGCCGCACCAGCGGGTTGAACTTCTGCCGCGGGTTGTTGCCGCCCCCACCGCTGCCTTCGCCCTCACGTGCGACCCGCACGGCACCGGTCACCGCGTCGCCGCGGCGCAGACCGTTCTTGCGCACCATGTTCATCGAGACGTACACGTCATTGGGTCCGGCAAGGTAGCCGGAGGTGCGGACGAACGCATAGTTGTCCAGCACGTCGAGGATGCCGGCGACCGGCTGGACGACGTCGTCCTCGCGCAGTTCGGTATCGCGGTCTCCGCCGCCGCTGCCCGCACCGTCACCACCGGTGCGCTCGCCCCGGCGCCTGCGATCGCGGAACCGGCGACCGCGACGGCCCTGACGGCTGTCATCGTCGTCGTCGCTGTTGTCGCTGCGGTTGTCGCTGCGGTTGTTCTGATTGTTGTTGTTCTGATTGTTCTGGTTGCGGTTCTGGTTGCGGTTCTGCTGACCGCCCTGCTGATCGCCGCCGGATTCACCGGCGTTGTCCGGCTTCTCCTGCTTGTCCTGCTGCTTTTCCGGCCTGTCCTGGCCTGCGGACTTGGCCCTGTCCCTGGACTTGGCGTCCTCGGTCGGCGCATCCTGCTTGGCCTCGGCCTGCCCGGCGCCATCCTGCTCGGCGGTGGCGCGCGGCGAAGCCTGCTCCTGCGGTGCCGAGTCCTGACCGGCAGCGGGCGCACCCGTCTGGCGGGAGGCGCCGCGACGCTCGCGACGCGGCCGTTCGGCCTGCGGTGCATCGGCGGTGGTGGCCTCGGCGGCCCCGGCGGCCTCGGTGGGCTGCGGTTGCGCGGCGGGCGCGGTCGCGCCGCCTCCCCCGCCACGAACTTCCTTGATGGCGGAGATGAGTTCGCTCTTGCGCATACCGGAGGTGCCCTTGACGCCGACCTCGTTGGCCAGTGCGCGCAGATCCGGGAGCAGCATCGATGTGAGCGAGCCGCCGCGTCCACCTCGGCTGGCGCCCGTACTGGGCGCGTCGGTGGTTTCCACAACAGCCTGCGGTGCGACGGTCACGTCGCTGTCGCTCGTCGTGAAGAGGTCCGTATCAGTCACGGATTTCCTTTCTTTCCTCGCCGTCCATCCGACGCGAGGGGTCCCCGAAGGTCATGTGCAGTCAGCCGAATAGCCGATTGCGTTGTCTTCCACAGCGCCACCGCCACCATTGCGACGGTGATCGCCGGGATTCGCCGCTATGCGGAGGACCGTCAGCCCACGAGTGAAATACGAGAAGATGAGGTAGTCGTCCTAGTGTCGGCGCAGCTAGAGTCGCTGCGATTGCTGGACGAAAGCGAGAATAACTCGCATCACTGCGGGAAGCAAGAAACGCCATCTTTCGCGTGTTACGCCGACGGCCGATTCAGGCTGCACCGGATGACCAGCGCACCGGCTGGCCGACGGACATCTCGGTGACGGCAAATCCGTTCGCGGCGCCTATCTCCAGAGCCTCGGCCGGTAGGGCAACCCCGTTAGTGAGAGCTATCACCGCAGGTCCGGCTCCTGAAAGCACCGCTGGAACCTTCAAACGCCGCAGCGCCGCGAGATATTCCGCCGAGGCCGGCATGGCCGGCGCGCGTTGCGGTTGATGCAGCCGATCTTGGGTGGCCTGCAGCAGCAGATCCGGGCGTCGCGTGAGCGCCACCACAAGCATGGCCGCGCGACTCACATTGAAGCGCGCGTCGGTGTGGGGCACCTGTTCCGGCAGCACCGCCCGCGTCTCGGCGGTCGAGGACCGGTTCTGCGGAATGGCGGGGAACAACCGGATGGCGGGGTGCAACTCCAGCTGCACCGCACCGTACTGATCCGGGCCGGGCGTTGCCCCGTCGTCGGACACGGTCCAGGACACCACCGCGCCGCCCAGCACTGCCGCCGCGGCGTTGTCGGGATGACCCTCGAATTCCGACGACAGTTGCACCAGCTCGTCGCGGCTCAGTTCTCTCGAACCGGCTTCGCGGGCAAGGCCATTGACCACGGCCAGCCCACCGACGACCGCGGCGGCAGACGATCCCAGGCCGCGTGAATGCGGAATCACGTTGCAGCACTTGACTTTCAACCCGGCCGCATGCAAGCCCGCGGCGTCCAGACCGCGGCGGATAGCCCGCACCACCAGGTGTGTGCCGTCCAGCGGGACCTGACCGGCGCCCTGCCCCTCCACCTCCACGATGAGCCCGGATTCCGTTGTCTCGACGATGATCTCGTCATACAGGCCGACCGCGAGGCCGAGGCTGTCAAAGCCCGGGCCCAGGTTGGCACTGGAGGCGGGCACGGTGGACGAGGCCGTCAAACCGGCCCGCAGAATCTGGGTCACCGAGAACAGCCGCCCGTCAGCCCAGGCCGAGCTTCTCGACGACGGCGACCGGATCGACCGGTACCGGCGTCACCGGCGGCACGCCCTTGAGGGCGGTGTCGGGGTCCTTGAGTCCGTTGCCGGTCACGGTGCAGACCACCGTCGAACCGGGCTTCACCCAGCCGTCCTCGACGGACTTGAGCAGGCCGGCGATGCTGGCCGCCGAGGCCGGTTCGACGAAGACACCCTCGGCGCGCGCCACCAGGTGATACGCCGCCAGGATCTCCTCATCGGTGGCAGCCAGGAAGCGGCCGTCGGACTGCTGCTGGGCTTCCACGGCCGAATTCCAGGAGGCCGGCGAACCGATCCGGATGGCGGTGGCGATGGTCTCGGGGTGGCTGACCGGGTGCCCCGACACCAGCGGCGCGGCGCCGGCGGCCTGGGTGCCGAGCATGCGTGGCAGCCGGTCGCTCACGCCGTCGCGGTGATACTCGGAGTAGCCGCGCCAGTAGGCGGTGATGTTGCCGGCATTGCCGACGGGCAGCGAGTGCACGTCCGGAGCGGTGCCGAGCGCGTCGACGATCTCGAACGCGGCGGTCTTCTGACCTTCGATGCGGACCGGGTTCACCGAGTTCACCAGGGCGATGGTCGGGAAGTCGGCGGTCAGCTTGCGGGCCAGTTCCAGACAATCGTCGAAGTTGCCGTCGACCTGAATGATCTTGGCGCCGTGCATTACCGCCTGCGCCAGCTTGCCCATCGCGATCTTGCCCTGGGGCACCAGCACCGCGCAGGTGATCCCGGCCTTGGCCGCATAGGCGGCCGCCGACGCCGAGGTGTTACCCGTGGATGCGCACAGCACCGCCTTCTGCCCGCGGGCCAGCGCATCGCTGACGGCCATGGTCATCCCGCGGTCCTTGAACGACCCGGTCGGGTTGAGACCCTCGACCTTCAGGTGCACCGTGCAACCGGTCTGCTCCGACAGCCGCTTGGCGTGGATGAGTGGAGTGCCACCCTCCAGCAGGGTGACCGGCGTCCATTCGTCGGTGACCGGCAACCGGTCCCGGTAGGCCGCGATCAGACCGGGCCATGGCGTGTGCACGGCGGATGTGCTCATTCTGCGGTTCCTTCCAGGCGCAGCACACTGTTGATGCTCTCGACGGCCTCGTGGTCGGCAAGGGCGGCAACGGTTTCCGACAAAGCGGCATCGGTGGCCTTGTGCGTGACCACCACGATGCGGGCGCCGCGCTGCCCGTCGTCGTCCACGGTGCCCTCCTGGCGCACCTCGGCGATGCTGACCTCGCGCTTGCTGAATTCGGCTGCCACCGAAGACAGCACGCCCGGCCGGTCGGCGACGTTCATGCTCACGTAGTACCGGGTGGGGATGAAGCCGATGGGCGCGATGGGCAGCTGCGCGTACTTGGATTCGCGCGGGCCCGTCCCGCCCTGTACCCGGTTACGAGCGGCCATCACGACGTCGCCCATCACCGCCGACGCGGTCGGTGCGCCGCCGGCGCCCTGACCGTAGAACATCAGCCGGCCGGCGGCCTCCGCTTCGACCACCACGGCGTTGAACGCACCGTTGACCGAGGCCAGCGGATGCTCCAGCGGCACCAGCGCGGGATACACCCGAGCCGAAACCCGTTGTTGTCCTTCGTCGTTGGTCAGCCGCTCACAGATGGCCAACAACTTGATGTTGCAGCCGAGCGCCTTGGCGGACTCGAAATCGGCGGCGTCGACCTTGGTGATGCCCTCGCGGTACACGTCGTCGGCGGTGACCCGGGTGTGGAAGGCGATCGAGGCCAGGATGGCCGCCTTGGCGGCCGCGTCATAGCCCTCGACATCCGCGGTCGGGTCGGCCTCGGCGTAGCCCAGCGCGCTGGCGTCGGCCAGGGCACTGGCGTAGTCGGCGCCGGTGTCGTTCATGGCGCTCAGGATGTAGTTGGTGGTGCCGTTGACGATGCCTGCCACCCGCAGCACGGTGTCACCGGCCAGCGACTGGGTCAGCGGCCGGATGACGGGGATGGCGCCGGCCACTGCCGCCTCGAAATACAGGTCCACATGCGCGTTTTCGGCTGCCTGGGCAAGTTCGCCGGTGGACTGCGCCATCAGCGCCTTGTTCGCGGTGACGACGGACTTCCCGGTCTCCAGCGCCCGCAGGATGGCCTTGCGCGCCGGTTCGACCGGGCCCATCAATTCGACCACGATGTCGACATCGTCGCGGGAGACCAGCGCGTCGATATCGTCGGTGAGCAACTCCAGCGCAACGCCACGGTCGGCCGAGACGTTGCGGACCCCGATACCGCGCAGCTCCAGCGGCGCGCCGATGCGGGCGGCCAGGTCGGGGGCGCTGTCGTTGATGATGCGCACCACCTCGGTGCCCACATTGCCCAGACCCAGTACCGCTACGCCGATGGGCTTGTCCTTCTTGCTCATTGGCCGCTCACCTCCAAACTCAATAGATCGTCGACGTTTTCCCGTCGCAGAATCAGCCGGGCTTTCCCGTCGCGGACCGCGACCACCGCGGGCCGGGTCAGCAGGTTGTACCGGCTTGACATCGAATAGCAGTAGGCGCCGGTGGCGGCCACCGCCAACAGGTCACCCGGGGCGACGTCGTCGGACACCCAGGTATCACGGACCACGATATCGCCGCTCTCGCAATGCTTTCCGACAATCCGAGCCAGCACGGCCGACGCGGCACTGGTGCGTGACACCAGCCGAGCGTCGTACTCGGCGTCGTACAGCGCCGGGCGGATGTTGTCGCTCATGCCGCCGTCCACGCTGACGTAGCGCCGCTGCGCGGTGGCGCTGACCGCCACGTCCTTGACGGTGCCGACCTCGTAGAGGGTGATGGTGCCCGGGCCCGCGATGGCGCGCCCCGGTTCCACCACCAGCTTGGGCGCCGGCAACCCGACGGCGGCCGATTCGTTCGCCACGATGTCCTTGAGCTTGTCTGCGAGCTCCCGCATCGGCGGCGGGTCGTCGGCCGGGACGTAGGAGATACCCAGTCCCCCACCGAGATCGAGGATCGACATCTGGGTGGTCTTCTCGACGCCGAATTCCGCGACGACATCGCGCAGCAGGCCGATCAGCCTGCGCGCGGCGATCTCGAAGCCGGACACGTCGAAGATCTGCGAACCGACGTGACAGTGCAGGCCGACCAGGCGCAGGTTGTCGGTGCCGAACACCTTGCGGACCGCCGCCATGGCCGCGCCGCTGGCCAACGACAAGCCGAACTTCTGGTCCTCATGCGCGGTCGAGATGAACTCGTGGGTGTGCGCCTCCACCCCGGGGGTGACCCGGACCAGGACGTCCTGCACCACACCCGCCGCGCCGGCGATGCCGTCCAGTCGCTCGATCTCGATTTCGGAGTCGAGCACGATGTGCCCGACCCCGACCTTCACCGCGATCGCCAGCTCGTCGACAGATTTGTTGTTGCCGTGCAAGGTGATTCGCTCGGCCGGAAAGTCGGCGTGCAGCGCCACGGCCAGCTCACCGCCGGTGGCCACGTCCAACGACAGGCCTTCGGACTGCACCCAGCGCGCGATCTCGGTGCACAGGAACGCCTTGGACGCGTAGTGCACGTATTCGCCTCCGCCGAACGCCGCGGCGATCTCGCGGCACCGCGCGCGGAAGTCGTCCTCGTCGATGACGAACAGCGGGGTGCCGAACTGGGCCGCCAGGTCGGTCACCGTCACCCCGGCTATCGACACCACACCATCGGGGCGGCGGATCAGGTTGCGCGGCCACACATTCGGGGCGAGCAGCAGGATCTCGTCGGGGGTCTGGGGCTGCGCCGGAGCGGCCCCTGGGTTGGTGCTCACATCCGCTCCGGGGCGGAGACGCCGAGGATGGCCAGACCGTTGGCGATCACCTGGCGGGTGGCTTCGCACAGCGCGAGCCGGGCCTGGTTGAGGGCGTCCGGCGTCTCGTCGCCCTGCGGCAGCACCCGGCAGGAGTCGTAGAACCGGTGGTAGTCCCCGGCGAGGTCCTCCAGGTACCGGCACACCCGGTGTGGTTCCCGAAGTGCAGCTGCGGTTTTGAGCACCCGGCCGAATTCGCCGAGGCTGCGCATCAGGGTGGCTTCACGGTCGTGGCTGAGCAGTTCCAGGTGTGCGGTGTCGGCGGCCAGGCCCAGGTCGGCGGCGCTGCGGGCCAGAGCCGAGAGCCGGGCGTGCGCGTATTGCACGTAGTAGACCGGGTTTTCGCTGGACGCCGAGGACCACAGCGCCAGGTCGATGTCGATCGGGCTGTTCACCGAGGAGCGGATCAGCACGTACCGGGCGGCGTCCACGCCGATGGCGTCCACCAGGTCGTCCAGGGTGATCACGGTGCCGGCGCGCTTGCTCATCCGGACCGGCTGTCCGTCGCGGACCAGGTTGACCATCTGCCCGATCAGCACCTCGACGGTGTCCGGGTCGTCGCCGAGCGCGGCGGCGGCCGCCTTGAGCCGGGCGATGTAGCCGTGATGGTCCGCACCGAGCATGTAGATACACAGGTCGAAGCCACGTGCGCGCTTGTCCAGGTAGTACGCGAGATCGCCGGCGACATAGGCGGGATGGCCATCGCTCTTGATGACGACCCGATCCTTGTCATCACCGAACTCGGTGGTGCGCAACCACGTTGCGCCATCCTTCTCGTAGATGGCGCCGTTGTCCCGCAGCTTCGCGATAGCCTGGTCGACCCGGCCGGAAGTGTGCATCGAATCTTCGTGGGTGTAGACGTCGAAGTCGGTGCCGAAATCGTGCAGCGACTGCTTGATGTGGGTGAACATCAGGTCCACCCCGATCGCGCGGAACTTCTCCTGCCGCTCTTCGGCGGGCAGGCTCAACGCGTCGGGCGCCTTGGCGAGCACGGCTGCGGCGATCTCGTTGATATAGCTGCCGGCGTATCCGTCCTCGGGCGCGGGTTCGCCCATGGCCGCGGCGACCAGCGAGCGGGCGAAGCGGTCGATCTGGCCACCGTGGTCGTTGAAGTAGTACTCGCGGGTGACCTCGGCGCCCTGGGTGGTCAGCAAGCGGCCCAGGGCGTCGCCGACGGCGGCCCAGCGGGTGCCACCGATGTGGATGGGCCCGGTCGGGTTGGCCGAGACGAATTCCAGGTTGATATTCAGGTCGAGGTCAGCCGAGTGCCCGTAGGCGGCGCCGGCGGTCAGCACGTTGGTGACCACGATGCCCTGGGCGGCGGCCTCGATGCGCAGGTTGACGAAGCCGGGCCCGGCCACCTCGGCGGCGGCGATGCCGTCGGCGGCGGTCAGCGCCTCGGCCAACCAGCCGGCCAGTTCGCGGGGATTGGCGCCGACCTTCTTGGCGACCTGCAGGGCGATGTTGGTGGCATAGTCACCGTGTTCGGGGTTGCGCGGACGCTCGACGGTCACCGTTTCGGGCAGCGCGGAGGTGTCCAGGCCGTGTTCGGCCAGTACCGCGGCGGCGGTGGTCTTGAGCAGGGCAGCCAGGTCGGCGGGTGTCACGGGGGTCCATCCTATGGTCTGGGGTGGTCACCGCCCGAATCCATTCCGGTTCACGGGTGCAGACTCCGATGCGCTAGTCTGTGCAAGCCCAACGGCGCGTTGTTCTACGCGCCCCCGTAGCTCAGGGGATAGAGCGTCCGCCTCCGGAGCGGAAGGCCGCAGGTTCGAATCCTGCCGGGGGCACCCTTTGACCAGCACAAATGGTCGTCCGTGCAAGATTCGTGCAACTGACCTCCCAGTTTTCCTTGAGAGGTTGCACATCCACATGACCGCTGCTCTGATCGAAACCGCCTCACGCATCCCGAACTGCGAGTGGATCGACAACGATCCAGTCGGCCGGACATGGCGCACGTTCACGTCGCGGGAGTACGTCGTTGACACTCCCAACGCGGGCCTAGAGGGATGGACGCCCGAGAGCGTCACCATCGCCCTGGGAGGTATCGAGTACACCGACGGGGAGATCCACCAGTGGGTGCGTATCGGCGACCAGGCCATCCCGTTGGCCGGCCTTCGCGACGTGATCGCGGCGCTGGAAGGTCTAGCGTGACCGGCCGAGAATCGCGGATCGTCGCCCAGCACCTCATCGACAACGGACAGATAGTCCTCAAGCCCGAGGCGCCGGCCGAAGGCCCGTGGACTTGGGCCGACGTCCAAGAGTTCATCCCTACTCGGCTTCAGTGGGATGCGATGCGTTGGCTCTTCGAGGAGCGCGACGACGAGGCCGAACAATGAGGGCTATGTTCGCGGCGTCGCTGACACTCGCCGTGGTCAGTCTCATCCCTTACTACATTGGTGCGCTGCCACTGCTCTAGCCCGAACTACGCTGGACAGAACCGCCTCGGTCGCCCTTCGGCCGGGGCGGTTCCGGCCGTTCGCTCTAGACCGACAGGGGTTCTTTCTCGGCCAGCGCGGCGGTTGCACGACGCTCAACCAGCAGTGGCACAAAGTCCCGGATCGAACTTGCCTCGAATCGGCGGTGGTTCTCGTCGATGATCTCCACCACTCGTTCGGGTGAGAACTCCGGATGCTTCTGAATCAACCGCGAGGTAACGGCCGCGATCATCAATTCTTCACTTACGCCAGCCATGCACACAGCATCCGCCATGACCTGAGAGCCGTCAATACAAACCCCGCCAGTCCCTCGTTCACCACGCGCCACTGTCCAGTTCGTGCGACCATCGCACCGTGGGAGAGGCTGCAGATGTCGGGCAGGCGATACGCCTGCATGCGGAATTGTGGGATGAAATCGAGGCGATCTCGCGCAAGCTTGAGGCCGCCGAACACCGCGCGCAGACCGCCTCGGCAAGCCGCGCAAGGTGTAGTCGGCGCCTCGCCGCCCAACTCCGCCGCGACCTGTACGCCGCCCACCATCTAGTCGACGGACTGCACCGCCGCTTCCCGCAGACGCGATCCGCCCGCCACGAGGGATAGCCCGTAGTATCGAACAGGTGTTCGATACCTGGCGGAATCCACGCATGCTGATCCTGCGCGACGAGCCGGTGGAAGTGTTGACCAACAACGTGTGGCCCGACGCCCTCGGGGTGATGTCTCTAGCACCGGCCGATGTCAGGAACCGTGGCTTACATGTCGATGCGATCGCACGCGGGCGGCTGCTGGCGTGGGTACGCCGATCGACCGGGACCTGGCTGGCGGTCGTCCAGATTGAAGGGCGATCCCGCGATGGCCAGTCGTCGTTGACTATCACGTTGTGGGTATTGCCCAACGCGGTGCGGCCCGTGCGGTAGTCCCCCGAAAATGTGTCGACCGGCCACATGGTGATTGGTACTTTCGGAGCATGGACGAAGACGACACGCTCAGCCCCGAGGAGCGCGAGCGACTGCTCAACGAGGCCGCAGACCGCATCGCCGAGGTCAGCCGAGAGCTGTTCGAGCGCCTTCGCTGATTGCCCACCACACCAAGGCGTCGCGGCTGACGTGTTCATCTCCCCAACGAACAAGCTAGCGCCGCCCCGACTGTCGTACATTCGGGAAGTGCCCAAGGAAGTAGTCGCCGCGTTGATCGCGGTGGCCGGCGTGATCCTCACGCAGTTCGTTACCTACACGATCAGCCGGCAGAGCGCGCGAGATCTGCGCGTGAGCATCGGACGCGAGATCGATATCGTAAAGAACCTCGTGCCGGAATCCTCAGAAGCGCAACAACTCGAACGCCACATCGCCGACTCCATCGCGAAACTGATCGCTCGTGATGAGAACCGCGAGCGCCTGCTAGGAGCGCTCGCGAGTGCAGCGCCGCTACCGATACTCGCCACTACAGCCTGGGGGGCCGCCTTCTGGCTCCAGCACGATCCGCCGGACGGACTAAAGCCTGCTCTTTATGTTGCACTTGCCTCCGTAACCGGCGTACTGATCGCCCAGTTCGTCGTCTACCTTTTCCGAACGACCCAACTCGCATACCTCATCACCAAGCTGTGGATATTCGGCCTGCGCAACAGATGGAAGTTGATGAGGCGAATTAAGCGCAATGAGCGTCGACTCGCCAGCTCCCGCAAGGCTAAGCGCGCTCTGCAGGAGTATGTCGCGAAGCTTGAAGGTCAACCACTCGATGACGAACGCCGTCGTAACCTCGAAAGCTTCAAGCAGGCACTCGCTGAAGGGGATGAAGCCCACGCCGAGGTGGCCGATGAACTTGCCAGCATCAAGCGCGATCTCAGCGCAGCAAGACCAGTTCGACTTTTCATTGAGGAGTACCGAAAGGCCGGGTCCGAGAGACCAGCTCTAAGCACTGACTCGCTTGCAGATCACCGTCACCTTGTACTGCGCCCCGACAGCATCGGTGAAAAGTCGCGGCAGGCCGACGATTTGGTAAGTGACCCCGTCGACTAGAACCTCATCGCCGGCCTTCGCGGCCAGGACCGCCGGCACGGGTGGGCAGGTGGCTTTCCAAGGGTCTGTTACCACAACACCAAGGTCCATCTTCTCGTCGGCCTTCAGCGGCCGGAAGTGGCACCCCGGGACAGCGGTCGTGGTGCGCACCGTGGCGGCGTTGTTGTACCTGTCGACTTCGGTCAGGTCTTCGGTGACCGTGACGAACGTCAACACCTGCTTGCCGAACGGCCTCACGCCGCCACCCACAACTTGCGGAAGGGCTTAACGCTCGTTAGTACGTCGCTATCCAAGTCTTGGCTGGCCACCGCAGACCAGTTCCGTTGAATGTCGTCAACCTTCTCGACTGACAGCGGGCCGGCGGGGTTGTCGCGCCGTGCGTAGAAGCGTCCCGCCTGAATCAGCGTGGCGAGCTTGATTGCGTCGGGTACCGCAGTCCATCCCCACACCGCCGTGACTGCAACGTCAGAACCCACAGACCCGGGAATACGAATCTGTCTCCAGGGCTTACCCTTTGGGTTGCGCGGGTACAGGGTGAATACGTTCACCCCGGCCACGGTCAGATCTGCATCGAACGTGTCGTCAATACGAACAACCGTCTCGCCACAGTGATAGTCGCCCGTGTAGTACCAGGTTTCGGCCGTATCAGTCTTGCCGAACTGCCGGCCGGTCGCTTTATCGATGGCCCGTGACGCTGCCTCTAGGGCCAGGGAAAGCTGGACGGTGTCTCCACCGTCCAGCCAATCCTCTAGTTCGTCAGCAGTCGCGTAGGCCGGAGCCCACGGCACTAGACCCCCGAGCCGACCGCGAACACCCGCGCGATGGCGGTGTGGGCGTCGGTACCCGAGTTGGTCACGCGCAACCGCAACCACGGCCGGCCAGACTTCACCCGCACAAAGGTGTGCGCGTACTGGTCACCGGCACCGCCGGTAAGGGTGCCGTCTGTCGTAGCGGTGGCCGGCGTGCCAATAGCGCCACTGCTGTCGGGCGCGTCCTGTACCGAGAACGACACGATGGACGTTGCGCTGGCGCTCGTGCTGGAGAACACCACGAGCAGCTTGTCACCGTGGCGGTAGTTCGGGTTCGCGGCCAGGTTCAGATCATCGGGCGTG
Source organism: Mycobacterium sp. BMJ-28 (assembly GCF_054404835.1). Classification (NCBI taxonomy): domain Bacteria; kingdom Bacillati; phylum Actinomycetota; class Actinomycetes; order Mycobacteriales; family Mycobacteriaceae; genus Mycobacterium; species Mycobacterium sp. BMJ-28. The sequence continues at coordinate 1,545,024 of NZ_CM136783.1, read as the reverse complement.
CCGAAGTCGAAATTGGTTGTGGTGGCGGTGGAAATGGCCACCTTCGCAGAGCCGAGAGGCTTAAGGGCTGCGCTTGCCAGATCGTTGATAGTCAAAGTGATTACTCCTCTAGGAATTCGTGAGGGTGGTGTAGGCGTACGGCTGCACCACAGCGGAATCGGCGTCGATGTGCGCGATGAACTTGACTCCACCCTCTGCGCCAGCAGTGAGTTCGTCCCGAATGAGCCGGATACCGTTCACGCGGCGCGTCCAGAAGCCAGTCTTGATCGATCCGAAGACACCCCAACGGTTGGCGGTGCCATCGGCGTACGGTGCAAACCCGTTATCGATAACGACTCTGTGGCCCAGCAGGTTACCGGCGTTGAAGCCTTCCAGGCCCGCCTGCGCGTTCGGAGTCCACAGTGGCCGGCCCTGATTGTCCTCTAGCTTTCGAATGACGGCGAGCGTCGCACTGCTGAAGATCCACACAGCGTCACCCCAATAGCCCGTATCGATGTCGTGCTGGGCGTCGACCAGTTCAGTCCAATCGATAGCGGCTGCGGTGAATGCCGATTCGATCGTGGTGTTCTTGGTGATACCGGTGGGTTCACCTACACCCGTGCCGTTGACGAAATAGTGGGACAGTCCGCGTCCGAACCGTTCGCTGATACGGTCGGTGATCAGGTTCTCCAGGTTCGCCGAGTCGCGCAAAACCTGGTAAGACACCTTGATCGGGTCGTTGTTCGCGCCCGAAGTGGTCAGTGAGTACGCATTCAGCACAACATCGTCGAACACCAAGTCTGCGCCGCCGGATGTCGGAGCCGTGAGTTCGGAGACTACGACCGCACGGTTGGCCGTGTCATCGTTGCGCGGCAAACGGATCTCACCACCGGTGTCGGTGTTGTAGTTATAGGCTTCGGACTCGACACCGCCAAAGACCTTGATGCGCTTCTCAATGCGATCAAGCAGCGTCGCAGGGACGAGCACGCCACCAGCCGATGGCGTGCCTTCATTCTGCGCGCGAAGCTCGGTCATATCGGCGTTTACCTGACCGGTCTTGACCCATTCGCCGAACGCGCGTTCAAGCGTGTCATCAACTTTCGCTGCCGCCACGTGCACGCCAACATGGTTGACGGGGGTCATGTAGCCCTGGTGACGCTGCAGGAATTCGTCGGTGTCGTTGGCGCGCTTCAGTTGCACCTCAAGGTCGGTGAGGGTAGCGAACTCGTCATCGGTCAGCGAGCGCTTCTCCGGGCCGGTCGCAATCACGGCGAATTCATCGATCTTGGCGACGAGTTCTTCTTTGGTCAGAGTGGTCAAATGCTTACCTTTCGGTAGAGGGCGCCATAGCGCGCCAGGAACAGTTGGGTACGGCCATCAATGGCCGGTTGGGGGATGCTGTCCAGACTTCGGAGCTGGACAGTGGTGGAGCTGTACGCCGGTATGCTGCAAGGGCTTATCTCGACCAGATGGGCGACCGAGGTGTGGGTACGCAGCGCACGGTTGCCGACCCGGCCGGTGTGGTCCTCTTCGCCGGGGCGGAAGCCGATCGACACGCCACCAATATCGCCGCGCTCGGCTAGTTCGCGAACATCGTTGCCAGCCGATGTATTCGGTAGGTGGACCTCGAAACCGAGGCCCGTCGAATCGGTCCAGACTTTCAGCGTGCCCGTGGACTGCCTGCCTAGCAGCTTGGCCGAATCGTGGTTCCAGAAGCTACGCACGTCGGTGCCGGCACCGCCCAGAGCCTTGTCGAATGACCCAGGGGCGAAGGATTCTACGTAGCCGCCCAGGTCCGCGTAGGACCCATACACACTCGCGTAGCCCGTCAAGGTGTTGCCAGCAACCTCGGAGCGGAGCTCGACGGATCTGAGTTGAATATCGGTCATGCTGCGACCTCCTTTTCGTCTGGCTGCGACGCCGGCCCCGTCCTCAAGACGTCGCCGCCCTCGATTGGTGGCAAGTCGTCAATACGCCGAACCTCATTGGGTGTCCGATACGGACCACCGCATTGCATGGTGAGCAACTTGATTTGCTCGGCTTGAGTGCCCTTGAAAAGTTGCTTGAAGTCGAACTCAACTTTTTGATGGACCGGCAGTAAGCGCGACAGCCGCGCCTCGATACGGGACGTCCACGACTGCAACGTGAACTTCTGGAATCCCAATACTTGCTCGGCGATCCCGGTGCCCCAACTCGACGAACGTTCTACGTCGGCGATCATGTGCGGCGGAACCCGAAACCATCGGGCGACCTCAGCAAGTTGAAACTTGCGGCTCTCCAGCCATTGGGCGTCAACCGGGTTAACCGTCCATGGGTCGATCTGAAAGCCCTTGGATAGAAACGCCAATGCACCGGATTTGGCCTGCCCAGTCGCCATGAGTTCCAGCACTTGGCGTGCTTCTTCTGCTTCCTCCTCGGAGATTTCCTCGGTAGGTGACACGATTGCAGACGGCCGGAATCCGGTGTCCATGAATCGGGCGGCGGTGCGCTCGCCGGCCAGAGACATGCCAAGGCTGTTGCGCGCGATCGTGATTGGTGAGTATCCGCGCACGCCGTCCAGTGATGGACCGGGAATGTGCAAGATGTCGTAGTCGCTGAAGTCCCGAGAGGTGCCGTTGTCCATCTGTACCCGGTACACCTTGCGGCCGTTCTTTACCTCGATGTCGACGCACTGCGGTGGGATCGACTGCAGCCACAGGATTTGGCCCGCGCCACCGCGCACCTTGAGGGCGTAGAAGTTTCCGGCTAGGAGAAGGTTGACCATCAGCGAGGCCACGAACTCATTGGAAGTCGGGCCGTCGATCCCGCCGGGTTCGTCCAACCACGATGTGGTCCGCTCGTGGGTGTCGCCGTTGGTTTGGATAGTGCGCAGCGGTAGACCGCCGATCACTTCTGACAGCAGCCCGACGCAGGCGTTGACCGCACTCAATCCCATTGCTGATGTTTCGGTGACCGACACACCTGATAGCGACGGGGCGCCGCCGAAGATTTCAGCGATCCGCGGGTCCCCCACACTCCAGGACCGGCTTTCCTGCGGTGGTTCCTGTTCTGCTACGCGGAACATCCGCGTCAGCCAATTCAATTCGATTATCCTCCAATGATTGTGGCCACGAGCTTGTGGCGTTTAGGTGGGTGGCCGGCGGCGGCGTGGCACAAGACCAAGGCGATAGCCGCGTCGATCTGGCCGCGAGATTTGGATTTGGTGAGGCGGAATCCGGTGTTGTCAGTGTAGGTCAACATTCCGTTGAGAATGTGACGCTCGAAATCTGCTGCGCCGTCGTGTGATATCTCGCCGCGCATGATCGCCTCATAGAGGTCGCCACAGGCCGGCACCATTCGTTCCGGAGACTGCGGGTGTTCCACCATCGGGAGACCCTCATCAATGAGACTGGTTGCGGGCAGCTCGAAATGACGGGGGTCGTAGGCCACCTCTGCGAGGTTGTATAGCCCGTCCAGTTCCCGAAGGTGCTGCATTACCGCCGAGACGTCGATAGCGCCGTCTTTACGCGGACTCCAAGTGCGCGCGGTGCAGTGCAACTTGCCTTCCACCCACTGTCCGATCACAACGGCGGTGGAGTCACGTTTCAGGCCAACGTCAACGCCGGCCCACGTGTCGGCACCAGGCGTCAATGCATGGTCGCTGATCAGGTTGCGCCAGACCTTGCGGCCGTCCACACCCAACCAGCACTCGGTGCCTTCCACCCACTGCGCCAGCCGGAACATTCGGAACTCGGATTCCGGCGACATGGCTACGTCGTTGCGAAGCGCCTCAATGTCTAGGTAGCCCTCGGCGATGGCCGGATTGGCTTTCAGCCAGTTGGCCTCGTCGCGGTAGTCACAGTCATCAGGCGCGGACAGCTCAGTGAACGAAAAGCCGGCCGGCGCTACGCCTTCGAGGTACTTCTCGCGCAGGTGCCACAGTGCAGACTTGTCGCGGTCCACGCCAGGCGTTCCGATACCCACCACCAGCGAGCGAGCGCGCTTACCTGACGCCAGAACCATTGCGGTCCAACTGGCCAGAGGTTGAAAGCCGATCTCGTCGACAATCGCGCAGGTGGGGTCTAGACCCTGCAGACCGTCCACGTCGTTGGCGATGGGATAGCATTCGCCGTCGTTATAGCCCACCACGATCTTGGCGTTGGACATGGCCGTGTAGACCAGCGCGCGGCTGTCCAGTTCGGGTTCTGCGGCGACCATCTTGCAGGCCACGTCATAGACCGCCCGCGCGGCCTGGCCCACTGTGGTGGCCATGATGGGCACCTGCGGCTGGCCGGTCTCGCTCTTGTCGAACGTGGCCCACACCGCTATAGCGGCTAGGAGGGTGGACTTACCCTGTCCGCGTGGGGCCTGTAGGACCGCCTGTCTAACGCCGGGTTTCAGGATCGCGCGTATCCATGCTTTCTGGAACTCGGCAAGCCGGATCGGCTTACCGAAGCCCACACCCTTCGGGGATCTGCAGTATGTCTCTATGAATCGAATGCAGCGTTCGGCCGGGTCGTTCATATCGCGGCCCTGCCAGGGCCGATTCCAGCGGTACCAGGGCGGCTCTGACAGGTCTTCGAACTTCGACCGCGCGTTACCGCCGGTCGCCAACTACAGCTCTAGGTTGCGAAGCGCGTTGGCAGCGCGGCGGAACGGTGCAAATTCGGGAGTGTCGCCTTGTTCCCCGTTGTGCCGGCCGTACTCGATGGCCGCCATTTTCTTGGGGTCCCCATCGCTGTAGACGCGGCCAAGCTTGGTCTTACGCGTGGACAGTTTCTTTAGCTCGGACTTGCGCTTGTCGACCCGCACGCTGTCCCTGGCGGCACCGGTACGTACCGGCATGAATGCCCGCACCAGATCGGCGCCCCTGTCGGGCAGGCTTTCCAGCTTCCGCCGAAGGTTCGGGGTCTGCTCGTTGATGGCGGCGATGAGTGCCTTTTCGATTTCCTTGGGAGTAGAGGTCACCACTCGGTGATCCGCTTCTCTTTGGCCATCCGCGCCCACTCAAGCGAGATCCGGTTACCGGACACGCCGGCAGCCTTCGCCGCCTCGTAGTCGTCGCCGAACACCACCTGTCCAAGCCGGGTGCTGTAGGAGGGCGCCAGCGGCTCACCATCGATCCGGTAAGGCGTCAGCAGGTCCCCATCGTCGTCGGTGTCGCAGCGCTCCAGATCAAACTGCAGGGCTTCCCAGCGGTCCTGTTGGTCGTCGTCCAGTAGTGCCGGGTTAGGGATCTCGAAATCCCCCACAATCACGCTCGGGGCCAGACCGAAATAGTCGGCAACGTCGCTCATTTCGCCGGCCTTTCGGGGCGACATACCAGAGCTCTTTGCGGCGCGGGCGGCTGACAGCTCGTGCCAAAGGTCCCGCTGTTCGGCGTCGAGCATGGGCATCGCGTCAAGAGCTGAGAGCTTTGCTGACAGCTCTAGGGCTGCATCCGCAGTGATGGCTTTGGTGGTTTCGGTTACTTGTCCTGCTGGCATGAAAAATCCCCTAAAATGGGTAGTGGCTACATTTGCGACCTGCGGTTTTGCAGCTTCGCTAGCGAGTGGAATTTATGCATATATGCACGTCATGGTGCATATTGCTGGCCGTGAATGGCCTTGGTTATAAGTGTGCGAAACGGACCCGGCGTTCACCAGGGCGTTTGCCTTGGTAACTTTCCGAGGCTCTGACATGCAGTGATGCGATTGGCGCACGCCTACAGGGCTCTGACCTGCGACAATCCGTCGATACGTACCATCCACCTGCTATGCATAGTTATGCAGTTCGTATGCATGGCGGGTGGATTGTCGATTGTTTGCTAGCCGCGCCTGAACCACACCTCGTATGTAGCGACCCAGTCGAGGATGGATCGGTCGTCGGTGTATCCGACGTTCTCGCGCGGTCCCTCGCGGACAATCACATTGCTAGCCCACACCCTGCGGCCATCATCGAGCGTGACGGGCTGTCCCATACCGAAGGGGGGTGCTAGCCCGACGATCTTGTCGTACGCCTGCATTGCAGCGGCCTGCGCTTCGGCATCGGTAGCGGCGAACGCGTGCACGCTGTAGAGACCCTGATCCTCTAGCGCAGTGACTGGCCCACCAATGCGGCGTACCACCCAACTGGGCAGCGGTGCACCCGTCTTGCGTGAGGCGTTCACGGTGCCTAGCGATTTCAGGCACGCTATGAGTACCTCGGTGCCATCGGGAATATCAACCAATTCTATTGCCTCGCTTTGAGTTGCAGTGTGCGCAGGCCGGCCGAATATTCGATGGATGGTGGCCGCCGCCCTTAGACACCGGGATGATGTGATCACGGGTGCCCGTGCCAGTGCATCCAGGTAGACGCAACTGGCACGGGCCAACCGGTTTTGGTAGCGCCCGGTATGCCGGGTGTTCGTAAGTTGCCTTGCGGCGCTTGCGATGACACGGATAGCAGCGGGTGTTGGCTGTCAACTGGCCACAGTCGAGACAGTGCCGAACTGCCACTAGCGCGGCATTCCTGCCTCGTAGCCTTGCGCCTGCAGGTGCGCCGCGATATCGAGGGCCGTGCTCTTCCCGCCCTGGTCCATACCCATGTTCTCGATGTGCACCAGCGGGCCACTCTGCTGATTGCCCTGTTGCTGCTGCTGACCGTTCTGGCCCTGCTGCTGGCTCTGGGCCTTCTTGTTGGCCGACTTGTCGAGCAGGCCGGCCCCACCACTACCGATGGCCGGAGTCGCACCAGCAAGGGCGCCCACCGCCCGCCACAACCAAGAGTCTTTGAGCGGATTCTTGCCCGTGTCGGGATTGGATACCGAGAACGTGTCAATTAGACCTTCGGCGCCGATGCCAGCAGCCTGGCCAGCGAATTTGATGCTTCGGTCCATGAGCTGCATGCCCATCTGTGCGGCTGCTGCCGCTGCCTGACCGCCGAACGGTGCGCCAGCGGTACCCATGGCGCCAATACCTGCTTGCATCGCTGCGCCGAGAAGGCCGCCCGTAATGCCAATGCCGCCACCACCCTTGGGCTGCCAAGACGGGTCCTGGTAGTCGATCCCTTGGGCCTGATACGGCACGCCAGGCATGAGACCTTGAGGTGCACCTGCACCCGGGAGCATGCTGCCGCCGCCCGGGAGTGAGCCCGGAGGCGGCAGCGGGTTGCTCAGCCCCGGATCGGTGTTCGTGGGTCCGTACAGGTCCACAGGGCTAGGGGTGCTCGGCGTCGCAGTAATCGACGGGACTGCTGGCGGGATTGTCGCCGGGCCGGCCGTTGGGCGGAAGTAGTGCGACGTGAACGACGGGTCGTAAGCGCCGGCACCGCCGTCGAGGCCACCGGCTTGGATTGCCGAGGTGCTGCCGAAGTTGACGTTGGTGCCGCCAGGCAACGTGGCCTGCATGTGACCTTCGTTGTAACCAACACGGAAGTCGCCAGGACCGCCCATACCCGGCTTGAAGCCCATTCCCGGCAGGACACTGGAGGCGTTACCCGTCCAGAGTGAACCGCCGACAGTGGACTTTCCATCCAGGATGTTGACGAGATCCTCGACGCCACTGGCGCAGTCGACAAGTCCCTTTGAGAGATCCTTAGTGGCGTTGTCGTACTGGCCAATCCCCTTGGGGACGCGAGACAGGAGAGCCTGATCGCCGGGATAACCACCGAGGGTCATACCCTGCGCAGCCGCGCTAGCCGTGCTAGCCGTGCTGTTCGACCCACCGAATGCCACGCCGAGTGCGCCGTAGGCGCCATTGCCCTGCGCCGCAATCGGGGCCAGCATTCCCATCAGAGGTGCAGTAGCGAGAGACGCCACAAACTTGACCATGTTGTCAGCCAAGCCCGGAAGGCCCTTTGAGAATCCGAGATCCTTATCGAGACCGGCGCTCAACTCACTGAACGCGCCGTGCGCGTCTTGCAATCCCTTGAGCGACTTCTTATTAGCGTCGTCCTTGGCCTCTTGCAACCGCAGTTCGGCTTGCACCTGGTCCTGTTGGGCCTGAGCCAGATCGTTTCTGGCTTTGGTGATCTGGTCCTCTTTGGCCGCATTCGACGCTAGGAGCTTCTGCAGGTTGGCGTTGTCCTGAGCCACCTTGAACTGTGCGTCCAGGACACTCGACGCGGCGCTGTAGAGACCTGAGCTGACCGGGTAGCCTGAAATCAGAGACGTGGGGTCAGTTCCGGGGCGAGCCACGGTAGGCATTTCGATGGCCTTACTGCTCGCACCGCCGCCGCCCGCGTGGGGCAGGCTATCCAAGGGCAAGCCAGACCAGCCGGCCACAGGGCCATTCGCCTGGCCGACGCTGTGGCCCAAGCTGGCGCCCGGAACTGGTAATCCGTTGGCGGGCATACCAGGAACATTTACGTGGGGAGCGCCGAATGAGCCACCGCCGCCGCCGAAGCCTTGCGGCGAGCCGGCCAGTGATGGGATATGCGGGATCTGAGAGATACCGGCGCCGAACGAATTGGCTACGTCGATCGCCGCACGCATCGGGCCGAGAACGTATGTATCGATCGCTTCGCCGATGCCTTGGAACGTGGACGCTGCGATATCGCCGATCGACGGGAACACGTCGTTCCATGCCGACATGTCGCCGCTGACAATTTTCACCGCTGTATCAACGGCATCTACGCCCACGACAAGATCGGCCATCGCGTTCTTACCGTCGCCGCCCAGCGTCATGAACATGTCAGCGACTTCCGCGACAACATCCACCATCTGATCGAGGACGGTAATTCCGTCTTGCATCCATTGCGCCAGTTCGCCGGATTGGCTCGCTTCGTGAATAAAGTTGGCGAACTCACGTGCCGCATCAGCCGCACCCTGGGCGAGTTCAGGCATGAAATCCGATCCGACCGCGACCAACTCGCCGATGGCGCTGGTCAGCGATTGCGCTGCGGGAGCTAGGTTCCCAAACGCCTGAACAATGTTGTTGACCGTGCTCGCGATGCCCGTTTGGCCGGCAGCGCTGTTCATGGATGCGAACACACCGGAAAGCGCGGAGTTCAGTCCGTTGGCGATGCCGGTGGTGAGCTGCTGCACCTGCGGCAGGAACGTGGCGGCGAGGTTGTTGAGCTGTGGCGCAATGTCTTTGAACAACGCATCTTGAGTTGCTGCCTTGAGCTGGTCAAGCGCCGGCATCAACTGTTGGATCTCCAACACTGCCTGCTGTGCGTTGGGGGCCAGCTTGGCGATGGCCTCGGCGAACTTCTCGGGATCGGACATGGCGTCCAGGGCGTCGCTGAAGCCCATCAGGCCAAGCTTCGCCGTGCCGAAACCCGCACCCACACCGGCGAGCACACCGGGTAGGACACCGAGGGCGCCGGCCGCTGTGCCGATCGCGCTGGCTAGTTGCAGTGCACCCACCGCCATCGTGGCGAGACCGGCGGGACCGGCAACCTTGCCGATGCCGGCCATTGCCTGACCCAACGTGGCAGCGGAATCCGTTGCGGCATTCAATGAGTTGGTAATCGACCGCGTGTCGCGACTCACGTCTTGGGCGATGTTTCCCATCGGCTGGCGTGCCGCGATGCGAAAGCCCTCGGTCCAATCCTTGCCAGCGCGCAGACCATCGGTGCGGAAGTCGCCGCGCACCTCGGGGCGTGGCTTCGCGGACCTGTTGAAAGCATCGGTGAAACGATCGCCGCCGTCGTCGCCCGCTTTACGGAGGTTGTTGATAATGGTCTGCACGGACCGGCGATCAAGCTCGCCGAAAATCGTAAAGTCGACGTTGTCTTTAGCCATATGTTCCCCCTTTCGGAGACATGCCAAATGCCGCCCATGCAGGAAGGCACGGGCGGGCGAAAGGGCTTGGGGTTGTGTGAATGTGTGGGCGCGGAGATTCAGCGCCTAGAAAGTTTGGGTGAGTCGGCTCAGCCGCCTACCGACTCACGGACCACCGCCGCCCCTCGCGGGGTGCACTCGACGGTTGGGTGTCTGCGGGGTCATGGGAGGGGATCTCTTGCGAACCCTCTCGGCTGCCGCAGGTTGTGGGGCGCCGGGGAGTCGCTGCGCGTTACGACTCGACCCGGCGCCGGGTTCCGCCGCCCCGCGCTGGAAGGATAAGAACTCACGAGGGCGGCGGAAAGTCTTCTAGGCCGGCCGTTCCCACTTCGCGGGCGAGACCCGGCGGGCGCCGGTAGGTGTGATGCTCACGTGAATGACACACGGCTGGCCGTCGATGTCGATATGGCCGACGTAGCCGGTGGCGTCTTCAGTCAACGGAACGACCTCGGAGCCGACTCCGATAGTCACCGGTTTCATTGGATCTCGTCCAGCGCGTCAACGAGGGCGGTACATACGTTGATGATGTCTTCGCGGGCGAGCATGATCGAGACGAAAGCCCCGTCGCGCTGCTGACGTCCCAGCCGTAGCACTGATGGACGCGACCCGGGTCGCCGCTCGATAATGTACGGCGAGCCTTTCGTTGCCGCGATACGAGCGAGTTCGATGCTGCGTGGTGATACGTCGTCGGGACGTAGGAAGTCGTTCAAAGTTCCCCTTGGAAATTATCTGTTAGATGTACTAATGACCGCGGAACCCTTGCGCCTGGCCGACCACAGCCCCACCAGAGATACAGCCACAAACACCACCGCGTTAGCGGTCGCCTCCCGGGCGGCGAAGCCGATCCGGACGCAGCCCTGGCTGCCAAGGTGATTCGGCAACGACTAGAGATGACTTGTTCTTCATTCTCTTTGCACGACGGTTCTTTAGAACGTCGTCATGGTGACCCTGATAGGTGGTCACCCGTGACGGCAAACTCGCTGGGATTTCTTGGCATTTTGAAGGGAAGCTTCCCTTCACCCGTGACGGGAAGCTCTCAACTCCACGGATCTTCTCGTGGCGCCTGGTCGGCATGCTGGTTGCGGCCGGTTGGATTGTTGGGACGCCTGGCTGGCTTTCGAGCTGCCGGCGTCCTGGCTGGCGGAATGACGACGTCGTAGGTTGACGGGCTATCGCCATGCCGGCCGTTGTGACCGCGCTTGCGTTCGATCAGCCAGCCTTTGTCACGGAGTTCTTTACGGCTGCGCTGCAGTGTCGACACGCTGGTTTGCAGATACTCCGCCAGCCGCGCCTCGCTAACGCGCGAGTCTCGACCATTGGCGTGGGTACCGAACTTCAGCTGAGCCATCAGTACCGTCCGCGCATTCAGGGACAGGTCAGACCCGTCCATAGCATTCAGAAGCTGGATGGCATAGGGAGGTTTACGCTCGGTCAATTCCTGTCGTCTCCTCAACCCGTATCGGGTCATCAAGATAAGTGTTCAGCTCGCGAACGAGCGATTTGATTTCGTCGCGTTGCAGCGTGACGTACGACCGGCCCTGTCTGATAACGACGCCGCCGGCTTGACGATTCTGCAGGCGATACGGCGTGCCGCTCACGACTGGAATACCAGCGTTGCCGGGTCATAGTCGGGCGCCGGCCGAATTCCTTTGGCTGCGCATTCCTGCAATGTCAAGTAATCAGCGTGCTGTAGCACGGCAATAGCTTCAGAACCGGCCAGTCCGCGCGATTCAGCGGCGTGCAGAAGCGCCATCGCCAGCCGCTGACGACGGCGGTATTTTCGCTGCCTGTCACGGGTCAACGTGGCGTTCTCACCATTCGTGTAGTACTCAAAAGTCACATCAGGTCCCCTTTCGAGACGATGTCCATACGGGAAATGATCAAAAAAATAGTGGGAGGAAACCCCAAAGGTTACTTACCCATATCGGCCGCAGCGCGGAGTATGTCGCCCACGTTGTAGCGGTATGAACGACGTTCGCCACGACGCTCTAGGCCGAACTTCTTTGCCCAGTTGGTGACGTCGTAGCGGGTGATTGGGAAGCGCTCTGAAAACTCCACCGGCGTCAACCACTCGTGTGTATTGACCACATATCCGGCGACCAGCCAACCAAAGCCGTTCATCGCCGCCCAATCGTCAAACTCGTCGGCAGCCTTCGGTGAGACATCGCGTAGACGAAACCGCAGATTTTCGACCAGCAACAGAAGGAAATCGACAGACTTTGTGGGCAATTGCATCCTCTGATAAGCTGAACATGGAAACGGGACCTAACCTCAAAATGGGTAGGGTTTTCCCCTTCAAGTTTGATATATACCATACGGATTTGGCGATAGATCGCTTTTTAGCGATTATACGAATGCCTCTAGTGAGGATTTTTGTCCGCATTTCGCAATAGCGCCTGAATACGCTATATGACGCGAATCACACAAAGAATTACTGGAACGCGTTTCAATATTTCTGTTGTACCGGTTTTTTGTTCCGGCGGGCCTTCACTGACTTCTCCGCAAGACGGAGGAAATACGCCTTGCGGAGGGCCGCAGCGCGCTTGGGATCTCCCCCAGCCTCGTCTAGAAACCTCCGCTCGAATGCCGAGCGCGCGGGCGCTGTACGGGCCGTCCGATCCACAGTGTTACCCCACGACACATACGACGCGAGCCTTGACCGTCGTGCCCGTTCCTCCGGAGTCACGGCGCCCGCCACCAATCCCCACCCTCGTCGGCCTCGGCTACCCACTTCGCGATTTCCTGATCGGTAGGCGGTGGATGAATGAACGTCGGGTGTTCCGCCGATTGGCGCCGGAGGCGGTGCACGACTCGCAGCACTACGTCGGACATGAGGCTCATACCGTGACCTCCCACAGGTCACCAGACTCCATGTCATCCGCCAGCGTTCGCATGAGGCGCACCATTTGAGCCGCGTCGGGATCGCGCCGCCGGGACTCCAGTGCGCACGCCCTATCCCGCATGACCTCCGGTGTCGGGTAGGTGTTCACGAGACCAAGCACCACTTCTGTTAGGTCATCGGGGTCCGGTCTAACTGCATAGCCGTCCGACCGCCCGGTGATGAGGTTCAACTCGGCGTCAAGATCCTCCTCCGGCGTCTGGCAGTTCGGGCACAGGTGCCCGACAACCAAGCCGGCGATCATGTCGACGTTCCAGCCCGCCGTGTTGCGGCAGCGCCGCCGGCAGCGGTCGCAGCGAATCACTTTGGCGCTCATCGAGCACCTACCGGACGAGTCAGCTTGATCAGCGAATCCCGATGGATGCGAATCATTCTGGGACCGATTCGGATACCGGTAAGCAAGCCATTGGAGAGATACCGGCGGATAGTGCGCTCATTGACCTGTAGAACATCGGCCGCTTGCACGAGGGTTAAAAGGTCGGGCATGTCTGGTCTTTTCATGACAACAACTGTGCGGCAGCACTATCCGCAGTGTCCAGCGTTTTCCGCCTTTCGGGAAAAAGTTCTTCGGGAAGTCACACGAAAAGCCTTACCACCAGCGCAGTTCCCGATTTCGGAAACTATCAGACTCGTAAGTGGCAACGCTTACAACGGAATTCAACTCTGCCCAGCGAGCTTGGATAGCCGCTCCGCAATCTCGGCGTCGCGCCCCTCGGCCACGTGCTGATAGCGCAGAGCCATCCCCGGCGTGGTGTGCCCGATCCGGTGCATCAGCTCGGCTGTGGTGGCGCCGGCCTGGGCAGCTAGGACGGCACCCACGTGCCGCAAGTCGTGAACTCTGAGTGTCGGCTTCCCGATGGCCTTGCGGGCCTTCTCCCAGTGCGTCCGGTATTGGTCGCCGTGCATGTGCCCACCATTCAGTCCGAACAACAGCGCGTCTGGCTTGCCGTCCACGTGCGCCTTGAGATGCGCCTTGAGCACCGCGCGGATGTGCGGCGGTACAGCCACGTCACGCACACCCGCGGCGGTCTTGGGTGGCCCGACTGTGAACTGACCCGCGCGGTAGGTGACCGCGCGGCGGATTTTAAGTACGGCGCATTCGTCGCCGATGTCCTTGCGGCGAAGCTCGGAGGTCTCACCCCATCGCAGCCCGCACCATGCGGCCAGCACGACACTTGCCGCGAGATCTGCCGGCATCTTGCGCGCCAGCTTGTCGACCTCGGCAGGGGTCAGGATGTCGATGTCGCGCTTGCGTTTGGTCTGCATCGCCGCGCGGATACGACACGGGTTGGCGTCCAGAATCTCATCTTGGATGGCGGTCTGGCAGATCCCGTGGAGTAACGCGTAGGCGTGCGCATTGCGCGTCTCGTGATCGGTACCCAGCGCTGTGTGCCACTCCCGCACCTTTGTCGGAGTCAGGTGGGCGAGCTTCACGTCACCGAGGTCGGGCAGGATCAAGCGCTTGAGCATCGACTCGTAGTGAGCCTTGGTGCGCGTCCGAAGATTGCGTTGCGCGATCCACTTGTCGGCGTAGGCACGGAGCGTGATCGCGTCGGATCGTTCGACCGCTCCCCACGTCCCGAGGTCGATCTTGCGGCGCTCTATGGACAGCCAGCCGACCGCGTCATCCTCGTTGTCGAACGTTCGGCCCGCTTTGTGCAAATTCCCGTCAGGCCCGATATAGGCTGCCTGGTACCGGCCAGACGGCAGCTTCCGCAGCCGCCCGAACCCGCGTCGATTCCCGGCCATTCAGCCACCTTTCCCGTGCAACATTCGTGCAACTAAGGTGTACCGATTTGCCCGGCAGTGTGCAATACTGCCGGATAGGTGAAAGTGCCTAAGCCGCAGGTAAGGGCCTAGAAACCTAAGGTAGAGAACCCACCCACCACGGGGACGTCAGTCAGGTTCGAATCCTGCCGGGGGCACCCATTTCACCGGGCGGATGCAGGTCAAGCCCTGCGCACCGGCTACGACCACTCCGCGAGCACCCGCAACTTCCCGGCCTTCACCGCCGCCTCCTTGCGCCGCCGCTTGAGCTCCGGGGCGAAGGCGTTACGCCCGTTCTCCTGGAAGTTCAGCGGCAGGTCCAGCGCGTCGATCAGCTTGGGTTCCAGGTACCACGGCTCGGGGTGCAGCACCCAGGACACCGCGGCGTTCTCGGCCATCCAGCGGGTCAGCACGGCTTCGCCGCCGGCGAAGGTCTGTCGTTTGCCCGATCCGATGCGGCGCAGCTCGAAGCCGAGCTGTTCGCCGAGCAGCACCCCGAGTGACTTACGCAGCGTGGACCCGTCGGCGCCGGCGTTGTTCGCACCGAAGTGGTACCGGATCCGCTTACGCAGGTCCTGCGGAATCTGGGCCTTGCCGTCGGTCCGCGGCGGACCGGGGCTGATCCCGACGTACAGCAGCGTCCAGCCCTCTCGCTGCGCGCAGCCGGAGACATCGATGCCGTCGGGCACCTCCCGGAACCACCAGCCGTGCGCGCCGGCCGCGGCGGGCACCGGGCAGGGGTCGGCGAACACCTCGTCACGCGTATACCGCTGAGCATCAAGAAAATTCGTGACCGCAACTGCGGCCCTCTTCGAGGACATCGACTCAGCCATCTGGTCAGCGTAGCCGCAGGTGACTACAGCACGGAGTCGTCGGCCCCGGCGTTGATGGCCTGGTTCTCCCCGATCACGTCCTGGACCACACCCCAGGCCGGCTTGGGCGTCCAATCCTCGTGCAGCAACCCGAACGTGTCCTGGACCGGGTCACCGGACTGATAGTCGGCGAAGGTGTGGATGAACGCCGGGCCGGCGAAGTCCAGGGTGCGCCAGGTGCGCAGGAAGTCACCGATGTATGCGGCCTGGACGGCCTCGGAGACATCCGAGGTGGGCTCGCCGTACTCGGTGGCCCAGATCTTCTTGGTGCCGTCGCCGTTGGCGACCATCACCGCGTGCAGCTGTTCGGCCTGGGTGAGCGGCACACCGGCGTGGCCCTCCCCCGCCGAGAACAGCACCGAATACAGATAGGGGTGAAAGGCCAGTGCATCGAAGTATCCGGCCGCGCCCGCGGCGTACATCTGCGACAGGAACGTGACCGGATTGATCGCCGGTCCGCCGGGCGTTTCCATCACCGCTGCCACCGAACCCGCGATGACAACGGCGTCCGGGTCCGCGCCCTTGATGGCGGTGTAGGCGACCTTGAGCAGGGCGGTGTACTGCGCCGCGTCCGGGGTGGGCGCCCAGAAACCGCTGTAGTTGGGCTCGTTCCACACCTCGTAGTCGGCGATCTGGCCCTGGTACCGGGTGGCCACCGCGGTGACGAAGTCGCCGAAGGCGTTCAGGTCCGCCGGCGCCCCGGCGTAGTCGGGTTGGCCGGGCACCGCCGCCCATTGCGGGGTCGAGTTGATCGCGGCGAGCACCTTGATGCCGTTGGCGTTGGCACTGGTGATCATCCGGTCCACCGCAGCCCAGTCGAAGGTGCCGTCTTCTGGTTCGACGCCGCCCCAGGGCAACATGATCCGGATGGTGCCGACGCCGGCGTTCTTCAGCAGCGCCATCGCCTTGTCAGTGTCGGTCTGCGAGTAGAAGTACATCTGCTGGGTGGTGACGGCCACTGTGGTCGCACGCTGGTCGATGGCGGTGGCCGACGGCGGCGCGATGACGACATCGACCGTGGCCGTGGTTGTTCCGCCGAAGGCGTCGCGGATGTCGACGGTGAAGCTGTCGGTGTCCTCGCCGGCGGTCACCAGCGCGCGGTACCGGGCGTCGACATCGGGGGTGTAGGTGAACTTTCCGGTCGAACTGACCTTCACCTGTCCGTATGCCGGCCCGGAAGCCAGCGCGTAGGTCAACGCGTCACCGTCGTCGTCGATGGCGGAGACCGTGCCGGTCACGGTGCCGATGGCGGTCGACGTGTCCTGCACCGTGCCGACGCCGTCTCGGGGCGCCGTGTTCGCGACCGGGTTCGGGGCGATGGCCACCTTGACCGAAGTCGTTGTGGTGCCGCCGAATCCGTCGCTCACGGTGAAGGTGACGGTTTCGGTCTTGGTGGCCGAACTGGCCCCGGCCTTGGAGGCCGCCAGCCGGGCCGCGGCCGTGGGCGTGTAGGTGAACGAGCCGTCCGCGTTGACGACGATGGCACCCTTGGTGGTCTTGCCCGCCGTGTAGGTGAGGGTGTCGCCGTCTGCATCGGTTGCGCTGACCGTTCCGGTGGCCACTCCCGAGCGCGGGTCGGGGCTACCGGTAATCGCCTTGGCCCCAGTGGGTTTGATGTTGGCCGCGCCGATCTTGACGTTCACCGTGACGGGCACGACGCCGCCGTGGCCGTCGTCGACCGTGACGGTGAAGCTGTCCTGGCGCTGATCGTGCGTCGCTCCCGGCGCCAGGGCATCGGCGCGCGCCTGTGCCGACGGTGTGTAGGTGAACGCCCCGGTGCTGGATACGGTGACGGTGCCCTTCACCGGCTGCCCGGTCAACGTGTAGGTCCGCTTGTCGTTGTTGGCGTCCGCGCTCGCCACGCTGCCCTTGACGACACCGGTCGTCGTGCTGGGGTTGCCGATGGTCGTTTTGACGGTGGGCACCGCGTTCAGGGGCACGATCGCAAGCGGGATCGTGGTGGTCACCGTGCCGTAACGGCCGTCGGAGACCGTGACGGTGAACGAATCGGTGGTCACCGCGCCGGGGACGGCGGCCGCGTGCCGGGCGGTGGCGGTCGGTGTATAGGTGTACGTCCCGTCGGCGTTGAACACCAACGTGCCCTTGGTGGGTTTACCGGTCACCACGTAGGTCAGCGGGTCACCGTCGAAGTCGACGACACCGACCCGTCCGGTGAGCGCACCGGTCGTCGGATTGGACACCGACGCAACCGGATCGCTGGAGAACGGCGCGGTGTTCGGCGGGACCAGGGACACCACCCGAACGGTGCCGTTGTCCGGGTCGGTCACCCACATCGTCCTGCCGTCCGGGGTGAGCACCACACCGGATTGCGCGGAGGCCGCGGTGACCCCGACATTGGTGACCCCGACCACCGAGCCGTCGGTGGTGCGCAACGCAGCGACCAGGCCCGTCCTGGTGGTGACCATCAAGGCGCTCTTGTCCTTGGTGAGCGCGATACCGGACAGCGGTTGCCCGACGTTCAGGGTGCCCGCTGTGCCTGCGACGAGGTCGATCAGGGTGACGCCGCCGTCCGCGTCGGCGACGTAGACCTTGCCGTAGGTGGAGTCGACCGCGATACCCACCGGGGTGCCACCGACGTCGACGATCGAGGTGGCCGTCGACGCGCCGGACGCGAAGAACGAGACATTGCCGCCGCCAGCAGATTTCGTGCTGACGACGAAGATCATCTTGCCGTTGGCGCTCACGGCGAGCTCGGTGGGCGTCAGGCCGGCAGCCAGGGTGACGGTGCCGGCGAGCTTGTTGGTCGACGTGCTGATCTTGGTGACGGTCGCGGCAGCACCGTTGGCGATGTATACCGTGCTGCCGCTCGGATTGATGGTGATGGCGGTGGGATTGCCGACCGCGATGGTGGCCTTCACCGCGTTGGTCTTGGTGTCGATGACGGTGACGGTGTTGCCGGTCGAACTCGACACGTAGAGCCTGGTGCCGTCGGCTTTGACCGCGAGGCCGTCGGGCGCGTTGCCCGCCGCGAAGCTGGTGATGACGGTGTTCGTGGTGGTGTCGAAGACGGTCACTTTCCCGGTACTGCGATCGGTGACGTAGGCCCGGTTCCCCGAGGTGATGACCGCGCTCGGATCGGTGAGGCCGGTGAGGGCGGCTGCCGAGTAGAACGGCGACGGGCTGACCGGGATGTTCACCTGCACCAGCACGGGGTTGACGCCGTCGGTGACGGTGAGTGTCATACCGATGGTGTCGTCGGTGGGCGTCGCCGACGCGTCGAACCGCTGCGTCGTGGTCGGCGTGTAGGTGAACGTGGATGTCTTGGCGTTGTAGGCCAGCGTGCCCGTGGCCGCCGGGCTGGACAGCCCGACGGCCACCTTCTTGCCTTCCGGATCCGAGGCGACCAGCTTGCCCACCACCGTGCCCGTCGTCGCATCGGGACGGCCCCACGTCACCGTTGCGGTGGGCGGCTGGTTCACCACCACGGCGGCGACGGTCTGGGTCGCCATCGAACTCACCTGCTGCTCGGTCTGTCCCACCTGGCGGCGGGCGGCAGCCAGCATCACCCACGCCAGCGGCGACTCCGCAGGGCCGCCGGGCAGCATGCTCAACAACGAGGACAGCAGCGGCCGCAGGGCCTTGGTCAGCAGATTGCCGACGGCTTGAATCGGGTTCGTCACGACCGGTTTGGGCGCCGTGACCGCGGCGGGAACGGCAGTGACGGCCTGCAGGGTCGCGACGGCCGATACCGCGGCATGCACCACGGCGGGTTCGTTCGCCGGGTCGGGTGCCGCAGAGGTGGCCGTCTTCGCCCGCGCCTGGGGCGCCGGCGCATCGACGGACGACGATTCGGTGGCCCGGGTGTGTGGTTTGGCGGTCGCCTTCTTCTTGGCCTTCGGTTTGGCGGTGATCGCCGCATCGGCACCGGTATGCGAATCTTTCGGGCCGGTCGTCACCACCACGGGGTCCGGGTCTTGCACCTTGACCGGGTCCGATTTCGGGGTCTCGGATTCGGCGGGCGACGAAGCCGCCGGCGCCGAGTGGCCGGTGGTATCGGTGCCGGACGTCGAGGAGTCCGATGTCGAGGAGGGCGACGAAGAATCCTCGGGAGTGGCCCAGGCGATACCGGCCGGCGCCGCGACCGCCGACCCGATGCCCAGCGCGACGGCCAGTGCGCCGACCCGGCCGATGTGTGCGCCGTACCGCAGTGGCATTGCGCCTCCTCATCGGCCGCCGGCGGGTCACCGTGGGGAGCGCCGGCCTGGTTTCAACTGCATAAAGCGGCAGTAATTGTCGGCAGTGTAACTGTTTGCCCGGCGCCGCCGATGGCTGTTCGGTGGATTTGCTGCGCTTCGTCTGTGTGCGGGGACCGTTCGGCGGCTGCGGATCACTCGCGACGCGGGGTGAGCCGGAAGGCCGGGATATGCCGACCCGTTTTGGCGGTCTTTGCCCGATAGTCGGCATAGCCGCCGTACGCCTGCTCGGCCAGCGCGTAGATCCGCGCGTACTCGTCGGGTTCGGTGATCTCTGTCGCGACGAACTTCTCGTCGCCGAATTCGCACTCGGGGTGGGCCTTGAGGTTGTGATACCACTTCGGGTTCTTCCGGCTGCCGAAGTTGGACGCGATCAGGATCGGGTCCCCGTCGTCATGGAAGTAGGCCAGTTGGTGCACCTTCGGCTCGTGCGACTTGGCTCCGATCGTGGTCAGCGGCGCCTGGTCGACGGCGCCCACCAGCGAGGTGTAGCTGCGGCCGGTCAGCCGGTAGAACCACGGGTCGATATGGCGCGCGATCCGTCGCGCGAAAAGCTGGCCCGGCGCCGACCTGCCGAAGGTCTCGGCCAGCGTGGCGAACGGACCGTGCTTCTTGTGCGGGTCGGCATACGGCAGCGGCATGACATCCCGGATACCCACAAAAATAGTTAGCTACACTTGAAGAAATGACTGCCGGCCCGTTCCTCCCGCTACGGCCGGCCCCTTCACCGGTCCGCGAGTCCACGTCCCGTCAGCCCTCCCTCACCGGATTGCGGGCCGTGGCCGCGCTGATGGTGGTCGGCACCCACGCCTCGTTCGCCACCGGCGCCGGCAACCTCGGCTATGCCGGCGCCTTGCTGGGACACCTGGACATCGGCGTGCCGATCTTCTTCGCACTCTCGGGATTCCTGTTGTTCCGGCCGTGGGTACGTGCCGCCGACGGTCGCGAATCCGGCACGGCGCGACCGCAACTCCGCCGCTATGCCGCGGCCCGGTTCCGGCGCATCATGCCCGGCTACGCCACGGCCGTGCTGTTCACCTACGTGGTCTATCTGTACTTCACCCCGGGCCCGAATCCCGGTCAGACCTGGGTCGGGTTGCTGCGCCATCTCACCCTGACGCAGATCTACACCGACAACTTCCTGGTCACCTATCTTCATCCGGGGCTGTCCCAGATGTGGAGCCTGGCCGTCGAGGCCTCGTTCTACGCCGCGCTCCCCCTGCTGGCGCACCTGCTACTGGGACGGCGGCCGGGCGTGCTGCTGGCCGGACTCGGTGCGCTCGCCGCGGTCGCACCGCTCTGGCTGCTGGTGGTGCTGCACACCGACTGGTTGCCCAACTCCGCGGGGATGTGGTTGCCCGCGCATCTCGCGGCGTTCGCCGCCGGAATGGCGCTGGCGGTGCTGCACCAGAACGAGATACGGGTGCGCGCGGCAGTCACCCTTCCGGTGGCGGCGCTGGCCTACCTGGTCGCCGCCGCCCCGCTCGGTGCGGATCCGATATGCAGGGCATTGCTGTACGCGGGCATCGCGCTGATGGTGACGGCGCCGCTCGTCCTCGGCGACACCGGGCGGTGGACACGGCTGCTCGGCAGCCGGCCGATGGTGTGGCTGGGCAACCTGTCCTACGAGATCTTTCTACTCCACGTGGTGATCATGGCGACCACGATGCACCTGGTGCTGCGCTGGCCACTGTTCACCGGATCGACAATCGTGCTCATCGTCGTGACGCTGGCCGTCACGGTGCCATTGGCATGGCTGCTGCGGGAGGCAACCGGACCACGCGGCATCCGAAAGCCGTTGAACCCCAACAGCGGCGGAAAACGCGGGCCGGCGCTGGTTTAGCCGAACTCCTGCACCGCGTCGGCGACGCGACGCAGCTGGCCGATATCCGAGGACGTCGGGATGAGATGCACTTCGTCGGTGCCGATCTCGGCGAACCGGCGCAACACGGCGAGGAGCTCATCCTCGGTGCCGGCCCACCCCGTGCCGGGAGCCATCGCGTCGACGATGTCGGCGGGGATCCAGTTCATGTAGCGGCGCAGATGCCGGTGCACCTGGTCGCGGGCGGCGCCGGGCTCGCCGAGGGCGAACCAGAACGATGTGGCCAGGTGCGGCGCGGGCCGACCGGCTTGCGCCCATGCGGTCCTAGCGACCTCGAAGAGCTCGTCCTGCTTGACCACGTCGAGATCCAGCGTGGTGCCGGCCAATCCGGCCGCCCAGCTCGCCGCGCTGCGCACGGTCTTGGGCCCCAAGGTGCCGACCAGCAGTTCGGGCCCGCCCGGCTGCACCGGCGCCGGACCGACCGGCAGCACCGAATCGGTCACCTTCTCCCCCGCCCACACCCGCTTCATCACCGCGACGCGGTCGGCCAGCTGGCGGACGGTCTGGGTGGCCGGGTCCGCCCCGGCCGCAAGGTAATCCTCGTGCCGGCCGCCGACCCCCAGCCCCACCGTGAGCCGGCCCCCGCTGAGCACGTCGCCGGTCGCCAGTGCCTTCGCCAGCAGCACGGGGTCGTGCAGTTGCGGCACCACCACAGTGGTCACCAGGCGCACCCGGTCGGTCCAGGCCGCCAGCGCCCCGAGCAGGGTCAGCGAGTCCGGATTGTCGAACGCGACACGCTCACCCCAGCACAACGACGAAAAGGGTCCCTCGTCGATGGTGGTCGCCCACTGTCGGAGGATCGCGGCATCCAGTTCCGGTTCCATCACCGGCAGCGTCATTCCCACTCGCACGTCCGGGATTCTGGCACGGGGCGCGGGCTGCCAGTATGTGGCTATGGCGATCTCCACGACATCCATCGCGCACGTGCGGCTCACCGTGACCGATATCGAACGGTCGCGGCAGTTCTACGAGGGTGTCTTCGGCTGGCCGGTGCTAATCGAGACGCCGGTCGGCGCCGATGCCGCGACCAGGGACGCACTGGCGTTTCTGTACGGCGGGGTGATCTACGACCTGGGTGGCACCCTGATCGGGCTGCGCCCGGTCGGCGCCGATCGGTTCGACGAGGACCGCACCGGCCTGGATCACCTGGCCTTCCGGCTGGCCGACAGGACCGAGCTGGACGCCGCGGCCGCGCATCTGGACACCCTCGGCATCGCCCATGAACCCGTCAAGGACATCGGGCCCTCCCTCGTCCTGGAGTTCCGTGACCCGGACAACATCGCGCTGGAACTGACCGCGCCCAGGTAGCCGGGGGTTATCCCCCGCACAGTTCGGCGGAAAACGCGGTGTCGCAGCGAGCCGACGGTCCATAGGTTGTTCTCATGGTCGCAATTTGGTCCGGTCCAAGAAACGACACCGCAGAGGTCGCCGACGGCGCGCAGGTGCAGCTCCCCCGCCGTCACCTCGGGGTGGTGCCCACCGCCTCCATGGTCGCCGGCGCCGCCGTCGCCACCGTGTGGCTGTGGATTCCGTTGTCGATCATGGTCATTGGCATCTCCTCCATCCCATCGGTGATCGGCTTCGCGCTCTCGGCGGTGGTGTTCGTCTACCTGATGCGCGGTGTCGAATGGGTCGAACGGGTGCGCAGCGAGGCGGTGTTCGGCCTGCAGATAGCGGTGCCGCCACGGGCGATGTCGCCGTACACGGGATTTCAGCGCTGGGCCCACCAACTGTGGCTGGACATCAGCAGCAGCCGATTCTGGAAGGGTGTCGGCCAGCATTACCTGCGGATGACCTACGACCTGGTGGTCTGCACGCTGGCCCTGGCCCTGTTGACGTTCGCCTTCCTGGCCCCCGCCTTCGCCTCGGCGATCCGCCGCAGTGACGCCGACTCCGGGCTGTCCTTCATCTCCCCGCCGCTGGCCTGGTTGCTGGCCGTCGTCGCGCTGGGCGCCGCGGTCGCGCTGCTGGTGTTCGCGCCCGCCGTCGACGCGAAGATCGACCGCTGGCTGCTGGCCGCCTCGCCCACCGCGGCGCTGCAGTACCAGGTGAGCGCGCTGTCGCAGGCCCGGCAGGGGGCGGTGTCCTCGGCGCAGACCGAACGCCACCGCATCGAGCGCGACCTGCACGACAGCGTGCAGCCCCGGCTGGTGTCGCTGGCGATGACCATCGGTCTGGCCCAGACCAAACTCGACACCGACCCGGCCGCGGCCAGGGAGCTGATCGGTGAGGCGCATGCCGACGCGATGAGCGCGCTGGCCGAGCTGCGCAATGTGGTGCGCGGGATCGCCCCGACCATCCTGACCGACCGTGGCCTGGATGCCGCCCTGTCGGCGGTGGTGCAGCGGGCCCAGATCTCGGGCGTGCCCACCACCCTGGACATCCATCTACCCAGGCGGTTGCCGGACGAGATCGAATCGGTCGCCTATTTCGTGGTGGCGGAGGCCCTCACCAATGTGGCCAAGCACGCCCACGCCGGTCAGGCCGTGGTGACGGTGCGCCTCGATGAGACAGCCGAGGCACTTCACGTGTCGGTGTTCGACGACGGCCGCGGTGGCGCCGAGACCGGAGCCGGCGAGGATGCCACGGGTCTGCGGGGCCTGACCGAGCGGGTGCGCGCCGCCGGCGGCACCTTCACGGTGTCCAGCCCGGACACCGGCCCCACCATGGTGACGGCGGTGCTGCCATGCGCATCGTGATCGCCGAGGATTCGGCACTGCTGCGCGCGGGCATCGAACGCATCCTCGCCGACGCCGGGCACCAGGTCGTCGCCGGTGTCCCGGACGCCACCGGCTTGCTGCACATCGTCAACTCCGAACACCCGGATCTGGCCATCGTGGACGTCCGGATGCCGCCGACGTTCACCGACGAAGGCATCCGCGCCGCGGCCCTGCTGCGCTCACAGAACCCCGAGTCCGCGGTCCTGGTGCTGTCGCACTACGTCGAGGAGCGGTACGCCGCCGACCTGATCGCCTCCGACACCAAGGGATTCGGCTATCTGCTCAAGGACCGGGTGGCCGACGTGCCGGCATTCCTGGACGCGGTGCAGGTGGTCGGCGGCGGCGGAACGGTGCTCGATCCCGAGGTGGTCTCGCAGATCCTGGTGCGTTCGCGGCGCCGCGTCGTGCTCGACGAGCTGACACCGCGCGAGCGGGAAGTGTTGCAGCTCATGGCCGAAGGGAAATCGAATTCGGCGATCAGCGCCGCACTGCACGTCTCGGTCGGATCGGCCGAGAAGCACATCGCGTCCATCTTCGCCAAGTTGACGCTCACCCCCGACGACAGCGAGAACCGCCGCGTGCTGGCAGTGCTGCGCTACCTCGAATCCTGACTCGACACCCCTGGAAGGGAATCGCTGTGACCACTACCCTCACCCCGCCGGCCGGCCCGCCGCCACTGTCCGGCGGCGGACGAAGCATCATCCGTGTCCTGCTCGTCGCCACCGCGATCGTCGTCATCGTCGGCGCGGTCGCCGCGGTGGCGGCGCTGGCCTGGGGGCTGAGCGCGTTCCGGGTGGTGACCGACCACCAGACGCTGCCCGCGGCGATCAAGTCGCTGACCCTGGACACCGCCAATTCCCCGGTGGCCGTGCGGATCATCGCCGACCGCAACGCCACCGAGCCCCGCATCGACCTGCGCATGGTGGCATCCAGCCGGAGCAACGATCAGTATCTGCGGGTCACCGGTGACACCAACGGCACCCAGGTCACCGTCGACGGCGCGGCGCACGGGATCCTGGACTTCGGCGATCCCGGCGAGGTCACCGTCACCCTGCCGCCGGAGACCGGGCGACGGCTCGCGCTGACCGTGCGCCAGGACACCGGGGTGCTGATCGCGCAGGCCGATCTGGATCAGCTGACCGCCAGCACCTCGGACGGCGCGGTGGTACTGCGCGGCGCGGTCCGGCGCATCGAGGTGCGCGCCCAGGACGGCGATATCACGGCGCGGCAACCCATTTCGGTGGCGGAATCGTTCGACGCGGCCACCACGGACGGCAACATCTCGGTGAACTTCGCCGACGTCGCGCCGCGCCGAGTGGACGCGGTGACCCGCGACGGCGACATCTCCCTGTCACTGCCTGCCCCGGGACCGTACGCGGTGCACGCCCAGTCCGGCGGCTCGGCCAGCGTCCGGGTGCCGGAGACGACGGACCCGGCCCGGGCCGCCGCCCAGGTCAACGTCCGCTCCGACGAGGGCAACGTGTCGATCGACACGCTCAGGTGAGAGCGGCGATGATCCGCGCGGCCGGACCCGAGGTGACCTGCCGGAAACCGGTCCCGGCCCAGATGTTGGTGGCCTGCGGATCTCCGGCCCGCACCGACGCGGCGCGCACCGGGCTGGTCAGGTAGTGCACCTCGGGGTAGCCCAACGGGGCCGCACCGTCGTGCTCATCGATGAACCGGTTGCGCAGCCCGCGCGCGTACCGTCCGGAGAATGCTTTCGTCACAACGGTTTCGGTGAATTCCGGGTTCTGCAGCGCGGCGCGGTGCACCGGGCTGCTACCGGCCTCGTCGGCGAGCAGGAACGCGGTGCCCAGTTGCGCGGCGGCGGCGCCGGCTGCCAGCACCCGGCCGACATCCTCTGCGGTCATCAGGCCACCGGCCGCCACCACCGGAACCTCCGTCGCCGCGAGCACCTCGGCCAGCAGCCCGTCGAGGGGCTGGCCGGCCGGCCGCGCCGCGGGGTCATAGGTGCCGCGATGGCCGCCGGCCGCCGGCCCCTGCACCGCCAATACATCGACGCCCCGGCCGGCCGCCTCGCGCGCCTCGGCCAGCGTGGTGACGGTGGCGACGGTCGTGATGCCCGCGGCACGTAGCCGGGCCGTCTCGTCGGCACCGGGTGCCCCGAAGGTGAAGGACACCACCTCCGGCCGGATGTCGAGGACAACCTCCAGTTTGGCCGCCCAATCGTCGTCGTTGAATTTCGGCTCCCCCAGGGCGACCCCGTAACGGTCGGCTTCACCGGCCAGCTCGGCGACATACCGGTCGATATCGCCGGGTTGCACCGCGCTGGGTTGGGGGGCAAACAGATTCGCCCCGAGCGGCCGGGAGGTCAGCGTGCGGGCGGCGCTCAGCTTTTCGGCGAACTTGTCCGCGCTCAGGTATCCCGCGGCGATGAAGCCGAGGCCACCGGCCGCGGAGCCGGCCGCGGCGAGTTCCGGGGTGGACGGGCCGCCGGCCATCGGCGCCACCAGGATGGGGGCCGTCAGGTCCCACAGGTCGAAGTCACCCATCACACACCGCCCTTTCGCGCCGACATCGCAATCCGACAACACCGCCGGGCGCGGTCATCATCCCATCCTGGGCAGGTCGCCCGGACGGTGGTTGACTGGATGAAATGGCTATCACGTTCAACCACACCATCGTGGCCGCCGCCGACCGCGAGGAGTCGGCGACCTTCTTCACCGAGATCTTCGGGCTGCCGGCGGCCAGGGAGTTCGGCCCGTTCCTGGCCGTCGAGCTCAACCACGGCGTCAGCCTGGACTTCGCGCAGTTGCCCGGGGTTGCGGACATCCGTCCGCAGCACTACGCGTTCCTGGTCTCCGAGGCCGAGTTCGACGAAATCTACGGCCGGATCCGGGCACGGGGTCTGCAGCACTGGGCGGATCCGCACGGGCAGCACCCCGGCGAGATCAACCACAACGACGGCGGCCGTGGCGTCTACTTCCAGGACCCGGGCGGGCATTACCTGGAGATCCTCACCCGGCCGTACGGATCGGGGAGCTGAGCGACCGGCCCAGACGCCGTGCACGCTCAGGAATGACCGCGGTCGGTCTCCTGCCCCAGGTAGTCGGTGGCCAGTGTCGCGACGTGCGCCGGGAGCTCACCGGTGGCCACATCGGCCAGGGTGGTCTGCTCCAGCACCGACCGCATGCTGGCCCGCAGCGCGCGCCAGACATCGGTGAGCGCCGCGGTCGGTCCGGAGTACGGCAGGTCGCCCAGGCCGATGTCGCGCACGCTGGCCAGCGGCCCGTCGATGCAGCGCAGCACGTCGGCGATGCTGATCGCCGCCGCCGGGCGGGCCAGCTCGTACCCACCGTCGCGGCCGCGGTGACTGCGGACCAGGCGGTCGGTGCGCAGATCGGAGAGGATGTCGGCGAGGAACTGCGCCGGGATGCCCTGCGCGTTGGCCAGGTCGTCGGTCTTGACCAGCTCGCCCTCGTCGACGGTGGCCAACTGCACCATGGCGCGGACGGCGTACTCCGCCTTCGCCGACATCCGCATACCGCGGATTCTGCCAGGCGGGCCGGTCAGCCCACCGGCGGCGCGACGTTACGCACCATCCCGGTCATCCCGCGCACCGAATCGGGCACCGGGATGGACGGGTCGCAATCCGGTGCCGCCGCCGGCGTCCCGTAGGTCAGTTCCAGCGGGACGAGCCCGGCCCAGGCGCCCGCCTCGATATCGGATTCGGGGTCTTCCGACCAGCCCGCGCTGACTTTCAGCGACCAATTGTCCGCCCCGATCGGCAGCCGCAGCGCCATGCTGGCGGCCAGCTCCTTGCGGGTGCTCGGCCGCAGTTCGGCCACCCGTCCCGGGATGAAGGTGTCGGTCAGCGCGTTCAGGTAATCCGACTTCTCGGCTTCCGGAACGGCCTCGAAGGCCCCGAACAGCACCGCGCTGCGATAGCGGAACGACGACTCGAAACCGCTGCGCGCCACCACCACACCGTCCAGTGTGGTCACCGAGACCGCGGCGGGCGATCCGCCGGCCAGCGCCAGCAGCCAGGGCGAACCGGTCGAACCGTGGATCACCAATTCATCTGCCAGCCGGGCGAATCCGATCGGGAAAGCGATCGGATGCCCGTCCCGCACCAGCGCGACGGTGGCCAGCGGGGTGCTGTCGAGCAGTTCGTACAGCCCGGCCCGCGAGGTGTCCTGCTTCTCGCGCAGCCGGGTGACCCGGGTGGAAGGGTGGTTCGTCGGCGCCTCGGTGTTCACGCTGCAAGCTTCGCCGATGTCACGCGCCTTCGCCCGTCATTTATTGCCGGTGGGGTCAGTCCGGGATCTGCGCGCCGTCGCGCACCACCACGGCGAACAGATCCGACAGCGCGGCCAGGCTGGCGGCCTGGACGGCAGCGGCGGACACCGGACCGTCGGGACCGGGCAACGATCGGGTGGCGGTGGCCGCCGATACCACCGTCGGGGCGAACCCGAGATTGAACGCGCCGCGGGCAGTGGAGTTGACACACATGTGCGTCATGAACCCGGTCAGGATCAGGTTCGACGCCCCGACGGTCTTCAGTTCGGACTCAAAATCGGTCTGCACGAACGAGTTCGGGTAATTCTTGACGATCACCGGCTCGCCACCCCGCGGGGCGACCTGCGCGGCGATGGCACCCGACTCCCCCGTGATGTCGTACAGCGAGCCGGGGCCGTCGTCGTGCTGGATGTGGATGACCGGGATCCCGGCGGTGCGAGCGCGATCCAGCAGTGCCGCCGTCTCGTCCAGTGCGGCCGCCACACCGTCGAGTTCCATCACCCCGTGGGTATAGGTGTTCTGGCAGTCGATGAGGATGAGGGTGGACTCGGACAGTGGAGCCGGAGACGCCGGCAGGCTGGCCAGTTCGCGCAAGGTCGGTCGGGTCATCCCAGGAAGCCTAGTCAGGCCGGTCCCCGATGAGTTTCGCCGGTGATGGCAGTCTGTCCGGCATGGGAGTACTCGACGGCAAGGTCGCCCTGATCACCGGCGCCGCCCGCGGCCAGGGCCGGGCGCACGCCACCACACTGGCCCGGGCCGGCGCCGATGTCGTGCTGTGCGATATCGCGGGACCGGTCGAGGACGTCAGCTATCCACCCGCCACGCCCGAGGAGTTGGCGCAGACCGCGGCGGCCGTCGAGGACCTCGGCGGAGGCTGCCTGGCGATGACGGCGGATGTGCGTGACCTCACCGGGTTGCAAAAATTGGCGGATCAGGCGGTCGAGACCTTCGGCCGGCTCGACATCGTCATCGCCAACGCCGGCATCGCCACCGGCGACCCGATCGCGACGATGTCCCAGCAGCGCTGGCGGGCCATGATCGACATCAACCTGACCGGCGTGTTCAACACCTTCCGGGCCACGGTGCCGCACCTGATCGACCGCGGGGCCGGACATCTGGTGGCCACCTCCTCGATCGTCGCGACGACGGGTGCCCGCAACTCCGGCCACTACGCCGCCGCCAAGGCCGGTGTGGTGGCGCTGGTGAAATCGCTGGCCTACGAGGTCGCCGAGCACGGCATCGTGGTCAATGCGGTGCTGCCCGCCGGGGTGGACACACAGATGATCCAGCACGACGAGATCTACCGGATGATCCGGCCGGACCTGGCGAACCCGGGCCGCTCCGATGCGGAAGAGGTATTCGCCCAAGGCCGTCCGCGTCCGGGACTGCTGGACGCCCAGGATGTGGCGAACGCCGTACTCGCCCTGGTGTCCGATCAGGTGAAGTGCCGGTCCGGCGAGTCGATCACGCTGGCCAACGGGATGGATTAGCCGGCGGTGACCGCCAGCACCGCCTGCGCCAGTTCGGGGCGGCACACCACCAGATCGGGCAGCAGCACGTTGTCCTGGTTGTAGATCAGCGGCGAGCCGTCGATGCGTGAGGTGTGTAGTCCGGCGGCCCGAGCTACGGCCACCGGGGCCGCCGAGTCCCATTCGTACTGTCCGCCGGCGTGCACGTAGACGTCCGCGATGCCCTGCACCACGGACGCGACTTTGACTCCCGCCGAACCCATTTCGACCAGCGTGCCACCCAGTGCATCGCGCACCGCGAGCGCCACGGCGGGCGGGCGGGTGCGTGACACCACGATGCGCGGCGTGGCAGGCCCGGCGGGCGGTGCGGCCACCGCCGGGGTGGCCAGCGTGACGCCCTGGGCTGGCAGCGCGACCGCACCGGCGACCAGTTCGCCGCGTTCCCACAGGGCGACGTGCACGGCCCAGTCCTCGCGACCGAGTTCGGAGAACTCGCGGGTGCCGTCCAGCGGGTCGACGATCCACACCCGATCGGCGTTCAGCCGGGCTTTGTCGTCGGCACCTTCTTCGGAGAGCACCGCGTCACCCGGCCGGTGCTCGGTCAGCGCGGCCATCAGGAAATCGTGGGACCGCTTGTCCCCGGCGGCCTTACGTTCCGCTTCGGTGCCGTCCGCGAGATCGCTGCGCACCCCGAGCAGCAGATTGCCCGCCTCGGTCGCTAGCTGCGCGGCGAGTTCGTGGTCACTCATTCCCGACCACCTAACAGGTCGATGACCTGTTGCGCCAACTCGTCCGGCGACAGATCCGGCGTCAAACGCAGATCGGGGTTCTTCGGCCGCTGGTAGGGGCTGTCGATACCGGTGAAGTGGGTGATTTCACCACGGCGAGCTTTAGCGTAGAGACCCTTCGGGTCGCGCCGCTCGCAGTCGGCCAGCGGGGTGTCGCAGAACACCTCGATGAAGTCGAACCCGCGCTCGCCATGCACCCGGCGGGCCAGCTCGCGGTGTTCCTCCAGCGGGCTGATGGCGGGCACCAGCACGATCTGGCCGGAATCGGCGAGCAGCGTGGCGATATGGGCGAGCCGGCGCAAATTCTCGGCGCGGTCGTCCATCGAGAACCCGAGATCGGCGTTCAGGCCGTGCCGCAGGTTGTCGCCGTCGAGGACATAGGCCGGCCGGCCGGCGGCCAGCAGCTTCTGCTCGACAAGCATTGCCACCGAAGACTTTCCGGAACCCGACAGTCCGGTGAACCACACCGTGCAGCCCTTCGACAGCCGGTCGGCGGCGGTCACCAGATTCTGGTGCCGCACCGCGTTGGGGCTGGCGGCGCGGTGGGCTGCCGGCGTGGTGTCGCGCACCATGCCCGCGGCGACGGTGCCGTTGGTGTCCGGATCGATCAGGATGAACGATCCGGTGGCCGCATTCCGGGAGTACTCGTCGAGCAACAGGGGGACCTGGGTGCGCAGCGTGACGCGGCCGAGCTCATTGAGCTTGAGCGCCGTTGCACTCTTGTCGCGGTGCAGCGTATTGACGTCGAGGCGGTAGTCCAGCGCGGACACCCTGGCCCTGGTGGTGCGGGTGGTGTGCTTGATGATGTAGTCGCGGCCGGGCTCCAACGCCGAGCCGTCGGCCATCCAGCACACCATGGCGTCGAATTCCTGGCTGGCGTCGGGCTGGTTGTTGGCGCGGGCCAGCATGTCGCCGCGCGAGATGTCGATATCGTCGGCGAGACTGATGGACACCGCCATCGGCGGAAACGCCTCGGCGACAGGGCCGGTCGGTCCGTCGATGGTGGTGATGGTGCTGGTTTTGCCGGCCGGCAGCACCACGATCTCGTCGCCCGGGCGCAGCACCCCGCTGGCCACGGTGCCCGCATAGCTGCGGTGATCCGCGTGCTCGCGGGTCTGCGGCCGGATGACGTACTGCACCGGGAAACGCACGTCGACCAGATTGCGGTCACCGGCGATGTAGACCTCTTCGAGGTGGTTCAGCAGCGCCGGACCCTCGTACCAGGGCGTGACATCCGACTTGGTGACCACGTTGTCGCCGTTGAGCGCCGACAACGGAATGGTGGTGACATCGTGGATGTCCAGCCTGGCGGCGAACTCGTGGAAGTCGTCGCGGATCTGGTTGAACCGCTGCTCATCCCAGTCGACGAGATCCATTTTGTTGACGGCCAGCACGATGTGCTGCACGCCGAGCAGCGAGGCGAGGAAGGCGTGCCGCCGGGACTGTTCCAGCAGGCCGTGCCGGGCGTCGACGAGAACGATCGCCAGCTGCGCGGTCGACGTGCCGGTCACCATGTTGCGGGTGTACTGCACGTGGCCGGGGGTGTCGGCGATGATGAATTTCCGCTTGGCCGTGGCGAAATAGCGGTAGGCCACGTCGATGGTGATGCCCTGCTCACGCTCGGCGCGCAGGCCGTCGGTCACCAAAGCCAGGTCGGTGTAGTCGTTTCCGCGTTCCTTGGAGGTGCGCTCGACGGCGGCCAGCTGATCCTCCATGACCGCCTTGCTGTCAAAGAGCAGCCGGCCGATCAGGGTGGACTTGCCGTCGTCGACGGAGCCCGCGGTCGCGATGCGAAGAAGCGTTGCCATGTTATTTTCCCGTCGCTTCGCTAGCCCTGGACATCAGAAGTACCCCTCGCGCTTGCGGTCTTCCATACCTGCCTCGGAGATGCGGTCATCGGCGCGGGTGGCGCCGCGTTCGGTCAGTCGTGAGATGGCGGTCTCGGCGATCACCTCGGAGACGGTGCCCGCCAGCGATTCCACGCAACCCGTGCAGGTGACGTCGCCGACGGTGCGGAACCGCACCGTCTTCTCGATGATCGGCTCGTCCTTGCGCGGTTGCAGGTACTTGTGCACGGCCAGCAGCATGCCGTCGCGCTCGAACACCTCGCGCCGGTGCGCGTAGTAGATGGACGGCAGCGTGATCTTCTCGGCCCCGATATAGGACCAGATGTCGAACTCGGTCCAGTTCGAGATCGGGAACGCGCGAATGTGCTCACCTTTGTGGTGGCGCCCGTTGTACAGGTTCCACAACTCGGGGCGCTGCGCCTTGGGATCCCACTGGCCGAACTCGTCACGGAAGCTGAACACCCGCTCCTTGGCGCGGGCCTTCTCCTCGTCGCGGCGGGCCCCGCCGAACGCGGCGTCGAACTTGTTCTCCCGGATGGCGCGCAGCAGCGTGAAGGTCTGCATCGGGTTGCGCGACGGGATCGTCTCGACCACCCGGCCGGCATCGATATCGTCCTGCACCTTGGCCACGACCAGACGCACACCGTGCTCGGCCACCATCTCGTCGCGAACCTGCAGCACCTCGTCGAAGTTGTGCCCGGTGTCCACGTGCATGACCGGGAACGGCAGCCGTCCCGGACGGAACGCCTTGATGGCAAGGTGCAGCATCACGATGGAATCCTTGCCGCCGGAGAACAGCAGCACCGGCTTCTCGAACTCGGCGGCGACCTCACGGATGATGTGGATGGCTTCGGCCTCCAGCGAGCGCAGGTGGCTCAGCTCGTAACGGGCCGCGGCCGGGTCCAGTTCGGTGGGAGCGCTCATCGCATCTCCATAAAGTCGGTAGAGATGGCCAAGATTGCAAACATAACCGGGAATCTAGCGGCCGAGGCGCGGCGATGTCAATGGTTGTGCTCGGCCGACGTCAGCGCGTGCCGGAGACGTGCGCCCCGGCGTTGCCCGGCAACCGCAACGATTCCACCAGCGTCAGTGCCATCACCGCGCCGAACACCAGGAACGTCAGCGGGTAGGACGTCAGCTGGCTCAGCAGCAGGGCGGCGAGCGCGATACCGAGTCCCGCGGCCAGTTCCTGCACCGCGGCGTTGAGCGTGTTGGCGTGGGTGAGCTCGTCACCGTCGACATCGGAGAAAGCGAGGCTGTTGTAGGCGGTGAACCCGATCGAGCGCAGCGCCCCGCTGAGGTAGAGCACGGCCGCGATGAGCGCCACCGGCAGTCCCGGCCGCAAGGCCGCCAGCAGGGCGAAGCAACCGACCGAGGCCACCCCGTTGACCAGCAGCACGGTCCGGATGCCGAACCTGCGCATCAGTGGTGTGGTCGCCGGTTTGATGGTGAGGTTGCCCGCGAACAATGCCGCCACCATCAGGCCCGCCGCGAACGGAGTCCAGCCGAACTCCAACTGGAACTGCAGCGGCAGCAAGAACGGCACCGCGGTGATCACCAAGCGGTACAGCGATCCCGCGGACACCGTGATCCGCAGCGTGCGCACCCGCAGCACCCGCAGCGCCACCAGGGGCGCATCGGTGTGCAGCAGATGCCACACCGCGGCCATCAGCAGCGCCGCCGCGGCCGCGCCGCACACCCCGACCAGCAGCCAGTCGGTGCCGCTGACCCTGATGTGTTCCAGGGCGATCAGCGCCGCGGCGATCCCGCCGCCGAGCAGCAGAATCCCCGGCCAGTCCAACCGGGACCGCTCCGGTGCGGGATCACCCCGAATCAGCTTGAGCGCCAAGAGGAATCCGACGATGCCCAATGGGATGTTGACCAGAAAGATCCAGCGCCAGTTGCCGACGGTGGCGATGGCGCCGCCCAGCACCGGAGCCAGCACCGGGGCGGCCAGCGCCGGCCAGGTCAGCAGGGCGATCGCGCGCACCAGATCGCCCTTGCCGCTGAAGCGCAGCACGGCCAGCCGGCCGACGGGCACCATCATCGCTCCGCCGACGCCCTGGGCGATCCGCATGCCGACCAGCATCGGCAGCGACACGCTCGCCGCGCAGCCGACCGAGGCCAGCGTGAACACCGCGATGGCAGCGATGAACACCCGCCGGATCCCGAAGCGGTCGGCCATCCAGCCACTGGCCGGAATCAGCACGGCGACGGTGACCAGGTAGGCGGTGATCGCCACATTGACGTCGATGGGCTCGACACCGAATTGCGCCGCCATCACCGGGATCGCCGGGGTCAGGATGCTGGCGTCCAGGATCTCCATGAAGAAGGCGCCGGCCACCAGCAACGCCATGCCCCGGGGAAATCGGGAAGTGTCGGGGGCGGCCACCCCAGAAATGTAGTGAGTTCAGCTGTTCAGGACAAAGTCGATCCGCCGGGCACAGAGATCGGCCAGATCGACCCCGGGGATGTCCAGCCGGCGATTCAACCGCACCAACGCGACGGCCAGCAGCAGCGGGGCCGTCACATCGGAGAACGCCAGATTGCCGATCCGGTGCCCGACGCCGTGCTGGTACCGGTCGACGGTCTCCTCTCGGCTGGGCGTGCCCGGCGCCGCGGCGTTGTCAGGCAGCGGGCTGCTCACCCAATCGGTCATCAGCAGCCAGCTGATGTCGGCGGCCTGGTCGCCGAGGTAGGCGAGCTCCCAGTCCAGCGCCGCCTTCGGGGTCAGATCGGGCCGGTACAACACATTCGACATCCGGGCGTCCCCCCAGCACAGCCCCACCCGCTGCGGCCGGTACGGGTGCGCCTCCAGCCAGGCCAGCGCCCGGGTGAATGTCGGGTGCAGCGGAAGGCCGTCATACGCCCAGCCCAATCCGTAGCGCAGGAAACCGGTGAGCGCCTCGGGGGTGGACGCGCCCAGGAAGCCCAGCCGGCGGGATCGCGTGTCGATGCGGTGCACGGCAGCGATCAGGTCGACGCAGCCGTTCCACAGGGTGGCCCGGCCGGCGTCGTCGGTGTCGGCGAAGATCCCGGCGCTGTGATACGGCGGCACGTCGCTGACGCCGACCACATCATCGACGCGGTCCATCACCAGATACGGGGTGCCCAGGGCGCCGCCGTACGGGTCGATCCAGCGCATGGACGGCACCGGGACCGGTGAGGACGCCAGTCGCTGCATGACGAGGTACTGCCGGCGCAGGTCGTAGTCGGGCAGGGTCTGGAATTCCGGCGGCCGGCGGAACACCAGACCGAGCGTGGAACCGTCATCCCTATCTGTGACGTCGAAAAGATATGTCTCGGTTGAGAATCCACCCGGACTCGGCACCCAGTTGACGACACGCGCCTTGGCCGATCCCGGAATACGCTGCCGGACGACATTTTCCAGCGCCACGGGCAGTTCCTCGACGAGCGTCCTCACCATCCGGCATATCCGTATCGCGGGTAGGCGCCGACGAACACCATCTCCACCAGGCCGTAACCGGTCTTGCCGTCCATCCGCACCTCGCAGAGCGTCTCGGACAGCAGGCTCACCGGCCTGATCACATCCAGGTCGGTGGTGTCGGCGGTGAAGCCATCCAGGAAATCGGTTCCGCGCCAATGCCCGGAGGCGTAGCCGCCGACCTCGACGTAACCGGCCAGACCCGGCCAGAAGTCGGTGATCGGGGCGACCTCGACGGTACTGGTGCTGCGGTCGGAGCGATGCACGGTGAAGGTGCCGCCGCTGATCACCCGCAGGTCATCGCGAAACTTCAGATCGTGCTCGACATCGATGAGGGAAGCCGTCGGACGCCCCGAGGCCACCGGCTGCAGGATCTCGCCCTCGAACTGCCAGCGCTCCCCCGTGCTGGTCTCGCGTTGCGCGAAATGCACCAGCTCATCGTCGAATTGGAATATCCCCATGTAGTAGAGGATGCCGTCCGGAATTTCCTGCGGCTGCAGGTTCGCACCCTCGGGCAAACTGCCCCCGCCGGGTCCATTGCGCACGCCCCACGAGTGGTCGCGCCCGAACCACCAACGCGCCGGGTCGATCTCGATCCGCTCACCATCGATCTCGATCCAACCCTCCAGCGCGCCGTTCTGGTAGAACCGCCGCGCATCCTCGCTCACCCGGCCGCGGCTGCGGTGAAACGCCGGAGTCTGCTCATAAGCGGGAAACTGGCCGCGTAGCCGCAGGTCCAGACTGACACCCTGGTCGTTGGGCGCCAACTGGGCCCGGACCGTGCGCAACGGATCTTCCACCGTGTAGGTGAACGGCCCCACCGAATACGCTCCGAGAGAACCTGTTTGGGGGTTCAGTTCGGTCGACATCCGGACCACCCTGGCCTGGCCGTCGCGGCGGGTCACCATCGCGTAGGCGTCGGTCACGTTGCGATTGGGATAGCGCGCCAGACCGGTCATCACGTTGATCTCGCCGGAGCGGTCGAACCCGTACATGACGATGCGCTCGGTCCAGCGCAGGTCCGACTGGGCGACATGGTCGAAGGTGGTGGGCAGTTGATGGCAGAGCAGTTCGTCGTGCGGAGTGAGCATCGGGTGAACCTTCCTAATTACGTTATACGTCGTAACGTAACACTTCATTTCGGAAGGGACTAGGTTTTTGGCATGACTACCGCAGCGGGGCGCCCGCGCGACCCCGCCAAGGACGTGGCCGTCCTGCAGGCCACCCGCGAACTCCTGGTCGAAAAGGGCTACCAGGACACCACCATGGTCGCCATCGCCAAACGCGCGGGGGTCGGCGCACCGACCCTGTACCGGCGCTGGCCGAGCAAGGAGGCACTGGTCGAGGACGCGGCGTTCGGCCCCACCGACTCCGTACCGGCACCGGCTGCCACCGGCGACCTGTACCGCGATCTGCGCGGCTGGGTCGCGATGTTCCTGAACAGGCTGGCCGACCCGGTGACGCGCGCGGCGCTGCCCGGACTGCTCACCGCCTATCACCACGACGAGTCGATCTACGAACGGCTGGTGCTGCGCGCCGAAGCCGACGTCCGGGTGATGATGACCGAGCTGCTCGGCGACTCCGACCGGGCGAACACCGTGTTCGACTTCCTGGTCGCCACCACCGTGGTCCGCGCCATGACTCGCGGGCTGGCCGGATGCGACGCCTTCTGCGATCGCACCGCCGCCGCGCTCACCGCGCTGGCCCGCGCCGAAATCGCTAGGAGATGAGCGGTGTGGCCCCCGGCTCCAGCGCCGGGCCGATGGCATTGCGGGTGCCCGACGCACGGCCCTTACCCCAGCCGATGCGTTCCCGGTAGCTGCCGAGCAGTCCGGTACGCACCAGGGCGTCCTCTTCGACCGGTGCGGGTGCGACGTACGGCGATACGAACAGTGCATCGACGGGGCAGTTGGCCTCGCACTGGAAGCAGGTCTGGCAGTCGCTCTGCCTGCTGATCAGCGGGACACCGCCCGGCCCTCGGTCGAACACATTGGTCGGGCACACCTCGACGCACTTGTCACAGGCGATACACCGCTGCGCCGACACCAGTTCGATCACGAAGCCACCTCCAGCGGGTGCACCGACTCCGGGCGCACCCAGATCTCGTCCAGTCCGCCGGTGATGAGCCGATGGTGCTGTCCGGGATCCTGGTCGGGGAAGTCCAGCCGTTTGGCCATGCCCCTGGTCTCGGTCCGCGCCAGGGCGGTGCGGTACATCCACCGGGCGTGTGCCGTCATCGCCGCTGCCTGCCTGCTGCGGATCAACTGCTCGCCGTCGCCGGTCAGCGAGGCGTTGACGTCGGCCCACACCGCGTCGAGCACGCCGAGCGCGGTGGCCAGCACGGGTCCTCGGCGTAGATAGTTCTTGTCGTACGGCAGCACCTCGGCCTGCACGGCGGTCACCACCCCGGCATGGTCCGCGGACCGACGGCCGGAGCGTGGCCGGATGCCCGCACCGCCGATCGCGGTCACCTTGCGTGCCTTCGCCGCCTGCCCGACCGCCCGCGCGTAGCGCGCGGCTCCGGCACCGGCCCAGTTCCCCGACGAGATCGCCCACGCGGCATTGTGGCTGCCGCCACCGCTGAATCCGCCGCAGATGAGTTCCCGGGTGGCGGCGTCACCGGCCGCATAGAGTCCCGCCACCGTGGTGGCGCACTCGTCGTCGACGATGCGGATGCCGCCGGTGCCACGCACGGTGCCCTCGCCGAGCAGCGTCACGGCGAACTTCTGGGTGAACGGGTCGACGCCCATCCGGTCGAACGTCAGGAAGAAGTTCGGCTGCGCCCGGCGCATCGCCGCTCGGTTCGGCCCGTCGGCTTTGTCCAGTTGGCAGAACACCTTGCCGCGCAACAACTCCGCAGCGATCGGTGACCGTTGCCGGCCACTGGCCCCGTCCAGCACCGAACCGTCTTCCCGGTAGAAGGTGGCGAAGTGGTAGAACG
Organism: Mycobacterium sp. BMJ-28; assembly: GCF_054404835.1. Taxonomy (NCBI): domain Bacteria; kingdom Bacillati; phylum Actinomycetota; class Actinomycetes; order Mycobacteriales; family Mycobacteriaceae; genus Mycobacterium; species Mycobacterium sp. BMJ-28. The sequence goes on along the minus strand of NZ_CM136783.1, from coordinate 1,506,217 downwards.
CCGTCTTGGTCACCGAGGTGCCCAGCGGGGCGATCCCGTAGGCGTTGGAGAATTCCATCCCGGACAGCTCGGCTCCGGCCTCGACCGCGAACAGCGTGCCGTCCCCGGTGTTCACGTCGCAGCCAAGGGCTTTGGATTGGAAGGCGCAGCCGCCGGTGGCCAGCACCACCGCACCGGAACGCACCCGGTATGCCTTCTGTCGCCGGCGCTGGTACCCGACCGCTCCGGCGGCCGCGCCGTCGGCGGCCACCAGCAGTTCGGTGACGGGGCTGTGGTCCAGAATCCGCACCCCGGCCCTGCGCAACAGGATTCGCATCCGGCGCATGTACTCCGGGCCCTGCAGGCCGTTGCGCAACTGCACGCCATCCGGCCCGACGGGGAACGGGAACCGGGCCGCATCGGCGAATTCGTTGATCCGGTGATAGGTCTCGTCGAGCACCCGGGCCGCCCACCGGTGATCGGCCAGATGGCCGCCCAGCCCGTCGCGGCTGGCGATGGCCTCGGCGCGGGCCGCCGGATCCGGCGCGACGTACCAGACACCGGTCCCCGCCGACGCGGTCGCACCGCTGGTGCCGCAGTAGCCCTTGTCCGCCAGCACCACATCGGCACCGCCGGCAGCAGCACGCAGCGCGGCCCAACACGCGGCCGGCCCACCTCCGGCGACGAACACGTCCGCCACCAGTTCATCGAGATCGGCCACGTGCACACCCCCTGACGGCGCGAATGATCGACTTCGCGTTCGCACCACGGTAAGCATGGCCGCCCCAACGCACCACGGCTGCAATCGTGCCGAGTAATAATCGCGCGGGCGCCGAACTGTTGTCGCCCGCGGCCGTCCTGGGCAACATCGCAGCAATGAGATCACGTGCACTGGCCCTGGCGATCTCGACCCTGGCGCTGGCCGTCCTGGTCTCGGCGTGTGGGTCGTCTTCGCACAAGGCGGCGGTCGAGGACGGCAGGTCCGTCATCCGATATCAGGGGTGGGCCAGCCAGGTCACGTATCCCGAACTCGCCGAGAACCTGGGCTATTTCCAGAAGATCAAGCTGAAATGGGTGGGCAACACCACCAGCGGACCGCAGGACATCCAGTCCGCCGCGACCGGCGACATCGACGTGGGCGGCGCGTTCAACGGTGCGGTGGTCAAGCTGGCCGCGGCGGGCTCGCCGATCACCTCGATCATCGGTTACTACGGTTCGGACAAGGAGAACTTCACCGGCTACTACGTGCCGGACGGCAGCCCCATCCACAGCGCGCGCGACCTGATCGGCAAGAAGTTCGGGATGAACACCCTTGGCGCGCACCAGGAATTCGTCATGCGGGAGTGGCTGGCCCGCCAGGGGCTGTCCAGTGCCGAGACCAAACAGGTCGAGCTGACCGTCGTTCCGCCGGTCAACGCCGAACAGTCGCTGCGTCAGGGAAACATCGACGCGGTCGCCTTGAACGACATCTGGCGGGACCGGGCGCTCACCCGCGGCGGCATCCGCCCGTTGTTCACCGACGGGTCCCTTTTCGGCGATTTCACCTACGGCACCTACGTCGTGCGCAACGATTTCCTGGCCGCCAACGAGGACGCCGTCGCCGACTTCACCCAGGGCACCGCCCGCGCCATCCGGTGGGCGCAGCTCACGCCCCGCCCCGAGGTCATCGCCAAGTTCAAACAGATCATCGGCGCTCGCGGGCGCAACGAGAGCGCCGACAACGCCGACTATTGGAAGAGCACCGGGGTGGCCGAACCCGGCGGTGTCATCACCGAACAGTCCCTGCAACTCTGGATCGACTGGCTGGTCCGCAACGGTGAACTGCAGCAGAACAAACTGCAGGCCAAAAACCTGTACACCAACCAATACAACCCGTACGCCAACGGCACCTACCCCGACGGCAGCGGACCCGACGGACAGGCCCTGGCGAAGAAATGACCGAAATCCCCAAACTCAGTCTGCGGCAGGTGACCAAGCGGTTCACCATCCGCGGCGAGGCCACCCCGTTCACCGCGGTCTCCGATATCACCATCGACCTGGCCGGCGGCGAGTTCCTGGTGCTGGTCGGACCGAGCGGCTGCGGGAAGTCGACCCTGCTGGATCTGCTCGGCGGCCTGACCGCCCCCACCTCGGGTGAGATCCTGCTCGACGGACGACCCATCACCGGGCCGGGATTGGACCGCGGCATCGTGTTCCAGCAGTACGCGCTGCTGCCCTGGCGGACGGCCCGCAAGAACATCGAATTCGGCTTGGAGGCAAAGGGACTGCGCGCGGCGGAGCGCCGGGATCGGGCCGAATACTACCTGAATCTGGTCGGCCTGCGCAGTTTCGGCGACCGCTATCCGCACGAACTCTCCGGCGGGATGAAGCAGCGGGTGGCCATCGCCCGCAGCCTGGCTTTCGACCCCGAGGTACTGCTGATGGACGAACCCTTCGCCGCGCTGGACGCCCAGACCAGGGAGTCCCTGCAGGACGAACTGCTGCGGATCTGGGAAACCACCGGAAAGACCATCCTCTTCATCACCCACGGCATCGACGAGGCCATCTACCTGGGTCAGCGGGTCGCGGTACTGACCTCGCGGCCCGGGCGGATCAAGAACATCGTCGATGTCGAAATCGACCGCAGCGCGCCGGATGTCCGCTCCGAGGAGGGTTTCCGGGCGCTGCGCCACCACGTCTGGTCACTATTGCACGACGAGGTCGAGCGGGCCCGCTCACTGGAACTCGCCGCGTCATCGGCCGGGGTATCGCATGTCTAGTCTGCTTGCCCCGGCTCCCCACGCGCAGACCGCTGCACTGCCCGCCGGCTCACCGCCGCGGCGGGTGGGCAGGCGGTTGACCTCCCTCGCCTGGGCCCTGTTGAAGCCGGCGGTGGCAATCCTGGCGTTCCTCGCGGTGTGGGAGGCGGCCCCGCGGATAGGCCTGGTCGACAAGGTGTTCCTGCCGCCGTTCAGCGAGGTGGCGGCGGCCTTCGTGGAACTGGTCGGCAACGGCCAACTGACCGAGCATGTGTCGGCGAGCCTGTCCAGGGCCGTCGCCGGCTTCGCCATCGCGGTGCTGGTGGCGATTCCGCTGGGCGTCGCCATCGCCTGGTACCGCCCGGTCGCCGAGTTCCTCAACCCGATTCTGGAGCTGTTCCGCAACACCGCGGCCCTGGCACTGCTGCCGGTCTTCATCCTGATCCTCGGCATCGGCGAGACGTCCAAGGTGGCGCTGGTGGTCTACGCGTCGACGTTTCCGATTCTGCTGAACACCATCTCGGGGGTGCGCACCGTCGACCCGCTGTTGATCCGGTCGGCACGCTCGCTGGGCCTGTCGCCGGTCAGGCTGTTCCAGAAGGTGGTCCTGCCCGCATCGGTGCCCACCATCTTCACCGGCCTGCGGATGGCCGCGGCGTCATCGATCCTGGTGCTCATCGCCGCGGAGATGGTCGGCGCCAAAGCCGGCCTGGGATACCTGATCACGGCGTCACAGCTGAACTTCCAGATCCCGAACATGTACGCCGGGATCGTGGCCATCGCCCTCGTCGGGCTGGCGTTCAACGGCTTACTGGTCGCCGTCGAGCACCGGTTGTCGCGCTGGCGGACGTGACGCTCGTCGAAGTGATTTCGGCGCGCCTACCCGCGTCTGTCGCGGGTAGGCGCGCCGAAATCGCTCATCAGGTGAGTGGCTTGCTCAGGTCGTACACCGTCGTGCCACCGACATCCAGCTTGGCGTAATGCTGGGGCACCCACGCCGAGATCTGCGCGCCCGCACTGTCGCTGGCCGAGCCCGGGCCGCCGTGCCCGCCCGGTCCCCGGTCACCTGCGATGAAGTACCGCACCTGGCCCTCGGTCACGTAGTGCTGGAACTGCTCCAGTGTCGGTGCGTCGTCACCGCCGGCGAAACCGCCGATGGACATGATCGAGGCGCCCGTTTTCAGTTCCAGGTCGCCGGCCTGCATCGAACCGATCGTCGCTGCGGCCCAACGGTTGTCGAGTCCGGTGATCAGTGCGGCCAGAGCGGCGTCGTCGCCGTGCCGGCCCCATCCGCCCGGTCCATCGGCACCGGGCGGGCCGAAGCCACCGCCGGCGCGGGCCGGCCCAGAGCTGGGCATCGGCCCACCGGAATGCCCGTTGGCCACCGTCGAGATCGCGTACGCAGCACTGCCGGCGAAGCCGAAAAGCATTGCCGCTGCGGCTACCGCAAGGGTCGCCTTGCCCAGCTTGTGCATCCCCACCGCCAGCACCGCGGCCAGCAGGACCGAGCCGATCAGCACGATCCAGCGCAGCGCCGGCCACCATTCCGGTGTGCGGTTGAGCAGGATGAATGTCCACACCCCGGTGCCGGCCAGCATGACGGCCAGCACCAGCCGCGGCGCCAGGAACTGCCGTCCCTGCCACAGCTCGGCCACCGAGATGCCCACCAGGGCCGCCACCGCCGGAGCCAGGGCCACGGCGTAGTACGGGTGCACGGTGCCGTCCATGTAGCTGAACACCGCACCGGTGACCACGAGCCAGCCGGCCCACAGGATCAGCTGTGCGCGCACCTTCGCGGTGCGCGCGCTGCGCCGGGTGAACCACAACCCGGCCGCCAGGCCGATCAGCGCCGCGGGCAGCAACCAGGACACCTCGGTGCCCATGAAATCGTTGAACAGCCGGCCGATCCCGGGCTCGCCGCCGAAGAACACGTTCCGGCCGCCCTCCCCGCCGGGACCGCCCGGGAGGTGTCCCCCGCCGCCGGGCTGATTGTTTCCGGTGATGCGCTGGATTCCGTTGTAGCCGAAGGCGAGCTGCAACAGGCTGTTGTCGGTGGAGCCGGCGATATAGGGCCGGGCGTCGGCCGGCCACAGGCCGACCAGGGCGATGTACCAGCCGGCGGCGAACACCATCGACACCACACCGACGGCCAGCGCGCCGACCCGCCTGCCGACCGTCGCACCGCCGGCGATCAGGAAGGCGATGCCCAACCCGGGCAGGACCAGGAATGCCTGCAGCATCTTGGTCAGGAACGCGAAGCCGACGGCGCACCCGGTGAGCGCCATCCATTTCGTCATGGCGCCCGCCGATGCGGTGGTGCTGGCCCGCACCGTGCAGTAGGCGGCGATCACCAGCAGCAGCACCAGCAGTGCGTCGGGATTGTTGTAGCGGAACATCGAGGCCGCCACCGGGGTGAGCGCCAGGGCGGCACCGGCGATCAGGCCCGCGCCCGGCCCGCTGCACCGCCGCACGGTGGCGTAGAGCACGCCCACCGCGGCCACACCCATCAACGCCTGCGGTAACAGCATGGTGAATTCGTTGAAGCCGAACAGCCGGCCGGACAGGCCCATCACCCACATCGCCGCGGGCGGCTTGTCCACCGTGATGGCATTGCCCGCATCGAAAGAGCCGAAGAACAAGGCTTTCCAAGACTGGGTACCGGCCTGCGCGGCCGCGGCGTAGTAGCTGTTGGCCCAGCCGTTGGAGCCCAGACCCCAGAGGTAGAGCACGGCGGTGGCGGCCAGCAGGCTCAGCAGTCCCGGCCGCTCCCAGCGCGCCTGCGTCTCGTCGCCGAGTAGCAGACGCGCGGCCCGGCCGGGCCCGGCGGGCGCCGCCTCGGCCGGCCGGGAATCAGTCACAGTCATCTCAATCCTTCTGCGTAGCAGGGGCTCTAGGCGGCGCGGCGGGGGTGGAACACCCAGCCGCGCAGCAGTACGAAGCGGACGGCGGTGGACACCAGGTTGGCCAGCACCAGGACGGTCAATTCGACGAGTTTGTGGGGTTGTTCGACGAAGGCGTGCAGGCCGGCCAGCGAGCCGCTGGTGATCGCCAGCGCGATACCGAACACGATCAGGCCCTCGAATTGATGCTTGGCCGCACCGGCGCCACCGCGCACCCCGAAGGTGAACCGGCGGTTGGCCGCGGTGTTGGCGACCGCGGTGATCAGCAGCGCCACCAGGTTCGCCGCCTGTGCACCGATCGAGGCGTGCAGGGCCATGAACAACAGCAGGTAGGCGATGGTGGATGCGACGCCGATGGTGCCGAAGCGCACCACTTGGCGCAGCAGCGAACGCGGCGCCGCCGCACGGCGCGAACCGAGCTGGGCGGCAATGGTGTTGATCGGGATGGAGCCGTTGGCAAACCCACGCAACAACCGGCCCACCCCCAACAGATCGGCCGTCGCGGTGGCGATGATGTCGACGCGGCTGTCGGGGTCGTCGACCCAGTCCACCGGCACCTCGTGGATGCGCAGCCCGGTGCGTTCGGCCAGCACCAGCAGCTCGGTGTCGAAGAACCATCCGGTGTCCTCGACGTAGGGCAGCAGTTCGCGGGCGACGTCGGCGCGGATGGCCTTGAAGCCGCACTGCGCGTCGGAGAAGCCCGCCGCCAGGGTGGACTTGAGGATGAAGTTGTAGCAGCGCGAGATGATCTCGCGCTTGGGTCCGCGCACCACCCGGGCGTTGCGGGACAGCCGGGTACCGATCGCCAGGTCGGAATGTCCGGAGATGAGCGGGGCCACCAGCGGCGCCAGCGCGGCCAGGTCGGTGGACAGGTCCACGTCCATGTAGGCCAGCACCGGCGAGTCCGACAGCGACCACACGTGGTGCAGGGCCCGGCCACGGCCCTTCTGCTCGAGGCGCACCACCCGGACATCTTCCAGTTCGGCAGCCAGCTCGGCGGCGATCCGCGGGGTGTCGTCGATGCTGGCGTTGTCGGCGATGGTGATGCGGACCGGAAACGGGAAGTTGTCCTGCAGGTGGCGGTGCAGTCGCCGCACCGAGGTGGCCAGGGCGGCCTGTTCGTTGTACACCGGCACCACCACGTCGACCACCGGGACGGCTTGCGAGCGGGCGACCTGTACGGCGTTGGGCCGTGCGGCGAAGGCGATGTCTGTCATGACGTCCATATTTGGCTCGTGGCGTGTGTCGGCCGTTGGCGCAAGCTATGCGAAACCTATGAATCCAGGGGCCGGGTCAGGTCGTAGACCGTGACGCCGGCCACCGGTACCGCGGTGTAGTGGCTCTGCACCCAGGACGCGATATCTGCCGCATCGCGACTGCCGCTGTTCTGACCCCGCCAGTTGCCCATCATCACCGCACGGATGAAGTAGTGGATTTCCTTGTCCGCCACCAGTTTCTGAAACTCCGCCAAGGTGGGCGCGGGATCGGTGCCGTTGAAGCCACCGACGGCCATCACGGGCGCGCCGGTGGCCAGCTGATAACCGGCGGCATTGGTGGAGCCGACGGTGGCCGCCACCCAGGTGTAGTCCCCGGCGTCGGCGGTCAGCATCGCCGTCAGGGCGGGTTTGGGGGTGGGCGAGTCGAACGGCCCGCCCCCGAATCCGGCGCCGAAGCTACGCCCGGGACCCACCGACGGGATGGCGCCGCTGTGCGGGCCGGCCGCGGTGGCGATGGCATAGGCCCCGGGTCCGGCCAGGCAGGCCGCGATCGCCAGGGCGCCGGCGATCGTCGACACCGGCCGGGGCAACCGGCCTGCCACCACGATCAGGACGGCCGCGGCGATCCCGAGGATCGCCACCGCCGCGCGCAGCCACGGCATCCACTCGGCCTGACGGCCCAGCAGCACCGCCGCCAGCACCACGGTGACCACGACGGTGCCGGCCAGCGCGGTGCTGCACCGAAGATCGGATCTGTTGCGCCACAACAGGTTTGCTCCGATGCCGACGCAGGCCCCGATCGCCGGGGCGAGCGCCACGGTGTAGTACGGGTGCAGAATGCCGTTGGCGTAGCTGAACACCACCGCCGTCACCACCAGCCAGCCACCCCACATGATCAGCGCGGCCCGGGTGACGTCGGTACGTGGCGAGTGCCGGGTCAGCACCAGCCCGGCGGCCAGGCAGATCAGCGCGGCCGGCAGCAGCCACGCGATGTGAGTGCCCATCTGGGAGCCCAGCAGCCGGTCCCAGCCGACATCGTGGTTCAGATTGCCCAGCCCGCCGACCTCGTCGCCGGTCAGCCGGCCGACCCCGTTGTAGCCAAGGGCGAGCTCGAAGATGCTGTCGTGTTGCGAGCCGCCGATATACGGCCGTGCGGCGGCCGGCCAGACCTCGACCAGCAGCAGATACCAGCCACCGGACACCACCAGCGCCACCACGCCGGCGCCGAGGCGCGCCAACCGGGTGCGCAGCGGCGCGGCGGCGCAGATCAGGTAGGCCGCCGCGAACGCCGGCAGCACCAGGAATGCCTGCAACATCTTGGCCAGGAACGCGAATCCCCCGGCCACCCCGACCCCGATCATCCACCAGCGGCTGCTGTCCGGCTCACACGCCCGCTGCACGCAATAGGCGCCGGCCACCAGCAGCAGCACCAGCAGCGCATCGGGATTGTTGAACCGGAAGATGAGTGCCGCGGCGGGCGTCAGTGCCAGCACCACGCCGGCCAGCAGGGCCGCGCCGGGGCCGGCCGCCCTGCGCACCGCGGCATACAGCACGGCCACTGCCGCCAGCCCCTCCAGGGCCTGCGGCAGCAGCACGCTCCACGGGTGTAACCCGAAGAGCCGCACCGAGATATCCATCAACCACAGCGCCGCCGGGGTCTTGTCGACGGTGATGGCGTTGGCGGCGTCACTGGACCCGAACAGCATGGCGGTCCAGTCGCTCGCACCGGCCTGCGCGGCGGCGGAATAGAAACTGTTGGCCCAGCCGCTGATCGACAGGTTCCACAGGTACAGCACCGCCGTCCCGGCGAGTAGCACCGTCAACGCGGCCCGCTCCCCCACCGCACGGCGGCGCGGGGTCGATGCGGGCACGGGCACAGACACCTCGGACAGTACGGCGGTCACCTACTCGATCCTGACCATCCCCGCTACGAGGCGGTTTTGTCCGGGCTGTGTGTTGGCTGTGACTGCCCTCCGGGCAGGGTGACGACGAACTTGGTGTCACCCGGCACGCTGTGCAGTTCCAGGCGCCCGCCGTGCGCCCGGATCACGGCGGCCACGATCGCCAGGCCGAGCCCGGTACTGCCCATCCGGCGCGAGCGCGACGAGTCCCCCCGGGCGAACCGCTCGAACACCTCCGGCTGCAACTTGGCCGGAATGCCAGGGCCGTCATCGGCGACGGTCAGCTGCACATCGCCGGCGGAGGTGACACTCAGGGAGGTGACCACCGACGTCCCTGCCGGTGTGTGCGTGCGGGCGTTGCCCAGCAGGTTGGCCAGCACCTGATGCAGCCGGGCATGGTCGCCGATGATCTGCACCGGCTCCTCGGGCAGGTCCAGCGACCATTCGTGATCGGGCCCGGTCGCGTGCGCATCGCTGACGGCGTCGACCACCAGCTGGGACACGTCGACCTGCACACGCTCCAGGGGCCGGCCCTCGTCCAGCCGGGCCAGCAGCAGCATGTCCTCCACCAGGGTGGTCATCCGCTGGGCTTCGGACTCCACCCGGCTCACCGCGTGGGCGACGTCGGGCGGCAGTTCGTTGCGCTTGCGCTGCGCCAGCTCGGTGTAGCCGCGGATGGCCGCCAGCGGTGTGCGCAGCTCGTGGCTGGCGTCCGATACGAACTGGCGGACCCGCGTCTCGCTGGCGTGCCGGGCCGACAGCGCACCGGCGATCCGGTCCAGCATCCGGTTCAGCGCGGACCCGAGCTGGCCGACCTCGGTGTGCACGGTATCTGGAGCGACCGCGACGATCTGGGTGGGCAGCATGACCTCCCCATGGTCCAGCTCCAGGTCGGCCACGTCGCGGGCGGCCGCGGAAAGCCTTGACAGCGGCGCCAATTGACGACGGATGATCCAGATGCAGGCGATGATCGCACCGGCCAGGGCGATCGCGGCGACGACGCACAGCATCGCCAGCACCCACAGCAGGGTGTCGTCGACGACGGTGGTCGGCAGGCCCACCACCACGACCCGGCCGCTGCGATGGGCGTGCAGGGCCAGCACCCGGTAGGAACCCAGGCCGTCCAGGTGCATGCCGATGGCGGTGTGGGTCGGCGGCACGGCGGCCAGCTGGGCGGCCGCGGTCGAGCTGATATCGGCGGTCGCGCCCTCGGAGGTGATCACCCCGGCGTCCAGGGACCCGTCGTGCCCGATCACCATGCCGACGGTGCGGATGGCCTGCCCGGGCGCGTTGAGGAACCCGGGACCCGGGCCGACTTCCGGATCGAACCGGAACAACGGCGGGCCGCCGTTGTGCTGCGGCCCGTCGCCGGGCGGCGGCGGGAACGGGGGTGGCGGCAGGTCCACGATGCCCGCCGAGCGCCTGCCCGCCTCCAGCAGCTGGGTGTCGAGCTGGTGGATCAGGAAGCGCTGCAGGGCGAACTCGATGGCCACGCCGATGCCCAGGCACAGCAAGGCCAGCAGGGTGACCTGGGTGACCAGCAGCCGCATCCGCAGCGACCAGGTCCGTGGTGCCAGGACGCGACTTCTCACCTCAGCGCGGGGGCCGCAGCACGTACCCGGCGCCGCGCAGTGTGTGGATCATCGGCTCCCGGCCACTGTCGATCTTCTTACGCAGGTAGGACACATAGAGCTCGACGATATTGGAACGGCCGCCGAAGTCGTAGCTCCACACCCGATCGAGGATCTGCGCCTTGCTCAGCACCCGCTTGGCGTTGCGCATCATGAACCGCAGCAGCTCGAATTCGGTGGCGGTCAGCGAGATCTGGTCGCCGCCCCGAGTGACTTCATGGCTGTCCTCGTCGAGCACCAGGTCGCCCACCACGATCTGGGCGCCGCCGGCTTCGTTGGCCACCCCGGTGCGGCGCAGCAGCGCACGCAACCGCAGCACCACCTCTTCGAGGCTGAACGGCTTGGTGACGTAGTCGTCTCCGCCGGCGGTCAGGCCGGCGATCCGGTCCTCGACCGAGTCCTTGGCCGTGAGCAGCAACAGCGGCAGGCCGGGCTGCTGGTCGCGCAGCTTGCGCAGCACGTCCAAGCCGCTCATGTCCGGCAGCATGACGTCGAGTACCACCACGTCGGGCGGGTTCTCCTTGGCCAGCTCGATCGCGCTGGCACCGTCACCCGCGGTTTCGATGTCCCAGCCCTCGTACCGCAGCGCCATGGACACCAGCTCGGCCAACACCGGCTCGTCGTCGACCACCAAGACATTGATGGGCTTGCCGTCGGCCCTGCGCATCACGACGCGCGCCGGGTCGGAGTCGAAGTTCGATCCGTTGGTCATCCCGTTTGCCACACCGTTCATCGCTGTCGTCACATCGTTCAGTATGCAAACGACGAGTAGGCAAGCACTGTGCCGTTCCTATGCGCAACCTATGAATGATGCGCCATCTGTGCACAACCGTCACGTCTCACAGCCGGCGCATAGCCGAAGCGGTCAGAGTTGACCTATGAGCGAGCCGAGCATCGAGCCAGTGACCGAAGAGGGCCCGTGGGGACATCCACAGGACCGTCGGTGGGGTAAACGCGAGACGATCGCCGCGGTCGGGGTGGCCGCGGTGATCGGGGTGCTGGGCGGCGGCGCGGTCTACGCGGCCAGTGCCGCCGGCAGTCATGGCGGGGGTTTCGGCCCGGGCTTCGGTCCCGGCTTCGAGGGTGGGCCGCCGGGCGTGGCGGGACCGTTCGGCGGCGGCCAGGGCCGGTCCGGTCACGGCGCCGTGGATCCGGCGGCCCTGCACGGCGAATTCGTGGTGCCCGACGGGCACGGCGGATTTCAGACCGACATCGTGCAGGTGGGCAGGGTGACGGCGGTGTCGGCCGGTTCGATCACCGCGCGCAGCGAGGACGGTTTCACCAGCACTTACGTGATCCCGCCGACGGCAGCCGAGAGCGTCGTGCCGTTCGGGGTGAACGCCGTGGTCGACATCCGCGCCACCCGCACCGGGGCCACCCAGACGATCACCACCATCGGCGAGCCCGACCACTAGTGCGGCGCCGCGAAACCCGACGGCGTGGTGAAGGTGAACGGCGGCGCGTACACGGTCGGCTCGGGTGATTGCACCGCCGTCGTCTCGGTGACGGTCTCGCCGGTGGTGATCGGCGTGGTGCTGACCGGTCCCGGCGGTGGCGGATCTGCCCGGCTGACCTCCGGGCCGGCCACCGACAGCGCGCCCATCGCAAGGACGGCGCCGCCGCCGACGGCAGCGGACAACAGTTTGACTCTGCTTACGTTCACGGCTGAACCCCCGCTTGTGCGCCCGATTTGACGGTGCGGGCGTCCGCCCGCACCTTCGGGGTAGCCGAGAAGCCGGTCCGGGAAACCTGGGGATCGGCCGGCAGGGTCAGCCCTGCGGATCCGAGTTGGGTGCCTCCCCGGGATAGAGCGGCACCTTTCCGCGGATCGCCGGGACGGCCATGGTGGTGGCCTCGACGGTCGGGACGGCGGAGGTGGTGGTGGCCACCCCGCCCGAGGGTCCGGCTGCCTGCGCCGATGTCATGCTGGTGGCGACGACGACGCCCACGACGAACAGCGCGGCCGTCGCAATACAACCGATCAGGGTGATTATCAGTTTCATGCAGTCCAGCGAACTCCGCCGCGCTGGAAACGCGCTGCCCCGCCGGTATGAGAAAGCTCGATATGAGCGGGCTGTGTGATTTCCCGTCGCTTCGCTCGCCCGGGTCGATTACTTGGCGGGCCCCCGGATGGCGGGCACGGCCCGCGCCACCTCGGGCGCCGTCGGCGGCGACGATTCCAGGGTGGTGGTCACCCCGACCTGCATGGTCTTGTCGGCCAACGGCCGCTGGCCGTCGGCATGCGAAAACAGTGCATTGAGCACGCCGATCGCCAGGAGTGCGCAGACACCGAGGGCGGCGGCGCACATTTGCAGTTTCTTTGTGCCCGGTGCGTTCATGCTGTGAGAGTGAAACCGATCACGCTGTGAGGCTCCTGACGCGCAGGTGTCAATACGCCGGTAACGGGCTTGTGCCGCTGTCATCTCCTACCCTGTGCGTCATGCGGGAGGTTCGATGACGCGGTTTCTGACGCGACGATTGTTCAACTATGTGGTGCTGCTGTTGTTGGCGTCCTTTCTGGCATTCGGGATGGCGTCGCTGACCTTCCGGCCGCTGGAGAGTCTGCAGCAGCGCAATCCCCGCCCCCCGCAGGCGGTGATCGACGCCAAGGCCGCCGAATTGCACCTCGACGAGCCCATCCCGGCGCGCTACCTGACCTGGCTCTCGGGAGTGACCCGCGGCGACTTCGGTACCACGGTGGCCGGCCAGCCGGTGAGCGACGAGTTGGGGCGCCGCGTCGGGGTCAGCCTGCGATTAGTGGTCATCGGCTCGATCGCCGGTGCCGTACTCGGCGTCGTGGTCGGCGCCTGGGGTGCCATTCGGCAGTACCGGCTCTCGGACCGGGTGATCACCGCGCTGTCGCTGCTGATCCTCAGCACGCCCACCTTCGTCATCGCCAGCCTGCTGATTTTGGTTGCGCTGCGGGCGAATTCGGTACTCGGCGTGCAACTGTTCGAATACACCGGGGAAACCTCACCCGACGCGATCGGCGGCGGCTGGAACATCTTCATCGACCGGATCCAGCATCTGGTGCTGCCGACGCTGACCCTGGCGCTGGGATCGATCGCCGGTTTCAGCCGGTATCAGCGCAACGCGATGCTCGACGTGTTGGGCCAGGACTTCATCCGGACCGCCCGGGCCAAAGGGCTGACCCGCAGGCAGGCGCTGGTCAAGCATGGTCTGCGCACCGCATTGATCCCGATGGCCACGTTGTTCGCCTACGGCGTCGGTGGCCTGGTCACCGGCGCGGTGTTCGTCGAGAAGATCTTCGGCTGGCACGGCATGGGTGAATGGTTCGTGCAGGGCCTGGCCACCCAGGACACCAACATCATCGTGGCGATGACGGTGTTCTCCGGCGCGACGGTGCTGATGGCGGGGGTGCTGTCGGATCTGATCCTGGCGGCCCTGGATCCCCGGGTTCGGGTGCGATGAGCGCCCGCGCGAAGAGCCGAGGTACCCGATGAGCGGCGACCCGGTCATCTCCGAATCGTCGACCACCGCCAAGTCCGGCGTCGACGTGCACACCTTCGCGTCCCGTCGCACCCTGGTGTGGCGGCGGTTCGTGCGCAACCGCCCGGCCGTGGCGGCGTTGGTCCTGCTGTGCTTGCTCTTTGTGGGCTGCTACACGCTGCCCTCGCTGCTGCCTTACAGCTACACCGATCTGGACTACTACGCCTTGCAGACCCCGCCGAGTCCCAAGCACTGGTTCGGCACCAATGCCCTGGGCCAGGACCTGTTCGCGCTGACCTTGCGGGGCATGCAGAAATCGATGTTGATCGGCTTGTGCGTGGCCCTGATCTCGACGGTGATCGCCGCCGCGGTCGGTGCGGTGGCCGGCTATTTCGGCGGCTGGCGCGACCGCGTCCTGATGTGGGTCGTCGACCTGCTGCTGGTGGTGCCGAGCTTCCTGCTGATCGCCATCGCCACCAGGAGCACGCAGGGTTCCGGGGCGCTGCTCGCGCTGATCGTGCTGTTGGCGTCCTTCTCCTGGATGATCAGCTCGCGGATGGTGCGTGGACTCACCATGAGTCTGCGCGAACGCGAATTCGTCACGGCTGCAAGGTATATGGGGGTCAGTGACGCCCGCATCATCGCCCGGCATGTGCTGCCCAACGTGGCCTCGATCCTCATCATCGACACCACGCTCAACGTGGGCGTGGCGATCCTCGCCGAAACCGGGCTGAGCTTTCTGGGTTTCGGCGTGCAGGCGCCCGACGTGTCGCTGGGCACCCTGATCGCCGACGGCACCCCGTCGGCCACCACCTTCCCCTGGGTGTTCCTGTTCCCCGCCGGCGTGCTGATCCTGATCGTGATGTGCGCCAATCTCGCCGGGGACGCGTTGCGTGATGCCGTGGACCCCGGATCGCACCGGCTGCGGAGGCGCGCGAAATGACTCTGCTCGAGGTGCGCGACCTGACCGTCGCCTTCCCCACCGACACCGAATGGGTGCCCGCGGTGCGCGGGGTGTCCTTCGATGTCGCCCCGGGCGAGGTCGTCGCCCTGGTGGGCGAATCCGGGGCGGGCAAGTCCGCGAGTGCGATGGCGGTGGTCGGCCTGTTACCCGGATACGCCGACGTGTCCGGGTCGGTGCGGCTGCACGGTGACGAACTGCTCGCGCTCGATGACCAGCAGATGTCGCGGATCCGTGGACGTTCGATCGGGACGGTGTTCCAGGATCCGATGTCTGCGCTCACCCCCGTCTACACCGTCGGCGACCAGATCGCCGAGGCGTTGCGGATTCACCAGCCCGGAATCGACCGCCGCCAGGCCGGGATCCGGGCCACCGAACTGCTGGAACTGGTGGGCATCACGAACCCCGCCGCGCGGGCGCGGGCCTTTCCGCACGAGCTGTCCGGCGGTGAACGCCAGCGGGTGGTCATCGCGATCGCGATCGCCAACGATCCCGATCTCATCATCTGCGATGAGCCCACCACCGCCCTGGACGTCACGGTGCAGGCTCAGATCTTGGACCTGTTGCGGACCGCCCGCGATGTAACCGGCGCTGGCGTGCTGATCATCACCCACGACCTGGGCGTGGTAGCCGAGTTCGCCGACCGGGCCTTGGTGATGTACGCCGGCGCGGTGGTCGAAAATGCTTCGGTGGCAGAGCTTTACCAGCATCGGGCGATGCCGTACACGGCGGGCCTGCTCGGCTCCGTGCCGCGGCTGGACGCACCACGGGGTCAACGGCTGGTGCCGATTCCCGGCGCCCCGCCGTCGATGGCGGCGCTGCCGCCGGGCTGCCCGTTCGCCCCGCGCTGCCCGCTGGCCGCGCCGGACTGCCTGGCCGCAGAACCGGCACTGCTGCAGATCGGACCCGCGCACGGTGCCGCCTGCATCCACACCGATCAGGTCATCGGGCGCTCCGCGGCCGAGATCTACGGTGTGCGAACCGAACCGGAGGCCGCCGAGCAATCGGCGGCACCGCCGGTGGTGCTGCGGGTGCACGATCTGGTCAAGACGTATCCGTTGACCAAGGGGGTGCTGTTGCGCCGCCAGGTCGGCGAGGTGCGGGCCGTCGACGGGATCAGCTTCGAATTGCACCAGGGCCGCACCGTCGGCATCGTCGGCGAATCGGGCTCGGGTAAATCGACCACGCTGCACCAGATTCTGGAGCTGACGGCGCCGCAGTCGGGCTCTATCGAGGTACTGGGCACCGATGTGGCGACGCTGGACCGGCGGGCCCGGCGGCATTTGCGCACCGACCTGCAGGTGGTGTTCCAGGATCCGGTGGCCTCCCTGGACCCCCGGTTGCCGATATCCGAGGTCTTGGCAGAACCATTGTCGGCCAACGGATTCGACAAGACCGCCATTGCGTCCCGGACGGCCGAACTGCTCACCACCGTCGGGTTGCGCCCGCAGGACGCCGGACGTTACCCGGCGGAGTTCTCCGGCGGGCAGAAACAGCGCATCGGCATCGCCCGGGCACTTGCGCTGCAGCCCAAGATCCTGGCGCTCGACGAACCGGTCTCCGCGCTGGACGTGTCCATCCAGGCCGGCATCATCAACCTGCTGCTGGATCTGCAGGAGCGCTTCGGTCTGTCGTATCTGTTCGTGTCCCACGACCTGTCGGTGGTCAAGCATCTGGCCCACGACGTGGTCGTCATGCACCGGGGCAAGGTCGTCGAACAGGGGCCCGCCGAAACGGTGCTCGGCGCACCGCAACACGAGTACACCCGGCGGTTACTGGCCGCGGTTCCGCAGCCGGAGGATAAAGTCGGTCGCCATGAAGACCCGTAGCCTGACTTATGGGCTGACTTCGATGGCCCTGGCCGTGGTTCTGGTCGTGTCCGGCTGTTCCAGCGGCGACCAGAACATCCCGCCGATCGGTGGTGACGCGACGGTCGGCACCACCAACGACATGAACCCGCAGGACCCCAACACGTTGCAGCAGGGTGGGAATCTGCGGTTGGCGCTGGCTGCCATGCCTGCCAACTTCAACCCGCTGAGCATCGAAAGCGAAGGGACCGGCGCGGCGATGCTGCGTGCCACCCTGCCGCGTGCCTTCACCATCGCCCCTGACGGGTCGACGACGGTGAACCCCGACTACTTCACCAGCGTCGAACTCACCAGCGAGAACCCGCAGGTGGTCACCTACACCATCAATCCCAAGGCGGTGTGGACCGACGGCACCCCGATCACCTGGGAGGATCTGGCCTCCCAGATCCAGGCCACCAACGGCAAGGACAAGCGCTACCAGATCTCCAGTTCGGCGGGCCAGGACCGGGTGGCCTCCGTGACGCGCGGTGTCGACGACCGCCAGGCCGTCGTCACTTTCGGCCAGCACTACACCGACTGGAAGGGCATGTTCGCCGGCAACACCACGCTGCAGCCCAAGAAGATGACCGAGAACCCGGAGGTGTTCAACAAGGGACAGCTCAACGGGCCAGGGCCGTCGGCGGGGCCGTTCATCATCTCCAATATCGACCGCACCGCCCAGCGCATCACGCTGACCCGCAATCCGAAGTGGTGGGGCGCCACACCCAGGCTGGACAGCATCACCTATCTGGTGCTCGACGATGCCGCCATGGTCCCCGCCCTGCAGAACAACACCATCGACGCCACCGCGATCGCGTCCCTGGACGAACTGCAGATCGCGCGCAACACCCCCGGCATCGCGATCCGGCGGGCATCGGCGCCGTATTGGTACCACTTCACTTTCAACGGCGCGCCCGGATCGATCCTGGCCGACCCGGCACTGCGCGTGGCGGTCGCCAAGGGCATCGACCGCCAGGCCATCGCCAACGTCACCCAGCGCGGCCTGGTGGACAATCCGACGCCGTTGAACAATCACGTCTTCGTCGCCGGTCAAGAGGGTTATCAGGACAACAGCGCGGTGGTGGCCTTCGACCCGGAGAAGGCGAAGCAAGAACTGGACGCGCTGGGCTGGAAGATGAACGGCCAGTTCCGTGAGAAGGACGGCCGCCAGCTGGTGATCCGCGATGTGTTCTATGACTCCAAGAGCACCCGGCAGATCGCCCAGCTGGCACAGAACAGCCTGGCCCAGGTCGGGGTGAACCTGCAGCTGGAGGCCAGGCCGGGCGACCGGTTCTTCACCGACTACATCACCGTCGGCAATTTCGACATCGCCCAATTCGCCTGGCAGGCGGATGCCTTCGCGCTGTGCTGCCTGACCCAGATCTACACCACCGGCGCCGAAAGCAATTTCGGCAAGATCAGTACACCCGAGATCGACGCCAAGGCGAACCAGGTACTCAACGAGCTGGACGCCGGCAAGGCCCGCGACCTGGCCAACGAGGCGGACAAGCTCATCTGGGCCGAGGGTTTCAGCCTGCCGCTGTTCCAGACCGCCGGCAACGTGGCGGTCCGCAGCACCCTGGCCAACTTCGGCGCGGCCGGCCTCGGCGACGTGAACTACACCGCGATAGGTTTCATGAAAACCTGATCCGCGGCAGTACCGATTCGGTGCGAGTGGCCGCGGCCAGCGCCGAAACACCAAGGCGGACAGCAATTTTTGCTGGCAAGGCGTCGAGCTCGGCGGCGCGGCCCGGCAGTGCGCCCACCGCGCCGGCCCGTATCGCCGCGATGATCTCCAGCGCGGCCCGCTCGCGGGTGTCGAGCACGCTGTGTCCCGCGTGGGGCAACTGCACCAGCACCGCGGCGGGAATCAGTGCGGCCACTTTGCGCGCCACCGCCGGCGGCGTGACCAGATCACGCCCGCCGGAGACGACGACGGTGGGCCAGCTGAACCGCGGCATCTCCGCGGCCAGGTCGAACGGTTCGCGCTCGAAGGACTGCCGGTCGGGATTTGCCTCGGCGATACCCACCGAGGGGTCCAGTGGCAGGCCGTCGGGGACCCCGGCGAAGTTCAGTTCCCTGAACGCGATTCGGTTCACCAGGTCTTCCTCATGGTGGAACGGCGCGGCGTGGTGCGGGAGCCGGCGCGCCAGATTGAGCGCCGACCAGACCCAGGTGCGCCCCTTGGACAGCAGGTCGATCTGGCGGCCCAGCAGTGCGGTCCCGCCGTACCCGTAGAGCGCGCCGGCCACCTGCCCAGCGGAGTCGGCGAGCACGCCGTCCTCGACCAGTTTGCGCACCTTCGGCGCGACGGCCGCCGTCTCCGGATCGGTCCCGTCGAGCAACAGGCCGCGGATCGCGGCACGCATGTATTCGATGTCCCCCGCCGACAACAGCGGTGAATCGAGCACCATCTGCGCCACCCGGTCCGGATACCGCGCACCGAACCCGGCAGCCAGATAGGTGCCGTAGGACGCGCCGTAGACGACCGCCGAACCGACGCCGGCATCGTCGAGCACGGCGGCGATATCGTCGACGACCTGCTCGACGGTGATCGCGTCGGGCGGCAGATCGGCACCGGAGTCGTCGTGCCTGGACAACCCCACCCCGCGGTGCTCGATCATGATCACATCGAGTCCGGCGGCGGCCGCGTGCCTGCGCAGCCCCCGGTACGGCGCCACCGACGCCATCCCGGGGCCACCGGGGATGATGACCAGCGGATGTGCCGATTTCAGGCCGGTGCGCACGTAGTACAGGTCGAACTCAGCCGGGTGTCCCGGCGCGATCGGCCTGCGGACCGGGCGCACGCCGGGCAGCGCGGCGAGCTTGGCATGGGCCCGTCGGCGCGTGGCGGTCATGGTCATCGCCCCTCATTCTGCCCTGCCCCTGGTCTCAGGATCGCGGTGATCGCAAGCAGTGCGCTCCGGCGGCTCCGCTCAGTAGAACTGATTGGCATGACCACCGTGCAACACACTTCCCGGATCCTGCCCGGTTCGCCCGAATGGACGGAGCTGCTCACCCGTATCGGGTCGGGCGCCAAGGATCGAGACCTGAACGACGAGAACCCTTTTGACCAGGTTGCCGCCCTTAAGCGGGCCGGCTTCGGGACCCTGCGCCTGCCCACCGAACTCGGCGGAGCGGGATTGACTGTCCCGCAATTGTTCTCCGCCGTCATTGACGTCGCACGGGCCGACCCGATCGTCGCGCACATCTTCCGGGCGCATTTCTGGTTCGTCGAAGAGCGGCTGCGCTCCGATGACCACCGCTGGCTGGACAAGGTGGCCGCCGGGAAGACGTTCGGCAACGCGTTCAGCGAGAAGGGCACCCTGGCCGTGGGCAGCCTGGTGTTCAACACCCGGCAGTTGCCGGCCGCCGACGGTGGATTCCGCCTGGACGGCGAGAAGTACTACAGCACCGGAACCCTGTTCTCCGATTACCTGACGACGACGGCCACCACCGACCACGATTCGGTGGCCACCGTGGTGGTGCCCGCCGACCGCGCCGGGGTCAAGCTGATCGACGACTGGGACGGCTTCGGCCAGCGCCGCACCGGCACCGGCACGACCACTTTCAGCGGGGTCGTGGTGTCCGCCGACGAGGTGCTTTCGGATTCCCCGTACGACGCCGAATCCACCCCGACCGTGCAGTACGCCTCGTTGCAGCTGTACATCCACGCCATCGTGGCCGGCATCCTGGCCGCCGTCGTCGACGACGGGATCACGCTGCTGCGGTCCCGGGATCGCAGCTTCAGCCATGCGCTGGCCGAGAAGCCGACCGACGACCCGCTGCTGCAGCGCCAGCTCGGCGAGTTGGCCAGCACTGCCTACATCGCGCGGACCGCGGTACTGGATGCGGCTGCCGCCATCGCCGCGGCCACCGACTCCGAGGTCGACGGCGTGCCCGACGCCGAGCTGGCCGCCCAGGCTCAGCTCAAGGCCGCCAAGGTCAAGGTGCACCTGGATGACGTCGCACCGCTGGCGGCCAGCAGGCTGCTGGAACTCGGTGGGGCCAGCGCGGCCAGCCGGGCCCGCAACCTCGACCGGCACTGGCGCAACATCCGCACCATCACCCTGCACAATCCCGTCGGGCTGAAGGCCCGCGCCATCGGGCAGAACCTGCTGCACGGCACCCCCGTTCCGGCGAACGCCTACTTCTGACCACTCGCGATTTCGGCGCGCTTACCCGCGGTGGCCGCGGGTAAGCGCGCCGAAATCACATAGGAGACGACATGCCCAAGCAACTACATCTCGGTGGCTTCCAAATCGCCTCGCAGGTCACCCACAGTCACGCGGCGTGGCGCCATCCCGGCAGCGACACCGCGTTCACCACACCGGAGTACTACCACCGCATCGGCCGGATCCTGGAGCGCGGCAAGTTCGACTTCGTCTTCTTCGCCGATCTGCTGGCCGCGCCGACGCGCTACCAGTCCGACATCGCCGAACCGCTGCGCCGCGGCACCCAGGCGACCGCCACGCTGGACCCGTCCATCGTGGCGGCCAGCATCGGCGCCGTCACCGCCAAGCTGGGGGTGGCAATCACCAAGTCCGCCACCTTCTTCCACCCGTACGAGCTGGCCCGGATCTTCGCCAGTCTGGACCACATCACCCGCGGCCGGGTGGCCTGGAACATCGTCACCTCGCTGACCCAGAGCGAGGCGCAGAATTTCGGCCACGACGAGCACCTCGACCACGAGTTCCGCTACGAGCGGGCCGAGGAGTTCGTCCGGACCGCGATCGAGCTGTGGTCCAGTTGGGATCCCGACGCGCTGGTGCTGGACAAGGAGACCGGCGTGTTCGCCGACCCGGACCGGATCCGCCGCGTCGAGCACGAGGGCCGGTACTTCCGCACCCGGGGCCCGCTCAACGTACCGCGCTCCCCGCAGGGCCGGCCGGTGCTGATCCAGGCCGGTGCCTCCAGCACCGGCCGTGATTTCGCCGCGCGGTGGGCCGAGGCCATCTTCGAGATCGACCCGACGCCGGAGGGCAGGCGGGCCTACTACGACGACATCAAGTCGCGGGCAAGCGATTACGGCCGCAACCCGGACGGTGTGCTGATCTTCCCCGCCTTCATCCCGTTCATCGGCGAAACCGAGTCGATCGCCAGGGAGAAGCAGGCCTTCCACAACGAGCTGGCCGACCCGATCTCCGGCCTGATCACCCTGAGCGTGCACACCGATCACGACTTCTCCCAATACGATCTGGATGCCCCGGTGGAGGACGTGCAGGTGACCGGCACCCAGGGCCTGTTCGACACGGCGCGCCGGGTGGCCGACCGGGACAACCTGACCCTGCGCGATATCGGCAAGTGGTACGCCCAAGGCGTGCTGCTGCCGCAGTTCGTGGGCACCGCCGCCCAGGTTGCCGATCAGATCGAGGCCTCGTTCACGGCCGGTGAGGCCGACGGATTCATGGTGTCGGCGGCCCAAAGCCCGGGCACCTTCAACGATTTCGTCGACTACGTGGTGCCCGAACTGCAGCGCCGCGGCTTGTTCCGCACCGAGTACGAGGGTGACACGCTGCGCGATCACCTGGGGTTGAGCTCACTCGCCCCGGGTCGCGTCGCGCACGCGGTCGCGTAGCCAGCGGTGCCCGCCGTCAGCGGCATTGCGCGGATGCCACGCCATCGCCAGCGACAGCGGCGGTAGCGGCAACGGGACCGGAAAACTCACCAGCCCGAAGGTTGCGATGGCGTCGGCGCCCACCCGCTCGGGCAGCAGGCCGACCAGGTCGGTGTTCTGAACCAGCACCAGGCCGCCGGCCGGGCTCGGCGCGCTGGCCACCACACGGCGCGCCAATCCGCGCTCGGCCAGCAGTTCGTCGACCGGTCCGCGCAGCCTGCCGCGGCGGGAGAACACCACGTGTTCGGCATCGGCGAACCGGCGCAGGGTGACCCGACCGCGGGTCAGCGGGTGACCGGCCCGCACCACGCCGACGAACCGGTCGTCGAGGAGATGCTCGACGACGGTTTCGGGCTCACTGAGCCGGATCTGGCCGATCTCGATGTCGACGGTCCCGTCCCGCAGCGAGTGGGTGTCCTCGTGGCTTTCGCCGACGAAACGCAGTGTGACACCGGGGGCTTCGCGGCGAACGGTGGCCAGCAGCCGCGCACCGATCTGACTGAACAGTCCGTCGCCGGCCTGGATGGCGAACACCCGTTGCAGGGTGGCCGGGTCGGGCGCCTCCGGCGGGACGAAGATGGACCGGGCCGCGGCCACCAGCTCGTGCACCGGACTCTGCAGTGCGAGCGCCCGCGGCGTGGGCACCATGACCCGGCCGGCACGCACCAACACCGGATCGTCCAGGATGCGGCGCAGCCGGGCCAGGGTGCGGCTCATGGCCGGAGCCGAGGTGTGCATCCGTTGCGCCGCAGCGCCGACGCTGCGTTCCTGCAGCAGCGCGTCGAGCGCCGCCAGCAGATTCAGATCCAGATTCAATTCCATTCTGGATAACTATCCATGACCAAACATGCACTGGAGTCAATCACGATTCGACCATAGCGTGAGCTCATGACCAATTCACTGCAATCCCCACCGATCGCCGCCGTGCTGACCCGACTGCTCGCCACCGAACACGCGCAGGACGCGGCCGAGTTCGCCCGCCTACCGGCCTTCCCGCTGGATCTCGATGCGGCACAACGAGCCGAACTGTTCAAGGACGTCTACATGTCGGTCTCCGACGACGGCGGCCGGCTGCTGTATCTGCTGGCCCGCGCCACCGGGGCCCGCCGGATCGTCGAGTACGGAACGTCATTCGGGGTGTCCACGCTCTACCTGGCCGGCGCGGTCCGCGACAACGGCGGCGGCTTCGTCATCGCCACCGAACTGCAAACCGCCAAAGCCGAAGCTGCACAGCGTAATTTCACCGAGTCCGGACTCGACGACCTGATCGAACTCCGCGTCGGCGACGCCCGGCAGACGCTGGCCGAACTGCCCGACGGGATCGACCTGTTGTTACTGGACGGCTGGCCCGACCTCGCCCTGGACGTGCTCCGGTTGGTCGAACCACGGCTGCGGCCGGGCGCCCTAGTGTTGGTCGACGATGTCGAGATGGACTGGGGCAGCGATGTGCACGGTCCGCTGCTGACCTATCTGGACCAGTCGGGCCGGTACGTGTCACTGACGCTGCCCGTCGGCGACGGCATCAGGGCCGCCGTGCACACACCGTAGCCGCGCTCAGGCGGTCAACTCGATGAGCCGGGAATCGGCGATGCCCGCGTACCGGCCCGGATCACACGTCAGCACGATGACCTGACCGTCGCCGCCCACCGAGTCGAACACCGCGGCCATCCTGGTGAGCCGGTCGGGATCGCTGAACCCCAGAGCGTCGTCGATCACCACCGGCACGGTGTCTTCCTTGGCGACCAGTGCGGCGCAGGCCAACCGGGCCACGATGCCGATCTGTTCCTTGGCGCCACCGGACAGCGATTCGTACCCGACGGTCCGGCCACCCACCGTGCGGCTGCAGATACGCAGCGAGCTGTCGATGTCGACCTCGAAGTCCGCTCCGAAGACCATCCGGCCCAGCCGCTGGATCTCTCCGCGGAACGGTTCGATATAGCGCAGCCGTGCCGACTCGCGGTGCCGGGTCATCACCGAGCGCAGCAGTTCGGCGGCCCGGGCCCGGCGCTCGATGCGCTGGTACTCCGAGCGGGCATGCTCGCATTCGGACTCGGCCTCGTCCAGGGCGCCCTTGCGGCCTTCGGTTCCGTACAGCCGCAGGGCGGTCGCGATGTCGGCGAGCGCCGCGGCCGCGGACGCGCGGTCCCGCCGCAGTGCGTGGGCCTGCGCGCCCGCCTCGGCGAGTGCGGCGGTCACCACATCGGGTTGCGCCGCGGCGATCTCGGTGTCCAGCGTGGTCACCGCGGCGGCGGCGAGGCGCGCGTGTTCGGCGTCCGATTCGGCCCGCAACCGAAGCGCGTCGTCGGTGGCGACCGCACGCTCACCGGCCAGCCGTTCGGTGGCGCCGCCCAGTTCGGCCTGCGCGGTGCCGAGTTTCTCGCGCAGCACGCTGGCCTCGACCGTCGCCTGGTTCGACTTGGTCGCCAGCGCCGCGGCCAGGTCACGCAGTTCTTGTGCCGCACGCCCGGCCCGGCGGGCCGCCGCCACCGCCGCGTCCAGGTCGGCGCGGGCGGTGTCCGTATCGCCGTCGGGTTGCGGCCCGTCCTGGCTCAGGGCGAGGTGCCGAGCGCGCAGCTGGTCCACGGACTCGTCGCCGGTGAGCGCATCCACGGTGGCGCGCAGCCGATCCCGGGTGGCGGTCAGCTCGGCACGCCGGGCATGCAGCGCGCGGGCAGCGCAGGCATCGGCGGCGTCACAACGGTGCAGCACCTCTGCCAGCGCGTGCCGGGCCGCCTCCAGCTGCGCCGCCGTGTCCACCGCGTCGGCACCCGGGATCACCCGCGCCGACAGCACGCCCGCTACGTCGATCTCGGTGGGGACCGCGATACCGGTGGACCACTGCTGGCCGGCGGCGAGCACCGTGCGCTGTTGCCCGGACCGCACCTCGATATCGGCCAGCGCAACGAGTTCCACCCGGGCCGAGGCGAGTTCGGCCCGGTCGGCCGCGCGGTGCACGGCGCGTTCGGCGGCATCCACCTCCCCCAGCAGCGCGTCGGTGATGACGATGTTCGCCAGCTCGGTGTCGATTCGCCCCAGTTCACCCGCGGCGGTGTCGATCCGCGCCAGCCGGGCGGCCAACCGGGCCGCCTCGTCGCGGGCGGCCAATGCGGCCACGACGGTGCGGGCCGCCTCCACGCCGGCCTGTGCCTGCTCGGCTGCGGCCTGGCCGGCCACGGCGGCTTGCTCGGCGGCAGCATGCTCCTCCCGTGCTGCGCCCTGGTCGCGCGCCGCCGCGGCTGCGACGGCGATCAGTTCCGCTGCGGCCACCGACCTTTCGTCGATCTCGGTGCGCAGCCGCTGCCGGTCGGCGACCGCGGCCGCCGACATGTCGTGGGTCGCCTTGGCCGCCGCGGCGATCAGGGCCGCCTTGTCCCGTTCCGCGGTGAGGCGCTCCACGGCCGCCGCCACCTCTCTGGCGGCTTCCAGGCGCACCTCGGCGGCGTCGAGCTGTACGGACAGTTCGGCGACGGTGGCGGTGAGAACGCCATGGCGTTGCACCGCGTCGTCGACCTCCGCGACCGCGGCGGCGCGGATGGCCACCTCGGCCTCGGCCTCCCGCAGCCGCTGCGCGGCCGCCGCCCACACTCCGGTCGGGCGGCCGGTCTGGGTGAAGTAGCTGAGGTACTCGGCGTCGATGCGGTCGATCAGCAGCGGGTCGGCGTCACCCGAGGTGGCCCCTCCGTCGCCGGCCGCTCCGGCGGCCACGTCCAGGGCACGGGACAGCGCGTCGCAACCGGACAGGTCCACCGGCGCGGTCGCGGTCGCCTGCAGCACCCGCTGCGCCTGCCACAGCGCGGTGTCGACGGTCTCGTCCAGCATGGCCAGCACACGTTCGTGCGCCTCGTCGCCGGTGACCTGCTCGCGGCGCGGAGCCAGCACGGTGAGCTCGGTCTCGGCGCGCTTGTGGAATCGCTTGCGGTAGATGAAATGGTATGGACCGGTGGATATTTCGGCAATCACCTCGGACCCCACATCGGCGTGGGTCGGCTTGACCGCCTTGACTTCTTTCTTCGCCGACCGGTCCTTGGCCATCAGCAGCAGATCCAGCGCCTCGATCATCGAGGACTTGCCGATCTCGTTGGCGCCGCTGATCACCACGACACCACGATCGGGAAACTCGATCTCGCGGTGCGCCACACCGCGATAGTTGGTCAGGGTCAGCCGGTGCAACTTCATGCGACCTGCCCTTCGGCGAGGCGCAGCAGCAGGGCGAGCGCCGACCGTGCGTCATCCGCCCCGGCGCCGTCGGTGCGCGCGGTGGCCATCAGCTCCTGCACCGCACCGGCGGCGAAGCCGCCGATCGACAGGTCGTCGAACTCACCGTCGGCGGGGACCACCGCGATGTCGGTGTGCCGTTCCCACAGCCGCAACGAGGCGAACAGCCGCGCATAGCGGTCCAGGCAGGCATCCAATTTGGCCTTGTCGGTGACGGTGAGCGAACCCCTGAGCACCAACCGCACGACGGTGCGGTCCTTGTCCGGCAATTGATCCAGGTTGATGTCCAGGCCCGCGATATCGCGGTCGTCGTCCACGTCGTGGCGCAGCGTGATGAACCGCCACCGCCCGATGTGCCGGCCCTGCACCCGGACCTGCGTCTCGTCGAGGTCCACCAGCAGTACGTGCCCCGGATCGGATTCCACATCGTCGTAGTTGGTGACCTCCGGGGAGCCGGAATACCAGACCCGCCCGGTGTCACCCACCTGGGTGCGGGAGTGCTTGTCCCCCAACGCGACATAGTGCACCGCACCGCGGTCCAGTGCGTCGTGCAGGGCGGCCAGCCGGATCAGCGACGGCTTGGCCGGGTCCGGGTCGAGGATGTCGACGCCACCGTGCGCGACCAGCACGCGCACGGTGCCGTCGGCGGACAGGGACTTCAGCACGGCGCCGGCCAGATCGGTGGTCGGCGCCTTGGAGCGCCAGGGGGCGGCGACGATTTCCAGGCCCGGGCGCACCTCGAAGACGCCGTCGCGGTCGAGCACGGTGACGTTGTCGGGCCGTTCCGCGAGGAACAGCGCGCTGGTGTACACCGAGCCGGCGTCCAGCGGGTCGTGGTTGCCCGGCAACAGATAGACCGGAACCCCGATGGCGCGCATGGCCTCGAGCGATCTGCTGATCTCGGCGGGGGCCAGTTGGTTGTGCTCGAACACGTCACCGGCGACCACCACGAATTCGGCCCCGGTCTCGGCGGCCAGCGCACCGAGCCCCGCCACCGCCTCCCGGCGGGCCGCCGAGTAGCGGTGCTGTGCGTCGGCTCCGCCGGCACTCAGGAAGTGCCGCGTCATACCGAGCTGCCAGTCGGCGGTGTGCAGGAAACGCATGACGGGAAGTCTAGGTTCGACCGCCGACAAGTCCCGGGAAGCGCATCGGCCCGCCGTTCCACAAACCGTAGGGTGTCCTCATGAAGACGCTGATCCTGCTGCGGCACGCGAAATCGGATTACCCGTCGGGGGTGCCCGACCACGACCGTCCGCTGGCCCCGCGCGGCATCCGGGAGGCCGCGCTGGCCGGGGATTGGCTGCGCGCGCACGCACCGGGGATCGACTCGGTGCTGTGCTCCACCGCGACGCGGACCCGGCAGACCCTGGCCCGCACCGAGATCGACGCACCGGTGCAGTTCGTCGACCGGCTCTACGACGCCACACCGGGGATCGCGCTGGCGGAGATCAACGGTGTCGACGACGAGATCGGCACCCTGCTGCTGATCGGGCACGAGCCGGTGATGTCATCGCTGGCGCTGGGGCTGGCCGGGCCGGACAGCTCCGCGGAGGCGGTCGAGGACATCCACCACAAGTACCCGACGTCGGCGCTGGCGCTGCTACGGCACGAAAAACCGTGGGATCAGCTGGAACTGGGCGCCGCCGCCCTGGTCGACTTCCACGTGCCCCGATAGTCAGGAGCTGGTGGCGAGCGTCAGCTCCATCAGCTTGAGCGCCATCGCACAGGCGTCGATACCGGGCGTCTGCGGGTTCACCCACCACCCGACCACACCGCTGGCATCGCTGGCCACCCCGCACGCACCGTTGGCGGCCGGGTTCTTCATCACGATCGACGGCACGCCTGCCACGGCGCGACTCTCGACCTGATACTTCAGGTTGTCGGCCACTTTGCGCTCGTTGTCCAGGCTGCCCTGCTCGAACCAGAACCGGGTGATGTCGATCAGGCCGGCCGGGTTGGCCGCCTGCCAGCGGCACACCGCACCGACGAAGGTGCTCTGGATGTCCAGCGGGTCGGCCCCGACCGTCTTGGCCAGGATGTCCTCGGTCAGGACGTCGCATTCCTTGAGCAGGTTGGGGTAGGTCTTCTGGGAGTCGTCGTTGCGCGGCACATCGCCGGAACCGGCCTTCACCGCGGTGCCGTCCACCGTCGAGGAGCAGCCGGCCAGCAACACGGCGGCCGCGGCCGTCGCGGCCAGCACGGCGCGCACACTGCGGATCATTTGGCGTTCACAATCGATTGACGGGCCAGTTCCTTGGCGACATCACAGGCATCGGGGAACGGCTTCTCGGCGAAGCTGACAGACCATTCGATGAAGTCGTCGTCGAACTGGATGCCGATCTCACACAGGCTCTTGCCGAGCGCCGGATCCTCCCCGACCGCCACGAAGCCGTTGTGGCCTTCGATGGTGACGTCGTCGACGCTGGCCCGGGACAGCTCCTCGGTCTTACGTTCGCGCCCGATCGGGCTGCCACGGAACGTGGTGAACGAGAAATGCGGGCCGACGATGCCGCCACCGGCCAGCCACTGGCATCCCACCGAGTTGCGCGCCGTGTTGACCAGGCCGGTCACCTTGGTCAGCTGCGCGATGGTCTGATCGGTGACACCGCCGCATTCGGGAAACAACGGGCCGTGTTTGGCCGCCGGCGCGGCGGCGGTGCTGGAGGGCACCTGCGGCGAGTCCGGGGTGTCCGAACCGGAGCAGGCGGCAACCAGCGGGATCGCGGCGGCCGCGGCGGTCACCAGGACCAACGTTTTCGCGGGACCGCTGAATCGGCGGTGGCCTCGTCTTGGGGTCACGACATGCACTGTAGCGGCAGCCCGGCCGAGAACCGCTGACATGCGCATTGACCTGCCTTTTCGTGTCTCGGGCCAATAATGGGCGGGCACAGGAGGGTATGCGACAGTAGCCAGATGCTCTGGGCGTTGCTGCGACGGTATGTGCGGCCCTACCGCGGGCTGCTCACCATCGTGGCGGTACTGCAGGTGATCAGCACCCTGGCGTCGCTGTACCTGCCGACGATCAATGCCGACATCATCGACGAAGGCGTCGCCAAGGGCGATACCGGCGCCATCATGCGGCTGGGCGCGGTGATGCTCGGGGTGACCGCCATGCAGGTGCTGTGCGCGGTGGGCGCGGTGTTCTTCGGTTCACGGGCCAGTGTCGGCTTCGGCCGCGATCTGCGATCGGTGATCTTTCACCATGTGCTCGGCTTCTCGACCACCGAGACGGCGCGATTCGGTGCGCCGACGTTGTTGACCCGTACCACCAACGACGTGCAGCAGATCCAGCTGCTGGTGCAGATGACGTCCACGATGCTCATCACCGCGCCGATCATGGGCGTCGGCGGTATCGCGATGGCCGTGCATCAGAACGCCGGCCTGTCCTGGTTGCTGGCGGTCAGCGTGCCGGTGCTGGCACTGGCCAACTTTCTCGTGATCCGCAAGCTGATGCCGATCTTCCGCTCCATGCAGCGACTCATCGACGGCATCAATCGGGTGATGCGCGAACAGTTGTCCGGCATCCGGGTGGTCCGGGCGTTCGCGCGGGAATCCCTGGAGCGCAGCAGGTTCGACGAGGCCAACCAGGCGCTGGCCGATACCGCGATCACCGCGGGGCGGTGGCAGGCGCTGATGCTGCCGGTGACCACCCTGGTGATCAACGTCTCCAGCGTCGCGCTGATCTGGTTCGGGGGCCATCGCATCGACGCCGGCGGTATGCAGGTCGGCTCCCTGATCGCGTTCCTGGCCTACTTCATGCAGATCCTGATGGCCGTACTGCTGGCCACTCTGCTGCTGGTGCTGCTGCCCCGCGCTTCGGCCTGCGCCGAGCGCATCTCCGAGGTGCTCGGCACATGCGCGCAGATCACCGATCCGGCCGATCCGGTGCGCGTCGATGCGGTGCGCGGCGAGATCACGCTGCGTGCGGCGACCTTCAGCTACGCGGGCGCCGACCGGCCGGTGGTGCAAGGGATCTCGCTGACCGCGCGCCCGGGCACCGTGACCGCGATCGTCGGCAGCACCGGTTCGGGCAAGTCGACGCTGGTGTCGCTGCTGTGCCGGCAGTACGACGTCACTGCGGGGGCGGTGCTGGTCGACGGCCACGACATCCGCAACTACGACACCGAAACCCTCTGGTCGGCAATTGGATTGGTACCGCAACGGGGCTATCTGTTCACCGGGACGGTCGCGGACAATCTGCGCTACGGGCGCAGTGCGGCCACCGAGGACGAGATGTGGGCGGCCTTGCAGGTAGCGGCCGCCGACGATTTCGTGCGGGCCGACCCCGATGGTCTGCAGATGCGGGTGGCGCAGGGCGGCATCAACTTCTCCGGTGGTCAGCGCCAGCGGCTTGCCATCGCCCGCGCGGTGATCCGCCGGCCGGCGGTGTATCTGTTCGACGATGCGTTCTCCGCCCTCGATGTGCGCACCGACGCGCGGGTGCGTGCGGCACTGCGTGAGACATCGGCGGACGCGACGGTGATCATCGTGTCGCAGCGGGTCTCCACCGTGGCCGGCGCCGATCAGGTGATCGTCATCGACGCCGGCCGCGTCGTCGGTGCGGGCACCCACGACTCGCTGCTGCGGGACTGCCCCGAGTACGTCGAATTCGTCGAATCGCAGTCGGTGACGGCGTGACCCGCCCGATGCGCGGGATGCCGCAGCCGCCGGCCGCCCGGTCCAGGGATTTCCGGGGGTCGGCGCTGCGGCTGCTGAGAAGGCTGATCCCGCAACGCGGTCTGGCGTCCGCGGTCATCGCCCTGGGCATGTGCGGGATCGCCATCGGGGTGATCGGTCCGCGCATCCTCGGCCACGCCACCGATCTGTTGTTCAACGGGGTGATCGGGCGCGGCCTGCCCGCCGGTATCAGCAAGCAGCAGGCGATCGAAGCGGCAAGGGACCGCGGCCAGGACACCTTCGCCGACCTGCTGTCCGGAATGAACGTGGTGCCGGGCCGCGGTGTCGATTTCGGCGCGGTGGGCCGCACCCTGCTGCTGGCTCTGGGGTTGTATCTCATTGCCGCGCTGGTGGTCTGGGTTCAGGCCCGGATCCTCAATGTGGTGGTGCAGCGCACCGTCGCCACCTTGCGCGCCGAGATCGAGGACAAGGTGCACCGCCTGCCGCTGTCCTACGTGGATGCCCGCCAGCGCGGTGAACTGCTCAGCCGGGTGACCAACGACGTCGACAATGTCGCCTCCTCGCTGGCGATGTCGATCAGTCAGCTGCTCACCGCGGTGCTGACGGTCATCGCCGTACTGGTGATGATGCTGACGATCTCACCGCTGCTGGCACTGCTCACCGTGTTGACTGTGCCGCTGTCACTGCTGGCGACCCGCGCCATCACCCGCCGGTCGCAGAAACTGTTCGTCGCGCAGTGGACCAACACCGGAAAGCTCAACGCGCACATCGAGGAGACCTACAGCGGTTTCACCATCGTCAAGACCTACGGCCACCGCGATCACGCCTCGGCGCAGTTCGCCGGATACAACGCCGACGTGTACCGCTCCAGCACCGGCGCGCAGTTCCTGTCCGGGCTGGTCGGACCGGCCACCACCTTCGTCGGCAACATCAGTTACGTGGCGGTGGCGGTGGTGGGCGGTATGCAGGTGGCCACCGGTCAGATCACCCTCGGCAGCATCCAGGCGTTCATCCAGTACGTGCGCCAGTTCAACCAGCCGCTGACCCAGGTGGCCGCCATGTACAACACGCTGCAATCCGGAATCGCCAGCGCCGAACGGATCTTCGACGTACTGGATGCCCCCGAGGAGGCCGCCGATCCCGCGCCCGTACCCGCCGTGGGCCCGGCCGCCGGCCGGGTGGAGTTCGACCGGGTCAGTTTCGGTTACCGCCCGGGCGCCCCGGTGCTGCACGACCTCTCCCTGGTCGCCGAACCCGGGACGACGGTCGCGATCGTGGGGCCGACCGGGGCAGGCAAGACCACGCTGGTGAACCTGCTGATGCGGTTCTACGACGTGGATTCCGGCCGGATCCTGCTGGATGGCACCGACATCACCGCGATGCCGCGTGCCGCGCTGCGCTCGCGGATCGGCATGGTGCTGCAGGACACCTGGCTGTTCGGCGCCAGCATCTACGACAACATCGCCTACGGCCGTCCCGATGCCGGCCCCGACGAGGTGCACGAGGCCGCTCGCGCCGCGTTCGTCGACCGGTTCGTGGCCACCCTGCCCAACGGTTACCACACCAGGGTCGGCGAGGACGGCGGCCGGCTCAGCGCCGGCGAGCGGCAGTTGATCACCATCGCCCGTGCGGTGCTGGCACGCCCCCAGCTACTGATCCTGGACGAGGCGACCAGTTCGGTGGACACCCGCACCGAGTTGCTGATCCAGCAGGCGATGGCCGAGTTGCGCAGGGACCGGACCAGTTTCATCGTCGCGCACCGGTTGTCCACCATCCGCGACGCCGATCGGATCGTGGTGCTGGACGCCGGCCGCATCGTCGAGCAGGGTACCCATGCCGAACTGCTGGCGGCGCGCGGCGAGTACTGGGCGATGACACTGTCCTGACTAACCGCCTGCGGGCAGCCGGACACCGACCAGACGGGCGAGCGTCTCGACGGCGGACAACACCTCGGGTGCCGCTCGGGTCAGGGGCCAGGTGACCGCGCCGGTGACCAGCGAGCACACACTGCTCGACACCGAAGCGGGTACGTGTGCCGGATCCATCAGGTCGTTCTCACCGAACGGGCCCGCGTCCGCCGACACCATGTATTCGGTGAACCTGCGCAAGGACCGGCCGGTGCCGCGCAGCGCCTCGATGGCCGCGACGACGGACCCGTGGCGGTCCACTTCGGCGCGCAAGGTCTCGATCGGCACCCCGAGATGCTCGGCCAGCAGATCGGCTCGCAGATGGTCGATGTGGCTGCGGATATCGTCACGCCCCTCGGCCGGGGCCTCCAGCGCCAGATCGCACTCACTGTCGAAGCCCAGCGATCGGTTGTTCAGATTCGACGAGCCGATCCGCAGGAACCGGTCATCGACCACCATGACCTTGGAATGCACGTACACCGACGCGCCACCCGGGACGGCCGGCCAGTAGACACCGAACCGACCGTGCACGTCGGCCTCCCAGAGCCGGCGAACCAGACGTTCACGCGCGCTGTCCATCGACTCGTGCTCCAGGCGGCTCTCGGAGGTGCGCGGCAGCACGATCACCACCTCCGGGCCGTCGGGTTCGCGCAGCCGCTCCGCGAGGGCGTCGGCCAGGCCACGCGCGGCCAGATACTGGTTCTCCAGGTAGATGAGGTGGCGCGCCGCGGCGATCGCGGCCAGGTTCAGCGCCTCGACCTCGCGAACCTCCTGGCGGGTCGCGAATGCCGGCAGCGTGCGGGCGATCCCGACCTCGACGTCTCGCAAGGCCGGGTGACAGCGGCGCGGCCAGGCCGACGGTCCCGGCGCGAGCGCGGGCAGCGTGCGGCCGGTGGCCGCGCCCCAGCGATCGCGCGCCTGCTCGGCCAGGATCCGGGCGGCCGGGCCGTCGACGACCGCGGCCACCTCGTGGCGGGGCCCGTACGGTGCACCGGTGGCCCGCCGGCCGGGATCGTCGCGCGAATGGGCGCGGGTGTCCCACCGCCCGAGGGTGAGATCGATGCCGCCGCAGAACGCCACGGCGTCATCGACGACGACGATCTTCTGGTGATGCACCGCACCGGTGGGCCGGGCCCCGTCCACGGCCAGATGCATGCGTGCCGAGGTGAGGTTGTTCAGCAGCGTCACCGGCACCAGGCCGAACCAGAACGGGTCGAACGCGGGCAGCAGACGGAGATTCGACTTGAGCACGTACACCTGCAGCTTGGGCTGCCGCCACATCATCCAGAGCAGGAAGTGCGCGAGCTGGTTGGGCCCAGGCAACGTAGCCCGGCCCGCTTCGAAGGTCATCCGGGAATCGAAGTCCCAGCCGATCAACATGATCCGGTGCCGGGCGCGCAACATCGCGGATTTCACCTGGAACAGATATTCGGCACCATCGACGATGGGCGCGAACCGGTCGGCCGGAGCCGACTGCCAGCACGTCCGGCCGGGCAACAGCAGCCGATCGGTCTGCACCGGCGCGTTGTCGGCGTCCGGCACCGTCGGCCCTGACATCGGAAACCTCATTCGCCTCAGGCCGGGATACCCGGCGCCACCACATCCCTACATTGGACGGATCCGGTACGCCGATCCGAACGCCGCAGGACGTATGTGCTTGCTCACAGTCAAGCGTCGCACGCCGCGGCACCATCGGGCAGCGTCAGAGTCCGGGCCCCTCGGCGCGCAGATCGTCCACGGCTGTCATCGCCGCTCGCAGCTTGGACAGCCACTCGTCGGTGTGCTCGCCCACCAGCCGCACCGACCAGGCCAGCGCATCGGAGCGGGACCGGGCCACGCCTGCGTCGACCAGGGTGTCGAGCACCTGACGCTCGGGCTGGCGCAGGCGCGTCATCACCGGTACCGCCAAGTGGGTGAACAGGATTCGTTCCGCACCCGCCTGGACACCCCAGGACACCTTGCGACCGAAGCGGTCCTGCGCCTCGTCGGCGATCCGCATCCGTTCGCCGCGGGTCTCCTCCCGGAACTTCGCCGCCCGGCCCGAGACTCGGGAGGCGCTCTCGTCGCCGTCGGCGTCGGGCAACCTGCCGACGACGGTGATTTCTTCTCGGTCGACCACGACGTCCGGGTCCCCCGCGAACCAGCCGTCGGGCAGCCGGCCGGCGAACCAGTCGACGGCCTCTGCGGCGTCATGGGTGGCGTGACGATGATGATGATGTGTCTTCATGATTACATGATTACACCGTTACAACCGCAAAAGAGCACGGTTCACCGACAGTGAACGCCCGGGTGATGTCGTCAGCGCTTGAGCCACGCGGCGGCGCCGCCGGCCAGCACCAGGGCGACAAACAACAGGGCCGCCCAACCGCTGCCTGCCAGCCACCACACCGCGGCCACCGCCGCGATGGCCGGCGACAGCAGGAACAACACCATGCCCGGATGTTGCCGGACCACCGCCAACGCGCTCTTCGCCCGCACCCGATCGACCTCGTCGCCTGCCATGGGAAAAGGATGCCAGCCTAAGGTGGCTTGAGTACCAAAACTCTGGCGACCTGAGGAGACACGGTGAGCGGTCAGTGGCTGCGCGACCCCGAAGGCCGGTTCGAATACCGGTGGTGGGACGGACAGAAGTGGACCGATCAGGTCTCACACCAAGGACAGGTGCACGCCGCACCATTGGGCGCGCCGCCCGTGCAGCAGCAGCCGCAGCCGGTGCCCACCCCGGCCGGTGACGGCTTCAGCGGCATCACCGGCGACCTGGTCGACGGCCGTTTCAGCGAGAAGGAATCGGCCGCGGTCGCCAACCAGAACAAGAAGTTGCTCCGGGTGCGCGTCGGGGAACCGTTCCTGGCCCGACAGGGCGCGATGGTGGCCTATCAGGGCAATGTCGAGTTCGCCTATGAAGGCGGCGGCGCCGGGAAGTTCCTCAAGAAGGCGCTGACGGGTGAGGGCCTGCCGCTGATGCGGGTGGCCGGACAGGGCGATGTGTTTCTCGCCGAGCAATCCTTCGATGTGCACCTGCTGCATCTGAACAACTCCGGCCTGTCGATCAGCGGCAAGAATGTGCTGGCCTTCTCTTCGAGCCTGAACTGGAACATCGAGCGGGTCAAAGGCGGCAGCATCGCCACCGGCGGCCTGTTCAACACCACGTTGCGCGGCACCGGCTGGGTGGCGCTGACCACCGACGGGCCGCCGGTCGTGCTCGACGCCGCCGAGGCGCCCACCTTCGCCGACACCAATGCGGTGGTGGCGTGGTCGGCCAACCTGCAGACCACGCTGAAGACCAGCTTCAAGGCCGGGGCGCTGATCGGTCGTGGATCCGGCGAGGCACTGCAGGTTGCCTTCGCCGGTCAGGGTTTCGTCATCGTCCAGCCGTCGGAGGGCATCACCGTCGCGCCCCAGTGACCGGTTCTACAACGTGGTGAGGATCGACCTCATGGTGTCGATCTCCTTCTGCTGGGTATCGACGATGGCATGGGACAACGCGATGGCCGGGCCGTATTGCCCCTTGGCGATCTCGTCCTGAGCCATCGTGATGGCGCCCTCGTGGTGAGCGATCATCTGCGTGACGTAGAGCTTGGCGGCCGCCGGGCCGGGCGCATTGCGCAGCGTCTCGATGTCCTGCGCGGACACCATGCCCTGCATCGAATCGTGGTTCATCGGTGCCATCGCCGGGCTGCCCCAGGATGTCAACCAACCCTGCATCTGCGCGATCTCGGGGGCCTGAGCGGCCTTGATCTCGGTGGCGAGCTGCACGACGCGCGGGTCGACGCCCTGTTTGGCCAGCAGGATGTCGCTCATCTGCACAGCCTGGGTGTGGTGCGGAATCATCATCTGGGCGAACATCACGTCGGCGTCGTTGTGCGCCGCCGCGTCCGCGCTCGCCGGCGCCGGACTCGCGGCCGAGCTGGTGTGTCCCTGACCGGTGTGCCCGTCCCCGTTCGCCGGACTGGGCTGATTGGTACAACCCGCCACCAGCACACCGACCGCCACCGCGAGCACTGCCGCCGTCTTCACCATGTCTGTCTCCTCACAACCTTCAAGCCGTACGTGCCCATTTACCCATACCCCCTACCGGTATATCATGGCGTCATGAACATCGTTCTCCATGTCGAGGGTATGAGTTGCGGCCACTGCGTCTCGGCCATCACCACTGCGGTGCGGGCGCTGCCCGAAGTCACCTCCGTGGACGTCGACCTCACCGCGGGCACCGTCACGGTGGGCGGCGGCCCCGATGCCGACGCGGTGGCCGCGGCCATCGAGGACTGCGGATACGACATCGCGTACGCGGCATGAGTACCCTCACCCTCGACGTCGGCGGGATGACGTGCGCATCGTGTGCAGCACGAATCGAGAAGCGGCTCAACCGCATCGACGGCGTGCAGGCCAGCGTCAACTTCGCCACCGAGCAGGCCAGGGTGGAATTCCCCGACACCGTCAGCCCCGACCAGCTGGTCGCCGCGGTTGAGGCGACGGGCTATACGGCCGCCTTGCCTGCTCCGGAACCGGCGGCCGCCACCGAGCCGGACGAGCGGGACGAGTCTGCGCCGTGGCGGCAGCGGCTGCTGATCAGCGCCGCCCTGAGCATCCCGGTGGTCGCGTGTTCGATGATCCCTGCGCTGCAGTTCACCAACTGGCAGTGGCTGGCGTTCACGCTCGCCTCGCCGGTCGTGGTGTGGGGGGCGTGGCCGTTCCACCGGGCGGCGTGGACCAATCTGCGCCACGGCGCGGCGACGATGGACACCCTCATCTCGGTCGGCGTCGGCGCCGCGTACCTCTGGTCGGTATGGGCGTTGTTCTTCACTCACGCCGGAATGCCCGGCATGAAGATGCAATTCGAGTGGGTGTCCCGCGGCGGCGAACCGCATCTCTATCTCGAGGTGGCCGCGGCCGTCACCACCTTCCTGCTCACCGGGCGGTATTTCGAGGCACGCGCCAAGCGCAAGTCCGGTGCGGCGCTGCGGGCACTGCTCGACATGGGCGCCAAGGATGTGGCGGTGCTGCGTGGCGACGCGCCGTCCGGCACCGAGACCCGCATCCCGATCGCGCACCTCGCGGTCGGTGATGTGTTCGTGGTGCGGCCGGGCGAGAAGATCGCCACCGACGGCACGGTGACGGCAGGAACCTCGGCGGTCGACGCGTCGATGCTGACCGGCGAGCCGGTGCCGGTGGAGGTCGGCCCCGGTGACACCGTGGTCGGGGCGACCGTCAACGTCGGCGGCCGGATCGAGGTGCGGGCCACCCAGATCGGGTCCGGCACCCAGCTGGCACAGATGGCCCGGCTGGTATCGGAGGCGCAGAGCGGTAAGGCCGACGTGCAGCGGCTGGCCGATCGGGTGTCGGCGATCTTCGTGCCGATCGTGATCGGGCTGGCAGTGCTGACCCTGGCCGGCTGGTTGGTCAGCGGCAGCTCGGTGGCGGCCGCGTTCACCGCCGCCGTCGCGGTGCTGATCATCGCCTGCCCGTGCGCGCTGGGCTTGGCCACCCCGACCGCATTGCTGGTCGGCACCGGCCGGGGTGCTCAACTGGGCATCCTGATCAAGGGGCCGCAGGTGCTGGAGTCGACCCGGCGCATCGACACCGTGGTGCTGGACAAGACCGGGACGGTCACCACCGGTCAGATGTCGGTGGTCGCCGTCCATGTCGCAGAGGGTGACGCGCAGGCCGAGATCGTCCGGCTGGCGGGCGCATTGGAGCACGCCTCCGAGCATCCGATCGCCCGCGCGATCGCCGACTACGCCGGCGGCCCGCTGCCCGCGGTGTCCGGGTTCGAGAATCACGGTGGTCTCGGTGTCTCCGGCGTCGTCGACGACCGGGCGGTGGCCGCGGGACGGGTCACCTGGCTGTCCGAGGACTGGGCGCTGCCGGTGCCCGCTGAACTGCGCGCCGCCGCGGAAACGGCCGAGGCACAGGGGGCCACCGCGGTGTGGGTGGCCGCCGACGGACGGATCCGCGCGGTGATCGTCGTCTCCGACACCATCAAGGACACCGCCGCCGAGGCGATCGCACAGTTCCGGGCGCTGGGCCTGGCTCCGGTACTGCTGACCGGTGACAATCGTGGTGCCGCGGAAACCGTTGCCGCGCAACTGGGTATCGAGCGGGTGGTGGCCGAGGTGCTGCCCGCCGGCAAGGTGGCCGAGATCAAGCGGTTGCAGGCCGGCGGTGCGGTGGTGGCGATGGTCGGTGACGGGGTGAACGACGCCGCCGCGCTGGCGCAGGCCGATCTCGGGTTGGCCATGGGGACCGGCACCGATGTCGCGATCGAAGCCTCGGATCTGACCCTGGTGCGCGGCGATCTGCGGGCCGCCGCGGACGCGATCCGGTTGTCCCGGGCCACCCTGGGCACCATCAAAGCCAACCTGTTCTGGGCGTTCGCCTACAACGTCGCCGCGCTGCCGTTGGCCGCACTGGGGCTGTTGAACCCCCTGATCGCGGGCGCGGCCATGGCGTTCAGCTCGGTGTTCGTGGTGACCAACAGCTTGCGGCTGCGCCGCTTTTCACCGATCCGCTAGCCGTCGCGCCCGGAACAGTTTGGTGTCGTCCTTGATGCCCTTGAGCCTGCGTGCGCCGGCGAAGGACCATTCGAACCCGGCGCTGTCACCGATGGCGTCGCGGGCGGCTTCGGACACCAGCACCGAACCCGGCCGGGCGGCGCCGGTGATCCGGCTGGCCAGGTTGACCGGGCTGCCGAACCAGTCGCCGGTGCGGTTCACCGCCATGCCGGTGGTCACCCCGGCCCGCAGCCGCAGGAAGTCGTCTCCTGCCTCGGTGGCCTCGATCAGGGCCAGCATGGCCGCCAAAAGCGGCGCGGGCTCCGGGCTGACCAGCATCACCGCGTCACCGATCGACTTGACGAAACGCACCGGCGGGGCCACCACCTCGTGGGCCAGCTGGACCAGGCGATGCGCCAGGTCCTCCAGTTCTTCCGGTGGCACCGCCTCGCCGAGGCGGGTGAAGCCGACCAGATCGGCGAAGCCGACCGCGACCGACCGGGCACCGGGCAGCGGCAGGCCCTGGGCCCGTTCCCCGGCGGTGACGGCCTCGGTCTCCATGGTGTGACGCAACTGCAGGCGCAGCATGTCGTGCAGCATCGGGCCGAACAGCGGCTCCACC
The DNA here is from genome assembly GCF_054404835.1 of Mycobacterium sp. BMJ-28. NCBI lineage: Bacteria > Bacillati > Actinomycetota > Actinomycetes > Mycobacteriales > Mycobacteriaceae > Mycobacterium > Mycobacterium sp. BMJ-28. Next base: position 1,466,103 of record NZ_CM136783.1, on the reverse strand, counting down.
TGCATGAGCATGGCTTCGGAGCCCTTGGCGATATCGAGTTCGCTCGCGCCGGCCGACATCATCGCCAGCAACGCGGTGTACCGCATGGCCTCGGCGGCCTTGCTCAGGCCGTCGGCGATCACCCGGACCACCTCCACGATCCGGTCCTCGTCGAAGCCGATATCGGTGAACTTGCGGATATAAGAAGCGATTTCGCCGTCCACTTTGGGGTGGACCCGGGCATCGGGATCCTCGGACACCGGCAATCCGACGGCCCGCTGAATCCGCCCGAGCAGCGCGAGGTCGATACCGGCCGACTCACTGATCTCGCGGGCCGACACCAGCGTTCCATCGTCTCCGAGCACCCGGCGCGAGGCCAGCAGCAGTGGCGCGTACGAATCACGGATCTGCTCGGCGGTGATCCCGCGCTCCAGCAACCAGGGGATCAGTTCGGCACGTTCGGCACGCGCATCGCCCTCGAGCCCGTCGAGCAGTTCGGCGAAGTCTGGAGAGTCCACGAGGTCAACGTAGCGGTATGCGATCGTCATTGTGAGATCGTGGCCGGAATGACCGACCTGCTGCACGGGCTGCCTCCACTGGCCGCTCCCGATGCCCGCGTGCTGATCTGCGGCAACATGCCCAGCGTCATGTCACTGGCCGTGGGTGAGTACTACGGCAATCCGCGCAACGCGTTCTGGCGGATCACCGGCGCGGTGTTCGGGTTTGCCGCCGATGCGCCCTACCCCGACCGGGTGCAGGCGCTGCTCGGTCACGGCGTCGCGGTCTGGGATGTGCTGCGGTGTTGCGTGCGCGAGGGCAGCCTGGACTCCGCGGTGCGGCGGGATACCATGGTGCCCAACGATTTTGCCGGATTCTTCGCCGACCACCCGGGCATCGAGCGGGTGGTGTTCAACGGCGCGGCCGCCGAGGCGAACTTCCGCCACCTGGTGGGTGACGCGGCAGTCCCGGCCGTCCGACTGCCGTCGACCAGTCCCGCCCAGACCATGCGGTTCGCCGACAAACTTGCGGCCTGGCAGTCGGCCCTGGCCGACTAGGATCGCGCCATGGAAGCTTCGGTGACCGTACACATGAACGCGCCGGCCGATCAGGTGTGGAACCTGATCGCGGATATCCGCAACACCCCGAAGTACTCGCCGGAGGTATTCGACTCCGAGTGGCTCGACGGCGCGACCGGCCCGGCGCTCGGCGCCAAGTTCCGCGGTCACGTCAAGCGCAACGAGATCGGACCGGTGTATTGGACGACATGCCGCGTCACCGCGTGCGAGGCCGGACGCGAGTTCGGCTTCGAGGTGCTGGCCGGCGACAAGCCGGTGAACAACTGGCACTACGCCCTTTCGCCTTCGGCCGGCGGCACCGATGTCACCGAGTCCTTCCGGATGACCCCCGGGTTACTCGACACCGTGTTCGGCCTCTTCGGCGGCCAGTTGCGGACCCGGCGCAACATCCGGGACATGACCACCACCCTCAACCGAATCAAGGCCGAGGTCGAGGCGGGCTGATCACGCGGCGGTGCCCGGCGGCGCATCCGGCCTGGCCGTCCTGCCGGGGTACTTGTCACCCACGATGGTTTCCGGGTGGTGGTAGATGTTGGTGCGGGCTTGGCCGGTGTCCAGTGCCAGGGGTGGGATCCATTCGACCCTGCCGTCCTTGTTGATGACGGTGGTCCAGGCGTCTTCTTTGACGAGGCGGTTGTGCGGTCCACACGCGAGTACGAGTTCGTCGATATTGGTCTGGCCGTTTTGGGCGAAGCCGCGTTTGGCGTGATGGACCTGGCAGCCGTAGGCCGGCACTCGGCACCCCGGGTAGGTGCAGCCCCGGTCCCGGTAGGTGAGTACCAGCCGCTGATCGGCGGTGGCACAGCGTTTGGTGCGCCCGAAATACAACGGCCGCCCGGACACCTCGTCGAACACCGCCAGGCACAGCAGTGAATGCGACGCCAGCCGGATCGCGTCGCGCATCGGCACTCGCGACCCGGCCGCGGTGATGGCTTGTCCGGTGCCGGCCTCGAACTCTGCAGCGATGGCACCCAGGACCACGGTGACCGGCAACCCGTTGTGTTGACCCAACCCGCCGGACATCAACGCATCGCGGGCGATGGTGACCAGAGCGTCGTGTTGACGTTGCCCCCGGGTGCGGGTGTCGACCTCGATCACCTCGGCTGACGGAGTTCCGGTGGTGCAGGGGGTGTCATCTTCGGGATTGCACATCCCCGGTGCGGCCAGCTTGCCGAAGATCGGTTCCAGATAAGCCCGACCCTCCGGAGTGACCGTGCCATGAAAATCGCTCATCCCTTGGTCGTCTTGGGGCTCCAGCACGAACGTGCGGCGGTCTTCGCGGCGCTCGGCGATGTCGTCGTCATTGGGTTCGGGACCGTCCGGGTCGATGACGTCAAGCAGATGCTTGGCCAACCGGCGCAGCGTGTCCGGGTCATACACCGCCGCGTACGAGGCCAGCAGCGCCTCGGCATCGGCACGGGCCGGCTCATCCACGTACGGCGGCAGTTTCTTCATGGTTCTGGTGATGATCCGGACGTGCTCGCTCGTCAGTTCACCGCGGGCTTGGGCGGCCGAGGTGGCCGGATACACCGGCGCCAACGCCTGTCCGGTCACCGTGCGGCGCGGGGCCAGCAGTTCCCCCTCGGCCAGCCGGCGCCCGGCCTCCTTGTTCGACAGGCGTAACCGGATACCCAACGCATCGGCCCAGCTGCGCGCCCCCAGCTCACCGGGGCCGGACTGTGTTTTCACCGCCGCCATCACCCGGTGCTGAACCGCAGGCACCCGCCGGTACACCTGCTCCAGCGCGGACTGGACCTCCAACAGCTCGGTAACCGAGGCGTTGTCAAAGATGGTGTCGGACAGTCTGTCCAGCACCACCATCAGATCGACCACAACCTCCACGCCTCGAACATTAGTACGAGTCACCGACAAGTTCGGACGTTATCCACAGTCACCGATTTGTCCACAGATTCACGCGCACAACAGGATTCGACGTTGCATCGGCCACCAGACGTTGCTAAACCCGCTAACCCAGCCGGTCCACGATGTCCTTGGCTTCCTTCAAGCTCAGCCCGGTCTCCGAACGGAGCACCTTGATTGCCTCGATCTTCTTTCCCTGCAGGGCAAGATCGCGGACCACCGCACTCGCCCAGGTGTCGTTGGCGTCCCCGATCGGTCGCGGCGGCACGGCCCTGCCCACCGCCCGCTCCAGTGCCGCCACCCGGCGTTCGAGTTCCTCGACCCGCCGTTGTAGATCACCCTCGCTTGCGCTACCGAAAAGTCCCATGGGACTCAGTGTGCCCGGGCGGCCGCCGGTGCGCCCAGGGCCGGGCCGCCTCGATCTGCGCGCCCAGTGACAACAGCGTCGCCTCGCCGGACGGCCGGCCCATCAGCTGGATCGACGTCGGCACACCGTCGCGGTCCAGCCCCCACGGCACCACCGCCGCGGGCTGCCCCGTGACATTGCACATCGCCTGGAACGGCACCCGGCCGGCCACCAGCGCCAGCGTCGAGACCGCACCGCGCCGTTGGTAGGCGCCGATCTTGGACGGCCCGGTGGCCGCGCCGGGCGTGAGGACGACGTCGACGTCATCGAAGATGGACAGCACCCGCGCGGCGATGGCCGGTTCGGCGGCCAGGATCGCGGCCATCCGGCGCGGCGGGATCAGACCGCCGATCCGCGCGAAAGCCCTTGTCCGGGAGTCCAGCCGGTCCGGGTGCGGCAACGCGCGGACATCCTCGTACACACCGCGGAAGTACCGCGGCAACGCATGCCGGTACGCCACGCCGGCCGGATAGTCCGGGTCGCGCTCGAGGACGTCATGACCCATTTCGCGCAGCAACGCCACGGCTTCACGCACGGCAGCCTTCTGCGCGGCCCCGACCCGTGCGATCACTCCCGGCGGCGTCTTGAGGCTGACGGCGATCCGCAGCCGACCCGGGGGCCGAGCCGCCGCGGCCACGAAATCGCCGCCGGGTGCGGTGACGTCGAGGAACAGCGCGGCATCCGCCACCGTGCGCGCGATGGGTCCGTTCGCCACCAGGCCACACCAGGAGTGCTCGGGCGCCGCCGCAGGCACCCGGCCGCGCTGTGGTTTGATCCCGAACAGTCCACACCACGTGGACGGCACCCGAATCGAGCCCATCCCATCGGATCCCAGTGCCAGCGAGGCCAACCCCGCGGCCATCGCCGCGCCGCTGCCCCCACTGCTGCCGCCCGGCGCGAAGTCCCGGTTCCACGGATTGCGGGTCGCGCCGAAGGTGAGCGTCTCGGTGAACGGCCAGATCATCATCTCCGGTACCGACGTCTTGCCCAGCAGTACCGCACCCGCCGCCCGCAGCCGCCGCACCACCTCCGCGTCGGCGGTCGCCGCGGGCCCGTGCGCGCTGCTGCCGTAGGTGGTCACCTCACCCGCGATATCGGTGTCGTCCTTGATGGCGATCGGCACGCCGAGCAGCGGCAGCCGCTCCCCCGCGTCCAACCGGGCCTGGGCGGCCACCGCCTGTGCGCGCGCCGAATCGGCGAAAACCACACGGTATGAACGGATTTCTGGATCGATCCGAGCGATCCTGGACAGATAGAGTTCCACCAGGTCCGGCGCGGTGACAGTACCGGCGGCCAGCATGCGGGCGTGCTCGGCCGCTCCGGCGAACGCGATATCGCTCATCGGGGCAACGTTAGCGCTCAGGGGCCGTGCGTGGTGGCGTACTCACCGGGCGTGCAGCCCAGCATGACCCGGAAATCGTTGATGAAGTGCGCCTGGTCATACCAGCCCAGCCGGTGGGCCAGATCGGCGAAGTCCAGGCCGGGATGGCTCTCGATCTCCAGCGCGGCCTGTTGTAATCGGTAGCGGCACAACACCCATTTCACCGGAACCCCGACATAGTGCGCGAACATCCGTTGGGTGGTGCGGACACTCCACGGCGATATCGCCATCACCTGTGCCACCTTGTGCAACGTGGCATCGGTCTGCATCCGTTCGACCAGTTCGGTGACGCAGCCGTACGCCGGATCTGGTGGTTGCGCGCAGGCACCGATCGCGGTATCCATCCGGTTCCGCACCGTCTCCGCATCGTCACCGAATTCGACTGCGGTGCCGAATAACTCGTCGTCGGCCGGAACCACCCGTCCGGTGAGCCGGGCCGCGTCACGGCCGAACCGGGCGGTGAAACCGCCGGGCCGGAACCTGGCCCCCACCACGGTGCCGCGCTCGCTGATGGTGGTGCGGAACACCCGCGGCACCACCCCGTGCACCAGGGTGTTCGGCAGTGGGTGACCATGCCGTGCAGCATCATCGCCCCACTCCCTGGTCAGGTGCAACGCCGGGAACGTGATCACCGCGCTGGCGAACGGTCCGTCCCGCCGCCGGTCCCACCGCACCGACCAGAAATGCTCGACGAATCGGGCCGCCTCATCCGAGGGCGCCCAGCGCCGCAGCTCGAAGGCCGAGACGCTGCCCGCCCGTCCCACCACCCCGCGCACCGGCGCTGGCGCGTTTTTCCAAGCCACCACGCGCTCAAGGCTACGAAACTGGCCGGCATGAGCAACACCGCGATCCCCCAGGGATACACCAGCCTGACCCCCTTCCTGTGCGTCGACGGCGCCGCCGCGGCGATCGACTTCTATACCAGCGTGTTCGGCGCCACGCTGATCAGCCGGATGGACGGCCCGGACGGGACCGTCGCGCACGCGGAGCTGGACTTCGGCGCGGGACGGCTGCAACTCGGCGATCCGCAGGACGCCTATCAGCTGGCCGCCCCCGACCGCACCGCGTTCGCGACCCAGTCGATCGGGTTGTACTGCGCCGACGCCGACGCCGTGGTGGCGCGGGCGGTGGAAGCCGGCGCCACCGTCCGGGAGCCGCCGCAGACGTTCGTCACCGGCGACCGGTTCGCCTCCATCGTCGACCCGTTCGGCAGGCGCTGGACGGTGATGACCCGGGTCGAGGACGTCACCCCCGAAGAGCAGGAGCGCAGGCTGGCCGAATGGGCTGCCGCCAACGCATGACGTCCGGCGGCTAACGTGGCGGCATGACCTGCACGTTCTGCTCCATCGTGGCCGGTGAGGCCCCGGCCATCCGAATCCACGAGGACGAGGACTACCTGGCGTTCCTGGATATCCGGCCCTTCACCCGCGGCCACACCCTGGTCATCCCGAAACGGCACACCGTGGATCTGACCGACACGCCGCCGGACACCGTTGCCGGGCTGACGGTGCTGGGGCAGCGCATCGCGCGGGCCGCGCGGCGCTCCGGTCTGCACGCCGACGGCAACAACATCGCCATCAACGACGGCAAGGCCGCATTCCAGACCGTGTTCCACATTCACGTGCATGTGGTGCCGCGGCGCACCGGCGACAAACTGGCCTTCGCGAAAGGCATGCTGCTGCGCCGCGATCCGGATCGCGAGGCGTCGGCACGCCTGCTACGTGCGGCGTTGGCGCAGCCGGAGGAAACCGCGCACGATTGACCCATGACACATCTGTCCCCGATCGAGCAGGCCGGCCTGAAGGTCCTGCAGCTGCACGACCTGCTGTATCAGAAGACCAACGGGCTGATCGGGCACCGGATCCCCGGGCTGCCCAACAGCCTGCTGTTGCACACCGTCGGCGCCAAGACCGGAGCGCCGCGGGCCAACACTCTGAGCTATGCCCGCGACGGCAAGGACTACCTGGTGGTGGCGTCGATGGGCGGGGCACCGCGGTCGCCGGGGTGGTATCACAACCTCAAGGCCCATCCGGATGTCGAAATCAATGTGGGCCCAAAGCGGCTGAAGGCCACCGCCCGTCCGATCCTGCCCGACGACCCGGATTACGCGCGGCTGTGGCAGCTGGTCAACAAGAACAACGCCAACCGATACGACGGGTACCAGAAGCGCACCACACGGCCCATCCCCATCGTCGCGCTCACTCCGCGCGGGTAACCGAGCGTCACCCGGCGCCGATACTGCGGGAGCTGTGATCGGCGTCAAGACAACCCTTTTCACTCGTCACCGACGCAGGCGCTCGGCGACGGCCGCGTCACCGACTGCGGCGCGTCTCCCGACGGTTGGCCTTTTCGATGGCAGACACCAATTCGTGCTTGGTCATCTTGGACCGTCCCGCGATCTTCAGCCGGCGGGCAACGTCGGCCAGGTGTTTTTTCGTGGCGTTGGCATTCACTCCCTCGGCCGACTCACCCTGCGGTCGCGGCCCACCGCTGCGAGCTCTGTCATCTGACGGACCACGGTGCTCCTTGGGCTCCCAGTGATCGCCGACTTTCTCATAGCTGTGTTTGAGTGCGCTATAGGCCACCCGGTGCGCCCGCTCGCCCTCGCCGTATTCCTGCGCGGCCGAATCGTGGGTCTTGGCGAACGTCCGCTTGGCCTTCGCATCGGAGCGCTGCAACGTGCTCGGCAGTTCGCTTTCCTTCGGTTGACCCGACTTCGTCACCTTGGGCATCGACGACCCTCCTTTCCTGTCGCTCTTCCGGCCGAAAATCGGGTACCCGCACCCGCCCGGAAGTAACGCCAGGGAACATTTCACGCCGACCGTCGGCGGAAGGGGTCGACCCGCACATTCCGGGTACTCGCAGCCATGCCCGCATTCACCGCAACCACCTCGACCCCGCCACCGCGCGTCGTGGTGGTCGGTGCTTGCACGTACACCGATCATCTGAGCACCGACGATGTCAGCTGACCACGAGTGCGCGCTGTCCACCGCCGCCGGGTCCGTCGACTCCGCAGCCGTCATCGTCGCCACCGGAGTGCTGGACGGTCACTCATACCTGAACCTGCGCGACGTCATCATCAAAGCGGCGCTGGACGTCCCGGGCGCCGTCATCGTCGATGTCACCGGACTCGACGTGCCGGCGGAATCGGCGTGGACCGTCTTCACCAGCGCCCGCTGGCATGTCAGCGTGTGGCCGGAAGTGCCGATCCTGCTCGTCTGCGCGCACTACCACGGTCGGGAGGCGATCAACCGAAACGGCGTTGCCCGATACGTTCCGGTGTACCCGACGATCGACGAGGCGGTGCGCGCACTGAACGCCGCTGATCACCCGCCCGCGCGCCAGCGGGCCAGGATGCAGTTGCCCGCCGATCGCAGAAGTGTCGAGTTGGCCCGCGCATTCGTATCCGAACGCTTGGGGCAGTGGAACAACGCCGAGTTGATCCCGGCTGCCGGTGTGGTCGCCACGGCGCTGGTGGAAAATGTCCTCGAACACACCCGGAGTGCACCGGCACTTCGGCTCGAATCCGATGGCACCGCAGTCACGGTCGCGGTGGAGGACAACAGCAGCGCGCCGGCAGAACGGCACGAGGACCCTTACCGCGGCACCGATGTCGTGTCCGGCCTGTCGATCGTGTCGGCGATGTGCCGGGCGTGGGGCACCGCCCCGACCCCGGCAGGCAAGACGGTGTGGGCGGTCCTGGATCCGGAGAACAAGCTCTGAGAATCAGCAGTAGGCCATCCGCGGCCGAACGGTCCGCTACCTGGCCACTATCGCGATCCCGCCGAGGAAGGCGTTGGCACGTCATCCGCGGTCTCGGGAATCAGCCGGTCGTATACGCGAGCCGTGTCTCTGCCGATGCGATCCCAGCTATAACGCGACCGGGCGCGATCCCGCCCGGCAGCACCAAGACTGTTGCGGATGAACGGATGTTTGAGCATCAACAGGATGGACTCGGCGCATTCGCGTGGTTTGTAGGGTGACACGATCCGGCCGGTGATGTCGGACACCACCGTGTCGGCCAACCCGCCGACCGCCGACGCCACCACCGGCAAGCCGCACGCCATCGCCTCCAGGGCCACGGTCCCGAACGTGGGGTGTTCGGGTAGATAGGCAACGACGTCGACCGTGCGCAACAGTGCCGGCATCTCCCCATGCGGCACCTCCCCATAGAGCGACACCCGATCCGCAACACCCACACCGGACGCGAGCGTCATCAGGCGCGCCGCCCGCCCCGCCGAGGCGGGATCGTCGGCGGCGACTTTCCCGATGATGAGCAGCTCGGCATTGGGTACCCACCGCAGCGACTGGATCAAGGTGTCGCAGCCCTGGCCGGTGCTGTCGCTCGCCACGGTCAAAATTCGGTGCCGTTCGCCGCATGGCGACGCGGTCTCGCGCGGGGTGAACGCATCGGGGTCGACGCCCCAGGGCACCAGCGACGTTCGCGACCGGCGTCCGCCCATGCCGCCGAGCTGCTCCATCTGCGCGGCATGGGACGCGATCAGCCATGAGCTACCGCGCGCGACGAGCGCCTCCAGCCGGCGCCGCGTCTGCGTGCCCGCGGCCTCCGCACCGCGGAGGCCATTGGCCAACACGTGGAACGACTGCACCGTGGGAATACGCTGGGCTCTGGCCGCAAGCTGCGCAGCGAGCCCCGCACTCCAGGAGTGCGCGTGCGCCACATCGGGCGTGTCCCGCCACCATTGATCCTCGAGGAACTGCGTGAAGGCACCAAGATCCTTCAGCATGTGCGGATGGGCGTCGGTGCCAAGTGTCGCTGTGGGGCCCCGGATTACGAAGGTATCGCCGATGGAGTCCAAACCGTCCGGTTCCGCGGTCTGCTGCCTGCCGGTGTAGATCTTCAGGTGGTGGCCTTGGCGGACCAGTGCGGCCGAAAGCGCCGCGATGCGGCGACTCTGAATGGCGTCCCCATTGCTCAAACACACCATGGCGATCTTCATGGCGTCGCCCGCGCGCGAGGCCGGCGCCGGGTGTTCGAAAGAAATGTCACCAGGCGAGCACCTCCCACCTCACATGCCTATTGGGACCGATTACCCGGGCTCAGCGCAGCTAAACCACTCGGGAAGGTCACCCGGTGTGCGACGTGCCCTCCGCTGTGACGATTCGGGAGACGCCGGGCGGCGAACCGCAGGTCCTCGGCCAATCCGTTGAGTGCTTGTTCACGGTGTCCCGGTGGGCCCCGAAGGTCCGATTCGTTCGGCTTCGGCGGCCACAACGTCGCCCTGGCGTTCGGCAGGGCCTGACGGCGCCGACGCCGGCGGGGCGTCAGAGCAGCTCTTTGGCCAAGAGCTCCAGCGTGTCCTCGCGCGCCGGCGATGACGCGGCGTAGGTGCCGCGGTGGGCGGAGCCGACGGGACTGATCATCACCTCGTCGACATCGAACTCTGCTGCCAGGGAACGGATCTGGTCGGCGGCCTCGGCGGGGTCACCCACCACGGTGCGCGCCCTGCCGGCATCGACGATCGACTGTTCCTGCGCCGAAATGGTGGCCGCCAGTGCGTCCTCCACCAGATCGAGCGGGCCCAGCGGTCGGCCGGTGCGCAGCCGCCCCATCATCTGCAGGTTGGCCAGCAGCAGATCCTGCGCCTCGGCCCGGGTTTCGGCCACCGACGCGTTCACCGTCAGGAACGTCACCGGCGTGGAAAGCTCTGCGCTGGCACGGAATTCGGCACGGTAGGTGGCCAGCGCCTCGGCCGTGCCCTGTCCGCTGAAATGATTGGCGAACACGTACGGCAGCCCCTTGGCCGCGGCCAGGTGTGCCGAGTACATCGACGAACCGAGCAGCCACAACCGCGGCTCGCTGCCCGCGTTCGGGGTGGCCTTGAGAACGTAGTCCTGCTGCGCCAGCATGCCGCGGGACAATTCCACCCGCACACCGCGGGCCCCCATCAACGCGGCCACGTCATCGAGGTACTGCGGGAAGCGTTCGATATCGGTGTCGTCGCGCCCGGCGGCCCCCCGCAAGGCAACCGACGTCACCGGGTCGGAGCCCGGCGCACGCCCGATCCCCAGGTCGATCCGACCGGGGGCGGCGGCCTCCAGCAGCGCGAACTGCTCGGCTACGGCCAGTGGCGCGTGATTGGGCAACATCACCCCACCCGAACCCAGCCGGATGTTCGACGTCTGGGCCGCGAGATAGGCGATCAACACCGGCGGGCTGGTGGCCGCCACCGCCGCCATGTTGTGGTGTTCGGCCAGCCAGTACCGGGTGTAGCCCAGCCGGTCGGCAGCCTTGGCCAGCGCCGCCGTCGCGGCCAGCGCATCGGCGGTGGTCTGGTCGGATCGGACCGGGACGAGATCAAGAACAGATAGCCGCACGTGGGGTCAACGCCGAGACCGTGTGGATCGTTCCCGCCGTCAGCCGATTGCGGCAGCGGTAGCGAACACGTCGTCGAGCATCGCCGGGGTCAGCCGGCCGGTGAACATGTTCTGCTGACTCGGGTGGTAGCAACCCAGCAACACCCGGCCCGACGGTAGTGGCACCGCCACGTCGTGGCCGAACACCGGTTTCGGCGCCCCGGCGAGCTCATCGGTCAGCAACGCCTGCGCCGTCCGCCACGCGAACGCGCCGAGCGCCAGCACCACCCGGACATGGGGCGCCACCAGTCGCCATTCGGCGAGCAGCCACGGAGCACACGTCACGCGCTCGGCCGGGGTGGGTTTGTTCGCCGGCGGGGCGCAACGCACCGGCGACACGATCCGCACCCCGTTGGCCCGCATCCCGTCGGCGGCGTCGATGCTCAGGCCCGAACTGACCCAACCGGCCCGGTGCATCGCGGCGAACAACTGGTCGCCGGACCGGTCGCCGGTGAAGACCCGGCCGGTGCGATTGGCGCCGTGTGCGGCCGGCGCCAGCCCGACCACCAGCAGGCGGGGCCGGGCCGAGCCCCAACCCGCGACCGGGCGTCCCCAGTACGGCTCGTCGGCGAAGGCGCGGCGTTTGGTGACGGCCACCTCCTCCCGCCAGGTGACCAGCCGTGGGCATGCCGCACACACCGTCACCGCCGCATCCAGTTCGGCGATCGTGCCGGCACCGGCCGCCAGCGCCGTGACGTCCTGCGGGCCGTCGGCCACCGGTGTCGTGGACGTGGCCCGGTCCCCCGGCCAGCCGGTCCCGGCCGGCACCGGTGAGTGAAACAGGCGGCCGGTGCGCGGATGAGGCAGACTGCGCGACATCGGTCCATCCTGTCTGAAAATCGATGGCCGGGTGTGACGATGCGCTGTTAGATTCTGCGGCGATACACATGAACACACATCGCCGCGGCCCAGCGCTGCTCATTCTGTTCGCAGCGCTGGCGGCGGGTTCCGGCAACGGTATCTCGATGATCGCCTTCCCATGGCTTGTGTTGCAACGCAACGGTTCCGCGGTGGATGCCTCGGTGGTGGCGATGGCCGGGACGCTGCCGCTGCTGGCATCGACGGTGATCGCCGGTACCGCGGTCGACTACATCGGACGGCGCCTGGTGTCGATGATCGCCGACGGATTGTCCGCGCTGTCGGTCATCGGCGTGCCGGTACTGGCCCTGGTCTTCGGCGTGCAGGCCGTCAACGTGGCGGTGCTGGCGGGCCTGGCGGCCCTCGGGGCCGTGTTCGACCCCGCCGGGATGACCGCGCGCGAGTCGATGCTGCCCGAGGCCGCCGGCCGGGCCGGCTGGACGCTCGACCATGCCAACAGCATCTATGAGGCGGTCTTCAACCTCGCCTACATCGTCGGGCCCGGCATCGGTGGTCTGCTCATCACCACCCTGGGCGGGGTGAACACCATGTGGGTGACCGCCGCGACGTTCGGCGTCTCCATGGTGGCGATCGCAGCGCTGCGCCTGGAAGGGGCGGGCAAACCGGATCGCGACGCACTGCCCGAGCGGGTGTGGGCGGGCGTCGCCGAGGGCCTGTCCTTCGTGTGGAACACCAAGGTGTTGCGCACGCTGGCGATCATCGACCTGACGGCCACCGGGCTGTACATGCCGATGGAAAGCGTGCTGTTCCCCAAGTACTTCACCGACCGCAACGAACCGGCGCAACTGGGCTGGGTCCTGATGGCGCTGTCGGTCGGCGGCCTGATCGGTGCGCTGGGCTATGCGGTGCTGTCGAAATATCTCAAGCGGCGCACCACCATGCTGATCGCGGTGCTCACCCTGGGAGTGGCCATGACGGTCGTGGCGTTCCTGCCGCCGCTGCCGGTGATCCTGGTGCTGTGCGCCGTGGTGGGTTTCGTATACGGGCCGATCGCGCCGATCTACAACTACGTCATGCAGACCCGGGCGCCGCAGCATCTACGCGGCCGGGTGGTGGGCGTGATGGGATCGTTGGCCTATGCCGCGGGACCGCTCGGGCTGTTGCTGGCCGGACCGCTCGCGGACACGGCGGGCCTGCATGCCACGTTTCTCGCGCTGTCGCTGCCGATGCTGGCGATCGGTGTGGTCGCCGTGGCGTTGCCTTCGCTGCGTGAGCTGGACCGGCCCACCTAGCCCGGTCCGGTCATCCGAGCAGATGAAATCTGCGATAACGCTATGAATTTCCTCGGAGCTGCTCTTAATCTGCCTATGTGCGTTTGACGTGGCCGTTGTCGGGCCGCACCGAGGAAATCCGGGCTGTCCGTGCGGGGGTGTCGGCCCGCGACACCGCCGGGGTGGTGGTGTGCGGTCCGGCCGGCATCGGCAAGAGCCGCATCGTGCGCGAAGCCCTCGACGGCGCCGAGTGCCGGTGGGTTGTCGGCACCACCTCCGCCCGCGAATTGCCGTTGGGCGCCTTCGCCGCATGGACGTCCTCGGCCGACGGCGACCGGCTGGCGCTCGTGCGCAGCGTCATCGCGGCCGTCACCACCGCGCCGACCGGACGCGCCGTCGTCATCGCGGTCGACGACGCCCACCTGCTCGACGACCTGTCGGTGTTCGTGCTGCACCAGATCGTCGCCCGGGGCGCCGCCAAACTGGTGCTGACGGTGCGCGAAGGCTCGGCCGTACCCGAGCGCGTGCGGGAGATCTGGAAGGACAACACCTTTGACCGCCTCGACGTGCAGCCGCTGGCCCCGCGGGAAACGGCCGACCTGCTCACCGCCGCACTGAACGCACCGATCGATCCAGACGCCGCCGACCGGTTGTGGAAGCTGACCCGGGGCAACGCGCTGTATCTGCGCAACATCGTCGAGCAGGAGCTGGCCGACGGTCGCCTCACCCAGCGCGCCGGATGCTGGCAATGGGACGGTAATCCGGTGCTGCCCAACAGCCTGGTGGAGCTCATCGACTCGCGGATCGGCGACCTGCCCCCGGCGGTCGGCACGGTGGTCGACGCCCTGGCCGTCGGTGAGCCCATCGACCTGGCCACGCTGGTGCGCATCACCGACCGGGAATCCGTGGAAGACGCCAACGTTCGCGGTCTGATCACCGTGGATTCCACCGATTCCATTGTGCAGGTGCGGATTTCACATCCGCTGTACGGCGAGGTACGCCGGACGAGAGCGCCGTCGACGACGCTGCGCCGGTTGCGTGGACTGGTGGCAACCGAACTGGCCGGGGGCGCCGATCGCGACGAACTGCGCGTGGTGGTGCGCCGCGCCAGCCTCAGCCTGGACTCCGACCTCTCACCCGACGTCGACCTGCTGGTCCGCGCGGCCAAGGGCGCGATCTGGCTGGGCGACCTGGCCCTGGCCGATCGGCTGGCCAAGGCCGCCATCGCCGGTGGAGCGGGCCCAGAAGCACATTTCCTGCACGCCCACGCGCTGTCCTGGTCCTTCCACGGCGAGGATGCCGAAGCCGCCCTCGCCACGCTGTCCGACCAGAACTGGGACGACCGTGACCGCGCCAGGTTCGCCTACTTGCGGGCCACCAACCTGCTGTGGGCGCTGGGCCGGCCGGATGAGGCCAAAGCCCACATCGACGCGGCATCCGTGGGGCCGGAAGGCCGCAGCTGGATCGACGCGTTCCTGGTCATCTACTGGTACGCCGTCGACCGGCCCCAGGCCGCGTTGGAGGCCGCCGAGGCGATCAATCTGGCCGACCTGCCCGGGGTGGTGGGTGCCGAGACCGCCTTCGCGCTGACGGTCGTCACCGCCGACGCCGGCCGCACCTCGCAGGCGCTGACCACCGCGCAGACCGGCCACGCCGCCGCGGCACGCGCGAACGACGCCCCACACATGCGGTTCAACATCGCCGACGCCGAACTCAGCGCGCTGCTGCTGGCGGGCCGGGTGACCGAGGTGCAGCCGCTGGCCCGACGGGTTCAGGAGCAGGCCGCCGACATGCCCGGGGCGGCCCACGCCCTGGGTGCCGCGATCGCCGGCCGGGCCGCGCTGGGCACCGGCAACCTGCGCGAGGCCCGCACCCTGCTGAACCAGGCGGCGGTGGCTTTTGCCACCCAGCACTCCAACGGGTGGGGCTACCGGTACAACGTGGTGCGCGCCACCGCGCTCGCGATGCACGGCCAGTGCGCCGAAGCGGCCCTGATCCTCGATGAGATCGACGCGTTGGCGCGCCCGTTCCGGTCCCTGGATTACGAACGCAGCATCGCCCGGGCCTGGGTGGCGGCGGGGCAGGGCGTGGTGAGCGAAGCGGTCACCATCCTGGCGGCGGCGGCCCAGACCGCTGCGGCCAAGGGCCAGTTCGGGGCGGAGGTGCTGTGCCTGCAGCTGGCCACCCAGTTCGGCGAATGCACGCACGCCGACCGGCTGGCCGAACTGGCGGTGCTGACCGAAGGCCCACGGGCCGGGCTGGCCGCCCGGTTCGCCGTCGCGCTGCGTGATGACGATGCCGCCGCATTGAGTGCACTGTCCGACGATTTCGAGGCGATGGGCGATGTGGCCGCCGCTCTGGACGCCGCCGCCCACGCCTCGCTGTCCCACCGCAGCCACGCACGCCGCGGCTCGGCGCTGGGCTGCTCGGCGCGGGCCGACGCGCTGGCACAGGACAGCGGTGTGATCACCCCGGCGCTGCACCGGGCCGCCGATCCGTTTCCGCTCACCGATCGCGAATGCGAGGTGGTGGCGCTGATGGCCATGCCGCTGCCCACCAAGGCGATCGCCGAACGCCTGCACCTGTCCGGGCGCACGGTGGAAGGACATCTGTATCGGGCGATGGCCAAGACGGGCACAACCAGCCGCGAGGAACTGGCCAAGCTGTGGCGTAAACGCCGACCGTCGAACTGAGACACCCGCCATACACTGGCCCGGTGAGCTCCCCGCTGGACAGCCTCATCGCGGCACTGCCCGAGGGCACCGTGATCACCGACCCGGATATCGTCGCCTCCTACCGGCAGGACCGGGCGGCCGACCCCAGCGCCGGGCTCGCCCTGGCCGTGGTGCGCCCGACCCGCACCGAGGAGGTGCAGGCCGTGCTGCGTTGGGCCGGTGCCCACCGGATCGCGGTGGTCCCGCGCGGTGCGGGCACCGGTTTGTCCGGCGGTGCCACCGCTCTCGACGGCGGCCTCGTGTTGTCCACCGAGCGCATGCGTGACATCACCGTCGACACCGCCACCCGAACCGCCGTCGTGCAGCCGGGGCTGCTCAATGCCGAGGTGAAGAAAGCGGTCGCGGCCCACGGGCTGTGGTATCCGCCGGACCCGTCGTCGTTCGAGATCTGCAGTATCGGCGGCAACATCGCGACCAATGCCGGTGGGTTGTGCTGCGTGAAGTACGGCGTCACCACCGATTACGTGCTCGGCCTGCAGGTGGTGCTGGCCGATGGCACCGCGGTGCGGCTGGGCGGGCCACGACTCAAGGATGTCGCGGGGCTGAGTCTGACGAAGTTGTTCGTGGGCAGCGAAGGCACCCTCGGCGTCATCACCGAGGTCACGCTGAAACTCCTTCCCGCCCAGCACAGCCCGTGCACGGTGGTGGCCTCGTTCGATTCCGTGGAAGCGGCGGCGCGGGCGGTGGTGACGATCACCGGCAAGATCCGGCCCTCGATGCTGGAGTTCATGGACTCGGTGGCCATCAACGCCGTCGAGGACAAGCTGAAGATGGGTCTGGACCGCAGTGCCGCGGCGATGATGGTGGCCGCCTCGGACGAGAAGGGGCGGGCAGGCTCCGACGACGCCGAGTTCATGGCGCAGGTTTTCACCGACAACGGTGCCACCGAGGTCTTTTCGACATCCGATCCCGACGAGGGTGAGGCGTTCGTGGCGGCCCGCCGGTTTGCCATCCCCGCGGTGGAAGCCAAGGGCTCGCTGCTGTTGGAGGACGTGGGCGTGCCGCTGCCCGCGCTGGCTGAACTGGTCGCCGGGATCGAGAAGATCGCGGCGCACCGCGAGGTGATGATCTCGGTGATCGCCCATGCCGGTGACGGCAACACCCATCCGCTGATCGTGTTCGATCCGGCCGACGCGGCGATGGCGCAACGAGCCGAGCTCGCGTTCGGCGAGATCATGGATCTGGCCATCTCGCTGGGCGGAACCATCACCGGCGAGCACGGCGTCGGCCGGCTCAAGCGACCCTGGCTGGCGGCCCAGATCGGCACGGAGGCTTTGGAGCTCAACCGAAGGATCAAGGACGCACTGGACCCGGCCGGAATTCTGAACCCCGGCGCGGGGATCTGAGCATGGACTTCGACGGCGTCGTCGCGACCGATATCCGGGAGTCCACCGCGGACTGGGCACCGTATCGCGAAGCCCAGGCGCCCGCGGGCGCCCCGAATGTGTTGTATCTGCTGTGGGACGACACCGGAATCGCCACCTGGGACTGCTTCGGAGGCCTGGTGGAGATGCCCAATCTGGGCCGGATCGCCGACCGCGGTGTGCGGCTGACCCAATTCCACACCACGGCACTGTGTTCGCCCACACGGGCCGCCCTGCTGACGGGACGCAACCCGACGAGTGTCGGGGTGGCCTCGGTGCTCAACCTGGCCGACGGCTTTCCCGGCCACCACGGCCGCATCCCGCCGGAGTCCGCACTGCTGTCCGAGGTGCTGTCCGAGCGGGGGTGGTCCACCTACGCCGTCGGCAAATGGCATCTGGCGCCGATCGAGGATTGCCACGCCGCCGGCTCGCGCCGGTACTGGCCGTTGCGCCGTGGGTTCGACCGGTTCTACGGCTTCCTGGACGGGATGACCGACCAGTGGTACCCCACGCTTGTCCGGGACAATCAGCCCGTAGACCCGCCGGCGAGCCCCGAGCAGGGGTACCATCTGTCAAAAGACTTGGCCGACAACGCGATCGAATTCCTGCGCGACCACCGCGCGGCCGCGCCGGACAAACCGTGGTTCATGTACCTGTGTCCGGGCGCCGGGCACTCCCCGCACCAGGTGGCCACCGAGTGGGCCGACAGGTACCGCGGCAACTTCGATATGGGCTACGAACGTTACCGCGAGATCGCACTGGCCAACCAGAAGGATCTGGGCCTGATATCGGCCGACACCGAACTGTCTCCGATGAACCCGTACGCCGATGCCGTCAGCCCGGACGGACTGCCCTGGCCGGAGAACGAGAACGTCAAACCGTGGGATTCGTTGTCCGAGGACGACAAACGCGTGTCATGCCGGATGGCCGAGGTGTTCGCCGGCTTCTTGTCCTACACCGACGCGCAAATCGGCCGGATCCTCGATCATCTGGAGGCCACCGGACAGCTGGACAACACCATCGTGGTGGTGATGTCGGACAACGGGGCCAGTGGCGAAGGCGGCCCGGAGGGCACCCTCGACGAGTCGGTGCCCATGTTGGGCGGGTCCGACACCACCGCGGACGGCCTGCGGCTGTTCGGCGAACTGGGTGGGCCCGGGACGGCGATGAACTACTCCAATGGCTGGGCGATGGCCTTCAACACGCCGTACAAGCTGTTCAAGCGGTACGCCTCGCACGAGGGCGGGATCGCCGATCCGTGCATCGTCTCCTGGCCGGCCGGGTTGTCGTCCCATGGTGCGGTACGCGACCACTACGCGCATGTCAGTGACGTGACGCCGACGCTGTACGAATTGCTCGGCATCGCCGACATCAGCACCGTGAACGGCATTGCCCAGACCCCGTTGGAAGGCACCAGTTTCGCTGCCGCCCTGGATGATCCGGCTTCCGGTACCGCCAAGCACACCCAGTTCTACTCGATGATGGGTACCCGCGGGATCTGGCATGACGGCTGGTTCGCCAACACCGTGCATCCGCCGACGGCCGCCGGACTGCGGGGCTGGGCGGCGTTCGACCGGGACCGCTGGGAGCTGTTCCACATCGCCGCCGACCGCAGCCAGCTCCGCGATCTGGCCGCCGAACACCCCGACAAACTGGCCGAACTCCAGGCACTGTGGCATGAGCAGGCACTCGCGCACCGGGCGTACCCACTTGCCGATCTGAGCGTGCAGGAGATCGTGGCGCGCGCCGCCGCCGGGATGGGCGCACCGGTGGCGCGTGCGGTGTTCCATCCCGGCACCCCGGCCGGGCACACCGCGTTCCGCGGATTGGTCCGGGGTAGGTCCTTCAGCTTGCGGACGTCGGTGTCGATCGAGCGGCCCGGAGCCGAAGGCGTGCTCTTCTCGCAGGGCAGCCGGACGGGCGGTCAGGCGCTGTTCCTGACCGGCGGACGCCTGCACTACGTGTGCAACACCGCCGGGCGGGAGCAGGAAGTCGCCTCGGCCACGCCGGTTCCGTTGGGACGCCACGCCTTCGAGGTGCGTTATATCCGCACCGGCTCGGTGGACGGCACCCTGGACATGACCGGTGATGTCCAGTTACTGATCGACGGGCAGGCGGTGGGTTCGGCGGCGCAGGTGCGGATGACGGGCCTGGACATCATGCAGACGGTCTCGGCCGGACGCAGCGTCACCTATTCCGTGTCGGCCGGCTACAGCTCACCGTTCCCGCTCACCGGCGGTGCCTTCGATGAGGTCGTCCTCGATTTCAGTGGCACCGGCGCGGCCGCCGACGCCGCCCTGGTGGACACCGCGTTCAGGCGCGACTGAGTGGTCAGGGCGCGTACCCGACAGCCGCCTTGACCTCCAGGTATTCGTCGAATCCGGAGTGGCCCCACTCGCGTCCGTTGCCGCTGCGCTTGTAACCGCCGAACGGTGCGGCGATGTCGAACGCGTGATTGATCGCCACCGTGCCGGCGCGGATCCGGCGCGCGACGGCACGTGCCTGGTCCATATCGGCGGCCGAAACGTAGCCCGCCAGACCATAATCGGTGTCATTGGCCAGCTCCACCGCGTGGTCGAGATCGTCGTAACCGAGGATGCACAGCACCGGGCCGAAGATCTCCTCCCGGGCGATCACCATGTCGTTGCTGACGTGCGCGAAGACGGTGGGTTTGACGAAGTAGCCGGCGCCCAGCCCGTCGGGGCGGCCGGCGCCCCCGACGACGAGGGTGGCACCGCCGTCGATGCCCTGCTGGATCAGCGCCTGGATCTTGTCGTACTGCGCCTTGGAAGCGACCGGCCCGATGGCCGACTTATCCTGCAGATCTCCGACTTTCACACCAGAAGCGACCTGCTGGGCGATCGCGATCGCCTCGTCCATGCGCGAGTTGGGAACAAGCATGCGCGACGGCGCATTGCAGCTCTGCCCGCTGTTGAGCATCATCACCGTGACGCCGGCGGCGACGCCCTCGGCGAAGGCAGCGTCGTCAAGCACGATGTTGGGGCTTTTCCCGCCCAGTTCCTGACTGACCCGCTTCACGGTGGGCGCGGCGTTGCGGGCGACCTCGACACCGGCGCGGGTCGAACCGGTGAAGGACACCATGTCGATATCGGGGTGGCTGGAGATCGCCGCGCCCACGCCCGGACCGTCACCGAACACCATGTTGAACACACCGGCCGGAACCCCTGCGGTGTGCAGGATTTCGGCGAAGATCTGGGCGGAGTACGGCGCGACCTCGGACGGTTTGAGCACCATGGTGCAACCGGTGGCCAACGCCGGATAGACCTTGACCGCGATCTGGTTCAGCGGCCAGTTCCACGGGGTGATCAGCCCGCATACGCCGACGGGTTCCTTGATCAGCAGCGTGGAGCCGCGCTGCTGATCGAACTCGAACTTGGTGAGCACATCGATCGCGGTGGCCAGATGCCCGAGGCCGAGGTTGACCTGCGGTCCGGCCGCGAGCCGGGGCGGGGCGCCCATCTCCGCGCCGACAGCTTCGGCCAGGTCGCCCGCGCGGTGCTGATATTCGGCCAGGATCGCGCCGAGCAGCGCCAGTCGCTCCGCCTTGTCGGTGCGCGACCAGGACGGGAACGCCCGGCGGGCCGCCCGGACTGCGATGTCGACGTCGTCGGCCGAGCCGTTGGAGATCCGGCCGGACACCTGCTCGGTGCGGGGATCGTCGACATCGATGGTCGCGGGGCGCACCGGGTCGACCCACTGGCCGTCGATATAGAACTGGAGGTATTCACGCATGGGCTCAACCTTTCCGCAATCGGGCACGGTTCGGTGCGGTTTGGGCGCTTGGATGCAGGCGTGCCGCGGTTTCGGGTAGGGCGCAGCGCCGGAACTAGTCAGCCGATCGGAACGAACGGGCTCAGCACATCCCGGACGAACTGCACGATGTTCGTGCCCGGCGAACCGTCCGGAAAGCTCGCCGTCGCGAGCAGGTTCGCGCCGGCGTCGGCGAAGTTGCCGTCGGCCCGATCCTGATGGTTCGACGACGTCACCAGGATGATGCCCGACGTGCCGGCGTCCTTGGCCATCGGCACCGAGAACTTCGCGTTCTGCACGGTGCTGTTGGCCCGGTCCTCCAGCAAGATCCGCTGCGCCGGAAAGCCCAACATCATCAGCATTTTCCGCATCTCACCGGCTTCGGTTCGGCCGCTCTTGGGGTTGCCGCCGGTGACGATCACCGGCGACTGAGGGAAGAACTGGGCTATCGCCAGTCCTGCCAGCACCCGACGCTGCAGCACCGGGCGCATGGTGCCGTCGGGGCGCAGGCCATAGCCCAGAATCACGATGGCAGGCTTGGAGAAGTCTTTCCCGGCCGGACCTGGTGCGGCCTGCGCCGCCGGAGCCACCGCGGCCCAGGCCGCGGCCAACACCAGCACCAACGCCGCGATCCGGCTACGCGTCACCGCAGGCCCCCCTCGAGATGTATTTGACGTCGGCGCTACCTGATGTTCGTCGCGCCGGGGCGGCGAGGCGTTACACCCGCGTCAACCGGCCAGGTGCAAACCTCTTGTGCTGAAGCGATGACCTAGGGACCGACACCAAGTCGGGTCTGCTCCGATGCCGATTGGCGGGCATATTCGGTCGGCGAGCATCCAGCCACCCGGGTGAATGCGGTGCTGAACGCGGTCGCCGACTGGTAGCCGACGCGCTGAGCGAGTTGCGCGACGGCCGGCCGCTCGACCCGCAGCAGCTCCTTGGCCAGCGCCACCCGCCATTCCAGGAGATATTGCATGGGCGGCAATCCGACTGTGCGAGAGAATCTTTGAGCGAACACTGCACGAGACATGGCGGCAACCCCGGCAAGGTGTTCGACTGTCCAGCCGCGTGCGATGTCGGCATGCATCGCACGCAGCGCGGGCGCCAACATCGGGTCCGCCAACCCTGCGATCAATCCCCTACCGCCACTGCCCAACTCCGGTGCAGCGGGCACCCGTGCCGCTTCGATCAACAGCACTTCGACGAGGCGTTTCAGGATGAGGTCGCGGCTCGGGCCGTCCGTGTCCGCTTCCTCTGCGATGAGTTCCACGAGCCGGGTCAATCTGGCGGCGCCCGGTTGTCCACCCCGGACCAGGATGACCGGCGGAAGAAGCGCCACCAACAGCGCCGCGCTGGCCGGGTCGAATCGGAAGTACCCGCCCAGCATCCGCATGGTGACCGGCTCCGACGCGGAACCGTGGTGGGTGTCACGGGAGTGGTCGAGGGGCGTGAAGATCGGCGCGACGCCCGGAGTGCCGCTCATGGTGAACTCGGGTGTCTGAGGGAACAGCAGAAAATCCCCGCGGCGGAGCTCGACGGCGCTGAGCCCCTCGGCATCGAGCACACACGAGCCATCCAGCATCAGGCAGAACGCGGGGTCACCGTAGCGGGGCTTACGAATGCTCCACTGCCCTCCTCCGGTGATGACCTTGGCGAGCACCGCTTCGGGGCGCAGCAGAGCCATCAGCTCCTCCATCGGTTCCGCGTCGCCCATACCGAAGACGTTAGCGCGGCGTCCGGGTGGCTCAGATCGCCTCGGCCAACGCCACCGCATCCGGGCCCGCGGGGAACCTCAGCCGGTCCGACGTGTCGGTAGCGGCCAGGTAGACCACATCGGCGACATCTTCAGGGGTGGTCACCTCACCGGGCCGGCCGAACGCATCCAGGATTGGCGCCGCGAAGGGCCGGTACTCGTCGGAAATCTCGATCATACGTTCGGCGCCGTTTCTGGTGAACGCTGTCGATGGCCCATAACCCGGCTCGACGAGTTTTACCCGCACGCCGAAGAAGCCCATCTCCAAGGCCAGCGACCCGGAAAACCCCTCGATTGCCGACTTGCTCGCCGTGTAGACCGCAGCCAGCGGCATTGCCGCCAACGTGGTGCTGGAGGTCACGTTGACGATCACGCCGGAGCGGCGCGATCGCATCTGCGGAACCACGGCCTGAGTCATCGCCATGACGCCGAATGTGTTGGTATCAAACAGCTCTCGTATGGTACTCATCGGCGTGTCTTCGAATGCGCCGATGCCGCCGATGCCCGCGTTGTTCACCAGGACATCGATCGGACCACTGGCCTGGATCGCGTTCGCGATGCTGTCCGGCTTGGTGACGTCGAGAGGAAGCACCGTCAACTGGCCTGACCTCGGCAATATGCCCTGGCGCGGCGCCCGCATAGTAGCGACGACGTTCCATCCCTCGTTGAGAAACCTCTGCGCAGTCGCGAGGCCGTAGCCGGAAGAGCAGCCGGTGATGAGCACTGTTGTCATAAGTGAAAAGTTAACGAGCGCAGGCGGTCACGAACAACACTGCCTCGTCTTGAAATGCTTCGCGATCGTCTTGTCCGCTCACGCCGACGACCGAGACCTTGGCTCCCGTGAGGTGCTCGACAAGGCTGGGACCTACCAGAGATCTCCTAGTCGCCAATCGCAGACCAGAGCGGCGTCCGCGCTGAGTGGTTGGTCTCGTTCGGAGGCATCGAGAAGATAAATCCGGTCTGAAGTGTCGTAGGTATCGATGACACCGGCGGGGCCGCTGGCTTGAGTGCGTCCGGTCCATAGCCGCCAGCCGCGAGCCGCGTAGAAAGCTGCCGCAGTCTCGACCGCATTGAGTGCGCCCAACTGATGGCGTTCGATGATGATGCTCTCGGCATGATCCATGACGACACGGCCCAGCCCGCGGCCCTGCTGGTCGGCACGCACCGCGACACCTTCGACATAACCGGTGTCGAAGGCTATGCCGTTGTGGTGCAAAGTTCTACGAACGACGGCGGCGAACCCGACCAGTGACCGGTCCTCGTCGGTGACGACGACGTGCACCCCCTCGATGGCGTGCTCCCAGTCGTGCGGTCGAAACTCCGATCCGAATGCGCTCCGCACCAGAGCCTCGGCAGCGTCGAGCTGGTCAGCGCTCAGCTGGCCTGGCTCGGCAATCGACACTTGAACCATTGAGCAAGCGTGTCATGGCGACCTCACCTGCTCGCCACGCCACACCGGCGTCCGGCATGCGCTATCGGGACCGCCGCTCACAGCCCGGCGGGCACGAGCTTGCCGTTGACCGTGACCTCGACCTGATTGGTCTTGGGATCATAGGAAATCCTGCCGTGCTCGAACGTCGTCACCAGGAGTGCACCGTCGGCGTTCTCGTCGCTGGTAGGGACGCCCAGCGGACCTGCCGACCCGTTCTCGCCCGAAATTGCAGGCACGCCGTCCGGGCCACGCTGGACATTCCACGCTTCCCGGATCTTGCCCCAGGTGATGTACCCCGGCGTTCCGGCTTGGTCATTCTTGGCCACGATCACGCCGCCCTGAAACTGTTGAAAGACCACACCACTGTCCCGCGTGCCGGCATTGTGGTCACCCGTCAGGGCCTTGCCGAGAGCGTCCTTTTGACTCTGGGTTGCCACCGCATACTTGGCAGCGATAGGGCCGGTCAGCGTGACCTCGACATCCCTGTCCCCGATCAGTTTCACTTCCGCCGGCGGCGCCGGGACCTCGGATGTGGCGACCAATCCGACCTGGTGCGGGATCGCCGCCTCGATATCCTTGCCGTTGCTGTAGCCCACCGTCATCAGTGCGACGGCGGCCAGTCCGCCGGCGGCGGAAGCGGCAAGGCGGTATGCGGTCGTCCCCATGAAATTCCTCCCGAGCGTCTGATCCATTACCAAGCTACTTGTGTGTCGCAGATTTTGTAGCTCCAAAACAGACATACGAAAGCGGGCCCACCTGTGACCCGATTCCGACAGCTCGCGGCGGTAACGTGTACATCGACCATCGTTGTTGGCCGTTGATCGCAGCTGTCCCGCCTGATACTTACAGTGTGTCTTGACTTGGAGACCACAGAAAGCATCGGTAGCCGAGGCGAATACCTCGCAGGTCAAGGCACGCTTTTTGGGCGGAGAGGGATTGATATGGCCAAACCACCGGGCGTCGACCAACAGGACGCCAAGATTCTGATTGCACTCAACGCCGAACCACGAGCCACCGCGCTGGCACTCGCCGAGCGGACGAAGCTGTCACGCAACACAGTTCAGGCTCACCTCAACAAACTCGAAGAGCACGGTGCACTGCGGTCTTTCGACCGCCGTATCGATCCCGCCTCGCTGGGATATCCGCTCTCAGCAATGATTCTGACGCGCGTGGTCCAGCGAAAGCTGGATACGATCGCCGATGCTCTGGGTGCGATTCCCGAGGTGGTCGAAGTGAATGGCATGAGTGGAATCAGTGACCTGATGATCCATGTTGTCGCTCGGGAAAGCGACGACCTCTACCGAATCGCCGGCCGGATTCTCGATATCGAAGGTGTCGAGCAGACCACGACATCGATGATGATGCGCAAGATGATCGAATACCGACTCGAGCCGCTACTCGAAAGAATGCTGGGCGAATCGAGCACCGGCTAAGGGCACGCTCGTCCCACCCCGGCTCCGCCCAGCGACCCCGACCGGCTCTCGAGTGAGCATTCTGAGTAGCGCAGGACTGTCGGCTGCGGCCCGGGTGCGCATTCTGCGCAGTGAACCACCGTTTGGTTGATTTCCATCGGGCGAGATGGTGCGCTTCTGCTTCAGAACAACTTATGCGACAGGGTGATTGGCAGCCATCGCCGCACTCACCTCGCCGCGGCCTAAGTAGCCGACACGCCTTATTGCGCCGGCGAGACGATTGCGAAAGTGCCAGGCCGGCAAGAGATCCCAGTTGGCGATGGGCGCCTGCCGGCTGAATTACGGTCAGGCGGTGGGCCGCCCCGCAAACCCAGCGGCCCCCACCCCATCCATTGACAATTACGTCACTCTGTCGTAGACATGAGACATGCCACTTGATGTGTCTCACGCACCGCGGTTTCGGTTGGCCGGCGCCGACACCTGGCCGGACCCGTTCGGCATGTACGCCGCCCTTCGGGACCACGACCCGGTACACCACGTCATCCCGGATGATCCCACCCACGATTACTACGTCCTGTCCCGGCACGCCGACATCTTCGCCGCGGCCCGCGATCATCAGACGTTCTCCTCGGCACAGGGCCTGACGGTCAACTACGGCGAGCTGGAACTCATTGGACTGCAGGATAATCCACCGATGGTGATGCAGGATCCGCCGGTGCACACCGAATTCCGCAAGTTGGTGTCGCGTGGATTCACACCCCGCCAGGTCGAGGCGGTGGAGCCCAAGGTCCGCGAGTTCGTCGTCGAGCGCATCGAGGGGTTGCGGTCCAACGGCGGCGGCGACATCGTCGCCGAGTTGTTCAAGCCGCTGCCGTCGATGGTGGTGGCGCACTACCTCGGCGTCCCCGAGGAGGACCGGGACCAATTCGACGGATGGACCGAGGCCATCGTCGCCGCCAATACCACCGAGGGCGGAATAGCCGGTGCGCTGGAGACACTGGGCGATGCACTCGGCTCGATGATGGCGTATTTCACCGACCTCATCGAACGCCGCCGCGCCGAACCAGAAGATGACACCGTCTCTCACCTGGTCGCCGCCGGAATCGGCGCCGACGGCGATATCGCCGGGGTGCTGTCCATCCTGGCGTTCACCTTCACCATGGTGACGGGCGGTAACGACACCACCACCGGCATGCTCGGCGGTTCCGTCCAGCTGCTGCATCAGCGTCCCGACCAACGCCGGTTGCTGACACAGGATCCCAGCCTGATCCCCGATGCCATCGACGAGCTGCTGCGCCTGACCTCACCGGTGCAGTGCCTGGCCCGCACCACCACCCATGAGGTGGCCGTTGCCGACACCACCATCCCGGTGGGACGAAAGGTATTGCTGCTGTATGGTTCCGGCAATCGGGACGAACGCCAGTACGGACCCGACGCGGCCGAGCTGGACGTCACCCGGCGACCCCGCAACATCCTGACCTTCAGCCACGGCGCACATCACTGCCTCGGCGCGGCGGCCGCCAGGATGCAATCCCGGGTTGCACTCCACGAATTACTGACTCGTATACCGGATTTCACCGTCGACGAAGACGACATCGTCTGGGCGGGCGGCAGTTATGTGCGCCGGCCGCTGTCGGTGCCGTTCACGGTGAGCTAGATGCCGGACTGGCTGGCCGAGCGACGCACCGAGGCGGCGGCCGAACGCATCCTCGATGCCGCCGATGACCTGTTCACCCGCCACGATGCGGCGACCGTCGGGATGAACGATATCGCCGGCGCCGCAGGGTGTTCACGCGCGACGCTGTACCGCTATTTCGAGAATCGCGATGTGCTGTATGCGGCCTACGTGCACCGGGAGACACACCGGGTGTTCGGCGAGATCGGCGACCAGGTCGCCAACATCACCGACCCCGACGAGCGGCTGATCAGTGGCATGCTCGCCGCCTTGGCGCGGGTACGCGAAACCCCCGCGCTGGCATCGTGGTTCGCCAGCACGCAGCGCCCGATCGGTGGCGACATGGCCGAACGATCGGACGTGATACTGGCTTTGGTGCAAGCCTTCCTGGCCACCCTCGGTGACGACCGCGACGTCGAGCCGCGGGCCCGCTGGCTGATCCGGGTGCTGGTGTCGCTGCTGCTGTTCCCGGGCCGGGGCGCCGGTGACGAACGCGCGATGCTGGAGAGCTTCGTGGTGCCGGTGGTCAGCCCCGGAAAACGCGTCAGGCAGCCCAGTAGGCGCGCGCCTTGACCGAGCGCTTCGGGATCTTGTAGTCCTCGCGAAGCACCTTGGCGACGGCCCGGGTGGTGCGGTTGTCGCAGGCCACCCAGCCGAAATGTTCGGAGGCGTCGAACGCCGCCGCGGCCACCGCCTCGACGAGGGCCTCCCCCGCGTTCTTGCGGTCCACCCACGTGACATCGGTGCGGCCGACTGGCAATTGGCGATCATCGTCGTGCGCGGCTTCCAGGAACACCCGCGCGGGCGCATCACCGATGGCCTCCAGCAGTGAGTTGATGGCGGGCAGGGACGCGGTGTCGCCGACGATGACGTAGCCCTCCGGCGCCGGGGCAGGCAGCACGAAATCGCTGCCCAGCACCGTCACCTCCAAGACGTCGCCGGGTGTGGCCTCCGTCGCCCAGCGGGTGGCCAGACCGTCGTGCAGAGCGAAGTCGATATCGACGGTGCCGGCCACCGGGTCCGGGTTGACCAGGGTGTACCCGCGCTGGTGCGATTTCGCGCCGTCGGGAAACCAGCCGCGGATCCACATGGTCGGATGGATCGGCCGGTCGGCGAGCAACTCGGTCGCGGTGAAATGCAACCGCAGGTAGTGCGGGGTGATCTCGGTGCGGCCGGTCACCGTCAGTTCATAGTCGCCGCCGCGCCAGAGCTTGACCAAGGCGCCGGACAATCCACGAGACGGCTTCTGTTCGGACAATGTCCACCCCTCAATCCGAATCGGATACTTAGGGCAGCATAACCTATATACGTTGTGCGATGGCCGCTGCGATTTCCCCGCCCCGCACCGCGACATTGGACAACAGCGTCGCTCCGAGCCCGTGGGTGTGCTCCACCACCGACCCATTCAGGTAGATGTCGCCCGGCGCACTCGCCCGTGCCACCAACCGGTAGTCCCGGTCCACCACCGGCAATCCACGCTCGTCGAACACGTAGTCGCCGGCGAGCTCACCCAGGAACGCCGCCACCCCCATCGGTGCGTACCCCGTCGCGTAAATCACGGCGTCACAGTCCAGCACCTCTTCGCGGTGGCCGATGAGACTGCGAACTGTGAGCCGGACACCGTCTGCCCCTTCCTGGGTGTCGGCGACCTCGGAGGCCCGATGCAGAAACAGTCGTCGCTCGCCGCTTACCGACTCCTCATAGGTCAGTGCGTACAACTGCTCGATCAGGTCGACATCCACGGCCGAATAGTTGGCCGAGCGGTGGTAATCCAGCAGTCGCCGGCGGACCGGTTCCTCGGCGCCGAAGAACTCGTCGACGGCGGCAGGATCGAAGATTCCGTTCACGAACGCACTGTCATCGGCAAGGCTGTAGCCGTAGCGCCCGAACACCGCATGCACGTGCACATCCGGTTGCGTGCGGTGTAGATACGCCACCACCTCGGCCGCGCTCTGTCCGGCCCCGATGACCGCCACCTGCCGCAGCGGACCGAGCGCGGCCAGCGCACCGAGCAGTCGATGGCTGTGGAACCGTCGCGAGCTGGGCCCGACACCGCAAGGCAGCACCGGGTTCAATCCGGTACCGAGCACCAGGGTGTCCGCCGCCATCACCGACCCGGACTCGGTGCAGACGGCGAAACCCGCACTGGCACCCCGCGAAACCGCAACCACCCGCTGCCCGTATCGCACATCGCCGGCAAACGATCCCGCCGCCCATTCCAGATAGTCGTGGAATTCCCTTCGGCTCGGGAACACGTCGTGTCGGCCGATGAAGTCGACGAGCCTGCCCCGCTCGCTGAGATAGTTGACGAAGGTGAAGTCACTCTTGGCGTTTCGCAACGTGGCGAGATCCTTGAGAAACGGGATCTGCATCCGGGTGCCGGGCAGCAACATGTCGCGGTGCCAGCCGAACCGGTGCTGGGCCTCCAAAAACCGCCCATGCGAACCACATTCGGACAGCGCGATGGCCAGCGCCAGGTTGGCGGGCCCGAAACCGATCCCGAGTAACGCGGTACGATCGGGTTCAGGCTTGGACATGGGCACGGGTCAGCCGTTCGAGATACCGACGGACCACCATGTCCCGGTTGATCAGGACCACGAAGTCGGCCATGTCGAAATCCGGATCATACGAGGGCTCCCCGCAGATCACCCCACCGATACGCAGGCTACCGGCCACCATCGGCGGTATCCGCACCCGTCCCGGCGACGGCATATCGACCAGGCTCATTCCGTTGACCCGCACCGGATTTCGAGGGACCACCCGGAACTGCCCGGGAGCCGGGTGACGGCGGAACGCCTCGTCGAGCACACCGCGCACCAATGACCCGCGGGGGCCGCCGGCCTCCATCCGGACCGACAGGCAGCCGATCGCCCACTGATAGCCGGTGAGTTCCTGATATCGCAGGATGCCCGCCCACAACATCGCCATCACCGCACCGCTCCGGTGGTCGGGGTGCACGCTGGCACGGCCGAGTTCGACCAGGGACGGGCGCAGTGCATCGAGACCGGGACCGATGTCGAAGATGGTGTCGGCGAATACCCCACCGGCGGCCCGCGCCCCATCGGGCGGCAGCAATCGGTAGCAGCCGACAATATTGCCGGTGGCCTCCTCGCGGGCCAGCAGGTGGTCGCTGTGTTCGTCGAAATGGTCGACGTCGATCATCTCGCCGGTGCGCGGGCCGCGGACGGCATGCGGCAGCGCCGCACCCAACTCATCGGCAAAGGTGACAAAACGCAACCGCTGGGCGGCTTCGATCTCACCGGGATCATCTGAGACCACGATGCTGTAACGGCCGGAGTCGGTCGCTGGGATCAGCACGGCGCCACCCATCATGATTTGCCAAACGTAGCCGTATCGCGCTCAGTGCGGAGCGGATTCCGTCAATCCACAACCGACGGCGCCGGGTGGTCCGCTGTACGCCGAGAACCGGCTCCGACGAGCACCGCAACGAGTGCAGCGGCCCCCGTCGCGACCACCGCCGCCGCCACCAGCGCCGCCTGCATACCGGCCGCGCCTGCTTCTCTGGCGATGGTTGCCAGTATCGACATCAACGGACGCATGACGGCGGGAAGGGCATCCAGCACCCGCAGCCCGGCACCGGCGGACAAGCCGTCGGTCAGCAGTTGGGTGGAATCCGCACCGAGCGCGGGCAGGCCCGCGAGCCGGGCGATGGCGAGGTCGCCGGCGTCCCGGCTGAACAGGGCACCCAGGCCGGCCACCCCGGCCAGGATCCCGATCTGGCGCACGGTACTGACGGTGCCCGTGGCCATCCCCGCATCCTCGACGGAGACGAACC
This sequence comes from Mycobacterium sp. BMJ-28, assembly GCF_054404835.1. Taxonomy (NCBI): domain Bacteria; kingdom Bacillati; phylum Actinomycetota; class Actinomycetes; order Mycobacteriales; family Mycobacteriaceae; genus Mycobacterium; species Mycobacterium sp. BMJ-28. The sequence continues at coordinate 1,434,995 of NZ_CM136783.1, read as the reverse complement.
GCAGCGCGGCATCCGACGTCAGCGCCGACAAGCCGCCCAACCCCAGGCCCGCGACGATCGACCCCGCGATGAAATGCGTCCAGCGGGTGTCCGCCGTGACCCCGGTCATCATCCACAGCCCCAGAGCGATCAGCGCCACCCCACCCGGGACGGTCACCACGGTGGGGACGCGCCGCGCGGCCATCATCGCCACCGGCGCCCCCACGACGATCGCGACCGTCAACGGGAGCGCCCGCAGTCCGGCGTCGAAGGGGCTGTACCCCAAGGTGTTCATGAAGTAGAGCGCCAGATAGTTCGTGGACGCGATCAGCGTTCCACTGGCCGCAAACGCCGCCAGCGAGACCCCGGCAAAACCGGCGCCGGTGAGCATGCGCAGGTTGAGCATCGGTGCGGCGGTCCGGAATTCGTGCCGGCAGAATGCCAGCACGGCCAGCAGACAGAAGGCGCTCAAACCGAGCATGGCCGGACTGGTCCAGCCGTACTGATTGCCCTCGATGAGCACGTACACCCCGGCGAACAGGGCGACCGTCAACATCGCGGTGCCGTAGATGTCAACCGGGCGCGATTGTCCGGCAACGCTTTCCGTCACCGCGAAGACCGTGATCGCCAGCGCCACGATTCCGATGGGCAGATTGATCAAGAAGATCGACGGCCAGCCGTAAGCCGTCACCAGCGCACCTCCCAACAGCGGCCCCACCGCGCCGCCCGCCCCCATCACGGCGCCGTACAACGCGATGGCCACGGCCCGGCGTCGAGGCTCGGGGAAGGCCGCGGCGATCATCGGCAGCGAGACGCCGAGTAGGACGGCGCCGGCCGCGCCCTGGACCGCGCGGATGGCGTTGAGGACTTCGATGCTTCGACTCAGTGCACAGCCCGCCGAGGCGAACAGGAAGACGATCATGCCGCCCAGGTACAGCCGGCGCCGGCCGAGCCGATCCCCCAAGGTGGCCGCCGACAGCAGCAGCGCGGCCATCGGCAGGGCGTAGGCATCGACCACCCACTGCAGTCCGGACAGCCGGGCGTCGAGCGAGGACTGGATGTCGGCCAGCGCCGCGGACACGATCGTCATGTCCAGCAGCAGCATGAACACCGCCAGGCAGACGGCGGCCAGCGTCAGGCGGGCGGCACGGCTGGACACCGCTGCCTCCCCCGCGGTCATCACCGCACCCGGGTGAGGCGGTGCAGCAACCAGGCCAGCGGGATGGTCACCGCCAGCGTCCCGAAGAACAGCCACCACATCGGACCGGTGTAGACCGGATAACCCAGAATCTCCACCATCACCACTTCCATGACGACCAGGTGGATCAGGAAGATCTCGTAGGAGATCTCCCCGAGGAACACCATCGGCCGACTGCCCAGCAGTCGCGAGTACCAGCCACGGTTGCCCAATGCCAACGGCGCGACCACCAGAGTGGCGATCACGGCGTAGAACACAGTCTTGACCAGCGCCTCGCTCAGCTTAGTCGGCGACGTGGTCGGTTCACCGGCGATCGGGGTGGACGCGATGAGATAGCTGACCAATGCCAGCGGGATACACACCAACGCGTAAGCCCGCACCCTCATCGTCTGCAGCACCGCCAGCAACATGCCGCCGACGAACCACGCCAGATAGGTCGGCAGCCACAGCCGCGCGGCGTCGGGCAGATCGGGTGTGGAGTGCACCAGCACCAGCCACCCGGGGCTGATCGCGAACAGCCCGCACAACCCGCCGATCAGCAGTCCCGGCCGCCAGCGCCGCCGGCACAGCACCACCAGCAACAGCCAGGCGAGCAGCGGCAGCACGACATAGAAGGCGGCCTCCACCGCCAGGCTCCACATCTGGGTCAGCCCCTGATGCAGATAGGAGAACAAGTAGTTGTCGGTGTAGATCTGCGTCAGCGTCAGATTGCGCAGCAGGCCGGTCCAGTTGTGCCCGGGATTGGGGCCGGCCTCGCGGAAGTGGTACACGGCATAGGCGGCCAGCACCGTGACGATGTAGGCGGGCATGATGCGGCGCACCCGGTGCCAGGCGTAGCGGCGCACCGACGGCGCCGCCGCACCGTCCAACGCCGCGGAAACCCAGGGCCGGAACAGCAGATAGCCCGACAACACGAAGAAGATCGGCACCCCGATCTCGGCGCGGGACAGCAGCAGGCCGACGTAACCGTCGTTGTACCTGCCGGTGGTGTACGCCGCGTGGGTGAGCACCACCAACAGCGCGGCGACGGCGCGCACCCCGGTGAGCGACGAGACGCGGTCGACGGTGGCCGATTCGAGACCGCCCTGCGCGTCAGCTTCCCGTTGCAGCGCCACTACTCCTTGGGCCGGGACTTCGATCCGCGATCCAGTTGCAGATTGATCAGCACGCCCTGGATGCGGGTGTTCTCCAGGGCCTTGAAGACCTTGCCGGGCAACTTCGCCGGCAGTTCCACCAGTGAGTGGTCCACCCGGATGGAGATGTGCCCGAAGTCGCTGCGGTGCAGGCCGCCCTCATTGGCGATGGCGCCGACGATCGCACCCGGGGCGACCTTGTGCCGCTTGCCGACGGCGATGCGGTAGGTCGCCAGATCGCTGCGGGTGCTGTGCTTCTTGCGCCCCGGCCCGTCCTCGCGTGGCGCACGCTCCTCGCGCTCGCGCCGCTTCTCCGGCGGCGGCTCGGTCATCAGGAACGCCTCACCGTCCCGCGATTCCAGTGCCAGCGCGGCGGCGATATCGGCGATCGGCACGTCGTGGTCACGCTCGTAGTCCTCGATAAGCCTGCGGAACAGTTCGATCCCCGGCGCATTGAGCGCATCGCTGATCGAATCGTTGAACTTCGCCACCCGCTGGGCGTTGACGTCATCGACGCTGGGCAGTTCGATCTCGATCAACTTCTGCCGGCTGATCCGCTCGATCGACTTGAGTAAATGGCGTTCCCGCGGTGAGACGAACAGCAGTGCCGTACCCGAGCGGCCGGCCCGGCCGGTGCGGCCGATGCGGTGCACATAGGACTCCGGGTCGTGCGGGATGTCGTAGTTGAGCACATAGGTGATGCGGTCGACGTCCAGGCCGCGGGCGGCCACATCGGTGGCCACCAGGATGTCGATGCCCTTGGCACCGCCCGACTTGAGGTTGGCGATGGTCCGCTCGCGCTGCGCCTGGGCGATGTCACCGTTGATCGCGGCGGCCGAGAACCCGCGCGCCCGCAGCTTCTCGGCGACCTCCTCGGTGGCCTGCTTGGTGCGGACGAAGATGATCATCGCGTCGAATTCCTCGACCTCGAGGACGCGGGTCAGCGCGTCCATCTTGCGACGGCCGTCGACCTGGATGAACCGCTGGGTGATGTTCTCCGCGGTCGCGGTCTTGGTCTTGACGGCGACCTCGACGGCGTCCTGCAGGTACTTGCTGGTGATCTTGCGGATGGCCGGCGGCATGGTGGCCGAGAACAGCGCCACCTGCTTGTACTCGGGGGTGTCGGCCAGGATGCGTTCGACATCCTCGGCAAAACCCATCTGCAGCATCTCGTCGGCCTCGTCGAGCACCAGATAGTCCAGATGCGACAGGTCGAGGCGGCCCTTCTCCAGATGGTCGATGACACGCCCGGGCGTGCCGACCACGATCTGCGCCCCGCGCTTGAGCCCGGCCAGCTGCGGGCCGTAGGACGACCCGCCGTAGATCGGCAGCACGTTGATGCCGGGCAGATGGGCCCCGTAGCGGCCGAATGCCTCGGCGACCTGCAGTGCCAGCTCGCGGGTCGGGGCCAGCACCAGCGCTTGGGTGTGCCGGCTGGAGGGGTCGATCTTGGACAGGATCGGGATGGCGAACGCCGCGGTTTTACCCGTGCCGGTCTGGGCCAGACCGACCACGTCGGAGCCGGCCAGCATGGGCGGAATGGTCGCGGCCTGGATCGCCGAAGGCGACTCGTAGCCGACATCTTTGACGGCCTGCAGCACCGCCGGGTGAATCTGCAGGTCAGCGAAGGTCGTTTCGGCGCCGGTCGCGCCGTCATCAGGGGAAGTCATGTCAGGAGCAGTCTAGAGTGTGCAACCCACCCTGCCAGGCCAAGTCCGATCCCCGTCGCTTCGCTCGCCCAAGGCACGTCCGATCCCCGTCGCTTCCGCCCGCCCCGGGCACGTCCCTGGGCACGCCCCGGGTGCGTCCGAAAACACAGGTACGGTTCGGTGTTGTGCGGAGGGTGACGCTGGGGGCGATGCTGGCAATGGCAGTGACATCGGGAACGGTTCTGACGGCCTGCGGGTCCAGTGATTCGACGGTGTCCAAGACGCCGGAGGCCACCACCGGACACGGGCCGGCTCCCGCGGCCGCCACACCGGCACCCATCGTCACCCCGACCACCGCGGCGCCCGCGCCCGATCCGTGCGCGGTGAATCTGGCCGCGCCCGAGATCGCCAAGGCGGTGTCCACCCTGCCCCGCGACCCGCGCAGCAATCAGGCGTGGAGCCCGGAACCGTTGGCGGGTAACTACAACGAATGCGCACCGCTGTCGGTGGTGATCATCAAGGCCAACACCAACGCGCCGAACGCCAACACCCGGGCGGTGATGTTCCACCTCGGCAAGGTCATTCCCACCGGGGTGCCCGACACCTACGGATTCAACGGCATCGACGAGACCGCCAGCACCGGCGACACCATCGCCCTGAAGTTCAGCAATGGCACGCCCGGACTGGACAGCGTGGTGCGGTTCCGCTGGAACGGCAACGGCGTGGAATTGATCGGCAACACCGCCCGCTGACCACGAGGCATGTCGGCCCTCTCCCCTAGCCTGGGTTCGTGTTCCTCACCGATGGGGGCGAGGGTCTCGTCATCTACAGCGCCTCGGACCTGGCGGCCGCCGCCCGGTGTGAGTACGCGCTGCTGCGCTCCTTCGACGCACAACTGGGCCGCGGCCCCAAGGTGTCCTCCGCCGACGAACTGCTGGCCCGCACCGCCGCGCTGGGGCACGAGCACGAACAGCGCCATCTCGATACCCTGCGCGCCGACGGTGCCGTCACGGTGATCGGCCGGCCCCCGTACACCGTCGCCGGACTGACCGCAGCCGCCGAGCAGACCATGGCCGCGGTGGATCGCCGCGCACCCGCCATCTACCAGGCGGCGATGTTCGACGGCCGGTTCGCCGGATTCGCCGACTTCCTGCAGTTCGACGGCGAGCGGTACCGGCTGCGCGACACCAAGCTGTCCAGGTCGGTGAAGGTGGAGGCGCTGCTGCAGCTGGCCGCCTATGCCGACACGCTGGCCACCGCCGGGGTTCCGGTCGCCCCCGAGGTCGAGTTGGTACTCGGCGACGGCGCGGTATCGCGCTATCGGGTCGACGAGCTGCTGCCGGTCTACCTGCCGCGGCGCGCGGCCTTGCAACGGTTGCTCGACGAGCATCTGGCCGGTGATGCCCCGGTGTCCTGGGCCGACGAGAAGGTGCGGGCGTGCTTCCGGTGCCCCGAATGTGCGGAGCGCGTCCGCGATACCGACGACCTGCTGCTGGTCGCCGGGATGCGGACCAGTCAGCGGGCCCGGTTGCTCGACGCGGGCATCACGACGGTGCACGATCTGGCCGCGCACACCGGCCCGGTGCCGGAGTTGCCGGCCCGCACCGTTCATTCACTGACCGCGCAGGCGCGGCTGCAAATCGCCGAACGGGTCGACGGCAAGCCGCCGTTCGAGGTGGTCGACCCGCAACCGCTGATGCTGCTGCCCGATCCGGACAAGGGTGATCTGTTCTTCGATTTCGAGGGTGATCCGCTGTGGACGGTCAACGGCCGCGACTGGGGCCTGGAGTACCTGTGGGGCGTACTCACCATGACCGACGAGTTCACCCCCTACTGGGCACATGACCGCCCCGACGAACGCCAGGCACTGGTGGACTTTCTGGCCATGGTGCGCAAGCGGTTGAAGCGCTACCCGAAGATGCACATCTACCACTACGCCGCCTACGAGAAGAGCACGCTGCTGCGGCTGGCCGGCCGCTACGGCGTAGGCGAAAACGAAGTCGACGACCTGCTGCGCAACGGCGTGCTCGTCGACCTTTATCCATTGGTGCGCAAGAGCATTCGAGTCGGTACCGAGAGCTACAGCATCAAGTACCTGGAACCGCTCTACATGGGCGGTGAGCTGCGTGACGGCGAGGTGACCAACGCCGCCGATTCCATCACCCAGTACGCCAGGTACTGCGCGCTGCGCGACGACGGCCACGCCGACGAAGCGGCCAACGTCCTCAAGGAAATCGAGGACTACAACCGCTACGACTGCCGGTCCACGCGCAAGCTGCGGGACTGGCTGATGGCTCGGGCCATCGAATCGGAGGTGCCACCCCGCGGCCCACAACCGTTGCACGCCTTGGCCGCCCAGGGCGCCGTGGAGATCGCCGACGATCTGGACCGCACGCTGATGAAGTTTGCCGGCGACGGCACCGAAGAACGCGATGCCGCGCAGCAGGCGGTGGCGATGTTCGCCGCCGCGCGCGCCTTCCACAAACGCGAAGACAAGCCGTTCTGGTGGGCCCATTTCGACCGGGTCAACAATCCGGTCGACGAATGGGCGGACAACAACGACGTCTTCGTCGCCGAACGCGGTGAGGTCATCACCGACTGGCACCAGCCTCCACGGGCCCGCAAACCGCAACGGCACGTGCGGCTCTACGGCGAGATCGCCACCGGTGAACTGGCCAGGACGATGTACGCGCTCTACGACCCGCCGGCGCCCGCCGGGCTCAGCGAGGACCCCGACCGCCGCGGGTACGCCACCGTCGAGATCGCCGACTGCGACAACCCGGAGGCACCCACCGAGGCCCTGATCGTGGAGAAGCAACCGAAGGACGGCGAGCTCTTCCATCAGCTGCCGTTCGCGCTGGCGCCGGGTCCGCCGATCAGCACCCGGCCCCTGCAGGAAGCCATCCAGACCACCGCCGCGGCGGTCGGCGCCGGCCTGCCCGCCCTGCCCGCCGACGCCGTGACGGACATCCTGCTGCGTAGACCACCACGCTCGGTGAGCGGCGGCCCGCTGCCCCGGACCGGTTCGGCCGTCGACGACATCACCACCGCCACCCTCGATCTGGATTCGTCCTACCTGGCCGTGCACGGCCCACCCGGCACCGGTAAGACGTTCACCTCGGCCCGGGTGATCGCGCGACTGGTCGGTGCGCACGGTTGGCGCGTCGGGGTGGTGGCCCAGTCACACGCCGTGGTGGAAAACCTGCTGGACTGTGTCGTCGAGGCGGGCGCCGACCCGCAACGGGTCGGCAAGAAAAAGGGCAACCCGGACGCTGCATGGACGCTGGTGGCCGAGAAGGACTACCCGTCGTTCATCACCGACGGACCCGGTTGCGTGATCGGCGGCACCGCATGGGATTTCGCGAACGAGACCCGGGTACCGCACCAATGCCTGGATCTGTTGGTGATCGAGGAGGCCGGCCAGTTCAATCTGGCCAACACGATCGCCGTGGCACGGGCCGCGCGCAACCTGCTGTTGCTCGGCGACCCGCAGCAACTGCCACAGGTCAGCGCGGGCACCCATCCGGAACCGGTGAACGAGTCGGCACTGGGTTGGCTGGTGCAGGGTGCCCACACCCTGCCGGAGGAACGCGGCTACTTCCTGGACGTGTCCTACCGGATGCATCCGGCCGTCTGCGGACCGGTGTCGCGGCTGTCCTACGACGGCAGGCTGCGCTCGGATCCCGAGGTCAGCCCCGCGCGGCGGCTGGCCGGAATTCAACCCGGGATGCGGCTTCATCCCGTTGCCCACCTTGGTAACTCGACCGACAGCCCGGAGGAGGCAGACGCGATCGTCGCCGAGATCGGCCGGCTGCTCGGCACGTTGTGGACCGACGAGCAGGGCAGCACGCCGCTTCGCCAGGACCACATCCTGGTGGTGACGCCGTACAACGCGCAAGTGGTGACGCTGCGCCGGGCACTGGATGCGGCCGGGTTCGACGATGTCCAGGTCGGCACGGTGGACAAGTTCCAGGGCCGTCAGGCGCCGGTGGTGTTCGTCTCCATGACGGCGTCCTCGATCGACGACGTGCCGCGCGGAATCGGCTTCCTGCTCAACAGGAACCGCCTCAATGTGGCGATCAGTCGGGCCAAGTACAGCGCGGTGATCGTGCGCTCGGCGGCGCTCACCGATTATCTGCCCGGCCAGCCCGACGGCCTGATCGACCTGGGCGCGTTCCTTGCGCTGACCGCAGCGCAGTGATCAGAACTTGTCGGACCCCGATGCCGCAGCATCTTTGGCTCCTGCCGAGCGCGACTGCATCCTCGTCCGCATGGCCACCCGCTCGTTGACTACGACCTGTGCATCAGGATGCCTAGCTGCTGCCCTGAATGTTGCGGGGCGGCAATTCAAACCGACGTAGCGGCGGAAGGCCATCACCACATGAACTCTTTTGCCCTTCGTTGTGAGATCTTTCTTTACTGCTATCAAGATCGACCAGTCACCTTCCCGTAGGCGCCAGGAGACCTTTGCTTGATTTGAACAGAATTTGGTCAGCACTCGCTGCCTACTTCGATCGACGAGGTGTTGAACCGCAGCAGATTTGACCATTTTCAGTTTTTTCCATGGTTTTGAAAGCTTTTCAGCGGCCGTCGCGTTGTTCATCAGGTTTATGACCATGCCGCGAATACGATGAAAAACTATTCACGCATAACTCTTATTTATCATGCGCTCAATTTCCTCGAACGAATAAGATATCAGATGACTGAAAATCGTTGCATTTACCACCGACAGGATTGCCCACTCAGAATTCAACGATATTTTGTATCCGCCATCAACCTTTGTTACGTTGACTTGAGGAGAAAAACCTTGTTTAGCGAGATCCGCGCCCAAGGGTCCCGATGCCAAAGAAGAAAAGGCAGTAGTCGACCAGTCCCATAAGAGATATTTTTCAGCGAGCGAGAAACTGGAGACGGTGGCTACTGCATTCCGTCGCTGGTTGCGGTCGTTGACGGTATCCATCACCCACCAAGAATCTTCTTGGTGAAGATGCACGGTGTAGTCATTCGAGTGGAAACTTATCGCATGGTCAGCATTCTGTATCAAAACGGATACATCGCCACCGCCGATAGCGGGTCCCAGCTGTTTCCATAGCGTATCGATTCGTGCGAAATCAGACATTAGTATTTTACCTCTCGTAGGTATCCCCATCTGACAAGCTCTTCGACACTCCCATTGTTCCCGGCATCGTCTAGGATTCGGTACTGGGTGCCGCCGCCAGGTTGATGAAACCACGGTGCGGCTTGAGACTGCTCGATCCGCCACCCTGGCGGTAGTCCGACCTGATTGTTTACCTCGTATGTGAAATAGGGCTTCTCGGAAGACCCTGGAGGTAGGGCGCGTTCAGCGAATGGAACGCCTTCGGGCGATACCCACGATCCCCCCGGATACCCGAACCTGTCGAGTGTTGCGCCTTGGGGTAGTTCGGCGTTCGGGATCACTGTTCCTTGTATGGCGTATGGCTTGCTGGGCAGGGAGTCATCAGGGTAGACAAGGCTGCCGTCTGGTTTGGTGAATTCTGGTCCGGGCGGGGTGGGTTGATAGTTGTCGAATAGGGGCGTGTCCAGTGGCAGTGGGTGTGGTCCGCTGTTCACGGCTGGGGGTGCCGCGACGTGTTGTGTTGGTGCGTCAGGCGTTGGGGTGTGGCTGCTGACGTCGCCGTGATTTGGGTGTGTGGGTGGGTGTCCCGCGCCGGCGAGATCGTCTAGTGCGGTGGTGGGTTTGACGGCGGTAGCAGGGATGTCAAGAAATTCATGGGTCAGGGCGCCACGAGCGGTGATTGCTTCGGGTCCTAGCGCGGCGGATCCTGCGGTGACGGTGAGGTCGGCGGCGGCGTGTGCCCACTCTTCTTTGTTGCGGGGCAGAGGTGGTTCGTCGGGGTGACGCTCTTCGTAGCCCAGGGGGTCGACCATCGGGTTGTCGAAGGCTCCGGCGACCATCCCCTTCCAGGACTCGACAACTCCGGGTGAATCTGGACCGCCCAACCCGGTCAGGTTCGCAACGGTCTGCTCTAGCCCGTCCTTGATGTCTGAAAGTCGCTCACCGTAGAAGTCCGAGAACGACGGATCCCAGACACTGGCGATTCCAGTGGGCTCAACAGAGTTCGGTGTGGTCGCGAGGTGCTCGGCGAGACGATGGCCGCTGTCCAGGAAACGGTCGATAGCGGCGTCCATGGCTTCGGCAGGCACGCCTTGAGCGGTAAGCATGGCGCGCGCGGCATCGACGACTTTGGGGTCGGCTTTCAGTTCCTGGGCTGACGGGACCTGACTGAGTACCCGCAGACGTCGTTGATCGAGCGCAATGTTCAACCCTGGTGCGACGACGTTCATTGCATCATCGAGGGTGGCGGGTTGATCTGGTCGGGTGGTCTTGCCTTCGCCGAGTAGTGCGTCCAACGGTGACGGTGATGTCGTTGCGAGTGGCGGTGTGTCGGCTGTAGTTCCTGGGGGCAAGATCATGTCCTGCCAAGTTGGTGCGCCAGTCGGAAGGTCGGTGGTCCCCGAGGTTTTGGACACGGGCTGTTCGGGCGCTGGGTCGGGTTGTCCGGTGGCGCGGGCGATCACTTGCATTATGTCGGTGAATGCGGACGCGAAGTTGATGTGCTCAGCGACCGCGTTCTGCATTTCGTTGATCTGTTCGGCGGTTGTTTGTTCAGCGGTCCACCATTTCTCGGCGGATGCTTTTAGTTCGTCAGCGGCGTCTCGGATGGCTTGATGGTTCTTGGCAGCGGTCTGTTCGGAGGTACCTTCGGGCGGGTCGTAGGTGATGCTCAAGTCCTCATTAACGGTGACGCCTTCGTAGGATTCGGCGTTGGCGATGATCCGCTGAGCATTCGATAGTGCTGGCATCAGCTGGGAGGACACGATGTTCGCGATCTTCTGTGAAGCGGTGTCCACGGCGTCACGGGCGGCTGAGACCGCGCTGTAGTCCTGTCCAGCGCGGGCCTGCGCCGCCTCGGCGGTAGCGCCTTCCCAATAAGAACCCCCGGGCCGTTCCACATGCCCTTTGTAGGTTTCAGTATGAATTTCCAGGGTGGTGAACGCCTTTTTCCAGTCGTCCATCAGATCGAGGACGTGCTGCGGGTTTGTGTCGAGAACCAGAGTTTTCGTCGGGGTCATGCTCGTGTGGTTTAAGGCTAGGGGCGTTGCGGTTGCAGTGTCGGGATCGCGTTGACCACGGTGAGAAGTTGCTCGTCGGTCGTGACAAATCCTCGGCGTGCTATTTCGATCATTTCGGCTATCTTGACGAATCGTGCCGCGACTACCGATCGGATGAACGGAGTTGTCCCGGTCGCCATTGACTGCGCAGCGGCCAGGGAGGGGACCACGCCCTCAGCAACAGTGCCGGTCACAGAAATCGACGACGGCAACCCCTGCCTCACTTCGCCAGCGAGGTCCTGAACCTGCGGCAACAGTCGTCCCATCGCCGCCAAATCAGCAACAAGTGTCTCCTCAGCCACAGTGCCCCTACCCCAGTTCAGCAAACCTGTCGCAGTCGACTGTATCCGACGTGAATGCTGTCCTCGAGCAGATGTATCAAGCGGTCGCGGCGGTCATCGAAGACGAAGTGCAATGCCCATCGGGGTACGGGCTTTTGATGCAGTTCAGGCGGCAGGGTGCGACCAGGTAGTTCACGCGACTGGTCGCCCTGAACGCGCCCAATGGTGGTGGTACCAACCCTTCCAACCCTTCCAACCCCAAGCACCACCCTCGACCAACTAGGTCGTCGACAACATCAGTCGTCGCGGGAGTGCCTGCCGCGGCTGGGCCGGGAATGTCTGCCACCGGAATCCGGATCGGCTTCATCGGTGGGCGGTTGCAGCGGCTGCAGGTAATTGTGCTGATCGGTGTGAAAACCGTTGTGGGCGTGGCCGATCTCGTTGGCGGGTTCCTCTTTGAGCAGATCGTCGAGGATGCTGCGCCAGGCGCGCGGTGGCTCCGGCATGGGCTTGGGCGGCGGCGGGGGCACCGGCTCAGCGGGCACCACCGGCTCGTCGAGCACGCGTTCCCAGCTGTCGACGGGACCACCGTGCCAGGTGTCGGCCGGCGCATGCAGCGGATGCTCGACGTGTGCGTACAGCGGCTCGGTCTCGGGTTCGTCCGCTCGTATCGCGGGCAGCAGGTCGGTCGGTGCGTCCGCGCCCGGGATGGGGCGGGGGCGCAGGCCCGGGGCGTCTGCCCAATCCACCGTGTACTCGATGTAATCGTCCTCGTCGTGCCAGTGCTCGTCCACCGAATGCTGGGCGGGCGCCGGCAGCCGCGGCGCGGGCAGACCGGTGACCAATCGCGGCGCCCCGGCACCGGAGCCGCGCAGGTACAGCGCGGCAACCACGCCGAACAGCGCCACGAACGCGGGCAACAGCAGCGACTGGGACAACGCGGCCGAGAATGGTTCATGCAGGAACTCCGGCAGGACGGTGGCCTGCCCCTCGGCTCCGGCGGGTGCGGTGGCGCCGCCGGGCAGCTCGGCCCCGATCCGCGCGGTCATGAAGGCCGCCATGCCGGCACTGCCGAGTACCGAGCCGACCTGTCGAGTGGTGTTGTAGACACCCGATCCGGCGCCGGCCAGCTGCGGCGGCAGGTTTCGGGTCGCGGTGGCCGCCAGCGGTGACCAGATGAACGCCATCCCCGCGCCCATCACCGTCAGCGGCAGCAGCAGCCGCCAGATCGGGGTGCTCGGCGTCAGCTCGAGCGACAGCCAGGTCAGCCCGATTGCCATGGCCGAGAAGCCGAATCCGATGATCGGCGCGGGGTGGGCGCGGTCGACGATGCGGCCCACGAACGGGGCCAGTACACCCGTCGCGATCGCCATCGGCGCGGTCAACAACGCCGACCGGGTGTAGGACAACCCGCATACGGCGGGCGCGTAGAACATCACCGGCAGGATCATCGCGGTGACCGTGAAACCGATCACCGCGATACCGACATTCGCCCAGGTGAAATCGCGGTCCCGGAAGATCTTCAGCGGAATCAGCGGCTCGCGCGGGTTGACGGCCTGCCAATAGACGAACGCGGCCATGAACCCCACGCCCGCAACGATGGTGGCCCAGATCCAGGGCGCCCAGTGATGCGATTGGCCCTCCTGCAGGCCGAACACGATGAGGAACATCGCGATGCCGGACAGCGCCACACCGAGCAGGTCGAAACTGTGCTTCTCGGTGGGCAGCACCGGAACCAGCCACACCGCCAGCGCCAGGCCGATCACGCCGATCGGCACGTTGACGAAGAAGATCCACTGCCAGCCCAACCCGTCCACCAGGACACCGCCGGCCAGCGGCCCGACCAGGGTGGCGACCCCGGCCGTGGCGCCCCACACGCTCATCGCCACACCGCGGCGCTCCGGCGGGAAAATACGGGTGATCGTCGACAAGGTCTGCGGGGTCAGCAGGGCGGCACCGATGCCCTGCACCACCCGAGCCGCGATGAGCATCTGGATCGACCCGGACAGGCCGCACCACAGTGAGGCCAGCGTGAAAACCGTCAGCCCGATCAGGTAGAGGTTCTTCGGCCCGAACCGGTCACCGAGCCGTCCGGCCACCAGCAGCGGCACCGCGTAGGCCAGCAGGTAGGCGCTGGTCACCCAGATGACGCCGTCGTAGTCGGTGGCCAGTGCCTCCATGACGCGTTTGTTGGCGACGGCGACGATCGTCGAGTCGACCAGGATCATGAAGAACCCGACAAGCATCGCCCACAGGGCGTGCCAGGGGTTGGCTTGCCGAGCGGTCCCGGTCAGCCGGGTGGCCGGAGGCAGGCGTCGATCAGTCAGGTTCTCGGGCATCTACTCGGGTATCGGGGAGGGCGGCGCCACCGACGCGCCGTTCCCCGACAACTTACGCCGCGTCGTGGACGTGTTCGCCGACCGGCGCGTCGACCGACCCGGACGTACCGGACCCGACCGCCAGCAGTGCGAACAAGGCAATGCTCGATCCGACCACCATCACCGATGCCAGGGCAAACTCGTTGTTGCCGAGCACACCGACCAGCGGTGCCACGGCGGCGCCGAGTCCGAACTGGGCCGCGCCGAGCAATGCGGCGGCCGTCCCGGCCGCGTCGGTGTGCCGGGACAGCGCAACAGCCGGGGCGTTCGGGATGACCAGGCCCATGGCGGCGAGGATCAACCAGACCGGCACCAGGAATCCCCACAGCCCACCCACATGGCCCAGCGCCAGCGCCACGAACACCGCCGCCGTGACCGCCGAAACGGTCAGCGACCACAAGGTGATGGTCTGCGGTGTGAACCGCCGCAGCAGCAGCACGTTGGCCTGGGTGGCCCCGATCAGCGCGATCGCTCCGGCGGCGAACACCAGCGCGAAAGCCTGCTGATCCAGGCCGTACCGGCCTTGCAGCACGAACGGTGCGGCGGCGATATAGGCGAACAGCCCCGCCATGCCCAGGGCAGCGACCAGGACCAGGATGACGAACCGCGCATCGCGCAGCAGTTCGCCGTATGTGCCGATGATGTTGCGGAAATGCAGTGGGCGCCGGTGCGATACCGGCAGCGTCTCGGGCAGCGCAAGCACCGCGAGCAGAAGGAGGCCACCGGCGAGCACCACCAGCGCAGCGAACACCCAATGCCAGGACGCCTTGAGCAACACGGCCGCACCCAGCGACGGCGCGATCACCGGCGCCACCCCGAGCACCAGCATCAGCCTCGACATCACCGTCGCGGCCACGGTGCCGGTGTACAGGTCACCGACGACGGCGACCGCCACCACCGACGCGGCCGCGGCGCCGAAACCCTGCAGGCCCCGCCCCAGGCCCAGCACCACGATGTTCGGCGCGAACAGGCAGATCAGCGACGCGACCATGTGCAGCGCGATACCGGCCATCAACGGCCGACGCCTGCCCAGCGAATCCGACAACGACCCGACCACCAGCTGCCCCACCGCCAGCCCGGCCAGAGTGCCGGTCAACGTCAGCTGCACCACCGAAGAGGACACCGACAGGTCATCGGCGATCCGCGGCAGGGCAGGCAGATACATGTCGATGGTGAGGGGGCCCAGCGCGATCAGCAGGCCCAGCACCGCGATGATCCGGATGCGGCTCGGGGTCTGGGTCGCTTCCACGCTCAGGGATGTTGCCACGGTCAGAGGCAGCGTCGCACGCCGGTTTTTTCTTCCACGCAGGGCGAACAGTGACTGCCGTCACGTTCGGGCACCGGAGGTCCCGGGTCCGTCGTTGGACCAGAGTTAGCCTTGATGGGCATACCGCGCACGGGATTTTCACAGGAGACACAGCGATGAACGCTCGGTCCAGTAGCACCAGCCGGCTTCCGGCGACACAGGACAGCCGCGACGACGATCCCAGCGCGGCCGCCAAGGTACTTTCCCAGCTGCTGGAACGCAGCACCCGACTGCAGGCGCCGGCGGTGACGGCCTATGTCCGCCGGCTCCGGGACAAGAAGCCCGATGCCACCCCCGCCGAGATCATCGCGAGCCTGGAGAAGCACTACCTGGCCGCGGTGATGGCCAGCGGCGCGGCGGTCGGGTCTGCCGCCGCGTTCCCGGGTATCGGCACCCTGGTCGCCATGTCGGCGGTGGCAGGCGAGACCGTCGTGTTCCTGGAGGCCACCTCCGTGTTCGTGCTCGCGGTGGCCGAAGTGCACGGGATTCCGGCCGATCACCGGGAGCGGCGCCGTGCCCTCGTACTGGCGGTACTGGTCGGCGATGACAGCAAGCACGCCGTCGCCGATCTGCTGGGCACCGGGCGCACCAGTGGCGCCTGGCTCTCCGACGGGGCCGCGACGCTGCCGCTGCCCGCGGTGTCCCAGCTGAACAGCAGACTGCTGCGGTTCTTCGTGAAGAAGTACACCCTCAAACGCGGCGCCATCGCCTTCGGCAAGCTGCTGCCGGTCGGCATCGGTGCCGTGGTCGGCGGGGTGGGTAACCGGCTGATGGGTAAGCGGATCGTCGGCAACGCCCGCCGGGCGTTCGGCAGTCCGCCGCCGCGATGGCCGTCCACCCTGCTCGTGCTGCCCGCGCCGCGGGACTAGAACGGGGCAGTGACATAACAGGCCATATGTCAGCCCGGGTCGGCGGCCCGGTACCTCAGCGCGACGTGCCTGGTCGGGCCGCGACCGGAAGCGATAGCCTTTAAGGCGGCCGAGCGCGGGTAACCGCACACACGTGGTGGGCTGCATCACGCGCCCGCAGTAGTAGATGGAATCGAGGCGAAGAACTGCCGTGACCAGTTCCCCATCCCCCTTCGGACAGAACGAGTGGCTGGTCGAGGAGATGTATCGCAAATTCCGCGAAGATCCCTCCTCGGTAGATCCCAGCTGGCATGAATTCCTGGTCGACTACTCACCGGAACCGGTGACCGACACGGCCGCCGGTAACGGCGCCGCCCAGCCCGCGCCCGCCGCAGCATCGGCCCCCGCCCCGGCGCCGGTGAAAGAAGCGCCTGCCAAAGAAGCTCCCGCCAAGGCCGCGCCCGCCGCGGCCCCAGCTGCGGCGAAGGCCCCGGCCAGCCCTAGCCCCAAGCCCGCCGACGACGCCGAGGTCTCGGTGCTGCGC
The DNA here is from genome assembly GCF_054404835.1 of Mycobacterium sp. BMJ-28. NCBI lineage: Bacteria > Bacillati > Actinomycetota > Actinomycetes > Mycobacteriales > Mycobacteriaceae > Mycobacterium > Mycobacterium sp. BMJ-28. The sequence continues at coordinate 1,418,524 of NZ_CM136783.1, read as the reverse complement.
GGCGCCGCCGCGGCCGTGGTGAAGAACATGAACTTCTCGCTGGAGGTCCCCACCGCCACCAGCGTGCGGGCCATCCCCGCCAAGTTGATGATCGACAACCGCGTCGTGATCAACAACCACCTCAAGCGCACCCGTGGCGGCAAGATCAGCTTCACCCACCTATTGGGGTACGCGATCGTGCAGGCGGTCAAGAAGTTCCCGAACATGAACCGGCACTTCGCCGAGGTGGACGGCAAGCCCAGCGCCATCACGCCCGCACACACCAATCTCGGCCTGGCCATCGACCTGCAGGGCAAAGACGGCAACCGGCAACTCGTCGTGGCCGCTATCAAGCGTTGCGAGACAATGCAATTCGGCCAGTTCATCGCCGCATACGAGGACATCGTGCGGCGCGCCCGCGACGGCAAACTGACCGCCGAGGACTTCTCCGGCGTGACCATCTCGCTGACCAATCCGGGCACCATCGGCACCGTGCACTCGGTGCCGCGCCTGATGCGCGGCCAGGGCGCCATCGTCGGCGCCGGCGCCATGGAGTACCCGGCCGAGTTCCAGGGCGCCAGCCCCGAGCGGATCGCCGATCTGGGCATCGGCAAGCTCATCACCCTGACCTCGACGTACGACCACCGCATCATCCAAGGTGCGGAGTCCGGCGACTTCCTGCGCACCATCCACCAACTGCTGCTCGACGACGAGTTCTTCGACGAGATCTTCCGCGAGCTGGGCATCCCGTACGAGCCGGTGCGCTGGCGTATCGACAACCCGGATTCGATCGCCGACAAGAACGCCCGCATCATCGAACTGATTGCCGCGTACCGCAATCGCGGTCATCTGATGGCCGATATCGACCCGCTGCGCCTGGACAAGACCCGGTTCCGCAGCCACCCCGACCTGGACGTGCTCACCCACGGCCTGACGCTGTGGGACCTGGACCGCGAGTTCAAGGTCGACGGGTTCGCCGGCAAGGAGTACAAGAAACTCCGCGACGTGTTGTCGGTGCTGCGCGACGCCTACTGCCGTCACGTCGGTGTCGAGTACACCCACATCCTGGAGCCCGAGCAGCAGAAGTGGCTGCAGGAGCGCATCGAGGTCAGGCATGAGAAGCCGACCGTTGCCGAGCAGAAGTACATCTTGAGCAAGCTCAACGCGGCCGAGGCATTCGAGACTTTCCTGCAGACCAAATACGTTGGGCAGAAGCGCTTCTCACTCGAAGGTGCCGAGACCGTCATCCCGATGATGGACGCCGCCATCGACGTGGCCGCCGAACACGGCCTCGACGAAGTGGTCATCGGCATGCCGCACCGCGGCCGGCTCAATGTGCTGGCCAACATCGTCGGCAAGCCGTACAGCCAGATCTTCGGTGAGTTCGAGGGCAACCTGAACCCGTCTCAGGCGCACGGCTCCGGTGACGTCAAGTACCACCTCGGCGCCAGCGGCACCTACCTGCAGATGTTCGGGGACAACGACATCGAGGTCTCCCTGGTGGCCAACCCCAGCCACTTGGAGGCCGTCGACCCGGTGTTGGAGGGCCTGGTCCGCGCCAAGCAGGATCTGCTCGACAAGGGCGACGGTCCCGACGGTTTCACCGTCGTGCCGATGATGATGCACGGCGACGCCGCATTCGCCGGCCAGGGTGTGGTGGCCGAGACGCTCAACCTGGCGCTGCTGCGCGGCTACCGCACCGGCGGCACCATCCACATCATCGTGAACAACCAGATCGGCTTCACCACCTCGCCGCAGGATTCGCGCTCCAGCGAGTACTGCACCGACGTCGCGAAAATGGTGGGGGCACCGATCTTCCACGTCAACGGCGACGATCCGGAAGCCTGCGTGTGGGTGGCCCAGCTGGCCATGGAATTCCGCCAGGAGTTCAAGAAGGACGTCATCATCGACATGCTGTGCTACCGCCGGCGCGGGCACAACGAGGGCGACGACCCGTCGATGACGCAGCCGGAAATGTACGACGTGATCGACCACAAGCGCGGTGTGCGCAAGACCTACACCGAGGCGCTGATCGGCCGTGGCGACATCTCGATCAAAGAGGCCGAGGACGCCCTGCGGGACTACCAGGGTCAGCTGGAGCGGGTCTTCAACGAGGTTCGCGAGCTGGAGAAGCACACCATCGAGCCGAGCGAGTCGGTGGAGTCCGACCAGCTCACCCCGAAGGGGTTGAACACCGCTGTCGACAAGTCCCTGCTGGCCCGGATCGGCGACGCACACCTGGCCGCGCCGGAAGGTTTCAACGTGCACCCGCGCGTCCAGCCGGTGCTCGACAAGCGCCGCGAAATGGCCTACGAGGGCAAGATCGACTGGGCGTTCGGTGAACTGCTGGCGCTGGGAACCCTTGTCGCCGAAGGTAAGACGGTCCGGTTGACCGGCCAGGATGTGCAGCGCGGCACGTTCACCCAGCGGCACGCGGTGATCGTCGACCGCAAGACCGGTGCCGAGTTCACCCCGCTGGATCTGCTGACCACCGACGCCGACGGCAATCCGACCGGCGGCAAATTCCTGGTGTACAACTCGGCGCTGTCCGAATTCGCCGCGGTCGGTTTCGAGTACGGCTACTCGGTGGGCGATCCGGACGCAATCGTGTTGTGGGAGGCGCAGTTCGGCGACTTCGTCAACGGTGCACAGTCGATCATCGACGAGTTCATCTCCTCCGGCGAGGCCAAGTGGGGCCAGCTCTCCGACGTGGTGCTGCTGCTGCCGCACGGCCACGAGGGCCAGGGCCCCGACCACACCTCGGGCCGCATCGAGCGGTTCCTACAGGTGTGCGCCGAAGGTTCGATGACCGTGGCCCAGCCGTCCACCCCGGCGAACTACTTCCACCTGCTGCGCCGGCACGCGCTGGACGGTATCCACCGCCCACTCATCGTCTTCACCCCGAAGTCGATGCTGCGCAACAAGGCTGCGGTCAGCGACGTGAAGGACTTCACCGAGATCAAGTTCCGTTCGGTGCTCGAGGAGCCCACCTACGAGGAGGGCATCGGCGACCGGTCGAAGGTCAAGCGGGTGCTGTTGACCAGCGGCAAGATCTATTACGAGCTGGTGGCCCGCAAGGCCAAGGAACAGCGCGACGACATCGCCATCGTGCGCATCGAGCAGCTCTACCCACTGCCCAAGCGCCGGCTGGCCGCCACGCTGGACCAGTACCCCAACGTGCAGCAGTACTTCTGGGTGCAGGAGGAGCCGGCCAACCAGGGCGCGTGGCCGACGTTCGGGCTGTCGCTGCCCGAGCTGCTGCCGGAGAAGCTGACCGGGATCAAGCGGATCTCCCGACGGGCGATGAGTGCGCCGTCCTCGGGTTCCTCGAAGGTGCACGCCGTCGAGCAGCAGGAGATCATCGACGAGGCGTTCGGCCAGTAACCCATCGCAGACGCGTTTGTGCGGTTTGATCCGGGACACACCGGTCCCAGCGGATCAAACCGCACAAACGCGTTGGGCGGGTGTCAGAAGCCGGGCAGTCCGAACGGCAGCGGCGACTCGCCGTTGGCCAGTGAGGCGACCGCGCCGGGGCAGAACGCCTGGATCGCCAGGCCGGTGAACATGGTGGCCGGCCCGAGCGACTGGCCCAGGGTGTCGGCGACGTGCGCGGCGGCGTCGGCGGCCTGCTGACCGGGTTCGGCGAGCATCGGGCAGACCGACTGGCCGACCTGCGTGGCGGTGCCCGGGTCGATATCGCCCAGCCCGGACGCGTCGAGCGTCGACACGAACGAGTCGACACTGTCGTCGGCTTGGGCGGGGCTGGCCAGAGACAACGCGACGGCGCACGCAGCCAGGGGTGCCGCAAGCGCGGCAATCCGGGTTCGGTTCATGACACGAGTATCGCCGCTGTTTCTGTGCGCGTTACCCGATACCCGCGGTACCGACGGTTGCCGCTAAGCTCGACGCCAGTCGAAACCGCCTTATGCGAGGAGTGTCCATGGAGGGCTTTGCCGGGAAAGTCGCCGTCGTCACCGGCGCCGGATCGGGTATCGGCCAGGCACTGGCCGTCGAGCTGGGACGCTCCGGCGCCAAGCTGGCGATCAGCGATGTCGACCTGGAGGGCCTGGCGGTCACCGAGGAGCGCCTGAAGGCCATCGGCGCCCCGGTCAAGGCGGATCGCCTGGACGTCACCGAGCGGGAAGCCTTCGAGCTCTACGCCCAGTCGGTCAAAGAGCACTTCGGCAAGGTCAACCAGATCTACAACAACGCGGGCATCGCGTTCACCGGCGACGTCGAGATCAGCACCTACAAGGACATCGAGCGGGTGATGGATGTCGACTTCTGGGGCGTCGTCAACGGCACCAAGGCGTTCCTGCCGTACCTGATCGAATCCGGCGACGGGCACGTGATCAACGTGTCCAGCCTGTTCGGCATCTTCTCGGTGCCCGGCCAGGCCGCGTACAACTCCGCGAAGTTCGCGGTGCGCGGTTTCACCGAGGCGCTGCGCCAGGAGATGATCCTGGCCCAACGCCCGGTCAAGGTGACCACCGTGCACCCCGGCGGCATCAAGACCGCCATCGCCCGCAACGCCGGCGCCGCCGAAGGTTTGGATGCAGAGAACCTGGCCAAGGTGTTCGACAAGAAGCTGGCCAAGACCACGCCGGAGAAGGCAGCCCGGATCATCCTGGAAGCCGTCCGCAAGAACCACGCGCGGGTGCTGGTCGGCGCCGACGCCAAGGTGCTCGACGTGCTCGTGCGCCTCACGGGGTCGGGCTATCAGAAGCTGTTCGCCGGCGTCGTCGGGAAGATGCTGCCCCGCTAACGACCCAGGGGGTGGACGTCGAGATACGCGGCGGCCACCGCGCCCGGGTCCTGTCCGGCGGCCACCTTGGCGCGCATCTGCGCCAGCGCGTCGGTGTCGAGCACCCCGGCCAGCTCGTTGATGGACCGCAGCTGCGTCTCGGACAGGGTGTTGCGCCGGTAGACCGGCACCACGTTCTCGGCACGCACCAGTGCGGTGCGGTCCGACAGCACACTCACCTGGTCCGGGATGTCCGGCGCCGCCGCCGAGGTCCAGGCCACATCGATCTTGCCGGCCCGCAGCGCCGCGAAAAGCGCGTTGTCATCCGGGAATTCACGCGCCGCGGGGAGCACACAGCCGGCCAGCGACGCAGGCCCGGGCCGCCCGGCGGTGTGCCCGACCCGCAATGTCGCGCACCGTGGCAGCAGTGCCAGCGTGTCCGTGGCAGCCCAGTCGTGCGCGGTGCGGTCGGTCACCGCGGGCAGCGGCTTGTCCGACGTGGTGTCCGCATAGTCACCGGCCGCCAGCCCCTCCGGCAGCACCGACACCATCGCGCGGTACACCTGCGCGGCCGACCGTGCCGGCGCGTCGGGTTCGAATCTGGTCAGCAGCGCCCCGGTCAGACCGGGGACGACATCGACATCGCCGGAATCCAGGTCCCGCACCGGGTCGGGGGCCACCTCGACGTGCGCGGCACTGCCGTAGAAGCGCAGTGCCGCGGCGTACAGATGCGCCAGTAGCGACGACTCCGGGTCATGCTGGGCGCCGACGGCCACCGACGGCGCCGGCGCGGCCGCCGAACAACCGGCGACCACCAGCGCCACCAACAGCACCGCCAACCGGCGCATCAGGTTCGGGATGCCTCACCCACGGCCGCGGCGACCGCCGGGCCGACCCGCGGGTCCAGCGCACTGGGGACGATGTGGTCGACCGCGAGATCGTCGCCGACAACCGAGAAGATGGCATGTGCCGCAGCGACTTTCATCTCCTCGGTGATACGGCGGGCGCCCGCGTCGAGTGCACCGCGGAACACCCCGGGGAACGCCAGCACGTTGTTGATCTGGTTCGGGAAGTCACTGCGGCCGGTCGCGACGACGGCGGCGTACTTGCGGGCCGCGTCCGGATGGATCTCCGGGTCCGGGTTGGACAAGGCGAAGACGATGCCGCCGGGAGCCATCGTCGCGATGAGCTCTTCGGGAACCAGGCCCGCCGACACCCCGAGGAAGACGTCGGCGCCGTCCAGCGCCTCGGCCACCCCACCGGTGCGGCCGCGGGGATTCGTCCGCCCCGCCAGCTCCGCCTTGAACGAGTTGAGGTCGCTGCGCGAGGTTTCGACGATGCCCTTGCTGTCGAGCACGATGATGTCCTTGATCCCGCTGTTCAGCAGGATGTTGGTGCAGGCGACGCCGGCGGCGCCGGCACCGGACACCACGACCTTCAGCGAGTGGATGTCGCGGTCGAGCACCTTGACCGCACCGAGCAGCGCCGCGAGCACCACGATGGCGGTGCCGTGCTGATCGTCGTGCATGACGGGGCAGTCCAGCGCCTCGATCACCCGGCGCTCGATCTCGAAGCAACGCGGGGCGGAGATGTCCTCCAGGTTCACCGCACCGAAGGTCGGGCGCAACCGGATCAGGGTCTCGACGATCTCGTCGGGATCCTTGGTGGCCAGCACGATCGGAATGGAGTCCAGCCCACCGAACGTCTTGAACAGGGCGCTCTTGCCCTCCATGACTGGCAGCGAGGCGGCGGGCCCGATATCGCCGAGGCCCAGCACGGCGCTGCCGTCACTGACCACGGCGACGAGCCGGTTCGCCCACGTGTACTTCTTCGCCAGCGTCGCATCGGCGGCGATCGCGCGGCTGACCTGAGCCACACCCGGCGTATAAGCGATGGACAGGGCGCGCTGGGTGTCCAGCGGCTCGTTCAACGCGACCGAGAGTTTGCCGCCCTCGTGGGCGGCGAAGATCTCGGCATCCTCGACTACTACTTGCGGGGTACGCACCAATTCGGCCACGGCGACCACGGTAACCCACACCCTGAACTCACAGGGACCGGTTCCCCCCTCGTGAGAAGACCGAAAGATGCCCTTTACGTCGAGAAATAGGCTACCGGCGGGTAGGTTCCCAGGCAGTAGACAGCTCACGACGGCACGTATCGGACACCTTGGCCACGTAACATTCCTTGAGTTCCCGACCGGGACGAGCGCTGCAAGATCGGGAGGTTTGCGATGCCCTCATTCCGCGCATTGCCGCCGTCGCTGCTCCGTCCCGGGGTCCGAAAAACACCGGCTGCCCCCGATGCCCGCAGCATCCACGTTCCGGTCGCCCGGGCCATGGTGGACTGCGGCGTGTACGTCGACGGTGTCCGGTTGCCCGGCAAGTACACCCATGCCGCCGCACTGACCAAAGTGCGCGACTTGCAGGCCCAAGGCACCAGCCACGCGTTCGTGTGGATCGGTCTGCACGAACCCGATGCGCACCAGATGCAGGCCGTGGCCGACGTCTTCGGTTTGCACGAACTCGCGGTCGAGGACGCCGTGCACGCGCATCAGCGGCCGAAGCTGGAACGCTACGACGACACGCTTTTCCTGGTGCTCAAGACCATCAAATACGTCGAGCACGAGTCGGTGGCCAACGCCAGGGAGATCGTCGAGACCGGCGAGATCATGATCTTCGTCGGCACCGACTTCGTGGTGACGGTGCGCCACGGCGATCACGGCGGGCTGGCCAGCGTGCGCCGGCAGATGGACACCACCCCGGCCAACTGTGCGCTGGGCCCCTACGCGGTGATGCACGCCATCGCCGACCATGTGGTGGACTCCTACGTCGATGTCACCAATCTGGTGGAAACCGATATCGACGCCATGGAAGAGAACGTCTTCTCCCCCACCAGCAGCACCGCGATCGAGCACATCTATCTGTTGAAACGTGAAGTCGTCGAGATGCGGCGAGCGGTCAGCCCGCTGACGCACGCACTGCAGCGGCTCGGTTCCGACCACAACGACCTGATCTCCAAAGAGGTCCGGCGCTACATGCGCGACGTCCTCGATCACACCATTCTGGCTTCGGACCGCATCGCCAGCTACGACGAGGTGCTGAGCTCATTGGTGCAGGCCGCGCTCGGCAAGGTGGGCATGCAGCAGAACACCGACATGCGCAAGATCTCGGCCTGGGTCGCGATCGCCGCCGTGCCGACCGCGCTGGCCGGCATCTACGGGATGAACTTCGACCACATGCCCGAGCTGCATCAGGTATGGGGCTATCCGGCCGTGCTGCTGACGATGCTGACGGTGTGCGTGCTGATGCACCGCAACTTCCGCCGCAACCACTGGCTCTAGTTGTCAGGAGGGCGCGGACGCCCGGCGGTGCGCATCGAAGACGTCGACACCGTCGGTCTGCCACGCCTCGCGCATCGCCTCGGCACCCTTGAGCCGCACCCAGGCCGCCTCCGTCGGAGTGATCGGGGTGGCGGCGAAGAACCGCACCGGCTTCAGCGGCTCCGGGAGCACCACATCGCCGATATCGCTGTCGCCCAACAGGAATGCGGTGAAGGGCGCGCCGTCGAACAGCGGGGCGCTCAGATCCACCAGCGCGCCGGCCTCCAGGATCAGGCCTTCGACGGCCGGGGCGGCGGCCAGCACCGCGACCGACTTGGCCAGCCCGGCCGGGGACGGTGATCGCAGCGACACCACCACCTCCGCCCGCGGTCCGGCTTGCGTATCGGCCAGGAAATCCGTCGGGTCCACCATTGCGTATCGCGAACAACCCAGCGAGACAAAGTGATTCACACCGTCATCGGCCGGGCCGAAGCGCAGCACATCGATCCGGTCGGCACCCAGGAAGGTGATGCTGGCCTCCGCGGGATCGCCGTACACCCCGGCGCGGGTGAAGTGCGCGCCCAGGTGGGCGCGGACCTCGGCGAGGACGTCACTCACGGGATCGAAAGGTTGGCACCGGTGGCCCCGTCGAAGATCACCAGCTTGGACACGTCCAGCGCCAGCTCCGCCTTCTGCCCGGCCGCCACCTGGGACGACGCCGAAACCCTTGCCACGAACTCGTTTTCGCCGACACCGGACTCGGCGGCCAGCTGCGCCAGCTGCGCTGATTGCGCGCCTTGGCCCTCGGTGCGGAAATGCAGGTACTTCTCCGCTCCCAGCGATTCGACCAGATCGACCGTCACCTCGAACACGTGGGCACGGATCCGGGCATAGGAATCGATCTGGGCGGCGTCGTCGAAGTGTTCCGGACGGACACCGACGATGAGGTCCGCCACCTTCCTGGCGGCCAGCTCGGCGTGCGCCTCCGAGGTCAGGGTGACCTCGCCGAACGGCAACTGCAGCCCGACATCGGTCAGCGTGGCCGGGAAGAAGTTCATCGACGGGGAGCCGATGAATCCCGCGACGAACAGGTTCACCGGACTGTTGTAGAGCTCCTCGGGCGTGCCCACCTGCTGCACGACACCGGCCAGCATCACCACCACCCGGTCCCCGAGCGTCATCGCCTCGGTCTGGTCATGGGTGACGTAGACGGTGGTGGTGCCCAATCTGCTCTGTAGGCGCGCGATCTCGGTGCGCATCTGCACGCGCAGCTTGGCGTCCAGATTCGACAGCGGCTCATCCATCAGGAAGGCCTTCGGGCTGCGCACGATCGCCCGACCCATCGCCACCCGCTGCCGCTGACCACCGGACAGCTGCGCGGGCCTGCGGTCCAGAAGTTTGGTCAGGTCCAGGATTTCGGCGGTCTCGTCGACCTTGGCCGCGATCTCGGCCTTCGGCAGTTTGGCCAGGGTGAGCGGGAAGGCGATGTTCTGGCGCACCGTCATATGCGGGTAGAGCGCATAGGACTGGAACACCATGGCGATATCGCGGTCCTTGGGCTGCTTCTCGTTGACCCGTTCGCCGCCGATCCGCAGCTCGCCGGAACTGATGTCCTCCAGGCCGGCGATCATGTTGAGCGTGGTCGACTTTCCACAGCCCGACGGGCCCACCAGAATCAGGAACTCGCCGTCGTTGATGGTCAGCGACAGATCCTCAACTGCCACAGCACCATTGGCGTAACTCTTGGTGACGTGGTCCAAAACGATCTCGGCCATGAGCTACCCCTTCACCGCGCCGGAGGTCAACCCCGCCACGATCCGTCGCTGGAAAATCAGAACAAAGATGATGATCGGCACCGTGATGACCATCGCCCCGGCGGCGATGGATCCGGTCGGTTCCTCGAATTGCGAACTGCCGGTGAAGTTCGCAATCGCCACCGGCGCAGTGATGGCCCGCTGGGTCGCGGTCAGCGACAGCGCCAGCAGCAGGTCGTTCCACGCGAAGATGAACACCAGGATGGCGGCGGTGACGATACCCGGCGCGGCCAGCGGGGCGATCACCTTGCGGAACGCCTGCCCGGGGGTGGCCCCGTCGATCTTGGCGGCCTTCTCCAGGTCCCACGGAATCTCTTTGAAGAATGCGCTCATGGTGTAGATCGCCAGCGGCAGCGCGAAGGTGATGTAGGGGACGATCAGTCCGGGCCAGGTGTCGAACAACCCGATCCGGCGTTCGATGTTGAACAGCGGTGTCACCAGCGAGATCTGCGGGAACATCGCGATCAGCAGCGCCACCCCGACCAGCACCCGCTTGCCCGGAAAGGCCAGCCGGGCAATGGCGTAGGCGGCCATTCCACCGATCGTCACGGCGATCGCCGTGGTGATCAGGCCGATGCCGATGGAGTTGATCAGCGCCGAGCTGAACATGTTGCCGGTGAAGATGCCCTTGTAGTTGTCGAAGGTGATCGCCGACGGAATGAACTTGCCGTCCTTGACCGACGCAGTCGGCTTCAGCGACAGCGACAGGATCCACAGCACCGGGATCAGCGCGTAGACCACCACCAGGATGTTCACCACCGTCCAACCGGTGGCGCGGCCGGCACCGACCCGCTCGGTCATCTAGCGATCCTCCTCGTCGGCACCCGGCGCCGACGCGCCGAAAATCTTGATGTAGATGAACGCGATGACGGCCACCGAGAGAAAGATCAGCACGCTGATCGCCGAACCGAGACCCAGGTTGAAGGCCTTGAACAGGTTGTCGTAACCCAGGATCGACACCGACCCGGTGTCGTTGGCTCCGCCGGTCAGCACATAGATGTTGTCGAAGATCCGGAACGCATCGAGGGTGCGGAACAGCAACGCCACCAGGATCGCCGGTTTGATCAGCGGCAGGATCACCCGGAACAGCCGCTGCCACGCGCCGGCCCCGTCGACCTGTGCGGCGTTGAGCAGATCCTGCGGTACCAGGGCCAGCCCGGCCAGCAGCAGCAGCGCCATGAACGGCGTCGTCTTCCACACCTCGGCCAGCACCACCACGGCCAGCGATGGCAACTGCTCGGTGAGCGGGGCGGTGCCGGCGGGCAGCAGGTTGGCCAGGTAGCCGGTGCCGGGTGTCCAGGCGTAGTACCAGCTGTAGGACGCGGCGACGGTCACGATGCCGTAGGGCACCAGGATCGCGGTGCGCACCACGCCTTTGCCGAAGATGGTCCGGTGCATCACCAGCGCCAGCGCCATACCGAGCACGAACTCGATGGCCACCGATACCACCGTGATGGCCAGCGTGACGACGAACGCCGTCCACCAGTATCGGTCGGTCAGGATGGTGACGTAGTTGTCGATGCCCACGAACTTCGTGTCATCGGGGGTGGCCAGGTTGTAGCGCTGCAGGCTCAGCCATACCGCGTAGGCGATCGGGTAGGCCGTCACGGCCAGCATCAGCACGACGGCCGGGCTGATCAGCCAGTAGGCCAGCCGCCGCTGCGAGGCGCGGTCGTCGACGCCGGTCGCCGTATTCATGCGCGATCCCGCTTCGCTTCTCGCTGGATCACGGAATCAGTCCCTTACCGTCGATGGCCTGCTGCACCTGGTGAGTCAGTTCGTCGGCGGTGCGCTCCGGATCGATCGCGTTGATCGGCGCCAGGGTGGCCGAGATCCGCGTCGACACCGCCTGGTACACCGGCGTGGCCGGCCGCACCGCGGCGTTGGTGAGCTGCTGACGGATGATGTCGTACTGCGGGTACTTCTGCTGAAACTGCGGATCGTCGTACAGCGATGTCCGCACCGCGGGCAGCCCGCCCTCCACTGAGGTGAAGCGCTGATTGTCGACGCTGCGCAGGCACCGGATGGCCTCGAATGCCTCGGCCTTGTGCTGGGTGTTGCGTCCGACGGCCAGGTTGAGCCCACCCAGGGTGACCCGGGCCTGCTCACCCGGTGTCACCCCGGGGTACGGGGCGAAGCCGAAGACCTTCTTGCTGGCGTTGTAGGCGATGTCGAACTGTTCGTCGGTCGGTGAGAACGTGCCGACGCCGTTGATGGCCCCCTTCATCGCCGGGTCGTCGTTCAGCGGCAGGAAGTTCACTCCGCCCTTGGTGGCGTTCTCCAGCATGGAGGGCAGCACGAACGGCCAGTTGACCTCCAGTGCGGCTTTGCCCTGCTCGAGCGCCAGCCGTGCGGTGCCCTCATCGGTCTGGGTGATGGACGGGTCCGCGCCGGGCGCGGTGGCAACCGATTTGATGATCGACAGCGCCTTCACCGTGGCGGCGCGGTGCTCGGGGGTGTCGGTCAGCGTGACGGTCTTGCCGTCATCGGAGAGAACCTGACCGCCTGCGCTCTGCAGCAACGTGTTGAACCACACCACCAGGCCTTCGTACTGCTTGGCCTGCACGGCGATCCAGCTCGGCCCACCCTCATCGTGCAGGCGGGTCGCCTCGGTCACCATGGCATCCCAGGTCGGGGGCGGCTCCTTCATCAAATCTGCTCGGTACCAAAGCAATTGGGTATTCGTGGTGATTGGTGCGGCGTAGAGCTTGTCCTGCCAGCGCGCGGTGGCCAGCGGGCCGGGCAGCGTGTTGGCAACGGCGTCGGCCTCTGCCTCACCAGCGGGGTCATCCGATAACGGCAACGCCCAACCGGCTTCGGCGAATTCGGCGGTCCACACCACGTCGAGCGCCATCACGTCCAGCGATTTGTCGTTGCCGGTGAGCCGTCGGGCCAACTGCAACCGTTGATCGTCTGCGGCTTTGGGCAAGGACACCTGCTTGATGGTGAAACGGCCACCGAGTTGTTCGTTGCACCGCTTGGCGACCGCCGTGAAGGTAGCCATCTCGCTCGCCGGGGTGTAGTAGCTGACCACGATTCCGTCGTCATTGGCACCACACGCCGAGACCACCGAGCCCGCCGTCAGCGCGGCCAACACCGCAGCACAGAGCCGTCGTGTCCGCACTTCCGGCCTCCGTCCGTCGGGAACCTCCCGCGGGCAAACCGTAGAGCTATTCAGACGTGATATGCAACCGTATCGCGGGCGCGTCGCCCACTCAGATCGTCAAGCGCGCCAGCAGATCCCGGCCCTGTTCGGCGCCGGCCGGGTCGCACAGGACGTCGTAACGCCCGGCCACCAGTTGCGTCGTCGAGCTGAAATCCCTTGTGCCCCGGGCTATTGCGTAGGGAATGGCGGACGTGATGAGGCCGAAGAAGACACCAGCCACCAGGCCGGTGACCAGTGCGCCCCACGGGCTGGGGCTGAAGAATCCGAGAACCAGGCCGATGAACAGGCCCAGCCACGCACCCGAGAGGATGCCGCCGCCGATCACCTTGGGCCAGGTCAGCCGGCCGGTCACCCGTTCGACCTGCATGAGGTCGACACCGACGATGGTGACCTGCTGCACCGGAAACTGTTGGTCGGAGAGATAATCCACCGCGCGCTGGGCTTCGGCGTAGGTCGGGTAGGACCCGATGGGCCAGCCCTTGGGCGGGGTGGGCAGCGGCGCGGGGCCACGGCCGCCGGGGGTGGCACCCGGTGTCTGGCCGGGCTGTAGCGGACTGCTCATCGTGAGTTTCTCCTTCATGCGCGGGGAGGTGCCGGTTATCAACCTATCGGTATTCACCCGTACGCACCGACGGTCGGCCCGTCCAGACGCGTGCGACGCTCCAGCACCGCGGGGACCAGCACATACGCTACGTTGTGGGCATGACAGAACCGGGCCAGGACGCCGGCGCCACATCATCGTCGGGGCCATCTGAGACTTCATCGGAATCGGGTTCGGCGGCCGAGCCGCAATCGGGCGGATACGAGGCACCGCCGATCGAGCGGGCGCCCGAGCCCACCCAGCCGCCGGCCGGCGATTACCCGGGCTCCGGGGGCTACGGCCCGCCCCCCGGTTACGAGGCGCCGCCCGCCTATCAGCCGTCCAGCTACCCTCAGCCGGGCTACGAGCAACCGGGCTACGGACAGCCCAGCTACGACGTACCGCCCAGCTATCAGCAGCCGGGCTTCTCGCAGCCCGATTACCAGGGCGGCGGCTACCCACCTCCCGCCCAACAGCCCGGCGGCTACCCGCCGCCGGGCCAGCAGGTCGGCGGCTACCCGCCTCCGGGCCAGCAGGTCGGCGGCTACCCGCCTCCGTCGGCCGGCTTCGGCGCCCCGACCGCGCCCCCGTACAACGACCCATCCGGTTACGGGGTTCCCCCCGGCTACCCGGGCTCGCAGTACGGCACCCCGCCGCCGTCCTACGGTGCCCCCGCCGGCTATCCGCCGCCGAGTTACGGCCCCTCCTACGGATCGCCGTACGGAACAGGCGCCGAGCCGTCCTCCACCAATTCACTGGCCATCGGCTCGCTGATCGCCTCACTGGTCGGTGTCATCTGCGGTATCGGTTCGATCATCGGGATCGTTCTCGGCATCGTCGCGCTCAACCAGATCAAGCAGACCAACCAGAGCGGTCACGGACTGGCCATCGCGGGGATCGCGGTCGGGGCGGTATCGCTGGTACTCAGCATGATCCTTGCCGTCACCGTGTTGTGAGCTGCTTTTCGTGACCGAAAACCCGCCGCCGCACCCGCAACATCCGCCCGATCCGTTCGCCCCGGTGGACTATCCGGCCGATCCCGGGCTGCCGCCGCCGGTCTACTCCGCGCCCTACCCGCCGGCGCCGGGCTATCCGTACCCCGCGCCCTTCCCCGGCTACGACCCGTACCGGCAGAAACCGCTCGGCACCAACGGCAAGGCGATCGCGGCGCTGATCACCGCGCTGGGCGGGCTGGTGTTCTGCGGGATCCCGTCGGTCGTCGGACTCATCCTCGGGGTGATCGCCATGCGCGAGACGCGCCGCACCGGCCAGGACGGCTGGGGGCTGGCGCTGGCCGGCGTGATCATCGGCGGTCTGGCCGCCGCCGGGCTGGTGCTCTACATCCTGCTGTGGATCGGGATCATCGCCAGCGGCTTCAGCCTCGTCTAGGTCGGCGGCTGGAACGGGGCCTGACTCCGCGCCATCCCCGCGGCGCGGCCCTTGCCCGCGATCACCAGCGCCATCTTGCGGCTGGCCTCGTCGATCATCTCGTCACCGAGCATCACCGCGCCGCGGGCACCCCCCGCCCGGGAGGTGTGCCACTCGTAGGCCTCCAGAATCAGCTCGGCATGGTCGTAATCGTCCTGGCGCGGACTGAAAACCTCGTTGCCCGCCGCAATCTGGTCCGGGTGCAGCACCCACTTGCCGTCGTATCCGAGCGCCGCCACCCGGCCGGCGATCCGCCGGAACGCATCGGTGTCGCGCACCTTGAGGTACGGACCGTCGATGGCGTTGATGCCGTGCGTGCGGGCTGCTACCAGAATTGTCATCAGCACGTGGTGGTGGGCGTCGCCGACGTCATAGCCCTCCGGCTGTTCCCCGACCACCAGGGTGCGCATGTTGAGGCTGGCCATCATGTCGGCCGGGCCGAGCACCAGGGCCTGTACCCGTGGGGCGGCGGCGATCTGGTTCACGTTCGTCAGGCCGGCGGCGTTCTCGATCTGCGCCTCGATCCCGATGCGGCCCACCGGAAGTCCGTGGGTCAGCTCCAGCTGGGTCAGCAGCAGATCCAGGGCACGCACGTGTGAAGCGTCGGTCACCTTTGGCAGCACCACGATGTCCAGATGCGCGCCTGCGGTACCCACCACCTCGATGACGTCGGCGTGGGTCCAGGGCGTGGTCCAGTCGTTGACCCGCACGCCCCGCAGCTGGCCGCCCCACCCGGGCTCGGCGAGCGCGGCGGCCACCCGGGTGCGGGCGGTGGCCTTGGCGTCCGCGGCCACCGCATCCTCGAGGTCGAGGAACACCTGGTCTGCGGCCAAAGCCTTGGCCTTCTGAATCATCTTGTCGCTACTACCTGGAACCGAGAGGCACGTTCGGCGGGGGCGATACAGGTTGTCCACACCAACAGTCTCTACGCTGGCGTTCATGGTGGCGGTCAACCGGGTCTATGTGGCCCGACTTGCGGGAATGGTGGTGCTCGGCCCGGACGGCGAGTCCATCGGCCGCGTCCGCGATGTGGTCGTGAGCATCAGCGTCGTGCGCCAGCAACCTCGAGTACTCGGGCTCGTCGTCGAATTGCTCACTCGCAGAAGAATTTTCGTTCCCATTCTACGGGTGACTGCGATCGAGCCGAATGCGGTGACACTCAGTACCGGTAACGTGTCGCTGCGCCGGTTCGCCCAGCGCCCAGGCGAGGTGCTGGTCCTGGGCCAGGTGCTCGACACCCGGGTCCGGGTCAACGACCCCGAGCTGGTGACACTCAGCGGTACCGATGTCGTCGTGGTCGACCTCGGTATCGAGCAGGTGCGCTCCCGGGACTGGATGGTGACCAAGGTGGCGGTGCGCCAACACCGCAGGCTCGGCCGGCGCACCGCGATGCACATCGTGGATTGGCAGAACGTCACCGGCCTCACCCCGGCGGCGCTGAACCTGCCCGGCCAGGGCGTGGCGCAGCTACTGGCCCAGTTCGAGGGGCAGCGGCCGATCGAGGTGGCCGACGCCATCCGCGACCTGCCGCCCAAACGCCGCTACGAGGTGGTCGCCGCCCTGGGCGACGAGCGGCTGGCCGACATCCTGCAGGAGCTGCCCGAGAGTGAGCAGGCCGAGCTGCTGGATCAGATGGACACCGAGCGCGCCGCCGACGTGCTCGAAGAGATGGACCCCGACGACGCGGCCGACCTGCTCGGCGAGCTGGACGCCACCCGCGCCGAGCTGCTACTGGCCCGGATGGACCCGGAGGATTCCGAGCCGGTGCGCCGGCTGCTCAAGCACTCCCCCGACACCGCGGGTGGGCTGATGACCTCCGACCCGGTCGTGCTGGCCCCGGACACCACCGTTGCCGAGGCGCTCGCCCGGATCCGCGATCCCGACCTGACCCCCGCGCTGGCCTCGCTGGCATTCGTCGTCCGCCCCCCGACCGCCACTCCGACGGGCCGCTACCTGGGCTGTGTGCACCTGCAGCGGCTGCTGCGCGAGCCACCGGCAACACTGGTCAGCGGCATCGTCGACAAGGATCTGCCCAGCCTGACCCCGGAGACGTCACTGAACGCCGTGACGCGGTACTTCGCCGCCTACAACCTGGTGTGCGGGCCGGTGGTGGACGAGGAGAGCCACCTGCTGGGAGCGGTGTCGGTGGACGACGTGCTCGATCACCTTCTGCCGCACGACTGGCGCGTGCGCTCCGAGGAGCCGGAGCTGGGGGCAGCGACATGAGCGACCCGTCGACTCGTCAGCGCATCGATACCCCGCGGGTATCCCGGTGGCGGCTGACGCCACAGTTCGACGTCGAGGCCGCAGGCCGGTTCGGCGAATCGTTCGCCCGGTTCCTCGGCACCGGCCGCTACCTCGCCATCCAGACGGTCTTCGTCATCGTGTGGATCGCGCTGAACCTGTTCGCCGTCAAACTGCAATGGGACCCGTATCCGTTCATCCTGCTCAACCTGGCGTTCTCCACGCAGGCCGCCTACGCCGCCCCGCTGATCCTGCTCGCCCAGAACCGGCAGGAGAACCGGGACCGGGTAGCCCTGGAAGAGGACCGCCGCCGCGCCGAGCAGACCAAGGCCGATACCGAGTTCCTGGCCCGCGAGCTGGCCGCACTGCGTCTGGCGGTGGGCGAGGTGGCCACCCGCGACTACCTGCGTCACGAGTTGGAAGACCTGCGCGACATGCTCGTGGAACTGGTGCCGCCCAAGAGCAAGAAGAAGAGCAAACAGGCCCCGCCGGCCGTCGAGGCCGAGACCACCGAACCGGGCGAGATCGTGCTGGACAGCAATAGCTGACCATTGCCCCACCACAGTGATCACCGAATGGGTATGGTGACTTGGTTCACAACCAGTCGGGCACCGCATAACTAGGACGGTTGAGTGTTCAAAGGGGGAGTCGCCGCCCTTGCGGCAGCGCGGCGCCGAGCAGGCCGAACGGTGACCAAGCCCGTGTTCGGAATCGCCGTGCTCACACCGCTTGTGCTCGCGATGAGCGTGGGTGCCTCCGCACCGTCCATCAAGCCGGTGCGCGACACCTCGGTCACCACCCTGGCCGCCGTGGGACCCGTCGCCCCCGATGACACCGGCACCTCCGTCGTCGCGGCGTTCAAGACACCGAGGCCATTCCGCATCGCCGGCGCGGCGCTGTCCGCTCCCCCACCCGCCGTCGTGATGAATTCGCCTGGCAGCCTTCGCATTCCGTCGATCGCGCTGAACGCATACCGCAATGCCGAGCGGATGATGGCCGCCGGTGTGCCGGGCTGCGGGATGAGCTGGAACATCCTCGCCGGCATCGGCCGGATCGAGTCGATGCACGCCAACGGCGGCTCCACCGACGTCAACGGCACCGCGGTGCGGCCCATCTACGGCCCGGCGCTGGACGGCACGCTGCCCGGCAACGAGGTCATCGTGCAGAGCCGCAGCAATGACCGCGTCACCTTCGCCCGTGCCATGGGCCCGATGCAGTTCCTGCCCGGCACCTGGTCCAGGTATGCCGCCGACGGCAACGGTGACGGCAAGGCCGACGTGCAGAACGTGTTCGACGCGACCCTGGCCGCGGCCCGCTATCTGTGCAGCGGCGGTTTGAACCTGCGTGATCCCAACCAGGCGATGACGGCGATCCTGCGCTACAACAACTCGATCGCCTACGCCCAGAACGTGCTCGGCTGGGCGCGCGCCTACGCCACCGGCGTGGTGCCGGTGAATCTGCCGCCCATCACCGGCCCGGTGCCCCCGCTGGGCGATGCGCACCTGGACAGCAACCCCGAGGGCATCGGCCCCGGCCTGCCGCTGAACGCCATCGGCCTGCCGACCGGTGATCCGCTGGCGCTCACCCCGATCTTCGATGTGGGCCGCACCGACGTCGCCAGCCAGCTGCCGACCGCACCCGGCCCCGGCAGTGTGGCGCCGCAACAGAACTGCGCGGTGTTCTGCATCGGTACGAACGTGCCCGTGGCCGATCCGCTGCCCCCGGCCGCACCGGCGCCCTTCAATCCGTTCGCGCCGCCGCCGGAGGCTCCGGCCGCCGCGGTGGCACCACCCGCGGCGGTGGTTCCGATAGCGCCACCACCGGTCTTCAATCCGTTCGCGCCACCACCGCCACCCGCGCCGCCGGTCGCGGCACCGGCGCCGCTGGGGCCGGCGCCCGGCCCCGCGAACTGACCCGTGCTGGAGGCCGCCGGTCTGCGGCCTAGACTTGCAGGTGATGTCTGCGACGAATAGCGACCTGGTAGCCGCGGTGCGTGCCGCGCTCGGCAAAGTGATCGACCCCGAATTGCGCCGACCGATCACCGAGGTCGGCATGGTCAAGGATGTCACCATCGATGGTGACGCCGGCGTGCACGTCGAGGTGTATCTGACCACCTCGGCGTGCCCGAAGAAGACCGAGATCGTCGACCGGGTGACCGCGGCGGTGACCGACGTGCCGGGCACCGGTGCGGTGAAGGTGACCCTCGATGTGATGAACGACGAGCAGCGCGCCGAACTGCGCAAGCTGCTGCGCGGCGACTCCCGCGAACCCGTCATCCCGTTCGCCCAGCCCAACTCGCTGACCCGGGTGTACGCGGTCGCGTCCGGCAAGGGCGGGGTCGGCAAGTCCAGCGTCACCGTCAACCTGGCCGCCGCGCTCGCTTCCCGGGGGCTGTCGGTGGGCGTGTTGGACGCCGACATCTACGGCCACTCGGTGCCCCGGATGATGGGCGTCACCGACCGGCCCACCCAGGTCGACTCGATGATCCTGCCGCCGATTGCCCACGAGGTGAAGGTCATCTCGATCGCCATGTTCACCCAGGGCAACACCCCGGTGGTGTGGCGCGGGCCGATGCTGCACCGCGCGCTGCAGCAGTTCCTCGCCGACGTGTACTGGGGCGATCTGGACGTGCTGTTGCTGGACCTGCCGCCGGGCACCGGCGATATCGCGATCTCGGTGTCGCAGCTGATCCCGGGTGCGGAGATCCTGGTGGTCACCACCCCGCAGTCCGCGGCCGCGGAGGTCGCCGAACGCGCCGGTGCGATCGCGCTGCAGACCAGGCAGCGGATCGTCGGTGTGGTGGAGAACATGGCGGGGCTGACGCTGCCGGACGGCACCGTCATGCAGATCTTCGGCGAGGGTGGCGGCCAACAGGTCTCCGAGTCGCTGTCGCGTTCGATGGGTGCCGACGTGCCACTGCTGGGCCAGGTACCGCTGGACCCGGCGCTGGTGGATGCGGGTGACACCGGGGTGCCGCTGGTGCTCTCGGCGCCGGACTCGGTGGCCGGCAAGGAACTGCGCAAGATCGCCGACGGGCTCGGCGCGCGTAAGCGCGGGTTGGCCGGGATGTCGCTGGGTCTGGATCCCGCCGGACGCTAGGTCGCGTCGCTGTCGAACTTGGTGACGCCCGGTTCGGCCGGCGGGGTTTGTTCGGCGCTTTCCGCAGGCGTCGGCGCATTGGGCGAGACCGGCTTGGTGGGCTTGTCGAAATTGCCCGTCAGGAACGAGTCGTCACCGTCGAGCAGGTGTTTGGTGAGCGCCGCCCGCGGCGACATCCCGCGTAGCTTCTGCAGTTCCGACAGCGGTTCGCGCAGATCGTCGAACTCCGGCCCGAGGTCTTGACGCAGCTGACTGGTGGCCCCGCTGAGGTACTCCCTGGCCTGCTTGACCGTGCCCGCCGTCCACCGGATGGCGCCGGGCAGCCGTTCGGGGCCCAGAATCACCAGTCCGGCGATCACCAGGATCAGCATTTCGCCCCAGCCGACGTTTGCGAACATCGGATCAGGTCGGGTTGTCGCCGGTGGGCGTGACCATCAGCGTCACATGCCTGCCGTCCCGGACCACCTCGATCGGCGATTCCTGCCCGATCTTGAGCTGGCGCACCGCGACGACGAACTCGTCGGCGTCGGCGACCGAGCGGCCGCCGACCTTGACCACCACGTCGTTCTCCAGGATGCCGGCCTTCTCGGCGGGCCCGCCGGCCTTGACGTTGGCGACCTGTGCCCCGGAGGCGACGTCATTGCTCACCGACCGGGCGCTCAGACCCAGGGTCGGATGGGAGATCTTTCCCGCCTCGATGAGGGCCTGCACGACATCCTTGACCTCGTTCACCGGGATGGCGAAGCCGAGGCCACTTGCGCTGTCGGACAACGACTTACCGGCCGTGTTGATACCGATGACCTCGGAGTTCATGTTGATCAGCGGGCCGCCGGAGTTGCCGTGGTTGATCGAGGCATCGGTCTGCACACCGTCGATGACGGTGTCGGTGTCCGACCCCTCACCCGACAGCGGGACCGGTCGGTGCAGGGCGCTGATGATGCCCTGGGTGACGGTGCTGCGCAGGCCCAGGGGTGCGCCGGCGGCGATCACCTCTTCGCCGACGGTGAGTTTGTCCGAGTCACCCATCCGCGCGACGGTCAGGTTGTTGACGTTGTCGACCTTGAGCACGGCCAGATCGGTCTTGGGGTCGCGGCCGACGAGATTGGCCGGCACCTCCTTGCCGTCGTTGAAGACGACGGAGATCTTGAACTTGCTCGGGTTGGTCGCCGCCTCCGAGATGACGTGATTGTTGGTGACGATGTAGCCACGGCCGTCGACCACCACACCGGAACCCTGCGAGCCCTCCTGGTCGCTGACCGCTTCGATGGTGACCACCGAATCAGCAACGGCGGCAGCAACTTTGGCGAATCGCCCGGGCGGGCTCTGCTCGTTGTCGCCGGTCTCCAGTGTCACCTTGGAGGTGGTGAACGCCTCGACGACCTCGGCGGTCTTGCGGCCGACCCAACCCCCGGCAAAACCGATCACGAGCGCGACGATCGCCAGGATGGCCAGCGCCACGAAGGACACCCGGCCGCCGAAGAGCACGTCGCGCACGCCCAGCTTGCCCTGTGGGGCATCGGACACCACCGGCTCGGTGTGGGCCACCGCGGGGGCACCCAGTGCCGCACCGGCGGCGGGATCGCGCCACGGGTCGGCTGCCGCAACGGCGGCGGCGTCCTCGCGCTCACGTTCGGCCTGGAGTGCGCCGGCGTCGGCGGGATGGCGCTGCAGCGAGTCGCCAGCGGAATCCGGCCGGCCGAACGCCTCGGCCAGCACCCGGTCGGGCGCCTGGTCCCTGGGGGTGTACTCACCCTGGTCCCGGTATTGGTCTGTGGCGAGGAAGGAGCCGTCGAAGCCGTCGGGCCGACCGAACGCGCGCTGGGCCGCCGGATCGACCGGAGGACGCGAGACCGGGCGCGGTGCCAGCCGGGGCCGGTCGCCGGAGGGGTCCTGATTGGTCACGCGTGCATCACTTTCCGCTCCGGCGCGCCGTGGCGCACGCAGCTGTTTTTCTCTGCATGGAATCTACCGGCGCTTGCGGCGGGTCCGGGCCGACTCTTCGGCGAACTGCCGGGCCGCCTCTTCAGCGACTGGGTCTTTCGGATTCTCATCCGGGATCTGCGATAACAGGCCCAGCAGCGCACTCGGGATGGCGATCGGGCAGGAATCGCGCAAGGCCGAGCGGGCCTGCCGCTGCGCGTCCACTTCGGCGGCGCACAGCGTGCACATGGACAGATGATGCCCGGCCCGCAGGTGTGCGGTCATCCGCAACTCGCCGTCGACGAACGCGGCGATGGCCTCGGTGGACAGGTGTTCAGTGGACCTGAAGCGACGCGGCCCTACGGGCTCACTGCTCTGTGAGGCGAACTGGGTAGGCAACCAGGAGAACGCTCGACGGAAGACGTCCCCGGGGTCGACCATCACCCAGCTCCTCTCTGGCCACCGCGCTTCTTGCGCACACTGTTCTTTTGAATGTAGCGCGGGAAGCTGAAGCCCACACCTACGAGGCTCAGGCGGACGTCTGCAGCGTGTCGGAGTGCGTGGCCAGATATTCGCGCAGCGCCTGGCGACCGCGGTGGATGCGGCTGCGCACGGTGCCGAGCTTGACGCCCAGCGTGGCGCCGATCTCCTCGTAGGACAGACCCTCGATGTCACACAGGACAACGGCCGCGCGGAACTCCGGAGGCAGCGAGTCCAGCGCCGCCTGCAGGTCCGGGCCCAGTCGCGAATCGTGAAAAATCTGCTCGGGGTTCGGATCCTCGGCGGGCACCCGGTCGTAGTCCTCGGGCAGGGCCTCCATGCGGATGCGGGCGCGGCGGCGCACCATGTCCAGGAACAGGTTGGTGGTGATCCGGTGCAGCCAGCCCTCGAAGGTGCCCGGCTGGTAGTTCTGCACCGAACGGAACACCCGGATGAAGGTCTCCTGAGTCAGGTCCTCGGCATCCTGCTGGTTACCCGACAGGCGGTAGGCCAGCCGATACACCCGGTCGGCGTGCTGGCGAACGAGCTCGTCCCACGAGGGCATGGCGGCTTTGTCACCGGTGGCGTCGAAGACCGCCGTGCCGGTCAGCTCGTCCGAGGGCTCCACCCAGTCGCCGTCCGTGTACTGCTCCAGATGCGGCATCGAGACCGGCGTGGCCAGGCGCGTGGTGGTGTTCGTCAGATCCTCCGTATCGGTGTGGCAACCGGCCGTTTCCGGCGACTGCTCGGTGACTTTGGGAACGCGACCGTCAAAGTCGCTATTCCCCGAGTGCCAGCTTCCGCCGATGTTCATGCCAGTACCGTCGCTGACCGGTGTGAGGTAGGCATAGGAGAAAACTGAACCTTTCCTGAGAAAGCGTGTTACCCGTTATTCGACCAGGCAAAACCAGCCGGAATTCGGTGTGATCCTGAACTCCGGGGCGGGCGTGTCGCCGCGCAGCCGGGTCGGGGTTCGCTCTACGCTGCGGGCATGGCCAGCACCGACGACGATCACCGTGCCAGCGCGATCGTCTCGCACGCCGAAGGATCGATCACCGAGGACAGTGTCACCGCGGCGGCCCGGGAACGCGCCGTGGACAGCGGTGCCGGAGCCGTCACGCCGGCCGTGGGCGCACTGCTCAGCGTGCTGGCCCGGCTGACCGGCGCGAAAGCCGTGGTCGAGGTGGGTACCGGCGCCGGGGTCAGCGGACTGTGGCTGCTGGCCGGTATGCGCGAGGACGGCGTGCTGACCACCATCGATATCGAGCCCGAGCATCAGCGGCTGGCCAAGCAGGCGTTCGTCGAGGCCGGCGTGGGGCCGTCGCGCACCCGGCTGATCGCCGGACGGGCCCAGGACGTGCTCACCCGGCTGGCCGATGAGTCCTACGACCTGGTGTTCATCGATGCCGCACCGACCGATCAGCCCGCTTATGTGGCCGAGGCCGTGCGGCTGCTGCGCCCCGGCGGTGCCGTCGTCGTGCACCGTGCGGCGTTGGGCGGGCGGGCCGGTGATGCGAGCGCCAACGACCCCGAGGTGAGTGCCGTGCGGGAAGCGGCCCGGCTGATCGCCGAGGACGAGCGCTTCACCCCGGTGCTGGTGCCGCTGGGCGACGGGCTGCTCGCCGCGGCGCGCGACTAGGTCTTTCGCCCGACGCCATTCAGCCCGCCGGAAATATCTCCCAGCGGGCTGAACTCGGGTTGCAGGCCTAGTTGAAAACGTCCTTGACCTTCTCGACGGCATCCTTGATGCCTGCCTTGGCCTGGTCCACCTTGCCTTCGTTCTCGGTGTCTCGATCGTTGGTCGCGCGGCCGACCGCCTCTTTGGCCTTGCCGCCGAGATCCTCGATCTTGTTGCTGGCTTTGTCGCCCACGCCCATGATTCCTCCGAATGGATTGGTGTCCTGCTGAGTCGGGCTCGTCGCTGAGCCTGTCGGTGGATACCTCTGGAGCCCGATTCCCAAACTGACCCTTGACGCTCGACTGAACACACGTTTAACGTACTAAACATGCGTTCAGTCGACGATCTGACCGCCGCGGCCCGGATCCGCGACGCGGCGATCGAACAATTCGGCCAGCATGGCTTCGGTACCAGCGTGCGGGCCATCGCCACCGCCGCCGGAGTCAGCGCCGGCTTGGTGATCCACCACTTCGGCTCCAAGGACAAGCTGCGCCAGGCCTGCGACGACTACGTCGCCGAGTCGATCCTGGAGGCCAAGACCGAATCCATCCAGAGCACCGATCCGGCCAGTTGGTTCGCGCAGATGGCCGAGATCGAATCCTTCGCACCGGCGATGGCCTACCTGGTACGCGCCATGCAGAGCGGCGGCGAACTGGCCAACATGCTGTGGCGCAGGATGATCGACAATGTCGAGCAGTACATCGAGGAAGGCGTGCGGGCGGGCACCGTCAAGCCGAGCCGAAACCCCAAGGCCCGCGCCAGGTTCTTGGCGATGGCCGGCGGCGGCGGATTCCTGATGTACCTGCAACTGCACGAGAACCCGACCGACCTGCGGGCCGTGCTGCACGACTACGCCCAGGACATGGTGCTGCCCGCCCTCGAGGTCTACACCCAGGGCCTGCTCGCCGACTCCACCATGTACGACGCGTTCGTGGCACAGGAAGAACAAGGACTGCCCATCGTCACCTCTTCGGAAGGAAACAAATGATGACGCAGAACGCCATCGAGATACGGGGCCTGGTCAAGAATTTCGGCTCGGCCAGAGCCTTGGACGGACTGGATCTGACCGTCGCGGCGGGTGAGGTACACGGCTTCCTCGGCCCCAACGGCGCGGGCAAGTCCACCACCATCCGTACCCTGCTGGGACTGGTCCGGGCCGACGCGGGCACCGCACGCCTGCTCGGCGGTGACCCCTGGGCCGACGCCGTCGAACTGCACCGCGATATCGCTTACGTACCGGGCGATGTCACCTTGTGGCCGTCGTTGACCGGCGGTGAGACCATCGACCTGCTGGCCCGGATGCGTGGCGGGATCGACGACAACCGGCGCGCCGAACTGATCGAGCGGTTCGCCCTCGACCCGTCCAAGAAGGCCCGCAGCTATTCGAAGGGCAACCGGCAGAAGGTCTCGCTGATCTCGGCGTTTGCCTCGCACGCCCGTTTGCTGCTGCTCGACGAACCCAGCAGTGGCCTGGACCCGTTGATGGAGAACATCTTTCAGCAGTGCGTGCGCGAGGCCAACGACCGCGGGGCCACCGTCCTGCTGTCCAGCCACATCCTGGCCGAAACCGAGGCGCTGGTCGACCGGCTGACCATCATCCGCGCCGGGCGCACCGTCGAGACCGGCACCCTGGATTCGATGCGGCATCTGTCCCGCACCTCCATCACCGCCGAGATGATCAGCAGTCCAGGCGATCTCAGCCTCATCCCCGGTGTCGCGGACATCAGTGTCGACGGCGCCACCCTGCGGGCGCAGGTGGACAACGAGAGCCTCGGCCAGGTGATCAAGATGCTCGGCGATGCCGGGGTGCGCAGCCTGGTCAGCCAGCCACCCACCCTGGAGGACCTGTTCCTCCGGCACTACGACGTGGTGCACTCATGACCGCCACGCTGGACCGTCCCGCCGCCCGGACGTCCAGCTTCACCGGAACCGTCGGGTTGCTGCGGCTCTACCTGCGCCGCGACCGGTTGGTGCTGCCGCTGTGGGTGCTGCTTCTCTCGGTACCGGTAGCCACCGTCTACGTCGGCAGCACCGAGGCCGTCTACCCCGAGGCCGCCGACCGTGCCGCCTTCGCCGCCACCATCATGGCCAGCCCCGCCCAGCGGGCCCTGTACGGCAACATCTACAACGAGTCCATCGGTGCCGTGGGGGTGTGGAAAGCCGGGATGTTCCACCTGCTGATCGCGGTGGCCGTCATCCTCACCGTCATCCGGCACACCCGGGGCGACGAGGAGTCCGGCCGCACCGAGCTGCTGGATTCGACCGCCGTCGGACGGTACGCCGCACTGACCGCCGCGCTGGCGCTGACCGGATCGGCCGCCGTGCTCACCGGCCTGCTGACCACCGCCGGGCTGCTCACCCTCGACATCCCGCCGAGCGGATCGATCGCTTTCGGCGTCACGCTGGCCGCCTCCGGCCTGGTCTTCACCGCCGTCGCCGCGGTGACCGCACAACTGTCGTCCAGCGCCCGGTTCGCCCGTGGCGCAGCGTTTTCCGCGCTGGCGGCGGCGTTCACGCTGCGGGCGGTCGGCGACGCATCCGACACCCAGGGCGGTCTGCTGAGCTGGCTGTCCCCGCTGGGGTGGTCGCTGCAGGTGCGCCCGTTCGCCGGTGACCGGTGGTGGGTGCTGGTGCTGCACATGGCACTCACCGCAACGCTCACCGTGCTGGCGTACCGGCTGCTGGCGCGCCGCGATGTCGGCGCGGGTTTGTTCGCCGAACGTCCCGGGCGGCCCACCGCCGCCGCAAGCCTTGGCGGTCCACTCGGTCTGGCCCTGCGCCTGGACCGCGGCGCACTGCTGCTGTGGACCGTCGGCCTGTGCCTGTATGGCCTGCTGATCGGCAGTGTCGTGCACGGGATCGCCGACGAGGTCGGCAACAGTGCCGTCGCCCGCGATGTCGTCGTGCGCCTGGGCGGAAGCGCCGCCATGGAGGAAGCGTTCGTGGCGGTGGCGTTCAGCATGCTGGCGATGATCGCCTCGGCGTTCGCGATATCGCTGACACTTCGGCTGCACCAGGAGGAGTCCGACCAGCACGCCGAGACCGTCCTGTCCGGTGCGGTGAGCCGGACCCGTTGGCTGGCAAGCCATCTGCTGCCGGCTCTGGCCGGTTCGGCCGGAGCGCTGCTGATCGCCGGTGTGGTGGCGGGAGTGACCTACGGCGCCGCCGCGGGCGATATCGGCGGCAAGCTCACCATGGTGCTGACCGCCGCGGCGGTACAACTACCCGCGGTGTGGTTACTGGTCGCGGTCAGCGTGGCCTTGTTCGGCCTGGCGCCGCGGTTCACCCCACTGGCATGGGGTGTGCTGATCGGGTTCATCGCACTGTTCTTGCTGGGCTCACTGTCGGGATTCCCGCAGCTGCTGCTGGATCTGGAGCCGTTCGCGCATATCCCCCGGCCCGGCGCATTCACCGCCACCCCGCTGCTGTGGCTGCTGGCGATCGATGCGGCCCTGATCACTGTCGGGGTCAACGCATTTCGACGGAGGGATATCCGATGAAGCTCGTCATGCAGGCACTGGTATCGGGATTGGCCGGGCTGCTGTTCTTCGGTGTGTTGCTGTTCCTTCCGGCAGGCACGCTGAACTATTGGCAGGCCTGGGTTTTCATCGCCGTCTTCCTGGTCGCCACCATGGTGCCCAGCTTCTATCTGGCGGTGAACAATCCGGCCACCCTGGCAAGGCGGATGCACGGCGGTCCGACTGCCGAGACCCGGCCGTTGCAGAAGATCATCATCACGGCGACGTTCGCCTCGGTGGTGGTGCTGACCGTGGTGAGCGCACTGGATCACCGGTTCGGCTGGTCGCATGTTCCGACGGCGGTCGTCGTCGCGGGCAACGTGCTGGTGTTGGTCGGGCTGATCGCCGCCCAGGCGGTAGTCATGCAGAACAATTTCGCGGGGGCAAGCATCCAGGTCGAGGAGGAACAGCCACTGGTCTCGACCGGCATGTACGGGGTGGTACGCCATCCGATGTATTCGGGTGCGCTGGTGATGATGTTCGGAATGCCGCTGGCCCTGGACTCTTACTGGGGCCTGCTCGTCACCGCATCCGCCGTACCGATCCTGGTGCTCCGGATCCTCGACGAAGAGTCGCTGCTGCGCACGGAGCTGGCGGGCTACGCCGACTACAGCGCCAAGGTTCGGTGGCGGTTGATTCCCGGTGTGTGGTGAGCGCCGCGGCGACCGCCTTAGGATCAGGCCATGCCCAGCCCGTACGCATTCCCATGTCCCGGTGCCGGCAAGAGTTGGACGGTCGACAACGCCGGAAAGCCGGTGTGTCCACGCTGCCGATGCGCACTCAGCACCGTCGCGGGCAAAGGACGCACCCCACGCGATACGCCGAAAGTCCCGCCGCACGACCGGCCACGGAGCAACAACCACAAACAGCGACGCAAGTGAGCATCGCCGGGGTCCGCTGAAACACCCCTGGCGAACCGCATACTGACGTCGTGGAACTGCTGACCGGGTTCGGGCTGGCCACCGCCGCGGGGCTGAACGCCTATATCCCGCTATTGGCGCTCGGTCTGCTGTCCCGGTTCACCGATCTGGTCGGCCTGCCGGCCGGGTGGTCCTGGCTGGAGAACAGCTGGGTGCTCGCCATCGTCACGGTGCTGTTGCTCGTCGAGATCATCGCCGACAAGGTGCCCGCCCTGGACACCGTCAACGACACCATCCAGACGTTCGTGCGGCCCACCTCCGGGGGCATCGTGTTCGGATCCGGCACCGCGGCGCAGACCGCGGCGGTAACCGACCCCGGGGCGTTCGCCGGGTCGGGTCAGTGGATCCCGGTGGTCATCGGAGTGGTCACCGCGCTGGTGGTGTCGCTGACGAAGTCCGCCGTGCGGCCCGTCGCGAACATCGGCTCGGCCGGGATGGCCGCGCCGGTGCTGTCCACCGCCGAAGACGTCGTCAGCGTCGGCCTGGTGTTCAGCGCGATCCTGGTGCCGCTGCTGATCGCGGTGGCCCTGGTCGTGTTCGCGGTGCTGATCATCCAGGTGTGGCGGTGGCGGCGGCGACGCAAGGCGGCGGGTTAGATCCAGACGCCCTTGCCGACGGCAACCACTCCGCCGGCACTGATCGAGAAGCGCTCGCGGTCCTTGTCCAGGTCCACCCCGACCATCTCGCCGGGCCCGACGACGACGTTCTTGTCCAGGATCGCCTTGCGCACCACGGCGCCGCGGCCGATCCGCACACCAGGCATCAGCACACTGCCCTCGACGATGGCGCCGTCGTCGATGGCGACGTTCGAGGACAGCACCGAATTGCGGACCGACGCCGCCGAGATGATGCTGCCCGCGCCGACGACGGATTCCTGCGCGGAACCGCCGTTGACGAACTTCGCCGGCGCCAGGTTCTCCGAGCCGCCACGGATCGGCCAGCGCTTGTTGTACAGGTTGAAGATCGGGTGCACCGACACCAGGTCCATGTGCGCGTCGTAGAAGGCGTCCAGGGTGCCCACATCACGCCAGTAACCGTGGTCGCGCTCGGTGGCGCCGGGGACCTCGTTGTCGTTGAAGTCGTACACCGCGGCCATCCCGTCGGTCACCAGCCGCGGGATGATGTCGCCGCCCATGTCGTGATCGGAGTGGTCGTCCTCGGCATCGGCCCGGATGGCGTCGATGAGCACCTTGGTGGTGAAGATGTAGTTGCCCATCGACACGAACGTCTGTTCCGGGTCGTCGGGCGTGCCCGGCGGGTCGGCCGGTTTCTCCACGAACTCGCGGATCCGGCCGGACTCGTCGGCGTCGATGCAGCCGAAGGCCGACGCTTCCGCGCGCGGCACCCGGATGCCGGCGACGGTGGCGCCCGCGCCGCTCTCGATGTGGAACTGCAACATCTGCTCGGGGTCCATCCGATAGATGTGGTCGGCACCGAACACGACGACGTAGTCGGGGTCCTCGTCGTAGATCAGGTTCAGCGATTGCAGGATCGCATCGCCGGAACCGGTGTACCAGCGCGGGCCCAGCCGCTGCTGGGCGGGGACGGGCGTGATGTATTCACCGGCCAGTCCGGACAGCCGCCAGTTCTGCGAAATGTGACGATCGAGTGAATGCGACTTGTATTGCGTGAGAACGCAAATCCGTAGGAATCTGGCGTTGACCAGGTTGGACAGCACGAAATCGATGAGCCGGTAGGAACCACCGAAGGGCACCGCCGGTTTTGCCCGGTCGGCAGTCAACGGGTAAAGCCGTTTCCCCTCACCGCCTGCCAGGACGATGCCCAGCACGTGTGGCGCTTCCCTCATGCGTGCCAACTTATCGGCGATACCGCACCGAGGCCAGCCAATCGGCCCTATTGGCGCATGTCGGTCAAGACATTTCGTTGCAGCGCCGAAAAGGTGGACCGCAACGGTGCGCGCCGAACCGCGGCCCACTAGCGTGCAGACCATGCGGGTGGCGATGATGACGCGGGAGTATCCACCTGAGGTGTACGGCGGTGCCGGCGTGCACGTCACCGAACTCGTCGCGCAACTCAGACACCTGGTCGAGGTGGACGTGCACTGCATGGGCGCCCCCCGCGACACCGCGATCGTGGCGCAGCCCGACCCCACCCTGGCCGGTGCCAATGCCGCCCTGTCGACGCTGTCGGCCGACCTGGTCATGGTCAACAACGCAGCGGGTGCCACCGTCGTGCACTCGCATACCTGGTACACCGGGATGGCCGGGCATCTGGCCGCACTGCTGCACGGGGTCCCGCACGTGCTGACCGCCCACTCGCTGGAACCGTTGCGGCCGTGGAAGGCCGAACAACTCGGTGGCGGTTACCGGGTGTCGTCGTGGGTGGAGAAGACCGCGGTCGAGGCCGCCGACGCGGTGATCGCCGTCAGCTCCGGTATGCGCGACGACGTGCTGGCCACCTATCCGGCACTGGACCCCGGCAAGGTGCACGTGGTCCGCAACGGGATCGATACCACGGTCTGGTACCCGGCCACGCCGGAGCCCGGCGAGTCGGTGCTGGCCGAACTGGGCGTCGACCTGGCCAAGCCGATCGTCGCATTCGTCGGCCGCATCACCCGGCAGAAGGGCGTCGCGCATCTGGTCGCCGCGGCCCACAAGTTCGATCCCGACGTTCAGCTGGTGCTTTGCGCCGGTGCGCCGGACACCCCGGAAATCGCCGCAGAGATCAGTGCGGCGGTGGCGGAGCTGGCGGCCACCCGCACCGGGGTGTTCTGGGTGCGCGAGATGCTGCCGATCGGCAAGATTCGCGAAATACTTTCCGCGGCATTGGTTTTCGTTTGCCCGTCGGTGTATGAGCCGCTGGGCATCGTCAATCTGGAGGCGATGGCCTGCTCGACGGCCGTGGTGGCGTCGGATGTCGGCGGGATTCCCGAGGTGGTGGCCGACCACAGCACCGGCCTCCTGGTGCACTACGACGCGAAGGACACCGCGTTCTTCGAGCAACGCATCGCCGACGCGGTCAACGCACTGGTCGCCGAACCCGAGCGGGCACGCAGCTACGGTGCCGCCGGCCGGGAACGGTGCATCGAGGAGTTCTCCTGGGCACACATCGCCGAGCAGACCCTGGAGATCTACCGCAAGGTACAGCGCTGAACCCTGCGGGCCAGCGCTGCGGCTTGATGGGGTCTAGCTGGTCACGCCTTTGAGTTCGTCGCCCAGTGCGGCGGCCTCATCCGGGGTGAGTTCGACGACCAGTCGCCCCCCACCCTCAAGTGGTACTCGCATCACGATGCCGCGCCCCTCTTTGGTCGCTTCCAGTGGACCGTCACCGGTCCGGGGCTTCATCGCCGCCATCGTGTGCTCCCTCCGCGTGAGCCGGCCCGCGTGTGTGCGGACCCGATCATGCCGGCGCTAACCGGCCAAGTTTGTTACTGAACTAAACCTATTCTTCCCTATCCAAGCGCTTCGGTGTGAAAAGACCCGGTGATGGCACGCCGAACGTGTCCAGATCACATCACCGACGGCACCCAGCAGGAGGCGATGTGGTCGTCCACCATTCCGGTCGCCTGCATCAGCGCGTATGCCGTCGTCGGCCCGACGAAACGGAATCCGCGGCGCTTGAGTTCCTTGGCCATTGCCGTGGACTCGGCGGTCACAGCGGGTACCGCGGACATGTCCACCGGCCGCGTATGCGTCTCCGGCGCAAACGACCACAGCAGATCGGCCAGCTCGATATCGAGGTCGGCGACGGCCCGCGCGTTGGCGATGGTGGCCTCGATCTTGGCGCGGTTGCGCACGATGCCCTCATCGGAAAGCAGACGCTCGACATCACGCTCGGTGAAGCGGGCCACCTTCGCCACGTCGAACTGTTTGAAGGCCCGGCGGAAGTTGTCGCGCTTGCGCAGGATGACCAACCAGGACAGCCCACTCTGGAAAGCCTCCAGGCTGACCCGTTCGAACAGCGCAGCCGAGTCCCGTACCGGCTGCCCCCATTCGGTGTCGTGATACTCGCGGTAGAGCACCGAATCCGGCTTGGAATCCGTTGGCGCCCAGCCACAGCGGACCCGGACATCCGCGGAGACGAGATCGCTCACGATTCTTCGGCCCTGGCGTGCGCCGCCTCGTGTTCGGCCGGCTGATGCTCATCGGGGATGCCGTGCGCGGCCCGCACCGCGGCCAGTTCACCGCGCACCAGATCGAGTTCGGCACCCAACCGGTCGAGCACCCAGTCGACCTCACTGGTTTTGTAACCGCGGAAGGTCTGCGTCAGCTTGACCGCGTCGACGTCGGCGCCGGTCACCCCCGAAGCGGGCAGCACGGTGGCGGTGGTGCCGCGCGGGAGCGGTGGCAACGATTCGCCGCGGCCGAACAACACACTGCCCACGGCAAACAACACCACGCCGACCAGAACGAGTACGACCAGGTAGAGCAGGATCAGGGTCACGCTTCGATTTTGCCTTAAGGCACTGACAACCTTGTCAGGGTCGCAGCGTGTTCATCGGCGGCCGGTCCTGCAGGGACACCGCCGACGTGCGGGCGGTGTAGTCGTCGCCGTCGGCGAAAAACTGGGTCAGGCCGACACCGGAGTCCGGGATGCCGCATCGGGACAACAAGGTGGCGATCACCTGCCGGCTCATCGCCGCGAGTTCGGTGAGCGGACGGTTGCGGTGGGTCCGCACCCCGAGATTGACCTGTGCGATGGCGTCCAGACCGAGCTTGTCATAGGTGTCGACCAGCAGGCCGATCTCCACCCCGTAGCCCGGCGCGAACGGCACCGAGGTCAGCAGCTCGCGGGTGCCGGCGTATTCACCGCCCAGGGGCTGCAGCAGGCAGGTCAGCTCCGGGCGGAGCGCGGCCAGCAGCGGCCGGGCGACCAATTCGGTGACGCGGCCGCCGCCGTTGGAGTCCTCGGCTCCGCTGACCTTCAGCGGACGCCGGTAGAAGCCCTTGACCAGATGTACGCCGTCCGCGGTCAGCAACGGGCCGAGCAGCTTGGGCACGAACATCGGGTCCGGATCGATCAGATCGGAGTCGACGAACGCGATGATGTCGCCGGTGGTGGCGGCCAGCGAGCGCCACAGCACCTCGCCTTTACCGGGCTGCGGCTCGATTTCGGGCAGCGCGGTTTCGCGGCTGATCACCCGGGCCCCGGCGGCGACGGCCCGGATCTCGGTGTCATCGGTGGATCCGGAATCCAGCACGATCAGTTCGTCGACGAGCCCGCCCAGCAGCGGCGCGATGGTCTCCACCACCGAGCCGACGGTGTCCTCTTCGTTCAGGGCCGGCAGCACCACCGAGATCGTCCGGCCGGCCTTGGCGGCCTCCAGTTCGGCGATCGTCCACATGGGTCGACGCCAGCTGTGATCGGTGAGCCATTGGTGGCCGGTGATACCGGTGGCCAGGTCGGGCGTCAAAGTCATGCCAGTCCCCTCACGGTCCGCGTCGGTGGACGCTCCCCTTGGATCGACGCGACCATTTCCAGTACGCGCCGAGTAGGTCCCACCTCGTGTACCCGGAACATCGCGGCACCGTCGGCGGCCGCCAGAGCAGTCGCTGCCAGTGTGCCCTCCAGACGCTCGGTGAGGCCCAC
Source organism: Mycobacterium sp. BMJ-28 (assembly GCF_054404835.1). NCBI lineage: Bacteria > Bacillati > Actinomycetota > Actinomycetes > Mycobacteriales > Mycobacteriaceae > Mycobacterium > Mycobacterium sp. BMJ-28. The sequence goes on along the minus strand of NZ_CM136783.1, from coordinate 1,384,085 downwards.
ACCCAGAGTCTCCCCGACAAAATCCTTGTTACTCAGGGCCATCAGGACCGGCCATCCGGACTTAACAAGATCTTTTACATGGCGCAACAAACTAAGGCCGTGGTAAGTGTTTTTGCCGAAATCGTGCGTGGGATCGATCAAAATCGCGTCCCTGGACACGCCGACCGCCACCGCATGTTCGGCGGCCGCGGTCACCTCGGCGAGCACGGCGTCCACCACGCCCCGTTCGCTGATGCCGTAGTTGACCCGGAACGGCCGGGTCCGGGGCACCGCGCCGCCGGTGTGCGAGCACACCAACCCGGCGCCGAACTCCGCCGCCACTTCCGGCAACCCCGGGTCGGCACCGGCCCAGGTGTCGTTGATCAGGTCCGCCCCGGCCGCGCAGGCCTGTTTGGCCACGCTGGCCCGCCAGGTGTCGACGCTGATCAGCTGATCCGGGTAGGCGCCGCGCAGCCACTCGATGAAGGGCACCACGCGGGCGACCTCCTCATCGGGGTCGACGGTCTCGCCCGGACCGGCCTTCACGCCGCCGACGTCGACGACATCGGCACCGTCATCGATGACGCGGCGCGCAGCGTCCTTGGCGGCCTGGTCGTCGAAGGTGGCGCCGCGGTCGTAGAACGAGTCAGGGGTGCGGTTGACGATGGCCATGATCATGGCCCGGTCGCCGGCGACCGGGCGGCCCAAAAACGTCGACTGCACGTCCTCCAGGCTAGCGTCGCGCGATTGCGGCGCGCTTACCCGCGGTCAGCGCGGGTGCGCGCGCCGAAACCCTACGACTTGGGGCGCTTGCCGTCCTTCACCTCGTCGGTGTAGCCGTCGTAGAACGGCACATAGCCTTCGTCGCGGCCGGACAGCACGTACAGCGGGTCGGTCACGTCGGGCCCGTAGCCCTGCTTGCGCAGTTCGACCTTCTGACTCTTGAACGTCGAGGTGTGCGCGAGCTCCTCGACCACCCGCACGAAAAGCGGCACCGCATAGGCCGGCAGGCTGGCGTAGGCGGCCTTGGCCAGCGCTGCACCGTCGAACTCCTCACCCGCTTTGAGCTGCACGGCGACCATGCCGGCGCGGCCACCACAGCCGGGCACCTCGACGCCGAAGACGGTCGCCTCCTCGATCTGCTTGTCGGCCGAGATCGCGGCTTCCACCTGGGTGGTGGCGACGTTCTCGCCCTTCCAGCGGAAGGTGTCACCGAGCCGATCGGCGAAGGCGGCGTGGCCGAAGCCCTGCGAGCGCATCAGGTCGCCGGTGTTGAACCAGACGTCGCCTTCCTTGAACGCGTCACGGACCAGCTTCTTCTCACTGGCCGACTTGTCGGTGTAGCCGTCGAACGGCTGGAAGCTCGACACCTTACTCAGCAACAGGCCGGGTTGGCCGCGCTTGACCTTGCGCAGCCGGCCGTCTGAGCCGCGCGCCGGTTCGCCGGTGTCCAGGTCGTATTCGACGAACGCGACCGGGCTGGGGCAGATTCCGGTGGTCTTGTCGAGGTTGAAGACGTTGAGGAAGGCGGTGTTGCCCTCACTCGCGGCGTAGAACTCGCAGACCCGCGGGATGCCGAACCGCTTGGTGAACTCATCCCAGATGGCCGGGCGCAGCCCGTTGCCGCCGATCACCCGGATCTTGTGCGCCCGGTCGGTCGACTTGGGCGGCTGGTTGAGCAGGTAACCGCAGATCTCACCGATGTAGACGAACGACGTGGCCTCGTAACGGATGACGTCGTCCCAGAACCGCGACGCCGAAAACGACCTGCCCAGCGCGAGTGCCGCACCGGCGTTGATCGCCGATCCGGTGGCCACCGTCAGGGCGTTGTTGTGATAGAGCGGCAGGCAGCAGTACAGGGTGTCACTGCTGTTCAGCCGCAGTCCGAGGCCACCGAAACCGGCCAGTGCCCGCAGCCAGCGGTAGTGGGTCATGACGCTGGCCTTGGGCAGACCCGTGGTGCCCGAGGTGAAGATGTAGAACGCCTTGTCCTTGGCCAGCACCGCCGAGGTCACGGCCGGGTTGGTGGTCGGTGCGGTGAGCGCCAACTGCCGCAGGTCGTCGACGGTGATCAGTCCGTCAGGCTCGGCGCCGCTCTCCCCGATCGGATCGATGAGATCGTTTTCGGCGATGACGGCCTTGGCCTTGAGCAAGCCGAAGCTGTGCGCCAGCACGTCGCCGCGCTGGTGGTAGTTCAGCATGCCGGCGACGGCACCGCATTTGACGGCGGCCAGCATGAGCAGCACCGCATCAGGCGAGTTGCGCAACATGATGCCGACGACATCACCGTGCCCCACACCCTTGGCGGCCAGCACGGCGGCGTACCGATTGACCGTCTCGTTGGCCTGCTGGTAGGTGAACTGCTGATCCTCGAACTTCAGGAACACCTTGTCCGCGTACTGCGCGGCCCGATCCTGGAAAACTTTGCCGATCGACGTCTTGGCGGTCGGCCGCGCACCCAACCCGGTGACCAGCCCGCGCACGATGGCCGGCGCGTCGGCCAGCACTCCTGGCAGCTGGGTGGCGATGTCAAGCAGTCCGACGCTGGATCGGGATGTGTCGTCACTCATGAGCGTCTACCCTAGTGAGCGATCTCACCGGGGGCGCATGCGGCCATCGCCGCGTCGACGTTGTCCACCACCACCAAGCGATCCAGCGCGGTGGAGCCCACATATCCGGTGTTCACCAGACTGCGCAGCCAGGTCAGCAGGCCGTCGTAGTGACCGAACGGGTCCAACATGACGATCGGCTTGTGGTGCATGCCGAGGTAGCCAGCAGTCCAGGCCTCGAAAAACTCTTCGAGCGTGCCAATGCCGCCGGGTAGGGCGATGAAGGCGTCGGCGCGGTCCTCCATGACCTGCTTTCGCTCGCGCATGGTGTCGGTGACGATCAGCTCGTCGGCCTCGACGTCGGCCAGTTCGCGGTGCACCAGCGCCTTGGGGATGACCCCAATGGTGCGGCCGTTGTGCTGACGGGCGGCGTCGGCGACCGCCCCCATCGCCGAGACGTTGCCGCCGCCGGAGACCAGCGTCCAGCCACGGTCGGCGACGGCATGGCCGACGTCGGAGGCGAGCTTGAGCAGTTCAGGGTGCTTCGGTCCGGAGGCGCAGTACACGCACACCGCCCAGGATGGGGTTTCGGCCACGGAGCAAAACGTTACCGACGGTCCCGTGCCCGCCATACACTGCGGCGGTGCACGATCTTCCTGCCGACTCGTTGGCGGAGCGGCTGGCCCGGGCGCAGGAGCTGGCGTGGCTGGGCCGGGGACGCGAGGCCGATGACGTATTCGCCGCGGTGGACCCCGCCACCCTGAGCGAGGCCGACTTGTTGGCGTGGGCTTTGCCGCGGGCGGCCAATCAGTTCTGGATGCTCGACGAGCCGGAGCGGGCCACGGCGTTCCTGCGGGCGTTGCGCGGCCGGGTGTCCTCCGATGCGACGGTGGACGCGCTGCTCGGCACGTTCGCCATGAATGCCGGTGACCTGCAGCGGGCGCGGGAACTGTCGGCTGCGGTGCTCGCGTCTTCTGATGCCACCGATCAGGCGATCGGCTGGGCCGGGTCGGCGGCGGCCCTGGCGCATGCGCGGATGGGTGAGTTCGGCCCGATCGACGAATTGGCTTCGCGCGCCGTCGCGGCCGGACATCCGGGCCTGTTGCGATTCACGTCCGGCTACGGGCAAGTCCTGGCCGCGGTGTTCGGCGGTGAGCTGGGCCGGGCCGAATCAGTGGCCGCCGAGCTCTGCGCCGAGGCCGGACCTGGGCGCGCGATCGGTCAGCTGCTGATCGCCGAAGTGGTGACCTTTCGCGGCGACCTGGATGCCGCTGTCGGGTTATTACGTTCTGCAGCAGATAGTTTGGCGCCGACCGGCTACTCGTGGACGCCGCTGGCGTGGATGTTGTTGGCACAGACGCTCGGCCAGCAGGGTTCGACAGTGGCTGCGGCAAAGGCGTTGGGGCGGGCAGAGTCTCGGCACGGCTTGAAGTCGATGTTATTCGCGCCCGAGCTGGCGCTGGCTCACGCCTGGACCTGCTGGGCGCGCAAGGATTCCATCGGCGCCATCGGGGCGGCCCGGGAGGCTTTCCGCGCGGCCGAACGCGGCGGTCAGTCCGCCGTGGCGTTACGCGCGGTGCACGACGCGGTGCGTCTCGGCGACACCCGGGCGGTGGCAGCGCTGGAGGGCCTGCCGGTGCAGTGCGTCTTCGGGCGGGTGACGGCGTCGCATGCGCGGGCGCTGGCGGCGCACGACGCGATCGGGCTGGCATCGGTGTCCGAGGAATGGCAGGACCTCGGATTCGGCGCGGCCGCCGCCGACGCGGCCCGCCAGGTCGAGGAATTGGTGCCAGTCGACGGTGAAGCGCAGAAATAGGATTGGCTGCGAACCGAATGGGGGCCCATGACCACCGATCCGCTGCAGGTACAAACCGACGAAGTGCTGAGCTTCTCCCAGCGGCACGCCGACGTCGCCGCGGGACTGTCCGGTCTGGCCGACGGTGACGGTATCGGCATCGAGACCAGCCACGGGCCCATCGCCGCGGCGGTGAGCACCGCACTGTCGGGGGCCCTCACCGGTCGTCGCGACATGTTCGAGGTGACCGCGACGCGGGCCAGCACCATCTCTGATCTGCTGAACAAGGCCGCCGACGCCTACGCCCGGGGTGACCAGCAGGATGCGGAACGGTTCACCCGCGCCGCTGAAGTGCTCGAAGGCGGGGAACCGCCCGCGCCTGGCGGCACGGCAACCCCTGCCGGGAGCGGTCCGGCAGGCGCCGACATGGCCGGGCAGATGGGGCAGATTCTGGGCCAGGTCGGTCAACAGGTCGGCCAGTTGGCACAGTCCATCGCCCAGCCGTTGCAGGGGCTGGCCCAAGGTTTGCAGCAGATTCCTCAGCAGATCATGCAGGGCGTTCAGCAAGCCGGTCAGCGGTCAGCGGGTGGCGTCGACCTTCCGGGCACCGAGGAGGAGAAGGACGACCGCCGTCGCGAGGACGAACCGGAGAAGAAGCACGAAACCGACCGCGAGGAATCCGAGCCCGGGGCCGAGGCGTCGGCCCCGGCATCGGCATCGGCATCGGCCGAGCGCGCACCGGTGGACACCGCCGCCCCGCGGAAACGTCCGGCGGCCACCCACCCGCAGGCGGATTAGCGCCGCCAAAGCTGTTCTGGCAGAGCCGTAATTGAGCAGTCGCCGCCCGACTTCGGCTGCGCCACAAGCGGTTCGTCGGAAATGCCTGTTCTCACAGCAAACAAACGGCCCACCCGCAGCGGTCCGTGCCCGCTCGGTGCCGGCCGCCTTTGCGCTGCGTAAAGGCCGGAATGTTCTGCACCAACGCCCGTCCGGCGTTGGGTACTGTCTTAGCGGAGGCATGCGGAGGGGATTGTCGATGCTGGTTGAGCCCGGGGGGCCACACCGAGGCGCGGGGGTTTCGGGGGCTCGCGTTACGTCCGATGAGGTGAGCGGTCATGGCGCCTGAGAACCTCAAGGTGGACACGGTGGCGCTGGACCGCGCCGGAGACAACTTCCTCACCGCGTCGAACGCGATTCCGCAGGCGCCGGCGGGCTACACGCCAACCGGATCCGACCCATTGGCGACGGTCATCGCCGCGCTGGCCCCCCAGTTTCTCGCGCCTATCGTCGCCGGGTTGCCGTTGCTGAAAGCAGAAACGAACCAGTTTGCACAGAACATCAAGGCCGTCGCCGAGCGCTACGCGACCACCGATGCCCAGTCGCAAGCCAAGCTGTCCGCGCAGATGGGTGGCTCTGGAAGTGGTAACGGCGCTGGAAGCGGCGGCGCCGCGAATGCAGCGCCCGGCGTGTCTTCCGATGCGGGCGGGTCCGCAGCCGCCGCCGCGCAGGGCGCAGGTCAGCTGGGCCAGATGATGCAGATACCCATGCAGATCGCCGGCCAGGCCGCGCAAGTTCCCCAGCAGGTGATGGGGATGGCGGGGTCGCTGCCCCAGACCGCCATGCAGGGGGCACAGCAGGTCGCTGAACAAATCAGCCAGGCTGCGGGCAAGGCCAGTGGCGATGACAAACCGGGCGACAGGCCCGAGGACGAGAAAGAACACGAGGGCAAGCACCGGCGCGAGGACTCCCCGGACGACGCAGCGCAAGGCAGCGACTCCGGCGCGGCGCCGGGAACAGCACCCAATTCCGAACGAGCCCCTGACCACGTGCCCGAGGATGCCCACAGCCACTCCTCGCCGCGCCAATCCCCGGAGAGTGCCCTGTGACCCAGCCTCCCCCGCCGCCCAACGGTTCCTGGGATCCCGGCGCGGGCGGGTGGCCTCCGGGCTATCCCGGCGGTCCTCCAGGACCCCAGTGGAATCAGGGGTGGCCGAGCAGTCCGCCGCCCGCCCCGAAACGCGGCTTCGCAAAATGGATCATCGGCGGGGTGGCGCTCATCGCAGTCGTCGCGGTGACGGCCGTCGTTGCGGTGTCGTGCACGAAGAGTGGTGGCGGCGGAGGCAAGCCCACTGCGCCACCAACGACGAGCGGCGCACCGGCTTCGGAGTTCGCGAGCGCGAATGACACCGGGCCGGTGTCGGTGATTACCGAGGATCCGTCGTGTGCGCCGTGGATGCCGGTGCAACAAACTCTCGCCGACAGCGAGAAGAACGGATGGACGCAACGGGATCCGACCATCCCTGCGGACGTTTGGACGCCAGAACTCCGCTCGCAGTACGAGGGTGTGCGCACGGCAATGCGAAACGCCGCCGACCAGACCGAACCTCTCATCAAAATGACGACACATCGTGTAATGCGCGAACTATTTGAACAATTCATCGCCTATGCGCGCGCATACGCCGACCACATACCGGTATACGTGCCGACCGACAACGAACTTGGAAACGTCGCAAACTACGCAACACAGGTATTAAGTGATATCTGCCAAGCCATCGAATACGGCTCTGCGGCCGCTAGAGCTCCTCTAGTGGCCGCCGGCCCTTCTCCGACTCAAATCTCATCGACCGTTCAAACCGACCCCGTGAGATTTATGTCGAAGCCAGACGCCAACTGCGGTGATTGGAAACGCGAGCTTGGTGCGTTCGACTCTGACCCAAACGTCACAGCATGGCGCAGTGTGTCACCTAATATCCCCGCAGGCCAGTGGTCGCCCGAGCAACGCGCAATAAACGACGCGGTTATTCCGGCCTTACAAGCTTCAGCCGACAAACTCGAAAAGTCAGGACGGAATAGCGAAAACGCCGTATCCGAAGATATCGCCGTCTTGGCCGCCCAGTACCGTCGCGCCTTTGCAGCAGCTACGCCGACCTATGCGCAGACAGATACCTACCTAGAGAATCTCCCGAGGTCGGCAACTGCCCTTTTGATTTCGGCGTGCGCGGCGGCCGGAGTTAGCTGATGGGCCTACCGAGACCATCCGGGCCTTACGTTGAGGACCTTCTGATGTCAAACGGGTGGCCGGAAACCGATGAAGATCAGTTGTATGCGTGCGCCATCGATTGCACTCGGACGCTTCAGAACTTGACATTGAACGCGATCGAGCCGTGGGAACATCAACGAGGCGAAACCTTCGATGGCGGCGTCTGGAATGGCGGCGCTGCCAACGCCGCTAATAGCAAGGTGGGCGAACTCTTACGGTCACTCTATGAACAACAAAGTCACTTAGTGGCGGCAGCTACATGGCATAATCACGTGGCGGGAATGGTTACTCGCACGAAGACTACAATTATCGACAATGTGCGAGAAGCGCAGCAGCTGATCGAGCAAATAAAACGGTCGACTGATAACAATGTGAGCGAGGTTGAGCGGGATGCTGCAATCAAAAACGTCGTTAACACCTTTCACGCTTTAAACGTCAGCGTTGTCGCAGGCACCAGTGCACAAGTGCCGACGGTCCAGAGTTGGAAACCTGCGACGAACGCTCTCCCCAGATTACTGAGTCGGAATCTAATTTCAGCACCTTCTCCAGAAACTCCTCCGGTGCTCAACGACGGAAATAAAGATTCATCGCGCGGACCAAACTTGCCGCAAAACGCGACTGGGTCCCTGGCTCCGCGCGCAGGAGGCACTCCCCTTGCCGCCGCACCCGATGTCCCTCACTCAAGCCCGCCAACACAACTTCCTGCACGAGAGCCTGGCTCACCGGATGCGGTAGCACGCGACACCCCACCGCCACCTGCAAGCCAAAGCCCTGTCGCAATCCCTCCAAGGAGTGGAGGTGTACCGGCCGCTGCAACACCAGATGCCCCGCGCCCTTCACCGCTCACACCACAACCACCACGTCCGGGCATACCAGCAGCGCTGGGATCCGCTACAAACACACCGGCAAACCCCGTCGGAAGCGCCGGCCAACCGAACCTCTCCCCCTCCGGAGGCGGGTCACCGGCAGCCCCCAGCACGTCCGGCGGCACGCCGACGTCACCGCTATCCGCAGCCAGCGGCACGGGCAACCCCGGTGCGCCGACCACTCCGCAAGCAGGCCAAGGCGTGCAAGCCCCGGCCGCCAAGCCCGATTCACTCAGTGGCGCAGCGGGTCCCAAACCGACCGGCATGCAGGCACCAGTCCAGCCACCGGCCGCACCACTGAGCGGCCCGGCCCCCGCCACTCCGCTCAGCACGCCGACCCCATCGATCGAACAGCCCGCGGCCAATTCGCCGACTTCGCCCGCGGCCGCTCATCCGGCTGTACCCAGCGGCGCAGGTGGCGTCGCACCGCCATCCGCGCCCTCGGCTGCACCGGCGTCACCGACTCCTCCCATGCCACTCGGACCGCCGGCTACCCCACCACCGGCCGCGCCTGTACCGCCAACGGCCGGACCAGCGGTCCTCCCCGCGGCGACATCCAATGCTCAGGCCGGAAATGCTGCCGCCGCACCGATTCCGGTATCCGCGGCGCGCGCCGAACGTGACCTGATGGCTTCGTCGGCGGCCGCCGGTGCGTTGAAGCGCAAGGTCGGCGGTAACGATCCGTTGAGTGTGGCCCGCCGAATCGCGGCAGCCCTCAACGCACCGGATATGGCCCGTCCCAATGACATCGGCTTCTTCTGGTTGGTGGCCCTCGCCGCCGATGACACGATCGTGGTCGCCAACAGCTACGGAATCGGCTACCTTCCCGACGGCGTCAATCTGCCCGAGCAGGTCAAGTTGGCCAGCGCCGACTCGTCTGTTGCTGCCGGTGAGCGCGCCCGCTGGGCCACTTATCCGGTTGTCGCGCTGACCGCTTGGGCCCAAGCTCACGACACGACGTTGCGTGCCGTCATCGGCGCCAAGAGTCACCTCGAAGGCATCGACCCCGGTGCGCACAAGGTGCTCCTCGACGACGACGACATCCCGCCGAGCGGGAAGATGACCGGCCGCACCCGGCTGGAAATCCTGTCCCCCGACGCCGCGGCCAGACTCGCCGCGGTCAAAGACCCCGACCTCGTCGCTCAATTGCCGCCCGCAGGCGCGGACAACACGCCACCCGCCAACGAGACGTTCACGCTGTGGTTCGACGTCATGAAACCACTGATGAGTCAGGGCACCGGTCGAGAAGTCGCCCATCTCAACGCTTTTGTGCGCTACGCAGCCCACGCCGCCGACCTGGCCCTTTACCGGGCGCACAACGCCGTGGACATCACCGAGCAACGCGCCGCCGTCGCCGACTGGCTCTACTGGCTGCACCAATACGACCTGGTCACCGAGGCCCAAGCCACCGTCACCGCGACGTCGTGAGCTCACCCCGCTCCAACACCATTCGCCTGTCCACCCCGATGTTCTCCAAGAACCGCTCATCGTGGCTGACCACGACGAACGCGCCGCGGTAGGCATTCAACGCCGACTCCAATTGCCCGATACTCACCAGGTCGAGGTTGTTGGTCGGTTCATCCAACAGCAGTAACTGCGGCGCCGGCTCGGCGAACAGCACGCACGCCAACGTCGCGCGCAACCGTTCGCCGCCCGACAGCGCGCCCACCGGCAGATCCACCATGTCACCGCGGAACAGGAACTGCGCCAACAGATGCCGCCGCCGAGTCACCGAAAGCGTCGGTGCGAACAGCTCCAACGACTCCAACACCGTCGACGACGGATCCAGCAGGTCCAGCCGCTGCGACAGATAGGCCACCGGCACCTGCGCCCGCGTCACCACCAGTTGCAACAAGGTCGACTTGCCCGACCCGTTCGGCCCAGTCAGTGCGATCCGCTCCGGCCCGCGCACATCCAGGTCGACCCCTTCGAATGCCAGGGACCGTAATCCCTTACCGGAGAACAGCACCCGCCCCGCCGGCACTTCGGTTGCCGGCAGGTCCAGAGCCAGCACCTCGTCATCGCGCAAAGCTCGTTCGGCCTCGTCGAGCCGCGTGCGCGCATCGCCCACCCGGCGGTTGTGCACATCGTCGGCACGGGCCGCGGACTCCTGGGCATTGCGTTTGAGCTTGCCTGCAACGATTTTCGGAAGCCCGGCATCCTTGACATTGCGTGCGGCGTTCGACGCTCGCCGGTCGGCGCGCTCGCGGGCCTCCTGCATTTGACGCTTCTCCCGCTTGAGCTGCTGTTCCGCGTTGCGAATGTTGCCTTCGGCCACGCGCTGCGCGGCCTGTATCGATTCCTCGTAGGCGGTGAACCCGCCCCCAAAGGTCGACACCTCACCGGCGCGCAGCTCGGCGATCGCATCCATGCGGTCCAACAACGCCCGGTCGTGACTGACCACCACCAGCGTCCCCTGGAATTCATCCAACGATGCGTACAACCGTTGGCGTGCAGCCGAATCCAAATTGTTGGTCGGCTCGTCGAGTAGCAACACATCCGGGCGCTTGAGCAGTTGTGCTGTCAACCCGAGTGACACCACCTGCCCGCCCGACAGCGTGCCCAGCGCACGGTCGAATTCGATTTCGCCGAGGCGCGCCCGCAGCCGTTCCTCGATATCCCAGTCGTCACCGATCGCGGAGAACACAGCCTCACTGGCGTCGCCGGCCGCCAGTGCATCGAGCGCCGCCAGAATGGGAGTGACGCCAAGGACATCGGCGACCGTCTGGTCAGCCAGGAACGGAAGCTCTTGAGGCAGATAGCCCACCGTCCCGTCGACTGTCACGACGCCCGCGGTCGGCGACAACACGCCGGCGACGAGCCGCAGCAGCGTGCTCTTGCCGGCGCCGTTGGGCGCAACCAGACCCGTGCGCCCCGCGCCGACCGCGAACGACAAGTCGGTGAACACCGGGGTGCCGTCGGGCCAGGAGAACGAAAGATGAGAACAGACAATAGACATGCGGGAACTCCAGAAGAAAAGAGGATGTATGACGAAACGAAGGGCTCCGGGGACTACCCGGAGATGTCGTCGATTCCCAGCACGAAAGCCATAGTACCCGTGAGATCAAGCGGTTAAATAGGCCCGCAGCGTCTCGGTGGTCGCCGTGATTGCGGCGGTGTCGACATGCTCATCGACCTTGTGTGCCAGATTCGGGTCGCCCGGACCGTAGTTGACCGCGGCAATACCCAGCGCGGCGAACCGCGATACATCCGTCCAGCCGTACTTGGCGCGAACCTGCCCGCCCGCCGCGGCGACCAGCGATGCCGCCGCTGGATTGGCCAAGCCCGGCAGCGCGCCTGCGGCGGCATCGGTGACGTCCAGCGTGACATCAAGTCCGTCGAACACCTCACGAACGTGTGCGACGGCCTGCTCGACGCTGCGGTCGGGCGCGAACCGGAAGTTCACCGTCACCGTCGCCGCATCGGGAATGACGTTGCCGGCCACCCCACCGTCGATACGGACCGCCGACAGACCTTCCCGATAGACGCATCCGTCGATGTCGACACTGCGGGCCTGATAGCCCGACAGCCGATCCAGCACCGCGCCGAGTTTGTGAATGGCATTGTCGCCCAACCAGGATCGGGCCGAATGGGCTCGCGTTCCCGCCGCACTCACGACCACCCGGATGGTGCCCTGACAACCGGCCTCGATGAAGCCGCCGGACGGTTCACCGAGGATCGCGACATCAGCGGCCAGCCAGTCGGGCAATTCACGTTGGATGCGGCCCAGTCCGTTGGCGCTGGATTCGATCTCCTCACAGTCGTACATGACCAGGGTCAGATCGTGGCTGGGCTCGGCGAGGGTGGCGGCCAGGTGCAGGAAGACCGCGTCGCCGGATTTCATGTCCGAGGTGCCGCACCCGTACATCCGGCCGCCCTCGACTCGGCTGGGCAGGTTGTCGGCGGCCGGCACCGTATCGGTGTGTCCGGCCAGCAGCACCCGCGACGCCCGGCCCAGCTGGGTGCGGGCCAGCACCGCGTCACCGTTGCGGATCACTTCGAAGTGCGGCGCCTGGGCACGCAACGCCGCCTCGATCTCGTCGGCGATGCGCTGCTCGTGACGTGACTCGCTGGGGATGTCCACCAACGCGGCGGTCAGTGCGATCGGATCGGCGCGCAGGTCTAGCCCCATGGTGTTCGAGGCTAGTCCGGCACGGCTGGGGGCACCTCCCGCTTGCGGGGGAGAGCGAAGCGACCGGGGGATTTGGTGCAGTAACCTTGGCCAACGTGACTGCTGCATCTGGCGTCGGGCTGGCCACCATCGCCGCCGACGGAACCGTACTGGACACCTGGTTTCCTGCTCCGGAGCTGACCGGCGACGGGGTATCGGGAACCACCAGGTTGTCGGTCGCCGAGCTGACGGACAACCTGTCCGACCTGACCGGCCCGGACACCGACCGTGACGTCGAGGTGGTCGCCGTTCGCACCACCATCGCCTCGCTGGACGACAAGCCCGTCGACACCTTCGACGTGTACCTGCGGCTGCACCTGCTGTCGCACCGCCTGGTCAAGCCGCATGAGGCCAATCTGGACGGCATCTTCGGCCTGCTGAGCAACGTGGTGTGGACAAATTTCGGTCCCGCCCCGGTCGAGGGCTTCGAACTGGTCCGCGCCAAACTGCGCCGCCGCGGCTCCGTCACGGTGTACGGCGTCGACAAATTCCCGCGGATGGTGGACTACGTGTTGCCCTCGGGTGTGCGGATCGCCGACGCCGACCGGGTCCGGCTCGGCGCGCACTTGGCCTCGGGTACGACCGTCATGCACGAAGGCTTCGTCAACTTCAACGCCGGCACGCTCGGCACCTCGATGGTGGAGGGCCGGATCTCGGCGGGTGTGGTGGTCGACGACGGCTCCGACGTCGGCGGCGGCGCCTCGATCATGGGCACCCTTTCCGGCGGCGGCAAGGAGGTCATCTCGGTGGGCAAGCGCTGCCTGCTGGGCGCCAACGCCGGTGTCGGCATCTCACTGGGTGACGACTGCGTGGTCGAAGCCGGGCTATACGTCACGGGCGGCACCAAGGTGACCACCGCGGACGGGCAGACCGTCAAGGCCAAGGAGCTGTCCGGTGGCAACAACCTGCTCTTCCGCCGCAATTCACTGTCGGGCGCGGTCGAGGTCGTCAAGCGTGACGGCACCGGCATCACGCTGAACGAGGCACTGCACGCCAACTAGTGGTGGAGGTCCCGGCCGGGCTGCCCAAAATCAGTGCGTGGGTACTCCTTTCGCCGCCAGTAGTATCGACATACGACGGTTGATGCCGAGGATCAACGAGAGGCGGGCGGTGCGATGAGTCGAGAACTGCACGCCGACACCCGCGAACTTCGGATGACCGCTGACGTCCTTGACATGCACGCTGCCGATCTCCAGGGCGAGCATTCGGCGGCCTACACGAAAATGTCGTCAGCGGTTTCCGGATTCGGTGACACTTCCTCAGCCGCGGCGCTGAACGAACGAATCGCGCAGTGGGAGCGGGAAACCGCCGAGCATCACGCCGAACTGGTGGAGCACAGCGACGGACATCGGGCTGCGGGCGCCCATTACACAAACACCGACTCGCAGATGTGCCCACCATTCCGGTGATCGATCCGGTCGTGCTCCCGAAGTAGGCTGCCAGAATGACGCGGACCGACTGGCTCGTCAGCACTTACGCCGGCGCTGTGTTCGGGGGCATCTTTTGGATGGTGCTACCCACCCTGACCTCGCTGTTACGTTCCAATCCAGCACCGCAATCAGCACTGGTGACCGTAGCCGTGTCGATCGCCGTCGGCCTCGGCGGGCTAGGAGTGTTTCGTGTGACGCGCACTGCCACCATCCGCCGCGTCGGTGCCGCAGTCGCCTTGGGGGCGCTGGCCGGCCTCCCGGTGCTGGCATGGCTGGCACTGTGGCAGGCGGGATCTCACTGAGATCATCAACGATGAAGAGAAGCACGGCTTTCCGATTCAACCGCTGTTGGGCTTGACTCTCGGGGCGATCTCCGGCGTCATCCACCCGGGACTGTTCTACCTGTTGTTCCCGACGAGGATCATCCCGGCACTTATCGCCGGCTTGTTGTCGCTCAGCCCTAAAACCCGTGGCATGGCCTTGGGATTCGGGGCAGCGAGCCTGGGTTGGCTCGCCTTCTCGGTTACCTTGTTCGTCTATGGTTTGATCGGGTCTGCCTTCAGGTAAGGCCGCGTCCCCGATCAACACGCACTGACCCGCAGCAGCGCCACACCGTGACTCGGCACCGACGCTTGAACTACGCCGGTGGTCGTCGCATCGGTGTGCTGCCACAAATCACGCACCCTGTGACAAACGTTGCCCCGCAACCCGATCGCGCTCAATGACGTGCCGATGACGACGGTGGCGGCGGCCTGGTTGAACAATCCGACCGCCACCGAGCCGTCGGCCATCGGCTTGACCAGCACCCGCGGGTCATCCGACAACGGATGTGCCTGCACCACCAGTGGATCCTGGTCGACCGCGATCACTTCGCGGTTGGTCAGGATATCCCGGGTCTGCTCGGACATGGACCGAACGTCGTTGCCTGCCAACAACGGTGCCGCCAGCAGTGACCAGAGCGAGAAATGCGCCCGCTGCTCGGTATCGGTCAGATCGATCCGACTCGGACCGAGCGCCATGCTCGGATGCCCGACCACGAATTCATGCCAGCCCAGCCCGATGACCATCATGTCGGGGTCGTTGATATGCGATGGCCCGCTGGGGGATGCCGCTGCGCTCGCCTCCGTGAACGCCTGACTCACCCCGGCCAGGCCTTGCGACCACAGTGCCGAATCACCCCACGCTGGAACCAGATCGACGGCGTCGCGCGTGACGTCGGCGATGTGTGACCAGTCGTATTCCATGCCCGCACCCGGATCACCCGAGCTGTTGGGATTGATGCTGTAGACGATGTCGCGTCCGGTGGCACGCAGCGCATCGCGCATCGCCGCGAAGAACTTGACCTGGTCGTCATGGCCGGCAGCCAGCCGGCACCAGTCGTATTTGAGGTAGTCGACACCCCAATCGGCGAACGTCTGGGCATCGGCCTGTTCGTGGCCGGCGCCACCGATCCGCGGATCCTGCCCACAGCCCTGATTGAACGGGCTGTGATAGATGCCCAGCAGCATGCCCCGGTCGTGGGCATAGCCCGCGAGCGCCGCCATGCCGTGCGGAAATCGATCCGGGTCGGCCTGGAGCCGGCCGTCGGCGTCGCGGGTGGGCGCCGCCCAGCCCGCATCGAGATTGACGTAGCGGTATCCCGCGTCACGCATCCCGGACGACACCATGGCGTCGACGATCTGGTGCACGCTCTGTTCGGTCAACGCGATACCGGAATTCCAGGAATTCCAGCCCATCGGCGGGGTCAATGCGCGCGTCTGCGGTGCCGAGGTGCACCCGGCGAGCACCAGGACACAGGTCGCCAACCAGGCCAGTGCACGCATCCGGCCATCGTGGCATCGCTTTCTGGGAAAGCGCCCGGAGCGACCTATGCGCGCACTACTCGGCCGACAGGATGCAGAACTCGTTGCCTTCGGGGTCGGCCAGTACCACCCAGCTCTGCTCACCCTGTCCGATGTCGACATGGCGGGCACCGAGCCCGAGCACGCGTTGCACTTCGGCGTCCTGATCCTCCGGCCGGAAATCCAGGTGCAGCCGATTCTTGATGGACTTCTGCTCGGGCACGCCGAGGAACAGCCAATCCGGTCCGGCACCGGCCGGCGCTTTCAACACCACATCGCCGTCCTCGTCGACCTCGTGTGGCCGGCCCAGCACCTTGGACCACCACGCGCCTTGGGCCTGCGGGTCGCGGGCATCGATGCAGAGGGCAGTGAACGTCAGTCCCACGTCATCAGCTCCTTCTTGAGTACTTTGCCCATCGCGTTGCGTGGCAGCGCGTCGACCAGGCGCACCTCGCGCGGCCGCTTGTGCACCGAGAGTTGTTCTGCCACAAAGTCAGTCACCTCAGACGGCGCAACAGACCCGACCACGAACGCGACGATGCGCTGCCCCAGGTCGTCATCGGGCACGC
Organism: Mycobacterium sp. BMJ-28; assembly: GCF_054404835.1. Taxonomy (NCBI): domain Bacteria; kingdom Bacillati; phylum Actinomycetota; class Actinomycetes; order Mycobacteriales; family Mycobacteriaceae; genus Mycobacterium; species Mycobacterium sp. BMJ-28. The sequence continues at coordinate 1,367,845 of NZ_CM136783.1, read as the reverse complement.
CGACCACTGCCACCTCGTCCACTCCGGGATACCCGAGCAGCACCGTTTCAATCTCACCTGCGCCGATCCGGTAGCCACCCGATTTGATCAGGTCGATCGACTCTCGCCCGACGATGCGGTGCATCCCGGCCGCGTCGATCACGGCGACATCCCCAGTGCGATACCAGCCGTCGGTGTCGAATGCCTCGGTGGTGGCTTCCGGCCGGTTCAGATATCCGCTGAACACGGTGGGACTCTTGATCTGCAGCTGACCGATCGTTTCGCCGTCATGGGGCACCAGCGCGCCGTCCTCGTTCACCAGCCTGGTCTGCACCCCCGGTAACGGCAACCCGACCCAGCCGGGCCGACGTTCGCCGTCGAACATGGTGCTGATGGTGATCAGGGACTCGGTGCTGCCGTACCGCTCGATCGGTGCGTGCCCGGTGAGTCGCACCAACTCGTCGAACACCGGGACCGGCAGGGGCGCACTGCCCGACACCAGCAGGCGCGCCGAGGCCAGAGCCCGAGCGGACTGCTCGTCGGCGACCACCCGGGACCACACCGTCGGCACCCCGAAATACAGCGATCCGGCGGCCGCCGCGTACGCCTGCGGGCTTGGTTTGCCGGTGTGCACGAACCGGTTTCCGATGCGCAGCGAACCGAGCAACCCCAGCACCAGACCGTGCACATGGAACAGCGGCAATCCGTGCACCAGGATGTCCGCCGACGTCCACTGCCAGGCGGTGGCGAGGGCGTCGATATCGGCGGCGACGGCACGACGGCTGATCAGTACACCTTTGGGCAGTCCGGTGGTGCCGGAGGTGTAGATGATCATCGCGGCCGAATCCGGTGACGGTTCGGCGTAACGGTGCCAGGACCGCGCGTGCAACCGCACCGGAATGTGGGGCAGCCCTTCGGTTTCGGCGGGCAACTCACCCAGCCAGGCCTGCGCGCCGGAATCGGTGAGGATGTGCGCCCGTTCGGTGGCGCCGACATCCGCGGGCACCGGCACGAACGGCACACCGGCGATGAGGCACCCGGTGACGGCCAGCACGGTCGCGGCGGTGGGGGTGGCCAGGATGGCGACGCGACGGGCGACCGACACACGCTCGGCCACCGAGGTGGCCGCACCCACCAGGTCACTGCGGCTCAAGGTCACACCGTCGATGCGCACCGCGTCGACGAGATCATGTCCGGCGGCCACGGCTGCGGGGTCCAGCGAAGTCAACAACACGCTGGTGAGGCTACTCTGGCTGGGTGGACCCGATCGAAAGACTGGCCAGTCGTGAGGTGTACCGCAACAACTGGATGGTGGTGCGTGAGGACGACATCCGCCGCCCCGACGGCTCGGTGGGCATCTATGGCGTGATCGACAAACCCACCTTCGCGTTGGTGGTGGCGCAGGACGGGGATCGCTACCGGATGGTCGAACAGTTCCGCTACCCAATCGGGTTGCGGCGCTGGGAGTTTGTCCAGGGCACCGCGCCCGGCAGCCTCGGCGGCGTCGAACCGGAACCCGCGGACCTGGCCGCACAGGAACTCCGGGAGGAGACCGGCCTGCGCGCACAGACCTGGACGGTACTGGGCCGGCTCGATGTCGCGCCCGGGATGTGCAGCCAACGCGGCTGGGCCTTTCTCGCCACCGGTATCACCGAAGGTGAGCACGAGCGCGAGCACGAAGAGCAGGACATGCACAGCGAGTGGTTCAGCGCCGGCCAGATCGAACAGATGATCCGCGACGGCCTGATCACCGACTCACAATCGCTCGCCGCGTGGTTGTTCATCCGAATGCAGCGCGCCTAGCCAGCGGCTAGGTGGGGGCAGTCTGGCCGGCTCCGAGACCGCCGTCGCCGCCGTTGCCACCCGCCCCTCCGCTGGGCGGGCCGCCCGCGCGGCCACCTTGCCCGGCCCGATTTCGCGCTGCGCCGCCGTTGGCGCCGGAGCCGCCGTTACCGCCTGGTCTGGAAGTGCTGGACCCGCCGCGTCCCCCTGAGCCGCCATTGCCGCCGGTGACCCCACCAGCACCGCCCTGACCACCATCGCCACCCTGGCCGCCCGCACCGGCCGTGACGCCACCCCCGGTACCACCGAGACCGCCTCCGCCGCCCGTCAAACCGCCGTCACCACCGCGGCCGCCTTCCCCGCCCCGGCCGCCGGGGCCGGTGGTGCTGCTTCCGCCGAATCCACCGTGACCACCGGCGCCGCCGGCACCCAAGATCGCACCGCCATCGCCACCGTCGCCGCCCGAACCGCCGTTGAGGCCCCGCCCGGACCCGGCATTTCCGCCGGCTCCCCCTGCACCACCCGCGCCGCGGATCGCACCGCCGTTGCCGCCGTCACCGCCCTGCCCGCCGGCGCCGTTGGCACCGCCATTGCCGCCCGCTCCGCCACTGCCACCGCTGTGCAGCAAGCCGCCACTTCCGCCCGCCCCGCCGGCACCACCGTTGCTGTTGATTCCCCGGCCGGCATCACCACCCTTGCCGCCATTCCCGCCGAGCAGGCCGGCACTGCCACCGCGGCCGCCGTCTCCGCCGTTGCTGCCCACCGACCCGGTTCCCCCGCCGCCGCCGTCACCTCCGTCGCCACCGAACACACCTCCGCGTCCGCCTGCGCCACCGGATCCGCCACCGGTGGCGCCGGTCCCGCCGTTCCCGCCGCTGCCGGCCAGCAGGCCGCCGCGTCCGCCTGCTCCGGCGTTGATGCTGACGCTGGTGCCGTCGCCGCCACGCCCACCGGCGCCGAACAACCCGGCGTCCCCGCCGCGGCCGCTGTTGGCGCCGTTACCGCCGTTGCCGACCAGCCATCCGCCGTGGCCGCCGTTGCATTGGGCTCCGCAGGTGGCCGGGTCCGGGCTGTATCCGTTGCCGAACAGCAGTCCGCCGTCGGGGTGGGAGGCTGTGCCGTTGCCGACGAGCATGGGCCCGGCGACTGGGACGACCGCGCGTGCGCCGGCTTCTCCTACACACGCCTGGGCCGCCGGAATACATTGTGAGACCGGACTTTCGGGATCAGCTGCCGCAACGGCGGCATTGGTGACCGCTAGCAGATACCCGGACCCGACAAGCGCCGCGCCGGCGATTCCGCCCCGCAGGTACGGGATGTGCGAGGGCGCCTTCCTATGTCGGCTCATCGCGTCGCCCGCCCCAGTACCAGCGGATAGACGATCGTCGGCATCCCGCTCCAGATGGCTTCGGTGGCCTCGACGTCAAAGCCGCAGCCCCGCATCAGATCGAGGGTCGGACGGTTGCACATGCACCCGCCGGCGAACGCGCGCCAGAATCGCGCGAGCAGGTCCTGGTAGTGCGCCAGCGGCCGCCAACTCGCCCGGACATGCTCGATGAACAACAACTGGCCGTCCGGGCGCAGCACCCGTGCGATCTCGCGAAGCACACGTTCGGGGTCTTCGACGGTGCACAGCACCAGTGTGCAAACCACGGTGTCCACCGAATCGTTGGCGAACGGCAGGCGCTCGGCGGACGTTCCGGAGATGGCCGCCGGCCTGCCGTTGCGATCAAGGCGCCGAACAAGTTTGCGACGCATCCCGGCATCCGGTTCGGCGAGCACCAGTTCGTCGACGTGGTCCGGGTAGTGCGCAATGTTCAACCCGGTGCCCGCGCCGATCTCGACCACCCGCCCGCGCGCCTGAGCCAGTAACCTGCGCCGGCGGCGCCGCATGCCGGCAATCTCGCCGGACCAGAGAAACGGGTCGTACAACACCGCCATGATCGGTAGCCACCAGCGTGGCAGGTCGGCGCGCGGTTCGAGGCAGCTGAGCTCGGTCATGCCGCGAAACCTACGAGCGCACCGCCCACGACCGCATCGCTCGATCCGGCCATTCTGGTGAGATGGCCGTTTCCGGCTATGTCACAGCAGCCCGAGCCGGGACGCCTCCGCGACCGCGGCCGTGCGGGACGAGCAGCCGAGCTTGCGGCGGATGTTCGCGACGTGCCGGTGCACGGTGTGCTGGCTGAGCTGGAGCTGCTCGGCTATTTCGCGGTCACCCAGACCGCGTGCCACCCAATCGAGGACCTCGCGCTCACGACCGGACAGCAGTACCTGACCGCTTGGCTCGGAACGAGGGGGTTCCTTCTGCGGTGCCAGTGCTCGGCGGCATGCCCGAATCACCGAATCGACGTCGCCGTGCCATGGGAAGTGCGAACTTCCTTGCAGTGGAATGAATGTGGCGCCAGGTATGGCGGCGGCGACCTCGCGCCCGAACTCGTATGGGACGGCGCGGTCATGGCGGCGGTGTACCACCGTGGCCGGTACGCCGACCAGTGGGAAGCACCCGCGGACGTCGAGGCTGTAAACCAGCCGCAGCAACGCCGCAGCGGTCTCCGCCGTGGCGGACTCACGCTGCACGCGGGCGAAACGTTCGTGTTCTGCCGCGTCGGCGCCGCCGAGGAAGATGTCGCTGAGCACCCGCGAGCCCAAGCCCCAGTGCGCACCGACCGCGGTCACGATCGCGTCCGCCACGCCGGGTGGGGTCAGCACGTCACCGCTGGCGTAGGAGCCGTACAGCACCAAGCGTTCGACGCGGTGCGGGTAGGCCGCGGCAAAAGCGATGGCGGTGCAACTGCCGGACGAGCCGCCGACCAGAGACACCCGGTCGAGCCCGAGCTCGTCGAGCAGCGCTGCCAGGACGTCGATCTCGCCGTCGAGGGTGAGGTCGGCCTGGTGCACGGTGCGGTCCGACATCCCGACGCCCAGCCGGTCGTAGCGGATCAGCGTGAAACCGTCGGCGACGCCTTCCCAGAATTGCCGCACTCCGGGGTTCTGCCAGTCGAGTTCGAGGTGGCTGACCCACCACGCCGGCGCGACCAGAGGCGGCCCGGCCCCGCGCAATTCATACGCCACGCGGCGGTCGCCCAGCGGCAGGAAGCGGATCTCAGGCATCGCCTTCGAGCCTACGACGGCAGGGGTTACGGGGTGCCGTGGTGGCCGCGATTGCTGTATCTCTGCGCTTTTGCGATGAACCGGATCACCAGCGCGGCGAGCACGATGATGAGGAACGGCCCGTAGAACTCGGTGTAGGTCACGCCGCGGCGCCAGTAGGCGATGAAGAAGGCGAACCAGATGACGTAACTTCCCGTCACGTGCAGCCGATGCCAACGTGCGTAGGGCATCCGTTTGGCAACGCGGTCGAAGGAGGTGATCGTCATGGCGATGACGAACGCGTACGCGATGAAGTCGACGACGTACACCCCGTGCGGGGTGCGTTCCACGCCCGCGTCGAACCGCGCCTTGTTGAGCACGATGGTGGCGGCGATGAAAAATGCATGCACCACATGGGATCCGGCGAACGCGACGCCAAGATAGCGCCGGTTGCGCCGAATCCACTTGGTGGTGGCGGTGGGCCACAGTTGGTACAGCGATGATGCGGTGAAGGCGAGCAGGAACAGGATTGCCGATGTGCGTGCGGTGATCCGGATGCCCAGGTTGGCTCCGCTTGCCCCGCCGACCGAGGTCGCCGCCGCGACGGAGAAGACCGCGACGGCGATGATCAGGGTCCAGGTCAACTTCCAGCCGGAGAGCGTGGACGTCCGCCGCCCGGTGTCAGGGGCCGGTCGGGTGGTCGCTGTCATGCCTCCATTCGAGCAGCCGGCTCTCATCTCGTCCAACGAACGTCTGCGATCAGTCCCATCTACTTCATAGATGCACTCCGGCACCACCGGATTACGATGCGGTCACTAATTGACGCCGACGCACTGTGTGGTCGCTGAGATGTCGGTGCCCACCAATACCGTGAGCTGGTCGGATTCTAAAGAGAAGCAGGAATGAGATGGCTGTCGGTCGCGTGTGCGTCGCAATGACGCTCGCCGTGGTGGCATGTCCGGGATCTACGCCGACGGCGGCTGCGGCAGGCCAGCCGTTGAACGGCCGCTACCAGGTGATCAGCTACGCCTCGCAAAAGAACGGCACCAGCATTGCGGCCCGCCAGGCCGAGCCGGATTTCGGCGCCGTCTATACCTTCTCGACGACGTGCGCCGGTCGTTGCGTGGCGACCGTGATCGACGGACCCGCGCCGTCGAATCCCACCATCCCGCAGCCCCAGCGGTACACGTGGGACGGCACGAAGTGGTCGTTCAGCTATGACTGGCAGTGGGAGTGCTTCCGCGGGGAGGAGTACCCCCGGGTGTACAGCCCGGCAACCTCCTGGGTTACCTATGCACCCCAGCCCGACGGCTCCCTGCGCGGCAGCTGGTACACCGACATCCTCAGCGACGCGTGCCGCGGCAACGTGCTGATGCCGGTGGCGGCGTTCCCCGCGCCCTAGTCCCCGAACAATCCCTGAACGAGCGGGGTCGGCGAGCCGAACCGGTGCGCCGTGACCGCGACGGCCTGCTCGCGCAGGAAGGTGAGCAGCTCGACCCGTCCGGATTCGACAACCGGTTGGGCATAGAGCGCGATGTCGACCCTGCCGTCGCTGAGGCGAGCGAATTCCTGGCGGCCGCCGCCGAGCAGGCGGATGCGTGCGGGAGCGTTGTCCCGCAGGACTTTCTGCCAGGCCGCCGCGTCGTGCACGCCGCAGGAGACCCTTGCTGCCCGCAGCGCGTCGACGATCGCCGGGTCCAACGGCTCGGACGTGGACACGGTCACCTCGGCACCGGCCAGAATGCCCGCGCCGGCCACCCGTAACAGGGACGCGATGTCGTCGTGCTCCGCCCGCACCGTCACGGGTGTCGGCAGATACCGGAACACGTTCACCTCTGCCATCAAGCCGGACACGTCGCGAGCGACGCCGAACTCCTCCGTCCAGGCCAGAGCGTCCGACCTGAAGGATCTGTCGAGGAAGTCGATTCCCTCCCGATCCAGGGCGAAATGCTGCGCAGCTTCGAGTAATTCGCGGATGACGGGGGTGATCTGTCCGCCCTTGGTCGCCCTCGAGGGGCACCAGTCGCTCAGCCCGAACAGGTAGTTCGGTCCGCCGGCCTTGGCGCCGGCGCCCACCGCGGATTTCTTCCACCCGCCGAACGGCTGACGCCGCACGATCGCCCCGACGGTCGACCGGTTCACGTAGGCGTTGCCGGCATGGACCCCGTCGATCCAGCGTTCGATCTCGGCGCGGTCCAGACTGTGCAGTCCTGCCGTCAATCCGTAGTCGACCTGGTTCTGCACCTCGATCGCCTCGTCCAGGTCATCGGTGGCGATGAGCCCGAGCACCGGACCGAAATACTCGGTGAGATGGAACTCCGAGCCGGGCCGGACGCCGGTCTTCACCCCCGGCGACCACAGCCGGCCGGTGTCGTCGAGCCGGCGGGGCGCCACCAGCCACTGCTCCCCCGGCGCCAACTGCGTCAACGCTCGCAGCAGTTTGCCGTCGGCGGGTTCGACAATCGGACCCATCTGCACGGTCGGGTCGCTCGGGTAGCCAACCTTCAGCGACGTGACGGCGTCGACGAGCTGGTCGCGGAACCGCACGGACCGGGCGACGGAGCCCACCAGGATGCCCAGCGAGGCCGCCGAACATTTCTGTCCGGCGTGGCCGAAGGCCGAGTACACAAGGTCTTTCACCGCCAGATCGATATCGGCGTGCGGGGTGATCACGATGGCGTTCTTACCGCTGGTCTCGGCCAGCAATGGCAGGTCCGGCCGCAAGCTGCGGAACAGGGCGGCGGTCTCGAACGCGCCGGTGAGGATCAATCGGGCGACGCGGTCATCGGAGACGAGCTGCGTACCAAGGGAACCCTCGTCGATGTGCACCAGTTGCAGCACGTCCCGCGGCACTCCGGCATCCCAAAGCGCTTGCACCATAACGGATCCGCACCGGCGTGCCTGGGTGGCGGGTTTGATGATCACCGGGCTGCCCGCGGCCAGCGCCGCCAGGGCGGAACCGGCCGGAATAGCGACCGGGAAGTTCCACGGCGGCGTGACCACTGTCAGTCCGGCCGGGACGGCGACGGCACCGTCGACGGTGTCCAGGTTCTCTGCCAGCGTCGCATAGTAATTCGCGAAGTCGATCGCCTCGGAGACCTCGGGGTCACCCTGGTCGAGGGTCTTTCCGCATTCGGCGGCCATCACCTCCAGAAGTACCGCCCGGGATGACTCCAGGGTTCCGGCCGCACGTCTCAGCACGGCGGCACGCTGGGCGCCGGAGAGCGCCGACCAACCGGCACCTGCGGCCACACCGCCGGCGATCACGCCGTCGAGTGACTCTGCGGTGTGGACGGTGTGCGCGTCGACGAGCGCATCGCCTGCCGAGGACTGCGCGATCCGATCGGTGATCGCCCGTCCCCAGACCCGGTTACCGGGCAGCGACGGGTCGGTGTCGGCGACGTTGGCGAATGAGCCGGCAGGATTGGCCACGGCGTGCGGGTCCTCGACGCGGCGGTCCTGACGACGGTTCGGCGCGGGCACCGCGTCGTCCAGGCCCACCAACGATGCCAGGAAGCGGTCCCTCTCCCGCTCGAACAACGCACTGTCGCTGTGTAATTCGAAGACTGCGGACATGAAGTTCTGCTGGCTTGCGCCCTCTTCCAGGCGGCGTACGAGGTAGGCGATCGCGACGTCGAAGTCCTTCGGGTGCACCACCGGCACGTACAGGAGCAGGCCGCCGACGGTGCGCCGGACCACCTCGGCCTGCGCCTCGGCCATGCCGAGGAGCATTTCGAACTCGACCCGCTCGCGGACTCCGCGATGCCCCGCGAGCGTCCACGCGTAGGCGATGTCGAACAGATTGTGACCGGCCACGCCGAGTCGCACGTTCGCGGCGCGGTCGGGATGCAGCGCGTAGTCCAGCACCCTTTTGTAGTTGGTGTCGGTGTCCTGCTTGGTCGACCACGTCGCCAACGGCCAGTCGTGCAGCGATGCTTCCACCTGTTCCATCGGCAGGTTGGCGCCCTTGACCAGACGGACTTTGATGCCGGCACCGCCGCGCTGTCGGCGCGCGTGCGCCCACTCCTGCAGGCGGATCATCGCGCTCAGGGCATCCGGCAGGTAGGCCTGCAGGACGATCCCGGCCTCCAGATCGAGCAACTCGGGTCGGTCGAGAAGTCGGGTGAAGACCGCGATCGTCAGATCCAGGTCCCGGTACTCCTCCATGTCGAGGTTGATGAACTTCTTGGTCGGCGACGACGCCGCGAAGCTGAACAGCGGGAGCAGACTCTGCTCGATGTGGTCGACCGCCTCGTCGAACGCCCATGGCGAATGCGGCGGCACGGTCGCCGACACTTTGATCGACACGTAGTCGACATCCGGACGTGCCAGAAGTTCTTCGGTGCCCGCCAGGCGCCGCGCCGCTTCACGCTGACCCAGCACGGCCTCGCCGAGCAGATTGATGTTCAACCCGACGCCGCGCTTGCGAATACGTGCAATGGCACCGCCGAGCCGCGCCTCGGTCGCATCGACTAAGAGGTGGCCGACCATCCTGCGCAATGCGATCTGCGCGATGGGGATGACGATGCCGGGTGCGATCACCGAGACCAGCGCACCCAGTCTGACCAGCAGCCGCAGGTGCCATGGCAGGAAGCCGGGGGCGTTTCGGGCGAGCTCGCGCAAGTTCGCCGCCGCGACCCGGTCATCTTCGGGGCGGATCACCCGGTCGACGAATCCGACGGTGAAGTCCAGGCCGCGCGGGTCGCGCAGTACATCGGCCAGCCGACGCGCCGCCGGTGCCACCGGTTGGTCTGCGGCTTCGTCGAGCCAACTCCGCACCAGGGCGACGACGTCCGTCAGCAGGTTTTCTTCGCTGGTCAGCTTGGTCATATGCCCATCATGAGCGCAACAGACACTTAAAATAAAGCGATGTTTTCTGACAGAAAAGCTTAAGCGGAGATGATGAATCAACGGCCCGATCTGCTGGACACCCGTCGGCTGCGGTTGCTGTACGAGTTGAGCCTGCGGGGAACCCTGTCCGAGGTCGCCGAGGCCCTGCACCAGAGCCCGTCGTCGGTGTCCCAGGCGCTGAATCAATTGGAACGCGAAGTCGGGGTCCCGCTGCTGGAGAAGGTCGGCCGGCGGCTGCGGCTCACCCCAGCCGCCGAGGTGCTCGTCGAGCACACCGCCGTCATCCTGGCGCGGCTCGAACTGGCCGCCTCCGATGTCGCGGTGCAGAGCGACCAGGCCGCCGGCACCGTCCGGGTGGCCGTCTTCCAATCGGCGGCGTCCGCCTTCATGCCGCAGATGCTGACCGAGTTGGCCACCCGGCATCCACGACTACGGATCACGATGTCGCAGCGCGAACCCGAACAGGCCCTGTATGAGACGTGGATGCGTGAGTTCGACCTGGTGATCGCCGAGGAGTACCCCGGACATGCCGCGCGGGTCTATCCCGATCTGCATCGCGAGCCGCTGACCACCGACCTGCTCCGCCTGGCGGTGCCACCCACCGGCGACCCGTGGCGTCACATCACCTCGGTGAAGGACACCGCCGACCTTCCGTGGACCATGGAGCCGGTCGGCACCGCGTCCCGGCACTGGGCCGAACAACTCTGCCGCCAAGCCGGATTCGAGCCAGACATCAGGTTCGAGACCGACGACCTCGAGGCCCAGATCGCACTCATCGAGAACGGCAACGCGGTGGCCATCCTGCCGGACCTCATGCGGGTGCGCCGCCGGCCGGACGTGCGCGTCGTGGACGTCGATTCGCGCCGGCGTTCGGTCTTCACCGCGACCAGGTCCGCGATCAGCAGCACCCCGGCCATCGTGGCCTGCCGCAAGGCACTGGCATCAGTGGTGCCCGAGCACCTCGACGTGACCTGAGAGCATCAGCTCAACCGCTGCACCGCAGCGGCGATACGCTCATCGGTGGCAGTCAATGCGATCCGCACATGCTGCGCCCCGGCCGGGCCGTAGAACTCGCCGGGTGCAGCCAGGATGCCGCGCTCGGCGAGCCAGGCCACGGTGTCACGGCACGGTTCCCCGCGGGTGGCCCACAGGTACAGCCCCGCCTCGGAATGATCGATGGTGAAACCGGCCTTGCGGACGGCGGCGGCGAGCGCCTGGCGGCGGCGTGCATAGCGGTCCCGCTGGGCGGCCTCGTGCGCGTCGTCGTCCAGCGCCGCGACCATCGCGGCCTGCACCGGGGTCGGGACGATCATCCCGGCGTGCTTGCGGACCTCGAGCAATTCGGCGACGAGTGCGGGATCGCCGGCGACGAATCCCGCGCGGTAACCCGCCAGCGAGGACGTCTTGGACAGTGAATGCACCGCGAGCAAGCCGGTGTGGTCGCCGCCGGACACCGACGGGTGCAGCACGCTGAGCGGTTCGGCGTCCCAGGCCAGGCCCAGGTAACACTCGTCGGAGGCGACGATCGCGCCGCGTTCCCGCGCCCAGCTCACCACCTTGCGCAGGTGGTCGACGCCGAGCACCCGTCCGGTGGGATTGCTCGGCGAGTTCAGGTACACCAGGGCGGGGTTGAGCGGTCCCAGCTGGGTCAGCGAGTCGGCGGCCAGCACCTGCGCGCCGGCCAGCCGGGCACCGACGTCGTAGGTGGGATAGGCGAGCTCGGGAATGACCACCGTGTCGCCGGCGCCGAGCCCGAGCAGCGTCGGCAACCAGGCGATCAATTCCTTGGTGCCGATCACCGGCAGCACCGCGGACTCGGCCAGATCCGTGATCCCGTACCGGCGCAGCAGCGCCTCGCGTGCGCTGGCGCGCAGTGCGGCGGTACCGGCGGTGGCCGGGTAGCCCGGCGACGCACTGGCCGCCGCGAGCGCATCACGAATTACCGGTGCCACCTCATCCACGGGCGTGCCGACCGACAGGTCGACGATGCCGTCAGGATGCGCGCGGGCCGTCGCCGCGGCGTCCGCCAGGGTGTCCCAGGGGAACACCGGCAGCGCCGCGGACTTCGGTGAGCGAACCGTGCTCACTCGCCTTTGGGTTCGAGATCCTTGACCGACTGCGGGTCGTTGTCGGTCTGGCCGACCTTCGACGCGCCGCCGGGCGACCCGAGTTCAGTGAAGAAGTCCGCGTTGCTCTGCGTGTACCCGCTCCACTGATCGGGCACGTCGTCCTCGTAGTAGATCGCCTCGACCGGGCAGACCGGTTCACAGGCGCCACAGTCGACGCACTCGTCGGGATGGATGTACAGCATGCGTGCACCCTCGTAGATGCAGTCGACAGGGCATTCCTCGATACATGCCTTGTCTTTGAGGTCGACGCAGGGTTCGGCAATGACGTACGTCACTGATGTCTCTCCTGTCCAGTGGGCTGCTGGTCGGGTGTGTCTGTTGGGACTCAATGAGTCTGCGGCAAGTATGCGTTGCCAAGACCTGCACGTGCGTCTCAGTGTGTCCTAACTTTGCGCGCGACCCCTGAGGGGTCGCGCGTGGTTACTGATACTAGACGTTGCACATACACATCGACTAGACACCTGAAGCCGTGTCTGTCACGTCATGCAACTTGTTGCATAGGACCACCGGTACCGCATACGCTGCCGGCATGGCCCTGCAGCACGCGATCCTGGTGGCGCTGTGCGAGCAGGCCGGTTCCGGGTACGAACTGGCCCGCCGCTTCGACCGCTCCATCGGCTACTTCTGGGCGGCCACCCACCAGCAGATCTACCGAACCCTGCGCACCATGGAAGGCGACGGCTGGGTCGCCGTGCGCGTTGTCGAGCAGCACAGCCGGCCGGACAAGAAGGTCTATTCGGTATCGGCCGACGGCCGTGCCGAACTCACCCGCTGGATCGCCGAGCCACTGGCCGGTGGTGGCAGCACCGTGGCCGACAACCGCACCCGCGACCTGGCCATCAAAATTCGCGCCGCCGCCCACGGCGACAGCCGGGCGATCCGGGACCAGGCCCGGGCGTTGCGGGCCGAGCGCGCCGCGTTGCTGGACACCTACCGCGGCTTCCAGAAGCACCAGTTCCCCGACCCGGCCGCCCTGACCGGGACGGCCCTGCATCAATACCTGGTGCTGCGCGGCGGGATGCGCGCCGAAGAAGGCGCGATCGAATGGCTTTCCGAAGTTCTAGAGGCCCTGTAGGCGTTGGAGGCATTGTGAACTTTCCGAACCTGTTGTCGCCGTTGGACCTCGGCTTCGCCACACTGCGAAACCGGGTGGTGATGGGCTCGATGCACACCGGCCTGGAGGACCGGGCCCGCGACACCGACAAGCTGGCAGCGTATTTCGCCGAACGGGCCCGCGGCGGCGTCGGGCTCATCATCACCGGCGGCTACGCGCCCAACCGCACCGGCTGGCTGCTGCCGTTCGCCGCGGAGATGCTGTCCGGCGCAGACGCCCGCCGGCACCGCACCATCACCGGTGCGGTACACGACGAGGGCGGCAAGATCGCCCTTCAGCTTCTGCACGCCGGACGCTATGCGTACCATCCGCTTTCGGTCAGTGCATCGTCGATCAAGGCTCCCATCAACCCGTTCCGGCCGCGCGCGCTGCGTGACGTGAAGGGCACCATCGACGACTTCGTCCGGGCTGCGCTGCTGGCGCGCGACGCCGGATACGACGGCGTGGAGATCATGGGCAGCGAAGGCTATCTGCTCAACCAGTTCCTGGCACCGCGCACCAACAAACGTCGAGATGGCTGGGGCGGCACCCCCGAGAAACGGCGACGCTTCCCGGTCGAGATCGTGCGGCGGGTGCGCGAAGCGGTGGGCACAGACTTCATCATCGTCTACCGGATCTCGCTGGCCGACTACGTCGAGGACGGTCAGACCTGGGACGAGATCGTGGCCCTGGCAACCGAAATCGAGGCAGCGGGGGCCACGATCCTGAACACCGGCATCGGCTGGCACGAGGCCAGGGTTCCCACCATCGTCACGTCGGTTCCCAGCGGTGCCTTCGTCGGGACCAGTAGTGCGCTGGCCGAGCATGTCGACATCCCGGTGGTCGCATCCAACCGGATCAACATGCCGCAGGCCGCCGAGCAGATACTCGCCGACACCCACGTGCAACTGATCTCGATGGCCCGTCCCCTGCTGTCCGACCCGGATTGGGTGCGCAAGGCCGCCGAGAACGCCGCCGACCAGATCAACACCTGCATCGCCTGCAACCAGGCCTGCCTGGACCACGCGTTCGTGCACAAGACGGTGTCCTGCCTGCTCAATCCGCGGGCCGGGCACGAGACCGTGCTCATCCTCGGCCCCACCCGCAGCACCCGATCGGTGGCCGTCGTCGGCGCCGGTCCGGCCGGTTTGTCCACCGCGGTGAATGCCGCCCAGCGCGGGCACCGGGTGACGTTGTTCGAGGCGGCTTCGTCGGTTGGCGGCCAATTCGACTTGGCCCGAAGGGTTCCCGGTAAAGAAGAGTTCAACGAGACCCTGCGGTACTACACCCGGATGTTGGACGTGCATGGCGTGGACGTCCGGCTCGGCGTCCGCGCGTCGGTGGATGACCTGGTCGCGTTCGACGACGTGGTGCTGGCCACCGGAGTCACACCGCGGCTGCCGGACATCCCCGGTATCGATCACCCGATGGTGTTGTCCTACGCCGAAGCCCTCTCGGGTGCACCGATCGGCAAGTCGGTGGCCGTGATCGGGGCCGGCGGAATCGGTTTCGACGTCAGTGAATTCCTGGTGACCGACCAGTCGCCGACCCTGAACGTCAAGGAATGGAAGGCCGAGTGGGGCGCACTCGATCCGCAGGATGCGCCTATGGTCCGCGGTTCGTTGACCGCCCCCATTGTTCTGCCGGCCGCCCGCGAGGTGTACCTGCTCCAGCGCACCGAAGGTGCACAGGGCAAGCGGCTGGGCAAGACGTCGGGCTGGGTGCACCGGGCATCACTGAAAGCCAAAGGCGTGCAGCAGCTTTCCGGTGTGAACTACGAAGGCATCGATGACGGCGGGCTGCACATCAGCTTCGGCCGGGAGCGAACCGGTGCGCGAGTACTGGCCGTGGACAATGTGGTGGTGTGCGCGGGCCAGGACTCCGTGCGCGACCTCGAAGATGGGCTGCGGGCCCGCGGCGTCGAACCGCATGTGATCGGCGGCGCGGCCGTGGCGGCCGAACTCGACGCCAAGCGGGCGATCCGCCAGGGCACCGAGCTGGCCGCCCGGCTTTAGCGGTCCCTCCCGTGAGCGTGCGCGCCTGCACACCGACACGCCGGTGTGCTTGTCATTTCGCGCACGCTCACGGGCGGCGAACGTCTCAGGCCTGCTTGAGCGCCTCGATCTCGAGCGTGATCGTCACCTTGTCGCCGACCACGGCGCCGCCGGTTTCCAGCGGCATGTCGATTTCGATGCCGAAGTCCTTGCGGTTCAATACCACCGACGCCTCGAAGCCGGCGACGGCGCCGTGCCCCATGCCCGGGTTCACGCCATTGAATTCCAGTTTCAGCGACACCGGCTTGGTGACACCTTTGAGGGTGAAGTCGCCGTCGAGCACATAGTCGTCGCCATCGGCCCGCACGGACGTGGAGACGAAGGTGGCCGTCGGGAAGTTCTCGACATCGAAGAAGTCTGCGGCCTTAAGGTGGGCATCGCGCTGCTCGTTGCGGGTGTTGATCGAGTTGACGTCGATCGTCGCAGTCACCGAGGGCGTGCCGTCCTCGCCGACGACGATGGCACCGGTGAAGGCGTCGAAGGTACCGCGCACCTTGCTCACCACGAGGTGGCGTACCGAGAAGTTGACCGAGGAATGCACGGGATCCAGCGCCCAGGTGCCTGCGGTCAGGTCGGTGGCTACTGCTGTGGTCATGGTTTCTCCTAGTTCGATGGGGCCGGCCCTCCCGGCACCCTCACAAGCTAGAAACGGACCATGGTCCGAATTCATTCCGGATCCCGGAGAATCAACCTCCGCCCCACACCGCCCGCGCCCCCGAATCGCCCACCTGGATCACCGCGGCGATGGCCGCCAGCCCGACTACCACGGTCAGGATCGCCACCACCGTAGCCACAGCACGGCCGTGGTCCGACCGCCAGTTCAGGACCGCCAACAACACTGCGACCACGAGCAGCGCCACCGCGATGTAGGGCATCCAATCGCCGCGCTCGGCATGCTCCTGCAGCACCGGAGACGGTTGTGGGAATCCGCCGTACAGCGTCTCCCCGGCCTCGACGGTCAGCGGCGTCAGCATGGTCATCACCGCCGCCAGCGCCACGACCAGCCACACCAGCCGTTCGCGGGCGCCGCGCCAGAGGGCGCACAGGATCTCCAGCACCGCGACAAGCGGAACCAACACGACGATCGCGTGCACCAAAAGCGGGTGCGCGGGCAGGCCTGCGACGGTGTCCATCGCCAGAGGATCCCACGCGAGCGTGCGCAAAATGCCACGAATTGCGGCGAGTCATTGTGCAGACCCGCACGCTCGCGGAACTAGGCGGCCAGCGGGGCGTAGGTAGTGGTGCGCTGCCGGGCCGGCCGGCCGATACCCTCGGCGATGGCGGCCAGTTCCTCGACGGACTTGGACGAGCCGTTCTCCGAGCCGGCCATCCGCGAGATGGTCTCCTCCATCAACGTGCCGCCCAGATCGTTGGCACCTCCGTTGAGCATCACCTGGGTACGTTCCACACCGAGTTTGACCCAGCTGGTCTGGATGTGAGAGATCCTGCCGTGCAACATGATCCGCGCCAGTGCATGCACCGCCCGGTTGTCTCGATGCGTCGGTCCGGGACGCGCCCCACCGGCCAGGTACAGGGGTGAGGACTGGTGCACGAACGGCAGCGGAACGAATTCGGTGAAGCCGCCGGTGCGGTCCTGGATATCGCGCAGCACGTTGAGGTGTCCCACCCAGTGCTTCGGGGTGTCGACGTGCCCGTACATCATCGTCGAGCTGGACCGCAGCCCCACCTCATGCGCGGTGGTGATCACGTCGATCCACTCCGAGGTGGGCAGCTTGCCCTTGGTGAGCACCCAGCGCACCTCGTCGTCGAGGATCTCGGCGGCGGTGCCGGGAATGGATCCCAGTCCGGCTTCGCGCAGACTGGTGAGCCACTCCCGCAGCGAGAGTCCGCTACGGGTGACGCCGTTCGAGATCTCCATCGGGGAGAACGCGTGTACGTGCATCGAGGGCACCCGCGCCTTGACCGCGCGCACCAGGTCGGCGTATCCGGTGACCGGCAGCTCCGGGTCGATCCCGCCCTGCATGCAGACCTCGGTGGCGCCGGCGACGTGTGCCTCCCACGCCCGGTCGGCCACCTCGGTGGTGGACAGCGAGTACGCGTCCGCATCGCCCTTGCGTTGGGCGAAGGCGCAGAACCGGCAGCCGGTGTAGCAGATGTTGGTGAAGTTGATGTTGCGGTTCACCACGAACGTGACGTCATCGCCGACGACGTCGCGTCGCAGCGAATCAGCAAGCGCGGCAACGGCATCCATCGCCGGTCCGTCGGCAGTGGCCAGCGCCAGGTACTCGTCGTCGCTGCATCCGCCGGGGTTGCTTTCGGCCGCGCGCAGCGCCGCCAGCACATCGGTGTCGATGCGTTCGGGGGCCCGCGCGGCGAGCTCGGAAACCTTCGCCCGGATGGACTCCCAGTCCCCGAACGCGCTGCCCAGGTCGCTGCGGGTCTCGGTCAGCCGGCCCTCGGTGTCGATGGCCGAGTGCAGATCTGTACGCCCCAACGATTCTGAGGCCTCATCGGGCTCCTGCCAGGGCCGGCCCACCGGATTCACGTCCAGCGCCCACCCGGTGACGGGATCTGCCAGCGCATCCACATGCCCACGGACCCGCGGATCGATCCACGCCGCCCCAGCCTGCACATAAGTCGGCTGCGCGGTAAGGCGTTGCACCAGCTCATAACCCGCCGCGGCCGTCACCTCCGCCAGGTCATCGAGGGCGGGCCACGGCCGCTCCGGGTTGACGTGATCGGGCGTCAGTGGCGATACGCCGCCCCAGTCGTCCACGCCGGCACCGACCAACGCCAGGCATTCGTCCCGCGACACCAGATTCGGCGGCGCCTGGATGCGCATCTTGGGGCCCAGCACCAGCCGGGTCACGGCGACGGTGGCCAGGAAGTCGTCGATTCCGGCGTCGGGTACCGCTGCCATCGCGGTGTGATCCTTGGCGCGGAAGTTCTGCACGATCACTTCCTGGACGTGACCGAACTCTTTGTGCGAGCGCCGGATCGCATGCATGGTCTCGGCCCGCTCGACCAACGTCTCGCCGATGCCGACCAGCAGACCGGTGGTGAACGGAATGGACAACCGGCCCGCGTCGTCCAGGGTGCGCAGCCGCACCACCGGATCCTTGTCCGGGCTGCCGTAGTGCGCCAGCCCCTTGGTCTCGTACAGCCGCCGCGACGTGGTCTCCAGCATCATGCCCATCGACGGCGCCACCGGCTTGAGCCGCGACAGCTCAGTCCAGCTCATCACGCCCGGGTTCAGGTGCGGCAGCAATCCGGTCTCTTCCAGGACCCGGATCGCCATGGCGCGCACATAGTCCAGCGTGGAGTCATACCCACGTTCATCCAGCCACTGCTTGGCCTCGTCCCAGCGGGCTTCCGGACGATCTCCGAGGGTGAAAAGCGCTTCCTTGCAACCCAACTCCGCACCACGACGGGCCACGTCGAGAATCTCGTCGGGTTCCATGAACATGCCCTTGCCCTGGGCGCGCAGCCGGCCGGGCACGGTGACGAAGGTGCAGTAGTGGCAGGTGTCCCGGCACAGGTGGGTGACGGGTATGAAGACCTTGCGGGAGTAGCTGACCGGCAATCCCCCGCCGGGGCCGCGGCGGCCGGCGGACTCCAGGCCCGCGTCGCGCACCCGGGAGGCACTGGCACACAGGTCCGCCAAATCGTCGCCGCGGGCGGTCATCGCGATCGCGGCTTCCTCCACGTTCAGGGCCACCCCGTCGCGAGCGCGGCGCAGCACACGACGCAACGCGGACGTACTGGGCTTCGGCGGGATCACCGGGCTGGGCAGATCGGAGCCGTGCTGCGGGTTCAGAGCCACTCCTCTGTAACCCGGTCGTCGTCGCGAATCATCCGTGCGTCTCACTATCTGAAACCACTGCCCCTGGCATAGGGGCCACCATAGTCCCAGCCGTCCGGTGCGACGCGTCGCCCCGATGCAACAAACCTGCGTTGACTCTGGCGTAAGTTCACCTGCACAGGCGACCGCAACAACCAGGAGCCACGATGGGTGTGTCCGTCCGTTCGTATCTGGTGGCGGGTGTGAGCGCCCTCGCCGCCGCCGCCATCGCACTGCCGCCGTCGATCGCGCCGCCGGTCGCGGCCCCGGGCCCGGTACATGCCAAGGTGCGACTGACCGCCCAGTCCCTGGCACCCACGCCCAAGCCGGTGATCGCCCTGGTCCCCAAGCCCCGCACGAACGCCACTGGCACCGCCAAGACAGCTGCGGTCGCCCCGCCGGTGACGCCGAAAGCCGCCGTGACCGCGACGGCGGCGCCTCCGACGGCCGCCGCGCTGGCATTGCCCGGATTGAGCAACGCCATCATCGACGGCTACGAATGGGTCATCGGCTGGGTCGACTACGGCGTCGACCTGGCTCAATACGCCGTCGGCTGGATCCCGATCGCCAACATCTTCGCTCCGCAGATCGGCATCTTCTATTACAACCTGATCCGCCCGATCATCACCAGCGCGGTGTACAACACCGCCTATGTGATCGGCGGCAACATCAACCTGATCCAGGGCATCAGCAACGTCATCAACGACAGCATCCAGGCAGGCAGGGGCTTCGTCCAGGCCGAGATCAACTGGGCGCTGAGCTGGCTGCCCCCGTTGCCGCCCCTGCCGTTCGCCGCACCGGCGGCCAAAACCACCGCCGTTACCGCGAAGCCAAACCTGACGGCCGCGGCGGCCGATACCACCAAGGGCGAGACCCCGGCGACGGCCGAGGACGAGACGGCGACCGACGAGCACGTCAAAGACCAGACCAAGCCCGACGAAACCAAGCCGGACACCAAGCCCGAGGCGACCACCAAGGACGGCGACCCTGCCGCCGCGGCTCCGCAGACACCCGCCACCGCGGACCAGCCGGCCGGTGCCACCCCCGCAACGGAACCGGACACCAAGCCGGACACCAAGAAGCCCGACACCACGGAAACCGGCGGCACGACCAAGCCCGACACCAAGCCCGACACTAAGCCCGACACCAAGCCCGACACCAAGCCCGAGGCGCCCAAGGCCGACCACGACAAAGCCGACTCCCCGAAGGCCGACACCGACAAGCCCGCCCCGAAGAACACGGAGCCGAAAAAGAAGAAGCGCGACCACCGCTCGTCGACCCCGAAGGCCGACGCCGACGCGAGCTAACCCGGCCGCGCGTGCCGCCGCAGCACCAGCACCGGCGGCAACACCCCGAGCACGACCAGCAGTAGCAGCAACAGCGCACCGGACGTCGTCATGCCGAATACGATGTCGCTACCCGGGCCGCCGAGGGTCAGCGCGCCGACGGTGGCCAGCCAGCACCACAGCGGCAGAGCGGCCACCCGCGGTGACAGGGTCCACTGCAGCGCCGCCCACACCAGGGCGGCGTTCACCAGACCACTGATCAACACACTCACCGGGGCGGGCGCACCACCGACGCGCCAGGGAAGCAGAAAAGCCGCGAGCACCGCGGACAGCATGCCGTCGAGCGACAGCAACGAAAGCATGACGGGCGGCACCCAGGCCGGCCCGTCGGGTCCGTCGGATGTCAGGTCGGGATGCTGTCGAGCAACGCGACGAGAGAACCGACCACCCACTGAAAGTTGTCGGCGCGGTCTTGCTGGTGCTGCAAATTGGGATCCAAGTCCGGGTCCATGAGGGCAGCCTACCCCGCGGACAATCCGGCCCAGCCGCTATCGGAGATTCAGTCCGGCCAGCAGATCTGTTTCCACCCCGCGCTCATCGCGTTCCCCGGCCGACCCGCCGGCCAGCACGTAATGCTCGGTGCCCCAGAGCGGTAACGCGACCAGGTTCGACAACGCCAGCGAACGTCCGTCCGCAGCCACGGTGACCTGGGTGGCGTGCGCCCGCAGCGCCGCGGCCTTGGCCGGCAGCTGGGCGCCGGCCTCGATGACGGCGTCGACCTTTTCGTCGGGATAGCCGAAGGAGATGTCCCCGGGTTTGATCTGGATCCAATCCGCGGGCGGGTCACCGATATCGGCCAGGCCCTCGGCGATCGCCGACTCGGCCATCACCGACCAGTAGAACTTCGGCACGTCCCACGGCTCACCGGGATGACCGTCACGGCCGGCCGCGTCGACAGCGGCCGTGGTGACCTCGTGCGCACGAATGTGATCGGGATGCCCGTAGCCGCCGTTGGGGTCGTAGGTCACGACGACGTGCGGGCGCAGCTCCCGGATGATCGCCACCAGGGCGGCGACGGGTTCGTCGATATCGGCATCGACGAACCGCTGCCGATGCCGGGCCGGGGTGCCCGGCATGCCGGAGTCCCGCCAGCGCCCCGCCCCGCCGAGGAAGATCGGCTCCCCGGCGCCGAGCGCGGCAAGGGCGGTCGTCAACTCGGCGATCCGGTAGCCACCGAGCTGATCGGCCGCGTCGACGGCGAGCTGTCGCCACTGGTCACCGACCACCTCACCTTCCTCCCCGAGGGTGCAGGTGACCACGCGCACCGTGGCGCCCTGAGCGGCATAGTGCGCGATGGTGGCGCCAGTGCCGAGTGATTCGTCATCGGGGTGGGCATGCACGAAGAGCAGCCGAGGTGTTTGCACTCCCCTAGATTTACCGTGTGGCGGCCGACGATGCGAGAAGCACCGGTGAGCGGCGTCTTCTCGAGTTCGGTTGCGGCGTCCTCGCGGTCGGTCTGCTCGCGGGTGCCGCGGGTGCCGCCACCACCCTGCTGCTGCACTACGTCGAACACCTCACCTACCACTACCACCTCGGCACCCTGCTGACCGGAGTCGGCGCCGCCGGACATGTCCGCAGGGCCACCGGGCCGATGATCGGTGGCGCCCTCGCCGGTCTCGGCTGGTGGCTGCTGCGTCGGCGCACCCGGGTGCCCTCGCTCACCGGCTCCATCACCGAGCACCGTCCGCTGGCGCGGATACCCCTGGCCGTCGACGCCGTGTTGCAGGTGCTGGTGGTCGGATCCGGGGCCTCGCTGGGACGCGAGGGCGCACCGCGTCAGCTGGCGGCGGTCTTCGGCGACACCGCCACCCGCCGGTGGTCGCTGACCGAACGCGACCGCGAGATCTTGTTGGCATCCGCGGCCGGGGCCGGGCTCGGGGCGGTGTACAGCGTGCCGCTGGGTGGCGCCCTGTTCACCATCACCATCCTGCTGCGCAGTTGGCACCCCCGGGTGGTTGGCACGGCGCTGATCACCTCCAGCCTGGCGGTGGCCGTCGCGGCGCCGGTCACCCATCTCGAACATCCGCTGAGCTGGCCGTCGGCCGCGGTGTCCTATCAGTTCGTGCTGCTGGCGTTGGCCATCGCACCATTGGCCGTGGCGGTCGGAATCGCGTTCAATCGGATGATGGCCACCGCCCGCCCGAAGGTGGCGCCGGCCTCCTGGATGCTGATTCCGGGTATCGCGGTGGCCGGGCTGCTGACCGGGATCTGCTCGATCTGGTACCCGGAACTACCCGGCAACGGCCGCAGCATCCTCACCGTCGCCGTCGACAGTTCATTGACGTTGTCGGCGGCCGCGGTGATCCTGCTGCTCAAACCGGCCCTGACGGCGCTGTTCCTGCGCGCCGGCGCGGTGGGCGGGCTGATCACACCCGCGCTTGCCACCGGCGCGGCCGCGGGATCCCTTGTCGCCCTTGCCCTCAACGAGTTCGCCGGCACCAGCCTGAACGTCGCGGCCGTCGCGCTGACCTGTGCTGCCGGCGTCCTGGCGATCACGCAGCAGGCGCCGCTGTTCGCCGCGTTGTTCGCGTGGGAGCTGGCCCGGCCGCCGGAATGGCTGCTGATCGTGTTCGCGATATCCGCATTCACCGCGCACGCGCTCTGGAAGCGCATTCATCCCGAGCGTTAAGGCTGTTTGACCCATTTCCCGGCGTCACCGACGATTCCGACCGGCACGGCCCCCGACAGGCTGACCCCGCGCACCCGCGGCCCGGCCGCGACGATCGTGGTGTCCTGCAGGATCGGTAGCACCGTCGACAGGTTCCACAGCCGCGGTTCCACGGCATCGATCACCTTGGCGATCTCCTCGGTGCCGGCCAGCGCCGCGTCGATGCGCGGCTGGATGCTCCGATCACACACGCCGGTCAGGTTGCTGGGCACCGTCACGAGTTCACCGGTGCCGGTGGGGGGCGGAGCGGTGGCGGTGGGCGTGGGGGTCGCGGTCGGGGTGGGTATGGCGGTCGGTGACGTCGTGGAGTGAGACGGAGCCGTGGTGGCGGTGACGCTCGGCGACGGCGTCGCGGTGGACACCGCTGTCGCCTGCAGCGCGGGGCAGCCGTAACGCGAGGCGAGTGCGGTGGCGAGATCGCCCCCGGCCTGGTGCCACCCGACGATCGCGTCGACGGTGCCGTTGGCCATGGCGTCCCCGTACAGGACGACCGGGTCGAGCGCCGACACCGACGCCGCGATGCCCACGCTGCGCAACTGGTCGGCCGCGGTGTTGGCGACCGCCACCGAGGTGGGGTCGTTGGCGGCCACCCCGACCACGAAGGTCAGCGGCTGACCGTCCTTGGTGATCTGGCCGCGTGAGTCGTCCGGCGGCGGCGTGCCCGGCGTCGATGGCGGGGTGGAGGTCACCGGCTCCACCTGATAGCCGGCGTCGGCCAACAGTTGCAGGGCGGCCTCGCGGGACATCGCCGGCGGCGCGGTGGGTACGTAGCCGGGGTCCGACGGTGAACGCACCTGAGCCTGGGCGAGGGTGACGGTGTTGTCCGATCCGGCGCCCACGGCCGCCAGCAGGTCGACATCGAGCAGACCGAACAGTGCCTTGCGCACATGCGGATCGATGAGCGCCGGTTGCTGCGCCCGCAGCGTCAGTTGCATCACCCGGGGCGTCACGATGCGCGCGGTCCGCACGTCCGGAATCGCCGAGAGCTGCGCGAAAGCCGCCTGACCGCCGTGCACCTGGGCCACCTGGGTGTCGCCGTTGCGAATCGAATCAGCAAGTGCCGCAGCCGCTCCCCCGCGCCGGAAGAGAATCTGGTCGGGGGCAGCGGGCGGACCCCAGTACCGGTCGTTGCGGGCCAGCAGGATCTCGTCGCGCTGCGGATCGATGCTCTCCACCCGGAACTGGCCGCCGGTGACGGGCATGGTGCGCACCAACCCGGCGTCGAATCCACCGGGAACGTCCTTGACGATATGGGCGGGCAGGATGTCGTTGAACAGCTCTCGCCAGGCCGGGTACGGCTGGGAGAAGGTGACGACCGCCGTCTTGCCGCCCTCCACCGATTGCACACCGGTGATCAGGTCGTAGCCCGCCGGGTCGACCACGCCGGGCCGGCTGACCATCTGGCGCCACAGGTACCAGTAGTCGTCCGCGGCAATGGGGGCGTTGTCGGTCCAGGACGCCTCGGGCTTGATCTTGTACGTGACGGTGAAGGGCGCCTCGCTGGTCACCTGCGCCGACACCAGCAGACTGCCGTCGAGCTCCCAGCGCGAGCCGGTCGGCGACGAGGGATCCGGCACCGGCCGAAACGAACTGGGCAGCACCAGTGCGGAGATGGCCGCGTTCACCGGCGATTGATCCGAGAGCAGGTGCGGATTGAAACCGGCGCCGATCGAATCGATGGCCATGATGATCTGCATCGACTTGGGCGGCGGCGGAGGCGTCGACTGACTTGTCTCGGTGCTTTGCGGCGCCGGCGGCGGACTCACCGTGCAACCGGCCAGCACCAACGACACTCCGATCAGGGCGCCGGCGACAGCGCGGAAACGTCGGGGGTTCGTCGGCACGCCCAACAGGGTAACGACAACCGCTACACCCACCTTCCACATGTGCCGAGGGCGGGCGAATCGGCATCATTTCACTAGAGGTCATAGTTTCGGCCGAATGACAACCGCCGAGCCGCTGAATTAGCTGCTCGCGCGTCGAAATCGATTGACAGCAATCGTTCGGCAGCACGTCGATAGCGGCTTCCAACTGGGATTATATGGGAATATTGACGGCACGGAAAAGGCGGCACTGCAAGCGTAAATGCTCGCTGGAATTCACCCCGAATACCTGCCGGCAAACAAGTAGCAGGCACCGACAAATTAAAACTGGAACGTGTTTTACCAAATCGGCGTGCCCTCTCATCGCCAGGACTACGGTCAGCCCCGTCGGAGTGACCGACATCACAGTTGCGTCGAAGGAGATAACGTGCGACTTGCATTGCGCCCCTATGTGACCACCGGCGTCGCGCTGGTGGGTGCCGGCGTCATCGCGGTAACCCCGGTAACTGCGCCGCCACCGGAAATCCACCTGCCCGCAGTGACACTCGCGGCCAATCCGGTGGTCGACGCCTACGCGCAACTACTCCAGCAGACCTGGACCAACGTGCAGACCGTCGGTTCGCAGGCCTGGAACGACGGTCTGCCGATCCTGGACCAGTTCCTGCGCAACACCCGGGCCAACCTCAACATCCTGGCCCAGGTCCCGCCGAATCTCTTCAACAACATCAAGAGCGCGGTGCAGGAGATCCGCCCGACCCTGAACACCGCGGGTACCCAATTGCGCGCCGGCCAGATCAACGACGCGATCAACACGCTGTGGAGCGGCCTGGTGATCAATCCCCTGGTCAGTCTCGCCTTCCCGCTGCTGAACACCCTTGAGATCCCGGTCAACATGGTCAAGACGTTCGCCCGGGTGGTCGAGGCGCTTCCCGCGGCATTCCTGATCGGCGTCGGACTCCCGGTGCTCAGCACGGTGACAGCCGTGGTGAACTCGATAGGGGCAGTGGCACAAGGGCTTTACGACGGCGTCACGACCGGTGACCTGGGTGCCGTGCTGACCACCGTGCTCACCGCACCGGCCACCGTCATCGGCGGCGCGCTCAACGGCGACCCGAACACCGGGACCGTCGGCCTGATCAACGGCATCATTGCCGGCGTCCTCGGTGCGCGTAAGACGATCGCCGACGCGATGGCACCACCGGTCACGCTCGCCGCCGGCACCGGGGCCACGGCATCGACGTCCACCGCGGTCAACCAGGTGCCGGCCGTCACCGCCGACACGGTGACTCTCGACATCAAGACGGCACCGGCCGGCGACACCACGGCGGCGGCCAAGGACACCGACGTGGCGACGGATACCCCTGTCGCAGCGAAGATTCCCGACACCACCAAGACCGAGACCGCCACGGTGGACACCACCAAAGTGGACGACACCAAGGTCGGGGCAGCCAACGGTGCCACCGACCTCAGCGACGGCAACAAGGCGACCCCGGGTCAGAAGGTCAGCGAAAAAGCATCGGACACAAAGGCATCCGAGAAGACGACGGAAAGCGAGCAGAAGGAGACCACGACTGCGGCCACGCCCCCGGCCGCCTCGACGACACCGGACACGACCGCGTCATCATCCGCTGACGACGGCGGCAGCCACGCGAAAGCCGGTGCCGCAGCGTCGGCCGGCAGCCAGTAGCGCCCGTCAGCTCTGCTGCTGTTTGGCGCGTGACTTCGCCCGGGCCCGCAGGCTGGCGGTGAGT
Organism: Mycobacterium sp. BMJ-28; assembly: GCF_054404835.1. NCBI lineage: Bacteria > Bacillati > Actinomycetota > Actinomycetes > Mycobacteriales > Mycobacteriaceae > Mycobacterium > Mycobacterium sp. BMJ-28. The sequence continues at coordinate 1,341,474 of NZ_CM136783.1, read as the reverse complement.
TCGAGCTTGCGCACCCGCACGATCTCCGGGGTGACCTCGACACACTCGTCCTCGGCGCAGAACTCCATGGCCTGCTCCAGGCCGAGTTCCAAAGGCCGCGCCAGCGTCTCGAAGACGTCCGCGGTCGAGGACCGCATGTTGGTCAGCTTCTTCTCACGGGTGACGTTGACGTCGAGGTCCTCGGCGCGGGGGTTGATGCCCACCACCTGGCCCTCGTAGGTGTCCTCGCCGGGCTCGACGAAGAACTGGCCGCGATCGGACAGCTGGGTCATGGCGAACGGCGTGATCTTGCCGGTCCGGTCCGACACCAACGAGCCGGTGTGACGGGCACGGATCTCGCCCGCCCAGGGCCGGTAGCCCTCGAAGACCGCGTTGGCGATACCGGTGCCGCGGGTCAGTGTCAGGAAGTCGGTCCGGAAACCGATCAGGCCACGGCTGGGCACGATGAAGTCCATCCGCACCCACCCGGCGGCGTGGTTGGCCATCTCTTCCATGCGGCCCTTGCGGGCGGCCATCAGCTGGGTGACGGCGCCGACGAACTCTTCCGGACAGTCGATGGTCATCGCCTCGAACGGCTCGTGCACTTTGCCGTCCACGATCCGGGTGACCACCTGCGGCTTACCGACGGTCAGCTCGAAACCTTCACGGCGCATCTGCTCGACAAGGATGGCCAGCGCCAGCTCACCACGGCCCTGCACCTCCCACGCGTCGGGCCGGTCGATGTCGACGACCTTGATCGACACATTGCCGACGAGTTCGCTGTCCAGCCGGCTCTTGACCATTCGTGCGGTCAGCTTGTGCCCGGACACCTTGCCCGCCAGCGGCGAGGTGTTGGTGCCGATGGTGACCGAGATGGCCGGCTCGTCCACGGTGATACGCGGCAGCGCGTGCGCATGCTCGATGTCGGCGAGGGTGTCGCCGATCATGATCTCGGGCATGCCGGCGACGGCGACGATGTCACCGGCCACGGCTTCGTCGGTGCTGGTGCGTTCGACACCTTCGGTGGCCAGCAGTTCGGTGATCTTGGCGTTGGTGATGACCGGGTGGCCGTCGACCTCGCGCATCCAGGCGACCTGCTGGCCCTTGCGCATGCGGCCCTTGTAGATGCGCACCAGCGCCAGCCGGCCCAGGAACGCCGATGCGTCGAGGTTGGTGACCAGCGCCTGCAACGGCGCCTCCGGGTCACCCTGCGGCGGCGGGATGTGCTCGAGCAGGACGTCGAAGAGGACGTCGAGGTTTTCCCCGTCCGGGTTCTCGCCGTTGGCGGGTTCGGTGGTGCTGGCGATGCCGGCCCGGCCGGAGGCGTAAAGCGTCGGCAGACCGAGGGCGTCCTCGGCAGCCTTCTGCGCCGCCTCATCCAGGTCGGAGGCCACATCGAGCAGCAGGTCATGGCTCTCGGAGACCACTTCGGCGATGCGGGCGTCCGGGCGGTCGGTCTTGTTGACACACAGGATCACCGGCAGGTGCGCGGACAGCGCCTTGCGCAGCACGAAGCGGGTCTGCGGCAGCGGCCCTTCGGACGCATCGACCAGCAACAGCACGCCGTCGACCATGGACAGGCCGCGCTCCACCTCGCCGCCGAAGTCCGCGTGGCCCGGCGTGTCGATCACGTTGATGACCGTCATGGTGCCGTCGGGGTGATGCCGGTGCACCGCCGTGTTCTTGGCCAGGATGGTGATGCCCTTTTCCTTCTCCAGGTCACCGGAGTCCATCAGGCGTTCGATGGCATCATCGCCACGGTGCGTCAACGCACCGGACTGTCGCAGCATGGCATCGACCAGGGTGGTTTTACCGTGGTCGACGTGCGCGACGATGGCTACGTTGCGAAAGTTTGGGCGAGAATCCACGACGGTGATTGTCGCAGTGTGAGTGCCCGATCACGAAAACGGCCGGCTCCAGGGTGGTAATCGGAAGGCGAGCGTGAAGAAACTGCTGTCGGCGAAGGCGAAGAAGAAGTGCTGCCGGAGCAAGCCGCGTTGTAAGCGGTGTCCGCTGGTGCTGCACAAGGTGCAGAAGGCCGCACACGCCGGCGTCTCTGGCAAGGACCTGGAGAAAGTCTTCAAACATGCCAGAAAGTCGTAATGACCTGCATTTTCGGGGCGGCGCGAGCGTACCTTTGAAGTGTCCGTCACGAAATGGTTGGAGGTGTCGATCATGACGGTTTACGAGGCACTGACCGTGGCGCTGATCGTGGTGCTGGCGCTGGCCACCACCGGGGCGATCTACCTCGGTTTGCTCAACTGGATCGGCGGCGCGTTCGTCGTCCGGTGTGCGGCATGTCACCATCTGACGTTCTCCTCGGCCAACGCGCCGCAGGGGTCGTGCACGCATTGCCGGCATCAGGCGCTGCTGCATCCGATCTACGCCGCGCAGCACCCCGGCGGTGAGGTGCGGGTGGTCGGCGACCACCTCAGGTACTAGCGACGCCGAGCGTCATCGCGATGCCGCGGCCACCCCGTTCGGCGGGTCCGGCCGTTCCCACCTGGGTGGAATGAGGCGGTTCACAGCCGGCGCCGCAGCGTTGCCGCCCGGTCGCGCGTTCACCACGACGGCGGGCGTGTCGACGCCAACGATCGGCCGCAAACCCTGCTGCGGCATAGGCATATTCGGGTGGCGGAGTGCCGTCGCAATCCGAGCCTCTCTCGGTCCACCGCCGATCTGGTTGATTGACAACGCGATTCACTCGCGTCAGACACCGCGGAGCGCGTCCGCCAGGTCTGGCAACCAGGCCCGGTCGGCCGGCACCCACGGCAGGTCATCGAGTTCGGCGGCAGACACCCAGCGCAACGCGCGATGGTCATGGGGTTGCGGGCTGCCGCCGAGGAGTCCGACCCGGTAGGCCCGCAACGTCATGCCGTTGGCCAGCGCCACGTCGGCGCCGATCCGCGCCGCCACGCTCACCCGGATACCGAGTTCCTCGTGCAGTTCCCGGGCCAGGGCCGCGGCGTCGGACTCGCCCGCGCCGACCTTGCCGCCGGGCAGTTCCCACAGCCCGGCCAGCTCAGTCGGCCGGTCACGTTGCGCAACCAGCAGGCCATCATCCGAAATGAGTGCCCCCGCAACGACAATCTGCTCATGCATCGCCGCTGACGGTATACCGTCGTAGACATGGCTGTGTTGACGAACGAGCAAGTGGATGCCGCGCTCGCCGATCTGCCCGGCTGGGACCGGGCCGCGGGCGCGCTGCACCGGTCGGTGAAGTTCCCGGCGTTCCTGGACGGGATCGAGGCGGTGCGGCGGGTGGCCGAATTCGCCGAGCAGGAAGACCATCACCCCGATATCGACATCCGTTGGCGGACGGTCACTTTCGCATTGGTAACCCATTCCGCGGGTGGCATCACGGACAAGGATCTGGCGATGGCGGCCGAGATCGATCGGATCCTCGGCCAGTAGCGGCCATCCACCCCAGGGTGGCCAGCGTGGCCACCGGGTAGATCAACCCGGCCCAGGCCAGGTACCACGGCCTGCCGATCACCCAGATCGTCGGCTGCGCGAAACTCAGCAGCCACGGCAACCCGATCAGCGTGAGCACCAGCCAGCCCCACCCGAGGACTTTGGCGCCGCGCCGCGCGCGCAGCGGTCCGTGCAGCAGCCAGATCATCAGCGGGATCAGCCACACCCAGTGGTGGGTCCACGAGATCGGCGACAGCAGCAGGCCGAACAGTTGCACGATCACGATTCCCGCCAGCCGGTCATCGCCGGCGTCGACCGCCCGCCAGGCCAGCACCGCCAGCACCGCGGCGACCAGCAGGATGGCGACGACGGCCGGTCCATAACCGGCATCGTGCCCCAGGATGCGGGAGATCGCGCCCCGCACCGACTGGTTGAACGAGGTACCGATCGGCCCCACTCGACGCGCGTCGCCGAGCAGGTCGGTGAAGTAGTACCGCCCCTGCCCGCCCACCACGAGAATCGACACGCCGACCGTCGCGGCGAACACCAGCGCCGAGAACGCGACGGCGCCCCAGCGGCGCACGCCGAGGAAGTACAGGCCCGACACCGCCGGGGTCAGCTTCACGCCGGCGGCCAGCCCGACCAATAGGCCCGACACCCACCACCGCGAGCTGTACACCGCGTACAGCCCCGCCAGTACCAGCACGACGTTGATCTGCCCGTAGTCGAAGGTGCTGCGCAGCGGCTCGGTCCAGATCCCGACGGCCGTCCACACCATGGCCATCCGCGCGTCGGCCCGGCCCAGCAGCCGCAGACTCAGCGCCACCACGCCGTACAACGCCGCGACGATGCCGATCTGCCAGCAGAACGCCAACACGCCGAACGGCAGCAGGTGCAGCGGATAGAAGACCACCGCGGCGAACGGCGGGTAGGTGAACGGCAACGGGAAGTCCGGCGTCTGGTCGGCGTAGACGTAGTCGTACAGCGTGCCGGGGTGGTCCAGCGCGCCGGCGCCGCCCACATAGACATGCAGGTCGACGAAGTTCGCCCCGTTGGGCACCAGGTACGTCCAGGCCAGCCGCGCCGCGATGCTGAGTGCGAACACGACGGGCGCAAGCCGGGTCAGCTGCGCGCTGCGGGCGCGCGAAGAGGTGGTGTTTACCGGCTCGACTGTAGCCAGCCCCGGTCCGGATGGGCATTGCGGTCTCTATCGGCACACACCTCCGTAACGGTTGAATAAACGCCACACGTGTCACTTGAGTAACACCAGTAACGGGCTACTTTCGGATTCAGACCCACCGCCAACGAATTGGGGAGAACCATGCCAGCTACCAGAAAACTGTTTGTTACCAGCATGATTGCTGGCGCGGGTGCGGTGACCGCGCTCGCGCTCAGCCCGGTTGCCGGTGCCGACCCGGTGCCGCCGGCCCCGGTCGCACCGGGCGCACCGGCCGCTCCGGCCTTGCCGTTCGCCAATCAGCTCGCCATGGCCCCGCAGCTGATCCAAGGGCTGGCCTCGGCGTTGTCCGGTGGCGGTGCGGCGTCCGCCGTACCTGCCGCGGTCGCGCCGGCAGCCGCTCCTGCGGCCGCACCGGCAGCGAGCGCCAACCTCACCCTGCCGCAGTTGCCTGCCGTCAGTCCGGCCTCGGCGGCCACCGCCGCCGCGCCCCTCGCCGCGGCCACGCCAGCGCCCACCGGCAACGTGCTGTTGCCCCAGGCCGATGTGAATCTGCCGCAGGTGGGCGGGCTTGAACTGCCCAAGCAGTTGGCCTTCCCGGGTGATCTCGCCTCGCTGATGCCCGCCGGCTCGCCGCTGGCCGGCCTGCTGCCCAAGGCTGCGACGGCCGCGACCGCCGCACCGGCCGCACTCGGAGCACCGGCCGCCGCAGCCGCACCCGCGGCCGCGGCCGCATCCGCACTACCCGGCGCTGCCGGACTGGTGCCGATGCTGCTGCCGACCAACGCGCTGTCCGCGTTGCCGTGATCATTCGCTGATCAACCGTCATCACCACGCAACCAGGGGGAGTCATGTCATCGATCCGGACACTGCTGAGCAGTACCGCCGCCACGGCGCTGGTGGTGCTGGGCAGCGGGGTCGCCACAGCGGATCCCGCGGTGCCGGCACCGTTGCCGATCAACAATCTGCAGGCGCCCGGGCTGCCTGCGATGGAGACGCTCGGACCGGCGATCCAGCAAGCTGCCGCCGACCCGCAGGGTGCCGCATCGATGCTCATGGCCGCCGCCGCCGCGTTCGCAGGAAACGCGGCGGCACCTGACGATTCGAAGAATATGGCCACGGCCGTGAACCAGTTCGCCGCCGACCCGGCCGCACATATGCCCGCGGCGGGCGCCGGGCCCGAAGCCCACCTGCCCGCAGGGGTGGATCCGGCGCACGCCGTCGGCCCGCTGCCCGAGGCCGCACCGGCCGCGGTCGCCGCTCCGGCCCCCGATGCCGCACCGCTGGCCGCTCCGGCTCCCGCGCCCGACGCGGTGCCCGCCCCGGCTCCGGCGCCCGCACCGGGCCCCGCGCCGATCCCGGCTCCCGGCGGTGTGCTCAGCCCGGACGCGGCCACCAAGCAGGACTTCATGTATCCGTCGATCAGCAACGGCTGCCTCGGCGACGGCGGCAATGTGCTCGCCACCGCGATCTCGGTGGCCGGTCCGGCGGCGATTCCCACGCCAGGCCCCGGCCCGGGCCAGACCGCCTACGTGTTCACCGCGGTCGGCACCCCCGGCCCCGCCGCCGAGCAGAAGCTGCCGCTGAACGTCACCTGGGTGAACCTGTCCACCGGAAAATCCGGCACCGCGACCCTCAAGCCGCGGGCGGACATGAACCCCGAAGGCCCGACCACGCTGACCGTCATCGCCGACACCGGTTCGGGCAGCATCATGTCGACGATCTTCGGTCAGGTCACCACGACCGAGAAGCAGTGCCAGTTCATGCCCACCATCGGTTCGACGGTGGTGCCGTAACCCGGGCACCGCTCACGACCGCGACGGTGCACACAGATCGCAAATCCGGCCCGATAAGCGATCTGGGTGCACCGTCGTTCGGTTAAGCGGCCCGCTCAGTACGCCATGAACAGGATCATGTCCCGGTCGTACTCGCGCCCGGGATGTGCCTGCGCCAGGTGCTCCTGCGCCTTCTCCACGAGATCGTTCTCGTCGGTACCGGTGATCGCTTCGCCGCAAGGGCAATTCAGATGCGTCTTAGCCATGTGATCACCATCTCATACCGCCGAAACTCAGGCCTGCTTCGCAGCCTTCAACGCCAGATGGCTCAGGCCTGCTTCGCAGCCTTCAACGCCAAACGGCTCAGGCCTGCTTCGCAGCCTTCAACGCCAAACGGCTCAGGCCTGCTTCGCAGCCTTCAACGCCAAACGGCTCAGGCCTGCTTCGCAGCCTTCAACGCCAAACGGCTCAGGCCTGCTTCGCAGCCTTCGCGGCCGCCTTCATCTTCTTCTTGTAGCTGCGGACCTCCTGCAGCGAACCGGCATCCACCACATCCGCCACCGACATGTGCGTGCCCGCCTTGCCGTAGTCCCCCGCCGCCGCGCGCCAGCCCGCCGGCGTCACGCCGTACTGCTTACCCAGCAGCGCCAGGAAGATCTTGGCCTTCTGCTCACCGAAGCCGGGTAGCCGCTTGAGCCGGCGCAGCACCTCGGCACCGTCGGGGTCACCGGCGGTCCACACCGCCGTCACGTCGCCGTCGTAATCGTCGACGATCGCCTGAGCCAGCGCCTGCACCCGCTTGGACATGGATCCCGGAAAGCGATGGATCGCCGGGGTTTGCGAGCACAGCGCCACGAACTCGTCCGGGTTGTATTCGGCGATCTGTCGCGCATCGACGCCCCCGATCCGGTCCGCGATCTTCTTCGGCCCGGCGAACGCCGTCTCCATCGGGATCTGCTGATCGAGCAGCATCCCGACCAGCAGCGCGAACGGGTTGGACTCGAGCAGAGCATCTGCCTCAGGATCTTGGACCAGCTGCAAGGTGGGCATCGGGTCAGTTTAAGGCGAGCGCGGCGGGCATTTCCGAAGTCTGTGTCGGCCCTGTGTGCGAACGTGTACACGACAAACCGGTGGTACACCCGTGGGAGACGAACATGAAACGTGTGGTTGCACCTCTTCTTGCCGCACTGGGCGCAGCGATCGCACTGTCCGCGCCCGCCAACGCCATCCCAGACCAGGGCACGCCGGCGTTCGATGAATACATGCAAGGCCTACAACGCAATGGCTACAACCTGAACCCCGACACCGCGTGGCGCGTCGCGCACCAGGCGTGCATGGGCGGCCTTCCGGGATACATCGGTCTGGAGATGGCTGCCCAGGGGGTCATCGGCCCCGGGGCGCAGGAGCGGGTGATGGACGTGGCCAGGAAGTACGCCTGCCCGGTCCAGTGAGTCCGGTCCTGCCCTAGCAAGATCGAAGGATGTCTGGCCACGTCGCACTCGCGCTGGCCGCCGCATTGCTGCTGGCTGCGGTGGCCGCCGTGCTGATCGTGCGCACCCGCCGCGTGGTGGCCACCCCCACCGAACGGGCCGTGCACACCGCGCTGCACACCGCGTCACTGGCGGCGCATGCGTTGCGCCGCGGCCTGGATACCGAATCGGCCCGGACGGCCGCGCCCTTCCTCCGGGACCTGACCGGGACCGACGGGGTGGCGTTGTTCGACGGCGACGGTGAGCTGCTGGCCCGCGACCCCGCCGACGCCGCGATCTGGCAGCCCGACATCGTCGATGCCTGCACGTCCACCGCCCATGACTCGGTCACCGCCGCGCGCCGCGTACTCGCGGGTGCGGCCACGGCGTCCGTGGTGGCCCAACCATTACTCGCCGAAGGTGGTGACGTGCTCGGCGCACTCGTGGTGGTGGCCAACGGGAATCCCGGGCCGGGCATGCTGGGCGCCATCGGCGAGGTGGCCCGCTACGCGGCCAGCCAACTGGAGCTGGCCGAACTCGACGCGTCCCGGGCCCGCCTCGACCGGGCCGAGGTGCTGGCACTGCGCGCACAGATCAGCCCGCATTTCATCTACAACGCCCTCAACACCATCGCGTCGTTCGTGCGCACCGATCCCGGCCGGGCCCGCGAATTGATCCTGGAATTCGCCGATTTCACCCGCTATTCGTTCCGCGCCGCCGGGCAGTACACCACCCTCACCGAGGAGTTGCGCAACATCGACCGCTACCTGACGCTGGAGCGCGCCCGTTTCGGTGCGAACCTGACGGTCCGGCTGCAGGTCGCGCCCGAGGTGCTCAACGTGGTGGTGCCGTTCCTGGCGCTGCAGCCGTTGGTGGAGAACGCGGTCCGGCACGGGCTGGCCGGGCAGGGCGGCGGCTCCGTGGAGATCATCGCCCGCGATACCGGGACCGACTGCGTCATCACCGTCGAGGACGACGGCGCCGGGATGGATCCGGACACCCTGCGCGCCGGCCAGGGCGACGCCCTGGCCGATGGCACCGACCAGTCCGCGCATGTCGGCCTGACCAATGTGGACCATCGGCTGCGCGCGGCCTTCGGCAACGATTACGGTCTGGTGGTCGAAACGGCGCTCGGGGCGGGCACCAAAGTCATCATGCGGGTCCCGAAGTTCCGGTCCGGTGTGCGGGCCGGCGGAGGTGCTTACACATGAGCGGCAAACTGACGGTGCTCGCCGTCGACGACGAGGCGCCCGCGCTCGACGAACTCGCCTACCTGCTGGGCCGGCATCCCTGCGTCGCAGAGGTTTTCACCGCCGGCGACGCCACGTCGGCGCTGCGGGAACTGAACCGGCACACCATCGACGCGGTATTCCTGGATATCAACATGCCCGGGCTGTCCGGTATCGAACTGGCCGCCGTCCTCACCAATTTCGCGCACCGGCCGGCCGTCGTCTTCGTCACCGCCCACGATGACAAGGCGGTGGCGGCGTTCGACGTCGGCGCCACCGACTATCTGCTCAAGCCAATCCGGGAGGACCGTCTGGACGAGGCCGTCCGCCGCGCGGCCACCGTGCAGGCCAGTTCCGCAGCCGGGGAACAGGACTCCGATGTGGTGCCCGCCGAGCTGGGTGGGGTGACCCAGCTGGTGCCCCGGGACAGCATCGGCTGGGTGGAGGCCGAGGGTGACTACGCCCGGCTGCATGCGGCCACCGGCGCGCATCTGGTCCGGATTCCGCTGTCGGTGCTGGAAACCCGCTGGGCCGACCACGGTTTCCAGCGCATCCACCGGTCCTATCTGGTGTCGCTGCGTCTGGTGACGGGCCTGCGCACCCAGGACGGCGCGGTGCTGGTGCGGCTGCGCACCAACGGCGCCTCCCCCGCCGTCGAACTGCCGGTGAGTCGCCGGCAGGCCCGCGAGCTGCGCGACCGGCTGGTCCGCGATCCGTTGCGCAATCTGAAGCCCGCCGATGAGTGAACGGCCGCAGGGGTCCAATTCGCGGCCCGCCGCGGGGCGGCAACGCGTCGTGCTCGCCCACCGGCGCGGCGCCCGGATGGTGCGCACCCGGGTGGAGGTGCAGGAACAGACCCAGGTCGGCGACGCCCTGGTGCGTGGCCTGGTACGGGCCCAACTCGGGCTGGCGCTGCGACTCGGCGTGGTCGTCATCGCCGCGGTGGGCGCCACGGTCATGCTGGTGCCCCACGTGGGGATGCTGACCGTTTTCGGTATGCGGCTCAACTGGCTGATCCTGGCGGTGCTGTGCTATCCGCTGCTCTACGGTGTGGGCCGGTTGTACGTGCGGCTCGCCGAACAGGCCGAGCGGGATTTCGTCCGAGTCGTCGACGGCGAACCATGACCGGTTCTCCGCTCACCGCGGCCGCACTACTGGTGGCGGCGGTGGCCACGGTGGCGATCGGCGCCTACGGGGTCCGGTTGTCGCGCACCACGTCTGACTTCCTGGTGGCATCGCGCAGCGTCGGGCCGCGCTGGAACGCCGCGGCGATCTCCGGTGAATACCTCTCGGCCGCATCGTTTCTCGGTGTCGCGGGGCTGATCGCCAAGTACGGCGCCGACGCGCTGTGGTATCCGGTCGGGTTCACCGCGGGCTATCTTGGTCTGCTGCTGTTCGTCGCGGCCCCACTGCGCCGCTCAGGTGCCTACACCGTGCCCGACTTCGCCGAATTCCGGTTGGGCTCGGCTCGGCTGCGCAAGGTCGCGATGATCGTCGTGGTGGTGATCTGCGTGTTCTACCTGGCGCCGCAGTATCAGGGCGCCGGCCTGACGCTGAAAACCCTTCTGGGGATGCCGGTATGGATCGGCCCGTTGCTGGTCGGCGCGATCGTGATCAGCAATGTGGTCGGCGGGGGGATGCGTTCGATCACCTTCGTGCAGGCCTTCCAGTACTGGCTGAAGCTGACCGCCATCGCCATCCCCGCACTGGCGTTGCTCGGGTTGTTCTTGCACGACCGTGACGAATTGGGCGGTCCGCTCCCGCCCAGCGTGCAGCATGACACCACCGTCGCCATCGACACCGATGTGGTGGTGCGGGTGGTCGCCCCTGCGGGCATCACCATCACCGGCACCCTGGACGGCCGCCGCGTCGATGCCGCCACCATCGGGGTGGCCGGCGATCACACCCTCGGCGCGGACAGCACGCTCACCCTGGCCGCCGGTGCCGCCACCCCGGTGATCGCGGGCACTCCGAGCACGGGCACCGAGTGGATCTCCTCCGGTGGCGGGCTGGGCGGCGGGCATCCGCTGTATCAGGTGCTGTCCATCATCGTGGCGACCTTCCTGGGCACCATGGGGTTGCCGCATGTGCTGGTGCGCTTCTACACCAATCCCGACGGCCGCGCCGCCCGGCGTACCGCGCTGGCCGTCATCGCGATGCTGTCGGTGTTCTACCTTTTCCCCGTGCTGCTCGGGGTGTTCTCCCGGCTGTATGTGCCGCAATTGCTGATCACCGGAACCGCCGACGCCGCAGTGCTTCTGGCGCCCGGGTCCACCATCGGCGGGGTGGCCGGACAGCTGCTCGCGGCTCTCGTCGCGGCCGGCGCCATCGCGGCGTTCCTGGCGACGTCGTCGGGCCTGCTGGTCAGTATCGCCGGTGCCCTGGCCACCGATGTGTTGCGCGGGCGGGTCCGGGATTTCCGGGTGGCGGCGGTGATCGGCGGGTTGATCCCGATTCCGCTGTCGCTCGTGGTGTCCGGTCTTGAGCTGTCGCGCAGCGTCGGGCTGGCGTTCGCGGTGGCCGCGTCGACGCTGTGTCCGCTTCTGGTACTGGGTATCTGGTGGCGCGGGCTGACCGCGGCCGGGGCGGCCTGCGGACTGATCATCGGCGGAGGCGTGTGTGGCAGCGCCGTCGTGGTGGCCATAGCCGGCTGTGTCGACGACGCTGTGCTGGGCGGCTGGCCCGCAGTGATGGTCGGCTATCCGGCCGCGGTCAGCGTGCCGCTGGCGTTCGCCACCATGATCGTGGTGAGCCGGTTCACCCGCGCCACCACCGATATCGGGCAGATCTTCGCACGCATGCACGTCCCGGAGCGGCTCGGCATGGGCGTCGAGCGCGTCCCGCGGGGTTAGACCTTGGTCCAGTCCTGGTTCAGCGCCTCGACACGATCGATGTTGTCCTCGACCCACGTGCGCAGCTGACCCAGCGGTGCGGAGACACTGATTCCCAGCTCGGTCAAGGTGTACTCGACCCGCGGCGGCACTTGCGCATACACGGTCCGGTGCACCAGCGACGCCGCCTCCAGCCGGCGCAACGTCTGGGTGAGCATCTTGGCTCCCACTCCCGGCAACTGCGCTTGCAGCTCGGAGAACCGCACCGCGCCCCGCTCGTCGAGCAACCCGATGATCAGCGCCGACCACTTGTTCGACAACAGGTCCAGCAGTGCCCGGCAGGGGCAGCTGTCCGAATACACGTCGTGCTTGTCGTGATGCCCCGTCGGGCACGGCCTCGCCATCGAACCCTCCTGAGCTGTATCGGTGTCATATCGAAAGTAACACTGCGCCCTCAAACCCGTTGAACTGCATTGCTTCCCCCCGGGGAAGTAACTGCCCTTGCACGACACCGGGGTGCGCGGTCTAGCGTCGTGCCCATGAGCACCATGCCCGCCATCGGATCCTTCACCGGACTACCCATCGACCACCCCGACGCCTTGCAGGATGTCCAGATCGCGATTCCGGAGTTGCGGCTGCACGACGTGTTGGTCGGCGTGCACGCCGTGTCGGTGAACCCCGTAGACATCAAACGCCGCGGCAGCCTGAGCCCGTCGTCGACACCGGTCGTCCTGGGTTTCGACGCGGCGGGTGTCGTCGAGGCCGTCGGCCCTGCGGTGAGCACACTCGCGGTGGGCGACGAGGTCTGGTACGCCGGTGATATCAGTCGACCCGGCACCAACGCGCAGTTCCACGCCGTCGACGAACGCATCGTGGCGCGCAAGCCGAAAACCCTGTCGTTCAAGGATTCCGCCGCCTTGCCCCTTACCACCATCACCGCGTGGGAAGCCCTGTTCGAGCGGTTCGGCCTCACCGCCGAATCCCGCGGCGACCTGCTGGTGCTGGGTGCGGCCGGCGGGGTCGGATCGGCGATGATCCAGCTCGCGAAGCAACTCACCGGTGTCCGGGTGATCGCCACCGCCAGCCGCGACGACTCCCGGCAGTGGGCTCTGGACCTGGGCGCCGACGCAGTGATCGACCACCACGACCTGGAACGGCAGGCCCGTGAGGCGGCCCCCGATGGCATCGATTACGTGTTCTCGCCGCACTCGGCCGGCAATATCGAGACGTACGCGGCGATCACCCGCCCCTTCGGCCACATCACCGCCATCGATGAACCCGAGGGTCTGGATCTGTTGCCGCTGAAGGCCAAGAGCATCGCCTGGCACTGGGAGCTGATGTTCACCCGGCCGATGTTCGGCTACGACATGATCGCTCAGCAGCGACTGCTCACCGCGGCCGCCGATCTGGTGGACCGGGGTGCACTGCGGACTACCATCACCACGTCGATCGATGATTTCAGCGCGGCCGGACTGCGCGCCGCGCACCGGCTGGTGGAGTCGGGGCGAATGATCGGGAAGGTGGTGGTGCACCGGTGAATGAACGGCAGGTGGATCTGGCGGTCATCGGATTCGGGAAGGGCGGCAAGACCTTGGCCGCCGCGCTGGGCCGGAAGGGCTGGCGTGTCGTCATGATCGAACAGTCCGCCCAGATGTACGGCGGCACCTGTATCAACATCGGCTGCGTCCCCACCAAATCGATGGTGTTCCGGTCCGAGCACCTGGGTAGCGGGGCGCATCCCGAGGACTACCGGCGCTCGGTCAGCGCGACCGGCGAGCTGACGGCCGGGTTGCGCGCGGGCAACTACGCCATGCTGGACACCATCGACACGGTCGAGGTGCTCACCGGACGGGCCCGCTTTGTCGACGCGCACACATTGTCGGTCACCACCGACAGTGGCGAGGTGACGGTGTCCGCGCGCTGGATCGTGATCGGGACCGGCTCGCGCCCAACCCTTCCCGATATTCCCGGGTTGGCCACCTCCCCACGGGTGTACACCAGCACCGATCTGCTGACCGAACAGAACCTGCCGGCCCGGCTCGTCGTGCTCGGCGGCGGATACGTCGGCCTGGAGTTCGCGGCGATGTATGCCGCGTACGGCTCGCAGGTCACCGTGCTCGAACGGCACGCCCAGGTGCTGGCCCGCGAGGACGACGATATCGCCGAGGCTGCGCGGAACATCTTGGCGGACAAGGGTGTCCGCATCGTCACCGAAGCACAGGTCACCGCGGTGGACGACGGCACGGTCAGCTACCTGGCCGGTGGCACGTCGCATTCGGTGCACGCGGACGCCGTGCTGGTGGCGCTGGGCCGCGAACCGGTGACCGCCGAGCTGGATCTGGCCGCCGCGGACGTGCACACCGCACCCTCGGGTGCGGTACTGGTCGATGAACACCTGCGCACCAACCAGTCGCACATCTTTGCCATGGGCGACGTGAACGGTGGACCGCAGTTCACCTACGTCTCCCTCGATGACTACCGGATCGTGCTCGACCAGCTCGTCGGCGACGGCGCCCGCAGCACCGCGGACCGAAAGGCCGTGCCCTACAACCTGTTCATCACGCCGCCACTGGGCCGGGTGGGCCTCACCGAACGTGAGGCCGTGGCGGCCGGACTGGGCATCAAGGTCGCCGCCATGCGGGTCGCCGACATGGCCACCGTGCCCCGGGCCCGAATCGTCGGGGAGCCGCAGGGCCGGATGAAGGTGGTGGTGGACGCCGAGACCGATCTGATCCTCGGGGCGGCGCTGCTGTGCTACGACGCTCACGAGGTGATCAACACCGTGGCACTGGCGATGCGGCACGACATCACCGCCACCGCCCTGCGGGACTCGATCTACACCCACCCTTCCATGACGGAGGCCTTCAACCAGCTGCTCGGAAGCCTGTAGCGCGCCGCTTATCGCCATCGATCGACCGCTGAGCGCAACGCCGCCCGGCTTCGGCGTCAACTCCGCCCGTGTGACCCGCATCTCACCTAGGTTCGACTATCAGCCGGTTCACAGTCGACGTCAAGGAGTCACCCGTGCCCACCACCGACCGCCCGCCTGCGCCCACCGGCGCCGAGTTCCTACAAGCCCAGGACAGCCCCGAGTTCCAGGAGCTGCGCGGCAAGTTGCGCCGGTTCGTCTTCCCGATGACGGCGTTCTTCCTGCTCTGGTACGGCCTGTACGTCGTGCTGGGCGCCTTCGCGCACGATTTCATGGCCACCAAGGTGTTCGGCAACGTCAACGTCGGGTTGCTGCTCGGCCTGGGGCAATTCGTCACCACCTTCCTGATCACCGGCATCTACGTCCGGTTCGCCAACCGCGAACTGGATCCCCGCGCCGCGGCCATCCGCACCGAACTGGAAGGTGCGGCCCAGTGAATATCCTTGCCGCGGCATCGGATTCGGTGGGTAATCCGGTAGCCAACATCGCCATCTTCGGGGTCTTCGTCGCCGTCACCATGTACGTGGTGATCCGTGCCAGCGGTAACAACAAGTCCGCCGACGAGTTCTTCACCGGCGGTCGCGCCTTCTCCGGACCGCAGAACGGCATCGCCATCGCCGGCGACTACCTGTCGGCAGCCAGCTTCCTCGGCATCGCCGGGGCCATCGCCGTGTACGGCTACGACGGCTTCCTGTACTCCATCGGCTTCCTGGTCGCCTGGCTGGTGGCCTTGCTGCTGGTGGCCGAATTGCTGCGCAACACAGGGCGTTTCACCATGGCCGACGTGCTCAGCTTCCGGCTCAAGCAACGCCCGGTACGGCTGGCCGCCGCCACCACAACGTTGACGGTGTCGCTGTTCTACCTGCTGGCGCAGATGGCGGGCGCCGGCGGCCTGGTGGCCTTGCTGCTCAATGTGCACAGCAAGACCGGCCAGTCCCTGGTGATCGCCGTGGTCGGCATCCTGATGATCGTCTACGTCCTGGTCGGCGGTATGAAGGGCACCACCTGGGTGCAGATCATCAAGGCGGTCCTGCTGATCACCGGCGCCGCGCTGATGACGGTGATGGTGCTGGCCAAGTTCGGGCTGAACTTCTCCGAGATCCTCGGCGCGGCACAGTCCGCCGTCTCCGACGCCACCACCAAGGGCGTGGCCAGCCGCGACGTGCTGGCCCCTGGCGCCCAGTACGGCGGGTCGACCACGTCGAAGATCAACTTCCTGTCACTCGGTTTGGCGCTGGTGCTCGGCACCGCGGGCCTGCCGCACGTGTTGATGCGCTTCTACACCGTGCCCACCGCCAAGGAAGCGCGCCGATCGGTGGTGTGGGCCATCGGACTGATCGGTGCCTTCTACCTGTTCACCCTCGTCCTCGGCTACGGCGCCGCCGCCATCGTCGGGCCCGACCGCATCCTGTCGGCGGCCGGTGGGCAGAACTCGGCGGCTCCGCTGCTGGCCCTGGAACTGGGCGGCGTGGTGCTGCTGGGCATCATCTCCGCGGTGGCGTTCGCCACCATCCTGGCCGTGGTGGCCGGCCTGACCATCACCGCGTCGGCGTCCTTCGCCCACGATGTGTACGCCTCGGTGTGGCGAAGTGGCCACGGAAAGAACCCGGTGACCGAAGCCGAACAGGTGCGGGTTTCCCGGATCACCGCGGTGGTCCTGGGCCTGGTCGCCATCGGGCTGGGCATCCTGGCCAACGGTCAGAACATCGCGTTCCTGGTCGCGCTGGCATTCGCGGTGGCGGCGGCGGCCAACCTGCCCACCATCGTCTACTCGCTGTACTGGCGCCGGTTCAACACCCGCGGCGCACTGTGGAGCATGTACGGCGGGCTGATCTCCACGATCGTGCTCATCGTGTTGTCCCCGGCCGTCTCCGGCTCCAAGACCGCGATGATGCCGGGCGTCGACTTCGCCTATTTCCCGCTGGCCAACCCGGGCATCGTGTCCATCCCGCTGGCCTTCCTGCTCGGCATCATCGGTACCCTGACCTCCTCCGATACCGGCGATCGGGTGCTCAACGCCGAGATGGAGGTGCGATCGCTGACCGGCGTGGGTGCCGAGAAGGCGATCGTGCACTGAAAATCGGGCACTGAAATCGGGTATGGATTACCCATGGCGGCGGCGGCGTTGTTCACCCGAGTGAGCACCCGCCGCCGTCTGGCTTTTCCGCTGCTGGCCTTCGCCTTCGCCGCCGTCATGATCGGCACCACTCTGCCGACGCCGATGTATGCGTTGTATGCGGCTCAGATGCATTTCGCGGTGCTCACCACCACCATCGTTGTTCGCGTCCTACGCCGTCGGGGTGTTGGGCGCTCTGCTGCTGTTCGGCGGCTGGTCGGATGCCGTCGGGCGGCGGCCGGTGTTGCTGGGAGGTCTGGCGTTCGCGCTCGCGAGCGCGGTGGTCTTCCTCTACGCCGACAGCGTGGCGGTGCTGCTGGTGGGCCGGCTGCTCTCCGGCCTGTCGGCGGGCATCTTCACCGGAACCGCCACCGCGGCCGTGGTGGAAGCCCTGCCCGCCGCCGCCCGTGAACGCGCCTCGATGGTGGCCACCATCGCCAATATCGGCGGCCTGGGCTTGGGTCCGGTGCTGGCCGGGCTGCTCGTGCAGTACGCGCCGCATCCCCTGGTGGTGCCTTTCGCCGTGCACATCGTGCTGATGCTGCTGGCGGTGGCGGCCGTGTTGATCGCGCCCGAAACCTCCGATCGCACCGGGCGGATCGGGTTTCAGCGGCTGGCGGTGCCTGCCGAGGCGCGTGCGGTGTTCCTGACGGCGGCCACCGCGGCGTTCGCCGGTTTCGCGGTGACGGGCTTGTTCACCTCGGTGGCGCCGGCCTTCGTCGCGAACGTGGTGGGTATCGACAACCACGCCGTGGGCGGGGCGGTGTCGGCATCGATCTTCCTGGCCTCGGCGGTGGCTCAGCTGGTGGGGCGGCGAATCCCGCCGGCCCGCGCGGTGGCCGCGGGCAGCGCCGTCTTGGTGGTCGGGATGGTGATTCTGGTTGCGGCGCTGCATTTCTCGTCGCTGATCGGCATTCTGGTCGCCGCGGTGGTGGCCGGTACCGGGCAGGGCATCAGTTTCAGCCGGGGGCTGGCCGCGATCGTCGAGCAGGTCCCGACGCAGCAGCGCGCGGAGGTCAGTTCGACCTATTTCGTGGTCGCCTATGTGGCCATCTCGCTGCCGGTGGTGGGTGCCGGACTGGCCGCGCAGGCGTGGGGTCTGCGTACCGCCGGTGAGGTGTTCGCGACCGCGGTCGGGGTGTTGGCGCTGGCCTGTCTGGCCGCGATCCTGGTTCAGGAACGCCGCCGCACACCCGTCACACGGTGATTTGAGTGGTTCTACTCAGGTGCCCGGTGCGCCGCTGACTTAGCGTCGAGCCATGGCCGTCACCGCGTTCCCCACCGTCGCCGACGTGGCGCTTGCCACCCCGCCCGATCGGGACCGCGCGATCGACGTCATCCGGATCGTGTCTCTGCTCGGTGTGATCGCGGGCCACACGCTGATGGCCACCAGCGTCATCACCGACGAGGTGTTCCACTGGGACAACCTGCTCACCACCTCGGTCGTCTTCCAGGCCCTGACCTGGGTGTTCCAGATCATGCCGCTGTTCTTCTTCGCCGGTGTCGCCGCCTCGGTCGAAAGCTACCGGGGGGATTGGGGCGGCTGGCTGCTCAGGCGCTGCACCCGGCTGTACCGGCCGGTCTTCTACTACCTGGCGTTCTGGGCCGTCGCATTGATGGTGCTGCACCGCGTGGCGCCGGTACACGTCTATCAGCCGGTCGCCGGGATCTCCACTCAGCTGCTGTGGTTCCTCGGTGCGTATGTGCTTGTGCTGGGCGCCGTTCCGCTGCTCGCCCGGATCACCACCACTGCCCGGCTGGCAGGTGCGGTGGCCCTGGGATACGGGCTCGTCGCGGTGATCGACGCGGTGCGAATCAACGATCCCGCGCTGGGCTGGCTGGGGTACGCGAACCTGTCGGTCTGGCTGCTGCCGGGCATGTTCGGGGTGGCCTACCGCCGCGGTCTGCTGCACCCGTCGGCGGCCGCCGCGCTGGGGATGGCGATGCTGGCCGTCAACGTGGCACTGCTGCGCTTCGGCCCTTACGAGCTCAGCCTGGTCGGCATCGACGGACAACACTTGAAGAACATGACACCGCCGTCGCTGCTGCTGGCTGGGCACGCAATCATGATGTGCGCCTTGGCCATTGCCGCGGCGCCGGCCATCGCGCGCTGGGCCCGCCGGCCACGGGTGTGGTGGCTGACGGTGATCGGCAACAGCGGGGCGATGACGCTGTACCTGTGGCACATGCCGGCCCTGTTGGGCATGCACCTGGCATTCGACCACCTGGGCCTGCCGCGCCATCCCGGGCAGCCGCATCTGCTGGCACTGAGCATCGTGCAGATGGTGGTGATGGCCGTGCTGGTCGCCGTCCTGTTCGTGGCGCTGCGGCCGTTGGAGAACAATCCGCTGCCCTACTGGGACGGCGGCACCGTCAGTGCCACCCGCGGTGCGGCGGTCGGGACACTGCTGTGCATCGCGGGTGCGGCCACCTTGGCCTCGGTGGGCTGGGGCCTGAAGGGTCCGGGCCTGCTGTGTGTCGCGGCGCTGCTCGCCGCGCTGGCGGCCGCCCGAACGCTGGCGCGCTAGCCGCTCTTGCGGCGGAACTCCCGGCGGTTCTCCACCACACCGTGTGCCTTGGATTTCTTGGCCCCGCGGTCGGTGTGGGCCGCCCCGCCGGACGATGTCGCCTTCTTACGTTCCAGCGCCTCCCGGAACTTACGCTTGTTGTCGTCGTCTTCCGGTTTATCGGCCATGCGGCCAGCCTAAACGACTCAGCGCCGGCCGGGTGGCATCCCGTACAGATGTGAGATCGGGATGGTCAGTAGCACCCGGCGATCGTCGACCATCGCGCGGCGGTAGTCGTCCCAGTCGGGGTGCTCACCGGCAATGTTGCGGTACAAGGCAATCAGTGCCTCGACGGTGTCGTCGTGCGGATCGGCTGCCGGCGGCGTGAGCAGGGCGTCCCCCTCGGCCACCGCGTAGGCCCAGCCGTCGTCGGAACTGACGTGCAGCGAGGCCCGAGGGTCCCGGCGCAGGTTGCGGGTTTTGGCGCGTGGTTCGGTGATCGACACCTGGATCACCACCTCGCGCGGGTCGAAGTAGTAGGACACGTTGGACAGCTGCGGGCGCCCGTCCGATTTGATGGTGGCCAGCACCCCCAGCGAGTTGCCGTTGATCAGTGCAAGCAACTTGTCATCGAAAACCAAACGCCCCATGGGACGAGAGTACGTCGATAGGATCGACACGATGACCGCTCTGCCCAGGATTGGCGGCACCACTTTGCAGGGCGTGCCCTGATGACCCGGTATGCCGCCTTTCTGCGCGGCGTCAACGTCGGCGGGGTGAATCTGAAGATGGCCGAGGTCGCCAAGGTCTTCACCGATGCCGGCTTCGACAATGTCAAGACGATCCTGGCGAGCGGAAACGTGCTGCTGGACAGCAACTTCGGGGTGGCGAAGGTGCGGTCCGGCGCGGAGGCGGCGTTACGGCAGGCGTTCGGCTACGACGCCTGGGTGCTGGCCTACGACCTCGCAACCCTGCGCAAGATCGTCCAGGCGTACCCGTTCGAACGCGAGGTACCCGAGCACCACTCCTACGTGACCTTCGTCAGCGACGACGCCATGCTCGACGAAGTGGCGGCGCTGGCCACCGAGGCCGGGGAGACCGCCGCCCGCGGGAACGGCGTCCTGTACTGGCAGGTGGCCCGCTCGGCGACGCTGGATTCCACGATCGGCAAGACGATGGGCAAGAAGCGCTACAAATCGTGTACCACCACCCGTAATCTGCGCACCCTGGACAAAGTGCTGCGCTGACGCGTGCGGGTACATTCGGCACGGTGAGCTCCCCGAAGATCGACGGTTCGGCGCTGACCGGTGTCTCCGAGACCGCCCTGCTCACATTGCAGGTCCGGGCCAACGAGGCCCGCCGGCCCGACGCGATCCTCGACGATCCGGTCGCGGTCGGCCTCGCCGACTCCATCGACTTCGACTTCGCCAAGTTCGGGTCCGCGCGGCGTCAGGACATGGCTCTGCGGTCGCTGACCTTCGATGCGGCCACCCGGGAGTACTTACGCGACCATCCCGGCGCCACCGTGGTCGCCCTGGCCGAAGGGCTGCAGACCAGCTTCTACCGGATCGATGCCGCCGAGGCGCACGAATTCCGGTGGCTCACCGTCGATTTACCACCCATCGTGGCGCTGCGGGAGAAGCTGTTGCCGCCCTCGGACCGGATCGACAGTTGTGCGCAGTCCGCGCTGGACTACAGCTGGATGGACGGCGTGGACGATTCCCGTGGTGTCTTCATCACGGCCGAGGGTCTGCTGATGTATCTGCAACCGGACGAGGCGCTGGGCCTGATCGCCGCCTGCGCGCAACGGTTCCCCGGCGGACAGATGATGTTCGACCTGCCGCCGCACTGGTTCGCGTGGTGGGCCCGCAACGGACTGCTGCGCCCCTCGTTGCGCTACCGGGTGCCGGCCATGCCGTTCAGCATCTCGGTGGCCGGTGCGGCGAACCTGGCCAATACGGTGCCCGGGGTGCGCGCGGTGCACGACGTCCCGCTCGCCCGGGGCCGCGGCCGGGTGCTCAACACCGTGATCTGGGCCGCCCACCGGATCCCGCTGCTGGATCCGCTGCGCGGGGTCACAACCCGACTGGAATTCGGTTAGCCACCGCCACACCGAATCGCAGGTTCGGGTCGGCGACCGGACCGTTCCGCAGCAGTTTCGCGTCGTAGTTGTAGTTCATCGTCATCTGCCACGGTCCGTCGGCGCCCTGCCGGGGCAGCTCGCCAGCGGCGCGCTGCACATAGCCGGCCGCGAAATCCAGCAGCGGCAGGGTGGGCATCGCCGGGTCGCTGAATTCCGGTCGGACGCTGTCGAATCCGTTGGTATCCAGATACGTCAGCAGGCGGCAGAAATGCTCGCACAGCAGCCCGACCTTCAACGTCCATGACGAATTGGTGTAGCCGAAGGCGAACGCGAAGTTCGGCACGCCGGAGAGCATGATGCCCTTGTAGGCGACGGTGTCGGCGAAGTTCACCGGCTCGCCGTCCACGGTGAGGCCGATCCCGCCGAACAGGGCGATGTTCAATCCCGTTGCGGTGACGATGATGTCGGCTTCCAGCTCGCGACCGGACTCCAACAGGATGCCGTTCTCGGTGAAGGTCGCGATCCGGTCGGTGACCACCGAGGCGCTGCCGTTGCCGATCGCCTCGAACAGGTCGGCGTCGGGCACCGCGCACAGCCGCTGGTCCCACGGGTTGTAGGCCGGGCTGAAGTGTTCGTCGACCGGGTAACCCGCGGGCAGCTTGCTGGCGTTGATCCGGCGGATCAGGCTACGTGCGGCGGCGGGGTACTTCTGGCAGAACGTGTACACGGCACGCTGTTTGGCGATGTTCTTGCGCCGCGTCAGGGCATACCCACGACGGTCGCCGAGCACCCGCTTGGCGATGTTGGCGAAGGCGTCCTTGGACGGCACCGGCATGATGTAGGTCGGCGAGCGCTGCAGCATCGTCACGTGTCCGGCGGTCGTCGCCATCGACGGCACCAGCGTGACCGCGGTGGCCCCGCTGCCGATGATCACCACCTTCTTGCCGGCGTAGTCCAGATCCTCGGGCCAGTGCTGCGGATGCACGACCTGCCCGGTGAACCGCTCCCGGCCGTCGAACTGCGGGGTGAAGCCCTGGTCGTAGCGGTAGTACCCGCCCGCGCAGAACAACCAGTTGGCACTTATCTGCAGAAGCTGACCGGTGTCGGTGTTCTCGATGTCGACCAGCCAGCGGGCCGCCGCGCTGTTCCAGGCGGCGCCGAGCACCCGGTGATGGAACCGGATCTGCTTGTCGATGCCGTTCTCGGCGACCGTCTCACGCAGGTAGGCCAGGATCTTGTCGGCGGTGGCGATGGCGTGCTCGTCCCGCCACGGCTTGAACTCGTAGCCGAAGGTGTGCAGGTCGGAGTCCGACCGGATGCCCGGATACCGGAACAGGTCCCAGGTGCCGCCCGTCGCCCCGCGGGCCTCAAGGATCGCGTAGCTGCGCCCCGGGTGCTCCTGCTGCAGGTAATACGCGGCGCCGATACCCGAGATGCCTGCTCCGACGATCAGCACGTCGACCTGTTCGGGGGTGCTCTCCAGATTGGTCACGGCGGCGACTCCTGTCGGTGGCGGATGCGTTGGGTCGATCCTGACGTGCACAGGCCTCGGCCGCTATGGTCAGAATGACCCATATCTGCGATAGATCAGTGCAGAGTGCACCACCGCGTTATGCTGGACCGGTGCCGTGGCAGCCACCATCACCCGAGGTCAAAGCGCTGATCCGGCAGTGCGCACAGATCGTCGTGAACGCCCGGCCGGAATGGCTCGAGGAGCTCGACGATGCCGTGTTGAACGCCAACCCGGCGATCGGCTCGGATCCCGAACTGGCGGCCGCGGTGAGCCGCAGCAATCGGGCCAACCTGTTCTTCTGGGGCACCGCCAACGTTCGCGACCCGGGCGCCCCGGTCCCGCCCAACACCGGCCCCGAGCCGCTGGCCATCGCGCGCGAACTGGTGCGCCGCGGCGTGGACGCGTTCCCGTTGGACGCCTACCGGGTCGGCGAGGGCGTGGCGTGGCGGCGCCTCATGGAGATCGCGTTCGCGCTGACCTCCGATCCGGCCGAACTGCACGAGATGTTGCAGGTGTGTTCACGATCGATCAGTACCTTCATCGACGCCACCCTGACCGGCATCGCCGCCCAGATCGAACTCGAACGCGATGAACTCACCCGGGGCACCCACGCCGAGCGCCGCGAAACCGTCGCGCTCATCCTCGACGGCGCGCCCATCCCGCGCCAGCGCGCCGAGGATCGGCTCGGCTACGCACTGACCGGCACGCACACCGCGGCGGTGATCTGGAGCGAGCGAGTCGGAGGGGACCTGTCCCAGCTGGACCGCGTCGCCGAGGCGTTCGGCCACGCCTGCGGCAGCCCGCGGGTGCTGAGCGTGCCGGCCAGCACCGCGACGCGGTGGGTATGGGCTCCGGGGTCGAGGGCCATCGACTCCGCCGCGCTGCTGTCGTACATCCGGACCGCACCCGATATCCGGGTGGCAGTCGGCTCGACGGCCGACGGGATCGACGGCTTCCGGCGCAGCCATTTCGACGCGATCACCACCCAGCAGATGATGGCCCGGCTGCGTTCGCCGGAACCACTGGCGCTGTTCGCCGATATCGAACTGGTGGCGCTGATCACCGCCGATGCCGACCGGGCGGCGCAATTCGTGCACCGCACGCTCGGCGACTTCGCGGCGGCCAGCCCCGAATTGCAGGCCACCGTGCGGACATTCGTCGACCAGCAGTGCAACGCCTCGCGCGCGGCGGCCCGGCTGTACACCCACCGCAACACCCTGCTGCGCAGGCTGGCCCGCGCCGACGAGCTACTGCCCCGGCCGCTGTCGGAGTGCGGTGTGCACGTCGCCGTGGCGCTTGACGTGCTGCGCTGGAGCGGTCAGTCCAGAACCGTGTCCAGATAACGCAGCGCGTCGGCCTTCGCCACGCCGAGTTTGCGCGCCGTCTCGGCGAACGCGTGCGCCGCGACGGCCATCGCGGCATCGGCTGGGTCCACCCGCGAGACGAATGTGCCGAATCTGCCCCGGGTTTCGAGAATCCCGGCGGCTTCCAGTTCCCGGTACGCACGGGCCACGGTGTTGACCGCCAACCCCACCTGCGCTGCCAGGTCGCGCACCGTCGGCAACCGGGTGCCCGGCTCCAGCCGACCGTCGCGCACACCATCGATGATCTGGGTGCGCAACTGGTCGAACAACGGGCTTGCCGCCTGCGCGTCCAGATGGACCCAATCCCCCAACCCGGCCATGTGCCCAGTATTGCCCACACCGGTTACCTTGGTGGGGTGCAGGTGACGTTGCTCAGTGGAGCGGGCATGTCCGCAGAGAGCGGCGTACCGACGTTTCGCGACGTGGAGACCGGTTTGTGGGCGCACGTCGACCCCTACGAGATTTCCAGCAGTGACGGCTGGCGGCGCCACCCGGAGAAGGTGTGGGCCTGGTACCTGTGGCGGCACTACATGATGGACGCGGTGGCGCCCAACAACGGCCACCGCGCCGTCGCGGCGTGGGAGGACTACGCCGACGTGCACATCGCCACCCAGAACGTGGACAACCTGCACGAACGGGCCGGCAGCAGCCGGGTCCATCACCTGCACGGCAGCCTGTTCGAATTCCGTTGTGATCGCTGCCAATTGCCGTTCACCGGGGCGCTTCCGGCGATGCCCGAACCGGTCGAGGTGGTCCAGCCACCGCGATGCGCGTGCGGCGGCCTGATCCGGCCGAATGTGGTGTGGTTCGGCGAAGGCCTGCCCGACGACGCCTGGAACAGCGCCGTGCAGGCGGTCGCCGGCGCCGACGTGGTGATCGTGGTGGGCACCTCGTCGATCGTCTACCCCGCCGCGGGTTTGCCGGAGGCCGCACTGGCCCACGGGATTCCCGTCATCGAGGTGAATCCGCAGGAGACGCCGTTCTCCGCGGCCGCGACGGCCGTGGTGCGCGAGACCGCGGCGACGGCGCTGCCGGGCCTGCTGCAGCGCCTGCCCGCCCTGCTCGGCCGGTGAGCCCGGCAGGGCTCAAGGCCGCACCGCCTGCCCGATCGCGAACTCGGTGACGGGCAGCGGCACCCACCCGGGCAACGCCATCTCCCGCCGTGCCCTGGATACGGCGAATCCGGCACCGGCGATCGAGGCCTCGGTGTCACGGTGGGTGTGACAGTTCCCGAGCAGGCGCGGCCATACCGTCGCGTCGGCCACCCGCTGCAGCCGGGCCCGCGGTCCGGCGCTGGCGACGTGTTCCAGGTAGCGCAACTGACCGCCGGGTTTGAGCATCGAGAA
Source organism: Mycobacterium sp. BMJ-28 (assembly GCF_054404835.1). NCBI lineage: Bacteria > Bacillati > Actinomycetota > Actinomycetes > Mycobacteriales > Mycobacteriaceae > Mycobacterium > Mycobacterium sp. BMJ-28. Next base: position 1,315,742 of record NZ_CM136783.1, on the reverse strand, counting down.
GATCTGTCGCAGAACATCGTCGGGCTCGCCGACCGAGCAGAGCACCAGTGCGCAGACCACGGCGTCGAACGGTTGCGCCGCGGCGTAGTCCTCGACGGTATCGGTACTGACGGTGACCGGCACCGGAGCCGACCTCGCGACCCGCGCCGCGATGTCGGCCAGCCGCGGTTCCGGCTCGATGGCGACCACCTCGGTGACTCCGGCGGGATAGTGGGCGAAATTGGTGCCGGTACCGGCACCGACCTCGAGCACCCGGCCGGTCAAACCGGCGAGGTTCTCGACCCGCAACCGACGCAGCGACTCGGGCTCGTGGCCGGACATCACGGTCCACAACCGGGCGAAGAACGGGTTCTGCACCGTACTCATCGCAACTCCTGCAACTTCGCGATCGTCTCCTCCGGCGTGGCGTCCGGCCCGACGATGCCGTAGACGATTCGACCGCAGCACACCGCGCTGAGCACCCGGTCGGCGAACTGCTCGGCATCGCCCCACGGCAGGTACGGTTTGGCGATCAGCATGGCCGCGACACCGTGCACCGCAGTCCACAACTCCAGCGCGGCGGCCGTCGAATCCCCTTGCGGATAGACACCTTCGGCCATCAACGCCTCGACCGAGGCGCGCATGTGCACGAACGCCGAGCTGGCCAGGGTGATATCGACGTCACTGGCCGATTCGCGCTCGCCCATGGTGGCGATGCGGTACAGCTCCGGGGTTTGGCGGGCGAACCGCACGTAAGCCAGTCCCTGGGCGCGCAACACCTCGATGGTGGAGGTCTTGCCCACCGCCACCCGCTGCATCTGTTCGTCGAGCTTTTCGAAGTACCGGGCGCACACCGCATCCAGCAGCGCGTCCTTGTCGGCGAAGTGCAGGTAGATCGACGGCGAGGTGACCCCGACACGCTGGGCCACCGCCCTGATCGACACCGCCTTCGCGTGCCCGGTTTCCAGCAGCAGGTCGGTGGTGGCGTCGAGGATCTCCTCGCGCAGCTGGTCACCCGAACCGCGGGCGGCGCGCCGCCGTTTCAGTACGTCAACCACGCTGACCAGTGTCCGCTACTGCGGCGGTCACGGACTCACGCCCGTCCGGCGCGTCACGCTCGCCCCCGGATTCGCTGATGCCGATCCGCTGGTGCAGCCACACCAGGGGTTTGGGCGCCCACCAGTTCCAGCCACCGAGCATGTGCATGAAGGCCGGCACCAGCACCATCCGTACCAGGGTGGCGTCGACGACGACGGCCAGCGTCAACCCGACACCGAACATCCGCATGAACGACACCTGCGCGGCGATCAGGGCGGCGAAGGTGATGGACATGACCAGCGCGGCGGCGGTGATCACCCGGCCGGTGCGGGCCAGGCCCAGAGCCACAGCCTCGTCGTTCAGCGCGCGGGGGGTCGAATCGGAGCCGGTGTTCAGCGACAGCCAGTACTCGCGGATACGCGCTGCAAGGAACACCTCGTAGTCCATCGACAAACCGAACGCGATGCAGAACAGCAGCACCGGCATGTTGGCCACCAGCGTGCCAGTCGGGGTGGTGCCGAGCGCGGACAGGTGCCCGTCCTGGAAGATCCACACCAGCGCACCGAATGCGGCGGTCAGCGAAAGGATGTTGAGCACAAGCGCTTTCAGCGGCAGCACCACACTGCCGGTGAGCAGGAACAGCAGCCCGAAGGTGATCACCGCGATCACCCCCAGCACCCAGGGCAGCCGGGTGGTGATGGCGGTGACGCTGTCGCGGTTGATCTGGGCGATGCCGGCGAAGTCCACGACGCGTCCGCCCGGCCCGGCCACCGCGTGCATGGCATCGAGCTGACGATCGGAGGCGTCCGAGAAAAGCGGAGCGGTGCTGGCGATGGTGAGGAACGCGCTGCCCTCGGCGGCACCGGACTGACCGGCCGGCCCGACCTTGCGGCCTGCCGCGAACGTGCCGGTCGGGCTCGAGACGGAGGTCACCGCGGCGACTTTCGAGAGTTCGGCCGCGTACCGGTCGAAGTCGGCCGGGGTCAAGCCGTCGGCTTGCGGGACCACGGCGGTCACCGCGGTGGCCGAGTTGTCGGTGAAATCGTTGCGCAGTTGGTCACCGACCTCGTGCGCCGAGGCCGAGGCGGGCAGCACCCGGTCGTCGGGGAAGCCCCACTTGACGCCGAGGAACGGGGCGCCCAGCAGCACCAGCAGAGCGGTGACGGCCAGCCCGACCGGGAGGGCGCGGCGCATCACCGCGCCGGTCCAGCGATACCAGAACAGCTGCTCCACCGGTTTGGCGGCAGGAGCCGGCCCACGCCGGAACAACCGGCGCACGTTGAGGGCGTCGAGCCGGTCGCCGAGCAGCCAGATGGCCGCGGGCGCGACCACCACCGCGGCCAGCGCCGCAAAGCCCACGGTCGCCACCCCGGCATAGGCGAAGGATTTGAGGAAGTACATCGGGAACAACAGCATCGCCGCCATGGACAGACCGACCGTCGTCGCCGAGAACAGCACGGTGCGTCCCGCTGTGGCCATCGTCCGCTGCAGGGCACGGTCGCGGGGATGTCCCTCCGCGAGTTCGTCGCGGTAGCGGCTGATGATCAGCAGCGTGTAGTCGATGGCCAGGGCCAGTCCCATCGCGGTGGACAGGTTGAGCGCGAAGATCGACACATCGGTGGAGAACGTGACCAGTCGCAGCACCGACATCGTGCCCACGATGGCCATCCCGCCGACGACCATCGGCAGCGCGGCGGCGACCAACCCGCCGAACACCCAGACCAGCACCAGGAAGCTCAACGGGATGGCGATGGACTCCATGACCAGCAGGTCACGTTCGGTCTGCGCGTTGATCTGGGCATACACCATGGACACGCCACCGGATTTCACCGTGACGCCGTCGCGGTCGTGCACCAGTTGGTCGGACAGTTCCTTGGCGTACTTCTGCGCGTCGTTCTCCCCGCCCGTGATTCCGGCGACGACCAGACCCGCGGTCTTGTCCTTGCTCACCAGTTCGGCGGCGGCCGCCGGCGGCACGGTCCAGGCCGAGGTGACTTGAGCGACGTGCGGCGACTGGCCCAGCGCGGCGGCGATCTGCTTGCCGACGGCGGTGGCGGCCGGGCTGTCGACGCCGTCGGCCGACGCGACCGTGATGATCAGCTGCATATCGCCCTGGTGGAACTTGTCGGTGAGCAACTGGGTCGCGCGGGCCGATTCCGATGTCGGGTCCTGGAATCCGCCTGCGGACAGGCTCTTGGCGACCGGGATGCCGAAGATCGCGGCCGCGACCATGACCAGTGCCGACAACGCGAGTACGCGCCGGGGCGCGGCGATCGCAAGCAGTGCGATTCGGTTCAGCATGCACATTCCTCTTCTGCCCAGCAGCACAATATCAAGGTTAAGTTAACAACGATAAGTAAGGGCGGTCAATCCCTTCGCATTGATCACGGCGGGGCGGCCCGCTCGGTTCAGGGCGATGTTGACGAGAGTGGCAATTTGGGTCGGACCGCCGCGCCCAGGCGTCGCACGATCGTCTTTGACCCCAGTGGCCCCAGAAATCACTTTTGTCACAAACTCTCCTACTGCCGAGTAGAACTCGGAAGTAACGTTTGCTGCACTCGCTTGGCCGGCCGATCGCGGCAGCACACACCGCGGCCCACCGAGAAAACCCAGCGCATCACCCTTATCCGCAGGTCAGAGCCATACTGACTTTTGAGTAACAAGATCAGGCGCGCCGCTCGCGAACTTCCCGAACCTACCCGGCGGTAAGAATTGCCACGATTTTCAGAATCGTGACTCAAAGATTCCTTAAACGAGACCCATACGCTCAGTCACATGTGGATCGACGACACCAGTGCCGATGTCATCAAAGTCGACTTTGACGCCCTGTACCACGGGGATGTCCTCGTCGAGGGTGACACCTCCGAGCAGTTCCCCGACCTCGCTGCCGCGGTCTGACCGCAGCAGTTCCCTCCTAGCGCCACAAACGCCGCTGAGCCTTGCCTCGGCGGCGTTTTGGCGTCCGGGTCCGCTCAGCTCATGAAAAAACCGCGCGACCGGACGTCGTTGTCCGGTCGCGCGGTCCCTGTTCGGCTCTCAGGCCGAAGCCTTTTCTTCCTCGTCGAGGGTGACCATGTCGGCCAGCCGACCGGTGATGATGTCCTCGGCCTCCTCGACGATCCGGGTGATCAGTTCCTCGACGGTCGGGATGTCGTGAATCAGGCCCATCACGGTTCCCGCCGTCCAGATGCCGGCGTCGATATCGCCGTCGTCGAACACCTTGCGGCCGCGCACACCGGCCACCAGATCCTTGACGTCCTCGAACTGGCCGCCACCCTTGAGGATCTCGACGACCTCACGCGAGACCGTGTTGCTCGCGACCCGGGCGGTGTTGTGCAGGCTGCGGAAGATCAGTTCGGTACCACGCTCGTCGGTGGCCACGATGGCCTCCTTGACGTTCTGGTGAATACAGGACTCCACGGTGCACATGAACCGGGTGCCCATGTTGACCCCGTCGGCACCGAGTGCCAGGGCCGCGACCAGACCGCGTGCGTCGCCGAAGCCGCCGGACGCGATCATCGGGATCTCGATCTGTCTGGCCGCCGCCGGGATCAGCACCAGGCCCGGCACATCATCCTCACCGGGATGGCCGGCACATTCGAAACCGTCGATGCTGATGCCGTCCACCCCGAGGCTCTGGGCTTTGACCGCATGCCGCACCGAGGTGCACTTGTGCAACACCTTGATGCCGTTGTCATGGAACATCGGCAGGTGCGGGGCCGGGTTGGAGCCCGCGGTCTCGACGATCTTGATGCCGGCATCGACGATCACCCTGCGGTACTCGTCATAGGGCGGCGGGTTGATCGCCGGCAGGATCGTCAGGTTCACCCCGAACGGCTTGTCGGTCAGATCGCGGGTCTTGGCGATCTCGTTGGCCAGATCGGCCGGGGTCGGCTGCGTCAGCGCGGTGATGAAACCCAGGCCCCCCGCATTGGCCACGGCCGCAACGAGTTCCGCGCGTCCGACCCACTGCATGCCGCCCTGGGCGATCGGGTGCTCGACACCGAAGACCTCAGTGAACTTCGTCGTGATCGTCATCTGTGCTGTCTCCTCTTCGCGCAAGCGCTCATCGGTGCTGTCTCCTCTTCGCGCAAGCGCTCATCGGTGCTGTCTCCTCTTCGCGCAAGCGCTCATCGGTGCTGTCTCCTCTTCGCGCAAGCGCTCATCGGGGTGCCATCCGGATCGCGCCGTCCAGCCGGATGACCTCGCCGTTGAGCATCGGGTTCTCGACGATGTGCACGGCCAGCGCGCCGTACTCGTCGGGGTCGCCCAGCCGGGCCGGGTGCGGCACCTGCTGGCCCAACGACTTCTGTGCCTCTTCGGGCAGCGACCCCAGCAGCGGGGTCTTGAACAGTCCGGGCGCGATCGTGACGACGCGGATCAGGCTGCGCGACAGGTCACGCGCGATCGGCAGCGTCATACCGACGACGCCGCCCTTGGACGCCGAGTAGGCGGCCTGCCCGATCTGGCCGTCGAACGCGGCGACCGAGGCGGTATTGATGATGACGCCGCGCTCCTCACCGACCGGATCGGTCTTCGCGATCCGCTCGGCGGCCAGCCGCAGCACGTTGAAGGTGCCGATCAGGTTGACCTCGACCACCTTTCGGAAACCGTCCAGCGGGAACGGGCCTTCCTTGCCGAGGGTCTTGATCGCGTTGCCGATGCCGGCGCAGTTCACGTTGATGCGCACCGGCCCCAGCGACTCGGCCACATCCAGGGCCTTGCCCACGGCATCCTCGTCGGTGACGTTGGCCGCGACGAACGTGGCGCGCTCGCCCAGCTCGGCGACGGCTTCCTCGCCCTTGAGGTCGATGACCACCACCGAGGCACCGGCATCCAACAGCCGCTTGGTGGTCGCCAGGCCCAGGCCAGAGGCCCCGCCCGTGACGACGGCTACGGCGTCCTTGATCTCCACTTGTGAAATTCCTTCCTCTTGGGGGCGCTACCGGCCCCTACTTCCAGTCGTCGAGAATGGTGTCGTTGTCGGCGCCGACCACCGGGGGCGGTGTCGGCTGCCCCGTCCGGCTGCGGGAGAAGCGCGGGGCCGGCATCGGCTGCAGGCCGCTGCCGGTCTCATAGAAGGTGTCGCGTGCGGCGATATGCGGTTCGGTGAGCACCTCCCCGAAGGCCAGCACCGGGGTGGCACAGGCGTCCGAACCCGAGAAGATCTGCGCCCACTCGTCGCGCGTCTTGGTCTTGAACACCTCGGTGAACGCCGACCGCAGTTCCTCCCAGCGCGCCATGTCGTTCTGGCCGGGCAGCGATGCCGGATCCAAGCCGAGTTTGGCCAGCAACTCGGCGTAGAACTGTGGCTCGATCGCCCCGATCGCGAAGTGCTTTCCGTCGGCGGTCTCATAGGTGTCGTAATAGGGGGCGCCGGTGTCGAGCATGTTGGCGCCGCGCTCATCGGTCCACAAGCCCTGCGCCCGGAACGACCACATCATCTGGATCAGCACGCTGGAGCCGTCGATCATCGCAGCGTCGACCACCTGGCCCTTGCCCGAGCTCTGGCGTTCCCACAGCGCCGACAAGATGCCCAGCAACAGGAACATCGACCCGCCACCGAAATCGCCGGCCAGGTTCAGCGGCGGCACCGGCTTCTCGCCCTTGCGTCCCACCGCGTGCAGCACCCCGTTGAGCGAGATGTAGTTGATGTCATGACCGGCCTGTAGTGCGCGCGGACCGTCCTGGCCCCACCCGGTCATCCGGGCGTACACCAGCTTCTCGTTCACCTTGGCGCAGTCCTCGGGACCGAGGCCCAGACGTTCGGTGACACCGGGCCGGAAACCCTCGATCAGCACATCGGCCTTGGCCACCAGGTCGAGCACGAACTGTTTTCCCTCAGCGGATTTCAGATCGGCGGTGACGCTGCGCCGGTTGCGCAGCATGGCGTCCTTGGCCGGGCTGTTCGAGGCCGTCGGGCGGTCCACCCGCACGACGTCGGCACCCAGATCTCCCAAAATCATCGCCGCGTGCGGGCCGGGGCCGATACCGGCCAATTCGACAACCCGCAGTCCGTGCAGTGGTCCCGTCATACCGACCGCCCTTCGTCATTGAATATCTCGTCGAGTACCGAGTAGTTGACCGCCGACATAGCTTACTTGTATAACCAAGTCGACCGGCCTCGGGCCACCTACCCCCACCGTGAGGGCGCATCCCATGACTTATCCCAGCCTCGATTCCCTGCTCGTGCAGCTCACCGATGGGGTGCTGTCGGTGACCCTGAACAGGCCCGACAGCCTCAATGCGCTGTCGGAGGCCATGCTGACCGGGATCGCCGACACCCTGGAGGCGGCCGCCGCAGATCCTGCGGTGCGTGTCGTCAAGTTGGCCGGCGCCGGACGCGGCTTCAGTTCCGGCGCCGGCATCAGCGCCGAGGACGTCTCGGCCAAATCGGTCAACGGGCCCGAAGTGGTGCTCGACGCCGCCAACCGCGCGGTGCGCGCAATCGTCGCGCTGCCCAAGCCGGTCGTCGCCGTCGTGCACGGACCCGCAGCCGGCGTCGGCGTCTCGCTGGCGTTGTCCGCCGATATCGTATTGGCTTCGGAGAAGGCCTTTTTCATGCTCGCCTTCACCAAGATCGGGCTGATGCCCGACGGTGGCGCGTCGGCGCTCATCGCGGCGGCGATCGGCCGGATCCGGGCCCAGCGGATGGCCCTGCTGGCCGAGCGGATCACCGCGGCCGAGGCCTACGACTGGGGCCTGGTGACGTCCGTACATGCCGCCGACGCCCTCGAGGACGAGGTCGTCAAGGTGATCACCACGTTGTCGGGCGGCCCCGCGGTGGCGCTGCGCAAGACCAAGCAGGCCATCAACGAGGCGACCCTGACCGAACTGGAGGCCGCACTCGAACGCGAGCGCGAGGGCCAACTGATCCTGCTCACCTCCGACGATTTCCGTGAGGGCACCAAGGCGTTCCAGGAACGCAGGCAGGCCAGCTTCACCGACAGCTAGCCAAAAACCAGTGGCTTGCCACGCCGTTGATCGGTCACTATCGGTCGTGTGAGTACACATCTCGAACAACCGGGCTGGCGGGTACTCGCGCCGTTCAAACACCGCGAATACCGCCTGCTGATCGCGGCTGTCACGCTGTCCATTTTCGCCACCGGCATGTGGACGGTGGTGATGGCGCTGCAGGTGATCGCGCTGGACAACGACCCCACCGCACTGTCCCTGGTCGCGACCTGCCTGAGCGCCGGCCTGATCGCCTTCGTCCTGGTCGGCGGCATCGCCGCGGACCGGTTACCGCAGCGCGCCATCATCATCGCCGTCGAATCCGTCAACACCGTGGCGGTGACGGTCGTCGCGGCGCTCGGGCTCACCGGGCAGTTGCGGCTGTGGCACATGGCGGTTGCCGCCACCGCCCTAGGGGTGGGGGCCGCGTTCTTCTTCCCGGCCTACAGCGCCTACCTCCCGCGCCTGCTGCCGGCCGAGCAGCTGTTGGCCGCCAACGGAATCGAAGGCGTGGTACGGCCGACCATGCAACAGGCCGTCGGCCCCGCGGTGGCCGGCGTGCTGATCGGCGCCACCTTTCCGGCCCTGGGCGCCGTGGCGGTCGCCGCCCTGTACGGCACCGGCCTGATCCTGCTCATCGCGACAAGACCGGTGGCCCAACCGGATTCATCCTCCCGCCCGCCGTCGCACCCGCTGACCGACCTGCGTGACGGGTTCCGGTTCATGGTCCGCACGCCGTGGCTGCTGGCGACCCTGTTGTTCGCAAGCGGTTTCGTCTTGCTGGTCATCGGTCCACTGGAGGTGCTGCTGCCCTTCATCACCAATGCCCGGTTCGCACACGGTGAGCGGATCTTCGGCTTCGTGCTGGCCGCTTTCGGCCTCGGTGGAGCCGTCGGCGCCATCGCGGTGTCATCGATCCGGCTGCCCCGCCGCTATCTCACGGTGATGATGGCGTGCTGGGGACTGGGCAACCTGCCGCTGGTGGCGATCGGCTACACGTCGTCGTTCATCGTGATGGCGGTGGCGGCCTTCGTGGTCGGGATGACCAGCAGCGCAGCCACCGTCATCTGGGGCACGCTGCTGCAGCGCAGGGTTCCTCCGGCGATGCTGGGCCGGGTATCCAGCCTGGACTTCTTCGTATCGCTGGTCTTCATGCCGGTGTCCATGGCGCTGGCCGGACCGCTTTCCAAGGTGCTCGAGGTGCACCTCATCTACCTCGCGGCGGGCACGGTCCCGACGGTGCTCGGCCTGGTCGCCTGGCTGGCAGCCCGGATGCCGCACGACGAATCGGCGCACCCACTGACCGATTAGAGGCCGAAGATCGGCGGCAGCGCCAGCACCATCACCAGGCCCCAGAAGAAGTGGGTCAGCATCGGCGCCAGCACCCCGCCGGTCATCCGGCGTTGCAGCGCACACACCGCGCCCAGCAGGATGGCGGCGAAGCCGAGCATCGGGTTGCCCGCCGCCATCACCGCGACGAAGTAGATCGCCGTGGACACCAGCACCGGCCGGTGACCGCCGAGCGCCGAGTACAGCGCGCCGCGGAAGAACAGCTCCTCGGCCATGCCGCTGATCACGGTGATGCACACCACCAGCGGCAACGCGCCGTGGTCGGCGAATTCGAGTACCGCAGTGACGTATTCACGCACCGGCGGGATCAGCCGCGCGATCAGACCACCGATGACGAACACCGCGCCGAGCCCGAGACCCACGCCGATGCCGAGCAGCACCGGGCGGCGCCCGCTGGCTGGGAACCGTCCCAGATGCAGCGGCCCGGACAGCACGGCACCCACCGTCCACACCGCGGCCATCGCCGACGTCAGGTAGTAGAAGGAGTTGTCCCCGGGATGCCTGCTCAGCGAGTAGGCCTGCAACGAGGCACCCACCACCAAAACCGCGACGACGGTGATCCGGCGGCGGCGCACCACGCTGTCCGCTTCGTCGACCGTGCCGGCCACGGCACGCCAGGGCGGCGGAATCATGAGCGGTGCGCCTGTGGGATGAGGTCGGCCAGAAAGTCGAACCCGGTACGCAAGGCGGCCGCGGCCGGCCCCGGCAGCAACGGCAGCAGCACCAGGGCCGGCCGCGCGATCCACGGGGTGAGCGCCCTGATGCGTGCCACATCGCCACCGGCCCAGTCCGGGTCGGTGTCGGCCAGGTGGTGCGGGTCGGCGAGCCGGTCGACCGGCCGGCGGCCCGGCGTCGCCACCGACCGACCGATCGCGTCGTCCACGGTCAGCAGCCCGCCGGGCGGATCCGGCACCAAGCCGCGCAACCCGAGCCCCGCGGCTGTCATCGGATGATCAAGGGAGGCAGTCAAATCCGCGGCCAACCCACCGGGAACGGGCAGTGCCGCCGCCGATACCCGCGATGCCAGCGCGGTCGGTACGCTCGGCGCAGGCAACGCCCAGTGCCAGATCCCGGCCAACCGGGCGTAGGCCGACAACAGACCCCGGTAACTGGTGGTCTGCGGCCCGCTGATGTCATATGCCCCGGCCGGCACCCGCTGCCGATCCGCGGCGGCGACGAGGTAGTACAGCACATCCCGGATCGAGATCGGATCGATCGGATTGGCCAGCCACGGCGGCAGCGGCAACACCGGGAACCGGTCCCCCACATAGCGCATCATCTCGAACGAGGTCGATCCCGCCCCGATGATGACCGCCGCACCCAGCCACACCACCTCGGGGCCCCCGGGCACGGTCAGCGCATGCGCCACCTCGGCCCGGCCGGCCAGATGCTCGGACAGATTGCCCTCTTCGGGCACGAAACCGCCCAGATACACGATGCGGTGCACCCCTGCCCGCGCCGCTGCTTCGGAGACGCGGCGCGCCGCATCGTTGTCCGCGGCCCGGAAGCCGGGCTCCCCGATGCCGTGAATCAGGTAGTAGATCACGTCGATCGGCCCGCAGCGTTCGAAAAGCGTTGCGACGGAATCTGCTTCGCGGGTGTCCAACATCGTCGTGGCGACGTCGCCGTACCACCCGAAACCGGCGAGCCGGTCGGGGTTGCGGCTGCTGACCACCACGTCACGGCCGGCGGCCAGAAGTTCGGGGACCAGACGTGATCCGATATAGCCGGTGGCGCCGGTGACCAGGATGCGCTCGGTCATCCGCGGCCCGCGTATGGGTCCGACGTCCTCATCGCCACCTCAGCCTCCCTGACCACCGGCACCCTACGACCCGGCGGCCGCAGGTGTCCCCGGTTCGACGCGGTGGCCCATACCCGGATCGGCGGGGCACCACACCTCATCGCGTTGCGCGTCACACCGGGCGACGCGGGTGGTGTGGGAAGGCGGACCTGCGCTCAGCGGGTCGAGTGCCGACCGTCCACGTGCGCGGGATCGGTGTCCCGGGCCGTGCGGGGGTGGTCGACCACGACGCGGTCGGGTTGTTCTGCGCCGTCGGTGCCCTTGACCCGCGGGTCGAGCTTGTCGGCGTGCTCACGGCGGGCGTCCAACCGCTCGCGGGTCGCGTCGACCTCGTCGCGGTGGCCGGCCGCCCGGTCCTGCAGGCGTGCCGCTTCGGCGGCTTTGGCTTCCGCCTCGGCCTGGGCGGCGCGGGCCTTGGCCTCGGTCTCCGCGGCCACCGTCTCGCGGGTGTTCAGTCGCCGGCTCTCCTCCTGCACCTCTTCGCGGATGCGTTCGGCCTGCACGGTGCGCCGGCGCCGGGTGGCGTTGCGCACCAGGACCGCGATGAGGGCCAGCACCACGACGGCGACGACCGCGACGATGATCCAGCTGGTGGTGGTCATGAGGACTCCTCTGATCAACGGTGCGCACCAAGAAATTGACGCGCCTGCTTGTTTGCGGATGCCCGCGCGGGCCGTCCTTCAAACTCCGCAGCGCCGGCCACCGTTACGCGATGAACGCGCAGCAGGAACCCGGCTCGACCGAACAGGTTGTCGCCGTTGACCTTCTGCTCAGTCGTTCCGGCGATGGAGCTCGATCAAGCCGCGGTAGGCCTCGGCGTTGAAGCGGTTCCCGGCGATCTCCTCGTCGCTGAGTTCGCGACGCACCTTCCCGGGCACGCCGGCCACCAGGGACCGCGGCGGGATCACCGCGCCCTGGGGCACCACGGCGCCGGCCGCCACCAGGGACCCGGCGCCCAGCACGGCGCCGTTGAGCACGATCGCGCCCATCCCGACCAGGACGTCGTCCTCGATGGTGCAGCCGTGCAGGACCGCGTTGTGGCCCACGGTGACATTGGCGCCGATGCGCGCCGGGAATCCGGGGTCGACGTGCACGGTGACGCCGTCCTGGATGTTGCTGCCCTCGCCGACCTCGATGGGCTCGAACTCGGCGCGCAAGGTGGCGTTGTACCAAACGCTCACCCGTGCGGCCAGCGTGACCGGCCCGATCACGGTGGCGTTGGGCGCCACCCAGGACTCGGCGTGCAACTGCGGGGCGCGGCCCTGGATGGGGATGATCAACGGCTCAGGCATGGCCGTCATCGTAGAGGCGTGCGCCGAGGGTTCCGCACGCCCGCCTCAGGCGCCCTGGTACACCTTGCGGTAGCTCGACGGGGACATCCCGACCCCGCGGCGCAGATGGTGGCGAAGGTTGCCGCCGGTGCCCAGCCCGGACAGCCGCGCCACCTCGTCGACCGGGATATCCCTGGACTCCAGCAACTCCCGGGCGCGGTCAACGCGGCGCTGCCTGATCCAATTGCCCGGGGCCGCCCCGGTCTCCTCCCGGAAGCGCCGGTTGAAGGTGCGCAGACTCATGTGCGCGTGTCCGGCCAGCCGCGCCACGGTGAGTTCCTGATCCAGATGTGCCAAGGCCCACGCCCGGGTGGCCGCCGTCGAGGCCTGATCGCGCACCGGCACCTGCCGGTCGATGAACTGGGCCTGACCACCTTCGCGCCACGGCGGCACGACGCAGTACCGGGCCACGGCATTGGCCACCTGGACGCCGTGGTCGCATCGAATGATGTGCAGGCACAGATCGATTCCGGCGGCCAGACCGGCCGACGTGAGCACGTCCCCGTCGTCGACGAAGAGCACGTTCTCGTCCACCCGCACTGCCGGATACAGCGCGCGCAGCGCATCGGCGAACTTCCAGTGCGTCGTCACGGTCCTACCGTCGAGGCGGCCCGCCGCAGCGAGCACGAAGGCGCCGGTGCAGATCGACAGCAGCCGGGTACCCGGACGGATCCGGGCGAGCGCGGCCGTCACCTCCTCGTCGAGGGTGCCGCCGTCACGGGCAGGCGGGTATCTGGTGCCGGGGATGACGACGGTGTGCGCACGCTCCAGCGCTTCGGGTCCGGCGGTCGGCACCATCGCGAAACCGTTGGTGGAGACCACCGGGCCGGGTTCGACGGCGCACATCGTCACCTCGTACAGCGGTGCGCCGTCGGCCCCGACGGCGGCGCCGAACAGGGTGGGCGCGATGGTGGCGTCGAAACCCACCACCGGCGGCAGCAAAAGGACGGCGACCTGGTGGACATCCGGGTGGTGCACACCGCCAGTCTGGCACGTATTTGATGAATCGTGTCATTTGTGCCACTAGGCGGCCGCGGCGGTTTCCGCGACAGTGGCCCGGTGACACTTCTCGGTACGCGCTCCCGGCTGCACTGGGCATGGGTGGTCGCCGCGGTCAGCTTCGTCGCCATCCTCGGGGCCGCGGCCTTCCGGTCGGTGCCCGGCGTGCTGATGAATCCGCTGCACCACGAATTCGGCTGGAGCCACGGCACCATCGGCGCGGCGATGGCCGTCAACATGACGCTGTACGGCTTGACCGCCCCCTTCGCCGCAGCCCTGATGGACCGGTTCGGGGTACGCCCGGTACTGACCGGCGCACTCGCCCTGATCGCCGCCGGCTCGGCGTGCAGCGCGCTGATGACGGCCAGCTGGCAGCTGGTGTTGCTGTGGGGTGTACTCGTCGGGCTGGGCACCGGCGCGATCTCGATGGGTTTCGTCGCGACCATCGCGACCCGCTGGTTCGAGGCCAGGCGCGGCCTGGTCACCGGTGTGCTGACAGCCGCCAGCGCCACCGGGCAGCTGATCTTCCTGCCCGTGGTCGCCGCGGTGACCACGCATCACGGCTGGCGGTGGGCTTCGGTGATCGTCGCCGCGGCCGCACTCGCGGTGGTCCCTCTGGTGGCGTTGTTCTTGCGCAACTACCCCCAGGACCTCGGGCTGACGGCCTATGGCGGCACCACCACCGAGACCGCGACGTTGCCCACCGGCACGTTCGCCGCCGCCCTCGACGGGCTGCGGATCGGCCTGCGGTCCCGGGCGTTCTGGCTGTTGGCCGGCAGCTTCGCCATCTGCGGGATGACCACCAACGGCCTGATCGGCACCCACTTCATCCCCGCGGCCAACGACCACGGCATGCCGAGCACGCTGGCGGCCGGGCTGCTGGCGACCATCGGGATCTTCGACGTGGCGGGCACGGTGTTCTCCGGCTGGCTCACCGACCGGATCGACCCGCGGATCCTGTTGGTGGTCTATTACCTCGGCCGCGGACTGTCCCTGCTGTTGCTGCCCTCGCTGCTTTCCCCGCACGCCGAACCGAGCACCTGGGTGTTCATCATCTTCTACGGCCTGGACTGGGTGGCCACCGTGCCGCCGACGATCGTGCTGTGCCGGGACTATTTCGGCGCCCGCACCCCCGTGGTGTTCGGCTGGGTGTTCGCCTCCCACCAGCTGGGCGCGGCGATCGCCGCGGCCGGCGCGGGCTGGATCCGTGACCTCCAGGGCAGCTACGACCTGGCCTTTTACCTCGCCGCCGGGTTGTGCGTCATCGCGGCCGGCCTCTGCGGAGCGGTCCGGCGCCCGCGAGGCTGAGCGGCGCGCATTTTGTTCGCCCAGCCGCGGCGAATACCATGCAAACGGCGCCGCGGGGACGCCGAGGCTCGGATACACCGGTCAACCGATGGTGCTCCACCACGTTCCCGCCACATCCGCGCCGCCCAGCTGAGGTAACTGGACTTTGGCACGAGATGGAGGAATTCACGTGCACGCTCGCACCGGCAAGCTCATCGGTGGTGTCGTCGCAACCGCGGCGATCGCCCTTTCAGGAGCGGTGACGGCGCACGCCGACCCCACCACTCCGGTGGCCCCGATCCCCACCCCACAAGGCCCCGGCTGCGACGCCGGGATCAAGTCGGTGGCGTCCGGCCCCGGCTCGCTGACCGGACTGGTCAACGCGCAGTCGTCCGCGGCGCTGGCCAGCATCCCGGAGATCTCCACCTTCAGCCAGGCCGTGTCGGGCCAGCTGAACCCCGCCGTCAACGTGACCAGCGTCCTGGACAACGGCCCGTACGTGGTGTTCGCGCCGAGCAACGACGCGTTCGCCAAGCTGGATCCGGCCGCCTTCGAGGCCATCAAGGCCGATCCGGCCAAGCTGACCGCGCTGGTGTACTACCACATGGTGCTCGGCATCCTCGGCCCCGACGACATCCACGGCACCATGTACAGCCAGCAGGGCAAGCCCGTCGTGGTGAAGGGCAAGGGCGGCGATATCACCGTCAACGACGCCAAGGTCACCTGCGGTGGCATCAAGTCCGCGAACATGCGGGTCTACATCATCGACACCGTGCTGGATCCCGCCGCGGCACCCGAGGGCACGACGCCCACCGCGACCACCACGACGTCCACCTCGTCGGCCGAGACCACCGAGACCACCGCGACCCCGGCTCCGGCCGCCGAAACGCCGGTGACCACCACGAGCGTGGCCCCGCCGCGCCAGTGACGCGCTGACCACACCAAAACGGCGCCCCCACCTACCAAGGTGGGGGCGCCGTTTTGGTGTCCGTCAGAGACCCAGATCGCGGCCGATGATCTCCTTCATGATCTCGGTGGTGCCACCGTAAATGGTCTGGATGCGCACATCGACGTAGTCCTTGGCGACGCGGTACTCGTTCATGTAGCCGTAGCCGCCGTGCAGCTGCAGGCAGGAGTCGACGACCTTCTTGCCCAGCTCGGTGCACCACCATTTGGCCTTGGACGCCTGCACCGCGGTGAGCTCCTTGTCGACGACGGCCTGCAGGCAGCGGTCGATGTACTGCTCGGCGATGTCGAGTTCGGTGTCCAGCTCGGCCATCACGAAGCGGCTGTTCTGGAAGCTGCCGATCGGCTGACCGAACGCCTTGCGGTCCTTCACGTACTGCAGCGTCTCGTTGAAGGTCGCACGGGCACCGGCGACACCGGCGATGGCGATCGAAAGACGTTCGGAGGGAAGGTTTTCCATCAGGTGATAGAAGCCCTTACCTTCGGTGCCGAGCAGGTTGGCGGCCGGGACCCGGACATCCTCGAAGTTCAGCTCGGCGGTGTCGGCGGCGTGCTGGCCCATCTTGTCCAGCTTGCGGCCGCGGGTGAAGCCGGGGGTGTCCCGCTCGACGACCAGCAGCGAGAAGCCTTTGTGCCCGGCCTCGGGGTCGGTACGGGCCACCACGACCACCAGGTCGGAGTTGATGCCCGCCGAGATGAACGTCTTGGCGCCGTTGATGATGAAGTCGTCACCATCGCGTACCGCGGTGGTCTTGATGCCCGCGAGGTCGCTGCCCGCACCCGGCTCGCTCATCGCGATGGCGCCGATCAGCTCGCCGCTGGCGAAGCCGGGCATCCAGCGCTGCAGCTGTTCCTCGGTGGCCAGGTTCTTGAAGTACGGTCCGACGATGTCGTTCTGCAGGCTCACCCCCGGGCAGGCCAGGCCGAACTTGGCGAACTCCTCGACGATGACGGCGTTGAACCGGAAATCGTCGACCCCGCCGCCGCCGTATTCCTCGGGCATGTTGAAGCCGATCAGCCCGTAATTGCCCGCGGCCACATAGGCTTCGCGGTCGACCAGACGATTGGCCTCCCACTTCTCCACGTTGGGCAGACATTCCTTCTCCAGGAACTGCCTGGCGGTGTCCCGGAGCTGCTCGTGCTCGGTTTCCAAAACCAGTCTCTTCATCACTTCGCTTTCCAGACGGGCTCGCGCTTCTGCGCGAAGGCCAGTGGTCCCTCTTGGGCGTCTTCGGTCTTGAGCAGGGTGGCGAACTCGCCGAAGGTCTGTTTCCAGAACGGCTCGTCGGCGCCGACGATGCCGTCCACGGCGCCGTAGGACACCCGCTTGCTGGCCCGAACTGCCAACGGCGCGTTGACCGCGATGCGCTGGGCCAGTTCCAGGGCCGCGTCCACGACGGTGCCGTCGGGAACCACCTTGTTGATCAGGCCCCACTTGAGCGCATCCGCCGAGGACAGCGGCTCGCCGGTGTAGACGAGTTCCAGCGCCAGCTTCTGCGGCAATTGCGCCACGATGCGGAAGACGCCACCGGCGCCGGCGATCAGGCCGCGCTTCACTTCGGGCAGCCCGAATTTCGCGCGTTCCTCGGCGACCACCAGATCACTGGCCAACGCCAGCTCGGTGCCGCCACCCAGCGCGGTGCCGTTGACGGCGGCGATGGTCGGCTTGTCGATGAAATGCCGCACGTAGCCGGCGAAACCCCACTCCGGATGGTCGGGGTGGAACAGGTTTTCCCCGCGCGAGATGGCCTTCAGATCCGCACCGGCGCAGAACGATTTGTCCCCCGCCCCGGTGAGGATGACGACCCGGATCTCCGGATCGTCCTGTGCCGCCTGCAGGGCGTCGCCGACGCCGATGGACACCGCGGCGTTGACGGCATTGCGGGCATCGGGCCGGTTGATCGTGATGATGGAGACGTTTCCCCGGCGTTCCACCAGCGCGCCGGGCTCGGTCACAGCAGTTCCAGGATGGTCGCGTTGGCCTGGCCGCCGCCCTCACACATGGTCTGCAGTCCGTACTGAATGTTGTTGTCCCGCATGTGATACAGCAGGGTGGTCAGGATCCGCGCACCGGAGCCGCCGAGCGGGTGACCCAGCGCGATGGCGCCGCCGTTGGGGTTCAGCTTGGCCTCGTCGGCGCCGATGTCTTTCAGCCACGCCAGCGGCACCGGCGCGAACGCCTCGTTGACCTCGAAAGCGCCGATCGCATCCACGCTGAGGCCGGACTTGGCCAGCGCCTTCTGAGTGGCCGGGATGGGCGCGGTCAGCATGATGACAGGGTCGGCGCCGGCCAGCACCGCGGTGTGCACCTTGGCAAGGGGCTTGAGGCCCAGCTCTTTTGCCTTCTCGGCCGAAGTGATCAGCAGCGCGGCCGAGCCGTCGGAGATCTGGCTGGAGTTACCGGCGTGGATCACCCCGTCCTCCTTGAAGGCGGGCTTGATGCCGGCCATGGACTCGACGGTGCCGCCGCGGCGGATGCCGCCGTCCTCCAAGACGACGTTGCCGTCCTGGTCTTTGATACCGACGATCTGATCCTTGAACGCACCGGAATCCTGCGCGGCGGCGGCCTTCTCATGCGAGCGCAGGGAGAATTCGTCGAGCTGGGTGCGCGACAGGCCCCACTGGTCGGCGATCATCTCCGCGCCGACGCCCTGGTTGGGGGTCTGCTCGTACCGGGCGCGGAATGCCTCGGGGTAGGGATGTCCGCCGTTGGCCAGTGAGGAGCCCATCGGGGTGCGCGACATGGACTCCAAACCGCCGGCGACGACGACGTCGTAATGCCCGGCCACCACTCCGGCGACGGCGAAGTGCAGGGACTGCTGACTCGACCCGCACTGGCGGTCGACCGTCACGCCGGGCACGGTCTCGGGCCAGCCTGCGGTCAGGACGGCGGTGCGGGCGATGTCGAGCGCCTGCTCCCCGGCCTGCATGACGCAGCCCCAGATCACGTCGTCGACGAGGGCGGGGTCGATGCCGGCACGCTGCACCAGGCCGTTGAGCACCTGGGCCGACAATTCCGCCGGGTGCACGCCCGACAGGGCGCCATTGCGCTTCCCGACCGGGGAGCGCACTGCCTCGACGATGACCGCTTCTGCCATGAACTTCTCCTTCGAAGTGCGCGAATAGTCGTGCAACCAGTGGACTTAAAATGCAACCTAGAACAGAAGGTTTACTAGGTCAACCTACTGGTTGGTAGACCTAGGGTTACGACGCGGGTGCGCCATACATGGTTTACTGAGTTCACTAGCTGGTGTAGAACCGGCGCAAGTTTCAGTGCAGGAGGCCTCAGGTGGCGCAGTCCACCCCGTTATCACCGATGATCGGGCCCAACGCCGTGCCCTCGTCGGCGGGCAACCCCATTCGCAGCCCGAAGACCGCCGAACTCGTCGCGGGCACACTACGCCGGATGGTGGTCGACGGTCAGCTCAAGGATGGCGACTTTCTGCCCAATGAGGCCGAACTGATGGCCCACTTCGGTGTCAGCCGCCCCACGCTGCGCGAAGCGGTACGGGTGCTGGAGTCCGAACGCCTGGTCGAGGTGCGTCGCGGTTCGCGTACCGGGGCCCGGGTCCGGGTGCCCGGACCGGAGATCGTGGCCCGCCCGGCGGGGTTGCTGCTGGAGTTGTCCGGAGCCACCATCGCCGATGTGATGACCGCCCGCTCCGGTATCGAGCCGATGGCGGTGCGCCTGCTCACCGAATCCGGGGACACCGCGGCCTTCGACGAACTCGACACCATGCTCGCCGAGTATGTGCCGTCCGGGCGCGAGACCGGCCGGATGGCCGAGACCACCGGCGACTTCCACCGCCGGATGGTCCAGTTGTCGGGCAACTCGACGCTGACCATCATCGCCGGGATGCTGCACGAGATCACGGTGCGGCACACCGCCTTTGCGATGAAGGAAAACCGCCCGATGTCCAAATCGGACTACGAGCTGTTGATGCGGTCCTACAAGCGGTTGATGACGCTGATCCGCTCGGGTGACGGCGAGGCCGCGGAAGCGCACTGGCGCAAGCACCTCGACACCGCGCGCGAGCTGCTGTTGAAGGGGATGGAGACCGTCAAGGTCCGCGATGTGATGGGTTAGGTGTACTGACCCGAGTGGTCAGCCCAGCCAGGTGCGCGCCGCGAGGGTCAGCGCCTGCACCCCGGTGGTCAGCGTCGGCTCCAGCACCGGCGCGAATTCCGGAGAGTGATTGGTCGGCGGCAACTCCCCCTTGGCGAACGCGTCGGTGAAGGTCTGCATCGGCACCCCGCCCCAGAACCAGAACACCGTGGGCACTCCGATGGCATTGCCGAACACCCCGACGTCCTCGCTGGCCGACAGCGGCGGCAACGGCCACACCTTGTCGGCCCCGAAATGGGTGCGCAGCGCGTCGACCGTCTTCTCGGTCGCGGCCGGATCGTTGATCAGCACCGGTGCGCTGATCGTCCACTCCACCTCCGGCTCGCGCGGGGCCGCGGCCGCCGCCGCCTCGGCCGCGACGATCCGCTCGATCGCGGCCTGCACCGCCGCCCTACGGTCAGCCGAGTAGGTACGGATGCTGATCCCGAGTTCGGCGGTGTCCGGGATGATGTTCTCCTTGGTCCCGGCCTGCAGCCGGCCGACCGTGACGACCGCCTGTTCGTGGGACGGCACCTCGCGGGACACGATGGTCTGTAGCCGCATCACCACCGCCGCGGCCATCACCACCGGATCGACGGTGTGCTCCGGTGAGGACCCGTGCCCGCCGCGGCCGTACAGCGTCACCTCGGCCGCGTCGTTGCCCGCCATGATCGCGCCGGTCCCGAAACCGATCACCCCGGCGGGCAGCGGGCCGACGTGCTGGCCCAGGATGATCGACGGTTTGGGGAAACGCTCGAACAACCCGTCGTCGAGCATGGCGCGGGCGCCGCTGACCTGCTCCTCGGCCGGCTGGAAGACCGCGAGCACGGTGCCCGACCAGTCCCGGCGGCTGTCGTCCAGCGCCCGGACCGCACCGACCAGGCATGCGGTGTGCATGTCGTGCCCACACGCGTGGGCCACCGGCACCTGGTGACCGCTGGCATCGGTCACGGTTTTGGTGCTGGCATAAGGCAAACCGGTGTTCTCCAGGACAGGGAGCGCGTCCATGTCGGCGCGCAGCATCACCACCGGCCCGTCACCGTTGCGTAGCACCGCCACCACACCGGTGCCGCCGACGCCGGGGGTCACCTCGGTGTCGGTGCCCTCGAGCGCCGCGACGACTCGCGCCGCGGTGGCATGTTCCTGGTTCGACAATTCCGGGTCGCTGTGCAATTCGCGGTACAGGTCGGCCAGGTTCACGGTGTCCGTCGCCATGAGAGACAGTCTTACCGACTCGGGGGCACCACGTCATAAACCGGCACATCGTCCTGCCAAGGCTGGCGGACCACCATGTCGGCGACCTTGACGTAACCGGACTCGAATTCCCCGGTGGCGGCGTCGACGAGGCGGTACCGCTGGGTCTGCCGGTGGATCGGTTGCGCGTCGAGCATGACGATGCGCACCTCGCCCGGCTCGAAATGACAGCGCGCCTGCAGCGCGGCCACCAATTGTTCGTTGCTCATGTGGCCGTCGCCGAAGTTCCACCCGATCGCAGTGCTGACGATGCGCTCACCGTCGGTCAGGGTGTAGTCGTCCTCGTGGTGTCCGGCCATCGCGCGATGCGCCAGGGTGAACAGCGCCCGGCCGTGAGTGTTGAAGGAGCGGAACGCATATCCCATGTACAGCGGGATCTGCGCGGCCTCCTTGCTGCCGTAGAACCGCTCCAACTGGGCCGCCGGCATGCTCGCGATCGCGACGACACCGTTGGCGATCTTCTCGTCGGCCGACGGTTTGATGCACCACAGCGAGGTGTCCCAGTTACCGGCGTAGTAGCGCATACCGGGCAGGAACGACACCTTGCGGGGAAACATGTTGCCCACGGCCACGGTGCCGGCCACCACCGCGAAAAGCACTATGGGCCATGGGCTGTGCAGGTCACCGAGCCCGACGCCGGCGTGCCCGACGAACAGCGTGAGCACCGAGAACATCATGAAGACGTTCCACTCCAGGGGCACGCCCATCGGGATCGAGCTCAGGATGCCGAAGTGGAAGCACAGCATGACGAATGCGGCGATGTAGGTGGGCCAACCGCCGTGCGAGAAGAACAGCACCAGCGGCACCAGGCCTTCGATGGCGGTGGAGAAATGCGCAAGGAACCGGGACAGCCGGCCCGGGCGCAGGTCGTCGGGGAAGCGTTCGAAGAACATCCGTTTGATCCAGCGCGGCCGGAACACCGGGTTGTTGCTCATCATCGTGGAGATGACGAACGGGAAGTGTTTGTTGAGTTTGGAGGTCGCCGCGCCCAGCCAGATCACCAGGCAGACCAGCTTGGCGGCGATGACGATATCGGCTCCTGCGAACAGGAAGCACACCGCCAGCGAGCCGTACACCTCGCCGCGGGCCGCCAGGAAGATCACCTTGTCCCGCAGCCCCGCCAACGCCAGCAGCCCGATGACGGTCGCGGTCTGCCACGTCGGCAGCACCCCGACGGCCGAGCCGAGATCGGGGATGGGCCCGGTACCGTCGGAGCACAGCGCGACGGTCAATGCCACCAGCAGCGCGCCGTAGAGCACCACATCCACCGGTGTCCTGGTGTCACCGGCGGTCAGCGGGATCCGTCCAGGCCACGGCGGCAGCCGAATCGTCTTGGGCCGCAACCAGTACAGGATCGATCCCATGGGCGGGAAGAACCGGTTGTTCAGCGGCCCGAACCCACAGCCCAGGCCGACCACCTCGAACAGCATCGTGTAGAACACGATCTTCTGGTAGACGATCGGCTCGGCATACCAATGGGATACGTCGGTGAATCCATCGATACCCGTGGTGGAGAGCACCACCAGCCAACCGCCGAGGATGTAGGCCAGGATCTTGACCACGTAGAACAAATGCAGCGCGACCGGGGTGCCGAAGCCGACCTCGGCCCAGTGCCGGGCCATCGGGATGATCTTCTCGGAGCGGGTGCCCTTACTCCACTGCTCGAAGTCGATCTGCGGAGTTTCCTGCTTCAAAAAACCCATGCCAGCAAGATTAGAACGTGTTCTAGTCCGGTGGAATCGGTTCCCTCAGACCGCCGGGTTGCCCTTACCGAGGCCGCCGGCCAGATACTCCGCGCGGGCCGCCTGGCGGGCCAGTTTTCCGCTGGTGGTGCGTGGCACCGCACCCGCGCTGACCAGCCGGACATCGGCGACCGCCAGGCCGTGCCCGCGCGACACCGCCGCGCGGATGTCCGCGATCACCGCGTCGGGGTCGGCCCGTCCGTGACCGGGGGCCCGCTCGGCCACGATGACGAGGCCTTCGCTGGTGCCGCGGGGTATGGCGAACGCCACCACGAATCCGGCGCGCACCGCCGGCGTCGCCTCGGCCACCGTGTGTTCGATGTCCTGCGGGTAGTGGTTGCGACCGTCGACGATGAGCACGTCCTTGACGCGCCCGGTGATGAACAGTTCACCGTCGAGATAGACGCCGAGATCACCGGTGCGCAGCCACAGCGCATCGGGCTCGGCGCCCTCGGCATGGCTGCCTTCCTGCAGCGTGGATTCCAGCTTGTTGCGGAACGTCGCGTCGGTTTCCTGTGGCCGGCGCCAGTAGGCGGCACCCATGTTGTCGCCGTGCAGCCAGACCTCGCCGACCTGTCCGTCGGGCAATTCGGCACCGGTCGCCGCGTCGACGATCGCGGCCCACTGGCTGGGCGCGACATGCCCGCAGGAGACGTGCGTGGTGGCGGTCGGTGCGGTGGGCGTCGTCTTCACCGCGCGGCCGAAGCCGAGTTCGTAGCGATCGAGGTAGATCACCCGCGGAGCGGCGTCCGGGTCGGTGGTGGAGACGAACAGGGTCGCCTCGGCCAGGCCGTACGACGGTTTGACGGCCGTCGGTGACAGTCCGTAGGGGGCGAACGCCGCGTTGAACCGCGCGATGGAGTCGGCGCTGACCGGCTCGGAGCCGTTGATCAGCCCGGCGACATTGCTGAGGTTAAGCGACTCACCTTCCGGGGGCAGGCCGCGGGTGGCCGCGAGATCGAACGCGAAGTTCGGGGCCGCGGCGAAGGTACGCCCGGGTTCGGTGTCGGAGCCGAGTTCCTTGATCCACCGGTAGGGCCTGCGGACGAAGGCGGCAGGCGACATCAGGGTGATGTGCCCGCCGCACAGCGCCGGGAACATGATCATCAGCAGGCCCATGTCGTGGAACAGCGGCAGCCAGCTGACGCTGCGGATGTCGAAGTCCAGTCCGACCGACAGCACCATCTGCAGCACGTTGGTGCACACCGACCGGTGGGTGATCTCGACGCCGGCCGGCTTGCGGGTGGAGCCCGAGGTGTACTGCAGGTAGGCGATGTCGTCCATGCCGATCGGCACCGGCTGCAGCTGGTCTTCCAGCGACTCGGGGACGGCGTCGACGGCCATCATCCGCGGCCGGAACCGGATGGCCCGGCGGCGGAGACAGTCCCGGACGATCTCGGCGGCGCTGGAGGTCGTCAGCACCACGGTGGGTTGGGCGTCACCGATGACGTTGTCCAGGCGTTCGGCCTGCCCGGCCATCTCGGGCGCGAAGAGCGGCACGGCGATACACCCGGCCTTGATCGCGGCGAAGAAGGCCACCACGTAGTCCACGCCTTGGGGCGCCAGGATGGCAACCCGGTCGCCGGGTTGGGTGATCTGCTGTAGTCGCGCACCCACGGCCGACACGCGCGACCGCATCTGTTGCCACGACAATTCGATCCGCCGGACGCTTCGGTCTGGACCGTAGTCCAGGTACCGATACGCGACCGCGGGCGAGGCAGCCTCGAAGTTGCGGTCGAGATACGTACATATCGTCGTATCCGTCGGCAGCTCGATCTGGCCACTCTCGCTGAGGTAGTCCTCAACCTTCAGTGCCACGTCAGCCCGCTCTTCGTATCATTTCCGCCGATACCTTGAGGAGTCTAGAGAGCGCCGGTCCGGATCTCAGGTTGCGACACTGCCCGCTGGGCATTTCCCTCGATCCGCGCCGATGTGCTCTCAGCCACCCCGTGCACACCGTAGCGAATACCACACGGTCGCGGACCTAACCCCTTAAGACTTATCCGGTCTTGGCGGGCGGGCGGAAGAAAATGACCAGCTGGCCGATGCCCCCGGCCAGGCCGAGCACCACCGCGACCGCCAGGCCGCCCCAGCCCTGCAGGTAATCCCACAGCCCGGTGCCGCGGAACAAGGCGTAGTCGAGGCTGTAGCGGCCCGCGCCGGTGCCCGCGATCGCGACGGCCGCGACCGCCAGGATGAGGTTGTACTCCCAGCCCTCCTTGACGATGAAGAAGCCGTTGTGCCGATGCACCGTCCACGCGGCCACCAGCATCAGGGCGACGAACCCGGCGGCCGGGACCGGCGTCAGCAGGCCCAGGGCCAGCCCCAGACCGGCGGCGAGCTCGGTGCTCGCGGCCACCCGGGCGTGGAAAAGGCCGGGCTTCATGCCGATGCTGTCGAACCAGCCGGCGGTGCCCGGGATCCGGCCGCCGCCGAAGAACTTGTTGTAGCCGTGGGCGGCCATCGTCAGGCCGAGAACGACACGCAGGACGAGGATCGCGGTATCGAAAGCAGGGTCAGCCACGTAACAGAATCTAGAACATCTGTTACACCGCCGCCCACCCGCCGTCGACACTGAGCACCGCGCCATGGATGTTCGCGGCGTCGTCACTGGCCAAGAAGACCACCGCGGCGGCCACCTCTTCGGGGGTGCTCATCCGGCGCGATGGGATGCGCGCCAGCACCGGCGCGACATGCTCGGCGGCCTCCAGCGCGCGTTCGGTGGCGATCGGTCCTGGCGCCACGGCGTTCACCCGCACCCCGTGCGGCCCATATTCGGCGGCCCACGATTTGGTCAGCGAGTGCACGGCCGCCTTGGTGGAGCTGTACAGCGCCGATTTGTCGCCGCCGATCAGTCCGGTGATCGAGCCGATGTTCACCACCGCTCCCGCGCCGCGCCGGACCATCGCCGGCGCCAGCGCCCCGGTCAGCAGGAACGGGGCGACGACGTTGGTCCGGTAGGACTCCAGGAGGGTCTCCTCGGTGACCTCCTCGGTGGGCACCGGTGCCGACCAGACCCCGGCGTTGTTCACCAGGATGTCAAGACGGCCGCCCGCGGCGGCGGTGGCGGCCGTGGCCAGGTCTCGCACCGCGGACTCACCGGCGCCCAGATCGGCGGCGACGAATTCGGCCCGTCCGCCGGCCACGCGGATATCGGCGACGACGGATTCGCCCCTGGCCTTGTCGCGCCCGCTGACGATGACGAGTGCGCCCTCGGCGGCCATCGCCTTGGCGATCGCAACGCCCAGACCGCCGGTGGACCCTGTGACAAGTGCTGTGCAGCCCGCAAGCCGGGTAAAGTATGGACTCATGAGTCCACTAATACTGCGATGAAAATGGACCTGCAAGTCCAAAAACTCACCGCCAAGGGCGCGGCCACCCGAGCCAGGATCGTGACCGGCGCGGCCGCCGAGATCCGGGACCGTGGCGTGGCGCTGACGACGCTCGACGACATCCGCGCGCGAACCGGCACCTCGAAGAGTCAGCTGTTCCACTACTTTCCCGGCGGCAAGGAGCAGCTACTGCTCGCGGTGGCCCAGCACGAGGCCGAACAGGTCCTCGCCGATCAGCAGCCGCACCTGGGTGCGCTGACGTCATGGGCGGCGTGGCAGCGCTGGCGCGATGCCGTGGTGCAGCGCTACCGCCGGCAGGGGCAGAGCTGCCCGCTGAGCATGCTGATGTCCGAGATCGGCCGCGCCACCCCCGGGGCCCAGGCCGTCACCACGGCGCTGATGCGCCGCTGGCACGACGAGATCGCCGACGGAATCCGGGACATGCAGGCCCAGGGCAAGATCTCCGCGCGCGTCGCCGCCGAGCGAGACGCGGCGGCGCTGCTGGCCGGCATCCAGGGCGGCGTCGGCATCCTGTTGGCCACCGGCGATCTGTCCTACCTGGAGCACGCCCTCGATGTGGGTATCGAAAACCTGCGCGCCAGTTAGGTTTTCGTTCGTAGGTACCGATCCAATTGGTCACACACCACCGAAAGCCGACTCCAGCCGGCCCATATAGGCATCCACATCCCCGATCGCCGACTCGGCGGCGAACACACTGATCGACACGGTGTCGCCCACGCCGGTCACACAATGGGTCAGCCCCACCATCGGCGACAGCCCGGGAAAGGCCGCGGCCACCCGCACCGGCGCCCCGCCGAACCCGAAATCCGCGGCACCGCAATTCACGCTGGACACCACCGTATTGCCGGTGACCGTCGGCGAGCGCACCGCCGGGTCGAATTGATCTATGCCCCAACGTAACAGCGGTGCCGGCGTGGCGGCAAAAGCTTGTTCGGAGGCGCGCATCGCCGGGTGCGCAGCCCGTTGCCGGCGCGCCTCCAGTTCGGCGGCGATGACCGGGATCCGGTCCGCCACCGGCAGTTCGGGATGCAGGCCGACGCCGACGGTACCGAAATGGTTGTACGCCCGGCGGGCGCCAGCCTTGCCCATCGTCACCTCGGCGCCCAGTGCCGCGGTGCTCTCCCCCAGCTCCGCCAGCTGTCCGGCCAGGGCCGCCGAGATCCCGGCCAGCGCCACCACCGTGACCGTGCCACCGGACAACGATGCCCGCGGCCGGACCAGTGTGCGCATGGCGCGGACGCCGGCCGGCGCGGCGTTGGTCCGCAACGGTTCCCGGCCCGGTGCGGGCGGTGGCAAGGCACCGGATTCGGTGTCCCGGTGCAGTTCTCGGTACGCCCGGGCCGCCTGCACGCTGCGCCAGGGCAGCGCCAGCGGCCCGGTGGACGGCGGCACCACCGCGGGCACCGTGCCCGGGCGGCCGAACATCAGCGCCGCCGGCGCACAGGTCCGGCCGCCGCCACCCAGGGCGTGGGTGATCTGCAGTGCGGCGACGGTTCCGGGACCGTCGACCCCCGGGATGCCGTCGATCCCGGTGAAGATGTGCAACCGCCAGGGCGTCACCCGCGGATCCAGTTGATCGTCCACCAGGGTGCCCACGGCGGACAGGCATCCGGCCCAGTTGCCTTCGCCGGGGGCGTGCACGAGGAACCGGGACCGGTCGGCCGGACACGGCGCCCAACGCGGATAGTGCAGCCACGACGAGTCGTCGATGCACTGCGACAGATCCGGGCTGGTGCGGGCGCGCATGACCAGATCGTCGAGCGCCCGCTCCAGATCGGCAGGCACACCGTCGAACCCGAACACCAGGAAGGTGTCGTTGGGGATCTTGGCCGACATCCAGAACATCTGCGCGTCGGCGGGAGCCAGGCGCAAGCCGGTTACACCGGGTCGAACTTGGCGATCAGCCAGCGGTCGCCGTGCTTTTCCAGCGTCACCCGGACACTGGATGCGGTGTCGGTGGGTGCGTCGGCACCGACCACCACCGTCTGGTTGACGAACACCAGCACCACGGCGTTGTTCGGGTCGGCCGACACCGACGCCGCGGCCGGCACGGTGGCCACCGCGGAGATCTGCTTCTGCTTGGCGCCCGGGATGACCACGTCATGCGTCAGCGAGGTGTAGGACTCCTGGAACTCGCCGGTGAGCAGATCACGCGCGGCGTTGAGCTGCTGTTCGACGGTATCCGGTTTGTACGACAGCAGTGCGATGGTGCTGTCCTTGGCGACCTGGATGGACTCGGCGCGCGCCTTGTCACCGTCGCGCACCGAATTGTCCTGCCACTTGAAGTAACCGGCGGCCAGCGCCAGCACCAGGGCCAGCCCCGGCAGGATGCCGTAGGCGACCACGCGCTTCCAGTCGATGGACCGCTTCGGCTGCGGTTCAGGAGTTTCGGCGGTTTCGGCGCTCTCGGTGCTCTGCTCGACCCCCGACGTCTCGGTGGTCTCGGTGGCCTCCGTGAGCTCGGCGGCCTCGGGACTCTCCTCGAGGTCTTTGGCCCCGGATTCCTGCTTCGGATCGGTCACGGCACGAACTCCACGTTGGACACCTTCACGTCGTCGCCCATTTTCTCCACCGTGATGCGCATCCGCCACAACCGGGGTTGCTGCTCGGCGGCTCCCGCGTTGGAGGTCTTCACCGCCACGGCGACCAGAACCTGGGCTTCCTTGTCGGACTCGGATTCCAGACCGGCCTCGGTCACCGCACCGACCGACTTGGACTTGGCCTGCTTGACCACCTCGACGAATGGGCCGGCCCGCTTCTGGAAATCGTCGTAGAAGGTGCCGGTGGCGGAATCGAGGATGCGCTGCACATCGGCGTCGGCGTGCTCGAAGTCGATGGTGGTGAGGTTCAGTGCCCCTTGCCGGCCGACCTGCAGGAAAACCTTGCGCTGGTCGTCGAGCTGCTTGGATTGGTAGGCGCGGAATCCCAGCCAACCGGTGAGCCCGCCGAGCGCGAGGACCAACACCAGACCGGCGATCAGCGCCAGCGTGACGTGCGAGCGCTCCGGCGCGACAGCCGAACTGGCCTCGCCCGCGTCACCGCTCGCCTCGGACTCGGTGTCCTGGACCTCCGTCAAGTCCTCGGACTCGACGGCCGTGGCCTCGTCTTCTGCCTCCGTCGCCGACTCGCTTACCGCCCCTTCGGGGGTAGCAGCATCGTCTGCCATGTTTGCTCCTCGGTCGCACTGCGGGCCAGATTCGACTGGGTGTACACCTGCCCGTCGGGTCCAACGTACGTGCCGGTGCTGGGATCGTATTCGGCGGCCGCGACGGGCGGGGGCGGCGGGGCCTGCGAAGGCACCGGGGGCACCGCTTGCGCGGGGGGCGTTCCCGGCGGCAGTTGCGGGATGGCCTGCCCGGACAGCGTCGCGTTCGGGTCGCCCTTCCAGTTGTAGCCGTCGTTGAGCGGGATGTAGTTCTCGTTGCTCTCGCACAACTTGACCGTCGGGGCCCGCTTACCGGGCACCGTCTCGCACGGCAGGTTGCGCGCACCGCGCACGTTGCCCGCCGCGTCCTGCGGGACACGGCAGTACAGATCGCCCGCGGGCCGATCCGGGTAGTCCACGTCGGCGGCCACCCGTTGCTGCTGCGGCGGAAGGAATCCGGTGGTGCACGGCGGCGGCAGGTTCAGGTTCAGGTTCAGGTCCAGGTAGGCACCCTTGAAGTTCTGCTTGGTGTTGCGGTTCGCGGTACCGACGGCCTGCGACGTCGCGGTGCCCTGCGGCAGCAGCACCAACAGCTGCTCCAGGGCGGGCTGGTAGGCGATGGCCACCGCGTTGATGTTCACCAGGTTGGCCAGCACCACCGGAAGGGTGGGCTGCAGCCGGTCCAGCAGCGCCCGCACTTCCTCGGCGGCGCCGGGGCCCTGGGTCAGCACCCCACGCACGGCCTGGTCCTGGGTTTGCAGCTGACCGGTGATCGTCGCCAGGTGCGACGCCCAGGCCCGGATCGAACCGGAGGTGTCGGTCTGGGTGTCCAGCACCGGCTTGGACTGGTCGATCAGCGTGGTGATCGGGTCCAGGTTGGCGCGCGCATCGATGGCCAGCGCCGTGGAGCCCTTCACCAGACGGGACAGGTCGGGCCCGAGCCCGCCGACGGCCTGGTAGGCCTCGTCTACGGCGGTCTGCAGGTTGTCCCGCGGGATGGCGTCCAGCCCGCGGTTGGTCGCGTCGAGCAGGGTGTTGACGTCCGGGGGCACGGAGGTGCGGTCGGCGGCGATCACATCGCCGTTGCGCAGGTAGGGCCCCCCGTCGGCGCGCGGCAGCAGCTCTACGAACAGTTCACCGATCGCGGTCTGGCTGTGCACCTGGGCTTCCAGGTCGGCGGGAACCGACACGTCGTCGGTGAGCGACAGGACGGCGTTGACCCCGCCGTGCTCGTCGAGGTTGACGCTTTCCACCCGGCCCACCTGGGTGCCGCGGTAGGTGACATTGCTGCGCGGGTACAGGCCACCGGTTTCGGCCAGCTGCAGCGTCACCTTGTAATGCCCTGCACCCCACAACAGATTGGGCAGCTTCATGTAGCCGAACACCATGATGGAGATCGCGACGGCCGCGATGAAGGTGAACACCGCGAACTGCAGCAGAATACGTCTGGTCAACACCATGGTTACGGCCCCTGATCCCAGTGATACGGCACCACGAGCGGATTCACCGCGGTGTAGGGGCTGGGCAGCTGGCCGATGGTGCGGCCCCACTGCATCTCCAGCTCGGTGAGGTCACCCTCCCAACGGGTTCCGGTGAACACGCCCTGGTCCAACCGGCTCAGGGTCAGGTCGACCACCAGGGTCAGGTTGGCATAGTCACCGCGCATCCAGTTCGCCAGCGTCTCCTTGGGGAACGGGTAGGTGGTGAAGAAGCTCAACGACCGGGTCAGCGCGGGGCCGGCGTTGGCCAGCTGCTCCAGCGTCGGACCGAGTGTCTTCAGCTCGGCGACCAGCGACTCCTTGGTCTGGTTGGCCGAATCAGCCGCCAGCGCACTGAATTTGCCGAGTTGGGTGACCGCTTCGGCCAGCTGGTCGCGCTGATCGGCGAGCACCGCCACCGCGTCGGGCACCGTCTTCAATGCCCGGTCCACCACCGGCTTCTGCGCGGCGACCTGACCCACCAGGTCGTTCAGGCTGGACGCCGCGTTGATGATGTCGTCCTTCTGGTCGTTGGTGTTCGCGATGAAAATGTTCAGCTGATCGATGAGGCTGCGGAGGTCGGCTTCGCGCCCGGTGAAGGCCTGGCTGAATGCCGCGGTGATGTCCTGGACATTGCCCAAGCCACCACCGTTGAGCAGCAACGAGATCGCGGCCAACGTCTGCTCGGTGGTCGGGAAGGCGCCGCTGCTGGCCAGCGGGATCAACGAGCCGTCGTGCAACCGGCCCTGCGCCTCGGCGTCCTTGGGCGGAGAGAGTTCGATGTGCTGGGAACCCAGCAGGCTGGTCTGCCCGATCTTGGCTGTCGCGTTGGCCGGCAACACCACATCGGCATTGAGCTTCATGGTGACCAGTGCATGCCAGCCTTGCCGCTGGATGTCGGTGACGTTGCCGACGGTGACATCGCCGACCCGCACCCGCGAGTTGCGGTCCAGGTTGTCGACATCGGGCATCTCGGCCTTGATCGTGTAGGCGCCCGCGCCCTGCCCCTGCACGCCGGGCAGCGGTACGGAATTGAGCCCCTGCCAGGAGCATCCGCCCAGGACGAAGCAGGCAAGCAGCATCAGGAGACGCTTCATGACCCTCCCCCGCTGTGCACCATCAGCCCGGGCAGGCCGTCGGTCGGATTCGTCGCCGCTGCCGCTTCGGCCGGCAGCGGAGGCGCCGACGGATCCAGCACCGGAGGCGCCAAGATCGCGGGCGCGGGTCCCGGCGGCGGGATGTAGTCCGGCCGCATCCAATCCTCGCTGTAGGTGATCTCGTTGGGGCGCGCCTGCGCGCCGACCAACTGATTCAGCCCGATCGGCAGGAAGTTGTACTGGCGGTTTTTCACGATCGGCGCCAGGTACTGCACGCACAGCTTGGCAGATTGCTCGGCACCCATCCGTGAGGCCGCCTGAATTCCACCGCACAGGAACGAGATCGGGTCGGCGAAGTTGCTCAGTGCCGGCACTGCCGAGACGGCACCCGTGGCCGGTTGGTAGATGTTCACGTAGTTCTGGAAGGCCGACGGCGCGACATGCAGGAATTGCTTGACGTCGTCGAGGCTGTCGTTGAGCGTCTGCGTCACGCCGGCGAGTTTGTCCGACGTGGTGCCGAGGGCTTCCCGGTTGTCCGCGACGAATTTCTGCACCTGCCCGACGGTGTCGGACAGGTCCTTGACGGCGTTGCCCACCTCGTTCGGGCTGTCCGAGAGCAACCCCGTCACCGAGGCCAGGTTCTGATTGAGCTGGCGCATCACCGTGGTGCTGTCCTGCAGCGCCGACACCAGGATCGACAGGTTCTTCACCGTGCTGAAGATGTCGGTGCTGTGATCACCGAGCGCCGAGAATGCCTGGGACAGCTTGGTCAGCGCGTCCCGGATGCTCGAACCCTGCCCGCGCAGGTTGTCGGCGGTGGTGTTGATGAAGGCCCCGAGGGTGCTGACGCCGCCCGGCTCGGTCGGCTGCAGCGTTTCGGTCAAACGCTGCAACTGCTTACGGAAATCGTCGTACTCGACCGGAACCACGGTGCGCTCCCGGGGGATCACCGCGCCGTCTTTGAGCACCGGTCCACCCGAATACGCCGGGGTGAGCTGCACGGCCCGCGACGTCACCAGCATCGGGGACAGGATCGCGGCGTTCACCTCGGCGGGCACCTTGTAGCGGTTGTCGTAGTGCATGGAGATCTTGACGCGTTGCGGTTCGGGTTCGATCTTGTCGATCCGGCCCACCGGCACGCCGAGGATGACGACATCGTCGCCGACGTAGATGCCGTTGCTGTTCTCGAAGTAGGCGACGATGTTGGTCCGGTTGAGCGTGTCACTGGCGCGGGTCACCAGGTAGACACCGGCGACAAGCAGGATCACCAGCGCCACCGCAAGTCCGATCCGCGCGTTGCGCGGGTTGATCGCCGAGTTCATTGGCCGGCCCCCGGTTGTCCCGTCGCTGCGCCCGGCGCGGGTTCACCCGGGGCGGGTACCAGCACCGGACTGGGGAACGGCGTTGGCGTGGAGGCGATCCCGGGCGGGGCGATCGCCGGCGGTCCCGGCGGCGGTCCGCCGGGCGGCCCGGGCGGAATGGGCTCGCGGTACGGGTAGCAGCCGGTGGGCCCGGGCAACGGGAGTCCGGGCGGACCGCAACCCTGGTCGCCGGGGTTGCCGGTGATGGCGTCGGGCAGGTTCATCCGCGGCTCACCGCCTTGACCGGTGCGCGGGAACGGAATGGGCATCGCCGGGGTGCCGGGCTGGCCGAGCTGGGGATCGGTGCGCTGCGAGGGCAGCAGCGTGTTCCGGTCCAGCCCGAGGTCGGAGAACGCCGCGTCGACGAAGGGCTGCACGAACTGGCCCGGCAGCAGGTTGACGATGTAGGTCTTGAAGAACGGGCCCGAGCTCACCGACTCACCGAGCGACATCGCATAGGAGTTCAACAGCGGCAAGGCCTTACGCAGCCGGTCCTTGCGGTTGTCCAGGATGGTCAGCACGCCGTTCAGCTTGTCCAGCGCGGGCCGCAGGGTGGTGTTGTTCTCCGCGATGAAGCCCTGCAGCTGCCGGCTCAACGCCGAGATGTTGCCCGAAAGGCTGTCCAGCGCTGCGCTTTGGCTCTGCAGTTCGGCCAGCAGCGAATTGGTGTTGCGGACCAGGCCGACGATCTGATCGCTGCGTTCGGCCAGCACCGTGGTCGCGGTGTTGGCATTGGTCAGCAGGCCGCGCAGTTGGGCGTCGCGCTCGTTGAGGGTCTGGGAGAACCGGGCCACCCCCTCGACGGCCACCTTGAGTTCCGGCGGGGTGTCGGCGAAGGTCTCCGAGAGCACCCGCAGCGAATCCGAGAGCTGGTCGGTGTTCAGGCCGCTGACGGTCGCGGCCAGGTCGCCCAGCGCGTCCGGCAATTGGTATGCGGGCGTGGTGCGTTCGAGCGGGATGGTGGTGCCCAGGGTGCCCTCGCCGCGCGGCGACACCTCCAGGATCTTGGTGCCCAGCAGGCTCTTGGTCTTGACCGCGGCCTCGCTGCGCTCGCCGATGCGCACACCGTCGTCGATCTTGAACTTCACCAGTACCCGCTGGCCGTCCAGTTCGACGGCCGTGACATGTCCGACCCGCATGCCCGAAACCTGCACGGCGGCACCGTTACGCAGGCCACCGGCTTCGGCGAAGAACGCCGAGTAATTCTTGCCGCGGTCCAGCAACGGCAGCTTGTCGTAGTTCAGCGCGCCCAGCACCAGTGCGGCGATCAGCGCCAGGCCGATGGCGCCGACGATCAGCTGATTGCGTTCGGAGAAGGATTTCATCGCGGGGTGCACCGCCCGCTGTCCTGGCCGGCAGCCTTCACGTACACCGGCTGACCGCCCTTACCGTTGAGCTTGAGGATGATGTCGCACAGATAGAAACTGAAGAAGTCGCCGTAGATGCCTTGCCGCGCCAGGATCTGGTAGGAGTCCGGCAGCGTGTTCAGCAGATTGTCGAAGTAGTCGTGGTCGGCGACGACAATGCCTGCGGCGCGGTCGGTTTCATGCACCGTCTTGACCAGCGGCGGGCGGGCCTGCTCGAGCAGATCGGCGATGCTGCCCGCGGCGGCGCCGGCGTAGGCGACACCGTTGGCGATGTCGGAGCGCCGCTTGGCCAGGACGTCGAGCAGCTGTGCCAGGCCGTCGATGCCCTTGGCGAACTGCTTGTTCTGATCGCCGAGGGAGCCCATCACGGTGTTCAGGTTGACGATCACCTCACCGATCAGCTGGTCGCGGTCGGCCAGCGTGTTGGTCAGCGCCGAGGTCTGGCTCAGGAACGAGCCGATGGTCGCGCCCTGACCCTGCAGCGCACCTATCAGCTGGCCGCTCAAGGCATTCACCTGATTGGGGTCCAGCGCGCGGAACAGCGGACGGAAACCACCGATCAACGCGTCAAGGTCCAGTGCCGGCGAGGTGCGGGCCAGCGGGATGGTGTCACCGGGCTTGAGCTTCTTGGTGTCCCCGGCGCCCTCCTGCAGGGCCAGGTAGCGCCCGCCGATCAGGTCGTCGTAGCGGATCACCGCGCGGCTGCCCTGGGTCAGCACCACCGAGTCGTTGGCGGTGAACTCGGCCAGCACCGTGCCGTCGTCCTGGATCCGCATCGTGCCGACCTTGCCGACCTCGACACCGGCGATCCGCACGAAATCGCCTTCCTCCATGCCCGAGGCATTGGCGAACAACGCCTTGTAGCCATGAGTGGCCTCGCCGAATCGCAGCTGAGCGAAGATCGCGAACAGTCCGAAGACACCCAACAGGCAGACGGCCAGGAATATGGCGAGGCGCCAGATCGCGCCTACCAGATTGTCTTTCATGGCTCGTTCCTTCTAGATGCCTACTGAGATGCGGACTGACGGGAGCTACGGTGCGGGCGCGGCCTCCTCGGGGAGCGGTACCGGTGGCAGCGGTGTCGGCTGCACACCCGGGGCGGCGACGACGAACGGTTCCGAGCCAGGGGTGGCACCGGGATCACGCGGGGCGCCCGGCGGCGGGGCGGGCGGCAGGCCCGGCCACAGCGGGGTGCCGTCCGGTGCGTACAGCGGTGCACCGTAGGCGGGTGCCCCCGGGCCCGGGATCGGGCCGGGCGCCGGGCCACCGAATGTGTTGCGGATGCTCGGCGGTTCGGGCACCGCGCGGGTGACCGGAAGGTAGTTGCCGTACATCGGGAACGCGATACCCGGGTTGGGCCGCCAGTCCAGGCCGGTGCCGAAGCCGGTGTTGGTGATGAGCTGGCGCACCGGCCAGTTCTGGTCGACGATCGGCAGCGAACCGCAGCTCGGCTTACCGCCGGGGCCACCCTTGGCGCCGACGACGGGCAGGTTCTGCGGGTACTTGTACGGATCGTTGCCCGGCCGGATACCGGCGTCCAGGATGAACGACTTGCCGTTACCGCCGGTGGCCTCGTAACCGCCGTGCTCCAGCAGGTATTTCGCTCCGATCAGCATGCAGGTGTACTCGGGGTCGTATTTGGAGAGCAGGTCGGTGGTGGGCCGCAGCGTGTTGATCGCCTTGATCAGGTTGGCCTGGTTGGGCGCCAGCAGCTCGATGCCCTTGTTGGACAACCCGGTGGTGGCCAACAACAGTGCGTCCAGCTGCTGGGCGTGGCTGGAAATGGTGACCGCGGTGGTGCTGGCCGCATTCAGGGTGGACAGGATGTCCTGTGCCGCACCGCTGTAGGCATCGCTGAAGCCTTGCAGCGACTGCCAGTCCGCGCGGATGGTCTCGCTGCGCGGGTTGATCGCCAGCAGTACCTGGTTGGCGTCGGTGGTGGCCTGGCCGATGCGCTCACCCTGGCCGCGCACGCCCTCGGCAAGCGCCGAGAGCACCGCGTTGAGTTTGGCGGTGTCGATCCTGTCCAGCACGCCGACCAGATTCTGGAAGACGGTGTTCACCTCGACGGTGACGTTCTGCGACGTGAGCACCTGCCCGGATTTCAGCCGCGCCGCGCTGGGCTGGTCGGGATACACCAGGTCGACGAATTTGGCACCGAAGATGGTGGTGGCCCGGATCCTGGCCTCCACATTGGCCGGGATGTACCGGATCTGGTCGGGATCGATGTCCAGGCGCAGTGCCACCGGCGCCGCGCTCTCGCTGTCGCCGCCGGTGATGGCCACCACCTTGCCCACCTGCACGCCACGCATCTTCACCTTGGCGTTGGTCTCCATGACCAGACCCGACCGATCCGAGGTCAGGGTGACCGGCACGGAGGATTTCAGGCTGCCGGTGAACAACGAGTAGGACAGCCACACCGAGGCGGCCATGAACAGCACCAGGATCAGCGTCCACCAGCCGGGCGCCAGACCTTTGTCGCGAGAGAAGTGGTCCATGTGCGTCAACCGGCCAGGTTGAAGTTGCCCGATTGCCCGTACACGGCCAGCGAGATCATCACCACGACGAACGCCGAGATGACCAGCGAGGTGCGCACCGCGCGGCCCACCGCCTCGCCGACGCCGGCCGGCCCGCCGCTGGCGGTGAAGCCGTAATAGGTGTGCACCAGCATGATCACGATGGCCATGGCGATCGACTGGACGAACGACCAAATCAGGTCGACGGGGTTG
Organism: Mycobacterium sp. BMJ-28; assembly: GCF_054404835.1. NCBI lineage: Bacteria > Bacillati > Actinomycetota > Actinomycetes > Mycobacteriales > Mycobacteriaceae > Mycobacterium > Mycobacterium sp. BMJ-28. The sequence continues at coordinate 1,278,406 of NZ_CM136783.1, read as the reverse complement.
AGGAACGTGTCGAAGTAGTGGTCATAGACGCCGATGGACTGGCCGTAGATGGCGGTGGTGCCGAGTTTGGCGGCCCAGAACGACATCAGCACGCCGACGCAGTACAGCGGGATCACCACCACCACACCGGCGATCACCCGGGTGGACGCCAGGTAGGCGATGCTGCGGATGCCGATGACCTCGAGGGCGTCGATCTCCTCGTTGATGCGCATGGCGCCCAGCTGTGCGGTGGCGCCGGCGCCGATGGTGGCCGACAACGCCACGGCGGTGGTGCCCGGCGCGATGAGTCGGACGTTGAAGAAGGCCGACGCGAAACCGGTCAGCGCCTCGACGCCGATCTCGGCGAACTGGTTGTAGCCCTGCACGGCGACCAGCGCGCCGGTGCTGACGGTGAGGAAGCCGACGATGGCCACGGTGCCGCCGATGATCGCCAATGCACCCGTGCCGAGGCCCATTTGGGCGATAAGCCGGATCAGTTCCTTGGGGTAGTTGATGAAGACATCGGGGATCGAACGCAGGGTGCGGCCGAAGAACTTGGTCTGTATCCCCACCTGGTTCCAGCTGCCGACGACACCGTCGAAAGACCGGCGGACCCGGTGGCCCAACGCGCCACTCACATCGTGGCCTTCACACCGACCGCCGTCGCGACGACATTGATCGCGAACAGCGTCATGAACGTGAACACCACCGTCTCGTTCACCGCGTTGCCGACGCCGGCGGGCCCACCGCCCACCGAAATACCCTTGTAGCAGGCGATCAGGCCGGCCGCGAGCCCGAACAGCGCGGCCTTGGCCAGCGCGATCACCACGTCGGCGGGGCCGGTGACCAGGGTCAGGCCCGCGACGAACGCGCCGGGCGACACGTGCTGGATGTACACGCAGAAGAAGTAGGCACCCGTCAGGCCCACCAGCACCACGGTCGCCGACAGTGCCAGCGATACCGTCGTGGCCGCGAGCACGCGCGGAATCACCAGGGCCTGAATCGGATTGATACCCATGACGCGCAGGGCGTCCAATTCGTCACGGATCGTCCGGGCCCCCAGGTCGGCACACATCGCGGTGGCTCCGGCGCCGGCGATCACCAACACCGTGACGATGGGGCCGATCTGGCTGACGGTGCCCAGCGCCGCGCCGGTCCCGGAGAAGTCGGCCGCGCCGAACTCGGTGAGCAGGATGTTGAACGTGAAGGTCAGCAGCACCGTGTACGGGATGGTGAGCATCAGCGTCGGCAGGATGGACACCCGCGCCACGAACCAGGACTGCAGGATGAATTCCCGCCAGGCAAACGGCGGTCGCCACATCAGGACGAAGACGTCCAGGGTCATCGAGAAGAAGCCGCCGAACGCGCGGACGGGTTTGGCAACGACGGCAGGCACCGCATCGGAGGAGGCCATTAACGAGACCGCCCTGACCTGTACCTCTTCCGCATTACCTGGTATTTCCCTTCCACCACGCCCCGACGATGCCGCTGTCACACGAATCTGACCACAGGCATCACCATGGACGGGCAAGAACGTACATAACGATTTTCCCGCCAGCAACATCTACGCCGGGACGGCGCCGTCCGCACCCGGGTGAAGAAATTCGGTGCACCACGTATCAGAATTTGCCAGCGCCGAGCGCCCTCATCGAGAAACTGACCACTCGCCGCTTGGCGACCTCGATGGCGATCGGGTCGGCAATGGCGGGCCCGGTCAGCTCGCGGCTCACCAACGCACTGATCGCCACCGCGTCACTATCGGGCTCGGCCAGCGGAAACGACCCGTCCTCGACACCTCGCCGGAGGATCTCGGCCAGCGAACGTTCCCGATCGGCACGCGCGAGTTCACGGGCCCGCGGGTAACCTCTGGCCGCCCGCATCTCTTCGGATTCCATCACCGGAAGGTAGCTGGACAGCAGCGGTTCGGAAGCCAGCGCAAACATCTGTTCAATCCACGCCCGGACCTGCTCCGCCGGCGTGCCGGGCCGGCGGGCGATCTCGTCGAGCCATTCGGCCAGCGTCGCCGTCAAGTTCTGCAACATTGCCAGGAACAGGTCGTCCTTGGAGCCGAAATGCCGGTAGAACGCGCGGCTGGACACCCCCGCCCTGGCCAGGATCGCCGCCACCGGAACCGGGCCCTCGTGCGGATCCAACAGGCACTCGTAGGTGGCCCCGATGATGCGGCCGCGTTCGTCGTCCCCACCGGGACGGCGCGGCCCGACATCGCGAGGATCATCGGGCGGCACAACGCGAGATTGTAGGGACGCCGGCACGGCTGGACCGCCGATTTGTCGAATCGGGCCGCTGGGTAACGTGATCGGCGGGGTCGGCGAGAGGATGCCCGTGAGCACAGCAGACAGCACACCACAGACGGTGACCTTCCGCGGCGTCGACGACCTCGCCCTGGTCGGCGACGTTTGGAACAAGGCGATCACCGCCGACCTCGCGCCCGAGATTCCCAGCGTGCTGCTGCTGCACGGCGGCGGCCAGAACCGGCACTCATGGAAGAACACCGGGCAGATCCTGGCCGGTCGCGGCATGCACGTCGTCGCGCTGGACAGCCGCGGCCACGGTGACAGCGACCGCTCCCCCACCGCCAACTACGCCGTCGAGACCCTGTGCGCCGACACCCTGCAGGTGCTGTATCAGATCGGCCGGCCCACGGTGCTGATCGGCGCCAGCATGGGTGGGCTGACCGGCATCCTGGCCGCCCACGAGGCCGGGCCGCAGCTGGTGACCAAGCTGGTGCTGGTCGACGTGGTGCCGCGGTTCGAGAAGGACGGCAGCGCCCGCATCCGCGATTTCATGTTCAACCACGTGCACGGTTTCGACTCACTAGAGCAGGCCGCCGACGCCGTGGCCGAATATCTGCCGCACCGCCCGAAACCGCGCAGCGCCGAAGGACTGAAGAAGAATCTGCGCCTGCGCGACGGCCGGTGGTACTGGCACTGGGACCCGGCGTTTCTCACCAAGCCCGGCGACGACCCGTTCACCCGGGTGGACAAGCTGGAACAGGCCGCGATGAACCTCACCGTGCCGATCCTGCTGATCCGCGGCAGGCTTTCCGACGTGGTGTCCGAGGAAGGCGTGCGCGACTTCCTGGAGAAGGTGCCCGCGGCCGAGTTCGCCGAGTTGTCCCACGCCGGGCACACTGCCGCCGGGGATGACAACGACGCGTTCACCGACGTGGTTGTCGAATTCGTCAGCCGATGAGCGCAACGACCCGGGGCTTCAACTTCCTCGAACAGCCCGCGCTGCCCGGCCCCCAGGTGTCCGCGGCGCAGGCCCAGGAGCTGCTGGGCACCCACTTCGGCGTCCGCGGCCAGGTGAAACTCCTTGGCAGTCAACAAGACTGCAATTTCCTGGTGTACGAGGACGGCGAACCGGTCGCGGTGCTCAAGATCGCCAATCCGGCGTTCTCGGTCGACGAACTGGAAGCCCAGGACGCCGCCGCCGCGCGTATCGCGCAGGCCCATCCCGCCCTGCGGGTCGCCACCCCGATGGCCACGGTGACCGGCCAGAGGTACGCCACCGCAACCGGACTCGGCGACGCGCCGGCCTACGCCCGGCTGCTTCCGTTCCTGGCCGGCGGCGCGCTGGCCGAGTCCGGATATCTGGCGCCGCCGGTGGTCGCGGCGATGGGCGACCTCGCCGGCCGGGTCAGCCTGGCGCTGGCCGGCTTCAGCCACCCCGGCCTGGACCGTGCCCTGCAGTGGGATCCGCGGTTCGGCAATGCCGTGGTGGGCGAACTCGTCTCGCACCTGCCGGCCCACGCGGACCGGATCTCGGCCGTCACGGCCGACGCCTGGGCCAGGATCGAGCCACTGGCCGCCGACCTGCCCCGCCAAGCCGTCCACCTGGACCTGACCGACGCCAATGTGGTGGCCGGCAGCTCAGGCCTGCCGGACGGAGTCATCGATTTCGGCGACCTGTCGGACACCTGGGCGGTGTCCGAGCCTGCCATCGCGCTGTCCTCGGTGCTGGGCCACCCCGGTACCGATCCGGCCTCGATCCTGCCCGGCGTCAAGGCCTTTCACGCGGTCCGCCCGCTGTCGGCAGCCGAGGCGCACGCACTGTGGCCGCTGTTGGTGCTGCGCACCGTGGTACTGCTGGTCAGCGGGGCGCAGCAGGCGGTACTCGACCCGGAGAACGCCTACGTCACCGAACAATCCGACGCCGAATGGCGGATGTTCGAGCAGGCCACCTCGGTGCCACTGGATGTGATGACGGCGTTGATCACCGCGGAGCTCGGGTTGGCCGCCGAACCATCCGAGGTGGCGGTCGAGAACCGGCTGATATCCGACCTGAACCCCGACTTGGTTGTGGCCCTGGATCTTTCGGACACTCGCGAAGACGCCGGCGCGCTGGCCGACACCGCCGTGCGCGACGGCGCGACGCTGGTCGTCACCCGGTTCGGGCAGCCGCAGTGCGCGCTCGCCCCGCTGCTCAGCCACGACAGCCCCGAGGTCATCGAGACCGGGATCGGCCTGTGGCCCGCGGCGGCCACCAGGGTGCTCGCGCCGTGGGACGCCGAAGTGACCGACCGTGCCGACGACCGGATCACGCTGCGCGGGCTGGACTTCGAACTGACCCTGACGGGTGTCGAAGCCGGCGCGGCGCCCGGACACGTGCACGCCGGGGAACATCTCGGTGTGCTCGCTGCCGGGCAGTGGGCCGTGCTGTCGGTACGCCCGGCCGGGGCGCCGGTGGCGCCTCGGTTCGTCCGCGCCGAATTGGCGCCGGGCTGGCTGGCGCTGGCCCGTGATCCCCGCGCAGTGCTGGGGCTGGATCCGCTGCCCGCACCCGAACCGGTGCGGGATCTGCTGGCCCGCCGCGATGGCAGCTTCGCCAAAGTGCAGGAACGGTACTACCGCACACCCCCGCATATCGAACGCGGGCAGCGGCATTACCTGATGTCGACCGCGGGCCGGGTGTACCTGGACATGGTCAACAACGTCACCGTGCTCGGCCACGCGCATCCCCGGGTGGCCGAGGCGGCGGCCAGACAGCTCGGCCGGCTCAACACCAATTCTCGGTTCAACTACCAGGCGGTCGTCGAGTTCAGCGAGCGGATCGCCGCCACCCTGCCCGAATCGCTGGACACCGTCTTCATGGTGAATTCCGGTTCGGAGGCAAGCGATCTGGCGCTCCGCCTGGCGATGGCCGCCACCGGGCGCCGGGACGTGGTGGCCGTTCGCGAGGCGTATCACGGTTGGACCTACGCCACCGACGCGGTGTCGACGTCCACCGCGGACAACCCGAATGCGCTGTCCACCCGCCCGGACTGGGTGCACACGGTGGAGTCGCCCAACAGTTTTCGCGGCAAGTACCGCGGCGCGCAGGCGTCGCGATATGCGGTGGATGCGGTCGCCCAGATCGAGCAGATGACGGCGGCGGGCCGTCCGCCCGCCGGTTTCATCTGCGAGCCGGTCTACGGCAATGCCGGCGGGATGGCGCTACCCGAGGGCTACCTGCGGCAGGTGTACGCGGCGGTGCGCGCCGCCGGCGGGCTGGCCATCGCCGATGAGGTGCAGGTCGGTTACGGCCGGCTCGGCCACTGGTTCTGGGGATTTCACGAGCAGCAGGTGGTGCCCGACATCGTGTCGGTGGCCAAGGCCACCGGTAACGGTTATCCGCTGGGCGTGGTGATCACCAGCCGCGCCGTGGCCGACGCCTTCCGGACCCAGGGTTACTTCTTCTCCTCGACCGGCGGCAGCCCGCTGTCGAGCACCATCGGCATCACCGTGCTGGACGTGCTGCGCGACGAGGGGTTGCAGGACAACGCCCTGCGGGTGGGCACGCATCTGAAGACGCGGCTACTGGGACTGCGCGAAAAGCATCCATTGATCGGCACGGTGCACGGCATGGGCCTGTATCTGGGTGTGGAGATGGTCCGCGATACCGAGACGCTGGAGCCGGCCACCGCCGAAACGATGGCGATCTGCGAGCGCATGCTCGAACTCGGTGTGATCATCCAGCCCACCGGCGACCACCAGAACATCCTCAAGACCAAGCCGCCGCTGTGTATCGATGTCGAGGGAGCCGACTTCTACGTCGACACCCTCGACCGGGTGCTCACCGAAGGCTGGTGACGGTCCCGTTGGCCTCGGCGAGCCGCTGGTGCAGGCGGGCCCGGATATCGTCGGGCGTGTACGCCTTGCGCTTGCGCTGATCGCGCGCCACCAGCACCCCACCGGCCACTACACCGGCGACACCGGCCAACCCGACCCACTTCCAGACGCTTCGCATGCAGTGATTGTGCATAAGCTGCCCGAGTGAACGCACACACGGTGTCGCTGAACCAGGCGCTGCAGGAATCCCGCACCGGCGATATCTGGTTGTTCCGGGGCGACTCCGGCCCCGACCGGGCCATCCAGACACTGACCAACGCGCCGGTGAACCACGTCGGGATGACGGTGGCCATCGACGATCTGCCGCCGCTGATCTGGCACGCCGAACTCGGTCAGAAGCTCCAGGATCTGTGGACCGGAACCCACCACCGCGGGGTGCAGCTGAACGACGCGCGCGAGGTCGTCGAGCAGTGGGTGCACGGCTACGGGCAGCGCTGCTGGTTGCGTCAAATCTCCCCGTACGCGTCGCGGGAGCAGGAGGACCAGATGCTGCGGGTGATCGCCAGGATGAACGGCACCGCGTTTCCGACCACGGCCCGGCTGACCGGACGGTGGCTGCGTGGCCGGCTGCCCATCCTCAGCGATTTCACCAGAGGGTTGCCGTTCGTGCACAAGAAGGTGCGCGAGTCGGCCGAGCGGAGCAAATCGCACCGGCGGGCGGTCGGCGTGGAGACCGCGTACTGCGCCGAGACCGTCGCCATCACCTACGAGGAGATGGGTCTGTTGCGTACCGAGAAGCGCGAGAATTACTTCGACCCGGGCAAGTTCTGGAGCGGGGACACGCTGTCACTGGCTCCCGGCTACGCCCTTGGCGCGGAGATCCGGGTGGCCGTCGACCCGCCGGCATGACCGGTGGCACGGCTCGGGTACCCGCTCAGCGGGCCGGCAGTGTTGCCAGAAATGCCCCGGTGTCCCGCGCGATCTCCGGTGACCGGGTGTGATGCAGGTAGTGGTCGCCGTCCAGGGTGATCACCCGGCCGTTGTCGACGCCGGCTGCCTGTCGCTCGTGCAGTGCGCCCCAGCCGGCCACATCGGTGTCGTTCGACCGGACGAACAGCAGCACCGGCAGATCCCTCGGGAACGTCATGCCGCCGACCGCGGCGAAGTTCGCCGACACGTTGTCCATCTCGTTCACCAGCGTCGGTGCCGCCGCGTTCTTCGCGCTCAGCAGCGCCAGCTGCGCCCTGGTCGACTCGTCATAGGGAAGCCCGGCGTAGGGATCCCCGGCGATCCAGCGGAGCAGGCGGGTGATGCCCAGGTCCCGTAGGGCGACCATGCCCGCGGTGGGTACCGGGTCATTCCAGCCGGGCTGGCCGGGCACACTGCTGTCGATACCGACGAACGCGATGAGCTCGTCGGCGTAGGTGGCGCTGTAGGCCAGCGCGTAGATGCCCGCGATCGAGTGGCCCATCAGCACATAGCGTTCGATGCCCAGGTACCGAAGTGCCTGGTGCACCTCCGCGGTGATGTTCGCGGCGGTGCGCTCGGTGTCGGTCTGGTCGCTGAGGCCGGTGCCGAAGGGTTCGACCGCGACGACGCGATGGTCGGCCGAGAGCGCCTTGATCAGCGGCTGGAAATCCAGCGCGGGCGCGGCCGTGCCCAGCCCGGGCAGCAGCACGATGGTGTCGCGGCCCCCGCCACTGACCACCACGTTCATCAACTTGCCGTCGACCGGCACGAACTGGCCGTACGGGGCGACTTCGGAGGCTTCCGATCTCGTCACGACGGCATTGACGGTGGCGGTCGTCGCCAGCACCAGCACCGGGGTCGCCACCAGGACTGCCACCGCGGTGAGGGCCACGCGGAGCAGCTTCGGCATGGACACCTGTCTCAGATCGGTGGGGTCGGGCTCCCGCGGTGCGGACGCCCCTGGCATAACGGCGCCCATCGATGCGTTACATCAAGCAGACCGGACCGTCGATACTACCCCCCGAGGTCGACGGTTCGGTCTCTGAATTTCGTTGACCACCAAGGCCTTTAAGTAAGGGCCCAGAGTGACCGCGGTCACGACCTGCCGTGCGGCCAGCGCCGGCCGGATAACACTGCACGCATGGCCGGCGATAGAGCATGCGTAACGCGTTCTTGGGATCGGTAGCGGTGTCCGGGGCGCGTACTGGACGCGACAACGCGTCCGGATGCCGGCGCCTCACGGAGGGTACGTTCGATGAACCGACTTGCACGGATGGCGGCCGCGGTGGCCGTGTCCGGCGGACTCGGATTGGCGGGCCTTGCCCTGTCCACCGGTACCGCCCACGCCGACGGACCCAGCTATCAGGGTGGCAATTGCCCCGGCGGGCTCACCTGCACGCACTGGTGCCCGGGCGATCCGCTGATTCCCGGCGCCGAGTTCGGTGTCATCACCTGGGACTGGAACATCTGCCACGACTGGTACTGGAATTCCGAGGGCACGGTGGACATCGCCACCAACACCATCTATCCGTGGCGTGGCACACCGCATCAGGCGGCGCCTGTCCCGCCGGCACCACCGCCCGCCCCACCGGCGCCCCCGCAGCCACTGCCGGCGGATTGCCCGCCGTGGTCACCTTTCCTGGCCCCGTCCCGGTGCGGCGGGCTGTAATTCGACCCTGCTTGTAACGCCGCGGCGAAGAATGTCGATACTCTTCGCCGCTGCGTCATGCCCACGTCAATGGTGTTACGGCTCAGCATGTTTGGCTCCAAGAATCTCTCAAGTCCGCGGTCCTACTTTGAGGTCACCACAACAGCAGCGGACCTCCCGGACCGCGACCATCGAAGGAGCGCACCATGAACACCACCCACACCCTCAAGAAGATCGTCCTCGGCGCCCTGCTTTCGGGCGGCGTCGCCGCGGCCGGACTGGGCCTGACCGCCGGCACCGCTGCCGCGCAACCGCAGGGCCCCGGCGTCGGCGTCGACTACTCCGACGTCGGCCCGCTGGTCACCTGCAACGCCTGCCAGGTCGCCAAGCCCGGCGACGGCTCCGTCCGGGTCAACCCGGGCGCGGGCGTGACCAAGATCGGTGACGGCTCGGTCCGCGTGGCCGTCCCCAGCGCCGGGCACTGAGCACTTCAACAGGCTTCGGCCCGCCACCGGCTCCACCGGCGGCGGGCCGACCATCATGAAAGGACTGACCATGAAAGCGGTCGCATATTCGCTACCCGTCCTGGCGGTCGCCGTACTCGCCGGATGCACGGCCCAGCACTCATCCGCACCGGCTCCGACGGTGACGGTCACGGCGGCACCCACATCCACGATGCCTCCGGCGACGGTGACGGTCTCCGTGACACCGCCGCCAAGCCAACTGCCGCCGCCACCGGCCGAGCTCGGACCCTGCTCCGACGACGATCTCGTGGCCACCACCGGGGCCATGGAGTCTGCCAATACCCAGCGGCGGGTCGTGGTGTCCTTCCGGAACTCGTCCTCGCATGCCTGCACGATGGTCGGCTATCCGGGTGCCGTCCTGGTGACCCCTGCCGGCGGCGTGCTCGTCGACGTTGCGCGCCGGCCGGCCAATGCGGCGCCGCGGCTGACGCTGCAACCCGGCGAGGTCGGCAGCGCCGATGTGCTGACCTACGCCATCGACACGGACACCGGCAATTCCTGTGCCCGCTGGGGTCAGCTGGTGGTGACCCCACCCAACGGCTACGCGGCGCGGAAGCTGCCCATCGATCTGCCGATCTGTGGTGCCAACGTCAGTTCGGTGGGCTGAAACCGAACCGGCACGATGGTTGGACCAGGTGACGTACGTCAGAGGCCGAATTTGGCCCGGGCCTGCTCGGTCACCGGGGTGAACAGGTTGACCAGGTTGCCGTCCGGATCGCGGAACAGCAGCGCCCGGTTACCCCAAGGCATCGTGGTGGGCTCGGTGACGACGTCGCCGAGCTGCCCCCGCAGGCGCGCATACTCGGCGTCCACGTCATCGACGATGAACTCGACGATGACGCTCCGATTGACCCCGGCCTCGGCCGATCCCACACCGAACAGCGGCACCGTCTTGTCGCTGCCGATGGCCAGCGTCCCGCCCGGCGTGGGGATCTCGGCGAACAACTCATTGCCCCACACCGCGCCGATCTGGGTGACCGCCTCGTAGAAAGCGACCAGCCGGCCGACGTCGGCGGTGATGATGCGGGTGGATACGAATCTCATGCCGCGATGCTAGGCAGCGGCACCGACATCTTTGTGGCAGCAGATGGCAGCCGGGCGCACAGACATGGCAGGAATCGCGCGGCATCGTCACGGTATGAGCACCCGCGAATTCGTCGCCGAGTTCACCGACTTCTGGCGTGACCCGTCCCCGCAGCGGCTCCCCGATCTGCTTCATCCCGACGTCGTGCTGGTTCAGCCACTGGCGCCGGCGATGACGGGCATCGAGGCCGCCCAAGCGGAGTTCCGGCGTTTCTGCCACTGCCTGCCCGGACTGAGGGGCGAGGTCGATCGGTGGTGCGCGGGCGGGAGTCTGGTGTTCATCGAGTTCCGGCTGCAGGCGTTCGGCGGGAAACTGGAATGGCCGGTGGTGAACCGGCTGCACATCAGCGACGGTAAAGCCACCGAGCGGGTCACCTACTTCGATGCGCTGGGACTACTGCCCGGCCTGCTGCGCCACCCGTCGATCGGCTGGCGCTGGCTCATGACCAGCCGGCGACTCCGGTAGCTCTGCGCCCGCTCCCGAGCCCACCGAGACGGCGCGCGAGGTGTCCTTGAGCGCCACCCCGGACCGCCCGAGCGCGCGCGCACCGGCCACCAGGCTCGCCACCACCCGGGCCGCCTCCTGGTAGCCCAGCCCGTCGGGCGGATGAATGTTGGAGATGCAGTTGCGATCGGCATCGGTGCAGCCCGGCCGCGGCCGGTGGGTCAGGTAGATGCCCAGGCTGTCCGCGACACTGAGGCCGGGCCGCTCACCGATGATGACCAGCAACGTCCCGTACCCGCCGCGGGCGGCGATATGGTCGCCCAGCGCCACCCGGGCCTGCGTCGCGATGACCGGCGGTGCCAGCGAATATGCCTGTCCCAGTTGCGCTACCAACGCGGCCAGCAGCGGCGCACCGTGATGCATGAGCGCGGTCGGCGACAGGCCGTCGGCAAGTACGACGCCGATATCCGCGGAGCCGGCGGGTACCGCGGACAGGTCGGCCGGGCTGCGGCCCAGGTCCGGCCTGCGCAGGTACTCTCCCCGCGACGCCGCCCGGCTCGTCACCGTGACCGGAGCCCCGATACCGATCTCGGCAACGCTGCCGGCCAACCGCTCGACATCCAGTGGCAGGTGCACGGCGTCGCGGGCGGCGGCATGAGCGGCGTTGAGCTCCAGCACATCTCGGGTCGGCAGACTGTTACCGGCCCGGCCGAGCCCGATTCGGGCTTGGGTGGTGGTCCGTAGTTCATCCCAGAATTTCTGGCGCGCCAGTTCGTCGGAGCTCATGACGTCCCCGCCGCCGTCAGCGAACGCAGCGGAGACTGCGTGACATCGAACGGCGTCAGTCGGCCGGACGGGTCGATCATCCCGATTCGGCGCAGCCAGTCCTCGAATTCGGGTGCCGGCCGCAGTCCGAGCGTCCGCCGCGTGGACAGCACGTCATGGAACGACAGGCTCTGGTAGCCGAGCATGACGTCGTCGGCGCCGGGCACCGTGATGACGAAGGCGACACCGGCCGCGGCGAGCAGCGTGAGCAGATTGTCCATATCGTTCTGGTCGGCCTCGGCATGGTTGGTGTAGCAGACGTCGACGCCCATCGGCAGTCCGAGCAACTTGCCGCAGAAGTGGTCCTCCAGACCGGCGCGGATGATCTGCCGGCCGTCGTACAGATACTCCGGTCCGATGAACCCGACCACCGTGTTGACCAGCAGCGGTTGCAGGTCGCGCGCGACGGCGTATGCGCGCACCTCCAGCGTCTGCTGGTCGACGGGTTTGCCTCCGACCCCGAGATGGGTGTGCGAGCTGAGCGCCGAGCCCTGCCCGGTTTCCAGGTACATCACGTTGTTGCCCACGGTGCCGCGTTGCAGCGACCGGGCCGCCTCGTTGCCTTCCCGCAGCAGCTTGATGTCCACACCGAACGCCGAGTTGGCCCCTTCGGTCCCGGCGATCGACTGGAACACCAGATCGACGGGCACACCCTCCTCGATCAACCCGATGGTGGTGGTGACGTGCGACAGCACACACGACTGGGCCGGAATGTCGTAGCGGGACCGGATGGAGTCCAGCAGGTACAGCAGATCGGCTGTGGCGTGCGGTGAATCGGTGGCCGGGTTGATGCCGATGACCGCGTCACCACAGCCCAGCAGCAGCCCGTCCAGCACGGCGGCGGCGATGCCGCGGGGATCGTCGGTGGGGTGATTGGGTTGCAGCCTGGTGGCCAGCGTGCCGGGGGTGCCCACGGTGGTCCGGAACGCCGCGGTGACGTCGATGCCGGCGGCGACCGCGATCAGATCCTGGTTGCGCATGATCTTGCTGACCGCCGCGGCCATCTCCGGGGTGACCCCCGGGCTGACCGCAGCGATCCGCACCGCACCATCATCACGAGAAGCATTGTCCAGCAGCCAGTCCCGGAATCCACCCACCGTCAGATGCGAGATCGACGCAAAGGCCGCACGGTCGTGGGTGTCGATGATCAGCCGCGTCACCTCATCGTCGTCGTAGGCCACGACTTCCTCGGTGAGAAATGTCTGCAGCGGCAGATCAGCCAAAGTCCATGCCGCAGCTGCCCTCTCGGCATCGGACTCGGCAGCGCAGCCGGCCAGCTGGTCACCCGAGCGTAGCGGGGTGGCCTTGGCCATCACCTCGACGAGGCCGTCGAAGGTATAGCTGGTCCCAGAAACCTGCTGCCGGTAAATCATGTGAGTTCGCTCTCCGCCTTGGCCAGCATCGCGAACTCCTCATCGGGCGAGTTCGCCACCAGCCGGTGCCGGCTGTACACCGCGAAGTATCCCATGAAACCGGCGAACACGACGAGGCAAGACAACGCGGCGACGCTGTCCACCAGGAAGGTCGCGATGACCGCGAACACCGCGATGACGAGTGCGAAACCTGTGGTGACGGCACCACCGGGCGTGCGGTACGGCCGGCGCATCTCGGGTTCACGCCAGCGCAACACGATGTGGCTGACCATCATCAGCACGTAACTCAGCGCGGCGCCGAAGACCGCCATGTTGAGCAGCAGCGCACCCTTACCGGTCAGCGACAGCACGAATCCGATGACACCGGGAACGATCAGCGCGAGGGTGGGCGCCTTGCGAGAGTTGGTGACCGACAGTCGCGTTGGCAGATATCCGGCCCGCGACAGGGCGAACAACTGGCGGGAGTAGGCGTAGATGATGGAGAAGAAGCTGGCGATCAGGCCGGCCAGGCCGATGTAGTTGACCACCTTGGCGGCCGCGCCGCCGCCGAGCGCCTCCACGAGCGGGTTACCCGACGACGACATCTGCTCGGCACCGCCGGCGCCGGTGGTCAGGACCAGCACGGCGGCGCAGCTGACCAGCAGCACCGTGATCGCGGCGATGATGCCGCGCGGGACATTACGCTCGGGATTCGCGGTTTCCTCGGCGGCCAGGGGCACGCCTTCCACCGCCAGGAAGAACCAGATCGCGAAGGGAATCGCGGCCCAGATACCCATATAGCCGTGCGGCAGGAATGCCGATGCACCCGTGGCATCGGTGGGTGCGATGTTGGTCAGATTGGCGGCGTCGAACTGCCCGGCGGCGAAGACGGCGAAGATCACCAGGCCGACCAACGCCACCGCGGTGATCACGAACATCACCTTCAGCGCCTCACCGACGCCCGACAGGTGGATGCCGATGAACAGGACGTAGGCGGCCAGGTAGACCCACCAGCCGTCGGTGATGCCGAACAAACCGAGCGATTCGACGTAGGCGCCGATGAACGTCGCGATGGCGGCGGGCGCGATCGCGTATTCGATGAGAATCGCTGTGCCGGTGGCGAATCCACCCCATGGGCCGAGAGCGCGGCGGGCGAAGGTGTAGCCGCCGCCGGCGGCCGGCAGCGCCGAGGACAGTTCGGCCATACCCAGGACCAGGGCCAGGTACATGGCGGCGATCACCACCGCGGCGATGGCCAATCCACCGAATCCACCTTGCGCCAGGCCGAAATTCCAGCCGGAGTAGTCACCCGAGACCACATAGCTGACGCCCAGCCCGGCCAGCAGAATCCAGCCGGCGCTACCCGATTTGAGCTGCCGCTTCTGCAGATAACCGGCGCTCTCGAGATGCTCCTCCACCGCGCCGTGACTTGTCGTCACTTTCCACTCCCTCGATTGACGTCTGTGCTCACAAGGCCGCGTCGTGGCCGATGCGCGGCGGACGGGCTGGGGTGAGACTGCCCCTTAAGGTTGGTTTTCCAACCTTTAAAATAGTGTGACGGATGCCGTGCTGGTTGTCCAGCGGTACCGCTGGTCACATCCCGATCAGCAGATCAGAATGCGACCAGCGGTCGCCCAATCAGAAGAAGCCCGCGGCACTTTCGCTGTAGCTGACGAGCAGGTTTTTGGTCTGCTGGTAGTGATCGAGCATCATCTTGTGATTCTCCCGGCCGATCCCGGACTGCTTGTACCCACCGAACGCCGCATGCGCGGGATACTGGTGATAACAATTCGTCCACACCCGACCGGCCTTGATATCACGCCCCGCCCGATACGCGGTGTTGCCGTTACGACTCCACACCCCAGCACCCAACCCGTACAAGGTGTCATTGGCAATCGAGATCGCCTCGTCATAATCAGCGAACGACGTCACCGCCACCACCGGCCCGAAAATCTCCTCCTGAAAAATCCGCATATCGTTCCTACCGGTGAAAATCGTTGGCGCCACATAAAACCCACCACCCAGATCCCCACCCAACTCGGCGCGCTCACCACCAGTGATCACCTGCGCACCCTCACCCTTACCAATCTCGATATACGACAGAATCTTCTCCAACTGATCATTGGAAGCCTGCGCACCGATCATCGTCTCGGTATCCAACGGATCCCCCTGGCGCACCGCCTTCGTCCGGATCGCCGCCAACGCCAAAAACTCGTCGTAGATATCGGCCTGGATCAACGACCGCGACGGACACGTACACACCTCACCCTGATTCAGGGCGAACATGGTGAACCCCTCCAACGCCTTATCCTGATACGCGTCATCGGTCGCCAACACATCGCTGAAGAAAATATTGGGGCTCTTGCCACCGAGTTCGAGGGTGACCGGGATCAGGTTCTGCGAGGCGTACTGCATGATCAACCGCCCCGTCGTCGTCTCCCCGGTGAACGCGATCTTGGCGATCCGATTCGACGACGCCAACGGTTTACCTGCCTCCACCCCGAAACCGTTGACAATGTTGACCACACCCGCAGGCAACAAATCCCCGATCACCTCGAACAAAAACAGAATCGACGCCGGAGTCTGCTCAGCCGGCTTGAGCACAATCGCATTACCGGCCGCCAACGCCGGCGCCAACTTCCACACCGCCATCAAAATCGGGAAATTCCACGGAATGATCTGACCCACCACCCCCAACGGCTCATGAAAGTGATAGGCCACCGTGTCCTCATCGATCTGCGACAGCGACCCCTCCTGGGCGCGCAGCACGCCGGCGAAATACCGGAAATGATCCACCGCCAACGGGATGTCCGCGTTCAGCGTCTCCCGGATCGGCTTACCGTTATCCCACGATTCCGCCAGCGCGATCGACTCCAGATTCTCCTCGATCCGGTCGGCGACCTTGTTCAAGATCACTGCCCGCTCCGCCGGGCTGGTCCTACCCCACCCCGGCGCCGCCGCATGCGCAGCATCCAACGCCAACTCCACATCCGCCTCATCCGAACGCGGAATCTCACAAAACACCTGCCCCGTCACCGGCGTCGGATTCTCGAAATACCGACCCCCCACCGGCGCCACCCACTCACCACCAATGAAATTCGCATACCGCGAACGAAACGACATCAACGAACCGTCCGAACCCGGACGCGCGTAAACAGTCACAGTTGATCTCCTGCCCTAAGAATGAATGTGTCGATCGTCACTCAAGGTAGTTTGCAACCCGTTGCAGCACGGTTGGGAAAAATCACAACGTTGGTGCAACGTCAGGACAGCGCGGTGTCCAGCGCGGTGAGATGGCCACGGGTCTGAGCGCGAGTCAGCTCGTCGGCGCCGCGGTGGTCGTGCAACGTCTGCCAGCCGTGGCGGTCGTCGCGCGCCTCGGGAAGGTCCAGCCACCGGCGCAGGACGTGCGAATCGCCGGCCGAACTGGCGGCCAGCACCGCGCCGCGCAGGCTCGCGCTCAACTCGGTGCGCAACCGGGCTACCGCCGGCGAGCCGGACCGGGGCAGCAGCAACCCGCTGTAGCTGTCCAGCGCGGCGCCGACATCGCCGCGGCGCAGCGCGGCGAAGGCCTCACCCATGTCACTGTCCATCGGCCCGAGCAGGCGGTACGGACGCGAGCCGATCATCTCCGGCCCGACGATGCGGCGCAGCCGCGACAGCTCCGCCCGGATGGTGACGGAATCGAGCTCGCGTTCGTCGAGCAGCATCGCCAGGTGATCGCTGCTCAACCCCTCGGAGTGCTGAAGGAGCAGCACCAGGATCTCGGCATGCCGGCCGGACAGCTGCTGCGAGCGTGGCCGGCCGCTGTCGTCGACGGTGTGCCAGCACGGCCGGTCCGCGCCCAGCACGGTGAGACGCCCCACCGTTTCCGCCGCAGCGGC
This sequence comes from Mycobacterium sp. BMJ-28, assembly GCF_054404835.1. Taxonomy (NCBI): domain Bacteria; kingdom Bacillati; phylum Actinomycetota; class Actinomycetes; order Mycobacteriales; family Mycobacteriaceae; genus Mycobacterium; species Mycobacterium sp. BMJ-28. The sequence goes on along the minus strand of NZ_CM136783.1, from coordinate 1,261,626 downwards.
GGGAGTCTTGCTGTAGGCCAAGGCAAGTCGATGTTCGACGGCCACCGCGGTAGCCCGCACCAGGGCCAGCGTCTGCGCGGATGCGATGGCCGATCCCCCGGTGAGGTCGATGCTGCCCACCGGCAGCCCGGTGAGGGGATCGTGCACCGGCACCGCCGTGCATGTCCAGGGCCGGACCAGCCGGGAGAAATGTTCGTGCCCGTCGATCTGGACCTCGCGGTCCAGGGCCAGCGCGGTGCCGGGGGCGTTGGTGCCCGCGCCCTGTTCGCTCCAGTCGGCGCCGGGCACGAAGTTCATCGCGGCCACCTTGCGACACGCCTCGACGTCCCCTTCCACCCACAGCATGGTGCCGTCGGCGGCGGTGACCGCCACGACGACTCCGGAGTCGACGGCATATTCCACCAGCAATTTGCGGATGACCGGCAGCGCGACGGCCAACGGGTGACCGTTGCGCAGTTCCGACAGCCGCGCGGCCTCGGCGGCTTCCCTGGCGCCGCTGTCGGGGTCCACGCCCGTGGCCAGGCTGCGCTGCCAACTCTCCGCGACGAACCGTCGCAACGGTGTCTGACCGGCGACGATCAACTCGTGAGCAGCGCGCGCCGGGACGACCGACGCACTTCGCGACGGCTTCACCGACCTCGTCTTGTCTGCCACGACGTTCACGCTCCTGACGCCAGTGTCAACTACTCGCTGGCCATCGGGCCTTGCGCCGAGAATACCCGCACGTCAGGACGGGCGGAAGCGGTTCGGGATTGCGCCCGAACGGCCCACGCCGTCACGGTGAACGGCATCCCGGAACGGCGCCGGCGCTAGCATCGACCACATGGGTTTTCGCCGTGTGCGCCAGTTAGGCCAGTTGGTCGGTATCGGCGCGCTGGTCGCTTCGACGCTGGCGACCGGCACCACCCCCACCGCCTCCGCCGAACCATGCCCCGATGCCGAGGTTGTGTTTGCCCGCGGCAGCGGCGAGCCGCCCGGCGTCGGCGCCGTCGGGCAGGCCTTCATCGATGCCCTGCGCGCACAGGCCCCGGGCAAAACCATCGGCGTCTACCCGGTGAACTATCCGGCCACCAGCGATTTCAATGATCGGGCGGTCTTTCCGGCCACCATGTTCGACGGTGTGCACGACGCCACCGCACACGTTCAGGCCACGGCCGCGAACTGCCCGAACACCAAGATCCTTCTCGGCGGGTACTCCCAGGGCGCGGCGGTGGCCGCCTATGTCACCACCGCGGACATCCCCGCCGAGGTGCACGACCACGTCGCCGGGTTGGTGCTCTTCGGTCGGCCGACGGCGGCGCTGCTGTCCCAGTACGGTGCTCCGGCCGCGAACATCTCACCGCGCTACACGGGCAAATCGCTGGATCTGTGCGCACCCGCCGACAGCATCTGCGACGGCTCGCCGGCTACGTTGCTCTCCACGCTGGCACATGGCCTCTACACCTTCAACGGCATGGTCACCGGAGCGGCTGCCGCCGCCGCGGGCAGGTTGGCGTAGCGGGCTTCGACTACGTCTGCCCCTCCAACAGGTGGGCATACGGATCAGCCTCGCCACCAACGGATTCCGGCATCGGGTAGTAGGTCTTGATGAGCAGGTTCCCGTCGTCGTCCCACGCGAACGTTTCGATGCTGTGCGCGATTCCCACGTTCGGTTCGGTGCCGAAGTGGTTCTCACAGACCCAAGCCATTTCATTGCCGTTGACCTGAACGGTGATCATGTTGATCTTGAGGATCGACTGGAACATGTCGAAGGCGTCTGATGTCGCGGCGGCGAAACCGTGCTTCTCCTCGGTGCCGACGGGATCGAACATGCGGACCTCGCCAGGGCAGATGGTCCGCCACGAGGCGACCCACTCGTCCTTTTTGCCCGCGTTCCACAATTCGGCGTGCTTGGACGCGTGCGCCAATCGCGCCCGGCGGCTCGGTACCTTGCTCATCTCTGCCCATCTCCGTTCCATCGATGTGATGGTCACGATAGCTGGACACGTGTCCAGCCGGAAGGGCTGCTTCTCCGCCGACCGAGTGTGAGCCCTATGCGCGGCATCCCCGCCGATTGCGCGCACAACCCCCACACTCGGGGCATCCGTCAGACGTTGAAGCGGAACTCCACCACATCCCCGTCGGCCATCACGTAATCCTTGCCTTCCATCCGCACCTTGCCTGCGGCCTTCGCGGCGGCCATCGAGCCGGCCTCGATCAGGTCGTCGAAGGACACGATTTCGGCCTTGATGAAACCCTTCTCGAAATCGGTGTGGATCACCCCGGCCGCCTTGGGGGCGGTGTCGCCACGGTGAATCGTCCACGCCCGCGCCTCTTTCGGCCCGGCGGTCAGGTAGGTCTGCAGGTTCAGCGTGTGAAAACCGGCCCGCGCCAACGCATCCAGGCCACGCTCGGTCTGCCCGATCGACTCCAGCAGCTCGGCGGCCGACTCGTCGTCGAGCTCGATCAGCTCCGATTCGATCTTGGCGTCCAGGAACACCGCATCGGCCGGGGCCACCAGCGCACGCAACTCGGCCTGCTTGGCCTCATCGGTGAGCACCGACTCGTCGGCGTTGAACACGTACAGGAACGGCTTGGTGGTCATCAGGTTCAGCTCGCGCAACAACGACACATCGGTGCCGGCCGAGAAGAGCGTCTTGCCGGTGTCGAGCACCGCCTGCGCGGCCACGGCGGCCTCCAGCACGGCCTTGCGGTCCTTGTTGGTGCGCGCTTCCTTCTCCAGCCGCGGCACGGCCTTCTCCAGCGTCTGCATATCGGCCAGGATCAGCTCGGTCTCGATCACCTCGATGTCCGACCGCGGGTCCACCCGGCCGTCGACGTGCACCACGTCGTCATCGGCGAACGCCCGCACCACCTGGCAGATGGCGTCGCACTCGCGGATGTTGGCCAAGAACTTGTTGCCCAGCCCGGCACCCTCGGAGGCGCCTTTGACGATGCCGGCGATATCGACGAACGTCACCGGCGCCGGCACGGTCTTCTCCGAGCCGAACACCTTGGCCAGCGCATCCAGCCGCGGGTCGGGCAGCGCGACGACCCCTTCATTCGGTTCGATCGTCGCGAACGGGTAGTTGGCGGCCAACACGTCATTGCGGGTCAACGCGTTGAATAGCGTCGACTTGCCGACGTTCGGTAAACCGACGATTCCAAGGTTCAAGCTCACGGACTCCAGAGTCTAGAAGAAGGAAGTTGAGGGGCTTGCCACAGCGTGCTGGCCGCACACCGGCAGCCGAAGCCGGTACGGTCGATGTGTGTCAGGTCAGCCCGCAGAGCAGACGGATGCGGTGATCGACCGCTCCGCTCTCCCCCGTGTTCCGGGGTTGCCGTGGTGGAGCGCCGTGGTGATCGCGGTGATCTTCACCGCCATCGGTTTCGCTTTCGACGCCGGTGCAGGCGACAAGGAGCTCGGCGCGGTGTTCGCGACGTGCTACGTACTGGGCTGCCTGCTGGCGGTGCTGGCGGTCCGCCAGTCGGCGTTGTTCACCGCCGTCATCCAGCCCCCGCTCATCCTGTTCGTCGCGGTGCCCAGCGCCTACTTCCTGTTCCACACCGCCGAGATCGGCGGGGTCAAGGACATCCTGATCAACTGCGGATACCCGCTGATCGAACGCTTCCCGCTGATGTTCTTCACCGCCGCGACGGTGCTGGTCATCGGGATGGTGCGGTGGTACCTCGGCGCGTCGAACCGGCGCCTGTGGCCGGACAAGCCGGCCACCCATGTCACCGCCGCGGCGGCATCGGCCACGCCGGCCAGGCGCGTCGCCCGTCGCTTCGCCCAGACATCGCCCGCCGCCGACGACACCGACGAGGAGCTTGCCGAAGCGCCACCGCACCGGAGCAGCGCCCGCAGGCCCAACCGGTCCGCAGCATCGGCGGCCACCCGCCGCACCGGGCGGGCCGGCGAACCGTCCCGGGCGCGGCACACCAGACCGCCGGAGAATGACATCGCCGCGTCGGCCGAAGCCGTGGACCGCCGCGAACGGATGGCCGCGCGGGAACGTCCGGTCCGCAACCGTCGCGAAACCGAAGCACCGGTCGATCCGGTCCGCCAGCCGCGCCGTCCGCGCCCGTCCAGCAGGGACCCGCGCCGCGGCGCCCCGGCCCCGTACGAGCCGGCCGACTACTACGAGCGGCCACGCCGCCCCGAAGGCCTGGACCCCTACGGTCGCGATCCGCGGTACGACGAGCGTCCGCGTCCCCCGGCCAACCCCAGTCATCACCCGGTTTCCCGGGTTCGGTATCGCAGCAGCGACGACGACCGCTGAAAGCTACGAGCGCGGCGGGCGGATCTCCCGCGGCAGCGTGAACACCAGCGTCTCGTTGGCCGTGGTGACCGGCTGCACGGTGCCGTAGCCGTACTCGGCGAGCCGGTCCAGCACACCCCGCACCAGGATCTCGGGCACCGAAGCACCCGAGGTCACACCGATCGTGGTCACCCCGGAGAACCAGGCCGAGTCGATATCGTCGGCGTAATCGACCAGGTAGGCATGCTGCGAACCGGCGCCCAGCGCGACCTCCACAAGGCGCACCGAGTTCGACGAATTCTTCGACCCGACCACGATCACCAGCTCGCACTCCGGGGCCATGGCTTTCACCGCGACCTGGCGATTCTGGGTGGCGTAGCAGATGTCATCGCTGGGCGGATCCTGCAACGTCGGGAACTTCTCCCGCAGCCGGCGCACCGTCTCCATCGTCTCGTCGACGCTCAGCGTGGTCTGGGACAGCCAGATGACCTTGTTCGGGTCGCGCACGGTCACCTTGTCCACCGCGTCGGGGTTGTCCACCACCTGCACGTGATCGGGGGCCTCACCCGCGGTGCCGACGACCTCCTCGTGGCCTTCGTGGCCGACGAGCAGGATGTCGTAGTCGTCCCGGGCGAACCGCTTGGCCTCGTTGTGCACCTTGGTCACCAGCGGGCACGTCGCGTCGATGGTCTTCAGGTTGCGGGCCGCGGCCTCGACGTGCACGGTCGGCGCGACACCGTGCGCGGAGAACACCACGATGGCGCCTTCGGGCACCTCATCGGTCTGCTCGACGAAAACGGCGCCGGCCTTGGCCAGCGTGTCGACGACGTAGCGGTTGTGCACGATCTCGTGGCGGACGTAGATCGGCGCACCGTGCTTCTCCAGCGCGCGCTCCACCGTCTCGACGGCACGGTCCACGCCGGCGCAGTAACCTCGCGGTTCGGCCAGCAGGACGCGTTTGCCCGCCACACCTGAACTCACCGAGCTCGCAGCGCCCGGAATACCCATGTTCACAGTTGGCGGCATACCTTCCAGGGTACTGACCCGCCCCGGTGCCGGGCCAGCCGTAGGCTGGCACCCATGTCGACAGCACCATACGGAGTCCGACTGCTGGTAGGGGTTGCGGTGACCGCCCTGGATGAGACCCGCAAGCTCCCGCAGACCATCCTCGCCTACCCCATGACGGTGGCCAGCCAGGTCGCGCATCTGGTGATGAAGGTGCAGCAGGATGTCGCCGATCTGGTGATCCGCGGCGACGAGACACTCGAAGAGCTGTTCCCGCCGAAGGACGAGCAGCCCGAGTGGGCGACATTCGACGAGGATGAGCCCGACGATGTCGACGACGGCGCCACCGACATCCCCGTCGCCCGCAGCACCGAAGGCAGGTTCGCCCTGTACAGCGAAGGTGAGCCGGAACGCCCGGCGGACCCCGCCCCGAAGGCGCGCACCAACGGCTCGGCCCCGGCCGTCGTCGCCGACCTCGGCTATGACGCCCTGACGCTGGCGCAGCTGCGCGCCCGGCTGACGTCCCTGAAGGTCGACGAGCTGGAGGCCCTGCTGGCCTATGAGGAGGCCACCAAGGCCCGGGCCCCGTTCCAGACACTGCTCGCCAACAGGATCACCCGCGCGACGGCCAAGTGAGCGATCCCGGCCAGTCACCGGAGAACCCCTGGCCGGTGCGCGCGGTGGCCACCCGGGTGGCCAAATGGATCGATCGCCTTGGCACCGTCTGGGTGGAGGGGCAGATCGCCCAGCTGAGCATGCGCCCCGGCGCCGGGACCGTCTTCATCGTGCTGCGCGACCCGGCCGCGGACATGTCGCTGACCATCACGTGTGCGCGGGATCTGGTGGTGAACGCCCCGGTGAAACTCGCCGAGGGCACCCAGGTGATCGTGTACGGCAAGCCCGCCTTCTACACCGGACGCGGCACGTTCTCCTTGCGCGTCACCGATATTCGCGCCGTCGGCGTCGGTGAGCTGCTGGCCCGGATCGAGCGGCTGCGCCGGCTGCTCGATGCCGAGGGCCTGTTCGACCCACGCCTGAAACGCCCGATTCCGTTCTTGCCCAGCACCATCGGCCTCATCACCGGCCGCGCATCGGCGGCCGAACACGATGTCATCGCCGTCGCGTCCGCACGGTGGCCGGCCGTGCGGTTCGCGGTGCGCAACACCGTGGTTCAAGGACCCAACGCGGTACCCCAGATCGTCGAGGAGCTCAAGGCCCTCGACGCCGATCCCGCGGTCGACGTCATCGTGCTGGCCCGCGGCGGCGGCAGCGTGGAGGATCTGCTGCCGTTCTCCGATGAGACGCTGTGCCGCGCCATCTCGGCGTGCACCACTCCGGTGATCAGCGCGGTCGGCCACGAGCCGGACAATCCGTTGTGCGATCTGGTGGCCGACCTCCGCGCCGCCACGCCGACCGACGCCGCCAAGCGGGTGGTCCCCGATGCGGCCGCAGAACAGGCCCTGGTGCACGATATGCGCCGGCGCGGCGCGCAGTCGCTGCGGCACTGGGTGCAACGCGAACAGCACCGCATCGATGCGTTGCGGACCCGGCCGGTGCTGGCCCAACCGCTGCTGGCGCTGGACGCCCGGGCCGACGAGGTGCAGCGCGCCCGCGCGGCGGCCCGCCGCGATATCAACCGTTTGCTCGCCGCCGAGAGCGACCGGCTGGAGCACCTGACGGCACGGTTGTCGACGTTGGGGCCGGCGGCGACGCTGGCCCGCGGCTACGCCGTCGTCCAGGTACTGAGCGGGCAGGCGCCGGTCCTGCGGTCCATCACCGACGCCCCGGCGGGTACCCGGCTGCGGGTACGCGTTGCCGACGGCGCCATCATCACCACCAGCGAGGGATCCGATGAAGCCCATTAGTCAATTGGGATACGAAGAGGCACGCGACGAACTGGTCGAGGTGGTGCGCACGCTCGAGCAGGGCGGGCTCGACCTCGATGCCTCGCTCAAGCTCTGGGAAAGAGGCGAAGAACTGGCCAAACGGTGTGAAGAACACCTGGCCGGAGCGCGTAAGCGAGTCGAAGACGCGCTGGGGTCGACCCCCACCGAGGAAGATTGACAACGCAACCAGTGTGGGCCGGCGACCCCGGCGGGCTTTAAAACTGGAACACGTTTCATTTATGCTCTCGTCATGGGCGATGCATCACTGACGACTGAATTGGGCCGCGTTCTGGTGACCGGGGGCTCCGGTTTCGTCGGCGCCAACCTGGTGACCACCCTGCTGGAGCGCGGACACCAGGTGCGCTCCTTCGACCGGGTGCCGTCCCCGCTGCCCGACCACCCGAAGCTGCAGACCGTCGTCGGTGACATCACCTCGACCGACGATGTCGGCAAAGCCGTCGACGGCATCGACACCGTTTTCCACACCGCGGCCATCATCGACCTGATGGGCGGCGCCTCGGTCACCGAGGAGTACCGGCAGCGCAGTTTCTCGGTGAACGTCGAGGGCACCAAGAACCTGGTGCGCGCCGGACAGGCCGCGGGTGTCGCGCGCTTCGTGTACACCGCATCCAACAGCGTGGTGATGGGCGGCCAAGACATCGTCAACGGCGATGAAACACTGCCCTACACAACCCGTTTCAACGACCTCTATACCGAAACGAAGGTGGTGGCCGAGAAATTCGTGCTCGCCGAGAACGCCGAGCACGGCATGCTGACCTGTTCCATCCGGCCCAGCGGCATCTGGGGCCGCGGCGACCAGACGATGTTCCGCAAGGTGTTCGAGAATGTGCTCGCCGGACACGTCAAGGTGCTGGTCGGCAACAAGAACATCAAGCTGGACAACTCCTACGTACACAACCTGATTCACGGGTTCATCCTGGCCGCCCAGCACCTGGTGCCCGGCGGCAGCGCGCCCGGGCAGGCCTACTTCATCAACGACGCCGAACCGATCAACATGTTCGAGTTCGCCCGACCGGTGCTCGAGGCCTGCGGACGCCCGCTGCCCACCTTCCGGGTGTCCGGCCGGCTGGTACACAAGGCGATGATGTCCTGGCAGTGGCTGCACTTCAAGTTCGGCATCCCCGAGCCGTTGATCGAACCCCTTGCGGTGGAACGCCTTTACCTCAACAACTACTTCTCGGTGGCCAAGGCGCAGCGCGACCTGGGCTATCGGCCGCTGTTCACCACCGAGCAGGCCACCGCCGAAAGCCTCTCGTACTACACCGACCTGTTCCATCAGATGGCGAGCAAGGCCGGTCAACCCGCGCGCGTGTGAGTCGGCGGTACCGATTCCGACCGCCCGTAGAACTGGACGAGGCCGGCGACGCTGTAGCGTCCCGGCCTCTGGTTTCCCGCGCGGCGTCTACAGAACCGGGGAAACTTGTAGACCAGCTTACGACACGGCACGCGGAACGAGCAAAAGCCGGCTACCGCGGGCGGGCCTGACCGGCCAGGATGGCCCGCAGCATCGGCACGCTGAGCGGGGCGTCCGCGGCTGCGACCGCGGTCAGCACACGGCAGGCGTCCAACTCCGTCGATCCCGGTGGCACGACGTACAGCAACGAGTGCCGGTCGTGGGTCCCCATCAGGTAGACGGTGTCGCGGGCAATCAGCGAATACGCGTCGACCGCCACCGAGGTGGAGCCGCGGATGAGGCGAGCCGGTGCGTTCTCCCACAGGGCCGGGTCATACAGCACGCGCCGCACCGGACCGATCCGCAGCCCGAGCACGGCGACCAGATCCTGCAATCCGGTACCGAGCCGACGATCGGGCGGCCACCAGGCACCGCCCACCGTCCCCTGCACGCCCGGATGGTTGGACAGCGCCAGGCGGGTTGCGAGCCCGGCCCCTGAATCGTCATCGGCCATTGGCCACGTTCCCGTCTAGGGGCAGTGCCATCGCAGATGGTGCCGGAAAATCTCGGCACGCGAGGAACCTGCGATCACCCCACCCTAGCAAAATCGCACCGTCACCCTCGGGCGCAGCGCGCGGAGAGCGTAAAACGCTGTCAGCTAACACGTTTCATCGATCTTCTGCGCATCGACCGCCGTCGTACCAAACATGCCGAAACGCCCGATATGGCGGACCGTTCCCCTAGCATCGAGGGCAAAGACGCCAACCAGAGGAGTCACGATGCCTGACGCCAAACCCAACATCCTGGTCATCTGGGGCGACGATATCGGCATCTCGAATCTGAGCTGCTACAGCCGTGGACTGATGGGCTACTCCACCCCCAATATCGACCGCCTCGCCGACGAGGGCATGTTGTTCACCGATTCCTACGGCGAGCAGAGTTGCACCGCCGGGCGGGCATCGTTCATCACCGGGCAGAGCGTCTACCGGACCGGGATGAGCAAGGTGGGCATGCCCGGTGTCGATATCGGCCTGCAGAAGGAGGACCCGACCATCGCCGAGTTGCTCAAGCCGCTGGGCTACGCCACCGGCCAGTTCGGCAAGAACCACCTGGGCGACCTCAACAAATACCTGCCGACAGCACATGGTTTCGATGAGTTCTTCGGCAACCTCTATCACCTCAACGCCGAGGAAGAGCCGGAGAACGCCGACTACCCCACCGCAGAGGAAGCGCCGATCATGCGTGCGCGCCTGCTGCCACGTGGGGTGATCCACTCCTGGGCGACCGACGAGGACAGCGGTGAGGTGGACGAGCGTTACGGACCCGTGGGCAAGCAGCGGATCGAGGACACCGGGCCGCTGACCAAGCTGCGGATGGAAACCATCGACGACGAAACCACCGGCGCCTGTGTCGATTTCATCAAACGCCAGCACGAGGCGGACACCCCGTTCTTCGTCTGGATGAATATGACGCACATGCATTTCCGGACCCACACCAAGCCCGAAAGCCTCGGTCAGGCCGGCCGTTGGCAGTCGCCGTACCACGACACGATGATCGACCATGACCGCAACGTCGGCACGTTGCTGGACCTCGTCGACGAGCTCGGCATCGCCGAGGACACCATCGTCATCTACTCCACCGACAACGGACCGCACGCCAACAGCTGGCCCGACGGCGCCACCACCCCGTTCCGCAGCGAGAAGGCCACCAACTGGGAGGGCGCCTTCCGCATTCCCGAGTTGATCCGCTGGCCCGGAAAGATCAAACCCCGCTCGGTGTCCAACGAGATTGTGCAGCACCATGATTGGCTGCCCACCTTGCTGGCCGCCGCCGGCGACCCGGACATCGTCGACAAGCTCAAGGCCGGGCACACCATCGGCGACATGACGTACAAGGTGCACATCGACGGCTACGACCTGGTGCCCTATCTGACCGGCGAGGTGGACAAGAGCCCGCGGCGCGGGATGATCTACTTCTCCGACGACTGCGATGTGCTCGGCATCCGCGCCGAGAACTGGAAGGTGGTCTTCCAGGAGCAGCGCCGCCAGGGCACGCTGGAGATCTGGTTCGAACCGTTCACCAAATTGCGCGCCCCCAAGCTGTTCAACCTGCGCACCGACCCGTACGAACGCGCCGACATCACCTCGAACACGTACTGGGACTGGGTGATCGACCGCATCTATCTGGTGCTCTACGGTTCGGCGATCGCGACCCAGTTCCTGCAGACGTTCAAGGAATTCCCGCCGCGCCAGGAGCCCGCGTCGTTCACCATCAACAACGCGGTCGAGGAGCTGGAGAAGTTCCTCGCCACCCGCGGGGGCTGAACGTGACCGATCTGCAGTCCTGGACCGACGGCCCCACCAAGTCGGCGATCATCGACTTCGTGGGCCGCGCCGCGGCCGACATCCCGCCCGAGGAGCGGGTGGCGGTCTTCGACAACGACGGCACGCTGTGGGTGGAGAAGCCCGCCTACGTCCAGCTCGACTTCCTGGTGCGTCGGCTGGCCGAGCAGGCCGCGGCGGATTCGGAGCTGGCCGGCCGACAGCCGTATCGGGCTGCGGTCGCGGGCGACCTGGCCTGGTTCGGCGACGTCGTGACGAAGCATTACAACGGCGATGACTCCGGGCTCAAAGTCCTTGCGGCGGGCATCCTCTCGGCCTACGCCGGCTTTCCTGTCGAGGAGCACGCGCAGCGGGTGAAGGAGTTCTTCGACGCGGCGCGACACCCGACCCTGCAGCGGCCGTACACCGCATGCGGATACGTCCCGATGTTGGAACTGCTGCGTTACCTGGAGGCCAACGGGTTCACCAACTACATTGCCTCCGGCGGTGGCCGCGACTTCATGCGGCCGATCACCACGCAGATGTACGGCATCCCGCCCGAACGGGTGATCGGCAGTTCGGTGGGTCTGGACTTCGTCGACGGTCACCTCAAGACGACGGCGACACCGGAATTCCTCGACGACGGACCGGTCAAACCCGTCCGCATCTGGGGCCGGGTCGGGCGGCGCCCCATCTTCGCGGCGGGCAACTCCAACGGTGACATCGAGATGTTGCAGTACACCAATGGTTTTCGGTTGCTGATCAATCACGACGACGACGAGCGGGAGTTCGCATACACCGCGGGTGCCGAGAAGGCACTGGAACTGGCCGGCGCCGCCGACTGGACGGTGGCCAGCATCCGCACCGACTGGGCACGGGTCTTTGCCTGACATCCCAGGCGACCCCTCGGTGCCCAAACCCACGAATGGGCCAGAAAGTGCGAGCAACTCTCGGCAGAACGTCGATCTCGGCGACGATCTGGTGTGGATCCCGCCCCAGACGACCCTGCTGGGCTCCGATGACCACGAACCCGAGGAAGGCCCGGCCCGCGAGGTCGGAACGGACGGATTCTGGATCCAGCGCCATCAGGTCACCAACGCGCAGTACGCGCAGTTCGTGGCCGAGACCGGGTACGTCACCGTCGCCGAGCGCCCGGTGGACCCCGCCGATTTCCCCGGCGCGCCGCCGGAGAACCTGGTGCCCGGATCCATGGTGTTCCGGCGCACCGACGGTCCGGTCGACCTGCGCCACCTCAACCAGTGGTGGATGTGGACCCCGGGCGCCAGTTGGAACCACCCGCGCGGCCCCCGGTCCTCGTTGACGGGCCGCGAGCAGCATCCGGTGGTGCACGTCGCGTTCGAGGACGCCGCGGCCTACGCCGGCTGGGCCGGCCTGGCGCTACCCACCGAGGCGCAGTGGGAGACCGCGGCTCGTGGTGGGCTGCGCGCAGCCACCTACACCTGGGGTGACGAACCGGAGACCGCCGGCCGGCGGCTGGCCAACTATTGGCACGGCGAGTTCCCCTACCTACCCGAAACCGGTTACGGGACAACGAAGCCGGTCGGCAGTTTCGAGCCCAATGGATACGGGCTCTTCGATATGGCCGGCAATGTCTGGGAGTGGACCACCGACTGGTACGGCCCCGATCGAGACAGCCGGCCGTGCTGCGCATCCGACAGTCGGGACCCGCAGTTCGGCATCCCGCGCCGGGTGATCAAGGGCGGGTCATTTCTGTGTGCCGACAGTTACTGCATGCGTTACCGCCCCGCCGCCCGCCGGCCCCAGATGGTGGACACCGGGATGAGCCACATCGGCTTCCGGTGCGTCACGAACTGAGGGGACGACGGCTTTGTCGGGCGGCGCGGGCACTGCGCCGGCCGCCCGGCCCGGCTGGATCTTCGGATCGGGTGAGCGGGATGTCTCCCGTTCGCTAGGGTTGGAACACGTTCTAAAACCCTCGATGGAGGCTGTATGACCGACACCGTGCTGGTTACCGGCGCCTTCGGACTGGTCGGTTCGGCCACCGTGCACCGCCTCGCCGCCGACGGTCGGCGGGTGGTCGCCACCGACCTCGACACGCCGGGCAACCAGAAGGCCGCCGCGGCGCTGCCGGTCGGCGTCACGGTGCGCTGGGCCGACCTCACCGACCCGTCCGCCGTGGGCGCGCTGGTCGCCGATACCGCGCCGTCGGCGATCATCCACCTCGCCGCGGTCATCCCGCCGTTCATCTATCAGCGCCGCGGGCTGGCCGCGAAGGTCAATGTCGGCGCCACCGCGTCACTGCTGTCCGCCGCCGAAAAGCTTTCCGCACCACCACGTTTTGTCCTCGCTTCCAGTGTCGCGGTGTACGGGTCGCGCAACCCGCACACCGTCGCCGGTGTGCTGACGGGCGACACCCCGGTCAACCCCGCCGATATCTACGGCGACCACAAGGTCAAGGCCGAGGCCCTGGTGCGGTCCAGCACGCTGGACTGGGTGATCCTGCGACTCGGCGGGGTGCTGACCGCCAACCCGGGCTCCTACATGAAGATCGACAACTTCTACTTCGAAGGCATGCTGCCGACCGACGGTCGCCTGCAGACCGTCGACGTGCGAGATGTGGCCTGGGCCTTCGCCGCCGCCACCACCGCCGACGCCATCGGCGAAACCCTGTTGATCGGCGGCGACGACGGCACCCACCGGCTGCGCCAAGGTGATGTGGCGCCCGCCATGGCCGCCGCGCTCGGGCTGGTCGGCGGGCTGCCGACCGGCCTCAAGGGCAACCCCGACGATGACGCGGGCTGGTTCAACACCGACTGGATGGACACCACCCGGTCCCAGGAAGTGCTTGGCTTCCAGCACTATTCGTGGCCGGACATGTTGATCGAGACGGCCGAGAACTCGGGCCTCAAGCGCCCGCTGCTGCGGTTGATCGCACCACTGGCCCGCCAGATTCTGCAACGCCGAACGGCGTATCACGGCACCGGTCAGCGATACGCGGATCCGTGGAAAGCGATCCAAGCCAAATGGGGCGACCCACGACCGGAGGCCGGCGCATGACAGCAACGGCTTCCGGGGCGGCGGGTAAGACGGCCATCGTCATCGGCGGCGCCTCGGGCATCGGGTGGGCCTGCGCCAGGGCACTGGCCGCCGAGGGTTACCGCATCGTCATCGCCGACCGCAACGCCGAGGGAGCCGTGGCCCGCGCCACCGAACTCGGCACACCCCACACCTGCGCTGTCGTCGACGTCGTCGACGAGCCCTCGGTCGCAGCGCTTTTCGAGTCGACGGGGGCGATCGACGCGGTGGTCAACTGCGCCGGATTCTCCAATATCGGTCTGATCGTGGACATGGCGGCCGAGGATTTCCGCGCGGTCATCGACGTCTGCCTGAACGGGTCGTTCATCGTCGCCAAGCACGCCGGCCGGCACCTGGTCGATGGTGGCTCGCTGGTGTCGATATCGTCGCTGAACGGGCGCCAGCCGGCGGCCGGGATGAGCGCATACTGCTCGGCCAAGGCCGGTTTGTCGATGCTGACGCAGGTCGCCGCGCTCGAGATGGCACCGCGCGGAATCCGGGTCAACGCGGTCGCACCGGGGTTCGTGCACACCCCGCTCACCGAGGGCGCGGCACTGGTGCCGGGCGTCGTCGAGGAGTACGTGGAGAACACCCCGCTGGGCCGGGCCGGCACCCCCGAGGACATCGCCGAGGCCGTGGTGTTCCTCACCAAGGCCTCCTGGCTCACCGGCGAGGTGCTCGATCTCAACGGCGGATCCCACATGAAGCGCTACCCCGATCTGCTCGGGCATATCGCCAAGCTCGCGGCACAGTGATCGATCCTGTGAAATAGCTGGCGTGCATACCGAGTTCACCGTCACCCAGAAGCGGGCGCTGGCGATCGCGACCGTGGTCGCCATCGCCTTCGGGGCGTACTTCCTGCGCGGCTACTTCATCCTGATCGTGGTGGCCGCGGTGGTGGCCTACCTGTTCCATCCGATCTACGAACGGTTGGGCAAGAAGTTCGGCAGCGGACTGTCCGCGACGTTCACCTTGCTCGCCGCGCTGGCCATCGTGATCGTGCCGATCGCCGGCGCCGTCGCCATCGGGGTGGTGCAGATCAGCGTCATGGTCCGCAGCGTCGCCGACTGGGTGGGCAAGACGGATCTGAGCTCGCTCGGTGACCGCTCGCTGCGGGCGGTCAACGACCTTCTGGACCGGGTGCCGTTCCTGTCGAGCACGAACATCACCGCGGAGTCGCTGCAGAAGTGGGTGGTCACCTTCGCGCAGCGGGCCGGCCAGTGGGGTCTGGAGTTCCTGCAGGGCGCCGCCGGCGGCCTGTTCGGGGGTTTGACCGCCGCCGTCATTTTTCTCTACGTCTTCATCTCGATACTGGTCAAAGGCGACGAGCTGCGGCTGCTCATCGTCCGGCTCAACCCGCTCGGCGAGGAAGTCACCGACCTGTACCTGGCCAAGATGGCGGCCATGGTCCGTGGCACCGTCCAGGGCCAGTTCGTCATCGCCGTGGCCCAGGGGGTGGCCGGCGCCATCTCCATCTACATCGCCGGATTCCACGACGGGTTCTTCATCTTCGCCATCCTGTTGTCCGCCTTGTCGGTCATCCCGCTCGGCGGCGGCATCGTCACCATCCCCTTCGGCATCGGCATGGCTTTGTTCGGCAACGTCACCGGCGGCATCTTCGTCGTCGTCTTCCACCTGCTGGTGGTGACCAACATCGACAACGTGCTGCGGCCCATCCTGGTCCCGAAGGAGGCCCGGCTGGACTCGGCGCTGATGCTGCTGTCCGTCTTCGCCGGCATCACCATGTTCGGTTTTCTCGGCATCGTCATCGGACCTGTGGTGATGATCGTCATCGTCACCACCATCAGCGTGTACCTGTGGGTCTACCAGGGCGTCCCGATGGACGTCGGAACGGAAAACGACGACGAGCCGAAGCGACCCGGCCGGCTCAAACGGCTGATCGCATACGCCCGGGTGGCCGCCCGCCGGACCAGGCCGGGAATCCCGGCGCCGGCCAGCTCACCGCCGACGGCGGGCGATTAGGCCGGCAGTGGCCTGGCCGTCTGCACCGACCTGGCCAGCACGCGGAACTCGTCGGCGCTGCCGGCGCCGGTGATGGACAGTTGCGCGCCATCCGGCAACCGCGTCGTCCACACCGGCTCACCCTCGCCGGGCTCGTAGACCACCCACTTCACGCCGTCCACATCCTGGGCACCGGTGGGCACCAGGTCGGTGTTGATGGACGAGACGAGCGCGTTCTCGTCGGCGTCGCTCTGGGTGAGCGCCATGTACATGCCGCCCGGCGACAGGTAGCCCACCCGCGAGGTGACCGCACGGGCCTTGCGGCCGGTCGCGGCGTCGACGCGGCCGCCGTCGATTCCGCCCCGGTTCCCGGAGTTCGCCGTCCAGCCCGCCGGCAGCGCCGGCAACCTGATGGGTATCCGCAGCGCCTCGGCGTCGGCCTTCAGGGCGGCCGCGGCGTCGAAGTGCGGCGCGGGGCCCGCGCCGGGCCCGTTCGGCTGGAACGAACACATGCCCAGCACTCCGGCCAGCACGATGCAGACCAGCACGAGTGGGGCCATCGACCAGAACATGTCACGGCCGTCCTGCAGCAGCCGGTTCTTGGCGGGCGCGGGCACCGGCACCATGATCGGTGTGTCGGTCTCGGGTTCCCGCGGGCTGGTCATGACTGCCAGTATCCCAGTTCCCAAACTGAGAGCCGCTAATGGGACAATCTGGCCCATGACGCCATCACGCCGGGAAGCCCCCGACCGGAACCTTGCCCTGGAGTTGGTCCGTGTCACCGAGGCCGGGGCCATGGCCGCCGGTCGCTGGGTCGGTCGCGGCGACAAGGAAGGTGGTGACGGGGCCGCCGTCGACGCCATGCGCGAGCTGGTGAACTCGGTCTCGATGCGCGGTGTGGTGGTCATCGGCGAGGGCGAGAAAGACAACGCCCCGATGCTCTACAACGGGGAAGAGGTCGGCAACGGTGACGGGCCGGAGTGCGACTTCGCCGTCGACCCGGTGGACGGCACCACGCTGATGAGCAAGGGCATGCCGAACGCCATCTCGGTGCTCGCGGTCGCCGAGCGCGGCGCCATGTTCGACCCGTCGGCGGTGTTCTACATGCACAAGATCGCCGTCGGCCCCGATGCCGCCGACGTCATCGACATCACCGCCCCGATCGCCGAGAACATCAAGCGGGTGGCCAAGGTGAAGAACTCCAGCGTCGCCGACCTCACGGTCTGCATCCTGGACCGTCCCCGGCATGCGCAGCTGATGGCCGACGTCCGGGAAGCCGGCGCCCGGATCCGGCTGATCTCCGACGGCGACGTCGCCGGCGCCATCGCCGCCTGCCGCCCGGGTTCGGGCACCGATCTGCTGGTCGGCATCGGCGGTACCCCCGAGGGCATCATCGCCGCCGCGGCGATCCGGTGCATGGGCGGCGCCATCCAGGCCCAGCTGGCCCCGACCGACGACGACGAGCGGCAGAAGGCGCTGGACCGCGGCTACGACCTGGACCGGGTGCTGTTCACCGAGGATCTGGTCTCCGGCGAGAACGTCTTCTTCTCCGCCACCGGCGTCACCGACGGCGACCTGCTCAAGGGCGTGCAGTACTCCGGTGGCGGCTGTACCACCCAGTCGATCGTCATGCGGTCCAAGTCCGGCACCGTCCGGATGATCGAGGCGTACCACCGCCTTGCCAAGCTCAACGAATATTCCGCGGTGGACTTCACCGGGGACCTGTCCGCAGCACACCCTCTCCCCTGACCCCTTCCGAGTAAAGGACACAGATGACCGACAGCGCAGTCGAGAACGAAGTTGAGTACCGGATCGAGCACGACACCATGGGAGAGGTCCGGGTTCCGGCCAAGGCCCTGTGGCGAGCCCAGACCCAGCGTGCGGTGGAGAACTTCCCGATCTCCTTCCGCGGCCTGGAGCGGACCCAGATCCGTGCCCTGGGACTGCTCAAAGGTGCTTGCGCACAGGTGAACAAGGACCTGGGGCTGCTGGCCCCGGAGAAGGCCGACGCGATCATCGCCGCCGCCGGTGAGATCGCCGACGGCCTGCACGACGAGCAGTTCCCCATCGACGTGTTCCAGACCGGCTCGGGCACCAGCTCGAACATGAACGCCAACGAGGTCATCGCGTCGATCGCCGCCGCGGGCGGTGTGACGGTGCATCCCAACGACGACGTGAACATGTCGCAGAGCAGCAACGACACCTTCCCCACCGCGACTCATATCGCCGCCACCGAAGCCGCTGTGCGCCACCTGATCCCGGCGCTGGAGATTCTGCACGAGTCGCTCGCGGTGAAAGCCAAGCAGTGGCGCACCGTGGTGAAGTCCGGCCGCACCCACCTGATGGATGCGGTGCCGGTCACCCTGGGCCAGGAGTTCGGCGGCTATGCCCGCCAGATCGAGGCCGGCATCGAGCGGGTCAAGGCCACCCTGCCCCGCCTCGGTGAGCTGGCCATCGGCGGCACCGCCGTCGGCACCGGCCTCAACGCGCCCGACGGGTTCGGCGCCAAGGTGGTCGAGGTGCTGGTCGCCCAGACCGGGATCGCCGAATTGCAAACCGCCAAGGACTCTTTCGAGGCCCAAGCCGCCCGCGACGGGCTGGTCGAGGCATCCGGGGCACTCAAGACCATCGCCGTGTCGCTGACCAAGATCGCCAACGACGTGCGCTGGATGGGCTCCGGCCCGCTGACCGGTCTGGGCGAGATTGCGCTGCCGGACCTGCAGCCGGGCAGCTCCATCATGCCGGGCAAGGTCAATCCCGTTCTGCCCGAGGCGGTCACCCAGGTGGCAGCGCAGGTGATCGGCAACGACGCCGCAGTCACCGTCGGCGGCCTGTCCGGTGCGTTCGAGCTCAACGTCTACATCCCGGTGATCGCCCGCAACGTGCTGGAGTCGTTCACGCTGCTGGCCAACGTCTCGAAGTTGTTCGCGGCCAAGTGCATTGACGGCCTGGTGGCCAACGAAGCGCACCTGCGCGAGCTCGCCGAGTCGTCGCCGTCCATCGTGACACCGCTCAACTCGGCCATCGGCTACGAGGAAGCCGCCAAGGTCGCCAAGGAAGCCCTCAAGGAGCGCAAGACGATCCGCCAGACGGTGATCGACCGAGGCCTGATCGGTGACAAACTGTCGGAGGCCGAGCTGGACAAGCGCCTCGACGTGCTGGCCATGGCCAAGGTCAAGCCGGGCAACTGACCAACGTCTGCCGAGTGTGAATGTCGCGACGCTTTCTCAAGAATTCCGTCGTGGCATTCACACTCGCGGCTCTGAGGCCAGCCTGTCGGGTGCGACGAACCTGATGCCCGGCCACGTGGTGAGGCTGTGCAGCAGCAGGCTCAGCGTCACGGTGATCACCACCGCTTGAGTGATGGTGGCGGAATTCTGCATCTCGCCGTGCCCGATCACCAGCAGTCCGAGCACCAGGGTGCCGATCCCGCGCGGACCGAACCACCCGATGAACAGGCGGCTGCGCATCGGCACATCGGTGCGTAGCAGCGCCAGCTGCACCGCGATCGGGCGGACCAGTAGCAACGCGACCACACAGAACAACACGGTGCGCCAGTCGGTTTCGCGCCAGCCCAGGAAGATGGCGTAGCCGCCGAAGATAGCGAACACCACCAGCTCGAGCACCTGGCCCACTGCATCGGACACCTGGGTGGGCACCTGCGAATCCGCGTGGCGCGCGACGGCCGCGTAACCCAGGCCGCCGACGAAAGCCGCCACGAAACCGCTGGCATGCACCCGTTCGGCAATCCCGAAACACACCAAAGCCATGGCCACGGTCGCCAATTGGGCCCACGTGTCGTTCATCCAGTTGCGTCGCCGGGACGCCATGATGATCGCCCCGCCGGCCACCCCGATCGCGGCGCCCATGAGCAACGACACCAGCTCGGTGTGCACCAGGAACCAGCCCCAGCGGCTGAGATCCCCGTCCGAGCGCTCCGAGGCCAGCGCCAGCGCCGCGAGCGCCGCCGCGAGCGCGAACCCGTCGTAACACCCGCTCTCCACCGACAGCGCGTGCCGCACCCGTTCGGGGATGCGCTGGTCCTCCAACAGCGCGTCGATCAACGCCACCTCGGTGGGGGCCACCACGGCGGCCAGACATACGGCTTCCCACACCGGCAGCACCGGCAGCAGCACCAGGGCGGTGACCGTGCCCAGTGCCAGCGCCAGCGGGATACCGACGATCAGCAGCCGGAAGGTGGCGTGGCCGCGGCGCACGGCGGCCGCCAGGTCCAGCGACGCCGCCTGGTTGAACAGGATGACGCTGAGCGCCAACTGGGCCACGGTGTTGAAGGTGCGGGTGTCGTCGGCGGCGATCACGTCGAAACCGAAGGGCCCCAGCACCATGCCCATCAGGATGAACACGAGTGCCGGGGCCAGATACCACCTGTTGACCAGACCGGAGATCACGGCGTACATCAGCACCAGCACGGTCAGGGCAAGCGCGGTGCCGGTGTGCATACCGCGAAATCCTATGGGGCGACGCTACCTTTGGCCGGCGAACGCCCGGTGTTTCACCGTTGCGGTCGGGTCGATGGTTCGTCGGGGTGAGCGGTGTGCGCCGCGGTGTTGAAGGCGGTGCCACCGATGCCGGCCGCTGCCGTGGCGATGTCGATCCCGGCGCTGTGCCGCCCGGCCGGGCGCTCCGGGGGTTGCGGGGCGGGTGCGGGCGTGTCGGACAGGTGGTAGTGCCGGGCCAGCCGGTGTTCCTCTTCCGGGGTGATCCCCGCCCGCACCCGCAGGCTGGGCGACTGCTTGACGGTGGCCTTGTCCACGGCCACCCTCACCGCGTTGCGGTCGCAGTGCGCACCCGCGAGCGGGACGAACGCCGATGACATGCCGAACAGACCGTGGTTCACGGTCACCCACTTCGGTTCGCGGGTGGAAGCGTCGACGAAGATCTCGTGGATCTTGCCGATCTTGTGCCCGGATGCGTCGTACGCCGTGGCGCCGACGAAGTGTTGTACCGAACCCGTCATGTTCTTCTCCTCCGTTGCGGGGATCGAGCAGCCTCACAACGGGTAACCGCCTCGCGCCGGCGGCTAAACATCACCAGGTCAGTGCGTCAGGCCCCGTTGTTGGGCCCTCCGGAGTTCGCCCCGGGGATATCGGTGATCGGGAAGTTCGGCATCGGCGCCGGTGACGGCGTGGCCGGCAGCGACGGGATCTCGGCGGCCGGGATATCGGTGAGATCGTTTGCGGGCGCGCCGTTTTCGCGACTGCCGTAGCTGGTGCCCGGTTTTCGTTCACCCAGCATGTGGCTGACCGTGACCAGGTGGTAGCCGTTGGCCTTGAGCACCGGGATGAACTGGTAGACCAGATCCACGGTGGAGGAATAGGTGTCGTGGAACAACACCACCGAATTGGGCTTGACCTGCGTCATCAGCATGTAGCGGGTGGCCGCGGTGTTGGCGTCGTTGTACCAGTCGAACGGGATGACATCCCAGTTGATGTCGGCCAAATCCTGTTTGGCGG
This sequence comes from Mycobacterium sp. BMJ-28, assembly GCF_054404835.1. NCBI lineage: Bacteria > Bacillati > Actinomycetota > Actinomycetes > Mycobacteriales > Mycobacteriaceae > Mycobacterium > Mycobacterium sp. BMJ-28. Next base: position 1,240,266 of record NZ_CM136783.1, on the reverse strand, counting down.
CCTCGGCCAGGACGGCGTCGTTGATCAGACCGCCCGCGGTGCGCACCAGTTTCGGGCGCTGGCCGGTGGCCGCCTCGATGGCGGCACTGGCCTTACTGAACTGTGCGGGAATCGCCTGCGGCGGGATGGCCGTCATATTGGGGTGTTCCCAGGTATGGCTACCGATCTCCATCCCGGCCTCGGCGACGCGCTTGGCGCCATCGGGGTTGGCCGCGACCTTGTTGCCGATCAGGAAGAACGTCGCCTTGGAGTCGGTGTCCGCCAGGATCTTCAGCAATCGGTCGGTGTACGGGCCAGGGCCGTCGTCGAAGGTCAGCGCGATGCACTTGACCTCGGCGCAGTTCACCACATCGGGATCGTCGCGGCGGATGTGCCCGGACAGCCCGCCGACGATGAGCACCGCAATGGCGGCGACGACCCCGACGACGGTCCACAGCCAGGCATGTCGCGACACCCAAGCAGCCTACCGGCTGGCGATTTGGGCGCGTTTACCCGCGGTCAGCGCGGGTAAACGCGCCCAAATCACTGCGGTCAGGGCAGGGCTTCCGGGGTGATCTCCTCCAGCATCTCGGTGACCAGCGCGGCGATCGGCGAGCGCTCGCTGCGCATCAGGGTGATGTGGGCGAACAGCGGATGCCCCTTGAGCTTCTCGATCACCGCCGCCACCCCGTCATGCCGGCCCACCCGCAGGTTGTCGCGCTGGGCGACGTCGTGGGTGAGCACCACCCGCGACCCGGCTCCCAGACGGGACAGCACGGTCAGCAGCACATTGCGCTCCAGCGACTGCGCCTCGTCGACGATGACGAATGAGTCGTGCAGCGAACGGCCGCGAATGTGGGTAAGCGGTAACACTTCCAGCATCCCACGGCTGAGCACCTCTTCGAGTACCGCCGGGCTGGCCAGGCCTTCCAGGGTGTCGAAGACCGCCTGGGCCCACGGCCCCATCTTCTCGCTCTCGCTGCCGGGCAGATAGCCCAGGTCCTGGCCGCCGACGGCGTACAGCGGACGGAAGACCACGACCTTGCGCTGGGTGCGGCGCTCCAGCACCGCCTCCAGGCCGGCGCACAGCGCCAGCGCGGACTTGCCGGTGCCGGCCTTCCCGCCCAGGGACACGATGCCGACCGATTCGTCCTGCAGCAGATCGAGGGCGACGCGCTGTTCGGCTGACCTTCCCCGGAGGCCGAACACTTCGCGATCACCGCGCACCAGCTGCACCCGTTTGTCGGCGTTCACCCGGCCCAGCGCCGAGGAGCTACCACCCAGCAGTCGAACGCCGGTGTGGCACGGCAGATCTCGTGCATTGGCCAGGTCGAGCTCACCGTCGGCGAACAGCGCGTCGATATCCTCGGCGCTGACGTCGATCTCGCTCATGCCGGTCCAGCCCGAGGTCACCACGTCCTGGGCGTGGTACTCGTCGGCGGTCAAGCCCACGGCGCCGGCCTTGACCCGCAGCGGGATGTCCTTGCTGACCAGGGTGACGTTCTTCCCCTCGGCGGCCAGGTTGGCCGCGCAGGTCAAGATCCGGGCGTCGTTGGTGTCGGTGCGGAAACCCACCGGCAGGACCGTCGGATCGCTGTGATTGAGCTCGATGTGCAGGCGCCCACCGTGGGTTCCCACCGGGATCGGTTGATCCAGCCGACCGTGTTCCAGGCGTAGATCGTCGAACAGCCGCAACGCTTGTCGGGCGAACCAGCCGAGTTCGTGATGATGCCGTTTGGCTTCCAGTTCACTGATGACCACAAGCGGGACAACCACTTCATGTTCTGCGAAGCGGGTGCACGCCCAAGGATCGGACAGCAACACGGAAGTGTCGAGCACATAAGTCCGGATCGGCGAATCAGTCACGAGGCGCTCCTCAGCCCGCGCGGCCCCGCGAAGGCAATTCGGCGGGCGCTGCGGCACCAGGACCGGGGCCGGTCCCGTTCTTGTTGAAACGTTCGGGTACCGCCCGGACAGCAAAGCAATTCGCTAGCCATCCCTTGCGACGCTACTCCCGGTGCGCACACCGCGCGCGGCAGGCGCGCCGCGCCAACCGGCACAACAGGTTACGCGCGGGTGAACTCTCGTAACTCTGGTTCCTCGGCGAGTCCCCAGCCGCCGATCCGATCGGCGATCACGGTGCGCAGCGCGTCCTCGTCGAAGATGCCCGCGGCCGCGACGGTGGCGACCTTGTCCCCGTACGCGTCGATATCGCTACCGACCACGCCGAGTGCGGCCGCCCGGCTCGCGACGGCCGACACCGTCTCCGCACGCGCAGTCTGCGCCACATGGGCGACCAGGTTGCCGAAGAACACCGCGTGGCGCTCCTCATCGGTGGCGATCTTGCCGAACAGCGCCTTCAGCGTGGGTTCGGTGATCTGGGCTTCCAGATTGCGGCAGAACACCGCATTGGACTGCTCGAAGAACGCGAGGTTGACCAGCGTCTCGATCTGGGTCAGCTGGTCGGCGCGGTAGCCCTTCATCACGTGCTCGACGCGGACGTCCTCATTGGCGCTGGGATCGACCTCGCGGGTGACCACCAGGTAGTTGCGCAGCACGATGGCGTGCAGGTGCTCCTCGGCGGTCCAGCGGCCGATCCAGCGGCCCCACTTCTGGTCCAGGATGAAGTGCTCGACGATCTCGCGATGGTGCGCGGCGAGGTTGTCCTTGGTGATGAGCAGGATCTCGCAGGCATCGGTGACCGACTTGGGCAGCGTCACCTGGGACGGATCCCAGTCCTTACCGCCCAGGAAGGCAAAGTTCTCGCCCTGGTCGAACGGTACGTAGTCGTGCCCGTACCACGGCTCCTCGGTCGCCAGATGGCGAGCCAGGTTCTCGGCGACGACGGGCTCCAACTCGAGGGTCAGCGCATTGGCGACCGGAGGCTCTTTCTGTGCCATGAGGTTACTGTAACCCTCGTACACAGGTTTCTTGAAATTGCCCGACATGTGTCGTTCACCCATGCTCAGAGCGTCAGCCCCGGGTACAGGGGGTTCGCGGCCAGCAACTCGGCGGAGGCGGCCTTGACCCGGTCGGCGGTGTCCCCGGCCAGTCGGTATTTGGCTTTCGACGAACCTTCCGCCGACGTGTTCTTCAGCACCTCGACGACCAACTCGGCGACCTTGTCGAAGTCCGCACTGCCGAACCCGCGGGTGGTCAGCGCCGGCGTGCCGAACCGGATACCGCTGGTGTACCAGGCGCCGTTGGGATCGTCGGGGATGGAGTTGCGGTTGGTCACCACGCCGGCGTCCAGCAGCGCGGATTCGGCCTGCCGCCCGGTCAGTCCGAACGAGGTGACGTCCAGCAGCACCAGATGGTTGTCGGTGCCGCCGGTGACCAGCCGCGCCCCGCGGGTGAGGAACCCGTCGGCCAGCGCCTTGGCGTTGTCGGCGATGCGCTGGGCGTACTCGCGGAACGACGGCTGACGCGCCTCGGCCAGCGCCACCGCCTTGGCCGCCATCACATGGCTCAGCGGTCCGCCGAGCACCATCGGGCAACCCTTGTCGACGGCGGGTGCGTACTCCTCGGTGGCCAGCACCAGACCGCCGCGCGGACCGCGCAGCGATTTGTGCGTCGTGGTCGTGGTGACGTGGGCATGCGGCACCGGGTCCTCGTCTCCGGTGAACACCTTGCCCGCGACCAATCCGGCGAAGTGGGCCATGTCGACCATCAGGGTGGCGCCGACCTCGTCGGCGATCTCGCGCATCTTGGCGAAGTTCACCCGGCGCGGGTAGGCCGAGTAACCGGCGACCAGGATCAGCGGCTTGAACTCGCGGGCGGCGGCGGCGACGGCGGCGTAGTCGATCAGGCCGGTTTCGGCGTCGGTGCCGTAGCTGCGTTGGTGGAACATCTTGCCCGAGATGTTGGGCCGGAAACCGTGGGTGAGGTGCCCACCGGTGTCCAGCGACATGCCCAGCAGGCGCTGGTTGCCCAGCTTGTTGCGCAGCGTCTCCCAGTCCGCCTCGGACAGGTCGTTGACGTGTTTGGCCCCGAGTTCGGCCAGGCCGGGCGCCTCGATGCGGGTGGCCAGGATGGCCCAGAACGCGACCAGGTTGGCGTCGATACCCGAATGCGGCTGGGCGTAGGCGTAGGGCGCGCCGAACAGTTCACGGGCGTGCTCGGCGGCCAGCGCCTCCACGGTGTCGACGTTCTGGCAGGCCGCGTAGAAGCGGTGCCCGACGGTGCCCTCGGCGTACTTGTCGGAGAACCAGGTGCCCATGGTGAGCAGCACCGCCGGGGAGGCGTAGTTCTCGCTGGCGATCAGCTTCAGCGAATCCCGTTGATCGGCAAGCTCTTTGCGGGTGGCCGCGGCGACCCGCGGTTCGACCTGCTCGATGACCTGCAACGCGGCCCGGTAGGCCTCGCTCGCGGTGGCGGCGTAGTCGGCGCCGGGCGCACTGACGGTCGAATCTGCAGTCATGCCCACAGCTTATCGCCCCACCACGACGCCGATTACCCGGTCGTCAGGCCGCCCGCAGGGCGGACGGGATCAGCGGCTCGTCCAGCAGCCGGCCGAACCGCTCGGTCAGCGACACCTCGACCGGGCGGGCGTCCAGCCAGCCGCGCAGCAGCCGGTATCCCTCGACGTAGGTGCTGGTGTAGGCCCGCCACAACGGGGACGACAGGAACTTCAGCATCTGCCGGGCCCGCGTCTCGGTGGTCAGTAGCCACGTCGACAGATAGGCCACCACCTCGTCGACGTCGCGGTGCTCGTCGTGCAGCATCAGCGCCGCGTCCTGGCGCACATCGGCCAGCGCCGCGGAGGCCTCGGAAACGGCTGCGGCGCGCTCCCCGTCGAACCGCAGCCCGAGATCGGCGTAGATCTCGGCGGCCCACGGACCCCATTGCGGGCCGACGGTCGCATACAGCGCCAGGTCGGCCAACCCCTCGGCCATCAGGCACTGCGGGGTGTTGACCAGAAAGATGGTCTGCTCGGCCTGCCCGTCGCGGGCCACCAGGCCGGCCTCCTTCCTGCAGTGTTCGGTGTGGTGGCCGGGGTAGGACTCGTGCGCGACCAACCGCGGCAGATTCGACATCTGCTGCTTGAGGTCGGCGTTGACCGCGACGGTGGACTTGTAATCGCCGAGGTAGTAGTTGAAGCCCGACCAGGGCTTGTCGGTGACCACCTCGTAGGTGATGGTCTCGGCCTCCGGCAGCGGGTAGGTGGCCCGCACCCGGTCACGCAACGCCGAGGAGAAGGCGTGGATGCACTCCTCCAGCCGGGCCGGCGGGATCTCCTCGCCACTGCGGTAGGCATGCATCCGTTCGCCCAGCGACCCGGAGCCGCCGACGACCTCGTCGAGCAGGCGGTGCGCGTCGCGGTACCGCTGCGGATCGCCTTTCACGATGTCGACGTCGAAATACTCGCGCACCTCCTCGACGAACCCGACCTGCTCCCCGGCGAACTTCCGTCCCGCACAGGCCAGTGCCCGCAGATGTGCCGACAGGTAATCCGCGCGCTGCCCGTTCAGTCCGCTGCCGGGCACCTGGGTCAGCAGCCGCTGCGCCTGCCGGGCCAGGTCGGCCGGATCCGGTGCGGGCTCGGCGGCCACCTGACGGCGCAGGTGCGGATCGCCGGTGAAGGAGTCCACATAGCCCTCCTCGACCCGGTCGAAGCGCAGACCGAGAAGCAGATATTCGCGAATCAGGGCCTCTGAATCCGTACCGGCGTCCATGACCACAACCGTAGATGTAAGACTGACCGCATGCCGCGGCCGAGTGAGCCGAGCCCATATGTGGAGTTCGACAGAGCCCAATGGCGCTCACTGCGCATGGCCACCCCACTGGAGCTGTCCGAGCCCGAGTTGCTCGGGCTGCGCGGCCTCGGCGAGCAGATCGACCTGCTGGAGGTCGAAGAGGTCTATCTGCCGCTGGCCCGGCTGATCCACCTGCAGGTCGCCGCCCATCAGCGGCTGTTCGCCGCCACCTCGGAGTTCCTCGGCGAGCAGACCCCCGACACCCCGGTGCCGTTCGTCATCGGGGTGGCAGGCAGTGTCGCGGTGGGCAAGTCGACCACGGCCCGCGTGCTCAAGGCCCTGCTGGCCCGTTGGGAGAACCACCCGCGGGTGGACCTGGTGACCACCGACGGCTTCCTCTACCCCAACTCCGAGCTGGCTCGGCGGAACCTGATGCACCGCAAAGGGTTTCCGGAGAGCTACGACCGCAGGTCACTGATGCGATTCGTCACCGCGGTGAAGTCCGGGGCCGAAGTCGCCGGCGCGCCGGTGTATTCGCACCTGCTCTACGACATCGTGCCCAATGAGCAGCAACTGATCCGCCAGCCCGACATCCTCATCCTCGAGGGCCTCAATGTGCTGCAGACCGGTCCGGCACTGATGGTTTCGGATCTGTTCGATTTCTCGCTGTACGTCGACGCCCGCATCGAGGACATCGAGGGCTGGTACATCTCCCGGTTCCTGTCGATGCGGGCCGGCGCCTTCGCCGACCCGGCCTCGCATTTCCACCATTACTCGACGCTGACCGATGAGCAGGCGGTGTTCGCCGCCCGCGACATCTGGCATTCGATCAACCGGCCGAACCTGATCGACAACATCCTGCCGACCCGGCCGCGGGCAACCCTGGTGCTGCGCAAGGACTCCGACCATTCCATCAACCGATTGCGGCTGCGCAAGCTCTGACGGTTCGGCGCAGTCCCGCGTACTGCACGCTTCCGATGACAGCGGTGTACAGCGCACCACCGAACAACAGCGCGTACCCCCAGGTGGTCAGCGGCCAGACACCGGCTTCGGCCAGACCGACGAACCCGACGGTGAACAGCGCGTTGGCGGTGATGGTGGCGATGGCGCCGGGGCGCACTCGCTGCAGTCCGGCCAGTCGGTACACGACGACGCCGTAGAGCAGGAAAAACACCCCGAGCCCGTACTCGACGGCGACCGGCACGCCGGTCAGCGAGGACAGCCTGCCGGCGGCTGCGACGAACGGGATTCCGGTGATTCCCACCAGCACTGCGTCCAGACGCATGGCGAAGCGGAGCAGCCCGTCCCTGGCGTGGGTGGTGGGGGCGGTGAAAGTGGTCATCGAACGTTCCTTCCTGTTGGGGGGTGAGGAGAAGCCGGTGCGGGGGCATCACGCCAACCTCTAGCGGGACGACCCCGCACCGGTTCCGGCGGGAGTCACGCCAGCCGGCGCACTCCGAGGTATTGCAGTCCCGCGCAGCCGAGGGTGGCCGCGACGACGGCCAGCGTCATCACCACGCCCGCGGTGGTCAGCGGCAGCACGCCGGCCACCAGTACGGCCACCGCCAGCACCGCGAAGGCCACGTTGGCGACGACGACGCCGGTACCGATGAGGCGCAGCCCGGGTGCCGCGGCCAGGACGTAGAGCACAACGCCGTAGAGCACCAGGGCCGCGCCGGCGATCCACTCCGAGGCCGCCGACAACCCCGACAGCCGGGACAGCGGATCGGCGGCGAAGGCGATCAACAGACCGGTGCCGCCACACCCGGTGGCGTCGGCGCGCATGACGAACCGCAGCAGCGAGTCCGAACTGTCGGTCAGTGCCGGCCGGGTGAGGGAGGCGGTCATGTCGGGCTCCTCTTCGTTGAGGGGTGGACATCACCCACACTGCGAGAAACCCGCTGCCAGGTCTGCACCCGTCGCTGCCAGACGCTGCCAACCGCAGGTCAGCCCGTGTGCGCCACCTGTCCGCCGCGCAGGTCCGCGGCGATGACGCGGGCGGCCGCGTTCTGCCAGTTGTGCAGTGAGCGCTGGGGCACCTCGGTGACCAGCCATTGCCAGGCCTGCCGCGCGATCGGATCCAGACCGGAGGCGGTGGCGTTCTGGGCGTACGCGCGCACGCCGGCCACGTACGGGAAGTACAGCGAGTTGTAGTGCCGCCATTGCTCACTGGTGCCGAAGTCACCGGCGTCGCGCGGCTTGAGTGCGGCGATCCGGTCGGCCAGCAGCGCCTTGAGTTCGTTGGCCCGCTCCAGCGGCTGATCCGGGACGCCGCGGGCGGCCAGCCTGGCATCGATCGCCGGTAGCGCGGTGAGCGGGCTGGCCACCAACTTGGACAGGTCGCCGTAGTGGCCCAGCGCGCGGCGGGTCAGCCGCACGAACGTCTCGTCGTCGACGCGGTCCAGCGGACTGTCCGACCGCAGCGGCAGCGCCGCCTCGGTGCGGCGCAGCGCGGCGCGATCGGCACGCAGCTCCGGGGACCGCGAGAACGTCACCCGGTCCAGCACCCCGGCCAGCGGATCGGCGAGCACGTTGATGGTGACGGCGACCGCAACGCTGGTGAACAAAAGCACGGTCAGCGCGGTCAGCGCGGTCGGGCCCGCCACGGCGAGCCCGACCAGCGCCTGGGTGCCGAACGCGACGGCGACCACGGCCGTCGCCGCGAACGACCGCAGCATGTCCGCGCGCAGGGCCTGGCCCTCGTCGAACGCGTCGGACAGCGCGACGGCCACCCCGAGCAGCGCCACGTCGAACCCGGTGGAGGCCAAGGCAAGCCAGCTCGGCACCAGGCCCAGCGGGATGATCAGGATGGCGTTGCCGAGCGCGAAGAACAAGGTGGCCACCACCACGAAGCGCACCACCGGCATCGGCTGGGCCGGCCGCAACGCCGTCGCCGCCACCGCCCCCAGCGAGGACACCGACACGGCCGCGAACATCACCCAGTGCCCGGCCCGCAGCGGTCCGTCGACATTGCCCGCCAGCGCGGCGCCGGTGAACGCCGTCACGGCCACCGCCACCACGACCGCGACCTCCCGGGCCCGGCGGGGTGGATTGTCGGGTGGGCGGGACAACTCCAGCAGCACCGCGAACCAGAACACCCCCGGCAGCACGACGAGGTACACCTCGACCTGGCTGAGCCACGGCGTGTACGCCACCACCCGCACCGCGTCCAGCGCGACGACGACCGCGAAGCTGGTCAGTCCGGCGGCGGCCAGCGCCAGCACCGGCTTGGCGGGATTCCGGGCGAGCAGATACAAGCCGAGCCACCAGCTGAGTGCGAAGACGACCGCCGACAGCCCGGCCATGGTGGTTAGCGGCCGTGGCGCCGGTGGCGCCGGGTGTAGTCGCGCAACGCACGCAGGAAGTCGACCCGGCGGAAGGCCGGCCAGTGCGCCTCGGTGAACCACATCTCCGAATATGCGCTCTGCCACAACAAGAATCCGGAGAGACGTTGCTCACCCGAGGTGCGGATGACCAGATCCGGGTCCGGTTGCCCGGAGGTGTACAGATTCTCCGAGATGGCGTCGACGGTGACGGCCTCGACCAGCTGTTCGGCGCTCGCCCCATTGGCCAGTTCCTTGCCGAGCAGCGCGCGCACGGCGTCGACGATCTCCTGCCGGCCGCCGTACCCGACGGCAACGTTGACGTGGAACGAACCCGCGCCGGTGACCGCTGTGCTCGCCGTGCCCTCGACCGCTTCCCGCAGCCGGCGGGCGGGTTCTTCGCCGAGCAGTTCCAGGTCGCCGACGGTGCGCACACTCCAGCGGTTGGCCGGGGCGCAGATCTCCTCGACGACGTCGGTGATGATCCCGATGAGCGCGGACAGCTCCTCCGGGTCCCGCCCGAGATTCTCGGTGGACAGCAGATAGACGGTGGTGAGTTCGATGCCCGCGGCCTGGCACCAGCGCAGCATCTCGGCGATCTTGGCCGCGCCCTTGCGGTAGCCGTAGCTGACATCGTCGTAACCTGCGTCACGTGCCCAGCGCCGATTCCCGTCGCACAACACGGCAATATGCCGAGGGAGTTCGGATTTCGACCGGAGCAGCTCGTTGCGCAACCGCATCTCGTACAGCCGATAGGCCGGCTCTTTGAGACGCGGGGGAATGATCTCCACGAAAATCAGACTACTGTGGCGACCAAGCTCCCCCATGCCAGTTCAGTGGAGGTGACATGGCGACACCGATGCACACCAACAAGCCGTACCGGTCCGCAGCGGCCGGCACAACTCCCGTCGACGACCCCGGCGACCTGCCCGCAGCGGTGGTCGACGGGGTGGCCCAGTTCCTGGGCAAGCCGCGCGCCCGCGGCTGGATTCACGTCTACTCGGCGATCGTCGCGTTCATCGCGGGCGCGGCGCTGGTGTCGGTGTCGTGGTCGCTGCAGGGCACCCGCGCGGGGCTGTCCACCCTGCTTTACACCTTCACCATCGTGGCGATGTTCACCGTCAGCGGCACCTACCACCGGGTGACGTGGAAATCCCCCGACGCCCGCAAGTGGATGAAGCGGCTCGACCATTCGATGATCTTCATCTTCATCGCGGGCAGCTACACGCCGTTCGCGTTGCTGGCACTGCCCTCGTCGAAGGGCGAGGTGCTGTTCTGGATCGTCTGGGCGGGGGCGGCGGCCGGGGTGCTGCTCAAGATGTTCTGGCCGTCGGCGCCGGCCTGGGTGGGCGTCCCGCTGTACCTGTTGCTCGGCTGGGTTGCCGCGTGGTTCATCGGGCCGATCATGGACGGCGCCGGGGTGGCGGCCGTGGTGCTGCTGATCGTCGGCGGCGCGCTGTACAGCATCGGCGGGGTGCTCTATGGGCTGAAGTGGCCCAACCCGTGGCCGACGACGTTCGGTCACCATGAGTTCTTCCACGCCTGCACCGCGGTCGCGGCGATCTGCCACTACATCGCGATGTGGTTCGCGGTCTTCTCCGGCTGATCAGGAGTTGGTGACGTTCTCCGGGCCCCAGTAGGCCTTCATCGAGGTGATCTTGGCGTCGGCGTCGAAGGTCATCACACTGATGATCTCGATGCTCATGGCGGCCCCGTTGCCGAAATCCAGCGCGAGCTGCCAGTAATAGGCCGCCTCGTGGCCGAGCGCACGCAGGGTGTGGATCTCGGTCTTGCCCTTGACGTTCTCGATGTTCGCGTAGAAGCCGCGGATCGCTTGCCGGCCGATGTGCACCTCACCGCCCACCGGGTCCTCCACGGTGGCGTCGGAGGTGTACAGATCGGCGACTTCGTCGGCTGCGCCGTTGGCGACCAGCTCGAGATAGCGGTGGACGGTGGCGGTGATCTGCTCGGGAGTCGGCATGCGCCGCACGCTACACGGCGCGACTCAGCGCCGCGGCGAGATCCTGCGCCGTCGTCACCGGCAGATCGCATGTCCGGCCGCGGCACACATACGCGGCGTCGCGTCCGGCGATGCGGTCGCGACCGATCAGCAACTCCGAGCTGTCGACGGGGCCGCCGACCACGATGGCACCGCCGGGCGCCAATGCCCGTGCGGCGGTGAGCAGTTCGGAGGCCTGCGAGTCGCAGGCGACGGCGATCTGGATGGGTCCGCGGACCGCGGCCTCGGCGACGGCCAGCCAGTGCCCGCCGGAGCGGGCCGCCTTGTCCAGGATCGGCGTCGCGGCCGCCAGTGACGCCGACGCGGCGCCGCCGTAGCGTTGCGATGAGGTCAGGTGCGCCGCCAGCTGCAGCGCCTCGGCGGCCAACGACGCGCCCGACGGTGTCGCCCCGTCGAGTGGGTCGGCGGGCCGCAGCACCAGCGACTCGGCGTCATCGGCGGTGTCGAACCAGCGCCCGTCCGCGTCGGCGAAATGCTCAAGGGCGGTGTCCAGCAGTGCGGTCGCTTCGGGCAGCCAGCGGCCGGTCAGCTGGTGCAGGGTCAGCAGCCCGGTGGCCAGCGCCGCGTGATCCTCCAGGATGGCCGCGCTGTCCCCGACCACTGCGCCGAGGCTGACCCGGCGCAGTCGGCCGTCCACCACATGCAAGTCGAGCAGTGCGCGCGCACAATCGGTTGCCGCACTGAGATATTCGGGCCGATTCAGGGCCACCGACGCCTCGGCCAGCGCGGTGATGGCCAGCCCGTTCCACGCGGTGACGACCTTGGCGTCGCGACCGGGCTGGACCCGCCCGGCCCGCGCGGCCAGCAACGCGGCGCGCACCCGTGCGAACCGTTCGGGGTCGCCGGGGTCGGAGTGGAGTTGCAGCACCGATGCCCCGTGCTCGAATGTCCCCGCCTGCGTCACACCGAATACCGAAGCGGCCCAAGCTCCGTCGTCGTCGCCGAGAACCTCGCACAGCTGACCGGGCGTCCACACATAGGTGAGACCCTCCACCCCGGCGGAGTCGGCGTCCAGGGAGGAGGTGAACATCGCGCCGTCGCCGAGGCCGTCGATGAGGAACCGCGCCGTTTCGTCGGCGATCCGGTGCGCGAACGCATCACCGGTGCGCCGCGCCACATGCGCGTATACCCGCAGCAACAGCGCGTTGTCGTACAGCATCTTCTCGAAATGCGGTACCACCCAGGCATTGTCGACGCTGTACCGGGAAAAACCACCGGCCAACTGGTCGTAGATGCCGCCGCGGGCCATCGCCTGACAGGTGCGTTCCACCACATCGAGGCCTGACCCGGTGCGCTCATGATGGCGCAGCAGCGCCTCCAGCAGGGCCGACGGCGGGAACTTGGGTGCCCGCCCGAAGCCGCCGTGCACGGTGTCCTCGTCGGCCAGGACGGCGGCCACCGCGCGGTCACACAGCGCTGCCTCCAGGGCGGGCCCGCCGGCCAGCCCGGCGGCCATCGCGCGCAGGTCCCCGGCGATCGCGTCGGACGCGTGTTCCACCTCGTCGCGGCGCTCCCGCCAGGTTTCGTCGACCGCCGAGAGTAATTGCAGGAACGCCTCTTTGGGGTAATACGTGCCGGCGAAGAACGGCCGGCCGTCCGGGGTGAGGAAGCAGGTCATCGGCCAGCCACCCTGGCCGGTCAGCGCGACGGTCGCGTTCATGTAGACCGCGTCGAGATCGGGCCGTTCCTCGCGGTCGACCTTGATGCAGACGAAGTTGGCGTTGGTGACGGCGGCGACATCGGCATCCTCGAAGGACTCGTGCGCCATCACGTGGCACCAATGACATGCCGCGTAACCGATGGACAGCAGGATCGGCACGTCGCGCTCGGCGGCCTCGGCCAGCGCCTCGGGTGACCACTGCTGCCAGTGCACCGGGTTGCCGGCGTGCTGGCGCAGGTACGGGCTGCTGGACCCGCCCAGGGTGTTACCCCTTCGGGTCATCCTTGAACTCACCTGTCGTGCCCTCGTCGATGGCTTGGTCGGGCTCGGGATGCTCCGGGTCGAACGACTCCGGCAGCCTCTTCAGGTGCCGGTTCATCGACCACACCAACGCGAAGGTGCCGATGAGCAGCAGCACGACGACCACGAGGCCCAGGGGGCTCGCCTTGCCGAAGTCGGGTCCGGTGTCGCGGGGCCCGTCTTCGGCCAGCAGGCCGGCGAGCAAGATGAACGTGTCGGTCATGTTCCTATCCCCGTGAACAGGTCGGTCTCGGGCAACTGCACCGGCACGCGGGAGCGTGCGAGTTCGAACTCCTCGGTCGGCCACAACCGTTCCTGCCACTCCATCGGGACGGAGAAGAAGAAGCTCGCCGGGTCGATCTGGGTGGCGTGTGCCCGCAGCGCATCATCGCGCTGGGCGAAGTAGGCGGCGCACTCCACGCTGGTGGTGATCCGGCCGTCCAGCACGTCGAGTTCGGGGTCCCAGTCCTTGAGCCACTTCTCGAAGGGCCCGACCTGACCGTTCTTCGCGAACTCGTCCTGGAACAGCTGCATGCGCTTCCGCAGGAAACCGTGGTTGTAGTACAGCTTGGACGCCGCCCACGGTTCGCCCGCATCCGGGTAGCGGACGTGGTCGGCGGCGGCTTCGTAGGCGGCGACGCTGACCTCGTGGCAGCGGATGTGGTCGGGATGCGGGTAGCCGCCGTTCTCGTCATAGGTGGTGATCACGTGCGGGCGGAACTCCCGTATCAACCGGACCAGTCGCTGCACGGGTTCGTCCAGCGGCACCAAGGCGAAACAGCCCTCGGGCAATGGCGGAAGAGGGTCGCCCTCGGGCAGACCGGAGTCGACGAATCCCAGCCAGTGGTGCTCGACGCCGAGGATCTCGGCGGCTTTGGCCATCTCGTCGCGGCGCACCTCGTGGATCCGGCCGTGCACCTCGGGCAGGTCCATGGCCGGGTTGAGGATGTCGCCGCGCTCGCCGCCGGTCAGCGTCACCACCATGACGCGGGCCCCTTCGGCCGCATAGCGCGCGGTCGTCGCCGCACCCTTGCTGGACTCGTCATCCGGGTGGGCGTGTATCGCCATCAATCGCAGTTCAGTCATCTCGTCTCATCCAACGACGGAGGTCGTCCCTTCATGCCCACCGCCCTATAGTTCCAGTCCTAGGAGAAGCAACCGACCGACGGGCAGCCAAAACCTTGACCATCGACCGTCCCGCCGCCCGCTACGGGCGTCAGCGATTGTCCCGCAGTACCCGACGCCGGGTGGCGATCGGGTTGACCGCACTGATCGTGGTGGCGGGTGTGGCCCTGGCGTTCGTCGCGTTCAACCGGCTCGGCACGGGGGACGTCAAGGGCGAACTCGGCGGCTACCGCCTGGTCGACGACCAGACGGTTTCGGTGACCATCACGGTGACCCGGGCCGACCCGGCGCGGCCGGCGGTCTGCATCGTGCGGGCAAGATCCAAGGACGGTGGCGAGGTGGGCCGCCGCGAAATCCTGGTCCCGCCGTCGACCGAGACGTCGGTGCAGGTCACCACCGAGGTGAAGACCACCAAGGCGCCGGTGGTCGGCGATATCTACGGTTGCGGCACCGTTGTGCCGGCGTATCTGCGGACCCCGTAGCAACCCCCGTCGGGCGTCGGCGCAACCAACGCCGAACAGCGAATTCATGAAAATCAGCTGACCCGGCGGTGCTAGACTGGAGCGATACACGGTTCCGGCTGGAGCCGTGTATTGCTGCTTTAGCGCGCAAGATGCGGCTGCGAACGCGGTACTGAGACACAGCACCCACGCGGCACGAGCGCAGGACAATCGACGACAGGAGCGCGAGGATATGACCGATACTCAGGTCACCTGGCTGACCCAGGAAGCACACGACCGGTTGAAGGTGGAGCTGGACCAGCTGATCGCCAACCGGCCCGTGATCGCCGCCGAGATCAACGACCGCCGCGAAGAGGGCGACCTGCGCGAGAACGGCGGCTACCACGCCGCCCGCGAGCAGCAGGGCCAGGAAGAAGCACGCATCCGGCAGCTGCAGGAACTCCTGAACAGCGCCAAGGTCGGCGAGGCGCCCAAGCAGTCCGGCGTCGCACTGCCCGGTTCCGTGGTGAAGGTGCAGTACGGCGACGACAAGAGCGACACCGAGACCTTCCTGATCGCCACCCGGCAGGAGGGTGTCAGCGACGGCCGGCTCGAGGTCTACTCACCGAAGTCACCGCTGGGCGAGGCATTGCTCGACGCCAAGGTCGGCGATACCCGCAGCTACACGATCCCCAACGGCAACACCGTCACGGTGACGCTGCTCAGCGCGGAGCCGTATCACGCCTGAGGCCGGCTTCTAGCTGATGGCCCAGATCGCCGAGGATCTGTTTCTGTTACTGCTCGACAATTCATCGGCCCTACCGGGTCTGGAGCATCAACGACGCCGGCGGGTGCTCGGCGCGGCCGTGCTGCTGGACCTCGCCCACGCCTGCCTGGTCCGGCCCAGCGCGGACGGCGAACCCGTGGCGCCCGGTCACCTGGTGGCCCTGACGGGTACCGGCCCGCTCGATCCCGTCACCGGTCCCGCCTTCGACCTGTTGCGGCGCCGGCCGCTGCGGCCCGCCACCGCGTTGGCCAAGGTGGGCAAGCACAGTGAGACCGCCTTGGTGGGCTGGCTGGAGCACACCGGCCAGATCCGCAGAACGGATCAGTCGGCGGCGCTGCCCCTGATCAGCCGGGCCCGGGTCGATCCAGCCCGGGCAGCGCTGCTGGCGGCGCTCTTCGACCGGCAACCGCCCCCACCACCGACCGCGGCGATCATCTCGCTGCTGCACGCGGTGGACGGCCTGGGTGCGCTGCTGAGTCTCAACGACCGGGGCTGGCGCTGGGTGCACGCCAGGGCCGGTGAGATCGCGCTGGGCAGTTGGGTCGACGAACAGCCGACCGGGTGGGCGGAGGTCAACCTCGCGGTGACCGCGTCGGCGTTGCGGCCGGCGCTGGCCGGCTGAACGCGGCCGGTCAGCTCAGCGCCTGCTCCAGATCGCCGAGCAGGTCGGCGGCCTCCTCGATGCCCACCGACAGCCGGACCAGATCGTCGGGCACCTCCAGCTGCGAGCCGGCCGTGGACGCGTGCGTCATGGCGCCGGGATGCTCGATCAGCGACTCCACCCCGCCCAAGGATTCGGCAAGAATGAAAATTTCGGTGCGCGAGCATAATTCGTGCGCCGCGGCCCGGCCGCCCTTCAACCGGACCGACACCATGCCGCCGAATCCGGTCATCTGCTGGGCTGCGACGGCGTGCCCGGGATGGCTGGCCAGCCCCGGGTACAACACGGTGGACACGGCCGGATGCTCGGCCAGGAATTCGGCCACCTTCGCACCGTTCTCGCTGTGCCGCTGCATCCGGAGAACCAGGGTCTTGAGGCCCCGCATGGTCAGGTAGGCGTCGAAGGGACCCGGCACCGCACCGGCACCGTTCTGCAGGAACGCGAACGCGGTGTCCAGTTCTTCGTCGTTGGTCAGCAGTGCACCCCCCACCACGTCGGAGTGCCCGCCGATGTACTTGGTGGTGGAATGCAGCACGATGTCGGCGCCGAGGGTGAGCGGCTGCTGCAACGCCGGCGAAGCAAAAGTGTTGTCCACCAACAGCTTTGCTCCGCGCTTGTGAGCCACTGCGGCAAGCGCGGCAATATCGGCGATGTTGAGCAGCGGGTTGGTCGGCGTCTCGACCCAGACCAGCTTGGTCTGCCCGGTGATGGCCGCCGCGACCGCGTCGACATCCGACAGCGCAACCGGGGTATGGGTGACGCCCCACTGCGTGAACACCTTGTCGATCAGCCGGAAGGTGCCGCCGTAGGCGTCATCGGGGATGACGATGTGGTCGCCGGGGCGCAGCACCGCGCGTAGCGCACAGTCGGTGGCCGCCATGCCGGAGCTGAACGCACGCCCGTAGTCGGCCTGCTCGACGGCGGCCAGCGAAGCCTCCAGCGCGGCCCTGGTGGGGTTGCCGGTGCGGGCGTACTCGAAGCCGCCGCGCAACCCGCCCACACCGTCCTGGGCGAAGGTCGAGCTGGCGTAGATGGGCGCATTCACGGCGCCGGTCGCCGGATCCGGCCGGAACCCGGCATGGATCGCCCGGGTCGCCAGACCCTGCCAACGGTGTGCGTCCGAAGCACTGCGCTGCTCGCTCATGACCCTCAGGCTAGTGCTCCCCGTGAAACGCGAACCGGGGTGGACCGCTTGTGGTCCACCCCGGTTCGACTTCGGTTGACTACGGGGTGAGCGGCGCCACCGGTCCGCCGCTGAGCTTGCGGTAGGCGTACACCTGGAACAGCACCGCGACCGGCACCGCCACGATGAGGCCGATACCGCACAGCAGCGAACCGACGAAGGTGATGGCCGCCATGATCACCCAGGCCAGGATGGTCGGGACGATGTTGGCCTTCACGATGTCCACGCTGGCCTTGATGCCGTCGACCGGGGACAGGCCGCGCTCGACAACAATCACGGTGGTGAAAAAGGTGAAGAGCGCGACGGCCAGACCGGGGATGACGCACAGGAAGTACCCGATCGAGGTCAGGATGCCGACCAGAACGGTCGCCAGGATCACCGATCCGAGGTTGCGCGGCTTGAAGAACGAACCGATCTGCACCGGTTGACCGTCGGCGATGTCGAGTACGCCGCCGATGTACGCCGACGCCGCGGCGGCCATCAACACCAGCAGGATGATTCCGCCGAGGCCCAGCACCACGTAGCTGCCTGCGCCCAGGCCCGCGCTGTAGGAGTAGCTGAAGCCGCTGTCATAGGAGTCGTAGCTGGTGACTTCGCTGGGCGCCAAGGCGATCGCGATGCCGTAGACGATGCCGTACACGATGCCGATGACGATGCCGTACACCAGCGTCGGGACGATCAGCGCGGCCGCGTTCTTGCTGAACTTGTTCCACGCCCAGGAGAACGCCTCGCCGACGTTGAAACCCTGGCCCGGGCCGCCACCGAACGCGGGCGCACCCGGATATCCGGGCGGCGGCGGCGCGTACCCACCCTGCGGCGGGGGTGGTGGGGGGTAGCCGCCACCGGCGGGCGGCGGCGGGTAGTTCCCTTGCGGCGGTGGGTAGTTACCGCCGGCGGGGGGCGGCGGGTAGCCGCCCGGTGCGGGCGGCGGCGGGTAACCACCGGGGGCCGGCGGCGGCGGGTAACCACCCGGCGCGGGCGGCGGCGGATAACCACCGGCCGGCGGGACGTTCTCCGGCGGCGGCGGGTATCCACCGGGCGGCGGGTAATTGCCCGGTGGAGGTGGTGGTTGAGTCATGACGCCCTCTCGTGAATCGTTCGTTGCGGTGAAACGCCGGCCTGCGCATCGATGTGGCGGACCGGCGCTTTCATGGAGCCTAGGTCAGAGTGGCAGACATACGGTCGTCATGATCTTGTCGGCGAGTGTTTGACGTTTGGCGTCCCACAACGGAAACAGGTATCCGATGTAGCAGATGATGCCGTCCACGATGTGCGCCAGCTGCCGCACGATGGACAGGCCGAAACCGATTGGCTGACCGGTCTTCTCGCTGATGACCTTGAATTTCAGGATGCCCTTGCCGATGCTGGATCCGGTGGTGCCCTGCCGGTATCCGTAGTTCCACACCAGGTATGCGATGGACAGCGCCCAGGTGATGAAGAACGACACCTGACCCAAAGTCGATGCGCCGCTGGCGCAGAAGTCACCGAGGTCGTACTCGGAAGTGTCGGTGACACAGACGGTTTCCGTGGTGCCGAGCAGCAATCCGTAGCCGATGCCCTCCAGGATCGCGACCGGGATGAAGTCGATCAGCCACGCCAGCACGCGAGTCAGCCACGGCGTGTACGACTCTTTCGGCAGCGCCCCACCCGGGCCACCGGCACCGAAACCTGCTCCAGGAGGCGGCGGAGGCGGAAAACCACCCTGCGGCGGAGGTGGATAACCGCCAGGCGGCGGCGGAGGCGGCGGATAATTCCCAGGCGGAGGTGGCGGAGGAGTGGTCATGGACGCCTTCCAGGTGAGGAAATTAGCTGACTATGAGCGCTGTCACCTTACCTGAGAATGCCACCGAAATGGCTGCCATAGCCATTTCTTCATCGCGCCGATACGAACGTTTCCCGCGCTCGATGATTAGCATCGTTAATTGATTTCGCAATCAGCCAGTGCGCCGAAATAGCGGCACACACGGCACTTAACGACGTAGACCGCCCTCGGACAAAGACCCGAGAAGATCGTGGCGGGTGAGCACGCCAATTGGTTTGCCGTCCTCGACGACCATCAGCGCGTCGTAATCGCGCAATGTCTTGGCCGCGGTACTGAGCAGTTCGCCAGAACCGATTAGCGGTAGCGGCGCACTCATATGCTCGGCAACCGCGTCGACCAGCTTTGCCCGTCCTTCGAAGACGGCGGAAAGCAATTCGCGTTCGGATACGCTGCCGGCCACCTCGCCCGCCATCACCGGCGGCTCCGCGCCCACGACGGGCATCTGCGAAACCCCGTACTCGCGCAGGATGTTGATCGCGTCGCGGACGGTCTCCGACGGGTGCGTGTGCACCAGGTCCGGCAAGGCACCGGACTTGCGGCGCAATACGTCGCCGACGGTGAACTCTTCGATGGACCCGTCCAGGCGGCTACGCAGAAATCCGTAGGACGACATCCATCCGTCGTTGAAAACCTTTGACAGGTAACCGCGTCCACCGTCGGGCAGCAACACCACCACGACGGCGTCGGGTCCCGCACGCTCGGCCACCTTCAGCGCCGCCACGACGGCCATCCCGCACGATCCGCCCACCAGCAGCGCCTCCTCACGGGCCAGCCGGCGCGTCATGTCGAAGGAGTCCGCATCCGATACGGCGATGATCTCGTCGGGCACCGCCGGGTCATAGGCGCTGGGCCAGAAGTCCTCGCCGACACCCTCGACGAGGTACGGGCGCCCGGTGCCACCCGAGTACACCGAGCCCTCCGGGTCGGCGCCGATGATCTGCACCCGGCCCCCGGACACCTCCTTGAGATAGCGGCCGGTGCCGGTGATGGTGCCGCCGGTGCCGACGCCGGCCACGAAATGCGTGACCTTGCCTTCGGTGTCGGCCCAGATCTCCGGGCCGGTGGTCTCGTAATGGGACTCCGGTCCCATCGGGTTGGAGTACTGGTCGGGCTTCCACGCCCCGTCGATCTCCTCGACCAGCCGGTTGGAAACGCTGTAGTAGCTGTCCGGGTCCTCGGGAGCGACCGCCGTCGGGCACACCACGACCTCGGCGCCGTACGCGCGCAACACGTTCTGCTTGTCCTCGCTGACCTTGTCCGGGCAGACGAAGATGCACTTGTAGCCGCGGCGCTGGGCCACCAGCGCCAGGCCGACCCCGGTGTTGCCGGAGGTCGGTTCCACGATGGTGCCGCCCGGCTTCAATGCTCCGCTGGCCTCGGCGGCGTCGATCATCTTGACGGCGATGCGGTCCTTGGAACTGCCGCCCGGGTTCAGGTACTCGATCTTGGCGGCGACCAGTCCGGCGCCCGGGGCCACGACGGAGTTCAGCTGAACCAGCGGGGTATTACCGATGAGGTCACTGATGTGCCTGGCGATGCGCATGCGTCCATCGTGTCAGGCCGCGCAATCGGTCACCAGGCGGGCGTCACCAGGTGGCTTCGCGGATGTAGTCACCGATCTGGCGCAGCGAGCGGGTCGCCTCGTTCACGAACGGTCCACATATCTGGAAGACGTGCATCTGGCCAGGCCAGACGCGCACCTCGACCGGAACGCCCGCGGCGGCCAGCATTCGCGCGGCCTTTCGCGCATCGTTGAGCAGAACCTCCGAACCGGACACGTGGATGAGCGTGCGGGGCAGCCCCGGCTCGATGTGGTCCAGCGGTTCGTACACGTCTTCGTGCTGCTTGTCCGCGGCCCGGTCGATCAGTTCGATCAGTGCGCCGAATGCGTTGGGCGGGAACATCGCGTCCCCGTCCATGTTCGGATGCCGCTCCCGGCTCGCGTTGTCGATCTCGAAGAGCGGGGACAGCGTGACCATGGCGGCCGGCTCCTCACCCTCGGCCAGCAGCCGCTGCGCCAGCGCCAGCGACAGATAGCCGCCGGCCGAATCGCCGGCCAGCACGATGTGCTCGGGCGCGTATCCCGTCAGGCGCAGCCACTTGTAGGCGTCGTAGCAGTCGTCGATGGCCTGGCCGATCGAATGCTTGGGCAGCATCCGGTAGTTCACGACGAACATCGGGCTGTCGGCGAATTTCGACAGGCTCTCCACCAGGCGGCCGTGCGAGTTCACCCCGCACGCCAGGAACGCCCCGCCGTGCAGGTAGAGCACGACGCTGCGGTTACCGTCGGCGGGCAGCACACCCTCGGCCCGGACCAGCTGGGCGGTGCAGTTGGGCAACGCGATGGTGGCCCGCACGGTGCCCGCCGACGGCCGCAGGACGCGCGCGGCGAAGTCGACGATGCCGAACGGCCAGGGCAGCGCAGGGGCGCGGCAACCGATTGCCAGAACTGGCTTGATGGTCATCCGAACGGCCAGGGCGGCCAATCGGCCCGCAATGCTCGGGCCGTCCTCGACCACTTCGGCCGGGGCCCAGTCACCGACCGGGAATCGACGTGCCTGGTGGGCTCTAGCTGCACTGATGGCAGCGCGAGGGGAGCCTGAGACCTTACTTGGTGCCGTCATCGCCACCACTTCCTACGCCGTTGTAGTGCCCCGATAAGTCTGGTTACTTAGCCAACCGGAGTAACTTAGCTTGCCACCGTCAATTTGTTCAACAAATCAAAGAGCCGATTTAGTGCCGCACTCGATACCGCAACGTGACCGTCCCGACAGCTCCGGCTCACTGACATTCGGGTGGCTGACCCTAAAATCGGTGTCGTGGGCACACCGCGTCGGTCAACCATCGCCCTTGCGGCCGCGGCCACCCTCGCGTCGACGGGATCGGCCTATGTGGGGGCTCGCTCACTGCTGAGCGGACAAGCGGCAAAGGCACGGCAGGTCATCCCGAAATCCTGGGATGTGCCGCCGCGCGCCGACGGCGTCTACTCCCCCGGCGGCGGACCCGTCGAGAAGTGGCACCGCGGCGTGCCCTTCGACCTGCACCTGATGATCTTCGGCGACTCGACGGCCACCGGATACGGCTGCACGCTGGCCGAGGAGGTGCCCGGGGTGCTGATCGCGCGCGGCCTGGCCGCGGAGTCGGGTCAGCGCATCCGGCTCAGCACCAAGGCCATCGTCGGCGCCACGTCGAAGGGGCTGTCCGGCCAGATCGACGCGATGTTCGTGGCCGGACCACCACCGGACGCCGCCGTCGTGATGATCGGCGCCAACGACATCACCGCCGTGAACGGGTTGCAGCAGTCCGCCCGCCGACTCGGTGCCGCGGTGGGCAGGCTCCGCGCCAGCGGCGCCGTCGTCGTCGTCGGCACCTGCCCGGACTTCGGGGTCATCACCGCGATACCGCAGCCCCTGCGCCTGGTGGCCCGCACCCTGGGACTGCGGCTGGCCCGCATGCAGGCCGCGGCCGTGCACGGCGCAGGCGGTGTCCCCGTGCCGTTCTCGGACCTGCTCGCTCCCGAGTTCTACAAAGCCCCCGAGGTGCTGTTCTCGTCGGACATGTTCCACCCGTCGGCAGCCGGTTATGCACTGGCGGCCTCCCAGCTGCTCCCGGCGCTGGCGTGCGCGCTGGGCGTGCGGAACGCCGACTCCGAGGTCGAGGAGGCGCTGGAGTCCCGCACGGGTGACGGCACGCTGATCGACAGGCTGGGCAACGTCAGCCGGTTGTGGCGGCGCACGACGGGAGTACCCGCACCGATCGTCGCTCCTGTCACGGGTTAGGTTCAGGGGTAGTTACCGAGTCGACCTTCCGCGAGATCATCCAGGAGCCCTCATGCCCGAAGCCGTCATCGTTGCCACCGCCCGCTCGCCGATCGGCCGCGCCGTCAAGGGCTCGCTGGCCACCATGCGTCCCGACGACCTGGCCGCCCAGATCGTCCGCGCGGTACTGGACAAGGTGCCCTCGCTGGATCCCCGCGACATCGACGACCTGATGATGGGCAGCGCGCAGCCCGCCGGTGAGGCCGGCTACAACATCGCCCGCGCCGTCGCTGTGGAGCTGGGCTACGACTTCCTGCCCGGCACCACGGTCAATCGGTACTGCTCGTCGTCGCTGCAGACCACCCGGATGGCGTTCCACGCGATCAAGGCCGGCGAAGGTGACGTGTTCATCTCCGCGGGTGTGGAGACGGTGTCGCGCTTCGGCGTCGGTGCCGCCGACGGCGCGCCGAACTCGAAGAACCCCCTGTTCGAGGAGGCCCAGGCGCGCACCGTCGCGCAGGCCGAGGGCGACATCAAGTGGCATGACCCGCGCGAAGACGGCCTGATCCCGGACGTCTACATCGCCATGGGCCAGACCGCCGAGAACGTCGCGACCTACACCGGCATCAGCCGGGAAGACCAGGACCACTGGGGTGTCCGCAGCCAGAACCGCGCCGAGGAAGCCATCAAGAGCGGCTTCTTCGAGCGCGAGATCACCCCGGTGACGCTGCCGGACGGCACCGTCGTCTCCACCGATGACGGTCCCCGCGCCGGCACCACCTACGAGAAGATCAGCCAGCTCAAGCCGGTGTTCCGACCCAACGGCACGATCACCGCCGGCAACGCGTGCCCACTGAACGACGGTGCCGCCGCGGTGGTCATCATGAGCGACACCAAGGCCAAGGAACTCGGCCTCACCCCGCTGGCGCGCATCGTGTCCACCGGTGTGTCCGGGCTGTCGCCGGAGATCATGGGTCTGGGCCCGATCGAGGCCATCCGCAAGGCACTCGGGAAGGCCGGCAAGACGATCTCCGATATCGACCTGGTCGAGATCAACGAGGCCTTCGCCGTGCAGGTGATCGGCTCCGCCCGTGAGCTGGGCATCGACGAGGACAAGCTGAACGTGTCCGGCGGCGCCATCGCGCTGGGCCACCCGTTCGGCATGACCGGTGCCCGCATCACGGCCACGCTGCTGAACAACCTGGCGACCTACGACAAGACGTTCGGCATCGAGTCGATGTGTGTCGGCGGCGGCCAGGGCATGGCGATGGTCGTGGAGCGGCTCTCCTGAGTTAGCGGCACATTTGGGACTGCGCTCAGATCGCGATTTCACCAGAACCCGCGATCTGAGCGCAGTGCCGATGCGCTCAGCGCGGATCCGATTGCCGTTGATCGAGCGCGGCACGCACGCGTCCCAGCATCAACACCGATCCCGACACGGCGGGCCGTAGAGGTTGCACTGAGATCGCCGTCTGTGGATGAATCGCGATCTGTGTACACAACCGAATCCCGCAACGCAGCGCCGACCCGCCTATGACCACCCTCGGAACACCGCTGTCCCCGCACGCCACCCGGGTGATGCTGCTCGGCTCCGGTGAGCTGGGCCGCGAAGTGCTGATCGCGTTGGCCCGCCTCGGCGTCGAGACCATCGCCGTCGACCGGTACGACAACGCGCCGGGGCACCAGATCGCCCATCACGCGCGCACCATCGCGATGACCGACCCGGACCAGCTGCGGGCCCTGATCGAGGCCGAGAAGCCCGATCTGGTGGTGCCGGAGATCGAGGCCATCGCCACGCCGGTGCTCGAGGCCCTGGAGGCCGAGGGCGTGGTGACCGTCATCCCGACGGCGCGGGCGGCCCGGCTGACCATGGATCGCGAAGGCATTCGCCGGCTGGCCGCCGAGACTCTGGGACTACCCACCAGTCCGTACCGGTTCTGTGATTCGCTGCAGGAACTCCAGACCGCGGTCGGTGAGATCGGCTACCCGTGTGTGGTCAAACCGGTGATGAGCAGTTCCGGCAAGGGTCAGAGCAAGCTCGATGGGCCGGACGACGTCGGGCCGGCCTGGGAGTACGCCATGTCCGGCAGCCGGGTGAGCAACACCCGGATCATCGTCGAGGGTTTCGTCGATTTCGACTACGAGATCACCCTTTTGACGGTGCGGGCGCGCGGCGGCGACGGCGAGATCCGCACGCAGTTCTGCGAACCCATCGGACACCGACAGGTCAGCGGCGACTATGTCGAGAGCTGGCAACCGCATCCGATGCCCGCATCGGCGCTGGAACGTGCACAACAGATCGCCGGCGCGATCACCGACGATCTCGGCGGCCAGGGCATCTTCGGCGTCGAACTGTTCGTCAAGGGTGCGCAGGTGTGGTTCAGCGAGGTCAGCCCGCGGCCGCACGACACCGGCATGGTGACGATGGTGTCCCAGTGGCAGAACGAGTTCGAGCTGCACGCCAGGGCCATCCTCGGCCTGCCGGTGGACACCACCCTGAAATCACCGGGTGCGAGCGCGGTGATCTACGGCGGTGTCGAGGCGCACGGCGTCGTGTTCGACGGTGTGGACGCGGCTTTGCAGGTGCCGCACACCGACATTCGGCTGTTCGGCAAACCGGAGAGTTTCACCACCCGCCGGATGGGGGTGGCGCTGGCCTTCGATGAGGACGTGGACGTCGCGCGCCGCAACGCGGTCGAGGCGGCGAGCCGGGTCAAGCCGCGGTTGCCTTAGTCGGGCGCCGAGGCTGCACCCGGCACACGAAAAGGGCGCCCACCACTGGTGGGCGCCCTTTCTCGCAATCGAGCTAGTCGTTGTTGAAGTAACTCAACAGCCGCAGGATCTCCAGGTACAGCCACACCAGGGTGACCGTCAGCCCCAGGGCAATGCCCCAGGCGGCCTTCTCCGGAGCGCCGGCGCGGATCATCTGGTCGGCCGAGTCGAAGTCGATCAGGAACATGAACGCCGCCAGACCGATGCAGACCAGCGAGAAGATGATCGCCAGCGGGCCGCCGCTGCGGAGGCCGAAGCCCTCGCCGCCGCCGACGCCGAACAGCGCGAGCACCATGTTGAGCAGCGCGATCGCCATGACGCCGAACAACGCCGCCACCATCATCCGGGTGAACTTGGGGGTAACCCGGATGGCTCCGGTGCGGTAGACCACCAGCATGCCGACGAAGACGCCGACGGTGCCGAAGATGGCCTGCGCGATCATGCCCGGGCCGCCGGTGGAGACCAGGTTCGCGAACAGGAACGACGCGGCGCCGAGGAACACACCCTCCAGCGCGGCATAGCTCAGCACGATGGCCGGGTTGTCCTGCTTGCGACCGAAGGTCGCGATCATGACCAGAGCTAAGCCACCGAGACCGCCGACGAGCACGAACGGCATCATCAAGCCGGGGCTCATGGACACCATGAAGTACGACAGGACGCCGAGAGCCGTCACCACCGCGAGGGTGATGCCCGTCTTGGTGACGACGTCATCGATGGTCAGCGGCCGCGAAACTCCGCGCTGCTGATCCGGGTACTGCGTGATGTACGGGTCTGCATCACGCACCTGCTGGGCACCGAAGCTTGCGGCTCCGGTACCGAACTGCGCGTATCCGCCCTGCTCTTTAGGCAGGGAGCGGAATACCGGGTTGCTGCTCTCGCGCACCGTAGGTCCTCTCCTGTGCTGTGGTCCGAGTTCTTCGAACACATCGTCAACGATCAACTGCCCTGGGCTGGTTCCCGAGATGTCCCGATGTGCTGAGAAAATTCTCAGGAAACGTCCAGGTTGATCTTGGTGCAAACCCTACCCGTCGCCGGAGCGGCCGGAGTGACGAACTAGATTGCAATCGTGACCGAAAACGAGGACATCCTAGTAAGTGTCCGCAATGGTGTCGGGATCCTGACCCTGAACCGGCCCAAGGCGATCAATTCCCTCAACGACGTCATGGTCGCAGGCATGCAGCAGGCGCTCGGCGACTGGGAACACGATGATTCCGTCAAGGCCGTGCTGCTGACCGGAGCCGGCGAGCGGGGCCTGTGCGCCGGCGGCGACGTCGTCGCGCTCTACCACAGCGCCAAGGCCGACGGCGCCTACGCCAGGAAGTTCTGGTGGGACGAGTACCTGCTCAACGCCCACATCGGCCGCTACCCGAAACCGTATGTCGCACTGATGGACGGCATCGTGATGGGAGGCGGCGTCGGGGTCGCGGCCCACGGCAACATCCGCGTCGTCACCGAGAAGACCAAGATGGGCATGCCCGAGGTCGGCATCGGCTTCATCCCCGACGTCGGCGGCACCTACCTGCTGTCGCGGACCCCTGGACTGCTCGGCCTGCACGCCGCACTGACCGGGGCCCCGTTCTCCGGGGCGGACGCCATCGCGCTGGGCTTCGCCGATCACTTCGTCCCGCACGAGCGACTTCGCGACTTCGCCGAGGCCGTCGTCAACGACGGGCACGAGGACGCGCTGAACTCCTACGCCGAGGAGCCACCGCCCAGTGCGCTACTCGCGCAGCGCGATTGGATCGACACCTGCTACGCCGGCGACACCGTCACCGACATCATCGACGATCTGCGCCGCCAGGAAACCGAGCCGGCCGACGCCGCCGCGGACCTGATCGCCACCCGCTCCCCCATCGCGCTGGCCGTCACGCTCACCGCGGTCCGGCGCGCCGCCCACCTGAAAACCCTGGAAGAAGTTCTGCAGCAGGAGTTCCGGGTGTCGGTGGCCTCGGCGAAATCGCATGATTTCGTCGAAGGGATCCGCGCCCAGCTGGTGGACAAGGACCGCAGCCCCAAGTGGTCGCCGGCCACCCTCGCGCTCTGCGACAATGCGGCCATCGACGCCTATTTCGCCTCCGCCGACCCCGATCTCACGTTTCACAAGGAGTGACGCCATGAGCTACGAAACCATCCTGGTGACCCGCGACGGCCGGGTCGGCACCATCACGCTGAATCGCCCCAAGGCGCTGAACGCGCTGAACAGTCAGGTGATGCACGAAGTCACCACGGCTGCGGCGGAATTCGATGCCGATCAGGGTATCGGCGCCATCGTCCTGACCGGCAGCGAGAAGGCCTTCGCGGCCGGAGCCGACATCAAGGAAATGGCCGACCTGTCCTTCGCCGACGTGTTCAGCCAGGACTTCTTCGCGCTGTGGGGCAAGTTCGCCGCCACCCGCACCCCGACCATCGCCGCGGTGGCCGGTTACGCCCTCGGTGGCGGATGCGAACTGGCCATGATGTGCGATCTGCTGATCGCCGCCGACACCGCGAAATTTGGCCAGCCCGAGATCAAACTGGGCGTGCTGCCCGGCATGGGTGGCAGCCAGCGACTCACCCGCGCCATCGGTAAGGCCAAGGCGATGGATCTGATCCTCACCGGCCGCACCATCGACGCGGCGGAGGCCGAGCGCAGCGGCCTGGTCTCGCGAGTGGTGCCCGCCGCCACCCTGCTGGAGGAAACCAACGCCGTCGCCGCCACCATCGCCGGAATGTCGCTGTCGGCAGCGCGGATGGCCAAGGAAGCCGTCAACCGCGCCTACGAATCCACCCTGGCCGAAGGACTGCTCTACGAGCGCCGGCTGTTCCACTCGGCGTTCGCCACCGATGACCAGACCGAGGGCATGAACGCGTTCACCGAGAAGCGCACACCGAACTTCACCCATCGCTAAGGTCTGAGGGTGACCGTAGAGGAAACTGCTGCCACCCGGGACACCGCGCCACCGGCCGCCAAGCCGGCCTGGTGGATTCGCCACTACACATTCTTCGGCACCGCCGTCGGCCTGCTGTTCATCTGGCTGTCGATGACGCCGTCGCTGCTGCCGCGCGGCCCGCTGTTCCAGGGGCTGGTCAGCGGCGCTGCCGGCGCGATCGGCTACCTGCTCGGCGTTTTCGGTGTCTGGCTGGTCCGGTTCATGCGGTCCAAGGAGACCAGTCCGCCCGCGCCCAAGCGGGCCTGGACCGTGCTCATCGTGGTGGGCATCGTCGGCCAGATCGGCGCGATCATCTGGTTCCACGTGTGGCAGGACGACGTCCGTGACCTGTTCGGCGTGCCGCGCCTGACCTTCTGGGACCATCCGCTGACCGCGGTGCTGTCCGTCCTCTTCCTGTTCATGTTCGTCGAAATCGGCCAGCTGGTGGACAGATTGGTGCATTTCCTGGTGCGCCAGCTGGAGCGGGTCGCGCCGCCCCGGGTCTCCGCGGTGGTGGCCGTCGGGCTGCTGCTCGCGTTCAGCATCGCGCTGCTCAACGGCGTGGTGGTGCGCGTCGCGATGTCCACCATCAACAACACCTTCGAGTCGGTCAACGATGAGGCCGACCCCGACAACCCTGCTCCCACAACACCATTGCGATCGGGCGGCCCGCAGTCACTGGTCAGTTGGGAGTCGATGGGCCATCAGGGCCGGATCTTCCTGTCCGGCGGGCCGTCGGTGCAGGATCTGTCGAAGTTCAACGGGGCCAAGGCCGTCGAGCCGATCCGGGCCTACGCGGGGCTCAACTCCGCCGACGGGATCAAGGCCATCGCCAAGCTGGCCGCCCAGGAACTCAAGCGCACCGGCGGCCTGAACCGCAAGATCATCGCGGTGGCCACCACCACCGGAACCGGCTGGATCAACGAGGCCGAAGCTTCGGCGCTGGAGTACATGTACAACGGCGACACCGCGATCGTGTCGATGCAGTACTCGTTCTTGCCCAGCTGGATCTCGTTCCTGGTGGACAAGGAGAACGCACGCCAGGCCGGCCAGGCACTGTTCGAAGAGGTCGACGCGATGGTGCGTGAACTCCCCGAGGACAAACGGCCCAAGCTCGTGGTGTTCGGTGAGAGCCTGGGCTCCTTCGGCGGCGAGGCGCCGTTCCTGGCGCTGAACAACCTCGTCGCCCGCACCGACGGCGCGTTGTTCTCCGGACCGACGTTCAACAACACCATCTGGACCGACCTGACCATCAACCGCGATGCGGGGTCACCGCAGTGGCTGCCGATCTACGACAAGGGCGCCAACGCCCGGTTCGCCGCGCGGCCCGACAACCTGAACCGGCCGCCGGACCCGTGGGGACAGCCGCGCGCGGTCTATCTGCAGCACGCATCCGATCCGATCGCGTGGTGGAATCCCGATCTGCTGTTCGCCAAACCCGACTGGCTGAAAGAGCCTCGTGGCTATGACGTCTCGCCCCGGATGGAGTGGATCCCGGTGGTGACCTTCCTGCAGGTCTCGGCCGATATGGCCGTCGCCGTGGATGTGCCCGACGGGCACGGCCACGTCTATGTGCGCGATGTCGCCAACGCCTGGGCGGCGATCCTGCAACCGCCCGGCTGGACACCGGCCAAGACCGAAGCGCTACGGCCCCTGCTGCGTTCCGACGAGTGAGGCGGACTTGAGCGCCTGATAGCCGCCGATCACATCGGTGGCCCGGTGCAATCCCAGGTCCTGCAGGGCCGCGGCGGCCAGGCTGGAGGTGTAGCCCTCCGAGCACAGCACCACCCATTCGACGTCGTCCCCTTCGGCCTGCGGCAGCCGCGCGTCGCTGGTCGGGTCGGCACGCCACTCCAGGACGTTGCGCTCGATGAGCAGCGCACCGGGCACCTCCCCCTCGGCGGCGCGCTGGGCGGCGGGCCGGATGTCGACGAGCACCGCGCCGCGGGCCAGCGCGTCCGGCAGCTCATGGGCTTCCAGGCGCCGCAACCGCGAACGCGCGGCGGCCAGTACGTCGTCGATCCTGCTCATCGCTATCCCTCGGGTGCGTCGGTCAGTTCGGTCCGGTTGCGCCGCAGCGTGTGCCGGTCGGTGACCTCGTAGTAGGACATCGCCGTCAACGGCGGCGAGTATGCGTGCACGCTGAGCGTCACCGGTGCCGCCGGAACGGGTGTTGGCGCCCACACCACATCGTGCACCCAGCCGAGCGGGAACGCCGCCTGATCACCGGCGCGCAACCGGCGGCGTTTCAGCGCCTGCCCGTCCCACCGGGTTTCGGTCAGCGCACCGGACACCACCGTCAATGCCCCCAGCGAACCGCCGTGATCGTGCAGCTCGGTCGACCGGTCCGGCACCCAGCTGATCAGCCAGATGTCGAGTTCCTCGTCGCCGTGCAGCCGGCGGTACCAACGCTCATCGGTGGGCGCCCCGGCCGCGGGCAGCAATCGGTCGTACCGGCCGGAGAGCACATCGTCGGCGCAGCGATCGGTGGCGTTCAGCAGATCGGGCAGGCGTAACCGGGTGGGTGCGGATACGGCCGGCGGGGCCACGAGCGCAGACGCGGAGGCGGAAACCATGGGGTGACTCCAGAACTGGGGATGGGTGGGTGGTCGCTAGTCAGCGCGACAACAGCCCTGAACTCCGGTCCCCTCGGTCACGATGGCGAGTGTGGCATGGATTTGCGGTACGTCGCCAGCACCCAGGATTAACTTCACCATGAATCTGGAAATGCGCAGCTGAGATCAAGCGCACCCAGATGCCGACCACCTGGATTGGGCGTACCGGGCGGCCGACGCCGGCACGGTCGTTGCATAGATTGGTGGTATGCGCAGCTACCCGATCCTGGTGATCGCCGCGGCGATCACCGCTCTCGCCGGATGTTCGTCGCACACCGAAACTCCGGCCGCATCCAGCCCGGAGAGCCCCTCGTCGATCTCCGAACCACCGCCGCTGCCGCAGGAGTCGCCACTACAGGCCGGAGCGGTCGCGGTCTCTCCCGGCGGGGTCACCACCGTGGTCGACGTCCCGTCGGATGCCACCGAATCCCAGTACGGACAGGCGTGTCACGCCGCCAAACTCTGGCTCGACGAGCAGCACGCCGAACCGCGCACGCTGGTGGAGAACTATCTCAAGACCTTGCAGGCACCCGAGGCCAAGGGCCCGGGCAGTTTCAACACCCCGTGGGCCGAGCTGACCCCGGCCCAACAGGCCGGCGTCATCATGGCGGCCAACGCCGCGGCCAACGGCGAGTGCGGCTGAGGTTCGGTATCAGGGCGCACCGGACGGGCGCTCGGCGATCCAGTCCCGGCCCCGCGCGACAGCGGTGTCCAGCGCCCCGAACACCCGGTCGGTGGCCGGCACGATGCCGTCGGCGCCGATCTCCTCGGTGATCCCGCCGCGCTCCAGGATCCGCTGCGCGCCCGGCGTGACCCCGGCGATGATCAGCCGGCCGTGATGCGCCGCCAGCGCGGCCGCCCAGCGCCGCAGCGCCTTGATCGCCACCGAGGACGGAACATCGGGCAGCGTCCGCATGCTCAGCACGACGACGGCGTTACGGCTGCCCTCGGCCCGCGGCCACATCTCGTCGATGCGGGCGACCTCGGCGAACAACCCCGCTCCGGCATAGTGCAGGACGGTGACATCGTCGCTGGCGCAGCGTTCCGGGACGGGCCGGAAGCGCCAATCACCGTCGCCGGCCGGTTCCAGCGCCATGAGTTGCGCGGACTGAGCCGCCTTGGCGCAGTACAACACCAGTGAGGTGATGACGCCGATCAGGATGGCGGTGTGCAACGGCAACTGCGTGGTCGCGGCGAAGGTGATCAGCATCGCCACCGCCGACAACGGCGCCACCCGCAGCACCAGCTTGATATCGGGCAGCCGGCCGACCACCAATTCGGCACCGATCACCAGGATCAGCCCGCCGATCACCGGCATCGGGATGATCTCGGCCGTCGACCCCGCGATCAGCACCAGCAGGGCCAGCCACACCCCGGCGAAGATCCCGGCCCACCGGGTCTGCGCACCCGCGGACGTGGCCACCCCGGTACGCGACAGCGATCCGCCGGCGGGCAGCGCCCCGAAGAAGCCGCCCGCGACGTTGGCCGCCCCCTGAGCCAGGAAGTCACGGTTCATCTCGGTGCGGCTGCCATCCGGGTTGGGCACCGCCGCCGAGATGCCCGCGGCCTGGGCCAGCGCGACAAGGGCCACCGCCACACCGCCGACGATCAGTTCGGGCATCGCCGCGAAGTTCGGCACGGTCAGCGGCGGAAGCGAATTCGTGATGGAGGCGATATCGCCGACGGTGTCCACCTCGACGCGGGTGACCGCGACGACGCCGGTGACCACCACCAGTGCCAGCAGCGTGGCGAAGGACTCCAGCGGTTTGACGAAGTGGAACACCGCCCATACCGCGACGGTGCCCACCGCCACCGCGACGGCCTGCGGATGCCACCGCCCGACGTGGCCCAACGCGTCGATGAACTTGCCAATGGTGTTGCCGCTCTGCGGTTTATAGCCGGTGGCGTCGCCCAGCACCCCGGCGATGATCTGCAGCGCGATGCCGGTGGAGAAACCCGTCATGACCGCGTTGGAGACGAAGTTCATGATCGAACCGATTTTCAGCAGGCCGAACAACAGCATCACGATGCCGACGACCACCGCCAGCGCCGCCACGTTGGCCGGGTCGGCGGGGTCGAGGCCGGCCTCCTTCAGCACGCTGCGACACGACAAGGCGATGGCACTGGTCAGGGTGGTCACCATCAGCACGGTGCGGGCCAACAACGATCCGACGATGCCGGGGATCACACCCGCGTAGAGACCCGCGACCGGATTGAACTCGCCGATGCTGGCGTAGGCCATCCCTTCGGGGATCGAGAAAAGACCGGTGACCAGACCGGCCAGCGCATCCCGCGGGGTCGGGCGGCCCCACTTCGGTGCCATGGCGCCCAACCCTGCCACCCCGCCGCGCTCGCTGCCGGGATCTGCCGATATACGGCAGGATGGTGGTGTGGATTTCCGTCATCGCACTGCATTGATCACCGGCGCCAGTGGTGGGATCGGCGAGGAATTCGCCCATCAGCTGGCCGGGCTCGGGGCCGACCTGGTGCTTGTCGCCCGCCGGGAGGACAAGCTGGAACAACTGCGCGCCACCCTGCTGGCCAGCACTCCGGGCATCGCCATCGACATCATCGCCGCCGATCTGTCCGTGCCGGGCTCCGGTGAACGGCTGGCCGGCGAGGTTCAGGCATCGGGCCGGCACATCGACGTCCTGATCAACAACGCCGGCGTCGGGTCGCACGGCGACTTCGTCGACCTGGACCCCGGCGCGCTGGCCGCCCAGATCCAGCTGAACTGCGCGACCTTGGTCGACCTGACGGCCAGGTTCCTGCCACCGATGGTCAAGGCGCGCAACGGTTTGGTGATCAACGTCGCATCGACCGCGGCGTTCCAGCCGACCCCGACCATGGCCGTCTACGGCGCGTCCAAGGCCTTCGTGCTGTCCTTCACCGAGGCGCTGTGGCAGGAGACCAAGAGCTCCGGCGTCCGGGTGCTGGCATTGTGCCCGGGGGCCACCGAGACCGAGTTCTTCGCCCGCACCGGCAAGCAGTTCATGACCCGCGGCCGGCAGACCCCCGCACAGGTCGTCGACACCGCGCTGGCCGCCGTGGACAGATCCGGGCCGACCGTCATCTCCGGGCTGGCCAACACCGTGCTGGCGACGGCATCCCGGCTATTGCCCGGCCGGCTGCTGGCCCCGATGGCCCAGCAGATCATGAAGGAGACCTGACCGCGATGCGGGTCGCCCTTGCACTCGGCAGTGGTGGCGCCCGCGGCTATGCGCACATCGGGGTCATCAACGAGTTGCGGGACCGCGGCTATGAGATCGTCGGCGTTGCCGGGTCCTCGATGGGCGCCCTGGTGGGCGGTTTGTACGCCGCCGGCAAGATGGACGAATTCGCCACCTGGGCGGGCTCTTTGACTCAGCGGGCGGTGCTGCGGCTACTGGACCCCTCGCTCAGCTCACCCGGGGTGCTGCGGGCGGAGAAAATCCTGGACGCGGTGCGCGAAATCCTCGGCGACGTCACCATCGAAAGCCTGCCGATCCCCTACACCGCGGTGTCCACCGACCTGATCGCCGGCAAATCGGTGTGGATGCAGCGCGGCCCGCTCGACGACGCGATCCGGGCTTCCATCGCCATCCCGGGGATCTTCACCCCGCATGTGGTGGACGGCCGGTTACTGGCCGACGGGGGCATCCTCGATCCGCTGCCGATGGCGCCGATCGCGGCGGTCAACGCCGACCTGACCATCGCGATCACCCTGTCCGGCGGGGATCCGGCACCCCGGTTGACCGATCCGGAGCCGCGGCCCACCGCCGAGTTCCTGGGCCGGATGTGGCGCAGCACAACGGCTTTGCTGGACACCACGGCCGCGCAACGCGTACTGGACACGCCGGCGGCTCGGTCCATGCTGAGCCGGTTCAGCAGTGCGGTGGACGCCGAAGCCACGGTGCAGGACATCCCCGGTGGCCCGGCGGCGCCGCGGCTGGGCAGTTTCGAGATCATGAACCGCACCATCGACATCGCCCAGGCGGCGCTGGCCCGACACACGCTGGCGGCGTATCCGCCCGACCTGCTGATCGAGGTGCCGCGCACCGCGTGCCGCAGCCTGGAGTTCCACCGCGCCGAGGAGGTCATCGAGATCGGCCAGGAACTGGCCGCGGCCGCACTCAGCGCCCTGGATTGAGTTCCGGCCACATTCCGCCGAAACGGTATTCCAGCAGGAAGAGTGCGAGTACGCACCTGCCGGAATACAGTTTCGGCGCGTCAGGCGGACAGGAAATCGGCGACCGCCACCGCGATTCGGCGGCCCTGCGCCCGGCCCGCAACCGCTGACGGTCGACGGCACTGCGGGTCCAACGGATTGCGCCCGAATGCGGTGACCGCGTCGTCGTCGGCGAATACCGCCAGCGTCCGGCCGGTGAAGGCGGCGATCTCGGCCGCGGCTCCGGCACTGAACGGGGACGGCGCCGACTCGCCCGCGGGGATCAGCACCACCACGGCGTCGCAGTCGGCCGCCGCCGCGGTGTTGACGGCGCTGGCCACGCCGCCGTCCATGTAGCGGCGAGCACCGATGGTCACCGGCGGCCACACGCCGGGCACCGCACAACTGGCCGCGACGGCGTCCACCAGGGACACCCCCGATTCCCGGGTGAACACCACCAGTTCCCCGGAGTCCACCGGCACCGCGGTGATGCGCAGGTCGCGGTCGGACCACTCGGATGCGGGCAGCCGGTGTGCGATGACCTCGAGACGCACCGCCTCGGGCACGGTGTCTGCCGCCAGTGCCAGCGCACCGACGCGGCGCAGCCGGGCCGCGGTATCACCGTCGGCGGTGAGCGCATCGAGGAACAACCCGGCGACCTCATCGATGTCGACACCGGAATCGATTTCGTGCGACTCGTCGGACAGCTGGCGCGCGTAGAGATCGGTCAGCGCGGCGCCACCGGAGATCTGCGCGGCGACGGCGGAACCGGCCGAGGTGCCCAGCAGCACGTCGGCGGCCAGCAGCGCGGCCGCGGTGTCCGGGGACTCGTCGGCGATACCCAGCAGCACGCCGGTCTCCCAGGCGATGCCGGCCAGACCGCCACCGGCCAGGACCAAGCCACGTTTCACGTCGGCACCGAATTCGTCAGCGCACGAACTGATTCGAGAGCTCGGCGAGCGACTGTGCGGCATAGCCCTTCCACAGCCGGCCGAACACCGGCAGCGCGGGTGCCGCCAGTGCGGACCGCGGATGGATGGTCCAGCGCCAGGTGACCTTGGTGCCGGTACCCGCCGGTTCGAACAACCACTCGCCGTCCACGCTGGAAACCAGCGGCGCCAGCGGGCCCTTGACCTCGGTGAGCCGGTAGCCGAACGCCCGCGGCGGATCGTAGGAGGTGAGTTCCTCGCGCATGCTGCCACCGCCGGTGAGCACCACGGTGCGCGACTGTCCCACCGTGTCCCAGGGGCCGGTCTGCCCCCGGGTTTCCTTGATCGGCGGGATGGGCCCGTACCAGCGCCGGAACAATGCCGGCAGCGGCATGGGCACCATGTCCCGGAACAGGTCCTCGGGCACCACAGGAATTGCCCGTGATTGCTCCACCTTCAGCGGCTGCGCCATGATGGCCATGGTAACCGGCACCGACCAGGGGAGTCCCATGTCAGCGACGATGCGTGCGCAGCGATTCTATGCGGACTCGAAAACCATTGCGGTCGAAGATGTTCCGGTACCCGAGCCGGGCCCGGGTGAGGTGCTGGTCAAGGTGGCGTTCTGCGGCATCTGCCATTCGGACCTGAGCTTGATCAACGGCACCTTCCCGGCCCAGATCCCGGTGGTGACGCAGGGCCACGAGGCGTCGGGCACCATCGCCGCCTTCGGCCCCGGGGTGACCGGCTGGTCCGTCGGCGACCGGGTGGTGGTGGCCGCGGGCCGGCCGTGCCTGGGCTGCGCGAACTGCCGGCGTGGCGATCTGAGCAATTGCCTGCGGATCAAGCTGATGGCGTTCGCCTACGACGGGGCGTGGGCGCAGTACACCGTGGCGCAGGCCTTCGGGCTGACCCGGGTGCCCGACAACGTCCCGCTCGAGCAGGCCGCCATCCTCGCCGACGCGGTGTCCACCCCGTTCGGCGCGGTGGTGCGCACGGCGAAGGTGGGCATCGGCGAATCCGTCGGCGTCTGGGGCGTCGGTGGCATCGGCACGCATATCGTGCAGCTGGCCCGGCTGGTCGGCGCGGCGCCCATCATTGCGGTGGACATCAAACCCGCGGTGTTGCAGCGTGCCCTGGAGCTGGGCGCCGACTATGCGTTCGACGCGCGCGATGACGCCTTGCACGACAAGGTGATCGACGTGACCGGGGGCCGAGGGCTGGACGTCGCCTTCGATGCCGTCGGGGTGGCGTCGACGTTCGATCAGGCGCTGGCCGGCCTGACCGTCGGCGGGCGGCTGGTCGGGGTGGGCATGAGCGCCGACGCCCCGACCATCGGGCCGACGTCACTGTTCAACCTCACCAAGCGCCAGGTGCTCGGCCATCTCGGATATCAGAACGCCGATATCGGGACGCTGGCCAATCTGGTCTCCCGCGGCCGGCTGGACCTGCACCGGTCGATCAGCGAGATCGTGCCGCTGGAGGACGTCGCCCTCGGCATCGAGAAGCTGCATCACGCCGACGGCGACCCGATCCGGATCCTGGTGGCGCCCTAACTCAGCTGCGGTGCGGCCCGGCCCGCGATGAGTGGCAGGTCCAGATAGGTGGCGATACCGGGCGTGGCCGCGCACACCGCGGGCACCGAGTTGACGCAGTGCGCGGCGGTGCCGACCACACCGGCCTCGAGCTCGTCGCCGGGCTCGCCCTGGAAGCCACGCACCACCACGGTGAAGTCGGGATTGCCGCGCACGGCCATCTCGTAGCGCTGTCCTTCCGGGCCGAAAGTCCATGCCGGATCGAGGTTTTCCTCGCCCATCAACCAGTTCACGGTGATCCGGACCACCGGTTCGCCCTGCACCTGGGCCTCCCAGTGGAAGCGCCGCGCGGCGACCTGCCCGGGCGCGATGTCGCCGATCGGCGAGGCGATCGGAGCGGTGGCGACGGCCACTTCCTGGGAGGTGACGACGCGCGGGTCGACGCGGAAGCCGAGCTTGTCGGTGCACATCCGGACCGCCTGGATGAACCCGCCGTCCAGCATCTTCTGCATCGGGCCGCTCATCGCCTTGTCGGGGGTGTCCCCGAAGCCCATCACATGCCGCAGCACATCGGGGGCGTCGTACGTGCGCAGATCGGAGAATTCCTCGGCCCGCACGAAGGTCACTCCGGTGGACAGCGCCGAGAGCAGCAGCGGGAACTTCTCGCTGAAGCCGCCGGGCGCGATGCCGGTGCCGTGCAGGGTGACCCCGCCCTCGATGGCCGCCGCCCGCAGCGGTGCGGCTTGTTTCGCACTCGGGTACAGCCAGCCCACGGGGGTCACGACGTTCTTGCCCGAGCGCAGCAGGGCGGCCACCTCGTCGGGGTCGGGCAGCAGCGGAGCGTAGATGACCGCGTCGGCATCGAGGGCGACGATGTCCTCGAGACGGTTGGTCGCGCTGACCCCGAGCGGCCCGGCGCCGATGATGTCGCCGACATCCCGGCCGTTCTTGGCCTCGGAGTGCACCCATGCACCGGCCAGCTCGAGCTCGGGATGTTCCAGCACGCCCTTGATGGCCGCGACACCGACTCCCCCGGTCGCCCACTGCACCACACGCAACGCCATTGTCGCTCCCCTTCCTCGGGCAAGAACTAGAACACGTTCTACCACCTTTGCGGCCGCCGCCCGGCACAATGACCGGTGATGACCAACGGCCTGGACTTCGGTGTGCTCGGTCCGCTGCAGGTGACCGTGGACGGCAGGGCGCTGCCGCTGGGGACGCCGAAGCAACGGGCCGTGCTGGCGTTGCTGGTGATGAGCCGTAACCGCCCGGTCAGCGGCGATTCACTGGTGACCGCGGCGTGGGAGCAGTTCCCTCCGCCCGAACCCAAAGCCAGCCTGCATTCCTACATCTCCAATCTGCGCAAGCTCATCTCCGGCGCCGGTGCGGATGGACGGGCCGTGCTGGCCAGCGCGGCACCGGGTTACCGGCTCGCGGTGGACGACTCGCACTGCGATATCGGCCGGTTCATCGCGGCCAAGGGCGCCGGGGTGCAGGCCGCGGCGGCCGGCCAGTTCGAGCAGGCCAGCAGCCACCTGTCCACGGCGCTCGCGCAGTGGCGTGGACCCGTCCTGGACGACCTGCGCGATTTCGAGTTCGTCGACCCGTTCTCCACCGCTCTGGTCGAGGACAAGGTGGTGACCCACACCGCCCTCGCGGAAGCCGAAATCGCCTGCAACCGTGCGTATACCATCATCGGCGGGCTGGAATCGCTGATCGTCGAGTACCCGTACCGCGAGCCGCTGTGGGCCCAGTTGATCACCGCCTACTACCTCAGCGACCGACAGTCCGACGCGCTGGATGCCTATCAGCGGCTCAAGACGACACTGGCCGACGATCTCGGTATCGACCCCGGGCCCACCCTGCGCACGCTGCATGAGCG
Source organism: Mycobacterium sp. BMJ-28 (assembly GCF_054404835.1). NCBI lineage: Bacteria > Bacillati > Actinomycetota > Actinomycetes > Mycobacteriales > Mycobacteriaceae > Mycobacterium > Mycobacterium sp. BMJ-28. Next base: position 1,200,726 of record NZ_CM136783.1, on the reverse strand, counting down.
CATCCTGCGCCAGGAGCCGCTGAACGTCCGGCAGGCGGCCCGGACCACCGCCGTGCACAAGATCAACAATCTCGACCTGCGCGCGACGACGGGGGTGCAGACAGCCTCGGCGCAGTTGCGCACGCCGTCCGGGCGGATTTACCCGCTGGTGGCCGCGGCCACCCGGCTCGGCCGGCTCCCCGACAACGACATCGTGCTGGACCAGGCCAACGTCAGCCGCCACCACGCCGTCATCATCGACACCGGGACCAGTTTCGTCATCACCGACCTGCGCTCGGCCAACGGCGTGGAGGTGGACGGCCGGCGCATCCGCGGCACCGCCACACTCAACGACGGCGACCGCTTCGCAATCTGCGAGCACGAGTTCCTGTTCGAGCTGATCGTCCGCCCCGGGTAAGCCCGGCCAAGAGGACGCCAAGAATTCGTCAAGATCGCCGGTGGACCCTGATGTCACCCCGGAGCAGCCGGGACCGACCTCACCAGGAGTCCAGACCATGAACACCCGCCCCCGTGTCACCGCCATCGCCCGCACCGCCGTCATCGCGGGTGCGTTCGGGTTCGCGGCGTTCGCCTCGGCCGGGACGGCGAATGCGATCACCTCGCAGACCGACGCCGCATTCCTGCGGGAGATCGCCGACGAGGGCATCTCCTACGACTCCGCCAGCGCCGTGATCGGCAACGCCCGCCAGGTCTGCGCGGAGCTCAAATCCGGCAGCTCGGGCACCGAGGTCGGCATGGACATCCTCGCGCACACCGACCTGACCACCCGGCAGGCCGCGGCCTTCGTCGTCATGTCGATCGATTACTACTGCCCGCAGTACACCGGCGCGTTCGGCGGCTGACAGACACGGGTTATGTTGAGGTCCGACCGCAACGTTGCGAAAGGGACCCACCATGCCGAATCGTGTTTTCGTCGTCGGAGTCGGAATGACGAAGTTCGAGAAGCCGGGCGGCCGCGAAGGCTGGGACTACCCCCAGATGGCCAACGAGTCCGGCACCAAGGCGCTGGCCGACGCCGGGATCGACTACACCGAGGTGCAGCAGGGCTACGTCGGGTACTGCTCGGGTGACTCGACGTCGGGCCAGCGTGCGCTCTACGAACTGGGCATGACCGGCATCCCGATCGTCAACGTCAACAACAACTGTTCCACCGGGTCGACGGCGCTCTACCTTGCCGCGCAATCGATCCGGGGCGGCCTGGCCGACTGCGCGATCGCGCTGGGGTTCGAGAAGATGCAGCCGGGCTCCCTCGGTGGCGGCGCGCAGGATCGCGAGTCGCCGCTGGGCAGGCACGTGAAGGCGCTGGCCGAGATCGACGAATTCGCCTTCCCGGTGGCGCCGTGGATGTTCGGGGCGGCCGGGCGCGAGCACATGAAGAAGTACGGCACCACCGCCGAGCATTTCGCGAAGATCGGCTACAAGAACCACAAGCATTCGGTGAACAACCCGTACGCGCAGTTCCAGCAGGAGTACACCCTCGACGACATCCTGGGCTCGAAGATGATCTCCGATCCGCTGACCAAGTTGCAATGCTCACCCACCTCCGACGGGTCGGGCGCGGCCATCCTGGCCAGCGAGGCGTTCGTCGATTCGCACGGGCTGGCCGGTCAGGCGGTGGAGATCGTCGGGCAGGCGATGACCACCGACTTCGCGTCCACCTTCGACGGCAGCGCGGCGAACGTCATCGGATACGACATGAATGTGCAAGCCGCCCAACAGGTTTACCACCAGTCCGGGCTGGGCCCGGAGGACTTCCAGGTGATCGAGCTGCACGACTGCTTCTCGGCCAACGAGCTGCTGCTGTATGAGGCGCTGGGCCTGTGCGGTGCAGGTGAGGCGCCGTCGCTGATCGACAAGAACGACACCACCTACGGCGGGCGTTGGGTGGTCAACCCGTCGGGCGGGCTGATCTCCAAGGGTCACCCGCTGGGCGCCACCGGCCTGGCCCAGTGCGCCGAGCTGACCTGGCAGTTGCGCGGCACCGCCGACAAGCGGCAGGTCGACGATGTCAGCGCCGCGTTGCAGCACAACATCGGCCTCGGTGGCGCGGCGGTCGTCACCGCATACCAGCGCGCCGAACGCTGAACTTTCGCCGAGATCGACGAACGGCCGGGTGTCACTCGCAGAAAGTGGCCCAATGGTGAGTTTCGGCGGAGATCAAAGGATGACCACGTCGTAAGCCCCGTCGGCGTGCCGGGCCCGGATGGTCTTCTTGTCGTACTTGCCGACGCTGGTGCGCGGCACCTGATCGATGAACGTCCACCGCTCCGGCAGCCACCAGCGCACCACCTTGTCGGCGAGGAACTCCCGCAGCTCGGCCGCATCCGCGGCGGCACCTTCGTCGAGCACCACGACCGCCAGCGGGCGCTCCTGCCACCGCTCGTCGGGCACCCCCACGACGGCGGCCTCCAGCACGGCCGGGTGGGCGATGAGCAGATTTTCCAGCTCCACCGACGAGATCCATTCACCGCCGGATTTGATGACATCCTTGGCCCGGTCGGTCAGCGTGACGTAGCCGTCCGGATCGATGACGCCGACATCGCCGGTCCGCAGCCAGCCGCTGTCGAACTTCTCGGCGTCCTGGCCCAGGTAGTACCCGCCGGTGATCCACGGCCCGCGAACCTCCAACTCGCCCACCGCTTTACCGTCGTCGGGCAGCCGGTTGCCCTCATCGTCGACAATCCGGATCTCCACGCCGCACATGGGCCGGCCCTGGGTGGCGCGCATCTGCCAGTGCCGCTCGTCGGACACCCCGGGCAGCGGTTTGGCCACCGTCGCCAGCGGGGAGGTCTCGGTCATCCCCCAGGCCTGCTGGATGTAGACGCCGTGCCGGTCCTCGAACGTCCGCATCAGCGACTCCGGCACCGCCGATCCACCGCACGCCACCAGGCGCAGGGACGAAACATCGTGTCCCGGAGACCGTTCCAGCGTGTGCATGACGTCGTTCCAGATGGTCGGCACCGCGCCGGCCACTGTCGGGCGGCGGGTTTCGATCAGCTCGATGAGCGACGCGCCGTCCAGGAACCGGTCGGGCATGGCGAGGTCGGCGCCGGCCATCAGGGCCGCGTAGGGCAGACCCCAGGCGTTGGCATGGAACATCGGCACGATGGGCAGCACCACATCGCCGGCGCTGACGTCCAGCGCATTGGCGGTGCAGGTGCTCAGCGCATGCAGGTAGCTCGAACGGTGGCTGTAGACAACACCTTTCGGGTTGCCGGTGGTCCCGCTGGTGTAGCACATGGCGGCAGCGGAGTTCTCGTCCAGCTCGGGCCAGTCGAACTCCGCCGGCTGACCGGCCAGCAGTTCGTCATAGCGGAGCACCGCCGGACCGGTCAGGGCGCCAATGTCGCCCTCGCCGACCACGATGACGGTGTGCACGGTGCTCAGCTGCGGCAGCACCGGTGCCAGCAGTGGCACCAGGGACGCGTCGACGATGATCACCCGGTCCTGCGCCTCATTGGCGATGTAGGCGATCTGCTCGGCCGACAGCCGGATGTTCAGCGTGTGCAGCACCGCCCCCATCGAGGGGACGGCCAGGTAGGCGGTGAGGTGTTCGGCGTTGTTCCACTGGAAGGTGGCCACCCGCTCGTCACCGGTGATGCCCAGCCCGCGCAGGGCATGCGCCAGCCGCGCGGCCTGCTCGCCGATCTCCCGGTAGGTGGTGCCGCGGTGGCCACCGTGGCCGGTGGCGGTGGTGACGACGCGGTCCCCATTGACACCGCACGCATGACGAAGGATCGCGGTGATGGTCAGCGGCCAGTTCTGCATGGTGGAGTACACCGCCGCGATGGTAGTGCCAGCGCGGGCGGCACCTGCAACGAATCCCCGCGCTCCGGCGATGTACTTCACAGCAAGTGTTCACCACATCGACAGGGGGCGCGCCATGCGTCCATACCTCGCCGCCGCGCTGTCCGCGGGGGCGCTACTGCTCACCCCGGCCTGGCCGGCCACGGCCGACCAATCCGCCCAGGACACCATCGGACTGCTGCAAGCGCAGGGTTACACCGTCAATGTCGACCGGGTCGGCAGCGCCCCGCTGAGTCAGTGCGTGGTCACCGGCGTGCGCAACCCGCAGACCGTCACCCGGTTGATCCGCGTCGACAACGGCCGTCGTCGCGATGGCAAACATGACTATGACTACGTCGAAGTGGTCGTCAGCCGGTCGATCTCGGTGTCCCTCGACTGCACCGCAAACCAGCGGCATGCGCCATGATGGACATATGCCCATGAGATGGTTACTGCCCGCCGCGGCGGCATGCGCCGCGATCGTCCTTCCGACGGGCGTCGCCGTCGCCGAGGAAACCGCGCAGGAGACCATCGATCGCCTGCAATCCGAGGGCTACACCGTCAACATCGACCGCACCGGCACGCTGCCGATGAGCCAGTGTGTGGTCACCAATGTGCGCAACCCCAACACCATCAAGCAGTGGGTGCCCTATGTCGGGCCGGGTAGTGACGAGCGGGTGCTGGTGCAGCAGACCGTCAGCCAGTCGATCTCGGTGACGCTGGACTGCAACCGGTCGATCAACGGCAGTTAGACGCCGACCGGCTCCAGCTCGCGCGCCCTGGCGAAGCCCACCGGCTCGAACGGCGAGTAGGTCGGCGAGGGCGGTGTCACCCGGAACGCGGTGATCTGGCCGTCGACGTCGGCGACGTAGAGCCGGTCACCCTGGTTGTTCAGCGCCACGGCCGTCGGCCGTGAACCCACCGTGATGGTCTCCAGCACGTCGTTGGTGACGGTGCACAGCACGGCCACCTGGTCGTAGTCCACGACGTAGGCACGCGAGCCGTCCGCCGACAGTTCCATCTGGATGGGCAGCGAGCCGGCCGCGATGGTGCGGCTGACGGTGAAGCCGGCCAGATCGACCACGGCGATCGCGCCGAGGGCGGTGATGTCCGAGGTCAGCACGTATGCGGCGGTCTTGGTGACGGCGAGGTCGCGGATCGGCGCGCCGATCGACAGCGTCTTGCGGACCCGGGCGGTCTCGGTGTCGATCATCAGCAGACGGCTGCCCGCGACGGTGGTGACGGCCGCGTACAGCGTGTGTCCGGACGGGGCGATGCGAAGGCCGTCGATGGAGGCGCCGACACCGGCGGGGATGTCGATGGTGCCGACCCGCTCGGCGGTGGTGTCGATCACCGCGATGTCGACGTGGTCGTCACCGGTGCGCGCGACGTAGGCGCGCTTTCCGTCGGGGCTGACCTCGATCGCGGTGGCCGTGAAGGCGAGCGGGTAGGTGGCCAGCACGGTGTTGGCGGCGGTGTCCACGACGACGACCGCGTCGACCTCGGCGGTGCTGGTGAGCACGTAGGCACGGTCATCGGCAAGGGCGACGGCGGCGGGCTCACCCTGCACGGCCACCAGGCCGGGGCCGGCGACGGTGTCGGGGCGCACCACGGTGACGGAATCGTCGCAGTGGTTGGCCACCACGATGGTGCTGGAGTTGGCGGCAACGTCCGCGATGGCACCGCGGGCGATCTGCACCGATCCCGCGAAGGCGGTCCGGGAGTCGTTCACCGCGGCATCATTTGCGCGCACAAAAACACTTGCCATTATCTTCGACACCTCCGCCGGTATAAAGGCACCGGCACTAGATTCAGTCGCAATGCGCCGAGGATGGCGCGTTCGCAATCGAGTCTAGCGACGGATGGGGACATCGAACGAAGGTTCGCACGGCACCCCGCGTTGATCTGCCGTCAACCTCTCAGACACCGCTTAGGAAACCATTTGTTATACAGTTGTGACCTATTGTTAGCAACTCGACGGACCACATGTCATCTGCGATGATGCCGATGCGGCAATCGCCCGAAAAGGCCGTCGCCCCACCCGTCACAGCGCGTGCACCCGCCGCCGCCGGGAAAAATGAGCGCCAAATCACAGCGGCCGACCAGCAAACTGCGTGTCACATCGGGGCGATCGCGGCGGCAGGCGAGCGCCCCCATATTGACATTGCTGTCAAATTAGCTGCGCGGTCACGGCAGCAGCACGAAGGACAGACCCTTCTGCGCCTTGACGGTGCGGGCCGACCAGGTGTTCGGGCCACGCCCCGGCCCGCCCATCTCGGTGAGCGTCAGGTAGGTGCCGTCGGAACGTTTGGCCGTCGAGTCCACCCACGCGACGTGGCCTGCCGGCGGAGCATCGAGCTGCCCGCCGGGGATCACGACCAGGGCCCGGGGTTGCGGATCGTCGACCACCGTCCAGCCCGCCGACCTGGCCGAACCTGCCAGATCCGCGGGTGTGGCGGTGACCGCCGGATAGAACCGCTCACCTGAGGTGAAGTACCACTTCTCCAGCGCCGCCCAGGTGTCGGTGCCATCGCGGCCGGGATTCGCCTGCGCCTTGCGGCCGGTGGCCCGCGCCGAGCTGAGCCGCGCCGATTCGGTGGCACACGGTGGGACCACCGGGTCGTTGGAGCCGGTGTCCAGCATCGTGTCGGTGACGAAGCCACCGCTGTCCAGCCGGTTCCACAGGTCGCTGCGCAACTGGTACGGCCCGCCCGAGAACACCGCGCCGCGGGCATAACAGGTGATCACCACGCGCGAATGATCGGCGACGGTGCCGACTTTCTGGCTAGTCGCCGACGGCGCCGACCGGACATTCAGGTCGAAGCTGCCGGTATTGACCGTGACCGTGCGCGCGTCGGCGGTGGATTCGGGCGCCGCCTGCGCCGGGACGGCCATTCCGACGGCTCCCGAGACGACCGCCACGAGCGGAAACGCGAACCATGCACGCACCTTCGTCAAGCCCACAGCAATCCTCCCGGACACCAATTCGCAGAATCATAATTCGCGAATTTGCCATTTGCTGTCGACACGCGATTTCTTTGCCAAGCCGTGACGCTTTTCCGCCACCACAAACATCAGCGCCATTGATAGCGGGTCTTGGGCCGGCCGGCCTTTCCGTAGTCGGTGCCCCGCGTGACGGTCCCGTCGTCTGCGAGCCGTTCCAGGTAGCGCCACGCCGTCACCCGCGACACCCCGACCTGGCCGGCCACCTGGTCGGCGGTCAGGCCCTGCGGACTGTCCCGCACCACCCTGGCGATCTCATCGGTGGTCTGCGGCGCAATCCCCTTGGGAGTGACCGTCTTGTCGGTGGCGACCCGTAGCTCGGCGAAGGCGCGGTCCACCTCGGCCTGGCTGGCCGCCTCGGTGCCTGCGGGCAGGGCGCTGCGGTAGCGGCGGTAGCGCTCCAGCCTGTCCCGGAAGGCGGCGAAGGTGAACGGTTTGAGCAGATACGCCAGCGCCCCGTGCGCGACCGCGGCCCGCACCATCTCCAGGTCCCGCTCGGAGGTGATCACGATGATGTCGGGGGCGGGCGCCAGCCCGGACAGTCCCGAGGCCAGCGCGATACCGCTGGCGTCCGGCAGGCCGAGGTCCAGCAACACCAGGTCGATGGGTGGCTGCGCCTCGGCCGCCGCCCGCATCGCATCGCGTGCGGTGTGCGCCACGGCGACCACCGAAAACCCTTCGAGGCGGCCGAGATACGTGCGGTGCGCCTCGGCGATCAGCGGATCGTCCTCGACGACCAGAACGGTGATCATCGCGGCAGCCGCACGGTGACGACCGAGCCGTAGGTGACCTCGGCGGTCAGCGTGCCGCCGCGGCGCTTGACCACCTGGGCCACCAGCGCCAGGCCGAGCCCGTGGCCGGCCGCATCGCCTTTCGTCGAATACCCGCGCTGCATGGCGCGCTCGAAGGTCTGTGGATCCATCCCGGCCCCGCTGTCGGCGACGCGGATCGTCAGGGCCTCGTCATCCTGGCTCACCGTCACCTCGACCCATGGTTCGTCGCGGTCGCAGGCGTCCAGCGCATTGTCGATGAGATTACCCAGCACCGTGACGATCTCCTGCCCGGTCAACGGGGTATCCGCGGGCAAGTGGGTGTCCTCGGTGATGGTCAGCGCGATTCCCCGCTCGTCGGCTTGGGCCGATTTGCCCAGCAGCAATGCCACCAGGGCCGGTTCCACGACCGACTGTGACAATCGGTCGACGAGGTGCTGCGAGAGCTCCAGCTCCCTGGTCGCCACCGCGACGGCCTCTTGCGGCCGGCCCATCTCCACCATGGTGATGACGGTGTGCAATTTGTTGGCCTGCTCGTGGGCCTGGGCCCGCAGCGAATCGGTGAGCACCTTCAACGAGCTGAGTTCGCCCAGCGCGCCCTGTAATTCGGTGCGGTCCCGGATGGTGACCACCTCGCTGCCCCGCCTGCCCGCCACCCCGGCCCGGTTGACCACCAGCACCCGGTCGTCGGTGACCTGTAACTCGTCGCGCACCCCCGGATCATGACTGCGCAGGAATTCCGGCAGGTCGGCATGGGTCACCGGTCCGTCCGGCAAGCCCAGCAGCCGACGCGCCTCGTCGTTGACCAGGGCCACGCCGCCGCCGTCGAGCACGATCAAGCCCTCCGACACCGAATGCAGCACGGCATCGTGGTGGTCGTACATCACCCTCAGCTCGTCGGGCCGCAGTCCGCGGGTCTGCCGCAGCAACCTGCGCCGGATGGCCCACGCACCGAGCAGCGAAATGCCCAGCGCCGCGGCGGTGACCGCGGCGATGATCGGGATCTGCGACCGCCAGCGCTGCGCCAGCGTCTGCCGGGTGATACCCGCCGACACCATTCCGACGACCCGGCCGTCGGATCCGCGCACCGGGGCGACCGCCCGGATCGACGGGCCCAGGGTGCCGGTGTAGACCTCGGTGAACGATTCACCGCGGCGCGCGGGTTCCAGGGTGCCCAGGTAGTGCCCGCCGATCTGGGAGGGATCGGTATGGGTGAACCGGATCCCGTCTGGCGCCATGATGGTGATGAAGGCGATGCCGGTGGCCCTACGGACCGCCTCGGTCATCGGCTGCAAGATCTTTGTGGCCGAACCGGATTCGATGGCCGACACGGTGGACGGCGCGTCCGCGAGCGCGGTGGCGATACCGATGACCTGCTGACGGGCGGCTTCATCGCCGTCCCGGCGGGCGTCGACCAACGCCAGCCCCGTGCCGGCCAGCACCACCACTGCCACCACCAGGATCTGCAGGGCGATCGCCTGCCCGGCCAGTGACTGGGGCCACCACCTGCGCATCGCGACCCCCTGAACGAAATGAACTAAAACGTGACCCCGGTCACGTCCTCGCCGAACATCCTTACATGACCTCCTCCACGGACACGCCCGCCAAGCGGCGGGACCGCACCCACTGGCTCTACATCGCCGTCATCGCCGCCGTCGTGATCGGCGTCGCTGTCGGCCTCCTCGCCCCCTCTGTCGGCAAGGACGTCGGCATCCTCGGCACCTGGTTCGTCAGCCTGATCAAGATGATGATCGCGCCGGTCATCTTCTGCACCATCGTGCTGGGCATCGGGTCGGTCCGCAAAGCCGCCACGGTCGGCCGGGTCGGCGGCCTGGCGTTCGTCTACTTCCTGGTCATGTCGACCATCGCACTGGGCATCGGGTTGGTCGTCGGCAACCTGCTCAAGCCCGGGTCGGGGATGCACCTGTCGGAGAAGTCGGCCGGCCAGGGCGCCGCGCTGGCGGAGAAGGCACACGAGGCCGGCGGCCTGATGGACTTCGTCACCCATATCATCCCGACCACCTTGCTCTCCTCCCTCACCGAGGGAAATGTGTTGCAGGCCTTGTTCGTTGCGCTGCTGGTCGGGTTTGCACTGCAGGCGATGGGAACCGCGGGTGAGCCGATTCTGCGCGGCATCGAACATCTGCAGAAGCTGGTGTTCAAGGTGCTCACCATGATCCTGTGGCTGGCTCCGATCGGCGCGTTCGGCGCCATCGCCAACGTGGTCGGCCAGACCGGCTGGAGCGCGGTCACCCAACTGTTGGCCCTGATGCTCGGGTTCTACCTCACCTGCATCGTGTTCGTGTTCGGCGTGCTCGGTGTGCTGATGCGGGCCGTGTCGGGTGTGTCGATCTTCAAGCTGGTGCGTTATCTGGCCCGCGAATACCTGCTGATCTTCTCCACCTCGTCCTCGGAGTCGGCGCTGCCGCGGCTGATCGCCAAGATGGAGCACCTGGGTGTGGACCGCAGCACCGTCGGCGTGGTGGTGCCCACCGGGTACTCGTTCAACCTGGACGGCACCGCGATCTACCTGACCATGGCATCCCTGTTCATCGCCGATGCGATGGGCCGGCCGTTGGCCATCGGGGAGCAGCTGTCCCTGCTGCTGTTCATGATCGTCGCCTCCAAGGGTGCGGCGGGCGTCAGCGGTGCGGGCATGGCCACCCTGGCCGGCGGCCTGCAGAGCCACCGCCCCGACCTGCTCGACGGTGTCGGCCTGATCGTCGGTATCGACCGCTTCATGTCTGAGGCGCGCGCGGTCACCAACTTCTCCGGAAACGCCGTCGCCACCGTCCTCGTCGGATCGTGGACCAAGACCATCGACCGGGCCCGGGTCGACGCCGTGCTTCGCGGCGATGCACCGTTCGACGAGCTCACCATGGTCGACGACGCACATGGCGCGCGCGCCGAAGAGCCGGGATCGGAGCGTCTCCCGGTCCCGGCATAGGGCGCGCAACGAGGACCCGGCCGGAGTCACTCCGGCCGGGTTTTCGTTGTGTTTGAACCGTTTCCGCACCGGGGCCGTGTCTTGGGTATGCGTACCATCTTCTTCGCCACGCTGGCCGCCCTCGGCGCGCTGGCCACCGCGGCCCCGGCGGCCGCCGATACACCGGTCGCGACGATCGGGGTCCTGGAGTCCCAGGGTTTCCACGTCAACGTCGACCGGATCGGGAGTGCACCACTGGACCAATGTGTGGTGACCAGTGTCCGAAATCCGCAGGAACAAACCAGACTCGTGCGGGTGGACGGGCACGGCGATCACGACACCTTCATCCCGGTGGTGGTGCGGCGGACGATCACGGTGTCCCTGGACTGCTCCAGGTAGCGCCGAGCCAGGTTTGGGTGTGGGACCATCGGCAGATGAACCCACAGGACGATCCCGAGGCCAGGATCCGGGCGCTGGAGCAGCCGCTCAGCGATATGGCCAGGGCGTCCGAACTGGGCACCGAGCAGCGATACGACGCCTACGGGTACCCGCCTCCGGTTCCGCCCCCACCGACCCAGCAATGGCCGTACGCCGATCAGTATCCGGCCGGGTTCTCCCCTGCCCCACGGCCTTCCGGGCTGCGGCCGTGGATGCTCATCGTGCCGATCGCGGTCCTCTTTCTCGCCGTGGGCAGCGGCATCGTGACGTGGATGATGGTCCGGGACAGCGCGAGAACGGACTCGCCGTGGATCTCCGGTGGCGGCGGACTGATCACCAGCGAGCCACCCAGCCGACGGTCCACGGTGGCCGAGGCGCCCACCGCCGCGCCGCCGGCCGCACCGTCAGAGGCGGTTCCGCAACCCGGCAGCACGGTGACCGTGTCGGGCATCGGCGCCATCAGGACGATCGCCTGCAATGAGAGCGTGGTGGTGATCAGCGGCGCCAACAACCGGATCACCGTCACCGGGCACTGCGTCAGTCTGACCGTGTCCGGATTCGAGAACAACGTCACCGTCGAATCGGCCGAGGCCATCACCGCGTCCGGGTTCAACAACCACGTCGCCTTCCACACCGGTGCACCCACGGTCAGTCATTCGGGCGAAGGCAACATCATCGAGCAGGGCTAATCCGGCGACAGCACCGTAAGGTGCAATGCCGCCGCGGTGGCCGGTCCGACTATCTCGTCCACCCGCAGACCGGGCGTGCGGCGCTGGAATTCACGCACGAAATACTGGGCTTCGGGCCAGTTCTGGCGATGACGAGCCAGCGGTCCAGGGTCGCGTCGACGGCACGACGTGCGCCGCCATCCTGCAGGTGCCGCGGGCCTTCGCGGTGGCGGGTCGGTACCGGGGCGGCTCAACATGCATACGGGCGCAAGGAGTCTCGCCGTCTAGGCAGCACCGCGGGGATGCGATGTCGTACCGACGCCGAACGGGCGGCACCGAAGTGGTGCCGCCCGTTCGGTACAACGGTGCTCGCTCAGCCTTTACCGCTGAGCGCCTTTCCGATGTTCTTGATCAGATTGCCGCCGAACTGGCCGGTGTTCTTTGTCAGGTTGCCGGTGAACGTTCCGCCGTTGATGAGCAGGTTGGTCCCCGTCTTGCCGAGCTGCTGCTGGGCATTCGATCCGACGGTGCCGCTGTTCACCAGCAGATTGGTGCCGAAGACACCCAGGTTGTGCGACAGATTCGTCGTGAACTGTCCGATGGTCTGATTCGGGCTCACTTTGTTGCCCGTGCTGTTGACCACGTTCTGGGACGAATCGGCGAATGCCGTACCGGTCCCCGCCACGCTGCCACCGATTGCGAGAGCCGCGGCCGTACCGGTCACCGCGATGACCCGCACCATTCCCCGTCTTCCAGACCCCACCTTGCGCTCCATTTCTTGCTCCCTCCAGCAAATTCCCAACGGGCCCACTGACGCTAGCACGTAGTTTGTGAGTCAAACCACAATTAAAGTAGCCATGGAGCAGAAGATCGAAACCTGTTCGCCACCAGTAAAATTTGCTGTCGGACCGCCGAGAACATCGGCAATCAATCGCAGATGTGGCGAGCCGGACGCCGATCGTCCGAAGAATGCGCGAGAGCGAAATCCAGCAAGTTTTTACGCTGCCGATAATTTGGTGTGGACCAGCTTTTAGTTCGTACCGCGGGTCGGCTGGCGTTCGGAGGTGACGGCCATCCAGCCAACGCTGCCGAACCATCGCGACTCATTAGCTGCACAACTGGCAAACGACCACGGGGCAGATCACGGTTGGATACCGGCCCGGTGCGTCGCGAGACCGCTCCTTCCGACACGCCAGCAAATGGCGGCCGGACGCACCGTTGTCCGTTCGTCGACGCCCACCCGCGCGAGGGCGCCCGAGCCACCGGATTCCCCCACCCTCCCCACAACGAGCTACCGGCCCACCGCGCAGATGCGCAATGGGCCGGTAGGTCGGGCGCGCGCCGGGCTAGCCGCCGAGTGCGGATCCGATCGCCTTGGCCGCATTCGTGGCCGCGGAACCCAGCTGCTGCTGCGCGCTGCTGCCGGCGGTGCCCAACTGCTGCTGCGCATTACTGGCCGAGGTGCCGCCGTTGATCAACAGGTTGGTGCCGACGGTGCCGAGATTGATCTGGCCGTTCGAGCCGAACGTGCCGCCGTTGACGAGCAGGTTGGTGCCGAACTGACCGAGCCGCTGCGAGAGTGGGGTGGTCTTATTGCCGATCTGGGTCAGCACATTTTGCTGCGAATCCGCGCCCGCGGCCCCCGCCGCAGCGGTGGCCAGGCCCATGGCAATGGTGAACCCGCCACAGGCAACCGCCACCGCAGCTACCGCCTTGCGTCCCAGTCCCTGACGTCGCTCCATGTTCCGTCTCCTTTCAGCAAACGCCTTCGTTGGCATTTGGAAGTTACCACAACGGTTGCTGGCGAATCCATAGTCGTAACCATCCCGCGACCTACCTGTCGAATTCTTCGCCCATTGATGGTTTGCCATGGTCCACCGACGCTGGGTAGTGAACTTCACCCGAGCCCCACACCAGCTCGCAGCCCGCTCATCGCATTGCCGGACATATCGCCACTTCAACGGGTTCAACGCGGTGTTGCGACGCCCGCAACGGCATCGTTTCGCACATTCACATCGGCGCGGAACTGCGGTTGCCATGGCGACGGTTTCAAAGCGCCACACACGGCTGCCCCTGGATATCCCGGCAATGGCGTATCGCTTGCTGATCGATTCACGTGGCTAACTTGCTTCGGGCATGATCGCCGCCGGGCAGAAGGAACCGGGTGCACCCAGTACCCAGGTGCCGGCCCGGTGCATCCCGCGGGCCGGTCAGCTCGCGCGCGGATCAGGGCAAGCGCAGGCTCAGCGTTGCTGGGTGAAGTAGACCTTCGCCCCGACAAACGGGGTCCAGGTGATCGAGCCGTTCTCGAACGTCACCCTCGTGCTGGCACCGGTCCACTTCTCGTCCGACGTCGCCAGGCCCAGTTGGGGAACCCATGCCTTGACGAATTCCCTACTGCCCCAGTGCGCCCCGGTAGCCGGCGAATACCAGATTCGAACGGGTGTACTCCCGGTGAAATCCTGATAGCCGTTCGCGAATGCCGTCGTCGGGATCACCCGCCGCGCCCGGGCCACGTCGCCGACCTGCCCCGGCGACCAGACGAACTGTCCCGGCGTCAGCTCCCATAGTGTGCCGGCCGTGCGCAGCTGCGCCCAGACTTTCGAGGTCGCCGCGAAGACCGGACTGAGCACCTCGCCCAGTGCGGGGTCGGTGATGGCGGCGAACCGCGGGTAGGCGGCGTTGGGACCCGGTGGCGACTGCACAACCTGCTGCGACGGCTTGGCGGTCCAATTCGAGCGATACACCCCGAAGCGGTCGTCGTCGGCCCAGCTCCCGCTGTTCAGATCGCGCGTCGTGTAGAGCATCAGCGGCCCGCCGTAGGGGAGCTGGCGCCAGCTGCTGATCATGTCGGACATCAGAGCCGCTTGGGTGGCTTCGGACACCCGGTTGGTGGGGGCACCGAATTCGGTCACCCAGATGCTCTTCGCGCCCTCATTGTTGGCCAGCATGATCTGGCGCAGCCGCACCAATTGATCGAGCGCGGAATCGCTCTGATACATCCCGTCGGAGAATTTCATGTTGTAGCTGTATGGGTGATAGGACAATGCGTCGAAATACGGGGCCGCGCCAGCGGCATACATTTTTGTCAGAAATGTCACCGGGTTGATCGTCCACGTTCCCCACGATTTACCAGACCCGAGTACGCCACCGATTACCACCGCCGAAGGATCGACGGCCTTTATTTTCGGGTAGGCCGCCTTGAGAAGATCGGTATAACCCGCAGGATCGGGTAAGGGCCGATATCCGATAATGCCATTGGGTTCATTCCAGATTTCGTATGCGGCGATCTTTCCCCGATACCGCTGCGCCACCTGGGCGGTGAAATCGCCGTACGCATCCGGTGACGCCGGCCGGCCATGCGGTGGTATGGAGCCCGCCGCCGCCGCCCACTGCGGACTGGACGTGATGGCGCAGATGATCGATACGTTGGCCGCGGCCGCAGCCGTCACGACGCGGTCGGCCCGGGTCCAGTCGAACGTCCCTTTCTGCGCTTCCACGGCGGCCCACGGAATGCCGATTCGGACGGTGTGAATGTTATTGGCGGTCCATCGCGCAACGGTCTGCGCGACTTGGTCGTCGTTATAGAAAAAGACCTGGGAGTCGGCGAACCCCAACGTCGATGACGACGCCGCCAACGGCGCCACTTGCCCGGATCCGACGGGACGGTGCCGTTGCGATGTCGGCACCACAAAAAGCAGCGACAACGTCAATACAGAGACAATTATCGAGGTGACCGCCCGAGAATATTTACGGGTTGGGTAAATCATCCTTCGGCGCACGCATACCCAATCTCTCTGACCCCCGGCCCTGCCCAGCTGACATTCTGACTTACCGGCCATTCGCAACCTGTATTCCAATTCGGCGTGTCGAACGATCGGCGCCCCCGCCGGGCGGTCCGGCGTAGAACTGACAACGAACCGTGATCAGGAGGAAGGCGAGCCATGCGCATCGGAGTGGTGTTCCCGCAGACGGAACTGGGCGGCGATCCAGGTTCCGTGCGTGCTTACGGCGAGCGGGTCGAGGAACTCGGATATACCCACCTCCTCGCCTATGACCACGTGGTGGGTGCCGATCCGGCCGTGCATCAAGGGTGGGCAGGTCCCTACGACGTGGACACCACCTTCCACGAGCCGCTGGTGATGTTCGGCTATCTCGCAGCGGTCACCCATTCGATCGAATTGGTGACCGGCGTGATCATCCTTCCCCAGCGGCAGACCGCTCTGGTGGCCAAACAGGCCGCCGAGGTCGATCTGCTGAGCGGGGGGCGGTTACGTCTCGGAGTCGGGATCGGCTGGAACGCAGTCGAATACGAGGCACTCGGGGAGAACTTCAACGATCGCGGCAAACGCTCGGCCGAACAGGTCGAGGTGCTCCGCCGCTTGTGGACCGAGCGGTCGGTCACCTTCGAAGGCCGGTATCACCGGGTCACCGGCGCCGGCCTCGCCCCGCTGCCCGTGCAGCGGCCCATCCCGGTGTGGATCGGCTCGGCGTCGGTTGCCGGCTACCGCCGGGCCGGCCGGGTGGCCGATGGCTGGTTCCCGATGATGTCGCCCGGGCCGAAGCTCGTCGAGGCCATGGCCGTGGTCGAGCACGCCGCGATCGAGGCGGGCCGAGATCCATCGGCGATCGGGATGGAGGGGCGCGTGACATGGCGCGGCGACTCCGACGACGTCCTCGCCGAAACCGGCGCGTGGAACGCGGCCGGTGCCTCGCACCTCTCGATCAACACCATGGGCGCCGGACTGCGGACGGTCGACGAGCACCTGGAGGTACTGGCGACGCTGGCCGCCGCGTTGGCTCTGGGCTAGTCGCCGGCCGGGAGTTTCGCCTTGTCCGCCGGCACCCGCTGCTGCCACGGCCACCGGCCGCTGATCTCCACCTCGAGCGAGAAGCTCAGGAAGGTGCGGATCAGCACGATGCCGGCGAGCACCACGACGCTCTGCCAGGTCGGTGTGATCGCGACCGTGCGGATGATGTCGGCCGCCACCAGGAATTCGAGACCGAGCAGGATGGACCGTCCCAACTGCTCGCGGAAGAATCGGTACGGGTCGCCGGCTTTGCCCAGCATCCGGCCGGCGGTGGCGCAGGCTGCCAGCAGAGCTCCGCCGGCGATGACGGCGACCCCGATCCCGTCGATGACCTTGCCGACCGTCTCGATGACTTCGTAGAAGCTCATGGCGCAACGGTAGGTGTTTATCCGGCGGTCCGGAGCGACACGCGTTCATTCAATAGTCGACGACTTTTGGCAAGGTCAGATCGAACAAGATCAACCCATTTATTTGGCAATAGCGCGTGGATTCAGATTGACGGCAAATTCCCGTGCGTTGTGTGCCAATATTCGCCGCTCCCCGGCCGCCAGAATTCGCGCCGGCGCAGACGATGGCTGAATCCGTACACGCCGTTCACAGAAACCACTAAGGTGACTTACGGCGGCGTCATTATCAAACCCGTCGGGGAGCGATCATGTGGGCAGACGTGTTCGGAATGTTCTCGCGGCGGATGATCCCGGTGGCCGTCGCGGTGCTCGGTTTGGCTTTCATCGGCGGCAACGCCGATCCGAAACTGACGGCGGCGCCTCGCGTCACGCTGAGCGCCGCCATCGATGATTCCTCCACCACGGTGGGCCTCGCCGATTCGAACCTGGCGCGGCTGACCACCGAAGGGGAAATCGACAAACAGCTCGACATGATGCAGTCGATCGGGGTGAAGAACGTCCGCATCGGGCTGTCCTGGTTCACCATCGAGCGACAGCAAGGCGTGTACGACTTCACGGCCACCGACTATGTCGTCCAGCAAGCGTACAAACGCGGCATGGGCGTGCTGGCCGTCCTGCACGAAACCCCCAGGTGGGCAGGAAATCCCGTGTTGTCCGGCCAGCCCGATCCGGTGGCCTTCGGCAAGTTCGCCGGTGAGGTGGCCGCGCACTATGCCGGCAAGATCTCGGCAGTCGAGGTCTGGAACGAACCGAATGCGAAGTTCTTCCTCAATCCCGTCGACCCGGCGGGCTACACCGCCCTGCTCAAAGCCGCCTACACCGCGATCAAGAACGTCACCCAAGTGACCGGCGATGACATCACCGTGATCGGCGGTGTGCTGGGCTCGGGCCGCACCCTGGACGGCAACGACGGCACCGTGCAGACCATGAATCCGGTGGAATTCCTTGCCGGGATGTACGCCGCTGGCGCCCACGGCTACTTCGACGCGTTGTCCTTCCACCCGTACAAGTACGACATGAAGTTCTCCGAGCAGGCCGAGCAGATCGCCTCACCGCTGCAACAGCTTTGGCGCATGCGGGACCTGATGAAGGCATTCGGGGACGAGGGTCTGAAGATCTGGGCCAGCGAGTACGGACTGCCCACCGACCCGTACAACCCCAACTTCCCCAATCAGTACATTTCACCCGAGCAGCAAGCCGCGTACATCAAGGACTTCCTGAACAGCTGGAGCCAGCAAGACGGCACCGGGCCGATGTTCATCTACTCGACCCGCGATCTGAACACCGGCACCAGCAGCGACGGCGACAACTTCGGTATCTGGGAAACCGACTGGACCGCGAAGCCCGCGGTCGATGTCATCCGCGAGTTCATCGCCGATCAAAACGGCCGACCGATCATCGATTTCATCCGCAATGCCATCGTCAACCTGGCGAAATTCGCCGGTGCCGTCGTCAAGGGCGCCGTCGATGTCGCGGTCGGCGTGGTGACCGCCCTGGTGGACGCCACCGTGTGGGTGGTCAAGACGGTCGCCAAGGTGGCCGGAGCGGTGGTCCAGGGCATCGTCGACGTGACCAAACGCATCGCCACCGCCATCTGTAATACGGTGCATGCCGTCGTCGACCGCGTCCAGGATGCGTTTGACCGCAACGATTCCGCCCCGGCCGGCACCGCCTTGACCGCGGCCAGGACGCTCTCCACGGCCAAGCTCGCCGACACCGCCGACGAGGTCACCAAAGATGCCGAAACCGGCACTGCGAGTGTGCATTCGAATAAGAGCGGGCACGACGCGAAGACGCCCACCGAGGTTGTACCGGAAAGCACCACCGAGACCACCACGGTGAAGAAGCTCACCCAACCGACCGACGTCTCGGCCAAGGAGACCGAAGAGGCGTCCGGCACCGAGAAGACCGGCACCACCACCGCGGCCACGGCGACGCCCACCAAGTCCGAGGACCCGAAGAAGGACGAGGATCTCAAGAAGGATCTCGAGAAGGACCTCGGCAAGGACCTCAAGAAAGACACGGCTCCCACCCCGAAGACCGAGACCGGCAAGACAGACACCACCGCCGGTGGATCCACGACGAGCGAGGCAGGCAACCCGGGACCGGACTCTTCGGTGGGCGCGGGGGCCAAGACCGTCTCGGCAGGACCGACCGCCGGCGAATAGCCGGGACGTCACCGAGTCACCTGCCAGAATTGCAGGATGGCTGTCGAACTCCCGGACTTTCCCCATAACGCCGCCGAGCGCGGCCGCGTCGAACCGGCCCCGCGGCGGGTGCGCGGTTTCTGCAACGGCGCACTCATCTTCGACACGACCGCGGCACGGTACGTCTGGGAACTGCCGTACTACCCGCAGTACTACATCCCGCTGGCCGATGTTCGCGCTGAGCACCTGGTCGACGAAAACCATCCGCAGCGCAGCCAATTCGGGCCCTTCCGACTGCACGGCCTCGCCGCGGGGGACACCACCGTGCCCTCGGCGGCACGGGTCTTCGACCCGGGCGGCGACGGCCTGCTCCCCGGATTCGTGCGCTTCGAGTGGAACAGCGTTACATGGTTCGAGGAGGACGAGCGAATCGTCGGGCATCCACGCAATCCGTACAGCCGCGTCGATGCGCTGCGCTCACACCGCCACGTCGTGGTGGAGTTCGACGGTACCGTGCTGGCCGACACCCACAGCCCGGTACTGCTGTTCGAAACCGGGCTGCCGACAAGGTATTACATCGACCGCACCGACGTGCATTTCGAGCATCTGGTGCCCAGCGACACCGAGACGCTGTGCCCGTACAAGGGCACCACGACGGGGTACTGGTCGGTCCGCACTGCGGACGCCATCCATCCCGACCTGGCGTGGGCATACGACTATCCGTTGCCCGCGGTGGCGGCCATCACCGGCTTGGTCGCGTTCTACAACGAGAAGGTCGACATCACCGTGGACGGACTACCTCTGCCCCGCCCGGTAACGCACTTCAGTTAGCCTCCGGCGCTCAGGAAATCCCGTTGATACCGGGGTGCTGACCACCGGGAACCGTCGCGGCCGGCGGCGCCACCACCGGCGGGGTGAACAGGTTGCCACCGGTCGGGTTGATCGACTTCTCCGTCGGCGCCACCGACTCCGACGGGGCGGCGGGCGCGCTCGTGGTCGTCGTGGTGGTCGTGGTGGTGGTCGTCGTTGTGCTGCTGGGGCTTTCCTTGCCGCTGTTGCCACAGGCCGCTGTGAAAGCACCCACCGCGACGATCGCCAATGCACTTGCGGCGACCGTCAACCGGCGGGAGTTGTTGCGCGAGATCACGATGCTGATCCTTTCGGCTTACGCCCCGTGGCGGTGGACGCCGGGGGGCTCCGTCGGGGCCGGCGGAGCCAACACGCTCGGCGTGAACAGATTGCCACCATTGGGGTCGATCGACTTCTCGGTGGGGGCCACGGTCGGCGCCGTCGTCACCGAGGTGGTGGTGGTCGTGGTGGTCGTGCTGGGCGTGGTGGAGGGAGCCTCCTTGCCACCCGACCCGCACGCGGCGGTCAATCCGCCCAGCGCGATGAGTGCCGCGCAGCCGGCGGTCATGCCGATACGACGAACGACTATCCGTGAAGTCATGACATCATCCCATCTTTAGATACCGCCATCCTCGCATACCGCAGCAAGCTGCGCGTCGCCGCCGAGTCAGCCGATAGCTTCCTGTGCGACAACTGGATTCATGCTGTCACCGGCTCGGCATCCAGCGACTCCCAGAACCGGTTCAGCGCCGCGGCGCCACGCACCGGATCTTGCACCATCCACCAGTGCCCCAGCCCCTCGAGCACCTCGGTGCGGGCGCCCGCCGCCTCGGCTGCCCGCCGCCGGATCTCCTGCGACCCGGTGTAGTGGTCTTCGGTGGCCAGCAGGCACAACCCTGGTCGGGCCGCCGCCCTGCCGAGCTGCCGGCCGGCCTCGGCGAGCACCGGAGCCGGGACCGAGCGGTACAAGGCGAGGATGGCCCTGCCCATCTGCGGTCCGAGCCCTACGGCGATCTTGGCGGCCACCGGCCCGGTGATGCCCAGCCCGGTCAGACGGTCGGCGCGCTCCTGCACGGTCCCGCCGATCAGGGCGTCGACGAACTGCTCACCGGTGCCTGGGGTCTGCCAGAGCTGCGCGGCCTCGTGCCAGACGTACTCCGGGTCGAACACCCCGATGATGTCGCTGGCCCAGCTGCGCACCAGCTGCGGGCGCTCCATCATCGCGTTGACCACGTGGTTTCCACCCCAATCGTGCCCGACCAGATCGATCGGGCCGTCGATGCGGGCCAGCTCCGCCAGCAGCCAATCGCGGTAGTCCAGATAGGTGGCCGCCCACCCGTCGGGCAGCGGCGCACCGAATCCCGGTGGGGACAACCTGATCACGTCATCGCGGCCGAGCGCCTCGACCAGCGGATCCCACACCGCGTCGGTCTCCGGATTGCCATGCACCAGAACCACCGTCATGAACCCATCCTGACATCGGTGTGACTCAGCGCGGCGGGTCGCCGCGCCAGCTGAAACTGTTGACGTATTTGCCGATATCCATGGCGAGCTGAAGGTTGGCCCCGGACGGGTGCCCGATCCCGAACGACGGGCTGAACTCGTGATAGGGCCCCACCGCGGAGGCCACCAGGGCGAGGTCGTTCTTGACCGCGACCACCACCATGATGCGCAGCCGGGTGTAGGTGCCGGTGGAGTCCTGCGGGTAGTCGTCGGCGAAGATGCCGTAGCCGGGCTGATATCCGACCGCGGCGTTGGGGATCTCGTAGTCGACGGTGGCGTCCGGGTAGCTCCGCGCGATCAGCTCTTCGGCGATCACGCGGGGTGTGCGGCCGCGGGCCGGTTCGCCGAAAAGTTCCAGGGTGCCGGTGTCGCCCGCGACGAAATCCAGAGTCACGCCATCGGGATTGAGGATCGCCTGGTAGGCCGTCCCCGGGCCGGGATAGGACACCGAGAACGAACCGTCACTCGCGGTGAACCGCGGGTTGGTCGCCACCGGGGTGCCCAACGGCGGCCGCCCGCAATCCGGCGGGCACCGGTAATTCGGCAGTACCGGCGTGATCACGATCGACACCGCCGCGGCCACCACCGCCGCGATACCGATGCCCGCACCGACGGGCAGCAGCACGCGGGCCCGCCCGCGGTCGGCCGCCGCCTCGGCGTGCTCGGGTGCCGGGGCGGCCCGCATCACGGTGCGCGCCCCGAGCAACGCCAGTGCCGCCAACGCCAGATGCGCACCCACCTGCAGACTTTGCGGCAGTGGCGCATCCTCGATCAGGCCCAGACCACCGTAAAGCGCCGCCGCGGCAAGCACACTGGCGGCCACGGCCGCGGTGCGGTGCCGCTGGTAGCCCAGCGCCGCGCCGACCGTCCCGCCGACCGCGGCGGCCATCAGCGGCGCCGCGATCCCCTGGATGCCCGCTTCGCCAAGCAGCGCCCACACCGGCCGTTCACGGGTGCTCACCCCCATCGCCAACTGCGGGCTCAGTCGGGTGGCGGTGGTGGCGACGGTGAACGTCGTCGCGCCCAATGCCCCGAACACGTAGCCGCTCAGCGGATTACGTACCAGACCGCGCACCAGCCGGGCCGCCACGGCGGGCAGCAGCATCAGGACGGCGCCGCCGACCGGGATTGCGATTCCCTCCAGCACGGTATGACCGACGGATGTCCCGCTGCCCAGCGCGACATCGTAGGCCTGAGCCACCATCTGCCCCGCCACGATCGCCCAGCCGACGCCGAGCACCGCACCGAACAGGGCGGTCGCCGCGAGCCCGCGCGCCGGGTGATCGCCGGTGCGCACATACATCCCGAACACCAGCGCAAATCCGGCGACGGCGGTGCCGATCATCGGTGCCTGCCAGCGCAGCACCGCGAATGTTGTCAGCGCCGTGACCACCAGCAGCAGCGCCAGCAGAAACGGGGTGCGCCGCGCGCGGGGCAGGCCCGGGAAGACCGCGGTGATCACCGTCTGGTCGCACCCGTCTGCACGGCCAGCAGGTCACGTACCAGGTTGTCGACGTTGGGGCTGCCCAGACCGGTGACCAGGTCGTAGCCCGGTGTCGAGACGTCGACGGCGTTCGCGCCCAGGCTGACATCGCGGAAGCCGGGCAGCCTTGAGCCCGAGGCGATCTGGTAGAGCAGTGGGTTCAGGTCGCCGCCCAGCGCGCGCCCGCCGTGCGCGATCAGGTATTGATTCATCAACACCGTCAACCCCGCCCAGATGGGTGCGGCCTGGGAGGTGCCCGCACCGATCCGTGGCTGCCCGTCCAGCACGATGCGCACCCCGGTGAATGGGTCGGCAACGGCCGCCACATCCGGCACCAGCCGCTGGCTCGCGTCTCGCGCGGCCGCCACGGTGCTCTGAAAGTCCGGCCCTGCGAACAGTTTCGACACCCCTCCGCTGCTCCCCAGCGACATCGGCACGTCGACCCAGGCTTGCTCGGCGAGCCACTGCCCGCGAGCGTCGGTGGACAGGGTGGTGCCGCCGACGGAGGTGATCTCCGGCAGCGAGGCGACGGCGTCGAGGCCGATATCGTCGGCGCCCGGGGGCGAGGACCAGTCGGGGCCGCCCTTGCACTCCAGCCCGCCGTTGTCACCGCTCGCGTCGAATGCCGTGGTGCCGTGGCGTTGCGCGGCGGCCAGCGCCGAACGCACCGGGGCGAGGTCGGCGGCGCCGTGCAGCCGGTCACAACCCCACCCGATCGACAGACTCCACACCGCCCCCGGGAACTGCTGATCCACCGCCTCGAACAACTGGCCGACCTTCTCGTAGCCGCCGTCGCCCTCGACGGTGGGCCGCGCGTTGACCACCACCAACCGGGCATCGGGCGCAATGGCATGTGCGACTTGAAGATCCATCACGGTTTCGCCGCCGGACGGGCCCGGTTGACCGCCGATCAGCACCGGGGTGAACCGCGGCAGCGCCGACATGTCGGAGAAGGCGTCCAGATCACTCTGGTCGTAACCGTCGAATTCGAAGAACACGATGGTGGCGCCGTTGCCGGTGAATCCCGCGGCGGCCAGCGGCTCGGCGTTGTACGCGGTCAGCAGCGCATCCGGGGTGAGCCCCTGGCGCGGCACATCCAACGGCAGCAGATCGGGTCGTGCCATGTGGTGCGGGGTGTAGCCCAGGATGCGGCCGGCCTCGGTCACCGAGCGGTTCAACTCGGTGGGCACACCGGGCTGTCGCGGGGAGGCGTAGAAGACCTGCCCGCGGCGGCCCAGATAGTCGTGCACCGGCACGTCGAAAGCGCGGGACAGGTTGTCGGCCGCTCCCTCGACGATGGCCCACGCATTTCCGGACCGCCAGCGCACGGTCAGTCCGTGGGCGCCCGCCCACCCGATCAGTGCGTCCGGGCGGTGTTCGTCGGCCAGCGTGACGGTCAGTTGCGTCGCACCGGATCTGGACACCCCCAGGTCGGTGGACGCGGCCAGCAGCCGGGCGTACGGACCGGCGATGACGGAATCCGTCGGTGCCGGCCCCGGCCCGAGATCTGCGGCCAGTAGCAGTGCGGCCGCCACCAGCATCCACAGCCGGTGACGTCCGGTCATGCCTGCGTTACCGCACCGATCAGGGGACGCCGTTGATACCGGGGTGCTGTCCGCCCGGGACGGTCGCTGCCGGCGGTGCCACCACCGGCGGGGTGAACAGGTTGCCACCGGTCGGGTCGATCGACTTCTGCGTCGGAGCAACCGATTCCGTAGTTGTCGCGGGCGCGGTCGTCGTCGTGGTGGTCGTCACCGACGTTGTGCTGCTTGGGCTTTCCTTGCTGCTGTTGCCGCAGGCCGCCGTCAGCCCACCCAGCCGATGATCGCCGCCGCGCCGGCCAGGACGCCCAGCCGTCGGCTGAAGAGATGCGAGTCCATGGCCGCCCTCACGCGCCGTGCCGGTGTACGCCGGGGGGCTCGGTCGGCGCCGGCGGAGCCAGCACGCTGGGCGTGAACAGGTTACCGCCGGTCGGGTCGATCGACTTCTGCGTCGGAGACAGCGGCGCGGACGACGTCGCAGGCGCGGTCGTCGTCGTGGTCGTCGTCGTGGTGGTGGTCGTGGACGGCGCCTCTTCCTTGCCGCCCGAACCGCACGCGGCGGTCAGGCCGCCCAGCGCGATCAGGGCCGCGCAGCCGGCGGTCAACCCGAGACGTCGAACAAATATCTGTGTAGCCATGACATCCATCCCATGCGGCGGCGCTGTGGGCAGCACCCGTGCTAACAAGATCACCATCGTCGCACATCAGACGGGGTTGCATCAGCCTTACTGACTATGCAGCCAACTTGTCCGGACGCGCGCCTTCGCTGTCGCGGCCGGCATGGCCGGGGGTGCCTGAAGTGTCCGCGCCGGAGGTGTCCGTGGCGGCGTGTTTGCCGCCCGCCGCCGGTGACACGCCCGGCGCCGCACCGCTGTCGGCCCCCCGGTGCTTTCCGGTGCCCCGCCGCGGTGTGCCCGACGGGGCGTCCACGTCGGTGGAATCCGTTGGCGTCGTGGCGGTCTGATCCGCGCGATGCCTGGGGGTGCCGCGCTTGCGGATGGCGGGTGCGACGTCGGCACCATCGGTGTCCGCGGCCTGAGCACCGGCCGTGACCCCGTCGGAGTCCGGTTCCACGGCCTTGCCGGGCGCCGGCGCGGTCGCCGTCTGGGCCGCCGTCCGGTCCACGGTGCCGGCGCTGGTGTCCGGGTCCGAGGATGCCGTGTCGTCTTTGCCGGTGCCGGTTTTCGCGGTGAGCAGCTGACTGGCCTTGGCTGCCTGAGGCAGCGCGGTCGCCGTCGCCGCGGTGACGGCCGACTGAGCTCCGGTCCCGGTGCCCGGCTTGTCCCAGGACGGGTTGAGCGCATGCTGGATGCCCACCCCCACCGCGCTGAGCAGTTGGCCCGGCAACGCGAGCAGCCGGCCCGGCGTCGGCGACAACGACGCCGGGGTTGCCACACCGGGGTTGATCGACCGGTCATAGCCGAGGTCGACGAGCACCTTCAGCACCGGCCGCACCAGATCCAGCAGTTGCTTGGGCGCCCCGAGCATCTTCAGCGGCACCAACAGCGGCAGCTCGCGGGCCGCCAGCGTCACGTAGGTGATGTTGCTGTTGGGGCCCTGGCGATCCGGGACGGCGCGGGGACCGTCGAGGTCTGCCGGGTAGTAGTTCGAATGCTGAGTGAAGAAGGCCACCAATGAATTCAGATCGGCCACCAGATTGAGCGGGTAGTTGGGAAAATCCGAGATCGGGTCGTACTCCCAGCTGACATCCAAGGTCTTGTACGGCGTATCGGTGGGCGTGGTGCCGTCGAATTTCACGTTGAAGAACGGGACGAACAGGCCCGGAAACCGGTTCGCGATACCACCATTGGGCCGGTTCATGCCGGCGAACAGCACGAAGCTCAGCTGTTCGGTGGCCGGTGCGCCGATCGACTGCAGGTAACGCATCTCCCGCACCACGACGTTGGCCCCCGAGGAGTAGCCCGCCACGGTGACGGGCTCGCCGGATTGCAGGGCCGGCCCCATCAGCGCCTGCACGTTGGCCAGACCCTGCCGCTGCGAATCCTCGAAGCCGCTGGCGCCGTCCCAGGTGCCCGTGAACGGGATCTGCGACGGCCAGCTGACCGGTTGGAAGTTGTAGCCGTAGTACGGCGAATTGGGATTGGCCGGGTCCAGGTAGCCGTGTCCGGCCACCCCGACCGGGAAGCCGGTGGTGTTCGGCGTTCCGGGTGGGAAGGGGTCACCGCCGAGTTCCTGGATCATGCCCGCACTGGTCGGATTGCTGTTGCCGCCGATCGCCACCAGCGTGCCGGCCAGCAGCCGCACACCGACCCCGACACTCGAAAAAAATGCCAAGACGCCGACAACAGCGAATACCAGAACCGATCTGGCAGTAGAAGTGAGCACCCGCGTCGCCGCATGACCGAACATGACAACCTCCCCCGAGATGGTGCCTCTGCCGATGATTTCCGCAGCTAGAGAGCATTCGGGGATGTTTCTACCACGTCAATATGCGGTATGACCAGCGTTGCGACAGATCGGCGCGCACCAGCCACGGCGAGAACAAGCAAATCCTTACTCGTGAGTAAGAAAAGGCGCAGGTGGGCGGGCTTATCTGGCAATGTCGGCGGCGAGGACATCGCCCGGGAGCCGACGAGGCTCAGAGCACCTTGGAGAGGAACTCCTGCAGTCGCGGGTGTTTCGGGTTGTCGAACAACTCGGCGGGCGGGGCGTCCTCCACGATGTTGCCGTCGCACATGAAGATCACCCGGGAGGCGACCTCACGGGCGAAGCCCATTTCGTGGGTGACCACCACCATGGTCATTCCGCCTTCGGCCAGGGCGCGCAGCACCTCGAGCACATCGCCGACCATCTCCGGGTCCAGCGCGCTGGTGGCCTCGTCGAACAGCATGATGGACGGGTTCATCGCCAATGCCCGAGCGATCGCGACGCGCTGCTTCTGGCCGCCCGACAAGGTGGCGGGTTTCACCTGAGCCTTCTCCGCCAGGCCGACCTGGGCCAGCAGTTCCAGCGCCTTCTTCTCGGCCGCCGCCTTGTCCATCTTCTTGGTGAGCAGCGGGGCCAGGGTGACGTTGTCGATCACCGTCATGTGCGGGAAGAGGTTGAAGTGCTGGAATACCATGCCGATTCGCTGGCGGACCTTGTCCAGGTTCACCTTCTTGTCGGTGAGGTCGAACTCGTCGACGACCACCTTGCCGCCGGAGATGTCCTCCAGCTTGTTCAGGCAGCGCAGGAAGGTGGATTTGCCGGAACCCGACGGCCCGATGACGCAGACCACCTCGCCCTGCTTGACGGTGGTGTCGATGCCGTTGAGCACTTCGAGCTCTCCGAAGGACTTCTTCAGGCCCTCGATGCGGATCTTGACGGTGCCCGGCTCCGCGGTGGCGGCTTCGGGAATGAGATCGGTCATTTTACGATGCCCCTATTTCACTAGCCGGTGTTCAAGTCGGTCCGACAGTTTCGTCAGCGCCATGATCACGATGAAGTAGATGATGCCGATGATCAGCCACATGTAGAAGGACTGGAAGTTGCGGGCGATGATGATCCGGCCCGTCTGGGTCAGCTCGGCGATACCGATGACCGAGAGGATGGAGGTGTCCTTCAACGTGATGACGAACTGATTGATGTAGGACGGGATCATCGTGCGGATCGCCTGCGGCAGAATGACTCTGCGCATTGTCGGTAGATAGCCGATTCCGAGGCTACGGGAGGCCTCCATCTGCCCCTTGTCCACGGATTGGATGCCGCCGCGGACGATCTCGGTCATGTAGGCGCCGGCGTTGAGCGACAGCGTGATGATGCCCGCGGTCAGCGCCGACATCTGGAAGTGCAGCGCCGCCGGTATGCCGAAATAGATGAAGAAGGCCTGCACCAGCAGCGGGGTACCGCGGAAGATGTCGACGAAGGTGGTGCCGATGGCCCGCAACCAGATCGAGCGCGACACCCGCGCCAAACCGAAGATGACACCGAGCAGCAGCGCGATCGCAATGGAGATCACCGTCAGGATGACGGTCATCTTCAGGCCTTCCATCAGGATCGGGAAGGTGCTCTTGAGCAGGCCGAGGAACGAATTGTCGTCGCCACTGGCGCCTTCACCGAGATACCCGTCCAGCAGCTCCTGATAGCGGCCGGACGCCTTCAGATTCTTGAGTCCGTCGTTGAACTTCTTGAGCAGCTCGGCGTTGCGGCCCTTGTTGACCGCGAAGCCGTAGCTCGACCCCTTTTCCTTGGGCGTCACGGTCTTCAGACCATTGCCCTGGGTGATGCCGTAGGCGAGCACCGGGTAGTCGTCGAAGACCGCGACCGAGTTGCCGGTCTTCACTTCGTCATACATCGACGACGAGTCGGCGAAGGAGACGGTGGTGAAGCCGTACTTGTCCTTGATCGAATCGGCGAATGTTGCACCCTCGGTGCCGTTCTTGACGGCCACCCGCTTGCCCTTGAGGTCCTCGTAGGACGTGACGTCGTTGTTGTCCTTGAGCACCGCCATCTGCACGCCGGACTCGAAATACGGGTCGGAGAAATCGAATACCTTCTTGCGGGCGTCGGTGATGGACATGCCTGCGATGACGCCGTCCACCTGGTTGGCCTGCACGGCCTGCAGCGCGGCGTCGAAACCGAGCGGTTTGATGTCGACGGTGAAGCCCTGGTCCTTGCCGATCTCGCGGATCAGATCCATGTCGATTCCGACGAAATTGCCTTGGGCGTCCTGGAATTCGAACGGGGCGAAGGTGGTGTCGGTGGCGACGACGTACTTTTCGCCGTCCGCCGAGGCGGTGCCCGCCGTCAGCATCACGCTCAGGGTCCCGATCAGCAGTGCGGCGATCACCAGCGCCGATCGGTGCAGGACCCCTCGTCGCCTACCTGACGAACACTTCATGCTGCGTCTCCCCTCGTCCACGATGCGCGGAGGTTAACGCTAGCGGGCGGTATCGCTTCTCGTCAGAGAACGGGTCGGCGAGTCGTCACGCCCGGGTGCTGACCACGACACGGTTGCCACCGCTTCGTTTGGCCTCGTACATGGCCAGGTCGGCCGCGCAGATGAGTTGCTCGACGAACTCGGCGGGCCGCGGCGCGGCCCGTACGTCCTCCCCGCCGGCGACCGCCACACCGACGCTGGCGGTGACATTGCCGGCCAGCGCCGAAATGGCCTCGCACAGCGGAGTGGTGAAGGAGGCACCGTCGGGGGTTTGCGACGCCGCCGCCATGAGGAATTCCTCGCCTCCGGCGCGGCAGATCGCCGCGTCTTCGGGGGCGTGTTGGCGCAAGATGTCGGCGACGCGCAACAGCACCCGATCGCCTGCCGCGTGGCCGTAGGTGTCGTTGATCCGTTTGAAGTCGTCGAGGTCGATCATGATGACCACGAGGTGGCCACTTGTCATTTCAGCAACGAGTCGGCGTTCGACGGTGTCGGAGAAACCTCGCCGGTTCAGCAGGCCGGTCAACGGGTCCTCATCGGATCGGGCCGCGTACTGACTCATGGCCGTCGACGTGCCTCGGATGGCCAGGGGGACGGTGAGATTGATCAGCCACAACAGCCAGAACGCGGCCAGGGCGGTCGTGAGGTCGGCATGGTGGGCGATCCGGTACGCGGCGTAGGCCGATGCGGTCAGCCCGATGGCGATGTTGAACAAAAGGGCCCGGTTGTTGTGGAAGAAGGCGATGTAGCCGCCGGTGATCGCCGCCGCGGTGCAGGTAAGGGCTGCCAGTGCCGGAGTCGATTGGCTGACGCTGAAGGCCGCGACGCAGAGGGTGCCGATGAGCGTGGAGAAGAGGGACAACCGGCGGGTGGGCCATCGAGTCAGCCAGAAGCAGGTCATGGTGCTTGCGAGGGCCGCCGCGATCCCGCTCACCAGGATGATTCCGGCACTGAGGTTCCGGTAATTGGGGATGAGCAGCGACAGCGCCGCGAACGCCGCCGTCGACGCGACCAACGCCATCAGCACCCGCGCGGAGCCGATCAAACCCCGGTGGTGCAGAACGGCGGTCACGGCGTCGAACTGATCGGGTTCGTTGAGCCACTCCCCGAATCGAGCCATCCCCAATGCCCTCTTGTCCCATGGCTAACTAGACAGTCTTGTGTTCAGACATGCCGAACTTAGCCGAAGCGTAACGCGGACGGTTCTGCGCTGGACTTCTGCCGCCAAATTGGCAACAGAACTTGTTGCCAATGCAAAGAAAAGCCAGATGGGCGGGATCTACAGCTAACTACGCAGGGTGTTGCCGACCGCCTCGACGCCGGCCTCGGCAGCCAGCTCGCGGTGTTGTTCGGTGACCACCGCTCCCCCGGCGCGCAGGATTTCCACGACTCTGACCACCTCAGCGGAGCGATAGGCGTACCAGCGGGCGTTCACCGACCACCACACCAGCAGGGCGTCCAGGGCGCGCGCCGGTTCGGCGCCCAGTTCGAGCAGCGCTCCCACGGTGGCCGGCAGCACCCGTCGCGCCGCCGCCTCGATCGGGCGTTCACCGCCACCGGACTGCGCGTCGACGTCGGCGCCGGCCGCGACCAGCGCCTCGGCGATGCCCGGGTTGAGATGGTCGGATCGGTCGCCGAGCACATGCAGCGGAGTCGCGCCGCCGGAGTCGCGGACCGCGGGGTCGGCGCCGCGGGCCAATGCCCGGGTGAGCGCCACGGTGCGGCCGAGTCCGACGATCTCGTGCAGGATGTTGGTGAATCGTTCACCGCGCGCGGACAATTCGATGCGCCGGGCCGGGTCGGCGCCGGCGCCGATGAGTGCGATGGCCGCCTCCGGTTGCAAGGCGCGCACCGCGTACCACAGCGGCGACGCCCCGCACGGGTCGAGCACGTCGACCTCGACACCGGCAGCCAGCAGATCGGTCACCGAGGCCCAGCCGTTGCCGGCACGGTCGAACAGGTCGAGCACGGTCCGCGGCAGCGGTTGTGTCCAGGCGGGCGGTGCGACGCCGAGCGCATCGAGGACCCGCAGCGCTCCGGCGCGGCGATCGCCGAGGTCATACCACGGCCACGGGCCGTCACCCTTGGCGACGAAATCGTCGACGGCGATCCGCGACTCCGACACGATCGACCGGCCGTTGTCGTCGAAATCCGACCAGAACACCAGCTCATCCCCGCTGCGCGACACGACGACCCGGGCATAGCCCTCCTGGTACTCGACCAGCTGATCCGGCACCGCTACAGCATGCCGCATCCATACGGCATGCTGAAGACGTGTCGGGGACGGATATTGTCGCGCTGTTACTCGGGTTGGTCACCGCCGTCGGTGTCGCTGCGGTTGCCGCCAACATCACGGCATCGCCAGATGATTCGATGCGCTGGGAGGGCGGCGTCGCGCTCGGATTCTCGGCGTTGATCGTGCTCGGTCCGCTCTGGATTGCCCAGGCCGTCTGTACCGTGCTGTCCTCGCTCGACCACCGCGGCATCTCGCCATGGTGGCTGTGGGTGTGGGTGTTCGTCGCACCGGCGCTCGGTGCATCACCCCCGGCCGCCGCGGCGGCTCGCCGAGTGAAGATGCTGCAGCCCAACACATCTGCACCGCCGCGGCCCAATGTGCAGTTTCTGGTCGACCAGGCGTGGGCCGACACCGCCGCCGAGACGGGGTGGGAGCTGCGCCGGACGCCGCCGTTGCCCGACACCTGGCCGCCGGCGCCGGGCGGGTCCGCGCACTGGTTCTGCTACGCCGAACGCGACAGCACTCCGGCCACCATCGAGGTCGCCGCACCGTGGGCCCGGATCGTGCTGGCCGGCGGCGAATCGGCCGTCCTGCGCGTCGAACGCTTGAGTAGCGAAGTTGAATCATTTGGGCCCCAAGGCATCCACCCGTTGCCGCCGGAAATGTTGCGCACCTCCGGCCCGGCCCAGGCCACGCTGATCGACGCGGTGCATCAGGGCGATCCGGGCGGGATCCTGGAGCCGGCACTGCAGAAGTGGCGGGCGTTGAACAGTCGCATCGCAGCCCATCCCGTGGTCGCGCCGCATCTGCCGCCGTATTCGGGCTGACGTAGTGACAGAGTTCGCCAGGAAACGCATGAAGGGTCAACGGTCATCGTGCGGCCGGTCGGCGCTGCCGTGATGGCCCAGGCGATCGGCAAGCCACAGGCAGGACCGGACCAATAGCCGGTCTGGCCTGTGGCCGCAACGACGTGCCTCTTGATATCGCGGGTGCGCTCAGTTGGCGCAGTGGATGTGGAACTTCTCCCAGCCGTTGGCCGCCGTCGCATCGGAATGGATGGTGTCGGTGGTCCGTCCGCCACCACCGACGGCGGTGAGGAAGTGCCCATCGATGGTGCCGATCGAATACACGGTCTGACCCCCCGGATCCGACGGGACCTTGGTGACAGTGAACTTCTCCCACCCCTGCAGCTGCGTGGCGTCGGAGTGGATGACGTCGGTGGTCCGCCCGCCACCGCCGACGGCGGTGAGGTAGTGGCCGTCGAAGGCTTGGATGCCGTAATGCGTTCCGTCACCGGAGTCTACGAGCGTGAAGGTCTCCCATGAGCCGACTCGCACTGCGTCCGTGTGCATGACGTCGAACGACGGTTGGCCGAGTCCGGTCAACCCGCCGCTGTTGACTGCCGTCACATAGTGCCCGTCGGCGGTCTTGAAAGTGCAGTTGGTCTTGGTGGTCGGGGCTGCCGAGGCCACACCGGACAGGCTCACGGAGAGGGCCGCCATGGCGGCCATCGCTGAAACGCCGGCGACGGCGAGTCGTCGCCTGTGCTTACGCACGGACGTCGGTTCCGCCGCCGACGGGACGCTGTCAGTGGACGGCTGGGGGTTGATATCGGTGGTCATGAGGTGCTCCTTCGATGTGGCCGGGGTTCTGGTTGAACCCCTGACATCGGTAGGAGGAGCGAGACCCGCGAAAGGCGACACGTTTTTACGAACTGATTTCTCGAGGGCCCGCAGGCCGCGCAATTCGGCGACCGGACGCCGGAATTCCATGCCGCCACCGGTGACAGCGAAGAAAATCGCTACCTGCGACGATTCCAGTGCCCCCAGTCGGACTCGAACCGACACTGTGCGGATTTTAAGTCCGCTGCCTCTGCCAATTGGGCTATGGGGGCGTTGCAGACGTCGACGTTAGCGTCTGGCCTGGTCACCTATGAAATCACTCCCCCACAACCCGCCGATCAGCGGATAGCGGCCAGGTCACACCGGCCTTACCATCGGTGCATGAACGGCTTCTTCGCCGCACTGGTCGCGATGGGGATCGTCGTGCCCACCGTCGCTCTGATGGTCTGGATCGACCGGCGCAGCTCCAAGAAGCAGTCGGAAAAATACTGGAGCACCCGCGGCGGCACCGCCGGCGGGGCAGCCGCGGGTGGCGGCTTCATTGGCGGCTCAAGTGGATGCGCCGGCGGCTCCCATGGTGGTTCTCATGGCGGCGGCTCCGGCTGCGGCGGCGGGTCCAGTTGTGGTGGGGGCGGCTGCGGTGGCGGCGGTGGGTGCGGCGGCGGAAGCTGACCGATCGGGGTGTTCCCGCGCACAGCACCGCAAGGACTCCGTAAAGGTGCCGGTCACCCCCGTCAAGAAACCGTAAGGGACCAGTTCAGGGCGCCTTCGCAGTCCTAGGTTCAGCGACATGGCTGTTGTCGTGTTCGTCCTGCTGACCATCGCGGTCTTCGCGCTGCTCGGCTTCGTCCAGAAGATGTTCGAGTGATGGGCCTGATCAATGCAATCGGCCTCATCCTGGCCATCGCCATCGCCCTCTTCATGGCCGCTGCCCTGCTGTTCCCGGAAAGGTTCTAGTGTCCACCACCACCGCAGGGATCGTGTTCCTGCTGACGCTGATTCTGGCGTTGGCAGCGGTCCACGTCCCGCTCGGCGACTACATGTACCGGGTCTACACCGGCGAAAAGCACTCGCGCGCCGAGAAACTGATCTACAAGGCCATCGGCGCCGACCCCGACGCCGAACAGGGCTGGGGCGGCTACGCCCGCAGTGTGCTGGCGTTCTCGGCGGTCAGCATCCTGGGCCTGTTCTTCTTCCAACTGCTGCAAGGCAAGCTGCCTCTGCACCTGCACGACCCGGCCACCCCGATGACACCGGCGCTGGCCTGGAACACCGCGGTCAGCTTCGTCACCAACACCAACTGGCAGGCCTACTCGGGTGAGACCACCCAGGGCCACCTGGTGCAGATGGCCGGCTTGAGCGTGCAGAACTTCGTCTCCGCCGCGGTCGGCATGGCCGTGGCGGTCGCGCTGGTCCGCGGTTTCGCCCGCAGGCATGCCGGTGAGCTCGGCAACTTCTGGGTCGACCTGGTGCGCGGCAGCATCCGAATCCTGTTGCCGCTGGCCATCATCGCCGCCATCATCCTGCTCGCCGGTGGCGTCATCCAGAACTTTGCGCTGCACACCCAGGTGGTCGACACCTTGGCCGGCGCGCAACAGACCATCACCGGCGGCCCGGTCGCCAGCCAGGAAGCCATCAAGGAACTCGGCACCAACGGCGGTGGCTTCTACAACGCCAACTCGGCGCACCCGTTCGAGAACCCCACCGCCTGGACCAATTGGGTGGAGATCTTCCTGCTGCTGGTCATCGCCTTCAGCCTGCCGCGCACCTTCGGCCGCATGGTGAACAGCGTCAAGCAGGGCTACGCGATCGTCGCCGTCATGGGCGTCATTGCCACCGCCAGCATTTCGTTGACCATGTTCTTCCAATTGCAGGCGCACGGCACGGTGCCCACCGCCATCGGCGCGGCCACCGAGGGCGTCGAGCAGCGTTTCGGCGTCGCCGATTCGGCCATCTTCGCCGGGGCGACGACGCTGACCTCCACCGGCGCGGTGGACTCCTTCCACGACTCCTACACCAGCCTCGGCGGCATGATGACGATGTTCAACATGCAGCTCGGCGAGATCGCCCCGGGCGGAACGGGTTCGGGCCTCTACGGCATGTTGATCCTCGCGATCATCACGGTGTTCGTCGCCGGCCTGATGGTCGGGCGGACCCCGGAATACCTCGGCAAGAAAATCACCCCGCGCGAGATCAAGCTCGCGGCAAGCTATTTCCTGGTCACCCCGTTGATCGTACTGACCGGAACCGCACTGGCCATGGCGCTGCCCGGGCAGCGCGCCGGCATGCTGAACTCCGGTCCGCACGGCCTGTCCGAGGTGCTCTATGCGTTCAGTTCGGCGGCCAACAACAACGGGTCCGCGTTCGCCGGTATCAGCGTGAACACCGAGTGGTACAACACCGCACTGGGCCTGGCCATGCTGTTCGGCCGCTTCCTGCCCATCGTGCTGGTACTGGCCCTGGCCGGATCCCTTGCCGCCCAGGGCACCACGCCGGCGTCCGTCGGCACGCTGCCCACCCACCGCCCCCAATTCGTCGGCATGGTGACCGGCGTGACGCTGATCCTGGTCGCCCTCACCTTCCTGCCCATGCTGGCGCTCGGCCCCCTCGCTGAAGGAATCCACTAGACATGCTGACCGCCGCACCCAAACGGACGAGCTTGCTCGACCCGAAACTGCTGTGGAGATCCCTGCCCGACGCGCTGCGCAAACTGGACCCGCGCACACTGTGGCGCAACCCGGTGATGTTCATCGTCGAGCTGGGCGCGGTGTGGAGCACCGTCCTGGCCGTCTCCAACTCCAGCTGGTTCGGCTGGCTGATCGTCGGATGGCTCTGGCTCACCGTACTGTTCGCCAACCTCGCCGAGGCGGTCGCCGAAGGCCGCGGCAAGGCGCAGGCCGACAGCCTGCGCAAGACCAAGGCCGACACCATGGCCCGGCGGCTCACCGAATCCGGCGCCGAAGAAGAGGTGCCCGCCCCGCAGTTGCGCCTGGGCGACATCGTCGTGGTGGAAGCCGGCCAGGTCATCCCCGGTGACGGCGATGTACTGGAAGGCATTGCCTCGGTGGACGAATCGGCCATCACCGGTGAATCGGCACCGGTG
The DNA here is from genome assembly GCF_054404835.1 of Mycobacterium sp. BMJ-28. Lineage (NCBI taxonomy): Bacteria > Bacillati > Actinomycetota > Actinomycetes > Mycobacteriales > Mycobacteriaceae > Mycobacterium > Mycobacterium sp. BMJ-28. The sequence goes on along the minus strand of NZ_CM136783.1, from coordinate 1,164,554 downwards.
ATCCGGGAGTCCGGCGGCGACCGCTGCGCCGTCACCGGCGGCACCAGCGTGCTCAGCGACCGCATCGTGGTACGCATCACGCAGAAACCCGGCGAGAGCTTCATCGACCGGATGATTGCCCTCGTCGAAGGCGCCAACCGGCAGAAGACCCCCAACGAGATCGCGCTGAACATCCTGCTCGCGGCGCTGACGATCATCTTCGTGTTCGCCGTGGCCACCCTGCAGCCGCTGGCCATCTACGCCAAGGCCAACAACCCCGGCGTCCCGGACAGCCTGGCCCTGGACGGCAACGGCGTGACCGGCATCGTGATGGTGGCCCTGCTCGTGTGCCTCATTCCGACCACCATCGGAGCGCTGCTGTCGGCGATTGGCATCGCCGGCATGGACCGGCTGGTGCAGCGCAATGTACTGGCGATGTCGGGCCGCGCCGTGGAGGCCGCCGGTGACGTCAACACCTTGCTGCTGGACAAGACCGGCACCATCACCCTGGGCAACCGGCAAGCCGGCGCCTTCCTCCCGCTCTCCGGTATCAGCGAGGCCGAACTGGCCGATGCCGCACAGCTTTCCAGCCTGGCCGACGAGACGCCCGAGGGCCGCTCCATCGTGGTGTTCGCCAAGGACCATTACGGGATCCGGGCCCGCACCCCCGGTGAGCTGAACCACGCTCAGTGGGTCGAGTTCACCGCGGCCACCAGGATGTCCGGCGTGGACGTGGACGGGGTGCTGCTCCGCAAGGGTGCGGCCAACTCCGTCGCCGAATGGGTGCGCAGCCACGGCGGCACCGTCCCCACCGCTCTCGACGACATCGTCGCCGAGGTCTCCGGGTCAGGTGGCACGCCCCTGGTCGTCGGGCGCATCGTGGACAGCAAGCCCGATGTGCTGGGGGTCATCCACCTCAAGGACGTCGTCAAGCAGGGCATGCGGGAGCGCTTCGACGAGATGCGCCGGATGGGTATCCGCACGGTGATGATCACCGGCGACAATCCGTTGACCGCCAAGGCGATCGCCGAGGAGGCCGGCGTCGACGACTTCCTCGCCGAAGCCACCCCCGAGGACAAGCTCGCCCTGATCAAACGGGAACAGGCCGGCGGCAAGCTGGTCGCGATGACCGGCGACGGCACCAACGACGCCCCGGCACTCGCCCAGGCCGACGTCGGCGTCGCCATGAACACCGGCACCTCGGCGGCCAAAGAGGCCGGCAACATGGTGGATCTGGATTCCGACCCGACCAAGCTCATCGAGATCGTCGAGATCGGCAAGCAGCTCCTCATCACCCGTGGTGCGCTGACGACCTTCTCCATCGCCAATGACATCGCGAAGTACTTCGCGATCATCCCGGCGCTGTTCGTCACGCTGTTCCCCGGCCTGGACGTGCTGAACATCATGCGGTTGCACAGTCCGCAGTCCGCGATCCTGTCGGCCGTCATCTTCAACGCGATCGTGATCGTCGCGCTGATCCCGCTGGCGCTCAAGGGTGTCCGCTACACGCCGAGCAGCGCCTCGAAGCTGTTGAGCCGCAACCTCTACGTGTACGGCCTCGGCGGCATCATCGCGCCGTTCATCGGCATCAAAGTCATCGATCTCGTCGTCCAACTCCTCCCCGGGATGTCCTGATATGAAGTTCTCCAATATCGTCCGCCAGCACTGGGCCGCGGTGCGCGCGCTGCTGGTGCTCACCGTCATCCTCGGCGGGGCCTACCCGCTGTTGATCTGGACGGTCGCCCAGCTGCCCGGCCTGTCCGGAAAGGCCGACGGTTCCATCGTGCAAGTCAACGGAAAGCCGGTGGGCAGCAGCCTGATCGGGCAGTCGTTCGCCGACGCCGACGGCAAGCCGCTGCCTAGGTATTTCCAGAGCCGGCCAGGTGGTTATGACCCGATGGCCTCCGGGGCGAGCAATCTGGGCCCGGAGAACATCGTCGACCAACCGGACAAACCCAGCCTGCTCACCCAGGTGTGCACCCGCAGCGCCGATATCGCCGCCCTCGACCACGTCGACGGCGCCCGGCCGTTCTGCACCGGCGGCGGGGTGGGCGCCGTGCTGGCCGTGCTGGGCCCGCGTGATGCCCGCGGCGCCGTCACCACGCCGACTCAGGTGATCAGCGTCAACGAGGTGTGCCCGGCCGCTCCGTTCGTCTCGGTGTACGACGGTATCCGGGTGCAGTGTGCCCAGCCCGACGGCGACTACAGCCTGGGCCAGCTGGTGCCGATCCACGGCGCCGCCACCGACCCGCAGGTTCCCGCGGATGCGGTGACCGCCAGCGGCAGTGGCCTGGACCCCGACATCTCACCGGCCTACGCCGAGCTGCAGGTCCCCCGCGTCGCGCGGGCCCGTGGCCTCGCCGAACAGCCCGTGCGTGACCTGGTGGCTGCCAACACCGACGGGCGCGCGCTGGGCTTCCTCGGCGAACCGCGGGTCAATGTGCTCAAGCTCAACCTGGCATTGGATCAACTGGGTGGATGATGGGCATGTGACGTCTGCCAAGCGGGGTGAGCTCCGCATCTATCTGGGCGCCGCACCCGGGGTCGGCAAGACGTTCGCGATGCTGGGTGAGGCGCGCCGACGGCTGGAACGCGGCACCGACCTGGTGGCGGCCGTGGTGGAAACCCACGGCCGCCCCAAAACCGCCGAACTGCTCGACGGTATCGAGATCATCCCGCCCCGCTACCTCGACTACCGGGGTTCGCGGTTCGCCGAGCTCGACGTCGACGCGGTGTTGGCCCGCAAGCCACAGGTGGTGCTGGTCGACGAACTGGCCCACACCAACACCCCGGGCAGCGTCCACCCCAAACGGTGGCAGGACGTGCAGCAGCTACTCGACGCCGGGATCACCGTCATCTCGACGGTCAACGTGCAGCATCTGGAGAGCCTCAACGACGTCGTCGCCCAGATCACCGGGATCGAACAACAGGAGACCGTGCCCGACGAGATCGTCCGGCAGGCCGATCAGATCGAACTGGTCGACATCACCCCGGAAGCGTTGCAGCGCAGACTCTCCCACGGCAACGTCTACGCCCCGGAAAAGGTCGACGCGGCCCTGTCGAATTACTTCCGGCGCGGGAACCTCACCGCATTGCGGGAATTGGCGCTGCTGTGGCTGGCCGATCAGGTCGACGCGGCGCTGGCGAAGTACCGGGCCGAGAACAAGATCACCGACACCTGGGAGGCACGCGAGCGCGTCGTCGTCGCGGTCACCGGCGGCGCGGAGTCGGAAACGCTGGTGCGCCGGGCCTTTCGGATCGCGTCGCGGTCCAGTGCCGAGCTGATGATCGTGCACGTGGTGCGCGGTGACGGCCTGTCCGGGGTCGCCGCACCGCAGATGGGTAAGGTCCGCGAGCTGGCCACCAGCCTGGGCGCCACCCTGCACACCGTTGTCGGCGAAGATGTTCCGTCCGCCCTGCTCGATTTCGCCCGCGAGATGAATGCCACCCAACTGGTGCTCGGCACCTCGCGCCGATCCCGCTGGGCCCGGATCTTCGACGAGGGCATCGGCGCGGCGACCGTGCAGCACTCGGGCAAGATCGACGTCCACATGGTCACCCATGGCGAGACCAAGCACAGCTGGCGCGGCTTCACCCCGCGGGAACGGCGCCTGACATCGTGGCTCGCGGCGGTGGTGGTGCCGTCGGCGATCTGCGCGGTGACCGCCCTGGTGCTGGACCGCTTCCTCGGTATCGCCGGTGAGAGCGCGCTGTTCTTCGTCGGGGTGCTGCTGGTGGCCCTGCTCGGCGGGGTGGCCCCGGCGGCCCTGTCGGCGGTGCTGTCCGGGCTGCTGCTCAACTATTTCCTGGTCGAGCCGCGGTACAGCTTCACCATCGCCCAACCCGACAGTGCCGTCACCATTCTGGTGCTGTTCATGGTCGCCGTGGCGGTGGCCGTCCTGGTCGACGGGGCGGCCAAGCGCACCCGCGAGGCGCGCCGCGCTTCCCGGGAGGCCGAACTGCTCGCACTGTTCGCCGGGTCGGTGCTGCGCGGAGCCGACCTGGATGCGCTGCTGGAGCGGGTCCGCGAAACCTACAGCCAGCGCTCGGTCAGTGTGCTGCGCGGCGAGGACATCGTCGGCTGCGTCGGCGACGACCCGTGCGTCACCGTCGAAACGGCCGACACCGCCATCGAGGTCGGCGACGAAGAATTCTGGATGCTGATGCGCGGACACCGGCTGGCCGCCCGGGATCGCCGGGTGCTGACCGCGGTGGCCACCCAGGCCGCCGGACTGGTGCGCCAACGCGAGCTCACCGAAAACGCCGGCCGCGCCGAGGCGATCGAACGCGCCGACGAGCTGCGCCGGTCCCTGCTGACGGCGGTCAGCCATGATCTGCGCACCCCGCTCGCCGGCGCCAAGGCCGCGGTGTCCAGCCTGCGCGCCGAGGATGTCGACTTCTCCCCCGAGGACACCGCCGAACTGCTGGAAACCATCGAGGAATCGGTCGACCAGCTCACCGCGCTGGTGGGTAACCTGCTGGACTCGTCCCGGCTGGCCGCCGGTGTGGTGCATCCCGCGCTGCGGCAGGTGTACCTGGACGAGGTGGCGCACCGGGCGATCATCGGGACACCCTGGGGGCGTTCCGGATTCGACCGGGTGAAGATCGACGTGGGTGACACCGTGGCGCTGGCCGACCCGGGCCTGCTGGAACGCGTGTTGGCCAATCTGGTGGACAACGCGGTCCGCTACGCCCCCGACAGTGTGGTGCGGGTGAACGCCGGACGCGTCGGGCAGCGGGTGCTGATCAACGTGATCGACGAGGGACCGGGACTGCCCCGCGGCGCCGAGGAGCAACTTTTCGCGCCGTTCCAGCGCCTGGGCGACCGGGACAATTCCACCGGTGTGGGACTGGGCCTTTCGGTGGCACGCGGTTTCGTGGAGGCGATGGGCGGCACCGTCACCGCCACCGACACCCCGGGCGGCGGGCTGACCGTCGTGGTCGAATTGGCGGCGGGCGAGCGATGACCCGGGTGCTGGTGATCGACGACGAAAAGCAGATCCTGCGGGCCCTGCGGATCAACCTGTCGGTGCGCGGGTACGAGGTGTTCACCGCGGCGACCGGCGCCGAGGCGCTGCGCGAGGCGGCCGACCACCGCCCCGATGTGGTGATCCTGGATCTGGGCCTGCCCGACATGTCCGGCATCGAGGTGCTGGAAGGATTGCGTGGCTGGTTGAGCGCACCGGTGATCGTGCTCTCGGCGCGCACCGACTCGCTGGACAAGGTCGAGGCACTGGACGCCGGCGCCGACGATTACGTGACCAAACCGTTCGGCATGGACGAGTTCCTGGCCCGGCTGCGGGCCGCGGTGCGCCGCGGCGCCAAGGTCGAGGTGGACGAGCCGGTGGTCGAAACCGACTCGTTCACCGTGGATCTGGCGGCCAAGAAGGTCACCAAGGATGGCGCCGAGGTGCACCTCACCCCGACCGAATGGGGCATGTTGGAGATGCTGGTGCGCAACCGCGGCAAGCTGGTGGGTCGCGAGGAGTTGCTCAAAGAGGTGTGGGGCCCCGCGTACGCCACCGAAACCCATTATCTGCGGGTGTATCTGGCCCAGTTGCGGCGCAAGTTGGAGGCCAACCCGTCACAGCCCAAGCACCTGCTCACCGAGGCCGGGATGGGTTATCGATTCCAGGTTTGACCGCCTGGATGGTGAACGTGAGTGGCACCCGTTCCGAGCCTTCGGCCAGTACGTACTCTTCGACGAAATCCGGGCTGGGGATCATGGCTTCGCCCAACGCATTCCACGGCACCTCGCGGTGCTCCTCGAGCGCGGTGACGGTGAGCCCCGCGGAGGTGAGCGCGGTGAAGATCTCGCCCAGGCCGTGATTGAAGCTGATCGAGGCCGGGGCGGCGACCTCACCCGATCCGGCGTAACTCTCGGTCTGCACAAACATCAGACCGTCGGTTTCGAAGTACGGAAATTCGACGACCAGGAGGCCGTCCGGACGTGGATCGCAGATGGTGTCGAGCATCGGGTGCCCTTCGCGCATGAACAGTCGTCCGCCGGGGCGCAACAAACCCGCTACCGTCTGCGCCCATCTGCCGATATCGGGCAGCCAGGGCAAGGCGCCGATCCCGGTGTAGACCAGATCGAACTCGCCTTGTGCGTCGTAGACGTCGGATTGGATGAACTCGACTGTCGCCTTTGCCCGCACGGCGAGTTCGCGGGCGGCCTTGAGCGCTCCCGGAGAAAAATCGATCCCGGTCACCGACCGAGCGCCCAGCCGGGCCAGTGACACCGTGTCGGTGCCGATGTGGCACTGCAGGTGCACCACGTCAAGGCCGTCGAGCCGGCCCAGTCGTGGCAGGTCGTAGCGGACGACGCCGGAGAGATGGTCCGGGTCGTCGAACCCGGCGAGGTGGTATCCACCGGGCCCGGTGTGCAGCGGCACCCGGGATTCCCAGTTCGCCAGATTTATTGCGCGCCAGTCATCGGTCACACCTCATTCTCGCACGCGCAGTCTACTCATTTTCCGGCACGAAAGGTGTTGTCCGCGTGGATCTGTGGATGAATCGGCGACTGTGGATAACGTCGGGTTCTGTCGGTGGTCGGGCGTAGTCTTTCGAACATGTCAGCGAGTGCGGTGGTGGATCGGGAGGCAGTCTTGGCTGCGCTGGCCGAGTACCGTGCCGCGTGCGAGAAGCTGACCACCGTTGATTTCACGGCGTTCGATACCGCCGAGTTGCTGAACCTGCAGTCCGAGCGTGAGCACTGCACCCGTATCGGTGCCGGTGTCGATCACCGGATCCTGGCCGCAGTGCAGGCCCGGGCCACCGCTAAGGAGGTCGGCGGCAAGTCCTGGGCCGACATTTTGGCGTTGAGGTTGGGGATCAGTCAGGTCCAAGCCAAAGCGCGGGTCAAAGACGCCGAAGATCTCGGGCCGCGCCACATCATCGGCGGGGAAGTCCTGGAGCCGGTACTGCCGGCCTGCGCCAGGGCGCTGGCCGCCGGGACCATCAACCTCGAACACGTCGCGGCGATCCGCGATGTGCTGCGCAAAGCCCAGAACTACACCACCGCGCCGCAACGCGCGCGGATCGAGCAGCAATTGGTCCCCATCGCGGCGGGCAATCCGCCCGAAACGGTCACAGCCGCCGGGGTGGATCTGCTGTATCTGCTCAACCAGGACGGTCCGGGCCCCGACTACCCCGCCCACCCACCAGGCCTGCGCCTGGGACCTCAAGATGCCGACGGCAACTACCGGGTCAGCGGCCATATCGACGCCGAAACCGCGGCGTATTGGAAGACCATCGAATCGGTGTGGGCCGCTCCAGGGGTCAACAACCCGGCCGATACCGAACCGATCCCTAACCCCACCCCCAATCCGCTGGACCCCGGTGCTGCCGAAGAGCTCGACGCCGAACAACGCCTGGCCCAGGCCGCCGCCCGCGATACCCGGTCACCGGCCCGGCGCAGCCACGACGCCTTCAAAACCCTGTGCCGGGACATCCTGATGTCCAAGAAACTCGGCCAGCACGGCGGGTTGCCGGTCACCGTGGTGATCAGTACGACGCTGGCCGAGCTGGAAGCCCGCGCCGGGGTGGCCCGCACCGGCAGCGGAGTGAAGATTTCGATCCCCGACCTGATCCGGATGGCCGCCCACGCCCACCACTACTTTCTGCTGTTCGCCCATCACCGCGCCGAGCCGCTGTATCTGGGGCGCACCAAACGCCTGGCCTCCACCGCTCAACGGCTGGTGGCGATCGCCCGCGACCGCGGCTGCACCCGCCCGGGCTGCTTCGCCCCCGCCGACCGCTGCCAGGCCCACCACGCCGACCTGGACTGGACCGCCGGCGGCCGCACCAACGCCGACACCATCGTCTTGGGCTGCGGACCCGACAACCGCCTGGCCTACCAAACCGGTTGGCGCACCACCATCAACCCCACCACCGGCCGCGCCCAATGGCACCCACCCCCGCTACTGGACACCGGCCAAGACCGAACCAACCACCACTTCCACCCCGAAGAACTCCTCGGGGACGACGACCCGTGACCGTTCCAATCGGATTCCAACCGCGGCTGATTACGGTGCCCGCCATGACACACTTCACGATCCGTGCTGCCGGGGCTGCGGCCGTCGTCGCGCTGGGCCTGTTCGGCGCCGTCGGCTGCGGTTCCGACACCAAGTCCGCACCGGCCAGCAGCAGCTCATCCAAGAGCACGAGCAGCAGCAGCTCCAAGGCTTCCTCGACACCGAAGACGACGGCGTCCACACCCGAAGCCAACAAGACGATCATGGATTACATCAAGGAGAACGGCATCGTCGAAACGTCGATCAAGCGCGGCGATCCCGGCCCGTCGATCGACCTGCCGGTTCCGGAGGGCTGGGAGCCCACCGACGAGCTGCCCGAAGCTCCGTACGGCGCGATCGTCTACACCGGCAGCAAGGTGCCCGACAACCCGCCGCGCATCCTGGCGTTGCTGTCCAAGCTCACCGGAAACGTCGATCCCAAGGAGATCATCGCGTACGCCCCGGGCGAGCTGGAGAACCTGCCGGGCTGGAAACCACTGAACGAGGGCGCCTCCTCGACCCTCGGCGGGTATGAGGCTTTCCAGCTCGGGGGCAACTACAACGTCGACGGCAAGCAGGGCGTCATCGCCCAGAAGACGGTGGTCATCCCGGCCAACGACGGGCTGTATGTGTTGCAGCTCAACGCTTATGCCGATGAGTCCGAGGCCGACGCACTCGGCGCCGCCACCGACATCATCGACGAGCAGACCACCATCACGGCCTGACGAACACTGCACTGCACGGCCCTCGGTGACACACCGGGGGCCGTGCGGTCGTTCTCGGGCAGACCACCCACAGCTGCCGGTAAGCACCCGTCCACCCGATTGCCGCGAAGCGTTCGTTCGGCGCTCACCCGCTCGTCGCCACTACCGGTACACGCTCTAGCCGTGGACAACTCGCGCGCGTACAACAGTGTCTGGCAGTTCCGCGGCGACGCCTGGTGCCGCCTCGAAGAGGCCGCCGACCGGCTCACCCGGCCCAGCACGACCGGGGATCTCAAGGACGAATACGTGGCCATCTGCCACGACCTGCTGACCAACCTGACCCCACTCGAGCCGTACTGGGCCTTCCCCGGCTCACCCCAGTTCGCCAAGGTCCAGCGGCTATTCAACGGCGGCACCTACGACAAGTTCGCGCACGCGGTCGCCCGCATCAACCGGGCGCTGACCACCGAGTCCTACCGCACCGGCGACGTCGACACCGCCGGCGCCGACGACACCGCCGACCTGTTCCCGGCCGACCCGCGCACCCTGGAGAGCCAGCCCGCCAACCGGCGCGAGCAGCTGTACTTCGAGGTGCTGGTCGTGGAGAAGATGACCGAGGCCCAGGAGCGCGCGCTGCGCAAGGAGGTGCGCAGCTGGCGCCGCCCCGATGACGAGTTCGTCTACGAGCTGGTGGTGGTCGGCAGCGGCGACGAGGCGCTGATCGCCGCGCGGCTCAACGTCAACCTGCAGGCCGTCGTCATCCGCCGCCGCTTCAGCCACCAGTCCACCCGCGACCTGAGCTCACTGTCAGAGTTCATCGACCACAAGCTGTCCCACGATCTCGACGACCACAAATCCCCCGACGAGCGGGCCGCGATCTTGGCCAAGTCGCTGCACGAATTGCGTCCCGAGCTCGACCTGTTCCTGATGACCGAGATCGAGGTGGAGGACATCGCCGGCCGGCTCGGGCAGTCTTTCCGCCGGGTGTTCCACGCCCGCGAGGGTGTGCTGGAACTGCACCTGTCGATCCTGCAGGGCGTCGCGGCCCGTTACCGCACCCCGTTCTTCAGCGCGCTCAAGCAGTACAGTCATCGGCCCACCGGGGTCTTCCACGCGCTGCCGATCAGCCAGGGCAAGTCGATCGTCAACTCACACTGGATCAAGGACATGGTCGGCTTCTACGGGCTGGACGTGTTCATGGCCGAGACGTCGGCGACCTGTGGCGGTCTGGATTCGCTGCTGGAACCCACCGGCCCGCTGCGCGAGTCCCAGCAGCTGGCGGCGCAGGCCTACGGCAGCAAGCACACCTTCTTCGTCACCAACGGCACCTCGACGGCCAACAAGATCGTCACGCAATCCCTGGTCGCCCCCGGCGATATCGTGCTGCTGGACCGCAACTGCCACCAGAGCCACCACTACGGCATGATGATGGCCGGCGCCAACGTGGTCTACCTGGAGGCCTACCCACTGGCCGAGTACACCATGTACGGGGCGGTGCCGCTGCGGGAGATCAAATCAAAGCTGTTGGCGCTCAAGGCCGCCGGCAAGCTGGACCGGGTCAAGATGGTCTCGCTGACCAACTGCACCTTCGACGGCATCGTCTACGACACCGAACGGGTGATGGAGGAATGCCTGGCGATCAAACCCGACCTCGTCTTCCTGTGGGACGAAGCCTGGTTCGCGTTCGCCCGCTTCCATCCCGTGTACCGCAAGCGCACCGCGATGGCGGCCGCCCGCACGCTGCGCGACAAGCTGGCCGACCCCGACTATCGCGCGGCCTACACCGAGCAGCTGACCAACGAAGGCCCGCTGTCCGACGACGATCTGCTGAACCGCCGGCTGCGGCCCGACCCCGCCGAGGCACGAGTCCGGGTGTACGCCACCCAGTCCACCCACAAGACGCTCACCTCGCTGCGGCAGGGCTCGATGATCCACGTCTTCGACCAGGACTTCGAGCAGAAGGTGTCCGAGGCCTTCCACGAGGCCTACATGGCGCACACCTCGACGTCGCCGAACTACCAGATCCTGGCCTCACTGGATCTGGGCCGGCGCCAGGTGGCCCTGGAAGGGGTCGAACTGGTGCAGCGCCAGATCGAGAACGCCATGCAGCTGCGCGACGCCATCGACAACCACCCGCTGCTGCGCAAGTACATGTCCTGCCTGCGCACCTCCGATCTGATCCCGCAGCAGTTCCGGCCCTCCGGCATCGCCCAGCCGCTGCGGTCCGGCCTGAAAAGCATGACGGCGGTGTGGGATTGCGATGAATTCGTGCTGGACCCCTCGCGCATCACGCTGGCCATCGGTCGCACCGGCTACGACGGCGACCATTTCAAACGCGAACAGCTGATGGACCGGCACGGCGTGCAGATCAACAAGACCTCCCGCAACACCGTGCTGTTCATGACCAATATCGGCACCACCCGCAGCTCGGTGGCCTACCTGGTGGAGGTGCTGGTCAAGATCGCGGCCGAACTGGAGGAGTCGGTCTCGGAGATGGGCCTGGGTGAACGGGCCCGGTTCGAGCAGACGGTGCGCCGGTTGACGACGAACGCGGCATCGCTGCCCAACTTCAGCGGTTTCCACCCGGTGTTCCGGGACGGTACGCAGACTCCCGAAGGTGATGTGCGCCGCGCCTTCTACCTGTCCTACGACGACACCAATTGCGAATACCTGGCCACCGACGAGATCTTCGACAAGATCGACGCCGGCGTGCAGGTGGTGTCCGCGACGTTCGTGACGCCGTATCCGCCGGGATTCCCGGTGCTGGTGCCCGGCCAGGTGTTCAGCCAGGAGATCCTGACCTTCCTGCGCGAGCTGGACACCCCCGAGATCCACGGTTACAAGCCAGAACTCGGCTTCCGGGTGTACACCGAGAAGGCGATCGAAGGTCTGCGGCCGGCACACTGGTCGGATCTGCCGCAGCCCAGCTTGGCCGACTAGGCTGGAGCCATGACCGAAGGTATCGATTTCAACGAGATGAACCGTCAAGTCATCGAGGAGTTCCGGGCATCCGGCGGTAAAGCGGGCGGCATCTTCGAAGGCAAACCCCTGGTACTCGTGCACCATGTCGGCGCCAAGTCCGGGACCGAGCGCATCGCGCCGCTGGTGCCGTTGCTCGACGACGACCGCATCTTCATCTTCGCCAGCAAGGGCGGCGCCGACACCAACCCGGATTGGTATCACAACCTGGTCGCCAACCCCGACACCGTGGTGGAACTGGGCACGGATCGGTTTGCCGTCACCGCCCGCGTCCTCGACGGCGCAGAACGCGACGACGTCTACGCCAAGCAGGTCGCGGTGGAGCCCCAGTTCGGCGACTACCAACGCAACACCACCCGGGTGATTCCCGTCATCGAGCTGGTGCGCACCTCCGCCTGAGGCGCCCGTCCGAGTGGGCCCGTAGCCGAATCATTCGCGCTACGGTTCTGCGGTATGTCCGGTTATCGCGAGCTCTTCGAGACCAGCATCTCCGACCCGGCCGCGTTTTGGGCCGACGCCGCCAAAGCGGTCAGCTGGACCCGCGCACCGCGACAGGTCCTCGACGACAGCAATCCGCCGTTCTACCGCTGGTTTCCCGACGGCGAACTCAACACCTGCGCCAACGCCCTGGACCGGCACCTGGACGACCGCGGCGACCAGGCCGCGCTGATCTACGACTCCCCCGTCACCGCCACCGTGCGCACCTACACCTACCGCGAATTGCACGACCTGACAGCGCGATTCGCCGGCGTGCTGCGCGGGCTGGGGGTCGGCAAGGGCGACCGGGTGGTCATCTACCTGCCGATGGTGCCCGAAGCGGTGATCGCCATGCTGGCCTGCGCCCGGCTCGGCGCGGTGCATTCGGTGGTGTTCGGCGGGTTCGCCGCCCATGAGCTGGCCGCCCGGATCGACGACGCCCGGCCGGCCGTGGTGGTGTCGGCGTCCTGCGGGGTCGAGCCGGCGCGCATCGTCGAGTACAAGCCGATGCTGGACGCCGCACTGCAGATGGCCGCCCACGACACTCCCAAATGCGTGATCCTGCAACGTGAACAGTCTCCGTGCACGCTGATGGCCGGCCGCGATGTGGACTGGGCCGAGGCGATGTCCACCGCACAACCGGTCGACCCGGTGCCCGTCGCGGCCACCGATCCGCTCTACGTGCTCTACACCTCGGGCACCACCGGCAAGCCCAAGGGCATCGTCCGCGACAACGGCGGGCACGCGGTCGCACTGTTGTGGTCGATGCGCCACATCTACGACACCCAACCCGGCGATGTGTACTGGGCCGCCTCCGATGTCGGCTGGGTGGTCGGGCACTCCTACATCGTCTACGCGCCCCTGCTGCTGGGCGCCACCACGGTGCTCTACGAAGGCAAGCCGGTCGGCACGCCGGACGCCGGGGCGTACTGGCGGGTGGTGGCCCAGCACGGGGTGAAGGTGCTGTTCACCGCGCCGACGGCGATCCGGGCCATCAAGAAGGAGGACCCCGACGCGCTGCTGCTGGCCGATCACGACGTGTCCGGTCTGCGGTACCTGTTCCAGGCCGGCGAGCGCCTGGATGCGGCCACCTTGCAGTGGGCCACCGAAAAGCTCGGTATCCCCGTCATCGACCACTGGTGGCAGACCGAGACCGGCTGGGCGATCGCCGCCGACCCGGTGGGTATCGAGGCGCTGCCGGTCAAACCCGGCTCGGCGACGGTGCCGATGCCCGGGTTCGATGTCCGGGTGCTGCGCCCGGATAACACCGAATGCGCTGCGGGCGAGGAGGGCTCGATCTGCGTGCGGTTGCCGTTGCCGCCCGGCACGTTGCCCACCCTCTGGGGCGACGACGAGCGCTATGTCTCGTCGTACCTGTCGGCGTTCCCCGGCTATTATCTGACCGGCGACGGCGGCCATATCGATTCCGACGGTTACCTTTTCGTGGTCGGACGCACCGATGACGTGATCAACGTCGCCGGGCACCGATTGTCGACGGGCACGATCGAGGCGGTGCTGGCCGGGCATCCCGCGGTCGCCGAATGCGCGGTGATCGGGGTGGCCGACGAGATCAAGGGACAGGTGCCGCGTGGGCTGGTGGTGCTCAAATCCGGCGCCACGGCCGACGGCCTGGCCGGCGAACTCATCGAGGCCGTCCGGGCGAACATCGGTGCGGTGGCGAGTTTCAAGCTCGTCGACGTGGTGCCGGCGCTGCCGAAAACCCGGTCGGGCAAGATCCTGCGCAAAACCATGCGAGGCATCGCCGACGGCCGCGACGAGCCGGTGCCGTCCACCATCGAGGATCCGGCCGTGCTGGACGCACTGAAATCGATTCTGCGGCAGTAGCGCCGTCAGCTACCGGGCCAGGCTCGCTGACGCAGCAGCCGCAGCCCGTTCAGCGCGACCAGGATGGTCGATCCCTCGTGGCCGGCGACACCGAGCGGTAAAGGCAAGTACCAGAACAGGTCCCAGACCACCAGCACGGTGATGAAGGTCGCGGCGATGGCCAGGTTGGCCACCACCATCCGTCGGGCCCGCCGCGCCAGCGCCACGACCGCGGGGATGGTGCTCAGATCGTCGGCGATGGTGACGGCGTCGGCGGTCTGCAGGGTGAGGTCGGCCCCGCGGACGCCCATGGCGATCGAGGTGTGCGCCGCGGCCATCGCCGGGGCGTCGTTCACCCCGTCACCGACCACCAGCACCCGCCCCGGCAAGCCCCGTACCGCGTCGACCTTGCCCTGCGGTAGCAGATCGGCCTGCACGCTGGTGATGCCGACCTCGGCCGCCAAATGCGCTGCGGCGCGGTGATTGTCACCGGTGAGCAGTACCGGGCTCCGCGAGGTCAGTGCCGTCAGCGCACCGACCGCCGCGGCGGCGCCCGGACGCACGGTGTCGCGCAACCCCAGCACCCCGGCCACCGCATCGTCGACGACGACCACCACCGCGGTGGCGCCGGACTCCTCGAGTCGGTGCACCGCCGGAAGCTCTTCGGGCACCGCGGCCGGACTGAGCACCTGCACCGAGGTCGTCCCGACGTCGGCCCGCACCCCGCGACCGGGGACGGCCCGGAAATTCGCCACCGCGGGCACACCGACACCGCGCGCCCGGGCCGCTGCGGTCACCGCGCGCCCCAGCGGGTGCTCGCTGTACTGCTCGGCGGCGGCGGCCAGGCGCAGCAGCTGTGGCTCGGCGAACGGCCCGATGACCTCGATGCTGCACACCTGCGGCACCCCCGATGTCAGCGTCCCGGTCTTGTCGAAGCCGACGATATCGACGTCGGCCAGATGTTCCATGGCCACAGCCGATTTCACCAGGACCCCGTGCCGGCCGGCATTGGCGATCGCGGACAGCAACGGCGGCATGGTGGCCAGCACCACCGCGCACGGCGACGCGACGATCATGAAGGTCATGGCCCGCAGTAGTGCTGCGCGCAGGTCCTCGCCGAAGGCCAGCGGGACGGTGAACAGTGTCAGGGTGGCCAGCACGACGATCACCGAGTAGCGCTGCTCGACCTTCTCGATGAACAGCTGCGTTCTGGCCTTGGTCGCCGACGCCTCCGCGACCAGGGTGACGATCCGGGCCACCACGCTGTCGGCCGGATCGCGGAGCACCCGGGCCCGCAGTGCGCCCGCGCCGTTGCGGGTGCCTGCGAAGACGTCGGCGCCGGCCAGCTTCGGCACGGGTACCGGTTCCCCGGTGATGGAGGACTGGTCGACATCGGAGGCGCCGTCCACCACCGTCGCATCAGCCGGTATCCGTTCGGACGGCCGGATCAGGATCAGGTCCCCGACGGCCAGCGCTTCGGCCGCAACGACGTGTTCACCGCCCTCGTCGTCGAGCCGTACCGCCCGTTCGGGGGCCAGGTCCAGCAGCGCACGCACCGAGTCCTCGGTACGGCGGGTGGCCAGATCCTCGAGCGCTCCGGAGGTGGCGAAGATGACGATGAGCAGCGCACCGTCGAAGACCTGCCCGATCGCGGCGGCGCCGAGGGCCGCCACGATCATCAGCAGATCGACGTCGAGACGTCGCTGCCCCAGTTCGGCCAGCCCGTTGCGGGTGGGTATCCAGCCGCCAGCCGCATAGCAGGCGAGATAGACTGTCCACCAGATGAATTCGGTCGCACCGAAGAGGTGCGCCAACGCCCCCACGGCGAAGAGGACCAGCGCCAGGCCGGCCCATCGCACCGATGCCACGGTCCATACCGCCGGGCGGCGCCGCCCGGGGCGCACACCCGACCGCGTCATCGTCGTTGCCGTCATCACCCATACATCTAAACATGTACAGATTTAAATATGTCAAGTTCGTCGTAGCGACCGTGCTTGAATGGACCGATGGGACACGGGGTCGACGGGCGCACCGCTCCGGCGGCGTCGCTGGACGCCGCGTCGGCGGTCAAGGTCGCCGAAACACTGCAGGCCCTGGCGTCGCCAAACCGCCTGCTCATCCTCACCCGGCTGCGCCGGTCGCCGTGCACCGTCACCGACCTGTCTGCGGCAGTGGGGATGGAGCAGCCCGCGGTGTCCAACCAATTGCGGCTGCTGCGCACCCTCGGACTGGTCGCCGGTGACCGATCCGGGCGCAACATCGTGTATCGGCTCTACGACGATCACGTCGCCCAGTTGCTCGATGAAGCGGTGTTTCACATCGAGCATCTGCGCCTCGGGGCCCGCGACAGCGCCTAGCCGGGCAGAGCGAAGCGGGATCGGTCCGCCGGTTGACCTCAACACCCGGCCTGACAAGGCAATTCGACAATCGGGACCTTTATTTTCGGGCCGAGCCGAACTATTGTGAAGTCGTCATATGTTGATATTCCACTGAGTCCGACACCGGACATCGAGGAGCTGAGCAGCATGGTCGAGCCCGTCACCCACCGAGCCGGATCCGGATGCAACTGTCATTGCAATGCCTGCGATGGCGGCCACCACTGCGGTAACCCTCCCAACTGCAACATCAGGCGCTGATACCCCCCAAGGCGGCGCCTTCACCGGTCAACAGCCCGGTGAAGGCGCCGTTCTGGTTTGCGAGACCGTGACATCCGCGTCATTGCCGGTCGGTCACGCCGCCGGCCGCCTCGCCGAGTAGTTTGCTGCCGGGACGGTCGCCCAGCCGAAGCCGCTGCGCCACAGCGCCGTTTGAATCCCGCTGATTTCCGCCGCCGGTTCCGCGCGTCCCCAGGGCCTGCTAATTTCGCTCACAGGGCGGTCCCAAGGGGGAGCCGCCGCCAACTCAGGAGTGGAACACGTGAAGTTCACGACCATCACAGCCGGGTTCGCATCGGCAGCCATCGCGGCTGCAGGAGCATTCGCCGCTTTCAGTGCACCCCTCGCGACGGCCGATCCCACCACCTCGCAGCTGGGCAGCCAGGCCACGCTCACCAACGGCGACGTCGTCCAGGGCTGGACGGTCACCGGCCTGAAAGTCAGCACCGACAGCATCCCCTACCAGCCGCACGGCACCCTGTGGGAAGCCACCGCGACCAACGAGGCCCTGCAGGGCAACGTCACGCCCATCGTGTCGAACCTGAACGCCCGCGCCCAGAACGGTGACACCTACCGCGCGCTCTTCGGTGTCGCCACCCCGCAGGGCGTGAACCCGTCCACCCTTTCGCAAGGCGAAAAGACCACGGGCAAGGTCTATTTCGACGTCACGGGCCAGGTCCCCGACAGCGTGGTGTACGCCAACGCCGACGATGAGCTGATCGTCTGGCTCAAGCCGGCGCCGGTGCAGAGCCCCGCCACCGGATCGGCTCCGCATTCTCGCCAGGCCCCGGCCGCCACCACCTCGACGCCGGCCACCTCGACCAGCCCGGCCCCGACCACGTCGGGCGCGACGCCGGCACCCACCACCCCGCCGGCCGCCAGCCCGTCGGCCACGACCGCGGCCACCCCCGCCACCCCGGCCCCCGCCGGTAGCGCCGGCACCCCGCTGCCCGCCGATGCCGTGCCCGCGCAGGTCCCGGCCGGTAGCGCCGGCACCCCGCTGCCGGAAGGGGAAGTGGCACCCGCCCTGGTTCCGGCCGGTACCCAGCCCGCCCCGGCCGTCGCGCCGGAAGCCGGCGCCGCAGCCGTCCCGGCACCGGCTCAGGCCGTCCCGGCCCCCGGCGGCAGCGCAGGCACCCCGCTGCCCGCGGGTGCCTCGCCCACGACGACCGTGGTGATTCCGGCCCCCGCCGGCTGAGTGACTGCCGCAGGGTCGCTCAGGAGTGCGACGTCCACCACGCGTACAGGTGGTCGAGCGTCGGACTTCCTGGGCGGCCCTGCACCACACTGAACAGCTGCTTGTCGATATCGGTCCACCCGAGCATCGGGTTGTCCCCCTGGATGCCGCAGACCAGGGTGCCGCTGACCTCCTGTGGCGAGGCCTTGTGCCGCCACGGTCCCGGCGATCGGATCCGCCCCGGGCAGTCCACCACCGTCGAGGTGTCCGCGAGATCCTTGACGGCCTGCTCCAACGCCGCGGAGTCCACCAACAGGGAGTAGGTGGCCGATACCGGGCCGCCCTGATCGGCATTGGCGGTGCACGCGACGGTGGCCATCGCCCCCTCCAACCGAGCCACCGGGGTGCACGCGCCGGCCGGATAACCCGCCGGCAGCGCCCGCATCAACCGGGATTCCGGGTCGCGGGCCGGTTCGCTGGTGGTGGGCTGCGCCGCTGACGGGACCGCGCTCTGCGATGACGCGGCAGGGCTAGCGGCATCCCCCGACGGCCTGAGCAACACGAAGGCGGCGGCGCCGACCGCCGCGACGACCACCACCGCGCCGACGATGACGCCGGCACCCGGGCCACGCCGAGTGGGTGCCGGCCGCGGAATCACCGGCGGAGGTGCTCCGCCGTTCCAGGACCCGGGCGCACTCACGCCGAAACCTCCCCTGCAGTCACGGACACCAGGCTAAGCCAAATCTGTCCCGCTGCTCGCGTCCGCGCAAGACAGCGCGATCCCGTCCAGGATGTCGTGCTCACTGACCACGAGTTCGTCGATCCCGGCCATCTCGCCGAGCACGGCCGCCAGCTCCTCGACGACGATCGCGCCACCGGCGATGACGTCGGCCCGGCCCTCGTGCATCGGGCCCAGCGCGGCGCGCTCGGCCGCGCTGATCCGGATCAGGTTGTCGCACACCGCCAGCAGGTCACCGAACCCGGTGCGGGACAGGTGAATGACGTCCGGGTCGTAGGTCTGCAAGCCGTGCGCCAGGGCCGCCAGCGTGGTGAAGGTGCCCGCCACTCCCACCCAGGTGCGGGCCCGGGCGACCGGCACCGCGCGCAGGGCCTCCTCGAGGTGTTCGCGCACCGTCGCGCGCGCCTCGCCGATCTCGGCGGCGGTGGGTGGATCCGTATGCAGGCAACGCTCTTTGATCCGCACGCAGCCGATGTCGGCCGAGTAACTGGCGGTCACCTGCGCCGAGCCGAGCACCAGTTCGGTGGAGCCACCGCCCAGATCCACCACCACGAAAGGTGCTGCGGCGGCGTCGAGTTCGCCGACAGCGCCGCGGAACGAGAGCTCGGCCTCCTGGGTGCCGGTGATCACCTCGGCCACCACCCCAGCCACCACCTGGCCCAGCAGACGCGCCGTCATCGCGAAGAACTCGTCCCGGTTGGCGGCGTCGCGGGCGGCCGAGGTGGCCACCATCCGCACCCGTTGGACCCCGTGTTCGCGCATGATCGCCGTGTAATCGGCCAGTGCGGCTTCGGTACGGCTCAGGGCGGCCGGCGCGAATTCCCCAGTGGCATCCACACCTTCGCCGAGCCGCACGATCCGCATCTCCCGGTGCACATCGCGCAGCCGGCCGTCCACCACGTCTGCGATGAGCAGCCGGATGGAGTTCGTCCCGCAGTCGACCGCGCCTACTCTCACGTCCACACCTTCGGGTCCAGGATGCCTGCCATCGCGGGTTCGGCCGCCAGCACCGCCAGCGCTTCGTCACCGAACGGGTTGACGCCCGGCCCCTTGGCCAAGGCGTGCGCCATCACCACGTGCAGGCACTTCACCCGGTCCGGCATCCCGCCGCCGGAGAACGTGGTGCCCAGCGGCTCGATCGCATCGCGTTCGGCCAGAAACGACTCGTGCGCGCGGCGGTAGGCCGCGGCCAGCTCGGGGTCGGCTTCCAGCCGTTCGGTCATCTCCCGCATCAGACCCGAGGACTCCAGCCGGCTCGCCGCGGCGGTCAGGGCGGGATGGGTCAGGTAATACAGCGTGGGAAACGGGGTGCCGTCGGGAAGCCGGGGTGCGGTTTTCACCACCCCGGGTTCACCGTTGGGGCACCGGTAGGCGATTGCCAGGACACCGCGCGGCTCGCGACCGAGCTGGCGCGCGACGGCGTCCAGGTCCGCCGGCTCAACCACCGGCGGGCGGGGTCGCTGGGACATCGGCGGGCGGCGCGGCCGGCGCGTCGGGCACCGGAGTCATCACCGGCGAAATGCCGTGCGGCGCATCGGCGATGGTGTGCCACAGCGAGGTGTACCAGGGATCGGTGGACTTCACCGGCGCGTCCTGCGCGCCGGGAGCGACCGGCTGGACCGCCGACGGCGGCAACTGCACCTGGTACGGGATGTCGCCGGGCATGACGAATCCCAGTCGTTCCCGCGCCTGGGCGGCGATGAACACCGGATCGGCAAGTTTCACCTTCTGCTGCTCAAGATCCTCGATCTGCGAACGTAACTGTGTCTCAGCGGCTTTGAGCTGATTCATCTCGGCCCGCTGACCGAAGTAGGTGCGCACCGGCCCCGCGATGGTGAGCGTCAGCACGCACACCACCACGGCCAGGATGGCCGCCCGCCGGGCGGCCGAACCGAATCGCTGCTCGGACTGATTGTCCAGCGATTCGGTGGCCGCCTTGCGGATCGACTCGGCAACGCTTTCCGGTGCCGGCTCGACGGGCTGCTCGGCGTCGTCGGCGTCCGGCTCCACCGCCCGCGGATCGACGGCCCGCGGATCACGGCGCGACGCGGCACGCGGCCGACCGGCGGCACCCGGCTTGCCCGGCCTGGGAGCCGGGCCGCGCCGCCGCTGATCGGGCCGTTTCGCGTCGGGCATGAGACCGAAGCTACTTGCTTTCCACCGAGAACCGCGGGAACGCCAGGTCACCGGCGTAGCGGGCGGCGTCACCGAGAGTCTCCTCGATACGCAGCAGCTGGTTGTACTTGGCCACCCGCTCGCTGCGGGCCGGCGCGCCGGTCTTGATCTGACCGCTGCCCACCGCGACGGCCAGGTCGGCGATGGTGGTGTCCTCGGTCTCGCCGGACCGGTGGCTCATCATGGTGCGGTAACCGCTGTTGTGCGCCAGGGTGACGGCGTCCAGCGTCTCGGTCAGGGTGCCGATCTGGTTCACCTTCACCAGCAGCGCGTTGCCCGCACCCTTCTCGATGCCCTCTTCCAGGCGCTCCGGGTTGGTGACGAACAGGTCGTCGCCCACCAGCTGCACGCGGTCACCGATGGCGGTGGTCAGCGCCACCCAGCCGTCCCAGTCGTCCTCGGAGAGCGGGTCCTCGATGGACACCAGCGGGTAGGCATCGAGCAGGCCCGCGTAGAACTCGGCCATCTGCGCGGCGGTCCGGGTCTCCTTCTCGAACGCGTAACCCGTACCGTCGGTGTAGAACTCGGTCGCGGCCACATCCAGGGCCAGCGCGATGTCGGTGCCGAGCTGGAAACCGGCGGCCTCGATCGCCGTCCCGATCAGATCCAGCGCGGCCTTGGTGCCGGGCAGGTCGGGCGCGAAACCACCCTCGTCGCCCAGCCCCGTCGACAGGCCCTGCTTCTTGAGCACCGACTTCAGCGAGTGGTACACCTCGGCACCCCAGCGCAGCGCCTCCTTGAACGAGGGCGCACCGATCGGCGCGATCATGAATTCCTGGACGTCCACCCCGGTGTCGGCGTGCGCGCCGCCGTTGATGATGTTCATCATCGGCACGGGCAGCACATGCGCGTTCGGGCCGCCGAGGTAGCGGAACAACGGCAGGCCGGCGGCCTCGGCGGCACCCTTGGCCACGGCCAGGGAGACACCCAGGATGGCGTTGGCGCCCAGCCGCGACTTGTCCGGCGTGCCGTCCAGGTCGAGCAGCGCCTGATCCACCAGCCGCTGGTCGTCGGCGGCCAGGCCGATGACGGCCGGGGCGATCTCGTCGAGCACGGCCTCGACGGCCTTCTCCACGCCCTTGCCGCCGTAACGGGAACCGCCGTCGCGCAGCTCGACCGCCTCGTGTTCTCCGGTGGAGGCGCCCGAGGGCACCGCGGCCCGGGAGATGGTGCCATCGATCAGGGCAATCTCGACCTCAACGGTGGGGTTTCCACGCGAATCGAGGATCTCGCGGGCCCCGACCTGTTCGATGATGGGCACGGGCTTCTCCTTGTACGTTCGGGTTGGACGTGCGCTCGACCAAGAGCCTAGAGGTTCACCAAGCGCGGCGTGCTGCTGGTGGCGGCACTACAGGGGATGCCCGGCGGCGTACGAGGTCGCCCAGTCCCGGACGGTGCGGGCGTACTGGTCGGACAGGTTGTAGGCGCGCAGGGCATCCATCCAGCCGCGCGGGGTGGACAGGTCCTTCCCGCGCCAGCACAGGTACCCGGCCGCCGACAGCGCCGCGTCATCGAAGTTGTCCGGGCTGATCACGCCGTCGTTGTTGGCATCCACGCCGTAGAGCCGCCATGTCTCCGGGATGAACTGCATGGGGCCCATGGCGCGGTCCATGGTGGCATCGCCGTCCAGTTTTCCGCCGTCGGTGTCGGCGATCTTCAGATTGCCCATGGTGCCGTCCAGTTGGACGCCCCGGATCGGCGGCCGCACATCACCATTCGACGCGACCGTGGCGCCTCGATAGGTGCCGTGGTGACTCTCGACCATGCCGATACCGGCCAGTGTGGTCCAGGCCAGATTGCATGTGGGGTTCTCCACCTGGGCGACCCGGGCGGCGTAGGCATATGCCTCCAGCGCCGGAGCGGGGATGCCCAGCGCCGGTGCCCGCGCGGCGGCCCAGGCGTGCAACTGATCGGCGGGGCGCCCGGCGGCGTGGGTGTCGACCTCGGGTACCGGAGCACCGGCCGGCGGCGGTACACCGTCGGGAATCGGGATGCCGGTTTGCCACGAACAGCTCGAGGCCATCAACAGGGCTGTCGCGACGATGACCGCGACAGCCCGCAGCCAACGCACTGGCGACACCGGACTCCTCTAAACCCGCTCTACTTGCTGCCATCGTCCCATGCGCCGACGGTGATGCCGCTCAGTCACACGAGCCGCAACCCCGTCGCTGCGCTCGCCCCAGGACCAGCCCCCCACCGCGACGGCCCCTGATAAGGTACGCCACACCTATCTTTGGCAAGGCAAAGCTGGGTACGGATCGGGTTAGCGAGGACGGCGAGATGACGGCATTGGCGGTGCTTCCGGCCAGCGTTAACGCCGCTGCACCGAATATCACCTCACAGCTTTTCGGCAGCGGCCTCATAGGTCTGCGCGAAGGCCTGGAAACCAGCATCGTCGTCTCGATCCTGATCGCGTTCTTGGTGAAATCCGGACGCCGGGACGCCCTGAAATGGGTGTGGCTGGGTGTCGCCGGGGCCGTTGCCATGACGATCGGGGTGTTCCTCACCATCCAGTTCAGCGCGTACACGGTGTCCGGGCTGGGCGCCGAGGCCATCGCCGGGGTGGCCTCACTGGTGGCCGTCGTCATCGTGACCACCATGGTGCTCTGGATGAAGGCCGCCGCGGCCACCCTCTCCGGCGAGTTGAAGACCGGGATGGCCCGCGCGCTGGAGACCGGCGGCCTGGCCGTCACCGCGCTGGCCTTCCTGGCCGTGGGCCGCGAAGGTGTCGAGACGGCCCTGTTCATGGTCGGCTTCGCCGAAGCGGAGACGCTGTGGCCGCTGGTCGGGCTGGTCGTGGGGGTGTTCATCGCCATCGCCATCGCCTACGCGATGTATGCCGGGGCGATCCGCATCGACCTGGCCAAGTTCTTCAAGTACACGGCCGTGTTCCTCATCCTCGTCGCGGCCGGCATCCTGTCCTACGGGGTCGGCGCGCTGCAGACCGTCGGCTGGCTGCCGGGCCTGGCCGACAAGGCCTTCGACATCAGCTCCTGGTTCAACTGGTCCTCCTGGTACGGCCAGGTGATCCAGGGCGTCTTCAACGTCACACCCACCCCCACCGTGCTGCAGTTCGGCGCGTGGCTGGCGTATCTGGCGATCGTGCTCGCAGTGTTCCTGCGGCCGATCAGAACACCGGCCCGGCCGGCCGATGCGCCGACGCCCGACGACTCCGCTTCTGATGCGGTCCCGGATCCGGAACCGTCCGCCACCTCTGAAAGGTCCACTACGTGAACAACCGCACCGCCCTGACCGCCGCGCTGACGGTGGGTCTCACCGGGCTGTTCGTGGCCGGCTGTACCGCCAAGGAGAACACCACCCCCTCCGGCGATCCGTCCAAGGCCGGGGCCGCCACCGAGGTCACCGTGACGGCCTCCGACGACAAGTGCGAGCTGTCGGGCACCGAGGGCAAGACCGGGCCGACGACGTTCAACATCACCAACAACGGCACCAAGGTGACCGAGTTCTACGTGTACGGCGAAGGCGAGCGGGTGATGGGTGAGGTGGAGAACATCTCCCCCGGCCTGCAGCGCAAGTTGATCGTCCAGTTGGCCGAACCGGGCACCTACCAGACCGCATGCAAGCCGGGCATGATCGGCGACGGCATCCGCGGGGACTTCAAGGTCAGCGGCGACACCGTCCAGGTCGACACCGAGGGCAAGTTCAAGGAAGCCGCCGACAACTACAAGCGGTACGTGAACAGCCAGACCGACGCACTGATCCCGGCCACCCAGCTGTTCGTCGACGCCGTCAAGAAGGGTGACGTGAACGCGGCCAAGGCCCAGTTCCCCATCGCGCGTACCTATTACGAGCGCATCGAGCCGGTCGCCGAGTCGTTCCCCGACGATCTGGACCCGCGCATCGACCTGCGCGAGGCCGACCTGGAGCCGGGTCAGAAGTGGACCGGCTTCCACGCCCTGGAAAAGCAGCTGTGGGTCACCGGGCTGCAGCCCGACGCCAACGCGCTCGCCGACCAGTTGCTCGCCGACGTGAAAGAGCTCGACGCCGGCGTGAAGGCCCCGGGCTGGACCATCGACTCCACCCAGATCGCCGGTGGCGCGCAGGGTCTGCTCGACGAGGTCGGCGCCAGCAAGATCAGCGGTGAAGAGGACATCTTCAGCCACACCGACCTGTGGGATTTCAACGCCAACGTGCAGGGTTCGCAGACGGCGGTGGCCTCAGTGCGGCCGATCGTCGACGAGCGCAACCCCGACCTCGGCAAGCGGGTGGATGAGCAGTTCACGAACGTCGAGGCGCTGCTGGCCAAGTACCGCAAGGGCGACGGCTTCGTGCTCTACGACACGGTGACCGAGCCCCAGCGCCAAGAACTGTCCCGCGCGATCGACGCGCTCTCCAAAGAGGTAAGCCAGGTGCAGGGTGTCATCGCACCCCAGTGACACCGGCTCCGCCGACGAGGGGTCGGCCCCGTCCGCGTCCGCGCGGGCGGGGCTCTCCCGGCGCAAATTGTTCGGCGCCGCCGGTGTGACGGCGGCCGTCGTCGGCGCGGCCGGGGCCGGCGCCCTGGCCGGGCGCGCCTCGGCCACCAGTACCAAGAACTGGGAACCGCACGGTGCGGTGCCGTTCCGCGGTGAGCGGCAGGCCGGCATCATCACCGAGGCCCAGGACCGGATGCATTTCTGCACCTTCGACATCACCACCGACAAGCGCGACGACGTGGTGGCGATGTTGCAGGAGTGGACGGCGATGGCCGAGCGGATGACCAGGGGCGAGGATGCCGTGCAGGACGGCGCGGTGGGCCTCAACCCGTACGCGCCGCCCGCGGACACCGGTGAGGCCCTTGGCCTTCCGCCTTCCCAGCTGACCTTGACCATCGGTTTCGGGCCCACCTTCTTCGTCAAGGACGGCAAGGACCGCTTCGGCATCGCCGACAAACGCCCGGCCGCGCTGGCGGACCTGCCGAAGTTCACCAACGAGAATCTGGACCCGGCCCGGTGCGGCGGCGACATCTGCATCCAGGCCTGCGCCAACGATCCGCAGGTCGCCGTGCACGCGGTGCGCAACTTCGCCCGCGTCGCCTTCGGTACCGCCGCGGTGCGGTATTCGCAGCTGGGCTTCGGGCGTACCTCCTCCACCACGCGGGATCAGTCGACTCCGCGAAACATGTTGGGGTTCAAGGACGGAACCAACAACCTCAAGGCCGAAGACACCGAAAAGCTGAACAACAACGTCTGGGTGGCCGACGGTGACGGACCGGACTGGCACACCGGCGGCACCTATCTGGTGACCCGCCGGATCCGCAACCGGATCGAGGCGTGGGACCGCACCACCCTGATGGAACAGGAGCGGGTGATCGGCCGGATGAAGGGCAGCGGCGCACCCATCGGCCACGACGACGAGTTCGCACCGCTGGACTTCGACGGGAAGAACGCCAAGGGCAAACCGCTGATCGATGAGGACGCCCACGTCCGGCTGGTGCATCCCGATCACAACGGCGGCATCGAACTGCTGCGCCGCGGATACAACTTCACCGACGGGTCCGACGGCTTCGGGCACCTGGACGCCGGCTTGTTCTTCATCGCGTTCACCCGCAACCCGCAGACGCATTTCATCCCGGTCATCTCGAAGATGTCCTCGGACGCGCTCAACGAGTACATCTTCACCAACGGCACAGGCGTCTTCGCGTGCCCGCCCGGACTGAAGGAAGGCGACAAGTCCGACTACTGGGGCTCCGGCATCTTCGCCTGATCCCTCATCGCCCAAACTCACCTTCGGGCCAGTTTGTGCGAGAAGGATCGGGCATTTCGTCGGTCTCGGCACACGCCCGGTAAAGTTTGCACCCGTGACCACGCCGAACACCCGCGCGCACCGGCTGCGCGGTGGGCTGGTCGGCGGCAGTTCGGCGGTGATCGCGACGTCCGCGCACGCCGGTGCCGCGGGCGCCGTCCCGCACGGGGCGGCCCTGGTCGCCGCACTTCTGGTCTGCGCCACCACCGGAGCGGTGGTCGGTGCGGTCAAGCTGTCCGGCCGCTACACCCGGGCGGCAGGCATTTTCGCCGCGCTGGGCGCCGCGCAGTTCCTCAGCCACGTCACGCTGGCGGTCACCGGCGGTCACCACCACGCCGGTGCCGGCATGGGCCTGACCCCTGCGATGATCGCGGCCCACACCGGCGCTGCCGCGGTCCTCGGGCTGTCCATCGCGGTGGTCGAACACCTCTTCGCCATCTGCGGCACCCTGCTGACCTGGCTGCGCCTGTTCACCGTCGGCACCGCCGACACCTCGGGGCCGACGCCGACGCTGGCCCGGCGGCCCGAGCCCGTCATCATCCGCCCGGTGCTGCTGCGCCCGGGGCTGGGCATGCGCGCACCGCCCGCCGGAATCGCCACGACCGCTTAGGCGGTCCCTTCTCCTCACCCACACCGCACGCCCATCGGGGCTGCGGTTGTCCGCGTTGCGCCACATCTGCGCGCATCCCATCTTTCGCAGCGATCCAGAGAGCACGTCCCATGACCATTCCCGAAAAGACGTCCATCCCCGAACCCACCGATCTGCCACCACCGCAACGCCGTTGGCGACCGCTGCTGATGCGGTTGCACTTCTATGCCGGCATCCTGGTGGCCCCGTTCATCGTCGTCGCCGCCGTCACCGGCGGGCTGTATGCGATGGCCCCCACCATCGAACGACTCACCTACGGCGACCTGCTCTCCGTGGACCCGTCCGGCCGGCCGGTCGCGCTGGGCGACCAAGTCGCCGCCGCCCGCACCGCCCATCCGGACCTGGCGATGACGGGGTTGCGCCCGCCCGCGGACGCCAGTGAATCCACCCGCGTCTACTTCGCCGATCCCGCACTCGGCGACGAGTTTCGGCGTGCGGTCTTCGTCGACCCGTACACCGCCCGGGTGCTCGGGGACGAGCCGACCTGGCTCGGGTACCTACCGGTGAGCACCTTCCTCGACGGCCTGCACCGCCATCTGCAGCTCGGCGAGCCAGGCCGGATCTACAGCGAGATCGCCGCTTCGTGGCTGTGGGTGGTGGCACTCGGCGGCCTGTGCCTGTGGCTCGGGCGGCGTGGCCGGATCATGACGGTGCGCCGCGGGCTCAAGGGACGCGCCCGCACGCTGAACTGGCACGGGGCCACCGGTGCGTGGCTGCTGGCCGGTCTGCTGTTCCTGTCCGCCACCGGTATCACCTGGTCCACCTACGCGGGAGCCCATGTCAGCGATATCCGCACCGCGCTGAATTGGCAACGGCCGGTGATGGATACGACGGTCAGCGGCGCCGCCGATCCGGGTGCGGTCGACTACCAGGCCGTCGTCGACGCGGCTGCCCGAGCCGGCGTGGCGGTGCCGGTCGAGGTGGCCCTGCCCACCGAATCCGGCGCCGGGATCAGCGTGACCGAACTCGACAAGCCCTATCGGCTCACCACCAACGCCGCCACCGTCGATCCGGCCACCAACACCGTGACCAGCACGCTGGACTATTGGCGGGATTACTCGGTGGTCGCCATGCTGGCGGACTGGGGCATCCGCGCGCACATGGGTCTGCTGTTCGGGATTGCCAACCAGCTGATCCTGCTCGGCATCGCGGTGGCGTTGGTCGCCGTCATCGCCGGCGGCTACCGGATGTGGTGGCTGCGCCGCCCCACCCGCGGTACGGCATGGGCATTCGGCAGGCCACCGCTGCGCGGCGGGCTACGCCGGCTCTCCCCACCGGCGATCGCCGCCGTGGCGGTCACCGCGGTCGCGGTCGCCTGGTTCCTGCCATTGTTCGGGATTCCGTTGGCGGCCTTCATGATCGCCGACCTCGGGATCGCCGCGGTGAAGCGCGGGAAGGCCGGAACCGATGTGTAAGCGAATGGCACTGGTGGTGCTGGCGCTGCTGGCTGCGGGCTGTACCACCCCGCACCAGGAACAGCCGATGGCCACCGAGGTGAGCATGCGGGACCAGTGGGCCAGCTCGGCGATGACCGGAATGGCGGCCGTGTTCGGGACTTTCGCGAACGCCGGCCACCACGAGGCGCGTATCGTGTCCGGCACGTCGCCGGTCGCGGGGCGGGTCGAGGTGCACGAGGTGACCGCCGACGCCGGCGGCACCAAGTCCATGCATCCCAAGACCGGTGGCCTGGTGATCCCGGCGGGCGGCACGCACGATCTGGTGCCCGGCGGGGACCATCTGATGCTGATGGATCTCAAGGCACCGCTGTCCCCCGGCGCCGATGTCCCGGTGACGGTGACGTTCGCGGACGGCTCCACGATGAGTGTCACCGCACAGATTCGCGATTTCGCCGGCGCGAACGAGAACTACCAACAGCATGGCTGAGATGAACCGGCGGCGCCTCCTCACCGGGGGCGCCGCCGCGCTCGCCACCGGCGCGGCCCTCAGCCAGAGCAGCGCGGCCCAATCAGCCACGCCGCACGACGCTTTCGGCACGGCGATCGAGCCGTTCCACGGTCCGCATCAGGCCGGGGTGGCCACCCCGGCGCAAGCTCACGCGTTGTTCGTCGCGCTCGATCTGTTGCCCGGCGCCGGCCGCCGACAGCTCACCGCCGTGCTCAAGCTGTGGAGCGCCGACGCCGCCCGGCTCACCCAGGGCGTGCCCGCGCTGGCCGACACGGAACCCGAACTGGCATTGCGCCCGGCCCGGCTGACCGTCACCGTCGGTCTCGGGCCGGCGGTGTTCGCACGGGCCGGGCTGACACACCGGTTGCCGGACACGGTGTACGAGATGCCGGCATTCGGTACCGACCGGCTCGACACTCGTTGGTGCGGGGGGGATCTGCTGTTGCAGATCTGTGCCGACGACCCGATCGCATTGGCGCATGCCGCCCGGGTTCTGCTGAAGAACGTCCGCAGCCTGGCCGTGGCACGCTGGCGGCAGAGCGGATTCCGCCATGCCGCGGGCGCGGATGCGTCCGGGGCCACGATGCGCAACCTGATGGGACAGGTCGACGGGACCGCGAACCTGCGCACCGCCGCCGAATTCGACCGGCACGTCTGGGATGACGGCGCACGGCAACCGTGGTTCGCCGGCGGCACCGTGCTGGTGTTGCGCCGGATCCGGGCCGAGATGGATACCTGGGACGAACTGGACCGGGAGAGCAAGGAATTCGCGGTGGGACGCCGACTGGGCAGCGGTGCGCCGTTGACCGGACGGCTGGAATCCGACGAGCCGGATCTGACCGCCGCGGTCGCCGGCATTCCGGTGATCCCGCCCAATGCCCATATCGCGCTGGCCCGGCACCGCACCGAGGACG
Organism: Mycobacterium sp. BMJ-28; assembly: GCF_054404835.1. Lineage (NCBI taxonomy): Bacteria > Bacillati > Actinomycetota > Actinomycetes > Mycobacteriales > Mycobacteriaceae > Mycobacterium > Mycobacterium sp. BMJ-28. Next base: position 1,134,618 of record NZ_CM136783.1, on the reverse strand, counting down.
AGCTGATGCTGCGGCGGCCGTACAACTACGACGATCCGCCGCCGGCGGGGGCCACCACCGACAGCGGGCTGCTGTTCGCGGCCTACCAAAGGGATCCGGGCACAAGCTTCGTGCCGGTTGCGCGCCGACTGGCAGCCGCCGACGCGTTGAACCGGTGGGTCACCACCGTCGGGACGGCGACGTTTGCGATCCTGCCGGGTACCGGCGGCGGCTATCTGGGGCAGTCGTTATTGGACTGACCGCACGCGGTCACTCGGACCGATCGAGCGCCAAGGTGCGCCGAGTGGCCGCCCAGCTGGCGAGAAGTGCGAGTCCGTCGGCGCTGGGGCTGCCGGGTTGCGCGGTGTAGGCGGTCAAGGTCAACCCGTCGTCGGCGGACAACGCCATGGCTTCGAACGCCAAGCTCAGTTCCCCCACCACGGGATGATTGAACCGCTTGGTCCCGGATCGGTGCAGGCGGACATTGTGTGCGGCCCAGCGCGTCCTGAATGCCTCACTGCGCGTTGATAATTCGCCGACGAGATCGGTGAGGCCGCGGTCGTGGGGGTTGCGCCCGGCTTCGGTGCGCAGCAGGGCAACGGCGGTGTTGGCAGCGTTGTCCCAGTCCGGGTAGAAGCCGTGCGAACGGTGGTCCAAGAAGGCGAACCTGGCCAGATTGGCCGGGCGGGCCGGCTCCTCGTACACCGGTGCGTAGAGGGCGTAGCCGAGCCGGCTGGTCGCCAGGATGTCCAGGCGCCCGTTGCGCACGAATGCAGGCACCTCCGTCATGCCGTCGAGGATCCGTTGCACGCCCGCACGAACGTTCAGCGGCGGATTGGCGGGGCGGCGCTTGTGCGGCACAGCGTTGGCGGCTGCCGCCAGATCACGGAGGTGGGCCTCTTCGGCATCGTCGAGCTGCAGCGCCCGGGCGATCGCGTCGAGCACACTGTCGGACACCCCGGACAGGTTGCCGCGTTCCAGTTTCGCGTAGTAGTCGGTACTGACCCCGGCCAGCATCGCGACCTCTTCACGCCGCAGACCCGGCACCCGCCGGCGCCCGTAGGTGGCGAGTCCGGCCTTCTGCGGAGCGATCCGGGCACGGCGGGTCGCGAGGAATTCGCGGATATCGCTTCGGCCGTCCACCAACCCAGGATAAAGCCGTTGCGCCCGGTCCAGGGGTGCTCTGCCAGTACGTGGATAACCAGGCACTGTCGCGCCGGACCGGCGGTCGCCATCGTCGTAGGTGACGCAGAGAGCAAAGGAAGACGATCATGAAGATGCCCGAACCGGCGTACACCGCAGCGGTCGACATCGGTGCGGTCTCCCCGGCGCTTGCCGCCTACCGCGACCGCGTCCTGGAAGGTGACCTGTGGAAGCGGCCCGGACTGTCGGTACGGGACCGCGGCGTCGTGACGGTCGCCGCGGTCATCGCGCGCAACCAGACCGCGGCCATGGACGAGCAGCTGGCCCGTGCCCTGGACAACGGCGTCACGCCGGCCGAGTTGTCGGAGATCATCACGCATCTGGCGTTCTATGCAGGATGGCCCAACGCCCTATCCGCGGTCGCCGTCGCCCAGCGGTTGTTCGCCGCCCGCGGAATCGGCGCCACCGATTTACCGTCCGCCGATGACGCAGCACTACCGCTCGACGAGGCGGGTGAGGCACAACGCCGCCAGACCAACGAGCTGAACTACGGCGCCGTCGCACCCGGCGTCCTGCAGTACACCACCGACGTGCTGTTCACCGACGTGTGGCTGCGACCCGGGCTCGCGCCCCGCGACCGCAGCCTGGTGACGGTGAGCGCACTGGTGGCATCCGGCCAGGTCGCTCAGGTCACCTACCACCTCGGCCGTGCCATGGACAACGGCCTCACCCAGGACCAGACCGCCGAGGCGCTGACCCAGTTGGCCTTCTACACGGGCTGGCCCAACGTGTTCTCCGCGCTGCCGGTCGTCAAGGACGTCTTCGCCAACCGCCATCACTGAACCCCAACAATCACGATTACCCGAGGTTCTCCCGGAAGTAGTCGGCCAGCGTGCGGGGTTCACGGCCCAGAATGGCTTTGAGCACCAGTCCATTTCCGCCCGAAAGGCCGTGTCGGTCGTAATAGGTGAGCATGCGCAACATGCCGTCTCGCATGGGACCGTCGTAGATCTGTGCGGCGTAGGCCTCCCGCGGAATCTGCTCGGCCACCACACGCCGTCCTACCACTGCGCTGACGATCTCGGCGGTTTCATCGCTGTCGAAAACCCCAGGTGCACAGAGCTCGAACGTGCCTCGAGCGAGGTCATCACCTGTCATGGCTGTCGCCACCACCTCGGCTACATCGCGGTAGTCGACCCAACACATCTTCGCGTACACCGAGTACGGGACGGTGATCCTGCACTCTGTGCGGATTTCCGGAATGGACCACCTCAGGTTCTGCATGAACCTGGCCGGCTGCAGAATGGTGAATTCCATGCCGGACTCGCAGAGCGCCTCCTGGACCGGCAGCTTCGACGCGTGGTTGGTGAGCGCGGAGATCTCCGGATGGATCACCCCGGAAAACACGAACTTTCGCACGCCGGCCGCCCGCGCCACCCGAATCAGCGACAGGCCCATATCGGCTTCGCCGGGCACGAACGCGGGCCCGAGGTGAAAGACACCATCCACGCCCACCACCGCCGCACGGAGGCTGGATTCATCGGCGAGATCGCCGATGACCACCTCATCGGCGCCGTTGTCGCGCGCCAGCGCGGCCCGCTGCTCGGTGCGGGCCAGCGCCCGCACCGTCACACCGCGCCGAGCCAGCGCTGCCAACACCAAACCGCCGTGCAGTCCGGTCGCACCGACCATCAGTACTTTCACCGGACCCTCCTCATGGGTTCATCCGACCGAAGAGCGCTTCGCCCTCACGCCGGCTTACTTGCGATTGGCCGACAAGCACTTCCGGGCCGCCCTGCTTCAGCAGGGCCAGGGCGTCGGCCACGAATTCTTCGGGCGTCAGCGCCGATCTCGCCGCAGGATTGCGCTTCGCGCTGGCATCCGATCGCAGCCCCGATGCAACGATCGGCGGTGCCATTTCGATGACCTCGATCCGGCCGGCGCGCAGCTGGTGACGAAGGCTCAACGTGAAGGAGTGCAGCGCCGCTTTGGTGGCGCAGTAGACCGGAAATACCGCCAGCGGCGCGAACGCCAGACCGGAGGTCACGTTGATGATCGCCGCGTGGGGCTGCCGACTCAGTAGCGGCAGCAATGCCTGGATCAGATGTATCGGCGCTGTCAGGTTGGTCGCGATCTCGGCATCCAGGTCCTGGACGGCGGCGGCGCCGAGCGCGGCGAAGTCGCGCGGAATCTGAATTCCCGCGTTGTTGACCAGCACGCTCAGATCGGGATGCTCGTCCGTCAGCCAACTCACCAGTGCAGCCCGGCTTTCCGCGTCGGCTACGTCGCATCGGTATGTGATCAAGCTGGGATCCGCGCTGTGCGCAAGGTCCAGTCGCTCCTGATTGCGCCCACAGATGATGACGCGGTTGCCCTGTCGGGAAAGGGATTTCGCCAACGCAAGGCCGATGCCGGTGGCACCGCCGGTGATGAGCCACGTCCGCCCTGTCAGTTCCATGTCAACGTCACTTCCCAACTTCTATCGGTCACCTGCAAGGCGCGCAGTGCCCTGCCCAGGCGGGAACCGCGACTCGCCGCGATTTCGGATAAGATCAAACATATGGTAACTATCAAATGTTTGTCAACTACCAATGTATTGACTACCGTCGGTACACGACAGGTGCCCGCGCACCAGATTTGGAGAAGACCATGCGCATCATTGCGGTCGAAGAGGCGTTTTCCGTGCCGGGCGCCATCGCCGAGGAGGCTGCCATCCGCCGGCACGGTATCGCGGTCCCGGGCCCGATGGCCGCCGAGTGGTTTCGCCGCCTGGACGATGTGACCGAGCTGCGCCTGGCCGATATGGACGCCAATGGGGTGGACATGCAGGTCCTCTCGCTCAGCGTCCCCGGCCTGGAGGTCATCAAGGATCCCGCCGCGGCGGTCATGGCCGCACGACACGTCAACGACTACGTGGCCAAGGCGGTCACCCAGCATCCCACCCGGTTCGCCGGCTTCGCCGCACTTCCGCTGCAGGACCCTGCCGCTGCCGTCATCGAATTGCGCCGCGCCGTCGAAGAACTCGGCCTCAAGGGCGTGCTGTACAACGACCACGTCCAGCGGCACTATCTGGACGAACCGCAGTTTCGGCCGGTGTGGGCCGAATTGGAGCGGCTGGGGGTGACACTGTATCTGCATCCGGCCGTCATACCGGCCGACAACTGGCGCGTCTTCGACGGCTATCCCGTACTCAGCGGCCCCACTTGGGGATGGACCGCAACGGTCGGCGCCCACGCGCTGCGGATCATCTATGGCGGCGTGTTCGACCAGTATCCAGACGCCTCTTTGACATTGGGTCACATGGGTGAGCTGCTGCCCTTCCAGATGGACCGACTGGACAGCCGCTACGGCCAGGTACCTCCCGAGCACAGGGTGCAACAGCTGCCGTCGTACTACCTGCGCAACAACGTGTACGTCACGACAAGCGGCGTGCACTCCCACGCCGCGCTGATCGGCGCCACCCTCGCCGTCGGCGTCGACCGGGTGCTGTTCGCCATCGATTATCCCTACGAGTCGTCAGCCGAGGCGGTGGGATTCCTGCGGACCGCCCCTTACGCCCCTGCCGATCTCGAACGCATCGCACACGGGAACGCCGAACGCATTCTGCGACTGTGATGTGCGCCGGACGGTACCGAGGACGAATCATTTGAACGGCAACAAATGTTGGATGGGTGTTCGGTGTCGTACTCTCGTCCCGTGAAGGGCGATGACGAGAGCGTGGTCGGGCCCGGTGCACTGGACCGGGTGACGTGGGCCCTGCGGCGGGCCGAAGGGTCCGTTCAGGCGCTCAAGGAGCGACGGCTGCGGACGCTGGGCCTCAACGTGGCGCACTACTCGATGCTGATCTCCGTGCACTCCGACCCCGGCTTGTCCGGCGCCGAGGTGGCCCGCCGCCTGAACGTGACCCCGCAAGCGGTGGCATCGCTGGCCGACCGGCTGGTCAGCCGCGGCCAGCTGGAACGCAGAGCACACCCCCGCCATCGCCACGTGCAGGAGCTGTACCTCACCGAGGAAGGGCGCACGGTGCTGCGCAGTGCCGATGCCGTCGTCGCCGAGGTCGAGGACACCGTCATCCAGCAGCTGGGACCGACGAACGCCACCCGCCTTCGGGCCTTACTGGAGAAGGTGGCCGCCGCCGCGCAGCAGGCCTGACCGGTGAGCAAGGCCGCCGCTATCGCGGCGCGCGGTGAAGTCCGTTGTGCCACTGGTCCACTACCGCGTCGATGAATGCATCGGTGACCTGACCGCGGTCGAGGAAGAGCCGGGCCAGGATGGGTCCGTACAGCATGGTGAACTCGTCGTCGTCGATCCGGACACCGGATGGTTCCAGCAGCGCGTTCAGCGAGGCGTGACGGTCCTCGCCGATGCGGATCAGCGCTTGGGCGCTGTCGGGGTCGTGGTCGGCCTGAGCGCTGACCGCCAGCACCGCCGCCCGCAGGCCGGGGACGGTGACGCCGTCACGCAAGCTCTTCAGCCAGGCGATTGCCACCGCCCGCACGTCGCTGCCCGGTTCGGGGTAGGTGCCGAGGTCGGGACCTTCGAGGATCAGGTCGAAGAGCAACGCGGCGCGGGTGGGCCAATGCCGGTAGAGCGTCTGGCGAGTGATGTCTGCGCGCTCGGCCAGCGCGGCATAGGTCAGCCCGGCCGGTCCGACCTCGGCCAGCAGGTCTCGTGCGACGGCCAGCGCGCGGCTGCGCGTGCGCTGCACCCGCGGATTGTCGGCGGTCGGCTGGCGCCGGTGAACGGCCTGCTCTTGCGTCATCGCCGCGACCCTACCAGGAATCATACGTAGCGTGTGATTGATGACATAGTCCGAATCATACATGTCGTGTGATAGAAAGGAGATCCAATCATACGTAGTGGATGATTGACTGAATCTCTGAAAGGCCGGCGCCCATGCCTCTTCCCCACCTCGCAGCCCCCACCCTGGCCCGTACCCGACTGGGCTCCGGCCCCGGCCTGCTGCTGGCCCATGGCGCCGGCAGCAGCATGACCGGCAGTTATGGCCCCATCCTGGAAGGCCTGGCCGCCCACCACACCGTCGTCGGCATCGACTACCCCGGCAGCGGCGGCAGTCCCCGCTCCACCACCGCACTGTCCATCGACGAACTCGTCGCCGCCGCCGACGCCGAGGGCCTGGATCGCTTCGCGGTGTCCGGCTACTCGCTCGGCGGCCCCATCGCCATCCGCGCGGCCACCCGTCATCCCCAGCGGGTCACCGCTCTGGTGCTGACCGCCGCGTTCGCCTACCGCGACAACCGGCTGGCCCTGGTTTCTTCGACCTGGAGCAAAATCGCCTCCACCCCCGACCGCGGGCTACTGGGCGAATTCCTGCTGATGACGGCGCTGGGCACCGACGCGCTGCAGTCCATGCCGCACGAACAACTGCAACAGATCATCGGCTTCGCCGGCTCCACCGCCGCCGACGGCAGTGCCGAACAGGTCGACCTCGTCGGCCGACTCGACGTCCGCGACGACCTCGCAGCGATCAAAACCCCGACCCTGATCATCTCCACCACCGACGACCGGGTCGTCTCCACCACCCTGCACCGCCAACTCGCCCAGTCCATCGCCAACGCCGAAATCGCCGAAATCGCCACCGGACATCTGCCGATGCTCGAACGCGGCCAGGAATGGCTGGACCTCATCGACGACTTCCTCGCCAAACACCACGCCTGACGCACACGCTGGAGTCCAGCGCCGCGCCGAGACGGTCAGTCCAGCGTCGCCGGCCAGTGCGCGCGCCACTCGTCCTCGGTGATCGGGGCGGGTGGCGCGTCGGCGATGGCGTCCCCCCGGCGGTCGGCGAAAACCGCCCGCTCGACCGCCCGTACGGTGTCGATGAACTCCAGAACCGCTGTGCGCAAATCATTTTCGGGGTCGGCGCCGACATCGATCCGAACCTCGCGCAGAGTGGCCGGCACCAGGTCGTCGGGTAGACCGGCCCCGGCGACCCGCTCCCGGATCTTCTGTGCCAGCGCCAGCGCTGGCTGGCCGGTCGGGACGTCGTCCATGCACGAATTGCGGGCCTTGGAGAGCTTCTCTTGGGCCTTACGCTCTTCCCACTGCGCGAGCTGGTCTTCCAGCGAGATCGACTCGCCGGCAAGGACCCCGAAGGCACGGTTGCCCAGCTTGCGCACCAGGGCGTCGGCGACATCATCGATGCCGAACGGGTGAGCGGGTGCGTCCTCGGCGATGCGGGCGTGAAAGAGCACCTGCAACAACACATCTCCGAGCTCTTCGCGCAACTCGTCGGCATCGCCGCCGCGCACCGCGTCGAACAGTTCGTAGGTTTCTTCGAGCAGGTAGCGGCGCAGCGAGTCGTGGGTCTGTTCGCTCTCCCACGGGCCGTCGGTACGCAGCTTGTCCATCATCGCGACAGCGTCGACCAGTCGCTCGCCGGATTGCGGTGCGGGCGCGGCGATCAGCCGCTCCCCCGCCGCCAACCGGGCCTTGACCGTGGGGTGCTCGGGATCCGAGGACAGCAGTACCGGCGCTGGATCACCGTCATAGGCCGGCCGCGCCGACGGCAGCGACCACGGCACCTTGATCGGCATCTCCTCGGTGTACTGGACATCACCGGCCAGCAGCTCGACGGCATCGACCGGAACCAGCGCGGGCCGGCGCGGATCCACCAGAACGACAGTCATTGCGCACCTCCGGTGCTGGAAGTCATGGTGTCCCACCGCCGAGCACGGCGACATCGACATCGCCGGCCGGGCGCCCGTCCAGCGTGAGCAGCAGACCGGCCACCGCCTTGACCAATTCCACATCGCGGATGCGCGGCGCTCCGACATTGGCGCCGGTCCGCGGAATCGGAATCTGCACCGCCGAGGTCGTCGCGCGGTAGGCCGCGCCCGGGTACACCCGCTTGAGCCGTAGCTGCTGGGAATCCTGCAACGTCAACGGCGCCACCCGCAGCGTCGACTCCGATATCGCCGACACCTCGGTGACTCCGTACTCGCGGCAGAGCAGTCGCAGCCGGGCCACCGCGACCAGCCGCTGGGCCGGCTCGGGCAGCGGCCCGTAGCGGTCGACCAGCTCCTCGATGACGGAGTCGACGGCGGCGGTGTCGGCCGCCGCGGCGAGGCGCCGGTAGCCCTCCAGCCGCAGCCGATCACTGCCGATATAGTCCGGCGGCAGGTGCGCGTCGACGGGCAGATCGATCCGCACGTCCTTCGGTTCTTCCACGCCCACAACGGTTTTGCCGTCCACCGCGGCCCGGTATGCCTCGACGGCCTCACCGACCAGGCGCACGTACAGGTCGAACCCGACCCCGGCCACATGCCCGGACTGTTCGACGCCCAGCACGTTGCCCGCACCGCGGATCTCCAGATCCTTCATCGCCACGGCCATCCCGGCACCCAGTTCGTTGTTCTGTGCGATGGTGGCCAGCCGGTCATGGGCGGTCTCGGTCAGCGGGACCTCGGGCGGGTACAGGAAGTAGGCATAGCCACGCTCCCGGCTACGGCCCACCCGACCGCGCAGCTGATGCAGCTGGGACAAGCCGAAGGTGTCCGCGCGTTCCACGATGAGGGTGTTGGCATTGGAGATGTCCAGACCGGTCTCGACGATGGTGGTACACACCAGGATGTCGTACTCGCGGTTCCAGAACCCTTCGACGGTCTTCTCCAGCGCGTCCTCGTTCATCTGGCCGTGTGCGACGACGACGCGGGCCTCGGGCACCAGCGCCTGCACCCGGGCGGCGGCCTGGTCGATCGACTTCACCCGGTTGTGGATGTAGAACGCCTGCCCGTCGCGCAGCAGCTCACGCCGCAACGCCGCCGCCACCTGCTTCTCGTCATGCGGACCGACGTACGTCAACACCGGGAAACGTTCCTCGGGCGGCGTCAGGATGGTCGACATCTCGCGGATGCCGGCCAGGCTCATCTCCAGCGTCCGGGGAATCGGGGTGGCGCTCATGGTGAGCACATCGACGTGGGTGCGCAGGCTCTTGATGTGTTCCTTGTGTTCGACACCGAAGCGCTGTTCCTCGTCGACGATCACCAGGCCGAGGTCTTTCCAGCGCACCGCGGTCTGCAGCAGCCGGTGTGTGCCGATCACGATATCGACCGAACCGTCGGCCATTCCGTCGATCACGGCCTTGGAGTCGCTGGGGTCGGTGAACCGGGACAATCCCTTCACGGTGACCGGGAAACCGGCCGTACGCGCCGTGAAGGTCTGCAGGTGCTGGTCCGCCAGCAGCGTGGTGGGCACCAGCACCGCGACCTGTTTACCGTCCTGCACGGCCTTGAACGCCGCGCGGACCGCGATCTCGGTCTTGCCGTAGCCGACGTCCCCGCAAATCACCCGGTCCATCGGAACCGGCTTCTCCATATCGGATTTGACCTCGGTGATGGCGGTCAGCTGATCGACGGTCTCGGTGAACCCGAACGCGTCCTCCATCTCGGCCTGCCATGGTGTGTCCGGCCCGAACGCATGCCCGGGCGCGGCCTGGCGCTTGGCGTACAGCGACACCAGCTCACCGGCGATCTCCCGAACCGCCTTGCGCGCCTTGGTCTTGGTGTTGGTCCAGTCGCTGCCGCCGAGCCGGCTCAGGGTGGGCGCCTGCCCGCCGACATACCTGGACAGTTGGTCCAGCGAGTCCATCGGCACGTACAGCCGGTCCGAACCGCCGCCGCGCTTGGCCGAGGCGTACTCCAGCACCAGGTACTCCCGGCGTGCGCCGCCGACCACCCGCTCCGTCATCTCGACGAACTTGCCGATGCCGTGCTGGTCGTGCACCACCAGGTCGCCTGCGGTCAGCGCGAGCGGGTCGACGACGTTACGCCGTTTGGCGGCAAGCCTTTTCCCCTCGTTGGCGGTGACCCGGTTACCGGTCAGATCCGTCTCGGTGATGATGACCAGGTTCGCCCCCGGCAGCACCAGCCCGTCGTGCAGCGGACCCCGGAGCACCCCGACCACGCCGGCGCTCGGCGCCGCGCCGGGCTCCAGACATATTGCGGGGATGTCGGATTCGCCGAGTTGTTCGACAACCCGGTGCGCGGTGCCGGTGCCGGGTGTGACCACGGCGGCGAACCCGCCGGTGGCGACATGGGCGCGCAGCATCGCGAAGATCTCGTCGACGGCGTGCTGGGTGCGGGCCGACGGTGCCGGCCGCAGCTCCAGTGCGGTGGAGTCCTCACCGGTGAGCTGGCTCAGCGTCCACCACGGGTGCCCGCCGGCCCGCGCGGTCGCGCGGACCTCCTCGAATCCTCGGAAACCGGAGCCGCCGAGATCCTCGATGTCGATCGGGGCGTTGCCGCCCATGGCGGCGACCGACCAGGACGCCTCCAGGAACTCCCGGCCGGTCTTGATCAGGTCGGCGGCGCGGGCACGCACCTTCTCCGGGTCGCAGACCAGCACCGGGGTTCCTGCGGGCAGATGGTCGGTCAGCAGCACCAGATCGTCGGGGCGCAGCACCGGCGCCAGGGCTTCCATGCCGTCGACCGTGATGCCCTCGGCGAGTTTGGCCAGCATGTCACCGACACCGCCGGCCATGGTGTTGTCGGTGGCGGGCAGTGCACCCGCGAGCTGGCCGGCACGCTCGCGGACCTCGGCGGTCAGCAGCAGCTCCCGGCACGGCATGGCGATCAGGTTTTCGATGGCGATCTCGGGGATGGAACGCTGGTCGGCGACGGCGAACATGCGCATCTCGCTGACCTCGTCACCCCAGAATTCGATCCGCACCGGGTGCTCGGCGGTGGGCGCGAACACGTCGAGGATGCCGCCACGGACCGCGAACTCGCCGCGTTTGGCGACCATGTCGACCCGGGTGTAGGCCAGGTCGACCAGCCGGGCGACCACGCCTTCGAATTCCGCGTCGGCGCCCACGGTCAGCGTGACCGGTTCCACCTCGGCCAGCTCGGGTGCCATCGGTTGCAGCAGCGACCGGGCGGTGGTGACGACGACGCGCAGCGGTGGACCCAGCCGGTCATCGTCGGGGTGGGCCAGCCGCCGCAGCAACCGCAGCCGGGCGCCGACCGTCTCGACCCCGGGTGAGAGCCGTTCGTGCGGCAGCGTCTCCCAGGACGGGAACAACGCGGCGGCCTCGCCGAACACCGCGCGCAGCTCGGCGGTCAGGTCTTCGGCTTCGCGGCCGGTGGCCGTGACGACGAGCAACGGCCCCGATTGAGCGGCCGCGGCGGCGACGAACGGGCGGGCGCTGGACGGGCCGACGAGGTCGAGTACGTCCGGACATTCGGTCACGGCGCGCAGACCGGGATCGGTCAGCGCCAACTCGATGAGGCCCGCCAGCGGGGTCTCGACAGAAAGGTGCCCCGGTGCGGTCATGATGCCCCTCAGTCTAGTGGCGACCGAACGGCGTCAAGAATTGGTACGCCGGTGTCAATAGGCCGTCAAGATCGTGGCGACCGACCCGCGGGCCCGCGCACCGTGGGGTCATGACACTTCTCGATGCGGTGCACTCGCTTCGCCGGGCAGCCCCTCAGCGGATCGACCCCTCGGTGTGGCCGGTCACCGCGCAGGTCGACGTCGACGGCCGGCTCTGCGTCGGCGGTGTCCCGCTGACCGAGATCGCCGACCAGTTCGGCTCCCCGGTGCTGGTGCTGGACGAGGCCGAATTCCGGTACCGGTTGCGCCGGCACCGGGTGCTGCTGCCGCAGCGGCGCACCGTGTACGCCGGTCGCGCCCTGCTGACCCGCGAGGTGGCCCGGTGGGTGGCCGACGAAGGAGCCGGGCTGGCGGTGCGCACCCCGGCCGAGCTGGCGGTCGGCCTGGCCGGCGGTGTGGATCCGGGCCGCATCGTCGCGCACGGCTGCGCCCAGACCACCGCCGATCTTCGGGCCACGGCCGGGGTGGGCCGCATGGTGATCGGGTCCGGCACCGAGGTCGCGCTGCTGGCCTCCCAACTGAACAGGCCCCAGCCGGTACTGATCGGCTCGGCCGAACTGGTCGGCCGGGTGCTGCATCAGCCGATGCTCCGGCCGGCCGGGCTGTGCTGCGGGGTGGGCGATATCGGGCAGGCCGTGGCAGAGCTGGCCGATATCCGCGGCCGGCACGCCGTCACGCTGTGCGAACTCAACATCGGCGACGAGCCGGCCGAACGCGACCTCACCGAACTCGACGAGATCATCGACATCGCCCTCGACGAGGCGTGCGCGGCGGAACGCTTCCCGCGTCCGGTCGTCGTCGTCGAACCGGGACACGCCATCACCGCCAGGGCCGTGGTGAGCTGCGCGCGGGTGGTGGCGGTGCACGACGGTGTCGTCACGGTGGACGGCACCGGCACCGGGGCCGTGGCAGTGGCCAACCGCCATCCGCTCGGGCCGTCCCGGGCGGTCACGGTGGCCGCCCGGTGCGGCGCGGTGGTCTGTGCACAAGCCACCCTGCCCACCGATCTGCACCCCGGCGATCTACTGGCCGTCAGCGGCACGACCGGCCCCGCCACCGCGGGCGACGCGCTGGTGGCGCGCCCACCGATCGTGGTGGTGCGCGATGGGCGGGCACATCTGTCGGTGCGCCGCGAGACCGTCGCGGACCTGCTGTCCCGCGAGGTGAGCTAGCTAGTCGGCTTCCAGGGCGGGATCGGCCTCCAGATGCGTGAGCCCGTTCCACATCAGGTTGACCAGGTGCGCGGCCACCACTTCCTTACTGGGCTCGCGCACGTCGAGCCACCACTGCGCGGTCATCGACACCGAACCGACCAGCGCCTGGGCGTACAGCGGGGCCAGGTCGGGATCCAGGCCGCGCCGGGAGAAGTCACCGGCCAGGATCGAGGCCACCTGGCTGACGGCGTCGTTGAGCAGCGTGGAGTAGGTGCCCGAGGTGATGGCCGCCGGTGAGTCGCGGATCAGGATGCGGAACCCGTCGGTGCGCTCCTCGACGTAGGTGAGCAGCGCCAGCGCCACCCGCTCCACCCGCACCCGGGAGCGGTTGTTGGTCAGCGACGAGGTGATGCCGTCCAGCAGCGCCGACATCTCGCGGTCGACCACCACCGCGTACAGCCCTTCCTTGCCGCCGAAATGCTCGTACACGACGGGTTTGGAAACGTTGGCGCGCTGAGCGATCTCCTCGATGGAGGTGCCGTCATACCCGCGGTCGGCGAACAACGACTTGGCGATCTCGATGAGTTGCTGACGACGTTCGGTGCCGGTCATCCGGGCACGCGGGATGCGGGCTTCCTTCTCAGGTGCTGCCACAGTGAGCAGACTAGTGCGTTGGACTAGAGTCTCGGGTTGATCGGTCCGTCGTGGTGTAATCGGCAGCACCTCTGATTTTGGTTCAGATAGTTCAGGTTCGAGTCCTGGCGACGGAGCAATCTCATACCGCGCGCGTCCCCGACCAGGCAGCGTTGACGACGTGACACCCCGCATGCTGGGGGTACCTCCCGCTTGCGGGGGAGGTCGCTCGCCGGAGGAGAAGAATCTTGGCCACCACCGAAATCGCCGTCGTCGTCATGGCCGCCGGGGCAGGCACCCGGATGCGGTCGACCACCCCCAAGGTGCTCCATCCGCTGGGCGGACGCAGCCTGCTCGCCCATGCGTTGCTCGCCGTCACCCCGCTGGAACCCAGCCACATCGTGGTCGTCGTGGGCCACGGCCGCGAACCGGTCAGCACCGAGGTCGAACGGATCGCGCAGCGGACCGGCCGGCCGATCGTCACCGCCGTGCAGGAGGAGCAGCTGGGCACCGGCCATGCCGTCGGCGTCGGCCTGTCCGGCCTGCCCGACGATTTCGCCGGCACCGTGCTGGTCACCTCCGGTGACGTACCGCTGCTGGACGGCGCGACACTCACCGCGCTGGTGGACACGCACGACGGCGGCGGCGCGACGATCCTCACCACCACCTTGCCGGACCCGACCGGGTACGGGCGCATCATGCGCGACGATGCGGGCGCCGTTCTCGCGATCGTCGAGCAGGCCGATGCCGACGACCGCCAGCGCGCCATCGGCGAGGTCAACTCGGGGGTGTACGCGTTCGACGCCGCCGCGCTGCGGTCCGCGCTGAGCCGGCTGCGCTCCGACAACGCCCAGCGGGAGCTGTACCTCACCGACGCCATCGCCCTGGTCCGCGGCGACGGCCTGCCGGTGCGGGCACAGCACGTCGCCGACACCGCGCTGGTGGCCGGGGTCAACGACCGCGTGCAACTGGCCGCGCTGGGCGCCGAGCTCAACCGGCGCATCGTGCAACGGCACCAGCGCGCCGGAGTGACCATCACCGACCCGGCCACCACCTGGATCGACACCGACGTGGAGATCGGTCCCGACACCGTCATCGCCCCGGGCACCCAGCTGCTCGGGGTGACCTCGATCGGCGCCAACTGCACCATCGGACCGGACAGCACCCTGACCTCCATGGAGGTGGGCGACGGCGCCTCGGTCATCCGCACCCACGGCGAACTGTCGGTGATCGGCGACGGGGCGACCGTCGGCCCGTTCACCTATCTGCGGCCGGGAACCCGGCTGGGTGCGGCCGGCAAGCTCGGCGCGTTCGTCGAAACCAAGAACGCGGTGATCGGCACCGCCACCAAGGTCCCGCACCTGACCTACGTCGGCGACGCCGACATCGGCGACCACAGCAACATCGGGGCCTCGAGTGTATTCGTGAACTACGACGGCGAGTCCAAACGCCGCACCACCGTCGGCTCGCATGTGCGCACCGGCTCGGACACCATGTTCGTCGCACCGGTCACCGTCGGCGACGGCGCCTATACCGGCGCCGGGACCGTGCTGCGCGAGGATGTGCCACCCGGCGCGCTGGCCGTTTCGGCCGGTCCGCAGCGCAATATCGAGGGCTGGGTGCTGCGCAAGCGGCCCGACTCCGAGGCGGCGGCGGCGGCCCGCGAAGCCGGGGCCGACACCGAGTGATCCGGGCCCTCCCGTTGGCAATCTGGTAACCCGGCCACGACCGTCCGGAAATGCTACGTACGATTGGCGCGTATTCGACCCCGACCGGCGAAGGCACAACAGTGAGCCACGACTGGACCGACAATCCCAAAAACCTGATGCTCTTCTCGGGCCGGGCTCATCCCGAGCTGGCCGAGCAAGTGGCCAAGGAACTCGACGTACCCGTCACCGCGCAGACCGCGCGGGACTTCGCGAACGGCGAGATCTTCGTCCGGTTCGACGAGTCTGTGCGCGGTTGCGACGCCTTCGTCCTGCAGAGCCATCCCGCGCCGCTGAACCAGTGGCTGATGGAACAGCTGATCATGATCGACGCGCTCAAGCGCGGCAGCGCCAAGCGCATCACCGCGATCCTGCCGTTCTATCCGTACGCGCGCCAGGACAAGAAGCACCGCGGCCGCGAGCCCATCTCCGCGCGTTTGGTGGCCGACCTCTACAAGACCGCAGGCGCGGACCGCATCGTGACGGTGGATCTGCACACCGATCAGATCCAGGGCTTCTTCGACGGACCGGTGGACCACATGCGCGGGCAGTCGCTGCTGTGCGGGTACATCGCCGACAAATACCGCGACGCCGACAAGGTGGTCGTCTCGCCCGACTCGGGCCGGGTGCGCGTCGCCGAGAAGTGGGCCGACTCCCTTGGCGGCGTCCCGCTGGCCTTCATCCACAAGACTCGGGACCCGTTGGTGCCCAACCAGGTGAAGTCCAACCGCGTGGTCGGCGAGGTGAGGGGCAAGACCTGCATCCTGACCGACGACATGATCGACACCGGTGGCACCATCGCCGGCGCGGTGCGACTGCTGCTCGAGGACGGCGCCACCGATGTCATCGTGGCCGCCACGCACGGCGTGCTGTCCGACCCCGCCGCACAGCGGCTGGCCGACTCGGGTGCCCGCGAGGTGATCGTCACCAACACGCTGCCGATCACCGAGGACAAGCAGTTCCCGCAGCTGACGGTGCTCTCCATCGCACCGCTGCTGGCCAGCACCATCCGCGCGGTGTTCGAAAACGGTTCGGTGACGGGACTTTTCGACGGGTCCGCGTAATTGTGAGCAAGATCTACCACAACCCGAAGTGCTCGACCTCCCGCAAGACGCTGGAGCTGTTGCGGGAGTCCGGTATCGAACCGGAGATCGTGCTGTATCTGAAGACGCCGCCGACCCGGGCCGAGCTGGTCCGGTTGATCGCCGACGCGGGTATCCCGGTGCGGGAGGCGGCCCGCAAGCGCGAGGCGCTGTACGCCGAGCTCGGGCTGGCCGACGCGACGGACGACGAACTGCTCGATGCTCTCGCCGAACATCCGATCCTGATCGAGCGGCCCCTGGTGGTCACCGACAAGGGCACCCGGTTGGCCCGTCCGATCGATCGCGTTCGCGAAATCTTGTGAGATCGCGCGCTGCGCTGGCGGCCTCCGCCGCCGTGTTGGCCGTCGTGCTGGCCGGCTGCGGCGATGACACCCCGGACTACCAGTCGATCTGGACCACCACGACGACGACCACCTCCGGTGCCGCGTCCGGCCCCGCGCAGAAGCCGGTGCCGATTTCGCAGTATCTGGAAAGTGTCGGCGTCACCGGCGATCCGATCGCGCCGGAGAAGCTGACCGACCTGACGGTGGACCTGCCCAGGCCCGCTGGCTGGCAGGCGTACAGCAATATCAACCTCTCGCCCGGCACCCGGGTGATCGCCAAGGGCGACACCTATCCGACGGCGATGCTGATGGTGTTCAAGCTGGCCGGGAATTTCGACACCGCCGAGGCGCTCAAACACGCCGACGCCGACGCGCAGCTGTCCCAGGGCTTCACCAAGCTCAACGGGTCGGCCGACAATTTCCGCGGTTTCCCGTCGTCGATGGTGGAGGGCACCTATGACCTCAACGGGCGGCGGATGCAGAGCTACAACCGGATTGTGATCGCGACCGGAGGGAGCGGTTCGGCAGGGGCGACCGGAGGGAGCGGTTCGGCAGGGGCGACCGGGCAGCGTTACCTGATCCAGCTGACCATCACCAGCTACGCCGAGGACGCACAGAAGGACGGCAAGGACATCGAGGGCATCATCTCGGGATTCAAGGTCGCGGCCAAGTAGGTAGGTCCGGCCGGCAGGAGCATGATTGGGACCTATGAGCTGGACTGCTGCCGATCTTCCCTCGTTCGCCGGGCGCCGCGTCATCGTCACCGGCGCCAACAGCGGTCTGGGTTTGGTCACTGCCCGTGAGCTGGCCCGCGCCGGGGCATCGGTGACGCTGGCGGTGCGCAACCCGGACAAGGGCAACGCCGCTGCCGCGCAGATGACCGGCGACGTCACCGTCGCCGAGCTGGATCTGCAGAGTCTGGCCTCGGTCCGCGAGTTCGCGGCCGGTGTCGACGGCGTGGACGTGCTGGTGAACAACGCCGGGATCATGGCGGTGCCGTATGCGCTGACCGCCGATGGGTTCGAGAGCCAGATCGGCACCAACCACCTCGGGCACTTCGCGCTGACGAATCTGCTGCTGCCCAAGATCACCGACCGGGTGGTGACGGTCGCCTCGTTGATGCATCTGATCGGGTGGATCAACCTCAAGGACCTGAACTGGAAGTCCCGGCCGTATCTGGCCTGGCCGGCCTACGGTCAGTCCAAGCTGGCCAATCTGTTGTTCACCAGTGCCTTGCAGCGCCGGCTCACCGCGGCCGGTTCGTCGGTGCGGGCGATCGCCGCCCATCCCGGCTACTCGGCCACCAACCTGCAGGGCCAGACCGGCAACGCGGTCGGCACCAAGGTGTGGCTGGCGGCCAACCGAATCGCCACCGACGCGGACTTCGGGGCGCGGCAGACGCTGTTCGCGGCGTCCCAGGATGTGCCGGGGGACAGTTTCATCGGTCCGCGGTTCGGCATGCGGGGCCCGACGGGGCCCGGTCCGCGCAGTCCGCTGGCCCGCTCGGTACGCACCGCCGAGGGTCTGTGGGAGTTGTCTGCGCTGCTCACCGGCACCGAATTTCGGATCTGAGCGCGTTGTCGGCTACTCTTGCTGACGTCACGGCGAGGGTTGGTCTACATCCTGTCAATCAGGGGATCACCGTTATCGACGGGAAACCATTCAGTTGGACCCTGGCCGTGTGTGAACCGGTTACAGGAGAGACGACATATGGCCAAGAACGCCGCCCCCAATAAGCTGACCGCGCAGGTGCGCACCCGCACCGGGAAGGGCGCCTCGCGCCAGGCCCGCCGCGACGGCAACGTGCCCACCGTGCTGTACGGCCACGGCACCGATCCCCAGCACCTCGAGCTCAACGCCCGCGACTTCGCGGCCGTGCTGCGCCACGCGGGCACCAACGCCATCCTGACCCTGGATATCGCGGGCACCGAGCAGCTGGCGCTGACCAAGTCCATCGTCATCCACCCGATCCGCCGCAACATCGTGCACGCCGACCTGCTTGTCGTGCGCCGCGGCGAGAAGGTGACCGTCGACGTGGCCGTCATCGTCGAGGGTGACGCGGTGCCGGGCACCCTGATCGCTCAGGAAGCCAACACCATCCAGATCGAGGCCGAGGCGATGTCGATCCCCGAGCAGCTGACCGTGTCGGTCGAGGGCGCCCAGGCAGGCACCCAGATCACCGCCGGCCAGATCGACCTGCCCGCGGGCGTCAGCCTGATCGTCGACCCCGACACCCTGGTGGTCAACGTGGTGACCGCGCCGACCGCCGAGGATCTCGATTCCGAAGGTGGCGGCGAGGCCGCCCCGGCCGCCGAGGCTGCCGCGCAGCCCACCGAAACCGAAGCTGCCGAATAGTTTTCATGGCCGAGCCGCTTCTGGTGGTTGGGCTCGGCAACCCCGGGCCCAACTACGCCAAGACCCGGCACAACATCGGGTTCCTGGTGGCCGACATCCTGGCCGATCGGCTCGGCTCGGCATTCAAGCTGCACAAGAAGTCCGGAGCTGACGTCGCCACGGGCCGGTTGGGAGACCGGCCCGTGGTGCTGGCCAAGCCCCGGGTGTACATGAACGAGTCCGGTCGCCAGGTCGGGCCGTTGGCCAAGTTCTACTCCGTGCCGCCCGGTGATGTCGTGGTGTTGCACGACGAGCTGGATATCGACTTCGGCCGGATCCGGCTCAAGCTCGGCGGCGGCGAAGGCGGCCACAACGGCCTGCGGTCGGTGGCGGCCGCATTGGGCACCAAGGATTTTCAGCGGGTGCGTATCGGCGTCGGGCGCCCGCCCGGCCGCAAGGACCCCGCGGCCTTCGTGTTGGAGACGTTCAATTCCGTCGAGCGGCCCGAGGTTCCGCTGCTGTGCGAGAACGCCGCCGATGCGACGGAGTTGCTCTTGAAGGTCGGCGTCGAGGCCGCGCAGAACACCGTGCACGCCTGGACCTGATTCCACTCACCCCCGCGAGCGCGCGTGTTTGCACACCGACACGCCGCTTCAGTTGGCATTCCGCGCACGCTCGCGAGCGCTCAGTCCGACGTCCTGCGCGCATACGCCCGCAGCGCGAACGGTGCGATCAGCGCCGTCATCGCCACTGACCACAGCACGGTGGCCAGTACGGGGTGATGCAGCGGCAACTGAGCGTCGGGCGGCGCGGCCGGGCCGTTGCCCCACAGCTCCCGCATCGCCTGCGCCAGCGACGACACCGGGTTCCACTCCGCGGCCACCCGCAGCCAGCGCGGCATCGGCTCGGTGGGCGCGAAGGTGTTGGCCAGGAACGTGATCGGGAACAGCACGGTGAACATCACCCCGTTGACCGCCTCGACCGAGCGCATCAGGGAGCCCACCAGGATGCCGAACCAGATCATCCCGAAGCCGAACACCAGGATCAGCGCGAACGCGAGGACCGCGTCGCCGACGCCGCCGCGGATGCGCCAGCCGATGCACAGCCCGGTGACGGCCATCACCACGATGCCGATCGACGAGTGGATGAGGCTGGCGATGCTGCGCCCGATGAGCACCGAGGACCGCCGGATGGGCAGCGACCGGAACCGGTCGATGACACCCTTCTCGGCGTCGGCAGTGATCCCGGACGCCACCACGAACGCAGTGAACACGATGGTCTGCGCCTGGATGCCCGGCAACAGGAACTCCCGGTAGGACGCCCCGCCTCTGGTCGCGATCGACGCGCCGAACACGAACGCGAACAGCAGCACGAACATGATCGGCTGCACCGTCACGTCGCTGAGCATCTCGGGCATCCGTTTGGTGTGGATCAGGTTGCGTTTGACCATGATCCACGACTGCTGGGCGATATTCGTGGGCCGCACCGCCGGGCGCGCGGTGGTCGTCTCGGATACGGCGGTCATGCCTGCGTCTCCTCGGCGGTCTCGGCGCGGTGCCCGGTCAGTGACAAGAACACATCATCGAGGCTGGGCCGGGACAACCCGATGTCGTCGACCTCGATACCGCTGTCCTGCAGCCAATTCGCCACCCGGGTCAGGTCGGCGATACCGCCTGCCGCAGCGGTGAGCTGGCAGGCGCCGATGTCGACATGAACCTCCACACCCGAACGGGCCAGCAGTTCGCGCGCCGCGGGCACGTCCGCGCCATGCGACACCGTCACCACCAGACTCGCGTTGCCGGCCTGCTGTTTGAGTTGCAGCGGCGTGCCTTCGGCGATGATCCGGCCGTGGTCGATGACGACGATATCGTCGGCGAGCTGGTCGGCCTCTTCCAGATACTGCGTGGTGAGCAGCAACGTGGTGCCGCCGGCGACGAGCTCCCGCAGCACCTCCCACAGCTCGCTGCGGCTGCGCGGGTCCAGTCCGGTGGTCGGCTCGTCCAGGAACAGCACCGGCGGCGCGGCGATCAGGCTGACCGCAAGATCGAGCCGCCGGCGCATCCCGCCGGAGTACGACCGCACCGGACGGTCGCCGGCGGCCACCAGATCGAACTGCTCGAGTAACCGGTCCCCCAGCGTCTTGAGATGCTTGCGCCCGATGCCGTACAGCCCGCCGATCATCCGGATGTTCTCCCGGCCGGTCAGCAGTTCGTCGACGGTGGCGGCTTGGCCGGTGAGTCCCATGTGGCGGCGCACCATGTCGGGCTGGGTCCGCACGTCGTACCCGGCGACCCGTGCGGTGCCGCTGGTGGGTTGCGACAGGGTGGTCATCATTCGCACCGTGGTGGTCTTGCCGGCTCCGTTGGGTCCGAGTAGCCCGAGCACCGCGCCCTGGGGCACCGCGAAACTCACGCCGTCGACCGCTGCGTTGTCCCCGAAATGTTTGACGAGCTCGAGCGCCTCGATGGCCGGTGCGGTCATGGGTCAACCGTAGCGAGGCACCCCGACATGGGGCGAACGCATTTTCGCCGTCAAGATCGACCCGCGGACCGTAAAGATCGCGTACACGACCCGGTCGACGTGCCGTTTCGGGCGTAGACCGGTAGCCATGAGCACCACCGCGCAGAGCACCCGTTGGCACCGGTTGATCGACGGTGACCGCAGCTGGGGATCGCTGATCATCTCGCCCACCCGCTACGGCGTCACCCGTTATCGCCTGGTGGTGTTCCCGCCCGGCTTGTCCACCGGCCAGCGCCGCCTGCTGCGGATCTGGCGGGCCTGGCCGACCTGGGG
The DNA here is from genome assembly GCF_054404835.1 of Mycobacterium sp. BMJ-28. Classification (NCBI taxonomy): domain Bacteria; kingdom Bacillati; phylum Actinomycetota; class Actinomycetes; order Mycobacteriales; family Mycobacteriaceae; genus Mycobacterium; species Mycobacterium sp. BMJ-28. Next base: position 1,113,097 of record NZ_CM136783.1, on the reverse strand, counting down.
TCTGGCCCTGTGGTTGGCGCTGGAGGTGACGCTCCTGCCGACGGCCGGAACCGTTGCTGCGCTGATCGTCTCGGGCTTCGCGGCGCTGTCGGCGGGCGCGGTGTCGATGGCGCTGGTCGACCAGTTCCGGCGCGAGGTCCGCACGCTAACGGTGCTGCAGACGGCCGGGACCGACGATCCTCAGAACGCCGAACTGTTCGCGAAGCTGAAATCCCATGCCACCGCTTTGGCGTCGGCCGAGCGTGACCTCACCGGCGCCCAGCACGAGGCCGCGGTGTGGGGTGTCTACGACAATTTGGCCTGAATGACCCCTTGAGCTTCACCCCGGATCAGCCAAAGGCCCAGCGCTATCACCGCGGCCACCTCGAATCCCGCGATGCCGCGCTCGACCAGGCCGAGCGGAATGATCCGCCACCAGGAAGCGCCGGTCACCGCACCCACGGCGATCGCGCCGAACAGCACGCCCAACCACCCGATCGATCCCCAGGCCAGCCAGCGCGCCGTCCTGGCCTGTGCGTCCCGGCCGCGCGCGATCACCAGGATCGCGACCGGCAACGCGACGAACGCCACCAGCGTCGCGACCCGGTGCACGGTACCGCTGGCGCTGGGACCGAGCGCCCAGTTGTGTTTGGGGAACGCGACGACGCCGAGCAGGCCGATCACCCACAACGCCAACAGCACCGAGCCGGCCGACAGCGCCCGCACCCGTCCGGCGTGGATCAGGCCGGCCAGCAGGAGCACCGACCCTGCCGCGAGCGCCAGCACCGCGGTCACGAAAAGCCAGCCACCGGCGGTGAACACATACTCGGAAATGGTGGCGCGCCGCAATGCCCGGCCGCGCAACGGTTCTCCGCCGAGGACGGCGTCCAGTGCCAGTACGGTGATCATGGATAGCGCCGCCCCGCACACCGCGATCCAGCCGAACAACACGTGTAGGCGCCGGTTCATCGAACCAGCCTACCGATCAGCGCCCGCGGATTCCGCTGTCGACGACCTTCACCGTCTTGTGCGGATAACGCTTCTCGGCGTGCGCCTTGGCCGCGGAGTTCGGCAGCACGTAGAGCGTCTCCTTTTTGTCCTGCAGCGGCTTGAGCACCAGATCCATGAAGCCCTTGCGGTTGTCCAGGTAGGGCTCGATCACATCCTCACCCGCGGGGCAGACCGCAAGGCAGTAGGCGGCCTTGTAGTTGGCCTTGAACGACAGGCTCTGCCACATCGACGCGTTCTCCGAATCACTCACCCGGGAACGGAAGTCGTCGGCGTCAGCGCTGTCGGCGATGGTCTGCGCCCAATCCGTGAAACCTCCCATGAACTCGCGGTAGTTGTGCACCGAGCACGCCACGAAGTCGAATTCACCGTCCTTGCCGATCGCCCCGACCGGGCAGGCCGCCACGCACAGCTTGCATTCCAGGCACGGCGAATAATCCAGTGGCTCACCATATTCAGAGATGGGCGCGCCGACCAGCAGGGTGGCCAGGATGATGAAGTTGCCGAACTTCGGGTGAATGACGTTGCGGTGGATGCCCATCACACCGAGGCCCGCGGCCACGGCCACCGGCTTGTGCGCGATCACCCAGATCCGTCCGGGGAACTTGTCCATCTCCATCGGGAACGTCGCCGACGGGTTGATCACCCGGTACCCGGTGTCCTGAAGGGCGCGGGTGACGTGGTGGGCGGCTTCGTTGATGATCTCCCCGCTGCGGTGGAACTCCTGGTTTGCCACGCTGCGCTCGGACGAGCGGACGTTGTCGCGGTTCATCTTGACCACCAGCGAGATATAGCTGCGCACCCCGGGCAGGGCGGTCTCGGCGTGCTCGCGTTCCGACGCCAGCGCCGGATCGTCGAAGGACGCGAACGCGACATCGTCGGCTCCGGCCTCCAGGCAGATCCGGCGCAGCCAGTCGGCGTCGATCACCGGTGGCGCCGACGCGGGGGTGCGGCTGCGGACCGCCCGCACCGTGGGATGGTCGGCCAGGCGCGGGGGCAGTTTGTCCGTCATCGCTCTGAGTATAGAGAACTATACTCAGACGGACAACGCCGGTTTCACACCCGTCCGCCGGCCCTCACCCGAAGGCCGGCCAGGCCGCGTCCCCGCTATCCGCGGTGTTTTCGTGCGGCTGCGCCGAAGAGATCGAGTGCAGTGCGGATCAGCGGTCCTGGATCGTTGGTTCGGGTGTAGGCCCCCACGGTGAGGCTCGGGACGGGATCGGAGAGGCGCAGCACGTCCGCTTCCCCGGATTTCAGTCCGCGGGTGAAGATCCGGGGAACCAGAGCGCACCCCAATCCCGCGATCGCGGTGCGCGCAATATCGTCGATGTGGCCCAGTTCGAAGATGATGTCGCGGTGCAAGCCTGCCTCGCGAAAGGCATTGTCGGTCAGCGTCCGAAGCTGGCTTCCGGCGGCGAATTCGACGAACGGACCGCTCGCTGCGAGTTCGGCCAACGATATGGATTGCTGGCCGACCGTCAAACGGCTGGAGGGCACTATGGCCACGACCGGCTCCGGCGGCGCAAGAGCGCGAAAAACCACGCCGCCGTGCGGTGGTCCAGGTAACCGACTGGTCAGCGCCACATCCACCGTGCCCGCCAACACGGCGTCGATCAGTTCGCTGCTGGGCCCAGCCGTGATGGTGATCCGCACCGCCGGCTGTCGGCGCCGCACCTGGGCCAATACGGCGGGAAGGTCGAGCACCCGGGTTGCCGTCTGCGTCGCCCCCACTCGCAGGGTGCCCTGAGCCACCGCCAGATGGTCAGCGACCAGTTCGCGCAGCCCAGCAGTGTCGACCAGGAGCCGGCGGGCCGCGGGAATGAACAGGCGACCAGCCTCGGTCAGCGACACCTGGCGAGTGGTACGCGCAAAAAGCCGGGTACCCAGTTCGTTTTCGAGCTGCGCGACCTGGGTGCTGAGAGCGGATTGCGATACGTGGCAGCGCCGCGCGGCGGCAGTGAAAGACCCGGCGTCCGCGACGGCGACCGCATAGGTGAGCTGCCGCAATTCCATATCTGAAACAGATTACTTATCACCGATTTATCTATCAATCGGATCAACGAAGTGTGCGAGACTCGGTGCTCGCCGACAACGAGGGAGCCACGAAACAGCCATGACCGAGGTGGGACCGTTCGACCCGACCGCGTATGCCATCGTGCCCGCACGCACCTTTGACGAACTCGAGGTCGGGGAGGTGTTCCGGGCACCGAGTCGGACGTTGACCGACGCGCACGCCGGTGACACGCGCACCTACGCCTTGAAGCGCGACGTATCGTGAGCGGCGACACCCACCACGTTGCCCCTGTCGCGGTCATCGGCGCGACGGGCGGCCAGGGAAGCGCGGTACTCACCGCACTGACAGAACGCCGGCGCAGCGTTCGTGCCGTCACGCGCGACCCGCGGTCACCACGTGCACAAGCCATTGTCGCGGAGAACGTCACCGTCGTGGGCGCGGATCTGGCCGACGAAGAAGCGCTGACCGCTGCATTCGAGGATGTCAGTGGGGTTTTCGCGGTGACGACGCCGTTCGAGGACGGCCCACACGCCGAGGTCGAACAGGGCTTGCACATCATCGCGGCCGCCCAGCGTGCGCGCGTGCCCTACCTGGTGTACTCGTCGGTGGCCGGCGCCGACCAGGACTCCGGTGTTCCGCATTTCCAGAGCAAGGCCGTCATCGAGGCCGCGCTCACGGACACCGGGCTGGCCCACACCGTGGTCGGCCCCACCTACTTCTTCGACAATCTGCTCGGCGGACTGGACGCGCTCCGGGCGGGCATCCTCGACATGCCGTTACCGCCCGATATTCCGTTGCAGCAGCTCGCGCGCCGGGACCTGGGCCGCTTCGTCGCCACCCTCTTCGACCAGCCCGCCGCGTTCACCGGCCTGCGCATCGACCTTGCCTCCGACCAGCTGACACCCACCCAGATGGCACATGCGCTACAGCGGAAGTTCGGTAGACCGATCGAGTTGGTCACCGCCGACCCGGCCACCATCGCCAACGACGATATGCGGGCGATGTTCACCTTTCTCGCCGAGCGCGGGTATGCGGCGAACCCGACATCGTTACACCGGGAGTTCCGTCACGTCGGATGGCAGCGTTTCGACGATTGGCTCGATGAGGCAGTCGCTGTCGAGAATGCCCATGCGGTTCGCTGAACGTGCGCTTGGTCGGGTCGGTCCGATCCTGACCGCCGCGCTCATCACGGTCGCGGCAGGATGCGCCACGACGACCACCACCACCACATCGCCATCGCCGCCGCCGAGCGCTGCCGGCATTCAAAGTGTTGGCACACAATATGATTCAGCGCACGTCTACGTCGATCCCGGCCAGTTCGACGCCTTCGTCCGAAGCTGGACCGCGACGTTCGGCGGGACGACCACGGCAGCCACCACGACGCATGTCACGCCCACGCCCAGCACCACCAGGTCCCAGCTCATTCTCTCTCCGGTCGGCACGCTGTCCGTTTTCGGATACCTCACGCCCATCCCCTACCCGTTCGGCACCGAGCGCGGCGGCTGGCTGATGGCAGACCTCGATGCCGGACTGGCCCAGGCACGCGCCGCAGGAGCCACCGTGGTCGTGGCACCCTTCGCCGATCCGATCGGACGGGACACCGTCGTCCAGTTCCCCGGCGGAGTCAATGTGCAGCTCTACTGGCACACCACGGCGCCGTCCTACCCTCCGCTGCGTACGGTTCCGGACAGCCGGATCTACCTGGGCGCCGACGCGGTGGACCCATTCCTTCATGCGTACCGCCAATTTGGCGGAGCGACAATAGATTCCGATGATCCCGCCGCCGACGGTGCACTTGTCGGGCGGCCGGGAACAACGTTTCGCCGAATCCACCTGAGCGGACAGTCGGGCAACACCACGGTGCTGGTCACCGATGGGCAGCTGCCCTACCCCTACGGCCATGACACCACCGGCTACGGCGTGCCCGACGTCGGCTCGACCATCGCCAAAGCGCAGTCCGCCGGTGCGGTCATGTTGGCGCCGCCGCGCGGCGAATCCCACAGCGCCATTCTGCAGTTCCCCGGCGGCTACGTCGCCGAGATACACAGCGCTTGAACGAATACCGCCTCGATTTGGAACGGGAGGACCATGAGTACAGTCGGCCTGGTCGGCATCGGGGACATGGGTTCTGCCATGCTGCCGCATCTGCTCGACGCCGGATTCGACGTCACCGCCTACGACAGCGACCCGCTGCGGTTGCAGGCCGCGGCAGAGGCCGGCGCTGATCCGGCCGTCTCGGCGGCCGCGGCCGCCGCAGCCGCCGACACCGTCCTGAGCCTGGTGATGTCCGAGGACATTCCCACTGCCCACTACGGCCCGCAGGGAATCCTCGCAGGCCTGCGCCCCGCCGGCCTGCTGGTCATCGGTTCCACCACCACGCCCGAGGTCATCCAGGAACTGCAACGGCGGGCCGGCAGCCGCATCCTGCTTGCCGATGCCCCCATCGTCGGCGGCGTCCGCTACGCACACGACAAGGCGATCACCTTCCTTCTGGGCGGCTCAGCGGAAGCCGTGCGTCGCGCCACACCCCTGCTGTCGGTGCTCGGCCACGTCGAATCGGTCGGCTCATTCGGGTCGGGGGTGATGTACAAACTGATCACCAATGCCTTCGTCATGGCCGCCGAAGTAGGCCTGCGGGAAGCTCTGGATCTCACTGACATCCTGGGCGGCGACTATGCGACCGCATTGCGCCTGTTCCAAGTCGGACCGATGGCCGCGGTGGTGAAGCGGGCTCTCGACACTTCCAATCCGCGGCCGCTGCGCGCCTCGGCCGAGGACTTCGACACCCTCATGTCGGTGGTGGACGATCCTTCGCTGCTGCCGATCTGCGCGGCGGGCCGCGGCAGACTCTGGTCCGCTGTCAACGCCGATGCCGGATACGAGCCGATGTTCGTCGACCTCACCCGGAAGGCAACGGCGACGGCGCCCTACTTCCAGCCAGGCTGAGGCCGGCCGAACAGACACAGAGTCCCGCATTTCCTTCTGGGAATGCGGGACTCTGTGTCTGTTCGCGGAGAAACCTAGCCGGTGACCAGGGCTACCGAGTTGGCCCGGCGCAACTTGCCCGACGGTGTCTTCGGGATGGTGCCGGGGCCCAGCACGACGACGTTGCGCGGGCGGACGTCCACCTCGGTCACCACCTCGTGCGCGACCTGGTGCTCGATCCGGCGCACCTCGACCGGATCCTTGTAGGCGTTGGACTCGACGGCGACGGCGAAGGTCTCGCGGGAGTGCCCGGCGTCCAGGCGCACCGCGACGGCGCAACCGGGCCGCACACCCTCGACGCGCCCGGCGGCACGCTCGATATCCGTCGGGTAGATGTTGCGCCCGGCCATGATGATGACGTCCTTGACACGGCCGCACACCACGATGGTGCCCTCGTCGGTGATGTACCCGAGGTCACCGGTGTCGTACCAGCCCTGCTCATCCTGGGTCGGCAGGAAGCCGGCCATGGTGATGTAGCCCGGGGTCACCGATTCACCGCGCAGCTGGATGACGCCGACACCGCGGGTCGGCAGCACCGCCCCGTCCTCGTCGACCACGCGGGCCTCCAGATCCGTCAGCAGCGGGCCGAGCGAGGCCAACCGGCGGGTGTTGCCCTTGCTGGCGGGCACGGCGCGGCGCAGCGCGGCCAGCAGGTCGGCGTCGACCTCGTCGACGACCAGACCGGCGTTGCACGGCGAGAAGGACACCGCCAGGCAGGTCTCGGCCATGCCGTAGGCCGGCAGGATCGCGCCCGGGTTCAGGCCGAACGGCTTTCCGGCGTCGATCAGATCCTCGACATCGGCAGGTTCGACGGGCTCGGCGCCCGAGAGCGCGAAGCGCAGGGTGGACAGGTCGAACTCACCCGGCTTGGCCTGGCGGCGCAGTCGCTTGGCGAACAGTGCGTACGCGAAGTTCGGGGCAGCCGTCATGGTGCCCTTGTACTTGTCGATCAGGCGCGCCCACAGCAGGGTGTCGCGCAGGAAGTCCATCGGCGTGACCTTGACCAGCTCGGCGCCGAAGTACATCGGGATGGTGAGGAAGCCGACCATGCCCATGTCGTGGAAACAGGGCAGCCAGCTGACCATGACGTCCTTGTCGACGTCGTATTCGGCGCCGATGAACATGGCCTCGGCGTTGGAGAAGATGTTGCGGTGCGTGATCTGCACCGCCTTGGGGGAACCCGTGGAGCCGGACGTCAGCTGCATCAGGGCCAGGTCGTCTTCGTCGGTCTCGACCGGATCGATCGGCTCGGCGGCCAGCAGATCGGCCACCTTGAGCACCTTGATGCCCTTTTCCTCCAGCACCGGGATGGCGACGACGAAGGGCTCGGAGATGATGACGGCCTTCAGCTCGATCATCCCGATGACGGTCATGGTGTCCTCGGCCCAGACGGCGAGGTCGGTGCGCGGGGTGGGCTGGTGCAACATCGTGAGGCTGCCGCCGCGCATCCACACGCCCTGGGCGGTAGGAGCGATCTCGACGGGGAAGCCGGCCAGGACACCGACGGAGTCGCCGGGGCCGATGCCCGCGGCCGCGAGGCCACCGGCGATACGGCGGGCGCGCTCGTGCACTTCACCCCAGGTGTGGCGGACGGGCTCGTAGGGCTCACCGGTCACCATGCCGCGCTTGCTCTCCCGGGCACTGCGGTACATCTTGTCGGTAAATCGGCTCACGGCAACCTCCTGAATGTCTGAGGGCGCGTCGCCGGCGACGTCGACCCCAGTGTCATTGCACGTTTCCCTATATTCCGCCTGCTAGCACGCAGCTTTCGAGAGGCGCGCGCACACAATTGGGAAGCAGTTGTGTCTCAAAACGGTGATGGTCCAGCTAATCCAGTTCCTCCGAACGGCTCTGTCGCGTGAGGAACGACCGGATGGGCGCTAGTTTCCACCGGATGCCATCTTAAGAGACCCTTAAGTAACTGCCAAACTCTCGCGAGAATTGAGGCGGGGGTCACACCTGGCGGTCGCGCCGCATCGGTCGCGCGAAGACCTCATACCTCGGCGATCACCCGGGCACCCGGGACCGGCCCACTGGCCGCCCGCACCGTGCGACAGACCCCGGCACCGGACAATGCGGCACCGATCTCGACGGCCGCGTCCCCCGATTCGCACAGGAACGCGCAGGTCGGACCGGAACCGGAGACGATGCCGGCCAGCGCTCCCGCCTCGGCTCCGGCCCGCAGGGTGCGGCGCAGATCCGGGCGCAGGCTCAGCGCGGCGACCTGTAGGTCGTTGCCCAGCTCCGCCGCAAGTGCGCGCGGGTCGCCGGAAGCCAGCGCTTCCAGTACGGGCTCGACATCGCCGAGCCGGGGCGGCCCGTCCCGGTCCGGGATACCGCGAAGCCGGTCGATCTCACCGAACACCGCGGGCGTCGAAAGCCCCTTGTCGGCAAAGGCCAGCACCCAGTGGAACGTGCTGCGCGCCAGCACCGTGGCCAATTGCTCACCGCGGCCGGTGCCCAGTGCCGTCCCGCCGTGCAACGCGAACGGCACATCGCTGCCCAGCCTCGCGGCCAGCGTGTGCAGATCCCGGCGGGCCACCCCCAGTTCCCAGAGCGTATTCATCGCGACCAGCACCGCGGCCGCGTCGGCGCTGCCACCGGCCATGCCGCCGGCGACCGGGATCGACTTGGCGATCGAGATCGCCACATCGGGCACCCGCCCGACATGATCGGCCAGCAGCTCGGCGGCCCGCCAGGCCAGGTTGCGGTCGTCGGTGGGCAGGCCGGCCACCCCGTCACCCGACATCCGGACCGACAGCGCGTCGGCATTGCGCACCGTCACCTCGTCGAACAGCGACACGGCATGGAACAGGGTGGTCAGCTCGTGGTACCGGTCATCGCGCAGGTCGCCGACGCCCAGGAAGAGGTTCACCTTGCCCGGCACCCGCACGGTCACCGAACCGGTGGCCACCCACTCGGACGCGGTGTTTCCGTCGGATGAGGGCACAGGTCGACATTATTCGCTTCACCGGCAGGAGCGAAGCGACCGGGGGATAGTGGCGGCGGGCAGGAGCGAAGCGACCGGGGGATAGTTACAGCGATGTCCAGTGCACCCGAGCGATACGGCGGCTACGTACTCGACGAGCCCGTCGGCCATGGCGGCTATGCCACCGTCTACCGCGCACATCACCGTGACGGCGGTGGCGCGGTCGCAGTCAAGGTGCTCGACGAGCACACCCACCGGCCACCACATTCGGACCGGCTGGCGCGCGAGTTCACCTTCGCCCGCCGGCTCGACCATCCCAATGTGGTGAAAATGTACGCACTCGGCGACCGGTGGCTGGCCATGGAACTGGCCCGTGGCGGCACGGTGCTTGCGCTGCCCGGCCGGCGGGCACGCCTGCGGGCGCTGACCGAGATCGCCGCCGCGCTTGATCACGCGCACCGCCGCGGCATTGTGCATTGCGATGTGAAACCGTCGAATATCCTTCTCTCTCAGGATGATCCGGCGAGCAGAGTGCTCCTGGTAGATTTCGGCATCGCGCATGCGGTGGCCGAGGATGTGTGGCACCGCCCCGGCCATGCCGATGCCTCACTCGCGTACGCCGCGCCGGAGGTACTCACCGGGCACCCGCCCTCGGCGGCCACCGACGAGTACGCCCTGGCCTGCACCTGCGTCGAGTTACTCACCGGTGCAACACCATTCGTCGCCGATACGGCGTTGGGGATGATCGACCAGCATCTGTTTGCGCCCGTGCCGCGTTATCATCCGCACTCGGACTGGGTACCGCACGCCTTCGACTCGATCCTCGCCAAGGCGATGGCCAAGGACCCCGATGCCCGTTACCCGTCCTGCACGGACTTCATCGCCCTGATCAGCCGGGCGTTGCGCCGATGAACTCACCGGCGATGTCACGACGGCAGACGAAATCGGTCAGCGCCTCACCCGTCATCCCCATCCCGGAGCCCAAACAGACTTTGACATAAGCGGTTTCGGCACGCATCCGGCTGAACGGGATCAGACCCGCCGCCGCGAAACCGGTGACAGACTCGTAAGCGCCGACGTCGTCGGGCACCGGCCCGAGGAACACCGGTACCCCGGCATCGGCGCAGCGTCGTGCGAACGCGATGATGTCGGTCGGTGAATCCGGCGCGGCCACGCACGCCGTGCCGGAGTGATAGGTCTCGTGCACCACCGCATCGAAAGTGCGCGGATCCACGGCGGTGTAGTCCAGTCCCGGGTACGGGTGCAGGTACAGCACCCGCTCGCTGAAGCGGGCCGGACCGCCGATCCCCGACCGCTGCCGCGGCCATACCGGGTGACCGAAGTCCTCGACACCGACCTCGCCGTCACTGTGCACGTAATGCCGCAGCGGTGTCGAGGGCTGCAGCCGCGACGCCAGGTGCACCAGTCGCCGGCCGTCGGGGTTGCGGAAGGTCACGAACACACCACCGCCACGGGCCGCGGCGACGACGTCCAGCGCGTCACGGAAGTTGGTGTGACCGTTGGCATCCGAATGCTCGAGCGGTTTGTTGCTGGCCACTACGACCACCGGCAGGTTCAGCCCGGCAAGCGCGAACGCGAGCGCGGTGGCTCCATAGGACAGGGTGTCGGTGCCGTGCGTGACGATCACACCGGTGTGGTGCGGCCGGACGGCCGAGGTGACCGCGGTCGCGATGGCCGTCCAGTCCGAGGGCCTGGCGTTCTCGCTGAGCAGCGACATCGGCTCGATCACATCGAAGCCGGTGGTATCGCCGAAGTCCTGGAACAACAGCCGGGTCTGGCCGGGGGCCAGTCCGATCACGTCACCGGAGTGCTTCGAGCCGATGGTGCCGCCGGTGAAGACGACCAGTACAGCCCCCGCCGCGTTGATCAGCTGAGCGAAGCCTCGGCGTCGTCGACGGACACCACCGATTCGCGGGCCGGGGCCTCCAACTCACCGGAGCGCTGCAACAGCCGGACGAAATCGGTGATCGACAAGGTCTCGCCGCGCCGGGCCGGATCGATGCTGGCCGCCAGCAGCCGTTCCGCCGATTCGTTGCCGGAACCGGCCCACTCGGCGAACGCGTTGCGGGAGGTCTTGCGGCGCTGCGCAAAACCGATGTCGATGAGTTCGAAGACCTGCTGACGGAACTTCTCGTCGGTCGGCCACGCGGGCGCCTCGTGCCGGTCGATCCGGACCAGTCCCGAATACACCCGCGGGATCGGCCAGAACACCGTCGGCGACACCATGCCGTAGCGGCGCACGTTCCCGAAGAACCGGACCTTGGCACTGGGCACGCCATATTCCTTGCCGCCGGGCTCGGCGGCCAGCCGCTCGGCGACCTCGGCCTGGACCATCACCATCACGGTCTTGATGGACGGGAACTCCGACAGCAGGTGGATGATCGCGGGGACCGCGATGTTGTACGGCAGATTCGCCACGAGTGCGGTGGGTTGCTCATCCAGGTCGTCAGCGGTGATGGTGAGGATGTCGCGGTTCAGCACGGTGAGACGGCTGATCTCGCTGTGCGAATGGTTGGCGATGGTCTTGGGCAGCTGGTGAGCCAGCACCGGATCGATCTCGACGGCAGTGACCCGCGAGCCCCGGTCCAGCAGGCCCAGCGTCAGGGAACCGAGGCCGGGCCCCACTTCCAGGACGCAATCCTGACGATGGATTCCGGATGCCGACACGATGCGCCGCACCGTGTTGGCGTCATGGACAAAGTTCTGTCCGAACGCTTTGCGAGGCCGGAAATCGATCTCCCGCGCCAGATGCCGTATCTCGGTCCGCCCGAGCAGTCGGATGGTCACGATGCACCCACTCTCCCGCTACACACCGGCCAGGCACCCCATCCTTGACGCGCCCTCGTCACTTCAGCAATCGCGATCTGTTCCTCACGGGTCGCCAAATCTGCCCGCTGAGCATACCTCAGACCACCCTGGCGTTCCCATGTGTTCTGATCAAATTGGACGCCACCAAAATATCCATTGCCGCTGTTGATGGCCCAGTTACCTCCGGATTCGCACTGGGCAACCGCGTCCCAGGCCCGGCCGTTGCTCACCGGGGGAACCTCGGTGCCCGGTTTGGCGCCCACCCGCAGCACCGCATCCCGCGCCGGGGAAACGACGACATTGGCTACTGGCAACCTCCCGGTTTCCACGCCGTTCACCTTCGCGACGGCGAATGTCACGTCCTGCAGGCCCGGGGTTCCGGGGTCGACGACGACCTGCCGGCTCATGTTCATCGTGGCGTCGTCGATGCGCTGGCTGGCCGGCGCCAGCGGTAGCTGCTGGGTCACCTTCTCGATCCGGACGCGCGTCACCTGGATCTGCATGCCGTCCACCACGGGCGCGGACGCGGCCGGGATCACGGTGTCTCGTTGTTGCAGCGGGGCGCCGGCGGCATCGAGCAGGCCGGCCACGTTCGGCGCGGCCAGATGCACCGACCGCACGACGCCGCCGTCGTCGATCTGCACGGTTTTGGCACTGACCACGGGTAATGACATTCCGGCCAGCGGCACGCGGGTACCGCGGGAGGCCGCCGCAGGCGCCATATCGGTCATGGCCAGCTGGGCGAGGGCATCCTGCACGGTCGAGGCGGTGGTCCACACTTCTTTGCTGTTCTCACCGTCCAGGGAGATCTGCACCGGACGGCTGCGGCTGAGCACGATGTTGTCCGCGTCGTGCACCGCGGCCCCGGGCGCGGGGTAGAGATCATCGCGGTCGCCGACGGTGAAGCCGTTCTCCCGCACCACATCGATGACTGTGGACTTCATCGTGGTGACCGTGATCGGTGCCCCGTCCACGGTCAGCGTGACGGTCTTGTGCGAAGCCACCGCGAGGCCGCCAGCAAACACCAGCGTCAATAACAACGCGCCCACGAGCAGCCGAAACGCCGGCGAACGTACCTCATGGATCCGATTCAAAACATTCAAGAGTCTGTTGTCCCCGGGTCTCGACCCATGCGGGCCCGCGGAACTCGCGGCCCGGCTGGCCGCCCGCGTTCTATCACAGGAAGGTAACGAAGATCTGCTGCCCGCGCCAATTATCCGGCCGCCAAACGGTAGGTGCGTCGCGCGTTGGCGGTGGTGATCCGGGCCAGATCGGCGGCGGCCCGGCCGGTGAGCTCGGCCAGTGCACGCACCGTGTACGGCAGGCAATAGGGCTCGTTGGGGGCACCCCGGAAGGGGTGCGGGGTCAGAAACGGCGCGTCGGTCTCGACCAGCAGCAGATCATCCGGGATCACCCCGGCGGCCTCCCGCAGCGCGTGCGCGTTGCGGAAGCTGACCGTCCCCGACAGGCTCAGCAGCCAGCCGTTGGCGGCACATGTCGTGGCCATCTCGGCGTCGGAAGAGAAACAGTGGAAGATCACCGTTTCCGGGGCGCCTTCGGCCGCCAGCACGTCGAGCACCTCGGCGTCGGCGTCGCGGTTGTGGATCATCAGCGGCTTGCCGGTGCGCTTGGCCAGGTCGATGTGCCAGGCGAAGGCGTCACGCTGCTGAGCGGGGTCGGCACATCCGTCGAGCCGCCCCGGCCAGTACATGTCCATTCCGGTCTCACCGATCGCCACCACCCGCGGATGCCCCGCCAACGTCTCCAGTTCCGCCTTGGCGGCGTCGTCGAGGGCGTTGGCCCGCGTCGGGTGCAGGGCCACCGCGGCGTAGACGCGGGGATCCCAGCCGGCGGCCTGCGCGGCCCAGCGCGCGGCGTCCAGGTCGTCGGCGATGGTGACGACGGCCTGCACGCCCACGGCACCGGCGCGGTCCAGGATGGCCGCCACGTCCTCGGCCGTCTCGGCACCACAGGCGTCCAGATGGGTGTGCGCATCGATCAGCGGGCCCAGCGGCTCCGGAGCGGGCGGTCTCTGTCTCTTGGAGCTCACGCGATTGCCTCGCAGGCTCGGCTCTCGCGTGCCGGTTCGATGGTTCGCTCGCCAGCTTCGCTCACAACCGACACTTTAAGGTGGGACCAAATGAGTGAGCCCTATTACCTGACCACCGCCATTGCGTACCCCAACGGCGACCCGCATATCGGGCACGCCTACGAGTACATCGCCACCGACGCCATCGCCCGGTTCAAGCGCCTCGACGGTTTCGACGTGCGCTATCTGACCGGCACCGACGTGCACGGCCTGAAGATGGCCGAGACGGCGGCCAAACTGGGTATCACCGCCGCCGAGCTGGCCAAGCGCAACTCCGATGTGTTCGAGCGGATGCAGGAACGCCTCGGCGCCTCCTACGACCGGTTCATCCGGACCTCCGACGCCGACCACTACGAGGCGTCCAAGGAGATCTGGCGGCGGATGTTCGACGCCGGCGACATCTATCTGGGCAGCTATCAGGGCTGGTATTCGGTGCGCGATGAGCGCTTCTTCGCCGAGGACGAGACCGAGGAACGCGAAGGTCTGCGGTTCGCGATCGAGACCGGCACCGAGGTGACCTGGACCGAGGAGCAGACCTATTTCTTCAAGCTGTCGGAGTACGCCGACCGGCTGCTGGCGCACTACGCCGCGCATCCGGAGTTCATCGGACCCGACGTGCGCCGCAACGAGGTGGTCAGCTTCGTCTCCGGCGGGCTGCGCGACCTGTCCATCTCCCGGACCACCTTCGACTGGGGTGTGCCCGTCCCGGACCATCCCGACCATGTGATGTACGTGTGGGTCGACGCGCTGACCAACTACCTGACCGGTGTCGGCTTCCCGGACACCGGCTCGGAGTCCTTTCAGAAGTACTGGCCGGCCGATCTGCACATGATCGGCAAGGACATCATCCGGTTCCACACGGTGTACTGGCCGGCTTTTCTGATGTCGGCCGGGATCGAGCTTCCGCGAAGGGTTTTCGCGCACGGCTTCATCAACGTCAAGGGCGAGAAGATGAGCAAGTCGGTGGGCAACGTGGTCGACCCGCTGGCGCTGGTCGACGAGTTCGGCGTGGATCAGGTGCGCTTCTTCTTCCTGCGCGAGGTGCCGTTCGGCCAGGACGGCAGTTACAGCGAGGAGGCCATCATCGGCCGGGTCAACGCCGACCTGGCCAACGAGCTGGGCAATCTGGCCCAGCGGTCGCTGTCGATGGTGAACAAGAACCTCGACGGCAAGGTGCCGCAGCCCGGCGCGTTCACGGCCGAGGACACCGCCCTGCTGGCCGCCGCCGACGGGCTGCTGGAGCGGGTCCGGCGGCACTACGACGAGCAGGCCATGCACCTGGCGCTGGACGCCATCTGGTCGGTGCTGGCCGCGGCCAACAAGTATTTCTCCGCCCAGGAGCCGTGGGTGCTGCGCAAGGCCGGCACCCCGGAGGCCGACGACCGGTTCGGCACCGTGCTGTACACCACCCTGGAGGCGGTCCGGATCGCGGCGCTGCTGAGCCAGCCGGTGATGCCGGGGTCGATGGCCAAGTTGTTGGATCTGCTCGGCCAGCCTGCCGATCAGCGGGACTTCACCGCCATCGGCACGCGGTTGGCCCCGGGCACCGCGCTGCCCAGGCCCGAAGGCGTGTTCCCCCGGTATCAGGCGGCCGAGGCTTAACTGTCCGCCACGATCCCACGCCTGCGCCTCACCGGTGTAGATATCGACGTGTAAGCAACCGCGTGATCTGGGTCACCGCGTGTCACACTTTCGGGATGGGCGGTGTCTTGAGGGCATGACCGAGAACAACATCGCACAAGTAATCGTCATCGGCGGCGGCTATGCCGGAGTGCTGGCCGCCAACCACCTGCGCCAGCGCCCTGGCACCGAGGTCACGCTGGTCAACGCGCGGCCCGAATTCGTCGAACGCATCCGGCTACACCAGTTGGTCGCGGGGACCCACGACGCCACCGCCGACTATGCCGCGCTGCTCGCCGACGGCGTGCGGCTCGTCATCGACAAGGCCGAGCGCATCGACACCGCCGCGCGCCGGGTGGAGCTGACGTCGGGCCTCACCCTGGGCTACGACTACCTGGTCTATGCCGTCGGCAGCACCAGCGCGGGCGCCCCCGAATTCGGCTATGCCCTGGCCGAATTCGAGGATGCGCAGCGCCTGGGTGCGCGCCTGCAGGACGTTCCGGTGTCGGCGCCCATCGTGGTGGTGGGTGGCGGTCTGACCGGTATCGAGGCGGCATCGGAATTCGCCGAGGCGGGTCGCCCGGTGACCCTGGCCGCCGGCCCGGTACTGGGGCCGTCACTGGGCGCCCAGGCGCGCAGGTCTGCGGCCAAGCAGCTGGCCAAGCTCGGCGTCACGGTGATCGAAGGGCCGAAAGTGGCGGCGGTGCATGCCGATCGGGTCGAGTTGGCCGACGGCAGCGAGCTGCCCAGCGCCGCCACGGTGTGGACCGCCGGGTTCGGGGTACCTGAGCTCGCCGCACGCAGCGGCCTGCGCACCGACGCGTTGGGCCGGTTGCTCACCGACGAGACCCTGGTCAGCATCGACGACGACCGCATCGTCGGCGCCGGTGATGCCGTCGCGCCGTCGGGGATGCCGCTGCGGATGAGCTGCCAAGCCGCGATGCCGCTGGCGGCGCAGGCCGCGCGCACGGTGCTGGCCCGCATCGACGGCCGCACGCCCGAGCCGATCAATCAGGCCTTCGCCGGTCAGTGCGTCAGCATCGGCCGGTCCTTCGGCACCATCCAGATCTCGCATACCGACGACACCCCGCGCCGGGCCTACATCGGTGGCCGCATCGCGGCGTCGATCAAGGAGATGGTGTGCAAGGGCACGGTGTGGCAGCTGCGCCGCGAGGCCGCCAAGCCCGGGTCCTACTTCCTGATCAAGGGCGGTAAGCGGGCCGAGCGGTTGGCGGCGGCCCTGGAGACGGATCCGGTATGAACGAGCACGCCGAACGGTTCACCGCGCTGCGGCCGTTACTGTTCACCATCGCCTACGAAATCCTGGGCTCGGCAACCGAATCCGACGATGTGTTACAGGACAGCTACCTGCGCTGGGCCGACGTCGACCTGGAGACGGTGACCGACACCAAGGCCTACCTGGCGCAGTTGGTGACACGGCAGGCGCTGAACACCTTGCGCGCCACGGCCCGCCGCCGCGAGGAGTACGTTGGGCCGTGGCTGCCCGAACCGGTTCTGGTGCAGGATGCTTCGGCGGATGTGGTGCTGGCCGAGTCGGTGTCGATGGCGATGATGGTGGTACTGGAAACCCTCACTCCCGACGAACGAGCGGTGTTCGTGCTGCGCGAGGTGTTCGGTTTCAGCCACGACGAGATCGCCGCGGCGGTGGGCCGGTCCTCGGCCGCGGTGCGCCAGATGGCGCACCGGGCCAGGGAACACGTGCACGCCCGCCGCAAGCGGTTCGACCATGTGGACGCCGCGACGGGTGAGCAGATCACCACGCAGTTCTTCGCCACCGCGGCCACCGGCGACGTGGCCGCGCTGGTCGAGATGCTGGCACCGGACGTGGTGTGGACGGCCGACAGCGCGGGCAAGGTCAGCGCGGCGCGGCGTCCGGT
This sequence comes from Mycobacterium sp. BMJ-28, assembly GCF_054404835.1. Classification (NCBI taxonomy): domain Bacteria; kingdom Bacillati; phylum Actinomycetota; class Actinomycetes; order Mycobacteriales; family Mycobacteriaceae; genus Mycobacterium; species Mycobacterium sp. BMJ-28. The sequence goes on along the minus strand of NZ_CM136783.1, from coordinate 1,095,746 downwards.
GGTCGGTGCGGACAGGGTGGCCAGGTTGGTGCTGGGTCTGATACGCGGGGCCGGCGAACGACCCGATGCGCGGATCGACCTCGCGGTCTACAACAACGCACCCGCACTCGTCCTGTACCTGGGCGAGCAATTGGAAGGCGTGATCACCATCGAGATCTGCGGCGGCCGGATCAGCCACTTCTACGCCATGCGCAATCCGGACAAGCTGTCGGCGATCATGGTCCCGCGCGCGATCACCCGGTAGCTTCTGTCAGGCTTGGCCGGTGCGGATCGAGCGACTGGCCGGCCTGGGGGACGCCCCCGAGGTGCTGCGCGCGGTCGCCGACGCCGCGCGCGGCCGCGGCCTGCCACCACCGGCGGCGCTGATCGGCGACTGGTTCGGCTCGCGTGCGCTGATCGCACCGAGCGTGTCGGCCGTGCCGACCGATCGGGTATTCGACACGCCGCCGGGTGATCCCGGGAACCCCGTCGGCGGCGGCTGGTTCGGTTATCTGTCCTATCCCGACGGCGCCGCACGCATCCCGGCCGCCGCAGGCGGGTGGTCGGACTGCGTGCTGCGCCAGGACACCGACGGGCTTTGGTGGTACGAAAGCCTCTCTGGGGCAGAGCTTCCCGACTGGCTGGCCGGTGTCAGCGGCACGCCCGCGCGCCCGTCGGCGATCGACTGGCGCTACCCGGACCGCGCCAGCCACCGCGCCGGGGTGCTGGCCTGCCTGGACGCGATCGGTGCGGGCGAGGTGTACCAGGCGTGTGTCTGCACCCAGTTCACCGGCCGGATCCAGGGCGACCCGGTGGACTTCTTCGTCGACGCCGTGACGCGCACGGCACCCGCCCGGGCCGCCTTCATCGCCGGGGACTGGGGCGCGGTGGCGTCGCTGTCCCCGGAACTGTTCCTGAGCCGGCGGGGCGAACAGGTCACCTCCAGCCCGATCAAAGGCACGCTGCCCCTTGATGAATCGCCGGCGGTGCTGCGCGCCTCGGTCAAGGACGTCGCCGAGAACATCATGATCGTCGACCTGGTGCGAAACGATCTCGGGCGCCTCGCCGTCACCGGCACGGTCACCGTGCCCGAACTGCTGGCGGTGCGCCCGGCGCCCGGCGTCTGGCATCTGGTGTCGACGGTGTCGGCCCGGGTCCCGGTCGACGTGCCGATGACCGCGGTGCTGGACGCCACCTTCCCGCCGGCCTCGGTGACCGGCACGCCGAAGGCCCGGGCCCGCGAACTACTCCTGCAGTGGGAGCCGTCGCGGCGCGGAATTTACTGCGGCACCGTTGGTTTGGCGTCGCCAGTGGCGGGTGTCGAGTTGAACGTGGCAATCCGGACGGTGGAGTTCGACGCGCACGGCAACGCGGTGCTCGGTGTCGGCGGGGGTATCACCGCGGACTCCGACCCGGGCGCCGAATGGGAGGAATGCCTGCACAAGGCCGCCCCGATCATCGGCCGCCCGCACCCAACGGGTTACGCCGGCCGGCCCGGGGCCGAGGGGGTGAGCGCGGCGATCCAGCCGGCGTTGCCGGAGAAGACGTAGAAGCCGACCTCGCCTGCGGTGGTCGCGACGATCAGGTGGGTCTGGCCGCCGACCACCGAACCCTTGAAGACCGCCGCCTCGCGCACACCGGTGATCGCATCGACCGGAACGTCGATCGCGGTGCCGGTCAGCGTCCGGAACACCAGCCGCCGCCGGGTCAGGGCGATCAGACCGGTGTTCTTGACCACCGGATACCCGGGTGCGGTCGCCCCGCGATAGGAACCCTTCTCCGGCGGCCGAACCACGGTCTCACCTTCGAGCTCATCGGCCAGCCGCGCGGCGACGGTACGGCCGCGGCAGCGCAGCCACACGATGATGGGGATCCAGATCAGCGCCAGCAACGCCAGGATCCCGAGCACCAACACGATCACGAACTGGGTCGTATTCACGGGCCCACCCGCACTTTCAGTCGCGTGACTTCAACACCGCATCGTAGAGCGCACGCCGTGCGGGCGCACCGGGATTGGCGGCGATCACCTCGGCACAGGCGTCCTTGACCCGGGCCCCGTCCGCCACCAGCTCCAGCACCAGGGCGACCATCGACGCCATGTCGGCCTTGGGCACCGCACCGGCCAGCACCACGGTGATCTCGCCGAGGACCCCGCCGGCGGCCCAGTCGGCCAACTCGGCGAGGGTGCCGCGCTTGATCTCCTCGTGCGTCTTGGTCAGCTCCCGGCACACCACCGCGCGACGGTCCGTGCCGAGCACGTGCACGGCGTCGCCCAGCGTGTCGGCCAGCCGCCGCGGTGATTCGAAGAACACCGCGGTGCGCTGTTCGGCCGCCAGAGTGCCCAGCCAGGTGCGCCGCGCCGCCTGTTTGCGCGGCGCGAACCCCTCGAAACAGAACTTGTCCGCGCCCAGCCCGGACACCGCCAGCGCCGTCGTGACCGCCGACGGGCCGGGCAGGCAGTGCACGGCCAGCCCGGCCTCGATGCAGGCCGTCACCAGCCGGTAGCCGGGATCGTTGATCAGCGGCATCCCGGCATCGCTGATCAGCACCACCGTCGCACCCCCGCGGATCTCCTCCAGCAGGGCGGGCACCCGGGACGCCTCGTTCTGATCGAACACGCTGAGCAGGCGTCCGGTCGGCGTGACGCCCAGCGCCGCGGCCAGGGTGCGGGCCCTGCGGGTGTCCTCGGCGGCGATCACCTCGGCGTTGGCGAGCGCCTCGACCAGACGGGCCGACGCATCCGCGGGCTGCCCGAGCGGCGTGGCCGCCAGCAGCAGTCGGCCACCTTCCATGACGACAGCCTACGATCGTCGATGATGACCGCTCCCCATACCGTGCAGCCGGAGCGCGCCGTTCCCGTGATCAGCCCCGGCCCACTCGTTCCCGTGCCGGACTTCGGGCCGGTGGATCGCCTGCAGGGCCTGGTGATGACCGTGATCATCGGGGCGCTTGCCGCGCTGACCCGCTTCCTCAATCTCGGTTCGCCGACGGACGCCGGCACCCCCATCTTCGACGAGAAGCACTATGCGCCGCAGGCCTGGCAGATGCTGGGCAATCACGGTGTCGAGGACAACCCCGGTTATGGCCTGGTGGTGCACCCGCCGGTGGCCAAACAGCTGATGGCGATCGGCGAGTGGGTGTTCGGCTACAACGGTCTGGGCTGGCGCTTCTCCGGCGCGGTGTGCGGTGTCGTCATCGTGGTGCTGACGGCGCGGATCGTGCGGCGCATCGCCCGCTCCACCCTGGTCGGCGGGCTCGCCGGGCTGCTGTTGATCGCCGACGGCGTCAGCTTCGTCTCGGCCCGTACCGCGCTGCTGGACGTGTACCTGGTGCTGTTCGTGGTGGCCGCCTTCGGCGCCCTGATCGTCGACCGTGACGAGGTGCGCTCGCGAATGCATGTGGCGCTCATGGAGGGCCGGATCGCCGAGACGCCGTGGGGTCCGCGGCTGGGGGTGCGATGGTGGCGGTTCGGCGCGGGCGTGCTGCTGGGGCTGGCCTGCGCGACGAAATGGTCGGGGCTGTACTTCATCGTCTTCTTCGGGCTGATGACGCTGGCCTTCGACGTCGTCGCGCGCCGCCAGTACCGGGTGCCGCGGCCGTGGCTGGGCACCCTACGCCGCGACGTGGGGCCGTCGGCGTACGTCTTCGGCCTCATCCCGTTCGCGGTGTACCTGGCCAGCTACGCGCCTTGGTTTGCTTCCGAGACCGGCGTGGACCGCCATGAGGAGGGCCGCTCGATCGGCCTGGACGGCTTCCTGCCCAACGCCCTGCGGTCGTTGTGGCACTACACCTATCAGGCCTATCACTTCCATTCCGGGCTGACCAACGCCGCAGGCAACCACCACCCGTGGGAGTCGAAACCCTGGACGTGGCCCATGTCGTTGCGCCCGGTGCTCTATGCGATCGATCAGCAGAATGTGCCCGGTTGCGGGGCGCAATCGTGCGTGAAGGCCGTGATGCTGGTGGGCACCCCGGCGATGTGGTTCGTCGCGGTGCCCGTGCTGGGCTGGGCGCTGTGGCGGGCGTTCGTGCGCCGCGACTGGCGCTATGCGGTGGTGCTGGTGGGCTACGGCGCGGGCTACCTGCCGTGGTTCGCCGATATCGACCGGCAGATGTACTTCTTCTACGCCACCACCATGGCGCCGTTCCTGATCATGGCGATCGCGCTGATCCTCGGCGACATCCTGTACCAGCCGCGGCAGAACGCCGAACGCCGAACGCTGGGCCTGATCGCGGTGAGTTGTTATGTGGCGCTGGTGATCACGAACTTCGCCTGGATGTACCCGATCCTGACCGGGCTGCCGATCTCGCCGGCGACGTGGAACATGCAGATCTGGTTGCCCAGCTGGCGGTGACATTCCCCGGTCAGCGGATCCCCTCGTACCTTCTCAACGCCTCGGCCCGCTCGGCCTTGTGATCGACCATCGGGCCCGGATAATCGGCGCTGCCGAACTCCGGCACCCAGCGCCGCACGTACACCTCGTCCGGATCGAACTTGCGGCCCTGGGTATCCGGATTGAACACCCGGAAGTACGGCGCGGCGTCGGTGCCGCAGCCGGCCGCCCATTGCCAGCCGTGCTGGTTGCTGGCCATGTCCCCGTCCACCAGCTGATCCAGGAACCAGCGCGCCCCCCACTGCCACGGCAGGTGCAGATCCTTGACCAGGAACGACGCCGCGATCATCCGGACCCGGTTGTGCATGAAGCCGGTTTCGGCCAGCTGGCGCATCCCGGCGTCGACGATGGGGAACCCCGTCTTGCCGGCTTTCCAGGCTTCGAGCCGTTGCTTCGCCTCGCCGTCCTCGTCGGTCTCGATGGGATCGAAGTTGCGGTTCCAGTTCCACCACGCGCTGCGCGGCCAATGGTTGAGCACGTCGGCGTAGAAGTCGCGGAAGGCCAACTCCCGCAGGTACGCCTGCGGGCCGGTGCCCTTGCCCAGGTCTGCCGCCATGGTCCGGGGATGGATGGCACCGAACTTCAGGTGCGCGGACATCCGGCTGCTGGCATCGAGATCCGGCCGGTTGCGGTCTTCCTCATAGTTGTCGAGGCCGGCCGAGACGAAGCGCTTCCACGCCTCACGCGCGGCGGTCTCCCCGGCGGGCAGCTCCAATTCGGCGTGACCGGACGGGATTTCGACCCCAGCGTCCAGGCCGGCCGGGTCGATCCAGCCGGCCGACTCGGGGCCGGTCTCGGCCGGCGCCCGCCAGCCGTGGGCCGCCCAGGCCCGGAAGAACGGGGTGAACACCTTGTACGGGGTGCCGTCGCCCTTGGTGACCCGCCCGGGCGCCACCAGGTACGGCGAACCCGCCGCCTCCAGCGGCACGTCACCGAGCGCGTCACCGACGGCGGCGTCCCGGCGCCTGCCGAACGGCGAAAAATCACCGGAGACGTGCACCGAGGTCGCGCCGATCTTCTTGGCCAGCACGGGAATCCGCTTCTCGGGGCGCCCCTCGGTGATCAGCAGCTTGCCGTCGAGTTGGTCCTGCAGGTCCCACAGCGCGTCGTAGAGATACTGCAGCCGCCGGGCACCGGAGGTGGCCCGCAGCCGGGGATCCAGGACGTAGCAGGCCAGCACCTCGCCATCGGGCGCGGCGGCGTCCAGCAGGGGCGGCAGATCGTATAACCGCAGGTCGCGCCGGAACCACAGCAGCGTAGGCATGCCTCGATGTTGCCCTATCGGCGGTGGATCGAAACCTAGAGCGGGTCCCGCGCCGCCGGGCAGGACATGCAGCGCGGACCACCGCGCCCGCTACCGAGCTCGGATGCCGCGATGGTGAGCACCTCGACCCCCGAATCGGCAAGTCGCGCATTGGTTTCGGTGTTGCGTTCGTAGGCGACCACCACGCCGGGAGCCAAGGCCAGCGTGTTGTTGCCGTCGTCCCACTGCTCGCGCTCGGCGGTGACCGGGTCCAGGCCGGTGTCGATCACCCGCAACGTGTCGATCCCCATCGCGGCGGCCGCCGCCGTGACGAACGGCAGCTCGTCGTCGATGTGCACCCCGCCGCCGGGCGTGCCGTGCATGGTGAATGCCGCCAGTGAGTCGACGACGTTCGGGTACATCACCACCGCATCGGTGTCCACCATGGTGCAGACGGTATCCAGATGCATCTGCGCGCGCTGCTGGGCGATCGGCACCGCCAGCACGGTGTGCGCCAACCCGTCCTCGAACAGGCTGCGCGCCAGCGCCTCGGCGCCGGCCGGCGTGGTGCGCTCCCCCACCCCCACGGCCACCACACCCGGGCTCAGCAGCAGGACGTCCCCGCCTTCCACTGGCGCAGAACGTGATTCGTAGGCACGCCGGACACCCAGGAACCGGGGGTGATGGGCGTAGATCAGGTCGGTCAGCGAGGACTCCCGGGCCCGGGCCGGCAGGGCCAGGGAGGTGATCGCCATCCTCGGGCCGATCCAGAAGGACGAATCCCTGGTGAACATCAGGTTCGGCAACGGGTCGATGACGAAGTCGCCGCCGTGATGCATGCGCCGCACCAAGGACAATTCACCGCCCGGGAACGGCAGCTCGGTGAAGGTCATCCCCGCTATCAGCACGTGGGCCAGGGTGGCGGCGTCCAGAGTACGCAGGTAGGACGAAAGTTCTTGAGCCAGAGGGATACCCAGCCGGCGCGCATCGACAGCCGCGGAGATGCCGTGCATCCTGGCCGCGCCGGAGGCAAGGGCCTCGGTGAGCAGATCGGCCAGCAGCAGCACCTCCACACCGCGGGAGGTCAGCACCGCGGCAAAGGCGTCGTGTTCCTCCTGCGCCTTGGCCACCCAGGGCAGTCCGTCGAACAGCAGGCTGTCGTTGTTGCGCGGTGTCAGACGCTGCAACTCGGCTCCCGGTCGGTGCAGGATGGCGACCCGCAGGGTCCCCACTTCCGAATTACAACCCAGCACCGCAGGAGCGTCCACACCGCAAACGTTAACTCAACTATGGTTGAGGTGTATGGAGACACAAGAGCTGACGCCCGGTGAGATGTCACACCGCAGTGGTGTGGCCGTGTCGGCGCTGCATTTCTACGAACGCGAAGGACTCATCGCCTCCCGGCGCACCACGGGAAATCAGCGGCGTTATCCCCGCGAAACGCTGCGGCGGGTGGCGTTCATCCGGATGTCGCAGCGGCTGGGCATCCCACTGGCCCGGATCCGCGAGGCGCTGGCCTCGCTGCCCACCGACCGGGTGCCCACCAGCAAGGACTGGGCCAAACTGTCGGCCGGCTGGCGTCAGGACCTGGACGACCGCATCGTGCACCTGGAACGCCTGCGCGACAATCTGGCCGGCTGTATCGGCTGCGGGTGCCTCAGCCTGAAAACCTGCCTGCTGTCCAATCCCGGGGACATGCTGTCCGAACACGGCCCGGGCGCGGCCAAGCTCTGAAATCGAACGTCTGTGCGATACGCTGGGGTGGTGTCTCTGGCCGTTCAGGGGTCGCTCTTCGACCACTCCGAGCGTCGTCATCTGGGCGACGGCGCCTGGATCGACGTCCGCGCCGGCTGGCTGAACGGGTCCGCCGAAGGCGAGGACACCCTGTTCGACGAACTCCTGACGGCCATCCCGTGGCGGGCCGAACGCAGGCAGATGTACGACCGGGTGCTCGACGTACCGCGGCTGGTGAGCTTTCACGACCTCAGCGCCGAGACCGCCCCGCATCCCGGCATCGCCCGGCTGCGCGTGCGGCTCAACGACATCTACGCCGGCGAACTCGGCGAGCGGTTCACCACGGCGGGGCTGTGCCTCTACCGCGACGGCGACGACAGCGTGGCCTGGCACGGCGACACCATCGGACGCAGCAGCACCGCCGACACCATGGTGGCCATCGTCAGCCTCGGCGCCAGACGGGTGTTCGCCATGCGCCCGCGCAACGGCGGACGGGCCCTACGGTTGCCGCAGGCCCATGGCGACCTGCTGGTGATGGGCGGGTCCTGCCAGCGCACCTGGGAGCACGCGGTGCCCAAGACGGCGCGGCCGGTCGGTCCGCGGATCAGCATCCAGTTCCGCCCCCGCGACGTGCGCTGACATCAGCCCCGCACCGCGGACACCGCCTTGGTGAGCAGGTCACGCGCCCGCTGGGTGTCCACCTGGGCCACCGGCTTGTCCGGCTCGACGAGCGGATTGGCCGTCACCATCACCAGGAAATTGTCGAAACTTGCGACGTAGTTGAACAATTCGCCATTGCGCGGGGACCCGTCGGTCATCAACGTCTGCACCACCCGGTGCGTGCCCAGCACCTGCGCGCCGTCGATCTTCGGGGACTCGACCACCTGGACCTGGCCCAGCAGACCGGTACCGGCGTACTCGACCTTCTGGCAACCCGGTCCCGGATCGTTGAAGCCAAGGGGCTGCGAGGTCTCCACCGCGATGACGATGAACCGGTTGCCGTTCCCCTCGGCCGTGGTGGCCGCCATATTGCCCTTCAACCCCGCCGGGATGGCCAGGCCGTTGGCGAACTTGGCGCAGTCGGGTGGCTCGACCTTGACCCCGGGCGGCATCGGCTGCCCCGACAGCTTCTTCGGATCGATCCCGGCCGGCGCCACGGTGGTGACGTGGAATTCCGGACCGAACGCGGTCTTCAGATCGACGACGCGGGCGATATCGGCCTGCGGGGCGGGCTTGGCACCCGAGCACGCGGTGAGGGCGGCAGCACAGGCCACGAGGGCGGCCGCTCGTGGAGTGAGCATCGCCGCCAATCTACCGGCGTCACCGTGTGACCACCGAGACCACCTGTGCCAGCAGACGTGGCGCGATATCCGACGGCAACGGTTGCAGGGCGGACCCGGGATCGGTGACCGCCGTGACGGAGGCGATGTATCCGCCGGGCAGATACGCGGTGACGGTGTCGCCGTGCAGCCGTGTCTGTGTCCCGCCTTCGACCGTGGTGGTGACCACCGCACTCATCGCGACGGTCGACGTCGCGGCGACCGCGGGGGCCGGTGCCAAGGTCACCGCTGCGGCGGTGTGCCCACCGGTCACCGACCACGCCGCACAGCCCTCGGGGATGCCGGTGTGCGCGCCGGGTCCGGCGACCACGGCGTAGATGATCCCGCCCGAGCCCGACGCCGACCAGCCGCGCACCCGCGTCCCCGCGCCCGGATCGGCCAGCGCGCCGCACTGCTCCGGCGTCGCGGTCCAGCCCGGCGCGAAGCCCCAAAAGGTCACCAGCGCAGCGGTTTCGGCGATATCGGATACCTCATAACCCGCGGGCACAGCACCACGGGCCCGGCCTATCGCGGCCGGGTCGACGCTGCCGGAGGCGGCGGTGCTGGTGGCAGGAGACGGGGGCGCGGTGGTATTGCCCGCCGCTCCGCACCCCGCCACACTCAGCGCCGCGACCAGGCCAACCACCGTCGTGCGCACGCCGCTGTGATACCACATCACCCGGCGACACCCGGGGGTTCTGCTGCGATCAACCCCTATGACGACTGCCGGACCGGTAACGTCACGGACCGATTCACGCCGAGTGACTAGGTTTCCAACAGGATCTTCCCGGTAAGACGGCGACCATCACAGGAGAAGCGATGACAGCACACACCACGGCCCGTGGACTCGCGGTCGCGGCCGCCGTTCTGGGGCTCGCCCTGGCCGGCTGTGGCTCGGACAGCAAGACCGCGACCGCGTCCAAGGAAAGCACCAGCGCATCGGCGACTTCAGAGACCTCGGCGAGCAGCACCACCAAAGCCGCGCCGAGTACCACCGCCAATGCCAGCGGCCCGAACTACACGATCGTCGACTACGTCAAGGACAACCACATCACCGAAACCGCGGTCAAGCGCGGCGATCCGGGTACGCCCACAGTGAACCTGCCGGTTCCGGAGGGCTGGGCGGATGCCGGCGCCAAGGCGCCGGATTGGGCGTGGGGCCAGATCGTGTTCAGCGATCCCGCGGCCGGGCCGGTTCCCCCGACCATCACGGCCGTCATGTCCAAACTCACCGGCGCCGACGCAGCAAAGGTTCTGGAGTACGCCCCCGGCGAGCTGAAGAACCTGCCCGACTACGAGGGCGGCAACGAAGGGCAAACCGGCAAGCTGGGCGGATTCGACGCCGTGCAGGTGGGTGGCACCTACGTCAAGGACGGGCAGAAGCGCATGATCGCGCAGAAAACCGTCATCATCCCTGCCGGCAAGGATCTGTTCGTTCTGCAACTCAACGCCGAGGGCACCGAGGACCAGATCGGCCCGCTGATGGATGCCACGTCAGCCATTGACGAGCAAACTACGATCACCCCATGACACAGCCCGCCCCGCACGAACCACCGCCGCCCCAGCGCGGCCTCACCCGCGATGAACGCGGGCGCGATATCAGCGACGCCCAGGCCGAGGTCGAGGCGCAGACATCCAAGGTCGGCCAGTACCTGCACGCGATGAGCCCGAAGTTCGTCCTGTCGATGGCCGAGGGCTATCCCGTGGTGCTCAAGCAGTTCATCCAGTTCTGTTTGATCATCATCTGGCCGGCGTGGGTGTTCGCCGTATTGGTCGGCGCCGCCTGCCACTTGCTGTTCTACGTGACGGTGTACCCGTTGCTCTGGCTGCTCTTCTGGCCGGTGCGGGCGTACCAGAAGAAGCACCATCCCGAGGAGTACGCCGCGAACAGAGCAAAGTACAAGAAGAAGTAGTGGGCCTGTTCAGCCGATCCGGCGGCGCGAAGGTCACGATCTCGCCGGAAACAGTCACCCCACGCCAAACGGTCCAGGCGACGGTGACCACCGATAAGCCGATCGACAAGGTCCGGTCCGCGCGCCTGGACTGGGGTTACACGAATTTCTACCGCTACCACTGGGCAGGTCGCGTCGACTCCGCCGCGGCGACGGCCAACGACACCATCTGGACGGCCGACCAGGTCGGCACCAGCTACGGCGGTGATCGCGACACCGAGGACTGGGTGAGCGTCATCGTCGAGGACATTCCGATCGCCACCGGGCAGTTCACCGGCGCCGCGTCGACGTTTCGCATCCCGTCCTGGGCGCCGGCGTCGGCATCGGCGATCGCGCGCTGGGAATGCCGGCTCACGGTCGACCGTGAAGGTAAAGATGTCGACACCCGAGGCGAATTCACCGTGCTGATCGGCACCGCGGACGTCGAAGCCTATGTCGAGCCGCAGGAGGTGGTCTCCGGGGCCGCCGAGACGGTCATCGACCTCGCGTTGTCCAAGCCGGTGTACCGGGCCGGGGAGACCATCACCGGCCAGGCCACCCTGACCCCCACGATGGACCTGCCCGACGGTGATTTCGCGGTGTCCTGGCAGCGTGATCGGGAATCGCATCCGCTGACCCGCACGCCCGGTCCGGGCACTCAGCTCGATGGTCGAATCGTGGCGCTGGGCAAGCGAATTCCGCTTCGCGCCGGGGTGCCGGTGGTGCTGCCGTTCGAGATCAGCCTGCCCGACGACGCATCTCCGACCGCGGCCGCGGTGCATTCGTCGATCAACTGGTTCGTCCAGGGCCGGTTGATGTACGCGGGCTTCACCGGGCACATGCTCGAGCGGGTACGACGGCCCATCGTCGTCGTCAACGCACCTTGACAGTCACACGACGTACTTTGCGCCGCAACACATCAGGCGCGTGATACGGCCGAGGCGGCGGCGACCTGTGCCGGTGTCGGACGCACCCCGGTATAGCGTTCGAACTGTTCGGCGGCCTGCAGCGCGATCACCTCGGCACCGGTGATCACCGCGACGCCCGCCGCCCGCGCCGCGGCCACCAGCGGCGTCTCCGAGGGCAGTGCCACCACATCGAACACCGTGCGGGCCTCCGCGATCACGTCATCGTCGAAGGCAAGCTGTGCTTCCTCCGGGCCGCCCGCCATACCGATCGGGGTGACGTTCACCAGGATCGGCGCCCGCAGCGAACCGACCTCGGTGGCGTGGTCGAAGCCCAACCGGTCGGCCAGCGCGCGACCGGTTGCGACGTTCCTCGCGACGATGACGCCTGCACCGAAACCGCTGTCCCGGAACGCACTTGCCACCGCGCTGGCCATGCCGCCGCTGCCCCGGATGATCACGGTGTCGTGGGGATCGAGCCCGTTCTCGTCGATCAGCTGTTGCACCGCAAGGTAATCGGTGTTCGATGCACGCAGCTGGCCGTCGTCGTTGACGATGGTGTTGACCGATTGGATGGCCGTCGCCGACGGTTCGACCTCGTCGACCAGCGCGAGGACATCGGATTTGAAGGGCATCGACACCGAGCAGCCCCGGATTCCCAGTGCCCGCACACCGCCGATGGCCGCGGCGATGTCGGTGGTGGTGAAGGCCTTGTAGATGAAGTCGAGCCCGAGTTCGGCATACAGGTAGTTGTGGAAGCGGGTGCCGATATTGCTCGGCCGAGCGGCCAGCGAGATGCACAGCCGGGTGTCCTTACTCAACTCCGGCCTCCGGCCGGCGCCAGCCATCAGCCCACCGCTCGCATCGCCTTGCGGGCCATCTCGTAGATGGCGCGGTACCGTCGCGGGTTCATCGACACAGCGGGCACGCCGACAACCGTAGTCACCACGTTGAGATCGTCGCGCTCCCAGTGCGCGCCGGCCCGGTCCATGATGGCCCGCATCGGATAGTTCTCCGTCAACACCCGCGCGGTGAACGTGGTGACCCCGCCGGCCCGGGCCGCCACCGCCAGGGCATCCATCAGGAAGGTGCCGACACCGCGGCCCTGGTAGGCGTCGCCCACGATGAACGCGATCTCCGCGGTCGTCGAGTCATGCCCGTCGCGCACGTAACGCGCGTCGGCCACCACCGGCCCGTCCGGGCCGTCGGTGAGCACCCAGACGAAGTGGTCGACATAGTCGACCTCGAACAGGTAGGCCATCAGCGACGCCGTCGGCGCGCGGGTGCTCTGGAACCGGCGGTACAACGTCTCGCTGGAGAACTTCACCGGCCCGTGGATGGTGCGCTCGTTGTCACCGGGCAGCACGGGCCTCAGGTACAGGACGGCGCCGTCGCGCAGCGTCACCGGGAGTGGGGTGAGGAACGCCGCCAGTCGCTGCCGGGCGATCCGCACCATCCGGTTGAGCACCGACTCGACGCCGTCACTGCGCTCGCCCCGGATCGGCAGTTCGAGCATGGTGGCGAATGCTTCGGGGCCACCGACCCATCCGGTCAGTGGCTCGGTGGCCGTCACCGTCGCGGTGCGCGGGATGCCGCGCAGCAGGGCGATCTCCCCGACCACCAGACCGGGATGCAAGGGCACCACCGTCGGCTCGCCGTCCTCACCGATGTGGGTGACTTCGGCGGACCCGGAGCCGATCAGCAGGAAGAACCCCGCGTGCTCGCCCTGGCGCATCAGCACCTCACCGGGTGCCGCGACGAGCGGTTGCAACAGTGCCGCCAGGGGCGTCAAGGTCGGGGCTGGGCAACCCGCGAAGAATTCCAATGCGGCCAGTTCACCGGCGCGCGCATCGGTCACTCCAGACACGTCACGAGGCTACGGCCTGGTCCGGGGAGAAGCCACAACGCGGACGAAACTTTGCTGTGCAGCGACTGAGTATGAGGTGATGAGAGGCATTTCTACGCACGGGTCAGATAAGTGTGGCAAACTCCGCGTATGACTCAAGCGCTGCGCCGCACTCGCGGTCGCCCCCGGGCAGCTAACGGTTCGGAGACTCGTGAGCGAATCATTCGTGCGGCTCGGCAAGTTTTCAGCGAACTTGGCTACGACGCGGCTACCTTTCAGGGCATCGCCGAGCGCGCCGATCTGACCAGACCGGCGATCAATCACTACTTCTCCAACAAGCGGGCGCTGTACCAAGAGGTGCTGACGGCAACCAACGCCGTGTTGATCACCGCGGGTGTCACGGCCGCCGCTACGCAGACCACCCTGGTCGACCGGTTGTCGGCGTTCTTGAGCGGAATGATGCTGGCCCACCGGGAGTACGACTCCGCCGCCGCATTCCTGGTCACCTCGATGCTGGAGTCCCACCGTCATCCCGAACTGAGTCAAGACGCCTACGCCCCGCGCGACGATGTGCGCGCATTCGTGACCACAGCCGTCAATGAGGCATCGGCGCAGGGACACCTCGACGCCGGCACCGATCCGGACACCCTGGTGGAGATGCTGCTGGTGCTGATGTTCGGCATGGGCTTCTACGCCGGATTCGTGGGCACCGACGCCGAGGTGACCGCCGTGGTGGACAAATTGCAGAAGATGTTGTCCAACAACTTGTGGCGACTGCGGGAACCCGCCGCCACCTGATCTCCACCCGCTGATTCGCCTCGAGCAGATGACCTAACCGGGCCTCGCGCTGCCGCCGTCGGAGGCGGTGGGGCAATCTTGGGAGACCGCCCTGACCGATCAGGGCACAAACCCCGGATTCCACCACCGCCATCCGTACGAGAGGACCGGCTGAATGACCCGTGTTGACCCGTTGCCGCCCAAGCAGTGGCCGCCTGCGATGCGCGATGCCCTCGCCGCGATGAACCCGCCGGTGCGCCGGCATGCGCAGATCGCCACCGAAGGCAGGCCCAAGGGGTTGAACGTGCTCGGCGCGCTCGCCTACCACCCGGAACTGGCGCGGGCCTTCTTCACCTTCAACGGTCATCTGTTGTCGGCGACGTCGCTGACCCCGCGGCAACGCGAACTGCTCATCCTGCGCACCGCGGCACTGCGGCAGTCGGAATACGAGTGGGCCCAGCATGTGGTGATCGCCGGGGACGTCGGCATCTCCGGCAGCGAGGTCACCGCCATCGCCTGGGGCCCGGACGCCTCGACGTGGTCGCAGATCGACGCCGCGCTGCTGCGCTGCGCCGACGAGTTGGTTGCCGACGGGATGATCGGCGACGCCACGTGGGCCACGCTGTCGGCCGAGTTGAGCACCGAGCAGATCCTCGATGTCATCTTCACCGTCGGCGCGTACGAGACGCTGGGTTGGATGCTGCGCAGCTTCGGGGTTCAGCTCGACGACGACGTGCGTGAGTACCTGGCGAACCGGGACTAGGGGGCGGGCTCGGTGAGCACCCGGACGGCCTCGTGCAAGGGATCCGGTGAGGTGGCGATGTCACCGAGGAACGGGTGCGCCAGCTCCAGTACCAGGAACAGGTTGGTGGCCACCAGGACTGCGACTACCACCACCATGGGGTAGTGCATCGCGGGTCGCTGGACTCCGTAGATGATGGCGGTGCCCAGCACCATGGCGCTGGTGATGAAGATGACCGCCCACAGCGGCCACGGCGGCCCGTCGTCGTTGCGGGCCTGCAGGATACGCACCGTCCGCGCCTGCCCGATCTTGTCGAAATTACTGAAAGATGTTGCCAAGAACGTCTTTTGGACATCGGTGGTCGGTTCGACCTGCCCGTAGGCGCCGCGGAGCTCGGTCAGCGCCCGGTCGGCGGCCGCCGAGCGCTGGTTGCCCCCACCGGTCCATTCGGCGATCGCCGCATTCTCATAGGTCAGCAGCGCCGCTCTGACCCGGTCCCGGTCGGCCGGCGCGAACACCGTGGCGTCGGCGGCCATCTGCACGGCCGTGGCACCCTCGTTGCGCGCATTCCCGTCGGCGGTGTTGATCGACCCCCACATCGACGACACCACGAAACCGATGAAGAACGCGTAGACGAAACCGATGACGCCGTAGGTGAACCGGGTGACGTCGTTGTGCTCGTCCAAGGTCAGCGCCGGAAAACGGTGGCGTATCACCCGGAGCACCACCACGGCACCGCCCGCCAAGACCGCGATGAGGGTGATCAGCAAAAACCCCGCCGGGACGTTCTCCACCAGCCACGCCGTCACCGAATCCTCCGCTCCGTCGTCTTGGAACCTTAGGCGACAGGCGACGGGCAGCGGTGGAAATCCGGGGGTATTCGCGTGATGTCGGCGCCGGTGCGGTTCCGGGTCGGGCGGGTCACCAATTGGATTGCGAGCGGCTGATTCTCATCACGACCGGCCGTGGGGCTCACTACGCTGTGCGGGTGGATCGATCATCGACAGGACACGCGCCGTGAAGGCGATGGCCCAGCGAACCTGGGCGGCCGGGGCACCGCTGGAGCTGATCGAGCTGCCCACACCCGCACCGCGCAAGCGCGAAGTCCGGGTCAGCGTGCAGTCCATCGGGGTCAACCCAGTGGACTGGAAGATGCGAAGCCACGGTCCGCTGCGTTGGGCGGCGCGGCTGCTGGGCCCGAAACCGCCGGTGATCGTGGGGGTCGACTTCGCAGGGGTGGTGGACGCGATCGGTCCCGGAGTGACACACGTGGCGGTGGGCGATCGGGTGGCAGGCGGTACCAATTTCGCCCGCAGGCAGCACGGGTCCTATGCCGACACCGTGCTGGTGCGTGAAGGCCAGGTGTGCCGGGTGCCCGATTCGGTGGACATCACGGTGGCCGGGGCACTGCCCATCCCCGGGGTCACCGCATGGCGGGCGGTGGTGGAGCTGGGCCGGATCCGCCGGGCGCCGGCCGGCCACCGTCGGGTGCTGGTGCTCGGCGCCTCCGGGGGCGTCGGTCAGCTGGTGGTGCAGATCGCCAAACGGGAAGGCGCCTACGTCGGCGGAGTCTGCTCCAGCGCCAATGCCGAACGGGTCCGCGATCTGGGTGCCGACGTGGTCATCGATTACACCGCCGGCGACCCGCTGGCACAGGCGCGCGCGCACGGACCGTTCACGGTGATCGTCGACTGCGCCGGCGGCTATCCCGGCGCCCGGTGCCGCGCCCTGCTCGCGCCCGGCGGACGGCACATCATGGTGGCCGGCGATGATGCCCGCGCCGCGGTCTCGCAGCTGTTGGCCCCACGGAAATCCAAGGGCATTCTCGGCAGACCGACCGGGGCGCGGCTGCGGCCGTTGATCGCCGCGGTCGCCGACGGAACCCTGCGGGTGCACATCGCCCAAATCCTGCCGCTCACCGATGCCGAGGAGGCGCACCGGCTCAGCCGCACGGGACGGATGACCGGAAAACTTGTGCTGCAACCCTGAGTGCGACCCGGCACAGGTTTCGACCAAGGGCCGGGCGGGGATTAGTAGGCGCAGGCGTGCGAGGTCCAGCCCGGGTGGTCTCTGCGCCAGGTTCCCCCGGTACAGACCGTTGCCGGGGGAACCGCCAGGCAGAAGTGGATGCTCCTCAGGAATAGTCGGCGGTGATCCACCGGTCGGGGCGCACGATGAACAGCACACTGCGGACGTCCTTCATCCCCTCGACGAACGCGCGTCCACCCTCCTCGCCGAGATACCGGATCGCGATCGCTTCCTTGACCTCCAGCGGTGCCGGCTCCAGTGTCTCGACGACACTGCCTTCGACGACCACGTACTGGTACGGGGGCTCTTCTCGCTGCACCACCAGCGTCACCACACCGGCGTCCTTGATGAGCTTGGACTTGCGTGATGCCGCGCCGGTGTTGATCCGGATCAATCCGTCGGGGGTGTAGTCGTACCAGATCGGGACGCTCGCGGGCGGCCGGCCGTCAGATGCCGTCACCGACAGCACCCCGACGTGTTTGGCGGCCAGGAACTCTTCGCGGGCACTCTCTCCGAAAGGTCTACTCATACTGGCGGGCAACATCGCCGCGGGCCGCAGCTATTCCCGCGGCGTCGACGACCGTGCGGTCCGCAGAAAACGCGCGTCGAGTGCATCGAGCATCCGGTTCGCCGCTTCGATGCGTTCGCGTACCACGGCAATCCGGCACGGTGGATCGACGTAGCCCTTCTCCTCGCATCGACGCCGCCAAAGCGCTTCGGCCTTGCCGATCTTCGACTCCATCGTGGCGATCTCGTCGAGGAGGACCTCGACGAAGAGTTCGGCCTGGGCTCGTTCGGCGGGCTTGGTGAGGCGAAGCACCACGGCATCGCCGACCACCGGCGGGGGGACCTGGTTGTCGATCGTCACGTGCCGGCGAACCTATTTGGGGAATGTCAGCGGGTCGTCGATCGGCCAGCCGGCCGCCAGCAGCCGTCGCTCCACCCGCTGCACGTCCTCGTGCGAGGGCATCTCGTCGGTCAGTTTGGTGATCGCCACCCGGACGTCGGTACCCTGTGCCGGCTTGCTGCCGTCGGCGATGAAATTGTTTGTCAGCGTAAGCACTTCGTCGTCGGACAGCCGACGCCGCAGCACCGCGATCAACGGGATGTAATCGGCGGCCGGTACGCCCTCGGGATAGCCGGCGCGAAGGAAAAGCAATATGCGCGCGAGAACATCGGATAACGCCACGTTTCCCCCTCGGCCCCCCGGCCACATATCAGCGGTCCTCTCTTGGTAGTCGGTGCGCGGCGGCGGAGGCAACTCGTTTCACCAGCCAGCCAGACCGCATTCACGGTGAGTTCATCAAATGCGCATGCCAGGGCGGTCAGCATCTAGTGTGGGACAATGCGCACCGCCTTCCAAGAGCAGCTCGACGGGCTCACCCAGACGCTCAGCGAGATGTGCGGCCTGGCCGGGTTGGCGATGGAACGCGCCACCCAGGCGCTGCTTCAGGCCGATCTGGCGACCGCCGAACAGGTCATCACCGACCACGATCACCTCGCCGCGCTGCGCACCCAGGCCGAAGAGGCCGCGTTCGTCCTGCTGGCCTTGCAGTCACCCGTCGCGAGCGATCTGCGACTGGTGGTCGGTTCCATGCAGAACGTCGCGGATTCCGAACGGATGGGCGGACTGGCCCTGCACGTGGCCAAGATCGCCCGTCGTCGTCACCCTACCCACGCGGTACCCGAAGAGGTGGACGGCTACTTCGCCGAAATGGGCCGCATCGCAGTCGAATTGAGCAACTGTGCCCGGGAGGTCGTGTTGTCGCGCGATCCGCAGAAGGCCGCCCAGATCAGTCGCGACGACGACGCCATGGATCATCTGCACAAGCACCTGTTCACCGTGCTGATGGACAAGGAGTGGGAGCACGGCGTGGCCAGCGCGGTGGACATCACGCTGTTGGGCCGGTTCTACGAACGGTATGCCGACCACGCCGTGGAAATCGGCCGCCGCGTCATCTTCCAGGTGACCGGGACCAATCCCGAGAGCTGAATCCGGCGCCTGGCGGCGCGGCCGGACGTTACGCCGGCAACATCGCGGCAAGCAGGGCCTGCATTGGCACGGTGGCGATGCCGATCGCGCCGTCACAGATTCCGTAGGGCAGCACCAGGGTGTCGGCGTGTACCAAGGCCCCACACGAATACACCACGTTGGGCACATACCCGTCCTGCTCATCGTCGGCGGGGCTCAGCAACGGATGCGGCAGCCGCCCGATCATCCGGGCCGGGTCGTCGAGGTCGAGCAGAATCGCTCCGATCGCGTAGGTGCGCATGGGCCCCACCCCGTGCGTCAGAACCAGCCAGCCCGCGTCGGTTTCGATGGGTGCACCGCAATTGCCCAACTGCAGCGCCTCCCAGGCCTCGGTGGGGCGCTGGCAAGCGGCCGTGGTCGTCCACTCCGTGAGTCGATCGGTGAAGGCGACGGTGTTGGACTCCCGGTCGGATCGCGACATCGCCGCAAAGCGCCCATGTATCCGGCGGGGAAACAGTGCCAACCCCTTGTTCGCGGCCGCGCCACCCAGGATCGGTTGCGAGGTGAAAGAGGTGAAATCGCTGGTGGTCAACAGTTGCTGACTGATCCGCGATCCGCTGTAGGCGGTGTAGGTGGCGTGGTAGGTGACCGTCCCGTCGTCGTCCACGAAACGAACGAACCGCGCATCTTCCATCCCTGCGGCCTCGGCCTCGGCGGCCGGCCACAGCACCCGCTCGGAAAGGACGGTATCCGAGGAGAATTCGATGCCGTAGGTGCGGTCGGCGACCTCGGAGATGGACTCGATCGTCTTCGCGGCGTGCAACCGGGTACGCCGGTGCCGGTGCAGACGTTCCAACCGCTCGTCGAGATCGGAACGGGTGAACCTCTCCCCCAGCCCGTCGAGTACATAGTCGGCGGCCTCCCCCGCGTCGTTGATCCTGGCCAGCTCGCTGCGGAACACGGCGGCATCGAGCAGTGCCGGCACGGTAGCCCCGACGGAGGCGAACCGAGCTCCCTCGTCGAGGCTGACCCGATTGGCCGCATCTACGGTGCCCGTTCGAAACCCGATCGAGGACCGATGCCCCTCACCGATACCACGCACGCTCATCACAAACCGCAGAGCGCCCTCGGCCATGCCCGACTGATCAGGGTGGACGACGATGCTCGGATTGCACAGCGCAGCGCCCTCTATGGCGTACTCGCTGGTGAACATGGCGCCCAACAACAAGATTCGCGCCTCGGTGAGTTCCAGACCCGGGCTTAATCGGTCGGCCAACTCCCGTGCGTGACGACGAAACGTCCCGACGAGATCGCGGTGACGCCGGTCGAACCGGATGACCACATCGTCTAGGGTCGCCCGAACGTCGTCCTCGTCCAGAGCAAGGGTGCGTGCCAGTACCGCGCCCGTTCGGGACTCCTGGGTCTCAAAGCCCTCTTGGCCCGGCACGAACAACCGGGCGATCACGCGTGATCGATCGGCCGCCAGCCGCACCGGGGTCCGGGTGGCGAGACCTTCGCCCAACGACGTCACTGCGGCACAGTGGCGAAGTGGCGAGCCTGCTGGAAGGTCGACAGCGCCGCGAGTGTCGACTCGGCGCCCTGATTGACGTTCACGCCGTCGGCGTGCAACCCGTCGTATCCGCCGCCTGTGGCCGGATTCCACATCGGTGTCGCGGCGTCGTTCGCACCCTCGAACCAGGCCGCTGCGGCCCGCACCGTGTCCGGCCAGATCGCGCGGGCATCGACCGTCGCCGCACGTGCGCAGGCATCGGCCAAGGTGGATATCTCGATGGGTTGCTGGTCGAAACCCGGCCGTGGTTCACCGGCCGTCCAACCACCCGCCGGTGTCGGGGACAGATGGTCCCCGTTCGTCTCGCGGTCGATCAACCAGCCGAGCAGGTCCAGCCCGCGTTGACCCAGCACCTGATCATCGATCACATCGGCCGCTGCGATCATGGCCTCCGCGATCACGGCATTGGCGTAGGTGAGCCGAGCCTCGGGCCACGGCCACGCGGGGTCGGCAGTCGGTGCCGGTATGCCGGCGACGTAGTCGTCGATGAGCTTGCGGGCCGCGACATTGGTGGGGTGCACACCGAGTAGTTCCGCGGCGCCGATAGCCGCGAAGGCCATGGCTCGGGGCCACTTCGAGCGGCCATGCGCGGCTCGCTCGAACTGCACCACCGACAAACTGCGAATCAATCCGACACCGCTGTGCGCGGCGGCCGTTCCCAGCCCCCACAAACACCGACCCCAGCTGTCCTCGAAGGCGAAATCGTCAGTCCACCGGCCCGTATGGTCCATTCGGTTTCGGCACCCCCCGGAGTAGGCCTGCGCCTCGTCCAGGAAGCGCACCGCCACCCGGGCCAGCGCGTGCACGGCGCCGTCGGCGCCCGGTTCGCGCGCAGTGACCACCAGGACCCTGGCCATATCGTCGGTGCAGTAGCCGTGCTCGCGACGAGGGGTGGTCCCGCAGGCGTGTTCGAAGGTGCCGTGGCGGTCCGACAGCTGCAGCAGATGGTCGAACTTAGCCACTGTGGGGCTCATGTCAGCTTCGAACGTGTCGCCAGAATCCGTTGCGCCAGAGCTTGATACGAGTTAGCCACCACAGGCCAGGCCATCGCCGGTGCCAGTCGGCGGGCCTCGGCGGCCATTGCACCGGCCAACCTGGGTTCGGTCAGCACTCGTTGCAGGGCCGTCGCCATCGCCATCGGATCATCGTGGCTGACGACGATGCCCGCTCCGGAGCCGAGCAGTTCGACGGCATGCGGGAAAGCGGTGGCGACCACCGGACGTCCGCTGGCGATCGCATCGACCAACACACCCGAGGTGACCTGATCGGTGGAGTCATACGGCAGCACCACCACCGACGCGGACTGCACCAACTCGGCCAGGGACGCCTGGTCGCGGTAGCCGGCGTCGAACTGCACGGCGCCGGCCACTCCGATCCGGCGCGCCTGTTCGGTGCGCGCCTCGCGGTAGGACTCGCCCTCTGCGGCAAGCACCTTCGGATGTGTACGGCCGGCGATCACGTACCGCGGGCTGCCGGTGAGAGTGTGCAGCGCCCCCATCGCATCGATGACGCGCTCGATACCCTTGCCAGGGCCGAGCAAACCCCACGTCAGCACGGTCGGCCGACCACTGCGCTTGGTGTGGACGCCCGCAGGGACTGTTGCCCCGTGTGCGATGGTGGAGATCTTCCGGCGATCGACGTCGTAACCGGCGCACAGACGCACCTTGGCGGACTCCGACATCACCACCACGTGATCGGCCAGCGCCGCCACCGCCTCCAGCACCGAACGTTGATGCCGACTCGGATCCTTGGGTACCGTATGCGCCACAATGATGGACGGAATATCCAGTCCGCCAAGGATACCCACCACTTCGTCACCGTCGGCACCGCCGAAAATGCCGTACTCGTGCTGGATGACGGCGACATCGCTCGCATTGAGCAGGCCCGAGCAGGCGGCGACCGATGCGGCAGATCCGTTGGTCAGCTCGCCCACCACGCGCTTGCTACGGGTCGGCGTACCGTCTGCCACCCGCACCACGTTCACCTGGGATCCGTTGGCGGACAACCCGTCCGCCAGTGCCGCACTGAAGGTCGCCAATCCACACGGCGTCGGCGGATACGTGCTCAGAATCCCGAAGCTGGGAGTGCTGGACGGCATGCGGTCCAGCAACGGCGTGTGCGAAAACTGAAGATCGACAGGAGAATTCAAGGTGATCCAGACAGCGGGACGTCACCGACATGTCCGGCGCGAGCGGCTGCTCGGTGAGATCAACGGCGGACAGCTGACTCATCCCGGACTGGCTGGGTTCCCAACAACTCTCAGACTACACCCCGCGACCGTTCGCGGCCTGGTCAGCCCGGCGCAGTCGGGCACGACGCACGGCATCGTCGACGATCTGCTCGGCCACCTCAGCCAGCTTGCGTTGCTCGGCCTGACTCACCAGCCGCAACTGGTCGAACGCGTCCCCTTCACTTCGGCCGGTGCGAGCCCGGATGATGCCGATCGCCTGATCGATCACCGGTCGCGTCGCCAACGCCGCCTGCAGCTGGCTGGTCAGTGCCAGCGCTTCGGCCAGAATCCACGCGTTGTGCACCGCCACGGCCGCGGGCTTGGCGAAAAGTTCGCCGACGTGTGCCGAATGCTCATCGAAAGCGTCCTTGCCGTGGGCATAAGCGCTGATCGCGCCGACGACCTGATCGGCCAACAGCAGGGGTACCGCCAGTGCGCTGTGCACCCCCAGCCTGCCCACCCGGGGGCCGAACCGCGGCCATAGTTTGTTCCCGCCCAACGAGCCAGAGCGCACGGTGCGCCGCAGTAGTGCCGCGGTGATGCTCGGCCCCTCGCGCAGCGTCTCGTACTGGATGGCATCGATTTCGGCGACGAAGGCCGCGCTCGCGGCCACCGCCACCACCGGATCGTCCTGCCGCTGCGGACGTAGCAGTGTCACGCCGGCACCATCGGCACCCGGTATCGCACGCACCGCCGAGGCGGCCACCTCGGCGAGCACATGGGGCAGATCGAGACTGTCTGCCACCAATCCGGCCAGCCGGGTCAGCCCGGCCTGAAGATCCGCGCGCGCCGTCGTGCCGTCGTCGTCTGCGGGTAAATCCGCCATTGCCGGCACCTGCGCTCATGTCGCCCGCCGGCCGCACCCCGGTGGCGGATACCAGTCAATGCTAGTCGAGCCCGCAGAGCCCGGCGGAATTGCAAACATCGGAAGATTCGGCCAGGTGGCCAACGTGACGTGTGAGCGCACCAAATTGGCACTCAAATAAGCGTTTTGCTGGAAACTGAGTCAGAATCGGTGGGCTCGGGCGGCGGCGGTCGTCAGGCGGTCACGGCCAGCCACACTTTGACCACCGCCAAAGCGCCCCTCGGCATTCAGGCCTCGGGATCGCCACCCGCTGCGGCGTCTCGGGCATCAAGGCTGCGGTGCAGTTCGGAGTTGATGGCATGGGCTTCAGCGAGTTGGTCCTCAAGGATGATGATTCGGCATGCCGCGTCCAGAGCGGTGCCCTGATCGACGAGTTCGCGCGCTCTGGCCGCAATCCGCAATTGATAGCGGGAGTATCGGCGGTGTCCGCCCTCCGAACGCTGCGGCGTGAGGAGTTTCGCCTCATCGAGGCTTCGCAGAAACCCCGGGGTGGTTCCCAGGATTTGCGCGGCGCTGCCCATGCTGTAAGCGGGGTAGTCCTCGTCATCCATCTTGTCGCCCGGATTACGGTCGCCAGACTCGTCCTTCGTGTGTACCACCAACACCTTTCGGGGCGATTTGCTTGCCCATGGAGATAGGGCCGGTGGCCCCGGCATAAGCGCACCGGGGCCACCGGCCCTGAGGAGATTACTACCATCTATCGACACTGCTTGAAAACTGCGGCATCGGCCCGACAATCAACACCGCGGGCGATCCGACGGTAACCCCTCCCTTCTTTCTATTCGCGAGATACTGCACTTGCACGGCGACCTATCACGTTCCGACCGCCGCCGATCATTCCCTTTGACATCACGGGTAGTTCATCTCCCGCGCCATCGCCCTCTTCTCTGCTTACCCCAGACACTCTACCCAAACCGATGGAAAATATCTACCCCGTTCGAATGAGGTTTTCTTCGCCTGGAACGCAGAGTGTTCTACGATCCTGGAATGGCCTCCTATGACTCCGGTGCCGTGGTCGGCAGCGACGCGATCTTGCGGCACATCGATACCGAAGCCGACAAGGTCGGCATCGAAGTGACGCTGTACCTGCCTTGGGGCGTGGCCACCGGGATAACCGTGCCCAACACGTACTTCGGCCACTACGTCGCCAACTTCTTCACCAGGAACGAGGCCGACGATGTCGCCGGCCGCATCGCGGCGCTTGAGGCCGAGCAAGACAGGGTCTTTCTTCATCTACGCAAAGCTCGCTGCTACGTCGCAGGCACCGTGGTCGAACACGAGGCCCTACGGATCCGGCTCTCCGATGTGTCGGCATGGACCGTTACCGGCATCAAGGAACCATCGAACGGGGCGCCGCGCGTCGGCTAACTCTGCGCCGATCCGGTCGCAGAGTGCGCGTCACCCCGAGATTCGTTCTGCGCCAACGCTGAGATCCAACTCGTATTTGATCTCGCAGATGTATTTGCCGCCGATGAAATCGGTTCGTTCGGACCCTTCGATGGTCCAGCCCGCCCGCGCGTAGAAGCGCCGAGCGCGGACATTGGTTGCCAGCACCCAGAGGTGGGCGGAGTCATAGTCGGCCCGGTGCAACTGCCGGCAGGCGGCGGCCAGGAGTGCGCTTCCCACCCCGGATCCCCAGCGCGTCGGATCGACGTAGAGCGACCAGATCTCGCCGGAATCGTGGTGATCGCGTTCTCGTGAGCGACCCAGCGTCACATGCCCGCACACGACACCGTCGTCGACGGCGACCAGGGTATAGGGCCCATTCACCTGGTCCATTCGCTCAAATCGGTAGTGCGTGGCCTTTTCCTCCGGCCGTAGTGCATCGAGATACTTTTGCGAAATGAGCCCGGCGTAGCCCACTTGCCGGGAACGCACGTGCGTTTCCGCCACCGCCAGTGCATCGTCCGGCACCGCGTCTCGCACCTGCATCATGTGCGTCATTATCTATATGAGCCGGCTTTGTGAAGGTGCATTCGGGTAGTCGAGATATTTGCTCATTTGACGACCGCCCACGACAGCGGAAGGTTGGCGTTATGTATCGCCTGAATTCGCTGGCCGGCGCCGATGCAAGCTTCGGGCGCAAGCAGCGGGTGCGGTTGTTGCGAATCTATTTGGCCGGTACCACGTTTCTCTACGGCTACGGCGTCGTGTTCACGCTGTTTCCGGTGCGCACCGACATTGCCTACGGCAACCCGACCGGCGGGATCATCGCCATCGTTCTCGGGCTCGGGGCGCTGCTATACCTGGCTATTGCACCGGACGGCGCCATGTTCGCCACCGCAGCCGCGATTGTCGCCACCCCCGTCGTGATGGCTTTTCACATCACGATGACTGCCGAATATGTCTGCCTGATCGCCCCCATGTTCCTGGCCATGTATTTGCGCGCATTCCACCAACCCCGACAGGCTTGGCTATTGATCGGCGCGCTCACCATCGCATGTGTGGGCGCGGTCGCGATCTCCCCGGCACCGCACGTGGGCGTCATCACGTTTGTCATCATCACCGTCGCGATCACCGCCGCGGCCGAGTCCTTCGGGTTGCTCATCCGGGCCATGTTCACCGCCGCGTGCACCGACCCACTGACCGGTGTGCTCAACAGGGCGGGCTGGGAGATCGCAACCTCGGATCTGCTCAGGCGGTTCCGGACGACGCCCGTCTCGGTGACCGTCGTCGCCCTCGACATCGACGGACTCAAAATCCTGAACGACACCTACGGCCATCACGCCGGCGACCGCCGCATCACCGACTACGCGCGCCAATGGCGCCAAGCCCTCCCTCGACATGCGGCGCTGGCGCGACTAGGGGGCGATGAGTTCGCGGTCTGCATTCTCGGGGAAGGACCCGAGGTCATCGACGGGTTCCTCGCCACCGTCAGGGCGAGGACACCGGCGGTCAGTTTCGGCACGGCCAGTCAGAACTCGCCCGTCGCCAACATCGCGGCGCTCTACGCACAGGCCGATGCCGCGCTGTACCGCAACCGCGGCCGACCCCTGCACGACGCCGACGATGCCGCGGCCCCGTAGCCGCCGGCGTGCGGGCAGTGTCGGGACAAATGAAAAAACCCCAGACCGGCTGGGGTTTTCATGGTGGGGCTAGTGAGTTCTTACTCGAATCATGTTTCCACTGGCCAGGGGCTGTTTGAACTGCTGACCAGCGCGCGATCTGAGGCGAAGCGCTCAGCTCCACGTCCAGTTGTAACACGGCCGGCACCTCGCACCAAGCGCCTGACCAGCGACGAAACCGCTGACCTCTGTCGCCGATACGTGGCTGGTCGAGCTGCCTTCGAACTCGCCAGAGACTTCGGCATCCACCCCACGACCGTCACGGCCACCTTGAAGCGCGAGGGCGTCGAGATCCGCCAGCGTGGCCTCACGGACGAGCAGATCGATGAGGCGGAGAAGCTGTACCGGGACGGACAGTCCTTGGCACGCATCGGTCAGCACTTCCGCGTCGACCACGGCACCGTCTGGTGCCAGCTCAAGAAGCGCGGGGTCAAGATGCGCGATACACACGGCCGCGATACCTAGGCCGCATCCTTATCGCTCTGTTGTTCTCAGCGATCCTTCTCGGCCGACTCCTTCGGCAATGCGAGCAGCACCTGCGCCATTTTGGCGGCGTTCGGCTGCGGATGGGCGACTGACCGAACCGGATCGTTCGATTGGCGCCCATCCTCGCTTCAACGCTCCTGGCGAACTTTCTCACCTTCGGTCAGCGCCACGCAACGGTACTGACCAGCGCGGCCGGCGCCAGGAAACTCTGGAACAACTCATTCATCCCGGCACCGAGGAACTCCGGATAAGGACCTGCGTCGTGCAGCCTCCCTCCACGAGAGTCCGCTTTGATTTAGCGGCTCGCGCGTCTCACTGCGTGCAGGGCGCGTTCCACGTCCCGTATGAAGTAATGGCAGATCGTTCCCGCCGGAATCAGTGATCCATCGGGCACTCTGATGGCGGGTCCGTACCCGACCATTACGTCGAACATGCCGCCGCGCAAGTCGGCTCGTTGCCATGGGAATGCGATCTTGCGCTTGACTGTCACCGTCGCCATGACGGCTCCGTCAGTGAGCACGGTCTGATCCGTCTTGACCTCAACGACTTCCCAATCAGAATGGCGCACTATAAATTCCTCGTTCACCCACCTCACGACGTGCAGGCGGCGGTGCTTGTCGTGGTTGACCAACGTGGTCAAAAGCGCGAGCGGGGCGTGCGGTGGCGGAACTCGACTCTGACTGAACGGCTGAGTCTTCTCGATCGCGGTCAGCACCTTGGCGCTGACGAATGGCGCAAGCTTGTCGCGCTTACTCTCGATCTTCGGAATGTGTGGGGCCGTAGCTGTCGCCGGAACGGCGGGGGCACCGAACCAGTTCTTCGCGTCGATGACGACCGGGTACTGGAGCTGGCTTTCCTGCTTCTCGGTCAGCGTCTGCCTGCTCTCGACGTGCGAGAACAGCGCGTGATCAAGGGCTGCTCTGAGGTTGGTGAGTATGTCGCCGATGATTAGGCACCACGCATCAGGGACCTGACTCTTTACGCGGGCCTTGACCTCATACTCGGCCAGGTTGGGATGGGGTGGTGGCTCGACCTCGTGGAATGTCCAGTCATACGGATTGGCGGCGTCGAACGCCTTGATCTCCTTAGCGAAACGGTCACGGTGCTCCTTGGCGCGACCGAGCTTCGCGAAGGCGCTATCCATGCCTAGATGCTAGGACGGTGCACCGACAGCCCTGCCCCGGCTTTTCTTCGGCTGTCACATACTCGTCAGCACTGGTTGACGTGCGCGATAGCCCGCCCGAGTGAGAAGGCTATCTATACGCGCTCACCCAGCGGGACGAACCGTTCCCGTGACGATTGCAATAAGCAACCGATGGTGCGGGTGCTGCAGTCTTACTGCAATCATCAATCTGAGGCTCAACACCTAGAAAAAGTGGTCGCTGCGGCCGAGAAGAGCAGCCGCCAGCCCCGGACACCACCGCTCCCCCGATCAGCCAAACAGCTCCGACCAGCGGAGATCGAACAGATTCTCGCGGTGTGGCATGAGCTGCACAATGTGGCGGCCGTGGCTCGGCAGCTGGGCTGGGACTACACCACCATCCGGAAGTACCTCCGGGCCGCCGGCATCGACACCGCCTGGCGCTCCGTTCCCGATGACACCACTCGGCACATCATCGATCTACATCTCGAAGGCCGGTCGACCCGCAAAATCGCCGCAGCGGTGGGCTGCGGGCATAACAAGGTCTGGCACGTCATTCGTGAGCACAAAGCGGCTCAAGCGGCGGCCGCAGAGTCTTCATCATGAGGCGAGGACGCCTTCTTCGCCCGATCGGCCTCGGCCATCTCCCGCGCCATCCCGAGCAAGGCTTTCGCCATCCGCTGCATATCTGGCTGCTTATGGGCCAACGACCGGACGGTCAGGATCTGGTTCTTGGACTGCCGCTTCGTCTTGCCTGGCTCCGGCCGCGGCTGGGCTTCCCGAAGCTTTGCCTCGGCGATCTGCACCAGTACTGCTTGTTCCAGCCTCCTCAGCGCCCGTCCCGCCCGCTGCGGCAGCGACGGGTCCAGGGCGGTGATCTTCTGCCGATACTCCCGAAGTTCGTCGTCACTGAAGTCGTACGTCGGTGCGAAGAAGTCATGCAGATCCCACTGCTCATTCGGCAGCAGCCGCGTCAGGGCTGGACGATCGGTCAGCCAGACCTCACGGACGAGACGGTGCTGAGCGCAGTAGGTGTGGTGGGTGAGGCGGGCCATGGACTACACCCAATTTGATGGGTGATCTTCTCCTATTGGAGAAGTTCCTTTTTCATCAGTACTACGTTGGCTACGTGGGTGTATCGGTTCCCATTATCGTCCTCGCTTTCCCATGACTCCTCGGCTTTACCCGCTATTTCATAACCAAGTCTGTCGTACAACTTTTGCGCTCGGGGATTGTTCTCCTCTACTGCAAGTAACACAGAACTTAGTCCGCGGACACGAATCCTCTCCTCGAGCTGACTGACCAAACGCGAACCAACACCGAGTCCCTGCAGCTCTGGCATGGTGGCGAGCTGCGTCAATGTTCCCGCGCCTTCATGCGCCTGGTAGTCGATTGCGCCGATCGAGATTGGCTGGCCACTGGGTGCTCTCACGACCAGATACTCGAGACTCCCTGACTTCCAAGCGGCTTCTACATGTTTAATATGGGTGGGGCTGCCCGACCACGCGATACTGCGAAGATCATCGGCCGCCATGGCAGTGACAGGCAAGCTGTCAGCACCAGATCGCTCGACCTGCGATCGGACTTGTTTTTCAATACCTATCCCATCATTAGACATATCGGCTAAAGACTCAACATTCATAGTAGATTAATTATAAAGCAAAACAACGATCAAACAATAAAATTGAACTGACCGCCCGCTCCGCTACTTATGGTAACGAAGGCTCGTTCTCCACGACTTGGCGGGATCAACGAGGAGGGGCATGGGATCAAAAGCTCTCAGGCCGCCAGCCTTCCAAGTACTTCTTCGCTAGTGCAACGACACTATTCAGCTCTTCGTCGTTATCAGTCGCGAGTGTTTCCACAGATTCTATTGCCCGCTGCAGTCCGCCTGTATCGCCGTAGATGCGTTCGAGCGTTTCCCAATGTAGCCGAGTAGTTATATCTACTGCCCGGTTCCCTACCATCTGTGATGCTACGTGCGATTGAGCTTTCAGAAGAACAGCTTTATGAAGCGGAGGATACGAAAAATCGCTAAGCACCGGACTCTCCCGCAATTCCCAGTAGACAGGCGTACTTAATATTCGAAGCACGTCCCACTCTTTAGCGAGGGTTTCGGCTGAAGCGGCCGATATATCTGCGACAATGGTGCTCTCGAGAGCAGTTTCCGCATCTTCCGGCACCAGCTTGTGCCCAATGCCGTCCCGATGGCCGACCAAGCTGATCAGTAGGAATTTCGAAGACAACGTCGGCAGGTTAGGGAGAATCTGGGCAACAGCGTCTTCCGTCTCTCCAGCAGACTCGAGCTTCTGAAGTAAGCGGTAGACCGTGATTCGAACCCGCGCCTCTGGCTCAAGATGGAAGAATGAACGCCTCGGACCATCAGGCAAGCTATCAATTAAATTCAGAAGTACGGTACTCGCCGGCACGACGCTTGCTTTCGTGAAATCTTGCTCGAAATGCTGAAGCGCTGAGACAACTCGATCAAGAGAACTCACGTCGAGACTTCGTAGAAAAGTGTCGAGCTCATCGTGGCGCTCCAGCATCGAATATGCTTTTTCGGCATCCCAATAATAGGACAGCGCTTCCGGAGCCGTTCGTTCGAAATAGAGGTGCAAAATATCTGCGTGAGCAGCCCGACGCTCGCGCAGCCACGTACTCTCCCAGCCGCTGTCGTACATCGTTCCGCCGACATACCTTGCCGCGTGGGGAAATACTCTCTTGATCAAAGATGTCATGACACTATGAGTAGGTTCGTCACCCTCCACAATGGCTTTGATCTGACCCTCGTACTCTGCCTGCTGTCGCTCACGGTATGTCGTTAATGCATCTTGGGACTGAGCTAGCAGCTCGAACCTGTCCGGAAGAAAGACCCGGACCGCCTCCAGCGCTAGCAAGTCTGCAACTTCCATTGAATCACCGAGGTCGCGAGCAACCGTGCCAAACGACGCTGCGTATCGCCGTACATCACGCATATTTCTGACGAGCGGTGCCACCACTTCTGCGAGTAGATCAGCCCAGGCGTTCTGGTTGAAATGTGTGAACTCTTCGATGTCGCTCGTCGCCTCGCTGAGAGCATCACCCAGCTGTGTTATCAGATCACCTTTGGATACATCGGGCACGCGAACGCCTTGTTGGACGATTTTTTCGAGATATGCGCGGCCTTCAACTCCACTGTCCTTGAGCGCTTCTTCGACGCGTTGGCGGTCAAAGGCCAACACATACACAAGGTTCGGAAAGTTCCCGGTCAGTCGAACGAGCTTGAATAGGTCCTTAATCTCACTGCTACTCAAACGATCAATGTCGTCGATCGTAATAACAATAGGCTGATCAAGCTGTGAGAGCAGCTTTCGAAGCTCATTGCGTTTTGCGTTAACACTGCTGCGATTGCTTTCAGCATATTGTCGCGCCGCTTTCGTGACCTTGAGGAATCGGTCATACCAAGCGCCCACCCACGGCACAAGGCTCAGGGGGCTAAACAGATTCGCATAGGTGTCAATTGTCGAGGCTATGTTGCCGAACTTCTCTCGATTTGACTCCTTGAGCTGGGAAGACAACTCATGAAAGAAGCCTTCCACTAACTGCTCAGTGCCGGAAAACATCCATGGATTGAAGTTCACTACGGTATACGCAGGCTCCGCATTGAGCTCTTCTTGCATCATATTGAGTACCGATGTTTTCCCGGACCCCCACGGACCGATTACACCAAATACATATCCCTCGGAACTGTCTACACGCCTAATTTCTCTAGCTAAAGCAGTTGCAACTGGCGCACGCCGCAGGAGATCGTCATTTTTTGAGTTGATTGGATTGTCGCCAGCCGTCGCCATATTCCAATTATACGACAATGAGCATACGGACTGGTCCAAGGCAATTAAAACAACACCATCGGTACATGTCACCTCAATAGAAGAAGGTGGCAAATAGAGCTCGGAACGTGTACCGACCTTCCGGGACTCGAAACATTCAACAGGGGTCGAATGCTAGGGGCACCCACCGACACGCCGAGTTAGAAACAAAAAGAGGCCGCATCGGTACATGCTGACCTCTTTGAATTTGCAACATCTCTCGAACATACGTGCGACAACTGCTTGAGCTGTTCGCGCTACTGCAACCGTGATTCTGGAGCGTCGCCTCCGCATCTGTCGGGTAGAGAAGCCAATACTATGAGGCCTATGAGTTCGTCCGACGGCCCGTCAGGCCTTCCGACGGTCGCGACCGTCTCGGTCATGATCGTTACTTTTGCCCTCACGATCATGGCTGTGATGTTCGGTCACGCACCGGGCCGGAAAGTACTATTGGTTGGTTTCGCGGTCCTTCTCGGCTGCGTGCTAGGAAAAGTGTTTCCACAACCGCAGGTGCTCGGGCTGGAAAAGGGCAAGTACCTCACAACCACGGCATCGCGTGGCCGGTCATTCGTCTTGACTGCCGCAACCTGGAGCGGCGGAGCAGCGGTATTGGCCGTACTTGTCGCCTTACTGATAGGGCTCTCGAGCACCTCGGATGTGGGTGATCGCGCCGGGTGGGCCGGAACCTGGGGAGGTGTAATCGGTGCAGTCGCGGGAGCTCTGGTGTGGACGGCGCGCCGGGTTGTCCTTGATGTCCAAACTGCACGGCGCTAAATGGGTCGACCGAACCCGGCGAGCTTTCACCTCGAACAAACCTATCTAGTCTCCGCATGAGGGGCTCACACATCCAACGACCCGATGCCATCAGTATCCCTTTCAAGGGCTCGATTAGGATCAATGCCGGTTCGCCGCGACACCAGCTTCTCCCTCGGCCGCGTGGTTGCGCTCGGGTAACTAGGTCTGAACAATCTAAGAGTATGGAGCTCGACTGGTGCAGGCATTGCCTCGTCTACACGCAGATGACGGACGAGCACCTGCCGCCTCGGGCTGCCGATAACTCCTCGCAGGTGACGCTTTACAACGAGCAGGACGGTGCACTTGTCGTCGTTCAGAGCTACCTCGACGGCCACATCATTCCGTCCCTCTGCGCGTCCTGTAACAATCTCGCAAGCCATCGAGGGCTACCTCAGGCATATACAGCGTGGCGAGATGACGTACTAAGCCACCTAAATTTGGCAGCTGCGACATACGAGTACCAGACCGGAGGCGCCAGAACGGACTTGTGGCGGTTGCAGAGGCCCGATGGCAGCGCTTTTCGTTTAGAGGTTGAGCACGGCAAAGATACCCATTCTAAGCAGATGAAGAATCTGCATCCCGGACGAATCGCACGACAAATTCTCGGCATGATTCTTGCAGTCCAGGAAAGCCGCAGCCTTCATGACGACCATCCGCATTTGACTTCTGCCTACCTGTCAGGTGAGCCGACGTCAATCGAACCATTCAGTCTTCATGTCGCCTTTGCAGACGCTGGCTTGAACTACTTCAGCAGTGGTGTGCGAGCGGTTACCTTTGACCTCGGGAAAGGTCCGTCGACTGATATCGATTTCTGGATGGTTAGCTTTCCCCCGTTTCTGATGTGCCTCGTTTACGGACCGAAGGCGCCGATCACTGCCACTCGGATCGATCAATGGCTGGACCAGCCCGTAAGCGCATTCTTCGGCAAGCGGGAGCGCAAGATTTCCTATCCGATCGCGAATCAGAGCGAGCTGCTCGTCGCGACGATGTACGCCGCTTTGGACGGCCGACGTGAGATGCAGGTAGATGAGGCAGCACCTTAGGCGCGCCAGTGGTCAGCTGACCTGGACGCAGAAACTTGTGAGTAATGATCGCTGTCCAAGGAAATCCCTACGTCGGCATGCCCCGGCGGTCGGTCCGCAGCCTCCACTGCCGGCGTGTTAACCACACCGCACTCATTCAGGCCCCCTCGCAACGCGTAGACACAACACCCGCTACCGTTAACCCATGGCGCACGGTGCTCCTGGAGACGTACAGCTGGTAACTGGCGATTGGTCGATGCTTACGATCACCGGTCACTCCGACGTCCAACTAGGGGTCGGCTAAACATTGGTCAATGCACGGGATCAGCCCCTTTTCCAGGCGTTTCCTTTCAATGAAGCTTTTCTAAACCTTCACCGGCATAACGGAGATCGGCGCGCTAAACGCTTAATCATCTTTGTTCACGGCCTCGGCGGCGACGGTTACAGCACTTGGAAACGTTTTCCAAAATTCGTCTTCGACGATCTGTCACGAGACCCGATGGACGTAGCGCTATTTGATTATTTCAGCGGCCACCGTCGTATGGGGTTTGAACGACCAACGGTGCCCGAAGTCGCGGAGATACTGACAGAGCGACTACACGAGTTATCGAGGAAGTACGATGAAATCTACATAGCCGCGCATAGCATGGGCGGACTTATATCAATAGATGCGATCCGCAATT
This sequence comes from Mycobacterium sp. BMJ-28, assembly GCF_054404835.1. NCBI lineage: Bacteria > Bacillati > Actinomycetota > Actinomycetes > Mycobacteriales > Mycobacteriaceae > Mycobacterium > Mycobacterium sp. BMJ-28. Next base: position 1,061,171 of record NZ_CM136783.1, on the reverse strand, counting down.
ACATAATACAGCGCAGGGAGGAACCCGGACTTCTTGATGTACTGGCCGGGGCTATCTTCATCGCCACGCCCTTCGATGGTTCGCGACTTGCCGAATACCCGATTCTCCGCGAGATCGTGGGCGAGTGCGAACAACTCGCTCCTACTAGCGCATACCAGCAAGATCTCCACCAATTCATCAACGACCATGTCGATACAAAAAGCAATGTCGAACTGAACCCGCGGGAGTATAAAGTCCCTTTGTGGGCAATAGTGGGCGGACTAGATGGGATCGTCGACCGTGCGAGTGCCACCTTCGGTATCCACAGTGACCAAGTTCGAACAGCGGTCAACCGCGGGCACACGAATGTAGTGAAGCCGCAGGACGCAGATAGTGAGGTCATCCGGTGGGTTAGGGACATAGTCGACGACATCGCAACACTTCGAACTGACATTCGCGACGCTGCGAAGAAGGCTCAACGAGCGGCGCTGCTTAGCCCACCCACCGGCCTGGTGCTCGTCGAACTACTCCTGGAGGCCGACGCGGACGACTCCTGGCAACGCATCTACGAAAACGTAGTTGAGTCTGCCGGCTCCCTGCGCGTGCAAGTGGCAGATCGCTTCATTTCCGGTTCTAAATTCCCGCCGAACGTGCTGTTATCTGCACACCGTTCGCACGACCTCATAGCGCGTCGAACGATGACGAGGCTCAAAGTCGAAGAACTTCGACGCCGTTATGACGAAGGCAGCTCGCATGCGAGAGCGATCTCAGTGGGTCACAACCGTGATTTGTCGATGACTGCATTGATGGAGATGGCTCAGATGGAACACGAGGACAGCCAGCCATATCAGCTGACCTTCCGCTTCGCAGACAACGACGAGCAACTTGGCCTTCGTATCAGTGGATTCATTTCGGAGATAGTAAACAGACACAACACCGCACTGTCCCAGGAAGACACCTATCCATCAGCGGGACACCCGCTTCAGATCGCCATCAACAGAGAGGACACCTGAGGTGAATCTTGCATGGCTTATAGCCGTAATTGAACCGGATCTCCTCACGCGGCGCGGGCATGCCGGCGGCAGTCCTTTGTCACCTAGCACCGAGTTGGCCAAAGCTATGCAGGGTCGAATTCACCATAGCCTTTTCGAAGAACCAGTTCAGGATGTATCCATAAGGGCCATTTTTGACGCCCTCGGCGGCGACGACTCCGCTGTAGACGTACTGATTGATAGCCTGGCCACTGATAGCGCTCGGCACGACCTGGCGAAACTGACGGCACTCACCTTGGTTGCATGTGCGCTTCTGAGTGATCGCGACGACGGGCCCACATGCTTCCGTCTCATTGATAACGCACTGGAACTGATCGACGATCACTCCCCATCCGACAACCTGTGCAGGATGCTCATCCTGCAGCAGCGCGCTCTACGTAGCAACGACATAGGTGGGTCCACAGAATCTCACCTGAACGAAGTACGGAGACTGATCGAGCATGTCGAGTTCGACTCGTCGCCTGAGCTCGCCCTCCGCGCCGACGCTGAAGTCACCCCCGACGCTGCAATCGAGAACTTACTCGACGCCCTCAGATCGGCATCTGCTGGTTTCAGTCTCAGCTTGCCATCTTTTGACATGGGCTACCTAACCGACGACCTCGAAGACGACCAATTGGGAGGTTACCGACGGTGGCTGGATAACACCTTCAGGATCAAGATGAGTCGCGCAATACCTACCGACTATGGACCTGACCATTATTTCGAGAATCTACGGCTCGAGGTCCTTGGGCACCGCGAGGTATATCGATCTCGTAGAGAGCTCGCAACAATGCGTCTAGTGAGGTTCATGCCGACGCTGCCTGCCGCGGTTGCAGACGACGGCCTTCGACTCCTTCGCCTGGCAGGGGCCGACGCTGAACTGCGGCTGCTCGTAAACGATCTGACTTTTGCCGGCCCGATAAGTGCTCTCCTAGCGGACGGACGCCGAATCGAATCAACGCGAACGTCCGATCACGCACTTCGAACAGGTGAGATGATCGTTCTCGCAGCAGCTTCGGAAGTCATGGCACCCGCGGAAGCGTTCAAAACGCTCACTAGGGTCCTATCGTTGATTCGTCGAGGCGGTCCAACGACAGCACCGCTTCACTGGCAAGCCGACTTCTCCAAAGACGAAGACGCATGGATTGCAGCCGTTGCGCTAGCGGCCGCAGCAGGAACCGCCGGTGAGCTCGCGAGGGAACTTTTGGAATACGCAACCCCTGATCGACTTGATGACCAGGCTTTCGACTCAGTGATCGCGAAGATCGTTCGCCGCATCGAGTGGTCCGATGTCGATACCGACCTGAAGGACCTCTGGCTTGCTCTGACAACGATACAAACATCAGACGGACGCACGACAGATACCTCGGCGGCCATTCGCAGCGCGTTCGCTGTGGGCACGGATTTAGCGGCAGAAGCCGGCGGCTCGTTGAACGACGTAGCTGAGAACATCAACCACTATCTAAGGACTGAAACGCCACTGCCGGAGTACTTATATGAGACCGCCAAACGTGCTGCACTAGCGGGCCTGGCGCAGGCGGCGAATGAGGCGGCAGCCCACACTTTCGCCGTGCGGACCGTGCAGCCGGCGGAAATCGTAGCAGTGCTCTTGTCTCAATCATCAGACGATGAAGCATGGACAGGCTTACTTGAATTCCTAGTGAATCCTCTCGTGGCGCGGCGCGCAAAGTCACGCGCCTTCGATGTGCTTGTGCGCGAGCTGCCTTTTCTACCAGAGAAACTCGCCTTGAGGTACCGCGATCAATTCGCGTCGCTTATCACTGAGCCCGACCGATGGGCGTTCGACGGTCCTTACAGTGAAGACGTATTTGTTGAGGGTCTCGCCTTCGCCTATGCCTACGAGTTTCTCAGCCACGAGATAGCCGCTCAATATTTTCGAGCGCTTACCTCAAGTCCCGACGCACAGATACGTCGTCAAGCAGGTCGGCATCTGTCCTTGCTCTCCGCGAGCTCACTACCCGACTGGATGTTAGCAATGGTTTTCGCGCTGAGTAGTGATCCAGATCCGAGGGTTCGGTTCGCGATTACCGGTGCCCTAAGCACAAGCTGCCAACGACACGATGCCATCGGCGAAATGGCTATCGAACGCCTCAGTGAATTCCTGCAAAGCGATGGGATTTATGTACCACTGAATACTCTTACGCAACTAGAGCCCGTAGCGTTACGGGCGCCAAAGATCGAACGGGTAGTCAATCAGTTGCGGAACGACAGTCAGTCTTGGAGAGTACGCAAACGCGCTTCTCAGCTCCTCAATTAAAATTACGGCACCCGTATATTGGTGCGAGTCAACCGTCGTTCGCCCTGCTTGTCTGTGTACTCGACTACACATACAGCGGTACTGGGCGACCCGAAGGCTTGCACGAGGGGGAACGTCACAGACTCGTGAGCACCTATCTGATCCGTCCGATTGTGCTTGCCTGAGAGGATGTCAAAGTCCGCTACCAGAGCGCCGTCTGGACTCTCGTAGTGAAAGTCAACATCTAATACTGCGCTATCCGTCTTGTTCTCGATCACCATGAGATTACGGCTCGTCTCAAACCGGCTGCGCTGTTGCCGGCCCAAAGTTGATTCTCCTTTGACAATCTTCGGCACCACGCCGCCATCGCCAGCCCCAGATATACGCTCAGCTTGTCTTTCTTGCTGCGTGCCCCCTCTTACAGTTTCATTCGTGATTAGCGCTTTTTCCGGCAGAGTCAGTCCAATAGTTGCCGTTGATTCCTCCGGCAAATTATTAAGGGCAGAAGTCAATGGTGCCGTCAGAGCTTTGTCAACTGCGTCTGCGAGATTGAACTGTCCACGTAGGAAGGCTGCGAAGAGACGAATAAGCCTCTCAGTCGAAGGCGACATATCTAGTCGTGCATAGGCAGCCGCGGTCAACTCACGCCGATGGACTAACCGTTCGAACAAAATTGCATCTAGCTGGCGAGGCAAGCGAGCGGTTGCAGACGCCTCTGTTGCGAATCTTGAGATCAATTCCAGGAGCGGATCCGCATAGTCAGGTGGAGAGGGAAGAAATGCTCCGAGTGCGTTAGCTTGCATCTCGGGCGGTGCGTTTAGAGAGGCGAGTAGCTTCCCCACGTACTCATCAACTCGATCGGACAGGGCTCGCATCGCATGGAATGGGATGTCGCCCGAAGACAGCTTCGCCATTGCGGTAGCCAAAAACGACTTTGGATCCATCGTGTTTGCTTGGCCAGCAACAATTGCCAGGTTGACCATCGCTATCGAGACTGCTTCGGCCAAGAACCACCGTGCAACTCCATTTGCTTCGACATCCGACTCCGGTGGCCAGATCTTGCTCAGCTGTCGAATCAAGCCCAATGTGCGCTTGAGGGCATCGAAGCAATCCAGAAACCATACTTCGGAGACCAAGAACCAGTAAGCGCGTTCTAGCATCGGATCCGACTTCACGAACGAAGCGACGAACGCCCGTCTTAGGGCGACCGTTTCGCCCTGTGATCCAACGTCTTCGACATCGTTAATCCTTAGGCGTGACTCCCGCAGAGCTAATTCGTCCAGGTGCTGGATAGTTACTCCCAGGCGACGGCAAGCGTCGCGCACCACACTAGTTGCTCGAAACGCTGTTGTGATCTCAGCCGACTCCGCACCGACTACTTCGCGAAGGCCCCTCAACCACAGTGCTCGGTCCAGAGGGCGTGGAGTGCTTTTTGATGAGCCGGATTTGACCTCTCCAATGCTCCGCCGTGGCACGAGAGAGGGATCAAGTGAAATGCCAAGAACATCGAGATCGGTAACCAGAGATACATCCGGCCCGAAGCGATGTTGGAGGTCGATACCTCGTCGCACGTACTGGCCATCCCAGAACCACGTCTGCGCCACTCGAATCTCGGCCTTGGTCCCGGGATCAAGCCCAGGGGTCTTCGCGGCGGGTGGCACGTTGCATCTCCCTTCTGAGCTCGTTGACAGAGGAGACCATGATTTCATTCGAAGCTCCAGTCGTGTCGGACGCTCGCGCGGCCTCCGGATTCACGAACACGGCTGGTTTCTGGGATAGAGTCAGGTCAGCGGTGCCAGTCGGGTCAGTGATCTTTTCGATCCAGCCGAGGCCCGCCTTGGCGATCTCAGGTTTGATCAGTCTGAGGTATGCACGCCCTCCGGTAGGCTCGACCGCAACCACCCCCGCAGCCTCTAGTAAGCGATAGTCGGTTCCGATGTTGGTTGCCGGCCCTACTCGGCCTCTGTTTATCAATGAACTGACTAATACTGATGGGCTGGAAATTCTCCCAAGCCCAGACTGCGACTTCTCGTGGCCGAAGAGAATGTGGGCAACGAACAATTTCCGCATATGAAGTGCCTCGGTTGTTGTACAGAGATCGTCCTCCGCCTCCAGCAGTGGAGAGAAGGCATAGCTTGAATTCGCACCCGTGGCGGTTCTGACCGACGCAACCTGGATCAATCCGGAACTTTGCGCGCTCCGAACTATCGCCTGCGATCCTGCCAATTTGGAAACGTGCAGCCCAGGCGTTGAGAGCACCTGTTCACTCATTCCGAGTAGGGCGTCACGCTCATTCGGAGGCAATCCACGAAGGAACTTTGCAAGTGAAAGCTGCTTAGTGCCCCATACGTAGGGGCTGTAAATCACTAGCTCGTTAAGTTCAGCTGACGGTGCAGTCAGGTTGAGCGCAACCGCACGGGCAAGGCGCAGTGCCAAAGCTGCTTCTTCGTCAGTAAAACCCCGGCCCACGATCTGCTCGAGATGCTGACTCTCTGCAAGTGGAGCGACAGCACCCACTTCAACTGAGTGGAGAAACGCTAAATCAGACCTTCGGGGTGATAACGCTTCGAGAAGATATACTGTTTGCTCAGTCAACGAAGCGCTGACCCCGATATATTCATCTAAATGAACTATTTCGCCGTTGGTGATTTTATAGTCGATCAAGTCAGCCCTTTTTAGCGCCGGCAAAACCGTGTTTGTCAACTCAAGATTGCCCAGCCCTGCGTGTGCAGCATAGCGTCGCACAAGGCCGTCGGTGAGTGTCACAAAAGGCTGATGACCTTTCAGGCGGGCTGCAAAGTCCATAGCCTTGCCGGTCAGGAGTAGAATCTCAACTTCCGCCCGGACAAGGGGATCGGTTATACGGTGATCGTGTTGATGTACAAAGACGACCGCCCGTCCTAGGCGCTTGATGTTCTGACCATTTGAAACTGACAATTTCTGTCCCCGTCGAGCCTTCGACCGGACGCGAACCGCGACCTCCAAACAAAATACACGGTCGATTGATGCGCGCGCCACGAAGCGTATCTCCGCCTTCCCGAGGAGACAGTAACGTGCAGAGTTCTAAGTCCGAGGACCGGTTCGTGGCACGTCGGTCGACCGCCGTCGACAGCTCTCAGTACGCGGGAACACACGCAGGCCCTTCGGGCTTGGACGAGGGCGATCGGACATACTAATCGAATCGAGGGCAGTCGCGTTGTCCCACTTGTTCGACGGGACTGTCACAGTCCAGTAATGGTGCCGTCAATCGTGACGGTATTCATAGTTTGCTCGTCTGCGAACCGCCCAACGGGAATCCATGTCGCGCGTAGTCGGCGACTCCCCTGACGATTCGGGCCCAATGCGAAAGAGTCGACTCGCGCTGCAATTCCGCCGGTGAGTAATCCTTCGCCGAACAGCAGTCGCGCCACGGGTCTCAGAATGCTGTCATCAAGCATCAGCCCTCGCAGGGGCGCGAGGGGATCAGTTGGGTGGGCGAGGAACGACGCCTCTCGAAGCGTGGAAGTGCCAATGAGACCATCGGACAGTGCTCGCCGCGCCACCTCTGCGTGCGGGATGCCATTGATCGAAACTTGCTGCAAGCTCGGTGAATTCTGGTCTCGCACTGTCAGCTTCAGACTCTCATGATGCCCCACCGTCGACACTGTCCTGGTAGAAAGCTCGGCAAACTGCACTGAGTGCGCAACATTAGGTGCACTGAACTGCAGAACTCGGCCGCGGTCGTCGCGCATGCGAACCAGCTCGGCGTGAACGGCATCGCTAAGGATGTCGGCGCTAATGGTGATCGAGTGACCATCAGAAATAATCTCGGTTGCGCGAAACGCAGTTCGGCCAACGCGGACCCACGGGCGAGATCTTCAGCCGCCAACTCCTCGAGACGCCGCCGAACTCGTCGTTCAAGGTCGGCGGGGTAGCTCCACGGGCTAGTGGTGTAAAGGTTCCGGGCGCTGGCAATCAGGTCGCGCTGCGCACCGTCCATCGCGCCGGACTGCTCATCGTGCACATACAGGCAGAGCCGCAGTCCGTTGCGCTCGGCTTCCAGGAACTCGGCATGCGTTGCGGAGTAACCATCGGGCATACGCACGCCATACCGCGGCCCCCACATGCCGACGTAAATCTCTGACCTCCGCACGCCAGAGAGGTATGCCTGTTCGGCTGAGATGTCCTGCGCACCCAGGTCCTCAAACATGACCGCCGTCCCACCGACCGCATTGATTGCCGCCAGACCGCGGCGCGCTCTGCAGGCATATCCGTGATGAGGCTGGAGACGAACACACGCCGACCAGCCATCCAGGCGTGCACATCCCCTGCCCAGATGTCATAAGCGAGGCTGATCGCTGGTCAATCAGTAGCGGTGCAGTCATGTCCCCCAGTGGACCACAGCAGGCCGACAAGGAGGGCTGGTGCTATGGAACCTGCCGACATGGTCGGAGTACGTTGGTGCCAAACATCGCTTCACGGTACGTCTTTCCCCATCACCGCACCTGCATCTCTAGGTGAAATCCCGAAGACAATGCAGTTCGCCTCTGCCTCTGGCGCCAATTCTCAGGCGCCGCCGAAGGCGGTGGCGATGGGATTCAGAAAGCTGCGACGCCGGGTCGATGTTTGGGTTCCACAGCTGCTGCAATAGTGCTTAGTAGTCGGCTCCATCCAACCTGTTTTAGGGCTCGCCAAGCTGGCGCCGCATCCATCACACTTCTTACTGATGATTGGCGCGCCATCGGCCAGTGCGCGCTGGACAGCAAGCAGCCGAAGGTCTCCTTCGTTAATCAGGGACCCGTCGATGACGACAGGCGAAAACGTCTCATCGATCGTCATCTTGCCGTTGAGGTCCCAGGCGTGAACGTGGATTCCTTCCTCCTCCGGACGAGCCATCGTCGAGACAATCGCCGCGTTTGACGGCCACAACGCGATGCCGCTGTAGTCGCTGGTGGAGATCTCAAGCGGCCGGTCCGCTCGCTCCGCCGCAGGCGGCTGAGGAAGGCCAAGTTGCTTGTTGGCGTCAGCGAGCGGATTCGAAATGCTCGGCTCACGGTCAAAGAAGTTGCGACCACACGAATTACAGAGGTGTTTGGCGTGTGGCCGGGTCGCAAACATCAGCTCGTCGATATGCGTCTCTCCGCAGTGAGGGCACTTCAGCGGGGTCACCACTCGGCCAGAGAGTTCGCTCAGGGAATAGGCGACCGCGGCCATGCCCTCGATCACCAGCGTGCTATCGCCGTTGTGCACCGTCACGATGGCGAAAGAGCTATCGATGTCCTTGTCAACCTGCCCAGATGGACGTCGATGTACGTGCACGCGACCCGGCTCGATCTCGGGACTGCCGAACTCAATTGCCGGCGGGACAACGCCCCACACGGCGATCTCGCCGATCGCAGCATCAAGATCGAGGCAGTCGGCGTCAGGGATCGGGTCTAGCCAGGATCCTGGGCAACTCTCGAGTGCGGTGCCGTCGGGCTTGGAGGCGGCCATACCGTGCGTGCGGCACCACCAATTTGGGTGTCCGTTGCGCCGCTTCACTTCCGCCTCCACGCGGCACGGACCAACGCCGCGCCGCGTCTCGCGGACAGGGTGATCACAATGCGCCACTTCGTCCTCTTCTCCTTGGCGGGGAGGCCAGCACCGATCGATTCCGATCCCAATTTATGAGACGACGGGAAATTTTGCAACGCATTTTCGCTCTACACTTAATTTTTGGCCGCCGCTAGGTGTAGCGGTTTAATCTGCTAAGTTCTCCCAGTGCAGGTAGAGGGGGTCGCCGAGCCGTTGCAAGCCGAGTCCGACACCGCCGGGATTCCGCATCCCGCTCGCATCCGAGTAGCCAGAGACCTCAGGGCGCTAACTCAGCAAGAAGCGGTCAAGCGGATGCGTCGGCCTGTCACGCCCGCGGCGCTCAGCCAGATCGAGGCCGGGAAGGTTCGACCAACGGGCGACACCTTGCGCGACCTCGCCGAGGCGCTCGAGGTGCCTATCGACTTCTTCTATGTGGCCTGGAGCAATGCACCAGCCGATGGCGCGTTGGACAATGTGCCCTATTTCCGCGACCTCGCTGCAACGCCGGTGCGGCTCCGACGAAGGGCCGGCGCCCTCGCACTCATTCTCAATGATCTCGTAGCGGCACTCGGCACCCGCGTGCGTCTGCCGGAGGTCTCGATCCCGCGTTTCGATGTATTGCCGTCATCTACTCGCGAGGACATCGAGGACACCGCTGCCGCGGTTCGCGGCGAATGGAACTTGGGCCACGACCCGATACCTCACGTCGTCAGGGAGATTGAGCGTCATGGCGTCCCCGTTGCACGCTTGCTCCTGGATGCGAAATCAGTCGACGCATTTTCGGTGAGATTCTCGCACCGCCCATTGATTCTCCTCACAGACGATAAAAGCAATTATGTACGATCTCGGTTCGATGCCGCGCACGAGTTGGGCCATCTTGTTATGCATTCTCACGCAGATCCAAACGATCGAAGCATCGAGAAACAGGCACACGACTTCGCTGCATCATTCCTGCTGCCGGTGGATGTAGCAGTTGGGGAGCTTCCCAGAAAGATCGATAGTCACGCATGGCAAAAGCTCGCGCGAATGAAGCGAGAGTGGGGCATCTCAATAAGCGCCATGCTCTTTCGCGCGCGGAGCCTCGGCCTGTTAACGCCAAGCGCTTACCAGAACTCGATGAAATATATCTCTGCCCGCGGATGGCGGACAGTTGAACCTGGCGACCGCGAAATGGGTCAACCAGAGTCACCAATACTCGTCGAGCGGGCCATTAAGACAATCGAGCATGAATACGGATTGTCAGCGGAAGAAATCGTGAAATCAGCGCACCTTCCAATAGAAGACACGTTGCGGCTCATCAGGCAAGCGACCGACCAGCGCCCGTCACTCGACTTTTAGTACATCCTCGCGCAGCTAGCCGCCACAGCCTACGACGCGAACAAACGAGAGTAGGTAGTTGCCAGGCTCACCGGACGAGGGGGCAGTAGGCGGAGCCTTCTTGCCTGGAGAACTGAAGGCCGTGGGTTTGGGCTAAGCCGTCATCAAGACTCCGCCCCACCGGCTGTTCGGGATCGGCCCGGTTGCGGAAGGTCCCGCCGTGGCAGACGAATCAGCTTGGCGCGCTGTTCTATCGCTTTATGGTTTTGCCGTCTTCGAACAGCCACCGTTCGACAACGTCATGCCGAGATAGGTGATGCTCATCGACCCAGCGGTCCAGAAGGAGGGCGTAGCGCTCGTATGCGCTCGCCAGCCATGCCCCTTCAATCGGCAGCGTCGCCCAGCTGCACGTGCGGTTGAGCGAGGCTGCGACGTTGCGGTCGAGGATGCAGCTCCGATGGTCACCGCGTCCACCGCCGGCGAAGTACAGGTACTTGGTGAAGAACGCTGGCCCGAGGTCGCTGATCGCGGTCTTGTTTTTCGGGCGGAGCAGGTCGTAGGCGGCGCGGGGATCGGTGCGGCTGAGCCGGGCGGCCTCCTGGAGAAGGGCTGCGGCGGAGTCGGGGTCCGCGGCGATCGAGGCTATCCGGGCCTTGTTGTTGCGCTGACTGTCTCCGCTCCCCCACGCGAGTGAGTTCCATAGCAGCGTCAACGCTGCGGCCGGATCATCGAGGGCCGGCTGTGCAATGTTGAAGAGGTCGCTGCGGCTGATGCTGTCTCCCAGGATCGTGTCATCGAGGCCGTGCTTAGTGAGTTCGACTGTCCACCACTGGCGATTAACCGGGAACCCGTGGCCGTGGATCCAGCGGGTCGGATCTGTCGCCTGGAGTTCGATGACAGCGCTCGCGGGCAAGTGGATATCAGCGAGGTCGGTGGCAGCCATGGATCTGATTGTGCCCGGCCTGTCCGACAGTCAGGCCCTCCGGCAGGAACCCGGAATGTCGGCGGCCGGCTATAGCCTGCACCACCGTCAACCACGACGACGTCGTTGAACCCGGAGACAATGCACTACAGGCACTGCTGGCGCTTGTCGCCGACCACACTGAAGACCGGGAGAAGCGCGACTTCCTCTACGACTTCATCCTGACCTGCCCGCCGCTACACGAATGGCCGGGTCTGCTGCACGACCAGGTGACATCTGAGTTGGCTTGCCCGGGACGGGTGAGCTGGAAGGATGTCAGTGTGCCTAGGCCTTACCCCCGTGAGTTCCGCGACGACGTCGTGCGGGTCGCCCGCAACCGCGACGATGGCGTGACGATCGAGCAGATCGCCACGGATTTCGGTGTGCACCCGATGACGCTGCACAAGTGGATGCGCCAAGCCGATATCGATGAGGGCACCAAGCCCGGCAAGAGCACCGGCGAGTCTGCTGAGCTGCGGGATGCGCGGCGTCGGATCAAGTTGTTGGAGCAGGAAAACGAGGTCCTGCGCCGGGCCACCGCGTATTTGTCGCAGGCCAATCTGCCGGGAAAAGGGTCTACCCGCTCGTGAAGGAGCTCGCCGCCGACGGGATCCCCGTCGCGGTGACGTGCCGGGTCCTCACGCTCGCCCGCCAGCCCTATTACCGCTGGTTGGCTCAGCCGATCACGGGCGCCGAACTCGTCGAGGCCTACCGCGCCAACGCCCTGTTCGACGCCCACCAGGACGATCCGAGTTCGGGTATCGCTACCTGGTCGAAGAGGCCCGCGATGCCGGTGAGCCGATGGCCGAGCGCACCGCCTGGCGAATCTGCACCGACAACAAGTGGTGGAGCGTGTTCGGAAAAAAGCGCGGCAAGAACGGCAAAGTTGGGCCGCCGGTGCACGACGATCTCGTCGAGCGCGACTTCACTGCTGGTGGTCCAAACCAGTTGTGGCTCAGCGATATCACCGAACATCGCACCGACGAAGGCAAGCTCTATCTCTGCGCGATCAAGGACGTGTTCTCCAACCGCATCGTCGGATATTCGATCGACTCCCGGATGAAGTCCCGGTTGGCCACGACCGCGCTCAGTAGTGCGGTGGCACGACGTGGTGGGGTGGCCGGTTGCATTCTGCACAGCGATCGCGGCAGTCAATTTCGAAGCCGAAAGTTCGTTCACGCCTTGGGTCGCTACGACATGGTCGGGTCGATGGGCCGCGTCGGTGCGGCCGGCGACAATGCGGCCATGGAGAGCTTCTTCGCACTGCTGCAGAAGAACGTGCTGGACCGCCGCCGCTGGCGCACACGAGAAGAGCTGAGGATCGCGATCGTCACCTGGATTGAGCGCACTTACCACCGACGCCGACGCCAGGCTGGACTTGGGCGGTTGACCCCGATCGAATTCGAAGCAAGTATGACCACACCGGCCAGTCAGGCTGCGTGACCACAACTGTCACCTGATCGTGCAGCAGACCCGCCGGTGGGCTCACAAGATCGACTAGCCGAAACATGCAACTACGTGATTGGCCTTGCGCGGTCGCTCAGAGGGTGATCGTGCATGGCGTGACTTCGAATGCGTTTCGCTATTCAGGGAGTGGCTTTAAGCGCGAATCCGAGTGTCGTGATGGCTTCACAACCGGCGGAATGCAAGCACATCCAAACCGGTGCCCCGCCCGGCATGCAGCCGCGCAACTCAGTGCCTGCGGCACACCAGCCGCTAGAATCGAATCGTCTGCAGCGGCCATTGGCTCGAAGGGGAGATCGTTTTGGATCCTTTATCTCTAGCTGCCATCTCGACCATGGCCGGAGTCGCCTTGACTGGGGCCGCCACTCAGGCTGGCAAACAGAGCTTTGACGGCCTGGTCGGTCTCGTGAAGCGTCTACGCCGTCCCGGCCAACGCGAACTTGTCAGCCGGGTGGAGTCGCAGCCAGAAACGGTAGACGTCGAAGTGCTGGCGAGGGTACTGCGCGACGAAGCTCAACAAGATCCCGACTTCGCAGCGGAGCTGCAGCAGTGGGTACGCGAACAAGCGAATTTTTCGGGAGCCGTCACCTTCAACAACAATGCGCCAGTCAGCGGTAACGTCACGCAGATCGGCAACGTCTCGGGCCCGCTTACCTTCAACTGAAGCTAAGCCCCCCCCCCCCCCCCCCCCCCCCCCCCCCCCCCCCCCCCCCCCCCCCCCGCAATTTGTTGCGAGATCACCGTGGTTCACGGTCACGCCCGAGCGCAACATCCTGGTGGTGTTACGGACGGCGACGACCGTCAGCTGGTTTGCCGAGCTCTTACCTGACGCTCTCGCCGATCCACGCATCCAACTGTGGTTCACCATCGATCCCGGTTCCCAGTTCCAGCACGGCGTCGCCGAGTACCTCTCGTTGCTTGGCGGTGCTGAGCTCACATGGGAGCTAGCTACCCAGACCACCTTCGATTTGGCCATTGCGGCACACATCAGCGACGGTCTGTCAGAACTCGCCACACCACTTCTGGTCCTGCCGCACGGTCCGGGCTACGCGCGCGCGCTCACACAGCGTCCTGACCCGCAGATACCGGTTCCTCGCACACATACCCGCGCTGACGTCGCCACGGTCGTGGCACTGACATCGGCCGAGGACCGGCACCACTTCAATGAGCAGACACATCCTGGCATCGGCTTTCGCGTGACCGGTGATCCCTGCCTTGACACGCTGCGTGCGTCACGGCCGGCGCGCCAGGGATACCGCCGCGCTCTTGGTGTCGACCAAGGGCAGACGCTCGTCGTCATCTCCTCCACATGGGGCCCATACAGTGCCCTCGGCCAACACCCGCACGTCGTCGACCAGATTCTCGGCGCGCTGCCCACCGACGACTACGTTGTCGCGGCCATCTTGCACGCAAATATCTGGAACCTCCACGGCGACTGGCAATTACGGCTCTGGCTGCGGGACGCTCTCGCAAGTGGGTTACGCCTTATCCCCCATCAAAAGGGATGGCGGCAAGCCCTCGTTGCCGCCGACATCGTCATCGGCGACCATGGGTCGGTCAGCTATTACGCAGCAGCACTCAAAACGCCCGTTATGTTGGCCACCAAGGCCGGAGTCGTCGAGATTAAGCGTGACACCGCAATTGACCGGTTCTTGCGGACCACGCGACAGCTGGACACCAAGGCGCCCGTCGACATGCAAATCCGGGAAATGATCGCCGCCCATACCTGCACCGAAACCAGCGGCGACATGGCGACGCCAACCGACAGTGCAGAGACGATTAGCGCGTTGATCTACGAACTGGTCAACCTCGATCGCAACTCACCCCACAGCGGTCCGCGTATGTGCGACATCCCGACCATTAGCTTCGTATCGCCGACCGCCCACTGGGTCAGCGTGACGATCGATGACACCGATGACAAACATCCCGTCGTGTCCGTGCGCCGCACACCAGCCCACGGCGTCATCGGCGACCACGCACCGATTGACACCGATCATCTCAGTGTGCGCACCGACTGTCCCTCAACACGCTTGCGCGGCCTGGCCGACGTTCTCTACGACACGAGCCAAACTAGCACTGATGGCGTGTTCCCGGTGAATGAGTCCAACCAGTTTTAGAGTCCTGTGGCCCGATGTGGGGCTGGAAGGGACGATGAGAACATGGCTGGTCGGAAGCGGCATTCCGCGGAGGACATCGTGCGCAAGCTGCGCCGAGCTGATGAGTTGGCTGCCGAGGGCAAGACCGGTGAGGAGATCGCTGCCGAGCTCGGGGTGTCGGCGGCGACGTTGTACAACTGGCGCCGCGGCTACGGCGGCATGGACACCGACGCCGCCAAGGAACTCAAGGAGCTGCGCGAGCAGAACGGCCGACTGAAACGGCTGTTGGCTGAGGCCGAACTCGAGAAGGATGCCCTGCGCGAGGTGGCCAAGGGAAAATTCTGAGCCCGGCCGCCAAGCGCCGCGCCGTGGACATGCTCAAGGACACCTTGAGTTTGTCGGAACGGTTGGCGTGCAAAGCGGTTGGGCTTGCCCGTTCCACCTACCGCCGGCTGCCGATCGCGGCGACACCGGCCGATCCCGATGCTGATCTGCGGGCCTGGTTGCGTTCCTACGCCACCAAACACCCGTGCCACGGGTTCCGGCGGGCCTGGGCGGCGTTGCGGCACGACGAGGGCCAGGAGATCAACGTGAAGAAGGTGCACCGACTGTGGTGCCAGGAGGGGCTGCAGCGCCGTGTCCACTCGCCGCGTAAGCGGGCCGGGGTGTCCTCGGCGCCGGAGGTGATCGCCGACGCCCCGAAGGTGGTGTGGGCGATCGACTTCCAGTTCGATTCCACCACTGACGGCAAGGCCATCAAGATCGCGTCGATGGTCGACGAGCACACCCGTGAATCGCTGCTGCATCTGGTGGAGCGCTCGATCACCGCCGAATGCCTCGTTGCCGAGCTCGAGATGGTGTTCGCCGTAGCCGGCGGGCCGCCGATGGTGCTGCGGATGGACAACGGTCCTGAATTGGTTTCTCAAGCGCTGCAACGGTTCTGCGACAAAAAGGTCGGCCTGTCCTACATCCCGCCGGGTACCCCGTGGAACAACGGCTACATCGAATCGTTCAATGGACGGCTACGGAAGGAGTGCCTCAACCGCAACCATTGGAACAACTTGTTCGAGGCCCGGGTGGTGATCGGCGACTTCAAGGACGAGCACAACCACCGACACCGGCATTCGGCCCTGGGCTACCGAACACCGGCCGAGTACGCTGCGGCCTGCAGCCATGACCACTACGCCATGGCCTGCGAGATCAACTGAATCCGAACACGACAACCTGGCTCTAACTCCGGGTGGACTCAGTAACGGGGACTCGCCACTGACACAAACAATCTCAACCGCAAACAGCGGCCACCGACAACCGTCGCCACAGCAACTGCAACGGGGTCGACTGTTAATCAACACGGGCAAGAACCGATCTACCTCAGCCACCGAGATGCCGACCGAGACCTCATCGCATCAGCTGCGTTCGCATTGGCCGCCCGGCAAAGGGAATGGGCAATGCTGACCGTCAGAGCCGGGACACGCGACGCCGTCGCCGTCCGCGCGTAACCCTCACGGGTCGGCAACCTCGGCCAAGCGCCGCGCAATGCCGCTAGCACGGTCACTGCCGCACCGCTCAAATGCCGCGTATGCCGCGCTAAGAGCATCGCGCGCTCCCACACGATCCCCGAGCATCTCCGCTGCCACGGAGATGCACTCGTGCATCTGGCCCAGCAGAAACGGAGCCCCCGAAAACGCCGGCAAGGCGCATAGCGCTGTCAGTTCCGCACGGGCAGACAAGGGTTCGTCCGCCTCGATGAGGCAGCGAGCCCGGAAAATCGCGAATCGGCCCACCGTCAAGCTGTCCCGATGAGGATCGAGCTGCCGTAGCGCATCAGCAACCAATCTGGCCGCTTCAGCATGGCGTTTGCGTTTCGCGGCTAGCTTCGCTAAATGATAATTCTGTATCGCCTCGCCGCGGGCACTCTCAAGCGCACGAAAGTAATCCCGCGACTGCACGAAGGCGGCTTCTGCCTCCCCATGGTCACCTTTGTCGGCGAATAGCTTGCCCGACCACTCCAACAACGAGGCTGCCAACTCGAGCCGCACGCGATCGCCGCCGATAGCCGCCAACCACCGATAGGCCCGATCGAGGCGATCTGAAGCCTCCTCCAATGATCCAGCCGCTATGCACACGAGCGCTGACTGACCCAATAGGCGAGCACTGATAGCTGGGTCGGCAAGCGACTCAGCTACCTCGATTCCTAAGTCGCTGAGCTCCAAGGCAAAGTCGTGTAGGTGACGCGCGTAGGCTGGCGCCCACCACGCTTCACTCATCGCGCAGACTTGCCGCCACTGACCACAATCCCTGGCCAACCGCATGTAACCAAGCGCTGTTGGGTATTGAGCATCGAACCACCGGTTCGCCGCAACAGGATCAGCGAGCGCGGCAATCTCAGGAAAACTATCCATCGCCGCCACCCGTAGACGAGTATGCACCAGTGCCTTATCCATCGATTGTGCGCATGCTGTCATGTAATCCACAACACGACAACGGATCTCGTCCGCCGCCTCCTCACCGACGTAGGCTTCTGCGACATCACGAGCGTGCCACCGGATGAGACCGTGAACCTCAAACAACCCCGAATCCTCAGTAAGGATGCACTTGTCAACGAGCTCAAAAAGTGCGTCGCTCGCGGCTTCCTCAGTCATCGCCAGCATGGCGGCAATATGGCCGGCCGCAAATCGACCGGCAGGCAACACACCCACACCGCGGTAGACGCGAGCCTCAACCGGATCGAGCACCCCATACGTCTCGTCAAGTATCTCCTGCAAGGGGGCCTCGCCCTCTATACGAATTCGCGACAGCGGATGATTACTACGACAAATATCGTCGAACCACTCTGCGAGCCCGCGGCGTCTCCGTCTGCCCGCATACAACGCGCCAAGCATTGCGATCGCCAGTGGCAGCCGCCCGCAAAACCCGTGAACCATCTCAGCGACCACAGCCTCCGTCGCCTCGTCGAGGTCGTCCAAACCGGCGATCTCCTGGAACAGTGCACTGGCAAACGGCTCGGCAAGGACGCCCACCTCATGGAAACGCGCGCCGTGCAAACGCAATGCCTCGACACTAGACGCAGCGGTCACGACAACATCCGCCGACGATGTCACGAACGGAATAACCTGCGCCGCCGTCACCGCATGATCGAGAACGAGCAAGACACGCTTCCCAGCCACCGCCGTGCGGAACCGCTCAATCCGACCATCCAACACGCCGTCAATTTCCTGACGCGGCACGCCCAAACGGGCGAGCACAACGGCGGCCACGTCGGCCGCGGTCACAGCGGCTGACGATATCCCGCCGAGATCAACATAAATCTGACCATCGGGATATCGATCGGCGCGCGAATTCGCCCACCGGCGCACCACAGCGGACTTGCCGACACCACGTGGGCCAGTAAGCACGGCGACTCTCGGGCCAGCATGCTCTGTATCGTCACACAACCGGTCCAAGGCAACCATCACGCCAGCACGATCGGTAAAGAATGGCACCGCCGAGGGAACCTCGCGAGGCGCCGCGCTCGCAGGGCCTGTCAAGAGGATATTCACTGTACCTGCGGCACCAACCTGGAACACCGACCCTGCAACCGGCCCAGCATTATCAAAGCGGATCCCACGATCGGAAGACTCCGTCACCGAACCACCCCGACTCTTAAATGCTCAGCCATCGACAGCAGTGTCCCGCCACGACATTTACCTTAGACGAGCTACCGACGCGCAACATGAGAAGCACACCGAAGGCCTCCGCCGCAGCCACACGCCGAAAACACGGACCAATGGCAACGATGGGATCGATCCGATACCGCAAGGCCGCGCGAACGCGGTTTCGAACCTGTTCCGAAGCCAACGGATAAGCGAGGCGATGACTATCACATTGCCAACTCTTTAAAGTACTCGAAAACCCCGTTATACTAAGCTCGAAGGAGCATTTAAGAAATTTACTATGGCAACAGATCACTTTGAAAAGCACAAATCAGCGAGAGAACGAACGGACTGGAACTTTAACGTTCTCTTCAACGACCAACCCCAGGTAGCGCAGTACGCCGCACAATACGGCCCAATGCTTAACCATCCAGGTCTTTACCAGCCGATCCTCGGAGAGTGGCTCCACGCGACAATCCTAAGAGTTGGCTTCGTTGAAGATTTCAGCGACAAAGAGATGTTCGAAGTAGCCAGAGGAATCGAACTAAAGCTAGCCAAGATTCGCGTACCAGATCTCTTACTCGGACAGTGGTGGATCTGGGGCGGGAACCCATGCGTTCACTTCACACCCGAAGGTCCGCTGCAAGAAATATTCAATATCGTAGTCGGTGAACTTAGAGCCGTTATAGGAAATGATCGCCTTCCATATCCCCTCACTTTCACACCGCACATCAGTCTGGCGTACTCCAAGACATACAACGACGAAGCTGGCCTATTTAGACAACTGGCAACGACACACTTTGACGCCGTTCCGGTGCAGGCGAAGCGGTTATCGCTCGTAAAGCAGCACGTCAGAGACAACTACTACATCTGGGAGGTTGCCAAACATTTGACGTTAGGACAGGGCCTTAGATGACACTGCCCCTGGATTACGACTCGTTTCGCCGCAACCCAGGCCTTGGCAGGACCAACTCCCGCAGCCCCATCCACGACAAAGTCGATCAAGCCGTAAATCTCCGTTGGTAACGCACCCAGGCCCGCCGGTACCTGCGACGATTGTCGACCTGGATGTCGGTCAGCTGTCTTAGGCTCCCATCATGACCAGGCGGATGGCAGACGAGGGATTTCGGCATCATCAGCAGGAGCATCGCCTCGATCCACACATAGCGCCAATCAACCAGTTCGTCGCCGGGCTGCAGGACCCCGCCAACAACCTCTGGCTGCCGGAAGTTGCGCCGATGCACGCCGGCATCGATGCGCTCGTCATGTCAGTGCTTCGAGACCCTGGGCCAAAGACTCAGACGGCTAGTGGATCGGGATTCCTCTGCATCGAGAACGACGACCCGACTGCCGAACGGCAGCTCGATCTGTTTGAGCAGCATGCCATCTCACCGCGCCAGGTGCTGCCGTGGAACGCCTATCCCTGGTACATCAACCGTGCACCGAACGCGGGCGAACTCAACGCCGGAGCCGAGGTGCTCCGTCGGCTGCTGGATCTCACGCCACTATGCCGGGTCGTGCTACTGCAAGGCACTCACGCCGTTGACGTATGGCGCCGCGTACTCAAGCAGTGACCGTCGCTTGCCCAGGACCGAAACCTCGAAGCAGTGGAGAGCATTCATCCCGGGCGCCAAGCACTTTGGACTCCAGATCCTGCGGAACGACAAGCGCGCGTCGATAAGCAAAGGACCGCCTATGCGCGCGTCGCGGCGATAGCCCATGCAGGGTAGGTAGGTCGCGACGCCGCGCGATGAACTGCGATTGCGATTCGCACCGATAATGTGCGGTCAGCACCTATTTCTATCCAGTTCGGAGAAACGATTGGATTCGCATGCACGCCAGGTGACCGTTTGATTTGCCAAACGTCGAGCGTTGACGGATGCCGCGGATGCGCAAACTGAATCTCAGCGCGTCTTGTCCTTCAGCCTACTCAACAAACCCAAACCAGTATCTCTATTTTCGCGCTATATAGCCACTATAATGGCTACGCAGACCCGAGCCGCGAAACTCACTTACATCCGTGAATCCAACGTATTTCAAACTGCCGACAAAATCCTCCGCATTGAATAAAGCAGAATACCGATCAAATCGATGTGCATAGCCACCGATAGACATGTTTACGCTCCAGCGCCGCAATGACTTCGATGGATGAGTGGATATTTCCTCATCGATCAAAATGAGATCGCCACTCTGTGACCGTCCGCTGTGCCTGAGCGCAATAAGAGACTCATCCGGGGCCTGTCCATCATAGTTGGGAATATCGACGAAAAGATACCCTCCGGGCCTCACACTGGCATACATGCCCTCAAGATGGCCGAGAATCGATTGGTTATCTGCTCGACTCACCTCCTGGTCCCAGCTATCCGCATATGCCAAGGAATTTCCGCGGCACATCACCAAATCAAAGATCTCAGGAAAGCACCTACCCAGATCAGCCCACTTCACCTGCAGCGGTTTAACCGCAACACGCTCGCGACTAGCATAGTCGTCAAACTTTTTCAGCATCGCATCACTGCCGTCCGAACAAACGATCTTCACACCACGCTTCAATAACGGAATCGTGCCGAACCCAGTGCCTACAGCACAGTCAAGCACCGGACCTTCCACGCCCAAGAACCTAGTCAGTGACAGAAACTGTTCCACGAAAAACTCTTCGCTTGAGCACACATTAAGATATGAATCAAGGACCTCAGCCGGATGCACTGTTGCGGTCACGATGCCGACACCAGCATCTGATCGGTAAGCAAGAGTTCAACCATTTCCAGCGTTTTGGCTCTGTCTATCTTACTGTTGTGACGTCTGTCTGCTGGAATCAGGCCTTCCAGAGTAATCACCACGGGGCTGGGTATCCCGAGACGTTCGGCCTGTATTTTCAAAACCGCCTTATCTACGACCGCTTGAGTATCCACCGGCAACACATAAAGTAGACGGTCGACCTTTTGCGAATACACGACCGCACTCAATGTAGCTCCTGTCGACATATTCCACATCTGCTCCAGGGCATCGGGATAGACCACACCAAACGGCGTAGATACGACGTCCTTCTTTCGGCAGACAAACCATAGACACCCGGACTCGTCCTTGAAGCCCATATCTCCCGTTCGATGCCATATTCGTTCAGTCAGTACATCACGAAGTTTTGCATGTGCCTCGATTTCAGTGCGTCGGAAGTACCTCTGGGTGGCGCGCGGGCCCGTGACCAGGATCTCACCGATATCGCCGGCCTCCAAGATACAGTCGCGGGCAGAGAATTCCGCGCGATCAAAATCTGTAGGAACAATCTCTACATACATGCCCTCGGATTCCCTTCCGAGTGGTACGCCTCGACCGCTGTAGGCATACAGCCGACTTAAGTAGATGTAGTCCTCTGCCGATATCGAGGTAATCGGCATTAAGACCTCAGTGCTTGCGTATGGAATCCGCATCTGTGTTGCCGGGAATGCAACTTGAAAGCGCTCAATCAGCCGCCCGCTAACCGCCGATCCCGCAGTGGCCGCAATCCCAATATCAATACTGGACTTGTTGTCCGTAGATGTAACGAATTTGATCAGACGATCCCAAAATAGCGGCGATGCAAACACGTAGTCCGAACCGTAATCCGACATCTGTTGTGCGACTGCTGAGATATCTACGAGCTGAGGTTGGAGTGAGGTTACGCATGGAAGCACGGCGGTGCGACCCATTGCGATAGCGACCAGCGCCAGGTGCCCGAATAAACAGAACTCCCGGCTTACCGCATCTCGGGCATACAACTCAATCTGTGAGCTCAGCTCACGGCCGGTCCAGGGCACTCCTTTCGGAATACCCGTGGTCCCACTCGTGTACAGAATCAAAACTGGATCGAGGATGCTCTTCCGGTCAGAGTGGACCTTGTACTCGTAAAGCTCATAGAAGCGTTCCTGGCAGTCTACGGTCGTATACTCACCGACATCACCTGCAGTGCCGCTGGATATCCACAGCGAAGCGGAAAGCTCCTTGACGCACGGGCTGAGCGCATGCGAAGGAGCCGACGCGTCCAACAGAGCGGGAACCATGCCATTCATGAAAGCCCCGAAGCACAGTTGTACGAATAGCTTGCTTAACGGGATAGTCAAGATCACGTTCGTGTTGGGTACTCCTCCGTTGGCCCGCAGCCAATCTGCCGCAGCGGCACTTGTATTAACCAACTCGCGAAAGGTCAGGCGCGAACCGTCGCTCGCATCTATGAGGGCGCATGAATCCGGTTGCGTTTCCGCTAGAAGCAAGAGGTTGTCTAGAAGTACGTTACCTGTCGTCATCTACTGTCCTTATCCGTGTTGTGTTGAGAAATCTGCACATTCAACGTTCGATGCGAAGCTTCTCGACGGCTCGAAGTTCTCCTGAAAACGTTGTAGATCCGTCCGACGCCCTTAGCCGCAGAAGAATTGCGTCTAGGAACAGAGTGGCCGCTCCCGAGTTGAAGCCGAGATTGAGCGACGGTTCACATATATCCATTTCCAACACTTGGGGCCGCCCCCGGTCATCGCGAACTAGATCGACACGGCCATAAAGAAGAGGGCTCGATAACCTAAGGTGGTCGACAGCTGCCGACAGAACCAACTCAGCGACTTTCTTCTCAGCATCCGTTGGAATTGCAGTTTCTCGCATATCGAGTGTCGGGACGTGGACTGTTCCGTCGCTAAGCAGCATAGGACGCTTTGCTATAGCATGACTGTAGCTGCCGTCGAAGTAGATAAGGTTGATTTCACCTAACAGATCAATTGAATCAAGATATGGCTGCATCAAAGCACCAATGCCCGCCGACACTAGCTGCTGCACATACCGCAGTATCTCCTTAGGTTTGTCACTTTCCATGCGTCTAACACCCGCTGAATACGCACCAATGCACGGCTTCACGACAAACGACGTAGAATCGCCGTGTTCAACGATGAAGCTCGACGCGTCACGTGCAGTTTCCGCCGTATACTCCTCCAGGATGAATGTGGGCGGTATGGGAATACCACGATTGCCTAGATCCTTCAAGTATGTTTTGCGCAGACCCCACTCAGCCACGGAGGCAGGATTAACTAGCGTTGTGATGGCTTCTACCGCATGGCACCAGCCGAGGAACTCCGCCAAGTGGTCAATATATGTCCACGGCGATCTGGGTATAACCAAATTATAGACCGACCAGTCGACGCCAGAATCACGCCAACTACATACGTCAGCCGAAACACCCCTCCGCGCACACTCTGCGAGTAATATCGGCATGTCGTGGTCGATGGACAGACTTTTCTCGTCAGTCACGAGCGCAATTTTCACCACAGAATAACCTCCTCTAGTTGCGCAGTTACCAGGCGATCTCTTCCGCCATATGGAGGAAGCGCCCCGACCCGACGGAATCTTCCGAAAGGGCCGTTTCGACGGCAGTACGCGCGCCGTCTCGAGCCTCGAATAGGCCCTTTCCGTCATTCATATCAGTGATCGAATACCCCGGATGAACGGAATTTACTTCTATGCCGGTTTCGCGCAACTCGTACGCTAGGTGGACTGTCCACGAATTCAGCGCGCTCTTGGACGCGCTGTATGCTGGCAGCGACTTGAATTCGTCGTCGTAGATATACGATGACCGATCACCGTGTGTGGAGACGGAACCCAGCAAGCTCGAAACATTCACGATGCGGCCCCGCGGCGAAAGTCGGAGTAGAGGCAGAAGAGCATTCGTGATTCGGACCGTTCCGAAGAGATTGGTTCTAAAAGTATCGAACCAGGCTTCTAGGGGCTGGTCTGATGGAAATTTCCCGTATTCCTCGATTCGAACGCCAGCATTATTTATGAGAATATCCAAACGGCCAAACCGTTGAGTTATATCGGCTACCGCAGACGATACAGAGTCGTCATCTGTGATGTCCAAAAGCACCGTCTCTACCTCGATACCCCGATCACGCAACAGCCGCTTCTTTGAATCAATGTCTGACTGGGCTCTCCCACTCAGAATACTGGTGACACCGCGCCGAGCGAGTTGGGTAGCTGTCTCGAAACCCAAGCCCCGCGTTGAGCCGGTAGTCAACGCAACTAAGTTTGAAGACACTCTTTGACCTCTCGTCGGGCGGAATTCAGAAGTCCCTCGATGTGCGCGCCAAATTGGTCAATAGCAACCAGGAATGCGTCGTGACCGGCGGTCGAGTTGACCGGCACGATGGTGGCGTCGAACCCTTCGGCCGCCAGGACTTGGGCGACCGAGCGCTGTTGTGCCAGAGGGAAGAGCAGATCTGAGTCGACACCCAGGACCAGACATGCCCGCAATACCGAGACTTTTTGTCTTTGCGTCCGCAGGACCTCCAACTTCGACATAAAGTCGAAGTTATCGATCGCCTGGCTCAAACATATATAGGAATTTGGATCAAACCGATTACTGAATTTCTCGGCTTCCGACTGCAAATAGCTTTCTACGACAAATTGATCAGCGTCGTTCCCCATCCGTGCACGGCCGAACTTTCGGTCCCAGTCGTCCGCTGATCGATAGGAAAGTAGGCCAAGCTTGCGAGCCGCCGCCATCCCTGCCTTTGGAGACTCGTTCGTCGTGTAATTCCCGCGACGCCAGAAGGGATCGTTGCGGATCACTTCACGCTGAATCGACCGAATGGCAAGTGACTGCGGACTGGCATGGAGCGCCCCAGATATGTTTACATGTGTCCGCGCGCGATCGGGGTGTGCGGCGAAGAAGGATAGAGCGGTCATTGCGCCCATAGATGTACCGATGACACAGGCAAGTTCGTCGATCTGAAGATCGTCGAGGAGATTGACCGCCGCATCCGCTGTGTCATCCAGGTCGACGGGCGGGAACTCGCGGCCGTAAGGTCGTCCTGTTGCTGGATTTACGGAAGCGGGGCCACTCGATCCAAAGCAACTGCCTATTGTGTTGATGCATATGACGAACCATAGATTCGTATCCACGTAGCGATCCGGCCCGACCATTCGCTCCCACCAGCCGGCTCGGCGATCCTCCGACGTCGATGTCACGTGGGCACTCGGAGATAAGCCGGTGAATACCAGAATGGCGTTCGAGCGGCTCGGGTTCAATCGTCCCGCTGTTTCGAAGGCTAGGCGCGCACCAGGCAGGCTCGCACCACTCTTAGTTTGGTAATCGTCTGGCAGCCAATGGAATTGGGTTCCGGGTCCGAACCACTCGAAATCGCCTTTCGGCAAGCCGGCATTGATCAGGAGATCATGGTCACTTCTGACTGCGAGTTCAGGCGTGTGCATGATCCGGAACCTGTGGTTCTTCGAGGTCGCTCAGCCACTCGTCGTCCGACCCCTCATTCATGCCTTCGGTGAGAAATGTCGATAAGTAGCGCTCCCCCGTGTCCGGCAACATGGCAAGGATTGTTGACCCTCGCGGTGCCTCCCCAGCCACGCGTATCGCAGCGACCGCCGCGGCACC
Source organism: Mycobacterium sp. BMJ-28 (assembly GCF_054404835.1). Lineage (NCBI taxonomy): Bacteria > Bacillati > Actinomycetota > Actinomycetes > Mycobacteriales > Mycobacteriaceae > Mycobacterium > Mycobacterium sp. BMJ-28. The sequence continues at coordinate 1,035,479 of NZ_CM136783.1, read as the reverse complement.
CGCGGACAGGCCGACAAAGATCCCTTCCTCACTCGCGAGCCGCCGCGCCATGTCACGGGCGTCCGTTTCGTCTACGGTCGTCAAAGAATCTATGACAGATTGGTCCAAGATCGTGGGGACAAAGTTGGGCGCTAACCCCTGCAACCTGTGCAGATGCCATGGTTGGCCCTGCAGCACCGCCGCGTTGGCGGGTTCCAACGCAACGACCCGAACGTCAGGCCGGGCCAGCTTCAGCATCTGTCCCACACCGGTAATTGTTCCAGTAGTACCAAACCCGGCAACAAAATAGTCCAGCCTTTTCCCTGCGAAGTCTTGCAAGATTTCGGCAGCAGTCGTCTCTCGGTGGTATGCGGGGTTCGCGAAGTTATCAAACTGGCGAGGACGGAACCACCCGTGCCGCTCCGCCAGTTCGTCTGCGATCGCGTTGCCCCCGCTGGTTCCCTTCTCGCCGGGGAAGAGAAGCACTTTTGCACCGTATGCGCGCATCAGCTTTCGCCGCTCCATGGAATAGCTGTCGGACATGACTGCGACGAATTTGTATCCGCGTGCCGCCGATACCATCGCTAGGGCAATACCTACGTTACCGGAGGTACATTCGACTATCGTGTCGCCCGGCTGAAGATCCCCACGTTTCTCGGCGTCGAGAATTACTGCATAGGCCAATCTGTCTTTTACCGAGCCACCCGGATTGAAAGATTCGATCTTCACGTACAAATTCGCCGACGAAGGGCCGATACGGTGCAGCTTAACAATCGGTGTCCTGCCGATCGTATCGACAATATTCTCGTAGATCGTCATCTAGATGAGCCTTCCTTCGAACACAAACTGAGCGTTACCGATGAGACTGGCTGGCGAACCTGGGCCGTCCCAATTCACTTCTAACTCGCCGCCGTCCATTTGGACATAGACGGGCGACTTCACGCGACCGTTACGCATCATGTATACGGCTGTAGCCACCGCACCCGTTCCGCATGAACGGGTCTCGCCAGCACCGAATTCGTACACGCGCAATCGAAGTTGCGATTCGCTTAAGACCTGCACGAAATTGATTATCACTCCGTACGGCAGCATTTCTAGACTCTGAATAGTCGGTCCGAGAATGTTGACAGGGAGGTCTGCGACGGAATCGTATTCGATGATTACATGCGGGTTACCAACCGATACTGCCCCATATTGAAGTTCTTCGGACACGCCGCCGATGGCAACGGTTGCCGCGTAGTGTTCCTTTTCTGTCGTCTCGCCCCGGAGACCTATCCCGCCTGGCGAGAAATGCGGTTCGCCGAGTGATACCTGATAGCGCGTAGCGCCGAGACGCTGGATTTGGTGAGTTCCAACGGGACTATCTATTGCGAACGACGTCTCTGTGGTCAGACCCCGCCGGACAATCCATGCTGCGACGCACCTAGCTCCGTTGCCGCACTGCGAAGAGTTCTCGCCATCGGCTGTCCAAATCTCGTATTGGGCGACCGCCTCATCAGTTCTCGGGCGACTAACTCCCAATATGAGGTCGCAACCGATCCCTGTCGCTCGATCGGCTATGGCGCGACACTGGTCCCGAGAAGGCGGTTCCTGACTATCAAGATCGAGTACGACAAAGTCGTTCCCCGCACCTTGCATCTTGGTGAAGTTCATATTCAGCCTGCTAACCTGCTTCGGCTGTCACCAGATTTGACCCCAGTGTGATGGGCTCTATAGTTCGCAGAATCGTCTCCAATGCATGCGTCCTGACCGTCTCGTTCGCCGGCGGTAGGAATTCGGCAAGTTCGAGCCCCCGGACTTGTTTCGGTGGTATGCACTCGAGGATCTCCCGCACCTGGACCGGAACTAAACCATTTGGTAGCGCGTACTCAGCCGGGATGTAGCCAGGTTCGAGGACATCCCAATCGATGTGAATCCAAACGTCAGACGAACCCGTCAACTCCCGTATTGCGTCCGGTGTCGCCTCAGCCGGGCCAAGTACCGAGACGCCGGCCGATGCGAGCAGTACTTTCTCAGCTGGGTCGATATCCCGCGCTCCCGCGACGATCACTCGTGACGGAGAGATTCCAGCTCCGTAACCGCTGTCCCAGAGACCACATGCAGCGGCCAACACCATGCCACCGAGGTAGCCCGACTCCGTCGTGTTGGGGGTGTTGAAATCTGCGTGTCCATCGATCCACAGCACCGTGACGTCGGGGATCTGCTGCGCGACAACTGGAAGCGAGGCCAAACTCGTCGGACACGTGCTGGCCACCATCAGTGTGGTTCTGTCAGGGACGCTCAACGATCGTTTGACCTCTTCCTGCACCGCGCTCAGAGTCGTTGCCGCCGCAGGAAGGCTCTTTTCCCAGTCATCCTGCTCAATCTGAGCGTTAACGCCAACGAACCGCGCTTCGACTCCGTATCGCCGCTCGAGCGCCTGCCCAGTCAGTAGCGCTCCCAACCCCAGACCGTCTACGCGGTCAGCAACTCGCCCAGTTGAGACGATTAGATCGATCATGATTTCCCGCCTGTGGAAAGTCGGTCTTTAATTTCGGTTTGCAGTTGCAATGCTGGTTCGAATGGGCACTTTTGACTGATGGAATTATTGTGCTCGTATAGGCCGTACTGTCGCCATTCCAGGCTGTTTGTACCGTATTCGGCTAGATACGGCGAATGCGCGAGATCGTCGTAGCTATGGATCCGCGTCCGGATTCGTCTGCGTGTATTTCGACCACTCGGGTTCTGGCCAGCGAACACGTCAAACCGGTCTCTTGGATTGATGACGAGAAACAGACTGGATCCGAGATTGCGGCTGCGCCGCGCTACGTGCTCGGGACAGCTCATGTTGACAAATAGCGCCATTCCAGAAAAGCACATCGACCACTCTGCGCTATTAGGGTCATGACTCACCTCAGATGGCCACGGGGCAGTGTCAATATCGTGGAGTGCTTGAAGAATCTTCCAGCCGTACCCGTGGTATCCCTCAATCGAAGAGGCCGGCGTGGCGGACGGTGCGACCGCAATTAAGAGGGGATACGCCGTGTCGAGATGCCCCGTCCATTCTTGCGATATCTTCACGTAGCGCTCGACTGCGCCGCCAAGTCTGCGCATATTTTCTGGCATGAGTCCCGATACAAAGATAAAGTATCCCAGTTGCTTCTTCATCGCATTCCTGGCAAAGATGCACGGGAACTCTGGGTTTAGGACTGTTTGCTCGGCGTCCTTCACCGCCCGACCGGGCCACCCCGACACATTTGTGCCAGCGATGTCCCTGTGATGGATTAACGTCTCGTACTCGACCTTGCTCACGAAAAGTGGCCCCCCACATTATCCCCTGTTTGATCGTTGAAGCACTCAGAATGAGTAGTTTCCGGTAGCAAAGACCGGTATTTTAGCCAATTTTTGTAACTTGATCGGTGCCGCTCCGCGCAGGTTGGTCTGGACCGATCAGCGATGCAGTACGTCGCCGCCGGAGAATACGCCGTCGATCGTTGGCCGGCTTTGCGGAGCGCATCCGTATCGCGCTTCCCGCGGACAAGATTACAAATAAACCGGCAGTTACGGTCTGCCAAGTTATCTTTTCGCCTAACAACAACATAGCCCAAGCGATGCTCATGACAGGTTGCAAGAGCTGAACCTGGCTAACGATAGTCATAGGACCAATCGCAAGCCCGCGAAACCACGCAAAGAAGCTAAGAAACATGCTCACTACTGCGAGATACGCAAAAGCCAACCACTGCAATCCTGACCCCTGTGGGACACCGTGACTCATCGATCCTGCCGTAAGCACACACATCAGTGGCGACGCCACAATCAGAGCCCAGGAGACCGTTTGCCAGGCGCCAAGTTCCCGCGCCAACATGCCGCCTTCGGCATAGCCAACTGCAGCGAAACCCACTGCCGCGAACAGCATTAGGTCGGCCTGCCCAAGTCCTGTCCACCCACCGCCTTGTGCGGCGGCGAAACCGATGGCGGCGGCGGTGCCTATACAGACCATCACCCAGAACGACAGAGATGGACGTTCCCTTGCGCGAACTGCCGACGCAACAGCCGTAGCGGCAGGAAGGATGGCAATCACCACCGCGCCGTGACTCGCTGGCGCGATTGTGAGCGCGTAGGAGGTTAGAAGCGGAAAGCCGACAACGACCCCTGCCGCAACGACTGCCAAACGTAGCCACTGACGTCCTGAGGGACGAGTCTGCCTGGTAATCATCAGTACCAGCGCGGCGAGAATTGCCGCCACGACCGCTCGTCCCGAACCGACGAAAAGGGCTGACAGGCCCGAGTTTTGGACTGACACGCGGGTCAAGGGAACTGTCAGGGAGAACGCGGCGACTCCGGTCAATCCCCATGAGAGTCCAGCCCGGTCATACTTGGGAAGCGGTTGACGCAGATTTATGGTAGCGCTACCCTTCGTCGTCATGGCTAACGATAGCAGGGCAACGCAACTTGCGGAATCCCTTCGCGGCTGGATCGCTACTGCACCGCCGGGCGCGAGGCTGCCAACCACGCGGCAGCTTGTATCGGAACATCACGTCAGCTTCGGTACGGTGCAGCAAGCCCTGAAGCAGTTGACACTTGCCGGGCTCATTGAGACACAGAACGGCGTCGGTGCATTCGTGCGCACTTTTCATGCGCCACAGCCAGCAGACTATTCGTGGCAGACTGCTGCGCTAGGCTCTCTTGCTCATCAACTGCCGGTGCTGCCCGCCGCACTCGAATCGGCGACGGGCGACGAAAGTTCGTTCCACAACGGATATCCCAATACTTCACTATTTCCCCACCATCTCTTGCGGTCTGCGTTTGTGCGTGCGGCTCGCACCGATGCGCTCGTAGCACGCCCTCCGACCAGGGGGGTAGCGGAGCTTCGGCAGTGGTTCGCGCAGGAAGCGGCTGCTTCGACCCTCGCCGGATTCTCGCCCCCATCGGCAGCGGACGTAATCATTGTCCCAGGAAGTCAGGGGGCCCTATGCACAGCTTTTCGCGCACTCGTCGGTCCCGACCAGCCGGTGATCGTAGAGTCGCCCACCTACTGGGGTGCAATACTTGCGGTGGCGCAAACTGGTGCTCGTGCAATACCAATACCTACTGGTATTGGGGGCCCGGACCCAGAAGTCCTCGCACGGGCGTTCAAGCAGACTGGCGCGCGAGCTTTCTACGCTCAGCCAAGTTTCGGAAGTCCCACAGGAGCGTTATGGGACACGCAGACCATCGACGCCGTTCTAGAGGTAGTCCGCGCAAATCAAGCGTTCATCGTTGAAGACGACTCGGCCCACGACTTCGGGATCGACGCCGCTCCTCGGTCAGCGCTCTCACGAGATACGAACGGCCACGTAGTGTACGTCCGGTCATTGACGAAGAGTGTGTCGCCGGCAGTCCGTGTTGCGGGTCTGATTGCGCGCGGTCCGGCACGCAAGCGAATCTTGTCAGATCTTCAAGTGGAGTCCATATACGTAAGTAAGGTTCTTCAGCAGGTGGCGATCGATGTTGTGACACAGCCTGGTTGGCAGACGCATATTCGACACCTTCACCGCAATCTGCGCGTTCGCCGAGACCTACTCGTTGATAGCCTCCGTGAGCACGCAGAGAATGTCACGGTGTCCGCAGTACCAAAAGGGGGCCTGAACCTTTGGGCGCAACTTCCCGATGCCGTTAATCTCCGCTCAGTCATTGACGACTGCAAAGCAAACGGAGTGCTCGTGGGACCGGGCACCGAGTACTTTCCAGCTGAGCCCACCGGTCAGTTCATTCGTATGAACTACGCGGGCCCTGATCCAGAGTCCTTTCCTCACGCTGCGAAAGTCATCTCGGAGGCGATAGACCTTTCACTTTGAAGGAACCTTTAGCGGAACACCGAGGAACAACGACGCTATCGTGGGCGCCCGAACTGTTTGAACGGCATGGCATCTCGCCGCGCCAGGTACCCTCCTCAGGCTCGTGTCCCTGGACAGCACCCGCGCTCCGAACGCGAGCGAACTCAAATCCGGAGCCGAGGTGATCCGTAGGCTACTGGATCCCACGCCACACTGCCGAATGCTGCTGCTCGAAGGCACTCACGCAATTGATGTATCGCCTGGCATACTGAAGCAGTCGCCGACGCTTGCGCAGGACCGAGGACCTGAAGCAGGCGAGTGCATTCACCCTGGAAGCCAGACACTTTGGACACCGGATCCGGCGGAACGGCAAGCCCGTGCAGACAGTGCCGTCACGAGTCGAACGACCGACTCCTACCGCCAGGCGTGCCCAGCCGCGCCGAAGTTACGCCCAGGGTACGCTGCCCGCGGGTTCAATCCTTAGATTTGGCGAACCATTTCTAATCCTGCGAAATGGCGATCCATTTCACCGCTTCAGCCGGTAGATAGACCTCGCCGTCTCGATCCCAATAGTCAGCAGACTTCGGCGACCTACCGAGCCCCTCGATCTCCTCTAGGGAATAGTCAGCGACCGGCGATCAGATGTTATTCACCCATCCACCGAAGAATCTGCTCATCAAGATCCGACCACCACTCTTCGATTCGCCGCACCTCTCGCATCGTGCCGGAAAAGTCCTAGTGAGCGGCCTCGAATGCTTCCACGATCTCGGCCTTAATCCGTCCCCGGTCAGACACCTCGTAACCATTGCTACGTGCCCATTCCCTGATCGCAGCGAGCTGCTCCCGGCCGGACGGACCAGTCGCACGAACCGATTTGGCGCGACGGACACCGCGCCCTCGAAGCTTCGAACCAGCCTCAATATAGGGTTTCAGCGCCTTCTCCAACTTGGCGACATTCGCCTTGGAAAGGTCGATTTGATACTCGGTGCCGCGCAGGGAAAACACCACACGCTCACCCGCACCATCTGGAATTTCGGAACCATCGATATCGTCAATTAGTTGACGCACAACTCGCTCAGCCATGACATACTCCTTCGTCCATCATTTGCCGATCGGTAACTGTACCAGCTGGCAGAACTGGCAAACTAAAGGTGACACCGCAGCGTCCCAAGAGACCATACGCTCGTTGTAATATCCTTTGATATCGCGGCGCCTATACCCCGAGGACTCGGTGGACATCGCGCGGATACTCAAAGGTCGTGACTATTTCTGCGGTATCCCAGGGGGTTGAGGATCATTCGCCTGGATGCGCGGTGCGTTTTTCCACATAGGGTCGGTATGTGATCGAATTGAGCTATCGGACGTCAACCGAGCGGGACTATCCCGATGTCGTTGCCGCGCTTGACCGCTGGTGGGACTATCCCGGAGCGAAGGCTCGAAGCTCACAACGGGCAGCGCTTGTGCCCAGATTCTTCTTCCAGCACTTCACTGATACAAGCCTGATCGTACGTGACGAGGACCGATTGGTAGCGTTTCTGATCGGCTTCCTGTCCCAGTCCCGACCCGATGAGGCCTACATCCACTTCATCGGTGTCGACCCTCATCATCGGGGTCGCGGACTCGGCACGGACCTGTACGAGCGGTTCTTCGCCGTCATCCGTGAGCACCGCCGCCGGACGGTTCAGGCGATCACATCCGTGTCGAACACCGGCTCACAGGCGTACCATCGCCGCATGGGATTCACTGTCAGCGACCCGATCACAAACTACGACGGCCGAGGCAGCGTCCACGTGGCGTTCTCGCGGAAAATCTGACAAACGACAGATCCCCGGTCGTGCAGGGAATCTGCCCTCGGAAGGGCATGCCCTTCCCCAGCAACGACGGTAGCTCCGCCACCGGTTAAGGAGATTCAACGGTCATTTCATGAGGTCACATGACTTAGACACGCCGTGCACGGGCGGCCGGCTCACACCAGGCGTGGGTTCGAAATGGCCTTAATTGCCGTGAAGCCGGTGGGCTCGCCGCAGGGCCGGACATACCGGGCGACATCAATGTCCGAGGGCCCGCGAGGTGGGACGGGGTTCGAGTAGACGCACGATCAAGAACCCGCATCATTGGGGGTCGTCCCTCAGGGGTCTGCTCCAACGGTGACAGCCAGTAGCGGACGCGCCAACCGCAGCTCCAGGTTTCTCGATAACCCGCCCGCCTGGAACTAGTTCCCGCCGTGGCGATGCCAGACAACAGGTTCACCTTTCGATTCACTGCAGACCCGCGAGCAACGAGTCACAGCGAGAGTGTCGGCGCTCAGTGTTAGGTTTCACCCAGCACCGATATCTGGAGGGGAAGGCCGGGAATCGTGGGGGTTCTACTGCTGCGCGCGCTTATTGCATTAGGCGTCACGACAGTCATCGCAGTCCTGGCGCCACCAGTCGTGCAGGCGCAGGTGGGGCTCGTACCCGGTACTGAACTCAACATCGGCGCCCACGGCTGCAGTCTCGGCTTCATCGCCACCAACGACAATGGTGACCGGTTAGCCGTCACGGCTGGGCACTGTGCCGACGAGCCAGACCAACGGGTGTACAGCCACGATGGCACCCTCATTGGCACCGTTGCCCATCTCACCCCTGATGATTTCGACAACCGCTCCTACGGAGTCACGCTTATCCTGTTGTCCCGCAACACCTACACACAGGACGCGTATTTCACGAAGTTTGGCAATCCAGAGGTCGGGGACTACGTCAAGAAGTACGGCATCCGAACGAACAAAACCGAAGGCACCATCACCAGCATTGCAACCAATCCTGATTATCCCTGGCGGTCGCGGATGGAGTCGACGCTGGTGGGGCTGCCAGGGGACAGCGGCGCAGCGTGGGTTGGAAACAGCGATGCTGGCCCAAAGCTCTTGGGGCTCAACCTCGGGTTCACAACACGGCCAGACGGCGGTTACGGATTCGCACTGGCATTGCCGATTCGAAGCCTCATCGCCTTAGTCAAGCGAAACTCCCCCAAGTTCGGTCAAGGCTTCATCCCGGTGGGCCCGTAGCCATGGCGGGACGACGTCTTTCCAGCACCGAGGTCCTCGACGCCGGCGCGTATGCGGCCCGTCCGAAGTGTCACAACGACTCTCGGCAGTTTTCGCGCCGTGGTGTGTGACCGCCGGCTGGGCCCTGGACCAGGCGGTCAGGTCATTGTGGATCTGCCCGGAACCGCGGTGGTACGTAGAAGTTCTCGACCGGAATCTGGCGACCCGTCGGCGTGTCGTAGATGGTGATACCGCGTTCATCTCGAACGATCTCAAGATCGGACCCTACCTCGAAATCCCAGATACCGACGAGTGCAGGCTCGATGTAGCAGACGTCGTTGTAATCCACGATCTGCCAGTTAGTGCGCTCGTTCAAATACTCAGAGGTGTCGATCTCGCTCATGATCCGCCAGCCATTGTCGACGCCAGTCTGCGACGGTCGCCTCCACATCCAACGCACCTTGCCCCGGCGCTCCATCACGTTCGTCGTAGCAAGGCATGCACCGGCTTTGGGGATGAACTCGATGTATTCGCGCACTGGGGCTACGCCTGGTCTCGCGAAGCCTCGTACGCCAACACGCGTTCACGCAGAAGCGGCAAGTTCCACGCCGAGTTGAAAATCAAGTCGCGCAAGTAGCGGCTCGTCAGGTCAAGATTCGGTTGCTCAAAGAGAACATCGTAGAAAGGGACACGCTCGCTCTCAGGTGACGGCCCATGCTGGATGAGGACAGCCAACGGTGGGCCGGATCGCTTCGAGAAGAGGTTGATATCCGCTTCCCCTTCAATCAGGCGACGCAGCATCGGCGCCTCGTAAGCGGTGTCATGTGTGCGCTGATCGAACAACACGTGCAGGACGTTAATGCCCTCCGAATTCACTGACGGATCGGCACCGTCGTCGAGAAGCCGCATCGTGATCGCGACACGTGCCTCGACGTCGCGGTTGGACACCGATTTGAAAAGCAGAGGCCGGCCGCCCGACCATAGCCGCGTGGCATCCTCAGGTGTGTATTCCTTGAGGAACTCGTCGTAGGACGCCCTCTGAGCAGCGTATAGGAGACTCAATGTGCACTCCGTCCCATCTTTTTGCTCATGGTCCCTCATCAATATGGGATCGGTTCCTATAAGGGTCCTGCACCCGATAATTGTTCGGATCTCGGTAGATATCTAGGAACTCCTTGTAGGTCAGATCGCCCCTCAGGTAGTCGTCTTTGCTGATACGGTACTCCTCGCCTGGGACGTGACCCATGTCCCACAACCCTTTTCGAGGGTCACCGGGTTGCCACTCGATGAGGCGATGTCCATTCTCAACCGTCCAATCCGCCCCTGTGGGGCCATCTGGATGCAGGAGAACCCACTGCTGATCGGACGCAGGCGTCGGCAGATCGAGCAGACCATCGCCAATTTGCCCCAACTGCTCATTGCGTGAGATATGCCAGGTGTCTTCAACTTGGTTGGGCGCGAAGTCGGGCCTGCCGCCGTTGGCGTACGGTAGGCGGTTTCCGTCGGCGTCATAGCCAAACGATCCAGGGTCACCGTGCGGCGGTAGGTGCCCCGCGGGCGGCGAGTGATCCCCCACGCTCGGCAGGTCATGGCTACCGCCGAGCGGGCTGCCTAGTGGGTGCTCGACTGCAGGCGGCAGGTCAACCACATTTTGCGGAATACCTGGTGTGGCGCCGTGGGTCACTTCCGGGAGCACCCCGTGTTCGGCAGCGCGCAGCTCAGGGAACAGCGCCCGCCCCAGAGCACCTTCACCGCCAAACGGCGCCGTGGCGGCCATCGCCGTCCCGTCGAAAAGCTTCTCTCCGACGTAGTGGCCTGGATTATCGATCGCCTGCGAGAGCTCGCCGGGAACCGCGCCGAACTCTGCAAGCGAGTTCCCCGGGCCGGCCATCGCACGCAACGGATCAGACAACACGCTCTTGGCGTTGTCCTCGAAGACCTGTTTCCACGAGTCCATGACGCCGGGGCGTCCATCTCCCCCGGTCCCGGTCAGATTCTGGGCTGTATGCAGCGTCTGCTCAGCTGAACCGACAGTTTGGTCGAGCCGATCGTAGAAGCCCTCGTGAACCTCATTGGTGAAGTCGTTGAAGGCATCGCCAAGCTGCTCACCAAGCCCGGGTGCCGGTTGTTTGGTAGGCGACCCCGGTTTCGGCGGGGCAGGCAGCGGCTGCTGTGCTCGGGCGAAGACATCGGCGATCCTGGCGTCGATCTGATCTGGCGGCACGCCTTGCTCCTGGAGGAGCTTGCGCATCTGATCGGCAGCAGCCTTGCCTTGCGGGCTAGCAGGATCGAGCGCCGGAGCCGCCACGCCCGCCGGCGGCACACCCCCAGGCCCGGGCTGACTCATCTCATTGCGCAACTGATTCAGGAAGTCAGTGCTTGAGCCAGGTGCGCCTGCGGTCCCAGACTGTTGGTTGACCGGTTGCCCTTGCTGCCCATTGCCGCTTCCCGGCAATCCGTTACCGGCAGTACCCGTTTGCGCTGGGATTGGGTCCTTGCCAATCGCCATGTTGATCGCGTGGGTCAGTTCGGTATCGGCCTTCGCCGCTTCTGCCAAGATGGCGTCCAGCCGTGGCTGGAGCTGTTCGCGTTTGAGCTCGATCTCCATCGGGGGCGCGCCCGCGGCGCCGGGCCCTGCTACGACCGAACTGGTCGCGGAATCGATTGCCATGCCGAGCTTCTCAGCGTCCGCACGGAATGCAGCAAGGTCGTTCTTGACCTGCTCGATGTCCTCGGCAGCTCGCGATGCGGCCTGAGACACTGCTAATGCCTCGTTACCGTGAGCGTCCAGGTCCTTGCGTGTTGCCTCGATCGCGCTCTTGGCGGCATCCGATGCCGTCCCGCCCCATGTCCCAAACGCCGGCAAGGTCGCAATACCGTTGGCCGCTTCGAACGCCGCCTCAGCGCGACTCCGGGTGGCGTGGAACACCTCCCGGACATCACCAGCATCCCACCGATCGATATCGGCAATCGAAACCGTCACAACGATGCCAGGTGGCTAAAGACCTGATTCGGGAATCTGTCTGCCGGCGTTCGTGATGTTGTCGGCGCCAGTCTCGTCGTTCTGGGAGTAGTTCATCGCCCCCATGCGGAGTCCATCGCTGTGGCCCGCCATGTTGCCGTAGAGAACGCCAGTAGCCGCCTGCCACTCGGTTAGCTTCGCACCCAACGCGGCGGCGGCACCTGCAGGGAGGCCGGCCATCGACTCCTCAACACGGCTATCAGCAGTGCCATGCTTAGTCCGCATGTCGTCGGCGTGCATATCCACCGTTGACGCAGACAAATGCAGATCCTCGGGCACTACCCGCAGCGACTCCGACATGAGACCCCCATCCCCCGAGCAAATGACGCTGGAGTGAGCATACTGCGCACTTCACACCCTCCTGCGCAGAAAGTTCCCTCCGCCGAGGTCCGCCTCACTAAATGCGGTGTCGGGATCGTGCATGTAGCCAGACCAGGTTGGCGCCCCGGCAAGACGTCTCGGGTTCACTATGGCCTTCGGTTCACAAGTCTCGGCCTCGGACCGCGGCACAAGTGGCTGGATCAGCGGCATTCATTCGTGAACGCAGTTTCGCGCTCAGCGCCGGTTGGGGGGCACACGGGACACCCGTCGCCGTACTGCGCCAATGGGCAAGACCTGATGTCTCGCCGTCCGCCACTCGCATCAGCATCGTCAGGCGAGCGGTGGCGCCTCTACCTCGAAAACAGCAGCTAGCAACCTCGCTTCGGATTCCGACAACCCTCCGAAGTCGAGCATCCCGGTGGCGTCGCTAGGCAAGAACGTCGACGCCTTGAATTCCATGTCGTAGCGCATCGCGAGCCACGATGCGTCCTTGCTCCCGTTAGCTTTCAGCCGGTCCATTGCAACCTTGACCCGAGCTGGATAGTCCTGTACCAACACATATTGACTGCCGCGGGGCGGGATCAGATTCCTAAAATCAATCGCGAGGAAACTCGTTCCATCAAGCCGGCTAGTCGAGAAATCACAGCCCTTCAGCTTGTTCTCACCCAGACCGGCAGGGCCCTTGTCCGTGATTTTCCGGCCGTCGAAGAAGACTTCGCTGATCACTGCCTCACGGAAGTCGCAGTTCTCGAAGACCGCGGTGAGCATCCGCGTATTTCGCCATTGAGTTCCAACAAATACGCAACCCGTAAATCGGCCGTGATCGGTATTGATATCTCGGAGGTCAGCGCCTGTAAAGTCGCAGTCCTCGTAGACGCCTCCGGAATTCTTCGCACCTTCGGGAGCACCCAACGAGGCTTCTCGCATCAGCGAATCCCGGAATGAGCAACGGGTGAACTTAGCCGAATAGGTCCGCAGGGAGGGTAAGTTCGAGCTTTCGAACAGGCAATCGGTGAAGGAGGACGTCAGCACTCGCCACTCTGGAAGCTGAGAGTGACTGAAATCAACATTTTTGATGGCCGCCTTGTTGAACTCGTAAATCTTCGAGACGCGTTCAAGGTTGTCGTTCACCTTGGATCGCTTCGGGACCTCGATCGTCAGGCCTCGGAGATCAACGCGATTGTCGTAGGTTCCATGCGGCGATGTCGGCCGCCCGCGCATCAACGAGTCTAGGACGAACGTTGTCGTCGCCTCATCCCAACGGCTGCGCAATTCACTACTTTGGCGGGACATACGTCACTCCTCCAGGCGAATTCCAGATAATTCCGCCTCCAGGTCCGCCGTGCGTCGCTTCATATTTAGCGTGCCCGGCCCATTGCTTCATTGTTGTTAAATCGTACCAAGGTGCCTGTCCCGCTTTGGGTGCAGCGTTGACGAAGTCGGGGCCATATTTGAAAAGGCCCGTCGTTGTTAGGTCTCTCAGCGATGCATCCTCGTTCACCAGCTTCTTCACCTGCGCATCGAGAACACTCCCTTTGAACGCATCGTAAAGATTGGGATTGTCCCTCAGCGCTTTCAGCTGCTTTTGGCTAAGGCCGATCGTGCCATTGTCGAAATCATCAAGTGCCTGTTTGGTGTATTTCACCAACGCATCGATGTTTCTGTCGGTGTTCGACCGCGTCACGATGGCGGCCACGGCACTCTTGACCTTCTCGGCGACCTTGGCCACGGCTTCGGCGGCCGCCTTGGCGATGCGGGCCGCGCCGCGGGCGAGTTCAATGAGTTTTTCGATGATGCGAGCGCAGCGCTGAGCGATGACGGCAGCCCGCGCGGCCATCGCGGCGTTGCCCCATATCTCGCCACCGACTTCGAACAGGACCCCGAAGATGACCTCGCCGACCACGAACTCGGCGGCGAACTGTGCGAGTTCATCGATGAGTTGTTGGTGGGCGTCCCTGATGGCTTGGGCGAGGTTGTTGCAGCTGGTTGCCGTGTTGAAGCAGGCGCCCGACAGATCGTCGACCTTGCCTCTGAGGTCTGCCAAATGCTCGGTCGCGGCCGGGATCTCCGGTGACACCTGGCTGCTGAGACCGTTTTTGGCTTGGTCGAGGGGGTCGGCACCGGTCTTGATCGCGTTGCCGGCGGTCGTCCACGCCTGGGCCGCTGCCTCGAGCTTTTCCGGGCTGCCGTTGGGCCAGACGTAGCCCACCATGTCCTGGATGAAGTTCCAGGCCGTGGCGATCGCGCCGGTCGGCTCACTGCCGCCACCACCGTAGGCCGAGGGGATGTTCGGCACCGCGGTAGTGGTCGCGGCAGGTATGGGCACCGATGGAGGCGGTGCGGATCCATCTGCAGACGCCCGGTTGGCCGCCGCGTGGTTGTCGCCGCTGACTTTGATGAGGTCGGCGGCGTTGCCGGTCATATCGCCGAGGCCGGCCAGGACGGTGGCGAGGTCTCTTGCGGCTTGGTCGTATCCGCCGGCAAACTCCTGGCCGGTGTTGTCTGAGCCGGCCATACCTGCCGATCCCGACAGTCCGCTGCTCAAGGTGCTGAGGGCCCCGGCCAGCTGCAGGGCACCAAAGCGTGTCGAGGCGGACGCGGTGAAGTACACCTGCGGGTCCACATCAACCATCGCTGGCCCTCCCCCGAAGCCCCCTACACTGCTGCTAGCAGCCTAAACCACGCTCAATACCATCCGTGCGTGATGTTTGGAGGGGGAATTCGCAAGTGGGGACAAACGGCGGTTCAGATGGTGTGCTCGATGTCCACGTGCCGGGGGTGATCACCTCAGCTCAGGGCATCGATGACGTCAATACCGAGATCAAAGCGGCGTTCGAGCAGCTCAAGGGCGAAGGTGACGAGGTCATCGAAGGGTCATGGACCGGCACCGCGGCGACCAAGCTCGACGAGGGCTGGCAACAGTGGCAGCAAGGCATCCACAAAATCGTCGTCGCACTAGAGCAAGCAACCGGTCTGGTGATGGAATCCGCCAACCGGTTTCAGCGCCAAGACGAAGGCGGACGGTAGTGGTGGCCGGCGGCAGCGACGACGCCTACACCGTCGACCTCGATGCCCTCGACTCACTGATCGACCACATGGCCAGGTTCACCAAAGCCACCGACACCAACGTCGACACCATCGAAGCGTTCGTATCCAACATGCCGTGGCAAGGCCAGACAGAAGAGGCGCACAAGCACTGGCAGGCGCAGTGGCGCTCAGGGGTCGAAGATCTCCAAGAGGGGTTGCGCAAGATCCGTGAAGGCGCCAAGACCGCGCACGAAAACTACAGCAGCGCCATCAAAGCCAACGTGGAAATGTGGAACCGATAGCCGCGGTCTCGTATACGAGTCATCGGTTGCGGCCGAACGGGTCAGCGCTGGGATCCCACTCAGGCTCTTCCCAATCAGGTCCGAGGTTCCGCTCCTTCAGTTCACGTTGAGCAGGCGTCACCGGAGCCCGCAACGTCGCACTCAAGCGCCCGAAATCCCGGTCCACCACGTCAAACAACTCGGCTAGTCCAGGATTCGCCGCAGTGACCTCCTTGATGCGCTCGCGAACCTGCGCCACCGCAGACTCACACGCCTGCACATAGGCCTGCTCGATCCAGACCGCCAACCGATCCGAGCGCAACTCAGATGCCTTCGGTTCCAACTCCAGTCGCACCAGACGCCCCTGGGCCGACACCAACACGCGGCCCACCCCACCCGACACGGCCTGCTCGCCCACCCGAGCCGTCCCCGAAATCTGCTCCAGTGCCTCCGCAAGCCAGCGCCCCACACGCCGCGCACCATCCACGTCTACCGACGAATCAAACTCCACCCCACACCCCCCGAGCTATTCACTTCCCTCACAACGCTATCGCTTTTCGCGAGCCGGACTGCACAGCAGACCCGGGGCCGTCTCAACTGGATGCTGTGGCTACGGCGGCGGATGCGGCGACGCGGAGCGGGGCGTCCACAAGGCTTCAGGTCAGTGCGCGGAATTCGAACCCGTCTTGACCCGGTTGGCTCCCACACTAAGTCGACGGTCTCGCCGTCGAAAAGCTCACAGAAGCCACTGCCGGCCTCTACGAACTCCCCCGGTCCGGCCACAGGCGCCGCCTGGCGCCGAACAGGCGGTAGGGCAGGGCATCATTATCCACCTCGAGCATGGAATTGAATATCGAATCAACCGTTTATGGTGATTGGACCTTGATACTCCCCACCTGGTGTTACCTTTTCGGCGAGCGGCCCGTGCGCATTGAGTTGATACAAAACGTGATCGTCGTGCACTCACGACCGGCGGCCTTTTCGCGGTGGCAACCGCCGCGACGATTTTCGGGGAAATGTGATGGCATCGAAGGACGCAGCGGCCGATCCGCTCGATCTGCATTACGAATTCAATCAGCTCAGCCTCGGGGACCTCCTTCACGCCCGAGACACCTACCACTTCCACTTGATGAACAAGCGAAACGTGGTGGGCACGGCGGTGGGCTACTACTTGATCCGCAAGAGCGATCCCCCACCGGACAGTCACGGCAAGGTGGCCCGCGCCGCAGGGCCCCATGAGCCGCGGACCTTCGGCAATTCCGAGGTGCGGGATTACTCCTGGCCTTGTGTGCTGGTTCTCGTATCGAAGTGGGAAGACGAAGACCAGTTCGGTGGCGGCCGACCCTACGACCCCACCCAGATGGTGCCCAAGACCCTGTTCCTTGCCGACGGGCAGGCGGTCCCCGTATGCGTCGTACTTGCCAGCGACGCCGACCGCCCAGGTGTACATGCGCCTGCCGGAGTGCCTATGCCTCCGGCGTGGAAGCTCGGCGGCGGTGCCCCGATCACTGTCCTCTCACAAGGGATTCAGCGCACGGCGACGGCTGGTTGCTTGGTCAGCGACGGCCACTACACCTACGTCTTGACCGCCGCCCACGTCTGCGGCAAGGCTGGTACTCCGATCTCAAGTCATCTGCGCGGCCGAAGCGTCGAGATCGGGCTCAGCAGCGACAAGACGCTTACCAACCTGCCGTTCTCGGACGCCTACCCCGAATTCCCCAGCCGCCGTTCGTACTCCACCGTTGATGTCGGGCTAATCACCCTTAGCGATATCAATGACTGGACCAGCAACGTCTACGGGCTACCAGCGCTCGGCCCGCTGGAGGATGCCCACGAACGCAACCTGTCGCTGCGGCTCATCGATCGACAGGTCATCGGATTCGGTGCCGCCTCAGGTCTGCTGCGCGGGACCATCAAAGCTCTGTTCTACCGTTACCGTTCCGTTGGCGGATTCGACTACATCGGGGACTATCTCATTGCCCCCGTCGACGGTCCCGCCACTCGGCACGGCGACTCTGGGATGATCTGGAACCTGGACCTCACACCGGACAGTCGCGGTGATCCCGTGCCGCTGGCGCAACGGCAGCTGCGCCCGCTGGCGGTGGAATGGGGCGGGCAGTCCTTCGCCGATGGCGACGCCACACACACCTTCGCGGTCGCGAGCAACTTGAGCACGGTGTGCCGGCTGCTCGATGTGCAACTAGTCAACGATGTCTCCCGCGGTGTATCCGGCTTCTGGGGGCGTGTCGGCCACTACAGCATCGCCGCCTTCGCTGCGGGCCTCGTCGAGAACGCAACGCTGCGCGAATTCCTCACCGACGAGGCAGTATTGAACTTGCTTAGCTTCGATCTCGATGTGATCAAGGGCGGCAAGACGCTCGAAGACACCCTCAGACAGATCGGGCAGGCTGACGGATTCACCCCGCTGGCCGACGTGCCCGACGAGGTGTGGAAAAAGCTGCCGCCCCCGCTGCACCCGACTGATCCTCCGCCGAAAAATCGGCGTCAAGGTGGTCGCGACAAGTGGCTAGGGGGAACCCTCGGGATGAACGGGCCCGAGCATCCCAACCACTACGCAGACATCGACGCACCGTTCTCCGCGGACGGGAAGAGTTGGCGTGATCTGTGTTTGGGTGACTCCAAAAACATCACCGTCAAGGCGTGGCACGACTTCTACGCCACGATGGCGGCCAACGCCGCCGACCCCGACGTCGCCAAACAGTATGCGCAGCCCCTCAAACAAGGTCTTCTGCCCCTTCGGGTGTGGCAGATCTTCTCAGCCATGGTCGAATTCGTCAAAGCTAAGGATGTGACCGGATTCGTTGCCGCCGCAGGCATCCTGGCCCACTATGTCGGCGACGCCTCCCAACCTCTTCACGGCTCCGTGCTCGCGGATGGTGATCCCGCCAACCTCACGGACCGCCTCGATAAGGAGGGTAAGCCAATGAAGTACGGGGAGGGCGTGCATTCCCTTTACGAAAGCGACATGGTCTCGCGCTACGCGGAACCGCTAATTACCGCGATCACCAGCAAGCTTCCCAACGGTCACGGACTCCCGTTGTGTAGCAACGGCAAAGCTGCAGCTAAAGCGACTTTGCAACTCATGGCGGACGCTGCCGGCGTGCTTCCACCCCAACGGATCCTCGACAGCTTCGAAAACCATCTCGTGGACGGACGGCCCCTGGTGGTCACCCAGCAGGGTATGTGGGAGGACCTGCACGACGAAACCGCCGATGTCATGCTGCTCGGCGCCCGCACCCTCGCAATGATGTGGGACGCCGCATGGAAGAAAGGCGCGGGAAAACCAGCCTTGCTCAAACGGCCGCCTGCCCGCGCCGACATCCAGGCGCGCTATCTCGACGCCGACTTTCTCCCCTCATGCGTACTCGATGACGTCGCCGAGTTTCTCGCATGACCCAGTAGAGCGAAGGAGCCGAGATGACGAACGCGTCGAACGCGCCAACTGACGCCGCAGCAGGTGGCGCGGCAGCGCCAGAGATCGCGGCCGGCGTCCGCGACGAACAGAGCAGCGATGAGCAATCCTCCACCGACGGCGCCGAACTAGGTGTACCGAACGCCGCAGTGCTTGCGTTCTTCGAAACTGAACGCCACATCGCTGAAGAGGCTGTGAAGCAGAACCTTGACGGAGTCGCGCGCAGCCGCAAACGCGCTGATTCCTGGGGCAAGGGAGTCCTCGGGGTGGCCACCACGCTGCTGACGGTCCTGGGCATCGGCAAGCTCACTGATTTTCTGCCACAGAGCGGGGCATTCCATCAAATCGCGGCCACCGTAGGGCTGGTCGTCGCGCTAGGTGCAGTCATGTTCGTCGGGTTGCGCCTGTCGCGGGTCAGCCTGCCCATCGTCATGCGCGCCGACATCGAGGACATGAAGAAAAACCGTCAGACCAACCCTGACGGACTTGGACGAAAAGAAGCCGCGCTCGTCGACCAGGTCTACAAACGGTTCGCCGTGCTCAATGGAGTCCAGAGTGTTGCCGACTACGCCACCGTTGCCACCGTCATCGAACGCACGTTTACCATCCTCGCCGACCGGGGGCAGAACCCCGCTGACATCACACCGAACGCACGAGCCGAGGCAGCCGAAACGATAACTGAGGTGCTCTTACGGCCTCCCATTGACGGTGCGACACCCGCGATCACCGATAAGCAGGTTGCCACAACGTACGTCAAGTACACCCTCGAACATCCCGACCTTGCCCGCTCCAAAGCCGCGCTGGTCGCCACCGAACTGAGGTACGTGATGACCAACGCGTTGGCCGACCTCACCAACCGGCGTGCGGTCAACGCAACGACAGACAAGGTGTCGCTGGCGGTCCTCGCGTTAGTACCGATCGGAGTGCTTGCCGCCGTTGCGTTCACGTACTTCGGCAACGCTAGTGACCTCCGCAGAAATCAGCAGTGGCAGGATGCCAAGACGTGCGTTGAGGTCGCGAACACAATCAGGCAAAGCGGCCTGGATATCGGTCTCCCACACTGCGTATTCCCAGCACCTTTCACCACCGAGTCCGCCGCTCCGAAGTCTCCCGAGTCGTAGGCTGTCTCCGACCACCACTGTTCGGACCAGTCGATCGCCGCAGGCGACACCCTCGGCGGTGCAGTCAGGGAGTTGGCTCGTCGAGCAACGACCGTGGGTCGACCTCAAGAAAGTCGGCGATCTTCTCCAACGTGCGCAAGGTGAGATTCCGCTCGCCTCGCTCGACTCCGCCCATGTAGGTGCGGTGCACACCCATAAAGTCAGCGAAAGCCTCTTGGCTGTAGCCGCGCTCCAGACGGTACCGGCGCAAGTTCCGCCCCACGATCCGCTGCAGCTCGCCCTCCATAACGCGCAGTTACGTTTCCGCGTCGCTACTTGAAGGTCTACATACTTATAAGTAGCGTCTTGTCCTGACCTTGTAGGGAAGGAGACACGCATGAGCGGCGGCGAATAGATCCAGCGGAATCAGTCAGGCTGCCTCGCGACGCTCGTCGCGAGGCAGTTCTGAGTTCAGCGTCCACGTGAAAGCAAACCCGGATTTCGACATCAGCCAGCCCGGAGCTTCGACGGAGATCACCTTGCCGGGAACGGAGCTCGGCATTTGAGATATGCGAGGCGGCGCAAGCGCTCCAACGGTGTCGCTGACACGCATGTGCGCAATATCGGTGTTCGTATAGTCGAGCGTAAGCGACGTGTCGCGACCTGGCTGCGGCAATTCGAAAAACAGGCGGTGACCCCACGTCGGCGTCACGGTACGGAACACCTGGCGAATCCGAACGGGCCTACCGGACAGGGCATCTGGGCCGAGGTGAACGGAGTAGGTCTGACCGGTCTTTCGAGCAGTCCGCCGAATCGTCTGCCGCTCACCATCGACGGTGACTTCCAGAAGTTCATAGCAATTCCGGCTGCTCGCATCCATGCCTGGGCGCGGCATCATCAGCCACGTCGAAGTCGCTGGCACGTCCTGCCGTAGGTCGTTGTACTCATCACGATCGGAAACGCACGCGAAACGGCGCACCGGCGCGGAGGGAACGGTCGTGTACTCCCATTCCGCGACAACGTCGAACAGCGGAGTATCCGCGGCGGACTTCTGCGGTGCGGTAGAGAGACGCACTCGAACCTCGACGTCAGACCACCGCTCGACAGCATGAATTACTTGGTCACGGATGTCCCGGTAGATCTCACGGGCGAACTGCTCGTCGCCGAGGCGAAGACTCATGGCGTTAGAGGCGATGTCATCTAAGAGCCCAGGATTCGCGACACGCTTCAGGTCGTCTGGGTGAATCGCAAAGCCTTCGATGACGGCATCTCGCATCGCCGGCGCCTGCTCCTTAATGATGTCCCGGAACTGCTCGACAGTGGCTTCGTCTTGATCCTTACGGAAGCTGTACTCGAACAAGGTTCCAAGTAGCCCGGCCCCTAAAAGAACCCCGCCAAGCTCGCCGAACGGAAATGCCCGCACCCAGCCCCAGTCGCCAAGATCGAGTCCAGCAACCCAGCCATTGACCATAATGAGCAGAAGCCCCAGAAGCGTGAGGGCCGCAGCTAAGAACGCCGCTTTGGTCTTGCGGAGGCGAGAAGCCAGGGATGGTTGTCGCTTTGCTGACATTGTTTGTAGCTATTGTAGCAAAACTGCAGCTCAGCGCCTATACGCAAGCGGTGTGGACTACTCATGCAGCCGACAACAGAGCCCAAACCTGCATATTTTGTCTCGTCCCAGCGTGCAAATAGCGGCCACGCAGAGTTCCCTCGTACTCGAAGCCTAGGCTGCGGAACAGATTAATCGAGGACTCGTTGCCCTCCACGATCCACGCCTCGAGACGCGCTAGGCCCAGGTAGCTGATCGCCCACTCAACCAATTGATCCACCGCAGCATGGCCAATGCCTTGCCGCCGGTCGGTCGGTGACCAGATACACACTCCGACCTGGGCGCAACGGCTACGCCAATCGATTGCGTGAACCGAGCACTCCCCCAACAATTTTCCTGCACCCCTAGCGAGAACGAAGGTGTATTCGGCACCCGGCTGTGGACCTGATGTTGACGCGATCTTGCGGCGTAGTTCAGCAGGGCTGCGTGGCCGCCAGTAGGGCGGACCGTATTGAGACAACTGTTGCCAATCTTCACACGCCGCAAGCACCAAGGGAATATGTTCATCGCTCAGCGCACGAATGACGACTGGTGAGGGCAAGTCCGCCGCCTTGCGCTGCCACGGGATAGCCTGCACCCAACTCATAGGTCATCCATGCTACTCATAAGTATGCACGCCTTCAAGGGCAACGTTGGCACCAGGACAGGATGCGCCTAATTCCCCATCTGCTTTTGGTAGACGCTGGGTGTACTTGCGCGGCGTGTGCTATTAGCAGTCTCTGAAACGATATGGGGGTTGCGTCTTCGGTCCAAGCCAATTCTCTGCTGGTTGGTCGTGAGTAGTTTGCACGTTCAAACACTCATTAACCTGGAAACGATTCTAAAACACTACCCGAACCCTTAAGAGCCCAACGAAACTGATTACCTTAGTTGACAGACTCGTGTAAATTTCTTATTCTTCAATAAGATATATGTCGAGAGAACCAAATACGTCCGAAATTTGCGATTATCTGAACGCGCTTGAACCTGGGAAATTACCGTTGGATGTATTCGTCGCGATTGCACGGCTGTCCGTTACCTCGGTAATCGAAGTAGTGCCAGTGCAGCTTCGTGAGGGCGATGTCCATATACTCCTTACCCAACGCGATCAAAACGATCCGATATGGCCGTCAGCTTGGCATACACCCGGATCCGTTATCCGGCCTTACGATGTCAGCATTAGCGCGGGCGTTGATAGACTGCTAGCGTCTGAATTACCTGGCCAGAAAGTGGTCGGCAGGCCAACCCACGTTGAAAGCCGACTTCACAAAGTACTCCGAGGAACAGAACTGGCGATTGTTCATTGGGTAGAGATTGTGGGAACGCCCACAGTCGGCGAGCTATTTCCAGTAGATAAGATGCCGAAGAACACCGTCGACTCGCAGCGAGAGTTTATTAGGGCTGCGGTCGACCACTACACCAGTGAACGTGAACGAAGGTAGGATCATCACCATATCCTTCTAATCTGGCCGGGCCCCGCGTTGGCCAATACCTTGAGCTTTCTTTTACGTCGGGCTAATTGGTTCGTCGGGGCCAGCTGGGTGAGTTCCGGGCGTCTATCTGTGGCGATCTTTAGACCGGCGGTCCCAAGTATGGTGGCGGCTGAGATGCCGAAGCCCACCCAAGGGGCAAGCATCGTCGTATATCCGCTTAGCCCAAGTGAAGCACTCGCACCAAGGCATACATCTAGGTACTTACTACGAAAATCGATCGACAGCTCTCTAACATCTCTGATCGCGACATCCAAAGCGACGCTATCAGAGTCTTTTGATCGGGTATCAATTGCGCCCGCAGTCACCGCCCTTCGGACGCGGATCACATTTTCTACCCAGGCACTAACCCGGAATTTGGAGCGTTGCTTGTAAGCACTTGCGAGCAATATATTCGCAATATACTTTTCCGTATTCGATACCTCAATCTCTTCTGCTTTCACCATCGACGTTGCTCCAGAAAGAACTGACTCGCGGAACGGGTGATGCATAATTTGCCAGCCCGACCGACGCGCAACGTCGTCGTGAAAGCGACCTCTAATCAACGCCGAGGTAATGTAAGCTCGACGCATTAATAAGAATTCAGGATCCGAGTCCCCAATCTTTCGTCGGCGTATAAGCTCGGCAGGATCGCAACTCAACTTCCAGACTCGATGTAGTTCTTCGACTGAAACATCTAGAACGGACGACAATTGTTTGACGTAGCCAGGGTCAAACAGGCCATTGAGTCGGTTACTATGCTCAAGCCAAACGCGCTCCGTAGACCATTCCAACCACGGAATGAAATTTGCGGTATCTGCCATTAGCGCAGATTCGGCTAGCCGCAGTTCATCGACATGCTTTGCTGCCCACACTTTCGATGTTGTCAAGCCAGTCTTGACCACTTCTCGCTCTGGCTCCGCAATTCCGACGAAGTCACTTAACGGACCTAGAAGCGATCCAAGCGCACCTGACGGCGCACCGTCCCGGGTTGGACTGGGTGGGAACCGGACGTTCTGTGCACCTACTAAGGCACAAGATGCCTCCAGGGCTGTTTGCCAAGCCCAGGGTTGGGTTGATTCTGGGTTGGATTGATCCAATGTTCTCACTATGTCGTGGAGGCACGTGGTGTCGATATAAGCAATCCTCACCCTAGAACTCCCTCGTACGTCTGGAGCTCTACGCTCCAACTTCGATGCGGCCGGTACCGCCACAGAGTACAGTTCATCGATGGATCCGCGCAGCGCGAAATCACACCCTTGGCGATCCGAATCCTCACGCATCGCGTATAGCAATGCGTGGATCTCTGTTATTGAACACAGAGTACATAGGCCGGATGGGACGCATGGTATTTACGGAGTCGTCGCAACGGAATCACGTGCGATCACCATAATCGCCATTCATCGCTTGCGCGCTTGCCTGATTAGAGAATTTAGGTTTCCGATCAATGAATACGTGTGGAGATTTCCGACAGGTGCAATGACTCTCTCCGAGAGTAGTTTACCAGCAGCTGCGAGCCGGGAGCTACTTGAAGAGACTGGATATACTGCCCAAACATGGGAGGTTCTGGGCAGGATCGCTCCGATGAGCGGATTGAGCAATGAGATTGCTAGCGTTTTTCTCGCCAAAGACCTCAATCGCGTAAGCGTACAAGGTGAACGCGATATCTCCGAGGTAACTTTCGCGACACAACGAGAGATAAATCAGATGATCCGCGCTGGAGAAGTCATCGACGGGCAGACGCTTGCCGCGCTGGCGCTGCTATACAGCCAAGGCTCGTGGTGCTTTGAATAGGTGACATCAATTGCAATTGAAGACCTACGTCACAAGATAAGGTACCGATCAACATCGGTGGGATCAAAGACGGTGGAAGTGAACTCGAGCGCGTGTGAAGTTTCAATCGCCTGATAAACGTGTGCACATTCAGGCTGTACCGTAACCAAATCCCCAGCACGAAGTGTATGTGCCTGCTCTACGCCAAGAACGGTATTAACAAAGACCGCCCGCAAAACACCCGAAATGATGTATAGGTGCTCGGTCTTACGGTGGTGGACGTGATTCCCTCTAGGGCGGCCACCGATCACAAACTCTATATATGCCAGAAAACGCATGGCAGGACCATCCAGAATTCGAGCCATTTCGCCGGCGGTATCGCCGAGGATTCGGCCACCGCCATCTGGTATCGGAGGCGCGACAACTGGCAGCGACCGTATTACGAATGTCCCCGGTTCTCCATTTTCAAGCATCTCACGCCTATCCATTTTTTGGCTGCCAAACATCTTTCAACACGCAATCCCAGGGAAACTTGTACTCGTCGCTCGGATCGTATATGTGCGATTGCAAGTTGGTGACAATTACCTCAGGAATCGACAAGCATTTCCATCCATGCAACAGACCGGGCGGAATTCGTAGTAAACCCGGATATGCCTCACCCATAATGAATAAATTTACCTGACCGAAGGAGCCACTTGACTTCCTAACATCCACCAGCGTGACCTGTATTTTGCCGCGCGTCACCGTGAACTGGTCGGTATGGACCTCATGTAGATGCCAGCATTTAACAACACCGTAGTCGGTAGCGCTCTGATAAACGTGAGTGGGAGAAGTAAATCCCTCCCACGGCTCGCTCCACAGCTCAATAACGTCTCCTCTACCGTCTAAGATGGTCTTAAGCGGACGAAATGCAACACCCTCAATAGTGGGACTGTTCAACGGCTGAACTTCATAATTTTGCTTTGAAAGCCATTCAACTGTTACGTGTTGCATTTTTTCGGTCACGGGAATACCTTATCAAATCTGGCTGAGCTGATGAATCTGGGCTACCAATTTTCCGTCAACACCGGCAATAATCGTATATTTGTTGCCCTTCGGTATCTTAATCTCAGCACCCTCCGAAAGTGCGATTCTACGATCCCCCAGCTCCAGAGTTCCGTCTCCGAGGATAATATTTACATAGTCGATATCGTACTGCACAAGAATTCCCGAGTGATCTGCACCAGGCTCTAGACTGATAACCCAAGATCCCTCAAGGCGCTGGTCGGCATCGAACCGTATAACACGGTCATAGGACGGAGACATACCATATTCCCTTCATGGTCTCATGCTGTGACGGATCCGGGTGCGGACGAGATCCTGCGACCGTCAGCGGCGTTCAGTTTTAGGATCAGCTTACGTCGGTCCATCTGACTCGTCGTGTTTAACAGTACTTTGGCTCCACTCGAACCGCAGAGAGCCCCCATCGGTCTCCTCCAGCTACCAGCGCGACAATTCCTCCACACGTAGCAGGGACGAGGTTCGGCTCCCGACATGTGAGCGTTGCGCCGGCGTCGGTCGGATCGCCCGGGATCTTCGTCAACTGACTAGGGATTCGGTGGATGTTGCGATCCAACCTCCGGTTACATCCGCCTGCTTGCGTATTGGTCTGCCGCCCATGGTTACAGGGTCGCTGACCCAACCAAATCGTAGGTAGTCACCCGCCTTATATCGCGGCACCTCCTGTTTGAATTGGAATTTCGTCGGCAACGTTCAGCTTGATTGCTCCGACACAGCGGTGAACCACTGGCGGGTCCGTCGGGTCAGCTCCCAATATTCAGCCAAAGTCAGGTCTGTGATGAGCGCCATGATGTGATCGATTTTCGATCCGTTCGTTGGTCCTTGACTTCGCGCATCGCCGTCAACCCTCAGCAACACGTCCGCGAAATACGCGATCGCATTGTGCTCTGGCCGCTTTCGAAACGTCTCTACCGAGTAATAACCGAGTCGCGCCGCCGCAACCTGTCGAAGCACGGTTGGGGATGCGCCACGCCGTCCGAGTTCCAGGCCGAGTAGGAGTCCGATAGCTGTTCCCTGTGCACCTTCGGCATACGACTGAAACGCGTGGCGGAGCATGCGCTCAATGTCTTCAGCATCCCCGGCTCCCACCGTGGCCGTTGCCAGTTGCGCCAAACACCCAAGGTCATTGATGCGCTCACGGAGCCGATGCAGACCTACCTTGCGCACGATCTTGAGCTCAGCAATCAGCACGTCGCGATCGACCCGTTCCGCCATGACCTAATTCTGCGCAAAAATTGCCCAGTGTGTGACCTGAATCTGTGTCGGCGGAGTTGGCAAGGTCGTGAACAGCGGAAATGGTCTGCTAAGCCCGACCGAAACTTGACCACTTTGGAGGTATCCATGTCTCTCCCCATGATTCGACAATCCAGCGCCGTTGCCGCGGAGGTTCCCGATGGCTTCAGCCGAGCCGAAGGCAAGCAGCTCGCGAGGCTACAGAACGCCGAACTCACCCGTGGCCTTGTCTCTGCAACCCGCGTCCACGCCGCGGCCACGGTCGCAGGCATTGGCCTGCAGGCCACCGGCATGCTGTCCCGGGAAGCAGCATTTCAAGCTGACGGCGATCCGGTAGCGGCCAACCGCCTGAACTTCATTGTCGACCAGTTCGCGAACTACGTCGGCAATGAAGTCGCTCGGTTCGGACGGTAGGCGAGGAAATGACCGCTGACCGCGCCATCAATTCGACGGCACCGGATTGGGTTCCAGCCGGTGATGACAGCGAGGTGACCAGCGCCCTACTTAGTCAAGTCTTGGAGCGGCAATTCGCATTCACTGATGAACTGCGCGTCATCGCCAATCGGCATGTTGACCAAGCACCCGCCAGCTGCCTGCACGTCACTGAGCTGACTGCCATCCTGGCGCGGGCCGTCCTCGACTGGATCCAGGACTGGCCGACATGAGTACCGGTGCGATTGAGTTCCTCCTAGGGACGCTGTTTTGGTTGACCGTGATGACCTCGATCTATGCGGCGGTGCTGTTCGCCGCAGACGCCCTGATGGAGGCCGCACGTCAACGCCGTCACGCTCGGCAGCGTCTACGCGAAGAGCTAGCACGGATCGATCATGAGGCCCAAGCATCAGTACTCCGGATCGCTGGAGCCTTTGAAACTGCCCGACGCGAGCTCAACCGAGCCGGTGCCAACGAGGTGCAACGTTCATAGCGAGTGGCGCCTTCGCTGGTGCTCATCGCTGTGCATTCCACAACGTATGCATCGTTCGTGGACCATTGCCACGGAAGTCCAATTGACCCCCGTAACGCGATGTCCGGTCGCTCGTCCGATCACGCGACCGGTCACCCGATCCGACGATTGAGCCGCACGCCTGCTCATCGTTTAGTCAGAGGCATACCCAGCACTGCACTGCGGCACTACCAATCTCGATTGGTCGGCGCCTGTCCTTGTTGCGCCTAAAACACTGGGAGAAAGGAGCTTTCCTCGATGCACACCATCCAGACCCGACCGGCACCCACCGCAGGTCCGACTCGCTACCGCACCATTCTGGCTGATCCGCCTTGGGACATTCAGCAACACGGTGCACGCGGCGCTTTCCAACACTATCCACTGCTGCCGCTCGACGCCATCAAGTCCATGCCGATCGCGGATCTCGCCGCACCCGACGCGCACTGCTGGTTGTGGGTCACCAATGCCACCCTGCGGGCAGGCTACGACGTGCTCGAAGCCTGGGGATTCGTGCCCCGTTCACCTTTGACATGGGTCAAACCGCGACTGGGGCTTGGCAATTACCTGCGCAATGCCACCGAGCATCTGATCCTGGGCACGCGTGGTCATGCGCCGGTCAAGTTCCGCGCCCAGGCGACGTGGATGTTCGCCCCACTGCAGGACCACTCCCACAAGCCAGAGGAGCAGTACCCGCTCATTGAACGGATCAGCGAGGGACCGTATTTGGAGCTGTTCGCCCGCCGGCGTCAACCCGGCTGGGACGCGTGGGGCAATGAGATCGACTCCGACATCGTGGTGCCCGGCTATCCGGTGCCTTCGGACCTGCGGGACGGTCGGGCAGGGAGGTCACGCACATGAGCAACCACTCCCCCTCGAACAATCCCATTCAGTGGTTCTTTCATGCCTGTCTACTCATTTTGTTCGGCGTCGTCGCACTGTCGGTGGCCGTGCGTCTCCTGCAAGCCATTTGGGCGTGGGTACTCGGCTTTGCGATCCTCGGCGGACTGATTGCGCTTGCAGTCTTCGCGTGGCGAATGTGGAGGCGGCCATGGTGACGAGCCTCCCTCATCCATTCACGCGCGGCGCCCAAAGGGTCTGCGCTGGAGACGATTCCGTTGTGAAATCGACATTTCTGCTTGACACGACTGTGCTTGTGGCGCATAGAGAAAGTAACGCCGCTGCCTCGGGGATGTGTGCCGGTTTAGCAATTCCAACCGTCACGCATCAGAAAGGGGGCATGTAATGGCGCATCAACGACCACGACGCAAGTACCGGAAGAACAGCGACCGCACACTGCGCGTGCGCGGGGTGCGCCACGACCCGCCAGATCCCAAGCGCCTGTCCAAAGCGCTGCTGGCACTTGCGGCCGAACTAGCCGCCGCACAAGCCGAGGCTGACGCTCAGGCCGCAGCCAGAGACGAGGTCACCCACGAGGGCGAGCACGAGAGCGGTGGGCAGGAGGGCTCTGCGTGACGGTACCTACCAATCTCGTATTTCACCGACTGTGGCTGCCGCGACCGCTCGATCCTGCCCGCGTGCTGCTGTTCCTTGAGCGCTTGGCCGCAGACCCGCTCAGTCCACGGCTGATGCTGGAAACCCGGGCCACCACGGCCGGAGTCGTGCATTTGGTGGCCGTCCATGCACCGCAGATTCCGTGGCTTTACCAGACCTTGCACGATCTGCTGCCCGGAGTCACTATCAGCGGCTCAAAAGCCGTGATCGATCGACCGCCATGCCAAGCAGCCGCGGACCTGGCCTTCACCCCCGACGCCGTAGCCCTGCGCACCGACGACCCCGCGGCCATCATCACGAGCACCCTGTCCGCGCTCGCGGTGCGGCTCAATGATGGCGACACGGTGGCAGTGCAGTTCATGCTCGGGCCGCGGCGCGGCGGCCACCATGTGCGCCACGACGCACCGGACCCGCACCAATCACTTTGGAGCCGCCTGTCCAGCGGCTCCAGAGCACTCACGGGCGCCACACGCGGACAAGTCGAGGAACGCGTCGCCCACCACGGCTTCCTGACCTCCATCCGGATCGGCGCCGCGACATCGAATTCAACGAGGCGACGCCAACTCCTCGCCAGCTTGGCCGGCGCCCTGGGGACGGCACGCAGTACCGGAGTCCGTCTGAAGGCGCGCCGTATCAAACCCCGTGTCCTTGACGACGCAGCACCGCCTCGGCGCTGGCGCCAGCGCCTGACCCCGCGCGAGCTTGTGGGCTTGATCGCGTGGCCGATCGGCGACGAGGACCTGCCAGGGGTGCCAGCGATCCATCCGCGCCTGCTGCTCCCCAAAATCACACCCGAGGAAGCGATCCGGACGGTAGGTGTCACGGCGCTGCCGGGCACAGCGCTGCCTGTGGGGATCAGTCCGCGTGACGCGTTGATGCATACGATTGTGCTTGGTCCCACCGGGTCAGGGAAGTCGACAGTGCTGCTACAGCTCATCAAACCCGACGTGGCCGCCAAAAGACCAATGCTGGTCATTGACCCGAAGTGGCAGCTGATTAACGACATCCTCGCCCGCTGCATCCCGCCCGACCGCATCGACGACGTCGTGCTCTTCGATCCGGCGTCGCCCACACCTGCTGGCTATAACCCACTCGACGCGGGCGGCCGTGATCCAGATGTGGTGGTCGATAGCCTGCTCGCAGTCTTCAAAGCCGTCTTCGCTGACGGCTGGGGACCGCGCACCGAGGACATTTTCCTATCCAGCCTGCTGACGCTCGCTAGGGCAGGGCAACATCGCGCCGACCCGTACACCCTGGTCGATCTGCCGCGGCTGCTCACTGACGCCGGCTTCCGCCAGCGGGCCCTCGCGCAGGCCCGTCCCGATGAAGTGCTGGCCGGGTTCTGGGCCGCCTACGACGACATGACCCCGGCCGCCCAGACCGCCATGATCGCCGCCCCCACGAACAAACTGCGCCGCTATCTGCTGCGCCCCGCCGCCCGCAACATCCTCGGGCAGCCCGCACCGCGCTTCCGGCTGCGAGACATCTTCCGCCAGAACAAGATCGTTCTGGTTCCCCTCAACGACGCCCTCATCGGCCCCGTCACGGCAGAACTGCTCGGCAGCCTGATCGTGGCCGAAGCGTGGCAAGCCACCCAGGAGCGCGGCAACGAAACCCACCCCATGGACCGTCCAGGTTTCGTGATCGTCGACGAATGCCAGCGGTTCCTCCACCTGCCGACCTCCTTCGAAGATGCCTTGTCCCAGAGCCGTTCCTATGGCGTTGGTTGGACTTTGGCTCATCAGCAGCGCAGCCAACTTTCCAAAGATTTGGCCGAAGCCATCGACAGCAACGCCCGCAACAAGCTCATCTTCCGGTTAGAAAGCGCCGGTGATGCCACCGCCATGGCAAAGCTCGCCCCCGGTCTGGACGCCGAGGACTTCCAGTCACTGCCTAAACACCACGCCTACGCCCGCGTCGTCGTGGACGGCGAATCCTCGGGCTGGTGCACCATCGCCACCAATCCCCCACCAGAACCCACGGGTCTGGCCGATGTCATCCGCAACCGCAGCCGTGAACTCTACGGAGCAACACCATCCACACCCACAAGCCCCCTCGGTTCCCGCCCGGCAGCTGCCGCAACCGCCGACGAGATACCTGTAGGCAGAAAGAAGCGAACACATCCAGCAACGAAAACCACTGGTGGAGAAGAGGAGTTGAATCAATGACGATTCCTGCTATTCACCTCACCCATCCGGTCACGTCGTTCACGTCTCCGCATTCTCGCAGCACCTTCCGTATAGCTCCCCCTTTCCGGGAGGGGACTGACCGCTGGATCAGCGGTCACACCGAGCCGGCGGCGCGCCGACACGCAACAAGCGGCGAGCGACGGAGGAACCGAGCATGATGCGCCTCATTACCCAGCTTGCTGAAGCGCTCAGCGAGCGCGATATGCGCATCCTGCACGACCTCCAAGAGTTCCGGCTGCTCACCACCCGCCAGATCCAACGACTGCACTTCGCCGACGGCCACGCCACCATCAGCGCCGCCACCCGCGCCTGCACCCGCGTCATGGGACGGCTCAAAGGCCACGGGCTCGTCAGCACATTGACCCGACGTATCGGTGGTGTCCGCCAAGGCAGCGCGGGCCTCACCTGGCAACTCGCCGCTACCGGCGACACCTACTTGCGGGCGGTCCGGGGGGACCCCATGCGCAGGCGCTACAGCGAACCCGGCCCCACCTTCGTCGACCACACCTTGCTGGTCTCTGAGCTCGCCGTTGGGCTGCGCGAGTACGCCCGAACACAACCAGAGTGGGACATCCATCTGGCAGCCGAACGACGCGCCTGGCGGCCTTTCAGCGGCCCGCACGGCGCCAAACAATGGCTACGACCCGACCTGCACCTCATCGCCACCGACCCAGAGTACGAACAACACTGGTTCATCGAAGCCGACCGAGGCCGCGAGCACGCCCCACAGCTGCTCCGAAAATGCCAGACCTATGTGCGCTACATGGCAAGCGGCGCCTACCAAGCCGAACACGACGTCTTCCCGACAGTCCTGTGGGTGGTGCCCGATTTCAAACGCATCCGCGAACTCGACCACATCGTGCACAGCGCCGGCCTGCCACGCCAGCTCTTCCGCTTCCGCACCCTCGATGGCTTCATCGACACCATGACCGCTCACACCGGCCCACAGCCGGTCCCGCTGCCCGGCATCTTCGACCCCCAACCCGACGCCACCTAACTCAAGAAAGGAGGACCCATGAACCCCAACCACCGACCCGATCACATTCGGCCCGAACAGGACCCGCCTGACTGGGATCTACCGATCAGCCTCGCCAACACCGAGGCCCTCGGGCGACGCCTGGAGACTGCCGGCGACTCCGACACGATCATCACCACCCAAGACGCCCAACTGATCGCCCTCTGTCTCAGCGACCGCCTCGGATCCGGCCTGCACAGCGCCATCCGCCAGTTCGCCGACATCGGCTCCATCAACGCCCCATTGCTCCGGGCTGAATGCCTGGACGTCCACACCTCAGGCGACCTACCGCCCGGCCTACAACGCTGGGCAGGTTGGCTGATCACCTACGCTGCGCACGCCCTGCCGCCCGGCGCCGGCGGTTTACAGATCCCCACCAATGGCGATGCCCTCGACGTCTACCTCCGCCTGCCTGACATCGAGGCCACCGGCGACGAGCTTCTCGAGGAGTTCAAGCATGCGTACTGCGGCAACTATGTCGACATCGACGCTGTCCTCGACGGCGTCACCGACGTCCTCGAATGGGAAAGGAAAATCCGCACCCTGGCACGCGAATTAGGCTGCGACGAATTCGTCTTCATCGACCGCGAAGCGATTGAGTGGCACCTACACGAAGGATGGGACGTTGTCCCCAGCCATGGTCGGCTGCACGTGTTCTCCCGATAGGCCGACAACAACTCGGCGGTGTTAAACCTATTGCAGCAGATGTAAATTCCGCATCGCAGCATCTATCGGAGTTCCCGCCAAAGAGAGTTACTCTCAGGACACACAAGAGCAAAACCGCGGGGTACCTTCGTGCCCTTCGACAGCAGAAAGGAGGGCACCCAATGGAATTCGAGCCAGACGCCTCCGCCGCAGCGACCCCAAGCGCCTACCTCGACACAACCACCGTATTTCCGCGGATCGCTACCGCACAACCCACCGCGCGGGAAACGGCGCCACAACAAGGGCCCAGCAACCGCGCCGTCCTCTACCTGCGAGTGTCCTCAGCCGGACAAGTCAAGACCGACTACGACCCCGAAGGCATCTCCATTCCCGCCCAACGGGTGGCCTGCGAACGCAAAGCCAGCCAACTCGGACTTGAGATCATCGGTGAGTACGTCGAGCCCGGCCGCTCCGGCACCGAGATGACCAAACGTATCGCCTTCCAAGAGCTCCTCGACCGGATCCGCCGCACCAAAGACATCGATTACGTCATCGTCTACGAACTGTCCCGCCTGGCGCGCAATCGCATCGACGACGCGATCGTGATGGCCGACCTGCGCAAGCGTGGCGTCACCCTTATTTCCGCCACCGAGAGCGTCGACGACAGCCCCGTCGGACAGCTCATGCACGGCATCCTCGCCGCCTTCAATGAGTACCGCTCCGCCAAAGACGGCGCCGACATCGCCTACAAAATGGGCGAGAAGGCCAAGAAAGGCGGCACCCTCGGTCGGGCAGCCCTGGGCTACCTCAACATCATCGATCGCAGCGAAGGCCGCGAGATCCGCACAGTTGTGGTCGACGATGAGAGGGCCCCGCTGATACGGCTCGCATTCGAGATGTACGCGACTGGCCAAGTCAGCATGGCCGACATCGCCGACGAACTTACCGCCCGCGGCCTCACCACCCGCGGCAGCCACCGCTACCGCGCCAAGCCCGTCGACTGGAAGCAACTGTCCCGCATTCTGCGCAACCCCTACTACTGTGGCTTCGTCACCTACAAAGGGACGCTCATCCGCGGCCGGCATCCGGCCATCCTTGCCCAGGAACTCTTCGAGCGGGTCCAACAAGTTCTCGACGAACGTGGCGTCGCCGGCGAACGCCGACGCACTCACCACCACTACCTCAAAGGATCGCTGTTCTGCGGACACTGCCACACCGAACGCGGAACAGACCGGCGCATGATCCTCACCCAGGCCACCGGTCGTCACGGCACCAAGTACCTGTATTTCTTCTGCCGAGGACTGCAGGACCACACGTGCAACTCATCGCACTGCAACAGCGGCCGGATCGAGGAAGCCATCGAAGAGCACTACAAAACCATCGCCTTCAGCCCGGCTTTTATCACCGCCATGAAGCAGGCACTGACCGCCACCGTCGAAGACAGCCAGAACGCCCAACGGCTCGCCCAACGAGACCTCACCGCTCAGCTGCGCACGCTGGAGCAGCAAGAGGAGCGGCTCATCGACATCGCCGCCGAGGGCACACTGCCACAGCACAAGATCAAGACACGTATCAACACCATCCACCGTCAACGCGTGGAACTGGCCGACCGCCTCGACACCGTCACTGAAGACCTCAGCGCTGCAGCATCGTTCATCGATACATGCCTCGACTTGATGGCCAACCCCTACGAGCTCTACGCCAAAGCCAGCGACGACACCCGCAGAAAACTCAACCAGGCCATCTTCCACCGCCTCTACATCGAGCAGGACGATGTGACCGCCCACCAACTACAGCCCGAACTCGCACAACTGCGAACACTCCAAGACCGGGTTGGCACCGTCCGCGGGAACCCCCAAAACGAAAATGTCACCGCTAGAAGCGGTGACATTCGTCAACAGGAGCCTTCTTTTCATGCCATCGGCATTGAAGACGTGGATGTTTTGAGTAACACCCATATGGTGGAGCTAAGGGGAATCGAACCCCTGACCTTCTCGATGCGAACGAGACGCGCTACCAACTGCGCTATAGCCCCTTGTGCCGGTAGCACGTTACCAGGAACGCCGGCGACGGCAGAAACCGACCGCTACTGGCCCGCCGCACGCGGCAGATCCCAGCTCCGGGCGGCGCGGGTGTACTCCAGATGCTCGAAGATCGGGTCCTCGTCGTCGATATCCAGCACGGCGGCACCGGGCCGGCGCAGCCGCGAAGGGACCACGTCGTACTCCTGGTCGGTGGTGTTCTCCACACCCAGGCGCGAGCGCATCATCCGGTGCGCGCGCCGGCGGCGCAGCTGCTCTTCGATGCGGGTCTGGCGGCGCAGGTAACCCAGGTAGAGCACGGTCACCGCGGCCGCGGTGCCGCACGGCCACCACATGCCGGGCCCCAGCAGGAACGGAAGCGTGGCGGTGGCCGCCAGCAGGACGGCCATCACCAACAGCACGCGCCTGCGGAAGGCATACTTGCGCGCACTGACCGCCTGCGCGGTCTTGGATTCGTAGCGGCTGCGACGCGCGGCCGACAGGGATTCCGCCCCGGCCCGGCCGGTGTCGGCGTCTGGCTCCAGGCCTGACGAATCGTCGACGTACTCGTAGTCGTCCTCGGTGCCGTCGGACAGGTCCACGGCCGGCTGGTCCTCGGCGGCCTCCGGTTCGGCGGGTTCATCCTCGGCGACCGGTTCGGCTTCGGCCTCCGGTTCGGGAGTAGCGTCACCGAAATCCAATGGCAATTCCTCGGTTTGAGGCTTGTCCTGGCCGAACGATTTGCCGATGGGCAGGGCTCCGGAGTCCTCGTCGACGATGTCCACATCGAGGTAATCCGGTTCGGTGCTCTCCGCGACGGCCTCCGCCAGCACCACCGCACGGCGCGCGGGCTGCTCGGCGCGGTCGTCCTCCAGATCGTCGAGGTCTCCGGCGTCCTCGTCCGCGGCCGGGCGCCAATGCGGATCGCTCTGGTGCCCGTCGGCCGGGCGGGTGCGCCGCCGCAGCCTGGCATTGCGGCCCGTGTTGAGCACCCGGGTCGCC
This sequence comes from Mycobacterium sp. BMJ-28, assembly GCF_054404835.1. Classification (NCBI taxonomy): domain Bacteria; kingdom Bacillati; phylum Actinomycetota; class Actinomycetes; order Mycobacteriales; family Mycobacteriaceae; genus Mycobacterium; species Mycobacterium sp. BMJ-28. The sequence goes on along the minus strand of NZ_CM136783.1, from coordinate 999,050 downwards.
AAGGCGACGTCGCTGGTGCGGCGGACGGTGTCCCGGCGACTCACCAGCATCGGCACCAGCACGAAGAGCCAGAGCACGACGAGGGAAATCCACAACAGAGATTGGGGGATGCTTGGCATGACGCCTTTCCTTTCCCCTTAGGCTAGGTCTGTGACCAGCGCATCCGTCCACGGCGCGCCGGTATCAATTACACACCTGTAATTCACAGGAGACAAGCACCATCAGTCACACGCGTCACATTGACCACAATCGTGTCGCCGAGATCGACGAAATGCCGGGGGCCTCTCGCACAAAGCGGCCACAAGGTGAGTTTGGGCGCATGAGGGGTCAGGTCCAGCTGGCCCGGCCGTTGCGCACCAGTTGCGCGGCCACCGAGCCCTGCACTTCCTCGACGGTCATCGCCACCAGAAGATGGTCGCGCCACGCGCCGTCGACATCGAGATAGCGTCGCAGCAGGCCCTCCTCACGGAAACCTGCGCGGGCCAGTACCGCGCGGCTGGCCAGATTCTCCGGGCGCACCGTCGCCTCCACCCGATGCAACATCACCGGGCCGAACGCGTGGTCCAGGCCCAGCGCCAGCGCCGCGGTGGCCACCCCCGCGCCGGTGAACTCCTTGGCCACCCAATATCCGATCCACGCCGAGCGCAGCGCCCCGTGCGTGACGTTGCCGATGGTGATCTGCCCGGCGAACTGACCGTCGAGTTCGATCACGTACGGCAGCATGCGGCCCTTGCGCGCCTCCGCGCGCAGCCCCGAACACACCGCGGGCCACGACGAAAGGGCATGGCGCACTTCCCAACTCACCTCTGCGCTGGGCTCCCAGGGCTCCAGGTGCGCACGGTCGGACAGTCGCATCCTGCTCCACTGGGCACCGTCACGCAGCCGGATGGGCCGCAAGCCCACCAGCCCGGCCCGCACCCGGATGGGCCCGGCCGGCATCGGCCAACCAGGATGCACCGGACTCGTCCGCCAACGGCTCACGTGCGGTCAGCCGCGCTGCGCGAGGAACGCGACATCGACGACCTCGCCGGTGCGAACCTGCTCGGCCTCACTGGGCACGATCACCAGACAGTTCGCCTCGGCAAGGGTGGCCAGCAGGTGCGAGGACGCCCCTGGCGCCCCGCCGAGGGCCTGCACCAGGTATTCGCCGGTGTCCTGGTCACGCATCAACTGCCCGCGCAAAAACCCCTTGCGCCCGGCCACCGAGCTGATCGGCGACAGGGTCCTGGCCTGGATCACCCGGCGCATCGGTTGCCGCTTGCCCAGCGACATCCGGATCAGCGGACGGACCATCACCTCGAAGACCACCAACGCACTGACCGGGTTGGCCGGCAGCAGGAAGACCGGCACGCCGTCGCGGCCCAACTGCCCGAATCCCTGCACCGAACCGGGGTGCATGGCCACCCGCACCACTTCCATCTCCCCGAGCGCGGACAGCACCGAGCGGACGGACTCGGCGGCCGCCCCGCCCACCGCACCCGCGATGACCAGCACCTCGGACCGGCTGATCTGGCCTTCGACCACCTCGCGCAGTTCCGCCGGATCGGCGCTGACGATGCCGACGCGGTTCACCTCGGCGCCGGCGTCGCGACCGGCAGCCGCCAGCGCATAAGAGTTGACGTCGTACACCTGCCCGTTGCCCGGTGTGCGGGACACGTCGACCAGCTCGCCGCCCACACAGAGCACCGACATCCGGGGCCGCGGATGCACCAGCACCCGATCGCGGCCCACCGCCGCCAGCAGACCCACCTGGGCCGCGCCGATGATCGTCCCGGCCCGAACGGCCACATCTCCGGGCTGGACATCATCGCCGGTACGCCGCACGTAGGCGCCGGAGCGCACCCCGCGCAGCACCCGCACCCGAGACTGACCGCCGTCGGTCCAGCGCAGCGGCAGCACGGCGTCGGCAAGGGTCGGCATCGGCGCACCGGTCTGCACCCGGGCCGCCTGCCGCGGCTGCAACCTGCTCGGCGTCCGGGCGCCGGCATCGACATGCCCGACGACCGGCAGGCTGACCTCGCGGTTCACCCCGTCGTCGTCGGTGCCGCCGACGGCCACCACGTCGACACTGCGGACGGCATAGCCATCGATGGCCGCCTGGTCGAACCCCGGCAACGGCCGCTCGGTGACCACCTCTTCGGCGCACATCAGGCCCTGCGATTCGGCAATCGCCACCCGCACCGGCCGTGGCGCCACCGCAGCGGCCGCTACTCGGGCCTGCTGCTCCTCAACCGAACGCACTGCACGCCTTTCTCCTGTCCACAGGCCGGCCGCACAGTTGTTATTTCGCGGCCAGGCCCAACCGCTCGACCAACCAACGCCGCAGCTCTGGTCCGTAGTCGTCGCGCTCCAACGCAAAGTCAACCGCAGCCTTGAGGTAGCCGCCGGGATTTCCCAAGTCGTGTCGGGACCCGCGGTGCACCACCACGTGCACCGGATGACCGTCTTCGATCAGCAGCGCGATGGCATCGGTCAGCTGAATCTCGCCACCGACACCGCGGTCCACCCGGCGCAGCGCGTCGAAGATCGCCCGATCCAACACGTACCGTCCGGCCGCCGCGAACAGCGAGGGCGCGTCCTCGGCCTTGGGCTTCTCCACCATGCCCTTGACGCGCAGCACATTCGGGTTGGCAGCATCCGGGACCACCTCGACGTCGAAAACGCCGTAGGCACTGATCTCGTCCTCGGGTACCTCGATGGCGCACAGCACCGAGCCGCCGCGCTTGGCCCGGACTTTCGACATGGTCTCCAGCACGCCGGTGGGCAACACCAAGTCGTCGGGCAGCAGCACGGCGATGGCGTCCTCGTCGTCCAGCAGACTGGCCTCGACACAGCCCACGGCGTGGCCCAGACCGAGCGGTTCGGCCTGCACCACTGCCTCCACCTTGATCAGGGCGGGTGCGCGGCGCACCTTTTCCAGCATCACGTGCTTGCCGCGGGCTTCCAGCGTGCCCTCCAGAACCAGGTCCTCGACGAAGTGCGCGACGACGCCGTCCTTGCCCTCGGAGGTGATGATGATGAGCCGCTCCGCGCCGGCTTCGGCGGCCTCGGCGGCGACGAGCTCGATCCCCGGGGTGTCCACCACCGGAAGAAGTTCCTTGGGCACCGTCTTGGTGGCCGGAAGAAAACGCGTCCCCAGACCAGCCGCGGGAACAACCGCCGTCCGCGGAATCTTGACCTGTGCCTGTGTCATCGTTGACACACTAATACCCGCGAGTACGAAGGCGAAGGGCTAGCGGCGCAATCGTGGCAATCCTGACAAAACATGCGCTGCGCGAACGCATTCTCGCCGCTCGACGCACAGTGCCGACCCAGATTCGGCAGGCCGAGGCGGCCACTCTGCAAACTCACCTTTCGGCTGTCCTTTGTTCGGGCGACATCATCTGCGGTTACGTTCCGGTGGGGTCCGAGCCCGGTTCGGTGGGCATGCTGGACGCGCTGACCGAGGCCGCGGTGCGCGTGCTGTTGCCGGTGGCCCGCGACGGAGAACCGCTGCGGTGGGGTGACTACCGGCCCGGGCATCTGGTTTCCGCGCCGTTCGGTTTGCGGGAACCGGCGCCGCCCTGGCTGGAACCCGAATCGATAGCGGCCGCGAGCGTGGTGCTGGTGCCCGCGCTGGCCGTCGACCGGCGCGGGGTGCGCCTCGGTCGCGGGGCCGGCTTCTACGACCGCGCGCTGCCGTTGGCCAGTCCGGCCGCCAGGCTGATCGCGGTGGTGCGCGACGACGAGCTGATCGACGACATCCCGGCCGAACCGCACGATGTCCCCATGACACACGTGCTCACCCCCGCAAGGGGCATCGTCGCACTGCGCCGACCGGCGGATTGAGCACACCGCGCAGCGATGCGACGCCATAAGTCGCGTCCCGGCCCGCGGCAGCCTACCGTTCATTCGGGGGCACTGTGATGTGCATCACTTCGGACGGGAAGCCGGTAGAACACATGGGTGAAACACCAAGTCTGCAGAAAGCGCTGAGCCAGCGGCAGCTGACCATGATCGCCATCGGAGGGGTGATCGGCGCAGGTCTGTTCGTCGGATCCGGCGTCGTGATCGGCGATACCGGCCCGGGCGCCTTCATCACCTACGCGTTGGCCGGCGTGCTGATCATCATGGTGATGCGCATGCTCGCCGAGATGGCGGTCGCCAATCCGTCCACCGGGTCGTTCGCCGACTACGCCCGCAACGCCCTCGGCAACTGGGCCGGCTTCTCCGTCGGCTGGCTGTACTGGTACTTCTGGGTCATCGTCGTCGGGTTCGAGGCGATCGCCGGCGCCAAGATCATCCAATACTGGATGCCGTCAGCGCCGATCTGGCTCACCGCGCTGCTGCTGTTGATCGCCATGACCGCGACCAACCTGTTCTCGGTCTCGTCCTTCGGTGAGTTCGAATTCTGGTTCGCCGGTATCAAGGTGGCGGCCATCATCGCGTTCATCGGTCTGGGCACCCTGTACGTGATCGGGCTGTGGCCGCACAAGAGCATGGACTTCTCGAACCTCACCGCGCACGGTGGGTTCTTTCCACTCGGCGCGATGGCCGTGACCGTCGGTGTGGTGACGGTGATCTTCTCGATGGTCGGCGCCGAGATCGCCACCATCGCCGCCGCCGAATCCACCAATCCCGAACGGGCGGTGGCCAAAGCCGCGAACTCGGTGATCCTGCGCATCGCGGTGTTCTTCGTCGGCTCGGCGTTCCTGCTCGTCACCATCCTGCCGTGGAACAGCGACCAGGTTTCGGCCTCGCCGTTCGTGTCGGCGTTCACCCAGATGGGCATCCCGTACGCCGACCACGTGATGAACGCGGTGGTGCTCACCGCGGTGCTGAGCTGCCTGAACTCCGGGATGTACACGGCCTCGCGGATGCTGTTCGTACTGGCCGCCCGCCGCGAGGCGCCGGCCCAGCTGGTCGCGGTCACCCGTCGCGGCGTGCCGGCGGCGGCGATCCTGGCCTCGTCGGTGATCGGGTTCCTGGGTGTCGTCGCGTCGGCGTTCTCCCCCGATTTCATCTTCAAGTTCCTGCTCGATTCCAGCGGCGCGGTCATCCTCTTCGTCTACCTGCTGATCTGCATTTCGCAGATCGTCCTGCGCTACCGCACACCGGACTCGCAGCTGCGGGTGAAGATGTGGCTGTTCCCGGTGCTCTCGATCCTCACCGGGATCGCGATCACCGCGATCCTGGTGCAGATGTTCGTGCAGGGCGGCGGCAACCAGCGGGCCCTGCTGCTGAGCCTGCTGTCGTGGGCCGTCGTGATCGTGCTGTTCCTGCTGAACAAGTCGTTCATGGCCCGGCGGCCGCACGTGGCCGGGGTGTCCCCGACCGCGCGTCCGCACCGCGTGCTGGTGCTGGCCAACCAGACCGTCGAATCCGACGAACTGCTCGACGAGCTGCGCCGCATCGGCGCGGACCAGGACACCGTCTACCACGTGGTGGTGCCGGCCAGTCCGATCGAGACGGGTGTCGCCGCCAGCCACAGCCCGTTGGATGTGTGGGAGGCGACTAAGCGAGTCGCCGCGCAGCGCCTGGAGCAGACCTTGGCGACGCTGCGCTCGGAAAACCTGCACGTCGCAGGAGAACTCGGCGACTACCGGCCGCTGCGGGCGCTTTCCACCGCGGTCGAGGACTTCCGCCCCGACCAGATCGTCATCGCCACCCTGCCGCCCGAGGAGTCGGTGTGGGAACGCTTCGACGTGGTCGACCGCGCCCGGTCCGAACATCAGATCCCCGTCACCCACGTGGTGGCCCGGATGCGGAGCGAGGAACTGACCTAATGACCATCCTGGCCGCATTCAGCGCGACCCGGCATTCGGCCGCGCCCGTCAACCTGGCGGCACAGATCGCCCGCAGCACCGGCGACACCGTCGTGGCTGCGGCCGTCGTCGAACGCCCGTGGCCGCCCAAACAGGATCCCGTCGAGCAGGAATACCTCGATTACGTCACCGCGCAGGCCGCCCGCTCGTTACAACAGGTGCTCGACCAACTCCCCCGGGATGTCGAGATCCCTGCCGTCGTGCACCAATCCACCTCGGTTCCAACGGGTTTGATCGAACTCGCGGTGATCCACCGGGCCAGCCTGGTGGTGATGGGCTCGTCCTCCTCGGGCCTGCTCGGCCGGGTGGCACTCGGCAGCGTCACCGAACGCCTGGTGCACACCGCCGAGGTCCCGGTGGCGATCGCGCCGCGCGGCTACCCCTCGACTCCCGCCCGGATCCGCCGGCTCACCGTGGCCTACGGCGGCGAAGCGGACGTCAACGGACTCATCCCGGCGGCGGCCGACCTGGCCGGGCAGTGGTCGGCACGCCTGCGCATCGTGTCGTTCTCGGTGCGCAATGTGCTCGCGTTCAGCGGATCGATCGAGCGTTCCGCCGAAGACCTAGTGGTTCAGCAGTGGTCGCGCCGCACTTCCGAGGAAATCGTCAAGCAGCTCCACACCGTTCGCAGCGCGATGTCGATGCCCGACGTCGACGTCATCGTCGGCAGCGGTTCGGACTGGAGCTCGGCGGTGGAGAGCGTGCCTTGGGACACCGGAGACATGTTGCTGCTCGGGTCCGGTGCCGCCGCGCAGGCGGCGCGGGTGTTCCTCGGCTCCGCGGCGGCCAAGATCCTGCGGCATTCCCCGGTTCCGGTGATGATCATGCCGCGGCGGGCCCGGGAATGACCTAACCCACGTGGCGGTTCTAGCACTTGGGCCGGTAGAGTGCCAGAAGGTTTGACTGTCTCGGAGGTTTGCGTGCCTACCTATTCCTATGCTTGTACCGAATGCGATAACCGCTTCGATGCCGTGCAGGCGTTCAGCGATGACGCGCTGACCACCTGCCCCAAGTGCTCCGGCCGTCTGCGCAAGCTGTTCGGCAAGGTTGGCGTGGTGTTCAAGGGCAGCGGCTTCTATCGCAACGACAGCCGCGACGCCGCGAAGTCCAGCAGCAGCAGCAGCAGCGCCGCCGCGCCGGCCAAGAGCGAAAGCTCATCGACTTCGTCGTCCTCGGATTCGTCGAGCACCGCCGCTGCGGGGTCGAGCAGTTCCTCGGCGTCGTCCAGCTCCGGCTCGAGCAGCTCTGCCCCGGCCGCAGCCGCGTCCAGCTAGTTATCCACAGGCCCGCCGACACGGGCTGTCCACCCCGCCGGCCGGCCCTTAACGTGGCCTGGTGGGGGAATCACTGAATCCTGCGCTGTGGTCGCGCGTACGCCACGGCCTTCGTCCGGACTGGACCCGAACCGTCGCGGCCCGCCGTATCGCGGCTGGTCTGCTCGTGGTCCTCGCCGCCGCTGCGGCGCTGCGTCCCGACCCCGGAGCCGCCACCCGGCCGGTGCTGGTCGCCACCCGAGATTTGGCGCCCGGCACCACGCTCACGTCCGCCGACGTCAAGATCGAGTCCCGCTCGGCAGCGACCGTCCCCGACGGCGCCCAGACCGATGTGGCGGCCGCGGTGGATGCGACGCTGGCCGGGCCGGCACGCCGCGGCGAGATGCTCACCGACGTTCGCCTGCTCGGCCCCCGGCTCACCGAGGCGACGGCGGGACCGGATGCCCGGATCGTCTCGCTGCACCTGGCAGACGGCGCGCTGGTGGAGTTGATCCGGCCCGGCGACGTGGTCGACGTGCTGGCCGGCGGCAGTACCACCGCAGGCACCGACGCCGAGCCCGAGGTGATCGCCACCGACGCCGTGGTGACCCTGGTGTCGCCGCGCGCGGCCGGCGCAGCGGCGGGCGCGGATCGGGTGGTCCTGGTGGCGCTGCCCCGGATCGCCGCCAATCAGGTCGCCGGCACGGCACTGACCAGGCAGATCACGGTCACATTTCACTGAGGACGACGATCGCCCGTGCTCGGTAGTGTTTGCGTGTTCGAACACCTCATCGCAACTGCCGGAAGGGTCCCCGCATGTTCAAAGGTTTCAAAGAGTTCCTGCTACGCGGCAACATCGTCGATCTCGCGGTGGCCGTCGTCATCGGCACCGCGTTCACCGCGCTGGTCACCAAGTTCACCGAGAGCATCATCTCGCCGCTGATCAACCGCATCGGCGCGGGAGGCGACTCCGACTACGGGATCCTGCGCATCAGCATCGGCGGCGGGCAGACCATCGACCTCAACGTGCTGCTGTCGGCCGGCATCAACTTCGTGTTGGTCGCCGGTGTCGTCTATTTCCTGATCGTGATGCCCTTCAGCCGGTTCCGCAAGGAGAAGGAAGTCGTCGCCGACGCCGAGGTGGTGCTGCTCACCGAGATCCGCGACCTGCTGGCCCATCGCAAAGAGGGAAACCCACTCGATCAGGCGTGAGCGCAAAATCAGCCCCCGACCGGCCATCACGGGCGGGCGGGGGCTGATTTCGTCGGTTCATCGAACCGTCAGTTCGACGAACCGTCAGTTCATGTCCTAGTTCATATTCCAGGGCTCGCCGTAGGTGGTGACCGAGTCACCCTCCTTGGCAATCAACCGAGCGAACGGACGCAGCAGCACACCACCGGCAGCACCGGTCACCGTGCCATGCGCATTCGACACCGCAACCGCACCATTGGCACCCTCCACATCGGTGGAGAAGGTCGCAACCTCCTGGATACCGGGGCCGTTACCCAGGTCCGCGCTGATCGACGCACCGGGGAACAGGTTCGGCGTGATGACCTGCAGCGGGTTCGACGGGCTCGCATCGTCGAGCAGGATGTTCGGCGTGGTGTAGCTGAAGTTGATACCCACACCCAGCGACCACGGGAAGCCGATCTGGTAACCCAGCTCCAACGTGCCGGTGAAGTCATCAGCACCCGGGCCAGAGACGATGTACTTGGCCTTACCCGAATGGAACCACTCACGGGTCAGCCGGTTGCGGTCCAGCGGGAACACGCCGTTGAGGAACGTATCCCACTGCTGAATGGTCAGGGTCCGGTCCTTGCCGTCCACGAGGCTCAGCTCGTTGTCCAGACCTGCGTGAGAGGTGCCCGAGCTGATGAACAGCGTCGCAAGAGCTCCGGCCACTACGGTGACCATCGCAAGCAGCACCCGACTGAATGCCTTCATGTTCTCCCTTTAACTGTGTGTGGTGGGCCCAATACGCAGGTGGTGCCGTCCGGGCCTGAGCCCAGACGGCACCCCCGCGCCGTTTATCGCCGAAAAGTCAGTTCATGTTCCAGGGCTCGCCGTAGGTGGTGACCGAGTCACCCTCCTTGGCGATCAACCGAGCGAACGGACGCAGCAGCACACCACCGGCAGCACCGGTCACCGTGCCATGCGCATTCGACACCGCAACCGCACCATTGGCACCCTCCACATCGGTGGAGAAGGTCGCAACCTCCTGGATACCGGGGCCGTTACCCAGGTCAGCGCTGATCGACGCACCGGGAAACAGGTTCGGCGTGATGACCTGCAGCGGGTTCGACGGGCTCGCATCGTCGAGCAGGATGTTCGGCGTGGTGTAGCTGAAGTTGATACCCACACCCAGCGACCACGGGAAGCCGATCTGGTAACCCAGCTCCAACGTGCCGGTGAAGTCATCAGCACCCGGGCCGGAGACGATGTACTTGGCCTTACCCGAATGGAACCACTCACGGGTCAGCCGGTTGCGGTCCAGCGGGAACACGCCGTTGAGGAACGTATCCCACTGCTGAATGGTCAGGGTCCGGTCCTTGCCGTCCACGAGGCTCAGCTCGTTGTCCAGACCTGCGTGAGAGGTGCCCGAGCCGACGAAAAGTGCGGCAAGTGCCGCGACCATCGCAAGCAGCACCCGACTGAATGCCTTCATGTTCTCCCTAGCTGTGCCGACGGTGTTCTTGCGAGTGCACCGTATCTGTCGATATGTGGCCCGGCCCTAGCGCAACCACACACCTTGCAAGACCTCGATGTGAGCTGAATTAGAAAGCCCACACCTTGCTCTTACTCTTTGCTCATCGTTGACACGAGGAACATAACGGGGAGGCATCCACCCGGCAACGCGAACATGGCGACAACCGACACCGGGGAGCCCCTTACGGAAAGTTTGCTGGCGCGAGCGGATCCAGCATCGATCGGGCGCACCAGCGGTGCCACACCATAGGGATAAGGGATTTGCCTTACCCGCAAGACCGCACAGGCAATACTGCCGAAATCAAAGAGATTCCAGCCGATCAGAACGAAATCACTGCTCAGCCGTGGTGCGGCGGCACGTTGTCACGGAGCCACCGATCCCGATCCGACGCTTCGGCCGACAGATCAGCGTCGCGCTCATCGCCCGTCGTGCCGGGCAGCTCTTCGCCGAAGATGGCGTTAACTACATCCCGCGAAGGCTTGGAGGGGCCGCTCACATCGCCTCCTGGCTGTGACTAAGATCACATTCTACCCAGCTATAGCGTTCACACGACGGTAACGCGGCGGGCCTGGGATTTCTTCCCTCACGTGCGGTAACGAGCATATTTCGGGCCTGACAAAGGGTGCTAAATGTCAAGGCTGGAGAGCTGGCCGATGACCTGGCCCGCGAGCGGCCCGAGGGTCGCCATCCCGTCGCGCACGGCGGCGCGAGAGCCCGCGATGTTCACCACCAGCGTGCTGCCGGAGATCCCGGCCAGGCCCCGCGACACACCGGCATCGATGATGCCCGCCGACAAGCCCGACGAACGCAGCGCCTCCGAGATGCCCAGCAGCTCGCGGTCCAGGATGTCCACGGTGGCCTCTGGTGTGACGTCGCGCGGGCTCACGCCCGTGCCGCCGACCGAGATGACCAGGTCCACCCCGCCGATCACCGCGGTATTCAGGGCGTTACGGATCTCCACCTCATCGGCGGACACCACCACCACACCGTCCACCAGGAACCCGGCCTCCCCGAGCAGCTCGGTGACCAGTGGCCCGCTGTGATCTTCTTCCCCATGCGCTGTCCGGTCGTCGACCACGACGACGAGTGCACGCCCTACCACCGACCCAGGTTGTTCCATGAGAGCAACCGTATATCCGGCCGGGGACAGCGGAGCAGCCGCCAGCCGCGCGTCGCCACGAGTGCGGGTCACTGCGCTGCCTTGCCCAGCGTGACGTCCACGGTGGCCGGCTTGCCCGACGGATCCAGGTAGGTCAGCGTGATCTTGGTACCGGGCGCCTTGGATCGCACCGCGGCCACCAGAGCGTCCGCGCTGCTGATCACCCGGTCGTTGACCTTGGTCACCACCACCCCGCTGGGCAGGCCCGCCGATGAGGCCGCACCACCGGCGGTCACCTCGACGATCTTCGCGCCGTCCACGCCCGCATCGTTTCCGACCTGCACACCCAGCGACGCGTGCGTCGCCGTTCCGTTCTGGACCAGCTCGTCGGCGATCCGCTTGGCTTGATCCACCGGGATGGCGAAGCCGAGACCGATCGAACCGCTCTGGGACTGCCCGGAGTCGCCGCCGAGGGTGGCGATGGCCGAGTTCACGCCCACCAGCTCGCCGTTCATGTTGACCAGCGCACCACCGGAGTTACCCGGGTTGATCGCGGCATCGGTTTGGATGGCGTCGAGCACGGAGTTCTGGTTCCTGGCGTCACCACCCGCGGCCACCGGCCGGTTCAGGGCGCTCACGATACCGGTGGTGACGGTGCCCTCCAGGCCGAGTGGCGACCCGACGGCCACCACGTCCTGGCCCACCCGCAGATTCTCCGATGAACCCAGTGCGATCGGGGCGAGGCCGGACACGCCCTGGGCCCGCACCACCGCGATGTCACTGCTGGGATCGGTGCCCACGATGCTGAACGTCGTGGTGCGGCCGTCGGCGAAGGTCACCTTGGTCTGCGCCGGCGCCCCGGCTCCCGCAGGTGCCCCCGCGGCCGCCGGCGCGGCGGCGGCGACCACGTGGTTGTTGGTGAGAATCAGTCCGTCGGTACTCAGGATGATGCCCGAGCCCTCCTCGGACGCCCTGCCCATATCGGTTTCCAGTTTGACGACGCTGGGCACCACCTTGGCCGCTACCTGCTCGACCGAACCGACCGGCAGGTTGGCTGCGGGCACGCCGGGGGTTGCGCCACCGAAAGACGACGTGACCGGGGCGCGGTCGGGCTGCGCCATCACCGCCACCCCGCCGCCGACACCAGCCGACACCACCGCGATGGCAACCGCCCCGACAACCAAAGCACCTGTGCGCGAACGCTTTTCCGGACGACTGCGGGAAATCGGACCGGGCCCTCCGGCCGGCCGGTACGGGTCGTACTGCGGCTGGACGGGCTGCTGATGGCCGGGCTGCTGGGCGTAACGCCAGTCATAGGGCTGCTGGCCGTGCTGGGTGTGCTGATAGCCGGCCTGAGGAACACCACGTGGAGCGGAATACCCGGGCCCCTGCTCGTACCCGCCGGGGCGCTGCGGGGGCGTGTACCTGGGGTGGTTCGTCATGTGGCTCGGCGCTCTTTCTGTTGTGGACTCACAAACTGGTCATTGCATCCAACTGGTCAACGCATCCATCACCTACACAGTGCCCAGCCGGACTGAGAATCCACTTAGAGAACGTCGTGGACGAGGAAGGGATATCCCCTCACCCGCAAGATCACACCCCGATGCGCCCCAGTGCCCCCAAGCCGAACGTCAATTATTGTCCGCGCCGGTCACCGCGCCGTCCACCGATTTGTTCGAGCGTGTCGCGGACGACACATCGGCGCCGGCCTCGGGCATGGCCCGGCGCCCGGGCAACACGACCCGGATGGACGTCCCCGGCGGGTCGCCGCCCGGCACGGTGTCCTCCACCTGCAGTGTTCCTCCGTGCTTGAACACCACCTGTTTGACGATCGCGAGGCCGAGACCGGACCCGGGCATGGCCCGGGCGGACGTCGACCGGTAGAACCGTTCGAACACCAGGTCGCGCTCCTCCGGCGGGATGCCCGGGCCACGGTCGGCCACCACGAGCTCGGCATGCACGGCATCGCGCTGCTGCAGCCGCACCGAGACCCGGCCGTCGGGCGGGCTCCACTTCGCCGCGTTGTCCAGCAGGTTGAGCACCGCACGGGACAATCCCGCCGCATCGCCATAGACCTGCCATGAGATGACGTCGGCGTCGAACTCGATATCGCTGCGGCGCCGCCGAACTCGCTCAAGGGAGCGCTCCACCACATCGGCGATGTCCACCGTCTCGTGGATCACGGCGCCGGCATCGTCACGGCTCAGGTCCACCAAATCACCTACCAGCGTAGACAATTCGCTGATCTGCGCGATCACGTCGGCCTGCAGGCCGGCCATCTCCTCGTCGGGCAACCGCGGCGCACCGGGCGCCATGGACGCCATCAGCAGCTCGACGTTGGTGCGCAGCGAGGTGAGCGGGGTGCGCAACTCGTGGCCGGCGTCGGTGACCAACCGGGCTTGACGCTCCCTGGATTCGGCCAGCGCCCGTAGCATCATGTTGAACGCCTCGGTCAGCCGGGCCAGCTCGTCGGTGCCCAGCACCGGGATCGGCCGCAGGTCATCGGTGCGGGCCACCCGTTCGGCCGCCTGCGTCAGCCGGCCGACCGGGCGCAGGCCGGCACGGGCCACCATGCCCCCGGAGATGGCGGCCACCGCCATGCCCGCACCGCCGACGATCGCAAGGACCGTGCCCAGCCGTTTGAGCAGCGCCAGCGTCGGCGCCAGACTCTTGGAGATCAGCAGCGAATCGCCGTCGGGCAGGTGTACGGCCAGCACCCGCTGATTGTTGGCGGTGCGCAGCGACATCAGCAGGTCACCCTGCACCACGGACTTCTCCGGCGCGCCGAGCGGCAGGGTCTGCCCTTGCTGGTTGGCGGTGTAGATGTACCGGCCGGGGCTGACCAGCATGGCGTTCACGTCCGAGTAGGCGGTGCCCTCGATGGCCTTACCGGGATCGGCGGCCAGCGACCCGCTCTCGATGAGCAGCTGTGCACGGGTGTGCAACTGGTTGTCGATATCGGCGAACACCGACCGGGACACCACCACGTAGACGGCGACGGCCATCAGCACCACGACCAGCGCCACCATCGACATGGCCAGCAGCATCACCCGCCAGCGCAGCGACACCGAACTGACATTGCGGACCGTGGTGTAGCGGCGGTGCGGCGGTTTCACGGATCTGATCCGGCTGGCCATCAGGGCGGCGTTTCACGCAGCACGTAACCCACCCCGCGCACGGTGTGGATCAGCCGCGGTTCTCCTTCGGCTTCGGTCTTGCGACGCAGATAACCGACGTACACCTCCAGCGCATTGCCGGAGGTCGGGAAGTCGAAACCCCATACCTCTTCCAGGATGCGGCTGCGGGTCAGCACCCGGCGCGGGTTCGCGATCAACATCTCCAGCAGCGAGAACTCGGTACGGGTGAGACTGATGGACCGCTCGCCGCGCGTCACCTCGCGGGTCACCGGGTCCAGGCTCAGATCCGAGAAGGTCAGCGCGCGGGTTTCGTTGTCCTCCGGCGTCCGGCGCCGGAGCAGGGCCCGCATCCGCGCCAGCAGTTCCTCCAGCGCGAACGGCTTGGGCAGGTAATCGTCGGCCCCGGCATCGAGCCCGGCGACCCGTTCGGAGACGGAGTCACGGGCGGTCAAAACCAGGATCGGCAGATCGTCCCCGGTGCTGCGAAGGTGCCGGCAGACTTCCAATCCGTCGAGCCTCGGCATCATGACATCCAGAACCAGGGCGTCCGGACGGTCGCTGGAAATCCGATCCAGCGCCTCGACACCATCCTGGGCCAATTCGACCGAGTATCCGTTGAAGGAAAGCGACCGGCGCAGTGATTCGCGCACCGCGCGATCGTCGTCAACCACAAGAATGCGCACCGCCACAGTGTCACCCGCGTGTCTGAGAGCGGCCTGAGAGGCGCGCCGCGAACCTATTTCAGGCCGACGCGATTACTTGCGGTCGAGATCCACCAGGCCGAGGCGGGCGGCCTTGAGCAGGCGACGCGGGACCTTGTGCTGCTGGCCGGCGACATTGACGCTGACCAGACCGGTGGCCTCAGCCTTCCACTGCGCGCGGCGGCTACGGGTGTTCGAGCGCGACATCCGGCGCTTGGGCACAGCCATGATCGAGATCTCCTCTTGAGGGGGTACCACCGCGCAGAGCACAGCGACGGCAATTGTCCACCAGAATAGCCCGCGCCGCGTGTTGCCTCCAAACCGCTGCGCCGCCGATGGGAACCCGGCGCCCACTTCGTTGCGCAATCGGCCCACCGCGCGGTGCGTGGTCACCGAGACTGAACACCAGGACGCGCCGGAAACGAGATCGGTCCCCACCTTCTTTCCCGGCGTCTCCCGGCGGTACCCACCCCTTGACTCGAGACCGGCGGTACCCGATAACCTACCGGTTGGTTGGTCCGCGACCAGAGGTGTTCAGTTCGAGGGAGACTGCGTGGCGTTTACGGCCGGTATTCGATGAGCGAAGCGAACGGCACCGTCGATCGCGCGGTCCGGATCGGCAACTGTTCGGGCTTCTACGGTGATCGCCTCGCGGCGATGCGCGAGATGCTCACCGGCGGCGAGCTGGACTACCTGACCGGCGACTATCTCGCCGAGCTCACCATGCTCATCCTGGCGCGCGACCGTGCCAAGAATCCCGCCCTCGGCTACGCCAAGACGTTCCTGCGCCAGCTCGAGGAATCGCTGGGTCTGGCCCTGGACAACGGTGTGAAGATCGTCGCCAATGCCGGCGGCCTCAATCCCGCCGCCCTGGCGGCCGCGGTACGCGAGCTCGCCGACCGGCTCGGCCTGGCCGTGACCGTGGCCCATGTCGAGGGCGACGACCTGGTGACCCGGGCGGCCGAGCTGGGCTTCGGCGAGAGCATCTTGTCGGCCAATGCCTACCTGGGGGCATGGGGCATCGTCGACTGCCTGAACTCCGGTGCCGACGTCGTGGTCACCGGGCGGGTGACCGATGCCTCGGTGATCGTCGGGCCGGCCGCCGCCCACCACGGCTGGGACCGCACCGACTACGACGCGCTGGCCGGTGCCGTCGCCGCGGGCCACATCATCGAATGCGGCACCCAGGCCACCGGCGGGAACTTCTCCTTCTTCACCGAGGTGCCCGACCTGCGGCACCCCGGCTTCCCGCTGGCCGAAATCGCGGCCGACGGGACCTCGGTGATCACCAAACACCCCGGCACCGGCGGACTGGTCAGCGTCGACACCGTCACCGCGCAGCTGCTCTACGAGATCACCGGTGCGCACTACGCCAATCCCGACGTGACACTGCGGATGGACTCGGTCGCGCTGGCACAGGACGGATCCGACCGGGTGCGAGTGGAGGGCGTGCGCGGCGAGGCGCCGCCGCCCACCCTGAAGGTGTCGCTGAACAGCATCGGCGGCTTCCGCAACGCGACGTCCTTCGTGCTCACCGGCCTGGACATCGAGGCCAAGGCCGAGCTGCTGAAGGGCCAGCTGGAAGCCGGTCTCACCGTGCGCCCGGCCGAACTGGAATGGACGCTGGCCCGCACCGACCATCCCGATGCCGACACCGAGGAAACCGCCAGCGCGCTGCTGCACTGCGTGGTGCGCGATGCCGATCCCGCCAAGGTGGGGCGCCGGTTCTCCTCCGTCGCAGTCGAACTCGCGCTGGGTAGTTATCCGGGATTCACCTCGACCGCGCCACCGGGCGACGGTCAGGTATACGGCGTGTTCACCCCCGGCTACGTGGCTGCCGGACTGGTGCCGCATACCGCCGTGCACGCCGGCGGCACCCGCGTCGACATCGCGCCGGCCGCCGACACCCTCGCGCTGGCGCCGGCCGGCGAACCGCCGCTACCACCGCCGCCCGCCGATGGACCGACGGTCCGGGCGCCGCTGGGCCGCATCGCCGGTGCGCGCAGCGGGGACAA
This sequence comes from Mycobacterium sp. BMJ-28, assembly GCF_054404835.1. Classification (NCBI taxonomy): domain Bacteria; kingdom Bacillati; phylum Actinomycetota; class Actinomycetes; order Mycobacteriales; family Mycobacteriaceae; genus Mycobacterium; species Mycobacterium sp. BMJ-28. Next base: position 982,334 of record NZ_CM136783.1, on the reverse strand, counting down.
GGGCGGATCCGCCAACGTCGGGGTATGGGTGCGCAGCGACCCCGAATGGCATTGGCTGGCACATACTTTGACCGTCGATAAGTTGCGCGAATTACTTCCCGAAACGGCAGATCTCGCCGTCACCCGGCACGTGTTGCCGAATCTGCGGGCGGTCAACTTCGTCATCGAGGGCATCCTCGGGCAGGGCGTCGCCTATCAGGCCCGGTTCGACCCGCAGGCCAAAGGCCTCGGCGAATGGTTGCGATCCCGATACCTCGACATACCGGAAAGGCTGTTGTGACCGACATCTGGCACACCCCAGAACGCGAGGAGCTCCGAAAGACGGTGCGCACCTTCGCCGAACGCGAAGTGCTGCCCTACGCCGACGAGTGGGAGCGCGGCGGTGAGCTGCCACGCGAGCTGCACCTGAAGGCCGGCGCGGCCGGCCTACTCGGTGCGGGCATGCCCGAATCGGTGGGCGGTGGAGGCGGTGATGGCGCAGACGCCGTCGTCATCTGCGAGGAGATGCACCAGGCCGGCGCCCCCGGCGGGGTTTTCGCCTCACTGTTCACCTGCGGGATCGCGGTGCCACACATGATCGCCTCCGGCGACCGGCGCCTCATCGACACCTACGTGCGGCCGACGTTGCAGGGCAGCCTGATCGGTTCGCTGGCCATCACCGAGCCCGGCGGTGGCTCCGATGTCGGGCATCTCACGACCAAGGCGGTCCTGGACGGCGACCACTACGTCATCAACGGCGCCAAGACCTACATCACCTCCGGCGTGCGGGCCGACTACGTGGTGACCGCGGCCCGCACCGGCGGACCCGGGGCGGGCGGGGTCTCCCTGATCGTGGTCGACAAAGGCACACCCGGCTTCGAGGTGAGCCGCAAACTGGACAAGATGGGCTGGCGCTCAAGCGATACCGCCGAGTTGTCCTACACCGATGTCCGGGTACCCGTCGCCAACCTGGTGGGTGTGGAGAACACCGGGTTCCTGCAGATCGCCGGCGCCTTCGTCGCCGAGCGGGTGGGGCTGGCCGCTCAGGCCTACTCCAGTGCCCAGCGCTGCCTGGACCTCACCGTCGACTGGTGCCGCAACCGCGAGACCTTCGGCCGGCCGCTGATCACCCGGCAGGCCGTGCAGAACACGCTCGCCGAGATGGCGCGCCGGATCGACGTGGCCCGGGTGTACACCCGGGCACTGGTGCAGCGACAGTTGGCCGGCGACGCCAATCTGATCACCGAGGTGTGCTTCGCCAAGAACACCGCGGTGGAGGCCGGCGAATGGGTGGCCAACCAGGCCGTCCAATTGTTCGGCGGCATGGGCTATATGGCCGAGTCCGAGGTCGAACGGCAATACCGCGACATGCGCATCCTGGGCATCGGCGGCGGTACCACCGAGATCCTCACCTCACTGGCCGCCAAGACGCTGGGGTACCAGTCATGACCACCCTCAAATCGACGCTCGATCCACGCACGCCGGCCTATACCGAAGCGGCCGAGGCGATGGCGACCAAACTCGCCGAACTGGACGCCGAACACGCCAAGGCGCTGGCCGGTGGCGGACCGAAGTATGTCGACCGCCATCACGCCCGCGGCAAGCTCACCCCGCGGGAGCGCGTCGAACTGCTGCTCGACCCGGACTCACCGTTCCTGGAGCTGAGCCCGCTGGCCGCCTGGGGCACCGACTTCGCCGTGGGCGCCAGTGTCGTCACCGGGATCGGCGCCGTCGAGGGGGTGGAGTGCCTGATCGTCGCGAACGACCCGACGGTCAAGGGCGGCACCAGCAATCCCTGGACGTTGAAGAAGATCCTGCGAGCCAACCAGATCGCGCGGGAGAACCGGTTGCCGGTGATCTCGTTGGTGGAATCCGGTGGGGCCGACCTGCCCACCCAGAAGGAGATCTTCATCCCGGGTGGGCAGATGTTCCGCGACCTCACCCGATTGTCGGCGGCAGGCATCCCGACGATCGCTCTGGTCTTCGGCAATTCGACCGCGGGCGGGGCCTACGTGCCCGGCATGTCCGACCATGTGGTGATGATCAAGGAGCGCTCCAAGGTGTTCCTGGCCGGACCGCCGCTGGTGAAGATGGCCACCGGCGAGGAATCCGACGACGAATCCCTGGGCGGCGCCGAAATGCACGCCCGCACTTCCGGTCTCGCCGATTATCTGGCCTCCGATGAACTGGACGCCATCCGGATCGGCCGGCGTATCGTGGCGCGGCTGAACTGGCGCAAGGCCGGCCCGTCCCCCGCCCCGGTGATCGAACCGCGTTTCGATGCCGAGGAACTGATCGGACTGGTCGGGGCCGATCTGCGCATCCCGTTCGATCCGCGCGATGTGATCGCGCGGATCGTGGACGACTCCGATTTCGACGAATTCAAACCGCTCTACGGCTCGTCGCTGGTGACGGGATGGGCGCGCCTGTACGGCTACCCGGTGGGCATCCTGGCCAACGCGCGGGGAGTGTTGTTCAGCGAGGAATCCCAGAAAGCCACCCAGTTCATCCAGTTGGCCAACCGGGCGAACACCCCACTTCTCTTCCTGCACAACACCACCGGCTACATGGTGGGCAAGCAGTACGAGGAGGGCGGCATGATCAAACACGGTTCGATGATGATCAACGCCGTGTCCAACTCGACCGTGCCGCACATCTCGCTGCTGATCGGTGCGTCCTACGGCGCGGGGCACTACGGCATGTGCGGGCGGGCCTACGATCCGCGGTTCCTGTTCGCTTGGCCGAGCGCCAAGTCCGCGGTGATGGGCGGCACCCAACTGGCGGGCGTGCTGTCGATCGTCAGCCGCGCCGCCGCGCAGGCCCGTGGCCAGACGGTCGACGAGGATGCCGACGCCGCACTGCGGGCCGCCGTCGAGGCACAGATCGAAGCCGAATCGCTGCCGGTCTTCCTGTCCGGGCGGCTGTACGACGACGGTGTCATCGACCCCCGCGACACCCGCACCGTGTTGGGAATGTGCCTGTCCGCCATCGCCACCGGCCCGATCGAGGGGACGTCGAACTTCGGCGTCTTCAGGATGTAGTGATGAGCGCTTGCGCAAAGAACAGAAAGCACGGCACATGATCACCAAGATTCTGGTTGCCAACCGCGGTGAGATCGCCCGCCGCGTCTTCAGCACCTGCCGCCGGCTCGGCATCGGCACCGTCGCGGTGTACACCGACCCCGACGCCGGGGCACCGCATGTCGCCGAGGCGGACACCCGGGTGCGGCTGGACGGCCGCAACGGCTATATGGACAGCGCGCAGATGATTGCCGCCGCGCGGGCATCCGGCGCGGACGCGATCCACCCGGGGTACGGATTCCTCTCGGAGAACCCCGACTTCGCGGCCACCGTCGAACAGGCGGGGCTGATCTGGGTCGGGCCGCCGGTGCCTGCGGTGGCGGCCATGGGCTCCAAGATCGAAGCCAAGAAGCTGATGTCGGCAGCCGGGGTGCCCGTACTGGCCGAACTCGATCCGGACACCGTGACCGCCGATCAACTGCCGGTGCTGATCAAGGCGTCGGCCGGTGGTGGTGGCCGCGGCATGCGGGTGGTGCGCGAATTGTCCGCGCTGCCTGCCGAAGTCGCCGCCGCCCAGCGCGAGGCACAATCGGCATTCGGTGATCCCACGGTGTTCTGCGAGCGTTACCTGGCCAGTGGCCACCACATCGAGGTGCAGGTGATGGCCGATGCCCACGGCACGGTGTGGGCCGTCGGGGAACGTGAATGCTCCATCCAGCGCCGCCATCAGAAGGTCATCGAGGAGGCCCCGTCGCCGTTGGTGGAACGCACACCCGGGATGCGGGAGAAACTCTTCGAGGCCGCCCGACTGGCCGCCGGCGCAATCGGTTACACCGGAGCGGGCACCGTCGAATTCATGGCGGACGCCGACGGCGACTTCTTCTTCCTGGAGATGAACACCCGGCTGCAGGTGGAGCATCCGGTCACCGAGGAGACCACCGGGCTGGACCTGGTCGAGCTGCAGATAGCGGTGGCCGACGGTATCGCTCTCGACGGCGCACCCCCGGTGGCGCAGGGACATTCGATCGAGGCGCGGCTGTACGCCGAGGATCCCGCCGAGAACTGGCAACCGCAGGCCGGTCCGGTGTACCGGTTCGACGTCCCGGGCACCCGGGCACATTTCGCCACCCTGGACCGGCGCAGCGGGGTGCGGGTGGACTCCGGCATCGTCGACGGGTCGGTGGTCTCGGTGTTCTACGACCCGATGCTGGCCAAGGTGATCTCCTACGCACCGACCAGGGACCGGGCCGCCGCCATCCTGGCCGATGCCCTGGCCCGCACCCGTTTGCACGGCATCAAGACCAACCGCGACCTGCTGGTCAACGTGTTGCGGCACCAGGCGTTCCGCGACGGCCACACCGACACCGCGTTCTTCGACACCCACGGCCTGGCCGGCTTGGCCGCTCCGCCCGACGGGGTCACCGCCGCGGCCACGGCGGCCGCAGCGCTGGCCGATGCCGCCCACAACCGCGACACCGCAACGGTTTTCCGGCCTGCGCCCAGCGGCTGGCGCAACCTGGCGGCGGGCTACCAGACCCGGTCCTACCGGGACGCCGGTGGCACCGAGCACCTGGTTCGCTACCGGTTCACCAGGGCCGGCGTCGAGCTTCCCGACCATGCCGGGATGTCCGTCGTCGGCGCCACACCGGACCGGGTGGTGCTGTCGGTGAACGACGTGGAGCGAGCGTTCGACGTCGCCCGCTACGGTGACGAGGTCTTCGTCGATTCGCCGCTGGGCGCCACACGGCTGGTCGCCCTGCCGCGGTTCCCGGACCCGGACGCCGCCGTCGCGCACGGCTCGCTACTGGCCCCCATGCCCGGATCGGTGGTGCGGGTCGGAGCCGCCGTCGGTGACACCGTCACCGCGGGCCAGCCGCTGATCTGGCTGGAGGCCATGAAGATGGAACACACCATCGCCAGCCCGCACGCCGGCGTGCTCGGCGAACTCAACGTTGCGGCCGGCCAGCAGGTCGACGTCGGCGCCGTACTCGCCCGTGTAGACACCCCCGAAGGAGAACAACCATGAGCTTCATCGAAACCGAGGAACAACAGGCGCTGCGCCGGGCGGTGGCCGCGATGGCCGCCAACTACGGCCAGGACTACTACCTGGAGAAAGCACGCGCGGGTCAGCACACCAGCGAATTGTGGTCTGAGGCAGGAAAACTCGGCTTCATCGGGGTGAACCTGCCCGAAGAGTACGGTGGCGGTGGGGCTGGCATGTACGAGCTGAGCCTGGTGATGGAAGAGATGTCCGCCGCCGGCTCGGCCCTGCTGATGATGGTCGTCTCCCCCGCCATCAACGGCACCATCATCAGTAAGTTCGGCACCGAGGAACAGAAGAAGCGCTGGATCCCGGGTATCGCCGACGGTTCGATCACGATGGCCTTCGCCATCACCGAACCCGACGCCGGTTCCAACAGCCACCGCATCACCACCACCGCACGCCGCGACGGCAGCGACTGGATCCTGTCGGGGCAGAAGGTCTACATCTCCGGCGTCGACCAGGCGCAGGCCGTGCTGGTGGTGGGACGCACCGAAGACCACAAGACCGGCAACCTGAAACCCGCGCTGTTCGTGGTGCCCATCGACACTCCCGGTCTGCACTGGACCAAGATCGAGATGGAGATCGTCAGCCCCGAGTTCCAGTTCCAGGTGTTCCTCGACGATGTCCGGTTGCCGGCCGACGCGCTGGTGGGCTCCGAGGACGCGGCCATCGCGCAGCTGTTCGCCGGGCTGAATCCCGAGCGGATCATGGGTGCGGCCAGCGCGGTCGGCATGGGCCGCTTCGCGATCAACAAGGCCACCGACTACGTCAAGACCCGGCAGGTGTGGAAGACGCCGATCGGTGCACATCAGGGCATCTCACATCCGTTGGCACAGAACCACATCGAGATCGAGCTGGCCAAGCTGATGATGCAGAAAGCCGCCTCGCTGTACGACAGCGGTGACGATTTCGGGGCCGCGGAGGCGGCGAACATGGCCAAGTACGCCGCGGGCGAGGCGTCGGTGCGCGCGGTCGACCAGGCCGTGCAGTCCCTCGGCGGCAACGGGCTGACCAAGGAGTACGGCATCGCGTCGGTGCTCACCGCCTCGCGGTTGGCCCGCATCGCCCCGGTCAGCCGCGAGATGATCCTCAACTTCATCGCGCAGACGTCGCTCGGCTTGCCCCGGTCCTACTGATGGGTGACACCCTCGTTCGCTATCAGGTCGACGGCGCCGTCGCCCGGCTGACGCTGGACTCGCCGCACAACCACAACGCGCTGTCCACCGCACTGGTGGCCCAGTTGCGCGGCGGACTGGAGCGGGCCGCCGAAGCCGCGGGCATCCGCGCGGTGGTGCTCGGACACACCGGCAGGACATTCTGCGCGGGCGCCGACTTGAGTGAGGCCGCCGGCCGGGACCCCGGTGACCTCGCCGTCGACCGGGCCCGCGAGATGACGGTGGTGCTGCGCTCCATCCTGGAGTTGCCGATTCCGGTCATCGCGGCGGTCGACGGGCATGTCCGCGCCGGCGGGATGGGACTGGTGGGCGCCTGCGATATCGCGGTAGCGGGGCCGGCGAGCACTTTCGCGTTGACCGAGGCCCGGATCGGGGTCGCACCGTCGATCATCTCACTCACCCTGTTGCCGAAGTTGACCGCTCGCGCCGCGGGCCGCTACTTCGTGACGGGTGAGAAGTTCGGCGCCGCCGAGGCCGCCGCGATCGGTCTGATCAGTGTCGCCGCCGAGGACGTCGGCGCCGAAGTGGCGGCGCTGACCGCGGCGATCGTGAAAGGCTCCCCACAAGGTCTGGCCGCCTCGAAAGCACTGACCACGGCGCCGATCCTGGCCGGCTTCGACGCCCGCGCCGATGAGCTCGCGATGCAGTCGGCGGCCCTGTTCGTCTCCGACGAGGCACGCGAGGGCATGCTCGCCTTTCTGCAGAAGCGCAACCCGAGCTGGCTGGCATGAACGCCGCACCGCAGACACAGCAAACAATGATCGGTCCGCGGCGATTTCTTGGGCAGTCTTGCATGTATTGCCATTAGTCGTAGGCTCGTCAGTGATGAGCGCCTGCGCAAAGAACAGATGGCACTGATGAGCACTTCAGCGTCGCGGAGCGGATCGATGCGGGCTGCCGACACCGACCGGATCCAGGTGGCGCAGTTGCTCACGGATGCGGCCGCCCAGGGCCGGCTTTCCCTGGACGAGTACGAGGCCCGGCTGGCCAAGGTCTATGCCGCGCAGACGTGCGCCGATCTGGACCGGCTCAGCGCCGACCTGCCCGGCGGCAGCGCCACCGGCAAGGGAGTATGTCGGCCGGCGCCGTCCACCCTGCTGCTGGCCATCATGAGCGGTTACGAACGCCGCGGCCGCTGGAATGTGCCCAAGAAGCTGACGACCTTCGCCCTCTTCGGCGGCGGCGTGGTGGACCTGCGCTACGCCGACTTCACCACTCCCGACGTGGAGATCCGCAGCTACTCGATCTTCGGTGGGCAGACCATCCTGGTGCCGCCGGAGGTGAACGTCGATATCGGCGGGGTCGGGGTGATGGGCAGCTTCGACCACAGCGTGAAGGGCAGCGGCTCGCCCGGGGCACCGCGCGTGCGGGTGCGGGGCTTCTCGCTGTGGGGCAGCGTCGGGGTCAAACGCAAGAAGCGCCGTCACCCGGGCACCGACGCCGACGCCGACGACTGACCACCGACCTACCGACGCCGTGACTGCATTGGCGTCACCGACGCCGTGACTGCATTGGCGTCACCGACGCCGTGACGTCAGGTAGTCCCCCACCACCGCGGCGCCCAGACCATCCAGATCCGGCACCACCACCCGGCCCTGCACGCGGCGGGCCACTTGATCGATGAACCGGGCCAATCCGGGATCGTCGCCGAGCCGGAAGATGGTCACCTGGGCACCGAGCCGAGCGACCTCGTCGAATCCCTTGACCGTGAATGCGATGGTGCGCGGGTGCGGCGGGTAGTCGAAGAACACCTGTGCTCTGTCGCCGCCGAAGTCCTCGAGGTGCGCGGTCGGTTCACCGTCGGTGACGATGAGGATGACCGGCTGGGCGTTGGGGTGCCGACGCAGATGGCGGGTGGCCAGCGCCAGCGCATGGTGCAGATTGGTGCCCTGCTCGTAGACGCCTTCCAGCCCGGTGAGCTCGGCGGCGCTCAGCGTGCGGGCGTATCGGCCGAACGCGATGATCTGCAGGTCGTCGGACCGGAACCGGGTGCTCACCAGATGGCTCAACGCCAGTGCGGTGCGCTTCATCGGCAGCCACCGGTTCTCCATCACCATCGAAAAGCTGGTGTCCACCAGCAGCGCCACACATGCCTGGGTGCGGGTCTCGGTTTCGGACACCTCGACGTCGTCGACGGTGATGCGCAGGGCGCCCCGCTCCCCGGTGCCGGCATTGCGCAGCACGGCATTGGTCAGCGTCCTGGTCACATTCCAGGGTTCGGTGTCGCCGAACGCCCACGGCCGGGTCGCCCCGGTCAGTTCGCCTGCCGCACCGGCTCGTTGGGTCTGGCGTTCCCCGTTGCGCCCCGACAGCTGGCGCGCGACGTCGCGAAGTGCCGTCTGGCCGAGTTGGCGCATGGCTTTGGGTGAGAGCCGCCATTTCCCGTCCGAACCGCGATCGAGGAAACCCTGGTTCATCAGCGCCCGCTCCAGGTCGGCCAAGGTGCGCGCGTCGACCGCGGCGTCCTCGCCGAGTTGGCGCGCCAGTGCGTCCAGGTCGACATCCTCCATGGTGGCGCCCGCGTAGCTCTGCGACAGCTGCTCGGCCAGCTGTTCCAGCTCGGCGATATCGGCCAGCGCCTGCGCGCCCTCGCCCATGCCCAGCGGGTCGCCGCCGGAGAATTCCTGTGCGCCGCCCCAGTCTTCGCCGGGGCGGGCGGCCTGCAGATGCGAGTCCAGCCGATTCAGCGCATTCATCAGCGACGGCGAGCCGAATGCCTGCTGCGCCAACGCATCCAGCTCGGCACGCTGGTCCGCAGACAGGCTGTTGCGGAAGCGCTGAGCGGCCGCCGCGCGCTGGGCCAGCGAATCGATCAGCTCTTCCACATTGCGCGGGTTCTCCGGGAAATGCTGGCCGTGTTTGGCCATGAAGTCCTGAAAATCCTGTTCGGTGTCCTGCCCATTGGCGTGTTTGTCGAGCAGGTTGTTGAGGTCGTCGAGCATGTCGTTGACGGCCTGGCGATCCTCGTCGGTCGCGTTCTCCAGCGCCTGCTTCATCCCGGCGAAGCGTTGGTCGAGCATCTCCCGGCCCAGCAGATCCCTGATCTGTTCGTACTTCTGACTGGCCTCCGGCGAGCGCCAGTCGTAGTCGGCCAGTTCTTGCACCGCCTTGGCCGGCGACGGCGACAGCGCCTCCATCTGCATCTCACCGAACCGGGCGTCGTCATCCAGCGCGCGCGCCAACTCCTTGCGCTCGGCCAGCACCGCCTCGTCGAGCAGCTTCTTGATGTCCTGCAGGGTGCCGTTGAGATTGTTGCGCTGCAACAATTCCCGGCGTTTGCGGTTGGCCTCGGCGGCGAGCTTGTCCGCACCCGGCATGTTGCGGGTGCCGCGGCGCAGCAACTCCGACAGCGCCCGCCGCGGCGAGCTGCCCTCCATCACGTCCTGCCCGATCTGCTCGAGTGCTTCGCGCAGATCGACCGGTGGCGCCAGCGGGTCCGGCCCGCCGGTGTATCGCGAATACCGCGAAAGATGTTTAGCCATATACTGTTTCGCCCTCACCGGAGGTCTTGTCGATCCGCTTGGCCAAGTACAGCGCTTCCAGCGCCAGCTCCACCGCGGCCGCACGTTCGCCATCGGTGCTCGCGCCGAGGCGCTCGGCGATATCGTCCAGTACCGGAAGGTCTGGCAGGGCGGCCAACACGTCCTTGGCGCTGATCCGCTCGCCGGTGGTCACCGGCGACCCGCCTTCCACCGCCGAGACCAGCGGGCCGACGTCGATGCCGCCGAGTGCCCGGGACGCGGTGTCGGCCGTCGCCCGGCGCAGCAGGTGCTCCAGCACCACCTGTTCGCGGCCCTCCTCGCCGGACTCGAATTCGAGTTTGCCGCGCAGGACGTCGATCACGGTCCCCAGGTCCACTACGCGGGCCACCGGCTCCTGCTCGCCGAGCACCGCCCCGCGGTGCCGCGCCGAGGCGGCAACCGTCTCCGCCGCGGCGATCGCAAAGCGGGCCGACACCCCCGAGCGCTGGTCGATCGCGGTGGACTCACGCAGCGAGCGGGCGAACCGGGCCACGATGTGCAACAGGTAGTCCGGCACCGGCGCGCTCAGGTGCGCCTCCTGCTTGATCACGCCCACTTCCGCTTCGAGCTCAAGTGGATAGTGGGTGCGGATCTCGGCGCCGAACCGGTCCTTGAGCGGGGTGATGATGCGGCCGCGGTTGGTGTAGTCCTCGGGGTTGGCGCTGGCGACGACGAGCACGTCCAGCGGCAGCCGCAGGGTGTAGCCGCGGACCTGGATATCGCGTTCCTCCATCACGTTGAGCATCGAGACCTGGATGCGTTCGGCCAGATCGGGCAACTCGTTGATCGCGACGATGCCGCGGTGCGCGCGCGGGATGAGGCCGAAGGCGATGGTCTCGGGATCACCGAGGCTGCGGCCCTCGGCGACCTTGATGGGGTCGATGTCGCCGACCAGATCGGCGACGCTGGTGTCCGGGGTGGCGAGCTTCTCGGTGTAGCGCTCACTGCGGTGCCGCCACGAGATCGGGAGATCCTCGCCGACGTCGGCGGCCCGCCGGATCGACTCGGGCGTGATCGGGCTGTACGGGTGCTCACCCAGTTCGGAGCCGCTGATGACCGGGGTCCACTCGTCCAGCAGGTTGGCCAGCGAGCGCAGCAGCCGGGTCTTACCCTGCCCGCGTTCACCCAGCAGCACGAAATCGTGCCCGGCGATGAGTGCCCGTTCGACCTGCGGCAGCACGGTGTCCTCGAAACCGAACAGACCGGGCCAGATGTCGGCCCCGTCCGCGAGGCGGGCCAGCAGGCTCTCCCGGATCTCCTGCTTGATCCCGCGCTCGACGTGACCGGAGGAGCGCAGCTCACCGACGGTGCGGGGCAGATTGTTAGGTGATGTCACCACTCCACGCTACGACTGCTCCGGAGTACAGGCACGGTCACCTGAGATTTGTCCGTTATTCGATCCGCGCGGTACCCGGTACCATGGGTACCGTGAATTTGTCTGAATGGCGGGATCGGCCGGCTACCGAGCAGTTCGGCCCGGCGTCGCGACAGTCCCTGTTACTGAATTTGCTGACGGCCGTCTTCCTGCGCCCGGTGCTCGGCGCGCTGACCCTCATCGGCCACGTCGTCAACAAGGCATGGCCGGCCGGATTGCAGCGCGCACATCTGGACGTCATCGATCGGCCCTTACGGGTCATCCGGGCGCTGCCCGGCACCAGCGTGCGGCCGGAGGCGCTGCCACATTGTCGCGCCGAGTGGCTCGTCGCCCCGAACGCGCGAGACTCCGATCGCGTCATCGTCTACTTCCACGGCTCCGCATTGGTCACCCTGGGGCTCAACTCGCACCGGCGGTTCGCCTCCAAGTTGTCCGAGGCCACCGGTTCGCAGGTGCTCAACGTCGGCTATCGGCTGGCCCCACAGGCCAGCATCGAGGAGGCGGTCGAGGATGGGCTGGAGGCCTACCAGCACGTGCTGTCCCTCGGTTTCTCGCCGAATCAGATTGTGCTCGCCGGGGATTCGGCCGGTGGCCTGATGGCCGCCGACACCGCGCTGGCGATCCGCGACGCCGGCCTGCCGGTGCCCGCCGGTCAGGTTTTGCTCTCGGCGCTGACCTCTGGCGACATGCAGATCAAATACGAGGCGCTCAAAGCACACATGGACGTGCTGTTCCCGTTCATGACCGTCAAGTTCATCTACGACGTCTTCGCCACCGTGAACGGCACCAGGCCGGTGCCTGTCATGCCTTCGGAGGCAAACATGACCGGGCTGGGCCCCTTTCTGTTGCAGATCGGCACCAACGAGATGCTGCGCAATGACACCTTCACCCTCGCCGAGCGACTGCGGGCCGACGGTGTTCCGGTGTGGGTTCAGGTGTGGGACAGGGCGATGCACATGTTCCAGCTGTCCTTCGACGTGAATCCGGATGCCCGGCGGGCGATCGAGGAGATCGCGTCGTTCGTGGCGCATGTGACGGCGGCGGCGCGCGACGAGGCCGCTTCTTAGCGCCGAGTGCAACTTCAGGGAGCGGGCACGGCGCCGATCTGCTGCATGATCCCGAGCAGATCAGGCTGGCCCTGCTCACCGACGATCTGGCCGTCGGCGAGATGGTAGAAGTTGAGCGCCTGGACCGATATCTCGTTGCCGGTCGGCGGGATACCGAAGAAATCGCCTCGGTGCGTGCCACGCATGGTAAATCGTGCGGCGACCCGGTCACCTTCGGTGATCGTCTCTTCCAACGTCCATCGGATGTCAGGGAACCCGCTGCGCAAAATGGCGAGCAGTTCCAGGTAGCCCTCGGGTCCACGCAGCGGTTCGGCATGTGTCGGCGCGTGAAACACCGCATCCGAGGCGATGACCTCGCCGGCGAGCTGCTCATCCGCCGTGTTGATGAACTCGACGAATCGCTTCATCACTGCTTCGGGAGATTCCGTAGGCATTTTTGGGACCTGGTTTCTGGTATGCGGTCGGCGGAGAGCAGGCATGTCCGATGCGATGTCAACATCACGAACGATAGCATCGAATCGATGTACACCTCGAATCGATGTCTGGTGGCGGCGTGCTGGAGTTAGCGATACTGGGCTTCCTGAACGAGGGCTCGCTGCCGGGGCACGAGTTGCGCCGCCGAGTGTCCCAGCTGACCGGCTATACGCGGCCCGTCAGCGACGGCAGCCTGTATCCGGCAATCAACCGCCTTGCCAAGGCCGGGCTCCTAGAACGGCGACCGGACACCGACGCAGGACCGGGTCGGTACTTGCTCACCGCGACAAAGGCCGGTCGCGCCGACCTGATCGAGCGGCTGCGTCACCCCGCACAGCACGAAATCACCGACTTCGCCCGATTTTTCGTCGTTCTGACGTTCTTGTCCGCGCTGCCCGAGATCTCCGACCAACACGCCGTGCTGCGCCGGCGGCTGGAGTTCCTGGAGGAGCCGGCGAGCTTCTTCTACGACGGCAACCGCCCGCTGCGGGCCGAGGATGTCACCGATCCGTACAGGCGCGCCATGATGCTCACCGCCCGCACCATCAGCAACGCAGAACGACGTTGGCTACGAGAAGTTCTCGGCGACGACATCGCAGAGAACTACTAGTGTGCGAAGTGTCGTGCCCCGGTCAGGTACAGCGTGATGCCGGCCTTGGCGGCAGCCTCGGTCACCACATCGTCGCGCACCGAACCACCGGGATGCACAATGGCTTTCACGCCGGCGTTGGCCAGCGTCTCCAGGCCATCCGGGAACGGGAAGAAGGCGTCCGACGCCGCGACGGCGCCCTTGACCCGGTCCCCGCCCCGCTCGACTGCGAGCCGAGCGGCATCCACGCGGTTCACCTGTCCCATGCCCACGCCGACGGTGGCACCGTCGGCGGCGACCACGATGGCGTTCGATTTCACCGCACGGCAGGCGCGCCACGCGAACACCAGATCAGCCAGTGTCGCCGGATCGGCCGGCGTGCCGGTCGCCAGCGTCCAATTGGCCGGGTTGTCCCCCTCGGCGTCCAGTGCGTCGCGCTCCTGCAGCAGCAGGCCACCACTGATCTGACGGAACTCGACGCTGGTCTCCTGCGGCTCGGAGGCCACCAGGATGCGGATGTTCTTCTTGCCCGAGAGCACTTCGACGGCCCCCGGCTCGTAGGCCGGCGCGACGATCACCTCGGTGAAGATGTCGGCCACCGTCTGGGCCATCTCGACGCTGACCGTGGTGTTGGTGGCGATGACCCCGCCGAAAGCCGAAAGCGGGTCGCACTCATGGGCTTTGCGGTGCGCATCGGCCACCGACACCGACGAGACCGCGATTCCGCACGGGTTGGCGTGCTTGATGATGGCCACGCAGGTCTGTTCGTGGTCGAACGCGGCCCGCCACGCGGCGTCGGCATCGGTGTAGTTGTTGTAGGACATCTCCTTGCCGTGCAACTGCTCGGCCTGCGCCAGTCCCGGCCAGCCTGCGTCGTTGCGGTACAGCGCCGCACCCTGGTGCGGGTTCTCGCCGTAGCGCAGCACGGCGGCACGACGCCAGGTCGATCCGACCCACTGCGGAGGGGCATCCGGAACCGCGCCCTCTTCGGGTGACAGCACCGAGCCCATCCAGCTGGCCACCGCCACGTCGTATTCGGCGGTGTGCCGGAAAGCCAACGCCGCCAGCCTCTTCCGTTCGGCCAGGGTGAATCCCCCGGCGCGCACCGCTGCCAGCACACCTTCATAACCGAGCGGGTCGACCACCACGGCCACGCTGGGATGGTTCTTGGCGGCCGCCCGCACCATGGACGGGCCGCCGATGTCGATCTGCTCGACGCATTCGTCCGGCCCGGCACCCGAGGCCACCGTCTCGCTGAACGGGTACAGGTTCACCACGACGAGCTCGAAGGTCTCAACGCCGAGCTCGTCGAGCGCGGCGAGGTGCTCTGCCTTGCGGGTGTCGGCCAGCAGCCCGGCATGCACCTTGGGGTGCAGCGTCTTCACCCGGCCGTCGAGCACCTCGGGAAAACCCGTCACGTCCTCGACCGGAGTCACCGGAACACCGGCTTCGGCAATCGTTTTCGCGGTCGAGCCGGTCGACACGATGCTCACGCCGGCTTCGTGCAATCCGCGGGCCAGCGCCCCCAGCCCGGTCTTGTCGTACACGCTGATCAAAGCGCGACGGATCGGTCGCTTTTCACTCATCGCTGCGCCCTCAACATCCGAATGTCGCCTTTCGCCCGTTCCAGGTGAGGCCGCGGGTAGCCACCGCGGCGAGCACGTCCACCAGTAGTCGCCGTTCGACCACCTTGATGCGTTCGTGCAAAGTCTCTGCGTTGTCATCATCGAGCACGGGGACGGCCTGCTGAGCCAGAATCGGCCCGGTGTCCATCCCGGCGTCGACCAGGTGCACCGTAGCGCCCGTCACCCGCACGCCGTAGGCCAGTGCCTCCGCGACGCCGTGCACGCCGGGGAAGGACGGAAGCAGTGCCGGATGGGTGTTGACGACGCGGCCCGCGAATCTCGAAAGAAAGGTCGGTCCAAGGATTTTCATGAAGCCGGCGCTGACGATCAGGTCCGGCTGATAACCGGCGACCGCATCGGTCAGCGCGGCATCCCAGCCGGCCCGGTCGCCGTGGTCGGCCAGCCGCACCGTGAACGAGGGCACCCCGGCCCCGGCGGCGATCTCCAGCGCCGGACAGCCACGATCGGTCCCGACCGCCACCACCTGTGCCGGGAAGTCACCCACGGCGGCCTGCAGCAGCGATTCGAGCAGCGAACCGGTACCCGAAGCCAGCACCACCAGCCGCGACGGTGCGCTCGGGGGCACCCAGATCGGGCCTTGGGGCGTGGGCTGCACGCCCGATAGCCTAGTCGGCCTGTTCGCGCGGCTTTTCGGCCGGATCCCCGTCGGTCAGGAAGTGCTCTTCCGGGTCCAGTGGGGGCTCATCAGGCGGCGCCGGCACGACGATCGGGTCCGGCATCTCGGGCTCGGCGATCGACTGAAGCTCTTCGGGGTCGCCGAACACCACGGTGACGGCTTCATCGGGTTCGGGATCGGGGTCGGGTTCCGGCACGGGCACGGGTTTGACCGGCTTCGGTCGTCGCGCCAACCCTCCCGCCATCGCGACAGTCAGACCACCGATCGACGCGAACCACAGGAAGACCCCCGGACCGAACGTGACCTGATCGACTCCGACGTCACCGAAGTTGCCGAGCCTGCCACCGCCGGCATAGCCGAGTAACGCCATCACCGCCGCGGCCACCGCGGCGGCGACAACGAGCTTGGCCGCGGCGGTCGGCAACGGCAGCGGGCGCCGCGCGCACTGCTGGCCGACTGCCACCGCTGCGGCCGCGGCGACGATCAGCAACGCGACCCAGATGGGTCCCAACGGGGGCGTCGGGACGGCCGCCAGCACCGGCACGGCAGGGATGTCACCGCCCAGCACGGTGAACGAGCTGAAGGTGGCCAGACCGACGTGCGCGCTCGAGCCGACCGCCACCGCCGCGGTGCCGACGATCACGTTCGGAATGTAGAGCACGGACAACAGCGTCAGGCTGAACTGGCCGAACACCGAGTCGGTGATGCCGAACAGGTCGTGCATGGTGCCCCAGTGCAGGACCAGCGATCCGACCGCGACCACGCCCGACAGACCGAGCAGGGCCAGCACGCCGGCACCGGCCGCCCGCAGGGCATCCGGCAGCCAGCGCGGAATCCACGGGACGGTCCGCAACTTGCCGGTGAGCAGGACGCCGATGGCTGCGCCGATGAGGTGCACCACCAGCACGCCGGCAAAGGCCCGCCCGGCGCTGGGCGTCTGCAGTTCGGTGAGCACCGAGGAGGCGTCGTGGATGACGGCCAGGGACAGCGCCGCGATCAGCAGCGGACCGCCCAAGGCGGAAGCCACCACCCAGCGGATGACGAACCACGAGGCGCGCGCCGAGGCCGCGACGGTGGTGCGGGCGGTACCCCACACCATCAACAACACCGGCAACAGCGGCATGACACCGAGCTCGCGTCCGCCGATGGACACCGGCACCTGGTGCACGCCCAGCCACATGCTGGCGATGGCGCCGAAGGCACCCGTCATGTCGCTGTTGGCGATGAGCAGCTGCAGCAGCGTCACCGCCGCGATGATCCCGAGGGCGACCAGCGATGGACCGAACGCGACGCGCAGCAGGTCACGTGCCTGCCGGGTGCCGACTGACCGGTTCTCCACTAGCTGGGTCGCTCCTCGTGCGCTGGGCTCACGCACGCCGTGCCCACATTGCCCGGATGCGCGACGCCCAGACTACGACGGCGGCGGCCCAGCTTGCTGTGAGGACGCGGCCGGGGGTTGCGTCGGGACCGCGGTGGTCGGGTCCGACGAACCGGCAGGCTGTGGCTGACCGAACGCGGGGAAACCGGTGGGCGGAGTCGGCGGGCCGCCCTGCGGGCCGGCCGCGGGGACCGCGGAGAAGCCGCCGGTGTTCTGTCCCTGGTATCCGGCGCCGTACTGCGACGGCGGCGGGTAGCCCGGTCGGCCCTGGCCCTGCTGCGGGGGCGCCTGCGGGGCGCCGTACGGCTGTCCCTGCTGGCCGTAATACGGCTGGGCGTACTGACCGTAAGGCTGCTGCTCGTAGCGCGGCCGCGGTTCCGGCGCCGTGATGATGCCGGCCTCCAGCAGCAGCGCGGCGATGGCGGCACCGGCTTGCAGCACGGTGCTGACGATGACCAGGTACAGCGCCCAGCCGATCGACACACCCTGCGGTGCGTTGATCACCTCGCCGAGCACCAACAGGAAGGACAGCAGCGCGATGGACGCCACCACACCGGCGGACACCTTCTGCTTGGGCAGCAGCCCCACCGCGGCGAGCAGCCCGGCAAGTACCGATGCCGCGACGGCCAGGCCGATGCCGATGGTGCTTCCGCTGGCGCTGCCGAACTGCGGGAAGTCCGAGCTCTTGATGGTCAGCAACGGACCGAAGTTGAACGCGTAGGTCGCCAGTCCGAGGACGGCAACCGCGGCGAACAGATAGATCGGCAGCTTGGACGGCCCGGCCGGATCGGCGAACTTTCCGAACTGCTGGGTCTGCGCGTACTGGTTGCCCTGCTGGGCCGGCGGATATCCGGGACTACCGGGTGGGTAGGTCATGACTCTCCTGTGTCAGCGATCTCGACCACCCACGCTAGCGCACCCGGTTGTGAGCGGCGTCAGGCCGATACGAGCACCGGGGCGTCCGCCGAAGCCTCTTCCGAAGCCTCGATTTCCCGGACGAGTGGCAGCACGTGCTTGCCGAAGTACTCGATTTCCTCCTGGAAGTGGAGGAAGCCACCGAGGATGAGGTCGGCGCCGCGTTTGCGGTAGGCCGCGATTCGTTCGGCGATCTGTTCGGGGGTTCCGATCAACTGGGTGCGGAACCCGTCGTTGTACTGAACGAGATCCTCGAACGACGAATCTGCCCACATGCCCTTCTTGTCACCGGTCGAGTTCCCGGCCTGTTGGACCGCCCCGCGGAAGCCCTCCACGGCCGGCTTGTTGGCCTTGGCGATGATCTCGCGAAGCGTCTCTTTGGCTTCCTTCTCGGTGTCTCTGGCGATGATGAACCCGTTGAGCCCGAACTTGACCTCCCGGTTCGCCTCGCGGGCGTGGTCGCGCACCTCGACGACCTGCTCGGTGAGGCCGTCGAAGTCCTTGCCATTGGAGAAGTACCAGTCCGCGTACCGCCCACCGTTGCGCCGCGCGGCGGTGGAGTTGCCACCCTGGAACAGCTCCGGGTTGGGCCGCTGCGCGGTGTTCAACGGTTTGGGTTTGAGCGTGAAGTCGTGGATCCGGTAGAAATCACCGCGGAAGTCAACGTCGTCCTCGGTCCAGATCTTGCGCAGCACCTGGAGGAATTCCGCGGAGCGGCGGTAGCGCTCGTCGTGCTCGAGCCACGGCTCGCCCAGATGGGTGAACTCGTCCTTGAACCAGCCCGACACCACGTTGACGGCGAACCGGCCGCCCGAGAGGTGATCGGCGGTGGCGCCGAGTTTGGCCAGCACCGCGGGCTGCCACAGCCCGGGATGCACCGCCGCGATCACCTTCAACCGTTCGGTGGCCAGCAACAGCGCCAGGCTGAAACTGGTCGACTCGTGCTGGAACTCCGCGCCGTAGCTGGCCTCGTACCGCACCTGCGACAGCGCGTACTCGAACCCGTTGTTCTCCGCGGTCTGCGCGAGTTTCTTGTTGTACTCGTAGTTCCAGTCGGTGCGCTGCTCGATATCGCTGGTCACCAGGCCACCACTGACATTGGGCACCCAATAGGCGAACTTGATGTGGTCGGCGATGCGTTCGGTGGTCATGGCTGCCATGGCAGCAGCCCGGCCGCCGGGAGTCACCAGTAAAGATCTGACTGAACGGAAGGGCACGCACCCCGGCCTTGCCCTCCAGACTAGAACACGTTCTAATTCTTGCCATGGACTATGGGCTCGTACTCTTCACCAGCGACCGCGGCATCACCCCGGCGGCCGCCGGGAAACTCGCCGACGACCACGGCTTCACCACGTTCTATGTGCCCGAGCACACCCATATCCCGATCAAGCGCGAGGCCGCACACCCGACCACCGGCGACGAGTCACTGCCCGATGACCGCTATATGCGCACCCTGGATCCATGGGTGTCGCTCGGCGGCGTGGCTGCCGTCACCGACCGGGTCCGGCTGTCCACCGCGGTGGCCCTGCCCGTCGAGCACGATCCGATCACCCTGGCCAAGTCGATCGCCACGCTGGATCACCTGTCCGGCGGTCGGGTCAGCCTGGGCGTCGGATTCGGCTGGAACACCGACGAACTCGCCGATCACAAGGTGCCGCCCGGCCGGCGCCGGACGATGCTGCGCGAGTACCTGGAGGCGATGCGGGCGCTCTGGACACAGGAGGAAGCCTCCTACGACGGCGAGTTCGTCAACTTCGGCCCCAGCTGGGCCTGGCCCAAGCCGGTGCAGTCCCATATCCCGGTGCTGGTGGGCGCCGCGGGCACCGAGAAGAACTTCAAGTGGATCGCGAAGTCGGCCGACGGCTGGATCACCACGCCGCGCGATTTCACCATCGACGAGCCGGTGAAGCTCCTGCAGGACACCTGGGCCGCCGCCGGTCGCGACGGGGCGCCGCAGATCGTCGCGCTCGATTTCAAGCCCGACGCCGACAAGTTGGCCCATTGGCGCGAACTCGGCGTCACCGAGGTGCTGTTCGGACTGCCGGACAAGCCCGAGGCGGAGGTCGGTGCCTACGTCGAGCGCCTTGCGGGCAAGCTGGCCGCCCTCGTCTGAGGTTGCTGGACGGGTCCGGAAGGTGATCCTCAGCCGTCTTCCGGGTGGCCTCCGGGTGAACACCAATCGACCTCCGGGTGGCAGAGCACACAGGACATTCACCGGGTTTGGGCCAACGATGCTCGCATGTCAGTCGCCCCGCTCCCGGACGAGTACGAGTTCCGCATTCCGGTCCGGCCGGTTCTCGTCACCGCCCGGAGGTCACACCCCGGCTCGGCCGATGCCGCCCAGGCACGCCTTTTCGCGGCACTGTTGGAGACCGAGATCGCCGAACTCAGCGCCTATGCCGTGGCCGCCGAGGAGAAGTGGAAGCGCAGCCACCCCGCAGATGCCAAACGCCCGGACGGGCTGGCCCGCCAGCACGCCCGTGTCGAGGAGGCCCGCCGCCTGCTGACCGCGCTGCAGGACCGCTTTTACTGACGGGTTGCCCGAATTCGGATCAGCGAGAGCCGAATCCGGCACGGACGCCGAAGTCCGGCGGGCGCTCAGGCGGGCCATGGCCCACGCCGAGTTTGCTGGGCTCAGGCCAGTGTCGCGCGGTTGCCCTGCTCGCCGGTGCGCACCGTAATCCGCGCACCCAGGGGTTCGCCGTCGGACAGCAGGGCCACCAGCGCATCGTCGGTCGTGGTGGCCAGAAACCGCGACCCGTCGGCGTCCAGTCGTCCGACGATCACCCCGGTACGCGGGGTCCAGTCGTAGCGCACCGTGTAGGTCTCGATGGTCCCCGTCCCGTCCGCCGCCTCGGTGACGGCCACGGCCGGGTATCCGGCCACCTCCGACTGCAGTGCCGCGCTGCGGTCCGGCGTCCAGTCCGCGGGCTCGGTGGAGTAGATCCCGACCGAGTACTTGCTCGCGATCCCGCCGTTGGCGCCCACCAGCGCGAACTGCCCTGGCTTGTCCCGCATTTCGTTGACCGCTTCGGCGATGCCGTGCAGCGAGTAGTTGTTCCCGGGGCCGCCGAAGAACGGCAGCCCGCCGGTGAGCGTCAGCCCGCGTTCGTCATCGGTGCGCAGCCCGACGCCGTCGCAGATGTTGAACACCGGGAAGGCGAAGCAGCTGTACAGATCGAAGGCCGCGATATCGTCGACACCGATGCCGGCCACCCGTAGCGCCTCGTTCACCGCGAGCACCGACGCCGGGCTGGCGCCCAGGTCGGCACGCTCCAGCAGCTTCTGCTCCTTCATGTCGGCGTGCCCGCGCAGGTACACCCACTTGTCTTCGGGCACACCGAGTTTGCGCGCCGCGCCGACCGACATGAGCAGCGCCGCGGCGCCCTGGTTGACCTGGTCGCGGGCCACCATCAGGCGCGGGTAGGGATCGCAGATCATCCGGTTGGCGGCCGTGACGGTGGCCAGCTCATCCACCGAGCGTTCGGTGGGCGCCGACGAATACGGGTTCTTGGCGGCGACTTTGGAGAACGGCGCGAACAGTTCGGCCATCGCCTGCCGGTAGTCCACGACGGACAGACCCAGCCGGGACCGCCTGGCGTTGTCCAGCAATCCGTACTGCACCGGGGCGCCGATCAGGCCGTGCTTGACCGTGTACTCGTCGAAGATGCCGTCATAGCCATAGCCGCGATCTTCCAGTTGCCCGCCGACGACCTCGGAATGGTCGGGCTTGTCCTCGCGGTCGGCGAAATACCGGAGACTGGAGGTGTTCTCGGATCCCATCACCAGGACCACATCGGCCTCGCCGGCGGCGATGGCGGCGGCGAACTCGGTGATCAGGTGCTGCGGGCTCTGGCCGCCGATGACCTCGAGGACGGCGCGGGCCGGGTCGGCGCCGACACGGGCGGCCACCGAGCGCGGGTAGTTGTCGGACTTGCCCAACGGCGCCGGTGTACGGCCGGAGATCTCGAACTGGCGGGTTCCGGCGATGATGTCGATGGCCCGCGCGACGGCAGAGACATCGGCACCGGTGTTTTCCAGTGCGGCGTGCGTGGCGGCGGCGGCCAGGTCGACCGAGGACATCCCGCGGTAGTCGGAATCACCGAGGCGTTCGGTGAACTGCCCGACACCGACGATGACGGGAGTACGTGGATCCACCATGACAAACCTCCTGACACGTGTTAATTCGCCAGGCTAACCGATGGTGCAGCGGCGGGCACAATCAGCGCGCGGCAGATATACACCACAGTTGATGTACGTCGTATATGACGTACATCAACTGTGACGTAGACTTGCTGGATGACGTGGCCCGTCCGTGCGATGTCCCTGGTGGTGGGCGGTGTGGTACCGCCGGAGAACGTCGTCGGCCGGGTCCGTGAACAGCAGGAAATCCTGGCCAGCCTGCCCGACGGCGGCGCGGCACTGGTCGGCGACCGCCGGCACGGCAAGACCTCGCTGGCCCGCCTGGTGGCGCACACCGCCAGGCAGAACGGCCTGACCGTGGTCTCGGTCAGTGCCGAACGACAGTCCTATGCCGAATTCATCTCGGCGCTGGCCGGCGAACTCGGTCGGCTGGACACCACGCTGCGCCAGGAAGTCGAACGCTGGAAGATCGCCTTCGGTACCGGCCCGGTGCGGTTCGAGCGGGCCCGCGCCGAGGCGGCCCTCGACGACCTGCTGCAGCGCGCGGTCGGCCGGACCCACGGCGGGCCGCTGGTGCTGTTCATCGACGAGGTCACCGTGCTGGCCCGCAACCTGGAGCGGGAAAAGGCCGGCGGCGGTGACGGTTTCCTGCATCTGCTGCGCCGGCTCCGCCAAGACCACTCCGGCCGGCTGGCCACCGTGCTGTCCGGATCCATCGGGTTCCATCATGTCTCCGGCGAAGCCCTGAGTTCGGTCAACGACATCCGCAAGGTCACCGTCGGACCGATCCGGCACGACCACGCCACCTATCTCGCCGAGTGCCTCCTGCTGGGCGCTCGGGTGAGTGCCACCGATCCGCATTCGGTGGCCGCGGCCATCGCCCGCTCGGCGGAGAACGTGCCGTACTACATCCAGCACCTGGTCGCCGCGGCCGCCCGGTTGGGCGAATCGGTGCGCGCCGAACGCATCCCGCTGCTGCTGAATGCCGCGATCACCGATCCGCACGACCCGTGGGACCTCCGGCACTACCGTGACCGGCTACGCAACTACTACGGCGAGGACGCGCCGGCCATCGCCGGACTGCTCGACATCTATGCCCACGCGCCGGAGCCGCTGGGCGTCGACGCGGTTCTGCACCTGTTGCGCAGCGAGGGTTCCGTCGTGCGCGAACGCGACCACCTGGTGTCGTTCATCGAACGGCTCGAACAGGACCACTATCTGCGCCGGAACGGTGACGACGACGCTTTCGCATCGGGTCTGGTGCAGCGGGCCTGGCGGGCGATGCGGAGATGACGCGATGAGCGCTCCGCTGTACAGCCCGGGCACCGCCGATGCCGCCGACCTCGAAGCGCGCACCGTCGGCCGGGACGCCCTGCTGTCGAGGCTGACCCAGCGCCTCGGTACCGCCGCGAAGGACGGATCCCGCCCGCACACCCTGCTCGTCGGCCCCCGCGGCAGCGGCAAGACCCACACCGCGCGCGTCGTCCTGCACCGCCTGCGGGCCGAACACATGCTGCCCCTGGTCGTTCCGGAAGACGCCCTGGCCATCGGCAGCTACGCCGATCTGCTGGTCGAACTGCTGCGGGCACACGACCGGGAAGCCAAGCACCGGCGCGACGATGTGGTGGCCCTCGAGCGAACCATCCTCGACATCGCCGACGGCGCGATGGTGCTGGCCGTCATCGAGAACCTGGACCGCGTCTTCGCCGCGATCGGCGAGGCGGGCCAGGGCAGTCTGCGGGCTTGGGTCGAAACATCCACCGCGGTAACCATTTTCGCGACCGCGCCGGCTCTGTTTCCCGGCGTCTCGTCGCGCACCCAGCCCTGGTACGGGTCCTTCATCGTCGAGGAGCTGGCCGATCTCGACGCGGCCGACGGCGCCCGGATCATTGCCCGGGCGGCCGCCGACCGCGGGGACGACGAGCTGGCCGGCTATGCGGCGTCCGCCCAGGGGCGCCGCCGCCTTGCCGAGATCCAAGCGTTGACCGGCGGCGCGCCGCGGTTGTGGCGGATGGTGGCCGACGTCGCCGACCGGGACAGCCTGCAGGCCGGCACGCCCGCGTTGGCCGCGCTGCTGGACCGGCTGTCCCCCGTCTATCAGCAGCGGCTGTGGCAGCTCCCGGCCGGCGAGCAGCGCCTGGTCGTCGAGATCGCCCGCGCCGACGGTCCGCGGACCGTAGCCGATCTTGCTGCGGCGGTGGGAATTTCGAACCAGACCGCATCGGCGGCGCTGGGCCGGCTGGTGTCCGCGCGCTGGGTGAGCGCCACCAAGTCCGATACCGGCGACCGGCGGTCCACCTGGTATGACCTCGCCGAACCACTGGTGCGGCACGTGCTGCGCTACCGGGAGGGGCAGCTACCGCCGCTTGACGCACCTGTCACATAGTGCCACAGTGAAGCTGTCACTAAGTGACAGACAAGGGGGTGGTGCAGATCGGCGACAAGCAGGCCCAGGCACGCCTCCAGGTGTCCAGACATGCGGCCGCGCTCTTCTGGGAGCACGGGGTCGCCGGCACCAGCGGTGACGACATCGCCGCTGCGGCAGGGCTTTCCACCCGAACCATCTGGCGGTACTTCCGCACCAAGGAAAGTTGTGTCGAGCCGCTGCTCGCCCAATCGGCCGAGCGGTTCCTGGCATCGGCGCGGCGGTGGCCGCACGAACTGTCCCTCATCGAACACCTCGCCGTGGAAGCCACCTCATACCCGCTGACCCCACAGGACATCCAGGACGAGGTGGCCGCGCTGCGGATCGCCACGCTCACGGGCACCGAACCCGCCTTGCGCACCGCGTATCTCATGGTGCACGACGAGATGGAGCGCGGCCTGATCCCGGTCATCGCCGACCGGCTGGACCTGCCTGCCGACGATCTCACCGTGCGCCTGTGCGCGGCCACGGTCACCGGCGCCTTCCGCGTCATCGACGAGGACGTCGGCCATGCCGTGATCATCGAAGGCAAGAAGGTCGGCCAGGACGAGGTGTACGCACTGATCGACCGGGCCATCCGGGAAGCGACCGATGACCGCGTGGGCGGTCCGGTGAAGCGCTAACCCGCACCGCCGCAACACAACACAACACGAGTCCACACCAAGGTGGGCCCGTCGACTCCGCACGCCCCGAGAAAGGACCAACGTGGCATCCCCGATCATCACCGTCGAAGAGTTCTTCAGCCCGCCCGAGCGCACAGCGGCGACCATCTCGCCGGACGGCACCCGGATTGCCTACCTCGCACCGTGGAAGAACCGGCTCAACGTGTGGGTGCAGGACCTCGACTCCGAGGAATCCACCCGCTGCGTCACAGCCGATGACACCCGCAGCGTGTACATCTATCGGTGGACCCATGATTCGCGGTGGCTACTGTACATGCAGGACAACGGCGGCGACGAACACTGGCACGTCTACCGCGTCGACCCGCAGAACCCCGACGCACCGGCGGTCGACCTGACACCGTTCCCCGGCGCGAGAGCGGATTTCGAGCTGCTCAAGGCGCGCCCCGGCAAGGCCGTCGTCCAGCTCAACACGCGCAACCCCGAATTGTTCGACGCCTATGAGCTCGACATCGCCACCGGCGAGCTGGCCCTGCTCGCGGAGAACCCCGGCAACGTGGTCGGCTGGTTGAGCAGCCAGGCCGGTGACTTGTTCACCTCGACCCTGACCGCCGACGGTGATGTCGAGTTGTCACAATGGGAACCGGCCTCGAAATCGTTGCGCACCATCAGGATTTACGACGGCACCGACTACCCGCTGGGCATCCATCCCATCGCCGTCACACCCGACGGCACCGGTCTGTGGCTGGGATCCAACGAGGGCACCGATCGCACCCGCCTGGTACGCGTCGACGTGGCCACCGGCGCCGAGACCGAGGTGGACAGCCACCCCACCCTCGACCTCGCCGCCCAGATGGTGCTGCCCTCGCCGCTGATCCTCAGTTCCCGCACCGGCGAACTGATCGGCGCCCGGTACTACGGGGAGCGTCAGGTGATCCACGCACTGGACCCCGAGTTCGCCGAGGTGTTGGAGAAACTGTCCGAGCTCTCCGACGGCGATCTGGCGGCGCTGTCCTACGATGCCGAGGGCCGGCGCTGGGTGGTGAACTTCACCCACGATCGCGACCCTTGGGCCACTTACCTTTACGACCACGCGACCGGCGAGAGCCGGCTGCTGTTCCGGCCCTACCCACACCTGGATCCCGACGCGCTGGCGCCGATGACGCCGGTGACCATCACCTCGCGCGACGGGCTGGATCTGCACGGGTACCTCACGCTGCCGGTCGGTGTCGAACCGGCGGGTCTGCCGATGGTCCTGCTGGTGCACGGCGGCCCGTGGGCACGCGACTGCTGGGGCTTCCAGCCCGATGTGCAGTTGCTCGCCAATCGCGGATATGCGGTGCTACAGACCAACTTTCGCGGGTCGACCGGTTACGGCAAGTCCTTCATGCAGGCTGCCATCGGCGAGTTCGCCGGCAAGATGCACGACGACCTGATCGACGCCGTTGACTGGGCTGTGCACCAGGGCATCGCCGATCGCGACCGGGTGGCGATCTTCGGCGGCTCCTACGGTGGCTATGCCGCACTCGTGGGTGTGACCTTCACCCCGGATGTGTTCGCCGCGGCGATCGACTACGTCGGCATCTCCAGCCTGGCCAATTTCATGCGGACGCTGCCGACGGTGGCCCGCCGGTTCCTGGCCGGCAACTGGTACCGCTACGTCGGCGATCCATCCGACCCGGCGCAGGAGGCCGACATGCTGGCCCGCTCGCCCATCACCAAGGTGGACCAGATTCGCACCCCACTGCTGGTGGTGCAGGGCGCCAACGACTCTCGGGTGGTGCAGGCCGAATCCGACAATCTGGTGGCGGCTCTGCGTGACCGTGGTGTCGAGGTGGAATACATGGTCAAGGAGGACGAGGGGCACGGATTCGTCAACCCGGACAACAGCATCGACCTGTACCACGCCGTCGAACTGTTCCTGGCCGAACATCTGGGCGGCCGGGTGTAGCGGATTCGGACACAAGAAAAGCCCCTGCCGTGGCAGGGGCTTTTCTCGGTACGGATTTACAGGCCGGCGAGCAGCTCGCGTGCCTTGGCCGCGGTCTCGGACGGCGTCTTGCCGACCTTGACACCGGCGGCCTCCAGGGCCTCCTGCTTGCCGGCGGCCGTGCCCGCACCGTCGGAGACGATGGCACCGGCGTGGCCCATCGTCTTGCCTTCCGGCGCGGTGAAGCCGGCGACGTAGCCGACGACCGGCTTGGTCACGTTGGCCTTGATGTAGGCGGCGGCCTTCTCCTCGGCGTCGCCACCGATCTCGCCGATCATCACGATCAGCTTGGTCTCGGGATCCTTCTCGAACGCCTCGATGGCGTCGATGTGGGTGGTGCCGATGACCGGGTCGCCGCCGATGCCGATGGCGGTGGAGAAGCCGAGATCGCGCAGCTCGTACATCATCTGGTAGGTCAGGGTGCCGGACTTGGAGACCAGACCAATGGGACCCTTGCCGGTGATGTTGTTCGGCGTGATGCCGACCAGCGACTCACCGGGGGTGATGATGCCGGGACAGTTCGGCCCGATGATCCGGGTCTTCTCGCCCTTTTCCACGTTGTAGGCCCAGGCGTAGGCGCTGTCCTGCACCGGGATGCCCTCGGTGATGACGACCAGCAGCGGGATCTCGGCGTCGATGGCCTCGATGATGGCGTCCTTCGAGAAGGCCGGCGGCACGAACGCGATCGACACGTCGGCGCCGGTCTCCTTGATGGCCTCGGCGACAGTGCCGAACACCGGCAGCTCGATATCGTTGCCGTCTTTATCCACGTGCGACACCGTGGTGCCGGCCTTGCGGGCATTGACACCACCGACCACCTGGGTGCCGGCCTTGAGCATCAGCTTGGTGTGCTTGGTGCCCTCACCGCCGGTGATGCCCTGGACGATGACCTTGCTGTCTTTGTTGAGGAAGATAGACATCTTTGTTCGGCTCCCTTACTTGTTGGCCAGCTCGGCGGCTTTGTCGGCCCCGGCGTCCATGGTCTCGGCCTGGATGACCAGGGGATGGTTGGCCTCGGCCAGGATGCGGCGGCCCTCTTCGACGTTGTTGCCGTCCAGGCGCACCACGAGCGGCTTGTTGGCCTCGTCGCCGAGGATCTCCAGTGCCTTGACGATGCCGTTGGCCACCGCGTCACAGGCGGTGATGCCACCGAACACGTTCACGAACACGCTCTTGACCTGAGAGTCATTGAGGATGACGTCCAGGCCGGCGGCCATCACCTCGGCCGAGGCGCCACCACCGATGTCGAGGAAGTTGGCGGGCTTGACGTTGCCGTGCTTCTCACCGGCGTAGGCGACGACGTCCAGGGTCGACATGACCAGACCGGCGCCGTTACCGATGATGCCGACCTCGCCGTCGAGCTTGACGTAGTTGAGGTCGTTCTCCTTGGCCTTGAGCTCGAGGGGATCGGTGGCGTCCTTGTCCTCGAACTCGGCGTGGCCGGGCTGGCGGAAATCGGCGTTGGCGTCCAGGGTGACCTTGCCGTCCAGGGCCAGGATCTGGTCGTCGGGCGTGCGCACCAGCGGGTTGACCTCGACCAGGGTGGCGTCCTCGCCGACGAAGACCTCCCACAGCTTCTGGATGGTCACCGCGGCGGCGTCCAGCACCTCGGCGGGCAGGTGGCCCTGCTCGGCGATGGAGCGGGCGAAGGCCAGATCGACACCCGTGACGGCGTTAACGGGGACCTTGGCGAGGCGCTCGGGCTTGGTCGCGGCGACCTCTTCGATCTCCATGCCGCCCTCGACCGAGCACATGGCCAGGTAGGTGCGGTTGGAGCGGTCGAGCAGGAAGGAGATGTAGTACTCCTCGGCGATGTCACTGGCCTCGGCGACCAGCAGCTTCTTCACGACGTGGCCCTTGATGTCCAGACCGAGGATGTTCTGCGAGTGGGTGAAGGCGTCCTCGGGGGTGGCCGCGTACTTCACGCCGCCGGCCTTGCCGCGGCCGCCGACCTTGACCTGAGCCTTCACCATGACCGGCTTACCGATCTCCTCGGCGATCGCCTTGGCGTCCTCGGCCGAGTCGGTGACCCGGCCGGGGGTGGTGGGGACGTTGTGCTTGGCGAACAGCTCTTTCGCCTGATATTCGAAGAGATCCATGAGCTCTGAGAAATCCCTGTCTGTCTGCGTTGACGTTTGAATTCACTTCAGCGTTTGGGCCTGACCGGCTCGCTGGGCACTTTATCGACCCTCGGCGCGACCACCGCTATCGCCCACCTGACTTGTGCTAAATCTCACCGCGACCCACCAGTGATACAAGTCACAATCCCCCCTGGAATACCCGCTTGGGTTGCCACCAACATTGGGGTTTGGTTAACGTGCCTACTGGTCCAGATCACGGCAAGGTCACGAAAAGAAGGACATCGCAGGTTGCCTGAGCACAGTTCGCACCGCTCCCCCAAGGGAACAGCGACGAGCGCTCGCACCACGATCACCGCCCCCTCTGCCGCCGAAGTCACCGACATCATCCCGTTCAACGAGTTCGGTGACCTGCACGAACTCGACTTCCGGGACAGCTCCGCGTTCGACAAGGAACAGCGTGTCATCGCCGCTCCCGAACTCGACGATCTGCACGACACCGACGACCTGGTACCCCTGCGGCTGGCCGTCCCCGCCGAATTCGAAGCAGACCCGTCCGACCAGCCGCGGGCCTCGCACCGCGGCTACCGCGACAGCCACACCGACCTGAGTGACGGTCTGGCCAAGACCGATGTGATCGACATCCGCGGTCAGCGACTCGGCGGCGCCCACCGCAAGCAGACCGTCGGCGCGGTCAAGAGCAGGCTGCTGATCGCGGCCATGGCCGCCGGTGCGACGGCCTCGGGTGCCTACACCCTGAGCACGGCCGATACCTCGACGTCCGCCTCGGACACCGTGCTGACCGGCGCACAAACCGGTATCAGCGGCGGCGTCATCACCGGCTCGGCCGATGGCATGCAGATCGTCACCGTGGAGCCGGCCGCCAGTTCGTCGGTGCACGCCGAGGAGATCACCAAGGCCGCCGCCTTCGCCCAGGAACGCGCCGAGCGCGAGGCGCGGCTGTCCCGGCCGCTGTTCGTGATGCCCACCAAGGGTGTGTGGACGTCGGGCTTCGGGTACCGCTGGGGCGTGCTGCACGCCGGCATCGACATCGCCGGACCGATCGGCACGCCGATCGTGGCCGTCAGCGACGGCACCGTCGTCGACGCCGGCCCCACCGCGGGCTACGGCGCATGGGTCAAGATCCGGCACAACGACGGCACCGTCACCCTGTATGGCCACGTCAACACCTGGCTGGTGTCCGTCGGTCAGCGCGTGATGGCCGGCGACCAGATCGCCACCATCGGCAACCGCGGCAACTCCACCGGCCCGCACTGCCACTTCGAAGTTCTGCTGAACGGCTCCAACCGGATCGACCCGGTGCCGTGGCTTGCACAGCGGGGGCTTAGCCCCGGCACCTACGTTGGATGACGTGAGCGCAGAGCCCCCCAACGCCACCAACCCGCACGAGCCGCGCACGAGCATCATCCGCCGGAGCCCGACCGGCTCCTTTCCCGCTCTCTCGGCTGCCCTGGACGATGAGCGCACCACCTTCGTGCGCAGCCCGGCCGAACCCGAACAGACCGGCTACATCCCCCGCCCCACACCGCAGGCCGTCGCGCCGCGCCGGGAAGCCGGTGCGGCCCCGGCGATCGCGGCCGCGGTATTCAGCATCCTGACCGGCTGGGCCACTGCCGTCATCGCCACCGACCTGATCGCGGGGTGGTGGCACACCGACCGATTGTTCTGCGTCGCCATCGGATTCCTCACCGCCATCTCGGCAGCCGCCGGCATCGGGGGCCTGATCACCCTGCTGCTGCGCCGCAGGCTGGGACGGCAGCTGATCGTCGTCGGCGCCAGCATCGGTCTGCTGATCTTCGGCTGCCTGTTCCTCGCCGGGGCCAGGCTGCACCCCGTCGTGTATGCCATGCCGGTGCTGCCGGTCGCGGCGATCGTGCTGGCGCTGGTGCCGGCGACCGGGCGGTGGGCGCGCAGTTAGAGCTTGCTCACCGGCGCGTGGTTGTGCATCAGCTTGACCCGGCCGGCGCTGCCGAAATCGATGAGCGACATGGCCGATTCGCCGACACCGGAGACCTCTTCCACCCGGCCCAGCCCGTATTTGTCGTGGGTGACGCGATCCCCGGGTTCCAGGGTGATCACGGTGCGGTTGCGCGCCTTGGCCGGCGCCGGGCGTGCGCTGTCGGCGAACCGTCCCACGCTGCGTGGGGCGCTCAACACCGAGGCCGGCGTCTCGGTGCGCCGCCAGTTGATCAGCTCCTCCGGGATCTCACGCAGGAAGCGTGATTCCGGGTTGAGCATCGGCTGCCCCCACGACGAGCGCACCTTGGCCCGGCTGAGGTAGAGCCGCTGCCTGGCCCGGGTGATACCCACGTAGGCCAGCCGCCGCTCCTCGGACAACTCCATCGGATCACCGAGGGCGCGCATGTGCGGGAACATGCCGTCCTCCCAGCCGGTGACGAAAACCACCGGGAATTCCAGACCTTTGGCGGTGTGCAGGGTCATCATGGTGACGACTCCCGATCCGTGTTCGGGTATCCCGTCCGCATCGGCGACCAGCGAAACCCGCTCCAGGAACTGGGCCAGCACCCCGGTGTCGGGGATGTCCTCGTCGAGCTCGTCCTCTTCTTCGCGCAGCGCCTTGGCATTGGCCAGATCGATGCTGAATTCGTGTGCGACGCTGACCAATTCATTCAGGTTGTCCAGCCGGGCCAGGTCCTGTGGGTCGCTCGAGGTTTCGAGTTCGCGACGGTAGCCGGTACGGTCCAGTACCGACTCGACCAGGTCGCCGAGTTCGCCGTCGAGTTGGGCCCGCAGCCCGTCGAGCAGCTCGGTGAATCCGGCGATCGCCTTCTCCGAGCGGGTGTTGAGCATCGGGACCTTGCCCTCGGCGGCGGCCTGCAGCGCGTCGTTGAAACTGGATCCGGTGTTCTCCGCGTACACCGCCACACACGCCTCGGCCCGGTCGCCGATCCCGCGGCGCGGGGTGTTGAGGATGCGCCGCATACTCACCGAGTCACCCGGGTTGTCCAGCACCCGAAGGTAGGCGACGATGTCGCGGATCTCCTTGCGCTCGTAGAAGCGCACACCGCCGACGACCTTGTACGGAATGCCGGACCGGATGAACACCTCTTCCAGCGCGCGGGAGGAGTTGTTTGTGCGGTAGAACACCGCGACGTCGTTGTAGGTGATCTCGTTCTGGTCGGCCAGTGCGTCGATCTCACCGGCGACGAACCGT
Organism: Mycobacterium sp. BMJ-28; assembly: GCF_054404835.1. Classification (NCBI taxonomy): domain Bacteria; kingdom Bacillati; phylum Actinomycetota; class Actinomycetes; order Mycobacteriales; family Mycobacteriaceae; genus Mycobacterium; species Mycobacterium sp. BMJ-28. The sequence goes on along the minus strand of NZ_CM136783.1, from coordinate 950,083 downwards.
GCCTCGTCGTGCTCGTTGTCGGCGACATAGCCGACGATCAGCTCGCCCTCCCCGGAGTCCGTCCACAGCCGCTTCTCCCGGCGGCCGGCGTTGCGGGAGATGACGGCGTTGGCCGCGTTCAGAATGGTCTGGGTGGAGCGGTAATTCTGTTCCAGCAGAATGGTGGTCGCATCCGGGTAGTCGCGCTCGAAGTCCTCGATGTTGCGGATGGTGGCGCCGCGGAACGCGTAGATGGACTGGTCCGCGTCACCGACCACACACAGCTCACTGGGCGGCACCTGATCCGCGGTGCCGGCGTCGGCGTGCCCCACCAATTCGCGCACCAGCATGTACTGGGCATGGTTGGTGTCCTGGTATTCGTCGACCAGGATGTGCCGGAACCGGCGGCGGTAGTACTGCGCGATCTGGGGGAAGGCCTGCAGCACCCCGACCGTCTCGCCGATCAGGTCGTCGAAGTCCAGCGCATTCGCCGCCCGCAGCCGGCGCTGGTACTCGCCGAACACCGCGGCCACCGTGCGCGACATGTCGTCGGAGGAATCGGTCAGCTCGGCGACGGCGCGCTCGGGGTCGATCAATTCGTTCTTCAGGTTGGAAATGCCGGTGGACAGCATCCGCGGCGAGTACCGCTTGGTGTCCAGGCCCATGTCCTTGGCGATCATCATCAGCAACCGGCGCGAGTCGTCGGCGTCGTAGATGGAGAAGTTGGAGTTCAGTCCCGGCAACAGCGAGGCCTGGTTGCGCAGGATCCGCACGCACATCGAGTGGAACGTCGACACCCACATGTTGCGCGCCCGGGGGCCGACCAGCTCCACCACCCGCTCGCGCATCTCGGCGGCGGCCTTGTTGGTGAACGTGATGGCCAGGATCTGGCCGACACCGACATCGCGGGCGGCCAGCAGATAGGCGACGCGCCGGGTGAGCACCGCGGTCTTACCGGAACCGGCACCGGCCACGATGAGCAGCGGCGAACCTTCGTGCAGCACGGCCTGGCGCTGCTGCGGGTTGAGGCCGTCGAGCAGGTTGTCGGTATCAGCAGCAAGAGTCATATCGCAGTCAAACCTACAACCGTGGGCAGACACTTTGCGCTGGCCCGGCCGTTAGTGGCACACTCGATTTGTGCTCCATCAGCAGGGACGATTTTTTTACGGGTACCGATCCGCGGTGCCCGTGGTCTAGCTGCTTCCCCAGAGCCCCGCGGTCCGCATCGGATCCGGGGCTCGTCTGTTGTGTGAGGCCCGGAACCGGATGAAACCAAAACCCACCAACAGCGAGGAAACCATGAGTACCGAAACCGAAGCCCCGAACATCGACGATCTGCGCGTGGAGATCGACCGGCTGGACGCCGAGATCCTGGCCGCGATCAAGCGCCGCAAAGAGGTCTCCCAGACCATCGGCAAGATCCGGATGGCCTCCGGCGGCACCCGCCTGGTGCACAGCCGTGAGATGAAGGTCATCGAGCGCTACAGCGAACTCGGCCCCGAGGGCAAGGACCTGGCAATGCTGCTGCTGCGCATGGGCCGCGGCAGGCTCGGCCACTAGCTCACGGACTTCCGAAACCGGCCTTGGCGAGCACCTTCCGGCCGGTTTCCCCGGTCACCGTGTCGATGAACTTCTTCGCCAGGTCCGCGTCGGCCGCACCGTTGAGCCTGGCGATCGGATAGGTGTTCACCGCACCGGAACTCTGCGGGAACGCGACGCCCTCGACCTTGCCTGCCGCTCCCGCGACGTCGGTGATGTACACCAGCCCGGCGTCGGCCTGGCCGGTGGAGACCTTGCCGAGCACGTCGGTCACCGAGGACTCCTCGCTGACCGGCGCAAGGGTCACCTTCGTGGCGTCCTCCACCTTCTTGGTGGCCGCACCGCACGGCACCTGCGGCGCACACGTCACCACGGCCAGCCCCGGCCGGGTCAGATCCCGGAACGTCTTGATGCCCTTGGGATTACCGGGCGCCACCGCGATGGTCAGGACGTTCGTCGCGAAGTTCACCGGAGCCCCGGCCAGCAGGCCGGCCCGGGCCGCCTTGTCCATGTTCGAGGTGTCGGCCGAGGCGAACACATCGGCTTTGGCACCCTGCGTCAGCTGCGTCACCAGATCGGCGGAACCGGCGAAGGAGAACTCCACCGTCGCACCGGGATTGTCGGTTTTGAACTGCTCGCCGATCTGGGTGAACGTCTGCTTCAGCGACGCCGCCGCGAACACCACCAGATGCTGGGCCTGCGCCGGCTTGTCCGCACTGCACCCGCCGGCCAGCGCGGCCGCGGCGAGTGCCAGCACCACCATGCGTTTCATAGTTTCTCCTGCGCCGAGATCGACGCAATGCCGAACACCACTGGCACAAAGTGGCCCGAAGGTGAGCTTGGACGGTACCGGGTCACGCGGTGAAGGCGATGTACTTGGTCTCCAGGTACTCCTCGATGCCCTCGGACCCGCCCTCGCGGCCGAACCCGGACTCCTTCACTCCGCCGAACGGCGCGGCCGGATCCGAGATCACGCCGCGGTTCACCCCGACCATGCCCGACTCGATGGCCTCGGCCACCCGCAGCGCGCGGTCCAGCGACTGGGTGTAGATGTAGGACGCCAGGCCGTATTCGGTGTCGTTGGCCGCGGCGATACCTTCTTCCTCGGTGTCGAATCCGGCGATCGGGGCGACGGGTCCGAACACCTCCTCCTTGAGGATCCGGGCGTCGGCGGGCACGCCTGCCAGCACGGTCGCCGGGTAGAAGTTGCCCGGCCCGGCTGGTGCTTCACCGCCGACGGCGACCTCGGCTCCGCGTTCGACGGCGTCGGCCACCAGGGTGTTGACGATGCCCAGCTGCTTGGGCGAGATCAGCGGACCCAGCGTCGACGAGTCATCCAGGCCATTGCCCAGCTGGTACTCGCCCATCCGCTTCACCAGCTTCTCGGTGAACTCCGCACGCACCGAGTTCGCCACATGGAAGCGGTTGGCGGCGGTGCACGCCTCGCCGCCGTTGCGCATCTTGGCCAGCAGCGCACCCTCGACCGCGGCGTCGACATCGGCGTCGTCGAACACCACGAACGGCGCATTGCCGCCGAGTTCCATCGATGTGCGCAGCAGCTTGTCCGACGACTGCTTCACGAGTGCCTTGCCCACGCCGGTGGAGCCGGTGAAGGTCAGCTTGCGTAACCGGCCGTCATCGATCAGCGCGGTGGTCAGCGCACCCGGGTTCGACGTGGGAAGCACGGACAGCACGCCCTTGGGCAATCCGGCCTCGTCGATCAGCTTGCCCAGCAACAGCATGGTCAGCGGGGTCTCCTGCGCCGGCTTGACCAGCATGGTGCAGCCCGCGGCCAGTGCCGGGCCGATCTTGCGGGTGCCCATCGCCAGCGGGAAGTTCCACGGCGTGATCGCGTAGCAGGGCCCGACGGGCATCTTGGTGACCACGATCCGGCCGGTACCGGCCGGGCTGTGCGTGTAGCGGCCGCCGATGCGCACGGCTTCCTCGGAGAACCAGCGGAAGAACTCGGAGCCGTATTTCACCTCGCCGCGGCTCTCGGCGATCACCTTGCCCATCTCCAGCGTCATCAGGGTGGCCACGTCTTCGGCACGGGCGGTGAGGGTTTCGAAGACCGAACGCAGAATTTCGCCACGCTCGCGGGCCGGGGTGGCGGCCCAGTCGGCCTGGACGGCCGCCGCGGCGTCCAGCGCGGCGATACCGTCGGCGGGGGTCGCGTCGGCCACCGAGGTGATCACCTCGTCGGTGGCCGGATTGCGTACCTCGAAGGTCGACGAGCCGGCCCGCTCCTCACCGCCGATCCACAGTCCGGTGGGCACGGATGAAATCAGCTCTTCAATGCGCATACATCCATCATGTACACCCTCGACACGCACACCGCACTAAGGTCTGAAGAATGAGTGCTGACATCACCGCTACGCCCGCATGGCATTCGCTGGCCCGTCATCATGACGCCATCGCGTCGAAGAATCTTCGGGAGGTCTTCGCCGAAGATCCGGGCCGCGGCACCGAGCTGACGCTGACCGTCGGAGACCTCTATGTCGACTACAGCAAGCACCGCGTAACCCGCGAAACACTGGGTTTGCTGGTCGATCTCGCCAAGGCCGCTGACCTGGAGGGCCGTCGCGACGCGATGTTCTCCGGCGTGCACATCAACACCTCCGAGGACCGGGCCGTCCTGCACACCGCCCTGCGGCTGCCGCGCGGAGCGGCCCTCACCGTCGACGGCCAGGACGTGGTGGCCGATGTGCATTCGGTGCTCGACGCGATGGGCGCGTTCACCGACCGGTTGCGCTCCGGCGAGTGGACCGGCGCCACCGGGCAGCGGATCACCACCGTGGTCAACATCGGCATCGGTGGATCGGATCTCGGCCCGGTGATGGTGTACGACGCGCTGCGCCATTACGCCGACGCGGGCATCTCGGCGCGCTTCGTGTCCAATGTCGATCCCGCCGACCTCGTCGCCAAGCTCGACGGACTCGACCCTGCCACAACGCTTTTCATCGTCGCCTCCAAGACGTTCTCCACCCTGGAGACCCTGACCAACGCCACCGCGGCGCGGCGCTGGCTCACCGGCGCCCTCGGCGACGCCGCCGTTTCCAAGCATTTCGTGGCCGTCTCCACCAACAAGCGCCTGGTCGACGAGTTCGGCATCGACACCGCGAACATGTTCGGCTTCTGGGATTGGGTGGGCGGGCGCTACTCGGTGGACTCGGCGATCGGCCTGTCGGTGATGGCGGCCATCGGCAAGGAACGCTTCGCCGAGTTCCTGGCCGGCTTCCATCTGGTCGACGAGCATTTCCGCACCGCACCGCTGGCCGAGAACGCGCCGGCACTGCTGGGCCTGATCGGGCTCTGGTACAACAACTTCTTCGGCGCGCAGTCGCGTGTGGTGCTGCCTTACTCCAACGATCTGGCCCGGTTCGCGGCATACCTGCAGCAGCTGACCATGGAGTCCAACGGCAAGTCGGTACAGGCCGACGGCACACCGGTCACCACCGGTACCGGCGAAATCTATTGGGGCGAACCGGGAACCAACGGCCAGCACGCCTTCTACCAACTGCTGCACCAGGGCACCCGGCTGATTCCGGCCGACTTCATCGGATTCAGTCAGCCCACCGACGATCTGCCCACCGCCGACGGCACCGGCAGCATGCACGACCTGCTGATGAGCAATTTCTTCGCCCAGACCCAGGTGCTGGCCTTCGGCAAGACCGCCCACGAGATCGCGGCAGAAGGCACCCCGGCCGAGGTGGTGGCGCACAAGGTGATGCCGGGCAACCGGCCCACCACGTCGATCCTGGCCACCAAGCTGACACCGTCGGTGGTCGGCCAGCTGATCGCGCTGTATGAGCACCAGGTCTTCACCGAGGGTGTCATCTGGGGAATCGACTCGTTCGACCAGTGGGGTGTGGAGCTGGGCAAGACCCAGGCCAAGGCCTTGCTCTCGGCGCTCACCAGCGACAGCGCGCCGGCCGAGCAGACCGACACCTCGACCGACGCCCTGGTGCGGCGATACCGGACCGAAAGAGGCCGCAGCGCATAGCGATTTCGGCGCGCTCACCCGCGGTCATCGCGGGTGGGCGCGCCGAAATCACTCAATTGATCAGCCGGGGAGCTGGATGGTCCGGCACGGGCCGCCCGGGACGCAGGCCACGCCGCCGCCGGGTCCGGCTTCGGCCCACGGTCCGCCCGGCACACCTGCGGACACGCGACCATCCGCGCCGGCCTGGGCACCGGGACCGCCGGGCACCTCGGCACCGGCACCCTGCGAGCCGGCCGACGGGGTACACGGGGTGCCGTCCGGGTTGTAGCAGCCCGGGGCCGGGGGCGCAGGCGGCATCGGCTCGGCCGTGGCGGCCGGGGCAAACGCGATGGCTCCCGCGGCAGCGACACCTGTGAACAGAAGGGGCATCGTCTTCATCAGTTTCACCATCATGTGGTGTCGACTACCCGGCTACCGCACAGGCTGAAACATGACGATCGCGACGATCAGGCGAAACGTTTGGTGTACTTCGGCGGCAGCAGTCGCATGATCTGGGTCAACGGGGCCCACGGCCAGCTGGGTACCACGGCGCGGCCCTTCTCCTTCTCGATGGCATTGACCATGGCACGCACCCCGGTCTCGTTGTCCACCATCAGCAGCGTCGACGCCGACTTCGCCGTCATCTCGGATTCGATGTATCCGGGTTCGATGACGGTGACGCGGATCGGGCCCTTGTCGTATTCGGCCCGCAGCGACTCGCCCAGCGAGGTCATCCCGGCCTTACTGGCGCAGTAGGCGGCCTTGCCGCCGGGCACTCCGGTGTTACCGAGCACCGACGAGATGAGCACCAGGTGTCCCCCGCCGGATTTCTTGAACATCTCCAGCGCGGTCTCGATCTGCGCCATCCCGGCGATCAGGTTGGTCTCGATGGTGGCCTTGTTGGCCCACGGCTTGCCTTCCCCCAGCGGCCAGCCCTTGCCGATGCCGGCATTCACGATGACCCGGTCGATACCGCCCAGTTCCTCGGAAAGCTCTCCGAAGACCCGCGGGATGGCCTCGTGATCGTTGACGTCCAGCGCCGCCACCGCCACCTTGACGTAGGGATGCCGCTGCGCGATCTCGGCCTTCAGCTCGTCCAGACGGTCGGTCCGACGCGCGCAAAGCGCCAGGTCACGGCCCTGGGCTGCGAAGGCGCGGGCCATCCCGGCCCCCAACCCGGAACTTGCTCCGGTAATCAGGATCTTCTGGCGAGTCATGGCAGCAGAATAACCGAGTTAGACAACTGGTGATGAACCGCTACTTGAGCAGCCGGGACATCCGCCGGTCCGCCAGTTTCTTGCCCCCGGTCTGACACGTCGGGCAGTACTGGAACGACTTGTCGGCGAAGGACACCTCGGCGACGGTGTCCCCGCACACCGGACAGGGCAGCCCGGTGCGTGCGTGCACCCGCAAACCCGATCGCTTCTCGCCCTTCAACGTGGCGGCACCCTGTCCCACCGACCGGGTCACCGCATCGGTGAGGACCGACACGATCGCGTCGTGCAGCGCCCCGAGTTGATCGGCGGTCAGTTTGGCCGCCGTGGCGAACGGTGAAAGCTTTGCCACATGCAGGATTTCGTCGCTGTAGGCGTTGCCGATGCCGGCGATGATCTTCTGGTCGGTGAGGACGGTCTTGATCCGCCCGGTCTGCTTGGCCAGCACCTCGGCCAGCTCGGCGGGCCCCAGGGACAACGCATCGGGGCCCAGCGCGGCGATCTGCGGCACTGCCATCGGATCGGTCACCACCCACACCGCCAGGCGCTTCTGAGTGCCCGCCTCGGTGAGGTCGAACCCCTCGCCGTCCAGATGTACGCGCAGGGCGATCGGCCCTTTCCCTGGTTTCAGCGGGGTGGGTGACAGTTTGTCCGACCAGCGCAGCCACCCGGCCCGGGACAGATGCGTGATCAGGTACAGATCGCCCGCCTGCAGGCCCAGGTACTTGCCCCACCGCGCGGCACCGGTGACGGTCTGCCCGTGCAGGGCGGAGACCGGCGGATCGAACGTCTTGAGCACCGAGAGGGCCGCCACGTCCACTCGGGTGATCTGCCGTCCGACGGCGTGCCGGCGCAGGTGATCGGCGAGTGCCTCGATCTCAGGCAATTCGGGCATGGTTCCAGTGTGTCATCGGGGCGAGCGAAGCGACGGGGGAAAGTATCGGGGCGAGCGCAGCGAGGGGGGAAATAAACCCCGGCGCGAGCGAAGCGAGGGGGGAAATTAGGGGCGGGCGCGGCGATATCGTCGGCAGGTGCCACCGTTCCTGCGCCGCGTGTTCATCCTCAACCCGGCGCCCGGGCGGTGGCGCTTCGCGCTGCGGGCCGGCGTCTGCATGGCGGTGCCGGTGCTGGTGGGCTGGCTGGCCGGCGATACTGCGGCCGGGCTCATCGCGACCATCGGCGGATTCACCGCCCTGTACGGCAGCGGCCGGCCGTACCTCAATCGGGCCGGCTATCTGGCGGTCATCGCGCTGAGCTTCGCCGCGGCGGTGGCCCTCGGCGACTGGGCGGCGCAGATTCCGGCGCTCGGTCTGGTGACCATCACGGTGATCGCGATGGTGGCCGTGCTGGTGTGCCACGCGCTGAGCGTCGGGCCGCCGGGTGCCTACATGTTCATGCTGGGTTGCGCGGCCGGCACCGCGACGGCCGCCACCCACCTGACCCCGTGGCATATCGGCGCGCTGGTGCTGGCAGGCGGGGCGTTCGCCTGGCTGGTGCATATGGTTGCGGCGCTGTGGCGTCCACGCGGGCCCGAGCACGCGGCGGTGGAAGCTGCGCGCGCCGCCGTCGGGCGCTACCTGGACTCCACCGAGAGCACCGACCGTCACCAGGCGGCCCGCGCCCTGCACCAGGCCTGGGTCACGTTGGTCAATTTCGAGCCGGCCCGGCCCAAGCAGGACGGCACACTGCAGCGGTTACGCGCCGAGAACCACCGTCTGCACCGGATTTTCGCGGCGGCGATGGGCGCCGCCGACCGTGGCGAACCGTTACCCGACATCGATGACACGTCGTTCGCCGATCCCGAGCGGGCACGCGAGCTCCCGCTCGGCCGTCCGGGCAATCTCACACTGCTGCGTCACGCGGTCACGCCGGGTTCTGCATCGTCACGGCTCGCGGTGCTGGTCGGTGTCGCCGTCGCACTGGCCGGGGCGGTGGCGGTGGCGCTGTCGATCGATCATGCCTACTGGGCGATGGCGGCCGCGGTACTGATGTTGCATCAGGGCTTCGACTGGCTGCGCACCGTGCAACGCGGGATCGAGCGGCTGGCGGGCACCTGGCTGGGTCTGGGGCTGGCCGGCCTGATCCTGGCCTGGCATCCGCAAGGTGTGTGGCTGGTCGCGGTGATCGCGGTGCTGCAGTTCACCATCGAGATGTTCGTGGTGCGCAACTACGCGATCGCCGTGGTGTTCATCACCCCGATCGCCTTGACGATCGCGGCGGGCGGCCACCCGGTCGCCGATCTGGGCCACCTACTCCTGGCGCGTGGCCTGGACACCGTGATCGGCTGTGCGGCAGCACTTCTGGTGTACCGGATCTCGATCCACCGGCGCGGCCCGGCACCGGTGACCGAGGCCGTCGACGCCACCGTCACGGCGATCGCGGCCACCACGGCGCATCTGCGGGCCGGCGCGGTCGGTACCGCGCCGGCCCGGGCCGACCGGCGCGATCTGCAGATACACGCGATGGCGATGCTGGATGCCTACCAGAGTGCGGTCGGCGGCTCGGCGGCCCAGCGCGACGCCGCCGAACGACTGTGGCCGACGGTCGCCGCCGCCGAGCACGACGCCTACCGCACCCTGTCTGCATGCTGGAGTGCCGAACACGGCTGAGGCGTTTCGGCGCAGCAGCTTCCACGTCAGGAGCGCACCACCAGCGACAGCAGCCAGCTGACCACCGACAGCACGATCGCCGCCCAGATCGCGGTCCACCAGAAGTCGTCGATGAACAGGCCCCAGTGCGTGGTGTGTTCGGTGATCCACGACGTGAGCCACAACATCAGCGCGTTGACGACGACGTGGAACAGGCCCAGCGTGAGAATGTAGAGCGGTATCGAGATGATCTGCACGATCGGCTTGATGACGGCGTTGACCAGCCCGAAGATGACCGCGACGACGAAGATGATGCCGGCGCGCGCCACCGGGCCGTCCCCGCCGATGAAGCTCATCCCCGGCACGACGAGCGTCACCACCCATAGCGCCAGTCCGGTCAGTGCAGCGCGCAGCAGAAACGATCCCATACCGGCGAATCCTGCCAGGGTCAGGCGCGGAGCAGGTAGATGTCCATGATCCAGCCGTGCCGCGTCCTGGCCTCGGCACGGCGCGCGGCGATCCGCTCGCCCACCTCGCCGACGGTGCCGGTTTCCAGCAGCTCGTCCGGTGTGCCCAGGTAGGCGCCCCACCAGATCCGGGTCTCGGGTGGGCACGTCAGGAACGAGCAGTCGCCGTCGAGCATCACCACCGCGTCTCCGGTGAGGCCGTGCTCACGCAGTTGGCGACCGGTGGTGATCAGCACCGGCTCGCCGATGTCGTTGAGCGCGATGCGGTGTCGCGCGGTGAGCGCCTGGATGGCGGTGATCCCCGGGATGACGTCGAAGTCGAACTCGACATGCTCGGCCACCCGCTCCAGGATGCGCAGCGTGCTGTCATACAGCGACGGGTCACCCCAGGCGAGAAACGCGCCCACCCCGTCGGTCCCGAGCTCGGCCTCGATGGCCTGTGCCCACAGCCGGGCGCGCGCGGCGTGCCAGTCGTTCACGTTGTCCCGATAGTCACCGGCCGTCGCCCGCTTGGGGTCGGCCAGCTCGACGAACCGGTAGCCGGGCTCGGTGATGAACCGGTCGCAGATCAGTCTGCGCAGGGCCACCAGGTCGTCCTTGGCCTGCCCTTTGTCCATGGCGAAGAACACCTGGGTGTCGTTCAGCGCCGAGATCGCCTGTCTCGTCACGTAGTCGGGGTCGCCCGCGCCGATACCGATGACATGGATGGTGCGCACGGTGGAAGGCTAGCGGAATCGATTTACCCGGTACCGCGGGTATTGACTAAATGTGCGCCGCGGACGTAGCTTCGAGTTCACCGACGGAAAGGTGCGCGACGATGACGTCTTCGCTGAAATCTCAGACCTCCCGTGCGGAGTTCGCCGAGCGGCTGCTCAAGGGTTCGGTGCGCAAGTCCTATGCACCGATCGTCGACATCGACTGGGATGCGCCACTGGACCCGGACAAGTTCTTCCTGCCGCCCAAGGTGGTGTCGCTGTACGGCACCCCACTCTGGGACGCGATGAACAGGGCCGAGCAGATCGAGTTGTCCCGTCAGGAACTGGTGAACACGCTCTCGGCCGGCATCTGGTTCGAGAACATCCTCAACCAGGCCCTGCTGCGCAAGATGATGCACCAGGACCCGACCGCGGCCACCACCCATTACGAGTTGACCGAGCTGGGCGACGAGACCCGGCACATGGTGATGTTCGGCAAGGCCATCGCGAAGGTCGGCGCCGAACCGGTGCGCCCGCGGCTCTATCAACGCATCATCATCAACGGACTGCCGTTCATCTTCCGGGGTTCGGTGCTGTGGGTGGCCGCGCTGATCGGCGAGGAGATCTTCGACTCGCTGCAGCGGCAGATGATGGACGATCCCGAGCTACAGCCAATGGTGCAGCGGCTCATGCGGATTCATGTCACCGAAGAGGCCCGCCACATCCAGTTCGCCCGGGACGGCTTGCGCAAGCGCACGCCTACGATGTCGCGATGGAAGCGGTTCTGGATCGGCAACCTCAACGGCGCGGGTGGCCTGTTCTTCCGTTTCTTGTTCACCAACAAGGTGCAGTACAGCAGGGTCGGCCTGGACGCCCGCGCCGCCCGCAAGATGGCCCGCAGCTCGGCACACCGGCATGAGACGCAGATCGCCGGGTTCGCCCCGTTGGCCGCGTTCCTCGAAGAGGTCGGCCTACTCGGCCCGATCGCCCGCCGGGTCTGGCGGCGCAGCGGGTTCCTGCCCAACGGCAGGATCGCCGCGCCGATCGATGAGGACGGCGAGTCCGGGACCTTCATCGAGGACGTGTACGACGGACCGGCCACCGTGGACGGCCGCCCGGTGCGGGTCCGGCTCACCGGCCACCTCGACCCGATCGACGGCCGGTTCCATTGGCAGGGCACGGTATTCGACGCGCCGGCCGAGACGCCGCGCGGCGCGGTGTCGGTCGTCATCGACGGCAACGCGGTGACCGGCCGGTGCACCGAGCGCACCCAGCAGGGCGGTTATCAGATCGCCGGCGCGGGTGCGCCACCGTTCCGTTTGGGGTAGCTCCAGGCCAGCAGGGCGATTGCGAACACACCGCCCAGGCAACCGGAGATCAACAGCGGCACAGTGCCGTCGCCGCCCCATGCCAGCCCGGCCCACACCCCGGCGAACAGGATCGCGAATCCGCCGGCGCCCTGGAACACGCCTTGAGCGCTGCTCTGCAGATCCGCACCGACCAGTGTGGAGATCCATGCCTTGCCGACGCCGTCGGTGCAGCCGGTGAACAGCCCGTAGGCGCCGATCAGCAGCCACGCGGCCACCGGATCGGTGGTCAGCCCGAGCCCGGCGTACCCGACGGCGAAGAACACCAGGCCGATGCCGAACACCCGGACCCGGCCGATCCGGTCGGCCAGCACTCCGGCCGGATAGCTGCTCAACGCGTACACGGCGTTGTAGCCGACATAGGCCAAGATCACCTCGACGACCGAGAAGCCGATCTCGTTGAGCCGCAACAACAGCAGCGCGTCGGGGAAGTTGATGATCCCGAACGCCACCAGCACACCGGTGGTGCGCCAGTACCGGCGCGGCAGGTCTTTCACCCGGGCGAAGATCGGGGGTCGCGTCTTCGGAGTCGGACGCTTGCGTTCCCTGGACAGGAACACCAGAGCGACGCTGAGCACGGCCGGCACCGTCGCCACCCACAGCAGCGGGGCGATCTGGTGGTCCAGCATTTCGTACCCGGCCAGCCCGATCAGCGGCCCGACGACCGCACCCAGGGTGTCCATGGCGCGGTGGAAACCGAACACCCGGCCGCGGTGGGCATCGTCGACATCGACGACCAGCAACGCGTCCCGCGGGGCGCCGCGCAGCCCCTTACCCAGTCGGTCCACCACCCGTCCGGCGAGAACGCCTTGCCATGACGCGAAAGCAGCCACCATCACCTTGCCCAGCGCGGCCATGCCGTATCCGGTGGCGATCAGCGGACGGCGGGCGAAGCGGTCACCCAGCGGGCCGGAGGCCAGTTTGGTCAGCGATGCCGCGCCCTCCGCCGCCCCCTCGATGGCCCCGACCATCGCGGGCGGGGCGCCCAGCACGGTGGTGAGGTAGATCGGCAGCAGTGGGTAGAGCAACTCACTTGCGGTGTCCTGCAGGAACGACACCGCGGAGAGCACCCGGACGTTGCGGGTAAGCCAAGCCGGCACGCGCTCATCATGCCCGACCGTTCCGCGCCGCAGAATTAGAACGTGTTCTAGTATCGGCATCATGCGGTTCACGTATGCGGAAGCCATGACAGACCCGAGCTACTACATCCCGTTGGCGAAAGCCGCTGACGAGGCCGGATACCACGCGATGACCATCCCGGACAGCATCGCCTACCCCGAGGTATCGGACTCGAAGTACCTGTACACCGCGGACGGAAACCGGGAGTTTCTGGACGGCAAGTCGTTCATCGAGTCCTTCTCGCTGATCGGTGCGCTCTCGGCCGTCACCACCAAGCTGCACTTCAACATCTTCGTGCTGAAGTTGCCCATCCGGCCGCCGGCGCTGGTCGCCAAACAGGCCGGCTCGCTGGCCGCGCTGTTCGGCAATCGGCTCGGCCTGGGCGTCGGCACCAGCCCGTGGCCCGAGGACTACGACATCATGGGCGTGCCGTTCGCCCGGCGCGGTAAGCGCATGGACGAGTGCATCGACATCATCCGCGGCCTCACCTCGGGCGACTACTTCGAGTATCACGGCGAGTTCTACGACATCCCGAGCATCAAGATGACACCCGCGCCCACCAAGCCGGTGCCCATCCTCGTCGGCGGGCACGCCGACGCCGCGCTCAAGCGCGCCGCCCGCAATGACGGCTGGATGCACGGCGGTGGCGACCCCGAGGAACTCGACCCGCTGCTGAAAAAGCTGCAGCAGTACCGCGAATCCGAGGAGCGGATCGGGCAGGCGGACGAGTTCGCGATCCACGTCATCTCGATCGACGGATTCAGCCTGGACGGGGTGAAGCGACTGGAGGACAAGGGAGTCACCGACGTGATCGTCGGCTTCCGCGTTCCCTACATCATGGGCGAGGACACCGAGCCCCTGGATGCCAAGATCCGCAACCTGGAGTGGTTCGCCGAGAACGTCATCGCGAAGGCGACGTAGCCAGCAGGCCGTCCACCGCCGAAGCGCCGAGCACCTGATCCAGCGCCATGGCGGCGCTGCCCACGGGGGCGGCCTCGCCGCCATGGGCGGAGGCGACCACCTCGAGTTCACGGGTCGCCATCGCTGTGGCGTTGCCGTACAGGGTTTCCCGCAGGCCGGCAACGAAGATGTCGTAGGCACCGGCCATATCGCCGGTGATCACCAGCACCTTGGGATTGAGCAGATTCACCGCGGGAGCGATGCCCTCGCCGACGTGCCGACCGCTGTCGCGGATCATCCGCCGCGTCTCGGGATCGCCGCCGTTGGCCAACTCGACCACGTCCCGCAGATGCCGCACGGAGTAGCCGTGCTGCTGCAGTTCATGCACGATCGCCCAGCCCCCGGCGACGGTCTCCAGGCAGCCGATGTCGCCGCACCGGCACGGACGGCCTTGTGCCGCAGCGATCTTGTTGTGCCCGAACTCCCCCGCCGCACCCGAGGTGCCGCGTTGCAGCGCCCCGCCGGCGATGATGCCGGCGCCCAGCCCGGTGGATGCCTTGACCACCAGCAGATCGCTGTGCCCCTCGAGTTCCCCGCCCCGCTCGGCCAGTGCGATGGCGTTGGCGTCGTTGTCGAGGATCACATCGACATCCGAGAAGCGTTGTGCCTGCGCGAAATAGGGCCGCAGCGGCACGCCGTCCCAGCCCCGCAGGATGGGTGAGTCGCGACTGCAACCGCGTTCGCGGTCCACCGGTCCGGGCAGGCTGAGCCCGATACCGAACACCTTCGCGCCGGCATGGTCGTCCAGCAGGAGGTCCAGACCCTTGACCACATCGGGCATCAGGTCATCGGGCCCCAGGGCCACCTCCTGGTCGATGTCGGACAGGGCCAGGACGGCGCCGGCCAGATCGCACACCGCCAACCGGGTCCGGCTGATACCGACAGCCACCGACAGCACCACGCCCGCACCGGTGTTGAAGCTCACCGGGGTGGCCGGCCGACCACCAGTGGACGGTGCTTGCTCGCATTCGAGCACCAGACCGGCCCCGGAGAGCGCCGCGATCCGGGCCGACACCGCCGTCCGGGACAGCCCGGTCACGGCGGCGATCTCGGTACGGGTGGTTTCGCCGCGTTCCCTGATCAGGGCGAAGACGTCGCCGACGGTGGCCATGATCCGATTGAACACCGAAAGCGTAAGTTCCGCCACTTTGTCACCTTTAAGACAAAAGTCGGTTGGCCATCTGGCGTAAGTGCCCCTAGGGTTGAACGCGTGTCCCGCACCCTCGCCCGGCCCCACCGGCCTCAGTCCGTCGTCGCGCCCGACCCGACGGTGCGCTGGCTGGCGGTGTTGGCCCTGGCCGTGGGCGGTTTCGGGATCGGCACCACCGAGTTCGTCGCGATGGGCCTGCTGCCCGATATCGCGGCGAGCCTGCACGTCTCCGAGCCGACCGCCGGGCACGTCATCTCCGCATACGCCCTGGGAGTGGTGATCGGCGCCCCGCTCATCGCGGCACTGACCGCGCGGATGAATCGCAAGACCCTGGTGCTCGCCCTGATGACACTGTTCACGCTCGGCAACCTGGCCAGCGTATTCGCTCCGACCTACGGCACCTTGATTGCCGCCCGCTTCGTCGCGGGCATTCCGCATGGCGCCTTCTTCGGCATCGCCGCACTGGTCGCCGCGCACCTGATGGGTCCGCAGAACCGTGCCAAGGCCGTCGCCCACGTGCTGACCGGCCTGACCGTCGCGACCGTGGTCGGTGTGCCGGTGGCGTCCGCGCTGGGCCAGCACTTCGGCTGGCGCAGCGCCTTCGGCCTCGTCGTGGCGATCGGGCTGATCACCCTGATCGCCATCTGGTTCTGGGTGCCGAACCTGCGTGCCATGCACGTCAGCAGCCCGCTCACCGAACTGGGCGCCCTGCGCCGGGTGCAGGTGTGGCTGGCTCTGCTGGTCGGCATGGTGGGCTTCGGTGGCATGTTCGCGGTCTACACCTACGTGGCCACCACCATGACCGACGTGGCCGGGCTGCCCCGTGCCCTGGTGCCGCTGGCGTTGATGGCATTCGGCCTCGGCATGGTGATCGGCAACCTCGCCGGCGGCAAGATGGCCGACATCTCGGTGGTGCGCGCGTTGTACCTGTCGATCACCGCGCTCGGCGTGGTGCTGGCCCTGTTCGTGCTGGCCGCGCACAGTCCGTGGACAGCGCTGCCCGGACTGTTTCTGATCGGTGCGGCGGGGTCGGCCATCGGCCCGGCCCTGCAGACCCGGCTGATGGATGTGGCGCACGACGCCCAGTCACTGGCCGCGGCGCTGAACCACTCCGCACTCAACATCGCC
Source organism: Mycobacterium sp. BMJ-28 (assembly GCF_054404835.1). NCBI lineage: Bacteria > Bacillati > Actinomycetota > Actinomycetes > Mycobacteriales > Mycobacteriaceae > Mycobacterium > Mycobacterium sp. BMJ-28. The sequence continues at coordinate 933,895 of NZ_CM136783.1, read as the reverse complement.
AACGCCGCAGGCGCCTGGATCGGCGGTGTGGTGATCGCCGCCGGATACGGCTACACCGCGCCGGCCGCGGCCGGTGCGCTGCTGACGGTCGCGGGCCTGGCCGTGCTCACCGTCTCGGTGCTGCTGCAGCGCTTTCGCCCCTGACCCCTGACCCCACGAGCGCGCGTGTCTGCACAGTGACACGCCGCAATCACTGGCATTCTGCGCACGCTCACCGGCTACGAACGCAGCAATCAGTCGTCGATGACGTGCACGGCCGCCTCCTCGGCCGAGGCCGCGCCGCCGTCGATACCCACATCGGTGCCGATCAGGTCGGCTTCGGCGTCCTCACCGAAACCCGCGTCGGGTGCGACCAGCCGCCCGGATCGGCGCTCGCCCACCTCGTCGTCGCCGGCCTGCTCGTCGGGGACGTACGCCTCGTCCAGTTGCATCGCCGGATCCGGCACTTCGGCGGCCAGAAACTGGTCCAGCGAGTCGTGATCACGCGGTTCTTGCCATTTCTCCGGCGGTGAATAGCCCTCGTCCAGCAGATCGTCGACACCGCGGTCGAGCAGGGTGTCCTCCTGCGTCAGCTGATCATCGTCGTCGACGCTGTACAGGCCTGCGGTCTCTTCGGGGCTGTCTGGACTACTCATGAACACCACGATGGCACCGACGGCGCCGCACTGCCACTCTCATCCCACGACGACCACGCCATGGCCCCGGGACACCTAGCGGTGCCCGCCGCCCGAATGGCTGGCGTCGTTGGGGCCTTCGATGGCGGTGATCTCGTCGAGGCCATTCTGGTCGGGCGCGGACATGTTGGGGCTGGTGAAGTCCGGGCCGGTGGACCCGGGAACGACGTTCTCCGCAGGCAACGACGAAATCTCGGAGGACGATGCGCCGCCTGCCGGGGGTGTCATGTCCGGCACGCCGGCCACCCGAACCCACCCGAGCAGATCGTGGTCGCCGTTGTTGTAGACAACACTGTTGGGCACATCACCCACGACATCGAAATACACCTTGCCCGTGGAACTTTCGCCCGGCAACACCGTCCCGCCGCTGAGGCCCTGCGGGGTGAACACATTGGCGAGCACACGGTAGGTAGCGCCGTTTTCGGCGCGGGCATTGAAAAACGGTACGACAGGGCTGACCGCGCCTCGTACCGCGTCGACGGTCACTGTGGCCTCGTAGAGCTGCCCGGCCACGGGATACGGAATCGCATCCGCACTCGGCCGCAGTCCAGAGACGGTGTAACCGATCGCCGATCCGCCACTGTCGATCGTCTCCTGCTGCCCGAACGGTTTGATGTTGTCGATCGCCGAGGCTGTCCCGACACCCATGGTGCTCAACGAGACTGCCAGTGCGAACACCCCTGCGGCGCGATGCATGAGCTTCATTGTTCTTCCTAGGGTCACCCGGATGAATGACCACACGATATCCGGCCCGCCCTAGCGAAATGGGCGTTCTGCAAATCGCACCTCACCGTTTGTGACAAGGCAACGAGCTGCAGAATCGACGTCATGATCGTCGACGAGATCGAGGTGGCCGATCCACCCGAGGCCTGGGCCCGAGCCGGATTCACCATTGATTCCGACGCCGACGCCGGGGTGTGCCGGATCGGCGAGGTGCGTGTCCGGCTGGCCGGCCGCGCCGGCGGCACCGGCATCACCGGGTGGTCGTTGCGCGGCATCTCCAGCGACGGCCCCGTCGACGGCATTCCGACCACACGGTCGCAGGCGGCGGCCGCCGAACCGGCCACGCACCCGAACGGCGTGACGGCGATCGACCACGTCGTGCTGATGTCACCCGATCTCGGGCGGACGATCGACGCGCTGGCGGCACTGGGTGTGCAACCGCGCCGGGAACGCAACGGTGAACTCGGCGGACGACCGATCCGGCAGATCTTCTTCCGGCTCGGCGGCGTGATCATCGAGGTGGTCGGTGCACCCGATACCGCGGGCGAAGGTCCGTCCACGTTATGGGGGATCACCTACGCGGTAGCCGATATCGACGCGTCGGCCACGTTCTTCGGCGATCACGCCTCCGCGGTGAAGGAGGCCGTTCAGCCCGGGCGGCGGATCACCACGCTGCGCCATCGCGCGCTCGGGATGTCGGTCCCGACGGCTTTGATCTCGGGACTTAAACTCACCGGATGACCGACCCCGTGATCATCCACACCGACGGCGGGTGCCGGCCCAACCCGGGCCCCGGCGGGTGGGGTGCGGTACTGCGGCACCGCGAGCACGTCCGGGAGATGTGCGGCGGTGAGCCCAGCGAGACGAGCAACAACCGGATGGAGTTGACGGCGCCGATCATGGCGCTGGAGGCGCTGACCCGGCCGGTGCTGGTGCACCTGTACACCGACAGCACGTATGTGCGCAACGGCATCACCAAGTGGGTGTTGGGCTGGGAGCGCAACGGCTGGATGACCGCGGCGAAGCAGCCGGTGAAGAACGTCGACCTGTGGCAGCGTCTGCAGGCCGCCTGCGCGCGGCACCAGGTTGAATGGTTCTGGGTGAAGGGGCATTCCGGTGTCGGCGACAACGAGTTGGCCGACGAGTTGGCCACCCGCGGCATGCAGGAAGCCATCACCTCATCCCGCTGACCGGTCCGTCGGCGCCGGCTCGGTCATCAGCGAAACGGCCCGGACAGCGGTGCCTGCCACTGCCCGAGCCGTTCGTCGTACTACTTCGAAGAGCCTTGCGAACCAGCATCTTTCGCTGGCTGGTCGGCCTCGGGGTTCGACGCGTTCTCCGGCTTGGTGGCCCCCGCCGTGGACTTCTTGAGCGTCGGCAACTTCAGCGTCGGCAACTTGAACGTCGGCAGCTTCAGCTTCGGCAGCTTGACGGCGGGCTTTTTCACCGTGCCGGCATCGGCGGCAGGGGTGTCCGGTTTCCCGGTATCGCCGGCGGCGTCGACAGAGCCGTTCGGGTCATCCAGCGGGGCGGCTTCGCCGGCTTCCGCCGTCTTCTGCTTGCGCAGCGGCTTCGGTGCGATGTCGGTCTGCGCCGTCGACAACGTCACCGTCGGGGTCGAGGTGGCGATGGCCGGCGACCCGACGTCCTGGATTGTTGACTCGGCCCCAGCGGATTTGGCCGTCAGAGAAGGCACGCCCAACAGCGCCTTCTCGGCGGCGACGAAACCGTCGATGGCGTTCTTGACGCTGTTGATCAGGAAGTTCAGCGCCTGCACCGGGGTGAACTGGCCGTAGATGTAGGTTCCGCCCAGCAATCCGGAGAGCGCTATCTGCGCCCCGGTGGCAATCGGGAACACCAGTGAATGGGTCAATACCGTCGGTTGCTGGGCCAGCCTCTTGTCGATATTGAGGTTGGTGAGCAGCTGCGTCGTACCCTTCACCACGTTGTCCACCGCCAGGGTCACCACATAGAGCGGCACCGTCACCAGTACTCCACCCGCGCCGGCCGGCATCGCGTAATACGGTGCGAAGAAGTTGACGCCGCTGGTCAGCTGCACGGGAAGGGATTTCACCTCCCGCACCACCGCGGGCACCGCTTTCTCGGCGGCAAGTTGCGCCGGCGGTGAGCTCACCACCGTCGCCGTGGCGATCGCCACCGCACCGGTCAGCGCCACCATCGGCGCCAGACGCACACGGGTTCCACTCAGAGCGTCCACCGCTCCCCCCTTCGGTTGGAATCAGAGTTAAGCCATGCCAGCTTGAGTTTGCTGCGTGAGTAGCAAACCACGCTCGCCAGCAAATTTCCAGCATTTTGCGCAGCTTGGCTTACTTTCGAGCGGATTCGGCTGATCAGAGGGAGTTATTTCCCCGGACAACTGGCGGAAATGCCAGGGCCCGGCTTCACGCGAGGTGAGGAAATGCTGCTGGATGACACGTCGGCGACGACGAGTCGTCATCCGCGCGCTAATTATTCTGCAAATACCGAACTTTGACCGCGATCTTGAAGATAAGTGTCTTCAGCGCTCCGAAGTCCCCTCGCCCGCCGATGTACAGCCGTTTGGTGTCGTAGCCAGCCACGTCCTTCATGTTCTCGCCACCAAAGCGTGCAGGTGCCTCGCCGTCGACGACGGTGACGTCGGCGCCCAGCAGACCGTGACGGATCTCGATCCGCTCGTCGCCGGCCGCAGTGGCCACGACCTCGCCAATGGTCCGATCCCCGCCGCTGCCGGGGACGGCCGCACACGTCACGGACTGCTCATCCAGGTAGCGATTGATCTGATCCACGGTGGCCTCGGCGCCGACGACCAGGCTCAGATTGCCGAGGTTGACGGTGATGTCGGTGTCGCCCCCTGTCGTGAGAGCTTTGACGGGCAGCGACTTCGGGCCCCCGCGAAGTGTGTCGTGAACGGCGAGGCCGAACGTACTCACGTCCGGCTCGTCAGACGAGAGATCGGGCAGCATGATGCCGGGATTGAGCAAACCGGCCGGGTCGAAGGCTGTCTTGATGGCGCGTTGCGCGGCGATCTCCACCGGCGTGAAGCGCTTGGTCATGAACTGTCGCTTCTCGGTGCCGACTCCGTGCTCGCCGGTGATCGTGCCCCCCAAGTTGATTGCAGCTTCGATGATCTCGTTGTTCGCCGCCTCCAGCGCCGACGCTGCCTTAGGGTTGTCCCGATCGAAGAACGTGGTGGGGTGAAGGTCACCGTCGCCGGCGTGCCCGGTCACCGCGATGAAGAGAAGTCCGTCGGTGTGCCGGGCCGCCGCGGCTTGGATTGCTTCCTGCATTTCGGGAATGTGTTGTCGGGGAACGGTGACGTCGCCGATGAAGAATCCCTTGCCGCTCTGCTTCACCGAATTGGGTGCGTTCAGTCGGCCGTACCAGAGGGCGGTGCGGGACTTCTCGTCCTCGGCGATACGGACCTCAGTCGCCCGCTGCCGCAACACCTTCTCCACGATCGGCTGGTCTCGCTCGACCTCGGCGCCGGTGCCGTCGATGTCGATCAGCACGATCGCGTCGGCGTCCAGCGGGTAACCGGTGTCGTAGAACTGCTGCAGCCCGGCGATGCCCTGTCGGTCCAGCCATTCCACTGCGGCGGGGACGACCCCGGACGCAATGACTGCGGCAACGGTGTCCGCCGCAGCGCGGGCGGAGGCGAACGCTCCCATCAGGCTGTGCGTCACCTCCGGGAGGGGGCGCAACGCAACTGTCGCTTCAACGACGATCCCGAGGGTGCCTTCGGATCCGATGAGCACGCCAAGGAGATCTGGCCCTTCGTCATCGGCAGCAAGAGTGATAGCGGACCCGTCGGCGAGAACGACGTCCACGGACAAAATGTGGTTGTAGGTCACGCCGTACTTCAACGCGTGAGGGCCACCTGCATTTTCGATGATGTTGCCCGCCACTGTCGCTAGATGCGCCGACACGGGGTCCGGCGAGAAGCACAACCCGTGCGGCGCCAGCGCGTCTTGCAGATCGGAGTTGATGACGCCCGGTTCGACTCGAGCGCGCCGCTTGTCGACGTCGATCTCGAGAATCCGGTCGAGCCCGGAGAGGTCCAGCAGAACTCGGTCGGCGGCAGGCATCATCCCGGCCGAGCAGTTCGATGCCCCACCCCTGGGGACCACCGCAACGTGGTGTTCGTTGGCGACCCGCATGATGGCGGCGATCTCGTCGCGGCCGGCGGGGCGTAACAGCAGACCGGCGGTCCCGCCGAAGCCCCAGAAGTCGTGGCCGCGCTCGATCAGGACCGCTTCGTCGGTGACGAGCTCCGCACGACCGGCCACTGCCCTGCTGAACGAGTCGATGAGTGAAGTGTCGGCTGTAACGGCGTTTCCTGTGGTGTCAGTGCTCATTTCGGCAATGCCCTTCTAGGCGTCGACCGGTGTCGTGGCGACGTTGATCAGGGTGGGTCGGTCGCGGTCGGCGATTCCGGCGTTGAGGAGTTCGGCCACATCGTCGGTGGTCTTGGCTTCGTGTGCGTCGACGCCGTAGCTGCGGGCGGTGGCCACGATGTCGAGACCTGGCAGATCGAGTCCGGGGACGCCCGAGGTGTGTTCGATGACGCCGAATTCCTTGAGGATTCCGTATTCGGAGTTGGATGCCACGACGATGGTCAGCGGGATGCCGTAGTGCGCGGCGGTCCACAGCGATGTGATGGCGTAGTGCATCGAACCGTCGCCCATGGCCGCCACCACCGGCCTGTCGGGTGCAGCCAGCTGCGCTCCGACCGCGGCAGGCAGACCGAAGCCGAGGCCTCCGCCTGCGGCGGTGAGATGGGAGAACGGATGTCCCGGCCGCACACACGCACCGATCGGGAACTCGTTGCTACCTGCCTCGGTCACCAACAGGGTGTCCGCGGGCAGCCGCAGCCCGACGGTGGACCACAGCACCTCGGGTGACAACGGCGCGGTCACGCTGCCCGGGTCGGTGACCGGATCGCGCGGATCGGGCGCAGTCCTGGTCGAGCGATCGACATGCGCTAGCAAGGCTTCTGCGGCAGCGCGCAGGTCGGCGACGATCGCGTCACCGACCGGTGCGCGGGCGGCTTCGTCGGGGTCGTTGGTGAGGTGGATCAGGCTGGTGCCCACGGGCAGGTAGGGGCCCGCGATCTTGGGGTAATAGCGGAATACCGGCGCACCGATCACGAGAACCAGGTCCCGGCCCGTCAAGGCCTTCGAAATCCAACCTGCGCCCGGCGGAAGGCTGCCGTGGTAGAGCGGGTGATTCTCGGGGAAGCCGGACAGTCCGGTCAGCGGCGCGGTCAACACGATCGACTGGGTGCGTTCGGCCAAGGCGATCACTGCGTCCCAGGCGCCGTAGCGTTCGACGTCACCGCCCACGATGATCGCAGGCGACTTCGCCTTGCCGAGGCGGGCGGCGACGGCGGCTGCCACCTCGTCGGGAAAGCCGCCCGCGTGAGTGACAGTCCGGGTGCGGACCACATCGATGTCCGACGACTGTTTGTCGGTGAGTTCAACGGCCATGTCGTCCATGGGAAGTGACACGAACACCGGCCCGCGGGGAGCGGTGTTTGCGATGTGGATGGCGCGGGCCAGTACCGCGGGGACTTCACTGGCGATAGCCGGCTCGGCAGACCATTTCACGAACGGTTTGGGCACGTTGGTGGCGTCGACGTTGGTCAGCAGGCACATCTGGTTCTGCAGGTCGCGGCGCTGATTGCCGGCCGTGACGATCAGGGGCGTCTTGTTGATGTAGGCGTTGTAGAGGGCGCCCTGGGCGTTGCCCAGACCCGGTGCGGTGTGCAGGTTGACGATGGCCGGACGGCCGGTGATCTGCGCGTAGGCATCTGCCATCCCGACGGGCACCATCTCCTGCAGACCGAGCACGTAGCGAAAGTCCGAGGGAAAGTCTTCGAGAAGCGTCAGCTCAGATGATCCGGGGTTGCCAAACCACGTCGTCAGACCATGGCTACGAAGAAGGTCGATGGTGGCCTCCCGAACAGTGACACTCTGCTTGCCGATGCCGCCGTTGAGTGCTGTCATGCGCGTTCCTCACTGTTGTGATCTCCATCGAGTCGAGTGAAACACCGGCCTGCACCGACCCACCCCGGGAAAACCCCTGGGGTTTTCGTCGCCGCCGCGGTGCATGGTGTTCTGTGCGGCTCTTGACTTCGTGCCACCATGACTGCCATGCGCGTGGCCGTACCGGGTGGCGTCTTGCTGGGTCGTAGACCCGAGCAGGAACACCTCGCCGGACTGTTGAGTGGGGCACGAGGTGGCCGCAGCGGCGTGTTGGTCGTGCGTGGAGAAGCCGGAATCGGTAAGACCGCGCTGATCGATGCGGTGCTGAGTCACGCGTCGCAACTCCAGGTGATCCGCAGCCACGGCGCCGAATCCGAGATGGAGTTGGCCTACGCCGGCCTCCAGCAGGTGTGCGCCCCGCTCGTCGGCCTCCTGGAACGCTTACCCGGGCCGCAACGCAAGGCTTTGCAGGTCGCGCTGGGCCTCGCCGACGGCGTCGGGGCCCCGGACCAATTGCTCGTCGGGCTCGCGGTGCTCACCTTGTTGGCGGAGGCCGGCGCGCGACAGACCACGGTCTGCGTCATCGACGACGCTCATTGGATCGACCGAGCGTCCATGGGTGCGTTGACATTTGCGGCGCGTCGCCTCCTGGCGGATCGGGTTGTCATGGTGTTCGGATCACGACGCCCCCTCGACCTGATGGCAGGCCTGCCCGAGCTGGTGTTGCACGGCTTGACTATCTCCGACGCGCGCGCCCTGCTGAGCGCAGTGGTGCCTGGGCGACTCACCGACCGTGCTCGGGACAGCATCATCGCCGAGTCAGGCGGAAACCCGCTCGCCATCCTCGAGTTGCATCGCGCACTGACCCCTGGCGAGTTGGCAGGCGGATACGGGCTCGCCCGTGCGAGATCGATATCCGGGCGCATCGAAGAGACCTTCCTCCAACAGTTCCGGACGCTGCCGATATCCACTCGGACGCTGCTGTTGATCGCCGCTGCCGAGCCGACCGGGGAATCGTCGTGGCTCTGGGAAGCTGCACGCGGTTTGGGAATCGACATGGACGCGGCAGAGCCCGCCGAAGCTGCCGGGCTGGTGTCCCTGGACGGCCACATCCGATTTCGGCATCCGCTGGTCCGCTCGGCCATCTACGGCAACGCCACGCTTGTCCAGCGCAGGCGGGTACACGATGCCCTGGCCCGAGCGATTGGCGATCCGCGCGCCGCCGATCACCGCGCATGGCATCGTGCGCATGCCGCCGGCACCGCTGACGAGCACCTCGCCGCCGACTTGGAACTGGCCGCCGAGCAGGCACGATCGCGCGGCGGCACCGCGGCGGCCGCCGCGTTCCTTGTACAAGCCGTCGAAGCGACGCCGGATCCCGGCCAGCGGGCCCGCCGTGCCCTGCGTGCGGCGCAGGCCGAGCTCGACGCGGGCGCATTGGATGCGACAGCACGTCTGCTGGAACACGCTTCCGAACTGGCGGACGGCGAATTCATCAGCGCGCATGTCGATCTCATGCGTGCGAAAATGGCCTTCGCCGCGCGACGCGGACGCGACGGACCCCCATTGCTCCTCGCCGCTGCCCGACGGCTATCAACACTCGACGCCGGGTTGGCGCGGGAGACCTACCTCGAGGCATTCATGTACTCGATGATCGTGGGCCGGTCCTCCGGCGCCGAACCATCCTGGCCGGCCAACGTGGCGCGCGAGGCGCAATTCGCACCGCCTTCCGTCGGGCCACCTACCGCAATGGATCTTCTCCTGGACGGACTCATCGTTCGATACACCGACGGGTACGTCGCGGCCGCACCCTTGCTCAAGCGTGCGATCGCAGAGTTCTTACTCGAGGACGACGACGTCGTTGACCCCAGATGGCACAACATCACCAACCGGGTGTGTCTGGACCTCTTCGATCAGGACGCGTACAACCTGCTGACCGCCCGGCAGCTGGACAAGCTGCGCGCAGCAGGTGAGTTGACGATGCTCCCGATCGCCCTGTGGACGTATGCCGGACTCTGTGTCGGCACCGGCCACATCGCGACTGTCGCAGCGACTTTGGAAGAGGCGGAAGCGATTACGACCGCCACCGGCGCCGCCCCGCAAACATCACTCGAACCGTATATCGCGGCGTACCGCGGCCAGGAGAAACTGTGCCTCCAGTCCGCGAAGGCGACCATAGCCGGCGCGTCATCTCGAGGTGAGGGCAACGAGGTCACCGTGACGCACTACGCCGTGGCCATCCTGCACAACGGGTTGGGCAACTACTCAAAAGCCGTACAGGCAAGCCTGTCTGGTCTCGAAGACGACGACTTCGGCCTGGTCGGCTACCTGTTGCCCGAATTGATCGAAGGCGCCACGCGCTGCGGCGAGAACGTGATTGCCAAGGACGCGCTGGCGCGACTGGTCGAGCGGACAGACGCGAGCGGTACCCCGACCGCCCTCGGCGTGGCAGCCCGCTCCAGGGCTCTGGTCAACGACGGAGAGAGCGCCAACGACGACTTCCTTGAGGCCATCGTGCACTTGCAGAAGAGCCCAGTCGCCGTGTTCTTGGCGCGCGCCCATCTTGTGTATGGCGAATGGCTACGGCGGGGCAATCGCAGAGCCGAGGCCCGCACCCAACTACGCACCGCCTACGACCTGTTCGTCGAGATGGGCATCGACGGCTTCGCGTCGAGGACGAGTCGTGAACTCGCCGCGGCCGGCGTGACGGTGAACCAGCCCGTGAAAGGCGCTGCCATCACGTTGACAACGCAGGAAAGACACATCACCCGACTGGTGCGCGAAGGCCACACCAACTCGGAGATCGCTGCCCGGTTGTTCATCAGTCCCCGTACCGTCGAGTGGCACCTGAGTCACATCTTCGCCAAGCTCGATGTCAGATCTCGCCGGGAAATACGCTCCGTTGCAATCGATCTGTCGTAGGCCGACAACTCCGTCGCGACTACTCCCACACCACCTCCCCGGGCGACTTGTCCGGCCGCAGCCCACGCCAACTCGGCTGGCGCAACCGGCCGTCGGAGGTGCGTTCGCTGTAGCGCACTTCGCCCACCAACTCCGGGCGCACATAGGTGACGCCGCGCCGGTCTATGGTGGAAAGCGGTGCAATGAAAGAAGACTCATCGGTTTCCAACGGTTTCAGCGTCTTGCGCAGGTCACCGAGCATCTTGTCGGTGAAACCGGTGCCGACCCGGCCGGCGAACTGCAGGCCGCCCTCGGCCGGAATGCCGACCAGCAGCGCACCGATCCCGCTGGTGCGCCCGCCCTCCCCGGCACGCCAGCCGCCGATCACCACCTCTTGGGTATTCCAGAACTTGTCCTTGATCCACGACGCGGACCGCCGCCCGGGCTGATAGGTGGAGTCCCGCTTCTTGGCGACCACCCCTTCCCACCCACGGGATTCCGCGTACGCCAGCGCCTCGGATCCTTCGCCGGGCAGCTGTTCTGGCACGGTCAACCCGCCCGCCTCGGCGAGCGCCTCGAGCAGGCGCCGGCGATCGGAGTACTTGGCCCGCAACAATGATCGGCCGTCGAGGTACAAGATGTCGAAGGCCCAGAATTCCACCCGGGCGGAACGGGCCCGGTTCTGCATCTCGCCAAAGCTGGGCACCCCGGACTCGTCGAGCGCGACCACTTCACCGTCGAGGATGACGTGGTGATCGGCGAGATCGGCGGCCAACGCCTCCAGTTGCGGGTACTCGTGGGTGACGTCGCGACCGCTGCGCGAACGCAGTTGCAGCCCACCATGATCGGCGTCGACGAGTAGTCGGTAACCATCCCACTTGCCCTCGAACGCCCATTGCGTCGCCTTGAGTTTCGCCACCGACCCATGTGTGGTGAGCATCGGCGCGAGATCCGCCGGCGTCGGACTGGCCTGCTCCTTCATCCGATGCGCCAACCAGTTCTTGCCACCGGTCTGGATCAGCGCGTAGCGGCCTTGGATCTTCGACCCGCGCAAGGTGACGATCACCTCGCCCTTCTTGCCGTCGACGCTCTCCCCGGCCACGCCGGGATCCCGGAACTTCTCCGCCTCGTAGGTACCTGAATCCCAGACGATCACCTCACCACCGCCGTACTCGCCCTTGGGAATCGAACCCTCGAACGTGGCGTACTCCAACGGGTGGTCCTCGGTGTGCACCGCCAGGTGGTTCACCGACGTCGTTTCGGGCAGGTTCTTGGGGACCGCCCAGGACACCAGCACACCGTTGCGTTCCAGCCGGAAGTCGTAGTGCAGACGGCGGGCGTGATGCTCCTGGATGACGAAGGTGTTGTCCTTCCCGGTTGCCGGAGGCGTTCGGGGCACCGGCTCGGGCGTCTTGGCGGCGTCGCGCATGCTGCGATAGGTGCTCAGCTTGTCGGCCTGCGGCAGTGGACCGTCCAGGCCGGACAGCAGATCGCCGTCACGCTCGACGCGCTCGAGCACCTCGTCGAAGCGCAGGTGCCGCAGATCGGAGCTCTCGATCTCCTCCCAAGTCCGGGGGGCGGCGACCATCGGTTCGTCGCGGCCGCGCATGGAGTACGGCGCGATGGTGGTCTTCGCGGCGCTGTTCTGGCTCCAATCCACGAAGACCTTGCCGTCGCGCACGCTCTTGGTCATGGTCGCGGTGACCTGTTTGGGCATGCTCTTCTCCAGTGCCAGCGCGATCCGCTTGGCCAGCACCGAGGCGCCCTGCGAGCTGATCGGCTCGGCGAGCGGCACATAGAGGTGCACGCCCTTGCTGCCGCTGGTCAGTGGATAGGCGGTCAGCCCGATGTCTTCGACATATCCCTTCACCTCATGGGCGACCTCGCACAGCTGCCGGAACGTCACGTCCGCACCGGGATCGAGGTCGAACACGATCCGGGTGGCCGGCCCGGGCGTCCCGTCCGTGCCGAACCGCCACTGCGGCACATGCACTTCCAGCGACGCCTGCTGAGCGATCCACGCCAGCCCTTCCCTGGTGTCGATGACCGGGTAGGTGGTGGTGCCGGACCTGTGGGTCACCGAGCCGCGCTGCAGCCAATCCGGCGCCGACGACGCGAGCTGCTTTTCGAAGAATTCGGGTTGGTCGACGCCGTTGGGCCAGCGCTTGCGGGTGACCGGACGCCCGGCGATATGCGGCAACATGGCCTCGGCGACGGCCAGGTAGTACTCGAAGACCTCGGCTTTGGTGGTCCCTGTCGCGGGATAGAGCACCTTGTCGGGATTGGTCAGTTTGACGCGGCCGTAGCGCTGCACCCGCTCGAGACTATTACTCGCTGTTACCTTGGGGTAGTGAGGCGATACAGCGTGGCGTGCCTGTTGGCCGCGGCCGCGATCGCCGGGGCCCCGGCCGCCGGCGCAGATCCGGCCGATCTGGTGCCCTACTGCTCGGGAGACCAGACCCCGATGGACAGCAACTGCCGGGTGGCACCGTCGCAGGTCTTCACCCACGACCACTCCGGCGCCAACCCGCAGACACCCCTGGGCACCGACCCGGGCCAGGAACCGGCGGTGTAGACCATGAGGTCGATCTGGAAGGGTTCGATCGCCTTTGGACTGGTGAACGTCCCGGTCAAGGTGTACAGCGCCACCGAGGACCATGACATCAAGTTCCATCAGGTGCACGGCAAGGACAACGGCCGCATCCGCTACAAGCGGACCTGCGAAGTGTGCGGTGAAGTGGTCGAGTACCGCGATATCGCCCGGGCCTACGAATCCGATGACGGCCAGACCGTGGTGATCACCGACGAGGACATCGCCACCCTGCCCGAGGAACGCAGCCGCGAGATCGAGGTCGTCGAGTTCATCCCGGCCGAGCAGCTGGACCCGCTCATGTACGACAAGAGCTACTTCCTGGAACCGGACTCGAAGTCGTCGAAATCCTATGTGCTGCTTGCCCAGACGCTGGCCTCGACGGACCGGGTCGCCATCGTGCACTTCGCCCTGCGCAACAAGACCCGGCTGGCGGCGCTGCGGGTCAAGGACTTCAGCAAGCGCCAGGTGATGGTGGTGCACACGCTGCTCTGGCCCGACGAGATCCGCGACCCCGATTTCCCGGTGCTGGACAAGGAAGTCGAGATCAAGCCCGCAGAGTTGAAGATGGCCGGGCAGGTCGTCGAGTCGATGACAGACGACTTCCACCCCGAGCAGTTCCACGACACCTATCAGGACGAGTTGCGCGAACTGGTGGCAGCCAAGCTCGAAGGCGGCGAGGCGTTCACCACCGAGGAGCAGCCGGCCAACCTCGATGAGACCGAGGATGTATCGGATCTGTTGGCCAAGCTGGAGGCGAGTGTGAAGGCCCGCCAGGGTGACGGCGACAAGGCACCGGCCAAGAAGGCCCCCGCGAAGAAGGCGCCCGCCAAGAAGGCCCCGGCCAAAAAAGCCGCCGCGAAGAAGTAGCGGCTGCGGTCGTTGCGCACCTCGACGGATCGGTGTCGCCAGACCGATGACCGGCGGGCCGAAACGACGTCTCCGACAAAAACTAGAACATGTTCCAGAAAGCCGCCACGGCGGTCACCTTGCCTTGCTACGGTGACGCCTGAGAAGAAACGAGGCAGGCATGATTCTGGACAGATTCCGGCTCGACGATCAGGTCGCGGTGGTCACCGGCGCGGGCCGCGGACTGGGTGCGGCCATCGCCGTCGCATTCGCGGAAGCCGGTGCGGACGTGGTGATCGCGGCGCGCACGCAGGCCCAGCTCGAAGAGGTCGCGGCACAGATCACCGCCGTCGGCCGCAGGGCGCATATCGTGGTCGCCGACCTCGCTCATCCCGAGGCCACCGCGGAGCTCGCGAGCCAGGCCGTCAGCGCGTTCGGGAAACTAGACATCGTCGTGAACAACGTCGGCGGCACCATGCCCAGCCCCCTGCTGAACACCTCCACCAAAGACCTCAAGGACGCGTTCACGTTCAATGTCGGCACCGCGCACGCGCTGACCGCGGCCGCGGTACCGCTGATGCTGGAGCATTCCGGCGGCGGCTCGATCATCAACATCACCTCCACCATGGGCCGGCTGGCCGGCCGGGCGTTCGTCGCCTACGGCACCGCCAAGGCGGCGCTGGCGCACTACACCCGGCTGGCCGCGCTCGATCTGTGCCCCCGCATCCGGGTCAACGCCATCGCCCCCGGCTCGATCCTGACCTCGGCGCTGGACGTGGTGGCCTCCAACGAGTCCCTGCGCGGCCCGATGGAGAAGGTCACCCCGATGCGGCGACTCGGCGATCCGGCCGATATCGCCGCGGCGGCCGTCTACCTGGCCTCACCAGCCGGCGGCTACCTGACCGGTAAGACCCTGGAGGTCGACGGTGGCCTCACCTACCCGAACCTCGACCTGCCCATCCCGGACCTGTAAGGACGTTCATGACCATCAAAGTCGCCGCGATCGGCACCGGAAACGTCGGTCGGCATGCGCTGAGCCAGTTGATCACCGACCCGGCCTACGAACTCACCGCGGTCTGGGTGTCCTCGGCAGCCAAGGCCGGACAGGACGCCGGAGTGCTTGCCGGCCTTGATATCTCGACCGGAATTCTGGCGACCAACGACCTCAGTGAGGTGCTGGCCACCAAGCCCGACTGCGCCGTCTACACCGCGATGGCCGACAACCGGCTGCCCGAAGCGCTGGAGGACTACCGCAGAATCCTGGCTGCCGGTGTGAACGTGGTGGGCAGCGCGGCGGTCTTCCTGCAGTACCCCTGGCAGGTGCTGCCCGCCGAGTTGGTCACCCCGATCGAGGATGCGGCACGAGAAGGATCGTCGTCGATTTTCATCAACGGGATCGACCCCGGGTTCGCCAATGACCTTCTGCCCCTTGCCCTTGCCGGCACCTGTCAGAGCGTCGAGCAGATCCGCTGCATGGAGATCGTGGACTACGCCACCTACGACAGCGCCACGGTGATGTTCGACGTGATGGGCTTCGGCAAATCGCTCGACGAATTGCCGATGCTGCTGCAGCCCGGGGTACTGAGCCTGGCCTGGGGCTCGGTGGTGCGCCAGCTCGCAGCGGGCCTTGGCATCGAGCTCGACGAGGTCACCGAGACCCACGTGCGCGAATCAGCGCCGGAGGACTTCGAGATCGCCTCGGGTCATATCGCCAAGGGCAGCACCGCGGCGATCCGGTTCGAGGTGCGCGGCATGGTCAAGGGCCACCCCGCCGTCGTCCTCGAACATGTCACCCGGCTGCGGGCCGACCTGTGCCCGGAGTGGCCTCAGCCCGCCCAGGAGGGCGGGTCGTACCGGGTGGAAGTGACCGGCGAACCGTCCTACGCGCTGGACCTCTGCCTGAGCAGCCGCAAGGGCGACCACAATCACGCGGGCCTGGTCGCCACCGCGGCCCGCGTCGTCAACGCCATCCCCGCCGTCGTGGCGGCCGCACCCGGCATCACCACCACGCTGGACCTGCCTCTCATCACCGGGAAAGGCCTGTACGCTGGCGTTTGACGCTCAGGTCCGACGATAGGGGGCCGCCCATGCGGTCGATGCTCACACTCGCTGCTCTGCTTTTTGCGGCCGGTCTGGCCCTCGCACCCGGTGCCGGCGCCGACCCGGACTCCAACCTGCCGTCGTGCACCAGCGTCGGTGGCACCGAAATGGGCGGCGCGGCAACCGAATGCGCGACACCCGGCAACGTCCAGCTGAACGCCTCACCCCCGGCCGAGCCCACCTATCCCTACCCGTGGGACGACGAGTTCTACGGGCCCGCGCTGATCATCGGCGGCGAGGGCAACGGTGGCTTCCACGGCGGCGGCGGCCACCGTTAGGAGGCGACATGCGCCTCGTCCTGATACCCGCCCTACTCGCCGTGGCGGTGCTCTGCGCACCGGTCGCCTCGGCCGCACCGCAGTGCGTCCAGACCGGCCCGACGACAACGCAGTGCTCGTCGTCCGGGCACACCCAGATCGTCACGTCCCCCCGCGCCAACAACAACGGGCCCTTCTACGGCTGGCCCTACGGTGGCGGCGGGATCATCCTCGGCCTCGGTTGAACCCCGGCCGACTGTTGACCACCGCAGGGTTTCGGCTAACCTAACTTTTCTATTCGCGATACCGGATAGAGGAGAGGGTAGCGGTGCTGCAGGATTCGCCGACGCGGGCGCGGCCGGGCTGGTATCTGCTCGGACCGGCTTTCGTCGCTGCCATCGCGTATGTCGACCCCGGCAACGTGGCCGCCAATGTCAGCGCCGGAGCCCAGTTCGGCTTCCTGCTGGTGTGGGTCATCCTGGTGGCCAACATCATGGCCGGGCTGGTGCAATACCTGTCGGCCAAGCTCGGCCTGGTCACCGGCCGGTCGCTGCCGGAGGCGGTCGCCGACCACACCCGTACCCCCACCCGGATCGCCTACTGGCTACAGGCCGAGACGGTCGCGATGGCCACCGACCTGGCCGAGGTGGTCGGCGGCGCCATCGCCCTGCACCTGCTGTTCGACCTGCCGTTGCTGCTGGGTGGCGTCATCACCGGGGTGGTCTCGATGCTGCTTCTCGCCGTGCAGAACCGGCGTGGCCAGCAGGTGTTCGAGCGGGTGATCACCGGACTGTTGCTGGTCATCGCCGTCGGATTCCTCACCAGCCTGTTCGTCGAACCGCCCGCGCCCTCCGACATCGCCGCCGGCCTGGTGCCGCGGTTCGACGGTCCGGAAAGCGTGCTGCTCGCGGCCGCCATGCTGGGCGCCACCGTGATGCCGCACGCGGTGTACCTGCATTCGGGCCTGGCCCGGGACCGGCACGGGCACCCCGAGGCCGGTGCGCCCAGGCGGCGCCTGCTGCGCATCACCCGCATCGATGTGGGGATCGCGATGCTGGTAGCCGGCGCGGTGAACCTGGCCATGCTGCTCGTCGCGGCGATCAACCTGCAGGGAATGGACGACACCGACTCTATCGAAGGGGCGCACGCCGCGGTGGGCGAAACCCTTGGCCCGGTGGTGGCGCTGTTCTTCGCGATCGGGCTGCTGGCCTCCGGCCTGGCCTCGACATCGGTCGGCGCGTACGCCGGGGCGATGGTCATGTCCGGGCTGCTGCGCCGCAGCTACCCGCTGCTGGTACGCCGACTGGTCACCCTGATTCCCGCGCTGGTGATCCTGGCCGTCGGGGTCGACCCCAGCCGCGCGCTGGTGATCTCCCAGGTGGTGCTGTCGTTCGGGATTCCGTTCGCGCTCATCCCGCTGGTCCGGCTGACCAGCAACGCGACGCTGATGGGCGCCGACGTGAACCACCGGATCACGACCGGACTGGGCTGGCTGGTGGCCGGCATCATCACCGTGCTCAACATCGTGTTGATCTACCTTACTGTGGCCCACTAGCCAGAATTGCCACTTTAGCTGCGATTTCCGGAGTATCCAGTAAGTCTGACCGCGACCCACGACGCTGTATGTCAAGATATTCATATGTCGAATACGACGCCGGACCTGGCCGCACTCCTGCCCTCCTGGCAGCTCGCACTACGCGCCGAACGCAAGTCACCGGCAACGGTGAAGACCTATACCGAGGGCATTGCGGCGTTCCTGCGATGGTCCGCCGCGACCGGCACCCCCGCCGCTCTGGACAGGACCACCGTGCAGGAATTCGTGGTGTACATCCTGGACAGCGGGCAGACCGCCAAGACAGCCAGCACCCGGCTCCTACCGCTTAAACGGTTCTCCGCGTGGTTGGTCGAAGAGGGCGAACTCGATACCGACGAACTTGTCGGCGTCAAGCAACCCAAGCTCGACCGCAAGGTTGTCAACGGTCTCACCGAGGTCCAGCTCCGTGCTTTGGTCGCTGCGTGCAAGGGCAAAGGGTTCACACACCGCCGCGATGAGGCGATTGTGCGCCTGCTGGCCGAAACGGGTATGCGGGCCGGTGAATTACTGGCTCTGCATGTTGATGACGTGGACCACCACCGGGGCATCGTCACCATTCACCGGGGCAAGGGCGGCAAAGGCAGGATTGTGCCGTTCGGTGCGCAGACCGGGCAGGCCATTGACAGGTATCTGCGGATGCGGCGCACCCACAAGTTGGCCCACACCCCCACCCTCTGGTTGGGTGCCGATGACTGGCGTGTCTTTAACTACTTCGGGTTGCGGCACACACTTAGGGCCCGCGCGGAATCCGCTGGCATCAAAGACTTTCACCCACATTTGATGCGTCACACTGCCGCCACCAGGTGGCTGGCAGCTGGCGGGTCAGAGGGCGGTTTGATGGCGGTCGCCGGTTGGTCTAACCGCGCGATGCTCGACCGGTACACCGCCGCGACGGCCTCCGAGCGTGCCGCCACCGAGGCGCGTGGGCTCGCCCTCGGTGACATCTAGGATCTGCGCCGCCGTGCCTGCGCGGACTTCAGCGCCAGCCGCCGGAAATACGCCTTCCGCGCCCACATAGCCCGCCGGGCGCGCTCCTCCGGCGTGAGCACACCATCTGGGTCTACTTCGCGTTCGAACCGGTCTAGGAATGCTTTTCGCCCGTTCGCGGTGCGGGCAGCGCGGTCCTCGGTGCGCGCCCACGATTCATATGCGTGAATCTGGCCGATCAGTGATCGTTCGTCGGGCACCACAAAGCCACCTTGTTCTCGGTAGCGGGCGCTAGTCGCTGGAGTGCGACTCCGATCACAAGTCTATGTCGGTGCGTTCACCCCGGCGACGATGCGGAACACCCACCGCCACAACACATACGCAAAAACAATCTCCTAGAAAATCCTCCGTAGCGAACCGTCCTATGCTGATCCACCTGCCCTTAGCCGCGCAATGGCAACCGGATAGATGGGCCCGAGTGCCACAAGTTCCGCCTACTAGATGTTTCTCTGACGGCTAAATTGCATCGTCAGGACGGCCCTGCGCCACACCGGGATCAACAAACGGGGAGCGCAGACTCGCCTCCCCGAGGCGGACCAACAGTCGGTGGTTGAGTGCCGAAACCCCTTGCCGCCGTTGTGAAACAATCCCACTACGCTTATTAAGCGCATCTAACGATAAGCGATCTGCGACACGCCGAGAGTCCACCGCAACCGTTGGCCAGATCGGCGTGATACTCGTGTTCGGATACCGGAACGGGCACCCGCCGCCATCTGGTCAACAGCGAGTTCCTGCTGACAGCGGCGCGGTGTACACGGAGAGACACAACCGGCAACGGTTGTGAGTTCCGCCATCCCAAACCCGTTTTTTCCCAACGGGTTACCTCTCGATGGCCGGAATACCTCTCAAGAAAGAGAACAACCCCATGCCCTACGGCACCCCACCGACGGTTACCCCGCACCCGGGTAACCGTTACCACAGCACCAAGAACACCCCTGGTCAGAGGGTTACCGGTGACGCAACCCCTAGTGTTGTGAACGGCGGTAACGCACGATGAGAAAGGACATGTACGTAGACGTTGCCGCGCACTTGGACGGCACCTCACCCGAACCAGACCTACTGCCGGTGGGTGATGACTTCAGCCTGTTCTACCCCGGGGAGTTCAACCTGGTCTATGGCGACACTGAGAGCGGCAAGACGTGGTTGTGTCTGGCCGCCGTAGTGGACGTTCTGACTGACGACGGGACCGCCGTCATCATCGACGTGGACCACAACGGTGCACTCAGCATTGTGAAACGACTGCAACAGCTTGGACTAGACCGAGACATCCTCACGGACCGCGAACGGTTCCGGCTGGCCGAACCTGCAACACATGCAGAACTCAAGAGCCTGGTTGACAGCGAGACCGCGATGAAACCCACCGTCGTGACACTCGACTCCCTCGGTGAAGTGCTCCCCCTGTTCCGCGCAAACAGCAACAACGCCGATGATTTCACCATGGTGCACACCGAGGTCATCAAACAACTGGCATGTGCCGGGTCCGCTGTGCTTGTGGTGGATCACCTTGCAAAAAACGCGGATTCACGCGAAAGAGGACCGACAGGGAGCCACGCGAAGACAAGAGCAGTAGGTGGCTTGTCCGTTCGGGTGACCGCTACACGCCCATTCCGACCCGGTGAAGGTGGAACCGCTGAACTGGAACTGAACAAGGACCGCCACGGCGGTATCCGCCGTCACTTCGCATCACCCAAACCCATCATTGGCACCTTTGAGCTTGTGGCCAAGGGTGATTCACTCGAATATCAGGTAACCCCTGGTCCGTCAAAAACAAAAGTGGACGACACCGCAGTAATGGACAACTACGTGAAACGCCTGCGCGCAACCTACAAAGAAGAAACACCGTCAGTTCGTGGTGCACGAGAATTGCTGAAGTGCTCCATGGCGCGGGCAAGCAAAGCGGTCAAGCTTGCGTACCCCGTTACTGCGGGTTGACAACCGTAGGGGTTGCACCGGCGGTAACATTCTGACCTGCGCGTTTCTCTATCGCGGGCGGGTGTTACCGCGCCACCCCGGTAACACCGGATACCAAAACCCACTGCACAACAGCGGCATCCAAAACCTGATTTGATATGCTAGTTAGTGAAGGCACTTCATTTGTGCATCTTTTCTCGCGCGTCCGCAAGGCGGATTCCCTTATGACTGAACACGGTTGGTACCGGTGCCCGGGATGCCTAACACCCGTCAGCCCATGGACGGTGCGATTGTGCAACCCATGCCGACACCGCGAAGAACTTGAACAACTCAGAGATTGGTGTGCGGACAATGGATGATGTCGTGAGGTTGCTCCAGCCGTTGCCGTCATCCCTCGGTGTCGCGCTACATCCACATGTCAACGGAGACGTGATCAGCATCGCCCTGGTGGACGCCGCCACGGGCACCCGGCACCTGGTGGTGATTGACCCCGCCACCGCCCACCAATTGGGCGCGGACCTGACCGAGGCCACCACGTCCCCAGCGGTACAAGCCCAAGCGGATGCGATCCGTGGCTCTCGCGGGCATCTGGACGGCAATACCGGGCCATCGTGACTATCGGCTACCGCCTCTGGGAACACGACGACCGCGGACAGCTACTGTCCCCGTTCACCCACGAAGCACTCCCACACGACGGCCTACACACAGCGGTGTGCAACCGACCTCACCAACCACCACACCCCGCCTGCCGCTGTGGCATCTCGTTCTATCGCGATCGTGCCGACGCCGAGACCGTCATCACGATGCTGCCCGAGCCCGACCACTACGCCATCACCTCCGGGCTGGTCATCGGGTCCGTACTCCCCGACAACCACATGTCCCCGTACCGAGTCGGTGCCGGGTGGCGCGGACTACCAACCTCATTCCGCTCCGCCGCCTACCAAGTCACCGACATCTACACCACCGCCGACGCACTCGTGTATAACGTCCCCACACACCCACGAGATGACATCACTACCTAGACCGTGCCTGGTCTGCAGTGAACCCGGACCCGAATCACGTTGCCCCGCACACAAACTCAAGCGCCGACCACGCCAACGCCCGTCAGCTACCCGACGCGGATACGACAAGGCGTGGCAACGACTCTCGGCGCGCGCCCGCAAGTTGCAACCATTCTGCGCAGACGCACACCTCGGCGGATGCCGAGGACAACTAGAAGCTGACCATACACCAGAGTCATGGCGACGCAAGGAACGCGGGCTACCAATCAGGTTGCAGGACATAACCGTTCGATGCCATCTCCACAATGTTCAAGCCGGTGCAGCTCGCGGCAGTCTCGTGACACGCACCGACTGACACGTTAAATCGTTGCAGGACAACGGCTTTGGCTTTGAATCACGCTGTGCCGCAACACATCTCGACACACCCGGGGGATAGGGGTTGACGGCCCCACCAGGGACGCCACGCTCTTAGGCAAAGTTTGAGAGACAAATGGCCCCATTGGAGTGCCGATGCTGCGCAATCGCCTGTGGCGGTGCGCATTTCGGATGTGCGTTGTTCCGTTATCTCTATATATACCAACATGATTGAGGGTCGTTGAAGTCTGGCGCGAAGGGTAGCGTCACCGCTGAACCATTGGTGTTCAAAGGGTGGCCGCTGGACCGCGCCCGTCGTCGTGAGCGGTTCATCCGTGAGTTTCTGGTGGTCCCGCGTGGTCAGGGGGCGGGCAAGCCGTTTCGCTTGCGGGACTTTCAACTGGATATTGTGCGCGGTTCGTTCGGCAAAGGTGTTCGTACATCGCTTATTTCGATCCCGCGTGCGAATGGCAAGACTATGTTGGCGGCGGCGTTGGCGTTGGCGGAGTTGTTTGTGGGTCCGCCGTCCGCCGAGGTGCTGACTGTCGCGTCGGATGCGCGTCAGGCCGCTATCACGTTGAAGTATGCCCGCCGGATGGTGGAGCTGAACCCGATGTTGTCGGAGCGGGTGCAGGTGTATGCCGACCGGCTGTACCTGCCGGAGAACGATGCGACGCTGTTGCCGTTGCCTGCGGAGCCGGGTGCATTGCACGGACATGACCCGTCGCTGTTGATCGTGGACGAATTGCACGTCGTCACCGAGGCGGTATGGGAGGCCGTCACCAGTGTGTCGGGGAAGCGGCCTGAGTCGTTGACATTGGCTATCTCGACACCGGCCAGCACACCCGACTCTGTGATGTGGCGATTGGTGGAGCATGGCCGGCGCAACGATGACCCGTCGTTTTTCTTCCGTGAGTTCGCCGCTCCGGAGGGGTGTGCGCCGGATGACCGGGAGGCGTGGCGGGTAGCGAACCCGGCTCTGTCGTGCCGTGACCCGTTCCTGGCCGAGGATGGTCTAGCCGCCGCCTACCGGACGATTCGGCTGCCGGTGTTCCAGCAGTTGCGCCTCGGGATGTGGGTGTCCTCGGTGGGTGCGTGGCTGCCGTGGGGTGCCTGGGACGCGTGTGCGGCCGAGAGGCCCATCACAGGCCGGGTGGTGTTCGGGTTCGACGGGTCCGCTTCTGGTGACTCCACGGCCCTGGTGGGCTGCACGATGGACGGCCACGTATGGCTTGAGGGCCTGTGGGAGAACCCTGGTGACCCTGATTGGCGGGTGCCGCGCGGTGAGGTGGACGCCGCCATTGCCCGCGCGTTCGACCGGTACGACGTGGCGATGCTGTGTTGCGACCCGTGGGGGTGGCGGTCAGAGATTGAGCAGTGGGCGCAACGCCACGGTGAGAAACGGGTCATGGAGTGGAACACCGCCGAACCCAAACGGATGGCTCCTGCCACCGACCGGATGTATCAGGCGGTGACCGCCGGGGTGTTGACCCACGACGGGGACCCCTGCCTGGCCGCGCATGTCGCACACGCCGTTGTCCGATCCACCCCGAACGGTGACGTGATCGTCAAAGACAAACGCGGTTCTCCGCGCAAGATCGACGCCTGCATTGCGGCCATCGTGTCCCACGACTATGCGACCTACCTATCGTCGCGAAAACCTAAGAGATACAGAGTGATTACCCGATGAGTAATGAACTGTTGCGCGAACTGTTGCAGATCCTGGACGCACCGCAGGGGTACTACGCACAGTTGCAGCGCTACGCCCTCGGGCGGCAGCCGTTGGCGTTCCTGTCCGAAGCTTCCCGGAGAGCGTTGGACAACAGACTGGTTCGCATGTCGGTGAATGTTCCGGCGTTGGCGGTGTCGGCACTGACCGAACGCCTGCGGGTGACCGGGTTCAGCGACCCCCACGTGTTCGACCTATTCACCGCCGCCGATCTGGACCAGCTGGTGGGCGAGGTCCACACCGACGCCCTCACCTATTCGCAGGGGTTTGTGCTGGTATGGGTCAAGAATGGCCGCCCGGTGGCGTCGGTGGAGTCACCGTTTCAGTGCGCGGTGTTGCGGGACCCGGCGGACCGCTCGGTGATCGCTGGCGTTAAACGGTTTTCCGACAAGGATTCCACCCACGCCTACGTCTACACCGCTGAGACCGTCGACCATTACCGCGCACCGCAGACCGGCGCGGCGGTATCTGGTTTCGTGCTGGTCGATTCGGTGGAGCACCACCTCGGGGCGGTGCCGCTGGTGTGTTTCGACAACCACCGCAGCGAGATTGACGATCTGCGCGACCTGACCGACGCACTGGTCAAAGTCACGTTGGACATGGTGTGCGCGAGTCACGCGTCAGGGCTGGGTAAGCGGTGGGTGGTCGGCGCGACGCTCGACGAGACGCCGGTTCTCGATGAGAACGGCGACCCGGTTATCGGTGGTGACGGCGAACCCGTCACGACAGTAACGACACCGTTCGATGAATCGGCCACCACGTGGGCCATCGCCGAGAATCCCGATACCAAGTTCGGCAGCTTTCCTGAGGCTCAACTCTCCGGATTTGAAACCGCTGTGCGGGTGTTGGTTTCGCAGATTCAGGCTGTCTCTGCGTTGCCTAGCCACTACTTGGGTGTGTTGCAGTCGCAACCCACATCGGCGGATGCCCTGCGGGCCAGTGAGGCGTCTTTGACCGCCCGCGCCGAGTCTAAGCAACTCCTGTTTGGGCGGTCGTGGGAACAGGTGGGCCGCCTGCTGGTCGGGGTGCAGACGAACACCGATACCGCCGACATGGCGTTGCGGGTGCAGTGGGCCGACGCCGCGACCCGTTCCACCGCGCAGGAGGTTGACGCCGCGGTGAAGTTGGTTCAGGCCGGGTTGCCGTGGTCGTGGGTGTTGAAGCGGTTGAACTACAGCGCCGATGAGATCACGGAGATTCGCGCCGCGATGCGTGCCGAGGCCCTCGACAAGCAAGGGGTGGGCCTCGACCTGGGTGAGGGTATCGAGTGACCCAAGCGGACACGTTTCAGGCCGAACTAGAGAAGCTGGCCGACGACACCGCCGCCCGCGCCGCCCGCATTGCCGGGGCGCACCGATCCAAGGCTGAACGGGTGGCCCGCCTGGTGTCTCTGCTGCAACGGTCCAACGCCACCGCGACCGCCCTGGGAGATGCGTTCACCAGCCGCCAACTAGAGGCCCTGACAGGCCACCCAACGCCTACCACGGGTGTGCTGCCCGGGGATGACTCCGAACGCCTGTTGAAGGCCGCCAGGACCGCCCTGGAGGACCGTTCCACGTCCCCGGAGAGGGTAGAGCGGTTGGCCCGGTCGGAGCCGTTGCAGACGGCACAGCAGGCCGTCACCGAGGCGATGACCGGTAAGCGGGTGGGCCGGGGCGGATACCTCGGGTGGGTGCGGCAGACGAACACCGGGGCCTGCGAATTATGTGAGCACTGGGCGCGGGGCGGACGGGTGTTCCCACCGGACCACGGCATGGCCCGACACCCCAACTGTGCGTGCGTGCAACGCCTTGTCATCTCCACCAACCGACCCAAGCAAGTGAGGAAACGTAAGTGAGCGACACCGACATCACCGACGACACCGAGGACCGGGCCGACGACACAGCAGTGCTGGACCCCGCGACGGCCGAGAAGCTAGACAAGCTCCGCCGGGAGGCCCGCAATCTCCGTGACCGTGCGCAGGCTGCCGAGGCCCGCGTGACAGAACTGGAGACGGTTCAGTCCCGCGCCGACGAGCTTGCCCGCGCCCTGTTCACCGCCCGCGTGGCCGCCACCGGCAAGGTGCAGAATCCCGCCGAAGTGCCTTTTGATGCTGATCTAGTTGACGACAGCGACGCTCTGGCCGCCGCTATCGACGCCGCGATCACTGAACGCCCATACATCAAAGCCCGCAATCTATCCGGTGACGCCGGTCAGGGTGAACGCGGCAATACTACTGGCCCTAAAGACTTTTCAGGTCTGTTCAGATAACCCATCTGTTATAATTAGTGTAGCTAAACAACCCTGGTGGTTGTTGCTGCACCTGTAGGCCCTGGTGGCCACCCCAACCTGTCCGCCCTGGTGGCGAATTCGTATTCGCTTATCAGGCAAGGACATTTCACGTGGCAGTAACCAATGCTGGCCTCCAGACCGCATTCACACCAGAAGACTACGGCGCACTGATTGACACCGTCATCGCCGAAAAATCTATCGCTTTCCAGGCCGGAACCGTCATCTCTACCGGCTCCGAAACCATCCGGTTCCCGAAGATCACCGCCGACCCCGCCGTCGGGTGGTACGCGGAGAACACACAGATCAGCTTGACCGACCCGACAACCAACGAACTGGTGGTCACACCGAAGAAGGTGGCGGGCCTCACCCAAATCTCGAATGAGGCTGCCGACGACAGTAATCCGGCGGTAGCCGAGCAGGTTGGGCGGACGCTGGCCCGGTCCATCGCGAAGAAGATCGACGCAGCATTCTTCGGCAACACAGTGACGAACGGACCGGCGGGCCTGTTGTCCCTCACGGTCAACGAAATCGACACCGACACTCTGCCCTTCACTACATTAGACCCGTTCCACACGGCGAAGGCGAACGCTCTAGCCAACGGTGCCAACATCACCCATTTCATCCTGGCCCCGGACGTAGCCCTGACGCTTTCGACTACCAAGGAACTGACCACCGGATCTAACAAGGGTCTGTTGGATTCCGTGGGTGACGGTGTGACCCTGGCCGGTGTCCCTGTCCTGGTGTCCACCGATGTGGGTGCCGGGAATGCGTGGGGTGTGGATGCATCCCAAATCTTCGTGGTCCAGCGCACCGGCACCACCGTGACCCGGTCCACCGAGGCGGCATTTGATTACGATGCAATCCAGCTTCGCGCTACTGCCCGCGTTTCATGGGGATTCGCCAACGCTGCTGGCATCGTTCGGATTTACGACACCCCCTAATGCCGACACCCGCTGAACTGTCCGCATATACCGGGCGGACCGTCACCGTTGAGCAGGCCACCGCCGTGCTGAGCGTGGTCCGGGCGATGGTGTCCGCCCACACCCGTGGGGTCGGTTTCACAAACGGTGAGCCGAACGCGGAACTGTCCGCCGTGATCCTGTCCAGCGCTGCCCGCCTGTTGATGAACACCGGCGGGTTAGAGAGTGAGCAGATGGCGGCGTTCGTGGTCCGGTACGGCGCCGAGGCATTCGGATTCACATTGCCTGAACTGGTGGTGCTCAATCGCTACCGCGTGAAAGCGAAGTAGCGCAACAATATAAGCTCCCCGCCCCGCCGTCGTCTGGTCAGTTGGCAACCATCCTTCCGGCGGCGGGCGCAGGGGATTTAGTCTCCCGGTGTTGTGAGCCGGAGATACGGGTGCCCTGACACCCGGTTGCATGTCAATGCAAAGCAGGGCCCCGGCGGTGATCCCGCCGGGGCCTTGTCGATTTTCACGCGTCCGGGTTGTCGCCCCACCCCTTCGGCACCTTGAGCAATTGCATGCTGATGCTCTGGTTGTCGGGATGCTCGGGATCGGCCGAAGCCCAGAATTTTCTTACGAAGCCGTCGCCTGCTGATAGCGGCGCTTCCTGTTTCCACTGCCAACCGTTGCGGTCTAAAAACCCGAAGCTCGTTCCGGTGGCGGGTATGTCCGAGCCACCGAGATTCGATGTCGCTGCCGGTCCTCCTGGTGGGTTCTGCTTGCGCGGTATGTGGACCACCAGTGCGTCGGGTCCCACCGTCTTGTCCTTCTTCGCCACATCCCGCTGGATACCGACCATGACGCGAACCGCCGAGTTCACACCGTCGCCCTTCTTCAGAGCTTGCCTCGCGTTCCTGACGAGCAACTTGCTCTGCTGTTCATTCATGGGAGCGCCAACAGAGTGGACACCGGCTGATTGGCCCGGCGCGATTGCGAATTTCCAGATTTCAAAATTGATCGGGTCGGCTGATCTGTAGGTCTGCATGTCCATGTTGGTCACACATGCAACGAGGGGACCGTTGTGGAATTCGTCAAAACCGGCAAGAACAATCGCGAGGCGTCTGTCGAAGTTCTTGGGGAGCTTTTTGATCTTCGGGGTTAACGCCGCGTGGAGTGCCAGCACGCCGTGCTCGAAGAGCGCATAGTCGGACAGCAGTTCGGCAATCCACTGTGCCGTTGACTCTTTCTTCTGCTGGCGGTCAAGCCGTGCAATACCGGTGAAGCCAACCGTGTAACGCTCATTCCACAGGACCCACTTGGTGTAGAAGTCATCGACCAACTCCCCTTTGCCCTTGGTCAACCGGCGGTCTGAAACCTGGATCACCCGGTCGTTGCTGAAAACCGTCTGGATGAGTGTCATCCGTAAACGCTAGATGACGAGTACGACAGTTCCGCCGTCAGCGCTGTCCGTTGATCGGCTTAATATCTCCGGGCCGTGAAAGTACACACCCACACCGAGACTCTGAGAGCCACGGAGAGCGGCGAACGCGACCAACCTGGTGTACTGGAATGGTGGGCACGATGAAACCGACAGACGACCAGGCGGTCACCTTAAAGATAGTGACCCCCACAACGCACATGTCCGACCACGTATTAGCAGGTCAACCCATAGCGCTGGGCAAGCCATAGTGTTGATCTATCTGACCGTGCGGGGCTGAATGGGCTTGTCGCACATCTATTTCGCGTACGGGTCAAACCTGTGCGTGGATCAGATGGCGCGGCGCTGCCCCGATGCCACCGACCCCCGCCCGGCGACCCTCGCCGACCACGACTGGCTGATCAACGAACGCGGCGTCGCCACCGTCGAGCCACTGGACGGCGCGCTGGTACACGGTGTGCTGTGGCAGGTCAGCGGCCGAGACCTGAACACCCTGGACAGCGCCGAGGGCGTGCCGGTGCGGTATCGGCGCGACCGTCTGGTGGTCCACACCGCGGACGGCCCGCGCGATGCCTGGGTCTATATCGATCCCCGGGTCGAGCCAGGGCCACCGCGGCCCGGCTATCTGGACCGAATCGTCAACGGCGCGCTGCATCACGGCCTGCCGCAGACCTGGATCGATTTCCTGCGGCGGTGGGACCCGGCCGGCTGGCCCCACCACGACCGCGCAGCCAAGGCGTCGGCCCCGCGGACACTCACCGCTCTGCTGGCCGATCCCGAGGTGACCGAGTCCTGCACGCTGCGCTCGCGTTTCGGCTTCCTGGCCATCCACGGCGGCGGGCTGGAGAAGATGACCGACGTCATCGCCGAACGCGCCGCGCTGGCCAGCGACGCGTCGAGCTACGTGATACGCCATCCGGCCGACTACCCGCACCATCTGGCCTCGGCGCGTTATCTGCCCGAGCAGTCCGAGCGGCTGGCGGCGTTTCTCGACCACGTCGACATCGCGGTCTCGCTGCACGGCTACGGCCGCATCGGCCGGAGCACCCAGTTGCTCGCCGGCGGTGGTAATCGCGAACTGGCGGCGCATCTGTCCCGGCACCTGGCCATACCCGGGCATCAGCTGGTCACCGACCTGGAGTCGATCCCGCGCGAACTACGCGGGCTGCATCCGGCGAACCCGGTCAACCGGCCCCGCGACGGCGGCACCCAACTCGAATTGCCGCCTCGGGTACGCGGAATCAGCCCGCGCAGCGGACTAGCGGGGGCCGACGGACTGACCCCGGCGACCTCGGCGCTGGTCCGGGGACTGGCGGCCGCGGCGCTCTCGTGGCCTGAAAAGGCTTGATGGGCCGTCGTTTCGGCGCGCTGTCAGATTCAGCACCTAGTATCACGGCATGGCCCACGATTTCCGGTTCGGCTTCAGCATGCGCGACGCGTCCTCGGCGGCATTCGTCCGGGAGGAAGCGCGCCGCGCCGAACTCCTCGGCTATGACGTCCTTCTGGTCCCTGATCACCTGGGCATCGCCGCGCCGTTCCCCGCGCTGACCGCCGTCGCCGCCGCGACCGACACCCTGCGGGTCGGGACGTTCGTACTCAACGCGTGTTTCTACAAGCCGGCGCTGCTGGCCCGCGATGTTCAGACACTGCACGACCTCTCCGGTGGCCGGTTCGAGGTGGGCCTGGGAGCGGGTTATGTCAAGGAGGAGTTCGACGCCGCCGAATTGCCGTTCCCCGGTGCCCGCCAGCGCATCGAATACCTGGAGCACGTCAGCGCCTATCTGGCCGAGCATGTTCCCGGTGCACCGATCGTGATCGCCGGCGGCGGCGACCGGCTGCTCACCGTGGCAGCCAAGTGGGCCACCACCATCGGCGTCACCGGAGATCTGGCCGGCCGGGTCGAATTCCTGCGCGGCGTCGCCGGCGACCGCTTCGACGACCTGGAACTCAACGTGGCCATCACCGCGGTGCCCACCGACGGCTCGGGAGTCCCGGACCTGAAGATGACGCGGCGATTCGCCCCGGACGCCACCGACCAGGAACTGCTGGAGAGCCCCGGAGTGCTGTCCGGGACGATCGCCGACCAGGCAGCCAAACTGCGCCGGCTGCGTGCCGACTACGGGGTGACCTATTTCGTGGTGCAATCGGCCCATGCCGAGGCATTCGCGGCGGTCATCGCGGAACTCCGATAGCCGTCACAGCCCGTCGGCCAGGTGGTAGTACACGGCGTTCCACCGGAGTTCGCGCTGGAAGTCGTGCGTGCTGGTGCCGGCCCCGATGTTGAGCAGTTCGGTGCCGGTCATCATCGCCAGGTCGCGGATGGAGGCCACCGGCACGGCGGTGGTCAGCACCGTGTGGTGCGGGCCGCCCGCCATCAGCCAGGTCTCTGTCGAGGTGGACCAGGACGGCAGCGGCTCCCATACCGCACATGCCACCGGCAGGCTCCGTAGCGGCGCCGGGGGTTCGACCACCCGGACCTCGTTGGCGATCAACCGAAATCGGCCACCCACATCGCAGATGCCAAGCACGACAGCATCTCCGGGTTGCGCGGTGAAGCGTAGCCGCACCGGATCCTCCCGGCCGCCGATACTCAACGGATGCGCTTCGGCCGTCGGCGTACCCGAGGCGATGCTGGGACACACCTCCAGCATGTGCGCGCCGAGGATGGTCTCGGCCCCCGGGGTCAGGTCATAGGTGTAGTCCTCCATGAACGACGTACCGCCCGGCAGGCCGACACCCATCGTCTTGACCGCCCGGACCATGGCCGCGGTCTTCCAGTCCCCTTCGGCGCCGAATCCGTATCCGTCGGCCATCAGTCGCTGCACGGCGATGCCCGGAAGCTGCCTCAGCCCACCGAGATCCTCGAAATTGGTGGTGAATGCGCTGAACCCACCGTCCTCGAGGAACTGGCGCAGGCCGATCTCGATCCGCGCGGCTTGGCGCAGCGCGTCGTGCCGGTCGGCGCCACGCCGCAGATCCTCGGCCACCACATAGCGGTCCTGGTATTCGGTGACCAGCTTGTCGATATCGGCATCCGCCGCGGCGTTGACCGATGCCACCAGATCGTTGACCGAATAGGAGTTGACCGACACGCCGAATCGCGATTCGGCGGCCACCTTGTCCCCCTCGGTCACCGCGACATCGCGCATGTTGTCGCCGAACCGGGCCAGCCGCATCCCGCGCAGGTCGCCTGCGGCCAGCGCCGCACGCGCCCACGAACCGATCCGTGCGGTGGTGTCGGGGTTGTCCACGTGCCCGGCGATGGTGGTCCGCGGGACCGACAGCCGGGTTTGGATATAGCCGAACTCACGGTCCCCATGCGCCGCCTGGTTCAGGTTCATGAAGTCCATATCGATGGTGTCCCAGGGGATCTCGATACCGAACTGGGTGTGAAAGTGCAACAGCGGTCGACGCAGCGCGTTGAGCCCGCGGATCCACATCTTGGCCGGCGAGAAGGTGTGCATCCAGGCGATCACACCCACGCATTCGTCGCTGGTGCTCGCCTCACTGAGCAGTCGGTAGATGGAATCACCGGTGGTCACCACTGGCTTCCACACCACGGGCACCGGAAGGTGCGCGCTGGCGTCCAGCCGGTCGGCGATCACGCGGGACTGCTCGGCCACCTGGTCCAGAATGTCCTGGCCGTACAGTGACTGACTACCGGTGACGAACCAGATCTCTTTGTTCTCAAGCGCGTTGGGCATCAAGATTCCTTCTGACCGTAGACATTCTGGTAACGCTCGTACAGCCCGGTGATCACCGGTGCCGACAACTCGGTAGGACTGCCGAGCTGCCTGCTGATGTAGGCGGTGCGGGCGACGTCTTCGAGCATCACCGCAGCTTTCACCGCCGACGTGGGATCGGGCCCGATGGTGAACGGCCCGTGATTTTGCATCAGCACGGCGGCCGAGCGGCTGTTGCGAAGGGTGTCGACGATTCCCCGTCCGATGGAATCGTCGCCGATCGGCGCGAACGGTCCCACCGGCACCTCGCCGCCGAACTCGTCGGCGATCATCGTCAGGATGCACGGAATGGGCTCACCGCAGGCCGCCCACGCGGTCGCATACGTCGAATGGGTGTGCACCACACCGCCGACCTCCGGCATATGCCGGTACACATAGGCGTGCGCGGCGGTGTCCGAGGAGGGCGCGAACTCGCCGTCCACCAGGGCACCGTCGAGATCGCAGACCACCATGTGTTCGGGCGTCATCGAATCATAGGAGACGCCAGAGGGTTTGATCACCATGAGGTCCTGTCCCGGCACCCGCGCCGAGATGTTGCCTGCGGTCCAGATGACCAGCTGATACCTGGTGAGCTCGGCGTGCAGATCGCATACCTGCCTGCGCAGATCCGCGACGGTGCGGGAGAGGTCCGAGGTGACGCTCATTGTGCGGCCCTCGCCATCTCCGGTTGCCCGGCGGCGGCGCGGATGGCCCGCAGTCTGCGCATCATCGGATTCCCTCGGCCGAACCAGTCGTGCAGCGCCACGTATTCCGCGTACAACGCGTCATACCGGGCGGTGTTCTCCGGAATGGGCATGAACGCTTTCTTCGTGCGCCCGCCCATCCGTGCCGAAGCCGTCGGCACATCGGGGTAGAAATCGGCCGCGGCAGCGGCGTGGATGGCCGCACCGAGTGCGGGCGCCTGCGCCGATGTCACGCAGGACAGCGGCAGACCGGTCACGTCGGCGTAGATCTGCATCAGTAGCCGGTTCTTGATCAGCCCGCCGGCGACCACCAGTTCATCCACCGGAACTCCCGCGCGGTCGAAGGTTTCGACGATCATCCGGGTTCCGAACGCGGTGGCTTCCAGCAGCGCCCGGTACTGGTCCACGCAGGTGGTATCCAGCGTCTGTCCCACGATCACGCCGGACAGATGGTGGTCGACCAGGACAGAGCGGTTGCCGCTGTGCCAATCCAGGGCCACCAAACCGTGCTGACCGATGCTCTGCTCGGCCGCAAGGACGGACAGGTGCTCGTGTAGCGACTCACCACGCTCACGCGCCGCCTGCGAATACCGCTCGGGGACACAGTTTTCGGTGAACCAGGCGAAGATGTCGCCGACGCCGGACTGGCCGGCCTCATAACCCCACAGTCCCATCGTGATTCCGCCGTCGACGACTCCGCACATACCCGGAACCTCCCGCAGGACACGGGAATTCATCACATGGCATGTCGACGTGCCCATGATGGCCACGAGCCGCCCCGGTTCGGCCGCGTCCGCCGCCGCGACGGTGACGTGGGCGTCGATGTTTCCGACGGCCACCGAAATACCCGCAGGCAGTCCGGTCCATGCGGCGGCCTGCTCGGTCAAGGTGCCCGCGGCAGCGCCCAGCGGCGCGATGGTCCGCGCCACCTTGTCGGTGACGAAATCGGCGAAACCGGGGTGGAGTGCGGCCAGGAAATCACGGGACGGGTATGCGCCGTCCTGTCGGATGGCCTTGTATCCCGCGGTGCTGACGTTGCGCACGTACTGTCCGGTGAGCTGCCAGACGATCCAGTCGGCGCCCTCCACCCAACAGTCGATCGCGGCGTAGACCTCCGGGTCCTCCTCCAGGATCTGCAGTGCCTTGGCGAATTCCCATTCGCTGGAGATGAATCCGCCGTAACGCGGCAGCCACGCCTCGCCACGGACCGCGGCCAGGGTGTTGATCCGGTCGGCCTGGGGCTGCGCGGCGTGATGCCGCCACAATTTCGCGTAAGCGTGTGGCCGGTCGGCGAATTCGTCCAACTGGCATAACGGTGTTCCGTCCGCGCGTGCCGCGACCATGGTGCAGGCGGTGAAATCGGTGCCCACCCCGATCACGTCGGCGGGGTCGATCCCGGCCGCTGCGACCGCCTCGGGCACCGCGAAGCGCAGCACGTCGACGTAGTCCTCTGGCACTTGCAGCGCATAGTCCGCGGGCAGCCGGACGGCGGCGCTGACCGGCAGGACATCGGTGATCACCCCGTGCCGGTACACATGTTCGGCGGCGGCCAGTTCGTGACCGTCGGCGACCCGCACCACCAGGGCACGCCCCGACAGCGTCCCGAAGTCCACGCCCACCACGTATTTGTCGGCGCTCATCGCCTCGGCCCAACCCACAGATGGCCCATCGGAACCAGCCTTCCCACTCCTGTGCCCTGCATCACACCGCCGATGTTAACGTGAACATTCTGCATTGGTCAACGCACCTTCTGCCTTATCGGAGGGTTGACCTCGCCGAAAGTGATCGTTAACATCAGCCAGTGTGACCTCCGCCACTTTCCCGGCTGATCGTCATCCGAACCATGCGTGTCCGGTTGCGCGCCGTCGCCCGGCACATTCCAGAACGAGAAGGAGTCGGGTGTGAGAAAAACTCTCGCCGCAGTCATCGGCATCGTCGCCGTCGCCGCCACCGTGGCAGCCTGCGGCAGTGGTAAAGCACCCGGCGGTGGCGCCGGCGGCGGAAATGCCGGCGGCCAGGTCAGTTTGGGCTTCGCCCAGGTGGGCGCCGAGAGCGGATGGCGCACCGCCAACACCGAGTCCATCAAATCCGCGGCGCAGGCCGCAGGGATCGATCTCAAGTTCGCCGACGCCAATGGCGAACAGGAGAAACAGATCTCGGCACTGCGCTCGTTCATCCAGCAAGGTGTCGGCGTGATCTCGTTCAGCCCGGTGGTGCGCACCGGCTGGGACGCCGTGCTGCTGGAGGCCAAGAATGCCAACATCCCGGTGATCCTCACCGACCGGGCGATCGACACCCAGGAGAAGGACCTGTACAAGAGCTTCATCGGCGCCGACTTCATCGACGAGGGCCGGCGGGCCGGCAGATGGGTGGCCGACCAGTACCCGGCTGCACCCGGCCAGGTGAACATCGTCCAGCTCGAGGGCACCACCGGCGCGGACCCGGCGATCGACCGTAATACCGGTTTCCGGGACGGTATTTCGTCCAACCCGAACCTGAAGATCGTCGCTTCGCAGACGGGCGATTTCACCCGTTCCGGCGGCAAACAGGTGATGGAGGCCCTGCTGAAGTCGACCCCGAAGATCGACGTGGTGTTCGCGCAGAACGACGATATGGGGCTGGGCGCCTTGGAGGCGATCGAAGCCGCGGGCAAGGTTCCCGGTAAGGACATCAAGATCGTGGCGATCGACGCCACCCGGGACGGGATGCGGGCCCTGGCCGACGGCAAGTTCAACTTCATCGTCGAGTGCAACCCGCTGCTCGGCCCGCAACTGATGGACATGGTGAAGAAGGTCGCCGCGGGCGAGCAGGTGCCCGCGCGTGTCGTGACACCCGACGAAACCTTCGACCAGCAGCAGGCGATCAAGGTTCTGCCGGCGCGTCAGTACTAGACCGGCGGCCATGAACCACCCGATTCCAGCACCCGCCGACGCATCCGTGGTGCGGATGCGTGACATCTCCATCGAGTTCCCCGGCGTCAAAGCGCTTGACGGGGTGGACTTCCGGCTGCTCCCCGGCGAGGTACACGCCTTGATGGGCGAGAACGGCGCGGGCAAGTC
Source organism: Mycobacterium sp. BMJ-28 (assembly GCF_054404835.1). Classification (NCBI taxonomy): domain Bacteria; kingdom Bacillati; phylum Actinomycetota; class Actinomycetes; order Mycobacteriales; family Mycobacteriaceae; genus Mycobacterium; species Mycobacterium sp. BMJ-28. The sequence continues at coordinate 898,143 of NZ_CM136783.1, read as the reverse complement.
CACCCTGATCAAGGCGTTGACCGGGGTCTACCCGGTCGACTCCGGTGACATCCTCATCGACGGTGTCCCGCGGTCGTTCGCCGGACCGCGCCAGTCCCAGGAAGCCGGCATCAGCACCGTCTATCAGGAAGTGAACCTGTGCCCCAATCTCTCGGTGGGTGAGAACATCCTGCTGGGCCGGGAACCGCGACGCTGGGGCCGAATCGACTATCGCGCTCTGCACCGCAGCGCCGCCGATCTGCTGTCGGAGCTGGAACTCGACATCGACTCCCGCTCTCGGCTGGGTTCCCATCCCATCGCGGTTCAGCAGCTGGTGGCGATCACCCGGGCCACGGCCTGCCACGCCCGGGTGCTGGTGCTGGACGAACCCACCTCCAGCCTGGACACCGGCGAGGTCGCCGAACTGTTCGGCGTGATCCGCAGGTTGCGTGACGCGGGCACCGCGATCCTGTTCGTGTCGCACTTCCTGGACCAGATCTACGCCATCGCCGACCGGATCACGGTGTTGCGCAACGGACGGCTCGTCGGTGAGTATCCGACGGCCGAACTGCCCAGGGTGGATCTGGTCACCGCCATGCTGGGACGGGCCGTCGGCGCACTCGACGAGGTGGCCGACAACGCCGCCCGTGCCACCGTGGATGTCACGAGCACACCGGTGCTGTCCCTCGACCGGTTCGGCCGGATGCCCGAGGTGGCGCCGGTCAGCCTGGACATCCACCGGGGCGAGATCATCGGGCTGGCCGGCCTGCTGGGCTCCGGGCGCACCGAACTGGCCCGGCTGATCTTCGGAGCCGACCGGGCCACCTCCGGAGCGCTCAAGGTGAACGGCGTTCGGGCCAGCGTGCGCACGCCGCGTTCGGCCATCGGGCACCGGTTCGCACTCACCTCGGAGAACCGCAAGGACGAAGGGGTTTTCGGCGAGCTGACGGTGCGCGACAACCTGGTGCTGGCACTGCAGGCGCGGCGCGGTTTCGCGCGGCCGCTGTCGGCCAGGAGCAAGAACGAACTCGTCGACAAATACATGGCGGCCCTGGATATCCGGCCCCGCCGGCCCGACACGTTGATGAAGAATCTCAGCGGCGGCAATCAGCAGAAGGTGCTGCTGGCACGCTGGCTCATCACCGAGCCGGTGTTGTTCATTCTCGACGAGCCCACCCGGGGCATCGACATCGGCGCCAAGACCCAGATCCAGCAACTGGTCACCGACCTGGCGGCCGACGGGATGGCGGTGGTGTTCATCTCGGCCGAACTCGACGAGGTGACCAGGGTTTCGCATCGCATCGTGGTGATGCGCGACCGGCACAACGTCGCGCAGGTGGAGGCGCACCACGACGTCGACCTGACCGGGTTGATCGCGGCAGGTTCCCCGTGATCAAGAAAATCACCGCGCACCAACTGTTCTGGCCCGCCCTGGCGCTGGTCGCCTTGCTGGCCCTCAACGCCGCCCTCTCCCCCGGCTTCCTCAGTGTGCGGATGCAGAGCGGGCACCTGTACGGCAGCATCATCGACATTCTGCGCAACGGCGCGCCGATCCTGCTGGTGGCACTGGGGATGACCCTGGTGATCGCCTCCCGTGGGATCGACCTGTCGGTCGGCGCCGTGGTGGCCATCGCCGGATCGATCGCGTGTGCCCACATCGCCGCCTCGCCGCACCCGGAAAGCCCCGGCACCGTCCTCACCGCGATGGCGTTGGCCGTGTTGGCCTCGTGTGCGCTCGGCTTGTGGAACGCCACTCTCGTTGCGCTGCTCGGTATTCAGCCCATCATCGCCACGTTGGTGCTGATGACAGCCGGCCGCGGAATCGCGCTGCTGGTCACCGAAGGGCAGATCGTCACCGTCACCAGCGCGCCGTTCAAGATGCTGGGCGCCGGGTATGTCCTCGGCCTGCCGGTGGCCATCCTGGTCAGCCTGGTGATCTTCGTCGTCATCGCCGTGCTCACCCGCCGCACCGCACTGGGCATGCTCCTGGAGGCCGTCGGGATCAATCCCGAGGCCAGCCGGCTGGCCGGAGTGCGCAGCCGCACCATCGTTTTCGCGGTGTATGTGTTCTGCGCCGTCTGCGCGGGAATCGCCGGGCTGATGATCGCGTCGAACATCTCCGCGGCCGACGCCAACAACGCCGGGCTGTGGATCGAGATGGACGCCATCCTCGCGGTGGTGATCGGCGGAACGTCACTGCTGGGTGGTCGCTACAGCCTGACCGGAACCCTGCTGGGTGCGCTGATCATCCAATCCCTGACCACCACCGTGTACACCCTGGGGATCCGCCCCGAGGTCACCCTGGCGTTCAAATCCCTTGTCGTCGTGGCAGTCTGCCTACTGCAGTCGGCCAAGTTCCGCGCGGCGATCACCCGCAGCACCCGACGGCGCCGTCCTGCCGGGACCGCGGGCGTCCCCCCGGCGCAACCGGCTCCCCCCAGCGAGACGAAGGTGCACGCATGACGGCGACCCTGGCCGTGCCACCCACCCCCGGCGGTGACGTCAAGACGCGAATCCGGCGGCTGGCCGGCAGCCGGTTCACCGGCCCGCTCACCACCGTGGCGCTGTTCGTGGTGATGTTCTCCGGTGTTTTGGTCCGCTATGATTTCGCCAGTCCCACACAGGTTTTCCTCAACCTCTTCGTGGACAACGCCTATCTCATCGTGCTCGCGGCGGGTATGACGTTCGTCATCCTCACCGGCGGCATCGACCTCAGCGTGGGTTCGGTGGTGGCGCTCTCGACGGTGATCCTGGCCAAGACGCTGCAGCTGGGCTGGCCCACCCCGCTCGCCCTGGGCACCGTCATCTTGGTCGGCCCGGCACTGGGATTCGTGATGGGTGTGATGATCGAGCACTTCGACGTGCAACCGTTCGTCGCGACACTGGCCGGCATGTTCGCCGCCCGGGGGATGTGTTACGTCGTCAGCGTCGACTCACTGCCCATCAGGGATCCGGCCATGCGCACCCTCGGGCTGCACTACCTGTACGTATACGACGACAAGTTCATCCGCTGGCCGGTGGTGATCGCCGCGATCGTGCTGGCCGTGGCGCTCTACGTGTTGCACTGGACCCGGTTCGGCCGAACGGTGTACGCGGTCGGCGGCAACCGGCAGTCGGCCCAGTTGATGGGCCTGGCCGCCGGCCGCACCCGCATCTCGGTGTATGTCATCAGCGGATTCTGCGCGTCGCTGGCCGGCATCCTGCTGGCCGTGCAGAAACTGTCCGGCTACAGCCTCAACGGGGTGGGTTTGGAACTCGACACCATCGCCGCCGCCGTGATCGGTGGTGTCGTGCTGGCCGGCGGGGTGGGCTACGTCGCCGGCGCGCTGATCGGGGTGCTCGTCCTGGGCACCATCGAAATCTTCGTCACCGCCGAGAACCTGGATTCCTACTGGACCCGCATCATGACCGGCGCCTTGTTGCTGGTGTTCGTCTTGGTGCAGCGTGTCCTGGCGCGGCCGACGTGATGAGCCGCGGCAATAATAGAGCGATGAGTCGCAAGCCGGTCATGTCCGATGTTGCCCGGCTGGCCGGTGTGTCCCACCAGACGGTGTCGCGGGTGATCAACGGCTCCAGCAGCATCCGGCCCGCCACCCGCGAACGGGTCGAGCACGCCATCGCCCAACTCGGTTATCGGCCCAACAGCGTGGCGCGGGCGCTGGTCACCAGCAGATCCGGCATCATCGGCATCATCGGCAGCAGCACCGGGCAATACGGGCCATCGAGCATCCAGCGCTCCGTCGAAGAATCCGCCCGCCAGGCGGGATTCTTCTCCAGCTCAGTCACTTTGGCGGCGGTGACGCGGCAGGAGATCCGTGGCGCCCTCGACCATCTATCCCGACTTGCGGTGGAAGCCATCGTGATGATCGCCGCCCAGCAGGACGCCCTCAACGTGGTGTACTCCGAGGATTTCGGCCTCCCGGTGATCGTCGTCGAAGGTGATCTCTCCGGGTCGGGGCTGTCCGTCGGGGTGGATCAGGTCGGCGCCGCCCGCATCGCGACCCAGCACCTCATCGACCTCGGGCACACCGAGATCGCGCATGTCGCGGGCCCGGACAACTGGCCGGAAGCGGCCGCCCGCAGCCGGGGCTACCACGATGCGCTGCTGGCGGCACGGTTGGCGCCCCGCCCGCCATGGACAGGCGACTGGAGTGCCGCGCGCGGGTACGCCATCGGCCGGGAGGTCGCCGCCGACCGCGATGTCACCGCGGTGTTCGTCGCCAACGACCACATGGCCATCGGCGTCCTGCACGCCCTCGCCGCGGCCGGCCGCCGAGTGCCCGAGGACATCAGCGTCGTGGGCTTCGACGACATCCCGGAAGCGCCCTATCTCATTCCGGCCCTGACCACCATCCGGCAGGATTTCGCCGAGGTCGGCCAGCGGGCCATCGCACTGGTGAAGGCCACACTGCTCGACATCGAATGCGAAACCACGCTGCTGTCAGCCGATCTCGTGATACGCGACAGCACCGCACCACCACCTCCGGGAGGGCGTTAGATGCACGTCGCAGAAGTCACCGTGCACGGCACCGAATACCAACTGGCGCACGGCGCGGCGCGCGCGGTGATCACCGGGGTAGGCGCCGCGATCAGACGGCTGTCGGTGGACGGTGTCGATCTCACTCCCGGCTACCGATCAGATGTGCTGCGGCCCTTCTACTCCGGCACGGTGCTCATGCCGTGGCCGAACCGGGTGCGAGACGGGCGCTGGACCCACGATGGCACCATCCACCTGCTCGATGTCACCGAACCCCAGCGCCGCAACGCATTGCACGGTCTGCTCTGCTTCACCGACTACGAGCTGCTGGAGCACACCGACGCCGCGGTATCCCTTGCCGCCCGGGTGTTCCCGCAGCACGGCTACCCGTTCCATCTGGACACCCAGGTGCGCTATGCGCTGGCCGACGACGGCCTGCACGTGACACACACCGTGGTGAACGTCGGGCCGGATCCGGCGCCGGTGGCGATCGGCGCGCATCCCTTCCTGTGCATCGGCGATGTCGCGACATCCGAACTGACCCTGACCGTCGCGGCCGACCAACACATCGAGGTCGACGACCGGCTCAACCCGATCGGTGTCGCTCCCGTTACCGGCGGCTACTGGGATCTGCGCACCGGCCGCCGGGTCGCCGACCTCGACCTCGATGACGCGTGGACCGGATTGCACATGACCGCCGGCGGCAGCACCCACTCCTTGCGGGCCCCGGATGGACGGACCGTTTCCCTGTGGGCTGATGATCAATTCGGCTACATCCAGGTGTTCACCACCCGCAAATACCCGATCGGGGACCGTTTCGTCACGGCCGTGGCGGTGGAGCCGATGACGGCTCCGGCCGACGCGCTGAACTGCGGCACCGGTCTGCGCTGGCTCGAGACCGGGCAGGTCTGGTCGGCGTCCTGGTCGATCCGCTACGGGCGCAACGATCAGTAGACGCGGCGCGCCGCTCCGGTCGGCACCGCGAACAGGAATTCTGGTTTGGGCAGTCCGCGCTGTCCGGCCGCCCGCGTCACGGTCTCGATGGTGGCTCCCAGCCGCTCCGGTTTGATGAGTGCCAGGACCGCGCCTCCGGTACCGGTCATCCGCGCACCGAGCGCCCCCGCGGTCAGCGCGGCGTCCACCGCGGTATCCAGTTCCGGTGAGCTCACCTGCAGATCATCGCGAAGGGAGACGTGTGAAGCGCTCAGATGCGTTCCGACGGCGGCGATCTGACGTGACCTGAGCAGCTCTGCGACCGCGTTCACCCGGCGGATCTCGGTGAGCACATGCCGCACCGCGGGCCGCAGGCCGGTGTCGTCGGGGACCGCACATCGCAGCACGCCTTCGATATCGTCATTGTCGTACATGGCGGCCCGACCGATGCGCGCGCACACCCGCTGCACCCGGGCCCGGCGCAGCCGGTATCCGTCCCCGGCGGGTCGATGGGCGGTGTTGGTGTTGATCATCAGTGGTGTCACACCTGCTGTCCGGCAGTCGAACTCCAGATGCTCCACACCGAAGGTGCCGCAGTCGAGCAGCATCACATGGCCCGGTCTGGCCCGCAGGGCGGCCGACTGATCCATCCCCCCGGCGGGGGCGCCCACCACCACGTTCTCGGCGGTGAGGCAATCACGGGCCAGGGTCCGCCGCCCGGTGTCATCGGTTGCGGCACCCAACAGCTCGGCGATCGCCAGGGCTATCGCGGTTTCCAGTGCCGCCGAGCTGGACAGCCCGGCGCCTTGGGGCACCGACGAATGCACGGCGACGTCCAGACCGGGAATACGGGCGATGGTGTCGTGATACGTCATCGCCCACGGCACGCCCGCGGCATAACCGGCCCAGCCGCTCGGGTGGTGCGGTCCGATATCGCCGCCGGCCCCTTCCCAGTCCTCGAGCGGGCCGGTCGAGGCCAACCGCAGCCGGTCGTGGCCGTGTACGCGGACCGCGACCGCCGTGGCGTAGGGCACCGCGAAGGGCATCACCCGGGCACCGACGTGGTCGATGTGCTCGCCGATCAGGTTGGCCCGCCCGGGTGCCATCCACACGCCGTCGGGGGCACTGCCATACCGGTCGCGAAACAACTCCGCCGCGCGGTCACACAGGTTTTCGGGTGCGACGGGTGCCACCACCGCATCGTTAGGTATGCGCGCGACGGTGGGCGTCCTCATAGCGACCGTGTGCACCTCGTCACCTCCCGCCCCTGCGCTTGTTGTAGATGTCGAACCCGACGGCCGCCAGCAGCACCAGACCTTTGATGACCTGTTGGACATCGCTGCCGATACCGAGGATCGACATGCCGTTGTTGAGCACACCGAGCACCAGGCCGCCGATGATGGCCCCGAACACGGTGCCGACACCGCCGCTGGACGAGGCACCGCCGATGAATGCCGCCGCGATCGCCTCGAGCTCGAAGTTGATGCCGGCCTGCGGAGTGGCCGAATTCAGCCGCGCCGCGAACAGCAGACCCGCGACCGCGGCCAGCATCCCCATGTTCACGAACACCATGAGGGTGACGCGCTTGTTGCGCACCCCGGACAGACTCGCCGCCGCGGCGTTGCCACCCACCGCGTAGACCTGACGGCCGAACACGGTGTTGCGCATCAGGAATGCGTAGATCAGCGTGAGGACCACAAGGATGATGCCGACGATCGGCACGCCGCGATAGCTGGCCAGCAGCAGGGTGACCGCACCGAGTGCCGCCACGATGCCGGCACATTTGGCGATGAATATCGCGCGGCTGGAAACCTCTTGCTGGTAACGGATCTGCGTGCGGCGCCGCCGGATCTGCATGACGACGGTGGCGACCATCGCAACGGCACCCAGGATCACCGTGGGCCAGTGATAGAGCGCGGCGGTGCCCAGTTCGGGCAGGAAGCCGCTGCTGATCTGTTCCAGTCCGCGGGGCATCGGCGCGATCGACTGGCCTTCGAGCAGATACTGGGTGGCGCCGCGGAACACCAGCATGCCGCCCAGGGTCACGATGAACGACGGGATGCCGACGTAGGCGATCCAGAAGCCCTGCCAGGCACCGATCAGCGCGCCCATCGCGATACACAACACCGTCGCCAACAGCCAGGGCAGGTCCAGGCGCACCATCAGCACACCGCCCATGGCCCCGGTGAACGCGGCGACCGACCCGACCGACAGATCGATGTGACCGTTGATGATCACGATGACCATCCCGATCGCCAGCACCAGGATGTACCCGTTCTGCTGGATGATGTTGGTGACGTTGAGCGGTTTGAGCACGATGCCGCCCGTCCAGATCTGGAACAGCAGCAGGATGGCGATCAACGCCACCACCATTCCGGACTGGCGCACATGCGACATCAGGTAGCGCGACAACGCATTGCCCCGGTGTTCGGGCGGTGTATCGCCCTTGCCGATCTCTGGCGCCGGCTGTTTCGCGGTGATGGTCACGCGGGTCCTTTCATCATGTGTTGCATCAGGAGTTCCTGCGTCGCGTCGGCACGCGGGACCTCGCCGGTCAGCCGGCCCTGACTCAACGTGTAGATCCGATCGCACAGCCCCAGCAGCTCAGGGAGTTCGGAGGAGATGACGATGACGGCCTTGCCGCGCGCGGCGAGTTCGTTGATCAGCACGTAGATCTCGTGTTTGGCGCCGACGTCGATGCCGCGGGTCGGTTCATCGAGGATCAGCACGTCCGGATCGGTGAACAGCCACTTGCTGAGCACGACCTTCTGCTGGTTGCCGCCGGAGAGTTTTCCGGTGGCGGTCTGCACCGAGCCGGTTTTGATCCGCATCGAGGCGCGGAACTGCTCGCCGACGCGGGTCTCCTCATGGTGGTCGATGACCGATCGGTGGCTGACCTTGCCCAAGGACGCCAGGCTGATGCTGGTGGCCACGCTGTCCATCAGGTTCAGCCCCAGCGACTTGCGATCTTCTGTGGCATAAGCGATTCCATGGCCGATCGCCCGCGGCACCGTGCTGGTGTCGATCTCGGTGCCGGCTTTGAAGACCTGACCACCCACGTACCGGCCATAGGACCGGCCGAACACGCTCATCGCGAGTTCGGTCCGGCCGGCGCCCATCAGCCCGGCGATGCCGACGATCTCACCGGCCCGGACATTCATGGTGACATCGTCGACGACCTTGCGGTGCTGATCGATGGGGTGAAGCACGGTCCAATTGGCCACCGAGAACACCACATCGCCGATATCGCAGCCCTGCCGGGACGGGAATCTGTCGGTCAGGTCGCGGCCGACCATCGCCCGCACGATGGCGTCCTCGGTGAGCTTCTCGTCCACCGGCACGGTGTCGATGGTGCGACCGTCGCGCAGCGTGGTGACCGTGTCGGCGACCTGCAGCACCTCGTTGAGTTTGTGCGAGATGATGATCGAGGTGATGCCGTGCTCACGCAGGCCGACGATCAGATCGAGCAGGTGCCTGCTGTCGGAATCATTCAGCGCGGCCGTGGGTTCGTCGAGAATGAGCAGCCGGACGTCCTTGGACAGTGCCTTGGCGATCTCGACGAGTTGCTGCTTGCCGACGCCGATATCGGAGACCCGGGTCTGCGGGCTTTCCCGCAGACCCACCCGATCCAGCAACGTCTGGGCTTCGCTCACGGTCCGGTCCCAGGAGATCACCCCGCGACGTGCAATCTCGTTGCCCAGGAACATGTTCTCGGCGATGGACAGGTACGGCACCAGCGCCAGTTCCTGGTGGATGATGGCGATCCCGCACCGTTCGCTGGAGCGGATGTCGCGGAACGCGCACAGTTCCCCGCCGAATCTGATCTCCCCGTCATAGCTGCCGTGCGGGTAGACGCCGCTGAGGATCTTCATCAGTGTCGACTTGCCCGCGCCGTTCTCGCCACAGATGGCGTGGATAGCGCCGGCCTCGACGGTGAGGTCCACTCCGGAAAGCGCTTTGACTCCGGGGAATTCCTTGGTGATCCCCCGCATCTCCAGCAGCGGTGTCGTGGTCACTTCACCTGGTCCGGCGTGTAGTAACCCGAGTCGATCAACACCTTCTGGTAATTGGACTTGTCGACACTCACCGGGTCCAGCAGGTAGGACGGCACCACCTTGTCGCCGTTGTTGTAGGTCTTGGTGTCGTTGACCTGTGGCGTGCCACCGGTCAACACGGCGTCGGACTCCTGTACCGCGGCCTTGGCCAGTTCGCGGGTGTCCTTGAACACGGTCTGGGTCTGTTCGCCGGCCACGATGGACTGCACCGAGGCCAGTTCGGCATCCTGGCCGGTGACGATCGGCAGCGGTTTGGCGGCGTTGCCGTAGCCCGAGCTCTTGAGGGCGGAGATGACGCCGCGGGAGATGCCGTCATACGGCGACAGCACCGCGTCCAGGCGTGCCGTGGTGTAGGCCTGGCTCAGCAGGTTGTCCGTGCGGGACTGGGCCAGGCCACCGTCCCAACGCAGCGTCGCCACCTGGTCGAACGAGGTCTGACCGCTGCGGACCACCAGTTTTCCGCTGTCGATGTACGGCTTCAGCACGCTCATCGCACCGTCGTAGAAGAAGGTGGCGTTGTTGTCGTCCGGCGAGCCGGCGAACAGTTCGATGTTGAACGGTCCGGCGCCGCTGCCGAGCTTCAATTTGTCGACGATGTAATTGGCTTGCAGTACACCGACTTTGAAGTTGTCGAAGGTGGCGTAGTAGTCGACGTTCGGGGTGCCCTTGATCAACCGGTCGTAGCTGATGACCGGGATCTTGGCGTCCGCCGCGCGCTGCAGGGTATTGGTCAGCGAGGAACCGTCGATCGGGGCGACCACGAGCAACTGAACACCCTTGGTGATCATGTTCTCGATCTGGGACACCTGGTTCTGCACGACATCGTCGCCGTATTGGAGATCTGTCTTATAACCCAACGCCTTGAACTGGTCGACCATGTTCTGGCCGTCGGCCACCCACCGCTCCGAGGACTTCGTCGGCATGGCGATACCGATCGTGCCCTTCTCCGAGGTGCTGCTGCCGGCGCTCTCGGTGGCTCGCCCGCAACCCACCAGCACCACCGTGGCCATCACCAACAGGGCGACACACCATCTCAGCAACCGCATTCTTCCTCCTGTCGACACCCGGACGCGGGCCTCAGCCAGCCTCGGCAACTCCGTCGCCCGAGAAAATGTGAACGTTAACACTCGTCCAAAAGTATGTGAGCCAGTTCACTCTATGTCAATGGGGCGCCGGCACTTCGTACCAAGAGGCCAGGTGAGGGCCTCTTTATCCGCACTCGGAGGTGGACGGCCTGGGGCGGGAGCCGTCATCCAGCAGTTATCGATGTGAGCATTAACATCGGTTTGGGTCGGACCCAGTCCCATCCACTGCGCGGCCGGTTTCGAATATCGCATATGCACCGCGGCCGCCACGGAATCCGAGAGACGCACCGTCCGGACTGGACGTCGCTCGATCCGGCCGGCCTCCTGACCGCCCTCGACGGATCCACGTCCGAGCTGAGTACACCTGCCCTGCAACGTGTTCGCGGAACCTCGGCGGTTCGCGCCGACCGCTCCCCGACGGCGCAGTTGCGGGACTCGTACCTGGCCTCCTTCGAGGCCTGTTTCAGGTCCGAGCATTTCGATGCGCTGCCGTGGACGTTCGCCCCGGTGTCGCGGCCGACATGACCACACAGGTCCGGCCGGCCGCTAGGCTACGGCTCGTGACCACCGACCTCGACGTTCTGCTGCGTCGGGTCGCCCGCCGCGATACGCAGGCGTTCGCCGAGTTCTACGATCACACCCGGGCCAGGGTGTTCGGTCTGGTCACCCGGGTGCTGCGCGATCCCGGCTACAGCGAGGAAACCACCCAGGAGATCTATCTGCAGGTGTGGCACAACGCCGGCGGCTATGACCCGACGGCCGGCTCACCGCTGGCCTGGCTGATGACCCTGGCGCACCGCAGGGCGGTGGACCGGGTGCGTGCCGAGCAGTCGGCCGCCCAGCGCGAGTCCCGCTATGGCGCGGCCAATGTGGACACGCCCACCGACCACGTCGCCGACTCGGTGATCACCCTCGATGAGCATCGCCGGGTTTCCGAATGCCTCGGCTCACTGACCGATGCCCAGCGCGAGTGCATCGACCTGGCCTACTACGGTGGGCTCACTTATCGGCAAGTGTCCGAACGACTGTCGGCCAACCTCGCCACCATCAAATCGCGGATGCGCGACGGTCTGCGGGCACTTCGTAACTGTCTGGGGGCGGCGTGACCGGGCCCGTCGAGCATGAGGTGATGACGTTAGCGACGGCGTACGCGCTGCACGCCGTCGATGACGGTGAAGTCGAACGCCACCTGGCCGACGCGCCTCCCGAGGTGGCCCGCCAGTTCGCCGACGAAGTCGTCGCGGTGCGTGAGGCGATGGCACGGGTATCGGCCGTCACCGCGCTGGAACCGCCCGCCCACCTTCGGGACCGGGTCTTGTCCGCGGTCGGTTCGGGTCGGTTGGTCGAGCTTCGGCCCAAACGCTGGCGCGCCGCCGTGCTGGCCGCCGCGGCCGCCGTCGTGGTGGCCGCCGCCGGAGTCGGGATCGGTATCGCCGTCCGGCCGACGCCGCCGGCACCCTCGACCGCCCAGCAGGTGTTCGCAGCCCCCGACGTGCGTACCGTCTCCGGCCCGATCCCCACCGGTGGTACCGCCACCGTGGTGTTCTCCAAGGAACGCAACGCCGGTGTGCTGGTGATGAACAACGTCGCCCCGCCTGCCACCGGCACCGTCTACCAGATGTGGCTGCTTCGGGATGCCGGCCCGGAGTCCGCCGGCACCATGGATCAGGCGGCCGTGGCACCGTCCACCACCGCGGTGCTGCCTGACCTGGGCGGTGCGACCGCGCTGGCCTTCACCGTCGAGCCGGGGAAGGGTTCGACGGCGCCGACCACGCCGATCTTCGCCCAGCTGCCGTTGACTTAGGCCAGCCGGCCCGGCTTCGGTAAGCTTCGACCGTCCCTGGCCCCCGTAGCTCAGGGGATAGAGCACGGCTCTCCTAAAGCCGGTGTCGCATGTTCGAATCATGCCGGGGGCACTTTGTGAATGTATTACCTCGGGTAATGCTTGACGTTTCGTCCCTAGTAATGAGACGAGAAAATAGTTGCAACTTGCCGCTCAGGCATTGTGAGTAGGTATCGTCAACTGACGCTGGGGGCGTTTTCGGAGTGCCTGAGTGACTGGTAGCCAATCGGGGGGGGTGGCGAAGATGGCGCCTTTGAAGGTGGATTTGCCGATGCTGCGCGGTATGGCCCAGCGATACGGGCAGTGCGCGGACGCTGTCGCGGATCTCGATACAACCCAGGCGACGCAGCACCTGATGGAGTCGTTGCCCGAGACCGACACCGGACGTTTCGCCGTCGAGGTGGGGAAAAGGGTCGACGCGGCGTTCGACGCGACTGGCAATCGCATCCACAACATGGCCGGAGCGTGTCGATCGGCTGCAGACAACTACGAACGAACTGATCAGGCACTCGTCGAGAAGTTGACGGAGGACGGCGTGCTGTGACGTTCACTGTGTCCAGTGTTCGCCGCATGAATCCCCAGGACTTGGCCACTGCGGCACGGCAGATCAACACAGCCAATGAGTCGTTTGAGCGATCACTCGACGAGGTACTGCGGCAAGCCGAAGCGGCGCATGGATCGTGGACCGGCGCGGGTGCTGACGCCGCTCTGGAACGCGCCCGCGCAGAAGTGACGGCGGGACGACGCATCGCCGGACACGTGGACGCCGTCATTACGGCACTCAATGACGGCGCCGCGCGACTGGGGTCGGCACGGGACTCGCTGCTCAGTGCGGTCGACGCGGCGGTCGCCGACAAGTTCGCCGTCGATGACGCCAACTGGACCGTCACCGACACCACGGGGAGCCAGGACCGCGAGCAGGTGCGGCTCAGCCACGAGGCGACCATTCAGTCGCGGCTGGAAACTCTGGTAGCTGAGGACGAGGCGGTCGGCTTTGCGATCGACTCGGCGATTGACGAGACAACAGCCACCGCCAACGATGTCGCCGCCGGACGTGACTATCAGCCGCCGGCCTCGCTTCTCGGGTTGGCACCAGACCAACTCCAAGCCGTGCTGAACGATCCGAGATTTCAGGAATGGGTTGCCAACCACCCGGATGGTGCCAAACCCCTGCTCGACGCGGCGGTTGACGCTGGCGCGCTGCGTGGCGACTCCGGCTACTACAGCCAATTCCTGCAGGACTACTGGAAGCGGGAGGCGTTGGAGCAAGCCGGAATCGACCCCGCCAAATGGGATCCGGCCAAAGGGACGGAATTCAACGCCGAGACGATTACCAAGGTCTACAAATACTACGGTCAGCTGTTCCTCGACCATCCCGACCTGCAGTGGGCCGGCATGGCGAATATGATCGGCCCCTCCTTCGCCGGTGGGTTCTACGATCTAAATATGCTCAAACAGATCGCCGACAAAGTCGGTGGAAACCCTCAACTCAAAGGACTGAGCAACCTCTCGGCAGAAGAAGTCGCCTGGTACGAAACAAAGTTCCTCAGCATGCAGCAGCAGATCTTCAACGACCAGGCCAGCATGCACGAGGCCTATCTGCACGGCGGCACGAACGAGATCGACAGAATGGCCAGGGCCGGTCTGATGGACGAGAACGGCCGGGGAGCCTGGCACGCCATCGACGCCGGCATCAAGCAGGACGATTCCGCACTCATCAGCAAGGGCAATGAGATGCTGCTCTACCGCGAGCAACACGACATCATCGATGATGACTACCAGGACATGCGTGACCGTCCGGTCACCGGGCCCGCTGTGACCTACGGCCTCACCGCGATCGGCGCCCCATCCATTCCCGGCGCCCACACGTTCGGCGAGTTGTTTCCCCTTGAGGCCACCGTCCGCACCGGCCTGGTGACCGAAACCCACATCACGACGCCGCTCCCCGATGGCAATATCGCGGGATTCGACGACCGTTGGAAGCTGATTCAGACCGACACTCTGCCCGCCTACCAGCATCTGATCGGCACCGACCTCGCGCAGGCACGTGACATCGTCGGCAGCGACTTCGACACCCGGATTGAGAACCAGCGCCTGGTCAGCCAGGTGGACGAGATCGTCGGCCGCCTCACCGACGTCGATGTTGACGTGGAGTTTAAGTGGCCATGGGAACGCTGACCGCACGCCTCTTCTGTGTTGCAGGCGCAATCATCATGATGGTGGCATGTGCGGGATGCGTTGTCGGCGAACGCAACACGAATAAGGAGAGTGACATGTCGGTACTCGAGGCACGGATCGACGATGTCGGCTACTCACGACTCGATGATGCCGGCGTACAGGAAATAACTGACAGCCGCATCGCCAAGTTCGACCTGCGCACCGGGACAGAGACCCTCGCCGCCGTCGGCTTGGAAGGACACCAGACGGGTCCCGCCATCGGCGGAGCCGATGAACCCGCCATGCTGCTCGTCCTCGACGGACCCCAAGGTCGCGAGGTCACCGACACCCAAACCATCATGGTCAGCCTCAGCCCGCGCAACAACACACTCCACGAAATCGTCTACTGGCGCTCCGCCGACGACATCGAGCACGCGATCGCCGAAGTCCGTGGCGGCATCACCCGCTGGGGCTACTCGAAAGACCGGGTGGATACGTGGATCGACGGCATGAACAAGCACCGCAACGACAGCTACAAGCGCGTGGTGTCCACCGGTGTCAGCCCGACCGGGCTAGTGACCAGCGTCGAAGTCAGCTACAAAGCCGGAAAACCGGTCGTCCTGCGCTACATCCTGCATCTACTTCCGGGTATGTACGCCCCTGACAACCTTGAGGCCATCCGACGCACCGGCATGACCGCACCCGACTACGTCGGCATTCCCTAAGCGACCGCACCTCTCGAGGTGAGGAGCTCCACCTCAGTGGGCCGTCCGCTAACCCCTTTGGAACATCTTGAGAATTCCGTCGTGCGCTGCCTGGAAGTGCTCGGCAATGGAGTCCCTAACCCACTCCAATTGTCGGGAGTCGGTCTTCGGCTCGAAGCTCACCGCGTTGACCAATTCTTCGAGAGATACGTCTGGCACCTGCGAGAATTTGGCGAGATATTGCCATCTACGACTCCGGTCGTGCAGACCGAATTGACTGGGCGTGTCGAGCGGCGCGATCATGGCGTTCACGCCGCCCTCCCTAGCGGACCGATAGATCTGGATCTTGCAGTCGCCTGAACGGTAGTAGACGACAGATCCGTGTCGTTCGCCCTCGTCGACGTCGTCGTCGATTTCGTCGAGGGTGAATCCAAGGTCGACCAATAGGGGTCCGACGATGGATTGGGCTTCGGCCGGAAAATTCTTGGTCACGGTTAACTGCCTTTCACTCGCACCCAGGAGTCACCCACTCGTTCGTATCCGTACGATGCGGCGTTTTGGCTCAAGTATCGTATCTCCATCGCTGAGAACGAGTTCGGATCCGAACGCACCACGTCTTCAATCGAGTTGAACTTGTTGTGGTCGACCACGGGGTCAATGCGCTCGACCCCGTTCTGCATTTGAGTTGGCGGGAATGTCGCTTTTGCGAGTCAGCGCGGCTTTTCGTCGGCATCGGTGCGCAATTCCCAGGGCTGCATACCGAGCACACCGGCAAGGCGCCCCTGCATCGCGACGCCGGTGGGCAGCGGGCGCCACCAGATGGTCACTTCGGCAATCTTGCCGTCCGCATCGAGCAGGATGTAGTCCATCCCGTCGACCACCGTGTCGTCGATCTGCAGCCTGAAGTACGCGGCGTGGTGCGTCTCGCCGCTCAGGACCTCCTTGTAGGTGAGGTCGGACGCCACCGTGCCGACCGTGCGAATCGCTTGCAGCACAGCCTCGCGGCCGGTGAGTGGGTCATCACCGAGCGGGCCGTACATCACCACGTCCTCGGCGAGGATGCCGGTAAGTGCGTCTTTGTCTGCGCCGCCGTGCATGCAGTCGACGAAGAATTCCACGGTGTTACGGTGTGGGGCGTACGTCGTCATCCGGTCGTCGCTCACTCAGATCACCGTGGTGCCGCCGTCGACCACCAGCTCCTGGCCGTTGACGTAACTCGAATCATCCGAGGCGAGAAACAGTGCGGCCGAGGCGATCTCCTCGGGGTGGCCCATCTCCCGCCGCGGGATCACGGACTCGAACTGCGCCTTCATTTCGTCGTCCATCACCTCCGCCAACATCGGCGACGCGACCTGGCCGGGGGTCAGCACGTTCACCCGGATCTTGCGGTCCCGCAACTCGGACACCCACACCCGGGCGTAGGCGGGCAGCACGGCCTTGCTTCCGGCGTACACACTCCAACTCGGATAGCCGCGCAGCGAGGCGTTCGATCCGGTCATGAAGATCGAGCCGCCATCGTTGAACAGCGGCAGTGCCTTCTGGACCGTGAACAGCGTGCCGCGCGCGTTCAGCCAGAAGGCGTCGTGGAAGTCCTCTTCGGTGATCTCACCGAGCTTGTTCTGCTTACCCACCCCGGCGCTCGCCCACAACACGTCGATCGCGCCTTTCTCCCGTTTGACCGTGTCGAACAAGCGGTCCAGATCGTCCAGGTCGGCCGAATCGCCCTGCACGCCGGTCACATTCCGCCCGATACGTTCGACGGCCTGATCCAGCGCATCCTTCCGTCGGCCCGAGATGAAGACGTGCGCTCCCTCGTCGACGAACAATTTGGCGCCGGCCAGCGCCATGCCACTTGTCGCTCCGGTGATCACCGCGACCTTGCCATCGAGCTTTCCCATGATTACTCCCTCTATCGAAAACCGCCGATGTTATGTACACCGATCTGATTACTTAACGTAGCGGGCACCCGCGCCGAGCGCAAGCTATGTACACCGATCTGTACCGAACGGGTTATGCTGAAGGCATGACGGAGTTGGAGAAGGGGCCGCGGGGTCTGCGCCGCGGCAGGGGTGCACGAGAGCGCATCCTCGGCGCTTCACGACAACTGTTCCGCGATCAAGGCATCAACAGCACCGGCCTGGACCAGCTCTGCGCGGTGGCCCAAGTGTCCAAGCGCACGTTCTACCAGCACTTCACCGGCAAGGACGAGCTGATCGCCGAACACCTACGCCGATTCGATCCCGACATCCTGCCCGAGGTGTTCGACAACACCGACCTCACGCCGCGTGAACAGCTCCTCGCCGTTTTCGACATCCACGCGCCGCTGTGCCCGTTCATCGCGGCGGCCGTCGAACTCCACGATGCGGGCCACCCGGCCCGCGTACACGCCCGCGAGTACAAGAAGGCCTTTGCCGCGCGGCTCACCGAAGCCGCGCGCGAGGGCGGCGCCACCGATCCCGAACAACTCGGCGAACAACTGGCACTGCTCTTGGACGGCGCATCGGCACGCAAGCGAGTTCTGGACTCCGACACCTTCGCCACCGCCGCCGCCATCGCAGTGGTGCTCATCGACAACGCCGTCCCCGCGGCAGAGGTACCGCCCGGGGCAGGTGGGAATCTGTCAACCGGACCCGACTGCGATCTCAACCGAATTTGACGCCAAGGGAAAAGCTGAAGTCCCCCAACCTCATAGCTGCCAGCACCCCTCGAGTCAGCGCATACCGCGCTGCACTCAGCTGGTCCAGATCGTCAGAAGACGATGGTCTGGTTGCCGTATCGGATGATGCGGTCTTCGCAGTGCCATAGGACCGCTCGGGAGAGCACGGCGCGCTCTACGTCGGCACCGAGGCGTACCAAATCGGCTACGCCGTGTCGATGGTCCACCCGTACGACGTCTTGTTCAATGATCGGTCCGTCATCGAGAGTGTCGGTCACGTAGTGAGCGGTTGCGCCGACGAGTTTGACACCGCGTTCTCGGGCGCGCCGGTACGGCGATGCCCCGATAAAGGACGGCAGGAAGGAGTGATGAATGTTGATCACAGGGCAACCGACCTCTGCCAAGAAATAGGGTGAGAGAATCTGCATGTAACGAGCCAGCACGACGAGATCCACGTTGCCCCTCAGTGAATCCAGTTGGCGGCGTTCTGCTTGTGCACAATTGTTTTTAGTGGTGGGCACGTGCAGAAACGGCACGCCGAACGGACGGACCTGATCGGCCAAGTCGCAATGGTTGGACATCACTAGCACCACCGACATATCCAGTTCGCCTCGTCGGTTGCGCCACAGTAGATCCAACAAGCAGTGGTCGTCCTTGGACGCCATGATTGCGACCCGCTTTGGCGTCGACGCCTCGGTGAGTGTGAACTCCATATCGAACCGGTCTGCCAGATTTACCCGGAAGGCATTCTCCAGCGCCTCCCTCGTCATCGGCAGTTCCGGCAGGTGGAAAATGGTGCGCTGAACGAACGTTCCGCCGGACTGCTCGGTCGAATGTTGGTCCAGCGAAACGATATTGGCTCCAGCCTGCGACAGGAATGCGCTCACTGCTGCCACTAACCCAGGCCGATCGGGGCAACGCAACAATAGTCGGCCGACGTCCTGCAGCGGGCTCGCCAGGTGATTGGCGGCCCGATGTGATCGGGTGGTTGCGGCGGTGGCTGAGTCAATGCTGTTTCCAGTTGCCACGAGTTTCCCTCCTCGTCGTCGTAGGAATGTCGTGCATGGCATCGGGGGCGGCGGCATGGCCGACGCCCCCGATGTCCTACTAGCGGGTGCTTCTCACAACCGCCGAGGTGCGCCCGTTATGACGACGCCCCGTTCGCGCCGTTGGCACCGGAGTTGCCGTTGGCGCCGCTGTTGCCGGTACTGCCTGCCCCACCGGCTGCACCGGTGTTCCCGGTGGTACCTGTGGCACCGGTCGCGCCGGTGTTACCGGTCGCACCGGTGGCTCCCGTGGTGCCCGTGTGTCCGGTGCTACCGAACACACCGCCGCTACCGGGCGTACCCGCTGCGGCACCGTTACCGCCGGATCCGCCCGATCCACCCGCAGCGCCGGATCCACCCAGGCCGCCGGCTCCGCCGGCACCACTAGTTCCGCCGGACCCGCCGGGACCACCTGTGGCACCACTGCCACCGGCTCCGCCCGTTCCGCCGACACCGGTCCCGCCGGCACCTGTGCCTGCGCCACCCGCTCCGCCGACACCTCCGTTGCCACCCGCGTCGCCGTTGCCGCCGGTGCCTCCTGCTCCGCCTGTGCCACCGGTGCCGCCACTGCCACCGGCTTGGCCGGTACCACCTGTGCCGCCTGTGCCACCTACTCCACCATTGCCGGCAGCGCCGCCGCCGCCGAAGAGCCCTCCGCTCCCGCCGTTGCCACCAGCGCCCGCGGGACCGCCGGCAGTACCTGCGCCGCCGACGTTGGTGCCGTTGGCACCGGCAGTTCCGGTACTTCCGCTACCGCCTGGCCCACCGGGTTGTCCGGCTGCACCGGTACCACCGTTGCCACCTGTGCCCCCGTCGCCGCCGGCACCCACTCCACTGACACTTACTCCCGCGCCGCCGGCGCCACCGGACCCGCCGTTGGTGGCACCGGTTCCGCCGTTGCCGCCATTGCCGCCGTTGCCACCGGTCGCCAATCCGCCTGCTCCGGTCGTCGACGAGGCGCCGCCCGCGCCGCCTGCGCCGCCGTTGGCGCCATCGGTACCGTTGGCACCATTTGCTCCCTCGCCGCCGGTGGCCACGGGTGCCGTCCCTGCTACGGCGCCGCCGGCGCCGCCGGCTCCACCTGGGTTGCCCGGGCTGCCGGGAAGACCGTTGCCACCGGTCACGGTGTCTTCACCGCCTGCAGCACCTGCAACGCCTGCCGGGCCGCCCGCAGAAGGATTGACTCCGTTCGCTCCGGTTGTCCCCGTGCTGCCATTTGCGCCCGTGCTGCCACTGGCAGCGGTACCCGTGCCTGCGGCACCGACTGTGCCGGTCGAGCCGTTACCACCGACGCCACCGTTGCCGCCGTGACCGAGTATCGCCAACGTGCCAGCGTTGCCGCCGTTACCGCCCGTCGCACCGATCCCACCGGCTCCGCCGCTGCCGCCGTTACCGACGAAGAATCCACCTAGCCCTCCGCTGCCGCCGGCTTGCCCTACGGCGCCGGATCCACCGGTGCCGCCGAAGCCGATCAACAGCCCTGCGCGGCCACCGTTCGCGCCGGTCCCTGCCGCACCATTGGCACCATTGCTGACGAAGATGTTCACAATCGGGATGAAGTTGCCGATGCCAATCAGGTTGTACAGCGGCGAATTCAGCGTGGGACCGACAAATGCCGCTGCCAACGCATTCGGCGTCGGGGCGAGCGCAAGATAGTTCACGGCGCTACTCGTGGACGTCACCACACCCGAAGAACACCCGGTCGCCACCATCAGGCACTGCAAGCCCGTCGATGGCGCCTGAAAGGCCGTCTCGGATGCAGGCGAGGGGGTGAGCAGCGGCGACGCCTGTGCGGCACCGGCACCGAAGGCCAGCACTGCGCCTGCTCCGGCCATAGCGATCCCGGTCGCAACCGGGTAAACGTAATTTTTCATTTCCAAACTCCTGTCAATTCCTGCTGATATTCGGGCATTGATTGCCCTGAAAGTTGTAGGACGGATTACCGCGAGTTCCTTATTCGCATGACTGAGTGTGTTTTCCTGAACCCACCGATTGGTGTGCAAAATGACACGTTCGAGATCCTCGAAACGTGAGGCTGAAGAAGTCGACAATCGCGCCGACGCAAAAACTAATGAAGAAAGGCGATCCGCCACATATCGCAGACGAGCGCATCTTGATTGGAGGGCGCCTTTGGCACTCGTCCGTGTAGATACCTGCAAGACGCGATGTCAGTGCAATCACAGACAGAGGCAGGGCGGACCAGAAGCGAGCACGTATGCGTGCGGCCCGGGGGGACGTGACTACCGCACCCGGTGGCGACGGCGACGCCGCCAGTGAATCCCCCTTGCAAGCTGGAGGCCATCGTAGGGGCCCCAGCGATCGAGTCGTTCCTCGATGACCTTGAGTACTTCGTACAGTAGCTTTGCTGGACAGCTGTGTCAAGAATCACAACTGATCTTGAAGCGAACAATCTGCCGGGTGCGCAGTTACCGACAGGCAGCCATGACGCAATGGTCGACGACCGAGTAGTGCCTAGATTCCGCGTCCATACAGATCGCCACGACGACTGCTACACGTCAAACCCAGGTAGTCACACGCCTACTCGAGTACGTGACAGTGGCGAGCCGAATCGCGTCGTCCCACATCGATCCCGCATGCGTCGGGGCAGGTCCGCGATGGTGAGTCCCGCGCCTTCTGCTGAAGTTCACCCCGGCGAGAACAGTGCCACGGAGAATGCACGAGCTATCGACTCCCCGCCACCCGGACATGCCAGGTCGCATCCCACCCCAGTGAAAGTGGAGAACTTCTCCCGGCTCAGCAGCAATCACGGAGACTCCATCGCGGGCTCGACGTTAATATTTGCTGAAGACCCTCGTCGCATCTGGGGCGGACAGTGACTGGTGATCGTCGCATGGCGACCTCCGCGGTATCGGCCGCAGTTTCCATGCCCTCCGGTGCACCCTGCGGCGGCCCTTGCGCGACGGGCGGGCTCGGGTGATGGCAACCGACATGTCGGGCAATGCCCGCCCACCTACGTATGAAACACCGCGACGCATGGCAGACCGGCTCGCCCACAATGCCGTCGTTTCACAAGTAAATTCGAGCCTCGTTGAATGCCGACCAACATTCGTTTAAGCGCTCATTCGCGACACGGGTTCCGCAGTCGGGGCGTACAAATACGGACGAGCAAAGCGTGGTTACTGGATTGAATATTTCAATATCAACCCCGGCCGTACATCTGGCCCTTAAACGGTGTGGGGATGGCGCGCCGCAAGCAGGGGGCGCGTTATCCGAACATATCGGACAGACCGGACTCCGGATGCTCAAGACCTAAGACGCCCTCAGCTATGAATGCGACGATCGGCCCTGCCGGCGCTTTAGGTCGTGATACGACTTCAAGCTCGGCCGCGCCGGGCCCGTCGGACGGCGTCGTCCAACAAGTTCTGGGCAACGTCGACCAACTTGCGGTGTTCGCTCTGGCTCATCGCCCGCAACTGAGCGAGGGCATCCTCGGCGCTGCGCCCGCTGCGACCACGGAGCAGACCGATGGCTTGATCGATGACGGGTCGAACCGACAGAGCGGCCTGCAACTGAGCAGTGAGGGCCATCGTCTGGCTGAGAATCTGCGCGTTGTGGACGGCCACGGCCGCGGGTTTGGCAAACAACTCGCCGAGTTGGGCAGCGTGCTCATCGAAGCTATTCCTGCCGTGGGCGTAGACATTGATGGCCCCGATTACCTGTCCGGGCATCAGCAGCGGCAAGGACAACGCACTGTTGATACCCATCTTGCAGACATGCGGTCCGAACTGTGGCCACATGTCCTCTCCACCCAAAGAGCCGGAGCGCACCGTTCGCCTTTCCTTCACGGCAGTGATGCAGGGCCCTTCATTAAGGGCGACATACTGCACATGATCGATCGCGGCGACGAATGGCGCGCTCGCGGCCAACGCCTCGATGGTGTTATCCGGCGGGTCGGCCTTCAACAACGTCACACCCGCGCCATCCGCGCCCGGAATCGCTCGCACCGCGAATCCTGCTACCTCGGTGAGCAATTCCGGCAATCCGAGGCTGCCTGCCACCAAACCTGCCAGAGCGCCGATGCCGGCAAGAAGGTCGGCGGTGTCCGCGCTGGATTGCTGCGTGCTCACCGAACCTTCTGGGTGGCCTTTGCCTTCGGTAAATTCCGTCATTGCCGACCTGCGCTTACATCCCGAAAATACCCACACTATGTCTGTGCGGGGTCGATACTTTGAAACCCTAGGCGAAGTTAGCCACACGTACCCCGACATCACGTGAAAATTCTGCAATGATGCGAATGAACCTGTTCGCTTACGTTCCGTCCAACAGAGTGGCGCCTCCCTGTGTCAACACAACGTGTGGGCGTCGGTGATTGGCGTGCGGCAGACAGTGTCCCAGGCTCAGGTGCCATGTAGTGGGGTATGGGCTGGCGGCGGACACTTCACAGTGGGATCGATGTCGGGGGCGGAAAGCACGGAACTCGGAAATCGTTTCAGATCAGCCGGTTTGACGATTTGATGCGTCGTCCGGCGACCTAGCCGTTGCCATGCCATTCAGCTAGACCCCGCCACTTCGAACGACTACCGTGGCTGGCCGAGGCCGGCCAACGTCGCCGCTGCCACCTCCTCGATGACATCTGCCACCTCGCCGCGGCGCCGCCACGCCGCCAACTGCCGGGCGGCGCCATTGCCCTCGGCGGCCACCCGCCGCAGCTCGGCATGCACGGTGTCGTAGTCGCCGACGGCCGTCAGCGCGGGTGTCACCCGCTCCAGCAGGGTGTCGAGCATGCGTGCGGCCGGCACCAGCGTGTGACTGTCGAAAAGATCAACGGCCGACCCGCTCAACCCATCTCGGGACGCACGCCAGTATGCGGCACTCAGCGCGTGTGCGGTCAGGGGTTTCACCGGCCGTCCACGATCGATATCGTCCAGAGCCGTCATCACCAGCGCACGGATCAGCGCCGCCAACAGCACGGTGTCACCGACCGTCGCCGGCACATCGGCAACGCGCACCTCGACGGTGGGAAATTTGGCTGACGGACGCACATCCCAATAGACCATGCCGTCGTCGAGAGCGGCACCGGAGGAAAGCATGATCTGCACCAGCGCATCGAAGTCGGCCTCGGATTCGAAATGCGGCGGCGGCCCCGCACTCGGCCAGCGCGCCCACAGCACGCTCCGCCAGCTGGCATAGCCGGTGTCGGCGCTGCGGTACACCGCCGAATTGGCAGACAGCGCAAGCAACGTCGGCAGCCACGGACGTAATCGGTTGCTCACCTCGACGGCCGTCGCGCGGTCTGGGACGGCAACATGCACATGGCACCCGCAGATGCCCTGCTCATGAGCGATCATTCCGAACCGCTCCCCGATTGCCCGGTATCGCGGGGTGTCGGTCAACGGAAAATGGTGCGGCACTGTCGGCGGCAGTCCCACCGCGAGTAGACGGGCGCCGGCATCGGCGGCGGCCTGCGCCGCACCTTTACGCAACACGGTTAGCTCACCGCGCAACTCCTCGGCGCCGTGCGCCACCGACGAGGTCGTCTCCACCTGGCAGCTGGTCAGCTCCAATTGCAGGTCGATGTCGCGACGCTGTGCGTGCGCGGCAACCTCGCGATTGCGCGGGACGGGCTCACCGCTGTCGGGGTCGACAAGGAGGAATTCCTCTTCCACCCCGAGCGTGGGGTGCTCGGCCATCCCGTCAGCGCGCGGAGGTTCGTAGGGCGCGCACGCGCTGGTCACGCCGGTCGGAGGCGCCGGCCTCCCACTGCTGGCGCATCCGCGCGATGGTCTGCTCGCCGGCCCGGTCGATGTGGATGAACAACCGGATCAGGGCAATGCCGCTGGTCATCCCGGCCACAAAGAACGCCGTCTCCATCATCTCGGCTCACCCCTCACGGTCGATGCGCGTGCTTTCGAACGCTGGGGTTCCCCGAATTGCGCCCGGTCAATCCTGTGACCTCGGCACGACGGTGCCGGCCTCACGCGGCGACCATCACGTCGACGGCGAGCACGTCACCCAGGGCATGGGCGCTCGGCCAGTCGCCACGACGGGCGGCGGCCGCGAGCTCCTCGGCCAACGTGCTGGCGGTGTCGAGTTCGGCAAGCCAATCGGCCACGGTGGGGGCGATCCGGTCGGCGGGCACGCCGACGACGTGCCGGTCGTGCAGACGGTCGACGATCTCGTAGGTGGTCTGGGTCCGGGGGCGGCGGATGCTGGTGATGTTCATATGGGTGAGAGGCGCGGCAGTCTCCGAAGCCGACATTTTTTTCGGGAGAATTTTCCTCCGTTCACTCTGTTAGTTGTAGTAGCGTCGCGCGGATGAGCGCCGGCATCTGGATCCTGGGCGGATACCAGAGCGATTTCGCCCGCAATCTGCACCGCGAGCAGGCCGACTTCGCGGCGTTGACCGCCGAAGTGGTGCGGGAGACCCTGGCGGCCGCCGACACGCGGGCCGGCGATATCGGGGTGGTGCACGTCGGCAACGCGTTCGGTGAGATGTTTGCCGCCCAGGGGCACCTCGGCGCCATGCCCGCTTCGGTGGATGACGCGCTGTGGAACGTCCCCGCCTCCCGGCACGAGGCGGCGTGCGCCTCGGGCAGCATCGCCGCGCTGGCCGCGATCGCCGACCTGCGGGCCGGTAACTACGACAGCGCGCTGGTGCTGGGCATCGAGTTGGAGAAGACGGTGCCCGGCGACACCGCCGCGCAGTATCTCGGGGCGGCCGCCTGGGCCGGGCACGAGGGTGCGGACGCGAAGTTCGTCTGGCCATCGATGTTCTCCCGGATCGCCGACGAGTACGACCGGCGCCATGGCCTGGACGACGCGCATCTGGATGCCCTCTCCGCGCTGAACTACGCCAACGCCAAGGCGAACCCGAACGCACAGACCCGAACCTGGGCGCAGAGCACCGACAACTCGATAGTGGAGGGCCGCATCCGGCGGCTGGACTGCAGCCAGATGACCGACGGCGGGGCCGGGGTGGTGCTGGTCAGTGACGGTTACCTGCGGCGGCACCCGCAGGCCCGGCCGATCGGGCGCGTCGACGGCTGGGGCCACCGCACGGTGGGCCTGGGTCTGCAGCACAAACTCGACCGCGCCGCCGACGACTCGTACGTGCTGCCGCATGTCCGGCGCACCGTCCTCGACGCCCTGGCCCGTGCGCAGGTGAGCCTGGATGACCTGGACGGCTTCGAGGTACACGACTGCTTCACCCCGAGCGAGTACCTGGCGATCGACCATATCGGCCTCACCGGCCCTGGTGAATCGTGGAAAGCGATCGAGAACGGTGACATCGAGATCGGTGGCCGGCTGCCGATCAATCCCAGCGGTGGACTGATCGGCGGTGGCCATCCCGTCGGCGCCACCGGGGTCCGGATGCTGCTCGACGCGGCCAAACAGGTCAGCGGTACCGCCGGCGGCTATCAAGTCGACGGCGCGAAGAAGTTCGGCACCCTGAACTTCGGTGGCAGCACCGCCACCACCGTCAGTTTCGTTGTCTCCCGGGGGTTCTGATGAACGTAGATGTCGTGGCCAGATACCTGTCCACCCTCCCCGAGAACGACACCCATCCCTACCGCACCGGCCCCTGGCGCCCACAGACCACCGAATGGGATGCCGACGACCTGCGCGCCGTCGCGGGCGAGATCCCGGCCGACCTGGACGGGGTGTACCTGCGCAACACCGAGAATCCGCTGCATCCCGCGTTCAAGGTGTATCACCCGTTCGACGGCGACGGCATGCTGCACATCGTCGGCTTCCGGGACGGGAAGGCGTTCTACCGCAACCGATTCATCCAGACCGACGGCCTGCTCGCCGAGAACGCCACCGGCGGGCCGCTGTGGCCGGGGATCGCCGAGCCGGTCGAACTGGCTCGGCGTGAGCATGGTTGGGGTGCAAGGACATTGATGAAGGATGCATCGAGCACCGACGTGGCCGTACACCGCGGCGTCGCCCTCACCAGCTTCTACC
The DNA here is from genome assembly GCF_054404835.1 of Mycobacterium sp. BMJ-28. Classification (NCBI taxonomy): domain Bacteria; kingdom Bacillati; phylum Actinomycetota; class Actinomycetes; order Mycobacteriales; family Mycobacteriaceae; genus Mycobacterium; species Mycobacterium sp. BMJ-28. The sequence continues at coordinate 871,282 of NZ_CM136783.1, read as the reverse complement.
AATGCGGCGACCTGTACCGGATCGACCCCTACACCGGCGACACGCTGGGCAAGGAGGACTTCTCCGGCGGATTCCCCACCGACCTCGGCGTCTCGGCACACCCGAAGGTGGACGGCGCCACCGGGGAACTGCTGTTCTTCAACTACGGCAAGCAGTCCCCGTACATGCACTACGGCGTGGTCGACGCGGACAACACCCTGGTGCATTACGTCGACGTGGAGCTGCCCGGCCCCCGGCTGCCGCACGATATGGCGTTCACCGAGAACTACGTGATCCTCAACGATTTCCCGTTGTTCTGGGATGCCGAGATGCTCAAGCACAATGCGCACATTCCCCGCCTGCACCGCGACCTGCCGTCCCGGTTCGCCGTGTTGCCGCGGCGCGGAGGCGACGTGCGCTGGTTCGAAGCGGACACCACCTACGTGCTGCACTTCACCAACGCGTTCGAGGACGGCGACGAGATCGTGCTCGACGGGTTCTTCCAAGGATCACCGGAACCCACCGCCGACGACACCGACTTCGGAATGAACCCCAAGTGGCAGAGGTTCTTCCGATACCTGTCCCTGGACGGGATGCAGACCCGTTTGCACCGTTGGCGTTTCAACCTGGTCACCGGGCAGACCCGCGAAGAGCAGTTGTCCGACAGCCTGACCGAGTTCGGCATGATCAACCCGTCCTACGCGACCCGGGACTACCGCTACACCTATGCCGCCACCGGGAAGCCCGGCTGGTTCCTGTTCGACGGCCTGGTGCGCCACGACCTGCATACCGGATCCGAGCAGCGCTACGCGTTCGACGACGGCGTGTACGGCAGCGAGACCGCCATGGCGCCCCGTATCGGCAGCACCGCCGAGGACGACGGTTACCTGGTCACCATCACCAGCGATATGAACGCCGACGCGTCGTATTGCCTGGTGTTCGACGCCGCCCGCATCGAGGACGGCCCGGTCTGCACCCTGCAACTACCCGAACGTGTCTCCAGCGGAACCCATTCGACGTGGGCACCGGGATCGGAGTTGCGGCGCTGGCGGCAATGATGCAGCCCAACGCGGTGGGCCGGATGCTCGGCCTACTCGGTGACGAGTGGACGCTGCTGATCGTCCAGCAGGCCGCCCTCGGCGCCACCCGGTACAGCCAGTTCGCGGTCCGGCTGCCGATCTCACACGCGGTGCTGACCGCCCGGCTGGACCGCTTGACCCGCGACGGGCTGCTGGAACGCGCCGCCTACCGGGACAACCGGTACGAGTACCTGCTCACCCCGCGCGGGCGGTCATTGTGGCCGGTCCTGGTGGCGATCTGGGAGTGGGAGCGCCGCTGGGTGTCCGGGCAGGTGCTGCCGGAAATGCGGCACGGGCTGTGCGGCAACGCCTTCTCCCCCACCCTGACATGTGACGGATGCGGCGGGCACACCACCGAGAAAGCGCTGCGGGCGCGGTGGGGGCCGAGCGGCTCCTGGGCGCGGTCCACCGCGTCGGCGACCACCCGGCGCCGCTCCCACACCGGCCGGCAGTCCAACCTGTACCCGCAGACCATGAGCATCCTGGGCAACCGGTGGTCCTTCGCCGTCCTGGTCGCCGCATTCGTGGGCACCAGCCGATTCACCGATTTCGCCGATCAACTCGGCGCCCCGCCCGGCTCGCTGACCGATCGGCTGCAGATCCTGGTGGCCAACGCCGTGCTCGAGACTGGCGGCGGCCGCTACCGGCTGACCGAGAAGGGCCGCGCCGTGCTGCCGATCCTGGTCACCGCGCTGGATTGGGCGCAGCGCTGGTTCACCTCCGCCGACGGTCCGGCGGTGCGGATCACCCACACCGTGTGCGGGAGCGAGTTTCACCCGACGCTGGTGTGTGATCAGTGCGGCACGCGGTTGCAGGGTAGGGATATCGAGGTGGTCACATCCGTCACGCGCCGAGCCGAGGGACACCTTCGCGAATAGTGATGTCGGATGCGCTATCACTATTCACGGAAGCCACCCGGCCGGTTCGTCGTCGATCACCACACCTGCTGCGGCACACCGGGAGTCAAGACCGAGATTGTCGAAAAAATCTCCGCCGCGGGACTGGCACTCTCATGGCGAGAGTGCTAAAAATGAGATGCACAGTGATTTGGCTGCCCGCCACGGTGGTGGGCTGTTGAGCGACTGAGGAGGTGAATTGCTGTGCTACGTTTCGATCCGTTCAGTGACCTTGATGCCTTGACCCGGGGCCTGCTGACCGGCCAAACCGGATCAACCCGCACCCCCAGGTTCATGCCCATGGACCTCTGCAAAATCGATGACCACTACGTCCTGACCGCCGACCTGCCCGGTATCGACCCCGGCTCGGTGGACGTCGATGTGGACAACGGCACGCTGACCATCTCGGCGCACCGGACGGCCCGCACCGACGAATCGGTCCAGTGGTTCGCCAACGAGCGGTTCTTCGGCAGCTACCGCCGGCAGCTCTCGCTGGGTGAAGGCATTGACACATCGGCCATTTCGGCAACCTACGAGAACGGTGTGCTCACCGTGACGATCCCGCTGGCCGAACGGGCCAAGCCGCGCAAGATCGACATCGCCCACGGCGGCGGCCAGAAGTCCATCGAGCCCACCACAGTCGACTCGCAGTGAGTCGCGGCCGCCGGGGGTGGCGCTCATCCCACCCCCGGCGGATCACTCCCGGCTCAGCCGGAATCGCAGATTGTTGCGCACCGCAGGCCATTCGATGTCCAGAATCGAATAGACGACGGTGTCACGCCGCGACCCGTCGGACAGCAGCTGATGGCTGCGTAGAATGCCGTCCAGCTTGGCGCCGAGCCGCTCGATGGCGGCCCGGCTGGTGGCGTTGAAGAAGTGCGTGCGGAATTCGACTGCCACGCAGTTCAATTCGTCGAAGGCGTGACCGAGCAGCAGCAATTTGGCCTCGGTGTTCACCCCGGTGCGGCGTACCGATGCGCGGTACCAGGTGGCACCGACCTCCAGCCGTCGGTTCGGTCCATCGATGTTCAGGTAACTCGACGAGCCGACCAGCGTCCCGTCCTGCGAGCGCACCACGAACGAGAACGCCGCCGGATTGTCCAGCCAGGTGTGCACCCAGCGGGCCGCGGTGCCGGGCGACGGAGCGGCCGTGAACCACAGATCGCCGGGGTTTCCGTCCGAGGCCGCGTCGGCGATCTCGTCGACATGATCGGTGGTCAACGGTTCCAGCGTGACCCATCGGTCACCGGTCAGCACCACCGGCTCGACGAAACTCACGGCTGACCCCACGCGACCACCATGGCCAGCACCGAGAGCACCGTGGCGGCGGCCACCGCACCGGCGGCCACGAACAATCCATACCCGGCCGCGATCGGCGCATGTACGTACAACCGGAAGTACCAGCCGATCAGCGCGGCGATGATCATCGAAAGCGCCAGCGCGGCAGCCGAAGCCAGCCGGGGTGAGAGCCGGCGCGCGGCCATCGCGGCGGCCACGATCAGCGTCGCAGCCAGCAGCACGATCAACTGTCCGACGCCGAATCCCGGTGGCGGCATGTCGATGGTGCCCGCGCGGCCACCGATGGCGCTGGCCCGGCCACCGTGCGTGGTGAGCCAGGGCAACCACGCGCTGACGATCAGCACGAGGGCACACAGTGCCACCAGCCAACCGGGACGCAGACGTGCCATACAGCTCAGGCTATCGGGTCGGTCACCGTAGTCTGGGTTGCCATGACCGATCTCCCGGATTGGGCCCGTCAGCTGGAGCTGTCCCCGCATCCCGAGGGCGGCTGGTACCGCGAGACCTGGCGCAGCGGGCTGACCACACCGCAGTCGGCGCTGCCGCCGGAGTACACCGGCCCGCGCAGCGCGGGAACGGCGATCCTGTTTCTGTTGATGCCCGGTCAGCAGTCGGCCTGGCATACCGTGCGCAGCGCCGAGCTGTGGCTCTACCACCGCGGCAGCCCGCTGATCCTGGAGGTAGGCGCACATCAGGACACCGCCGCCGAGCTGGCGCTGGGGGCCGATATCGCCGCCGGTGAGCAACCGCAGCTGATCGTGCCACCCGGGCATTGGCAGCGGGCCCGGCATCCGGGGCGAGCGCAGCGACGGGGGGAAGCACGGCATGACGAGCCGACCCTGGTCAGTTGTGTGGTGGTGCCGGGATTCGACTTCGCTGACTTCGCGCTGGCGGCGCCGAGCACCTAACGTTTCCCAGTATGCAGGGACACATCATCGTGTGCGGCACCGATGCGCTGGCCGAGCGCATCGGCGGCGAACTGCGCGGTGCCGGCGCCACCGTGGTCCCGCTGCAGGATCCGCGCGCCCTGGACACCGCCGACGTACCGTCGGCCACCGCGGTGGTGTGCGTCGGTGACGATGACGCCGTCAACCTCGAAATAGCCCTGCTGGCACGGCAACTGAGTCCGGACGTGCGCGTGGTGGCCCGGCTGGCCAACGGGGTGCTGCGGGAGGCCGTCGCGTACGGCAACGGCCCCGGGGCCATCCTCGACGTCGCCGACCTGGCGGCGCCGTCGGTGGTCGAGGCCTGCCTGTCCCGCACCACCCACACCATCGCCGTCGCCGGGATCGACTTCGTCGTCACAGGGGCAGAGGTGCCGCGCGACGCCACCCTGCGCGAGATCTACGGCGACCTGGCCCCGGTCGCGGTGATCCATCGCGACGCGTCGGTCAGCGCCTGCCCCGGCCGTGACGTCGCCGTGCACCAAGGTGACTGGACGGCGATGATCGGCACCGCCGACGAGCTGGCCGCCCAAGGCATCACGGTGTCGAAACCGCTGGGCCACAACCGGGTACGACGACATCCGCTGCGGCGGGCGCTCGATGCGATTCGGGTACTGCGCGATGACATCAACCCGATGTTCTACCGGGCACTGGCTGCGTCGCTGACCCTTCTACTCGGGTCGACGCTGCTGCTGCGCTTCACCTATCAGCGTCCGCCGGGGATGAGCTGGATCGACGCCCTGTACTTCAGCACCGAGACCATCGCCACCGTCGGCTACGGCGATTTCAGTTTCATCGACCAGCCGTCGTGGCTGCGCATCTGGGGTATCGGGCTGATGTTCGCCGGCGTCACCACCACCGCGATCCTGGTGGCGTTCATCGCCGATGTGCTGCTGTCGCGCCGGCTTGCCCAGACCGCGGGCCTGCGCAGGGTGCGGCACCTGCACGACCACATCGTCGTGGTGGGCCTGGGCTCGTTCGGCATCCGGGTGGTCGGCGACCTGGTGGGAGCGGGATACGACGTCGCCGTCATCGAGAGCGACGAGGACAACCGCTACCTGCCCACCGCCCGCCGCCTCGACGTGCCGGTGATCTTCGGTGACGCCACCCTGCGCGAGACGCTGGAATCGGCCCGCGTCGCGCACTGCCGCGCGATCGCCGTGCTGACCGCCAACGACGTGGTCAACATCGAGACCGGGATCGTGCTGCGCGAACTCACCACCGATCGGCCCACGGTGCTGCGGGTGTACGACCGGGTGCTGGGCGCGGCCGTCGCGCAACGGTTCGGGTTCGAGAACGTGCGCTCCACCGTGGAACTGGCGGCGCCGTGGTTCATCGGTGCCGCACTCGGCCTGCAGGTCTTCGGCACGTTCTCCGTCGGCCAGCATTCGTTCATGGTCGGCGGGGTGCGGGTGGAGCCCGGCAGCGAGCTGGACGGGGTGCGGATGGCCGACCTGTCCACGCAGACCCGGGTCATCGCCATCACCCGGCCCGGTGTCGCGACGCGGCTGCATCCGCGCCGCGACACCCGGCTCACCGCGGGTGACACCGCATATCTGGTGGGCCCGTACCGGGAGCTGCTCGAAACCCTCGCCAAGGGACAGGCGAGGGGCCAGGCTACTTCAGCGACGACAGGTTGAAACCCGCGCCGGTCGAATCCGTGACCGCGGCCAGCCGCCCGTACGGGGTGTCCTCGGCCGCGCGCACGACGGTGCCGCCGTTGTCGACGACCAGCTGCTGGGTCTTGTCGACATCGTCGGCGCCCAGGAAGAAGAACCAGTTCGACGGTTCGTCCGCGGCCATGAATGCGGTGCCGTCCATCACGCCGAGCAGCTGCTCGCCGCCGAATACCGCGGTGCTGTAGCGGAATTCGTCGGTGTCGCCGGCCACCTCGGTCTGCCAGCCGAACACCTCGGTGTAGAAGTCGAGCACCCGCGCGAAGTCCAGGGTGGTCAGCTGGTGCCATACCGGGGTGGCGGCCACACCGGTGATCTCGGTGCCGAGGTGTCCGGCCGGCTGCCACAGCCCGACCACCCCGCCGCTGGGATCGGACACCATCGCCATCCGGCCCTTGGCGGGAATGTCCATCGCGCCACCGCAGCCGGCCCCGCCGGCGGCGATCACCTTTTCCAGGGTGGCGTCCACGTCGGCGGTGTGCAGATAGGTGTTCCACCGGTCCACCGGATGCGACATCAGCCCGGCGACGGGCTTTCCGTCGACGAAGGCGGTGACGTACCCGCCGTATTCAGGGCCGGCGGATTCGAAGGTCCAGCCGAACACTGTGCCGTAGAAGCGTTGGGCGGCGTCGAGGTCGGAGGTCGACAGGTCGATCCAGCAGGGTGCGCCGAGCGGGGCGTGCGGAGTTGTCATGTCCATATCGACCGGCGCCGCGGGTGAAACTCATCGCGGCTTGTTTGTTTGTGCGGTTTCATGGCCGACGCGCCGAGTAGGGCCACCGATTCGGCACAAATGCGTCGCGGCAGCCGCGGGCGCGCAAGGCGGACGCGACGCGCTCCAGGAATCGCCGATCCCGCAACAGACCGGCGCTCACCCGGATGACGATCCATCCGCGCTCGTCGAGCATCGCCGCCCGGTCGATGTCCCAGCTGCGCTGCGTGGCGTCCAGCCAGTGTTGTGCGCCGTCGTATTCGACAGCAACGTGGTATTCGGGCCAACCCATGTCGAGGCGCGCGAGTACATGTCCATTCGCATCGAACAGTTCGATCTGAGTGTGGGGGTGCGGAAATCCCGCCTCTACCAAGGCAAGCCGGGTTAACGACTCGTATGGTGACTCGGCGCCGCCGTCGACCACCGGCAGTAGCCGCCTCAACTGCTTCAGCCCGCGGGCCCGGGGATTTCGCTGCGCCACCGTCTCGATGTCGACGACCTTGACGGACGTCGCCGCCAGCAGGGCGTCGACTCGCTGCACCGCTTGCGCGAAGGGCAACCATCTGCCGAGATCGAAGGCGGTACGGGCAGGCGTCGTCGTCACGATATCCGTTCCCGTCACGTCGTCAGGGTGCAGCCTTTCGGTGTGCAGCGTGAGCCCGGGCGGGGGCCGCCGATTGGTGTGCAACAACTGCGCGGGTTCGCCCGCGTCGATCCACTTGGTTCCCAGCATCGCCGACGCCGAGAGGCCCGCCACCACACCCTCGCGGCCGGACCACAGCCAGGCGGCCTGCGCACGTTGCACCGGCGAGAGCTCGATACCGCGCGGTACCCACACCCCGGGATACACGGCTTCGTAGAACCGCCGCAGCTCCCACGACGTCAATGCACCGGCGTCGAGCGCTTCGGTGGCCCGGAATGGCCAGTCGATCTCCAGCATGAGCCGACGATGCCCGGACGCGGCGACGCATCGGGCCTTCCGCGCGTGAGTTATCCACAGACGCGGCGTCGCATTTGTGCGATCTCAGCGGGCCGACGCGGCGAGTCGCGGACGAAACCGCACAAACGCGGCGACTAGGAGAAGACCGTCTTGAACTTGTTCAGCGACTCCTGGATGTCACTCTTGAGCGCGGCGGCCACCACCATGCCGATCGGGCCGAACAGCGCCGGCCCGCCCAGGTGGATGTCCAACTGCACCTTCGACCCATCCCCGGCCGGTGTCACCTTGGCGATCAGCTTGACCTTCACGCCACCTTTGCCGTCCCCGTTGAGGGTCATCGACTCCGGCGATCTGTAGTTCACGATGGTCCAGTTCACCCGGTTGGCCATGCCCTTGACCTCGACGATGGAGTCGATCTTGGTGCCCTTCTCCAACGTCTGTGGCAGCGTCGAGCGCCACACGCGGTGGATGCTCAGCCACTCGGAGAACCGGGACAGATCCGAGGCGGCTTCCCACGCCTTGTCCGGCGACAACGGGACGTCGACGAAAACCGAGAGCTTGGCCATCAGGCCTGGGGTTTGTCGAGGTTGCGGGCCGCGTTCTTGGCGGCCTCCTGCGCCTTGTCGACGACACCCTTGTATTTGTCGCCGGTCTTCTCGTCGACCACGTCGCCGACCTTCTCGACCGCGGATTCCACCTTGTCGGCGTTCTTGGCGATCAGATCCTTCGCCTTGTCCAGGAAACTCATGCGTCTACTTTATCGCCACAGTTTGCGGGCCTCGCCGGACACTCGGCCCTCGATCCACCACAGCGCCTCCACCACCGCGGCGGCCACCAGCCCGATGCCCAGCGCCATCGACGTCAGCGCCATATTGCTGGGGTCCAGCATGAATTTCTGCTGCGCCAGCGGGATGGCAAAGATCACCACGTACGCCAGCGCGGACACCGTCACCAGGGCCACCCGCCACCACTGATAGGGCCGGGCCACCACGGCCAGCACCCACACCGCACCGACCAGCAGCGTGATCAGCGCCGCCGTGGACGCCTGGGTCTGCTCGGCCGCGGTGGCGTGCACACCCTGGTAGGCCAGCAGGTAGCAGATGAACGTGGCCAGGCCGACCACCACACCGTTGGGCAGTGCGGAGGTCATCACCCGGCGGACGAAGCCGGGGTGGGCCCGCTCGTTGTTGGGGGCCAGCGACAGGATGAACGCCGGGATGCCGATGGTGAACCAGGCGGCGATGGTGACGTGGATCGGCTGGAACGGGTACAGCAGCGGATCCGAGCCGAAGATCTTGGCCGACAGGCCACCCAGTCCGACCATCGCGGCCAGCAGCACCGAGTAGACGGTCTTGGTGAGGAACAGGTTGGAGACTCGCTCGATGTTGCCGATCACCCGGCGACCCTCACCGACCACGTACGGCAGCGTTGCGAACTTGTTGTCCAGCAATACGATCTGCGCCACCGCACGCGACGCCGAGCTGCCCGATCCCATGGCCACCCCGATATCGGCGTCCTTGAGTGCCAGCACATCGTTGACGCCGTCACCTGTCATCGCCACGGTGTGCCCACGGGACTGCAGGGCATGCACCATGGCGCGTTTCTGATCGGGCCGGACCCGGCCGAAGGTGGTGTATTCGTCCAGCGCGCCTGCCAATTCCTCGACCTCGTGCGGCAGTTGCCTGGCGTCCAGCGTCTCGCCGTGCAGGCCGAGCGTGCCGGCCACTGCGCCGACCGACACGGCGTTGTCACCGGAGATGACCTTCACCGTGACCTGTTGGGAGGCAAAATATTCCAGCGTGTCGCGGGCGTCGGGGCGCACTCGCTGCTCCAGCACCACCAATGCGACCGGGGTGACGGTGCCGGGCGCATCCGCGGCGTCGACGGAGCGATCGCAGGAGCCGAGCAGCAGGACCCGCAGTCCCTGCGCGCCGATCCGCTCGGCCTGTTCGGCCTCCGGGGACGCCGGGTCCAGTAGGACGTCGGGCGCGCCGATCACCCAGTTGCCGTGCTCGCCGTAGGAAGCACCACTCCACTTGGTCGCCGATTTGAACGGCGCCGACGCGGTCTGCGTCCAGCCTGGCGGCATCTTGTAGGCCTCTGCGATGGCCGCCATGCTGGCATTGGGCCGGGCATCATCGGCGGCCAGTTGAGCGAGCACCTCGCCCACATCGTGGCCGGCCAAAGTCTTGAGATCGCTGACCCGCATCCCGTTCTCGGTCAGCGTGCCGGTCTTGTCCGCGCACACCACGTCCACCCGGGCCAGGCCTTCGATGGCGGGCAGTTCCTGCACCAGGCATTGCCTGCGGCCCAACCGCACCACGCCGACGGCGAACGCGATCGATGTCATCAGCACCAGGCCCTCGGGCACCATCGGCACCAGGGCCCCGACCGTCCGCAGCACCGACTCCCGCCAGCCGACGTCGGTGGTGAACAACTGGGTGTAGATGATCAGCGCGCCGGCCGGCCACAACAGGTAGGTGATGAACTGCAGGATCTTGTTGATACCGCTGCGCAGTTCGGATTTCACCAAGGTGAACTTGCTGGCCTCTTCGGCCAGCTTGGCCGCGTAGGCCTCGCGTCCCACCTTGGTGGCGCGGTAGGCGCCACTGCCGGCCACCACGAAGCTGCCCGACATCACCTGGTCGCCGACATCTTTCTGGATCGGGTCCGCCTCGCCGGTCAGCAGCGATTCGTCGACCTCGAGATTGGCCTCCTGCAGCACCTGGCCGTCGACGATGATCTGGTCACCAGGACCCAGTTCGATGACGTCGTCCAGCACGACCTGGTCGGGGGGAAGTTCTTGCGTGCCGGATTGCCTGCGCACCAACGGTTTTGTCTGACCGATGATCGCCAGCCGGTCCAGGGTCTGCTTGGCGCGTAACTCCTGGATGATGCCGACGGCCGAGTTCGCGACGATCAGCAGGCCGAACAATCCGTTGATCACCGATCCGGTGGCCAGCACGATGGCGAACAGCACCCCGAGGATGGCGTTGATCCGGGTGAACACGTTGGCCCGGACGATCTCCGACACACTGCGCGCCGCCCGGGTGGGGACGTCGTTGGTGTGCCCCGCGGAGATCCGTTGGGCGACCTCGGCATCGGAGAGCCCGGAAATGGTCGTCGTCATCTGTGCCTCATTCTCCTCGCGCGAGCGCTCATCGCACGAAAACCCCGTCGTCGTAGTACTCCAGTGTCAGCTTCGCCCCGTCGAAGGTCGCCTTGGAAATCGTTCCCGGAGGCGCATTCTCGGTGATGAGCGGGAAGGTGAACACGTTGCCGTCCCAGTGCGTCAGGACGACGGTGTCCCCCCGCGCCCCCAGGGTGAGGGTGAGTTTGCCGTCGTTGTCCGCGACGACGGCAGTCCCCCAGTAGTCATTGCGGTAGGCACCGGCATAGCCCGGCAGCGGCTGGGCCGGGGCGGGGTGTGCGGGTGGCTTCTGCCCCACCAGCGAGCCCACCGGGTCCGACAGCGCGGACAGGGCATGGTTGTACAGCCCGTACCAGTCCTCGCGCACCTCACCGAACTGCACTAGGTCGGCGAACTCGGCCGTCAACGCCTCGGGCACCCCGACGGGGGTGGCGTTGGTCAGCGCCACGATGGCCACATCGGCCGACGGCAGGAACAACACATTGGTGCCGGCACCCAACTGAAATGCGCCGGAATGGCTGAGCTGCACGCGCGCCGCCGAGGTGGTGCCGACGTTGAAACCGAAACCGTAGGAGCCGGTGCGCATCGCCGGTTCCGACGGCGGGCTGGACACCACCTGCGGGCTGAGCGCGGGCAGCAGGGCCGCGGGCTCGACGATCTGGCGGCCCTGGTAACTGCCGTTCGCCAGCACCATCGCCAGCCAATGCGTCATATCGTTGACCGACGAACTGGCCCCGCCTGCCGGGGACTGCTGGTCGGCATCGCGGACGAACTCGGGCCGGTACCCGCCGTCGATCCGGATGTGGCCCAGCGCCCGGTCCGTACGCGCCTGGAAGTCGGCGAAACGATAACTGGTCGAGGACATCCCCAGCGGGCCGAACAACACGTCATGGCCCAGTTGATCCCAGGGTTCACCGGCGCCCGCGGCGACCGCCTCTGCCCCGGCCGTCAAGCCGAAGTTGGTGTAGGCGTAGGAGATCCGGAACGGATGCAGCGGCAGTATGCGGAGCCGTTCCAGTACCGCGCGACGGTCGTAACCCAGGTCCTCAAGCATGTCACCGGCATGGTCGGGCAGACCGGAGCGGTGCGAGAACAGGTCGCCGACGGTGACCATCCGGGTGACGGCCGGATCCGACAGCGCGAACCAGGCCAGCTTGCTGGTGACCGGGGTGTCCCAGCCGATGGCGTGCACGCCGACCTGGTGGGCGACCACGGTGGCGCTCAACGGCTTGGACAGCGAGGCGAGCTGGAAGACGGTGTCCGCGCCGATCTTGTTGGCGGCATCGTCCCCGCGACGGTTGTCTTTTACCCCGAACCCTTTGGCGTACACGGTCTTTCCACCATGTACCACGGCGATCGCGAGCCCGGGGATGCCTGATTTGCGCAGCAGTTCATCGGCGATGGCGTCGAGCTTGCCGACGGCGTTTTCGACGGCCTTGTCCGGCAACGGCATTGCCGCAACCAGCGGCGGCGGCACATCGGCGAGATCGGGCGGGTTTTGCGGTGCGGCGTTGTGCTGCGCGGTGCCGCAGCCGGCCAGCAGCGCGACCGCGGCGATGCACAGTATCCGTCTCACAGGCAGCACGCTAGCCGGTCAGAGCTGCCACCACGGGTCTATCGGTCGTCCGGTCGCGGCGGCATCCACCCGCTGTCCCGGTTTGGGGGCCGCCACCGTCACACCTTCGGCAGCAGCGGCGGCCAGCAGCCGCTCGATGGGCTCGGACCACGGGTGCGGCGCCAGCCGGAAGGTGGCCCAGTGGATCGGCACCAGCAGCCCGGTGTCGGTGACGTCGCGGTGGGCCCGGACGGCGTCTTCGGGGTTCATGTGGATATCGGGCCAGCCGGGGTGATAGGCGCCGATCGGCATCAGCGTCAGGTCGAACGGGCCGTATTCGGACCCGATCCCGGTGAAGCCTTCGGTGTATCCGGTGTCGCCGCCGAAGAAGGCGCGGTGCCGGGGCCCGACCAGCGCCCACGACGACCACAGGGTGGTGTTGCGGGTGAGGAACCGGCCGGAGAAATGCCGCGCCGGGGTGCACACCAGCGTGAGGTCGCCCAGTGTGGCGCTCTCGTCCCAGTCGAGTTCGACGATCCGGTCCGCCGGGACACCCCAGATGCGCAGGTGCGACCCGATGCCCAGCGGGACGTAGAACTTGGCCCGTTGCGACCGGGCCAACCCCTTGATGGTGTCGATGTCGAGGTGGTCGTAGTGATCGTGGCTGATGATCACCGCGTCGATGGCCGGCAGTGCGTCGAGTTCCACCGGCACCGGGTGCAGCCGTTGCGGGCCGACCGCACGCGAGGGCGAGCAGCGCTCGCTCCACACCGGGTCGGCCAGCACGCGATAACCGTCCACCTCGATGACCGCCGACGAGTGGCCGTACCAGGTGACCGCCAGGTCGGCCGGTGGTGCGGTCGCGGCCGGCCGGGTCAGCGGGATCTCACCGTCCGGTCGCTGCCGTTGCCCCCCGGTGACCAGGTCGCGGATGAGCAGCCATTGCTCCTGCCGGCTCAGCTGCACCTCGGAGGCCGGCTCACGGTTGACGAAGACACCGTTGCGGTGGTTCGGCGAGGCCTTGGCCGCTGCGCCGATGTCGGCGGCGCCCAGCGCCTGCGGTGCCCCCTGCAGCGCGCGCAGCACCCAGCCCCCGGCCACCAGTGCCGCGGTGCCACCGACCACTCGGGCCGCCTCGGCGAACATCAGGCTCCCGTGAAGTTGGGTGGCCGTTTCTCGAAGCGTGCCACCTGGGCCTCGATGACGTCCGGGCTGGCCCACGCCTTCTGGAACATCCGGGTGTGGTCGCCGCGGACGTCGTCGTAGGCGCCGTCGTCGTTGAGCACGCGCTTGGAATGCGCGATCGACAGCGGCGCGTAACCGGCGATCTCGGTGGCCCAGGCCTGCGCGTCGGCCAGCGTGCCGGTGCGGTTGATCATCCCGGTCTGTACCGCGGTGTCGAAGTCCAGGCGCTCGGCGGCGATCAGCATGCCCCGGGCCCGGCCGTGCCCGACCAGCGACGTCAACCGGCGGATGCTCCAGTTATCCAGCGCCAGACCGTATTTGGCGATGGGAAATTGGAAGTACGCGCCGGGGGCGGCGACCCGTAGATCGCAGATCATGGCCAGGATGACACCGGCGCCGATCGCCGGGCCGTTGAGTGCGGCGATGATCGGCACCGGGCTGGCGTCGATCGCGAGATTGAGCGCCAGCGCCTTGTCCGGCAGTTCCTTGGCCACGCCCTCGGCGTCGGACAGGTCGGCGCCCGCGCTGAAGACGGTGCCCTGTCCCGTCAGCACGATGGCACGGACATCCGATGCGCTGGCCTTCTCGATCTCTTCCCGCAGGCCGTCGACGAGCGCGCCGTTGAGCGCGTTGCGCCGCTCGGCGCGCTGCATTTCCAGGGTCAGGACATTGCCGTCCCGCGTCACACCGATCATGTGACAAGCCTATCGAGCGTCCGCTTCGGCGCACCTCCGGGCGCTGACCACCTGCAGAGCAGGCACACCTGCCCGAGCGCCGACGCCGTCGAATAGCCTTTTCCCGTGAGCCGGAGCCCAGCCCTCGCCTTGCGCGACGCCGTCCTAGACCCGGGGTCGTTCCTCAGCTGGGACAGCCCGCCACTGCAGGTACTCACCTCCGAGGACTACCGCAAGGAACTCGACGCCGCCGCGGCGAAATCCGGTCTGGACGAGTCGGTGATCACCGGTGAGGGCACCGTGTTCGGCCGTCGGGTGGCCGTGCTGGCCTGCGAGTTCGACTTCCTGGCCGGATCCATCGGGGTCGCCGCCGCCGAACGCATCACCAACGCCATCCAGCGGGCCACTGCCGAGCGCCTGCCGCTGCTGGCCTCCCCCAGCTCCGGCGGCACCCGGATGCAGGAGGGCACCGTCGCCTTCCTGCAAATGGTGAAGATCGCCGCCTCGGTCGAGCTGCACAAGCGCGAACACCTGCCCTACATCGTCTACCTGCGCCACCCCACCACCGGAGGGGTGTTCGCGTCCTGGGGATCGCTGGGGCATGTCACGGCGGCCGAGCCCGGGGCCCTGATCGGCTTCCTGGGCCCCCGGGTGTACGAACATCTCTACGGCGAGCAATTCCCCGACGGTGTCCAGACCGCCGAGAATCTGTTCCGGCATGGCGTCATCGACGGCGTGGTGCCGGTGACGGCATTGCGGGCGGTGCTCGATCGCACGCTGGCGGTGCTGGTCGACGCGCCGGGTGTTCCGTCGCCGGCGCCACCGCCCAAGCCCATTCCCGACGTGCCCGCCTGGGAATCGGTGACGGCGTCACGGCGCCCCGACCGGCCAGGGGCGGAGTTCGTGCTGCGGCACGGGACGACCAAGACGGTCCCGCTGTCGGGAACCGGCGGCGACAGTAGCCAGATGCTGCTGGCGTTGGCCCGCTTCGGTGGCCAGCCGGCCGTCGTCCTCGGGCAGCAGCGCATCGGGTCGCTCGGCCCCGCCGCCCTGCGCGAGGCGCGCCGCGGGATGGCGCTGGCGGTGAGCCTGCGGCTGCCGCTGGTCTCGATCATCGACACCAGCGGCCCGGCCCTATCGGTGGAGGCAGAACAGGGCGGGCTGGCCGGGGAGATCGCCCGCTGCCTGGCCGAACTGGTCACCCTGGACACTCCGACGGTGTCGGTGCTGCTCGGTCAGGGTAGCGGCGGCCCGGCACTGGCCATGGTGCCCGCCGACCGGGTACTGGCCGCCCAGCATGGCTGGCTGGCCCCGCTACCGCCGGAAGGCGCCAGCGCCATCGTCTTCCGCGACACCGACCACGCTCCGGAACTGTCTGCGGCACAAGGTATCCGATCCGCCGACCTGCTGCGCAACGGGATCGTCGACACCATCGTCGACGAACGGCCGGACGCCGCCGACGAGCCGCTGGAGTTCACCGCGCGGCTGTCGGCCACCATCGCCGCCGAACTGTACGAGCTGCGCACCATGCCCGAGGCCGAACGGCTCGGCCTGCGCCTGCACCGGTACCGGCGGATCGGGCTCACACCTCGATAGGCGGTTTGAGCCGTTCCATCGTGTACTGCCGGTCCCGTCTGGCCGCGAACGAACTGGCCGCCAGCGACAGCAGCAGCACCCCGGACAGCACGGCGATCGCGATCCACAATCGCGCGTCGATGCCGCCGGCGATCAGCTGGCGCAAGCCGTTGACCGCATAGGTCATCGGGTCGACCGGGTGCAGGATCTGGAACGGTTTCGCCGTGGTCTCCACCGGATAGATGCCGCCGGCCGAAACCAGTTGCAGCATCAGGAAAGCCAGCGTGACCACGCGCCCGACCGACACCCCGAACAGGGCGTTGAAGGCCTGGATCAGTGCCAGGAACGTCGCCACGATCAACAACAGGAACCCCACCGTCGCCAGCGGGTACCGGGCCTGCAGTCCGACGCCGAAATGCACCACCAGATACATCACCGCGACCTGGCAGACGGTGATCAGCAGAGCCGGCCAGTAGGACGCCAACACCACCCGCAGCGCACCCAGGCCGTTGACGATGGGCCGGGACTGCATGGGTTTGAGCAACATCCAGATGATCAGCGCCCCGATGAACAGGGCCAGCGGCAGGAAGAACGGCGCGAACCCGGTGCCGAAGGTGGCAGCGGCGTTGTCGGTGTGCAGGTCCAGCGTCACCGGCGACGCCAGCGTCTTGGCCACCGCGGTGCGCTGCTGCGGGGTCCACGACGGTACTTGCGCCGAGCCCTCCTTGAGCTTGGCGGCCAATTCCTGACTGCCGTCCCGCAACTTGGTCGTTCCGGCGGCGAGTTGCGTTGCACCCGTCGATAGTTGGCTTCCACCGGCGGCCAGCTGGACCAGACCGCTGTTCAGCTTGTGGGCTCCGCTGTCGAGTTGATGGACCCCGTCGCGCAATTTCACCACGTCGGCGCGCAACCCGCCGTTGAGGGCGCGGGTGAGGAACACCCGCAGCTTGCTCTTCGGGTCGCCGAGCTCGTTCTCCAGCTGAGTTGCGCTGTCGCGCAGCTTGTTCAGCCCGGCGTCGGTGGTGGGGTCGATACCCTTGGCCCGCAGCAGCCGTTGCGCCCCGGCCAGCACGTCACCGGCGTCGCGCACCGTCGGGTCGGGATTGGCCTGCAACATGCCGACCGTCTGATCGACGATGGCTGCCGCCTGGGCCTGATCGATGTTGAGCGCGGCGATGCGGTCGGTGGTCGAGCGCACCGCCCCCGACAACCGGGAGGCCAGGAAGCCGACCTCGTCGGGATCTAGCCCGAGATCGCCGACCCGGTCCAGCATGGTGACCAGCGGCCCGGTGGCGGTGTCCACCGAACTGGACAGCTGGCGAGTGCCCGCGGCCAGTTGGGCCGACCCGTCGCGGGCGGTCACCAGCCCCGCGGTCAGCGCACCCGCGCCGTCGGCGAGTTTGTGCGCACCGTCGTCGGCCGCCGCGGTGCCGTTGGCCAGCTGACCCGCCCCGTCGGCGGCCTTGACCAGCCCGGTACCCGCGTCGGTCAGTCCGGTCAGCACGGTGCCCAGGGTGCGCTGACCGATGCTCGCGTTCACCTGATTGATGACTTCGCGGGCGGCGTTCTGC
This sequence comes from Mycobacterium sp. BMJ-28, assembly GCF_054404835.1. Lineage (NCBI taxonomy): Bacteria > Bacillati > Actinomycetota > Actinomycetes > Mycobacteriales > Mycobacteriaceae > Mycobacterium > Mycobacterium sp. BMJ-28. The sequence continues at coordinate 854,046 of NZ_CM136783.1, read as the reverse complement.
CCGATGACCGAGCCCAGGTAGTTGTTGGCGTCGTTGAACGTGAACCGCATCGTCGCCTGCTGAGGTGACCCGCCCGACGGGGAGGCGATGTCGGCGCTGAAATCCTGGGGCAGCGTCACCGAGAAGTAGTACTTGCCGCTGGACACCCCGTCCGCGGCCTCGGTGGCCGAAACCCGGTGCAGCTGCAGCTGTCCGGAGTTCACCAGGGCATCGGCCACCTCCGTGCCGACGCGCACCTGCTGGCCGTCCACCACGGCGCCGGTGTCCTCGTTGACCAGGGCCACCGGGATCTTGTTCACCTCGTTGAACGGATTCCAGAACGCCCACAGATACATCGCCCCATACAGCAGCGGCATCAGGATGACGGTCACCAGCGCGATGCGGGGCAACGCGCCCCGCGAGAAACGCTTCAGATCGGTGCCAAGAGACATTCCGGCAAGCACGGCTTACTCACTCCCCACGTTGAGCTGAGCGCGGACATTCTGGTCGGTGACGCCGTTGACGGTTGCGGTGATGACGGTCTGGCTCTCCCCCAGCGCGACGAGTCGCTGCAGCACGATGTCGCGGTTGTCGTCGTCGGTGATGTGATCGAGGTTGCCGACCACCAGCAGCGGTGGTGCCGCGGTGTTGGCCAGCGCGATCCGTAGCAGGGTCCGCTCGAGCTCGGTGAGTTCGTCGAAATATGCCGTCAGCGCGGGCGGCGCCAACTCACCGAACACCGGGGCGCACAGCCGCGCCAGGTCCTGCTGATCGGCCGGCCCGACGAAGCGGTACCAGGATGCGTCCCACCGCTTCTGTTCGGTGACCAGGTCGCGCACCGTCACCGATTCGGCCACCGCGTCCAGCTCATCGATGCAGGCCAACGCCGAGTTGGCGAAGATATCGCGGGCCCGGCTGTGACCGAACACCGTGACCTGTCCTTCGACGGGTTTCATCCGGCCGGCCAACGTCATCAACAGGGCGGTGCGGCCCGTGCCGGTGGGATAGACCAGCACGCTCACCCCGCCGGCGTCCACGTCCAGATCGATCGGGCCGTACACCGGGCCCCACGGCCCGGTCATTCTGATGCCGCGGGCCGTGATTGCCGGCTCTGGTTCTGCCACTGAGTCATCTCAACACACCGGGCTGACCGGGCGTGGTTTTCTACGTGAGGGTCACAGATTCCGGCTCGTCACGGCCCTGGTGCAGAAAACGGCGCACCGGGGAGCGCTAACCGAGATTCCAACCATCGAACATGCTGAGCAGCTGCACACTGCGCCACCAGATCAACCCAAGGAACAACACCAGCAACCCGACCACCAGTACGGTCTGCGCCAGATTGCGTTGTGCCCGTGGCGGATACACCAGCCCGGCCGATACCACCGCACCCGTCACCAGCCCGCCGACATGGCCCTGCCAGCTGATCGCCCCCGTACCGAACATCGGACCGACGAAGGTGAAGGCGAGATTCAGCACGATCAGACCCACCACCCACCCGACATCGAGTCGCAGTTTGCGGGCCACCACGAAGGTCGCACCGAACAACCCGAACACCGCCCCCGAAGCGCCCGCGGTCGCGGTGTTCAGCGGCGCGATGAGAAAGACGAGCGTCGATCCACCGAGCGCGGACAAGCCGTACAGCGCGCCGTACCTGGCCCGTCCCAGCAGCCGTTCCAGCGGTGGGCCGATGACGAACAAGGCCCACATGTTGAACAACAGATGGGCGACGCCGTAGTGCAGGAACGCCGACGTCACCAGGCGGTAGTACTCACCATCGGCGACGGCGGGCGGCCACAGCGTGAGCCGGCTCTCCAGATCGCGTGAGGTCATCTGCAGAACGAGCATCAGCACGTTGACCGCGATCAGCGCGTAGGTGACATACGGGGTCTCCCCGGCCGGCCTGCCGCCGAACCGGCCCTCGGCCTGGCGCACCGTCGCCGCACCGGCGTTCACGCACTCCACGCACTGATGCCCCACCGCCGCGTCACGCATGCAGTCGGGACAGATGGAGCGCTGGCAGCGGTTGCACCGGATATGGGCCGGCCGGCCGGGATGGCGGTAGCAGGGCGGCGGCGCCTGTGGCGGCATCTGCGGCGGTGGGACGGTCATGCCTACATGATGGCCGATGCGTCCCGTCGCCTGGTGAGCGCGTAGAGCACCGCGGTGGCGATCACCGCCTCGGTCAGCGACACCGCGGTGGCCAGCCCCATCAGCGCCGACATCGGCTCGGCCGGTCGGCCCGGCAGCACCGCCCCGTGCTGGTGGGCGGGCACCGACCAGTGCGCCGCGATCATCGCCAGGTTCATCACCGCGACCACACACCAGGTCCGCACGCCGCATCCGCGCCACAGTTCGTAGGCACAGAACAGGCAGGCCGCCGCCATCGCGACGATGAGCACGGCCAGCACCGGGTTACCGGCGTGACCGATCATCGTGGCGTGCAGCGCGGCCGACCCGCCCGCCACCACCGCACACGCCCGCCGCCCGAAGACGGCGGACGTGTGGCTGACGGTCGACATCGTCTAACTTTCGCAGCAGTGCGCCTTCGGCGCAGCGGGAACGTTCAGCGCGGGGTTGCGGTCGAAGAACGACACCGGCTTGAGTTTGAACCCGGCATAATCCACCGGCATCACCGGCCAGTCCTCCGGGCGCGGGAAGTGCGTCAGCCCGAAGGTGTGCCACACCACGATGTCCTGGCCGTCGATATCACGATCCTGCGCGACGTAGGCCGGCAGGCCGGCATTGCCCGGGTTCTGGTTGACGAACCGGCCGGCCGGATACCGTTCGGCGGGGTCGTATTTCGTCACCCACAGATGCTTGGTGGCGAACGCCGCACGCTGGGCGATCGAGCTGGTCGGGTGGGCCAGCAGCGCCGGCTGGCCTTCGGGATGCAGCGCGTAGCCGACGTTCTGGCCCAGCCGGTTGGTCTTCTCCGGGTTGGTGATGTGCCACACCCGCGCCTTGAGGTTGTCGGCCGTCCGCATCGCCTCGGACTCCCGGGTCAGTCGGGTGCGCTGCGGCCGGAAGGCGTTACCCCATGGGTTCTCCGGGCCCATCGGCACGGCCACGGCATCGACCTCCTCGACGACGTTGGCCTGCCCGTCGACCTCCATGTCCAGCCGTGCCGAGAACAGGTGCTGGTGGAACGGCGCGCCCAGCCCGGGTGCCATTTCGGTGGAGAACCCGTCGGGCCCACGGTAGGCCGAGGCGAACACGATGCCGGTGGCCTTGGCCTCCAGCTGGATGGTGCCGTCCAGGTACAGGTACCAGTAGAACCCGTAGTCATAGTTGCCGATGGTCAAGAAGAACGAGATGACGAGTCGTCTCGACCGCCGCACCTCGGCCATCCCGTTGAACATGTCGGTGTGCTTCCACAGCACGCCGTAGTCCTCCTCGTGCAGGCAGATCGCGTTCTTCATCACCTTCGGGTTACCGTCCTCGTCGGCGATGGTGACGTCGAAGTACTTGATCTCACCCAGGCAATCGCAGCCCAGTTCAAGGGAATTGGTGTACCGGCCGAACAGGTACTCACCCTGGTCGAAGTAGTTCTGCCAGTACCGCACCGGCGACGGGTCGGCGTAGGGCACCACCATCTCGGCGATGGACGCGCGGTACACCACAGGCCGGCCCGCGATGGACAGCTGGTGCAGGGTCAGACCCTCGCGGACGTCGAACCCGAACCGGAATTTCCAGTCTGCCCAGCTGATCTGGTTGCCTTCGACGGTGAAGCTGGCCCCTTCGGGCTGGGTGATCTCGATGGGCTTGAGGTCGGTGCGCGGCGGCACCGCGTGCGGCGCGGCATCCCATTGGCCGCGTTCGGCGGGCAGCGGCAGTTCGATCTCGTCGATCACCTTGGTGACCCGGCGCTCCGTGAGGTCCACATACGCCACCACCCCGTCGATGGGGTGCGCCCACGGCAGGTCGGCGGCGTCGTACTGATAGAAGGCCAGCACCCGGACGATGCGCCGGCCCACCTCGTCCTCGTGCCCGAAGACGCCCGCCGACAGCGGCACCGCGCGCACATCGGCGTGGGTGAGCCCGCGCTTGTCCATCGCGGCCAGCCATTCCGGGCAGTCCAGCAGGAAGGCCTCGATGTCCTCGAATTCCTGGTCCAGGATCGGCACGTGGCCGTCGACGCCGGCGTCCACATGTTCGACGGTGAGCACTTTGCCCTGGGTCACCGAGACCAGGAGATCACTGCCCTGGCCGCTGCCCCGGTCCAGCAGCAACACCCGGGCCCGGCGGTCGATCGGGTCACCGGGGGCGTAGGCCTGCACGACCTTCTTGTGCGGCTCCTCCAGCGCGACGAAGACGAAGCGCACCCGGTCGCCGAGCAGCCCGTGCTCGGTGACGATGCGCCGGGCGGTGCGGATCTCCTCGGCACTCAACGGGTTCAACGGATGGTCGGGACTTCCGGTGGTGGCGGGGGTTTCGACAAATGCGGTACTCATCGGGCAATCTCCTTCTCGGTGATTTCTTGGTGACCGGCGTGTGGGCGCAGTACCGCGACCGCGGCACCGCCGAGGAAGGCGCCGGCGAGCAGCACCCCGATGACACCGGCCAGGGTGCCGGACCCGCCGACCAGCAGCGGCAGATTGACGGCGGTCATCACCGACAGCACGGCCAGGCCCACAAAGCCCAGGCCCGGGGCGATCACGGTGTGCCACAACCGGGTGTCCAACCGGGTGCGGCGGAAGTAGACCACCACGGCGGCCGAGGTCAGCATCATCAGCACGACGATGCCGACCGACGCCGCACCGACGAACCAGGTGAACACCTGCGTGACGGGGTCGAGGTGGGCCAGTACCGAGACCACCACCAGCACCAGCGCCGAGACCGTCTGCAACGCCGACGCGATGTGCGGCGACGCGTGCCGGGCATGCGATCGTCCGCATTGCTGCGGCAGCGCACGGGTGTTGCCGAGGGCGAAGACGTACCGGGCAAGCACGTTGTGGAAGGACAGCAGTGCGGCGAAAAGGCTTGTGATGAGGAAGATCTGCACCACATCACCAGCCACAGAGCCGAGATAACGGTTGGCCGTGTCGGTCAGCATGGTGGCCGGACTGTCGGTGGCCGCGGTGACCGCACCGGCATCTCCCCAGGCACTGACCATGGTCCAACTGGACAGCGCGTAGAAGCCACCGATGAGCAGCAGCGCGACATAGGTGGCCCGCGGAATGGTGCGTTCCGGGTCCCTGGCCTCATCGCGGAAGACCGCCGTCGCCTCGAAGCCGATATACCCGGCCAGCGCGAAGATCAGTGCGATTCCCGGTGCGCCGCTGAAGAATTCACTCGGGTGCAGCACCGCCGTGGACAGCCCCTCCGGGCCGCCGCGGCCGATCACCGCGGCATTGATCACCAGCACGATGCCGACCTCGCAGACCAGCAGTACCCCGAGCACCTTGCCGGACAGCTCGATATGCCGATAGCCCAGCGTCCCGACGATCGCCATCATCGCCAGTGCGTACAGGTACCAGGGCACCGCCGGCCCGCCATGGCTGGTGACGAGTTCGTTCAGGGCTGCGCCGACATAGCCGTACACGCCGCCCTGCACCGCGGTGTAGGAGAGCAGGGCCAGGAAGGCCGCGCCCAATCCGACGTGGCGGCCGAAGCCGTGTGCGATGTAGGTGTAGAAGGCACCGGCGCCGCGGATGTGCCGGGCCATCGCGGTGAACCCGACGGCGAACAGCAGCAGCACCGCGGTGCAGACCCCGTAGGACGCCGGGAAGGCTGCGCCGTTGCCCGCGGCGATGCCGATCGGGAAGGTGCCCGCGACGACGGTCAGGGGTGCGGCCGCGGCGACGACCATGAAGACGATGGCGGTGGGGCCGAGTTTGCCGGCCAATCGGTGCGCCTGACCGTCGGCCGTGTGGCCGGGGTCCAGGACTGCGTCAGTTGTCATGGGTCTACCTTCGATGGAATTGAATGTGAATTGGTTGCCGTGCGGTAAGGCTTCGGTGAGTTCAAATGAGAATGGCCCGCCCGGTGCATTCTCATTCGATCTGCGTCCATTCAGAGCGCGATATTGACGGCCTTGGTTTGGGTGTATTCGGCAATGGCGCCCTCACCGAGTTCGCGGCCCCAACCGGATTGTTTGTAGCCGCCGAACGGCAGCGCGGTGTCGAACGCGTTGTGGCAGTTGACCCACACCGTGCCGGCCTTGATCTGGGCGGCCACCCGATGAGCGGTGGACACGTCGCGGGTCCAGACGCTGGCGGCCAGCCCGTACGGGGTGTCATTCGCCATGTCTTTCAGGGCCTGAGGCCCCTGGTCCCGGTTGAACGGCACGGCCACCGCGACCGGGCCGAAGATCTCCTCCCGGTAGACGCTGAAGTCGTCGCGCACGTCCACCAGCAGCGTCGGCTGCACGTAGAAGCCGGTGTCACCGTGCCGGCCGCCGCCGGCCAGCGCGCGGGCACCCTGCTCGATCCCGGCGTCCAGGTAGCCGGTCACCTTGGTGAGTTGTTCCCTGGACACCAGCGGCCCGATGTCATTGGTCGGATCCAGCCCGGGCCCGATCCGCAGTCCGGCCGCGTGCGCGGCGACACCCGCGGTGAACTCGTCGAAGATGGCGTCCTCGACCAGCAGGCGGGTGCCCGCCGTGCAGGTCTGGCCGTGGTTGAACAGGAATCCGCTGGCCACCCCGGGGATGGCGGCATCCAGGTCGGCGTCGGCGAACACCACCTGCGGGCTTTTGCCGCCGAGTTCCAGGGAGACCTTCTTGAGGTTGCCCGATGCGGCGTTGACGATCTTGCGGCCGACCTCGGTGGAGCCGGTGAAAGCGACCTTGTCGACGCCCGGATGCGCGGCCAGCGCGGCACCGATGTCACCGAACCCGGTCAGCAGGTTGAACACCCCGTCGGGCACACCGGCCTCGGCGATCACCTCGGCCAGCAGCACCGCGGTCAGCGGCGTCTGCTCGGCCGGCTTGAGGATGACGGTGTTTCCGCAGGCCAGCGCCGGTGCGACCTTGAAGGCCGCCATCACCAGCGGGAAGTTCCACGGGATGATCTGGGCACAGACACCGACCGGCTCACGCAAGGTGAAGGCGTGGAACCGGCTGCCGGGCGCCCACGGCACCGACACCGGGACGGTGCGGCCCTCGACCTTGGTGGCCCAGCCCGCGTAGTAGTAGAAGATCTCGGCGGCCCAGGTGACGTCGACGGCCTTGGCCACGGCCACCGACTTGCCGTTGTCGATGCTCTCCAGCTCGGCGAACTGGTCGGCGCGGGCGGTGATGCCCTCGGCGATCCGCCAGATCATCCGCTGCCGCTGCGCCGGGGTCATCGCCGGCCACGGCCCTTCCTCGAAGGCGCCGCGCGCGGCGACGACGGCACGTTCGACGTCCTCGGGCCCGGCGTGCGGGACGGTGGTGATCACCCGCTCGGTGGCGGGGTCGACGGTGTCGAAGCGGCGTCCGGAGCGCGCGTCCGCCCATTGCCCGTCGATGTACATCTGCCGGGGTACGGACACGAACTCGGCGGTGCGCGGATCCAGCTGTGAGCTCAGCACGGTTGTCATGACGGCCATGATTACGCCCCGATGTGGTCTGCGTCACCACTAATTCCTAATGGGTTTTTCGCACTTTTGCATTCTCATTTGAATCGTTGCCGCCATTCTCATTCGGACGTCGGGAATTCGCAGCTTATGGGTGTAGAGGTTGGCATCAGACGCACTCAGCCGGCGCGATTCTCATTTGAAGTTTTCGAAGATTTACCTGACAGCGCTGTGCCGGGGTGCGTGATCGGCTACGTTGCCGAAGTGAGTGGCAGACGGGCGATGCGGAGCAGCTCACCGGTGTCCGGGTTGCGACGGGCCCAGCTGTCGTTCGCCCAGGTGCTGGGGCAGTCGGTGTCGGCGGTGGCACCGTCAGCGGTGATGGTCACGCTGCCCGCGCTGGTCATTCCAGCGGCGGGGCACGCGACGCTGCCGGTGTTCGTGGCCACCGCGCTGCTGATGGCCGCGGTGGGCTACTGCATCACCCAGTTCAGCACGCGGATGGTCGCCGTCAGCGGGCTGTACAGCTACACCGTCAAAGGCTTGGGCCCGATCGCCGGAATCGCAGCCGGGTGGTCCGTGGTGATCGGCTACGCTGCCGCGGCGATGGCCAGCACCCTCGGTGCGGCGAGCTATCTCACCGCACTGCTCGGCCGGGTGGGTATACCGGACGGCCGGCCGACCATCGCCGTGCTGGCGGTTCTGGTCGGCATCGTGGCCTGGGCGTTGATGGTGCGCGGCATCCGGCTGTCGGCGCGCATCTCGCTGACCATCGAGGTGTTCGCCATCGTGGTGGCCGCCGTGGTGCTGGTGATCGCCTTCACCGGCTCGGTCGCCGGCGGTCACGACCCACCGAGAACCGCTGCGCCGGCTGATCATTCGGCGCTCGGTTTCGCGCTGCTGCTGGCCGTCACGTCATACGTCGGATTCGAGAGCGCGGGCACGGTGGCCCGCGAGGCGCAGCGCCCATTCGTCACGGTGACCCGGGCTATCCGGTGGTCACCGCTGGCGCTCGGTGTGTTGTACACCTTCGCCGCGGCCATGCAATCCACCGGAACCATCCGGGCCGGAATCGGTTCCGTGCCCATCGTGCTGGCGTTGCCGGACAATGCGGGTACCGCGTCGACGGTGCTGTCGATCGTGATGGAACTAGGGATCACGGCATCGTGGTTCGCCTGTGTCATCGGATCCACCACCGCACTGTCCCGCACGCTGTTCGCCATGGGCCGCGAGGGCGTGATCCCGGCGCGGGTCGGGCGCGCACATCCGGTGTACCGGACCCCGCATGTGGCGCTGCTCCTGGCCGTGCCGGTCATCGTGGGGGTGCCGGTCTGCTACCTGTTCATCGCCGGATCGAGCCGCGAGGTGCTCGTCGGCCTGCTCGCGATCTCGGCGCACGGCTATATCGGGGCGTATCTACTGGTATGCCTGGCCGCCCCGGCGTTCCTGCGCCGGATCGGCGAACTCACCCGCACCCCCGTGGTGATCGGGCTGTCGGCCGCGGCGTTGATGATCGCTTTGATCGGCTGGGCAGCGCTGACCGTGGCGTCCCCGGTGTGGATCGCCACCGCTGTGTACGCCGCACTGCTGACCGCGGGTTTCGCCGCATTCGGCTGGCGCCGGCGCAGCGTGCCCGACCTCGCCGAGCGGGTCGGGGTGTTCGACGAGACGGTCGCCGGTGACGTGTTCGCCGACTACAACCCGTGGGAGGTGCGCCGGTGAGCCCTACCGACGGCGCCCTGTCCGGCCGCCAGCCCAAGGCGGTGCAGAGCGCACTGCAGGTTCTGGAGGCCATCGCACTGGCGGGCACGGGGGTCACTGCGAAGGAAATTGCGGATCGCCTCGGTATGCCGTCGGCCACCACCTACCGGCTGCTCAATCTGCTGGTGGCGGACGGCTATATCGTCCGGCTCCCGGACCTGTCCGGGTTCTCGCTCGGCCCGCGGATGGGGGTGCTCATCGACGCGGCGGTGTCACCGACGGTGTGCACCGCGGCCCGCGAAACACTGGCCGAGCTGCGGCTGTCGGTGCGCTTCGGTGTGCATCTGTTCTATTTCACCAACACCTCGGTGCGGCTTGCCGACTCCGACAGCGAATACCCGCCTCCTGCGGACGAATCGGTGCTCAACCACCATCTGCACGCCTGCGCCGTCGGCAAGTTGTTGCTCGCCGAGAAGCGCGATATCGACACCCTGCTCAGTTCGCCGCTGCACGGATTGACCGGGCGCACCGTCACCTCCAGATCGCTTCTGGTGCAACAACTCGACGAGATCCGCGACCAGGGCATGGCCGCCCAAGGCGGCGAGCTGCGCGAGGATTCGGCGTGTGTCGCGGTCCCGGTTCGCTCCGCCGCCGGGGCACTGGTGGCCGCGGTGGCGATGTCGGCCCGCGCCGAGCAGCACCAGCTGTTGATCCGCCAGGTCCCGGTATTGCGAGAGTGCGCGGCCCGGCTCAGCCCACTCCTGGCCTAGTCAGTACGCCCAAACTCACCTTTGGGCCGCAAAGTGCGAGAGCGTGCCGGCATTTCGTCGATCTCGGCGAACGCTAACGCGCTGCCGGCTCCAGGTCGGCGATGTCCAGCCGCTTGATGGGCCCGACCACGACGACGTAACACACCAGGGCCAGTACCGCGCTGAGCCCGACATAGAGCAGCGCGAGTTCGAAGGAACCCTGGGTCTTGACCAGATAGCCGATCACGATCGGGGTGGTGATGGCCGCCAGGCTGCCGAAGGTGTTGAACACCCCGCCGGACAGGCCGGCGATCTCCTTGGGCGCGGTGTCGGCGACCACCGCCCAGCCCAAGGCGCCCAACCCTTTACCGAAGAACGACACCGCCATCAGCAGCACCACGAGCCACGACGCATCGACATAGTTGCAGCCGATGATGACGGTGGCCAGCAGCAGCCCGACCACGATGGGCAACTTGCGCGCCTTGGTCTGCGACCAGCCGTGGCGCATCAGCCCGTCGGAGAGCACGCCGCCCAGGATGCCGCCGACGAAGCCGCAGATGGCCGGCAGCGAGGCGATGAACCCGGCCTTGAGGATCGACATGTGCCGCTCTTGCACGAGATAGACAGGAAACCAGGTCAGGAAGAACCAGGTGATGGTGTTGATGAAGTACTGGCCGAAGTAGACGCCCAGCATCATCCGGTTCTTGAGCAAGGCCTTGACGTAGTGAAACTGGTTGGTGCCCTTGGCTTCTGCCGGTACTGCGGCACCGGCGTCCATGTCGACCAGCGCGCCGCCCTCGCGTATGTAGTCCAGCTCGGCCTCGCTCAGCCGCGGATGGTTGCGTGGCGCGTAGATGACGACGATCCACAGCAGGCCGAACAGCACACCGATGCCACCGACAATGGTGAAGACGTGCTCCCAGCCGGCAGACACCACCAGCCAGCCCATCAGCGGCGAGAAGGCCGCGGTGGCGAAGTACTGCGCGGAGTTGAAGATCGCCGCCGCGGTGCCGCGCTCCTTGGTGGGGAACCACGCCGCGACGATCCGCGAGTTCCCCGGGAACGACGGTCCTTCGGCCAGGCCGACCAGCAGTCGCAGCAGGAACAGCAGGCCGACGGCGGTGCCCATCGAGAAGTTGCCGACGAAGCCCTGACAGACGGTGAAGATCGACCAGGTCAGGATCGCCGCGCAGTAGACCTTCTTGGAGCCGTAGCGGTCCAGCAGCCAGCCGGCCGGAATCTGGGCGATCAGATAGGACCACCCGAACGCGGAGAAGATGTAGCCCAGCGTCACCGCATCGATGCCGAGGGCGTCCTGGATGGCGTCGCCGGCCATCGAAATGGTGGACCGGTCGGCGTAGTTGATGACGGTGACCGCGAACAACATGGCCAGGATGACGTAACGCACATGGCCGGCTTTGGCCGCCGGGGCCCGGCGAGCATGGTCGACCGGCACTGCGGATACGGGATTCATGGAAGCTCCTTGCATGGCCGGTCGCGAACGGCCGGGTGGTTCAGGTCACATATCGACCTCGGCCGACTTTAGGCAGCGGGATACATTCACGTCCAAGCCCGATTCGGTATCCGGTGATGCCGTTTGAGCATCGACAATTCCCATGCCGGGGCTGCATCAATAAATCCACAATCGGTGTTGGACTGAATGAGACGGCGTCCCTACCGTGGAAGCCATGACCACCACCGCTCCCGTCAGCAGTGCACTCAGCGAGCCCGACGCCGCGATCAAGGCCCTGGCAGCGGGCGCGGCCACGCAGGACCGCATCGACCGGGTGACGCTGTCGTCGATCACCTTGCCGCTGCAGAACCCGATCAGCGACGCCAAAGTGCTCACCGGCCGGCAGAAGCCGATGACCGAGGTCGCCTTCCTGTTCGCCGAGATCCACACCGCGGGCGGGCACTCCGGCGTGGGGTTCAGCTACTCCAAGCGCGCCGGTGGGCCCGCCCAGTTCGCCCACGCCCGCGAGGTGGCCCCGGTCCTGATCGGCGAAGACCCCAACGACATCGCCAAGATCTGGACCAAGCTGGTCTGGGCCGGTGCCTCGGTCGGCCGCAGCGGCGTGGCCACCCAGGCCATCGCCGCCTTCGACATCGCGTTGTGGGACCTCAAGGCCAAGCGCGCCAACCTGCCGATCGCCAAACTCATCGGTAGCCACCGCGACTCGGTGCCGACGTACAACACCTCCGGCGGGTTCCTGCACACCCCCATCGAGCAGGTCCTGGAGAATGCGTCGGCGGCGCTGTCCAGTGGCATCGGCGGCATCAAGATCAAAGTGGGACAGCCCGATTGGCGTACCGATATTGCCCGGCTGGAGAAGGTGCGCGAACACCTCGGCGATGACGTGCCGCTGATGGTCGACGCCAACCAGCAGTGGGACCGCCCTACCGCGATGCGGATGGGCCGCATCCTGGAGAAGTTCAACCTGGTGTGGATCGAAGAGCCGCTGGACGCCTACGACGCCGAGGGCCACGCGCATCTGGCCCGCGCGCTGGACACCTCGATCGCCACCGGCGAGATGCTGGCCAGCGTCGGCGAACATCAGCGGCTCATCGACGCCGACGCCGTCGACATCATCCAGCCCGACGCCCCGCGCATCGGCGGCATCACCCAGTTCCTGAAACTGTCGACGCTGGCCGAGCAGAAGTTCCTGCAGCTGGCACCGCATTTCGCGATGGAGATCCATCTGCACCTGGCTGCCACCTACCCGCACGGCGTGTGGGTTGAGCACTTCGACTGGCTCGACCCGCTGTTCAACGAGCACCTCGAGATCCGCGACGGCCGCATGCATCTGTCCGAGCGCCCCGGACTCGGCTTCACCCTCAGCGAGCAGGCCCGCGCCTGGACCGTCGGCACCGCCGACTTCAGCTGATTTCGGCGCGCTCACCTGCGGTCAGCGCGGGTGAGCGCGCCGAAATCACAGTCCCAGGATGCGCACGCTTTCCTCACGCATCTGCACCTTGCGGATCTTGCCGGTGACGGTCATCGGGAACTCGTCGACCAGCTGGACGTAGCGCGGAATCTTGAAATGCGCCAGCCTGCCCTCGGCGAAGGCCCGAACGGCGTTGGCGTCCAACGGTTGCGCACCGGGCTTCATCTTGATCCAGGCGCAGATCTCCTCGCCGTATCTGGCGTCGGGCACGCCGATCACCTGGGCGTCCTCGATGGCCGGGTGGGTGTGCAGGAACTCCTCGACCTCGCGTGGATACACATTCTCACCACCACGGATCACCATGTCCTTGATCCGGCCGACGACGGTGCAGTACCCGTCCTCGCGCATCACCGCCAGATCTCCGGTGTGCATCCAGCCGTCGTCGTCGATCGCCTGGGCCGTTTTGTCCGGGTCTTCCCAGTAGCCCAGCATGACCGAGTAACCCTTGGTGCAGAACTCACCGGGCTGACCGCGTTCGACGATGTCCCCGGAATCCGGGTCGACGATCTTCACCTCGACGTGCGGGTGGGCCCGGCCGATGGTCGCGGTGCGCCGATCCAGGTCATCGTCGTGCAGGGTCTGGCAGGACGCCGGCGAGGTCTCGGTCATCCCGTAGGCGATGGCGATCTCGGCCATGTGCATATCGTTGATGCAGCGCTTCATCACCTCGATCGGGCAGACCGAACCCGCCATGATGCCGGTGCGCAGCGAGGACAGATCCCACTCGGAGAACGTCGGGTGGTTCTGCATGGCGATGAACATCGTCGGCACCCCGTACAACGCGGTACAGCGTTCGGATTCAACGGCTTTCAGGGTCGACACGGGGTCGAATCCCGGTGCGGGGATGACGATCGTGGCACCGTGGGTGGTACAGCCCAGGTTGCCCATCACCATGCCGAAGCAATGATAGAACGGCACCGGGACGCACAGCCGGTCCCCCGGCGCCAGGTTGATGCCCTCGGTGACGAAGAACCCGTTGTTCAGGATGTTGCGGTGCGACAGGGTCGCGCCCTTCGGGAAACCCGTTGTGCCCGAGGTGTACTGAATGTTGATCGGATCGGTGTTGGACAGCGTCGCTTGGCGCGCCGCCAGTTCCTCGGGCGCCACCGCGCTGGAACGCAACGCGTCCCAGTCGGCCGTGCCCAGGAAGATCACCTCGGTCAGCGTGGGCGCTTCCGGGCGCACGGCGTCGACCATCGCGACGTAGTCCGAACTCTTGAACTCGGTGGCCGAAATGAGCATCCGCACACCCGACTGGTTGAGCACATATGCCAGTTCATGGGTGCGGTAGGCCGGGTTGATGTTGACCAGGATCGCGCCGATCTTCGCCGTCGCGTACTGGACGATGGCCCACTCGGAACGGTTCGGTGACCACATGCCCACCCGGTCGCCCTTGGCGATCCCGCGCCCCATCAAACCCCTTGCCACCAGATCGATTTCGTCGTCGAGTTCGCGATAGGTCCACCGGGTGCCTTGTGTGCAGTCGACCAGCGCCTCGATGTCCGGATAAGCGGCGGCGGTGCGCTCGAAGTTGGACCCGATGGTGTCTTCGAGGATGGGGACTTCGGTCGGCCCGGCGTCATGGCTCTGCATTTCACATTCCCGTCGCTTCGCTCGCCCCATTAGTCCACCAAATCCTCGTAGCGGTATTCGGTCGGGATCGGCGAACCGGATCCGTGCGCTTCATCTTCGCGCCGCCGGAGTTCGACGCGCCGGATCTTGCCGGAGATGGTCTTGGGCAGCTCGAAGAACTCCACCCGGCGCACCTTGAGGTACGGCGCCAGGTGGTCACGGGCGTATTCCATGATGGCGCGTGCGGTGCCGGCATCGGCGGCCCAGCCGTCGGCAAGTGCGACATAGGCTTTCGGGATCGCCAACCTGGTTTCGTGCGGTTGCGGGACCACGGCGGCCTCCACCACGGCGGGATGCTCGATCAGCACGCTTTCCAGTTCGAACGGCGACACCTTGTAGTCACTGGACTTGAACACGTCGTCGGTGCGGCCGATGTAGGTGATGTAGCCGTCGGCGTCACGGCTGGCCACATCTCCGGTGTGATAGAAACCGCCGTGCATCACCGCCGTATTGCGTTGCGGGTCATCGAGATAGCCGGTCATCAGGTTCAGCGGTGCTTTCGAGAGGTCCAGGCAGATCTCGCCCTCGTCGGCAGCTTCCCCGGTGAGCGGGTCGATCAACACCACCGGCACCCCCGGCATCGGCCGGCCCATCGAGCCCGCCTTGACCGGCTGCCCCGGCGTGTTGCCTACCTGCAGGGTGGTCTCGGTTTGCCCGAACCCGTCCCGGATGGTCAAGCCCCAGGCGCGTTGCACCGTCTCGATCACCTCGGGGTTCAGCGGCTCCCCCGCGCCCAGGATCTCGCGCAGGTCTTCGGGTTTGGATCCGAGGTCGGCCTGGATGAGCATCCGCCACACGGTGGGCGGGGCGCAGAATGTGCTGACCCCGGCCCGGTGGATCTGGGCGAGTAGCGCTACCGGGTCGAAGCGGCTGTAGTTGTAGACGAAGATGGTCGCTTCGGCGATCCACGGCGCGAAGAAGCAACTCCAGGCGTGCTTGGCCCAGCCCGGTGAGCTGATGGCCAGGTGCACGTCACCGGGGCGCACGCCGATCCACGCCATCGTCGACATGTGCCCGACCGGGTAGGAGATCTGGGAATGTTCGACCAGTTTTGGCTTACTGGTGGTGCCGGAGGTGAAGTACACCAGCAGCGGATCGTCCACGGTGGTCACTGTCGGGTGCGTCTGCGGGCTGGTCTGGTAGGCGTCTTCGTAGCGGTGCCAAACCGGTCCCGATGTCGCCGCCGGGGCGGCTCCGGGGGCGTCGCCCACCGCGATACGCACGTAGTCACCGGGTACCTCGTCGAATTTGGGCGCATCCGAGGAATTGGCGATGACGAACCGGGCGCCGCCGCGGACGATCCGGTCGGTGAGGTCCTCGGCTCCCAGCGCACTGGTGGTCGGCATGATCACCGCGCCGAGCTTGGCCACCGCGAGCATCGCCTCCCACAACTCGACCTGATTGCCGAGCATCACCAGAACCCGGTCCCCCTTGCGCACCCCCAGTCCGCGCAGCCACGTCGCGACCCGGTCGGAGGTCTGCGCCATCTCGGCGAAGCTGACCTTGCGCTCACTGCCGTCCTGCTCGACGATCCACAGCGCGGTGCGCTGGTTGTTGTGCGCGATGACGTCGAACCAGTCGATTGCCCAGTTGAACGAACCGGTGATCGCCGGCCACCGGAACGTCTCGACGGCTTTCTCGTAATCGGCGATGACGTCGACAAGATGGTCGCGGGCATCGCGGTAGAGGTCGGTGTTCGTCGCCATGCAGATAGGATCTACGTCACATCGATCCGTCCGCTACCCCCGAAAGAGGGGAATCCTGTGCAGCCGCTGTTAAGGCCCCGCGATACCGACGCGGTGCGGGCCGAACTGCGGCGAGTGGCCGCCGAGGCGGTTGTTCCGGTGCTGTTCGGCGGCGAGGTGCACGACGACGCGCTGTTGCTCACCGAGTTCGTCGGCACCCGCACCGGCGGGCTGCGCGGTCTGGTGGTGCGGTCGCGGTCCGGGTTGGGCGGGGCGAGCATGGTGGCCGGACGGCCGATGACGGTCGCCGATTACCGACACGACGTGAGCATCACCCACGACTACGACGCGCCGGTGCTCAGCGAAGGCATCCGCGCGGTGCTCGCGGTGCCGGTGCTGGTGGACGGTCGGGCACGGGCGATGCTCTACGGTGCGTACCGTTCCGCCGCCCCGATCGGCGGCCGGGCCGTCGACGTGATGGTCGGCTCGGCACGGCGGCTGTCGTACGAGTTGCGGGTGCGCGACGAGGTGGACCGCCGGTTGCGGCACCGGGAGGCACACCTGGCCGGGTCCGCAGATCGTGTGGCCAATCCCGAGCAGATCCGCGAGGTGCACGCCGACCTGCGCCGGCTGGCCGCCGATGCACCTGCCGAGTTGCAGGGCCAGCTGCGGGTGCTGGCCGAACGACTGGGGGCGGCGTTGTCGGGCGGTACACCGACCGCCGCACCACTGACCGCCCGGGAGATCGACGTGCTGGCCCAGGTTGCCTTGGGGTGCACCAACGCCGAGGCGGCGCAACGGCTTTCCCTCAAGCCGGAAACGGTGAAAAGCTATCTGCGAAGTGCCGCAGCGAAACTCGGTACGAAGACTCGGCATGAGGCGGTGTCGCGGGCCCGGCGGGGGCGGTTGATTCCGTGAGCCGCTATGTCCGGACCGGCCGGCTGCCGGCGCTGCAGTGATTGCGAGTCGGATCAGGGCTACGACTCGCCCGAGGACTCCGACGACTTGGATTCAGCACCGTCGGCGCTCTTGTGACCGGCGCCGTCGGGTGAGGTGGAACTGGAACCGCTCGAGTGATTCTGACCGGTGGACTCAGTCGTGGTACTCGATCCCGCCCCGGAAGTGTCGTTGGTGGTTTTGATAGCTGGTCTCGGCTCCTTCGCCGGTTTGGCAGTAGGCGCTTGAGATTTCGTGGTTCCCTCGGTCGCCTCTGCCGCCGACGACGTCGCCTTGGCACCCGATGCCCCTGCGGTCCGCGCCGTCGTTTTGAGGGTGACCGTCTTTCCCGATGACGCCGATGTCGAGTCGGCAACGGCCGAGGAAGTCCTGGCGGTCCCACCCGGAGGCTCGGTGGTGACGCCGGTGGAGCCTTCCGGAACGGTGATCGGGTCCGCCTTTGCGGGTGGTCCTCCGAAGTTGCTTGCGAGGGCGCCGACGAGGTTCCTGACGACGCTGACGGGGATTTCGACGAGGCCGGGGACGACCTGGAGAAGTGCCGCGACGGGACCGCCCTTGTTGTAGGCCTTCTTGATCCCGGCCACGAACTTGTCGAAAGCGGTGAATTCCAACGCGTAGCCGGTGCGGGTGAGTTTGGAGTAGGTAACCACCCACTCGCCGTTGACCTTCTCATACTGATCGGTGTAGTGGCCGGAGCCATGGATCGTGACGAGGCCGGCCAGGGAAAGCCTGTCCTGCATGGTCCATACGGCGCTGGCAGTCGTGTCGGACGTCAGTTCGATGTCCGGGTCGTAACCCTGGTGGCGGGTGTTGATTGCACTGAGCGTCAACGCGGTGAAAACGATGAACGGATCGCGGCTGGGGAAGTACGGCCCTGACGAACCGGTGGTGTCGACCACAGCGTCGGGACTGAAGAGTCGGCGCAGTGCCGCCCAGTTCTTGGTATCGACGTCATTGAAATACGTCGCCTTGAGCAGCTCGATCGCTGCCGTCTCGGCGTCCGCGTCGGCGACACTGGCCATCAACGAGACCGCTGGTGCAGCTACCTGCCTCGGAACAACCACCGAGGAATGGGCCACCGGAACGATCCCGTTGCCGGCTCCGATTGCGGCAACGGCGCCGAACACGACCGCGGCGCGCAGCATGCGTCGTTCGCCCGATGTGGCACCGCGGTACCGACCATGTACTTCTTTGCGCATGATTTCGCTCTCACTGTCGGAACTGCCGCATGGCGGAGTCACCGCCGTCCATCGATTCGTATATTCAACTTGTATCATTGATTATCCGAATGATAGGCGGCATCTGTCCGCGCGTCAAAGGCATCGTCCGCCGAGCGGGCCAAGCGCTACGTCCGTGAGCTGTCAGGTCACCGTAGATACCGTTCGAAGTCCCGAGGATCCAGCAGGTTGGTATCGGCGTTCGCGAGCGCTTCCTCGACGCCACGGGTTGACCCGAGAGACGTGAGAATCGCTGCGGAGTCGGGTGCCGCCACCGGTACTGCAGAGATGTGCTGGCGCATCTCATCCATCGCGTCACGCAGCGCATGGCCGGTCTTCGCCTGGACGGCCGCGACCCTGGCATTGGCCGAGGCCCGCTTGGCGTTCTCGGTCGCTCGCCGGTACTGGTCGTCGGCTTCATCCTTGTTCTTGTCTGCCCGTTGCTTGTTGAGCGCCGATGCACCGCTTTGCACCGAGAAGCCGAAGATCGTCCCGATCATCAGGGTGGCGATCGATTGCAGCGGATCGGCAATCCTGGACAGTTGGTCGAAGTCCTGCTGTTCGGTTGGATCGTCGTGAGTGACGACGTATACCGTCAGCCAGATCGCGATGGCACCACTGATCGCCAGCGCGACGATCACGAATACGGCGATCCATGTTGCGTTCACCCGCTCGAGTAGCGAACCCTCCTGCGTCTGAGGTGGAGTCACCTCGATCGGGTCCTGGATCTCGATGCCCGGTGTATCGACATCGGGGACTGCCGCCGTCTCGTTCGGGTCGGTCATCTTGTCACCCTTCTCACCTGCGGAAGGCCGCGAGGATGTCGCACCCCACCTGGATTCCGGTACGGCCGCCGAACTCCGGCTTGGGCAGGTGATACTCACCGTGTGTCTGGATGCCGGGCAGGCTCGCCAGCGTCTTGATCACCCGGGTCACACCCCGCGGGGAAACCAGCACATTCGCCTTGAGGAACGCCACCTTCTCCGGATCGGCGCTTTTGCCGCCGTAGCTGTTGACGAGCATGCCGGCGAACTCCAGGCTGATGCCGGCGAGGCCGGCGACCGCCGGTCCGACGAAAAGACCGACTATCCCGAGATAACTGGTCAGGGCCGGGATGATGATGCTCGCCGAGAATCCGACGAACGGGAGTTCCGTTTCGGCCTGGACGAACCATTCATAGAACAGCGGCAGCAGCGTCTCATCGTCGGGCGGGACGTTGTCGCCGGCGGTGCATGCGTACATATCCGGTCCGCTCGGACCTTCGGTGGTGATCGAGTAGGTGATGGCATTCAGCCAGTCGGGTACGAGCAGCCGGCTGATGCCCCAACCGGGCGGATTGCGGTAGAGCGCGGGAATGCTACTGATCCGCGCCGGCCCGGGTTGACGAGACGGATCACCGAACAACACAAGACCGTTGATCCGGCTGCGCAGGTGCTCGAATTTTCCACCCGAGCCGAACAGTCGCAGGATACTGCGCTTCATACCGTCCGCGGACTGCGAGTACCCGCTGAACCACAGCTCGAGCTCTGGGTCATCGATGTCGGGATTCACCGAAAGTTGTTGTGCAAGATCTTCATCCTCGGCGGTGATGACGTCGACGTAGCTCAGACCGGGATCACCACCCATGAGGCCGAGGTAGCCGCCCTTGGGGAACTGCAGCGGAATGTGGTTGATGTTGAGGATATTGCGCGCATACTCGCCGACATCCCAGGACGGACCGATGTTGAAGTCTGCACCACTGCCCGGTGCCGAGTAGAAATAGATCTTCCGATGGGCGATCGGCGTTGGCGGCAGCGGCGCGCCGCGCTGCACGATCTCGAGCTGCACCTTCATCACCGGGTCGAAAACTCCATCGGTGTTGATCTTCGGACCGAGTCTGTCGCCGCGGTCGATCTCCCTGTTGCGGGCCGCCGCGAACGTGCGCAGCACCGAGCCGAACAGTTCGGTGTATATCGGGCCGGCGTCGAGCCCTCTGCCGTAACTGAATCGACGGAGGTAGCCCTTGGCTTGCGGGATGGTGGGGTCGGTGTCGCCGACCTTTGTTGCTGGCACCACAGACATCGTGTTCTCACCTCACTTCACTGGAAGGTCATATACCTTGCGGCGCAGATCCTTTCAGAGTTTGAGGCCCAGCGCAGCCAACGTCACAGGTCCGGCGATCCCGTCGACCGTCAGCCCTGCGCGGTGCTGGAATTCGCGCACCGCGGCTTCGGTCAGTGCACCGTAGCTACCGTCGACGACCAAGTGCCCGGCGTAGGCCGAATAAGCAGTACGCAGACGTTCCTGTAACTTCTCGACCATCGGGCCGGTGGACCCGCGCTGCAGCACCACACCGGTTTGTGAAACCGTGCCGGTGCCCGCGTTCGTCCCCGTGAGTACCGCAGTCGCGTACTTGTTGACGTACTGGGCGAACACATCCCACGGGAAGTTGTCACCGACGTCGTGATGAGTACCGATGTGCAGTTCCTCGGTCACGTACTTGTGATCGCTGATGCCCGGCGCGGCGTGGTACGGCGGCATGATGACATCGGCTGGGATCGAATAGATTCCGCAGTCCCTGGCGGCGATGTAGGCCGCGATCTCGATATCGGATTCGATCGCCAGCCACTGCGCACGCGACCACCCCGCCTTGGATCCGGCGAAGCACAGGTTGAGGGTGAAGGCGTTCGCCGACAACACCGACCAGCTGGCGGAGTCGGTGTCGACCACCTTGCACAACACGCCGTCACGCAAGGTGTAGTGGTAAGAGACGTTGTGCGACCCGTCGCAGTAGCGGGCCAGTTGTTCGGCCGACGAGTTGCCCTCCTCGGTATGCAGCAACCAGTTCGTGGGCTTGCGGGTGCGTGGGGAGCGTCCGCCACCGGTGATGAAGTCGAGTTGGCGGAACGGCGGGGCAGATACGGTCTTGCCCACGGCGGTGGCCACGGCCAGTACCACCGCATCAGGTGTCCTGGGACTATCCGTCGCGGAGACTTCGGCCGCGAGCCGGTTGTAGATCTGTGTCGCCGCAGCGAAGCGCTCGTCATAGCGACTCGGAAACGCCGATCGCTGGACCTGCTGGGCATACCAGCCGGGAGAGTGCGCGGTGGAGTCGTAGTCCAGACGCTGCAGGGCCGCGTAGAACAGGCCGGCCGAGCGCGCCGGGTCCATCCGATCCTCGACCGTCCCCCACCACGGCGCACGCTGCTGAAAGACGCCGACCGAGTTGGCGTCGAAGGACAAGGCGTCGTGCGGGAACCGCAGTGATTCGGGGTCGCCGTTGTTGGCGTACATCGTCAGATTGGATTCGACAAGTGCTGTCGCGAGGGCGATTTGGATTCCGCGAGCACTGATGCCACGGCGGGAGCCCTCACCGATGATGGCGCGGGCGATGTCGTCTTTGGTGTAGGCGGGCATGTCACTCACATCCCTTCTTGTTCATGTCGGGACCCGCGACAGCGGGCTCGTGATGAACGTATTTCCCGTCCGGTCCGGGGACGTGAGTAGTGCAGTACCTGATTCCGGGCACAGGGGACCGGCCGGGGCTACGTCTCTTCGGGTGTCACCCCGTCCGACGAAGCTGACCGCCTCGAGATAGCGAGCGCTTGCCGCTGGTCATCGGCCCCCTGTAGCGCCGCCGACAGTGGGGGCCGTGTACGCACTTGCGCGATTCGGCGTGCACAGCGCCCACAGTCACCCGATGGTCACGACCTACGCCAGCGAGTCCTCCCACGCCCGGTACAACCCGGCGAAATGCCCGCCTGCATCGATCAATTCATTGGGCGACCCGTCCTCGACGATCCGCCCGTGCTCCAGCACCAGCACCCGATCGGAGCTCAACACCGTGGAGAGCCGGTGCGCGATCACCACGGCGGTGCGGTCGGCCAGCACCGTCACCAGAGCCCGTTGCACCAGGCGCTCGCTCGGGATGTCCAACGAGGACGTCGCCTCGTCCAGGATCAGCACCGCGGGATCGGCCAGGAACGCCCGCGCGAACGCGATGAGCTGACGCTGCCCCGCCGAGAGCCGGCCACCGCGTTTGGCGACATCGGTGGCGTACCCCTCAGGCAGGGCGTCGATGAACCGGTCCGCGCCGACGGCCTCCGCGGCGGCGCGCACCTCGGCATCGGTCGCAGACGGCCTGCCGAAGCGGATGTTGTCGGCGACGGTGCCCTCGAACATGAAGTTCTCCTGGGTCACCATCACCACGTGCCGGCGCAGTTCGGCCTGCTCGATATCGCGCAGGTCGACCCCATCCAGGCTGACCACACCCGAGACCGGGTCATAGAACCGCGCAATGAGTTTGGCGATGGTGGTCTTGCCCGCACCCGTGGTCCCCACCAGCGCCACCGTCTGCCCGGCAGGCAGGTTCAGCGTCAGATCCGGCAACACCGGGCGGCCCGGCACATAATCGAAGCGCACATCGCGGAAGTCGACTTCCCCGCGCACCGCTGCCAACCGCACCGGATCCGACGGATCGCGGATCCCGGGCTCGGTGGCCATCACCCCGGAGATCTTCTCCAGCGCGGCCGACGCCGACTGGAAGGTGTTGAAGAACTGCGAGATCTCCTGCATCGGCTCGAAGAAGATGCGCAGGTACAGCAGGAACGCGGTGAGCGTGCCGAGCGTCATCCGACCTTCGAGCACCAGGTAGCCACCGTAGAGCAGCACCACCCCGGTGGCGATGTTGCCGACCAACCGCACGCTGGGCATGAAGATCGCCATCAGTTTGAAGGCGCGCTCGTTGATCGACTTGTACTGGTCGGCAACGTCTTCGAAGATCTCCTGGTTGCGCGGCTCGCGGCGATACGCCTGCACGGCCTTGATGCCGGTCATGGTCTCGACGAACTGCACGATGACCAGTGCCGCAGCCTCGCGCACCAACAAGTAGGTCTTCGACGATTCGGTACGGAACCACCACACCAGCCCGACCAGAATGGGGAAGGCGCACAAGCACATCAGGCCCAGCCGCCAGTCCAGCACCAACAGGAGCACTGCGGTGCCACACATCGTCAGCACGGCGGTGATCAGCCCGTCGAACCCCGTCGACAGCATCTCCTGGATGGCCTCGATGTCATTGGTGGACCGGGCGACCACCCGGCCCGACGTGTAGCGGTCGTGGAAGGCCACGTCGAGACGCTGGAAGTGACGAAACAGCTTGCGCCGCAATTCCAGCAGCACCCGCTGGCCGATGCGTCCGGACCGGCGCAGGAACACCATGCGGCTGCCGGCCTGCAGGATGACCACACCGCACAGCACCGCCAGGATGACCACCAGTTCGCGCGCCGAACCGTCGGCCAGGATCGGCGGGATGCCATGATCGATCCCGCGCTGCACCAGGATGGGCACCGACAGCCGCGCGGCGTTCTCGACCACGACGATGATCGCCAGCACCGCGATGACCGCGCGGTAGGGCCGCAGTAGTGAGAACAACAGGGCGCGCGCTTCGCCGCGCCGCGACACGGTTTCGTCGATCACCGAATCGTCGGCGGACTCGACCGCCTGTCCGCGCCAGTCCGTGGTGCTCATCGCTGACGCTCCCAGGTGGTCAGCGCTTCATCCTCCAGGTGCAGATGCTCCAGCTGAGAACGGCATTCGTCGTTTTCCCAGTCGCAGGCGCGCTCGGCGCCGTCATCGAGCTCGTCGTCGGCAGCCAGCAGATAGCGGTATTCGGGCACGCCGGCCAGCAGTTCGCCGTGCGTGCCGATATGTGTGATGGTGCCGCCCTCGAGCAGCGCGACCCGGTCGGCGAGCAACACCGTCGAGGCGCGGTGCGCCACCACGATGCCGGTGACCTCGCGCAGCACCCGGCCCAGCGCCTCGGTGACGACGGCCTCGGTGTGGACGTCGAGCGCGGACAAGGTGTCGTCGAGCACCAGCACCGACGGCTGGGCCAGGATGGCACGCGCCAGCGAAAGCCGTTGCCGCTGACCACCGGACAGGCTCATGCCCTGTTCGCCGATGCGGGTGTCCAGACCGAACGGCAGATCGTAGACGAACTCGGCAGCCGCCACCCGGACCGCTTCGGCGAGCTGCTCCTCGCTCGCGACGGGGTTACCGAGTTGCAGGTTCTCCCGCACCGACATGGAGAACAGCGTCGGGTCCTCGAACGCGGTGGCCACCGCGCGCCGCAACGCCGGCAGTGACAGGTCGCGGATATCTTTGCCGTCCAACATGATCCGACCCTCGGTGACGTCGTAGAGCCGGGACAACAGGGCGGCGAGCACCGTTTTGCCCGACCCGGTGGAACCCACCAGGGCGATGGTCTCCCCCGGCTCGACGGCCAGGTTCACATGCCGTAAGGCCCAGTCAGAGCTGTCTGCAAACCGGAAGCCGACGTCGACGAGTTCCAGCCGACCGCCGCGCGGGGTGGCGCCGTCCGGCCCGTCGGTGATCTCGCGTGGCGCGTCGAAGATCTCGGTGACCCGGTTGGCCGCCGTCATTGCCTCCTGCGTCATCGACAGCAGGAAGCCCAGCGAGGCGATCGGCCACACCAGCGACAGCATCATCGTGATGAACGCGACCAGGGTGCCCATGGTGACCAGCCCGTGGCCCGCCGCATAGGCACCGACGCCGAGGACGACGATCAGCGTGACAGTCGGGATGACCTCCAGGAGTGTCCAGAATTTCGCGGACACGCCGACCTTGCGGACCTCGGTGTCGAACAGGTCGGAGGCCCGCTCGTCGAACCGCTCGTAGGCGTACTCCTCCCGGCCGAACGCCTTGACCACCCGCATCCCGAGGGCCTGCTCCTCGACGTGGGTGGCGACGTTGCCGGACTGGTCCTGCGCCTGTCGGGACAGCTTGGTGAACTGCCGCTGGAAGTGCAGCACCGTCGCGGTGATCGGCGCGATGGACAGCACCACGACGACCCCGAGCGGCCAGTACATCGCCAGCAGGATCGATGTCACGACGACGATCTGGACGAAGTTGAGCATCAGGAACAGCAGACCGAAGGACAGGAACTGCCGGATGGTGCCGAGGTCGTTCATCACCCGCGACAGCAGCTGCCCGGACTGCCACCGGCCGTGGAAGTTCATCGGCAGGATCTGCAGCCGCGCGTAGAGGTCCTTGCGGATATCGGCTTCCACACCCATGGTGGCGCGGGCCACCAGCCAGCGGCGGATGAACCACAGCACGGCCTCGGATACGCCGACGGCGGTGGCGGCCGAGCCCAGGATCCACAGTCCGCGCTCGTCCTGGTGGCGGATCGGCCCGTCGATCACCGCCTTGGTGATCAGCGGGATCGACACCGTGGCACCCAGGCTGACGAATGCGGCCAGCACCATGACGGCCCAGCGCACTCGGTAGGGCTTCAGGTACGGCAGCAGGCGCAGGATGTCCGAGGTCGCGCGGATACGGCGCGGCGGCGGCGCAATGGCCGGTGCCCCGCGCAGCGCACTTCCGTCCGTATCCATGACCCCACCCACTAAGACTGTCTAACTCACGTCACCGACATCTACGTCGGCACTGACGTCTTCTCCGTCGCTTCGCTCGCCCCGGGAACCCCCGGTTCCGATGTTCCCACGCCGGGCAACCGAATAACCGTTCGCAACTCGACGCTAAAACCTCAACATAGATTGAGGTCAATGGCATTCCCCTGTGGGCTGTCAGACAAACCCGAGATACCCGATGGCGCCGGCACCGGCGACGATGAACAGCGGATTGATCTTGCTGACCAGGAAGATCCCGGTGCACACGGCGGTGACGGCGTACGCCCGCCAGTCGTGGTCGGCGGCCCGGCTCATCACCAGCGAGGTGGCCAGGATGAGCCCGACCGTCAGCGGCGCGAAGCCCTTCTCGACGGCGATGCGCAGTTTGGACTTCGCCGCGCGCTGCCAGAACAGCGTCACGACGTAGACGAACGATGCCGCGGGCAGCACCATCGCCACCATCGCGATCAACCCACCCAGGATCGCCGCGGGCACACCTCCGACGTGCAGACCCGCGCCGTAGCCCACCATCGACACGATCAGGATGCTGGGCCCCGGCGCGGTCTGCGAGATGGAGAACAGGTCGGCGAACTGGCCGTTGGTCAGCCAGTGCCGATGGTTGACCGCCTGCATGTGCATCTCCGGCAGCACCACGTTGCCGCCGCCGATGGACAGCAGCGAGAGCATCCCGAACAGGCCGGCGATCTGCAGGTAAGTGCTCACGACTTCACCTGCTCACGCCCCCGTGGCCAGGCCCAGATCAGGCTCAGCGGCGCCAGGATCGCCAGCGTCCCCAGCAGCGGCCAGCGCAACAACCCGTTGAGCAGGAACGCCCCGCCGAACAGCAGCACCGGCACCACCCCGGTGAGGCATTTCTGGCCCGTCTTGATCACCATCGTCAGCGTCAGCGCCACCGCCGCGGCCGACGCGCCGTGCAGCACCCCTTTGACCGCAGGCACTTCCTTGAAGCGGAAGTAGACGAACGACAGCGCCAGGATGATCACCAGCGGCATCAGGCACAGGCCGACGACGGCCGCGACCGCTCCGGCCAGGCCGCGCATCTTGGTGCCCGCGAAGACGGCCATGTTGACCTGATTGGCGCCCGGCAGAATCCGGCACATCGTCATCGCCGACAGGAACTCCGCCTCGCCCAGCCACTCCTTCTCGACCACCAGGACTTCCCGCGACCAGGCCGAGAGTCCACCACCGAACGACGCCAGGGCGATGTGGTTGAACGTGAGCGCCAGTTCCACCAAGGACACCCGCGCTCCATCGATCCCCGGGTCGCTGCGCTTCTGCCCGCCGAATTCACTCATGCATCAAGTCCGGATCATGCGGGAAATCGTCCTCGCCATGATCCCCGGGCCGCAGCGGATCCGGCGGCTCGTACTGATGCGAGGACTCCCAGTCAAAGGCGAAGATCCCGCCCAGCCGGGCGACGGCCTCGGGGTCCTCGACGATGACGCCGAGCTCGCGGCGCAGGTCGAAGGCACTGCGGTCGATGTTCATCGAGCCGACCAACGCGTGCGCGTCATCGGCGATGAGCAGTTTCGCGTGCACCCGCAGGTTCTTCTGCTTGTGCACCTTCACGCCGAACCGGCGCAGGGTGCGCAGCGAGGCGAAGGTGTCCAGGATGTCCCACTCGCTGATGCCGTGCTTCCCGCCGCACAGCACGCGCACCTTCACGCCGCGCCCGGCCGCGGCCGCAATGTGGTCGAGAATCACCGCGTCCACGTATTTCGGATGTTGAATATCGAGCCGGCGCCGGGCACTGTCGATGAATTGCGCCATGTGATATCGCGAATTCGAATTGCTCCACAACAGCCCCTCGAACACCGCCGGATGCCAATCGTCGTGGTGCTCCCAGTCCGCGTTGAACGCATCGACGATCTGCGCCACGTGTTGCGGCACCGTGGTGACGACGCCGTAGTCGCGGGTGAGGGTGAAGTACTTCTCGCAGAGGTTGAACGTGGCCACCAGCGCGGCCCGCCCGTCGACGACGATCGACTTCTCGTGCGTGACATAGAACTTCGGGTTGGTCCACGCCACGTTCACACCGGCGCCCTGCAGCCGGGTGAACGAATCGTCGTTGGCGCGGTCCCCGCCGGAGCGGGCCGGGTTCAGCATCACCCGCACGTCGACACCCGCGTTGTGCCGCTCGATCACCGTTTGCAGCACCGATTCTTCGGTGAAGGTGAATTGTTTGATGAGCAAAGATTTTTCGGCCGCCGCGACGAATTGCCGTACAGGTTCGACGCCGTCATCGGGCTGGACGATTACCCGCGGCGTCAATGCCTGCATAAATGCCGGATGCTAGCACCGAATGATGTCCGGGACGTGCCTGCCGCGATAGCCGTACCGCATCGGGCAAGATGGGCCCCATGGACAGTGCAGCAGCCTCACCCCGGGTCCTCGTCGTCGACGACGATCCCGACGTCTTGGCCTCGCTGGAACGCGGCCTGCGGCTGTCCGGGTTCGAGGTCACCACGGCGGTCGACGGCGCCGAGGCGCTGCGCAGCGCCACCGAGACCCGTCCGGACGCGATCGTGCTGGATATCAACATGCCCGTCCTGGACGGCGTCAGCGTGGTCACCGCCCTGCGCGCGATGGACAACGATGTGCCGGTGTGTGTGCTGTCGGCCCGCAGCTCGGTGGACGACAGAGTGTCCGGGCTGGAGGCCGGCGCCGACGACTACCTGGTCAAGCCGTTCGTGCTGCAGGAGCTGGTGGCCCGGGTCAAGGCATTGCTGCGCCGGCGCGGGTCGACCGCGACGTTCTCGTCGGAGACCATCTCGGTGGGTCCACTCGAGGTGGACATCCCGGGCCGGCGTGCCCGGGTCAACGGCGCCGATGTCGACCTGACCAAACGCGAGTTCGACCTGCTGGCCGTGCTCGCCGAGCACAAGACCGCGGTACTGTCCCGCGCCCAGCTGCTGGAGTTGGTGTGGGGTTACGACTTCGCCGCCGACACCAATGTGGTGGACGTCTTCATCGGATACCTGCGCCGCAAGCTGGAGGCCGGCGGTGCGCCGCGACTGCTGCACACGGTCCGCGGTGTGGGGTTCGTCCTCAGGCAGCAGTAGGTCCGGATGGACCTGAACGACCGGCTGTACCGGCTCTTGGGACTCCCCAAACGGGCCCTGTCCCTACGCTCCATCGTCCTGGTGGCGGCGTTCTCCGTGATCATGACCGTCATCACGATCGGCACCTGGGTGTGGATCGGCATCACCAACGAGCAGTACAGCCAGCTGGACCGGCGGCTGGACTCGATCAGCAGTCTCGGCGACGTCACCACGCTGCTCAGCAGCGCCCTCAACGATCACACCGATGAGCCCGCGCCCAACGCCGGGCTGGTGCGTACCGCCCGCATCGGCGGAGCCACCGTGTCCGCACCCGAAGACATCGTGCTGCCGGAGTTCCCCGACGGTTTCGCCACCACCACCATCAACGGCGTCGAATACCGGGTGCGAACCTTCAGCGCCGGGCAGGCCTCGGTGGCCCTGGGCGCACCGGTCGCCGAAACCGAGCATCAGATCGATTCCCAGCACCGGCGCGTGCTGTTGATCTGCGGGCTCGTCATCGGCGGCACGGCCGTCGTGGGTTTCGTGATTTCGGCCATCATGATCACGCCCTTCCGGCGGCTGGCCCAGCAGGCCAGGGCCATCAACTCCCAGTCCAACCCCGAAGAGGTCCATGTGCGCGGGGTGTGGGAAGCCACCGAGATCGGCGAAGCGGTGGAAGGCATGCTGGCCCGCATCGGCGACGAGCAGCAGCGCACCAAGGCGGCCCTCGAGTCGGCCCGGGATTTCGCCGCCGTCGCATCCCATGAACTGCGCACCCCGCTGACGGCGATGCGCACCAACCTCGAGGTGCTGGACACCCTGGAGATGCCCGACGAGCAACGCAAGGAAGTACTCGGCGACGTCATCCGCACCCAGACCCGGATCGAGGCGACCCTGACGGCGCTGGAGCGCCTGGCCCAGGGCCAGTTGACCACCTCCGACGACCACGTGCCGGTCGATATCAGCGAGTTGCTCGACCGCGCCGCGCACGACGCCATGCGCGTGTATCCCGATCTGGACGTGTCCCTGGTGCCCGCGCCGACGGTACTGATCCTCGGACTGCCCGCCGGCTTGCGGCTGGCGGTCGACAATGCGATCGCCAATGCCGTCAAACACGGCAACGCGACCCGGATCCAGCTGTCGGCGGTGGCCTCCCGGGCCGGGGTGGAGATCGCCGTCGATGACGACGGGGTCGGCTTACCGGAGGAGGAACGCATCCGGGTCTTCGAGCGGTTCTCCCGCGGATCGACGGCCTCGCATTCCGGGTCTGGTCTGGGCTTGGCGCTGGTGGCTCAGCAGGCCGAATTGCACGGCGGCAGCGCATCTTTGGAGGCCAGCCCGCTCGGTGGAGTGCGGTTGCTGCTGCGGTTGCCGGGGCCGGCTTAGCCGGACGCTAGCTCGGCGAGGAGTCCGTGCCGGCGACGGGCGTCAAGCAGTAGGCCCGCACCGGGTCGGGATAGGTGTAGGTGGCGGTGTCTTCCGGGCACTGGGCGGCGACGGAATCGAATCGCTGCACCACCCTGTACGCCTTGTCGTCGGTGCTGGCACAGTCGGTCAATTCGAGGTTCTTGCCGCCTGCAGTGGGGTGATAGCAGTGCCCCGCGGTGAGGTTCTCGACAAGGCAGAGCCGGCCGACCGCGTGGTGGTCCAGACTCCAGTCATAGCTGACGTAATTGGGGTTGGCGCACGGCCGGTCGCTGTCCAGCACCGCGCCGACCGTGAAGCTGGGATCGGTGCCGCAGTCGGTGCGGTGCACGTCAGTACCTTCGCCCCCGAGCGCAACACAATCTCCGACAAGGAAACTCGTGATCTCCTGCTTGGCCGCATCGGTCGCTCGCTGCACTTCGCGTTTCTCGGCGAGACTGAATTTGGCCAGCATGATCAGCGCGACGCCGACGATGGTGAATGCCAGCCGGGCCTTCTTGGTGCGCCACCACCGCGTTTTGGCAGGGGCGGGTTGGGCAGTGAGTTGCGGGTCGGTCATGACCGTCGATCCTTTGTTCGCGTGTACAACCGGGAAAAGCCCACATATCGAGGCCTCTGCAAGGTGTAGTCGCGAAAGGATCGCCGATCCGAATGTCACCGCAGGGTGATCTACCCCACGAAATGGTGCACGGTTCCGGCACCGCCGACTGTCCGGTCAGGGCACGCATATCGCGCTGCGGCGTGTCCTGACCGGACATTCGAGCCGTAGCTCAGCGAGCGTTCAGCAGGTCGATCACAAAGATCAATGTCTTGCCGGACAGCCGATGACCACCACCGGCCGGACCGTAGGCCTGCTCGGGTGGGATGGTCAGCTTGCGCCGGCCACCGACTTTCATCCCCGGGATCCCGTCCTGCCAGCCCTGGATGAGGCCGCGCAGCGGGAACGAGATCGACTCGCCGCGGTTCCACGAGCTGTCGAACTCCTCGCCGGTGTCGTACTCGACGCCGACGTAGTGCACCTCGACAGTCCCGCCCGGTACTGCTTCGTCACCGTCGCCGACGGTGACGTCCTCGATGACGAGCTCGGTGGGTGCCGGGCCGTCCGGAAATTCGATCTCTGGTTTTGTTGCCACGCTTGTCCACCGTAGTCGGGCACACTGGCTTCATGGCCACCGATGCGGACATCCTCTCCGAAGTCAACAAGCTCGTCGCCGAAGAGCAGGAGCTGCGCACCGCGCTGCAGCACCGCGAGATCGACGAATCCACCGAACACAAGCGCCTGCGCTCCATCGAGGTGCAGCTCGACCAGTGTTGGGATCTGCTGCGGCAGCGGCGGGCGCTGCGCGAATCCGGCGGTAACCCCGATGACGCCGCGGCCCGCCCCGCCGACGAGGTCGAGGGCTACCTGGGCTGAGGGTGGCATACGCGCAGTTCGACGTCGTCATCGTCGGCGGCGGACACAACGGTCTGGTCGCCGCCGCATATCTGGCGCGCGCGGGACGCCGGGTCCGGCTGTTGGAGCGCCTCGACCACGTGGGCGGGGCGGCCGTCTCGGCGCATGCCTTCGACGGAATCGACGCCCGACTGTCCCGGTACTCCTATCTGGTGAGCCTGCTGCCGCGCCGCATCATCGACGACCTGGGCGCCCGGATCCGGTTGGCCCGGCGCCGGCATTCCTCCTACACCCCGGATCCGACCACCGGCGCGACCACGGGTCTGCTGCTCGGGCCGCACAACACCTTCGACGTCATCGGCGCCGGGTCCGACGCCGCCGGTTTCGCGGAGTTCTACCGGCGCACCGGGCTGCTCACCAAGGCTCTCTGGCCGACACTGCTGCAACCGCTGCAGACGCGCTCGGCGGCCCGAGCGCGGGTGCTGGCCGGCGGGGCCGACGCGGCCACCGCATGGCACGACATCGTCGAGGCCCCGATCGGGCAGGCCATCACCGCGGCGGTGCGCAACGACCTGGTGCGCGGGGTGATCGCCACCGATGCGCTGATCGGCACGTTCGCCTCGACCGAGGATCCGTCGCTGATCCAGAACGTGTGCTTCCTGTATCACCTGCTCGGCGGCGGCACCGGTGACTGGGACGTCCCGATCGGGGGGATGGGCGCGGTCACCGGTGCACTTAGCGCGGCAGCCAGCGGCTTCGGAGCTGAAATCACCACCGGTGCAGAGGTTTTCGCGATCACTCCGGACGGGCAGGTGCGATACCGGGCCGATGGTCAGGACCACAGCGTGTCCGGCACCCATGTGCTGGCCGGGGTGACTCCCACGGTGCTGGCCGGGCTGCTGGACGAGCCGGCGCCCGCCTCGGCGCCGGGGTCCCAGATCAAGGTCAACTTGATGCTGCGCCGACTGCCCCGGCTGCGGGACAGCTCCGTCACCGCCGAACAGGCCTTCGGCGGTACCTTCCACATCAACGAGACGCTCGGCCAATTGGAGAGCGCCTACACCGCAGCCGCCGGGCACCACGTTCCCGAACCGCTGCCCTGCGAGATCTATTGCCACTCACTGACCGACCCCAGCATCCTGTCCGCGCGGCTGCGCGACAGCGGTGCACATACCCTGACGGTGTTCGGGTTGCACACCCCACACAGCCTGTCCGTCGGCTCCGATCCGGACCGGGCCCGCGACCGGCTCACGGCCGCTGCCCTGGAGTCCTTGAATTCCGTTCTGGCCGAGCCGATTCAGGATGTGGTGGCCGAGGATGCCGCCGGCCGGCTGTGCATCGAGGCGAAGACCACCGTCGACCTGGACAACATCCTGGGCATGACGGCGGGCAACATCTTCCACGGCGGGCTGAGTTGGCCGTTCGCCGAGGACGACGAACCGCTGGGCACCCCGGCGCAGCGTTGGGGTGTGGCGACCGGGCATCCGCGGATCTTGTTGTGCGGCTCCGGATCGCGGCGCGGCGGGGCGGTCTCCGGTATCGGCGGGCACAACGCGGCGATGGCCGTCCTAGAGAGCTAGCTTCCGCAAAATAGCCTGCAGTGCAACCAGATCCGATTCATTCAGGGTGGCCAGGGCGGCAGGGGCGGGATCCTGCACCGCTTCCACCGCGGCGGCCAGCGCATGCCCCTGCTCGGTCAGTGAGACCACCTTGCAGCGCCGGTTCTGCGGATTGGTCTGGCGCAACACCAGCCCGCGCTCTTCCAGATCGTTGACGGCCACCGTTGCGGCGGGGGCGTCCATGGTGGCCGCCTCGGCGAGTTCCTTGACGGTCATCGGGTTGCGGGCCAGCCTTCGCAGCACCCGGATCCGGCTGAATGGCAGACCGGACCGGTCGATCACCGCACGTTTCCAGTCACCGCGGTTCTCGTGCACAAGGGCGGCCATCCGCTGCCACACGTCGTCGGCCAGTGGACTATCGGACATGGGCGGCCGCCTTGTGTTGCCCCTCGATCAGCGGCACCAACCGTTGGGCCGAGGCCAGCGCGCGCGGTGAGGTGGAGACGAAGCCGAGCACGGTGATCAGCACCCCGAGCCCGACACAGAGCAGCCACAGCGGACGGGCGGCGCTCATGAAATCCACGTGGCCGGACAGCACCGTGATACCGGTGACCGAACCGCACAGCGCCACACCGATACTCACGCCGATCTGGCGACTGGTACTGGTGACCGCCGAGGCCGCACCGGCCCGGTCCAAGGGCATCCCGCTGACCGCCGCGTTGGTGATCGGGGCGTTGACCATCGAGAAGCCGATACCGAACACCGCAAAGACCACCAACAGCGCCCACACCGGCGTCGTCGCCGTCAGGAATGTCAGCAAGAAGGACGCCAGCGTGATGAGCAGTCCGGCCGCCAGCAGCGACGGTCGCGCACCGTAGCGCCCCACCAGCCGGCCCGACAGCGGCGAGAACAGCAGGGCTCCGATGGCGATCGGCAGGTAGATCAGCCCGGTGTGCATCGCCGAGAACCCCCGTTCGGCCTGCAGGTAGAGCGACATCATGAACAGGAACGCACCCCAGGTGGAGAAGGCGCTGATGGCGATCAGCGTCGCGGACGCGAACGGCACGCTACGGAAGAACCGTAGGTCGATGAATGGGTCGTGGCGGCGGGACTCGTAGCGCAGGAACGCCGCGAAAGCCAGCACGGCCAGTACCGCACCCACGATCACCCGCGGATTGGCCCAGCCCATCGCGGGGCCCTCGATGAGCGCGAACACCACACCGAACAGGAACGTCACCGCCAGTCCCTGGCCCACCGGGTCCACATTGCGCATGGTGAGCGATTTGGTTTCCGGCACGAAGAGGGCGGTCAGCACGATCGCGGCCGCGCAGATCGGCAGGTTGATCCAGAACACCGCGCGCCAGCTGACGTACTCGATGAGCAGACCGCCCACCGTCGGCCCCAGGGCCATCGAGATGCCGACCACCGCACCCCAGAACCCCAGAGCTCGGGCGCGCTCCACCTTCCCGGTGAATACCTGCGAAATAATGGACAGCGCAACAGGATTGAGCATCGAACCGCCGATCGCCTGCAGGAAGCGGGCGGCGATCAGGGTTTCGATCCCGGGGGCCAGGCTGCACAGCAGCGAGCCACCGGCGAAAACCAGCAGGCCGATCTGGAAGACGCGGCGACGCCCGAACCGGTCACCCATGGCACCGGAGAGCATCAGCAGTGAGGCCAGCACCAAGGTGTAGATGTCGACCACCCACTGCAGCTGGGCCGGCGTGGCACCGAGATCGGTCCGGATGGACGGGATGGCCACGTTGACGATGGTGGCGTCCATCGAGACGATCAGCAGGCTCAGGCAACACGACATCAGCACGACGGCTTTGCGCCGCGGGGTCAGAGTACTGATGGTTTCATTCACACAACTATTGTGAACTTACAATCTTTACCTGTGCAAACGCTGTCCGCTGAGCAGACAGAAACTTCCGCCTTTTCAGCTGAAAAGGCGGAAGTCTGTGTCTGCTCGCGGAATCTAGCTGCGGCCGTCGATAGCTGCGTAGTCACGCTCGGTGTAACCGGTGTAGATCTGCCGCGGGCGGCCGATCTTGCCGGGCTCGGAATGCATCTCACGCCAGTGCGCGATCCATCCGGGCAGCCGGCCGAGCGCGAACAGCACGGTGAACATGCGGGTCGGGAAGCCCATCGCGCGGTAGATGACGCCGGTGTAGTAATCGACGTTCGGGTAGAGCTTGCGCTCGATGAAGAAGTCGTCGGTCAGCGCGATCTCCTCGAGCTGCTTGGCGATGTCGAGCAACTCGTCGTTGACGCCGAGCTTGGCCAGGATCTTGTCGGCCTGCTCCTTGACGATGCGCGCCCGCGGGTCGTAGTTCTTGTAGACCCGGTGCCCGAAGCCCATGAGCTTGACACCTTCTTCGCGGTTCTTCACCTTCTTGACGAAGGTCTGCACGTCGTCGTCGCCGTCCTTGATCTTCTGCAGCATCTCCAGCACGGCCTGGTTGGCGCCGCCGTGCAGCGGGCCCCACAGCGCGTTGATGCCGCCGGAGATCGAGGTGAACAGGTTGGCCTGCGACGAACCCACCAGCCGGACCGTCGAGGTCGAGCAGTTCTGCTCGTGGTCGGCATGCAGGATGAACAGCATGTCCAGGGCCCGCACGATCTCGGGGTCCAGCTCATAGGGCTCGGCCGGGAAACCGAACGTCATCCGGAGGAAATTCTCCACCAGCGTCAGCGAGTTGTCCGGGTACAGGAATGGCTGCCCCACCGACTTCTTGTAGGCGTAGGCCGCGATGGTCGGCAGCTTGGCCAGCAACCGGATGGTGGAGAGCTCCACCTGCTCCTTGTCGAGCGGATCCAGCGAATCCTGGTAGTAGGCGCTCAGCGCATTGGCCGCCGACGACAGCACCGGCATGGGGTGCGCGTTGCGCGGGAAGCCGTCGAAGAACCGCTTGAGATCCTCGTGCAGCATGGTGTGCCGCTGGATCTGGGTGGTGAACGCTTCCAGCTGCTCGGTGGTGGGCAGCTCACCGTAGATGAGCAGGTAGCTGACCTCGATGAAGGTCGACTTCTCGGCCAGCTGCTCGATCGGGTAGCCGCGGTAGCGCAGAATGCCGGCGTCGCCGTCGATGTAGGTGATCGCGGACTTTGTCGACGACGTGTTGACGAAACCGCCGTCGAACGTCGTGTAGCCCGTCTTGGCCAGCAGGTTGCCGAGCGCGATACCGTCCGAACCTTCGGTTGCGCGGACGATATCCAGGTCCAATGAGCCACCCGGATACGACAGGGTCGCTACTTGGTCAGGGCTGGAGTTTTCGGCCACGGGAGCCCCTTCTGTGGTCGTAGGCTGAGCTTCACTACTGGACGGTAGTCGTTAACGTTGCGGCCCGCTTGCGGGGGGTACCGGCTCCCAGGATCGCCGGAATCTGTCGAACGCGACGGACAGACGTTCGCACAGCACTCCCGACTCGATCGGCGGTTGGCCGGGCAACCCGAGCCCGGCGAACGAGGACGAGAACAACAAGGTCCAGACGTCGGCGACCAGCGCCACCGCCGGATCTCCCGGTGCGACACCCAGCCATCCGGCAAGCGCGACGACCGAGGTGCCCGCCCGCAGCTGCTTGAAGGCGAACGGCGACATCGTCATGGAGGTGGCCCCGTTGACGATGGAGATGAGCACGGCCATCCGGGTGAAGGCCGGCGACTCGTGCCCCCGCCGGGGCGTGAAGATCTCCAGATGCGCCCTCAGCAGCGCCTCGTAGGCGGTGATCCCGGCGGGCTGACGGCGCAGCGCCTCGGCGACATAGGTGTCCATGTCGTCGGCCAGGGCGGCGACGACATCGGCCTTGGTGGGGAAATACCTGCTGAACGTGCGAGGAGACACATCGGCGGCGGCCGCGATCTGCTCCACGGTGGTGTTGTCGAACCCTTGGCGCTGACACAGCTCGGCCGCGACGGCCACCAGGGTGGCGCGCGTCTTGAGCTTCTTGCGCTCGCGCAGGCCCGCCCCGGCGTGGTCAGACATGCGCCGCCACATCGAGATCCGCGACGAATTCCGCCGTGTGGATGCACGCCTGATTCAACCGCTCCACCATGAGCAGCGGCCCCAGCGGACCGCCGTCGGTATCCCCGACCAGATCGCCGCAGGCGGCCACGATGATCGACGAGAACACCGACACCCCGAGCAGCAGCCGGCGGTCATCGGCCGGCACGCCCATCCGATCTGCCAGGACGGCAAGGACTCTCGGATGCTTGAACTCGAAGGCGCCTTGGCGCAACACGTCCGAGGAGTTGATGATGCGAAGCATCAGCACGATGCGGTCCTTGGTGAGCCGGCCGACCGTCTCACCGTCGACCCGGGTCAGCACCTTCACGTGCGCGGCACGCAGCGCTTCGACCGGCCCGAGGTGGCGTGGCAGCCGGCTGATCTCATCGGCGATCTCGTCCGCGAGATCTTCGATGAGGGTGAGGAAGACGGCCTCCTTGGTGGCGAAGTAGCGACTGAAGGTGCGTGCCGACACCTCCGCCACCGCCGCGATCTGGTCGACCGTGGTGCCCTCGTAGCCCTGCCGCAGGCAAAGGTCGAGCGCAGCGTCGATCAGCGTCGCGCGGGTTCGTTGTTTCTTACGCTCACGCAGGCCGAGATCGGTGCCTCTCCTGGCATCAGCCATTACTGGATGGTAACTGTCAGTCACGCCTCCTCCGGTCGATACGCCCGCACCCGGTACCGCACGAACGCCGGACCGGCCAGCGCGGCCACCACCACCCCGATCACCACCAGCAGGCCACCGCCCGCCGCGGCGACCGTGGTGCCCATGGCCGCGGCCGCGGCGCCGTGGGCCACGTCGGCGATGCGCGGTCCACCCGCGACCACCACCGTGAACACGCCCTGCAGGCGGCCGCGCAGGTCGTCGGAGGCGGCCTCTTGCAGGATGGTCGATCGGAAGGCCGCCGACACCATGTCCGCCCCGCCGCCGAGAGCCAAGAACGCCAGCGCAAGCCACAACATCGCGCCCGACGTGCCATGGGCGGCGCCGGTCGCCAGCCCGAACCCGAGCATCGCCAGCCCCCACACCACGATGCAGACCAGCACGGTCAAGCCCTGTCTACGGATGCGGGGCAGCCAGCCGGAAAACACCCCGCCGGCGACCGCGCCCACCGACATCGCCGCGGCCAGCAGCGCCATCGTGGTGCCACCCTCCACCGGCCCGCCGAAACTCTCGTGGGCCATCTGCGGGAACAGCGCCCTCGGCATGCCGAAGATCATCGCGATCAGGTCCACCACGAAAGACATCAACACCACCTGGTTTCCGGCCAGATAGCGGAACCCTTCGAGCACCGCGCGGAAACCGAACTTGCCCGCCCCTTCACCGGAACCGGTGGGCGGCATCTTCGCCAGCCGCACCGTCGCCCAGATCGGGGTGATGCAGGTGATCGCGTCGATCAGATAGAGCGTCGACAGATCGACGAAATGCAGCAGCATCCCGGCCAGCAGCGGACCGACGATCGCCCCGAACTGCATCACCGTCATGTTCAGCGAGTTGGCGGCGGGCAGTTGCTCGGCGGGCAGCATGCGTGGGATGGCCGCCGCGCGGGTCGGCGAGTTCACGGCGTAGAACACCTGCTGCAGGGACAGCAGGCACAGCACCACCCAGACGTTGTTCAATGCCAGCGCGGCCTGCACCCACAGCAACACCGACGACCCCGCCAGCCCGACTGCGGTGATGATCAGCAGCAGCCGGCGGTCCATGGCGTCGGCCCACGCCCCGCCCCACAGGCCGAAGACGATCAGCGGCACGAGCGCGAACAGGCCCGACAACCCCACATAGGCCGAGCTCTGGGTGAGTGCGTACAGCTGGACGGGAACCGCGAAGATGGTCAGGTTCCCGCCGATGACGGTGACGATGCCGGCCAACCACAACCGCCGGAAGTCCGGGGTTTTCAGCGGTGTGGTGTCGGCGAACAGCCCTCTCACCGTTGGGCGAGCGAAGCGACGGGAAGCTTCACCCGGGCGAGCGAAGCGACGGGAAGCTTCACGGCTGGAGCCGCTCGATACGGCCCTCGGTCACCCGAATCCTGTTGTGCACCCGGTTCTCCCGGCCCTGCCAGAATTCGACGACCTCGGGGGCGATCAGGTAACCACCCCAGTTCGGGGGCACCGGCACGGTGTCCTGACCGGCGAACCGGGCGGTCACCTCATCGAGTTGATCAAGCAGCGCGCGGCGCGACTCGATCGGCTGCGACTGATGCGACGCCCAGGCGCCCAGCTGCGATCCGCGTGGCCGCTTGCCCCAGTATTCGGCGGTGGCCTCGGCGGACACCTTCGTCACCGGACCCCGGATGTGGACCTGGCGCCCCAGCCCGTACCACGGGAAGGTCGCCGACGCGTACGCCGTGGCGGCCAGCTGCTCGCCTTTGGCGGAGTCGTAATTGGTGTAGAAACTGATCCCGGATTCGTCCACGCCCTTGCACAACACCGTGCGGGTCACGGGCCTTCCCCGCTGGTCGACGGTGGCCAGCACCATGGCGTTGGCCTCGGATAACCCGGCCGCCCAGGCATCGGAGAGCCACGATCGCAACAGCGCCAGCCAGCCATCGGCGAGCCAGCCGGCATCCAGGTCGGGGCTGCCGTCCTTCTCCACGGATCCGTATTCGACCCGCATCCCGGCCAGGTGGTCATTGTCGGCGCTCATGCGCGATCCGCCTCCGGCTTCTCGCTGGTCGCTCATGCGCGATCCGCCTCCGGCTTCTCGCTGGTCGCTCATGCGCGATCCGCCTCCGGCTTCTCGCTGGTGCTAGTCACCCGGCCACGCTACGCCTGAGGCATAACCGCCGTCCTGACCGCTGATTGACGCGCCGGCGCTGGATGCGACAATCTCGCCCATGACCGTGCCGGAAAACTTCGTAGCCGGACTGGAAGGCGTCGCGGCCTTCACCACCGAGATCGCCGAACCGGACAAGGACGGCGGGGCGCTGCGTTACCGCGGCGTCGACCTCGAGGATCTGGTGACCAAGCACGTCACCTTCGGCGATGTATGGGGCCTGCTGGTCGACGGCGAGTTCGGCCACGGGCTGGCCCCGGCCGAACCGTTCCCGCTACCCATCCACTCCGGCGATGTGCGAGTGGACGTGCAGGCGGGCCTGGCGATGCTGGCCCCGATCTGGGGTTACGCCCCGTTGCTGGACATCGACGACCAGACTGCCCGCGCTCAGCTGGCTCGCGCCTCGGTGATGGCCCTGTCCTATGTCGCGCAGTCCGCCCGGGGCATCGGCCGGCCCGCCGTCCCTCAGCGTTCCATCGATGAATGTCCCACCGTGACAGCACGTTTCATGACCCGTTGGCAGGGCGATCCGGATCCCCGCCACGTCGAGGCGATAGACGCGTACTGGGTGAGCGCCGCCGAACACGGGATGAACGCCTCCACCTTCACCGCCCGGGTGATCGCCTCCACCGGTGCCGACGTGGCCGCGGCGCTATCCGGTGCGGTGGGCGCGATGAGCGGGCCGTTGCACGGTGGCGCCCCGGCCCGAGTGCTGCCCATGATCGAGGAAGCCGAGCAGACCGGCGATGCCCGCGCGGTGGTGCGCGGCATCCTGGACCGCAAGGAGAAGCTGATGGGCTTCGGGCACCGGGTCTACCGCGCCGAAGACCCCAGGGCACGGGTACTGCGGGCGACCGCGCAACGGCTGGGCGTCCCGCGGTTCGAGGTGGCCTCGGCGCTGGAGCAGGCCGCCCTCGCCGAACTGCGCGAGCGCAGGCCGGACCGCGCCATCGAGACCAATGTGGAGTTCTGGGCCGCGGTCATGCTGGATTTCGCGGGTGTGCCCGCCCGGATGATGCCCGCCATGTTCACCTGCGGGCGCACCGCCGGGTGGTGCGCGCACATCCTGGAGCAGAAACGGCTCGGCAAGCTGGTCCGTCCGGCAGCCATCTACGTCGGCCCGCAGCCGCGGTCACCGGAATCTGTGCCGGGCTGGGACCTCGTCCACACCTCGTGAGCAGATTCGCTTCTGCCGCAACCGCTTCGCCAACCTGAGACCAGGCGGGGCGGGAGCCGGGTCAGCCGTGGGCTTCCCGGTCACACAACCCGACGCCGCCGCCACCGTCCGGGGCGAAGCCGTGCCGCCAAGACACGCTGGCCCAGATCGGTGCGCCGGCCACCATGGTGAAGGGTGTCGCCAGCGGGAAATCGGGTTCGGTGGACCGGATTTCGGCGCTACGCACCACGGTCGCCAGGGCCAGCGTGGCTTCCAGCATCGCGAAGTGATCGCCGATACAGGACCGCGGTCCCGCCCCGAACGGCAGATACTGCCAGCGGTCCAGCGCCTTGGCCGCCTCTGGCCGGAACCGCTGCGGATCGAAGGCCTGGGGCCACTCCCACAGCGCCGGATCTCGTTGTACCGCATAGGTTCCGAACAACAACAGCGTGCCGGCGCGCACCCGGTGACCGTCGACCTCGATGTCACGGACCGCCACCCGGGACACGCCGGGGGCGGGCGGGCACAGCCGCAGCGCCTCGCGCAGCACCTGCACGGTGTATCCGAGATGGGCGACGTCCTCGCAGCCCAGTGGCCGGTCACCGAGTTCGGCGACCTCGGCACGGATGTTCTCCTGCATCTCCGGAGACCGGCCCAGCTGCCATAGCGCGTACGTCAGCGCGGTGGCCGTGGTGTCGTGCCCGGCGGCGATGAACACGATGAGCTCGTCGCGGATCTCGGCGTCGGTCAGGCCGGTCCCGGTCTCCGGGTCGGTGGCCGCCATCAGCGCCCGGACCAACGGCGCATCGATATCGGGATCGGCTCGGCAGGCCGCCAACACGTCCCCGGCCAGCGTGCGCAACGTCGCTGCGGCGGCCCTGGCCCGTCGGCGCGCCGGAGTCGGCAGCCACCGCGGCAGCCGGACGGGGGCCGTCGAGCGGTCGGCGATGAAGGTCAGGACGGTGCGCAGCGGCTCGTCGATCGCGTCGGCGCGCCGGTCCAGATCCAGGCCGAGCACGGCACGGCCCAGCGCTCGCATGGTCAGCCGGCGGCATTCGGCATCCAGGTCGATGTGCATGCCCTCGGCCCAACCGTCCACCACGGCCTGGGCCGCTTGAGCCATGTCCCCGGCGAAGGTCTGCACGTGTTTCTTGGTGAACAACGGCTGCACCGCGCGGCGGCGCGGCAGCCACGCGTCGTGCATCATGTCGAACAGGTTGGTACCCAGCACATGCTGCATCTCGCGATGCATGAATGTCTTCTCCACGTATTCCTCGCTGCGGCTCAGGATGTCGTGGCCCCCGCGCGGCGAGGTGGCGACCACGATCTCGGGCATCAGCCACCGCGGCGCCAGCTTCAGCCGTGTCACCGGCCCGCCGGCGTCACGCAGTGCCTCGAACCCGGTGTTGAAACTGCGCAGGGCACGTAATTGCTGCCGGTAGGGCAGCGGATTGAGCGGGGCCGGCGGCAGGTCCTCGACGGTCTGGTGGGTCATCCGTCCAGCCTCATCGGGCGGACCGCGGCGCCATAGCGTAGTCGACTACCTGAATCGGCACGGTTGTCGGTGCGTGCTGATTGCATGGGACCCGCCCGCGATGAGATCCGCCGACCCGGCTGGTCTGTATCGTCGTCCACTCGCTGCCCCACCGAAGGAGAAACCCATGGCCATCGAGATCGTCCCCGCCGTGACCCCGCACCTGGTCGTCGATGACGCGGCCGCCGCCATCGACTTCTACGTCAAGGCGTTCGGCGCCACCGAATTGGGCCGGGTGCCCGGTCCCGACGGCCGGCTGGTGCACGCCTCGCTCACCCTCAACGGCGCCACCGTGATGCTCAACGACGATTTCCCGGAATACAACGGCGGGAAATCCCAGACCCCCCGCGCGCTGGGCGGATCCCCCGTCACCATTCATCTGACCGTCACCGATGTCGAGGCCAGGTTCGCCCAGGCCGTCGATGCCGGGGCGGAGGTCGTGATGCCGTTGGAAGACCAGTTCTGGGGTGACCGCTACGGCATGGTGAAGGATCCGTTCGGCCATCAGTGGTCGCTGGGGCAGCCGGTGCGCGAGGTCAGCCCGGAGGAGATCGCCGAAGCGATGCAGTCACACTGAAAGCGGGGGTTTGCACCGGGGTCAATTCCGCACTGCTGCACGGGATTCGTCTACGGCACGGAAATACGGCCGTGCCGGTATCGTCTGACCGAATATATCCAATCACCGACGGTCAGGTGGCATGGTCGAGTATTCGCTGTCTGGGGCGGTCGCAGCACGTGTCGGTGGCACGACGGTGCCGCTGGGCGGACCGAAACAGCGCTGTGTGCTCGCGGTGCTGCTGGTTCACCACGGCGCGGTCGTCAGCATCGACCGCCTGGTCGACGCGATCTGGGCCGATGACGCGCCGCCGAAGGCGCTGGCCTCCCTGCGGTCGTATGTCGCCAACCTGCGCAAGCTGCTCCCTCCGGCGGCCGACGACGCCGCCGGCCCGGCACGATTGGCGTCGCGGCCCAACGGCTATCAGCTGAATCTGCTGCCCGGCGATTCGGTGGACCTGCACGAGTTCGAAGCACTGGTCGTCAAGGGCCGCGCACAACTGGTGGGTGCCGACGCGGCGGGGGCGTTCGGCTCATTGACCCGAGCGCTGGAACACTGGCGCGGCGACCCATTCGGTGAGTTCCTGTACCGCGATTTCGCCATCCCGGAGGCTCGCCGC
Source organism: Mycobacterium sp. BMJ-28 (assembly GCF_054404835.1). Taxonomy (NCBI): domain Bacteria; kingdom Bacillati; phylum Actinomycetota; class Actinomycetes; order Mycobacteriales; family Mycobacteriaceae; genus Mycobacterium; species Mycobacterium sp. BMJ-28. The sequence continues at coordinate 810,186 of NZ_CM136783.1, read as the reverse complement.
TACAGCGCTCTGCACACCACCGCGGTCGAGGCCCGTTTCGACGCCGCCGTCCAGCGCGGCCGCGGCGGGCAGATCATCCCGGAGATCGAAGCCGCGGTGGCGCGTGATCCGTTGCAGGAACGGTTGTGGGGCCATCTGATGCTGGCGCTGTCCCAGGCCGGCCGGCCCGCGGATGCGGTGCGTGCCTTCGACCGCGTCGGCGCGATCCTCAAGCGGGAGTTGGGGGTGCGCCCCGGCGAGGGTCTGCAGACGTTGTTCGACAAGATCAGCGACGGATCCCCCGACTTGCCGGCCACCCCGGTGCCGCCGGCGGCCGAAGTGCCACGGCCGCCGCTGTACGTCGGCCGCGACTCCGCCACCGAATCGGTGATGGCCTCGGTCAACCGGATCCGGGTCGGTACCGGCGGCCTGACGCTGGTGACCGGCGAGAGCGGTATCGGCAAGACGTCACTGGCCCAAGCCGTGGCGGAGCGGGCCGGCACCGATGGAGTGCAGGTGGCCTGGGCCGGTCACCCCACCGGTATCAGGCTGCCGCTGATGTGGACCTGGATCCAGATCCTGCGCCAACTCGGCACCGATCTGGGTCCCGCGGGTCGCCGGGCGGTACGCCGCGCAACGCCCGGTGCGGTCGACGCCCTGGTCCCGGAATGGGCCGGCGAGGACGGCGTGCCGGTCGCAGCGGTACCTGCGACCGGGTTCGCCCTGGCCGAGGGCATCGCCACCGCCCTGCGCGAATTCTCGGCGCTGCAGCCGCTGCTGCTGATCCTCGATGACCTGCACCACGCCGACGCCACCTCGCTGGAGGCACTGGCGTTACTGGCCACCCAACTGCCCAGGGTGCCCATCCACGTCATCGGGAACTGGACGTACTTCGGCGCCGACCGACCCATCAACCGCAAGGCGCTGACCCGGCTGCTGCACTCCAGCAATACCGTCACGGTTCCGCTGACCGGGATCGACCGCGCCGCCGCGCACCAACTGATCGACACCGTCACCGGGGCGCACACCCCCGCCGAAATCACCGAGTCCGTCTGGCGCCAGGCCGGCGGAAATCCCTTCTACATCAAGGAGATCGCCCGAGGTCTCGGCGCGGACCTGCTCGGCGACGGGGTGCCCGACGCCGTGCTCGGCGTGGTCCGCCGCCGGCTCGGCGCACTCGACCGGGCCACCCGGCGCACGTTGGGGGCCGCCGCGGTGATCGGTCCGGTATTCGACGTGGCGGCGTTGGCCGACATCGTCGACCTGTCGGTGTCTGCGGTGCAGACCCGGCTGCGACCGGCCTACGAAACCGGCCTGCTGGACGAAGTGCCTCGGCATCCGGGGGCCTATCGGTTCAGTCACGGGTTGGTGCGCGACGCCGTGCTGGCGCACCTGTCCACGACCGAACGCACCGCAGCTCATGCCGCCATCGCCAGCACCCGCGCGGCCGCGGTCGCCACCGATTCCTATGAGGACGCCATCGCCGTGGCTGACCACGCCTGGCTGGCCGGAACCGAACTCAATCCCGATGTCGCGCTGGAGATGAGCGAGACAGTGATCCAGCGGGCGTTACGGCGGTCGGCCTACGACGACATCACCGTGCTGGCCGAACACGCTCTCCAGGTCGCCGCCCGGTTGCCGGCCAAGCCGGACTACCTGGAACGTCAGGCCACCCTGTGGATGCACCTGGCCGGCGCCACGGGCATTCTCGAAGGCCAGGCCAGTACCGCCGTCACGCACGCCATCGCGCGGGCCTTCGAGATCGGCGAGCAGGTCCAGGGCCGCAGTTTCTACGGCGCCATCGCGCTGCAGTGCTTCGCACGGATCGGCATGGGCCACAACGAAGAAGCGGCCGTCCTGGCCAACGGCCTACTCAAGCAGTACCAGCGCACCGGGGATCCCGATGCCGGCCTGGCCAGCGACTTCACTCATGTGATGGTCTATTTCATCCGCGGTGACATCGACGCCGCGATCGCCACCGGCGAGCACATGATGAAGAACTTTCCGGCGCCGGACACCGTCACCGATCCCCTGCACTTCTTCCATCCGCGGGTGTACTGCTGGATGGCGATCGCCGAAGCGCAGCGCGGCGAGACCGTGGCAATGGACGAATACTGCCGGATGGCAAGGGAATTGGCGCAGAGTCGCGGTGACGCCTTCAACATCCTGGCCGCCGAACTGACCCAAGTGGAATGTGCGGCGATCCTCGGCATCACCGCGGGGACCGCCGCCGCTGCCAACGAGGTGTACCAGCGGTTCTGCGCAGCCGGCGGCCATCAGTGGGGTGCGTGTGCCCGCATCATCAGCCTCTGGGCTGACGTGATGGAGTCCGGCGTCGACCACGCACCCGCTGCATTCGAGGCTTTCGACGAGTTCGCCAGTGACGGCTCGGTGGCGATGCACGCGATGTTCCTGGCATTGCTCGCCGATATCGAACACCGCGTGGGCCGTCACGACACGGCGCTCGAATTGCTCACCCGCGCAAGGACCCTCGCCGAGACCACCGGTGAGCACTCCTGGGACGACTTCGTGGCGCGGCGGGTGGCCGCGTGTTCCACCACGACGTCGGAGACTAATGCAGTGGGGTCCCGTCCACCACGTCGGTGACGGTGACCTCGATGGGAAAGGAATGTGGGAGGCCGTGGCCGTCGGCACTGTCGACGATCTTGCGGACGGAGCCGATCACGGTGCGGCGGATATCGTCGCCGAGTTCGCGCAGCGCGGTGCCGTAGCTGCCGGTCACGTCGATGTCGATGGCGCGCAGCACCGCACCTTCGAGGGTGAAGGCGATCCGGGTCGGCTGGCAGACGAACTTTCGCCGCAACTCACGGGCCAGCAGGCTGCGCAGGGCATGATCGCTGACGTACACGACTCCCTCGGCGGCATCCCGTGACACCCGGATGGGCCAGCCGACCCGGGAGGTGGCGTGCACGGCGGCACGCACTTTGGCGCTGATGGTGTCCCACCCGGGTTCGGGCACAGATCTCAGGTACGAGGCTGCCCGGTGCAGGAAGGGATCTGGCTCAGTCACTGCCACCTCCTCAACAGAACTCGTAGTGTCTTGGTAGCCCGAAGGTGGTGACCGCGCACGGCATCGGGACTGAGTGCGAGAACTTCGCCGATCTCGGGAAACGTCATTGCCTCGATCTCCCGCATCATCCACACCGCGCGCTGGCGCACCGGCAACTCACCCAGCGCGGTTTCCAGCGCGTCCAGAAAAGCGGCGTTGGACGCCGCGGTGAACGGGTCGGCCGTGGTGTCTGGACCCGCCAGCGGTTCCAATACCCAGTCTTCCACCGGCTTGGCCTTTTTGAGTCGGTGTGTGTCGGCGATTTTGCGGTAACAGATGGCAAACAGCCACGTCCGTAGCGACGAGGCCCCGCGGAAACTGCCGATCTGGCGCCACGCCGCAACGAAGGTGTCCTGAACGACGTCAGCGACGTCGGCCTCTGACGCCAGCATCCGCCGGGCATACCGGTAGAGCACCGGTCCGTACCGGGTGACGATGGCGTCGAACGCCTCTCGGTCACCAACCCCGGCAGAGACCCCTAAGGCCTCGTCATCGGCGCCGCGCAGGTCGTCCTCAGTCGGCGACACTGCCTCACCATGCTCCCCGCTGTCAGACAGTTCTGCGCTGCGCGCACTTTCCCCACGAGGGGTTCTACGTTGCATGACTCCTTGGCCCTTGTCGCCGTGATCAGGTGTAGATGGCGCCGAGAATGCGCTGTCGGAAATACCAGTTGGCTCGTGGTGCAAGTTTGGCGGTGCTCTGACCACGGCCGCCCTTGCGGCGCCACCAACCTGTTGTGCTGGAATTAATTCAATTCCCCGAATTTCGAGCAAGCGGCACTATCGGTGAATCCTGCTCCGCAGAAATATCTTTCGATATTGGCTTGGTGACGTGTCCCCGTCACGACAGCGCGCAATCGAGTTCTCAGGCGGTGATGCGCATTTCGGTGACCATTCCGCCCGCCAAGCGGAAGGTGAAGGTGCTCGGGCCGTTGAACCCGTCGCCACCGACTTGGGCGATGACAACACACTCGTTGTCATCGGTCATGTAGAAGTGGACGACGTTCAGACTCACACGTTTCCCGATGAATTCTGTGTCGCTCCAACGACGGATGTCTTCGGGCCCGTGGAATTTGCGTCCCCAGTCGTCGACGACGCCCTGGTATGGGATGAAGGTCGCCAGGAATGCGTCGGTGTCACCCCGGTTGGTGGCGTCGATGAGGTTTCGCACCTGCGGGGTCAGCGTTGAAGACATTGTTTGTCTCTCGTAGTCTCTCGTAGGCATCGACGGTGGAAGATTCGTGCAGATCGCACCAAGACGGACCGTCGCTATCGAGTGGTGTAACCGCCGTTGGCAAGGATGGTCTGTCCGGTGATCCACCATCCGTCACTGACAAGGAATCGCACCAGCGGCACAATATCTTTCGGGTCGGTCAGCCCGGTCTCGGTGAACTTCGACAGGTCGGCGGCGTTCTGGTTGTATTCCGCGGATTCCTTGGACTCCTGGCCGTAGAAGAACGGTGTCTCCATCGGGCCCGGTGCGACCGCATTGACCGAGATACCGCGTTTGCCGAACTCTTTGGACGCGGCGCGGGTGAAGTGCTCCACGGGCGCTTTGGAGCCGGCGTAGATCGAGTACAAGCCCGTGTAGGCAGACAGCAACGAGGTCACCAACGTGACCAGCTTTCCCCGTTCCGAGAGATGTTCGCCGGCCTCTTTGATGAAAAAGAAGGCCGTCTTGGCGTTGATCGCGAAGATTCTGTCGTAGTCCTCTTCGGTGATCTCGGGCAGCGGTTTCTTGATGACCATCCCGGTGGTGTTGATCGCGATGTCGATCGACCCCATTGCGCTGCGGGCGTCTGCGAACAGTTTCGTCACCGCTGCCGCGCCGGTGAGGTCGGCTTGCAGCAGGTGCGCACTCGCGCCCGCCGATTCGACTGCTGAGGCAGTTTCTTCGGCGGCGGCCCGGGTGGATTCGCTGTTGTAGTGCACAGCGACAGCGCGGGCGCCGTGCGCCGCTACGTCGCGGGATATCAGTCCGCCCAGGTTCTTCGCCCCACCCGCGATCAGGATGTTTTTGCTGGTGATGGTGTTGTCGGTCATCGTCCTCTTTCGTTGATTTGCGGTGGCGACGATATCGTGGCGCAATTGTCGAATACCTTCGAAGAATCGGTGACTTTCCAAAAACACGCGAGCAGGGACGAGTCAGATGCAGGTATGGGATGGGCAACGCGAGCGCAGTGACCGCGCCGTCGTCGCCCAGCGGGACCTGCGGCTTCAAAATCTGGACTTCCGTTTCGTTGCCGAAACGATCACCGCGCCGACCGACTGGTGTTTCCAGGAGCCCCACCACGTGTTCGTCGTGCACCGACGGGGCAATCTGACATCGATGGAGATCGAGTTTCAAAGCGGCCCATCAGGTCGGCGCCTGCCACGCATCGGCGATGTGTGGGTCATCCCTGCCGAGCACCGCTACGCCGCCCTGGCCCAGGGCACCATGGTTGGCTTTTGCGAAATCACCGTACCCACAGCAGTTTTCGGTGACCGCGAACTGACACCTCGGGTGGGGTATCCCGACACACTGCTGCACCGGCTTGTGGAACGCCTCGCCGGCCATGCCCATCAGGAGGGCGCCGCGGCCACCTTGTTCCGCCAATCACTGGCCCAGACACTGCAACTGCACCTCGCCGACCACTACCCCGCCCAGCCCAGACCCGCGCACCCCGACAACATCGCGCGCCACCTCGATGAGCATGCCCAACAGATCGTCATCGACTACCTGCAATCCGAACTGGACGCCCGCATCGATCTCGACGAACTCGCATCCTTGGTGGAGATGACAGCCAGTGCATTCCTGCCGGCGTTCTCGGCGGCGTTCGCGACCACCCCGCACCAATACCTGATTGAACAACGCATTGCGCAGGCAAAAGCCCTCCTGTCGGGCAGCGCAGCCAGCATCACCGAAATCAGCGCCGCTGTGGGCTTCTCCACCCCGAGCCACTTTGCCACCACATTCAAACAACGCGTCGGCATCACCCCCACCGTGTATCGAAAGAGCAGCTGATTCAATACACGATCAGGCCGACCCGACCCGCCTAGTCTTCGCCGGCAACGATGATCTTCATGCCGCCCAGAATGGTGGCGAAGTCGTTGCGCAGTGCTTCGTTCGGACTGTCATACGGCGAGTAACTGACTTGAACTTCGTACGTTCGACCAGCCGCAGGAACGAGGGCGCGAACATTGAACACCGCAGCGGGATCTGGCGATTCGGGGGTTTCGGGCTTCGTCGTGTTGTAGGAACGCGCAGCGTAGTGGCAGAGAGTGGTCGTGGTTTGGTCGTGTATCTGAGCGCCGCCGCCGGCGGCGAATGCATCGGCGAGATCGTTGATTTCACTGGAGAGAAAGGCATCCGAGGACGACGTTCCTCGGGTGCGGGTGACATCGAACACCGCCGCGACGAAGGTCGGAGATGACTCCGGGGCAGTGTCGACTGACCCCACCACAGCGACGACGTTGGCAGGGGCAACTTCCTGCCCCAGCTTGCCGAAGACATCCGTGAATTGTCCGGCGAGTTCAGGACTGTTCTGCCACCCCCCGGGCTGTGGCACTTCGACGTGCACGGGTACGCGTCCATCGATAGCCGGAGTGGCCCACTGCGACGACGACTTGATAGACCTGCAGCCCAGCGCATCCGCCACCCGGCCCTCCTCGTCCGCGCAACCATTCAACGCCAAGACCACCGCGGTAGCCACAGCTCCCCCATGCATGCCGTTCAGTACGTATTTGCTGATCGTGCATTGCATCTCGGATGTTCCGTTCTCGTGTCACGCCATCGGGACAACCTCGTGCGGGCCCGCAAGGTGTAGTCGGGAATTCACCCGGATCCGAACGTCACCAAAGAGTGACCTGTCCCACAGCGCAACGCTGAACGCGCTCGCCCTCGTCGACCGGCTACCCATCTACGACGGGTCGCTGGAGCAGCGGAGCGCCGACCGGCGCTCCCGTTGATCGTCGGCTGATCCGCCGTCAGCGCCGCAATCCGGACAACAGCCGTTGCCCGACAGTGGGTTTGGGGGCCGATGCGGCGGCCGTCAGCATCTCCGCGACGGTGGTGAACTTGTCCCGCGGCCGATCGGCGCCACCGCGCGCGACCTCGGCCGCGTCGATGGCGCGCCAGCCCGCGGCGTCAACGACCGCGGGCTGGCGGCCGCGGATCAGCTTGTCCAGCGCCGCCGGCTTGTGGGCCGGGTCGCCGAGCTGTCCTCGGTTGTAGTCGTCCACCAGGTTGTGCACCGTTTCGGCGGCACACGATTTGTTGGTACCGATGAAGCCGGTCGGGCCGCGCTTGATCCAGCCGGCGACATAACTTCCCGGCACCGGCACACCGCCGTCGAGCACCCGGCCGCCGTCGTTGGGTACCACGGAATTGGTGTCGTCGAAGGGCAGGCCGGCAATTGCCTTGCCGCGGTATCCGATCGAAGTCAGCACCATCCCGGCATCGAGCGTGCGGGTCTGGTCGGTGCCGGTCACCCCGAACTCGATCGCGGTCACCGCATCCTCCCCCAGCACGCGCCGGGGGGTGAGCTGATAGGCCAACCGGATGCGTGGCCGGTTGGTGCGCGCCGATCCGTCGGCGAGCTTGGACAGGATCTCCAGCTTGTTGCGGGTCAGCGGGTCGGCCTCGTTGGCCAGATCGCGGATCACCAGATCGTGGTCGGCGGCGTCGAGTACCACATCGCAGGTCGAGGTCAGGCCGATCAGTTCGGGCAGCGTGAACGCCGACTGCGCGGGCCCGCGCCGGGCGGCGATCACCACCTCGGCCACCTTCGACTTGCGCAGTGCGGCCAAAGCGTGGTCGGCGATATCGGTGTGCGCCAAAGTATCCGGATCGGTGGTCAACACCCGCGCCACATCGAGTGCGACGTTGCCGTTGCCGATGATGACCACCCGTTCGTGGCTGAGGTCGACCGGCAGCCCGGCGAAATCGGGGTGACCGTTGAACCAGGCCACCACCTCGGTGGCAGTGGCGGTACCGGTCAGGTTCATCCCGTCGATCTCCAGGCGCCGGTCGTTCGGCGCGCCGACGGCATAGAGCACGGCGTGGTGGTGCTGCAGCAGATCGGCATGGGTCAGGTGCTTGCCGACCTCGACGTTGAGGAAGAAGGTGAACCCGCTCTGCCTCGTCATCCGGTCGAACAGCTTGGTGACGCGCTTGGTGCTCTGATGGTCCGGCGCCACTCCGGCCCGGACCAGCCCGTACGGCGTCGGCAGCTTCTCGAAGACGTTCACCCGGACCCCTCGCTGGGTGAGCAACTCATCCGCTGCGTACATCGCCGCCGGACCGGAACCCACGATCGCCACCGTCAGCGGTCCGCCGGTGCGCGGATGCACCTGCGGGGCTTCCAGCACCGGCGCCAGCTTCGACGTCGGGGGCAGTTTGCCCTCGCGCTTGGGATAGAACGCGGCGTTGAGCTCAACGAACGGCAACTGGTTCTCGGTCAGCCGGGAGTCGGGCGCGATGGCCCCGACCGGGCACGCGCTGACGCACGCGCCGCAGTCGACACAGGCATCGGGATCGATGTAGAGCATCTCCGCGGTCGCGAAACCGGGCTCGTCCGGCGACGGGTGGATGCAGTTCACCGGACAGGCGTAGACACAGGACCCGTCGCTGCAGCACGACTGGGTAATCACATGAGGCATCAGCCGTGTGTCGTCTCTCTCAGGCGACCGAGACCAGGTGCTGGCGCTGCGGTTCGCTGCGGTAGCGGCTGGGGCTGCCGTTGATCCGGCAGATCCGCCACACCAGCTTCGCCAGCGGGTTCATCAGGCCGCTGTCGTGAGCCAGCATCCGCACGTCGCCGAACATGTCCCGCAGCATCTGCCGCGACTGCGGCGAATGGAAGAAGATGTCCTTGCGCACCGAGCGCGGAATGTCGAACTTCTTCCAGAAGGTGCGCGGCGGCACGATGATGGCCGAGCACAGGATGCGCATCACCACCGGAACGTAGATCGACAGCACAAACCGCTTGCGCCAAGACAACTCGGGCACCCGCTTGCGCAGATACTCGTGTGCGAAGGAGATGTGGCGGGCCTCTTCGGCGACGTGGATCGCCATCACCCGCTCCATGATCGGGTGCAGCGTCTTGCCTTCGCGCAGCACGTTCTTCTGCGTGTGGTCGATGGGCTCCTCGCCGGCGAGGATGCCGAACCAGAACGGAATGGGCAGGGGCCCGGCCACCAGCGGGATGACAGGCTGAATCCACTTGAGCAGCCGCGGCATGCCGGGCACGTCGGCGCCGATACGGTTCACCATCTCCTGGAACATCAGGGTGTGGTTGCACTCCTCGACCGCCTCATGCAGGCAGTAGCGGTATTCCGGTGAGCCGTTGGGCGTCCAGAAGGCGTACTCCATCAGGCCGCGGATCAGGATCGACTCGAAATGCAGGCCGACCTTGGCGACGTTGGCCTGGCGCCACATGCCGATCTCGATCTGCCGGTCCAGCGGCTGGGACTGGTACCAGGGGTGCTGGCCGATCGGATCCGTCGCCGGCAACACCCAGCGCTCGTCGTTCGGGATCACCGCGAAGTCGGGCGAATCCCAGTCGATATCCTTGTACGGATTGAAGTTTCGCCGCACCGACCCCTCGGACAGGGTGGTGAGCATGTCCACATACGCGATGTCGTCGCTCACGTCCATGTTCTTGCGCCAGCGCCGGATCGTCTTCGTTCGAGCCATGGGAATCCCTCCACGAGGTTTACATCAAGTGCCCTCTTGTCTAGACGGTACCGCAGGTATCGAATAAAAGTCCACACCCCGGGCTGATGTTTTGCTGAGAGTTGCGACCGTACGGTCGGGGCCGTACCGGAATTCCAGGTGAATAACGGCAGCGCCAGCCCGGACAAGAGCAGAGAGCACCCGGCAACTAGTTGCTGGAGCAACGCAGTCCCCCTTGAATTACCACCGCCTGAAGGTGTCCAAACCTCCGGCCAACGCGACTCACCCGGCATTGGCCCGGCAACTGGTTACACTCCCAGCTGTCTCACAGCACCGGCAGAGGATGCAGATGGCCATGAACAGCAAAGTCAAGGGCGTGGTCATCGGCGCCGTCGTGGTCGTCGGGGTGCTGATCTCGGGCACCGTGCTGTCCAGCTGCGCCACCCAGGTCGGGCCCGGGCAGACCGCGGTCAAGGTCGACGACTACGTCCTGATCCCCACCGACCCCAAGCTCGAAGGCTGCATCGAACCGGAGACCTCCGCCTTCAATCCGCCGGGCGGGTTCAAGGCCTACCGCTATCCGTCGCGGCAGATCAGCTGGGACGCCACCGGCAACCCGGACTCGGAGGCCGAAGCGACCATCGTGGTGTCCAATGCATCGGCACCGGCCGAACTGAAGGTTCCCGTGGTGATCACCTTCGACCTGACCACCGACTGCAACATGCTGATGGATTTCCATCGCGACTTCGGCACCAAATACCAGGGCTGGCTGGACAGCGAAGGCCTGGTCACCACCGGATGGGTGAACCTGCTGCGGTACGTGATCGGACAACCCGCCGAGCAGGTGCTGATCAGCGTGGCGCAGAAGTACACCTGGCGCGAGATCTGGAACGACGAGAAGGTGCGCATCGAATTCCAGAACGCACTGCGCGACGCATTGCCCGGCGCCTCGAAGGCCCGCACCGACGGCCGGGAGTTCTTCACCAATTTCCAGGTCACGGTGATGAAGCCGGACCCGGTGGAATCCGGGCTCAAAGAGGCGATCATCGCCGAGCAGAAGGCGATCGCCGACGCGCGGGCCGCCGAGGCCAAGGGCGTGGCCGACGCCAATGCGGCCAAGGCCAAGGCCGAGGCCGACAGGGCGGCGGCGCAGGCACAGACCGAGCTGGCCCGGCAACGCGCGCTGCAGAAGCAGGCCGAAATCGCCGGCTACCCGGACGTCGACGCCTATCTGCGGGCCATCGCCATCGAGAACGGGCAGAACCCCTTTCAACCGACCTACGTGGTGCCCCAGGCCCCCTGAGCCGCACCGGCCGTCTTAATGGTTGGCGCGGGCCGATAATCTGAACGCCATGGCCGAACTGACGATCCCCGCCGATATCAAGCCCAAAGACGGACGCTTCGGCTGCGGACCCTCCAAGGTGCGCCCCGAGCAGCTGGCCGCGCTCGCCGCCGCCGGTGACCTGTTCGGCACCTCGCACCGGCAGGCTCCGGTGAAAAACCTGGTGGGCCGGGTGCGCGACGGGCTGCGTCAGCTGTTCGCCCTGCCCGACGGGTACGAAGTCGTCCTCGGCAACGGCGGCTCCACCGCCTTCTGGGACGCCGCGGCGTTCGGCCTGGTCGACAAGCGCTCACTGCACCTGACCTACGGCGAGTTCAGTGCGAAGTTCGCCTCCTGCGTGGCCAAGAACCCGTTCGTCGGCGACCCGATCATCATCAAGACCGACGCCGGCACCGCACCGGAGCCGACCTCGGATCCGTCGGTCGACGTGGTCGCCTGGGCCCACAACGAAACCTCGACCGGGGTGGCGGTGCCGGTGCAACGTCCCGCCGGTGACGCCCTGGTGCTCATCGACGCCACCTCCGCGGCCGGCGGCCTGCCCGTCGACATCGCCGACACCGACGCCTACTACTTCGCCCCGCAGAAGAACTTCGCCGGCGACGGCGGGCTGTGGATCGCGGTGCTGTCGCCGGCCGCATTGGCCCGGATCGACGCCATTGCCGCCACCGATCGCTGGGTGCCCGACTTCCTGTCGCTGCCCATAGCGGTGGACAACAGCCTCAAGAACCAGACCTACAACACCCCGGCCATCGGCACCCTGATCCTGCTCGCCGAGCAGATCGACTGGCTGCTGGCCAATGGCGGCCTGGACTGGGCAGTCAAGCGCACCGCCGATTCCTCTGCGCGGCTGTATTCGTGGGCCGAATCGTCGGCCTTCGCCACCCCGTTCGTGGCCGACCCGGCGCTGCGGTCGCAGGTGGTCGGCACCATCGACTTCGCGGATTCGGTGGACGCCGCCGCAGTGGCCAAGGTGCTGCGGGCCAACGGCATCGTCGACACCGAGCCCTACCGCAAACTGGGCCGCAATCAGCTGCGGGTGGCGATGTTCCCGGCCGTCGATCCCGAGGACGTCAGCGCGCTGACGGCATGCGTGGACTGGGTCGTCGAAAGAGTTTGAGCGCGCCTGCCTTCGGTAGTGCGTGTCTGCACGGTAACGGGCGGATAACAAAGTAGGGTCCGCGGTGGAGGTGCACTATGCAGGAACTGAAGGTCGTCGGGCTCGACGTGGACGGCAAGCGGCTCATCTGCGAAGGCGCCGACGCGAGCGAGAAATTCGTCATCCGGGTGGACAACCGGTTGCGTGCCGCCGTGCGCGGGGACAAGGCCGGCTCCAATCAAACCCAGCTCGAGGTCGAGGTAGCAACGTTGCGCCCCAAAGAAATCCAGTCCCGCATCCGCGCGGGCGCATCCGTCGAGCAGGTCGCGGCGATCACCGGCGCCGATATCGACCGGGTACAGCGTTTCGCCCACCCGGTCCTGCTGGAACGGTCCCGCGCGGCCGAACTGGCCACCGCGGCGCACCCGATCCTGGCCGACGGCCCCGCTGTACTGACCCTGCTGGAAACCGTCACCTCCGCGATGATCTCGCGCGGCCTGGACCCCGACGCCACCAGCTGGGATGCCTGGCGCAACGAGGACGGCCGCTGGACCGTGCAGCTGGCCTGGAAGGCGGGCCGTTCGGACAATGCCGCGCACTTCCGCTTCACCCCCGGCTCGCACGGCGGCACCGTGACGGCCTTCGACGAGCGGGCCGCCGAACTGATCGACCCGAACTTCACCCGCCAGCTGCGCACGGTCGCACCGGTGGCAGAGCTGGACTTCGAACCGGCCGCACCCGCACCCGTGCCCGCGCCGGTGGTGACCCCGGAGCCCGCCGCGGTGCCCGCACCCGCCGCCGTGACGGAACCGGCACCCGAGCCGAAGCCGGTCGAGCCGGCACCCAAGCCCGCCCGCTCCCGCAAGGCCCGCGCCACGGTGCCGGCCTGGGAGGACGTGTTGCTCGGCGTGCGCTCCGGCACTCAGCGCTGAACCAGCGCACCCGCTCAGCGGTTGACGAGCAACGCGATCAGGGCCACCCAGCCGATCGCCACGCCGATCCCGGATCCCAGCACGAACCAGCGCCACACCGGCCGGGTGCGCCAGCCCCACACCGTCGGCGCCAGTCCACCGACGGCCACCAGGTTCAGCCCGATCGCCAGCAGCGGGTGTACCCGCGTCAGCCCGACACTCAGCACGATGATGGCGGCGGCGGTCAGTGCCGCGACGAACCCCGCGACGGTCAGCCCGGTCCCCCAGGGCACAGTGTCGTCGCCGGACATCACGCCAGCCTAGCCCGCTCGTAGAAGGCCAGTGCGGCGGCCGTGGCGACGTTCAGCGAGTCGGTACCGCGCGACATCGGGATGCGTACCCGCACGTCCGCGGCCCGCATCGCATGCTCGGTCAGGCCGGGTCCTTCGGCGCCCACCAGCATGGCCACCCGCTCACCGGCCAGGCCGGCCATGGCTTCGGCGAGCGTCTCCGCGGCCGGATTCGGGGTCATCGCCAGAATCCGGAAACCGTTGTCCCGCAATACATTCAGCTCACGAGGCCAGGCCGGCGCCCAGGCGTAGGGCACCAGCAGCGCATGGCCCATCGAGACGCGCACCGCGCGGCGGTACAGCGGATCGGCGCAACCGGTCCCGAACAGCACGGCGTCCACACCGAGACCGGCGGCATTGCGAAAGATCGAGCCGAGGTTCTCATGGTCGTTGACCCCTTCGAGCACCGCGATGGTGCTGGCATCGGCGAGCACGTCGGCCACCGTCAGCTCGGCCGGGCGCGGGGCGGCCGCCAGCACACCGCGATTGAGATGGAACCCGATCACCTCGGCCATCACCTCGGCGGCGGCGCGGTAATAGGGCACATCCACCCCGGTCAGATCCACCGCCAGCTCGGCGAGCCGGCGGTCGGTGCCCAGCAGCGCCCGCGGGGTGAAGCGCGAGGCGAGCATGCGCTGCACCACCAGCACGCCCTCGGCGATCACCAACCCTTTGCCGCTGGGCAGGTCCGGCCTGCGGTCGACACTGTTGAGATCGCGGAAATCGTCCAGACGCGGATCGGCCGGGTCCGCGATATCGATGACGTTGGTCAGTTCGGCTAGCCCTCGTCCACGATGGCCAGCATCAGATCGGCGGCCTCCAGCAGGGTCCGGCGCTGCTCGACCGTCAGCTGGGCCAGGCGCTGCTGCAGCCATTCCCGGCTGGCCTTGCGCTCGGCCTCGATCAATTCGACACCGGTGGGCGAGACGGACACCAGCACCTGGCGCCGGTCGTCGGGGTGGGCGGTGCGGTCCACGAAACCGAGATCGACCAGCGACGCGATCACCCGGGTCATCGACGGCGGCCGGACCCGCTCCCGGATGGCGAGCGCACCCGGGGTCATCGGCCCCTCTTTGGCCACGGTGGCCAGCGCGGAAAGCTGCGACAGCGACACCGGTGAGTCGGGCCGGCGGAACCGCAACTGCCGGGCCAGCCGGATGACGGCCAACGACAGATCACTCGACAACCTGGAGTCGACGTCTGTCACAGGGCAAAACAATACCCAGAGGTCATCGGCTAGGTTGTGAGGCGATGTCCGAAAACACCGCAGATGTGCCGGTTGGGCCGCCTGCTCTACCGGCCAGACTGCTGGAACCGGTGCCCGTCATCGTCGCGATCGCGGCCGGCTGGCTCGTCGTGCTGGTCCTGGCGTTCACCGTTCCTGCCCTGCACGACTGGCGCCCGATCGCGGTGGCCGGGCTGGGCGTCGGGCTGCTGGGCACCTCGATTTTTCTGTCCCAGCGACGCTCGGCGCGTCGCGGCGACCGTGGTGCGCAACGCGGACTTGTCGACTGATATACCGTCGCGACGCGAAAGACAAAGGAGCGCAATGGGTTCCCCGCTACTACAGGCCCAGATCGATATCGATGCCCCGGTGGCGCGGGTGTGGGCGCTGATCTCGGATCTGCGCCGTATGCCGCAATGGAGCCCGCAGTGCCGGGTGATGAAAGTGCTCGGGTCGACCCGCGTCGGCGCCAAGGCGATCAACTTCAATCGCCGGAACAAGACGTTCTGGCCGACGACGTGCACCGTGACCGAACTCGACCCGCAGCGCAAGCTGGCCTTCCGGGTGGATTTCAACGCCATGGTGTGGAGCTATGAGCTGGAACCGATCGAGGGCGGCACCCGGGTGGTCGAGAGCCGTCGCGCACCCGAGGGCTTCAAGACCGTCCCCACCTTGCTGGTCGACAAGTTCATGGGCGGGGTGCCCGGCTTCGAGCAGGAACTGGTCGCCGGCATGAACGAGTCGCTGCAGCGGATCAAGGCCGCCGCCGAACGCTAGGAAGTGCCGGCGGGACTCTCGGCGACCTCCAGGACGCCGTCGTCGTACGGGTCGTACAGCGGCGAACCGGTGCCTGCGGGGGCCGGCGTGTCCGAGTGCGCACCGCAGCCGTACTCGCCGTCGACCACCCGGCCGTCGGCGGACAGTTCGTTGCCGCACACACCGAAGGCGGTGCCCAGGGAACCCGCCAGCGGCAGATAGAACCCGCATTCCCGGCACACCCGGCGGGTGGCGCGCGCCATCGCCGAATCCGGGCCGAACTCGCCGTCATGCCAACGCTGCGCGGCGTCCAGGCGGCCCTCCAGACTGAGCACCTGGCGCCGGCCCAGGCCGATCTCGGCGGCCACCTCGTCCTGCTCGTCGTCGCCGCTGGCCAGATAACCGGGCACCAGCCGCGGATCGTCGGCGGGCGGGGCGAGCAGGTCACCGGGGCCGAGGTCACCGGGGCGGACGCGCTCATCCCACGGCACCCACTGCGGGGCGAGCAGCGCGGTGGGACCGGGCACCAGCACCACTTCGCTGATGGTGACGTGATCGGTGCCCGGATAGCCGGCCACCACGACGGCCCACTGCCAGCCCTGGTAGCCGGGCAGCACGGCGAGGAAGCGGTGGGTCGCGGCGGTCTGGTCGTCGAACACCGCGCCCAGATGCTCGCCGACGGCGTCGGCGCCGCTGAACTCCTCGATCGCGGTGCGGGCCGCCTGCACCGCACCGAGCAGCAACGTCTCGAGCTCCGGTGGCCGCTGCGCGGTCGGCTCGGCCTGATCGGTGAGTTCGGCGACGGTGTCGGTTCCTGTGTCCATCGCGCTCAATATTGCCTGACCATGCCCACCAGAGCCACACCGGTGGCCTTCCCACCGCAGCCGTCCGGGTAAGGGACAATCGAAGTCGTGCCTTCCCGGGATCCCCGATACCACCCACCGCGGCCGCCGTCCGACGGTGAGCACCCCGGCATGGCCAACTACCCCAGTGACGGCGGCGACGGCAGCAACGGCCGGCGCCAGCCCCGCCAGGGCGGACCGAGCGCCAACCGGTGGCTGCCGCCGTTGGATGAGCAATCGCGCCGTCAGCACGGCGAATCCCCGTCCGGGGCCCGCTCCCGGATGGGCTCGGCCGCCGGGGAGAAGGTCACCGTCACCCGCGCGGCCGCGCAGCGCAGCCGCGAAATGGGCACCAAGATGTACGACCTGGTGCACCGGGCCGCCACCGCCGACGGCGCCGACAAATCCGGGCTGACGGCGCTGACCTGGCCAGTGGTGGCCAGTTCCGCGGTGGACGCCGCGATGGCCGTGGCCTTGGCCAACACCCTGTTCTTCGCCGCGGCATCCGGCGAGAGCAAGAGCAAGGTCGCGCTGTATCTGCTCATCACCATCGCCCCCTTCGCCGTCATCGCCCCGCTGATCGGGCCGGCGCTGGACCGCCTGCAGCACGGCCGCCGGGTGGCGCTGGCCATGTCCTTCGCGCTGCGCACCGTGCTGGCGGTGGTGCTGATCGGCAATTACGACGGGGCCACCGGCAGCTATCAGTCCTGGGTGCTCTACCCGTGCGCGCTCGGAATGATGGTGCTGTCCAAGAGTTTCTCGGTGCTGCGCAGCGCCGTCACACCGCGGGTACTGCCACCGACGATCGACTTGGTGCGGGTCAACTCCCGGCTGACTATGTTCAGCCTGCTGGGTGGGACGCTGGCCGGCGGCGGGATCGCCGCAGGTGCGGAGTACCTGCTCAACATGGCGAAACTGCCAGGCGCGCTGTATGTGCTGGTCGCGGTGACGGTGGCCGGGGCGGTGCTGTCGATGCGGATACCGAAATGGGTCGAGGTCACCGCGGGCGAGGTGC
Source organism: Mycobacterium sp. BMJ-28 (assembly GCF_054404835.1). Classification (NCBI taxonomy): domain Bacteria; kingdom Bacillati; phylum Actinomycetota; class Actinomycetes; order Mycobacteriales; family Mycobacteriaceae; genus Mycobacterium; species Mycobacterium sp. BMJ-28. Next base: position 792,946 of record NZ_CM136783.1, on the reverse strand, counting down.
CGACCACGCTGAGTTATCACGGCGGCACCGAGGCGCTGCGCCGGCCGGCGACCGAACGACAACCGCTGGGCCGCAACATCATCACCTCACTGTGGGGCAACTGCACCATCAAGGTGATGGTCGGTTTCCTGTTCCTGTATCCGGCCTTCGTGGCGAAGTCGCACGGCGACGGCGGCTGGGAGCAGTTGCGCATCCTCGGCCTGATCGGCGCGGCCGCCGGGATCGGGAACTTCGTCGGCAATTTCACCGCGGCCAGGCTCCAACTCGGCCGGCCCGCCCTGCTGGTGACACGCGCCGCGATCGCGGTGACGGTGATGGCGCTCGCCGCCGCCGTCACCGGTCATCTGCTGGTGGCCGCGCTGGCCACCCTGGTGACGTCGGGCGCCAGTGCGATCGCGAAAGCCTCCCTGGACGCTTCCCTGCAGGACGATCTGCCGGAGAAGTCGCGGGCGTCGGCGTTCGGCCGGTCCGAGTCGCTGTTGCAGCTGGCCTGGGTGCTCGGCGGGGCGACCGGGGTGCTCATCTATCCGCAGCTGTGGGTGGGGTTCACTACGATCACGGCCGTGCTGATTCTCGGTATGGCCCAGACACTGGTGAGCTACAACGGTGCATCCCTGATTCCCGGCTTCGGCGGTAACCGGCCGGTGCTCGCCGAAACCGAAGGTGGCCCGGTGCCGGCTGCCTCGGGGCGCCGATGAAGCGGGGACTGGCGGTGCTGCTGGCCGTGGTGCTGGTCGCGTCGGCGGGCACCGGACTGTTGCTGTGGCGGCTCAGTCGGCACAACGACTCCGATCTCCCGGAGATCAGCGCCTACTCACACGGCCAATCGGTGCGGGTCGGGCCGTACCGGTACTGCCAGGTGCTCGACCTCGACAACTGCCAAACTCCGCAAACCACAGTCGATCTCGCGGTGAGTTCGCGCAATCCGGTGCAGCTGTCGGTGCCGTCGGCGATCGCCAGGGCGCCGTGGTGGCTGATCCGCGCCTATGAGGACGCGCCGTCGCCCGTCGTCTCCGAATTCCGGCCGGGCACCACGCTGGCGGTCACCATCCCGACCGTCGACGCACGGTTCGGCAAGCTGACCGGCCTCGCGGTGCAGGTGCCCACCCTGGTGCGCGACGAGGCGGGCAACGAGTTCCCGCTGCCGCACGCCGAGTGGTCGGTGCGGACCAGCTGGTCTTAAGCCGGCGGGGTTCCGTCACCGAAAGGTCTGCCGACCAATGCTTCCCGCCCGTGCGCGGTACGCCAGCCGGACAGCTCGGGTCCCTTGGGCACGATCTGTGTCGGGTTGATGTCGGTGTGCACGACGTAGTAGTGCGTCTTGATCTGGTCGAAGTCGATGGTGTCACCGAAGCCGGGCGTCTGGAACAGGTCGCGGGCGTAGGCCCACAGCACCGGCATCTCGGACAGCTTGGACCGGTTGCACTTGAAATGCCCGTGATACACGGGGTCGAACCGGGCCAGCGTGGTGAACAGCCGCACATCGGCCTCGGTGATGGTGTCACCCACCAGATACCTTTGCGCGCTGAGTCTTTCGGAGACCCAGTCCAGGGCGGTGAACAACCGGTCGTACGCCGCGTCGTAGGCCTGCTGGGTGCCGGCGAACCCGCACCGGTATACGCCGTTGTTGATCTCGGTGTAGATGCGCCGTGCCACGTCGTCGATCTCGTCGCGCAGCGGTTCCGGATAGAGTTGCGGCGCACCGGGCCGGTGGTACGCGGTCCATTCGGTGGAGAAGTCCAGGGTGATCTGCGCGAAGTCATTGGTCACGACGGCGCCGGTGGGCACGTCGACGATGGCGGGCACCGTGATGCCCTTCGGATAGTTCGGGTCGCGTGTGAAGTAGGCGTCCTGCAGCCGCGGGATCTGCAGCACCGGATCGACCCCGCCCGGGTCCAGGTCGAAGGTCCAGCTGCGTTCGTCATGGGTCGGCCCGCAGTAGCCGATGGACAGCGCATCCTCCAGGCCCAGTAGGCGGCGCACGATGATGGCGCGGTTGGCCCACGGGCACGCCCGCGCGACGATCAGCCGGTACCGACCGGCCTCCACCGGAAAGCCGTCACGGCCATCGGCGGTGATCCTGGTGGTGATGTAGTTGGTGTCGCGGTTGAACTCACCCTGCTTGTCGACATAGGCCATGGGCCCAGTGTTCCCGTCGAACGCCGAAAAGATGTCGGCGTGACGCGGATTCGCCGACGGAAAGTCGGCGCCCGCAGATCAGGCGTCGAGCTCGGCGGCGACGGCCTTGACGACCTCGGACACCCGGCGGGCCACCTTGCGGTCGGGGTACTTGCCCTTGCGCAGTTCCGGCTGGATGGTGCTCTCCAGCAGCGTGATCAGGTCACCGACCATGCCGTGCAGTTCGTCGGGGGTGTGCTTGTGTTCGACGGTGGCCGCCTCCCGGCGGGTCCGGGACAAGCTCGGCGGCGGGTCGATCAGCTGGACGCTCAGCGCCTGCGGCCCACGGCGACCGGCAGCCAGCCCGAACTCGACCTTCTGGCCGGCCTTGAGGCCCTCGACACCCGAAGGCAGCGCAGAGGACCGGACATAGACGTCCTCGCCGTCCTCCTGGGACAGGAAGCCGAAGCCCTTCTCCGCGTCGTACCACTTAACCTTGCCGGTCGGCACTGCTGTTCACCCGCTCGTCTCTTGATCACATAATTAATGCGTCCCGCCTGCGCAGGACGCAATGGGAGCAGCTTATCTAATTCCCCGTTGGCCGCGCGGCCGCCCGTCGAATCCGGCCCCCCGGTAGGCTGTGAACACCGCTGGAGGGAACATGCGCCTGGTCCTGAATATCGTCTGGTTGATCTTCGGTGGGTTGTGGCTGGCTCTGGGCTACCTGCTGGCCGCCGTCATCTGTTTCATCCTGATCATCACCATCCCGTTCGGGTTCGCGTCGCTGCGCATCGCGCTCTACGCGTTGTGGCCGTTCGGCCAGACGATCGTGGATAAGCCGGGGGTGCGTCCGGGGGCGCTGGTCGGCAACATCGTCTGGCTGGTCGTGGCCGGAATCTGGCTGGCCATCGGTCATCTGGTGAGTGCCATCGCGATGGCCATCACCATCATCGGGATCCCGCTGGCGCTGGCCAACCTGAAGATGATCCCGGTCTCGCTGATGCCGCTGGGTAAAGAGATCGTGCCGGTCGACGACCCGGCGCGGGTGCTGCGATGACGCTGACCGATCTGGGTCTGCCGATGCCGAGCAGGCCGGTGCCCGCCGGGATGCCCACCGATGGTCCGCTGCGCGACACCTTCGGCCGGGTCGCCACCGACCTGCGGGTGTCACTGACCGATCGGTGCAATCTGCGCTGTACGTATTGCATGCCCGCCGAGGGTTTGGACTGGCTGCCCGGCAGCCAGCTGCTCAGCGCCGCCGAACTGGGCCGGCTGCTGACCATCGCCGTCACCCGGTTGGGTATCACCAATGTCCGGTTCACCGGCGGCGAGCCGCTGGTGTCCAGGAATCTGGAAGAGGTGATCGCGGCCGCAGCGGCCCTGCGGCCCCGCCCGCAGATCGCCATGACCACCAACGGGATCGGACTGGCCACCCGGGCGGCCGGGCTGAAGCAGGCCGGCCTGGACCGGGTGAATGTCTCCCTGGACACCGTGGACGCCACCCATTTCACCGAGATCACCCGCCGTGACCGCCTGGACGACGTGCTGGCGGGGCTGGCCGGCGCCGCGGCCGCCGGCATGGCGCCGGTGAAGGTCAACGCGGTGCTGGACCCGCGGACCGGCCTGGATGATGTGGTACCGCTGCTGCGGTTCTGCCTGGAGCACGAATACCAACTGCGGATCATCGAGCAGATGCCGCTGGACGCCGGGCACGCATGGAGCCGGGATCGGTCCATCGGCGCCGACGCGGTGCTGCAGACGCTGCGCCAGTATTTCGATCTCCGCCCGGACCCCGCCCCGCGCGGTTCGGCCCCTGCGGCGCTGTGGCGGGTCGACGGGACTGCGGCCACCGTCGGGATCATCGCGTCGGTCTCGGAGGCGTTCTGCGGTGCGTGCGACCGGACCAGGCTGACCGCCGACGGCCAGATCCGCAGTTGCCTGTTCTCCACGACCGAGACCGATCTGCGTGGGTTGCTGCGCGACGGGGCGGGCGACGACGAGATCGAGGCCGCGTGGCGGCGGGCGATGTGGGCCAAACCGGCCGGGCACGGCATCAATGACCCGAGCTTCGTGCAGCCCGTCCGGCCGATGAGCGCGATCGGCGGCTGACCGTGAGCGGAGTCGACACGGTGACGGTCACCGTGCGCTATTTCGCCGCGGCGCGGGCCGCGGCCGGGATCGAGACCGAAACGTTGCAGCTGCAAAAAGGCTTGACGCTGAACACGCTGGTGCAGCAACTGTCCGCGCGCGGGCCGGAGTTGGCGAAGGTCCTGGCACGCTGCTCGTTCTTGTGCGATGAGGTCGCCGTCCGCGATCGCGACAAGCCGCTGAAAACAACTCAAACCGTCGATGTGTTACCCCCGTTCGCCGGCGGGTAGCGGTGATTTGCGTCACATAACGAAACGGTCACAAATAGGCCATCGAGAGTTTGAGTGACGAAAACACCTGGGAAAACGCCCGAGCGGCCTGCGCCTTTAACGTTCTCACAAGATTTGCTGCCTGTGAAAACGCCGAAAGCGCACCGAGATGACGCATGCCCGCCGAACAGTTACGGTCTTGCCCAAGCCATTTGACCTATATCAAGTGGCCCGCTGTGCCCACTACGCCGAGCTCCATCCACCGGGCACTGCCACCGACGAACAACTCGGATGGAGGCGGGGGACCCACCGGTCCGCCGAAAGCAGACCAGGGCTCACAGCGTGAGCCCTTGGGGTGAAGCCGGCGTCGGCAACGACGCAGGCCGGGCAACCTCTCCAGCCCGAACCCGACAGCTGACCTCGCAGGCGTTCACGAGAGGACTGTCTTTTTCTATGAGTGGACGGCACCGTAAGCCCACGTCATCTTCAGTAAGCGTCGCCAAGATCGCCTTCACCGGCGCTGTTCTCGGTGGCGGAAGCCTCGCCCTCGCCGGCCAGGCCGGCGCCGCCACCGACGGCCAGTGGGACCAGGTTGCCCGCTGCGAGTCCGGCGGAAACTGGGCGATCAACACCGGCAACGGCTACCAGGGCGGTCTGCAGTTCTCGCCGGGTACCTGGTCCGGGCACGGCGGCAGTGAGTACGCCCCCGCCGCGCACATGGCCACCAAGGAAGAACAGATCGCCGTCGCCGAGCGCGTGCTGGCCTCCCAGGGCAAGGGCGCCTGGCCCGTCTGCGGCCGTGGCCTCGGTGCCGCGTCGCCGCGCAACGTCGTCAACGAGCCGGCCGCCCCGCAGGCTCTGGACAACCCCGAGGTCAACGGCGAGCTGCCCCCGCCGCCGCCCGCCCCGGACGCCGCACCCGCGCCCTTCGACGCCCTCTCCGCGCCGCTGCCCGACGCTCCCCCGCCGCCGCCGGCACCCGAACCGCTGCCGCCGGCACCTGAGGTGGTGCCCGTGGATGCGCAGCTTCCGGCTCCGGCGCCCGCCGACCTGCCGCCGGCCCCGCTGGACGCGCCCGCCCCGGCGCCCGTCGACATCGTCGCCGTCGACAACGTGGTCCCCGAACCGGCACCGATCGATCCCGCCGTCGCGCCGGCCGTCGAGGCCGCCAGCTGGGACGCCGCCCCGGCCCCGGCCGGTCAGCCCGAGGTATGGGCCCTGCACAGCGCCCCGATGCCGCTCGACCCGGTGCTGCCGGTGCCCGCCCCGGCTCCCGCCCCGGCACCCCCGGCCGATCCGCTGGCCCCGCTCGGCGCGGTCAACGTTCCGCAGCCGGCCTACGACGTGGCCAACCAGGCGATCTCGGGCCAGCTGCCGGCGCCGGCCGAAGGTGTCCCGCACCTGATCAGCCCGGAGAACCTGCCCCCGGATTCCACCATGGATCCCAACGTGGCGGGCAACGAGAGCCCCAACGTCAGCTACCTGCGACAGCTGTGGCACGCCGTGCAGAACCAGGACATCAGCGGCAAGGACGCGCTGATCGCCATCGGGACCCAGCGGTCGATGAACAGCCCCATCCCGGACGAGATCCCGGCTCCGCCGACCGCCCCGGGCGCTCCGGCGGCGGCTCCCGCTCCGGCCCCCGGCCCGGCCCCGTTGCTGCCGACGCCCTGATCTGACAACCGCCGAAACGGTATTCCAGCAGAAGAAGTTCGAGAACGAACCTGCTGGAATACCGTTTCGGCGTTTCTGTGCCTAGGCCGAGTTGACCCATTCGTCGGATCCGTCACCGAAGAACTGGTGCTTCCACACCGGCAGCCGGGCCTTGACGGTGTCCACCAGCAGCGCACACGTCTGAAATGCCGCTGCGCGATGGTCGGCGGCCACGGCCACGGTCAGCGCGGCGTCACCGATGTGCAACACCCCGATCCGGTGGCTCACCGCGACAGCCCGCACGCCCGGCGCGTCGCGCGCCACCTCCTGCACCACCTCGGTCAGCGTCTGCAGCGCCGACGGGTGGGCGGAGTACTCCAGCCGGGTGACGGTGCGGCCGCCGTCGTGATCGCGCACCACACCGGAGAAGCCGACCACCGCACCGGCCGCCTCATGCGCCACCAGGGCCTCGTGTTCGGGGAGCGAGATCAATTCCTCGGTCAGGGCGACGCGGAGCACCTCGGCGGTTGCCGAGCGCTCATCAGCGGGCATGATCGCCTCCGGCCAGTTGGTCCAGCGCATGCTCCAGCACACCGTCGAGCACGCCGAGGCCGTCCTTGACGCCCCCGGTGGAGCCGGGCAGGTTGATGATCAGGACGCCGTCGCGCACCCCGCACACCCCGCGCGACAGCACCGAGGTGGGAACGTGCGGAAGCCCGGATCGGCGGATGGCATCGGCCAGGCCGGGAATCTGGTAGTCGACGATGTTGGCGGTGGCGTCGGCGGTCCGGTCGGTCGGCGAGATGCCGGTGCCCCCCGAGGTGAGCACGACGTCCACCCGCGCCGCGACGGCGGCGAACAACGCACGATTGACCGCCACCCCGTCCGCCACCACGATGGGCGCAGGCACCACGAAGCCGCGGGCGGTGAGCCAGTCCACGATCACCGGGCCGGTGCGATCCTCATAGACACCGGCGGACGCGCGAGTGGACGCGACGATCACCTGAGCGGTTCTCATCGAGTCCAGGTCCCCGTCTTGCCGCCCTCTTTGTGCACCACCTGGATCCCGTCGATACGGGCGGCCCGGTCCACGGCCTTGATCATGTCGTACAGCGTCAGTGCGGCAACGCTCACGGCGGTCAGCGCTTCCATCTCGACGCCGGTGCGGTCGGTGGTGCGGACCGTGGCGGTGATGGTGACCTCGGTGGCGCCGATGGCGAAATCGACGTCGACGCCGGTGAGCGCCAGCTGGTGGCACAGCGGGATGAGGTCACTGGTGCGCTTGGCGGCGAGGATGCCGGCCACCCTGGCGGTGGCGAGCGCGTCACCCTTGGGCAGCCCGCCACCGGCGATGAGTTCGATGACGTCGACGCGGGTCACCACGGTGCCCACGGCGACGGCGGTGCGTTTCGTCGCATCCTTGGCCGTGACGTCGACCATGTGGGCGGCGCCAGACTCGTCGAGGTGCGAGAGCCCGCTCACGGATTACTTGTTGACGACGGTGACCGCGTGCGTGAACGGAAGCTCTTCGGCAGGCAGCGGGAAGGTCACATCCCCGAACGGGGAGAGGGCACCGACACGGTCGGTGGCGAGCTCGCTGACGGCATGTTCGCCGTCGGCCACCTGGGGCCAGCCATTGTCGACGTACTGGTTCTTCTTGTCAGCCACACCAGACATTGTGGCAGGTACCGCGCGCCGGGGCGAGACCGGTGGCCGTCTTGCCCGTCTGTCCTCCAGGAGGCTGCTTTACGCTGGTCAGCGATGACCCAACACTCTGCTTCGGCAGGCAGGAACGACGCTGCCGTGGGTGTGCCCCTGGGTGTCTGGCTGGCCGGCCTCCCCGACGACCGTCTCGTGCGTCTGCTGGAACTGCGACCCGACCTGACCCAACCGCCGCCGGGCACCCTCGCGGCGCTGGCCGCGCGTGCCCAGGCCCGCCAGTCGGTGAAGGCCGCCACCGATGCACTGGACTTCCTGCACCTGGCGGTGCTGGACGCCATGCTGGCGCTGCAGGCCGACACCGGTGCGGTCGGCGCCGAGCGGGTGGTCGAGTTCCTCGACGGGCGCACCAGCGCCGACGACGTGCAGGCCGCCCTGACCGATCTGACCGACCGCGCGCTGGTGTGGGGCGAGGGATCGTTGCGGGTGACCCCGGAAGTGGCTTCGGGCCTGCCGTGGTTTCCGGGCCAGTCGGTGCAGGCCGACCCGGAGCTGGCGCCGGCCGAGATCACGGCGCTGCTGGCCGGTGTCGACGAGCCGCAGCGCGAACTGTTGAAGCGGCTGGCCGAGGGTTCGCCGGTCGGGCGGACCCGCGACGCGGCGCCCGGCACCCCGGCCGATCGCCCGGTCCAGCGGCTGCTGACCGCCGGTCTGCTGCACCGGGTGGACACCGACACGGTGATCCTGCCCCGGCTGGTCGGCCAGGTGCTGCGCGACGAGCTGCCCGGTCCGGTCGGGCTGGCCCGCCCGGACCCGACGGTGAACACGACGACGCAGGCCGACGCCGACTCGGTGGCCGCGGGCGCGGCGCTCGACCTGTTGCGCCAGATCGACCTGACCATCGAAACCCTCTCGGCCACACCGATTTCCGAACTGCGCGCCGGTGGACTCGGGGTGCGCGAGGTCAAACGGCTGACCAAGCTGACCGGCATCGACGAGCAGCGGCTGGGGCTGATCCTGGACATCGCGGCCGGCGCCGGCCTGATCGCCTCCGGTGTGCCCGACCCGCTGCCGCCGGACGGCAGTGCGCCGTACTGGGCGCCGACGGTGGCCGCGGACCGGTTCATCGAGGCCGGGACCGCCGTCCGCTGGCAGCTGATCGCCTCGGCGTGGCTGGACCTGCCGTCGCGGCCGGGGCTGGTGGGCACCCGCGGGCCGGACGGCAAGCCTTACGGCGCACTCTCGGATGCGCTGTACTCCACCGCGGCCCCGCTGGATCGGCGGCTGCTGCTGGAGGTGCTGGCCGAATTGAAGCCGGGCGCGGGGGTGGACGCGGTGTCGGCGGCCGGGGCGATGATCTGGCACCGGCCGCGCTGGGCGGCAAGGCTGCAGCTCGAGCCCGTCACCGACCTGCTGCGCGAGGCACACGCGGTGGGCGTGGCGGGCCGCGGTGCGATCGCCTCCCCGATCCGGGTGCTGCTGGCCGGCGGCACCGACGACGACGTCATCGCCGCGATGGACAAGGCGCTGCCGACCCCGCTGGACCACTTCCTGCTGCAGGCCGACCTCACCGTCGTGGTGCCCGGGCCGCTGCAGCGGGAGCTGGCCGAGCAGCTGGGCGCGGTGGCCACCGTCGAATCGGCCGGCGCGGCGATGGTCTACCGGATCAGCGAACCGACCATCCGGCACGCCCTGGATTCCGGGCGGACCGCGGGCGAACTGCACGCCTTCTTCACGCGGCATTCCAAAACCCCGGTGCCGCAAGGCCTCACCTACCTGATCGACGATGTGGCGCGCCGGCACGGTCAGCTGCGGGTCGGGATGGCTGCGTCCTTCGTGCGGTGCGAGGACCCCGCCCTGCTGGCGCAGGCGGTGGCCAGCCCCGCCGTCGAGCCGTTGGACTTGCGGATCCTGGCACCGACCGTGGCCGTCTCGCAGGCCCAGATCGGCGATGTGCTGGCGGCCCTGCGCGGTGCCGGTTTCGTCCCCGCCGCCGAGGACTCGTCGGGGGCCGTGGTCGACATCAGTGCCCGCGGCGCCCGGGTGCCGGTTCAGGGCCGGCGCCGCACCTACCGTCCGCTGTCGGCTCCGGCGGCCCAGACCCTGGCCGCCATCGTCGCCGTGCTGCGCAAGGTGTCGACGGCCCCGGCGGCCGGCCAGCGGCTCGACCCGGCCGGCCTGATCGCCCAATTGCAGCAGGCCGCCCTCGCCCAGCAGCCGGTGGTGATGGGTTATGTCGACCCGGCCGGGGTCGCCACCCAGCGGGTGGTGGAGCCGATCAACGTCCGCGGCGGGCAGCTGACGGCGTTCGATCCGGCTGCCGGCCGGGTCCGCGAGTTCGCGATCCACCGCGTGACCTCGGTGGTGTCGGCAGACCCTGGATAATGGACGGGATGAGTAACAAGGACCGGGCCCGCGCATGACCGAGGGCCCGCTGATCGTTCAGTCCGACAAGACGGTGCTGCTCGAAGTCGACCACGAGCTGGCCGGTGCCGCACGCGCCGCCATCGCCCCGTTCGCCGAACTGGAGCGCGCCCCTGAGCACATCCACACCTACCGGATCACCCCGCTGGCGTTGTGGAACGCCCGCGCCGCCGGGCACGACGCCGAGCAGGTGGTCGACGCCCTGGTGAGCTTCTCCCGGTACGCGGTGCCCCAGCCGCTGCTGGTGGACATCGTCGACACCATGGCCCGGTACGGCCGATTGCAGCTGGTGAAGGACCCGGCCCATGGTTTGACGCTGGTCAGCCTGGACCGCGCGGTTCTGGAAGAGGTGCTGCGGCACAAGAAGATCGCCCCGATGCTGGGCGCCCGGCTCGACGAGGACACCGTCATCGTGCACGGCAGCGAACGCGGCCGGGTCAAGCAGATGCTGCTGAAGATCGGCTGGCCCGCGGAGGATCTCGCGGGTTACGTGGACGGTGAGGCGCATCCGATCACCCTGGATCAGGACGGCTGGGAGCTGCGCGACTACCAGGAGATGGCGGCGGACTCGTTCTGGGCCGGCGGCTCGGGCGTGGTCGTGCTGCCGTGTGGCGCCGGCAAGACCCTGGTGGGTGCCGCCGCGATGGCCAAGGCGGGCGCGACGACGTTGATCCTGGTCACCAACACCGTCGCCGGCCGGCAGTGGAAGCGTGAGCTGATCGCGCGGACGTCGCTGACCGAGAGCGAGATCGGCGAGTACTCCGGGGAGCGCAAGGAGATCCGGCCGGTCACCATCGCCACCTACCAGGTGATCACCCGCCGCACCAAGGGTGAGTACAAGCATCTGGAGCTGTTCGACAGCCGCGACTGGGGCCTGATCATCTACGACGAGGTGCATCTGCTGCCCGCGCCGGTGTTCCGGATGACGGCCGACCTGCAGTCCCGCCGGCGGCTGGGGCTGACCGCGACCCTGATCCGCGAGGATGGCCGCGAGGGCGATGTGTTCAGCCTGATCGGCCCGAAGCGCTATGACGCACCGTGGAAGGACATCGAGGCCCAGGGCTGGATCGCGCCTGCCGAATGCATCGAGGTCAGGGTCACCATGACCGATAACGAGCGGATGCTCTACGCCACCTCCGAACCCGAGGAACGGTACAAGCTCTGCTCGACGGCGCACACCAAGATCGCGGTGGTGAAGTCGATCCTGGAGCGTCATCCGAGCGAACCCACCCTGGTGATCGGGGCCTACCTGGATCAGCTGGACGAGCTGGGCCAGGAACTGAACGCCCCCGTCATCCAGGGGTCCACCAAGAATGCCGAGCGCGAGCAGTTGTTCGACCAGTTCCGCCGCGGCGAGATCCGCACGCTGGTGGTCAGCAAGGTCGCCAACTTCTCCATCGACCTGCCGGAAGCATCTGTGGCCGTTCAGGTTTCGGGGACGTTCGGGTCACGCCAGGAAGAGGCACAGCGGCTGGGCCGGTTGCTGCGACCCAAGGCCGACGGTGGCGGGGCGGTGTTCTATTCCGTCGTCTCACGCGACAGCCTGGACGCCGAGTACGCCGCCCACCGGCAGCGGTTCCTGGCCGAGCAGGGCTACGGCTACATCATCAAGGACGCCGACGACCTGCTCGGGCCCGCGATCTAGGAATCCAGCGCGCCCGCGGCCACCGCGGCCGCATTGATCCGGGTCAGCACCGCGTGCAGGTTTTCCAGCTCGGGCAGATCGACCCCAAGCCGGGCCACCACGGCGGGCGGGATGTCCAGGGCGCGGCGCCGCAGTGCCGCGCCCTCCGCGGTGAGCGCGACGTGGGTGCTGCGTTCGTCGGCGCTGCTGCGGGTCCGGGTGATGAAACCGAGGGTCTCCAGCCGTTTGAGCATGGGCGAGGTGGTCGCCGGGTCCAGCTGCAGCAGCGCGGCGATTTGCTTGACGGATAACGGCTCTCCGTCGGCGTTGGCGTTGTCCCACAGGGCCAGCATCACCAGGTATTGCGGGTGGGTGAGTCCGAGCGGTTCCAGCAGCGGCCGGTATACGGCGAGCACCGCTCGGTTGGTCACCGCCAGCGCGAAGCACACCTGACGTTCCAGGGCGAGCGGGTCGAGGTCTTCGGTCACGGTGGGCATGCTCACAGCGTACTACTTGATTAGTGTCCTAACTATTAGCGTACTATCTAAATAGATATCGGCACCACCCACAGGAGCCACCGTGACCGCACCGCACCCCACTGCGCCGCAGTACCTCGCGTACGCCTACGGGCGGCGCCTGCCCGATTCCATGCGCGCGTGGGTCACCGCGGACCTGACCGGTCCCGGCGCCGTCCGCCGGCACATGATCCGGTACGCGATCCCGCCTCTGCTGATCCTGGCCCCGCTGTGGCTGCTGCCCGCATCCCTTTACGTCCACCTGGAGATGACGGTGCCCATCTACTTCTGGGCGGTGGTGATGGCCTACGTGCTGAACAAGATTTGGCGTAGGCACCGCCTGGACCAGCACGGCCTGGACCCCGACCTGATCGACTCGCTGAACCGGCAGAAGAACGCCCGCCTGCATGACGACTACGCCCGGCGGTACGGGCCCCGGCCGGAATCGGCCAAGTGGCAGGCCAACAGCCGGCCGTTCTGATCAGACGTGCGGGCCGACCGGTTTGACGACGGTCAGCAGCACCGCGGAGTCGGCCAGCGCCATCAGGCTGTGCCGGGTCCGCGGAATCACCAGATGATCGCCGGGCGATCCCTCCCAGCCGGCGTCGGCGCCGCTCAGCCGCACCCTGCCCTCGATCACGTACAGCGTGGCCTCCCCCGGACTCTCGTGCTCGTCCAGGCCGTGGCCTTCGGCCAGGGCGATCAGGGTCTGCCGGAGTGCGTGTTCGTGCCCGCCGTAGACGGTGTGCGCACTGCGCCCACTGCTGGCCGCCCGGGCCGAGGCCAATTCCTGGCGCGCGAGGGCGGTCAATGAGATCTTCTCCATGAGATCCGATGCTCCCACTTCTGGGTTCGCCGCATCCGACAAGGAAGATCTCACATCGAATTCAAACTCGAAGTGGTGGTGCTGCCGGTCTCCGACGCGCCGCCCGGGTCGGCGTGCGGGCTGCACCTGGTGGTGTCCGACGTGGTGGCCGCGGGATGGCCATCAGGCGAGCGAATTCGACAGCGCCGCTTTGGCGTTGCGCGTGATGTCGTCGGCCAGGATCTCCGGCGCACCGTTGAGCAGACCGTCCACTGCCAGCCGCGCGACCACCGCGGGATCGGTCTTCTGCTCGGCCGGGATGTAGCTGACCATGTCGGTGTCCATGTAGCCGACGTGCAGCGCCGAGACACTCACGCCACGAGGGCCGAGTTCCTCGCGCACCGCGTCGGTCAGCGCCCAGGCCGCCGCCTTGGCCGACGCATACGCGCCGGAGGTGTGCGGGTGCAGCCAGGACAGCACCGACAGCACGTTGAGGATGGCGCCGCCGCCGTTGCGTTCGATGACCGGCGCGAAGGCACGGATCACGTTGAGTGTGCCGAAGTAGTGCGTCTCCATCTCGAGGCGCACATCCTCGATCGGCCCGGTCAGCAGGTTGGCCCGGGTGGACACGCCGGCGTTGTTCACCAGCACGGTGACATCGGAGGCGGTCTCCGCGGCCCGGCGCACCGACTCGGGGTCGGTGATGTCGAGCCGGACCGGGATGACGCCAGCCACGTCGACGGTCTCGGGGCTCCGCGCCGCGCCATACACTTTCGCACCGCGTGCGACGAGTTCGGTGGCGAGCTGCTTACCGAGCCCGCGGTTGGCGCCGGTGACCAGCGCGGTGATGTTCTCAGTCATACCGCCGTCAACGCCGGGCCGGCCCGATCCGGTACCCGACGGGTGTGAGGAATTGCCTTCCAGCTGTGAGCAATCCGATCCTTGGCCCGGCGTGGGCGCCACCCACACGATGGAATGATGCGACGACATCTGCACACCCCGGTGTTGCCCACCGCGGCGGCGTTGGCCGCCGCGATGGGCGTCGGCCGGTTCGTCTATACGCCGATCCTGCCGCTGATGACGGCCCAGTCCGGGCTCAGCGCGCACGGCGCCGGGCATCTGGCGACCGCCAACTACGTCGGCTATCTGGGCGGCGCGGTGGCCACCACGTTGTCCCCGCGGCTGGCGCGATCCGGCCTGGCCTGCCGGCTGTCGCTGATCGCGATCGTCGCGAGCATGGCCGCAATGCCGTTGACTGCCAACCTGTTCGGGTGGCTGACGCTGCGGACCGTCGCCGGGTTCGCCAGTGCGGTGGTGTTCGTCGTCGCGGTGAACACCCTGCTGGAGCGGCTACCCGAGAAGGTGGGCTGGGGTTTCGGCGGGGTGGGCGCCGGGATCGCGCTGTCGGCTGTCCTGGTGCTGGCGCTGCCGGCCGAGACGACGTGGCGGGCGGCGTGGTGGGCGGCGGCGGGTCTGGCCGCGGCGCTGGCCGCGCTCGGTTGGCCGGTGCGCCCACAACGGATCTCCTCGTCGACGGCCACCCGAACCGGGGCACACCGCGCAGGCACCGCACGGTTCGTGCTGCTGTTCGTCGGCTACACCCTGGAAGGCGTCGGCTACATCATCGCGGGCACCTTCCTGGTGGCCGCGGTGGCCCAGCACTCCCCCGGTGCGCTGGGCAACAGCGTCTGGCTGGTGGTCGGCCTGGCCGTGGTTCCGTCCGCCGCGCTGTGGGCCCGGCTCGGCAAGCGGCAGGGTCAGCCGGCGGCGATCACCGCGGCGCTGGCGCTGCAGGCCGCCGGCATCGCGCTGGCCTGTCGGGGCGGCGGGGCCGCCAGCTTGGCCGGCGCGTTGCTCTTCGGTGGCACCTTCATCGGGGTGAGTGTGCTGGCGGTGGCTGAAGGCCGGCTGCTCGGCAGGCGCGGTGCGGTGGCGCTGCTGACCGTCGGCTACTCGGTGGGCCAGATCCTCGGCCCGCTGCTGGTGGCGCCACTGTTGGACGATCACGCCCAGGGTTACCGGTCGGCGCTGGTCGTGTCGGCGCTCATCGTGTCACTCGCCGGGCTGGCCACCGCGGCGGTATGGGTCCTGGGCAGGCAACCACGTATCCGGGTCGCCCACACCCAGAGTGCCTGTATCGCGTGTGAATTCGTCGATGACGGCTCGCACGGCCGGCCGGTCTTCCCCGTCGCGCCACACCAGTGACCAGGTCCACAGTGGGGTGGGCTGCACCACCGGCCTGCGCACCAGGCCGCGCGGCTCCGGATCGTGCTGGCCGCGGGGATTGACCAGCACCGGGCGGCCCAGCCTGCGCACGTGCTCGAAGAAGGTCGGCCCGGTGACGCCGCCGTCGTCGGTGCGCATGACACGCGCGCCGGTATCGCCGGCGAAACACTCGGCGTAGCGATTCCACGACGACCAGCTCGCGATGTCGGTATCTGCCAGCACCACAACGTCTTTCGCCTCGACTGGTGATTCGTCGGTGCCCGGGCAGAGTGCGTAGAGCCGGTCCACGCCGATCAGGCCGGCCCGCAACGCCAGCGTGCTGAGGTCATCGTTCTGCACCCAGCAGATCGCCAGGTCCAGCGCACCGTCGGCAACCCGGGCGGCCTGGGTGTGCGACGGCATCACCCAGGTGTCCACCCGCAACTGGGCCACCCCGGCCGCGCGTTCGGCCCAGTCGGTGGGGCACCAGTTGACGCACCCGATGCGCACCGGATCGGTGACCGCCAATCCCGTTGCCCGCCTGCGCAAGGCGTCGGCCTGGTCGATCAGCGCACGGGCGTCGGCCAGCAGGGCGGCACCGGCCGGGGTCAGCGCCACCGACCGGCGGTCCCGGTCGAACAGCTGCACCTTGAGGTCACGTTCGAGCGCCTTGATCTGCTGGGACAGCGACGGGCCTGCGATGCGCAGGCGTTCGGCGGCACGACCGAAGTTCAACTCCTCGGCGACGGTCACGAAGTACCGCAACTGGCGCAGCTCCACCTGCCGAAGCGTAGTAGGCGTTACCTCTCACCAGCGAGGAATCCCGTCCCGCCGGCCGGGATGCCCGCGCCGCCGCGATCACGTTGACCACGGCAGCAGACCAACCGAAAGGCACAGAAATGAACACCACCACCCGCGTAGCGATCATCACCGGCGCATCCCAAGGCATCGGTGCGGCTTTGGTCGCCGGCTACCGCAAGCTCGGCTACGCCGTTGTCGCCAACTCCCGCAATATCGCCCCGAGTGATGACCCGATGGTGCTCACGGTGGCCGGCGATATCGGTGAGCCCGGTGTGGGCGGGCGCGTCATCGACGCCGCCGTGGAACGGTTCGGCCGGGTCGACACCGTGGTCAACAACGCGGGCATCTTCATCGCCAAGCCGTTCACCGAGTACACCGACGCCGACTTCGACGCCATCGCCGGGGTGAACCTGCGCGGCTTCTTCGAGGTCACCCGGGCCGCCGTCGCCGCGATGGCCGAGAACGGCGGCCACATCGTGAACATCTCGACCAGCCTGGTCGACCAGGCCGACAAAAAGGTGCCGTCGGTGCTGGCCTCGCTGACCAAGGGCGGGCTGAACGCCGCCACCAAATCGCTGGCCATCGAATACGCCGAGCGCGGAATCCGGGTGAACGCCGTCGCCCTCGGCATCATCGACACCCCGATGCACGCGCCGGAGACCCACGAATTCCTGGCCGCGCTGCACCCGGTGGGTCACCTGGGCAGCCTCGACGACGTGGTCGGCGCCGTGCTCTATTTGGAGAACGCGGGATTCGTCACGGGCGAGATCTTGCATGTCGACGGAGGTCAAAGTGCCGGGCACTGAGCAGGACGTTGCGAACGACACCGGGATGGACATCGTGCGCGCCGTACTCGACGAGTGGAAGGCCGGGATCGACGCGCACGACCCGGCCCGGGTGGCCGCGGTGTTCACCACCGACGCCGTCTTCCAGGGGCTGCGTCCCTACACCGTCGGGCGCGACGGGGTGTTCGGCTATTACGACGGACAGCCGCGGGGGTTGACGGTCGACTACCGGATGGACGAGGTCCGCCGGCCCGCCGAGAATGTCGTGCTGGGCTACGGCCGGGCGGATTTCACCCGGGCCGACGGCACCGTGATCGGCCTGACTCTCGGGGTGGTGCTGACCCGCTCCGACGATCGATGGCAGATCGCCCAGTACCAGGTCAGCGCGCTGCCGGCTTAGCTGAGCGCCGGGATGACCTCACGCTCGAACAACTCGATACCGGACCGGTCGTACGCGGCCTCGGGGAAGTACAGGATGGCGTACTCACAGCCCAGGTCGGACAGCCGGCGCAGCCGCTCGGTGACCTGCTCCGGGGTGCCGGTGGCCGAGTCCGGCGAGGCGACGTTGGCGAGCATCGCGTCGACGGCGGCCTCGCCCGCCTTGGTGACCTGCCGGGCGCGGATGCGCTCGAGTCGCTCCTTGACGTCGGAGTCCGAGGTCCCGACGACGGCGTTGAAGTTGGCCGACCGCACGATGGCGCCGTAGTCGGTGCCGACATCGCGGCAATGGTCGGCCAGGATCTGGGATTTGCGGGCGAACTCTTCGGGGGCCGAGCTGAAGTTGGTGTACTGCGCGTACTTGGCCGCGATCTTGAGGGTGACCTTCTCGCCGCCACCGGCGATCCACAGCGGCAGCCCGCCGTCCTGCGGCGGCTTCGGGGCGACGATGGCGTCGTTGACCTGGTAGTGCTTGCCGTCCAGGGTGACGCGGCCGTGCCGCCAGGCGTCGCGCATGATCTGCACGCCCTCGTCGAGCCGGCCCAGCCGCTCGCCGGCGGACGGGAAGCCGTAGCCGTAGGCCCGCCATTCGTGCTCGTACCAGCCGCCGCCGATGCCCATCTGGGTGCGCCCGCCCGAGATGACATCGACGGTGGCGGCAATTTTTGCCAGGTACACCGGATTCCGGTAGCTCATCGCGGTGCACATCTGGCCCAGTTTCACTCTGCTGGTGGTCGCCGCCAGCGCCGCCATCAGCGACCAGGCCTCATGGGTGGCTTCGTCGGTGGGCACCGGAACGGTGTGGAAGTGGTCGTATACCCACACCGAATCCCATGCGCTGTCATCGGCGTGAGCGGCCAAATCATGCATCACCGGCCAATGCTGCTCGGTGGGGATGTCGACGAGATCGAGCCGCCAACCTTGCGGGATGAAGAGTCCAAAGCGCATGCCTAGAAACTGTAGGCCCATCGATTTGTTATCTCGTCTACACTCTGAGGAAATTGTTCGCTACATCCAAGGGTGAGGACTGGTCATGACCAACTCGACACGTCGCTACGCGGCGGCCGTGGCGGCGGCCTTTGCACCACTGGCCGTGGTCTCTGTGATCACCGCCGCGCCCAGCAGCGCCGAGTGCGTCGACGGACAGACCAGTTTCAACGGCAACTGCGTCGACTCGAACTGCAAGAAGAGCGAGGTGCGCGACGGCGCCACCGGTGAGTGCCGCAACGCGCTGTCCGCCGCGCTGGGTAAGGCGCAGGCCCCGATGGTCGCCCAGGTTTCCCCGGAGCAGTGGGGCCAGGCCTACCAGGTGGGCCAGCAGTACGCCGGCCTGCCGGACGGCATGCGGGTCGCCAAGGACTCCTTCAACATCGTGAACTCCGCGATCGACGTGCCCACCAGCATCATCGGCGGGGTGAACGACCTGGCCTACACCGGTTTGCTGCTCAGCCAGATCGGTGGCGGTGGCGGCGTTGGCTTGACCGCGGCCCGAACCGCCGCGGCCCCGGTCAGCGCGATGGGCGCCATCGCCGACGCCGCGCAGGCGCTGCCGTCACCGAAGATCGGCCTGCCCAAGATCGGGATGCCGAAGGTGGGCCTGCCCAAGGTGGGGCTGCCCAAGATCGGGATGCCGAAGCTGTTCCAGGCGTGCCTGCCGGTGAAGTTCGTCTTCTTCCGGCCCTGCATCTGAGCCGAGACTCTTTCTTCCTTCTGGCCAGGAGCCCCCCGGGTTCCTGGCCAGAAGACTGTTCAGGGCCGGTACAGCGCCGCGACGTCGGGCAGGCTCACCTTCAGGGCGGGGTTGCGCGGCAGGCTGTCGACCAACACCACCGCCACCGGGACGCAATGGCGCGGCAGCCGCTCGCGGATCAGGTCCAGCAGCGCCGCCGGCTCCGGCGCGGGTTCGCCGGGGGTGGCCTGCACCGCGGCGAACGGCACCTGCCCCAGCCGGGCGTCGGGCACCCCGACGACGCAGGCGTCGTGCACCCCGGGGTGCTCCAGCAGCACCCGGCGCACCGTCTCGGGCAGGATCTTGAATCCACCGCGGTTGATGGCGCCGTCGGCCCGGCCGTGCAGGGTGATGAATCCGTCGGTGTCCACCGACGCGATATCGGTGGTCCGGATCCAGTCCGGATGGATCGACGCGATCCGGGCCTCCAGCAAGCCCTGACGTCCGGCCGGCAGCGGCTCCGCGGTGTCGGCATCGATGATCCGGACTTCGGTGTCGGGCAGCACTTTTCCAGAACTCAGCCGTTTCGCCGCACCGAACTGCCGGTACAGCTCGGGCGTCCAGGTGCACACCGATCCAGCGAATTCCGTTGCGCCGTAAGCCAATAGCACCGGTATTCGGTATCGCCGCTCGAACTCGTCGCGCAGTGCGGGGTCCAGCGGGCCGGAGGCGCTGATGATGTACTGCAGCGAGGACAGCTCCTCGGGGTCCAGGTCGGCGTCCAGCAGCATCCGCACCACCGCCGGTTGCACCCCGGCGCGTTGCAGCCCATGGGTTTTCACCACCCGCACCCACTCGTCCACGCTGAACTTCTCCAGTAGCACGATGCGCTTGCCGACGTAGGCGCCGGTGATCAGCTGGCACACCCCGCCGATGCCGCCCAGTGGCCAGTACACCAGTTCCGGTGGATCGTCGGGGCTCGCGCTGCCGCCGGTCACGCTGAACACCGTGCGTTCCAGCACCGGCGCCGGGATGGCCTGGCGTTTGGGCGGTCCGGTGGTGCCGCTGGTGAGCACGTGCAACCCGGGGTCCCCCGCGGTCGTGTCGATGTGACTGCGTTCCACACCGCGCACCGGCTGCGCCCCGCCCGCCGAGATCCGCACGCCGGCGCTGCCCGTCGCCGCGGCCGCCGCCAGCACCGGTTCGGTCCAGTCCTGGTCGCAGGCCAACACCGCGGGCAACCGGAGCTTCTGGACATCGGCGGCGATGGCGGCCGGGGACTGGAACGAATAGATCATCGACACCCAGCGCCGCGCCGCCAATAGGCCGATGACCGCCGCGGCATGGGGCAACCGGTTACGCACCACCAGCCCGACCGGCGCCCTGGCCGGCACACCGGAGGCATCCAGTGCGGTCTCGATCGCCTCGGCGATGGAGTCGATCTCGAAACCGGTGTACCAGCGTCCGCCGAATTCGATACAGGGCTGGTCACCGTAGCCGGCGACCCTTGCCGCAAAGGTTTCGGTAAAGCTTTCGGCCACCTCGTCACGGTAGCGCTCCGGCCAAAACCCCACGCGGACACCGACCGGTTCGGTATACACAGGACCGCTGGTATCGCTTATCGGGTGGGGGGTCTGATGTCGATGAACCATGGCAGCACACACATGCGGCGCGCGGTCGCGGTGTTGTGCACGATGTTGTGGGCTTTGGCGACCATGTGGATGGCCGGCGGCGTCGCGCACGCCGACGACACGTCCACGAAGAGCCCGTCCGAGGGCAGCTCGTCATCGGGCACGCAGGCCCCGTCCGACAAGCCCGACACACCGGCCACCTCGACGGGCACCGAACCCAAGCCGGCCGAAGACAAGCCCGGCACCGAGAAAGCCGACAAGCCGGATAAAACCGATACGCCCAAGCCGGCCCGTGGCACGCGTAAGCACGCCACCGCGACGGCCAAGACGGCCAAGCAGGCGACCGACACCAAGGTCGATACCAAGACCGAGTCCAAAACCGACCCCAAGCGCGAAGCCAACGTCGACACCAAGACCGATGCCAAGAGCGATCCGACGGCCAAGACCGTCAGCATCAGCACCGCGACGGCCAACGTCACCGCCGCGCCGGCCGCACTGAGGCTCGCCGCCACGCCCACGCCCACGGTCACCCAGCCGGCCACGGCATCGGCGCCCAACCCGATCAAACAGGCCACCCAGTTCGTCCGCCAGATGGCCGGGCTGGCCAACGATCTGGCCCTGATCGCGGTCTCACTGGTCAACAACCTGGCCGCCGCGGCCGCGACCGCCATCGGCCCCAAACCGTTCTTCGGCGTGCCGTATCGGGTGGCGACCGCCGTCGCCGGCACGGCGGCGGTCGCCGCCAAACTGCTCGACGGCACTCCGCTGGACGCGGTCAGCGAGGGACCGTTCAAGGTGAACTACGGCGTCGGCGATCTGCTGGCCTGGCTCAATCCGGCGAAATCGCCTGCCGGGGCCAATGATCCGTCGATCACCACCACCCCCGAGCATCCGCTGCCGATCATCCTGCTCAACGGCACCAGCGCCACCCAGGGTGTGAACTGGAGTGTCGGGGCGCCGGTCCTGGCCAACGCCGGCTACAAGGTCTACACCTTCAACTACGGCAACACCACGAACAACCCGAACTTCCCGATCCAGGCCACCGCCGACATCCGCAAGTCCGCGCAGGAACTCGCCGATTTCGTCGAGCAGGTGCGCGCCGAGAATCCCGAAGCCGGCAAGGTGATCCTGATCGGCCACTCGCAGGGCGGCGGCATCATGCCGTCCTACTACATCAACAATCTCGGTGGCGACCGGTACGTCTCGCAGTTCATCGGGATCGCGCCGAGCAATCACGGCACCGACGTGGACGGGCTGACCTACGCGAAGAACATCCCCGTGCTCGGCCCGCTGATCTTCCGCATCGTCGACCTGTTCGGCGCCGCCTGGACCCAGCAGGCGCTGGGTTCGTCGCTGCAGCAGGAAACCTACGGACAGGGTGACACCCGCACGGGCGTGCTCTACACGACCATCTCGTCGAAGTTCGACTGGGTGGTCACGCCGTACACCCAGCAGGCCCTGACCGGACCGAATGTCACCAACATCGTCCTGCAGGACCTGTACCCCAACTACAACGCCGGGCACCTCGGCATCGTGTTCTCCGCTCCGACGTGGACCGCGGTGCTGGGCGCGCTGGCCGCGAACGAGGCCGCCAACCCGGCACCGGCCACCCTGCTGGCGGCCTGAACACCGGACAAGAAATTGACATCAGCGGCCATTTGTTGCACGAAAGCCGCTCGCGCACACCGGTCGTCCGCTATAACCCGTACCGGGGGTTTCACCCATTCGGTGTCGGGGAGGCAGCAATGTCGTTGAATCATGTTGGCGCGCGGACGTATCGATGGGCGGCATTGCTGCTGGTCGGGTTGTGGACGTTCGCCACCCTGTGGGTCGCCGCCGGCGTCGCGTACGCCGATGACACCACCGCACATGATTCATCGCAGGGCAGTACACAGTCGGGCACCGAATCCGGCGGCGCTGCGGCGGACAAACCGGCGCACCAGCCCGGCAAGGACGGCGACCAGCCCGCCGGCGAGGCGACCTCGCCGGACAAGACGTCCGAGAAGGCCGACGACACCGACAAGCCGGTCAAGGCGCCGCGCGGGGCCCGCAAGCACGGCGCCACCCAGCCGTCCGCGGATGCCAAGCCGGCCGCCAAGACTGCGAAGACCGCGAAGGCCGACTCCAAAACCGCCACGGCCGACGCGGATTCGACGGCGGCTCCCAAGACCGCGAAGAAGGCGGCGGCCACCGCCGACGTCGGCACCACGGCGGCCACGGCGGCCAGCACGGCGGCCACGTTGAAGCTCGCCGTTCCGTCGGTCGCGCCGTCCACAACGGCGAAAGCCCCCAACCCGATCGCGCACGCGGTCCAGTTCGTCCGGCAGATGCAGGGGCTGGCCAACGACATCGGCCTGCTCGCCGTCACCGTGGTGAACAACCTGGCCGCCGCGGCGGCGGCCAGCATCGGGCCCAAGCCGTTCTTCGGGGTGCCCTATCACGTGGCCACCGCCATCGCCGGCACCGCGGCCACGGCGGGCAAACTGCTGACCGGGACTCCGCTGAACGCCGACTCCACCGTCACGGGCCCGTACAAGGTCACCTTCGGCGTCGGCGATCTGCTCGGCTACCTCAACGTCAACAAGCCGCCGGCCGGCGCCAATCTTCCGTTCACCGGAATGCCCACCGACCATCCCCTCCCGATCATCCTGATCGCCGGCACCGCCGCCAACGCCCCGTTCAACTGGAGCGTCGGCGCACCGCTGCTGGCCAATGCGGGGTACAAGGTCTACACCTTCAACTACGGCAATGTCACCAACAACCCGAACTGGCCGGTGCGGGGCACCGCCGACATCCGTAAGTCCGCGCAGGAACTCTCCGACGAGGTCGACCGGGTACTCAAGGAGACGGGCGCGGAGAAGGTCATCCTGATCGGCCATTCTCAGGGCGGTGGCCTGACCCCGACGTACTACCTGAACAACATGGGCGGCGCGGCCAACGTCTCGCAGTTCATCGGTATCGCGCCGGGGCATCACGGGGCCGACGTGGACGGGCTGGCCTACATCAAGAACATCCCGCTGATCGGTAAGCCGATCCTGAGCCTGGTGAACCTGTTGGGTCCGGCCTGGCTGCAGCAGGCGGTCGGATCCCCGCTGCTGGACGAGATCTACGGCGGCGGCGACACCCGGTCCGGGGTGCTGTACACCACGATCTCGACGAAGAACGACTGGATCGTCACGCCCTACACCAACCAGGCGCTCAGCGGCCCGAACGTCCAGAACGTCGTCCTGCAGGACCTTTACCCCAACTTCAACGCCGGGCATCTGGGCATCGTGTTCGCCAAGCCGACCTGGGACGTCGTCCTGGGTGCGCTCGCGGCCAACCCGGCGGCCAACCCGGCGCCTGCCGGGCAAAACCTCGTCGCGGCGGCTTGATCCCGTTCAGTTGGTGCGGTCGGACCACCCGGCCCCCGGCGCGGTCGATGATGCTCTCGGCATCGGGGTACCCCGTTCCGGTCTTTCCTGACGCCCGCACGGAAAGTGTGCTGCGCGTGGGTGTTTCACTGAACGAGCCGCGAATGTGGCCGCAGCGGGGGCAACGCATCCGTCCGTGTTGACGGTGGCCGGGGCTAGTCTGGAGCCATGGCCCTCTCCAAAGAAGAACGCGAACAGTTTCTCGCCGAGCCGCATATTGCGGCGCTGTCGGTGTACGCGGGCGCGCACCGCGGACCGTTGACGTTGCCGATCTGGTACCAGTACTCCCCCGGCGGCCAGCCGTGGCTGCTCACCGGAAAAGGCTCGCGCAAGCACACGTTGATCGAGGCCGCCGGCCACCTGTCCCTGATGGTCGAGCGTCTCGAGCCGTCCGTGCGGTACGTGGCGGTCGACGGCGCGGTCGACCGCATCGAGCCGGGCACCGACGAACAACTGGTCGAGATGACCAAGCGCTACCTGGCCCCGGACAAAGTCGACGGGTACCTGGAGTTCGCCCGTCGCGAGCACGGCGAGAGCGTGGCGGTCTATCTCAAGCCCGAACACTGGAACTCATCCGACCTCGGCTCGTTGTGAGCGCCCTGTCGGAGAAGGTGGTGGCCTTCCTCTCCGAAGGCACCCGCACCGCGGTCTTCGGCTGGGTGGCCGCCGACGGCCGGCCGCTGGCGGCACCGGTGTGGTTCTTCGTCGACGGTGACGAGTTGGTGTTCAACACCGGGAAGAGCACCGCCAAGGGCAAAGCCCTGCTCCGCGACCCCAGAGTGGTGCTGTGCATCGACGATTCGAACCCGCCGTTCTCGTTCGTCCAGGTGCAGGGCGTGGCGACGCTCAGCGAGGACCCCGCCGAGCTGCTCGACACGGCCACCCGCCTCGGTGCCCGGTATATGGGTGCCGAGCGGGCGCAGGAATTCGGCGAGCGTAACGGCGTGCCGGGTGAGTTGGTGGTGCGGGTCCGCCCGACCAAGGTGCATGCCGGGTTCGACGTCGCCGACTAAAGCCCCAGGGCGGCCATCGCGCCGTCCACGCTGACCGTGCGCAGCCGGCCCTGTTCGACGTCGGGGAACTGCACGCAGCAGTCCTGCAGTCCGCCCAGCGCGATCACCGCACGGGTGGACTGCTCCAGCGTGGCCTTGGCGCCGAACATGAGCTTGGTGAAGCGGTCCCGCCAGCCGAGCAACCGGTCGATCAGCCCGAGGTCGGCCAGCGCGGTCAGTTCGGCCAGGATGAGGATGAAGTCGCGCCGGTGCCGGTAGTGGAAGTCGAACCAGGCCTCCAGAAGTTCGCGTGGGGTGGCCCGCGCGGCCCCGCGCCGGCGTTCGTAGCCGGTGACCAGATCCTCGCCCTCGTCCAGCAGCGGCACCAGGATGCTGCGGACCAGGTCCTCGCGGGATCGGAAGTGGTAGTAGAGAGCGGGTTTGGTGATGCCGAGCCGGTCGGCGATGTCCTGCAGGCTGGTGCGGTGCACGCCTTTCTCGGCGAACAGTTCACGCGCGACCTGCTGGATGCGGATTCTGGTGTCCGACACCGGCCTGGTCACGTAGCCACCCTAGCCGACTTAACGATCGGTAAGCTGCTCGGCAAGCACTTACCTATCGTTAAGTAAGGAGACAGTCATGCACGTCCTCATCTCCGGCGCCAGCATCGCCGGACCGGTGCTCGCCTACTGGCTGACCCGCCAGGGCATCGACGTCACCGTGGTGGAACGCGCGCCCGCACTGCGCAAGACCGGCGGCCATGCCGTCGACCTGTTCCGGCCCGCGATGGAGATCTCCGAACGAATGGGGGTACTGCCACAGGTCATGGCGCAAGCCACCGGGACCACCCGGCTGAACATCTACCGGCCGGGCAACTCTCGTCCGGCCCGGATCGACTACGTGAAACTGATCGGCATCATGTCCGACCGGCACGTCGAGATCATGCGCGACGATCTCAGCGAGATCTTCTACGACGCCGGCCGCGACGACACCGAATACCTGTTCGGCGACCAGATCACCGCCATCTCGCAGGACGGTGCCGTCGAGTTCCGGCACGGACCGCCGCGGCGTTTCGATCTGGTCGTCGGCGCCGACGGCCTGCACTCGGGTGTCCGCGGGCTGGTGTTCGGCGACGTCGCCGAGCGCTTCCTCGGCGGCTACCTGTCGGTGGTCTCGGTACCGAAATCCCTTGCCCGCGAGGGTGATATGACGGGCTACTACGCGCCGGGCCACGTCGCCATGGTCTACACCGCCGACCATCTCGACGATGCGCGGGCGGTGTTCATCTTCCGCCCGCGAGAACCCCTGGATTACGACCACCGCGACGCGCCGCGACAGAAGGCGCAGCTGCGCCAGGCGTTCACCGGAATGTCGGCAGAGGTCGACCGTTGGCTGGCCGAGGTGGACGGGACGCCGACGTTCTATTTCGACGCCATCACCCAGTTGCAGATGCCCACCTGGTCGCGCGGCCGGGTCACGCTGGTCGGTGACGCCGGGTACTGTCCCGGCCCCGCCGTCGGCGGCAGCACCAGCCTGGCGGTGTACGGGGCATACGTCCTCGCCGATGCGCTGGCCAAAGCGAATGGCGACCATAGGGCGGCGTTCGCGGATTACGAGCGCACCATGGCCGCGCCGGTGGCGGGCGCCCGGACCATGGCCAGAACCAACGCCAAGACCATCGTGCCCGGATCCCGTGTCGGGGTAACGGCTTTGATGGGTGTCGCGCGGCTCATCTCGGCGCTGCCGCTCGGTGTCACGCAGTCACTGGCCCGGCGCAATCCCAGCGGGGTGCGGCTGTACGACACCATGCCGCTGCCGGCCTGATGCCCAGCAGACACAGACTCCCGCATTTCCGGATGGAAATGCGGGAGTCTGTGTCTGGTCGCGCTAGCTCTCCAGCGACGCCGGAGGCAGGAAGCGGTCGCCGTAGCGGGCGGCCAGCTCCTTGGCCCGGGCCACGAAGGCCGCCTTGCCGACGCCGAGGGCGCCCTCGTAGCCGACGATGAACTGCGCGGAGCCACCGGTGTACGGCGGGAAGCCGATACCCATGATGGAACCGATGTTCGCGTCCGCGGTCGAGGTCAGCACGCCCTCGTCGATGCACTTCTGGGTTTCCAGCGCCTCGGCGAACAGCATGCGGTCGACCATGTCCTGCAGCGGCGGGGTCGAGCTGCCCGACTTGAAGGTCTCGCGCAGCCCCGGCCACAGCTGGGTGCGCTTGCCGTCGGCGTATTCGTAGAAGCCGGCACCGGCCAGCCGCGAGGGCCGACCGAGCTCGATCATCTTCTCCACGACCGCCTCGGCCGGGTGCGGCTCGTAGGTACCGCCGGCCTCTTCGATGCCCTTGCGGGATGCGACGGCGATCTTGTGCATGAGCTCCAGGTTCAGCTCATCGGAGAGCTGCAGCGGTGCCGCCGGGTAACCGGCCTGCGATCCGGCCTGCTCGATGCTGGCCGGTTCGACCCCTTCGCCCAGCATGGCCAGCGCCTCGTTGACGAAGGTGCCGATCACCCGGGAGGTGAAGAAGCCGCGGCTGTCGTTGACCACGATCGGGGTCTTCTTGATGGCCAGCGTGTAGTCGAACACCCGGGCCAGCGCCTCGTCGGAGGTCTTCTCCCCGCGGATGATCTCCACCAGCGGCATCTTGTCGACCGGCGAGAAGAAGTGGATGCCGACGAAGTCCTCCTGGCGCTTCACGCCGGTCGCCAGACCGGTGATCGGCAGGGTGGAGGTGTTGGACCCGAGCAGCGCGTTGGGCTCGACGATGTCCTCGATCTCCTGGAACACCTTGTGCTTGAGTTCCTGGTTCTCGAACACGGCCTCGATCACGAAATCGACGCCCGCCAGATCCGCCGGATCGGCGGTCGGGGTGATCTTGGCGAGTAGCGCAGCGGACTTCTCTTCGGTGGTCTTGCCACGCTTGAGGGCCTTGGCCTCGATGGCCTCGGAGTACGCCTTGCCCTTCTGGGCGGCCTCGATGCTGACGTCCTTGAGCACGACGTCGAAACCGGCCTTGGCCGACACGTAGGCGATACCGGCACCCATCATGCCCGCGCCCAGCACACCGATCTTGGTGATCGGCACCGGCGCGATGCCCTCGGGCCGCGACGCACCGCCGTTGATGGCCTGCAGGTCCAGGAAGAACGCCTGGATCATGTTCTTGGCGACCTGACCGGTGACCAGCTGGGTGAAGTACCGGCTCTCGATCCGCGCCGCGGTGTCGAAGTCGACCTGCGCACCCTCGACGGCCGCGTCCAGGATGGCCCGCGGAGCGGGCATCGGGGCGCCCTTGAGCTGCTTGCGCAGCAGCGCCGGGAACGACGGCAAGATGGCCGCGAGCGCCGGGGTGGCCGGGGTGCCGCCGGGGATCTTGTAGCCCTTGACATCCCACGGCTGCACGTGGGCTTCCGGATTCGCCTTGATCCAGGCCTTGGCGCGTGGGATCAGTTCCTCGACCGAACCGACCAGATCGTCGACCAGACCGATTTCCTTGGCCTTGGCCGCGGTGAACCGGGTGCCCTGGCTCAGGATCTCCATGAAGGCCTTCTGGATGCCGAACATGCGCACGGTGCGGGCCACGCCGCCGCCACCGGGCAGCAGGCCCAGGGTGACCTCGGGCAGGCCGATCTGCACACCCTTGACGTCGGCGGCGATGCGGTGGTGGGTGGCCAGCGCGATCTCCAGGCCGCCGCCGAGGGCCGCGCCGTTGATCGCGGCGACGACGGGCTTGCCGAACGTCTCCAGCGTGCGCAGGTCGCGCTTGATGGTCTCGACCTCGTTGAAGGCGTCGGCCGCGTTGTCCGGGCCGATGTTGATCATGGCCTTGAGGTCACCGCCGGCGAAGAACGTCTTCTTGGCGCTGGCGATCACCACACCGGTGATCTCTTCCTGCTCGGCGAACAGGCGCTCCACCGCCAGGTGCATCGACTCTTTGTAGTGCTCGTTCATCACGTTGGCCGACCCGGTCGGGTCGTCCAGGGTCAGGGTGACGATGCCGTCGGCGTCCTTGTCCCAGTGAATCGTGTTCTCAGTCATTGGTTCAGTTCTCCCTAGACGCGCTCGATGATGGTGGCCACGCCCATGCCGCCGCCGATACACAGCGTGACCAGCGCACGCCGCGCGCCGCGGCGCTCCAGCTCGTCGACCATGGTTCCGGTGATCATGGCGCCGGTGGCGCCCAGCGGGTGGCCCATCGCGATGGCGCCACCGTTGACGTTGAGCTTCTCGTCCGGGATGTTCAGGTCCTTCTGGAACTTCAGGACGACCGAGGCGAAGGCCTCGTTGAGCTCGAACAGGTCGATGTCATCGACGGTCAGGCCGGCCCGGTCGAGCACCTTCTTGGTGGCCGGGGTCGGGCCGGTCAGCATGATGACCGGGTCGGCGCCGCTGGTGGCGGTGGCCACGATGCGCGCCCGCGGGGTCAGATTCTGAGCCGCCCCTGCGCTTTCCGAACCGATGAGCAGCAGGCCGGCGCCGTCCACGATGCCCGAGCTGTTGCCGCCGGTGTGCACGTGGTTGATCTTCTCGACGTAGTGGTACTTCTGCAGCGCCACATCGTCGAAGCCGCCCATCGCGCCGATCCCGTCGAACGCGGTCTTGAGCTTGCCCAGGCTCTCCACGGTGGAGCCGGGACGCATGTGCTCGTCGTGGTCCAGGATGACCAGACCGTTCTGATCCTTCACCGGCACAACGGACTTGGCGAAGTAGCCACCCGACCATGCGGCGGCGGCACGTTCCTGCGAGCGCGCCGCGTACGCGTCGACATCCTCGCGGGAGAAGCCCTCGATGGTGGCGATCAGGTCGGCGCCGATGCCCTGCGGGACGAAACCGATGCGGTAGTTGGTCTCCGGGTCAGATGCCCAGGCGCCGCCGTCGGAACCCATCGGCACGCGGCTCATGGACTCGACACCGCCGGCCAGCACCAGGTCGTCCCAGCCGGAACGGACCTTCTGAGCGGCCAGGTTCACGGCCTCCAGGCCAGATGCGCAGAACCGGTTCAGCTGGAAGCCACCGGTGGTCTCGGGCAGCTTGGCCACCAGTGCCGCGGTGCGGGCGATATCGCCGCCCTGGTCACCGACCGGGGACACGACACCCAGGATGACATCGCTGATCAGGTTCTCGTCCAGGTCGGGGAACCGGCTGCGGATCTCCTCGATCAGGCCGACCACCAGGTTGACGGGCTTGACCTCGTTGAGGGCGCCGCCGCGCTGCTTACCGCGAGGCGTGCGAATGGCCTCGTAGATGAAGGCTTCTTCGGACATGTGTAGTTCCCTTTCGGGTGGGTGACGGGGATCGTCGGTCGGGACGCAAGTCCACTGGTCGCGAAGCCTAACAAAACCGCAAACCAACCTGTTGGTTGGGCGTCTGCTCAGCGTCCCCGTCACCCGCTACAAAGTCATGCCGTCCGGGGTTCGGCCAGCTCAGCCAGGGTCGGGTAGTCGATGTACCCCTCTGCGCCCTGGGCGTAGAAGGTGGCCACATCCGGCTCGTTGAGGTCGGCGCCCAGCAAAAGCCGGTCGATCAGATCCGGGTTGGCCAAGAAGGTGCGGCCCACCGCGACGGCACTGACGGCGCCCCACTCCACATAGCTCTCCAGCTGGCAGAAATCGGTGCCGGTTTCGCGTCCGGTGTTAAGCACCAGGGTCTCCGACCACAGCGCACGCAGCACACCGAACTCCCGTGCGCTCGGGTCGATGAGCACGTGCAGATACGCGATGCCCAGCGGCGCGATCCGGTTCAGCAGCGCCTCGTAGGTGGCGACGGTGTCGTCCTCGCGCATATCGCCGGCCGAATTCCCGGGCGAGATACGCAAACCCACCCGGCCCGCGCCGATCTCGGCCACCACGGCCTCGACCACCTCGGCGGTCAACCGGGCCCGGTTCTCCGGCGAGCCACCGTAGGCGTCGGTGCGCTGATTGATCACATCGGACGAGAACTGGTGCAGCAGATAGCCGTTCGCACCATGGATCTCCACGCCGTCCAGGCCGGCGTCGACGGCGCGGCGTGCCGCGGCCCGGAAATCGGCGATGATGCCGGGAATCTCGTCGGCGCGCAGGGCCCGCGGCACCACCAGTGCCTTCTTACCCGCCGGGGTGTGGGTGGTCATGTCGGCGGCGATGGCCGACGGTGCGACGGGTTCGATACCGCCGTTGACCTCGGGGTGGCCCATCCGCCCGACATGCCAGAGTTGCATGAAGATGGTGCCGCCGGCGTTGTGCACGGCGCCGGCGATCTCGGCCCACTTCTCCTGATGCCGGTCGGTGTAGTTGCCGGGGGTGTTCATGTAGGCGCCGTTGGCGGCCTCCGATATCGCGGTGGCCTCGGTGATGATCACGCCGGCACCTGCGCGCTCGGAGTAGTACTGCGCGGCCAGGTCGGACGGGGTGCCGTCGGCCTGCGCGCGCGAGCGCGTCAGCGGCGCCATGAAGATGCGGTTGCGCGCCTGGGTGTCGCCCACCCGGATCGGCTTGAGCAAGGCGGCATCGGAGGCGAGGGTGAAGGCCATGTGCAGCTAAGCGCACCTGTGAGCCGATTCATTCCATGTCCCGAGCGCCGTGTGCGAAGTCCCACATACGCTCGGTGCCATGACGGTGTCCCGGCTTCAGCCCTACGCGGTGACGATCTTCGCCGAGATGTCCGCGTTGGCCGCGCGCATCGGTGCGGTGAACCTCGGCCAGGGCTTCCCCGACGAGGATGGCCCGGCCGGCATGCTCAAGGTTGCCCAGGAGGCGATCGCCGAGGGGGTGAACCAGTACCCGCCCGGCCCGGGGACACCGGCCCTGCGGGAGGCGATCGCCCGCCAGCGCGCCCGGCACTACGGCATGGAATACGACCCCGACAGCGAGGTGCTGGTGACGGTCGGCGCCACCGAAGCCATCGCCGCCGCGGTCATCGGGCTGGTCGAACCGGGCTCGGAAGTATTGGTGCTCGAACCGTTCTACGACTCGTACTCGCCCGTCATCGCGATGGCAGGCTGTGTACGCAAGGTGGTGCCGCTGGTGCCCGACGGCCGCGGATTCGCGTTGGACTTCGACGCGCTGCGGGCCGCGATCGGGCCGCAGACCCGGGCGTTGATCCTCAACTCGCCGCACAACCCGACCGGCATGGTGCTCAGCGATGCCGAACTCAGCGCCATCGCCGATCTGGCGGTGGCAGCCGATCTGCTGGTGATCACCGACGAGGTGTACGAAGCGCTGGTCTACACCGACTCCGACTACCTCAGACACCTACCGCTGGCCCGTTATCCGGGCATGGCCGAACGCACCGTGACGATATCCAGTGCGGCCAAGATGTTCAACGTCACCGGCTGGAAGATCGGATGGGCTTGTGGTGCACCAGAACTCATTGCCGGGGTGCGCGCGGCCAAGCAGTTCCTCACCTATGTCGGCGGCGCGCCGTTCCAGCCTGCGGTGGCCTACGCCCTGGATCACGAAGACGCCTGGGTGGTGGGCCTGCGGGACAGCCTGGAGAGCAAGCGCAATCGGCTGGCCGGGGCGCTGACCGAGCTGGGGTTCGAGGTGCACGACAGCCACGGCACCTATTTCCTGTGTGCCGATCCGCGTCCGCTGGGCTATCACGACAGCACCGCGTTCTGCGCCGAATTGCCGCACAAGGCGGGCGTGGCGGCCATCCCGATGTCGGCGTTCTGCGCCGGCGCCGACAACAGCTGGAATCATTTGGTCCGCTTCGCTTTCTGCAAGCGCGACGACACCCTCGACGAGGCGATCCGCCGATTGGACGTGCTGCGGTGAACGCCATCCCGGATCCGACCCTGGCCCGGATCGATGCCCTGCTGGCCGATATCGACGCCGACCTGGCCGCCCGCTACCCGGGCGACCGCACCGCGGCGCAGCCGGTGCACACCGTGTACCTCAGCGCCGCCGATGCCGAGGCGGACACCCCCGCTCGGTGGGGTCGGGCGGCGCTGGACCTGCTGGACCGGCACGCCGCGGTGTTCGCCGACCTGGGGGCACCCGACGTCGTGGAGGCGGTGCGCCGGCGGTTGAGCACCGCCCCGATCGCCGATCTGCGGCTGGACTTCGAGGACGGGTACGGGCGGCGCGACGACGATGTCGAGGATGCCGACGCCCGCCGCGCCGGAGATACGCTGCGCGCGTTGGGTTTGGCGTCGTCGGGAATCCGGTTCAAGGGACTGACGCTGGCCGACCGCCCCCGCGCGGTACGCACGCTGGAGCTGGTGCTCGACGGTGGGTTGCCCGACGGGTTCGTCTTCACCGTGCCCAAACTGCGCGCGGCCGAACAGGTGACCGCCACGGTGTGGGTGTGCGAGGCGCTGGAGCATGCGCACGGACTTCCCGCGGGATCGCTGCGGTTCGAATTGCAGATCGAGAGTCCGCAGGCGGTGCTCGGCGCCGACGGCACCGCCACCCTGGCCCGCGCCCTGCACCTGGCCGAGGGCCGGTGTACCGGTCTGCATTACGGCACCTACGACTACAGTGCGGCCTGCGGTATCACCCCGCAGAACCAGTCGCTGGAGCATCCGGTGGCCGATCACGCCAAGGCCGTCATGCTGGCCGCGGCCGCCCAGACGGGCGTGTGGGTGGCCGACGGCTCCACCCAGGTGAACCCGGTGGGCACCGATCCCCAAGTGCAGCAGGCGATCCAGCGTCATCACCGGCTGGTGACCCGGTCGTTGGAGCGCGGTTTCTACCAGGGCTGGGACATGCACCCGGGGCATCTGGTGACACGCTGGCTGGCGACGTTCACCTTCTTCCGGGCCGCGCTGGACGCCGCGGCCCCGCGCCTGCAGGCGTATCTGGACCGGCGTGGCGGCGCCGTGGTCGACGAGCCGGCGACCGCCGAGGCGCTGGCGGCGGTGGTGCTGCGCGGGCTGGACTGCGGAGCGTTCGGTGTCGATGAGGTGCTGGCGCGGGCGCCGGGTGCGGATCCGGCCACGCTGCGGAACCTCAAGGCCCGACGAGTGTGAAACCCTCGACGCAGCTGGATCAGGCGAACGGGTAGGGTCCCCGAGACTCGCCGAGATGTACGGTGTGGCTGACCAACCCGGCGCGTTCATCCCAGCTGTGCAGCATGTAGGCCCGCGGGCCGTCGTGACTGGAGGGCGCCGCGGTGGCGGCGAGTGACAGATCGATCTGCGTCGCGGTGCTCGGGCACGCGCAGACCACGGTGTTCGCCCAGCGTTTCACCATCGGCCGGTGCACATGGCCGCACAGCACGATCTCGATGTTGGTGCATCGCTGGACGACGGCTTGCAGCGATGGCTCATCGAAGTACCGGTACTCGTCCAGGTAGGGAATTCCGCAGACGAAGGGCGGATGATGGAGCATGACTATCGTCGGCTTGTCCGGTTCCTGCGCGAAAGTCTCCGCGAGCCAGTCCAGTCCAGCTTGGTCGATGTGCCCGTGATGCTCACCGGGGATCGTCGAGTCCACACCGATGATCCGGACGGGATGGTCGTCGACGCAGAAGTGCAACGGCCCGTCCTGCGGCAGGTAATCGTGGTCGGCGAAGGCGGCGCGCAGATTATCCCGGTCATCGTGATTGCCCGGAATCACCAGGTACGGAATCGGCAGTGCGGCGAGAATTTCCCGGATCGCACGGTATTCCAGCGGGTGTCCCGTGTCCACCAGGTCACCGGTGATGAGCACCAGATCGGGGCGGGTGTCCAGCGCGACGAGATGTGCGATGGCCTCGGCGAATCTGCCGTTGGAGTCGACCACACCTTGGTACAGCTGACCATTCGGTCGGACGTGCGGATCCGACAACTGGGCTATCAGCATGTCCGCCGGTCGGTGTACCCCTTGGGTGGTGGCACCGCGAACTCCCCCCGCTTGGATGTCCGCAGCCCCAACGTCACCAGCGATTGCACCGTCAACGTCGCCGCACTCACCCCATCGACCACCGGCACGCCCAGATCGGCGGAGATCGCGGCACACATGTCGGCCATGCCCGCGCAGCCCAGCACGATGGCGTCGGAGTCGTCGGTCTCCAGGGCCTCCCGGCACGCCTCGGTGATGATCTTGCGGGCGTCGGGGTCGGTCTCCAGGTCCAGCACCGCGATCTCACAGGCGTGGATGCCCCGGCAGAACCGTTGCATGCCATAGTGTTCGGCGAGGTCGGCGGCACGGCCCATGGTGCGCGCCAGGGTGGTCACCACACTGAAGCCCCGTCCCAGATGACTAGCCGTCTGCATTGCCGCCTCGGCGATCCCGACCACCGGTCCGCCTGCCACCTCGCGGGCCGCGTCCAGACCGGGGTCACCGAAACAGGCGATCACGTAGCCGTCGACGCGCTGCGATTCACCGCGCTCGATGGCGGCCAGCAGGCCGGGCACGCTCATCGCCTCGTCGTAGTGGCTCTCGATCGAGGGTGGCCCGAATTCGGAGGTCACGCCGACGATCTCGGTTCCCGGGCCGGCCACCGCCCGGGCGCACGCCTCGATGGTCGAGGTCATGGCCGCGGTGGTGTTCGGATTGATCACCCAGATCCGGCTCACGAAACGGACGCTGCCACCAGCGCATCCCGCCTACCCATCAGGTAGTAGATCGCAAACGCCACCCCGCAACCGATGAACCAGCTGTACTGCGCGGCGGTGTGCATGCCATACACCACCCCGCCCAACAGCACCGGGATCACCGCCAGTGCGGCCCCGACGACGGTGGCGATCACCGCGACCTTGTTGTAACCCTTGGTGTACCAATACTTTCCGCCCTCATCCATGGTGAACAGCTCATCGACCACCACCTTCTGCTTGCGGATCAGGTAGAAGTCGGCGATCAGCACACCGAACAGCGGACCGATGAAAGCACCGAGCGTTTCCAGCGTGTAGTGGATGACCTCGGGATTGTTGTACAGGTTCCACGGCGTGATCAGCACCGAGCCGACGGCGGCGATCATGCCACCGGCGCGCCAACTGATCCGCTGCGGGCTGACGTTGGAGAAGTCGAAGGCCGGGCTGATGAAGTTGGCGACGATATTGATGCCGATGGTGGCGATGGTGAACGTCAAGGCGCCCAACACGATCGCGAAGGTGCTGTCGATGCGCGCCACCGTCTGCACCGGGTCGGTGATCAGCTCGCCGAACACCGGCAGAGTCAGCGATGCGGTCACCACCACCAGCACCGAGAACACCAGGAAATTCACCGGCAGGCCCAGGAAGTTGCCCTTCTTCACCGCATCGAAAGACTTGCCGTAGCGCGAGAAGTCACCGAAGTTCAGCATCGGCCCGGAGAAGTAGGACACCACCAGCGCGATGGCGCCGAGCATCACCGGGACCGACGACCAGCCGGTGTAGGTGACGTCGCCAAGGTTCAGATCGATTGCGCCCCAACCGGCCTTGTAGATCAGGTAGCCGCACAGGATGAACATGACCACGTAGACGGCCGGGCCGCAGAAGTCGATGAACCTACGGATCGCTTCCATGCCGCGCCAGAACACACAGGCCTGCAGCACCCACAGCAGCAGGAAGCTGCCCCAGCCCAGCAGCGACAGCCCGGCGAAGCCGTAATCGTCCACTTTCGCGTACGGCGCCAGCCCGGGGAACAGCTTCACCAGGACGATGTCCAGCGCCGCCGAGGCCAGGAAGGTCTGGATGCCGTACCAGGCCACCGCGATCAACCCGCGGATGATCGCCGGGATGTTCGCCCCCAGCACGCCGCACACACTGCGGCAGATCACCGGGTACGGCACGCCGGCCAGCTGGCTGGGCTTGGCCACCAGGTTGCACAGGAAGTACACGATGCCGATGCCCACCAACAGCGCCACCAGCACCTGCCAGCTGGCCAGTCCGAGCGCGAACAGGCTGCCCGCGGTGACGTAGCCGCCGACGCTGTGCACATCGGACATCCAGAACGCAAAGATGTTGTAGGAACCCCAGGTCTGCTTGCGCAGCGGAGCGAGGTCCTCGTTGGTCAGCCGCGGGTCGTAACCGGGCTTGATCTCACCACCGCCGACCGGATGACCGGCCGCTTCCACGATGTCACCGGCGCCGATGACGGCGCCGGGCGGCACGTCGTTCTTGGGAATGACGATATCGGTCATGGTCAGTGACGCTAGAAACCAGGTGTTTCCCTGCTGTTTCACCGCGACTATCGATTGATTGCGAAGTAGATATATCTCCGGCGGTCAGGCCAGCAACCCGGTGTCGGTCGGCAGCGTCGCGATCACCGCATTGAGCCGGCCGGCGTGCGCCTCGGAGGCGGCCAGTAGCCGCTGCGTATCGCCGGCGACGAAGGCGTCCAGCATCGCGCCATGATCGGCGTGCAATTGGGCACGGTCCTCGGGGCCGACGTGCACCATGGACTGCACGGGTTCGGTGACATTCCAGGCCGCCTCGAGCATGTGCAGCAGCCGGTACATGCGGGACGGCCGGGTCAAGGCGGCGTGGAAGTCGCGGCTGCCCCGGTGATAGGCCACCCCGTCGTCGTCGCGAACCGCACATTCCAGCAGGTCATTGATCGCGATCGCGGCGTCGCGGTCGGCGTCGGTGGCGTTGGCGACCGCCGCCGCCAGCGAGGCGGATTCCAGAGTCTCCCGCACGATGTACATCTCGCGCAGTTCCGCGGCGGTCAGCAGCGCGACGCTGTAACCGGCGTGGGGTCGCTGGGTCACCAGATTCTCGCCGATCAGGGTTTTCAGTGCCTCCCGCACCGGGATCTGGCTGACCCCGAAGACCTCGGCCACCTCGGCAAGCGGGATCGCGGTACCTGGTGGCACACCGCCGTCGAGGATCGCCCGCCGAAGTTCTCCGAGCACGGCCTGCTGGGAGGAGCCGGCACGGTCGGCGATCAGCTGTGCGAGCAGCACGGATCGCCGTTGAGGCCGCATCCCCGCAGATTAGGACACCCGTGTTGCGTCGCTGTTTCGGGCCGCTTACAGCGCTCTGTTCGAGGCGCTTACAGCGCGCCGGCCACCTCCCATATCGGCTCCAGCGCGGCGTCGCCGGTGCGGACCAACGGGCTCAACACGATGTCGGTGGCCCCGGCATCGAGGTAACGCCGCAGCCGGCCGATCACCTGGTCGGCGGTGCCGACCGCGGCGAGGTCGGCCACCGAGTCGACCCCCTCACGCGCGATGACCTTCGCGTACGACGGGATGGTGGCGTAGAACTCGAGGGCCTCGCGCGCCTGCGCCCGGCCCTCGTCGACGTCGTCGGTGATCAACACGGGCACCGCCGCGATCACCTTCGGCGCAGTCCTGCCGGCTTCGGCGGCGGCGGCGGAGATCGTCGGCACGATGAACTGTTCCAGGGTGCGGGGGCCGGCCAGGTACGGCAAGGTGCCGTCGGCCAGCTCCCCGGTGACCCGTAATGCCTTGGGGCCCATGGCCGCCACATACACCGATAGTGGGGACCCGCCGGCCACGGTGACCGGCCATGCGGGAGCGGCGGTGAATTGTTCGCCGTGGAAATCGACAGCACCGGTATCCAGAATCGACCGCAGCACCTGCAGGTGTTCGCGCAGCCGGGTGATGGTGTCGGGCCAGGCGGTGCCGAAGGCCTGCTGCTCGGGTCCGTGCGCGCCGAGTCCGAGACCGAGGCTGAAGTTCCCGCCGGTGGCGGCCTGGGCGGTCTGCGCCGCGGACGCGACGACCAGCGGGTGGCGCGGATTGATAGGCACGACGAAGGTGCCCACACCCAGTCCGGGCACCGCGGCGCCGACATACCCGGCCAGCGAGATGGCGTCATGGTCGAACTGCTGGGCTATCCAAACCTGTCGTACGCCGGCCTGATGGGCGCGGCGGGCTTGATCGATGGCGGCGGCCACGTGGTTGGCCGCGGTGCGGTCTGGGTCGAGCACAACTCCGGTAGGCATAGTCGCGACAACGACCGGACCGCTGCCGGGCATTCCGTTCGGCTCAAGCTGAGTGCTTTTGCCGCACCTGCTGGCGCAGACTGTCCACGGCCACCTCGAGCACTATCTTCTTGGCACGCCGGACCAGGAACTCCGGGATCGGTGCGGCCAGGTCGATGATGAGGTCGAAGCGGACCCGGGTGCGGTCACCCTCGCGAGTCAGGTTGTATTCACCGTGCTGTCCGCGCTGGGTCAGGCTGTCGGCGGCGTCCCACACCACCCAGTCCTCGCCCCAGTGGTACTCCAAGATCTCCTTGTCGGTGAAGCCCATGATCTTGAGCGTCGCCCGGACGTGGTGCGGGCGCCCGTCGGGATGACGGTCGAGCACCTCGGCGTCCCGGTGCAGCGCCGACCACGACGGCACCGCATCGATGTCGGCGATAGCGTCCAGTATCTCCTCGGGCAAGGCGTCGAACACGACTTCCCGGGTTGCCTTGACTGCCATACCGGCAAATCTAATTACCGAATTACGCACACGCAGCGATTCCGTGGGCTAACTTTTTCATAACCGTAAGCAGAACGTCACCAGCGGCCCGGCCGGTCTGGGTGGCCATCTCCGGCGGCGCGTCGGCGAGTCCCTCAGGCGGATTTCTTGACCCGCAGCACTTCCTTGCGCAACCCGTTGGTGGCCACGTCGAGGGCGCCGCTCATCACCTTCTTGAGGATGAAGCCGGGCAGCGGGATGGCCAGCTCGACGGTGATGTCGAACCGCACCTTCGTGTTGTCGCCCTGCGGGGTCAGGGTGTAGCTGCACTGCTGCGATTTCAGCTGGCTCGCCTTCAGCAGCACCCAGCTGACCTTGTTCTGCGCCCAGGTGTACTCGATGGTCAGCACGTCGGTGATGCCGACCGTTTTGATGGTCTGCTTGACCGTCCGCGGCCGGCCCTCGGCATCGGTGTCGATGATCTCGGCCTTCTGGTACTGCGGTGACCACTTCGGGGTCGACTCGACATCGGCGACGACCGCGAAGATCTCCTCCGGCGTCGCTTCGATGACCACTTCGCGGGAGTCGCTGGTTGCCATGGGCTGACAGTAGCCACCGAGGGCGCGGCGCAGGCGGCAATTGACCTCCTCGATGTCGTGCAGAGTTCACCTACCGGTGGAAGCATCAGCCGGGTGGCAGACAACCCGCAGACCATCGCCTACCCCGCACCGGGTGCTCGCCCGCACGGCCGGGACACCGATCCGCTGGAACCGCATGTCATCGTCCTGTTCGGCGCCACCGGCGACCTCGCCAAGCGCAAGCTGCTGCCGGGCATGGCGTACCTGGATCAGTCGGAGCTGGCGCCCGATATCCAGGTGGTGGGGACCTCGCTGGAAGATCTCACCGACGACGAGTTCCGCGCCCTGGCCAAGGAGTCCATCGAGCGGTTCGGCACCCACAAGCTGACCGACGAGCAATGGGCCAACTTCGCCAAGATCCTGCGCTACGTGCCGCAGGGCGCCGGACCGGCGGCGCTGGCCACCGCGGTCGCCGAGGCCGAGGATCGTCTCGGCGGGAATGCTCAACGCCTGCACTATCTTTCGGTTCCGCCGAAGGCGGCTCGAGCGGTCATCACCATGTTGCGCGAGGCCGACCTGGTGGAACGCTCGCGGGTGGTGATGGAGAAGCCGTTCGGTACCGATCTGGCCAGCGCCGTCGCGCTCAACGATTTCGTGCACGAGACGTTCAAAGAACGCCAGGTATTCCGTATCGACCATTTCCTGGGTAAGGAAGCGGCGCAGAACATCCTGGCGTTCCGGTTCGCCAACGGCCTGTTCGAACCGATTTGGAACCGCAACTTCATCGATCACATCCAGATCGACATCCCCGAAATGCTCGGACTCGACGAGCGGGCCAACTTCTACGAGAGCACCGGCGCCTACAAGGACATGGTGGTCACCCACCTGTTCCAGGTGATGGCGTTCGTGGTGATGGAACCGCCGACCGCGCTGGAGCCGCGCGCGATCAGCGAGGAGAAGAACAAGGTCTTCCGCTCCATGCTGCCGATCAAGTGCAACGACGTGGTGCGCGGCCAGTTCGTCGGCTATCGCGAACTAGACGGTGTGGCAAGGGATTCCGATACCGAGACGTTCATCGCGATGAAGGTCGGGATCGACAACTGGCGCTGGGCCGGCGTGCCGATCTACCTGCGTACCGGCAAGAAGATGGCCGAGGGCATGCGCATCATCTCGATTGCGTTCAAGGAGGCGCCCAGGACGATGTTCCCGGCCGGATCCGGGGTCGGCTCGCAGGGTCCCGACCACCTGACCTTCGATCTGGCCGACAACTCCAAGGTGTCGCTGTCCTTCTACGGCAAGCGTCCGGGTCCCGGCATGAAGCTGGACAAGATGTCCATGCAGTTCTCCACACAGGAGATCGCGACGAACGGCGACGTGCTGGAAGCCTATGAACGGCTGATCCTGGACGCCATGCGCGGTGACCACACGTTGTTCACCACCGCCGAGGGCATCGAATCGCTGTGGGACCGTTCGGCGCAACTGCTGGAGGATCCGCCGCCGGTGAAGATCTATCAGCCCGGAACGTGGGGACCGAACGCGATCCATCAGCTGATCGCGCCGAACGCGTGGCGACTGCCGTTCGAGCGGGCATGGCGGGAAAAGCACAAGTAGCTACCGCTCGGGCGGCACCAACATCGATTGCCAGGTCCGGTTGCCCGGGTTGGCGAGATCGCCTTGGGTGTAACGCCGGCCGTCGGGACCGATGTAGTCCCCGGTGGCCGGGTCGTACGGGACGGCCACCGCAGGCGGCGCGGCCGGTGGCGGTGGGAGTGCCTGCGCCGCGCCTTCCGGGGT
Organism: Mycobacterium sp. BMJ-28; assembly: GCF_054404835.1. NCBI lineage: Bacteria > Bacillati > Actinomycetota > Actinomycetes > Mycobacteriales > Mycobacteriaceae > Mycobacterium > Mycobacterium sp. BMJ-28. Next base: position 751,229 of record NZ_CM136783.1, on the reverse strand, counting down.
GGATGCCGCCGGCGTGCCCGGCGGGTACTGCGGAATGCTCTGCCCGGACAGCGTCGCGTTCGGGTCGCCCTTCCAGTTGTAGCCGTCGTTGAGCGGCACGTAATTCTCGTCGCTCTCACACATCTCGACCGTCGGCGCCCGCTTCCATGGCTTCGTCTCGCACGGGATGTTGCGCACCCCGCGCACGTTCAGGTCGGAGTCCTGCGGCACTCGGCAATACAGCTCCCCCGCCGTGCGGTCGGGGTAGTCCTGGTCCGACGGTGAGCGCTGCTGGCGCACCGGCAGGAAGCCGGTGTTGCACGGCGGCGGCAGGTTCAGGTTCAGGTTGAAGTCCAGATAGATCCCGTTGTAAGCCTGTTTCACCCCGGAATCCGCCACGGCGATCGCCGACATCACCGCGGTGCCCTGCGGGAAGAGCACCAGCAGTTGCTCGATGTCATTGCGGTAGGTCACCGCGATGTCGCCGAGGCTGACCAGGTTGGCCATCAGCACCGGCACCGTGGGCGCCACCCGGTCGAACAGCGCCTTGCCTTCGTCCAGCGCCGGCCCGCCCTGATTCAGCAGATCCCCGAATGCCCGGTCCTGGGCTTTGAACTGACCGAACACGGCGGCGGTGTGCGCGGCCCACGTTCGTATCGAATCCGAGTTCTGCACTTGGGAATCGAGCACCGGTGGCGCCTCGTCGATGAGCCGGCCCAGTTGATCGGTGGATTTGCCGGCCTCGACGGCCAGCGCAGTCGAGCCGTCCACGATCCGGGTCAGTTCCGGCCCGAGCCCGCCGACCGCCTTGGCTGCCTCGTCGACGACGGTCTTCAGGTTGTCCTGCGGGATGGCTTGCAGCGCACGGTTGGTGGCATCCAGCAGATTGCCGATATCGGCGGGCACCGTCACCTTGCCCACCGGGATGACGTCGCCATCACGAAGCACCGGCCCGCCCGTGCGGCCCGGCGTCAGCTCGACGAATTGCTCGCCGACCGCCGACCGGCTGTGCACCGCCGCCGAGACATCGGCGGGCACCGCGACGGCCGTCTGAAGCGTGAGTTCGGCCCGCACACCGTCTTTGGTGACGTCGATACCCGTGACCCGGCCGATCTCGTCGCCCCGGTAGGTCACCACCGAGCTCTCGTACAGGCCACCGGAGGTCGGCAGGTCCAGGGCGACCGTGTACCGCCCGTACCCCAACAGAGCCGGCACGTTGACGATGCCGAAGGCCATCACCCCCACCGAGATCAGCGTGACGGCGGCCAGGACCGCCAGCTGGATCCAGATCTTGCGATGCAGGCGCAGCATGTCAGTTCCCCCCGAAGTGGTAGGGGGCGATCAGTGGATTGCCGCCGGTGTAGGGGCTGGGCATCTGTCCGATGGTGCGACCCCACTGCATCTCGAGTTCGGTGAGGTCGCCTTCCCAGCGGGTGCCGGTGAAGATGCTGCTGTCCAGCCGGCTCAGCGTCAGGTCCAGCACCAGGGTGATGTTCGCGAAGTCACCGCGGAACCAGTTCGCCAGCGTGCTTTTCACCCATGGATAGGTGGACAGGAAGTCCAGGCCGCGAGTCAGCGACGGCCCGGCGTTGGCCAGTTCCCGGAACACCGGCGCCAGATTGCGCAGGTTGTCGATGAGCGCTTCCCTGCTCTGGGTCACCGTGGAATTGGCGACGGCGCTGAACTTGCCCAGGCTGTCGATGGCGTCGGCCAGCTTGGTGCGGCTGTCGGCCAGCACCGCCAGCGCCTGCGGGATGGTGGTCAGCGCCTTGTCCACCGTCTTGTCGTTGGCGGCGAACGTCCCGGCCAGCGAGTTCAAATGTTCGGTGGCGGTGATGATGTCGTCGGTCTGCGCGTTGAGCTGGGCGATGAAGGTGTCCAGCTGGGTGAGCAGGCTGCGCATGTCGCCCTCGCGGCCGGCCAGGGCCGTCGCGAAGGTCTGGTTGATCTCCTGCAGTTGTCCGAGGCCGCCGCCGTTGAGCAGGATGGACACCGACGCCAGGGTCTGTTCGGTGGTGGGATAGGTGGCCGCCCGCGACAGGGGGATCAGCGAGCCGTCGTGCAACTGCCCTTGGGCGGGTTCGTCCGTCGGCGGAGCCAATTCGATGTGCATGGAGCCCAGCAGGCTGGTCTGGCCGACTTTGGCGGTGCTGTTGGCCGGCAGATGCACGTCACCGTTGATCCGCATGGTGACCAGCGCATGCCAGTCCTGCACCTCGATCTTGGTGACGTTGCCGACGTTCACATCGGCCACCCGGACCCGGGTGTTCTGCTGGATCACCACGACATCGGGCAGCTGGGCGGTGATGGTGTAGGAACCGTCGCCGCCGCCCTCGGTGCCGGGCAGCGCCAGCGAATTCAGGCCGCGCCATTGGCATCCCGGGATCATCACCAGGCAACCGATCAGCAGGGCCACCAACAGGGGCCGTCTCATGGGTTGCCGCCGGGCACCATCAGACCGGGCAGGCCGGCCGTCGGATCGGTGGGCGTGGTGGGTGACTCGGCGGCCAGCAATCCCGTCGGATCGACGGGCGCGGGCGCGGCGGGTGCCGGCGCATCCGGGCGCAGCCGGTCCTCGCTGTAGGTGATCTCGTTGGGCCGGGCCGCCGCGCCCACGAACGGGTTTCCGCCGATCGGGAAGAAGTTCATCTGGCGGTTCTTGACGATCGGCGCCAGGTACTGGACGCACAGCTTCGAGGATTGCTCGAAGTTCATCCGGGACGCGGCTTGCACGGCACTGCAGAGGAATTGCACGGTGTTGGCGAAGTTCACCGGCGCCAGGATGCCGGTGACGGCACTCTGCGCGGGCTGGTAGATGTTCATGAAGTTCTGGAACACCGTCGGGGCGATGTGCAGCACCTGTTTGAGATCGGTGCGGCTGTCGTTGAGGGCGGTGGTGACCTGGCCGAGGTGGTCGAAGGTGGTGCCCAGCGCTTCCCGGTTGTCGGCGACGAATCCACGCACGTCGGTCACGGCCGCGTCCAGACCCTTTGTCGCGTCGGCGACTTCGTCGGGGGTATTGGTCAGTACCGTGCTCACCTGGGCCAGGTTCTGGTTGAACGCGGCCAGCAGATCACTGCTGGAGGACAACGCGGACACCAGTAGTTGCATGTTGCGTACCGTGCTGAAGATGTCGGTGCTGTGGTCGCCCAGTGCCGACATCGCCTGGGACAACTTGACCACGGTGGCGTGCGCGGTATCGCCTTCCCCGCGCAGGTTGTCCGCGGCGCTGTTGATGAATTCGCCGACGGCGTTGGGGCCGCCCGGTGTCTGCGGTTGCAGCGAATCGGTGAGCTTGGCCAATTGCTGACGGAAATCGTCCCATTCCACCGGGACGGCGGTTCGCTCCTGCGGGATGCTCTCGCCGGCAAGGAGTTTAGGGCCGCCCGAGTAAGCCGGCACCAACTGGATGGCGCGCGCGCTCACCAGTGAGGGCGACAGCACCGCCGCTTTCACATCGGCAGGCACCGGGTATTGCGAGTCGACGGAGAACGTCACCTTGGTCGACTGCGGCTGCGGTTCGATCTTGTCGACCGTGCCGACCGCCACCCCGAGGATGCGCACCTCGTCACCGGTGTACAGGCCGTTGGCATTGGCGAAGTACGCGACGAAGCTGTCTTTGGCGACGTGGCGCCACCAACCCGATCCGGCCGGGGCGGCGACCACGGAGATACCGGCGGCCAGGATCACCACCAGCAGGGCCGCGGTGAGCAGCCGCGCGTTGTTCCTCATGGCCGGCCTCCCGGCTCACCGGGTGCGGGCACCAGTACCGGCGTCGGGCCCACCGGCGCCGGGCCGGCAACCCCCGGCGGCGGTGCAGCGGGCGGACCGGGTGGCGGACCACCGGGCGGCGGGGCAGGCAGCGGTTCGCGGTACGGGTAGCGGGGATCGCCCGGGTTGCCGGTGATCGTTTCGGGCAGTGTGAGATTCGGCTCGCCGCCCTGGCCGGTTCGCGGGTAGGGCACTGGCAGCGCCGGGGTGCCCGGTTGGCCGATCGCCGGATCGACCAGCTGTGACGGCAGTTTGACGTTGGGATCCAGCCCGAGATCGGAGAAGGCGGAGTCGATGAACGGCTGGACGAACTGGCCGGGCAACAGGTTCACCAGCGAAGCCTTGAAGAAGGGTCCGGCACCGAGCACCTCACCGAACGACATGGCGTAGCGCCGCAGCAGCGACAGCGTTTTCTGCAGTTCCTGCTTCCGGTTGTCCAGGATCGACAACACCCCGTTGACCTTGTCCAGAGCCGGCTTCAGCGCAGTGCGGTTCTCGGCCACCAATCCCGAAATCTGGTGCGCGACAGCGGTGAGGTTGGTCATGAAGGTGTCCAGCGCACCGCGCTGGGCCACCAGTTCGGCCAGCAGCGCATTGGCGTTGACCACCAAACCGGCGATCTGGTCGCTGCGTTTGGCCAGCACGGTGGTCACCTTGTCGGCGTTGCCCAGCAGCGTGCGCAGTTGGGCGTCCCTGGCGTTCAGGGTGTCGGAGAACTGGGCGACACCGTCGAGTGCCAGCTTCAGATCGGCGGGGGTCTGCTTGAAGGTGTCAGCCAAGGTGGTCAGCGATGCCGACAACTGGGTGGTGTCCAGGCCGCTGATGGCCACGGTGAGATCGCCCAGTGCGCTGGGCAGATCGTAAGGAGAGGTGGTGCGTTCCAGCGGGATGGTTCCGGACAGCGTGCCGTCGCCGCGCGGGGTGACCTCCAGCATCTTGGTGCCGAGTACGGTTTCGGTCCTGATGGCGGCCTCGGTGCGGTCGCCCAGGTCGATATCGTCCTTGACGGTGAAGTCGACCCTCACCTTGGTGCCCTCCAGATGGATATCGGAGACCCGGCCGACGGACAGGCCGGAGACCCGCACGTCACTTCCGGATTTGATACCGCCGGCCTCGGCGAAGTACGCCGAGTAGTCGGCGGTGCCCTTGATGAACGGCAGCCTGTCATAGGAGAAGGCCGCGATCACGATCAGCGTCACGATCAGCGTGCCCACCACGCCGACGGCGACGCGGTTGCGTTCGGCGATGGGTTTGAGTGTCGGTCGTTTCATTTCGGCGCGCACCGTCCGGTGTCCTGGCCGGCGAGTTTCACGAACACGGGTTGGCCGCCTTTGCCGTTGACCTTGAGAATCGCGTCGCAGAGATAGAAGCCGAAGTAGTCGCCGTAGAGGCCGTTGCGTGCCAGCACCTGATAGGCGTCCGGCAGGGTCCGCACCAGGTCGTCGACGTAGGCGTGGTCGGATTCGATCTGGCCGGCCACCCGATCAGACTGGGCGACAAAGTCTTTCAGTGGTGGCCGGAGATCGGTCAGCAGGTCGGCGATGGTGGCCGCCGCCGCGCTGACATGCGCCACGCCGTGGGCGATGTCGGTTCTGCGATCCGAGAGCCCTTGGACCAGTTGCGACAAGCCGTCCAGTCCGGCCGCGAACTGCTGGTCCCGCTTGCCGAAGGTGTCCAGCACGGTGTTCAGGTTGGTGATCACCTCGCCGATCAGCTGGTCGCGACCGGCCAGCGTGGTGGTCAGCGCCGAGGTCTGGGCCAGCACCGAGGAGATGGTGCCGCCCTGACCCTGGAACACCTTGAGCAGTTCCCCGGACAGTGCATTGACCTGATCGGGATCCAGCGCCCGGAACAACGGGCGGAACCCACCGATCAGGGCATCCACGTCGAGCGCGGGTGAGGTGCGTTCCTTCGGGATGGTCTGACCGGGTGTCAGCCGGTGCACCGACCCGGCGCCTTCCTCCAGCGCCAGATACCGGTCACCGATCAGGTTCTCGTACCGGACGGCGGCGGTGGTGCCCTCGGTCAGGGTCAGGTTGCGGTCGATGGCGAAGTCGACGGTGACGGTGCCGTCCTTGTGCAACGTCATCTTCTGCACCTTGCCGACCTCGACGCCGGCGATCCGCACGAAATCGTCCTCCTTGAGCCCGGACACATTGGTGAACACGGCGTGGAACCCGGCCCGGGAGTCGAAGCGGAACTGCCCGAACACCGTCAGCAGGACGAACAGGAACGCCAGGCACATCGCGGTGAACAGCGCCACCCGCACCACCGTGCCGGTGATGCTTTGTCGTCGCATGAGTCGTCCTAGGGGTTCTCGGGTGAGCCGGGTGAAAGGGGCACGGGTGGGGGTGCGGCCGGCTCAGCCGGTGGCGGGAACGGTGGCGGCCAGGGCCCGGGTGCCGGCGGGCCGTTGTAGCGGATGCTCGGGGGTTCCGGAACCGCCCGGGTGACCGGCAGATAGTTGGCCCAGCCGGGGAAGCCGATACCGGGATTGGTGCGGATGTCCTGGCCGGTGCCGAATCCGGTGTCGGTGACCAGATATTTGACCGGGAAGTTCTTGCTGACGTCGGGCAGCGACCCACAGCTCGGCTTACCGCCCGGCCCGCCTTTGGCGTTGACCACGGGCAGGTTGTCCGGGAAGCGGTACGGGTCGTCCCCGGCGAGCATCGCGGCGTCCATGATCACCGATTTACCGTTGCCGCCCAGCGCATCCCGGCCGCCGTGCTCGAGGAACCACTGCGCACCCTGGAACAGGCACGTGTAGGTGGGCGAATACTTCAGCAGCAGGCTGGTGGTCGGGTCGAGGATGTTCATGGCGCGCACCAGGTTCTGCTGATTGCCGCCGATCACGTCGATACCGGACCGGGCGAATCCGACCGCCGACAGCAACAGGGCGTCCAGCGCGTGGGCGTGGCTGGTGACGGTGGCACCAGTGGTGGAGGCCGAATCCAGGATGGACACGATGTCCTGGGCGGCATCGGAATAGGCGGCCGTGGTCTGGCCGAACAACTGCCAGTCCCGCTGCACCGTCGGCATGCGCGGATTGACGGTCAGCAGCACGTTGTTGGCCGAGGTGATCGCCTCACCGATGCGTTCGCCCTTGCCCCGCAACGAGTCCGCCACGGCGGAGAGCACCGCGTTCAGTTTTGCCGGGTCGACGGCGTGCACCACCGACTGCAGGTTCTCGAAGACGGTGTTCACCTCGACGGTGACATTGCGCGACCGCAGCACGGCGCCGGGCTGCAGTGGCTGTGCACTGGGATCCGGTGGCACCACGAGATCGACGTACTTGGCGCCGAAGGCGGTGCTGGACTTGATCTCTGCCTCCACATTGCTGGGCAGGTACCGGAACGGGCCGGGGTAGAGCTTGAGGTGCAGCGAGGCCAGCCCGGTCTGCTCGCCGATCGAGGACACTTCACCCACCTGGACACCGCGCAGCTTGACCTTGGCCCCGTTTTCCATCACCAGGCCGGCCCGGTCGGAGACCAGGGTGACCGGGACGAACGAGCGCAGGGTGCCGTTGAACAGCACCGCGGTCAGCGCGATCGATGCCCCGATGACGATGAACAGGACGGGCGCATACCAGATCGGGTCGATCTTTGCCCGGCGCGCACTGGTGCTCATGGCCTCAACCCGCCAGATGGAAGTTGCCGGACTGCCCGTACACCGAGAGGGTGATCGTCAGCAGCACGAAAACCGTTGCGGTCACCGAGGTTCGCACCGCGCGGCCGACGGCCTCACCGACGCCGGCCGGGCCGCCGGTGGCGGTGAACCCGTAGTAGGTGTGCACCACCATCACCGCGGCCGCCATGGACAGGGCGGCGATGAACGACCACACCAGGTCCATGGGGCGCAGGAACGTGGAGAAGTAGTGCTGATACACGCCGTTGGACTGTCCGTAGATGACCGTGGTGCCGAACTGGGTGGCCAGGAAGGACATCAGCACAGCCACCGTGTACAGCGGGATGACGACCACGACACCGGCCACGATCCGAGTGGACACCAGGTAGGTGATGGCCCGGATGCCCATCACTTCCAGCGCGTCGATCTCTTCGTTGATCCGCATGGCGCCCAGCTGCGCGGTCGCACCGGCGCCGATGGTGGCGGCCAGTGCCACGCCCGCGGTGGCGGGGGCGATGAACCGGACATTGAGGAAGGCCGACAGGAACCCGGTCAGCGCTTCGATGCCGACATTGGACAGGGTGTTGTAGCCCTGCACCGCTATCAGTGCGCCGGTGGACAAGGTGAGGAAGCCGATGATCACGACGGTGCCGCCGATGACGGCCAGCGCGCCGGTGCCCAGCCCCATCACCGCGATGAGCCGCAACACCTCGCCCGGGTATCGCCGGACGGCATCGCCGATGAAGGCCAGCGACTGGCCGTAGAAGGCGGTCTGCTCACCGATGGCCCGCAACCGGACGGTCGCGCGGCGTTTGTCGGCGGTGGCGTCAGTCATGCTTGGGGGGCCACTTTCACGCCGAGGGCGGTGGCCAGGATGTTGATCAGGAACAGCGCCATGAAGGCGAACACCACCGTCTCGTTGACGGCGTTGCCGACGCCGGTGGGCCCACCGCCCACCGACAGCCCCTTGTAGCAGGCGATCAGCCCGGCCGACAGCCCGAACAGCAGGGCCTTCACTAGGGACACGATCACCTGGGGCAGGCCGGTGAGCAGGGTCAGGCCCGCGACGAACGCACCGGGGGTGACGTGCTGGACGTACACCACGAACAGGTAGCTGCCGGTCAATCCGACCACCGCGACCACCGAGTACAACAGCAGCGCGACGAAGGTCGCGGCGATGACCCGTGGAACGACAAGGGCCTGAACGGGATTGATGCCGATCACCTTCATCGCGTCGATCTCTTCACGGATGGTGCGGGCGCCGAGGTCGGCGCACATGGCGGTGGCACCGGCGCCGGACACCACGATCGCGGTCACCACGGGCCCCACCTGGGTGACAGACGCCAGCGCGGCGCCCGCCCCGGAGAGGTCACCGGCGCCGATTTCCAGGAGCACGATATTGAGGGTGAAGACGATCAACACGGTGTACGGAATGGACAGCATGATGGTCGGGAAGATGGACACCCTGGCCACGAACGAGATCTGCTCGAGCAGTTCGCGCCAGGCGAACGGCCGGCGGAACATGGCCGCGAACGTCTCGGCGGACAGCACCACGAAGCCGCCCACGGCTTCCATGGACTTGTTGAGCTGCGCCGAGGCGGTCATCGCGCGGACGTTAAGGCCCCCGAAGTTAGCTGTCAAAAGCAGTCCCGCGGGGAACGCCGACGTCAATATCGAATTTTGCTGGTGGGTATGACAAGTTCAATTTTGCTCAAGCTGATTCCATCTCGTCGATGAAAACGCTTGCCGCCCAGTAAGCTCAAGACATGGCCTCTCCCCATCCGGAAGTCGACCCGCACGCCGCCCCCAGTGGTACCGGATGCGTGGAATGTGACGCGGCGGGCGGCTGGTGGGTGCACCTGCGGCGCTGTGCGGCGTGCGGACACATCGGCTGCTGCGATGACTCGTTGTCCCGGCACGCTCAGGCGCACTGGCGCAGCACCGGACATCCCGTCATCCGCAGCTTCGAGCCGGGCGAGGATTGGTTCTGGAACTACGACACCAACCAGTATTACGACGGCCCGGAATTGGCTGCCCCGCAAAGCCATCCGGCCGATCAGTCGGTTCCCGGTCCCCGCCAGCGGGTGCCCAAGGACTGGATGGCTCAGCTGCAGGAGCGCTAAGCCAGCACCGCCCGGGCCGCGTTGTATCCCGGGATGAAGGTGATTCCCGGTCCTCCGTGGCAGCCGGCACTGCCCAGGTACAGCCCCTCGACGGGGATCGGTTGGTCGACATAGCCCTGTGCGCCGGGCCGGTTGGGTCCCATCTGCTCGGGATGGATGAGCCCGTGGCAGTAGTCTCCGCCGGGCGCGCCGAACATGGTGCCCATATGCCGTGGGGTGAACGTGGTGTGCAGCGTGATGAGTTTCTCGAAATCCGGTGCGATCCGGGTGATCTTCTCGATGACGCGGCGACCCATCTCGGCCTTCATGGCACCATAGGACGCTTCGCTGTTCGCGGTGCTTGTTTCGATGGGGAACCACAGCGAGAACGCCGAAACCGCATGTTTGCCCGGTGGCGCGAGGTCGGGGTCGTGCACCGAGGGCATCTGCATGGCGATGGCCGGGTCGGCGGGCACGATGCCGCGCCTGGCGTCCTCCCATTGCTGTTGTAGCTCCTCGGGTGTGCTGAAAAGCCCGATGGCCGCCTGCATTTCAGGATCGTTGAGCATGCCGTAGGGGTCGGCGAAGGTGGGGATCCCGTCGAGTGCGAAATGCATCTGCAGGTAACTGCCACGGTGATCGATGCGCGCGAAGCGCTCCCGGACGTCCGGGGGGATCACGGCGGGGTCGATCAGACCGTTGACCGTGAGATCGGGTGCGATCCCGGAGACCACGACCGGTGCGGTGACGGTCGAGCCGTCGTCGAGCCGCACCCCGGTGACCGCCCCGTCGTCGACCAGAATCTGGGTCACCTTGGTCCGCAGCCGAAGTTCACCGCCCGCCTCGGTGAGCCGCCGGTGTAGGTGGGCGGTGAGCGTCCCGATGCCACCGCGCAGTTTCTTCATCAGCACGGCGTTCTCGTCGGGGATGGCCAGGCCGAAGGCCAGGGCGGCGGCACTGCCGGGGGAGGCCGGTCCGCGATAGGTGGTGTTGACGGCCAGGAAGGCCAGCATGCCGCGCAGCGCGCCGTGCTTCTCGCTATCCGGCAGGTAGCGGTCCAGCACGTCGGTCACCGAGCCGAACAGCATGTCGCTGACGGCGGCGCGCTCGAATTCGTTTGTGGCGCAGGCATACATCTCATCGATGGTGCGGGGCGGCCGGCCGGCGTCGAACCGTCCCAGCGCCCTGGTGGGGGCCTGGCTCCAGGCCATCAGCCCGGCCATCCCGTTGACGGCTTCGGCGCCGTGCACCTCGTTGAGATGGGTGAGTAGTTTCATCGGGTCGGTGTAGTAGACCACCGGGTCGTCACCGACCCCGCGCAGTGACACCGACATGACGTCGACGTCGACGGTGGGCAGCTCGTCGAGCCCCAGTTCGGCGCTGACCACCGCGGAGGTCGGGAACTGCAGCGAGCCCGCGATCTCGAACTTGTAGCCGTCGAAGAGTTCGACCGTCGAGGCCATACCGCCGGCGTAGAGCTTGGATTCCAGGCACAGCGTGCGCAGTCCGGCACCTTGCAACAGGGCGGCGGCCGCCAGGCCGTTATGGCCTGCGCCGATGACGATGGCGTCGAAGTCCGGCATGTACCGAGGCTGGCAGCCGGACAAAGTTTTGTCAATAATGACAAAACTAGGGAGGCAAGATGCCCGTCTCCAAGGAGTTCAGCGCGGCCCGGCACAACCGCGCCAACTCGGGTAAGGACCGCTCGCCGAGCATCCACACCTCCATCGCGCCGAACACCGCCGCGGCGATGCAGCGGGCCGCGACGGTCACCCGCAGCCGGGCGTCGGTGCCCGCCCGGGGCGGATAGTCCCGACGCAAATGTTCCTCGACAACCTCCGCGAAATCGGCTTCGACCTGGCGGATGTGCCGCACGATCCGGCCTGGGTCCAACTCCTCGGCACGCAGTGCGGCGATCTTGGTCACCGCTTCCACGTCGTACGGCGAGGCCAGGATGGCCGAGTGCACGGATTCCACGATGGATTCCCCCGCCGACCGTTCGGCCAGCGCCGCACGGAACCACTCCAGCCCGGCGTCGTAGTCGAAGAACAGCAGATCGTGCTTGGAGGAGAAGTGGCGATAGAAGGTCCGCAGCGACACTCCGGCGTCGCCGGCGATCTGCTCGGCCGAGGTGTCCTCGACCCCCTGAGCCAGAAACCGGACCAGAGCGGCCTGCCGCAGCGCTTCGCGAGTGCGCTCACTACGCGCCGTTTGCGCTGGCCGGACCATCATTTCAACGTACCGCAGTGCTCATCGGCCACCCCAGGTTGGCAAAGCGCACCCTTTGACAGTTCACCGAACGGGCTTTAACTTGTTAGTCAACAAGTTAGTCTGCGATGAACGCCCGCCCCGAAGGAGTTCGAGATGATTGACGACACGCTGCGGCAGCGCCGCCTGGCGCTCATCAAGGAACACATGGCCACCGAAGTCACCCACGAATTCGATCGCACGCTCGACACCTTCAGAAACGCTGCCGGCGGACATCCGCGCTACGAGATCATGGCCACCGGGCAGATCTTCGAAGGCGATGACGAGGTGATGGGCTACTACAAAACCACCCGGACCGCGTTTCCCGATCAGCGCCACGACAACGCGCGGTTCCACGTCGCCGACGATGCGGTGATCGTCGAGTTCGACCTGCTCGGCACCAACCTGGGTGAGTTCTACGGACTGCCGCCGACGGGCAAGGCGTTCCGGGTGCCGATCATCGCGGTGTTCTTCTTCGCCGACGACGGGGATGGCGACCGAATCATCAACGAGCGCATCTACTTCGATTCGGCCAGCCTGGTCACCCAGATCGGCCGTGCCGAGCTGCTCGCGTTGGCCGGGCAGGGCTCTGCGTGAAGGTCCATCACCTGAACTGCGGCAGCATGCGGCTGCCGACCTATCCGCTGGTGTGCCACGTACTCCTGGTCGAGGCCGATGACGGACTGGTGCTGGTCGATTCGGGCTTCGGCACCGGCGACTGCGCCGAGCCGCGCCGGGTGGGACCGGCCCGTCATCTGACCCGGCCCGCCTTGTCGCGCACCGAGACTGCTCTGCACCAGCTCCAGGAACTCGGTTACCGCGCCGCCGATGTGCGCCATATCGTGCTCACCCACTTCGACTCCGACCACATCGGCGGCATCGCCGACTTCCCGCTGGCCCGGATCCACACCACCGCCGCCGAGGCGCGCGCGGCGGTACACGCGCCGGCCCCGCGCGAACGCATCCGGTATCAACGGACCCAATGGGCGCACGACCCTCTGCTCGTCGAGCACGACCCCGACGGCGAGACCTGGCGCGGATTCGCCGCGGCCAAAGAGCTGCTCCCCGGCATCGTGCTGGTCGCACTTGCCGGGCATACCCGCGGCCACGCCTGCGTGGCGGTGGACGCCGGCCATCGCTGGGTACTCCACGCCGGTGACGCCTTCTACCACCACGGGACAGTCGAGGGCACGCCCGTGCCGGCGATGCTGAACCGGATGGAGGCCTTCGTCGCATTCGACCGGAAACGGGTGCGAGACAACCACGCCCGGCTGGCGGAGCTGGTCGGTCGCGGCGAACCCGACCTGATGGTGGTCAACGCGCACGACCCGGTTCTCTACGAACGGGCTTGCGCCACAGGGTGACGAGGTCAGCGCCGGCGCCGGCGGCGCAGCACCGATTCCGCCCGGCTCAGCACGTCGTAATAATGGGTCGGGGTGATCCGGGTGAGCACATCGAACACGTAGGCGTCGGGCCCTACCAGGACGCGGGCCTTACCGGCCTGCACGCCACGGTGGATGATCTCGGCCGCCTTGTCCGGCTCGGTCATGGTGAGCGCGGCGAATTCGGCCACCATCTGATCGTGGGTGCGGCCGCGTCCGTCGGGGTCGTCCCGGAACCGCGCATTGCGCACGATGTTGGTGTTGATGCCCCCGGGATGCACATTGACCGCCGACACGCCGGTGCCGCGCAACTCCTGGCGCAACGCATCGGTGAATCCGCGAACGGCGAATTTGGCTGAACAGTAAGCACTCTGGTTGGGCATGCCGGCCAGTCCGAACACGCTCGAGGTGTTCACGATGACGCCGAAATCCTGCCGTACCAGGGTGGGCAGGAAGGCCCGGGTGCCGTTGACGACGCCGTGGAAGTTGATATCCCACAACCAGTTGTCGTCCTCGGGGTCGGCATCGAGCACACGGGAAGCCACCGCTACGCCGGCATTGTTGAACACCGCGCCGATCGGCGCCGGCGCCCACTGCGCGACCTCGGCGGAGAAGTCACGCTGCGCCTGGGCGTCGGCGACATCGAGCACCTTGGCCAGCACCGGGCCGGACAGCGACGCCTCGGTCTCCTTGAGCCCCGCCTCGTCGATGTCGGAGAGCGCGACCGGGCAGCCGTGCGCCGAAAGGCGTTGGGCCAGCGCGCGCCCGATCCCGGATGCCGCGCCGCTGATGACGGCGGTACGGCCGCTGATGGTTCTACGCGTGGATGTGCGCACGTTGCTCCTCGTGGTGGTCGGTGGACGACGGTGGGCGCCGGAACACGACGGCCCGGCCACCGTCTGCCGGGGCGATCGCGACGCCGCGAGAATGCTGTCGCTCACCACGGGCGGTGGTGGTGCCGAATTCGAAGTCCTGCAGCAGGGTTCGCAGGGTGACCGTCATCTCCATGTTCGCGAAGGCAGCGCCGATGCAGCGCCGCACACCACCGCCGTACGGAACCCAAGCGTAGTTGTCGGGATGGGAACCCATGAACCTGTCCGGGTTGAATGTCTCGGGTTCGGCGAAATTCGCCGCCGATCCATGGGCCAGCCCGAAGCTCGCAATGACCGCGCAACCTTGTGGAATCACCCACTCCCCCAATCGGATTCGGGTTTCTGCGATGCGCGCGGTGAACTCCACCACCGGCCGGGTGCGCTGCACCTCCCAGATGACGGCTTGCCGCAGCTCTCCGTCGTCGTGCCGCAGCCGTTGCAGTATCGAGCCGTGCCGGCGCAGCCGTTCGATGGTCCATGCCAGCGACGTCGCGGTCGTCTCGTGGCCGGCGGCGAGCAGCGTGAGCAGTTCGTCGGCGACGTGGCCGTCGGCGATCGGCGCGCCGTCCTCGTAACGTGCGCCCAGCAGCAGTGCCAGCACGTCGCCGCGCTCGTCCAGGCGTGGGTCAGCCCGCGCCTGCGCGATCAGCGCCGCGATGATCTCGTCGTAACGCCGGCGGGCCCGTACCACCTTGCCCCACGGACTCCATGGGCCCAGATCGCGGCGCAGCGCCCGCGGCAGCACCGCCATCTTCGAGGCCAGCGGCACCATCGGCGGCAGCAGCTCGCGCAGTTCGTCGAAGGCGGACCCCTGGGCACCGAAAACGGTGCGCAGGATGATGTTCAGCGTGATGCGCATCATCGGTTCGAGCGTCTCGAACTCGACCCCCTCGGGCCAGGTTGCCGACTCGCGGCGGACCTCTTCGGCGACGATCGCCTCATAGGTGGACATCCGCTTGCCGTGAAACGGTGGTACCAGCAGCTTGCGACGTTCCCGGTGCTCGTCACCGTTGAGGCTGAACGTCGAACCGGGCCCGAGCACCGACCCCAGCGTGGTGGCACGGCTGAACAGGTCGGGACCCGCGGTGAACAGTTCCTTGATCAGCGTCCGGTCACTGATCACCACCGCCGTGCCGAACAACGGCACGTTCACCGTGAAGGCGCCGCCGTAGTGCCGGCCCGCGTTGCGCAGCACCCGCTGCCGTGCGGCCAGGAAGGCGATGCCCTGCACCGCCGCGGGTAGCGCAGGGCCGTCGGGCAGCCGGATCGGGTCGGTCGTGGTTTCGGCCATTTGGGCACATCCATCGTGTCGGTACTGCACTGTACCGATGACGGTACGCGCAAGTACCGCGCGCCACAAGGGTGGTGCCAGGACTTCTCAGGACAGCGGCGTGATGAGCGCGATGGTGGCCGCGACCGCCTCTTCGGTGAAATCGCTCATCCGGCCCCCGTTCTCCACGGTGGCGGCGGTCAGCTCGCGCAGCCCACCCAACAGCATGATCAGCCGCTGCCGCGAAATGGGGCCGATCCCCGCGGCCCGGAACACTTCACTGTCCACCAGCCCGTTCACCATGCCGACAAACTGCTCCATGGCATCGCGGGTGAGCTGGCGCCCGGCAACGCCGAGCGACGGGCCGTCCCGGATCCAGCTCAGCGTCAGGTCGGGCCGCGACTCGGCCGAGGCGATCCACGCCTCGATGGCCTGCCGGGCCTGCTGCTGCCACGGCGCCTGCGGATCGACCGCCGCCGCGATCTGCTGCACCTGCGCGGCGTTGGCCTCACCGAGCAAGCCCAGAAAACACTCCTCCTTACTGGAGAAATGCTCATAGAACGTGCGGCGCGAGGTCCGGGCCCGCCGCACGATGTCGGCGATCGTCGTCTTGGCATAGCCGATCTCGGCGATCGACTCTTCGAACGCCGTGAGCAGTCGCTGACGGAAGTCCGTCGCCGCGGCTTCGGTTGTCACCTGGTCCATCTCATATCGGGCAGTCATCGTACTGCCCGAGAACGCGCAGGTGGTGCACAGCGATCGCACGCATACTGGCCGCCATGTATCTGGCGGTGGCTCCGCTGACGCTGTCCACCGCGGTGACGTCGTGGACCGTCGACGTGACATCGGTCGCGCCGCTCGTGCTGGTGGGCGGCGCCTACGCATGGTGGTGCCGCCGGGCGGGCGGGGTGGGCAAGCCGCTGCCGTCGGCCAGGACGGCCTGCTTCTGGACCGGCATCGCGGCCTGGGCGTTGGCCACCATGAGCATGGTCGGGGTGTACGCGCCGGTGTTGTTCTGGGTGCGGGCACTGCAGGTGCTGTTGCTGTTGTTCGTGGTGCCGATGCTGCTGGCGCTCGGTACGCCGCTGACCGCGCTGCGCGACGCGGGCCACGCCGGACTGGTCGACAAGGTGCTCGCGAGCCGGATCGCCAAGGCGCTCGGCCACCCGGCCAGCACATCGCTATTCATGCTGGCCACACCGTGGCTGCTGTATCTCACGCCGTGGTACGTCGCCGCGCTGGAGATCCCTGCCGTCGCAGCCGTCACCCGAATCATGTTGGTGCTCATCGGGTTCGGATACTTCTACGCCCGAATCCAGGCCGATCCGGTACTACGGCGTTACCCGCAGATGCTGTCGTTGGTGATCAGCATCGCCGAGACGCTCGGCGACGGCCTGCTGGGCGTCGTGCTGTGGCTGGGGCCATTGATCGCGGCCGACTACTACCTGGCCGTGAACCGCACCTGGGGGCCCAGTCTGCGAGTGGACCAGTCGATCGGCGCCGGTGTGTTGTGGATCCTCGGCGATGTGCTCGGTCTGCCATTCCTGATGGTGCTGATGCGCGCGATGTCCACCGACGAGGCGGCGCACGCAGCGATCGCCGATGCCCAACTGGACGCCGAACTCGATGAGTCCGATACCCGTCCGGCGCTGTGGTGGGAAGCCGATCCGCAGTTGCGGGACCGATTCCGCCGCGGCACAACCGAATAGGCGAACATGCTGACCTACCTCCAGGCCGTGGTGATCGGCGCGCTGCAAGGCGTCACCGAACTGTTCCCGATCTCCAGCCTCGGCCACTCCGTGCTCGTCCCGGCCTGGCTCGGCGGGTCGTGGGGTGAGCTTGTGACACAAGGAAATTCCGGTGGACACACGCCCTACCTGGCTTTTGTGGTCGGGTTGCACGTCGCGACCGCGCTGGCCCTGCTGGTCTTCTACCGGCGGGACTGGGTCCGCATCGCCGGCGCCGTGGTGGCCTCGGTGCGCACCCGCCGCATCGACACGTCCGCGCAGCGGCTGGCATTGCTGCTGGTCATCGCCACCGTCCCGACCGGGCTGCTCGGGCTGGCCCTGGAACACCCGCTGCGCACCTTGTTCGCCACCCCGCTGGTGGCGGCGGCTTTCTTGACCCTCAACGGTGTGATTCTTGCCATAGCCGAGGTGCTGCGACGGCGGCGCCCGGGCACCCGTCCCCTCGATGATCTGAGCATGCTGGAGGCCGGCGGTATCGGCCTGGCGCAGAGCCTGGCACTGCTGGCCGGGATCAGCCGGTCCGGGGTCACCATGGTCGGCGGCCTGATCCGCGGACTGGACCATGAGGATGCCGCGAAGTTCGCATTCCTGCTGGCCACGCCCATCATCCTGGCTGCGGGAATGCTGAAGCTGCCGGAACTGGCGGGCCCGGCCGGCCACGGCGCGCTGGGCCAGGTACTCGCCGGCTCGGCCGTGGCGGCGGTGTCGGCCTACCTGTCGGTTCGTTTTCTGACGCGCTATTTCACGCACCGAACGTTGCTGCCGTTCGCCGTCTATTGCGTTATCGCCGGGCTCGTCTCGGTCGTACACTTCGCCTGATATGCCCGACGCCGCCCGGCACCGAATGCCCGAACCGCCTCGGCGCCGGCTCCGCTGGGCCCGCGTCGTCCTCGCCGTGTTCTCCACCGCACTGATCGCGGTGTCCGGGGCGGCGTGGTGGACCACCCGCGGCGTGCTCACCGGGTTCACCGTCTCGCACGCGCTGGCCGATTCCACCCACAACAGCGGCGGCCCGATCACCATCCTGCTGATCGGCCTGGACTCCCGAAAAGATCAGCACGGCAATGATCTGCCGCAGGAAGTCCTGGACCAGTTGCACGCCGGGGACTCCGAGACCGGCGGGTACAACACCAACACCCTGATCCTGGTGCACGTGGACGCGAACAACAAGGTCACCGCGTTCTCCATCCCCCGCGACGACTACGTCGACTTCCACCGGCTGCCCGGCTACACCAACATCAAAATCAAAGAGGCGTACGGGCTGACGAAGTTCTACACCGAGCAGCACCTGGCCGAACAGGGCACCGCCGATCAGGCGACCATGGAGACGGCCGGCCGCGAAGCCGGCCGTGCGGCCACCCTGGGCGCGGTGCGCAACCTCGTCGGCGTGCCCATCGACTACTTCGCCGAGATCAACCTGGCCGGCTTCTACGATCTGGCGTCCACCCTGGGTGGGATCGGCGTGTGCCTCAATCACGCTGTGCACGACGAATATTCGGGCGCGGACTTCCCCGCCGGCCACCAGACGCTCAACGCCGCACAGGCACTGGCTTTCGTGCGCCAGCGGCACGGCCTGGAGAACGGCGACCTGGACCGCACCCACCGCCAGCAGGCCTTCCTGGTGGCGGTGATGCGGCAGTTGCAGGAGTCCGGTGCGTTCACCGATATCGGCAAGCTCAACGAGCTGATGGCGATCGCGCACAAGGACATCGTGTTGTCCAGCGGATGGGACTCCGACCTGTTCCGCAGGCTCGGGGCGATCAGCGGCCCGGACGTCGTCTACAAGACGCTGCCGGTGGTGCGCTACGACACCCGAAACGGCCAGGACGTCAACATCATCGATCCCGACGCCATCAAGGCTCAGGTCCGCGAGGCCTTCTCCGACGGCAACCCGGTCACCACCGCCAAAGCCATCCCGACCAACCAGGTGCAGGTGATCGACGCCGACAGCAATTGGACGGCGTCCACCGTGGCGAGCGCCCTGACCAAGCGCGGGTTCCGGGTCGAGAAATCCGACATCACGCTGGAGAACAAGCCGACGCTGACCACCATCAGTTACGGCACCGGCGCCGGCGACGTCGCCCAGCAGCTCTCCGGACTGCTCGGTGACGTGGTGACGGTGAGCGACCCGGACCTGCCGGCCGGGCAGCTCCGCCTGGTGATCGGCAACGGTTATCTGGTGCCGTCCAAGCTCACCGCGGCGGAATCCGAGACCACCAGCACGACAACTACGACGACGTCGGCGTCCAAGACGGCCACCTCGACGCATACGCCGTGGTTCGGCACCGAAGAGGCCGCGGCGAGCGACCCGACTCCCGACCACGGTCTGCCGGTCAGCGGGGACCGCACACCGTGCGTCAACTGAAGGCCCACAGCGGGTTGACACTCGCTGCGGAGTCAGGCACCAGCCCGCGTCCTTAACCTGGGCCGACCATGACGCTGCCACTGCTGGGCCCGATCACGCTCGCCGGTTTCGCCCACGCCTGGTTCTTCCTGTTCGCGTTCGTCGCCGCGGCGGTGGCGGTGCTCTACCTGGTGATGCTGCGCAAGCGCCGGACCCGCGTGCTGCGGTTCGCCAATCTGCACATCCTGGACCAGGTTGCCCGGGCCCGCCCCGATCGCTGGCGGCACCTGTCGGCGGTGCTGCTGGTGGCCGCCCTGCTGCTGCTGACGTGCGCCCTGGCCGGTCCGACCCATGACGTGCGCATCCCCCGTGACCGGGCGGTGGTGATGCTGGTGATCGACGTGTCGGAGTCGATGCGCGCCACCGATGTGGCTCCCAGCCGGCTGGCGGCCGCCCAAGCCGCCGGCGAGAAGTTCGTCGACGAACTGACCCCCGGGATCAACCTCGGTCTGATCGCCTACGGCGGTACGGCCACCGTGCTGGTGGCGCCCACCACCAACCGCGCCGCGATGCGGCACGCCATCGATGGGCTCAAGCCGGAGGAGCGCACCGCCACCGGTGAGGCGATCTTGACCGCGCTGCAGGCGATCTCGACTGCCGACGGCCTCGTCGGGGGCGGGGACGGACCACCGCCGGCACGCATCGTGCTGGAGTCCGACGGCAAGGAGACGGTGCCGTCGGAGCCCGATCAGCCGCGCGGCGCGTTCACCGCCGCGCGCGCGGCCAAGGAGCAGGGGGTGCCGATCTCGACGATCTCGTTCGGCACGCCGGACGGGTACGTCGAACTCAACGGCATCCGCCAGCCGGTACCGGTGGACGACGCCACCTTGAAGAAGATCGCCGAGCTGACCGACGGGCAGATGTTCCACGCATCCAGCCTCACCGAGCTCAACGGGGTGTACGACAAGCTGCAGCAGCAGATCGGCTATCAGACGGTGCCGGGTGACGCCAGCGCGGCGTGGCTGCGGTTGGCGGTGCTGGTGACGGTGGCGTCCGCCGTGGCGGCGCTGACGCTGAACCGCAGACTGCCCGCCTGAGACGCAGGTCGGTCAGAACGTCGGGATGAAGGTGCCGTTGACCCAGACGCCCCAGTGGTTCCAGCCGGCATCCCACACCTGGGGGCTGCCGTTGGCCCAGACCGGCTCGACCGGCTTGGGTGGCGCCCACGCCGGGGGCGAGGCCACGGTGGGACCGGCCGGCGGGAGCGGAGGCGGCGGGACGGGCTCGGCGCTCGCGGTGGCCGCCATCACGGCCGGTCCGGCGAAAAGGGCTCCGGCGACGGCGGCGCCGACGAACACATTCTTCACATTCATTGCGCGATCCTCTCCAAGCGGGTTGTCTCCAAACACGCTGAACGGGTGATGAATACCGTTCTGGCGGGCTCGGCAAACGCGAGCGTGACGGACATCTCAAATGGCGTCACCCACGACGTTGGCGCCGATATCGGAACCGCCTCCTGAGGGGCCCCCGTCGCCGCGATACTCGGCGACGTACTCGCCTCCCGGGCGGCACGTTGGGCGGCGTACCTGGCGGAGCTCCTGCGCGGGTGTCAGATCGACCGGTGGGTCATCGAAGATTCGTCGCCGGAGGATGGCCGAATTGTGGCACGCCCGCAACCAAAATCCCTGCTGCACCGGGCGCGGCCTCACACTGACCCGCAGGCAGAACAACCCGAAGACCGGTACCAATTAGGTCGGAATGTGGATTCCTGTGAGATTTCTCCATCGCCAGAGCGCACCAGGCCATCGATCTGGAGCATATCGCCGCCGCCATCCGACGGGCCGGTGTACGCACAGCCTGACGATCCGGCAACGATAACGTAATCTGTTGTCGACCAGCTCTTTTCGTGCTGCGAAGGGGTGGCTCACGCCCTACGATGTCAGCATGCCCGACAACGAATTGTGCTGGACACCCGCGACCGAACTCGCCGACGCCGTCCGTACCGGCTCGATCACGGCCACCGAGATCGCGACCGCGTTCGCCGACCGCATCGAGTCGGTGAACCCCGGCCTGAACGCCTATATCCACTTCGACCGGGACCAGGTGCTGGCCGACGCCGCGGTACTGCACGAGGAGCTGGCCGGCGGAACGCCGCGCGGGCCCCTGCACGGTGTGCCGTTCTCCATCAAAGGCCTGACCACCATGGCCGGACTGCCGTTCGACTCTTCGCTCAAACCACTGGCGGGACATGTGGGTAGCCACGACGCCACCGTGGTGACGCGGTTGAAGGAGGCCGGCGGGCTGTTCCTGGGCAAGACCAACGCCCCGGAGTTCGGTTACTACGGCGGCACCGACAGTCACCTCTACGGTCCCACCCATAACCCGTGGAAGCACGGGCACACCGCGGGTGGATCCAGTGGCGGTGCGGCGGCGGCCGTCGCAGCGGGCCTGGGGCCATTGGCCGAAGGTGCCGACGGCGCCGGATCGGTGCGCATACCGGCGGCGATGTGCGGCGTGGTGGGCTTCAAACCGTCGCTGGGCCGCATCTCGCACACGCTCCTGGACGGCCGGCACTACACCCATATCTTCCACGGACCGATAACTCGCACCGTCGCCGATGCCGCGCTGATGTTCTCGGTGATGGCCGGGCCGTCGGACTCCGACCCGAACAGTGTGCCCGCCGACGGAATCGACTATGCGGCAGCCACCGCCGGTGACGTCACGGGGTGGCGGGTTGCCTGGTCGCCCGATCTCGGTCTGGGCCACGTCGACCCAGAAGTCGTGGCGGTGTGTGCAGAAGCGATGCGGGCCTTCGAATCTCTCGGCGCCACCGTCGAAGAGGCCACACCGGCATGGGGTAACCCGGAGGAGGCCATGTGGAAGGGACTGTGGGTTCCCGGGTATTCGTGTGAATACGACATCCTGGACTGGAAATCTCAGCAGGGGCATGTGGACGACAACCTGATCGAGATCTTCGAGCAGGCCGAAACCCTCACCGCAGTGGAAATCGGCCGAGCGGAGGCATTCCGCGGCCAGATGTGGGATACCTTCAGCGAATTCATGCGGACCTACGACATTCTGGTCAGCCCGACGCTGGCGACCCCCACATTTCCGCTGGAACGCTTCGCCCCGCAGTGGCTCGACGGGCAGTCGCTGCAACGCCAGCTCCTCGGCTGGCTGCTCACCTACCCGTACAACATGACCACCACACCCGCCATCACCGTGCCCGCGGGATTCACCGCCGATGGCCGGCCCGTCGGGCTGCAGATCGCCGGAGCGCACCGCGCCGATGCCGCCGTCCTGCGCGCCGCTGCCAATTACGAGGCGGCCCGGCCCTGGGCCGACTCCAGGCCGGCCGTCTAGAGCGACTTGAGCCAGAACGGCCAACGCGGGTCCGCCATCTTCAACCGAGCGCGCATCAGTTTCCAGCAGCCGTACTTGTGATAGTCGAAATCCCATACCGAATTCAACTGTTGGTTGACGCATGCCCAGAGACCCCATTTGGTGTCGGCCAGCGCTCCGCAGACCTGCACCCGCGCGAGCAGGCCGAAATCGCTGCGGCCGTAGAAGTCCTCGACGAGTTCGATGATCCGTTGCTCGGTATAGAACATCTCGGTGGTCAGCAACGCCAGCTCGTAGGCGCGCTCGTTGTTGGAGGCGAACTCGTAGTCGACGAGCTTCATCGGCCTGTCGTCGGCGACCAGGAAATTCCCAGGCATCGGATCGTTGTGGCAGGCAGCCAGATCCAGCCCGGAGGCAAGGAGCGCCGACTTGGCCACCTGGTACTCGCCGAGTATCAGCTCGGCATCCGCGGGCAGCCGCACCTCGAGCTCACCGACCTGAGCCAGGTGCTCGTCGATCATGTCGAACATCGTCTTGGTGACGCTGAGCAGCCCACCGTCGTGCAGCACCCGGTAGATGTCGATGATCTGGTGGGCGACGGCGACATCCTTGAAATCACCGTTGGTGCAGGCACGATAGCCTTCCAGGAACTCGATCACCTCGACACCGGTGTCGGCATCGAAATACACCAACTCCGCGCCGATCCCCTTCTCGCCGGCCCGTCGCGCGGCTTCGTTGGCCAGGACCCGATCGATGAACGTGTCGCTGCCGTCGCCGGGGATCTTGAGGAAGTAGCGGGTGTCGGTGCCTGCGACGGTGATGCGCCAGTTGCTGTTCTGCAGGCCACCGAGCACCGGGGCGTATTCGATGTGCTTGCCGCGCCAGATCTCGATCGCTGCCAACGCGGCTTCCACGCGCCGCTCGACGTCGTTGTGGGCGCTGCCGAGAGCCCGGTTACCGGTGGTGTCGCGTGTGGTCGGTGAGGCGGTCACAGGTTGTTCACCCGATCGTAGAAGGCGCTCTCGCCGAGGCCGATCCGCGCCCGCAGGAACTGCCAGTCGGAAAGCTTCGAGTATTCGAGGGTGCCCGGACGTGCGTGGTCCGCGTAGGCCCCGACCAGTCCCCAACGGACACAGTCGGCTACACCGTAGACCCGCGCGCGGTCGAACAGCGCTTGATCGAAACTGCCCCAGGCCGCCGCGAAGGCCTCACGCGCCGTCGAGTCGAACGGACGGACCTCGGCCAGCAGAACGCCGATATCCTGCAGCGGGTCCATCAGCGCCGCGACATCCCAGTCCACCAGCAACATCCGGCCGTCGTCGGCAAGCAGCACATTGGACACGTTGCCGTCACCGTGGCACGCCACCAGATCGAAACCGGCTGCCGCTATCCGCTTCTCGGCCATACCCAGCATGCGCAACATCCAGTCGAAGTCGGCCGGCAGGGTCACCCGGTTGGTCGTGGCGAGTTCGGTCAAGGTACGGATATCGTCGAAAACCGTGGCCGTGCGGGTTATCGCGCCGAATTCGTGTACTCGCGCCCGTAGCGCGATCAGCTGTTCCAGGCGGGCATCGTCGTCGAAGACATCCAGGGTCGCCGTCGAGGAGGTGTCGACCAGGTTCTCCAGGACCAGGATTCCCGCAGCGGGATCGACCGCGTACACCGCGGGGCCGACGCCGCGCAGGCCGGCCTCGGCCGCGGCGGCGAATGCGTGCGGTATGTCGATATAGGCATCCGCGTGGCCGATCATCGACTTCACGAAAGCGCTTGACGCCGAGCCGGACTCGTCGGCGCCGCGCACATCGAAACATTCGGAGTCGGCACCCCACCAACTCGGGCTGGCCATCGTGGGGGTGGGATCGGCCGTGACGGCGCCGGTGAACAGGCCCATGGCCCGCAACGGCAGCGCTATCGGGGGTGCGGTGGCGCTCATGTCAGTTACCTCCTCCGGTGGATACGGCCGCGGCGGGCGCAGGCCACACGATGGTGACGGGACGGTTCTGCTCAAGCCATTTCGTCAGTCGCAACACCTCGCGGTCAGCGAAGCGCGGGCCGATCACCTGGATACCGACCGGCATACCGGTACTCATACCGAAGCACAGCGCGCTGGCCGGCTGCGCGGTCTGGTTGAACCACGCGGTGAAACCGCAGTGCGCCAGCGGATATGCCGGGTCCAGACCGCAGTCCTCGGCGGCGAATCCCACCACCGGGATGACCGGTGCTATGACGTAGTCGAACGACGCGCAGGCGACCCGCATCCGCTCGGCCGAGCGGGCGACCGCCTCACCGTCGCGGGCGAAGTCGGTTGCGCGGTATCCGGTGCCGGGAGCGCACCACTGCCGGATCGCCTGATGCACCAGGGGCCGCAGATCGGCACGGATCGACTCGAGCTCGGTTGCCGCGCGCACCTGGAACAACCGGTCCAGGGCCGGGTAGGGGTCATCGGAGAACACCGGTGGCATCGCCGACAGCTCGGCGCCGGCGTCGCGCAACACCGCGGCCGCATCCTCAACCACCGCCAGCACCCGATCGTCGGCGCCGAAGCCGGCACCCAGCTCGGTGAGCACACCGATGCGAAGACCTTTGGGTGACAGAGCTTCCCGTGATTCCGGTGACGTCTCGGGTGCCAGGCTCCACAGGTCACGGGCGTCCGGCCGGCCCAGCACCTCGAACATGTCCATCACATCGTCGACGGTGCGACCCATCGGCCCGGCGGAGCGCATGGTCGACGGCGCGGTGTGCGGTATCCGGCCCTGAGTGGGTTTGAGAGCCACCAGGCCGCAGTGCCCGGCGGGCAGCCGGACCGACCCCGCGATATCACTGCCGACGGCGCCGAACCCGATACCGGCGGCAAGCGCGGCGCCGGCACCGGAGCTGGACCCACCGGTGCTGCGCGAGGTGTCCCACGGGTTGCGGGTGATGCCGTACAACGAGCTGACACCGGCGGCCATCATGCCGAAGTCGGGCATGGTGGTCTTACCGAGGATGACGGCACCGGCCTCTTTGAGCCGGGCAGCCGGCGGGGCGTCGACGCCTGCGTCGGGCAGGTCCGCATTGGCGGCACAACCGTGCCGCCACGGCATCCCGATCGCATGCACGCTGTCCTTGATGGTGACGGGTACGCCGTCCAACGGGCTCAGCGGTCTCCCGTCGGCCCAGCGTCGCGCCGAGGCCTGCGCTGCGGCGTGTGCACCGGCGGGGTCCAGGTAGGCGATGGCGTTGACGGCCGGATTGCGGGCTTCGACACGCGCCAGCGACAACTCCAGGACCTCTACCGGACTGATTGCACCGCTGCGGTATTCGCCGCGTAAGACATCGGCGTGGGCGTCCAGGATCGAATCGCTCATGTGCGTGCGGCCGCCTCGAGAGCTCCGGTCACCAGCTGCTGCGCGGTGGCCGTCAGCATGCGCAGGCCGGCCAGCAGATGAGCATCGGTGCTGTACTCGTACTCGTTGTGGGACACGCCGTCGACACTGGGCACGAACAGCATGACCGTCGGCACCAGCGACTTGAGATTCACCGAATCGTGCCCGGCCATCGTCGGCAGCGTCCGCCACCGCAGTCCGAGATCGTCGGCGACGCCACCGGCCAGGGCGATACCGGCCTCCTGATAGCGGGTGGAGGGTCGAAGGCTCGCCGATTCGATATCGACACGAACCTCGCCGGCCCCGGTGATCGCCGAAACCCGTTGCAGGAACGACCGGTGGGCGGCGTCGACGGTTCCGCCGTCGAGAGCGCGCAGATCCGCCGCCAGTCGGACCCGCGCCGGCACCACCACGGGCGAATTGGGCTCGACGGTAAAGCTGCCGACCGAGCCGAGCACCGTGTCGGGGCCGAACTCGTCGGCGACGGCTCGGACCGCCAGCACCACCTGGCTGGCACCCACCAGCGCGTCACGCCGGTAGCGCATATGCGTTGCGCCGGTGTGGGACTGCTCGCCGTGCACGGTGATGGCGTACTTGTAGGCCGCCCAGTTACCGGTCACCACCCCGATATCGAGACCCTCGTCTACCAGCGTGCGGCCCTGCTCGATGTGGATCTCGGCGAAGACGCCGGCCTGCAGCGGGGCATCACCGCCGTGGAAACCGATGGATGTCAACGCGTCCCGTACCGTGACGCCGTCCTTTCCGGCGGTGTCGAGGACGGCGTCGGCGGTCAGCTTGCCGGTGTACACCGCGCTGCCCATCAGGCTCGGCGAGAAGCGCGAGCCCTCCTCGTTGAACCAGTTCACCGCCGCGACGTTGAAGCGGGCGCCCTCGGGCCGGCTCGCGGCGGCGGCGGCCGCATAGGCCCCGGCCAGTACCCCGTAGGCGCCGTCGAAACGACCCGATGTCGGTTGACTGTCGAGATGGGAGCCGAGCAGGATATACGGCGCGCCCGCGACGATCTCGGCGCAGCCGTACATGTTGCCGACGGCATCGACACGGCAATCCAGCCCGTGTTCGATGAACCAGTCGCGCAACCACTCTCGGGCCCGCCCGTCGGCGGCGGTGGCGGCTTCGCGGTCCACCCCGCCTGCCGCGGTCGCGCCTATCGCCGACAGAGCGGCGAAATCGGCGAGAAACCCGGAGTCGGTCAGGCCTGAGGTCATCGGGTCTCTTCGGCCAGCTCGTGCACCTGGTCGTCCAGCGATGCCGGCGCGGTGGGCGCCGCGATCCGCATCTTGGTCTTGGCGGCTTCGAACATCTCGTTGACCCGGGCCTTGTCGACATCGTCGGTGCCGATCAGCGCGGCGGCGGCGAGGAAGACCGCCAGGTTGACCACCAAGCCGACGATACCGCCGGTCAAGCTGCCCAGCCAGCGCACGTCGTCGGGGTAGATCCAGGTCATGACCATCGCGACCAGGAAGCCCGAGAGCATTCCGGCGACCGCGCCCTGCTTGTTACCGCCCCGCCAGAAGATGCCCAGGAACAGCGGCACCGCCAGCTGGATCACGCCTTGATAGGAGATCTGGGCCAGCAACTGCAGGCGGGTCATGTTGAACGTGGCGTAGGCGACGACACCCGCGGCGATCATGAAGACCAGCATCGAGGTCTTGGCGACCTGGGTCAGCCGCTTATCCGACAGCGGCCGCTTGGTCGTGTTGACCAGGTCGTTGGCGATCTGCAGACCGCACACTTGCACGCTGCCGTCGATGTGGCCCATGGAGGCCGCGAAGACGATGGTGATACCGAGGCCGAGCAGCCAGGTACCGCCGTAGTCACTCATGATGGTGAACCAACCGGCCTGCGGGGTCGCGGCGACGTCGGGCATCACCGTCGCGGCGATACCTACCAACATCAGCAGTGTGTAGAAGACACCGGAGATCAGCACCGTGCATAAGGTGCCCGATTTCACCGACCGCACACTGGAGGCGGTGTAGATGCGCTGGAAACTCGTCGGCCAGCACAGTGATCCGATGACGCCGGTGAAGATCAGGGCGAAGATGTAGAGCGGTCCGTACTTGTCGCCGTCGCCGGGCAGCACCAGGTACTGGTGTGCGACATCGTCGAGGTTGGCAATGCTGATCGGACCACCGGCGATACCGGAGAGCAGAACAACGCACACCACTGCCGAGAACACGTAGGCCACGGTGCCCTGGAAGGCGTCGGTCATGATCAGACCGCGCATACCCATCCGGACGGTCCAGTACTGCCGGATCAGGATCACGGCCAGCCCGACGATCAGGCAGGTGGTGACCGACCAGGCGCCGTCGCTGGCGAGCTCGAAGACCGTTCCGAGGGCCTGCATCCCCAGGACCACCCAGGGGAACAGGGACACGATGCCGATGACGCTGGCGATGATGCGCACCGCCGGTGAGTCGAAGCGCTTGCCGAGCAGGTCGGGTTGGGACCGCAGGTCGTATTTCTTGCCCCAGCGCCATGCGCGAGTTGCCATGAAGTACATCATCGCCACACCCAGGCTGGAGTACGCCAAGCCGTAGAGGCCGAACACCCCGGCACCGGTGGCCAATCCGAAGAAGGCGATGAAGGTCGACCCGGGCCACCATGAGTTGACATAGCTCATGGCGACATACCACGGACCGTAACTGCGACCGCCGACGGCGTACTCGTCGAACGTCGGTGATGTCTTCTGTTGGGTCACATAGAGAATGGCGATCACGATGGCGTAGAACACAGCCAGCAGCGTGAGCATGATCCACATGTCAGCCTCCGAGAGTTTCTGCGAGTGGTTCCAGCGAGTCGTCGTCGAGTTCGCCGCGAATGCCTTCGACGATGTAGAAAGCCGCCAAGGTCAGCCCGAGCACGAGGGCGTCGATGATCCAGTACATGACCGCGAACGGAATGCCGAGTACCACGGCGCTGCTACCGCTGCCCCACAGGTAGAGCGGCGGAAAGATGGCGAACAGTAGCGCGACGGCATAGAGGGTGCCGAAGAATATGACGATCGACCGGCGGCTGAGCCCGCGGATGAAGTCTTTCACGATGGAATTCCTTGTCGCTCGGGGGTTTCGGATCCCACATGGGACAACAGCGTGTCGTGGAGGAGACCGTTGCTGGCGATTCCGTTGCCGGCGTCGAATACCCGTCGACTGTCCAGGCTGGTGAAGCGGCCGCCGGCTTCCTCGATGATGACCGGCATCGGTGCCAGGTCATAGGGTTGCGCTCGGTAGTCCACCACGGCGTCGGCCTGTCCGCAGGCCACCATCGCGTATCCGAACGCGTCGCCCCAGGTGCGCAGCACGGCACCCTGGGTGTGCAGGCCGTCGACGATCTCGGGATCCCAGTCCTCCAGCCAGGTGGCCATCACGTACGCGCCGTCGAGGGCGTCGTGACGCGAAACCCGGGCCGGCGCGCCGTTTCGCCAGCACCCGCCACCGCGCTCGGCGTGCACCAGGGTGTCGGCGCTGGGCAGGTTGATCAGCCCGAAGACGATCTCGTCATGCTCCTGGACGGCGATGAGATTGGCATACAGCGGTACGCCGCGGATGAAGGATTTGGTTCCGTCGATCGGGTCGACGATCCACCGATACACCGAGGTGCCTTGGGTGTCGGGGTATTCCTCGCCGGTGAAACTGTCCGCGGGAAACGCCTCGGCCACCGCCTCGCGCATCGCCAACTCGATCTCCCGATCGGCCCGGGTGACCGGCGATCCATCGGTCTTGGCCTGGACCGATAGGTCCGGCGTGGCGAAGTACCGGCGGGAGATCCCGCCCGCGACCTCGGCCAGCTCAAGGGCGAGCCGGACACGATCAGCACGGTTGTCGCTCACACGTAACACCCTTGGGACGAACCATTTCTGGTTCATCGGGCCACCTGTAAACGTTGCGTAACACATCCGACGCGGATCTTTACACCGCGAACACGCGGACACGACACGCCCGGGCTAGCGTGACATGACGGTCTCCGCGCGGGTAACACAGGAAGGGGTACGTCATGCTCGTGCACGAGCAAGCGCAGCAGGCCCTTCGTAGGCTGACCGACGAACTCGCCGAGCGCGGCGAGCACCGGTTGCCGACCGAACGCGCGCTCGCCGAACGCCTGGGGATGTCGCGGACCACGGTGCGCCGGGCGCTTGATCTGCTCGAACGCGAGCACCGGATTCGCCGGGTCAAGGGCCGCGCCGGCGGCGCCTACCTGACCGACGTCACCCAACGCGACGCGTCACCGCAGGCGGCCCGGCCGTTCTGCCAGTCACACAGCATCGTGCGCAGCTTGAACACCGTGAAAGGAATCCCGGAGATCCTGCACGATCAGGGCTTCCGGGACGGCACTACCGTCATCCGGGCCGGATTGGTGGCGGCGCCGGCGCCGGTCAGTTCGGCCCTAGGGGTCGCCGACGGCGAGGCGGTGGTGTCGCTGCTGCGGCTGCGGCATGCCGACGGGGAGACGCTATCCCTGGAGCAGATGTACCTGCGGCCCGAGTTGGCCGGCGTGCTGCGCACCGGGATGACCTCGGTCTACCGCACATTGCGCGCGCAGTTCGGGGTGCAGATCTGTGTCGCCGACGAGTCCATCGAGGTGGCCAGCGTCTCCAGTGCAGAAGGGAAGTTGCTCGGGCGGCCCGCCGGCACGCCGGTCCTGAAACTGGAACGCCGGGGTTTCGACCAGCGCGGCCGTGCCTTCGAGTACTCCGTCGACCTGTTCCGCGCCGACCGCACCCGCCTGCACGTGCGGACACAATCGCCGGTGACCGCGCACGCTATGTGATGCTGTCGAACGGGACATGCGGGACACCTTTCACCCCAGTGGTTTTCGAAGGGCTCATGGCGCTGACGTACGTCGAGAAGTCGCCCAGCGTCGAACCACCTGGCGGGTTGCCGCGCACCCGCGGCTGGTTCGCCTCGATCCAAGCAACGAGGTGACGCCATGGTGATGAACTGCCTCGGTTCTCGTCCATGGCCGAACGCGTGCACACAGTGCTCCTCGAGGCCCTGCGCGCCGGGCAGGCAGACATCGATCGCGTGTCCCGCCGCCTGGCGGTGAGCGCGCGCACGCTACAGCGCCAACTCCAAGCGGAGGGCGCCGGCGTCCAAGCCGTGCTGAGTCGTACCCGGGAAAGTCTCTCCCCACCACTACCTGACGATCGGAGACATCAGCGTTGCGCAGATCGCCCTGCTGCTCGGCTACAAGGACACCAGCTCCTTCTACCGCGCCTACCGCGGATGGACCGGTACCACACCCGACGCAACCCGCCTCGGCACCAAGGCGGACGCCACCCAGTGACCGCGAATGTGACACGAACGGTGTCACATTCGAGAGCCGCCCGGAGAATAAGCAATCCGACGTGTCCCATCGGACCGATCGGGACTGCCCCGGAACGCGGAAAACCACCCGCTACCAGGTGGTTTTCTAAGTGGCCAGGGCCGGGATCGAACCGGCGACCTTCCGCTTTTCAGGCGGACGCTCGTACCAACTGAGCTACCTGGCCGGAAGGCGCCGGTCTTTCGACCGGGCAAACCTTACGCCGCAATACTGCGACCCTGACGGGACTCGAACCCGCGACCTCCGCCGTGACAGGGCGGCGCGCTAACCAACTGCGCCACAGGGCCTTGCTTTCCTGCGTGCTCCGCGTTTCCGCGTTGCGTACCCCCAACGGGATTCGAACCCGTGCTACCGCCGTGAAAGGGCGGCGTCCTAGGCCACTAGACGATGGGGGCCTAATCCGAATTCCTCCGGGGTACTCGCAACTACGTTCCGTTGGGAGCTTCGATAGCTTAGGACACCGCCGCCGGAAATCCCAAACGGGATCCTCCTTCCTGGGTCAGCCCCGCCGCCGGGCGACCTGGCGTCGGCCTCCGGCCCGCAGGCAGTATTCTGTTGCTCCACGCCCCTATAGCTCAGTCGGTAGAGCTACGGACTTTTAATCCGCAGGTCCCAGGTTCGAGCCCTGGTGGGGGCACCACGCAGCGGTCAACCGCGCCAACGTTCGGCTCGCCGCTTCGATCCACGGGCAGCGCACGGCAGATTGCGGACCCCATCCCGCTGAAAATTTGCTGGAATTGGTCCGCAACGCCAACACGACGGCCGCCGCCTAGTTAGAGTTCTGTCCCATGGCCGACAGTGACGATTGCCCCGGTGGCGTCGATATCAGCGTCGTCATTCCGTGCCGCAACGGAGCGCCATTCCTGCGCAAGCAACTCGATGCTGTTCTGTCGCAACGTACTAACGCTGTGTTCGAGGTGGTCGTCGCCGACAATGGATCCACCGACGACACCGTCGATGCCATCCGTTCGTATGACGATCCGCGGGTTCGGCTCGTCGACGCCGGGGGGCGGATCGGCGCGAACTTCGCGCGTAACGTCGGTGTTGCTGCGGCCCGCGGTGGGGTGATCCTGTTGACCGACGCCGACGACGTCGTGCAGGGCGGTTGGATCGAGGCGTATCGGGTCGCGTTCCGCAACGGCGTGCAGGCCGCAGGCGGTGGCCTGGACCGGGTGCTGGATGGCGGCCGGGTGCTGGCACGGGAACGCCGGCTGTACCGGGCGACCATCGGCAGCATCTCCTTCGCCAACGGCACCAATTGCGTATTCACCCGCGCGGTGTTCGACGCGGTGGGCGGCTTCGACGAGACGTTCAAGGGCGGGGCCGACGAGGTCGACTTCTTCTGGCGTATCGCCGATGCCGGCTACGCCCTCGAGCTGGTCACCGATGCGGTCGTGTGCAAGCTGCAGCGGGCCGACCTGGGCGAGGCGTTCCAGCAGTATTTCAATTTCGGCCGCGGTGAAGCCCAACTGGTGCACAAGTTCCGCCCACGACTACTGGTGATCGCCACCGGTATCGCGATGGTGCAGGCCGTTCTCTGGGCGACGATCCGCGCGACCATCTCGCGTGTCGTGCCCGCCAGCCACCGGAAGGCCGCCTGCGCCCTCGCCTGGAATCTGGGCCTGTGGTCGGAAGGAGTGCGGTTGCTGGAGAAGTCCCCGGCCACCGCCGAGGCGCGCTGACCGTCGGTCACGCGCTGCGTGCGGTGGCGATCTCGTCGGCCAGCGGGGCGACCGCGCCGATGATCTGAGCCACCAGCTCCTCGGGCACGCCGGCCGCGGCCAGGCTGTCGGACAGATGCCCGGCCACCAGGTCGAAGTGGTGCCTGGTGATACCGCGGCCCTGATGGACCTGCCGCATCGGCGCCCCGGTGTAGGGGTCGGGGCCACCGAGCGCGGCGCCGAAGAACTCCGCCTGTTTGCCCTTGAGCCGGGCCATGTTCGTACCGGTGAAGAAGCCCGCCAGCTCGTCATCGGCGAGCACGCGGACGTAGAAATCCTCGACGACGGCCTCGATCGCCGCGGCGCCGCCGATCTGTGCGTAAATGCTCATACCTCAAGGACACCGCGCCGCGATTGCCCGGAAATGTCACGCACGTACCCACTGCGCTACAGGGATCTCACACTGCGGTCATCGGCAGCCCCGCGCGGGTCGCATCTCAGCCTTCGTGTTTGGGCTTGTGCCCGTTGCCATTTCCCTTCCCGTTCCCGGGTCCCTTGGGCGGGGCCTGCTGATCGGTGGGGACGGGGGCGATCGACGTCGGCGGCGGCACCGCCGAGGTGGGCGGCGCCGGCTCGGAGGTGGCCGTACCGGCCGGCTGCGGCGGGACCGGCCGCGACGCGGAATCGATGACGAAGGCCAGCACGGCCAGCACCACTACGACGATCGCGGCGACGGCCACGACCACGGGTCTGCGCCGCCCGCGGCGCACCGGCACCAGCATCGTCGCCGGATCGGGCAGCGGGCTGTACAACACCCTCGTCGGTGGGCGCACCGGCGGCCCGCCCGGTAGCGCGGCACGCATCTCGGCGGCGCTGGCGAACCCCAGCGCCAGCGCCCGCTCGATGACGCCCACCAGCGCGGGGTCGGCGTCGGGCCGCACGGCCGCCAGCGGCGCGCGCCGGCCCTCGGCGATGGCGGACGCGAGTTCGACCAGGTTCTCCTGCGGATAGAGCCGCCGTCCGCACAGCGCCTCATGGCCTATCACGCCCACCGCGTACAGGTCGTCGGCCACCGTGGCCGGCCGCCCCGCGATCCGGCCCGCGGACAGATACGCCATGGTGCCGAACACCTGCCCGGTCATGGTGTCGGCAGAGCCGGCGCTCTTGGCGATGCCGAAGTCGGCCACCTTGGCCGACCCGTCCTCGGTCAGCAGGATGTTCGCCGGCTTGATGTCGCGGTGCAGCACACCCGCCCCGTGCGCGCACGACAACGCCGACAGCACCTGGTCGAGCAGGATGCGCACCTGTTGCTCGGGGAGCGGGCCGTGGACCAGGGCGTCGGCCAGCGTGCGGCCGGACAGTTGTTCCATGACCAGATAGGGCGTCCCCCGGTATTCGCCGAAGTCGTGCACCGCGACCACGTGGGGATGACTCAGCCCGGCCGCCGCCCGGGCTTCGGCCTCGAAGCGCCTGCGACTGTCCGGCTCGGCGCACAAGGGCGGATACAGCAGTTTGATCGCCACCGGGCGACCGAGCGTGACATCCCAGCCGGCGCGGATTTCGGCCATACCGCCGCGGCCCAGCACCGCCCGCAATTCATATCGGCCGCCGAGAAGTTCCGGCCCGTGCATGCCCACAACGCTAGCCCGTCACCGGACCGGCCTCGAATCGGGCGGAGTCAGCCGCCTTTCGGGCAGTAGAAGTTCGGGCTGTCGCGGTACTCGACGGGCGGCAGATTGCGCGCCGGGGTCTGCACCAGGGGCGCGTCCACCGGAAGCCGACCGGTCGCCCGGTCCATCGCCGAGCGCTTGCGCGGATGCATCAGCCTGCGCTTGGGACCGTATTTCGAGACGAGTGTGATGACGTTGCACAGCCGGTCGTGCAGCCACTGCTGACGCGGCGACCAGCTGTACCCCATCAGATCCCGCACCGGCGGGTCATACAGAGCCACCGTCATGAACGTCAGGAAGCGCTGCATCACCTTCAGGTTGTGCGCCCACAACCGATCCGGGATCCAGTCCAGCGACGGATGTTTGGGCATGGTCGACAGATCCATCACCTCGCGGGCCGCCCAGTTGTTCTCCAACACGTCGGTGCACATGTGCTCCCAGTACCGCTGGAAGTCCTCCCAACTCTCGGGCACCGGGCGCATGCTCATCCCGTACATCCGGTACCAGGTGACGTGCTCGTCGAACAGCTGGCGTTTGTCCGCCTCGGTCAATCCCCCACCGAACTTCTCGGCGGCCAGCAGGGTGGACTTGAAGAAGGTTGCGTGCGCCCAGTAGAAGACGTCGGGATTCAGCGCGCTGTACCGGCGGCCCTGGTCATCGACGCCCTTGATGCCGATGTGGTAGTCGCGGACTTCCGCGCCCGTCTGCGGGGCGCGATACCCGTCGAACACCACGCCGCCGATGGGGTAGATCGACCGCATCAGCCGCGGAATCCGCTCCATGAAGAAGATCGAGTGCTCCTGCACCGCCGCCCCGAGTTGCGGGTGCATGTTCTGCATCGAACCGGCCCAGGTGCCCTGGAACAGACCCGTCCACTGACCGAAGTACCTCCAGGTCAGCGAATCCGGTCCGAGCGGAACCGGGGGTGCCTGATAACCGCCGGGCGCCACCGGGCATCCCGCGGCCGACACCGCGTCGCCGTCCGCGGGGCAAGTCTGCGACATATCTTGAGTCACGGGCGCACTTTCCCTCAGGGGCAGCCAAATTCTGACTACACTCGTTGTCACTATGGAGCTTAGGAGCAACGAGCCATCCGGTCAACGACGGGGACGGTGGTCGGGGGTGCCCATCGGCGATCGCCGGGCACTGCGGCGCAGTGATCTGATCGCCGCCGGGGTCGCCCTGCTCGGCGGGCCGGAAGGCCCCACCCTGACGGTGCGCGCGGTGTGCCGGACGGCCGGGCTCACCGAGCGCTATTTCTACGAAAGCTTCAGCGACCGAGACGAATTCGTGCGCGCCGTATACGACGACGTGTGCACCACGGCCATGACGGCGCTGGCCTCGGCGGGCACACCGCGCGAGGCGGTGGAACGATTCGTCGCCCTGATGGTCGACGACCCGACGCGCGGACGGGTGCTGCTACTGGCGCCCGAACGCGAACCGGTGCTCACCAGGTCCGGCGCCGATTGGATGCCGACCTTCATCGGCCTGCTGCAGAGCAGGCTGCGTCACGTCACCGATCCGGCACGCCAGGAGATGATCGCCACCGGCCTGATCGGCGCCCTGACCGCACTGTTCACCGCGTACCTCGGCGGGCGCCTGCGGGCATCCCGCGAGCAGTTCATCGATTACTGCAGCGACCTGGTGCTACGCCGGGTCGCCACGCACTGACCAGGGTTACTGGTCGGGCGTGCTGACCTGCTCGAGTTGCTGTTCCTGCTGGGACGCGGCCTGCGCCTCGGCGGCCTGCTGCTCGGCCAGCGCCTTGGCGGCGGCCTCATCGGCGGCAGCCTTGGCCGCCCGTCCTTCGGGGCTGGCAACCGAGGCGCCGGGGTTGGTCGCGCTGGCGTAGCCGCCATTGCAGTTCAGGTAGAACTGCACGGTGTTGGACACGTGCGCGCCGTCGTTCGCGCTGGCGAACGGGGCGGTCTGGGACCGCGTCACGACGCAGTCGCCCTCATCCAGCTTGTCGCCGACCCGGGCGGCAACGATGACCGTCTGACCCGCATCGCCCGCGGCCGACGCGGCGTCGCTATAGGTCTGGCCGGCGTACGAATCGGCAGCGGCCACGCCGGTGCCGAACAGTGCGGAGGCAACCGCCACCGCACCGACGGTGCCCGAACCCAGAACGATCAGCTTTTTCACGTGTGGCCCTACTCCCATTAATCAGGGTCTTGATGTATGCGGGGCATCGTAACGCGCTGTGCACCGGCCCGCACCTTTCCTGCCGAGGCCGTTTGGATCCACAAATGAGTGGCTACCGTTACACGACAGGCCGAATAACGAACTTGATGTCACTGGTTTACACAGATATATTGAGTGCTACCAACAGGTACAGATAACTGGGAGACACACGTGTCGCAAGACCTACCCGACGTGCAGTTGCTGCGTGAGCTTGAGCCCGTCGTCGAACAGAACATCAACCGTCACCTGTCGATGCGTAAGGACTGGAATCCGCACGACTACATCCCGTGGTCGGACGGCAAGAACTTCTATGCCCTCGGCGGCCAGGAGTGGGACCCGGAGCAGTCCAAGCTCTCCGAGGTCGCCCAGACCGCCATGGTGCAGAACCTGCTCACCGAGGACAACCTGCCCTCCTACCACCGCGAGATCGCGATGAATTTCACCATGGACGGCCCGTGGGGCTGGTGGGTGAACCGGTGGACCGCCGAGGAGAACCGGCACGGGATCGCGCTGCGCGACTACCTGCTGGTCACCCGCGCCATCGATCCGATCGAACTGGAAGAACTGCGCGTCGAGCAGGTCACCCGCGGCTTCTCCCCCGGCCAGAACCAGCAGGGCGACCTGTTCGCCGAAAGTCTCTTCGACTCCGTCGTCTACGTGACGTTCCAGGAACTGGCCACCCGGGTGTCGCACCGCAACACGGGCAAGGCGTGTGAAGAGACCGTCGCCGACCAGCTGCTCGGCCGTATCTCGGCAGACGAGAACCTGCACATGATCTTCTACCGCGACATCAGCGCCGCGGGCCTGGATCTGGTCCCCAACCAGGCGATGAAGTCGCTGCACCGAGTCCTGCGCAACTTCAAGATGCCCGGGTACACCGTGCCCGAGTTCCGCCGCAAGGCCGTCATCATCGCCGTCGGCGGCGTCTACGACCCGCGCATCCACCTCGACGACGTCGTCATGCCCGTGCTCAAGAAGTGGCGCATCTTCGAACGTGAGGACTTCACCGGTGAAGGCGCCCGGTTGCGCGACGACCTCGGCGAGCTGGTCAAGGAGCTCGAAGACACCTGCGTGAAGTTCGAGGTGGCCAAGGAGCGTCGGCTGGAACGTGAGCGCAAGATGGCCGAGAAGAAGGCGATGAAGAACCTTCTGGTATCGACCTCCGCGGCTGGATGACCCAGACGGTAGAACGCACCGCGTCGGCCCGATCCTTACAGATCGGGCCGATTGCGCTGCGCAGCCCGGTGGTGCTGGCCCCGATGGCCGGAGTCACCAACGTCGCGTTCCGCACGTTGTGCCGTGAGCTCGAGCTGGCCCGCGCCGGAACGGTGAGCGGGCTGTACGTCTGCGAGATGGTGACGGCCCGCGCGCTGGTCGAACGCCACCCGGTCACCATGCACATGACCACCTTCGCGCCGGCGGAGTCGCCGCGATCGCTGCAGCTCTACACCGTCGACCCGGACACCACCTACGCCGCGGCGAAGATGATCGTCGACGAGAACTTGGCCGACCACATCGACATGAACTTCGGTTGCCCGGTCCCCAAGGTGACCCGGCGCGGCGGCGGTTCGGCCATTCCTTACAAGCGCCGGCTGTTCGGGCAGATCGTCGCCGCGGCGGTGCGCGCGGCCGAAGGATCCGGCATCCCGGTGACGGTGAAGTTCCGGATCGGGATCGACGACGCGCACCACACCCACCTGGATGCCGGCCGGATCGCCGAGCAGGAAGGTGCTGCGGCGGTCGCGCTGCACGCCCGGACGGCCGCCCAGCGCTATTCCGGCGCCGCCGACTGGAGCCAGATCGCGGCGCTCAAACAACACGTCACGACCATCCCGGTGCTCGGCAAC
This sequence comes from Mycobacterium sp. BMJ-28, assembly GCF_054404835.1. NCBI lineage: Bacteria > Bacillati > Actinomycetota > Actinomycetes > Mycobacteriales > Mycobacteriaceae > Mycobacterium > Mycobacterium sp. BMJ-28. The sequence continues at coordinate 712,481 of NZ_CM136783.1, read as the reverse complement.
GGGGATATCTTCGACGCCGACGACGCGCTGGCGATGATGGCCCAGACCGGCTGCGACGGGGTCGTGATCGGCCGCGGCTGCCTGGGCCGGCCCTGGCTGTTCGCCGAATTGTCGGCCGCGTTCACCGGCCGGCCGGCGGCCACCCCGCCCACGCTCGGCGAGGTCGCCGACATCATGCGCAGGCACGGCGCGCTGCTCGCCGGTCATTTCGGCGAGGACAAAGGCATGCGCGACATGCGCAAGCACATCGCCTGGTACCTGCACGGATTCCCGGCGGGCGCCGATCTGCGCCGGGCGTTGGCCCTGGTCAAGACGCTGGACCAGCTCGACGGCCTGCTCGGTGAACTCGATGCGGACGTCCCGTTCCCGCCCGCGGCGACCGGCCCGCGCGGCCGGCAGGGCTCCCCGTCCTCGGTGACCCTGCCCGAAGGCTGGCTCGACGATCCAGATGACCTCACCGTCCCCGAAGGGGCCGATGTGATGAATTCCGGCGGCTGACAAAGCCGCTGGATAGTTGCGTCCGAAACGAAACCGATACGACGCTGTCACGTCTTCGGACTGGATGACGCTCAGGTTGTCTCAGTACGATGAGGACCCACTCGACCCCTTCCGGCTGGCGGAAGCGGGTACCGGGCTGCTAGACAACAGGGCAGCCCCCACGACCCCCGCGTGTGCAACGGCGCGCACGTCCCCGCGAACGTCGAAGGCCGGTAAGACATGAGTGACGGCGACAACGCCACTCCCGGTCTTTGGGGTCCCGCCAGCAGTTCCGGCGATGAGGATCGACCGCAGTCCGCACCGAGGCTTACCCGCTCGACCCCGCCCGGGCCAGGCGCCGCGCCGTGGGAGCGCGCCCAAGGTGTGCTGCCGCCCGATACCCGTCCCGAAGCGGCCGGCACCGGGAACCACACCGACGGCGTCGCCGTCGCCGACCTGATCGCCAAACTGGCCAACGAGACGACCGGCAGCGGTCGCCGCCGGCGCCACGCCGAGCCCGAGCCCCAGCCGCCGGCCGAGCCCGACCCGGCACCCGAAGCACCCGTCATCGTCTTCGAAGCGCCGGCCGCGCACGCCGACCCGGGCGATTCGGACACCGAGGTGATGCCCGTCGCGTCGGCCTACGCGGCCGATCTCCCGGACCTGGCGTTGTTCACCCACCCGGGCCCGCCCACCCACACGGCCTCGGCACCCCCGGCTGCGCGCCGCACCCACCACCGGGCCCGCATCATCGGCCGGGTCGCCGCCGCGCTCATCGCGGTGTGCGCGCTGGCGCTGACCGGCGGCGCGTGGCAGTGGCAGTCGATGAAGAACAACAGCCTGAACAAGGTGTCGGCGCTGGACCTCAATTCCCGCGACATCGTCGATCCCACCGCGCAGTTCGGTGATGAGAACTTCCTGATCGTCGGCGTGGACAGCCGGATCGGCGCCAACAGCGGGATGGGCGCCGGCAGCACCGACGACGCCGCGGGCGCCCGTTCGGACACGGTGATGCTGGTCAACATCCCGGCCAACCGCAAACGCGTGGTCGCGGTGTCCTTCCCGCGCGATCTGGCCATCAACCCGGTCAAGTGCCAGGCGTGGGATCCCTCCACCGGGCAGTACGGGCCGGTCTACGACGAGCAGACCGGCGAATACGGTCCCGACGAGGTCTACACCGAAACCAAGTTGAACTCGGCGTACGCGTTCGGCGGGCCCAAATGCCTGGTGAAGGTCATCCAGAAACTGTCCGGCCTGTCCATCAACCGGTTCATGGCCGTCGATTTCGCCGGCTTCGCCAAAATGGTCGACGCCCTCGGCGGGGTCGAGGTGTGCAGCACCACCCCACTGGAGGACTACGAACTGGGCACGGTGCTCTCCAACGCCGGACGGCAGATGGTCGACGGTCACACCGCCCTGCAGTACGTCCGGGCCCGCCAGGTCACCACCGAGGTCAACGGCGACTACGGCCGGATCAAACGCCAGCAGCTGTTCTTGTCATCGCTGTTGCGCTCGCTGATCTCCAAGGACACGTTCTTCTCGCTGAGCAAGCTGAACAACGTCGTCAACATGTTCATTCAGGACAGCTACGTCGACAACATCAAGACCAAGGACCTGGTCGACCTCGGCCAGTCCATCCAGGGCGTGAACGCCGGGCGGATCAGCTTCATCACGGTGCCCACCACCGGTGAGACCGACGCGGACGGCAACGAGCCGCCCCGCACCGATGATGTGCACGCGCTGTTCGACGCGATCATCAACGACGATCCGCTGCCCGAGGAACGCAACGCCGACAACACGCCCGTCCCCCCGACGCCTGCGGCACCGAGCGCCCCGTCGCCCGCCACCGGTGAGGTGGTCGACGCCGTGGCCACCGACCCGAGCCTGGTCACCGTCCGGGTGTCGAACTCCACCGGCGAGAACGGCCTGGCCGCCGATGCGGCGACCGCGCTGCAGCAGCACGGCTTCAACGTCGACACCCCCGACGACTACCCGGGCCCGTTGGATTCGACGACGGTGTTCTTCGCCCCCGGCAACGAGCAGGCGGCCGCGACCGTGGCGTCCTCGTTCTCCAACGCGACGATGGAGCGGTCCACCGGCCTGGGCGAGGTGGTGCGGGTGGTGCTCGGCTCCGATTACCGCACCGTCGCGCCGCCGTCGCCGAGCGGTTCGGCCGTGCAGGTGCACTTGATGCAGGGCACCGCCGCCGAGCCGACCCATCTGCCCGAGGATCTGACCGTCACCAACGCGGCCGACACCACCTGCGAATAGCCGCCGAACGAAAGTCTCCGGCATTCATCGCGAGTTCACCTGCGGCATCGTGACGATCCCCGGTCGCAACCGTAGGCTTAGCGCCATGCGTACCGCGTACCACGAGCAGTTGGACGGCCTCAACGACCGTCTCGGCGAGATGTGCGGCCTGGTGGGCCAGGCGATGGAACACGCCACCCAAGCCCTGCTGCAGGCCGATCTGGTGCTCGCCGAACAGGTGATCACCGATCATGAGCGGATCACCGAGATCAGCAAGCAGGCCGAGGAGGAGGCGTTCGTCATCCTGGCCCTGCAGGCCCCGGTCGCCGGTGACCTGCGGGCCATCGTCAGCTCCATCCAGATCGTCGCCGACGTCGACCGGATGGGCGCGCTGGCTCTGCACGTCGCCAAGATCGCCCGGCGTCGCCACCCCCAACACGCGCTACCCGAAGAGGTCAACGGCTACTTCGCCGAAATGGGCCGCGTTGCAGTCGAATTGGGCAACAGCGCACAGGAGGTGCTGCGCACCCTGGATCCGGACAAGGCCGCCCAGATCCGCGAAGAAGACGATGCGATGGATGACCTGCATCGCCACCTGTTCTCCGTGCTGATGGACAAGGAATGGCGCCACGGCGTCACCGCAGCCGTCGACGTCACCCTGCTCAGCAGGTTCTACGAACGCTTCGCCGACCACGCCGTCGAGGTGGCCCGCCGGGTGATCTTCCAGGTAACCGGCGAGCTGCCGGCCGATGAGGAAATCACTCCGCGCTAGCGTCACCCCAGGTCAGACTCCTGGGACGATCCGCACACCGTCCTTACCCGCGGCCAGCAGGTCGCGCAGCACCGTCTCCAGCACCTGTAGATCGGCGTTGCTGTAGCGCTGCAGGAATTCGTGCATGCCGCGGTCCATCTCGTGATGCAGTTCGCGATGCGCGGCGCACACCAGCCGGCCGTCGGCGGTCAGGCCCAGCTGGATCTCCTTGCGGTTGCCGGGCACCGGGGTGCGTTCCACCAGGCCCGCCTCGACCAGGCGCTGCACGTGCTTGGACACCGTGCCCTTCAGCTGACCCGACCGGGCGGCCAGCCCGACCACGCTCAGCGGCTCGTCGGCGATGGCGGCGAGCAGATGCATCGACAAGGTCGGCATCGCCCGGACGGTGCCCTCCAATCGCTTCGGGCAGCGCGCCACCATGAAGTCGCGCTCGGGGTCCCCGCCCTCGTCGGCGTCGAACTTGTCGCCCACCGCGCCGATCAGCGTGTTGATCGCCTCGATCAGGGCCGACTTGGTTTTCATGGAAACCATCTTGCCATCCGCCCGCCGCCGCCGTACATTGTTTCCATAGAAACCATATCGATGGAAACATAGGAGCGCGCGATGAAAGCAGCAGTAGTGCACCAGTGGGGCGCCGTCCCGGAGTACACCGACTTCCCCGATCCACAGCCGCACGACGGTGCCGTCGTCGGCACCGTCGAGGCCAGTGCCCTGACCAACCTCACGCGCGGCATCGTCTCCGGAAATCACTACGCCAGCAAGGAAATTGCGCTCCCAGCCATCCCCGGCGTGGACGGTGTCGTCCGGCTCGACGACGGCCGCCGGGTGTACGGCGGCGGCATCGGCTCGCACGGCATGATGGCAGAGCGCACCGCGATCACCCCGCAGGGCACCATCGATGTGCCCGACGGCGTCGATTCGGTGACCGCGGCAGCGCTGCCCAACCCCGGCATGTCGGCGTGGATGGCACTCGAGCACGGCGCGGCCGTGCGCGCGGGTCAGCATCTGCTGGTACTCGGCGCCACCGGGGTCACCGGCGCTACGGCCGTCCAGCTCGCCAAGTCCATGTTCGGCGCCGGACGCGTGGTGGTCGCCGGCCGGGACACCCAGCGACTGGATTGGTTACGGTCGGTCGGCGCCGACGACGCCATCGCGATGCGCGAAGAGGATCTGGCCCAGCGCATCGGCGCGCTGCATGCCGAGCGCCCCTTCGACGCGGTGCTGGATTACCTGTGGGGTGAGCCCGCGGCCACGGCGCTCCAAGCGCTGGCGGCCAGCCACCCGTCGTCGCACTACCACCCGACCCGGTGGGTGCAGATCGGCTCGATGGCCGGCCCGGACATCACATTGCCCGCCGGCGTACTGCGCGGTACCGCAATCACCTTGTCCGGCATCGGATTCGGCAGCGTGCCGCCCGACGTGCTGGGCCGGGCCCGCACCGAGGCCCTGCCCCGGTTGTTCGACATGGTCGCCGACGGCCGACTGCAGCTCAATACCCTGGCCCGGCCGCTGGCCGAGGTGGCGCAGGCCTGGACGTCGGCCGAACCGTCGGGCACCCGGCTGGTGTTGGTGCCCTAACCGAAGCGGCCCGAGATGTAGTCCTCGGTGGCCTTCTGGGTGGGGTTGGAGAAGATCTTCTCGGTGTCGTCGATCTCGATCAGCTTGCCGGGCTTACCCGTCGCCTCGAGGTTGAAGAACGCCGTCTGATCACTGACCCGGGCGGCCTGCTGCATGTTGTGCGTGACGATGACGATGGTGAAGTCCTGCTTCAACTCCGAGATCAGATCCTCGATGGCCAGCGTCGAGATCGGGTCGAGCGCCGAGCAGGGCTCGTCCATCAACAGCACGTCGGGCTGCACGGCGATGGCACGGGCGATGCACAGGCGCTGCTGCTGACCGCCGGACAGGCCGCCGCCCGGCTTGTCCAGCCGGTCCTTGACCTCGTTCCAGAGGTTGGCGCCCTTGAGGGAGCGCTCCGCGACCTCGTCGAGGGCCTTCTTGTTGCGCACACCCTGCAGCTTCAGCCCGGCCACCACGTTGTCGCGAATTGACATGGTGGGGAACGGGTTCGGGCGCTGGAACACCATGCCGATGGTCTTGCGCACACCGACCGGGTCGACGCCGGCGCCGTAGATGTCCTCCCCGTCGAGCAGCACCGAACCTTCGACACGGGCACCCGGGATGACCTCATGCATACGGTTGAGGGTGCGCAGCACGGTCGACTTGCCGCAGCCCGACGGGCCGATGAAGGCCATCACACTGCGCGGCTGAACCGACAGGGCGACATCGGACACCGCATGGAACGAGCCGTAATAGATGTTGACGTCTTTGAGGTCAAGCCGTTTTGCCATGGCAGTTCACTCCTCTAAACCTTCTTGGGGGCAAAGATCTTGGCGACGAGTCGCGCGCCGATGTTGAGCAGGGCGACCAGCAGGATCAGGGTGAGCGCCGCTCCCCACAGCCGGTCGGTGGGCACCGGGTTGGCCCCGGCGCCTGCCGAGATCTGGTCGTACATCATGCCGGGCAGTGATCCCATGAACCCGCCGAACATGTCGAAGTTCATCGCCTGGGCGTAGCCCACCAGAACCAGCAGCGGTGCAGTCTCCCCCATCACGCGGGCCAGCGCCAGCATCACACCGGTGACGATGCCCGACAGTGCCGTCGGGATGACGATGCGCATGATCGTCTTCCATTTCGGCACGCCCAGTGCGTAACTCGCCTCGCGCAGGTCCATCGGGACGATGCGCAGCATCTCCTCGGTGGCTCGCACTATGACCGGGATCATCAGCAGCACCAGCGCAAGCGATACCGCGAAGCCGGACCGCTCGAAGCCCAGCGTGGCCACCCACAAGGCGTAGATGAACAACGCGGCGACGATCGACGGCACACCGGTGAGGATGTCGACCATGAAAGTGGTGAGCTTGCCCAACCGGGTGCCGCCGCCGTACTCGACGAGATAGACGGCCACGAACACACCGATCGGGATCGAGATCAGCGAGCACACCAGGCCTTGTAGCAGCGTGCCGACGATCGCGTGGTAGACGCCGCCGCCGGCGCTGAACGTCGTCATACCGGCCTGGGAATTGGTGAACCACGTCGGCGCGGTGATGGCCTTGAAACCCTTGACGATCACCGAGTAGAGCACCCACACCAGCGGTACCAGCGCCACCAGCACCGACCCCGTCACCAGCACCGTCGCCACGTTGTTGGTGACCTTGCGGCGCGCGCTGACACCCTGGAAGGCGGGCGCCTTGACCGGCTGTTCCAAAGTGGAAGTCATGACTTTGCGCCCCTTCCGGCCACCGCGGCGCGGGCCAGCGAGTTCACGATGAAGGTCAGGATGAACAGCACGAGGCCCGCGGCGATGTAGGCACCGGCCTTGTACTGGTCGTTGAATTCGCTTGCGGTGGCGGCGATCTTGCTGGCGAAGGTGTAGCCACCGTCGAACAGCGACCATCCGAACGCGGTCTGCGTGCCGCGCAGGATGATCAGCAGCGCGATGGTCTCACCTAGCGCACGGCCGAGGCCGAGCATCGCACCGCTGATGTAACCCGACAGGCCGAACGGCAACACCGTGGTGCGCACGACCTCCCAGCGGGTGGCGCCCAGCGCCAGCGCGGCCTCGATCTGGCCGCGGGGCGTCTGCATGAACACCTCACGGCTGACGGCGGTGATGATCGGCAGGATCATCACCGCGAGCACGATGCCCGCGGTGAAGATGGTGCCGCCACCGGCCACCGACGCGGTTCCGGTCTTGAACAGGAACAGCCAGTTCAGGTTCTCGTTCAGCCAGATCGCGAACGGCTTGAGCACCGGGGCAAGCACGTACAGGCCCCAAACGCCGTAGACGATCGACGGCACTGCCGCGAGCAGGTCGACCATGTAGGCCAGCGGGCCGGCCAATCGCTTCGGGGCGTACTGGGTCAGATAAATCGCGATACCGAGGGCCACCGGCATCGCCAGCACCAGCGCGAACAGCGACACGAAGACCGTCACCTGCAACAGGTCGAAGATGCCGAAGTGCATCGCCGAGGTGTCGGTGGTGACCCAGTTGCCGCCGTAGGTGAAGAAGTTCTCTTTGTTGCGGGCCAGCGCCGGGACGGCCCGCCACAGGAGGAACACCCCGATCGCCGCGATGAGCGCGACGATCAGGATGCCCGATCCTTCTGAGAGGCCACGGAAAATGCGGTCTCCCAAGCGCACTTTCGCACCCTTGGAGGGGTTGGTGGAGATGGGCTCCGGCGCCGGGATGGGTGAGGCGATTACCTCACCCGATCCCGCGTCGGCTGGATTCGGCGTCGTCACTGTTATCCCGTCAGGGACCTGGTTGGTCATCGGTCCGCAAGTCCATCCTCACCGCAATTGTGGTTACGCGCCAGCCGTCAGGAGATCGCCGAAACGGAGGCCAGCAGGCGCTGCTTGAAGCTGTCCGGGAGGGCGACGTAACCGGCCTGGGACAGGCTGGCCTGGCCCTGGTTGGCCGACACCGTCAGGAAGGACTTGACGGCGGAAGCGGTCTCGGCGTCATAGCCCTTCGAGCAGACGATCTCGTAGGTGGCCAGCATCAGCGGGTAGACGCCGGCGTCCTTGGAGGCGTACAGCGCGTTCAGATCCAGGGTCAGGTCCTTGCCTTCGCCCTTGAACTTGGCGGCGTCGACGGCCTTCGCGGTGGACTGATCGGTCAGCGCCACGGCGCCGGCGCCGCTGTCGATCTGCGCGGTGTGCAGGTTGGCTGCCATGGCCGGGCTCTTCTCGACGTAGCCGATCGAGCCGGGGGTGGCCTGAATGGCCTGCACGACGCCGGAGGACTTCTGCGCACCCTCACCGGCGCCACCCTGGAACTCCTTGCCCGCACCCTTGGTCCACGCCTGCGGCGCGGCGGCGGCCAGGTACTTCTGGAAGTTGTCGGTGGTGCCCGAGGAATCCGAGCGGTAGATCGGCTTGATGTCCGTGTCGGGCAGGGTGGCACCCGAGTTCAGCGCGGCGATGGCCGGGTCGTTCCACTTCTTGATCTCGCCCTGGAAGATCTTGGCGAGCACCTCGGGGTTCACCACAAGGTTGTCGACACCCTCGATGCTGTAGGCCAACGCGACGGGGCCGAACACCAGCGGCAGGTTCCAGGCTTCGTTGCCGCCGCAGCGCTCGGCGGCCTTCTTCACCTGGTCGTCCTTGAGCGCCGAGTCGGACCCGGCGAAGTCGACCTGCTTGGCGATGAACTGGTCGACACCCGCACCGGAGCCGGTGGGGTTGTAGGCCAGCGTCTTGCCCGAGCAGACCTGGCCCCAGACCTTGTTGAACTCGGCGATCGCGTTCTGCTGGGCAGTCGAGCCCTCGGCGGTGACGCTGTTCTTGCCCGCGCAGTCGGCGGCGGACGCGGCCGAACCACCCGATGCGGCCGACGACGAGGAACTGCCGGCGTTGTTGTCGCTGCCGCACGCGGTGAGCGACAGTGCGGCGACGGCGGTCATGGAGAGCGTCGTGCCAAGGACCTTGCCAAAGCGATTGAGCTTCACTTATCCCACTTTCGATTGACGGCTTCGAACTCTCCGGCAACGTATGCGGTGGCGGTGGACTCTTTACGGATGGAAAGTGAACGGAAGGTGAATAGGTCCAGGGTGTTCACAGGATGCTGAGAACGGGCTCCGCACCTAGGTTCCGTAGGCCACGTCGGCGCTGAACACCTCGAACTCCAGGCGCCGGTAAGTGTTCACCGCGGCGGTGTTGTCACCTTCCACATACAGGGTGACCTCGGCATCCGGGCCCAGCCGCTGGACCAGGTGGTGCAGGCCGACCAGCGTCAACGTCCGGCCCAGGCCGCGGCCCTGCGCGGCCGGATCCACACCGACGACATATACCTCGCCGAGTGCGGCGTCGTGGATTTTCGTCCAATGAAAGCCCAGCAGCCGAGGGCCGTCGAACACCAGGAACAGTCCCGCCGGGTCGAACCAGTCCTCACCGCGGCGTTCGGCCACGTCGGCTTCGGTCCAGCCACCCTGTTCTGGATGCCAGGAGAAGGCGGCGTTGTTGACGCGCAGCAGCTCGGCGTCATCGGATGGTCCGGCGTAGGTCCGCAGCCCGGGCACGGCACCGAGTGCCGGCAGATCGGCCAGCGACCGCCGCATCTGCAGCAGTTCCCGCTTGGGCACCAGGTGCAGCGCGGCGGCCAGGGCGCGGGCAGGTTCGAGATTTCCGTGCGCCCAGATCCTGGTGTCGGGCCCGCCTTCGGCCAGCCCCGCGCGCGCCAATTCGGATCCGAAGCCGCGCCGCCGGGCGTCCGGATGCACGACCAGCTCAGCCATCCCCGGAGCCAGGTTGAGGTATCCGACCAGGTCCTCACCGTCGTGGGCGAGCAGGTGACGGGTGTCGTCGCGGGGTAGCTCCCGCAACACCTGAGCGCCGACGGGTGCGACGCCGTCATGAGCGGTGGCCGCGTCGATCAGGGCGGTGATGCGCTGCTGCCCGGATGCCGTCAGGCCGGTCTGCCAGGAGATCACTGACTGTGCAGGGGGTCGAACGCCTCGGCCGGGGACCCGAAATCCCCGTCCTCGAAGACGCCGTCGTCTTCGTCGGTTTCGGGTGCGGGCGCGCGGCCGCGGGCCGGACGGACCGCTTTGTACCCGACGTTGCGCACGGTGCCGATCAGCGCCTCGTATTCGGGTCCGAGCTTGGCCCGCAGCCGCCGGACGTGCACGTCCACCGTGCGGGTGCCGCCGAAGAAGTCGTAGCCCCAGACCTCTTGCAGCAGCTGGGCCCTGGTGAACACCCGCCCGGCGTGCTGCGCGAGATATTTCAGCAGCTCGAATTCCTTGTAGGTGAGGTCCAGCGGGCGGCCGCGCAGCCGGGCGGTGTAGGTGCCCTCGTCGATGATCAGTTCACCGAGGGTGACCTTGCCCAGGCTCTCCTGGTCGGACACCCCGCCGCGCCGACCGACCAGCAGCCGCAGCCGCGCGTCGATTTCGGCGGGCCCGGTCCCCGGCAACAGGATCTCGTCAAGGCCCCATTCGACGTTGACCGCGACCAGGCCGCCCTCGTTCACCACAGCGACCACGGGGATCGAGGTGCCCGTGGTGCCCAGCAACCGGCACAGGCCGCGTGCAGCGGCCAGATCCGTGCGGGCGTCGACGATCGCGATGTCCGCAGTGCTGGCCTCCAGCAGCGAGGACACCTCGGTCGGAGCCGAGCGGACGTTGTGTGCCAGCAAAGACAACGACGGCAGCACGGACTCCGGGTTCGGGTCTACGGTAAGTAGCAAAAGCTCCAAAAGGCCCTCCGGCGCCCTGGAAACGTCCCATGACAACGGTGTCGAAGGTCATCTTCCAGATTCATGGCTGACACGCGGCCGTTACGACCGACGATCCACTAACGATAGCGTGCTACCTGCTGATTAGCTGACTTGAACTGGGCACCGTGAACTCCGGCCGTCGGTGGATACGCCAGAATGACCGGGTGCGCAAACTGCTCGCCGGTGTCATCGCGACCCTCACCACTGTGGTGCTGGGGGCCGTCGCCGTCGATTTCGGCGCGGCGATCTATGCCGAATACCGGTTGGCCCGCAGCGTCCGCACCGCCGCCCACCTGTCGTTCGACCCGTGGGCCAGCATCTTGAGCTTTCCGTTCATCACCCAGGCCATGAACCACCGCTTTCGAGAGGTGGAGATCCGGGCCGCCGGCGTGGACCACCCGATCACCGGCAAGGTGTCCCTTGAAGCCACCCTGCACCGTGTCGACCTGCACGACTCGTCCTGGCTGATCGCGCCGGACGCCGCACTGCCGGTGGGCAAGCTGGAAAGCCGGCTGATCATCGACTCCCGACACATCGGCGACGTGATGGGCATCAAGGATCTGCAGGTCGAGGCGCCGCCCAAGGAGTCCAACGATGCCACCGACAACACCACCGAGTCCGGTATCTCCAGTGGCAACGGGTTGGTGTTCACCGGAACCCCGACCGCAGCCGGATTTCACCAACGGGTCAGCGTCTCGGTCGACCTGACCGTCGACGGCCCCAACCAGACCACCCTGGTGTTGACCCCGACTGGCGTACTCACCGGGCCCGGTACCGCCGATCAGGCGGTTTCCGAGGGCCAGACGGCAGCGGTGCTGAAGGCATTCACCTCTCAGATCCCCGGCCAGAAGCTGCCGTTCGGGCTCTCGCCCACCTCAGCGGGCGCCCGTGGCTCGGATCTCATCGTGGAAGGCATCACCGAGGGAGTAACTGTCACGTTGGACGGGTTCAGACAGTCATGAACACTTCCATGGCCCTGGTCATCGTGGTGGTGATCGCCGTGCTGGGCATCGGCTACATCGTCGGGCGCCTGGTGACGCTGCGTGCCGGCATGTTGCGGGCAGCGGCCGAGGACGCCCCGGCCGAGGACGTCGACACCTCCGACCTCGGGCTGTCCGGGACCGGTCCGACCATCGTGCATTTCACCGCCGTGTGGTGCGGACCCTGCGCGGCGGTCCGTCGCGTGGTCAGCCAGGTCAGCAGCGATCTGCCCGCGGTTGCGCATGTCGAGATCGACATGGACGCCAATCCGGCAGCCGCCCGGCGGCTTTCGGTGCTCTCGCTGCCCACCACGTTCATCTTCGACGCGCAGGGCCGGCAACGCTTCCGCGCCACGGGCGTCCCCAAGGCCGCTGACCTGCGTTCGGCGCTCGAGCCACTATTGGCTTGACCGCAGGGTCTCCAGGTATTGTGTGCGTCGTGTCCGCCCGCCTTGAGCTGCTGCTCACCAAGCGCCGCGCAGTAGATCTGTGCCGCGTCGCGGGTTGTTGCTGTTGTTGTCGTAGCTGCTGAGTAGCGGCGCTCTTTTCTGCGCCGCGCTCGGGGACCGGGCCGAACAGTCCGAGGTGCCCCTTCAGTCCAGCCCAGCCCAGCCACAGGAGCACAGACATGTCCACTACCCATAACAGCCCCGACCAGGTCGACGTCCGCGGTCCGCGGTTCGTGGCCTGGGTCACCACCGCTGTCCTGATCGTCACGCTGCTGGTGTCGGCGGTCAGCGTGCCCGCCGCGGCGGTGATCCTCGGCCTGCAGGCGGTGGTGTTCGCCATCGGCGCTGCGCTGGGCCCCCGCAAACACCCCTATGGCCGGGTGTTCGCCACCCTCGTCGCACCGCGGCTGGGCCCGGTGACCGAGAAGGAGCCGGTGCCACCGTTGAAGTTCGCCCAGCTGGTCGGCTTCGTCTTCGCCGCCGTCGGCGCCGCGGCCTTCGCACTGGGACTCGGCGCGCTGGGACTCGTGGCGACCGCGTTCGCATTGTTCGCGGCGTTCCTGAACGCGGCCTTCGGCATCTGCCTGGGCTGCCAGATCTATCCGCTCGTCGCTCGCCTGCGACGCGCAACCCCTGCCACAAGCCACTAACCGAAAGGAACCATTCCATGGCACGCTCCGACGTCCTGGTCTCCACCGACTGGGCCGAAAGCAATCTCGACGCACCGAACACGGTGTTCGTCGAGGTTGACGAGGACACCTCGGCCTACGAAGGCGGCCATATCGCCGGCGCCGTCCGGCTGGACTGGAAGACCGAACTCCAAGACCAGGTCAAGCGTGACTTCGTCGACCAGCAGCAGTTCTCGAAGCTGTTGTCCGACAAGGGGATCAGCAACGACGACACCGTGATCCTGTACGGCGGCAACAACAACTGGTTCGCCGCGTACGCGTACTGGTACTTCAAGCTCTACGGCCACCAGGACGTCAAGCTGCTCGACGGCGGACGCAAGAAGTGGGAGCTCGACGGCCGCCCCCTGGTCACCGAGGTGCCGGAGCGCGCGGCGACGTCGTACTCGGCCAAAGCGCCCAACAACGACATCCGGGCATTCCGCGACGAGGTCATCGCCGCGATCGGCGAGAAGAACCTGGTCGACGTGCGCTCCCCCGACGAGTTCTCCGGCAAGATCCTCGCTCCCGCGCACCTGCCGCAGGAGCAGAGCCAGCGTCCCGGCCACATCCCCACCGCCATCAACGTGCCGTGGAGCAAGGCGGCCAACGAGGACGGCACCTTCAAGTCCGACGAGGCCCTGGCCAAGCTGTATGCCGAGGCCGGCCTGGACGGCAACAAGCTGACCATCGCGTACTGCCGTATCGGCGAGCGTTCGTCGCACACCTGGTTCGTGCTGCAGGAGCTGCTGGGTCATCAGAACGTCAAGAACTACGACGGTAGTTGGACGGAATACGGCTCCCTGGTGGGCGCCCCGATCGAGTTGGGAAGTTGATATGTGCTCTGCACCGAAGCAAGGCGTGACATTGCCGGCAGGCGTCGACCTGGAGAAGGAGACGGTGATCACCGGTCGCGTGGTCGACGGCTCCGGCCAGGCGGTCGGCGGCGCGTTCGTGCGGCTGCTGGACGGCTCTGACGAGTTCACCGCGGAGGTGGTGGCCTCGGCCACCGGCGACTTCCGGTTCTTCGCCGCACCCGGCACCTGGACTGTGCGGGCGCTCTCGCCCGCAGGCAACGGTGACGCCAGCGTGAAGCCGTCGGGCGCGGGTATCCACGAAGTCGACATCAAGGTCGCCTGACGCCGATCAAGGCGAGGAACGAGCCGATGAGAAGTCAGGCCGTCCAACCCCGCCTGACGCCGATCAAGGCGAGGTACGAGCCGACGGGCCGCCGCGCTGGAACCCTCGGGTTCGAGCGCGGCGGCTCCGGCAGTTAGAATTCCGACGTGGTTCTCTTCTTCGAATTCATGCTTGTGGCGGCCGTGGTCGTCATCACCTGGTTTGCGCTCTACGCGCTGTACCGTCTGATCACCGACGAGGCGTGAGCACCGGCGACGCGGCCGGGCCGGGCTCGGGTGACCGGGCCGTAGCCGCGGCAGCGGAGCGGGCCAGGATCACCGCCGCCCGCAACATCCCGGCGTTCGACGATCTGCCGTTGCCGGCCGACACCGCGAACCTGCGCAAGGGCGCCGACCTGCACCCTGCGTTGCTGGCACTGTTGCCACTGGTGGGTGTGTGGCGCGGCGCGGGCGAGGGCCGAGACACCCACGGCGACTACCGTTTCGGCCAGCAGATCATCGTCTCGCACGACGGCGGTGACTATCTGAACTGGGATAGCCGGTCCTGGCGGTTGAACGCCGACGGCGAATTCGACTCCCCCGGGTTCCGCGAATCCGGATTCTGGCGGTTCGTCAACGATCCGGCCGACCCCTCCGAAACACAGGCCATCGAGCTGCTGCTGGCCCATTCGGCCGGCTACGTCGAGCTGTTCTACGGCCGCCCGATCAACCAGTCCTCCTGGGAATTGGCCACCGACGCACTGGCCCGCAGCAAGTCCGGCATGCTCGTCGGCGGGGCCAAGCGGCTGTACGGCATCGTCGAAGACGGCGATCTGGCCTACGTCGAAGAGCGGGTGGATGCCGACGGCGGGCTGGTTCCGCACCTGTCGGCGCGCCTGGGCCGCTTCGCCGGCTGAGCCACCAAAGCCGGTGTCCGGGTGGCCGACCCGGCGTGCTTGATCCTGCACGCCGCAGAAATGACCGAGATATGGGGCAGCCCCCGAGCCGTAGATCTTGGTTGGACAAAAACCAAGGGCTCGGGGGCCGGGTGGCTGCGTGGAATTCGCCAGCGCTCGCAGGTGGATTCCTCGCGCCTGGTGCTGCTAGCCGGCAGCCACCTCACATGTCCGTATGCCAATCAATTTCTCGGACCACCTCCTTCCCTGTGTACCGACGAAGGTACTCGCGGCGCGCGGACCCGACAACCGATTTTCGTCACGCACCGCGGCCCACGGCGGTGTCCACCCACGCGGCCAGCTGCCCCGCCAGTGGCGCCGGGGGCAGCACCACACCGTCCAGGGTGTGCACCCGGGCAGTCAACGTCACCGCCGACAGCAGCCAAATACCTTGTGCAGCAAGAAGTTCAGAAACAGTGAGCGGACGGTAGGCGGTCCGCGGCGCGGTGCCGAACAACGCCTGCACCGTGGTGCCCGCCAAGATCGGGAGGGTCGGCGGCGGACTGACCAGAGTTTCGCCCTGGGCGATCACCACCGATGACCGCGGGCCTTCGAGCACCAGCCCGTCGGCGCCGACGTAGATCGCGTCGCCGGCGCCGCGGCGGGCGGCCTCCCGCAACGCCGCGGTGTGACGGGCGTAGGACAGCGATTTCGCGCCGGCCAATGCGTCAGCCGGTGCACCGTCCAGCGTCACCGCCGCCAGCCCGTCCCGGCGGGCTACGGCCACCCGGTCCGGCACCGCGGAGACGGCGGCGAAGCCCGCACCCCGGCCGTGCACCAACCGCAGCACCGCTTCGCCTTCCGGCCACCGGGCGGCCGCGGTGAGGGCGGCCGCACGGAACAGCCCGGTATCCACACCGGGCAATCCCGCAATCCGCGCGGACGCGGCCAGCCTGGCCAGATGGGCCGGCAACAGGCAGGGCCGTCCACCACGCACCAGCGTCGTCTCGAAGACCCCGTCGCCGTGGGACAACACCGGGTCGGTCGCCCGCACCAGCGGCTCGCCGGCGTCGTGCACGGCGCCGTCGAGGGTCACGATGAAGCCGGCGGGCATGACGCCCGAGCCTAACGACCTGCGCGCCGTAGTCTTGGGACATGTCTGCAGTTCCCGTCCCTGACGGCGGTCCCGACGCCGGTGCCGTGTGGCACCACGGCGATCCCTTCGGCGAACAGCGTGCCGCCGCCGATGCCGCCGTGCTGGTCGACCGGTCGCACCGCGCCGTCATCACCCTCACCGGCGCCGAGCGGCGATCCTGGCTGCACACCATCTCCAGCCAGCACGTCAGCGATCTGACCGACGGCACCGTCGTGCAGAATCTGAGCCTCGACGGGCAGGGCCGTGTCGAAGATCACTGGCTGCAGACCCAGCTCGACGGGGTCACCGTTTTGGACACCGAGTCGTGGCGCGGCGATCCGCTGCTGGCCTATCTGCGCAAGATGGTGTTCTGGGCCGACGTGGCCGTCGAGCCGGCCGAGTCGGCCGTGCTCTCGCTGCTCGGGCCGGCGCTGTCGGCGCCCGCGGTGCTCGACGCGCTCGGTGTCGACGCGCTGCCGGCCCCCTGGACCGCCGTCGCGCTGCCCGGTGGCGGTTTCCTGCGCGGCGTGTATCCCGGTGAATACGACCTGGTGGTTCCGCGGGACGAGCGCAGCGCGCGGCAGTCGCGGCTGACCTCGGCCGGTGTCCGCGCGGCCGGCGTCTGGGCCTACGAGGCGCACCGCGTCGCCGCGGTACGGGCCCGGCTGGGCGTGGACACCGATGAGCGCACGATCCCACACGAGGTCGGCTGGATCGGCGGGCCCGGCGACGGCGCGGTGCATCTGGACAAGGGCTGCTACCGCGGGCAGGAAACCGTCGCACGCGTGCACAACCTGGGTAAACCCCCCCGGATGCTGGTGCTGGTGCAGCTGGACGGGTCCGGTGACCGGCCGGCGACCGGGGATCCGCTCACCGCGGGTGGCCGCCCGGTCGGCCGGCTGGGCACCGTCGTCGACCATGTCGACGACGGCCCGATCGGGTTGGCACTGGTGAAGCGGGGTATCCCGGTGGACACCGCGCTGAGCACCGGCGGTGAGGTGACGACGGCAGCGGTGATCGATCCGGACTCGGTGCCGGCCGGCGACCACGTCGGAGCAGGCCGGATCGCGGTGGAAAGGCTGCGCAGCGGCGACCGATGACGGGCGCAGGCCGCGCACTGGCAGGGCCTACCAGCGCGGCGCCGCCCGGCACGGTAAAGTGGCCGCAGGACAATAAAGACACACAGATCGGAGCCGCCTGCACGTTGGGCCGCTCCGTTATTGCGCGAGGGGGTCCCCCATGGGCCGCGGCCGGGCGAAGGCGAAGCAGACAAAGGTTGCACGAGACCTTAAGTACAGCTCGCCACAAACCGACTTCGACAGGTTGCAGCGTGAGCTGTCACATGCCGAGTCTGAAAATGACTTCGGGGGCAGTGACGGCTTTGCCGATCAACATGCCGACGAAGACGACTGGCGTCGCTGACTCACGCACCGGTGTAGCCCCGCGGTTCTGACTTGGTCAGAACCGCGGATGCTGCCCCACCAGGTTCGCGCGGGCCTCACCTTTTCCGCCCTTGGCGACGGTGCCCAGCGTCCAGCACTTCAGGTGACGTGCAGTCAGAATCGCCAGCGCGCGGTCGGTGTCCTCCGGCGCGACGATGGCGACCATGCCGACACCCATATTGAACGTCTTCTCCATTTCGGCACGCTCGACGCGGCCGCGCTGGGCGATCATGCCGAAGACGGGCGCGGGCGTCCACGTGCCGCGGTCGAGTTCGGCGACCAGCCCGTTGGGGATGACCCGTTCCAGGTTGGCCGCCAGTCCGCCGCCGGTGACGTGACAGAAGGTCCGCACCTGGGTTTCCGACGCCAGCGCCAGGCAGTCCTTGGCGTAGATGTAGGTCGGTTCGAGCAGTTCCTCGCCCAGGGTGCGACCGAATTCCTCGACGTGGCCGGCCAGATCCATCCGGTCGATCTCCAGCAGCACCTTGCGGGCCAACGAGTAGCCATTGGAGTGCAGGCCGGTGGACGCCATGGCGATGATCACGTCGCCGGGTTTCACGCGTTCGGGTCCCAGCACGTCGTCGGCCTCGACGACGCCGACCCCGGTCGCGGAGATGTCGTAGTGGTCCGGCTCCATCAAGCCGGGGTGTTCGGCGGTCTCCCCGCCCAGCAGTGCGCAACCGGCCAGCACACATCCGTCGGCGATACCCGACACGATGGCGCTGACCCGCTCGGGCACGGTCCGCCCCACGGCGATGTAGTCCTGCAGGAACAGTGGCTCGGCTCCGCAGACGACGAGGTCGTCGACGACCATCGCCACCAGGTCCAGGCCGACCGTGTCGTGCTTGTCCATCGCCTGCGCGATGGCCAGCTTGGTGCCGACACCGTCGGTGGACGAGGCCAGTAGCGGTTCCCGGTATCCGCTGCGCAGCGCGAACAGCCCGGCGAACCCGCCCAGCCCGCCGCGGACCTCCGGGCGGGTAGCTTTCTTGGCCAGCGGCTTGAACAACTCGACGGCACGGTCACCCGCCTCGATGTCCACTCCGGCCGTTGCATAAGAGATGCCGTGTTGTTCGGCGCGACCCTGACTCATCAGGCTAAAGGCTACCGGTCGGGGTCCCGCCCCGACACCGCTGGTAAGGGCCGGGTGTTCTGCGGTCCCCGCACGCGAGGGCGTGGCGTGTGACACCGTGAGCCGTCATGAAGCGATTGCGCTGGTCGGTGCTGGCCGTCGGGACCCTGCTGCCCTGTGCGCTGGCACTGCCCGCAACGGCATCCGGCACCGCCGGGGTGGGCGTGCAGGC
Organism: Mycobacterium sp. BMJ-28; assembly: GCF_054404835.1. Classification (NCBI taxonomy): domain Bacteria; kingdom Bacillati; phylum Actinomycetota; class Actinomycetes; order Mycobacteriales; family Mycobacteriaceae; genus Mycobacterium; species Mycobacterium sp. BMJ-28. Next base: position 693,711 of record NZ_CM136783.1, on the reverse strand, counting down.
CGAGATCCTGTCGCAGGCCACCCGCGACGGTCATGACTACATCACCAAGGAGATCACCATCGCCCCGGGCGGCAGCACCGGCTGGCACTGGCACCGGGGCCGGGTCTACGGGGTGATCAGGGCCGGCACGCTCACCCATTTCCGGGCGGACTGCTCGGTGGACGGGGTGTATCCGGCCGGCGCGCCGATCACCGAGGCCAGCGGCCCCGTGCACGACGGCCGCAACCTCGGTCCGGACCCCCTGGTTATGTGGGTGGTCTATATCGACCCGGCCGGTGCCGCGCCGGCCACCGACGCGCCGGATCCCGGGTGCGGCTTCTAGGGCCTGCCCGACGGCGGAGCCGTCATGGACGTCTGAGCGCTGACGCGTTGTCGTTGTCGTTCGCGTTCTGCAGCGGAATCCCGCTGCGCGCCGCATTGGCCAGCATGTGCTCGATGACGTTCTTGCCCAGCGCACTCTCGCCGGGAAGCTCGATCGGATAGTTCCCGTCGAAACAGGCCGAGCACAACCGCGACGACGGTTGCTCGGTCGCCGCGACCATGCCCTGCTGACTGATATAGCCAAGGGTGTCGGCGCCGATCGCCCGGCGCACGTCTTCGAGCATCTCGTCTTCGTCACCGCTGGAGCCGTTGGCGATCAGCTCGGCGGGCGTGGCGAAGTCGATGCCGTAGAAGCACGGCCACTTCACCGGGGGCGAGGCGATCCGGACGTGCACCTCCAGCGCACCGGCCTCCCGGAGCATCCGGATCAGCGCGCGCTGGGTGTTGCCGCGCACGATCGAGTCGTCGACGACGATCAGCCGCTTGCCGCGGATGACCTCCTTGAGCGGGTTCAGCTTGAGCCGGATACCGAGCTGGCGGATGGTCTGCGACGGCTGGATGAACGTCCGCCCGACGTAGGCGTTCTTCATCAGGCCCTGGCCGTAGGGGATACCCGAACCCTGCGCATAACCGACCGCGGCCGGGATGCCCGACTCGGGGACGCCGATCACCAGATCACCCTCGACGGGGTTCTCGGCGGCCAGCCTGCGGCCGATCTCGACGCGGGTGGCATGTACGGACCGCCCGCCGATGACGCTGTCCGGCCGGGCCAGGTAGACGTACTCGAAGACGCAGCCCTTGGGCGTCGGGTTGGCGAACCGGGTGGAGCGCACCCCGTCGGCGTCGATGGCCAGCAGTTCACCGGGCTCGATATCGCGCACGAAGGACGCACCCACGATGTCCAGCGCCGCGGTCTCCGAGGCCACCACCCAGCCGCGGTCCAACCGCCCCAGCGACAGCGGGCGCACCCCGTGCGGGTCGCGCGCGGCGTACAGCGTGTTCTCGTCCATGAAGGTCAGACAGAACGCACCGCGGACGGTGGGCAGCAGCTCCAGCGCGGCCTGTTCCAGCGTGGCGTCCGCCGCGCCGTGGGCCAGCAGGGCGCCCAGGATGTCCGAATCGGTGGTGGCGGCCGGGGCGCCGCGGGTCTCGATCAGGCCGGCCTCCCTGGCCCGGCGGGCCAGTTCTGCGGTGTTGACCAGGTTGCCGTTGTGGCCCAACGCGACACCGGTACCGGCGGCGGTGTTGCGGAACACCGGCTGGGCGTTCTCCCAGGTGGTGGAGCCGGTGGTGGAGTAGCGGCAGTGCCCGACGGCGACGTGGCCCGGCATGGCGGCCAGGGTCTGCTCGTCGAACACCTGGCTGACCAGGCCGAGATCCTTGAACACCAGCACCTGCGAGCCGTCGGCGACGGCGATACCGGCCGCCTCCTGGCCGCGGTGCTGCAGCGCATAAAGCCCGTAGTAGGTGAGCTTGGCCACGTCGTCGCCTGGCGCCCAGACGCCGAAGACGCCACATTCTTCTCTGGGTTCGTTCTCCGGCTGGTCGATCTGCTCGGTGGCCACGATCAGTCTGCTCCCTGGGGGCTGTGGGTGACGTAACTGAGTTTACGGGCAACCACCGCCATTGGCGGAATCGAACGGCGGATTGCCTGCGCATGAACTGCAACACCCCTGGCGGGTGAAGACATTCCGGTGCCGACGCCGCGCGCCATTACGGTGGGCGGACGTGAGCCAAGACACCGTCACGACCGACACGAGCATCGAGGAACCGGCCCGCTGGCGGCCGCTGACCCGGGTCGCGTTCCGGTTCTGCTTCCTGTACTTCGGGCTGTTCTGCCTGTGGTTCGCTCAGATCACCTTCGCCTTCACCGGGCCGGTGGCGGTGCTGCTGCCGGAGGGTTCGGTGCAATGGCAGATGCTGCTCACCGATCCGGTCACCAGCTGGGTGGGCCGGCAGGTCTTCGGGGTCGACGCGCACCTTCGACCGGACTCCGGCAGCGGCGATCAGGCGGCCATCTGGATCGCGATGTTCTGTCTGCTCGCCGTGGCCGTGGTGGGCACCGCCGGGTGGTCCGCCCTAGACCGCCGCGCCACCGGCTATCCGCGACTGGCCGCCTGGTTCGCCGTCTTCCTGCGGCTGTGCCTGGCCGGTCAGATGTTGTTCTACGGTGTCGCCAAGGTCATCCCGACCCAGATGCCGGAACCACCGCTGGTCGCCTTGCTGCAACCTTTTGGCGAGTTCAGCCCCACCTCGGTGCTGTGGCTGCAGGTCGGCAGCTCGCCGGCGTACGAGGCGCTGCTCGGCACCGTCGAGGTGCTCGCGGGCCTGCTGCTGTTCATCCCGCGCACCGCCACCCTGGGTGCGCTGGTCGCCGCGCTCAGCATGGCGCAGGTGTTCATCCTGAACATGACCTTCGACGTGCCGGTCAAGATCTTGTCCAGCCATCTGCTGCTGATCAGTCTGGTGCTGCTCGCGCCCCGGGCCCGGCGGTTGTTCGATGCCGTCGTGCGGGAACGGGCCTGCGGCCCGGTGACCGCGACACCGTTGTTCGGCAGCGCCCGGGCCAATCGATGGACCACCGGAGCGCAACTGGCCCTGGGGGTTTGGGTGCTGGCCGGATTGCTGTTGCAGAACTGGCAGGCCTGGAGCAGCTACGGCGGCGGGCGGCCGAAGCCCGAACTGCACGGTATCTGGTCGGTCAGCTCGTTCAGTGTGGACGGCCGGCCGCTGCCGCCCCTGACCACCGACGAGAAGCGTTGGCAGAAACTTGTTTTCGACCAGATCGGCGCCGCGACCTTCCAGGCGATGGACGGCACGCTGCACACCGCTCCCGCCGAAGTCGACGCCCGCGCCCACACCCTGGCACTCACGACACCGCTGCCCGAACCCGACGGCGCGTCCGCCCCGAAGCCGGACCCGACGCCGTTCGCGAGGTTCACGTACACCCAGCCCGGCCCGGACCGGCTGACCCTGACCGGCACGTTGCAGGGTGCACCCGTGACCATCGAGCTCGACCGGTTGGACCCGAACGGTTTTCCGCTGCGCAACCGCGGATTTCACTGGGTCCAGGAGTACCCGTACTTCCGTTGACCCGTCAGTCCGGCAGCGGTACCAGCGGCAGCCAGTCCGCGATCTCGCCGGCCCGCGAACCCGACATCGACACCCCGGACGCCGCGTCGATATCCAGCAGGCCGGTGGCCAGCAGCAGCCACGTCCGGGCATCGGTCTCGACGACATTGGGCGGGTTTCCGCGGGTGTGCCGCGGACCGGCGATGCACTGCACGGCGACGAACGGCGGGATTCGCACTTCGACGCTGGCACCGGGGGCCAGCGTGGCCAGGGTGCGGGCGGTGAGCCGCACCGCGGCGGCAATCGCGGACCGATCGGGGGCGCCGACGGTGTCGTCGCGCAGCCAGTCGGCGACCGCGAGCACCGCGGCCCGTGTCTGTTCCGGATCTGCCGTACCGCGCGCCGCCATGCCACTAGTGTCGCAATGTGGCCGTCGACCGCATGGCAGCGCCTTACCGGACGGCCGGAGCGATCGCACTGGCGCTGTTGACCGGCCTGGCGGTGCTCATCTATCTGCAGTTCCGGGGTGACTTCCGCTACCGGGTGGAACTGACCGTGCTGTCCCCGCGGGCCGGGCTCGGTGTCGACCCGGGCTCGAAAGTCACCTTCAACGGCGTGGAGATCGGCCGGGTGCACACCGTCGCTCCCGCCGAGGCGGACGGGACACCACACGCCCGGCTGTCGGTGCAGATCGAACCTCGCTACCTGTCCCTGATACCGGCCAACGTCACCGCCGATATCAACGCCACCACCGTCTTCGGCAACAAGTACATCGCCCTGCGATCGCCGGAAATGCCATCACTACAACATCTTTCGCCGCAAAGTGAGATCAAGGCAACGTGGGTGAGCACCGAGTTCAACACCTTGTTCGAGACGGTGATGGCCATCGCCGAACAGGTCGATCCGGTGAAGCTGAATCTGACGCTGACCGCCGCGGCTGACGCACTGGACGGGATGGGCGCGAAGTTCGGCCAATCGCTGCAGGACGGCAACGCCATCCTCGACGACGTCAACGCGCGCACCGGCCAGTTCCGGCAGGACACCCGGTCGGTGGCCGCGCTGGCCGATCGATATGCCGACGCCGCGCCCGACCTGTTCGACGGGCTGGCCAACGCGGTGCACACCGCCGCGACACTCAACGATGAGCGCAGTGCCGTCGATGCGGCCTTGCTGGCCGCGGTCGGCTTCGGCGACAACGCCGGCGACATCCTGGAGCGCGGTGGACCGTACCTGGCCCGCGGCGCTGCGGACCTGATCCCGACCGCGACGCTGTTCGACTACTACAGCCCCCAGCTGTTGTGCACCATCCGCAACTATTACGACGTCGCACCGCTGATGGCGACGACGTTCGGCGGCGACAACGGCTTCTCCCTGGACTCGGCGGGCACCGTGTTCGGCTTCGGACTGCCCAACGCTTACGTGTACCCGGACAACCTGCCGCGGGTGAACGCGCACGGCGGCCCCGAAGGCAAGCCCGGCTGCTGGCAGAAAATCACCAAGGACCTCTGGCCCGCACCGTATCTGGTGATGGACACCGGGTTGTCCATCGCGCCGTACAACCATTTCGAATGGGGCTCACCGATTTTCAGTGAGTACGTGTGGGGCCGTCAGGTCGGCGAGCCGACCATCAATCCCTGACGGTTGACCTCAACCTCCGTTGAGGCCCTAGCGTGACCGTATGACGTTCAAACCGTATGAGATCGCCTTCTTGAACAGTGTGGAACTGGGCCGGCTGGCCACCGTCCAGCGCGACGGCACACCGCAGAACAGTCCGGTGGGATTCACCTACAACGAGGAACTGGGCACCATCGACATCGCCGGCTACCGGATGTCGGCCAGCCAGAAATTCAAGAACCTCGCCCACCACGACAGGGTGGCGTTCGTCGTGGACGATATCGCCTCCCGCAACCCGTGGCGGGTCCGCTGCCTGGAGATCCGGGGCACCGCCGAGCAGGCGAGCGTGCCCGCCGGCACCGGAGCGGCCGGCGACCCGCTGGACACGGCGATCATCCGGGTGACGCCGCGCCGGATCATCAGCTTCGGCATCGACGACCAGAACACCGACCCGCACGATCTGGTGCCCGATATCCGCGACGCCTAGGAACGCCGCTGCACCAGCAACGCGGCGACCGCGCCCGCCTCGTTGATCGCCAGGTGCGCCAGCATCGGCGCCACCAGGCTGCCCGACCGGTGGTACAGCCAGTCGAAGCCCCAACCGGCCGCACCGGTCACCACGACGGTGACCCACACCGGTTCGCCAGTGCGCCGGGCGTCGCCGATATGGCTGAGCCCGAAGGCGGCGGCGGTCAGCGCACCCAGGCCGCCCCGGAAAACCACCTCCTCGGCCCAGACGGTGCCCACCGGGATGCGCAGCAGCAGCCAGCGGGCCGGATCGCCGGGCAGGTGGCGGGCCGCCATGCCGGCGCGCACCGCAGGCAGGACCGACGACGCAGCCACCCCCACCGCGATGGGGGCCGCCACCGTCAGACCCAGCCGGATACCCGCGCGCAGCGCCGTGCGCGCCAGGCCGATCCGGCCGCCACGCAGGGCCACCAGTGCCGTCCCCGCGATGGCGAGCACCGGCGTGCGGGCTAGTACGGACTTGCCCGCCGCCAACATGGCAGCCAGTACCAGGGTGCGAATTACGTTGAGGTACATCAGTATTGGTCGGCTTCGGCGTCCCGGTGCAGCGCGGTGCGCACCCGTTCGGTATCCGCGGGCGTCCAGCCTTGCGGCGGCGCGACGGCCACCCAGCCGTCCAGCACCGAGTCACCGTAGTTGTGCCCGTGTCCGCCCGGCACCCCGGCCGCGTTGGTCATATCGGCGCCCACCTGCCAGAACGTCACGATCGGATACCACCGCATGGAGGCGGTGCGGTCGGCACCGGGCGGTTCGGTCAGCCAATCCGGCCGGGAGAACAGCAGTTTCGGCGACCACCAGACGATCGGGTCGGATGCGTGCTGCAAGAACAGCACCCGGGCGCCCTCCCACGGTGCCGCGGCGATCTTGGCGACGGCATCGGCACTCTGCGCCTGGGAGAACCGGACCGTGCGACCGTTGTCATAGCGTGGTTCGACCTCACGGGTGCCCGGGTCCCGGCGATCCACCAGGCCACTCCACAGTGCGCTCTCGTTCGGCGGCCCGACCCACAGCACCGAGGAGAAGTCCATCGCCGCGATATCGGGCAACCAACCGAAGGCGCCCTGCCCGGCGAGTGACCCCAAGCTCTCGCCGTACAGCGCCAGCTTCGGCCGGTGCCCCGGCGGTAGCTTCGACCAGCGGTCGTGGATGGCGTCGATCATCATCCGGCCGGTCTCGACGGACTTCTGCCGGTCCCCCAGGAACGAGATCCAGCTCGGCAGATAGGAATACTGCATGCCGACCAGGGCGGTGTCCCCGTTGTACATCAGCTCGATGGCCCGCGCCGCAACCGGATTGATCCATCCGGTGCCCGTGGTCGGGACGATGACGAGCACCTTACGGTCGAAGGCACCCGTGCGCTCCAGCTCGCTGAGCAGCACGGCCAACCGGCTTTCGACGGTGTCGGCGGTCTCCAACCCGGCATAGACCCGGATGGGCTCCTGGGCCGGGGTGCCGTTGATCCGGGTGAGCTCGGCGGCATCCGGGCCACCGGCCACGAAGTTGCGGCCCTGGTAGCCCAGGCCGTCCCAGGACGCGAAAGAGGTGGGGCTGCCTGATCTCTCCGGCTGCAGCGGCTGACTCACTCCGGCCCGGGTCGTCGAGTTCTGCGGCTGGAAGACGCCGCTGGCACCGAGCAGGAAGCCGCGGTAGAGCACCCCGTTGACGAGCGTGATGATCAGCACCACGACGATGGCGGTGCCGATGAAGAACGCCACTTCGTGGTGCAGATGCCAGCGCCGGATCAACTGGCGGGCAAGTAGTTTGACCGCGTCGACGAGCACCCGCCAGGTGCCGACACACGCCGCCCCGACCAGCAGCGCGATGATCAGGGTGCGCAGGTAGTCGGCGGTGCCGGGGCCGGCCATACCCATGGCCGCCGACACCTGTCGCTGCCACGCCGCGGCCGGGATGAGCACCAGCAACGCCGACCCGACCGAGGCGGTCACTGTCACGGCCTTGAGCACCCTGGTCACCCGCGGAGGGGGCGGCCACCAGGTCCGGTGCGCAAGGGCGAAGCGGTGCAGCACCTTTCCCACCACGACGCCGATGCCGTATCCGATCGAGGCGTTGATGCCACCGATCAGTCCGGCGAAGAGCCAGTCGCGCGGCAGCAGCGACGGCGTCAGCGACAGGCAGAAGAACAGTGCGCCGAACACGACGCCGACGAAATCGAGGCGGACCAGGCTCCAGCCCCACTCCAGAAGTGGGTGCCGGTTACCGGTCCGCTCGATCACCCGAACAACCCGGGCAGCACTCCCTCGGACGTCGATCGCAGTTCGGCGAGCGTGACGGTGAACTGACCCTGCACTTCCACCGAATCGCTGCCCTCGTCGGCCACACCGACTCGGGTCACCGGAAGGCCGCGGGCCTCGCACATGGCCCGGAACCGGCTCTCCTCGGTGCGCGGCACCGCGACCAACACCCGGCTCGCCGATTCGGAGAACAGGTAGACGAAGGGGTCCACGCCTTCGGGCAGCACGATACGGCTACCGGTCTCGCCTGCCAGCGATGCCTCGATGACGGCCTGGATGAGCCCGCCCTCGCTCAGATCGTGCGCCGCCGAGATCAAGCCGTCGCGCGAAGCCGAGGTCAGCACCTCCGACAGCAGCTTCTCGCGGCCCAGATCGACCTTCGGTGGCACCCCGCCCAGATGGTCGGCGGTGACCTGAGCCCAGATGGACCCGTCGAACTCGTCGTAGGTGTCGCCGAGCAGCAGCAGGGTTTCACCGGGTTCGTTGCCCAGGCCGGTCGGGATGCGGCGCGCCACATCGTCGATGACGCCGAGCACCCCGACCACCGGGGTCGGCAGGATGGGGGTGCTGCCGGTCTGGTTGTAGAAGCTGACGTTGCCGCCGGTGACCGGAATACCAAGGGCCGCACAGCCGTCGGCCAGGCCACGCACCGCCTGGGAGAACTGCCACATCACACCGGGGTCTTCCGGGGAACCGAAGTTCAGGCAGTTGGTGACGGCGACCGGGGTGGCGCCGGTGACGGCGACGTTACGGTAGGCCTCGGCCAGTGCCAGCTGCGCGCCGGTGTACGGGTCCAGCTGGGTGTAGCGCCCGGAGGCGTCGGTCGACACCGCGACACCGCGGCCGGTGGCCTCGTCGATACGCAGCACGCCGCCGTCGGCATGCTCGGCCAGCACGGTGTTGCCGCGCACGTAGCGGTCGTACTGCTCGGTGATGAACGACCGGCTGCACAGGTGCGGGCTGCCCAGCAGCCTAAGCAGGGTGGCACGCAGTTCATCGCCGGTGCCGGGGCGGGGCAACCCCGCCGTGGTGTCGGCAATCAGCGCGTCCTGGGTGTCCGGGCGCGCCACCGGCCGCTGGTACACCGGGCCCTCGTGAGCGACGGTGCGCGGCGGCACGTCCACGACGGTCTCGCCGTGCCAGGTGATCTCGAGCCGGTCGCCGTCGGTGACCTCACCGATCACCGACGCCAGCACGTCCCACTTGCGGCACACGGCCAGGAACGCCTCGACGTTCTCCGGCGTGACGACGGCGCACATGCGTTCCTGTGACTCGCTGGACAGGATCTCCGCCGGCGTCATGTTCGCGGCGCGCTGGGGCACCGTCTCCAGCTCGACCCGCATGCCGCCATCGCCGGCCGACGCGAGTTCGGATGTGGCACAGGATAATCCGGCACCACCGAGGTCCTGGATGCCGACCACCAGGTCGGCCGCGTAGAGCTCGAGGCAGCACTCGATGAGCACCTTCTCCATGAACGGATCACCGACCTGCACCGCGGGCAGCTTCTTGCGGCCCGGCCCGGATCCCTCGTCACCGCCGAAGGTCTCGCTCGCCAGCACCGACACCCCGCCGATACCGTCCAGACCGGTGCGGGCGCCGAACAGGATGATCTTGTTGCCGGTGCCGGAGGCGAAGGCCAGGTGCAGATCCTCCTTGCGGAGCACGCCCACGCACAGCGCATTCACCAGCGGGTTGCCCGCATAGGACGGATCGAAGACGGTCTCGCCGCCGATATTGGGCAGGCCCAGGGAGTTTCCGTAGCCGCCGATGCCGCGCACCACGCCGTCGAGCACGCGCCGGGTGTCGGGGGCGTCGGCCGCCCCGAACCGCAGCTGGTCCATCACCGCGATCGGGCGGGCGCCCATCGCCATGATGTCGCGCACGATGCCGCCGACGCCGGTGGCCGCGCCCTGGTAGGGCTCCACGTAGGAGGGGTGGTTGTGTGACTCGACCTTGAAGGTGACGGCCCACCCGTCGCCGATGTCGACGACGCCGGCGTTCTCGCCGATTCCGGCCAGCATCCCGGCGCGCATCTGGTCGGTGGTGGTCTCGCCGAAGTAGCGCAGATGCACCTTGGAGGACTTGTAGGAGCAGTGCTCGCTCCACATCACCGAGTACATCGCCAGTTCGGCGTCGGTGGGGCGGCGGCCCAGGATCTCGCGGATGCGCTGGTACTCGTCATCCTTGAGGCCGAGCTCACGGTAGGGCTGCGGATGTTCGGGGGTGGTGGCTGCCCGCTGGACGGTGTCTACTTCGGGGCTGTTACCAGACGTCACCGGCATAGTTTATTCGTTCTTGGCGTGGCGGCCGACCAGCACCGGCCCGAGCACGCCCCAGAGCAGCACGCTGCCCAGCACCACCAGGATGGTGGACAGCAGTACGGCGCGTTCTGCGGCGTCGTCGAGCACGTTGAACGCCAGCAGTCCCAGCACGATGGTCGCCGCGCCGCGCGGGGCGAGTACGGCCACCAGGTGCCGTTCCGGCTGGCTCAGGCCCGACCTGACCAACGCCAACACCACCGGGACGAACCGGACCACGGTGACCACCAGCACACAGAACACCACCAGGCCGACCGAGACACCTTCTTCCAGGACGTACCAGGCCACGGCACCGAAGACGAACCAGAGCACCGCCGACAACAGGAACGCGACGTCGTCGAGCAACTCCAGTTCCCGCCGCTCGTCGGAGTACCGCCGCAACCCGTTGAAGGCGATACCGCACACGAAGGCCGCGACGAACCCGTTGCCGTGCGACGCCACGTTCACCGTGTACGCCAGCACGGGCGTGCACACCAGGATCAGCCGCCGGGACCGGTCGGACATGTTGGCCCCGGCGGTCCGCCGCGTTCGAGGCGATGGCGGTGACCGCGCCGATGGTCAGGCCCAGCACGACGGCGCTCAGCAGGTGCGGGACGGCGTCGCGCACGGCGTGCATCAGGCTCTGCGCGCCCGCGTGCTCGCCACCGGCGATGGCCAGCGCGAAGACCAGGATCGGCGCCACCACGCCGTCGCTGTAGCCCTCCTCGACGTTGAGCAGGTTGCGGACCCGCGCCGGGATGCGGTCGTCGTGCAGGAAGGACGCCACCGGCGCGAAATCGATGGGCACCACCACACACGCGACCGCCAGCAGCGCGGCCCAGGACAGGCCGGGCAGCAACCAGCTGCCCAGCAGCACCGACACGGCCAGGCTCAGGGGCAGCGCAATCACGATGAGCCGGACCGCGGGCCCGAACATGCCGCCGAAGAAGCCGCCGCGCACATGCGTGGCGTGACCGAACAGCAGGATGGCCAGGATCAGCTCGATGATCGGCAGGATCACATCGGTGTCCAGGCTCGCCGCGAGCGCGTGATGGGTACCGACACCCACCGCCGCGCCGGTGACGACCAGGACCATGGCCGGCGTGATGCGCCGGCGGTCCAGCTGTCGCGCGAACAACGCCCACACCGCCAGCGCCACACTGATGCCGACGACCGACCACGCCATGCCGGCGGACACCCGTCAGGACGCCGCGGCCACGCAGAAGGCGTTTCCGTCCGGGTCCGCGAGCACCACCCAGCGGAATTCCGCGCCGAAGTCGTGCCGGCCCGTCTCGGTGGCACCCAGGGAGACCAGGCGGGCCACCTCCGCCTCCGGATCGGCGGCGGCGAAGTCGACGTGCACCCGGTTTTTACCCGGCGTCGGATCCTCGACCCGCTGGAAGCCCAGCCGCAACCCGCTCGACAACGTCACGAACACGAACTCCCCTGGCAGCAAAGGATTCAGCGCACCGCCGGTGGCCGTGGCCCACCAGGTCGCGAGGCGGTCGGGATCGACTGAATCGAACGTGATCATCTCCACACCAAGAGCCATACCGGGAGCCTAGCGACCATCCCCGACGGCTACGGCGCAGACGAACCTGCCGGCGCCAGAAACGCCTGGAGTGCGGCCGCGTAGGCAGCGACATCGCGCGCGCCCATCACCTCGCGGGCCGAATGCATGGCCAGCTGCGCGGCACCCACGTCGACCGTCGGGATGCCGGTGCGCGCCGATGTCATCGGGCCGATGGTCGACCCACACGGCAGGTCGGCCCGGTGTTCGTAGCGCTGCAACGGCACCCCGGCCTGCCTGCACGCCAGCGCGAAGGCTGCCGCGGTGCGCCCGTCGGTGGCGTAGCGCAGATTCGGCTGCACCTTGAGCACCGGTCCGGCGTTCACCGCGATGAGGTGTCCGGGTTCGTGGCGGTCCGGATAGTTCGGGTGGGTGGCGTGCGCCATGTCGCCGGAGGCCACCATCGACTCGCTGCACCGGCGCAGGAAGTCCTCCCGGCTGCCCCCGGCGGCGAGCACGATGCGCTCAAGCACCGTCGGCAGCAGGTCGGACTGGGCGCCGTGATCGGATTGCGAGCCGACCTCCTCGTGGTCGAACAGCGCCAGCACCGGGATGTGGCCGGTGGGTGCGGCGTCGAGCAGCGCCTCCAACCCGGCGTAGCAGGTGGCCTGATTGTCCAGCCGCGGCGCGCTGACGAAATCGCCGCCCGCGCCGGTGATTGCCGATGCCGTCAGGTCATGGGTCATCAGGTCGAAGCCGAGCACGTCGGCCGCGCGCACCCCGGCACGTTCGGCAACGAACCCGACGAAGGACCGCTGCTCCCCCAGCCCCCAGATGGCGTTGACATGGCGCTGCGGGTCCGGGCTGACGCCCTTGCGATCCTCGGACAGGTGGATGGCCAACTGCGGCACCCGCAGGATCGGATCGTCGATCCGCACCAGCCGATCCGACACCCCCGAGCCGTCCAGCACCGACAACCGGCCACTGATCCCCAGATCGCGGTCCAGCCAGGAGTTCAGCCACGCACCCCCGTACGGCGCCAGCGCCACCACCTGCCAGCCCGCGACCACCCGGTCCGGATGCTGCTTGACGCGCAGGTTCGGACTGTCGGTGTGCCCACCGACGATCCGGAACGGCACCTGGCCGGGCGTCGAATCCCAAGCCACCAGCGACCCGGCCCGCACCGTGAAGAAGCGTCCCGAGGCAGGCCAGGCGTCGGCCTCGGACAGCTCGGTGAACCCGGCGGCCTCCAGCCGGCGCGCGGCGGTGACGCAGACGTGGAACGGGGACGGCGACGCGTCGATGAACTCACACAGGCTCTGGGGGCTAGCTGGCATCTTTTCATCTTGACCGGTGTGGACCGCCGCGGCCGCGCTAGGGTCTGCGATGTGTCCGATCTTGTTCCTCAGGCGGTGCTGGCACCGCTGACGCCGGCCGCCATCTTCATGGTCGCCACCATCGACGCCGGCGGCGAGCAGTCGGTGCACGACGCGCTGGCGGACATCTCGGGACTGGTCCGCGCCATAGGTTTTCGCGATCCCACCAAGCGGCTGTCCGCGATCACCTCGATCGGCTCGGACGCCTGGGACCGGCTGTTCGCCGGGCCACGACCGGCCGAGCTGCATCCGTTCATCGCCTTGGACGGCCCGCGTCACCACGCCCCCTCGACGCCCGGCGATCTGTTGTTCCACATCCGCGCGGAGTCCTTGGACGTCTGTTTCGAGCTGGCCGGCAAGATCGTCGCCGCGATGGACGGCGCCATCACCATCGTCGACGAGGTGCACGGGTTCAAGTTCTTCGACAACCGCGACCTGCTCGGCTTCGTGGACGGTACCGAGAATCCGGACGGCGGGCTCGCGGTGCGCGCCAGCCAGATCGGGGACGAGGACCCCGATTTCGCGGGCGGTTGTTACGTGCACGTCCAGCGCTACCTGCACGACATGTCGGGCTGGAATTCGCTGTCGGTGGAGGAGCAGGAACGCGTCATCGGGCGCACGAAGCTCGACGACATCGAGCTCGGCGACGACGTGAAGCCGGCCAACTCGCACGTCGCGCTCAACGTCATCGAGGACGAGGACGGCAACGAGCTGAAGATCCTGCGGCACAACATGCCGTTCGGTGAGATCGGCAAAGGCGAGTACGGCACGTATTACATCGGGTACTCGCGCGCCGCGTCGGTCACCGAGCGCATGCTGCGCAACATGTTCATCGGCGATCCGGCCGGCAACACCGACCGCATCCTGGACTTCTCCACCGCGGTCACCGGATGCCTGTTCTTCACCCCGACCGCGGACTTCCTCGACGATCCCCCACCCCTGCCCGGCGACGACGCAGCCGTCCCCGGAGTTCCGGTAGCACTGCCCACTCATCCCGGTTCGCTGTCGATCGGCAGCCTGAAAGGAACACCGCAATGAACAACCTGTATCGCGAACTGGCGCCGGTCACCGAAGCCGCCTGGGCCGAGATCGAGCAGGAGGCCACGCGGACCTTCAAACGCCATATCGCCGGGCGCCGCGTCGTCGACTGCGCGGGGCCGAGCGGGGCCACCACCGCCGCGGTCTCCACCGGGCACCTGCTCGACGTGGCCTCACCCGGTGACGGTGTGCTGGCCCACCTGCGCGACAGCCGCCCGTTGGTGCGGTTGCGGGTGCCGTTCACGATCAGCCGCGAGGCGATCGACGATGTGGAGCGCGGGTCTCAGGACTCCGACTGGGACCCGGTGAAGGACGCCGCCAAGAAGCTGGCGTTCGCCGAGGACCGGGCGATCTTCGAGGGTTATGCGGCGGCCGACATCCAGGGCATCCGGGCGGCCGGCTCCAACCCGGGACTGGCGCTGCCCGAGGATCCCCGCGACTATCCCGATGTCTTCGCCCAGGCGCTCTCGGAACTGCGGCTGGCCGGTGTCGACGGCCCGTACTCGGTTCTGCTGTCGGCCGACGCCTACACCAAGGTCAGCGAGACCACCGAGCACGGGTATCCGCTGCGCGAGCACCTCAACCGGGTGGTCGACGGCGACATCATCTGGGCGCCGGCCATCGATGGCGCATTCGTATTGTCCACCCGCGGAGGCGATTTCGATCTCCAGCTGGGCACCGACGTGTCGATCGGCTACCTCAGCCACGATGCCGACTCCGTGCAGCTGTACCTGCAGGAGACGTTCACGTTCCTGGTCTACACCGCCGAAGCCTCGGTGGCGTTGTCCGCCTGACTCGCCTCCGGCGGGTTCAGGCCGTCAGCACCGCATCCAGGGCCGAGTAGAACAGTCCGAGCCCGTCATCGGACGGCCCCGTCAGCGGTTCGGTGGCGTGCTCGGGATGGGGCATCAGCCCGACCACCCGGCCGTCGGCGGAACTGACCCCGGCGATACCGCGCATCGACCCGTTGAGGTTGTCGCGATAGCGGAACACCACGCGGCCGTCCCCCTCGAGCTCGTCGAGCACGGTCTCCGAGGCCACGTACCGGCCCTCGCCCGACTTCAGCGGCACCAGCAGGTCGGCGTCCTGTTCGTAGCGGGTGGTCCAGGCCGTGGCGTTGGACGCCACCTGCAGCCAGACGTCCCGGCAGATGAAATGCAGCCCGGCGTTGCGGGTGAGCGCGCCCGGCAACAAGCCGGATTCGCACAGCACCTGGAAACCGTTGCAGATGCCCAGCACCGGCAGCCCGCCGCGGGCGGCGTCGACCACCGAACGCATCACCGGCGCGAAACTGGCGATGGCGCCGGCCCGCAGGTAATCCCCGTAGGAGAACCCGCCGGGAACCACGACGGCGTCGACGCCCTTGAGGTCGGCGTCGGCGTGCCACAGGGCGACGGCCTGGCCACCGGCCAGCCCGACCGCGCGCGCGGCGTCGACGTCATCGAGCGTTCCGGGGAACGTGATCACACCAATTTTCGCGGTCACGACGGGTCCCGGCTCACCACGAAATCCTCGATGACGGTGTTGGCCAGCAACGATTCGGCGACCTCGGCCAGCGCCTCGTCGGACACCGAGTCGTCCACCTCGAGCTCGAAACGCTTGCCCTGGCGGACATCCGAGATACCGCCATGGCCTAGACGCCCCAGCGCGCCGACGATCGCCTGCCCCTGCGGGTCGAGGATCTCGGCCTTGGGCATCACGTGCACTACGACGCGGGCCACGGGTACTCCTTCATGAGTCGGCGGGTCCAATCCGGCAGCCTGCCGTGACGGTCCTGATCGGCTGTAACTCTACCGACGTGAATACAAGCCACAATGGAGCCATGCAACTCGTGCACTTCGGCCACTCCTGCCTGCTGGCCAGCTTTCCCGACGGCACCGGCGCGGCGACCACGGTGCTGTTCGATCCCGGCAACTTCTCGCACGGGTTCGAGGGCGTCACCGGCCTGGACGCGATCCTGATCACCCATCAGCATCCCGACCACGCCGACACCGCCCGGCTGCCCGCCCTGCTGGAGGCGAACCCGCAGGCCAAGCTGTATGCCGACCCGCAGACCGCAGCGCAGCTGGGAGGACCTTGGACGGCGGTGCACGCCGGGGACGCGTTCACCGTCGGGCATCTGGCGGTGCGCGGTGTGGGCGGCACGCACGCCACCATCCACCCCGACATCCCGGTGATCGACAACACGTCCTACCTGATCGGCGACGGGGAGCACCCGGCCCGGCTGATGCACCCCGGCGATGCGCTGTTCGTCCCCGGTGAGCCGGTCGACGTGCTGGCCACCCCGGCGGCGGCCCCGTGGATGAAGATCTCCGAGGCCGTCGATTATCTGCGGGCGGTGGCCCCGGCCCGCGCGGTACCGATCCATCAGGCCATCATCGAGCCGGCGGCGCGCGGCATCTACTACGGCAGGCTGTCGGAGATGACCGACACCGACTTCCAGGTGCTCGAACCGGAGAACGGAACGGAGTTCTGAACCGGCGGGCCCTGCTGCGCTGGTGGCCGCCGGTCGGGTTGACGGCCATGGTGGTGCTCGGCCTGCTGGTGGGCGGCCGGAACACCGCCTTCGACGCTTTTGCGCTGCGCGCCATGAACCGGGTGTTCGGCCCCGAGCCGATCTGGATGCTGTACTTCACCTGGGGTGTGGCGATGGTGGCGCTGCTGTTCTGCGCGGTGGTGGTGGCGCTGTGGCGGCGACGCTGGCGCCTGGCGGTGGTGGTGGCGCTGTGTCCCATCGTCTCGCTGATCGGATCTCGCGTGCTGAAGAAGGCGTTCGGTCGGTCCAAGGGCGAGGGTGCGGGCTGGGCCTACGCCTACCCCAGCGGGCACACCACGGTGGTCACCACCGTCACGGCGATGGTCGTGCTGGCCTCCGGCTACGCCGCGTGGCGGGTGGCGCTGGCCGCCGTGGTCAGCGTGATCGGCGGACTCGGTATGGCCGCGACCGATCTGCACTACCTGACCGACATCTTCGGCGGTTGGCTCTTCGCCACGTCGATGGTGTGCCTGGCCGTGCTGGCGGCCGGACCTCAGGCGGTGTCCCGGGCGGCGGCCCTGCCGGCTGCCCTGCCGGAGAACACACATCCACCCAGGAAGGTGCCCTCCAACGATCGGTAGCCGTGTACGCCGCCGCCGCCGAACCCGGCGGCCTCGCCCGCGGCGTACAGGCCACCGAACGCGCTGCCGTCGGCGGTGAGCACCCGCGACTCCAGGTCGGTTTCCAGCCCGCCCAACGACTTCCTGGTCAGGACGTGCAGTTTGACCGCGATCAGCGGGCCCGCCTTCGGATCGGTCAGCCGGTGCGGGGCGACGACCCGGGCCAGCCGGTCCGGCAGGTATCCGCGGGCCCCGCGAATCGCGGTGATCTGTCCGTCCTTGGTGAACCGGTTGAGCACTTCGCGGTCGCGAGCCGTCACCTCGGCTTCCACCGTGGCGTAGTCCAGCGGCAGCACATCGGCTACCGCGTTCATCGCCGTGACCAACTCACGCAGCGAGTTGGCGGTCACGAAGTCCACGCCGCGGTCGACGAAGGCCCGTACCGGCGCCGGGCCACCGTCGCGGCCCCGGGCCAGCACTTCGCGCACACTGCGCCCGGTCAGGTCCGGATTCTGTTCCTGTCCGGACAGCCCGAATTCCTTGGCGATGATGCGGGCGTTGAGCACGAACCAGGTGTAGTCCTGACCGGTGGCCGCGATGTACTCCAGGGTGCCCAGGGTGTCGAAACCCGGGTACAGCGGCACGGGTAGCCGTTTCCCGCTGGCGTCCAACCACAGTGACGACGGACCGGGCAGGATCCGGATGCCGTGATTGGGCCACACCGGGTCGTAGTTGGTGATGCCCTCGGTGTAGTGCCACATCCGGTCGGCGTTGATCACCCGGCCGCCGGCCGATTCGGCGATGCCGATCATCCGGCCGTCGACGTGCTCGGGTACGCCGGAGAGCATCTGTCGCGGTGGCGTACCCATCCGGGCCGGCCAGTTCTTGCGCACCAGATCATGGTTTCCGCCGATACCGCCGCTGGCCACGATCACCGACTGGGCCCGGAATTCGAAGTCGCCCAAGGTGTTCCGCGAGGACGCCACACCGCGGTCGGCGTCCGAGGGTTCCAGTACCGCGCCGCGAACGCCCACCACCGCGCCGCCTTCGACGATGAGCTCGTCGACGCGGCGCCGGTGCGCGAAGGTCACCTTCGAGTGCCCGAGCAGCCGCCGGGCGAAGATGTCCACCAGCGCCGGGCCGGTGCCCCAGGTGATGTGGAAACGGGGGACCGAATTCCCATGTCCCAGAGCGCCATAACCACCGCGTTCGGCCCACCCGACCATGGCGAAGGTCTGCAGCCCACGCTCGCGAAGCCAGCTGCGCTTCTCGCCTGCGGCGAAGTCGACATAGGCGTGCGCCCACTGCCGCGGCCAGTGATCTTCGGCGCGGTCGAATCCCGCTGCGCCCAACCAGTCCTGCAACGCCAGTTCGTGGCTGTCGCGGATGCCCAGGCGGCGCTGCTCGGGGCTGTCGACGAAGAACAGCCCGCCGAAGGACCAGTAGGCCTGGCCGCCGATATTGGCGGCGTTCTCCTGGTCGACGATCAGCACGCGGCGGCCGCGTTCGATCAGTTCGCATGCGGCGACCAGCCCGGCCAGTCCCGCACCCACCACGATGACGTCGGCGTCCATGAGGCCAAGGCTAGCCCGGCAACCTGATCCGAACGTCAGGCAGCGTCCGGCTTCGTCATTCCCGCGGCGGCCGGGGCGGCCCAGCGGTACACCCCGGGTACGCACTGGTGCATCAAGGCCAGGTCGACGGCGTCCAGGATGGCCTGCCGGGTACCGGTGCGGCGCAGTTGGCGGGCCGACACGGCCAGGCGCACGATGCCACCGCGGCGGGCGCTGCGGTCGGCCGACAGCACCAGCGTCCGGCACCACCACGGTTCGGTCAGAAAGCCCTCGCCGATGCCGAGCACCCTGCCCCGAACGGTGTGCTCGCGGACCAGATCGGTGATGCCCGCGACCCCGATCAGCAGTCGGAATCCATTGCGCGGCAGCGCGGTCACCGTGCCCTGGGACACCGTCCAGCCGGGCGCCGCGAACAGCCGGGTGCGCAGCCCGAGTTGCTCCAGTACGCGGTCGGCGCCCATCAAGCGCAGGTTCGCCTCGTGCGCGGGCAGCACCGCGAACTCGCCCCGGCGGGTCTTGGTCGCCGCCTCGTCGAAACCGTGCAGGACCAGCGCGTCACCGCGGCCGCGCCGGTCGGTGAGCCAATCCACGCTGGCCCGGTCCCGCTCCAGGCGGTAATCACCCTTGAGCCGGGGCGCCACCATCAGCGACACCGGGACACCACGAGCGTCGAGTTCGTCACGGAACGCGTCGACCTCGGCCAGGGTGCGGTCCCTGATTCCGGAGATGGAGACGATCAGTTCTCCTGCCACGTTCACAGTGTGGCAACGTCAGGTGTCGCAACGGTTGCGGACACCCGGACAGCGGTTGACTTTTAGGACAGTTATCCCGCCAGGACCGCTTCTATCGCCTCGATCACCTCGGGGGCGTCGGGCTCGGTGCGCGGCCGGAACCGGTTGACCACCGTGCCGTCCGGCGCCAGCAGGAACTTCTCGAAATTCCACTGGATGTCGCCGGCCTGACCGTCGGCGTCGGCGCTCTGGGTCAGTTCGGCGTACAGCGGATGCCGGTCGTCACCGTTGACATCGGTTTTGGACAGCAGCGGGAAGGTCACCCCGTAGGTGGTCGAGCAGAACTCCTCGATCTCCTCGGCGGTGCCGGGCTCCTGGCCCATGAACTGATTGCACGGCACGCCGACGACGGTGAGGCGCCCGGCGTAGGTCTGCGCCAGCTTCTCCAGCGCACCGTACTGCGGAGTGAGGCCGCACTGGGATGCGACATTCACGACCAACGTTGGGCCACTGGATAATTGGGCCAGGGTGGTGGGGGTGCCGGACAGCGTGGTCAGCGGCAGGTCTTTGAGGTGTCGGGGGCTCACGACATCCGACGCTAGCCGTCGAACAGGATCGCCGCCAGCCTCTGCACCGTGGCGATCGGATCACCGTCGGTGCGTGTCTTGTCGAAGGCATCGTTGAGCCACAGCTGAGCGAAGCCGTGCACCATCGACCACGCGGCCAGGGCGGCACCGTCGGGATCGGCTTTGGCGTGCGGGTCGGCCAAGGTGCCGACGCCCCGGTTGAGTTCGGCCCCCGCGGCGGCCGAGGCCGCCAGCAGGTCGGGATCGGCGTCGTCGTAGAGCGACTTGTCGAACATCACCTCGAAATGCCCGGGATGGTCCAGCGCGAATCGGACGTAGGCCTTGGCCGCGTCGATGAACTGCGGGCGGGCTTCGGTCAGCGCAGCGGTCAGCAGCCGGAATCCCTCCGCGGCCAGGGCGGTGAACAGCCCGCGCCGATCGGTGAAGTGGTGCGCCGGTGCCGCATGCGAAACCCCGGCCGCCCTGGCGAGTTCGCGCAGCGAGACGCCGTCCGCGCCGCGTGCGGCGACCAGCGTCGCTGCCTCGGCGAGGATCGCCGCGCGCAGGTCGCCGTGGTGATAGGTCTGCTTTCCCACCCGCGCATCCTATCTTGACAGCGGCTAGTTTCCGGGGTGGCCGTTCTCTTCGCTCTCGCGCTCGACGGCCTGGCGGCGCGCACCGCCGGCGTCGATGACGGCGAACCTAACCCTGCGGACCGCCGTAGAGGCTGCCTACCTGGCCGCTGCCGTAGTTGTCGCGGTCGGCGGTGGCCAATAGCCACGCGTACTGGAAGGCCGCTTCCTTCCAGCGTTCGTAGCGTCCGCTGATGCCGCCGTGTCCGGCCACCATCTCCGTCTTGAGCAGCACCGGGTGGTCGTCGGTCTTGACGTGCCGTAGTGCGGCAACCCATTTCGCGGGCTCGACGTAGTACACCCGGGTGTCATTGAGTGAGGTCATGGCCAGAATGGCCGGGTAGTCCTTGGCCTCGACGTTCTCATACGGCGAGTAGGACTTCATGTACTCGTAGACAGCCTTGTCCTGCAACGGGTTTCCCCACTCATCCCATTCGGTGACGGTCAGCGGCAGGGATGGGTCCAAGATGGTGGTCAGCGGGTCGACGAACGGCACCTGGGCCAGCACGCCGGCGAAGGCCTGCGGCGCCAGGTTGGTCACCGCACCGATCAGGAGCCCACCGGCGCTGCCGCCGAGAGCCACCAGATTGCCCGCCCGGGTCAGATCGGTGTTCACCAGATGTTCTGCCACCGCGATGAAGTCGGTGAACGTGTTGCGCTTCTGCAGCATCTTGCCGTTCTCGTACCAGGACCGGCCCAGCTCGCCGCCGCCGCGCACATGCGCCACCGCGAAAACCATGCCGCGATCCAGCAGCGACAGCCGCGCGATGGAGAAGCGCGGATCTTCACACGACTCGTAGGCCCCGTAGCCGTACAGCAGCGCCGGAGCGGGGAAAGCCAGTCCGGCCCGGTGCACGATCGAGATCGGGATCCGGGCCCCGTCCTGCGCGACCGCCCAGTCCCGGCGCTCCACGTAATCCTCTGGCCGGTAGTCGCCGAGCACGGGCTGCTCCCGCAGCAGCGTGCGCTGCCCGGTGGTCAGGTCCAGGTCGTAGACGCGCACCGGGATGACGAACGACGTCGCCGCGACGCGCAGCTTCGGCGACGACCAGTTCGGGTTGCCGGACAACCCGGCCGACATCAACTCCGACTCGAACGCGATCTCCTCGGGTACACCGTAGGAGCCGTCGGCGTTGATGGGCCACAACTGGATTCGCGGCAGCGCCTCCCGGCGGTAGCTCACCACCAGATGGTTCTCGAATGCGTCGACGTCATCCAGGCGGACGTCGTCGCGTCCTTCGATGAGGGTGCGGAACGCGGTCGGGTCACTCACCGGGGCGTCCACCAAGGTGAAGTTCAGCGCCCCGTCGTTGTGCATGATGAGGAAGCGGTCCTCGCCGCCCACCACCGCGTGTTCGACGGAGTACTCCACCGTGTCGCGGCGCGGCAGTACCACGGTGAACTGCGCTTCGGGGTCCGCGGCGTCGGCATAGTGCACCTCGGTGGTGACCGCGCTGCCCGCCGCGATCAGCACGTATTTGTTGCTGCGGGTGCGTCCGACGCCCAGCCAGAAGCGTTCGTCGGGTTCGTGGAACACCTTCTGCGCGGAAAGACCCGACGCCAGCCGATGCCGCCACACGGTGTCCGGCCGCCACGCCTCGTCGACGGTCACGTAGTAGACGGTGCGGTTGTCCGCCGCCCAGGTGACCCCGGCTCCGATCCCGACGATGGTGTCGTCGTACAGCTCGCCGGTCCGTAAGTCCTTGAACCGCAGCGTGTACCGTTCGTCACCCTTGACGTCGACGGAGTAGGCCAGGATGTTGCCGTCGACGCTGACGCTGATGGCGCCCAGGGAGAAGAACTCGTGGCCTTGGGCTTCGATGTTCTCGTCGAGCAGGACCTGCTCGCCGGGGATCGCGGTGTTCTCGTCCAGCTCCGGCGGAGTCCAGTCATCGGGATCGACGATCGGGCAACGGCATTGCACGCCGTACTGCTTGCCCTCGAAACTGCGCCCGTAGTACCACCACTGGCCGCGCCGGGTCGGCACCGACAGGTCGGTTTCCTTGGTGCGGGCCTTGATCTCGTCGAAAATCTTCTGCCGCAACGGCGCCAGGTGCGCGGTGGCCTGTTCGGCGTAGGCGTTCTCGGCCTCCAGGTGCGCGATGACCTCTGGGTTGTCCTTCTCGCGCAGCCATTCGTAGTGGTCGATGAACACGTCGCCGTGGTGCTCACGGCGGGTGTCCACCCGCTTGGCGACCGGCGCCTCGTGCAACGATGTCATGCACCGATCCAATCGTCGAAGTTCAGTCCGGAAATGCGTTCGTAGGCCTCGATATAACGGGCCCTGGTGGCCGCGGCGATCTCCTCCGGCAACGGCGGGGGTGGGGTGTCGCCGTGCCGGTCCCAGCCGGAGTCCGGTCCGGTCAGCCAGTTGCGGACGAATTGCTTGTCATAGCTGGGCTGCACCACGCCGGCCTGGTAGGAGTCGGCCGGCCAGTACCGCGACGAATCCGGGGTCAGTACCTCGTCGGCCAGCACCAGCTCACCCTGTGCATCCACGCCGAACTCGAATTTGGTGTCGGCGACGATGACGCCCTTGCTCAGCGCGTGGTCGGCGGCCTTGGAGTAGATCTCCAGGGTGCGGTCGCGCAGCTGGGCGGCGCGGTCCGCGCCGACCAGCGCGACCACGTCGTCGAAGGAGATGTTCTCGT
Organism: Mycobacterium sp. BMJ-28; assembly: GCF_054404835.1. Classification (NCBI taxonomy): domain Bacteria; kingdom Bacillati; phylum Actinomycetota; class Actinomycetes; order Mycobacteriales; family Mycobacteriaceae; genus Mycobacterium; species Mycobacterium sp. BMJ-28. The sequence goes on along the minus strand of NZ_CM136783.1, from coordinate 670,453 downwards.
CGTGGTCCCCCAGTTCGGCCTTGCTGGCCGGGGTGAACAGCGGCCGGCCGAACTTACTGGCCTCGCCCAGCCCGGAGGGTAATTCGATACCGCACACGGACCCGCTCTGCTGGTAGTCGATCAGGCCCGATCCGGTCAGGTAGCCGCGGGCCACGCATTCCACGGGCAGCATCTCCAGTTGCCGCACCACCAGCGCGCGGCCCAGCACCTCGGCCGGGATGCGCGCGTCATCCGGCGGCCCGGCCAGGTGGTTGGCCACCCCGAGGTGGTCGAAGAAGAACACGCTCATCGCGGTCAGAATCCGGCCCTTGTCGGGTATCTCGGTGTCCAGGATGTGGTCGAAAGCCGATATCCGGTCCGAGGCCACGAACAGCAGGTGGGCGTCGTCGATGCGGTACAGCTCGCGAACTTTGCCGCTGGCCAGATGCCGGTAGTCGGTCAGAGCGGGGCGCATCCGCCCACCCTATGTGCTGGGATCGGAGCCATGAGCTCGCGGTACCTCCCCTACGCCACCAAACCCGGCCGGCTGCTGGCGCAGCTGTTCAGCGATATCGCGGTGATCATCTGGACCGCGACATGGGTGATGGTGGGCGGGGCCGTGTACTCGGCCGTCGCCACCATCTCCGAGGTGGGCCGTCAGGTCCAGGGCGGCGCCGACGGGGTGTCCGGCAACCTGGCCTCGGCCGGGGACAGCGCGGACGACGTCCCGTTGATCGGTGGCACGCTGGCCGGGCCGCTGAAGGCCGCCAGCCGCGCGGCCGACGAGATCGCCGGTGCCGGCCACAGCCTCGATGTCACGGCGAGCTGGCTGGCGTGGGTGCTGGCGCTGGCCGTGGCGGCCACCCCGATCCTCGCCGTGGCGATGCCCTGGTTGTTCCTGCGCGTGCGGTTCTTCCGCCGCAAGCTGATGGTGTTGTCGTTGGCCTCCAGCCATGCCGGCCAGGAGCTGCTGGCCATGCGCGCCCTGGCCAACCGGCCGCTGGCCAAGCTCACCGCGGTCGACCCCGACCCGATCGGCGCCTGGCGTCGCGACGACCGGATGGCGATCCGCGGCCTGGCCCTGCTGGAATTGCACGCCGCAGGCATTCGGCTCAAGTCCTGAGCGATTTGTGGAGCGCAAGCCGTAACCATTACGGGTTTTACTCCACAAATCGCTGAGGTTGGAACCGATCGGCGCTGGACCGCGTCGGAACCGACATGCTCCAGGATTTACTGCGCGACCACGACGGAGTCATCACCCTGGCACAGGCCCGAATGGCGGGGCTCAGTCAGGACGACGTCGACTACCGCGTTCGCAGTGGCCAGTGGCGGCGGTGCGCACGCGGCGTCTTTTTCGCCGACGACCGGCAGTTCACCGACGCCGCGCGGGTCCGTGCCGCCGTGTGGTCGTACGGGACCGACGCAGTCGCCAGCGGGCTTGCCGCAGCCTGGTGGCATCAGCTGACGCGGTACGCGCCCGAAGTGGTCGAGGTGACAGTGTCCAGAAGTCGCCGGCTCCGATTCCAGCCCGGCACCAAACTTAGGCGCCGAGATCTCGACCCGGCCGAGGTCATCGAACGATCGGATCTCCGCGTCACGGCCCTGCCGCTGACCGTCGTCGAGGCCGCGGCCCGGCGCGGGGGCGGCCCCAAGATCATGGATACTGCCCTGCAACGACATCTGGGACTACCCGAACTGTGGAAGAGCCATCTCAACAACAAGGGCAGGCATGGGTCGCCGCGCGCTCGCATCCTCTTGCTCGGAGCTGCAGACGGCACCCGATCCGAAGCCGAAAGGCTGCTCGGGAGAATTCTGCGACAGGCCGGCATCGTCGGCTGGATCGCCAACCATCGCGTGGCCGGTTACAAAGTCGACTACGGGTTTTCTGCCGCGAAACTCGCCCTGGAAGCCGATGGCTGGGCGTTCCACAGTGAGCCTGATGACTTCAATCACGATCGCGTCCGTCAGAACGCGCTGATTCTCGCGGGCTGGCAGGTGCTGCGATTCACCTGGCTCGACCTCAACGAATACCCCGAACGCGTGGTTGCAGAGATCAAGGCAGCGCTGAACCGGCGATTTGTGGAGCGATAGCCGTAACCATTACGGCTATCGCTCCACAAATCGCAAGAAGAGATGACGCATCCCGGTGTGCCGGTTGCTGCGCGTCCACTCCACCGGTGCCACCAGCTCGGCAGCGCAGAACCGCGCCAGCAGCTCCTCGAACAGCACCCGCAGCTCCAGACGGGCCAGGTTGGCACCCAGGCAGTAATGCACCCCGTAACCGAAACCCAAGTGCGGATTCGGTTTACGGGTGATGTCGAAGACGTCCGCATCGGGGAACACCGACTCGTCGCGGTTGGCCGAGCCTTCCCACACCTGCACCTTCTGCCCCGCCTCGACCGGGCACCCGCCCAGGGACACCGAGCGGGTCGCGGTCCGCCGCTTGGACGGCGACGGCGAGGTCCAGCGCACCATCTCCTCGATCGCACTGGGCAGCAACGACATATCCGCGCGCAGCATCTGGAGCTGGGCGGGATGCTCGATCAGCGCCAGCAGTCCGCCGGCGACGGCGTTGCGGGTGGTCTCGGCGCCCGCGCTGAACAGCAGGCTGAAGAACAGATACAGCTCCAGATCCGACAACTCCGCATCGGCGGCGTTGGCCACCACCGACAGCATGTCGTCGGTCGGTTCGGCGCGTTTGGCCGCGATCAGTTCCTGCCCGAACGTATACATCCGCGAGCCGGCTTCTTCTGCGGTCATCTGCCCGACTTCAGCGGTGCGCGCGCCACCGAAGTCGAACTGCGGCTCGATCGCGTGGAAGAGCCAGTGCCGTTCCGATTCCGGTATGCCCAGCAGGATGCAGATCATCTGCATCGGCAACTCGGCCGCCACGTCGACCAGGAAGTCCAACGGCACACCCGGCGCCACCGCGTCCAGCAGCCGGCCCGCCCGCGCCCGCAGGTCGTCTTCGACCCGGCGGATCATCCGCGGGGTCAGCCCCGAGGACACCAGCCTGCGGATCTGCGCGTGCCGGGGGTCATCCATCATGTTGAGCACCTGGCCGGCGACGGACAGGTCCTGCAGCAGGGTCCCGCCGAACGGCCGAGACCCGCCGGTCACCGATGAGAAGGTGGCCGGATCACGAAGTACCGCAAGCGTTTCGGCATAGCCGGCGACCGACCAGAACCCTTCCCCGTCCGGGGTGTGCTCGGTGGGCTCATGCCAGTACACCGGTGCCGTACGCCGGTGCACGGCGAACAGTTCATGGGGAAAGCCCGCGGCGAAGCGGTCCAGATCGGTGAGATCCGCCAGCATCACAAGATGGCACCCGAGGTGTACTTGGCCGCCTCCGGGTAGCGGCTCACCAGTTCGTCGACCGCGCCCACCACCGCATCCACCTGAGCCGACGCCGCCCCACTGAACGCCGCCCGGTCGGCCAGTGCCGCGTCGAGCGCGACCCGGTCCAGCGGCAGCCGCGGGTCGGCCGCCAGCCGGTCCAACAGGTCTGGCTCGGCACCCTTTTCCCGCATCGCCAGCGCGACGGCCACCGCGTGCTCCTTGATGACCTCATGGGCGGCTTCCCGTCCCACGCCGGCGCGCACCGCGGCGATCAGGATCCGGGTGGTGGCCAGGAACGGCAGGTAGCGGTCCAGCTCGCGCTGGATGACCGCGGGGTAGGCGCCGAATTCATCGAGCACCGTCAGGAAGGTCTCGGTCTGGCCGTCGACGGCGAAGAACGCATCGGGCAGCGCGACGCGGCGCACCACCGAACAGAACACGTCGCCCTCATTCCATTGCGCGCCTGCCAATTCGGCTGCCATCGAGGCGTACCCGCGCAGGATCACCTGCAGACCGTTGACGCGTTCACAGGACCGGGTGTTCATCTTGTGCGGCATTGCCGAGGACCCGACCTGTCCCGGCGCGAAACCCTCGGTGACCAGTTCATGCCCGGCCATCAGCCGGATGGTGTGGGCGAACGACGACGGCCCGGCCCCCACCTGCACCAGCGCCGAGAGCACATCGTGGTCCAGCGAGCGCGGGTACACCTGCCCGACGCTGGTGAAAACATCTGTGAATCCCAGGAATTGAGCGACCCGACGCTCCAGGTCGGCCAGCCGGTCGGTGTCGCCGTCGAACAGGTCGAGCATGTCCTGTGCGGTGCCCATCGGGCCCTTGATCCCGCGCAGCGGGTAACGGTCGATGAGGTCGCGCAGCCGCTGCAAGGCCACCAGCATCTCCTCGGCCGCTGACGCGAAGCGCTTACCCAGCGTGGTGGCCTGGGCCGCGACGTTGTGCGAACGGCCGGCCATCACCAGCTCGCGGTAGAGCACGGCGCGCTCGGCCAGTCGCGCGACGACGGCCACGCCGTGCGCGTGCACCAGTTCCAGCGACCGCCGGATCTGCAGCTGCTCGACGTTCTCGGTGAGGTCGCGACTGGTCATGCCCTTGTGCACGTGCTCGTGGCCGGCCAGCGCGTTGAACTCCTCGATGCGGGCCTTGACGTCGTGGCGGGTGACGCGTTCGCGCTCGGCGATCGAGGCCAGGTCGACGTTGTCCACCACCCGCTCGTAGTCCTCGACCACCCCGTCGGGCACCGGCACGCCGAGTTCGGCCTGCGCGCGCAGCACGGCGATCCAGAGTCTGCGCTCGGCGACGATCTTGGCAACGGGGGACCAGATGGCCACCATTTCATCGCTCGCGTAGCGGTTGGCCAGGACGTTCGGGATGCTCACGACCACACAGCTTACGAGTCAGTCGAACGGCGCGAGAACGTCGATCACGTCCATCAAGGTCGCGCGGGCGGTCTCGCGCGGGGTGTCGCCGTCGTCGACGAGGGCGGCGACCACCGCACCGTCGACCGCACGGACCATCGCCGTGAGTAATTCGGTGTGCACCGTTCGGCCGGATCGCTCGACCACCTCCACCACGGCGTCGGTGCGCTGACGCAGGATCCGGCGCTGGATATCACGCAGTTCGGGCTGGCGCGCGCAGGCGATGTAGCGCTCGTAGCGGGAGATCAGTTCCGGCACCCGGGACCCGGGATCGTCGCCGACCAGCAGATCGACCAGCAGATCGGCCGTGGACTCCGCGCCACGCCTGCGCCGGGACAGCGTCGCCACCTGTGTCTTGAGCTGTTCGGCCTCGCGCGCGCCGAGCTGTTCGACGGCTTTGGCGATCAGATCTTCCAGCGAGGAGAAGTAGTACGTCGTCGACGCCAGCGGCAGACCGGCCCGTCGCGCCACAGCCCGATGGCGCACCGCGTCGATTCCGCCTTCGCACAGCAGATCGGCCGCGGCCGTGACGAGTGCACCCCGTCGCCGCTCTCCCTTGGGGGTCACCGCCGCTGTCACGCCTTGCATGGTGCCAGCAAATGGCCTGCTGTATGGGGGTTTTTCGGCAAACGCCAAGCCACTGCACAAGATCGCCCGGCGCCCGATGGCATGATGGCCCGCATGCCAGACGTGACGCGCCGGACCGTGATGCGGTGGGGCCTCGGCGCGGCGGCGGGTGCGGCAGGTGCCTACGCACTGGGCTCGCTGCCGAACGCCCCGAAAGCGGCCACCCCATCGGTGGCGATGACGAGTGTCGGCGCGCCGCTGGCCCCGCCACCGGCCGCGCCGGCCCCCACCTATGTCACGGGATCGTTCGTCTCGGCGGCCCGCGGCGGTATCCCGACCAACTGGGCGATCGCCCGCCCGCCCGGCCAGACGGCGCCGCTGCGCCCGGTGATCGCCCTGCACGGGAAGGGCAGTGACGCCGCGACGGTGATGGCCGGCGGGGTGGAGGATGGCCTGGCCCAGGCGGTGGCCACTGGGATTCCGCCGTTCGCGGTGGTGGCGGTCGACGGCGGCGGCGGGTACTGGCACAAGCGCGCCGACGGCGACGACGCCGGCGCGATGGTGCTCGACGAGCTGATCCCGATGCTGGCCGGTCAGGGGCTGGACACCTCCCGGGTGGGTTTTCTGGGCTGGTCGATGGGCGGCTACGGGGCGTTGCTACTCGGTTCGCGGCTGGGCCCGGCGCGTACCGCGGCCATCTGCGCGGTCAGCCCGGCCCTGTGGACCTCGTCGGGGGCGACGGCGCCCGGCGCTTTCGACGGCGCCGATGACTATGCGGCCAACAGCGTGTGGGGTCAGCCCGCGCTGGGCTCCATCCCGATCCGGATCGACATCGGCAACAGTGATCCGTTCGCCTCGGCGACCCGGCAGTTCATCGCCCAGCTGCCCACCCCGCCGTCGGGCGGCTTCTCACCCGGCGGCCACGACGGTGCGTTCTGGAGTTCGCAACTGCCCGCGGAGGCCGCCTGGATGGGTCCGTTTCTGGTCGCCTGAGACAACCCGGCGCTAGACCGAGATGCGGCCTTCGGCCGCGGCCAGCCCGATGTCGGTGCGAAAATGGCCGCCGGGCAAGCGAATCGAGTCGATCAACCGGTAGGCGGCGGCCCGCGCCTCGAACAGGTCGGCACCGGCGCCCACGACCGACAACACCCGCCCACCCGCGGACACGATGGCACCGTCGTCGCGCCTGCTGGTGCCGGCGTGCAGCACCCCGTCGGCCTCGGATCCGGTGATCACGTCGCCGACGCGCGGCCGCCCCGGGTAGTTCTCGGCGGCGACCACCACCGTGACGGCAGAACCGACGCGCCACTGCAGCGGTGGCTGCCCGGCCAGCGTGCCGGTGGCGGCGGCGTGCAGCAGTGTGCCCAGTGGTGATTCCAGCAGGGCCAGCACGGCCTGGGTCTCGGGATCGCCGAAGCGGCAGTTGAATTCGACCACAGCAGGGCCGGTCGAGGTGATCGCCAGCCCCGCGTACAACAGTCCGGAAAACGAGCTCCCACGCGAAACAAGCTCGGCGGCAACCGGTTTGACCACTTCATCGACGATCTGGGCCAGCACGTCGGCCGGCAGCCAGGGCAGCGGGGTGTAGGCGCCCATCCCGCCGGTGTTGGGGCCGGTGTCGCGGTCGCCCACCCGCTTGAAGTCCTGGGCCGGCAGCAGCGGCACCACCGTCTCACCGTCGACGAGGCAGAACAGCGACACCTCGGGCCCGTCCAGGAACGACTCCAGCAGCACCGGGTGGCCGGCGTCGAGCAACGAGGCGGCGTGCGCGCGGGCGGTTTCACGATCGGCGGTGACGACGACACCCTTGCCGGCGGCGAGTCCGTCGTCCTTGACCACCCAGGCCTGCTGGCCAGCCGCGGGTCCGAAACGGTCCAGGGCGGCATCGAGGTGGCCGGGGTTGTCGACGATCTCGCTGCTTGCCGTACGCACCCCGGCGACGGTCATCACGTCCTTGGCGAACGCCTTGGACCCTTCGATGCGGGCGGCGTCCTTGGAGGGCCCGAAGCATGCGATGCCCGCTGCCCGGACGGCGTCGGCGACACCCAGCACCAACGGCACTTCGGGACCGATGACCACCAGGTCGGCGGCCAGCCGCCGGGCCAGCGCGACGACGGCCTCACCGGACGTCGCATCGACGTCGTATTGCTCGGCGACCGTGGCCGTACCGGCGTTACCGGGCGCCACGGCCAGGTAGTCGACGCCGGGGTCGCGGCTCAGCGCCAGCAGCAGGGCATGTTCACGGGCACCGGATCCGATCACGAGGACGCGCACGAGTGCCCACCTTATCGCTCGCCGCCCATGCACACTCCGAAGCCGCGGCCATACAGTTGCTCATTCAGTGTATGGTCGATGCAGCGAGTGCGGTAGCTCACATCAGGAGGATGTCGATGACGACCACGAATGCCTGTCCGTTCCTGCCCCCGGGGATCGACTTCACCGATCCCGACGTGCTGTTACGTGGCATCCCGGTGACCGAGTTCGCGGAGCTGCGCAAGACCGCACCGGTGTGGTGGAACGAGCAGGGTGAGTCGATCTTCGACGACGGCGGCTACTGGGTGATCAGCCGCCACGAGGACATCAAGGCCATCTCGCGCAACGGCGATCTGTGGTCGACCAACGTCAAGGGCGCGGTCATGCGGCTGCCCGACGGGGTCACCGCCGACCAGCTCGACCTCACCAAGGCGCTGCTGATCAACCACGACGCGCCCGAACACACCCGGCTGCGCAAGCTGGTGTCGCGGCTGTTCACCCCGCGCTCGGTGGCCGCCCTGGAGGAGAAGCTCGCGGTCGCTGCCCGGGATATCGTGGCCGCCGCCGCGGCCAAGGACTCCGGCAATTTCGTGGACGACGTCGCGATGGGCCTGCCGCTGCTGGCCATCGCCGACCTGATCGGTGTCCCGGAGGAAGACCGCGAGAAGATCTTCCACTGGTCGAACGCGATCATGAACACCGACGATCCGGATTTCGACTCCGACCCGACGATGGCCAATGCCGAGTTGATGGGCTATGCCTACAACATGGCCGAGGCCCGCCGGAAGTGCCCGGCCGACGATATCGTCACCCGGCTGGTGCAGGCCGACCTGGATGGTGAGTCCATCACTGACGTGGAGTTCGCGTTCTTCGTCATCCTGCTGGCGGTGGCCGGCAACGAGACCACCCGCAACGCGATGACCCACGGGATGAACGCGTTCTTCGAAAACCCGGACCAGTGGGAGCTTTTCAAGCGGGAACGGCCCGACACCGCCATCGAGGAGATCATCCGGTGGGCCACCCCGGTGCATTGCTTCCAGCGCACCGCCACCGCCGATACCGAGCTGGGTGGGGTCGCGATCCGCAAGGGACAGCGGGTCGGCCTGTTTTACAGCTCGGCCAACTACGACGAGGAAGTCTTCGACAAGCCCTTCCAATTCGACATCTTGCGCAACCCGAACCCGCACCTGGCGTTCGGCGGCAACGGCGCGCATTTCTGCATCGGCGCCAACCTGGCCCGCATGGAGATCAAGCTGATGTTCAACGAGATCGCCGACCGGATTCCGGACATCTCGAAATTGGCCGAACCCCAGCGGCTTCGCTCCGGCTGGATCAACGGGGTCAAGGACCTGCAGGTTTCCTACCGGTAGTCCTTTAAGATTCCCGGGTGCGCACCCACGGCTGGTCCGGCGACGCCCCGGCGTCCGACGAGGAGGCGGTCGGCCGGATTCTGTCCGCCGCGGGTAAGGCCATCGATGAGCGCGGCGCCGATTTCTCGATCGCCGATGTCGCGCGCACGCTGGGCGTGACCCGGCAGACGGTGTACCGCTACTTCCCCAGTACCGACGCCTTGCTGATGCAGGCCGGTGTGGTGGCGGCCACCGATTTCCTGGACCGGCTGGCCAACCATATCCAGGGCCTGACCGATCCGATGGACGCCGCCGTCGAGGCGATCGCCACCGCGCTGGAGTGGCTGCCCAAGGACAAGCACATCGGGTTGCTGCTGGCCCCCGGTCGTACTCCTGCGCTGACCGAATCGGTCACCTCGGATATCGCCCTGCAGTTCGCGCAGTCGGTGGTGCGCCGGTTCGATGTGGATTGGGTCGCGGCCGGATTCGACGACGCCGACCTCGACGAACTCGCCGAGCACCTGCTGCGGATCATCCAGTCCTTCGTCATCGATCCCGGCCGCCCGCCGCGTACCGGTGCCCAGCTGCGCTCCTACCTACGCCGCTGGGTCGCCCCGGCGCTGCGTCCTTAGGGCGCCACCCACCCGTCCGGCCGGACCGGACGGGTGTCCTCGGGAGTGATGTCGGCGCCGTCGGGCGTCTGGTAGCGCAACCGTGGCAGCGCCCCGCCGGTGCGCCCGTCGACGAAGGTGGTGCGCGGTTCCTCGTCCTCGAACGCGTGGTCCGCGCCCCATTCGCGCAACGCCACCACGAGGTGGAACAGCTCCCTGCCGCGCGCCGTCAACACGTACTCGCTGTAGGCCGACCCGGCGATGTTCCTGGTCTGCTCCGCGGTGTTCGGTTGTGCCGCCGCCGTCATGCTTGCCGTCGCGGCGTGGCTGGCCCGGGCGCTACCGCGCGACACCATCGCCAAAGACCCGGTTGCCTATCGTCGCTCCGTCACCTCGGTGGTCGAATTATCCCTGCACGACCGGACTTTCCTGGTTCGCAGCCTGATCGGCGGATTGATGTTCGCGAGTTTCGGCGCCGTCTGGGGCGCGATGGCCCTGCCGCTGGCCACCGAGCCGTGGCATCTCACGCCCGCACAGATCGGACTGTTCGGGATCGTCGGTGCGGCCGGCGCCCTCGGCGCGGCGGGAGCCGGACGGTGGGCCGACCGCGGGCGCGCCGAGTTGGCCACCGGCCTGCTACTGCTGGCCTTCCTGGTGTCCTGGCTGGCCATCGCACAGACCCCGAGGTCGCTGTGGCTGCTGGCGGCCGGCCTGTTGGTTCTCGACTTCGCCGGCGAGGCATTGCACGTCATCAACCAGCATCTCATCGTGGCTTCCGGGCCCGGCGAGACGAACCCGGCCACCACCCGGCTGATCGCCGGATACATGGTGTACTACGCCGTCGGCACCGGCGCCGGGGCGCTGGCCGCCACGGTCGCCTACGCTCGCGGCGGGTGGACGCAGGCCAGCGTGGTGGGGGCCGGCCTGGCCGCCGCGGCCTTGGCGGTGTGGGCCGTGGACAGGTCCATCAGACGACGGTGAGCGGGAGTGACTTGCGTTCCTCGAACACCCACGACGCGCCGCCGCTGAACTCGCACACCTCGACCTCGGGCAGTTTCTTTGCCGCGGTGTCGGTTTCGATGATGCGCACGGTCCAATCCGTCTCGGTGCCGGAGACCTCGGCGCGCAGGTGCGGGTCGACGGCAGTCACGATCGCCTGCAGCGGGGCGTCGACCACCGGCGAGACCAGCGAGATCCAGGAACCGTCCTCGTAGGCCGGTGAGCGGCGCACGTGCACGAAGCCCGGGTCGATGTCGGCCGACACGTAGGCGGCCGGGTTGAGCAGCGGGTGCAGTTCCAGCACCCGCAGCGCACCCGCCGCGTCGCCGCTGCACTTGAGCGCCTTGTGGATTCGCTCGGCCGCCACCCCGGCGATGCCGATCAGCTGTTTGGTGCGAATCGACCGGGCCAGCGCCACATCGTCCTTGGCGCGTTTCTCCACGGCGATGGTGAAGGACTTCACCAGCAGGTGCATCTGAAGGCACACCTCGTCCGCGATCCGCACCAGCGCCGAATGCGAGAACGCCGCGAAGTCGACGTCGGCGAGCAACTCACCCGAATAGTCGGCCATGCCTTCGTCATCCGGATCTATCGCATCCAGTTCACACGAGTGGGCATGGGTGGCGCCGACGACATCCATCGCAGGAATGAACGGCACCTCCGGGTAGGACTCGTCGATGATGACGGTCCACCGGCAGTGCGGGTGCTGATCGGTCGATGCCCTGGGCGGCCGGTGAATCGGCCGGACCTGGGCCTTGCGATTGGTGGCCAGCGCGGTGGCGTCGAAGGTGGGGTCCTCGATGTCATGGCACATGCCCTTGACGTATTCCTCGCCCATCGGCTCCACGTCGAGCAGCGCACCGCAGTGATCCAGGTAGAACTCGCCGTGCCAGCGGTCATGCACGACGTAGCGGAAATCCATGAACTGCGGCGGCGCACCGATGTCCAGCTGCAGTCCCTTGAACAGCGTGAAGATGTCGACGCCCTCGTACTTGAGCGCCTTCTGCATCCGCCGGGTGTAGAGCGGGCTGGACGCCGCCCACTCCTCGATGGCGATCTGGAGCATCTCCTCGCGGCCGAAGGACGAGATGCACCAAGCCATTCCGGACCGGTCGATCAACTGGCCGATCAGCAACAGCTCGGGGACCAATGTCGCCAACTGGTCGCGGCTGAGTGCGGCGTACCTACTTGTCATCGACGTTGCCCCCGGAGTGCATCTTCACCGCGGCGTTCACATTGCCTCTTTTGTCTTCCCCGGTGCCCTTCTCGGCGGCCTTCTTGCGGTTGCGCACCACCTTGCTCACCGCGCCGTCCAGCTTGGAGCCCAACGGGAAACCGAGGTAGTGGGTCAGGAACACCGAGACCTCCTTGAGCTCCTCGGCGGTGATCTCGCCGTTGTGCAGCGCGGCGTTGACCTGGATCTCGGCCAGATCCGAGTTGCCCACCGCGGTGACCGCGGCCAGCGTCAGCAGACGCTTGTCCCGCATGGACAGTCCCGGCCGGGTCCAGATGGTGCCGAAGAGATGCTCGACGGTCAGATCGAAGTACGGGTCGCCCTGGATGTCGGGCATCTCCCAGCCGTAGACCTCGTTCATCTTCTGCAGGCCCTGCTTGCGGCGATCGTCAGAACTCACTGCCTACTCCTTCGTGTGCGGTACTCCGAGACCGTCAGCCAGGCGGTCCAGCGCCACCTTCGCCAACGGGAGGTCCACTCCCACCACGTCACCGAGCCCGAGCGCCAGCGTCAGGTCCTTTTCGGCGAGACCACGGGTGTGGGTGAACATCTGATAGAGCCAGTGATCCGGTGACAGCGGCGCGGTGTCGTCACGCAGGATGATCGCACCGGGACCGCCACTCTGCGCATCGCTGTGCCGGACCACCCGGCCCAGCTTCTGCAGGTCGATGCCGGCCGCCTCGGCCAGCGCCATCGCCTCACAGGACGCCGCGAATCCGATGAACGTCAACATGTTGCGGGCCAACTTCATCCGGGTTCCCGCCCCGGGTTCGCCGGCGCGCACCACCAGCGACGCCCATTTCTTGAAGACCGGCTTGACCACTTCATAGGCCTCGTCGCCGGCGCCGACCATGACGGCCAGCTCACCCTTGTCGGCGGCACCCGCGCCGCCGCTGACCGGGGCGTCGACGATGTGAATACCCTTGGGGGCCAGCTGCTCGGCCAGCTCGGGCGCGGTACCGGGCTCGATGGTGGAGTGGATCGCGATGACCGTGCCCGGTGCCGCGTGCTCGCCGAGTTGGCCCACCACCTCGCGCACCTGGGCATCGGTGAGCACCGTCACGCTGATGACATCTGCCTTGGCGACCTCGGCCACGCTGGTGGCAGGCGTCGCGCCCAATTCCGCCAGCGGGGTCATCGACTCGGCGCGGACGTCGAAGACGATCAGCCCGCCCGGCCAGTCGGCCAACCGTTTGGCCATCGGTGCGCCCTGGTTGCCCAGGCCGATGTACCCCAGCTTCATGAGCGGATGATCTGTCCGCCGTCGACGTTGAAGATCTGCCCGGTGATCCAGTTGGCCTGATCCGAGAGCAGGAACAGGCACATGCCGACCAGGTCCTCCGGTTGTCCCATGCGCGACAGCGGGATTCCCTTGACGATGTCGGCGACCATCTCCTGCGGGGTGGTGCTGCGGTTGGCCTCGGTGTCGATCGGGCCGGGCGCGATGGCGTTGATCCGGATGTTCTGACCGCCCAGCTCGCGGGACAGCTGCTGGGTGAGACCGTTGATGCCCACCTTCGCCAGACCGTAGAAGTTCGCGTACATCCATGCCGCCGTGGACGATTGGTTGACGATCGCGCCGCCGCCGCGCTTGGCCATCTTCTTGTAGACCGCGCGCGTGCACCACAGCGCACCGTCGAGGTTGACGCTCATGAACTTCTTGTAGTACTCGGGGTCGACAGTCACCAGGAAGTCCAGCTTCATCCCGCCGAAGATGGCGGCGTTGTTCACCAGGTAGTCGATACCACCGAACTCCGAGAGCGTGGTCGCGGCCATTTCCTTGGCCGACTCCGGGTCGGACACGTCGACGCGCACCGCAAGGGCGTTTCCGCCCTCGCCCTTGATACCGTCGGCGACCTTCTGGGCGCCCTCGAGGTTGATATCGGCGACCACCACGGCCGCACCTTCACGGGCCAGTGCCTCGGCGTACGCCTGGCCGATCCCGCCACCGGCACCGGTGACGATGCCCACCTTGTTGTCGAACTGTCCCATAGTGGTTCTCCTTCAGTTGGCGATCGTCGCGATGAGCTTGGTTTCCAGGTATTCCTCGAAGCCGGCCACACCCATCTCGCGGCCGACCCCGGACTGCTTGTAGCCGCCGAACGGGGCGTCGGCCGAGTACCAGACGCCGCCGTTGACGTTGACGGTGCCGACCCGCAACCGGGAGGCGACAGCCTGTGCGCGGGCGTCGTCACCGGAGAACACCGTGCCCGACAGCCCGTACGGCGAGTCGTTGGCGATCCGCACCGCGTCGTCGTCGCCGTCGTGGGCGATGACCGTCAGCACCGGGCCGAAGATCTCCTCGCGGCTGACCCGGGCCGAATTATCCAGGCCCGCAATGACGGTCGGTTCGATGAAGTAGCCGGTATCCCGATCGGCGGGTCGACCACCGCCGCAGGCGAACCGGCCGCCCTCCTGCAGTGCCAGGTCCAGGTAGGACTGCACCCGGTCACGCTGGCGCGCCGAGATCACCGGACCGCACACGGTGCGCTTGCTGTTCGGGTCACCCGGCTTGATCCCGCCGAGCGTCGCGGCCGCCGATTCGACGGCGTCGTCGTACCTGGCCCGGGGCACCACCAGACGGGTGGTGATGGCGCAGCCCTGGCCGGCGTGCATGGCGACGGTGAACGCCGCCATCGCGCAGGCGCCGTTCAGGTCGGCGTCGTCGAGCACCAGGAACGCCGACTTCCCGCCGAGTTCCAGGAACACCTTCTTGATGGTGAGCGCGGCGTCGGTCATCACGGCGCGTCCGGTGGCCGTCGACCCGGTGAACGAAACCATGTCCACCCGCGGGTCTTTGGACAGCAGCGCGCCGACGCCGTGGTCGTCGGAGGTGACGATGTTGATGACTCCGGGCGGGAATTCGGTGTGCTCGGCGATGAGTTCGCCGAGCACGGCGGCCGCCCACGGGGTGTCGGGCGCCGGCTTGAGGATCAGTGTGTTGCCCGCGGCCAGCGCGGGGCCGATCTTGGCCAGGTTGATCTGGTGCGGGAAGTTCCACGGGGTGATGGCACCGACCACGCCGACCGCCTCACGTGCCACCGTCCGGTTGGTCGGAATGCCCTGCGGGGTCGCATGTCCGAGGTCGGTGCGCCACTGGTAGTTCTCGGCGGTGTCGGCGGAGAATGCCAGATCGTCGACCGGGCCTTCCAGCTGTGCGCCGGAGGTCAGCATGCGCGGCGCGCCCACCTCGGAGATGGTCAGCTCACGCAGGTCTTCGATGTGGTCCTGCATCGCTGTGCGCAGTTGGCGCAGGCAGCGCACCCGAAGCGCGGTGTTGGTCGACCAGTCGGTGTCGTCGAACGCCGTGCGGGCCGCGCCGATGGCGGCCGACATGTCGGTTTCGTCGGCGTCGGCGGCGACGCCGAGCACTTCCTCCGTCGCGGGGTTGATGGTCTCGAAGGTCCCACCATTCCCGGTGACCAGCTTGCCGTCGATGAGCAGTCTGCTCTCGCGGTCGGCGATCAGCGACATCCGCACTCCCCTTACCTGCATCGGGCCAACCCGGACCGAACCGTTTCTGGACAACTGTCCGGTGGCGTTCATCCGAACGATAGCCGCAGGCGCGCCGCAGTGGCAAGAGTGCGATGCCGGGGAACCGTCAATAGCACCATTTCAGTGCATCTTTGATGCGGAAGCTTGCCCAATCACCCGGCCTTCGGATAACTTGGACATGTGTCCAGCGATGCCGTGGCTGCCGTTACCAGCGAGGCGGCCGAAACTCCGCGCAACCGCCGGCAGGAAGAGACCTTCCGCAAGGTCCTCACCGCCGGGATGGAAATGCTGCGCGAGTCGTCGTACTCGGACCTCACGGTGCGTGCGGTGGCCGCGCGCGCCAAGGTCGCCCCGGCCACCGCCTACACCTACTTCTCGTCCAAGAATCACCTGATCGCCGAGGTCTACCTGGATCTGGTCAAGCAGGTGCCGTACTTCACCGATGTCAACGACTCCATGCACAGCCGGGTGGAGCGGGCACTGCGCAGCCTGGCGCTGGTGGTCGCCGACGAGCCCGAGGTCGCCGCCGCGTGCACCGCCGCGCTGCTCACCGGTGGTGACCCGACGGTGCGTAAGGTGCGCGACCGGATCGGATCCGAGATCCACCGGCGCATCCGGTCGGCCGTCGGTCCGGACGCAGACCCCCGCGTCGTGGCGGCCCTCGAGATGACCTACTTCGGCGCGCTCGTCAATGCGGGCAGCGGCGCCTTCACCTATCACCAGATCGCCGACCGGCTCAGCTACGTCGTCGGCCTTCTCCTAGGAGATGAGAAATGACCTTGAACACCGCGCCACCACTGCTCGACCCGTACGACTACGACTTCCACGAAGATCCGTACCCGTACTACAAGCGGCTGCGCGACGAAGCCCCGCTCTATCACAACGAGCAGCGCAACTTCTGGGCGCTGTCCCGGCACAAAGACGTGGTGGCCGGCTTCCGGAACAGCGTCACCTTGTCCAACAAGCATGGTGTGGCACTCGATCCGATCTCCCGCAATGACGAGGCCCACCGGGTGATGTCGTTCCTGGCCCTCGACGATCCCGGCCATCTGCGGCTGCGCACGCTGGTGTCCAAAGGTTTCACCCCGCGACGCATCCGCGAGCTCGAAGGACGGGTCATCGAGATCGCCCACCAGCATCTGGATGCGGCACTGCAGAACCCCACCTTCGACTACGTCGACGAGTTCGCCGGCAAGTTGCCGATGGACGTCATCTCCGAATTGATGGGGGTGCCCGACGAGGATCGGGTCCGGATCCGGGCGCTGGCCGACGGCGTGATGCACCGCGAGGACGGCGTCGCCGATGTGCCCACCTCGGCCATCGAAGCCTCCGGCGAGCTGCTGGTCTACTACGCCGACATGGTCAAGCGGCGCCGCAAGAACGTCTCCGACGACCTCACCTCGGCACTGGTGGAAGCCGAGATCGACGGGGACAAGCTCACCGACGACGAGATCATGGCGTTCCTTTTCCTGATGGTGGTCGCAGGCAATGAGACCACCACCAAACTCCTTGCCAATGCCGCCTTCTGGGGCTACAAGAATCCAGACCAGCTGGCCCCGGTGTTCGACAACCACGACCTGGTCACCCCATGGGTCGAAGAGACGCTGCGCTATGACGCCTCCAGCCAGATCCTGGCCCGCGCGGTCGTGGAAGACCTGACGTTCTATGACACCGTGGTCCCGAAAGACGATGTGCTGATCCTGCTGATCGGCTCGGCCAACCGCGACGAGCGCGTCTTCGAGAACCCCGACGAATACCGCATCGACCGCGAAATCGGTCCGAAGCTGGTGAGTTTCGGCAGCGGAGCCCACTTCTGCCTCGGCGCGCATCTCGCGCGCATGGAGGCCCGGGTGGCGCTGACCGAGTTGTTCAAGCGAATTCGTGGATACGAGGTGGACGAGGCCAACGCCGTCCGCGTCCATTCCAGCAGTGTCCGCGGATTCGCTCACCTCCCGATCACCGTCGAGCTCCGCTGAAAGGCCCGCTGCATGCCCCGTTTTGAACCGCTACCCGACCGTCGACCCGCCCTGGTCGCCGGCGCCTCGTCCGGCATCGGTGAGGCGACCGCGATCAGGCTTGCCGCCAACGGTTTTCCCGTCGCGCTCGGCGCCCGCCGGGTGGACAAGCTGCAGGAGATCGTCGAGCAGATCCGCGCCGACGGCGGCGAGGCCATCGCCGTGCACCTGGACGTGACCGACCCCGATTCGGTGAAGGCCGCGGTCGAGCAGACCACCTCCGAACTCGGCGAGATCGAGGTCCTGGTGGCCGGCGCCGGTGACACCTATTTCGGCAAGCTCGACGCGATCAGCACCGAGCAGTTCGAATCCCAGATCCAGATCCACCTGGTCGGCGCCAACCGGGTGGCGACGGCGGTGTTGCCCGGCATGATCGAGCGCCGCCGCGGTGACCTGATCTTCGTCGGATCCGATGTGGCACTGCGCCAGCGACCGCACATGGGCGCCTACGGCGCGGCCAAGGCCGCCCTGGTGGCGATGGTCACCAACTATCAGATGGAGCTGGAAGGCACCGGCGTGCGCGCGTCGATCGTGCATCCCGGCCCGACCAAGACCTCGATGGGATGGAGCCTGCCCGCCGAGCTGATCGGACCCGCGCTGGAGGACTGGGCCAAGTGGGGCCAGGCGCGCCACGACTACTTCCTGCGCGCGGATGACCTCGCCCGGGCGATCACGTTCGTCGCCGAGACCCCGCGCGGCGGCTTCATCGCAAACATGGAGCTGCAGCCCGAGGCTCCGCTGACCGAGGTGAAGGACCGCCAGAAGCTGGCGCTCGGCGAAGAAGGGATGCCGCAAACGTGACCACTGTCGAAGAGGTACAGCGCGTTTCGGGTGGCGAAGGACAGGAACACGGTCACCTGGAAGAGTTCCGCACCGACCCGATCGGGCTGATGCAGCGGATCCGCGAGGAGTGCGGTGACGCCGGCTGGTTCCAGCTCGCCGACAAACAGGTGGTGCTGCTGTCCGGGTCGCAAGCCAACGAGTTCTTCTTCCGTTCCAGCGACAGCGAGCTCAACCAGGCCGAGGCGTATCCGTTCATGACGCCGATCTTCGGCGAGGGCGTGGTCTTCGATGCCGATCCCGAGCGCCGGGCCGAGATGCTGCACAACACCGCGCTGCGCGGCGAGCAGATGAAGGGGCACGCCGCCACCATCGAGAACGAAGTCAAGAAGATCATCGCCGACTGGGGCGACGAAGGCGAGATCGAGCTCCTCGATTTCTTCTCGGAGCTGACCATCTACACCTCGACGGCCTGCCTGATCGGGCTGAAGTTCCGCGAGCAGCTCGACAGTCGGTTCGCCCAGTACTACCACCAGCTGGAGCGCGGCACCGACCCGCTGTGCTACGTCGATCCGTACCTGGACATCGAGAGCTTCCGCATCCGCGACGAGTCCCGCGTCAAACTCGTTGCGCTGGTGCAGGAGATCATGGACGGCCGCATTGCCAACCCTCCCAAGGGAAAGGAGGATCGTGACCTGCTCGACGTGCTGGTCTCGATCCGCGACGACGACGGTAATCCGCGCTTCACCGCCAACGAGGTCACCGGCATGTTCATCTCGCTGATGTTCGCCGGCCACCACACCAGCTCGGGCACCTCGTCATGGACACTGATCGAGTTGCTGCGCCATCCCGACTACTACGCCAAGATCCAGGCCGAGCTCGACGAGCTGTACTCCGACGGCCAGGAGGTGAGTTTCCATGCGCTGCGCCAGATCCCGAACCTGGACAACGCCCTCAAGGAGACGCTGCGCCTGCACCCGCCGCTGATCATCCTGATGCGGGTGGCCCAGGACGAGTTCGAGGTCGCCGGACACCCGATCCACAAGGGCCAGATGGTGGCGGCCTCACCGGCGATCTCCAACCGGATCCCCGAGGACTTCCCCGACCCCGACGCGTTCGACCCGGCCCGCTATGAGAAGCCCCGCCAGGAAGATCTGATCAACCGGTGGACCTGGATCCCGTTCGGCGCGGGCAAGCACCGCTGCGTGGGCGCGGCGTTCGCGCAGATGCAGATCAAGGCAATCTTCTCGGTGCTGTTGCGCGAGTACGAGTTCGAGATGTCGCAGCCGTCGGAGAGCTACCGCAACGACCACTCCAAGATGGTGGTTCAACTGGCCCAGCCGGCCAAGGTGCGCTACCGCAGGCGAAACAAGGCCTGAGATGGGCTGCTACCGCATCGAACTCGACGAGGACCTGTGCCAGGGCCACGCCATGTGCGAACTGGAGGCACCTGACGTTTTCCAGGTGCCCAAGCGCGGCGTCGTCGAGATCCTCGACGCCGAGCCGCCCGATGACCTCCGCGAGGACGTCGAACGGGCCATCGACATGTGTCCCACCCGAGCACTGTCCCTGATCGAAAAAGACTGAAAGGCCGAACAATGACTTCATCGTCCAAGCGCGAAGCACTCGAGGACTGGACCCAGCGCTGGCTCAAGGCCAACCAGGACGCCGAGGCCGCCGGTGACTGGAAACCGTTGGCGGACTTCTACACCGAGGACGCCACCTACGGCTGGAACATCGGCCCCAAAG
Source organism: Mycobacterium sp. BMJ-28 (assembly GCF_054404835.1). Classification (NCBI taxonomy): domain Bacteria; kingdom Bacillati; phylum Actinomycetota; class Actinomycetes; order Mycobacteriales; family Mycobacteriaceae; genus Mycobacterium; species Mycobacterium sp. BMJ-28. The sequence continues at coordinate 650,650 of NZ_CM136783.1, read as the reverse complement.
AAGACGTCATGTGCATCGGCCGGGACCAGATCCGGGATGTCGCACTCGGTTTGGAGATGGAAGGCCTGGAGAACTGGGTGTACGAGTACCAGAAGGTGCTCATCGACGACAAGCAGAACGAGATCGTCGGCTTCTGGAAGCAGATCGCCAACAAGTCCGACGGCAGCACAGATGAGATCTACGGCATCGGCGGAAGCTGGTTCCGGCTCAACGATGACCTGCTCATCGAATGGCAGCGGGACTTCTTCGACTTCGGCCATGTGCAGAAGGCGTTCATGGACCTGATCACCTCCGGTGACCTCACCCCGACGATGCAGAAACGCATCGAGCGGTCGGTGGCCGGCGAGAAGCTGCCCGGCTACTACCCCCTCGGCGAAGCGCCCGTCCCCATTTGGTGAGGTCACCACCAAGCGGTTGCTTGGGGGCACTGTGATGTGGCTAACTAGAGCCTCTAGTCTGGTGTGAGAGGCTCTCGTCGAAAGCAGGAGAAATGAAGACCAAAGGCGCTCTGATCTGGGAATTCAACCAGCCGTGGTCGATCGAGGAGATCGAGATCGGCGACCCCGTCAAGGACGAGGTCAAGATCCAGATGGAAGCCTCGGGGATGTGCCACTCCGACCATCACCTGGTGACCGGCGACATCCCGATGGCGGGATTCCCGGTGCTCGGTGGCCATGAGGGAGCCGGCATCGTCACCGAGGTCGGTCCCGGCGTCGAGCACCTGGCCCCCGGCGACCACGTGGTGCTGTCCTTCATCCCGTCCTGTGGCGAATGTCCGGCCTGCCAGGAGGGCCTGCGTAACCTGTGCGACCTGGGCGCGATGCTGCTCGGCGGGACCGCGGTCTCCGACGGCACCAACCGCATCCACGCCGTCAAGAACGGCCAGCCCGTCATCCCGATGACCCTGCTCGGCACGTTCAGCCCGTACATGGTGGTGCACAAGAGCTCGGTGGTGAAGATCGATCCGACCATCCCGTTCGAGGTGGCCTGCCTGGTCGGCTGCGGTGTCACCACCGGTTACGGCTCGGCCGTGCGCAGTGGCGATGTGCGCCCCGGTGACGACGTCGTCATCGTCGGTGTCGGCGGTGTCGGCACCGGCGCGCTGCAAGGTGCGCTCAATGCCGGGGCGCGCAACATCTTCGCCGTCGACCCGGTCGAGTTCAAGCGCGACAATGCACTCAAATTCGGTGCCACCCACGCCTACCCCGACATCTTCACCGCGATGGCCGGGGTTGCCGAGGTCACCCAGGGCCGGATGGCGCACAAGACCATCGTCACCGTGGGCGAGCTCAAGGGCGAGGACATCGACCACTACATGAACATCACCGCCAAGGGCGGCACCGTGGTGGCCACGGCGGTCGCCAACATGGCCAGCAACGACGTGAAGCTCAACCTGTCGATGCTGACCCTGCTGCAGAAGCGCCTGCAAGGCACCATCTTCGGCGGCGGCAACCCGCACCACGACATCCCGCAGCTGCTGTCCATGTACAAAGCCGGCCGCCTCAACCTCGACGATATGGTCACCCGCCAGTACAAGCTGGAGCAGATCAACGACGGGTACAAGGACATGCTGGAGGGTCGCAACATCCGCGGCGTCATCCGCTACACCGACGCCGACCGCTGAACCTCACCTCGCGCGAAACGGTATTCCGGCAGGAAAAGTTCGAGTAGACACCTGCCGGAATACCGTTTCGGCGAATTCAAGGAGCACCATGTCTGAATCACCCGTCGTGACCGCATCCCAGTCCTCTTGGCGCTGTGTGCAATCCGGTGACCGCGAGGGCTGGCTGGCCCTGATGGCCGACGACGTCCTGGTGGAGGACCCGATCGGGGACGCACTCACCAATCCCGGCGGTACCGGGGTGCGCGGCAAGGAAGCGCTGGCGGCGTTCTACGACACCAATATCGGGCCGAACAAGCTGACCGTCACCTGCGAGGCGAGGTTTCCGTCCAGCTCGCCGACCGAGATCGCCTACATCCTGGTGTTGCGCACCGAGTTCCCGAACGGCTTCGTGGCCAGTGTGCGCGGTGTGTTCACCTACCGGGTGGACGACGCCGGCCTGATCACCAACCTGCGCGGCTACTGGAACATGGACGCCATGGAGTTCACCGAGGCGAAGACCGATTAGCGAGCTGCTGGCCGGCCGCGCCGCGGTCGTGGTCGGCGGCACCCGCGGGATCGGGCTCGCCGTCGCCGAACTCCTGGCCGCCAACGGCGCCGCGGTCGTGGTCAACGGCCGCGACGAAGTAGCCACCACGGCTGCGGCACAACGTGTGTCGGGTATCGGCATCGCCGGTACACCTGCCGACCCGCAGGTGGCCGACAATCTGATCGACGCGTGTGTGGCGGCGCACGGGCGGCTGGACATCCTGGTCAATTGCGCCGGTACAGCCGAGCCCGCCGGATCGTCGATCCTCAACGTCAGCTCGGCACAATTTCGCGACATGCTCGACGCACACCTGCTGACGACCTTCGAGACATGCCGGGCGGCGGCGCCTCATATGGTGCGCCAAGGTGGCGGCGCGATCGTCAACACCAGTTCCTTCGCCTTCCTCGGCGACTACGGCGGCACCGGATATCCGGCGGGTAAGGGCGGCGTCAACGGCCTGACCCTGGCCATCGCCGCGGAGCTGAAAGAGCATGGGGTGCGCGCCAACGTGGTCTGCCCGGGAGCACGCACCCGGCTGTCCGAAGGTTCGGACTACGAGCGGCACATCGCCGAGCTGAACAGGCGCGGCCTGCTCGACGATGCCAGCGCCCATGGTGCGCTGGACGCCGCCGCGCCGGAATACGTGGCCCCCACCTACGGCTACCTGGCCAGCGATCTGGCCAAGGACGTCACGGGGCGGGTCTTCATTGCCGCCGGCGGCTTCGTAGGTGAATTCGCCAAGCCCACACCGGGTTTCATCGGATATCGAGACCACAAGGACACCTCGCCCTATGCGATCGCGGACGTGCACGCGCTGATCGGCGGTTAACCGGCGCGGATCAACCGGCCGTGCGCAATCAGCGAACCGACCTGCTTGAGACGCTTGCTACGGATGCTGACGTCATAGGCCAGGATATGGTCGACGGTGGCCAGTCGCTCGGCCAGGTAGCGATAGAAATGCTCGACGTCGCGACATATCACCACGACCATCAGGTTGGCCGAGCCACTGATCGCGACGACCGAGGCCACCTCGTCGTGCACCACGATCTGTTCGGCCGTCGCGGTGAGATGCCGTGGTGGGGTCGAGATCCAAATGGTGGCGTTGAGCGTGAACCCGAGCCGTTCGGGCAGCACATCGAGGTCGTAGGACAGGGTGTCGGAGTCCTGTAGTGCTGCCAACCGGCGCTTGACCCGCGCCGGTGACCATCCGGTGAGTGCGGCCAACGCACTGTCGGAGATACGCCCGTCATCGGCCAGTGCGTCGAGCAGCCGTTGGTCATCGGGGGACGGTGCGCCAGGTCGATTCGGGCGTGCGGTCTGCGACGGCTGCAACGCGGCGATCTGCTCCTCACCGAGAGGGCGGCCGTGACCGGTCCAGTGACCACCGGATGCCTGTCCGAAAACCTTGAGCACCAAGTTCACTCGGACATCGAGAACCGCAGACGTGCGGGGCAACCGGTGCAGCAAGCCGTCGCCGGTATCACCGATCGGCGCACGGACAACACAGATCAGCTCGGTACCACCGGACAGCACATTGGCGTGCGTCACCTCGGGCCAACGAACCAGGGCCTCGGCCAGCTTGGGTACGTTGTCCGGTTTGGCGTGCACCCGCACGATCCACTGGCACTCGCCGTAGACCCTCGGGTTCACCACTCCGACCACCCGCAGGACGCCGTCGCGGCGCAGCGCCCGATAACGCCGGGCGACCGTCTGCTCGCCGGCGCCGATGACCTCGGCGATCCGCCGGAACGGTGCCCGCGGCGCAATCTGCAGCGCGTGCAGAATATGACCGTCCAGAAGCTCCATGATGTTGATAACACTACGTACCTTGCTTGCCGAGAGCCTGTTTTTGCCACTTTGGCGCCGATTTCTGGTTGCGCGAGCCCCAACGGTCGATGCTGAGGACATGCATCTGACCGGCAACACCGTCCTCATCACCGGTGGCGGCACCGGGATCGGGCGGGCCCTGGCCATCGCCCTGCACCGCCGCGGCAATCAGGTACTGGTTGCCGGCCGCCGCACCGCGCCGCTGCACGCCCTCGCACAGGATTACCCGGGTATCCAATGGCATGCTCTTGACCTCGCCGACACCGAGTGCATCCGGCGTTTCGTCGCGATGCTCGAGCACCGCCGGCCCGACCTGAACGTGCTGATCAACAATGCCGGCGTGATGGCCCTGGAGAATCCCGCCGCGCCGGATCCGGCGACGTCGGCCTCGGTCGTCGCGACCAATCTGCTCGGGCCGATCACCCTGACTTCGCTGCTGGTGCCCGGTCTGCAAAACAGACCGGATGCCGTGGTCGTCAATGTCACCTCAGCGCTGGCGTTCGTGCCGTTGGCCATCGCGCCGACCTACAGCGCAACCAAAGCCGGTCTGCATGCCTATACCGACGCCATCCGTATCCTTCTGCGCCACAGCGGCATCCAACTCATCGAGATTGCACCACCCCGTGTCGCGACCGAGATGCACGGACCGGCGCACACGGATTCGGTCGATGCGGAGGCGTTCGTGACCGAGGTGCTGACCACGCTCGCCGCACACCCCGATGCGACCGAAATCGTCGTCGAGGCCGCCCGAACGCTGCGTCATGCGCAACGAGAGGGCCGATACGACGCGACACTTGCCGCCGTCAACTCCACCATCGAAGCGAAGGACGTCCTGTGAAACTGGGAATCGGGTTGCCGAACCACATTGCCGGGGTGGCGGGTACGGGCATCACAGAGTGGGCGCGCCGCGCCGAGGAACGCGGATTCGAATCCGTCACCACGATCGACCGGCTGTGCTACCCGGGTCTCGACTCGCTCATTGCACTGGCCGCCGCGGCCGGCGCCACCACCGATGTGGCGCTGGTGGCGAATGTCCTTCTCGCCCCGGTGTATCCGGTGGTGCCGCTGGCCAAGCAGATAGCCGGTGTGGCGCAGATATCCGGCGGACGACTTGTCGTCGGCCTGGGTGTGGGCAACAGGGCCGACGACTATGCAAGCACCGGAACGGACTTCGACCGCCGAGGGAAGATCCTCGACGAGCAGGTCGAGCGGATGCGCCGACTCTGGACCGGCGACGGCGATGCTGCGTTGTGCACACCCGTATCGGTTCCCTTGCTGTTCGGCGGGCGGTCGTCCGCCACGGTCCGGCGGGTGACGACCGTCGGCGACGGCTGGGCCGCCGGCGCTGTCCGCCACTATGACGTCCAGACCGAACTGGTCCAGCGCATTCGCTCCGGCTGGGCCGGCGCCGGCCGGGCAGGCAACCCATATCTGCAGGCATCGGTGAACTTCGGGCTCGGACCCGAGCAGGCGATCGCCGCCGGAAAGAACCACCTGGCAAGGTATTACGGGTTCAACCCGGAGTACGCGCAGGTGAACGTCGACGACATGGTCAGCTCGCCCGACGACGCCCGTGACACGGTCCGACGGTATCGGGACCTCGGGTTCGATCGGCTGCTGTTCCATCCGACGACCGCCGGGGTCGAGCAGCTCGACCGGCTCGCCGACGCGATCCTCTAGGCCGGCTAGTGCCGGTGCACCCCGAACACCTGGCGCAGCGCGACGAACCGCACCAAGGTGGCCACCAGATTCGCCAGCACCAGCACCGACAGTTCGACGGCCTTGTCCCGGGTCAACCCGAAGTGGTGCAGCACCAGTAGCGATCCACTGGTGATGGCCAGCCCGAACAGGAAGACCAGCAAGCCGCTGGCCTGGTGGCGGGCCACCCCGGCGCGGCCCCGAATGCCGAAGGTGAACGCGCGGTTGGCCGCGGTATTGCCGATCGCGGTGAGCAACAACGCCGTGAGGTTGGCCGCCTGGGCCCCCATCGCCGCGTGCAACAGGATGAACAGCAGGGCGTAGACGACGGTGCTGATCACCCCGACGATGCAGAACCGGGCCAGCTGCCCGACCAGCCCGGCCGGCACACCGGAGACCGTCGGTTCACGGCCCAGACTGGCTTGCAGTTCGCGCAGCGGCAGCGCACCGGTCGCCAGTGCGCGGCCCACTCGCCAGCAGCCCTTGAGATCGTCTATCGCGGTCGCCACGATGTCGACGCGCGAGTCCGGGTCGTCCACCCAGTCCACGGGAACCTCGTGGATGCGCAGCCCGGCCCGCTCGGCGATCACCAGCAGTTCGGTGTCGAAGAACCACCCGGTGTCGGCGACCAGCGGCAAGAGTTGACGTGCCACGTCGGCGCGTACCGCCTTGAACCCGCACTGGGCATCGGAGAACTGTGCACCGAGCGCACCACGGAGGATGAAGTTGTATGAGCGCGAGATGAATTCGCGTTTGGGACCACGTGTCACCCGGGCCGAGGCCGCCAGCCGCGAGCCGATGGCCACATCGGAATGCCCGGAGAGCAGCGGCGCCACCAGCGGCATCAGTGCCGACAGATCGGTCGACAGGTCGACATCCATATAGGCCACCACCGTGGCCGGCGAGGCCATCCACGCCGTGTACAGCGCCCCGCCGCGGCCCTTGCGGTCCAGATGGAGCACCTCGACACCGGGCAGCTCGGCGGCCAGCCGCTGCGCCACCTCCAGCGTGGAATCGGTACTTGCGTTGTCCGCCACGGTGATCCGGGTGGCATAGGGCACCTGTTCGGCGAGGTATCGGTGCAGCCGGGTCACGCTGCCCGGAAGATCCCGTTCCTCGTTGTAGACCGGGATGACGATGTCCAGAACGGGGGTCTCCCGCGCGGCCGGGTACGGGCCCCGGTCCGCCCGGGCACCAGCCAGCTCGGTCATGTCGTTCACACTCGGGTAACAAGCTGCCACCGCACTGACGCCGCCCTGGGAGCTTGCTGGTCGCTGACTATGCTCGGTACCCATGGCGACCGTCTTCACCATGATCATCAACGGGGATCTGCCCGGCCGTTTCGTCTACGAGGACGACGAGGTGGTGGCGTTCCTGACCATCGAGCCGATGACACAAGGACACACCCTGGTGGTGCCGCGGGCCGAGCTGGACAACTGGCAGGACCTGGATCCGGCCGTGTTCGGCAAGGTGATGTCGGTGACGCAGCTCATCGGCAAGGCGGTGACCAAGGCTTTCGACGCCGAGCGCGCCGGCGTCATCATCGCCGGGCTGGAGGTGCCGCACCTGCACGTGCACGTGTTCCCGGCCCGCGACCTCAGTGATTTCGGTTTCGCCAACGTCGACCGCAACCCGTCCGCGGAGTCACTCGACGAAGCGCAGGCCAAGATCAAAGCGGCGCTGGCTCAGCTCACCTGAGCTGTACCGGAAGCCGCCGGGGCGGCTGCCCCATCCAATGTCGCCGCCGGGGCGGCTCCGGTATCGGATGTCACCGCGTCCGCGATCCGCGGCAGGTTCACCCTGAACTCACAACCATGGCCGGGCGCGGTGCGCACCGAGACCGTCCCGCCGTGCGCATAGACCAGCGAGTCGACGATGGACAGGCCGAGTCCGGTGCCGCCGCTGGCGCGGGTGCGTGAGGAGTCGGCGCGGTAGAACCGTTCGAACACCCGCTGCGCATCCTCGCTGCTCATCCCGGGCCCCTCGTCGCAGACCTCGACCACCGCGTGGTCGGCGTCGGTACCGACCCGGACGGTGATGCCCGCCGACTCCGGGGTGTGCTGCAGGGCGTTGGCCACCAGATTGCTCAGCACCTGACGCAGCCTGGCCTCGTCGCCCAGCACCTCGGGGGTGCCCGGCCCGTCGAACACCTCCATCCGGATGCGGCGGGCCGGGGCCACCGACTGCGCGTCGTGCACGGCGTCGCTGGCCAGCGCCAGCAGATCCACCCGGTGCCGTTCCAGCGGCCGCTGCACGTCCAGGCGGGCCAGCAGCAGCAGGTCCTCGACGAGCAGGCCCATCCTGCGGGCCTCGCTCTCGATCCGGCCCATCAGCATGTCCACATCCCGGGCTGCGCCCTGGCGGTAGAGCTCGGCGTAGCCGCGGATGGTGGTCAGCGGGGTGCGCAGTTCGTGGCTGGCGTCGGTGATGAAGCGCCGCATTCTCTCCTCGGACCCGCGGGCCTGTTCGGCCGAGGCGTCCGAGGATGCCACCGCACGCTGGATCTGCGCCAGCATGCCGTTCAGCGCGAGCGACAACCGTCCCACCTCGGTGCGCGGATCACGTTGCGGCACACGGCGTTCCAGCTCTCCTGCGGCGATCGCAGCCGCAGTCTGTTCGACCTCCACCAACGGGCGCAGGCTACGGTGCACCACGGCGAAACCGGCCACCCCGAGCACCAGCAGCACCGCCAAGCCGATCCCCACCTGGGCGTAGATCAGCGAGCGGACGGTGGACTGCACCTCGGACAGGTCGATGGCGACGGTGGTCAATTCGCCATGCGGGCCGCGCACCGTCATCGCGCGCCATTCCACCCTGGACCCGTCGACCGATCCGAGCGTCACCGGCACCGGGCCGACGTTGTTGTCATCGGGCAGATCCGGTTCGGCGTCGCGGTCGTTGACCGCCATCCAGATGTGGCCGTCCGGGCCGATACCGCGGACGTAGAAGTTCGACGGCGGCCGGGCGGGGTTGGGATCCTCGGTGGGCTGGGTAGGTGTCCGCCGGGGTGCCTGCGCCCAGCTGCGCGAGGCGTCCAGCAGGGTCTGGTCGATCCGGTCGACCTCGGTGTGCGACATGATCGAGGTGACGGCCAGCCCGGAAGCGAGCAGACCGCACGCCACCAGCACCAGGGTGGCCGCGACAAGGCCGACCCGCAGCGGTACGCCGCGCCGGCGTTGTTCGGTCATGTACTCATTGTTGGCCGGGATGGCCCGGCCGTCCGGTCATTCGGGCATCAACGCGGTTCGCGCAGCACGTAACCGACACCGCGCAGGGTGTGCAGCAGCCGCTTCTCGCCGGTGTCGATCTTGCGGCGCAGGTAGGACACATAGGACTCGACGACGTTGACGTCACCGCCGAAGTCGTAGCGCCACACGTGGTCGAGGATCTTGGGCTTGGACAGCACGGTGCCGGCGTTGATGATGAAGTAACGCAGCAGGGTGAACTCGGTGGGCGACAGCGAGACCGGCTCGCCGGCCTTCCACACCTCGTGGGTGTCCTCGTCGAGTTCGATGTCGGCGAAGGTCAACCGGGCGTTGCGGGGCTCTTCGATACCGCGGCCGGTGCGGCGCAGGATGACCCGCAACCGGGCCACCACTTCTTCCAGACTGAACGGCTTGGTGACGTAGTCGTCGCCGCCGAGGGTGAGGCCGGCGATCTTGTCCTGCAAGGTGTCGCGGGCGGTCAGGAACAGGGCCGGCGCGTCGATCCCGTCGGCGCGCAGCCTGCGCAGCACACCGAAGCCATCCATGCCGGGCATCATCACGTCCAGGATCACCGCGTCGGGTTTGATCTCACGGGCCTTGTCCAGGGCGGCCGGTCCGTTGGAGGCGGTATGCACCTCGAAACCCTGGAACTTCAAACTCACCGAGAGCAGCTCGACGATGTTCAGCTCGTCGTCCACCACCAGGATCCGCGCTTCAGGAATGCTCTCAGGTACCGCCGCCATAGCCATACAACTACTGTCCACCTACCGTTTGGACTGATCCTGCATACCCACTGTGAGATTCCTGTGAACCTGGGAGTCTGATGTGAGGGTAAACCCCCCGACCCGCCCTGTGCACCCACCTAGACTGGCGCCATGAAGCTCGGCAACACCGTTGTGCAGTTTGCCACGGCCCCTGTCCGGCTCGGACTGGCCGTTGCCGACCTGGGTTTGAGCATTGCCGGCGGGACGCTCAAGACGGTGCAGCGTTCGCTGAACGACCCCACTTCGCCGAGCGGCGCGACCTCGTTCGCCGGCATGCTCGGCCTCGACGATGCCGTCGAGCGGGCCAACCGGCTCGCCCGCCTGATGGACGATGACGCCCCGCTGGGCCGCGCCCTGGCTCCCGAGGGCCCCGTCAACCAGTTACTTCGCCAGGGCGGATTGGTGGACCAGCTCACCGCGCCGGGCGGCCTGATGGACCGGCTCACCGCGGAGAACGGCCCGGTGGCCCGCGCTCTGGCCAAGGACGGACTCATCGATCAGCTCACCGCCGAAGGCGGACTGATGGACCGGCTCACCGCCAGTGGCGGCGTGGTGTCCCGGGTGATCGAGCCGGGCGGCCTGGCCGACCGGCTGCTCGCCGAGGAGGGTGTGGTCGAACGGGCCCTGCGCGCGGACGGCGTCGCCGACCAGCTGCTGTCCGAGAACGGCCCGGTGGGCCGGGCCCTGGCCCCTGGCGGACTGGTCGAGCAGGTGACGGCCGAGGGCGGCCTGATCGACCGGCTCACCACCGACAGCGGCGCACTCTCTCGCCTCATCGCACCCGGCGGCCTGGCCGATCAACTGCTCGCCGACGACGGGCTGATCGAGCGGGTGCTGCGCGAGGAAGGGGTGGCCGACCGGCTGCTGGCCGAGGGCGGACTGCTGGACACCCTGACCGATCCGGACGGACCGTTGCTCAAGCTGGCCGATGTCGCCGACACCCTGAACCGGCTGACCCCCGGATTGGAAGCGCTGGCGCCGACCATCGACGCGCTGCACGAGGCCGTCATCACGCTCAGCCAGGTGGTCAACCCCCTGAGCAATATCGCCGGGCGCATCCCACTGCCGCGCCAACGCAACCGCCGCAGCAACACCGGGCCGCGCGCCGTGGTGTCCGAGCGCGTGATCGACGAGGACCGCTAAGCTGTACGACGTTCCACTGCCTCCGTAGCTCAGTGGTAGAGCACTCGCCTTGTAAGCGAAAGGTCGTCAGTTCAATCCTGACCGGGGGCTCCACGCTGCGTCCGACTTGTCGGTGCCTGCCCGTAATTTCGAGCCATGCGAGTCTGTCTCGGTTGCGGTATTGAACTCACACGGCGCAGTCAAAAACTCTACTGCAGCAATCCATGTCAGATTTCGTCTCGACGTGCGGTACGAACGAATCTCTGGTTGCAATCCGGCCAGGGAAGGGCAGGATCCCTGCGAGGTCACTACATCCGCGAGCACGTCGCCGCGGAGCAATTGGGCTGCTGCGCCATCTGCGGCGGCTCCACCACCTGGCACGGGCAGCACTTGGTTCTCGTGCTGGACCACATCGACGGCAACCCGGACAACAACCGGCGCGAGAACCTGAGACTCATCTGCCCCAACTGCGACTCGCAGTTGCCGACCTACAAAAGCCGCAACCGCGGGAACGGCCGCAGCTTCCGCCGGCAACGCTACGCCGACGGCAAGTCGTACTAGCGGTAGTCGATGACAACCCGACCGTCGATCTGACCGGACTCCATCCGGGTGAATATGACGTTGATGTCCTCCAGTCGCGCACTGTGCACGGTCGGGTGGATCAGGCCGCGGGCGTAGAAGTCCAACGCTTCGGTCATGTCCTGGCGGGTGCCGACAATCGATCCGCGGATGGTCAGCCCCTTGAGGACGATGTCGAAGATCGGTGCCGGGAACTCGCCTGGGGGCAGCCCGTTGAACACGATGGTGCCGCCCCGGCGCGCCAGCCCGATCGCCTGCCCGAAGGCTTGCGGGTGCACCGCGGTGACCAGCACTCCGTGTACCCCGCCGGTAGCCTTCTGCACCTCGGCGACGACGTCTGCGGTGCGGGCGTTGACGGCGACTTCCGCACCGAGGCGGGTGGCCAGGGCGAGCTTGGTGTCGTCGATATCCACCGCGACCACCCGCAGGCCCATCGCGCGCGCGTATTGCACCGCGATGTGGCCGAGCCCCCCGATGCCCGAGATGGCCACCCACTGTCCGGGCCGAGTATCGGTGACCTTGAGGCCTTTGTAGACGGTGACGCCCGCGCACAGAATGGGTGCCACCTCGAGCGGGTCGGAGCCCTCGGGGATGCGCGCCGCGTAGGCGGCGTCGACCAGCATGAAGGAGCCGAAGCTGCCGTTTACGGTGTAGCCACCGTTGCGCTGGCTTTCGCAGAGGGTTTCCCACCCGGTACGGCAGTATTCGCAGCGGCCGCATGCCGACCACAACCAGGCATTTCCGACCTTGTCGCCGACTTTCAGGTCGTCGACGCCGTCGCCCAGCGCGATGACGGTGCCGCATCCCTCGTGTCCGGGCACGAATGGAGGTGTCGGCTTGACCGGCCAATCACCATGTGCAGCATGCAAATCTGTGTGGCATACGCCGGATGTTTCGAGTTTGACCAGCACCTCCCCGTAACCGGGGGTGGGCAGGTCGAGATTCTGCACCTGCAGCGGCTCGCCGAAGCCGGTGACGACAGCGGCGCGCATGAAATTGGTGGTACCGGAGGCGGCAGGAGTGCTGAGGGTGCTGGTCATGGTGTGATTCCAGTCCTGAAGAGGCTTCATGGGTAGGGTCTTTGGGCCTCGATCGAAACAAGGAAGCAAGCCCCTCGATGATTTCTCGGCCCGCACCGGGTCTGACCGGTATGACCTTCACGACCGCGCACATGTCGATATCCCTGGACGGCTTCGTGGCCGGCCCCGACCAGTCCCGCGACGACCCGATCGGGCGCGGCGGGATGGGGTTGCACCAATGGCATTTCGACGCCGAGCTGCCCGGTCACCAGGTGGACGCCGAATGGACGGCGCGGTTGCTGCGGCCGCGGGGCGCCTATGTGATGGGACGCAACATGTTCGGGCCCATCCGCGGCGATTGGTCCACCGACGAGCCGTGGCGCGGCTGGTGGGGCGACGAACCTCCCTATCACGCACCGGTCTTCGTGCTCACCCACTTCCCGCACGGGCCGATCGAGATGGCCGGTGGTACCACCTTCCACTTCGTCACCGGCGGAATCGGCGAGGCGCTGGCTCAGGCCCGGGCGGCCGGCGACGGTGATGTCGACATCGCGGGCGGCGCATCGGCGGTGCGCCAGGCATTGGCCGCCGGCGAACTCGACGAGCTGACCCTGGACATCATCCCGGTCCTGCTCGGGCGCGGCGAACGCATCTTCGATGCCACCACCACCGCCGAGCTCACCCAGCTGGAATCCGCGGCATCACCGTGGGCCACCCATATCCGCTACCGGGTCGGCCGCTGAGCCGGTCAGCCGACCGCGTCACCGAGTCGGGCGCCGAGTTCCTCATCGGCCTGCCGGTAGGAGGTCGCGGCGACCGTCAAATTGCTTGCGTAGGTGACCAATTCGCCGTACACGGTCGAGGCGGCGCGGCCAAGCGACTCGGCCGCCGACCGGCAGGCCGAGCCGGAGCGCAGATCGGCCAACGCGGCGGCGGCACCGGCGAGCACCCCGCCGACGTCGAGGTCCGCCACCGTCTGCGCGACCCCGGACTGTGCCGCCGCCGCGGCGTGTAACGCCGCCGGATCGACGTGCAACGGTGCGGTCATGCGGTCCAGTCTAAGGTCGGCGTGAGGCAGCACCGCGCGCCGATTTCGGCGTCAGATGAGGAGGACGATCATGGCCGAGGCCGGATTCTGGGTGGCATGGGGCCTGCCGGCGCGGGGACGCGAAACCAACGCCCTGGACCTGCTCAAGAAGTCCCGCGACTACCTGCAAGAGGCGGTTCGGGACGGGCAAATCGAGCGGTTCGACACCGTCATCCTGCGCCCGCAGAGCGTCGAGTTGGGTGGGTTCTTCCTGATCCAGGGCAGCACCGTGCAGATCGACGCCCTGCGCCGCGACGCCGGCTTCGAAACCTGGATCAACCAGGTACAGCTGGTCGCCGACCGGGTGGCGGCGGTGGACGCCTGGGTGGATGCCGGCATCGACGAAGCGATCGGCCTTTATGAGGACGCACTTCGCGAAGCCGGTTTGAGTGATTGATGTAACAAACGCGGTCTGCGCAGCGACTATTGAGGGGATCGCACCGACGGGTGCCCCGAGCGATTGACGGAGGACGCAGGGATGGGTGCAGCAGCCTATATCGGTCGGGTCGGCGGCTTGGCCGTCGTGCTGGGAGTGGGCACCGCGATCGCGACGGGCCACGGCGTCGCGTCGGCCGATGACACCGGCTCGTCGGACACCTCGTCTTCCTCGACCGGCACCAAGAACAGCACCGAGCCCAAGGCCACCGACCCCAAGCCTGCGGATCCCAAACCCGCCGACCCCAAGACCACCGATCCCGCTGACGGGAAGGCCACCTCCACCGAGCCCGTCGGCACCGCGGAATCCGAACCCAAGACCGGTACCAAACCCGACACCAAGACCTCGGAGCCGGACACCGAGAAGCCGGTCAAGCCGAAGAAGACGGCGCGCACCGCCGAGAACAAGACCGGCAAAACCGCCAAGGCCACCGTCGGCACGACGGCCGCCGACCCGGCCCCGGCCCCCGTCGCGGCGAAGACTCCGGCGGCTCCGACCGCGGCCATATCCTCCACCGTGCAGCCCGCCGCGTCGGTCGCCGTGTTCGCCAACGCGCTGAACATCGCCGCCGCTCAGACCGCGGCCCCGACCCCCCGCACTCCCGTTCCGATCCCGGCCGTGCTGCGCAAGCCGGTCACGGCCGTGCTCAAAACCGTGTCCGGCGTGCTCGACTGGGCCTTGAGCTTCGCGCCCAACTCGCCGGCCCAGCCGGTGCTGGGGTGGACGCTGCTGGCGTTCGCCCGCCGTGAAGTGGAGAACCTGCTGACGGCGGTCAAGCCACGCAGTGCCGCCGCCACCGGCGGGGTCGCCGTCGACACCACCAGCCTCGCGCTGGCCGCGGCCGCGGTGAACCCGAGGCCCGGCTTCCCCACCCCGGGGCAGCAACTCAGTCCGTCGACCAGCTTCGTCGACTGGGTGACCGGAAACTACGCCCCGAACGACACCTTCAACCGGTTCGGCATCTGGGGCACCGACGTCGGCACCATGTGGGACAACGGCATTGCCGACGACCCGACCACCCCGATCAACGAGCACCAGGTCCTCATCGCCTTCGGTGATACCTTCGGTGGCCCCAACATGACCGGCACGTGGCGGCTGAACACGCTGTTCCGCAGTTCGGACACCACCCTGTCCAACGGGATGAGCATCCCGGACGGGCAGTGGCTCAACGGCAACATGTTCGGCGGGTCGCCGCTGTGGGGCGAAACCTATGCCCGGCAGATCATCCTGCCCGAACGGTTGCCGTCCGGCCTGCCCGGTGGTGTGACGCTGATCCCGACGGCCGGTATCTCGGTGCCCACGCCGGGCACCAAATACGGTGCGACGCAGTACCTCAGCTTCATGTCGGTCAAGCAATGGGGCGCCGCGGGGCAGTGGACCACCAACTATTCGGCGATCGCCTATTCCGAGGACAACGGCGAGAACTGGTACATCTCGCCCAAGAGCGTGCGCACCAACTTCGGTGGCAACGCACGGTTCCAGCAGGCCGCGCTGGTCCGGCCCGGCGATGGCTACGTGTACTCCTACGGCACCCCGAACGGCCGGCAGGGTTCGGCCTATGTGTCCCGGGTGCTGGAGAAGGACATCCTGGACGCCACCAAGTACGAGTTCTACAGCAAGGGCAGTAAGGGTGGCATCTTCGGCATCGGTGCCTACGCCGCCGGCTGGTACAAGAACGATCCGTCCAAGGCCAGCCCCGTGTTCGGCCAGGAGAAGGGGGCGTGCGGAATCGCCAAGCCCGGCAACCAGGTCAGCGAGATGTCGGTGCAGTACAACCAGACGTTGAACAAGTACGTGGTGCTGCATGCCGACCAGTTCAACAACATCATCATGCGCACCTCGGACAGTCCGGAGGGAACCTGGTCGGCGCCGACGGTGCTGATGTCGCAGCAGAACGGCGGGATCTACGCTCCGATGCTGCATCCGTGGTCACCGTCGACGGTCGGCACCGGGACGGACCTGTACTGGAATCTGTCGCTGTGGAGCGAGTACAACGTCATGCTGATGAAGACCGACCTCACCAAGCTGTAGCCATGCTGCGCCTTTCCGCCCTGCTCACCGTCGCCGCGTTCGCCTTTCCGGCAATCGCGTCCGCGGATCCCGCTGCGCCGCAACAGGACACGCCCTGCCCCGCGGATCTCGGCGACGCCGCCACGCTGCCGTTCGGGCAGTCCTTACCGCTGGTATGTCGGGACCAACGGTGGCAGTCGGTGACGGTACCGGGCGATCCCAGCGACCGCTGGGTCAGCTTCGGGCCCGCCATCGCCCTGCACGGCGAAGGCCTGCGCAACCCGAATCTATTGTCCGGCACCTGGACGGCGACTCCCCTGGACCCCGGGACCCGGTGCGCCGCCACCCAGCATGCCGTCATCAGCGCCGGTGTCGTCGGCGCCCCCGTCACCGCGCAAGGCCGGCCGGGACAGCAGCTTTCGCTTCAGGTGCTGCCCAGCCTCTTCGACATCACCATGACGGGGCACTGCCTCTGGGTGCGTACCGGTTAGGGGCACAGCCGTCAGTCTGCGAAGGTGATGTCGTCCGCCGAACAACCGCTGACCCGGCGATTTGCCGGGAATGTGGGCGGGTTGGCACCGGCGATGACCTGCTGCCGGTAGTAGGCGCGGCCGGCATCGGCCGAGCATTCGAAGGCACCGTTGAGAACCCGGAAGCTGGCGGAATCCGCGCCGGGGATCTCCTTGCCCATCCAGTACGCCCGCCGGGCGTCGGCCGCGTACGCATCCTGCAGGTAGTGCAGCGACGCGCCGTCGGCGCCGGCGATGGGTTCGCTGAAGTAGTAAGCCCGGCCGGCATCGATGGCGTAGGCGCCGCCGAGTACCCGGAAACTGCGCGGATCGGCGCCCGGGATCTGGTCGCCGTTCACATAGACGGCGGCACCGTCCTTGCCGAACAGGTAGTGATCGGCGTCGGAGACGATCTCGAAGTGCCGCGAATCGTGCGACAGCACGCTGCCGTCGGCCCGGTATACCGCGGCACTGTCCCTGGACAACCCCCCGTCGAGCAGCTCGAAGTGAGCCGGATCGGTGCTGAGCACCCGGTCGCGGACGAACACGTGGCCGCCGTCGCGGGCATAACCGGGGCGGGGCAGCAGGTCGAAGGTGGCCGGGTCGGCCGGGGCCAGCCGACGGCCGTCCAGGTACACCGCGCCGTGGTCGCGGCCGTACGTCGCGTCGAGCGCCTCGAAGGTGCGGGCGTCCGCGTCATCGATCTGGAATGCCTTGCCCGGGAACGCATTCAGATAGTAGACGGTGCCGTCCCGGATGTGGTAGCCGGCGGCGTCGAACAACGAATTGGGCTCCGTGGAGCAGCCGGGCAGCACAGCTGTCAGCACCAACGTCATCGCGGCGAGCAATCTGTGCATGCCCCATCATGACCGCTGACGCACATAGACTCCACAACGTGCGCGAGGTTCTCGACAACCTGATGGCCATCTGGCGGGCCGGCGGCACCGCCGGTTTGGCCACTGTGGTGCGCACGATCCGATCGGCCCCGCGCCCGGCCGGGGCGGCCCTGGTCGTCGCGCCGGACGGCTCGGTGTCCGGCTCGGTGTCCGGTGGCTGCGTCGAGGGCGCGGTGTACGAGCTGGCGACCGAGGTGGTCGGCACCGGAACACCGGAGCTGCAGCGCTACGGGATCAGCGATGACGATGCCTTCGCCGTCGGCCTGACCTGCGGCGGCATTCTCGACGTCTTCGTAGAACCGGTGTCACAGAACACGTTTCCCCAACTCGGCGAGGTGGCCGAGGCCATCGCCGCGCATCGCCCGGTCGCGGTCGCCACGGTGATCGCCCACCCCGACCGGCGCTGGCTGGGCCGGCGGCTGAGTGTGGACCCCGATCGGTGCGCCGGAACGCTGGGCTCCGAACGGGCCGACGCCGCGGTCGCCGATGATGCCCGCGGGCTCTTACTGGCCGGGCGCACCGCGGTGCTGTCCTACGGTCCCGACGGGCAACGCGTGGATGAGAGCTCGGGCGAGTCCGATACCGGCATGGAGGTGTTCGTCGCCAGTTACGCCCCGCGGCCGCGCATGTTGATCATCGGTGCCATCGACTTCGCGGCGGCACTGTCCCAGCAGGCGACCTTCCTCGGTTACCGCGTGACGGTCTGTGACGCCAGGCCGGTCTTCGCCACGCCGGCCCGGTTCCCCAGCGCCGACGATGTGGTGGTCGACTGGCCGGACCGCTATCTGCGGGCTCAACAGGAGCTGGGCGCCATCGACAGCCGCACCGCCATCTGCGTGTTGACCCATGACCCCAAATTCGACGTGCCGGCACTAGCCGTGGCGCTGCGGCTGCCGCAGGTGGGCTATATCGGGGCGATGGGATCCCGGCGCACCCACGTCGATCGCCTCAGCCGGCTGGCCGAGGCCGGACTGACCGGCGCCGACCTGGCCGGCCTGTCCAGCCCGATCGGGCTGGACCTGGGGGCGCGGACGCCGGAGGAGACGGCGGTGTCCATCGTTGCCGAGATCATCGCCCGCCGCTGGGGCGGCGGCGGGCGCCCGCTGGCCGCAGTCGACGGACGCATCCATCACGAATTGGCCGATCAACAGGCCGTCACCAGCGAGAACATGCGGTAACGGCACTCTCTTCTTTTGGAATGCCCGCTCTCGCGTTACGATAGCGTCACTCGCGAATGGTGTGATCAGCGCCACTTACCCGCGGAAGTGATCGTCGGACAGGAGCCACCCAGTGACGGGAACCGTCGCCACCAGATACGCAGGCACCCGCGTCCCACGCGTTGAGGACAACCGATTGCTGACCGGCAAGGGCACCTTCGTCGACGATGTGCAGCGACCCGGCATGCTGCACGCCTGCTTCGTGCGCAGTCCGTTCGCTCACGCAACCATCTCCGGCATCGACAGCGCCGCCGCGCTGGCCCTGCCCGGCGTGCATGCGGTGTTCACCGCGACGGACATCAATCCCGGCGTGCACGAGGCCTGGCACGCCGTCGCAGGCAAAGACGTGGCCGACACCCCACGGCCGCCCCTGGCCGAGGGCGAGGTGAAGTTCGTCGGCGATCCCGTGGCGATCGTGATCGCCGAGAGCCGGCGGGTGGCCGAGGATGCCGTCGACCTGGTCGACGTCGACTACCAGCAGCTGCCCGCCATCGCCGACTTCCGCAAGGCGCAGGACTGCGGTGTGAGCGTGCACGACGCCTACCCCGACAATGTGGCGGGCGGCATGGGTGGCGTGCCACCGGACGAAGAGGTCTTCGCCAATGCGGCATTTGTCGTGCGGGAGAACATCTATCAGCAGATGTACGTCCCGGTCCCGATGGAAACCCGCGGCATGGTCGTCGAATGGACCTCCGGCACATCCGAACTCACGGTGTGGGCATCCACGCAGACGCCCCACGAACTACGCGCCTTCGCCGCGCGGCTGCTGGGCATCCCCGCTCAGGGTGTACGGGTGATCATGCGTGACACCGGCGGCGGATTCGGCCAGAAGGTCGTCCCGATGCGCGAGGACATGGCCATCCTGCTGGCCGCGCGCCGGGTTGCCACCGCGACGTCGAACGCGCGATCGGGCACGGCCCTCAAGTGGATCGAGGATCGCCGCGAGAACCTGATGTCGGCCGGCCAGTCCAGGCACGTCGACGGCACCGTCCGGATGGCCTTCGACGCCGACGGCAAGATCCTGGCCGCCGATATCGACTTCGTGCAGGACATCGGCGCCTACCCGACTCCGTATCCGGTGCTCACCACCGCGGCCATCGGGATGTTCTTCCCCGGCCCGTACCGGGTGCCCAAGGCCAGCTTCAATTACAAGACGGTGTTCTCCAACACCGCAGGCCTGCACGCCTACCGCGGCCCGTGGCAGTACGAAACCCTGACCAGAGAAATGCTTCTCGACGTCGCGGCACGCACGATGGGGATGGATCCGGTCGAGCTGCGCCGGATCAACATCCTGCGCGGCGACGAGATGCCGTACTTCAACCCCAACGGCATGCCGTATGACAACTGCGCCCCGGCGGACACCTTCGAGCAGGCCGTCAAGATTCTCGACCACGAAGGCTTCCGCAAGGAACAGGCCGAAGCGTTGGCGCAGGGCCGCTATATCGGATTGGGCTTCTCCGCCTACATCGAGCCCACCGGCGCGGCCACCGGACATCTGGCCACCGAGGGCGCCACCATCCGGATGGAGTCCACCGGCCGGATCAACGTCTACGTCAACGGCGGGTCCAGCGGGAACAGCCTGGAGACCACCGTCGTGCAACTCACCGCGGATGCGCTGGGCGCCAACATCGACGATGTGGCCACCATCCAGGGCGACACCGCGGTGACTCCCTACGGCGCGGGCACCCAGGGCAGCCGCAGTGCGCCGATGACCGCGGGAGCGGTGCATGAGGCAGGCGCCATCCTGCGTGGGCAGATCGTCGGGATCGCCGCCCAGATGCTCGGCGCCGCAGCCGAGGACATCGAACTCGCCGACTCGCGCGCGATGGTGCGCGACGATGCGGGACAGGTTGCCAAGAGTGTCAGCTTCGCCGATATCGCCTACCGCTCGCACTACGAACCCATCATGCTGGCCGGCGCCTCCCCCACCCTGGAGGCCACCGCGCGGTTCAATTCACAGGCAATGATCCACTGGGCCAACGCAACCCATGCCTGCACCTGCGAGGTCGACATCGAGACCGGCCATGTCACGCTGACCCGCTACATCGTCAGCGAGGATGTCGGTCCGATGATCAACCCGAATGTGGTGGAGGGCCAGGTGGCCGGCGGCACCGTGCAGGGCATCGGCGGCGCGCTGCTGGAACAACTGTCCTACGACGAGGCGGGCAACCCGCTGTCGTCCACCTTCGTCGATTACCTGCTGCCCACCGCCACCGAGGTGCCACCCATCGAGTTCGGCCACGTCGAGATCCCCGGGCCCGGTGTCGGCGGATACAAGGGGGCGGGCGAGGGTGGTGCCATCGGATCGCCGCCGGCGGTCATCAACGCGATCAACGATGCGCTCGCGCCTCTCGGCGTGACCGTCACCCAACTGCCCGCCAGCCCGGCGGCGATCGTCGCACTCATCGAACAGGCGCAGGCACCGGCCTCCTCAGGAAAGGACCACTAGGCGTGGAACTCCACAACGAATTCCGGGTCGCCGTGCCTGCGGCACAGACCTGGGAGGTGTTCACCGACGTCGAGCGCGTCGCGCCCTGTCTGCCCGGCGCCACTCTGCTCACTGTCGACGGTGACGACTTCACCGGGTCGGTCAAGGTCAAGGTCGGCCCGATCACCGTGTCCTACAAGGGTGTTGCGACCTACCAGGAGAAGGACGCGGCCGCGCAGCGCATCGTACTGCGCGCCGAAGGCAAGGAAACCCGCGGCAACGGCACCGCGGCAGCCACAGTCACCGCCCAACTCAAAGACGAAGGCGATGCCACCAGCGTGGTGATCACCACCGACCTGGCGATCTCGGGCAAGGCGGCTCAATTCGGCCGCGGCGTGCTCGCCGACGTGTCGAGCAACCTGATCGAACAGTTCGCCCGCAGCCTGGAAGCCGAACTGCTCGGCGACGCCGCCCGCACCACGTCGGCCCCGACGGCCGAGAACGCCGCCGTGGCAGCGCAACCCGCCGCCGACTCGGTGGATCTGCTGAAAGTGATCGCCGTACCTGTCGCCAAACGATTCGGCCCGCTGCTGGGTGCAGCGGCCGTGGCAGGTGCGGTCGGCTTCCTGGTCGGTCGCCGCAAGCGCAAGACCGTGCCCACCGTGCCCGCCGAGTTGCAGGCCCTGTTGGCCCGGCTGCTGTCGTGAAAGCCGCCCCGTTCGCCTACCACCGGGCCGACTCCGTCAAGGAGGCGGTGTCCCTGCTGGCCGAGTTCGGCGATGAGGTGAAGATCTTGGCCGGCGGGCAGAGCCTGGTGCCGATGCTGGCCATGCGGCTGACCCACTTCGAGAATCTGGTCGACATCTCCCGGGTCGACGAGTTGCGGGGCATCGACCCGGCCGGTGACGAGGTGGTCGTCGGCGCGGGCACATCGCACGCGCTGGTCGGAATGGACGACGAGATCGCCGAGTCCGTACCACTGCTGACACTCGCCACCCCGCATATCGGGCATTTCCAGATTCGCGCCAGGGGAACCCTGGGCGGTGCCGTCGCCCATGCCGACCCGGCCTCGGAGTTCGCCGCGGTGGCGCTGACCCTGGACGCCACCATGGACGCCGTATCCGCGCGCGGCGACCGCCGGATCGCGGCGGCCGACTTCTTCACCGGGCTGTGGGAGAACGCCCTGGCCGCCGACGAATTGCTGAGCGCGGTGCGGTTTCCGGTGTGGTCTGGCCGGTGTGGTTTCTCGGTTCACGAATTCGCACGCAGGCATGGCGATTTCGCGATCGCCGGTGCCACCGTGGCCGTCGAGCTGAATGGCGACGACCGCGTCGCCCGTTGCGCCGTCGGGCTGCTCGGGTTGGGTTCGACACCACTGCGCGGCACCCCCGCCGAGTCCGCGGTGGCGGGCCGGCCGGTGGGCGATATCAGCGCGGAGGAGTTCGGCAGGCTGGCACTGTCGGACCTGCAGGACATCCCGTCCGATCTGCAGGGATCGGCGTCCTACCGCACCAGAGTGGGCGCCGCGATGGTCGCGCGGGCCTGGACCGAGGCAACCACGGAGGCCCTCCATGCATGAACTACCGGTTGGCATTTCGGTCAACGGTCGGCGCTATCAAGGCACGGTGGAGCCGCGCGTCACCCTCGCCGACTTCCTGCGCGAGGACTGCGGGCTGACCGGCACCCATCTGGGTTGCGAGCACGGTGCCTGCGGCGCCTGCACCGTGCTGTTGGACGGCCAGGCGGTGCGCGCGTGCCTGGTGTTCGCGGTGCAGACCGACGGTCAGGAGGTGACCACCGTCGAAGGCATCGCCGCCGCAGACGGGCAGCTGTCACCGGTACAGGCCGCCCTGCGTGAATGCCACGGCCTGCAATGTGGTTTCTGCACACCGGGGTTCGTCACCTCGATCACGGCGCTGCTACGGGACAACCCGGAACCGACCGACGACGAGATCCGCGAAGGCCTGTCCGGTAATTTCTGCCGCTGTACGGGCTATCAGGGCATCGTGAACGCGGTCCATCGGGCAGCCGAGACGCTGCGCACCGACGCCGGCCGGTAACGCCCGCGCCACCACCGGCGATAGTCCCCACGATGTTAGCCCGCCTACGCGGCAGGCAAACTGCAGACCGATGATGCCGACGGAATGGGACGACTGATGACGATCAAGCGCACGGTGGCCGCGGCGATCCTCGCCGCGGGCGCGATGACCGCCCTGGCAGCTCCGGCGCCGGCCGACGACAGCACCGACCAGCAGTTCCTGCAGGCGCTGGACCAGCTCAAGATCAAGGTGGGCAGCGACGACAAGGCCATCGGGCTGGCGCATTCCACCTGCGATGTGCTGTTCCGCGGCAAACCGCTGTCCTACGCGATGTACCACATCAAGAACCAGACCGAGCTTTCCGACGATCAGGCCACCAAGTTCGGTGGCGCCTCGCTGCGGATGTACTGCCCCAAGTACCTGCCCTGATCAGTCGACGACGCCGCGCAGGGCGTCGTGTCCGAACACCGGCCCCAGCATCGCGGACATGTCCGGGCCCCGGCGCAGTGAGTGGCCGCCGTCGACGTTGATCAGCTGGCCGGTGATCCACGCGGCCGCATCGCTGAGCAGAAAGATCGCCGCATTGGCGATGTCGTCCACCTCGCCGGGCCGCGGCAGCGGTGTGCAACTCGCGTAATCGGCGCTGATCTCCGGTGAATCCAGGATGGGCGCCACCATCTCGGTTCTGATCAATCCCGGACGAATGCTGTTCACCCGGACCCACGACGGGCCGAGTTCGTCGGCGGCCAGCTGCAGCAGATGGTCGAGTGCGGCCTTGCTCGGACCGTAGGCGGCGAACCACCGGTGGGTGTTACTCGATGCGATCGACGAGATGCCGACGAACGATCCGCCGCCACCGCGCACCATCGCCCGTGCGCTGTGCTTGAGCACGTACATGGTGCCGTTCACGTTGAGATCCACCGTCTGCCGCCAGAGCTCGGAATCCACCTGGGTCAGCGGGCCGATCGTGAGCGATCCGCCGGCGCAGTGCACGACGCCGTGTAGTCGCCCGGTCCAGGCCGTGGCGGCTTCCACCGCCCGGGCCACCTCGTCCTCGTCGGTGACATCGGCGGGCTCATAGCGGACGCGGCCCTCGCCGCCCGCGGCGGCGATCTCCTCGACCACCGCGGAAAGCCGATCGGCGTTGCGGCCCACCAGCATTGCGTTGCCGCCGCTGGCAATCACCGCGGCCGCAACACCCTTGCCGATACCGCTGCCACCGCCGGTCACCAGCACCGTTCGATCCGCCAACGAAAGCTGCACCCGCGATCCCTCCAACTGGGTTGGGCCTGGAATGGACGAGAAACTGAAACACGTTCTCGTCATAGAACCACGCCGCACCGGCGGCGTACAGCAATTCGCCTGCCAGTCATCGCACAGCAATTGGTCAGACGATGCACAGATTTGGCACGGGCGCCCCAGTTTTTGCGCTCTTGCCAGGACTTTCTCGCTCTCGTCAGCGTAAACTCGCCCCAGGGGTCACATCCCATCCGGACCCTCGATGTCCGGAAGATCCGGTCAGCAAATCACAGAAAGCGTGACGCCCATGGCGACCTTCGCGTTCCCCGCCCGTCGAATGATCCTGGCCGGCGGTTTCGCCGCGGCGGTCTTCGCGGCACCCGCCCTCGTGGCATTCGCGGTCGAGGCGCCCGCCTCGGGACCCACCCTGGCGGCGTGTCCCAGCGGAGAAACCGAGGACACCTTCACCGGGTCCTGCTCACCCGATCTGGTGCCCAACTCCCCCGAATTCGGAAACACCGCGCCCGACGGCGACGGCCTGCCCAGCGTCGACGGGGTCCCGTGCACCGGCGGCAACTCCGGTCAGTGCATCGGCCTTTCCGAGGATCAGCCGCAGTTCGTGCAGCCGCACACCAGCGTGAGCTCCAGCCCCTAGCGGCTGTCGCCCACCCGGCCGGGGTGCCCACTACGGGCGTCCCGGCCGTTTTTTGTGTGCACCCGCGGGGACCAGTACGGACCCTGTTGACAGCCAACTGGCGGAACCTGTGCAGATTACTCTCAGCTTCCTTAGAATCTGTCCGACGTCTAGGTCAATAACTACAGAAAGCGTGATGATGGCGAGCTTCGAGTTTTCCGTTCCGCGACTGATCCTTGCGGGCGCTTTCACGGCCGCGGTGGCCGCCGCCCCGCTGGTCGCCGTCCTCGCGATTCCCGGCCCGGCCGACATCACGGTGTCCGCCTGCCCGTCCGGTGAGGAAGAAGACATGTTCACCGGCAGTTGCCTGCCGCACACCGTGCCCAATTCCCCGGCCTCGCCATTCAGCGCGATTCCGGGCAACCCCGACCTGCCCGCCATCAACGGCATCCCCTGCACCGGCCACAATTCGGGCGAGTGCATCGGCCTGGCCGAGGATGCACCGCAGTTCGAACAGCCCCAGAGCAGCGTCAGCTCCAGCCCGTAACGGTGGCTGGTGACCGGAGCCGGGCCCGTCACCTAGAGTTGAGGGATGCCTGCAAAATCTGATACCGCCGAAATCGGCGAAGTCGAGCCGGTCGCCGACGACACCGCCAGCCAGGCGCGCCGAGTGGTGGCCGCCTATGCGACCGACGCCGACGAGTGCCGGACGTTTCTCGCCATGCTCGGTATTGGTCCGGCGAAGCAAGAGGCGTAGGTGGCATCCGGAGACGGAAAACTGACCGACTCCGAACCCATCGCGGGCGCCTCGGACTTCGTCGTGGTAGCCAACCGGCTACCGGTCGACCAGGTGCGACTGCCCGACGGCACCACCACGTGGAAGCGCAGCCCGGGCGGTCTGGTGACCGCCCTGGAGCCGCTGCTGCGCAAACAGCGTGGCGCCTGGATCGGGTGGCCGGGCGTTCCCGACGGTGACGAGGAACCCATCGTCCAGGAAGATCTGCACCTGTTCCCGGTGCGGTTGTCCGCCGAGGACGTGGCTGAGTACTACGAGGGATTCTCCAACGCCACCCTGTGGCCGCTGTATCACGACGTCATCGTCAAACCCATCTATCGGCGCGAGTGGTGGGACCGCTACGTCGAGGTGAACCGCCGGTTCGCCGAGGCCACCTCGAAAGCCGCGGCGCACGGGGCCACGGTGTGGGTGCAGGACTACCAGCTGCAGCTGGTCCCGAAGATGTTGCGGATGTTGCGTCCCGACCTCACCATCGGCTTCTTCCTGCACATCCCGTTTCCCCCGGTCGAGCTGTTCATGCAGATGCCCTGGCGTACCGAGATCATCGAAGGCCTACTGGGCGCGGACCTGGTGGGTTTCCACCTGCCCGGCGGCGCACAGAACTTCCTCATCCTGGCCCGCCGGTTGGTCGGGGCGAACACCTCACGCGGGACGGTGGGTGTGCGGTCCCGGTTCGGCGAGGTGCAGGTCGGGTTCCGGACCGTGAAGGTTGGCGCCTTTCCGATCTCCATCGACTCGGCCGAACTCGACACCAAGGCGCGTGACCGCGGGATCCGCCAGCGCGCCAAGGAGATCCGCGCCGAGCTGGGCAGCCCACGCAAGATCATGCTGGGCGTCGACCGGCTCGACTACACCAAGGGCATCGATGTGCGCCTGCGGGCGTTCTCCGCACTGCTCGCCGAGAAGCGCGCCGACCGCACCGACACCGTGCTGGTGCAACTGGCCACCCCCAGCCGGGAGCGGGTGGAGAGCTACATCGAGATGCGCGAGGACATCGAGCGTCAGGTCGGGCACATCAACGGCGAGTACGGCGAAGTCGGCCGGCCGGTGGTGCACTACGTACACCGCCCGGTGCCACGGGATGACCTCATCGCGTTCTTCGTCGCCGCCGACATCATGCTCGTCACGCCGTTGCGCGACGGGATGAACCTGGTGGCCAAGGAATATGTGGCGTGTCGCAGCGATCTGGGCGGGGCGCTGGTGCTATCCGAATTCACCGGTGCCGCAGCCGAATTGCGCCAGGCCTACCTGTGCAATCCGCACCACACCGACGGGGTGAAAGAAGCCATCGAGCAGGCGCTCGGCCAGACGCCCGACGAGGGCAAGCGCCGGATGCGAGCCATGCGCCGGCAGGTGCTGGCCCACGACGTGGACCGCTGGGCGCGCTCGTTCCTGGACGCGCTGGCCGGAGCGCGCGAGAGCTGACCGGCTACACCGGCTGGATGTACTTGATCAGCCAGTTCCCGTCGATCTTCTGATAGTCGACGCGAAGCCGGCTGCCGTCGTAGACGGGTTGTTTGGACTTGTCGGTGACCGTGCGATTCATGAACACCAGCACCGACGCCGAATCCCGTTGCGCGTCCAGCATTCCCGCCCCGACGACGTGTGCCTGGCTGACCACCTGCCGATCGCGCGCCTGCGGGATGATGTCCTTGTTTGCCCGGTCCTCGAACTCGCGCCGGTAGTCCGGCGTCAGCAGTGTCGCCGCCTCGGTCAGCGTGCGTTCCACCGTCTGGTAGTCGTAGCCGAATATCTTGGGTATCTCATCGGTGGCCCGCGACGGAAGATCTGAGCTGGCGGCCTGCACGGCGCGCATCTGCACCCGATCCCAGTACAGGGCGCCACCGACGGCGGACAAGCCGACCAACCCCAGTGCGAACACCAGCACCACGAGTGCAATGAGTTTGCCGCGCATCAGTTGCCACCCTCGGGGTACTTCAGGTCGTATCCGGTCATGTGTCCGTTGTCGTCCTCGTGCACCACAACCCGCATCCGGTAGGCCTGCGACGGCTTGTTGACCCCGTCGATATCGGTGACGGTGACCCGCACCGCCACCAGGACAGCGGCGTTGCGCCCCACCTCGTCGATCTTCTCCAGCGCCGCCCCACTGACGACGGCCTCGGAACTGGCCTGGGTATCGCGGAAGATGGCCTTCAAGTTGTCGACGTTCTTGCCCTGGCTCATCATGTCCCGCAACGGCCCGCTCGTGCCGTCGACGAACCGGTTCACGCTCTCGTCGATGTTGTTCTGGTTGTAACTGAACATGTTCAGCACCGTCTGCTCACCGGTGTCGACGAAGCGCTGCTGCCGCGCCGTCGCGGCCTCCGCATGCCGGTACTGCGTGAGTAGCGCCAGCACCACCGTCACGAGCACCGCCGCCGCAACCACCGCGGCCACGGCGGAAACCAGCGCCACCCGGCCACGGTTGGGCTGCCGGCGCGGCAGCACCGTCACCTTCGATTTTGCGGTGCGTGACGCGGTGGGTGCGCTCACCACAATCGCTTCAGGCACGTTCAGGGGCTTACCGCCCGCCGGGCCGGCCGCGCGCGACGCACGCCTGCGGCCCAGCTTCGGCTCGCCGGCTCCCGAAGCTTGTTCCTCAACCATCTAAGACCTGCCTAAACCTGCTTTGGCGCCATCATCAAATCCACCCAGTTCTCCGCCGGTGAGAACTTGTCGGAACCGGAGGCGAACACGCCGGTGCCGCCCGACGGATCGGCGAACACCCCGGTCCTCGGATCGTAGGTGGTGCTCGCCGGAGCGCTGGCTTGGGGTTGGGGTGCTTCGGCAGGCAACGGCGCGGGTGCCTCGGGCGCAGGCGCGCCGGGCGGGGGTGGCGGGATGCGTCCGTATGGGGGCACCACCTGGTCCGGTGGCGCGTAGAAGGTGCCGGGCGGCGCGGGCGGATTGTCATTGGGCGGCACCGGCAGCGGGAACGGAGCGTTCGGCGCCGGTCCGGGCCCCGGTTGCACGCCGGGCGGTAGCTGCACCGACGGTGGGCCCGGGTCGTAATCCGCGCTGGGCGGAATCATCGGAAATTTGTTGGGCGGCAGAATGTTACGGCCGTCCTCGACCGGGGTGCCGTACGGCACCGGCGGGCCGCGCCAGGGATTGCTGCCGATCGGCACATACCCGCGCGGGTCCCGGCAGAGCTGGATCGTCGGTGCCCGCTTGCCGGGGAACTCCTGGCAGGGATAGTTGCGGGCGCCGCGTACCACGGAGGGATCGCTCTGCGCGGTCTTGCAGTACAGATCGTTGGGCAGGTCACGCAACGTGGTGTCCGCCGGTGAGCGGACCTGGGTCGCGGGCAGGAAGCCGGTCAGGCATGGCGGCGCATCGCCGAGGTCGACCTTGAAGTCGAGCTTGCCGCCCTCGTCGAACGGCAGTCCACCGCCGACCGTGTTGAGCGCCGCGATCAACGCCGGGAAGATCACCAGCGCCTGCTCGATGGCCTTGTTGTAGATGACGCCGATCCGGCCGAAGTCGGCCAGGTTCGCCGCCAGCATCGGGAACGTCGGCCGGATCCCGGCGAAGGTGGTGTTGGCTTCGGCGACCGCACCCGGCACCGTCTGCAGCACCGAACGCAGCTGCGGGTCGGCCTTGTTCACCTCGGAGGTGAACCGGGCCAGGCCATCGACGGAGGATTTGATGTCGTCGCCGGCGCGGATTTGCGCATCCAGGAACGGCCCGGCCTGGTCGATCAGCTGGGTCGTCTGCCCGTAATTGGCGTTGGCCTCGTCGATCAGCTGGCGGGAGGACTGGATGAGCCGTGACAGCTCCGGCCCGGACCCGTTGAACGCTTTGAACGTTTCCTTGAGCAATTCCTGGATGCGGCTGTCTCCGACGCTGCTGACCAGATCATCGGCCTGCTTGAGCAGCCCGGCGATGTCCTGGCCGATCGCGGTGTGCGCGACACCGATGTTCGAACCATCCCGCAGCAGCCCCTTCGCCGGAGCTTCGTCTCCGGCAGGTGGCACCAGATCGATGTATTGCTCGCCCACTGCGGACACGCTCTTGACCGTCGCGGTCACGTTCTCGGGCACATCGATGTCGGTGTTCAACCGCATATGGGCAACGACACCGTTGTCGGTGAGGCCCACGTCTTCGACCCGACCGATGGTGACGCCCCGATAGGTCACGTTGGCGTTCTTGTACAGGCCGCCGCCCGCCACGAAATTGGCGGTGATGTTGTAACTGCCGATACCCAGCGCCGACGGCACATGCAGATAGAACATCGAGATCGCGGTCACGGTCAGCACGGTGACCACCGCGAAGATCGACAGCTGAAGTCGGGTCAACCTGTCCAGCATTACGGCGTACCTCCGTGCTGGGTGGCCGTACCCGGCGGAATCTTGAACGGATCCGCGGCTTGCCCGGACAGGTTCGCCAGCGCGCCGGTCAGGAAGTCCGGCGGGTTGATGACCTCGTTCAGGTGCTTCATGTTCGGGTCGAAGAACGATGTGGTGAAGATCGATTCGCCGAACCGCCGCACGGTGAGGTCGAACGTCACGAACGTGTTCAGATAGTCACCGCGTACCGCGTTGCGCAGGTACTTGTAGTGGAACGGGAAGGTCGGCAAGAGTTCCAGATCGACGATGACGTCGTCGGCGTTGTCGTTGAACGCCTTGATCACCGGGAACAGATCTTTCATGTCGGCGGCGAAGTCGGTCTTGGTCTCCGAGAGAACGCGGGCGCCCACCGTGGCGAACTTCCGCAGCGCGCCGAACGCGTCGACGATGTTGGACCGATTGTCGTTGAGCACCTTCAGCGCGTTGGGCAAAGTGTCCAGCGTCCGGCCCAGATTGTCCTTGCTCTGGGCCAGCATCGACGCGAACCGATTCAGACCGTCGGCCGCGGAGATGATGTCGTTGGTCTGCTGGTCGAGCGACGAGGTCAGTTCCGCCAGCCGCGGCAGCAACTCGGCGAAGCTACCCGCACGCCCGGCCACCGCCGCGTACGCCTCGTCGGTGATGTCCTGCAGCGCACCGAGATTGCCCTTGTTGACCACCACGCCGAGCGAGGACAGCACCTCTTCGGTGGTCGGATAGCGGCCGATGCGCCCGAGCGGGATGTTGGAACCCTCAGCGAGCTTGCCGACACCCTTGCCCTCCGGGGCCGTCAGTTGGACGTGCTGCGAGCCCAGCAGGGAGGTCTGCGCCACGGTCGCCGTCGAGTTGGCCGGCAGCTTGACGTCACCGTCCAGTGACAACTTCACCGCGGCGAAGAAGGTGCCGTCCGGCCGCTGGACCGCTTCGATACCGGACACGCTGCCGACGGTCACATCGTCGACCATCACCGGTGAGTTCTGCGGCAGGGTCGCCACATCCGGCAGTTCGACGGTGATCGTGTAGGAGCCGCTTCCGTGCCCGGCAGTACCCGGCATGTCCAGCGAGTTCAGCCCGCCGAACTGACAGCCGGCCAGCACCAGTGTGCCGGACGCCAGGGCGGTGCCCCGCAACAAGATACGCCTCATCCGCCCGCTCCCGCAGGTGTGACAGCCGGCGGTGGTCCGGGAAGCGGTCCCGCACCCATGGGCGGCGCCGGGTGCACCGGTCCGGCCGGCGAGATCTGCCCGGTGACCGCCGGCGGCGGCAGGATCAGATCACTGAGGTTTCCATCCGGAGTGGTGGTGGGCGGAGTGACGCCGGGCGCGGGCTGCCACTGCAGGTACGGCACCGGCGTCTGCGCCTTGGCCTCGGTCGCGGGCGTGTCGTAGATGATCTGCCCCTTGTAGGCGGTGATGCTGTCGATCGGATGGAACAGCACAGGCGGGTAGTTCATCGCGATGCGCTTGAATACCGGCCCCATTCGCTGACGGCACAACTCGGCCCGTTTGTAATTGTCCGGCGAGGCGCCGACGTCGAAGGTGCCACCGCAGATGAACTGCACCGGGTTGCCGAAGTTGGGTAGTGACAACAACCCGCCGACGGTGCCCTGGGCCGGGTTGTAGATGTTGTAGAAGTTGGCCAGGCCATTCGGCGTGACGTGCAGGATCTGCTCGATGTCATCGCTGTGGTCGTTGAGGATCTGGGTGAAGTCGGCCAGCTTGCCCACCGAGTCGATCAGCGATTTGTTCGAATCGTGCAGCAGCCCTTTGATATCGCCGAGCGCCTGGTTGAGCGCACCCAACGTGGTGTCCAGATCGGCCGAACTGGCGGCCAGCACCTGGGACACCGATGCCACGTGGCCGGTGAACTGCACCAGCTGCTCATTGCTGTTGGACAGGGCGTTCACCAACACCTGCAGATTGCGCACGGTACCGAACAGGTCGGTGCGCGAGTCACCCAATCGGCCCGCGGTCTGCGACAGCTCGCGCAGCGCCGCCCGGAACGAGTCGCCGTTGCCGTCGAAGGTGTCGGCGGCCTGATTGACCGCAGCCACCAGCGGCCCCTGCAGGCCGTTCTGCTTCGGCCCCAGCTGGGCGGACAGCGCGGTGAGCTGCTCCTTGACCTCGTCCCACTCGACCGGCACGCCAGTGCGGTCCAACCCGATCTGGGCGTTGTCAGCCAGAGCGTCACCACCGGTGTACGCCGGGGTCAGCTGAATGAACCTGGCCGACACCAGGTTCGGGGCGATGATCAGCGCACGGGCATCGGCGGGAACCTTGATGCCGTCGTCGAGGGTCATGGTGATCTTGACATCCGTCGCGCGCGGCTGGACCGAGTCGATCCGGCCGACCGGTACCCCGACCACCCGGATTTCGTCACCGGGGTAGAGCCCGACCGCGGTGGTGAAGTACGCGACCACTTTCTGACCGCCACGGTTCGGCCACACCAGGTAGACACCCACAGCAAGCAGGGCCACCAGCGCCACGGCGAGGCCGCCACGCAGCCACTTTCCGCGGGTCGAATTCGAATCGGGTTGTGTCATGGCGACTTCGGCCTCACGATCAGGCGTTCGGAGATGTATCCGCGCAGCATGTCGGCGAGGCTGTCGGGCAACTTGCCCGGCTGGAAGTAGGTGTCCAGGAGCACTTCGGACATGCTTGCCGGCGGCAGGCCGTAGAGGTTGATGTTGAAGCCGGGGCCGTTGCCGACCACCTCGGCCAGCGCGGTGGCATAGCCAGGCAGCCGCTTGAGCGCCTCGCCGATGTGCTCCCGCCGTTCCAGCAAGTTGGCCATCACCGCGTTGAGGCGCCTCAGCAAGGGCTCGAATTCGCGCTTGTTGTCGGCCACGAAACCGGAAAGCTGGTGTGACACATCGTCGATACCGGCGATCAGCGAACTCAGCGCCTGTCTGCGCTCGTCCAGCGCGGCAAAGAGCAGATTGCCATCGGTGACCAGCTTGTTGACCTGATCGGCGCGTTGCGCCAGCGTGTCGGACACCCGCTTTGCGTGGCCGAGCAGTTCCTCAAGGGCCTGGTCACGCTTGTTGAGGCTGCGGCTCAGGTTCGCGACACCGTCGAGCGCACCGCGCAGCTGGGGAGTGGCGTCGTGCAGGGTATCGGTGAGGGTCTGCAGTGCCTGCTCGAACTTCGGTTTGTCCAGGGCACTGACGTTCCCGCCGAGATCCTGCAGCGCGGTGTTCAACGTGTAGGGAGTCGTGGTGCGCCCCACCGGAATCACCGTCGAATCCCCACCGCCCTTGGGTGTCACCGACAGCGACTTCTGGCCCAGCACGGTGTCGGTCTTGATGGCCACCAGCGTCTGGTTACCGACCTTGATGTTCCGGTCGACGGTGAAGCCGACTTTGGCCTGATCCCCAGCCAGCGCCACCGAGGTGACCTTGCCGACCTTGATTCCGGACACCGCGACGTCGTTACCCGGCGAGATCCCACCGGCATCGGTGAAATAGGCCTCGTAGTTGCGGCCCTGGGGCCACCACGGCAGACCGGTGTAGCCGAAGGAGATCAACACCAGGCAGGCCACCACGAAGATGCCCAGGATGCCCGTCCGCAACGGGTTGTTGCCGTCAGGTTTAGCCATCGGTTGAGCACCTCCCCTTGGTCGGGTCCGGCGGACCGCCGAACGGGATCAGGATGTCACTTCCGGCAGGACCGTTGATCTTCATCCGGATGGAGCAGTAGTAGATGTTGAAGAACGACCCGTAGGCGCCCAACGCGTTGAGGCGCAGGTAATTCTCGGCGAGCGGCTCTATCACCTTGTTCACATCGGCCTTGCGCTCGTCGAGGCGCTGCAGGAAGGGCCGGGCGTTCTCGATGACCCCTTGCAGCGGCCGCCGCGAAGCCTGCAGCATCTCGGTCAGGTCGTTCTCGGCCGACGCCAGTGGCCCGATCGCACCGGCGATGGGATCACGACCTTCGGCCAGCCCCGTGATGAGCTTCTGCAGTTCGACGACGCTGGCATTGAACTGGGTGCCCTTCTCGTCCACGGTGCCCAGCACGGTGTTCAGATTGGTGATGACGTCACCGATCAGCTGGTCCCGGTTCGCCAGGTTCTGGCTGAACGAGCTCGTGCTGGCCAGCAGGTTCTGAATGGGACCGCCCTGGCCCTGCAACATCTCGATCACCGCGTTGCTGACTTCGTTGATCTTGGTGCCGTCCAGACCCTTGAGCACCGGCTTCAGCCCACCCAGCAGCGCGTCCAAATCCAGTGCGGGCTGCGTGTTCTGGCGCGAGATGGTGGCACCCGGCGCAAGCTTGCGCAGTTCACCCGGACCCGAGGTGATCTCCAGATAGCGGTCGCCGACCAGATTCTCGTAGCGCACCACCGCCCTGGTCGAGGTGTAGAGCTGATAGCGCTTGTTCACGTCGAACGCCACGTCGACGGTGTTGTCGGGGTTGAGCTTCACCGCACTGACGGAGCCCACCGGCACACCGGAGATGCGCACGTCCTGGCCCGCCTTCAGGCGGGAGGCCTCGGCGAAGTTGGCGTGGTATGAACTGCTGGACGCGAACCGGAACTGGCCGAAGACCACCACCAGGCCCGCGGCGACCAGGACCATCGCCACCGTGAACACGATGACGTTGATCAGCGTCCGTCTCTGGCTCTGCATCAGAAGTCATCCCGCTCGGCGTAGGCACCGTTGAACAGGAACTGCAGCGTCGACGGGGCGTTGAACGCTACTTCGGTGTTGGGCTGGTACGGCACGTAGGCGTTGTCGGTCACCAGGAACGGGGAGTGGTACCAACTGCCACCGAATTGCTTGCTCGGCACATCGGGCAGACCACGGCAGTTCGGACCACCGGACGCGTTCACCATCGGCAGGCTCTCCGGGAATGTGTAAGCGGGCGCGCCCGGCAGGAAGTTCGCCGCCACGAACAAACCCGGGCGGATACCACCGATGACGGGTGCGAAGGTGTCGTTGGCTTTTCTGACGCCCTTGAACAGACACCCGAATTCGGGCGAATAATCGGCGGCCACCTTGGCCAGGGCCCGCAACCGCTTGATCGCCGCGATGTAGTCGTCGGCAGCCGGCGCCAGCGTCGCGGTGCCGTTCTCGGCGAATCCGGTGGCGGCCAGCAGCGCGGCGTTCAGGTTGTCCTGTTCGTCGACGATCGTCTTGGACAGCTTGGGCGCGTTGTCCAGGACGGTGGCCAGATCGGCGCCGGCGTCGCCGTAGACGTTGGCGACCACGCCGGCCTTGGCGATATCGGACTGCAGCGTAGGCAACTTCGGGTTGAGCTGCGCCAGATAGGAGTTCAGTCCGGCCATGGTGGCGCCCAAGTCGTCACCATGGCCACGCAAGCCCTCACCCAACGCGGTCAGCGTGGCGTTCAGGTTGATCGGGTCGATCTTGTGCAGAAGATCGGTGAGGGTTTGGAACAGCGTGTTGACTTCCAACTGCACGCTGCTGGCTTCGATGTTCACGCCCGGCTGCAGCGCCGCCTTCTTCGGATCCTCGGGCGGTAGGAACTCGACCGATTTGGCGCCGAAAACCGTTGTGCCGCCGATCTTCACCACGGCATTGGCCGGGATGAAACGCATCTGGTTGCGGTCGATGTCCAGCGTCAGCTTGGCCTGGTCACCGGCATAGGCGATCCGGGTGACCTTACCGATCTGGATGCCACGGTATTTGACCTTGGCATCGGTTTCCATCACCAGGCCGGCGCGCGGCGAGGTCACCGTGACGGTGTCGGTCTGGGTGAAGGCCGCCGTATAGGACAGGTAGGTGAACACCACCGCGGCGACAACAATCGCAGCGAGGATCGCGGCCGCGATCCTCACATGACTGCGCTTCGCGTCACCGTTTGCCATGAACGTCCTTGCGTACTTCGGGGTCCAGTCGGGTTCGGAGAAGATTCAAGGTATCGGACGCAAACGGCTCGCTGCTCGAGATGGCCGAACTGTGTACTGGTTGTGTCACGGAACGAGCATCCCGGCGGACCGTACCCCATGACACGCCCTCGCGTGTCCGCCACGTCCCGGGCCGTGACTGCGGCGCACCGGCCCGCGGGCGGCGCCGGCAGCGGCCGGGCAGACGACATTGGTGAACAAACCCCGTTGGTTGGCTTTCACGCGCCCCCTTTGCCCGCCCACGCAGTCCTCATGTCGCCGACAGCATACTAACTAGAACGTGTTCACCGTAACAATTCCGGCAACTGCCCCGAGTTTTACGAGAAAGCCCAGGTGATGTCCGCGCGTTCAGCGATGAAATTGGAACGCGTTCTCGTTCGATGAAACGCGGCGCTCCGTGGGTGGCGCCACGGCGCCGGAGCGCTCTGCGTACTCGCCGCTCCGCATCCGCGATGTCGTTCAGCAAACGGCGAGGTGAGCGAGCCGAGGAGTTGCGCAGCATTGACAATATGCGCGTACAGCGGGCACGCTGCTTACCGCCCCTGGCGATTTCCATGACTCAGCAGCATGCGATCCCGAAAAGGCAGAGCCCCCGATGACGGACAACAAGACGATGGGCGTCGCCGACCTCGAGCGAATCACGGCCAAACTGGTCGGATTGCTGGGGTCCGACCCACAGTTCGCCTCCGCCATGCCCGTCTCCGCGATCGCCGACGCAGTGAAAGCGCCCGGGATGCGCATCGCACAGATGGTCGCCGCAGTCATGGAGGGCTATGCAGATCGGCCGGCCCTCGGACAGCGCGCCCACAGACTCGTCTCGGGCAGCGACGGGCGAATACATCAAGAGCTCCTCGACCATTTCGACACCATCACCTACAGCGAGTTGTGGCATCGGGTCGGAGCCGTCGCCAGCGCCTGGCGACACGAGGTCACCGGGGTCAGCGCCGGCGACTTCGTGTGCACGGTCGGATCAGCCGGTGTCGACTACACCGTGGTGGATCTGGCGTGTATCCGGATGGGCGCGGTCGCCGTACCGCTGCCTGCAACCGCCGCCGCTGCCGATCTTTCGGCGATGTTCGACGAGGTCGAGCCCGTCGTCGTGTGTGCCGGGATCGATGCTCTCGAGCTAGCGGTGCAGGCTCTGCAGATCTGCGCGCATACCCCGGCACAGCTGGTCGTCTTCGACTACCTGCCGGAAGTCGATGCGCAGCGTGAAGTGTTCGAGACGACGATCAGCACACTTCGACAGCACAAGGCGGTCGGCGTCGTCACGCTGCCCTCGCTGGTCGAACGTGGTGTCCACCACCCCGCGGTTTCGCCTCACGTCGACGAACACGACGAAAACCCCATGGTGGCACTCCTTTACACCTCCGGAAGCACCGGCTCCCCGAAGGCCGCCATCTGCACCGAGCGCATGTGCGCGATGGCGTGGATATCGGCGTCACTGGCCCCGGCGATCGGGCTCACGTATATGCCGATGAGCCATTTCTACGGGCGAGGTTTTCTCTACACGACTTTGTCCGGCGGCGGCACCAATTACTTTGTCGCCCGAGCTGACCTGTCGACGCTGTTCGATGATCTCTCGTTGATCCGTCCGACCTCGCTGCCACTGGTCCCCCGAGTCTGCGAAATGATCGCCCACCGCTACCACGGCGAAGTCGAGCATCGCATCGCCGATGGCATGGACCGACCGACCGCCGAGAATGACGCAAAAGAGTTCGTCCGCAACGAATTGCTCGGGGGCCGTTACCTATGGGCCAGCTGCGCCAGTGCGCCGTTGTCCGCTGCGATGCACGAATTGATGGAAGACCTCCTCGATGCTCCGCTCGTCATCAGCTACGGCGCGACCGAGGTCGTCGGGATCACCATCGACGGCGCGGTCTCACGGCCGCCGGTCATCGACTACAAGCTGATCGACGTTCCCGAGCTCGGATACTTCAGCACCGACAAGCCCTTCCCCCGTGGCGAATTGCTGGTGAAAACCCAGAATGCGATGGCCGGGTATTACAAGCGGCCGGAACTGACGGCACAGTCGTTCGACGATGACGGTTACTACCGCACCGGCGACATCATGGCCGAGATCGCCCCTGACCGGCTGAAGTATGTCGATCGCCGCAACAACGTCCTCAAACTGTCCCAAGGCGAGTTCGTAGCGGTGTCCCAATTGGAGGCCTCGTTCAGCAGTCACCCGGACATTCAGCAGATCTTCATCTACGGCAACAGTGAGCAATCCTTCCTGCTCGCCGTCGTCGTGCCTGATCCGGAGCTTCCGTCAGCCGATATTCGAGTACGGATACGCGCGGCGCTGCAAGCGATAGGTCGTGACCAACGGTTGAACGCCTGGGAGATACCACGGGATTTCCTCATCGAAGCGCAGCCGTTCACCGCCGCGAACGGTCTGCTGACGACATCGAACAAACTGGCGCGCCCGAAACTACGGGTGGCATACGGCGCCCGGCTGGAGCGGCTCTACACAGATTTGTCGGCCCGAGCCGACGAAGCGCTTCGTGAACTGCGTTCCGGCAAATCCGATCGGACGATCCTGGAGACGGTCAGGCAAGCAGTCCAGATCACGCTGGACTTGCCGTCCGCCGATGTGGTCGCGGACATCAGATTTGTCGAATTGGGCGGCGATTCCCTGTCCGCACTGTCCCTTTCAGCTCTGCTGCGAGACGTCTTCGACGTCGACGTTCCCGTTGCCGAGATCATCGACCCCACCACCACCCTGTCTTGCCTGGCGGAGCGCATCGAAAATCGAGTGGACCGGCAGACGAGCACTGCGACATTCGAATCGGTGCACGCCACAGATACCGGGCGGATTTTCACCGGTGAACTGACATTGGACCGGTTCATCGATCCGGACACCCTTTCACCGGCCGCCGGCGCACACACTGTGGTGGATGAGCCTCACACGGTTCTGATCACCGGAGTCAACGGCTTTCTGGGCCGTTTCCAATGCCTGGCATGGATGGAACGCTTGGCTGCGGCCGGCGGTACCGTGATCGGCATCGCCCGGGGGACTTCCGACGCGGAGGCCCGTCGCCGGGTCATGGACGCTGTCGGCACCGATCCCGAGCTCGCCGAGCGATTCGCCGAGTTGGCCCGTGATCACCTCGAAGTTATCGCCGGCGATCTCGGGGTGGAGCGACTAGGCCTGTCGAAGCACAACTGGGACCGCCTCGCCGACGACGTGGACGCCGTCGTGCACACCGGCGCCCTGGTCAACCACATGCTTCCCTACCGTGAACTGTTCGGGCCGAACGTCTTCGGTACCGCCGAAGTTGTTCGACTGGCGCTGACGCGCCGACTCAAGCCGCTGACCTTCGTGTCGACCGTGGCTGCGGCGATCGGCGCCGACGGACAGCTGGTGGACGAGGAAACCGACATCCGGGCGGTGAGCGAACACCACGTCCTCGACCACTCCTATGCGAACGGCTATGCCGTGAGCAAATGGGCAGGTGAGGTCCTCTGCCGCGAGGCGCACGAGCGGTTCGGCCTGCCGGTTTCGGTATTCCGATGCAATATGCTGCTGCCGCACAGCGTTTTTGCGGGGCAGATCAATGCACCCGACGTCATCAGCCGGCTCATGGCCAGCATTCTGAGCACCGGACTCGCGCCCGTATCGTTCTACGTCGGCGACGCGTCGTCAGCACATTTCGACGGATTGCCCGTCGATTTCGTCGCCGAGGCCACCACGCACATTCCCGCCACGACGGGCTTCCACACCTACAACGTAGTGAATCCCCATCAGGACTCGGTGTCACTGGACAGCTTCATCACCTGGCTTGCCGAGTCGGGATGTCAGATTCATCGCATCTCCGATTACGCGGACTGGTTCACCCGTCTGCACACGAGTCTTCGGGGGTTACCGGAACGGCTGCGCCCGCACACCTTGCTCAGCCTGCCTGCCGCCCTGACCGCGCCCGCCCTGGCTGTCACCGGATCGGCGTTCACCGCCGACCGTTTCCGTGCGGCGGTTCGCGACCACAACGTGGCAGGCGGTGCGATCCCACAGGTGTCCAGGGAGCTGATCCTCAAATACCCTGCGGACCTCTCCGAACTGGGCGTGATCGAGGCGTGAGTCCGCGGATCACCAGGTAACGGGCAACTCGAAGAAGCCGCCGGTCAGACTGTCGGCCCGCATCGACAACTCGGACACGTCCTTATCGAGGCGCAGGGTCGGCAGTCGCGTGAGCAGCTGAGTCAACACCTCGGTGATCTGCAGCCGTGCGAGCGGTGCGCCGACGCAGTAGCGCGCACCGTACCCGAACGTCACATGAGCTGCGGTGGACCGCTCGACGTCAAGCCGATCTGGACTGTCGAAGACCGCGGGATCATGATTCGCTGCACCGACGTCGAGCAAAAGCAGGTCGCCGGCGGCTATCTCGACTCCGGCCAGCTCGAAATCCTCCCGCGCGTAACGCGGGATCTCGCCACCGCCGGTCCGGGAAGCGCGCAGCGTCTCCTCCACCGCGTTGGGCACCAGATCAGGCTGTCCGACCAGGGCTTCCCATTGATCCCGGTTCGTCAACAACAGCAGAGTCGCCAAGCTCAGCTGAACCACCGTGGTCTCATGGCCGCCCAGCAACAGCGCCATTGACTGCGAGGCGATCTCGTGATCGGCGACATCGTCGATCGCACATAGCCGCGAGATGACATCATCGGCAGGCTCGCGTCGCTTTCGGTCCACGAGCTGCAATCCGTACATGAACAACTGGCCAATTCCCGACTCGGACAGTGCGTTGTCTTTGGTGTTGGTCGCGGCCGACGTCCACTCACGGAACAGTTCTCGGTCCTCGTGCGGGACGCCGAGCAACTCACAGAGCACCACCATGGGCAGCGGAAGCGCAACGGAGGCATAGAGATCGGCGGGAGGGCCCTGCTCGATCATCGAATCGAGCAGTGCAGTCGTGTGTTCGCGCACCCGGCCTGCGAGAGACCGCATCTGCTTGGGCGAGAAGTGCGGCTGCATCAGACGCCTGCCACGCGCGTGGTCGGCAGATTCGGTTGCGAAGTCGCCGATAGGTCCGCCGAAGAATGCGGATTTTCCTGTGCGCGAGGCGATCTCCGGCTGCGCGTGAGCGCGTCCGACGCGGTCGTCGTCGAAGAGCAGTCGGACCGCCGCGTGGCTGGTCACCAACCACGCCGGATCTCCGACTGCGGTCCGGACCGGATGGACGGCGCCGGCCCGTTGCAACCGCCGATGTTCGGGCGACGGGGCGAACAATCCGTCGCGCGGAAACGGAAGCTGCGGC
Source organism: Mycobacterium sp. BMJ-28 (assembly GCF_054404835.1). Taxonomy (NCBI): domain Bacteria; kingdom Bacillati; phylum Actinomycetota; class Actinomycetes; order Mycobacteriales; family Mycobacteriaceae; genus Mycobacterium; species Mycobacterium sp. BMJ-28. The sequence goes on along the minus strand of NZ_CM136783.1, from coordinate 609,543 downwards.
GGCTCAGGTGTAGTCATCGATTCCCCAGATTATGGCTACGCTGTCTAGTCGGATTTCATCACCAGGATATGCGCGGGAACGGCGCCCGCACAGGCGATCGACCAAAGGCGAAAGACGGAGTTGATCGCCAGACATTCCCTTTCAGCCGCATTGGCACAGTTGAGAACTACTGGGGAAGGCCAGCCGGCCGCGTTGACGGCATTCAGTGCGTCGCCACCCCGAAATTCGACAATCCGTGCGGCCCGCACCCATACCCCTTGGCAAAGAACGGTAACACGTTCTAGTATGCCCGTATTGTCTTCGGCGCAGACTCTCGCGTGCCGACGGCCTCGGGGAACAATCAGCGCACCACACCCAGGGGGGGGTTGGACAGGTGTTCGAAGCAGCGATTTCGCGTCCCGAACCGAACACGAACTACGTCGGACCCGCACGACTGCGTGCGGCGCGCACGCTGTCCAGGGCGATCCCTCGACTGGGCGACACGATCGGGCTGATGATGGACCCGACCCTGTACCTGTACGAGAAGTATCTTCAACACGGTCCGGTGTTCACACTCAAGATGCCGTACCTGACATACACCGTCATTGCAGGTACCGAGGCGGCCAACTTCATGAGCAGCAAACAAGGCCGGGAATGCCTCACCGTCGGAAGTTCGTGGCGCTTCGTCGAGGAAGAGTTCGGCGGCAAGGATTCACTGGTCGCCGTCGATGGTGACCCACACAAGCAGTGGCGCACGCTGCTGCAGCGCGGCTACTCGCGCGAGGCGATGAGTGGCCGCTATGCCGAGGCCGTCGAAGTCATCGACGCCGCCGTCGACAAGAACTGGCTCCCGGGCAACGTGGTGCCGGTTCTTCCCGCCATGCAGAAGCTCTCGATCGCCCAAGTCGGCACGTTCGTCGGCGGCGTTCGGCCGACGGACGCAGAGATCGACGACATCGCGCTGGTCACTCGCGAGATACTCAAGATCGCCCCGGTGCAACATATTCCGAAGACGATGCTGCGGCTGCCGCGGTATGTCAATGCACGGTCGAGAGTGAATAAAGTCGCGGAGTCGGCGATCGCCCTGGCACGCCGATCACGAGACGCCGGCGGGACCGACCGATCCATACTCCTGCGCGACATCCTGGAGGCATCCGGTGGCGAATCCGGCACCGCCAGCCAGCGCAACATGTTGTTCCACTGCGTTCTCCCATACTTCGCCGGAGTCGAGACAACTTCCGCCAGTGCGACTTTCGCGCTGTACCTGATCCTCAAGCACCCGGACGTGTTAAGACGCATCCAAACCGAGGTCGATGGCCTTTTCAGCGAGCCGATCCTCAACAACGAAACACTGTTCAAGTCCACCCCCGTCCTACATGGCGCGGTTACCGAGGCGATGCGCCTGCATCCGATCGCATCGTTCCTGATCCGGGTGGCCGCACGCGATTTCGAGTTCCAGGGTCACCCTGTCCGGCGTGGCGAACACGTGTTCATCGGCACCACCGTCCCGCATTTCCTCGGTGAACATTACCCGGATCCCATGAGGTTCGACGTCGACAGACACGGCTCGTCCGCGATACCCAACCGCACACCAGGTGCGTACTCACCGTTCGGTCGCGGGCCGCACATGTGTATCGGCAAGGGCCTGGCGGAGACACTGATGCAGCTGACGCTAGCCCGCATCATTCATCGCTGCGAGCTGGAGTTGGCGGATTCGTCGTATCGACTTACCAATCGGATGTCGTCGAGCTCGCCGTCACCCAAGTTCGCCGTCAAGGTCGTCGGTGCGCGTCGGTGAGCACAGGATCCAGTCTGAAGACTCGCGGCTGCCGCCCCGATTTGCGCTCGCAGTTCGCCTGGTACGGCGATCCCCGCAGAATCTGCGTCCATACAAAGTCACGAGCATCGTCGAGCAGCAGGGTTGCCCGACAATCGAATTCGTCACCGCCGATGTTGACGCGGCATTCTGGCCTCTTGATCAGCCACGCCGACCACAGCGGATGGTTGGGCCGCGACCAGTTGGTGCCCACGATGTACCGCTGCTGGTCGATCGCGATGTACTGCAGCGGAACGACGACAATCGCACCACGCGGATTCGAGACCATGAGCGTCAACGCCGGAATCCGGGACACCGCGGTCACCGTCCAGCGTCCACGGGTGAACCTGAACAGGGCGCGGTCGGCGGCCACCGATGCTCGCCGGATCGGGGCCGCCCGGTCGTGGTGTCCGACGGCCAGCACGGCACGACGGATGAGGCCGACGATCCCGCCGCGTTCCGGTGATGCCGCAGCCGGTGAGTCCATTTGCACTCCAACCTTTCTCAAGCTCGCCATCGTGGTCATGACGATAGCGTTCGACGGTGCCGTAGATCCAAAGATAGGGGCTTGCGAATGGAGCAGCTGACCGGATACGACGCGAGCTTCCTCTATCTCGAGACCCCGACCCACTATCACCAAGGATGTGGCGTACTGATCCTGGACACCTCGACGATGCCCGGCGGGTACAGCTTCGCCGCGGTCCGGAACTGGTTGGCCGAGCGTATCCGGGAGATACCGACTTACACCGAGATCGCCTTCGATCCTTGGTACAACCTAGGACACCCGTTCTGGGTCAAAGACCCGTCGTTCGATCTGGACCGTCACCTGAGCCGTGTCGTCATCCCGTCTCCGGGAACCGTCGATGAACTCGTCCTGGCATGTTCAGAAATCGCCTCGATTCCGCTGGATCAGCGGTACCCGTTGTGGACCATCACCGTCTTCGAGGGCTTGGCGGATGGCAATGTCGCAGTGCTCATCAAGCGGCACAACGCCAGTTTGGACGGTGTCCGCGGCAACTCGCAGCTCGGACAGCTGTGTGGAACCGAAGCGACCCGGTATGCCGTGGTACGAGACGCGGGAGCCGCCCGGCCGGCGGCAATCGCGATCGGCGGCTTGCGCACTCTGGCCCGCAAGCCGGTCAATCTGGGCAGGTTGGTCCTCGAGGCATTGCGGGCTCGTCGCCGTCGCGATGTTCCCGAACTACCACCCGGCGTCCCCGAGCCGATGTCGGCGCCCAGGACGTCCTTCAACACCACCCTGACATCGAATCGGAACCTGGCTTGGGCCAGCCTGCCGATGAGCGACGTCCTTGCAGCCAAAAACCGCCTCGACATGAAACTCAATGATGTGATGCTGGCGCTGACGGCAACCGTCATGCGGCGATACCTGATCGCTCGAGACGAGTTGCCCGACCGTCCGTTGCAGGCCTTCGTGCCCGTGTCTGTGCACGACAAACCGGGACAGCACGGGAGGAATCGGACCACCGGCCTGTTGACGAGCCTGCAGACACTGACCGAAGATCCGCTGCGACGAGCCGGTGAGATCGCGGCCATCACCGATGCGGCCAAGCAGCATGCGGAGGCGCTGGGGCCAGGGCGCATTCACGATTGGTTCGACTTCAGCGCCCGCTATTGGAACGTGCCGTTCCGGTGGTATTCGCGGCTCAGGCTGGCTGACCGTCACCGCGTCATGCAGAACCTGGTGCTTTCCAACATCGGCGGCCGCCACCACGATCTGTTCTTCGCGGGTGCACGGGTCGCCGAGTTCTATCCCTTCGGTGCCCCGTTCGACGGCGGCGCACTGTTCCTGACCATCGCTTCACACGAAGACCGGCTGAACATCGGATTGATCGCGTGCCCGGAGCTGGTACCTGCGCTGGGCGATCTCGCCGCCGAATATCCGGTTGCACTGGCCGAACTGGTGGCCGCACTCGACGTCGCAGCCGCAGCCAACGACTGACTGATCCGCAGGAACAGTCAAGGAGAAGCCGATGCCCACGGAACGGTATTGCCCCACCACCGCATCCACCATCGACATTTTGATCGACCTCAATCGGAACAAGCGTCCGAACATCCTGGTATCCGGCTTGGCGATCACCGCTGAAAGCGCCCAGGTGGGGTATCTGCTCGACCAGATTCTGCCCGGCCGCGGCGATCACGTCACCTATTACGCGAACTCGCTGGAGGAGGCGCTCTCCGGTGCGATCCGGCTGATCCGGCACACCAGCAAGATCGACGCGGATGGTGATCCACACAGCTGGATTCTGGTGGTTGACCCGTCCCGACGGCTGCGCCGGTACTTCGATCCCCTCGATGAAGCCGGGCACGCAGGACTGGTCCGGCATCTGCACTTCGTGACCTCACCTTCGGACGGGTTACAGGCACTCGACAGGCGTAAGTGGTCGGCGCTGATCACACTGGACGCAGACGAGAACACCGGTGAACTGCTGACCGCGGCCCATCGCCGAGGGGTACTCCGGGTGGTGGCCGAGAGCCGCCCGCTACCCGCCGCCGCGGAGTGGCCGGGCCGAATCGTCGAGGGCGACGTATATGTGTTGGGCGAGAATATGACCGACTTCCAGGTGCCGTTCGGGTGCTATTCGATGTCGCCCGCGTCCTACCGGGTGTGGGATAACCCGCTGGACGCCATGGCACAGACGTCGACATTCGCCGCCAATGCCAGCTCACTGACGCTGGTGATCGCTACGCTGCGCAGCAACGGCTATCTCACCGCCGGGCACGAGGACGTGCTGGCTCAGATCGACGCGTCCCGGCGGGTGCGCAATGACAACTTCCGCCGGTTCTCCAATCCGTCCGCAGCGGACTTGATGGAAGCGTTCGGATTGGACTTCGACTTCGCCGGGGCAGAGGGTGCGGAGATCACCCTCCGGGATGGCACCACCCTCCTCGACTGCGCGTTGGGAAACGGAGCCAACCTTCGCGGACACAATCCGCCTGACCTTGCCGGTGAACTGACCGCACACGACGACGGTGTGGATTACACCAGCCTGCTCGCCGGGTTGCTGTTCGAACTCAGCGGTTTCGAGGTGACCATTCCCGCTGTCAGCGGGGCCACCAGCGTGGAAAACGCGCTGTATCTGGCCAGAATGGCGCTGCCGCATCGCCCTCGGATCGTCACCTTCCGCGGCAATTTCTCCGGCAAGACCGCAGCGACCCTGAATGTCAGTCGCTACGGACCGCAACGGTCGGCAAGTATCGACGGAGCCTTCGAACCCTATTACCCAGACGTCGTGTTCATCGATCCGTTCGGAGCGGGCGCAGCTGAGGAGCTCAGCGCTGCTCTCAACGACCCAGAGGTCGGCCTCGTCTGGTGTGAATTGATCCAAGGCATGTCGTGCCAGGGCATCCCCACAGAACTTCTGAACATCATCGCGGAGGGCAAGCACGGCGGCGGGTTTCTCGTCGGTATCGACGAGGTACTGACCGGCATCTGGCGCAGCTCAGACACCTTTCTGCTTCAGCAGTCCTGGCTGCCTCACCTGGCGGACATCGTGTCGATAGCGAAACCACTGTCCGACATGATGATTCCGATGGCGGCCACGCTCACCACCCCGGAAGTACTCGACGCGTGCCGGCGTACGAACGCCGAGGCCGTCAGCGAATTACAGGGCCGTTATCGAAACAACCTGGGTTCACACGTGGCGTGGCATGCGCTTCGGCGGGTGAACAACGCCGAGGCGCAGCACCGTCGACGCACGGAGCAAACGGCACTCAAGGAAGGGCTCGACCGGATCGCGGCGCGCTCACCACTGTACGAATCCGTACAAGGCCACGGAACACACCTGCGATTGATCGCCAACTCACGGTACTTCCCGTTCAAGGAGAACGGCGTCATGGGCGAACTGCTCGGACAGGCATTCGAGGATCTCATTCTTCGACGGTGCCGGGTGATCCTGGGCCGAGGCCGGTTCTTTCCCCCGCTGTTCCCGCCAAGCGGGACACTCGCGCAAGCCGTCTACCGCTTGGAAACGGGTCTGGACGGCGTGACGGCGGCGACTGTCTACGCCACACTGGTGCGCAACGTCGCCGGGCTGGCCGCGTTCGCCGCCAAAAGACAGTTTCAGCGACTGCTTCTCATCGCGACCAGGGACCGAACGAGGTGACAGCGGTGCGGATTTCGTGTGCACCGCGCCTTTCAGCTGTCCGACCTGCCGGATCCAGGCGCCCACCACCACGGCGCCGTCACATCGGTGGTGATACCGGCGACCGAATTCACCTCGTCGAACACACCGAGCGCCCGCGCGGCCTGCGATGCGGTGGCCGGCCACGGTTCGTACTGGTCGATTTTCGCGTACAACAGCCTGGACGGAAGCTCGGCTCGCGTCAAGTGCTCGTGCAACCACGCCGCCGACCGCTCGGGAGAGCTGAACCCACTCATACCGTTGAACTTCGTCATCAGATGCCGGAACGACCACCGGGACAACCAGTTCAAGTTGCGGGCGATATTGGTTTGAGCCATGATCCCGGGGTCGTAAGACAGCACCCCCAGTCCCTGCGGAGCGCGCTCGGCGTAGGCCCTGCACAACTGTACGGTCGCCCTCTTGCTGGCCACATAGGCCTGCGGACCGCTCGATATCCCGGAGCGTTCTACCGGCTCCATCGACAGCGTCGCCGGTGCCGGCAGTCCCGTCCACCAACGCCTTCGAGCATGGGCACCCGACCCCACGAACACTACCCGGACATGGTGTGCCACATCGGCATGTCGAAGCAGGAGCGCCAGAAGAAGGTGCGGGGCAATGAGATTCGTGACCAACGTCGCGTCGAGGCCGTCCGGAGTCCGATCGGTGCGGGCCCCGGGGTGCACAGCGGCGTTGAGGACCACAGCGCCCAGCGGTGCGAGCTCGTCGGACAGCAGCCAGTCATTTACATCGGCTGCCGCCCGCCTGACGCCGGCCAGGTCGGACAGATCACAGACCACGTACCGCGCGTCCCTCGCCCCGAACCGTGCACGCAACTCGGCGTGCCGTTTCTCGTTGCGGCACAGAAAGACCGCTTGGTGCGATCCGGAATCCATGATGCGCTGGGCCAGTGCCAGGCCAAGTCCGGACGTAGGACCCGTCAGCACCAACGAACGCCGGGGAACATGAGTGCTCATACACCGACAGAGTACGGCCAACGACGCGCCAACAATGCGGAGATCAGATGAACAGTGAAGCAGCAAGGCACCTCGACGTCGTGGTGGTGGGAGCCGGCATCGCAGGAATCAGCGCGGCATGGCACATCAGGAAGTACTGCCCCACACTGAATATGGCCGTCCTGGAGGGACGTTCGGAACTCGGCGGGACGTGGAGCCTGTTCCGCTACCCCGGCGTGCGATGCGATTCGGACATGTACACGCTCGGGTTCTCCTTCTCACCATGGACCCAGCAGGAGTCCATCGTTGACGGAGAGGCCATCCTGCAGTATCTGAAACAAGTCGCCGATGACGAGAACCTCACACCTTTCCTTCGATTCGACCACCGGGTACGCGAAGCGCGGTGGTCATCGCGGGACAACAAATGGACACTTCTGGTCGAGACCACCCAGGGCTGTCGATCGATCACCTGTACGTTCTTCGTGGCTTGCACCGGGTACTACCGCTACGACGGCGGTTACCAGCCGGAGTTTCGTGGCGTTGAGGAATTCAGCGGACCGGTGGTGCATCCACAACAATGGCCAGACGACCTGGACGTCGAGGGCAAGCGGATAGCCGTCATCGGCAGCGGGGCAACAGCCATGACGCTCGCACCCCGCCTGGCCGAGGACGCCGAACACGTGAGTGTGATCCAGCGGTCGCCGTCCTATGTGGTGAGCCGACCCGGCCGTGACAGGTTCGCCAATCTCCTCCTCCGCCGGATCCCCCGGCGGGCAGCGTATTCGGCGATCCGGGCAAAGAACGTCTCGATGATGACGCTATCGCTGTACATGGCCCGCAAGGCGCCACGCCAGATGGGTGAAGCCATCATCGATCGCGCCAAGAAGGAGCTACCTGACGGGTACGACGCGGAGACACACTTTCGTCCGAGGTACAAGATCTGGGACAACCGACTCTGTCTCATTCTCGACGGCGACCTGTTCAAATCGATCGACCGGGGTGACCTCACCATGGTTACCGGAGAGATCGATCGCTTCGACTCACGGGGGGTGATGTTGTCCAGTGGAGATCACATCCCCGCCGACATCGTGGTGACCGCAACAGGCTTCCACATGAGGCTGTTCGGCGGTATAGACATGTACCTGGACGACCGACCCCTCGTTCTGGCCGACACGGTGTGTTACAAGGGCATGATGCTGGATGGGGTGCCGAACTTCGCCTTCACCGTGGGGTATCAAGCCGCCACTTACACCCTCAAGGCCGACATAGTGTCCCGATACGTGAGCCGGTTGCTCAACTACATGTCCGAGAATCAGATCTCCAGTGCGACACCACATCTCGACGATGACTCGGTGTCGCTCGAACCGTTCACCCAGTACCGTCCGGGTTACATGCAGCGTGTGCTGGACACGTTACCCCGGCAGGGTTCCAAACCGCCGTGGCGTTTGAGTATGAATTTCTACCGGGATTCGTGGATGGCGCGCGTCCAGCCGATTGCCGACGAGCACCTTCGGCTGTCGTGAGAACCGACGGATTCGGCATCTCGAGTCCGCGGCCGGTGCGCCTGTTGAACGCCATGGCCGCGCCCCTGAGTAGCTTCGGTGCCGCCCCTCGCCTCGACGGGAGGTGGTTGCGCGTGGCCGCCTGCCGGGCAGCGCACTCCGAGTGGATCGACGATGCGTATCTCGACGAAGCGCTCGACGTGCTCGCGCATTCATTGTGCACCGAGGCCCGGCTCAGCTTCATGGGTCGAAAGATGGCTCAGGTGAGGTTGGTCCGGATGCTGAGTACCCGCCTGCAGCTGCGACAGCTGCTCGAACGCCGGCCCGAGATCACGTCCAGGCCGGTCGAGCCCCCGATCGTCATCGTGGGCTTGCAACGTACCGGTACCACGCTGCTACATCGCCTCTTGGCGGCCGATCCCGGGTCGGGCTCCATGCTGTCGTGGGAAGGCGCACATCCACTGCCTGACCCGCGCCAGATCCCCGGACGTCCGGACCTGCGAATCATGCAGGCCGGCAAAGAAGAACGGGCGCTCAGATACCTGCAGCCGCAGTTCTTCGCGATTCACTCGTTGGAATCGACCGCACCCGAAGAAGACGTCCTGCTGCTCGACTATTCCTTGCACAGCCAGATGCCTGAGGTCATGTTCCATGTACCGACATACGCGCGGTGGCTGTCGGAACAAAACATGGCCGACGCATACGAGTTGCACCGTCTGCTTTTGCAGGTGCTCGACTGGCAGCAACCCCGCGGCCGGTGGGTGCTGAAATCTCCCGCCCATCTGGAACACCTGGATGTCCTGCTGCGAACCTTTCCCGGCGCGGTCGTGGTGTGGACGCACCGGGATCCGGCACAGACCACCGCGTCGTCATCGAGCATGCTGGCGCACTACCAAGCGCTGTTCAGTGACCGCGTCGATCACCATGAGGTGGCCAGGTACTGGCTCGACAAGAATGCCAACATGATCGAACGTGCCATCGACTTCCGCGAAACCAGCGATGCCACATTCGTGGACGTGCACTACCAGGATCTGCTGGCCGACCCGATGCACATCGTCGACCGGATATACGAGGCGGAAGGACGTCAGTTGACCGACATCGCCCGCCGGGCCATGCAGGACGAACTCAGCGCCCATCGGCAGCACCAACACGGCGAACACCGATACAGCTTGGAGCAGTTCGGCTTGACGGCGACCGAAGTGGACGACGCCTACGCGCGCTATGTCGAACATTTCTCCGTTCCCGCCGAACCCGGAGGTGTACGTGACCTTTGACGATGCAGTGACCCGCCCCTTTGCCGAAGCGATCGCCGAGGCCGAAAGCCTCATCGCGTCGGCGCCTCATATCGAGTCCGAAGCCGATTTGCTCGAAGGGCTCCAATATCTCGCCGGCGGCATAGCCGCATCCGTGCATCTGGTGTTCAATTTCAGTGAGGACCATCCGACGCTGCTCAGTGGCACCGGACCGTTCACCAAAATGGGGTTGGACAACCCCGACTTCTTGTATTTCGCGACGCAACTCGACGGCCGCCACACATACCTGCTCAGCGGCATCCGCGGTAGCACAGTCGATTTGAATTTTCAGCTACTGGACGGGTCCTACAGCGACAGCTCACTGCCGGCAGACCTGACCGCTTTCGACGATCGCGCCCTTCCGATCACCGAAGACGGCACCTACCGGGTCAGCATCGGTGCCGAACCGATCGCCGGCTGCGAAGTCCATTTCGCGATGCGGCCGGGACCGGCTCAGCTGATTGTCCGCGAGGCCTATAACGACTGGACGGAACGACGCGGCACCGTGGCAGTCAATCGGGTGGACACCCTCGGCCGTGGGGCACCCACGCTCACCGAGGACTTCATCGCATCTCGATACACCGGCGCCGGAATGCACCTCATCAACCGGATCAAGACCTGGTTGCAGTTTCCGCAGTGGTTTTATCTCAACAACCCGCCGAACGTGTTCGAACCGCCCCGAGTCACCCCAGGTGGACTGACAACACAGTTCTCGGCGGTCGGATATTTCGAACTCGAGCCACACCAAGCTCTCGTCGTCACGGTTCCCCTGTCGGACGCGCCCTATCAAGGATTTCAGCTGGGCAGCATGTGGTACATCTCGTTGGACTACATCAATCACCAGACGTCCTTGAATGCCCATCAGTCGAACGTCGACCCCGACGGCAACATCAGACTGGTGATCAGCGAACACAACCCGGGCGTTGCGAATTGGATCGAGACAGTCGGGCACCGCCGCGGTTTCATGAAATTTCGATGGCAACGCACCGACCGCGACATTGTGCGCACGGACGGTCCTCGTGCCGAGGTGGTGGATTTTGACCGGTTGCCCGGTGCGTTGCCCTTCTTCGAGGACAACACCGTCACGACGGCGCAGTGGGAGGCGCGCATAGCCGCTCGACAGTTGGCGGTCGCCACTCGGATGCTCGGTTAGCCTCGGCCTACCCGGAGAGATTGAAGTTGCCGGACGCGCCGTAGACGGCGAGTGAGATGAACAGGGTGATGGTCACCACCACGATGAGCGAGGTGCGCACCGCCTGGCCGACGGCGATGCCCACGCCGACCGGCCCACCGGAGGCGTTGTAGCCGTAGTAGGTGTGCACCAGCATCACGGCGATCGACATCACGATCGCCTGCAGGAACGACCACAGCAGATCGGTCGGGATCAGGAAGGTGTTGAAGTAGTGGTCGTACAAACCCGCGGACTGCCCGTTGATGAACACGGTGGTGAACCGGGCCGCGAAGAACGCCGCCAGCACCGACAGTGAGTACAGCGGGATGATCGCGATCAACCCGGCGATGAGGCGGGTGGACACCAGATACGAAACGGCATGCACCGCCATGGCTTCCACCGCGTCGATCTCTTCGGCCACCCGCATGGCGCCCAGCTGTGCGGTGGTACCGGCGCCGATGGTGGCGGCCAGGGCGATACCGGCGATGACGGGCGCGACGATGCGGACGTTGAGGAAGGCCGACAGGAAGCCGGTCAGCGCCTCGATACCGATGTTGCCCAGCGAGGAGTAGCCCTGTACGGCGATGACGCCACCGGAGGCCAGCGTCAGGAAGGCCGCGACGCCGACCGTGCCGCCGATCATCACCAAAGCACCGGCACCCATGGTCATCTCGGCGACCAGCCGGATGGTCTCCTTGCGGTAGCGGGTGAGTGCGTTGGGGATGTAACGCATGGTCTCGCCGTAGAACAACGCCTGCTCGCCGACGTTGTCCACGGCTCGGGGCACGCCACGGAAGAACCGGCGCACCCGCAGTGTCACGTCATAACTCATGCTCGCCTCACCGCTCCAGCACCCGGACGCCGACGGCGGTCAAGATGACATTCACGACGAACAAGCAGATGAAGGCGTAGACCACCGTCTCGTTGACCGCGATGCCCACGCCCTTGGGTCCGCCCTGCACGGTGAGGCCGCGGTAGCAGCCGACCAGACCGGCCAGCAGGCCGAACAGCACGGCCTTGAACATCGCGAGTACCAACTCGCCCAGCCCGGTCAAGATGGTCAGCCCGTTGATGAATGCGCCCGGGTTCACGCCCTGCAGGAACACCGAGAAGACATAGCCGCCGGCCAGGCCGATCGCGCAGACCAGACCGTTGAGCAGCAGCGCCACGAAGGTCGAGGCCAGCACGCGCGGCACCACCAGGCGCTGGATCGGGTCGATACCCAGCACCCGCATGGCGTCGATCTCTTCACGGATGGTGCGTGCTCCCAGGTCCGCGCAGATGGCGGTGGCCCCTGCGCCGGCGACCACCAGCACGGTCACCACCGGACCCAGCTGGGTGATGGTGCCGAACGCGGTGCCGGCACCGGACAGGTCGGCGGCGCCGATCTCGCGAAGGAGAATGTTGAGCGTGAAGGCCACCAGCACCGTGAACGGGATCGACACCAGCAGCGTCGGGACGAGTGAGACTCGGGCGATCATCCACGTCTGGTCCAGGAATTCACGGAACTGGAACGGTCTCCGCCACATCTTGACGAAGGTGTCGATGGTCATCTCGAAGAACCCACCCACGGCCCGCGCCGGAGCCGCAAGCTGTTCGATCAACCTCGGCTCCGTTCTTCGGTTGGGGAAGATTTATCCGCGTTGGCGAAGAGCCCGAATATAGCGGGTATCTGTTCGCTCCGGCGGCCTTTCCACCCCTGGTCTGCACCCTGCGCTTAGTGAGCGGGCTCATAGTAACTAGAACACGTTCACAGTGTCAAAGAACCGCAATTTTGGCTAAAACTAGTTATTTCCGCTGGTGAGGGCGTGTGTGACGGACATCATTTTAGAACGTGTTCTAATCCTCATCAGTCACGCGAGCACGGTGTTCTCGATTTCAAGAATCCATTAGCGCAGCGGCGGAGAATCCGATTTCCGGATCCCGTTCAGCAAAGAAACCGCCGAGGGCCGAACTCAGCGCCGCCGGGTCCCACGCGTCGCCGGCGGCCTCGAAGCGCTGGGCGACCGTCGGCGCGGCAACCAACGTGACCGTCGGGCCGTAGACGATGAACAGCTGCCCGTTGACCGCCTCGGCCGCCGGCGAGGACAGGTAGGTCACCAGCGTCACCACATGCTCGGGCGACAGCGCGTCGATCTGTCCGTCGGCCAGTGCCGGGGCGTCACCGAACACGTCGGCGGTCATCGCGGTGCGGGCCCGCGGCGCGATCGCATTGGCCCGCACCCCGTAGCGGCCCAGCCCGCGCGCGGCGGTCAGCGTCAGTGCCGTGATACCCGCCTTGGCCGCACCATAATTGGCCTGACCCACCGGGCCGGCCAGCCCGGCCTCCGACGAGGTGTTGACGATCCGCCCGTACACGGTGCCGTTCCCGTCGTCCCCGCCGGCTTTGGCCTTGGCCCGCCAGTAGGTCGCGGCGTTGCGGGTGAGCAGGAAGTGCCCCCGCAGGTGCACGGCGATCACCGCGTCCCAGTCCTCGTCGGACATGTTGAACAGCATCTTGTCCCGGGTGATACCGGCGTTGTTGACGACGATGCTCAAACCACCGAGGCCGTCGGCGGTGGCCACCAGTTCGTCGGCGGTGCTGCGTGCGCTGATGTCACCGGCAACGGCCACGCCCTTGGCGCCGACGGTGGCGATCTCGTCGAGCACGTCCGATTTGTCCAGGGCCGAGGCGATGTCGTTGACCACCACCGTGGCGCCCGCGCGGGCCAGGCCGACGGCTTCGGCCCGGCCCAGCCCGGCCGCGGCGCCGGTCACCACGGCGACCTTCCCGGACAGGTCGATCGCGGCGGAATTCTGCGCTGATGAACTCAATTTATGAATACCTCTAGTCTTTTCGGATCAGGGCTGCCCGCGGGCATTCGGCGATCGACTGCTCGGCCAGGTCCTCCTGGTCGGCCGGCACCGGGTCGGCCTTGATCACGGCATAGTCATCGTCATCCAGATCAAACAGGTCGGGGGCGATACCCACACATACCGCGTTGCCCTCACAGCGATCGCGGTCGACTTCCACACGCATGACAACCTCCTGATGTCCGGGTCGTTCACAACCCGCCGATGTGCCGGCTAACCATACCGCCCTGGACCCCAAGACTAGAACGTGTTACAACCGGTTGAGATAAAGGTGCCCGTGAGCACCTCCTATAACAGCACGGCACGCCACCAGCCCTACAGTGAGGACGTCGAAGATGCGGATCGGTTATACCGCCGAGCAGGAGGAGTTGCGCCGCGAACTGCGGTCGTACTTCGCCAAACTGATGACACCCGAACGGGCTGAGGCCCTCGCCGCCAGCGACGGCGAGATGGGCCGCGGCAACGTGTACCGCGAAACCGTCGCGCAGATGGGCAAGGACGGGTGGCTGACGCTGAACTGGCCCAAGGAGTACGGCGGTCAGGCGCGCACGCCGATGGAGAGCCTGATCTTCAACGACGAGGCCTCCATCGCGAATGTCCCGGTGCCCTTCCTGACTATCAACAGCGTCGCGCCGACGATCATGCACTTCGGCACCGATGAGCAGAAGAAGTTCTTCCTGCCCAGGATCGCCGCCGGTGAACTGCACTTCTCCATCGGCTACTCAGAACCGGGCGCGGGCACCGACCTGGCCTCGCTGCGCACCACCGCGGTTCGCGACGGCGAGGACTACGTCATCAACGGCCAGAAAATGTGGACGTCGCTGATCGCCTACGCCGACTACGTATGGCTGGCCGTGCGGACCAACCCGGAGGCCAAGAAGCACCGCGGCATCTCCATGCTCATCGTGCCCACCACCGCCGAGGGCTTCTCCTGGACACCGGTGCACACCATGTCCGGTGTCGACACCAGCGCCACCTATTACCAGGACGTCCGCGTCCCGGCCACCAGTCTGGTCGGCGAGGAGAACGCCGGCTGGAAGCTGGTCACCAATCAGCTCAACCACGAGCGGGTCGCCCTGGTGTCGGCGCAGCCGATCTTCGTGGCGCTCAACGGTGTTCGTGAATGGGCGCAGAACACCAAGGATGTGCACGGCAAGCGGCTGATCGACTCGGAGTGGGTGCAGCTGAACCTGGCCCGGGTGCACGCCAAGGCCGAGGTCCTCAAGCTGATCAACTGGGAGCTCGCCTCCGCCGAGGATGTCGCCCCCTCCCCCGCCGATGCGTCCGCGGCAAAGGTGTACGGCACCGAGCTGGCCACCGAGGCCTACCGGCTGCTGATGGAGGTGCTGGGCACCTCGGCGACCCTGCGCACCGGATCCCCCGGTGCGCTGCTGCGCGGGCGGGTCGAACGCATGCACCGCTCCTGCCTGATCCTCACCTTCGGCGGCGGCACCAACGAGATCCAGCGCGACATCATCGGCATGGTCGCACTCGGCCTGCCCCGAGTGAACCGATAAGAAAGGCCGCAGACCATGGATTTCACACCCACCGAGGCCTCCACCGATCTGGGCGGCCTGGTCCGCACCATCACCGAGTCGGTGTGCACGCCGGAACATCAGCGCGTGCTCGACGGCCTCGACCAACGCTTCGACCGCGACCTCTGGGCCAAGTTGATCGACGCCGACATCCTGTCCACCGCCGCACCGGAATCCGTCGGAGGTGGCGGATTCGGCGTGCTGGAGCAGGCCGCCGTGCTGACCGCACTCGGCCGCCAGCTGGCCGCGGTGCCCTACCTGGAGTCTTCGGTGCTGGCCGCCGGCGCGCTGGCCAAGTTCGGATCGCAATCCCTGCAACAGGATTGGGCAGTGCCTGCGATCAACGGTGCCAAGATCGTCACCGTGGCCCTCGACGGTGAGATGGGCCAGGGCCCGGTCCAGGCCACCTCAGAAGGGCAAGCCGGCTTCCGCCTGACCGGTTCCCGCACCCAAGTGGCCTACGGACCGGTCGCCGACGCCTTCCTGGTACCGGCCGAGACACCGTCGGGCGTCAAGGTGGTGCTCATCACCGCGGCCGATCCCGGGGTCACGGTCACCGCGCTGGACACCACCGGCCACGGCACCGTCGGCCACCTGGAACTCGGCGGCACCGCCGTTGCGGCAGCGCGCGTCATCGGCGGTGCGGACGTGCTCGACTGGCTGACCGTGCACAACGCCCTGGGCCGCGCCGCATTCCAGCTCGGCGTGCTGGAGCGCGCACTCGAGCTGACCGCGGTCTACGCGCGCGAGCGTGAACAGTTCGACCGGCCGATCGGCAGTTTCCAGGCGGTGTCGTCCCGGCTGGCCGACGGCTATATCGACGTCAAGGCGCTGCGGTCCACCCTCACCCAGGCGGCCTGGCGGCTCTCCGAGGAACTGCCTGCCGATATCGACGTGGCCAGCGCCGCGTTCTGGGCGGCCGACGCCGGCCATCGCGTCGCGCACACCACGGTGCACGTGCACGGCGGTGTCGGCATCGACATGGATCACCCGATCCACCGGTACTTCCTGGCCGCCAAGCAGACCGAGTTCGCCCTCGGCGGCGCGACCGGACAACTGCTGCGCATCGGCCGCGAACTGGCCGACACCCCGGCGTGACGTGACGGACACCGTCGGTGAGCTGCTCGCCCCCTTGACCGGGGTCACCGATCGCGGCATCCATCACGGCGACGAGTTCACCAGCTGGCGAGACCATATCGCCGCGGGTGCGCAGCTGGCCGCCGCGCTGCGGGCCCGGCTGGACCCGGACCGGCCCCCGCACATCGGTGTGCTGCTGGGCAATACGCCGTTCTTCTCCAGCGTGCTGGTGGCGGCGGGATTGTCCGGTTTCGTGCCGGTCGGGCTGAACCCGACCCGCCGGGGGGCGGCACTGGCCCGCGACATCGGCCGCGCGGACTGCCAGTTGGTGCTCGCCGACTCCGGCGCCGAGGTCCCCGCCGGGGTGGATCACATCGACGTCGAATCCCCGCAGTGGGCAGCCGAACTCGCCAGCCATGCGGGCGCCGCGGTGACCTTCGCCGAGCTGTCCCCGGACGACCTGTTCATGCTGATCTTCACCTCGGGGACCAGCGGTGAGCCCAAGGCCGTCCGGGTCACCCAGGACAAGGTGGCCTTTCCCGGCCGGATGCTGGCCGAGCGGTTCGGCCTGGGCCCGGCCGACGCCTGCTACCTGTCCATGCCGCTGTTTCATTCCAACGCGATCATGGCGGGCTGGGCGGTCGCGGTCGCTGCGGGTGCCTCGATTGCCTTGCGCCGCAAGTTCTCCGCATCGCAGTTCATCCCGGATGTGCGGCGCTACCGAGCCACCTACGCCAATTACGTCGGCAAGCCGCTGTCCTATGTCCTCAGCACACCCGAGCGGCCCGACGATGCGGACAACCCGCTGAAGTTCCTCTACGGCAACGAGGGTGCGCCGCGCGATCTGGTCCGGTTCGCGCAACGATTCGGCGTGCTGGTGGTCGACGGGTTCGGCTCCACCGAGGGCGGCGTGGCCATCGCGCGCACCCCCGACACCCCGGACGGATCCCTCGGCCCGCTGACCGACGAGGTCGCCATCGTCGACGTGCAGACCGGGCAGCCGTGCCCGCCCGGCGTGGTCGGTGAGCTCATTAATCCGGCTGGTGCTGGTTGGTTTCGGGGCTACTACAACTCGCCCGAGGCACAGGCCGAGCGGATGGCGGGCGGCGTCTACCACACCGGTGATCTGGCCTACCGGGACGAGGCGGGCTTCGTGTACTTCGCGGGGCGTCTCGGTGACTGGATGCGGGTGGACGGAGAAAACCTGGGCACCGCGCCGATCGAGCGGGTCTTGTTGCGGCATCCCGATATCGCCGAGGCCGCCGTCTACCCCATCCCCGACCCGGCGGTCGGCGACAGGGTGATGGCCGCGGTGGTGCCGGCACCGGGTGCGTCCTTCGACGCCGAGACATTTGCGGCATTCCTGCGCGAACAGGCCGACCTCGGCCCCAAACAGTGGCCGTCGTTCGTCAGGGTCAGTACCGAGCTGCCCCGGACCGAGACGTTCAAGGTACTCAAACGGGAATTGTCGGCCCAGGCGACCGACTGTGCCGACCCGGTGCACCCGATCAGGCGTTAAAGTCCGCTGATGGCCATCGACCCGTCCGCCGTCTCACTGCAGGGTCGGGTCGCGGTGGTCACCGGTGGCGGCGAGGGCATCGGCCGGGGTATCGCCGCCGGCCTGCGCGCATTCGGGGCGCAGGTGGCGATCTGGGAACGCAACCCACAGACCTGCGCCGGCACCGCGGCCGATATCGGGGCACTCGGCCTGACCGTCGATGTGCGCGACGCCGACGCCGTCGATGAGGCGTTGCGCCGCACGGTCGCCGAGCTCGGCCCGGTCCGGATCCTGGTGAACAACGCCGGTGGCACCTTCTCCTCGCCGCTGCTCGAGACATCGGAGAACGGGTGGGATGCGCTGTACCGGGCCAATCTGCGCCACGTGCTGCTGTGCACGCAGCGAGTTGCGCGGGTGATGGCCGACACCGGCCGGGGCGGCAGCGTCGTCAACATCACCTCCATCGAAGGCGTGCGCGCGGCACCGGGCTACGCCGCCTATGCGGCCGCGAAGGCCGGGGTCATCAACTACACCCAGACCGCGGCCCTGGAACTGGCCGAGCACAATATCCGGATCAACGCGTTGGCACCGGATTTCACCGTGACCGAGGGCCTGTCGCGGATGGCGTCCCAGCAACGTTTGCAGAACGCCGCACGGATGGTGCCATTGGGGCGCGGCGGCGATGTGGATGAAATGGCCGGAGCGGCGGTTTTTCTGGCATCGGATTTGTCGGCCTATATCACCGGGCAGACCATTCACGTCGACGGTGGAACCCATGCCGCCGGCGGCTGGTACCGCCATCCCGAAACGGGGTCGTACCAGCTGGGTCCGGGCTGACCGGGCCAATTATCGTAAAAGTATTTGCCGGATCAGGCGAGCCTTTTCCGGCTCGCAAATTCGAGTAGTTCTACTCAGCACGTCGAACCCTTTCCTGGGCTACGCTTCCGATCGGAAATGCAAAGCGGTGACCTTTGCCGTGTCTGCACCCGATCAGAATTCGACCCTCGAGGAGTTATGTCATGAGAGCATCTGCGCTCACCGGTCTGGCGGCCGCGGCCACCGCCCTCGCCGTGGTCCTGTCGGGCTGCGGCTCGGACACCAAGACCACTGCGACCAGCAGCGAGAAGACCACGTCGTCGTCGGAGAAGACGTCGACCAGCAAGGCGACCGCCACCACCAAGCCGAAGGTGGCCCCGCGCGACGAGGACGCGACCGGTCCGAACGAGACCATCGCCGGCTACATCAAGGCGAACAATATTCAGGAAACCCAGGTCAGGCGTGGCGATCCGGGTTCCCCGACGATCGACTTGCCGCTGCCGGACGGTTGGGAGTCCGCCGGGGAAGACACCCCCGAATGGGCCTACGGCGCGATCGTCTACACCGGACCGGAAGCCGCCGAGTACACCCCGAGCGTCGTCGCGATCGTGTCGAAGCTGACCGGCAACGTCGACCCGCAGAAGATCCTCGACCTGGCGCCGGGTGAGCTGCAGAACCTGTCCGGATATGAACCGCTCAACGAGGGCGCCACGAGCACCCTCGGCGAGTACCCGGCCTTCCAGCTTGGCGGCACCTGGGTGCAGGACGGCCAGAAGAAGATCGTCGCGCAGAAGACGGTGGTGATCCCCGGCAGCGACGGCCTGTATGTGCTGCAGCTCAACGCCGATGGCCTGGAGAACCAGAAGGAGATCGTCGGCGCTGCCACCGACGCCATCGATTCCGGTACCACCATCACCCCCTGACTCGACCGATTGAGTTTGCCTCCACGGGTGCGCCCGTGGAGGCATTCTCGTATCCGGCTGCGGTGCGCGTCGGATCGTGGTTCAGCGCAGGTCAGGGTCCGTCTGCGGGCCGGCCCATGAATGAATCGGACACACTCTCTTTGCGGGACCGCCGGTACCGGGTAGGTTTGGCCTAACCGCTAGTTACTCACCAGTAAGGGAGAGTCGACCATGCCCGCTCCATCCACCGCGGACTTCGCCCGTCTGCGCAAGCTGGTCGCCATTGCCGATATGGACGCCCGCCCCACCAAGCAGATCGACGAGGTGTTCACCGGCCGGGAACTGACCACCATCCCGATCGGGAACGCCGAGGACGTCGCCGCGGCGTTCGCCAAAGCCCGTGCCGCGCAGGTCGAATGGGCCGCGCGTCCCGTCACGGAGCGGTCCGCGATCATCGAGCGGTTTCGCGATCTGGTGATCGCCAACCGCGATTTCCTGATGGACGTCGCCCAGGCCGAGACCGGTAAGGCCCGCTCTGCCGCCCAGGAAGAGATCGTCGACATGATCCTCAACGCGCGCTACTACGCGCGCGAAGCGGTCAAGCTGCTGGGCACCAAGCGGGTGCAGGGCCTGCTGCCCGGGGTGGTCAAGACCGTGGTCAACCACCATCCCAAAGGTGTCATCGGCGTGATCTCGCCGTGGAACTATCCGATGGCGCTGTCCATCTCCGACTCCATCCCCGCGCTGCTGGCCGGCAACGCGGTGGTGGTCAAACCGGACAGCCAGACCCCCTACTGCACGCTCGCCAACGCCGAATTGCTGTACCAGGCCGGGCTCCCGCGGGATCTGTTCGCCGTGGTTCCGGGCCCCGGTTCGGTGGTCGGCACCGCGATCGTGCAGAACTGCGACTACCTGATGTTCACCGGTTCCACCTCGACCGGCCGGACCCTGGCCGAGCAGTGCGGCAGCCGGCTGATCGGATTCTCCGCCGAACTGGGCGGCAAGAACCCGATGATCGTGGCCGAGGGCGCCGACCTGAACGTGGTCGCCAAGGCCGCCACCAGGGCCTGCTTCTCCAACGCCGGGCAGCTGTGCATCTCGATCGAACGGATCTACGTCGAGCGGGCGATCGCCGACGAGTTCGCCGCCAAGTTCGCCGAGCAGGTCAAGGCGATGAAGCTCTCCACCGCCTACGACTTCAGCGCCGACATGGGCAGCCTGATCTCCGAAGACCAGATCAAAACGGTGTCCCTGCATGTCGATGACGCGAAAGCCAAGGGCGCCAAGGTCATCGCCGGGGGCAACGCCCGGCCCGATATCGGCCCGCTGTTCTACGAACCGACGGTGCTCACCGATGTCAACGACGAGATGGAATGCGGCCGCAACGAGACGTTCGGCCCGTTGGTGTCGATCTACCCTGTCGACTCGGTGGACGAGGCGATCGCCAAGGCCAACGACACCGAGTACGGGCTCAACGCCAGCGTGTGGGCCGCCAGCAAGGCCGAGGGTGAGGCGATCGCGGCCCGGCTGCAGGCCGGCACCGTCAACGTCGATGAGGGCTACGCGCTGGCCTTCGGCAGCACCGCCGCACCGATGGGCGGCATGAAAGCCTCCGGCGTCGGCCGCAGGCACGGCGCCGACGGCATCCTGAAATACACCGAATCGCAGACGGTGTCCACCGCGCGGGTGCTCAATCTCGACCCGCCCCTTGGCATTCCGTCAGCCTGGTGGCAGAAGGCACTGACCCCGATGATCCAGGCCGTGCAGAAGCTGCCCGGCCGGTAACCCGTTCGCGGCGGATTACCCGCCGGCGATACCGTCGAGGCGCTTGGTGGCCTGCTCGAATCCGGCCACCAACTCCTCGATGATGTCGGCCACGGGGCGGATCTGGTTCATCCGGCCGACGATCTGGCCCACCGGCATGGACACCGTGTCGGGATTGTCCGACTCGTTCATCCGCTGGTGTGCCTCGCTGACGAGGATGTTCTGCAGCGGCATCGGTAGCGGCTCCGGGGCGTCCGGGGCGTCCCAGGCGTCGGTCCACTTGGTCTTGAGCAGCCGCGCCGGCTTACCCGTGTAGATCTTGCGGCGCACGGTGTCCGCGGTGGTGGCGCGCAGCAGCGCGTCCTGGATGGTCGAGGTGCCACCGGGCAGCCGGTGCCCGAGATCGTATTCGGCGGCGGTCAGGAAGGCCGAGCCCATCCACACACCCTGGGCTCCGAGTGCCAGTGCGGCGGCGACCTGGCGGCCCGAGCCGATTCCGCCGGCGGCCAGCACCGGTGCCTTGCCGTCCAGCGCGTCGACGATTTCCGGCCACAGCACCACCGAGCCGATCTCACCGGTGTGCCCGCCGGCCTCGTGGCCCTGCGCGACGACGATGTCGACGCCGTTCTGCACATGACGCAACGCGTGTTTGGCGCTGCCGGCCAATGCGGCCACCGGTACACCCGCGGCGTGCGCCTGCTCGATGACGTCCACCGGCGGGGAGCCCAGCGCGTTGGCGATCAGCTTGATCGGATGCTTGAGCGCCACGTCGACGTGGCTGCGCGCCACCGAGTGCAGCCAGCCCAGCACCCCCTCGTTGCGCTCCTCATCCTCGGGCAGCGGTGGAACACCCAAGTCGGCAAGGGTTTTCGCGACGAAATCACGGTGACTCTGCGGGATGAGCTTGTTGATGTCCACGGCCGTGCCCTCGGTGGGGATCTTGGCCGGCATCACGATGTCGACACCGTAGGGCTTGCCGTCGGTGTTGGCATCCATCCACTGCAGAACCTCTTCGAGGTCATCGGCGTCGTTGAACCGCACGCAGCCGAGCACACCGAGACCGCCCGCCTTGCTGACCGCGGCGGCCACCTTCTCCGACGGGGTGAAGACGAAGATCGGGTACTGGATCCCGAACCGTTCGCATAATTCGGTTTTCATCTCTACTTCGCTCCCACATGCTTGGCGTGCACTTCATCGGCCGGCCGGGCTTCGGTGGTGTCCTTGGCCCAACGATAGTCGGGCTTACCCGCCGGTGACCGTTTCACCTCGTCGACCAGCCAAAGGCTGCGCGGCACTTTGTATCCCGCGATCTCGCTGCGGACGAACTCATCGAGTGCGGCCAATGTCGGCCGGGTGCCGGCGCGCGGCGCCACGACGGCGGCGACGTGATTGCCGAAGCGCTCATCGGGCACCCCGACCACCAGCGCGTCGAACACGTCCGGATGGCCCTTGAGTGCGGCCTCCACCTCTTCGGGATAGATCTTCTCGCCACCACTGTTGATCGACACCGAACCGCGGCCCAGCATGGTCACGCTGCCGTCGGCCTCGACCGTGGCGTAGTCGCCCGGAATCGCATACCGCACACCGTTGATGGTCTGGAAGGTCTCGGCGGTCTTCTTCTCGTCCTTGAAGTAACCGACCGGGATGTGACCGCGCTTGGCCAGGATGCCGCGCACCCCCGAGCCGGGTACCACGGGGTTACCGTCCTCGTCGAGCACCGCGGTGTTCTTGTCGATGGTCACCCGCGGCCCGCCCGTGTGCGACTGGCCTTTGGCCACCACGCTGGTGCCGCCGAAGCCGGTCTCCGACGAGCCGATCGAGTCGGTGATGACCCGGTTGGGCAGCAGCTCCAGGAATTTCTCCTTGAGGCTGGTGGAGAACAGCGCGGCGGTGCTGGCCAGCAGGAAGAGGCTGGACAGATCGAACTCGTTTCCTTTTTCCTGATGTGCGAGAAGCGAATCCAGCAGTGGCCGGGCCATCGCGTCGCCGGTGAAGAACAACAGGTTGACCTTGTGCTGATGGATGGCGCGCCACACCTCGTCGGCGTCGAACTCGGGGACCAGCAGCACGGTGCCGCCGGAGAACAGCGCCATCCAGGTGGCCGACTGGGTGGCGCCGTGGATCATCGGCGGGATCGGGTAGCGCACCATCGGCGCACTGCTGGCGGCCTGCTTGGACAGGTCGTACTCGTCGGCCAGCGGCTCGCCGGTGGCGAAGTCGGTGCCGCCGAGCAGCACCCGATAGATGTCCTCGTGCCGCCACATCACACCCTTGGGGAAACCGGTGGTCCCCCCGGTGTAGAGCAGATAGATGTCATCGGCGCTGCGCGGGCCGAAATCGCGCTCCGGGGAGTGCCCGGCGATGGCGGAGTAGAACTCGACGCCGCCGTAACGCGAGAAGTCGCCGTCCGCTCCATCTTCTACGACCAGCACGGTCTTGACGTTCGGCGTCTCGGGCAGCACGTTGGCCACCCGGTCGGCGTATCGGCGCTCGTGCACCAGCGCCACCATGTCGGAGTTGTCGAACAGGTACTTCAGTTCACCCTCGACATAGCGGAAGTTGACGTTGACCAGGATGGCGCCCGCCTTGACGATGCCGAGCATCGCGATGACGATCTCGATGCGGTTGCGGCAGTACAACCCGACCTTGTCGTCCTTCTGGATGCCCTGGGCCAGGAGGTAGTGGGCGAACCGGTTCGCCTTCTCCTCCAGTTCGGCATAGGTGAGTTGGTCGTCCGCACTGATGAGGGCGACACGGTCTGGCACAGCATCGATGGCGTGCTCGGCGAGATCGGCGATATTCAGGGCCACGGGACCTAAACTAGAACGTGTTACATTTCGTGACAAGTCTGAGGTTGACGAGCAGGGAGGCCAATTGTCGTGAGCGAGACCCAAAAGGGCCCCGACGCCCTCATTGAGCAGCGCGGACACACTTTGATCGTCACGCTCAACCGGCCGGAGGCCCGCAACGCTCTTTCCGGCGAGATGCTCTCGATCATGGTCGAGGCATGGGACCGGGTGGACAGCGATCCGGAGATCCGTACAGCCATCCTGACCGGCGCCGGCGGCTATTTCTGCGCCGGCATGGACCTCAAGGGCGCCACCAAGAAGCCCCCGGGCGACTCGTTCAAGGACGGCAGCTACGACCCGTCGCGGATCGACGGCCTGCTCAAGGGTCGCCGGCTGACCAAGCCGCTGATCGCCGCCGTCGAGGGCCCGGCCATTGCGGGCGGCACCGAGATCCTGCAGGGCACCGATATCCGGGTCGCCGGACAGAGTGCAAAGTTCGGCATCTCCGAGGCCAAGTGGAGCCTGTACCCGATGGGCGGCTCCGCGGTGCGCCTGGTGCGCCAGATCCCGTACACCATCGCGTGCGACATGCTGCTGACCGGACGGCACATCACCGCCCAGCAGGCGCTGGACTACGGGTTGATCGGCTACGTGGTGCCCGACGGCACGGCGCTGGACAAGGCGCTGGAGATCGCGGACGTGATCAACAACAACGGGCCGCTGGCCGTGCAGGCCATCCTCAAGACCATCCGCGACACCGAAGGCATGCACGAACTGGACGCCTTCAAACCGGATACGGCCAACGGCATTCCGGTGTTCCTGTCCGAGGACGCCAAGGAGGGACCGCTGGCGTTCAAGGAGAAGCGCGCCCCTCAGTTCAAGATGAAGTAACGCGAGGCAGGAACGCATCGCCCTGCTCGCGGTCCAGGTAGGTGGTGGCCTTGTTCTTCAGGAAGAACAGGTACACCACCAGTGATACGGCGATACACACCGTCACGTAGCCGATGAAGAGCGGCACCTGATCGCGCGCCTTGAGCGCCTGATAGATCAGGGGTGCGGTACCGCCGAACGCCGAATTCGCCAGCGCGTAACCGACTCCCACACCCAGCGCCCGGATATGCGCCGGGAACAGTTCGGATTTCACCAGGGCATTGATCGAGGTGTAGCCGGTGAGGACGACGTACCCCGCGGCGACCAGCAAGAACGACATCACCGGCGAACGGGTCTGCGGCAGATACGTGTACAACACGTAGGTGTAGACCACACCCCCGACACCGAAGAACAGCAGCAGCGGTTTGCGCCCGATCCGGTCGCTGATGATCCCGCCCACCGGCTGGATCAGCATCAGGAAGATCAGCCCGACCAGGTTGATCCAGGTGGCCGTCATCGCCTCGTTCTTGTAGGTGGCCTTGACGATCGCCGGCGCGTTGACGCTGTACGCGTAGAAGGCCACGGTGCCACCGAGGGTGATCAGGAAGCACAGCAGCAGCGGCTTCCAGTAGTCGGTGAGCAGGGCCCTCATCGATCCCGCGCTGTTGTCCTTGCCTTCCCTGATCGCCTCCAGTTGCTCGGCGGACAGCGATTCGTCCATGGTGCGGCGCAGCCAGAACACCACGATCGCCGCCACACCGCCGACGGCGAATGCGATGCGCCAACCGAATTCGTGCACCTGCGCGGTGCTCAGAGTGGTGAGGATGATCAGCAGGGTGAATTGCGCCAGCACGTGACCGCCGACCAGGGTGACGTACTGGAACGACGAGAAGAAGCCTCGTCGTTCCCTGGTCGCGGCTTCGGACATGTACGTCGCCGAGGTGCCGTACTCACCGCCGGTCGCGAAACCCTGCACCAGCCGGCACAGGATGAGCACGACGGGCGCGGCCGCCCCGATGCTGTCCCGGCCCGGCACCAGCGCGATCACCAGCGAGCACAACGCCATCAGCGACACGCTGATGGTCAGCGCGGCACGCCGGCCCCGGCGGTCGGCGAACCGGCCGAAGAACCACGAGCCCAGCGGCCTGGTGAGGAAGGTGACCGCGAAGATCGCGTACACGTAGACGGTCGAATTCTGGTCGGCCTCATCGAAGAACTGCTTCTCGAAGTACGTGGCGAAGACGGTGTAGACGTAGACGTCGTACCACTCGACCAGGTTGCCCGACGACCCCCTGACGGTGTTCCAGATGGCGCGGCGGGTATCGGCCCGGCTCGATGTGGTCATTGCCCCATCTTCGGCGCTCGCCGGCGCGGCGGGTGCAGGCTCTGCCGGATGTCGCCCGTTTTCTTGCCGAGCCCTTACCTTCGCGGGGTCGGGGTGAACACCACCGGCATCGCCTCGGGGCCGCTGACGAAGTTGGCCGGCCGCAGCGGCACCTCGGCGCCGTCGGCCAGCCGAAGATCCGGCAGCCGGCGCAGCACGCGTTCGGTCATCAGTTTCAGCTCGAGGCGGGCCAGCTGATTGCCCAGGCAGAAGTGGCTACCGAACCCGAACGCCAGATGGCTGTTCGGGTTCCGGTCGATGCGGAACTCGTGCGCGTTCTCGAACGCCGACTCGTCGAAGTTGGCGGCTTCGAACATCAGCATGATCTTCTCGCCGGCTTTGAGTTCGGTGCCGTGGAACTCGGTGTCGGCCGTGACGGTGCGGCACATGTTCTTCACCGGTGACGTCCAGCGCAACATCTCCTCGATGGCGCCCGGCAGCAATGTTTCATCCGCCACCAGCGCTTCCCACTGATCGCGGTGCCGCAGCAGTTGCTCGGTTCCACCGGACAATGTGTGCCGGGTGGTCTCGTCACCGCCGATCAGGATCAGCAGGGTCTCCATCACGATTTCGTCGTCGCTCATCCGCTGCCCCTCCACCTCGGAGTGCACCAGGATGGAGAACAGGTCCTCGGTGGGATCGGCGCGCCGCTTGGCGATGACGTCCATGGTGAACGCGGTGTACGCGGCGAACGTGTCCATCAGCTTCTGGATGGTCAATTCGTCGACGTGTGACGACAATCCACACACCAGGTCATCGGACCACTGCAGCAGCATGTCGCGTTCCTCGGGCAGCACGCCGAGCATGTCCCCGATCACCGCCATCGGCAGCGGGGCGGCGATCTGCCGGACGAAATCCGCCTCGCCCCGCTCACATATTCCGTCGATCAGGGTGTCGCACAGCCGCTCGATCGACGGCAGCTTGTCCATCACCCGCTTGCGGGTGAACCCGGCGTTGACGAGTTTGCGCCGGAGCAGGTGCGCCGGATCGTCCATGTCGATCATGTACGGCATACCGGGCTGGTCCGGCCGGATTCCGCCCGCGCTGGAGAACAGTTCCGGGTTGCGCTCGGCGTCCAGCACCGCCTGATAGCTGGCGGCGGCGGCCTGTCCGTTGCGGTCCCGGAACACCGGCTGGTTGGCCCGCATCCAGCGGTACGCCTCGCGCGCGGCGTTACCGTCGGCGTAGAAACGCCCGTCGGCCAGATCCACATCGGGTTTGGCGATAACTGTTGTCACGCAATCTCCTTGGCGTCACCGAAGGTCATGTCGACGTTCCTGGCCGAACCAGAGAACAGGGCCCGCTTCGGGAAGCCCAGCTCCGCGAGCTCCCTGGCGTAGGGGTGATCACCGAGGCGCACCGCGACGCCGCCCGGCCGGTAGCGCACCCCGGTCATCCTCATCTCCCCCGACGTCAGGCGCGTGACACCGTCCAGGTGTGAGTAGGTGGGGTGGACCCGGGGGCCGGAGGTGAACGCTGCCGGGATCGGCAATCCGGGGCTGAAATCCATCCCGACCGCGTGCCTGCCGTCGATGGTCACATCGAAAGAGAATGTCCTGCCGTCGGCAATGCTGAAGTCCGCCATCACCTTCGGGTAACCCCAGATGGTCCGCCCGGCCTCCAGGGTGAAAGATTGGTCGACCGGCAGGTGATGGATGAACGCTCCGGCCGACTGCAGTGCGCGCAGGCCGGTCGCGGTCACCCCGGGCGGATTGACCATCACATTGGTGCCGTACTCGTAGTACCGGCCCAGATCGGTGTCCAGGTAGTGCATCAGCATCAGCACGACGATGGCCTTGTCGGGCCGGTACCGGCACACCTGCAGACCGCTGTAGTCGATCATCCGCTGCGCAGCGCCGGCGTCCACCGAGAACATCGCCATGTGCTGCTGCGCGGTACGCACCCGCACGGGCATGGTCAACAACGTGCCGGCGATGGTGTACTCAGTGGCGTGGCTCACACGCCAAATCTAGAACGCGTTCTAGACAACTGCAAGAAAGTGTCTACACCAATGCCGCGAGATCACGGATCTGCTCCACCGACCGGGCACCGACCACCATCATCGTGACGCCGGCGGCCTCCCAGGCCTTGATCTGCTCCTTGACGTAGTCCAGGTTGCCCACGATCGCCGAATCGTCGACCAGCTCATCGGGAATGACCTTGGCCGCCTCATCTTTACGGTCGGTTCGGAACAACTTCGTCACGTCGTCGACGACCTCGGCGTAGCCCATCCGGCGGTACACGTCGGCGTGGAAGTTGGTGTCCTCGGCCCCCATCCCGCCCATGTACAGGGCCAGGTGCGGTTTCATCAGTTCCATGATGGCCGGGCGGTCGTCGGTGACCACGACCTGCGCCGTCGCGCAGATCTCGAAGGTCTCGCGGGTGCGCCGTGCGCCCGGCCGGGCGAATCCCTCGTCCAGCCATTCGTTGTACATGCCCGCGATGCGGGGCGAGTAGAAGATCGGCAGCCAGCCGTCGGCGATCTCGGCGGCCAGCGCGACGTTCTTGGGCCCCTCGGCGCCCAGCATCACCGGGATGTCGGCGCGCAACGGGTGGGTGATCGGCTTGAGGTTCTTGCCCAGCCCGGTGGTGCCTTCGCCGGTGATCGGCAGCGGGTAGTGCGGGCCGTCGCTGCGCACCGGGGCCTCGCGGGCCCAGACCTGGCGCAGGATGTCGATGTACTCGCGGGTGCGGGCCAGTGGCTTGGGGAACTTGGCGCCGTACCAGCCCTCGACCACCTGCGGCCCGGAGACGCCGAGGCCGACGATGTGCCGCCCGCCGGAGAGATGATCCAGTGTCAGCGCGGCCATGGCGAGCGCGGTGGGGGTGCGGGCCGAGAGCTGCAGCACCGAGGTACCCAGCCGCATGCGCGTGGTCTCGCGTCCCCACCACGCCAGCGGGGTGTAGGCATCCGAGCCCCACGCCTCCGCGGTGAAGACGGTGTCGAAGCCCTCGGCTTCGGCCGTGGCGACGAGTTCGGCATGGTCGGTCGGCGGCTTGGCGCCCCAGTATCCGAGCTGAAGACCCAACTTCATCTAACTCACCTCTCGACCCATGGTTGAAACCATTCTTAGAACCTGTTCTACTCGATGCCGTGACCACAGGCCAAAGCAGCCCGGTGCAGATCGACAAGCATGAGCGGCCGTTGTCAGCGCCGCTGAAGCTCGCATTCGACTACACCCGTTCAGTCGGACCACTGCTGTCCCAGTTCTTCACCGCCCTGCGCGAGCGACGCATCGTCGGCGTGCGCGGGTCCGATGGCCGGGTGCACGTGCCGCCCGCTGAGTATGACCCGGTCACCTACGCGGCCCTGACCGAGGTGGTACCCGTCAGCAGCGTGGGCACGGTGCAGTCCTGGACGTGGCAGTCGACCCCGCTGGAGGGACAGCCGCTGGACCGCCCGTTCGCCTGGGCGCTGATCCTGCTCGACGGCGCGGACACCCCGCTGCTGCACGCGGTGGACGCCCCGGAGGGCACCCTCAAGACCGGTGACCGGGTGCACGCGCACTGGATCGACGAGCCGGTCGGCGCGATCACCGATATCGCCTGGTTCGTGCCCGGGGACCAGGAGGAGCCAGTCGAGCCCTCCTCCGATGACCGCGATCCGGTCACCGTGCAGGTGAGCCCCAGCTTCATCGAGATCCAGCACACCGCGTCGTTGCCCGAGACCACCTTCCTCAAGGCGCTGGAAGAGGGCAAGCTGCTCGCCGGCCGGACCCGCAGCGGTCGCGACGGTAAGCCGGGCAAGGTCTACTTCCCACCGAAAGAGGCTGATCCCGCAACGGGATTGGCGCTCGACGAGTTCATCGAGTTGCCGGACAAGGGCACAGTCACCACGTTCGCGATCATCAACATCCCGTTCCCCGGGCAACGCATCAAACCGCCTTATGTCGCGGCGTACGTGCTGCTCGACGGCGCCGACATCCCGTTCCTGCATCTGGTCGTCGAGATCGATCCGGCCGATGTCCGGATGGGCATGCGCGTGCAGGCCGTGTGGAAGCCCCGCGAGGAGTGGGGCCTCGGCATCGACAACATCGACTACTTCAAGCCCACCGGCGAACCCGATGCCGAATACGACACCTACAAGCACCACCTGTGAAGGACCCGAACTGATGACCGAAATCGCAGTGGTGGGCTTCGCACACGCGCCCCACGTCCGCCGCACCGACGGCACCACCAACGGCGTCGAGATGCTGATGCCGTGTTTCCACCAGCTGTACACCGAGCTCGGCCTCAAGCAGACCGATATCGGTTTCTGGTGCTCGGGATCCTCGGATTACCTTGCCGGCCGCGCCTTCTCGTTCATCTCGGCCATCGACTCGATCGGCGCGATTCCGCCGATCAACGAATCGCACGTCGAGATGGATGCGGCGTGGGCGCTGTACGAGGCCTACATCAAACTGCTGACCGGCCAGGTGGAGACCGCCCTGGTGTACGGGTTCGGCAAATCCTCGGCAGGCACTCTGCGCCGGGTGCTCGCCATGCAGACCGACCCGTACACCGTGGCGCCGCTGTGGCCGGACTCGGTGTCGATGGCCGGCTTGCAGGCCCGCGCCGGCCTGGACGCGGGCAAGTGGACGGCCGAGCAGATGGCTCAGGTGGCCCTGGATTCCTATGCCGCCGCCGGCCGCACCGACCGGGAGGAGGTCACCGGCAGCATCGACGAGCTGCTGTCCCGGCCCTACTTCGCCGATCCGCTGCGCCGCCACGACATCGCACCGATCACCGACGGTGCGTCGGCGATCGTGCTGGCCGCCGGCGACAGGGCCCGTGAACTGCGCGAGAACCCGGCCTGGATCACCGGTTTCGAGCATCGCATCGAAACGCCGATCCTGGGCGCACGTGACCTGACCACCTCGCCGTCCACCGCATCGTCGGCGGCCGCCGCGACCGGCGGTGATCTCGGGTCGATCGACGTCGCGGAGGTCTACGCGCCGTTCACCCACCAGCAGCTGATCCTCACCGAGGCGATCGGGCTGCCGTCGTCGACCAAGATCAATCCCTCGGGTGGCGCGCTGGCGGCCAACCCGATGTTCTCGGCCGGACTGGAACGCATCGGCTTCGCCGCGCAACACATCTTCTCTCGTTCCGCGCAGCGGGTGCTGGCGCACGCCACCAGTGGTCCTGCGCTGCAACAGAATCTCGTCGCCGTGCTGGAAGGGAAATAACTGATGGCAGGTGCGCTCGCCGCGGTTCTGGGAACCGGGCAGACGAAGTACGTCGCCAAGCGCCATGACGTGTCGATGAACGGCCTGGTGCGCGAGGCCATCGACCGGGCGCTGGCGGACTCGAATTCCACGTTTGACGATATCGATGCCGTGGTGGTCGGCAAGGCGCCCGACTTCTTCGAAGGCGTCATGATGCCCGAACTCTTCATGGCCGACGCCACCGGAGCGACGAACAAGCCGCTGATCCGGGTGCACACCGCCGGTTCGGTGGGTGGCTCGACCGCCATCGTCGCGGCCAGCCTGGTGCAGTCCGGCAAGTACAAGCGGGTGCTGACCATGGCCTGGGAGAAGCAATCGGAATCGAATGCCATGTGGGCGTTGAGCATTCCGGTGCCCTTCACCAAGCCCGTCGGCGCGGGAGCGGGCGGGTATTTCGCTCCGCATATCCGCGCGTACATCCGGCGCTCCGGCGCTCCCAATCACATCGGCGCCATCGTGGCGGTCAAGGACCGGCGCAACGGCGCGAAGAACCCGTTGGCGCATCTGCATCAGCCGGACATCACCGTCGAGAAGGTGATGGCCTCACCGATGTTGTGGGACCCGATCCGCTACGACGAGACGTGCCCATCGTCCGACGGTGCGGCGGCGATGGTGATCGGCAACGAGGAAGCGGCCGAAGCTCACCTCGCCGCGGGCAACCCGGTGGCCTGGATCCACGCCACCGCCCTGCGCACCGAACCGCTCGCCTACGCGGGCCGCGACCAGGTCAATCCGCAGGCCAGCCGGGACGCCGCCGCCGCGCTGTGGAAGGCGGCCGGGATCACCAGCCCGATCGACGAAATCGACGCCGCCGAGGTGTACGTGCCGTTCTCCTGGTACGAGCCGATGTGGCTGGAGAGCCTCGGCTTCGCGCCCGAAGGCGAGGGGTGGAAGCTGACCGAGGCGGGCGAGACGGAGATCGGCGGCCGTATCCCGTTCAACGCCTCCGGTGGCGTGTTGTCGAGCAACCCGATCGGCGCATCGGGCATGATCCGGTTCGCCGAGTCGGCGATCCAGGTGATGGGCAAGGCCGGTGATCACCAGGTTCCCGGTGCACGCAAGGCACTCGGCCACGCCTACGGCGGCGGCGCACAGTACTACTCCATGTGGGTGGTCTCCAGCGACAAACCGGCAGGCAAGTCGCAGTGACCGCCCCGGTGACCCTCGCCGGCCGGCGGTCCCGGGAGGCCGCCGTCGCAAAGGACAAAGAGGCGTGGCTGGCGTTGTTCGCCGATGACGCCATCGTCGAGGACCCGATCGGCCCGTCGCATTTCGATCCCGAAGGCGTGGGCCACCGCGGTAAAGAGGCGATCGCCAAATTCTTCGATATGGCGATCGCGCCGAGTCAGCTGGAGTTCCACTTCGACAAGTCCTATGTCTGCGGCGACGAGGAAGCCAACGTCGGCCACATCACCATTCGCTCGCACGGGTATGAGGTCGTCGCCGAGGGTGTGTTCACCTATCGGGTGAACGCCGACGGCAAGATCGCCGCACTGCGCGCCTACTGGGAACTGGCGGCCGCGACGGCGGGCGCGCGCAAAATCTGACGCCTTCGCGTAGCGTTTTGGGAGACATTCGATCCCTCGTTCTCAAGAGTCAACAGATCACTTTGCTGCGTTTCATCTTTCCCACTGTCCTGATCGCGTTCGTGGTCAGCGGCTGTGCCGGCACCAACGGCGGCACACCGGCCGCGACCAGCCTTCCCGGCTTCCCGGCACAGCCGTCGTCATCGACGACCACGACACCGACATCGCCGGCGAAAGCCGCCCCGGACTACCAACGCCTGCTGATCACCGCCGCCGACCTGAGTGACGGCGAGGACACCTTCCACCAGCAGTCCGTGCAGTCACAGCCCGACGGTGTGCCCGGCGCAAGCGCGTTCTTCGTCAACGACAAGGACGACCGCGCGATCAGCAGCGTGGTCCTGATCTATCCGGATGCCGCCACCGCCGCGGCGACGTTGAAGCAGGCCGTGACGACGCTGCCGTCGTTGGTGGCAGGCGGGACGCCACAACCCGTCCCGGTGGGTGCCGGTGGCGTGGTGATCAAGGGTGCCAAACCCGAAGAGGACAAGTCGGTCACGCTGATGTTCTTCACCGTGGACCGGGCGCTGGTGCGACTGGAGTTCCAGAGTGCCATCGGCGATGCCACCACCGACCGATTCGTCAACGCCATCGGCAAGATGCAGGCGATCGCACTGCGGACCGGGCTGGCTACCGGGCCCTGAGCCCCGGTCGGCGCGATGAACGCGGTCGGATCCACCACGGGGTACGGCCCCGAACTCACAAAGAGGCATGGTTCACATATACCGCAGGTGGGCATCCATGCATTGCGCTAACGAGGACCAAAACTGTAACGTGTTCTAGTTAGGAAGACCGATACGGGAGGCCCACCGTGAGTACCGAATCTGCCGCGATCCGCGAGATCGACACCGGCGCGCTGCCGGACCGCTTTGCGCGCGGTTGGCACTGCCTGGGACCGGTGAAGGACTACCTGGACGGCGAGCCGCATTCCGTCGAGGCGTTCGGCACCAAACTCGTGGTGTTCGCCGACTCCCAGGGTGAGATCAAGATCCTGGACGGGTACTGCCGGCACATGGGTGGCGATCTGTCGAAGGGCACCGTGAAGGGCGACACCGTCGCCTGCCCGTTCCACGACTGGCGCTGGGGCGGTGACGGCAAGTGCAAGCTCGTCCCCTACGCCAAGCGCACCCCACGACTCGCCCGCACCCGCGCCTGGACCACCGATGTGCGCGCCGGCCTGCTGTTCGTCTGGCACGACCATGAGGGCAACGCACCGACACCCGAGGTCCGGATCCCGGACATCCCCGAGTTCGGCTCCGACGACTGGACCGAGTGGCGCTGGAACACCATGCTGATCGAAGGCTCCAACTGCCGCGAGATCATCGACAACGTCACCGACATGGCGCACTTCTTCTACATCCATTTCGGGTTGCCGACGTACTTCAAGAACGTCTTCGAGGGCCACATCGCCAGCCAGTACCTGCACAACGTCGGGCGCGCGGACATCAACGACCTGGGCACCTCCTACGGTGAGGCGCATCTCGACTCGGAGGCCTCGTACTTCGGTCCGTCGTTCATGATCAACTGGCTGCACAACAATTACGGCGGCTTCAAGGCCGAATCGATCCTGATCAACTGCCACTACCCGGTCAGCCAGGATTCGTTCGTCCTGCAGTGGGGAGTCATCGTCGAGAAGCCCAAGGGTCTGGACGAGAAGACCACCGACAAGCTGGCGCGAGTGTTCACCGAGGGTGTGAGCAAGGGTTTCCTGCAGGACGTGGAGATCTGGAAGCACAAGACCCGCATCGACAACCCCCTGCTGGTCGAGGAGGACGGCGCGGTGTATCAGATGCGCCGCTGGTACCAGCAGTTCTATGTCGACGCCGCCGATGTCACCCCGGATATGACCGATCGTTTCGAGATGGAGGTCGACACCACGGCCGCCAACGAGAAGTGGCATATCGAAGTCGAGGACAACCTCAAACGGCAGAGCGAAACGCAGGCCCAACCGACCCAATGAGCACCAGCAAGGATCGGGCCCAGACGCCCGACGGCACGCCGCCTGTCGGCCCAGACCCGGGCCCGACTGTCGGCCCCGCCGACGTCGACCGTCTGGCCCGGTCCATGCTGCAATTGCTCGGTCACGATGACGACGAGCACGCCACCGGTCACGGCCCGGCATCCGGCTCGTGGTCCAAAGCACCCGATTTCGCCAACGATCCGCGCCGCGCCGCGTCCGTCCGCGAGGGCACCGCGCGGGATCGGGACCGCTACCTGACCTCGGGGCTGGTGTCGGTGGACTGCCGGTTCTGCCACGTCGCAGTGCAGGTCAAGAAGCTCGGACCCGAGCACACCTCGGTGCAATGGAGCAGCGAGGCGACGCGGCGCTGTGCGGTGTTCAGTGAGCTGCGCGCGGCGGGTGAGGATCCCGCCCGAGCACGGTCCTGCCCGAAGCTGACGGATAGCATCAGGCATGCCGTCGCGGAAGGCTGCCTGGAGGAAGTGTCGAGCGCGCCGTCGCCGGGTGACGGCTAGTCACCTGGCCCGGGCCGTCGCCGTCCTGATGTGCGCGCTGGCCGTGGCGCTGACCGGGTGTACCCGGGTCCTCGATTCGGCCCAGTCGCGATCGGCTCCCCAGGTGGGTCCGATTCTTGCGGGCCAGGTCGCCGATCTGCTGAGCAAGCGGGCTCAAAGCGACAAAGACGGCAACCGGTTCGTCACCGTCACTCCCGATACCTGTGCCGCGGTGGCGCAGGAGAAGGACGCTCCCCTGATCGCCGAACACCACCCGGCGGCCACCGATGGTGGGCACTGGGTGACCAACGACGGGCGGACGGCTTACGTCGAGGAGATCGTCGCCGTGTACCCGGCCGACTTCGACGCCAAATCGGCGGTCGCCGGCGCCAGGGCAACGCTGGAGAAATGTCGCACCCCGTTCACGGTCACCGACATGAAAGGCCGCGAGTACCACTTCGCGATGGGCGGCACCGACCCGGGTTCACCGCACATCGCGGCATGGTCGTTCCACGCTGCGGACTGGGCGTGCGACAACGCACTGGCCGCCGCGCACAACGCCGCCATCGAGATCACCACCTGCGGTCCGGTCGGCGGTTACAACGTCACCGCACTGGCCCGCGATGCGCTGAAACGCATTGAGGCACTTGCCAACAGCAAGGCCTGACTCAGAGCCCGGCGAACCTCTCCTTGACCTGGTCGGCGGTCAAACCGTAGTCGGCCAGTGAGTAGGTGTGCTTCGGCGCGCGCGGCCCCTTCTTGCTCTGCTCGTGGCTGTCCGAGATCGCCTGGCGGGCATCGTCGGTGACGTCGATGCCGAAGGTGCGGTAGATGCCCTCCACAGCACCGACCGGGTCCTTGATGAACTCGAAGTAGTCGACATCACAGAACTGGGCCGGGTCGTGTTTGGCCCGTTCGGCGTCGAACAGTTCCAGACCACGCGACCAGGTCTCCAGTGAGTCCTCGCCGATCACCTTGCCGGAGAAGCTGTTCGACCAGCCCTCGGTGGTGTGCTGGGCCAGTGAACACATCGAGGCCATGATGGTCTCGGCGGGCCGGTGACACTGCACCACCAGCGCGTCGGGATACGTGGCGAACAACGCATCGAGCGCGAACAGGTGACTGGGATTCTTGAGCACCCAGCGTTTCTCGGGCTCATTCAGACCGATCAACTGCAGATTGCGCCGGTGCCGCTGATAGGACTTGGTCCAGTCCTGCCGTGCCAGCCACCGCGAATAGGTGGGGATGTGAGCCAGCGTCTCATACGACACCGAATGCAGCGACTGACGCAGCAGTTGCCAGCATTCCTCGACCTCATCGGCGGTCATGTAGTGCAGCCCGGTGTAGTCCGGATTCTCCTCGTGTGCCTTGCTGAACTGCGCGTCGAGTTGCTGGAACACCGGATTCTGCGACCAGGTTTCGCGCGGCGGGCGCGGCTGCGGGAACTCGGCGAGCCACAGTTCCAGACCCTGGTGCCGCGGATCGGCGGTGAGCAGGCGGTGGATCACCGTCGTCCCGGTGCGCGGCAGCCCGGTCACGAAGATCGGCCGCTCGATCGGCACGTCGGCGTGCTGCGGGAACTGCTTGAACGCAGCCTCCGACACCAGCCGGGCCACCAGCGCGTTACGCACGAAGAAGCGCTGCATCTTGCTGCCGAACTCGGTCAGATCGGCGTCGCGCTGATAGGACTCCAGCAGGACGCTCAGCGCCTCTTTGTAGTTGTCGTCATCGGAGCCGAAATCATCCAGGCCGCAGGCTTTCACGGCCGATGCGTGCAGGTCCTCGACGGTGCCGACGTTTGTGCGAGTCATCAGAACTTGTACTCTCCGCAGTTGACATCCAGCGTCTGCCCGGTGATGCCACTGGACAGGTCGCTGGCCATGAACAGGATGGCCGAGGCCACCTCGTCTTCGGTCGGCAGCTTCTTCAGATCACTGTTGGCGGCCGCCGCCTTGTAGATCTCGTCCACCGTGGTGCCGTACTTGCCGGCCTGGTGCTCGAAATAGCTCTGCAGCGTGCCGCCCCAGATATAGCCAGGGAGAACGGAATTCACCCGGATGCCGGCCTCACCGAGCTCACTGGCAAGTGACTGCGACATCGCCAGCAGCGCCGACTTGGCCATCTTGTACGCGCCCTGTTTGGGGTCGGAATGCCGAACCACCATCGAGTTGACGTTGACCACCGAACCTTTCGACTCGGTGAGTGCGGGGGTGAAACCCTGGATCAGCCGCAACGCACCGAGCACGGTCAGCTCGATCGTGTCACGGATGTGGTCGAAACTGGTCTTGGCGAACGGTTTCATCGACGGCACCCGGAACGCGTTGTTGATCAGGACGTCGACCTTGCCGAACTCCGCTATCGAGGTAGCCACCAGATTGTCGACCTGCGCCGCATCGGTGATATCGGTGCCGACCGCCAGCGCACGCCGGCCCAGCGCGGTCACCTGGGCGGAGACCTCTTCCAGCCGCTCCACGGTGCGGGCGGCCAGCACCAGGTCCGCGCCGGCCTCCGCGCAGCGCCGGGCCAGCGTGGTGCCCAGCGCCGGACCCACACCACTGATGACGACCACCTTGCCGGTCAGCAAGTCACTCATTGTCAACCCACCATTCTCTCGCCGATCAGCTTCTGGCGCAGCGCGATCCGCGCCCGCCAGTCGTCGTCGGAGATCTTGTTCGATTCGTAGTACGGCAGTACGCCGGGCACCTCGGCCAGGTCGACGACCTGCAGGGTCGGGCCGTCGGCTTCGGTCAGGGCACGCGACACCCGCTGCCACCGGAATTGCAGATACCCCTTGCCGTGGCCCAGGGTTTCACACCAGTTGGTCACGCCGGGGTTCGCGTCGGACACCACGATGCGGATCTTGCCATCCGGATCCGCCTGTGCCTGAGTCCCGTTCAGCGACGTCTGGTGGTTGATGTAGTCCAAGGAGATGTACCACAGGCTGCCCAGCTGGAAACCGAGGTAGGGCGCATCGGTGACCGGCAGGGTGATGACGATCGCCTGGTCCGGCGTGAGCTCGTAATGCCCGACCGAGGAGTACTGGGTGGCCAGCCCGCCCGGCGTCAGTCGCGGTGCGGTCAGGGAGTTGACCGGCAGATTGTCGTAGAACCACTTGGGGAACTGCAGCCAGGTCTTGACCCGCTGCACCAGCTGCTTGCCCGCCACCGCGTAACGCTTCTCGATCAGTTCTCCGGTCAGCGCCGGCGGGGCGGTGCCGGCCGTGTCGGTGCGGGCGATGGCGAACGTGCCGCGCTGCGCCGCCCAGTCGTTGTAGACCTCCCGGATCACCAACTGCGCGGGTTTGTCCGGCGTGAAACGCCATTCAAAGGTGCCGTCGGCCGCGATGTCGAGCTTGCGGTCGTCGAAGGCCGTCTCACTGTCGGGCACGACCTCATCGGTGTACTCGCCGCCCAGCAACTGGAAGCTGACATCGGTGGTGCTGCCGCGGCGACCGGTCACCACATATTCGTGGCCGGGCTGCACCCTGGTGCCGAAGTACATGGTGTCCGGGTTGTCCAGGCCCATCTTGGTGAACGGACCGGTTCCACTGTGCAGGAACGGATGGTCGCGGTCGTAGTCGAAGGCCACATGTGTGCAGGCCGCGATGCAGCCGGCCAGATACTGCAGGCCTTCGAGCAGGTCGGCTTCGGATTCGATGAATGGCGCGGCCGCGACAAGGCTCTCGGCTTCGGTGACCGCATCCAGGAAAGGCTGTGTGTACATCCCTATCCGTTCCTTGCGGTCCAATATTGGACCGTAGTGGTAGAGTTTCCGACCTAAGACTAGAACCTGTTCTAGTTGGAGTCAACGATGGGGGTGCGCCGATGACGGTCGCGGAACCGGCGGGGCGCGCCTCACCGCCCACCGCGCGCGTGGTGGCGGTCCTCGAATTCCTGGCCAGGCATCCACACGACCGGTTCGGACTGTCCGAGCTGGCTCGCAGGGTGGGTCTGAGCAAGCCCACCTGCCTGGGAATCGTCGCCACCCTTGCCGAGAGCGGATACCTGGTGCGCGAAACGTCGGACAAGACATACCGGTTGGGGCCGGCGTTGATCGCCCTCGGCCACACCGCCCAGGAATCGATGCGCGTCAGCCCGGCCGCCCGCACCGAACTGGGACGACTCAGCGAGAAGTTCAGTGCGACCGCTGCGTTGTCCGGTGTCGTCGACGACCGCATCACCCTGCTGGAACTCGTCGCCCCCACCGGCACCCCGCCGTCGGTGCGGGTCGGGCAGAGTTATCCCTTCGCCCCACCCGTCGGGCTGATGTTCGTGCTGTGGGATGAACAGGCCGTACGCGAATGGCTGGCCAAAGAACCGACCATTCCCCTGCGCACCGACAGCGAGCGCCTGGAACGGGTGATCTCCGAATGCCGGCGGACCGGCTATCTGGTGGAACGACTGACACCCGGCGGCCGTCGGCTGTATGCGCTGATGGCCGGGATGTCGAGCACACTGCCCGACGAATTGCGGGCCCTACTGGGCGAATTGGTCTCCGATATCGGCGAACGCGTCTACCTGCCCGACGATGAGCCGCTTGCGCGAAGCGCAGACGGTGGCGAGTCGGGGCCACGGGCCCGGCACGACATCAGTGTCATCGCCGCGCCGGTGTTCGACCATCACCGGCGCCAGGTCATGGTGGTCTCGCTGCAGATCGGGCACGCGCTCACCGACAGCGAGATCACCGAACGCGCCCACGAGGTGATGAGCACCGCCGCCGCGCTGACCGCCCAGCTGGGCGGGTCGAAACCGGCCTGACTTCCGGCCGGTGCGTGGGTGTGGCGAAAATCGGTTCCGCCGCGCCCGCCGGGTGTGCTGCGATGGTCACCATGACCGATCCGATCTGGCCGCTGCGGGACCTGGAGGTGAGCACGCCTACCCTCACGCTGCGCTACATCACCGACGAGCTGGCAGCCGAACTCGCGCGGCTGGCGGCCCGCGGTATCCACGACCCGGCGACCATGCCGTTCACCGAACCCTGGACCGATGCGAAATCACCTCAGCTGGAACGCAATACGCTGCAGTACTTTTGGCGCACCAGAGCGCAGACCTGTGCCGAACACTGGGATGTTCCGCTGGCCGTCGTCACCGGCGGGCAGACGATCGGGGTGTGTACCGTGCATGCCGATGATTTCCCGGCCCAGCGGTCGGTGACCACGGGTTCGTGGCTGGGCCGCGACTACCAGGGCCACGGTTTCGGGCGCGAGATGCGCCAGGCCGCGTTGCACCTGATCTTCGCAGGTTTCGGCGCCACCGAGGCGAAAACCCGTGTATGGCACGACAATGCCGCATCTCTGGGCGTCACTCGGTCACTTCCCTATGCGCCGTCCGGTGTCTCACAGGAGAGCCGCCGCGACCGGATCGACACCATGCTCGCGTTCTCGATGAGCCGGAAGGCGTGGAACACCGTTCGCCGCAACGATATTGAGATGCGCGGTGTCGCCGAGGTCACCACCCAGCTGGGATTTGCCTCACCGAACCCCGGCCAGCGCGAAGGGCAGCACCGCTGAGGCGCCGGCATGACGCACCACCCGGGCCGCCATGGTGAGCGTCCACCCGGTGTCGGCCAGATCGTCGACCAGCAGCACCGGTCCCGGGCCGATGCCGGCCGGCGCTTCCCATGCATCGCGCAGTCCGGCCACCCGGTAGGCCGAATTGGCCGCGGTGACCGGCCGGTGCTCGGGCCGGTACCGGAGCACCCCGAGGTCGGTCAGCTTGCCGATCTGCGCAAGGCGGGCCGCCATCGACTGGATCAACCGTGGCCGGGTGGCCGAATCCAGGGCCAGCACCGCGGTGGGCCGGTGCTGCCAATCCCACGCCTTGAGCACCGCGATGGCCGCCTGCACCAGATCGTCGGGCACCTCACCGTCGGGCTCGCCGAGCTGCCTGCGCAGCCGGGTCCCCCAGCCCAGGTCGGTCAGCCGTCCGATCACCCGGCCGGTTTCCGGCCCGTCACCGATACGGCCGGACAGCTCGACACCCAATGACGCGAGCCCGGTCGGCCACTGTTTGCGCGGGGCGAGTTCCACCCCGGGCCGCATCAACTGTTCGCGGGCCGACTCGGCGGCGGTCGCGTCCACGGTGGCCGGATAGCGGGTTCCGGCGCAGTTGTCGCAGCGGCCGCACCGGTGGTCGGCGGTCAGCTCGGGATCATCGAGCTGACGGCGCAGAAACGCCATCCGGCAGCCGGAGGTCGCCTGATAGTCCAGCATCGCCTGCTGTTCGCGTTGCCGGGCTTCCTCCAGCTTGCGATAGCGCGGTTCGTCATAGCTCCAGGGCTGACCGGTGCTGATCCAGCCGCCTTTGACCCGGCGGACCGCACCGTCGACGTCGAGCACCTTGAGCACCATCTCCAGGCGGGACCGGTTGAGATCGACCAGCGGCTCCAGTGCCGCCGTGGACAGCGCCCGGTCCGGTTCCAGTGCTCCGATCACTTTGCGCACCATCGCCTCCGACGGGAACGCCACCGAGGCGAAGTATCGCCACACGTCGGCGTCCTCCCGCCCGGGTAGCAGGATCACCTCCGCGCTGGCGGTGGCACGGCCGGCGCGGCCCACCTGTTGGTAATAGGCGATGGGCGATGACGGTGCGCCCAGGTGCACCACGAAACCGAGGTCCGGCTTGTCGAAACCCATGCCCAGCGCCGAGGTCGCGATCAGCGCCTTGACCCGGTTGGCCAACAGATCGGACTCCAGTTGCTCACGTTCGGCGGCCTCGGTCGACCCGGTGTAGGCCGCGACCGGGAAGCCGCGTTCGCGCAACAGCGCGGCGATGTCGTGGGCCTGGGACACCGTGAGCGTGTAGATGATGCCCGATCCCGGAAGGGACTCCAGTTGAGCGGCAAGCCATGCCGCGCGCTGCGCCGGTCCGCCCGCCTGTACCACCGAAAGCCGCAGCGACTCGCGGTCCAGACCGCCACGCAGTACGACGGTGTCGGTGCCACCCACACCCAACTGCGCGGCGACATCGTCGACCACCCGGTCGTTGGCGGTCGCGGTGGTGGCCAGAACCGGTATGTCGGAACCCAATTCGCCGATCAGGGTGCGGATCCTCCGGTAGTCGGGCCGGAAATCGTGACCCCAGTCCGAGACGCAGTGCGCTTCGTCGACCACCACCAGCCCGGCGTCGGCGGCCAGCGCAGGCAACACGGTGTCCCGAAAGTCCGGGTTGTTCAACCGTTCCGGGCTGACCAGCAGCACATCCAGTTCACCGGCGGTCACCCGCTGGTGTACGTCTTGCCATTCGGTGACATTGCTGGAGTTGATCGTGGCGGCCGCCACCCCGGCCCGTTGCGCGGCCGCGACCTGGTTACGCATCAGGGCCAGCAGCGGCGACACGATGACCGTCGGCCCTCGCCCCGCGGCCCGCAGCAGCTTGGCGGCGATGAAGTACACCGCCGATTTTCCCCAGCCGGTGCGTTGCACCACGAGCGCACGCCGGCGCTGCACCACCAGCGCCTCGATGGCGGTCCATTGGTCGTCGCGCAGCACCGCCTCGGGGCCGGCGAGCTGCTCCAGGATCGCCTGCGCGTCAGTACGCGTAGGTGTTGGCAGGCTTGGGGATTGGGATGGCACGGGTCACCTCCAGCGTGGGGATGAAGTGGGTGGACGGGTTCGAGGTCCCCGGGACCACACGGCCTTCGACGCGCAGCCAGGTGTCGTCGGGATGTTCGGGCATGTTGCCGGACAAGTGAATCCGGGCCAGCTGCGCATCCGCGGCGCAGCAGATGATGACCACCCGCGCCAGATCGGTACCCATGGTGAACCCCGTGGTCGTGATCGTTCGGTTGTCCAGGCTCTTAGAGGAGTCGGCGGCCGCGCGCATCAGCATCTCCGGCAGCGACACCGAGCCGTCGGCGGGCAGCGGTGGGAACGCCCGCATGTGCGGCTGGGCGGCGGCCGGCGACTCGGGCGTCGCGCCGACCACGCCCATCGCGGGTACCGCCACAAAAGCGGTGAGCGCCACCGGGATCAGCAGTAACCAGGCCATCGTGCCGTGGTGGTGATGCTGGTCGGGGGCTCCGTGCCGGGCGTCGGCGACGAAACCGGCCAACCCCAGCACCACCAGCAGCACCGCGGCCGAGATCAGCCACGGCAGCAGACCGGGTTTGACGAAGTTGAGGTAGGTGGCCTTCACCACCAGCAGTCCCGCGCTCAGACCGATCAGCAGCACCAGAGTGTTCTGGGTGACCTTGCTCATGTCGCCGTACCCAGCACGAGCAGGCCGGTCACGGTCGCCGCTGCCGTGGCGACCACGAAGGTCAGCGGGGCGAACCGGACCGCGAAGGCCCGGCCGAACATGCCCACCTGCATGGCGAACAGCTTCACGTCGATGGCTGGCCCGACCACCAGGAACACCAGCCGGGGCAGCAGCGGCAGCATGGTGAACCCGGCCGCGACGAACGCGTCGGCCTCCGAGCACAGCGCCAGCACCACCGCCAGCACCGCCATCGCGAGGATTCCGACCACCAGATTTCCCGCCACGTGTTCGAACACCCACGCAGGCACGAAAGCGCGCAGCAGCGCCACGGCGGCCGCGCCGATCACCAGATAGCCCGCGGACTGCAGGAAATCGTGGCGGGCCGCCCCGGTGAACACCGCCCACCGTGGAGCGCAATCATCGTGCGGGGACGGCAAACTGCGGGTCACCCACTCGGTGCGGCCCCAGCGCTGCCACAGCAGCCCCATCGCCACCGCAGTGAGTAGCGATGCGGCGCACCGTGCCACCACCATCTGCGGCTGACCGGGAAAGGCCACCGCCGTGGCGGTCAGCACCACCGGGTTGATCGCGGGCGCGGACAGCATGAAGGTCAACGCCGCACCACCGGTCCCGCCGCTGAACAACCGGCGCGCCACCGGGACCGAGCCGCACTCGCAGCCCGGCAGCGCGGCCCCCGCGACACCCGCAGCG
Organism: Mycobacterium sp. BMJ-28; assembly: GCF_054404835.1. NCBI lineage: Bacteria > Bacillati > Actinomycetota > Actinomycetes > Mycobacteriales > Mycobacteriaceae > Mycobacterium > Mycobacterium sp. BMJ-28. The sequence goes on along the minus strand of NZ_CM136783.1, from coordinate 565,047 downwards.
GCCACCGCGAGCCCCGGCCGGCGTGGCAGCCAGCGCTGTAACCGCTCGGCGGTCACGAAGGCCGCCACGAGACCGCTGACGATGACGCCCAACACCAGGAACGGCAACGCCTGGACGAACACCCCGCAGAAGATGGTGGCCGCCGCCGCCAGCCGGGGATGGGTCGCCAGCACGCCGCTGACCGCACCCGCGGACAGGGCCAGCACGATGAGGCCGACCAGCAGGAACTCCAGGGAGCCCACGCGGCGGCGCGCTGTCGCAGTGGTGGGCATGCGCCTATCTTGCCCGGAGTGGCTGACAGTCACCCAAATCGACGTTATGCCGGGCTCTTCTCGAACTTTTCGGCCCGAAGGTGAGTTTGGGCGGGATCAGGCGTTCGCGGCTTCCTGCTCGCGTTTGATCTCCAACGCGATGTCGATGAGCTGGTCTTCCTGGCCGCCGATCAGTTTGCGTTGGCCGGCGCGGTGCAGCAGTTGGTGTGCGGGAACGCCGTAGCGTTCGGATTGGCGGATGGCGTGCTTGAGAAAGCTGGAGTACACCCCGGAGTAGCCCATGATCAGGGCGTTGCGGTCGAGCAGGCACTCGGCGGGCATGGCGGGGGCGACCACCTCTTCGGCGGCGTCGGCGATATCGAAGAAATCGATACCGGTCTTCACACCGATCTTGTCGAACACCCCGATCAGCGCCTCGACCGGGGCGTTACCGGCACCGGCACCGAACCGGCGGCAGGAGCCGTCGATCTGCTTGGCCCCGGCACGCACCGCCTCGATGGAATTGGCGACCCCCAGGCCCAGGTTCTCGTGGCCGTGAAAGCCCACCTGGGCGTCATCGCCGAGTTCGGCGACCAGTGCGGCGACCCGGTCGGCGACCGCGTCGAGCACCAGTGCGCCCGCCGAATCCACGACATAGACGCACTGGCAGCCGGCATCGGCCATGATGCGGGCTTGGGCGGCGAGCTTCTCCGGGGAGATGGTGTGGCTCATCATCAGGAACCCGACGGTCTCCAGACCGAGTTCGCGGGCCAGCCCGAAGTGCTGGATCGAGACGTCGGCCTCGGTGCAGTGGGTGGCGATCCGGCAGATGGAGCCACCGTTGTTCTGGGCTTCCTTGATGTCTTCCTTGGTGCCCACCCCGGGCAGCATGAGGAAGGCGATCTTGGCCTCTTTGGCCGTCTCGGCCGCGAGCTTGATCAGTTCCTGCTCGGGGGTTTTGGAGAACCCGTAATTGAACGACGAGCCGCCCAGTCCGTCGCCGTGGGTGACCTCGATGACCGGCACCCCGGCAGCATCCAAGGCCGCGACGATCGAGCCGACCTCGTCTTTGGTGAACTGGTGGCGTTTGTGATGGGACCCGTCGCGCAGTGACGTGTCGGTCATCCGGACGTCCCAGATCGGGTTGAAGAAGATGTCTGCGGTACTCATGCCTGTGCTCCTCCGGCCGCGGCGGTCACGCGTTCTTTGGCGATCTCTTCGCCCACCTTGGTGGCCGCGGCGGTCATGATGTCCAGATTTCCAGCGTACGGCGGCAGGTAGTCCCCGGCACCCTCCACTTCGACGAATGTGGTGACCAGGTGGTGGCCGCCGTTGTACACCGACGGACCGTCGAACTGGGGCTCGTTGAGCAGCCGGTAGCCCGGCACGTAGGTTTGCACCTGCGCCACGACCTCCTTGATCGAGGCGGTGATGGCATCGTGGTCGGCGTCCTCGGGGATGGCGCAGAAGATGGTGTCGCGCATGATCATCGGCGGCTCGGCCGGGTTGAGGATGATGATCGCCTTACCCTTGGCGGCGCCACCGATGTGCTGCACACCGGCACTGGTGGTCTTGGTGAACTCGTCGATGTTGGCCCGGGTGCCCGGACCGGCCGACGCGCTGGACACCGAGGCCACGATCTCGGCGTAGGGCACATCCACCACCCGGGAGACGGCGTAGACCATCGGGATGGTGGCCTGCCCACCGCAGGTGACCATGTTGACGTTCGGCGCATCCAGATGGGCACGCAGATTCGCCGGCGGGATCACCCCGGGCCCGACGGCGGCCGGGGTCAAATCGATCGCCCGGATCCCGGCTTCGGCGTAACGCGGCGCGGCATCGCGATGCACGTAGGCGCTGGTGGCCTCGAACACCAGATCCGGCAATTCGCTTTGCGCCAGAAGCCAATCCACGCCCTCATGGCTGGTCTCCAGGCCCAACTTGCGGGCCCTGGCCAAGCCCTCGGACTCCGGATCGATCCCGATCATCCACCGCGGTTCCAGCCACTGCGAGCGCAACAACTTGTACAACAGATCGGTACTGATATTGCCCGACCCGACAATCGCCACTGACGCCTTATCAGCCATACCTTGGCTCCCTTACTCGAAACTGAGTCGGACTGAACCTAGTCCGTCGAAATCTGCTACGAAATCGTCACCCGGACGTGCATCTATCGCACGCATGCAGGCGCCCGGCAGCACGATGTCACCGGCCTTCAGACGCACACCGAAGCTGTCCACCTTGCGGGCCAGCCACGCCACCGATGTCACTGGATTGCCCAGGACGGCGTCGCTGCGGCCCTCCGCTACCACCTCGCCGTTGCGTTTGAGCACAGCGCTTATGTTCTTGATGTCAATGTCCTTGGGCGACACCCGTTCCGACCCGAGTACCCAGCCGGCCGAGGATGCGTTGTCGGCGATCGTGTCGCACAACTTGATCTTCCAGTCGGTGATGCGGGTGTCGATTAGCTCGATCGACGGCGCAAACGCGGCGGTGGCGGCGAGCACGTCGTCCTCGGTGCAGCCCGCCCCTGGCAGGTCATCGGCCAGCACGAATCCCACCTCGACCTCGACGCGCGGGTACAAGAACCGCCCGACGGGCACCGGGACGTCCTGGAAGACCTCCATGTCAGCGAGCAGATGGCCGTAGTCGGGCTCGTCGACGCCCATCATCTGCTGCATGGCCTCCGACGACAGGCCCACCTTGTGCCCGATCACCCGGGCACCTTCGGCGACCCGCTGCCTGATGTTGATCAGCTGGATCTCATAGGCATCCACCACGTCGATGTCGGCGTAACGGCCGGTCAGCGGGGTGGTGGGGATCCGGCTGCGCTCGGCTTGGGCGAGATCGGCCGCGAGCTCGTCGCGGACCTGCGCACTCAGCATTCTAGGTGAATTCCCCTCGCATCTTTGACCGGCACAGTTGTCCACCGGCCGGGCAATTCTATAACGTGTTCTACATGACTGGACAGGAGTACGACGTCGTGGTGGTCGGCAGCGGAGCTGCCGGCATGGTCGCCGCCCTCACCGCTGCTCACCAGGGCCTCTCGACAGTAGTCGTTGAGAAGGCTCCGCACTACGGTGGTTCCACTGCGCGGTCCGGCGGCGGCGTCTGGATTCCGAACAACGAAATTCTCAAGCGTGACGGGGTGAAAGACACCGCGGATGCGGCCCGCAAATACCTGCACGCCATCATCGGCGACGCAGTGCCCGCGGAGAAGATCGACACCTATTTGGACCGCGGTCCGGAGATGTTGTCCTTCGTGCTCAAGAACTCACCGCTGAAGCTGTGCTGGGTACCGGGCTACTCCGACTACTACCCGGAGACCGTCGGCGGCAAGGCCACCGGGCGTTCGGTCGAGCCGAAACCGTTCAACGCCAAGAAGCTCGGCGCCGACGAGCCGGGCTTGGAACCGCCCTACGGCAAGGTGCCGATGAACATGGTGGTGCTGCAACAGGACTACGTCCGGCTCAACCAGCTCAAGCGCCACCCCCGCGGCGTGCTGCGCAGTATCAAGGTGGGGGTGCGCTCGGTGTGGGCGAACGCCACCGGCAAAAACCTGGTCGGCATGGGCCGCGCGCTCATCGCACCGCTGCGCATCGGCCTGCAGCAGGCCGGCGTGCCGGTGCTGCTGAACACCGCCCTGACCGATCTGCACGTCGAGGACGGTGTCGTCCGCGGTATCTATGTGCGCAACGCCGGCGACCCCGAAGGCGCTGAGCCGACGCTGATCCGGGCGCGCAAGGGTGTCATCCTGGGTAGCGGCGGGTTCGAGCACAACGAGCAGATGCGGGTGAAGTACCAGCGTGCCCCGATCACCACCGAGTGGACCGTCGGCGCCAAGGCCAACACCGGCGACGGTATCTTGGCGGCCGAAAAGCTTGGTGCCGCATTGGAACTCATGGAGGACTCGTGGTGGGGCCCGACGGTCCCACTGGTGGACGCACCGTGGTTCGCGCTGTCCGAACGCAACTCCCCGGGATCGATCATCGTCAACTTGTCCGCCAAGCGGTTCATGAACGAGTCGATGCCCTATGTCGAGGCCTGCCATCACATGTACGGCGGCAAGTACGGGCAAGGGGACGGTCCCGGCGAGAACGTGCCCGCCTGGCTGATCTTCGACCAGCAGTATCGGGACCGTTACATCTTCGCCGGACTGCAACCCGGACAGCGCATTCCGAAGAAGTGGCTGGAATCCGGCGTCGTGGTGAAAGCCGAGACGCTGACCGAGCTGGCGGAGAAAACCGGGCTGTCCGCGGAGGCGCTGGCCGCCACCGTCGACCGGTTCAACGGCTTCGCCCGGTCCGGTGTCGACGAGGACTTCCACCGTGGCGACAGCGCGTATGACCGCTACTACGGTGATCCCACCGTCAAGCCGAATCCCAACCTGGGCGAGATCAAGCACGGCCCGTTCTACGCCGCGAAGATGGTGCCCGGAGATCTGGGCACCAAGGGCGGCATCCGCACCGACAACGACGGACGCGCGCTGCGAGACGACAACACCGTGATCGAAGGGCTCTACGCCGCAGGTAATGTCAGCTCCCCGGTGATGGGTCACACCTATCCCGGGCCAGGCGGGACCATCGGACCCGCCATGACATTCGGTTACCTCGCGGCGCTGGCCATAGCCGGAGCCGCCCCGGCGGCGACATCAGGGTCAGGAAAGGTGCATTAATGCCCATCGACGTCGAAAAGGCACTGGCTGCCGATCTCGATCCCATCGAGTTCTCCTGGACCAGTAGCGATATCCAGCTCTATCACCTGGGACTGGGTGCCGGCTCGGACCCGATGGACGAGCGCGAGCTGCGCTACCTGACCGACAACACCCCCCAGGTGCTGCCGACGTTCGGCAATGTCGCGGTGAGCTTTCACATGACCGAGGCGCCCACCGTGCAGTTCCCCGGTATCGACATCGAACTGTCCAAGGTGTTGCACGCCAGTGAGGGCGTGACGGTGCCGGGCCCGATCCCCACCAGCGGCAAAGCCTGGTCCAAGCAGCGCTTCACCGAGATCTGGGACAAGGGCAAGGCCGCCGTCATCGTCAGCGAGTCCACCGTGACCGACGAATCCGGCACCGTGCTGTGGACCACGAAGCGGTCCATCTTCGCCCGCGGCGAGGGCGGATTCGGCGGCGAACGTGGGCCGTCGACCTCGGTGGAGCTGCCCGACCGGGCACCCGATGCGCAGATCGCGCTGCCGACGCTGCCGCAGCAGGCGCTGCTCTACCGGCTCTGCGGCGACCGCAATCCGCTGCATTCCGATCCGGCGTTCGCCAAGGCAGCCGGCTTCGACCGGCCGATCCTGCACGGCCTGTGCACCTACGGCATCGGCTGCAAGGCCATCGTCGATCACTTCTTCGACGGTGATGTGTCGCAGGTGGGCACCTACGGCGCACGGTTCGCCGGGACCGTCATCCCGGGCGAGACGTTGCAGGCCAACATCTGGCGCCACGACGACAAGCTCATCGGCGAGTTGACCGCGCCGAGCCGGGACAACACCGTCGTGCTGTCCGGCGTGGAGTTCATCGCCGCCTGACGCGCGCTTCCCGGATCAGGCCCGGCGGGCCGCGTCGTCCCCGCCGGTAGGCCGTGCGTGCTCGTGCGGCGAGACCGGTACTGCGCCTGCGGTACCTGACGCCGGACCGGCGTGGGAAGGAGCGGCATCGCGGGCGTCCTGCTGAGCCTGCCGCGCATCCTGCTGGTGCTGCCGCTGATCCTGTTCGGTCTGGCGCCGATCCTGTTCGGTTTGCCGCTCGTTCTGCTGCTGCTCCCGCTGATCCTGCTCCTGGCGATCATCCGGGCGACCCTGATCCGTGGGCACCTGGCCGGCGATCTGCGAACCCAGCTGCCCCAGCGACCCCAGAGCGCCGGCACCGCCCCCCGCGCCCGAACCGGAACCACCACCCTGACCGGCACTTCCCATGGCCTGCTGCATCATCGAGCCGAAGCTGCCGGTCTGCCCGCCCAGGCTGCTCACCGCCTGCATCGGTGCCTGCGCCATCTGCCCCATCTGGCCGAGCATGCCGGTCATCTGCCCAACGGACTGGCTGCCGGACTCGTCGGCATTCTGATAGGCCGACTGTGCCGCACCCACATTCCCGGAGAAGGTGTTCTCTTTGGTCGACAACGCACTCACGTTCGCCTCCAAGGACGCCTCCAGCGTCGGCAGCACCGACGCGATGGTCATGCTCATCGCGTCGGCGCCGGGCGGGATGGCCGGCATCGGCGGCAGCTCAACCGAAGCGGCATCCCAGTTGAGCCCCTCGGGTTTCTCCAGCGGACTGGTCATCTGCGATCACCACTCATCGTCACCATCGTCGTCCTCCCCGTAATCCAGCGAAGGCGGCAGCGCCAGCCCCTGTTTGGTACCACCACCATCTCCCCCGCGCTGGCCCATCATGCCCATCCCGCCGGCGCCCATCCCACCGCCGCCTGCAGCGACCGGCGCGACGCCACCGATGACTGCTCCGGCCGCAGCCTGGGCCGGGGCCACCGCGGCGGGCAGCGCTTTACCGACCAGACTGGCCATCAGCGGCGACTGCGGTGACCCACCACCGGCACCTGGCAGCCCCGCGGCGCGCACCATTCCGGCACCGCCGCCGGCACCAGAGCCACCAGCGAGTGGGTGGTTGGAGAAGGCCGCGAAAGGTGAAGGCCCCATTCCACCGCCGGCGGGCGAACCGCCCTTGCCGAGCATGGAGGTGAGCTGCTGCAACGGTTGGGCCAGCTGCTGCACCGGCTGCATCATCTGCTGTGGTGCCTGGCCGAGCGCCTGGCCCAGCTGCTGTGGCAGCTGGGTGAGCATGGACCCCAGCTGGCCGAGCATCTGCATGGCCTGCTGCGGATCCTGACCGGCCAGCTGCTGAGGGCCGACGGCGGGAGGACCCGACGGCGGAACGCTCGACGGGGCCCCGATGGTGTTGGCCAGGTCGGTGGCACTGGCGGTCACGGTCGCGATGTTCTGCGACAGCCCCAGTTTGATGCGGGCCTGCACGAGCTCCTGAGTGTTGCTGTACGGCATGGATTGCAGTGCGACACATTCGGCGTTGGTCTCTTCGGCCATCGTGTTCACCAGCGTCTTGGTGGCGACGACCGCGGCCTCCATGCTGCGCAGCTTGGCGGCGATGGCGGCCGCCTGGGCTCCGTTGGACTCGTGACCGCCGATGATGGTGGTCGCCTCACCGGCGGCGGCCACCGCCGAACTGCCCTGCCACGCGTCGGCGAGCTGCATCAGCTGGCCCTGCTGCCGCGGTACCACCGTCCCGGTGATCTTGGCAGCCAGCGCTTCGTACTGCGCGGCGGCAGCGCCCAGCGCATCCTCATCCACGTTCGGCCAGCCCGGTCCCGTCACCGTCTGCGAGCCGAACGGGCTCATATCGGGCTGTATGCCCATGCCAAGGCCCCCCTCGAGCGCATGTAAACAGCACTGTCGAGATTACCGTGCCGGGGGCTACCCCTCGCACACTTCTGCTGCGCGGGGCCTCAGCCCAGGATCAAACCGGACGTGGGCACACCGGTGCCGGCCGTCACCAGCACGTGCTCGACGTCGTCGACCTGATTGACCGAGGTACCACGCAACTGGCGCACCCCTTCGGCGATGCCGTTCATCCCGTGGATGTAGGCCTCACCGAGCTGGCCGCCGTGGGTGTTGATGGGCAGCCGCCCGCCGAGCTCGATGGCGCCGCCGGCGATGAAGTCCTTGGCCTCGCCCTTACCGCAGAAGCCGAGTTCCTCCAGCTGGATCAGCGTGTACGGGGTGAAGTGGTCGTACAGGATCGCGGTCTGGATATCGGCGGGCGACAGCCCGCTCTGCTCCCAGAGCTGACGGCCCACCAGACCCATCTCGGGCAGCCCGAGCTGGTCGCGGTAGTACGAGTACATGGTGAATTGATCGGTACCGGCACCCTGGGCGGCGGCTTCGATGATGGCCGGCCGGTGCTTGAGGTCCTTGGCCCGCTCGGGCGTGGTGACCACGATGGCCACCCCGCCGTCGGTCTCCTGGCAGCAGTCCAGCAGGCGCAGCGGTTCCGCGATCCACCGCGAGTTCTGGTGGTCCTCGATGGTGATCGGCTTGCCGTAGAAGTGCGCTTTCGGATTGTTGGCGGCGTGTTTGCGGTCGGCGACCGACACCGCGCCGAAATCGGCACTGGTGGCACCGTATTCGTGCATGTAGCGCTGGGCGATCATCGCCACCGACGCGGCCGGGGTGCTCAGCCCGTGCGGGTAGGACCAGCTGTACTCGACACCGCGCGAGTCGGCGTTGACGGTCAGGCCGCTCATCACCTGACCGAACCGGAACTCCGAGCGCTCGTTGAAGGCACGGTAGGCGACGACGACCTCCGCGACACCGGTCGCGACGGCCAGCGCCGCCTGCTGGACCGTGGCCGCCGCGGCACCGCCGCCATAGCCGATCTGGCTGAAGAACGTCAGATCGCCGATCCCGGTGGACCGCGCGACGGCCGTCTCCAGGTTCGAGTCCATGGTGAAGGTGACCAGGCCGTCCACATCCGACGGCGCCAGCCCGGCGTCGTCGAGTGCGTCCAGTACGGCCTCGGCCGCAAGTCGCAGCTCGCTGCGGCCGGAGTTCTTCGAGAAGTCGGTGGCGCCGATGCCGGCGATGGCGGCTCTGCCCGACAGACTCACTGTGCGCCTCCCAGGACGAGGGTTGACGTGGCGATGACATGGTCGCCAAGGCTGTTGCTGCCCACCACTTTCAGCGTCACCAGGTCACCGTCGACCGCGGTCACCTCACCTGCGAAGGTAGTCGTGTCGTAGGCGTACCACGGCACGCCGAGACGCAACTTGATCGACTTGACGACGGCGTTCGGGCCGGCCCAGTCGGTCACGTATCGACCCACCAGACCGGTGTCGGTCAGGATGTTGACGAAGATGTCCTTGGAACCTTTGGCCTGCGCCTTGTCCCGGTCGTGGTGCACGTCCTGGTAGTCGCGGGTCGCGATGGCGGTCGACACGATGAATGTCGGGTCGCCGTAGATCTGCAGTTCGGGCAGTTTGGTGCCCACGGTCACGCTCACTTGGTGACCTCCCACGCGTACAGGCTCCACGCCGGACTGACGTCGCTGTCCGGGAAGTCGAGATAGGTTGCCTGCACCGGTAATCCGATCTTCACGTCGGCGGGATCGATACCGCGCAGTTCACCCAGCATGCGCACACCCTCGTCGAGTTCGACGAGCGCGATGACGAACGGCAGCGTGCGACCGGGCACCTTCGGCGCATGGTGCACGACATAGCTGAACACCGTGCCGTTACCCGAAGAGACGACATAGTCGGCGGGGGCGTCTTTGTCGGCCCACACCGCGGGCACCGGCGGATGCTGCAGCGTGCCGTCCGGACGGCGCTGGATCCGCAGCTCGTGGGCGTTGATCCCGTCCCAGAAGAATTTGGTGTCGCGCGACGACGACGGCCGCATCAGCTTGTCCGGGTCGAGATCCTCCGGGACCGCGGCCGCGGCGGACTGCGTGGCCGTCCGGTCCGCGGGCAGGAACTTCATGATGCGCCAGTCCATGTCGGCGACCTCTTCATCGCCAACGTGCCAACGGATCTTCTGGTTGATGAAGTAGCCCTCACCCAGCGCGGTCTGCTTGGGCCCGACCACATCGGTGATCTCGGCGCTCATCGAAACCTGTTCGCCCGGCTTGAGATAACGATGATAGGTCTGGTCGCAGTTGGTCGCGACCACACCGACATATCCGGCATCGTCGAACAGCTTCATGGCCCGCCCCAGCGGATCGTCATCCGACCGGGTGCCGCCCAGCCCGATCATGGTCCAGACCTGGATCATCGCCGGTGGCGCGACGATGCCGTCGTGGCCGGCGGCCCGGGCGGCCTCGTCATCGACATAGATCGGATTCGTATCGCCGATCGCGTCGGTCCAGTGGTGGATCATGGGCTGGTTGACCGGATCCCGGCTCACCGTCGGCTTGCCGGGACCGGAGGCGATGATGTCGTCGATCCCGGCCCGCAGATCGCTCGATTGTGTCACCGCGGAACCCTCGGCACCTTCAGCCCGGACGCCGCGATCATCTCCCGCATCACCTCGTTGACACCGCCGCCGAAGGTGATCACCAAGTTGCGCTTGGTCATCTTGTCCAGCCAGTCCAGCAGGTGCGCGGTCTCCGGATCAGCGGGGTTGCCGTACTTGCCGACGAGCTCTTCGGCGAGCCGGCCCACCTCTTGAATACGTTCGGTGGAAAAGACTTTCGTCGCCGCGGCATCGGCGACCGCGATGGTCTCCCCCGATGCGGCGACCTGCCAGTTGAGCAGTTCGTTGATCCGCCAGATGGCCTTGATCTGGCCGAGCAGGCGCTTGGCGTCGTCGTGCTCGATCGGGGTGACACCGTCCGAGCCCGGCTTGCTGGCCCAGGTCTTGACCTGCTCGTAGACACCGGCGACGCGGCCCGCCGGGCCGAGACCAACCCGCTCGTGGTTGAGCTGGGTGGTGATCAACTTCCAGCCGCCGTTCTCCTCACCGACCAGCATGTCGGTGGGTACCCGCACGTCGTTGTAGTAGGACGCGTTGGTGTGATGCGCACCGTCGGACAGGATGATCGGGGTCCACGAGTAGCCAGGATCCTTGGTGTCGACGATCAGGATCGAGATGCCCTTGTGCTTGGCGGCGGTCGGGTCGGTGCGCACCGCCAGCCAGATGTAGTCCGCATCGTGCGCGCCGGTGGTCCACATCTTCTGCCCGTTGACGATGTATTCGTCACCGTGACGGACCGCCGTGGTGCGCAGCGAGGCGAGGTCGGTACCGGCGTCCGGCTCGGAGTAGCCGATCGCGAAATGCACGTCTCCGGAGAGGATTCCGGGCAGAAACTTCTTCTTCTGTTCCTCGGTGCCGTAAACCTGCAGGGTGGGCCCCACCGTCTGCAGGGTGACCAGCGGCAGCGGCACGTCGGCACGATTGGCTTCGTTGACGAAGATCTGCTGTTCGATCGGCCCGAACCCCAGGCCGCCGTACTCCTTGGGCCAGCCGGCGCCCAGCTTGCCGTCGGTTCCCATCCGCTTGATCACCGCGCGGTAGGCCTCGTTGTGCCGGTTGGTCTCCATCGCCGCGGCTTCTTCCGGGGTGATGAGGGTGGAAAAGTACTGCCGCAGTTCGGCTTGCAGTGCCCGCTGCTCGGGTGTCAGGTCGATATACATGTTTTCAGTTCCCGTCGCTTCGCTCGCCCATGTCAGGCTCCCACCAGATCGAGACGATGTGATGGACCACCGAGCAGCCGGGTCAGGTCCTTGATCGAGGAGTAGTAGCGGTCCATCGGGTAGGTGATGTCCATCCCCATCCCACCGTGCAGGTGATGGCACAACCGCATCGCGGGGGCGGCCTGCGAGGTCAGCCAGTAGCCGAGGATCGCTAGATCCTCGTCGGCATCCAGGTTCTCCGACAGTCGCCAGATCACCGCGGTGGACACCAGATCGATGGTGCGCGAGGCGATATAGATCTCGGACAACTGCGCGGCCACCGTCTGGAAGGTGGACAGCGGCCGGCCGAACTGCTCGCGGGTGGCCACATAGTCCGCGGTCAGACGAAGTGCCCCAGCCACCAGCCCAGCGGCGAACGCGCCGGTGGTGGCCAGTACCAGCTGATTGACGCGGTAGGCGGTGGCGTCGGCCAGGACGTCGACCGCAGGCACATCCACATCGGCGAACGTCACCACGTACTCATCGGAGCCGTTGGCGGCCGGAGTCTTGGTGACGCTCACCCCGGCCGCGGTCGGGGCCACCACGACCACCGCGGTGTCGGCGGTGACGAGCAACCACTGCGCCGATTCGGCATAGGGCACACCGATTTTGGTGCCGTTGAGCTTGCCGGCGGAAAAGGTCGCCGACGGACGTTCGGGCAGCGCGGAACCCGGCTCGTTCAGCGCGGCCGAGAGCACCGAGCCCGTGGCCACGCCGGACAGATAGCGGTCCTGCTGCTCGTCCGAGGCGAGATCGAGCAGCGGTACCAGCCCGAGACCGAGGGTCGCCAACGCCGGACCGATGGTGCCGTGCCGGCCGATCTCGGTCAGCGCGGTGGCCACCTCGAGAAGGCCGAGCCCGTCACCGCCGAGTCGCTCCGGCGCCGCCAGTGCGGCCACGCCACCGGAAACCAATGCGTCCCAACTATTGTCCCGATCGAGCACGGACGTCACCACATCGGCGACAGCCTGCTGCTCCGGGTTCGGTGTGAAGTCCACCGAACTCACCTCCGTCTTGTTATTGCGCGACCGGGGTTCCGGTGCCCGTGTAGTCGACCTGCCAATGCTTAATACCATTGAGCCAGCCGGACTTCAGCCGTTCGGGCTCGCCGATCGGCTTCAGGTCGGGCATGTGGTCGGCGACCGCGTTGAAGATCAGGTTGATCGTCATCCGGGCCAGGTTGGCTCCGATGCAGTAGTGCGCACCCGTACCGCCGAAGCCGACATGCGGGTTCGGATCACGAAGGATGTTGAAATCGTTCGGGTTCTCGAAGACCTCGTCGTCGAAGTTGGCGGAGCGGTAGGACATGACCACCCGCTCGCCCTTCTTGATCTGCGCTCCACCCAGTTCGGTGTCCTCCAGCGCGGTGCGCTGGAAGGCCGAAACCGGTGTGGCCCAGCGGACGATCTCGTCGGCGGCGGTCCCGGGGCGCTCCTTCTTGTACAGCTCCCACTGCGCGGGATGCTGGGAGAAGGCGATCATGCCGTGGGTGATCGAGTTGCGGGTGGTCTCGTTTCCGGCCACCGCGAGCATCACCACGAAGAAGCCGAATTCGTCGTCGGAGAGTTTCTCGCCGTCGATATCGGCCTCGATGAGCTTGGTGACGATGTCCTCGGTCGGGTTCTTGGACCGCTCCTCGGCCATCTTCATCGCGTAGGTGATGAGCTCGAATGAGGACATCGCCGGGTCGACATCGGCGTACTCGGGATCCTCACCGGCGGTCATCTCGTTGGACCACCGGAACAGCTTGTCGCGGTCCTCCTGCGGCACGCCGAGCAGGCCGGCGATGGCCTGCAGGGGCAGCTCACAGGAGACCTGCTCGACGAAATCGCCGGAACCCTCGGCCGCCGCGGTCTGGGCGATCTTCTGGGCCCGCTCGGCGAGTTCGGCTTCCAGCCGGCCGATGGCCCGCGGGGTGAAACCGCGGGAGACGATCTTGCGCAGCCGGGTGTGCTGCGGGGCGTCCATGTTGAGCAGCACGGCCTTCTGCAGGTCGACGGCCTCGCGCGTCATCTCCTGGGGCCACACCGGGATGGCACCGTCGGGCGAGCTGCCGAAGAGGTCGTTGCGCTTGGACACCTCTTTGACGTCGGCGTGCTTGGTGACCAGCCAGTAGCCTTTGTCACCGAAGCCGCCGGTGCCACCGGGCACATCAACCCAGTGCACGGGCTCGGACTTACGCAGCTCGGCGAGTTCCTCGACGGGGAGACGCTCCAGGTTGAGCGTCGCGTCGAGGAGATCGAAATCGCTGGGAATGAGGGATGGCATAGCTTTGCGCTCCTAAGAATGCAACGTGTTCTAGTGTCAGTAAAACATGCCTCCACCGCAGATGAAAGGCACGGGGGCATCGTCGCTTGTCAGAGTAATGAAACGTGTTCTAGCCTGACGACATGGGTAATCCTGTCATCGTCGAAGCCACCCGCAGTCCCATCGGCAAGCGCAACGGCTGGTTGTCCGGCCTGCATGCCACCGAGCTCCTGGGCGCCGTGCAGAAGGCCGTGGTCGAGAAGGCCGGCATCGACGCAGGTGATGTCGAGCAGCTCATCGGCGGCTGCGTCACCCAGTACGGCGAGCAGTCCAACAACATCACCCGCGTCGGTTGGCTGACCGCCGGCCTGCCCGAGCATGTCGGCGCCACCACCATCGACTGCCAGTGCGGCAGCGCCCAGCAGGCCAACCATCTGATCGCCGGGTTGATCGCCACCGGCGCCATCGACGTCGGCATCGCCTGCGGTATCGAGGCGATGAGCCGGGTCGGCCTCGGTGCCAACGCCGGACCGGATCGCAGCATCATCCGCGCGTCGTCGTGGGATATCGACATGCCCAATCAGTTCGAGGCCGCCGAGCGGATTGCCAAGCGCCGCGGCATCACCCGTGCCGACATCGACGCGTTCGGGCTCGCCTCACAGGCCAAGGCAAAGCAGGCCTGGGCCGAGGGCCGCTTCGACCGGGAGATCTCGGCCATTTCCGCGCCGGTGCTCGACGAGAACAAGCAGCCGACCGCCGAGTGGGCGCTGGTGACCCGGGACCAGGGCCTGCGCGACACCACCCCGGAGGCGCTGGCCGCACTGAAGCCGGTGATCGACGGCGGTATTCACACCGCGGGCACGTCCTCGCAGATCTCCGACGGCGCCGCCGCGGTGCTGTGGATGGACAGCGATGTGGCCAAAGCCCATGGCCTGAAGCCGCGGGCGCGGATCGTCGCGCAGGCCAACGTGGGCGCCGAAACGTACTACCACCTGGACGGCCCGGTGCAGTCCACCGCGAAGGTGCTGGAGAAGGCCGGGATGAAGCTCGGCGATATCGACCTGGTCGAGATCAACGAGGCGTTCGCCTCGGTCGTGCTGTCGTGGGCGCGCGTGCACGACGCCGATCTGGACAAGGTCAATGTCAATGGCGGCGCGATCGCCCTGGGCCATCCGGTGGGTTCGACGGGGGCGCGGCTGATCACCACGGCGCTGCACGAGTTGGAGCGCACCGGCAAGAGCACCGCGCTGATCACCATGTGCGCCGGTGGTGCCCTGTCGACCGGCACCATCATCGAACGGATCTGACACCGATGGCGTTTGCCGAAGCCGAGCGCATCGCGGCGGCGCAGGCCTATATCGACGCGCTCGTGACGCACCGGGCCGACGAGGTCCCGTTCGCGCCGGATTGCATCCGCATCGAGATGGGTCTCAAGACCGGGCGCTCCGGGGATCACCTGCGCCGCAGCCTGAACAACGGTCCGCAGTTCAAGATCATCGAGGCGACCTCGCCGCCGGAATTCACCGTCGACGGGGACCGCGTGCGGGCGAAGTTCGACGTGCTGACCAAGCCGCGACTGTTCGGCCGGCGGGTTAATTCACATGTCGACGAGACCTTCCTGATCCCGGTCTCCGATGGCAAGATCCACCACATCCGCGCCACCCTGACACCGTTCATCAGCCGATAAGGTCCCCACATGGCCAAGCAGCCGCGTCCGCTCAGCCCCAAGCAGGTCGAACGGCTCAACGCCTCGTCGACCGGCACGGTCATCAAGTGGATGTCCCGCGCCCAGACCTGGATCTTCAAGAAGACCAACGGCCGCCTCGGGGACAAGTTCCTGCGCGGTGCCGAGGTCGGTATTCTCACCACGACCGGCCGCAAATCCGGTGAGCCGCGGGACAGTCCGTTGTTGTTCCTGCAGGAGGGCACGCGCATCGTCCTGGTCGCCTCGCAGGGCGGCCGCGCGACGAACCCGATGTGGTACCTGAATCTGCGGGCCGACCCGAACGTGAAGTTTCAGACCAAGCACGCGACGCTGGCGCTGGTCGCACGGGACGCGACGGATGCCGAACGCGACGAGTACTGGCCCAAGCTGGATGCCATGTACGCCGATTTCGTGAATTACCGGTCCTACACCGACCGAAAGATCCCGATCGTCATCTGCGATCCCGCGTAGGCATCTGCTGTCCGGGCCGTGATTTCTTACGCAAGCGTGAAAACGGCAGTAGACAGATTCTGAAACTTGTACATTGTGGAAACCCACGTTCCGCAGTGATGGAGACACGGATGCAAAACGGTTGGCATCGAAGGCTTCTCGGGACCGTCCTGGCCGCGCTCACCGCGGTGATCCTGCTGGTGACGGCGGTACTGCCGGCCAACGCGATGACGGTGACGTTCGTCCGCCATGGCGAGTCGCAGGCCAACTTCGACAACCGGATCGACACGTCGGTGCCGGGTCCCGACCTCACCGCGACCGGCACGGCGCAGTCTGCCGCGGTGGCGGCGGCGCTGGCGGCCAGCGGCATCGACTATGACGCCATCTACACCTCGAACATGGTGCGCACCCAGCAGACCGCCGCGCCATTCGCCGAGGCGACCGGGCTGACACCGACCGCGCTGGCCGGTCTGCGCGAGATCGGCGCCGGCGCCTTCGAGGGACAACCCGAGGATTCCGGACTGGGCCGCATCGGCTACGTCATCAGTCCTCTGGCCTGGGCGCTGGGTTTGCGCTCGGTGCCCATCGTGGGCGGTGGCGACGGCAACGCCTTCGATGCGCGGGTCGACGGCGCACTCAAGCAGATCGAGGACAGCGGCGCCGAGAACCCGGTGGTGTTCTCCCACGGCGCCACCATCATGTTCTGGACCCTGATGAACGTCGACAATCCCGACCTGGGCCTGCTGTTGCGCCATCCCTTGGACAACACCGATGTCGAGGTGGTCGACGGCAGCGCCGAAAAGGGCTGGACGCTGAAATCGTGGGCCGGTCGTACGGTGGGCCCCGCCACATTCGGTACCAAACTCTTCGTGAACGTCCGCGATCTCGTGGTCGCCCCACAGACCAGCGTGTACAACGTCGCGCGGGCCCTGCACACCGGCGATATCACCAAGATTGCCAACGCGATTCGCGACGGCGTCACCACGCTGGTGAAGGCGCCGGTGAAGTTCGCCGTGTCGGTGGCCCGCGACATCGCACAGGAGGTGTCCAAGGTGGCGCACCCGAAAGCAGCGACGACTACCACCACGACCTCGTTGGCGGCGGCGTCCGCACCGGCACCGGCCGCCGAACCGGCCGAGCCGGCGGCCAAGAAGGCACCGAAGGCCGTCACCCTCACCAAGCCGAAGAAGCACTCCGGCGCAACCGATCTGACCAAGGGAAACAAGGTGGAACCTGGTCAGACCGGCACGGTGAGCACGGCGCCGGAGAAGAACGAGTCGGACGCCGCACAGCCGGAACCGGCGGCGACACCGCAGGCCACCGAAAAGCCTGCGGCGCAGGATGAAAAGGCCGCCGCCTGACTCCTATGCGCCGAACACCGGCAACGGTACGCGTGATTTGGCGAGCAGTTCGCTGACCACCGGTCCGAGCTCGGCCGGATCCCAACGGGCGCCCTTGTCGATCTCGCCGCCACGGGCCCAGCCCTCGGCGACCCGGATGATGCCGCCCTCGACCTCGAAGACCCGGCCGGTGACATCCTTGGACTCGACACTGCCCAACCACACCACCAGGGGTGAGACATTCTCCGGCGCCATCGCGTCGAAATCGTTGCTCTGCGTGGACATCATGTCCGCGAACACGGTTTCGGTCATCCGGGTGCGCGCCGACGGCGCGATGGCGTTCACGGTGACGCCGATGCGGCCCATCTCGGCGGCGGCCACCAGCGTCAGCGCGGCGATGCCGGCCTTGGCGGCGCTGTATGTCGCCTGTCCGACGCTGCCCTGCAGGCCGGCGCCCGAGCTGGTGTTGATGATGCGGGCGTCGACAGCGTTGCCGGCCTTGGACTGTGCGCGCCAGTAGGCACCGGCATGTTTCATGGTGGCGAAATGCCCCTTGAGATGCACGGCGGTGACGGCGTCGAACTCTTCTTCGGTGGCGTTGACGAACATCCGGTCCCGGACGATGCCCGCGTTGTTCACCAGCACGTCGAGGCCGCCGAAGGAATCGACGGCGGTCTGGATGAGCCCCTCGGCCTGGCTCCAGTCCGCGACGTTGGCACCGCTGGTGACGGCTTCCCCACCGGCGGCGAGGATCTCGTCGACCACGGTCTGCGCGGCGCTGCCGCCGCCGGCCGGCGAACCGTCCAGTCCGACACCGATGTCGTTGACCACCACGCGCGCCCCTTCGGCGGCGAAGGCGAGCGCATGCGCGCGTCCGATTCCACCGCCGGCACCCGTCACGATGACAACCCGGCCGTCAAGCAAACCCATTGCTGTTTCTCCTTTTATTTGATGTCCGCAGTTGTGGTCGACAGGTAGTGCGGCGGCTCGCCGCCACCATGCACCGGCAGCGCGGCACCGCTGATATAGGACGCCGCGTCGGAGGCGAGAAATGCGGTGGCCCAACCGATATCGGCGGGCTTGGCGAGCCGGCCCAGCGGGACGTTGCGTGAGATGGCGGCAATCGAATCAGCATCGCCGTAGAACAGTTCGGACTGCTCGGTCTCGACCATCCCGACGACCACGGAGTTCACCCGAACCTTGGGCGCCCATTCCACGGCCAGCGTCGAGGTGAGGTTGTCGATGCCGGCCTTGGCGGCACCGTAGGCGGCGGTGCCGGGGGTGGGCCGGTGCCCGCTGACGCTGGAGATGTTGACAATGGAGCCGCCGGCGTCCTGCGTCTGCATGACCGCGTTGGCGTGCGTGGAGACCGACAACGCGCCGATCAGGTTGAGTTCGATGATCTTGGTGCTGAATTTGGCCGAGGCATCGGCGGCCAGCACGTACGGCGACCCGCCGGCGTTGTTCACCACCACATCGAGCCGGCCGTGCTTCGCCACGATCGCGCCGATGAGGGCCTGCACCGACGCGTCGTCGCGGATATCGCACGAGTGGAACTCATAGGGCAGACCGTCGACCGGACGCCGGGCACACGTCACGACGGTGGCGCCCTGAGCTGCGAACACCGCGCTGATACCGGCGCCGACCCCGCGTACGCCACCGGTCACCAGGACCACCCGGCCCGCGAGTTGCAGATTGATTCCAGCCGCGTCAGTCACTGTGCTAGCGTACCAAGCAAGTGCTTGCTTAGGTAGCGACCCCTCCAGGAAGTGACTGATGACGATCACCACCAAGACAGTCGAGCCGGGCATCGTCTCGGTCACCGTCAACTACCCGCCGGTCAACGCCATCCCGTCCCGCGGCTGGTTCGAACTCGGCGATGCCATCACCGCCGCCGGGCGCGACAGGAGCACCCACGTGGTGGTCCTGCGCGCCGAGGGCCGCGGCTTCAACGCCGGCGTGGACATCAAGGAAATGCAGAACACCGAGGGCTTCACCGCGCTCATCGACGCCAACCGTGGCTGCTACCACGCGTTCAAAGCGGTGTACGAGTGCGAGGTTCCGGTGGTCGCGGCCGTGAACGGCTTCTGCGTCGGCGGCGGGATCGGGCTGGTCGGCAACGCCGACGTCATCGTCGCCTCCGATGACGCCAAGTTCGGCCTGCCCGAGGTCGAACGCGGCGCACTGGGCGCGGCCACCCACCTGTCCCGGCTGGTGCCCCAGCATCTGATGCGTCGACTGTTCTTCACCGCCGCGACCGTGGACGCAAACACCCTGCACCACTTCGGGTCCGTGCACGAGGTGGTCCCGCGCGCCGATCTGGACGAGTCCGCCCTGCGGGTGGCCCGCGATATCGCCAGCAAGGACACCCGGGTGATCCGCGCGGCCAAGGAAGCGCTGAACTTCATCGACGTGCAGCCGGTGACCGCGAGATACCGGATGGAGCAGGGCTTCACCTTCGAGCTCAACCTCGCGGGTGTATCCGATGAGCACCGCGACGCGTTCGCCGGCACCGACAAGGGGTCCAAATGACGGATAAGAGAACAACCCTGGACGAGGCCGTCTCGTCCATCGAGAGCGGGATGACCATCGGCATCGGCGGCTGGGGTTCGCGTCGCAAACCGATGGCCTTCATCCGCGCGCTGCTGCGTACCGATGTCAAGGATCTGACCGTGGTCACCTACGGCGGTCCCGATCTGGGCCTGCTGTGCTCAGCCGACAAGGTCAAGCGCGTCTACTACGGCTTCGTCTCGCTGGACTCGCCGCCGTTCTACGATCCGTGGTTCGCCAAAGCCCGCACCAGCGGAGCCATCGAGGCCCGCGAGATGGACGAGGGCATGCTGCGCTGCGGCCTGCAGGCCGCAGCACAACGGCTGCCGTTCCTGCCGATCCGGGCCGGACTGGGCAGCGACGTCCGCACGTTCTGGGGTGACGAACTCAAGACCGTCAAATCCCCTTACGGGGACGACGAGCTGATCGCGATGCCGGCGCTGAACCTGGACGCCGCGTTCGTGCACCTGAATCTCGGCGATGCCCGCGGCAATGCGGCCTACACCGGGATCGACCCGTACTTCGACGATCTGTTCCTGATGTCGGCGCAGAAGCGCTTCCTGAGCGTGGAGAAGGTGGTGTCCACCGAGGAGTTGGTGAGTTCGGTGGTGCCGCAGCAGTTGCTGATCAACCGGATGATGGTCGACACCGTCGTGGAGGCGCCCAACGGTGCGCATTTCACCACCAACGAACCCGATTACAAGCGCGACGAGAAGTTCCAGCGGCACTACGCCGAGGCTGCGGGATCCGATGAGACCTGGGCCGAGTTCGTGAAGACGTATCTGTCCGGCAGCGAGGCCGACTACCAGGCCGCGGTGCGCAAGTTCGCCGAAGCGCAGAAGGAAGGAGCCAAGTGATGTCGGTGACCCGTGCCGAGGTGTGCGCCGTCGCGTGCGCCGAATTGTTCCGTGACGCAGGCGAGATCATGGTCTCGCCGATGACCACGATCGTCCAGATCGGGGCTCGCCTGGCTCGACTGACCTTCTCCCCCGACATCGTGCTGACCGACGGGGAAGCCCGCATCATCGCCGACACGCCGGCCATCGGGGCGCCCGCGGCGATCGAGGGCTGGATGCCGTTCAACCGGGTCTTCGAGACCCTGTCCTGGGGAAAGCGCCATGTCGTGATGGGCGCCAACCAGATCGACCGCTACGGCAACCAGAACCTCTCCGCGTTCGGGCCCATCCAGCACCCCACCCGGCAGATGTTCGGTGTGCGCGGCGCACCCGGCAACAGCATCAACCATGCCACCAGTTATTTCGTGGGTAACCACTCCAAGCGGGTGTTCACCGACTCGGTCGACATCGTGTCCGGGATCGGCTGGGACAAGGTCGATCCGGACAATCCCGCGTTCCGTTTCGCCAACATCTTCCGGGTGGTGACCAACCTCGGTGTCTTCGATTTCAACGGCCCGGATCACCAGTTCCGTGCGGTCTCGCTGCACCCCGGGGTCGAGGCCGATCAGGTCGCCGAGAACACCTCCTTCGAGGTGCACGGCCTGTCCGAGGCCGCCAGCACCCGGGTGCCCACCGCAGACGAGCAGAAGCTGCTGCGTGAGGTCATCGACCCGAAGTCACTGCGCGACAAGGAAGTCAAGGTCTAGTCATGGCCACACTCAAGACCCCGCTGACCGAACTGGTCGGCATCGAGCACCCCGTCGTGCAGACCGGGATGGGCTGGGTGGCCGGCGCCCGACTGGTCGCGGCCACCTCCAACGCGGGCGGCCTTGGCATCCTGGCGTCGGCGACGATGACGCTGGAAGAACTCACCACCGCCGTCGCCAAGGTCAAAGCGGCCACCGACAAACCGTTCGGCATCAACATCCGTGCCGACGCCGGCGACGCGAATGACCGCGTCGACCTCCTGATCCGCGAAGGAGTCAAAGTTGCCTCCTTCGCTCTAGCACCCAAGCCCGACCTGATCGCCAGGCTCAAAGAGGCAGGCGTGGTGGTCATTCCGTCGGTCGGTCTGGCAAAGCACGCCAAGAAGGTGGCCGGCTGGGGCGCCGACGCGGTGATCGTGCAAGGCGGAGAGGGCGGCGGCCACACCGGCCCGATCGCCACCACGCTGCTGCTGCCCTCGGTGCTCGACGCGGTCAAGGACACCGGCATGCCGGTGATCGCCGCGGGCGGCTTCTTCGACGGCCGCGGCCTGGCCGCCGCGCTGTCCTACGGAGCGGCCGGGGTCGCGATGGGCACCCGGTTCCTGCTGACCTCGGACTCGACGGTGCCCGACGCCGTCAAGCGCCGCTATCTGGACGCCGCGCTGGACGGCACTGTCGTCTCCACCCGGGTCGACGGCATGCCGCACCGGGTGTTGCGGACCGGGCTGGTCGAGAAACTCGAAAATGGTTCCCCGGTAAGGGGCCTGGCCGCCGCGGTGGGCAATGCCCAGAAGTTCAAGAAAATGTCGGGCATGACCTGGAAGTCGATGATCACCGACGGTCTGGCCATGCGGCACGGCAAGGACCTGACCTGGTCCCAGGTGGTGATGGCCGCCAATACCCCGATGCTGCTCAAGGCCGGCCTGGTCGAGGGCAACACCGAGGCCGGGGTGCTGGCCTCGGGCCAGGTCGCCGGCATTCTGGAGGACCTGCCGTCCTGCGCTGAACTGGTCCCGGGAATCGTCGCCGAGGCGGTCGAACATCTGCGGGCGGCAACGTCCTACATCCGGGCCTGAAACCCCGGAGCCATCAGCGGTACCAGTCCGGAAGCTCGCTCGGCCGCAGCTCGGTACGGTCACCCGGGCGGGTGAGCGTCAGTACCGCCCGCACGATGGTGGGCCTTGACTGCAACTCGTCGGCGATGTCATTGAGCCGGGTGGCGACGTTGGATTCGGCCGCGTCACCGACGAGGTCGACCGCGGCGACGAGGTAGATGCGATCGGCGCCAACCCATTCCATGTGCAGGTAACTGACCCGCTCGACATCCGTGTGTTCGAGCAGGCCCTGCAGCACCATGTTGCGCGCCAGCGGCGTGACCGCCTCACCGGTCAGGAAGTCCATGTTGCGGCCGATGAGGAACAACGCGACACCACCGAGCAGGACACCGACCAGGATGGAACCGATGGCATCCCAGACGGCATTGCCGGTGAGCTGGTGCGCCAGGATGCCGGCCGCGGCGATGACGATGCCGACCAGCGCGGACAGGTCCTCGGCGAACACCGAGCGCAGCATCGGGTTGGACATCACCCGCACATAGCGCAGCGGATGGATCCGGCGCTGCGCCGCCCCGGATCTGGTCTGCTGCAACGCTTGCGCGAACGATGTGCCTTCCAGCAGGAAGGACACCCCGAGCACCGCATACGCCCAGCCGTAGGACGTCGCCTCGCCGCCTTCTGAAGCGCCACCCAGCGACTGCACACCGTGCCAGATCGACACCGCGGCGCCGACGGTGAACAGGCCGAAGGCGGCGAACATCGACCAGATGTAACCGGCCCGTCCATACCCCAGTCGGTGATCGGCATCCGCGGGCTTCATCGACCTGCGGGTGCCGATCAGCAGGAACACCTCGTTGCCGGTGTCGGCCCACGAATGTGCCGCCTCGGCCAGCATCGACGCCGATCCCGTCAGACCTGCGACGATCGTTTTGGCAACGGCGATAAGCACATTGGCGCCCAGCGCGACCACGACCGTCAGCAGGCTCTCGTTCTGCGCGGAATCCTCCCCGGAATCGGCCATGCCCAACCCTAGCTCCGCCGGAATCGGCAAACCTGTCCTGCGCGCGCCGCGGCGTTCCTACACTGGCGTCACTCGTGAGGAGACATCATGAAGATGGCAGCGGCCGTGCTCTGGAACGTCCATGGCGATTGGAGCGTCGAGGAGGTCGACCTCGATCCACCGCAAGACCATGAAGTGCTGGTGTCCTTCGAAGCCACCGGCCTCTGTCATTCCGATCACCACCCCCGCACCGGCGACTTCCCCGCACCGTTCCCGGTGATCGGCGGACATGAGGGTGCCGGGATCGTCCAGGAGATCGGGCCGGGGGTACGAGACCTCAAACCCGGCGACCATGTCGTCGCCTCGTTCCTGCCTGCGTGTGGAAGGTGCCGGTGGTGCGCCAGCGGCCATCAGAATCTCTGCGATCTCGGTGCCATGCTGCTCAGCGGGACGCAACTGGACGGGACGTACCGCCGCCATATCGGCGATCAGGACGTCAGCGTCGCGCTGCTGCTGGGCACCTTCGCGCAGTACGGAGTCGTGTCCGAGGCGTCGCTGGTCAAGATCGACGACGACCTGCCGCTGTCCCGCGCCTGCCTCATCGGCTGCGGGATCACCACCGGATGGGGTTCGGCGGTCAACACCGCCGACGTGCGTCCGGGCGACACCGTCGTGGTGATCGGCTGCGGCGGCGTCGGAAGCGGAGCCATCCAGGGCGCCCGGCTGGCCGGCGCGGAACGGATCATCGCCGTCGATATCGTGGAGGAAAAACGCGACAAGGTCGCCGTCTTCGGCGCCACCCACTTCGCCACGTCGATGGCCGAAGCCACCGCACTGGTCGCCGACCTCACCCACGGGGTGATGGCGGACTCGGCGATCCTCACCGTGGGTCTGGTCGAAGGCCCGATGATCGGCCAGGCGCTCGACCTGATTCGCAAGGGCGGCGCCGTCGTGCTCACCGGTATCGCCGCGGCCACCGATATCACTCCGGTGCTGCCGATGGCGATGTTCACCTTGTTCCAAAAGCGGTTACTGGGCAGCCTTTACGGCGAAGCCAACCCGCGCGCCGATATCCCGCGGCTGCTCAGCCTGTACCGGCAGGGGCAGCTGCTACTCGATGAAACCGTGACCGCCGAATACAAACTCAACGACATCAACGAGGCGTTCGACGACATGCTCAGCGGCCGCAATTTCCGCGGAGTGATCATCCACGACCACTGACGTTTCACCGCAGCGGCCAGGCGGCCACCGCCTCCAGGACGCAGGCCGCGCCGGTGACGACGGCGAGCACGACGATTCCGGCGACCCGGACGAACGCTGTCTTCATTCGTCCAGGACACCAGTCGCCGGGCAGGACGTCCAACGACTGTCTTCGATGGCCGTCATCTCCGGTACAGATGGCGGCCATCGCCGGCGGTCAGAGCCGTTCGATGATGGTGACGTTGGCGGTGCCGCCGCCCTCGCACATGGTCTGAAGACCGTAACGGCCGCCGGTGCGCTCCAACGTGTTCAGCATGGTGGCGAACAGCTTGGCGCCGGTGGCACCGAGCGGATGTCCGAGCGCGATGGCGCCGCCGTTCGGGTTCACCTTGGCCGGGTCGGCTCCGGTCTCCTTGAGCCAGGCCTGGACCACGGGCGCGAAGGCCTCGTTGATCTCGACGGTGTCGATGTCGTCGATGGACAGACCGGTTTTCTCCAGCGCGTAGTGGGTGGCCGGGATCGGGCCGGTGAGCATGTACACCGGGTCGGCGCCGCGCGCGCTGACATGGTGGATGCGTGCACGCGGCGTGAGGCCGTGCGTCTTGACCGCGCTCTCCGAGGCGAGCAGCACCGCGCTGGCACCGTCGGAGATCTGGCTGGCCATCGCGGCGGTGAGGCGGCCGCCCTCGACGAGGGTCTTCAGCCCGGCCATCTTCTCCAGCGAGGTGTCCCGCGGGCCTTCGTCGGTGCGGAATCCGTCGACGGCGATGATCTCCTTCTCGAAGTGGCCGGCCCTGATCGCCTCTTGCGCGCGCTGGTGACTGGTGAGCGCGAACTGCTCCATGTCCTCACGGGAGAGGTTCCACTTTTCGGCGATCAGCTCGGAGCCCCGGAACTGGGAGACCTCCTGGTCGCCGTAGCGGTGCAGCCAGCTCTTGGACTCGTTGGTCGGCGAGGTGAAGCCGAACTGTTCGCCGACGATCATCGCCGAGCTGATCGGGATCTGGCTCATGTTCTGCATGCCGCCGGCCACGATCACATCTGCTGTGCCGGACATGATCGCTTGTGCACCAAACGAAATGGCCTGCTGCGACGATCCGCATTGGCGGTCCACGGTGACACCGGGCACCTCTTCGGGATAGCCGGCGGCCAGCCAGGACAGCCGGGCGATGTTGCCTGCCTGGCCTCCGATCGCATCGACGCAGCCGGCGATCACATCGTCCACCGCACTCGGGTCCAGATCGGTGCGCTCGAACAACCCTCGCCATGCGGCGGCGCCCAGGTCGACCGGGTGCACACCGGACAGCGAGCCTCCGCGCTTGCCGACCGCGGTGCGAACGGCATCAATGACGTACGCCTCACCCATTTTGATCTCCTTCTTTGGTTATGCCGCCGAGAACGATGGCGAGGTATTGCCGGCCGACCTCCTCGGCCGTGAGCGGGCCGCCGGGTTGGTACCAGCGGACCGAGACCCAGGTGGTGTCGCGGATGAAGCGGTAGACCAGATCGACGTCGAGGTCGGGTCGCAACGACCCGTCGGCGATGCCCTGGTTCAGCAGGTCCAACCACATCTTGCGCTGTTCGCGATTGCGTTTGTCCACGAAGGCGAATTGCGGCAGCGCCGACAGCCGCTTCGCCTCGTCCTGGTAGATCACCACCTGCGCGTGCCGGTGCTCGATCGCCTCGAACGAAGTCAGGAACAGGCCCTTGAGACGCTCCAGCGGACTGGCCTCGGTGGCCGCAATCTGTTCATACTTGCCGAACAGCCAGTCCAGGAAGTCCCGCAGGACCTCTTCGACCATCTGTTCCTTGGACTTGAAATGGTGGTAGAGACTGCCGGACAGGATGCCGGCGGAGTCGGCGATATCCCGGACCGTGGTGGCTTTCAGGCCACGCTCGGCGAACATGGTGGCGGCAAGCTCGAGGAGCTCGTCACGCCTGCTCGCCGGCTGACTGGGCAGTTCCGTCGCCATCAACGCAGCATAGCAACCAAGCGCTTGCTAGGTCGAATATGTGGTGCACGGCACCGGTAAGGACCCGGCTTACGCTTGGTTGCAATGATGCTCACTTACAAGCGATGAATGACGTGATCTTCGTGTCGGCGCTGGTCGGGCTTGTGGCCATGGCTATGGCTCCCCGCGATAACCAAAAGTCGGGACCACGATCTTCTGGACGGGCACGCTGATCAGTGGTGTATCCGCGTACTTCCTCGCGCAGCCACAAGGGTGGCAGTCAGGGATCGGGGCGGCAGCGTTCGTGCTCGCCGCCGCGCTCTTCATCGCTTACGCGTACACGCCTTTCCTCGAAATCAAAGGCCGTCGCGCTTCGTTCTACAGCGACCGTCCGCAGCGATATGGCGCAGCTGTCACGGCCGCGAAGTCCTGGTGGAGAGCCCTGGTGGCCCTGATCATTGTCATGTTCAGCGTCCTGTCCTACGCCACCGGAGAGGGCAATCCGTGGTTGGCTGCCGGGGCACCCGTCGTCATCATCCTCATAGGTGCGATCTTCGGCTATCGGGACGCAACACTCGATGCGGGAATCGCATCAGGACAACGCCTTCAGCTCATTCTTGCCGCCCTCGTCACTGTGGGCGTCTTCGCATTTGCCTACTTTTGTGGTTACTACGGAAGCCGACACTGGGCATCAACTCATCGAGACCACGGCCGACACAGTAGATGACAGGCTCAGGCCGCATCCACGTTCGTCCCGGTGACGGCGACGCTGACGGTGGCCGCCCCGTCGTCCGCGGCGATGACGAGTTGGGTCGCCCCCGGCGCCGAGACCACCTGCCCACCGGTGACGGTCACCTGGTACCCGTTCGGGAACTGGACGGCCGGCACCGAGATGGTGGTCTGTGAACCGGCCGGGAAGTTGCCCGAGCCGTCGGCCCTGGCGGTCGAGTAACTGAACGAGAAGTTGCCGTCGGCGAAGGACCACGACTTCGGGGTGCCGGAGACGGCCTGCGGGTAGGGCGCCGACAGAATCCCCAGACTGCTGGTGTTGACGTTGTCTCCGGTAGGCGGCTTGGCCGGGTCGTACACCAGGGCTTCACCGTCATGCGTTCCGCTGGTGGTGATATCGCCTTTGCCGGTGTAGGCCCACACGGCCCAGCTCATCAGGTAGCGGTCGCCGGCGCGCATCTGTGCGGTCAGGTCGCCGGTCGCGCTGGTGGCTCCGAACTCGTTCATGAAGGCCGGGATCCCGTGTTGCACCGAGTATCTGTGTGCTCCGGTGGCCAGCGCCTTGGCGATGAAACCGCACAGCGCGCTCAGGCTCGACCCGCCGCAGTAATCATGAAACGCCAGAACAACATTCGGATCGTCCACGGCGCCGAGGCTGACGGGTAAGCCGAGAATGTCCGGGATCTCGGACACCGCCGGGTTGGCCGGCTCGATGTACACCGGCGTGCTCGGGTCGACGGCCCGAATCGCGGAGATCACCTGGTTGTAGAACGGGGTCAGCTGCTGATGCCCGAAGAACGTGCTGCCGAGCAAGGTGGGCAGCCACGAGAAGCCCGGGAACGGCTCGTTCATGACGTCGTAGCCGATCACAGCGGTGTTGCCGCTGAAGTAGCTTGCGACGTTCTCCCACATCTGGGCGTAGGAATCCTGAAGTCCCATACCTGCCGGCGAATCAGCGTTGTTCCAGAACTGGGTCCAGGCATGGTTCATCGCGAGATTCAGGTAGTAGTTCGTCGGAAATCCGAAGTCATGGTTGGGCAGCCCGCCGGTCTGGGTGGCCCAATCCGGCGCTCCCTCACCGGCGAAGGCGCCGCCGTAACTGTCCTGGTGCATGTCCAGCAAGGTGTAGATGCCATGGGCCGCCAGCATGTCCACGGTCTGTTTGAGCGACGCCAGGTACGCGGTGTCGTACACGCCGGGCTGGGGTTCCACCCCCGCCCAGATGACGCCGAGGCGTACGACGTTGAACCCGTTGGCCGCCAGGAATTCCGCATCATCCTCGCTGAAACCGATGACGGACGGGTCATAAGGTGCCAACTTGTACACCTGGTTGACGCCGTGCAGGATCACCACCTGGCCGTCGCCGTTGGTGATCCAGGTGCCGGTGCTGGACACTCCAGTACCCCCGCTTGCCGTCGCGGTGGTCGATGCGCCGAAATGACCCACTCGGCCATGCGTTCCCAGCAGTCCGGCGTTACCGCCGGCGCCACCGAGGGCGGGCAAGCCGGTCGGCTCGCCACCTATCCCGCTGTTCCCGGCATCGCCTCCGTCGCCGCCGCTGCCGAGCAGCCTCGCGCCGTCACCACCGTTTCCGCCCCTGCCGCCGTCCGGTCCGTCACCGCCGTCGCCTCCGGTGCCACCGATGCCGAACAGCAGTCCAGAGCCATCACCGCCGGACCCGCCGGCGCCGCCGGCGGGTCCCGCCCCACCGTGGCCGCCATCGCCGCCGATACCCATCAGGACGCCGCCGGTCCCGCCTCTGCCGCCGACTGCGGCAGTTCCGCCGGTTCCGCCGGCGCCGCCGTTGCCGAGCAACCCGGCTTTCCCGCCGGCGCCGCCGGACTGCCCGGCCTCGGTGCTGTTCCAGCCGGCACCGCCGTCACCGAACAACCAGCCGCCGGACCCGCCGTCCGGATGCTCGGCGGTGCCCGCCGCCCCGTCGCCGATGACGTACGACCCGGCCACCCGGTTGACGACGCCGTTGACCTGGCGGCCCAGTTCGGTGTCGATCCACGCCTCGGCCACGGTGTGCGCCGGGGTGTAGACGAAGTGCTCGAACCATTCCGCCGATGACTTCGGAGCCGGACCTGTCGCCACCGTCTGCGCGGCGTGCACGACGGCCGCCGCGATGGTGCTGATCCCGTTGACGACCACCCGAACCTCGCGCGCGACACCGGCGACGACGGACTGGATCAGCCCCACGACCGCGGGCACCTTCGGGGTGGCGGTGGCCCCGGCCGCCGTGAGGGGAGCGGCGTACGCGGAAACCTGGTGAGCCACCGATGCTTTTGCCGCGGGCGCGGAGGTGACCGATGCGGTGACTCGATCGGCGGTGATGGTGGTGACGCTCGAGGCACTCGCCGGTGCGGCCGCGGGGGGTGTCGGCCGACGCCGGGGATCGACGATGGGCGGGCCTGTCGGCCGCAATGTCGGGTGCGGCGGTGGTCCGTACCGTCACCGTGCCGGTCGGGTGTGTCTCGGTGGCGCGGCTCTTCTTCTTCCGGTGCGGGGACGCCGCAGGCGTGACCGGATCCCGCTCGGGCGCCGAGGTATTGGGCTGTTCACCGCTGGACGCATCGGGTTTGGTGGCGGTCCCGGGCTCGCTGCCGCTCGTCGCGGAGGTACCGCCATCCTGGCCCGAAGTGCTGTCGTCGGCCACGGCGACGCCCGCGCCGGCCAGCATGGTCGCCGAGACTCCTGCCGTGACCAGGCCGGCACCCATCCACGCCGATAGCTGCTGCATGCAATCGCACGCTAACCGAGAACTGCGGCAAAAACCGCGGAACTGTCAGGCGCGCTGGCTGGACACCGAGATGATCTCGCCGGTCAGATAGCTGGAGTAGTCGCTGGCCAGGAAGGCGATGGTGGTGGCGATCTCCCACGGTTCGGCGGCACGGCCGAATGCCTCGTCACCGGCGAGCCGGTCCAGCAGCTCCGTCGAGGACGTCTTCTCCAGGAACTTGTGCCGGGCGATGCTCGGCGACACCGCGTTGACGCGCACCCCGTACTCGACGGCTTCGATTGCGCTGCAGCGGGTCAGCGCCATCACCCCGGCCTTTGCCGCGGCGTAGTGCGACTGCGAGTGTTGCGCACGCCAGCCGAGCACGCTGGCGTTGTTGACGATCACTCCGCCGTGCGGCGCGTCGCGGAAGTAGCGCAGCGCGGCGCGGGTGGCGCGCATGACCGAGGTCAGCGTGACGTTGAGGACGCGGTCCCATTCGTCGTCGGTCATGTCGATGACCGGCGTCTGCCCGCCCAGGCCGGCATTGTTGACCAACACGTCGATCCGCCCGGCCCGCTGCACCGCACCGGCGATCAATGCGTTGACGGCCTCGGTGGAGGTGACGTCGCAGACCACCGCCTCGACCTTGCCCAATCCGAGGCCGGCCAGCTCGGCACGGGTCTCGTTGAGGCGGCGTTCGTGGTAGTCGGAGATGACCACGTCGGCGCCCTCGAGCAGGGCGCGCCGCGCGGTCGTGGAGCCGATCCCGGTACCGGCGGCGGCGGTCACCAGGACCACCTTGCCCTTCAGCAGGCCGTGACCCTCGATCTCCTGCGGTGCGACTGAAAGGTCGGTCATCCCTTGGCCTCTCGGGGTAGGCCGAGCACCCGCTCGGCGATGATGTTGCGCTGGATCTCGTTGGACCCGCCGTAGATGGTGTCCGAACGGGAGAACAGGTAGAGCCGCTGCCACTCGTCG
Organism: Mycobacterium sp. BMJ-28; assembly: GCF_054404835.1. Classification (NCBI taxonomy): domain Bacteria; kingdom Bacillati; phylum Actinomycetota; class Actinomycetes; order Mycobacteriales; family Mycobacteriaceae; genus Mycobacterium; species Mycobacterium sp. BMJ-28. Next base: position 534,064 of record NZ_CM136783.1, on the reverse strand, counting down.
AACTCAGCATTGTCCAGGGTCAGTCCGGCGGTGCCCTGCACGTCCATGGCGATCTCGCCGAGCTCCCGATGCCAGTTGGCCCACAACAGTTTCGAGACGTTGTCCTGTCCGGGCTGTTCCACATCCATGGTGGCCAGCGCATACGACCGCATCGCCGCCAATCCGGTCCAGGACCGGGTGAGCCGCTCGCGGATCAGTGGATCGTCGGCCGCGCCGGTGCGCTTGGCCAGCTCGACCAGGTTGGAATGCTCACGCGCGTAACGGATCTGCTGCCCGAGCGTGGAAACGCCGCGTTCGAAGGTCAGCGTGCCCATCGCCACCCGCCAGCCGTCGCCGGGCTGTCCGACCACCAGCGAGGCCTCGGTGCGGGCGTCGTCGAAGAACACCTCGTTGAACTCGGAGTCGCCGGTGAGCTGAATGATCGGGCGGATCTGGACGCCGGGTTGATCAAGCGGCACCAGCAGGTAGGACAGCCCGGCATGACGCTTGGAGCCCTTCTCGGAGCGGGCCACCACGAAGCACCACTGCGCCCAGTGCGCCAGCGACGTCCACACCTTCTGGCCGTTGATCACCCATTCGTCGCCGACAAGTTCGGCGGAGGTGGACACGTTCGCCAGGTCGCTGCCCGCGCCGGGCTCGGAGTAACCCTGGCTCCAGAGTTCGGTGACGTCGAGAATCTTGGGCAGGAAGCGCTGCTGCTGCTCGGGGGTGCCGAACGCGATGAGCGTCGGACCGAGCAGTTCCTCACCGAAGTGATTGACCTTGTCGGGAGCGTCGGCCTTGGCGTACTCCTCGTAGAACGCGACCCGGTGCGCGACGGTCAGACCGCGGCCACCGTGCTCCTCGGGCCAGCCCAGGCAGGTCAGTCCGGCTGCGGCCAGATGCTGGTTCCAGGCGCGCCGTTCTTCGAATGCCTCGTGCTCACGACCCGGCCCGCCGAGGCCTTTGAGCGCTGCATATTCGCCGACGAGATTATCGGCGAGCCATTGCCGGACCTCGGCCCGGAAGTCCTCGACCTCTATCACCCTTGTAGGCTAACCTACCAAGCACTTGCTTTGTTAGAGGAGCGTCAATGACGAGCGCAACGCGAACCGTTCCAGCGGTGCTGGACCGGATTGCCGTACAGCTGTCCGAGCATGACGCCCTGGTCACGGGGCATATTGCCGGCACAGCCGGCGAAGATAAACGTCTCACCTACGGTCAGCTGCGCGACGAGGTACGGCGGGCCGCGGCTGCGATGATCGACCTGGGCGTCGCTGCCGGCGATTGCGTCGCGATCTGGTCCCCAAACACCTGGCACTGGGTGGTCGCCGCACTGGCCACCCACTACGCCGGCGCCATCGTCGTCCCGCTGAACACCCGCTACACCGCCAGCGAGGCGGCCGACATCCTGGCTCGTACCGAGGCGCCCCTGCTGATCGCCGCAGGCCGGTTCCTCGGGGCAGACCGGACCACGCAACTCGACCGGGACGCCCTGCCCGCGCTGCGCCATATCGTGCGGATACCGATCGACGAAGACGACGGAACCTGGGACGAGTTCGTAGCCCGCGGGACCGACTTGACCGCCGTCGACGCGCGAGCCGCCGCGGTCTCCCCCGATGACGTGTCCGACATCCTGTTCACCTCCGGCACCACGGGGCGCAGCAAGGGCGTGCGCTGTGCGCACCGCCAGTCGCTGGACGCGTCGGCGGCCTGGGCCGCGTGCGGTGAGGTCACCAGCGCCGACCGCTACCTGTGCATCAACCCGTTCTTCCACAATTTCGGTTACAAGGCCGGCATTCTGGCCTGCCTGCAGACCGGGGCCACGCTCTACCCAATGCTCACGTTCGACCCCGAGCTGGCAATGAAAGCCGTTGCCGAACACCAGATCACGGTGCTGCCCGGTCCGCCGACGATCTATCAGATGCTGTTGGACCATCCGGGCCGTCCGCAGTACGACCTGTCCTCGCTGCGATTCGCGGTGACCGGTGCGGCGGTGGTGCCGGTTGTCCTGATCGAACGGATGCAGTCCGAACTGGACATCGACATCGTCCTCACGGCCTACGGCCTGACCGAGGCGGCGGGTTTCGGCACCATGTGTCGATCAACCGACGACGCCGTCACCGTGGCCACCACGTGCGGCCGCCCAATCGCGGATTTCGAACTGCGCCTGGGTGAGTCCGGTGAAGTGCTGTTGCGCGGTCCCAATGTGATGCTCGGCTATCTCGATGACCCGGAGGCGACTGCCGCGGCCATCGACGCCGAGGGCTGGCTGCACACCGGTGATATCGGCACGCTGGACGACGCGGGCAACCTGACCATCACCGACCGGTTGAAGGACATGTACATCTGCGGCGGGTTCAACGTGTACCCGGCCGAGATCGAACAGGTGCTGGCCCGGTTGCCCGGTGTGACCGAGGCCGCGGTGATCGGGGTTCCCGACGACCGGCTCGGCGAGGTGGGCAAGGCCTTCGTGGTGGCCAAAGCCGGCGCCGAGCTCGATGAGGCGGCGGTGATCGCCTATACGCGTCAGCATCTGGCGAACTTCAAGGTGCCACGTTCGGTGGCGTTCCTCGATGTTCTGCCGCGAAACCCAGGAGGCAAAGTGGTCAAACCAACGCTCCGTGAGATGGACGGAAGGCCCTGAGGTGGACCTGAACTTCGATGAGGGCACCGAGGAGTTCCGGGCCGAGGTCCGGGAGTTCCTGGCGGCCAACCGGGACTCCTTCCCGACCGAGTCCTATGACACCCGCGAGGGTTTCGAGCAGCACCGCCGCTGGGACAAGGTGCTCTTCGATGCCGGCCTGTCGGTGATCGCCTGGCCCAAAGAGTACGGCGGCCGCGACGCCACCCTGCTGCAGTGGATCGCGTTCGAGGAGGAGTACTTCCGCGCCGGCGCACCCGGGCGGGCCAGCGCCAACGGCACCTCGATGCTGGCGCCGACCCTGTTCGCGCACGGCACCAAGGAACAGCTGGATCGGGTGTTGCCGAAGATGGCCAGCGGCGAGCAGATCTGGGCGCAGGCCTGGTCGGAGCCGGAGTCCGGCAGCGACCTGGCGTCCCTGCGCTCGACGGCCACCCGGGTCGACGGCGGCTGGAAGCTCAACGGCCAGAAGATCTGGAGCTCGCGGGCCCCGTTCGGGGAACGGGGTTTCGGGCTGTTCCGCTCCGACCCGCAAGCCCAGCGCCACAAGGGCCTGACCTACTTCATGTTCGACCTGTCGGCCGACGGCATCACCGTGCGGCCGATCGCGCAGCTCGGCGGCGACACCGGATTCGGTGAGATCTTCCTCGATGACGTGTTCGTGCCCGACGAGGACGTCATCGGCGAGGTCAACGAAGGCTGGCGCGCGGCGATGAGCACCTCGAGCAATGAACGCGGGATGTCGCTGCGCAGCCCGGCCCGCTTCCTGGCGCCGGCCGAACGGCTTGTCGCGCTGTGGAAATCCAACCCCGACCCGGTGTTCACCGACCGGGTGGCCGACGCCTGGATCAAGGCCCAGGCCTACCGGCTGCACACCTTCGGCACCGTCACCCGGCTCGCCGGTGGTGGCGAACTCGGCGCCGAATCCTCGGTGACCAAGGTGTTCTGGTCCGATCTCGATGTGGCGCTGCACCAGACCGCCCTGGACCTGCAGGGCCCAGGCGCCGAGATCGTCGACGACTGGACCGAGGGCCTGCTGTTCGCCCTGGGCGGCCCGATCTACGCCGGCACCAACGAGATCCAGCGCAACATCATCGCCGAGCGCCTACTCGGTCTGCCGAGGGAACCGAAAGCATGAACTTCGAACTAGACGAACAGCAGCGCGATTTCGCGTCCAGCATCGACGCCGCCCTGGGCGCGGCGAACGTCCCCGCCGCGGTCCGCGCCTGGGCCGACGGTGACACCGCACCCGGGCGCAAAGTCTGGAACCAACTGTCCGAGCTCGGCGTCACCGCGCTACTGGTGGCCGAGAAGTTCGACGGTATCGACGCGCACCCGGTCGATGCCGTGGTGGCGCTGGAACGTCTCGGCTACTGGGCTGTACCCGGGCCGGTCACCGAATCGATCGCCGTCGCACCGCTGCTGCTCAACGATGACGAGCGGACCGCGGCGCTGGCCGCGGGCGAATCGATCGCGACCGCCGCACTGCCCCCACAGGTCCCGTACGCGGTCAACGCCGATTTCGCCGATCTGGTGCTGCTCGCCACCGACGGCCAGGTCGCCGATGCCACCGCCGGCGCGGCCCATGACTCGGTGGACCCGGCACGAAAGCTGTTCGAGGTCAGTGCTTCCGGATCCGCACAGGCTGCCGACACCGCACGCGCCTACGAGTTCGGCGTGCTGGCCACCGCAGCCCAGTTGGTCGGCGCCGGCCAAGCCATGCTCGACCAGTCGGTGGCCTACGCCAAACAACGCACCCAGTTCGGCCGGGTGATCGGCTCCTACCAGGCGATCAAGCACAAGCTGGCCGATGTGCACATCGCCGTCGAACTGGCCCGGCCGCTGGTGTACGCCGCCGCACTCTCGCTGGCCGACAGATCGCCCGACACGGCCCGCGATGTCAGCGCCGCCAAGGTCGCCGCCGCAGATGCCGCACTGCTGTCCGCCCGGTCGTCGTTGCAGACCCACGGCGCCATCGGGTTCACCCAAGAACACGACCTGTCGCTGCTGCTGCTGCGGGTGCAGGCGCTGCGCTCGGCCTGGGGTGATCCGACCCTGCACCGTCGCCGACTACTGGAGGTTCTCCCGTGAGCGAAGAACGCGAACTGCTGCGCTCCACCGTCGCCGCGCTGGTCGACAAGCACGCCAACCCCGAGGCCGTCCGCGCGGCGATGGAATCCGAGCGCGGCTACGACGAGTCGCTGTGGAAGCTGCTGTGCGAACAGGTCGGCGCGGCCGCTCTGGTGGTTCCCGAGGAGCTGGGTGGTGCCGGCGGCGAACTCGCCGACGCCGCAGCGGTTCTCCAGGAGCTGGCCCGCAATCTGGTCCCGACCCCATTGCTCGGCACCACCCTCGCCGAGCTCGCGCTGCTGGCCGCCGACGAGCATGAGCCCCTGGAAGGGCTCGCCGAAGGCACATCGATCGGTGCCGTCGTCTTCGACCCCGAGTACGTGATCAACGGCGATATCGCCGATGTGGTGATCGCGGCCGACGGGCAGACCCTGACCCGCTGGAACACCTTCACCTCGCAAGCCAAGTCCACCATGGATCTGACCCGCCGGCTGTCCAGCGTGACGCCCGATCAGACCGCGGTGCTCGGCGCCGATCCCGGCTTGGCCGACACGGCCGCGTTACTTGTCGCCGCCGAGCAGGTCGGCGCCGCGGCGCGGGCCCTGGATCTGACGGTTGCCTACACCAAGGACCGGGTGCAGTTCGGCAGGCCCATCGGCAGTTTCCAGGCGCTCAAACACCGGATGGCCGATCTTTATGTGCAGGTGTCCGCGGCGCGGGCGGTCGTCAACGACGCGATCGCCGAACCGTCGCCGTCCACGGCCGCGTTGGCCCGTGTGCTGGCCACCGAGACGCTCTCGGCAGTCACCGCCGAGGCCGTGCAGATGCACGGCGGGATCGCCATCACCTGGGAGCACGACATCCAGCTCTATTTCAAGCGGGCGCACGGCAGCGCACAACTGTTGGGTCCCCCGCGCGAGCACCTCAGACGCCTGGAAGCCGAGGTGTTCTAGACCTTCCGCCGCGCACCACATCACGTATCAGCGGCACCCCCGGCCGGTAGGCCAGGTGGACATATGAGGGCGCATCCAGGCAGACGAAATCGGCGCGCTTACCCGGTGCCAGCATCCCGACGTCGTCGCGCCGCAGCGCCGCCGCGCCGCCCGCGGTGGCCGACCACAACGCCTGCGCCGGTGTGAATTTCATGTCTCGAACCCCGACGGCGATGCAGAACGGCATGCTCGTGGTGTACGAGCTGCCCGGGTTGCAGTCGGTGGCGATGGCGACGGTGACACCCGCGTCGATCATCCGGCGGGCGTCCGGCCATTGCGCCCGCGTGGAGAACTCCGCGCCGGGCAGCAGGGTGGCCACCGTGCCACCGGCGGCCATCGCCTCGATGTCGTCATCGGTGGCGTAGGTGCAATGATCCACCGACGCCGCCCCCAGTTGCACCGCCAGCTGGATCCCGCCACTGGGGCCCAGCTGACCGGCGTGCACCCGGGTCTGCAGTCCGGCCGCGATACCGGCAGTCAGGATGGCCCTGGACTCGTCGACGTCGAAAGCTCCACGGTCACAGAACACGTCGATCCAGCGGGCCAGCGGGGCGCAGGCGTCCAGCATCGGGCCGGTGACCAGCTCGATATACGCATCGCGACGGTCCCGGTATTCGGCTGGCACCACATGCGCTCCGAGAAAGGTTGTTTCGGTGGTGAATTCGCTCGCCACGAGCAGCGAGCGCGCCTCGTCCTCGACGTTCAGACCATATCCGCTCTTGCATTCGAACGTCGTCACACCGGCCGCCAGCAGCTCGCCGGCCAGCCGGCTGACCCCTGCGGTCAACGTCGCGGTATCGGCCGCTCGGGTTGAGGCGACCGTGGTGGCGATCCCGCCGGCCGCATACGGCCGCCCGCTCATCCTGGCGGCGAACTCGGCCGACCGCTCCCCGGCGAACACCAGATGGGCATGACTGTCGACGAAACCGGGGATGACACTCACCCCGGCACAGTCGACACGCTCATCCGCGGCGGGCGCATCGCACCGACGGCCCACCCATTCGATCGTCTCACCGGAGACCACCAGGGCGGCATCGGCGATGATGCCCAGCGCACTTCCGTCGCCCTGAGCCGGGTCGTTGGTGACCAACTCGGCGATACCGTCGTACCGGATGCTCATGTGCGTACCAACAATTCGGCGATTGCCGATCCCAGTTCGGCTGCCGCGTCGATACGGATGTGCCTACGGTCGGCCACCACGACGCGGCCATCGATCACCACGTCGGTCACATCGCCGGCCGCCGCGGCGAAGACGATGTTCTCCGGTGTGGCGCCGCCACCCGCGGTGCGCAGCGAGTTCATGTCCACGGCAACAAGATCCGCCCGCGCTCCCACCTGGAATGCGCCCGCATCGGTCCACCCGAGGGCCTGTTGACCGCCGACCGTCGCGGCATGCAACAAGGTTGCCGCATCGATGATGCCGCGCTGCTCACGCGCGAGCCGCTCGTCGAGTTCGACGGCCCGGGCCTCTTCGAACATGTCGATCACCGCGTGGCTGTCCGAGCCCAGGCTGAACAGCCCGCCCGTTTCGAGTAGCGCCGGCGCGGGACCGATCCCGTCGCCGAGATCCCGTTCGGTGGTGGCACAAAAGCACACCCCGGTGCCGGTGTTGTCCAGATCGACCATGTCGTCGGCGGTGAGGTGGGTGGCATGCACGGCCGTGGTCCGCGGGCCAAGCACCCCGGCGTCCCTGAGCACGCCGGTCGGCGTCCGCCCGTGCACGGCCACGCACTGCGCCACCTCGGCGCGCTGCTCCGAGGAGTGCACGTGCAGCGGGGTCCGATACGCCGCGGCCCATTCCACGACGGCGGCCATGTGTTCGACCGGGACGCCGCGCACGGAATGCAACGCGGCGCCGACCAGCACACCGGGTCGGGCGTGCACCTGGCCCCGTAGGGCGTCCACTCGTTCGGCCCAACCCGCCCCGCTGCCGTCACCGAAGCGTTGCTGTGGTCCGTCCTGCAGCGGTGTGCCGTCCGGAGCCGAACTGAGATAGCAGGTGTCGAGCAGGGTCAGCCGCAGGCCCGCGTCGGCGGCGCCGTCGATCAGCGCGTGCCCCATCGCGTTGGGGTCGCTGTACCGCCGCCCCCCGGTGTCGTGATGCAGGTAGTGGAATTCGCCGACCGACGTGATCCCGGCGAGGGTCATCTCGGCGTAGACCGCACGAGACAGTGCCCGGTAGCCGTCGGGGTTCAGCCCGTCGGCGACCCGGTACATCAGGTCCCGCCAGGTCCAGAACGATCCGCGGTCGCGCTGGGTGCCGGCGCGCAGCGCGCGGTGAAACGCATGCGAATGCGCGTTGCCCATACCCGGTATCACCAAGCCGTACAGCCGCTTCGAGATCCCGACCGCCGGGGTGTCGGCCCGCACCGCGGTGATCCGGCCATCCTCGACCGCGATCGTCACGCCCGGCGCCACGGTGTCCCCGCCGAGCCAGGCGTGCTCACACCACCAGGTGTCGGTCACGACGTGATCCAGTCAGCCATCACATCGGCCAGCGCCACCGCGCCTTCGTTACAGTCCGCCATCTCCGCGTGCTCGGCGGGTGAATGCGAGACACCGGTCGGGTTGCGCACGAACAGCATTGCCGTCGGAACCTGCGCCGACAGGATGCCGGCATCGTGACCGGCCGCCGTGGGCAGCACCGGGATCTCGCCGAGATGGCTGAGCGCCTTCGTCAGCCGTGCGCGGGGGCCTTCCGGGAACTCGACGATCGGCGTGATCGATTCGGCGACCACGTCCAGCGTGACGGAGTCCAGGGTGGCGTGGTGCCGGGCTTCGGCCGAGATGGCCGCGACGAGCGCGGTCAGCGTCGCCTCATCGGCGGCTCTGGCGTCCAGCCAGGCCCGGATCTGCGACGGGATCGCGTTGGCCCCGTTCGGGGACACCAGCACCTTGCCGAACGTCGCCACCGCATGGTGGGCGGCCGCCTGCGCCCGGGCGGTGTGCACCGAGGACGCGAACGCCAGCATCGGATCGCGCCGGTCCACCAGGCGGGTGGCGCCGGCATGGTTGGCCTCGCCGTCGAAGGTGAACTCCCAGCGGCCGTGCGGCCAGATCGACGACGCCACCGCGACCGGCGAATCGATGAGATCGAGAGCCCGGCCCTGCTCCACGTGCAGCTCGACGAACACGCCCACCCGGTCGGCCAGGCCCGGATCCGGACCGAGATGCGCGGGGTCCCGCCCGATCCGAAGCAACGCTTCCGCCAGGCTGATTCCGTCGATATCGCGCAGCCCACGGGCCCGGTCCGCGGACAGCGCGCCGGTCGACAACTGCGAGCCGACGCAGGCCACCCCGAACCGGGCGCCCTCCTCGTCGGAGAACGCGGTCACCGCGACCGGGATGGTGGGCACCACGCCGCGCTCCCGCACGATATCGATCGCGGCGAAAGCCGAGACGACACCGAGGGGCCCGTCGAACGCACCTCCGTCGGGGACCGAATCCAGATGGGAACCCGTCACGAAGGCGTTGCGCGGGTCCCCGGACCATCCCGGCGGCATCCACCACGCCCACAGGTTGCCGTTGCGGTCCACCTCGACGTCCATCCCGCGGCGCTGCGCTTCGCCGGCGAACCACTCCCGCAAGGTCATATCCGCATCGCTCCAGGCGAACCGGCGGTAACCGCCGTTGGCCGGGTTGCGGCCGACGTCGAGGATGGTCGGCCACAGCGCGTCGAAGGACGTCACGCGTTCTCCCACATCGGAATGCGCACACCCCGTTCGCGGGCCACGTCCGCGGCATGCTCATAGCCGGCATCCACGTGCCGGATCACACCCATGCCCGGGTCGTTGGTGAGCACCCTGGCCAGCTTCTGGGCGGCCAGGTCGGTACCGTCGGCGACGCACACCTGCCCGGCGTGGATGGATCGTCCCATGCCCACGCCGCCGCCGTGATGGATCGATACCCAGGACGCACCGGACGCGGTGTTCACCAGCGCATTGAGCAGCGGCCAGTCGGCGATCGCGTCGGATCCGTCGAGCATGGATTCGGTCTCGCGATACGGCGATGCGACCGATCCGGAGTCCAGATGATCGCGCCCGATGACCAGCGGCGCGGACAGTTCACCGGAGGCGACCATCTCGTTGAACTTCAGGCCGGCGAGGTGCCGCTCACCGTAGCCCAGCCAGCAGATGCGCGCGGGCAGTCCCTCGAAGGCCACCCGCTCGCCGGCCATGGTGATCCACCGGCGCAGATGGTCGTTCTCGGGGAACAGCTCCAGGATGGCCCGGTCGGTTGCGGCGATATCCGCGGGGTCACCGGACAGCGCGGCCCAGCGGAACGGGCCGAGGCCCTCTTCGAACTGCGGCCGGATGTAGGCGGGCACGAAACCCGGGAAGGCGAACGCGCGATCGTAGCCGGCCTTGCGGGCCTCGTCGCGGATCGAGTTGCCGTAGTCGAACACCTCGGCGCCGCGGTCCATGAAGCCGACCATCGCCTCCACATGCTTGGCCATCGAGAGCTCGGCCTGTTCGGTGAAGTAGGCGGCATCCTTGTCCGCCATCTTCTTCATGTCCTCGAAGTCGATACCGAGCGGCAGATATGACAGCGGGTCGTGGGCGGAGGTCTGATCGGTGACGATGTCGATCGGGGCCTCGCGCCGCAGCAGTTCCGGGAAGACCTGCGCCGCGTTGCCCACCAGGCCGATCGACAACGCCCGCTTGGCATCTCGTGCCTCGATGGCGAGTTCGAGCGCCTCGTCGACATCGGCGGCCTTGGTGTCCAGGTAACGGTGGGCGATGCGCCGGTCGATCCTGGTCTCGTCACAGTCGACGCAGATCGCCACCCCGTCGTTCATGGTGACCGCGAGGGGCTGAGCCCCACCCATACCGCCGACGCCGGCCGTCAGGGTGATGGTGCCGGCCAGCGTGCCCCCGAACCGCTTACGCGCCACCGCGCCGAAGGTTTCGAAGGTGCCCTGCAGGATGCCCTGGGTGCCGATGTAGATCCACGATCCGGCCGTCATCTGGCCGTACATCATCAGGCCTTCGGCCTCCAGCTTGCGGAACTGCTCCCAGTTGGCCCAATCACCCACCAGATTCGAATTCGCCAGCAGCACACGGGGGGACCAGACGTTGGTCCGGAACACCCCGACCGGCTTGCCGGACTGGATGAGCATGGTCTCGTCATCCTCCAGCGACCGCAGCGTGGCCACGATGGCATCGAAGGCGGCCCAGCTGCGCGCTGCACGGCCGGTGCCACCGTAGACCACCAGATCCTCGGGATGCTCGGCTACCTCGGGGTCGAGATTGTTCATCAACATGCGTAGGGCGGCTTCCTGTTGCCAGCCCTTGCAGCTGATTTCGGTTCCGCGCGGGGCACGGACGGGGCGTGGCCCGGAGGGCGCAGAGTTGGTCATGACAGTGCAGGTCCTTTGCTTGGTCACTGGCCGCTGATGCCGGCGCCGGCCAGCCACTTCTTGGCGATGTCGGCCAGATTGGTGCCCGTGGCGGCCTCGGCGTTCATCGAGATGAGGTCGTCGGTGGTGAGTTTCGCGGACACCGCGTCGAGCGTCTTGGTGACGGTGTCGTTCTGCTTGCCCTCCTTGATCAGCGGCACGACATTCTCGGCGGCGAACAGGTGCTTGTTGTCCTCAAGGGCGACAAGCTTGTTGGCCTTCAGCCCCGGGTCGGTGCTGAACAGGTCACCGGCCTGGATCTGGCCGTTGGTGAGGGCGGTCATCGTCAGGGTGCCGCCGGCGTCGAGACTGACGAAGTCCTTGAAGTTGAGCCCGTACACGTCACGCAGGCCGACCACCCCCTGCTGGCGGGTCTTCCATTCGGCGGGTCCACCCAGTACCAGTTCGCCCGCGACCGGCGCGAGGTCGGAGATCGTCTTCAGTTTGTGCTTGTCCGCGGTCGCCTGCGTGACGGCCACGACGTCCTTGTCCTCGGCCGCCGACGATGTCAGCATCGAGATGCCCGACGGCAGCTTGGTCTTCAGCTCACCGATCACCGATTCGGTGGTCGCGGCCGTCGACTTCGGATCCAGGTAGCTCAGGAGCGCACCGGAGTACTCCGGGACCAGGTCGATCGACCCGTCCTTGAGTGCCTGGATGTACACCTCCCGGCTGCCGATGTTGAACTGCTCTTTGACGCTGACGCCCTTGGCCTGCAACGCCTGTGAGTAGATGCTGGCGATCAACTGACTCTCGGTGAAATCGGCGGAGCCGACGATGATCTGCGAGCCCGACGAGCCCTTGTTGTCCCCGCCGCCCGACAACGGGTCACCACCACCGCCGCCACACGCGGACACGGCGAGAACCGAGGCGACGGCCAGGACCGAGACGATACCGAATTTCTTCATGGTGCTTTCTCCAAACTGACGATGGTTTCGATGGGTGTACTGGATTTGGCCGCGACCCGGCGCAGCCCGGGTGAGACGATCAGCCGCCCGGCCCAGGCGAAGGTGAATTCCAGCATGATGGCCAGCAGGGCCACCAGGATTGCGCCGCCGGCCATTTCGCTGAAGCTCGCGGTCGCCCGGCCGTCCAGGATGAACCGGCCCAGGCCCTGCAAGCCGAGGTAGGCAGCGATGGTGGCCGTCGAGATGATCTGCAGTGTCGAGCTTCTGACCCCCGAGACCAGCAGCGGCAGCGCGCACGGCAGTTGCACGCGCAGCAGGATCTGGCGTTTGGTGAAGCCCATTCCGCGCGCCGCGCCCACCGCATCCGGGTCGGCGCTCTGGATACCCGCATACGTTCCGGTCAGGATCGGCGGCACGGCCAGCAGCACCAGCACCACGATGGTGGGCACGATGTAGACGAGTTTGCCTGCCAGTACGGGCGAGATGACCAGGAACAGCAGTACCAGCAGTCCGAGGGACGGCAGTGCCCGCAGGGCGTTGGCGAGTCCGGCAACGAGCGCTTCGCCGCGGCCGGTGTGGCCGATGACGATGCCCAGCGGCACCGCGATCACCAGCGCGCACAGCAGCGCGATGGTCGAGTACAGCAGGTGGTAGCCGATCTGTACGGGGATGCCGCCCGACCCCGTCCAGTTCGCCGGATCGGTGAACCAGTCGATGATGTTCACCCGGTCACCGTCCTGCGCCGCCACGGGGTGAGAAGTTTGTTCAGCCACAGGATGAGACCGTCGAAGATGACGGCGAGCACCGCGCACAGCACCACACCGGTGAGCAGGGGAACGTAGAGCCGCAACTGGAACCCCTGAGTGAAAAGGGATCCGAGCTGCGGGATACCCAGCAGCGCGGCCATCGTGACGATGCTGACGTTGGACACCACCGCGACCCGCAACCCCGCCGCGATCACCGGGACGGCGACGGGAAGTTCGACCAGCAGCAGGCGCTGCCATCCGCGGTAGCCCATCGCCTCGGCGGCCGCCACCGTGTCGTGCGGCACCGATCCGAGCCCGTCGGCGACGACGCGGACCAACAGTGCCAGGGTGTAAAGGGTCAGCGCGACAACGATATTGACCGGGTCGAGGATCTTGGTGCCCAGAATGACCGGCAGGATGATGAACAGCGCCAGTGACGGGATGGTGTAGAGCAGGCCGGCGGTGCCCACGATGGCCGCGTAGCCGCGCCCAGAGCGGTGTGCCCACCAGCCCAGTGGTAGGGCCAGGGCGAGGCCGATGACGGTCGGCACCAGGGTGAGCCAGGTGTGGCTGATGGTCAGCGAGATGATGCGGTCGATGTTCGACGAGATCCAGTTCATGCCGGCGTCGTCACCCCCTTGGCCCGCCTGATCGCGTCGATGACGTCGTGATCGGTGGCGGTGCCGAGCAGGGATCCGGATTCGTCGGTGACCACGCAGCGACCGCTGGGGCTGGACAGCGCCGAGTTGAGCAGATCGCGCAGCGGGTCGCCGCGGCGGGCGGTGGTGCCGCTGAGGTTGACGTCATCGTCGCGCACCTGTGCGCCCGAGACCTTCTCGGTGTCCACCCAGCCGACCGGCGCATTGGCGGAGTCCACCGCCAGCATCCATCGCCCGCGGGCGGCCGATAGGGCCGATACGGGTTGTCCGACAGTGACAGTGGGTTCGTGGTCGAGCGTGAGGCGGTCATCGCAGTCGTGGAAGCCGAGTGCGCGGTAGCCGCGGGCCGACCCGACGAAGTCGGCGACAAAGGCGTCCTTCGGGGCGGCCAGCAGTTCGGCCGGCGTGGCCGCCTGCGCCAGCGTTCCGCCTTCGCGGAGCACCACCACCTGGTCGCCCAGCTTGAGCGCCTCGTCGATATCGTGGGTGACCATCACAATGGTCTTGGAGATGTCGGCCTGTAGGCGCAGGAACTCGTCCTGCAGCTGGCTGCGGACGATGGGGTCGACGGCACTGAAGGGCTCGTCCATCAGCAGGAAGGGCGGATCGGTCGCCAGGGCCCGCGCCACCCCCACCCGCTGCTGCTGACCGCCGGACAGCTGCCACGGATACCGGCCGGCGAACTTGGCGTCCAGACCGACCCGTTCCAGCAGTTCCATTGCCGCCGAGCGGGTTTGTTTCTTCCCGCCACCGAGCAGCCGGGGCAGCGCGGCGACGTTGTCGACCACCGTGCGGTGCGGGAACAGGCCGGCGTTCTGGATGACGTAACCGATCTTGCGCCGCAGCGCCACCCGGTCGATGGACTGTGTGTCGACACCGTCCAGCGCGATGGTTCCGGAGCTGGGCTCGATGAGCCGGTTGATCATCCGCATCGAGGTCGTCTTCCCGCAGCCCGACGGTCCGACCAAGGTGGTGATCTTTCCGTTGGGTGCGGTCAGCGTGAGGCCGTCGACGGCGACGGTGCCATCGGGATACACCTTGGAGACGGTGTCGAATGTGATCATGACTGTCTTTCTCAGGGGCCAGGTTTGGTGGAGCGGCTCAGCAGTGCGGACACCTCCGCCGCCGCTGATGCCAGCAGGTAGCCGTACCGTGCCGTGTCCGGCGCGGTGAGCCGATAGCTCGGAATGACGAGGCTGAGCGCCGCGACGATTCGAGCCTCCGAGTGCACGGGGCAGGCGATGGCGGTGACGTCGGCTTCGACGCCCCGCTCGACGACGACGTATCCGTCGGCGGGGATGTCGCCGCGCAACGCGCGGCCCGCCGCGGACTTGTCCAGCGGGACGGTCCGCCCGACCCAGCTGGTGTGCCGGACCGAATGGGTGCCCAGGACGATATTGAGGTACAGCGCGGTCTCGCCGTGCCCGCGAACGGACAGGTAGGCCGACTCGCCGGTGGCGGCGACGAGGGCCTGCATCGTCGGTTGAGCCAGATCGATCAACGACTCGTTGCTCAGCGCCTGGGCGCCGAGTTGGATGATCCGGCCGCCGGGGCGGTAGGTACCGGAGTCGTCCTTGGTGACGAACCCGGTGGTTTCCAGCGTGCGCAGCAGCCGAAGTGCGGTACTCGGCGCGAGTTCGCAGACGCGGGCACTGTCGACGAGATTTGTCCCGCCGCTCTCGCAGACGGTCGCGAGCAGCGCCAGCGCCCGTTCCACGGTCCGTGTGGACGCTTCCGCCACCATGACCTCCTCTCGTCAGCACCGACGGTAGAGCCGCGAAGTTTCGTTCGGCGACCGTTCGATTTCCACCAAGTAAAATTTCATTTTCATCTAGCGGAATCTCCGGGCTTTCGGTGATGATAGGACGCATCGCTGGCCGGCGGTAGAGAAAGAGGAGAATTTTCGATGATCGTGCTGACCGGAGCGGGCACCATTGCCGACGTCGTGGCGCTGGCCGACCGGCTCGATCAGGTTGCGGTGGCGCCGGAAATCCTCGTGGCCGTCACCCAGGCGCACCAGCAGGCGGCCGAGCTGAGCTCGCGGTTCGCCACGTACGGCCGCACCACCGGCGTCGGCGCGAATCGCAGCACGCCGGTGCTGCCCGATGACGACACCTACGGGATGCGCCTGCTGCGCAGCCACGCCGCCGACGCGGGCGACCCGCTCGACGATCGGACGGTGCGGGCCATGCTCGCGGTGCGCCTGGTGCAGTTGTGCATTCCCGGATCGGGTCTAGACCCGCAGATCCTGGGTGGGCTGGAGCGGATGCTCAACGATGACGCCCTGCCCGAACTTCGGCACTACGCCTCGATCGGCACCGGCGACCTGGCCGCACTGGCCGGCACCGCGCTGACCCTGATGGGCGAGCGGCCCGCCACCGCACCGCTGACCCCGATGCCGGCCTGGCAGGCCGACAGTGCGCTGCCCTTCATGAGCAGCAGCGCACTGACCGTCGGCCGCAGTTGTCTGGCGGTGGCCGAATTGATCCGGCTGGAGCGCGCGTCGAGCGTCATCTACATGCTCAGCTTCCTGGCGCTGGACGGCAATCCGTCCGCGTTCTCGGCGGCCGCAGCCCGTGCCGCGGCCGCCCCCGAGGTCGACGCCGTGGCCGCTCGCCTGCGCGCATTGTTCACCGGCGCAGGCCGGCCCGAGCACATCCCCGCCCGAATCCAGGATCCGTACGGGCTGCGGGTGTACCCGGTGGCCCAGGCCAGCGTGGTCGCCACACTCAATTCCCTTGTCGGGCAATTGGAACGGACCCTCAACACGGCGCAGGAGAATCCTCTCTTCGACATCGAAGGTGACCAGGTTGTGCATCACGGCGCCTTCTACCAGGCCGCGTTGTCACTGGAACTGGACGGCACCACCCTGGCGATGGCACTGACCGCACCCATCACCCATTCCCGCATCCGCATGCTCAACGATCCGGAAACGAACGGCCGCAATGCTTTTCTGGCGTCCGCCGAGGACGGGTCATCCGGACTGATGATGGTCGAGTACGTCGCCGCGGGGGCGATCGCCGAGATCAGGGCCGCGGCACAGCCCGCATCCGTCGGCACCCTGGTGCTGTCCCGGGGCATGGAGGAAGACGCCACCTTCGCCTCCCAGAGCGCCCTTCAACTCGAACGATCGGTGGCCGCCTACCGGGTGCTGTTGTGCTGCGAACTCGTCGGGGCCGTCCGGTTGTTGCGCCAGCGCGGCCTGCAGGACAGCTTCACCGGTGTCGCCGGGGCGGCCATGGCACTGGCCGCCGACCTGCCCGAAGACGACGAGGACCGGGACCTGCGCGGCGACCTGGCGGCGGCCGAGGCGTTGCTGGACGACCTCGGGCCACTGGTCTGCGATGCCGAACGGTTCAGCTGAGCGGGCCGGTCACGGTTTCGGCCGCGCGCACCAGCGATCCGTCGCGGGCGAGTTCGACCACGGCCTCGATTTCCGGGGCCAGATAGCGATCCGGTCCACGGCCACCGACCCGGTCGCGCACGGCAGCGATGACTGCTCCGGTCGCCGGCGCCGGCGGCAATGGCGCGCGCATCTCGATTCCCCTTGCCGCGGTGAGCATTTCGATGCCCAGCACCCGGGTGAGCCCGTCCACGGCCCTGCGCAGTTTACGGGCGGCCGACCACCCCATGGACACGTGGTCCTCCTGCATCGCCGATGACGGGATGGAGTCGACGCTGGCCGGCTGGGCCAGCCGTTTGAGCTCGGAGACGATCGCGGCCTGGGTGTACTGCGCGATCATGTGCCCGCTGTCGACACCCGGGTCGTCGGCGAGAAACGGATTGAGCCCGCGGTTGCGCGCCGCGTCCAGGAAACGGTCGGTGCGACGTTCACTGATGCTGGCCACATCGGCTACGACGATCGCCAGGAAGTCCAGGACATACGCCACCGGGGCACCATGGAAGTTCCCGTTGGATTCCACGGTGCCGGCGTCGGTGATCACCGGATTGTCGACGATGCTCGCCAGTTCCCACTGCGCGACGTTGCGGGCGTGGGCCAGGGTGTCCCGGGCGGCTCCGGCGACCTGCGGAGCGCACCGCAACGAGTACGCGTCCTGAACCAGCGCGCAGTCCGGCCCGCTGTGACTGGCAACGATGGGCGACCCGGCGAGAATCCGGGTCATGTTCGCCGCAGCGACGGCCTGACCGGGTTGGGGCCGCAGCGCCTGCAGGTGCGGCGCGAAAACCCGGTCGGTGCCGAGCAGTCCCTCCACGCTCATGGCGGCGGCCACATCGGCGAGCACCAACAGTCGCTCGAGGTCGGCCAGCGCGAGGATCAACTGGCCCAGCATCCCGTCGGTCCCGTTGATCAGGGCCAGCCCCTCCTTCTCGGCGAACGTGATCGGTTCGAGGCCATGTGCACGCAAGGCCTCGGCGGCCGGGGTCAGCGTGCCGTCGCTGGTGCGGACGTGGCCTTCGCCCATCACCGCGAGCGCGACATGGGACAGCGGCGCGAGGTCGCCCGAGCAGCCGAGGCTGCCGTATTCGAGTACCACCGGGGTGAGGCCGGCGCACAGCAGGCCCGCGTACGCCTGCGCGACCTGCGGGCGCACACCGGTGCGTCCGGTGGTCAGTGTCGACAGGCGCAGCAGCATCATCGCCCGCACCACCTCGCGTTCGACTTCGGGCCCCGAGCCCGCGGCGTGCGAACGGATCAGGCTGCGTTGCAACTTGGTTCGCAGTTCCTGCGGGATATGACGGGTGGCCAACGCGCCGAAACCGGTGGAGATGCCGTACACCGGACTGGGATCCCCGGCGAGTGCCTCGATGCGGGCGCGACTGGCCGCGAGGGCGGCGATGGCGTCATCCGGTATCACCACCTCGGCATTCTCGCGTGCCACCCGGACGACGTCATCAGCACTGACCGGACCTACCCCCACCACAACTGGACTCATTCGACGATTGTGCTACTAGCCTGGCTTCGGTGAGCGTTGCTTTGCGTGCGGGCATCCCGCCGTTCTATGTCATGGACGTCTGGCTGGCGGCCGCCGAGCGGCAGCGCACCCACGGAGATCTGGTCAATCTGTCCGCCGGGCAGCCCAGCGCCCAGGCGCCGGCACCGGTACGCGCGGCCGCCGCCGAGGCGCTGGCGCACCACAACCTCGGCTACACCGTGGCGCTGGGCGTCCCGGAATTACGCCAGGCCATCGCCGCGTCCTATCGGGACCGGCACGGTCTCGACGTCGAACCCGATGCGGTCGTGGTGACGACGGGCTCGACGGGCGGTTTCCTGCTGGCCTTCCTGTCTTGTTTCGACGTGGGTGACCGGGTCGCGGTCACCAGTCCGGGCTATCCCTGTTACCGCAACATCCTCTCGGCGCTGGGCTGCGAGGTGGTCGAGGTGCCGTGCGGCCCGGACACCCGGTTCCAGCCGACGGTGGCCATGCTGGAAGCACTGGACCCGCCGGTGAAGGGGTTGATCATCGCCAGCCCGGCCAACCCGACCGGGACCGTCATCGCCCCCGCGGAGCTGGCCGCGATCGCGACGTGGTGCGACGCCAACCGGGTGCAACTGGTCAGCGACGAGATCTACCACGGCCTGGTGTACCCGGGCGCGCCGGCCACCAGCTGTGCGTGGGAGACCTCACGCAATGCCATTGTGGTGAACAGCTTTTCGAAGTACTTCGCGATGACCGGCTGGCGGCTGGGTTGGCTGCTGGTGCCCGAGCCGCTGCGCCGCGCCGTCGACCGTCTGACCGGGAACTTCTCCATCTGCCCACCGACACTGCCGCAGCTGGCGGCGGTGGCCGCCTTCGACCCGGAGTCGCTGGCCACCGCCGACGCCCTGGTGGGTGAGTACGCGGTGAACCGGGACCTGTTGTTGCGCGGGCTTCCCGAGATCGGTCTGGACCGGCTCGCACCGGCCGACGGGGCGTTCTACGTCTACGCCGATATCTCCCGGTACTCGGACGACTCCCTGGCATTCTGCGCAAAGCTGTTGGCCGACACCGGGGTTGCCATCGCCCCGGGTGTCGACTTCGACACTGTGCACGGCGGGTCGTTCGTCCGGCTGTCCTTCGCCGGGGCCGCGGCCGATATCACCGAGGCCCTGGCACGGATGGGCTCCTGGCTGCGCTGAACTTGTCGGTGCGCCCGCGTACAGTCGACGGCATGTTCGAAAGTTTGTTCGATATCGACGCGGAGGCCGATGAGGCGACGCTGCGTGATGTGGTCGAGCGACTCGAACATCTCAAGGCCGCCGCGGCCGCGGCGCAGGCCCGCGCGACGGAAGCGTGGGCGACCAAACGCCATGCCGCGGAGACAGCCGCAGGAGTGCCGAAGAAGAAGCGCGGCCGCGGACTGGCCAACGAGGTGGCCCTCGCCCGCCGTGTCGCCCCCAAGCGCGGTGGCCAACATCTCGGGCTGGCCACCGCCTTGGTCCGGGAGATGCCGCGCACTCTGGCGGCGCTGGAACGCGGGATGCTCAACGAGTGGCGCGCGACGTTGATCGTGCGGGAGTCGGCCTGCCTGTCCGTGGCGCATCGTCGGGAGCTGGATGCCGAACTGTGCAGCGACCCTTCACGACTCATGGGCTGGGGCGACAAGCGGATCGCGGCCGAGGCGAAGAAGATCACCGTGCGCCTGGACGCGGAAGCCGTGGTCGAACGCCAAGCGAAGGCGGCCGAGGACCGCGGCGTGTGGATCCGCCCCGCACCGGACACCATGACCTACCTGACGGTGTTGTTGCCCGTCGCGCAAGGAGTCTCGGTGTACGCGACCCTCAAGCGGGAAGCGGACACCACCTTCGACGGTCGTTCCCGCGGCCAGGTCATGGCGGACACGGTGGTCGAGCGCGTCACCGGCCGGCCGGCCGAGCAGCCCGTACCGGTGTCACTGAATCTGGTGATGGCCGATACCACCCTGGCCGGTGACGACGACGAACCTGCCTGGCTGGACGGCTACGGGCCGGTGCCCGCGGGATTCGCGTGCACGATGGTCGGCGACGCCGCAGTCGACGAAGCCACCAAAGCCACGCTGCGCCGGCTCTACCGGCACCCCGAGAGCGGACAGCTGGTCGCGTTGGAATCGCGCTCGCGAATCTTCCCGAAAGGGCTGGCGGCCTTCATCGGACTGCGGGACCAGACGTGCCGAACCCCGTACTGCGACGCCCCGATCCGGCACCGGGATCACGCGCGACCGCACCGCGAGACCGGCCGCACGAGCGCGCTCAACGGCTTGGGCGAGTGCGAGGCGTGCAATTACGTCAAGGAAGCACCGGGATGGCGGGTGCGCACTCAGCAGAAGGATGGTCGGCACCAGGCCACGTTCAGCACGCCCACCGGTGCCACCTACCGCTCGATCGCCCCGCCGCTACCCGGTCCACCGATCCGAAGACGGCTCAGCCTCACCGAGGGCCGGCTCAGCGTAGACCTGGTCACTTTCGACGCTGCGTGACGTACCAATCCAGCAGTGCGGGGTTGTCCACCGCGCTGCGTTCCACCACGCGTTGCGGATCGCCACCCTGCAACAGCTTCTTGATGGGCACCTCCAGCTTCTTGCCGGTTCGGGTGTGCGGGATGCCGGGTGCCGCGATGATCTCATCGGGCACATGCCGTGGCGAAACCTCGGACCGGATGGCCGCGTTCACCTTGTCCACCAACGCGGCATCGAGCTCGACGCCGTCGGCGAGCACCACGAACAGCGGCATCCAATAACCGCCGTCGGGTTGCTCGGCACCGATCACCAGAGCCTCGACGATCTCCGGTAGTCGTTCGACGCATTGATAGATGTCGGCGCTGCCCATCCGGATCCCGTGCCGATTCAACGTGGCGTCCGAGCGCCCGTGCACGATGACGCTGCCGCGATCGGTGATGGTGATCCAGTCACCGTGCCGCCAGACTCCGGGGAACATCTCGAAATAGGCCTCGCGGTACCTGATTCCATCCGGATCGTTCCAGAAGCCGACGGGCATCGACGGCATCGGCTTGGTGACGACAAGCTCGCCCACCTCGCCGCGCACCGGTTCACCCGCCGGGTCCCAGGCGTCCAGAGCCACCCCGAGATAAGGCGCCGACAGTTCGCCGGGCCACACCGGGACCGTCGGCGCGGCACCGGCGAACGCCGACACCACATCGGTGCCGCCGCTCACCGATGCCACCTGAACGTGCTCGCCGACGTTGTCGCGCAACCACAGTGCCGACGACGGCGGAAAGGCCGAGCCCGTGATCCCGACGGTGCGAAGCGCGGACAGATCGTGTTCGGTACGTGGAACCGCACCGGCCTTGACGCATCCCAGGACGTAGCCCGGGCTGGTGCCCAACACGGTGACACCGAGCCGCGCCGCCAACTCCCACAGGGTGTCCGGGGCCGGATGGGTGGGGCTGCCGTCGTAGCAGACGATGGTGGCGCCCACCAGCAGCCCTGCCAGCTGGAAATTCCACATCATCCAGCTCGGGCTGGTGAACCAGAAGAACGTGTCCGCGGGTCCGATATCACTCTGCAGCGCTATCGATTTGAGGTGCTCGACCAGGACGCCGCCGTGGCCGTGGATGATCCCCTTCGGCAATCCGGTGGTTCCCGACGAGAACAAGATCCAGAGCGGATGCGCAAAATCCAGCGCGGTGGGGGTCAGCGCGGCGGCGCCGGGTGCGCTCGCGACACCCCAGTCCAGGCAGCCGTCCGGGATCGGCGTCCGCCGCGAGACGAACACGGTGGCTTCCAGCGTCGGCAGCCCCGCGCGTAACTCCGCCACGTCGGCGCTCTTGTCGCGCCATTTGCCGCCGAAGCGATATCCGTCGGCGGCCACCAGTACCCGCGGCTCAAGCTGACCGAACCGGCCCAGTGCCGCGCCCGCCGAGTAGTCCTGTCCGCAGGCACTCCATATGGCTCCGAGGGATGCCGTGGCCAAGAAGGCGATGACCGCCTCGGCGATATCCGGCAGATAGCCGATCACCCGGTCCCCGGGCGCAACACCCAGACCACGCAAGGTCGCCGCGAATCCCGCAACGCGCTCGAGCAGCTGCGCCCAGGACAGCTCGATCACCGGCTGATCCTCCCCGGCGCAGAGGATGGCCGGCCGGTCCGTGCGGGCCTGCCGGATGACCTGGTCGGCATAGTTCAGCTTGGTACCCGGGAACCACTGCGCGCCAGGCAAATCGGCGTTGCCGAGCACCGCCCCGGGCAACTCGCCCAGGTCGAAGTATCGCCACAGCGCGCCCCAGAATGCGGCCGGTTCGTCCACCGACCACCGCCACAGGGCCGGGTACTCCACGGGTTGCCCGGCGAATCGCGCGAAGTCGGTGATCTGCGCAGCTTCGATTTCGGCCGGCGTGGGTTCCCATTGCGCGCTCGTCACATGGGAAACCCTATGCCAGTCGAGCGTCAGCGCAGCGTGGCTCCGGTCGCCGCGCGCACGTCCTCGGCCGACACACCCGGCGCGGTCTCGACGAGCACCAGGTCGCCGTCCCCCACCACGTCGATGACCGCCAGGTCGGTGACGATGCGGTGTACCACCCGTTCGCCGGTCAACGGCAGGGTGCACTGATCGACGATCTTCGGATTGCCCTGCCGGTCAGTGTGTTCCATCAACACGATGACCCGTGATGCGCCATGCACCAGGTCCATGGCGCCGCCCATGCCCTTGACCATCTTGCCGGGCACCATCCAGTTCGCCAGATCGCCGTAGCGGGACACCTCCATACCGCCCAGCACGGCGACGTCGATGTGCCCGCCGCGGATCATTCCGAACGACAGCGACGAGTCGAAATACGAGGCGCCGGGCAGCACCGTGACGGTTTCCTTGCCGGCGTTGATCAGGTTTGCATCGACCTCGTCCTCGGTCGGGTACGGCCCGGTGCCCAGGATGCCGTTCTCCGAATGCAGCGTGACCCGCACCGAGGGGTCGAGGAATCCGGGCACCAGCGTCGGCAACCCGATGCCGAGGTTGACGTATTCGCCGTCCTTCAGTTCCCCGGCCACCCGGGCGGCCATCTGCGGCCTGCTCCATCCGCGGCCGGTCTGCGAAGTGGTCATGCTGATGCCTCCCGGGTGGTGCGCTTCTCGATGCGGACGGTCTGCGGCCCGGTCTCGACGATCCGCTGGACGAACACCCCGGGCAGGTGCACCTGGTCGGGGTCGAGTTCGCCGGGCTGGACCAGTTTTTCGACCTCGGCGATGGTGATGCGCCCGGCCATCGCCGCCAGTGGGTTGAAGTTCTTGGCGGTCTTGTCGAACACCAGGTTGCCCTGGGTATCCCCGACGGCTGCGTGCACGAGCGCGAAATCGGCCTGGATCCCGGTCTCCAGCACGTACCGCTTGCCGTCGAATTCCCGTGTCTCCTTCGGCGGCGAGGCGACGGCGACGGAGCCGTCCGCGGCGTAACGCCACGGCAGACCGCCGTCGGCCACCGGGGTGCCGACACCGGCCGGCGTGTAGAAGGCCGGGATACCGGACCCGCCGGCCCGAAGCCGTTCGGCCAGCGTGCCTTGCGGGGTCAGCTCGACCTCGAGTTCACCGGCCAGGTACTGCCGGGCGAATTCCTTGTTCTCCCCCACGTATGAGGCCGTCACTCGGCTGATCCGGCCGAGGCCGAGCAGCACGCCCAAGCCCACACCGTCGACACCGCAGTTGTTGGAGTAGACCTCCAGCGCGTCGACGCCCGCTTCGGCGAGCGCATCGATCAGGGCGTCGGGGATACCGCACAGGCCGAATCCGCCGACCGCCAGCGACGCTCCGCTGGGTATGTCGGCGACCGCCTCGCGGACGTCTTTGAGTACTTTTCCGGACAACGGCGTGACAACTTTCACCTCGGGGCGTTCGCTGGACGAACGCGCGGAACTCGGTAACCAGGACACCATCAATGGACTACGGCCACAAGATTCCGTTCGCTTGACGGGACACGGGGCGGGCCCGGTGTCCACTGAGTGGACGCTAGGCTGCGGACATGACCGATCCCGGCGTCATCACCCGGGTCGCCGCGATCCTGCGTGCCGTGGGATCCGCCGGTGACGGCGTGACGACCACCGCACTGGCGCGCGCCACGGGCATCCCGCGCGCCACGGCGCATCGCATGCTCACCGCACTGGCCGAGCAGGGACTTATCGACCGGGCACCCGGCACCGGCATGTGGTTCCTCGGACCGGAGATCTACCTGCTCGGGTCGGTGGCCAGCAGCCGGTACGACGCCGCGCCCGTCGCCGATGACATCCTGCGCGCCCTGGCCCGCGACACCGGAGAGAGTGCCTTCCTCTCGGCGCGCCGGGGCGACGAGTCGGTGTGCGTGTCGGCCGCCGAGGGCAGTTTCCCGCTGCGCTCGCACGTGCTCTACCCGGGCAAGCGGTTTCCCCTGGGCGTCGCCTCCGCGGGCCTCGTCATGCTCGCGCACCTCTCCGATGCCGAGGAGCGCGAGTATCTCGACCGCACCGACCTGGAAAAGACCTGGGGCAGTGCGCATTCCCGCGCAGCCATCGAAAGGCGGATCCAGCAGACCAGGATCACCGGCTATTCGGTGAATCCCGGCCTGGTGGTGGAGGGCAGCTGGGGCATCGGTGCGGCGGTCTTCAATGCGCTCGATCAGCCGCAGTGGGCGTTGAGCCTGACCGGTGTCGCGGCCCGCCTCGCGCAGGACCGGACCGAACCGCTCGGTGAGACGCTGTTGCGTGCGGCGCATGCGCTGACTCAACGGCTCCGGCGCCGGGCCTGAGCGCTCATCGCGCGCTCCATCCGCCGTCCATGGCGTAGGACGCCCCGGTCACCATGCCCGCGTTCGGCGAGGCCAGCCAGCCCACCAGATCGGCCACCTCGGCCGGCTCCACCAGGCGTTTGATGGCGCTCTCCTTCAGCAGGACCTGTTCGAGCACCTGCTGCTCGTCGACCCCGTGGGTACGGGCCTGGTCGGCGATCTGCTTGTGCACCAACGGGGTTCGGACATATCCGGGATTGACGCAGTTGCTGGTGACGCCGTGCGGTCCACCCTCCAGCGCGGTCACCTTGGACAGTCCTTCCAGGGCGTGCTTGGCCGTCACATAGGCCACCTTGTACTCCGAAGCACGCAGCCCGTGCACCGACGACACGTTGATCACCCGGCCGAAGCGATTGGCGTACATATGCGGCAGCGCGGCGCGGATGAGCAGGAACGGCACCTCGGCCATCAGCGTGAGCAGCATGCGGAAGTCGGTCGGCGCGAAGTCGGTGATCGGCGCGATCCGCTGCACCCCGGCATTGTTCACCAGGACATCGGTCTGCAGGCGCAGCCCTTCCAGGGCGGAAACGTCCAGCAGATCCACCTGCCAGGCGGTCCCACCGATATCGCGGGCCAGCTCCGCGGCACCGTCACCGTCCCGGTCGGCGACGGTGACATGCGCACCGCGCGCCGCGAGCTCGCGGGCACAGGCCGCGCCGATACCGCTCGCACCGCCGGTGACCAGTGCGGTTCGCCCGGCCAGATCGCTCATGCGGCAACCGCTTTCGCATCGGCTCGATCCACGTCGGCCAGGTCGATGCCCTTGGTCTCCCTGGCGAAGTAGACGGCGATCAGGGTGATGACCGAGGCGCCCGCCAGATAGATCGCGATGGGCACCGACGAGCCGAACTCTTCGAGCAACGTGACGGCGATGATCGGCGCCAGTGAGCCGGCCACGATCGCGGTGACCTGGTAGCCCAGCGACACACCGGAATAGCGCATTCTGGTGGGGAACATCTCGGCCATCATCGCCGGCTGCGGGGCGTACATGAACGCGTGGAACACCAGGCCGATGACCACCGCCGACATGATCACCATGGAGTTCTTGCTGTCCATCATCGGGAAGGCGAAGAACCCCCACGTCCCGGTGGCCAGGGTGCCCACCAGGTACACCGGGCGCCTACCGACCCGGTCGGACAGCCTGCCCACCAACGGGATCGCGACGAAATGCACCGCATGGGCGACCAGCAGCCAGCGCAGGATGGATCCGGTGTCGGCGTGCGCATGCACCTTCAGATAGGTGATGGAGAAGGTGACCACCAGGTAGTACATGATGTTCTCCGCGAAGCGCAGGCCCATTGCGGTCAGCACGCCGCGCGGATAGCGCCGCAGCACCTCGATGGCGTTGAACGACGATTCCTTGAGCCGCTGCGCTTCCTGTTGTGCGGCAACGAAGATGGGCGCGTCGGTGACCTTGGTGCGGATGTAGTAGCCGATCAGCACCACCACGGCCGACAACCAGAACGCGACCCGCCACCCCCAGGACAGGAACGCCGCGTCGGGCAGCGTCGAGGTCAGCACCAGCAGCACGACGGTGGCCAGCATGTTGCCGACCGGCACCCCGGCCTGTGGCCAGCTCGCCCAGAAACCCCGGCTGCGGTCGGGGCTGTGCTCGGCCACCAGCAGCACCGCACCGCCCCACTCGCCGCCGACGGCGAAGCCCTGCACGAACCGCAACACCACCAGCAGAGCCGGTGCCCAGTAGCCGATCTGCCCGTAGGTGGGCAGACAGCCCATCAGAAAAGTCGCGGCGCCCACCAGCAGCAGCGAGAACTGCAGCAGCTTCTTGCGGCCGTACTTGTCGCCGTAGTGGCCGAACACGATGCCGCCCAGCGGCCGCGCCGCGAAGCCGACCGCATAGGTGACGAACGCCGCCAGGATCGCGTCCAGGTCACTACCGGACTGGGCGAAGAACACCTTGCTGAACACCAGCGTGGCGGCCGTGCCGTAGAGAAAGAACTCGTACCACTCCACGACGGTGCCGGCCATGGATGCGGCGACGACCCGTTTCAGACCGGACGGGGTGAAGTCATTGTGATCAGCAGCACACATAGGGCTGAGTATTCATGCACGCCCAGGCGTCCACAATGCCTAGACATGCACCTATTGTCTGCGAAAATGCAGATGTGGCTGTGCCTGGTGCCGATGATCTGCTGGTCCTGCTCGCCGTCGGCCGCACCGGCCGCTACGTCACCGCCGCCGAGCAGCTCGGCATCAACCACACCACCATCTCGCGCCGCATCGCCGCGCTGGAGCGGGCGATCGGCGCCCGCGTACTGACCCGGGTCGGCAGCAGCTGGGAGCTCACCGACCGCGGCCGCGAGGCGCTCGCCGCCGCCGAAGCCGTCGAAGCCGCGGTGCACTCTCTGAACAGGGCGCCGGGTCAGTCGCCCGCGCTGGCGGGTGTCGTCCGGATCTCGGCGACCGACGGATTCAGCGCCTACATCGCCGCCCCGGCCGCCGCGCAGGTTCAGCGCCGCCACCCGAAAGTGGCCGTCGAGATCGTCGCCGCGACCAGGCGCGCCAGCCAGTATCGCTCCAGTGTCGACATCGAGATCGTGGTCGGCGAACCCACCGTGCGCCGGGCGCTGGCGATCCGCCTCGGCGACTACCGCCTGGGCCTGTACGGCTCGCGCTCCTATCTCGCCGAACAGGGCACCCCCGCATCCGTCGACGAGGTGGCCCACCATCCGCTGGTCTATTTCATCGACTCGATGCTGCAGGTCGACGATCTCGATCTGGCCGCAAATTTCGCACCGGCCATGCGGGAATCGATCACCTCCACCAACGTCTTCGTCCACGTCGAGGCCACCCGCGCCGCGGCCGGGCTGGGCCTACTGCCCTGCTTCATGGCCGACCGCTGGCCCGACCTGATTCGCGTGCTGCCCGACGCGGTCTCCGCCCGGCTGACCTACTGGCTGGTCACCCGCGCCGAAACGCTGCGCAGGCCCGAGGTTTCGGCCGTCGTCGAGGCGATCCGCCGGCAGGTGGCCGACCTGCACGACATCCTGCTGGGTGCGCCGTGAGCGAAACGCTTGTCGCGGGCGGCCCCAGCTGATCCAGTGGTGCCATGCCCTTCCTGCGCTCCGGCGACACCCGTGCCTACTACCGGCATTGGGCCGCAACCGATCCCCGCGCCGCCGTCGTCTTCCTGCACGGTTTCGGTGAGCACACCGGCCTGTACCACCGGTACGGCTTCGCGCTGAACGCTGCCGGGATCGATCTGTGGGCGGTGGATCAGCACGGCCACGGGCTTAGCCCGGGCCCGCGCGGGAACTTCGGCACACTGGCCGACAGTTCGGCGCTCGGTGAGGCGCTGACCGCGATCGCCGAACGGGAACGTCCCGGTGTCCCCCTGATAGCCGCCGGCCACTCGTTCGGTGCGGTGGTCACCCTGTTGCGGCTGCTGGAGCAACCCGACCGCTACCGCGCGGCGGTCATCTCCGGCGCGCCACTGATCCCGGTCCCCGAATTGCTGGACACCGACTCCGAATTCGACCTCGACCCCGGCTGGCTGTCCGGCGACCCGTTCTACCTGGATGCCCTGGAGAACGATCCGCTGGCGTTCACCGACGCCGACGGCGCCCCGCTGGCCCGTGCCCTCGATCAAGCCTGGGACCGGTTCGGCACCGAGCTGCCTGCGCTGACGGTGCCCACCCTGGCGGTACACGGCACGGCGGACCCGATCGCGCCGGTCGGCGCGGTACGCAGCTACGCCGAACAAATAGCCGCGCTGAGCATCGCGGAATTCGCCGGCGCCCACCACGACGTGCTCAACGAGACGGCGCATCGAGCGGTCGCCGACACCGTGATCGACTTCGTAGGTACACATACCGCCAACTGAGCGCTCGCCGGGATGGCATCCTGTAGCGCGATGGCACTCGGGTTGAGCAAGGGCGCGCAGCGCACCTTGGTGAAGTTGTTGGCTGCGGCGGCCCTGATCGCCACCGTGCTCGGCGGATTCGCCGCGTGCCTGTTCACGCTCGGCATGCCCGGCAAGGGTGACGAAGCGCCCAAGACCGGTCCGGTGCTGAACGGCTCGTTCAAGGTGGACATCGGCCCCATCGCCACCCCGGACGGCAAGCCGGTCGCGGGAACCGCACGCACCGAGACCTGGGTGGCACGCTCCGCCTGCCACGACGGCGGCGGCTGCGTGGCCACCGTGGCGATCATCGACCCGCGCAAGCCCGACGCCCCCGCCCAGGACAACCTGGTCTTCGACTACGTCGACGGGGACTGGATGATGGTTCGCGAGGCCCCGGACAAGTGCAAGGTCGGCGACGTCGACGTCGATGCCCAGGGCTGGACCATCATGAAACTGCGATCCCTGATCGACGGTTCGTTCAACGGCGAATACACCTGGGCCACCGCACCGGCGTTGTGCGCCAACAAACGTGCCATCAGCGTGGTGCCCACCCGGGCCATGGACAACAGCACCCAGCCGCCGGATCCAGCGGCCGAGCCACCGCTGAAAAGCGCGCCCGGCGCGGCGTTACGGGGTACCTACGTCTACACCCAGACCTACACCGAGACCGGCGAGGTGTTCCCGTCCCACACCTATCAGGCGACGACCTACTGCCTGCGCACCGGGGAGCGCTGCATCTCGCTGATGACCAGCGCGGACACCCACAACCTGTTCGTGATGATCTACGGCGACGGGCACTTCACCGCCAACTTCCCGGACGGGGACGCGCACTGCACAGACGGAGTCGGCAAGGTGCGCCAATCCTCGCGGGATGACCTGCCCCTGCCGCAGGGTCCGCAGGACCCCCTGCTTGGGTTGGCCGGGAAGTCCTACCAGGACTACACCGGGGACTGCCCGGCGAAGGTCGAACTGGACGTGAAACTGGAACGTAAGGGGGACTAGGGGACGTGCGCAGACTCTCGATCGTGGCACTCGGCGGCGTGGCCGCGGCGCTGCTGGCCGCCGCTCCCGCCCTGGCCGACCCGGACAACCCGTGCGACCTCGCGGTCAACTTCCTGTGCCGGATGGTGCCGATCGCGCCGGACCTGGACCACGACATCGATCTGACGGTGCAATCCCCCGTCGCTTCGCTCGCCCCTGGAGATCAGCCGCCGGTGGACCCGGCCGCCCCACTACCGGAAACGCTGCCTCCGGCGCCGCTACAGCCAGGTGTCTGACGTGGTGGCGGTCAGGAACGCTTCCAGGTCGTCGCGCCACTGCGCCGGGGTGTTCTTGTCCGGTTCGATGCCGGTGTACTCCCCGCGGTAGAACAGCAGCGGCCGAGGTTTCATCGCCTGGGGTTCCGACATCGAGTGCACCGCACCGAACACCACGAAGTGGTCGCCGCCATCGACGACAGAGTGCACCGTGCAGTCGATGTGAGCCAGCGTGCCGTCGATCACCGGTGAGCCGAGTTCGGAAGGCCGCCAGTCGATTCCGGCGAACTTGTCGGGCGCCTTGGAACCGAACTGAGCCGACACGTGCTGCTGGTTCTCATGCAGCATGTTGACGCAGAACCGGCCACTGGCCTCGATGGCCTGCCAGGCCCGGGACTGTTTGGTCGGACAGAACAGCACCAGCGGCGGGTCGAGCGACAGGGCCGCGAACGACTGGCACGCGAAACCGATCGGCACCGAGTCGTGCAGTGTGGTGATCACGGTGACGCCGGTACAGAACTGGCCGAGCACATTACGGAATGTGCGTGCATCGATCGGCTGGGCCGGCACCGGACTACTACTTGAAGCCGACACTGAAGTCGTGACCCCACAACGAGACCGCGGTACTTTCCCGCGCCACCCAGCTGTGATCCTCGACTTCAAGTCCCTCACAACCGAATTCGATGTCGAACCCGCCGGGGGTCTTCATGTAGAAGGACAGCATCTTGTCGTTGACGTGCCTGCCGAGAGTGGCCGACATCTTGACCTTGCGCCGCAACGCGCGATCCAGACACAACCCGACGTCGTCGGCGCTGCCCACCTCCACCATCAGATGGACGATGCCGCTGGGGGTTTCACCGGGCATGAACGCCAGGCTGTGGTGCCGGGGATTCACCCCGAGGAAGCGCAGCCAAGCCGGCGGGCCGTCGGCCGGCCGGCCGACCAGTTGCGGTGGCAGCCGCATCGAATCGCGGAGGATGAAGCCCAGCACATCGCGGTAGAAGCGCAGCGTCTCGGCGTCGTCGCGGGTGGTCAGCACGACGTGGCCCAGGCCCTGCTCTTCGGTGACGAACTTGTGCCCGTAGGGGCTGACCACACGGCGGTGCTCAAGCGCGACGCCGTGGAACACCTCAAGACTGTTGCCCGACGGATCCTCGAACGCGATCATCTCGTCGACGCGGCGGTCGGCCAGTTCGGTGGCCGTCGCCTCCTTGTATGGAGTGCCACTGCCCTCCAGGCGGCTGCGGATGTCCTGCAGCTGTGCCGCATTCGCGGTCTCCCAGCCGGATACCAGCAGCCGGTCGTGCTCACCGGGCACGATCACCAGACGGGCCGGGAACTCGTCCATCCGCAGGTACAGCGCCCCCTCGGTGGAACCACTGCCCTCCACCATGCCGAGGACCTTGAGCCCGTATTCGCGCCAGGCGCCGATATCGGTGGTTTCGATGCGCAGATAACCCAACGATTTGATCGTCACGACTCACCTCCAAGAAAGTCGAGCGTCAGCTTGTTGAACTCGTCGAACTTCTCCAGCTGGGCCCAGTGCCCGCACTGGCCGAAGACGTGCAATTGCACCCGCGGGATCTGCTTGAGCGCCACCAAGGCCCCGTCGAGGGGATTCACCCGGTCTTCGCGACCCCAGATGAGCAATACCCGCTGCCGCAGCTTGTACACGTCGCGCCACATCATGCCGAGCTCGAAGTCCGCACCCGCGAAGGACTTTCCCATCGCTTTGGTGGCGGCCAGCGACTCCGGCGTACTGGCGATCCGGAAACGCTCCTCGACCAACTCGGGGGTGATCAGGCTCTGGTCGAAGACCATGATGCGCAGGAACTTCTCGATGTTCTCCCGCGTCGGGTTGCCGGCGAATCTGCCGAGCAGCTTCACGCCCTCGGTCGGGTCGGGGGCGAACAGGTTGACACTCAGCCCGCCCGGACCCATCAGGACCAGCCGGCCGGCCCGCTTGGGGTTGTCCAGGGCGAACCGCACGGCGGTGCCGCCACCGAGCGAATTACCGACCAGCGCAGCGCGTTCGATGCCCAGGTGGTCGAACAGGTTGAGCAGCGCGGTCGAGCTGTAGCGGTTGTACTGCTCATGCTCGGTGTGCTTGTCGGAGTGCCCGTACCCAGGCTGGTCGACGGCCAGCACATGGAACTTCTGGGCCAGCACCGGGATGTTCTTCGAGAAGTTCGACCAGCTGGACGCACCCGGGCCGCCCCCGTGCAGCAGCACCACCGTCTCGGCGGCCGGATCACCCGCCTCGTGGTAGTGCAGCCGCATGTCATCTCTGACCTGTGCGTACCGCGAGGTCGATTCGAACGTGAACGCTTGCTGCTGGGCGGTTTCGGCGGCGAAGGAAGTCATCAGACCGTCCGATCAGACCATCGTGTCCGCGGGCGGCAGACCGAACTCGTTGTTACCGAATATCAGGTAGGCGCGCTCGGGTTCGTTGGCGGCGTGCACCCGGCCGGCATGGGCGTCACGCCAGAACCGTTGCAGCGGAGCACTGGTCACCAGGGCGGTGGCACCGGCCGACTCGAACAACAGATCGATCGAGGCGATGGACCGGGCCGTGGCACGCACCTGGTCGCGGCGGGCGCGGGTGCGCAGTTCGAACGGAATCTCCTTGCCCGCCTGCAGAAGTGCGTACTCGTCACCGACATTGCCGATCAGCTGGCGCCACGCGGCGTCGATATCGCTGGCGGCCTCGGCGATGCGGACCTTGGCGAACGGATCGTCCTTGGATTTCTCGCCGGCGAACGCCGCGCGCACCCGCTTGCCCTGGTGTTCGACGTGGGCGGCGTACGCACCGTAGGCCATGCCCACGATCGGAGCCGAGATGGTGGTCGGATGCATGGTGCCCCACGGCATCTTGTACACCGGCGCGGTGTTGTTCTGATATCCGCCGGCGGTGCCGTCGTTCATCGCCTTGTAGGACAGGAACCGGTGCGTGGGCACGAACACGTCCTTGACGACGACGGTGTTGCTGCCGGTGCCCTTCAAGCCGACGACATGCCACACGTCGTCGATCTCGTACTCGGTGCGCGGGATCAGGAAGCTGCCGAAGTCGACGGGGCGGCCGTCCTTGATGACCGGGCCGCCCAGGAATGCCCAGGTGGCGTGTTCGGAACCGGACGACCACTGCCAGGCGCCGCTGACCAGGTAACCACCGTCGACGACGGTGCCCGCACCCATCGGCGCGTACGAAGACGACACCCGGACCGTCGGATCGTCGCCCCACACCTCGTCCTGGGCCTTCTGGTCGAACAGCGCCAGATGCCAGTTGTGCACACCGATGATCGAGCTGATCCAGCCGGTGGAACCGCATGCGCTGGCCAGTCGCCGGACCGCCTCGTAGAAGTAGGTCGGGTCGGCCTGCAGGCCACCCCACTGCTCGGGCTGCAGCAGTTTGAAGAAGCCGATCTCGTCGAGCTCGTTGACGGTCTCGTACGGCACCTGACGCTGGTCCTCGGCGGTCTGCGCGCGTTCCCGCAGCTTCGGCAGCAGATCATCGATGCCGGCGAGGACCGCCTGCACGTCACGCTGTTCAATGGACGTCACTGAATTGCCTCCCGGATCGAGATCAAGCACTGGACAAAGATTAGAACACGTTACGATTTGTGTCGAGCAGGGCATTCATTCCGCGGCTGGACCTGCGCATGTACGTTTTTGTAACATGTTCTAGTTATTGGCGAGGAGAGGGGCCACCGTGCCTGATGAGCCGTTCGACGGCGCGACCGATGAGCCGCTCGGCAGCCACGTGCTGGAACTGCAGGTGGCGCGGGTCATCGAGGAGAGCGCGGATGCGCGCTCGCTGGTCTTCGAGATACCCGAGGGCAGCACCATCCCGGCCGACCGATTGCGGTATGCGCCGGGGCAGTTCCTGACCCTGCGCGTCCCCAGCGACCGCACCGGGTCGGTGGCCCGCTGCTACTCGCTGTCCAGCTCCCCGTTCACCGGTGACCAGCTGACCGTCACCGTCAAACGCACCGCGCAGGGCTATGCGTCGAACTGGTTGTGCGATAACGCCCACGCCGGCATGCGGATGCATGTGCTGGCCCCGTCGGGCACCTTTGTCCCCAAGACCCTGGACACCGATTTCCTGCTGCTGGCGGCAGGCAGCGGTATCACCCCGATGCTGGCGATCTGCAAGTCCGCCCTGTCCGAAGGCAGCGGCCGGGTGGTGCTGGTGTACGCCAACCGGGACGAGAACTCGGTGATCTTCGGTGCCGCGCTGCGCGAATTGTCGGAGAAGTATCCCGACCGACTGACGGTGATCCACTGGCTGGAAACCGTGCAGGGCCTGCCCAGCGCTGTCACGCTGGCCGGGCTGGTGAGCCCGTATGCCGGCCATGATGCCTACATCTGCGGGCCGGGCCCGTTCATGGCCGCCGCCGAAGAAGCGCTCAAAGCGGCCGGGGCGCAGCGGATCCACATCGAGGTGTTCAAGTCGCTGGACTCCGACCCGTTCGCCGCCGTCGTGATCGAGGAAGATGACAGCGATACGGGTCCGGCCACCGCGGTGGTGACCCTGGACGGCACCACCCACGAAGTGACCTGGCCGCGCCGGGCAAAGCTGCTCGACGTGCTGCTGGACAAGGGGCTGGACGCGCCGTTCTCCTGCCGGGAAGGCCATTGCGGGGCCTGCGCGGTGCTCAAGAAGTCCGGGGACGTCGAGATGGAGATCAACGATGTGCTGGAACCGTCCGATCTGGAGGAGGGGCTGATCCTGGCGTGCCAGGCGTTGCCCGCCTCGGATTCGGTGGAAGTCACCTACGACGAATAGCGCCCGGGCTAACATTCGCCGACGAGAGGGAGAGCCGTGAAGAAGTTTCTCGGAGTGTTCGCGGCCGCATGTTCGGTCGCCGCGCTCAACAGCCCGATGGCCGCCGCCGGGGTGAACACCGCGACGACGTCGATACCCACACCGAACGGCACCGTCGAGATGCACGTCACGGCCAACTGCACCGGCGGGGACGGTCGGTGCTTCTTCAACACCCAGGCCAACCTGCTCACCCCGGACGGGCCGATCGGTCTGCCCGGCGACACGTGGGCCCGGCAGACCATCACGATTCGCAGCACCGACCGCGACGTCTATCAGAACGCCTGGTACAGCGCCCCGGCCGGGATGCCGCGCGAACTCAAAGGCGCCAACCACGACAACGTGCTGTCCAAGGGCTACAAGTCGATCACCGACTACCAGGTGTCGGTCACCTATTTCGGTGGCGGTCCGATGGAACGGTTCGCGGTGGACGGCGATTCGGTGCAGACCGACTGGCGGTCCGGCCAACCCAACCTGAAAGCCGGCTTCATCGCGTGTTCGGATATTCAGGTGGTGTTCGGCGGGGTGAACGTCACCACCCCCAGCGCCTGCGCGCAGACCACCTTCAACTGACCCGCTGCGGGGTCAGGTGCCTGGCCACCAGCAGGTGCCAGCGCCGCTGCCGGTAGCGGTAGATCCCGCGCGCGATGCACGCCACCACGGGGGTCAGCGCACCTGCGTCGATGTCGACGGAATCGCTGTAGCGGCAGGACTTTTCGGTCACCGGCTGCACTCGCAGCGTGTGATCCCACCGGCTGATCACGCCGCCGTGTTCATGGGTGGTGATGGTGCGGCTGCCATGGTCCACGCCCACCACCTCCAAGGTGTGCCGATAGGCGGGGAACACATGGAAGGCGAACAACCATCCGGTTCCGCGTTCGCCCTGGCGCAGCGGCGCGCTACGACCGGCCAGCGCCGGCAGACCGAACAGGCCCCGGCACACGTAGAGGAAGGTCACCGGATATTGCATGGCCTGCCACACCGAATCGGCATCGGTGGGCAGAATGGTCTCGACGTGTACGCGTTGCATGGTTACCATTCTCCGAATATCTTGCAGCGCAAGACTACTCGCTTTCGCCGGGGAGGTGACGGTGGCACCGAACGACCGTTTCCGGGCGCGTAAGCAGCCCCGACAGGCCCGCGGTGACCCCGGGTTGCACCGGGTGTTGTTCGAGGAGGCACCCCGCTCCCCGGCCCTGCTGGCCCGGCTGCGCGAGGCCGAGGCGCGCGCGGTGGCCGGCGCCGCCGAGCTGCTACGTGCCCATCCCGAAGTGACCGTTGCCGATCCGGTGCTCGCCGCCCGGATGACCGTCGCGACGATCGAGTCCCTCGTGCACCGGTTGATCACCCAGCCGGTCGACGCGCAGCATCTGGAGGACGAGATCGTCGCGATGCTGGCCGGCTATCTGCGGTCTACCGCGGCAGACCCAGCAGCCGCTCCCCCGCCAGCGTGAGCAGGATCTGTTCGGTGCCACCGGCGATGGACAGGCAACGGGTGTTCAGGAAGTACCGCACATCGGCGGTCTCGACGATGCCCGCCCCGTCCAGGGAATCCATGATGGTCTCCGACAGGCCCTGCCGGTACCGCACTCCGATCAGCTTGCGCACACTCGACGGCGCGCCGGGATCGCCTCCGCCGACCGCCAGCCGGGCGATCAGCTGATCCAGTAGCGCGCCCACCTGCGCGCCGATGATCAACTCGCCCAACCGATCCGCTTCGGCGCCGTCGAGTTCGCGGTCGCCGACCACCTCCAGCAGGTGCTCCATGCCCTTGTCCAGCGCACCGCCGGTGGCGATCGCGACCCGCTCATTGGCCAGCGTGGTGCGCGCCAGCGGCCATCCGCCGTCGACCGCACCGACCACCTGCTCGTCGGGCACGAACAGGTCGTCGAAGAACACCTCGTTGAACAGCGCCTCCCCGGTGATCTCCCGGAGCGGGCGGATATCGATACCCGGAGCGCTCATCTCGACCAGAAAGTAGGTGATGCCCTTGTGCTTGGGCACATCCGGGTTCGTCCTGGCCAGGCAGATGCCCCAGTTCGAACGGTGCGCGTTGGACGTCCACACCTTCTGCCCGGTGAGTTTCCAGCCGGACCTACCGTCGACCTCGGCGCGAACGGCTTTCGTCCGCAGCGCGGCCAGATCTGAACCGGCACCCGGCTCGGAGAACAGCTGGCACCAGTAGATATCGCCGGTCAGCGTGCCCGGGATGAACTTCTCGATCTGTTCGGGCGTGCCGTGCGCCAGGATCGTCGGCGCCGCCCACCATCCGATGGAGATGTCGGGCCGCGCCACCCGCGCCGCGGCGAGTTCCTGATCGATGACCAGTTGCTCTGCGGGGGTGGCGTTGCGGCCGTACGGCTTCGGCCAGTGCGGGGCGAGCAGACCGGACTCGGCCAGCGCGCGTTGCCGGTCACTTTCCGGCAATGCCGCGATATCGGCTGCGGCGGAAGCGATCTCGGCACGGAAAGATCGGGCCTGGGCCGAATCTTCCTCGATGTCCACATGCAGCTGGCGTCGCACCCCGGCCCTGGTCAGCTCGGCAGTGCGGCGCAGCCAGCGGGACCGGCCGCCCAGGAACTGGGACAGCGAATAGGCACGGCGCAGGTAGAGGTGCGCGTCGTGCTCCCAAGTGATGCCGATACCGCCGAGCACCTGGATGCAGTCGCGGCCGTTCTCCTTGGCCGCGTCGATCCCGACCGCAGCGGCCACGGCGGCCGCGATGGACAGCTGGTCGGCGTCCGGGTCGGCCGCCGCGGACGCGGCGTCACCAGCCGTGACCGCAGCCTGCTGACTGCGCAGCAGCATTTCGGCGCACATGTGCTTGACGGCCTGGAAGCTGCCGATCGGCTTACCGAACTGCTCACGCACCTTGGCGTATTCGGTCGCGGTGTCCAGCAGCCAGCGGGCCAGGCCGGCGGCCTCGGCGGCCAGCACGGAGGCCACCAGATCGCGCACCCGCCGCGCCGGCACGGCCAGCTGCTGAGCGGGTGTTGACGTCAGCGTGACCCGCGCCAGCGGGCGGGAGAAATCGGTGGCCTGCAGCGGTTCGATGCCGACCCCGTCCGCGGCCGCGTCGACCAGGATCCAGCCGTCACCGGCAGGCAGCACGAGAACCCCCGCGGCATCGGCACCGAGAACCCATTTCGCCGAACCGGATGCGGTCCCGGCCGAGAAGGTGATGCCGGATTCCAGCGCCAGGCCCGCGCTGCGCTCCCCCGCGGCCAGCCCCGCCAGCACGGCCGGGTCGTCGACCACCAGGGTGGCCAGCGCCGTCGTCGCCACCGGTCCCGGCACCAGGGCCGCGGCCGCCTCTTCGATCATGCCGAGCAGATCCTCGATGGTGCTGCCCGCACCACCGTGCTCCTCGGGGACGGCCACACCGAACGCCCCTAGTTGGGCGAAGCCGTCGTACGGGGCCCGCCAGGCATCGGGGTCACCGAGTTCCACGTTGCGCACCGCGGCGATCGAGTTCGAGCTGGCGGCCCAGCTCCGGACCAGTTCACGGGCGGCAAACTGTTCGGACGCGGCGGTCCTCGACGACAGCACGGACACCGGCAACTCCTCGCATTGGTTGAGAAGGCCACGCTTCTCACTAGAACGTGTTCTAATAGTGCCAGCGTTCGAACGTCAAGTCGACCGCCATCACAGCAGGACACGCCGCTTGTGCCGGGTGCTCGGAGGTGGGAAATTAGCTGTCGACCTGCGTATCTTTTTGGTCAGGATCGCACTACTAAGGAGCAGCCCACCCAATGTCGTCACCAGCACAGCCCGGATCGGGTTCTGACTCACCCCGTCAGGTGACGACGGTGGCCGTCCTCGCCGAATCCGAACTGGGGTCAGAAGCGCAGCGCGAACGCCGCAAGCGCATCCTCGACGCGACCCTGGCGATCGCCTCCAAGGGCGGTTACGAGGCCGTGCAGATGCGCGCCGTGGCCGAGCGCGCCGACGTCGCCGTGGGCACCCTGTACCGCTATTTCCCGTCCAAGGTGCACCTGCTGGTCTCCGCACTGGGCCGCGAGTTCGAGCGCATCGACGCCAAGACCGACCGGGCCACGCTCACCGGCGGCACGCCATACCAGCGGCTGAACATGATGGTGGGCCGGCTCAACCGGTCGATGCAGCGAAACCCCTTGCTCACCGAGGCCATGACGCGGGCGTTCGTGTTCGCCGACGCGTCCGCCGCGGGTGAGGTCGATCACGTCGGCAAGCTGATGGACTCCATGTTCGCGCGCGCCATGAGCGACGGCGAACCGACCGAGGACCAGTACCACATCGCCCGGGTCATCTCGGATGTGTGGTTGTCGAACCTGCTGGCGTGGCTCACCCGGCGGGCCTCGGCCACCGACGTCAGCAAACGTCTGGATCTGGCTGTGCGGCTGCTCATCGGCGACGGGGAACAACCTAAGGTGTGACCCGTGAGTGATCTGCAGCGTGCGCTGGCCGCGATAGCCAGCACGCCCCGACTCCTCGTCACCTCCGATTTCGACGGCACCATGGCGCCGATCGTGAACAATCCCGCCGACGCCCGCCCGCTGCCCGCCGCGGCGGAAGCGTTGGTCGCACTCTCCGAATTGCCGGACACCACCGCGGCGCTGATCTCCGGTCGCGCCCTTGCGGTGCTGCGCGAGTTGTCCGGGATGCCCGACACGGTGACCCTGGTCGGCAGTCACGGCGCGGAGTTCGACACCGGTTTCGTCCGCGAGATCGACACCGCGCTGCTCGCCACGATGGTGGCCACGCTGCGTGACATCGCCGGCACGCGCCCAGGCGTGACCGTCGAGACCAAACCAGCCAGTGTGGCGCTGCATGTGCGCAATGCCAGTGCTGAGGACGGCGAGGCGGCGCTGGCGGCGGCCCGGGCGGCCGCACAGTCCTGGCCCGCGCATGTCACCGCGGGTAAGGCGGTGCTGGAGTTCGCGGTGATCGTCACCGACAAGGGCGAGGCGGTCGACACCCTGCGCGCCCGCCACCACGCCACCGCGACGGTATTCCTCGGCGACGATGTCACCGACGAGTTCGCCTTCAAACGGTTGGGCGACACCGATATCGGCGTGAAGGTGGGGCCGGGCGACACCCTGGCCCGTTTCCGCGTGCCGGCACCGGAGGATGTCGCCGAGATACTGCGCACCCTGGTCCGGGCCCGCTCCTGATCAGGCCGGCGGTCCCGCGGTGCGGCCCCGGATCAGTTCGGTGGCCAGGATGTCGATGACCGGCAGCCCCGACCGCGGCGGATTGTGCAGCAATCGGCCGGCCCGGCGGCCCTTTTCCAGGCTGGGCTGAACCACCGTCGTCAGCCCGCGCCGCAGCGCTTCGGGCACCCCGTCGAACCCGGTCACCGTCATCTGCCCGGGCACGTAGATGCCCCTGGCACGAAGCGAATCCATCGCCGACAGCGCCAGCACGTCGGCGGTACAGACCAGCGCCGTGATGCGCGGATTGCGCGCCAGCGCGACGTCGGCGGCCAGCCCGCCCGAGGTGGGCAGGTGGTCATAACTCTCGACCACCGTCACCGACGCCGGGTCCAGCCCGGCCGCGGACATCGCGTCGAACAGGCCGTGCGCACGTTCACGCTGCACATGGAAATGTGGTGAGTTCAGCCGTTGCTGGTCTGCGACGGCGGGCACCGGATCCCGGTGCGGCCAGTCTCGGCCCAACCGCATGGTCAGCAGCCCGATCTCGCGGTGTCCAAGGCCCACAACATGTTCGGCGAGTTGCCGCATGGCCGCTCGGTCGTCGATACAGACCCGGGAACTGCCCGGCACATCCTTGGGTTGATCGACGACGACGACGGGAAGATGGCGCTGCAACACCACCGGAAGGTACGGGTCGTCATCAGAGGCCGAGTAGATGACGAAACCGTCGACGCCGGCCGACAACACCGCGGCCGTTCCGTCGACAACGCTGCGGTTGGGGCCCGCCGCGACCAGCAACAGTCCCTGCCCGGCCTCCTCGCATGATTCGGCAAGCCCGGCAACGAAATCCAGGGCCGCCGGATCACTGAACGAGAAGTCCAGCGGTTCGGTGAGCATCAATCCGACCGCACCCGCCCTACGGGTACGCAGCGACCGCGCCACCGGATCCGGTCCCGGGTAACCCATCTCCTTGGCCGCGGCCAGCACCCGCTCGCGCAGTTCGGTGGAAAGCTGGTCGGGACGGTTGTACGCATTGGAGATGGTGGTCCGCGAAACCTTGAGCTCGGCGGCCAATGAGGCCAGTGTCGCCCGTCGCCTCGGCGCCGGACTTCTGGACATGCTCTCCGAGGTTAGTGGACGTGCAGCCCGGAAGGGCCATGTGGCGGCGCGATTCGCCGATCCGTTCCGGTTCGCTGCGCGACCGCCCACACCACCAGCCAGATTCCGCTGACGATCGTGACGATGACGAAACTCGGCGGAACGTTGAACATCGCGGACAGCGCCAGTCCCGTCCACACCGAAACCACCGCCAGCAGTGTCGAGACCAGCATGGCCAGCCCGGGCCGCGCCACCAGCATGATCGCCGTGGCGGCCGGCGTGACCACCAGGGCGAACAACAGCAGGGTGCCCACCGCCTGGACCGCCATCGTCACCGCCAGCCCGAGCAGCGCCATGAACACCACCGACAGCACCCGCACCGGGACGCCCTTGGCCTCGGCGACGTCGGGATTTATGGACGCGAACAGCAATGGCCGGTAGACGAACCCGACCACCGCGGCGAGCACCAGCACCGCAACCCCGAAGGACACCAGTTGCTCATGGGTCACCGCGAGCAGATTCCCGAACAGCACGTTGGTGACGGTGCTGCTGCTCTTGGTGGCCTGCGAGCTGAAGAACAGGCCGAGCCCGGTGGCGGCCGCCAGCACCGTCCCGGTCGCCACTTCCCGCTCGTCGGCGCGTTTACCCAGCGCACCGATGACAAGGGCACCACCGATGCAGAATGCGGCCAGGCCGACGGTGACGGGCAGCCCGAGCAGCACCGCGCCCGTTGCGCCGGGAAAACCGATGTGCGCCAACGCGTGCGCCGCAAAGGCACTGTTGCGGACCACGATGAAGTAGCCGATCAGCCCGGCGGCCAGCGCCACCAGGGTGCCGCCGAGCAGCGCATTGCGCATGAAGGCCGACATCAGGATCTGCCACCAGTTGTCCTGGTAACCGATGGCCAGCACGGTGGTGTGCATCAGATGCTCCGTACGTACATGTCGCCCTGCGGGGTGTGCACCACCTGGACCGAGGTGCCGTAGAGATGGCTCAGCAGGTCCTCGTCGACCACTTCGTCGGTGGTGTCGAAATGGGCGTGGCCGTCCAGCAGATAGATCGCCCCGTCCAGCACCGCCAGCAATGGGTTCAGATCGTGGGCCACCACCAGGATCGTCACCGCGAGCTCGTCGCGGATCTTGGCCAGCAGCCGCACGATATCGCGCTGGTTGCGGACATCCAGGGCGGTCAGCGGCTCATCGAGGATGAGCAACTGGGGCCGGGCCACCAGGGCCTCGGCGATGGCGATGCGTTGACGCTGCCCGCCCGACAGCTGGGACAGCCTGCGATGCGCGAAATCCGTTGCGTCCACGGCCGCCAGCACCTGGGTGACGCGCTCCCGTTCGGCGGCGCTGGCCCGCCCGAATCCCCACCGGTTGCCGGTGAGTCCGAGCAGGACCGCGTCGCAGGCCCGGATGGCATTGCCCGCGGCCACCGCGTAGTTCTGCGGCACGTAGCCGATCAGCCCGGTGGCCGCGCCCGGTGGCCGGCCCAGCACCCGGATGGTGCCCGAGCCCACCGGGATGGTGCCGAGAACGGCATGCAGCAGGGTGGTCTTGCCCGAGCCGCTCGAGCCGATGACGGCCACGATCCCGCCGGCTGGCACATCGAACGTGCCTTCCGACCAAATCAGCTGGCCGCCGCGAACGACGCTGACGTCTTCGAAGGACAGGGCGGGGGGCTCAGGCTGGGACACCGAGCGCCTTGGCA
This sequence comes from Mycobacterium sp. BMJ-28, assembly GCF_054404835.1. Taxonomy (NCBI): domain Bacteria; kingdom Bacillati; phylum Actinomycetota; class Actinomycetes; order Mycobacteriales; family Mycobacteriaceae; genus Mycobacterium; species Mycobacterium sp. BMJ-28. The sequence goes on along the minus strand of NZ_CM136783.1, from coordinate 491,102 downwards.
AGGGCAGTGAGCTGGTCCACCTGCCAAGCCTCGAACGATTTGGCGCCCGGCGCCACCGTTTCGGTCACGTTCACCACCGGAACGCCGGCATTCTGCGCGGCGGTGCGGATCTGTTCGGGCACCGACCCCTCCGTCTGGGTGTTGTAGATGAGCACGTCGACACCCTTTGCATTCAACAGCTTCAGAAAGGCATCCAGGTCGGCCGGGGACGGATCGGTCTCGTTACTGGTGGCGGCGGCAAAGCCGGCGGGTGTCTTGTTCTGCAGGCCCACGGCCGCGGCCATGTCGTCGAAGACGGATTCGGTGGCGCCGTAGGTCTTGCCCGTCGCTGCCGCCTTGATCTTGGCGATCAGCTGGTCATAGGGCTGCAGCGAGGTGGTGAATGCGCTGCGCCGGCCTGTGAAGTAGTCCTTGGCCTGCGGAGCCAGCTCATCGAGCTTGGCGGTGACCGCGTCGGCGACGGCGGTCACCGCGGCGGGGCTGTACCAGGCGTGCGGATTGACGCCGTCGCCGTGATCGTGGTCATCGTGGCCGCCGTGCGGTTCATCGTGTTCGATGCCGCTGATCTCGAGCGCGTTCACCACCGGAGCATTGGGCGCCGAACTCGCGGCCAACTTGCTGGCCCATTCGTCGTAGTGGCCGCCGTTGACGACGACGAGCTGCGCACCGGTGAAGGTGGCAGCGTCCGAGGGCGACGGTTCGAAGTCGTGTGGGTCGACCGAGGATCCGGCCAGGATCGTGGTCACCTTCGCGCAGGCTCCGCCGAGGCTGTTGGCGATCTGGCCCCACTGGTCGACGCTCACCACGACGTTGACCGGGGTGGTGGGACAGTCACCGGCCGGCGTCGTCGGCGTCGACGCGGTGTCCCCGCCGGAGCAGGCGGCCAGCGCGAGTGGGGTGGTGAGCGCGAGGCAGGCGGCCAGGGCGCGGAGGGGGAACGACACGATCATGGCGATAACGATAACCGTTTGCATTAACGCGCGCACCACCGGATCATCCTTATTGGAAATCATTCTCAATAAGGAGACTTCATGCCGTCCACTGCTCCCCTGCCGGTGACCGTGCTGTCCGGCTTCCTCGGCGCCGGGAAGACCACCCTGCTCAACCACATCCTGGCCAACCGGGACGGCCGCCGGGTCGCGGTGATCGTCAACGACATGAGCGAGGTGAACATCGACGCCGCGCTCATCGCCGACCAGGGCCACCTGGACAGGACCGAGGAGAAACTCGTCGAACTCACCAACGGCTGCATCTGCTGCACGCTGCGGGAAGACCTGATCGATGCGGTGGCCGTGCTGGCCCGCCAGGGCCGGTTCGACCAGCTGGTCATCGAATCGACCGGCATCTCCGAACCCATGCCGGTGGCCGCAACGTTCGACTGGGAGTTCGAGGACGGTTTCAGCCTGGGCCGACTCGCCCGGCTGGACACCATGGTGACCGTCGTCGACGCGTCCACCTTCCTGACCGAACTGATCCGCGGCCAGGCGCTGACCGACCGGGACATGGCCCTGCCCGACGTCGACGGCGAGCGCGACGCCCGCAATATCGCCGATCTGCTGACCGACCAGGTGGAGTTCGCCGACGTCATCCTGCTCAACAAGACCGACCTGGTGAGTGCGCAGCAGCTGGGCGCGGTCGAAGCCGTGGTGCGCCGGCTCAATCCCACCGCGCGGCTGCTGCACACCGATCACGGTGTGGTCGCACTCGCCGAGGTGCTCGGCACCGGCCGCTACGACCCGGACGCGGCCGCCAAGATGCCCGGCTGGGACGAGGAGCTCGCCAACGGGCACACGCCGGAGACCGACGAGTACGGCATCGGGTCGATGACGTTTCGCGCCGACCGTCCGTTCCACCCCGACCGGTTGTCGACGTCGCTTAAGCAGATGCGAGGGCTGTTGCGCAGCAAGGGTTTCTGCTGGATCGCCAGCCGACCGTCGATCGCGGCCATCTGGTCCCAGGCCGGTCCCAATCTGGTGATCGAACCGGCTCAGTACTGGTCGTCCACCGATATCGCCCCCGGACAGGAGATCGTCTTCATCGGGGTGCGCATCGACCGCGACTGGATCGGCACGCTGCTGGAGTCGGCACTGCTCACCGATGACGAACTGGCCGGCGGCCAAGCGGCGTGGGCAACCTTTCCCGACCCGCTACCGGCCTGGGGTGTCACCCACACCCATTAGGTCACTCCCCGGTGGCCACCGGCAGCGTGCCATCGGCACTCCACTGCGACCACGAACCCGGGAACAGCGCCGCATCGATACCCGCGGCGGCCAGCGCCGCGACGAGCACCGCGGCCGTCACCCCGGAGCCGCAGTATGCCCCGACCGGCCCCGCGGGTGCGGGCAGCCGCTCGAGCGCGAAGGTGCCGTCGGCGTTCAGCAGCTCCGTGCTCGGCAGATTGCGCGCTCCCGGGATGTGCCCGGCGACCGGATCGACCGGCTCGACCTCACCGCGGAACCGTTCCGGCGCGCGTGCGTCGAGCAGCACCGGCGCGTGCGCGGCCTGTTCGGCCGTGAGGGTCGGCAGGGCACCGGCGTACAGGTCGTCATGCGCCACCGTCACATCACCCGGTTCGGCGACCGACGGCCCGTCGGCCAGCGCTCCGGGCCAGCCGGCCAGCCCACCGTCCAGGATGCGGACACCACCGATTCCGGCTGCGGTCAACACCCACCACGCCCGCGCCGAACCCGCCCGGTTCCAGTCGTCGTAGACGACCACCGGCACGCCGGCACGCACGCCCCAGCGGCGTGCCGCGGCCTGCACGGCCGCGCCGGAGGGCAGCGGATGCCGTCCCCGGCCCTCGACCGAGTGGTCGGACAATTCATCCTCCAGCGACACGTACACCGCGCCGGGTAGATGACCGCGCTCGAAGGCCGCCCGGCCGTCGGGCTCGGCCAGTTGCCAGCGCACGTCCAGAATCACCACAGGGGAACCGGATTCAAGCCATTCGGTTAGTTCTGCCGCGGATATCAGAACCGGCGCACGCGTGCTCACCCGACCAGCCTAGGCTGCGGTGGTGACCGATCACGCGTTCAGCGACACCGAACGTCAGGCCGTGTACCGGGCCATCGCGCAGCGCCGCGACATGCGCCGGTTCGTGCCGGGCAAGGAGGTGACCGCCGAGGTATTGGGGCGGCTGCTGGCCGCGGCGCACGCCGCACCGAGCGTCGGACTGATGCAGCCCTGGCGGTTCATCAGGATCACCGATCCTGCCTTGCGCGTGCAGATCCACGATCTGGTGGACGACGAGCGGGCGGAGACGGCGGCGGCATTGGGCACCCGCGGTGCGGAGTTCCTCGAACTGAAGGTCGAGGGCATCCTGGAATGCGCCGAGCTGTTCGTGGTGGCCCTCGGTGACGGCCGCCAGGCCCACGTGTTCGGCCGCCGCACCATGCCGCACATGGATCTGGCCTCGGTGTCCTGCGCCATCCAGAACCTCTGGCTCGCCGCACGCGCCGAAGGCCTCGGCATGGGCTGGGTATCGCTCTTCGATCCCGCACGGCTGGCCGGACTACTGGACATGCCCGCCGACGCCGAACCGGTGGCGATCCTCTGCCTGGGGCCCGTTCCGGACTTCCCGGAACGGCCGTCCCTGGAGATCGACAACTGGGCGTTCGGCCGGCCACTGCCCGAATTCGTCTCGGAAAACCGTTGGCCGCCGGCGGAATTACCCGCATGACGGTGACGGTGGACCTCAACGCCGATCTCGGCGAGGGTTTCGGGGTGTGGCGCCTGGGCGATGACGACGCCATGCTCGACATCGTCACCAGCGCGAATGTGGCGTGTGGTTTCCACGCCGGCGACCCGGCCGGACTGGTGCGGACCTGCCGGGCCGCCGCCGATCGTGGGGTCCGGATCGGCGCGCAGGTCAGCTACCGCGACCTCGCCGGTTTCGGGCGCCGGTTCATCGATGCCGAACCCGAGGATCTGCGGGCCGATGTGATCTACCAGATCGGCGCGCTTCAGGCCATCGCACGCAGCGCCGGATCGTCGGTGTCCTACGTCAAACCCCATGGCGCGCTGTACAACGCGATCGTCACGAACCGGGATCAGGCCGCGGCCGTGGCCGCGGCGGTGCACGCCGTCGACCCGGCATTGCCGGTTCTCGGCCTGACCGGCTCGGCATTCTTCACCGCGGCGTCCGAACTCGGGCTGCGCACGGTTGCCGAGGCGTTCGCCGACCGGGCGTACCGCGCCGACGGCCAGTTGGTGTCGCGCCGCCTGCCCAACGCGGTGCTGCACGATCCGGCTCGGATCGCCGACCGGGTGGCCTCGATGGTGCAACGCGGTCAGGTCACCGCGGTCGACGGGTCCACCATTCCGATCACCGTGGAATCGGTGTGCGTACACGGTGATTCGCCGGACGCGGTGGCGATCGCGCAGGCGGTCCGCGATCGTCTGCGCGCCGACGGCGCCGAACTGGCGACTTTCACCGGTTAGGGCAGCAGCGCCATCTCCCGGGCGTTCTTGATCGCGATCGCGACCTGACGCTGCTGTTGCGGGGTCAGTCCGGTGACCCGCCGGGACCGGATCTTGCCGCGTTCGGAGATGAAGGTGCGCAGCATCGCCACATCCTTGTAGTCCACATGGGTGACACCGAGCGCCTTGAGCCGGTTCACCTTGGGCCGTTTGAGTTCCGGCGCGGGAGCGCGCTTGCCCGTCGCCCTCCGGTCGGCCATCACCAACTCGCCTTACGGACACCGGGCAGTTCGCCACGATGCGCCAGCTCGCGCACTCGGACCCGGGACAGCCCGAACTTGCGCAGGTGCCCGCGCGGCCGGCCATCGACGGAATCGCGGTTGCGCACCCGCACCGGACTGGCGTCGCGCGGCAGCCGCTGCAGCGCGGCCTGTGCGGCGGAACGCTCCTGCGCGGTGCTGGTCGGCCGCGCGATCACGTCCTTGAGTTCGGCACGCCGTTGCGCGTAACGCGCCACCGTTGCCCGGCGGTGCTCGTTGCGCACGATCTTGGCGGTCTTGGCCATCAGCGTTCCTCCTTGAATTCGACGTGGCGGCGCACCACGGGGTCGTACTTGCGCAGCACCAGCCGGTCCGGATCATTACGCCGGTTCTTGCGGGTGATGTAGGTGTAGCCGGTACCCGCGGTGGACCGCAGCTTGACAATCGGCCGGATCTCGTTGCGGGCCATCAGATTTTCTGCCCGTCCCGGCGCAGCCGCGCGACCACGGACTCGATCCCGTCCCGGTCGATGACCTTGATCCCCTTGGCGCTGACCCGCAGCCGGATCCGGCGTCCCTCGGATGGCAGGTAGTAGGTCTTGACGGCGATATTGGGATTCCATCGCCGTCGGGTCTTGCGCTGCGAATGAGACACCCGGTTTCCGAAACCCGGTGCGCGGCCGGTGACTTGGCAGTGCGCCGACACCTGAACCTCCTCGTGTTAATGAAAATGATTTTCGACAACTCGACGTCGGCACGGTAACGTACCGAGCAGGTTAATGGCAATCATTTTCATTAATGGTCAACGGGAGGTGCGATGCGAACCCCAGTGGTGCTGGTGTCGGGGCAAGGTACGGCGGACGATGTGACCGGCACACTCATCCATTCACCCGGCACGATCAGCGTCAGCTATGCGATCGAAGGGCACATCGCCATCCGGCAGATAGCCGAGATGCGGTCCGAGCGACGGATCATCTCGGTGTGGCCGATCGAGGTGTCCGGTTGCCTGAACTGCGCCATCCGCGCCGACTTGCTCCCACTGCTGCGCCGGCTGCACCGCCGCGAAGAGGTGACGCGGATCGTGGTGCGGTTGCCGCAATGGGCCGACCCGGAGTCGCTGTGCACCGCCATCGACCAGACGCCGCTGCACATCGGTCCCGGTTATATCGACGGACCCGCCGGACGCGACGTGGTGGTCGCTGCCGTCGTCACGGGAATCGATTCCAGCAGCTGGCTGGGCCAGGCACTCGGCGATGCGGACCTCGACGACTCGCGCACGGTGGCGCAGGTGGTGGTGGGCCAGGCCGAATTCGCCGATGTGCTGGTGCTCACCCAGCCGGATGCGAACACCCTCGCGGTGCTGCGCCGGCTGGCGCCGAGGGCCCGGATCACCGTCGGGACCGACAATGTGGAACTCGCGCTGGCCAACCTCGACCCGCTGGCCCGGCGCGGCAGATCCGACGATGCACACGACCCGCTGCTGGCCGGGCAGCCCCCGTTGCAACCCGACGGTCCCGTGCACCTGCTGGAGTTCAACGCCCGCAAGCCTTTTCATCCGCTTCGGCTGCACCACGCCATCGATGAGCTGCTCGACGGCGTGGTGCGTATCCGCGGCCGGGCCTGGATCGCCAGTCAGCCCGACGCGGTGGTGTGGATCGAATCGGCCGGCGGCGGTCTGGGAGTCGGCCATTGCGGCACCTGGCTGGTGGAGATGGAACCCGGCGAACGGGCCTACGTCGACCCGGAGCGGATCGCGCTGGCCGGGTCGATCTGGGACGACCGGTTCGGGGACCGGCACATCGCGATGACCGCGCTGGTGTGCGGCGCCGATCCGGAAGCCGTCACCGGCGCGCTGACCCGGGCCCTGCTGACCGACGACGAACTGGCCCGGCCACAGGACTGGGCGCACTACCCGGACCCGTTCGGGGACTGGCATGCCGAGGCCGAAACAACCAAGGAGCGCACGAATGAAGGCTGACATCCATCCCGCCTACCACCCCGTGGTCTTCGCCGACGCCAACACCGGGGCCATGTTCCTGACCCGGTCGACCGCGACCAGCGAACGCACAGTGGACTTTCAGGGCCACACCTATCCGTTGATCGTCGTGGACGTCACCTCCGATTCGCACCCGTTCTGGACGGGATCGAGCCGTCGCATCGACACTGCGGGCCGGGTTGAGAAGTTCCACCGCCGGTACGGGGCACGCCCCGCCCCTTAGGGTGAGGGGATGCGCCTGAAACCCGGACGCCCGGACCTCGGGGACTATGCGCGGTTCTTCGATCTGCCCGCCGCGGGCCCGGCCCCGCTGACGGTCACCTGGGCCGGTGTCACCACGCTGCTCCTCGACGACGGCGCATCGGCGATCATGACCGACGGCTTCTTCAGCCGGCCGTCGCTGCTACGCGTGGGCGCGGGCCGGATCGCGCCGTCTGCACCTCGCATCGACGGCTGCCTGGCACGTCTGCGCGTACGCCGACTCGACGCGGTGCTGCCGGTGCACACGCACTTCGACCACGCGATGGACTCCGCGGCGGTGGCCGAACGCACCGGCGCGACACTGGTGGGTGGCGACTCGGTGGCTCATCTCGGGCCCGGATTGCCCGCCGACCGGATCGTCATCGCCACCGCGGGCGAGCCGATGTCGTTGGGGGCCTTCGACGTCACGCTCATCGTCGGCGACCACTGTCCGCCCGACCGGTATCCCGGCCCGATCACCGCGCCGGTGCGCCCGCCGGTGCGGGCTTCGGCCTACCGGTGCGGCGAGGCCTGGTCCACGGTGGTTCACCACCGTCCCTCGGACCGGCGGCTGCTGATCGTCGGCAGCGCCGGATTCGTTCCCGGCGCGCTGGCCGGGCAGCGCGCCGAGGTCGCGTACCTCGGCGTCGGGCAGCTGGGTCTGCAATCCGAGCGCTACCTCGTCGACTACTGGACCGAAACCGTGCGCACCGTCGGGGCCCGCCGGGTGGTGCTGGTGCACTGGGACGACTTCTTCCGCCCGCTCGACGTCCCGCTGCGCGCATTGCCCTATGCGGGCGACGATCTCGACGTGTCGATGCGGGTGCTGGCCGGACTGGCCGCCCAGGACGGGGTGGGCTTGCACCTGCCCACGCTGTGGCAGCCCACCGACCCCTGGGAACTGGCGGGACGCTGAGCGCATTGAACCACTCGCTGCTCCTGGCGGGCGCGCTGCTCGCGCTTGTCCTGGTTTTCACCATGGTGCGCCCGCATCGCTGGCCCGAAGTGGCCGTGGCCGCTCCGGCCGCGGGCCTGTTGCTGCTCACCGGTGTGGTGACCACTGACTCGGCGGCCACCGAGATCCGGGAGTTGGCGCCGGTGACCGGCTTTCTGGGTGCGGTGCTCGTGTTGGGCAAGCTCTGCGATGACGAGGGCCTGTTCCGCGCCGCCGGGACGACGATGGCGCGGCTGAGCCGCGGGGATCCACGCCGCTTGCTGGGCGGGGTGTTCGTGCTCGCGGCGGCGACCACCGCCGTGCTCAGCCTGGACGCCACGGTGGTGCTGCTGACCCCGGTGGTGCTGGCCACCGCGCGGACGCTGTCGGTGTCGCCGAGACCGCACGCCTACGCCACCGCGCACCTGTCCAACAGCGCCTCGCTGTTGCTTCCGGTGTCCAACCTGACCAACCTGCTGGCCTTCGGCGCCGCCGGCATCTCATTCGGGATGTTCGCCGCCGTCATGGTGCTGCCGTGGCTGGTGGTGATCGCCGTCGAATACCTGTTGCTGCGCTTGTTCTTCGCCCGCGAGCTCGCCCAGCCCGCACCGCCGGGCGAACCGCCGCCGCCCGCCGAGGTGCCGGTGTTCGTGCTCGTGGTGCTCGGGCTCACCCTGGTCGGATTCGCCGTCACGTCCGCGGTCGACATCGCGCCGGCGTGGGCCGCCCTGGCCGGTGCGGTGGTACTGGGCGTGCGCAGCGTGCTGCGCGGGCACAGCACGGTGGGCGCCATCGCGAAGTCCCTCGACGCTCCGTTCCTGGTGTTCGTGCTCTGCCTTGGCATCGTGGTCGACGCGGTGATGCGGCACGGCCTCGGCGATTTCATGAAAGCCCATGTCCCGCTGGGCACGTCGCTGGGTGCGCTACTGACGATCGCCGCCGTGGCCGCGGTGCTGTCCAACGTGGTCAACAATCTGCCCGCGGTGCTGGTACTGCTTCCGGTGGTCGCCACCGCCGGTCCGGTGGCCGTGCTGGCGGTGCTGATCGGCGTCAACGTGGGGCCCAATGCCACCTACCCGGGATCGCTGGCGAATCTGTTGTGGCGCAACATTCTTCGCCGCGAAGGGCTGCCGGCGGGGTTCGTCGAATTCAGTCTTGTCGGTTTGCTGACGGTGCCACTGTCCCTGGTGGCAGCGGTGCTGGCACTGTGGGCCGCGACGTCGGCGCTGGGTCTCTAACCCCGGCGCTGCCTGGCGATCTCGGCGAGCACCACACCGGCGGCCACCGAGGCGTTCAGCGACTCGGTCGGACCGGCCATCGGGATCGAGACGATGGCATCGCAGTTCTCCCGGACCAGCCGTGACAGGCCCTTACCCTCGGACCCGACCACCACGACCGTCGGCCCGGAGGCGTCCCATTCGTCGAGTTCGGTGTCACCGCGGGCATCCAGGCCGACGATCTGCAGACCGGCATCGGCCCAACTTTTCAGCGTGCGGTTGAGATTGGTGGCCCTGGCCACCGGCAGCCGGGCCGCGGCGCCGGCACTGGTCCGCCAGGCCACCGCGCTCACCGAGGCCGAACGGCGTTGCGGTATCACGACGCCGTGCCCACCGAACGCCGCCACCGAGCGCACGATGGCACCCAGGTTGCGGGGGTCGGAGATGTTGTCCAGCGCCACCAGGAGCGCGGGCAGGCTGTCCCGCTGCGCCGCCTTGAGCAGGTCATCGGGGTGGGTGTAGGCGTACGGCGGGACCTGCAGAGCGAGCCCCTGATGCAGGCCGTTGCTGGCGATGCGATCCAGGTCGTGCTTCTGCACCTCCAGAATCGAGATCCCGGAATCCGCCGCGCGCTGGACCGATTCGGTGATCCGCTCGTCGGCGTCCACCCCGAGCATCACCCACAGCGCGGTCGCGGGCACCCCGGCCCGCAGGCATTCCACCACCGGGTTGCGGCCGAGGACGACCTCCACCTCGTCGGTCTTGCGCTGCTGGCGGCCCTGGTTCTGCCGGGCCACCTTGGCGGCCTTCTTCGCTGCGGGGTGATGTGGCCGCGCGTGTGCGGGCGGGGTGGCCTTCTTCCCTTCCAGACCGCGCCTGCGTACACCGCCGGAGCCGACGGTGGGGCCCTTTTTGGTGCCCTCCTTGCGCACTGCACCTCGGCGCTGCGAATTGCCCGCCATCTATTTCACATCCCCTTCGAGCAATGACCACTGCGGTCCATCGGCGGTGTCGGTGACTTCCACACCGGCCTCCTTGAGGCGGTCCCGGATCGCGTCCGCAGCGGCCCAGTCCTTATTCTCCCTGGCCTCGGCCCGGCCGGCCAGCGCCCAGTGCACCAGCACGTCGACGGCGGCCAGTGCGGCCGATGTCTCATCGCGGGATTCCCAGCGCTCGTCGAGCGGGTCGCATCCCAGGATGCCCATCATCGCGCGCACGGATTGTGCTGCGGCCATGGCGGTTTCGTGGTCGCCCGCGTCCAGTGCCCGGTTACCCTCGGCCCGGGTGGCATGCACCTCGGCCAGCGCGATCGGCACCGAGAGATCGTCGTCGAGGGCGGCCGCGAACTTGTCGGTCCACGTGCCCGGCACCACCGCGCCGACCCGGCCGCGCACCCGGTGCAGGAACTCCTCCACCCCGGTGTAGGCCTTCGCGGCGTCGTTCAGCGCGTTCTCGGAGAACTCCAGCATCGACCGGTAGTGCGCGCTGCCCAGGTAGTAGCGTAATTCCGCAGCCCGAACTCGTTGCAGCACAGCCGGAATCGCCAGAACGTTGCCCAGCGATTTGCTCATCTTCTCGCCACCCATGGTGACCCAGCCGTTGTGCAGCCAGTACTGGGCGAAACCGTCGCCGGCCGCCTTGGCCTGGGCGATCTCGTTCTCGTGATGCGGGAACACCAGGTCCATGCCGCCGGCGTGGATGTCGAATTGCGGCCCCAGGTAGGACTCGCACATCGCCACACATTCGGTGTGCCAGCCCGGCCGGCCGCGGCCCCACGGTGTGGGCCAGGACGGCTCCCCCGGCTTGGCGGCCTTCCACAACGTGAAATCACGCTGATCGCGCTTGCCGGTGGCCGCACCCTCACCCTGATGGACATCGTCGATCCGGTGCCCGGACAGCGCGCCGTACTCGGTGTAGCTCAACACGTCGAAGTACACGTCGCCGCGCGCCGGGTAAGCGTGCCCGCGCTCGATGAGACGCTCGATCAGGTCCACCATCTGGGTGATGTGGCCGGTCGCCCTGGGCTCGGCAGACGGCGGCAACACCCCGAGCGCGTCGTACGCTGCACTGAAGGCCCGCTCGAAGGTCGCAGCCCATTCCCACCAGGGCCGGCCGGCGTCGGCGGCCTTGTTCAGGATCTTGTCGTCGATATCGGTGACGTTGCGGATGAACGCGACGTCGAAACCCTTGGCCGTCAGCCAGCGCCGCAGCACGTCGAAAGCGACACCGCTGCGCACGTGGCCGATGTGGGGCAGACCTTGAACGGTGGCGCCGCACAGGTAGATGGAGGCGTGGCCGGGCCGGAGCGGCACGAAATCACGAATGCCCCCCGCAAGGGTGTCGTATAGCCGCAGTCCGGTCACGACGTGCCAGCTTACCGGCCTATATCGGCAGAATCCCCATCGGCGACGACAAGGGCCGTCGCAATTGCCGCCAGACCTTCGCCGCGACCGGTCAGGCCGAGACCGTCGGTGGTGGTGGCGGACACCGATACCGGCGCGCCGAGCAGCTCGGAGAGCACCCGTTGCGCCTCGGCGCGGCGCGGCCCGATCTTGGGCCGGTTGCCGACCACCTGCACGACGGCGTTGCCCACCCGAAAACCGTTGGCGCGCAACAAATCGTGCACATGACGCAACATGTCGGCTCCGGTGACACCGCGCCACTGCGGCTGATCGGTGCCGAACACGCTGCCCAGGTCGCCGAGTCCGGCGGCACTGAGCAGCGCGTCGCAGAGCGCATGGGCAGCGACATCCCCGTCGGAATGCCCGGCGCAGCCGTCAGCGCCGTCGAACAGAAGGCACAGCAGCCAGCACGGCCTGCCGACCTGGATGGGATGAACGTCGGTCCCCAGACCGACGCGCGGCAACTCCACGTCTAGTAGTTGATCGACATCAACGACTAGGAAGCTGCGGCCAGCACCTCGTCGAGAATGATGTCGGCCTTCTCCTGATCGGTGTTCTCGGCCAATGCGAGCTCACCCACCAGAATCTGGCGTGCCTTGGCCAGCATCCGCTTCTCGCCGGCGGACAGCCCGCGTTCCTGGTCCCGGCGCCACAGGTCGCGAACGACCTCGGCCACCTTGTTCACGTCACCGGAAGCCAGCTTCTCCAGATTTGCCTTGTAACGGCGCGACCAGTTGGTCGGCTCCTCGGTATGCGGAGCGCGCAGCACCTGGAACACCTTGTCCAGGCCTTCCTGACCCACGACGTCACGCACGCCCACGTATTCGGCATTGTCTGCTGGGACTCGAACGGTGAGATCCCCCTGGGCGACCTTCAAGACGAGGTACTCTCGCTGTTCGCCTTTGATGGTGCGGGTTTCGATCGCATCGATCAATGCAGCACCGTGGTGTGGATAGACGACGGTGTCTCCGACCTTGAAAATCATCAGATTAGAGCCCCTTTCACTTCTCAATCTTAGCACGGGGCCTCGGCACGCGGGGATCAACTATGCAGGTCAGGGGCATAGCAGGTGAAGACTAGGGGTTGACACGGTGGCCATTACGTGCAACAGCGCAACGTTTCACCGGCCTCCCACGGAGACCCGATCGGCACTTCCCGGCCCTCCGCTACCGCCGCCAAAGCCGACCTACTACTGTGCATAGTTGAGTTGCACAGCTCAATCAAGCAAAGGCCGAGCAGGAGGCTCCCGTGGCTGCAAAAGCTTTCAAGGCATCCGTCATCGGGCTCGCCGCCTGCGCGGCCGTGGCCAGCGTCGCGCTGACGGGCTGCAGCGCCGGCCAGTCTTCCCAGACCGCGACCCAGGAAGCGGCGGTCAACGGTTCGGCCGGCACCGCTGGCTCCATCGCGCTGCGCAACGTCCATCTGCGCGCGCCGCAGACCGGTGACTACGTGCAGCCCGGCAGCGTCATCGAACTGCTGCTGGTCGCCGCGAACAACTCCCCGGATACCAACGACAAGCTGGTGTCGATCACCTCGGATGTCGGCGAGGTCAGCCTGACCGGTGACGGCACCGTTCCGGCCGGTGGCGTGCTGGTGGTCGGTGAGCCCGACGGGCAGCTCAAACCGCTCGACGCGGCCGAGCGTGCCGACGCCGTCAAGGCCGAGGTCGGTCTGACCAAGCCCATCACCAACGGGCTCACCTATCACTTCACCTTCAACTTCGAGAAGTCCGGCCAGACCACGGTCGCCGTGCCCATCTCGGCCGGTGAGACGCCGCGCCGCGACGGAGAGCCCAACGCGGGCACCGAGAAGGCCGCCGAGGGCGCCGAATCCGACACGGGCGGACACCACTGACGATCTGACGGATCTGTCGCCCACGGCGGCTACCGTTTGAGAGTGGCTTCGAAAGTACGTTCGCAATTCCGGTGTTCCGAGTGCAACCATGTCTCGACGAAATGGGTCGGCCGGTGCGCGGACTGTGGCACCTGGGGCACGGTCAACGAGGTCGCCGCGCTGAGCTCGCTGGACGGGAAGTCCCTGCGCCGCGCGGTCGTCCCGGCATCGCCTGCGGTGCCCATCACCTCCATCGATCCGGGCATCACGCGGCACCTGCCCACCGGCGTCGGCGAACTGGACCGGGTGCTGGGCGGTGGCCTGGTGCCCGGCTCGGTGACGCTGCTGGCCGGCGATCCCGGTGTCGGCAAGTCCACCCTCCTGCTCGAGGTGGCACACCGGTGGGCCCGCGCCGGCAAGCGCGCGCTCTACCTGTCCGGCGAGGAATCTGCCGGGCAGATCCGGCTGCGGGCCGAACGGACCGGGTGCACCCACGACGAGATGTACCTGGCGTCAGAATCCGACCTGCAGACCTCACTCGGCCACATCGAGGCGGTCCGGCCCAGCCTGGTGGTCGTCGATTCGGTGCAGACCATGTCCACCACCGAAGCCGAAGGGGTGACCGGCGGCGTCACTCAGGTCCGGGCGGTCACCACGGCGCTCACCTCCTATGCCAAGGCCGCCGGGCCCGACGGTCTGTCCCTGCTGCTGGTCGGGCACGTCACCAAGGACGGCGCGATCGCCGGACCGCGCTCACTGGAACACCTGGTCGATGTCGTGTTGCATTTCGAGGGCGACCGGGCGTCGGCACTCCGGATGGTGCGCGGCGTGAAGAACCGCTTCGGCGCTTCCGATGAGGTCGGTTGTTTTCTGTTGCGCGACAACGGAATCGAAGGTGTGGCCGACCCGTCCGGACTGTTCCGGGATGAGCGGCCGGCCCCGGTGCCGGGCACCGCGGTGACGGTGACGATGGACGGCAAACGACCGATGCTCGGCGAGGTACAGGCGCTGATCGGCAATGCCGCCCAGGGCACCCCGCGGCGCGCGGTCAGCGGTATCGACTCCGCCCGGGCCGCGATGATCACCGCCGTGCTGGAGAAGCGGGCCGGGCTACGGCTGGCCGGCAACGACATCTATCTGTCCACCGTCGGCGGGATGCGGCTGACGGACCCGTCCTCGGATCTGGCGGTCGCGCTGGCCATCGCCTCGGCCCAGACCAACCTGCCCGTTCCGTCCACCGTGGTCGCCATCGGCGAGGTGGGGCTGGCCGGCGATCTGCGCCGGGTCAGCGGGATGGAGCGGCGGCTGGCCGAGGCCGCCCGGCTGGGTTTCGGGCACGCCGTGGTGCCGCCCGGGGTCACCGACGTGCCGGCCGGGCTGCGCATCACCACCGCGGGCAACATCGGCGAGGCATTGCGGGTTCTGAAGTCCATCACGGACAATGGCGGCCGACAAGGCCGATAAGGAGGCACGATGGCGGTGAAGCCCAGGTCCAGCCGCACGGTGGTGCATCTGGCGCGCCCGACGCTGCGCGAGACCCTGGGGCGGCTGGCCCCCGGCACCGACCTTCGCGACGGCCTGGAGCGGATCCTGCGCGGCCGCACCGGCGCGCTGATCCTGCTCGGCTACGACGACAGCGTGGAGGCCATCTGCGACGGCGGCTTCTCCCTGGACGTCCGTTATGCGCCCACCCGGCTGCGGGAGCTGTCGAAGATGGACGGTGCGGTCGTCCTGTCCAGCGACGGCACCCGGATCCTGCGCGCCAACGTGCAACTGGTGCCGGACCCGTCCATCCCCACCGAGGAATCCGGTACCCGGCACCGCTCGGCCGAGCGCACCGCCGTGCAGACCGGTTACCCGGTGATCTCGGTCAGCCATTCGATGAGCATCGTCACCGTGTACGTCGCGGGGGAACGTCACGTCGTCCCGGACACCCCCACCATCCTGTCCCGGGCCAACCAGACCATCGCCACCCTGGAGCGCTACAAGTCCCGCCTGGACGAGGTCAACCGTCAGCTCTCGACGGCCGAGATCGAAGACTTCGTCACGCTGCGCGATGTCATGACGGTGGTGCAGCGCCTGGAGATGGTGCGCCGGATCAGCTTGGAGATCGATGCGGACGTGGTCGAGTTGGGCACCGACGGCCGCCAGTTGCAGCTGCAGCTGGAGGAGCTGGTCGGCGACAACGGCACCGCCCGTGAACTGATCGTGCGGGACTATCACGCCAACCCGGATCCGCCGAGCGCCGCCCAGGTTTCTGCCACGCTGGAGGAACTGGATGCCCTTTCGGATAACGAACTGCTCGACTTCACCGCTCTGGCAAGGGTTTTCGGTTACCCGTCGACGGTGGAAGCGCAGGATTCGGCGATGAGCTCGCGCGGGTACCGGGCGATGGCAGGCATTCCGCGGCTGCAGTTCGCCCATGTCGACCTGTTGGTGCGGTCCTTCGGCTCACTGCAGGGCGTACTGGCTGCCAGCGCCAGCGATCTGCAGTCGGTGGACGGTATCGGCTCGATGTGGGCCAGGCATATCCGCGAGGGCCTGTCCCAGCTGGCCGAGTCGACGATCGCCGACCAGCTGGCCTGACTTATCCGCCCGGTGCCGGCGCGGGGGCGGGTTCGGCCGGAGGCGCCGGTTCCGCGGGCGGGGCCGCCGGATCGGCGGGCTTGGACTCGGCCAGGATGAACGGCACCGGCGCAGACCGCAGATTGCCCAGCTGCACCAGCAGGTTGTAGGTGCCAGGGCCGATCGGCTCGCGAGGCAGCGGGCAGTTCGGCGCGGAGCCCATACCGGTCCAGGTGACCTCGGTGGTCACCTGCTCACCCGGGTTGAAGGTCTTCACCAGCGTCTCGTTGGACGGGGCGCAATCCAGGTTGGACCAGAGGCGCTTGTTGTCCAGCGAGTACACGTAGGCCGACAGCACCGCGGCACCCACGTCGCGTTTGCACGCCACCAGTCCGATGTTGGTGACGACCATGGTGAACTTCGGCTGATCGCCCATCACAAAGTCCGGGGCGCTGGTGATGCCCTTGACCGCCAGTGTCGAATCGGGGCAATCGTCGCCCTCCTTGAGAACGGGGGGCGGGGTCACCGCCGCCGTCGGGGTCGGCGTGGGGGGCGGGACCTGTTGTGCGGGGACCACCGGCGTCTTCACCCCGGGGGTTTCACCGGGCAGCGGCGGCGGTGCGGCCTGGCTGCCGGTCGCCGCGGTCTTGTCCGCGGTCGGCGTCCCTGAGCTGGTGCTGTTTGCCACCACGATCGCGATGATGCCGACGACCAGGGCCAGCACGAGGACCCCGATCCCGATCGCCGCGATACGGCGCCGCCGGTAGATCTGGCTCGGTGTGGGTCCACCATGCGGTTCTACGTCTAGCACGAACTCAACGGTAAGCCGAGGTCACCCCCCGAGGTCCGAGGCGGCCCGGCGTGTCGGTCTCAGGTTTGTTCGCCGATATCGCCCAGGTGGTCGCGCAGCACCACCCGGCCGTCGGACAGGTGATAGGTGAGCCCGACGATCGCCAGCGTGCCCGCGTTCACCCGTTCGGCGATGGCGGTCGAGCGCGCCATCAACTGGGCACCCGTCTCGGTGACGTGCCTGGCTTCGAACTCGTCCACTCTGGTGAGTCCGTCGCGGCGGCCCAGCAGGATCGACGGCATGACGCGCTCGACGATGTCGCGGATGTAGCCGCCGGGGATCGCGCCCTCGTCCAGCGCCGTCAGCGTGGCATTCACCGCGCCGCAGCTGTCGTGACCCAGCACCGCGATCAGCGGGACGTTGAGCACCACCACGGCGTACTCGATGGACCCGAGCACCGCGGAGTCGATGACGTGCCCGGCGGTGCGGACCACGAACATGTCGCCCAGGCCCTGGTCGAAGATCAGTTCGGCGGCCACTCGGCTGTCACCGCAGCCGAACACCACCGCGGTCGGCCGCTGGGCGGCGGCCAGGCTGGCGCGATGTGCGACACCTTGGCTGGGATGCTCGGGCTTACCTGCGACGAAGCGCTCGTTACCCTCTTTGAGTGCCTTCCACGCTGATATCGGGTTCGAGTTGGGCATGACCGACATTCTGCCCGAGCCCACCGAGTTCGTCGGGCCGGCCATCGACTCGGCCGCATTGATCACCTGGTTCGGCCATGCCGAGCGGGACCTGCCGTGGCGCCGTCCGGGCGTCACGGCGTGGCAGATCCTGGTCAGCGAGTTCATGCTGCAGCAGACACCGGTGTCCCGGGTCGAGCCGATCTGGCTGGACTGGATCGCGCGCTGGCCGACACCGTCGGCGACGGCCGCCGCCGGCCCGGCCGACGTACTGCGCGCCTGGGGCAAGCTGGGCTATCCGCGCCGGGCCAAGCGCCTGCACGAGTGCGCGGTGGCCATTGCCGCCGACCATGACGATGTGGTGCCCGACGATGTCGAGACCTTGCTGACGCTGCCGGGGATCGGGGCCTACACCGCACGGGCGGTCGCGTGTTTCGCCTACGGCAAGCGGGTGCCGGTGGTGGACACCAACGTGCGCAGGGTGCTGTCCCGGGCCGTGCACGGCCGCGACGAAGCTCCGGCCCGGGCCCGCGATCTCGCCGATGTGGACGCCCTCCTCCCCGAAGACGATGTTGCGGCACAACGGTTTTCGGCGGCACTGATGGAACTGGGGGCGATCGTGTGCACCGCGCGCGGACCCAAGTGCGGGTTGTGCCCGCTCACCGTGTGCCGGTGGCGCACCGCCGGCTACCCGGCCGCCGATGCCCCGGCCCGACGGGTGCAGAAGTACGCGGGCACCGATCGCCAGGTGCGCGGCAGGCTGCTGGACGTGCTGCGCGCCAGCACCCGGGCGGTCACCCGGGCCGAGTTGGATGTCGCCTGGCTGTCGGACACCGCGCAGCGCGACCGCGCCCTTGACTCACTGCTGGTAGACGGGTTGGTGGAGCAGACCGCCGCCGGGTTGTTCGCGCTGGCCGGTGAGGGCGGCGAAGGCTAGGACGCGCGCGCGAAGCTGCGCCGGTAGTCCGACGGTGTCACGCCGATGACACGGCGGAAATGGTGGCGCAGCAGGGTGGCCGTGCCGAACCCCGACCGGTCGGCGACGCGGTCGATGTCCAGATCGGTCTCCTCCAGCAGCCGGCGGGCGTAGAGCACCCGCTGATCGGTCACCCACTGCATGGGGGTGGTGCCGGTCTCCTCGACGAACCGGCGGGCGAAAGTGCGCGCCGACATGCTGGCCCGGGCCGCCAGGGTGGCCACCGTGTGCGGCTCCTTCAGGTGCGTCAGGATCCAATCCAATTGCGGGGCAAAACCTTCCGAACACCGGATCGGGATGGGCTGATCGATGTACTGACGCTGCCCGCCGTCACGCTGGGGCGGCACCACCATCCGGCGGGCGATCTTGTTGGTGACCTCACTGCCCATCTCCCGCCGGACCAGATGCAGGCAGGCGTCGATGCCCGCCGCGGTCCCGGCGCTGGTGATCAGGTTGCCGTCGTCGACGAAGAGCACGTTGCGATCCACCCGTGCGGTCGGATACATCCGGGCGAGCTCGTCGGCGTGCATCCAGTGCGTGGTGCACGGCCGGCCGTCCAGCAGGCCCGCCGCCCCGACGACGAAGGCCCCCGAGCACACGGTCAGGATGATCGAACCGGCCGCCTCGGCCGCGCGCAGCGCCTCCAGGGCCTCTTCCGGATAGCCCCCGTACTGGGTACTGACGGCGGGCACGGCCACCAAGTCCGCGCCGACGAGGGCGGAGAAGTCGTGGTCCGGGGTGATCTGGGCGCCCACCGAGGTGCGCAGGGGTTGACCGGCGACCGGCCCGCAGATCTTGAAGTCGAAGTTGGGCACCCCGTCGTCGGACCGGTCTATCCCGAAGACCTCGCAGATCACCCCGAACTCGAAAACCGCAAGGCCGTTCAGCACCATCGCCGACACGCTTTTGATCATGGCAGCATCTTATCCAACGGAGGCAGCCCTGCCACTGTTCGGCTGTATATAGCCTTCCGAATAATTACTGCCATGACCGTCGCCCTTGCAATCCTCATCCTGCTGGCTCCGTTCGCCCTGGCCATCACACTGGGTTGGGTGGCCAACCGATCACACATCCTGCGACTGCACGTCGACCAGTTCCGTGTGCCCGACTCCGCCTGGGACCGGCTGTTCGACACCGATCCCGACACCGCCCGCATCCAACACGATGTGGCCGCGATCCGCAGCCGCTTCGAACAGGCTCCCGCCTGGCCGTCCTCAGGCGTGCTGGGCGAGCGTCGTTAGGAACGACTCGACGGCCGCCCGGTATTCCTCGGGTGCGTCGTCGTGGATCAGATGGCCGGAGCCGGGCACCCGCAGGTACGCCGCGCGGTGCCCGGTGTCCCGCATCAGTTCCATCTGCCCGGGCGGTGCAACCGTGCCACCGGCCTCCAGAAGCAACACCGGCACCCGCACCGCATGCCACTGCTCCCAGTAGTCGCGGGTGCCCCACTGCGCGGCGATCTCGATCCACCGGTCGGCGTGACCGTGCAGGCGCCACCCCGATTCCGTCCGGTCGAAAGCGTCCAGAAAGTACTGCCCGGCGACCGGCCCGAACTCGTCGTAGACCTGTCGGGCCGAACCGAACTCGACCGGCAGCGCGTGCAGCCAGGGTTCCCACGCACCGGTGGTGCGGCCCCTGAAATCGGGCGCCATGTCCTCCACCACGACCGCGGTCACCAGATCGGGGCGCACCGCCGCCAGGCACCAGGAGTGCAGCCCACCCATCGAGTGCCCGATCAGCGTCGCCGGCCGGCCCAGTTCGGCCACCGCATCGGCCAGGTCCGCCACGAACCGCTCGGTGCTGACCGGGTACGGGTCCGCGACGTCGCGGCCCCGGTGCCACGGGGCGTCATAGGTGTACACCGGTCCGAAGCGGGTCAGCCACGGCAGCTGACGGGACCACGTGGTGCCGCGTCCCATCAGTCCGTGCACCAGGACCAACGGGCCACCGGCCGAATCGGCGGGACCGCCCCTGGCAGTCAGAAGTGCGCTGCGCATGCCGCCATCCTGCCGCGCGGGCATCCGGGTAATCTGAGCCCATGCCCGTCGTGAAGATCAACGCCATCGAGGTCCCGCCCGACGCAGGCCCCGAACTGGAGAAGCGGTTCGCGCACCGCGCGCACGCCGTCGACAACCAGCCCGGCTTCCTGGGCTTCCAGCTGCTGCGCCCGGTCAAGGGCGAGAACCGCTATTTCGTGGTGACGCAGTGGGAGTCCGATGAGGCATTCCAGGCCTGGGCCAGCGGGCCAGCCGTGGAAGCGCACGCCGGACAGCAGAAGAACCCGGTCGCCACCGGCGCGTCACTGCTGGAGTTCGAGGTTGTGTTGGACGTTGCGGGGACCGGCACCTCGTCCTGACGGTGCCGGGGCGGCCCGCCGGCTCGCGGCACTGATCGGCACCCTCGCCCTCGCCACCGCATCGCTCGGCGGTTGCGCGCCGAGCAGTACACCGCCCGCCAATGCGGGTGACGCGGTCATCAAGACCAACACCCCGCCGGGTGTGCGGGCCAAACAGCTGATGGACATGCTCAACTCGGACTGGCCGATCGGCCCCGTCGGGGTCAAGACGCTGGCCGTGCCCGCCCAGGTGGACGACATCGGCACCACCATGGACCAGATGTGGTACGACCGGCCCTACACGCTGGCCGGAGTCGACATCGGCGCGGGATTCGCCAACCTGCACGTGGTGACGTCCTACGGTGCCCGTCAGGACATCGAGCTGCGCACCGATGACACCAGCACCCTGGTCGACCGCATGACGGTGACCAATCAGCCTCTGGCCCTGCATAATTGGTCCGACGTGGACGCGGTGCTCGCCAAGACCGGGGCACGGTACGCCTACCAGCTGTCCAAGGTGAACGACGGCAAGTGCGTCAAGGTGGCGGGTTCCAACACCACCGAATCCCTGCCGCTGGCCTCGATTTTCAAGTTGTACGTGCTGTATGCGGTGGTCGACGCCATCAAGGCGGGCACGCTGAATTGGGACGATCGGCTGACGATCACCGCCGAGGCCAAGAAGCTCGGCTCGTCGGGTTTCGACAAACTTCCGCCGGGCTCCCAGATCTCGGTGCGCGACGCCGCCGGGAAGATGATCGCCACCAGCGACAACATGGCCACCGACCTGCTGATCGGGAAACTGGGCCCGGGGGCGGTCGAACGCGCACTGGCCAAGGCCGGGCACCACGATCCGGCAAGCATGACGCCGTTCCCGACCATGCACGAGATCTTCTCGATCGGCTGGGGCGAACCCGATCTGCGCGCGCAGTGGCAGCACGCCGATGCGAAGGTCCGGGGCGAACTGCTGCAGCAGACCAGCACCCGCCCCTACGAACCCGATCCGTTGCGCACCCACTCCCCCGCGTCGGCATACGGTGCGGAGTGGTACGGCAGCGCAGAGGACATCTGCCGCGTGCACGCCGCCCTGCAGACCGCGGCGGTCGGCGCGGGCGCACCGATCCGCGACATCCTGTCGTTCATCCCTGGTATCGATCTGGACCGCACCGAATGGCCGTATATCGGCGCCAAGGCCGGAAACCTGCCCGGCGAGCTCACCTTCAGCTGGTATGCGGTCGACCGGGCGGGCCAGCCCTGGGTGCTGAGCCTGCAAACCAATTGGCCGCGTTTCTACAGCACCCGGACGGCAGGCTGGCTGATGACCGTCATCAAGCAGATGTGGGCGCTGGCACACCAGGCCTAGGGCTGCGAACGCACCGTCCAGGCGTGCCCGCGAAAGTGCATGACGGTACGGCTCAACGGCGCGATGTCCAAGCGCCAGAACGACTTCGGCGGCGCATCCAACACGTTCAGGATCGCCGCACGGATGACCGCAGGGTGCGTGACGGCCACCACCCGGGCATGCACCGCCGTCAGGCTCTCCAACCACAGCGCCACCCGGGCGATCAGCTCGACGACCGCCTCGCCGCCGTGCGGCGCGCGGGCCGGATCGGTGAGCCACACCGCCAGATCCGCCGGATCGACGCCGCCCAGCACGTCACCACGCCACCGGCCGCAATCCAGGTCGGCCAGCGCCGGTTCGACGCCGGCGTGCAAGCCCAGATGCTCGGCGGTCTGCGCCGCTCGCTTCTCCGGGCCACGCACCGCGATGTCCACCGGACCGAGGTCGACGGCGCCGTCGGCCTGACGTCGCCCGAGGGCGTTGAGCGGCTCGTCGATGGGGAATCGCCCGGCTGCCATGGCGTCGGTCATGGCATGTGACACCAGGGTCAGCCGGACGACTTCACTCACGTGGGGAGACTGGCCCCCGGAATATCGGCGCCCGCGCGCTTACCGTCGAGCAGTCGCGACGCCAGCGCGCCGAACACCAGACCGATGGTTGCCCACATGACGACCTGCGTGCCCAGCGAGTAGAGCCGGAACTGGTAGAGATCGTCCGCGGCGAAACCGGGGAAGATGATCGTGCCCGCGGCGTCGGTGACCGGACCGGGGGTCTCGTGGATGGCGGGCAGGATGAGGAACACCACCGCCATCGAGACGACGTAGTCGGCGGCACCGATCAGGGTGGCGTTCCAGACCCCGAACCGGGGCGCCAGCCGGCGTCCGAGCAACACCGAACCGACGAACAGGGCGACCGAGAGCACGACCACCAGAAGGTAGAGCAGCGTGCGCTGTCTGATCGTCTCGTCCAGGCTGGTCGCCGGCGGGCTTGGCGGGTATTTCAGGGCCGGCACCACCCATACCGACAGCAGTGCCGCGGCCGCGATCAAGGCCGCCAGCGCCCGTGCGGACAGGTTGGCCGCACGGCCGTAGGTCAGGCAGAAGACGACGGCCAGCAGCGCGCCCATCGCCACGCTGAAGGCCAGCACGCCGAAGCCCATGCCGATACTCGACTGCACCCCGCGGGTGAACAGTTCGACACCGTGTTCATGGCCGCCGTGCGAGTGGCCCTCGATCGACTCGCGGGCGGCGCCGACGCCGTCCTCGAAGTCGATCGCGCGGCCGATCACCGGCTCGATGAAGATCTTGGCGAAGACGAAGGCGAGCACACCCGCCAGGGCGCCGGCAAGAATGCCGCGCCCGATGATCTGCTTTTCCATTGTTTGTCGGTTGCCTGATTCAGTGGCAGGGGAAACCGAGCAGGTGCCGAGCGTCGTGGACGAACTCGTGCACGTAGGTGTTGTTACCGAACACCGAGGTGGCGCCCTGGTCCATTCCGACGAAGTACAGCACCAGAAGTGCCAGGAAGGCGGTCGCCGACAGCCACACCACCGCGCGGGCGGCGGAGAGGTCGATCGCGGGTACCCGGGTCTTGGGTGCCTCTGCAGAAGTCATGTCCAGTCCTTTCGGGATCACGCGTCCCAGTTGCCGAGCTGTTGACGGATGTCGGGTCTGACTTTCACAGTGGCGCGACCGTTCTGGAGTTACACCAGATTCCTCGTCCGTCGATTACAGCATGCATGTTATGCCGACCACACCCCATCCGTGCACCGGACCCGGAGATACGTCGTAAAGACCAAGTTCTTGAACACGCAAAAAGGCACCTGGAGGTTTCGTTGCTATGTGTTGCCTGAGCAGTTGTCCAACCACATACTCTCCCCGTGACCCAACTCATACGCCGTGTTCGAACGTGTGCCATCGCATTGTTGGTCGTGCTGCCGTTCATCACCACGCCCACCGCGGCCGCCGACGGCCCCCACATCACCGGAATCGAGCACGTCAGCGACCGCTGGGACAAGGTCTCGGTGTTCTCCCCGGCGATGAACAAGGTCGTCGTCAACGACGTGTTCAAAGCGCGCTCTTCGGGGGCGCCGACCTTCTACCTGCTGCCCGGCATCGACGGCGGCGACAACCTGGATCCGGGCGGCAACTTCGCTCCCGGCGCCAAGTCGTGGTTCGGCATGACCGATATCCAGGGCTTCTTCGCCAACAAGAACGTCAATGTGGTCTCCCCGCTGGGCGGTCAGTTCAGCTGGTGGACCAACTGGGTCAACGACGGCGACAAGCAGTACCAGACCTACATGACCCAGGAACTGCCGCCGCTGATCAACAAGCAGTACAACACCAACGGCCGCAACGCCGTCGGCGGCCTGTCCAGCACCGGCGGCACCGCCGTCGACTACGCCGTACAGGCGCCCGGCCTGTTCCGCGCAGTCGCCTCCTACAGCGGCATGCTCAATCCGTCGGCCGACCCGCAGCAGGTGGGCATCACGCTGATGGGCGGCGGCCTGAGCGCGGACAACATGTGGGGTCCCGGCGGCGGACCGCTGTGGATCCAGCACGACCCGACCCGCAACGTCGGGGCATTGAAGGGCACCGCCATCTACGTGGCCGCGTCCGCCTCGGGCAACGTCGGATCGGTGGACCGGCTGCCGGAAGGCTTCGGGCCCAACTTCACCGGCGGGCTGATCGAGCGGATCGTCGCCGACAGCACCAAGGCCTTCGCCGACGCCGCGGGCGCTGCCGGCGTGCCGGTCACCTATGTCGTCCGGCCCGACGGTTCCCACACCTGGGGCCTGTTCGAATCGGAGATGCAGGAGTCCTGGAGCACGACCGTCGGCCCGGCTCTCGGCGTCCGGTAGACCGCAGACAACGACAATGGCGCCCCGCTTCCGCGGGGCGCCATTGTCGTGCTTGCGCTATTCGGCTGCCGTGGCGGCCAGGTCGGCCTCGGCCGAACCGGTCTCCTTCGGTCGGCCGGCGAAGGTGAACTTGGCGTTCTCGCCGGTCCCCTCGCCGTCCCAGCCTTCGACATCGACGGTGACGATCTGGCCCGGCCCGACCTCGTCGAACAGGATCTTCTCGCTCAAGGCGTCCTCGATCTCGCGCTGGATGGTCCGGCGCAACGGCCGGGCACCCAGCACCGGGTCGAAGCCGCGCTTGGCCAGCAGCGCCTTGGCCTGATCGGTCAGCTCCATCGACATGTCCTTGGCCTTGAGCTGCTTGCCCACCCGGCCGATCATCAGTTCCACCATCTGGACGATCTCGTCCTGGGTGAGCTGGTGGAAGACGATGATGTCGTCGATACGGTTGAGGAACTCCGGCCGGAAGTGCTTCTTCAGCTCGTCGTTGACCTTGAGCTTCATCCGCTCGTAGTTGTTCTCACCGCCACCTTGGGTGAAGCCCAGGCCGACCGCCTTGGAGATATCCGAGGTGCCCAGGTTCGAGGTGAAGATCAGCACGGTGTTCTTGAAGTCGACCGTGCGACCCTGACCGTCGGTCAGGCGGCCGTCTTCGAGGACCTGCAGCAGGGTGTTGTAGATCTCCTGGTGCGCCTTCTCGATCTCGTCGAAGAGAACCACGGAGAACGGCTTGCGGCGCACCTTCTCGGTGAGCTGGCCGCCCTCTTCGTAGCCGACGTACCCCGGAGGGGCACCGAACAGCCGCGACGCGGTGAAGCGGTCGTGGAACTCGCCCATGTCGATCTGGATGAGCGCATCGTCGTCGCCGAACAGGAATTCGGCCAGCGCCTTGGACAGCTCGGTCTTACCGACACCGGACGGGCCGGCGAAGATGAACGAGCCCGACGGGCGCTTGGGGTCCTTCAGGCCGGCGCGGGTACGCCGGATGGCCTTGGAGACCGCCTTGACGGCGTCGAACTGGCCGATGATCCGCTTGTGCAGTTCGTCTTCCATGCGCAGCAGGCGGGTGGTCTCGGCCTCGGTCAGCTTGAACACGGGGATACCGGTCCAGTTGCCGAGCACCTCTGCGATCTGCTCGTCGTCGACTTCGGCGACCACGTCGAGATCGCCCGAACGCCACTGCTTCTCTCGCTCGGCGCGCTGGGCGACGAGCTGCTTCTCCGAGTCTCGCAGCCGGGCCGCCTTCTCGAAGTCCTGCGCGTCGATCGCGGATTCCTTTTCCCGGCGGGCATCGGCGATCTTCTCGTCGAACTCGCGCAGGTCCGGCGGTGCGGTCATCCGGCGGATGCGCATCCGCGCGCCCGCCTCGTCGATGAGGTCGATCGCCTTGTCCGGCAGGAACCGGTCGTTGATGTAGCGGTCTGCCAGCGTGGCCGCCGCCACCAGGGCACCGTCGGTGATGGACACCCGGTGGTGCGCCTCGTACCTGTCGCGCAGTCCCTTGAGGATCTCGATGGTGTGCTCGACGGTCGGCTCACCGACCTGCACCGGCTGGAACCGGCGCTCCAGGGCGGCGTCCTTCTCGATGTACTTGCGGTACTCGTCGAGCGTGGTCGCACCGATGGTCTGCAGCTCGCCGCGGGCCAGTTTCGGCTTCAGGATCGAGGCCGCGTCGATGGCACCCTCGGCGGCACCCGCACCGACCAGCGTGTGCAGCTCGTCGATGAACAGGATGATGTCGCCGCGGGTGTTGATCTCCTTGAGCACCTTCTTCAGGCGTTCCTCGAAGTCACCGCGGTAGCGGCTGCCTGCGACCAGCGAACCCAGATCCAGGGTGTAGAGCTGCTTGTCCTTCAGCGTCTCGGGCACCTCGCCGTGCACGATGGCCTGCGCCAGGCCCTCCACGACGGCGGTCTTGCCGACGCCGGGCTCACCGATCAGCACCGGGTTGTTCTTGGTACGGCGGGACAGCACCTGCATGACCCGCTCGATTTCCTTCTCGCGGCCGATGACGGGGTCGAGCTTGCCCTCCATCGCGGCGGCGGTGAGGTTGCGGCCGAACTGGTCGAGCACCAGCGAGGTCGACGGGTTGCCGGACTCGCCACCACGGCCACCCGTGCCGGCCTCGGCGGCCTCCTTGCCCTGATAGCCGCTCAGCAGCTGGATGACCTGCTGGCGCACCCGCGTCAGTTCGGCGCCCAGCTTCACCAGGACCTGGGCGGCGACGCCCTCGCCCTCCCGGATCAGGCCCAGCAGGATGTGCTCGGTGCCGATGTAGTTGTGGCCGAGCTGCAGCGCCTCGCGCAGGCTCAGCTCGAGGACCTTCTTGGCGCGCGGGGTGAAGGGGATGTGACCGGACGGGGCCTGCTGGCCCTGGCCGATGATCTCCTCGACCTGGCTGCGCACGCCCTCCAGGGAGATGCCGAGCGACTCCAGCGACTTGGCGGCGACGCCTTCGCCTTCGTGAATGAGGCCCAGCAGGATGTGCTCGGTGCCGATGTAGTTGTGGTTGAGCATCCGGGCTTCTTCTTGCGCCAGGACGACGACCCTGCGGGCACGGTCGGTAAATCTCTCGAACATCGGTCTTACCTGCTCTTCCTCACATAGGGCGCGGCTTGCGCTGCGGACACACGGCGCCTGCGCTCCACTCTAATGGGCGGTGCCTACGGGCGCGTTGCCTTGGTTGCGCTTTCGGAGAACGCCGCCACACCGCTGGGCACATCGGCGCGCGACGGACAAGCTGCGAAAGCCGCCACACGCCCGGTACGGCTGCGTGTACCTGAGACAACGCCCACGGGGTACCCAAGGTTTCCCTCGCGACGCCGATTTCGGTTCGCCCGTAGCGAAAGGGCGACCCAAGGCCGCCGGCAACAACCGGTTAGGTTGCCGCGTGGAAAGCGTCGATGACTTCGGCGGGGATGCGCCCGCGGGTGGAGACATTGTGGCCGTTGCGCCGCGCCCACTCCCGGATGGCAGCGCTCTGCTCACGGTCGATCGCGGCACGACCTCGGCCCGAACCGGCCGACCGGCCGCGGCGACGGCCCCCGACCCGGCGGCCCGCCTCGACCCACTGCTTGAGGTCGTGCCGGAGCTTCGCCGCGTTCTTCGAAGAAAGGTCGATCTCGTAGCTCACCCCGTCGAGAGCGAATTCGACGGTCTCATCGGCTGCCGCCTCACCGTCGAAATCGTCAACCAACGTGACGGTTACTTTCTTCGCCATTAGCTCACACTGACCCTTCTGTGGCCGCTGTAGTTCGCATCCCGATCCCCAATGCAATATTTGCATAGGATCGGAATTCATTCAACAACGTCCTTACATAACCCTTCGCTCCGCTCGCCCAAGCGGCGACGTGATCAGTTTCCTTGTCTGCGCACAATCGGGAACAAAACGGTCTCCCGAATCGACAGTCCCGTCAATGCCATCAACAACCGGTCGATACCCATTCCGGTGCCCGTTGTGGGCGGCATCGCGTACTCCAATGCGGCGAGAAAATCCTCGTCCAGGCGCATTGCCTCGTCATCACCGGCCGCGGCCGCGCGGGCCTGGTCTTCGAACCGCGCACGCTGAATCACCGGATCGATGAGTTCGGAGTAACCCGTGGCCAATTCGAATTTCCGGATATAGAGATCCCATTTCTCGGTAACGCCGGGAATGCTGCGGTGAGCGCGGGTCAGCGGGGTCGTCTCGACTGGGAAATCGCGCACGAACGTGGGCGC
This sequence comes from Mycobacterium sp. BMJ-28, assembly GCF_054404835.1. Lineage (NCBI taxonomy): Bacteria > Bacillati > Actinomycetota > Actinomycetes > Mycobacteriales > Mycobacteriaceae > Mycobacterium > Mycobacterium sp. BMJ-28. The sequence goes on along the minus strand of NZ_CM136783.1, from coordinate 462,537 downwards.
CCACAGCTTGTCGCCGACTGCGTGCTCCCACAGTTCCTCGACGAGTTTTCCGTGTCCGTAGCCGCGATCGGTCGGAATCTCCAAGCCGAGCCGATCCGCAATAGACCACAGCAACTCTACGCCCGTCTCGGGCGTGATCTCCTCGCCCAGCGCCTCGGACAGCGACGGGTACATTTGCAGCGTCTGCCATTCGCCGTCGAGGTCGTAGGTGCTGCCATCCGGCAGCGGCACCGCCCTGGTGCCGATCGCCTCGTCGGCCACTTCCTGAATTATTTCCCGGGTGACCTTCGCAGAATCGTCGTAGGTGCCGTAGGCCTGATATGTCTCCAGCATCGCGAATTCCGGCGAATGGGTGGAATCGGCGCCTTCGTTTCGAAAGTTACGATTCAACTCGAAGACCTTCTCGAAACCGCCGACCAGGCATCGTTTCAGGAACAACTCCGGCGCGATCCGCAGGTACAGATCGGTATCGAGGGCATTCGAGTGCGTGACGAACGGCCGGGCCGCCGCCCCGCCGGCCAGCGTCTGCAGCATGGGCGTCTCGACCTCGAGGAAGTCCCGGCGTTCCAGCGCCGAGCGCACCGCCCGCACCACGGCGACGCGCTGGCGGGCGATGGTGCGGGCTTCCGGCCGCACGATCAGGTCGACATAGCGCTGCCGGACCCGGCTCTCCTCGCTCATCTCCTTGTGCGCCACCGGCAGCGGCCGCAATGACTTCGACACGATTTGCCAGGAATCGGCAAGCACAGACAATTCACCGCGCCGGGAACTGATCACCTGACCGTGCACGAACACGATGTCACCCAGATCGACATCGGCCTTCCACGCGTCCAGCGATTCCTGGCCGACCTCGGCAAGGCTGATCATCGCCTGGAGCTGCGTGCCGTCGCCGTCCTGCAGCGTGGCGAAGCACAACTTGCCCGAGTTGCGCGCGAACACCACCCGCGCGGCCACCCCGACGCTGTCGCCGGTCTGGGTGTCCACCGCCAGGTCCGGATAGGCCGCACGCAACTCGGCCAGCGAATGCGTGCGGGCCACCTGCACGGGGTAGGGATCGCGCCCTTCCGCCAGCAGACGCGCACGCTTGGCCTGGCGAATCCGGTACTGCTCGGGAATATCATCGGACTCGGTCGGACTCGCCGCCGCCGGAGCTGGAACATCAGAAGAACTCACGACGTGCCAGCTTAAATGAACACGTGAACCCGTCGTCGCACGCTGTGCTCGCGGCACTGAACGAGCAGCCGCTGGACTGGCGTTTCAAGGGCATCCCGACGGCGTGGCAGCACCGCACCGCGGCCCAGGTGCTGGCGGCCGGGCCGGGGCTGTTCGACGCGGGCCCCACCGGCCCGCTGTGCGTACTGCGCGACGGCGCGCTGCGCCACAACGTCGCCGCCATGGCGACGTGGTGCCGGGACCGCGGCGTACTGCTGGCGCCGCACGGCAAGACCCATATGTCGCCGCAGCTGTTCGCCCGCCAGGCCGACGCGGGTGCGTGTGCGGTCACCGTGGCCACCATCAGCCAGGCCCGGGTGTACCGCGCCTTCGGGGCGGCTGCCATCGTGCTGGCCAACGAGCTCGTCGATGCCGCCGGGCTGGCCTGGCTGGCCGCCGAACTGGACGCCGACCCGCAGTTCAGCGCGGTCTGCTGGGTGGATTCGGTGGCCGCCGTGGCGCTGATGAGCGCCGCACTGCCCGGCGCGGGCCGCAGGCTGGATGTCTGCGTCGAGGTCGGGATGGCCGGTGGCCGGACCGGCTGCCGGACCCCGGAGCAGGTGGACGAGGTGGCCCGCGCTGCGGCGGCCGCGCCGCGGCTGCGGTTGGTCGGGGTGGCCGGCTACGAGGCCGCCCGCTCCCAAGACGTGGGCCCGCAGGCGTCGGCGCAGGTGCGCGCCTACCTGGCCGGGATGCGTGCCGCGGTGAGCCGGCTGACCGGCCTGTTCGAGACCGACGACGTGATGGTCACCGCGGGTGGCAGCACCTACCCCGATGTGGTCGCCGACGAACTCGCCGGGGCGGCCCGGCGGGTGATCCTGCGCAGCGGGTGCTATCTCACCCACGACGACGGGCTGTACGCGCGCACCTCACCGCTGCGGCTGCACCCGGCACTGCAGGTGTGGGCGCCGGTGCTGTCCCGTCCCGAGCCCGGCCTCGCGCTGGTCGCGATGGGCCGCCGCGATGTCTCCTTCGATGCCGGCCTGCCGGTCCCACTGCACCTGCCGGGGGCGACCGTCACCAAACTCAACGACCAGCACGCCTACCTCGACCCGGGCGGCCACGCCATCGAGGTGGGCGACTGGCTGGCGTTCGGGGTCTCACATCCGTGCACCACGTTCGACAAATGGCAGCTGATTCCGGTGCTCGACGAGCAGGACCGGGTGGTCGACCTGATTCGGACGTTCTTCTAGTTACGGGCGCCGCGGCCGCTGGTTGTCGCGATTGCGCTCGTACACCAGCCGCAAACCGTCCAGGGTCAGGTTCGGTTCGTAGTCCCGCACCGTGTTCAGGTCGGGCAGCACCAGCGGCGCGTAGTGTCCCGTCGCGACCACCGCCACATCGCTGCCGGCGAAACCTTCGACGTCCGAACGGATCCGACTGACCAAACCGTCGACCAGTCCGGCGAATCCGAACACCGCGCCGGCCTGCATGCACTCCACGGTGTTCTTCCCGATCACCGAGCGCGGCCGGGTCAGCTCGACCCGGCGCAGTGCCGCCGAGCGGGCCGCGGCGGCGTCGGAGGACACCTGCACACCGGGGGCGATCGCGCCGCCGAGGAACTCACCCTTGGCCGACACCACATCGACACAGATCGAGGAACCGAAGTCGACCACGATGGCGGCGGAGCCGAACTTGTGGAACATCGCCAGGCAGTTGACGATCCGGTCGGCTCCAACCTCCTTGGGGTTGTCCACCAGCAGCGGGATCCCGGTGCGCACCCCCGGCTCGATCAACACATGCGGTATCGCCGGCCAGTACTGGTCGAGCATGAGCCTGATCTCGTGCAGCACCGAGGGCACCGTGGACAGCGCGGTCGCGCCCGTCAGTTGCTCGGTGGCATCGCCGATCAGCCCGTCGATGGTCAGTGCCAATTCGTCGGCGGTGATCTCCGATTCCGTCCGGATCCGCCAGGTCTGCGTCACCTTGGCATGGTCACCGGTTCCCGAGATCAGCCCGACGACGGTGTGGGTGTTGCGGACGTCGATCGCGAGCAGCATCAGCGTGGCGACATCAGGCCGGATGCGTCGGCCGGAACGTAGGCCGGATCGGAGCCCAGGTCGGTCTGCCGGTTGCCGGCATCCACGAACACGATGCGCGGCTGATACTCGCGGGCCTGCGCGTCCTCCATGGTGCCGTAGGCGATCAGGATCACCAGATCACCGGGGTGGACCAGATGTGCTGCCGCACCGTTGATCCCGATCACGCCACTGCCACGGTCGCCGGTGATCGCGTAGGTGACCAGCCGGTTGCCATTGTCGATATCGACGATGGTCACCTGCTCCCCTTCCAGCAGGTCGGCGGCGTCCATCAAGTCGGCGTCGATGGTCACCGAGCCGACATAGTGCAGGTCGGCGTGCGTCACCGTGGCGCGGTGGATCTTCGATTTGAGCATGGTCCGTAACATCAATTCCTCCAAGGCAATTCGTGCTCGTCGTACTCGACGTCGGGGCCGGGCCCCGATGGCACACCGATATCGATGGCGATGTTGTCCAGCAGTCGGGTGCCCCCGAGCCGGGCTGCGACCAGCATCCGGGCCCTACCCTGCGCCGGCGCCGGGCCCAGCCAGGTGTCGCGCACCTCGAGATAGTCCACCTGTAGCGCGGGCACCTCGTCGAGCACCGCGCGGGCGGCATCCAGCGCCGAGGCCACCCCTTCACCGGCGCCGTACATTCCGGCCAGCAGCGCCGCGGACAGCGCACCCGCCTGCTCGCGGTCACTCTCGCTCAGATAGCGGTTGCGCGACGACATGGCCAACCCGTCGGATTCCCGCACGATCGGCACCGCGACGATGCGGGTGTCCAGGTTCAGATCGTCGGCCATCTGCCGGATCAGCACCAGTTGCTGGTAATCCTTTTCGCCGAAATAGGCGCGGTCCGGCCCCACGATCTGCAGCAGCTTCAGCACAACCGTCAACATTCCGGCGAAATGTGTCGGGCGCGAAGCACCTTCGAGTTCGGCGCCGAGCGGACCGGGATGCACGCTGGTGCGCGGTCCGTCCGGGTACATCTCGGCCGCACTCGGGGTGAACACCACGTCCACCCCTTCCCCGCGCAGCGCCGTGAGGTCGTCGTCCAGGGTGCGCGGGTAGGCCTCGAGATCCTCGCCGGCCCCGAACTGCAGCGGGTTGACGAAGATCGACACCACCACCACCGCGCCGGGCACCTGCTTGGCGGCACGCACCAGGCTGAGGTGACCGTCGTGCAGTGCACCCATCGTGGGCACCAGCGTCACCCGACGGCCGGTGGCCCGCAGCGCCCTCGTCACACCGGCAACCTCGGAGCGCCGGGTGTAGACGTTGAGCTCACCAGCGGTGAAAGCCGGCGATTTGGTGGCGTTCACGTCCTGTCGTCCCGTCTGAGCACGTCGAACACATCCTCGGGTGCGTGCGCCCGCTGGGCGGTGCGCAGTGAATTTGCCCGATAGGCTTGTGCCAGTTCGGGATCGGTCTCGAGCAGGGACCGCAGATGCCCGGCCACCGCGGCCGCGTCACCCCGGGCCACCGGACCGGTGAGCGCGGCCTGGCCGCGCTGCAAGGCATTGTCCAGGGATGCGCGGGCCAGCGGCCCGACGATCCGTTCGGCCAGACCGCCGGGTGCGTCACCGACCAGCTCCTGGCCGAGCAGCTCCTGCCCGCGCAGCGCATTGCGAAGGGCCGCAACGGAGTCCAGCACGACGGTGACGAGGTGGTTGCTGGCGTGCGCCAGAGCCGCGTGGTAGAGCGTGCGCGCATCCTCACGCACCCGGAACGGCTCGCCGCCGATCTCCAGCACCAGTGCCTGCGCCACCGCGTAACCGACCTCGTCTGCGGCAGTGACACCGAAGCAGGTGTCGGCCAGCCGGGCGATGTCCTCGTCGCCGCCGGTGAACGTCATCGCCGGGTGCACCGCAAGCGGAATACAACCCTGCTCGGTCAGCGGCGCGAGCACGCCGACACCGTTGGCACCGGAGGTGTGCACGACGATGGTGCCGGGCCGCACCGCCCCGGTGACCGCCAGTCCGGCGACCAGCGCCGCCAGCTCGGAGTCGGGCACGGCGAGCAGTAACAGCTCGGCGCGGGCCGCGACGTCCTGTACCGGGACGATCGCGGTGTCGGGAAGCCGCCGCGCCGCGCGGTCCCGGGAGGCGTGCGATATCGCGCTACAGGCCACCACGACGTGGCCGGCCCGCTCCAGCGCCACACCGAGCGCGGACCCGACCCGTCCCGCCGACACCACACCGACCGTCAGCCGGGCAGGGCGCAACCCGTCGGGACGATCCCACTGCGGCTCCGATGCCGAAGGGGACTGCACCATCGCAGTGACCTCGCAAATGTCTCAGAATCGGTCGTTCCGGTCCTGCCGTGCAGGTACCGGACGGTCGCCATGAGCGTAGCTCACTCGTCGCGACGTCGACGCCGCCCGCCTCCGGTGCTTCCCCCGTCGCTGCGCTGGCCCCCGAAGCTGCCTGCCTGCAGGCGCGACAGCAACTCCGACACCGGCTGCCCACCCGCGTGCTGACCTGCGCCCTCGTCCGGAGTCTCCGGCCCAGGCGGCGGTTCGTCGGCATTGCGGTGCCGGGCCGACCTGGCCGGTTCCGGCGGCAGCGGCGGCGTCGCCAGCGTGGGCGAGGCGGGGTTCTCCCGGGTCTCCGGGGGAACCGAATGCCGGGCGCGCGGCGGTGGCGGCGCCTCTGGTTCGCCACTGCTGGAGTGGCGCCCGCGCCGGTTCTCCACCGGCGGCGGGGTCATGGCCGGTTCCGGATGGGCGGGCGTCGACGGTGGCGGCGTGCCGTTGACCGGCGGCGCCACCCAATTGCTGCCGGGCGCGCCGGCGGGGATGAAATGACCTTCGGCCGGCGCAGGCTGCCAGTCGGCGGCAGGCTGGCGGGCCGGCTCGGGCGCCGGATAGGGCGGTGGCTGCGGTGCCGGGTTCCACGCGGGGGGCGGCGGGCTCTGCGGCTGGATCAGGGGCGGTGGCTGGACGGGCGGCTGCCACACCGACTCCCGCACCGGGGGCGGCGGCTCACTCCAGGCCGCAGGTCGCTGCGCCTCACCGGAGCGGCGGTGGGCGCCGCCGGCCGGCGGCCATTGATCCCATTGCGGCTCGGGCACATCGGGTTCGGCCGGAACGTCGATGATCGGGCTTTCCTCGGTGCGGGGATCGGCATCTCTGCGCTCCTCGACATCGATGCGGCTGGCGATCACCCGGCCTGCCGGCCGATCGGTTTCCAGTGCGGGCCGCTGATCGAGATCGGTGTCGAAGAGGATCTCCAGGTTGTTGCGCAGCGCCGCGAGTTCGGCGCGCAGCGCGGCCACCTCGTCGGCGGCCTGGGCGCGCAGTTCGGCCGCGAGTTCCCGGCGCAGCTGCGACTCCACCGCCAGTTCGTATTCGCGCCGGGCCGAGATCTCCCGGTCCAACTGGAGGTCGTAGACCAGCTTCAGATCCCGCACCTTGGCCTGGTCGACATCGCTCTGCCTGCGGTAGATCACCGAGACGAAGGCGGCGACCACCGCGGCCCACAACGCCAGTACGACTGCGAGTTTGAGCAACTCGACGCGATTGGTGAACACCAGCACGGAACTGGCGACGATGGCCAGCACCAGCAACACCGACAGCAGGATCCAACCCGGCCTCCGGGAAACGCGCCGAACGCGCATGCCGCGGGACGGATCGGTCATGGGCCGACTGTACCGTTCACAGGTCACATCGCGTGTCGACCGGCACGGCGATTCGGCTACTCAGCTGCGGCGTCGCTGTGCTCGTCGGGCTCGTCCGGGGACTTGCAGCAATGCTGTAACCACAACGCCGCGACCACCAGTGCCAACGCGCACAGCGCGGCCACCACCGCACCCGCGGTGTCCTCGCCGGCGACCCGCAGTTCCCCCCGGCGTGGCAACAGATAGCCCAGTACACCCGCCCACCAGCCGAGTACCAGGGCGCCCACCCAGGCCGACGCCTTGGCGACGACGACCGATCGGGCCACCGCCAGCGGATGCAATCGGCCCCCGCCGACCCCGATCCGCCCGTCGCGGATCTTGCCCCGGACGAAGTACCCCCAGCCGGCTTCCGCGCCGGCCAGCACGAACAGCGACACCCCGGTCCACAACGTGATCGGGGGAAACCACCGGTACAACCAGACCACCAGCAGGTAGCCCACCACGGCGGTGGCCACCGTGGCGAACACCAGATCGCGCTTGCGGGTCGGGCCCATCAGCGGCTCAGCACCAGATCGGTCGGCCGGACGCCGGCGCGTTCCTTCGCGTCGAGTTCGGCGAGCAGTTCGGTGATCGGCCGGTCCGTGCCGGTCACCCACAGCCGCGCGGCCGGGTCGGCGGCCAGCCACGGAATCAGCACGAATGCCCGCAGATGCGCGTACGGGTGGGGCAAGGTGAGTTCGGGGTCGGCGCTGCGCAGCTGTTCGCGACCGTCCTGGCAGGTGACCACATCGACATCCAGGGTGCGTGGCCCCCAATGGATTTCACGTATTCTTCCGGCCGCGTCCTCGAATTTCTGGGCACGGCGCAACCAGTCGGTCGGATCCATCCCGGAGTCCTGCGCGATGACGATCGCGTTGAGGAACGGTCCCTGCTCGACACCGCCCCAGGCATCGGTCTCGTATACCGGCGACACCGCCAGCACGGCCGAGCCGAGGCCGTCGACCACCGATTGCAGGTGCGCCAGCCGGTCGCCCAGGTTGGATCCGATGGACAGCACCGCCCGGGTCACGGGCGATCCCCGCGCGGCCGCCGGGACCGGCGCGCCACCACCGCGACGTCGTTGAACGTCAGCGGGATCGGGGCGCTCGGCTTGTGCACGGTGACCTCGACCGCATGCACCCGCTGGTCGGTCATCACGTCCTCGGCGATCTCGGCCGACACCGTCTCGATCAGATTGCGGGGCGGTCCGGCGACGATATCGGCGGCCCGCTGGGCCAGCGCTCCGTAATCCAGGGTGTCGGCCAGCTCGTCGCTGGCGGCGGCCGCGGCGAGATCCACCCACACCGTGAGGTCGACGACGAAGTCCTGGCCGTCGCGGCGCTCATGGTCGAACACCCCGTGATGTCCTCGAACGGTCAAGCCGCGCAGTTCAATCCGATCAGCCATGCCAGGCCTCCACCACCTTCAGTGCGTCGACGGATGCCCGCACATCGTGTACGCGCACTCCCCAGGCTCCGTCCCGCGCGGCCAGCGCCGAGATCACCGCGGTCGCGGTCTCGCGGCCCGCCGGGGGACGCGGTTCACCGTCGGCACCGGTCAACAGAGTGCCCAGAAAGCGCTTGCGGGAGGCGCCGATCAGCACCGGTATCCCGGTCCCGACCAATTCCGGCAGCGCCCGCAACAAGGCCCAATTGTGTTGGGCGGTCTTGGCGAATCCCAGACCCGGGTCGATGATGAGCTTGGCGGGGTCCGCCCCCGCCGATACCGCCGCGTCGACACTGCGCATCAGCTCGTCACGTACCTCGGCCACCACATCGGTGTAGTGGGGCGCCTGGTGCGGATGGTCGGCGCCGACGGAACGCCAGTGCATGAGGATCCACGGCACCCGGGCCTGCGCGATCAGACCCGCCATCGCCGGATCCGCCCGGCCGCCGGACACGTCGTTGACGATCTGGGCGCCGGCCGTCAGCGCCGCCTCGGCCACCGCGGCGTGCATGGTGTCGATGCTGAGCGTGAGCCCCAGTGCGGCAAGGTCTTCGATGACGGGCACCACCCGGGCGGTCTCGACCGCGGGGTCCATCCTGGTCGCGCCGGGGCGGGTCGATTCGCCGCCCACGTCGATCACCGCGGCGCCGTCGGACACCAGCGCCAGCGCGTGCGCGACGGCACGGTCGCGGTCCAGGTATTGCCCGCCGTCGGAGAAGGAGTCGTCGGTGATGTTGACGACACCCATCACCACCGGGGCGAGCGAAGCAACGGGATGAGTGCCCGGGGCGAGCGAAGCGACGGGAACCCGACCGGGGAGATTCACTTGCGCAGGATCAAGTCCAGTGCCTCGGACCGGGACGCCTTGTCCGTCTTGAACTGTCCGCGCACCGCCGAGGTCGTGGTCACCGCGCCGGGCTTGCGCACGCCGCGCATCGCCATGCACAAGTGCTCCGCTTCGACCACCACGATCACCCCGCGCGGGTCCAGCTTGCGCATCAGGGCATCGGCGATCTGCGCGGTCAGGCGCTCCTGAACCTGCGGGCGCTTGGCGTAGAGATCGACCAGGCGGGCGATCTTGGACAGGCCGGTGACCCGACCGTCCAGCCCCGGAATGTATCCGACGTGCGCCACACCGTGGAACGACACCAGATGGTGTTCACACGTCGAATACATCGGGATCTGTTTCACCAGCACCAACTCGTCGTGCTGCTCGTCGAACGTGGTGTTGAGGACGGCGTCGGGATCGGTGTACAGCCCGGCGAAGATCTCCCGGTAGGCGCGTGCCACCCGGGCCGGGGTGTCGACCAGGCCGTGCCGGTCCGGGTCCTCCCCGACGGCGATCAGCAGTTCGCGCACTGCGGCCTCGGCGCGCGGCTGGTCGAAATCACGGTTGGCAGCTGTGACATCGCTCGCCGTCATCGGCGCTCCTCGGGGGCCTGTTCTCCGTGTGTGGGCGGGTACTGCGGATACGGCTGTTGCTGCTGCGGCGGATACCCGGGCGCGGGTTGCTGATGCTGCGGCGGGTACCAGTAGCCCTGCGGCGGAGGCTGGCTGCCGGGCTGGCGGGGCGGCCAGCCGGGAGCGTGCCACCCGGCGGGTGCGCCGTAGTCGGGCTGGGCACCGTTGGGTGCGCCGTTGGCGCCGTTGGGGTAGCCGTTGCCGTGACCGGTGCCATTGCCGTTCTGGCCGGTGGCGGCCTCGGCCGCGGCATTCGCCTTGGCCATGGCGGCCCGGAATGCCGGCTCCGGGACGGGCGGCGGCCACGGCTCGCCACGCTCGATCGCGATCTCGCCCGGGGTCTTGATCGGCGGTTTGTCCGACGGGATGCGGCCCCCGAAATCGTCGAACATGGTCAGGCGGGGGCGCTTCTTCACGTCGACGAGGATGCGCTCCAGATCCGGGCGGTGCAGGGTCTCCTTTTCCAGCAGCTCGCCGGCCAGCGTGTCGAGCACTTCCCGGTATTCGGTGAGCACCTCCCACGCCTCGGTGTGGGCGGCCTCGATCAGCTTGCGGACCTCGTCGTCGATGTCGCGCGCCACCTCGTGACCGAAATCGGCCTGGGTACCCATGGTGCGGCCGAGGAACGGGTCGCCGTGCTCGGTGCCGTAGCGCACCGCGCCGAGCTTCGGGCTCATGCCGTGTTCGGTGACCATCGCGCGGGCGACCTTGGTGGCCTGCTCGATATCGGACACCGCGCCGGTGGTCGGCTCGCGGAAGATCAGCTCCTCGGCGGCGCGGCCACCGATGGCCATCACCAGACGGGCGATCAGCTCCGACCGGGTCTGCAATCCCTTGTCGTCCTCGGGGACGGCGACCGCGTGCCCGCCGGTGCGGCCGCGGGCCAGGATGGTGACCTTGTACACCGGGTCAAGGTGCGGCATCGCCCAGCCGGCCAGGGTGTGCCCGGCCTCGTGATACGCGGTGATCTTCTTCTCGAACTCGCTGATGATGCGACCCTTGCGGCGCGGCCCGCCGAGCACCCGGTCGACGGCCTCTTCCAGGGCCGGCCCGGTGATGACGGTGCCGTTCTCGCGAGCGGTGAGCAGGGCGGCCTCGTTGATGACGTTGGCCAGGTCGGCGCCGGAGAAGCCGACGGTGCGCTTGGCCAGACCTTCGAGGTCGGCGTCGGGGGCGATCGGTTTACCGGCCGAATGCACCCGCAGCACGGCCCGGCGGCCGGCCAGATCGGGATTGGACACCGGGATCTGCCGGTCGAAACGACCCGGCCGCAGCAATGCCGGGTCGAGGATGTCGGGCCGGTTGGTGGCGGCGATCAGGATGACACCCTGGCGCTCACCGAAACCGTCCATCTCGACGAGCAACTGGTTGAGCGTCTGCTCACGCTCGTCGTGCCCACCGCCCATACCCGCGCCGCGCTGACGCCCGACGGCGTCGATCTCGTCGACGAAGATGATGCACGGGCTGTTCTGCTTGGCCTGCTCGAACAGGTCGCGGACCCGGGAGGCGCCCACGCCGACGAACATCTCGACGAAGTCGGAACCCGAGATGGTGAAGAACGGCACCCCGGCCTCGCCCGCCACGGCCCTGGCCAGCAGCGTCTTACCGGTGCCGGGCGGGCCGAACAGCAGCACGCCCTTGGGGATCTTGGCGCCGAGCGCCTGGTAGCGACTCGGGTTCTGCAGGAAGTCCTTGATCTCGTAGAGCTCTTCGACGGCCTCGTCGACACCGGCGACGTCGGCGAAGGTGGTCTTGGGCATGTCCTTGGACAGCTGCTTGGCCTTGGACTTGCCGAACCCGAAGCCCATCCGGCCGCCGGACTGCATCCGGGAGAACATCACGAACAGGCCGACCAGCAGCAACAGCGGAAGCATGTAGATCAGCAGCGAGCCCAGCACGCTGCCCTGGTTGACCACGGTGTTGGTCTTGGCGTGCTTGGCGCTCAGCGCATTGAACAGGTCCACGCCGTACCCGCTGGGGTACTTGGTGATGACCTTGTCACTGTTCTCGGTGTCGCCGTTGCCGGACTTCAGTTCCAGGCGCAACTGCTGTTCGCGGTCGTCGATCTGGGCGCTCTTGACGTTGTCGGCGCTGATCTGCGCCATCGCCACCGACGTGTCGACGGGTTTATATCCGCGGGTGTCATCGCTGAAGTAGAAGAAGGACCAACCCAGCAGCAGCACCACCGCGATCGCGGTGAGTGTGCGGATCACGTTTTTTCGGTTCATCGATGTCTTTCGCCGGCGGTTGGACCGGCCCGGTCCTTCCAATGTGCGCAGTACAGAACTTTCAGGCTACCGCTACACCAACGATCGATAGTTCCCGCCGTGGGATCGAACTGCTCGACTGGGCCTCGCGCGCACCGGCGCCCTCAGTTTCCCCGCTCGAAGGGCACGGTGTCCGGTAGGTGTGTGCCCTCGGGGAGCACCAACTTCCCGTCGGTGTCGATGTATCCGGAGCGCTTGGTGGGTATCGGCAGGATCGGGTCGGGGCAGGGGGTGTCCGTGCCGTCACCGCAGATCCCGCCGTTGAAGTAGGACCGCTTGAGATGGTCGGCCGGCCAGGGATCGGAGTGCATCCCGATCCACTGCGCGGGCACGTTGTAGAGGAAGAAGAACGCCGCGCTGACGGCCGCGAAGATGGCCAGGAACCGGATGACCTGTTGTCTGACCAGGCCGCCGCCCAACTGGTCGAGTCCTCGTTCGACAACGGTCCGGCCGCGATCGTCGGTGAAGAACCGCAGGCAGCACAGGGCCGTCATGACGCCGCCCCACATCAGGCCTTCATAGATGGGCCACTGGTGGTAGGTGCCGGCGAACACCGAGACCGACCGGATGGCACCGGGATAGGTGTAGAGCCCGAAGGGCAGCATGATCAGCCCCTCCATCACGAAGTCGGCCAGGATGGCCACGGCGTAGGTGACCAGGATCAGTCGCAGGTTGCTGATCGCCGGCCAGCGCGACTTGATCTTGCGCATGATCGCGCAGCCGGCGATGGTCAACATCAGCACCATCCCGTAACCCGTCGCATTGATCAGCAGCGGCTCGGCGACCTGACGGCCCGGCGACTCCGGTGACACCCAGCCCGGGATGTGTGATGACCAGGAACCGCGGTTGAACAGCCAGGTGTTGTAGGTGCACCAGGTGTTGAAGTAATTCAGCAGCGGGTCCTGGAAGAAGAACAGGCTGCACGACGCCAGCAGGAGACCGTCCAGGGTGATCCGCCGCTCCCGGATCCACGGCCGGATGAGGAACCACCACACCGCGGCGGGCAGGCCGATGCACATCAGGACCGCGTTGGTGGTGAGCATGATCTTCATGTGGATGGGCGGATCCGTCGGGCCCGCGGGAACCCGCACGAAATACGGTCCGGTGATCCATCGGGACCACACATAGATCTGCAGCGCCAACAACAGACCGCCCGCGGTGGCCCAGAGCTGCACCGGCTTGATCTTCTTCTCCGCCGTCTCGATGCCCGTGGGCGGCGTGGTCTTACTGGACAGATCACTCATGGAATTCGCCCTTCCGGCGCGTCTGGCGACTGGCTCGTCGTGAATATACCGGTCAGTATCTAAAATCTTGATTGGAATCTCGGAGTCGTGGCAGAATTGCCGGCATGGTGCAGCGCTGGACGCGGGACAAGCGGCTCGAGCACACCCGCTGCCTGCTACTGGACGCCGGTGAGCAAGTGTTCGCCGAAAAAGGTTTCACCGCAGCGACTCTCGACGACATCGCCTACGCGGCCGGCTACACCAAGGGGGCGATCTACAAGCACTTCGCCACCAAGGAGGAGCTGTCCTGTCCGTCAGTGACCGCTACTGGCGCCGTTATTTCGACACCTTCGCCGAAGCGCTCGGCCAGTCGACCGAGGTCGGCGCCCGTGAACTCGAGGGCATCGCGCAGCGGTGGCGCCAGCTGTCCAAGGACCACGGGACCGAGCACGCCGCACTCGGGCACGAATTCACGCTCTATCTGTTGCGCAACCCGGACGCCCGGGAATGGGTGGCGGCCAAACGCGCCGAGGTGTTGGACAACCTGACCATGTTCATCGCCGAAGGCCTGGACCGGCTCGGAGCCACCCTGCAGATCCCGGCGCAGACCTTCGCCCGCGCGCTCATCGCGACCAGCGATTCGGTCGTCCTGGGAAGCGAACTCGACGATATCGACCTCTACACACCGATCGTGGAGATGTACATGTCGGCGATCAAGTTGCCTTGACCAGGTACGCCCGCGGCAGCCGCTAGGGTGCGAACATGCCCCTTGCACACCGTGCACCGGTCCGGATCTGCTTCGCCACTATCGCTGCGGCGCTGGCCTTCGGCGTCTCGGCCTGTGACTCCAAACCGGCCGCCTCACCGTCGGCCGGCACCGAGGCGACGCGCCAGGTGACGGTGATCGGCAACGGGAAGGTGCAGGGCACCCCCGACACGCTGACGGTGGCGGCGTCGATGGAGGCCACCGCGCCCGATATCACCGCGGCGCTGAACCAGACCAGCCAGCGCCAGCAGGCGGTGATCACCGCACTCGGCGGTGCCGGCATCGACAAGTCGGACATCAGCACCTCCCAGGTGTCCCTGCAACCGCAGTACAACATCGACGGCTCGACCATCTCGGGCTACCGCGCGAGCAACTCCATCGACGTCAAGATCCGCAAGACCGACACCGCGTCGAATGTGCTGGCACTGATCGTCAACACCGGCGGCGAAGCCACCCGGATCAACTCGATCAACTATTCGATCACCGACGATTCGCAGCTGGTGAAGGACGCGCGTGCGCGTGCCTTCGATGACGCCAAAGACCGCGCCGCACAGTACGCCCAGCTGTCCGGACTGACGCTGGGCAAGGTCATCTCGATCTCCGAGGCTTCAGGTCCCCCCGGCCCCAACCCGCCGACCCCGATGCCGCGGGCGGCGATGGCCGAGGCCGTGCCGTTGGAACCGGGACAGCAGACCGTCGGGTTCTCGGTGACGGTGGTCTGGGAGCTGACCTAACCCGCGGGCGCGATGTCGACCGGGATGCCGTTGAGCACCGCGGTGCCCGACAACGGGTCCAGCGTGCCGCCGTCGTTGAGCTGATTGACGTTGACGCCCGGGTCGGCCGCCGCGACGCCGAGCCGGGTGCCCGCGCGGTCGTGACCCCAGCCGTGCGGCAGCGACACCACGCCGCGGCGCATACTCGCGGTCACCTCCACCGGGGCGATGAGTTCGCCGCCCGGTCCGCGCACCTTGGCCGAATCGGTGAGGCCCAGTTCGGCGGCGTCCTCGGGGTGCACCTGCAGGGTGCACCTGTTGGACCCACCGGTCAGCGTCGCGACGTTGTGCATCCAGCTGTTGTTGGACCGCAGGTGTCTGCGGCCGATGAGCAGGTAACCGCCGACCGATTGCCCCAGCGCGGCCCGCAACCTCGCGGTGTCACCGACCAGGGCGGCGGGTGCCAGCTCCACCAGACCTGACGGCGTCGAAAGCACCTGCGCGAGACGGGGTTTCAGCGGTCCGAGGTCGATGCCGTGCGGTGCGGCCTGCACCCGGGCCAGGGTCAGGCCGTCCGGATCGGCGCCGAAACCGTCACCGTAGGGGCCCAGCCGCAACATCATGTCGAGCCGGCGTTCGTAGCCGCGCGCGCCGGTCAGCGCCGCGGTCAGCTCCGCGACCGGGCGGCCGTGCACCGCCGAGTTCGGGTCGGCGGTCGCCTTGGCCAGCGTGCCGGCGATCACCTGGTCGTCGACCAGTGCGGGATCTCCGTGCGGGCCCACCCCGTACAGGATCAGCGCCACCCGGGACAGGATCTCGGCCTCGTCGGGCCGTCCGCCGGCCGGCGGCAACACCGGCGGCGTGTAGCGCACGTTGTTGCGCACCGCGAGATTGTTCAGCGCGAAGTCGAAGTGCGGGCTGGCCGAGGGCGGTGGCGGTGGCAGGATGACGTCGGCGTGCCGGGTGGTCTCGTTGAGATACGGATCGATCGACAGCATGAAGCCGATGCCGGCCAACGCCCGGTCCAGCCGCGCCCCGTCGGGTGCCGACAACACCGGGTTCCCGGCGATCGTGATCAGCGCCTTGAGCTGGCCGTCCCCGGGGGTGTCGATCTCCTCGGCCAGGGCGGCCGCGGGCAGTTCGGACAACACCTCCGGATGCCCGGACACCCGGCTGTGCCAGCGGCCGGTGCGGAATCCGCGGCCGGGTCCCGGCGGTTTCGGCGCGGGAGCGGCGGCACCGAGCGGGAACATCGCCCCGCCGGGTGAGTCCAGGTTGCCGGTGAGAATGTTCACCACGTCGACGAGCCAGCTGCCCATCGTGCCGAATTCCACTGTGGACGTACCGATTCGGCCGTACACCGCGGCCGACGGTGCCGATGCGATCTCGCGGGCCAGCTCCCGGATCTCGGCAGCGGGGACACCGCAGTGCTCGGCCACCACCTCCGGCGCGAAATCCTCGGCCAGCGCGCGCACCTCGTCGACACCGTTGACCAGTGCGGCGATCTGGCCGAGATCGGTGAGATTTTCGTCGAACAGCACGTGCACCACGGCGAACAGCAGTGCGGCATCGGTGCCGGGGCGTGGCGCGATGTGGCGGTCGGCCAGTGCGGCGGTCCTGGTGCGGGCCGGGTCGATGACGGTGAGCCGGCCACCGCGCCGGCGCAGCGCCCGCAGCTTGCCGGGAAAATCGGCCGCGGTGGCCAGAGAACCGTTGGACACCAACGGATTCGCACCGATGACCACCAGATGGTCGGTGCGGTCGATGTCGGGGACCGTGAACGCGACCGGGCTGCCGAACAGGTAACCGAGCGACACGTGCTTGGGCATCTGGTCCAGGGTGCTCGCCGAGAACACCTGCCGGGTGCCCAGCGCCTTGACGATCACCGGGGCATACAGCGCCCCGGCGACGGTGTGCGCATTCGGGTTGCCCAGATACACCCCGACCGATGTCCCCCCGTGCGCGGCGACCACACCGCTCAGCCCGGCGGCGACCGCCTCGAAGGCCTCCGCCCAGCTCGCCTCGACCAGTTCGCCGTCCCGCCGGATCAGCGGACCGGCCAACCGGTCCGGGTCGTTGTCCAGCCCGGGCAGGCTGGCACCCTTGGGACAGATGAAGCCCGCGCTGAACACGTCGTCGGCATCGCCGCGGGCGTGGGTGACCCGGCCGGCATCGACTGTCAGGACCAGGCCACAGGTGGCTTCACACAGTGGGCAGATCCGAAGGGCTGTTTCGGTCATCACCGCATTGTGCGCCGCTTACGGGTGCTCGTACACCTTGGGTTCCAGCGTGCCGATGAACGGCAGGTCGCGGTAGCGCTCGGCGTAATCCAGCCCGTACCCGACCACGAACTCGTTGGGGATGTCGAAGCCGATATAGGAGATGTCCACGTCGGCGCGCACGGCGTCGGGCTTGCGCAGCAGCGCGCACACCTGCAGTGAGCGCGGGCGCCGGGTGGCCAGGTTGCGCAACAGCCAGGACAGGGTCAGTCCGGAGTCGACGATGTCCTCCACGATCAGCACGTGGCGGTCGTTGATATCGCGGTCCAGGTCCTTGAGGATGCGCACCACCCCGGACGACGATGTCGAGGAACCGTAGGAGCTGACCGCCATGAACTCCAGCTGAGTGGGCAGCGGGATGGCGCGGGCCAGGTCGGTGACGAACATCACCGCACCCTTGAGCACCGTCACCAGCAGCAGATCGTCCTCGCCCGCAACGAGTTCGCCGTAGTGCTCGGCGATCCGGGCGGCGAGTTCGCCCACCCGCGTCTGGATTTGCTCCTCGGTGTAGAGCACCGACTCGATGTCACCGGAGTACAACTCGGCAGCGGTATGCGCAGGCACGCCCACAGCGTGCCACGTCAACCCGTCCGGAACCAACGTCAGACCGGTTCGGTGTGCATCGTCAGCACCCCGTCGCGGCGGGTGGCGAACAGCCGGACCCGCCGCAACGCCGACCCGACCGCCACCCCGCCCTGCCCCCGCCACGCGGTGACCAGGGCCTCCACCCCGCGGATCTGCCCGTTGGTGAGGTCGCGCGCGCCGGCCTCGAGCAGCCACCGTCTGATCACCCGGCGGCGCACCGCGCCCGGCAGCACGGTCAATGCACTCACCTCCAGCCCGGCACCGCACCGCACCTCCGGTAGCGCCCGCTCGGCCAGCGCGTCCAGCGCCTCGGCATCCTCGCGCAGCGCCGCACCGGTGCGGGCCAGCGCGCCGGCGACCCCACCGCCGAGCACCTCCTCCAGCAGCGGCAGCACCTCGGCGCGCAACCGGACCCTGGTGTAGCGGGGATCGCTGTTGTGCGGGTCCTGCCACGGGTCCAGGCCGAGTTCGGCGCAGGCGGCCCTGGTCGTCGCCCGCCGCACGGCCAGCAGGGGGCGGCCCCAGGGGTCGTCGAACTCACGCATCCCGGCGATGGACCGGGCACCGGAGCCGCGGCCCAACCCCAGCAGCACCGTCTCGGCCTGGTCGTCGAGGGTGTGCGCCAACAGGACGGGCAGCCCGGCGCGGGCGCGCTCCAGTGCCCGGTATCTGGCCGTGCGGGCCGCCGCCTCCGGGCCGCCCGCGGTGCCCACCTCGACGCGCAGGATCTGCGCGTCGACGCATCCCAGCCGCAACGCCTGCGCGTGTGCGGTGCGGGCGACGTCGGCCGAATCCGCTTGCAGCCCATGGTCCACGATCAGCGCGACGGTCGGCGCCACCAACGCCGCCACGGCGGTCAGGGCCAGCGAATCCGCACCCCCGGACAGTCCGACGCACCAGCGTCGCATTCCGTGCGCCGCGCCGAACGCGCCGACCGCGGACCGCAGCGCGGCTACAGCACCCGGTCGATCCACCGTTGTGGCTCTTCGATTTCCGCGGGCAGCGGCAGCGTCGCGGCGTCCGTCCAGATGGTGTTGAACCGGGACATCCCGACCCGGGCAACCACATCGTCGACGAAGGCCTTGCCGCGGGTGTACTGGCTCATCTTGGCGTCGAACCCGAGCAGAGTGCGGATGATCCGTTGCAGTGGAGGCTGTTTGCGTTGACGACGCTCGTCGAACCGCCGCCGGATGGTGGCCACCGACGGCACCACGGCCGGCCCGACCGCATCCATCACGTGCTCGGCGTGCCCTTCCAGCAGCGTACCCAGCACCAGCAGGCGGTCCAGTGCCTGGCGCTGCGGTTCGGCTTGCACGGCCCGCAGCAAGCCGACCACTCCGCCCGGATTCGGTTCGGCCGCTTGACCTTTGCGCTGTCCGCGGACATATTCAGCCAGCCGGCCGGCCACCTCGCCGACCTGGTCGCCGGCGTCCTGGGTCAGCGTGGCCAGCGCGGACGACATGTGTTCGGCCAGCCACGGGTTGGCCCGGAACTGCACCCGGTGGGTGACCTCGTGCAGGCATACCCAGTATCGGAAGTCGGTGGGGTCGACCCGCAGTTGACGTTCCACCGCAATGACATTCGGGTACACCAGCAGCAGTTCCCCCCCGGGGAGGGCGACACCCCCCGAGTCGCTTCGCTCCAGCCCGCCGGCGAACGGGTCGTACTGCCCGAGGATGCCCGACGAGACGAAGGCCAGCACCGCACCGGTCTGCGCGCCGGTGATCTTGGAGGTGAGCGGCCCGCCTGGGGTTTCGGTGCCGCCGGTCATCACCCGCATCGACGCGGTGGCCGCCCGGACCCACTGCGGGCGATCAACCACGCGGGCCTCCGGGATGTCGGCGCCCTCGTTCAGACCGGTGACCTCGCGCACCGGAAGCTCAGCGCGGCGGGCCAGTTCGGCGAGCTGGGCGACGGCCTGGTCCCGGGTGTAGTCGGTGGTGACCGGGGCGGGCCGGGTCAGCTTCGCCCCGACGCCCGCGGCGAACTCCCAGTCGACGGCGCCACCCACGGTCAGTCCGCCGGTGGGGCTCATCCGCCGCACCCGCAGGAGCGCAGCACCGCGGCCAGCGCGTCCAGCGACGTCCGCCCCGTCGGCCCGGCGTTGTTCGACATCAGGGCGAAGGTCAGCACCCGCCCGCTCACGTCGGTGACGATGCCGGCCAGCGTGTTCACCGCGGTCAACGATCCGGTCTTGGCCCGCAGATAGCCGGCCGCGGCCTTACCCGCATCGGTGTCCAGATAGCGGTTGGACAACGTGCCGCTGCCGCCCGCGATCGGCAGCACGTCCACCAGGGGACGCAGTTCGGGGTGCTCCCCGCTGACCGCTGCGGCGACCGCCCCGTCCAGCGTGTTCGCCGTCAGCCGATCATCGAGGGATAGCCCGCTGGAATCCACCAGCACCGCGCCCGCGGTGTCCACCCCGACGCCGCGCAGCTGCGTCAGCACGGACTGCGCGGCGGAGTCGAAACTCTGTGGCCGGCCCAGCGCGGCCGCGACCTCCCGGCCGGTCGACTCGGCCATCACGTTGTCGGACTCGTTCATCATCTGCCGCAGCCGTTCCAGCAGCGGCGGCGATTTCACCGACGCGATCTCCCGGGCATCGGCGAGCGGGCCCGACGCCACGGTCACGGTTGCCGGATCCACCCCTAGCGCGGTGGCCAGCGCGCGGCCGGCATCCAGGCCGGGCGTGGTGGACCGCCGGGACTCGGTGGACACCGGTTGGGTCCGGCCGCCGTCCAGCATCACCGACTCCATCGGGGCGATATCGCCGCCGTCGATGTCGGCGGGATCCCAGCCCGGGGCCATGGTGGGCCCGCTGTAGGCGGACAGGTCGACCTGCACAGTGGTCACGTTGGTACCGCTGCGGCGCACCTGATCGGCCAGATCACTGATCCGGGCGGCACCCTTGTACCAGGTGGGCTTGCCTGCGGGAGCCGCCGAGAGGGTCGGGTCACCGCCGCCGCGCAGCACCACCAGACCGGGTGTGGCACCGGCCAGCACCGTGGTGGTCAGCGTCGCGTCGCGGTCCAGGGCGGCCAATGCGGCGGTGGTGGTGAGCACCTTGTTGGTCGAGGCGGGCAGCATCGGCACGTTCGCGCCCTGGGTCCAGAGTTCGGCGCCGGTGCCCGCGTCGGTCACCCGGCCCGACAGCATGCCCAGGTTGGGGTCGGCCAGCGGACCGGCCAGCGCCGCGGCCAGGCCGGCGGCCGATGGCTCGTCGGTGTCGTTGCCCAGCGCCTGCACCCCCGGGGCGGCGGTCGCCGGTGCCGGTTGCGGCCGGACCGCGTCGGTATTGCGGGCAGCGGTATCGCCGGAGGTCACCAGTGCGGCGACGCCGACGACGACGGCCACCAGCACCAGTACCACCAGGCCGATCACCAGGTGGGTGGATCGGCGCCACCGAGCAGGCCGCATATAGAGCAGGGTATCGCTACCTCTAGGGTGGACCCGCGCCGCGACAGTGGCGGCCCCGCAGACATCAGTCCCATGGAGGAGCTTTGAGCGAGCAGTTCGACGTCGTCATCGAGATCCCCAAGGGATCGCGCAACAAGTACGAGGTGGACCACGAGACCGGGCGGGTCAAACTGGACCGCTACCTGTACACCGCGTTCGGCTACCCGGCCGACTACGGCTTCTTCGAGAACACCCTCGGCGAGGACGGCGACCCGCTGGACGCGCTGGTACTGCTGCCGGAGTCGGTGTTCCCGGGCTGCGTCGTCGAGGCCCGTCCGGTGGCGATGTTCCAGATGACCGACGAGGCCGGCGGCGACGACAAGCTGCTGTGCGTGCCCGCCGGGGATCCCCGCTGGGACCACATCCAGGATCTCGCCGACGTGCCGCCGTTCGAGCTCGAGGCGATCAAGCACTTCTTCGTGCACTACAAGGACCTGGAGCCGGGCAAGTTCGTCAAGGCCGCCGACTGGGCCGACCGCAAGGCCGCCGAAGCCGAGCTGGCCCGTTCGATCGAGCGGTTCAAGAACGGGCACTGAGCTTTCCCGCTCTTTCGGTGATTTAGCACCGCCGTAACACGCGGTAACGCCGCTGTGCCCTGGGGCTTCGATCATTGGCTTTGTGCTGATGCATCAAGGGATCGGCCTGGACGCGTTCAACGCGTTGCCCGAACGCAAAGCGGTACATGCGCTCTACGAGTGCTGTCATTGCGTCACGTTGGCCGGTGATCTGGCCGCCGGGCGACCCTACGCCGATCACAACAGTCTGTTCCGTCGTGCCGACGCCCTGCTGTTCGCCCTGTCCGAGCAGTCCGTCGACGCGATCCTGCAGGCCTACCCGTGTTCGGTGCGGCCGTGCGACGACACCGAACGTGCCGCACTCAAGAGCGCCGAGCAGATCTACCGCGACACCTTCGGATTCGATTTCGTCATGTACGTCGCGGGGCTGTGCGCCCCCGACGTGCTCACCACGGTCGCCGACCGCATGCACCACGATGTCGAGACGGAGCGCAAGGTGGTGCGCAACGAACTGGCCAAGATCAACCGGACCCGGCTGGAGCGGATGCTCGGGCCGGAAGGCGGGTTCGACAACTGGTAACTAGGCTCGCCTGGTGAGCAGTACCCCCCCACACTTCCTGGCCTTCCCCGATCTTGCTTCCCGCGCCGCAGGCGGTGCGGTGGTCTGGGCCACCGACGACGTGTTCGCCGAAAAAGAGAACCTGATCACGCCTGCCGCGGCGGAGCACCGGCCCGCGACATTCGGGCACAAGGGCCAGATCTACGACGGCTGGGAGACCCGCAGGCGCCGCGGCACCACCGCCGATTCGTGTGACCGCGCGATCATCCGGCTCG
Source organism: Mycobacterium sp. BMJ-28 (assembly GCF_054404835.1). Classification (NCBI taxonomy): domain Bacteria; kingdom Bacillati; phylum Actinomycetota; class Actinomycetes; order Mycobacteriales; family Mycobacteriaceae; genus Mycobacterium; species Mycobacterium sp. BMJ-28. The sequence goes on along the minus strand of NZ_CM136783.1, from coordinate 440,103 downwards.
GCGCACCGGCCGTCGTGCACGGAGCCGTGGTCGACACCGCCTGGTTCACCGGCAACTATCCCCCGCACGTCTCGGTCGAGGCGGCATTCGTCCCCGGCCATCCCTCGGTCGAGGAACTGGTGCACAAGACCGAGTGGACGACCATCGTGGAGCGCAGCGCGGTCAACGGCGACACCCGCAACCCGTTGCCGGTCAAGTCGACCCGGCGCTGGACCCACGTGCGGTTGTCGATGTATCCCGACGGCGGTATCGCCCGATTCCGGGTGCACGGCGAGGCCGTGCTGGACCCGCAGTTCGCCGAGGTGCTGCCGCTGGATCTGGCGGCCCTGGAGAACGGTGGCCGGATCACGGCCTGCTCCAACATGTTCTATGGCTCGCCCAACAATCTGCTGTTGCCCGGCACGCCCAGGAACATGGGTGAGGGCTGGGAGACCTCGCGGCGCCGCGACACCGGCAACGACTGGGTTCAGGTGCACCTGGCCGGCGAGGGTGTGCTGGCAACCGCCGAGTTGGACACCTCCTACTTCGTCGGCAACGCGCCCGGCTGGGCCAGGCTGTCCGGCCGGTCCACCGACGACGGTGACTGGTTCGAGTTGCTGGCGCGCACCGAGTTGCAGCCCGACACCCGGCACCGCTTCCTGATCGACGATGACCGGCCGGTCGCCGCTGCCCGGCTGGACATCTACCCCGACGGCGGGATGGCCCGGCTGCGGCTCTTCGGCCGGCTGACCGCCGTTGGCGTGCAACAGGTTCGCCAGATCTGGGACGCCAGCGCCTGACGTGAGCGCATGATGTCCCGATGACCGTGCACGGACGTTGGGACAGCCGATTCGACAAGGTGGCCGACGCGTTCAAGGCCGCCCTGGCCGACGGCGAGGAGGTCGGCGCGGCGATCGCGATCGACATCGGCGGTGAGACCGTCGTCGACATGTGGGGCGGCCATGCCGACGCGGCCAGGACGACACCATGGGCGAAGGACACCATCGTCAACGTGTGGTCGTCGACCAAGACGGTGACCAGCCTGGCGGCGCTGATGCTGATCGATCGCGGCCTGATCGCCGCGCACGACCGGGTCGCTCGGTATTGGCCCGAATTCGCAGCCAACGGCAAACAAGATGTGCAGATCCGCCATCTGCTCACCCACTCCTCGGGCGTATCGGGCTGGGATCAGCCGGTCGTTTCCGAGGACATACTGGATTGGGACAAGTCCACCGCCGCACTCGCCGGGCAAGCCCCGTGGTGGGAACCGGGCACCGCATCGGGTTACCACGCGCTGACCTACGGGCACCTGATCGGTGAGGTGGTGCGCCGCGTCACCGGCAGCCCGCTCAAGGAGTTCGTGCGCGACGAGATCGCCGGGCCGCTGCATGCCGACTTCCAGATCGGTGCCTCACCCGCCGACACCGACCGGATCGCCGAGATCATCCCGGCCACCGAGCCTTTCGACCTGCCCCCGATGGATCAGTGGCCGGAGCCGATGCTCAAGACCTTCACCGGCCCGGCACCCGATCCAAGAACCGCCAACACCGCGGCGTGGCGGGCCGCCGATATCGGGGCGGTCAACGGCCACACCAACGCCCGCGCGCTGGCCAAGATCCTGTCGGTGATCTCGCTGGGCGGCACCGTGGACGGGGTCACCCTGCTGCGGCCGGAGACCGTCGAGCAGATCTTCGAGCTGCAGCTGCAGGGCCCCGACCTGGTGCTCGCGTCGCACCCGCTGCGCTGGGGCCTCGGGTTCGGTCTGCCCGAACCCGCGACCATTCCCTATGTGCCGCAGGAGAAAATCTGCTTCTGGGGTGGCTGGGGCGGGTCCTGGGAGACGATGAATCCGGACCGCGGGGCCACCATCGCCTACGTGATGAACAAGATGGGCCCCGGCGTGGAGGGTTCGGCCCGCACCGACCGATACTTCCGGCTGATCTACGACGCGCTCTGAGTCACCACGTTGGCCATCGGCTCGCCGCGGTACAGCCGGCCGATATTGGCGGCGATACCGTCGGCCCGGCCGGCGAAGGTGTCGGAGGTGACCCCCGAGGAGTGCGGGGTCATCAGGACGTTGGCCAGCTCGTGGAACGGCCACGTGCCCGGCGCGCCATCACCGGTTCCCGGCGCCGGATAGCTGTACCACACATCGATGGCGGCGGCCCGGATGTGCCGGTGCAGCAGTGCTTCGTAGAGTGCGCGCTCCTGCACCAGCGGTCCACGGCCCACATTGATCAGGACGCCCTGCGCACCCAGCGCACGTAGCTGCGCGGACCCGATCATGCCGTTGGTATCGGCGGTCAGCGGGGCGGAGACGACCACCACGTCGGATTCGGTCATCAGCCTGTCCAGGGCGGCCGTCGACGCGGCCCACTCCAGACCGTGCGCGGGGTCGACCCGCCCGGTCCCGGTGACCGCTGCCCCGGTGCATCCCAACGCGCGCAGCAGTTCCCAGCACCGCCGGCCGATATGCCCGAACCCGACGAAGCCGACTCGTGCACCACCCAAAGCGGGCGGCTGCGCGATCGCGTCGTCATACACCGAGGTGGCCCACACCTGATGCCGCAGCGCCCGATCCTGGGTCAGGAAGTCCCTGCGCAGCATGATGGCCGCGCTCAGCACGTACTCGGCGATCGACCGCTCGTGGTGAAAGGTGTTGGCCACTTGGGTGTCCGGTGCCAGTGCGGCGAAATCGATCCGGTCGGTGCCCGCTCCGGCGACGTGAATCAACCGCAGTTTCTCGGCCACCGCAGCCATCTCGGCGGTGAATCTGCCGCCGACGAAGACCTCCGCGGTGCGCAGCGCCCGGTGGTCACCCCAGACCACCGAGACGTCGCTGGGCAGCGCCGCTTCGAAGCGGGCCCGGTGCGGTACCAGATTGCGGTCGGCGACCAGGATCAGCATGCTCACAGGTCACGCTGCAGCGCAGGACGTTTGGAGTCGAATGTCCAGCCGGGAATCAGATACTGCATGGCCACCGCGTCGTCGCGGGCGCCCAGCCCCTCGGCGAGGTAGAGCTCATGTGCGGCGGCGACCCGGTCCTCGTCGAGTTCGACGCCCAGGCCCGGTTTATCCGGCACGTCCAGGTAGCCGTCGACGATCCGGTACGGCTCCTTGGTGATCCGCTGACCGTCCTGCCAGATCCAGTGCGTGTCGATGGCGGTGATGGCACCGGGTGCAGCCGCGGCGACATGGGTGAACATCGCCAGGGAGATGTCGAAGTGGTTGTTGGAGTGCGAACCCCAGGTCAGTCCCCAGGCGTCGCAGAGCTGCGCGACGCGCACCGAGCCGTTCATGGTCCAGAAGTGTGGATCAGCGAGCGGGATGTCGACCGCGCCGGAACGGATGGCATGTCCCATCTCGCGCCAGTCGGTGGCGATCATGTTGGTCGCCGTGGGCAACCCGGTGGCCCGTTTGAATTCGGCCATCACCTCGCGGCCGGAGAAACCGCCCTCGGGCCCCACCGGATCCTCGGCATAGGCCAGCACGCCGGTGAGCTCGCGGCAGGTGGTGATCGCGTCGGCGAGCAGCCAGCCGCCGTTGGGGTCCAGCGTGATTCGCGCGTCCGGGAAGCGGTCGGCCAGCGCGATCACCGCCTTGGCCTCGTCGGCCGCGGGCAGGACCCCGCCCTTGAGTTTGAAATCACGGAACCCGTACCGCTCGCGGGCGGCCTCGGCCAGCCGCACGACGGCCTCGGGCGTCATTGCCTCGTCGTGTCGGATGCGCAGCCACTCGTCGGCGCCGGCGTCCTCGTCGGCAGCCGAGAGATACGCCAGATCGGTGCGGGTACGGTCCCCGACGAAGAACAGATAACCCAGCGCCTGCACCCTGGTGCGCTGTTGGCCATCGCCGAGCAGCGCCGCGACCGGCACCCCGAGATGCTGGCCGAGCACATCGAGCAGGGCCGATTCCACGGCGGTGACCGCATGCACCGTCACTCGCAGGTCGAAAGTCTGGGCTCCGCGGCCGCCCGCGTCACGGCCGGCGAACTCGCGCCGGATGTCGGCCAGCACCGCGTGGTAGTCGCCGATGCCACGGCCCTCCACGAGCGGCCGGGCATCCTCCAGGGTGTGCTGGATCGCGGCCCCGCCGGGTACCTCACCGACACCGGTGTGCCCCTCGGAATCCTTGATGACCACCAGGTTCCGGGTGAAGAAGGGTCCGTGCGCACCGCTGAGGTTGAGCAGCATGCTGTCGTGCCCGGCGATGGGCACCACCCGCATCTCGGTGATGACCGGGGTTGTGTGTGTCGTCATGAATTCACCTCTCGCTCAGAACTGGGCAAACCATTTGTCCCCGTTGGCGACCGGGCGAAGCATCCGGCTCACCTTGTCCCCCACCGCACACAGCGCTTCGATGAGATCGGCCTCCCGGCCCGGCGTCAGCCTGGCCAGCGGAACCGACACGCTGATGGCGTCCTGGGCCGGCCGGCTGTAGCGCAGCGGCACCGCGAAACACCGGATACCCGTGGTGTTCTCCTCGTCATCGGTGGCATAGCCGCGGATGCGCACCGTCTCCAGCGCTTCCTCCAGCTCCGCGCGGTCGGTGACCGTGCGCGGGGTGAGACCGATCAGTTCGGCCGGGATATGGGAATCTCGTTGCGCGCCCACCTGTTCGGACAGCAGCACCTTGCCCAGCGCCGTCGCGTAGGCGGGCAGCCGGCGGCCGACCCGGTTGGTGCTGCGCTGGTACTGCCGGGATTCCCGGGTGGCCAGGTACACCACGTCGCAGCCGTCCAGTCGGGCGAGGTGGAAGGTCTCATCCCAGATGCCGCGCAGTTCGTCCAGGAACGGCGTGATGCTGGGCAGGTACGGGTCGGTGTCCAGGTAGCTGGTGCCGACCAGCAGGGCGCGAATACCGATGCTGTACAACGTCCCCGACGCGTCGCAGCGCACCCAGCCCTGCGCGATGAGGGTACGCAACAGGGCGTGCGCGCTGCTGCGCGGCATGTCGAGGGCGGCGCTGACGTCGCGGATGCGCGCCGGCTGGTCCTGCCGGTCGGCCAGATACTCCAGGAGTTCCACGGTGCGTGCGGCCGATTTCACGCCAGGGGAAATCGGGCGCACGTTCTGTTCGCTCATATCAGTCCCATCTGCTGGACGACGAGGATGACGGCTCCGGTGGCGGACGCGGTGATCGCCGTCCACCGCTGGCGCTGCGGGTTCAACAGCCGATTCGCGTAGCGGGACAGCACATATCCGCCGACGGTGGCGGGGATCAACAGCGCGCACATCACCAGGGTGTGCCGGTCCACCGCGCCGGTGACGGCCAGTGTCGTCAACGACATCAGCGACCCGATCAGGAAGAACCCGGCCATCGTGCCACGCAGCCGCGCGCCACTGCTGCGCTGCCACACCAAGGCCATCGGCGGTCCGCCGATGGAGGTGGCGGTACCGAGCACTCCCGAGGTCGCCCCCGCCAACACCAGATTCCGTCGGCGTGGCGCCGGTACCCAGCCGGAACTGGTCAACGCCACCCCGCCCAGCACCACGGCCGCGATCATCAGCGCCAGCGCCCGCTCGGGTATCGCGGTGAGGACCAGGGCGCCCGCGATGGTTCCCGGCACCCGGCCGGCCAGCGCCCAACCGGTACCCGACACGTCGATGGCCGTCCGCTCGCGCAGCACCACCATCAGCGTCACGACGGCGGCCAGCATGATCAAGGTGCCCGGGATCAGCCCTGGATCGACCAGCGCGACGACCGGCGCGGCGAGCATGCCCAGCCCGAAACCGATCGAGGCCTGCAGACAGGACGCGAGCAGCACCGCGGTCGCGATGACCGCGTATCCAGCCGGGCTCACCGCATTCATGCGCTGCGGGAGAACGTGACTGCCGCGGCGCCAAGGGGATGGTGGCATTCGGCCGAGTGCCCGGCCTCCTGCGGATCCACGGCGCGCGGCGGTCGCTGTTGCGCGCAGATGTCGGTGGCGTGGGCGCAGCGGGTGCGGAACCGGCAGCCCGACGGCGGGTTCAGAGGGGACGGTACCTCGCCCTTGAGCAGGATGCGTTCGGCTCGTTGGTCGGCGTGCAGTTTCGGGGCGGCCGACATCAGGGCCGCGGTGTAGGGATGTTCGGGCTGGTCGAAAACCGCTTCGGTCGGCCCCGTCTCGACGATCCGGCCCAGGTACATCACCGCGACGCGGTCGGCGACGTGGCGCACCACCGACAGGTCGTGGGAGATGAACACGTAGGAGATCTTCAGCTCCTGCTGCAGGTCGTTGAGCAGGTTGAGCACCTGGGCCTGTACCGAGAGATCCAGTGCGGAAACGGGTTCGTCGCAGATGATGACGTCCGGGCTCAGCGCCAGCGCGCGGGCGATACCGATCCGCTGACGCTGTCCGCCGGAGAACTCCTGCGGGTACTTGCCGAATGCCTTCGGCCCCAGCCCGACCATGTCGAGCAGGCCGCGCACCCGCATGTCGCGGTCCCGCCGCGACGGGTACAGCGTGTTGTGCGTGCGCCATGGTTCGGCGATGATCTCGGCCGCCGTCATCCGCGAATTCAGCGACGCGTACGGGTCCTGGAACACCATCTGTACCCGGCGGCGGAACTTCAGCAGATCCTTGCCGCGTAACCGGTACGGATCGATGCCGTCGAAGCTGACGGTGCCGGCATCCGGTCGTTCCAGCATCATCAGGGTGCGCGCCAGGGTGGACTTCCCGCAACCGGATTCGCCGACCAGGCCCAGGGTTTCACCGCGACCCAGTTCCAGGTCGATACCGTCGAGCGCGTGCAGCTTCTTACCGCCTGCGGCCCGGAAGCTCTTGGACAGCCCGCGCACGGACAGCAGATTTTCAGTCATGGTTGACCTCCCCGGCGAAGTGGCATGCCGATTTCCTGGCCGCCCCGACGGCGGCCAGCTCTGGCCGGGTCTGCCGGCAGACATCCCGGACCAGCGGGCAGCGGTCCTGGTACACACATCCGTCGGGAACGGAATGCAGGTCCGGTGGGGCGCCGCCGATGGATTTGAGCTCGGCACCGCGTTCGGCGCTGACCGGGACGGACTCCAGCAGACCCAAGGTGTAGGGGTGCTTGGGGTCGGTGAACACCTCGGCGACCGGACCGGTCTCGACGACGTTGCCGGCGTACATCACGACGACGCGGTCGGCTTCCTCGGCCACCAGCGCCAGGTCGTGGGTGATCAGCACGACGGCCATGTCGAACTCGGCCCGAAGGCTTTTCAGCAGTGCCATGATCTGGGCCTGCACCGTGACATCGAGTGCGGTGGTGGGCTCGTCGGCGATCAGCACCCGGGGGTTGAGCGCGACGGCCATGGCGATCAGCAGGCGCTGGCGCATACCGCCGGAGAACTGATGCGGGTAGGAGTCCACCCGCTCGGCCGGCTGCGGAATCCCGACCCGGGCCATCAGTTCGATGGCCTTGCGCTTCGCCTCCTTGGCCTTCATCCCGTGGTGGATCCGGAACGGCTCGGCCAGTTGGGTGCCGACGGTGTACAGCGGGTTGAGGGCGGTCAGCGCGTCCTGGAACACGATGGCCAGTTCCGGCCCGGCCAGTTTGCGCCGTGTCTTGCGGTCGGCGGCCAGTAGGTCCACCCCGGCCAGCGTGGCGGATCCGTCGACGACGTCGGCGACCGGTTCCAGCAGTCCGACCAGCGCGGTGGCGGTCATCGACTTGCCGCAGCCGGATTCGCCGAGCAGCGCCAGCGTCTCACCGCGTCGAGCGGCGAACGACACGTGATCGACGGCGCGCACCGTGCCGGTGATGGTGCGGATGTCCACCGTCAGTCCGTCGACCCGCAGCGCCGGGTCGGCATCGGGGTGGGTGGCCGCAGGATGTTCGGCCACTTTGCTGTCCAAGTGCACGGTCATCTAGAGGGCCTTTCCGGTTTTGGCGAAGCGGGACAGGCGTTTTCTCCTGGGCGAGCGAAGCGACGGGAAACGGTTCGGGACGGTGAGCCGCCACCGCTGCGCGGGATCGGTCGCGATGCGGGCCCAGGCGGCCAGGATGGTGGCCGAGACGGTGGTGATGACGATGGCCAGACCGGGGAAGAACGACAGCCACCAGGCGGTGTGCAGGTAGGTCCGGCCCTGGGCGACCATCAGGCCCCAGCTGACGTCCGGCGGCTGGATGCCGATGCCCAGGAAGCTCAGTGAGCTCTCCGCCAGCATGACGTAACAGAAGTCCAGGGTGGCCACGGTGAGCAGGGTGGGCAACACGATCGGCAGCACGTGCCGGATGATGATCGACGAACCGCTGACACCGAACGTCCTTGCGGCATCCACGAATACGCGGCTGGACAGCTCGGCGGATTCGGCCCGTGCGGTGCGCAGGTACACCGGGATGCGGGTGATGGCCAGCACCAGCACGATATTGGCCGCACTGGGTGAGAACACGTAGAGCACGACGACTGCCAGCAGCAGCGACGGGAAGCTCATGATGACGTCGGCCACCCGCATCGCCACCGTCTCCCGCCAGCCCCGGTAGTAGCCGGCCCACATGCCGATCACCGAGCCCAGCACGGCCGAGATCACCACGGCGGGGATCGCCACCGAAAGCGTGGTGCGGCAGGCGACCACGAGGCGGGCCAGCATGCTGCGGCCCAGCGGGTCGGTGCCCAGGATGTTGGCCCAGCCGTGCGCCAGGGTGAACGGCGGCTGATTGGAGTTGTCCAGGTCGATATGCGTGGCCAGGCCGCCCACCAGCATCGGCCCGAAGACCGCGGTGAGTATCACCAGGGCGAGTACCACCGCGGCGACGGTGGCCACCCGGTCGTTGACCAGCAGGTGCAACCACTTGGAACGGGCGCCCGGCTTGGTCTCCGGCTCACCGACGATGGCGGTGGTGGGTTTGACCGGTACGAGATCGATCTGAGTCATGTTGTCTTCCCTACACTTTCGCAGGTTCCCGGACGCGCGCGTCCAGCAACGCGTAACAGGCGTCGATGAGAATGTTGAGCAGGAAGATGCTGACGGCGGTGAGCAGCACCGCAGCCTGCAGCACCGCGAAGTCGCGTTGCAGGATCGCGTCGATCATCAGCTTTCCGATGCCCGGCCAGCCGAAGATGGCCTCGACCACCACCGCGCCGTTGATCAGGCCGACGGCCAGGTCGCCGGCCACTGTCAGCGCCGGCGCGGCGGCGTTGCGCAGCGCGTGGTGGGTGACCACCCGGAAATCGCCGGCACCCTTGCTACGGGCCAGCCGAACGTACGGGGCTGACAACGCCGACACCATGGCGCCTCGCACCACCTGGGTGAGCACGCCGAGTGGGCGGATCATCAGGGTGGCGATGGGCAGGATCCAGGACAGCATGCCGGCGTCGGTACCGGAGGTCGGCAGCACGCCGAGCAGCACCGCGAACAGCCAGACCCCGGTGATGGCGAACCAGAAGTCGGGGATGCTGGCCGCCGTCATGGACAGCAGGCTGGAAAAGCGGTCGGCCAGTGAGTTGGGCCGGTACGCCGCCCAGCATCCGACGATGACGGCGCCTACGATCGCGAGCGCCATGGTGGTCACCGCGAGTTGCAGGGTGGCCGGGAACGCCCGCAACGCCATCTCCGACGCGGATTCACCGGTGCGCAGTGAGGTCCCGAAGTCCAGGTGCAGCACACCTTTGAAGTAGTCCATCAGCTGCGCGATCATCGGTCGATCGAATCCGTGTGACTGCGCGAAAGCCTCGCGCTGAGCCGCCGTGGCCGACTCCGGGAGGTAGAGGTTGGTGGGATCACCGGTGAGCCGGGCCAGCAGGAACACCCCGAGTAACACGATGACGAGCGGGATGGTGCTGGTGTACATGCGGCGCCGGACGAAGGAGAACATCTGGTCAGCTCCTGTCGGACAAGTCAGAGCCGTTGCCGGCCTTGGTCATCTCGGCCAGGCGCATCTCGTCACCGGTGGCGGAGTTGGGGGTGTAATCGACGCGCGGGGACTTCCCGAGGATGCCGGTCATATGGGCGATATAGGCGAACTGGGCCACCTCGGACGGTTCCTCGGCGAACAGTGCGGCGTAGGCGTCCTGACGTTGCGGGCCGGTCAGTTCTCCGGCCGCCTCGATTTTTCGATCGAACACCTCGGTGCCACAACCATTTTGCGCCCCGTCGGTGCGCATGTACTGGTCCACGCTGAATGCCGCGTCCCCAGCCTGGTTACCGTGCTGGATCATCGCAATGAAGGGCCCGGCGTTGTTCGGGAAGGGCCGCAGCTGATATTGCAGCTGGCCGGCGGTATCCATCATCTCGATATGGGTGTTGAGGCCGATCTCCGCCAGCTCGCTCTGGATCACCTCCATGGTCTCGGTGATGTTGGGGAACTGGGCGGTGCGCCCGATGAGCCGGATCTGCCGGTCCACCGGCACGCCGGCGGCTTTGGCCTCGGCCACCAGCCGCTTGGCCTCCTGCACGTCGTGCGGCCACGGCGCCAGGTCCGGGTTGTGACCGACCACACCGTCGGGAACCAGCTGGGCGGCGGACTGACCCATCCCCCGGAAGAGCGCCTTGAGGATGCCCTTGCGGTTGACGGCGTAGTTGACGGCCTGCCGGACCCGGATGTCGTCGAGCGGAGCGTCGGTACACGTGATGCGCAGCGCGGTGGTCTCGTTGTTGGGGAATTCCACCCCCAGCTCGCCCGCGCCGTCCTCGGGTCCGAGGCCCGTCGCGATATCGGTTTCGTCGTTGGTGACCATCGCGGCCCGCACACTGCCCTCACTGCGCCACTGGTACTCGGCGCGGCCGAAAGCCGGTTTGGGGCCCCAGTAGCGCTCGTTGCGGCTCAAGGTGAGCTTCTGGCCGTACTCCCAGTCGGCGATGGCGTACGGTCCGGTACCGATCGGCTCACGCACCTTCGAGGTGGCACTGGTGCTGCGCGGCACGATCTCCACGAACGAGATGCGCAGCGGCAGAATCGGATCCGGCTTCTCCGTGGTGATGGTGACGGTGTGCGCATCGGGGGTGGCCAGCTTCAGCTTCTCGTCACCGAAGACGTAGCCGTCGACGTTGCACCCCAGTTCGGAGTTGACGGCGCGGTCGATCGAGAACGCCGCATCGGCCGCGGTGAACGGGGCGCCGTCGGAGAAGGTGACCCCGGACCGGATGTCGAAGGTCCATCGATCGGGTGCGTCCTGCCGCCATCCGGTGGACAGCAGCGGCGCCAGCGCGCCGGTGGTCGGCTCGCGCTCGATGAGCGGCTCGGTGATGTTGGAGCGCACGACGATGCCGGTCGAGGTGAGCGAGCTCTCGCAGGGCTCCAGGGTGGGCGGCTCCTGGGAGATGACCAGGCGCAGGGTGTCCGGGTCGTAGCCGCCCTTGCCCGAGTTGGCGACGGTACAGCCGCCGGTCAGCAGGACGGTGCCGGCCGCGGCCAGCGCTGTCATGCGCAGCCGGGCGAGCGAAGTTGCGGCCATCTGATCCTCCGGTGGGGAATGGGCTGTCCCGTGTGTGATGTCCATGTATGTGGACGGAATCTGTGACGGTAGACACACCGTAGGAGCGCCTCGCGAAACGCGTCAACCCGGCCAAAAGGGCAGATTCGGCGGTCTCACACCTAGGCGGAGCTCTGGGTCGAGGGCGCGGTTTTGGCACTTGAGCTGGCTTTTTACCCCACCCGACCGGCGTTTGATACCCGCGAGCTTCCGGGATTTCGGCGGTTATGCCGGTTGCGCATCAACCCATGCTATTTCCGTGTTGGACAGGTATTCATGGGCATCCTTAGCGTGAAGAGCCAAGAGCAAGGACGAGAAAGGTCCAGCCATGCCCAGATCCGCCCCGGCCAGCCCGCTCGTACTGCAGGTCGGCCCGCTCAAGCCCTCCCTGGAACAGACGCTGCGGACCGAGTACGACGCGCTCGTGCTGCCCACCGGGACCGTCGAGCGCGCCGAGTTCCTGTCCGCCCGCGGCGCCGACGTCACCGCCGTGGTGACCTCGGGCCGCACCGGCGTGGACGCCGAGCTGATGGCGGCACTGCCCGCACTGGGCGCGGTGGTGAACTTCGGGGTCGGCTACGACACCACCGATGTCGATGCGGCGGCCGCCGCGGGCATCGGGGTGAGCAACACCCCCGACGTACTGACCGACTGTGTCGCGGACACCGCGGTCGGCTTGATGATCGACGTGCTGCGTGGCTTCACCGACGCCGATCGCTACCTGCGGGCCGGCCGCTGGCCCATCGACGGGAACTACCCGCTGACCCGCCAGGTCAGCCACACCCGCGTCGGCATCATCGGGATGGGCCGGATCGGTGGCGCAATTGCCAAGCGGCTCAGCGCTTTCGGTTGCACCATCAGCTATCACAACCGGCACCGGGTGGCCGATTCGCCGTACCGCTACGCCGGGTCGCCGGTCGAGCTGGCCCGCGACGTCGACGTGCTGGTGGTGGCCGCCGCCGGCGGCAGCGGCACCCGCGGCCTCATCGACGCCGCCGTCCTGGAGGCACTGGGGCCGCAGGGCTACCTCATCAACATTGCCCGCGGCAGCGTCGTCGACGAGGACGCACTGGTGGCCGCACTCGGTGCCGGCCGGCTGGCCGGTGCGGGCCTGGACGTCTTCGTGCACGAACCCGATGTCCCGGTCGAGCTGCTGCGCATGGACAACGTGGTGCTGCTGCCGCACGTCGGCAGCGGCACCGTGCAGACCCGCGCCGCGATGGAGGCGCTGACCCTGCGCAATCTGGACGAGTTCCTGGCCACCGGGCAGTTGGTGACGCCGGTGCTGGCGCCCGCCGCCCGGGTTTAGCCGCCATCCAGTTCAACGGCGCTCACTGGGCGATCACGTCGTCCACCAGATCGTCGGTGGTCCACTCGCGGGCGGGCAGCACGTCGCGCAGCAGCCGCAACAGCGCCGGGTTGGTGCTGTCCCCGCGCCAGGCGGCGTCCAGTTCCACCGGTCGTTCCCGGAACGCCCCGATGGACCGGAACACCACCCCTTCGGGATGCAGGGTGGCCGCCGACGCCGGCACCAGCGCCACCCCGATACCCGAACGCACCAGCACCAGCATGGTGTGCACCTGCGTCACGAACTGCACGTACCGAGGTGTGGCGCCGGCGATGGTGAAGGCGCTGATCAGCAGTTCGTTGAAATAGCGCGCCTGGACGGGCGAGTACATCACCACGTCCTGGCCGTCCAGATCGTTGAGCGTGAGCGCGCGGGCCTGCCCGACCAGCGGGTGCTCGGCCGGTAGTGCGGCCACCAGTTGCTCGTGCAGCAGCGGCCGGGACACGATGCCTGGGCGCTTGAGTGGCGGGCGCACCATCCCGAGGTCGATCTCGCCGGTCATCAACCCCTCGATCTGGTCGGCCGAAACCATCTCGCGCAGTTCGAGTTTCACATCGGGCAGCTTGGCCCTGGTGCGTTCCAGCAAGCGCGGCAGCACGACGTGCGCCGAGGCGGCGGTGAATCCGACCACCACCGTGCCCAGATCACCGGCTGGCACCCGCCGGACCGTGAGCGCGGCGCTCTCGGCGAGCTGCAGGATGCGCCGGGCGTCGGGCAGGAAGGCCACGCCGGCCGGGGTGAGGGTGACCGAGCGGGTGGTCCGGTCGATCAGCTGCACACCCAGTTCGGTCTCGAGCTGCTGGATCTGCCGGCTCAGCGGGGGCTGGGTCATGTGCAGGCGCTCGGCGGCGCGGCCGAAATGCAGCTCCTCGGCGACCGCGATGAAACAGGACAGCCGCGCCAGCGAGAACATCGATGCAGTCTAGGCTCCCCGGTCCACCGGCACGGCGAATGTCTCCAGCTCATACCGCGCATGAACGGCCCGCAATTGCTCATAGCGGTACCGGTTGTAGGCCAGCGGCTCGAGCACCAACCACTTCGGCAGCCACCGGCGCGCCGCTCGGATTCCGGTGCGATACAACGCAAATTCGGCCTTCTTGGCCGGCGTCCAGGAACTGTTCAACAACTCCATCATCTTCGGGTGCGTCGCCGATTCGGCGCAGATGCGCGCCGGCCGGGCCAGCACGGGCACGGCGGACCGCCAGGCCGGGCCGATGAGCAGCTGCAGCCAGCGCGGCCCGAAGAGCGTCGGGACCGGCGGCCGCCCGAACTGCTTGTCGGCCCACTGCAGGAACGGATTGTCCGCGAGTTCGGTCGCAGCGATCTCGTCGTAGTAGGCGTGCCACTGGGCGGCGGTGGCCGGCACGTCGGCCTGCGCGCTGGGCAGACCGATATCGACCATCACACACACGGTCCGGTAGACCACTTCCCGCTGCGCGGCGGTGAACCCGTCACCGTAGACGGCCAGGTAGCCCGCGTAGAAGATGTTGATCGACGTGGCGCCCACCCACTTCCACAGCTTCGGGTCCAGCGCGCTGTACCTCTCGCCCTCGAAATCGCCTTTGCCGAACCCTTTCACGGCGGCGTGCATCGATTTCAGCCGTTCACCGGTGGCGCGCCGGTCCGCCTCGTCACCGAAGGCAAGCGGGCCGTTCCACAGGAAGCTGCCGATACCGCGATCGGTGAAATTCGTCTCGAACCGACCGGTGGCGTCCACCGCCGCGGCGACCTTTCGGTAGGCCACCTGGTTGAGTGCGAGCCTGCCGAACAGGCCGAAGGCCAGCGGCGTGCCCATCCACCACCGGACGTCGGCGGCCAATTCGTGGTCGGGCTGGCCGGCATGCCATGGGACGGCCACGGCCGACCCGATGTCCGTTGCCGCACTCGTCATTTCGGCCTCCATCGGCAAAACAGGAAACATACGTGTACAGATGGAGCAAACCAGCCGATCGGGGTCTGTGTCAAGATGTTTCAGTGCCCGAGGTCAAGCCCAGCATCACCCGTCGCTACGGCGGCCAGGACGCCGCGGACCGGGTCGCCGAGCGCCGCGGCCGGCTGCTGGCCGCCGGGCTGGAGCTGATGGGCACCCGCGGGACCAGCGGAACCACGGTGCGCGGTGTGACCGAACTGTCAGGCGTGGCGCCCCGGTACTTCTACGAGAGCTTCGCCGACATCGAGGCACTGCACCTGGCGGTGTACAGCCTGGTCATCGAGGAGGGCGCCGCACGGTCGGTCGCCGCGCTGGCCGGCGCGCCCGCCAATGACCACGCCCGGATCCGGGCGGTGCTGGAGGAGATGGTCGACCTCATCCTGGGCGACCCGCGCAAAGGCCGGATCCTGGTGCTGGAGGCCACCGCCTCGCCGGCGCTGGGGCGGCGCAGCCTGGCCGAGTCACGCCGGTTCGCGGGCATGCTCGCCTCGTCGGCCGCCAGCGGCGGTGATCCCGGCCTGGACCCCGACAATCTGCCCACCGATATCCGGTTGATCGCCCAGTTCCTGGTCGGCGGGATGATCAGCACCGTGGGAGCCGTGCTGCAGGGCGATGTGCAGGTGGAACGCGCGCATCTGGTCGACGTGCTGGTGGCCCTTTTCGCCGCCGTACGCACCACTACCAGCGTGGACTGACCGCTTCGAAGGAGGGATCGATACCGCGCATATAGCCGGTGTCGTCGCGATCGCGGATACCGCAGCTCAGATACTGTTCGTGTAGTGCGGCCATGGCGTCACGGTCCAGTTCGACGCCGAGCCCCGGGGTGACCGGGACGGCGACCGAGCCGTCGCGGATCTCCAGGACGCCGGCCTTGACCACCTCTTCGACCTTCCAGGGCCAGTGCGTGTCGCAGGCGTAGGTGAGGTTCGGGGTTGCGGCGGCCAGGTGCACCATCGCCGCCAGGCTGATCCCCAGATGCGAGTTGGAGTGCATGGACAGCCCCAGCCCGAAGGTGTCGCAGCTGCCGGCGAGCAGCCGGGAGCGCTGCAATCCACCCCAGTAATGATGATCGGAGAGCACCACTTTCACCGACCGCGCGGCGACCGCAGGAGCCAACTGGTCGAAGGCCACCACACACATGTTGGTGGCCAGCGGCATCGGTGCCTGCGCGGCCACCTCGGCCATCCCCTCGATACCCGGCGTGGGATCCTCCAGGTACTCCAGGATGCCGGCCAGCCCGGAGGCCACCTTGACCGAGGTCTGCGGGGTCCAGGCCGCGTTGGGGTCCAGCCGCAGCGGGTGATCCGGAAACGCCGCGTGCAGCGCCTCGATGGCCGCCATCTCCTCCTCAGGCGGAAACACCCCGCCCTTGAGTTTGATTGCGGTGAAACCGTATTCGTCGATCATCCGCCGAGCCTGGGCGACCAGACCGTCCGGGTCGAGGGCGGCCCCCCAGGAGTCGGGTTGGTGGCCCGGGTGGGACGCCCACTTGTAGAACAGATACGCACTGAACGGCACCGCGGCCCGCACGGCGCCGCCGAGCAGATCCGAGACCGGCCGGCCGGTGGCGTGGCCCTGCACATCCAGGCAGGCCACCTCGAACGGCGAGAACACCTGATCGACGGCACTGGCCGTGGTGATCATCCCGGCGGTCCCCACGGCGGCGTCGTCACCGCGCAGCCGGTCGGCGATGGCGGACCGAATGGCGTTGAGCGCGAACACATCCAGCCCGGTGATCGCCGACGCCGCGGCATCCAGCCGGGCCAGATGCCTGGTATCGGCGTAGGTCTCGCCGAGGCCGACCAGACCCGCGTCGGTGTCCAGCTCGATGATCGCCCGCAAGGCATACGGCTGGTGCACGCCGACGGTGTTGAGCAACGGCGGATCGACGAACGCCACCGGGGTGATGCGGGCGCCGGTGATGCGGATGGGCGCAGCGGCCATCACAGCACCGCGCGGCCGGCTTTGACGATCTGGGTGAGCTCGGTGAGGTGTTCGGGCGACGGCATGACCAGCGGGGCCCGCACCGGCCCGGCGTCGATGCCTTCCATCGTCACGCCGGCCTTGATCAGCGAGACGGCATAGCCCGGCACCGTGTCGCGCAGCCGGACCAGCGGGTGGAAGAACTCGCGCTGCAGCGCGGCCAGCGCGTCCTCGTTCCCCTCCTCCAGCGCCCGGTAGTAGGCCAGCGCCAGTTCGGGGGCGAAGGCGAAGGTGGCCGACGAGTACAGCGTCACCCCGATGGCGCGGTAGGCCTGCTGGGACACCTCGGCGGTGGGCAGCCCGTTGAAGAACTGGAATGCCTTGCCCGACGTGGCCAATGCGTCGGTGACGGCCCGCACGATGCGTGCCACCCGGTCGATGTCACCGGTGCCGTCCTTGAACCCGACGACGTTGGGAAGCTGCGCGACCTCGACCGCGGAGGCCTCGGTGTAGCGGGCATTCGCGCGGTTGTAGACGATCACCGGCAGGCCGGTGGCGCCGGCCACCTCGCGGGTGTAGTCGACCAGGCCCTGTTGCGACATCGTCACCAGATACGGTGGCAGCAGCAACAATCCGTCCGCGCCGGCGTCGGCGGCGGCCTTGGCGAAGATCTTGGCCTGGGCCACCGATCCGCCCGCTCCGGCATACACCGGAACCCGGCCGGCGGTGGCCGCCACCGCGGTGCGTACCACGGCGGCGAACTCGTGGGACTCCAGCGCGTGGAATTCACCTGTGCCGCAGGCGACGAAGACACCACCGGGTCCGGCGTCGACTCCCCTGGCGACGTGCGCGGCGAGCGCTTCGAGATTGAGCTCACCGGAGGCGGTGAAGGGGGTGACGGGAAAGAACAACACGCCATCGAGCATGGGAGGACTCCTAAGGGGATCGGTGGTGAAAGTCAGTCACGGGTGAGTTGGCCGTCGACCCGGCGCCACAGGCCGTCCGGGTTGCCGTCGGCAATGGCGCTGGGCAGCAACGCATCGGGGACATCCTGGTAGCACACCGGGCGCAGGAACCGTTCGATGGCGCGGGCCCCCACCGAGGTGGTGCGGGAGTCGGAGGTGGCCGGGTACGGTCCGCCGTGCACCATGGCGTGCCCGACCTCGACACCGGTCGGCCACCCGTTGAACAGGATGCGCCCGACCTTGAGTTCCAGCACGGGCAGCAGCTTGGCGGCGACGCCGTAGTCGGATTCCTCGGCGTGCACGGTCGCAGTCAGCTGGCCCTCCAAGCCGGTGGCGACCGCCACCATCTCGTCGATGTCGGCACACCGGATCAGCACGCTGGAGGCTCCGAACACTTCGGCCTGCAGCGCGTCCGTGGCCAGGAACGTCGCCGCATCGGTACTGAAAAGAGCTGGCTGGCAGAATGTTTCACTCTCAGCGGGCTTTCCCCGAGCAACCTCGGTGGAGATGTCACCGAGTGTGTCCACGCCCTTGGCGTAACTCGCGGCGATACCCGGGGTCAGCATCGGGGTGGCCGGGGTGGCGCCGAGCGCGGCGCCGGCGGCGGACAGGAACTCCGCCAGCCCGGGACCGTCCACCGCGAGTACCAGCCCGGGGTTGGTGCAGAACTGTCCGGACCCCATGGTGAGCGAACCGACGAAGGCCTTACCGATCTCGGCGCCGCGGGCGGCCAGGGCGCCCTCGAGCAGGAACACCGGGTTGATGGCACTCATCTCGGCATACACCGGGATGGGTTCCGGGCGTGCGGCCGCCGCTGCCACCAAAGCCGTTCCGGCAAAACGGGATCCGGTGAATCCGACGGCCTTGATCCGCGGGTCGGTGACCAGCGCGGTGCCCAGGGCCGGTCCCGGGCCGAACAGCAGCGAGAAGGTGCCCGCGGGCATCCCGGTCTGCGCGACGGCGCGGGTGATCGCCGCCCCGACGAGTTCCGAGGTACCCGGGTGCGCGTCGTGGGCCTTGACCACCACGGGGCAGCCGGCCGCCAGCGCCGAGGCGGTGTCGCCGCCGGCGACGGAGAAGGCCAGCGGGAAGTTGCTCGCGCCGAACACCGCGACCGGGCCGAGCGGCACCTCGCGCTGTCGGATATCGGCTCGCGGCAGCGGGCTGCGGCCGGGCTGCGCGGGGTCGATGCGGGCACCGTTCCAGCTGCCTTCGCGCAGCACCGCGGCGAACAGCCGGAGCTGGCCGGTGGTACGGCCCACCTCGCCGGCGATGCGGGCCTCGGGCAGACCGCTCTCGGCGACCGCGCGCTCCACCAGCTCGGCCTTGATGTCCTCGATGCTCGAGGCGACGGCCTCAAGGAATTGGGCGCGCCGCTCGGCGGTGGTGGCCCGATACGGCCCGAACGCGTCGGCGGCGGCCGCGCAGGCGGCGTCTACATGCGTCTCGTCGCCATAGCGGAAGGCCGGTTCCAGCGTCTGGCCGGTGGCGGGGTTGTATCCCCGGATCTCGGCGCCGGTTCCTGCGACGGGCCGGCCGGCGATGATCATCTGGCCGGTCGGGTGGGCGGTCAGTCGGGTGGTCACGCGTCCAACGCTAGGACCCCAATCAATTCATGTCCAAGACCGATTTGGCACTCACTAATGCATGAATTGAATGGCGAGGTGCGGCCTCAGGCGGAGATACGACCCCGCTCGGTCAGCCGGCGCAGCACGTCCTCGCCCAGCCCGCGCAGGTCCTGGGCCGATGCCGCGACCAGCGTCACGCCGTCGGCCACCTCGGCGGTTTCGATATCGGCGATCAGCCCGGCCAGCCCGTCGATGGTCCCGGCGTATCGGACCCCGACGGTCTTGCCGTCCAGCGACGCGAACGCCGCCCGCACATCACCGTCGACCGCCACCTCGATGTCGAGGATCACCGCGACCCGTTCCGGCCCACCGCGCAGCCTGGCCCTGGCACGCCTGGCCTGGCCCAGGTCGGCGGCGACCACCCGCACCGCCGGTTCGGCACCGGAGGTCAACTCGCTCCACGCATCATCTGCCAGAAATAGCCGCACGGCGCCACGATAGGGACGCCCGGCCCGCACGCCAACGGTTGCGATCAGCCAGACCCAATGGGAATGCCTACCGGTCCCGTCCCGCCCCGTGCGCCGTCACCGGCCCGCCACCCAGGCTTAGTAGTTTGTACGGGTGACAGCGGAAGCGGTACCGGCGATTCCCCCTCAATACATCCTGTCGTCCTCGGCGCCGGAGCCACGGACCCTGATCGACATCCTCTACGACACCGCCCGCCGCTACCCGGATGCGCCCGCCATCGACGACGGCGAGATCCAGCTCACCTACGCCGAACTGATCGGCGATATCGAGGAGAGTGTCTCCTGGCTGGCCGCCCGCGGGATCGGGCGCGGTGACCGGATCGGTATCCGGATGCCGTCGGGCAGCTATGCGCTGTACACGGCCATCCTGGCGACCCTGGCCAGCGGCGCCGCATATGTCCCGGTCGATGCCGACGACCCCGACGAACGCGCGGCCCTGGTGTTCGGCGAGGCCCAGGTGGTCGCGGTCATCACCGAGAAGGGCCTGGTCCGGGCCACCGGATCGTCGCGCGGCTGGCGGGCCGCGCCGCCGCTGAACCGCGATGACGCCTGGATCATCTTCACCTCCGGCTCGACCGGCACCCCCAAGGGCGTGGCAGTCACCCATCGCAACGCGGCGGCCTTCGTCGACGCCGAGGCGCAGATGTTCCTCAAGTCCAGTCCGCTGGGTCCCGGCGACCGGGTGCTGGCCGGCCTCTCGGTGGCCTTCGACGCCTCCTGCGAGGAGATGTGGCTGGCCTGGCGGCACGGCGCCTGCCTGGTGCCCGCCCCCCGGTCCCTGGTGCGCAGCGGAATGGACCTGGGCCCGTGGCTGGTCTCCCGCGACATCACCGTCGTCTCGACGGTGCCGACGCTGGCCGCGCTGTGGCCCGCCGAGGCGCTGGAAGCGGTGCGATTGTTGATCTTCGGCGGCGAGGCCTGCCCGCCCGAACTCGCCGAGCGGCTGGCGGTGGACGGTCGCGAGGTGTGGAACACCTACGGTCCCACCGAGGCCACCGTGGTGGCGTGCGCCGCCCCCCTGGACGGTAAGGGCCCGGTCAGTATCGGGCTTCCACTGCCGGGCTGGGATCTGGTGGTGGTGGACAAAGCGGGCAACCCGGTCAGGCTGGGCGAGGTGGGCGAGCTCGTCATCGGCGGGGTGGGGCTGGCGCGCTATCTGGACCCGGCCAAGGACGCCGAGAAGTACGCGGCCATGCCGTCGCTGGGCTGGGAGCGGGCCTACCGCAGCGGTGACCTGGTGCGACTGGAGGCAGACGGCCTCTATTTCCAGGGTCGCGCCGACGATCAGGTCAAGGTCGGTGGCCGCCGGATCGAACTGGGCGAGGTGGACTCGGCGCTGGTCAATCTGCCCGGGGTCAGCGGCGGTGCGGCGGCGGTCCGCAAGACCGCCAGTGGCACGCCTCTGCTGGTGGGCTATATCGCCAGTGCCGATCCGTCATTCGATCTCACCGCGGCCCGCACCGCGCTGGCCGCGGCCCTGCCCGCCGCGCTGGTTCCCCGGCTGGTGTTGCTCGACGAGCTGCCCACCCGGACCTCGGGCAAGGTGGACCGCGACGCGTTGCCGTGGCCGCCACCGGGCGCCGGCGCGCAGGACGAGCCCGATCTGGGCACCGGCACCACCGGCTGGCTGGCCGGTCTGTGGCGGGACGTGCTCGGCGCGGCGGTGGACGGACCCGAGGCGGATTTCTTCGCCCTCGGCGGCGGGTCACTGTCGGCCGCCCAGCTGGTGACGGCGGTGCGCTCGCGTTATCCGCAGGTGACCGTCGCCGACCTCTACGATCATCCGCGCCTGGGATCGCTGGCCGGCTATCTCGATGAGCTGGCACCACCGCCGCAGGTGCATGTCCGCGATGTCGCCCCCACCCCGCTGCTCACCCAGCTGACGCAGGTGGCGTTGTCACTGCCGCTGGCCACCCTGACCGGCCTGCAATGGGTCATCTGGCTGGCGGTGCTCAACAATGTGGCCGCCGCGACGCATCTGGTGCCCTGGGCGGCGCAGGTGAACTGGTGGATCGTGGTGGCCGCCTTCGCGGTGTTCATCACCCCGCCCGGGCGGATGGGCATCGCGGTGCTCGGCGCCCGTACCCTGCTGTCCAACCTGGCGCCCGGCACCTACCGGCGCGGCGGTTCGGAACACCTACGGGTGTGGTTCGCCGAACGGCTTGCCGACGCCAGTGGCGCCGAGAACCAGGCCGGCGCACCCTGGCTGGTGTATTACGCACGTGCCCTGGGCAATTCGGTGGGCAAGGGCGTCGACCTGCATTCCGCGCCGCCGGTCACCGGCATGCTCACCGTCGGGCACCGCGCCTCCGTCGAGCCCGAAGTGGACCTCACCGGCCACTGGGTGGACGGTGACCTGTTCCACGTCGGGCCGATCAGCATCGGCAACGACGCCACCATCGGGGCCCGCACCACCTTGTTCCCCGGCGCCGTGGTGGGCAAGAACGCCGATGTGGCACCGGGTTCCGGAGTGGTCGGCAAGGTGAAGAACAACCAGTACTGGAAAGGCTCGCCGGCCGCGAAATCCGGCAAGGCGCGCCACCCCTGGCCCGACGAACGGCCGCCTCGCGCTCCGATCTGGGTGGCGATCTACAGCGTGACGTCGATGTTGTTGGGCGCCTTGCCGTTGGCGGGCCTGACCGCCGGACTGGCCGTGCTGGCCTGGGCCGTGCGCCACAGCGCCACACCCACCGCGGCGATCGTCCCGGCATTGATCTGGACGCCCGCGGCGGCGCTCGCCGCGATGGTCACCTACGCCGCGCTGACGGTGATCGGCGTCCGGCTGCTGTCCATCGGTCTGGACGAGGGTTACCACCCGGTGCGCAGCCGGGTGGGCTGGCAGCTGTGGGCCACCGAGCGACTGATGGACGCCGCCCGCAACTACCTGTTCCCGATCTACGCCAGCCTGTTGACGCCGTGGTGGTTGCGGGTGCTGGGGGCCAAGATCGGCAAGGGCACCGAGATTTCGACGGCCCTGCTGACGCCGAAGTTCACCGTGGTGGAGGACGGCGCATTCCTGGCCGACGACACCATGGTCGCCTCCTACGAACTCGGCGGCGGCTGGATCCACGTGGCCAGGGCCACCATCGGTAAGCGGGCTTTCCTGGGTAACTCCGGGATCACCCAGCCCGGGCGCCGGGTCCCCGACGACGGCCTGGTGGCGGTGTTGTCGGCCGCCCCGCACAAGTCCAAGGCCGGGTCATCCTGGCTGGGCAGCCCGCCTATCCGGTTGCGCCGCAACCCCACCGATGCCGATGTACAGCGCACCTTCCATCCCTCGGCGGGGCTGAAGGTCATGCGTTCGGTGGTCGAGACCTGCCGCATCATCCCCGTCATCGTGACCTTCGCCATCGGCGTCGCCGTGCTGGCCGCGCTGCAGGGGCTGGCCGGTGCGTACGGTTACGCCGTCGCGGCGCTGGCCGGCGGTGTGGTGCTGCTGATCGCGGGTGCGGTCGCGGGTGCCATCGCGGTCGTCGCCAAATGGCTTGTCATCGGCCGTATCCGGGCCGTCGAACATCCGCTGTGGTCGTCGTTCGTCTGGCGCAACGAAGTGTCGGACACTTTCGTCGAGACGGTTGCCGCGCCGTGGTTCGCCCGCGCTGCCACCGGTACCCCGGTGATGAACATCTGGCTGCGCGGGCTGGGCGCCAAGATCGGCCGCGGTGTGTGGTGCGAGACCTACTGGCTGCCCGAGGCCGACCTGGTCCGCCTCGGCGCTGGCAGCACCGTCAACCGCGGCTGCGTGGTGCAGACACACCTGTTCCACGACCGGATCATGCGGATGGACACGGTGATCCTGGACGACGGCGCCACCCTCGGGCCGCACTGTGTCGCGCTGCCCGCCAGCAAGATCGGTGCGGGCGCCGCGGTGGGCCCGGCATCGCTGGTGATGCGCGGGGACGAGGTGCCCGCGTTCACCCGCTGGCAGGGTAACCCGATCGCGGTATGGGATCCGGCCAAGAAGAAGAAGGCATGAGCACCCGCGCGAAGAAGGCAGCCAAGAAGGCCGCCGGGGCCGCCACCAGCCCACCGGTGATCGACCCGTATCTGCCGCGCAACGGCAACTTCGGGTATCGGGTGTCGCGCTATGAGCTCGATCTGGAGTACAAGGTTTCGGCGAACCGGCTGGCCGGGTCGGCCACCGTCACCGCGGTGACGCTGGCGGAGTTGCGCACGTTCACCATGGATCTGTCCGACGCCATGGCCGTCGCCAAGGTCTCGGTGAACGGGCGCCGCCCCCACCAGTTCCGATGTTCGAACGGCAAATTGCACATCACCCTGCCCGCCAAGCTGCCCGCCGGCGCCGCGATGACCATCGTCATCCGCTACGGCGGCAACCCGCGCCCCATCCGCAGCCTGTGGGGCGAGGTCGGTTTCGAAGAGCTCACCAACGGCGCGTTGGTCGCCGGCCAGCCCAACGGTGCGGCGTCCTGGTTTCCGTGCGATGACCACCCCGCCGCCAAGGCCAGCTTCCGTATCAAGATCGCCACCGACAGCCCGTACTACGCGATCGCCAACGGCGAGTTGGTGTCCCGCCAGGTCCGGGCCAGCCTGGCCACCTGGACCTACGAGCTCACCGAGCCCACCTCGACCTATCTGGTCACCCTGCAGATCGGGATGTATGACCGGGTCCGGTTGCAGAAGGGACCGGTACCGATGCATGCGGTGCTGCCGGACCGGCTGCGGCGCAACTTCGATCACGATTTCGGCAGGCAGCCGCAGATGATGAGGTTGTTCACCAGACTGTTCGGCCCGTACCCGATCTCCAGCGGGTACTCCGTCGTGGTCACCGACGATGATCTCGAGATACCGCTTGAGGCCCAAGGGCTTTCGATATTCGGGGCCAATCACTGCGACGGTAAGCGCAGCGCCGAACGGCTGATAGCCCACGAGATGGCCCACCAGTGGTTCGGCAATTCGGTCACGGTGCGGCGCTGGCGCGACATCTGGCTGCACGAGGGATTCGCCTGTTACGCCGAATGGCTGTGGTCCGAGGAATCCGGCGGGCCCAGCGCCGATGAGCGCGCCCGCTCCTACCACAAGCGCCTGCAGAACTCCCCGCAGAATCTGCTGCTGACCGATCCCGGCCCGGCCGATATGTTCGACGACCGGGTATACAAACGCGGCGCGTGTGCGCTGCACGCTCTGCGTACCACGATCGGTGATGCGGATTTCTTTGCGCTGCTGCAGGATTGGACGGCGCGCTACCGGCACAGCACCGCGGTGACCGACGATTTCACCGGGCTGGCCGCCAACCACGCCACCGTGTCCCTGCGCCCGCTCTGGGATGACTGGCTGTACTCGACGGCCGTGCCGGACCTGTGACGGCCTCATGACCGGGGGGCCGGTCACGCGCAGCAGTGTCGCCCGGGTGGGGGTGGCCACGGTGGCGTCCGCGCTGTGCGGCTACGCCGTGCTCTACCTGGCGGCGCGCAATCTCGAACCGGCCGGCTTCTCGTTGTTCGGGGTGTTCTGGGGTGCGTTCGGTCTGGTGACCGGTGCGGCGTTCGGCCTGTTGCAAGAGGCCACCCGGGAGGTGCGGGCGGCCAGGACGACCACGATCACCGGCCCGCGCACCCATCCGATGCGGGTCGCCGCCGGGGTGGCCGTCGCGGCCGCCGTGACCATCGCGCTGACCGCGCCACTGTGGTCGGCGCAGGTATTCGTCCAGTTCCGCCTGCTCAGTGTGGCGCTGCTGAGCGTCGGGCTGGCCGGGTTCTGCCTGCATGCCACCCTGCTCGGCATGCTCGCCGGCGTGGACCGCTGGACCCAGTACGGCGCGCTGATGGTCACCGATGCGGGTATCCGAGTGCTGGTCGCGGTGGCCAGCTTCCTGGCCGGGTGGGGACTGGCCGGATATCTGTGGGCCACCGTCGCCGGATCGGTGGCCTGGCTGCTGTTGCTGCTGGCCTCCCCGGCCAGCCGGGCCGCCGCGGTGCTCGCGACGCCGGGAAGTGTGCGCACCTTCCTGGCCGGCGCCTCCCATTCCATCGCCGCCGCCGGTGCCAGTGCCATCCTGATCATGGGTTTTCCGGTCCTGCTGAAAGCCACCACCCCGCACCTGGGCGCCACCGGCGGTGTGGTCATCCTGGCCGTCACGCTGACCAGGGCCCCGCTGCTGGTGCCGCTCACCTCGCTGCAGGGCAACCTGATCGCCTATTTCGTGGACAAGCCGCATGAGCGGTTGCGTGCCCTGATTCCCCCGGCTCTGCTCGTGATGGCGATCGGGTTGCTCGGTGTGGTCGCGGCGGGATTGGCCGGGCCGTGGCTGCTGCGCGCCGCATTCGGTCCGGATTATCTGGCCGGCGGCGGGCTGCTGGCCTGGCTGACCGCCGGCGCGGTGGCCATCGCCTTGTTGACGCTGACCGGTGCCGCCACCGTGGCCGCCGCCCTGCACCGGGCCTACGCGGTGGGCTGGGTGAGTGCCACCGTCGCAGCCACCCTGCTGCTGCTCCTGCCCGTCGCGCTGGAGACCCGCACGATCATCGCGCTGTTGTGCGGGCCGGTCGCGGGAATCGTGGTGCACCTGGCCGCGCTGGCGCGGGCGTCCAAGGATTGAGCTTGTAGTCTGGTGCCCATCGACACCTCGTACCAGGACGTTTGGATCATCGTCCCCGCCTTCAACGAAGCGAGCGTCATTGCCGACGTCGTCGCCGAACTGCGCACCGTTTTCCCGCACGTGGTGTGTGTGGACGACGGCAGCCGCGACCACACCGGTGACGCCGCGCTGGCCGCCGGCGCGCATGTGGTGCGCCATCCGGTGAATCTCGGCCAGGGCGCGGCCATCCAGACCGGGGTGGAGTACGCCCGGTCGCGGCCCGGGGCCGCGGTGTTCGTCACCTTCGACGCCGACGGGCAACACCGGGTCAAGGACGTCATCAAGATGATCGACCGGCTCAGCGCCCAGGACGTCGATTTGGTGATCGGCACCCGGTTCGGCGGTACGGTCAGCCATACCCCGCCACTCAAGCGGGTCGTGCTGCGCGCCGCGGCGATCCTGAGCCCGCACAGCCGCAGCCTGGGCCTGACCGACGCGCACAACGGATTGCGGGTGTTCGGCAAGGTGGTCGCCGACGAGCTCAACATCACCATGAACGGGATGGCCCATGCCGGCGAGTTCATCGCGCTGGCCGTCGAAAACCGTTGGCGGGTGGCCGAAGAGCCGGTCGAGATCCTCTACACCGACTACTCGAAGTCCAAGGGCCAGCCGTTGGTCAACGGGGTCAACATCCTGTTCGACGGCCTGCTGCGCGGGAGGATGCCCCGATGAACTGGATCCAGGTGCTGCTGATCGTCGCGATCATCGCCCTGCTGGTGTACCTGCTGCGGTCGCGGCGCAGCGCGCAGTCCAAGGCCTGGGTGAAGCTGGGCTATCTGCTGTTCGTCATCGCGGCGATCTACGCAATCGTCCGGCCCGACGACACCACGGTGGTGGCCAACTGGCTCGGCGTGAAACGCGGCGCGGACCTGCTGGAGTACGCCTTGATCATCGCGTTCCTGTTCACCACCATGAGCACCTACATGCGATTCAAGGATCTGGAGCTGCGCTATGCGCGGCTGGCCCGGGCAGTGGCGCTGGACGGCGCGCGCACACCCGAAAAAGATCAGTAGCCGCCGAGCAATTCGGTCAGCAGGGCGATCTTGCGGGCGTCGAATTCGGCGTCGGGCAGCACCGGGCGCAGCATGGCCGCACCGTCGAAGGTGTTGGTCAGCAGCGCGGTCACCACGGCGCGGGTGCCGTCCGGGATCCGCTCGGCGGCAGGCAGCGCGCTGGCCGCCTCCAAGATCTTCGCGCTGTACTCGGTGAGCACGTCCGCCAGTGTGGTGCGCAGCTTTTCGTCGGTGCGGGCGGCGATCATCAGTTCGTAGAGCACCGCGTTGGTGTCGTTACCGGTGATGTCGCGCAATGCGGTCAGCACGGCGGGAAGTGGGGCCTCGCTCGCCGGGATCTCGGCGACCCGCTTGCCGAACAGTTCCAGCTGGCGCCGCAGCACCTCATAGGCGGTGGCGGCCATGAAATCGCCGATGGTGGGATAGTGCCGGAACAACGCCCCTACCGACATTCCGGCCCGCTTACAGATGACCGCCGCCGAAGCCCGCGCGTAACCGATCTCGATGATCGTCTGGATGCTGGCGTCGAGCAGCCGGGCGACGGTCTCGGCGCGCCGCTGTTGCTGGGTTCTGGCCATGTCAGACGGCGGCGGACCGGGGTGAGCGCAGTGACTGGGAATCCGATGCGCCGGCACGCAGGTAGCGACCCGAACGCGCCGTGGTGCCGTAGCCCTCGCGGAACTCGCCGCTGCGGAACACCACCTGGCCGTTGACACCGGTGGCGATCACGGTGGCGTCGTTGCGGTTGACCATCCGGCTCAGGCCGCCGTAGAACGGGACCGTCTCCTCGTGGTATTCGTTCACCGAATCATCAAGGGCGGCAGGGTCGATCACCACGAAGTCGGCACGATCCCCGCGGCGCAAGGTACCCGCGTCCAGCCCGAACCAGTCGGCCACCTCCGCGGTGAGCCGATGCACGGCGTGCTCGGGGGTCAGGAACGGCCGGCCCGCCGTATCGGCGTCGCGCACCCGCTTGAGCAGCCGCAGCGCATAGTTGTAGAACGCCATGTTGCGCAGGTGCGCACCGGCATCCGAGAAACCCATGTGCACCGAGGGCTCCTTGGCCAGCTTGTCGAGCTGCTTGGGCCGGTGGTTGGCCACGATGGTGGTCCACCGGACGTTGCGTTCCCCATTTTCCACGAGCACGTCCAAAAAGGCGTCCAGCGGATGGATTCCGCGTTCGTCGGCGATCTGGCCGAAGCTCTTGCCGATCAGGGCGGCATCCGGGCACTCGACGATCTTGGCGTCGTGGAAGTCGCGGTGCCACAGGGCGGGTCCGAGTTTGCGGCGGTCGAACGAGCGGTGGAACCGGCGCCGGTACTCCGGGTCGGCGAGCAGCTCGTTGCGCTCCAGTTGATCGCGCAGGTGCAGGGCCGCGGTGCCTGCGCCGAACTCCTCGAACACCGGGAGATCGATTCCGTCGGAATACAATTCGAACGGCACCGGCAGATGCTGGAAACGCACCTTGGAGCCCAGCAGCCGATTCAGCAGCCGGACACCCGGGCCGAGGATGTGCACGGCCCCAGGCGAAGATTTGGCATCGGCCGAGACCAGCAGGCTCATCTTCACCCCGCGGCGTCGGCCGAACCAGCCGCTGCTCTCCAGGAAGAAGTTCAGCGCCTCTTGCATTTTCGCGACGTTCGGCGCGCTCTGCAGGATGCGCCCGTGCTTGCGCAACACCTTGATCAGCCGGCGGCGTTCCCGCCAGGTGGCGAAGGTGGACGGCAGTGCGCGGGAACGGAACCGGTCCCCGTCGAGTTTGTCGATGGCGGCGTCCATCCCGGACATCCCGAGCATGCCGGCGGCCAGGGCCGCCTCCAACCTCTCGGCCATGGTGTCCAACTCGGCGTCGGTCGGGATGACATCGCGCGTGGTGGCGCGGTCCAGCCCAAGCACCGAGGCACGCAGATCGGAATGGCCGAGCAGCGAGGCGATATTCGGGCCCAGCGCCAGCGCGTCGATGGCCTCCACATACTCGGCCGGATTCGACCAGGTCTTGTGTCCCTGCAGCGCCCCGAGCACGTACTGGCGGGGCACCGCCTCCACCCGGCTGAACAGATCGGCGGCATCCTCGGTGTCGGCGTACACCGTCGACAACGAGCACATGCCCAGCAGGACGGTGGTGACACCGTGCCGCACCGATTCGCGCAGTCCCGGGTCGAGCAGCACCTCGGCGTCGTAGTGCGTGTGCACGTCGATGAAGCCGGGAATCACCCACTTGCCGGCCGCGTCGATGACCTCGGGGCAGCCGGTCTCGTCCAAGAGATCGCCCGAGGCCTCGGCCACCACGCTGGCGACGATGCCGTCCCGGATGCCGAGCGTTCGGGTCAACGGGACGCGGCCCGTTCCGTCGAACCACAGGCCGTCACGGATGATCACGTCGTAGGGCATGACGTCACCCTAAGTTAGATAGCGACCGCTCACAATCTTTTTCCGCAAATCAGGCGCGGAAGGACTCGACCGTCCGCTCGATGCCCGCTTCGATGTCGACCTGCGGCCGCCAGCCCAGCACCTGGGCGCCGCGGCTGATGTCGAGCTGGGATTTGCGCAGATCACCGAGCCGGGCGGGGCGCAATTCCGGGTCGTCGGCCGCACCCGCCGCCTTGGCGATCGCGCTGTGCAGCTCACGCACCGTGGTGCTGACGCCGGTGCCGATGTTGAACCGCTGGCCGCTGCCGGCCTCTCCGGAGGCCTTGACGAAGGCGTCCACCACGTCGTCGACGAAAACGTAGTCGCGGCTGTCGGTGCCGTCGCCGAAGATCTTGGTGGGCTGACCCGCCAGCAACGCCTTGGCGAAGATCGCCACCACGCCGGCCTCGCCGTGCGGATCCTGGCGCGGGCCGTAGACGTTGCCCGGCGCGATGTGCGAGCAGTCCAGTCCGTACAGATTGCGGAAGGTGTTGAGGTAGACCTCGCCGGCCACCTTGCTGGCCGCGTACGGCGAGGCCGGGTCGGTGGGCACGTCCTCCCCGGTGGGAAACACCGGCGGGGTTCCGTAGATGGATCCGCCCGAGGAGGTGTGCACGATCTTGCGGACACCGTGCGTGCGGGCCGCCTCGGCCAGCCGGATGGTGCCGACCACGTTCACCGTGGCGTCGAATTCGGGTTTGTCCACCGAGTGGCGCACCGAGATCTGGGCGGCCAGGTGGAAGATCACCTCGGGTTTGGCCTGCGCAATGATCGTGGCGAGGTCGGCGTCGACGATATCGGCCTCGACGAAGGTGAAGTTCGGATTGGCGTCCGCCGAGGCCAGGTTGGACCGCCGGCCCGTACTCAGATCGTCGACACCGGCCACCGTGTGGCCGTCGGCAAGCAGTCGATCGACGAGCGTTGACCCGATGAATCCAGCAGCTCCGGTGACCAGTGTGCGCACGGACTCACTCTAACGACGCAAGATGAGCGGCCGTACAGTCGGCAGCGATGAAGAGGGTCCACCATGTCGCGCTGGCGCTGATCGTGGCGCAGCTGGCGATCCGCGGCGTGGTGGCCTTCGGCGGCTACTTCTACTGGGACGACCTGATCCTGATCGGCCGGGCCGGCACTCAGGGGCTGCTGTCGCCGGGTTACCTGTTCGACGACCACGACGGCCATGTGATGCCAGGGGCGTTCCTGGTGGCCGGCGCCATCACCCGGCTGGCGCCGTTGCACTGGGCCTGGCCGGCGTTGAGTCTGCTGGCACTGCAACTGGTGGCCTCGCTGGCGCTGTTGCGCACGCTGCGCATCATCCTGGGCCGGCGGCCGGTGCTGTTGGTGCCGTTGGTTTTTGCGCTGTTCACCCCGCTGACGGTGCCGGCCTTCGCGTGGTGGGCGGCCGGGCTGAACTCGTTGCCGCTGCAGGCCGCGCTGGCCTGGGTGTGCGGGGAGGCGATCCTGTTCGTACGCACCGGCGATCGGCGCCGCCTCGGGTCGGCGGTGCTGGTGTACTTCGGCGCGCTGCTGTTCTTCGAGAAGTCGGCCGTCATCCCGTTCGTCGCGTTCGCGGTGACCGCCCTGCTGGCGCACGTGTGCGGTGATTCGGTCGCCGCGGTGTGGCGGCGGGGACGGGCGCTGTGGGCGTCGCTACTGGCGGTCACCGCGATCTGGATCGGGGTCTACCTTCTGGTCGTCGACCAGAAGCGCTGGACGCTGGATCCGGTGATGACATGGGATCTGTTGCGGCGCTCGGTGACCCACGCGATCGTGCCGGGCTTGGCGGGCGGCCCGTGGGAGTGGCAGCGCTGGGCTCCGGCCTCGCCGTGGGCCACCCCCGGGCCCGTCGTCATGTGGGCGGGCTGGCTGATGCTGCTGGCCGCGTTGGCCGTGTCACTGGCCCGCAAGCGGCGGATCGGCTGGGTGTGGGGCACCGCCGCCGGCTACGCGGTGGCCTGCCAGGTGCCGATCTACCTGATGCGGTCCTCCCGCTTCACCGCACTCGAGCTGGCGCAGACGTTGCGGTATCTGCCCGACCTGGTGGTGGTGCTCGCGCTGCTGGCCGCGGTGGCGTTCCGCGCGCCCAACCGTCCGTCCCCCCGGCTGGACGCCTCGGTGCCCCGCTCGGTGGTGATCGGTGCGGTCGCCGTCGCGTTCGTGGGCAGCAGCCTCTATTCGACGGTGACGTTCCTGCGGGTGTGGCGGGACAGCCCGGTGCCGGCCTACCTGGCCAATGCCCGCGCCGGACTGGCCTCGGTGAACACGCCGTTACTCGACCAGGAGGTCGATCCGCTGATCCTGCAGCGGGTGGCCTGGCCAGAGAACCTGGCCAGCCACATGTTCGCGCTGATCCACCCGCGTCCCGAGTTCGCTTCGGCCACAACAGAATTGCGCATGTTCGACAGCGCGGGCCGGCTGCTGGAGGCGAAGGTGACCTGGGTGCGCACCATCGTCGCCGGTCCGGCACCGAACTGCGGCTACCTGGTCCAGCCCGACCAGGAGATCACCATGCCACTGGATGGCCCGCTGTTGCCCGCCGACTGGACCGCCGAGATCAACTATCTGGCCAACAACGACGGTTCGCTGACGATGACGCTGCCCGAGGGCGTGCCCGCGAAGGTGCCCGTGCGGCCCGGCCTGAACCGCGTCTTCGTTCGGCTGCCCGGCGCCGGGGCGGCCATCCGGGTGCGCGCCAACACCGCGGCATTGTCGGTGTGCATCGCGCGGGGTCCGGTCGGATTCGTGGCGCCGAAGTAGCGCCCCGGCGTGTGCGCCGGGATCTGTCGGTGCGGTTCCCTAGGCTGCACGACATGAGTTGGCCCGATTCCCGTCCCTCGGTCGTCGCGCCGTGCCCGCACTGCGATACCGAGACGGTGTGGTTGCAAACCGTGCACGGTGGCTGGCATCTCTTCGACGCCCAGATGCAGCCGACGGACGACAGCGCACCCGGAAACAGGTTCGCCATCGCGCGCCGGTCCCGGCAGGTGGTCGACCTGGACAACGTCCTGGAAACCCGTTGGCCGACAACATGTTTGTCCCTGCACCGATTCCGCTGCCCCGACAGCTACGACGACGCGCATCACCGGCGCAGGCCCAGGCAGGCCAATGACATCGACCTGGAGGGGTTGTGGCGCCGGCTCGCCGAGCGCACCTCCGCCGAGCGCCGGGCCGGTTAGGGGCAGCGCGCCACCAGTCTGGTCGCGGCGTCGACGGCCACCGCGCGCCGGTGCGCGATCACGTCCGGATCGTCGGTGCGGGCCGCGGGGTCGGGTAGGTTGACCCAGGTCAGCCCGATGGAGAACAGCAGCGCCATCAGGTCGGCCGGTTGCCAGGCGGGGTCCACCAGGCCGTTGGCCTGCGCGGCCGCGATGGCGCCGAAACCCTGGGCCTGAGCGGATTCCAGCTCGACCTCGCTCTCGGGCGGCACCAGGGCGAACCCTTCCAGCTGCGCCCAGGCGATCATCCGGAAGTGCTCGGGCCTGCTGCAGGTGAGGTCGTAGACGTCGCCGGCGAATTCGGCCACGGCCGTGGGCCGCAGCGTCACGGCCTGCATGAACTCGGCGAAGTCAGTGGCCACGACCTCCCGGAACAGCGTCTCCTTGTCGCTGAAGTGCGCGTAGAGGCGTTCCTTACTGGCCGCGGCCGCCTTGGCGATGCGATCGATGCGCGCACCGGCCAGCCCGCATTTGGCGAACTCCGCGCGGGCAGCGGTCAGGATTTCGCCACGCAACTCTGCCTTGGTTCTCACAGCCGAATCCTAACAAGACGAACCAGTTCGTTCGGTACGATGGGCTGATGGCCGCGAACATCATGACCGACGTCGACACCCTGATCGAGGCGCCCGGGCACATCCGGGCCATCCGGCGCGCCGCGGAATCCGTGGCCGACGCGGCGGCACCGCTGGTCGACCTGTACCGGCCGTACGTCGACGGACTGCACAATCTGCCCCGCGACGGCCGATTCCTGTTGGTGGGCAACCACTCCCAGGCCGGTACCGAGGGGTTCCTGATCCCCTACGTGGTGCGCCGCGAAATCGGGATGCTGGTCCGGCCGTTGACCGACCGGGGTTTCGGCAAGATGCCGTTCCCGGCGGCCGACCTGCTGGCCGCGTTCGGCGCGACGGTCGGCGCACCCGAATCGGCCCGCGAGTTGATGCGGCACCACCAGCCCATCCTGGTGTTCCCCGGCGGCGGACGCGAGATCGCCAAGTTCAAGGGTGAGCAGAACACGCTGCGCTGGGCGGACCGGGCCGGCTTCGCCCGGCTGTCGGTGGAGCACGCGTACCCGATCGTGCCCGCCGCACTGATCGGTGGTGACGACGTCTACATCAGCCCGACCCGGCGGGACGGCCCGTGGGGCCGGTTCAGCCAGGGCCTGGCCGCCCGGCTCGGCGGCAAACCCGATATGGCCATGCCGCTGCTGCGCGGTATCGGCCCGACCCTGCTGCCCCGCCCGCAGCGGATGTACCTGCGCTTCGGCCCGCCGATCGACACTGCCCAGCCGGCAGGCACCGACCACCAGGAGTGGGTGGCCACCATCCGCGACGAGACGAAGAAGTCACTGGAGCGCTCGATGCAGGAATTGCTCGCGATTCGCGCCGAAGATCCCTACCGGGAACTCAATCCGCTGGCCTGGCGCCGGGCCGTGCAGCCCGGCTGATCGATGGAGCCGCCCAGGGGAATCGAACCCCTGACCTTCTCATTACGAGTGAGATGCTCTACCGACTGAGCTAGGGCGGCGGTGCCTGGCCGATGAGCGCTCGCGCGAAGAGCGAGCGGTCTGGCAGGCGCAGGTGAGTCTACGGTAATTCCCGCCCGCCGCCCAAAGGCAGCCCCCCGCGCCCCGGACAACTCAGCTCTTCAGGGCCTGCCCCACCGTCGCGACCATGGCGTCGACGGCGAACTTGGGTTTCACGTTCATCTCAAGCGCCTCGCGGCATTCCAGCACCGCTTCGATACAGCGCAGCAGGTTGTCGGGGGCGGCATGGTTAGCCAGAGCCGCGACCTTCTCCCGCATATCGGGGTGATTGGCCACCACGGCGCCTGCGCCGGCGGACACCACCAGCGCGTCGCGGAAATAGGTGGCCAGATCCATCAGGGCTCGGTCCAGCGCATCCCGGGAGGCCCGGGTCTGCCGTGACTTCTGCCGTTTCTCAAGGTCTTTCATCGCCCCGGCCGCCCCGCGGATCGCGCCGGCGGCACCCTTACCGGTGCCGCCCGCCCCGAGCGCGGTGCGCAGTTCGTCGGTCTCGGTCTCGTTGCGGCCGGCCGTCAGCGCCTTGGCCTCGGCCTCGGCCGTCGCCACCAGCTCCTCCGCGGCCCCGTACGCCCGCGCCGGGGTCGCCGCATCGCGGGCCAATCCCAGCGCGCGTTCCCGGCGCTGCCGGGCATCCGGATCGGTGGCCAGCCGACGGGCCCGGCCGACGTGGCCGCCGCTGATCGAGGCCGCCCATGTGGCCACGTCCTCGGCCAGTCCGTCGTTGTCGACCAGCACCTGCGCGATGGCCTCGGACCGGGGCGTCACCAACGCGATGTGCCTGCACCGCGAGCGCAACGTCACCGCGATGTCCTCGGGGTCCACCGACGGCGCGCACAGCAGGAACACCGTCGAAGGCGGCGGCTCCTCCACCACTTTGAGCAACGCGTTGGCCGCGCCCTCGGTGAGCCGGTCGGCGTCTTCGACCACCACGATCTGCCAGCGGCCGGTACCCGGGCGCCGCGACGCGATCTGCACGATGTCGCGCATCTCCGAGACACCGATGGACAGCCCCTCGGGGATGATGCGGCGCACATCGGCGTGCGTGCCCGCCATGGTCGTGGTGCAGGCCCGGCACTGCCCGCACCCCGGTTCGCCCTCGGACTGGCACTGCAGGGCGGCCGCGAAGCACACCGCGGCGATGGACCGGCCCGATCCCGGCGGGCCGGTGATGAGCCACGCATGCGTCATCCCGCCCGCTGTGAGCCCGCTGTGAGACGAATCACCACGGGCCGCGCGCGCGGCCGCCACCAACTCGGCCGCCACGGCGTGTTGGCCCACCAGCCGCTCGAATACACCGCTTCCCACCGGTCAGACACTAGTGGTGCGGGCCGACACGACATAAGAACAGCGGCGCGTGAGGTCGCACCTGACCGATACGGTAAACGGGTGAGCACGGCAGCCAACCCGATCGGGCGAATCAGCGCATTCGTCCGCTGGGTCGCGCGCACGCCGTGGCCGGTGTTCACCCTGGGCATGGTGCAGTCCGACATCATCGGCGCACTGTTCGTGCTCGGCTTCCTGCGGTTCGGTCTGCCCGCCGAGGACCGCATCCAGCTGCAGGACCTGCCCGCGTTCAACCTGGCGGTGTTCCTGGGCTACCTGTTCATCGCGTTCACCGTCGGCGCGTACCTGAGCCTGCGGCTGTTGCTGCCGGTCATCCGCTGGCAGCGCCGCGACACCCTGCTCGCCGACGGCGATCCCACCATCACCGGGCTGGCCCGCGTCCGGGCCTTGAAGATGCCGTTCTACCGGACGCTGATCAGCGTCTCGAACTGGCTGCTGGGCTCGGTCGTGTTCATCATCGCCAGCTGGCCGGTGGCCAGCAAGTCGGCTCCCGTCGTCGCGGTGGCCACCGCGCTGGGTGCCACGGCCACGGCCATCATCGGCTACCTGCAGTCCGAACGGGTGCTGCGGCCGGTCGCCGTCGCCGCCCTGCGCGGTGGGGTGCCGGAGAACTTCCGCGCCCCCGGGGTCATCCTGCGCCAGGTGCTCACCTGGGTGCTGTCCACCGGGGTGCCGCTGCTGGCCATCGTGCTGGCGCTGGTGGCCAGCAAGTTCGCCATCCTGACCGCGCCGGCCGAGCGGTTGAACACCCCCCTGCTACTGCTGGCGATCGCCGCCCTGGTGATCGGGCTGGCGGGCACGGTGCTGGTCGCCATGTCCATCGCCGATCCGCTGCGCCAGCTGCGCTGGGCGCTGGGCGAGGTGCAGCGCGGAAACTACAACGCGCACATGCAGATCTACGACGCCAGCGAGCTGGGCCTGCTGCAGGCCGGGTTCAACGACATGGTCCGCGACCTGGCCGAGCGGCAGCGGCTGCGCGACCTGTTCGGCCGTTATGTCGGCGAGGACGTGGCCCGCCGGGCGCTGGAGCGCGGCACCGAGCTCGGCGGTCAGGAGCGCGATGTCGCGGTGCTGTTCGTCGACCTGGTGGGCTCGACCCAGCTGGCTTCGACGGTCCCCGCGTCCGAAGTGGTGAACCTGCTCAACGAGTTCTTCCGCGTCATCGTCGACACCGTCAACAAGCACGGCGGATTCGTCAACAAGTTCCAGGGTGACGCGGCGCTGGCCATCTTCGGCGCCCCGCTTGAGCACCCCGATGCCCCCGGCGCGGCCCTGGCCGCCTCCCGTGAACTGCACGACGAGCTGGTGACGGTGCTCGGCCAGACCGAATTCGGCATCGGGGTGTCGGCCGGGCGCGCGATCGCCGGGCATATCGGCGCGCAGGCCCGCTTCGAATACACCGTGATCGGCGACCCCGTCAACGAGGCCGCCCGGCTCACCGAGCTGGCCAAGCTGGAGACCGGCCACGTGCTGGCATCCGCGATCGCGGTCAGCGGCGCCCTCGATGCCGAGGCGCTGTGCTGGGATGTCGGCGAGATCGTCGAACTGCGCGGCCGGGTGGCACCGACCCAGCTGGCGCGGCCCATTCAGCTGGCCATACCGCCGCGTCAACTCGTGCAGGAGAACGCACCCGATTCCCGGGCGTGACCCTGCCCGGATCGGCTAAGTGGCTTTCTTGGCGACCTTTTTCGCGGCGGCCTTCTTGGCCGGTGCCTTCTTGGCGGCGGCCTTCTTGGCCGGTGCTTTCTTGGCGGCCTTCTTCACCGGGCCGCGGGCCCGGCGATCGGCCAGCAGTTCCGAGGCCCGCGCATCGGTGATCGACAGCACGTCGTCGCCCTTGCGCAGGCTGGCGTTGGTCTCACCGTCGGTGACGTACGGACCGAACCGGCCGTCCTTGATCACCATCGGCTTCTCCGACACCGGATCCACCCCCAGTTCGCGCAGCGGCGGGGTGGCCGCACCCTGGCGGCCGCGCCGCTTGGGCTCGGCGTAGATCTTCAGCGCCTCCTCCAGGGTGACGGTGAACATCTGGTCCTCGGTGGCCAGCGACCGGGAATCGGTGCCGCGCTTGAGATATGGGCCGTAGCGGCCGTTCTGCGCGGTGATCTCCTCGCCGTTGGCGGGGTCGACGCCGACCACCCGCGGCAACGACAGCAGCTTGAGCGCGTCTTCCAGGGTGACCGTCTCGAGGTCCATCGAGCGCAGCAGCGAGCCGGTACGCGGCTTGGGGCCGGTCGGCTTCTTGCCCTTCTTGGCTGCCACACCGTCTTCTGGGTCCTCGGGCGGCTCGGGCAGCACCTCGGTGACGTACGGGCCGAAACGCCCGTCCTTGGCCACGATTTCATGGCCACTCTCGGGATCGACACCCAGCGAGCGGCCCTCTTGCGGTGTGGCGAAGAGCTTTTCGGCGAGCTCGAGGGTCAGCTCGTCGGGGGTCAGCTCATCCTTGAGGTTGGCGCGCTGCGGCTTGAGCTCACCGGGGTTCTCGTCGTCGGCGACCATGCGCTCCAGATACGGCCCGTTGCGACCGACGCGGACGTTGATGGCCCGGCCTTCGTCGTCGTCGAACAGCTTGATGGAGTTGACAACTCGTGCGTCGATGTCTTCGAGGTTGCCGCCGACGAGCTTCTTCAGGCCACCCGCACGGGCGATCGAGCCGTCGGCACCGTGTTCGCCGCCGAAGTAGAAGTTGGTGAGCCAGTTGGTCCTTCGCTCGGTGCCGGAAGCGATCTGGTCCAGCTCGTCTTCCATCGCGGCGGTGAAGTCGTAGTCCACCAGCCGGCCGAAGTGCTGCTCCAGCAACCCGATGACGGCGAAGGCGACCCAGGACGGCACCAGGGCGCTGCCCTTCTTGTGCACGTAACCGCGGTCCTGGATGGTCTTGATGATCGACGAATACGTGGACGGCCGGCCGATGCCCAGTTCTTCGAGCGCCTTGATCAGCGAGGCCTCGGTGTAGCGGGCCGGGGGTGAGGTGTTGTGCCCGTCGGCGGTCAGGGCGGCGGCATCGACGCGCTGGCCCTGGGTCAGGTTCGGCAGCCGGCTCTCGGCGTCGTCGGCCTCCCCGCCGGCCTGCTCGTCGAGGCTCTCGACGTAGGCCTTGAGGAATCCGGCGAAGGTGATGGTGCGGCCGCTGGCGCTGAACACCACCTGCTGGCCGTCACTGGACTGCCCCGAGATGCGCAGGGAAAGCGTGGTGCCCCTGGCGTCGGCCATCTGCGATGCGACGGTGCGCTGCCAGATCAGCTCGTAGAGCCGGAATTCATCGGTGTCCAGCGCGCTGTGCAGCTGGCCGGGAGTCTGGAACACGTCCCCGGCGGGCCGGATGGCCTCGTGCGCCTCCTGCGCGTTCTTCACCTTGCGGGTGTACTGGCGCGGCGAGGGATGCACGTACTCCTCGCCGTAGAGCTGGCGGGCCTGGTTGCGCGCGGCATTGATGGCCGACTCCGACAGCGTCGTCGAGTCGGTCCGCATGTAGGTGATGTAGCCGTTCTCGTACAGCCGTTGGGCGATGCTCATGGTCCGCTCCGAGGAGAACCGCAGCTTGCGGCCGGCCTCCTGCTGCAGCGTCGACGTCATGAACGGCGCGTAGGGCTTGCGGGTGTACGGCTTCTGCTCCACCGACGAGACGGCGAGCTGGGCGTTGCGCAGCCCGGCGGCCAGCGCGTTGGCGGCCGCCTCGTCGAGCACCAGCACCTCGTCCGGCTTACGGACCGCGCCGAGGGAATCGAAGTCGCGGCCGGCCGCCACCCGGCGGCCATCGACGGTGTTGAGCTTGGCGGTGAACCTGGGCGGCGAGGCAGCGGGGTCCGACACGGACGCATCGAGCTCGGCGGTGACGTCCCAGTACCCGGCGCTGCGGAACGCCATCCGCTCACGCTCGCGCTGCACGATGATCCGCGTCGCCACCGACTGCACACGGCCGGCCGACAGTTTCGGCGCGACCTTCTTCCACAGCACGGGTGAAACTTCGTAGCCGTAGAGGCGGTCCAGGATGCGACGGGTCTCCTGCGCGTCGACCAGGTCGATGTCCAGGTCACGCGGATTCTCGGCGGCGGCCCGGATCGCCGGTTCGGTGATCTCGTGGAACACCATCCGCTTGACCGGGACGCGCGGCTTCAGCGTCTCCAGCAGGTGCCAGGCGATGGCCTCACCCTCGCGGTCACCGTCTGTCGCGAGGTAGAGCTCGTCGACGCCCTTGAGCAGGTCCTTCAGTTCGGCGACGGTGGCCTTCTTGTCGGGACTGACGATGTAGAGCGGCTCGAAGTTGTCATCGACGTTGACGCCGAGGCGGGCCCACGGCTCGGATTTGTACTTCGCCGGCACGTCGGCGGCGTTGCGCGGGAGGTCACGGATATGCCCGCGGGACGACTCGACGACGTAGTTGGAGCCGAGGTAGCCGGCAATTTTGCGCGCCTTGGTCGGCGACTCGACTATGACGAGCCGCCGAACGCTACCGGCGCCTCCCCGGCTCCGGTCGTCGTCAGCCACCAGCTCCTACACTCCACTTCTGCAGTTCTCATCACTACCTGCCACGCGCTATCCAGCGCGTCAGCAACTGACAATTTCGCACCCCGCGCCTACCAACGCAAACCGGCTCGCCCGCGGTCTCTCCTTATATTCGGGGCCACAGCGCAAACGCATCGATGTCCCCCGGGGGTTCCCCGACCGTCTCCACCAGGCGTAACAGCCGTCGACGGCCACTTATTCGCAGCGCCGGACGCGATCCTCTGGTGCCGATCAGGGTGGGTGCAATTCCCACTCGCATGAGCGCCGCCGCCAGCGTCGCGTGGGTGTCGGGCGCGTGCGGGTCCAGCCCCAGCAGATACCGGTCGGCCTCGGGCGACCCGTCGGCCAGCGTCCAGGCCCGCAGCTCGCGCGGGCCGGGCAGCCACTGTGGCGGCACCGTCTTGACCGCACCCCTGGTCCACTTTCTGGCGATGGCGCCCAGCCGCTTGTCCATGCCGGTACGCACCAGCGGATTGTTCTCGTCGGTGCGGGCGATCTCGGCCTCCAGGCCGGCATCGGTGATCATCTCGGCTAGGCCCTCGGCACGCCAGAGCCGGTCGACGACCACCGACAGGCGCGCCTCATCGCCGGAGATCACCACCTGACCGCTCGCCGCCAGAATCCCCGTGAGGTCGGCCACCTGCGGTGGTATCGACTCAGCCGAGAAGAACGACAGCTGGCTCACACGCTCGACACTAACGGCGCCGTAAACGAAAACGCCCCCGGCGTGGCCGGGGGTGTTTCGTCGGACTGTCTGGCTCAGACTGCGCGAACGCCGGTGGCCTGCGGACCCTTGGGGCTCTGGCCGACCTCGAACTCAACCTTCTGGTTCTCCTCCAGGGTGCGGAAGCCCGACCCCTGAATCTCCGTGTAGTGGACGAAAACGTCGGCGGAGCCGTCCTCGGGGGCAATGAAGCCGAAGCCCTTCTCCGCGTTGAACCACTTCACAGTTCCCTGTGGCATTTTCCGTACATTCCTTCTCTTACCGGGTGCGGTTCACCGACTTCCGGTGTACCGGGCCCGTTCCGACCGCCAATCCTTCGTGGAGTCGTCGGAACTTGACCCGACTCACAACCCTCGCAGGAACCGCGATCGCAACGACGATCCTGCGAGTGCGAGTACACGAACACAGAAGCTGCGACCGCGATAAGTCAATCATGTTCGGGCCGTCTGCGACAGTGTCGCCACGATCCTGTAGTTAACAATTCACCTGGGGACACTTCAGGGGAATCTCTGCGGAATCCCCCCGGAATTTGAGAAAGGAAGCAGGTGAGCGGTTCGGTGGCCGGATCGGGGTCGCAATTCGGGCGCGAACTACTGGCCCGGGCGCTCGATGGCACTGCGCCGGACGAACATCCGCTTCGCCACGTCGCCGATCTGCCCCCACGCCGGGCACAGACCCGCCCGTGGCCGGTGTGGGCGCCGGCCGAGGTGATCGCGGCGTACGCCGAGCGCGGGATCACCGGCCTGTGGTCGCATCAGCTGGCCGCGGCGGAGCTGGCCCATCAGGGCCGCCACGTGGTGCTGGCGACGGGCACGGCGTCGGGCAAGTCGCTGGCCTACCAGCTGCCGATTCTCGCCGCGATGTCGGCCGACCCGAGGGCCAGGGCGCTGTACCTGTCACCGACCAAGGCGCTGGGCCACGACCAGTTGCGCGCCGCGCAGGCCCTCACCACGGCCGCGGTGAGCACCGACGATGTCGCCCCGAGCGCCTATGACGGCGACGCCACCACCGAGATGCGCCGGTTCGCCAGGGAACGGTCCCGGTGGATCTTCTCCAATCCCGACATGATCCACCTCTCGCTGCTGCGCAACCATGCCCGCTGGGCGGTGTTCCTGCGCAATCTCCGCTACATCGTGGTCGACGAATGCCACTACTACCGCGGGATCTTCGGATCGAACGTGGCGATGGTGCTGCGCCGGCTGCTGCGGTTGTGTGAGCGGTATTCCGGATCGCCCACCGTCATCTTCGCCAGCGCGACGACGGCGCTGCCCGGCGAGACCGCCGCCGAACTGATCGGACAGACCGTGGCCGCGGTGACCGAGGACGGCTCCCCACAGGGTGGGCGCACCGTCGCACTGTGGGAACCGGCGCTGCTGGGCGATCTGGTCGGCGAGAACGGCGCCCCGGTGCGGCGGTCCGCGGGCGCCGAGGCGTCCCGGGTGATGGCCGACCTGATGGCCGAGGGTGCCCGCACCCTCACCTTCGTGCGGTCCCGGCGGGGCGCCGAACTCACCGCACTGGGCGCGCGGGCCCGGCTGGAGGACATCGCGCCGCAGATCGCCGGGCAGGTGGCCTCCTACCGGGCCGGGTATCTGCCCGAGGACCGCAGAAGACTCGAACACGCACTGTCCGAGGGGGATCTGCGTGGGCTGGCCACCACCAACGCGCTGGAACTCGGCGTGGATATCGCCGGCCTGGATGCGGTGGTGATGGCGGGCTTCCCCGGTACGGTCACCTCGTTCTGGCAGCAGGCCGGCCGGTCCGGGCGACGGGGACAGAGTGCGCTGATCGTGCTGATCGCCAGGGACGACCCGCTGGACACCTATCTGGTGCACCATCCGGCGGCCCTGCTGGACAAACCGATCGAACGGGTGGTGATCGATCCGGCCAATCCGCATGTGCTGGGCCCGCAATTGCTGTGCGCGGCCGCCGAACTGCCGGTCACCGACGCCGAGGTGCGAGCCTGGAATGCCGAGGCGGTGGCCGGCGAACTGGTCGACGACGGGTTGCTGCGACGCAGACCGAGCGGGTACTTCCCCACCCCCGGTGTCGACCCGCACCACGGCGTCGACATCCGCGGCGGCTCCGGCGGACAGATCGCCATCCTGGAGGACGGCACCGGCCGGATGCTGGGTACCACCGGCACCGGGCAGGCGCCCGCCGCGGTTCATCCGGGCGCGGTCTATCTGCACCAGGGCGAGACGTATCTGGTCGATTCGCTCGATTTCGAGGACGGCATCGCGTTCGTCCACGCCGAGGATCCCGGCTACACCACCTCCGCGCGCGAGGTCACCGACATCCAGGTGACGGGTTACGGCGAACGGAACACGTTCGGGCAGGTCACCATTGGCCTTGTGCCGGTGTCGGTCACCAACACGGTGACGGGCTACCTGCGCCGCCGGGTGGACGGCGAGGTCATCGATTTCGTCGAGCTGGAGATGCCGTCACGCACCCTGGACACCGTCGCGGTGATGTGCACCATGCCACCGGAGTTGTTGGCCGACAACGGCATCGAGATGTTGCAGGTGCCCGGATCGCTACATGCGGCCGAGCACGCGGCGATCGGGCTGCTGCCGCTGGTGGCCAGTTGCGATCGCGGGGATATCGGCGGGGTGTCCACGGCGGTCGGGCCCGGCCCCGGAGATCTAGCCGGGCTTCCCACCATCTTCGTCTACGACGGCTACCCCGGCGGCGCGGGATTCGCCGACCGCGGATTCCGCCGATTCAGCACCTGGTGGGGTGCCACGGCGGCGGCGATCGAGGCGTGTGAATGCCCATCGGGGTGCCCGTCCTGCGTGCAGTCACCCAAGTGCGGCAACGGAAATGACCCGCTGGACAAGGCCGGCGCGATCAAGGTGCTGCGCCTGGTGCTCGGCGTACTGGCCCGCCACGAACAGTGACGATTCACCCCTCGACAATCGCCTGTTGTTCGTCCGGCGTACCTGCGCCGGTACACCGAGCACCGTGACACTGCGACAAACGGTCAGAAAACGCGATTCGTTTCCCACCCCGATCAATCCGATCGTCGCCGTAAAATACCCTTCTACCAGCGCACACGCAACTTCTCCCGGGCCCAGCGATCCGGCGCGAATCCCAATTCGGCGGGTTGGATCAGCCAAAAGCGACGGATTTCGTAGCTGTCGCAAACAGCGAGCGCGGTGGTCGCCGCCAGCTAAACTGCTCTGCATGGACCACGACTGGCTGCTCGTGGAGACGCTCGGAGACGAGCCCGCCGTCGTCGCGCAGGGGTCCCGCACCAAGAACCTCGTTCCGATCAGCACCTATCACCGACGGAATCCGCACCTGATGGCCATCCAGTCCGCGATCGGCGAGACGGTTCGCGGGGGTCAACCGCTGACCAGCATCACCTCCAAACACGACCGCGTGATCCGCACCGACGTGGTACGGATGTCCGATGGGGTCATCCACGGGGTGCAACTGTGGATCGGTCCGCCGGATATCGACGCACCGGAACGGCCGATGATCGGCCCGCTCAAGTGGGATCTGGATTCCGGGGTGGCGACCGACACGCCGGAATCGCTGACCATCAGTGGGCGCGACGCATCCAGGGAGGCCACCCACGGCCGCGCGTTCGCCGAGGATTTGCCCGCGCGGGCACTCAACCCCGACGAGTCCCGGGTGCTGTCGATGGTGGTGCGGGCCAAGCCCGGTCATGTCATGTGCAGCACCTGGAACGTCACCGACTATCAGGGCCGGCCGATCGCCGTCGGATTCGTGGCCCGCGCCGTTCTGGAGGCTCAGGACGACGGCACCGAGCGGCTGATCTGCCGGTCGATGAACTGGCGCGCC
Organism: Mycobacterium sp. BMJ-28; assembly: GCF_054404835.1. Classification (NCBI taxonomy): domain Bacteria; kingdom Bacillati; phylum Actinomycetota; class Actinomycetes; order Mycobacteriales; family Mycobacteriaceae; genus Mycobacterium; species Mycobacterium sp. BMJ-28. Next base: position 395,322 of record NZ_CM136783.1, on the reverse strand, counting down.
GAACGCGAGGAGCCGTCGGTGCGGCCCGACGACCTGGCCCAGCGCATCCTCAACGGGCTGGCGGTGCCCGGTGTGCACCGCGCCGTGGTGGATCTGAACAGCTGGCGGCTGCTCAAGTGGCTGGACGAGCCGTGTCCGTTCTACGACTGGCGTGCCGGCGAAGCGGACGCGCCGATGCTCGACCCGGACGACGAACATCAGATCCTTTCGATGGCACAGGAATTCGCGGTCGGTCCGACGGCCCGCGTGCTGGGGTTGCGGGCCCATGGCGGCGGCTACACCCCGATCCACGTGACGGCCACCCGCGTCGAACTGGACGAGAACACCATCGCCGCGTTGCTGGCGTTGCGGCTGCCCACCGACGAAGAGCTTGCGGCCGCCGAGCAGGGCGCGGTGGTGGCCGACGAACCGGACCACGGTTCCCGGCCCAGTCTGAAATCGCTGCTCCGGTTGGGGCATTCGGCGCAATCTCACGATTGATCCGCCGGGCCGGCCCGCGCCCACGCCCTGGCTCGCCAGTGCCGCACCCCGGTGTCCGCCTCCACGGCGACCACCGCGTCCAGTCCATCGACGGCGCAGCTCGACAGTGCCGTACCCATCGCGGTCGCCACCGATGCGGCCTGCGCGCAGGCAAATTGCCGTCCGGCAGCCAACCCGGTGGCCGCGGCGTGGGCCGCCAGGTCGGCGGCCGCCTGCGCCCGGTGCCGGGCGATGACGGCCGACCCCAGCACCGCCAAGCCCATCGTGATGGCGACCAGCACACCCACCATCGCCGCGGCGATCAGGGTGGCCGCCCCGCGATCGTCACTGACCGGGTTCGGCCGCCGCGACCGCCTCGGCGGCGAGGGTGAGGCCGGGCAGCAACGGCGATTTCGCGCTGACCCTGGCGATGATGAAGCCACCGTCGCGCCGCAGGTCCAGCACCGCGCCGGCCGGGCCGACCCGTTCGGCGGCCGCGGCGCCGTCGGCACCACGGGCGGCCAGCCGGGCCGCCTCCCTGGCCGCGTCGACACACCGCAGCTGCATGGCCAGGGCCGTGAGCCCGGCCGCACAGAAGACCAGCACCGCCGCCAGGGTGGCCACCGCGAACGCGGCCTCGACGGTGACCGCGCCGTCATCCCCGCTCAGACATTGGTGTTCAGCGCCCGGGTGATGATGTTGGACAGTGCGGTGACGATGGAATCGCCGGTCACCACCGAGTACAAGATGGCGCCGAAGGCGGCCGCGGCGATCGTGCCGATGGCGTATTCGACGGTGGACATGCCGGACTCGTCGGCGACCACCACCATGAGCTTCCCCTGAACACTTCGAATCATGTTTCGCACCATTACTTTTCCTCTCGATCGACGTGATTTTCACAGCAAGCCCGCACCGAGGACGCGATCGGCCAGCCCGGCGACCACCGGCACCACCCCCAGGCAGATGAACGCGGGCAGGAAGCACAGACCCAGTGGGCCGGCGATGAGTACCGACGCACGTCCGGCGGCGGCTTCGGCGGCCGCGCCCGCCTCGCTGCGCACCTGGTCGGCCAGTTCGGCGGCGCCCTGGGCCAACGCCGCACCGGATTCCGCTGAGCGCCTGGCCATCCGGGCCAGTGCGGTCCCGTGCGCGTCGGCGCTCGATTCCGCCTGACCCCATGCCTTGACCGGGTCGGCACCCAGCGCGAGCAATTGCGCCGCACGGGTCAGCCGCTCGGCCAGCCCCGCCGGTGCGAGCGCGGCGGCCGCCGCGGCCGCGGCCGGCGTGGCCATACCCGCGACCAGGCAGGCCGACAGGACGTCGAAGCAGGATGCCGGCGCCAGCGGATCCGCGGGTATCGGGCGCGGTTTCACGACGGCGGGTGTGCTCCTGGCCCGGACGGGGCCGGTGCCGACGAGCACGGCAGCAGCCAGAAGCAGAGCGGACCAGATCACTGCCGCACCCCCGAGGCGATCCGGTCGGACCACCACAATCCGAGGCAGCACAAACTCACGCCGATCACCAACAGCCAACCACCGGCGCCGCCCGACATCAGGAATCGCAGCGGATCGGCACCGATCAGTTGCCCCAGCGCGACACCGAGGACCGGCATCCCGGCCAGAATGGTGGCGGTGGCCCGGGCGCCGGCCAGGCCCGCGTCCAGTGCGGCCGAGAAGCGCTCGCGCTCGATGATGTCGCGCTGGGCGGCGCGCATCAACGTGGCGATGGCCAGGCCGTGAGCCTGGGCCAGCTGCCAGCACACCGCGAGGCGCTCCCAGTGCCCGGGCAGCGTGCAGGCTTGTCCGGCCACCCGCAACCCGGCGGCGACGTCGGCGCCGAGTTGTCCGCGCGCGGCCACGCCGTGCAGAGCGTCGGCCACCTGACCGTCGACTTCCCGTGCGGCCACCTCGAAGGCCACCACGGGGTGGGCACCCACCCGCAGTTCGCCCACCAGGACGTCCAGCGCATCACGCAGTGCCACCGCTTCGGATCGCTGGCGGGCACGACGTCCGGCCCGCCGCCGGCGGGCGTACACGGTGGCGGCGATCACCCCGGCCGCGACGGCGGTACCCAGGGGCAGCAGCACCGCGGCCACCACGACGGCGGCCCCCGCGCACGACACGGCCGGCGTCCGGCCGGAGCGCCGCCGGTCCGGCAGGCCCAGCCGCTGCCGCGGTGCGGACGGTATGACGAGCAGCGCGGTCGCCAGCAGCAGGACCGCGGCGATCATCGGTGACACCTGCCGTCCAACATCTGAGTCAGTGAGGCTGCGCCAGAACCGAATCCGTCATCGGCATGCCACACGGTGTCCGCCCGCACCCGCTCATCGGCACCGCGGTTCAGTACGGCGATCTCGGTGAGCCGGCGGCCCGCCGACGGTTCCCGGCGGACGTGCAACACCACTTGTACCGCCGCCGCGAGTTGGCTGTGCAGCGCCATCCGACTCAGCCCTCCGGAGCCGGCCAGCGCCTCCAACCGGGCAGGCACCTCCGCGGGGCTGTTGGCATGCACGGTGCCCGCTCCCCCGTCATGGCCGGTGTTCAGCGCGGACAGCAGGTCGATCACCTCGGCACCGCGGACCTCGCCGACCACGATCCGGTCGGGCCGCATCCGCAGGGCCTGGCGGACCAGATCGCGGACCGTCACCTCACCGACACCTTCGACGTTGGCCCCGCGCGCCACCAGCTTGACCAGATGCGGGTGCCGGGGTGCGAGTTCCGCGGCGTCTTCCACGCAGACGATGCGCTCGGCCGGATCCACCGCACCCAGCAGCGCCGCCAGCAGCGTGGTCTTGCCCGCACCGGTGCCGCCCGAGACCAGGAAGGCCAGCCGGGCGGACAGGATCTGCTCCAGCAGCCGTGCCGCAGGAGCGGCGATCGCGCCGGCGCCGATGAGGGCATGGAGGTCCTGGCTTGCCGGGCGCAGTACCCGCAGCGACAGGCAGGTGCCTGCGACCGCGACCGGCGGCAGCACGGCGTGCAGACGCACCGGGTCCTGTCCCAGACAGGTGAGGGTGCCGTCCACCCAGGGTTGGTTCTCGTCCAGCCGGCGGCCCGCTGCCAGTGCCAGCCGCTGGGCGAGCCGCCGCACCGCAGGCTCGTCAGGGAAGCGTATCTCACTGCGGCACAACCCGTTTCCGCTGTCCACCCATACCGCATCGGGTGCGGTGACCAACACGTCGGTGGTGCCGGGCAGGCGAAGCAGGGGATCGAGCAGACCGGCGCCGGTCAGCTCGGTCTGCAGCGTGCGCATGGTGGCGAGCACATCGGTGTCCCCGAGCAGCCCCCCGGATTCGGCGCGGATGGCGGCGGCCACGACGGCCGGGCGCAGCGGAACGGACTCGGCGGCCAGCCGCTCACGGACCCGGTCGATCAACGACGCCGTCATCCCGGCACCGCCACGCGCGGCTGCTGCAGTACGGCCAGCACCCGCGCGGCCGCCACCGCGAGGGGAGATCTGGCCCTGACCCGAAGCCCGCCACGCTCCAGGGCGCCGGCCAGCCCGGGCTGCGGGCGCATCGAGGCCAGCAGCGGCACACCCACGGTCCGCGCCACGTCGCCGGCCCGCAGGCCGCCGGGGGAAGGGCCGCGCACCACCAGACCGACATTGGGGTTGACGGTGCCGGCCCAGCCGCCGGCCACCGCGGCCGCCGCCGTGGACCGGACATCGGCGGGCGTGATCAGCACGACCAGATCGGCGGCCCGCAGCGCCGTTTCGGTGACCGAATTGGCCTGTCGCGGTACGTCGCACACCACCGTCACGCCCGCGTGCCGACCCGCGTCGATGACCGAGGCGAGGGGTCCGGCCGCGATCTCGGTGCCGGCCCGTCCACCCGACAGCACGGTGACACCGCGCCGGTTCGGAAGCGCGTCCCGCAGCGCGTCGTAGCTCAGCCGGCCATCGCGCAATGTCAGGTCGGGCCAGCGCAGCCCCGGTTCGTCTTCACTGCCCATGGCCAGATCCAGGCCGCCTCCCCACGGATCGGCATCGATCAACAGCGATCGGCCGGCGGTCTGCGCAATGGCGGCCGCCAACAGCGAGGCGCCCGCACCACCGGCACCACCCAGGACGGCGACCGCCGGCCCGGGCCGCGGACCCGCACCCCTGCCGCCCGGTGCCGCGGCCAGCGCGGCCACCAACTCGCCGTCCTGGCCGGGCAGCTGCAGCACCCGTTCGGCGCCGACCGCGACCGCGGACTCCCAATCCGCGCCTGTCACCTCGGGCGACAACAACAGCACCCCGTCCCGGCGCGGCAGTTCCCGCGCCACGCACCGGGCGGCGGCGGCACTGTCCAGGAGCACCACCGAAGCGCCGGCCCACACCGCGCGACTGGACGGTTCACAGACGTGCACGACACGCACCCCGGCCGCCGCGGCCACGCGATCGGCGTCGTCATGCAGCGGGCCGTCGCCGAGCATCGCCAGTACCGAGGTCGTGGTGGAAGTGGTCACCCACCCACTGTGCGAACAGATGGCGAACACGCGCCAGAGGGTGCACGAACATCTGTGGATGGATCGCCAACTGTGGATCAATCCGGTCCGAACGGACCAGTGAGAATGACATTCCGCAACGCTCGGGCGATTTGCTTGCCTCGGCGGGCCGGTGTGCCTACCCCCAGAAAAGGGACGACCCCCGCCAGGGGGGGAGGAGGCGGAGGTCGTCGTGTATCAGCCCCGGGGGGTCGGGCTGATCCACACCCGGCATAAGCCGAGTAATGCTCACTATACACACGAGGTTGGCAGGTGGCGCAAGTTGAGCTTGCCTGTGAGAGCACCCGGTTACGGAAAACCCAGCGGCCGACGACACCGCGCCTGAGCTGCCACTTTCCCAGCTATGGGAGAAGCGTCCGGCAGTGCGCGCCTATGCTGGGGTCCGTGACGGTATCCGACCGGGCCGACGACACGCCCGCTGCCGCCGATGGCCGCGCCGAATCCGGGCAACCGATCCGTACGGCGGCGTTCTTCGACCTCGACAAGACCGTGATCGCAAAGTCGAGCACGCTGGCATTCAGCAAACCATTCTTCGATCAAGGGCTGCTCAACCGGCGCGCGGTACTGAAGTCGACTTACGCGCAGTTTCTTTTTCTGATGTCGGGCGCCGACCACGAACAGATGAATCGAATGCGGACGTACCTGACCGATATGTGCACCGGCTGGGATGTCGAGCAGGTGCGCTCGGTGGTCGGCGAGACCTTGCACGAGATCGTCGATCCGCTGGTCTTCGCCGAAGCCGCCAACCTGATCGCCGACCACAAACTGTGCGGGCGGGACGTCGTCGTGGTGTCGGCCTCCGGCGAGGAGATCGTGGCGCCGATCGCCCGCGCACTGGGCGCCACCCATGCCATGGCCACCCGGATGGTCGTCGAGGACGGCAAGTACACCGGCGAGGTCGCGTTCTACTGCTACGGCGAGGGCAAGGTGGAGGCCATCCGGGAACTCGCCGCCCGGGAGGGTTACGCCCTCGAGCACAGCTACGCGTATTCCGATTCGGTCACCGACCTGCCGATGCTGGAAGCCGTCGGGCATCCGTCGGTGGTCAATCCCGATCGGGGACTTCGCAAGGAGGCCGCGTCCCGCGACTGGCCGGTGCTGACCTTCAGCCGACCGGTGTCGCTGCGGGACCGACTGCCCGCGCCGTCCGGCGCGGCCGTCGCAACGACGTTCGCGGTCGGGCTCAGCGCCCTCGCCGGCGGCGCACTCACATATTCCCTATTGCGCCGGTTCGTATTTCACGGGCGCTGATACGACACACGGTCGTAGGTGGTCGCCGGAGTAACGATCCGGAATCGGCATCAATTGACCCTTGATGTGACCGCGGTCACGTAGTAGAAATGAGTCACGGAAGCACGGTAAGGCCAAGGCCACGCCAGAAGAGAAGGCGTGATCTCCCGAACCGCGCTCCCCAGCACGGAACCCGGCACCCACGCGGAGCACATACCGCGATAGAGGTAAAAGTGTTGCGGGCCTGCGGAATTGCGAGAGCGGACGATATCGACGATCCCTTGGGTGGGATCGCAGTCGAAGCGCGACGGAAGAACGCCGAGGCCACCCACGCAACCCACAGAGCACGCTTGGTAACCGGAGTCCGTGCTAGCGGGCGGCGAGCCGAATCAGACGCAGGTCTGACACCGGAGCGCCGCCCGCTTTTATGTGTGCTGGGCCTGTGCGATCGAAAGTGCTTCGCGCGCACCGGCGTGCAGTGCCTGACTGCTCAGTACCAGCCACGCCCCCAACCCGTTCGGCGTACCCGAGGCGAATCCTCGCGCGGCCGCGCGATAGTTGCCCGACTGTTTCATCCAGAACATCTCCGGCACACCGAGACCGTGTGGATCCAGGCCGCTGGACATGGTGATCAACCGCGACACGGCGCGGGCCACCACACCGTCGGCGACCCCGAACGGCGCCAGGGTCAGCAGTTCCCCGTGCGCCACCGCCGCCAGCACGAACGCCGGCACCGAGGTGGCGCCCGTCACCAGGTCGGCGAGCTGTTCCAACCGCGGCCCCACCTCCGGCTCGGCCCGCGGGCGGCCGAGCCGATCATCGTCGACCAGGTCCGCGGCGGCCAGGGCGTGCAGCCGGGCCAGCGCCTGCAGCGGGGCCCGCCTCCACACGCCGACCAGCGCGGTGGCCCCGCCCTCCAGCGTTTCGGATACCCGCAACGCGCCTGCGAGCACCGGATCCGGCTCGCCGGACGCGGACAGGCTCAACGCGCCGCCGTCGAGCACCGACGACGCCCGCGCCGCGCGCAGTGACGCTTCGGCCGCCGTGGCCGGCCAGCCCCGCAGATTGGTGCGGTGCCGGTGCGCCCGGCCCAGCGCCTCCCGCGCCTCTTCACCGGCGGCCGCCACCCCTTCGAGATCGACCAGTGGTGCGAGTGGATCGCTCATCGGGATAACGCTAGTCGACCGTTGGGCGCCGATTCTCCGACCGTTCATCGCAACCGCCCCGCCGCCCGCAGCACGTTGTGACGCTCCAACACTGGTGCAACGTTCGGTGACTACGCTCACACCATGACCACACCGCCGCTGACGTATGCCGACGTTCCGTCCGCCTATCCGCCGCCCGCTGAGTTCGCGGCGAACGCCAATGCCACCGGCCAGTTGTACGACGACGCCGCGGCCGACCGGCTGGGATTCTGGGCCACCCAGGCCGAACGGTTGAGTTGGGCGACCCCGTTCACCGAGGTGCTGGACTGGTCGCAGGCGCCGTTCGCGAAGTGGTTCGTCGGCGGCAAGCTCAACGTGGCCTACAACTGCGTGGACCGCCACGTCGAGGCCGGCCACGGTGACCGGGTGGCCATCCACTGGGAGGGCGAGCCGGTCGGCGACGCGCGCGACATCACCTACGCCCAGCTCAAGGACGAGGTGAGCAAGGCCGCCAACGCGCTGACCGGCCTCGGCCTGGTGGCCGGTGACCGGGTTGCCATCTACATGCCGATGGTGCCCGAGGCGATCGTGGCGATGCTGGCCTGCGCGCGGCTGGGCGTCATGCATTCGGTCGTGTTCGCGGGCTTCTCGGCCTCAGCGCTCAAAGCCCGGATCGAGGACGCGGCCGCCAAGCTGGTGATCACCACCGACGGGCAGTACCGCCGGGGCAAGGCCGCCTCGCTCAAGGATGCCGTGGATGAGGCGGTCGACGGGCAACCGTCGGTCGAGCACGTGCTGGTGGTGCGCCGGACCGGCATCGACGTGGCCTGGACGCAGGGACGCGACCTGTGGTGGCACGAAACCGTCGACTCCGCCTCGGCACAGCACACCCCGGAAGCCTTCGACTCCGAGCAGCCGCTGTTCCTGCTCTACACCTCGGGCACCACCGGTAAGCCCAAGGGCATCGTGCACACCTCCGGTGGCTACCTGACCCAGGCCGCCTTCACCCACTCAGTCGTCTTCGACGTCAAGGCCGACAGCGATGTGTATTGGTGCACAGCCGATATCGGCTGGGTCACCGGGCACACCTATATCGTGTACGGCCCACTGGCCAACGGCGTCACCCAGGTCGTCTATGAGGGCACCCCGACCTCACCGAACGAGCACCGGCACTTCGAGGTCATCGAAAAGTACGGTGTGACAATCTATTACACCGCGCCCACGTTGATCCGTACGTTCATGAAGTTGGGCCGCCAGATTCCGGCGGCCCATGACCTGTCCAGCCTGCGGCTGCTCGGTTCGGTCGGCGAACCGATCAACCCCGAGGCGTGGCGCTGGTATCGAGAAGCCATCGGCGCCAACAAGACTCCGATCGTGGACACCTGGTGGCAGACCGAGACCGGTGCCATCATGATCTCCCCGCTGCCCGGGGTGACCGCCACCAAACCGGGATCGGCGATGACGCCGCTGCCGGGCATCTCGGCCAAGATCGTCGACGACGACGGCAACGACCTGGTTCCCGGCGCCGATGAGGCCGAACACGTCACCGGCTACCTGGTGCTGGATCAGCCGTGGCCGGCGATGCTGCGCGGAATCTGGGGCGACCCCGAGCGTTTCAAGGAGACCTACTGGTCCCGGTTCGCCGAGCAGGGCTGGTACTTCGCCGGCGACGGCGCCCGCTACGACGCCGACGGCAACATCTGGGTACTGGGCCGCATCGACGACGTGATGAATATTTCCGGGCACCGGATCTCCACCGCCGAGGTCGAATCCGCACTGGTCGGCCATTCCGGTGTCGCCGAGGCCGCGGTCGTCGGTGCCAGCGACGAAACCACCGGCCAGGCCATCTGTGCGTTCGTCATCCTGAAGGCCTCTGCCCACGGCGGAACCGAGTCCATGGTCGAAGAACTGCGCGCCCAGGTGGCCACCGAGATCTCCCCGATCGCCAAACCGCGCGAGATCCACGTCGTACCGGAGCTGCCGAAAACCCGCAGCGGCAAGATCATGCGCCGGCTGCTGCGTGATGTGGCCGAGGGCCGCGAACTCGGCGACACCTCAACCCTGGTGGACCCCAGCGTGTTCGAGGCGATCCGGGCCAGCAAGTAGGCCCCGCCCCAGGCGAGCGGAGCGACGGGGAATCGGACTCAGGGGACCGGAACGAAACCCGTCCCGGGCCGGTTCTTGGCGGCGATATCGGCGAGCGCGGCGTTGATCGACACCGTGACCGCCGGCGTGTGCAGCGGCACGTACTTCACCACGCAGGTCGGCAGGTCCTCGGTGAACGCGCCGTGGATCATGCCGACCAGCCGGTTGTTCACGGTGACGGGCGCCCCGGAGTCGCCGGGCTGCCCGCACACCTGGTTGAGGATGGTGCCGGGATCCTTACCCGGCCCCCAGGTGACCCCGCACGAATACCCGGTGGTGCGGCCCAGTTTGCAGGCCACCTCGCCGAATCCAGGGTCTGGGCCGATGCCGTCGATGCGGAATCCGTTGACCGTGTCCACCGGGTGCACCTTCTGCGGGTCGAACTCGATCACCGCGTAGTCCAGCCCGTCGTTGCCGGCCACCATGGTGCCCAGCACCCCGGCCTGGGGCACCGCCTCGGAGGCGACCCGCATTCCGGGGCCGCCGCAGTGCGCTGAGGTGAAGCCGATGAGCTTGCCTGCGGCATCGTTGCCGATCGCGGTCAGGGTGCAATAGGTGTCGCCTTCGATGACGATGCCGGATCCGCCCCCGAGGTCGACCGGTCCGTCGGCATGTGCGGTCGGTGCCAGAGCGATGACCGCGAAGGCGGTGACGGCCCCGGCAAGCGCGTAAGCCGTCTTGTGCCAGCGGTGTCTCAAGTGCATCCTCTATTCGATCGGGCCGACCGCCGCCAATCCTATCGTCGGGCTGGATCGATGGACGTGACGCGACATGGCACCATAGCCCCATGACGACAGGGCAAACCAAGAACGGCGTGCCGACCACTGTGGCATCCATTCCGCTCGTTGACCCGCATGCCCCCAAGACCGATCCCTCGATCGGCGACCTGGTCAAAGACGCCACCGCGCAGGTGTCGACCCTGGTCCGCGCCGAGGTCGAGCTGGCCAGGGCCGAGATCACCCGCGACGTCAAGAAGGGCCTCACCGGCAGCGTCTTCTTCATCGCCGCGCTGGTGGTGCTGTTCTACTCGACCTTCTTTTTCTTCTTCTTCATGGCCGAGCTGCTCGACGAGTGGCTGTGGCGGTGGGTCGCGTTCCTGATCGTCTTCGTGCTGATGGTGATCACCACGGGCGCGCTGGCGCTGTTCGGCTACCTGAAGGTGCGCCGGATCCGCGGGCCGCAGCAGACCATCGAGTCGGTCAAGGAAACCCGGGCCGCCCTCACCCCTGGCCACGACAAGACCACCGACGTGGCACGCCCGACTCCCACCGACCCGTCGGGCTGGTAAATGCAACCGCCCGATCCGTCGGTGGTCTACATCGACGGCCCGTGGCGTCATCTGCAGGTCCACGCGAACGGGATCCGCTTCCATTTGGTGGAGGCCGAGTCCGCCGGCTCGCAGGCCGATCACGCCGACCGTCCGCTGGTGATCCTGCTGCACGGCTTCGGCTCGTTCTGGTGGTCGTGGCGGCATCAGCTGCGCGCGCTGCGGGCCGGGGCGAGCGCAGCGACGGGGACGGTCAACGCCCGGGTGGTCGCGGTCGATCTGCGCGGTTACGGCGGCAGTGACAAGCCCCCGCGCGGCTATGACGGCTGGACGTTGGCCGGGGACATCGCCGGCCTGGTGCGGGCTCTGGGCCACCGCACCGCGACGCTGGTCGGCCACGCCGACGGCGGTCTGGTGTGCTGGGCCACCTCGGTGCTGCATCCGCGGGCGGTGACGGCCATCGGGCTGGTCAGCTCACCGCACCCGGTGGCCTTGCGCGCCTCGGCGCTGACCCGGCGCGATCAGGGCCGGGCCCTGCTGCCCACCATGCTTCGCTACCAGCTGCCGTTCTGGCCCGAGCGTGAGCTGACCCGCCATGACTGCGCCGAACTGGAACGGCTGATCCGCAGCCGCGCGAGCGCGAAATGGCAAGTCTCCGAAGACTTCACCGAAACCATCGCGCACCTGCGCACGGCCGTCAGGATACCGGGGGCCGCGCACTGCGCGCTGGAGTACCAGCGCTGGGCGGTGCGTAGTCAGCTGCGCGCCGAGGGCCGCAGGTTCATGCGCTCGATGAAACAGCCGCTGGCGATCCCCGTCCTGCATCTGCGCGGGACGGCCGATCCCTATGTGCTGCCCGACTCGGTGCACCGGACCCGGCAGTACGCGCCGCACGGGCACTACGCGTCGATCGAAGGCGCCGGGCATTTCGCCCACGAGGAATGCCCGGATGCGGTGAACGCACAGCTGTCGCGTTTCCTGGGCCAGGTGGGTCCGCGCTAGGAGATGCAGCGCCCCGTCGGCACGGGTTCGGTGTTTCCGACCTTGAGACGCTGCTGCAGCACTTCCTCGGCGGTCAGCACGAACCCGGTGTCGGCGTCGTCGACGGCCGCACCGAACACCACACCGAGCACCTTTCCGTCGGTGTCGATCATCGGTCCACCCGAATTGCCTTGCTTGACAGTGCCTCTGATGGTGTAGACGGTCCGGTTCACCGTGGTGGTGTGATAGATGTCGGGGCCGTTGAGTTCGATGGTCTCGCGAACCCGGGCCGGGGTGGCGGTGAATTCCCCGCCACCGGGATAGCCCATCACCACGGCGTCGGTGGCCGGCTTGGCCTCCGCGTCGTGGAACAGCAGCGGCTGGGCGGGAAGGTTCGGCACCGCCAGGATCGAGATGTCCTCGTTGGGGTCATAGGACACCACGGTGGCGTCATAGGTCTTGCCGTCCACCTCGACTGTGACCGTCTCGGCACCGGCCACCACGTGCGCATTGGACATCACCCGGTTCGGGGCAATGACGAAACCACTGCCCTCCAAAACCTTTTGGCAGCTGGGCGCGACGCCGCGGATCTTCACCACGCTGCCCCGAGCGGCGGTGACGGTGGCGGAGTTGATCAGGGCGTCGTCGGGCGCTTCGACGGCGACGATGGGTGTGCGGCCGAACGGCGGGAGCAGGTCGGGCAGCCCGGAGGTGTCCAGCAGGTTGGCCAGCCGGGTGGGCACCCGCCGCATCCATTCCGGGGCGATCGCGTTCACCTCGGCCAGAACCCGTGAACCACGCACCGCCGCGCTGAGACCGGGCTGACTCGACGAGGTCAGCGGGGCGGCCAGCAGCCACGCCGCCAGCAGCACCGCCACCAGCTGAAGTGCCGCGCCGACAAGCGAATCGAGACCACGCACCAACCGGTTCCGGATGGCCCCGCGCACCGCGCGGCCGAGCACCACGCCGGCGATCTCACCGACCACCACCAGCGCCAGGATCAAGAACAGCGTCGCGAACAATCGGGTGCGTGCGCCGTCGATATGACTGACGATGTGCGGCGCCAGCAGGACCCCGGCGACAGCACCAAGCACCACGCCCACCAGTGACAGCAGCGAGCCGAGGGCGCCGGAGCGCAGACCCGACAGTGCAGCGACGAAAGCGAAGGCGAGGATGACGAGGTCAAGCCATTGGGACGAGGTCATTATTGCTCTACACCGTACTGGCTGGTCCGCCCAACCAGTGCCATTGCCTCGTCGAGTTCGCGCACGTCGCCGGTGTCCCACGGTTGGGCCCAGCCCGCGACATCGAGGATCGCCGAAATCACCTGGCCGGTGAATCCCCACACCAGCATCTGGTTGAGCAGGAACGCCGGGCCGGCGAAGCGGGCGGTGTTCTGCTGCCGGTACACCATCAGCCGGTTCCGCGGATTGATGAACGCACGGAGCGGCACCCGCGCCACGATCGCCGTCTCGGCCGAATCGACGACCGCGACCGGGCCCGGGTCCGGCGAGTAGGCCAGCACCGGCACCACGTGAAAGCCCGAGGGCGGGATGAACATCCGGTCCAGGATCGCCAGCGGTGCCAGCCGGGAGGTGTCCACCCCGGTCTCCTCCCTCGCCTCGCGCAGCGCGGTGCCCACCGGGCCGCCGTCGCCGGGATCGGCGGCCCCACCGGGGAAGGCAGCCTGACCCGAATGGTTGCGCAGCGTGGCGGCGCGGACGGTGACCAGCAGGTCGGCGTCCTCGGGCAGCACGCCGGCCGGGGCATCCGGCGGCCCGGAGAACAACACCAGCACGGCCGCATCACGTTTGGTGCCGGAGCGGGTCGCCGTGTTGTTGGCGTCCGCGATCGCGGCGAGCACATCGGCGGGGACCCGGCTCCGGTAGGCATCGGGCACCTGGTGGACATCGTCGACCAGCCGGCGTAGCCACTGCGGGGTGGATTCGGGCTTCAGGCCGGTGTTCCGGCCGGCACCGAGCGTGCTCATCCCGGCACTCCTATCGATGGGTTCACCGCGGCGGCGATGTCGTCGGCGTCGGCGAACGGCCGGGGCAGGATTTCGGCCACGCTACCGTCCGCACGCAGTACGACGGTGGCAGGCATCACGTTGGGCACCTTGAGTGCGGCGGCGGCCAGGCGGCGGCCGTCCTGCAGCATCGGCAGGTGCACCCCGAGTTCGGCCATCCGGGTCAGACCGGCCGCCTCGTTCTCGTCCTGGTGGACGGTCACCACGCTCACCGCGGCGCCCATCCGGCGCTGGTATTCGGCCATCGCGGGCAGCTCGTCGGCACAGGGTCCACACCAATACGCCCACAGGTTCAGCACCACCGGCCGCCCGGCCAGTGCCGCGGAGACATCCACCGGCGTTCCGTCACCCGCACAGTCCAGGGTGATGCCGGTCAGTGCGGGCGGGCCCGGCCGGCCGGTGACACCCGTGGGACACGGCGGCAGATCCGCCTTCGCGCGGGGAGCACGCAACGCCTCAGGAGTGTCGGCGTCGCGGTGATCGCGCGCGGCGGGCGGCTGAGCGGACGGAGTGCTGCGGTCCGGGCCGACCTCCCGCCACAGCGCGACGCCCAGCGCCGCGAGCAGGATCAGTACCGCTGCGGTCCAGCGAGCGGACCTGCTCACAGGCCGGCGAGGGCCAGCAGATGCTCGGTCTCGGGCCCTTTGACCAGTGCGGCCGCCGTCAGCGGGTCGGTGGGCCCTTCCCCGAACGAAGGGCAGTCCTTGGCCAGCACACAGACCCCGCACGCCGGGCGCCGGGCGTGGCAGACACGGCGGCCGTGAAAGATGACGCGATGACTCAACAGCGTCCACTCGCGGCGTTCGATGAGGTCACCGACGATGTGTTCGACCTTCACCGGGTCCTGCTCGGCCGTCCAGCGCCAGCGCCGGACCAGCCTGCCGAAGTGGGTGTCGACGGTGATGCCGGGGACGTCGAACGCATTGCCCAGCACCACGTTCGCGGTTTTGCGACCGACACCGGGCAGCGTCACCAAATCCGCCAGGTTGCCGGGCACCTCACCGTCGAACCGCGACTCCAACTGCTGGCCCAGATTGATCAGCGAATTGGCCTTGTTCCGGTAGAAGCCGGTCGGCCGGATCAGTTCCTCCAGCTCGGTGCGGTCGGCCTGGGCGTAGTCCAGCGCGGTGCGGTACCGCTGGAACAACGCCGGCGTGGTCAGGTTCACCCGTTTGTCGGTGCACTGCGCCGACAGGATCGTCGCCACGATCAGTTCCAGCGGTGAGGTGAAATCCAATTCGCAGTACACATGGGGGAACGCCGTCGCCAGTGTGCGGTTCATCCGGCGAGCCCGGCGGACCAGGCCGAGGTGGGTCTCGGCGTCCCACTTGGTTTCCGATTTGCTCCGGGCGGTGCGGACAGTCACCCGGATCAGCGTACTGACGCGCGCCCTGGGCAAGCGAAGCGACGGGATACAAAGCCGTCCAGTGCTGTGCCGACCGGTGACAAACCGTGATCTGGCTGAGACCTTGGCCGTGTTTACTCATCACTCGTGTCGTGGTTGCTGGTGGCGTTCGTGCCGGGGTTGCTGATGTTGGCAACCTTCGGTCTCGACCGGCTGGAAGCCGGGCTGAACCTCGACACCACGCAGGCCCGTCCCCAAGAACCTTTGCTGGACCGTGCGCCCGCACCCCGACCGGCCATTACGCCGACGTCAGTGCTGCCGACCCGAATCCATGTGTCGGCGGGACTGAATCCGTAGTTTTCCGCGACTCGCCAGCCCAATCGTGTGTAGCGTTGGCACGTCGCGAACTGACCAGCATCTAGACTGAATTCGCTCACCAGCCGGCGGTTGGTCGGCGCGTGTCATATCAACAATTAGCTTAAGAGGGGCAACGTGGACGAGATCCTGGCCAGGGCCGGAATCTTCCAAGGAGTCGAACCCACCGCGGTGGCAGCGCTGACCAAGCAGCTGCAGCCCGTCGACTTCCCGCGGGGACACACCGTGTTCGCCGAGGGTGAGCCCGGTGACCGGCTGTACATCATCACGTCCGGCAAGGTGAAGATCGGCCGCCGCTCGCCCGACGGCCGGGAAAACCTGCTGACCATCATGGGTCCGTCGGACATGTTCGGTGAGCTGTCCATCTTCGACCCCGGGCCCCGTACCTCCAGCGCCACCACCATCACCGAGGTGCGTGCCGTGTCGATGGACCGCGAGGCGCTGCGCGCCTGGATCGCCGACCGCCCCGAGATCGCCGAGCAGCTGCTGCGCGTGCTGGCCCGCCGCCTGCGGCGCACCAACAACAACCTCGCCGACCTGATCTTCACCGACGTCCCGGGCCGGGTGGCCAAACAGCTGCTGCAGCTGGCGCAGCGCTTCGGCACCCAGGAGGGCGGCGCCCTGCGCGTCACCCACGACCTGACCCAGGAGGAGATCGCCCAGCTGGTCGGCGCCTCCCGCGAGACGGTCAACAAGGCGCTGGCCGATTTCGCCCACCGCGGCTGGATCCGGCTGGAAGGCAAGAGCGTGCTGATCAGCGACAGCGAGCGGCTCGCCAGGCGGGCCCGCTAAGCCCGCAGATAGTCCAGCTGCGCCTGGGTCGACTTTTCGGCCGCATCCCACAGCTTCTCGTCGACATCGGTGTAGACATGCTCGACGATCTGCCGCGCGGTGGCCTCTTCGCCGAGCACCCGCAGTGCTTCGCGCACCTGATTCAGCCGGTCCTCCCGGTGCGCCAGGTACGCCGCGCTCACCGCTTCCACGTCGTCGAGGTCGGGCCCGTGGCCGGGCAACACTCGCCGGTGCCCCAGTCCACGTAGCCGCCGCAAGGACTCCAGGTACGCGCCGAGGCTGCCGTCATCGCTGTCGATGACGGTGGTGCCGCGGCCCAGCACGGTGTCCGCGGTGAGCACGGCGCCGTCGATCAGAAAGCACAGCGAGTCCGCGGTGTGCCCAGGCGTGGCCATCACCTTGATCCGGACGCCGGCGGCGTCGATCACCTCACCATCGGTGAGGGGTCCGCCCAGGCCGCGCAGAAAACCGCTGCCGACCGCGCGCACCACCGCACCGGTGCGTTCCACGACGGCGTCGATGCCGCCGGTGTGGTCCTCGTGTTTGTGACTGATCAGCACCAGCGGGATCGGCCCGAGGTCGGCGAGGCGGCCGATGTGCTCGGCGTCGTCGGGGCCGGGGTCGACGATCACCATCTCGGCACTACCCGCACCGCGCAGCACCCAGGTGTTGGTGCCGTCCAGCGTCATGATTCCCGGGTTGTCGCACAGCAGCACGGAGGCCGATTCGGTCACCGGCCGCAGCACTCCGTACGCGGGATGGGTCATTGCACCTCTCACGCGATGTCGACTCACGCGATCTCGACGATGATCTCCACCTCGACCGGCGCGTCCCGCGGCAACTCCGACACCCCGACCGCCGACCGGGCGTGTGCCCCGGCATCGCCGAAGATCTCGCCGAACAGCTCCGAGGCCCCGTTGATCACTCCCGGCTGGCCCGCGAAACCCGGTGCGGACGAGACGAATCCGACCACCTTGACCACTTTGGTCACCGCGTCCAGGCCGACCAGTGAGTGCACCGCGGCGAGCGCGTTCAGACCACACACCCGGGCCAGCTCCCTGGCCCGTTCCGGGGTGACGTCTGCGCCGACCTTTCCGGTGCCGAGCAGTTCCCCGCCGACCAGCGGCAGCTGGCCGGCCGTGTAGACGAGGTTGCCGGTGCGCGTCGCGGGCACATACGCGGCCAGCGGCGGAACCACCGGCGGCAGCTCGATTCCCAGCTCGGCCAGTCGGTCGGTCCAGGAACTCACTTGGGCCGCTTCAGGTAGGCGACGTGCTGCTCTCCGGTGGGGCCGGGCAGCACCGACACCAGCTCCCACCCGTCGGCGCCCCACTGGTCGAGGATCTGCTTGGTGGCGTGGGTCAACAGGGGGACGGTGGAGTACTCCCACCGGGTCGGTTCGCTCATGCAGCAGAGCTTATCCGCAGCCGCGATGCTCACAGCTAGCATGCACTGGTGGACCCTGCACCCAACCCGGTCGGCTGGCCTACCCGCCTGACTGAGGCCCGACTGCATTTCGTGTCGGGCAAAGGCGGTACCGGAAAATCGACGATCGCCGCCGCACTCTCCTTGGCCCTGGCCGCGGGCGGGCGCAAGGTACTGCTGGTGGAGGTCGAGGGACGTCAGGGCATCGCCCAGCTCTTCGATGTGCCGCCGCTGCCCTACAAAGAGGTGAAGATCGCCACCGCCGAGGGCGGCGGTCAGGTCAACGCGCTGGCCATCGACACCGAGGCCGCGTTTCTGGAGTACCTCGACATGTTCTACAACCTGGGCATCGCCGGCCGGGCGATGCGCCGGATCGGGGCGGTCGAATTCGCCACCACCATCGCGCCGGGCCTGCGCGACGTGCTGCTCACCGGCAAGATCAAAGAGATCGTCGTCCGCAACGAGAAGAAGAAGCCGGACAGCTACGACGCGATCGTCGTCGACGCTCCCCCGACCGGCCGGATCGCCCGGTTCCTCGACGTCACCAAGGCGGTCTCGGAACTGGCAAAGGGCGGCCCGGTGCACTCGCAGGCCGACGGCGTGGTCAAGATCCTGCACTCGAAGCTGACCGCCATTCATCTGGTGACGCTGCTGGAGGCACTGCCGGTCCAGGAGACCCTGGAGGCGATCGACGAGCTGCGCGCCCTGGAGCTGCCGATCGGCAGCGTCATCGTCAACCGCAACATCCCGAACTATCTGCCCGCCGATGCGCTGAGTAAGGCCGCCGAGGGTGACATCGACGCCGACGCGGTGCGGGCCGGTCTGAGCAAGGTCGGAATCACGTTGTCCGACAATGACTTCGCCGGCCTGCTCACCGAATCCATCCAGCACGCGACCCGGATCGCGGCCCGCGCCGAGAGCGCCGAGCAGCTGCAGCAACTCGATGTGACCCGGCTGGACCTGCCGACCATCTCCGACGGAGTGGACCTGGGCAGCCTCTACGAACTGGCCGAAGAACTCGCACAACAGGGCGTGAGGTAACAGTCGATGAGCACCACACCCCCCGCGCTCGATCTGGGCGCCATCCTGACCGACAAGTCCAATCGTGTCGTCGTGTGTTGTGGCGCAGGCGGTGTCGGCAAGACCACCACCGCCGCGGCGATGGCGCTGCGCGCCGCCGAATACGGCCGCACCGTCGTGGTGCTGACCATCGACCCGGCCAGGCGGCTGGCGCAGGCACTGGGCATCGAGAGCCTGGGCAACACCCCGCAGCGGGTGCCGCTGGCGCCCGAGTTCACCGGTGAACTGCACGCCATGATGCTCGACATGCGCCGCACCTTCGACGAGATGGTGCTGCAGTACTCCTCCGACGCCACCCGCGCGGAGGCCATCCTGGAGAACCAGTTCTACCAAACCGTCGCGACGTCGCTGGCCGGCACGCAGGAGTACATGGCCATGGAGAAGCTCGGCCAGCTGCTGGCCGAGGACAAGTGGGATCTCATCGTGGTGGACACCCCGCCGTCCCGCAACGCCCTGGACTTCCTGGACGCCCCCAAGCGCCTCGGCAGCTTCATGGACAGCCGGCTGTGGCGGCTGCTGCTGGCTCCCGGCCGCGGCATCGGCAAGCTCGTCACCGGGGCCGTAGGGCTGGCGATGAAGGCGCTGTCCACCGTGCTCGGGTCCCAGATGCTTTCCGACGCAGCCGGTTTCGTACAAGCCCTGGACGCGACCTTCGACGGGTTCCGGCAGAAGGCGGACAAGACCTACGAGCTGCTCAAGCGCAGGGGCACCCAGTTCGTGGTGGTGTCGGCGGCCGAACCGGACGCGCTGCGCGAGGCGTCGTTCTTCATCGACCGGCTCTCACAGGAACACATGCCGCTGGCCGGCATGATCCTGAACCGGACGCACCCCACGCTGAGCAGCCTGGCCGGTGAGAAGGCAGAGGAAGCCGCCGACGAGTTGGATGCCCAGGAAGCGGGCGGACTGACTGCGGCGGTGTTGAGAATTCATGCGGCCCGCGCGGCGACCGCCAAGCGCGAGGTGCGGCTGCTGGGCCGGTTCACCGGCGCCAACCCGCACGTCGCGATCGTCGGCGTGCCTTCGCTGCCGTTCGACGTGTCCGACCTGGAGGCGCTGCGCGCGATCGGCGATCAGCTGACGGGTGTGCCCGAGTCCGCCTGAAACGAAGCGTTTACCCCACGACTCGTGGGGTAAACGGCAATGCGGTGGGGTAGAGGCTTAGACGGCGCTGCGGTGCTTACGCTGCGCGGCGAAGAACTCGGCCCAGGACACAACCTCGGGATGCTGTTTGAGCAGGGCGCGGCGCTGACGCTCGGTCATGCCGCCCCAGACGCCGAACTCCACCCGATTGTCCAGCGCGTCGGCACCGCATTCGGCGATAACGGGGCAGTGCCTGCAGATCACGGCGGCCTTGCGTTGGGCGGCGCCGCGAACGAACAGTTCGTCCGGGTCGGCCTGCCGGCAGCGGGCCTGAGAGACCCACGCGATACGCGCTTCGGCCTCTGCGCTGGGTGTGGCACTACCGGGCTGCGGGCTCGTGCCTATTTTGCGTACTGCAGTCGTGAGAACTGACACCAGCAACCCTTTCGCTTCGACTGACCAGACCGCAGGTGCGATCTGCGCCACATTACGACCAATAGTGTTACTTGAATCGCATTGTGTGTCCAAGCTAGGTGGTCAGAGGGGTTTTACGCAACAGTCAGATCACGGTTTTTTGGGACGGGCGTGCCGCCGGGCCGTCCGAGGTACAAACACACCGCTCGCAGGCCACCCCGTTAACGTCTGGTTAGTCTGTTACCCATGGCAGAGCAGCACACCGCGCGCCCACCCGTTGCGGTGACGCTCATCAAGCTCGCGTGGTGCGTTCTGCTGGCCAGCGTGATCGCCGCCGGTTTGCTGTTTCCCGTGGTAGGGGGCTTCGGCCTGATGTCCAACCGGGCCTCCGACGTCGTCGCCAACGGTTCCGCTCAGCTGGTGGAGGGCGAGGTGCCCGCGGTCTCCACGATGACCGACGTCCGTGGCAACCCGATCGCGTGGCTCTACAGCCAGCGCCGGTTCGAGGTGCCCAGCGAGCAGATCTCCAACACGATGAAGCTGGCAATCGTCTCCATCGAGGACAAGCGGTTCGCCGAACACAACGGGGTGGACTGGAAAGGCACCCTTACCGGACTGGCCGGGTACGCCTCCGGCGACATGGACACCCGCGGCGGTTCCACGCTGGAACAGCAGTATGTGAAGAACTACCAGCTGCTGGTGATCGCGCAGACCGACGCCGAGAAGCGGGCCGCCATCGAGACCACTCCGGCCCGCAAGCTGCGCGAGATCCGGATGGCGTTGACCCTGGACAAGACGTTCACCAAGCCGGAGATCCTGACCCGCTACCTCAACCTGGTGTCCTTCGGCAACGGCGCCTTCGGCATCCAGGACGCCGCCCAGACCTACTTCGGCGTCAATGCCTCCGAGCTGAACTGGCAGCAGGCCGCGCTGCTGGCCGGGATGGTGCAGTCGACCAGCGCGCTGAATCCGTACACCAATCCCGACGGGGCGCTGGCCCGCCGGAACCTGGTGCTGGACACCATGATCGACAACATCCCGCAGGAAGCCGAGGCGCTGCGGGCGGCCAAGCAGCAGCCGCTGGGCATCCTGCCGCAACCCAACGAATTGCCCAGGGGCTGCATTGCCGCCGGGGACCGCGCCTTCTTCTGCGACTACGTGCTCGATTACCTGGCCCGGGCCGGCATCAGCAAGGAGCAGGTGGCCAAGGGCGGCTACATGATCCGCACCACGCTGGACCCCGATGTGCAGGCCAATGTGAAATCGGCGGTCAACAGCATCGCCGCACCCGACCTGAACGGCGTCGCCAGTGTGATGAGCGTCGTCAAGCCCGGCAAGACCGCCCACCCGGTGCTGGCGATGGCCAGCAACCGCACCTACGGCCTGAATACCGACGCCGGGGAAACCATGCAGCCCCAGCCCTTCTCACTCGTCGGTGACGGCGCCGGGTCGATCTTCAAGATCTTCACCACCGCGGCCGCGCTGGACATGGGGATGGGCATCAACGCCACGCTGGACGCACCCGCCCGGTTCGAGGCCAAGGGGCTGGGCAGCGGCGGCGCCAAGGGGTGCCCGGCCGCCACCTGGTGTGTGCAGAACGCCGGCAACTATCGCGGCCAGATGAGCGTCACCGATGCGCTGGCCACCTCGCCCAACACCGCGTTCGCCAAGCTGATCAGCCAGGTCGGCGTGCAGCGCACCGTCGATATGGCGGTCAAGCTGGGCCTGCGGTCCTACGCGCTGCCCGGCACCGCGCGCGACTACGACCCGGAGAGCAACGAGAGCCTCGCCGACTTCATCAAGCGGCAGAACCTGGGCTCCTTCACCCTCGGCCCCGTCGAGGTGAACGCGCTGGAACTGTCCAATGTGGCCGCGACACTGGGCTCCTCGGGCACCTGGTGCCCGCCCAACCCCGTCGACAAGGTCTTCGACCGCCGCGGCCAGGAGGTCGCGGTCACCACCGAGACCTGCGAGCAGGTGGTGCCGGAAGGCCTGGCCAACACGCTGGCCAACGCCATGAGCCACGACGACCAGGGCAACGGCACCGCGGCCGGTTCGGCCGGGGCGGCGGGCTGGAACCTGCCGATGTCGGGCAAGACGGGGACCACCGAGGCGCACCGCTCGTCCGGATTCCTGGGCTTCACCAACGCCTTCGCCGCGGCGAACTACATCTACGACGATTCCTCCACCCCCGGCGACCTGTGTTCTTTCCCACTTCGCCAATGCGGATCCGGCGACCTGTTCGGCGGTAACGAGCCGGCCCGCACCTGGTTCACCGCCATGAAGCCGATCACCCCCGACACCGTGCAGTTGCCCCCGACCGATCCGCGCTACGTCGAAGGCGGCCCCGGCTCGCGGGTGCCGAGCGTCGCGGGTATGACGCAGGACTCCGCCCGGCAGCGTCTCAAGGAGGCCGGTTTCCAGGTGGCCGACCAGGCCACCCCCGTGAACAGCGTGTCCTCGGCCGGCACCGTGGTCGGCACCTCGCCGAATGGCCAGACCATCCCGGGCTCGATCATCACCATCCAGGTCAGCAACGGCATCCCGCCGCCACCGCCGCCACCGCCGGCCGGTATCCCGGGGCTGGATCCGTTCGGTCCGCCCCCGCAGGTGGGGTCCACCGTGATCGAGATTCCCGGGCTGCCGCCCATCACGGTGCCGGTGCTCGGTCCCCCGCCCCCGCCGCCGCCACCCTGATCACGGGTGATAGCCGCGTCGTGGTGCGCCCCGGGCAGTAGTCTTTTGGCATGCCGTACGTGAAGAACACCGCTGCCATCGCCGCAGGCACCCTGGCCGCAGGCATCGGTTACGCGTCGCTGATCGAGCGCAACGCCTTCGCGCTGCGTGAGCTCACCATGCCGGTGCTCTCGCCCGGCTCCACGCCCCTGCGTGTGCTGCATCTGAGCGACCTGCACATGCTGCCCCGGCAGCACCGCAAGCAGGCGTGGCTGCGCGAGCTGGCGGCGCTGGAACCGGACTTCGTCGTCAACACCGGCGACAACCTGTCGCACCCACGGTCGGTTCCGGCCGTCGTGCAGGCCCTCGGGGACCTGCTGTCGGTGCCCGGGGTGTTCGTCTTCGGCAGCAACGACTACTTCGCGCCCCGACCCAAGAACCCGGCGAACTATCTGTTCAAGAAGCACAAGCGGATCCACGGGGCGCCGCTGCCCTGGCAGGATCTGCGGGCGGCGTTCTCCGAGCGCGGCTGGCTGGACATGACCCACACCCGGCGCGAGTTCGACGTCGCCGGGCTGCGCATCGCCGCGGCCGGGGTGGACGACCCGCACCTCAAGCGCGACCGCTACGACACCATCGCCGGACCGGCCAGCCCCACCGCGAACCTGCGCCTCGGTGTCACCCATTCACCGGAGCCCCGCGTGCTGGACCGGTTCGCCGCCGACGGCTACCAGCTCGTGATGGCCGGGCACACCCACGGCGGGCAGCTGTGCCTGCCGTTCTACGGCGCCGTCGTCACCAACTGCGAACTGGACCGCTCACGGGTCAAAGGGCCGTCGCTGTGGGGTGCGGACATGAAACTGCATGTGTCGGCCGGCATCGGCACGTCGCCGTACGCGCCGGTGCGGTTCTGCTGCCGACCGGAGGCCACCCTGCTGACCCTGGTCGCTGCCCCCACCGGGGGGCAGGTGCTGGGCACCCGGGCCGGGCAGGCGCACCCGAGCGTCACCGCGCGGTGACCGACGGCGGGACCGTCACCCGCAGCCAGCCACGTGAGTGGGTGGACAACGCCGTCCGGCTGATCGAGGCCGACGCACGGCGCAGCGCCGACACCCATCTGCTGCGCTATCCGTTACCCAGCGCGTGGGCCGGTGACGTCGATGTGCAGCTCTATCTCAAGGACGAGACCACCCATATCACCGGCAGCCTCAAGCACCGGCTGGCGCGCTCGCTGTTCCTGTACGCGCTGTGCAACGGGTGGATCGGCGAGCACACCACCGTCGTGGAGGCCTCGTCGGGCTCGACGGCCGTCTCCGAGGCATACTTCGCCGCGCTGCTCGGGCTGCCGTTCATTGCGGTGATGCCGTCCTCGACCAGTCCGGCCAAGATCCGGCTCATCGAATCGCAGGGCGGCCGTTGCCATTTCGTGGCGAAGTCGGCGCAGGTGTATGCCGAGGCCGAACGGCTTGCCCGCGACACCGGCGGGCACTACCTGGACCAGTTCACCAACGCCGAACGGGCCACCGACTGGCGCGGGAACAACAACATCGCCGAATCGATCTTCGAGCAGATGCGCGACGAGACCCATCCGGTGCCGGACTGGATCGTCGTCGGCGCGGGCACCGGCGGAACCAGCGCCACCATCGGCCGCTATCTGCGCTACCGCCGCTACGCCACCCGGCTGTGCGTCGTCGACCCGGAGAACTCCGCGTTCTTCCCCGCCTACGCGCAGGGCCGCGACGACATCCAGACGGGCGCGTCGTCGCGGATCGAGGGAATCGGCCGTCCCCGGGTGGAACCGTCGTTCCTGCCCGGCGTGGTGGACCGGATGGTCACGGTGCCCGACGCCGCGTCGGTGGCGGCGGCCCGGCATGTCAGCCGCGTGCTGGGACGGCGGGTGGGCCCGTCAACCGGCACCAACGTGTGGGGCGCCTTCGGCCTGCTGGCCGAGATGATCGCCCAGCGACGCAGTGGATCGGTGGTGACGTTGCTCGCCGACAGCGGCGACCGCTATGCGGACACTTATTTCGACGACGAGTGGGTGACCAGCCAGGGGTTTGATCCCTCCGAGCCGGCCGCGGCGCTCATCGAGTTCGAACGCTCGGGGTATTGGCCCTGACTCTCGGCCCGGCCGGTCATGAACAGCCACAGCGCGGCGAGGGCGAAGAACCCGACGTAGATCAATGCACCTAGTCCGGTCATTTCTGCCTCCTCTTGCCGTACGGGCCCGCTGCCCTGAAGTGTGTAACGCCGCGGGCGTTCTAATTCTTTCCTAATCTGGGAACTGATAAACATCGCCACGCCGGTGACCTCCTTGCACTCACGGCGTGTGGTTGAGAAAACCGGGGTTGAGCAGGCGTTTGGCATCGCGGTGCCCCGGTGCGATACGCTGTCGTGGCTTCACACGGGGTGTGGCGCAGCTTGGTAGCGTGCTTCGTTCGGGACGAAGAGGTCGTGGGTTCGAATCCCGCCACCCCGACAGTGTGGACAAGGCCCTGACCTGGGATCACCGAGTCGGGGCCGTCCTGTTTTGTGCGATGAGGTTTGCCGCACGCCGGTTGCGGCCACCCTAGGGCCGGACCGAGGAGAACCCGATGGAACACACCCAGATGCCGCCGCCCACGCCCAAGGACGCCACCAAGACGACCGAGGAGCAGCGCGAGCTGCAGGACCAGCTGAACCGCCAGAACGAGGATCCAGCCGCACCGGCCCGGTCACAGAGCCGCCGTCAGATCGCCGACGAGACCTGAAGCACCTAACCTGAGGGGGTGTTGCAGGCCGGCGACGTCATCTCCGGTTTCATTGTCGAAGCCCATCTCGGTGGTGGCGGTGCCGCCCAGGTGTATCGCGTGCACCGCATCGGTGAACCAGAACAGCTGGCGCTGAAGGTACTTCGTAACGATGCCGTCAACCCTGTCCGTGCCCGCCAAAGATTCGACCGCGAATTCACCATCGCCTCGACGTTGCACCATCCCAACATCGTGGCCACCTACGCGCACGGGGAAGCCGAATCCCCGGCCGGCGCAATGTGGATGGCCATGCAATACATCGACGGACCGCCGTCCTCCGTGCTGATACCGGTTGCGGACGGAGAACCGGATATCGATGCCGTCGTGGCGGTGGCAAGGCAGATCGCCACGGCGCTGGACTACGCCCATTCGATGGATGTCATCCACCGGGATGTCAAGCCCGCCAACATTTTACTGAGCACCGATTGCCGCCGCGCCTACCTCACCGACTTCGGGATCGCGCAGTTGATCGACGACGTCAAGCCGTTGGCCGACAACGGCCGGGTCCGCGGCTCCATTGCCTACGCGGCGCCCGAACTGCTGCAGGGCCAGCACTTGACGCCGGCCACGGACCTGTACGCGTTGGCGTGCAGCATATTCGAATGGCTGACAGGCTTGCCGCCCTTTCCCCGCAGCACCGCGTTCGCCATCACCTATGCGCACCTGCACGCCGCCGTCCCACCGTTGACACGGCGCCGGCCGTGGCTGCCCGGCTCGCTCGACGCCGTGTTCGCAAAGGCCTTGGCCAAGAGCGCGCCGGCTCGTTACGACACCTGCGCGGAGTTCGTCGACATCGTCACCAGGACGCTGCGTGACGTGCCGGTTCCCGAGGGACGATCGCGACGCCGGGTGGCCCGCAACGATATTGGCACGTAGCACAATGTTTACACCGCTCAACTTTCGCGACCGCACCCGCGGGCTTAGTGTCGAGCCAGCATGCACTTGCGGACGCAACAGGTTTGCGCCCGCGGTGCGTCGCGGCTGAAGCACTCGCCGAGCCCCGGCGATACGGCCCGTACCTACCGGTGGGGAGCGGCATGACCACAGAATCCACGTACGACAACTCGGCGCTGGCCCATGAGGACGAGGGTTATCACAAGGCCCTCAAACCTCGCCAGATCCAGATGATCGCCATCGGCGGCGCCATCGGCACCGGCCTTTTCATGGGCGCCGGCAGCCGCCTGCACGACGCCGGTCCCGGCCTGTTCATCGTCTACGCGATCTGCGGAATCTTCGTCTTTTTCATTCTGCGCGCACTGGGCGAACTGGTGCTGCACCGTCCGTCGTCAGGTTCATTCGTGTCATATGCGCGTGAATTCTTCGGCGAGAAAACTGCTTTCGTCACCGGCTGGCTGTACTTCTTCAACTGGGCCGCCACCGCGATCGTCGATGTCACCGCAGTCGCGCTCTACGTGCATTACTGGGGCATGTTCGAGGCGATCCCGCAGTGGTCGATCGCGCTCATCGCGCTGGGCATCGTGCTGACGATGAACATCATCTCGGTGAAGTTGTTCGGGGAGATGGAGTTCTGGGCCTCGATCATCAAGGTCGCCGCGCTGGTGACCTTCCTGGTGGTCGGGATCATCTTCCTGGCCGGACGGTTCCAGATCAACGGCCAGTCCACCGGACTCAGCGTGATCAGCGACAACGGCGGCCTGCTGCCCGTCGGCACCTTCCCGTTGGTGGTCGTCACCTCGGGTGTCATCTTCGCCTATGCCGCAGTCGAACTCGTCGGTATCGCGGCCGGTGAGACCGCCGATCCGCCGAAGGTGATGCCGCGGGCCATCAACTCGGTGATCGTGCGCATCGCGCTGTTCTATGTCGGGTCCCTGATCCTGCTCGCATTGTTGTTGCCCTACACCGAATTTCACAAGGGTGAGAGCCCGTTCGTGACGTTCTTCTCCAAGATCGGCGTGCCCGCGGCGGGCGGCATCATGAACCTGGTCGTGCTCACCGCTGCGATGTCCAGCCTGAACGCGGGGCTGTACTCCACCGGGCGCATCCTGCGGTCGATGGCCATGAACGGTAGCGGGCCCGCCTTCACCGGAAAGATGAACCGCAACGGTGTCCCGTTCGGCGGCATCGCCCTGACCGGCGCACTGACCTTGCTCGGCGTCATCCTCAACCTGTTCGTGCCCGAGGACGCCTTCAACATCGCGCTCGATCTGTCCGCCCTCGGCATCATCTCGACCTGGGCCATGATCGTGGCCTGCCAGTTGCAGCTGCACCGGTGGGAGCGCAAGGGGATCCTGGAACGGCCGGCGTTCCGGCTGCCCGGCACCCCGTACACCGGCTATGCCACCCTGGTCTTCCTCGCCGCGGTGACGGTGCTGATGTGTTACGAGAACATCTGGAATCTCATCGCGATCATCGTGCTGATCCCGATGCTGATCGGTGGCTGGTATGCGGTGCGGGGCAAGGTGGCTGCGATGGCCGCGCAACGCATCGGCTACACCGGCGAATATCCCGTCATCCCGCAGCCGCCGATTCCGGAGGGGCCGGGCGACGGCAAGGACTGAGGCCTGACCGCCCACCCTACCAAGCGGTTGATAGGGTCGGTCGATGACCGACCTGAGCTGGATCGCCGAACTCCTGCAGTTCGACCGCGATGGTGATCTGTTCTGCGCGCCGCAATGGGTCGGCCCCGGCAGCCGACTGTTCGGCGGGCTCATTGCGGCCCAGTCCCTGGGCGCCGCAGGCGCCACCGTCGACCCGGCCAAACATCCCCAGTCCCTGCACGCCTATTTCGTCCGCGGCGGGCAGTACGGCGTGGACGTCGAACTGGAGGTCGAACGCACCAGGGACGGCAGGTCGTTCGACACCCGCCGCGTCACCGCCCGCCAATCCGGCAAGGTCATCCTGGAGATGATCGCGTCGTTCCACCTACCCGAACCCGGGCCGGACTGGTATCCACCCCGGCCCGCCGGCGTCACGCTGGCCGACGCCATCCCCAAGAGCCTCGACCTCGAATCGGTGGACCGGTTCGAACTGCGCTGCCATCCCGCCGACGATTCCCCGTTCGCCGTGCCGCCGTTCTGGATTCGCACCCGCGACGCCATCGAGGACGACCCGCTCATCCGCGCCTGCACGTTGACCTACCTGTCCGATTTCGGTCCGGTGCCGGTGTCGCGGCCACCGGGCGCCGCGGTGGTG
This sequence comes from Mycobacterium sp. BMJ-28, assembly GCF_054404835.1. Lineage (NCBI taxonomy): Bacteria > Bacillati > Actinomycetota > Actinomycetes > Mycobacteriales > Mycobacteriaceae > Mycobacterium > Mycobacterium sp. BMJ-28. The sequence goes on along the minus strand of NZ_CM136783.1, from coordinate 366,447 downwards.
ACCGAAGGCGGCTTCGCGGCCAGCCTCGACCACGCGGTGTGGTTCCACCGTCCGTTCGTCCCGGACCGGTGGCACCGTTACGAGGTGGATCCGCTCGGCAACAGCCATTCCCGCGGATTGGTTGCGGGCGGCCTGTACGACACCTCGGACCGGCTCATCGCGAGCACCAGCCAGCAGGCCCTCTGGCGTCTTTGACGGGTGTCCGGGATCACCGCGACTTTCGTTTGACCGGCGTCGCCGCGGTACCTCAAAATGTTTAGCGTGGGTAAACGCACGGAACAAGATCTGGTGAACGACGTGGAGACACGGCTGCGAGAGAAGTACTCCGCACTGCCGGCCGAACACGTCACCGCCGCCGTCGCCGACGCCCACAAGCATTTCGTCGCCAGCACCGTGCGGGACTACATCGCCCTGCTGGTCGAGCGGCGTGCCTCAGCGCATCTACAGCCGCGCCTTCACAGCCGCGGATAACCGCGCCCCATCGACTTTGCCCGCTGCGATCGCGGTCGCGGCTTTCATCACCTGACCCATCTGGCGGATGCCGGGCCGCTCCCCGATCTCCTCGGCGATCACCGCGATCGCGGTGTCGGCGACATCGGCGAGTTCGGCTTCGGTCAACGGGGTCGGCAGGTACTCGTCGATCACCCTGGCTTCGGCATGCTCGGTGGCCGCGAGTTCTCCGCGGCCGTTCTGGGTGTAGATCTGCGCGGCCTCAGCCCGCTTCTTGGCCTCGCGGGCCAGCACCTTGAGCACTTCGTCGTCGGACAACTCCCGTGCCTGTTTCCCGGACACCTCCTCGGCGCCGATCGCGGCGATCAGCATGCGCAAGGTGGCCGTCCGTAATTTGTCCTGCGCCTTCATCGCCGCGGTGAGGTCCGCGCGCAGTCGGTCCTTGAGTTCCGCCATGGCCGAGACGCTACGCCTGCCGACCGCTGGTACCGGGCCGGATACGTTGTCAATTATCCGAGTCGCCGACAGGATGGTGGCCATGCACAGCGACGCGGGCGGTTTCAGCCCGGCCTATCCGCCGCCCGGGCACGCCCCGCCCCCGGGCTACGGGCCACCCCCGGGTTACGGCGGCTACGCCTACCCGGCACCGGTCTACGGACCGCCGGCGGAGCTCAAACCCGGCATCATCGCCCTGCGCCCACTCAATCTCTCCGACATCTTCAACGGTGCCTTCGCCTACATCCGGGCCAACCCCAAGGCCACCCTCGGGCTGACCACCATCGTGGTGGTCGTCGCCCAATTGTTCGCGCTGGCGCTACAGATCACCCCGCTGGCCACGAGTGGCGCGCTGAACTCCGACCACACCGGCGAGGATGCCCCCGTCGTCGCACTGATCGGTCCCACCCTGGGCACCCTCACCGGCGCTGTCGCGACATGGGTGTCGGGCATCGTGCTCAGCGGCCTGCTCACCGTCATCGTGGGCCGCGCCGTGTTCGGGTCCGGCATCACCATCGGTGCGGCATGGCAGCGTCTGCGCGGGCGGATCGGCGCACTGCTGGCGTTCACCGTTCTGGAGGCGCTGGGCGCGGTGCTGCTCATCGCGGTCGCCGTCGGCGTCACGCTCACCGCGGTGCTGCTCCGCGACGGCGCGGCGGGCTTCCTCGTAGGTATCCCCTTGTTCCTCGGGGTGGTGATCCTGGTGGTGTATCTGGGCACGGCGCTGGGATTCGTCCCGACGCTCATTGTGCTGGAGCGGCTACCCATCATCGCCGCCATCCGGCGCTCGTTCGCGTTGATCAGGAACGACTTCTGGCGGGTGTTCGGCATCCGGCTGCTGGCCACCATGGTCGCCGGCATGATCGCAGGTGCGCTCGCCGTGCCGTTCAGCTTCGGCGGCCAGATCCTGATCTTCGCCTCGGACACCACGACTGCGGCGGTGATCGGGCTGGTGCTGATCGCGGTCGGTGGCGCCATCGGGCAGATCCTCACCGCGCCTTTCACCGCGGGCGTGGTCGTGCTGCAGTACACCGATCGCCGGATCCGTGCGGAGGCCTTCGATCTGGTACTGCGCACCGGTGCCGGCGCGGTGGCTCCGGCCCACTCCGCAGGATCGGTCGCGACCGATTTCGCCGACCAGCTGTGGCTGACCCGCCACCCCTGACGTGTCCGGACTCGAGATCGACAGCGACGCCGCCCACGAGGCTGCGCAACGCGAGCTGAGCAAGCCGATCTACCCCAAGCCGTCGGTGACCGACCAGTTGTGGGCCTGGCTCGACGATCTGATCTACCGGATATTCAGCGCAGGCTCCTCGGTGCCCGGCGGTTGGATCACCATCGGCCTGCTCGCCCTGCTCCTGGTTGTGGCGGTCATCGTGGCGGTACGGGTCGGCATGCGCACCATGCGTACCCGCCGTGGCGGTGACACCGCACTGTTCGACAGCCATCAGCTCGGTTCGGCCGAACATCGCGCCCTGGCGGAACAGAGTGCGGCGCAGGGTGATTGGTCCAATGCCATCCGGCACCGGCTGCGTGCCGTCGCGCGCAGGCTGGAGGAGACCGCGGTGCTCAACCCGGTACCGGGGCGCACGGCGACCGAGCTGGCCCGCGACGCGGCTACGGTCCTTCCCGATCTCAGGAACGAATTGCGCCGCGCTGCCGAGGTTTTCAACGATGTCGCCTACGGCGCCCGGCCCGCCACCGAGGCCGGCTACCGGGTGATCGCCGGCCTCGACGATCACCTGCCCCGCGCCATGGCCACCCGCGCGGACACTCCGGACGCTGCATCGGATGACTGGACCCCGGTGCGGTGACCGCCGTTCGCTGGCGCACCACGCGCTGGGTCGCCCTCGCCGTGGCCGCCGTCATCGCGGTGGCCGCATTGACCACGTTTCTCACCGCGCCGCGCCCGGGCGGGCTGATGGAGGCCGGGTCCACCTCACCCGACGGCGCCCACGCCCTGGTCACGCTGCTGGGCCAACACGGTGTCGACGTCGTCGTCGCCGACGATCTGGACGGCGTGACCCGGGCGGCCCGGCCGGACACGCTCATCGTGGTGGCACAGACCTATTTCCTGTACGGCGACGACACGTTGGCGACGCTGGCGGCCCTGCCTGGGGACCGGCTGGTGATCGCTCCCACCTCGGGCACCCGGGAGCAGCTCGCGCCGCGGGTCCGGCGCGATGGCGCCACCCCGTTCGGTGGCAGCCCCGGGTGTGACCTGCCGGAAGCGACCCGCGCCGGCGATGCCGATCTCGGCGTGAGCGACACCTTCCAAGCCGGCGGTGACGTCCCCCTCACCACCTGTTACCACGGTGCGCTGGTGCGCTATTCCGAAGCGGGCCGCACCGTGACCGTGGTCGGCAGCGGCGATTTCATGACCAACGGTGGTCTGCTCGGCAAGGGCAACGCGGCGCTGGCGATGAATCTCGCGGGCGCCCGCGACAGGGTGATCTGGTACGCGCCGCAACACACCGAAGGCGCCGCCGACGGGGCGCGGACCATCACCGACCTGATCCCGGACCAGGTGTACTGGGCGGTGCTGCAATTGTGTGTCGCCGTCGCACTGATCGCATGGTGGCGCGGTCGCCGGCTGGGTGCCCTGGTGGCCGAGGATCTGCCCGTCGTGGTCCGGGCATCGGAGACCGTGGAGGGCCGCGCCCGGCTGTACCGGTCCCGGCGGGCCAGGGACCGGGCGGCCGCCGCGCTGCGCGCCGCCGCGTTGGCCCGCCTGCTGCCCCGGCTGGGCCTCGGTGCCTCGGCCGCCGAATCCACCGTCACCGAGGCCATCGCCCAGCGCCTGACCCGGGATCCGAACACTTTGGCGCACAGCCTGTTCGGCCCCGCTCCGGAATCCGACGCCGCACTGCACCAGCTCGCCCACCAGCTCGACGAAATCGAAAGGCAGGTCGCACAATCGTGAGTCAGCCCCCCTCCCCGGACGCCGCCCGCGATGCCCTGTTGGCATTGCGCAACGAGATCGCCAAGGCCGTCGTCGGCCAGGAGGCGGTGGTGAGCGGCCTGGTGATTGCCCTGCTGTGCCGGGGGCACGTGCTGCTGGAGGGGGTGCCCGGCGTGGCCAAGACACTTCTGGTGCGTACCCTGGCCGCCGCGTTGGCGCTGGAGTTCAAGCGCGTGCAGTTCACCCCGGATCTGATGCCGGGCGATGTCACCGGTTCGCTGGTGTATGACGCCCGCACCGCCGAATTCGAGTTTCGGGCCGGTCCGGTGTTCACCAATCTGCTGCTGGCCGACGAGATCAACCGCACCCCGCCCAAGACCCAGGCCGCCCTGCTGGAGGCGATGGAGGAACGTCAGGTCAGCGTCGACGGTGAACCGCGGCCGCTGCCCGACCCGTTCATCGTCGCCGCCACCCAGAACCCGATCGAATACGAGGGCACCTATCAACTGCCCGAAGCCCAATTGGATCGGTTCCTGCTCAAACTCAATGTGCCGCTGCCGCCCCGGGATCAGGAGATCGCGATCCTGGACCGCCACGCCCGTGGGTTCGACCCGCGCGATCTGTCGGCGGTGCGCCCGGTGGCCGGGCCGGCCGAACTGGCTGCCGGACGCGAAGGGGTGCGCCAGGTACTCGTGGCCGGCGAGGTGCTCGGCTACATCGTGGACATCGTCGGCGCCACCCGGCAGTCCCCTTCGCTGCAGCTGGGTGTGTCGCCGCGCGGTGCCACGGCCCTGCTGGCGACGGCACGGTCCTGGGCCTGGCTGTCCGGGCGCACCTACGTGACGCCCGACGATGTGAAGGCGATGGCCCGGCCCACGTTGCGACACCGCATCGCCCTGCGGCCCGAGGCGGAGTTGGAGGGGGCCAGCCCCGACGGTGTGCTGGACGGCATCCTCAGCTCCGTCCCGGTGCCCCGCTAGTGGTGCTGACCGTCCGCACCGGCGTGATCGCGCTGATCGGTGCCTTGCCGGTGGCCTTTTCACCCTGGCCGGCAATGACTTTCATCATCATCGCGGTCATCCTGGCGGCGGCGGTGGTGATGGACGTGATGCTGGCCGCGAGCGCGCGCGGCGTGCAGCTGACCCGGTCGGGCGACACCGCCGCACGTCTCGGCCAGCCGGTACGGACCGAGTTGGTGCTGCACAACCGGGGATCGCGCCGGCTACGGGGCCACGTCCGCGACGCGTGGCCGCCCAGCGCCTGCGCCGCCCCCCGCCTGCATGCGGTGGATATCCCTGCCGGACAACAGGTTCCGGTGGTGACCACGCTGGCACCGGTACGCCGCGGCGACCAGCACAGCGCGCACGTCACGGTTCGCTCGATGGGCCCGCTCGGCCTGGCGGGCCGGCAGCACTCGCACCGGGCCGACGGGACGGTGCGCATCCTGCCGCCCTTCCTGTCCCGCAAGCATCTTCCGTCCCGATTGGCCAAGCTGCGCGAACTCGACGGCATGGTCCCCGTGCTGATCCGCGGTCAGGGCACCGAATTCGACTCGCTGCGTGAATATGTCGTGGGTGACGACGTGCGCTCGATCGATTGGCGCGCCACTGCCAGGCGGGCCGACGTGGTGGTGCGGACCTGGCGCCCGGAACGCGACCGCCGCGTGGTCATCGTGCTCGACACCGGCCGCACCTCGGCCGGGCGTATCGGTGTCGACCCGACATCCAAGGACGTGAACGGCTGGCCCCGGCTGGACTGGTCCATGGATGCCGCACTGCTGCTGGCCGCGCTGGCTTCCCGCGCCGGCGACCGGGTGGATTTCCTCGCCCACGACCGGGTGCCACGGGCCGCGGTGTTCAACGCCTCACGCACCGAACTGCTGGCGCAACTGGTCGAGGCGATGGCGCCACTACAACCGGCACTGGTGGAATCCGATGCCAGCGCAACGATTTCGGCAATCCAGCGCCGCGTCCGGCGCCGCGCCCTGGTGGTGCTGCTCACCGAACTGAATGCCTCGGCGCTGGACGAGGGCCTGATGTCCGTGCTGCCCCAGCTGGCCGGCCGGCACCACGTGCTGATCGCTGCGGTGTCCGACCCGCGGGTGGACGAGCTCGCTGCCGGCCGGGCCGACGCCGCGCAGGTCTATGACGCCGCGGCGGCCGAACGGTCCCGCAACGAACGCCGTGAGATCGCGGCCCGGCTTCGCAAACACGGCGTCGACGTCGTCGACGCGCTGCCCGAGGAACTGGCACCCGCACTGGCCGACCGCTATCTGGCCATGAAGGCGACCGGCAAGCTCTAACGGGTGGGCCGCACATCCGGGGCGTCGTCGACGTCACCGGTTTCCCCGGCGCGGACCGCCTTACGGCCGAAATAACCGATGTAGGCCAGGAACATGATCTCGGCCGCCACCCCGATGCCGATGCGCAGGAAGGTCGGCAGCGGCGACGGGGTCACCAGCGCCTCGATCAACCCGGAGATCAGCAGCACCACCACCAACCCGACTGCGACCGCCACCACGGCGCGGCCCTGTTCGGCCAGCACCTGCCCGCGCGGCCGGTCACCCGGCGCGATCACGGTCCAGCCCAGCCGCATTCCCACCGCGGCGGCCAGGAACACCGCGGTCAACTCCAGCAGCCCATGCGGAATCAGCAAGCCCAGCAGCGCATCCGCCTTGCCTGCACCGAACATCAGGCCACCGGACACCCCGAGGTTCAGCGCGTTCTGAAACAGCACATAAGGAATGGGGATACCCAGCAGGATCGCAAAGCCGATGCACTGGGCGGCCACCCACGAGTTGTTGACCCACACCCCCAGGGCGAACGACCCGGCCGGATTCTCGCTGTAGTAGGCGGCGAAGTCATGGTTGATCAGCTGCTCGAGTTCGGCGGGCGTGCCGACCGCGGACCGCACCTCCGGACTGCCGGCCACCCACACGCCGATGATCGCCGTCACGACGAAGAACGCCACCGCGGTGGACAGCCACCACCGCCATGACCGGTAGGCCACCACCGGGAAGGACACCGTCGCGAACCGGACCAGCTCACGCCACAACGGCGCGTGCGCACCGGTGACGGCGGAACGGGCGCGGGCCACCAGCCCGGACAACCGGCCGATCAACACGGGATCGGCCGATGCGCTGCGCACCATCGACAGGTGGGTGGACACCCGCTGATACAGGTCGACCAGTTCGTCGATCTCGGCGCCGGTCCACCCGCGGCGGCGGCGGAGCAGCTGTTCCAGCCGGTCCCACGACGCGCGGTGGGCCAGCACGAACGCGTCGACATCCACGGGGAGAACTTTAGTAGCGTTTACCCGCATGGTGTCCCAGCCGGAACCGTTGGTGACAGGCGATGCGGTGGTGCTCGACGTGTCGATCGCCCAACTGCCGGTGCGCGCCGCCGCGGCGCTCATCGATCTGACGGTGATGCTGATCGGGTACGTCCTGGGCGTCACGCTGTGGGCGTTGACGCTGGGCAAGTTCGATTCGGCCCTTTCGGCGGCGGTGCTCGTCATTTTCACCGTGTTGGTGCTGCTCGGGTATCCGGTGGCATTCGAGACCGCGACCCGGGGCAGATCGCTGGGCAAGATGGCCCTGGGGCTGCGGGTGGTATCCGACGACGGCGGTCCGGAACGCGTCCGCCAGGCTCTGTTCCGGGCCTTGGCAGGGGTCATCGAGATCTGGATGTTCACCGGTGCGCCTGCGGTGCTGTGCAGCATGGTGTCGTCGAGGGCCAAGCGGATCGGCGATGTGTTCGCGGGCACGATGGTGATCAGCGAGCGCGCGCCGAAGCTCAGCCCGACCCCGGTGATGCCGCCGGAACTGGGCTGGTGGGCCGGCACGGTGCAGTTGTCCGGCCTCGGGTCCGCTCAGGCCGATATGGCGCGCCAGTTCCTGTCCCGAGCCGAGCAGCTGGACCCCCGCACGCGCGAGCAGATGGCCCACCGGATCGCCGGTGAGGTGGTGTCCCGGATCGCGCCGCCACCTCCGACGGGCGCACCTCCCGAACGGGTGCTGGCCGCGGTACTGGCCGAACGGCACCGTCGCGAACTGGCTCGGCTGCAGATCGCCGCGCCCGCGCCGCCGTCAGCGCCTTGGTCTCCGCCGCCATCTGCCACCACCTCGCCGCAGAGCCCCCCTAGCACCGGTTTCGCGCCGCCAGGCTGATTCAATGGGACACTGATGTCCCATTTTGGGTCTGATGTGCTATATTTTGCTTCATGACCATGCCAGCCTGGACCGACAACGGAGCCGCCAGCGGCCCGCGCGGACGGACCCGGCGGGCCATCATCGACGCGGCCATCTCGGTCATCGCCGACAACCCGGCCGCCGCCCTGAGCGATATCGCCGAGGCCGCCGGCGTCGGGCGCAGCACTTTGCACCGGCATTTCTCCGAGCGCAGCGACCTGATGCGCGCGGTCGCCCTGCATGTGCACGAGGTGAGCACCGCGGCCATCACCGCCGCCGATCCGCACTGCGGGCCCGTCGACGCCGCACTGCGCCGCGTGGTGGAAAGCCAGCTCGACCTCGGCCCGATCGTGCTCTACATCTACACCGACCCGGCGCTGCTGGCCGATCCCGAGCTCGCCGCCCATCTCGATTCCGGCGATGAAGCGATAGCAGAAGTGCTGTCCCGCGCGACCGCCGACGGTCCCGTGTATCCCCCCGGCTGGGCCCGGCGGGTGTTCTGGGCGTTGCTCATGACCGGTTATGACGCCATCCGGCAGGACGGCATCCCCAGGCACCAGGTCGTCGACGCCATCATGTCCAGCCTCACGCAGGGCACCATCACCTCTCGTTAAGGAAGTCCCATGTCCACCCGCCTCGGCGCGCAAGCGCCGAAGACCGTTACCACCCCGCGCCGCGCCTGGATTGCGCTCGCGGTTCTCGCACTGCCCGTTCTGCTGATCGCGATCGACAACACCGTGCTGGCGTTCGCGCTGCCCATGATCGCCGAGGATTTCCGCCCGGCCGCTTCCACCCAGCTGTGGATCGTCGACGTGTATTCCCTTGTCCTGGCGGCACTTCTGGTCGCGATGGGCAGCCTCGGCGACCGGCTGGGCCGGCGCCGGCTGCTGCTGATCGGCGCCAGCGGCTTCATGGTGGTGTCCGCAGCCGCGGCATTCGCCACCAGCGCCGAGATGCTGGTGCTGGCTCGCGCCGTGCTCGGCGTGTTCGGCGCCATGCTGATGCCCTCGACACTGTCACTGATCCGCAACATCTTCACCGAAACCTCGGCGCGCCGGCTGGCGATCGCCATCTGGGCCTCATGCTTCACCGCGGGCACCACGCTGGGTCCGATCGTCGGCGGCGCGTTGCTTCAGCACTTCCACTGGGGCGCAGTATTTTTGGTGGCGGTGCCGGTCCTGCTGCCACTTGTGTTGCTGGCGCCCAAGTTGGTGCCGGAATCACGTGACCCGAATCCGGGCCCACTGGATCTGGTCAGCGTGGCGCTGTCCTTCGTCGCCATGTTGCCGTTCGTCTGGGCGATCAAAACCGCCGCGCATGACGGCCCGTCGGTCGTCGTGATCGCCGCCTTCGCCCTCGGCATCGCCGCCGCTGTGCTGTTCGTGCGCCGGCAGAACCGCAGCGCCACACCGATGCTGGACATGGCGTTGTTCCGGTCCGGCCCGTTCACCTCGTCGGTGCTGGCCAACTTCCTGTCCATCGTCGGACTGATCGGCTTCATGTTCTTCACGTCGCAGCATCTGCAGTTGGTGCTGGGCCTGAGCCCGCTGGCCGCCGGATTGGTGACGCTGCCGGGTGCGGTCGTCTCGATGATCGCCGGTATGGGCGTGGTGCGGGCGGCCAAGCGGTTCACTCCGCAAACATTGATGATCGTCGGCCTGGTCTTCGTGGCGCTCGGCTTCACCCTGATCCTGCTGTTCCGGCACGATCTGTCGGTGGCGGCGGTCATCGCGTCGTTCGTGGTGCTCGAGTTCGGTGTCGGCATCTCACAGACGGTGTCCAACGACACCATCGTGGCTTCGGTTCCGGCCGCCAAAGCCGGTGCCGCGTCCGCGGTTTCGGAGACGGCCTACGAGCTGGGAGCGGTCGTTGGCGCGGCCACACTCGGCACCATCTTCACCGCGTTCTACCGCGCCAACGTGGTGGTCCCCAGCGGACTGACCCCGGAGCAGGCCGGTGCGGCCGGGGAGAGTATCGGCGGCGCGACGTCGGTGGCCGCCGAACTGCCGGGCGGACTGGCTGAGCGCCTACTGGATTCGGCGCATGCGGCGTTCGATTCGGGAGTCGCGCCGACCGCGGTCATCGCCATCGTGCTCACGCTGACCGCCGCCGTCATCGTCCGGGTGTCGTTCCGCCGGTCAGCAGAAGCGCCGCACCCAGCAGCGCGGTGATGGTGCGGGCGTGGTTCCACCACGACCACGGCCCCAGGTAGGCCCGCCAGTCCAGCCCGCCACCCAGCCGATCGTTCAGCGGGACGCTGAACACGATGGTGATGACGGCGGGCAGGATAGCGAGCACCGCGCCGGCCAGCAGGAAGGCACTCCCCGGCCGGCCCAGCTGCACGACCGCAACGGTGGCCAGCACCAGCGCCAGCACCGTGGTGCCGAAGAACAACGCCAAGAAGGGTGCATTGGCCTGCGCCTCGGCATTGATGCCGCGCATCGCCGTCGCGGCGTCGGTGGGTCCGGTGCGGTCCAGGCCGGGCATCACAAAACTGGAGAACGCGTAGAAGATTCCGCCGACGGCGGCGCTGCCGATGGTGGTGGCAGCGGTGAGCAGGGCGACTGAACTGTGTGACATGACTTCAGTCAACGGGGTCAAGCTCGGACGATCTATGGCTGACGGTCTCACCTTCATACGTGAGCGTCTCAACCATCGCTTTAGTTCGGCGACGGTGTCGGTGGTGGTGGGAAGGGTTGGTACCACCACCATTGGGCGCGTTCGCCGGTCGGTCCGGGATACGGCGCGACATCGGGTGCGGGTGTGGCCGGTGGGTGGGCCAGGGATCCGCGGTGCAGTGGTTGTCCGGTGTGGTCGGTGATGATGAGTCGGTCGGCGGGTCCGGTGATGTTCAGGGCGCCGCGGTGGTGCAGTCGGTGGTGATGGGGGCAGACCAGCACCAGATTCGACAGCTCAGTCGCACCGCCGTCTTCCCAGTGTGTGATGTGGTGGGCGTGTAAACCCCGGGTCGCCGCGCAGCCGGGGATCACACAGCAGCGGTCACGGTGTTCTAGGGCGCGGCGTAGCCGGCGGCTGATGGTGCGGGTGGTGCGCCCGGCTCCGATCGGTCGGCCGTGACGTTGGAACCACACTTCGCAGGTCGCATCACAGGTCAGGAATTGTCGTTCCGCCTCGGTCAGTACCGGGCCCAGGTGCAGGGCGGCGGTCTTCTGGTCGAGGTCGAGGTGCACGACGACGGTGGTGTGCTGGCCGTGCGGGCGCCGCGCCACTTCGGTGTCCCAGCCGGCCTCGACCACACTCATGAAGGCATCCACCCGGGTCGGAAACGGGGTGTCCGCGCCAGTGTCTCCGGTGTGGTTGCTGATCAGGCCGTCGTGGTGGGACTGCATGGCCGTATCGAATTTTGCGGCGTCCAGGCGCGGTAACCGGATCCGGTAGGTGGTGTAGTCCGGGCTTTCGCTGGTTTTGGTGACTTCGGGCCCGGGCTCGGGCCGCTCGGGTTCGGGTTCGTCGCGGGGTGCCAGGTTGATCGCGGTGCGCAACTGGGCCACCGTCGCTGAGGCGGCCAGTTCGGCGTAATGCGCGTCGCTACCGTGGGCGCCGCGTTCGGCGATGACACCGACCTGATCCAACGACAACCGACCCTCCCGCAGGTCGTGGGTGCAGCGCGGGAATTCCTCGATGCGGCGCGCCACCGCAACGACGGCGTCGGCGTTGCGTGGGGTGGCACCGGTTTTCCAGGCCACCAACGCCGACAGCGACCGCGCCCCGGTCAACCCCGCCAGATCCTCGCGCTCCAACGCGGCCACCAGATCGACCAGCCGACCGTCGATCGCATTACGCTGCCCACACAACTCGGCCAGCTCCCCGAACAACACCTCAAGCCGCTCAACAGGACTAGCCTGCGAAGCCAAAGCTACTGCGGCGCTGGACATGACACCATCATCGCAGCAGGGTCCGACAAGTCGGGCGCATCAAGAAAGTGCAGGCCCCGCGGACGAGACCGCGGAGCCTGCACCGGACCTACTCTTACTCGGCCGAGCCGCTCGATCCCGACTCGCTCGAGGACTTCGAACCGGCGCCCGCGCCGGCCTTGGCCGACTCCGCCGAACCCGAACCCGATTCCGACGCGTTGGCCGAACCGGACGAGGCGTGCGTGCCCCCGGCCTTGACGCCCGAGCCCGGCTCCGCCTTGACGCTGTCGCGGGTCACCGAACCCTTGGTGCCCTTGACGCCCTTGGTTCCCTTGGTGGTGGCCGCGTCCTTGGTGGCCGCGTCCTTGGTGGCCGCGTCCTTGGTGGTCGCATCCTTGGTGGCGGTCGATGCGTCGACGTCGGCGTCCTTGGTTGTGGCCGAGGACGATTCGCCCGCTGCACCGGCGGCCGTCGCCTCGTTGACATCCTTGGTCACCGTCGAGGCGGCATCCGCTGCGGGCTTGGCCGTGGCGGTGGTCCCGGCTTCTTTCACCTCGGTCGCCGAAGTCGCCTCGGACGCGGTGGTGGCCTCGGTCTGCTCGGAGGTGGCGGCACCCGCCCCTGCGTCCTTACCGGTCGTCTCCGCGGGCGCCGCGCCCTTGGCGTCGACCGCCAGGGTCACGGTGGTGGCCGACTCGGCGGGCAGTGCAGCCACTGCGGCGGTCGCGGTCGCGGTCGCCGCCGCGGTGGTGGTGGTGGTGGTGGGCAACCCGGCCCTCAGCGCCTGGAGGATAGTGCTGCCGATGTACGGCAACGTGCCCGTGGTGAACTGCTTCGCCTGCTCCACGGCGTTGTGCAGCACGTCGGCGATACCGTGCTGCACGGCGTTGATGACGTTCACCGGGTTCAGCGTCTTGAGTGAGTCCAGCACCTTCTGAGTGCTGGTGACGATCTGCTGAAGCAGCGGCGGCGTACCGCCGGCGTTGAATCCGAGGCCGATTGTCGAGGCGACGACACCCACCAGCAGACTCAGTCCCGAGTTATAAAGTGCCGAGACCATTGCCTGGCCAACCTTGAACGGCCGCTCCAGAGCCGGCTGCAGTGCCGCCCAAGGGTTCCCGAGCAGAGCCAGGATGGGCATGAGGCCGGCGTTGATGACGGCGTCGATGGCACCGTTGACGTCACCGGTGGCCAGGATGGCTCCGGCCTTCTTCAGGGTGGCGGGCAGACCGGCGCCCAACTGGCCGAGTGCGGACCCGGCGGCGTTGGCGGCATCCAGCACGGCCCGCGCGGTGTAGAGCTGGTTGTCGATGATCTGCCGCAGGATCGGCAGCGGGTTGGCCAGCACGGTGTGGACCGTGTCGTTGAGCCACGCGCCGGCATCGTCGAACACCGGCTTGAACACGTTGATCGGGTTGTCGATCGAGGATGCGGTGAGCTGGACCTGTGGCATGTGCATCTGCGGCAGGTTGGGGTGCGCAGCGATCGGTGTCACCGCGATGACGCTGGCGCCGACGAGCGCGACACCCGCCGTGACATAGGGGCGCATGGCAGACTGCATGGACATTCCTGGTTTCATCCCTTCATCGGAACTCTGGTTCCCCCCAGCCGGACAGAAACCTACTGGCCAGTAAGTTCTCCGCAAGACGTTCCGGCAAAGTTGCAGGCACTGACAAATTTCCCGACCTGCCAGGGTGCGGATTCTCCACTTTGCTGGTGAGCGCGCCTCGTTCCGTTCGCAACGAGTTCGGCAAACGGCACGCCCAGTGAAGTCCTCAGTCAGCCCCCGGACGGTCGGCGACCGCAGGGACCGGCGGGCGAAGACGCTTACTAGCTGCGTGATCCAGCCCACATTCACGCACAATCACGACCCAGCCCACATCATCGGATGTTTCGTCAATACACGTCCATGCGTCCATGGATTGGACAATCAGCAACGCGATGTCACGTGACGGGCGCGATAGCCGGGACAGGCCCGAACGTGCGCGGGCTACGTACCCAATCTGTCCACATACTGAGATGCCGGGTGGCGCGTCCCGGTCCGGCAGTAGGGTCCGCCGGTATGGACGCGCTCACCGGCCTGCTCGACGGAGTGCGGGCCCGCGGTGCATTCGTGCTGCGGCTGTCCCTGGATCCACCGTGGTCGATGCGGATTCAGGACGGTGCGTTGACACTGATCTGCCAAACGGCCGGCAATTCGGTCATCGTCACCGACGGCAACGACGAATTCCCTTTGGCGACTGGGGATATCGCGTTGGCCAGCGGTGCCTGCCATTACGTCTTCGCCTCCGCCGCCGACGCCACGCCCGCGCTCGTCATCCATCCGGGCCAGCGGTGCACCACGACGGGCGGCCAGGATATGCGTTTCGAGCTGAGCGTCGGGGTGCGCACCTGGGGCAACAGCGCCGCGGGCACCGACCGGGTGGTGATCGGCGCCTACGAAGGGCGCAGCGAGGTGAGCTCGCGGCTGCTTCGGTCCCTACCCCCGGTCCTCGTCGTACGGCACGGCGAATCCTCGGCGCTGGTCGATCTGCTCACCGCCGAGGCGGGATGCGAACGTGCCGGGCAGGAGGTCTATCTGGACCGGTTGCTCGACCTCATGCTCATCGACACCCTGCGCGTCTGGTTCGACGGCACCGGGCAGGCGCCGCCCTGGTGGCGCGCCGGTGACGACGTCATCGTCGGGCCGGCCCTGCGGCTCATCCACCACAACCCGCGACACCCGTGGACCGTGGCAGACCTCGCCCGTGCGGTCGGCACGTCGCGCGCCGTGCTGGCCCGCCGGTTCACCGACCTCGTCGGCGAACCGCCCATCGCCTTCCTCACCGGCTGGCGCCTGGCCTTGGCGGCCGACCTGCTCCGGTCCGGTGATCACACCATCGCCGCGGTCGCCGACCGGGTCGGGTACGGCACCCCGTTCGCGCTCAGCGCCGCGTTCAAGCGGACGTACGGAATGAGCCCCGCCGCATACCGAACCGATCAGCCGGCCGGGGCGGCACCGGCCTGACGCCGCCGCGCCACCACACCTGCCGCCGAGGTCGCGGCGATGGCGATGAGCGCCCCCAGGATGAGCGCCGACGGCTCGCCGGGCCCCAGGAGGCGCTCCTCGGTACCCAGGGTGGCCGCCGCCACCGGCACCCCCAACTGTGCCGCCGCAAGCACGCACAGCACCGTCGACTGCCCGAACAGCCGGCCCACCAGGTGTGCGGCGATGGCGCCCAGCCCCAACGCCACACCGAGACCGATGAACGCGGGGTGGTCGCCGAGTTCGCGCACCTGCAGTGACGCCCCCAGCCAGACGAAGAACAGCGGCGCAAAGAAGCCTTCGGTGATCCCGAACAATTGCCGGGCCAGCCGACGCGGCTCCCCGATGGCCGAGATCACCAGCCCGAGTGCGAAGCCGGCCAGCATGATCGACACGTGCGTGGCAATCGCCAGCGCCGCAAGACAGAACAACAGGATGAGGCTGAGCCGCAACTCCAGGGCCAGTCGGTGCTCCTCCGAGTAGTGGTGAATCCGCTTGCGGGCGCCGCTGCGTTCGAAGTGTCGCAAACCCAGGAACAGCACCACGGCGGCGGCGCCTATCGCCACCGCACCGAGGGCGGCCCGCGGCGCGCGACCGGGGTCGATTGCCAAGGGCAACAACACTATCGATGCGGCATCGGCGATGGCGATCTGCGCCGTGACCGACAGCACCGGCGGCCCCGTCAATCCCAGCGAGTCGATCACCGGCAGTGCCAGCGCGGCCGAGGAGGAAGCCATCAGCACGGCGTAGAGCAACGCATGCCCGGTGCCGAAGGCGGAAGCGATCAGCACGCCCAGGACTGCGGCCACCGCCCCGACGGCCACCGCCCTCAGCGCGGCTGCGCCGAGGGCCCCACGCAGCGCGGTATCGCGCACCGGGACATGGGTGCCGACGATGAACATCACCAACGCGAACCCGACGTTGGCCAGCAGCTGCAGGGTCGGGTTGGTGTCGTCGACGATGCCGAATCCCGCTCTGCCGACGATCATCCCGGCCACCAGTTCACCGACCACCACGGGCACCCGCAACCCCGGGATGGCCGCCAGCGCCGGGCCGGCCAGACCGATGACCGCCAACAGGGCCAAGGTGTCGAATCCGAAGCCGGTCATCTCAGCGGGTCACGCCTGCCACGACACCAGCCGGCACGGGATCGCGGTGTTCTCGTCGGTCAGGTAACTCGCGCACACCCGGTGATAGCCGTCCGCCACCTGCATCGGCACGTTGTTGCCATACTGGCCGCGCACCAACAGGATCGGCGAGAGCCGTTTACCGTCGCTGATCTTGGCCAGATCATTGCGGACATGTGCGTTGTTTTCCGGCAACAGCGCCAGCCCCGCCGCACGCAGAATGTCTTTTGCCTTGCGCTGCAAGGGCTTCGCGTTCTTGAGCTGCTCGACCGTCGCCGTCACCACCGCCGGCTCGGCGAGCATGCTCAGATAATCTGCCGCCGCCTGGTAGTCATGCTCTTCCGGCTCGTCCAGCCACTTCACGCCCATCGGGACACCCTAGTCCGCGGGCGCTGAAAATCGGCTGGGAACTCAGGCACCGATCCAGTTGCCGTGGAATCCGTAGGGAACCCGTTGCGGCAACGCAATCCTGGCGACGGGGCCGGCACCGAAATCGGAGGCATCCACGATCACCAGATCGCTACCGTCGCGATCGGGGTCATACACATAGCCCAGATACCAGCCGTTGTCCTCGTCGGCCGGGCCAGGACCGGGCACGAACACCGCTTCACCGGCGCCGCCGGTGCCGAGGTCGTGGCGCACCGCCGCTCCCGTGGTCAGGTCGTACCGCAGCCAACTGTTCTTCCCGACTGCCACAGAATAGCGTGCCGGCAGCCCGGCGAGCCGATCGTCGATGCGCGGGAACTCCACGCCGCTGTCATCGAGCTGACGCTCGCTGACCGACCCTGCGACCAGATCGATCCGCCATTCCCACAGCACCGCGTCGACGTCGAAGTCGCCGGCGTGCCGCCACAGCTCGGGATACCGAATTGCTTGCAGCACAATGGAATCACCGTGATCGTGGGCGTTGGCGACGTGGAACACGTAGCACGGGTCGATCTCGAACCAGCGAATCTCGCCGTACGGGTCACTGCGGCGCAGCACACCCAGACGCGCGCCGTAGGAGTCGCTCCACCGATACGGCATGTCCCGTCGGCCGCTGACCGCGACGTCGATGTCGAACACGACCGGCAAATCCATGAACACCACGTGCTCGGCGGTGATGGCGAAGTCGTGCATCATCGTCAGCGCCGTCACGTCGACGGGCCGGTTGACGGTGAGCGTGCCGTCGGCATCGGCGCGGTGATACGTCACGTGCGGCGCGAAAATACTGCCGTAGCCGAAGAAGTGCAACTCACCGGTCGTCGGGCAGATCTTGGGATGCGCGGTCATGGAGTCGGCCAGCTTGCCGCCGAAGTCGTAGGCGCCGACGGTTTCCAGTTCGGTGGTGATCTGGTAGGGCAGTGAGGATTCCACCAATGCCAGCGTCTTGCCCGCGTGGTTGACGATGTGGGTGTTCGACGAGGCGGCGCGCAGGTTGCGGGAGCCGTCGGCGTTGTACAGCGGGAAGTCCTCGACGAAGCTGTCGGTGCGCACCCAGCGATTGCGGTACCACTTAGCCGCGCCGTTCTCGACACGCACGCCGTGGATCATGCCTTCGCCGATGAACCAGTGCCCGGTCTCCTGCCGCGGATTCGGCCCGTTGCGCAGGTACCAGCCGTCGAGTTCGGGCGGAATCGCGCCGTCGACGGGCAGGTCGTACTCGGTCAGCTCATCGGCGACGGGGGCGTAATTCCCCCGGCGGAAGAAGTCGCCGGTGGTCGGCAGGCCGGTGGAGGCCGAAGACTGGGTCATGCCATTCACCCTCACATTCCACTAGTGATATGTCAAGAGTGGAATGTAGGATCGCCCGCATGAGTTTGCGCATCGCCGCCCTCGGCCTGCTCGTCCAGCACCCCGGCAGTGGATACGACCTGCTCAAGCGATTCGAGAAGTCGATGGCCAACGTGTGGCCGGCCACTCAGAGCCAGCTCTACGGCGAGCTCAACAAGCTGTCCGCGGCCGGCCTGATCGAGGTCGCAGACACCGGACCGCGCGGCCGAAAGGTGTACCGCGCCACCAAGTCCGGACGCGCCGAGCTGCTGCGCTGGCTGACCAGCCCGCAGCAAGACCCGCCATATCGCAGCCCCGAGCAGCTGCGCATCTTCCTGCTCGGAGAACTGCCCGCGGACGACGCGGCGGGGCACGTACAGGCCCTTGCCGACCACGCCCGCGCCGAGATCGCACGCCTGCACGCGCTGCGCGACGGGTTGCACTGGGACGACTCGGACGAGTCCTTCTACGGCTACGCCGCCTTGGAACACGGCCTGCGCGCCAAGACCATGCAGGCCGAGTGGGCCGAATGGCTGGTCGAGGCCATCAAGGAGCGCGTCTGACGGTTGGGGTTGCATCGCGATAGTTTCCGATATATCGTCAACGCATCGGAAGCGCACATCGCGTTTCCCGTCGAAAGAGAGACACCAGACATGAACACCCCATTCACACCCCCCAATCAACCGTTCGGATTCGGGCCCGCATTCGGCCCCGGTGGCTTCGGCCCCGGTGACCGGCGCGCCCTGCACGAACACCGCCGCCAGGCCCGTCGCGAGTTCAGGGATCACCTGCGCGAACACGCCGGCGGCCCGCAGGGACCGTTCGGCCCCGGTTTCGGCCGCGGCTTCGGCCCGGGCTTCGGCCCCGGTTTCGGCCCGGGCTTCGGCCCCGGCGGTCCGCGTGGTCGCGGCCGCGGCGGTCGTGGCGGTAACCGCGGTAAGCGCGGCGACGTCCGGGCCGCCATCCTGACGCTGCTCACCGAGCGGCCCATGCACGGCTACGAGATGACCCAGGAGATCGCCGCCCGCAGCAACGATCTGTGGAAGCCGAGCCCCGGCTCGGTCTATCCCACCCTTCAGCTGCTGGTCGACGAGGACCTGATCGTGCCCACCCAGAGCGAAGGCAGCAAGAAGACCTTCGAATTGACCGACGAGGGCCGCGCCGCCGCCGCGAAGATCGAGACCGCCCCGTGGGACGCCATCACCGAAGATGCCGACCCCAATGCGGTCAACCTGCGTGCCGCACTGGGCCAGCTGTTCGGTGCGGTCGCCCAGGCGGTGCACACCACCGGCGACGAGCAGCAGCAGCGCATCCTCGACATCGTCAACAACGCCCGCCGCGAGATCTACCAGATCCTCGGCGAAGAGTGACGCCGGCGGTGGGTCTGCATAGCCTGGGGGTTATGCAGACCCACCCGCTCGGTCCGTTCGACGTCGCCCGCATCGGGTTCGGAGCAATGCAATTGCCCGGGCCCGGTGTTTTCGGTCCGCCCCGCGATCGCGATCAGGCGCTCGCCGTCCTGCGCCGCGCCGTCGAACTCGGTGTCAACCACATCGACACCTCCCAGTACTACGGCCCCGACGTCGCCAACGAACTCATCCGGGACGCCCTGCAGCCCTATCCGGCCGACCTGGCCCTGGTGAGCAAGGTCGGTGCTCGCCGCGACGCCCAGGGCGGATGGCTGCCCTTCGACCGCCCCGCCGAGCTGCGCCAAGGTATCGAGGACAATCTGCGCACGCTCGACATCGACCGGTTGGCCGCGGTCAATCTGCGGATCATGCCGCCCGGCGACGCACCCGACGACATCGCGGCATTGGATGCCGACACCTTCGACCGTCAGCTCGACGCGATGATCCGGGCCCGCGAAGAGGGCCTGATCTCGGGGATCGGGCTGTCCAACATCGGCGTCGCGCACCTTGAGTTCGCCCTGGAGCGCACCGAGATCGCTTGCGTACAAAACGCTTTCAACCTGCTGGACCGATCCGCCCAGCCGCTGCTGGATCTGTGCTTCCAGCACGGGATCGCCTTCGTCCCGTTCTTCCCGCTGGGTTCTGGTTTCAACCCGCAGAACCCCGTACTGAACAACGATGTCGTCACCCGGGCAGCCGCCGACCTCGGCCGCACGCCGGCGCAGATCGTGCTGGCCTGGACGCTGTCGGTGTCACCGCACGTGCTGCTGATCCCCGGCACCTCATCGGTGGCGCACCTCGAGCAGAACCTGGCGGTCGCCGAGATCGAGTTGCCCGCCGAGGTCAAGCGCGCCCTCGATAGCATCAGCCCGTAACCGGGCGAGCGAAGCGACGGGAAAATTGATGAACCTCGACGATCTCAACGGCTATGCGATCCCCCTGATCGTGGCCGTCCTCACCGGTCTGGGCGGTGTGTTGGGGGTGCGCTTCCGCGATGCCGACGCCCACGAACGCCGCCGCGGCATGTGGCTGTTCATGCTGGTCCTGCTGACCGCCATCGCGACGTCCGCCGCGAACAATTCGGCCGCCGGCTTCGGTCGTCCGCTGGCCGCCGTGCTGCTGACCCTCGCGGCGTCGGCCGCCGCGGTCGGCACCCATCTACTCTGGCGCCGCGTCGTCTTCGACGCGCCCCAGCGCAATGTCACCATCGCCGTCACGGCGGTTGTGCTGGCCGTCGTGGTGATCGTCTCCTCGGCCACCTACACCTACATTTCCGGTAAAGGCTGCCGGCAGGCCAAAGGGCTGATCACCACCAGCATGGCGCAGTCAGCGTTCGTCCTGCCGACATTCGGCAACCAGGGCCCCACCACCGGCGACTTCCAGAAGTGGTCCCGCGACCTGCGCGACCAGGCCAACCAGGTCACCGCGAGCGACGTGGCGCCGCGCGCCAAGGATCTCGCCGACCTGGCCGACCAGATCACCGCGACGGTGCAGATCGGCGACACCGGCACCCACGCCCTGCTCGGCGCCCGGTTCTACGACGTGCTGCGGGTGCTGCTGCGAAAGTGCCAGAACGTCTAACGTTCACCGGCGGTACGCCAGAACCCGCCCGCCAGTCGGGCATTCAGACATGATGGATCACATGCCTGGGCGATACGAGATCGATCGCATGCCACGCGGCGGGCCGGACGCATCCTGCGTGGACCGGATGCTGCAGACCGACCGGCCGGAGTACCTGGACCGCGACGATGTCGATCCGTTGGTCAAGCGCAGTGTGGTCGCCGCACTGGACTGGACCGGACGGGTTTTCGGCAATCACGAGCAGTTCGCCAGGACCGTACTCGACGAAGTGGCCGAGGTGGCCGATCCCAGCATCCTGGAACTCGGTGCCGGGCATGGCGCCCTGTCCGCGACCCTGCTGGATTGGCATCCCAGCGCACGGGTCACGGTCACCGATATCGAACCGGAGTCGGTCACCGCGATATCCGCGGGCGCACTCGGCAGCCACCCGCGCGCCGAGGTGCGCAGCATGGACGCCACCGCGATCGACGCGCGGGACGGCGAATTCGCGCTGGCGGTGTTCGCACTGTCGTTCCACCACCTGCCACCGTCGCTCGCGTCGAAAGTGCTCGCCGAGGGCACCCGGGTCGCCGACAAGCTGCTGATCATCGATCTGCCGCGGCCGCCGTCCCCGCTGCACCTGCTGCGTCTGGCGACGATGCTGCCGCTGGCCCCGTTCATCCCGTTCGTGCACGACGGGGTGATCAGTTCGCTGCGCTGCTACAGCCCCTCGGCCATGCGGGCGCTGGCCGCGCACGCCGGGGTGGACGTGACGGTCCGTACCGGTCTGATGAGCCCGCAGGTCACCGTCGCCACCCGCGGTCAGGTTCGGGCCGATGGGTGACGACGTCACACAGACCGACTTCAGCCGGGCCCAGCGACGCGAGTACCGGCGCAAGGTACAGCTGTGCCTGGACGTGTTCGAAACCATGCTGTCGCAGTCCAGTTTCGAGTTCGACCGGCCGCTGACGGGCATGGAGATCGAGTGCAATCTGGTCGACGATGCGTACCAGCCGGCCCTGCGCAATGCCGAGGTGCTGGAATCCATCGCCGATCCCGCGTACCAAACCGAATTGGGCGCCTACAACATCGAATTCAACGTGCCGCCGCGCCCGCTGCCCGGCCGCGCGGCACTGGAACTCGAAGACGAGGTCCGGGCCAGCCTCAACGCGGCCGAGAGCAAGGCCGCCCACGACGATGCGCATATCGTGATGATCGGCATCCTGCCGACGCTGATGCCCGAGCACCTGAGTGCGCACTGGATGAGCCCGTCGACGCGTTACCAGGCCCTCAACGATTCCATCTTCACCGCCCGCGGCGAGGATATCGACATCGACATCGCCGGCCCGGAACGGCTGTCGGTGCAATCGGCCGATATCGCCCCCGAATCCGCTTGCACCAGTGTGCAATTGCATCTGCAGGTGTCGCCGGCGGATTTCGCCAGGAACTGGAACGCCGCGCAGGTACTGGCCGGACCGCAGTTGGCGCTCGGCGCGAACTCACCGTATTTCTTCGGCCACGAACTGTGGGCGGAGACCCGCATCGAACTGTTCACCCAGGCCACCGACACCCGCTCCGATGAACTGAAAACCCAGGGCGTGCGGCCCAGGGTGTGGTTCGGCGAACGTTGGATCACTTCGATTTTCGATCTGTTCGAGGAGAACGTCCGGTACTTCCCGTCGCTTTTGCCCGAGCTGTCCGACGAGGATCCGGTGGCCGAGCTGGCGGCCGGGCGCGCGCCGAAGCTTGCCGAACTGCGGTTGCACAACGGCACCATCTACCGGTGGAACCGTCCGGTCTACGACGTGGTGGACGGCCGCGCGCACCTGCGGGTGGAGAACCGGGTACTGCCGGCCGGGCCGACGGTGGTGGACATGCTGGCCAACTCAGCGTTCTACTACGGCCTGCTGCGCACGCTGTCCGAAGAAGACCGGCCGGTCTGGACGAAGATGAGTTTCGCTGCGGCGCACCATAATTTCACCGCTGCGGCCCGGCGCGGGATGGATGCCCGGCTGTACTGGCCGGGTCTGGGCGAGGTCACACCCGACGAGTTGGTGCTACGTGAGCTGCTGCCGTTGGCCGACGAAGGATTGCGCCGCTGGAGTGTGGCCACCGAGGTCCGCGATCGGTACCTCGGTGTCATCGAGGGCCGGGCCAAGACGGGGCGCAATGGGGCGGCCTGGCAGACCGCCACCGTGCACGCCCTGCAAGAACGCGGTCTGGCCCGCCCGCAGGCGCTGGCCGAGATGCTCAAGCTGTACTGCACGGCGATGCACAGCAACAGCCCGGTGCACACGTGGGAGACACCGACCCCCTGACGCGGCGTACGTTGGATGCCATGACATCTGAGGTTTTGGACTGGGACGGCGCGTACCGGCAGGACGGCACCTTCCAGGGTCCGCCACCATGGAATATCGGTGAGCCGCAGCCCGAACTCGCCGCCCTCATCGCGGCCGGAAACGTCCGCAGCGACGTGCTCGACGCCGGCTGTGGGCACGCCGAGTTGTCGCTGTCACTGGCGGCCCAGGGCTACACCGTCGTCGGCCTGGATATTTCGCCGACCGCCATCGCCGCGGCCAATCGGGCAGCCCAGGAACGGAACCTGAACACGGCGGCCTTCGCTCAGGCGGATATCACCTCGTTCACCGGCTACGACGGCCGGTTCAGCACGGTCATCGATTCGACGCTGTTCCATTCGCTGCCGATCGAGGGACGCGACGGGTACCTGCAGGCGGTGCACCGGGCGGCGGCACCGGGGGCGTCGTACTTCGTGCTGGTGTTCGCCAAGGGCGCGTTCCCGGCCGAGCTGGAGCAGAAGCCGCACGAGGTCGACGAGGACGAACTGCGGGCCGCGGTGTCCGAGTACTGGACCGTCGATGCGATCCGGCCGGCCTTCATCCACGCGAACGCGATGGTCATGCCGAACATGCCGGCCGACATCCCGTTCGACCGCGACGAGAAGGGCCGGGTGAAATTCCCGGCGTTCCTGCTCAGTGCCCACAAGTAAGCCCACGAGTGAGCCCACCGGGTAGCGGTCACAGGCCGCCGCGGGACACCAGTTGGGCGGCGATGACGTTGCGTTGGATCTCGTTGGTGCCTTCGCCGACGATCATCAGTGGGGCGTCGCGGAAGTAGCGTTCGACGTCGTATTCGGTGGAGTAGCCGTAACCGCCGTGGATACGCACCGCGTTCAGCGCGATCTCCATGGCGGTCTCGGAGGCGAACAGCTTGGCCATCCCGGCTTCCATGTCGCAGCGCTGTCCGCTGTCGTATTTCTCGGCGGCATACCAGGTGAGCTGGCGCGCTGCGGTCAGCTTGGTGGCCATATCGGCCAGGTAATTGCCGATCGACTGATGGCGCCAGATCGGCTTGCCGAAACTCTCGCGCTGCTGGGCATAAGCCAGCGAATCCTCCAACGCGGCCGTCGCCACCCCGAGCGCACGCGCGGCCACCTGGATGCGCCCGGTCTCCAGCCCCTTCATCATCTGCCCGAACCCCTGACCCGGCGTGGCACCCAGGATCGCTGACGCCGCGATGCGGTAGTCGTCGAAGGCCAACTCGCAGGACTCCACCCCCTTGTACCCGAGCTTGGGCAGATCCCGCGACACCGTCAGGCCCGGCCCGTGTTCGGCCAGCACGATCGAGATGCCCTTGTGCTGGGGAACCGCGCTCGGGTCCGTTTTACACAGCAGCGCGATCAGATCCGAACGCCGCGCATTGGAGATCCAGGTCTTGGCCCCGGTGATCACCAACTCCGCACCGTCGGTTTTCGCGACCGTGGTCATGGCCTGCAGATCCGAACCGCCGCCGGGCTCGGTCAAGGCCATCGTCGCGCGCACCTCGCCCGTGGCCATCCTCGGCAGATAGGTCTGCTTCTGCTCCTCGGTGCCGAACAACGTGAGCAGTTTGGCCACCACGGTGTGCCCGCCCATCGCCCCGGCCAGGCTCATCCAGCCCCGCGCCAACTCCTGGGTCACCTGCGCATAACAGGGCATCGACACCGGACTGCCACCGAAGGCCTCGGGCACCGCCAACCCGTAGATCCCGATCTGCTTCATCTGCTCGATCCAGCGCTCGGGATACTCACCCGAATGCTCGACCTCGCGCACCGTGGGCTTCACGTCACGATCGATGAAGGCCCGCACCGTCGCGACCAGGTATGCCTCTTCGTCGTTGAGCGTGCGCACCCGCTCACCCTAGCTACACGCCACCAGCGCCTCGGTGAACCGCTCCAACTCGGCTTCGGTGACATCGACGTGCGGGGACACCCGCAGCACGGGACGCGCGAGTTCGTATGGCGCACGCACGAGTTCGCATGCGGTGGTGACGACACGGTGCTCGGTGATCAACCGGGCCCGAACCTGCGCCGGCACCGCGTCACCGGTGGGCTCCAGGGTGGTCAGCGCCGTCGGCTCGGTGGTGGGTTCGACGACGCGCCAGCCCGCAACGTCGGCCAGCGCGGCGCGCGTCCACTGCCCCACCTCGGCCAGCCGGGTCCGCACCGCTGACGGCCCGGCGGACAGATGCTCGCCGACGGCCAGCGCGTAGCCGACGCGGGCGGCGATATTGGCCTCACCGCTCTCCAGCGGTGCCAGCCGCGGCGCCAGGCCCGCGGCGAACTCGGTCCGCAACGCCAGCACCCCGACGCCGCGCGGGCCGGCCAACCACTTGCGCGACGAGGAGTACAGCACGTCCGCCCCCACCGCACAGTCCAGGTGGCCGAGTGCCTGCGCCGCGTCGATCACCAGCGGCACCCCGAGGTCGCGGCACACCGCGGCCAACTCCGCGGCCGGCTGCGCGACGCCACGGTGGCTGCCCAGTGCGGTCAGGTGCACCACCGCGGGTGGATCGGCGCGCAGCACCGCGGCGGCCTCGTCGACCACCAGCCGTCCCAGCGGGTCGACCGGAAGCGGGCGCACCTGGAAGTCGTTGGCCGCCATGATGGCGAGGTTGGGTCCGTACTCACCGGGCGGGCAGGCCAGCGTCCGCGCGCCGGCCCAGCTGCTCAGCAGCAGATCAAGGGCATGATTGGAACCCGTCGTGAAAACGACCTCGGCATCCGGAATTCCGGCGAGTGCGCGGATCGCGTCCCGGCCGGCGTCCAGTACCGGCGTGGCCGCCTCCGCGGCCACGTATCCGCCGACCTCGGCTTCGTGACGAGCATGCGTCGCCGCGGCGTCGATCACGGCGTTGCTCTGCCTGGAACACGCCGCGTTGTCCAGGTGCAGTCCCGCGACGGCGGGCCGGGCGGCCCGCCAATCGTCCGCGAGGCTCACCTGACCGCCAGCGACAGCCCGAAGTCACCGGCCGGGTCGGTCCACCAGTGCGTGCGGCGCAGCCCGGCGGCCGCCAGTTCGGCGGCCACGCCCTCGGGCCGGAACTTGCAGGACACCTCGGTCAGCATCTCCTCGCCGGCCGCGAAGTCCGCCGTGAGATCCAGTGCGTTGACCCGTACGCGTTGGGCTCGAAGAGATTTCAGCCACATCTCGATGCGTTCCTGGTCGGGATTCCACTTCGCGACGTGGCCGAAGGCGGCCAGATCGAAATCGGCGTCGAGTTCCCGGTTCACCACGGCCAGCACGTTGCGGTTGAACGCGGCGGTCACCCCGGCGCTGTCGTCGTAGGCCCGCACCAACCGGCCGGTGTCCTTGACCAGGTCGGTTCCCAGCAGCAGTGCATCTCCCGGCCGCAGCGTATCCGCCAGTGCGGAAAGGAAACTCGCGCGCGGCTCGGCGGTGAAGTTCCCGATGGTGGAGCCCAGGAACACCACCAGCCGGCGACCCAGCTGCGGTATGTCACCGAGGTCCTGTTCGAAATCCCCACAGACGGTGTCGATCTCGATACCGGGATATTCGTCGCGCAGCGCGGCGGCCGCGTCGCGCAGCACACTCGGATCCACGTCGAACGGGATGAATCGGCGCAGCACGCCGCGCTCCCGCCAGGCATCGAGCAGCAGCCTGGTCTTCTCCGAGGTGCCGCTGCCCAGTTCCACCAACGTGTCGGCGCCGGAGGCCGCCGCGATCTCGGATGCGCGGTCCCGCAGGATCGACGCCTCGGCGCGGGTCGGATAGTACTCCGGCAACCGGGTGATCCGGTCGAACAGGTCGCTGCCCACACTGTCGTAGAACCATTTGGGCGGCAACGTCTTCGGGTTCTTTTGCAGACCTTCCGAGACGTCGCGACGCAGCGAGTTGGCCAGATCCGTGCTCAAGCCGGTGGTCATGGCAATCCTTTCAGCGGGGTGAGGGTGACGTCGCCGCCCGCCACCCGTGCGAGGTGGCGGTCGGGGATGTCACGCCAGGCCGGGTCGTCGTCATAGGGTTCGCTGGCGAGTACCACGCCATCGGCGCGGACCAGCATCGACAAGGTGTCACCCCAGGTGGTGGCCAGCAGCTGGGACCCGTCTGCTGCCATGATGTTCAACCGCGCACCGGGGTCCGCTGCCCCCACTTCGGCGATGGTGTCACCGAGGGCGTCCAGTCCGCGGTCGAAGATGTGCGCGGCCAGCACCGCACTGTCCACGGTGGATTCGGCGTCGCGGGCCGGCGGCAGCACCGCGCGGTCGACTATTCCGTTGTGGGACAGCAGCCAGGTGCCGTCGGTGAAGGGTGCGGATGCCGACGGTTCGATGGGCATCCCGACGGTGGCCGACCGCACGGCGGCCACGACACATGCGCTGCGCAGCACCGGGCCCACCGACGCGAAAGAAGCGTCCCCCCACAACGGTTTGTCGCTGCGCCAACGGTGCACGCCCGCCTCGGTGGTGAAGCCGGCGCCCCAGCCGTCGGCGTTCAGCCGTCCGTGTTTCTGCCTTCGTGGTGAATAGGACTGCACCAGAAGACCTGCAGGAGGCTCCAGCATCAGCGACGCCAGCGTCACGGGGGCCCCCAACCAACCCAGGTGCCGGCACATCAGTGGGCGTCCCAGGCCAGTCGCACCCCGGAGAAGATCTGCCGCCGAATCGGGTGGTCCCAGTTGCGGAAGCTCGGCCGCACGATGCCCGGGGCCACCGCCCACGAGCCGCCGCGCAGCACCCGGTAGTCGCCCGTGCCGGGGGCTTCGAAGAATGGCTCGCTGTACCGGTCGTAGATCATCGGCGTGAAGCCCGGCCATGGTCGCAGCGGGGAGGTGGTCCACTCCCATACGTCGCCCAGCATTTGTTCGGCCCCGTAGGCCGATGCACCGGCGGGGTAGGCCCCCACCGGTGCCGGGCGCATGGCGTCACCACCGAGGTTGACCAGCTCTGGGCCGGGTTCGGCTGCCCCCCAAGGGAATCGCCGTCGCGTACCGAGTTCGGGGTCCCAGGCGCAGGCCTTCTCCCACTCGATCTCGGTGGGTAGCCGCGCCCCGGCCCAGGCCGCGTACGCCTCGGCCTCGAAGAAGGTCACATGCTGCACGGGTTCATCCGCGGGGATCTCTTCGACGTGACCGAACCGGGTGCGCGTGCCCTCGCCGTTCCAGGACAGCGGCGCCACCAGGCCGGCCCGCTCGCGGTGCTCCCACCCGCGCGGAGACCACCAGCGCGGCTGCCGATATCCACCGTCGTCGATGAAGTCGCGCCACTGCGCGTTGGTGACCGGCACCCGGCCGATCCGGAACGCATCGACGTGCACCGTGTGGGCGGGGCGTTCGTTGTCCAGTGAGTACGGTTCGTCAACAGCGTCGACGCCCAGCGTGAACGGTCCCGCCGGCACCGGCACGGACGTACCTGCCACGCCGGGGCGCCCGGCCGGCAGCGGCACACCGGTGCCGAGGATGGGCGTACCGCGGCGCAGGTTCAGCGCCTGCAGCATCGTCTCGTCGTGCTGATTCTCGTGCGATACCACCAGACCGAACCGGAACAGCTGGTCCTGGGTGCGCGCGCCGGCGAGTGCATCCAGCGCGCGGTCACGCACGGTGCGGCAGTAGGCTCGCGCGTCGGTGGGCGGCAGCAGCGGAAGCTGCACCCGGCTGGCCCGGGAATGCACGAACGCGTCGTACAGCTGCTCGACGGCCGGGGGCAGCATGCCTGGCCGGTCCGGGTCGCCGTCACGCAGCAGCCACAGTTCCTCCTGCTGGCCGATATGCGCGAGATCCCACACCAGCGGGCTCATCAACGGGTCGTACTGGCGATGCAGTTCGGCGTCGTCGAAATCGACCAGCGCCAAGGTGCGTTCCCTGGCCCGCGTCAACTCTGCGGCCAGCACGTCCGGTGCGGTCACTCCCGTCCCTTCGCCAATTGTCCGAGCACAGAAGGGATCCCGTCCGCGAGTACCCGGTCGGAGAAGTCGTCGGCGGCAGATCGCCCGGCCGTCGCATTGCGCAGCAAGGTATCCATCGGCCCGGCCAGCGCAGCGGGAGCATGCTCGGCGGCGGTGGCCACGCAGCGCACCGCCGCGGCCCGCAGCCGCGGGTCGGCCAGACCGACGCGGGCGGCCAGATCCCATTCGGTGGCGACGGATTCTGTCGCTGCTGCGGCGACCTGCGCGGCCGCCGGGTTGTCCATCAGGGTGACCAGCGTGAACACCACGGCCGGCCAGACTTCGTCGGGCAGGCTGTCCAGATAGCGGATCTCCAACCAACGCCGCGGCCGCACCGGCGGGAACAGGGTGGTCAGGTGATAGTCCAGGTCGTCGTCGGTGGGCCGGCGCCCGCCCAGGGTGGCCCGGCCGTCGGCCCAATCGGCGAAGGTCATCCACTCCGCAGCCGCTTCGGCGTCCGCTTCGGAGGTGCGCACCAGCATCACCGGCGCGCGCAGGGCGTAGCGCGCCCAGTCCACCCCGGGTTCGTCGCTGTCGCGGCCGAGCACCGGGCCGCAGCGCGCGGCGTCGATCTGTCCCCAGACCCGCTGCCTGGTACTGCGCCAGCCGGTGAACTGTCCGCCGAGCAGGGGGGAATTGGCCGACAGCGCGATCATCACCGGACCCAGTGCGTGCGCCAGCCGGACCCGGTCCGCCCAGCCGGCGCGCGGACCTGCCTCGATGTTCACCTGCACCGACGCCGTCGACGTCATCATCTCGGCCCCGGCGGTGCCCGACCGCGCGAAGAACCGCTCCATGGCCCGGTACCGGGACCCGGGGTGGATCCGCTGGGCCGGGCGCAGCGGATCGGTGCCCAGCAGCACCAGGCCGAGCCCGCGGGCGGCGAACGCGCTGCGCAACACCTCGCGATCGGCTGTCATCGTCGCGATCGCGGTCGAGATATCGGCCGCGGGCGGGCCGGACAGTTCGACGGCGCCGCCGGGCTCCACGGTGATCGCACTGCCACCGGGTAATGCGGGCACCGTGTCGATGGCGTCGGCGATCTCGCCCCAGCCCGGTCTGCGAGATGGGTTCTCGACGTCGTAACAGTGCGCTTCGAGTTCCAGTCCGACCGTGCCGATGGGGCCGTCACGCAGACAGTCCTCGGCGATCCGCGCGGCCATGACCCCGGATGTGCAGTCGACATCCCACGCTGCGGTGGTCATGCGTGCCATTCCTCCCCAGTGGTCTGGACGCTAAGGGGTTGTTCTTCCCTGTCTATCTTCCAGACCGGTCTGACATATTCCCAGAGCTTTTGCCGACAGCTACTGCCCCAGCGAGTTCTGCATCGCACCGGCCAGCACGTTGACCGCGGGTCCACCGTTTCCAGATTGGCAGACCTTTGCCTGCAGCAAAACATTTTCGCGCAGTCTGGTCTGGGTGAAACACCGCCGGTCGGTGTCCGCCTCCTGCTTGATCCACACCACGTCGTTGGGCATGGCCGGTCCGCCGGTGAAGGTCCACACCTCGGTGGCGCCGTCGTTCAGATGCATCGCGCTGGTCTGGCCCGAGCACCCGGCCGTGCGGTCGGTGATCCGGCGCAGCGCACGGGTGGCCGCGTCGTTGGTGGCGAACACACCGACGGCCTGCTTGACCAGGTGGGTGGTATCGGTGGCCGACGTCTGGGCCAGCGCGCTGTTGAACGACGCGAGGTCGGGGTCGTTGTACACCTCGGGCAGACCGATATCGGCCCAGTTGTTGCACACCGGGGTGTCGACGGAGAAGGCCTGGACGGGATCGGTGAATTCGGCTGCCCACCCCAGCGGTGCGCCGACGATGTTGGCCACCGAACCCTTGGGCAGCACCGCGTAGTTCACCACCCCGGGATCGGACGGCTTGGCCCACGCGGGGCCGGCCAGAGTGACCGCCATGCACACACCGGCCGCGGCTGCTGTCAGGCGCATGGCATCGATCATGCCAGGGCCCTGACCGTCCTAGAAAAGCGTCTGGGTGCAGTAGGTGCGGGCCGGCGCGGGATACGGCCACGCGTAGGAGCCGGCGACCGCGGGACAGGCGGACTGATCACGGATGTCCAGTCGCTGGGTGATCTGCACGATCAGCGCGGAGCCGCGTTCGGCGCAATCGGCCTTCTGCACCACGCCGATCGGCATTTCCATCGTGTAGCAGTGCTGGGCAACGAGATTGGGCACCAGGCAGAGCCGCGCCGTGCCGGGTTCGGCCAACTGCGTTGACAGGTGCTGGTATTCGTTGCTCGGGCAGTTGCCGTTGGCGTCCGCGGTGGCGCCGACGGTGTAGCTCGGATCGGCGGTGCACGGGGACTTGTCGGCGCGGGCCGGAGCTTGCGGGGTCGCGGACGGGATCTGCACGCAGTCTCCGACGGTGAAGATCGTCGACGTGGCGACATCGGCGGGCCGGCCACGGAATCCGCACGAGGACAGGATGGTCGCCAATACCACAACGCCGACCATCAGCGCGGTAGGCGATGGCCGGCGTGTCATGGTTAGCGACACTCTCACGAGTGAGCCACTGCTGCCAAGCGGTCACGGCAATTCCTCAGAGCCCCGTGACCGTCCTCTTAAGGTCTCAGGGGCGTGGCGCGGAGTTCGGCCCGCCGGGACCCTGCTGCGCGCCGGGTCCGCCGGGGCCCTGCTGCCCGCCCGGCCCGCCGGGGAAGTCACCGCGCTCGCCCGGCCCTCCCGGACCGCCCGGGAAGAAGATGTGCGGTGGCCCCATCGGCGGGCCCTCCCGGTGGAACATGCCCGTCTCGTGGTGCGGACCGCCACGATGGCCGCCGTCGGAGCTCTTACCCAGGTAGAACCCGGAGAAGAACACCACGGCGAAGATGAACGTCACCCCGGCCGCGATGCCGACCCAGGCGGTGGCCTGGAACAGCCGGTTGGGGCGTTTCGGTGCTACGACCGCCGGCTCCGCCGGCGGCACGGCGGCCACCGGGGCGACGGGGGTGGTGGGGGTCTCTGCTTCATCACTCATGCTTCCCATGATGCCGACCCGCGGCATGAGCCAGATAGCTCCGCAATATGAATCAGCTGTGAGCCGGCACTGCCTGCGGGTCCTCGTCGGGCTCGGCTTCCACCAGCAGTGACATCCCATGGTGTGCCGGCATCTCGGCGGCGAAGCTGTGCAGGTCGTCGACGACGCCGATGACCTTGCCGCTGAACATGTCCGACACCACCGCACGCGGAGGCAGGTGCTCGGAACGCACGGTTCCGGCAATCTCCTCGTTGGCGAAATTGAGCACCGTCAGCTGAAGTTGGCGCGGATCGTCGAGCTGGTGCACCATCACCAGCATGCCGCGATGGGACACCTCGGGGATGTCGATCTGACGGCTGGTGGCGATGCCGAAATGGGTGCGGACCCGCAGAATGGCCTGCAACTGGCGTACGAAGCTGCTCTCGTCGGCGAGCTGGTCCGGTATCGATCCGTACAGGCTGGTCCCTCGCGGCATCCCGGCACTCGAGTGGGTGGCTTCGGCGTTGACGCCCATCAGATCGTGGGCAGCACGGTGGATCCAGCGGGTGTCCCCGCCGCGCATCAATTCGCCCACCTCGGTGGCCGGAAGCGTCAGCATTCCGCACAGATCCCATCCCGACAGCGCGAACACACCCGGCTGCAGCGCATTGAACATCGCGAGTAGCAGGTGGGCACGCCGGATGCGGTCGAGTGAGACCCCGTCGCCGCGCTCGCTCCCGGCGTCGGTGATCTGGTCCAGGTCGGTGACACCGAGTATCGCGGCGATCACGGTGGCCGTCGTGCACGCGATGCCGTTCGTGGTGAACACCAGGTTGTAGGGGGCCTGCGGACCGGTGAGCGCATCGGTGAGATCCGCCCGGACGGTCTGCCCGAGTTCTTCGCCGGTGACGTCGGTGCCCTTGTAGGTGTAGACGTCGTCGCGGTGCCCGGCCGACCAGTGCACCAGCTCGTAGGTCAGCTCGTCATGGTTCTGCAGCGCGTGCACTAGCGAGGCCGGGTCCACGTCCGTGTCCAGGGTGGTGCGCAACGTCAAGCGCAGGAACTCGGTGTCCGCGGTGGCCAGCGCGTGCTGATACGCCGGCCGGTTGATGAAGTCGTAGGACAGGTCCGGTCCGGCAATGCTGTTGTCCCGGATGTCGTCGATGGTGAGGTTGAGTTCCTGGAAGGTGAACCCGCCCAGCTTGCGCACCATGCTGCCGATGAACTGGTTGGCCGCCTGGGACAGCGGATGCCCCTCCGACCAGCCCACGTCGTCCTCGGTCGACTTCTCGGCACCCAGAAAACCGTTGGCGTCCAACCGCAATCCGCCCGTGCCGAGATCGGACAGCGAATGCAGGGCGTCACCGATGACCAGCCGCATGCCGGCGAAACTGGGATCGAGCCAGTTGATCGAGGGCTGGCCGTCCTTGAAGTAATGCAGATACACCCAGCGACGCTCCACACCGTCGACACCGACGATCGGGCGGGTGACGCTCCAGTTGGTCTCCTTGATGCCCTCGGCGAAGAAGATGACCCGCTGCAGCCGCCCGATGATGTAGCCGGCCTTGTCCAGCCAATCCTCGGTGGCCGGGTCCACGTTCACCGAGTCCACGCCCGCCGGCACCGACGGTAGGTGCTCCCAGTCCCTGGGATCGATCTCCACCATGTGATAGATCCCCGGGTAATCGGCGTATTTCATCTCGGCGAGCCGGAAGTCGGCCCCTTTGCCGGTATGGCCGGGCACGATGTCATCGATGATGGTGCCGCCGTACCAGTTGGCCGTGCCGCACATCTGCCGGAACTCGTCCTCGGTCCCGAAGGCCGGGTCGATCTGCGTGCTGATGCGATCGAAATGTCCGTCCACGCTGGGAGTCAGCTGCCAGCCGGAGATCCCACCCGCTCGTTTCACGGGGCCGGTGTGCACCGCCTGAATACCGATCTCGGCGAAGGCTTTCCACATCTGCTCATCGGCCATCGCCTTGAGGAAGGACTCTTCGGGTCGGGTGATCAGCGACAGCGGGTAGGCGGTGAACCACACCGACGCGGTGTCGACCGCCGAGCGGGGGTTCGGCCGGGCGAACGGGTTCTGCCACATCGAACCTTGTCCGGAGAACTGCTGGCTGA
Source organism: Mycobacterium sp. BMJ-28 (assembly GCF_054404835.1). Classification (NCBI taxonomy): domain Bacteria; kingdom Bacillati; phylum Actinomycetota; class Actinomycetes; order Mycobacteriales; family Mycobacteriaceae; genus Mycobacterium; species Mycobacterium sp. BMJ-28. Next base: position 332,329 of record NZ_CM136783.1, on the reverse strand, counting down.
TCTCGTTGGCATCGGACAGCATCGACTGCGACAACAGCCAGGACACGTAGGCGGGGTTCGCCCCGGTGGCCGGGCCGTCCTGGGCCAGCGACCGGCGCACGAACGGGGTCCGCACCCGCGGCCTGGAACGCAGCGTCTTCGGCCTGGCCGGGTGCAGATACTCGTCGAAGGTGATCTCGGCCGGCTCGTTGGCCTGCTCTTCGGCTGCGGGTTCGGGCGAGTCAGCGGCCTGCGACGACATCCGTCTCCTCCCTCACCTGGCACAACCGATTTGCCCCGATGGGCAGTATTGCCGGGTGCCGCTCGGCGCAAACATCCGCACCACCTGCGCGGGCGACGGGCAAGTACCGATTCGATGCTACGCGATGCCCGTGACCGACGCGGTCGGCACGTTATCCCGTTGCCGCCCAAGGCTTGCGCGGGTTCACCGCGAATTGGATCACCCGGTACGGCGCATTGTCCGCCGGGGCCGTGTGCCACTGGCTGACGAACACCCGCAGCTCGTCCAGGGTGGACGCGGGCGAGATGTAGCCGCCGTAGGGCTGCGCCAGGCTGTTGTCATCGGCGTCCGGCAGATCCTCCGGTGCGTCCGGCCACGGTGAGGCTGTCACCACCGTGGTGACCGGCGCGGCACCCAGCCGGGTCGGATCGTCGGCGACGCGTACCTCCATGTTGCCGTTACCGGAGTTGAAGTACGACAGCACGGTCTTTCCGTCGATCTGGCGCACACTGAGTTCTCCGGCCGAGTCGCCCCACAACGGTGTGGGGGGATGTCCCCAGCCCTGCCCACCCGACCACCCCTGCCAGCGACTGCGGTCGGTGAAGTCCTTCGGCGGGACGCGGTACAGGAACACCGGGCTGCTGCGGTCGAAGTTGTCGGCCACGATGTACACCCAGCCACTCTGCGAATCGGGGGTCGGGATGGGATCGTAGTATCCGCTGATCTGCGACTGCGCACCGCCGGCGAATGCGGCGTCCCGTTGCGAGTTCGGCACCGTCGGCCAGTTCGGCTGTGCCGCATCGGCTTTCACCAGCCGCGAGGACGCCGGCCGAAGGTTGTGGGTGGTGGTGACCAGCATGTAGTTGTCCCGGTTGATCGACACGATCCCGGCCGGCAGCTGGGACGCGCCCGCCGGTGGGCGATCGGCCAGCAGCGGCGCGGTGACACCGGTGACCCCGGTGACGCGCAGACTGTCGAGAATCGAGTCCGGGTCGACGTGCAGCGCGACGGGCGAATACCAGTTGCCGAATCCGACGCCCTGCCCGGCGAAGCTGTCCCCACACACCTGCAGCATCCGGCTGGGGAACTCCATGAACTCGCACAGGTCGGTCGCACCGATACCGTAATCACCGGTGTCGGTGCCCGTTCCCGCCACCGGGCCGAGCCGGATCACCTGACCCGGCGCCAACCCGAGGTCCGCACCGGCCGTGGGCGCGAACACGAGCATCAAAACCGCCGAAACGGTATTCCAGAAGGCGTTTACTCGCACTTTTCCTTCTGGAATACCGTTTCGGCGCAAAATCTCAGAGCTGCGCGGCCAGCAGTTCGGCGATCTGGATGGTGTTCAGCGCCGCGCCCTTGCGCAGATTGTCGCCGGAGACGAAGAGCGCCAGCCCGCGTCCGCCCGGAACACCGGGATCTTGGCGGATCCGGCCGACCAGCGACTCGTCGGCACCGGCGGCGGCCAACGGCGTCGGGACGTCTACCAGCTTCACCCCCGGCGCGTCACGCAGCAGTTCCTGGGCGCGCTGCACCGAAATGGGTTCGGCGAACTCGGCATTGATCGACAACGAGTGCCCGGTGAACACCGGTACCCGCACGCAGGTGCCCGACACCAGCAGCTCCGGAATGCCGAGAATCTTGCGGCTCTCGTTGCGCAGCTTCTGATCCTCGTCGGTCTCACCGGAGCCGTCGTCGACCAGCGAGCCGGCCAGTGGCACCACGTTGAAGGCAATGGGCGCAACGTATTTCACCGGAGCCGGGAAGTCGACCGCGCGGCCGTCGTGCACCAGTCCCTCGACGCCACCGATGACCGCACGGGCCTGGGTGGCCAGCTCCTCGACACCGGCCAGGCCGGTGCCCGAGACCGCCTGGTAGCTCGACACGATCAACCGGGTCAGGCCGGCCTCGTCGTGCAATGGCCGCAGCACCGGCATCGCCGCCATGGTGGTGCAGTTCGGGTTGGCGATGATGCCCTTCGGGCGATTCGCCGCATCGCGCTCGAAGTTGACCTCGCTGACGATCAGCGGGACCTCGGGGTCTTTACGCCATGCCGAGGAGTTGTCGACGACGACGGCGCCGGCGGCGGCGAATCGTGGTGCCTGCACACGCGACATCGTCGCGCCGGCGGAGAACAGCGCGATGTCCAGCCCGGACGGGTCGGCCGTCTCGGCGTTCTCGACCTCGATCTCCTGCCCGCGGAAACTCAGCTTCTTGCCCTCGGAGCGGGGTGAGGCGAAGAACCGCACGGAGGTGCTCGGGAAATTCCGCTCCTCGAGCAGGGCCCGCATCACCTGGCCGACCTGACCGGTCGCGCCGACCACACCGATGTTCACCATTTATCTCCCCCGTCGCTTCGCTCGCCCCACGGCCTATCTCCCCCGTCGCTTCGCTCGCCCCACGGCCTATATCCCCGTCCCGGCGTACACAACAGCTTCCTCGTCGCCGCCGAGGTGGAAGGCCTCGTGCAGCGCGCCGACCGCCTTGTCCAGCTCGGTGTCCTTGATCAGCACCGAGATCCGGATCTCGGAGGTGGAGATCAGGTCGATGTTGATCCCGGCGTCGGCCAGCGCCTCGCAGAACGTCGCGGTCACACCGGGGTGACTGCGCATACCCGCGCCGATCAGCGACACCTTGCCGATGTGATCGTCATAGAGCACCTGGGAGAAACCGATCTCCTCGCGCAGCGCGGTCAGCTTCTCGACCGCACCCGGACCGTTCTCCCGTGAACAGGTGAAGGTGATGTCGGTCTTACCGTCCTCCACCTTGGAAATGTTCTGCAGCACCATGTCGATGTTCACATCGGCGTCGGCGAGGGCGCGGAACACCTGGGCCGCGTAGCCCGGGACGTCGGGCAGCCCGACGACGGTGACCTTGGCCTCGCTGCGGTCGTGTGCGACTCCGGTGAGGATGGCGTCTTCCATGGGGATGTCCTCGATCGATCCTTTGACAATGGTTCCTGGTTTGTCCGAGTACGACGAGCGGACGTGAATCGGCACGTTGTATCGGCGGGCGTACTCGACGCAGCGCAGCATCAGCACCTTGGCGCCACACGCCGCCATCTCCAGCATCTCCTCGAAGGAGACGGTGTCCAGATGCTTGGCGTTGGGCACGATGCGCGGGTCGGCGGTGAAAATACCGTCCACGTCGGTGTAGATCTCGCACACATCGGCGTGCAGCGCGGCGGCCAGGGCGACGGCCGTGGTGTCCGAGCCGCCGCGGCCCAGCGTGGTGACGTCCTTGCTGTCCTGGCTGACGCCCTGGAAGCCGGCGACCAGCACGATCTGGCCCTCGTCCAGCGCCTCGCGCAGGCGGGTCGGGGTGACGTCGATGATCTTGGCGTTGCCGTGCGTACCGGTGGTGACGACGCCGGCCTGTGAACCGGTGAACGAGCGGGCTTGGGCACCCAGCGACTCGATCGCCATGGCGACCAGTGCGTTGGAGATGCGTTCACCGGCGGTGAGCAGCATGTCCATCTCGCGGGCCGGCGGCGCCGGGGACACCTGCCGAGCCAGGTCCAGCAGGTCATCGGTGGTATCGCCCATCGCGGAGACGACGACGACCACGTCATGGCCGGCCTTCTTGGTTTCCACGATGCGCTCGGCGACGCGCCGAATCCGATCGGCGTCAGCCACCGATGATCCGCCGTATTTCTGCACGACGAGCGCCACTGTTTACCTCTCCAACGCCGGGAATGTCCCCACAAGGATAAGGGGTCGGCGCGCTGGTTTTTACCCCTCCACCTGCCGGTAGCGTGGGCGGTCATGACCGATCGGCTGGCGCGCACCAGCGTGCCGATCCATCCGCCCATCGCTGCCCGCTGGAGTCCGCGGGCTTTCGACCCCGTCGCAGTGGTCCGTCGCGGCGATCTGACCGCATTGCTGGAGGCGGCGCGCTGGGCGGCCACCTGGGGGCACCGGGAGCCGGTGCGGTATCTCGTGGGCGTACGCCCGGACGCCACGTTCGGCGCGCTGGCGGGCCTGCTCAAACGCGGTAACGCCTACGCCAAAGCCGCGGGCGCGCTGATCCTGGTGTGCGCCGACGACGGGGACGATGAGCGCACCGCGCGCTACGCCGCCCTGGATGCGGGGGCTGCCATCGCGTCACTGAGTATCGAGGCCGTCTCCCGCGGCTTGATCGCGCATCCGATGGCGGGTTTCGACACCGACGGTGCACGGACGGCGTTCGGGCTGGCGCCCGGGCTGCGCCCGCTGGCCGTGGTCGCCGTCGGATCGCTCGGCGACTACGCGCAGGCCGACGAGGCGGTCCTGGAGCGGGACGGCCGGCCACGCCAACGGCTGCCGCTGGAGCAGCTCGTTCTGAACTGGCCGCTGTAACCCCGGTCAGGGCCGGGGCAGCCGGCGGTGCAGCGGGTTGGTCGTCACCGGGGTGGCGCGCCGGCCGGTACCGGGTAGCGCGCTGACCACTTGCGGGGAGTCGGCGCTGGCCCGGGTGCGGTCGTGTAACCGCATCGCCGGGGTGGCACCGATGCCCAGCGCCGGGGCGCCGATCAACCGCCGCGACGGCGTCGCGCATTCGGGACAGGCATCGTGGCGGGGCACGTCCGCCATCGGGTAACTGACGCTGAAGTCCGGGCAGTCACCCGGGCAGCGGAATTGATAGCTGGGCATGCCGAACACGATAACCCTTCGCCGGCAGCGTCATACGTTGTTAACGCGCGCGATCCAGCGGCCCTATGTACGCTGCTCTGAATAATTCCATTTGGAATCATGAGGTCTTTTCGCCAACACCCCGGAGGTCGCCGTGCCCGAGCTGCTGTTCCCGCTGGATTCGACGAAGAAGTTCACCGAGCAACAGATCGTCGGCCACAACCGCTGGCACCCCGACATCCCCGCGGCCGTCACCGTGAAGCCGGGCAGCAGCTTTCGTGCGCACTGCCGGGAATGGTTCGACGGCGCGATCGTCAACGACGACTCCGCCGAGGACATCCTCAACGCGCCCCTGAAAGGGGTGCACTGCCTGTCCGGCCCGTTCTCCATCGAGGGCGCCGAACCCGGCGACCTGCTGATCGTCGACATCCTGGACGTGGGCCCGATACCGCAGGAGGATTCGGGGCCACTGGCCGGCCAGGGCTGGGGTTACACCGGAATCTTCGCCAAACAGAACGGCGGCGGTTTCCTGACCGACCAGTTCCCCGACGCCTACAAGGCGATCTGGGATTTCGCCGGCCAGAGCGCCACCTCGCGCCACGTGCCGAGGGTCAAATACACCGGGATCGTGCACCCGGGCCTGATGGGCACCGCGCCCTCGGCAGCCCTGCTGGCGAAATGGAATGCCCGCGAGGGTGCGCTGATCGCCACCGACCCCGACCGGGTTCCGCCGTTGGCCTTGCCGCCCGAGCCGCAGGACGCCATCCTGGGCACCCTGGCGGGTGCCGACTTCACCCGTGTCGCCGGCGAGGCCGCACGTACCGCCCCGCCCCGGGAAAACGGCGGCAACCAGGACATCAAGAACCTGACCAAGGGCAGTCGGGTGTTCTATCCGGTGTTCGTGCCTGGCGCCAACCTGTCGTTCGGCGACCTGCATTTCTCGCAGGGCGACGGTGAGATCACCTTCTGCGGGGCCATCGAGATGGGCGGCTTCCTGGACCTGCACGTGGACCTGATCAAGGGCGGCATGGACACCTACGGCGTCCACGAGAACGCCATCTTCATGCCCGGCAACACCGACCCGCAGTACTCGGAGTGGATCGCATTCTCCGGAACATCGGTCACCCTCGACGGCGAACAGAAGTACCTGGACTCCGACCTGGCCTACCAGCGTGCCTGTCTGCACGCCATCGATTACCTGACCAAGTTCGGTTACAGCCCGGAACAGGCCTATCTGCTGCTCGGGTCCGCACCCATCGAAGGGCGGCTCTCCGGGGTGGTGGACATCCCGAATTCCTGTGCGACGGTTTATATCCCGACGGCGATCTTCGACTTCCCGATCGCTCCGTCCGCGACAGGCCCGTACCAGATCGACCCCGGCATGGGCGCACCGCACGCCAGCTTCTGAAGACCTCAGGCCGGTGCGAGGTCCTGGCCGCGCAGGGTGGCCAGGACCTCGCCGAGGCGCTCGGACGCACCGGCGTTGTGCGCCACCAGTGCCGCGAGTTGCTCCGATTTCGCCAGCCGGTTTCGCGCCCGCTGGTAGGCCGCCGAGCCGCGCCGGGTCTGGTACACCAGGACCCGGCGCCGGTCGGCGACATCGACCTTGCGCAGCACCAAGTTGTCGTCGACCATGCCGTCGATGAGCCGCGTCAGACTGGGTCCGGGCAGCAGCGTCACCGTTCCCAGCTCCGACATCGCCTTACCCTGCCCGCCAGCCAGCGCACTCAACACGTGCCACTGGGCCACCGTCATCCCGTCCAACTGGGTGGCCACCGCCCGATCCAGTTCCTGCACGACGGTTTTCGCCAGCCGTGACAGTTCTTCGACGGCTGCGGGGATGCCCGGGATGGTGTCCATATCGCCTGCGAGTTTACCCGGCGATCGCCGAAACTTTCAGCTGGAAAGAAATGTGCGCGGCTCGGGAGTATGTTGACACTCATCGCCGCGGCGGTGGTGTCAGGTACATGCGGGATCCATCGTCGTCGTCCCAGGGTTCGGGTGAGGTGTTTGAGGATATGGAACGCAACCGCGACGCTGTCGACATCGCGCTGGTGGTGCCGCTGAGCGGGCCGGCCGGAATGTTCGGACCGTCGTGCGAGGTGAGTGCCGAGCTCGCGACGGCCGATATCAATGCGGCCGGCGGCATTCTGGACCGCCCGGTGCGGGTGCACCCGATCGACGCCGGCGCGCCGCTGTGGGCGCTGTCGGCACAGATCCGCCGACTGGTCGACAGCGGCAGCATCGACGCGGTAGTCGGATGGCACCTGTCCAACGCCAGGCAGGTGATCACCCCGCACACCGCAGGCCGGATCCCGTACGTCTACACCACCTTCTACGAAGGTGGGGAGAACACGCCGGGTGTCTACATGGTGGGCGAGACACCCGAGCAGCAGCTCTTCCCGGCACTGCAGTGGCTGCGGGCCAACGAAGGTATCCAGCGCTGGTGCATCGTCGGCAACGACTACATCTGGCCCCGCCAGACCGCCGCGGTCACCAGGGACTACATGCGCACGGCCGGTCTCGACTTCGTCGGCGACTCCTTCATCCCGTTGGGCGGCCGGGACTTCCGGGATCCGTTGCAGCTCATCGGGTCCTCCGCGGCCGACGGTGTGCTGGTGCTGATGGTCGGCGCCGACAACGCCGCGTTCAACCGGGCGTTCGCGCGCGCCGGTCTGCACGAAGACAAGATCCGGCTCGCCCTGATGATCGGTGAGGATGTGTTGTGCGCCAGCGGGAATGGCAGCACGCACGGCCTCTACACCGCGTGCGGTTACTTCGAGAGTCTGTTGACGCCCGAGAACATGGGTTTCGGATCACGTTACGAGCAGCGGTTCGGCCAGGCCGCTCCCGCCCTGAACAATATCGGCGAGTCCTGTTACGAGGGACTGCTTCTGCTCTCGGCGCTGGCCGGCGCGGCGGGCAGCCTGCAGGTCCGGGCCATCGACCGGGTTCGCTCGTCGGTGTCCTATCAAGGACCGCGCGGTGAGGTGGCGATGCAGGGTGCGCACACTCATCAGCCCGTGTTCCTGGCCGACACCGCCGATGTCGAGTTCCGGGTCATCGACCAGCTGAGCGCCTGACCGATGTCCCGGAACCCGAACCGTCAGACGCCCGGGCGGCTCACTTCGGCAACCGGCGTCCGCGCCGACGCGGGATCGGCCTTCTTGCACATGTCGTGGCAGTCCTTGGTCAGCGTGCAGGTCAGCGAGGACACCGCGCCGTGGTGGAACGGGCAGTCGTGCACCATGTCCGGCAGCTCGTAACTCTTGTTGTCCACCACGTCGAGCAGGGTCTGCCCGGCCCACAGCGGCTCCTTCTCGATCTCCTCACGCAACGGGTTGGGCCGGGCCAGGTAGTACTTGCCTTTGGTGGCGATGCAGATGATCGGCGACAGCACGAACGCCAGCGTCAGCGCCAGATACGGTGACCATGCCGCCATCAGCGGCCCGAAGGCGTTGAAGAAGGCCAGGATCGAGAACAGCGAGCCGACCATCATCGAGACGAAACCGACCGGATTGATGCTGTACAGGTACGCGCGCTTGAACTCGACGTAGGGCGGGCTGAGTTTGAGCAGCGGCTTGTTGATGACCAGGTCGGCCACGATGGCGCCGACCCAGGCGATCGCCACATTCGAGTAGAACCCGAGAATCGCGTTGAGCACCGAGAACATGTCGCCGAGCATCAGCGACAGGGCGATCGCGATGTGCAGGGCCAGATAGATGACCCGGCCGGGGTGCACGTGCAGCACCCGACTGAAGAAGTTCGACCAGGACAGCGAACCCGAATACGCGTTGGTGACATTGATCTTCACCTGCGACAGCAGCACCATCAGCGTCGCCAGCGCCAGGGCGGCGGTGTCATTGTGGATGACGGCGCCGAACCCGCCCAGGAACTGCTCGATGGGTTCGGTGGCCGCGGTGAATCCCACCTTGCCCGCCACGTAGAACGCCAGGAACGCCCCGCAGATCTGTTTGGCCGCGCCCAGAATCACCCAGCCCGGCCCGGCCGCGAGCACCGCGCCCCACCATCGCCACGCCGGAGTCTCGGATTTCTCGGGCATGAAACGCAGATAGTCGACCTGCTCACCGATCTGGGCGATCAGCGACAGTGCCACGCCCGCACCGGCTCCCACCCCGATCGCCGTCACCCGATCGCTGCCACCGTCACCCGCCCAGGACAGGAAGCCGTGGAAGCCGGCCGGGTCGGCGGACGCGATGAAGGCGATCGGCGCCACGAACAGCACCAGCCACAGCGGCTGCGTCCACACCTGGAATTTGGCCAGGGCGGTCATGCCGTAGAGCACGAGCGGGATGATGATCAGCGAACCGATGATGTAACCGAGGGCCAGTGGCAGATGGAAGGCAAGCTTCATCGCCTGCGCCATGATGGCGCCTTCCAGGGCGAAGAAGATGAAACAGAAGCTGGCATAGATCAGGCTGGTCAGCGTCGATCCGAAGTATCCGAAACCCGCCCCGCGGGTGAGCAGGTCCATGTCGATGTTGTACTTGGCGGCGTAATAGGCGATCGGGATGCCGGTGAGGAAGATGGTCACGGCCGCCACCAGGATCGCCACCACGGCGCTGGCCGAGCCGTGCGTCACCGCGATGGACGCCCCGATCGAATAGTCGGCCAGGTAGGCGATGCCACCGAGCGCGGCGACCGCACACGCCATCGGGCTCCACTTGCGAAATGACTTGGGCGCGTAGCGCAAGGAAAAATCTTCGATGGTGTCCTGGCTCGCCCAATTGACGAACCGGTTCCATGGTCCCGAGCCGGGCGGTGCGGCGGCGGGGTGCACCGCCACCTCCCCCACCGGTTGCTGAGATGACGTCATTAAGGTCTCCTCGCCGCACCCGCATTCGAACGAGCGGCAGTTTCACGAAGGGTCCGCATCTCGGACGGCATTGGCCGCGCGGCTTGGGCTATGACGGAATCGCTTCCGTCGCAGCGAAACTAACATCGTTACTTCCATATGGCACTAATCCAAATGAAACGTTACGCCGCGGACACGAGCCGTTTACGTACTGCGGTCGCGCGACAGCCGGCGGACCGCAGGATCACCACAGCGGTCGTTAACGCGCCCGCAACACCAGGTGTGGATTCACGTAACAGAAACATCGTCTACTGCCAGTGATCGGCCTGGTGGCCGCACCCGTTCAGGAGATGTATATGGATACCGGAACCACCGCGTTCATGCTCTGTTGCATCATCGGCCTCACGATGATGATCCCCGGCCTCGCGCTGTTCTACGGCGGCATGGTCTCGGTGAAGAGCTCGACCAACATGATGATGATGACCTTCGGCGCAGTCGCGATCGTCGGCGTGCTGTGGGTGCTGTTCGGCTTCTCGATGACATTCGGCACCTCGACCGGCGGCCTGGTCGGCAGCGTCACCGAATTCGCCGGCATGAAGGATCTCTTGTCGACGCAGACCACCATCAACGGTCTCCCGGTCAGCCTGTTCGCCTTGTTCCAGGCATTGTTCGCCGCCATCACGGTGGCGCTGATCTCCGGTGCGGCCGCCGATCGGATGAAGTTCGGCGCCTGGATGCTGTTCGCGACGTTGTGGGCCGTGCTGGTCTACTTCCCGGTCGCCCACTGGGTGTTCGCCTTCGACGGCGTGGTCACCAAGGATTCGGTCGGCGGCTGGATTGCCAACAGCCTCAAGGCAATCGACTTCGCCGGTGGTACCGCGGTGCACATCAACGCCGGCGCGGCGGCACTGGCCGTGGCGATCGTGCTCGGCAAGGCCGCCAACTGGGGCCAGCTGCGCAAACCGCACAACGTGCCGTTGACGCTGCTGGGCGCGGGCCTGCTGTGGGCCGGCTGGTATGCGTTCAACGGTGGCTCCGCGCTGGCGGCCGGCAACTCCGCTGCCATCGTCATGGTGACCACCTTCGTCGCCACCTGCGCCGCCACGCTGGCCTGGCTGGCCGTGGAGAAGTTCAAGGACGGGCACGTCACCGGCGTCGGTGCCGCGGCAGGTGCCATCACCGGCCTGGTCGCCATCACCCCCGCATGCGGTGCGGTCACCCCGGTCGGTGCCATCGTGCTGGGCCTGGTCGCCGGCGCGATCTGCCCCTTCGCCGTGGGCCTGAAGGAAAAGTTCGGCTACGACGACTCGTTGGACGTGGTCGGCGTGCACCTGGTCGGTGGCGTCATCGGCACCCTGATGATTGGCTTCCTGGCCAGCGATTCCATGCCGAACGCCACCAACGGCCTGTTCTACGGCGGCGGCTTCGGTCAGCTCTGGAAGCAGGCGATCGCCGCGGGCGCGGTGATGGCGTACTCGTTCGTCATCGCCTTCATCATCGCCTTCGCTATCAAGAAGACCATGGGCATCCGCATCTCGCCCGAGGACGAGGAGAAGGGCATCGACACCCACGTCCACCGGGACGCGGCTTACGAGCTCGCCCCCGCCTGAATCCAACCCGGCTCCGGCCGGCGCAGTACCCACTGCGCCGGCCGGTCACCGGGGTTTCTTTGGCCCATTCGAGTTTCACCATACGATACAGTGGTTCACATAAGGAGACAGTCATGCCACCCGACCTCGCCACCCTCGCCACCGCGTCCGACACCAGATTCATCCTCGCCCTGTTCGTCGATCTACGCGGAAAGCCCTGCGCCAAGCTGGTTCCCGTCGAAGCCGTCGACCAGCTCGCCAGCGAGGGAGTGGGCTTCGCCGGTTACGCCGTCGGCGCCATGGGCCAGGAACCCAAGGATCCCGACCTGGTCGCCGTCCCCGACCCGGCGTCGTTCACCCCGATCCCCTTCATCAAAAAAGGTCTGGCGCTGGTGCACTGCGATCCGCACGTGCACGGCACACCGTGGCCCTACGCGCCGCGGATCATCCTCAAGGGCCTCATCCAGCAGGCCGCCGACGCCGGCTTCGAGCCGTGGGTCGGCGCCGAGGTGGAGTACTTCCTGCTGCGACGCGACGCCGAGGGCAATCTGTGCACCGCCGACGCCGCCGACACCGCCGCTCAACCCTGTTACGACGCACGGGGTGTCACGCGGATGTATGACCACCTCACGGCGATCTCGACGGCGATGAACGCGCTGGGTTGGGCCAACTACGCCAACGACCACGAGGACGGCAACGGCCAGTTCGAACAGAATTTCGCGTACGCCGACGCCCTCACCACTGCCGACCGGGTGATCACCCTGCGGTACCTGCTGTCGATGATCGCCGCCGAACGCGGCATGGTTGCCACCTTCATGCCCAAACCGTTCGCCGACCGCACCGGCAGCGGACTGCACCTGCACCTGTCGCTGACCAGCGCGGGCACCCCGGTGTTCCCGGCCCAGGACGATGCCCTCGACACAAGGGGTCTCGGGCTTTCCGACACCGCCTACGGATTCATCGGCGGCATCCTGGACCACGCGTGCGCGCTGCAGGCCGTCGTCGCGCCGACCGTCAACTCCTACAAGCGCACCGGGGCCACCAGCACCGCATCGGGTGCCTCCTGGGCGCCACGCAAGGCCAGTTACGGCGGCAACGACCGCACCCACTACATCCGGGTCCCGGACAACCAGCGCATAGAACTGCGCGGCGGCGACGGTGCGGCCAATCCGTATCTGGCCATCGCAGCCGCACTCGGCGCAGGCATCGACGGCATCAAACGCAGTCTCGACCCCGGGGCCGTCGGCGCGCAGGGCCCGTCCACCTTGCCGCCCACCCTGCTGCACGCCGTCGACGAGCTGACGGCCGACCCGGTGATCTCCGGGGTGCTGGACGCCGCAGGCGCCGGTGTCGCCGGCTACTTCGCCGACCTCAAGCGTGCCGAGTTCTTCGCCTACCACGGCACCGTCGCGCCGTGGGAAATCGATTCCTATCTGACCGCCTTCTGACAAGCCAAGGGAGACAAGATATGTGCGGAATCGTAGGGTTACACCTGCGCACACCGGAGCTCTATCCCCGGTTGGGCGAACTGCTCACCGGGATGCTGTGCGAGATGTCGGATCGCGGATCCGATTCGGCCGGGGTGGCCGTCTACGGTGACCCGGTGTGGTCACCGCCCGGGCGGGGCTGCGTGTCGGTCACCGATCTCGGCGCGGCGCCGGATCTGGGGCCGGATGTCACGGTGGTCCAAGTGGATTCCACCTACGTGCTCACCGCGGATGCACCGTCGGAAGAACTGCTGGCCAGGGTGCGGGCCGCGCACCCGGACGCACTGGTCGCCGGTTTCGGCGCGGATCTGGCCGTGCTCAAGGGGGTCGGTAGTCCGCGTGCGCTGGCAGACGGCTGGGGCCTGGCCAAGGCCCAGGGCTGGCAGGGTGTCGGACATACCCGGATGGCCACCGAGTCAGCGGTGACCCCTTCGGGCTGCCATCCTTATACCGTCGGGCCGCAGCAATGCCTGGTGCACAACGGTTCGTTCGCCAATCACGCTTCCATTCGCCGCGGATTGCGCCGCGCCGGAGTGCAATTCGACAGTGAGAACGACACCGAGGTGGGTGCCCGGTTCGTCGCCGAGCAGCTGGCGCAGGGCCGCGACGTGGAAAGCGCCCTGAAGGAGCTGTGCGCCACCTTCGACGGTTTCTACACGCTACTGGTGTCCGACCGCGACTCGTTCGCGGTGGTACGCGACGCGATCGCGTGCAAGCCTGCGGTGATCGCCGAGACCCCCGACTGGGTGGCGATGGCCAGCGAGTACCGCGCGTTGGCCGGGCTGCCCGGCGTCGCGCAGGCCAAGATCTGGGAGCCCGAGCCCGAGGTGGTGTACGCATGGACACGCTAGCCAAGTACGACTTGGGCACAACGACTTTGCGCGAGGTGAACACCGCACTGCACCAGCCGGGCATCGAAGGCGAGTTCGTCATCGCCCACGCCGACGGCGCCCACAATGTCGCCGTCGGGCTCAACGCGCCGGTGCGGGTACGGGTCGAGGGGCACGTCGGCTACTACGCCGCCGGGATGAACCAGCTCGCCGAGATCACCATCGACGGCAATGCCGGAACCGGGGTGGCCGAGAACATGATGAGCGGCACCGTGCGCGTCACCGGCAATGCCTCGCAGTCGGCGGGTGCCACCGCACACGGCGGGCTGCTGATCATCGAAGGTGACGCCGCGGCGCGGTGCGGAATCTCGATGAAGGGTGCCGACATCGTCGTCGGAGGCGATATCGGCCACATGAGCGCCTTCATGGCTCAGGCCGGACGGCTGGTGGTGCGAGGCGATGCCGGTGAAGCCCTTGGTGATTCGATCTACGAGGCGCGCCTCTACGTGCGCGGCGAGGTCGCCTCGCTCGGCGCTGACTGCGTGGCCAAACCGATGCGCCCCGAACACCATGCCGAACTCGCCGAGCTGCTGGCCGCGGCCGGCTACACCGACGACACCGCCGATTACACCCGTTATGGCTCAGCCCGAAACCTTTACCACTTCCACGTCGACAATGCGAGCGCCTACTGATGACTAGTCATGACGACCGGGCCCGGCTGGGCCTGCGCGAATCGGCCACCTTCGACCGGCCCACCATCGCCGCGATCCAGCGGGCCGCCGAGACGGGCATCTACGATATCCGCGGCTGGGGCGCCAAACGTGCCCTCCCGCACTTCGACGACCTGCTGTTCCTCGGCGCCTCGATGTCCCGCTACCCGCTGGAGGGCTACCGGGAGCGGTGTGGCACCGATGTGGTGCTCGGCGATCGACACGCCAAACACCCACTGCACCTGGATATCCCGGTCACCATCGCGGGCATGAGCTTCGGCGCACTGTCCGGGCCGGCCAAGGAGGCGCTGGGACGCGGCGCCAGCGAGGCGGGCACGTCGACCACCACCGGTGACGGCGGGATGACGCCGGAGGAACGCGGTCAGAGCAAAAACCTGGTGTACCAATACCTTCCGTCGCGTTACGGGATGAACCCCGACGATCTGCGCAAGGCAGACGCCATCGAGGTGGTGCTGGGCCAGGGCGCCAAACCCGGCGGCGGCGGCATGCTGCTGGGACAGAAGATCTCCCCACGCGTCGCCGGGATGCGCACCCTGCCCGAGGGGATCGATCAGCGCAGCGCCTGCCGGCACCCGGACTGGACCGGACCGGACGATCTGACCATCAAGATCAACGAGCTGCGGGAGATCACCGACTGGGAGAAACCGATCTATGTCAAGGTGGGCGCCACCCGCACCTACTACGACGTCAAGCTGGCCGTGCACGCCGGCGCCGACGTGGTGGTGGTGGATGGCATGCAGGGCGGCACTGCCGCGACCCAGGACGTGTTCATCGAACACGTGGGCATCCCCACCCTGGCCGCGGTGCCGCAGGCGGTGCAGGCCCTGCAGGAACTCGATGTCCATAGAAAGGTGCAGCTGATCGTCTCCGGTGGCATCCGGTCCGGCGCCGATGTGGCCAAGGCCCTGGCGCTGGGGGCCGACGCCGTCGCGATCGGCACCGCGGCCCTGATCGCCCTCGGCGACAACCATCCCCGCCATGCGGCCGAATACGAAAAGCTGGGCAGCGCAGCCGGTTTCTACGACGACTTCCAGGACGGCCGCGACCCTGCCGGGATCAGCACCCAGGACCCCGAGCTCGCCGCCCGCTTCGACCCGGTCGAGGGCGGCCGGCGGCTGGCCAACTACCTGCGCGTGCTCACCATGGAGGCCCAGACCATCGCGCGGGCCTGCGGCAAGGCCCACGTCACCCACCTGGAACCCGAGGACCTGGTCGCGGTCACCATCGAGGCGGCCGCGATGGCGCGGGTGCCGCTGGCCGGTACGAACTGGATTCCGGGCTCATGAGCGAGACCGCGGATGTCGTGATCGTCGGCGGCGGACTGGAGGGGGCCGCCGCGGCGTGGGCGTTGAGCCAACGAGGCGTCACCGATGTCTTTGTCGCCGAACGGAAGACCGTCGGCTCGGGGATGACCGGGAAGTCCAGCGGCATCGTGCGCTGCCACTACGGGGTCAGCTCGCTGGCCGCGATGGCCACCGTCGGCCTGGAGGTCTTCGAGAACGCCGAGGAGATCTTCGGCACCGACATCGGGTTCCGGCAGACCGGCTACGTCGTCGGGGTCGGCGCACCGAACGTCGAGAACCTGTGCAAAAGCCTGGCCGCCCAGCGCGCGGTCGGGGTGCAGACCGAACAGATCGACGCGTCCGAGGTCGCACGGATGTGGCCGTGGGCCGATCTCACACCGTTCGCCGCGTTCGGCTGGGAGGCCCGCGGCGGTTACGGGGACGCCTACCTGACCGCACAGGCCTTCGCGGTGTCGGCGCGCGCCGCCGGCGTGCGGGTCCGGCAAGGCAGCACCGTCACCGACCTACTCCGCACCGGCGACAAGGTCACCGGGGTCCGGCTGGCCGACGGCTCCGAGATATCGGCCGGCACCGTCATCGTCGCCACCGGGGTGTGGACCCGCCCCTTGCTGGCGCCCTGCGGTGTCGACGTCCCCATCACCGTGCACCGCGAACAGATCATGATGATCAAGCCCGGGCTCGATGTCGGCGACGTGCCGGTGTTCTCCGATCTGGTGTCCCTGCAGTACATCCGGCCCGAACCCAACGGTGAACTGCTGTTCGGCAATTCCGATCTGGTCGAACTCGACGTCGCCGACCCCGATGGATACTCCAATCGCGCCGACGACGCCTTCATCGACATGACCGTCGACAAGATCGGAAACCGGTTCCCCGGCCTCACCGACGCCGCCATCGCCGGTAGTTACGCGGGCTGCTACGACGTCACCCCGGACTGGAATCCGGTGATCTCGCGCACCGATCTCGACGGTCTGGTGGTGGCCGCCGGATTCAGCGGCCACGGATTCAAGATCGCCCCCGCGGTGGGTCGGCTGATCGCCGACCTCGTCGTGGACGGACGCAGTACCGACCCGCGCATCCCGGAGACCGATTTCCGGCTGTCCCGGTTCACCGAGGAAGATCTACTCAAGAGTCCGTACCCGTACGTCGGCGCGGGCGAGATGCGCTAGGACAGGAGTACACAGCCGTGAGCGACGTTCCGCTGCTCCGCAATTCCGGTATCGCCAGGGACCGGGATCCGCAGCTGCCCTCCGACGAACTCGAGTTCGAGGCGGCCATCGGCCGCAACGTGCGCCAGCTCCGGCTGGCGCAGGGGCTGACCGTCGCGGACATGGCGACCCGGGTCGGCATCTCCAAGGCGATGCTGTCCAAGATCGAGAACGCCCAGACCTCCTGCAGCCTGTCCACCCTGGCGCTGTTGGCCAAAGGTCTCGACGTCCCGGTGACCAGTCTGTTCCGCGGTGCCGACGTGGAACGCCCGGCCGCCTTCGTGAAGTCGGGCACCGGGGCGCGCATCGTGCGCAACGGCACCAAGGAGGGGCACGAGTATCAACTGCTGAGTTCGCTGCGCGGGGAGCACAAACGGCTGGAGTGCCTGCACGTCACGCTCACCGAGAAGAGCCGGACCTATCCGCTTTTCCAGCATCCCGGGACGGAGTTCATCTTCATGCTGGAGGGGATCATGGACTACAGCCACAGCCGTTCGGTGTACCGGCTGCACCCGGGGGATTCCCTGCAGATGGACGGCGAGGGGGCGCACGGGCCGGTGGATCTGGTGGAGCTGCCGATCCGGTTCCTCTCGGTGATCGCGTTCCCGGACGCTCAGGTCTGACCTACCCGAACAGCTTGGCGGCCGCGACCGCGATATCGGTGACGGCGTCGCACCGGGGCGGGGTGCTCTCGACCGTGACGGTCGGGCGGATCACCACATCGGAGGGCTGTTGATAGGCGCCGTCGAGCAGCTTGCGGCGCATCGGGGCGCCCAGGAAGGCGCTCACCTCACAGAGTCGGGTGTCGACGAACAGCTCGACGCCGTCCCGGGTGCGCTGCGCCCGGTTGTCGGTGTCCGGCGCGAACAACTGTGGTTGCAGCGTGAGCCGGACCGTCGTGCGATCGGCGAGCGTGACGGCGCACATATGCGGTCGAGAGGCGCCGATATCCCAGTGCGCCGCGGGCACCACCTGCAGAATCTCGCACGGATCCCGCTCGGCCAGCGGCGCGGGATAGGAGCCGACGCCATCCCGGATCGGGGGCCGTCCGGCGTCGGGCAGCGGTGCCGCAGCGCCACCGAGCTTGCCGGCGAAGTCGCAGGACTGCTCGGTGATCGGGGTGATCCGCAGCACCGGCTGCACCGGCTCGGGTAGCGGTGGCGCTCCGGGTAGTCGCGACAGCAGCAGCGGTGCCACGTATTCGCAGGGTGAGGGCTCCAGGGTGTCCAACCCCACCCACACACTCACGTATCGCCGGGCACTGTCACCGGGCACCTTGATGTCGATGTCACATTCGTCGAACGCGAACATCGTTCCCACCGAGCCGATTTCGCCGACTTTCCGGAGCGCGTCGCGGGTGAGCAGCCCACACGGATCGACCCGGCGAAGCGCCCGCAGATAGGCCAGCCGGTTCCGTTGCGCCGGGCTCACCGGCGTTCCATAAGTGGGTACCTCGCCGGCGAAGAAGAACGCCGGATCGGGTGCGGCCGCCCGTGGCACTGCATCGACGGCCCGCGCGCACCCGGCCAGGCCGACCAGCACGGCGAGAAACAGGACCTGCACATACCGCGAGGAGCGGGGTTTTGGCGCCACAGCTATGCGGAGTACAGTAACCCACGTGCAGCGGGTGCTCCTTCTCGAACGCCGCGGCGGGGTCTGACCAGACCGGCAACCCGTCGCGGGTGTTTCGCGATGCGCCGGTCTGAAATCCATAGTCGACCCGGAGCAACACCATGAACAGCCCAGACGCTTTCACATCCGCCCGCACCATCATCACGCCCGCAGGCGCCCGCCGCGACGGCCAGCCCAGCTGGAACACCCAGCGCGCCTCCGCCATGCCGGTCAACCGCTACCGGTCGTTCGCGGCCGAAGTGGAGAACATCACGCTGCCCGACCGCACCTGGCCGGACAAGGTTGCCACCCACGCCCCTGGCTGGTGCGCGGTCGACCTGCGCGACGGCAATCAGGCACTGATCGACCCGATGAGCCCGGAGCGCAAGCGCCGGATGTTCGACCTGCTGGTCCGGATGGGCTACAAGGAGATCGAGGTCGGCTTCCCGTCGGCCAGCCAGACCGACTACGACTTCGTCCGCGAGATCATCGAACAGGGCGCCATCCCCGAGGATGTCACCATCCAGGTGCTGACCCAGTGCCGTTCGGAACTGATCGAGCGCACCTTCGAGGCGTGTGCGGGTGCGCCCCAGGCGATCGTGCATTTCTACAACTCGACGTCGATCCTGCAGCGCCGCGTGGTGTTCCGCGCCGACCGGGAAGCGGTCAAGAAGATCGCCACCGACGGTGCCCGGATGTGCGTCGAGGAAGCCAAGAAGTACCCGGAGACCAAGTGGCGCTTCGAGTATTCCCCGGAGTCCTACACGGGCACCGAGCTGGAGTATGCCGTCGACGTCTGCAATGCGGTCGCCGATGTCGTCAAGCCCACCCCGGAGTGGCCGCTGATCGTCAATCTGCCTGCCACCGTCGAGATGACCACCCCGAACGTGTACGCCGATTCGATCGAGTGGATGAGCAGGCACCTGTCTCCCCGGGAGGCCATCATCCTGAGCCTGCACCCGCACAATGATCGCGGAACCGGCGTTGCCGCAGCGGAATTGGGCTATCAGGCCGGCGCGGACCGGATCGAGGGCTGCCTGTTCGGCAACGGTGAGCGCACCGGCAATGTCTGCCTGGTGACACTGGGGCTGAACCTGTTCTCCCGCGGGGTGGACCCGCAGATCGACTTCTCCAACATCGACGAGATCCGCCGCACGGTGGAGTACTGCAACCAGCTGCCGGTGCACGAACGCCATCCCTACGGCGGCGACCTGGTGTACACCGCCTTCTCCGGCAGCCACCAGGACGCCATCAACAAGGGCCTGGACCAGATGAAGGTCGACGCCGACGGAATCGGCTCAGACGTCGATGAAATCCTCTGGCAGGTGCCGTATCTGCCGATCGACCCGAAGGACGTCGGGCGCACCTACGAGGCCGTCATCCGGGTCAACTCGCAGTCCGGCAAGGGCGGGGTGGCCTACATCATGAAGGCCGATCACGGCCTGGTGCTGCCGCGGCGGCTGCAGATCGAATTCTCCAAGGCCATCCAGCAGATCACCGACGGCGAGGGCGGTGAGGTGTCGCCGAAGGCCATCTGGGACGTCTTCGCCGACGAGTACCTGGCGCCCATCACTCCGTTGGAGCGGATCCGGCAGAAGGTGGACGCGGCCGAGGTCGACGGCGGTACCGACACGATCACCGCGACCGTGCTGGTCGACGGGACCGAACGGGAGATCGTCGGTGCCGGTAACGGACCGCTGGCGGCGTTCTGCGACGCGCTCGGCGCCGTCGGCTACCACGTGAACGTGTTGGACTACTCCGAGCACGCCATGTCCGCCGGCGAGGAGGCCCAGGCCGCCGCCTACGTGGAGGCCTCGATCGACGGCAAGACGGCGTGGGGCGTGGGCATCGCGACGTCCATCACCACGGCGTCACTGCGCGCAGTGGTTTCGGCCGTCAATCGCGCCGCGCGTGGCTGACTACGCTCTGGTCCCCCGGTAGAACGCCACCGGGCCGACCAGCCTCAGCCGTCGCGATCCCAATTCCGCGCATTCGAATCCGGTCGCTCGCAGCAGCCCCGGCAGTTCGTCGGCGCCGGATGTGGCCGACAGGTGGCGGCCGACCACATCGACGATGTGCAGGCTGCCGCCGGGGGTCAACACCCGGAATGCCTCGGCCAGCGCGGCACCCTTGGCCTCCGGGTCCAGGTGGTGCAGCATCATCGAGGACAGCACCCGGTCGAACGCGCCGTCCCCGAACGGCAATCGCTGGGCGTAGCCCTTCTCGAACGTCACGCCAGGGCATTTCTTGCGGGCCCGGGCCAGCGCCCTCGGGTCGGGATCGATGCCGGTCACCTGGGACGAGGATTGCGAGCGCCGCACCCGTGAAGTGAGATTTCCTGTGCCGCAACCAATTTCAAGCACTCGTGCGCCGGCGAACAACCCGGCTTGGGCAATCAGTTCGTCATAGGCCGGCGGCATACCGAGGACGCGGGTGAGCAGGTCATATCCGGGCAGCAGCACGTCGCGCCCCGCGGCGGGCAGGTAGTCATGCTTGTTGCCGATTGCCCGGATGACCGAATGCGGATGATCTTTCGTCATCTCCCCATCGTGCCGAGGCACTGAACTCCGATGTTGGGTGATCTTTGGCAATATTTGGATTATCTTCGGTCCATGACGTCATCGGTCCGGAGCCGGGACGGCGTGCCCGTCTACGCGTACCCCAGAGCCGCGGACACCGAACCGGTCGCGGTGATCCGGTTCTTACCGGACAGCGTCATCGACAAGCGCCGGCATATCCACGACTTCCCGGTCGTCGCCTACTTCGCCGAACGCGGTTCGGTGCACGTCGTCGCCGCAGGCGACCCGATCGATCCGGCATGGATTCGCGATCAACACGGCGGAGTCGTGGTGTTCTTCGACGCCGCCGCACTCGGTGACGCTGCGCGCTCCCCATGGCCCACCTGGCGCAGCCATCCACTGCTGTTCCCCTTCCTGCACCACCACACGGGCGGAATCCTGCACCTGCAGGTCCCGGCCGAGCGGAAACTGTTCTGGGACAACTCGATCAGCGCGATGGAAGCCGAACTTTCAGCACGACACGAGGGCTACCGGCAGGCCGTTCTCGCCCACCTCACGCTGCTGCTCATCGACCTGGCCCGGATCACCGAGGACGTGGTGGCCGATCTGCGCCGCAGCGGCGAACCGCTGATCGCCGACGTCTTCGCGGTGATCGAACGGCGCATCGGCGAGCCGCTGTCGCTGCGGGATGTGGCCGCCGAACTGGGCTTGACCCCCGGACATCTCACCACCGTGGTACGCCGCCGAACCGGACGCACGGTGCAGGAATGGATCGCCGAACGGCGGATGACCGAGGCCCGGTCCCTGCTGGCCGAGACCGACCTGGCGATCGCCGAGATCGCCCGACGCGTCGGCATCGCCGACCCCGCGTACTTCGCGCGCCTGTTCCACCGCAGGCATGGGGTACCCCCTCGGCGGTGGCGAGAGCGGTAAGAGGGCACCAGATATTGGGGTGCAGGCGAGTCGACGCCACTGCCGCTTGTGTCGTCGAACACCCACGGAGCGGACACCGACTGCACCGCAAGCCCTTTCGCTCCCCTGCCGATCCGCCGAACCACTCGGTCACGGAGCCGGCCTGCGCTCGTAACGGGTCAGCGCGCAAAGCGTAACGACTTGATGCACATGCGTACACGACGATCACCAGGGTGATAGCAATTGCGGTAGCGGTAGCTGGATGGAGGTCCGTATGCGATCAGATTGCCCGCCAGCGCGGTGCGCCGAAACCTCGGCGACCATTTGCGCAGGCGCTGACCAGCGATGTCAGCGCCGGCCCACGGGGTTTGACCGCCACCGCCGCCTACCGGCCGTGGGCCGGGTCACCTACCCAGTGGAACGCGCCAGCAAATGACGACGTTCCGTGCGGCCGAAGACACGTCCGAGGCCGACTACACCGGCCAGGTCAACGCACTCACCGAGGCGATGTCCCGCCTGGCATTCGATCCCTACGTCGACATCGATTGGGACGCACCCGAGAACGCCGTGGACGAGGACGATCCGCGCTGGCAACTGGATCCGAACGCCGCTCCACTGGCGGCGACGCAGTGGTACTCCGACCAGTCATTGCAACGGCGGATCGAGATGGGCCGCTGGATGACCGCGAACATGCTCAAGGTCACGCTGCAATTCGAGATGATGCTGGTCCGCGGTGTGGTGCACTACGCGGGCACACTGCCCAACGGTGCCCAGATCTTCCGTTACCTGCTCCACGAACTGTCCGACGAGTGCCACCACATCCAGATGTTCCAGGAATTCGTCAACCGGACGCGCGAAGACGTTCCCGGAATGCGGCGCGCCTCCCGGATCCTCGGGCCGATCGTCGCCTTCATCGGCGGCTATGCCGACATCTTTCTCTTCATCGGGGTGCTGTGTGGCGAGCAACCGCTGCACTTCCAGCAGACGTTGCAGCATCGTGGCGCCGCGCAGGTGCCCCCGCTGCTCAATCGGGTCACCTCGATCCATCTGGCCGAGGAAGCACGCCACATCTCGTTCGCCGACATCCACTTGGCGCAGCGGATCAGAACAGCCGGACGGCTTCGAAGAGCCCTGTACGCCATCACCTTTCCGATCTTTCTCCGCTGGCTGATCGGTGAGATGCTCACGCCCCCACGCGCCTTCGTTCGAGAGTTCGGAATCCCACGACGGGTCTTCAAGGCCGCGTACTGGCGCAGCGACTACTCGCGCAGCTTGATGGCGGAATCGGCGGCCGACGTTCGCCGCCTTGCCGACGACCTCGGGCTGCGGACGTGGTCGCGCTGGATCTGGCGGCTGTTGGGTATCGACGGACGCCTGCCGCGCTACCGCGGCGAACCCGACCGCAGCCGTTCCGCCGGGATCGTGGCCGAGCGCCGCGGGGTGGTCCTGGCCAGGATGGCTGCCGCGACGGCCATGGCCGGTGTCGCCCTGCTGGGCACACCGGACGGACCGCGCATCATCGCGGTCGCCGCCGCCGGAGCCGGAGTGTGGGCGGCCTACCACACACTGCGCGCGCGGTGTGGCGGCGTGGTGGGCAATCAGCCGTTCGAGTGGCCGCGCCTTCTGGTGTGGGTGACGGTCTGCATCGCCATGATTCCCGCCGGTGGACTGATCGGACTCGCTTTGGTGGTGCTGACGATCCTTTCGCTTGCCGAGTGGATCCCCACCCCATGACCCTCCAACATTCCGGAAAGGCAGCAATGAACCTCTCGACCACCACCGAACCCACGGAGGCCCGTGAAATGGAAACCCTGTCGGCGCAACGCCTTTCCAAGCTCGCCCTGCCCTACTTCGACCTCCTCATGGAGGAACGCCAGGACGGCGGCGAAACGGGCCAACTCTGGGAGAACCAGGTGCACTGGGGATACTGGGACGACCCCAAGACCGCCCAGGGCACCAGGGCCGACTACACCGCCGCGATGGAAGCGATGAACGGCGTGCTGTTCGATGCCGGACGTCTCGCCGACGGGCAGAAGCTGCTCGACGTCGGCTGCGGTTTCGGCGGGACGATCCAGCAGATCAACCGCACCTACTCGGGCATGGACCTCACCGGTCTCAACATCGACCCGCGCCAACTCGCCGCCGCCGACTCGCAGATAACGCCCGCCCATGGCAACACGCTGCGCTGGGTCGAAGCCGACGCCTGCGAACTGCCGTTCGACGACAACTCCTTCGACCGGATCTTGGCGGTCGAATGCATCTTCCATTTCCCGTCCCGGCAGAAGTTCCTCGCCGAAGCAGCCCGGGTCCTCAAGCCGGGTGGGTACCTCGCGGTGTCGGACTTCGTCCCGACCCTGATGTTCTTCGGCAAGACGCCGATCTGGATGGCCATCCGCCCCCGGGTCGCAAAGTCCTACGGCACGCTCGGCGATATTCCGCTGCGGGGTTACCGGTCCATGGGCAGACAAGCCGGGCTGGCACTCGAAACGCACCGCAACATCCGGAAGAACACCATGCCGACCTACCCGTTCCTGTTGCGGTTCTTCCGCGAGCAGGCTTCGGCGGACGCCCAGGACACCATGATCGTCGGTACCCGATGGATGAAATGGCTGTCCAAGCTCAGCCTGCTGCAGTACCAGGTCTACACATTCGTCAAACCGGTGAGCCAGAGCTAGAAGAGCGCGTACTGGTCGCCGTCGCCGGTGCTGTCGATGAACTCCTCGACGTCCCGGCCGCCCACGACCTGAGCGATCAGCGCCATGAACTGGGCATCGCTGCACAGCGGGACGCCCAGCTCGGCGGCCTGATAGCCCTTGCCCTGCTCGGGGGTCGCCTCGTTGCAGACCACCACGGAGGTGTGCTGGTCGACGGCCTCGGTGTAGGCCAGCCCGGCATCGAGGATCCGCTCGATCACCTCTTCGTGGGTGCGCACCATCTCGGCCGCCAGCGCCACCCGCATGCCCTGCACCAGTGGGCGACCGGCCACGAACGGGCCGGGATTCTGGTACGGGCACGGCAGCCTGGCCGCCAGCGTTTTCAGCGGCCGCAGCTCGTCATGGGTGACCTGCCCGTTGGGCCAGGTCCGGCGCGTCACCGACCTGATGGGCAGCCACGACTTCTTCTCCCGGGCCTGCACCAGGGCCGGCTTGAGGATCTGGGCCAGCACCAGGGCGTCGTCGAGCGCGTCGTGTGGGCGCATCTGGGTGACACCCCAGTGCGCGGCCAGCGTCTCCAGCCGCAGGTTCTCGGTGCCCAGCGTCAGCCGGCGGGCCAGTTCCACCGTGCACATCACCGACTCGACCGGCAGCTCGGCACCGACCAATTCGGCCTCGGCAGCCAGGAACGCGTAGTCGAATGCCACGTTGTGGGCGACCAGCGTGCGCCCGCGCAGCACCTCCATCAACCGGGGTGCGACATCGGCGAACGTGGGTTGCCCGTCCAGCATCTCCGTGGTCAGTCCGTGCACATGCGTGGGGCCGGGGTCCACGCCCGGGTTCAGCAGGCTGGAGACGCTGTGTTCGACATTGCCGTCGTCACCGACTGCGAGCGCGGCCACACTCACCACCCGGGCCTGGCCGGGACGGAAACCCGTGGTCTCGACGTCGACGACCGCCCAGCCGGCACCCGGCTCGACCGCCGGTCGTCCCCAGGTCTGGCTCATGGTTCGAGGATGACACGGTGGTCTGACAACACACCGATCGCAGCCAGGCGTGTCGGGCCCCTAAAATTGCGCTGATGGCTGTTTCAACGCGCGGGAAGCTGGCGCTCGGCGCCGGTGCGACGGCGCGCTGGGCGTCGCGGGTCACCGGCCGCGGCGCAGGCGCGATGATCGGCGGTCTGGTCGCGATGACGCTGGACCGCTCGATCCTCGGACAACTCGGTGCGGGCCGGCGGTCGGTGGTGGTGACCGGCACGAACGGCAAATCCACCACCACCAGGATGACGGCGGCCGCGCTGGCCACGCTGGGTCCGGTGGCCAGCAATTCCGAGGGCGCCAACATGGACGCCGGGCTGGTGGCCGCGCTGGCCGGGGCCCGGGATGCCGAACTGGCCGCGCTGGAAGTCGACGAGATGCACGTGCCGCACGTCATGGATGCCGTACCAGCCGCGGTCGTCGTGTTGTTGAACCTGTCCCGGGATCAGCTGGACCGGGTCGGCGAGATCAACCACATCGAGCGCACCCTGCGCGCGGGCCTGGCCCGGCACCCCGCCGCCGTAGTCGTCGCCAACTGCGACGACGTGCTGATGGCGTCGGCGGCCTACGACAGCCCCGATGTGGTGTGGGTGGCGGCCGGGGGCGGCTGGGCCGGCGACTCGGTGAGCTGCCCGCGCTCCGGGGAGATCATCGTCCGCAACGGTGCCGACTGGTATTCCACCGGCGCCGATTTCAAACGCCCCAGTCCGCAGTGGTGGTTCGACGAAGCGAACATCTATGGGCCGCACGGTTTCTCACAGCCCATGCAGCTGGCCCTGCCCGGCACGGTGAACCGGGGCAACGCCACCCAGGCGGTGGCCGCGGCGGTGGCACTCGGCGCCGACCCCGCCCGGGCAGTGGCCGCGGTCTCGACCGTCGACGAGGTCGCCGGCCGGTACCGGACGGTGCGGGTGGGCAATCACACCGCCCGTCTGCTGCTGGCCAAGAATCCCGCCGGCTGGCAGGAGGCCTTGTCGATGGTGGACAAGCACGCTGCCGGCGTGGTGATCTCGGTCAATGGTCAGGTGCCCGACGGCGAAGACCTGTCCTGGCTGTGGGATGTGCAGTTCGAACACTTCGAGGACACCCAGGTGGTCGCGGCCGGCGAGCGTGGCACCGATCTCGCCGTGCGTCTGGGCTATGCCGGGGTGGAACATTCGCTGGTGCACGACACCGTCGCCGCCATCGCCTCGTGCCCGCCGGGTCATGTCGAGGTCATCGCCAACTACACCGCGTTCCTGCAGCTGAACCGGCGGATCGGATGACGGTGCAGATCGGGCTGGTGCTGCCCGACGTGATGGGTACCTACGGTGACGGCGGCAACGCACTTGTGCTGCGGCAGCGGCTGCGGCTGCGCGGGATCGACGCCGAGATCGTGCCCATCACGCTGGACGACCCGGTGCCGGACTCACTGGATCTCTACACCCTCGGGGGTGCAGAGGATTACGCGCAGCGGCTGGCCACCAGGCACCTCATCCGCTATCCCGGTCTGCAGCGTGCGGCCGCCAAGGGTGCGCCGATACTGGCGATCTGTGCTGCCATTCAGGTGCTCGGGCACTGGTATGAGACCTCGGCCGGCGAGCGGGTCGACGGCGTCGGCATGCTGGATGTGACCACCTCCCCGCAGCAGGCCCGCACCATCGGCGAGGTGACGTCGGATCCCCTGGTCGACGGGCTGACCGAACCGCTCACCGGCTTCGAGAACCACCGCGGCGGAACGGTTCTCGGCTCTTCGGCGCGGCCCCTGGCCCGGGTCACCAAGGGTGCGGGCAACCGCATGGGCGACGGGTTCGACGGCGCGGTCCAGGGCAGCGTCGTCGCCACCTATCTGCACGGGCCGTGCCTGGCCCGCAACCCACAGCTGGCCGACCACCTGCTCAGCCGCGTCGTCGGCGATCTGGCGCCGCTGGCGCTGGACGAGGTGGCGCAGCTGCGCACCGAGCGGCTGGCCGCTCCGCGCCGGGCCTAGGCGGCGTCTTCTCCTCGCCCAAACTCACCTTCGGGCCACTTTGTGCGAGTGCGTTTCGGCATTTCGTCGATCTCGGCGCGACCTCGGCGCAGAAACGCCTCCCTGACCCGCTGGCGGACCTGCACCGGATGGTCTTCCTTCACGACCCTGATCACTTCCCAGCCGAGTGCTTCGAGCATCGGTATCCGCCGCAGATCCCGCACATATTGCGCGCGGTCGCTGCGATGCTGATCACCGTCGTACTCCACCGCGAGTGTGCGGTCGCGCCAGCCCATATCCAGAAAAGCGATGACTTTGTCATCTGCGTCGCACACGGGTAACTGCGTTTCCGGGACGGGCAGACCCTCATCGATCAACAACAGTCGCAACCAGCTTTCCCGGGGTGACGCTGCACCCGCGTCCACCAAGGGCAGCAACGCCCTGAGTTGACGCACCCCTCGAACCGGCCCATAGCGCTGTGCCAACTCGGCTACGCGGGCGGGCTCGAATGGCGTCGCCCGCATCAACGCGTCCATTCGGGCCAGCGCCTCATTCCTGGAAAGGTGGCGGCCGAGATCGAATGCCGTGCGCGCCGGCACCGCGACCGGAACGCCCGAGATCACCGTGACCTCGCTGTCGGCCACGCGGTCCCGTCGCACGACCAGTCCGGGCTGGGACCGCCGGTCGCCGCTCAGCACTTCGATCGGCACATCGTCGTCAACCCAGCACGCACCGTGCAGCGCCGAAGCGGCAATGCCCGTGATGACGCCGGTGCGGTCCGTCGCAAGCCAGGCCGCGCTCACCCGATCCACAAGGGCCGGCTTCACCCACTTCGGCGCGTACACGCCGCGAAAGATCGGCCGGTAAAACCGGCGAAGTTCCCGTCTCCTCAGACCGTCGCCCATCGCTTCCCGGGCCAGGAAGATCTCCGTCATGCACGAATCGTCGTCTCGAGCCCCGACAACCAGGATTCACCCGCGCCGAGATCGACGAAATGCCGAATCGCACTCGCACAAAGTGGCCCAAAGGTGAGTTTGGGCGGGTCAAGCCCTAGGCCATCACCCGACGGCCGGCCAGCGCACGGCCCAGCGTCAACTCGTCGGCGAATTCCAGATCCCCGCCCATCGGCAGGCCCGAGGCGATCCGCGACACCGTCAGCCCGGGGATATCGCGCAGCATCCGCATCAGGTACGTCGCGGTGGCCTCACCCTCGGTGTTCGGGTCGGTGGCGATGATCACCTCGGCGACGTCGACACCGTCCACCCGTTCACCGATCCGGTTCAGCAATTCCCGGATTCGAAGTTGGTCCGGACCCACCCCGGACAGCGGGTCCAGCGCACCACCCAGCACGTGGTAGCGACCCCGGAACTCACGGGTGCGCTCGACGGCCTGGATGTCCTTGGGCTCCTCCACCACACACACCACCGACGCGTCCCGGCGCGAATCGTTACAGATGCGGCACCGCTGTTCGTCGGAGACGTTGCCGCACACCGAGCAGAAAGTGACACCATCGCGGATCCGGCCGAGCACCGCGGTCAGCCGGTCGATGTTCGGCGGCTCCACCGAGAGCAGGTGAAAAGCGATGCGCTGAGCGCTTTTTGGTCCGATACCGGGGAGCTTGCCGAGCTCGTCGATCAGATCCTGGACCGGGCCTTCGAACACTCTAGAGTCCCGGTAGCCCGAGGCCGCCCAGGCCACCGGCGAGCGGGCCGAGCCGCGTCTGCGCCAGGATGGTCACCTGCTTCGCGGCGTCGGCCAGCGCGCCGACGATGAGGTCCTGCAGGGTCTCCGGATCCTCCGGGTCGA
This sequence comes from Mycobacterium sp. BMJ-28, assembly GCF_054404835.1. Lineage (NCBI taxonomy): Bacteria > Bacillati > Actinomycetota > Actinomycetes > Mycobacteriales > Mycobacteriaceae > Mycobacterium > Mycobacterium sp. BMJ-28. Next base: position 303,047 of record NZ_CM136783.1, on the reverse strand, counting down.
TGACCTTGGGATCGATGGCCACGGCAATCACCTCGCCGCTGCCCTTCATGGTGACCTGCACGAGTCCACCGCCGCCCTGGCCGTGCACCTCCGCGTTGGCCAGCGCCTCCTGGGCCTCCATCAGCTGCTGCTGCACCTGCTGCGCCTGCGCGAGCAGGGCGGACATATCTGGCGCGCCACCGGGTTGCATGACCTGTCCCCTTGCATCTTGATTGCGTACTGGTCTCGACTTGATTTCGCTCTCGAGGCCACGGCGGTTTGTCCTTCAAGACTAGTCGCCGGCCCGGCTACGGTGGCGCCGTGCACGTCCACAACAGCTTGCGTGTCGGCGCCACGGCACTGCTCATCGTCGCCGGGATGCTCTCGGTGACGTCCCCGATCGCCACCGCGCCGCCCGCTGCCGCCGCTCCGGCGAATATCGCCGGCATGATCGTCTTCCTCGACCCGGGCCACAACGGGGCCAACGACGCGTCGATCAGCAGGCAGGTACCAACCGGCCGGGGCGGCACCAAAGATTGCCAGGCCAGCGGTACCAGCACCGACTCGGGTTACCCGGAGCACACCTTCAACTGGGACACCGTGCTGCGCATCCGCGCTCAACTCACCCAGTTGGGGGTACGTACCGCGATGTCCCGGGGCAACGACGACGCACTCGGACCGTGCGTCGACGAACGCGCCGCCATGGCGAACGCCCTGCACCCGAACGCGATCGTGAGCATTCACGCCGACGGCGGGCCGGCCAACGGGCGCGGGTTCCACGTCAACTACTCGTCGCCACCGCTGAACGCCGCCCAGTCCGGACCGTCGGTACAGTTCGCCCAGGTCATGCGTGATCAGATGCAGGGTTCGGGCATCCCGGCGGCCAACTACATCGGCTCCGGCGGCCTGTATCCACGCTCCGACCTGACCGGGCTCAACCTGGCGCAGTACCCGTCGGTGCTGGTCGAGTGCGGCAACATGAAGAACCCTGCCGACTCGGCGCTGATGGAGAGCGAGTCCGGTCGCCAGAAGTACGCCGACGCCGTCGTTCGCGGCATCGTCGCCTACCTGTCGTCCCAGCCGCGTTGACCGAGGTCGCGGCCTAAGCCGCTCCGCCGCCCTCGAGTTCCCTCTTCAGGTTGGCCAGCACCGCATCCTGGATCTTGCGCAGACCCAGCGGCGCGAAGGTCTTCTCGAAGAAGCCCTTGACCCCGCCGGCACCCTGCCAGGACGTCTTGACGGTCACGGTGGATCCGGTGCCTGCCGGTGCCACCGTCCAGTTGGTGACCAACGTGGAGTTGGCGTCCTTCTCGATCACCGTCTTACCCGCCACATCGACAGACGCCTTGACATCGCGCACCCGTGACTCGGTGGCCTGAAGTTTCCAGGACACGACCGTGCCGGCGCCCTGACCGCCCTCGAGCACCTGGTAGTTGCTGTAGTGCGACGAGAGGATTTTCGGACGCACCGTCTGATAGTCCGACACCGCGGCGAGTACCGCTTCCGGAGCCGCTTCGATCAATACGGTGTTGGATGCGCTGACCTGTCCCATTACCGCAAAACTCCTGTCGTATCCCAGCCTGTGCGGTCGCATCGTCGGCGACCGAGGACTAGCGTATATGTGTGTCTGTTGTCGCAACCGACGCACAGGGGGCCCACGCCGCGGGGGTGCGGCGGCTGCTGGACAGTTACCGCGCCATCCCCGCGACAGCCGCTGTGCGCCTTAGTAAGCCCACGTCCAACTTGTTCCGTGCGCGCGCGAAGAGCACCGCCAAGGGCCTCGACACCTCCGGGCTGACCGGGGTGATCGGAGTCGATCCCGAGGCCCGCACCGCCGACGTGGCCGGAATGTGCACGTACGAGGATCTGGTGGCCGCCACCCTGCCGTACGGGTTGTCGCCGCTGGTGGTGCCGCAACTCAAGACCATCACCCTGGGCGGTGCCGTCACCGGACTAGGGATCGAATCGGCCTCGTTCCGCAACGGGCTGCCGCATGAGTCCGTGCTGGAGCTCGATATTCTCACCGGGGCCGGGGATATCGTCACCGCGAGTCGAACCCGGTATCCCGACCTTTTTCACGCCTTCCCCAATTCCTATGGCACGCTGGGCTACTCGGTGCGGCTGAAGATCGAGCTGGAACCGGTCAAGCCATTCGTCAGCTTGCGCCACCTGCGATTTCACGCGATCGAGGACCTCGTCGCGGCCATGGACCGGATCATCGACACCGGCGGTTACGACGGGGTGCCCGTCGACTATCTGGATGGAGTGGTCTTCAGTGCGGACGAGAGTTATCTGTGCCTGGGGGTACAGACCGCCACACCGGGACCCGTCAGCGACTACACCGGCCGGCAGATCTATTACCGCTCCATCCAGCACCCGCACGGCGAGTTGCACGACCGGCTGACCATCCACGACTACCTGTGGCGCTGGGACACGGACTGGTTCTGGTGCTCAAGGGCTTTCGGCGCCCAGCACCCGCTGGTGCGCCGGCTGTGGCCGCGCCGGCACCGCCGCAGCAGCTTCTACTGGAAGCTGATCGGCTACGACCAGCGGTTCGGCATCGCCGACCGCATCGAGAAGCGGCACGGCCGGCCACCGCGGGAGCGGGTGGTCCAAGATGTCGAGGTGCCCATCGAGCGCTGCGCGGAGTACCTGGACTGGTTTCTGGCCAACGTACCGATCGAACCGATCTGGTTGTGCCCGCTGCGTTTACGCGACGACTCGGACTGGCCGCTGTACCCGATCCGGCCGCATCACACCTACGTCAACATCGGCTTCTGGTCCTCGGTACCGGTCGGCCCGGAACAGGGCCACACCAACAAGCTGATCGAACGCAAGGTCAGCGAGCTCGACGGGCACAAATCGCTCTATTCGGATTCCTTCTACACCGCCGAGGAATTCGATGCCCAATACGGCGGGGAGACGTACCGCAGCGTCAAGAAGAACTATGATCCCGATTCCCGGCTCCTCGATCTGTATGCGAAGGCGGTGCAAGGAAAATGACGACGTTCAAGGACCGCGCGTCAGCGCCCACCGGCCGGCTGTCGCTGGCCGAAATTCTCGAGATCGTCACCACGGGTGAGAATCCGCTCAGGTTCACCGCCTATGACGGCAGCAAGGCCGGCCCGGCGGACGCCCCCATCGGTCTCGATCTGAAGACACCACGGGGAACGACGTACCTGGCCACCGCACCCGGCGAACTCGGTCTGGTCCGGGCTTACGTCTCCGGTGATCTCGACATACTCGGCGTGCATCCGGGCGATCCGTACGAATTGCTCAGGTCGCTGGCCGACAAGACGGTCTTCAAGCGTCCGTCGGCCCGGGTGCTGGCCAACATCGTCGCCTCGATCGGTGTGGAACATCTGCTACCCATTGCGCCGCCCCCGCAGGAGGCACCGCCGCGCTGGCGCCGGGTGGTGGAAGGGCTGCGGCACAGCAAGACCCGCGATGCCGAGGCCATCCATCACCACTACGACGTGTCGAACACCTTCTACGAGTGGGTGCTGGGCCCATCGATGACCTACACCTGCGCGTGCTACCCGGACCCGGACGCGACTCTCGAGCAGGCACAGGACAACAAATACCGGCTGGTGTTCGAGAAGCTGCGCCTGCAGCCCGGCGACCGGTTACTCGACGTGGGATGCGGTTGGGGCGGAATGGTCCGCTACGCCGCCAAGCAGGGCGTGCGGGTACTGGGCGTCACGTTGTCGGCCGAGCAGGCGTCCTGGGCGCAGCGGGCGATCCAGGAACAGGGATTGTCCGACCTGGCCGAGGTTCGGCACTGCGACTACCGCGATGTCCGCGAATCGGGCTTCGACGCGGTGTCCTCCATCGGCTTGACCGAACACATCGGCGTGGCCAACTACCAGTCGTATTTCCGGTTCCTGCAGTCGAAGATGCGCACCGGGGCGCTGCTGCTCAACCATTGCATCACCCGTCCGGACAACAGGACGGGTGCCAACGCGGGCGGTTTCATCGACCGGTACGTCTTCCCCGACGGGGAGCTCACGGGTTCCGGGCGAATCATCACCGAGGTCCAGGATGTCGGCCTGGAAGTGCTCCACGAGGAGAATCTCCGTGACCACTACGCGATGACGTTGCGGGACTGGTGCCGCAACCTGGTCGAGCACTGGGACGAGGCGGTGGCCGAGGTCGGCCTGCCGACCGCGAAGGTGTGGGGCCTGTACATGGCCGGGTCACGTTGGGGTTTCGAGTCCAATGTCGTTCAGCTGCATCAGGTTCTGGCGGTCAAACTGGACCAGCGGGGCAGCAACGGCGGGTTGCCGCTGCGTCCGTGGTGGACTCCCTAGGCGACTAGGTCTTGTCGATCCGGCGCGCGCCGAGCTCGGTCTTCAGCAGCTCGATCGCCACTTCCTCGGGGTCCCGGCGGACCACCTCGGAGGTGTCACTGCTCGCCTCGGCGAGCATGCGCTCCTCTTCGACCGCAGGGTCGGGCTGCGCGAGCGCGGGGCCGGCGCCCACCGCCACCGCCACCTCGCCGGTGTCCGGTACGCACTGAATCTGCCAGTCCACACCGAGCGCGTCCTTGATCGACTCCCGGATGATCTCGGCGTTCTTGGACTCCGCGAGACGCTTCACCAATGACGGCGCCGGGTGGCTGAGCACCAGGGTGCCGCCCTCGACCTTGCGGACGATGGCGTCGGCCAGCATGGCGTTGAGCGCTTTGCTGCGGCCGTTGACCTTCTCCCGCACCGTATTCCACCTGCTCCGCACCGCGGCCGCGTCAGGTTCACCGACCAGGGCTGCGACCGGCGTGGCGACGGGGGCCGGCTCGGGTTCGGGCGCCCGGGCAGGCTCGGGTTCTGCCGTCGCGACGGGCTCGGGCGTGGGAGCCGGAGCGGGTTCCGGCGTGGGAGCCGCGACGGGTTCCGGCGTGCGGGCCGGGGCGGGTTCCGGCGTGGGAGCGGGCACGGGTTCGGGCTTGGCCGCCGGAGCCGGCGACGGTTCGGGCTTGGCCACCGGAGCCTGGGACGCCGGTTCGGCGCGACTGGCGCGGACGAACTGTTTGGTCACCGGTTCGGCCGGTGCCGAGCCCAACTCGTTGCTGGGTACCGAGACCTCCAGCCGGGTCTCGATGCGCTCGATGCGTTGCAGCAGAGCCGATTCGGTATCGCTGGCCGACGGTAGCAGCAGCCGGGCGCAGAGCACCTCCAGCAACAGCCGGGGTGCGGTGGCGCCGCGCATCTCGCCGAGTCCGGCGTGCACCACCTCCGCGAAGCGGGCCAGGGTCGCCGAGCCGAGCCGAGCGGCCTGTTCGCGCATCCGCTCCAGCACATCGGCGGGCGCATCGACGACACCACGGTCGGCGGCGTCGGGTACGGCCTGCAGCACGATCAGATCGCGGAACCGCTCGAGTAGATCGGTGGCGAACCGGCGCGGATCGTGGCCCGCGTCGATCAGCGACTCCACCGCGCCGAACAGGGCGGCGGCGTCCCCGGCCGTCAACGCGTCCACGGCATCGTCGATCAGCGCCACGTCGGTGGCGCCCAGCAGGGCCAGCGCTCGCTGGTACACCACCCGGTTACCGTCGGCGCCGGCCACCAGCTGGTCGAGCACCGACAGGCTGTCCCGTGGCGAGCCGCCGCCGGCACGGATGACCAGCGGGTACACCGCGTCGTCGACCGTCACGCCCTCGTCGCGGCAGATCCGTTCCAGCAGGCCCCGCATGGTCTTGGGGGCCAGCAGCCGGAATGGGTAGTGGTGGGTGCGGGACCGGATGGTCGGCAGCACCTTCTCCGGTTCCGTGGTGGCGAAGACGAAGATCAGGTGGTCCGGCGGCTCCTCGACGATCTTGAGCAGCGCGTTGAAGCCGGCGGTGGTGACCATGTGGGCTTCGTCGACGATGAAGATGCGGTAGCGCGACTGCGCCGGCGCGTAGAACGCCCGGTCCCTCAGTTCGCGGGTGTCGTCGACACCGCCGTGACTGGCCGCGTCCAGCTCGACGACGTCGACATTGCCTGGGCCGTTGGGGGCCAGCGCCACGCACGAGTCGCATGTTCCGCATGGCGTCGGTGTGGGGCCCTGCTCGCAGTTGAGCGAGCGGGCCAGGATGCGCGCCGATGAAGTCTTCCCGCAGCCGCGCGGCCCGGAGAACAGATACGCATGGTTGATCCGCCCGGCCGACAGCGCCGTCGACAGTGGTTCGGTGACATGCTCCTGGCCGACGACCTCGGCGAAGCTAGCGGGTCGGTACTTGCGGTAGAGCGCCACGTCAGCAGGCTACCGAGCGGGTGCGACTAATCACGAGCCAGCAGTGCCTCGGTGGCTGCGAGCAGCGCACACGTGGACAGGCCGTCGATGGCCTCATGCAGGTCGGACTCCGGCGGGAAGCTGGGGGCGATCCGAATGTTCTTGTCTTCGGGGTCTTTTCCGTACGGGAACGATGCACCTGCCGCGGTGACGGCGATACCCGCGTCTTTGGCCAGGGCCACCGTGCGCTTCGCGGTGCCCGGCCACACGTCCAAGCTGACGAAGTAGCCGCCCTTGGGGTCGGTCCAGGACGCGATCTTGGACTCACCGAGCCGGCTCTCCAGGATCTCGGCGACCAACGCGAACTTCGGGGCCAGCAGCTGGCGGTGCCGCTGCATGTGCAGCCGCACTCCGTCGGCGTCACCGAAGAACTTCAGGTGCCGCAGCTGGTTGACCTTGTCCGGGCCGATCGACTTCTTCCCCGCGTGCTGCAGATACCAGGCGATGTTGCCGAGCGAGCCGCCGAAGAAACTCACCCCGGCACCGGCGAAGGTGATCTTGGAGGTCGAGGCAAACACCAACGGGCGATTGGGATTTCCGGCCGCTGCGGCCAGCCCGAGCACGTCGACCTGCCGGACGAATTCGGGGGTTATGGTGTGCACCGCGTAGGCGTTGTCCCAGAACAGCCGGAAATCCGGTGCCGCGGTCTTCATCTGCACCAGCCGCCGGACGACTTCCCAGGAATAGGTGACACCGGTCGGGTTACTGAACACCGGCACACACCACATGCCTTTGATCGCAGGATCGGCGGCGACCAGTTCCTCGATGAGGTCGACGTCCGGGCCGTCGTCGCGCATCGGCACGCTGACCATCTCGATGCCGAAGCTCTCGGTGATCGCGAAATGCCGGTCATAGCCGGGTGCCGGGCACAGAAACTTGATGACCGACCCAGCGGCATCGGCGATCCAGGGCCGCAGGGAGTCGACGGTGCCGTGCAGCAGGGCGAACACCACCGCGTCGTGCATGAACTCCAGGCTGGCGTTGTTGCCCGCGATCAGATTGGGCACCGCGATCCCGAGCAGTTCACCGAAGATGGCCCGCAGTTCCGGCAGGCCGTGCAGGCCGCCGTAATTGCGGGTGTCCGTCCCGTCGGCATCCCGGTAGGAGTCGGCTCCGGGCAACGTGAGCAGACCGTTGGACAGGTCCAGCTGCGCCTGCGAGGGCTTACCGCGGGTGAGGTCGAGGGCCAGACCTTTGGCCTGCAGCGCGGCGTAATTCTGCTGCTGCAGGTCATGCTGGGCGACCAGTTCGTCACGGCCGAGGAACTCAAACGACACGGCGCGCCTTTCAAGAGAAGCCGTGAACACATAAAGGGGACCCCGCGCACCCGCCAGAGCCCATTGACCCTTGCTGCCTTCCGGCCCTGGGGGAGTTCACAGGATGGACGCCGCGCGGGGTCCGGAAAGTGAGTGTAGTCCTTCGTCGGGGGGCGCAGCGGAGCGACCGGGAGTCAGCCGAGACCGACGGCTGGTCGGCCGTCCCCTGATGGTCGGCTACGATTGCCGACGGAGGATTCGCCTAGTGGCCTATGGCGCTCGCCTGGAACGCGGGTTGGGTTAATAGCCCTCAGGGGTTCAAATCCCCTATCCTCCGCGCTCGGGTTCGGGGCGCGACCGGCGATTGTCGCCAGCCGACACGGTCGCGCTCCGGCCCCAACAACCAAGGAGGACCATGCGTCGCGGGTTCGCGGTGCTGTGGCACGCAGCGTTTCTCGTGCTGGCAGCGGCCTTGTATTTCTTCTTCGTCTTGCCGCGCTGGTTCGAGTTGACCGGTCAGTGGCCGCACACGCTCGGGACCGCGATGCGCATCGCGTGCGGCGTCGTGGTGGCGCTCACCGCGCTTCCCGTCGTCTCCACCTGGGCGCGCACCCGCAAGCCGGAACTGGGCACTCCGACGTTGGCTCTCTCGCTTCGGGTGTGGTCGATCGTGGCGCAGGTGCTGGCCGGTGTGCTCATCGCAGGCGCCGGAATCAGCGAGATCTGGATCAGCCTGGACACCGCGGGCCAGTGGTTGTTCGGCATTTACGGTGCCGCGGCCGCGATCGCGCTGCTGGGCGCGTTCTGCTTCTACCTCGCCTTCGTGGCCGAGCTCCCCCCGCCGCCACCCAAACCGCTCAAGACCAAAGCGGAGAAGCAGAGCCGCCGCGGCCGGGGTAGAAACACTGAAACCGTCGCCGAGGACGAGACTTCGGACACATCAGAGGCCGACCAAGCGCCGGAGGCAGGCGAATCCGCAGAGGAAACGGTCGCCGAGCAGACGACCGATTCGGATGCCGATTCCGTCGCCGGTAACGCCCAAGACGACGAGATCGATACCGAAACCGAGGCCGGTGGCAGCAAGCTGCGCAATCGCCGGCCTGCCGGTAAAGCACGGCGTGGCCGGACCCGCGGCGGGATAACCGTCGAGGACTGAGCGCCTGCGTGTCGCTGCGTCGACAGTAACCGGTCGCACCGTCAATATTGAGGGAACACCTCTGGCGCTCCGGAAGGCGGCGAATGGGCAGGTTCGGTTCCCGACGGTGGCTCGCGGCCCTGCTCGCAGCTGTCCTCGCAGTCCTGGTGGCCGCTCCCGCAGCGGCCGCCCCCGAGGATCTGTCCGGCGCGATCGCGGCGGTCGAGCCATCGGTGGTCCGCATCGACACCACCGTCGACTACCAGCATGTGATGGGCACCGGCACCGGCATCGTGCTGGATCCGAACGGGCAGGTGCTGACCAACTATCACGTGATCCAAGGTGCCGACACCATCAATGCGATGGTGGCCGGCCGGTCGTTCGCCGCCGATATCGTCGGTTTCGACCGCCGCCGGGATATTGCGGTGATCCAGCTGCGCGGTGCCGGCGGCCTGCCCGTCACACCGTTGGGGGATTCGGCCCAACTGGCCGTCGGCGATCCGATCGTGGCGCTGGGCAATGCCCGCGGCACCGGGGCACCGCTGACTCAGGAAACCGGCACCATCAGTGCGTTCGGGCGCACCATCAGCGCCGAGGATGAGCTGACGGGATCGGCGAATCAGATGACCGGACTGTTCGAGATCGCCGCACCGGTGCGCGCCGGGGACTCCGGTGGTCCGGTGGTCAACGGCGCCGGGCAGGTGGTCGGTGTCACCACTGCGGCCTCGGTGAACTTCCGGATGGGACCGGGCGGCGAGGGATTCGCCATCCCCATCAACGACGCGCTGGCGATCGCCAACCAGATCCGCACCGCCGCGCCGTCCGACACCGTGCATATCGGGCCGCCGACGCTGCTCGGTGTCGGCGTGAGCACCGCCGAGCAGCATGAGGCGTTTCCGGGCGTCATCGTGCACGAGGTGCTGCGCGGCGGCCCCGCCGAGCAGGCCGGACTGGCCAACGGCGATGTCATCCTGACGCTGGACAACACCCCGCTCAATTCGGCGACCGCGTTGACCGCGGTGCTGGACCGGCACTATCCGGGCGATGTCATCGCACTGACTTGGATCGATCGGGCGGGTCAGCACCGGACCGGGAAGGCCACACTCACCGCTGGCGACTGACCGGACGCGACGACACGCCCGGAACGGGACGTAGCCACGCCGGTTCGGAAAAAAAATTTCATGCAAATTACGTCCGCGTCAGTTGAGTGCGGTCGTCGTTGCTCCCGCAAGCGTCGGCGACAAAATGTGACGTATTCGTCAAAATTGCCATTGGACAAGTCGATCGCCGGGTTTCTGTGGCACTCTGAGTCCGTCCGCGCCCACGGCGCCGTCGACGCCGTACCCACCTCCCCTCCGGATCGGCGTGCGCACGCAGCGCTCACACGGCGCGCTGCGCACATCGCCGCCGCACGATGTATGCGCAACGCGCGCTCGACGGAGCCGACGTGGACAGCGACGCCGCGGCAGCCGGATTGCGATGACATCCGCGGCGGCTTTGGGCCGTATTCCGCTTTGATCTTGAAACCGGCTCTGCAATAGGGGTTTTCGGCGTCTCGGAAGCACGGGCTTCGCGCCCTCGGGCATGACGACGCCGAGGGCGGTGCCACCCCAAGCCGGTCCTCCCGCACCGGACCGACGAGACGGCCGTGCGTCGGCGTCGTGCGCATCCGGGACGGTGCCGCGCCGGCACCGGAGACGTCCCGCGGCCGGCCGGACCGGCTGCCCGCCGTTTCACCGAGCGCACGCACCTCCCCCTGCACCGCCCGCGCCGCCGCACCGGTGCCGTCCTGACATCGCCGCGGCCGGTCGGGCACATCGCCGCGGCCCTCGGCCACACCTTCCAGGCAACCGGCGAGCACGTTGCTGGATGTTCACTGATAGCCGCTGACCTGCTGATTTTCGCGTGTCGCGGCGTCGCATCGGACTTTCCCGTGTCGCGTGTCGGCGTTACATTTGGCTTAACTACCTGCGGCCCGCAGCTGTGCATGAAGCAACAGCCAGCCCCGCTGGCGAGGGGATGACAACGTGGTCCAAACCGTAGTAGTCGCCTATCTCATCGGATGGGCGCTCAGTGCAGTCGTGATTTACGTGGCCAGCCGGCGCATGGGCGCCACCCACGAGCCGGTGCCCTACCAGGCGGTCCTCAGCGCCGCCGCGGGGGCACTGTGGCCCCTCCTCCTGCTGGGCGCCGTCGAGTTCAGCTCGGTGGCGGCGGCGTCGAGTGCCGCCTCACACCTGGAGTCCCTGGAGAACAACCCGCCGATTTTCGCCGGTGCCGGCGCCGGAGTCGTTCCGCTGCGCTGACGGGCTCAGTCGACCGGATTACCTTCCGCGTCCCAATGGGCCGCGACCTTCTTACTCGGCTGCACCCGGGGTGGTTCACCCGGCATCTTCGGATAGCTCGGCGGATAGGGCAGATCGCCCAGCCCACGTTCCTCGTCGGCACGCACCATTTCCAGCAGCGGCTCCAATGAGTGTGGTGTCTCGTCGATGCCTTCCCACGGGTCCGCCCGCTTGGCCACCAGAGCCGGCGCCGTCGCGATCGTGTAGTCGTCGGGGTCGGCGTCGGCCAATTCGTCCCAGGTGAGCGGCATCGACACCGTCGCGATCGGCGTCTTGCGCACCGAATAGGCCGACGCGAAGGTCCGATCCCTGGCGTTCTGGTTGTAGTCGACGAACAGGCGTTTCCCGCGCTCTTCCTTCCACCAGGACGTGGTGACGGCGTCCGGCGCGCGGCGTTCCACCTCGCGGGCCAGGGCGATGCCGGCCCGGCGCACCGCGATGAAATCCCAGTCCGGCTTGATCCGGATGAACACGTGCACGCCCCGGCCGCCGGACGTCTTCGGATACCCGACGTAACCGAGCTCGTCGAGAACGGGCTTGAGCACCTCGACCGCAATCCGGCGGGCATCGGCGAAGTCGGTGCCCGGCTGGGGGTCCAGATCCACCCTCAGCTCGTCGGGGTGTTCGGTGTCCGGACAGCGGACCTGCCACGGATGCAACGTCACCGTGCCCATCTGGGCGGCCCAGATGATCGCCGACGGGTGGGTGACCTTCAGGGCGTCGGCGGTCCGGCCGGACGGGAACGTCACGGTGCAGGTCTGCAGGTAATCGGGATGCTTCTGCGGGACCCGCTTCTGGTAGATCTCCTCGCCGTCGATGCCGTCGGGGAAGCGCTGCAGATGCGTGGGCCGGTCCTTCAACAGGGTCACCATCCGGTCCGCGACGGCCAGGTAGTAATCCACGACATTGCGCTTGGTATATCCCGGCTCGGGGAAGTACACCTTGTCCGGGCTGGTCAGCCGGACGGCGACGCCGTCGACATCGAGTTCTTCAGCGGGAGTGGCCACAGCTATTTCTCCTCCAGAACGTCATACAGGTCGTAGTGCACGGGCACGTCGAGCTGATCGAAGCTGCAACTGGCCGGATCCCGGTCGGGCCGCCAGCGCAGGAATTTCACGGCGTGCCTGAACCGCTGCCCGTGGGTGGTGCTGCCCTCCATCTGGTCATAGGCCACCTCGCACACCCGCTCCGGGCGCACCGGGATCCAGCGTTTGTCCGCCGCCGAGTTCCAGCGACTCGGGTCGCCGTCCCGGACCTCGTCGCCCTCGCGCAGCGGTTCCAGGTCGGCCAGCAGCGTGAGCCGGTCCTTGGCGGTGAAGGAGGCGGCGCCGCCCACCATCTGCAGTTCACCGTCGTCGCGGTACAGCCCCAGCAGGATGGAGCCGACGCCCTCGCCACTCTTGTGGACGCGGTAGCCGATCGCCACGCAGTCGGCGTCACGATGGTGCTTGACCTTCACCATCTCGCGTTTACCCGGCAGGTAGGGCCCGTCCAGGCGTTTGGCGATCACCCCGTCCAGTCCGGCACCCTCGAAGGTGTCCAGCCACTGGGTGCCGACGACGGAATCTTCGGTGGTCCGGGTGACATGGCACCAGTTCTTCTGGGTGACAGCCGCGATCAGCGCCTCGCGCCGGGTCCGGAACGGCTCGGCGAGCAGGGATCGGTCACCGACGGCCAGTGCATCGAAACCGATGAAATGTGCCGGCGTCTGCTCGGCCAGCATCTTGATCCGGCTGGCCGCCGGGTGGATGCGCTGGCTCAGCGATTCCCAGTCCAGCCGGATGCGGCCCTCGGTCGTTCGGGGCACCACCACTTCCCCGTCCAGCACGCAGCGGTCGGCCAATTCGTCGCGCAGCGCGTCGAGCAGTTCGGGGAAGTACCGGCCGAGTTCCTTGCCACTGCGCGATTGCAGGACCACCTCGTCCCCGTCCCGGAAGGCCAGGGCCCGAAAGCCGTCCCATTTCGGTTCGTAGGACCACACACCGGCCTCGTCGGGCACCTTCGCGGCGGCCTTGGCGAGCATCGGGTCCACCGGCGGCGAGACGGGCAGGTCCATACCTTCCATACTCACGTAGACCAGCGGCGCCGGGCAATGTCATCGCGCGGTCGGATATTTCGACGGCCGCCGTGCCTTGCCTGCGGAGTTCCTACCTCACCTTGACGACGACCTTGCCTTTGGCGCGGCCCTTCTCGACGAAATCCACTGCGTCCTTGGTCTCGTCGAAGGGGAAGATCCTATCCATGACTGGACGAATCACGCCTTGATCGATGAGGGATGTGATCTCGCTCAGCTGAGCGCCGTTCGCCCTCATGAAGAGGAACCGATAACCTACCTTGAGCCGCTTGGCCTTTCGCCTCGCGCCGAAGCTCAAGACGCGGATGCTCTGCTTGACGTACCAAGGCAAGCCGATCTCGTCCGCGAAGGTTGGGTCAGGCGGCGCGGAGATGGAGATGAGCCTCCCGCCTGGCTTGAGCACGCGTAGCGATTTGTCCAGAGTCTTGGAGTCTTGACTGTGCAGCACGACGTCATAGCCGTGCAGCAGGGTCTCGAAGTCTTCCTTCTTGTAGTCGATCATGACGTCCGCACCGAGGGCTTTCACCAACTCGAAATTGGCGGAGCTCGCTGTCGTAGCCACCGTCGCACCCAGATGTTTCGCCAGCTGGATCGCGAACGTGCCGACTCCGCCCGTGCCCGCCTGGATGAAGACCTTCTGCCCGGGCTTCAGATCCGCCATCTCGACGAGCGCCTGCCACGCGGTCAGGCCTACCAGGGGAACGGCCGCCGCTTCTTCCATGCTGAGTTCGGCCGGCTTGATCGCCACGTCGCGTTCGTTCATGGCGATGAACTCCGCGAAGGTGCCGATCCGATCCTTGTCCGGTTTCGCATAGACCTCGTCGCCCGGTTTGAAGCCCCGAACCCGGGGCCCGACCTGGACCACCACTCCGGCAACGTCGTTGCCGAGAATGAGCGGGAAGCGGTACGGCAGCACGAGTTTCAACTCTCCCGACGCGATCTTCACGTCGAGGAGATTCACGCCGGCCGCATGCACTTGAACGAGGACGTCGTTGTCCCCGACCACCGGCTGCGGCATGTCGACGAAGTGACCGCCGTCCTTGCTCCTGTAGCGATCGATGACGAATGCCTTCATGATCATGCTCCCGTCTTGGTCACGCGCCGAAGCGTTCGTGAATCGACTTGTTCATGCGGGCACGAGCCTCGCGGGTCATCTCGTCGGCCAGTACCTCGTCAGCGCCGGACTCGATACCGTCGAGCACCTGGCGAACCACGTCCGCCGGGTCGGACTTGGGGCTGTCCGCAAAGGACGCCATGTCGGTGTCGACCAGGCCGACGTACACGCCCACCACCTGCACGCCACGCGATGCAAGCTCGGTGCGCATCGAGTCGGTGGCGTTCCACAGTGCGGCTTTCGTGACCCCGTAGCTGGCGCCGACGGGTACCCACGCGAGCACCGAGGAGACGTTCACGATCGCACCGGACCGCTCGACGATCCCGTCGACCAACGCGGCCGCCAAGGCCAGCGGACCGAACAGGTTCGTCTCCATCTCCTCGCGCAGTTTCGTGGTGTCGGGGGCCAGGACGGAGGCTCCGCGGACGATTCCCGCGTTGTTGATGAGCACACTGACGTCGCGGGCGGCCTGGGCCGCTTCGGTCACCGATACCGGGTCGGTGACGTCGAGCCACAGCGGCACGACACGTGGGTCCACGATGTCGACCAACCGTGGATCACGCGCCGCGGCATAGATTTTCGTCACGCCGCGGCCGAGAAGCTGCCGGACGTATTCGCGACCCATGCCACGGTTGGCTCCGGTGACCAGCACTGTCTGCCCGGCAAGCGATGTCATGACTGCACCGCCGCCAGGAACGCGAGCGCCTCGGGAACGAATCGCTGATGGGCTTGGAAGATGCCGCCATGCCCGGCGTCGGGGTAGATGCGCAGAGTCGCGTTCGGCAGCCGTCGCGCCAAATCGTAGGAGTTGCTGGTCGGCACCATGCGGTCGTCGTCGCCGTTGGCCACCAACACCGGTTGTTCGATGGTGGACAGGTCGGCCGGCCGTTCGAGCCCCCAGGCGTGGATCGCCGTGAGCTGGGTGCGGAAGGCGCGGAGGGAGGTGGCCTTGTCCCGGTCGATGGTGCGTTCCTTGAGGCGCTTGACGAATGCCTTGGCCTCGGATTTGCCGTGAGCCGAACGGGTGAAGAACAGGAGTTCCTTGGGGTCTTTGAAGGTGGCGTAGGCGTGCAGGGTGTCGAGGTAGCTCAGCTTGGTGACGTTCACGATGCCCTCACCTCCGGCGGGACCGGTCCCGGCGAGGATGAGCTTGCGCACCAGCGCCGGGTGCTGCTGGGCGATCACCTGAGAAACCATGCCCCCCAGCGAGAATCCCAGCAGGTCGACCTGCTCGAACCCCAGGGCGCGGATGAACGCCACGGCATCCTGCGCCATCGCTTCGACGGTGTCGGGTGTCTTGCCCTCGGAGGCGCCCAGCCCGCGGTTGTCGAAGGTGATCACCCGGTGCTTGGCGGCGATGCCGTCGACCACTCGGGGGTCCCAGTTGTCGAGGTTGGCGGCCAGGTGGTTCAGGAAGATCACCGGTACACCGGAGTCGATGCCGAGCTCCCGGTAGACGAATGCGGTGCCGCCGACGGACACCGATTTCGTCGGGGCGTTCTGATACGAGGTGCCGCCCCAACGGGTGCGCGCTTCCGGTAACCGACTTGGCGAGCCGTGCCGGGCATTTCGCTTCTCTGTCATAATCTTTTCCTTTGGTAAACCGTTTGGTGTACTTCTACCGGCGACACTAGCATTCATTCACCCCGCACGTATACCGATCGGTGTACCGATACTATGGCGTCGCTCACCCGCCCGGACGAATCAATTCGCCGTGGTGGCGGCCGCCAGGATGGCGTCGTGGACCGCAGTCGGAGAGACGGCGACGATGGCCTTCTGTACCCGGCTGACGGTATTGCGGATTCCAGGGCTATTGCCCTCACCGTGATGGGATGTGGTTGCCCGCTCTGCCGCCAATACCGCCAGCGCCCGTTGCAACCGTCGCCGACTGTCACCACGTTGTGGGGCCACGACCACCCCTGGTATACCGCTCGGTTTACTTGTTGAGTGGCGACGTTACTCGCCTACCCGCGAGATGTAAACCCATCGGTATACTCAACCAATGACCACTCAGCAGGACGCCACTTCCAAAGGACGCGGTGGGCGCGGCGCGCGGCAGCGCATCGTGGACACGGCGATCAACCTGTTCTACCGCGAGGGCATCAATGCCACGGGCGTCGAGCGCCTCGCCGGCGAGGCTGCTGTCTCCAAGCGAACGCTCTACCAACATTTTTCGAGCAAGGCCGCCGTCGTGGAGGAATACCTGCGCTACATCCAGCAGGCCGTGGGTGACCCTATCCGGCCGGGACCGGACGCCGCCGACCACACACCCCGCGAGCGGATCCTCGCCCTGTTCACCACTCCGTCACCGGGTGGGCAGATGCGCGGCTGCCCGTTCCACAACGCTGCCGTCGAGGCCGCTGACGCCATGCCCGAAGTTCACCAGATCGTGCAGGAACACAAGCGCAACTACATCAAGGGCCTGATCAAGCTGGCTCGTCAAGCCGGTGCCGCCAACCCCACGCTGCTGGGCAACCAGCTCGGCGTCCTCTACGAGGGTGCGGCCGCACTGTCCACCTCTCTCGACGACCCGGCGCCGTGGACGCACGCACGCAAGGCCGTCCAGACGCTGCTCGACCAGGCGGGCGCATAGCGCGCCGGTGCTCACCGGGACCTGCGCCGGCCTCGCGGTTGCGTAGGGCGATGCTGGGCGATGAGTTCCTCCAGATGACGGGAGACGAGCTCCAGGGGTTTGGTCGAGCGGGCGGCCCGGGAGAGAATGACCGCGCCTTCGATCGAGGCGACAATCGTCGTAGACAAGGACTGGGCCACAGCGGGTTTCACGCCGTCATCGGTCAGCCGTTCGGCCAATAGCTGAGCCCACTGCGCGAAGACCTCCGCAGCGGCGCTGGCGGCCTCGGGGGACTCATCTCGACCGGAAGCCGCCGCCACGATCGGGCAACCGCCTTCGAAGTTCGTGCCGACGAGTACCTCGCTCCACATGCGCGTGAACGCATCGACCGGATCCGGTTGCGCGACGTACTCCCGCATCAGCGCCGTCATCTCGTCCCCGGCCGAACGTGTCGCCGCGGCAACGAGTTCGGCCTTGCCGCCGGGAAAGTTGAGATAGATCGACCGCCGCGTCACGCCGCTGGTCGCCAGGATCTCGGCAATGCCGGTGCCGGCCACTCCGTGCCGTTGCATCAACGTGGCCGTCGCTGAGGTGAGTCGATCCCGTACACGCATGCCTTGCACTATACCATTCGGTCTACTACGGTGCGGGATAGCCAAGTATACCAACCGGTGTACTCGCCTACCGGTGTTTGGCTACTGCCCAGGAGAAAGGGATGGCCATGCCCTCCTCAACCCCCGATGATCTCGCTTGGTTGCCGTCCACCGACCAGCTGGCCGCACTGGAGGCCAAGGAGATCTCCAGCGCGGAACTGGTCGATCTCTACCTGTCCCGCATCGACGAGCACAACACGCCGCTCAACGCGATCGTCACCGTCGACCCCGACTCAGCACGGCGGGCGGCCACTGAAGCAGATGCGGCCCGGTCGCGCGGGGACGCGCTGGGGCCGCTGCACGGGCTGCCGATCACCGTCAAGGACAGCTATGAGACGGCGGGCATGCGCACTGTCTGCGGTCGGCCCGACCTGGCCGACTATGTACCCACACAGGACGCCGAGGCCGTCGCCCGCTTGCGCCGGGCGGGGGCCATCATCCTCGGTAAGACCAACATGCCGACCGGCAATGCCGACGTACAAGCCAGCAATCCCGTGTTCGGCCGGACCAACAACCCGTGGGATCGCTCACGTACCTCCGGCGGTTCGGCCGGTGGCGGTGCCGCGGCTACCGCGGCCGGCCTGACGAGCTTCGACTACGGGTCCGAAATCGGTGGATCTACCCGCATTCCGTCGCACTTCTGCGGCCTCTATGGACACAAGTCGACCTGGCAGTCGGTTCCGCTGGCCGGCCACATCCCCGGTGGTCCCGGCGACCCCGGGCGGTGGGGTGAACCCGATATGGCCTGCGCCGGCGTCCAGACCCGTGGTGCCCGCGACATCATCCCCGCCTTGGAAGCCACGGTCGGCCCACTGAATCCCGACGGCGGATTCTCCTACACCCTGGCCCCGCCCCGCGCGTTGAAGCTCAAGGACTTTCGTGTCGCGATTTGGGCGAACGACCCTGCCTGCCCGGTCGACGAAGACACCCACCGAGCCATCGGCGACGCCGTCACCGCCTTGCGCGGCGCCGGCGCACGGGTGGTGGAGCAACCTGCAAGCCTGCCCATCGATCTGACAGCCTCACACGAACTGTTCCTGAGTTTGGTGATGGCCGCATTCTCGGTGGACCGTTCCACGATGAGCCCGCGGTTCGCCGGTGCCTTGGCCGCGCGCTCACTGATGAACCCGCGAGGTGACGCCGCTGCTGCATTGCGCGGGACGATCCAAAGCCACCGGGCATGGTTGTTCCGCGACGCGGCGCGCCGCGAGATCGCACACCGCTGGGCCGGATTCTTCACGGAGTTCGACGTGCTGCTGCTGCCCGTGGCACCCACGGCCGCACCGGGCCACCATGACAAGGACCATGACCGGTTCGGCCGCACCATCGACGTCGACGGCGCCACCCGCTCCTATTGGGACCAAACCAAGTGGAGCGCCCTGGCCAACATCGCCGGCGCGCCGGCGACCACGATGCCCATCACCGCCAACGCGGCCGGCCTGCCGATCGGCATCCAGGCCATGGGTCCTGCCGGGGGAGATCGCACCACCGTGGAGTTCGCTGCGCTGCTCACCGAAGTTCTTGGCGGTTTCCGCGTGCCGCCGCGATACCGCGCGCACGTCGCGAGCATCTGAGGTTGACGCCACAGTCCTAACCCACACCGAACCCGCGGCAGCGCTTTCCGGTCACCCACAACACGAATGAGGAAATCACCATGGTCGTCGAAATTCCCGATAGCGCACTGGAACTGCGGTCGCAGGTGACATCTCAGGGACAACTCGAACTCTCACTGCGCGACGTCCCGGTCCCGACGCCGGCCGCCAATGAGGTACTGGTTCGAATCGAGGCGTCACCGATCAATCCCTCCGACCTGGGTGTGCTCATCGCCACCGCGGACATGGACTCCGCAACGGTCGCGGGGACGCCCGAGCGCCCGGTCGTTACCGCACCGCTGATCGAGGGCACCCTGCGCGGGTTCGCTTCGCGAATCGACGTATCGCTGCCCGTCGGCAATGAAGGTGCGGGCACGGTCGTGGCCGCCGGCTCGTCGCCCGTGGCACAGGCCCTGATCGGCAAGACCGTTGGCGTCGTCGGCGGCGGCATGTACACCCAGTACCGACTGGTGGACGCTGCCTCGTGTCTGGTCTTGCCCGACGGTGCCTCGGCCAAGGATGGAGCATCGTCGTTCGTGAATCCGATGACGGCTCTTGGCATGGTGGAAACCATGCGGCGCGAGGGACATTCGGGCCTGGTGCACACCGCGGCCGCGTCGAATCTCGGCCAGATGCTGGTGAAACTCTGTCTCGCGGATGGTGTGCCGCTCGTCAACATCGTCCGCAAGCCGGAACAGGAGGAACTCCTGAGGTCGCTTGGAGCGGTGCACGTTTGCAACTCGGGGTCATCGTCGTTCGCGACCGATCTCACCGAGGCACTCAAGACGACGTCAGCCACGCTGGCGTTCGACGCCACAGGCGGTGGGCCACTCGCGAACCAAATCCTCAGCGCCATGGAGCGGGCGGCCCAGGCGACGACGGAACAGGAATACTCGCCGTACGGCTCGTCCGTCCACAAGCAGGTCTACATCTACGGTGCGCTCGATCCCCGCCCGGTCACCCTCGGCAACGGCTTCGGGTTGGCGTGGGGGGTCGGCGGGTGGCTGGTCTCGTCCTTCCTCGCGAGCGCCGGTCTGGAGACATTGGTCCGCCTGCGCTCTCGGGTAGCCGCAGAACTCACCACGACGTTCGCGAGCTCCTACAGTCGCGAGGTGTCGTTGGCCGGCATGCTCCGCCCCGACGCGTTCAAGTCCTACGTCAAGCAGGCGACGGGGGAGAAGTTCCTCGTGGTGCCGAACGCAGGCTGAGGTGGTGGGTCGATTCCACGCTGAACTTCATGTGGCCTATTGTACTCCGTCTATAACGAAGTTATATTCGTCTCATGCGTCGTAACTTATCGGGTCGAAAGCTGGTCATCACCGGAGCTGCACGCGGCATCGGGGAGAAGGTGGCGCGCCTTGCCGCCGCGCAAGGTGCCCGGGTGGCCCTCATTGGACTCGAGCCCGATCGGTTGCGCGCGCTCGCCGAAGAATTGGGTGCAGGCGCCTCCTGGCGAGAGGCCGACGTGCGCGACGGCACCGCGTTGCGAGTGGCGATCGACGACTGCGCAAACGTCATGGGCGGCATCGACTTCGTCGTCGCCAACGCCGGCGTCGCCGCGTACGGAACCGTGCGGCATGCCGACGAGGCGTCGTTCGAGCGAGTCCTTGACATCAACCTGAACGGCGTCTTCCGCACACTCAAGTACGCGACACCTCACCTGGAGCGCAGCCGGGGCCACGCAATGGTCATTGCGTCGGCGATCTCCTTCACGCCGATCGCCGGGCTGGCCTCGTACGCCGCCAGCAAGGCCGGAGTCGAAATGCTGGCCCTGGCCTACCGCCAGGAAGTGGCGCACCTCGGCATCACGGTCGGGCTCGTCCACCCTTCGTGGATCGACACCGATCTCGTCCGCGGCGCAGAGGCGGACCTTCCCTCATTCCAGGGCCTGCGGGCACGGCTGCCGTATCCAGGCAATGTGACCACGAGCGTGGACCGGGCAGCCGAGGCGATCGTCAACGGCCTGGTGCGCAGGCGCAGCCGCGTGTACGTGCCACGCGCCGTCGTGGTGGCCAACTGGGCGAAGGCGGCGCTGAACTCGCCGGCCGCATGGCCGTGGATGAGGCGCTTCGCGGCCCAGGTGACCCCGACCCTCGAACGCGAGGTCGCGGCTTTGGGACGGCATGACCAAGTCGTGCCCGGTTCGCAAAGCCCCTCGGCCGTGAGCTCGGGCGCTATCGAACCCGCTGTTCGATAGCGCTTTGCGCAGCTCTTCGGCGAACCCCGCGGTCCATTGCGGAATAGTCATAACGAAGTTACAGTTGCCTATAACGAAGTTATGGCGATCGAGGCAGGGGCCTGGCAGGCGCTCAACGCCGAGCCACCGCCCGTCCCTCCGATACATCTGAAGATGAAAGTGAACGGACATGAAGGCATTCGTCGTCACGCAGTACGGCAACGACAGCATCCGCGCCGCCGACGTTCCCGAACCGAAGGTGGGCGGCAACGACGTCCTCGTCCGGGTGAGCGCAGCCAGCATCAACCCGCTGGACAAGATGGTCCGCAACGGTGAGTTCAAACAATTGCTGAAGTACAAGCCGCCCTTCGTGATTGGTCACGACGTCGCCGGCGTGGTGACCCAGGTCGGTGCGACGGTCCGCGACTTCAAGGTCGGCGACGAGGTGTATGCGCGCCCCCGCGATCTGCGGATCGGCACCTTCGCCGAGTACATCGCGATCGATCAGAACGACGTGGCGATCAAGCCGGCCTCGCTCACGCTGCACGAGGCGGCCGCCGTCCCCCTGGTCGCCTTGGCCGCCTGGCAGATCCTGGTCGAGAAGGCTCAGGTCAAGCCAGGGCAGAAGGTCCTCGTGCATGCGGGCGCGGGAGGGCTGGGGTCCACCGTGATTCAACTCGCCAAGTACCTCGGCGCGCATGTGGCGACCACGGCGTCCGCCGAGACCGAGGCGCTGGTCCGCGACCTCGGGGCGGACGTCGTGATCGACTACAAGAAGCAGGACTTCTCGCAGGTCCTCTCGGGTTACGACGTCGTACTGGACTCGCTGGGCGGCGAGAACCTGATGAAATCGCTGACGGTCCTCAAGCCCGGCGGCCTGGCAATCGGTGTCGCCGGCCCGCCGGATGCTGGATTCGCCAAACAGCTCCGTGCACCCAAGCCCTTCGAATTCGTGCTGTCGTTCCTGAGTCGCAAGGTCCGCAAGGCCGCGAAGAAGTACGGGGTGCGTTACTCGTTCTTCTTCATGAAGGCCAGTGGTCCGCAGCTCCGCAGGCTCGCCGCCCTCTACGACGCGGGCCAACTGCGCCCGGTCCTGGACAGAACGTTTCCGTTCGACCAGACCCTCGAGGCGCTCGCCTATGTCGAGAGCGGCAAGGTCAAGGCCGGAAAGGTCGTCGTCGCGCTATGAGCCAGCACACCGAATTCAGAAGTGCGAATACGTCGCCCACCAAGGGTGTCGACGTCGACGGCACACGGTTCGCCTACCGCGAGTTCGGGCCGAGCACCGGGATACCCGTGGTCTTTCTACATCACTTCACGGCCGTCATCGATGATTGGGACCCTCGCGTCATCGACGGGATCGCATCAGAACGGCGCGTGATCACGTTCGACAACCGTGGTGTCGGCGGCACCGAAGGCCGCACGCCCACAACGGTTTCGGATATGGCCGACGACGCGATCGCCTTCATCCGCGCACTCGGCATCGAGCAGGTCGACCTGGTGGGCTTCTCCCTTGGCGGATTCATCGCGCAGGAGGTCGTGACGAAGCAGCCCGCGATGGTCCGCAGAATCATCCTTGCCGGCACGGGACCGGCCGGCGGCGACGGCGTCGGCAAGCTTTCGAGGAGACTTCTGGCCGACATGATGCACGGGTTGCTCACCCGCAACGACCCGAAGCCGTACCTCTTCTTCACCAGGACGGCCGACGGCAGGGCGGCGGCAACGGCCTACATGGACCGGCTCACGGAACGCTCCCACGACCGCGTCAAACACACGACACCTCGCGGAGTTGCCGCGCAGTTCCTCGCGATTCACCGCTGGGGCGCTCAAGCTCCCATGGATCTGGGCTCGATCGCGCATCCCGTGCTCGTCGCCAACGGTGAAGACGACCGGATGCTCCCGACGAGGGCCTCGTTCGACCTTGCCCACCGTCTGCCGAACGCCTCGCTGCGGATCTACCCGGATTCCGGGCACGGCGGCGTCTTTCAGTGGCACGCGAAGTTCGTCCCACAGGTGCTGGAGTTCCTCGGGTAGCGACTCACTCAACGGCGCGAACGAGTTCGATGGCGCGCGCCATTCACGGCCTCGACCTGCGCGGCCGCAAGGTCGTGATGCAGGACTGCGCCGGGTTGACTCTGTTGGCCGAGCGGATCAACTCCTCGGTCTGGATGTGCCGCCACGCGTGACGTTCGTTGGACATGGGCGCTGCCCTCCTTACCTCTGCTAGAAGCGGGTCACCGTTTCTGGAGAACTTCGTAATAAACTTCGTTATAACCGATAGTGCGCTGGATCACAGATGACAACCCCCGATTCCGATCCGGCCGTCGCGGAGTGCCGCTGGGGCGGAGCCGTGACGGTGCTTGTAACCTCGTTTTACGAGTTCTCGGGCGGTCTTGATGGGAGGTGCACGGCGGCATGCCGAAACCCCGCAAGCAGACTGCACCCCGGCTGGCGCCGGAGCAGATCGTGGAGCGATTGGTCGAGGCGGCGACGGCGTTGCTCGCCGAGAAGGGCCCGTCGGAGGTCAAGGCACGGTCGGTTGCCGAGGCCGCACAGGTGTCGACGATGGCGGTGTATTACCACCTCGGCGGGCTGCCCGAACTCCTCCAAGCCGTCGTCGACAAAGGATTTCAGGATCTGAGTCGGGCCCTCGTCACCGCTCCCGCCGGCGACGATCCGGTCACCGTGCTGTTCGCAATGGCGTTGGCGCATCGCAGGTTCGCACAGGACAATCCCCACCTCTACGACCTGATGTTCGGCCTCTCGACGCGAGGCAGTTATCGACCGCAACAGACCGCACGCCCCGTCGCAAGCGGACGATCAGAGGAATTCCAGACGGTCTATGCGAGCCTGGTCCAGGCATGCATCCGGCTCGTGAGCAGCGGTCGCGTCCGCAGCGATGAAGATCCCGAAACCATCGCCCCCCAACTCTGGAGTGCCGTCCACGGATTCGTCACCCTCGAACTGGGTGCTCACTTCGTCCAGTTCTCGGACCCCGTCCGGCAAGTCCTGCAACCGATGATGGTCAACATATTCGTCGGACTCGGCGGCGACCCGGAGGCCGCCAACGCCTCCCATGCCGCGGCGATCGCTGCGACGCACCAGGCGATCAAGGATTCCGCGTGAGCATTCACGCCACCGCGCCGCCTGCCGTCATTGCCTCGTAGAGGCGCGCAGCGGTTTCGTGGGACGCCTCGGCGCGCTCCCGCGTATCGCCCAGTCCGACCGAAAGATTCACACCCAGCGGCAGCAGCACCTGTCTGGCCGTGTCGGGGAACTGCACGAAGTGATCACCCAGTTCGAGGGTGACGAAGCCGTGCACGAAACTCCACAACTGGGCGGCCACCACGTCGGGATCCTGCGGCCTGACCCTGCCGGAGCTCACCAGCCGTGCGCACGGTAGAGCGACACGAGCGAAGACGCAGCGGAAGGCCGGTGTACCTCCACTCAGGCGAACGTCGGGATCGCTCAGGGGTCGGTACGTGGCACGCGTCGACAATCCGAACATCAGGTCATAGAGGTGGGGGTTCTCGCGGGCGATCCGAAGGCACACGAGGGCCTGGAGGGCCAGATCCGCGACCGGATCATCCGTCGGGGGCAACTCGGAAAACGCCGAGTCCAACTGCTTGAATCCGCGGTCGATGACGGCGCGCGTGAGCTCGGGGATCCCACCGAAGTGGTGATAAACGGCCATCGTCGAGAGTCCGGCGGCCGACGCCACCGTACGCGCCTTGATCGCCGACGGACCCAGCTCCGCCAACAGGCCGATCGCGGCCCGAACGAGCCGGTCCGGTACGCCGTCGAGTGTCGAGTGCCTCGACATGTCCGAGGCCATGTTCTCGGTGACTCCGTCCTTCGTGACCCTTGCCACAAGCGAGATAACTTGGTTATAGTAATTGCATAACTTCGTTATAGCACAGTCCCACTCCTACCGAAGTCCCACGAAGGCAGTAGCCATGACACACCAAGGCGACAACCACCTCGACATCGAGGACCGCGGAACCACCCTGATCGTGCGTGTCGACGGTGGCCCCCACAGCCTGTTCGGCGTCGAAATCGCCGACGAGCTCGACGCACTGGTGGACCGCGTCAGCCGCGACCCTAGCGTCCATGCCGTCGTGTTCACCGGCGCGCGCCCCGGCCGGTTCGTCAGCCATGCCGACGTGCGGTGGCTGCAAGAAGGAGGGGCCGTGAAGCCGAAGCTCGGCCGACGCGGCGCCTCGGCCGCCCTACGGGTGGCCAGGGGCATTGACCGCGCCGGTATCCCAGGGCCGGTAGTGGACAGAACTCCGCTGAGCGGCGCCGGCCAGCTCGACCGCTTGCACGAGACGTTCATGAAGATGAACGCCAGCGGCGTCATCTTCGTTGCGGCACTGAACGGTTCAGCACTGGGCCTGGGAGCGGAATTCGCCTGGGCATGCGATCTGCGAGTCATGGCCGACGGGGACTTCTTCATCGGCCAGCCGGAAGTCCTGCTCGGGATCATGCCGGGCGGCGGCGGCTCTCAACGGCTCACCCGCCTGATCGGCACCCACAAGTCATTGGTCGCGATCCTCGAGGGCAAGCCGTTCACGCCGGCGCAGGCTCTGGCCAATGGCGCGGTCGACGACGTCGTGGCGCCCGACGAGGTGGTCGCGCGTGCCACCGAACTGGCCGAATACTTCGGCAAGCGGACCAAGGGATCGATCGAAGGCATCAAGAGGGCGGTGTACTTCGGCGGCTCGATGTCGCTGGCGGAAGGGTTGCACGTCGAGCGGACCGAGTTCTTCCCAACGGATCAGTCGAAGGCCGGTCAAGAGCTGATGCGCCAGTACCTTTCGGATACGGACGCCACGGGCGAGCTTCCCCTCTACCGCCCGGACACCTATGCGCAAGCGCTCGAAGCGGGCCGGGTGCCCAGGGTCGGCAACACCAACGGGGCGGTGAAGAAGTGAGCACTGCGCTACCGTTCACCCGCTTCGACGTCTCATTCAGTTCGGGCGAAGACCGCTGTGCCGCCTGGCTCTACCTGCCCACCGGTGTCACGTCGCCGCCCGTGGTGGTCCTCGGGCACGGCCTCGGTGCCACCCGGGAAATGCGCCTGGACGCCTTCGCCGAGCGGTTCGCGCAGGCTGGCATCGCGGCCTTGGCCTTCACGTACCGCCACTTCGGCGACAGCGGCGGCCAGCCGCGCCAGCTCCTGTCGATCAAGCGTCAGCTCGCCGACTGGGACGCCGCCATCGCCTGTGTGAAGAATCGCCACGACGTCGACGGCACCCGAATTGCCGTCTGGGGCAGCTCTTTCGGCGGAGGCCATGCCATCACCGTGGCCTCACGTCATCCCGAGCTGAAAGCGGCTGTGGCCCAGTGCCCATTCACCGACGGTCTTGCCTCCGCGCTCGCGCTTGGCCCCGCTGGATCGCTGAAGACACTGCCCGTCGTCGCGAGGGACTTCGCTGCCATGGTCCTTCGCAGGCCTCCGGCGATGATTCCACTCGCCGGGCCTCCGGGCTCTGTGGCCCTGATGAACGCCCCGGATGCCCTTCCCGGCTACGAGGCGCTGCTGCCGCCTGACACGACGTTCCGGAACGAGGTCGCGGCGCGATTCGCTCCCACGGGGACGACGTACCGGCCCGGGCGGGCGGCAAAGAAGGTCAAGTTCCCAATCCTGTTCTGTGTCAGCAATACCGACAGCGTCACGCCACCCGCCCAGACGTTGCGCTACGCGCGCACCGCACCCCGGGGCGAGATCAAACGCTACGACGCCGGCCATTTCGACTTCTACCTCGGCGAGCCCTTCGAGGCGTTGGTGCGCGACCAGGTTGAGTTCCTCACCCGCCAACTGCAGCCGGCGGGAGCGGTTGCGTGACGCCCGAAACCTTGGGCGGGCGCTTGCCGCTGGCCGATCGCGCGGATCTCAACCCCGCCATCGCCGCCCCGTTTCTGGACTTGCAGTTCGCCGAGCAGATGCACACTTCGCTGAGCGCCCGGGTCCGTGAAGTCGTCATCGTCGCGGTGGGTGCCGTCTGGCAGGCCGACTATGAGCTGTATGCCCACTTGGCCGTAGCCCGCAAGGCCGGCCTCTCAGACGACGCCGCCCGGGCGGTGGCAACCGGTGAACTACCGGGCGATCTCAGCTACGACGAGACGATCGCTCTAAGGCTCACCCAGCAGCTATCAACTAGTCACCGAGTCGACGAGTCGCTGTACAGGTCAGCCGAAGCGGCGTTCGGCGCAAAGGGCTTGATCGATATCGCCTTCCTCATCGGCATCTATCACTGGGTGTGCGCGACGCTCACCATGTTCGCCATACCCGCTCCCGAATAGGACTGCACCCCATGATATTTGCTTCATTGCCGGATCTTCGCGCCGGTGCGAATCCCGATGGGCCCGCCGTGTCCGACGAGACGGTGTCGTTGACCAATACCGACTTGTTGCAACGGGTGCGGGCATTGGCCGGTCAGCTGCACAACCTTGGCATCGGTACCGGCGACGTGGTCGCGGTCAGGCTGCGCAACCGGGTCGAGTTCGTGGTCGTGATGTTCGCGTCGTGGCGGTTGGGTGCGACGGTGACGCCGGTCAACCCAAGCCTGACTGAGGACGAGGTCGTTCGGCAGCTCGAGGCCTCCAGCGCGCGGCTGCTGGTCGCCGAGGACGGCACGTCCCACCCGGGCATCGTGCATACCTTGGCCGTGAACGATCTGCGCCAACAGGATTTCGGGGCGGATTTACCACCGCACGTCGATCCGTCGACGCTGGCGCTGCTGATCTTCACCAGCGGCACCACCGGCGTGCCGAAGGGCGTGATGCTCGACCAC
This sequence comes from Mycobacterium sp. BMJ-28, assembly GCF_054404835.1. Taxonomy (NCBI): domain Bacteria; kingdom Bacillati; phylum Actinomycetota; class Actinomycetes; order Mycobacteriales; family Mycobacteriaceae; genus Mycobacterium; species Mycobacterium sp. BMJ-28. Next base: position 275,084 of record NZ_CM136783.1, on the reverse strand, counting down.
GCCAACCTCGATGCGATGGCGGAAATGGGACGCCAAGCGCTCGGCATCGGGCCGGCGGACCGGTCTCTGTTGATTCTGCCGCTGTTCCACGTCAACGGCATCGTGGTCAGTGTGCTGACGCCGCTGCTGGCCGGCGCGAGTGTCGTGATCGCCGAGCGGTTCGATCCGCGCACGTTCTTCGGCACCGTCGAACACCATCGCCCGACGTTCTTCTCGGCGGTGCCCACGATCTACACCCTGCTGGCTGCGTTGCCCGACGACGTTCGCCCCGACATGTCGTCGCTGCGGTTTGGCATTTGTGGGGCAGCTCCTGCCTCCGCGGAATTGTTGCGCCGCTTCGAGGCTCGCTACGGATTTCCCCTCGTCGAGGGATACGGGCTCTCGGAGGGAACGTGCGCCTCCACCATCAACCCGGTCGACGGTGAACGCCGAGCCGGAACGGTGGGGGTCGCGTTTCCTGGCCAGCAGATCCGCATCATCGACGAGGCCGGAACGGCGGTACCAACCGGTGTTGACGGTCAGGTCACCATCGCCGGCCCCAACGTCATGCGCGGATACTTGGGACGCCCCGACGAGACCGCGCGCGTGGTCGTCGACGGCTGGCTGCACACCGGCGATGTCGGCCACCTCGACACCGATGGCTACCTGTCGCTGGTAGGGCGATCCAAGGACATGATCATCCGCGGCGGGGAGAACATCTATCCCAAGGAGATCGAGGACGTTCTCACCGAGGATTCCGCCGTGTTGGAAGCCGCCGTGATCGGCGTGCCCGACGACAAGTGGGGCGAAACCGTCGCCGCCTACGTGGCACCCCGAGATGGGTGCACCATCGATCCCCTAGCGCTGCAAGCACTGTGCGCACGCAAGCTGGCCGGCTACAAACGCCCGACGTCGATCACCGTGATGGACACCATCCCCAAGAACGCTGTCGGCAAGACCGACAAGGCTCCGCTGCGCGCAACCCACCCGAGAGGAACATCGTCATGACTTCCCTGCAGGACCCCCTGACTTTGCCGTGCGGGCAGGTACTGCCCAACAGGATCATGAAGGCCGCGTTGAGCGAAGGCCTGGCCGACAGGCAGAACTCACCCGATCATCGCCTCGAGCGGCTCTACACCAGCTGGAGCCACGGTGGTTACGGTCTGATCGTCACCGGCAACGTGATGGTGGACCGCACGCAACTCGGTGAGCCCGGCAATGTCGTGATCGAGGACGAGCGCAACCTGGACGCCCTTTCCCGCTGGGCCAAGGCCACCAAGGACGCCGGTGTTCCGATCTGGGTTCAGCTCAATCACCCGGGGCGGCAGTCAAATCCCCTCGACATAGGGCACACGCCAGTGGCACCGAGCCCGGTTGCGCTGAACTTTCCCGGTGCGGCCACCCCTCGCCAGCTGACATCTGCAGAGATCGAAGGCATCATCGAGCGTTTCGCCACCGCCGCGGTGGTCTGTGAGACAGCGGGTTTCGACGGCGTGCAGATCCACGGCGCACACGGATACCTGGTCGCACAATTTCTGTCACCGCTGTCCAACCAGCGCGACGATGAGTGGGGTGGCGACCCGCAGCGGCGGATGCGCTTCGTGCTCGAAGTCGTGCGCCGCATCCGCGCCCGCGTCTCACCGAGCTTTGCGGTGGGCATCAAGCTCAATTCGGCCGACTTCCAGCGTGGTGGGTTCACCGAGGAGGAATCCAGCGCGGTCGTCGCCGCACTGGCGGTGGAAGGCGTCGACCTGATCGAGGTCAGCGGCGGCAGCTACGAACAACCCGCCATGATGGGCAAGGCCGCCGACAGCACCCGCGCACGCGAGGCCTACTTCTTGGAGTACGCCCGCACCGTGCGCAGCCTCGCCGGTGACATCCCGCTCGCGGTCACCGGCGGGTTCCGATCCCGTGCCGCCATGCATGACGCGGTGCACAGCGGTGAGTGCGACGTCATCGGCTTGGGCAGGCCCACTGCCACCACACCCGATGCCGCGGCCGTCATCCTGGCCGGGCGTGCTGAATCGCTGCCCTCACATCATGTGCGTGCCGGGATGCGCCGGGTACTGGGCCGGTTCACCGACCTCAAATCACTCGACGGCATTCTCGAACTGTCCTGGCACACAGACCAATTGCACCGTGTTGGGGACGGCCTGACACCCGATCTCAGTCGGGGACGGATTGCGACCGCCATCGCCATGCTGCGCCGCAACGGGACCGTGTCGGTCGGGCGCAAACGTGGCCTCTGACCCTAAAGGCTATGCCCTGGCGGGCAAGGTCGCGGAGTGCGCATGGTTCTGGCCGATATCGACCCAGCTGCCGCGCAAGGCGTAGCGACGACGCAGCCGTGCGTCGAGCCCTCGCTCATCTGGAGAACCGGGCGCCCGCGTGAGCATCCACGGCGGGTGCGATCCAGCGCCGTAGGTAGGCACGGAGTTCGTCACCTTGGCGGTGCGGCCCGCCGGGATCCAGGATCAGCGACTGCAGCGTGCGCAGCATGAATTCCACGAGCTCGTCGAATCCGGCGTCGTCGAATCCGGCTGTGGCCCAGTCGATATTGAATCTGCCAAGTATCGACCGGCCGAAGGATATCGCGATATCGGAGGTGACGCCTGCGGCGAAGGCGCTCGCCTTTCCTGGCTGCATCACCATTCCCAGATATTTGTCGTGCGGAAGCTGTTCGAGGGTGTAGGCAATGCCCTCTATGACCGCCTCGGTCGGTGTGGTGATTGCGTCGAGGTGCTCGGCCAGGTGATCCAGGAAACGCCCGACCGCGGAGACGGCCGTCGCGCGAAGCAACGCTTCGTGGTTGGGAAAATACCGATACAAGGTGGCGCGGGTGATGCCCAGCGACTGGGCGACCTCGGACATGCTCAGGGTTCCGCGCTCATCGATCGCCTTGCGCGAGGCCGTCACGATGCGGGTGATCGCTTCCTCGTCATCGGCGGGAATGTCGCCGGACCATCCATGTCTGCGCATGCCTGGCATCGTCGCATCCCTCGGGCACTCACGCGAAGTCTTGACTATACATATTGGCCCTGTTGTATTGTCTGACCTGACGCGTAATCGGTGACCAAAAGGAGAAGCGCATGCAGTCGACGGCTCAAGCACCGGTGGACGGACACGACGAGGTGCTGACCCGTCGCGCCCTGCGCCACGCCATCGAGAAGACCACCGATATGGCCGCCCGCGAGCTGCGGGTCCCGTTGCACTACTACCGGGATCCCAAGATCACCGAGATCGAGGAATCTCAGATTCTGCGCCGCGTTCCGTTGGCGATCGTGCCCTCGGCACAGCTGCCCAACGCGAACGACTTCATGGTCCGGTCCGTGTTGGGCGATTCACTGCTCGTCACCCGGGACCGCACCGGCGCCGGCCACGTGTTCTTGAACTACTGCCGGCACCGCGGCGCGATGCCGGCCTGCGGATCGGGTAACGCCTCGAAGTTCGTCTGTCCGTATCACGCCTGGAGTTACCGCAACACCGGTGAACTGTTCATGGTCCCCGGTAGCGCGGGGTTCGACTCGATGGACAAAGCCGACTACGGTCTGGTCGAACTACCCAGCGAAGAGCGCTACGGATTCATCTGGGCCGTCCTGACCGCGGACGCCACAGTCGATCTCGACGCCCACCTGGGCGGTATCGGCCCGGAACTGGAGCAACTGAACTACGCGTCGTACGGCTACCACACCGATCGCCAGTTCGATTCCGACGTGTCATGGAAGGGCGCACTGGAGGCGTTCGCCGAGGCGTACCACTTCCCGTTCGTCCACGGCCAGAGCGTGATCGGCCAGAACACGGTCGCCAACACCTGCGTCTACGACGAGTTCGGCAAGCACCACCGGATCGGCTTTCCGTTCAATTGGGTCACCAACCTCGATCAAGATCCCAGCGGCCCCTGGGATCCGCACCTGAACATGGGCGTGATCTATTGGATCTACCCGAACCTGATACTGGCCAACAGCCCTGTCGGCGTGGAGATCATCGATATCCTGCCCGCCGGCGCGCCCACCCGCTGCACCGTGCGGCACAGCTGGATGGCGCGCGTCCCGGCCACCACCGACGAACAGCGGGCGGCCTACGACGAGATCTTCCAGAGCGTCCACACGGCCGTCCGCGACGAGGATTTCACCATGCTGCCGCAGTGCGGCGAGGGCGTGCGGCACGGCCAGCACGACCATATGATCATCGGCCGCAACGAGATCGGCGTGCAGCACATGATCAAGGTCTTCGCTCAGGAACTCGGCGTGGCGCTGCAGTAACTCCGAATGCTCCTACCCGACAACCGTATCCTGTGAACTGGTCTCCCGCGGCTTCGGCCAGGGTGCCGGCAGCGGACGCGGGCGCACCCGCTGCGGCCACCAGAACCAGCGCCCGAGCAGGGTCGCCAGCGAGGGGGTCATCAGCGATCGGACCACCAGCGTGTCGAACAGCAGTCCCAGCCCGATGGTGGTGCCCACCTGCCCGATGACGATCAGGTTGCTGACCGACATCGAGATCATGGTGAAGGCGAACACCAACCCTGCCGCGGTGACGACCGAACCGGTACCGGCCATCGCCCGGATGATCCCGGTGTGCAGACCGGCGTGGATCTCCTCCTTCATCCGGGACACCAGCAGCAGGTTGTAGTCCGCACCGACTGCCAGCAGCACGATCACCGACATCGGCAGCACCATCCAGTGCAACGGAATTCCGACCAGGTGCTGCCAGATCAAGACCGAAAGGCCAAACGATGCACCGAGACTCAGCACCACGGTGCCGACGATGACGGTCGCCGCGGCCACCGCACGAGTCAGCACCACCATGATCAGGAAGATCAGGATGAGGGAGGCCACCGCCGCGATGAGCAGGTCGTAGTCCGCGCCGGTCTGCATGTCCTTGTACATCGCCGCGGTACCGCCGACGTACACCGTCGAGCCCTCCAGCGGCGTGCCCTTGATGGCATCGGCCGCGGCGACCCGCAACGGCTCGATATGGGAGGTGCCCTCCTCGCTCAGCGGGTCACCCTGGTGAAACACCGTGAACCGCACCGCATGTCCGTCCGGTGACAGGAACAGCTTGATACCCCGCTTGAAGTCCGCGGTCTGGAACGCCTCCGGCGGCAGGTAGAAGTTCTCGTCGTTGCGCGAGGCGTCGAACGCCTGGCCCATCGCCGTCTGGTTGTTCTGGTTGGCGATGTTCTGGTCCTGCTGCGCCTTCTGCGCCTGGTACTGGTTGAGCAGGTACTGCTTCTGGTTCTTCATCGTCTGGATCATCGCCGGCATCACGGCCGCCATCTGCGGCGTCAGTTCGGCCATCCGGTTCAGATCCGGCACGATGTCCTGGAAGTCGTCGGACATCTTGTTGATGCCGTCCAGGGCGTCGAAGATGGACCGGACCGACCAGCACATCGGGATGTCGTAGCAGTGCGGTTCCCAGTAGAGGTAATTGCGGATCGGACGGAAGAAATCGTCGAAGTCGGCGAGGTGGTCGCGCACATCGTTGATGTCCACCGACGTGTTGCCCATTTTGTCGGCCATCTTGCGCGTGACGTCGGCCAGCTGCAGCGTGATGTCGTAGAGCTTCTGCTGCGAGTCGATGGTCGTCTGCATCTCGTTGGCCTGCTTCAACGTATTGTCCAGCACGGTCTGCTGCATATCGTTGTTCATCAGGGTGCCGGTACCGCTCTGGCTCATCGAGTAGGCCAGCGACGCATGCTCGATCGGCTTGCCGTCGGGCCGGGTGATGGTCTGCACCTGGGCGATGCCGTGCACGCGCACCATCGCTTTGGCGATCTTGTCGATGATCAGGAAGTCGGCGGGATTGCGCAGATCGTGATCGGACTCCACCATCACCAGTTCGGGATTCATCTTGGCGTCGGAGAAGTGCCGGTCGGCGGCGGCCATACCGACGTTGGCCGGCACGTCGGCCGGCAGGAAGATCCGGTCGTTGTAGGTGGTGTGGTAACCCGGCAGCGTCAGCAGGCCGACGAGGGCTGCGACGACGGCCACCACCAGCACCGCACCCGGCCAGCGGACGATCGTGGCACCGATTCGGCGCCACCCGCGGGCACGGTCCATCCGCTTGGGGTCCAGCACCTTCCCGAATCTCGTGACGATCGAGATGAACGCGGGACCCATGGTCAATGCCGCTGCCACCACGATGGTCATGCCGACCGACAACGGGATACCCATCGTCTGGAAGTACGGCAACCGGGTGAAGTGCAGGCACAACGTCGCGCCGGCGATGGTCAGGCCCGACGCCAGCACGACGTGGGCCGTGCCGTGAAACATGGTGTAGTAGGCCGATTCCTTGTCCTCGCCCGACCGTCGCGCTTCCTGATATCGGCCGATCAGGAAGATCGCATAGTCGGTGGCCGCGGCGATGGCCAGCGTCACCACCATGTTGGTCGCGAACGTGGTGAGCCCGAAGACGTTGTGGTAGCCCAGGAACGCGATGATGCCGCGGGCCGAGGACAATCCGATCACCACCATGAACAGCGTGATCAGCACGGTCACGATGGACCGGTAGACGATCAGCAGCATCACCGTGATGACGATGAAGGTGAGCCCCTCGATCATCTGCATACTGGCATCGCCGACGGCGTTCTGGTCGGTGGTCGTCGCCGCCGGACCCGTCACATACGCCTTGACTCCGTTGGGGGCCTTGGCGTTCTTGACGATATCGCGAACGGCCTCCACCGACTCGTTGGCCAGCGTTTCACCCTGGTCGCCGGCGATGTACACCTGTACGTAGGCGGCTTTACCGTCGATGCTCTGGGCGCCGGCGGCGGTCAGGGTGTCGCCCCAGAAGTCCTGCACGTGCTGGATGTGCTTGGGGTCCGCGCGCAGGGTGCGGACCATGTCGTCGTAGTAGGCGTGCGCGTCGGCGCCCAGTTTGTCCTGGCCTTCCAGGACGATCATCACCGAACTGCTGGTGTCGTACTCGCCGAAGACCTTTCCGACGTGCTTGGTCGCGATCAGCGCGGGCGCGTCGTTGGGGCTCATCGACACCGCACGCAGCTTGCCGACCTCTTCGAGCTGCGGCACAACGGTATTCAGCAGCGCGACGACGACGATCCATCCCAGCACGATCGGGATGGAGAAGGTGCGCAGGAATCGCGGCAGCCACGGCCGGGCGGCGTGCCGCGCGGGCGGGATGGCGTCGGTCGCGGTTTCGTCGGTGAAGGTGGTCATGCCGCCTTCACCAGGCAGTACGTCGCGGCATTCACGCCTTGCACCGTCCTTTCGTCTTTGATCACGTCGTCGACGGTGACGCGGCAGCCGATGGAATCTCCGTTGCCCTGAACCACGATGTTGGGCTGCACGGACGGGATCGTCGTCTCCAGGCGCAGCGTCCACGGCAGGCTGGCCTCCGCGTGCTGCGGCAAACCGTTGAGGTCCATGTAGTTCACGGTCGCGGTGGACCCGGAGCCGAACACCTCGTAAACCACGACCTTCGGGTTGAATTTCTGGGCGGTGTCGTTGCCGACGGGCGTCACGACGGCGCCGTCCGAACCGAACACCGACCTCAGATGCGCAACGGTCACGACGCCGATCGCCAGGGCCACCACCATGAGGACGGGCAGCCAGACGCGTTTCAGTACCGCAATCAAGGTCGAGCCTTTCCAGGATGAGACAGCCGCAGGTCAGGCAACGGCGAGTGACCTAGGAAGGCAATCTAAGTGGATAAGTGGATAGAGTCAATCCACTTATTGGCATTCGTAAGGCACATCACTAATGTGGGGCGCGTGATTGACAAACCATGCCGCGGGCTGCGCAAGGACGCCGAGCGCAACCGGCAGCGCGTGCTCCAGGCCGCACGCGAACTGTTCGCGGTCAAGGGCATGGAGGCCACCCTCAACGACGTGGCCCACCACGCGAACGTCGGGGTCGGCACCGTCTACCGCCGATTCGCCACCAAAGAGGATCTGGTCGACGCGATCTTCGAAGACGGTATCGAACAACTGGTCGCTCTTGCCGAAGAGGCCGTGCAACAAGAAGATTCGTGGGACGGATTCGTCTGGTTCGTGGAGCACATGTGCGAACTGACCGCCACCGACCGCGGCCTACGTGAGATGGTCTACAGCACCGCCTACGGCGGGTACGGCGTCGAGTGCGCCCGCGACCGCCTGGCGCCGCACATGTTGAAACTCATCGAGCGGGCCCGCGACGACGGCCACCTGCGCCCCGATATCGAGCACACCGACATGCCGATCATGGGCCTGCTGGCCGGCACCGTCAGCGAGTGGGCCGGGCACGTGGAACCCGAACTGTGGCGCCGGTATGTGGCGCTGCTCCTGGAGGGGATGCGCAATCGCGACGACCGGCACCCGCTGGGGGTGGATGCCCTGGCCGAGGATCAGATGGACGCGGCCATGCAGGGCTGGGATCCGGCGGGTAACTCTTAGTCCAGGCCGGCGATGATGCGCCGCAGATCGATGGCCGCCGGTTGCTCCAACTGTGCGAAGGTGCATGAGCGCGGATCCCGGTCGGGCCGCCAGCGGTTGAATTGCGCTGTATGCCTGAATCTTTCACCCTCCATGTAGTCGTATCGCACCTCCACCACCCGCTCGGGCCGCAACGGGACGAAGGACAGATCCTTACCCGCGTTCCACCGCGAACCCCCGTCGTGGCGGCGCGCGAGATCGGGATCGGCGGCCACCTGCGCCGCCCAGTTCCAAGGATGGTCGTCGAACGCGCAGACCAGCGGCTGCAGCTCGGTGAGCAGCGCCCGGCGGGTGGCCATCGGGAAGGCGCCGATCACCCCCACCGAGGCCAGGTCATCGCCCTTGTACAGGCCCAGCAGCAGCGAGCCGACGGCGTCGGCGCCGGACTTGTGCAGGCGGTAGCCGGCCACCACACAATCCGCCGTCCGCTGGTGCTTGATCTTGAACATCACGCGTTTGTCCGGCAGATAGCCAAGCGCGGCGGGTTTGGCGATGATGCCGTCCAGGCCCGCACCCTCGAACTCGGCGAACCACCGCTGTGCGGTGCCCTGGTCGGTGGTCGCCGGGGTGAGGTGGAACCGCGGACCCGACCGCCTCATCACCTCGGCCAACCGCGCCCGCCGCTGCTCGAACGGCAATCCCATGTAGTTCTCGTCACCGGCCGCCAGCAGATCGAACGCGATGAACGAGGCTTTCGTTTTGACGGACAGCAGCGCGACGCGACTGGCTGCCGGGTGGATACGCTGTTGCAGCGCGTCGAAATCGAGGCCCGTCGCGGTCGCGACCACGATCTCGCCATCGATCACGCAGCGACTGGGCAACTCACGTTCGGCCGCCTCGACGAGCTCGGGAAAGTACCTGGTCAATGGCCGTTCGTTACGGCTGCCGAACTCGATGTCGCCGCCGTCGCGAAAACAGATCGAGCGGAAACCGTCCCACTTGGGCTCATAGATCGCATCCGGCGGGATGGACGACACGGCCTTGGCGAGCATCGGCTTGATCGGCGGCTGGACCGGCAGGCTCATCGAACCACTATCTCCCATCCATCCTGGCGATAAATCGCTTGACCTCAACACGGGTTGATGTTTCAGGCTGTACCCAATGCAATGAGGAGGTACCCATGCGACAGATCCGCGCCGACCTGTGGGAAACCAGCACGGAACGGCCATTGCCGGGCATCGCCACCCATGCCTACCTGTGGACCGGCGGCGAAACCGGCAACGTGTTGTTCTACAGCACCGAGACCGACGACGACTTCGGCGAATTCGACGCCCTCGGTGGGGTGGCCCACCAGTACCTGTCGCACCACCGCGAGGCCGGCCCGATGCTGCGCTCGATCAGCGAGCGCTACGCCGCACAATTGCACGCCCCGGCCGCCGAACTGCTCGACATCGGCATGCACGCCCACGTGGACGTCCCCGTCGGCAGCAGGCACGTCGACCGCAACGGCATCGAGGTGATCCCGACACCGGGCCACTCCCCGGGCAGCACCTGCTACCTGGTGCCCGGGATGAACGGCCAGAGCTACCTGTTCACCGGCGACACGATCATGCAGGATCCCGACGGCAACTGGATTCCCGGCTATATACCGAGCCTCAGCGAGGCACACTCACTGGCGCGGAGTCTGCAGGTGCTCGCCAGTCTGCAGCCGGATCTGGTGATCACGAGCGCGTTCCCCGGCGCGTCGGGGGTACACGTGCCCGGTGCGCGGCGTTGGGCCGGATGCGTCGCGCAGGCCCGCGAACGGCTGGCGCTGGTGGCCTGATCTAGGTTCGGAGCATGACTGCAGCCGGCCGGTTCGCCCCCAGCCCGTCGGCCGACCTGCACATCGGCAATCTCCGCACCGCGATTTTGGCCTGGCTGTTCGCCAGGTCGACCGGCAGGCGGTTCCTGATCCGGGTGGAAGACCTCGACGATCGCACCTTCAGCGAGGTGGCGGCCCGCCAGCTGGCCGACCTGGCGGCGATCGGGGTGACCGCCGATGAAGCGCCGGAATATCAGTCCGCCCACCAGGCTCGCTACGACGCCGTCATCACCGAGCTCACCGAACGCGGCCTGGTGTACGAATGTTATTGCAGCAGAAAGGACATTCTGGCCGCACCGCGCGCGCCACACGCACCCGAGGGCGCCTATCCCGGCACCTGCCGCGACCTCGCGCCGAGGTCCCGCGGTCACCGGCCGGCGGCCCTGCGGTTGCGCAGCGACACCTACCAGTTCACCGTCACCGATCTGCTGCACGGCGAATACACCGGCGTGGTGGACGATTTCGTGTTGCGCCGCGGTGACGGCGTGCCCGCCTACAACCTGGCCGTGGTGGTCGACGACGCCGCCCAGGGCATCGATCAGGTGGTGCGCGGTGACGACCTGCTGTCGTCGTCGCCGCGCCAGGCCTACCTGGCGGCGCTGCTCGGCTATCCGGCGCCGGTCTACGCGCACGTGCCGCTGGTGCTCAATGCCGAGGGCAAACGCCTGGCCAAGCGGGACGGTGCGGTCACCCTCCCCGAGATCGGGGTCGATCGCGCACTCGCCCATATCGCCGCTTCGCTGGATCTCCCGGCGGGCCCGCCCACGGAGATGCTGGCCCGGTTCGACGCACGGGCGCTGCCCACCCGGCCCTGGATTTACCAGCCGGGTTGATCGAAACCGTTGGGATATCGGCAGCGCGTTGCTAGGTTGCGCCGGTGAGCTTCCCCCTTCGACGACCCGGCCGGTTGCCCGCGGTGCTGCTGGTGATCACGCTGCTCGCCACGCTGCTGGCCGCGGGCTGCGGGTCCGAGAACACCGGCGCTGATCCCATCAGGTCGGCGGGCGTACTCCGGGTCGGTACCGAGGGAACGTATTCGCCGTTCAGCTACCACGATCCCAAAACCGGTGAACTGGTCGGATATGACGTCGACGTCGCCAAGGCGGTCGGCCAGAAACTCGGCGTGAAGGTGGAATTCGTCGAGACCCCGTGGGACTCGATTTTCGCCGCACTCGAAGCGGACCGCTTCGACGTCGTGGCCAACCAGGTGACCATCAACCCCGAACGCCAGGCCAAATACGACTTGTCGCAGCCGTACACCGTGGGCGAGGGCGTGATCGTCACCCGCACTGACGACAACTCCATCAAGACCCTTGCGGATGTCAGGGGCAAGACTGCGGCCGAAAGCGCCACCAGCAACTGGTCCGATGTCGCCCGCAAGGCCGGTGCCAACGTCGAGACCGTCGAGGGCTTTTCCCAGGCGATCACGCTGCTCAATCAGGGCCGCGTCGACGTCGTCATCAACGACAGCATCGCCGTCTACGCCTACCTCGCCGAGACGGGCGACAAATCGGTGAAGATCGCAGGCACCGTCGGCGAGAAGAGCGAGCAGGGCTTCGCCGCCCGCAAGAACAGCGGCAACCTACCGGAACTGGACAAGGCACTCGGGGAACTGCGCGCCGACGGAACGCTGGCCGGCATCTCGCAGAAGTACCTCAAGGCCGACGCAACGGGAACGCCGCCGTCGACACCGATCAGGTCATCCGGGGTGCTGCGCGTCGGGACAGAGGGCACCTACGCACCGTTCAGCTACCACGATCCCAAGACCGGTCAGCTGGCCGGGTACGACGTCGACGTCGCAAAGGCCCTCGGCGAGGACCTCGGAGTGAAGGTCGAATTCGTCGAAACACCATGGGATTCCATCTTCGCCGCACTGGAGGCCAACCGCTTCGACGTCGTCGCCAACGAGGTGACGATCACTCCGGAGCGGCAAGGAAAGTACGATCTGACGAAGCCCTACTCGGTGGGTGAGGGCGTGATCGTCACCAAGGCCGACAATGATTCGATCAAGTCGCTGGCCGATCTGAAGGGCAAGACGACCGCCCAGTCGATCACCAGCAACTGGGCGCAGGTCGCCCGCGACGCCGGGGCCGACGTGCAGTCGGTGGAGGGCTTCGCCCAGGCGATCACGCTGCTCAATCAGGGCCGCATCGATGCGACCGTCAACGACAGCATCGCGGTATACGCCTACCTCGCCGAGACCGGCGACAAGTCGATCAAGATCGCGGCGAAGACCGCCGAGAAGAGTGAGCAGGCACTCGCGGCCCGCAAGGACAGTGGCTACCTACCAGAACTCAACGGCGCCATCGATGCGCTGCGGGCATCGGGCAAGCTCGCCGAGATCTCCCAGCGCTACCTCAAGGCCGACGCCACCGGAGCCGGGCAGGCCGGTACGGGTCCGCTGCCCGGCGGCGCGCAGCAGAACGCGCCGGCGGCCCGCTCGGCGTGGCAACTGATCCTCGACAACCTGTGGCCGCTGGCCAAGGCGGCCATCACGGCGACGATCCCGCTGACCATCATCAGCTTCGCGGTCGGACTCGTCATCGCGTTGGCTGTGGCACTGGCCCGGCTTTCGCCGAACGTCATCCTCACCAACGCCGCGCGCTTCTACATCTCGATCATCCGCGGCACACCGCTGCTGGTGCAGTTGTTCATCGTGTTCTACGCGCTCCCCCAACTCGGCGTGAAGATCGACCCGTTCCCCGCCGCGGTGATCGCATTCAGTCTCAATGTCGGCGGTTACGCGGCGGAGATCATCCGGTCGGCGATCCAGAGCATCCCGAAGGGGCAGTGGGAGGCCGCCGAGACGATCGGCTTCAACTACGCCGGGGCGCTGAAGCGAATCATCCTGCCGCAAGCCGCGCGGGTGGCCGTACCACCGCTTTCGAATACCCTGATCTCACTGGTCAAAGACACCTCGCTGGCATCGACGATTCTGGTCACCGAACTACTGCGGCAGGCTCAGATCGTCGCCGCCCCGACATTCGAGTTCTTTGCCCTCTACGGCACGGCAGCGGCGTACTACTGGGTGATCTGCCTGGTGCTGTCCTTCGGCCAGGGCCGCCTGGAACACCGACTGGAGAGGTACGTGGCGCGATGAGTGAAACCGAGGACGAGGTCGAGTACCGCGTCACAGCCGAGGGGGTCGAGAAGGCCTTCGGCGACAACAAGGTGCTCAAAGGCGTCTCGTTCAACGTGGAAAAGGGCACGGCGACAACCATCATCGGCCCGTCCGGGTCGGGTAAGACCACCCTACTGCGCACCCTCAACGCCCTCGACAGGGCCGACGCGGGCGTGATACGGGTGGATGACGTCGAGATCGACTTCTCCACGCCGACACCGAAACCCGAGGTGCGCCGGTTCCAGTCGCGCAGCGGGTTCGTGTTCCAGGGGCACAACCTGTTCCCGCACAAGACGGTGCTGCAGAACATCATCGAGGGACCGGTGATCGTCCAGAAACGGCCGAAGGAGGAGGCTGTCGCGGAAGCCGTCGCATTGCTGGATCAGGTCGGATTGGCCGCCAAACGCGACCAGTACCCGTTCCAGCTGTCCGGCGGTCAGCAGCAGCGGGTGGGCATCGCCCGGGCACTGGCCCTCAAGCCGAAGCTGGTGCTTTTCGACGAACCCACCTCGGCGCTGGACCCGGAACTGGTCGGCGAGGTGCTCTCCGTCATCAAGGATCTGGCAGTGCAAGGTTGGACGCTGGTGATCGTCACACACGAAATCCAGTTCGCCAGGCAGGTATCGAATCAGGTGCTGTTCACCGACCAGGGCGTCATCCTGGAAAAGGGGAGTCCCGATGAGGTCATCGGGAACCCGAAGGAGGAGCGCACCCGGCAGTTCCTGGACCGGATTCTCAATCCGCTGTGACGCCCGGTCGCCGGCCCGGGCGACCCACGTAGAACGCTCACGACTGACATACCACTATGTATGTTTGTCTGGACATGCTCCCCGGCGGCGGATACCGTCAGGCCGAATGGTGATCGAGGTCACTTGCAGGAAGGAGCAACGATGGGCGCGGTCGCGCTGCAAGACCGGGAATGGCAGCTCCGGGCACGATGCCGGAACGGGGACGCCAGCCTGTTCTTCCACCCGGACGGCGAGCGGGGCCAGGCCCGTAAACGCCGCCAGCAGATGGCGCGCGAGGTCTGCGCCAGTTGTCCGGTGGCACGCGAATGCGGCGAACACTCGATCGCCTTCGAGGAAGCCTTCGGCACCTGGGGCGGCCTGTCCGAGGACGACCGGAGACGTTTTCTGGAGGCCCGCGCCGCGCGCCTCAGAGTTCCTTGATCCCCCAGGGCGATCCGTACGCGGTCAGCAGATCCAGGAACGGAACCGGATCGAACGCCTCCGGACCGAGCACACCGGCACCCGACCAACTGCCGTTCGCCAGAAGTTCCAAGGCGACAACGGGATTGATCGCGGTCTGCCACACCACGCACTGATGCCCGTACTCGGCCATCGACCACTCGTTGTCCACCACGTGGTATAGGTAGGTCGAGCGCGGCTCACCGTCCGTGCCGGTGCCGGTCACCCACAGCCCGGCGCACGTCTTGCCCGTCATCCGCGGACCCAGCGTCGCCGGATTGGGCAGGCAGGCCGCCACCACATCGCGCGGGCTGACCAGCTGCCCCCCGACCGAAACCTTGTCCGTGCGATCGAGCCCCAGCTTGTGCAGCGTCTTGAGCACGTCGATGAATTCAGCACCCAGCCCGTACTTGAAGGTGGCCCGCCGGCATTTCACCCAGCGCGGCATCAGCAGTACCTCTTCGTGTTCGACATTCACGCACTCGACCGGACCGATCCCGCCGGGAAAGTCGAAAACCTCTGGCTCGCTGAATGGTTCGGTGGTGAACCAGCCGCGGTCGGCCTCCCAGATCACCGGCGGATTGAGGCATTCCTCGATGGTGGTCCAGATGGAGAACGACGGCGCGAACTCATAGCCGTCCACGGTGAGGTTGGAGCCGTCGCGGGTGCCGAGTTCGTCGATATCGGCGAACAGGTGATCGGCCGCGTACCGGGCGAAGACGTCCGACAGGCCCGGTTCCACCCCGATGCCGACCAGCGCGAGCCGGCCCGCCTGCCGCCAGTCCGGTTCGGCGGCGAATTGCTCGTCGCCGAGTTTCACGCCGGGAAGTTCGTAAGGTCGCTCGGGATGGCGCCGCGACAGGCTCATCGCCATGTCCAGATAGTCGGCACCGCCGGTGATCGCCCCGTTGAAGACCGGCATCACGAAGCGCGGGTCGACAGCGTTCATCACATGCGTGATGCCGTGCCGGCGCACCAGGTCCGCGATCGCCGCCGCCGAACCCGCGTCGACGCGCACACCGGTGAACCGGTCGTCGCCGACGCCGTCGGCCACCCGGCACGCCTGGGCCTCGTCGTAATCGCACACCACGATCCGTTCGAAGAAGTCGCGCCGCGCGGCGATCGAGCAGAACGCCGATCCCACACCGCCTGCACCCACCAGGAGAATCCGCATGCCGGCGATGTTAGTGCGGATTCATCTAGATTTCGCGACTATCGCGACGGAATACGTCCAATTTATGGCAACTGGCAACGGAAATCGCATTCAGGATAACCCCCATGAATGTGTGGGGACAGCACCGCTGTGCCGGCCGGGTCCAGCCGCGAGGCTGAGTGCATCCCCCGAAAGGACCGCAGACATGCGCACCGTCCCACTCTTCGCCGCCGCCGCCTTCATCTCCGGAGCCGCCGCGCTCGCCCTCGCCCTCCCGGCTTCGGCCGCCCCCGCGGGTCCGCCGTGCAAACCGCTCGGCGCCGGCGCGACCATCTGTCAGACCGCCGGTCACATCCAGGTGGTCGCCACCCCGACCATCAAGGCGCCCCAAGCCCCACAGTTCAACGGCTGGGTCGGCATGGTGCACCACCCCTAGCGGATCCGCAGCGACGCCAGCCCGCGCAGCGTGACATTCGGCTTGTACTCCGGCTCGGCCGTCAACCGGGCATCCGGGAACCGCCGCGCCAGCCCGGCCAGGGCGATACGAGCCTCCAGCCGGGCCAGCGGGGCGCCCAGACAGAAGTGCGGCCCCTTGCCGAAAGCCAAGTGCCGCAATCCCTCCCGGTCGGGATCGAAGGTGTCCGGCCGATCGAAGGCGTCCGGGTCGCGGTGCGCGGCGGCCAGCAGCAGCAGGATGCTGTCGCCCGCGGGAATCCGCGTGCCGTCGACCGTCATGTCGTCGCCGGCTATCCGCATCACCAGTTGCACCGGCGGGTCGTAGCGCAACGTCTCCTCGATGACCAGGTTGGCCCGCTCCGGGTCGGCCGCCAGCGCTGCCCATTGCGCCGGGTCGCGCAGCATCGCCTGGACGGCGTTGGCGATCAGGTTGACCGTGGTCTCGTGACCGGCGATGAGCAACAGATTGCAGGTGGCGACGATCTCGTCGGCAGTCAGCTGGTCTCCGTCCTCCTCCGCCGCGATGAGCGCGGAGATCATGTCCGGGCGTGGGGTCGCGCGCCGGCGCTCGATCAGCTCGCCCAGGTAGGCGCGCATCCATTCGCCGGCCTGCAGGCGCTCGTCGGCGTTGTCGGAGCTCTGGCCGGTCAGCGTCATGATCGGATCGAGCCCCTGCGCCAGCAGCGCCGCGGCATGACTGAATTGCGGTTCGTCTTCCAGGGGGACGCCGAGCAGCCGACAGATCACCGCGACCGGCAATGGGTAGGCAAGGTCGGGTACCACGTCCAGGCCGCCCGGGGCGTCCGCGTGGGCCAGCAGTTCGCCTACCAGGGCGTTGATCTCGGGCTCCAGCGCGCGAACCACCTTGGGCGAGAAAGCTTGCTGGGCGAGCCTGCGCAGCCGCGTGTGGTCGGGCGGATCGAGGAACAGGAATCCCGGAGTCGCGGTCCGCTGAGGAGCGATCCCTTCGGCGATCTGCCGCTGCACCACCGACGATTTCATCCCGTCGCTGCACGAGGACGGATGCCGCAGCACTTCGTCACAGTGCGCGAATCCGGAGAACACCACCATGCTGGCGTCCGGCAGAACCATCGGTCCTTGTTCGCGGATCCGCGCGAACACCGGGTACGGGTCCGCACGCACTGCCGGGTCGAGCATCTGGACCAGCAGCGTCTGCGCGTCGGCTTGATCTGTGCTCGTCCCAACGCCTGTCGCCATGCCCTTATTGTGCATGCGTCTAAGAAGGCCGCAGGTCCGTCCCGTAGTAGTGGCCCAGAACGTGCTCGCGCAGCTCGTCGAACTCACCGGCCAGGATGGCCGCGCGGATCTGGTCGACCAGCCGGATGGTGAACCGCTCGTTGTGGATCGTGCACAACGTCGAGGCCAGCATCTCCTTGGCCTTGAACAGGTGGTGCAGGTAGGCCCGGGTGTAATGCGCGCAGGTGTAGCAATCGCATTCGGCGTCGATCGGGGTGAAGTCCCTGCGGTAGCGCGCCCCGGTGATGTTGTAGCGCCCCGTCACCGAATACACGGCCGCATTGCGGGCCACCCGTGACGGGGAGACACAGTCGAAGGTGTCCGCGCCCGCGGCCACCGCGGCGAACAGGTCGTCGGGCTCACTGATCCCCAACAGGTGCCTCGGCTTGTCGGCGGGCAGTTCACTGGTCACCCAGCCGACGATGGTGGCCAGATTCTGCTTCTCCAGCGCACCCCCGATGCCGTACCCATCGAAGCCGCGGCCGTCCTCGTCGACGATGGAGACGAGTCCGCGGGTCGCCTGCCGACGCAAATCCTCATACTGCGCGCCCTGCACCACACCGAACAACGCCTGCGCCGGCTTGCCCGGCCGGGCCGCCGTGAGCCGGTGGTGCTCCGCCAGGCAGCGCACCGCCCAGTCGTGCGTGCGGCGCACCGACTGCTCCTGGTAGCCACGGGTGTTCACCAGCGTGGTGAGCTCGTCGAAGGCGAAGATGATGTCCGCCCCGAGCTGATGCTGGATGCCGATCGACACCTCGGGGGTGAAACGGTGCGACGAACCGTCGATATGCGAACGGAAGGTCACCCCGTCCTCATCGACGTGGGCCAGCCTTTCCTTGCCCTCGGCGATGATGTCGTCGGCTTGCACCCGCGTCGCGTCCATCGCGAGCACCTTCTTGAACCCGACCCCCAGAGAGAGCACCTGGAAGCCGCCGCTGTCGGTGAAGGTCGGGCCTGGCCAGTTCATGAACGCACCCAAGCCGCCGGCCTCATCCACGACGTCGGGGCCCGGCTGCAGGTACAGATGGTAGGCGTTGGCCAGAATTGCCTGTGCCCCAATCTCTTTCATCGTCTCGGGCAGCACCGCCTTGACCGTTGCCTGGGTTCCGACGGCGATGAACGCCGGGGTTTGAATGTCACCGTGCGGGGTGTGGATGACCCCGACCCGGCCCGGACCGCCAGGCAGTTCGGCCTGCACATCGAAATACTGCTCGCTCACCCCGACATTCAATCAACCGCGAAGTCCCGGTGCGTGGCCGCTCTCGGTCGTAGATTCACTACATGAGGATGAGATCGCTGGCCGGCATCGCGGCGCTGGCCGCCGTCACGGCGAGCGCGGCCGCATGCTCATCGTCCCCGCAACCGGCCGCACTGCCGGGCACGCTCAGCCCGGGCACCGCCCAGATCACCATCGACGGCCGCGACGCCGGCACCACCCACGCGGTGAGCTGCTCACCCGCGGGCTTCCTCACCACCATCAAGACCGGTGATGACACCTCCGGGATCAGCGTCATGGTGTCCAACCAGGACGCGCTCACCGCGGAAGCGGTCAGCTTCCGGAATGTGGGCGGATTCACCGGCAGCTACAACGCCGGGCTCGGCCAGCCGGACGCCACCGTGAGCATGACCGGCCGGACCTACGACATCTCCGGGACGGCCCAGGGATTCCGCACCGACAATGCCAGCTTCAGCGCGCAGAGCCGGTTCACCGTGAAGGTGGCGTGCTGAACTGCGGTTTACCCGCAGGTGACGCATCGTCAAGATTTTCGCGCATAACGGTATCTATGTCTGCGCCGAGCTCCATACTGCTCAGGGATCATCAAGCGATCTTGAAAAGGGATCGCACAAGTTAAGGAGATCGGTCGTGAAGCGTGAATTCGTGGTCGCCCTGGGTGGCGCGGCGATTCTGATCGCCGGACTGTCCGGCTGTTCCTCGGATGACAAAAAGTCCTCCAGCTCATCCAGCTCGGAAAAGAGCTCCAGCTCGGCGTCGGCCTCGGCATCGCCGAGCGTGAGTTCCGGCTCGGGCGGGACCAAGGTCACCATCGACGGCGCCGACCAGACCGTGAACGGCTCGGTCGTGTGCGCCACCATGGGCGGCAACGTCAACATCGCCATCGGCGAGGCCGCCACCGGCATCGCCGCCGTCCTCAGCGACGGCGACACCCCGACCGTCACCTCGGTGGGCCTGGGCAACGTCAACGGCGTCACCCTGGGCTACCAGTCCGGGGCCGGCCAGGGCGAGGCGAAGGCCGAGAAGGACGGCAAGACCTACAAGATCAGCGGCACCGCCACCGGCATCGACATGGCCAACCCCATGACGCCGGTGAACAAGCCGTTCACCATCGAGGTCACCTGCCCGAACTGACCCGGGCAGCAGGACATGACGACGGCGGCGTCCCGAATCGGGGCGCCGCCGTTGTCGTAGGAAAGAGTCAGGCCGAGCCGGTGTAGCCGGCAGCGGACTGGCGCAACTGCCAGATCTGGGCCGGGCACAACTCGTTGACGGCCTGGTTGATCAGGTAGGCGCCCTGATAGTCGTCGGCGGTGTTGAAGTCGCCCTTCACCTCGTTGACCAACTGTGCGTAGGGTTTCTTACCCGCCACCCTGTCGCAGATGCTCTGGCCATACCCGACGGCGGCGTCGGCATTGGGGAAGTTGTAACCGGGCCGCACAGTCACATTCACCAGATACGCCACGACATCCGCGTGGGCGGCGGGCGCGGCGACTCCCGCCAGTCCCAGGGCGAGCGCACCCGCGACGACGAAACCCCGAACTGCCTGCATGGCCAGAACTCTAGCGCGTCACCAGCGGCCACGAACCCGATCAGCGACGCGGCGAAACCGGAGCCCCGGCCGGGTGCCGGCGCTGATGTCGGCGCAGCCGCGCCAGCAATACCCGCCGGTGCACCTCGAAGGACAACGACAACGGGTCCCGCCACACCGCCGACCTCTTCACCCTGTTCGCCATGATGGGTCCACTGTGACACAGTGCTGCCGCCAATTCGATTGGCGCGCCCATACTTTGACGAATATCACCGCGAAGGTAAACCGCCGGCGAACGCGCAGGGACACGGCGCACACGCCCACATGACGCGGATGTGTCAATTTCGGCACAGCAACGTCATCCCGGCGTAACCTCTGATTCAGGTGCCCTATGACAGTGCGCCGAGGGAGAATCATGGCCGCCCATACTTCGACCCGAAAAATGCCGGCGCTGTTGGCAGTGCTGGCGATGACGATTGCGCTCGCCTGCGCGCCCAACGCCGCCGTCCTGGTATCCGATCTGCTGTACCGGCTGACCAACACGGTGATCGGGCTCGGCGGCCGCGGCGATCCGGGCGCCGCGAACATCCCGGCCAAGCTCTCCGGCGACGCGGTGCCGGATGGGTATGACTACGTGCCTTCGCCCTACCCCGCGTCGCTCAACATGATCGACAGCGTGCGCACCGGCATGCCGGGACTGCACCAGCTGGTGACGACGACGCCGGAGAAGGTGATCGTCGTGTCGTATTCCGAGGGGTCGCTGCTGGCCGAACAGGAGAAGCGCAACCTTCGCACCGATGTCGCCGCGCCAGCGCCGGAGAATCTGAGCTTCGTCGAGATCGCGGCGCCGTTCATCCCCAACGGCGGGATCTTCGCCCGGTTCCCCGGAGTCGGGATCCCTTTTCTGATACCGGGAATGGGGGTGGCCCAGCCAACGGCGTACGACACCACCTACGTGACCAACGAATACGATCCGTACGCCGACTTTCCGGCGTACTTCAACCCACTCGCCCTGGCGAACTCGCTGTTGGCAGTCGCCTACACCCATCCCGACGCCTACTACGACTCCGACCACCTCGACGGCGCGGGCAACTACACCAAGACCGTCGAGAATGCGGCGCACGGCCACGACACCTACGTCTTGATTCCGAACCAGCACCTGCCCCTGCTGGCTCCGGTCCGTGCGGTTGCGGCGGTGCTGCGTGTGAGCCAGCCGGTGGAGCGCCTGCTCGGCGCGGTGGAACCGATGCTGAAGGTGATGGTCGACATGGCCTACACCGACCGAAAGAACCTGAATCCCGAAGTCCGGCAAACCTTCTCGATGGTCACCCCGCCGCACAAGATCGCCGAGGCGGTAGCCGCCACCCCTCAGGCACTACGCCAGGGGCTGGACAACCTGCTGGGCCGGACACCGAAGAAGCCCGCGTCCGTATCCACCACCCCGGCGGCGCGCGGGCCCACCGATCTGACCGACGGCAACAAGGTGACCCCGACGACGCTGGCCGGTGCGAAACCGACAGCCCACCCGGTGAAAACCCCGACCGTCGCGGACCCCGAACCCGAGAAGGCCGACCCACCGACCACCGGAACCCAGGATCCGCCGACCGCGCCCGCCGGCGAGGCACCGAGCGACACCGACACCAGCGCCGCGGCCGCCTGACCCAAAACCGCCCAGCGTGCAGCGGACTCCTGTCAGGATCGGGGCGGGTTTGCTTCGACTGAGGGGTCGGCTGTGCAGCGTTTGTCGCGATGGGTGAGTGCGGGCGTATTGACCGCCGGACTGTCGGCCGGCGTGCTGACCGGTGCCGCCGTGGCGGTGGCCGACACCGAGTCGCCTGCTACCACATCGGGGACCACCGGGTCACCGCCGTCGGAGCAGCAGTCGCCACCGGCTGGTGCCGGTACTCCGAAAACCGAAGCGCAGGGCGAGAAGGCCACCGAGGCGGTGCCGCCCAAGAAGAAAAAGAAGAAGCCGGCCGTCCGTTCGGCAACGCAGTCCGACACCGTGCACAAGAGCGAATCCAGCGCCGAATCGAAGCTTTCCGCCGCGTCGGAGACGAAGTCCGAACCGGCCAAGACCGCCTCGCCCGCGACGACTCCGCCGGCGGCCAAGACCGCGGCGCCGTCCACTCTGCGGCTGGCCACCGAGCCCGTCACCGCCAAGGCCGCGCCCACGGCATCCAACCCGATCAAGGTGATCGCCAAGGCCGTCACCAATTTGTTCAACAATGTCGGATCGGTAGCCGTCAACGCGCTGCAGGCGCTGGAGAAGCTGTTCACCGGGCCGCCGGTGCTGCCGGCGAAAAGCACGGTCACGGTGCGTTCTTCCACCATCCTGCTGAGCAACGGGCAGCGGGTGCAGGCCAACTGGTACTACCCGGAACCTGACCCGGATACCGGGGCGCCGCCCACCCGGATGATCCTGCTGCAGCACGGATTCTTCGCGCTGGGCCCGATGTACAGCTACACGGCGGCCAATCTCGCCGAGCGCACCAACAGCGTGGTGGTCACCCCGACCCTGCCGTCGAACTGGTTCGCCGGTGACGATCACTGGCTCGGCGGCACCGGCATGGCAGCGCAGATTGCCGACCTGTTCGACGGCAACCGCGAAGCGCTCACCCAGAGCGCGCTCGCCGCGGGATATGCCACCCGCTACGGCCTGGATCCGGCGACGGCGGCGCTGCCGCAGAAATTCGCGCTCGCCGGGCATTCGCTGGGTGCCAACCTGGTCTCCGGCGCTGCCGGATTCCTGGCCGAGAACGGCGCCGCGAAGGACCTGGTCGGGGTGATCCTGCTGGACGGGGTGCCGACCGGCAGCACCCTGTCCGACGCGCTGGGCAAGCTCGACACCTATCAGGCCAACGGCGGCCAATACGTCCCGATCCGCGAGATCGGCGCGCCCCCGAACCTGTTCAACTTCATCAGCACCGTCAACCAGGACCTCTCGACGGCGCGGCCGGACCGATTCAACGGAGTGATCCTGTCCGGTGGTGTGCACATGGATTCGATGCAGGGCGGCAACTCGCTGATCCAGTTCGCCGCGTACCTGGTCGCAGGGATCCCGCAGGCGCAGAACCCGCCCGCCGTCCAAGACCTGACCGTCGCGTGGCTGACCGCGTGGTTCGCCGGCACCGACGAGGGCGACGTGCCGGCACCCGGGACCATCATCGACATCGACACCCCGAAAGGCACCGCGCACGGCACGGTGATCGGGACGGCGCCGGTCAAGGCCAGCGCGACGGTGGCAGCTTGAGACCTCAGTGCCGGAACACCGCGCAGCACATGCCGACCGCGGACACCACCAGGACGGCGTCGATCATCGCGGCGTAGGTGCTGGGCGCAACCCGGCGCACGATGCGGCGGGTCAGGAACGGTCCGACCATCAGGGCCGCGCCGATGAGGATTCCGCGGATGACGATGTCGTGGTCAAGCACACCCAACTGTCCGAAGGTCGCGAGCTTGCCGGTGTAGAGCACCAGTGCACTGGCGGCCTCCGAGCCCAGGAAGGCGCCGCCGCTGAGCCCGAAGGCGGTGAAGATCGGCACGCTGAGCGGCCCGGTGGACAGCACCAGCCCGGTCAGGAAGCCGACGACCACACCCGCGATCGCCAGGTGCCACAGGCGTACCCGCCACTGCCGCGCCGCCGCGATGCGCCTGATCGGGATCATCGCCAGGAAGAACGCCGCGAGCACCCCGTCGACGACGATCTGCGGAACGGTCATCAAGGTGTGCGCACCCAGCACGGCGGCCGGGGTTCCCGGCAACGCATAGGCGATCACCGGCCGCCACCGGATCTGGCGCCACCACGCTGCGACGCGGGCGACGTTGGCGAGCACGGCCGCTATCGCCATCACCGGTACAGCCACCCGCGGTCCATCGAGGAGCACCAGCACGGGCAGCAGGATCAACGACGAGCCGGTGCCGACCAATCCGCCGAGGGCGCCGGCGCCCAGCGCGAGAAGAAGAAGGACGAGAAGTGCGAGCATGAGGACCTTCTCGATGGCACGCGGCGCACCGTCGGAGATCCTCCAGGCTTTTGTCCGTTCAGATGACCGCGCCTCGTCGGGAGCCGCGGTGGCGTCGCTCGGACCAGGCACGTGCGCGACGCCGGAACCCTAGACGCTATCGGTTTCGACTATAGGGCTGAATCGCAGACAGCCTGTTGCTACGTCGTCGACCCGAACGTCAACCGCGGCCGGAGGTCTCTGGGTGCGATGTCCACGGCCGCGTCGAGATCTTTGATCAGCGCCTGCGCGTACGCGCTCAAGCCCGCGGTATCGACGTCGTGCGCAGCCGTGGCCTCGCCGGCAAGTCCCGCGCCCGCCCGCCGAAGCACCTTGATCGCCCCCGCGCGGTTACCGCGTTGGACGTGGGTGATCCCGACCGCCAGCTGTGCCAGTGCCTGCCACAGCCCCCGCTCCCGGACGGGGCCGTCCTTCCAGGCCGCTTCCAGCACCTCGTGCGCATGGAAAGCCAAACCTCGATCCAGCAGATCCTGGGCATAGCCGAGCGTCTTCTCCGGCGGTAGATGTAAGTCGTCCGGGATGCGCGGAACACCGGTGCTGCCCGGTGGCAGGGGCCGGCCCAGCTCGTCGCGGGGCCGGGAGCTTCGCGGCCGGCCGGTGTCGTCGCGATCGCGATGGACCATTCCCCCATCATGCGCCCCAGACGGTGGCGGCTCGAAGACCCGGACACGAAAGAACCCCGGCGGACTTTCGTCCGCCGGGGTTCCGACGATTGCGCTATGGCGGTGGCGGAGGGATTTGAACCCTCGGACGGGGGTTACCCGTCACACGCTTTCGAGGCGTGCTCCTTAGGCCGCTCGGACACGCCACCGGGAGGCAGCTTACCGGGATGACGGGGCTGGCCCTAATCGCGTCGATGGCGTGCGAAGAACTCCTCCAGCGGCGCCGCGCACTCCTGCGCCAACACCCCGCCGCGCACCTGCGGACGGTAGGTCAGCCGGCGGTCGCGGACCACGTCCCACAACGATCCGACCGCCCCGGTCTTGGGCTCCCACGCCCCGAACACCAGCAGGCCGACCCGGGCCATCACGATCGCCCCGGCGCACATGGTGCACGGTTCGACCGTCACCGCGAGGGTGCAGCCCTCCAGTCGCCAGCCGTCACCCAACCGGCTCGCGGCCGCGCGCATCGCCAGAATCTCGGCGTGCGCGGTCGGGTCACCGAGCTCTTCGCGGGCATTGGCGGCACGGGCCAGCTCGGTTCCGTCCGGACCGAACACCACCGCACCGATCGGCACATCGTGGCGACCCGCCGCTCCGGCGGCCTGCAGAGCGAGCCGGATCAGGGATTCGTCGGCGGTCACCGACCGATCTTGTCGAGCACCGCGGACAGCTCCGAGTCGAATCCCATCCGCTGCGCGATCGCGGTGATCTGCTCGTCGACCTCCATGTCGATGTCGGAGATGATCACCCCGAGCACACCCTCGGGCAGACCGACATCGGAGAGCACCCCCAAGTCACCCTCCTCGAACGGGTCGGCGTCCTCGAGGTCCTCGTCGTCGATGTCGGCGTCCAGCTTGTCCAGGACTTCGGCAGCAATGTCATAGTCAAGCGCCGCGGTGGCGTCCGAGAGCAGCAGACGCGTGCCCGCCGGGGCCGGCCGGACAATCAGGAAGAACTCGTCGTCCACGTCGATCAATCCGAAAACGGCGCCGGCACTGCGCAATTCACGCAACTCCGTCTCGGCGGCGGTCAGACTGGTGAGCGCGGCACGCCGCATCGGCGCGCAACGCCACTTACCGTCCTCACGGACGACCGCGACCCCGAAACCCTCGGGCTGGTCGGCAGCGTCCTGCGCCGGCGCACGCTGTGCTCCCATGGGGCTAACGCTAGTCGCAGACCGAGGGCTTTGACCACCTAATGACCGCGGACCCGGCGGTATGCCAACCTTGAGCGGTGACCGACACACCGGTGTGCGTGCTGGGCCTGGGTTTGATCGGCGGCTCGTTGATGCGCGCCGCGACGGCAGCCGGACGGAACGTCTTCGGTTACAACCGCTCGATCGACGGGGTGGCAGCCGCCAGGCTGGACGGGTTCGATGCCACCGCCACCCTGGATCAGGCGCTGACCCGCGCCGCGGCGAGCAACGCCCTGATCGTGCTGGCGATCCCGGTGCCCGCGCTGGGCTCGATGCTGGACCGGATCGGCCGGATCGCCCCGGACTGCGCGCTGACCGATGTGATCAGCGTGAAGGGTGCGGTACTGCGCGAGGTGCAGGCACACGGCTTGCGGTCCCGGTTCGTCGGTGGCCACCCCATGACGGGCACCGCGCATTCCGGCTGGGCCGCCGGCAGCGCCGGGCTGTTCACCGGCACCCCGTGGGTGATCAGCGTCGACGACGATGTCGACGCGCAGGTCTGGACCGATGTGATGAACCTGGCGCTGGACTGCAAGGCGTTCGTGGTGCCGGCCCGCTCCGACGAACACGACGCCGCCGCGGCCGCCATCTCGCACCTGCCGCACCTGCTCGCCGAGTCGCTGGCCGTCACCGCGGGTGATGTGCCGCTGGCCTTCGCGCTGGCCGCCGGGTCGTTCCGGGACGGCACCCGGGTGGCCGCGACCGCCCCGGACCTGGTGCGTGCCATGTGCGAGGCCAATTCCGATGAGTTGTTGTCTCAGCTGAACCGCACCCTGGAGCTGCTCACCCAGGCCAGGGATCATCTGGCCGCGCACACCTCGGTGGCCGATCTGGTCGACGCCGGACATGCCGCCCGGGTCCGTTATGACAGCTTCAGCCGGCCCGACATCATGCACGTGATCATCGGCGAGGAGAACTGGCGGGCCGAACTCGCCGCCGCCGGCCGGGCCGGCGGGGTGATCAGATCCGCGTTGCCAGTCCTGGGTAATCGAGGATGAATCCGTCGGAGTCGACGGTGATGGTGGTCTCGTTGATCGGCGACTTGAGGTTGATGCCCTCCGGTGCGCTGGCGTAGCTGATGGTCTCCAGTTCGACGGAGAGCTCCGGCAGCCGCACATAGACCACCGGCAAGCTCAGCGATTCGGACTTCTGGTGCAGCCCGGTGCGCCGGATGGGCAGCGCGTTGAAGAACGGGCTGAAGACCACGTCGACGTCGAGGGCACCGTCGAAGGCCGCCCGCCGGGTCTGGTGATCCTGTACCAGCCACATGTTCTCCTCATCGCGGGCGATGGAGAGCTGGCGTTCCCGCTCGGCGAGCGTCATGGTCAGCGACAGCCGCTTGGTGGCCCCGGCCTCGTCGGTGACCAGGTCATAGGAGGCGCTGAACGCGGGGTGTGACTCGGTGGCGGCCGCGACGATCCGGCCGTAGGCCTTGATCCGGTTGCCGGAAAGCTGCACCCGCACCGACTCCATCCTGGGCTGGTCATGGGCTCGCCAGGTGAGAATGGCCGGCCATGGGCTGTCGGATGCGCCAGTGCCTGATTGAGGGGCTGGGTCAGTCACCTCTCTACCGTAGGCGACGGACCCCCGGCTTCGTAGCCGCGTTCCGAACTCGGCCCTCGACTCGCACCCGATCGTGATTCGAGCGCGACTTCGTCGTCCAGCAGGGGCTGCGGGAAGCGCCGCCACCGGTCGCCGCCCGGCTGCGACAGCCAGACCGCGAAAGCCATCGCGGCGTCCAGGATCAGCGCCAGCGCGGTGACCATCAGGGCGCCGACCAGAGCGATGTGGAACTGGCGCACCTTGATGCCGTCGATCAGGTAGCGGCCCAGCCCGCCCAGGCTGGCGTAGGCCGCGACGGTGGCGGTGGCCACGATCTGCAGGGTGGCGGTGCGCAGCCCGCCGAGGATCAGCGGCAGCGCATTGGGCACCTCCACCCGCAGCAGCACCTGGCGTTCGGTCATGCCCATCGACCGGGCCGCGTCGACGACGGCGCGGTCGACGTTGGCGATACCGGCGTACGTCCCGGCCAGCAGCGGCGGGATGCCCAGCAGCATCAGCGCGACGGTCGGCGGGATCAGGCCGAGCCCCCACAGCAGCACGCCGAGCAACAACACGCCGAGGGTGGGCAGGGCGCGTAGCGCATTGACGCCGGTCACCACCAGGAAGGTGCCGCGGCCGGTGTGCCCGATGAGCAGGCCGACCGGGACGGCGACGAGTATCGAGAACACCGCCGCGATCGCGGTGTACTGCAGATGTTCGGCGATCCGTACGCCCAGGCCGGCGTGACCGGACCAGTTCGACGCGGTGAAGATGAAGGACAGCGCCTGTTGCAGGAAGTTCACCGGGCACCTGCCTTGGTGCGGGCCCACGGCGTGATCGCCTTGCCCGCCAACAGGATCAGCGTGTCGATCACCACCGCCAGCACGAAGATCGCGATGATGCCGCCGATGATCTGTCCGCTCTTGTTGGCCTGATAACCCTCGGTGAACCAGGTACCCAGCCCGCCGATACCGATCACCGAGCCGACCGACACCATCGAGATGTTGGTCACCGCCACCACCCGCAGGCTGGCGATGAGTACCGGGATGGCCAGCGGCAGTTCGACTTTGACGATCCGGGTGAACGGCCGGTAGCCGACGGCGGTGGCCGCGTCCAGCACATCGGCGGGCACGGCGTCCAAGGCTTCCGGGACGGCGCGCACCAGCAGCGCGGTGGTGTACAGCGTGAGCGCGACCAGGACGTTGGCCTCGTCCAGGATCCGGGTCGGGATGACCAGCGGCAGCGCGACGAACAGCGCCAGCGACGGAATGGTGAAGATGACGCTGGCGATCACGGTGACGGCCCGGCGCGGCAAGGTGGTGCGCTGCACCACCGCACCGATCGGTACCGCGATGAGCAGCCCCAGCACGATCGGCACCAACGACAGCCGCAGATGGATCAACGCGAGCGCCCAGGCCTTGTCCAGATGGGTCAGCAGATAGCTCACACCGCTACCCGACCTTCGGCACGCGCCGCTGTTTCTTCAGGGCCTCCAACACGTCGTCGGCCTGGATGCCACCGAGCAGGCGGCCGTCGTCGTCGACCGCGACGCCCAGCCCGGACGGGGAGGACAGTGCGGCGTCCAGCGCCAGCCGCAGGCTGCCGTCGGGCCGGAAGAACGAGCCACCGCCGACGGTGCTGTCGTAGAGTGCGCTTCCCTTTCGGTGCACCTCGACGCCCTCGGCGTTGATCCAGGCGAAGGGCTTGTCGGCGCGGGTGACCAGCGCCCATTCGCCGGGCGCCAACTGCTGGGCGTCGATCTCGGCCTCGGCGACCTGACGGATTTCGTGCAGCGGCAGCCCGGCCGCGCCGAAGAACTGCAAGCCACGGTAGCCACGGTCGGCGCCGACGAAACCGGAGACCAGCTCATTGGCCGGGTTGGACAGCACGAACGACGGTTCGGCGTACTGCTGCAGCACGCCGCCGCGGCCGAACACGGCCACCTTGTCCCCCAGTTTCACCGCCTCGTCGATGTCGTGCGTGACGAACACGATGGTCTTGCGCAGTTCGCTTTGCAGCCGCAGGATTTCGGTCTGCAATTCCTCGCGCACCACGGGGTCGACGGCACTGAACGGCTCGTCCATCAGCAGGATCGGCGGGTCGGCGGCCAGCGCCCTGGCGACACCGACGCGCTGCTGCTGACCACCGGAGAGCTGCGCGGGATACCGGTCGGCCAGTTTCGGGTCCAGCCCCACCCGTTCCAGCACGCCGAGCGCGGCTTTACGTGCGGCACGGCGTGTTTCGCCCTTGAGCACCGGCACGGTGGCGACGTTGTCGATGACCCGTTGATGCGGCATCAGCCCGGCGCTCTGGATGACATAACCGATACCCAGGCGCAGCTTGACCGGATCGACCTTGGTGACGTCGTCACCGTTGACGGTGAGCGTGCCGGAGGTGGGGTCGATCATCCGGTTGATCATCCGCATCGAGGTGGTCTTGCCGCAGCCCGACGGTCCGACGAACGCGGCCAGTGTGCCCTCGGGTACATCCAGCGTCAGGTCGTCCACGGCGACGGTGCCGTCCGGGTACTTCTTGGTGACGTTGGTGAAGGTGATCATCGGGTACTCACTTACCGGGGAGGGGTTTGTCGAAACCGTTGTCCCTGATCCACTTTCCTGCTGCCTCGTCGGGGTCGACGCCCTTGTTGCCCTCGACCGAGGTGTTGAGCTCGATCAGCGCCTCGGTGGACAACTTCGCGCTGACGGCATCGAGCACGGATTTCAGGCTGTCGGACAATTTCTGGGAAGCGACCAGCGGCACCACATTTGCGGCCAGGAAGACGCTCTTGGGGTCCTGAAGGGGGACCAGCTTGTCCTTCTCGATGGCCGGTGACGTGCTGAAGATGTTGGCGGCGGTGACGGCCCCACTGGTCAGCGCCTGCACGGTCGCGGGACCGCCGCCGTCACTGATCGCGACGAAGTTGGCGGGCGAGATGTTCAGGCCGTACTTCTGCTGCAGACCCACCAGCCCGGTCTGCCGGGTCTGAAACTCCGATGGGGCACCGACTTTCACCTCGGCCGAATGTGCGGCGAGGTCGGCGATGGTCTTCAGGTTCCACTTCTGTGCCGTCGCCGCGGATACCGCCAGGGTGTCCTTGTCCTCGGCCGGTGACGGATACAGGATCGACAGATCGCCGGGAACCGCTTTCAGCAGCGCCAGCAGCACGGCGTCGGAGGTGGTGGCGGTGGCGTCTTTGTCGAAATACTGGAGCAGGTTGCCGGTGTACTCCGGGATCAGGTCGATCGAATGATCCTGCACGGCGGGGATGTAGGTTTCGCGGCTACCGATGCCGAACTGCCGTTTGATGGTGAAGCCGTTGGCCTCCAACGCCTGAGCGTAGATCTCGGCGATGATCTTGGACTCGGTGAAATCGGCCGAGCCGACGGCGATCGATTTCAGATCGCCGGACACCTCGCCGCCACCGAGCGGGTTCGAGCTCCCGCATCCTGTGCTCATCAAGGCGACCAGCGCTGTGATGACGACGACCGCGCCGGATACTCCCCGTCGCTCCGCTCGCCTGGAAGTCCGTCTACAGCGCATACCGTCCCCTCGGCCATGTTGGCTGTTTCTGCGTGACAAGTTCCTCGACAGTAACGGGCAACGGCGCGACATGCCGGGCTTTAGTTCACCGTGAAGTGGTTTGCTTCCGCCGCGGAAAGGGCAAGGATGGGGTCATGAGCACCGATCCCGCCGCGTCGGACCCGGTCCCGGAACTTCCCGCCGACCAGCCCGCGACGCCGCCGCCCCCACCCGAGGACGCGGTCAAGTTCACCCGGGCAGCCGCGCTGTGGTCATCGCTGATCACCGGATTCGTCATCCTGATCGTGCTGTTGATCTTCATCGCCCAGAACACCGACTCGGGCACGTTCCACTTTCTGGGGTGGAACTGGACGCTGCCGCTGGGGGTGGCACTGCTGCTGGCGGCGGTCTGCGGCGGGTTGCTCGCGGTGTTCGTCGGCGCCGCCCGCATCGTGCAGCTGCGCATCGCCGCCCGCAAGAATCTCAAAGCCGCCCGGCGGACGTTCTAGACGAGCTTCAGGCCCTCGGCGATCAACGGCGCCACGGCCTCCCCGACGCTCGACGGTGCGCCGCCCTCACGCGCGCGGAAGTCGATACCCGCGGCGATGATGGCCAGCTTGAAATACGCCAGCGCCATGTAGAAGTCCCAGTTGCCCAGGTCCTGCCCACTGGCACGCGAATACCGCTGGGCCAGATCGTCGGCCGACGGCAGCAGCGGGGACGTCCACGCCGCCTGCATGCCGAGCACCTCGTCGAAGCTGGGGTTGCGGTACACACACATCAGGGCCGCGTCGGACAGCGGGTCACCGAGCGTGGAGAGCTCCCAGTCCAGCACGGCGCGCACCACGGTCGCATCCGAGTTGTCCAGGATGGTGTTGTCGATGCGGTAGTCACCGTGCACGATCGACGCCCGGGGGCTGGATGGAATGCCTTGTGCCAGAGCAGAATGCAGCCGCAACACGTCGGCGTCACGGGTGTCGTCGGTCAGCCGCACCAGATCCCACTGCGAGCCCCAGCGGCGCACCTGCCGTTCCAGATAACCCTCGGCCTTACCGAAGTCGCCCAGCCCGACGGCCTGCGGATCGACGGCGTGCAAGGCGGCCAGCACCTTGATCAGCGCGTCGACGCAACCTTCGATCACCTCGGGGCCGCCCAACTCGGCAAGCTCGGCGGCGCTGCGCACCACGCGGCCCTCGACGTTCTCGACCATCTGGAACGGGGCGCCCAGCACCGAGTCGTCGTTTCGCATGGTGACCGCGCGGGCCACCGGCACCGGGGTGCCGGCCAGGCCGGCCACCACCTTGTACTCGCGGGCCATATCGTGCGCCGACGGGGTGAGCCCGTGCAGCGGCGGCCGGCGCAGCACCCACGTGGACGCGTCGTCGAACACCCGGAAGGTCAGGTTGGAGCGACCGCCGGAAATCAGTTCGGCCCGCAGCGCACCGGAACGGGCGATGCCCTCCGCGCGCAGGTGGGCGTCCAGGGCGACGAGGTCGAGTCCGTCGAGAGATGTCACGCGAACTGTCTACCACTGCAGGTTTCTGGGCAGCAGATCCCATACGTGTTCGGTGCCGTTGACCGCGGCGACAGCCAGCTTTCCGGTGCGCGAGGACAGCAACCGGGTCACCGAGGTGTAGTCGACGTGGAACGACAGCAGGCGCTCGGTGCCGAGGATGTGGTGCAGCAGCACGTTGATCACGCCGCCGTGGCTGAACAGCGCAACGGTGGCGTCGTGATCAGTCGAGGCGACCAGGTCGTCGACGGCGGCGACCACCCGGGCCAGGAAGGCCTGTTCGTCGACGCCGGTGGGTAGGTGCCCCGATGCCAGCCGGGCCAGCTCCTCGGGGTTCTCCTTGGCGATCTGCTCGATGGGCACGTAGTGCGACATGTCGCGGTCGTATTCGGCGAGCCGGTCGTCCACCTCGATCGGCAGACCGAGCGCGTCGGCCAGCGGGCCGCCGGTCTGCACCGCGCGGCGCTGCGGGCTGCTCACCAGCCGGGTGATCGGGAAGCGGGCCAGCGCGCCCGGCAGCCGCGCGGCCTGAGCGACGCCGTCCTCGGACAAGTCCGGGTCGGAACCCTGACCGGGCTCGCTGCGCACGGGTAACGCATGTCGGACCAGAAGCAGTTGCACGCATGACACCATATGGCCGCATACCGAGGAGGACCGGACATGGGTTACGCCGATGAGCTGTTCGACCTGACCGACCGGGTGGTGCTGATCACCGGCGGCAGCCGCGGGCTGGGCCGGGAGATGGCGTTCGCGATGGCCAAGTGCGGCGCCGACGTGATCATCGCCAGCCGCAACTACGAGTCCTGCGTTGCCACCGCCGAGCAGATCACCGCGGCCACCGGGCGCGCGGCCCTCCCCTACCAGGTGCACGTCGGGCGCTGGGATCAGCTCGACGGCCTGGTCGACGCCTCCTACGACCGGTTCGGCAAGGTCGACGTGCTGATCAACAACGCGGGCATGTCGCCGCTGTACGAGTCGCTGACATCGGTGTCGGAGAAGCTGTTCGATGCGGTGATGAACCTGAATTTCAAAGGCCCGTTCCGGCTTTCGGCGCTGGTCGGGGAACGCATGGTCGCCGACGGCGGCGGGTCGATCATCAACATCAGCACCAGCGGCTCACGCAAACCCGATCCCGCGTTCCTGCCCTACGCCGCCTCCAAGGCCGGACTGAACGCGCTGACCGAAGGGTTCGCCCTGGCGTTCGGCCCGACGGTGCGGGTGAACACCCTGATGCCGGGACCGTTCCTGACCGACATCAGCGACGCCTGGGATCTGGAGGCGACCCGGGCCGGCGCTCAGCACTTCGCGCTGAAACGACTCGGCAACCCGCCCGAGATCATCGGGGCCGCACTGTTTCTCGCCTCCGACGCGTCGAGTTACACCAGCGGTTCGATCCTGCGCGTCGACGGTGGCATGCCCTGAAATGCAGACGATGTTGGGCGTCTTTGTCAGCGTTCGGCAGGCGCAGAGGGGGTGACGCGGGTCGATTCCAAGGTGATGGGGATTCTGAGGATCTTCGAGATGGCGCATAGAGCGCGAGCCTGTTCGGTGAGTTCCTCGAATGTCTCGTCGCTAACCCCGGGTAGGTCGGCCTCGACGAGGAGATGGATACCCTCAACCGAGTAGCCATGGCCATCGGTGCCCTGATCATCGGTGCCCATGGTGAGTTTGGCTGTGGTGATGATGGACTCGACGACAACGCCGGCCTTGTGCGCGATGTTGGCCAATGCATGGTTGTAGCACCCTGCATGACCGGTGACGAGGAGCTCTTCGGGGATGGCCCCGGGCGCGCCTTCGAATCGGCTGGCGAATGTGTACGGCGCCTGCGCGACGGTGTCGGTGGTCGCCGTCGACAGCGTTCCGCTGCCTTCCTTGAACGAGCCGTACCACTGTGCGCGCCCGGAGACGATGGACATGAATTCTCTCCCCTCGAGATGGCCCATCAGTCCGAGACTGTCGACGCGGTCGATGCGATATCGGCGATGACGGCACCCAGCTCGTACTCGACGTCAGTTTTCTGCTGCAGGCCGCGCTCGAAGAGTCCTGCGGTGACGTGCTGGAAACCCGGGGTGGGCACGGACGACCAGAAGGCGTCGGAATGCAGCGGGTACTCGCTGTCGGGCAGCCGGGTGTACTTGTTGATGAACGATTTGATCTCGGTGAGGGCGCGATGGTCCCATTGCGACACTCTCACCGCGTATGCGTGGACGAAGTCGTCGAACTCGCTGTCGGGGATCGATCGGTTGACGTAGCCGTAACGCTCGGCGATGTCACCGTCGTAGTCTCCGCCGCCGAGCAGGATTTCGAAGGCTCGACCACGACCCACCAGGGCCGGCAACCGCCCTGCCGCGCCACCGCCGGGGACCGCGCCGAACCCCACTTCCATCTGGCCGAGGACGGCCTTCTCACGGCTGGCGAAGCGGATGTCGGTGGCGAGCACGAACTCGCTACCCGCCCCGCGGGCGATACCGCGCACCGCGCTGATCGTGACTGCGGACAGCTTGCTGATCCGCACGGTGATATCGACCCAGGCCGCATGGCCGGTGGGGCTCGGAAGCGCCTCGGTCGCCGCGTGATCGGCGGCCAGGTCGTAGTGCGCCAGATAGAAGTCCGGGTCGGCGCTGGTGAACACGACCACGTTGACGGTGTCGTTGGATTCCAGCTCGGTCAGGAGCTCTTTGAGGTCGCTCATCATCTCGGTCCCGATCACGTTGACCGGCGGATTGTCGAACGTCACCCACCACAGCGTGGGAGATATCTCGACGAGACGGAGGTGGGCCGGCTCGAAGTCATCAATGAAGGTCATGTGAGCACCGTACCACCTCACTTTGATTTTCAAAGTGAAGAGATTTCGCGCTCTTGCAATTCTCAAAAAGCCGTTGAGGCGGCTGTTTCAGCCGTCACGACCAGGAACGCGATCTGCAAGGCCCACCCCTCATGCGACACGAGACCGTTCCCGACAGGTTGCCTGGACGCACCTGGAAAGTTCAATAGTGCTGTGCAACAGGCTTTTTATGGAACTTGGACGCATTGTCCGCGCCGCGGCGGCAACGGTCACCTGACTGGCCTTTGTCAAGTCAGATCTGTAAAGTTCACCGGGTGGCAACGAAGAGCGTCGATGACTGGCAGTGCTCGGTCGCGCGCAGCATGACGGTGCTCGGCGAGCGTTGGACCATCCTCATCCTTCGGGAAGCCCTTCTAGGAACGACCCGATTCGTCGACTTCGAACGTAATCTCGGCCTTCCCCCGGATCGCCTGGCGGATCGCCTCGCAACGCTGGTGGAGCACGGCGTCATGACAAAGGAGTCGTACCAGGAACCCGGGCAGCGACGCCGCCCGTCATATCATCTGACGCCCGCCGGCCGTGAACTTCACATCCTGATCGGCGCGCTCCAACAGTGGGGCGACAAGCACCTTCCGCGACCGCAGGGGCCCACGATGATCCGCCGGGCCAGGCGCACAGAGCGACCGGTCCACGTCGCGTTCATCGATGATCTCGGATATGAAGTGCCCGCCGATGACGTGGACACCATTTCCACCGGCAACTGATGGCGTCCTAGGGCGTGATGATCGCGAACGCCGGGTCGGGCTTGTCCAGGGCGCCGAGCAGCCTCGGCAATGCTTCGGTGTCGCCGGTGAACTCGACCCCCGGGGATTCGCGGTCACCGGCGGCGAAGGCCAGTAACCGGGCCTTGGTCGCGAACGTGACGGTCGCCGTCGCCGCGCCATTTCCCGTCGCTTCGCTCGCCCGGTCAGCCACCTTGCGGTGCACCAGAACTCCGTTGCGCAGCGTCAGCCGGTAGGCGGCCCCGACATCGACGAACGTCACGTCGATGGTGAGGTCCAGATCCCAGGCGCGCGGTCCGTTGATGTTGATCGCCAGCGTGTCGAACATCTGCTCCGGAGTCAGCTGACTCATCAGCGACGGGGAGGCCGTCTGGGTGGGGGTGCCGAAGCTGCCGTCCCGCAATTCGGTGGTCCCGGACAGGAAGAAGTTGCGCCACACCGCGTTCTCGGCGCCGTAGGCCAGCTGCTCCAGCGTGTCGGCGTACAACTCGCGGGCACCGGCGTGGTTCTCGTCGGTGAAGATCGCGTGGTCGAGTAGCGTTGCCGCCCAACGGTAGTCACCGTCGTCGAAGGCCGACCTGGCGAGCTCGACCACCCGGTCCATACCGCCGATCGCCGCCACGTAGCGCGGGCCGAGCGCTTGCGGCGGATGCTGCCAGAGCCGGCCCGGGTTGCCGTCGAACCAGCCCATGTAGCGCTGGTAGACCGCCTTGACGTTGTGGCTGACCGATCCGTAGTAGCCGTGCGTGTGCCAGGCCTTCTCCAGCGCGGGCGGCATCTGGAAGCTCTCGGCGATCTCACTCCCGGTGAAGCCCTGGTTGAGCTGGCGCAGCGTCTGGTCGTGCAGATAGGCGTACAAATCCCGCTGCACCGACAGATATTCGACGATGTTGTCCTGCCCCCAGGTGGGCCAGTGGTGCGAGGCGAACACCACATCGGTGCGGCCGGCGAAGGCGTCGATCGCCTCGGTGAGATAGCCGGCCCAGCCGTGCGGGTCGCGCACCAGCGCGCCGCGCAGGGTCAACAGATTGTGCAGGTTGTGGGTGGCGTTCTCGGCCATGCACAGCGCCCGGAACTTCGGGAAATAGAAGTGCATCTCGGCCGGCGCCTCGGTGCCCGGCGCCATCTGGAACTCGATCTCGATACCGTCGACGGCGTAGGTCTCGCCGGTCTGCTTGATGTCCACCGTCGGCACGATCAGCGCCACCTCACCAAGTGACGGCGTCTGCCCCAGCCCGCAGCCGACCTGTCCCTGCGGGCCGCGGGCCAGCACCGCCCCGTACATGTAGGAGGCGCGACGCGCCATCGCGGTGCCGGCGTAGACGTTTTCCTGGACGGCGTGCTCGGTGAATCCCTCCGGAGCGATGATCGCAACCGTGCCGGCGTCGACGTCCGCCTGGGACGTCACGCCGAGCACACCGCCGAAGTGATCGACGTGGCTGTGGGTATAAATAACTGCGCTCACCGCACGATTCCCGCGGTGCGTCCGGTAGAGCGCCAGTGCCGCGGCAGCGGTCTCGGTGGATACCAGCGGGTCGATGACGATGATGCCGGTGTCGCCCTCGATGAAGCTGATATTCGACAGGTCCATGCCGCGGACCTGGTAGATGCCCGGGACCACTTCATAGAGCCCCTGTTTGGCGCACAGCTGGGACTGCCGCCACAGGCTCGGGTGCACGGTGTCCGGCGCATCACCGGCGAGGAAGCCATAGGAGTCGTTGTCCCACACCACCCTTCCGTCCGCGGCCGTCACCACGCACGGCTCGAGGGCTCCGAGAAAGCCGCGATCCGCGTCCGCGAAATCCCGGGCGTCCTCGAACGGCAGGCTGTCGCGGTGCGCGAGGTTGGCAGCGGCGATGGTGGCGGTGGGCGGCTTCTGCTCCATGGTTACGACATTGCCACGCGCGGGTTCTGCGTGTCCGTGATTCAGACCCGGTGCAGCGTGACGTCGGTCAGCACGCCGCCTTCGACCGAGGCGGTCATGTACGTGCAGAACGGCTGGCGCCGACGGTCGGTCGGCGACCCGGGATTCAGCAGCCGCAGGCCGGTGGACGCCCTGGCATCCCACGGAATGTGACTGTGTCCGAACACCAGCACGTCGGCGTCCGGGTACTCCCGCGCCATCCGCTCATCGCGGCCGGCGGCCGCCCCGGTCTCATGGACCACGGTGAACCGCAGACCCTCCAGCGTCGCGTCGGCGCGTTCGGGCAGCCGCGCCCGCAGCTCGTCACCGTCGTTGTTGCCCCAGCACGCGATGAGCCGGCGCGACCGCGCCGCCAGCTGATCGAGCAGGCTCAGAGAGATCCAGTCGCCGGCGTGGAGCACCACATCGGCAGAGTCGACGGCCGCCCAGACCACCGCGGGCAGGTCCCGCGCGCGCTTGGGAACGTGGGTGTCCGCGACGAGAAGAAGGCGCACACGTTGCACCGTAGCGCGTGCCCCGTACCCGGCGATCCCGCCCCGCGGCCCGGATCCGTCGAGGTAGACGGCGCCGATCAGGTACTGTTAACACGTCGGTAATCTTGCCGGCCCTCAGGGCAGACCACTTCGTTGAACGTTGGGCTCACCGCCCCGCCTCGATTGCGTCGCCTTCTCTGAGACTTCTCAGAGGATCTCCATGCCTTCGCGCGCCAGTGGTACCCCTTCCCTCGACATGCCCGATCGCAGCGAATCCGACATTGCCGCGACTCCCTTCGCGCTGCCCGCCGGCTCCACCGCGATCGTCTACTGCGAGGGCCAATTCGGCGAGCAGGACGGAAAGACCGCCAACGGCCTGGTCCGGCATTCCGAGAAGTACCAGATCCTCAGCGTCATCGACAGCCTGCGGGCCGGAGCGGATGCCGGGAAATTCCTGGACGGCGCCGCCAACGGCATCCCGGTGCTGGCCTCGCTCGCCGAGTCCATCTCGCATGCCGGCCACGTTCCCGACTATCTGATCTGTGGGCTGGCGCCCGCCGACGGCCTGCTGTCCAACGAGCAGCGGGTCGTGCTGCTCGACGGCATCGCCCGTGGCATGCACGTCATCAACGGCCTGCACGAATTCCTCAACGACGACCCGGAATTCGCGGCGGCAGCCGTGATCGCCGGCGTCACCATCACCGACGTACGCCGGCCGAAGGCCAAACGCGATCTGCATCTGTTCTCGGGACGGATCTTCGACGTCACCTGTCCCCGGATCGCGATCCTGGGCACGGACGGGGCGATCGGCAAACGCACCACCGCCACCTTGCTGGTCCAGGCGCTGAACGCGCGCGGTATCAAGGCGGTCATGGTGGGCACCGGCCAAACCACCTTGATCCAGGGCGGCAAGTACGGCGTGGCACTGGATGCACTGGTCCCGCAGTTCTGCTCGGGCGAGGTCGAACACCAGGTGGTCGCCGCGTTCGAGGGTGAGGACCCCGACGTGATCGTGGTCGAGGGCCAGGGGGCGCTCAGCCACCCCGCGTACATCACGTCGGCTCATATCCTGCGTGGCAGCCGCCCAGCCGGCGTGATCGTGCAGCACGCGCCGATGCGCAAGGTGCTCGGCGACTTCCCGATGGTGTCGATGCCGACGGCCGCCAGCGAGATCGCCTTGATCGAGGCGTTCGCCGACACCCGCGTCATCGGGGTCACGATCAACCACGAAGACATGACCGATGACCAGCTGAGCAACGCGATCTCCGAGCATCGTCGCGAGCTCGGCCTGCCGGTCACCGACCCCCTGACGCGGCCCGCGTCGGATCTGGTCGACATGGTGCTGACGGCCTTCCCCGCACTCGCGGCGGCGGCCGATACGACTACCCCGGTGTGACGCTTCGGATCGCGGCCGATCTGGGCAAGGTCGAGCAGAACACCCGGGTCCTGGTCGACCGGCTCGCCGCGACGGGCATCCGGGTCACCGGGATCACGAAGGCCGTGTTGGGCTCGCCGGGAGTCGGTGCGGCCATGCTGCGCGGCGGTGCCACCGGCCTCGGTGATTCGCGGGTCCCGAACCTGGCCCGGCTGGCCGCGCTCGAGGGCCCGCCGGAACGCACTCTGATCCGCTCACCGATGCTCAGCCAGGCGGCAGAGGTCGTCGACGTCGCCGACGTCAGCCTGAACACCGAGGCCGTCGTGCTGGCCGCGCTCGATCTGGCCGCCGCCCGGCAGCACCGGACGCACGCCGTCGTGCTCATGGTCGAACTGGGTGACCTGCGCGAGGGCATCGCACTCGACGACGTCCCCGAGGCGGTACGGGCC
Organism: Mycobacterium sp. BMJ-28; assembly: GCF_054404835.1. Lineage (NCBI taxonomy): Bacteria > Bacillati > Actinomycetota > Actinomycetes > Mycobacteriales > Mycobacteriaceae > Mycobacterium > Mycobacterium sp. BMJ-28. Next base: position 234,690 of record NZ_CM136783.1, on the reverse strand, counting down.
GTCCTCGCGCACCCCTGGCTGCGGCTGGCCGGCCTCGGCGCCAATCTGGCCTGCCAGAACGGTGTCATTCCCGACGACCGCAACATGGGCGTCCTCAGCGGGCTCGCCGACGACATGGAGGCACGGCACGGGATCTCACTCGACATGGTGTCCGGCGGCAATTCGGCGAACCTGCACTGGGCCCTGCACACCCGTGACGCCGGCCGGATCGACGAGCTGCGGCTGGGTGAAGCCATTCTGCTCGGCGTCGATCCGCTGTACCGGACCCCGATCCCCGGCCTGCACACCGACGCCCTCACGCTGACCGCCGAAGTCATCGAGGTCACCATGAAGCCGGCTCAACCCTGGGGAGATCATGCTCAGGCGGCCTTCGGTGCGGTACCGGTCCGCACCGGCACCAGGGCCGTGCACCAGGCAATCCTGGCCCTCGGTCGCCAGGACGTCGACCCCGACGGTCTGACGCCACCCGAGGGCATCACGATCCTCGGGATGAGCAGCGACCACCTGATGGTCGACCTCGCCGATCACCCCGTGGCGGTCGGTGACGAGATCGACTTCGGTGTCGGCTACGGCGCGCTGGTGCGGGCCATGACGTCGCCCTTCGTCACCAAGATCGAGCGCCTTGGTGCAGTCACCGACCCGGCCATGGCCGGCAAAGAAATCCGAACTTTTGTGCGCCCGAAGGGATTCGAACCCCTAACCTTCTGATCCGTAGTCAGATGCTCTATCCGTTGAGCTACGGGCGCTTGGTGGAACTATTCAGTTGTTCGGCGGAGGCGAGAGGATTTGAACCTCCGGTCCGCTTTAAGGCGGACAACTCATTAGCAGTGAGTCCCATTCGGCCGCTCTGGCACGCCTCCTGAACGATCTGAGGGTACCGGACCCCCGGAACCGCCGAGCGCACAGATTACACAGGCCGGAGCGCCGAAGGCAAAGCGCGGCATCGGACGGCCCTTCACCCCACCCCTAGAATGACTGGGTGACTGCCCGCCTGCGCCCCGAGATGGCCGATCTGCCGGCGTATACGCCGGGCCGTACGGTGCCCGGCGCCATCAAGATCGCCAGCAACGAGACCGTGGACGGTCCGCTGCCCAGCGTGCGCGACGCCGTGGCCGCCGCCATGGAGACCGTCAACCGGTATCCGGACAACGGCTATCAGGATTTGCGGGAGCGGCTGGCCAAGCACGTGAACGTCGCCCCCGAGAACATCGCGGTGGGCGCCGGATCGGTGAGCCTGTGTCAGCAGCTCATCCAGATCACCTCTTCGGTGGGTGATGAGGTGATGTTCGGCTGGCGCAGCTTCGAGATCTATCCGCTGCAGGTGCGCACGGCCGGCGCCACCCCGGTCGCGGTGCCGCTGAAGGATCACATCCACGACCTGGACGCCATGCTGGCGGCGGTCACCGACCGCACCCGGCTGATCTTCGTGTGCAATCCCAACAACCCGACGTCGACGGTGGTCGATCCGGCGGCCCTGGAGCAGTTCGTCGCCGCGGTGCCCTCGGACATCCTGATCGTCATCGATGAGGCGTACGTCGAGTACATCCGCGACGGCCTGCTGCCCGACAGCCTCACCCTGGTCCGCGACCATCCGAATGTCGTTGTGCTGCGGACTTTTTCCAAGGCGTACGGACTGGCCGGACTGCGCGTGGGCTACGCCGTTGCCGACCCGGAGATCGTGACCGCACTCGGCAAGGTCTACGTGCCGTTCACGGCGACGACGGTGTCCCAGGCCGCGGCCGTGGCCAGCCTGGACGCCGCCGACGAGCTGCTGGCCCGCACCGACAAGGTGGTCGCCGAACGCGCCAGGGTCAGCGACGCGTTGCGTGCGGCCGGTTACCAGCTGCCCGCGTCCCAGGCCAATTTCGTCTGGCTGCCGCTGCCCGGGCGCACCGACGAATTCGTCAACGCCGCCGCGCAGAGCCGCATCGTGGTGCGCCCCTACGGTCAGGACGGTGTGCGGGTGACCGTTGCCGCCCCGCACGAGAACGACGCCTTCCTGGCGTTCGCCCGAGACTGGATCACAGGAGCGAAACATTGAGCCACCGCAAGGTCTTCGACGAACTCAAGAAGCGCGACGGCCAGATCGCCGAGGCCGAACTCGACGAGTTCTGGGCGGCGCTGCCGCCGGCCGGCATCGACTTCATGATCGGCGAATGGCAGGGCGGTGAGTTCCAGACGGGCCACAAGGCCAACGGATTCATGAAGCGGCTCAACTGGTTCGGCAAGACCTTCAACTCCGCCGACGACGCCAAGCCGCTGGTCTGCCTGGACGCCGAGGGAAACAAGTTCTCCAACACCGAGGCGATGAACGGCGAGGCCAGCCTGTGGGTGGAGGAGTTCCGCGGGGAAGCGACCGCCACGATGGTGTACGACGGCCGGCCCGTGCACGACCACTTCAAGGTCGTCGACGACAACGCGGTGCTGGGCATCATGAACGGCAAGGGCGCCATCGACAACACTGCGGGCGGCGCCAAGCATCTGTATTTCTATCTGGAACGCGTGTAACCCGTGACGACGTCGCGGGTGCTGGCGGCGACCGGTCTGACGGCGCTGGTGCTGCTGGCCGGCTGCGCGCGCACCACCGAGGGTTCGGTCGCGATGACGACGGTGCCGGGGCCGGCGCTGAGCACCACCACATCCGCGCCCGGCACGACCACCCGCGCCCGGCCCTCCACACCGGGTTCCCCGCGAACCTCGGTGCCCGACGTGCCCGCCCCGCCGGGGGCACTGACCATGACGTGCCGGGACTACACCAGCCTCGACGAGGCCACCCAGAAGGCCGTCGTCAACGCGATCCTGCAGCAGGAGCAGTCGATCCTGAGCCCGGACAACATCGACGTCGCCAAGACGCTGGCCGACGCGGTCTGTCAGTTCCTGTCCGACAGCACCGTCAGTGAGGTGCTGCTGGGAGGGCCTGTCCCCTAGCGCGTTAGCCTCATCGCTATGGGTACTGCTTACGAATCGGTCACCGTCGACATCGCCGACCATGTCGCGCGGGTCACCCTGATCGGCCCGGGCAAGGGCAACGCCATGGGCCCGGCCTTCTGGGACGAACTGCCCGCGGTGTTCGGCACGCTGGACGCCGACCCCGCGGTCCGCGCGATCGTGCTGACCGGGTCCGGCAAGAACTTCAGTTACGGCCTGGACCTGGCCGCCATGGGCGCCACCCTGCCGGGCCTGGATGCCGGGGCCAAGGCGCGCAGCGAGTTCCACACCAAGCTGCAGAAGATGCAGGGGGCGATCACCGCCGTGGCGGATGCCCGCACCCCGACCGTCGCCTCCATCCACGGCTGGTGCATCGGGGGCGGTGTCGACCTGATCAGCGCCGCGGATATCCGGTATGCCAGCGCCGATGCCAAGTTCTCGGTGCGCGAGACCAAGCTGGGAATCGTCGCCGATGTCGGCAGCCTGGCCCGGTTGCCGCTCATCCTGTCCGAGGGGCATCTGCGCGAATTGGCGTTGACCGGCAAGGATATCGACGCTGCCCGCGCGGAGAAGATCGGTCTGGTCAACGACGTGTACGCCGACGCCGACGCGTCCCTGGCCGCCGCGCACGCCACGGCCGCCGAGATCGCGGCCAATCCCCCGTTGACGGTCGCGGGCGTCAAGGACGTCCTGGATCAGCAGCGGATCGCCCGGGTGTCGGAGAGTCTTCGCTACGTGGCGGCGTGGAATTCGGCGTTCCTGCCGTCGAAGGATCTCGCCGAAGCGGTGACGGCCATGTTCCAGAAGCGCCCGCCCCAGTTCACCGGCGAATGAGCGTTCCACAACTTCCGCCCGAATAACACTGACGTGAGTCGCGACGCGGTCACGGATGGATATCCATCCACGCACCGCTGACCACAATCGCACCATGCGGCACTAGCGTCACAGCTGAAGATGTGCAGGCGTCTACCCGGCGTCCGCCCCTGAAAGGTGTGACATGTCCCGGCGTCGTACTGGCTCGCTGGCCTCGCTCTCGGTGGCCGCGGTGACCACCGTCGGGCTGTGCGTCGCGATCGGTGTGGCCTCCCCGGTCAGCGCGGAACCATGCACGGGCGCCGCCGCGGCGGCGCAGCCACCACCGGGTACCGCCGCGCTGCCCAGCCCCGGCGGGGGCGGCCCGCCGATCGGGCACAAACCCGCAGGCGCCAACGACAATGCCCCGCTGCCGAAACTGGGCCAGCTGACGCGCTCGCTCATCAGCGCGCTGACACCGCAGCAGATCCAGCAGCAAGCGGCTGTCGTCCCTGCCCCGAAACCGACGAAGACGCCGGCCCCGGCCGCCCCGCCCGCCCCCGCCGCCGCGCCGATGCCGGCACCGGGCACGGCGCTCATCGGCTGGGTGACCGGTCCGGAGAGTTCCAACAACACGATCGCCAAATACTCCATCACCGGAACCGACCTCGGAATCATGTGGGACAGCGGCAGTTCCCAGGTAATGATGGCTTTCGGCGACACCTACGGCTACTGCAGCACCCCGCAGAAGCAGTGGCGCTACAACGTGCTGATGCGCAGCCAGGACACCTCCCTGACCAATTCCGTCGCGGCCTCCAGCGCACCGTCGTGGCGGCCGGGACTGGCCAAACAGATCATCAACAGCATCGGCTGGGCGCCGGTGGAGAAGGGCATCATCCCGACATCGGGCATCGCGGTCGGCAGCACCCAGTACATCAACTTCATGTCGATCAAGAACTGGGACGCCGACGGGCGATGGTCGACGAACTTCTCGGCGCTGGCGATGTCACCCGACAACGGTGAGCACTGGGGCGTGTACCCGAACACCATCCGCACGCCGGGACCGGACGGCCTCGACCGCGTCGGGTACGTCCCGGGTAACGAGAACTTCCAGATGGGCGCGTTCATGAAGCCCGGCCCCGGGGACAGCTACCTCTACTCGTTCGGCACCCCGCCGGGGCGCGGCGGGTCCGCCTACGTCGCGCGGGTGCAGCCGGCATTGCTGGCCGACCTGACCAAGTACGAATACTGGAATTCCGACAACAATGCTTGGGTGCCAGGCAATCCCGCCGCCGCGACGGCAGTCATCCCCGGACCGCTCGGCGAGATGTCGGCGCAGTACAACACCTATCTCAAGCAGTACGTGGTGCTGTACGGCAACGGCCTCAACGACGTGGTGATGCGCACCGCGCCTGCACCGCAAGGACCGTGGGGCCCAGAGGCCATGCTGGTGTCACACGCGGAGTTCCCCGGCGGCATCTACGCCCCGTTCCTGCACCCGTGGTCGACCGGAAAGGTGTTGTACTACAACCTTTCCCTGTGGTCGGACTACAACGTCATGCTGATGCGGACGGTGTTGCCCTGACCCCGTGCGGTCACGGCAGATAACGTTTCGCCTCGGGGCTGACTTTTCGCGAGCGGCGGGCGGCCCGGTAACCGATCAGCACACCGGCAGCGGTGATCAGCACCAGGCCCAACGGATACCCCGGCCACCAGAACACCGTGGCGGCACCGGCGCAGGCCGTGCCCGCGACGACGAGCGCGCCGAGCGCAAGCAGGCGGCGGACCGGGTGATCAGTGGTCACGATCGCCCCCAGCCTCTCGAAGAGATCGCCGCAACCGTGCGGGTTCAGCAACGTAGGTACGTGCCTGTCAGGAATGTAACCGGATATCGGGCGGCGATCAAGACATGACTTGCCCGTCCCGGGCCAACCGCACGCCAGAGGCGTAGTCCCATTTTTTCGCACTGCCGACCCCGCGCCGCCCGGGCAAATCTCGCTCATATCGTTGGCAAAGTCCGGTTCGGTGCCGACCTCACACCTCGATGCGCGACCCCATGATGACGCTGCGATCCAGCGGCAGCCCGAAATGGCCGGCCGCGTCGGCGGTGATGTGCGATGTCGCGATGAACAGGCGCTTGCGCCACGGCGCCATGGTGGGCGCATCCCCGGCAATCAATTCCAGCTTCGACAGGTAGTACGTCGCGTCGCCGGCCGAGAGCGGCTCTTCCATCGACGGGTGGCTCTCGACGAGCCGCAACGCCGCGGGCACATCCGGACGTTCCATATAACCGAACTTCGCACTGACGAAGCTGATCCCGTCATCGGTGTAGCCCAGGTTGTCCAGGGTGATGCGTTGATCGTCGGGAACCCGGGGCACCGGCTGGATGTCCAGCGACATGATCACCGCGTGCTCATGCAGCACGTGGTTGTGTTCGACGTTGGCGCGCATGGCAAGTGGCGCCGTCTCACCGCCGCGGTTGAGAAAGACCGCGGTACCCGGGATGCGCACCGTCGCCGACGGGTCGGCAGCAAGCTTGTCGACGAACGCCTGCAGCGGCCCCTCGGCCTTCTCGCGCGCCGCGGTCACCACGTCCCGGCCCCGCTGCCACGTGAGCATCACCGTGAACGCGATGATCGCGATCAGCAGCGGGAGCCACGCGCCGTGCACCAGCTTGCTGAGATTGGCGGCGAAGAACATCAAATCGACCACCAGGAGCGCGCCGCCACCGACCACCAGGATCCACAGTGGTGTACGCCACCGGACGCGGGCCTGATACAGGAAAAGCAAGGTGGTGATGGTGATCGTCCCCGTCACCGCCATCCCGAAGGCGTAGGCCAGAGCCGCCGAACTGCGGAACGCGAACACCAGTGTCAGCACTGCCACCATCAGCAGTCCGTTGATCCACGGCACGTAGATCTGCCCGATCGACGACGCCGAGGTGTGCGCGATACGCAGCCGCGGCAGATAGCCGAGCTGCGCGGCCTGCGCGGCCACCGAGAACGCGCCGGTGATCACCGCTTGCGACGCAATCACCGTCGCCGCAGTCGCAAGCACCACCATCGGGATTCGCGCCCATTCCGGGGTGAGCAGGAAAAACGGTGCACTGACTGACTTTTCGTCACCCAACAGCAGTGCGCCCTGGCCGAAGTAGCTCAGCACACAGGCCGGAAGCACCAACGACAGCCACGCGGTCACGATGGCCGGGCGGCCGAAGTGGCCCATGTCGGCGTAGAGCGCCTCGGCGCCGGTGACGGACAACACCACCGCCGCCAGCGCGAAGAAGGCGATGTGGAAGTGACCGGCCATGAATCCCAGCGCATAGGTGGGTGACAACGCCCTGAGGATGTCGGGGTGTGCGGCGATCCCGGACAGCCCGCATGCCCCGATCGCGACGAACCAGGCAATCATCACCGGACCGAAAACCCGGCCGATGGTGGCGGTGCCACGGCGCTGAATCGAGAACAGCGTCACGATGATGACGACCGTGATCGGGATGACCCAGCGATCAAGCTCAGGCTCAACGACTTTGAGGCCTTCGACGGAGGAGAGCACCGAGATGGCCGGAGTGATCATGCTGTCGCCGAAGAACAATGCCGCGCCGAACAACCCCAACCCGGACAGCACCGCGGCCGATCGCTCGTGTCCGGCCGGGCAACACCGGCGCACCAACGTGATGAGCGCCATCACCCCGCCCTCGCCGTCGTTGTCCGCGCGCATCACCAGCGTGACGTAGGTGAGCGTCACGATGAGCATCACCGACCAGAAGATGAGCGACACCACGCCGTAGACGTGGGTCTCGCTGATCGGTACCGGATGCGGGTCACCGGGATCGAACACCGTCTGGAGGGTGTAGATGGGGCTGGTGCCGATATCGCCGAACACCACGCCCAGGGCGGCGATCACCAGCGGTGGCCGCAGGGACTGCGCATTGCTGTGCACGGCAGCCATTGTGCCGTCGCTGTCTGTAGGGTCGCAGCAGATCACGAATTGGTGGGGGCTGATGCGTCAGAACGTCGAATTTCTCAGTGCCGGCGAGCGCTGCGGTGCGTGGCTGTACCGGCCGGACTCATCGCAGGACACGCCGGTCATCGTGATGGCGCACGGCCTGGGCGCCACCAAGGCCATGCACCTGGACGCCTACGCCCAGCGGTTCACCGCCGCCGGATACACCTGCCTGGTGTTCGACTACCGACACTTCGGCGAAAGCGCCGGAACACCAAGGCAATTACTCTCCGTCCCGAAGCAGCTCACCGACTGGGAGGCGGCGATTGCGTTCGCCCGCACGCTACCCGGCGTCGATCCCGACCGGGTGGTCACCTGGGGAACCAGCTTCGGCGGCGGCCACTCGCTCACCATGGCGGCCCGCGACCACCGGCTGGCCGCCGCGATCGCCCAGTGCCCGTTCACCGACGGCATCGCCTCCGCACTGGCGGTCAATCCGGTGACCAGTGCGAAGGTGACGCTGACCGCCATCCGGGATGTCATCGGCGCGGCACGCGGAGCCGGCCCGCGCTATCTGCCCTCGGCGGGTCGCCCCGGCGAACCGTCGTTCATGAATGCGCCCGACGCGCTGCCCGGCATCAGTGCGCTCGGCGCCGAAGATGCCGACTTCGACAACCGGATCACCGCGCGGTCGGCCTTCGACGTGCTGTTCTACGCCCCCGGTCGGCACACCAAGGACATCCGGAGTCCGGTGTTCGTCGCCCTGTGCGATCCCGACACGGTGGCCCCGAACGGGCCGGCCCGGCGTCAGACGTCCCGGGCATCCTCTGCCGAGGTGCACAGCTACCCGGTCGGCCATTTCGACATCTACTTCGGCGAGCCCTTCGAGCGCGCGGTCACCGACTATCTGGATTTCCTGCGGCGGCACGTTCCGGTGGCGTCCTGAGCGGCTTGGGCCGCGGGAGCGGCGCAGCGCGACCGAGCCACCGGGCGAAGTACATCGCCGTCATCGCCGTCTCGATCGTCGTGGCGGTCGCCGCGGTGATCGCGATCGTCGCCGACGTACCCGGCCGGATCACCCGCGCGCTCGGCGGCGTCGCGAACGAGGATCTGTTCGCCTCGCAGCGGCTGGACTCGGAACTGGAAGCGGTGCGCACCAGGCTCGGTGACCTGCCGATGCGGCGCGTGCAGGTGACCACCAATCTGATCTCGATCGAGGCCGTCGCCGCCGACGGTCAGCTGCACATGTACTGGGTCCGCGACGGCGAGGTCGAGGACGTGGACTCGATTGCCGACCTGCACGCCGGAGAGGCAGCGTTCACCGCGGCAGATCTGTCGGGTCAACGGATACGAGCGGTGGTCTCACATGTCCGCGACCTCGGCAAGCCCGGCGAGCTCCAACTGGTGTCCTACGAGATGGGGCAGGGCCATCCGCTGTCGGTGGCCGTATGGATCCGGCACGACCCGGTGAGCTCGGTATTGCACTTCGATCCGCGCAGCGGTTCCACCGTGGTGCGCGAGGACTCGATCGAGACCGACGAACACACCTCGGTGTTCGGCGGCTGCTGGTGCTGATGGAGTCGGTTCCCGGGCGGTTCACGGACACATGCTGAATCAGGTAGGGGCGCAGAGTTATTCGGGTGGGTGCTCCACGAACACCAGTTTCCGAGCAAGCTCATATAGGGGTGTGTTCGATTCCTGCGACAGCTTCGTCAGCATGCTGAACGCCGCATTGGAAGGGACGTTGAAACGTTCCATGACGATGCCCTTGGCTTGGCCGATGATGTCGCGCGAGGCCAAGGCGCTTTGGAGTTCGTCGCCGCGACGAGCGCTGGCGAGTCCGACGGCGGCCTGAGCAGCCAGCGCCAGGGCGATGTCCTCGACTTCAGGGATGAAAACAGCGGCTGTTTCAGCGTACAAGTTGAGTGTTCCGAGCTCGGTTTCGTTGGTGTAGAGCTGAATGGACAAACTCGAGCGCACCGGCGTCTGCGCGACCACAGCGGCGACGAAGTCGGGCCACCGCGTCTCGGTTTCGTAGTCGTCAACACGAACGGTGCACAGGTTCCAGACGGATTCCAAGCTGGGTCCCTGTTGAATCTCCTCCTGCAATCTGGCGAGCGTTCTGGGGACCGATCCCGTGGCAGCGACCGTCTCGACCGTTCGGCGGCGGCGGTTGACGACCAGAGTCACGCCGCCATGGGCGACCCCAGGCAGCAATTGTGCGGCAGTTTGAGTCACTTCGAGCAACAGTCGATCAGAGTCGAGATCCATGACCTGCTGACTCTGTATGGTGCGCGCCAACCGCGCCAATTCCATTGAAATCCCGCTCGCAGATTCAGCGTCGGCGCCCATGACAACCCCTTCTCCTGGTCCTTTGCAGACGATGAGGCGTCCGGTTCGTCGACCGAGGTTCCGCACGGATTTTAACCGAGCGGCGAAGCACACCGGCGTGATCAGGGAGCTCGCTACGACCGCTGAACACCGCCCCCACATGTACGCCGAGGCGTTGCAGGACGGATCCGGAGCGCCCATCGACTCAACTGGACGTCGAAACCACCCCTGAACAGCGGTGGCGGAGGGATTTGAACCCCCGGTCGGTGTTAGCCGACTCTCGCTTTCAAGGCGAGTGCATTAGGCCGCTCTGCCACGCCACCGCCGATAAGCGTAAGGGGTCTAGACCCGACCGAGCCTCGCGGGCGGCGCATCCGACTGCAGACCGGCACTGATCCGGCGGCAGTTCTCTCCCACCGCGGCCATCTGCGGCCGCGACAACCGGCCCAGGTAGTGCGCCCGCACCCCGTCGCCGTAGGTTTCCAGTGCTTCCTTGAGCACCGCCCGCCCGTCTTCGGTGATGGTGGCGAGCACGCCCCGGCCGTCCTCCGGGCTGGCCACCCGCTGGACCAGGCCGAGCTTTTCCAGGCGGTGAATCTGCCGGGTGACCCGGCTGGGCAGCGACATCAGGTTCTCCGCCAGGTCGCCCATCCGGGCCGAACCTGTCATCGAACGGTCCAGAATGTCCAACAGACGCACATCATTGAGCGTCAGCCGATGCGCTTCCACCAGCGAGCGATTCAGCGTCGCGTACAGCCGTAGCGCGGAGTCCAGGAAGTTTTGCCAGGACCTCTGCTCGGCGATATCAAGACCGGGCATCGTGCTGGCGGTTCGCCCGGCGATAGTGCCTTCCATCGGCCCATCGTACGGCCCAACCACCGAGTAGCGTTGCCTGAATGCGCGCCATCCTTGCAGAGTCAACCGAACGTATGACAATTCAAGTAGTTCCCGACGTCGCAGCTCACACCCGTCAAGTTGTGATCAGGGTGGCCGCCGCGGGCGTCAACCGGGCGGATCTGCTGCAGGCCGCGGGCAACTACCCGCCGCCTCCGGGCGCCAGCGACCTACTCGGGCTCGAAGTGTCCGGCATCATCGCCGAAGTGGGCAGCGAAGTTGCCGACTTCGCGGTCGGGCAACCGGTATGCGGTTTGCTGGCGGGTGGCGGTTACGCCGAATACGTGGCGGTGGACGCCAGGCAGGTGATGCCGATACCCGACGGGGTCGGGCTGCACGAGGCCGCCGCGCTTCCAGAGGTGGCATGCACGGTCTGGTCGAACCTGATGATGACGGCGCACCTGGACCCGGGACGGCTGCTGTTGGTGCACGGCGGCGCCAGCGGAATCGGCACGCACGCCATCCAGGTAGCCCGGGCACTGGGCAGCCACGTCGCCGTCACCGCGGGCTCGGCCGACAAACTCGCCGTGTGCGCGGATCTGGGCGCCGACATCACCATCAACTACCGCGAGGAGGATTTCGTGGAGCGGGTACGCGCCGCGGGCGGGGCCGAGGTGATCCTCGACATCATGGGCGCGGCGTACCTGGACCGCAATATCGACGCCCTGGCCGATGGCGGCCGGCTGGTGGTGATCGGGATGCAGGGCGGCATCAAGGCCGAACTCAATCTGGGCAAACTGCTGGGCAAGCGGGCCGGGGTGATCGCCACCGCGCTGCGGTCCCGGCCGGTCGACGGGCCCGACGGCAAAGGCGCGATCGTCGCTGCGGTGGTGGCCAACGTCTGGCCGATGATCGCGGCGGGCCAGGTCAAACCGATCATCGGCGCCGAACTGCCGCTGGAGGACGCCGCCCGGGCGCACGCCCTGCTGGCCTCGGGCGAGGTGTCGGGCAAGGTGCTGCTGCGGGTCAGCTAACCGAGCGAGGCGAGCACCCGCACCAACTGGTCGACCTCGGCCGTCGTGGTGTACGGCGCCAGGCCGACGGTGACCGCGCCGCCGATGTCGCTGACGCCGATCAGGTCGAGCACCCGCGAGTTCGGGTCGACCGACGCCAGGATGCCGTTGTCCGCGAGCCGCTGCAGCACCTGTTCGGCGGGCACCTCCTGCACCGCGAAGCTGAGCACCGGGATGCGTTCGGCCGGGCTGCCGAGCACCATCACCCGCGGCAGGGACCGTAACGAGTTCAGCAGGTAGGCGAACAGCCGGTCCATGTAGGTGGCCGCGGACTCCATCGACACGCCCAGCCTTTCCCGCCGGGTGCCGACTGCCACCTCGTCGAGGGAGGCCAGGTATTCGATGCTGGCCACCACGCCGGCCAGCAATCCGTATTGGTGCAGACCCATCTCGAGGCGGGCCGGACCGGTGGCGTGTGGATCCAGTGACACCGAGCTGAACCGGTCGATCACCGCCGGATCGCGGAAAACCAGCGCCCCGATCGGCGGCCCGCCCCACGCGACCGCGTTCAGCGCGACCACGTCGGCGTCGATGTCGTCGATGTCGATGAGCCGGTACGGCGCCGCCGCCGAGTGGTCGACGATGACCAGCCCGTTGTTGGCGTGCACAAGTTTGGTGACCGGTTCCAGGTCGGTGAGCGTGCCCAGCGTCGAGGACGCCGACGTGATGGCCACCAACCGGGTCGGCTTGGTGATCAAGTTCTCCCACTGCCATCCCGGCAGCTCACCGGTCTCGACGTCGACCTCGGCCCACTTGACCTTGGCCCCATATCGATTCGCGGCGCGCAGCCACGGTGAGATGTTGGCCTCGTCGTCCAGCCGGGTCAGCACCACCTCATAACCCAGGCCCACCCGGGACGAGGCGGCATCCGACAGTGAGGTCAGCAGCACCGCCCGATCGGCGCCGAGCACCACACCGTCCGGGCTCGCACCGACCAGATCCGCGATGGCCTGGCGGGCGGCCGCGAGCACCGTCTTACTACGCCGGGCGGACGGGTGCGGGCCGGCGGCCGACGGCATCGAGCCGCGGAACGCGGTGGACACCGTCGTGGACACCGAGTCCGGCAGCAGCATCCCGTCCGGGGCGTCGAAATGCACCCAACCGTCGCCTAGTGACGGGTGCAATCCGCGCACCCGGGCGACGTCATAAGCCATGCAAGCCACCTTAGAGCGTCTGCGATTCACGCAAACGGACACAGTTCAGGTAAGTGCCCGGACGCACCCTACTGTCCCGAGCCGGATCACTTCGGCAGCCATACTAGTGCAGTGGGCTTGTCGTTCGGGGTGCTAATTGCCCTGCTGTTGCTGGTGTGCCCGGGAGCAATTGTCGCGCGGACGGCAGGCCTGACCTGGCCGACTGCGGCCGCGGTCGGTCCGGCCGTGACGTACGGCGTTGTGGCGCTGGCGATCGTGCCGCTGGGCGCGGTCGCCATCCCGTGGAACGCCTGGACCGCCTTGGCGGTGCTGGCCGTTGTGACCGGCGTCACTTTTGGTTTGCGAAAACTGCTCGGCCGGTTCGGCGACCAGGACGCCGAGACGCTGGCTGCGAGCCGCGGACCAGCGCTGGTGGTGGCCGCCGGGGTGGCCCTCGGCGCCCTGGCGATCGGGTTCGCGGCCGTGCGCGGCCTGCCGAACTGGCAGTCGATTCCCAGCAACTGGGACTCCGTCTGGCACGCCAACACCGTCCGCTGGATGCTCGACACCGGGCAGGCATCGCCCACCCACATGGGCGAGCTGCGCAACGTCGAGACCCATGACGCGCTGTACTACCCGTCCACCTTCCACGCGCTCGCCGCGATCTTCAGCCAGCTCAGCGGCGCCGCGGCCACCACCGCGTACACCGTCAACTCGCTGGTCGCCGCGATCTGGCTGTTCCCTGCCAGCGCGGCGAGCCTGACCTGGCTGATGCTGCGCCGAGTCACCTCGCAATGGCGCACCGCGGGCTGTGCGGCCGTCGCGGCCGCGCTGTCCGCGTCCTTCACGGCCGTTCCCTACGTCGAATTCGACACCGCCTCCATGCCCAATCTGGCCGCCTACGGCATAGCGGTACCGGCGGCGGCGCTCACGATCTCCGCGCTGCGGCACCGCGACCGGATCCCGTTGGCGGTGCTGGCCGTGCTGGGCGTCTTCTCGGTGCACATCACCGGCGGAGTGGTGGCCGTCCTGCTGGTCGCGGCGTGGTGGTTGTTCGACGCGTTGTGGCGGCCGGTCCGTGGCCGGCTCGGGGATTTCCTCACCCTGCTGGCCGTCGGCGTGCCGACCCTGGTGCTGCTGCTGCCCCAGTTCGTCGGCGTGCTGCGACAGGCGGAGATCATTGTCGGGCATGCGTTCATCACCCATGAGGGCAAGAAACGGGGGTTGATCGACGCCGTCGTCCAACACACCCGGCACCTCAACGATTTCCCGATCCAGTGGTTCCTGGTGCTGGCCGCGGCACTCGGTGCGGTGGTCCTGGTGTACCGGCGGATCTGGTGGCCGCTGGCGGTGTGGTGCCTGCTGGTGGTGTCGATCGTGCATTCGTCCGCACCGTTCGGCGGCATCATCGGCACCGTCACGGGCCGGTTCAGCGACCTGTTCTACAGCGACCCGCGCCGGTTGTCGGCGGTGGTGACGATGCTGATGACGTCCGCGGCCGGCATCGGGTTGTTCACCTTGGTCGCGCTGGCGGTCGCCGCGGTCCGCCGGCTGACCGATCGGGGCACCCCGCGGCTGTGGCAGGCAGTGACCGCCGCCGTCCTGGTCGCGGTGACCATGGCCAGCGCCTGGCACTACTTCCCGCGACACCGTTACCTGATCGGCGAAAAGTACGACCGGGTGATCATCGACGACAAGGACCTGGAGGCCTTCGCCTATCTCGCCGCCCTGCCCGGCGCGCGGGAGACCATGATCGGCGATGCCAACACCGACGGCACCGCGTGGATGTACGCCGTGGCGGGGCTGCACCCGCTGTGGACGCACTACGACTATCCGCAGCAGCAGGGGCCCGGTTACCACCGGTTCATCTTCTGGGCCTACGCCGATGACGCCGATCACGATCCCCGGGTGGCCGAAGCCGTGCACGCGCTCAACATCCGCTACGTGCTGACCAGCACCCCGGTGGTGCGCGGGTTCGTGATGCCCGACGGACTAGTGTCACTGGACAAGTCGAAGTCGTGGGCGAAGATCTACGACAACGGAGAGGCGCGCATCTACGAATGGCGCGGCGACGCTCCCTCGGCAGAACGCAACGGGTGAGGACTGGGTAAAGGAAGACGATGACGATCAATCCCGACGACGACAACATCGAGATCCTGGCGGGCGACCCGAACACCGGCGACGCGCAGGACGACAAGTCGCTGACCGACCTGATCGAACAGCCCGCCAAGGTGATGCGGATCGGCACCATGATCAAGCAGTTGCTCGAAGAGGTGCGCGCCGCTCCCCTGGACGACGCCAGCCGCAGCAAGCTGCTGCAGATACACCGCAGCAGCATCCGCGAACTCGAGGATGGTCTCGCGCCGGAACTGCGCGAGGAGTTGGAGCGGCTCACGTTGCCCTTCGGCGAGGGCGCGGTGCCCTCGGATGCCGAACTGCGGATCGCGCAGGCTCAACTGGTCGGCTGGCTGGAAGGACTGTTCCACGGTATCCAGACCGCCCTGTTCGCCCAGCAGATGGCCGCGCGCGCGCAGCTGGAGCAGATGCGCCAGCTGCCGCCCGGGATGGGCGGCCAGCAGCGCGGGCCGGGCCAATCCGGCACCGGGCAGTACCTGTAGTCCTGCCGTATGAGTAATCCGCATATCGAGACCCGCAACGCGTGGGTCGAGTTCCCGATCTTCGACGCCAAGTCACGCTCACTGAAGAAGGCGTTCCTGGGCAAGGCCGGCGGCACGATCGGGCGCAACGAATCCAACGTCGTGGTGATCGAAGCGCTGCGGGACATCACGCTGTCGCTGAAGATGGGCGACCGGGTGGGTCTGGTCGGGCACAACGGTGCGGGCAAATCGACTCTGCTGCGGCTGTTGTCGGGCATCTACGAACCGACGCGCGGGTCGGCCACCGTGACCGGTCGGGTCGCCCCGGTATTCGATCTCGGCGTCGGGATGGACCCCGAGATATCGGGTTTCGAGAACATCATCATCCGCGGGTTGTTCCTGGGACAGACGCGCAAGCAGATGACGGCCAAGGTCGACGAGATCGCGGAGTTCACCGAACTCGGCGACTACCTGTCGATGCCGTTGCGCACCTACTCCACCGGTATGCGGGTGCGGCTGGCGATGGGCGTGGTCACCAGCATCGACCCCGAGATCCTGCTGCTCGACGAAGGTATCGGCGCGGTGGACGCGGAGTTCATGCACAAGGCGCGCAAGCGGCTGCAAGACCTGGTGGCACGTTCCGGAATCCTGGTGTTCGCAAGCCATTCCAACGAATTCCTGGCCCAGCTCTGCGACACCGCGATGTGGGTAGACCACGGCACCATCAAGATGACCGGCGGCATCGAAGAGGTCGTCGGCGCCTACGAGGGTCCCGACGCCGCCCGGCACGTGCGCGAGGTGCTCGAGGAGAACGCCCGGGCCGATGGCTGAGCGTGTGGCCGATGAGCGCTCGCGCGAAGAGCGTGTTGTCGCGGTCGTCGTCACGCACCGCCGCGTCGACACCCTGGCCACCTCACTGGCCGCGGTCTGCGGCCAGGACCGCGCACCGGACCACCTGATCGTCGTCGACAACGATGCCGATGACCGGGTCCGCGCACTGGTCGAAAGCCAGCCGGTGCCGTCCAGCTACCTGGGTTCACGCCGGAACCTCGGCGGGGCAGGCGGTTTCGCGCTCGGCATGCTGCACGCACTGACCCTCGGCGCGGACTGGATCTGGCTGGCCGACGACGACGGCCGGCCCGCCGACGCTTCGGTGCTCGGAACGTTGTTGTCTTGCGCGGCAAGGCATTCGCTGGCCGAAGTGTCGCCGGTGGTGTGCGATATGGACCAGCCGCAGCGGCTGGCCTTCCCACTGCGGCGCGGACTGGTGTGGCGGCGATGGGCAGCCGAACTGCGCGAAGGCACCGAGGACCTGTTACCCGGTATCGCCTCGCTGTTCAACGGCGCGCTGTTCTCCGCGGCAGCGGTGGAAACCGTTGGAGTGCCCGATCTTCGGCTGTTCATCCGCGGTGACGAGGTGGACCTGCACCGCAGGCTGCTGCTGTCCGGCGTGGCGTTCGGCACCTGCCTGGACGCGGTGTACCTGCACCCGTACGGCTCGGATGAATTCAAGCCGATCCTCGGTGGGCGCATGCACACCCAATACCCCGACAACGACGCCAAGCGCTACTACACCTACCGCAACCGCGGGTACGTGCAGGCCCAGCGCGGCCAGCGCAGGTTGATCCCGCAGGAGTGGGTGCGGTTCGGCTGGTACTTCCTGGTGACCCGGCGCGACCCGGCCGGGCTGCGGGAGTGGCTGCGGCTGCGGCGACTGGGCAGACAGGAACGCTTCGAAAGGTTTGACCACCCGGACAAGCGAAGCGACGGGAGAAACGACCGATGACATTCACCGACGCGGCGGCACAATCCAAGACGTTCACCCGCGCCTGGGGCGACCTGGTGTCCGGCTTCGGCAAACGGGAACTGTGGCTGCACCTGGGCTGGCAGGACATCAAGCAGCGCTATCGGCGCAGCGTGCTCGGCCCGTTCTGGATCACCATCGCCACCGGCACCATGGCCGTCGCGCTCGGCGGGCTGTACTCCCAGCTGTTCCATCTCAAACTCGCCGAGCACCTCCCGTACGTCACCCTCGGCCTGATCATCTGGAACATGATCAACGCGGCGATCATCGAGGGCGCCGACGTGTTCGTCGCCAACGAGGGGCTGATCAAACAGTTGCCCACCCCGTTGAGCGTGCACGTCTACCGGCTGGTGTGGCGCCAGGTGCTGCTCTTTGCGCACAACATCATCATCTTCGTCGTCATCGCGATCATCTTCCCGCAGCCGTGGAAGTGGACCGACCTGATGTTCATCCCGGCGTTGGCCCTGATCGTGGCCAATTGTGTATGGGTCGCACTGTGTTTCGGGATCCTGGCGACCCGCTACCGCGATATCAGCCCGCTGCTGTTCAGCCTGGTGCAGCTGTTGTTCTACATGACGCCGATCATCTGGAACGACCAGACGCTGCGCGACCAGGGCGCCGGCGGCTGGGCCAAGATCATCGAATTCAATCCGCTGCTGCACTACGTGGACATCGTCCGGGCGCCGCTGCTGGGTGCCGACCAGGAGCTGCGGCACTGGATTGTGGTGCTGGTGTTCACCGTGCTGGGCTGGATGATGGCGGCCATCGCCATGCGGCAGTACCGGGCGCGGGTGCCGTACTGGGTGTAGTTCGTCCGTTCACCCGGACGCAATCGTCGATTCGGCTGCGGCGCGTTGAATGGCGCTCATCCCGCAGCCGACTTCCCAGTTTCCAGGAGCAGCCATGACCGACGTCATCAACGGCGAAACGACCGCCCCAGCCTCGGAGAACGTGATCGAGGCTGAACTCATCTCGGTACACGCCGAACCCGAGGTGAAGCGCACGGTGCCGGCGGTACGCGAGGTCCTGGAGCGGCAGTTGGCCGCCGGGCACGGCCTGTCCGGTGAGCTGGTCAGCGCCGCGACCGATGCCACCGCCGCGCTGGTCGAGGCCCCGGCCAAGGTGATCGCCGCGGTCCGCGACGGCGCCACCCTGCCCACCGCGTTCGGCGAGACCGGAGACGCCGTGCAGGCCGGCCTCGGTGCGGCGGGCGACCGGATCCGCCATGCCGTCGGCGAATACGTCGGTCAGCAGGCGACCCTGCCGAATGCGGTCATCACCGGTGCCGCCGAAGTCGCGGGCTCGTTGGTGCGCGCCCAGGGCTCACTGGCGGCGTCCGCCGTCGACGGAGCGTTCGGCATCGCCACCGTGGCCAGCGCGGGCGGCGACCTGCGCGACGCCATCGACCAGGAGTGGAGCGAGCTCAACGCCACCGCGGTCGCTGCGCGTGACGCCGTCCAGGCCCGCGTCTCGGCCGCCCGCCGGAGCATCCGCGACGCGGTCGCCTAGCTTTTCCCAGCCACCTCGGGGTGTGGGCCTAATGTGCCCGCACCGGCTCAGCTCCTCGGCACCCGCCGGGGAGCTGACTGCTACGCCGGGACGCGCGGGTCAGAAGTCGGCGGACAGCGCGACCTCACGCCATTGCTCCAGGTCTCGTGATGTCCGGGCGAGCTTGTCGGCGATGTCATGAACGGCATTGGCGCCGAGCTGGATTCGCTCCGGAAGCCGGTCCTCGGACGCGAGGCCGACGATGATCGCGGCGGCCTTCTCCGGATCTCCGGCCTGCCCGGCGTTGTTGTCGACGGCCCAGGTACGCGCCGCGCCGCCGGTCGAGGCGTAGTCGGCGATCTCGGTGGCCGCGATGTGCAGGCTGCTGCCGTCGAGGAAGTCCGTCCGGAACGGCCCCGGCTCGATCGCGGTCACCTTGATACCCAGCGGCTCCAGCTCATGTTTCATGGCGTCCGACAAACCCTCGACGGCAAATTTGGTCGCGCAGTAAACCCCCCAGCCCGGCCAGGCGACGAAGCCGCCAACCGAGGACACGTTGATGACGAGGCCTGATCCCTGGGCACGCATCTGGGGCAGCACCGCCCGCGTCACGGCGAGCAGGCCGAAGACGTTCACGTCGAATACCGCACGTGCCTCCGCATCCGAGGTCTCCTCGACGGCGCCCACCAGACCACGGCCGGCGTTGTTCACCAGGGCGTCGATCCGCCCGAATGCCGCCACCGCGGCGTCGACCGCCGCGGCGATCTGCTCGGGTCGGTGCACATCGAGTTCGACGGTGAGCAGGCGTTCGTCACCTGCCGGGAGCGCCTCGGCGAGGGCCTGCAGGTTGCGCGCGGTGGCCACGACGCTGTCGCCGCGGCCGAGGGCCGCTCTCGCGATTGCCAGGCCGAATCCACGCGATGCCCCGGTGATGAACCAGACGGTCATGATGTTCCCTTCGTGTTGTTGCTTACCTGGAAATCAACACAGCGGGACGGCTACGCGACAGCGGATTTCCCGCCCTGTTGTTCCTAGGTCTGCCAGACCTGGTTTCGGCTGCGCGCGCCGGCCGCTCGCCGATAATGGGAACCATGACGCAGCCCAATGAGCTCGGCGAGTTCCTTCGCTCGCGCCGGTCCAGGCTGTCGCCCGCCGAGGTGGGCCTGCACGGCAGCACCGCGCGCCGCGTCACCGGTCTGCGCCGGGAAGAACTGGCGGTACTCGCCGGTGTCAGTGCCGACTACTACGCGCGCCTGGAACAGGGCCGTGCCCGCAACATCTCCGACTCGGTGCTGTCGGCGGTAGCCGACGCGTTGCGCCTCGATGATCTCGAGCGGCGTCACCTCACCGAGTTGGTGCGGCCGGCACGGTCTGTGTCTTCGACAACCAGCAAGCCGCTGCGGGTGCGTGCCGCCCTTCGGGCGATGATCTACGCGCTGGATCCGACACCCGCTGTGCTGCACGGTCCGCGGATGGAGGTTCTCGCCATCAATCGCGCGGGTGCGGCGCTGCTCGACGACTTCGAGGCGATGCCACCCGCCGAACGCAACATGGTGCACTGGATGTTCCTCAACCCGAAGGCCAGGGCCGTATATCCGGACTGGTCCGATATCGCCGCGCAGTTGGTGGCGATTCTGCGGTTGGCCGCCGGCCGGGACGCCGGCGACCAGCTGCTGGCAGCTCTCATCGACGAAATCACCGCGCAGTCAGACGAGTTCGCCACCTATTGGTCCGACCACCGCGTGTCCCAGCACACGCACGGCCCCAAGAGATTCGAGATCGAGTCCGTCGGTGCGCTGACGCTGAACTACGAAGCACTGATCCCACCCAGTGATCCCGAGCTACGGGTGATCATCTACACCGCCGATGTGGGATCGCCGTCGGAGCAGAGACTCAGCGAGCTGCTGAAGTCCCGGCCCGTCGACGTAGGAACGTGAGCAGACAGGGCTCAGCGGCGCGGTGCCTTCATCCGGGTCGCGACGTTGAACCGGTTCCACGTGTTGATGGTGACGGCCATCGCGATGACCTGAGCCAGCTCCTTCTCGCTGAACACGGCGGCGGCCTTGGCATACACCTCGTCGGAGACGTGGCCGTGATGCAGTTCGGTGATGGCCTCGGTCAGCTCCAGGGCTGCCCGCTCGCGGTCGGTGAACAGGTTGCCCGCTTCCTCCCAGGCCGCGATGAGCGCCAGTCGCTGCTCGGTCTCGCCCAGCTTGCGGGCATCGGCGACGTGCATGTCGAGGCAGAACGCGCAGTGGTTGATCTGGCTCGCACGGATCTTGATGAGTTCGCCGATGGTCGGATCGACATCCTTGGCGGCGGCGCCCGAGAGCTTCATCATGGCGTCGTACAGCTCCGGCGAGACCTTGTAGATCTGGACGCGGTCGAGGGCGGTGGGGTGTTCGAGTGTTTGTGTCATGGCGACAACGCTAGCCAACAAAGAACCATCTACATGGTTCAATTCCATAGTGACTTCGTGGGCCAATTCTGGGCCGGCCAATCCGGGTTCGCGCGACCTCCATCTCGATCTGCGCGACGTCATCACCCCCGGCGCCCGCGGGGCGCGGGAACTTCTGCTAACTGCCCTGCGCGACGCCGTACGGTCCGGGCGCCTCGCCGTGGGCACCATGCTCCCGCCGTCGCGCACGCTGGCCGCGGACCTCGGCCTGGCCCGCAACACCGTCGCCGACAGCTACGCCGAACTGGTCGCCGAGGGCTGGCTGGCGTCGAAGCAGGGCGCGGGCACCTGGGTGGTCAACACCGGCACCGATCCGCTGCCGGCCCGCCCCCGCGGCACCCCGGGAACGCCGGCGCACAACCTGATGCCGGGTTCACCCGACGTCTCGCAGTTTCCGCGTGCCGACTGGCTGGCCGCCACCCGCCGGATGCTGGCGGACACGCCCAACGACGCCCTGCGGATGGGTGATCCGCGCGGGCGCATCGAATTGCGCACCGCCCTGGCCGAATACCTCGGCAGGGTGCGCGGGGTGCGCACCACACCCGACGAGATCGTCATCTGCGCGGGCACTCGGCACGCGGTCGAAATTCTCGCCCGCGCCCTCGGCGGCCCGTTCGCCGTCGAAGCCTACGGGCTCTTCCTGTTCCGCGATGCCCTTGCCGCGCAAGGCGTTTCCACAACTCCCATCGACCTCGACGACCAGGGCGCCGTCATCGACAGCGTGTCCGACGGCAGCCGGGCCGCGCTGCTGACACCGGCCCACCATTTCCCGCACGGCGTGCCGCTGCACCCGGTCCGGCGCACCGCGGCAGTGGACTGGGCCCACCGCACCGGGGGCTACCTCATCGAGGACGACTACGACGGCGAATTCCGGTACGACAGGCAGCCGGTCGGCGCCGTGCAGGGACTGGACCCCGACCGGGTGGTCTATTGCGGCTCGGCCAGCAAGAGCCTGTCCCCGGTGCTGCGGCTGGGCTGGATGGTGGTGCCCGGCGATCTGCTCGACCCGGTACTGGCCGCGATGGGCGGTGAGCAGTTCTACGTCGGCGGGCTCACCGCGCTCACCATGGCCGACTTCATCACCCATGGGAGCTACGACAAGCACATCCGGCGGATGCGGTTGGCCTACCGGCGCCGACGGGACCGCCTGGTGGCCGCCCTGGAACCGTTGGGGGTCGGTGTCAGCGGGCTTTCGGCGGGCCTGCATCTGTTGCTCACACTGCCCGACGGCACCGAGGCCGAGGTGGTGCGCCGGGCCGGGGAGGCCGGGATCGCCTTGTCCGGGCTGGCCCTGCTGCGCCATCCGGACGCCGGGCCGGGTACCCCCGCGCGAGACGGCGTGGTGGTCAGCTTCGGCACGCCCGCCGAGCACGCCTTCGCGGCAGCGGTGGATGCACTGTGCGGTGTGCTGGCCGGGATCAGTCGCTGAGCGAGCGGAGCTCGGCGGACATGTTGGATCGTGCGCTGTCCTCCCACATCCGTCTGCCCCGCTCGGTGCGGTACAACGACGGCGCCGCCAGCAGGGCGCCGATGATGCGCACCCGGCCGGCCCGGAACTCCGCGTCGGGGACGTGGCCGTACTCGGCGCGCACCTTGGCGGTGTTGCGCCGATAGTCCTGCGGAGGCAGGGCCAGCACGGCAAGGTCGGCGTCGGAGAGCACCTGCCCGTTGCGATCCTGCGGGGCCGGGTCGTGCTCGACGGTCAACCGCACCAGCCGGGCCACCTCCGCCACGAACGCCGGCGGCGCCCCCAGCGCGGTGAGATCGGCCTGGGCCAGCAGCGCGCTGTTCTCCTCGTCGTCGGGTTGCCCGGCGTAGACGGCGTCGTGATACCAGGCGGCCACCATCACCGCGTCGACGTCGACATCTGCGGCATCGGATCCCCTGGTCAGGTCCTCGACGGCGCCGAGCACCCCGCGCAGATGCGAAAGGTCGTGGTAGCGGCGGTGCGGCTCGGCCCACCGGGCGAGCAGCGCCGCACCCGTGGCCTCGATGGCAGAAGACGCGCTATGGCGCGTAAGCAACGCACACCACTGCGCGAGCAGATCCGTCACGCGCACATTGTCGCAGCCTTGCACCCGGGTGCGCCGCGGTTAAGCTTCCCGGCGATGACCGAGTCAGCAGCACTGAGCCTGAAGACCCAAGCGTGGCGATTCCTGGTCACCGGAGGGCTGTCGGCCTGTGTCGACTTCGGCCTGTACGTGCTGTTCCTCAAGCTGGGGCTGCAGGTCAACGTCGCCAAGACGCTGAGCTTCATCGCGGGTACCACCACGGCCTACCTGATCAACCGCCGGTGGACGTTCCAGGCCCCGCCGAGCACCGCCCGTTTCCTCGCGGTGATCGCGCTGTATGCGCTGACCTACGCGGTCCAGGTAGGCATCAACTACGTGTTCTATCTGAAGTTCGCCGGGCAATCCTGGCAGGTACCGGTGGCCTTCGTGATCGCCCAGGGCACCGCCACCGTCATCAACTTCGTGGTGCAGCGCGCGGTGATATTCCGGTTGAGGTAAATCCGCCCCGATAACCGGACCGGTATCGTCTGGCACTGATATGTCTACCGACCTTCCCCTCACGCCCCGATCCCTGACCGGGTTCGGCCGGACCGCGCCCACCGTCGCGCACGTCCTGTCCACGCCCGACGTCGAGGTGATCGCGGCGGCGGTCCGGCAGGTGGCCGATGCCGGCGCCACCAGTCCGTCCCATCTGCGCCGCGGCATCGTGGCGCGCGGACTGGGCCGCTCGTACGGCGACCAGGCGGGCAACGGCGGCGGCATCGTCGTCGACATGACCCGGCTGAACCGCATCCATTCGCTGTCGGCCGAAACCGCGGTCGCCGACGTGGACGCCGGGGTCAGCCTGGACCAGTTGATGAAGGCCGCCCTGCCGTTCGGCCTGTGGGTTCCGGTGCTGCCCGGCACCCGGCAGGTGACGGTCGGCGGTGCCATCGGCTCGGACATCCACGGCAAGAACCATCACAGCGCGGGCAGCTTCGGCAATCACGTGCTGTCGCTGGATCTGCTGATGGCCGACGGCGAGGTGCACACACTGACCCCCGACGGCCCCGAGCAGGAGCTGTTCTGGGCCACCATCGGCGGAAACGGGTTGACCGGCATCGTCATCCGCGCCCGCATCGCGATGACCCGGACCGAGACCGCCTACTTCATCGCCGACGGTATCGCCACCGCCGACCTCGATGAGACCGTTGCCGTGCACCAGGACGGCAGTGAGGACAACTACACCTACTCCAGTGCGTGGTTCGACCTGATCAACCCGCCGCCGAAACTGGGCCGCGCCGCGGTGAGCCGGGGCAGTCTGGCCAAGCTGGATCAACTGCCACCGAAGCTGGCCAAGGACCCGCTGCAGTTCAGCGCGCCCAAGCTGCCGGCGGTGCCCAACCTCTTCCCGGTCAGCGTGATGAACAAGCTGTCGCTGGGCCTGGTCGGCGAGGCGTTCTACCGGGTCAGTGGCAACTACCAGGGCAAGATCGTCAACCTGACGCAGTTCTACCACATGCTCGACATCACCACCGGATGGCAATATGCCTACGGCCCAGCCGGTTTCGCGCAGCATCAGTTCCTGGTGCCGCCCAATGCCCTTGACGATTTCAAGGACATCATCCGGTGGATCCAGACCCAGGGCCACTATTCGGCGCTCAATGTGTTCAAGCTGTTCGGCCCGGGCAACCGGGCACCGCTCAGCTTCCCGATGGCCGGCTGGAACGTGGCCATGGACTTCCCGAACAACCCGCGCGTCAACCAGTTCCTCAACGAACTCGACGACCGCGTCATGGAGTTCGGCGGCCGGGTGTACACCGCCAAGGACTCCCGGGTCAGCGCGGAGAAGTTCCACCGGATGTACCCGCGCATCGATGAATGGATCGCCGTGCGGCGCAAGGCCGATCCGAACGGTGTCTTCGCCTCAGATATGGCCCGCCGTCTCGAACTGCTGTAGAAAGGCACACCGCGTAAACATGATCGACGCCACCGGCAACCCACAGACCATCCTCCTGCTGGGCGGGACATCCGAGATCGCACTGGCCATCGCCGAGCGCTATCTGCGCAACGCGAAGGCCCGGGTCATCCTGGCCGACCTGCCCGATGCACCCAAGCGCGACGCCGCCATCGCCCAACTGGAAGCCGCCGGCGCCAAGTCGGTGCAGTACCTGGAGTTCGACGCCCTGGACCCCAAGTCCCATCCCGCGGTGATCGAATCCGCTTGGGCCGATGGCGATGTCGATGTCGCGGTGGTGGCGTTCGGGGTGCTCGGCGACGCCGAGGAACTGTGGCAGAACCAGGCCAAGGCGGTGGCCGTCGCCCAGATCAACTACGTGGCGGCAGTGTCGGTGGGTGTGCTGGTCGGGGAGAAGCTGAAGGCCCAGGGCTTCGGGCAGATCATCGCGATGTCCTCGGTCGCCGGCGAGCGGGTGCGCCGCTCCAACTTCGTGTACGGCTCCACCAAGGCCGGGCTGGACGGCTTCTACCTGGGACTGGGAGAAGCTTTGCGCGAGTTCGGCGTTCATGTGCTGGTGATCCGGCCCGGGCAGGTGCGCACCACCACCACACTTGAGCACTGGAAGGCCACCGGCGCCAAGGAGGCGCCGTTCACGGTGGACAAGGAGCAGGTCGCCGAGTTGGCGGTGAGCTCTGCGGCCAAGGGCAAGAGCCTGGTGTGGGCGCCAGGGCAGGTGCGGGTGTTGATGTCGGTGCTGCGGCACATCCCGCGCCCCATCTTCCGCAAGCTGCCTATCTGATGCGCACCGTGCTGGCCGACCCGGCACGGGTCGTGAGCCAGATGGTGGTCGCGGTCCTGCTGTCGGCCACGGTCACGGGCGTCGCACTGATCGCGATCGAACGGGTCGAATGGCCTGCGTACAACTCGTCCAACCAGTTGCATGCGCTGACCACCGTCGGCCAGGTGGTCGCGCTGGCCGGGATATTCGGCGCCGGCCTGCTGTGGCGCCGCGGCCGGCGGGTGCTGGCCCGGATCGCGGCAGTGTCGATGATCTCGGCGCTGTCGGTGGTCACCCTGGCGATGCCGCTGGGAGCCACCAAGCTCTACCTGTTCGGCATCTCGGTCGATCAGCAGTTCCGTACCGAGTACCTGACCCGGCTGGCCGACAGCCCGGCCCTGCACGACATGACCTATCAGGGCCTGCCACCGGCGTACCCGCCCGGCTGGTTCTGGATCGGCGGCCGGCTGGCCGCCCTGACCGGCACGCCGGCCTGGGAGATGTACAAGCCGTGGGCGATCGTCTCGATCACCGCCGCGATCGCCGTCGCCTTCGTGCTGTGGAAGGCGATGATCCGGTTCGAGGCCGCACTGGTGGTCACCACCGCCACCGCCGTCGTCACGCTGGCATACACCTCCACCGAGCCGTACGCGGCTGTCATCACGGTGCTGCTGCCACCGATCTTCGTGCTGGCCTGGTCCGGGCTCGGCGGGCGCAGCAGGAACGGTGGCTGGGGCGCGGTCCTGGGCGTCGGGATGTTCCTGGGCGCCGCCGCACTCACCTACACCCTGCTGCTGGCGTACGCGGCCTTCACGGTGACACTGATGGCGCTCCTGATCGCCATCGCCCGGCGCAGTGTCGAACCCCTGCTGCGGCTGGCCGTCATCGGCGGCATCGCCGTCGCGATCATGTTCGTCGGCTGGGCGCCCTACCTTCTCGCGTTGGCGCACGGCACCCCCTCGGACAAAGGGACGGCGTTCCACTACCTGCCCAATGATGCTGCCGTCCTGACCTTTCCGATGTTCCAGACCACCCTGCTGGGTGCGCTGTGCCTGCTCGGCACCGTCTGGCTGGTGATCTACGCCCGCACCTCCACCCGCGCCGGAGCCCTGGCCGTCGCCGTGCTGTCGGTCTACGCATGGTCACTGCTGTCGATGCTGACCACGCTGGTCGGTACCACCCTGTTGTCGTTCCGGCTGCAGCCCACCCTGAGCGTGCTGCTCTCGGCCGCCGGCGCTTTCGGTTTCATCGCGGCGACCCGGGCCGCGACCGCGCGGTTCCAGCATCCCGGCCGGCACGTGGTGGCCGTCGCCGCGACCATCGGTGTCATCGGCGCCATCACGTTCACCCAGGACGTGCCCGACGTCCTGCGCTCCGATATCAACGTCGCCTATACCGACACCGACGGTTACGGGCTGCGGGCCGACCGGCGCCCGCCCGGCGCCGAGCAGTACTACCGGCAGATCGACGCCCGCATCCAGCACGTCACCGGCCGTCCGCCGCGCGACACCGTGGTGATGACCGCCGACTACAGCTTCCTGTCGTACTACCCGTACTACGGGTTCCAGGGCTTGACGTCGCACTACGCCAATCCGCTTGCGCAGTTCAAGCAACGTTCGGCGGCCATCGAGAGCTGGGCCCTGTTTACCAAACCCGACCAGTTGATCGGCGCTCTCGATACCTTGCCCTGGGCGCCGCCCACGGTGTTCTTGATGCGCCGCGGCGGACCCGACACCTACACGCTGCGCCTGGCGGCCGACGTCTACCCGAACCAGCCCAACGTGAAGCGCTACCAGGTGGAGCTCAACTCCGCCATCTTCGACGACCCGCGCTGGGACGTGTCCACCGCGGGTCCGTTCGTGGTGGCGATCCGGTCATGACCAGCCCCGCGCGCACCCCGCTAGCATCTTCACCCGTGACGAACCACCGGACCGCACGGCTGATCGCCATCGTCACGGGATTGCTGGGCACCGTGCTGGCGGTGGCGACCCCCTTTTTGCCCGTCACCCAGACCACCGCACAGCTGAACTGGCCGCAGAACGACACCCTGGCCAGTGTCGACGCACCGCTGATCGGCTACGTCGCCACCGATCTGACCATCTCGATCCCGTGCAGCGCCGCCGAAGGCCTGGCCGGTAGCCGCAACATCCTGCTGTCCACGGTGCCCAAGCAGGCCCCCAAGGCCGTCGACCGCGGGTTGCTCATCGAGCGGGTCGGCAATGATCTGCTGGTCATCGTCCGCAACACCCCGGTGGTCAGCGCCCCGCTGAGCCAGGTGCTCAGCCCTGCCTGCCAGCGGCTCACCTTCACCGCACACGCCGACAAGGTCACCGGTGAGTTCGTCGGATTGGTCAACGGTCCCGACAGTGACGCCCCCGGTAAACCGCTGCGCGGGGAACGCGGCGGGTATGACTTCCGGCCGCAGATCGTCGGCGTCTACACCGACCTGTCCGGCCCCGCCCCGCCCGGGCTGACGTTCTCGGCCACCATCGACTCGCGCTACAGCAGCTCGCCGACCTGGATCAAGATGCTGGCGATGATCCTGGCCGTGGCCATGACGGCGATCTCCTTGATCGCCCTGCACCGCCTCGACGTCGCCGACGGCGTGAAGACGCGGCGAGCCCTGCCCCCGCGCTGGTGGTCGATGGGCCCGCTGGACGGACTGGTCGCCGCGATCCTGGTGTGGTGGCATTTCGTCGGCGCCAACACCGCCGACGACGGCTACATCCTCACCATGGCCCGGGTCTCCGAGCACGCCGGCTACATGGCCAACTACTACCGCTGGTTCGGCACTGCGGAAGCCCCGTTCGGCTGGTACTACGACCTGCTCGCGCTGTGGACCCACGTGTCCACCGCCAGCGTGTGGGTGCGGCTGCCCACCCTGGTGATGGCCCTGGCCTGCTGGTGGGTGATCAGCCGTGAGGTGATCCCGCGCCTGGGCCACGCCGTCAAACACAGCCGGGCCGCGGCCTGGACGGCGGCGGCGATGTTCCTGGCGTTCTGGCTGCCGCTGAACAACGGGTTGCGGCCGGAGCCGATCATCGCGCTGGGCATCCTGCTGACCTGGTGCTCGGTGGAGCGCGGGGTGGCCACCAGCCGGCTGCTGCCGGTGGCGATCGCCATCGTCATCGGTGCCTTGACACTGTTCTCCGGCCCCACCGGAATCGCCGCGGTCGGTGCGTTGCTGGTCGCCGTCGGGCCACTGAGAACCATTGTGGCCGCGCACACTTCCCGCTTCGGACACCTGGCGCTGCTGGCGCCCATCGCGGCCGCCGCCACGGTCACCATCGTGCTGATCTTCCGCGACCAGACGTTGGCCGGGGAGATCGAGGCCAGCACGTTCAAGTCCCTGGTGGGGCCGAGTTTGAGCTGGTTCGACGAGCACATCCGGTATGAGCGGCTGTTCACCACCAGCCCGGACGGGTCGGTGGCCCGCCGCTTTGCCGTGCTGACCCTGGTTCTTGCACTTGCCATTTCGGTGGCGATGACGTTGCGCAAGGGCCGGATTCCCGGTACTGCGCTCGGTCCGGCGCGGCGCATCATCGGGATCACCATCATCTCGTTCCTGGCGCTGATGTTCACCCCCACCAAGTGGACGCACCACTTCGGGGTGTTCGCCGGGCTGGCCGGCTCGCTCGGCGCGCTGGCCGCCGTGGCGGTGACGGCCGCGGCCATGCAGTCCAAACGCAACCGCACCATCGTCACCGCGGCCGTGCTGTTCATGATGGCGTTGTCCTTCGCCACCGTGAACGGCTGGTGGTACGTCTCCAATTTCGGTGTGCCGTGGTCGAATCAGTTCCCGGAATGGCATTTCGGTTTCACCACCATGCTGCTCGGGCTCTCCGTGCTGGCCCTACTGGTGGCGGCGTGGCTGCACTTCTCCGGCCGGGACCGGCCCCGGCCGTGGGCCCGCTTCACCAGCGCCCCGCTGGCGGTGGCCGCGTGGGTGGTGGTGATCTTCGAGGTGCTGTCGCTGACCCTCGGCGCGACCGAGCAGTACCCGGCGTGGTCGGTGGGCCGGTCCAACCTGGACGCCCTGACCGGGAAAACCTGCGGCCTCGCCGATGACGTGATGGTCGAGCAGGATCCCAATATCGGCCTGCTGACGCCCGTCGACAAACCGGTCGCGGACGCGCTGGGCGGGGTGACCGCGCAGAATTTCAGTCCCAGTGGCATTCCCGCGGATGTCTCCGCCGACCCGGTGATGGAACAACCCGGCGGCACCAACTTCGCCGACAGCGACAACGGCCCGAACACCGCGAGCGAGCCCGGCACCGAAGGCGGCACCACCGCCGCGGCCGGGGTGAACGGTTCCCGGGCGCGGCTGCCGTACAACCTGGACCCGGCCCGTACCCCGGTGATGGGTAGCTGGCGTCCCGGCGCCCAGCAGCCGGCCGCGCTGCGCTCGTCCTGGTACCGGCTGCCGCCCCGCGGTGAACGCGGCCCACTGCTGGTGGTCGCCGCGGCGGGCCGGTTCGATCCGGGCGAGGTGGTGGTGCAGTGGGCCACCGACGAGCAGGCCGCCAAGGGCACCGCCGGCGGCGGTCTCGGCTTCGCCGACGTCGGTGCGGCCCCGGCGTGGCGCAACCTGCGGGCACCGATGTCGGCGATACCGCAGGACGCCACCCAGATACGCCTGATTGCCACCGATGATGATCTGGCACCGCAACACTGGATTGCGGTCACCCCGCCACGCATCCCGCAGTTGCGGAGTTTGCAAGAGGTGGTCGGCTCCTCGGACCCCGTGCTGCTGGACTGGTTGGTGGGCCTGGCGTTCCCGTGCCAGCGCCCGTTCGGCCATCAGAACGGCGTCACCGACGTACCCAAGTGGCGCATCCTGCCGGACCGGTTCGGCGCCGAGGCAAACTCGCCCGTGATGGACTACCTCGGCGGTGGTCCGCTGGGGATCACCGAGTTGCTGCTGCGTGCCACGCCGGTGCCGACGTATCTGAAGAACGACTGGTTCCGCGACTGGGGGTCGCTGCAGCAACTCACGCCGTTCTATCCCGGCGCCGCGGCGGCGCGTATCGATCTGGGCACCGCCACCCGCAGCGGATTGTGGAGTCCGGCACCGCTTCGCCCCTCCTGAACCGAGTGCCTGCGCGTATTTCCTTGGCAGAGTTCTGATCCCGCTCTAAGCCGGCGTTAAGGAAAAGGCCGCATTCCGGCGTGCCCGCTATCGTGGACTGCGGGACTGCACTTCTGGTGCGTCGGATCATTTGCTGACAACGACGTCACGCGCACGGAAAAAGACAGACAGGGACTCGGTGGTAATGGACGTCGTCCTAGGTGTGGCGCTGACGGTCGACAGCGTCCGATTGGTTCTGGTCGAGGCGTCCGGCGGTGACGGTGCCCTGATCGATCAGGACACCTTCGATATCGACCACGGTGGTGGAGTCGAAAGCGCCACTGTCACAGAACATGTCGTGAACGCCGTGCTGGGCACCTACGGGGTGGCCGCGGCGGGCGGGCACACCGTGGAACGGATCGCCGTCACCTGGACCGAGGCCGCGGCCGCCGATGCCGAGTTGCTGGTGGAGGCCCTCGGCGAGGTAGGGCTCACGAATGTCGTTGCCGTGACAGGCTGCGACGCCGCCGAGACCTTCGTCGAGCAGATGGCCGCGGCGACCGGCGAGAGCTGCGCGGCCGCCTGCCTGATCGAAGGCACCGCGGCACCCG
The DNA here is from genome assembly GCF_054404835.1 of Mycobacterium sp. BMJ-28. Taxonomy (NCBI): domain Bacteria; kingdom Bacillati; phylum Actinomycetota; class Actinomycetes; order Mycobacteriales; family Mycobacteriaceae; genus Mycobacterium; species Mycobacterium sp. BMJ-28. The sequence goes on along the minus strand of NZ_CM136783.1, from coordinate 202,899 downwards.
TGGCATATATCGCGGTCATGCACGCCGGTGCCGGCGGTGTGCGGCGGATGCGCAGCCGGGTGGTGGACGCCGCCGATCACCGGCAACTGGCCCTGTCGGTGCGCGGCGCCTGCGCCGAGTGCACCGCCGAAGCCGACCAGGTCGCGGTGTTCGCCGCGGGCTCGGCCGGAATGCTCACGGGAATGCTCGCCGGAGAGCTCAATTCGACCTTGTCGTCGCAAGTCACCATTCCGCAGCACGCCGCACTGGCCTTCGCGCACGGTGCCGCCCTGACCAATGCGGGCGCCCACCGGCGCCTGCACGTCGTCGGGGCGCGGTCCGCGATCGCCGTCGGTGCCGGCGCGGCACCACCGGCGGTGTTCGTGCCACGCACGGCGAAGTTGATGGCCATTCCCGGGATCACCGACGCCTCCGCACCCGCCCCGGCCGTCGCCGCCGACAGCTCCCGCCAGGTTCGGGTGTTACAGGCCGTGGTCGGCGCCGGAGTGCTGGCTTTCGTTGCGGCCCTTTCGATGTTCATCGGCAGCCAGTTCCGCGACAGTGGTGCCCCAGAGACCGCCGAAGCCAAACCCCGCCCGGCCGACGTGGCGCCGGCAGCCGTCGTGGAGGCCAAACCCGAGGCGGCGCCGCAGCCTCCACCGGCCGCACCCCCGCAATTGCCCCCGCCGCCCGCAGCGCCGGTGATCCCGGCCGCGGTGACCGTCGCCGCGCCGCCCGCAGCGCCGGCAGCGCCCGCGCCGCCCAATCCGCTGCAGCTGCTCGCCGCGGTCGCCGGCCCCCAGCTGGCCGCATTGAACCTGGGCCTGCACGGGGGCAACGCGCCCGGTGCGAATCCGTTGAGCGCGTTGACACCCGGCGCCGTCCCGGCCAACCCGGCGACGGCCGATCCGGCCCTCGACAACGCCGCCTTCCAGGTGGCCCAGGCCGTCGTACCGCCGGCGTTGGACCGCGCCGATCAGCCGGTCGACCTTCCGGCCGTGCCGCCGGTCACCGACAAGCCGATCAATCTTCCGCCGCTGCGCGACATCATCGACGGTGTGCGGCCGGACCGGCAGAACGAGGACGCGCACTTCGGGGTGAACGTGCCCAAGCCGGACACCCCCTATTACCAGCCGCCGGGCGCGCCACCGGTGGACGCGGCAGCACCACCGGTCGATCAGCCGCTGCCAGCGGAAGCTCCCGCTCCTCAGTAGCGGCTCAGTGCCGGCCCGCCAGGATCGCCTCGATGTTGCGCTCGGCCAGCGCGGTGATCGACATGTACGGATTGCAGCCGATATAGCCGGGAATCAGTGCGGCGTCGTTGACATACAGGTTGTCGTAGCCGTTCACCCTGCCGAAGCCGTCGGTGGCCTTGCCCCGCACGCAGCCGCCCAGCGGGTGAACGGTGTTGGAGGCGAAAACTTCTCCGGAGAACAGGTCGTCACGATAGTCGACACCGTTGGCCTGGGTGATCTTGTCGAACACGATCTTGGCCCGCTCGACCAGGTGATCGGTGTGGCTCTGCGGCCAGTCAATCCGGATCGAGTCCGAGGCCTTGTCGAAGGTGATGTCGGAGCGATCGCCCGTCTTGACCATCACGTAGTAACCCAGCGCATTCGTCTCCACCGGCAGCGGTAAGGAGAACATGCTGGCGTACACCGGATTGTCCGGATCGTCACGGCCGTCCAGGTTGATCATGCCCAGCAGGGACTGCTTGGTGCCGACCGGATCGGCGTCCTTGGTGTTGTGCGCGACCATCACATCGCCGTTGTTCCCGTAGCCCCGGCCGACCTCATCGGACAGATCCGGCAGCGCCCCGGTCTCCCTGGCACGCAACAGCAATTGGTTGGTGCCCAGCACGCCGGCCGCCAGATAGAGCTGCTCACAACCGATTTCGTCGCGAGACTGCTCTGCGCCCCATCGGTCGATACGCCGGGTGGACACCACGTACTCACCGGAGGGTTCCCGCCGGATTCCGGTGACCTCGGTCAGCGGCTGCAGCGTCACCTTCCCGGTCTTGACCGCCTCGGCGATGTAGGTCGCGTCGACGCTGCCGTCGCGGCCGTAGTTGTTGCCGAACTGACACTCCCAGTCCAGGGCCGACAGCGGCACCTCGCCGTTGGCCTCGCGCACCATGTAGTCGAACGAGTACGCGCTGCCGTTGTAGTCGACCTGGTATCCGGCGGTGTCGGCGTACTTGCGGCCCGTGCGGGCGTACTGGAAGTACGGGGTCTGCTCGAACCAGTCCATGTTCCGGTAGCTGATGCGCAGCGCGGACTTGGCCCGCTCGATGTAGGTGCCGAGGAATTCCGCCGGATCGATATCGGGGAACGCGGCGCGCACCTGGTCCGGGGTGGGGATGGCCGCGATCGCGGCGTTCACCATCGACCCGCCGCCCACCCCCGTCCCGCGGAACACGTGGTGGGCACCGTGGGTGACCTTCTCGCAGATGCCGGCCTGCTTGGGCTGTGCGGACGGATTCTGTGCGGCGACCGCGTCGATGGACACCCCGCGGAACGACGTCACGATGCTGGGCGGGACATCGGAGAACCAGCCGGCGCGGGTGTCCGCGGGCAGCATCTTGGTGAACCGTTTGCCGTCCGCGTCGGGGGTGTCCCACAACCTGCCCCGCTCCAGCACCAGGGTCTGCACACCGGCCTGTCCCAGCCGCAGCGCACTCACGCCACCGCCGTAGCCGCTGCCGACCACGATGGCACGGTAATGCTGCCGCGGCGGCGCGCGATGTTCCGGTTGTGAAAGGAGGTACGCCCCGGCGCCGGCACCACCGAGGACGATTCCAGTGGCAGCGCCCAGAAATTTACGCCTGGTCAACTTCGATTGCGGTAGTGTCACGCACACCCTCTCAGCAAATACACACCTGGCGGTCGCTCGCCTTTGCGTAGCGCCAGATTCCAGGTTAAATAGTCATCACAGCTAATTGCACGCTTCAACTCCCGAGGACAGAACGTGGCAGATCAAGAGGGGCTCCGCACGCCTACGTGGCGTGACGCGAAGCGATACCTCTGGCTGCTCGGAGCCATTGTGCCCGGCCTGGTGCCGCTGGCGTGGCTACTGGTCCAACTGACCGGCCAGTCCGTGTTCTGGTGGATCGGGCCGGTCATGGCCTTCATCATCGTCCCTGTGGTGGACCACCTGGTGGGAACCGACACCTCCGGTGAGTCCGAGCGAACCCTGGAATGGCTCGAAGACGACGCGTTCTACCGCTGGGTGACCTACCTCTACCTGCCGAATCAATACCTGTCCCTGATCTTCGCGTGCTGGCTGTGGAGCGGGGGCGGCTGGGTCTCGATGAACGCGGTGGATGACGCCGGGCTGATGCTCACCGTCGGCATTGTGGGCGGAATCTCAATCAATGCCGCACATGAGCTAGGTCACCGCCGGGCCGCCGCCGAACGACGGCTCAGCAAGCTCGCGCTGGCGCAGACCGGCTACGGGCACTTCTACGTCGAGCACAACCGGGGCCACCATGTCCGGGTCGCCACCGTCGACGATCCGGCCAGCGCCCGCCTCGGGGAGACGCTGTATCACTTCATCCCGCGCTCGGTCCTGGGTGGCCTGCGGTCGGCGTGGCGGCTGGAAGGCGAACGCCTGGCCCGGGCCGGCAAACACAAGTGGAGCCTGCGCAACGAGGTGCTCAACGCCTGGCTGCTGACTCTCGCCATCTTCGTCGGACTGATCGTGTGGTTCGGCCCCGTCATCACGCCGTGGTTGCTCGGGCAGGCCGTCATCGGGGTGTGCCTGCTGGAGTCGGTGAACTATCTCGAGCACTACGGGTTGCGCCGGCAGCGGCTGGCCAGTGGCCGCTACGAACGAGTCGGGCCGGAGCATTCCTGGAACAGCAACACGCTGATCGCCAACGTGTTCCTGTTCCATCTGCAGCGGCACTCCGACCACCACACCAACCCACAGCGCCGATATCAGACCCTGCGGCACGCCGACCAGGCCCCGCAGCTCCCGCACGGGTACGGCACGATGCTGTTGCTGGCCTGGTGCACACCCATCTGGCGGCGCACCATGGACCACCGGGTGCTGGCCCATTACGGCGGTGACGCCGGTCGGGCCGCTGTCGGCCCGGCCCGATCCCGTTCGGGCGCCGGGCTCGCGTAACCCGCCGACAAAGTCGGCCACCGCCGCGGGTCGCCCGGTGGAGCCCATAGCTACGTCGCCTACTCTCGAGCATCGTGCCCGCCAGGACTGCCCGACTCGTCGCCATCATCGCGGGCATCGTCGGCCTGCTGCTATGCGCACTCACCCCGCTGCTTCCGGTCAAACAGACCACCGCCGCCATCACGTGGCCGCAGGCGCCGACCGCGGACGGATTCGTCGGTGATCTGACCGCGCCGCTGGTCTCCGGCGCGCCGCTGGCCCTCGATGTCTCCATCCCGTGCCTGACGGTGGCCACCCTGCCCGCCTCCGGCGGTCTGGTGTTCGCCACCATCCCGGCCGGCGGTATCGACGCCACCCGCAACGGCCTGTTCGTGCGGGCCACCTCCGACACCGTGTTCGTCGCGTTCCGTGACGCCGTCACCGCCGTCGCGCCGCGCGCCGCGGTCAACTCGGGGGCCTGCAGCACGCTGCACGTGTGGGCCAACTCCGGCGGCGTCGGCGCCGACTTCATCGGGATCCCCGGCGCGGCCGGCACCGCGGCCGCCGAGAAGAAACCTCAGGTGGCCGGGATCTTCACCGATCTCAAGGTCGCGTCCCAAGCCGGGCTGAGCGCTCGAGTCGACATCGACACCCGGTTCATCTCGAAGCCGACCGCCCTGAAGGCCGTGGTGATGGACCTCGGCCTGCTGAGCGTGCTGATCTCGATCGTGGCGCTGGCGGTGCTGGACCGCCGCACCGGGCACCGGGTGCGCCACGGCTGGCGCCGGTTCTGGCGGGTCGGCCCGGCGATCTGGATCGCCGATGTCGCCGTCGTCGGCGGTCTGGTGTTCTGGCACGTGGTCGGCGCGATCTCGTCCGACGACGGCTACAACCTGACCATGGCCCGGGTGTCCGGGGACGCCGGCTACGTGGCCAACTACTACCGCTACTTCGGTGCCTCGGAAGCCCCGTTCGACTGGTACCAACTGGTGCTCAAACATCTCGCCACCGTGAGCACGGCCGGGGTGTGGCTGCGGCTGCCCGCACTATTGGCCGGCATCGGCACCTGGATCCTGCTGTCGCGCTGGCTGATACCCCGGATGGGGCGCCTGCTGACCGTCAACCGCATCGCCGTGTGGACCGCGGCGGCGGTGTTCCTGGCCGCCTGGTTCCCGTTCAACAACGGTCTGCGGCCCGAACCGCTGATCGCCTTCGGTGTGCTCGCGGTATGGGCGCTGGTCGAATACACCATCGGGGCGCGCCGGTTGTGGCCGGCCGCGCTGGCCATCGTCATCGCCGTGTTCACGGTGACACTGGCACCGCAGGGCCTGCTCGCCCTGGCCCCGCTGCTGGTCGGAGCCCGCGCCGTGGTCGGTGTGGTCCGGGACCGGCGCGCCGTGCTGCCCGCGGTGGCCGCGTTCGCCGCCGCCGCGTCCGTGCTGGCGATCATCGTGTTCCGGCGCCAGACGCTGGCCACCGTCGCCGAGGCGGTGCGGATCAAATACACCGTCGGTCCCACCATCTCCTGGTACCAGGAGTTCCTGCGCTACTACTTCCTCACCGTCGAGGACAGCACCGACGGGTCGCTGAGCCGCCGGTTCTCGGTGCTGGTGCTGATGCTGTGCTTGTTCGGCATGATCGCCGTGCTGTTGCGCAAGGGCCGCATCCCCGGCCTGGCCGGCGGCCCGGTCTGGCGGCTGATCGGGATCTGCGCGGTGGGCCTGCTGCTGCTGACCTTCACCCCGACCAAGTGGGCGGTGCAGTTCGGCGCGTTCGCCGGGATCTCCGGCGCGTTCGGTGCGGTGACGGCGTTCACCTTCGCCCGGGTGGGTCTGCACAGCCGCCGCAACCTCGCGCTGTACGTGACCGCCCTGCTGTTCGTGCTGGCCTGGGCCACCTCCGGGATCAACGGCTGGTTCTACACCGGCAACTACGGCGTGCCCTGGTTCGACCGCCAGCCTGTGCTGGCCGGTCAGCCCGTCACCACGATGTTCCTGGCACTGGCCATCCTCACCGGTCTGATCGCCGGCTGGCTGCACTTCCGCATCGACTACGCCGGACACACCGAGGTGGCCGACACCCGCCGCAACCGCGCACTGGCCTCCACCCCGCTGCTGGTGGTGGCCATCATCATGGTGGTGCTCGAAGCGGGCTCCATGGCAAAGGGTTTCGTGCAGCGCTATCCCGCCTACACCACCGCCAAGGCCAACCTCTCGGCCTTGAGCTCCGGGCTGTCGAGCACCAGCTGCGCGATGGCCGACGACGTGCTGGTCGAGTCCGACCCCAATGCCGGTATGCTGCAACCGGTTCCGGGCCAGACCTTCGGCCGGTACGGACCGCTCGGTGGTGAGAATCCGGTCGGATTCACCCCCACCGGTATCAGCAACACCCTGGAGCCCCCCAAACCCGTGGTCGCCAATCCCGGCACGGTGAACTCCGACGGCTCCCCCAACAAGCCCAACGTCGGCATCGCCTACGCCGCGGGCACCGGCGGTGGATACGGGCCCGTCGGCGTCAACGGCTCGAATGTGTTCCTGCCGTTCGGGCTCGACCCGGCCCGTACCCCGGTGATGGGCAGCTACAACGAGCCCGGCGCAGAAGGCGGACGGGTGGCCGCCAAGGCCACCTCGTCCTGGTACCAGCTACCGCCCCGCACCGAGGACCGCCCGCTGGTGACCGTCGCCGCCGCCGGAGCCATCTGGTACTACGACGAGGAGGGCGACTTCCACTACGGACAGTCGCTGAAACTCCAGTGGGGTGTGCACCGTCCCGACGGCAGCTACCAGGCCCTGAACTCGGTGCAGCCGATCGACGTGTTCGCCCAATACGCTTGGCGTAACCTGCGATTCCCGCTGGCGTGGGCACCGCCGGAGGCCAACGTGGCGCGGCTGGTGGCCGACGATCCCAACCTGTCCGACGATCAGTGGTTCGGCTTCACCCCGCCGCGGGTGCCGCAACTGCAGACCGCCCAGCAGTTCCTCGGATCGCAGACCCCGGTGATGCTGGACATCGCCACAGCCGCGAACTTCCCGTGCCAGCGGCCGTTCTCGCAACACCTCGGTGTCGCCGAGCTTCCGCAGTACCGCATCCTGCCCAACATCAAGCAAGTGGTGGTGTCGTCGAACATGTGGCAGTCCGCCCAGAAGGGTGGCCCCTTCCTGTTCATCCAGGCACTGCTGCGCACCTCGGCCATCCCGACGTATCTGCGCAACGACTGGTATCGGGACTGGGGTTCACTCGAGCGCTACGACCCGGTGGTGCCGTCGGCCCAGGCGCCGGTCGCCGCAATCGAACAGGGCACCCAGCGGGTGTTCGGGTGGACCAGGCCCGGACCGATCAGGGCACTGCCGTGACCGGGGCTATGCAGTCCGTGAGTGGGGCCATGAAGGACGACGTGAAGGTGACCCGCTGGGTGGCGATGATCGCCGGCCTCGTCGGGTTCCTGTGCGCGGTGGCCACTCCGCTGCTGCCGGTGGCACAGACCACCGCGACGCTGAACTGGCCGCAAGCCGGACAGTTGAACAGCGTCACCGCGCCGTTGATCACCCAGACGCCGGTGAACATGACGGTGACGGTGCCGTGCACGGTGATCAGGTCGGCGCCGCCGGCCGGGGCCATGGTGCTCGGCACCGCGCCGAAAGCCGGTAAACAGGCCGCACTCAACGCGCTGTTCGTCAACGTCACGAATGCCCGCGTCGACATCACCGACCGCAACGTGGTGATCGCCAGCGTGCCGCGCGCGCAAGCCGCGACATGTCAGCGCATCGAGATCACCTCGTCGGCCGACGGCACGTTCGCCACCTTCGTCGGCCTGCCCGGACCCGACGGCAAGGACCTGCGCAGCGGGTTCGCCGACCCGAACCTGCGCCCCGGCATCGTCGGGGTGTTCACCGAGCTGACTGGTCCTGCCCCGCAAGGGCTTTCACTATCGGCAACGATCGACACCCGGTTCACCACCAAACCCACCGCGCTCAAACTGACCGCGATGCTGCTGGGCATCGTGGCCACCGTGGTGGCGCTGTTCGCCCTGTGGCGCCTGGACCAGACGGATGGGCGCCGCATGCAGCGGCTCATCCCGACCCGCTGGCGTACGGTCACCCCGGTCGACGGTGTGGTGGTCGGCGGATTCCTGCTGTGGCACGTGCTCGGCGCCAACTCGTCCGACGACGGCTACATCCTGCAGATGGCCCGCGTCGCCGACCACGCCGGATACATGTCGAACTACTTCCGCTGGTTCGGTAGCCCGGAGGACCCGTTCGGCTGGTTCTACAACCTGCTGGCGCTGATGACGCACGTCAGCGATGCCAGTATCTGGATGCGGTTGCCGGATCTGGTGTGCGCGCTGGTGTGCTGGCTACTGCTGTCCCGCGAGGTGCTGCCCCGACTGGGGCCGGCGGTCATCGCGAGCCGGCCCGCGTTGTGGGCGGCGGGCTTCGTGCTGATGGGCGCGTGGATGCCGTTCAACAACGGCCTGCGCCCGGAAGGCCAGATCGCCACCGGCGCGCTGATCACCTATGTGCTGATCGAGCGGGCCGTCATGTCCGGGCGGCTCACCCCGGCGGCCATGGCGATCATCTCCGCCGCGTTCACCCTCGGGATCCAGCCCACCGGGCTGATCGCGGTGGCGGCCCTGCTGGCCGGTGGCCGCCCGGTGCTGCGCATCCTGGTACAGCGCCGCCGTCAGCTCGGGCTGTGGCCGCTGATCCTGCCGCTGCTGGCCGCGGGCACCGTCATCCTCACGGTGGTGTTCGCCGATCAGACGCTGGCAACGGTGCTGGAGGCCACCAGGATTCGCACCGCGATCGGGCCGAGCCAGGAGTGGTACACCGAAAACCTGCGCTACTACTACCTGATCCTGCCCACCGTCGACGGTTCGGTGTCGCGCCGGTTCGGCTTCATGATCACCGCGCTGAGCCTGTTCGCGTCGATGTTCATCATGTTGCGCCGCAAGCAGATCCCCGGGGTGGCCCGCGGCCCGGTGTGGCGGTTGATGGGGATCATCTTCGCGACCGTGTTCTGCCTGATGTTCACCCCCACCAAGTGGGTGCACCACTTCGGCCTGTTCGCCGCGGTGGGCGCGGCGATGGCGGCGGTGGTGACGGTGCTGGCCTCGCGTGCGGTGCTGCGATCTGCCCGTAACCGGATGGCGTTCACCGCTGCCGTGTTGTTCGTGCTGGCCCTGTGCTTCGCCACCACCAACGGGTGGTGGTACGTGTCCAGTTACGGCGTCCCGTTCAACAACGACAAGCCCCAGCTCGGCGGAATCACGGTCAGCGCAATATTGTTCGCGCTGTTCCTGATCACCGCGGTGTGGGCGTTCTGGCTGCATATGTCACCGGGTGAGCGCGAGGACCCCCGGGTGATCCGGTGGCTGACCGCCGCGCCGATACCGGTCGCGGCCGGTTTCATGGTCACGGTGTTCGTGGCGTCCATGCTGTACGGCGTGGTGCGCCAGCACGGCACCTACTCGAACGCGTCGTCGAATCTCGAAGCCTTCGCGGGCGGCTGCGGACTGGCCGACAACGTGCTGGTGGAACCGGACCCGAATCAGGGCTTCCTGACCGCGCTGCCCGGTGACTACGGCCCCCTCGGTCCGCTGGGCGGGGTCAAGCCGGTCGGCTTCACCCCCAACGGCGTCCCGGATCACATTGTCGCCGAAGCGATCCGGTTGACCCTGCCGATGCCGGGCACCGATTACGACTGGGACGCACCGGCGAAACTCAAGGCGCCCGGTATCAACGGTTCGACCGTGCCGCTGCCGTACGGCCTTGACCCGACCCGGGTGCCGCTGGCCGGCAGCTTCGCCGACGGCCCGGCGCAGCAGGAGGCCCGGCTGGCCACCGCCTGGTACCAGTTGCCGCCACCGGACGCCGGGCATCCGCTGGTGGTCGTCACCGCGGCGGGCACCATCACCGGTAACAGCATCTTCAACGGCCTCACCCAGGGCCAGCCGGTCGAGCTCGAGTACGGGCGCCCCGGACCCGACGGCGCGCCGGTACCGGCGGGGCGGGTGACGCCGTATGACATCGGCCCGCTGCCGTCCTGGCGCAATCTGCGCTACGACCGCAGCCAGATCCCGGCCGACGCGACGTTCGTCCGCGTCGTCGCCGAGGACAAGTCGCTGTCCCAGGGTGACTGGGTGGCGATCACGCCGCCCCGGGTTCCGCAGGTGAAGACGATCCAGGAATACCTCGGATCGCAGCAGCCGGTGCTGATGGACTGGGCCGTCGGCCTGGCCTTCCCGTGCCAGCAGCCGATGCTGCACGCCAACGGCGTGACCGATGTGCCCAAGTACCGGATCACGCCGGACTACAACGCCAAGATGAAGGACACCGACACCTGGCAGGACGGCATCAACGGCGGTCTGCTGGGGATCACCGATGTGCTGCTGCGGGCGCACCTGATGGCGACGTACCTGAACAAGGACTGGGGCCGGGACTGGGGTTCGCTGCGCCAGTTCAAGACCATCGTGGACGCGGAACCCGCCGAGATCGAGTTGGGCACGCAGACGCACTCGGGCCTCTACTCGCCGGGGCGGATCCGGATCAAGCCGTAACGCCCGCCCCTTCCCCCGCCCCCCGCGAGAGTGCGTGTCTGCACACCGACGCGCCGCACTTAGTGGCATTTTGCGCACGCTCGCGGCCGGTCAGGGTGACGTGCGGTCGCGGAGCAGTTCGGCGGCCTCGGTCTGGTAGGCGTGCTCGGCCCACCCGAGCGGTGTCGCATCGAATCTCAGATCGGTGATGCCAGGGTCGGCACCGGCCTCGAGTAGCCGCCCGATCAGCTCCAGGTCGCCGTCCCAGGCCGCGTGGTGCAGCGGGGTGGCGCCGTCGGCATCGCGGTGGTTCGGGTCGGCCGGGAACCGCACCGGCCGCAGTTCCGCGGTGGAGGCGTCGATGCCGTGCCGGGCCAGCAGTGCAAGCCGGTCGGCGAATCCGTGCTCGGCGGCCCAGTCCACCTGGCGCTGCCACATCTGCGCGCGGGTCTCCATCGCCTCACCGAGCCGACGCTCCCACGGACCCGGCGCCGCGTCGGCCAGCCCGTGGGCGAACAGCAGGAGCAGATGCGAGTCATCGGCGGAGAACATCCGGTTGTACAGGGTCTGCTGATCCACCGGGTGCGCGCCGCGATCCAACAGCAGTGCGGCGAGCTCGTCGGCCTGCGCATGCCGAGGCTGTCGGCGCGGGCCCTGCTCTCCCTCACCGAACACCCCGGTCAGCACAGTGAACGGGGTGGACATGCCGCACCACAGATAGCCGTCGTTCGGGTCGGCGGCGGCGTCGAGCAGCAGGCGCGCGGTCGCCACCGCCGCGCCGGGCACCCGGCTGTAGGCCAGATACATCAGCGGGGACCAGCCGTACGGGCCACCTTTGTCGGTGGCCCGGGCGGTGCGCAGGTGATACCGCACCGCGTCGGGATCGGCGGCCGCGGCCGCTGCCCAGATGTGCCGGCCCACCAGATCGGGATGATCGCCGAGCAATTCGGCAGCGCCCAGCCACCGGGGTGGCGCGTCGGCGCCGTCGTAACGCAGGGCCGCCAGGGCGCAGAACCGGTCCGCCGGCTCCAGCGTGTCCGTCTCGATGCGGCCGGGGTCCAGGCTCAGGCCGGCGGCGACCCGCAGATAGCGCACCAGCGCAGGCCATCCGCTGAAGCCGTACCGCCGCGCCGTCGCCAACTGCGCTTCATGTAGTGCGAAATGCTCATGACCCGAGGCGATCTCGGCTCGCTGCAGGGCACGGGCATCGGCACGGAGCCGGTCCAGGGACGGATTGTTGGGCAGTGTGCTGGCCACGACGGCCTCCTCTCGCAAGCCCGGCGTCCGCGAAGTCGGGCCGAGAAGAGGTGGGTCTCGGTCGGTACTGCTGCAGGAGGGCTGGGCCCCTTCGAGCGGACGTCGGGCGGTCCTGCGCGCCTTCACCGCAACATACCCGAAACGGCCGTACCGTCGGGGCATGGCCGACCCTGAGCTGCCCGCCGGCTGCGCCGAGCATGTGCACCTCGGCACCGCGGTACTCACCCGGGTGGTGGAGACCACCTTCGACGTACCGGCCGCGCTGTTCGCCGACACCCCAACGGACGCCTGGACCGAACAGGCCGACCTGCTGGCGCCCACCTTCTACTGCCCGGACACCCAGCGCTGGCGTGTCATCGTGCAGTCCTGGGTGATCGACGTCGACGGGCTGCGAATCCTGGTGGACACCGGAGTCGGCAACGGCAGGCAGCGCGCCGTGTCCGCGTTGAATCAGCTGGACACCGATTTCCCGGCGGCGCTGACCCGGGCCGGTGTCACCCCGGCCAGTGTGGACGTGGTGATCAACACCCACCTGCACAGCGACCACGTCGGCTGGAACACCTGGCGAATCGGGGACGGGTGGGACCCGTTCTTCCCCAACGCGCGATACCTGTTGCCGGAGAACGACTTCCGGTACTTCGAGCCCGGTGGCGCCGGTTCGACGGACGCCACGGCACTGGTGTTCGACGACAGCATCGCGCCGGTGCACGCGGCGGGCCAGGTCGAGCTGTTCGCCGGCGAGTATCAGCTCAGCGAGTCGGTGTGGCTGCGCCCGGCGCCCGGGCACACACCCGGGTCCTCGGTGGTGTGGCTGGACGCGGGCAAGCCCGCCGTACTGGTCGGCGACCTCACCCATTGCCCCATCCAGATCCCGCGGCCCGCCGACCCGTGCGCGTTCGACGTAGACGGGCCGGCCGCGGCCGCCACTCGGCACCGGGTTTTCACCGAGGCGGCCCGGCGGCGTGCCGCGGTGATCCCGGCCCATTACCCCGGCCATGGCGGCGCGACCATCGTCGCCCGCGGGGACGCGTTCATGGTCGACGACTGGCTGGGCCTGGCTCCGACCTAGTGCGGGGTGCCCAGGTAGGGAAACACGCCCAGGGTGTCGGTGTGCGGACGGAGCCCGCTGGGCGGACAGTCGCCCTTGGTCAGCGAGGCCAGCCGGTAGTCGATGACGTCATCGGTGAACACCCGGCCGTTCGGGTACTTGGCCGGTTTCGCCGGGTTGTAGGCCAGCATGTCGGGCAGAATCCCCTCGGCATCGATCGCCGCCACGGCCTCGTCATGTGAATATCCGCCGGTGTGCCCGAGCAGGTGGATGAACTGGCCCAGCCAGCGGCCGCGGTCTCCGATGGGCTCGCTGGCGTTGTACTCCTCCTTGGTCTCGTCGGTGTTGAAGAAGCTGCTCACCGAAGGATGCCCGGCCCGGTCCACATGCACCAGCTCGCCGTCGCGGCGCACGCTGCACCGGCCCCAGATCCGGATGTCGGGATCGGCAAGGAGTTTCACGGTCGGCAGCTCCAGCACCATCGCGATCACGTTGGCCTCGGTGTTGGAATCCACTCCGGTCCAGGGCGATTCGTCACCGAGATGCGGGGCGGTGAAGTTGCGTCCGCCGGTGATGTCGAACAGGTTCTTGATCCCGTCGAAATCGAAGAAGAACGCATCACTGCGGGCGCCGGCGAAGAACAGGTACTCGCCCTCGCGTGCGATCACCGGATCCTTACCGAAGGACACCTGTACCGCGTCGAAGATCTTCTCCCCCACGGCTTCCGGCGATTCGGCCTGCTCGTCGGCGGACAGGTAGACACCGACGGTCTGGCGCCCGTCCACGGGTTCGGAGAACACGTAGCTGAACGCGATGTCGTTGCGCAGGTCGCCGTCGTTGTCGATGGCGAGCCGGTAGATGGCGCCCGGATGCAGGGCATCGGCGCTGGGGTTGGCATTGAGGATGAGCACGGTGTTGGCCGGGTTGGCCGGTGACTGGAACGCGTACAGATCGCATAGATCGAGGCGCTGATCGCCCAGCGGCGGACCGAGCGACAGGCCGGTGAAATGGTTCGACATAGCGGTATCCTACGGCCGTGCATAGCTGACGCGAGTGCCGAATGCAATGTCCTGCAAGGATCTTCGCCGTCGGTCGACGGCCACCCACAGCAGCCCGACGGGCAGCAACACACAAGCCACCGCCCGCAGCAGCGCGACCGCGGGCGACAGCCGATTCCCGCGCCGGCCAGTTACCCGCAGGCCCATGGTCACCGACCCGACCGTGCAGCCCGACACCGCCCAGCACGCGGTGAGGTAGCAGACCGCGACGGTGAACAGCACCGCGGTGGAGAAGACGGCGCTCATGGTGGGCGCGCGGAACGCGGCAGGGTGGAACATCAGCCGGGTCAGGACCAGACCGAGGTAGATCGCGGCCAGCACGAGGCCGACAACGATCAGATCGATCACCGCCGCGACGCCGCGGCTCACCACGCCGGCGGTGCGGGCATCAGTCACGGGCGCGCCCCAGCAGCCGGTCCACCAGGCCCGCCACCAGGTCGTCGGCCCGTTCACCCTGGCTGCGGACATCGGTCATCACCTCGGCGGTCACCGAATCGGTGGATTGCCGGATGATCGCGGGCAGGTCGATACCGTCGACGACTTCGTTGGCCAGCCCCACCAGATCCACCCGCTTGCGTACCAGTTCGTTGAGGTCGAGTTCATCGAGCACCCGTTCCACGATCTGCACCGCGACAGCGGCCACCGCGGCCTTGACCGGTTCGATCGCGCGCTCCCCGCGGGCGGACAGTGCCACGCGGGTCTGGTGCAGGAGTCCGCCGATGACGGGTAGCCGTTCGGCTCCCCGGTAAGCCGCCAGGGCGCCGCCCACCGCAGTGGCGGCGAGCCCGGCCGCCACCGTCACCGCCGGGGCGGGTTCGCCCGTCATCACCGAGCGCCGTTGCCGCGCATGATGTCCTCGAAGCACTTGAGCCGGCTCTGGTGTGTCTGGTCGACGCACACCTGGACCGGGCGCTCGGTTTCGGGTGCGTAGGTCTGCTCGCCGGCGGCGGGCGTGCCGGCGGGCGCCGACGGTTCGGCCACCTGCTGGTTCAGCGACCAGATGGTGGTCACCGAGTTCGGCAGCTGGGCGCAGTACGCGGGGGCGCCGCTCTCGGCCAGTCCGGCGCCACCCAGGGTGGCGCAGTTGGCCCCGATGACGACCACCGGGACCGTGGGCGCCGGGCCGGACGGCGGCGGTGCGGGCGGCGCCGTCCGGGTGGCCGTTGTCTTGGCCGCCGGTTCGGCGGGCCCGCTGTTCGGGCCGCCGAACGCGCCGAAGGCGAACGCCACCGCCGCCGCGACGATGACCACCGCCGCCAAGGCCACCGCCGGCACGAGCAGTCTTGACCGCCGCGCGGCCGGGGCGGGATGCGCCCTGGCATGCCGGGGACCGGATGTGCGCACGGCGAGCATGGTGGCATCGGCACCCGCCGCACCGGCGCAATGCTCCAGGGCCCGGGCAAAATCCACGCACTTGCCGTACCGATCGGCGGGGTTCTTGGCCAGCGCACGCACGAAAACCGGTCCCAGACCGGACAATTCGGGATGCCGATCGCCGATCGGTGGTGGACTGGCGGTCAGGTGCGCACTGATCACCACCGCCGGATTGGAATGCTGGAACGGCGGCGCACCCGTGAGCAGCTGGTAGGCCGTGGACGCCAGCGCGTACTGGTCGGCGCGGCCGTCGATCTCGGCGCCGGTCAGCTGCTCGGGCGCCGCGTAGGCCACGGTCCCGACGGTCATGTTCGTGCCGGTGAGATTGCTCGTCTCGCCGGTACGGCGGGCAATGCCGAAGTCGGCCAGCAGAACTCGCTCCTCGGGGGCGCCCGGGTTGGCGATCAGGATGTTGGCCGGTTTGACGTCGCGGTGCAGCAGGCCCTTTTGGTGGGCGTAGTCGAGCGCCTCGGCGACGGCGGTGATGATGCGCACCACCTCGTCGGGTGGCATCCCGTCCGGGTAGCGGTCGGCCAGCAGCGCCCCGGCGTCGGTGCCCTCGACGAAATCCATCGCGATCCACAACTGGCCGTCGACGTCACCGCGGTCGTGCACCTCGACGATGTGCGGGTGCCAGAGCGTGGCAGCGATATCGGCCTCGCGTTCGAAGCGCTGCCGGTACTCGGAATCTGCGCAAACCGTGGCGCCGAGCACCTTGAGCGCGTCCCGGCGGGGCAGCCGCGGGTGCTGGGCCAGGTAGACCTCGCCCATGCCGCCGGCACCGAGTGACCGCACGACGGTGTACCCGGCGATCACCTGGCCTTCCTCGAGCGGCATGGGCGAAGTGTAGTGGCCGATCAGAGATGCTGTACCGCATCTCGGCATCCCCCGGCTTTCTCGGCGTATGCGGCGCACCACTCATCGCCGCAGATACGCCAGGGCCTCGGCGGCAGCGTTGGCCCCGCACATCCCGTGCGCGCCGGGGCCGGGTGGGGTGGCGCCGGAACAGATGTACATGCCGGGGACGCCGAGCCGGTACGGGTGCAGGGTTGGCCGTGGTCCGAACACCAGCTGCCGGATGTCCTTGGCGCCGGTGCAGATGTCACCGCCCACATAGTTCGCGTTGCCCGCCGACAGCTCGGTGGTCGAACGGACCGCCATCCCGATCACGCGGTCCCGGAACCCTGGTGCGAAACGTTCGAACTGGCCGATGATCGCCGCGGTGGCGTCCCCGGTGAATCCGTGCGGCACATGGGCGTACGCGTAGACAGGATGGACGTCGCCGACCGATCGGCCCGGGTCGGCCAGGTACTGCTGGCCGACCAGGACGAACGGCCGCTCCGGCATCCGGCCGGCGTGGATGTCCCGCTCGGTGGCGGCGATTTCGTCGAGATGGCCGCCCAGGTGCACGGTGCCGGCCCGGCCGGCGTCCGGGTCGGTCCACGGCACCCCGCCCTGTACCGCGAAGTCCACTTTGAAAGCACCTGGGCCGTAGCGGAACCGGCGCAGCGCCCGGCCGGTGCGCCGCGGCAACCGGTCCCCGAGGATGCCGGCAACGGCCGTCGGGGTGAGATCGAACAATGTCACGTCGGCCGGCGGCAGCTGGGCCGCGGCCGTCACCCGCACACCTGTCTCCACGGTGGTGCCCAACTCGACCAGTGTCGCCCCGAGCGCATCGGTGATCGCCTGTGAACCACCCTCGGCGACTGCCCAACCGTGCCGGTGCCCGGCGGTGATGATGCCCAGCCCGATGGCCGAGGTCATAGGTAGGTGCAGGGGCCGGAAAGTATGCGCAGCCACCCCGCCGAACAGCGCGGCGGCCGCCGGAGTGCGGAACAACCGGGCCAGCACCGTGACCGGCAGCATCGTCGGCACACCGAAACGGGCAAGCACCAGTGGATGTTTCGGCACACGCAGCAACGGGCCCATGATGTCCTCGGACAACAGGTCGAACCGGCTGACCGGCCGGCCGAACAAGGCCCGCCACCGCGGGCCGTCGGGCCCCAGCGCCGCGGCGGTGTCGTCCACACTGCGATACAGCAGCCCGGCGCGGCCGTCGTCGAGTGGATGGGCGCAGTCGATTTCCGGCCACCGCCAACGTAATCCGTGCCGGTCGAGGTCCAGCCCCGCCAGGAAAGCCGAGCCGACGGCCATCGGGTGGATGGCGGCACAGTGGTCGTGCAGCAGGCCGGCAATGATCGCTTCGCCGGAGCGCACCCCACCGCCGATCTGGTCGGCGGCCTCCAGCACGGTGACCTCGACCCCGGCGCGGGCCAGCGTGATGGCGGCGGCGAGCCCGTTCGGGCCGCCGCCCACCACCAGCGCCGTGCTCATTACAGCGGAGTCAAGCCGTGCTTGCGCTGTACCTTGTAGAGGTTCTGCTTGTCCCGCAACAGATGCAGCGACTTGCGCAGCAACAGTCGCGTCTCGTGCGGTTCGATGACACCGTCGATGTAGCCGCGCTCGGCGGCGATCCACGGGGTGGCCAGGTTCAGGTTGTAGCCCTCGATGAAATCGGCGCGGATCTTCTGCACCTCGGGGGCGGTCGGATCCGGGAACCGTTTCACCAGCAGCTGGGCCGCACCCTCGGCGCCGATCACCGCGATACGCGCGGTGGGCCAGGCGAAGTTCAGGTCCGCCGACAGCTGCTTGGAGCCCATGACCGCATATCCGCCGCCATAGGCCTTGCGCACGATGATGGTCACCTTCGGCACGTCGGCCTCGACGATGGCGTTGAAGAAGCGGCCACCGCGTTTGATGATGCCGCCCTTCTCCTCCTCGACACCCGGCATGGCGCCGGGGGTGTCGACGACGAACACCAGCGGCAGGTTGAACGAGTCGCAGAACCGGATGAAGCCCGCGGCCTTGTCGGACGCCTCGTTACCCACCGCACCGGACATGTGCATGGGCTGGTTGGCGATCACCCCGACCGGGCGGCCGTCCACCCGGGCGAACGCGGTGATCATGGACGGACTGCGCTGGTCGGCGATCTCGAAGACATCGCCGTCGTCGAAGATCCGCAGCAGGACCTCGTGCATGTCGTAGGCCATGTTGTCCGAGTCCGGCACGATGGTGTCGAGTTCCAGGTCGGACGGCGTGATCTCGGGCTCCAGGCCCGGGTTCACGATCGGCGCGTCGTCGAAGTGGTTGGGCGGCAGGAAGCTCAGGTAATCGCGCACATACTGGTAGGCCGCGGTCTCGGATTCGACCACCTTGTGGATGTTGCCGCGCTGCGCCTGCACATCGGCACCGCCCAGCTCGTCGAAGGTGACATCCTCGCCGGTGACGTCCTTGATGACGTCGGGACCGGTGATGAACATGTAGCCCTGATCGCGGACCGCGACCACCAGGTCGGTCTGGATCGGCGAATAGACCGCTCCGCCGGCACATTTGCCGAAGATCAGGGAGATCTCCGGGACCAGACCGCGCAGCATCTCGTGGCGGCGGCCGAGTTCGGCGTACCAGGCCAGCGACGTGGCGGTGTCCTGGATGCGGGCGCCGGCCGAGTCGTTGATGCCGATGATCGGGCAGCCGACCATGGCCACCCACTCCATCAGCTTGGCGACCTTGCGGCCGAACATCTCGCCGACCGAGCCCTGGAACACCGTCTGGTCGTGGCTGAACACCCCGACCGGGCGGCCGTCGATGGTGCCGTGCCCGGTGACGACGCCGTCACCGAAGTAGGCGTTGGGGTCACCGGGGGTCTTGGCCAGTGCACCGATCTCCAGGAAGCTGCCCGGGTCGAGTAGCGCATGGATGCGGGCACGCGCCGACGGGATGCCCTTTTTGTCCCGTCGGGCCCTGGCCTTCTCGTCGCCGGGATCCTTGGCCAGTTCCAGCTTTTCGCGTAGTTCGGCCAGCTTCTCAGCGGTGGTCGCGGCGGGCCTGGAGGCGGGGACAGCCGGGGTTTCCGTCACTTGTTCGCGTCCTTTTGTTCGGCTTCGATTCGGTTGATGGCCTCGCTCATGTGCGCGCCGACCTTGGCGATGATCGGTTCGTCGATGACCTGGATGTGCTCGCCACCGACGGGCACCACCTCCAGGTCCTTGACCGCGTCGCCCCAGCCGCCGTCGGGCTGACGGGTGGCGTAGGCGGGTTCGAACACGATGGCGTCATCGTGGTAGCGGTCGGCCATGTACAGCGTCACGTGCCCGTCGTAGGGCTGGAGCTCGATGGTGTCGAGCGCGCGGTTGTCCAGGTACGACGTCCGCTGGTGCTCGATGATCCCGCCCGGGATCTGCACGCCGCTCTGCGCGACCAGATCCAGCACGAACTTGACCTGGCCCTCGTCGTCGAGCTTCTCCAGCTCCTCATAGGGGATGGCCGGCACCTCGACGTTGAAGGTGCGCTCGGCGAAGCGTGCGTAACGGTCCCAGCGGGCCCGCATGCCGGCCTGCGACTGGTCGATCGGCACGCCGGGCCGCACACAGTCGATCAGCCCGACGAAGCGGACATCGGCACCGGCCTGTTTGAGCCCGATCGCGCAGGCGTAGGCCAGCGCGCCGCCCAGTGACCAGCCGGCCAGCACGAACGGACCGTTGTGCACCTCAAGCAGTTTCGGCACGTACTCGGCGGCACGTTCCTCGATGGAACCCTCCACCCGCTCGATGCCGTACACCGGGATGTCGGCCGGCAGCCGCTTGAGCAGCGGCTCGTAGACCACCGTCGAGCCGCCGGCCGGGTGGAACACGAAGAGGGGCACGTGTGGCGAACCCGCCGAACCTTCGGTGGGTGCGCGCAGGGTGCGCACGAATCCGTCGACCACACCCTCTTCGAGCTGGTTGCGGACGACGGTGGCCAGTTCCTCGATGTTCGTGGCCGACCGCACCTCCTCGACGGTGATGGTGCCCTCGGCGCGTTCCGAAAGCCGTTGTGCCATCTTCTGGGCCGCGGTCTCGTCGAGAGCGGGCAGCTCGTTGAAGATGCCGCCCGGCGACTTGCCGGTGACGATCGCCCAGGTCGCGAAGGCGACCCGTTCGGCGGCATCGCGCGGGGGCACATCGGCCCCGAGCGCCTCGGTGACGGCCTCCTGGGTCAGCACCTTGGCCGCGGCAGCGGCCGCGGTGGCCTTGTTCGGGCCGGACGGATCGGTGGGCGGCGCAGGAACGGCCTGTGTCGGCCCCTTGGGGTCGCTGGGCGGCGCCGGGATGTCCTCCGCGGGCGCAGCCTCGGTGGCCTTGTCCGCCAACGGATGTCCAGCCTCGGCCAATTTGGCCTCCAGCTCGGCTACGGTGGACGCCCCGCCCAGCAGTTCGGCCTGGGCGGCCGCGATCTCCTCGGCGCTCTGTCCCTTCTGGGATTCGGCGATCTCGTCGACCTCGTCGCGGTGCTCGATCGCGTACTTGATCAGCTCCTCGACGTTGTACAGGTTGGCATCGCGCACCGCGGTCAACTGGATCGGCGGCAGGTCGAAGTCGTATTCGACCCGATTCTTGATCCGCACGGCCATCAGCGAATCCAGGCCGAGTTCGATCAGCGGGACCTCCCAGGGCAGGTCCTCGGGCTCGTAGCCCATGGCACCGCCGACGATGGCACCGAGGCGATCGGCCACCGTCTCACCGGATTCCGGCGACCACTTGGCGAATCCGGCGGCCAGACCGGCACCCGCGGTGAGGTTGTCCTGCAGAATCGCGGCATCGTCCTCGACGGGGGCCGGCGCTGCTTCGGCGACCGGAGCGGAAATCGCGACCGCAGCACCAGTTGCCACCGGCAGTGCCGCCGCGGTACCGCCGCGGCTCACCACCGCGTCGTACACCAGGGTGAAGGATTCATCGATACGGGCGTGCACCTGCACGGTGGCTCCACCCGGGTGCCGGGACAGCGTGGTGACCAGGCGGGCATTCTCGGCGGGCACCGCACGCTGCTCGAAGGCGGTCAGCACCGCATCCGGAAGCACCTGTGTCGCAGCGGCTTTCACCAGCGCGGCCAGGTCGGTACCGCCATTGGGCGCGTACTCCCACACGTGCCTGCCATCCGGGGTGGCCACATGCGTGCCAGGGATGAGCACCGCGCTGTCGCCGGCGAACCGGGCATCCAGCCAGTGCGACTTGCGCTTGAAACGGGTCGGCGGGATGTTGGCGAATTCGCCCTGGCCGAAGAGCGTCCAGGGGTCGAGATCGTGACCGTGCACGTACAGGTTGGCCATCGCGACGGTCATCGAGTCGACCTCGTCCTGCTTGCGCGCCAGCGTCGGGATCAGTTGCCCGTCATGCAAACCCGCCGCCGCGGTGGTCAGGCCGACCTGCATGAGCGCCACCGGATTCGGCGCGAGCTCCAGGAAGGTGGTGTGCCCGTTGTCGACGGCGTTGCGGATGCCGTGGGTGAAGTAGACGCTGTGGCGCAGCCCCTTCTTCCAGTAGTCCACGTCGTGGATCGGCTCGGCGCCGGCCCGGATCAACTTGCCCTCGTGCACGGTGGAGAAGTACGCCGTCTTCAGCGGGTGCGGCTCGATGCCCTGGATCTCCGCCGAAAGCTCACCGAGCAGCGGGTCCATCTGCTGGGTGTGGCTGGCGCCCTTGGTCTGCAGCTTGCGGGCGAACTTGCCCTCGGATTCGGCACGGGCGATGATCGCGTCGATCTGCTCGGGCGGACCGCCGATGACGGTCTGGGAGGGGGCGGCGTAGACGCACACCTCCAGCCCGGGGTAGTCGGAGAAGACGGTCTTGATCTCGTCTGCCGAGTACTCGACCAGCGCCATCAGCCGGATGTACTCACCGAACAGCATCGCTTCGCCCTCGCCCATCAGGTGGGCGCGGGAGCAGATGGTGCGCGTGGCGTCGGCCAGTGAGAGACCACCGGAGAAGTAAGCGGCGGCCGCCTCGCCGAGCGACTGCCCGACCACCGCGCCTGGGCTGGCGCCGTGATGCTTGAGCAACTCGCCGAGCGCGATCTGGATGGCGAAGATCACCGTCTGGACCACTTCGATCGGGTATTCGCAGGTCTCGTTGGTGTAGTCGATCGCGTCGTCGAGGATCAACTCGACGACGGAATAGCCCCGCTCATCCTGGATGTGGGCGTCGACCCTGTTGATCCAGTCGGCGAACACGTCGTCGCGCAGGTACAGGCTCTTGCCCATCTTGCGGTGCTGGGCACCGAAACCGGCCAGCACCCAGACGGGTCCGTTGCTGACCGGACCGTCGGCCGCCAGCACCAGCGGGCTCTGCTTGCCTTCGGCCACGGCCCGCAGGCCCTTGATCGCCTCGTCGTGGTCGTGGGCCAGCACCACCGCGCGCGAGCGGCCGTGGTTGCGCCGCGACAGCGAGCGGCCGATCGATTCCAGCGACGAGGACCGGCCTTCTTCGCTGTCGATCCAGTCGGCCAGCTCGGCGGCGGCGGCCTTCTTGCGTGAGGTGAGGAATCCCGAGATCACCAGGGGGATCACCGGATTCGGCTGCTCCTGCGACTCCAGTTCCTGGCGGGCCTGCTCCAGCAGCCGCTTGGCCTCATCGGTCAGGCCGGGCAGCTCATGGCTGGCCTCGTCATAGGCCCCGTAGCCACCGTCACCGGCGTCGGCGGCCACGAACTCGCCGTACTCGTCCATCCGCACCCCGCCGACGAACACGGCGTCGGAGTCGTCAGATGCCGATTCCAATTCGGCCGCTTCAGGTTTCGGCTCGGGCTCGACCAGATCGGCGGGCAGCACCTCACGCAACACCAGGTGCGCGTTGGCGCCGCCGAAGCCGAAGCCCGACACACCGGCGATCGCGTGCCCGCTGTAACGCGGCCAGTCGGCGACGGTGTCGTTGACCTTGAGGTGTTCCTTGTCGAAGTCGATATACGGGTTTGGGCCGGCGTAGTTGATCGACGGGGGCAGCTTGTCGTGCTGCAGGGACAGCGCCATCTTGGCCAGGCTGGCCGCACCCGCGGCCGATTCCAGGTGGCCCACATTGGATTTCACCGCACCCAGCAGAGCCGGCTTGTCGGCGGCCCGGCCGCGGCCGATCACCCGGCCCAGCGCGTCGGCCTCGATCGGGTCGCCCAGGATGGTGCCGGTGCCGTGCGCCTCGACGTAGTCGACGTCGCGCGGATCGATACCGGCGTCTTTGTACGCCCGGCGCAGAACAGCTTCCTGCGCATCGGGATTGGGCGCCAGCATGCCGTTGGACCGACCGTCGTGGTTGACCGCGGAGCCGGCGATGACCGCCAGGATGGGATCGCCGTCGCGGCGGGCGTCCGAGAGCCGTTTGAACACCAGCATGCCGCCGCCCTCGGAGCGGGCGTAGCCGTCGGCGTCGGAGGAGAACGATTTGATCCGGCCGTCCGGGGCCAACACGCCGCCGACCTCGTCGAAACCGATGGTGACGATCGGGGTGATCATCGCGTTCACCCCGCCGACCAGTGCGACATCGGCCTCACCGGAGCGCAGTGCGCGCACACCCTGGTGCGCGGCCACCAGCGAGCTGGAGCACGCCGTGTCGACCTGTACCGACGGGCCCCGGAAGTCGTAGAAGTACGAAACCCGGTTGGCGACAATGGCACTGGAGGTGCCGGTGATGGCGTACGGGTGCGCCACCGTCGGGTCCATCAGCGCCAGGAACTGGTAGTCGTTGTTCGAGCTGCCGATGTAGACGGCGACGTTGCCACCGCGCAGGCTGGACGCCGGGATCCGGGCGTGCTCAAGGGCTTCCCAAGTCAGCTCCAGTGCCAGGCGCTGCTGCGGGTCGATGTTGTCGGCCTCCATCTTCGACAGCGCGAAGAACTCGGAGTCGAAACCCTTGATGTCGGACAGATAGCCGCCGCGGGTGCGGGCCTTGGCCACCCGCTCGGCGATGCGTGCCTCGCCGAGGAACTCCTCCCAGCGGCCCTCCGGCAGATCGGTGATCCCGCTGCGGCCTTCCAGCAGCGCGGTCCACATCTCGTCGGGTGTGTTCATGTCCCCGGGGAAACGGGTTGCCACTCCGACGATCGCGATGTCCTCGACATCGTCGGGCCGGGACCAATCGTCATCGCCGGTGTCCGCGGGTTCGGGCTCACCTTCGATGAGGACCTTGGCCAGCGACTCGATGGTCGGGTTCCGGAACACCACGGTCGCGGTCAGCGTGACACCGGTGACGTCCTCGATGTCGGAGGCCATCGCGACGGCGTCGCGCGAGGACAGGCCGAGCTCGACCATCGGCGCCGACTCGTTGATGGTGTCGGGCGACTGGCTGGTGGCGTTGGCAATCCAGTTGCGCAGCCATTCGCGCATCTCGTTGACCGTCATGTCGGTGCGGGCCGGAACCGCAACCGCGTCGGCAGGTTGTGAATTGCTCTGCGAATTCTCGCTGTTTTCAGTCATTTTCATTCACTTTCGCCGCCGTGCGGCCTGGATGACGGGCCGGTTTGTCTGGCGGGGGTCAGTCAGCTTCGTCCGGGAAGGCGTTGGCGATCTTGCCGCTGCGCAGGCTGCCGTCGAGGTAGGCCGCGCGGCATGCGCGACGCCCGATCTTGCCGCTGGAGGTACGCGGAATGGCTCCCGCCGGGGTGAGCAGCACGTCGCGCACCGTCACACCGTGGCGGACCGCGATGGCGGCGCGGATATCGTCGACGACGGGGGCCAGGTCGAGCTTGTGCGAGCCGGGCGCGCGTTCACCCACGATGACGAGCTGTTCGGAGCTGTCCTCCGCGTCGAATTTCAGCCCGGCGTGGGTGTTTTCGAACACCTCGGCCGGCAGCTGGTTGGCCGGCACCGAGAATGCGGCGACGAATCCGGTGCGCAGCGCCTTGCTGGATTCCTGCGCCGAGTACTCCAGGTCCTGCGGGTAGTGGTTGCGGCCGTCGATGATCACCAGATCCTTGACGCGGCCGGTGATGTAGAGGTCGCCGTCGTAGAACGCGCCGAAGTCGCCGGTGCGCACCCAGGTGGCGTCGTCGGCGGCGCCTTCGGCATGCGACGGGTTGGTCCGCGACTTGAGGGTGTTCTGGAACGTCTCGCGGCTCTCCTCGGGCTTGCCCCAGTAGCCGGTGCCCATGTTCTGCCCGCTGATCCAGATCTCACCGATCTGGCCGTCGGGCAGCTCGGTGGCTGACTCGGCGTCGACGATGACGGCCCATTCCGAGATGCCGACCTTGCCCGCCGAGGCCTGCGCCACCGCC
Source organism: Mycobacterium sp. BMJ-28 (assembly GCF_054404835.1). Lineage (NCBI taxonomy): Bacteria > Bacillati > Actinomycetota > Actinomycetes > Mycobacteriales > Mycobacteriaceae > Mycobacterium > Mycobacterium sp. BMJ-28. Next base: position 177,467 of record NZ_CM136783.1, on the reverse strand, counting down.
TTGGGTGAGTCGGCGGGCACCTCGACGATGCGGCCGGTGTTCAGCGCGTCACGGTCGACGGTGATGATCTTGGGCTCTTCGGCGGCCGGAGTGGTCGACACGAACAGCGTCGCCTCCGCCAGGCCGTAGGACGGCTTGATCGCCTTGGGCGGGAAGCCGAACGGCGCGAACGCCTCGTTGAACCGGCGCACCGTGGCCGCCGAGATGGGCTCGCTGCCGTTGAGGACGGCCTTGACGTGGGACAGGTCCACGGCGTCGGCGCCCTCTTTGGGAACCCCACGGGCCGCGGCATGGTCGAAGGCGAAGTTGGGGGCCACCGAGATGACGCCACCGGTGTCGTCGGGCTTGAAACCCATCTCCCGGATCCAGCGCTCGGGCCGGCGCACGAACGCGGCCGGGGTCATGAAGGTGAAGTAGTGGCCGATCATCGGGGCGATCAGCGCGGTGATCAGCCCCATGTCGTGGAAGAACGGCAGCCAGGACAGACCGCGGTCGCCTTCCTCGCCTTCCAGCGCCTCGACGACCTGCAGCACGTTGGTGGCCAGGTTCAGATGGGTGATCTGCACGCCGGTGGGGATGCGGGTCGAGCCGGAGGTGTACTGCAGGTACGCGATGGTTTCCTCGGTGGCCGTCTCCTCCACCCAGGTGGCGGCGACGTCCGCGGGCACGGCGTCCACGGCGATGACCCTGGGGCGCTGGTTGGCGGGCCGGCTGCGGAAGAACTTGCGGACGCCCTCGGCGGCCTCGGTGGTGGTCAGGATCGCCGACGGGTTGCAGTTGTCCAGCACCGCATGCAGGCGCCCCACGTGACCGGGCTCGGACGGATCGAACAGCGGCACCGCGATCCGGCCTGCGTAGAGCGCTCCGAAGAATGCCACCAGGTAGTCCAGGTTCTGCGGGCACAGGATCGCCACCCGGTCACCGGGCTGGGTGACCTGCTGCAGCCGTGCGGCGACGGCCTTGTTCCTGGCGCTGAATTGCGCCCAGGTGAGGTCGCGGGCCACACCGTCGCGCTCGGTGGAGTAATCGAGGAAGCGGTACGCCAGCTTGTCACCGCGGACCTTGGCCCAGCGCTCGACGTGGGACACGATGCTGGCGCCGTCGGGGAACTTGATCTGACCGTCCTTGATGAACGGGTTATGGAACGGCATCAAACTCTCCTGTCACAGCACACTCTTCGCACGGTCGTCGCGAGCCCCGGCGATCGTACCGGGGCCGCTCGATCTCCCCCCTCGGACGACCGACACCACTCTTAGTTTTCTCTTAATGTTAGGTGACCGTTTCTCGCAGGCCAAATCCGGTTACCGGCGAGTCGGGTTCGAATCGGGCATGGCACGAGCGAACGCTCAGCTGTGCTTGGGATGCGGCGCGTTCTCCACCAGGTTGCGCGCCCACTGCTCGGTCCATTGGGTGGCGGTCTGCCCGTCCAGACTCCAGAACTGGGGAGTGTTGTACAGCGCGTGCACCGGCCCGGCGGTGCTGCCCAGCAAGGTCTCCAGGGTCTTGGGCAGATTGCCCACGGAGAACGCCTGCTCCGGTGCGGCGCAGATCAGGTCGCCGTTGCCGCAGATCTGGTAGGTGCGGTCGTTGAGGGACCCGAAGCCGCCGTCCCGGGGACCGGTCATGGCCAGTCCCAGCGCCGACAGCATCGGCACCTCGTGCAGAGTCACCTCGGCGCCCTGCCCTGGCGGGTTGGCGGGCAGGTTCTGGCCGACACCGTCGGTGCGACGGCCGTCGGCGATCAGCGTCACGCCGAGCACCAGATCCGCATCGACCGGGCCGCGGCCGTTGCCGATATCGCTGGCGATATCGCCGCCGATCACCGCGCCCTGGGAGAACCCGGCGATCACATAGCTGGTCAGCGGGCACCGGTTGTTGATGTCGGTCAGGGCCTGGAGGGCCTTCTTGGTGCCCTCGGCGCGCGAGTCGTTGTAGGACATCTGCCCGTCCGCGGCGAACGGGTTATGGAACTGCGCCGTGTAGGGCACGGTGTAGACCTGGATCCGGTCCGGGCCGAATTGCTGCAGCAGCGGGTTGGTGACATTGAGCAGCAGCGCCGCAGGGAACTGCACCGGATTGTTGGGATCCATCGCCGGCGCGGACTCCCAGGTGCCGGGAATGGACAGCACGAACACGTCCGGGCAGCTGGCGTCCTGGGACTCCGGGCGCGGCTTGCTCGGCGAGGGACCCGCGCTCGGCACGCCGGATGGTGGCACGACGGGCGGGGTGGCCAGCGGCGGCGCTTCCGGCTGACGCAGCCAGACCACCAGCGCGGCGACGATGACCGCCACCAGGACGGCGACCGCCGCGGCCGCTGCCACCGCGAGAATCCGGTGGCGTTTGCGGTTGTTCGCCATAGTTCGGTGCGCTCCTCAGGTCAGCTGGGTTCCCAGAGCACTGCTGTCATATCCGCGGGATGCGGTCAGCAGAGCTGTTCGCTCGCGATGCGAATGTAGTCGGCGGTGACGGAGTCCACCTCACCCGCCGGCGGGGCCACCGAACTGACGTGCACTTCGCGGACGTCGGCCCGGACCAGCGGCAGGACGAAATCCCACACCGCCTGATCGCTCTGCTTGGCCGCGCGCGCCTGGCACACGTAGGACCCGATGGTCAACGCGATGATCTCGTCGGATGGGTGCACCCCGGCAGTGCCCAGGGCATCCAGGTAGGACTGCTGTTGATGGGACACCGGCATGTGCTCCTCGCGGCCGCCGGCCGCGCTGGCGGCCGGCGGGGCGATACCGCCCAACCCGTCGGCCGAGTGCCCCACGGACTGCGTGGAGGGCAGCCCGATGGTGGTGATGACGTCGTCACTGAACGAGCAGCCGCACACCGCGGCCGCGGTCGAGGCCAGCATCAACGGGGTCAACATCAGCGCGGGCCGCTTTGCCAGACCCGTAGACCACCGACGCTTACGCTGCACGGAGTCCACGGTACCGGCTGTGCGCGCGCACCCACCGGCCGAGACGATCCCGAGACGATGCCGTAACTGTGATCTTGCCTGGCGCTCCGCTCGCCCCGGGCAGATCCAGCCCCGGCTACTTGATGGCGGCCGACAGGTCGCCGGACAGCGCCGCCAGTTGCGGGCCCCAGTTACCCCAGTCGTGCTGCCCGCCCGTCGGGAAGTCGAAGTGCCCGTTGCGGCCGCCGATCGAGCGGTAGTGCGAGTAGAAGGTGCGGTTGCTGCCCTGGGCCTGCTCGCAGTAGCCGATCATGGCCGCGGGATCGCTGCATGTCAGGGTCTGCGGGCTGAACACCCAGAGCCGGGTGTTGTTGTCCACCAACAACTGCGCATGCACATCGGGGTCATGCCACTTCCACCGGCCCAGCTGCGCCGCGCCCCACATCGCCTGGGTGTTGACGCCACCGAACTGCGCCATTCCCGCGGTGATCGCGCCGTTGACGAAGGTGTTGGACGGGGTGAGGAAACCCGACAGCGACCCGGCGTAGCGGAACCGGTCCGGGTGGAAGGCGGCCAGCGTCAGAGCCGCGGTGCCACCCTGGGCGGCACCGACGATGCCGTGCCCGGTCGGCGCCAGACCCTTGTTGGCGGCCAGCCAGTTCGGCAGCTCATCGGTCAGGAAGGTCTCCCACTGCTTGCTGCCGTCGGCCTCCCAGTTGGTGTAGAGACTGAACGCGCCACCGGCCGGGGCGGCCACCGAGATGCCCTTACCGGCGAGCGTGTTGAACGCCCCCGCGCCCACCCAGTTGCTCACGTCCGGGCCGGCGTTGAAGGCGTCCAGCAGGAAGACGGCGTGTGGGCCACCGCCCTGGAAGGCCACCGGGATGTCACGGCCCATCGCTGCCGACGGCACCTGCAGGTACTCGATGCCGTCGGCCCTGGCGGGGTTGTCCACCGCCCCCGATGCCGACCACAGTCCCAGCGCCAGCAAGACCGCACAGGTCGCCTGCACGGTCCTGCGGATCGTCGAGTGCAGCCTCATATCCCACCTCATTTTTGCTCGCATCTCTGGCCTCGAATCCCCCACCACCGCGTTGTAGTGAATCACATCACCTCAGCACGGTGCTCTGGAAACGACGGACGGCGGTGCCCCCGAAGGGTCACCGCCGCCCGTTGTCAGACAGTTGCCGCTACGCCTCGATCAGGCGGTCGGCACCGCGCCCAGCACACGCTGCATGTCCGGCTTCATGGCCTGCAGCTGCTGGCCCCAGTACGGCCAGTCGTGCACACCGTTCTCCGGGAAGTTGAACACCGCGTTGGTGCCGCCGTTGGCGATGTAGGTGTCCCGGAAGGTCTTGTTGGTCCGGATGGTCAAGCCTTCGAGGAACTTCGCGTTGAACAGGTTGCCCTGGCTGGCACCGCCACTGAGTTCCGACGGGGTGCCGTTACCGCAGTAGACCCACAGCCGGGTGTTGTTGGCGATCAGCTGGCCGATGTTCACGAACGGATCGTTGCGCTTCCACGCGTTGCCCGCATCGCCGGTCTTGCCCCACATGTCGTCGGCCTTGTAACCGCCGGCGTCGCCCATGGAAATGTTGACCAGGAACGGCCACCAGCCCTCGGACAGGTTCAGGAAGCCCGACATCGAGCCGGCGTAGATGAACTGCTGCGGATGGTAGATCGCCAGCGTCATCGCCGCCGAGCCGGCCATCGACAGGCCGACGGCCGCGCCACCGGTGGGCTTGACCTGACGGTTGGCCTGCAACCAGGCGGGCAGCTCCGAGGTCAGGAAGGACTCCCACTTGTAGGTGGTGCAACCGCTCTTACCGCAGGCCGGCTTGTACCAGTCCGAGTAGAAGCTGGACTGGCCACCGACGGGCATGACCATCGAGATGCCCGAGCCGTTGTACCACTCGAAGGCCGCCGTGTTGATGTCCCAGCCGTTGAAATCGTCCTGCGCGCGCAGGCCGTCCAGCATGTAGACCGCCGGCGAGTTGGCGCCACCGCTCTGGAACTGGATACGGATGTCGCGGCCCATACCGGCCGACGGGACGTCCAGGTACTCGACCGGCAGGCCCGGCCTGGAGAAGGCACCAGCAGTCGCCGAGCCTCCGACAACGCCCACCAAACCGGGCAGTACCGCGGCCGCTGCGGCCGCGACCACCACTCGGCGCGAGGCGCCGCGAATTTTCCCAACGAAACTCATAACTGCTTACCTATCTATTCTGTCGTGTGCCGCACCCGGTCGGTGTGCGCCGGTCCGGGCCGCGCTGCCCGTGTAGTCAATCACAAGTCTGTGAGTCTCTCTCTTCCGCGAAAGTCCCGCCTGGTCACCGAAACCGCCTCTGATCACTCCTGCATCAGCCGTTCAGCGTGGCGATCAGATCGGGTTTGAGAGCCTGCAGTTGAGCGCCCCAGTACGCCCAGGAGTGGTTCCCCGATGACGGGAAGACGAACGTCGCGTTGCGGCCGCCGGCCGCGGTGTAGCGGTCCTGGAACCGCTTGTTGGCGCCGATCGCCAGGCCTTCCAGGCTGTCGGCGTTGAACTGCTGGCCGGGGTCGGCGTTCTCGTCCAGCGGGGTCGATCCGCCCGGCGCGCAGTAGATCCACAGCCGGGTGCCGTTGGCCACCAGCTTGCCCACCTGCTCGACGGGGTCGTTGCGCTTCCATGCCGGATCCCATGGCGGACCCCACATGTTGTCGACGTTGTAACCGCCGGCGTCGAGCATGGCCACCCGGATGGCCTGCTTCATGAACACCGTCGACGGATTGAGGAATCCGGACAGCGATGCGGCGTAGCTGAATTGCTGCGGGTGGTAAGCAGCCAGGGTGAGGGCGGCACCGCCGGCCATCGACAGGCCGACCACCCCGTTGCGTGAGGTGGAGACCTGTTTGTTCGCAGCGAGCCATTGCGGCAGCTCGCTGGTCAGGAAGGTCTCCCACTTATAGGTGTAGCCCTGGTTGTTGAAGCTCGACGGCGAATACCAGTCGCTGTAGAAACTGGACTGTCCGCCGACCGGCATGACCACCGAGATGCCCGAGCCGAAGAACCATTCGAAGGCCTGTGTGTTGATATCCCAGCCGTTGTAGTCGTCCTGGGCGCGCAGGCCGTCCAGGAGGTACACCGCTCTGGAGCCCGCGGCGCCGGTCCCCTGGAACTCGACCCGGATATTGCGATTCATCGCCGTGGAGAACACGTCGAGGTATTCGACGGGCAGACCGTCGCGGGAGAAGGCGTGGGCGGGCGCCGGCAACACCAGCGCCGTGACGGCGGCGACGAGGGCCACCACCGCAGCGCGCAGCGGTACTGTGACCATCCCCACACCAGCGGTCCTGCGCATGCGTCGCTCAATCCATTCCGTTTCACGGGCAATGCGATGCTTCGCATTTCGAGGCCGGAAGCTCGTTGCGGGGGCGCCGGCGTATCGACGCGGTGCCACCACGCTTCTTGTATCGCCTCAACATAGCCGGGGCGTTACGCCGCCCGCAAAACTCAGGGGCCGGTGGCGGGCATCCCGGTGTACGCCGGCGACTTGCGCGGCGGCGGTTGTAGACCGCATCGGTGCAGCTCATAGAGCGGAACGCGGTCGATTCGGTAGCTGCCGAACTGCAGCGCATGGGTGAGATTGGAAAGAAACAGTCGCGGCGTCAGGTTGCCGCGCACAGAATTCAGGATCACGTGGGTTTCCGGACATGTCAGGGCCACCTCGGCTTGGGCGATCCAGTCTTCGTCCAGGTAGGCGGGGATGTACGGCCGTTCCTTCAGGAACGGGCCCTCGGCCACAGCCCAGTCCGGGAACAGATTCTTGTCGTGCCCGATGCGCGCATCCTCCAGCCGGGCGGTGTGCGCGGCCAGGGTATTGACCAGGCCGATCTGGTCGATCACCCGGACATCGAGGCCGACGTTCATCCCGAGCATGCCCATATTGGTGAAAAATACTGTGTGCGGACCGGTTTCGCCGTTTCGGTAGGGCTTGTCCGCGGGCGGCGGGATGGCAGGCACCACATCCCAGCGGTCGTAGTCACCGGACGGCAGCAACAGCGCGCCGTCGGGCGTGTTGTTGATGGCGGTGAGCACCGCGCGCATCCGCGGATAGTCCAGGTAGTCGGCCGCGGTGAGCGGATGGGCGTGGCCGGTGGCCTGGGCGTAGAACCGGCGCTCATCGACGATGCCGGAGTAGGTGACGCGGGTGGCGTCGGCGCCCATACCCGGCGAATTCGCCGCCCACAGTGACCATCCCGCGATCGACAGCCAGAGCACGCTGGTGGCACCGGCCAGCAGCAAGCCGGCCCGGCGGCCGACCCGGTCTTCGTCGGGCATCCTGATCGGGATCACCGAAACCGGTGCCAGCACACAGAACAACGCGGTCAGCAGCACCCGGCCGTGCATGAAGTCGCCGCCCTGACGCACCCAGTACACGGCCTGCAGCAGACCGCTCACCACGATGAAAACCACTACCGCGGAGGGATTCCGGACGAACCGGGCGAGCCGGCCCGCGCGTTCGGCCTGCGCCGACTGGATCAGCCACGGATGCGAGCGCGACCGCAGCAGCACCACGGTCAGCGCGATCACCAGCACCAGCGGCACCCACAGCAGGTAGGGACCGTTGAAGTTGGCCAGGTACTCCAGCCCCTGCGCCCATTTCGATCCGGAAGCGTCCTTGGCGATCGCGGTCTGCGGGACTGCCAGCGCGTAATAGCCCATCCGAAAGATCTGATATCCCACCGGAAGTGCCCCGCCGGCCGCCACGATCAGGATCCGGCGCCACCAACCCCGCTCGGCCACCAGCATCATCACCAGCGCCAGCCCGCCGAGCAACGCCAGTTCCGGGCGCACCAGCACGCTCAGCCCGGCAACTCCGGCCAGCACGGCCAGGAACACCGGGCCCTGGCGCCGGTGCGCGGGCAGTCGCGGCGCTTGCGACCAGCACACCATCAGCCACCACAACAGGCCGATATATGCCAGCACCAGACCGTTTTCCAGACCGGAGGTGGCAAAATCGCGTGCCGGCGGGACGGCGAGATAGATGAGCGCGCCCGCGGGCAGCAGCAGCGCCTGCCTGCCCTGCAGGCCGGGCGCATACAACCGGCCGGTGCCCAGCATCAGCATCACCACACCGGCGACCGACAGCACCAGGGCCAGCGTCAGCGCGACGTACTCCAGCCGGACCGGTCCGCTGACCCAGCTGACCGCATAGATCAGGTACGTCCACAGCGTCGAGGTGTTGGACTCCACCCGTTCCCCGGCATTGAAGACCGGTCCATTGCCCGCCAACAGATTTCGCACCGTGCGCAGCACGATCAGGCCGTCGTCGGCGATCCAGCGCCGTTGCCAGGCACCCCAGCCGAACAGCCCGGCGACCACCACGACCGATACCCACAGACTGATCCGCACCGACACGCTGTAGCGAAACGACGGCCAGCCCGACAGCCGGGTCGCGATGGCGGCGCCGGCGCGGTCAGCCGAAGTAGACAGCGGCACCGACGGTTCCGATCAACGCCAGGGCGAGCAATTGCAGGACGCGGTCATGCAGGGCGATGTCCTCGGGTTCGCCGGCGTCGCCACCGTCGATGTCGACGGCGTAGCGCAGGATCCCGATGGTGAACGGGATGATGGACACGGCCCACCAGGAGGCCGAGCCGCCGTCGCGCTCGAAGGCGAACAGGGCGTAGCACAACACCACGGCGGTGGCCGCGAGCGTCCAGACGAAACGCAGATACGAACTGGTGTAGCTCTCCAGCGATTTCCGGATTTTGGCGCCGGTGCGTTCGGCCAGCTGTAGTTCGGCGTAGCGCTTACCCGCGGCCATGAACAGCGACCCGAAGGCCATCACCAGCAGGAACCACTGGGACAGCTGGATGGAGGCGGCCGCACCACCGGCGATGGCCCGGATCAGGTAGGCCGACGACACGATGCAGATATCCAGCACGGCTTGGTGTTTGAGCCCGAAGCAGTAGGCCAGCTGAATCGCGATGTACACCGCGATGACGATGGCCAGACTCGGGCTCACCAGGTAGGAGAGCGCCAACGCGGCCACGCCCAGCACCACCGCCAGCGAGTAGGCCAGCGATTCCGGGACCACGCCGGCCGCGATCGGGCGGAACCGCTTGGTGGGGTGCTGGCGGTCGGCCTCGACATCGCGGGCATCGTTGACCAGGTAGATGCAGGAGGCCGCCATCGAGAACACCACGAATGCCGCGGCGACGCGGGTGGCCAAAAACGCGTAGTCGTAGTGGACGTCGGTGCCGAGTGCGGCCAGCGGTGCCACGAGCACCAGCAGGTTCTTGACCCACTGCCGCGGGCGCAACGCCTTGATGATGCCGCTGGCAAGATTCTTCGGCGGCCCAAGAGTCGATACCGGCGCTTCTTCGCTCACTGCGCGACTCCGTTCTTTTCGCCGACGGTCTGCACCAGTTTTGCGGTGGCCGCGCCGACCGCCACCCCGGTGAGGACGTCGGTTGGGTAATGCACTCCGAGAACCAGGCGCGACAACGCCATCGGCGGGATCAGCAGCCACGGCAACCGGGTGCCGGCCGCGCGGCCGATCAGGATGGCCGCCGCGGTGGTGGAGGTGGCGTGCGCGGAGGGAAAGCTCAGCCGACTCGGCGTGCCCACGTTGACTACGATCGCCGGGTGATGCGGGCGTTCACGTTTCACCACCCGCTTGATCAGCACCGCCGCCGCATGCGCGGCGAAGGCGCCGATGCCCGCGGTGAGCCAGGCCCGCCGGCGCCGCGGCGCCAGTACCGCACCCAGCGCGGCGACGCCGACCCAGCCCGCGCTGTGCTCACCGAAATGCGAAAGGGCGCGCGCGGCCGGGAGTACCCCCGGCCGGCCGGCCAGCGTGGACTGAACCACCACCAGCGCGGTCTCTTCGCGCGTCAGATCGCCAGCCATTTCAGGCCTTTTCCAGGGAGGGCGCGCTGACGTCGGTGTCCGAAGCGGAGGGCAGCAGCACATCCTCCCACCGCTGGGTGCTGGTCAGTTGCGGCAGCGCCGCGCGGTACACCTTGCGCATCCGGTTGAACTTGCGGGCCAGCAGCGCCTGGCGCTTGACCGACTCACGCAGCAGCTCGAACATCTTGTCCCGGTCACGCTGGCGGTACACGACTCCGCGACCGTCGGCGGTGGTGACGGTGACACCGTCGACCTTGCACAGCGAGAACCAGCGCGCGTCCTGGGTGGCGACGTTGACCTGCGGCCGGACGTGATGCTCGGGATCGTGCGCCTTGAGCTGGTGCAGCACACCGCGGGCCAGCCGCAGCGAGATCGACACCGGACCGGTGGGAATGGCCACCTTCTTGCGCCACTTCTTGTCCGACGGCGTGGGCAGCATGGTCGCGCTCGGCAGCACCACGGCGTCCGGGAATTCCTGGCGCATGGCCCGGACCTCGGGCAGCGCCGACTCCAGGATGGAGAAGATGTGCTCGGGGCCGGCCAGGAAGTCGTCCATCGCCTTGTTCTGAATGGCGACCGTCGAATACTCAAGGCACAGAAGGTGTTTGAGGGTGGCCTTGAGGTGACTCGCGACGAGGCCGGTGATGTTGCCGTCCCAGTGCATGGCCGCCACCACCAACCGGTTGCGCAGGTGGAAGTAGGCCTGCCAGTCGATGGCGTCGTCCTTGTCACTCCAGGCCATGTGCCAGATGGCCGCACCGGGCATCGTCACCGTGGGGTAGCCGTGCTCGCCGGCGCGCAGGCCATACTCAACGTCATCCCACTTGATGAACAGCGGCAGCGGCTGACCGAGCTCCTCGGCGACCGACCGCGGGATCATGCACATCCACCAGCCGTTGAAGTCGACGTCGATGCGGCGGTGCAGGATTCGGCTGCGATACTGCTCCTCGTCGTTGAGCGAGTACTTGGCGAAGTTGTGGTCGTACTCGGTGTTGACCGCGCCGGTCCACATGAAATTCTCCGCGTCGACCATCTCGCCCATCACGTGCAGGTGCGAGGGCTCCTGCAGATTGAGCATCTGCCCGCCGACCAGGGTGGGCACCTTGGCGAACCGGCTGAGCGCCAGCGCGCGCAGGATCGAATCCGGCTCGATGCGGATATCGTCGTCCATGAACAGGATCTGCTGGCAGTCGGTGTTCTCCAGCGCCTCGTACATCACCCGGCTGTAGCCGCCGGATCCACCGAGGTTGGGCTGGTTGTGGATGGTCAGCCGGTCCCCCAGCGCCGCCGCCGCGGCAGCGAAACCAGGATGGTCCTTGGCCTTCCTGGTGCCCTGGTCGGTGACGATGACCGCGCTGATCACCTTGTCCACCAACGGATCCGAGGTCAGAGCGGCAAGCGCGTTGACACAATCCGACGGCCGGTTGAACGTGGGGATACCGAGCGCGATATTGGCCACCCCCGGTGCGGGCACCGGGGCGTACCAACCCGCGCTGCGCACCGTCACCGCGGTGTCGGTGGTGATGTCGAACCAGATCCAGCCGCCGTCCTCGAACGGGTCAAGCTCCATCTCGAATTCGGCCACCCCGGAGTCCATGATGCCGGTGCCGCCCACCGTGATCCGGGCCCCGGTGGCCTTGGACCGGTACACGTCGATGCGGGCGCTACCGGTGATCTCGACCCGCAGCACCACCGAGTCCAGCGTCGACCAGCGCCGCCAGTAGCTCGCCGGGAAGGCGTTGAAGTAGGTGGCGAACGACACCTCCGACTCGGCGCCGATCTCCAGCGTGGTGCGGGTCGGGGCGTGCGCGCGCCGGGCGTTGGTGGCCGACTCCTCGATGTAGAGCTGGCGCACGTCGAGCGGTTCACCGGGCCGCGGCAGGATCACCCGGGACAGCAGGCTGACCGCCCGCGACTCGGCGCCGTCGAGCGCGCCGGAGGGGATGTCACTCATGCGTTACTGCTTTCGTCTGAGGCCGGCAACGGCGCGCCGTCGCGCAGATGCGGAGCCAGGATGTTGTCGAACATGTTCAGTGCGCTGGCGATCGCCATGTGCATATCGAGGTACTGATAGGTGCCCAGCCGACCGCCGAAGAGCACCCCCGCCGTTGCCGTTTCGGCGCGGGCGCGCTCGCGGTAGCCGGCCAGCAGCGTGCGGTCGGCTTCGGTGTTGATCGGGTAATACGGTTCGTCGTCGTTCTCGGCGAACCGCGAGTACTCGCGCATGATGACGGTCTTGTCGGCCGGGTAGTCGCGTTCGGGATGGAAATGCCGGAACTCGTGGATCCGGGTGAACGGCACGTCGATGTCGTTGTAGTTCATCACCGGAGTGCCCTGGAAATCGCCGGTCGGCAGCACCTCGGTCTCGAAATCGAGCGTGCGCCAGCCGAGCCGGCCGTCGACGTAGCCGAAGTAGCGGTCCAGCGGTCCGGTGTAGACGACCGGCGCATCCGGGCTCTCGGCCCGGAGTTCGTCCCGGACGTCGAACCAGTCGGTATCCAGCCGGACGTCGATCCGGTCGTCGGCGGCCATGTTCTGCAACCACGCCGTGTAGCCGTCGGCGGGCAGGCCTTCATAGGTGTCGTTGAAGTACCGGTTGTCGAAGTTGTACCGCATCGGCAACCGGTTGATCACCGCGGCGGGCAGGTCGGCGGGGTCGGTCTGCCACTGCTTGGCCGTGTAGCCCTTGACGAACGCCTCGTACAGCGGGCGTCCGATCAGCGAGATGGCCTTCTCTTCGAGATTCTGGGCGTCGGCGGTGTCGATCTCGGCGGCCTGCTCGGCGATCAGCGCCCGCGCCTCCTCCGGAGTGAAGTAGCGGCCGAAGAACTGGGACACCAGCCCCAGCCCGAGCGGGAACTGGTAGGCCTGGCCCTTGTGGAGGGCGAACACCCGGTGCTGGTAGCCGGTGAACTCGGTGAACTGGCGCACGTAGTCCCACACCCGTTGATTACTGGTGTGGAAGAGGTGCGCCCCGTACTTGTGGATCTCGATACCGGTTTCCGGTTCGGCCTCCGAGTAGGCATTGCCGCCGAGATGGGACCGGCGGTCGACCACCAGGACCCGCTTGTTCAGTTGAGTCGCGGCGCGTTCGGCGATGGTCAGGCCGAAGAAGCCCGAACCCACAACGAGGAGGTCGTAACGACCGGTGGAAGGGCGTGCATCGACCCGGGCAGATTGATCGGTCATCGGCAGCAAGGGTATCCGACCGGCCCCCACCCACCCGAAACGTGTGACGGCGGGACGTTCTCGGCAGGTCGCAATTCGCTCACAATTCAATATCGTCACTCTAGTCGCAGTAATCACACCAGTAACATCGACCTCGTTGGAAGACGGCGTTTTCGGAGCTGATGGCAAGGCGCAGGACCCTCAGAAAGTCAACGTCGCCGACGCTCCACCGAAAAACACACCGCAAACACGTAGTCCATGTATTGAGGAGACTTCCGTGCCGAACCGACGTCGACGCAAGCTCTCGACAGCCATGAGCGCAGTCGCCGCCCTGGCCGTCGCAAGTCCAGTCGCAGTTGCCGCACTGTCAGAACTACCCGCGAAGAACGAAGCACCCCAGCACCGGCAGTTCGTGCAGGCCGCGTTGATCACCGACCTGCCCGGTGAGCTGATCTCGGCCCTGTCCCAGGGACTGTCGCAGTTCGGGGTCAACCTGCCCCCGATGCCCACCGGCATGCTGACCGGATCCCCGGCGGCCAGCCCCGTGCTGACCTCACCCGGGCTGGGTGCCACCGGTCTGACCTCGCCCGGCCTGACCTCACCCGGTCTGACGCCGGGCCTGAGCACGCCGGGCCTGGGCACGCCCGGCCTGACGCCGCCCACCGGCCTGACGCCGGGCCTGCAGGGCTCGGGGACCACGTCGCCGCTGGCCCCGGGGCTCAGCGTGCCGCCGATCAACTCGACGACACCGTCGTTGAGCCCGGCCTCGCTGACCGATCCCACCAACACCAACCCGGCCCTGACCGGGGCGGCACCCGGCCTTTCGTCGCCGCTGTCGCCGCTGTCCACCCCCGCCGGGTTGGGCACCACCGGGTTGGGCACCACCGGACTGGGTACGCCCGGCCTGGGCGCGCCCGGCCTCGGAGCCACCAGCCTCGGCGCACCCGGTGAGGTGCCGATCTCGGCACCGATCGGCCTGGATCCGATGGCGGGCACCTATCCGATCCTCGGCGGCGCCGACCCGTTGGCCGCACCTGCGGCTGCCAGCGGCGGTGGCGGATTGCTCGGTGACCTGAACAGTGCGGCGCAGCAGCTGGGCGCCGGTCAGGCCATCGACCTGCTCAAGGGCATGGTGATGCCGGCCATCCAGTCGGCCATCAAACAGGGCGCCCCGGCCGCGGCCGCGGCCGCTCCCGGAGCAGCGGCCGCACCTGCGCTGGCTGCCGCACCGGCCGCGATAGCTCAGGTCGCCTCGGGCGCTGGCGCCTGATCCGTCACAGCTTGTCACCGAACGGCACCGCAGAAGCCACCCGGCTCTGCGGTGCCGTTGTGGGTGAGCCTGGAATTTTCGTCACATTTACGGCCGTGTCGAAACTCTGGTAACACCAGACACATACGTAACATCGTGGCGTGTTGCGTCGTCGTCCTGCACCTGCGCTGCTGCTATCGGCAGTCGTCGGCACGGTCGTGATTCTGCCGTGGGCCGTCAACGGGGTACCCGAGACGCAGACCCGGCCGCCCGTCGCCATCAGCCAGCAGCCCCTGAGCGGCCTCGGCGGTGCCGATTCGACCGGCGAGACCATCCGCGAAGTGCACCAGGACACCCCCTTCTCGATGGTGGCCATCACCGCCGACGATCTCGACGGCACCACCGCGCGGGTGCGGGCCAAGCGGCCCGACGGCTCATGGGGGCCGTGGTACGACACCGAGACCCTGGACGGCGTCGGGCCGGCGACCAAGGCCACGCACGGCACCGAACCGGTCTTCGTCGGACGCACCACCACCGTGCAGATCGCGGTCACCCACCGGCCCGCCGCCCCGGCGCCCGCACATCCCAAACCGGATCTGGGCTACATCCCCGCCAATGTGGAGCAGCCGATACCGCAGACCGTCAACGCCGTGCTGATCAGCCCACCGCAGGCGCCGGTCGACGCGCAGTTCAACCCGCCGGCCGCCGCGGCCACCATCCCCGGTCAGCCGCCGAACATCATCAGCCGCGCCCAGTGGGGTGCCGACGAATCGATGAAGTGCGGCGCGCCCATCTACGACGCGGGTGTCCGGGCCGGGGTGGTCCACCACACCGCAGGTAGCAACGACTACCTCCCCGAGGACTCCGCCGCGATCGTGCGGTCGATCTTCGAGTACCACGCCCGCACGCTCGGCTGGTGCGATATCGCCTACAACGCCCTCGTCGACAAGTACGGGCAGGTCTTCGAGGGCCGGGCCGGCGGGATGGACCGGCCCGTCCAGGGCGCGCACACCGGCGGGTTCAACACCGACACCTGGGGCGTGGCGATGCTCGGCGATTTCGATGTCGTACCGCCCACCCCGGTCCAGCTGCGCACCGTGGGCCGGCTACTGGGCTGGCGGCTGGGACTCGACCACGTCGACCCGCTCGGCACCGTCACCCTGACCTCCGCGGGCGGGGGCTTCACCAAATTTCCGGCGGGTGCCGTGGAAACACTGCCCACCATCTTCACCCACCGCGACGTCGGCAACACCGACTGCCCGGGCAATGCCGCCTACGCCCTGATGCCGGTGCTGCGCGATATCGCCGCCCGGTTCAACCGGCCGGCCGGCCCCGCCGATCTGGTCGACACCCTGCGTGGCGGCGCGATCTTCGCGCGCTGGCAGGCGATGGGCGCGGACAAGGGTCCGCTGGGCGTGCCCACCTCACCGGAAGCCGCAGGCGACGGTGCGGCCCGGTACGTCACCTTCGACCGCGGGGCCATGTACTGGTCACCGGTCACCGGTGCCCAACCGCTCACCGGAGCCATCTACGACGCTTGGGGCGCACTGGGTTTCGAGCGCGGCGCACTGGGGCTGCCCACCAGCGGGGAGATCAACGAGCCACAGTGGATCGTGCAGAACTTCCAGCACGGCACGCTGAACTTCGACCGGGAGACCGGCGAGGTCACCCGGGTCACCGACGGCGTGCCGCTGAAGCTGCCGCCGCCGAATCACTCACCGATCCAGATGGAGCGGTTCACGCCCATCGACGCGCGCTGATCCCGGCGTCCGGTCGCCCGTCACATCCACCAGCGCTCGAGCACCCGCGCCACGCCGTCCTCGGCGTTGGTGGTGGTGACCTCGTCGGCGGCAGCCAGCGCATCCGGATGGGCGTTGCCCATCGCCACCCCCAGCCCCGCCCAGCGCAGCATCGGCACATCGTTGGGCATGTCGCCGAAGGTCACCACGTCCTCGGCGGTGATTCCGAGCGGCCCGGCCACCTCCTCGATCCCCGACGCCTTGCTGATGCCCAGCGGGACCACCTCGATCAGCCCGTTGTTGGTGGAGTAGGTCAGATCCCCTTCGACACCGATGTGCGGCGCCAGCGCGGCGGCCATATCGGCACTGGTCGCCCCCGCCTTGCGGATCAGCAACTTCACCGCCGGCGCACTGAGCAGGTCCTCGACGGAGACCTCGGTGTTGTCCGGGTTCAGCCACGCATGCTCATATCCGGGGGAGCTGACGAACTGCGGGGTCGCGGCGTCGTGCGCGCTGCGGCCCACCCGCTCCACGGCCAGCCCCGCACCTGGGATGATCCGGGTCGCGATATCGGCCAGTGCGGCGAGCACCTCCGTCGAAAGCGTGCGGGCCGACACGATCCGGTCGGCCGCCGAGTCGTAGATCACCGCACCGTTGGCGCAGACGGCCATCGGGGCGAAACCCAGCTGCTCCACCACCGGCGGAACCCACCGCGGCGGGCGGCCGGTGGCCAGCACGAATTGTGCGCCGGCGTCGACCGCTGCCCGCACCGCCGCCCGCGTCCTGGCCGTGACATGTTCGCCTTCATCGAGCAGTGTGCCGTCGACGTCCGTGGCGATCAGAGCAGGCAGCATCAGTGTCGTCCCAGCTGTTTACGGCCCCGCTCGGCCAGTTCGGCCTTGTCGAGACGCTTGGCTTCCTCCGGTGACGGGGCCCCGCCGCCGAGGCGCCGCGGCACCCAGTAGGCACCCGCCGGATGCGGGTAGGCCTCCTGCACCCGGTGCAGCAGTGTTTCCATCTCCCGGCGCAGGTCGGCCATGATCCGGTCCACCCCGCCCTGGCCGGCCAGCGCCGGACCCGCGGTAACGGTGACCGGAATATTGTTGCGGCCCAAAGCTTTCGGATGGTCCTTGGTCCAGACCCGATGTACACCCCAGACGATGAGCGGAATGATCGGCACCCGGGCGTCCAGCGCCATCCGGGCCGCACCGGTCTTGAAATCCTTCAGCTCGAAACTGCGGCTGATGGTGGCCTCCGGGTACACGCCGACCAATTCACCGGCGCGCAGCCGGTCCACCGCCACCGGGTAGGCGTGGCCACCGGCGCTGCGGTCCACCGGGATGGTGCCGGCGTGGGTGATCAGGAAGTTGACCCCCCGCACGTGCTGCATCTCGGCCTTGATCATGAACCGCATCCGGCGATTCCGGGCCGTGGCGGCCAGGGCCGCGGGCAGAAAGTCCACATAACTGGTGTGGTTGATCGCGATGACCGCCCCGCCTGACGTCGGAATGTGTTCCAAACCCTGAAAATCCAGCCGAGTGCCGGTGGCGCGCATGGCCGCCTTCCCCGCGATCTCAAGGGAACGAAAAACCGGCTCCATACTCGCTACTCCGGCGCCTCACGGGCACGTTGGGCCCGGCGGGCCGCCTTCTCTGCCGCTTCGTCGGCGTCCATCCGGTTGGCCTCGGCCAGCGTGGGCGCACCGCCGCCGAGCCGGTTCGGCACCCAGAACTCGCCCGCCGGGTGCTGGCCGTACTCGTCCTGCACCCGTTCGAGCAGGTGCTGCATCCGCGAATGCAGCAGCGCGGTCAGCTCGGCGGCCGGCAGGGTCGGGTAGATCGGCTCACCGACGGCCACCGTGATCGGCACCTTGGGCCGCCACATCTTGCGCGGATGGCCCTTGGTCCACACCCGCTGGGCGCCCCAGACGATATGCGGGACGATCGGCACGTCCGCGGCGATCGCCATCCGGGCGGCTCCGGACTTGAATTCCTTGATCTCGAAGCTGCGGCTGATGGTGGCCTCGGGATACACCCCGACCAGCTCACCGGATTTCAGGGCCTGGCAGGCGGCAGTGAACGATTCGGCGCCGCTGTCGCGGTCCACCTCGATATGGCGCAGGCTGCGCATGATCGGGCCGCCGACCTTGGAGTCGAAGACCTCTTTCTTCGCCATGAAGCGGACCTTGCGACCCCGGTGCTGCAGGTAGGCGGGCAACCCGGCGAAGGTGAAATCGAAGTAGCTGGTGTGGTTGATCGCGATCACCGCGCCCCCGGTGACGGGCAGATGCTCGACCCCGGTCACGGTGAACTTCAAGCCCTGCAACCGCCAGATCAGGCGGGCGGCTTGGATGACAGTTCCGTATACCGGCTCCACACCGCACAGCCTAGTGCCGGACCATCACCGGCCTCATGAGAAGGGGGACGCAATGACCTTCCCACCGCACCCCAGCCCGTTCCGGACCTGGTGACGGCCATCGCGCAGGGGGCAAAGGTGCGAGCGGTCCGGCTCAACGAACTCGGTGGCGTGACGTTCCGCATCGAGGACTTCGACGGCGACCACACCGCGGCCCTGCTCGACGTAGCCGCGCGACTTCGGCAATCGCCGGACGGCCATTACGCTGGTACCGCACGACGGTAAACACGCGAAGGGGTATTTGTGCAGGTCACGAGCGTGGGTCACGCAGGATTCCGGATCGACACCTCGGCCGGGAGCATTCTGTGCGACCCCTGGGTCAACCCGGCGTACTTCGCGTCCTGGTTCCCGTTCCCCGACAACAGCACGCTGGACTGGGACGCACTCGGCGAGTGCGACTACCTCTACATCAGCCACCTGCACAAGGACCACTTCGACCCGGTGCTCCTACGCAACCACGTCAACAAGGACGCGGTGGTGCTCTTGCCCGACTACCCGGTGCCGGACCTGCGCCGAGAGCTGGAAACGCTGGGGTTCCACACGTTCGTCGAGACCACCGATTCGGTGAAGCACAGGGTCAGCGGCGCCAAGGGCGACCTGGACGTGATGGTCATCGCGTTGCGCGCGCCGGCCGACGGTCCCATCGGCGACTCCGGTCTGGTGGTGTCCGACGGGACGACGACCGCTTTCAACATGAACGACGCCCGCCCCGTTGATCTGGACATGCTGGCCCGCGAGTTCGGCCACGTCGACGTGCACATGCTGCAGTACTCGGGGGCCATCTGGTACCCGATGGTCTACGACATGCCGGCGCGGGCCAAGGAGGCGTTCGGCATCCAGAAACGGCAACGCCAGATGGACCGCTGCCGCCAGTACATCGCCCAGGTCGGCGCCACCTGGGTGGTGCCCTCGGCCGGCCCGCCCTGCTTCCTGGATCCGGAATTGCGTGACCTGAACGACGACCATGGCGATCCGGCCAACATCTTCCCCGACGAGATGGTGTTCCTGGACCAGATGCGCACCCACGGGCATGACGGCGGACTGCTGATGATTCCCGGATCGGTGGCGGATTTCACCGGCTCCCAACTGAATTCGTTGACGCATCCGGTCGACGAGCCGGAGACCATCTTCACCACGGGTAAGGCCGCCTACATCGAGGACTACGCGCAGCGGATGGCGCCGGTACTGGCCGCCGAGAAGGACGCCTGGGCGCCGGCCGAGGGCGAGCCGCTGCTTGAGCCGCTGCGGGCCCGGTTCGAACCCATCATGATCCAGTCCGACCAGATCTGTGACGGTATCGGGTATCCCGTGGAGCTGCGAGTGGGACCCGAGACGATAGTGCTGGACTTCCCGAAACGTACTGTGCGCGAACCTATCCCGGACGAGAAATTCCGCTACGGTTTCGAGATCCCGGCGCAGCTGGTGCGCACCGTGGTCCGTGACAACGAACCGGACTGGGTGAACACCATTTTCCTGTCCACCCGTTTCAAAGCCTGGCGGGTCGGCGGCTACAACGAGTACCTGTACACCTTCTTCAAATGCCTCACCGACGAGCGGATCGCTTACGCGGACGGCTGGTTCGCCGAGGCGCATGACGACAGTGCCTCGACCACCCTGGACGGTTGGGAGATTCAGCGCCGCTGTCCCCACCTGAAAGCAGACCTGTCGAAATTCGGTGTGGTGGAGGGCAACACGCTCACCTGCAACCTGCACGGCTGGCAGTGGAACCTGGAGAACGGTCGCTGCCTGACCGCCAAGGGGCATCAGTTGCGGAGCTCGAGACTGTCATGACCGCGGCGGTGTCCTACGATGACGGGCTGATCCAGCTGGATCGCCAGGCCCTGACGCTACGCCGCTACCATTTCCCGTCCGGCACATCCAAAATCATTCCACTGCAGTCGATTCGGGGTTACAAGGCCGAATCGATGGGGCTGGCCTTCGACCGGTTCCGGATCTGGGGGCCCTCCGATGATCCGCGCCGCTGGCTGCCGCTGGACGTGTGGCGCCCGATCAAATCAACCCTGGTGGTGCTCGACATCCCGGGCACCCGGCCCAGCCCGGCGTTCACCCCGCTGCGGGTCAAGGAGTTCCTGACCGTGCTGGACGAGTTGTTGAGCCTGCCCTGACCGTCAGGCCTGCAGCCGGGCCCGCACCGTCGCCAGGCGCTGTGCCAGTTCGTCCTCGCCGATGACCCCGCGAGCCAGCAGCGAATGGGCCAGGGCGACGAGCTGGTTCTCCGGGTACGGGACCCCGGCGTAGACCGTCGCCGAGAGTTCGTCCTCCTCGTCGCGGCGCTGCTTGAAGTCGGGGACGCCGTCGCAGGCGGTCCGGTCCAGCGCGTCGCACAGGCCGTCGAGGCTGGTCTTCCACGGGGGTACCGGATTCTCGACGCCGTACTTGGCGGCCATCCGCGACCACACCTGATTTCGCTCGACGATGCCTGCCAGGGGTTCGGGCGGGGTGCTCATGCGCCGTTGGGGTGGATGGCGGCCCGGGTCTCCACGATGACGTTGGTGGTCACGCCCGGCTTCGGCAGTGCGACGCCGATCAGGCTGTCGCGGGTGACGATCTCGGCCAGCTGATCCTCGGTCCAGTCGTCGGTGCCGTCGGGGCGTAACGGCATCACCATGAAGCGATGCTTCTGGTTGGAATCCTGCACCCGCACCTCGATGTCGTCGCCCAGGTACAGCCCGAACTCGGAGAGCACCTGCCGGGGCCAGCGGACGAGGCGGCGCCGGTAGTTGGGCGTGCGGTACCACTCGGGTGAATTGCCCAGAATCGGCCGCGGGTAGCAGGAGCACAGTGCGCACACGATGACGTGGTGCACGGTCGGGGTGTCGGCCAGGATCTCGAACGCGGTGAAGTCACTCGGGGTGCCGAACCCGGTGGGCTCCAGCCAGTCGACACCCACCTCCTTGCTCGCGGTCATCGGCTCGGCCAGCGCCAGCGCCTTGAAGTCGGGATCCAGCCAGGCCCGCGCCACCAGCCGCGCCGCGGGCGTCGGCCCGATCTGTTCGGCGAATTCGGTGAACCGGCGGTGCTCCTGCGCGGTGAACAGGCCCTTCTCGATGCACAGTTCGCGCAGCGCGATCTCGAGCACCTCGAAATCGGTGATCTCGTCCACCATCGGCTTTACGGTGCGGTCGTGGTCGTGGTCGTGGTCGTGGTCGTGGTCGTGCATCATGCGCCTCGCAGCCAGTGTTCGGGAATCTCAGTCCGCAGGGTGTCCGTGGGTGCGCCGGTGTAGTCGTCCCACAGCTCGGCCATCTCGAACTGCACGACGTAGAACCACTCCGGCAAGGCATCCGGCCGGTCCCACGTCTCGTCCTCGGCCGCCGGGCTTTCGTATGCGACGACGGCGATCTCACCTTCGGCGCCGCGGCAGTACTCCGGGGTGCGGGTGTAGAACAGCACCGGCAATTCGTCGCGCACCACCACGCGGTCGCCGACCTTGAACTTCGCCTCGCCGGCCTGGCCCGCGTAGACCTGCGGATCGCCCGAGCCGACCGCGCGAATGTGGTGCTCGTTGCGCAAGACGGCCGCCCCGTCGCCTTCGCTCTTGGGTTCGGCCTTGAGTTCGCGGCCCGCGAGTCCTCCGGCGTAACGGTCGGCCACCTCGGCCATCCGCTCGGTGAGTTCGGTGAGCCCGATGTGGTGCTTCTCGACCAGTACCCGCGCCACCGACAGCAGCCAGCGGCCGTAGTACGGAAACCCTTGGTAGACAGCGCGCCCCACGTCGACGTTGCCGATCCTGCGCCGCTCCTCGGAAAGCCAGATGCCGCGCCAGGCGAGAACTTCGCACATGACGTAGGTCATGTGCTCCCAGTACTCGTACGCCTTGTTGACGTACTTCATCGGCGCGTCGGGCTCACCCCCGACGTCGTGCACCGGCTTGGTCAGCGCGACGATCCGGCCGTGATCCATCAGGTCGGGGTACGGAGCGTCCGGGATCTCGGGATATGCCGACTTCAGGCGGCCGACCAGATCAAGTTGTGCAGCGCGTTCGGCAGCCGAACTCATGCGCGTTCCCCCTCAGCAAGCTGCATGGCCATCGCGTCGGGTTCCAGTACATCGCACATCGGCGCACGACGTGTGTGGAAAAGCCGCAATTCGTTGCGGACTGTTGCGCTCAGCGGACTTTCTGGCGCAGTTCGGAGTACGCGTCCGAGGCGGTGTCGTACACCCGGACCACGGCCTCGTCGCCCGGCTTCAGGAACGTCGACTCGCCCAGCGGCGTGTACCGGGTGGCGCCGATACCGATCAGCACGTGCTCGGGATGCCCGGAGGCGACCATCAACGCACCGACATCCTCCAGCGGGGTGTCCGGAGAGCCCTTCTGGTTGGCCAGCCGCTCGGTGATCCAGTCCAGCAGCACCTCACCGTAGTAGGAGTAACCCAGCAGTGGGCTGTCCATCCCGTACTCGTGCTCCTGGCCGTCGGCGGTGTTCAGGTGGCATACCAGCCGCAGGGTGGCGGTCGGGCCGTCCGGCGTCAGATCGTGCGCCTCGAAGAATTGGCGCGCAACGCCTTTCGACGCCGGTCCCCAGTTCTTCTTGTGGCTGATCTTGGGGGCGTTGGGCCTCCGGATCGAGCAGTCGTTGAACGCGCCCAGTGCGAACGGTTCCAGTGCGGAGACCGTGTCGCCGTGCCAGCGCACCCGGCAGGCCAGTCCCACCTCGGGCTCGATCTGCAGGTTCAGCGGGGTATCGCTGGCCGGCAGCGCGATCTCGTCGTGCGACAGCGGGAACTCGCCCAGGAAACCGTCGGATCCCGGTGCGTACCAAGGGAAGATGCCCTTGGGGGCGGTTCCTTCGGACTTCACGTTCGCGAAATCGACTGCCTCGCCCGCCTGTTCGAGGTGCCCGGCGAAGTTGCCCGCCACCCCGAAGCCGAACCAGTTCCGCAGTTCCGGGTAGTCGAGTTCGATCATGGCGCCAGGACCTCCGTACCGACGTAGGGCACCAGCGCCGCGGGCACCCGCACGCTGCCGTCGGGCTGCTGATGGTTCTCCAGGATGGCGACCAGCCACCGGGTGGTGGCCAGGGTGCCGTTCAGCGTCGCGGCGATCTGCGGCTTGCCGTCCTCGTCGCGGTAGCGGGTGGACAACCGGCGGGCCTGGAACGTCGAGCAGTTCGAGGAGGAGGTGAGTTCGCGATAGGTGCCTTGCGTCGGCACCCAGGCCTCGCAGTCGTACTTTCGCGCGGCCGAGGAGCCCAGATCGCCCGCGGCGACGTCGATCACCCGATACGGCACCTCGATCGCGGCCAGCATCTCGCGCTGCCAACCCAACAGCCGTTCATGTTCGGCGGCAGCGTCTTCGGGTTTGCAGTAGACGAAGGCCTCGACCTTGTCGAACTGGTGCACACGGATGATGCCGCGGGTGTCCTTGCCATAGCTGCCCGCTTCACGGCGGAAGCAGGACGACCATCCGGCGTAGCGGCGCGGTCCCTGCGACAGATCGAGGATCTCGTCGGCGTGATATCCGGCCAGCGGCACCTCGGAGGTGCCGACCAGGTACAGATCGTCATCGTCGAGGTGGTAGATCTCGTCGGCGTGGGCGCCGAGGAATCCGGTTCCGGCCATCACCTCGGGCCGGACCAGCACCGGCGGGATCATCAAGGTGAATCCGTTGGCGGTGGCCAGCCGGACGGCGAGTTGCAACAGGCCCAATTGCAGCAGCGCGCCGTGGCCGGTGAGGAAGTAGAAGCGCGAACCCGACACCTTGGCGCCGCGCTCCATGTCGATCAGGCCCAGCGCCTCGCCGAGTTCCAGATGGTCTTTGGGCGATTCGATGACGGGGGTGACACCGACGGTGTCGAGCACCACGAAGTTGTCCTCGCCGCCGGCGGGCACCCCGTCGACGATGACGTTGCCGACCGCCATGTGCGCTGCGGTGAAGGCGGTTTCGGCCTGTGCCTGCGCCGCTTCGGCGGATTTGACGGCGTCGGCGAGTTCCTTGGCGCGGGCCAGCAGGGCCGGGCGGTCCTGCGGCGACGCCTTGCCCACCGACTTGCTCGCGGCCTTCTGTTCGGCGCGCAGGTTGTCGGCGGCCGAGATGGCGGAACGGCGGGCGGTATCCGCCTCCAGCAGCGCGTCCACCAGGCCCGGATCTTCACCGCGGGCACGTTGTGACGCACGCACCCGGTCGGGATCGTCACGCAGCAGCTTGAGGTCGATCACGGCGGTAACCCTACTGTGCGGGCCGGGCCGTGCCACAACCACATAACATTACATCTGCATCACTTGTCACAGACCGTGACACGCCTGTCACAATAGAGCCGATGTTGGACGCACCCGAACACCCGGAGCCGTTCCTGTACGACGGGACCGCGCAACCGTCCCCGCCGCGGCGGCTGGCCTGGTTGCGTGATGCGCAATTGACCCCGACCCGGCGCGCGCTGCTGCTGACCGCGCTCGGCGGACTGATGATCGCCGGCGTCATCACCGTGCTCCCCGATACCGCTGCCGGTGGCCGGTTGGCCGGGCTGAGCTCCGGTGCGGGCGGCCTGTCGCGTTCCAACAGCACCTTCGACCATGCCGCCGGCGGCGCCTGCCTGAACTGGCCGGACCGCACCCCAGATGCCGCCCAGATCGTGGACTGCACCACCGAGCACCGGTTCGAGGTCGCCGAGGCGATCGACCTGCGGGCCTTCCCGGGCACCGAGTACGGCGCCAACGCCGCGCCGCCCACCCCGGCCCGCATTCAGCAGATCAGCCAGGAGCAGTGCCAGAGCGCCGTGCAGCGCTACCTCGGCGACAAGTACGACCCGAACGGCCGGTTCGCCGTGAGCCTGCTCTGGTCCGGGGAGAAGGCATGGCGGCAGAACGGCGAGCGCCGCATGCTGTGCGGCCTGCAGCTGCCCGGGGCCGACAACCAGCAGCAGGCCTTCCAGGGCAAGGTGGCCGCCATCGACCAGTCCAAGGTGTGGCCCCAGGGCACCTGTCTCGGCATCGACCCCGCCACCAACCAGCCGACCGACGTCCCTGTCGACTGTGCGAGCCCGCACGCGCTTGAGGTCACCGGTGCGGTGAATCTGGCCGAGAAGTATCCCGCCGGCGTCCCGCCCGAGCAGGAGCAGGACGCCTACGTCAAAGACACCTGCGCGAAGGTCACCGACGCATACCTGGCCCCGCTGAAGCTGCGCACCACCACGCTGACGCTGGTCTACAGCACCATCTCGCTGCCCAGCTGGCTGGCCGGCAGTCATCAGGTGTCCTGCAGCATCGGCACCACGCTCGGCAACGGCGGCTGGTCCACGCTGCTCAACAGCGCCAAGGGTGCGCTGATGATCAACGGCCGGCCCCCGGTCCCGCCGCCGGACATTCCGGACGAGCGGCTCGACATGCCGGCGATTCCGCCGCCGTCGATCGACCTGTCCCAGAACCAGTACGACTCCGGCAGTCAGTCCTCGCAGACGTCGCAGTCCACCCAGCAGACGCAGTCCAACGAGCACCTGCCCGGGCAGTCCACCCAGACGCCGTCCACGCAGGCCAGCCAGCCCTCGTCACCGGCACCGGCACCGCCCGGTGGGGGCAACACGTTCCTCAACGGACCGCCGCCGGCGGCGCCCGGTGACGTGCCTCCGCCGGCTGACGCGCCGGCCCCCGGAGGTCCTCCGTTGGACGGGCCACCGCCACCGGCCGATGCGCCCGCGGCGCCCCCGCCGGCCGGTCCGGCGCCCGGCCCGGTTCTGCCGCCGCAGTAGTCGCCACATGCCGGTGCAGATGAGCCGGAAGCGGTTCGACGAGTTGGTCTCCGACGCCCTGGACCTGATCCCGCCGGAGTTGGCGGCCACCGCCGACAACGTGGTGTTCCTGGTGCAGGGTCGCCATCCGGACGAACCGGAGCTGCTCGGCCTCTACGAGGGTGTGGCGCTCACCGAGCGGGACTCGTCCTACGGCGGCTATCTGCCGGACACCATCACCATCTACCGCGATGCCCTCCTGGAGATGTGCGACACCGCCGAGGACGTGGTCGAGGAGGTGGCGATCACGGTGGTGCACGAACTGGCCCACCACTTCGGCATCGATGACGACCGGCTGCACGAATTGGGTTGGGCCTGAAGCTCACCCGCGTGGGAACCCCGGCTTGTCGGTGCGCGGTGCTAGAAACGAATCATGAGCTTCAGCGAGCAGCCGCCAGGCCGATCGCGCACCGACGGCGAATGCCGGGAATGCGGCGACGGCCTCGCGCACTGCCATGGCACGGTGATTCTGCATGTCGGCCGCCGCGTCGAATGCACCGACGACTGTGGTGCCCCCGAGATCGAGCACACCTTCACCATCGACTGCGTCGCCATCGGGTGTCTCTGTGCCGAAGTTCAGCCCATCGGGTCGGGCACTGTCTCCTCGGGCGGCTGGTCGGCGTAGAACGGCGGGGTCAGCACGCCCCACTGCACACAACTCCACCGGCCGTCGGTGATCGGGCTCAGCACCACGGCCTCGGCATTGGCCAGGTGGTGGTCCATCGCGAACTGGCCGTCCACCCCGGCGAGTACGGCCGCCACCAGCCGGATCGCCGCACCGTGGCTGACCACCACGATGTCGTCCAGCCAGTCATGGTCGTCGAGATGCTGTATCCGTAGTTTGGTGAGGACCGGGACGATCCGGTTGAGCACCTGGGTCCCGCTCTCCCCGCCGGGCATGGACGCGTCGAGATCGCCGAGATGCCAGCGCTTGTAGATCTCGTCGAAGGTCTCGATTGCGGCGTCGTCATTGCGGTCTTCCAGGTCGCCGACCTGGACCTCGTAGATGTCGTCGAATTCGTGCGGCGTCTGACCCAGACCGGCGCCGATACCGGCTGCGGTCTCGCGGGCCCTGGTGGCCACCGAGTGCGCCACCCGGCCGACCGGGTGTTTCCAGTCGCGGGCGAAGATCTGTGCCTGCTCGTGGCCGAGTTCGGTGAGCGCGGCGCCGGGCGGGCGGGTGTCGAGGCGGCGTTCGACGTTGCCGAAGGACTGCCCGTGTCGTACCAGTACCAGCCGCCCGCTCATGATCGCTCCCCCTGCCACAGTGCCGTCAACCATTCCGCCGCCTCCCGCGACGCTTCCGACGGCGGTACCGATCCGGCCGCGGCACCGGTCGGCCAGGACCCCAGGTAGCGCACATCGGCACAGCGCCGGTGCAGCGCCTTCAGCGCCTCGGCGACGGCATCATCGCCGATGTGCCCGACGCAGTCGAGAAAGAACTTGTATGTACCCAATTCCGTTCGGGTGGGCCTTGATTCGATACGGGTGAGGTCGATGTCACGGACCGCGAACTCGGTCATCGCGGACACCAGCGCCCCGGGCACGTTGGCCAGGCTGAGCACCACGGAGGTGCGGTCGGCGCCGGTGCGCGCGGGCGGCGGCCCCGGTGGGCCGGCGAGCACGAACCTGGTGCGGGCATTGGGCTCGTCGACCACGTCGGCGGCCAGCACCGCCAGGCCGTAGCGCTCGGCCGCCAGCGCGGTGCTCACCCCTGCGTCGGCGCGGCCCCCGGCGACGTCCGCGGCGGCCGCGGCGTTGGACCGGGCCGGCACCACTTCGGCGTGCGGCAGTTCGGCGGCCAGCCAGCGCCGGACCTGGGCGGCGGCCACCGGGAACGCGGCGACGGTGGAAATGTCCGCGGCGGCGACACCAGCGCGGGTGACGATGCTGAATGCGACATCGAGGGTGTGCTCGGCATAGATCTGCAGCGCCGACCCCGCGGCCAGGCCGTCGAGGGTCGGCAGCACCGATCCTTCGATGGAATTCTCGAACGGGACGCATGCGTAGTCGGCGTCTCCGGCCCGGACGGCCTCGAGTGCGGCGGCGGGACTGTCGTGCGGCACCGGGGTCACCTCGGCACCGCCGGGAACCATTCCACCGGCCGCCATCTGCAGCAATGCCGCTTCGGTGAACGTTCCCTCCGGTCCGAGATAGGCGATGCGCGGCACGCCATCAACCCTAGTGGCTGATTGGCGCGGGTCCGGTTCAGCCGAGAGGAAAACCTTGCACACCGCCGATGATGTGGTTAAGTAAGGCTTACCTCACTAGCCGAAGGATGGTCAGATGACGACTGTGATGGCCGCACCGACAACTGCCGAGCGGATCCGCAGCGCCTGCGCGCGGGCCGGCGGCGCGATGCTGGCGGTCGAAGGGCTGGAACCGACCACCACGCCCGTGCACCACCTGCTGGCCGACGGCTCGTTCGCGATCACCATCCCCACCGACGGCCCACTGGCCGGCGCGCTGGTCTCCGCCGGCGCCGGCGGAATGCAGGCCGTCCTGGAGATGACCGACTACGCGCCGTTGCCGCTGCGCGAACCGGTGCGCTCGCTGGTCTGGATCCGCGGCCGGCTGTTCACCGTTCCCGCGGGCGAGGTCGCCGGCCTGCTCGACCTGATCGCCACCGAGCACCCCAATCCCGCTCTGCTGCAGGTGAATACCGACAGCCAGACGGTTTCCGGCCAGGATACCGCGTACGCCCTGGTGCGCCTGGAGATCGAGTCCGTCGTGGTGGCCGACTCGACCGGCGCCGAATCCGTCGCCGTCGGCGCCCTGCTAGAGGCGCGGCCCGACCCGTTCTGCGGCCTGGAGTCCTGCTGGCTGCGGCATCTGGAGTCCGCGCACCGCGAGGTGGTGGAGCGGCTGTCGGCCCGCCTGCCGATGACGCTGCGCGGCGGCCGGGTGCGTCCACTGGGGCTGGACCGCTATGGCGTGCAGCTGCGCGTCGAGGACGAGGCCGGCGACCACGACGTGCGGTTGCCGTTCGCCAGGCCCGTCGATGACGTGACCGGTCTGAGCCAGGCGATCCGGGTGCTGATGGGCTGCCCGTTCCTCAACGGGCTGCGCGCGCGCCGGATCTGACCGCCCCGGCGGCTACCGTGTCTGCGGTGACCGCCGACCACCCCGCCGAATTACCTCGGCGCACGCTGCGCCTGGAAATCCTCGTCGTGCTGGCGGTCAGCTTCGGCCTGAGTGCCTACACCGCCCTGCTCGATCTCGTCGAGGCCGTACTGCTCGGCTTGTCCGGACGCCGGGTGGCGTTGAACCAGCGCAGGTCCCCGTTCGATCTCATCGACTTCGGCCTCAACATGGCCTCGGTGTTCCAGCTGCTCGCCTGGGGCGCGCTCGGTCTGTATCTGTTGTGGCGCAGCGGTTCAGGACCCAAGAGCATCGGGCTTGGTCGCATCCGCCTGCATCCCGACGTGACCGGCGGGTTGGCGCTGGCCGCTCTGATCGGGCTGCCCGGACTCGCGCTCTACGTGGCGGCCCGGGTTTTGGGGCTGAGCGCATCGGTGGAGCCCGCACAGCTGTACGACACCTGGTGGCGCATCCCGGTGCTACTGGCCCTGGCTTTCGCCAACGGCTGGGCCGAAGAGATCATCGTCGTCGCCTTCCTGATCACCCGGCTGCGCCAGCTGCGCTTCAACCCGGCGGCCGTGCTGGCCATCTCCGCGGTACTGC
Organism: Mycobacterium sp. BMJ-28; assembly: GCF_054404835.1. NCBI lineage: Bacteria > Bacillati > Actinomycetota > Actinomycetes > Mycobacteriales > Mycobacteriaceae > Mycobacterium > Mycobacterium sp. BMJ-28. Next base: position 147,667 of record NZ_CM136783.1, on the reverse strand, counting down.
GCGGCGCCTATCACCTGTACCAGGGCTACAGCGCCGGGTTGGGAAATGTGGTGATGGGCCTGGTGTTCGGCTACGTCTGGATGCGCACCGGACGGCTGTGGCCGTTGATCATCGCGCACGGACTGATCGACGCGGTCGCCTTCGTCGGGTACTCGCTGGCCGCCGGGCACTTGAGCTGGCTCGGCTGAATATGCGCGCGTTACCCGTACATTCGCAGCTGTGAACGTCTACCGGCCGCCCGGCCCGGAGCCGGAGCCACCCGGGCGCCGGCCACCGCCGCGGGAGCCGTCCCAGGTGATCCGGCGCGACGCCGGCCACCGGCCGCCGCCGCCCTGGCCGCCCAATCCCCCCACCCCGCACCGGGCGCCCGCACCGCCGGCCCCGCCACCACCGCGTCGCCGTCCGCCACCGCCACCGCCACCGCGTCAGGTCGCACCGCCGGCCCCCATCCCGGTGCCGAAGCCGCGGCGGCGCGGCCGCGTCCGGCGGGTGGCCACCCTACTGTTGGTGGCGCTGCTGACCGCGCTCGCGGCGGGGGTCGCGGGTGCGGCCTGGTTCGACACCACACTGCACCGGATCCCCGCGCTGGCCGACTATCCGGACCGGCCCGCCCCCGGTAAGGGCGTGACCTGGCTGCTGGTCGGCTCCGACAGCCGACAGAATCTCTCGCCCGAGCAGCAGACGGAACTCGCGACGGGCGGCGACATCGGCAATGGCCGCACCGACACCATCCTGTTGATCCACATCGGCGCGTGGGGATCGGGCACCCCGACCACGATGGTGTCGTTACCCCGGGACTCCTACGTCGAGATTCCCGGGCACGGCGAGGACAAGATCAATGCCGCCTTCGCGATCGGCGGCGCGCCGCTGCTCGCCCAGACCGTGGAGCAGGCCACGGGCCTGCATCTGGATCACTACGCCGAGGTGGGCTTCGACGGTTTCGCCGAACTCGTCGACGCCGTGGGCGGAGTGACCATGTGCCCGGCCGAACCGGTGAGCGATCCGCTGGCCGGCATCGACCTGCCCGCGGGCTGCCAGGAACTCGACGGCCGCAATGCGCTGGGATTCGTCCGGACCCGCGCTACCCCGCGGGCCGACCTGGACCGGATGGTCAACCAGCGGGCGTTCATGTCGGCGCTGCTGCACCGCGCCGCCAGCCCGGAAGTACTGCTCAACCCGTTGCGCTGGTACCCGATGGTGCATGCCGTCGGCGGGGCGCTCAGCGTGGATCAGGGCGGTCACGTCTGGGACTTGGCCAGGCTGGGCTGGGCGCTGCATGGCAGCGCCGTCACCACCACGGTGCCCATCGGGGAGTTCACCAGTAGCGACTCCGGGGCGGTGGTGGTGTGGGACAGCGATGCGGCCGGCCGACTGTTCGGCGCTCTCGCTGCCGACACCCCGGTGCCGGCGGACGTACTCAACACGGGCCAGCCCTGACTCGCCAGCAAACTTTTGCGACCCGCCACAGCCAGGTGTAACTGGAGTCACTCCAGTTAGGAAACGCTAACCTGAATAAGGGTGACCTTGGCTGACAATGCCTCTGACCAGCGTTATTGTCGTGATCATGACCGACGGGACCGCTCTCGACACGAAGTTCAACACCCTGCTCCGCGAGCAGATCCGCAGCGAATTCACCGCGTCGCAGCAATACATCGCCATCGCCGTGTACTGCGATGGATCCGACCTGCCGCGGCTGGCCACGCACTTTTACGCCCAGGCCGTCGAAGAGCGCAATCACGCGATGATGCTGGTGCAGTACCTGCTCGATCGCGATCTGGACGTCGAGATCCCCGGTACCGACGCCGTGCTCAACAAATTCGACACCCCGGCACAGGCGTTGCGACTGGCGTTGGAGCAGGAGCGCACGGTCACCGAGCAAATCACCCGGCTGGCCAGCGTGGCCCGCGACGAGGGTGACTACCTGGGCGAGCAGTTCATGCAGTGGTTCCTCAAGGAGCAGGTCGAGGAGGTCGCCACCATCTCGTCGCTGGTCCGCATCGCCGAGCGCGCCGGGGCCAACCTGTTCCACCTGGAGGATTTCGTCGCACGCGAGCTGGCCGGCGGGGCCACCGATCCGGGTGCGCCCAAGGCGGCCGGCGGCGCGCTCCAGCTTTAGTCCCGCCCCACCCCGGTCAGCCCGTTCTGCAGCCAGTCCTTGGTGCGGCCGGGGTGGTTGGTGGCGACCCAGCCCACCCCGACGTCGCGGCAGTACCGGACGTCCTCATAGTGGTCGACCGTCCAGCAGTACAGCGCCCGTCCCTGCGCGGCGGCGCGGTCGACCAGCTCGGGGTGCTCTCGCAGCGTGGCGATCGACGGACCCACCGCGGTGGCCCCGACCGTCGTTGCTGCACTCCCACCCAGATACCGCGACGTCTCCCCCAGCAGCACGGTGGGCAGCATCGGCGCGGCGCGCCTCGTCCGCCACACCGCGGCCGCGGAAAACGACATCACCACGGCGCGAGCCAGGTCAGCCGACGGCGGCGCGGCGATCCCGTAACGGTGCAGCACTGCCAGCACCTTGCTCTCGACCAGCGCCCCGTATCGCACCGGGTGCTTGGTCTCGATGAAGATCTTCACCGGCCGCTTCCAGTCCAGCACCAGGGTGATCAGCGTGTCCAGGGTCAACAACCCGGTGTCTCCGGTGGCTGCGCTGTCGCGCCAGCCGGCATGCCATGAGCCGTAGTCGAGTTCGCGCATCTGGGCCAGCGTCATCTCGCTGACCAACCCGGTCCCATTCGAGGTGCGGTCCACCCGGCGGTCGTGCACGCACACCAGGTGCCCGTCCCTGGTGAGCCGGACATCGCATTCGACGCCGTCGGCACCTTCCTGGAGCGCCAGCTCATAGGCGGCGAGGGTGTGCTCCGGACGTTCGGCGGACGCGCCGCGATGGGCGACGACGAAGGGATGGCGATGCTCGGTGGATCCCGGTATCGGTTCCGATCCGGCTCCGGCGTCGCCCGCGGTCATATGGCTATGCTGCCGGGTTTTGGTCTTCGTCCTCAACCGCTGGCGCGGAATCGGCCGGTTCCGGCTCGGATTCCGGCCGCTGCGGGCCGGTGGCGACCATCACCCAGCGCTTGACCGGACGGTCGACGGGTCTGCGCTCGAAGCCCTGGAAGACCTGCAGCAGCAGCACGACGGTCGCCAGCGCCAGCAGGTAGGCGACCGTGGTGGTCACCGTGTTGTTCGCGATGCCCTGCGCATCGCTGACGAAGCTGGTCGCGATCGACAACACCGAGACCACGGTGCTGAACACCCACGCGATCCACCAGGGCGCGATCCGCAGTCTGGTGCGGCCTTCGGCGCGGGCCAACTCGATCAGATAGACCGGCGCCCAGAACAGATTGACCACCGGGACCAGACAGCCGGCCCACAACTGCAGTTTCGACCGCAGTTCCGGCCGGCCGTTGTGGGCGAATACCGCGGCCCGCCGCGCGATCAGCCAATTGGTCAGCACCACCGCCGTCGCGATCATCGCGAACACCGCCAGCACGCTGGCCACCACACCGCCCCACGTCACCACCGCGGCGACGACGGGGTTCAGCAGCACCGTGCGATTGACCAGCAGCAAGGCGTACCGCACGACGTGCATGAGCGCCGCGAAGCCCAGGATCGCCATCGTGGTGACCAGGGTGGCTCGCACCATCGTGGCCGACGGACCGCCACGTGCTTCGGCGTCGACCGCGCCCTCGGCGGGGTGTTCGCCGCCCGGCGGGTACAGGCTCCAGCGCGGCACACTCCCGTAGCGGGGGGTCGGCCCCAGCGGCCGGCGTTGCGGCCTGGGCGGGGGCGCCGCACCCGGCCGCACCGCGATCCATTTGAAGCCAGCCGGGAGCGGTCCGGGTTGCGCCCTGTTCGGCCCGGCTGCCGGTGTCCGCCAGCGCGGATCCGGATTCCCCGGCTGCGGCGGGCCCGCGGGCGCCGCGGGCATCACACCGGGCGCAAGCAGGGTGCCTCGGCAGCGCGGGCACCAGACCCGCTGGCGGTCGCGGACGTTCCACCGCGTCCCGCACTGGGCGCAGACCTGAATCACGGCACCAGCCTACGGCGTGGTCAGACCGTGCCCGCAGAGCCGCCGTCCGTGGTCACCGGCCGTCCGGCCTGCGCCCACGCCAGCATCCCACCGGTCACGTTGATGGGTTCGAAGCCGTTGCGCACCAGATACTGCGCAACCCGCAGCGACCGCCCGCCGGCGTGGCAGACCACATAGAGCGTCGCATCCCGGTCGATCTCGTCGATCCTGGCCGGAACGTCGCCCATCGGGATGTGCTGGGCGCCGGCGACGTGCCCGCGCTGCCATTCGTCGTCCTCGCGGACGTCCAGCAAGACCACCGAGTCGTCAAAAGTCAGCGGAACCTCGGTCACTTCGGCGTGCGCCACGTCAACGTCAGACATGGCACCCATGCTGGCATGGGCCACCGGCGGCCGCACCTGTTTGGTGGACAGCCGTCCAGAGCCAGCAATTTCTGCACTATCCACAGTTTCCACAGGTTTATCCACAGGCACCGGATACCGGAGAACGGGCCCGAGCGTGCGATTCCGCGCCAAGGCTGTGGATAACCTGAGGCCTGAAAACGCCGACAATCAACAAGAGTCGGTGCGGCTGAGCGAAAAAGGTTGCTTAGCTAATTTTCGTCACGGGCTATTCACGGCGCGTTCGACTGGAATTGTCCGATACCCACGCTCGCCGGGTTTCACACATCGACCCCGAGCGCGCCGCCGGCTAACGCCGATTTCACCTGTCGGCCGAAAGGGGTTTATGATCACCGTCACAACAGCCGTGTGACAGATCTCACTTGGGGGATGTTTCGATCGTGCAGGTCAGGAGCTTGTGATGGCAGCGCACCCACTACGCCCCGGATCAGCCGCGCCGCCGTCGGACTGGCAGGGGCCGTCGCGGATGTACGGCAACCAGGCCATGGCCTGTTTGCGCGCCGGAGTGATCGCGCTGGTGCTTCTCGCAGTTCTCGCCCTCATCGTCCTGACCTGACGCAGCCAGGTTTTATTCCCCGTGTGCAGTAACTGCACACGTCCTTGCGATGCCAGCCGTGATGAGGCAAGGATGGTGTTGAGCTTGTTGTCGATATACGCGACGCCGAACTCCACCGCCTATCAACACGATGCGGATCAATATGAATAGGAAGGAAGCCGGTGGCTGAATACACCCTCCCGGAGCTTGATTACGACTACAGCGCCCTGGAACCCCACATTTCCGGACAGATCAACGAGATCCACCACAGCAAGCACCACGCGACGTACGTCAAGGGACTGAACGACGCGCTGGCCAAGCTCGAGGAAGCCCGCGCCAAGGACGATCAGTCGGCCATCTTCCTGAACGAGAAGAACCTTGCGTTCCACCTCGGCGGTCACGTCAACCACAGCATCTGGTGGAAGAACCTGTCGCCCAACGGTGGCGACAAGCCCACCGGTGAGCTCGCGCAGGCCATCGACGACCAGTTCGGTTCGTTCGACAAGTTCCGCGCTCAGTTCACCGCCGCCGCCAACGGGCTGCAGGGCTCCGGCTGGGCCGTCCTCGGCTACGACAGCCTCGGCGACCGCTTGCTCACCTTCCAGCTGTATGACCAGCAGGCCAACGTGCCGCTCGGCATCATCCCGCTGCTGCAGGTCGATATGTGGGAGCACGCCTACTACCTGCAGTACAAGAACGTGAAGGCCGACTATGTGACGGCGTTCTGGAACGTCGTCAATTGGGCCGACGTGCAGGATCGCTTCGCCAAGGCGACCACCAAGACCGGTGGACTCATCTTCGGCTGAGGCCGCTGACGCCGACGAAAGCCCCGTACGTGAACCGCGTGCGGGGCTTTCGCGTTGCATAACGGTTTACCGCTGGCAGTCGTGTCCTCTTGCGTGCTAACCACATGGTGGCTCATCCTGATCGGATCGACCCACAGCAGTGTCGTCAGGTTCCAGCACTGTCGGGAGGCCAGATGGATACCGGACCCCAACGGGCGGTGGAGATCGCCCCGTTCCACACCGGTGGTTCCCTGAAAGGGTTTGTGGTGTCCGGACGTTGGCCGGATTCGACGAAGGAATGGGCCCAGCTCCTGATCGTCGCCGTCCGCGTCGCTTCGCTTCCTGGATTACTTTCCACCACAACGATTTTCGGCGTCCGCGAGGAGCTTCCCGACCAACCCGCCCCGGGCACGGTGGGTCTGGTGCTGGCCGAGGGTACCGTGGTCGGCGAATCCGCTGTTCCGCCTGGCTTTTTCGCCGATCGTCAACCGGCCGCCCTGCTGATGTTGCACCCGCCGTCGGAAACCACCCCGTCACTGCCCGAATGCACCGGCGCGGCTTCGGGTTGCGTGCTACTGCCCGGCTTGCCGCACCTGGGACTCGAGCACCGGGCCGCCTGGGTCGAGGCGGAGTCCGATGGCACCATCACCTCAATGGTCAGCCGGGTCGGCGTCGACCCGATCAGTCATCCGGACACCGCTATCCTAGCGATGTTACTTGCCGCATAAGGCTTTTCGCATAGCGTCCGAACAAAGTACGGGTGCCCGAACTCCGTGCCCGAAGTGGCGCCGGCAGCACGCAGCCGTTATCGTCGAAAGCATCAGCGAAGGGGAGTAGCCCGCAATCGCCGAGTCGACATACTGGCAGCGCGCACGCGAGAGCGATGCACCAAGCCCGGCCCGGCGAACCGCACCGCGGTGGGCGAGACCTTCGACCGAACGTCCGTTGGACCGAGAGCACTCGGTCCGTCGGCGCCGCGTCGAAAGGTCGTCACCGTGCTCAGCGCCGCACTCGTCAGTCTCGGAGTCGTGTTTCTCGCCGAACTCGGCGACAAGTCCCAACTGATCACCATGACCTATGCGCTGCGCCACCGCTGGTGGGTGGTGCTGTCCGGGGTCGGTATCGCCGCCTTCCTGGTGCACGGCCTGTCGGTCACCATCGGTCATTTCGTGGGGCTGACGCTGCCGGAACGGCCGATCGCGTTCGCCGCGGCCATCGCCTTCCTGCTTTTCGCGGTGTGGACCTGGCGGGACAGCCGGGCCGGCGACGGCGACCCGGACGAGGTCCGCGTCGCCGAGCCACGATTCGTGGTCTTCGCCGTGGTGTCGTCCTTCGTACTGGCCGAGCTCGGCGACAAGACGATGCTGGCCACCGTGGCACTGGCCAGCGACCACAACTGGGCCGGGGTGTGGATCGGCGCGACCATCGGCATGGTGGCCGCGGACGGCGCCGCGATCGCGGTCGCGGCACTGCTGCACCGGCGCCTCCCCGAACGCTTCCTGCACAGCATGGCCGCCGTGCTCTTCGCCCTGTTCGGGCTCTGGCTGCTCTTCGACAACGCGCTGCACCTGCCCTGGGTGGCCGTGGCGGTCACCGGCACGCTGGCCGTCACCGCCATCGGCACGGCGCTGGTGCGGTACCTACGGGCCCGAACGGAATCCGGTGCCGAAGGCGCCCCGGCACCACGGGATTCGTCGCCGGAGTATCGCTGAACCACGACTGGCTACTGTCATCCGTTCGGATGACAGTGGACTTCGGCCGTGACGCCCATGCCCTTACGTGGCGGTAAGCGGATTTACGGCGGTGACGCTCGATATTTCGCCAGCGTCGATAGCAAATCCCATTTTCCGCTTTGCTGCAGCTAGCACGCCCAGCTAGGCGCGGGCCGTGGGCCGACTGTGACAACACACCCCTGGGCATCAATACGGGCAAAACAACGCATCCGTTATTTTTTCGGTTGCCGGACCGCCGGTCCTAGGTTCTCAAAACTGCTTGACGTGCTGCTGACGGGCCTCGCGGCGTAGTGTGCGTACACGTGTTATGACTTTTAAGTGGTTTGCACTTGGTTGTGACGACAACACTCGCTACGATGATCAGCAAATACGAGACTAACGTGCACCACTCGTGAGTTATGTGGAGGAAAGTTAGATGAGCAAGACGTTCGCCGCCCGGCTAAACCGGTTGTTCGAGACCGTTTACCCGCCGGGACGCGGCCCGCACACATCTGCTGAGGTCATCGGCGCGCTGAAGGCCGAAGGCGTGACCATGTCGGCCCCGTACCTGTCCCAGCTGCGGTCGGGTAACCGGACGAATCCGTCGGTCACCACCATGGCGGCACTGGCGAACTTCTTCCGGATCAAGCCGGCGTACTTCACCGACGACGAGTACTACGAGAAGCTCGACAAGGAGCTGACCTGGCTGGCCAACATGCGGGACGAGGGCGTGCGTCGCATCGCTGCCCGCACCGTCGGCCTGTCCGCCGAGTCGCAGCAGGATCTCGCCCTCAAGGCCGACGAACTGCGCCGCAAGGAGAACCTGGACAGCTGACCCGGCTCCGGCCTGGGTCGCCACCCACCTCACCACGAACGGTGTCACCGCGCTTTCAGCGCCCGGTGGCACCGTTCGTGCGTTCCAGCTCGCAATACTGTTCCGCGATCGCCAGGATCCACTCGCGATCCGAATAGGTCGGCGGCTGCCGCAACCAGTTGAGTCCGGGGAATCTCTCATCGGCGGTGTCGCGGCCGTCGCCGCGCCCGTCGTAGATCCACTGCGCGATACCCCGGGCCTGTTCGGTCGCGGGCACCGGCGGAGCCTCCAGATCGGCGAGATCGCCGATGTCGACCACGTGCTCGGGATCGTCGCCCTCATCCGGGGCTGCCGCACCGTTGGACTGCACCCGCCGTCGGGTGGTCTCAGCGGCGGAGGCCTCCAGATAGAGCGAATCCGAGATCAGCGACATCTGCTCGGCGACCCGGAACAGCAGCGGGCCACGCGGCCGCACGCCGATGCCCACGTCGGGATGACGGCCACTGAGCTCGGCCAACAGCGGGGACACGGTACGCAGTTCGCGGCGAGCGCCGAACCAGTCCTCCACACTGGGCAGCAGCGATCCACCCGCGACCACGAGCATCGCGCATCCCAGCAGCGTCGCTGCCGACCCCACGCCGAGCAGGTTTGTGTTCCCCACCGCCCGCAGCAGGAAGAACGCGCTGGCCAGCACGATCAGCACGATGCCGACACTGAATACGAAAAGCGCCCGGCCGCGGCGGGTCCGGTTGGAATGCCGCACGCCCGCCCAGGCCACCAGGGTCAGCGCCAGGAGCACATAGAGCAATGGCAGCAGCCAAGCCGACAAACCGCCCGCGGAGCCCAGATTCCGGCGCAGATACTCCTCCGGCGCCATTTCGGGTTCCTGTCCGGAGACGAAGAACGCGACCATGGTGACGATCGCGATCACCGCCGCCACCAGATACTGCGCCATCGCGATCCGCCTGATCGTCACCGGTTTACGGTCGGAGGCGACCGTCGTGATCATCACGCAGCTGCCTGCCGCGCAGGAGATCAGCGCCACCTGGCTCAGCGCCACGGCGATGTTCGGCCAGTGCAGCGCGGTGTCGATCAGCAGCGTCAAAGGCTGCCAGTTCAAGGCGGCGACGGTGCCGAGACTGCCCAGCGCCAAGATCATGGCGCTGCTGACCAGGGATTGCTTGTTGACCAGAGCCCATCCGATACGCAGGCCGGTCGCCAGTCCCAACAGACCGGCGATCACCCAGACGATCAACCAAACGCCTCTCCGAGCCGCACCTGCACGATCGATGATCGATCCGACGGCAACCGGCCGAGACGGTAGATCAGCAGCGCGGCGAAATCCTCCGCCTCCTGCTCGGCATCCTCGCCGGCAGGCCCCATGCAGCCGGTCCGCTGATTCAGCATGTACCCGATCAGGTCCGAGCCGGCCAGTTCCATCGCGCCGCGGGCCGCCTCCACCACGGGGATGCCGTCATGCCCCAGCACCAGGTGGCCGAGTTCGTGGGCCAGGGTGCGGTCCCACGCCGGCAATCCCTTCTGGATGAGGAAGACATCGTGGTCGGCGTACTGGCGCCATTGGCCGCACACCCCTGCGGGCAGGTCGGCCATCTTCAGTTCGATCGGTCGGCCGCGGTCGGCACTGACGGCGTCCACCAACCGTGGCAGGGACACCTCTCCCTTGCGTGGGGCAAGGTCCAGTACGGCACCCACGGCCTTGGTCACACGGCGACTAGCAGGCATTTCGACCCCCTTCAGATACTTCCACTATGGCGCTGCGCGACGCCGTTAGCGAGCAAATCCGATCAACTCGTGAAACGCGCGGACCGCGTCGACCGCACGGCGAGCGCCGACCGGGCCTGGCGATAGCCAATGATCCCACCCGCTCCGGTTAACACCATGATCCCGGTGAATCCGGGAACCGCCACCGCAACCACGTGTGAGATGTCCGCGGTGCGCAGGTATTCGCCGTACCCGGCCCGGTAGGACGCAGGCAGCAGCGGATTGTCGACCGCCTGGACGGGCGTGCGCGGTGGTGGCGCCGGTGTGGGTGGTGCGCCCGGGGAATGAGAAACCGGCGGCGGTGGCGATGGATCGGGCGGGGGGCCGCCCGCGCCAGGGGACACGGTGATTCCGGGCAGCGCTACCGGTGGAAGTGCGATGTCGGGAACGGCGGTCAGCGCCGGGGCCTCACCATTCGGGGTCGGCTTGGGCGCCCGTTCGGGCAATTGCATCACCGGAGGGCGAGCCGGCCGGCCGGTGGGCGCTTTGGGCGCGCCGCTACCGACACCTCCACCACCGTTACCCGGGTGGGTCGCCCCGGGTTTCGGCCACCACCACGGCAGGCAGTCGTCGGGATCATCGTCGGGATCCTGCGGGTCCGCCGGATCCGGCTGCTCACCTTTCGCAGCGTCCTGGTGGCCTTCCGGCTGTTCGCCCGCGCCGTCCGCGGGGCCGGTCCCCCGGCCTCCCCCAGCGCCCTCAGATTGTTTGCTGGAACTGTCGTCAACGGCGCTCTTGGGACCCGGCGTCATCCCGTCGGGGCTGCCTCCCGCGCCGATCCGGGACGGGTGCGGATGCGGGCCGCGCCGCCCGGCACGGGTGCCCGGTGCACGCACTGCGGGAGTGGCTGCCGAGGTGGCCGCGCCGGTCTCTCCCGTGCCGCCCCCGACGGCCCCCGCACCGCCGACACCATCGGATTCGTCGGGATCGGCAAACGCCACCGCACCGCAGGCAGCACCGGCGAACAGGCCGGAAGCCATCAGACAGGCCGCCGCCGCGACTCGCACCCGCGAACCCACGTCGTGACCGCCTCTCACCACACCGCACACCGCGGCGGCAGAAATTTACCCGATTGTCGCATATTGCCGGCACATTGTTTGCTGCACGATATGACTGGGCGACGCGACCGGACTCCGGCGGCCGACCCGTGGCACGAGCGATAGTGTTGGCCACACTGCCGTCCGGTGATCGCGGCAGTCGATGAGATTCCGGGAGGCAACGCCGATGGCCCTGTTCACGCGACGCAAGAGCCGGGCGACCCGCCGGGCCGAGGCCCGCGCCATCAAGGCCAAGGCCAAGCTGGAGGCCAAATTGGGCGCGAAGAATGACGCGCGCCGCATCAAGGCCGAGCTCAAGGACCAGTCCCGGGCGCTCAAGGCCCAGATCAGGGCACAGCGTGACACCGACCGCGCAGCGCTGAAGGTTGCTGAGACGCAGCTCAAAGCCGTCCGGGACGGCAAGCTGCTTTCGCCGGCCCGCATTCGCCGGACTCTGACGGTGTCGCGCCTGCTCGCGCCGATCCTGGTGCCGGTCGCCTACCGCGTCCTGGTGGCCGGCCGGGGTCTGATCGATCAGCGTCGCGCCGACCGTCTCGGCGTACCGCTCAGCCAGCTCGGCCAGTTCTCCGGGCACGGCGCCGCACTGTCAGCGCGGATCGCCGGTGCCGAGCAGACCTTGCAGCAAGTCGCGGCCAAGAAACCCAAGGACGCCGAAACCCGCCAGTTCGTCGCCGCGGTCACCGACCGCCTGACCGATCTCTCGGCCGCGGTCACCGCCGCCGAAAACATGCCCGCCGAGCGCCGCCGCCCGGCGCACGCCGCGATCGGTGCCCAGCTCGACGGCATCGACGCCGACCTGCTGGCACGCCTCGGGCTCGGCTGAGTTCACCGCACATGACCGCCGCTTCACCCCGTCGGCCCGCGCTGCTGCGTGGCGGTGCGGTCGGGGCGCTGACGGCGGCGCTGACGCTGGCCGCCCACGGGGCCGCGGCAGGCACACCCCCGGCGGGCGCGGCCGTCGCCCAGCTCCTGGTGCTCGCCGGCGCGCTCGCCGCGCTGGCCGCCAGCACCGGCGCCGGACTGTGGCCCGTGGTCGCGGTGCTGTCGGTCGGTCAGGCGCTCGGACACCAGCTGCTGAGCATCGGGATGCACCCCCACGCTCAGGTCGATCCGGCAGCGATGCTGGTCGCCCATCTGGCCGCTGCACTGGCCGGCGCCGTCCTGATCTGCGCGGGGGAACGGCTCTGCGCGGCGTTGTCCCGCACCGTTGCGGCCATCACCGGTCCGGTCGCCCTGCGGGTGCCGCCGGTGACACTCACCTACCGCGCCGAAGGCCAACCGCTGCATTCGGTTTCGTTGTTGCGAGCGTCGATTTCGCATCGGGGTCCCCCGGTCTCGGCTTGACCGCCGAACCCTCGACCCTCCCGCAGAAAGCCGAAAACAGAATGCGATACCTCCATCGGGCGTCCTCGCGCGCCGTTCTCACGCTGGCCGCCGCCGGCGTCGCCCTGATCACCGCCGCCCCGGCGTGGGCGCATGTGCACGTCGACGCGGACGACGCCCATCCGGGCGGTTCCGCGGTGCTCACCTTCCGTGTTCCCAATGAATCGGAAAAAGGCGCGCTCAGCACCGGGCTGACCATCACCCTGCCCGACGTCACGTCGGCGCGCACCGAGCAGATGCCCGGCTGGACCGCGCGTCTGGATCGGGATGCCGCGACCGGCACCGTGCGGTCGGTCACCTGGACGGCCGCCGCTGCGAACGGGATCGGCCCGGACCAGTTCGGGCTGTTCCGCGTTTCCGTGACACTGCCCAAGGCGGACAACGTCAGCTTCCCCGCCACCCAGACCTACTCCGACGGCACCGTGGTGCGCTGGGATCAGCCGCCCCTGCCCGGTGGCGGTGAACCCGAACATCCCGCGCCGGAACTGTCCTTGACGGGAGCGCCCGAGGCCGCACCGGCGCCCACTGCCGCCCCTGCGGTGGCAGCACCACCGGTGGGCCACGCCGACAACAGTGCCCGCTGGCTGGCCGGCGGCGCGTTGGCCCTGGCCGCCGTTGCGGTGGCCGTCGCGCTCGTCGGCCGGCGACGGGCGTGAGGACGCGGCTGGCCGCACTGCTGACCGCCGTCCTCGCGGTCGCCTCGCTGGCGGGTGCCGGGGCCGCCTCGGCACACGCGGTGCGGGTGTCCAGCGATCCCGCGGCGGACGCGGTGCTGGCCAAGGGGCCGGACCGGATCACCGCGACCTTCAACGAGCAGCTCCAGACGGCGTTCGCCTCGATGACGCTGGTCGGTCCGGACGGCAACCTGTGGTCGACCGGTGAGGCCCGGGTGCAGGGTCCGGCTGTCCAGGTCGACCTTCGTCCGCTGGGCCCGGCCGGCACGTACACCGCGAATTACCGGGTGACCTCGGCCGACGGGCACGTGGTGAGCGGCTCGTGGTCGTTCCGATTGTCGGTGGCCGGTGCCGGCACTCCTGGACCGCCGGTGGCCGCGCCGCAGGGCAGTGGCGGCGAGCTGCCGGTGTGGCCGTTCGCGGTACTGGCGGTGGCGATCGTGGGTGCGGGAGTCTGGTGGAGCCGGCGCCGGCGAACATGAGGAGAGCGCTCGGCGGCGCGGCGATGGTGCTGGCCGGGTTGCTGCTGGCCTGGGCGCTGACCTACCCCCGGCAGGAGGTCGCGGCGACCCTGACCCGCGCCGCCGCTGACGTGGCCGCCGTGGTGGTGCTGGGCCTGGCCCTGGTGCCGCTGCTGGATATCGCCCGCTACCGGGCCGAGTTGGCCCGGCGCAGTGCGCCTGCGCTGCTGATCGCGGCCGCGGTCTGGCTGGCCGCCGAACTGGCCCGCCTGGTCACGGCGGCGGCGGCCACTGCCGCCGTGCCCCTGGGCGCCCTCGGGGTGCCGACCACCGTCGAATACACCCTGTCCACCGTGGCCGGGCGGGCCGACCTGATCTGCGTGCTGGCCGCGGCTCTGGTCGGCGCCGTCACGCTCGCACTGCGGACGCCGGCCGCCGGGGTCGCGGTGGCAGGGATCGCGGCGGTCGGCACCACGGCGCGCACCCTGGCGGGCCACCTCTCCGAGAATGCCTTCGGCGGTGTCGCGGTCACTGTGCACGCCCTGGCGGCGGCGGTGTGGTGTGGCCTGCTGGCGGCCTTGGTGCTCACCGTGGGTCATCGCGGGCAGTGGGCGCGGGTGTTGCCGCGGTTCTCGGCATTGTCGCTGTGGTGCGTGGTGGTGCTGCTCGTGGGCGGAATCGGCAGCGCGGTGGTGACCCTGGACGCCCCCGCCCAGTTGTGGTCCACCGGATACGGGCGGCTGATCCTGGCCAAAGTGCTGCTCACCGCCGCGCTCATGGTGCTGGCCTGGCACAACCGGACGGGGTGGCTGCCGTCGGCCCGCGGGCACCGGGTGTCGGCCGCGGGCTCCACCCGGCGTTCCTACACCGAACTGGCATTGATGACGGTGGCGCTGACGCTGGCAGCAGCGCTGGCGGTCACCGGTTAGCCGAAGCCCGGCTGGCATGATGGAGCCACTGTCTGTGCCACACAGCGAAGGAGCGCCCCACATGGCCGACGAGCCGGACCGGCCCGACGAGACGCCGAGCGATCAGCCGCCGGTTCCTCCCGCCAAGAAGGTCCCCGCGAAAAAGGCCCCGGTGAAGAAGGCCCCCGCGAAGAAGGCCACGCCGGCCAAGAAGGTGGCACCGGTCAAGAAGGCAGCACCCGCCAAGAAGGCGGCCCCGGTACAGAAGGCCCCGCCGGTGAAGAAAGCCACGCCGCCGCCACCGCCGGCACCGGAAGCGGCTCTGCCTCCCGTCAAAGAGGTTGCCGCGCAAGCGAAATCCACCGTGGCATCGGCTCCGCCGACGCTGACGGCGGTGCCCGCACCGGACCCCGAGCAGTCCCGTCTGCCGCTCATTGCGGCGCTGCTGGCCGGTGCTCTCGCGGTGCTGGTGGTCTACCTGGCCCGCCGCGGGTCCGAACCGGCCTGAGCGTCCTGGCTAGCATCGATGGTGTGAGTATCGAACCCCGCGCGACCGCCGACCTGGTCGACGAGATCTATCCCGACGTCCGCAGTTGCGATCTACAACTGCAGAACTACGGTGCCCGTAGCAGCTTCGCCGGCCGGATCACCACGGTGCGCTGTTTCCAGGACAACGCCCTGCTGAAGTCGATCCTGTCCACACCGGGCGAAGGCGGCGTACTCGTCGTCGACGGCGACGGCTCGCTGCACACCGCGCTGGTCGGCGACATCATTGCCGGCCTGGCTCACGACAATGGCTGGGCCGGGATCGTCGTGCACGGTGCGGTGCGCGATGCCGCGACCCTGCGCACCATCGATGTCGGCATCAAGGCACTGGGCACCAACCCGCGCAAGGGCACCAAAACCGGCGCGGGAGAACGGGATGTGCCGGTCTCGTTCGGTGGCGTGACGTTTGTTCCCGGCGATATCGCCTATTGCGACGAGGACGGCATCGTCGTCGTTTCGTCCTGACTTCGCAGACGCGACGTCCCCCACCTCCTCGCGGAAGTGGGGGACGTCGTGTCTGTCTGGCGAAGTCGGTCAGACCTTCACGGCTGCACGGTGTTTGGTGAAGTGCAACGACTCTTCGTCAACCTTGCCGTACCGGATGGTGCGCAGGTCGATGAAGTAGTTCTGTTTGAGCCGCCACGGCGCTTCCGACCCGGACTTGGGCAGGGTGTCCATGGCACGCCGGAAGTAGCCGGGGGTGAAGTCCATGAAGGGCTCCTCGCCGACGGAGGCCCCCGGATGCTGAGCCTCGACCCTGTCGAAACCGTTGTCGTCCATGAAGTTCAGCACGCGGCAAATGAACTCCGACACCAGATCGGCCTTCAGCGTCCAGGACGCATTGGTGTAACCGAAGGTGATCGCCATGTTCGGCACGCCGGAGAGCATCAGGCCCTTGTAGCACATCGTGCTCGGCAGATCGATCGGCTCACCGTTGCGCAGCGCCTTCGCGCCGCCGAACAGCTGCATGTTCAAACCGGTTGCGGTGATGATGATGTCGGCGGCCAGCTCCTCGCCGGAGGCGAGCTTGATCCCGGTCCCGGTGAATCGGTCGATGGTGTCGGTGACCACGTCGGCCTTGCCGGAACGAATGGCCTTGAACAGATCGCCGTTAGGCGCCAGGCAGACTCGCTCATCCCACGGGTTGTAGCGCGGGCTGAAGTGCTTGTCGTAGTCGAAGTCGGCGGGCAGCCGCCGGGTCGCCATCTCGCGCAGCGCCTTCTTGAAGACCGCCGGGAACTTACGGGCGAGTTGGTACTGTCCGGTGGCGTACGCGATGGCCTTCCAGCGGTTGACGAAGTGCGCCATGTTCTTCGGCAGGTATTTGTTGGTCTGCTTGGCCACCGGATCTTCCAGCGGCAGCGAGCCGATGTAGGTGGGCGAGCGCTGCAACATGGTGACATGCCCGGCCCCGCCGTTGATGAGTGACGGGATGAGGGTCACGGCGGTGGCGCCCGAGCCGATCACGACGATCTTCTTGCCTGCGTAGTCCAGATCTTCCGGCCAGTGCTGCGGATGGATGACCTGACCCTGGAAATCCTCGGCGCCCGCGAAGGTGGGCGTGTAGCCCTCGTCGTAGTTGTAGTAGCCGCTGCACACCGACAGGAACGAGGCGGTGACCTGCTTCTGCTCGCCGTCGTGTTCGACGGTGACGGTCCACTTGTTGTCGGCGTCGGACCAGTCGGCGGCGGTCACCTTCTGGCCGGTCCGGATGTGCTTGTCGATGCCGTTCTCGACGGCGGCCTCGTTGATGTAATTCCAGATGGACGGTCCGTCGGCGATCGAGCGGGCCGAGGTCCACGGCTTGAACCGGAAGCCCAGGGTGAACATGTCCGAGTCGGACCGGATGCCGGGGTACTTGAACAGGTCCCAGGTGCCGCCGATGTTCTCCCGGCGTTCCAGGATCAGGTAGCTCTTGGACGGGCAGCGCTCTTGCAGGTGCCAGGCGGTGCTGATGCCGGAGATGCCGGCCCCGACGATCACGACGTCGAAGTGTTCGTTCATGGGACCGACGGTATCAACATGGTGTTGAGTCGGTCAACAGTGTGTTGAAAATTTCGACATGCAGTAAAGTCGGGACCGTGACCACCGCCAGTCAGGCCCGCGCACCCCGCGGCCGACGCTCCGCCCGTCCTTCCGGGGACGATCGCGAAGCGGCCATCCTGGCGACCGCGCAGCGCCTACTGGAAGGGCGCGCCTTCGCCGACATCTCCGTCGACGACCTGGCCAAGGGCGCGGGCATCTCCCGGCCCACCTTCTACTTCTACTTCGCCTCCAAGGAAGCCGTCCTACTCACGTTGCTCGATCCACTGATCAAGCTCGCCGACACCGGCTTCGACAACGCCATGGAGGACATGCCGTCCGATCCCAGAAGCGCGATCCGGCGGGGCATCGAGATCTTCTTCAGCTCGTTCGGTTCGCATCCGGCCACCGCCCGGGCCGGAACCGAGGCGGTGAAGAACCACCCCGAATTCCGGGCGTTCTGGGCGGGGCTGATGCAGAAGTGGATCGCCATGACGGCCGCGCTCATCACCGTGGAACGCCGGCGCGGTG
Source organism: Mycobacterium sp. BMJ-28 (assembly GCF_054404835.1). Taxonomy (NCBI): domain Bacteria; kingdom Bacillati; phylum Actinomycetota; class Actinomycetes; order Mycobacteriales; family Mycobacteriaceae; genus Mycobacterium; species Mycobacterium sp. BMJ-28. The sequence continues at coordinate 130,022 of NZ_CM136783.1, read as the reverse complement.
CCGCGCCCGAATCGATCCCCGCGATCGACCTCGCCACCTCGCTCAACCTGATGAACGAACGCATGATGATGGCGACATTGGCCGCCGAACAGCCCGCCGTCGAACACGACAAGGTCGTCGACACCCTCACCCACATCTGGCTGACCAGCATTTACGGCGCCGCCGACTAATTGTCGGCACTCGATGCGAACATATGTTCGTGTCATGGCCCCCGCCGCAAGCCCACATCCTGCACGCGGATCTCGACTCGTTCTACGCCTCGGTGGAGCAACGCGATGATCCCGCGCTGCGCGGGCGCCCCGTCATCGTCGGGGGCGGTGTGGTGCTGGCGGCCAGCTACGAGGCCAAGGCCTACGGCGTCCGCACCGCGATGGGCGGCCACCAGGCCCGGCGGCTGTGCCCGCACGCCATCGTCGTACCGCCACGTATGTCGGCGTATTCGCACGCCAGCCGGGCGGTGTTCGACGTGTTCGGTGACACCAGCCCGCTCGTCGAGCCCCTCTCGGTGGACGAGGCGTTCATCGACGTGTCGGGCCTGGGCCGCGTCGCGGGCACACCCGTGCAGATCGGCGCGGCGCTGCGCCGGCAGGTCCGAGACCGGGTGGGTCTGCCGATCACCGTCGGCATCGCCCGCACCAAGTTCCTGGCCAAAGTGGCCAGCCAGCAGGCCAAGCCGGACGGCCTGCTGCTGGTCCCACCCGACCGCGAACTCGCGTTCCTGCATCCGCTGCCGGTACGCGCCCTCTGGGGCGTGGGCGCCAAGACGGCCGACAAGCTGCACGCCCACGGCATCCGCACCGTCGCCGACGTTGCCGAACTGAATGAGAGTTCGCTGGCCGCGATGGTAGGCGGCGCGATGGGCCGTCAGTTGTTCTGTCTGTCCCGCAATATCGACCGCCGGCGGGTGGTCACCGGGGTGCGGCGACGCTCGGTGGGCGCCCAGCGCGCGTTGGGCCGGGCCGGAAACACCATGTCCGACAATGAGATCGATGCGGTCGTCGTCAACCTGGTGGACCGGATCACCCGGCGCATGCGGGCGTCCGGGCGTACCGGTCGCACGGTGGTGTTGCGGCTGCGGTTCGACGATTTCGGCCGCGCCACCCGCTCACGCACCCTGGCCCGGGCCACCGCATCCACCGCGGTGGTGCTGGCGGCCGCCCGTGAGCTGGTCGCGGGGGCGGCACCGCTGATCGGCGAGCGCGGCCTGACGCTGGTCGGATTCGCGGTATCCAATATCGACCGGGACGGCGCCGCGCAGCTGGAGCTGCCATTCGGCGCCGGCGCCGACCCGCTGGCCGTCGATGCCGCCGTGGACCGGGTGCGGGAACGTTTCGGCAACGCGATGCTCACCCGCGGTGTGCTGCTCGGGCGCGACCCGGGCCTGGAGATGCCCACCCTGCCGGATTGACGTCGAGAAAAGTGAGGGAATCGGGCGCCGCGGTTCCTCCTACCTGATGAACGGGCCGCAACCGGCGGCCTCGCGCGGGAGGAATCCTGACAGCTATTGCGCAGCAACCGCACACAAACGATGATTTTCCTGCTGGCAACAGTCAGCCCCGCACAAGGGATGTCCGATGGCAAATACTCCATCGCTATCTGCCGACGATGACGCCACGCTCGCCGTCGCAGCCGCCGCCGGTGACCGGGTGGCATTCGCCGCCATCTATGACCGTTACGCCAACCGATTGCACGACTTCTGCATCGGCATGCTGCGCGACCGCGATGCGGCCGCCGACTGCGTCCAGGACGTCTTCGTCATCGCCGCAACCAGGCTGGTGCAGTTGCGCGAACCCGATCGACTCCGGTCCTGGCTGTACGCGATCGCACGCAGTGAGGCACTGGCCCGGATCCGTGCGCGGCGCCGCGAGCTGCCCAGCGAGGAACTTCCCGAGATAGCAACGGGTGAACCCGATATGGATACTCTGGCCGCACGAAGCGAGCTGGCCGACCTGATCAGCGCTGCCAGCGGCGGGCTGTCCGAGCGCGACCGGCTGGTACTGGAACTCGCCTACCGACAGGGGCTGGACGGACCGGAACTGGCCGAGGCCCTCGGTGTCACCGCCCGCAACGCAAACACCCTGGTGGAGCGCCTACGCGAGACGATCGCCCGTTCCCTGGGCGCACTGCTGGTGTGCCGGCGAGTCAGCGCCGACCCGGAGCGCTGCCCCGAACTGGCCGCCATCCTCGGCGACTGGCACGGCGAACTCACGGTGCTGCTGCGCAAACGCGCGGCGCGCCACATCGAGAGCTGCTCCATCTGTGATGAGGAACGGGCCCGGATGATCACCCCGGCCGCACTCCTCGGTGCGGCGCCGGTTGTCATCCCCGCACCGGCCTGGTTGCGGGACAAGACGCTGCGGCAGGCCGTTCCGGGGGGATCGGCGGTGGGCGTCGCCGGCGATTCCTGGTGGCCCGAAGACGATGTCGACGTCTCCGATCTCGGTGGACGGCACCGGGTGCGCTGGGCCGCGCTCGGCGCGGGCATCGTGGTGGTCGCCATTCTGGCGGTGTACCGCGCCGTGAGTCCGCCGGATGTGGTGCCGATGCGCTCGCCCGGCGTCGTCACGTCCACCACGACGACAACCGCGGGGCCGCCCGCGCAGTTCGTCCCCCCGCCGCCCACCAGTTCCGAGTCGCCGGCGATCCCGCCGCCGACGACACCGTCGGCCATCCCGCGTACCGCACCGTCGACCACCGAGGCACCGTCGCCGGTTCCCGAGCAAGCGCCACCGAGCGGGCCGACCACCACGATTACCCGCGGCGGATCGTCCTTCCACCCGACACCCAGACCGGAATCACCGGTGCAGCAGGAACCGTCGACCGAAGAGTCACCGATCACCGAGGAGCCCCAACCGTCGTCTAAGGCTCCCCCGACCACATCCAAGCCGCCCAAGAGCACCCCGCGGCCGCCCACCATGCAACCGCCGCCGAAGAAGTCGCCGGACAACGACTGCCCACCGGACAACCCGCAGTGTCAGCCGCCGGTGTTCAGCTGACCTGCCACGAAGCCGGCAAGCAGGACCAGGAATCCGCCGATCTCACCGGCCATCAGCGCCTGCATGCCGGCATGCAGGCCGGGCGCCGGCTCGGCGAATTGATTGGTGGTGTCGCGCCGCAGACCATGCTGCACATAACTGGCGATGGCCACCACGAAGAAGAACACCAAAACCATTGCAGCCGTGAGGTTTACCCATGTCGGCCAGGCGCTGAGCTGAACGAATGCCGCGATCAGCAGTGTCGCGAACGAGTACAGCAGCGCCGCCCGGTGCGCGATGTCCACATAGGGATGCGCCAGATGGTCCGGGCTGGTGGCCATCTGCCGGTACTTCCAGACGCCCAGGATGAGCGCCGCCAAGAAGATCAGGCCCGCCGCGAACAGCGTGATGGCGGTGTCGGTACCGAGATTCGCTCCCATCGCGCCGAGTCTAGGGAGCGGCCCACTCCAGGAGACGTTCGGCCGTCCAGGTGTTGACGATCCGGTCCTGCGGCACGCCGGCATCCAGCGCCCGCTGAGCTCCGTAGCCGAGGAAGTCCAGCTGACCGGGGGCATGGGCGTCGGTGTCGATGCTGAACACGCAACCGATCTGGAGTGCCAGATTCAGCAGTCGGTCCGGCGGATCGCAGCGTTCCGGGCGTGAATTGATCTCGACGGCCACTCCGTTGTCACGGCAGGCAGTGAATACCTTCTCGGCGTCGAATTTCGACTCTGGCCGGATGCCCCGACTGCCCTCGACCAGCCGGCCGGTGCAGTGCCCGAGGACGTTCGCCTGGCCGCCGGACACCGCGCGGACCATCCGGCGGGTCATCGCTTCGGCGTCCATGGCCAGCTTGGAGTGCACGCTGGCCACGACGACGTCGAGGCGTTCCAGCAACTCGGGTTCCTGGTCGAGGCTGCCGTCGTCGAGGATGTCCACCTCGATTCCGGTCAGGATGCGCATCGGCGAGAACTGTTCGCGAAGGCTGTCGAGGACCTCGAGCTGGTGGCGCAGCCGGTCGGGCGACAGTCCGTTGGCGATGGTGAGCCGCGGCGAATGATCGGTGAGCGCACAGTATTGGTGGCCCAGCCGCTGCGCTGCGGCCATCATCTCGGCGATCGGCGCCGACCCATCGGACCAGTTCGAGTGCAGGTGCAGGTCACCCTTGAGTGCGGCCCGGACGTCGCCGCCGCCGAGATCGGTTGCCTTTTCCCGTAATTCGATTAGGGCGTCCGGTTCACGGCCAGCCCACGCCTGGGCGATGACCTTCGCGGTCTTGGGCCCGACGCCGGGCAGCGACTGCCAGCCGTTGGTGTGGCCCAGCTTGTCCCGCTGTTCGTCGGTCAGCGCCTCCACCACATCGGCGGCCTTGCGGTAGGCCATCACCCGCCGGGATTCCTCGCGTGCCCGGTCCTTGTAATAGGCGATCTCGCGCAATGCGGTAACCGGATCCATGAATTCAGTGTGCCGCGAAATCCCGCCCATGCCCACGGTCATGCCTTGTTAGGCTGATCCGCGGGGGGTGTCGGATGGGTGTCGGCGGCGGCGATCTGCTCAAGGATCTGTTCGAGCTGGGCAATGGCATCAGAAGCGGCGTCCAGGACGTCCCCAAGCTGTTCCAGGACGTCGTGAGTCTGGATGCCCACGGTGTGCTCACCGACGGCCGCAAGGTAATCGGTGACGTGGGTGATGTCCTCAACGGGTTGGGCGGCCTCGGCATGGGGTTGACCAAGGTGCCTCAGCAGATCGCCGAGAAATACGCCGGCTCCACGATCGGCAAACTCGCGGATTCGCAGATCCTCTCCGCAGCTCAGATGGCCATCGACGCCGAGAAGGCGACCACGGGTTCGGGGGAACCAGAGGATGGGAATGGTTACCACGAGTCGGCGGTCCGGATGCAGGACGTGGTGCAGACCCTGTCGGATGCGGATCCGCGGGGCGACCGGTGGAACGGCGAGGCGGCGAAGTCATACGAACGCACCAACAGCGCGCACAGAACCCACGCGTCGGCTGTCCAAGGCGCCGATGGAGAGATCGGCCGGGTTCTCAGCATCGAAGCGGGGCAGGTCAGCCGGGCCCGTAAGACGTTGGACGAGACCAATCAGTACCTGTCGGACTTCGGCGCAGCCACGGCGTGGATGAACTTCGTGCCGGGGCTCCGGCAGGCCAAAATGGTGGCCGATCTGGCCGCGGCTTCGGCCGCCCTGGCGACGACGAACACCACCATGGCCGTCCTGGTGAAGAATGCCGCGGAGAACGCGGCACGAATCGAACTTCTCACCGGCAAGTACACCGATGCCAATGGCGACAACAGCGGCAAGGTGCAGGACAAGCACGGTAACCCCGTTCCTGGCGCACCGTTCGTCACCCAGGAAGTCGACACGGGGAAACAATCGCGGCCAGAGCGTCTTGATCCGTCCCGTCCCTACTGGGTTCCAACTCCCGACACCCCGCCAAACACCCCGGGCATCCCGTATGGAGCGGAGGCTCCATCGCCAGCTTCAGACAGGATCGTTGAAGGCAACCATGACTGATCAAGAGCGAAATCTGCACGTTCTGACCGACCACGTCAGTGACCTCGCCGCCAAACAAGAGACCGCCGCAAACCAGATCACCGGCGCTAACCGCGCGATTGGCGACACGGCCACGCGAGTCCGCGATACCCACGGATTAGTGTGCTCGATGACCAGCGCCGCACTGTCTGCAGCCGATACCGCACGCACGGCCGCCGGATCAACCTTGCACAAGGTGTCCAGTGAACTTTCCGAGAAGCTCTGCACCGCCGCCTCCAACTACCAGAACGCTGACTACCGGGCGGGCGCCCATATCAGTCAAGCCGGCAATATGTGAGCATTCGATGCCTGACACCGATTGGGACGACGATGACGAAATCTATTCGCCCGGAGAAAATTCCGGCATCAGCGCCTTCGACATGTTCATCCCTGACGAACATTCGTACGGCGACATGGAGTCCTGGCCCCTCCCGGAGTCGTCCGGCGAGGACAACGATGTCCTGACAGTCACTTTTTCCGCCTCCAACCCAACGGAGACGGTGGTGGTCACCGCTTTGATGGATGGCAAGATCCTCAAAGTCGATCTGGCACCGCAAGTCGTGGTCATGACCGAAACCGAGCTGTCCCAGGAGATTGTGCTCCTTGCGAATTTGGCTCGCATGCAAGCACAGGCCGCTCAGCACGCCCTCATCGCAGCGATGATGCATCGCGCCGGGCTGGATCCCGCAGCGACTCGCAGCTTCATCGAGCGGGACCTGCATTTGCCGTCACCCGCGACTGCCAGAAAGCGTCGCGCCGAGATTCTCGCCGACCGATATCTTGTTGATGAGTAGTCAAATTCAAATGCGAAAGCATGAACGGTGAATCACCCTTCCACAAGCGACACGCGCCAACGCCGTAGAACCCGGTGGCCTCTGGTCGCGAGCGGCGTAGCGTTCGCCATAGTCCTCACCGCCGTGAGCGCAGTCGTTGTTCTACGGAAGGACGGGTCCGAGGCTCGGCCGCAGACCCCAGAGTGGACTCCTCCAGCCCAGACCGTCCTTACATCTTCGATGCAGATGAGACCAATCGTCGGTTGGCGCTCTAGCCTGGCCACTCTGGGCGTGATATCCGCGGCCAATGACTCACTGAGCCGAAACATCTTTGCCACGAATATCTCTCCGTTCGATTCCAGTCCGCTCGTAGGCAACCTCGGCGACAACGCCTACTTTATGGCCGGAGATCCTGCCTCGGTGTCCCCGAAGTGGTGGCTGGTCGGTATTGACGTACGAGACGGTCGTCGCCTATTTCCAGCTGTGCAGCTGACCGAGTCCGAGCGGCCTCCACAGTGTTATCTCAACGGGCTCGACGCCCTCTTGTGCGTCGCGAACGACACCGACAACGTCACCGCGTGGACAATCGACGCGCACAATGGTGCGGTAATCTATACCGGCCCAACGGATTTGCGAACCTTTACCGGCAAGCTCGGCACACATCAGGTCGGTATCTACGCCGTCGCCGCGACTGAATCCTCAGGCGTGTACGGCGTAGGGCCCCACGCAGAAACCACCTGGTTCGTTCCCGGGAACGGTGATATCGATCAAGCCTATCCGGGTACCCGAGACTTCCAATCGCAGACGCTGGCCACCCAAGGTTCTGGCCAGTCCGCCGATTCGCGAGTGGTCTTCTCTGTCAAAGATGGCGCGGTGCTCAAACCCCGGATCGACGACGGCGGCACGCTGACGGGAACCGCAATCTATCCAGGTGGCTTCGCAGCCGAGATTGCCAACCGCAATGACAGCTCGACTGTCCAGTTCTTCGATGAAGCCGGCGCACGAGTGGGTGAGGAAGTTCCCGGAGGCACGCTCGGTGAAGGCACGCTGAACCTTCCTATCGTGAAGTTAAAACAGGACGAATGGGCCGCATACTCGGTGCAGGGGCGAAAGCTGATCCAACAATCCACTTCAGCTCCTTCGCAGACTCGGCTAATTGGGACCACCCTTTTCGCTATGGGTGATTCAGGCTGGCATCAGTACGATCTTGAGTCCGGCTCCGAAGGGAAGCGTTGTAATTACGGGCTGGGCGAGGGTGGGTACATCGCAAATGCCGGTAACGTCGTGGTCTTGTCATCTGGCAATGCCACCGTGGGTTTGGAGACGACAGGTGCCGATTTGGCATCTTGTGACACACTCTGGACACTCAGCTCGGCCGCCGGTTCCTTCCGCCATGTGTGGCGCATCAACACCACCCTCGTTCAAATCTCCGACGACGGAACGGAATTGATGTCGCTCGTGGCACCGGGATAGTCGCCGCCGCCGATTCACATCAAATTGACAACAACAACCCGGAATGGATCCCCCAACCCGACTAGTTTCGGTTGGTGTGAGATTCGCCTTCAAGACATCCCCGCAGAACACGACATGGGCCGACATGCTGGCCATCTGGAAAACTGCCGACGACATCGACGTCTTCGAATCAGGCTGGACGTTTGACCACTTCTATCCGATCTTCTCCGACTCCACCGGTCCCTGCCTGGAGGGCTGGACCACGCTCACCGCGCTGGCCCAGGCCACCACGCGGCTGCGGGTCGGGGTGCTGGTGACCGGCATCCATTACCGCCATCCCGCGGTACTGGCCAACATGGCCGCAGCGCTGGACATCATTTCCAACGGCCGCCTCGAACTCGGCATCGGGGCCGGCTGGAACGAGGAGGAGTCCGGTGCCTACGGCATCGAACTGGGCAGCATCAAGGAACGATTCGACCGGTTCGAGGAGGCGTGCGAAATTCTCAAGGGCCTGCTCAGTCAGGAGACCACGACCTTCGACGGCAAGTTCTATCAGCTCAAGGACGCCCGCAACGAGCCCAAGGGCCCGCAGCAGCCGCACCCACCGTTCTGCATCGGCGGCAGCGGCGAGAAGCGCACCTTGAAGATCACCGCCAAGTACGCCGACCACTGGAATTTCGTGGGCGGCCCGCCGGAGGAGTTCGCACGCAAGCGTGACGTGCTCGCCGCGCACTGCGCCGACATCGGGCGCGATCCCAAGGAAATCGCGTTGTCCGCGCACGTCCGCCTCGGTGCGGACCGCGATTACGCGAAGGTCGTCGCGGAGGCTGCCGCACTCGGCGAGGAAGGTCTGGACCTGGCGATCATCTACCTGCCACCGCCGTACGACACCGCGGTGCTCGAACCGCTGGCCGAGGCCATCCGGGACGCCAAGCTCTGACCAGGGGACGGTTCCCGCAGGGGGCAGGTCACCCTGCGGGAACCGCCGGTCCGGCAGAGACCAACCGGCGGCGCCGACGGTCCCTGTGTACATCCTGTGCATGGTCCGGCGGTTCTGCGCGGTGAAACGCCAAACGCGTTGCCGACTCCGTTAACTCCCGGCCGTCGCAGCCCCCACCACCGCCATCCCGGCAGGGTTGTAGCGGTCGTCGCGCACCCCCACACGTACCGCCGTCGGCCACCTCATCGGCCGAGAGTGCGACCGGGCTGGCGGCGGTGTTCTCGTCGATGGGTTCGCGGCGGCGGGTGCCGGCTTGCCGTCGACGATGTTCCAGCCGAACTTGGTGGCGATCACGACCTGCTCGCGCAGTGGCTTCAACGCCTCCCCGACGAGTCCTCGTTGACGTAGGGCCTGCAGTTCAACATCTACACCGCCCCTGCGGAGACGCCGACGGCCTCAAGCTGCTGGCGTCATGGGCGGCCAGCCAGGACGGTCTCGCCACCGAACGGGCGATCCGAAGTTAAGACTGCCCATAACGAAAAGATAACGGCGAGCAAAGTAACGCGGCCGTCAGGCGACGGCCCGCGGGAAGCCGAGATCAGACGCCGTAGCGGAGCAGCTCCGCGGCGGTGATCAGGCGCTCGTGCTTAGCTGGGAACTCGCGACTCCTGACGGGGTGGCGGAACCATGACCAGGCGATTCGACTCACTCGGGACCGTGAATCCGGGAAGTTGTACACGGCGAAAACTCCTGCAGTCGGGCGTTTAGCTGCACCGGGGGGTCACATTACCGCACGGCCCCTGCGCAATCATTAGATACCTGCTATGGAGCAAACACAGAAAGGCGCGCCGACATTAAATCCGATGTTTTTGGTGAGGCTGGAGTTGCTGGTGTGACACCGCGGGATCGGTTCGTGACCCTATCGGGCCGCCAGATTGCAGTTACGTCGCGGTTTTGCAAGTACCGCCCGCAACAACTGCAATCTCGCGGAGAGCCCCCCGCGATCTAGGCGTAACCGCTCTTCGCGCAAGCGCTCATCGCTGGGGCGCCGCGGTCGGCTTGATCGGCGCCGGCAACGCCGACTCGCCCATCAGGAACCGGTCGACACCTGCGGCCGCGGCCCGGCCCTCGGCAATCGCCCACACGATCAGCGACTGCCCCCGGCCCATATCGCCCGCCACGAACACGCCCGGCACCGTCGTCTGGAAGTCATCGGTGCGCGCCACGTTGCCGCGGTCGGTCAGCTCGACACCCAGATCGGTCAGCAGACCCTCGCGCTCCGGCCCGACGAATCCCATCGCCAGGAACACGATGTCGGCCTCGAGGTCGAAATCCGACCCCTCGACCTTCTCGAACTTCCCGGCCTTCATCTCGACCTCGTGCACCTTGAGCATCGACACCTTGCCGTCGGCCCCGACGAACTGCTCGGTGTTCACCGAGAACACCCGCTCGCCGCCCTCTTCGTGCGCGGAGGCCACCCGGAACATCAGCGGGTAGGTCGGCCACGGAGTCGAGTCGGCACGGGTCTCGGGCGGACGCGGCATGATCTCGAACTGGTGGATGCTGGCCGCGCCCTGGCGGTGCGCGGTGCCCAGGCAGTCCGCGCCGGTGTCGCCGCCACCGATGATGACGACCTTCTTGTCCTTGGCAGTGATCGGCGGCTGACCGTCGGGGCCCGCCACGTCATCGCCCTGCTGCAGCCGGTTGGCCCACGGCAGGTACTCCATCGCCTGGTGGATGCCCTCCAGTTCGCGGCCCGGGATCGGCAGATCACGCCATGCCGTCGCCCCACCGGCCAGCACCACGGCGTCGAAGTCCTCCTGCAACTGCTCGACGGTGATGTCGACGCCGACGTTGACGCCGGTACGGAACTGGGTGCCCTCGGCAGCCATCTGCTCCAGGCGCCGGTCGATGTGGCGCTTCTCCATTTTGAACTCGGGGATGCCGTAGCGCAGCAGTCCACCGATGCGGTCGGCACGCTCGAACACCGTCACCTCGTGCCCGGCCCGGGTGAGCTGCTGGGCCGCGGCCAGTCCGGCCGGCCCGGAGCCGACCACGGCCACCTTCTTACCGGTCAGCACGTCCGGCGGCAGCGGCTTGACCCAGCCCTGCGCCCAGGCGTTGTCGATGAGCTCGATCTCGACCTGCTTGATGGTCACCGGGTCCTGGTTGATGCCGAGCACGCAGGACGCCTCACACGGCGCCGGGCACAGCCGGCCGGTGAACTCCGGGAAATTGTTGGTCGCGTGCAGGCGCTCGATACCGTCACGCCAGCGGCCGCGGAACACCAGATCGTTCCACTCAGGGATCAGGTTCCCCAACGGGCAACCGTTGTGACAGAACGGGATACCGCAGTCCATGCAGCGTGATGCCTGGACCTGCAGAGTGTCCTTGGAGAAGTCCTCGTAGACCTCTTTCCAGTCCTGCAGACGCAGGTCCACGGGACGACGAGCCGGGGTCTCGCGGACCGTGTGCTTGAGAAAACCGAACGGATCAGCCACGAGCCGCCGCCATGATCGCTTCGCCGACATTCTGGCCCGAGGACTCGGCCTCGGCTATCGCCGTGAGCACACGTTTGTAGTCGCGCGGCATCACCTTCACGAACTTCGACTGATGTGCCGGCCAGTCGGCCAGGATCCGATGTCCCACAGCAGAATCGGTGACATCCACATGCGTGGTGATCATGCCGTGCAACCATTCCAGGTCGGCATCGTCCAGACCGTCAAGATCGACCATCTCCCCATTCACGTTGCCCGGTAAGACTTTGTCCGGGTCATAGACATACGCCGCGCCACCGGACATACCGGCGGCGAAGTTGCGCCCGGTGCGGCCGAGGATGACCACCTTGCCACCGGTCATGTACTCGCAGCCGTGATCACCGACACCTTCGACGACGGCGTGCGCTCCCGAGTTGCGGACGGCGAAGCGCTCGCCGACCACACCGCGCAGGAACGCCTGACCGCTGGTGGCGCCGAACAGGATCACGTTTCCGCCGATGATGTTGTCCTCGGCGACATAGTCGGCCGGGGCGCTCGCGGACGGGCGCACCACGATGCGACCGCCCGAAAGTCCCTTGCCCACATAGTCGTTGGCGTCGCCGCGGACCTTGAGCGTGATACCGCGGGGCACGAAGGCACCGAAGCTGTTGCCGGCCGACCCGTCGAAGGTGATGTCGATGGTTCCGTCCGGAAGACCTTCGCCGCCGTAGACCTTCGTGACCTCGTGGCCCAGCATGGTGCCGACCGTGCGGTTCACGTTGGCGATCTTGGTGGTGAAGCTGACGGCGGTGCCGTTGTCGATCGCTTCGCGGCTCTGCGCGATCAGCTGCTGATCCAGTGCCTTGTCCAGCCCGTGGTCCTGGACCGACGTGCAGTACAGATCCTGGTTCATGAACGCCGACTCCGGCTCGTGCAGCACCGGCGAGAGGTCGAGTTTGTAGGCCTTCCAGTGCTCGGCGGCGCGCTGGGTGTCCAGCGCACCGACCTGGCCCACCATCTCGTTGACGGTCCGGAATCCCAGCTGCGCCATCAGCTCCCGAACTTCTTCGGCGATGAACAGGAAGAAGTTCTCCACGAATTCGGGCTTGCCGTTGAACCGTTCGCGCAGCACCGGGTTCTGCGTCGCCACACCCACCGGGCAGGTGTCGAGGTGGCAGACGCGCATCATGATGCAGCCCGACACCACCAGCGGCGCGGTGGCGAAACCGAACTCCTCGGCGCCCAGCAGCGCGGCGACCACGACGTCGCGGCCGGTCTTGAGCTGGCCGTCGACCTGCACGACGATGCGGTCGCGCAGCCCGTTGAGCAGCAGGGTCTGCTGCGTCTCGGCCAGGCCCAGCTCCCATGGCGCACCGGCGTGCTTCTGCGAGGTGAGCGGTGTCGCGCCGGTACCACCGTCGTGCCCGGAGATCAGCACCACGTCGGCGTGCGCTTTCGACACACCCGCCGCGACTGTGCCGACGCCGTTCTCGGACACCAGTTTCACGTGCACCCGCGCCGCCGGATTGGCGTTCTTCAGATCGTGGATCAACTGCGCCAGATCCTCGATCGAGTAGATGTCGTGGTGCGGCGGGGGCGAGATCAGCCCGACGCCGGGCGTGGAGTGCCGGACCTCGGCCACCCACGGGTACACCTTGTGCCCCGGAAGCTGGCCGCCCTCACCCGGTTTCGCACCCTGCGCCATCTTGATCTGGATGTCGGTGCAGTTGCTCAGGTAGTGGCTGGTCACACCGAAGCGACCGGATGCGACCTGCTTGATCGCGCTGCGGCGCCAGTCACCGTTGGCGTCGGGCTCGAAGCGGTCCACGCTCTCGCCGCCCTCACCGGAGTTGGACCGGCCGCCGAGCCGGTTCATCGCGATGGCCAGCGTCTCGTGCGCCTCGGCCGAGATCGAGCCGTAGCTCATCGCGCCGGTGGAGAAACGCTTGACGATCTCGCGCGCGGATTCCACTTCGTCGAGCGGAACCGGCTGCCGCACACCGTCTTTGAACTTCAGCAGGCCACGCAACGAGGCCATCCGCTCACTCTGGTCGTCGACCAGCTTGGTGTACTCCTTGAACACCGAGTACTGCCCGGTGCGGGTGGAGTGCTGCAGCTTGAACACCGTGTCGGGGTTGAACAGGTGGTATTCACCCTCGCGTCGCCACTGGTATTCCCCGCCGACCTCGAGCTCGCGGTGTGCCCACTCGTCGGGTCGGTCCAGGTAGGCCAACTGGTGCCGGGCGGACACGTCGGCGGCGATGTCGTCCAGATCGATACCGCCCGTCGGGCAGTGCAATCCGGTGAAGTACTCGTCGAGCACCCGCTGGCTGATGCCGACCGCCTGGAACAGCTGCGCGCCGGTGTAGGAGGCCAGCGTGGAGATGCCCATCTTGGACATCACCTTGAGCACACCCTTGCCGGCGGCCTTGACGAAGTTGGCCTTGGCCGCATCACTGGTCAGCCCGGTGATGATGCCGCGGTCGACCATGTCCTCGATGGACTCGAAGGCCATGTACGGGTTGATCGCGGCCGCGCCGAAGCCGACCAGCATGGCCATGTGGTGCACCTCGCGGGCGTCACCGGTCTCGACCACCAGGCCGACCTGGGTGCGGGTGCGCTCCCGGACCAGGTGGTGGTGCACCGCGGCGACGGACAACAGCGACGGGATCGGCGCCAGCCACTCGGTGGACTCGCGGTCGGAGAGCACGATGATGCGCGCGCCGTTGCGGATGGCCTGGCTCACCTTGGCGCGGACTTCTTCCAGCGCGCGGCGCAGCCCGGGACCGCCGTCGGCGACGGGGTACAGGCAGCTCACCACGGCGGCCCGCATGCCGTGCTTGCGGCCGCGGATCTCATGGTCGGGATCGACGTGGATGAGCTTGGACAGATCGGCGTTGCGCAGGATCGGCTGCGACAGCACGATCTGACGGCACGAGTTCTCGTCCGGGTTCAGCAGGTCGCCCTCGGGACCGATGACACCCGCCAGGCTGGTGACCACCTCTTCGCGGATGGCGTCCAGCGGCGGGTTCGTGACCTGCGCGAACAACTGCTGGAAGTAGTCGTAGAGCATCCGGGGACGTTGCGAGAGCACCGCGATCGGGGTGTCGGTGCCCATCGAGCCCAGCGCCTCGGCGCCGGTACGCGCCATCGGCGCCACCAGCAGGTTGAGCTCCTCGTAGGTGTAACCAAACGCCTGCTGCCGCAGGACGACCCGGTGGTGGGGCATCTTGACGTAATCGCCGGGCGGCAGATCGTCGACGTGGAACTGGCCGGCGTCCAGCCATTCCTGGTACGGGTGCTCGGCGGCCAGCTCGGCCTTGATCTCCTCATCGGAGACGATGCGGCCCTGGGCGGTGTCCACGAGGAACATCCGGCCGGGCTGCAGACGGAGCTTCTGCACCACGGTGGCCGGGTCGAGGTCCAGCACGCCGGCCTCCGAGGCCATCACGACCAGGCCGTCGTCGGTCACCCAGATGCGCGACGGGCGCAGGCCGTTGCGGTCCAGCACCGCGCCGACGACGGTGCCGTCGGTGAAGCACACCGAGGCCGGGCCGTCCCACGGCTCCATCAGCGAGCCGTGGTAGCGGTAGAAGGCCCGCCGGGCCGGGTCCATGTCCTCGTTGCGCTCCCACGCCTCGGGGATCATCATCAGCACGGCGTGCGCGATGCTGCGGCCACCCAGGTGCAGCAGTTCCAGGACCTCGTCGAACCGCGCGGTGTCCGAGGCCCCGGGGGTACAGACCGGGAAGATCTTGTTCAGGTCGTTGTGGTAGCCGAACACGTCGGTGTGGATCAGCGCTTCCCGCGCCCGCATCCAGTTCTCGTTGCCGGTGACGGTGTTGATCTCGCCGTTGTGTGCGACGCGGCGGAACGGGTGCGCCAGCGGCCACGACGGGAACGTGTTGGTGGAGAACCGCGAGTGCACGATACCCAGCGCGCTGGTCAGCCGCTCATCCTGCAGATCCAGGTAGAACGCCCGCAACTGGGGCGTGGTGAGCATGCCCTTGTAGACCAGGGTCTGCCCGGAAAGGCTTGGGAAGTAGACGGTCTCACGACCGGGGCCGTCCTGCCCGGGCCCCTTGGTGCCCAGCTCGTGCTCGGCGCGCTTGCGGATCACGAAGGCGCGCCGCTCCAGGTCCATCCCGGAGGCGCCGCCGATGAACACCTGGCGCAATGTCGGCATGGCATCGCGGGCCAAGGCGCCCAACGAGGAATCGTCGGTCGGGACATCCCGCCAGCCCAGCAGGGTCAGGCCCTCGGCCTCGATGATCTTCTCGACGGCCTCGCAGGCCAGCTTGGCGTCACGGGCCGACTGCGGCAGGAAGGCGATGCCGGTGACGTAGCTGCCCTCCTCGGGCAGGTCGAAGTCCACCACGGCGCGCAGGAACGCGTCGGGAACCTGCAGCAGGATGCCCGCGCCGTCGCCGGTGTTCGGCTCGGCCCCGGCGGCGCCGCGGTGCTCCAGGTTCAGCAGGGCGGTGATGGCCTTGTCGACGATGTCGCGGCTGCGGCGGCCGTGCATGTCGGCGACCATGGCCACACCGCACGAATCGTGCTCATAGGCGGGGTTGTACATCCCCTGCGGACGCGGGGAGCGATTAAGCCCCGTGGGCACTGGTCCCATCCGGACACCACCTGACCCTTTACTCTCTTGCCCTGCTCGCGAGAAGCTGGGTGTGTTACTGCCTGCTGTGACCAGCGGCATCCGCCGGCGTTTCGGCCAGGCGATCGCGGTGCCTCGTGCAGCACTGAACGACGGCCAGTCCCGCTCGCCTTGAGTTGGGAAAAACGATATGACAAACACCGCCTGACATGCCAACTTAGTCGAACCTAACTAAGTTGGCCGAGGGCGATTACGGCGGCGTTCGCGTGTTCTTCGCGCTGAGGCGAAAATGGCTGCGACGCTTGCATTTTCACAGTCTGCACACTCCATGGACAGCACCGGCCGCCGGCAGCCCGCATTGCACAATCGTTTGCTGAAAACTACTTTTCATGCCCTCAACAGCACCGATGAAGCGCCTGGCAATTTGCTCAAAGCCTGGCCAGATTCTTAACCACCACGGCGCCCCGGCTGATCCCCTGCCGATCACTGACCCCACCAGCCACATCAGACACTTGGGCCGCACGTCGGCCGGGCCTGCTCGGCTGCCCGCGTCGCGACGCGAACGCCATGTCAAGCTGAGTGCCGTGTCTCATTCATCGGCCGCGTCCTACCCACTGAACACACCGCCGGGCCGGTTCGGCATCACCAACCTGGCCACCGGTGCACAGCACTGTGCGGCCACCATGCCGCTTGCCGGGCTGGACAATCCGTTCACCGGCGCCCCGAGCCTTGCTCCGCTGGCCGTGCTCGTGGACCACATCGCCGGATTCACCAATCATCTGCGCCGACCCGACGGGCACTGGACGGTGTCCAGTGAACTGACCATGGAATTCACTCCCGACGCCCAGGCCGTGTTGGCGGCCGACCCGGCCACCCCGGTACTCGCCGAGAGCCGGCCCGTGGGCGCCGCGACCACCACGTCGCTGTCGGCCTGTGATCTCAGCCACGGCGGCGTCGGTATCGGGGTGGGCACCGTCCGGACGTTCTACATCGCCGTCTCCGCGCCGGCGGCGCCTGCCACCGAGCCGACCGCGGTAGCCGAGCTACTGCCGACCACGCTCGGCGGGCTGATGGCCGTCCAGGTCGCCGAGGCCGGCGGCGCCGACCCGATGCTCGTGCAACACGCCAATCCCGCGGTGAACAACACGATGGGCGCGGTACACGGCGGCGTCGCCGCGGCCGGCCTGGAGTTGGTGGCCGCGGCCGCACTGGCCACCGGCGCGAGCGGAGCGACGGGGATGTCCACCGCCACCCCGCTGCGCACCGCATCGCTTCGGGTGAACTATCTACGCCGACTCATCTCCGGCGACCGATCCCACTACACCGCAACCGCTTTGCACAGCGGGCGCAGCAGCGGGGTCGCCGACGCCCGGGCCTTCGACGCCGACGGCCGGCTGGCGCTGGTGGGCAGGCTCACCGCGTATCTCTGACGCGCGGACTCCCCCGAATCTAGGAAACGTCTCTATCCAGCCAAGATTCGGACACATTCGCTTTTCCTGGACGCCGGCTGTGCGACTCTCACGACAGACGCCATGTCCAGCAAAGGAGCTCGTCATGTCAAGACCGTCCATGCAACACCGACTGGCAGCAGAATTCATCGGAACGTTCTGGCTCGTCCTCGGCGGCTGCGGTAGCGCCGTCTTCGCCGCCAAGTTCGTCGCCGCAGACGGTACCTCACTCGGCATCGGATTCCTGGGTGTGGCACTGGCATTCGGCCTCACCGTGCTCACCGGCGTGTACGCCTTCGGCACCATCTCCGGAGGGCACTTCAACCCGGCGGTGACCTTGGGCGCGGCGCTGGCCCGCCGGGTGGAATGGTCGGCACTGCCCGTCTACTGGGTGGCTCAGGTGCTCGGCGGCCTCGTGGCCGGTGGCGTCATCTATTTCGTGGCCGGCGGCCAGGAGGGCTGGAGCGCGACGGGCAACATGGCGGCCAACGGCTACGGGGCACACTCGCCCGGTGGGTTCTCACTGGCCGCGGTTCTGGTCACCGAGATCGTCCTGACGGCCGTCTTCCTGTTGGTGATCCTCGGCTCCACCGATGATCGCGCACCGAAAGGTTTTGCCGGACTTTCCATCGGCCTCACTCTGACGTTGATCCACCTGATCTCCATCCCGATCTCCAACACCTCGGTGAATCCCGCCCGTTCGACGGCGGTGGCATTCTTCAACGGGGACGGCGCACCGGCCCAACTGTGGGCCTTCTGGTTGGCGCCACTGGTCGGCGCGGCGATCGCCGGGGTGGCCTATCCGTTCCTGTTCGGGGTCGCCGAACAACTCGCCGACCGCCCCGACCGCGACGACGCGCTGGAGCGTACCAGCTAGCTACAGTGCCTTGAGGTCCGGAATGGCCTGGCGCGCACCGAATCTGGGATTGCGCGCCAGGCCGCTGGCCTCCAGCAGCCGCACCGCGCGCTGGCGGTGCGGCCGCAGCGGTTCCAGTAGCTCGACCATGGCCTCGTCATCGATGCGATGGCCCTGCAACGTCATCCCCACCATGTTGGACAGGTGGTAGTCCCCCACCGAGATCGCGTCGGCGTCACCGAAGGCGCGCTGCATCGTCTCGGCCGCGGTCCATACCCCCACCCCGGGCAGCGATCGGAAACCCGCCTCGGTGCGGCAACGTTCCAGTGCGTCGGCCCGCTGGGCACAGCCGACGATGGCGCGCGCCCGCCCGGGATCGATGTTGGCGCGGTGGAACTCCCAGGACGGGATGCGCCGCCAGACCTCGGCCGCGGGCGGCACCCGCATGCCCGCCGGTGCCGGCCCGGGTGCCGGTGCTCCGTATTTCGTCACCAGCAGCCGCCACCCGCGGAAGGCGTCCTTACCGGCCACCCGTTGTTCGATGATCGCGGGGATCAGCGACTCCAACACCCGGCCGGTGCGCCCCAGACGCAGGTGCGGGACCCTGCGGTGGGCTTCGGCGACCGTCGGCTCGAGGGGGCGGAAATCCGAGGCGTCATCCTCGGCCCCCAGGTATGCCGGCAGCCCATCCAGGAACTCGGCGGCGCCGGCACCCCAGGCCTCGCATTCGGCGACGCTGCGGGTGCTGGTGATCCGTGCCGTCACCGGACCGGTGGGCATCAGGCTGGCCCGCCAGATGACACCGTCCACCACGCCGAAGCACGGGTCGCCCGGGCCACGGCGCAGCGGCGCGAGTGTCAGACCCGGGCTGACGGGACCGGTGAAGGCCACACTGCTGGTGGGCACCGCTCCAAGGTTAGAGGAGTTGGATGTCCGTCTTGTCCGGGTAGAACGCCACCCGGCCCGCGATCGCGGCCACCGCCGGGTAGGGCTGCTCATAGGTCCAGACGGCGTCGGACACCCCGGCCACGTCGTAGTAGCTGGCATCACCCTTGAACGGGCAGTAGGTCTGGGTGTCGCTGCGGGTGAGGACGCCGGGCGCGACGTCGGTCAGCGGCAGGTACTGCACCGCCGGGTAGGTCGATTCCTGCAACGTCAGCGCGTCCTCGGTGTCGGCGACGACGTCCCCGTTGACGCGCACGGTGACGCGCCGTCCGGTGGGGGTGATGGTGATGGGATGCGCCGGGCTGGGCTCGAGCACAGGGCGTTCGGTCATACCGTCAACAACGTGCGGCAGCCGGTGTGTGATTCCCGACACTTACCGGGGTTTAGCATCATCGGCATGGCTACATCCGGTCCGGCCGCCGCAAGCGCTGAGGTCACCATCGCCGCCCCACCCGACGCGGTGTACGCGCTGATCACCGACTTGCAGGCGATGGCCGCACTGGCCGAGGAGACCCACGCAATGGAGTGGGTGGCCGGCGCCGCGGCGGCCCCGGGCGCGGTGTTCAAGGGCCACAATCGCAACGGGTCGAAGACCTGGACCACCAAGTGCACGGTGACGGCCGCCGAGCCGGGCCGCACCTTCGCCTTCGATGTGCGGTCGACGGGCCTGCCGATCGCGCACTGGCGCTACGACATCGTGGCCACCGACGGCGGTTGCACCGTCACCGAGCAGACCTGGGACCATCGGCCGGGCTGGTTCAAACCACTGGCCGGACTGGCGACCGGTATCTCGGACCGGACCAGCGCCAATGCCGAGCACATCAAGCTCACCTTGGCTCGGCTGAAGGCCACGGCCGAGTCCGCCGGATAGGGGACCTGGCAGTACCTGTTCCAGCAGGTCCTGTCGCCTCGGTGCACGGTGGCGTTCACTGGTGGGCGAGGAAAGGACTTTTCGATGGAACAAGCGAAACTGGGCGACCTCGTGGTCGGCCGTATCGGCCTGGGCACCATGGGTATGTCGTTCGCCTACGGCAGCGCCGGACGTGACGACGAGGAATCGGTCCGCACCATCCACCGCGCCGTCGATCTCGGTGTCACGCTGATCGACACCGCCGAGGTGTACGGCCCTTACGTCAACGAGGAGCTGGTCGGCCGGGCCCTGGCAGGCCGCCGTGACCAGGTGGTGCTGGCGACCAAGTTCGGGATGATCTCGCACACCGGCCGGGCGGGAGTGGACAGCAGCCCGGCGAGCGTCCGCACCGCGGTCGAGAGATCGTTGCGGCGCTTGGGCACCGACCACATCGACCTGTACTACCAGCACCGGCTGGATCGCCAGACGCCGATCGAAGACACCATCGGGACGGTCACGGAACTGATCGCCGAGGGCAAGGTGCGCCACATCGGCTTGTCCGAGGTGGGTGTGGAGACCATCCGGCGCGCCAACGCCGTGCATCCCATTTCCGCGCTGCAGTCCGAATATTCGCTGTGGACACGGGATTCCGACGGCGACATCCTGGCCACGCTGCGCGAACTGGGTATCGGGTTCGTGGCCTATTCGCCGCTGGGCCGCGGGTTCCTGACGGGTGCGATCCGTTCGGTGGACGATCTGGCCGACGACGACACCCGCAGGCAGAACCCTCGTTTCGAGGGCGAGAACTTCGACCGCAACCTGGCCCTGGCCGACGAGGTGCGCACCATCGCCGATGCGGTCGGTGCCACCCCCGCGCAGGTTGCGCTGGCCTGGCTGCTGTCCAAAGGTCCTGACATCGTGCCCATTCCGGGGACCAAACGGGTGTCACGGCTGGAGGAGAACGTCGCCGCCGATTCCGTGACGCTCAGCGCGGAGCAACTGGCCACCCTGGATGCGATGGCACCGGCCGCGGGCGGCCATCACAGCGACGCACAGATGGAAATGATCGACCGGAGCTGACGGCTACGGCCGGCCGGTGATCAGGTCGGCCACCCGTGCGATCGGCGACGTGCCCGCCCGGCCACCGGCCTCGTGCCGGTCGGCCAGTTTGTAGGCGATGTAGAGCCCGCGCACACCCAGCCAGCGCAGCGGTTCGGGCTCCCAGTCCCGTGATTGGTGGTCCACCCAGGGCAGCCTGGTGATATCGGTGGCCCGCCGCAACACCAGATCGGCCAGGGTGCGTCCGGCCAGGTTCGTGGCGGTAACGCCATGTCCCACATAGCCGCCCGCCCAGCCCAGTCCGCTGGACCGGTCCAGGGCCACCCCGGCGTCCCAGTCCCGCGGCACCGCGAGCACCCCGCACCAGCCGTGCGCGATCGGCACCTCGCGCACCTGCGGCAGGATGTCGTGCAGCACCTGGGTCAACGCGGTGATGGTGCGCTGCGGCACCTGCCCGTCGTGGTCGGTGCGTGAGGCGAAGCGGTATGGCACGCTGCGTCCGCCGATGGCGATCCGGTCATCCACCGTGCGCTGCGCGTAGAAGAAGCCGTGCGCCGTGTCTCCGACGGTCTCCCTTCCGGCCCAACCGATTTCGTCCCATACCGGTGCCGGGATCGGTTCGGTGGCGATCATCGAGCTGTTCATCGGCAGCCAGCGCCGCCGTAGCCCGCGCATCCGGGCGGTGAATCCCTCGGTGCAGCGCAGCACGATCGGAGCGCGCACGGTGCCCCGGAAGGTGACCGCCCGGCCGGGCGCGATCTCGGTGACCAGGGACCGCTCGTAGATGTCGACGCCGAGCCGCTGCACGGTGTCGGCGAGCCCATGGGCCAGCCATGCCGGCTGTATCCGCGCGCAGTGCGGGGTGTGGAAGGCCGAGACCACCTTGGTGAACCGGATTCGTTGTGCCGCTTCGGCACTCGTCAATTCGGTGATACCGTCGACCTGCCAGTCGCGCTCCTGCGCCAGCGTGGCGGCCAGCCGCGCGGCTTGGGCCGGGTTGCGGGCGATCTCCAGGGTGCCGCCCTTGACCACACCGGCGTCGATGCCTTCCCGCGCGGCGACGTCGATGACCTCGTCCACCGACTCGTTGAGCGCGCGCTGCCAGGCGATGACGCCGTCGCGGCCGTGCCGCTTGGCCATCGCGTTGCGGTCACCGGGCACCAGCCCGGACAACCAGCCGCCGTTGCGGCCGGACGCCCCGAATCCGGCGAACCGCGCCTCCAGCACGGTGACGCGCAGCGACGGGTCCAGCGTCTTGAGGTAGTAGGCCGTCCACAGCCCGGTGTAGCCGGCACCGACGATGACCACGTCGGCGTCGCGGTCCCCCGGCAACGGTGGCCGCGGCGTCGGCAGCGTGCCGAACCAATGAGAGACCTGACCATTGACCACGTGACCATCACCAGGGGCGGGCATCGGTCGATTCTGGCAGGCGCCGGTTGTCGGCCATCGGGTCACCCGGGGAAGCGGCCGCCTTCGCCCGTCCTGAGTCAGAAGGCGTAGCGGTGATACTGCGCCATGTACTTGGTCGCCGGGAACGCGGACATCACCCGGGCCAGCACCCGGAACGGCAGCGACACCTGCCGGAAGCTCGGCGTTTCGAACGGGGACTGCCAGGCCAGCAGTCGCACGCCGGGCACCGCCGCGATGATCTCCTCGGGCCGGGTGATGCCCCAGTGCAGCGTCGCGCCGGCGCGGCGCACCACCGCGTTGCTCCACTGCGTCCTGATGCCGAAACGGCTGAACGCATCGAATTGCAGTTCGCCCGTTGGGAACTGCGCGACGACGCGTCGTAACAAAGCCACCCCGTCGGCCGCGGTCAGGTACATGGTGAGGCCCTCGCCGAGCATCAGCACCGGCCGGTCCGCGGGAATCTCCGCCAGCCACCCCGGGTCGGTGACCGAGGCGGCCACCAGATGGTGGCCCTGCGGCGACGGGTACAGCTGCCCCCGCAGCGCGGTCACATCCGGGTAGTCGATGTCGTACCAGTCCACTCCCGCACCGGGCGCCACCCGGAAGTAGCGGCTGTCCAGCCCGCAGCCGACGTGCAGCACCACGGCGTCCTGGTGCGCGGCGAGGAACTGGCGCGTCCAGTGGTCGAAATGCGCCGAACGGGTGGTCACGGCCGCCGAGTTCCGCGGGGTGATGGTGGTGCGGGACCAGTCGTAGTCGATGCGGTCGACGATCTGTTTGGCCCACCGATCGTGCAGGATCGGGTTCGGCAGATCGGCGTCCAGCGCCTTGGCGTAAAAGGTCGCGAGCATGGTCTGCGGGGCTCCGCTGAGGTCGACTTCCACGTGGTCGGTCACCCCCCGAGGCTAACCCTGCCGCAGCGCGGGCTGGACGGGCTGAACGCCGACCGGCGTGGCGTTCAGCCGGCCTTGCTCTTGCGCCGCGCCTCGCGTAGCCCGACCCAGAATCGCGCGGCCTCTCGAATCGCGTCTTCGACAGGCCTTGGTGCCCAGCCCAATTCGCGTCTTGCCTTGCTGCAGTCAACCGGCGCCTCGGCACGCATCAGCCGCACGGACGCCAACGACAACTTCTCGTCGGTGCCCCGCAACGCGCCCTTGGCGGTGCCCAGCGCGGCCAGCAGGTAGGTGAGCGGCAGTGGGATCGATCTGGCCGGTGCGGGAACACCCGCGGCGTCGGCCGCGATCCGCGCCACCTCGGCATTGCTGATCATCTTGTCCGAGATCAGGTAACGCTCACCGATCTTGCCCTTGTCCGCGGCCAGGATCAGGGCCCGCGCCGCATCGTTGACGCCGACGGCTTCGAGTTCGATCCCGCGCATCACGAACGGCAACTTGCCGAATGCCGCCGCCGCGATGATCTCGCCGTGCGGAGTTCGGCCCCAGTCCTTTCCGCCGTAGGTGGTGGACACGCACATGGCCACCGCGGGCAGATCGCGTTCACGCGCATAGTCCAGCACCAACCGCTCGGCTTCCACCCGGGACCGGACATACGGCGTCAGGCCCCGCCCGGAGATCACGTCGGCCTCGGTGGCCACCCGTCCGCGCCGCCGCCCGACGGTGGCGTAACTACTGGTGAACACGAATTTCTTCAAATTCGAAGCGATTTCGGATTCGGTGGCGATGTCCAGGACGTTGCGGGTGCCCTCGACGTTGGTGTGGAACAGCGGCGACGGGTCGCGCAGCCAGCCCCTGGTGTCGACGACGCAGTAGTAGACGACATCGACGCCCGTCATGGCTTCGCGCAGCACGGCGTTGTCCCAGATGTCACCGACGAATCGCTGCACGTCCAGGTCGTCAATGCCGACGGTGTTGGCACCGTCGCGCACCATCACCCGGACCTGCTCGCCGTCCTCGACCAGCGCGCGCACCACGTGCGAGCCCAGGTATCCGTTGGCCCCGATCACCAGTTTTGGGGCGAGCGAAGCGACGGGAGATGAGTCGGTCATTGGGCACCCCTGATGTCCTGCATCCACGCCGCCGCCTCGTCGGGCAGCGTGCCCAGGGCCTTTGCTAACTTGCACCACTTCATCGCCGCCGACACGAAGCGCAGCGGGTTGTAGATGTCCTCCTGACGCCGCCACTGGCCGTCACCGGCATAGGTGACGATCGAGATGTTGGTGGCGCTGATGATGGTGCCGTCGCCGGGGTCGCGCATCGGGTTGTCCAGCTCGCAGATCACCCGTCCGGTGGACTCGTCGAACACCGTCCACAGCGACGGGAACGCGGTCATGTGGTTGCCGGGGAAGGACTCCATGGTCTGCCAGATCCACGGCCGCACCTGTTCACGGCCGCGCATGGTGCCCGCCGCGTGCTCGATGTACTCGACGTCGGGGGTGTACTGGTCGACCCAGGGGTCCCAGTCCCGCGTCTGGGCGGCCCGCGCCACCGTCTGCTCGAACTGCGCGAATGCCTCTGCCAGCTCGTCGCGGGTGAACAACCTACTCGTCACACCTCAAACTAGAACACGTTCTAATGGCTCTTGTCGAGATTTTCACGAACGCCGGGAGCGCACCAGCCGCACGATCCCGTAACCGATCCCACCGAGCACGGCCACCGCCGCCAGCCAGGGCAGCAGCAACCCGAACGCCAGCACCACCTGTCCGACGGCGGCCACCAACAGATCCCAGCCGCGTTCGACCTGCCCGAAGAATCCGCGATACTGCTCGGGCGCAGGCCCACCGATCCGTTCGGCGCGGATCTCCACGTTCAGCGTGCTGTAGTCGATCTGGGCGCCGAGGGCCGCCCGCTGCGCACGCAGGCTGTCCAGATCGGCCTGCCGTTGCGACAGCGCCTCCTCGGCTTTGATCAACGCCTCGGGGTCTTTCGCGTCCCGCATGATGCCCAGCAGCCGATCCACCGATGTCTGCAACGCGGTGATGCGCGCGTCCAGGTCCACCCGCTGCGCGGTGACGTCGTCGGAGCTGATCTGCACGCTCTCCACGGTGCCGAGCTTCTTGAGGTCACCCAGTGCCGCATCGAGTTTGGCCGCGGGTACCCGCAGCACCAGCGACACGTGCGCGCGCCCGGTACCCGAACCAGCGTCCTCGGACCGGTTGTCGACGCGGCCGCCCGCGGTGGTCGCGATCGCGGCGGCCTTGTCCGCCGTGGCCGGTACGTCGGCGGCGGTCATCGTGACGGTCGCGGTCTTGATGACGTCGCGCTGCACCTGCGGTGCAGGTGCACCGGGTGGGGCAAGTGGTGGGCCACCGCCGGCATCGGACATCTTGGATTCGGGTGCACCGGCCATCGGTGCCACGGAGTCCCGCGCCGGCGCTCCCCCCGCGCATCCGGTGAGCGCCACCAGGAGAAGGACCAGAGCCAGGGCTTTTGCCATAAACCGAATGTACCCATAGCTGTGAGTGCGCTGGACGTATCGTGACCGGATGTGGATCCGGCCGATCCTGGTCGCCGCCGTGCTCATCGTCGCCTCCGGCGCCGGTCTGCCGAACGCAGCCGCCGACACCTCCGGCCTGATCCCCATCGGCGGTGGCCATTCGCTGTTCCTGGACTGTCAGGGCTCCGGCGCCCCGACGGTGTTCGTCATCCCCGGCAAGGGCAGTTACGCGCAGGCCTGGAACGCCGCGGTGCCGCCCGACGACCCGGCCCGGTCGTCCCCGTACGACGTGATCGACGAGGCGCAGCCGGCGCTGAGCCCGGTCTCGGTGCAGCCGCTGGTCGCCGAGACCACCGCGATCTGCACCTACGATCGCCCCGGCACCCGCCCGGACGGCAACGACCGATCCACCCCGGTACCGCAACCCCACCACCTGCGCGACGACGTCGACGACGTGGTGAAACTCATTGCCGCAGCACACCTTCGGACACCCATGATGTTCGTCGCGCATTCCTACGGCGCGTTGATCCTGGATCTGCTGGCCCGCACACATCCCGAACTGGTCAGCGGAATGGTGTTCTCCGAGCCGACCTCGGAGTTCCTGATGGCGCTGGGCCGGCCGGATCAGAATGCCGCCTTCGACACCGACGGCATGGTGGTCGACCCGCAGAGCCCCGAGGCGATCCTGGCCGACGACGCCTTCGCGCAGATCGCCGCGGCACCCCCGCTGCCCCGGGTGCCCGCCATCGTGCTGAGCGCGGACAAGTTCGCGCCGCCGTGGGTGTTGAAGCCGGACAACTACACGCAGGCGCAGATACACGGGGCCAACGACCTGCTGGCCGCCGCGCTGGGCACCACCAACGTGATCATCCCCGGCACCGGCCACAACCAGATGCTCTATCAGCCGCAGGCCGTCGCCGACCAGATCACCGGGGTCGTCGCGCGGGCACCGCCGGGAACTAACCGCACGTCAGCGGGGTTGTACATGTGCCACGCAAAGGAGGCACATGCAATTTCACAAAAACCCCGCAGCGGTGGACGCCCTGACCCCGGAGCAGTACCGGGTGACCCAGCGCGACGGCACCGAGCGGGCGTTCACCGGCGAGTATTGGGACAACCACGAACCGGGTATCTATGTGGACGTGGTGTCGGGCGAGCCGTTGTTCGCCTCGGTCGACAAGTTCGACAGCGGCAGCGGATGGCCCAGCTTCACCAAACCCATCCAGTCCGAGAACGTGGTGGCCAAGCGCGACTTCTCGCACCTGATGATCAGAACCGAAGTGCGTTCGGCAGGCGCCGACAGCCACCTCGGCCACCTGTTCACCGACGGTCCCCGCGACCGCGGAGGGTTGCGCTACTGCATCAACTCGGCTTCGCTGAAGTTCATCCACCTCGATGACCTCGAGGCGCAGGGCTATGGCGAGTATCGGACGCTTTTCACGACGCAGGAGGACAAGTGAACAACAACCAGAAGGCGATTCTGGCGGGCGGCTGCTTCTGGGGCATGCAGGATCTGATCCGCAAGCAACCGGGAGTGGTGTCCACCCGAGTGGGTTACACCGGCGGGACGAACGATCACCCGACCTACCGCAATCATCCCGGCCATGCCGAGGCGATCGAGATCATCTACGACCCCGCGTCGACCGATTTCCGCGCACTGCTGGAGTTTTTCTTCCAGATCCACGATCCGTCCACCAAGGACCGGCAGGGCAATGATGTCGGCAGCAGCTACCGGTCGGCGATCTTCTATGTCGATGATGACCAGAAGCAGGTGGCACTGGACACCATCGCCGATGTGGACGCGTCGGGTTTGTGGCCCGGCAGGGTGGTGACCGAGGTCGTGCCCGAGGCCGACTTCTGGGAGGCCGAGCCCGAGCACCAGGACTATCTGGTGCGCTACCCGTCGGGCTACACCTGCCATTTCCCGCGGCCCGGCTGGAAGCTACCCAAGCGGGCCGAGATCAGCTAGCTCCTGCGGGCCAGCGTCACCCGGCCACCGCGTTTCGGTGTGAAGGCGACTCCACGGGAGTGCACCTTCTCAGCGGGCGCGGTGGTGGTGGCGATGGTGAAGTGCCGCAGCACCGTGCGCAGCACGACGTCCATCTCCACATTGGCGAAAACGGCGCCGACGCAGCGCCGGGTGCCGCCGCCGTAGGCCGCCCAGGCCAACGGCGGGCGTGTCCCCATGAACCGCTCCGGATCGAAGCGGTCGGCGGCGGCGAACTCGCGCTGGTGCAGCTGGGACAGGCTGACCATGATGGTATGACCTTGCGGCACAACCCATTCCCCGAGCTCGAAGGTCGGCGAATGAACGTGCCGGCCCGCGAAGTCGATCACGGTGCGGGCGCGCTGAGTTTCCAGGATGACGGCTTGGCGGTATTCGTTCGAGTCGCCGGCGGCCTCCTCGACGAGTCGGGCCAGCACCTGCGGATGGCGACTGATCCGCTCGAAAACCCATGCCAGAGTGGACGCCGTCGTCTCATGCCCCGCGGCCAGCAGTGTCAGCAGTTCGTCGGCGATGTCCTGTCCGGACATCACCGTCTCGTCCTCGTAGGTACTGCGCAGCAACAGCGCCAGGACATCGTCGCGGTCCGCCAGTCCCGGGTCGGCGCGCACCTCCTCGATCAGCCGACCGACCACCGCGTCGTAGCGGCGGCGGTACTCCGCCAGCCGCCCCCACGGACTGAGTCGCCCGTAATCGCGTTTCGGGCTGGGCATGGTGGCCAGCCGGGATCCCAGCGTCACCCACGGCGGAATGATGTCGCGCAGTTCGTCCAGGTGCGCGCCGTCGGCGCCGAACACCGCCCGCAGGATCGCGTTCAGGGTGATCCGCATCATCGGCTCCAGCGTCGGAAAGTCTTGTCCGACAGGCCAGTCCGCGGCTTCTCGGAGCGTCTCCTCTTCGAAGATGCGCTCGTAGTTCTTGATGCTCTTGCCGTGGAACGGCGGTGTCAGCAGCTTGCGTCGGCGCCGGTGCTCGGCGCGGTCCAGCGCGAACACCGACCCGGGGCCAAGCACCCGGGACAGGTTGGGCTGGATATTGCCGACGTCGTCGGTGTTGGCCGTGAACAACTGTTTGGCCAGTTGCGGGTCGGCGACGATGACGGTCTCGCCGAACACCGGCAGGCTGATCGTGACGGCGCTGCCGTAGCGCCGGACCAGCATCTCCGTCATCGGCCGCCGGAACAGGGCGAACGCGATGCCTTGCGCGGATCGGGCGATCCGCGGTCCGGGCGGCACCCGCACCGCCCGCGGTGTGACCGACGCCTTCAAGGTCGCTTCGCTCATGGCCGACTCCAACCCATACGTTGGTACTGCTCTGTACCAGTGGTGTGTGGGTTACGGTACTCCGTGGTACCGAGAAGCCGCAAGACCCAGTCTGGAGTGGGCACATGACGACGTTTCGGGCCCGGCTGCTCGACGGCCTGGCCGCCTCCATCGCCGAGCGTGGCTATCGGGCCACCACGGTCGCCGACATCGTCCGCCATGCGCGGACCTCCAAACGCACCTTCTACGGTGAGTTCACCGGTAAAGAGGAGTGCTTCGTCGAGCTGCTGCGCGCCAACAACGACGAACTGATCGCGGGTATCCGGGCCGCCGTCGACGCGGACGCGCCCTGGCAAGAGCAGATCCACCAGGCCGCGCGCTCCTATGTCGAGCACATCGCGGCCCGCCCGGAGATCACGCTCAGCTGGATCCGCGAGCTGCCGGCGCTGGGGTCCTCGGTGCGCACCATCCAGCGCTCGGCGATGAGCGCGCTCACCGAGATGCTCGTCGAACTGTCCGACAGTGCCGGTTTCCGCCGCGCCGGGCTGGCCCCGGTGTCGCGCCCGCTCGCGGTCATCCTGCTCGGCGGGTTGCGTGAACTGACCGCCCTCACCGTCGAAGACGACAGACCGGTGCAGGACATCCTGGAGCCGGCGATCACCGCCTCGCTCGCGATATTGGGTGCCTCAGCGCAGGATTAACCGCGCCGAGCGTTCCAGTCGGGCCGCGATGTCAGCGTAGGACACGTATCCCATCCCGGCCCGCACCAGAACCCCCGAATACAGCAGCTCGAGCGTTTCGATGACTTCCATATCGGTGCCCGGTCCCAGCGCCGCCATCAGCCGCTCCCGGATGTCGAGGCCGATGCGCTGCCGCAGCACTTCCACGTCGGGGTCCCGCGCGAGCAGAGCAGTCGTCACGGCACCGGCGAATTCGGGTTCATCGGCGACCAGCAGCGCGATGTGGCGCAGCACCTCGACCGCGCGCAGCACCGCATCACCGTCGCCGTGCTCGGTCGGCGGTGATGCCGCCAGCCTGCGCCAGAAGACCTCGGCGACAAGGTGTTCCTTGGAGGAGAAGTAGGTGTAGGCGGTGGCCGCTCCCACGCCGGCGTCCGCGGCCACCCGGCGCACGGT
This sequence comes from Mycobacterium sp. BMJ-28, assembly GCF_054404835.1. Classification (NCBI taxonomy): domain Bacteria; kingdom Bacillati; phylum Actinomycetota; class Actinomycetes; order Mycobacteriales; family Mycobacteriaceae; genus Mycobacterium; species Mycobacterium sp. BMJ-28. The sequence continues at coordinate 99,883 of NZ_CM136783.1, read as the reverse complement.
CAACGCGGCGAAACCTTCGCGGTTGAGCAGACCGATGGCGGCATTGCCGAGACGCTCGACGGTATCGGCCTGCTTGGCGCTCAGACGGCGCCGCGTCGACTCCACAGCCGCGTCGGACACGTGTCTGGACGCTACTACAACCACCGGGTACCAGCAACGGTAGGTTGACTGCCATGAGTGCCGCCGACACCGCCCTGCCGCCCGACGCCGCCCGGCTCTTCGAGTTCGCCGAGACGGTCACCGGCTTCATGCCCGCCGACGAGGGCCGCGCGCTGTACGACGCGGCCCTGCACTATCTGTCCGACGGCGTCGGCGTCGAGATCGGCACCTACTGCGGCAAGTCGACGGTCCTGCTCGGCGCGGCCGCCCGGCAGACCGGTGGGGTCATCTACACCGTCGACCACCACCACGGTTCCGAGGAGCACCAGCCCGGCTGGGAGTACCACGACACCACCCTCGTCGACCCGGTCACCGGACGGTTCGACACCCTGCCTACCCTGCGGCACACCCTCGACCTGGCGGGTCTGGACGACCACGTGGTACCCATCGTCGGCAAATCCCCCACGGTGGCGCGGGCGTGGCGAACACCCGTGCAGTTCCTGTTCATCGACGGCGGCCACACCGAAGAGCACGCGCAGCGCGATTACGACGGCTGGGCCAAGTGGGTCACCCCGGGCGGCGCCCTGGTGATCCACGACGTCTTTCCCGACCCGAACGACGGCGGCCAGGCGCCGTACCACATCTACCGCCGGGCAATCGATTCCGGCGACTTCCGCGAAGTCTCGGTGACCAACTCCCTGCGGCTGCTGGAGCGGGTGGGCTGAACCACCGGACGCCTGCCGTCCACCCGCTCGACGTTTCGGCGGTCTACCGTGCGCGGCGCGATGACCACACATACCCCCGCCCCGGTGGTGCACCTGCCGCCCGGTCCACCGCTGCCGCGGGCGCTCCAGGGCGTGCTCGCCGTCTCCGACCGGATCCGTGCGCTGCAGATGCTGCGCGCCAGGTACGGCTCGGCGTTCTCGATCGACCTGCCCATCTTCGGTCCGCTGGTGGTGCTCAGCGACCCGGATCAGCTGCGTGAACTCCTGCGCTGCGGCCCGGCCGTGGTGGACACCACCGAGGCCAATCTGGGCCGGGTGATGGGACCCGATTCATTGTTCGCGCTGACCGGGGATCGCCATCTGGCGCAACGCAGACTACTGACACCGCCCTTCCACGGTCGCCGGCTGGCGGCATTCGAGGACATCGTGCGGCGCGAGACCGTCGCCGAACTCGCCACCTGGCCGCAGGGCCGCACCGTCGCGGCCCTGCCGTCGATGATGCGGATCACCCTCAACGTCATTCTGCGCGCGGTGTTCGGGGCCGACGGCCACGAGCTGGAGCGGCTGCGGCAGATGTTGCCGCAGGCGATCCGCCTCGGTTCCGCGCTCTCGCTCATACCTGTCCCGCAATGGGATTGGGGACGCTGGAGTCCCTGGGGCAGGGTATACCGGTACCGCGCAGAGTACGACGCCATCGTCGACCGGCTGATCGCCAAGGCACGCGCCGATCCCGCTCTCACCGACCGCGACGACGTGCTGGCCACCTTGCTGACGAGCAGCTACGACGACGGCAGCCCGATGACCCGCGATGAGATCGCCGATGAACTGATCACCATGCTGGCGGCCGGGCACGAGACGACGGCGACCACCCTGGCCTGGGCGGTGGAACGGCTGCAACGTCATCCGGTGCTGCGCGACCGGCTCGCCGCCGAACTGGACCGGGGTGACGACGAGCTGCTGGACGCCACCATCCGGGAGACACTGCGGGTTCGCCCGGTCATCGATGTCACCTTCCGGCAGGTGAAAAGTCCACTGCTGCAGCTTGGCCCGTGGGTGTTGCCACAGGGGCAGACGATCGTCGCCGCCATCGGCCTGGTGCATTCGGATCCCGCGCTGTTCCCCGATCCGCAGCGCTTCGACCCGGACCGATTCCTGCACCGGCCACCCGGCCCCGCCGAGTGGATGCCCTACGGCGGTGGGGTTCGCCGCTGCATCGGTGCGGCATTCGCGACCATGGAGATGCGAGTGGTGCTCAGAACTCTGCTGCGCGAGTACGTCATCGAGACGTCCACCGCACCGGACGAGCGGTGCCGGTCCCGCGGCGTGGCGATCGCGCCCGCCGACGGAGCACTGGTACGGGTCCGCAGACGCGGCTAGCGCCGCCCGTAAGGGGCACAGGCGCAGTCGAATTCGTTCTCCAGGCCGCGCGGCAGCCCCACCCCGCGAAAGATGCCGCTGGCCGGTGTGGTCGAGGACAATGCGTCGGCGGCCAGGATCATCGCCGCGCCGGTCCAGGTGGTGCGCTCCTCGGGCCAGCGCTTGCCGTCGGCGAACACCAGCCCGGTCCAGTACGAGCCGTCCCGCTCGCGCAGGTGCTGCATCGCCGCGAACTGCTCACGCGCTCGCGGATGATCCCCGATCGCGTCCAGCGCCATCACCAGCTCGCAGGTCTCGGCGCCGGTCACCCACGGCCGGTGATCCACGCACCGGATACCGAGGCCGTCCACCACGAAGTCGTCCCAGCGTTCGGCGATCCGCGCGTGTGCGGCGGCACCGCGGACCGCGCCCCCGAGCACCGGGTAATACCACTCCATCGCGTGGGTGTCCTTGGCGCTGAAGGCTTCCGGATGGTCGGCGATCACGTGGCCGAGCTGACCGACCGCAACTTCCCATTCCGGCTGCGGTTCGCCCAGGTAGTTCGCCAGGGCCAGGGCGCACCGGATGCTGTGATAGATGCTGGCACACCCGGTCAGCAGCGCCTCGTCCATCATGGCGGCATCGCTTCTGGCCCAGCTGATCTGGCCACCGGGCAATTGCATGCTCAGCACCAGTTCGACGGCCGCGCTGACCGTCGGCCACATCTGCACGGCGAACCGCCGGTCGCCGGTGACGAGCACGTGATGCCACACCCCGGTGGCGATGTAGGCGCAGAAGTTGCTGTCGGTGTTGGCATCCTCGATGACGCCGTTGCGCAGCTGGATCGGCCACGATCCGTCGGCCCGCTGGGTAGCGCGGCACCAGTCGAAGCCCGCCCGGGCGGGCTCGAGCAAACCGGCGGCCGTCAGGGCCATCAGGTTCTCGACATGGTCCCACGGGTCGGTGTGGCCGCCGACAGACCACGGGATGGCGCCATCGGATTCCTGGGTGTCGGCAATCGACTGGGCAGTCTGCCGGCATTGCTGCGGCGTCAGCACACCTGGCACACCGGGAATCTCGTGTCGCCGCATGAATCAGGCGGGCTTCTCGAAGTACAGGGCCACGCTCTTACCGATCAGCGGGTTGAGCACTTCTTCGGCGGTGCGGGTCAGCCACGGCCGGCTCATCATGTCCCAGACCAACAGCTTGTGATACGCCGTCACCGCCGGGTGCTTCGGCTTGTCCACCCCGACAGCACATTTGAGCCACCAGAAGGGGGCGTGCAACGCGTGCGCGTGGTGGGTATGGGCGAGTTTCAGGCCGCGCGAGGTGATCTTGTCGCGCAGTTCGTCGGCGCGGTAGATCCGGATGTGCCCGCCCTCGTTGGCGTGGTACTCATCCGACAGCAGCCAGCACACCTTCTCCGGAAGCCAGCGCGGTACCGTCACCGCCAGCGTGCCACCGGGTTTGAGTACCCGCACCAGTTCGGCGATCGCCGCATCGTCTGCGGGCACATGCTCCAGGATCTCCGAGGCGATCACGACATCGAAGGTGCCCTCGGCGTAGGGCAGATCGAGGGCGTCGCCCTTGACCACCTCGGCCCGGGCGCCGGCCGGGGCCTCGCCCTGCTCCTTCATCGCGGTCAGAATGGCGTCGACGTCGTTGAGGTCTTCGACGCTCTGGTCGAAGGCGATCACGTCCGCACCCCGCCGATAGGCCTCGAACGAATGCCTGCCCGCTCCGCAGCCGACGTCGATCACCGATGTTCCGGGTCCGACGCCCAGCCGGTCATAGTCGACGGTCAGCACGACTTCGTCCTCTCGATTGCCTTCTCGTACACTGAAACCGTCTGGGCGGCAACAGATTCCCAACTGAATACGTCCAACGCCCGCTGTCGGCCGGCCGCGCCCAGCATCCGGCGCTGAGCCGGCGAGTCCAGCAGCTCACCCAGCACGGCGGTCAGCTGGTCGATATCGCCTGGCGGCACCAGCCGAGCGCATTCACCCGCGTCGCCCAGCACCTCGGGCAGCGCACCCGCCCGGCTGGCCACGATGGGCGTTCCGCTGGCCATCGCCTCCACGGCGGGCAGCGAGAAACCCTCGTAAAGCGATGGGATACAGGCAATCTCGGCAGATGCCAGCAGTCCGGCCAGCTCGTCGTCCGGCAGGCCGCTGGAACTGTGCACGATATCGGAGATACCGAGTTCGGCGATCAGCTTCTCGGTGGGCCCGTTGGGTTCCAGTTTCGAGACCAACTGGACGTCCAGATTGTGGTGGGCCCGCAGCCGGGACACCGCGTGCAACAGATTGCTGACCCCCTTGAGCGGCACGTCGGCACTGGCGATCGCGATGATGCGGCCGGGCACCCGCACTTCGGCCGGCCGGAACAGCGCGGTGTCCACGCCCAGCGGCACCACATGCAGCTGGTCACCGGACACCCCGAAGTCCTCGGCGATGTCGGCGCCCGAGGTCGTCGACACCGTCAGCAGTTCGGGAATCCGGCGCGCGACCCGCTTCTGCATCTCGGCGAATCCGTACCAGCGGCGTACCAGCGGCTTGCGCCACCAGCTGGCCGCGGCCACGTCCAGCAGGCGGTCCCGGGTGATCGGGTGGTGCACGGTGGCCACCAACGGCATCCCCTGCCCCGCGATCCCGAGCAGGGCGCTGCCCAGGCTCTGGTTGTCATGCACGACGTCGAACTCGGCGCGGCGTTCGGCCAGGATCCGGGCCACCCGCATGCAGAAGGTGCGCGGCTCAGGGAAGCCGGCCGACCACATGGTGAACAGCTCCAGCAGATCGATGTGGTCCCGGATCTCGCGGGGATGCGGCACCCGGAACGGGTCGGGCTCGCGGTAGAGGTCCAGGCTGGGCACCTTGGTCAGCCGGACGCGGGGGTCGAGTCCCTCGGGATAGGGCTGGCCGGAGAACACCTCGACGTCGTGGCCGAGTTCCACCAGACCGCGGGACAGGTGGCGCACGTACACGCCCTGACCGCCGCAATGCGTCTTGCTCCGATAGGACAGCAGGGCGATACGCACGTCAGCTCACTCCGCTGAACTGCGGCGGGACACACTGGACATGTGTCCAGACTATAGTTTGACGAGCTAGCAGACGCAACGCGGCCGGACCGTCATGCCCTCCGGGGCAGCACGAAGGCAAACGGTGTGGGAAAACCCAGGCCGGTCAGCCCACCGCGCCGGACCGCCGTCAGGTCGAGCTCGCGCACCTGTCCGGAACTGGGTTCATAGCTCTGCAATCGGCCCTCGCCCGCGCCCACCAGCAGCACCCAGTGCCGGGGCACGAACCGGCCGACCAGCATCGCCACCGGACGGCCGGACCGCACCGCGGCCAGCACATCGGCCAGGCCGTCGCCGGCGCCGGGCCACAGGCCGCCGAACAACCGCCACCGGTACCGGACCGGGCTGTGCGCGTTGATGGCCCGCACCACGCCGGATGGCGTCGTGCCCAGCCGGCGCGGCCAGAAGCGGTTGACCAACCGGTGCACCCGGTCCTGCTCGGCGTCGAACCAGTCCGGGGTGTCCAAGCGGGCCCGGTAGGCCGGATCCAGCATCGCCCCCGCCACCACCGCCACGGTCGGTCCACATGTGACACCGTCGCGCTGGCGCAGGCCGGCGAGTTTCATCGAATTGAGGCTAGCCGCGGCGCCAGCAAACTGCCTACCCTCATAAACGCGACCGGTACCCCTGGTTTCGGATACAGCTTTCTGACAACATTACCGGCGAGTAGGCACAGGCTCTTCGATGTAACGGGGTGGAAAATGGCAGGACACATCTCTGTGCTGGCCGCGGCCGGGGCCGAGGGTGGAGGCGCGGCCCTCGACCAGGTCATCGGGATGTCGGTGGCCACCGCCATCATCACCGCGGGGCTGCTGTGGATCGGGTACCTGCACCGCCAGCGCCGCATCACCTGGCTGCAGAACCTGGCCGAGCTGGCCGGGCGCAAGATGAACCGGCCGCCCTGGGTCGCCCTGCCCGCGCTGCTGTTCACCTCGACGATCATCTGCGCGATGTTCGGCTTCATCTGGGATGTCAGCCTGCACATCGGCAAGGGCCGCGACGCCGGCCCGCTGGCCAACCCGGCGCACTACTTCATCCTGGTCGGACTGTTCCTGCTGTTCATCGCGGGCTCGCTGTCGATCATCCTGCCCTACGACAAACCCGGCCCGGCCGCGGTGAAGATCACCCGGACCTGGTACGCGCCGGTCGGCGGCATCCTGATGGCCGGCTGCGGCCTGTACGCCCTGATCGGCTTCCCGCTGGATGACATCTGGCACCGCATCTTCGGCCAGGACGTCACCCTCTGGGGTCCCACCCACCTGATGTTGATCGGCGGGGCGGGCCTGTCACTGGTGGCCACCCTGTTGCTGACGCGCGAGGGCGATATCGCGATGGGCGGCGGCGCGCCCACTCAGCGCCGCAGCATCCTGGCCTACCTGGCGTGCGGCGGCCTGGTGATCGGCCTTTCGGTGTTCCCCGTCGAATACGACTTCGGCGTCGAGCAGTTCCGGCTGGTGCTGCACCCCATGCTGATCGCCGCAGCCGCGGCCATGTCCCTGGTCGTCACCCGACTGTTCCTCGGTCGCTTCGCCACCTTCGGCGCCATCGCCTTCGCCCTGCTGATCCGCGGCCTGGTCGCCTTCGTGGTCGGCCCGGTACTGGGTGCGCCGCACAGCTGGTTCGCGCTCTATCTCGGGGCGGCCGTCGTCGTGGAACTCATCGGACTGACCCCACTTGTCAAGCGGCCCATCCTGTTCGGCGCGGTCGCGGGTCTGGGCATCGGATCCGTCGGCATGTGGCTGGAATCGTTCTGGGTCGACGCCGTCTTCCGCAATCCGTGGCCGCAGAGCATGTGGGGTGAGGCGCTGGCGATGTCGATCCCGGTCGCCATCGCGATGGGGATGTGCGGCGCGCTGCTGGCCATCGTCCTGACCGGCCAGAAGCTGCCGCGGCGCCCGGTCGGCATCGCCGTCGTGACCGCCACCGTGCTGATCATCGGAGGCGCCATCGCCAACGGGCTGAATGTCACCGTCCCGGAGAACGCCAGCGCACAGATCACCCTCACCGATGTGCCTTCCGATCAGGGTCAACGCCTGGCGAATGCCGATATCCAGATCACCCCGGCGAACCTGATCGGTGACGACCCGGAATGGGTGTCGATCCTGGCCTGGCAGGGCAAGCTCGAGCATGACCGCGGACTGGTGATAGACCACCTCGAGCGGGTCGGTCCCGGCCACTACCGCTCCACCCGGCCCATCCCGGTCTGGGGTACCTGGAAGACGGTGCTGCGCGTGCAGGATGGCCGGACCATGGCCGCCGTCCCGGTCTTCCTTCCTGCCGATCCCGGTATCGGCGCCGAGGAGACCCCGGCCCTGGCCTCGACAACGCGCAGCTTCTCCGAGGAGATCAAGGTGCTGCAGCGCGAGCGCAATCTCGACGTGCCGTCCTGGCTGTACAGCGCGGCGTCCCTGGTGGTGCTGGTGTGCTCGCTGATCCTGGTCGCGCTGCTGAGTTGGGGTGCGGGACGGATCAATTCACGCGAGGAGCACAGCACGGCGCAGACCCGGGAACCCGTCGGGCAGCCGTGACCGTTCTCGCCGACCACTCGCTCTGGCTGGCGTTGCCTGCGTTCGCCCCGGCCGTCGTGGTGGCCGGCGTGGTGGCGTGGGTGGCCATGCGCGACCGGCGCGCGGGTGACGATGGCGAGTCTGACAGCGAGAACGCAGGTTCGACCGACGAGGATGGTTCAGCGTGACGCTACTGAAGACACTCACCGCCGTGGCGGCGGTGGCCCTGCTGGTGGCCGGCTGCGGCAGTTCGACATCACCGGATGACTCCAGCACGGCCTCGAGCACGGGAACGGCCGCTCCGGAGATGACCGATCAGCAGGCCCCGCCGGAGCGCGTCGTCATCGACGTCGCCGTCGCCGGCGGCAATGTCTCGCCCACCAACCAGCAGGTGCAGGCGAAGGTCAAGCAGCCGATCATCGTCCGGGTGAACAGTGACGCCGCCGACCAGTTGCATGTGCACTCCAATCCCGAGCACACCTTCGACATCAAGCCGGAAAACGGCCAGGCGTTCCAGTTCACCGTGGACGTGCCGGGCAAAGTCGACGTCGAACTGCACCACCTGGACAAGACCGTCGCGACCATCACGGTGCAGTGACGGTACTGGCTCACGGGCTCGGCGGTTCCACCGATCTACCGATCCCGCTGACCTACGCGCTGATCGGCGCGGCGTGGGCACTGACCTTCACCTTCGCGGTGGTGGCGCTGGCGTGGCGTGAACCTCGCTTCGATCCTCAGACTCCGGGGCGGGCGTTGCCACGCTGGGTGACCTCGGCGGTCGACTCGGGTGTCACCCGCTGGGCGGTCGGCCTGCTGGGCCTGGCGTTTGCGGCGTGGGTGGCGGCCGCCGCCGCTCTCGGTCCGCAGAACTCGTCGAATGCGCTGCCCGGCGTCTTCTATGTGCTGCTGTGGGTCGGAATCGTGGCACTGTCAGTGCTTTTCGGGCCGGTCTGGCGGGTGCTGTCGCCGGTGCGCACGCTGGCGCGGCTGGTCCGGGTGCGCGCCGATTCCTACCCTGCCCGCCTGGGCTACTGGCCCGCGGCCGCCGGGTTGTTCGCCTTCGTCTGGCTCGAGCTGGCCAGCCCCGACCCGGGTTCGCTTGGCGCCGTGAAGATCTGGCTGTTGATCTACCTCGGCGTGACACTGGGCGGTGCACTGGCGTTCGGCACCCGCTGGTGCTCGCACGCCGACCCGTTCGAGGTGTACAGCGTGGTGGCGTCGCGGTGCGCCCCGGTGCGCCGCAACGCCGACGGACAGATCGCCGTCGGCAATCCGTTCCACCATCTGCCCACGTTGCCGATCCGGCCGGCGACGGTGACGGTGCTCGCGGTGCTGCTGGGCTCGACGGCCTTCGATAGTTTCTCGGCGACGCCGGCGTGGCGTGGGTTCGTCGACGCCCACACCTCGGGCACCTGGCAGCCAACGGCTTTCAAGACCGTCGGGCTCGCGGTGTTCGTCACCACCGTGGCCGTGACGTTCAGCCTGGCGGCGCGGGCCACCGGCGGGGTGGACGCGGACCTGCGCCGCCGGCTGCCGGGCATCATGGCGCATTCGCTCATCCCCATCGTCATCGGCTACGTGTTCGCGCACTACTTGACCTATCTGGTGGAGAAGGGCCAGCGAACCTTCTACGCGCTGCTCGGGATGCACGACGCGCACGTGTACTACGTGTTGTCCCTGCATCCTTCGGTACTGGCCACCACCAAGGTGCTGTTCGTCGTCATCGGCCATATCGCCGGAGTGATCGCCGCTCACGACTGTGCGCTGCGCGTGCTGCCGAAGCGGCATCAGCTCACCGGGCAATTGGCGATGATGCTGGTGATGGTCGGCTACACCTTTACCGGTCTGTACCTGTTGTTCGGCGGTTAGGCTTTTCGGTATGCGGGCCTTGATCGTCGTCGACGTGCAGCGGGACTTCTGCGAGGGCGGATCGCTGGCCGTGGCCGGCGGGGCCGACGTCGCCAGGGCCGTGACCACCTTGTTGAGTGCCCACGGCTATGACCATGTGGTGGCCACCAAGGACAACCACATCGATCCGGGATCGCATTTTTCGGACACGCCCGATTTTCAGGTGTCCTGGCCGCGCCATTGCGTGGTCGGCACGCCCGGCGTCGAGTTCCACCCTCAGTTCGATCCGTCGGCGGTGGAGGCGGTGTTCACCAAAGGCGAGTACTCCGCGGCCTACAGCGGTTTCGAAGGTGCGGACGCATCGGGGACCGGGTTGGCTTCTTGGCTGCGCGCCCGTGGTGTCGACGAAGTGGATGTGGTCGGGATCGCCACTGACTATTGCGTGAAGGCCACTGCCACCGACGCCGCGGCCGAGGGTTTCCGTACCCGCGTGCTGCTGGATCTCACCGCGGGGGTGGCGCCGACCAGCACCGATGACGCCATCGCGGCGCTGCGTGCGGCCGGCGTCGAGGTCGTCTGAACGTGTCATAGGGTCCCGATAGACTCGAACGCATGTTCGATTTGGTCGGCTTGGGCGATGCCGAGTTGATCGATGCGTTGCGGGCAGCCACCCGCGCCGAGGCGGTGGCCGCCGGTGCGCGGTTGGCGGTGATCGCCGAGGCGGTTGCCCGCCACTGCGATGACCAGGATGACGCGATCGTGCACGCAGCGTTGGACGGCTGGGAGTGCGCCGCCGCGGAAGTGTCCGCCGCATGCGGGCTCTCACGTCAGGCCGCCTCGGGCCAGATGCGTATCGCGGTGGCGCTGCGAGACCGCTTGCCGAAAGTCGGTGCGCTGCTGGAACACGGCGAGATCTCGGCCAAGACTGCCGCCGCGATCACCTGGCGTACCCGGCTGGTCACCGATGAGGATGCGTTGGCGTTGGTCGACGCCGCGCTGGCCGGCATCGCCCCCACCCTGGGGGTGTTGTCGCAGAAGAAGACCGAGGACGCCATCGACGTATGGATCGAGAAGTTCGATCCCGCCGCGGTGCACTGCGCGCGCAGCGCCGCCCGCTCACGGTTCGTCGAATTCGGCGACGAGGCCGACCCGGCCGGCACCGTCTCGTTCTGGGGGCGGCTGTTGGCCACCGACGCGAATGCCCTGAACGCCCGCCTCAACGCGATCGCACACACCGTCTGTGACGGTGATCCGCGCACCGCGCGGCAACGCCGCTCCGACGCCATGGGGTTGCTCGGTGTCGACCCGAACATCGACCGGTTGACGTGTCTGTGCGGGGACCCGGACTGCCCGGCCGCGGGGACCGATCCGCGTTCCGCCGCCGTGACGGTGTACGTGCTCACCGATACGGTGCCGGCTGCCCCCACAGAAACCACCGGACCGGGTTCCGCCCCGGCACCGCGGGATCCGGCCATCAACGGCGAGGAGGGTCGACCGCGCACCCCGGCCGCGGTCACCGGTTCCCCGGGGGTGCTCCTGGGTGGCGGTGCGCTGCCGGCCCCGCTGGTCGCCGAACTCATCGCCACCGGGGCGCGGGTCAAGACGCTGGCTTCCGCGCCGGATCTACCCGCCGAGCCGCGCTACCGGCCCTCTGCCACACTCGCGGCGTGGGTCCGCACCCGCGACCTGACGTGTACGTTTCCCGGCTGCAACCGGGCCGCCCAGCATTGCGATCTCGACCACACCGTGCCCTGGCCGGCCGGGGCCACCCACCCGGGAAACCTGTCCGCCAAATGCCGCACCCACCATCTGCTCAAAACATTCAGCGACTGGACCGACACCCAGCACCCCGACGGCACCCATACCTGGATCAATCCCACCGGCCACAGCTACAACACGGTGCCCTTGAGCCGGATCTTGTTCCCGGACAGACCCATTCACACACCACCCCCACTGACGGCCTCGGTCCAGCCGACCCGCGGGCGCGGCCTGGCCATGCCGCAGCGCCGCCGCACCCGAGCCCAAAGCGAGACAGCCCGCATCAACGCCGAACGCGGGCTCAACCAGAAGACCCTCGACGAGAACGCCCAATCGCCACCGTTCTAGAGGAACTCAGCGCGTCGGATCCACCGGGCGTCCCGTCCACCGCGGGGCCCGTCGGTCCTGGTGCGCGCGCACACCTTCGCGGGCATCGTCGTGGGCCATCACCTCGAGGTGGATAGCGGTCTCCCGGGCGCCGACCTGATCCCGGGTCAGCCCGAATGAATCCCACAGCAACCGTTTGCTCGCGGCCACCGACATCGGCGCGGTGTTGACGGCGATATCGCGCGCGACCGCCAGGGCGGCGGGCAGTACCTCCGCGGCGTCGAGCGCCCTGCTGCCCAGGCCGAGCTCCACCGCCCGCCGTCCATCGAAAGTGGCTCCGGTGAACAGGATTTCCGCCGCCCTGGAGATCCCCACCAGTCGCGGCAACACCCAGTGCGAATAGGCATCGCCTACCACGCCGCGGCGCACCTGCACGACACCGTAGCGGGCATCCGCCGCGAAGATCCGGATGTCGCACTGCAGTGCCAGCGTCAGCCCGAGCCCGATGGCGTGGCCGTTGACGGCGGCGATGACCGGTTTGTCCAGGCTCCATGCCGGCACGTCGATACCCGCGGCGCTGAATCCCGGGCCGGGTTCGGTGAAGGTGCGGTCCCCGGCGCCCAGGTCGGCCCCCGAGCAGAATGCCGGCGGTGCGCCGGTGAGTACCACGGCGCGAATCGTGTCATCGGCATCGCAGCGGCGGTAGGCGTCGGCCAATTCCTCGCGCATGCCGTCACCGATCGCGTTACGCCGCTGTGGTCGATTCAGGGTGATGACCGCGACTCCGCCGTCGGTATCGAGCAGCAAGGTCCGGTATCCATCCACCGCACCATCATGGAGCAGCCTGGATACGGCGCGGGCGGAACGGCGCATCGCTTGGCTCGTCAATATGACGTCGCCCTGGTGATGGTGGTGGTCGTCGTCGCTGAGCGACTGTCCCACAAGGTAATTGCGCGCCGGAGCGCGGTTATGCAGAAACCTCTGTAACAGAGGTAATATGTCACGGTGGATGCCGATCTGGTCACCGAACTGTTCAGCGTGGTGGGGCGGTTCCGCCGGCAGCTGCGCCGGTCCACCGGCGGCGCCGGCTTCGACCGCTCCGGACTGACCCATTCCCAGGTCGAACTGCTGCGCCTGGTCGGCCGCAAACCGCACATCTCGGTGCGGGAGGCCGCCGCCGAACTCAGCTTGGCCGCCAACACCGCGTCCACCCTGGTCTCCAAACTCGCCTCCGACGGCCTGCTCATCCGGGCGGTGGACGACGCCGACCGCAGGATCGGCCGACTGCAACTGTCGGCGCCGGCCCAGCGCATCGCCGACGACTCCCGTCATGCCCGCCGCGCCGCCATCGCCGACGCTCTCGACGAGCTCGCTCCCGCCCAGATCGACGACTTGGCGAAAGGGCTGACCGTCATCGCCGAACTGACCCGGATACTCCAGGAAAGGCAGTCATGACCGACACACCTCCGGCGATCGAGTGCCGCCGGCTCACCCACCGTTACGGCCAGTTCACCGCCGTGCACGAACTCGATCTGCAGGTGCGCACCGGCGAGACCATGGGCCTGCTCGGCCCCAACGGTGCGGGCAAGACCACCGTCATCCGGGTGCTCACCACACTCACCCCGGTGCAGGACGGTGACGTGCGGATCTTCGGGCTGGATTCCCGTCGCGACACCATGGATATCCGGTTCAACATCGGCTATGTGCCACAACAGCTTTCCATCGAGGCGGCGCTGACCGGCCGGCAGAATGTGGAGTTGTTCGCCCGGCTGTACGACGTGCCCCGCCGGGAACGGGCCGATCGGGTCGCCGGGGCACTGGCCGCCATGCAACTCTCCGAGGTCGCCGACAATGTGGCGGGTACCTACTCCGGCGGCATGGTCCGGCGGCTGGAACTGGCGCAGGCCTTGGTGAACCGGCCGTCGCTGCTGCTGCTCGACGAGCCGACGGTGGGCCTGGACCCGATCGCCCGGGACAGCGTGTGGGAGCAGGTCGGCCGGATGAAGGCGGAGTTCGGCATGACGGTGCTGCTGACCACGCACTACATGGGCGAGGCGGATGCACTGTGCGACCGGGTGGCGCTGATGCACCATGGCCGTCTGCAGACCGTCGGCACCCCGGCGGAATTGAAGGCGACCGTCAGCCCCACCGCCACACTGGAAGACGTCTTCCGGCATTACGCCGGATCCGACCTCGACGAGCCCACCTCCTCGGGTCTGCGCGATGTCAAGGCCGCACGACGGACGGCGCGCCGTGTCGGCTGAAACTCTCACCTTGATCAGGGCACCCCGCGGCTGGCGCCGGCTGCGCGGCCTGACCCTGCGGATCGGCGCCTTCGCCCTGGTCGAATTGCAGAAACTGCGGCACGACCGCACCGAGCTGTTCACCCGGATGGTGCAACCCGCGCTGTGGCTGCTGATCTTCGGCCAGACCTTCAGCCGGCTGCGCGTCATCGACACCGGGCACGTCGACTATCTGGCATTCCTGGCACCCGGCATCATCGCCCAGTCCGCACTGTTCATCTCGATCTTCTATGGCATCCAGATCATCTGGGACCGCGATGCGGGCATCCTGGCCAAGCTGATGGTCACCCCCGCGCCACCGTCGGCGCTGGTCACCGGAAAGGCCTTCGCCGCCGGTGTGCGCTCGGTGGTGCAGGTGATCGGCGTGGTACTGCTGGCCTATCTGCTCGGCGTGCACATGACCGTCAACCCGCTGCGCATCCTCGGCGCGATGGTCGTGGTGGTGCTCGGATCGGCGTTTTTCGCCTGCCTGTCCATGTCGCTGGCGGGCCTGGTGCGCCAGCGGGACCGGCTGATGGGCATCGGCCAGGCCATCACCATGCCGCTGTTCTTCGCCTCCAACGCGCTGTACCCCGTCGACGTGATGCCGCAGTGGTTGCGTTGGCTGTCGGCGGTGAATCCGCTGAGTTACGAGGTGAATGCGTTGCGCGGCCTGCTGATCGGCACACCGACCAACGGCTGGCTCGACATGGCGGTGCTGCTCACCGCGGCCGTCCTCGGCGTGGCCACCGCGTCGGCGCTGTTACGCCGCCTGGTGCGTTAAGACATATCCGTCGCATATCGGGCACCCAGCTTGGCGGCGTTGACTCGAGTCATGAACACCGATAACCGTTACAGCCCAGGCAGAGTCGTCGTCGTGCTGGACGCAGGCACGGCGGCGGGCTACCGCGCCGCCCGCGCCCTGCTGGCCGACGGTTGCCGGGTGGTGGCCACCGACAGGCAGGCCGCCGCCCTGGTGCGCATCCTGCACGGCCAGCATGCCGAGCGCCTGCTGCTGCTGGCCGCCGCCGACTGCCAGCTGGACCTGGTGCTGGCCAAGGCGAAAGCCCGCTTCGGCCGGGTGGATTCGGTGCTCCGACCCGCCGAACTGCCGCTGCCGCTGTCAGCGTGACGGTGTCGACAGGTCGTACACCGTCGTGGACCCGACGACCGTGGCGGGAAAGTGTGCGGCCACCCACTGGGTGATGTCGCTGTGGCTGCGGGTGTTCAGCGACGGGCCGTGCCCCGATGCCTTCTCGATCAGGTAGTACCCGATCTGGTGGCGGCCCACGTCGTCCTGGAACTGCGCCAGCGTCGGAGCCGGATCGGTGCCGGAGAAGCCGCCGATCGCCATCACGGCGGTATGCGTCGACAGTTCCAGGGCCGCGGCGCTCGCGGAGCGCTCGACGGCCGCCGACCACGGCGCCGGGCTGCCCGACAACAACGATTGCAGCTGCGGGGAGTCGCCGTCGCGGCCCCACATTCCGGTGTCCTTACCCGTTCGGTGCGGGCCGACGGTGGGACCGCCACCCTGGTGCGCGTTCGCGACGGTGGCCACGGCATAGGCCGCGGGCCCGAGCAGCGCGGCACCCAGCGCGAGCACCAGGGCACCGCGCGCCACCGCGGGCCTGCGCACCCAGCACGCCGGCGCCGCGACCGCCAACGCCAGCACGGCCCAGCGGATGCCGGGCAGCCAGTGCGCGTTCCGCTGCAGCAACCACCAGCCCCAGGCCGCGGTGCCGGCCAGAAGCACGGTCAACCCGATTCTGCCGAACCATCTTTCGCGCCCAACCCACATCTGGCGCGCGCCGATGGCGAACATCGCGGCGACCGCCGGCGCCAGGGAAAGACAGTAATAGGCGTGCACGGTTCCGTGCATCAGACTGAGCACCAATCCGTCCACCAGGATCCAGCCGCCGAACAACACCGCACCCGCGCGGACCCGATCGGTGCGCGGCGCCCGGCCGCGTTCCACCAACACCAGCACGATGGCCAGCAGCGCCCCCGGCAGCAACCAGCCGATCTCGAAGCCGAACTCGCCGTTGAAAAGCCTTGTCGCACCCTGGGACTGAGTGCCCCAGTCGCCGAAGCCGCTGCCCTGAACTCCCATCGACCCGAAGCTGGTCGAGTTGTGCCGCCCCAGTACCCGGGCAAAGCCGTTGTAGCCCAGCACCAGGTTCATGAAGTTGTTGTCGGTGGAACCGGCCAGATACGGCCGCGTCGACGCCGGCCAGACCAGGGTGAGCAGGACGAACCACCCCGCCGAGGCCAGGAATGCCGCGAGGCTGCCGAGCAGGTGCAGCAACCGCCGCCGGAGCGAGCCGGTTGCGGCCACCAGATAGACCAGCCCGATCGCGGGCAGCACCATCAGGCCTTCCAGCATCTTGGCCAGGAACGCGAACCCCAACGCCACCCCGGCCAGGGCGATCCAGCGTGCGCCACGCTCACCCAGGGCCCGCACCGCGCAGTAGGCGGCCGCCGTCATCAGCAGCACCATCACCGCGTCGGGGTTATTGAACCGGAACATCAACGCCGCCACCGGCGTCAGGGCCAGAGCGGTCCCCGCCAGCACGCCGGCCCACTGCCCGCTGATCCTGCGCACCGCCCCGTACACCAACCAGACCGCACCGACGGCCATCAGCGCCTCCGGCACCAACATGCTGGCACTGCTGAACCCGAACACCTGACCGGACAAGCCCATCACCCACTGCGACACCGGCGGCTTGTCCACCGTGATGAAGTTGTGCGCATCCAGCGACCCGAACAGCAACGCCTCCCAGTCCACCGAACCGGCCTGCGCGGCCGCGGCGTAGAACTGATTGCCCATCCCATTGACGGTGATGTTCCACACGTAGAGCAAGGCCGTGCCGATCAACAGCGCGGCCAGGACGGCCCTGTCCCGAAGGTTGGTCACACGCAACAGTCAGCCATCGCGACCGTGGGCGAACCTGTGAGCCCGCCGTGAGGCGGCTGCGGATGGGACGGGAGAGCCGGGACTACCCGGCCAGCACCCGCGCGACGGCGCCCAGCGGTATCGGCAGCCAGTCCGGCCGGTACCGGGCTTCGTAGCCGACCTCGTACACGGCCTTGTCCAGTTCGTAAGCGGCCAGCACCGCCGCGTCACGGCGGGGATCGGTGCCGCTGACGGCGGCGTACCCGTCACAGAAGGCCGCGCAGTTGCGGTCCACCCAGTCCCGCTCGCCGTGCGCGGCATAGTCGTAGGAGCGCAACATGCCTGCGACGTCGCGCAGCGCAGAATCCGGGCGTCGGCGTTCGTCCAGTGGCTGGCCGGGCTCGCCCTCGAAGTCGATCACCAGCCAGGTGTCCGGGGTGCGCAACACCTGACCGAGGTGCAGGTCGCCGTGGATCCGCTGGACGGTGGACGGTGCGTCGGTCAGCGCGCGGTAACGCGTCTCGATCTGCGGCACGTAGTCGCGCAGTTGGGGAACCGCGGCAGCCACCGCCCGCAGCCGCTGGATCCAGGTGTCGACCGGGAACGCCGCGCTCGAGGTGCCCAGCACCGCGGCCAGTGCGGTGTGCACGCGCCCGACGGCTTCACCGAGCCGGTACGAGTCGGCGGTGAAGTCGGCGGTCTGATCGCGTGCGGCGGCCAGCGCCAGATCCCACCCGTCGGTGGAGCCGGCGGCGAAGGTGGTGAGCATGCCCAGCGCATAGGACTGCGCACCGGTGTTCAGGTGGTAAGAGCCCAGCAGTGGCGTCACATGCGGGTTGCCGGTCAGCGCGCGGGTCAATTCGATATCGGGATTGGTGCCGGCGATGACGCGGCGGAAGACCTTGAGGATGGCCTGGTTGCCGAACACCACGCTGGTGTTGGACTGCTCGGCGCCGAGTCGGCGGCCGGCCCGGTCCGCGGGGAGCTCCGCACCCGGTTCGCGGACGAACGTCAGCGGTCCGACGGCCTGGCCGGCCTCGAGCAGGGTGAGCAGCACGCCGGCTGCCGCCGGGTCGGCCATCGCGTCATATCCGACGCGGTCACCGTCCGTCCCGATCCGGGCGTCGTCCGCGCCGGTCCCCCACCGCACCAGCACCTGGTACTGCTCCGACGGCCCGTCGGCGAAACGGACGTCCAGCAGCGCCAGCTCCAGATCGTGGGCCAACGGCACCGTCTGCGCCGGCACCACCGCGCGCAGTTGTCTGCCACGTCCCGAGTACCACCGCTGCGCGGGCAGCCACGCGTCGAATGCAAGATTCACCAAAGCCACGTGTCCATCCGTACCCGACCGCCGACGTTCGTACACCCCGCAGGTTTGTGGGTATGGTGCCGACGTGGCTGATTCCGGCTCTATCCTGCGCGATCACGGCGACCCGGGCGATGCCCCGAGCATCCCGCCGGCCCTGACCCCCGTCATCAACGCGACCCGGCCGTCGGCGGCCGAGGAGGCCCGCACCATCGCCTCCTCCACCAATGCCGGCACCCTGGCCACCCTCACCGCCGAGGGCGACCCGTGGGCGTCTTTCGTCACCTACGGCCTGGTGGGCGGAGCGCCGGTGTTGTGCGTGTCCAATATGGCCGAGCACGGCCGCAACCTGGCCGGCGATCAGCGCGCCAGCATCTCGATCGTGGCGCCGGACGCGCCGGAGGATCCGCTGGCGTCGGGGCGGATCACTCTGGCCGGTACCGTCACCCGGCCGGCCGGTACCGACCTGGCGGCCGCCCGGCAGGCGCATCTCGATGCCGTGCCTGCGGCGAAGTACTACATCGATTACAGCGACTTCACCCTGTGGGTGCTGCAGGTGCAGCGGGTGCGCTGGGTCGGCGGCTACGGGCGGATGGACTCCACCAGCGGCGCCGACTACGCGGCCGCCGAACCCGATCCGGTCTCCCCGCACGCGGCCGGCGCCATCGCCCATCTCAACGCCGACCATGCCGACGCCCTGACCGCCATCGCCCAGACGCTCAGCGGGTATCCGGACGCGACGGCGGCGACCTGCACCGCCGCCGACCGCTACGGACTGGATCTGCGGGTGCTCACGCCGCGCGGGATGGCCTACACCCGGGCCGGCTACGCCGCGCCGATCAACGGGATCAACGAATTGCGTTCGGCCTCAGTGGAATTGACGCGACGGGCCCGGCAGGGCTGAACGGTCCAACGAGGGTGCAATACGATTCGGGGTATGCAGCGTCCGGACACCTGGCAGGCAGCCTTCGATCTGATCCGCACCCGCGCCCATGAGCGCCGAGAAGAACCGTTCCGGCTGGTCAGCGGACAACTGAGTCACGACTACATCGACGGCAAGTACGCCATCGACACCGGCGAGCGGCTCACCACCGTCAGCCGGGCCGTGGCCGACCTGGCCGCCCTCAACGGTATCGAGTTCGACGCCGTCGGCGGACTGACCATGGGCGCGGACCCGTTGGCGCACGGCATCGCGATGGTGACCGGCAAGGCCTGGTTCTCGGTGCGCAAGGAGCAGAAGCAGCGCGGGCGGGAGCAGTGGATCGAGGGCACCCGGCTGCAGAGCGGCGACCGGGTGCTGCTGGTCGACGACGTGATCAGCACCGGTGGGTCGACGCAGAAGGCCTACGACCGGGTGCGGCAGGTCGGTGCCGAGGTGGTTGGGGTGATCCCGATGGTGGACCGCGGCGACGTGGCCGCCGGGCTGTTCGCCGGCTTGGGTGTGCCGTTCGTCGCGCTGGTCACCTACAAGGATCTGGGCATCGACCCGGTGCAGGCGGTCTAGAACCGCAGGTTTCGCAGCAGGTCGTACACCCCGGCGATCCACAGCAGCAGTGGGATCACCGCGGCGATCGCCGCGCCGTCGAGCAGTTCGAGGATGCGCTTGGTCACCGGGGAGACCCGCTGCACATCATCGGTGGCGCCGATGATGATCAGGGCCACCCCTGCCAATGCCACGTAGCCGGCCAGCACCAGCCATGCCGACTGCGGATACCAGAGGCACAGCCGGATCATCACGCCGGTCGGCACCACCACCGCGATTGCCAAAAGGGCCCAGGCACACCACCGTTCGGCGTACAGCCGGGACCGGAAGCCGCTCACCGCGGCCACCAACCCGGCCACGATCAGGCTGTGCACAAAAAAGTGGCCCTGCTCCACCACCGCGATCGCGCCGGCGGCCAGCACGATCGCACCGGCGGTGAGAAAGCCGTTGAGCAACTGCTTCGACAGCTGGCTGCGCTCGCTGAGCCTGGCCGCCGATTCCGGGACCGACGCGATGATGGCCTGCCAGGTGGGGCTTTCCTCGTCGGCACCGTCGGGATGCAAGACGGGATCGAGCAACTCGTCGTTGGCCACCGTCTCGCCGGGTGCCGGAATCGGCGGCAACGCGATGCGGGCCACGGCGACGGTCAACTTCGCGGCGTTCGTCACCACGATCAGGCCGAAGGCGATGGCACCGGCGGGCACCCACTCCGCAACGCCATACCCGTAGGCAATGGCCGCCGCGGTGAGTGCGCTGGCACCCACCGCCAGGAAGGACGCCAGATCGGCCCGCCGGCGCGGACCACCCCGGGTGGCCAGCGCGTAGAGCAGGACGAGGCCGGCCGCGCCGGCGATCTGGGGCGCCCCGAGCCCATCGGCGTCCCTGGGCAGCGGCACCGCCAGTGCCACGGCGCCCGCCAACGCGGGAAGGGACGCCGCCAGCAGACTTTCCGCCATATCCAGATTTCCGAACCGGTTCTTGGACAACAGGCTTCCACCGAGCAGACCGAGTCCCAGCACACCGACCGCGACCGCCCACCACCACGGGTGCCCGGACTGCGACCACGCGACCAGTGCGGTGACCACGATGACGGTCGAGACCACCGGAAGTGCCAGCCCGACGAATCGGTTGAGTGCGGTCCGATCGAACACCGGCGACTCGTCGAGCACGGCGATGGCGTCGATCACGTCCTCGACCAGCGGCCGATAACGTTCGGTGCGACTGACCGACACCAACGTCAGCAGCGATCCGTCCACCACTCCCGCGTCGTCGAGCGATTCGGTGGCCTTGAGCGGTGGCGCTCCTGGCCGAGCGAAGGCCCACTCGCCCTGCGCCTTGAAGTCGAATCCCGCCAGCACGTCGGCGGGTGTGTCATCGAGCAGGTCGGCGAGCACGTTGACCGTCTCATCGATGTAGGTCTCGATCGAGGCGGACGCCGGTAACACCAGGTCGGTCATGCGGCGGCCCGTCAGGATGGTGACCCTGGTGGTCGACGGCCGGCCCGGGGTCACGCTCGAGGACGTGGGGGCCGCGGAGGTGGCGGTCAACGGCGCTCGAGCCGGTCGAAGTCGTCGGACAGTGCCGCGGCCAGTTCCAGGATCCGGCGCTGGAAGGTGCTGCTCAACAATTCCAACTGGATCTCGGTGCCGGCGGCGATGTGCTTGTCCCACGGCAGGACCACCACCCGGCCGGGCGCGACATGCCGCTCGAACTGCTGCACGAGATCTTCCACGTCGATATTGGTCTTGCCCGGCGTGACGTGATTGACCACGACGCAGGACCGGCCCAGCAGATCCTGATATCCGTTGCTGCGCAACCAGTCCATCGTGACCGCGGCCTGCCGGGCCCCGTCGATGGAGGCGCTCGCCACGATCACCAGACCCGACACCGTGGACAGCACACCGCGGGAGGCCGGCTGGAACAGACCGGCGCCGCAGTCGGCGAGCACCAGGTTGTAGTAGCGCGAGACGATGCCGACGGCACCCTTCCAGTCCTCGTCGTTGAACTCCCGGCGGGCCGCGCTGTATTCCTCGGAGGACAGCACCTCGAGGTTGGCGCCGTTCATGCTGGTGTACGCGCGGATATCGTTGTAGCGGGCCAACTCCTTGTCCGACAACAGATCTGAGACCGTCGCGGCGGACTGCCTGCCGGCCCGATCGGCGAGGTTGCCGGCATCCGGGTCGGCGTCGATCGCCAGGATACGGTCACCGCGAACCCGGCTCAGTGCCGAACCGAGCGCGACGGTGACGGCGGTCTTGCCGACGCCGCCCTTGAGGCCGAAGACGCCGATCTGGTAGGAATCCCTGGCGTTACGCCGGATTCGTGCGTTGAGCTCCATCTCGTACGTCTCGTCGGGCGAAAGGCCGAGGTTGATCCGGGTGCACAGGTAAAGCCAGTGCCGCCAACCACGTTGGGACGGCATCTTCACCGCGGTGCGGACGCCGACGTGCGACAGCGCATCGATGGCGCGGTGGTTGCCCATGCTGGCCGCCGACGTCGGGGCGGGTTGGCCGGCAGGCGGCTGGTTCTGCGACCAAAACTGTTCGGGCGCCTCGGCGAAGTGCTGACTGGGCGACGGAGCGGGAGCACTCCGGGGCTGCGGAGCCGGAGCGGGCCGCTGCTGTTCGTACCGCGCCCCCGCCGCGTGGGCGGGCGGCGGGGTGCGCAGCGCCCCACTCTGCGCCCGCTGCGGGCCGGTGTGCTGGCTCGGCCGGATCTGCGCGGTGATCTCCGATTCGCGCGGCGCCGGAATCCCGGTTGCCTGAGTCTGGGTGGGTGCGACGGGCATCGAAGGCGGCGTCACCTCGCTCGCCCGCGGGGCCGATGGATGGATCGGCATCGGCGGTGGCGTGACAGTTGTTGCCGCGCCCTCGGTTTCGTTGCTGGCCTCGCCGTCGGCTGGGCCGGCCGAATGGAAGAGCCGGTCATAGTCGGCCGACATGATTGCCTCTCGTAGGTGATTCGCGCGTATCCGCGCAGGAGGTGGGCGGACAGCCGAAAGCTGATCCGCCCACCCTGCGCGCAACGGCCTTATCCGTGGAACATTCCTTTGACGTGGAGTTCGGTCTGCGTCATCTGTTGGGCAGCCTCATCAATGGTCTGCGCCAGGTTCTGCAGGGCCGAGTTCAGTTCCGCCGCAGTGCTGTTCCAGCGGGTCTGCAAGGTGTGGTAGGACTCTTGCGCATCGCCGGTCCAGGTGGAGGCGAGCCGGCCCAGGGACGCCTCACCCTCTTCGAGCAGGCTTTGGGTGGTACCCACGGCGCCGTGGATATCGTGCGCTCCGGCGGTGATGGCGGCGAAATTCCATGTCTGCAACATGATATGAGACTCCGTTTCTTGGTGGTCGGTGGTTTGGGTGCTACAGCATCCGGCTGGCGAGGGCGCTGGCCTGGTCTTCGTCGGTGCTGCCGTACTGCGTACCACCGATACCCAGGTTCTCCGAGATGTCGTCGAGCTCACGGTTCTGCGCGGTGGCGGCTTCGTGGAAGCGCAGCAGAGCGGCCTGGGCAGCGAGCGCTGACGAGCCCTTCCACTGTGGTTGCAGCCCACCGGCGACCTGCTCGACGTGGGCCATCACACTTCTCAACTGGTCGGCGATCCGCTGAAAGTTCCCCGATTCACCCGCGATGACGGAGAGATCGGCTTCCATCCCCTGTCCTGCAACACTCATGATGAAGCTGCCTTTCCTTTTCCTGTTTCCTCACCACGTGTTGGCGAGTCTTCCAGCCCCCTCGGCCGGGAAGTTTGTGTGTTGCCGGCGCCGACCACCGGCCGTCTACCAGTCGTCATCGTCTTCATCGAAACCATGCGCCAGCGGTGACGGCGCGGCGAGCGCCTTGCGGGTGCCACCGTCCTTCTCCCGGTGGCGTCCTCCGTTCATCGGGCCACCACTGCCGGATCCCGAACCGGCACCCACCGGCGCCAGTCCCGCGCCGGTGCCCCCGCCGGCGCCGGGGAACCCACCAGGCTCGACATCAGCGGGGTACGGGCTAGCGTGCCGCCCGCACCGGGCAGCGACGCAGCACGCACCAGCCCGGCGCCCGACGACGCGCCGGACCCACCCAGCAGCGGATGCTCGGAGAATGGGCTGGCGCCGGCCAACCCGAACTGGCGCGCCCCACTGCCACCCATCTGGCCGAAGATCGAACTGACCTGTTGCAGTGGCTGGGTCAGCGTCTGCGCGCCCTGGGTGACGCCCTGCGTCATCTGCTGGGGCGCTTGCAGCAGCGTCTGCCCGAGCTGGGACGCAATCTGCATGCCCTGTTGCATTCCCTGCTGCAGCAGCTGCTGGGTCTGCTGGCCTTGGGCCTTGTCCGCTTTCTGCGCCGCGCCCTGCGCCCGTTGCTCGGCCTGACCGGCGAAGGCTGCCCCGCGGCCCACCGTCAGGCCCGCCGATTCCAGCGTCGCCTGCATCGTGGTGTGCGCGAACGCGACCTCGCGCAGCGCCGAGCCGGGCAGTGTGGCAGCGAGCTGGCCCGTGACCATCCCCAGCCCGGCTTCCCCGACACCGGGTACCACGATCGGTTGCATCGGCGGGATCGGTTCGAAGATGGTGTTCGCGGTGGTCTCGGCCTGGTATCCGAACATCACGGCGGCGGCCTGCTCCCACATCCGGATGTAGTCGGCTTCGTTGACGCCGATGGGCACCGCGTTCACGCCGAGGAAATTGGTGGCGTTCAGCACCGCATTCGTGACGTGGTTCATCGCGATCTCGGGCAGCGGCGGAGTGACCGCCATCGCGAGCATGTACGAATTGGCTTGTGCGACAGCCTGCATGGCTCGCTTCTGGGCCTGCAGGGCGGTGCTGCGCAACCACACCACCATCGGCGTGGTGGCGGTGACGGCTTGTTCACTGGCCTGGCCCTGCCACGAGCCCGTCAGCGAGGCCAGGCTCGCGGCCAGTTCTTCGGCCTGGGTCTCCAGCGAGATCGCCAGGGTTTCCCAGGCCGCCGCCGCCTGGAACATCGGCGTCGGGCCGGCGCCGGCCATCAAGCGGCCGGTGTTGATCTCCGGAGGCAAAGCCTCATAGAACATCGCCAACATTGCGGGGACTGCAGACATTGTTTGCCAGCTTCGGTCTCGTCAATTTCCAGCGGACGATGAGCGAGTTACGTGAGGGTGGCGGCGCCCTCGGCGTCCACCGTCGTGTAGATCCCCGAAGACTCCAGGTAGGCGGCCCCGGCGCGGGACAATTCCTGCTGGGCGTAGGCGTTCAGGGCGGCCACCTGTGCCGCCTCGCTAGCAAACGCCAGGGCGGCCTGGGCCGAGACCTCTTCGGCCCCCGCAGGCAGTAGCGCCATCGCCTCGCTTGTCGCAGCGGTTCCGGCGCTCAGACCACGTGACCCGTTGGCCACCACCTGGCCGCCGATCCCCAGCACTGCGGGTGAATGCTCCATAGGTTGCATGTGCAGCTCCTCCTCAAACGTTCCACACGAACTGGATGACATCTAATGGATGGGGACCGCATGTACCGCAGAATCGCTTCAAAACCAGACCCCCCGATCCGTTTGCTACCCCGCCGCCGTCAATTTTGCTAAGCGGCTCGAAATCCATACTAACCGTGGTTGTGCGGTGCCACTAACACTTCTTCTTCCGGTGGATCCACGTAGGCCGCCTGAATCACTTCCTTGGCGTCCGGCGAGACGAGAATTCCCTGGCCAGGAGGCCTGCGCTTGAGCTTGAAGGCGCTCGTCGGAAACTCCGTCTTATCGCCGGACAGGAACAACGTCGGGCTTCCCGCGCCGTACGCCGCACCGACGAACCGGTCCATGGTGGCCCGCTGCGCCTGGCTCATCTGGCAGGTCACGATGAGGTGCAAGCCGATGTCGGCGGCCGCGGGTAGCAGGGGCCACAACGGGGCCATCGGGGGCATCCCCCCGGCCGCCGCCACGACCATGTGCCAGTCGTCGACGAGCAGCACGATATCTGGTCCGGACCACCAGGATCGCGATCGCAATTGGGTGGTGGTCAGGTCCGCCGGTGGCAGTCGCTGCTGTAGCAGCACCGCGAGCGCCTTGACCGACTCGTCCAGGGCCGCGGCGTTGCGGTTGATGGCTCCGGCCGCCAGCAGATGGCTGTCCGGAACCGCATCCAGCAAACCGGACCGGAAATCTCCGACCATGAACCGAACCTGATCCCGATTGTTGCGCAAGCAAATAGCTCGGGTGATCGCGTGCGCAATCCGGGTCTTGCCGGACTTCGGTGCACCGAACACCAGCACGTGCGGGCTGCGCTGCATGTCGGTGTAAGCCACCGACAGATCCGACTCCCGTACCCCGAGCGGAATGGCCCACCGGGTGCGGTAGTCGGCCTCGGGTGTGGGTGGGTTCGGGTCCATCTCGTGTAGATGAATCCTGCTCGGCAGCACCCTGACCTGCGGGGCTTCCTCGGTGTGCAGGGACGCGATGTGCTCGACGGCCGCGGTGATCGCCGGCACCAGGTCGGCGCCACTGTGCACACCGTCCAGCCGGGGCACGCCGATCATCAGATGGTGTTTCTCCGTGGAGATCGCGCGGCCGGGCCGATTCGCCGGGATCTCCCGGGTCATCCGGTCGACCTGTGTCTCGTTGACATCTCCGAGCCGGAACTCGACCTTGGTGCCCAGATAATCGCGGACCCGGGAGCGCAGTTCCGTCCAGCGCGGGGTGGCGATCACGGTGTGCACGCCGAATGCCAGTCCCTGCGCGGCCAGGTCTTGCACCACCGGCTCGAGATCGGGGAATTCGCCGACGAACGCCGGCCACCCGTCGATGACGAGGAACACGTCGCCGAACGGGTCGGCGGATGCCGGATGGTTCGGGTCCTCGCGCATCTGCCGGTACGCCGCGATCGAACCCACCCGGTACTGCTTGAAGGTCGCCTCCCGCTGTCGCAGCACGGCCTTGACCTCGGCGACCGCCCGGTTCACCCGATCCGGCTCGGCGCGCGTGGCGACACCGCCGACGTGCGGCAGTCCCTCCAGGTACATCAGGCCGCCGCCGCCCATGTCGATGCAGTAGAACTGCACCTGCCGGGGCGTGTGCGTGGCCGCCGCCGAAAGCACCAGGGTCTGCAGGAACGTGGACTTCCCGGTCTGCGGCGCCCCTCCGACGGCGATGTTGCCGCCGGCGCCGGACACGTCGACACCCCAGACCTCCTGGCGGTGCCTGCGCGGCTCGTCCATGATGCCCAGCCCG
Source organism: Mycobacterium sp. BMJ-28 (assembly GCF_054404835.1). Classification (NCBI taxonomy): domain Bacteria; kingdom Bacillati; phylum Actinomycetota; class Actinomycetes; order Mycobacteriales; family Mycobacteriaceae; genus Mycobacterium; species Mycobacterium sp. BMJ-28. Next base: position 73,048 of record NZ_CM136783.1, on the reverse strand, counting down.
AAGCGCAACGGCTGGCGGTGATCCCGCTCGACGAGCTCATTCACCGGGGTGGGATCGGCCAGCGGCGGCAGCCACATCGCGTACGCCCGGACCTCGCCGGTGGTCAGCTGCTCGAGGACGACCTCGCGCAGCACTCGCTGGTCACCGAAGTCGGTCAGGCCGTTCGTCATGACGAAACTCCTGCGGCGTGCGTGGCGTCCAGAAGCGGTGCCGCGGTGAAGGGCTGGATCCGCACCACCTGGCGCTTGGTCTGGACGCGCGGGGCGTCATCGCCCGCGTCGGCAACGGTGGGCACGTAATTGGTTCCGGTGTACACGCTGTGGAACTTCACCGGGTCCTCCATCCCGACCCGGAGGAACCCGACGCCACTCTCCTTGTTGGTGATGTACTGCGCCTCCGGCGTGCCGATGACCGCCTTGGACTCCGAAGAACTGGTGGTGCGCAACGCAATACGGTATGTCAGGTTGGGTTCCAGCTTGTCGATCCGGACACCGCCGGTATTGAGTGACTGAGTGGCCAGCAACAGGTGGACCCGCAGTGACCGGCCGACGCGGCAGATTCGGTCGAACAACGCGATGAAGTCCGGGTGGTTCTGCAGCAGTTCGGCGAACTCGTCGACGACGACGAAAAGCGTTGGCAGTGGGGCCAAGTCGGCACCGCGTTCGCGGTGCTTCTCGTACTCGGCGACGCCGGAGAGCGCACCGGCGGCGCCGACCTGCACACCGGCCTGCCGGAGGATGGACTGCCTGCGGTCCAGTTCGCCGGTGAGCACCTCACCCATCCGGCTGACCAGTTCGGCCTCCTCCTCCATATTGGTCACCACCGCGGCGGTATGCGGCAGCTTCTCCATGCCGAGAAAGGTGGAGCCACCCTTGAAGTCGGTGAGCAACAGGTTCACCTGATCCGGGTGATGGGTGGCCGCCAGCGACAGGATCAGCGTGCGCAGGAACTCTGACTTGCCGGATCCCGTTGTACCGATCAGCATTCCATGCGGGCCGGCGCCGAACTCGGCGCCCTCCTTGATGTCCAGGTGCATGATGTCACCGGTCTTGAGTTCGTGGCCGAACGGGATCCGCAGCCGATCCCGGTCGGTGTCGGTGAACATCCGCCAGCGCGCCGGGGTGACCTCCTCCACGGTCTGGGCGCCGACCAGCTGGTGCCACTCGGTGGCGACCTTCTTCTGCACCCGGGTGGTCTTGTCGATGATGGTGCCCGTGATCGACCAGCCAGCCAGCTTCCTGGCGATCCGGGCCGCCTGGGCCGGCGTCATCGCATCCGCGGCACTGGCCACCTGGCGCCAACCCTGTTGGGCCAGTTTGTCTTCCGCCGAGCCGTCGGCGTCCACCTTGAGCTTGTACGCCGACCCCCGGTGGTTGCCCAGCGTGATCACCGTGACCCCGGCGCGGCCGTCCACCGGGAACCCGGCTCGGCCACCGGTGAGATCGACGACGACGACGTAGGCACCCGACGGGGCGGCATCGGCGGTGTGCGGGCCGCGTGCGGTGAGGTCGGACAAGCCGTCCGGCCTGGTGAACACCAGCCGCGTCGGGCCGGCTGCGTCGGTGTCTGACTGGTGCTGCACATGCGGCAGCCACTTCAGCCACGCCCACGCCGGATCCTCCGGGCTGTCGGTGAGCACGCGGATCTGCAACAGATCCGGCGGATGCAGCACCGCCAGATGGCAGATCATGGCGGTCAGCAGGCGCGCCGCTCCGACCGGCTCACCACCCACCGCGATGGTCGGGAAAGTGCGCAGCTGCACCAGTTTCGGGCAGTCGTGGATCAGCCCGTGGGTGCGCAGGAACTTGATCAGCCACATGTGGCTGACCGGCTCCAGGTGCGGCTGCGGTGCGCCCTGGGGCCCCGCCAGCTCGCCGCCGACCGCGGGTTTGAGCAGCCTGTCGACGGCGGGCTCGGCGCCGATACCGATCCGGGTGGCCGCGAAGAAGTCGCCGTTGGCCGGACGCGACCACTGCCGGTTGGTGCCGACCAGCGACAACAGATCCCCGGGATGCGGTGCGTGATAAGCGAAGAAGGTGACCTGCGCGGCCGCCGAGGCCGTGACGCGGGACCGCAACCCGGCCAGATAGCGCAGGTACTCCTTGCGGTCGGCGTTGATCTCCGGGACCTTCTTGCCGCCGGGACCGCCGCCGGCCATGAAGCCGACCGTCCCCATGATCATCATCAGCGGCATCATCAGCATGTACGGGGAAAGCTGCCGGATGCCGGTGAAGATCATGATCGCGAGCATGCCGAGCATGCCGCCGCCCATGACGTACGGCAGCGCCTTCTGCAGACCCGACGGCGGGATCTCGATACCCAGGTCGTCGGGTGGGGTGACGGTGATTTCGCCCGGGGTCAGGCGCGGGCCCCGCCGGATGGTCGGAGTGAACTTCTTCGTGGTCATCGCACCGACTCCTTCCCTAACGTATCGGTGCGCCCGGCGCGGGCATCGGTAACGGTGCGGCACCATTAGGCGCCGCCGGATCGCCGGCCGCCGGCGCCTGCTGGGCGGCGGCCCCATCGACGACCTTGCGGGGATCGGGGTCGGCGGGCAGGGTGTCGTGCTCGAGCAGCGCGGCCTCCTTGGACAACACCGGACCGTCGACCAGCAGGCTGACCACCTGCCACGGCGCGGTCTGCGGCGACGCCAGTCCCAGAATGCCGGCGGTGTCCAGGTTCGGCAGGCCGTACCGGATGCCCTGCGGGTCGATGTAGTACAGCGCCTCGCCGTAGCGCGGGTCCGGTGACTGCAGCCGAATGAACTGCCCGCCATCGATGTACACCGTTGTGGTGCCGGCGATCTGGCGGATGCCCGCGTTCATCCTCGCCGCCGGAACGGGCAGATGACGGCCGCTCATCACGGTCTGGCGGGGTGACTGGTCGCCGGGCTCGCGCTGCCAGGACCAGCACAACGTCGGGGCGTCATGGCGCAGCCGGATGTCCATCGGCTGATCGGGCAGCGGCGAGACGAAGATCTGTTCGGGGATCTTGGCGACGTCGCTGGCCTCCACGGACGGCGGCGAGATCAGCCCGAACGAGTTGGACGCACGCAACGCGGCCGCGGTGGTGCCGTTGACCTTCGCGACACCGTCGGGAAGCACCACGTACTGCTGTTCGGTGGAATCGGTGATGGTCTTGAACACCGACCCGATCACCAAATTCGGTGGCAGCCCGACGGTATTGGGCGCCCCAGCCGCGGGGACGTCGGATAGCTGCCATGGCCCGGCGTTGGGCAGGGCGTTGAACAGGCCTTCCGAGATGGGCGTCGGGCGCGCGGTGACCGGGATGCCGACCGCGCTCGTGACGGCCCGGTTGGCCAGGTCGATCGAATGCCTGCCGTCGTCGGTCACCAGCCAATTGCGGTCCTGGTAGGACACCAACACACCCTGACTGGGCCGGATCGGGCCAACCGAGGAGTCGACCGCCGGCGGCATGATCAGTACCGCGGTCTGCACCGAGGGCGCCACGCTGTCGGGTTTGGTCACCGTGTCACACAAAGTCCACGTCGAGGCCGGGGCACCCAGTGGGGTGGCATACGGCGCGCCGGGGATACCGACCGGCTGGCCTTTCGACATCCGGTTCAGCTCATCGGATTTCACCGCCGACGGGGTGTTGGCGTTGCCCAGCACCAGGCGCGCCGAGGTCAGGTTGTAGACGGGCCGCAGTTCGCCGTTCCCCGGCAGCACGACGTAGAGCTGATTGGTGGTGCGGTCCACCAGCAGGGCGTCTTCGCCCCGCTTTCCGAGCGGTTTGAAGTAGGCCAGCAGCGCGGCGCCCAGACAGACCAGTACCGCGATGACGATGCCCGCGCCGACCGCCCGGCTGTAGAACTGCAGCGGGTCGTCATACATCCGGGTGTCCCGGCGCACGATCGCATGCTCGACCCGGCGCAGCAGAAATCGCCATCCGCTGACCTGGACCTTGGTGGTGAGCCGGAAGCCTGCCATCCGGTCAGTCGCCGATGTTCAGTCGGGCGTGCACGGCGTCGATCGCGGCGGCCATGTCCTCACCGGTCACTTCGCTGAGCGCATCGACGTCCAGGTTCTCGAAGTCGATCGAGCGGGCCAGCCGCATGTCTCGGCTCTGCTCGCCTGCCTCGACCAGCTGCCGGGCGTACCGGCCGTTACCCGCGATGTCCAGTGCCGGCTTACCGTTCAGGTCGCGCTGGCCCAACAGCGTCGCGGCCTCCAGCACGCGCTTGGCCGCCTCCTCGCTGAGGCGTGAATCATTGGCTTCGGCAATGACCTTGGCGATATCGACGATCTCCTCCGGAGCGTAGGAATCGAACTCCACCCGGGTGGAAAAGCGTGAGCGCAACCCGTCATTGGTCTCCAGCAGTCGGTCGATGTCGGCGCTGTACCCGGCGATGATGACGACCAGGCGGTCGCGGTCGTTCTCCATCCGGGCCAGCAGGGTGTCCAGCGCCTCGGTGCCGAACGGGTCGGCCCGCCCGTCGCGTTCCTGCACCAGGGTGTACGCCTCGTCGATGAACAGCACGCCGCCGACAGCCCGGTCGATGGTCCGCGACGTCTTGACCGACGACTGCCCCTCGTACTCCGCGACGAAATCCTTGCGGGAGGTCTCCACGAGTTTGGGTTCGGTGATGACACCCAGCCCGGCCAGGATGTTCGCGACCACGCGGGCGATGGTGGTCTTGCCGGTACCGGGTGGCCCGGTGAAGATCATGTGCTTGGACTGCTGGGCGACCTTCATCCCGCGGGCGGCCCGAACCTTGGCCATCTGCGTCGCGGCACGGTACTTCTCGATCTGCTCCTTCACCCGGCTCAGCCCGATCTGCCGATCGAGCTCGGCCTGGGCCTGCGCCAGCAGCAGTTCCCGGCCCGAGTTGTCCGCGGTGACACTGGCCGGATCCCACGGGTCGGTGCGTGCGGCGATCTTCTCGGCTGTGGTGGTCTCCATCCGGTAGGCCGGATCTCGCAGGGCGGCAGTCACTTTGGGTGACGGGTGGGTGGCCTGCAGCCACTCCAGCAATGCAATGGCCGCGTCCTCGTTGCCCTGGCTGCGCCGGGTCATGGCCAGGAACCAGGCGATCGCCGGTGCACACGCCTCACCGGCCGGTGCCGAATTGGCCTCGGTCAGCCGGCGTTCGGCCTCGGTGAACAAGCCCAGATTGGCCACCGCGACGCCGTGCGCCACACTCGCGGCCGCGCCCAGGAACTTGTCCGGCCAGCCGGCCGCACCGCGCACCTGGTCGATCACGTCGGTCCAGCGTTCGGCGGCGCCGTAGATGACGGCCTTGATCCACGCCACCAGGTACTCCGCACCGGCGGCGGGTGCGTCGTCCAGGGCCTCGATGGCGTCCGCGTAATTACCCTCGGCGGCTTCGCGCACCGCGAAGGCCATCGTGATGGCCAGCGGCGAATTCACCGGATAGGTGATGTCGCCGTACAGCCCACCGATCGGGATCCTGGCTCCGACGCTGTTCATCGACACCTCGGCGCGGCCGGCGAGCTGCCCGAAATTGCCGCGCGAGAACCAGGCCCGGAACAGGGTCACCCGGTCGGTGTCCCCGCACCGGATCCGCCCCACCCAGGCGTCACAGGCCGTCTCGTCCGCCGCGGTGATCTCGCTGAACAGTTCCAGGGACCGGGCAGGGGAACCGGGCAGCATGCCGACAGCGGTCCCGAACAGATTCGCCAGATGTTCAGTCATGGTCACCTGCATACCTGTTGGCGAAAACCCGGGCCTGGGCGGCATCGACCTCTTCGGGTGACGGCAGATCGAGATCCCGCTTTAGGAAGTCGCGGGTGACCACATCGTCCTGGCCCTCGCGGCGCATCCCGTCGAGCATGTAGGTGAACTGCGCGGAGCGGGCCCGCTGGGTGGCCAGCCCCGCGATCACCACGATCTCGTCGGCCAGCTGCTCCTCGGTGGCCAAGACCGCCGACGGCGCCAGCTCGATCCGCTGCACCCGGCCGTCCATCAGTGTCGTCACCGTCACGGTGCCGGGCGGGTTGGTCACCGAGAACAGTGCTCCACCGGGTTCCGCGTCATCGGCATGCGCCGGACCGGTTTCGTTCGTGTCGGCGGGCACCGTGAGGTACACGTCGAACGCCTCGAAGACCAAGCCTTCGGGCTCGGTTTCGGCCACCGAGAAATCCAGTGCCGCCAGGTTGTCGATCTCACTCTCGGTCCCCCCGGGAAGTGGATCGGGATAGTCATCGTCGTCGTACGACTGAGTCCCCGCCATCGATGCCCTCTTCAGTCCCCGTCGAAATAGTCGATGTCGGCCGTGGGCTCGAACCAGGTGCCCGACGGCAGGAATTCGACCAGCCCGTCCAATGCGCGCTGCAGATTTTCCTGGGTGCCCGGCAGGAAACTGCCGAACAGTTCACCGTTGACCCGACGCGGGATCGAGACGATCCGGCCGGCCGCGGAGTCCAGCACACCGGCGGCCACCCCGGCCTGGCTGTAGGTACCGCCCGAGTGCCGCTCGTTGGCAGTGATCTCGACCCAGCTGTCCGGCTCCGCTGTCGCCTGGGCGTACACCCGGGCCGACGATTGCGCGATGCCGAACTGGGCCAGCTGATTCGGCGTGCGGGCGTCGGCGAGCTGCGAAGTCACCGCGGTCATCGGTTCGACGTCGGCAGGTGTGGCGCTGCCCAGCACAGCCATCACCATGCCGGCCAACCCGACCTGCGGCGCCACCCGCTGTAAGACCAGCATTTCCCCATCTCTGGCGGCAATGACATGACGCTCCCCCTTGCGACACACCACGAATCGCACCATCTTCCCACCGACGTCGCGTCGCCACCACCGGCCCTCCAGAGTCCGGTCGGGACGGGCCAGGGTGTCGGTCATCGCAGCCACCTCGGGATGCGGTGCACCGAAGACATCCAGCACGCCTTGCGCGGTGAGGTCCCGCGCGACCTGCTCCCACACCAGATCCCGCAATTCCGGCTGCGGAATGTTGGGCCGAATGCCCAGCGATATCGGGAACTCCACCAGGTTGAGCCGGTCGGCGATGACCAGCATGCCGTCGATCGTGACCTCGACGGCGACCACGTCGTCGTAGTGGGAGGGTTCGCCGTGGGAGGGGTATGAACTGGTCATCGCTATCTCCCGGGAATCGGCGCGGCGGCCACGCCGTGCATCGTTCGTACCGCGGCGACGCGCAGATCGTCGGACACGTTGTCCTACCTCCAGGTCAGAGATCGTTGCGTGGCGGCGTCCAATACGGGCGTATTTCTCGCGTTCAACTTAGCCGGGCCAGCCCCGTCGGAACCAGCGTCTTCTTCGCTCGCGTGAATCACCTCGGGCGCGGCCGGCGCCTGGGCACCGTCAGCACCGGAGCGCGGGAGCCGCTTCCCCGGACCGCCCCGCACGCCCACCAGGTATCCGGCGCGCCCGAATCTCACTTTGCCGACTCCGTTTCGGTCCATCGCGGCTGGTCGGCCGACCCGCCGCCGGAATCGACCATAACAGCGGCGACGCACCCCACCGCGCACCAATTTATCGACCCCGATCCGGAAGATACTTCCACTTCAGCATGGATTTTTTGGCTCAGGCTAGGGCCACTGCCACCGCCTCACATGCAGCGGTCCGCCACCGGAACATCGGCCCGCCGGGCGCAAGAGCCCCTCCCGAGATGTTTGCTGGCTGGTTCGGCGCAATCCTGTCATCGAGCACGGTGGTTGATACTGGTGAGACCTGACACCCGTGTCGGGAGACGGCTCAGAGGAGGACCGCGGTGAGCGACCGCGATGACGCGCTGCGTCAGGAGCTCGGCTGGACCGGGCCCGAGGAATCGGATTACGAACCGCCGGCCAAGGCGGTGCCGCCACCGGTACCTGCCGCCCCGGTGCCACCGCGCCCGCCCGTCGACTTCATCCCGCCGAGAAGGGAGCAGTCGGCCCCGGCTGACGCACAACGTCCGGGTGGCTCTTTCCGTGCACCTGCCCCGCACCCGAGCAGCGACTCCGCCGAGGACACCGGACCGATCGCCGGGGTGCGGCCGGAGTGGCCGGCACACCCGCCCCACCCCGGGCCGCCGCGTCCGCCGGGTCCCGGCCAGCCGTACGCCGGACAGCAGTGGCCACCGCCCGCGGCAAGGCCAGGCCCCGGGCTGCCCCCGCCGCCGCAGTCCTATGCCGACCGCATCCCGGTCCGTGATCTGGTGCGCACCCGTCCGGCACCGCCGACCCGGGGCTGGCGCCGGGCGCTGCACACCCTCACTTTCGGACTGGTGAATCTGGGCCCCTCCCCCGACGAGATCCGTGCGGCGGAGCTCGAGGCGAGTATTCGCGGCGTGCTGCGCGGCCACTACAAGATCGGCGTCATGGGCAAGGGCGGTGTCGGTAAGACGACCGTATCCGCAAGTGTGGGTTCTGTTTTCGCCGAATTGCGGCCCGATGACCGGGTGGTGGCGATCGACGCGGACACCGCGTTCGGCAAGCTGGGCAGCCGGGTTGATCCGCGCGCCGTCGGCTCGTATTGGGAACTCGCCACCGATCAGCACCTCGACACCTTCGCCGACATCCGCAACCGGGTCGGCAACAACGCCGCCGGCCTGTTCGTGCTGGCAGGCGAGGCCAGCCCGGCGCGGCGGCGCATCCTCGACCCGGCCATCTACCGCGAGGCGACGTCACGGTTGGACCGGTACTTCTCCATCTCGATCGTGGATTGCAGCTCGACCATGGACAGCCCGGTCACCCAGGAGGTGCTGCGCGATCTCGACGCGCTGATCGTGGTGTCCTCACCGTGGGTGGATGGTGCGGCGGCTGCCGGGCAGACGATGGACTGGCTGGCCAGCCGCGGGTTGACCAACTTGCTCCAGCGCACCGTCGTGGTGCTCAACGATTCGGACGGACACTCCGACAAACGCACCCGCTCGATCCTGGCCCAGCAGTTCGCGGGACAAGGCCAGGCCGTGGTCGAAGTGCCGTTCGACGGTCACATCCGTCCCGGCGGGGTGATCTCGGGTACCAGGGAGATGTCACTGCAGACCCGGCGCAAATTCGTCGAGATCGCCGCCGCGCTGGCCGCGCACTTCCCCCGCACCGACGACCGCAATCGCGAGCGCTTCTGAAACTCGTTCAGCGCCAGTCGATCTGATCGATCAACTGTTCGACCGCGGCGCAGGATGCGGCGGGTACCGGCTCTTCGGCTTCCAGGCGGGTGACGACGTCTTCGGGTACCGCCGCGGCCTGCGCCGTCTCCGCGATGGTCAGATTGGCCCGGCGCCGGGTGGCATAGAGCCGCTGTCCCAGCGTCGCTCCGGGGGCGGACGCGGCGCGGAGCGTGAGCACGTCCGTCAGATTGCGCACCGAGCTCAGCGCCTTGATCAGTGCCGGTGTCACCTGGATGCGGGCGGCCCGCGCGGCGACGGCTTCGAGTTGCCGCAGATCCGACAGGATTCCTGTTGCGCGCGGGATGAATTCGGGATTGTCGGCCCCGGGGAGTGACTCGATGGTGGACGCGAGGGTGTTCGCCGCCGCGACGACGGCCTGGGCGATCAGCGGCACCTCGTCGGCTCCGGCCCGGCGCTCGGGGCCGGTCTCGACCGGTTCCCCGCGGCGCAGCCGTTCGATGGTGCCCGGCGGCCATTTCAGTACCGCTTCGAGCTTCGTCCGCGTCCCTTCCCGCGGCCAGCTGCGGCCCTTCTCGAAGGCGATCAGGGCGCCGGCGTTGATCACGCCCTCGGCCGCCAGGCTGCGCTGGCTGACGTTGAGTTCGCGCCGGCGGGCAGCCGCGACGGAACCGGCACGCACCATCCCGGGGTCCTCGCCAGGGCCGGGCTCGACCACGCGCTTGACCTCCCTGGACCGCGGACGGGGTGCCGCATCGGTGCGGCCATAGTAGCGAAATCCACATATCGCTATGCCTTGATCGGCCTCCGGGCGCCTCAGTCAATGCACAAACCGTTGCGTTGCGGCGGCGAGTTCCGTTGCGGAGCGCCTTACCGATGACGGCATTTCTGCACGTAACTGGCCTGCATGCCTGGATCGCGGCCGGCGCATCGCCGAGATTTGCCCGTCGATCCATACGTTAACTGTTGCATCGCTACGGTTTGTGTCCTACATTCGTCTGCAACGCGGCGGACACGCTGCTGACAGGAGACACACGATGAACGCAATCGGCGCGGACGGACTGCCGATCGGCGACTGCACGCGAGATCCGGAACGCTGGACCTCCGCCGCCGACGAAGACGCCAAGACCATCTGCCGGATGTGCCCACGCCGGTGGGCGTGTGCCCGGGAAGCCTGCGAACTGCCCCGTGCCGAGGGGCTGTGGGCCGGCATCGTCATTCCGGAAGGCGGTCGGGGTCGCACCTTCGCCTTGAGGCAGTTGCGCTCGCTGGCCGAACGCAACGGCTACCCCATCCGGGGCCGCCGGCTCTACCTCGAGTCGGCCTGAGACCGGCCGCTCCCGCTGCCGCATTCGAGGGGCCGGTAGCGGGAGCGGTCTTTCAGATCAGATCTTGGCGATGAAATCCGAGGTGTACGCCTCGGCCGGCTGCTGCGACCGGTCGCTGGGCCGCTCGATAGACACCCAGACACCGGTGGCGCCCGGATTGATCGCCGACCGGATGGTCGCGTGCGCGTTGCCGACACCGTCGGTCTGCATCAGCACCGGCGCGACGCCGCAATCGGCGGAGGCCCGCGGCATCTGGAACACCCGGACGAAGTACGGCGCGTCGGGCCGGGCGGTCAGCAGTTCGACATCGACGACCAGGGTGTTGCCCTCGGTGTGCAGGTGCGCCAGCGGCCGGGCATAACCCGTCGCCCAGGTCCGCTCGGCGGGGGTGTAATCGCAGGCCCGCACCGTGCTGGTGAACGGCATGACGGTCGCGTCGGCGGCGGCGACACCACTGGAGAGCAGCGCCAGGGCGGCACCCAATCCGGCCGCAGCCACAGTTCCACGCCGACCCATATGTCCAACTTCCGCAAGTTACTTGGCCGTAATTTTAACGGTGTCGTCACTGCAGCAGGAAGGCCTCGCGGCGGTGATGCTGCTCACCGCAGCCCACCTGGAATAGCCGGGGCAGCCATCCCGTTGAACCCTCCGACGGTGCCGGTCATGCCCCGGGTACCACATCAAAACCGTCGCTTCGAGCGACCACCTGCCGAGAGGCGTCATGCCGGCACCGTCCCCCAACTCTCCCCCACCCGGTGATACCGGGTCTACCCTGGAGCGGGTGAGCAACACCGATGCCGCCCCGCGCGAAGTCGACTGTGGCGCATCGCGATTCGCCGGCGTTCTGCAGGCCCGCGAAGTTCCACTCGGCGGCCCCCGGGCCATGCTGGTTCGACGCACCCTGCCCGCCAAGGAACGGTCCATGATCGGCGCCTGGTGCTTCGCCGACCACTACGGACCCCAGGATGTGCGCGGCGGTCCCGGGATGGACGTCCCACCGCACCCCCACACCGGGTTGCAAACGGTCAGTTGGCTTTTCGCCGGCGAGATCGAACACCGCGACAGCGCCGGGGTGCACGCCATGGTTCGGCCCGGTGAACTGAACCTGATGACCGCCGGGGCGGGTATCTGCCACTCCGAGGTGTCGACGCCGGCGAGCACCGTGCTGCACGGTGTCCAGCTGTGGGTGGCGCTGCCGGAATCCGCCCGCAACGGCGGCCGCGATTTCGCGCACTACACGCCGCCCGCCGTCTCGGTCGGCGCCGCCACCCTACGAGTGTTTCTCGGCGAACTGGCCGGCAATCGTTCTCCGGTACGCACCTTCACCCCGCTGCTCGGCGCCCAAGTCGACGTGGCGCCCGGCGCGACCCTCGAACTCGACGTCGACCCTGTCTTCGAACACGGGGCGCTGCTGGACCACGGCAGCGTCGAGGTGGCCGGCTCTGCACTGCGGGTCGCCGACCTGGCCTACCAGGAGCCGGGCTGCGATCGCCTGCAGATCGTCAACCGCGGTGACTCGGCCGCCCGGCTGATCCTGCTGGGCGGTCCGCCCTTCCCCGAGCGGCTGGTGATGTGGTGGAACTTCGTCGGTCGCAGCCACGACGAGATCGTCGCGTACCGGCAGGCATGGCAGGCCGCCGACCAGCGTTTCGGTGCCGTCGAGGGCTATACCGGCGCCGTCACCCGGCTGCCCGCACCGGTGTTGCCCGGCGTTAGGCTCAAACCCCGTGAGCGCTGACAACGACGCCCCCGACGTGGAAGTCACTCCCGGCGGGAACCGGTACACCATCGCGCTGAACGGCAGGCAGGTCGGGCTGATCGACTTCCACGACCGTGACGGCGTGCGAGTGTTCACCCACACCGAGATCGACCCCGCCGTCGGCGGCCGCGGCCTGGGCACCCAACTGGTCGCCGAGACCGTGGCGGCCACCCGCGCCGCCGGGCTCCAGATCGAGTCGCACTGCTCGATGGTCACCCGGTACCTGGCGAAAAACCCTGTCCGCTAACCCAGATACTGCGCGGTGCTGCCGCTGACCGGCATCTCCGGCATGCCCAGTTTGCGGTGATCCCAGCTGCGCCGCCGCGACTCCACCACCCGCACACAGACCCGGTTGTTCATCATCTGGTCCACGAAGGGTTTCATCTCGTCGGTGTAGGGGCCGGTATAGCGCTCCCACACGCTGATGCCCACCCGCAGGTTGGTCTCGGGATCGTCGATGATCTCCGCGGTTCCGTCGATCGACACCCCACGCAAGGTGTTGTAGGTCAGCCCGTCCTCGATCATCACGGTGACGGTCGGATCGCGGCGCAGGTTCACCGCCTTCTGCGATTTGGCCTTGGTCTCGAACCAGATCTCGCCGTCGAGCACGGCGTACCACATCGCCACCAGGTGCGGCCGGCCGTCGGGCAGCACCGTCGCCATGGTGGCGGTGCGGCTGCGCTCGATGAACTCGGTGATCTCGTCGTCGGCCATCACGATCTTGGCCCGCTGGTTCTCGCCCATGGTCAATCCTTACCAGGGACCCGCGGTGCCGACCGGCACCGGGTCAGTGCGGCGTTGCGGCCTTGAGGGTTTCGGCCGCGGCACCGAACATCGTCTGCTTGATCGCCCCGAGGGTGCCGGGATCTTTTCCGGCCAACGGGCGCAGGATGTCCAGCGCGGCGCCGTCGACGGCGCCCTCCCCCGCGGTGGCGTCGACGATCGCGTAGGACGCGGCATCGGCTCCGCCGAACCGCCTGCCGGTGGTCATCGATGCGACGGCCGCCTGCGGGGTGAGCTTGGCCTGGATCAGCGCCGCCATCCCGTCGGTGAACGGGATGCGGATGTCGGCCTCCGGGAAACAGAAGTACCCGCGGTCGGCGCGCATCACCCGGAAGTCATGCGCCATGGCCAGCATCGCCCCGGCGCCGAAGGCGTGCCCGACGATGGCCGCCGCGGTGGGGATGGGCAGGGTGAGCACCCGGGCCAGCAATCCCTGCACCTGCCCGACGTACCACTGGGTGCGGTCCCCGTTGGCCATCAGCCAGTCCAGGTCCAGTCCGTTGGTGTAGAACTTGCCGGCCGCGGTGGTCAGCAGCGCAGCGGCGCCGTCGGCGAGCACCTTGTCCAGATGCCCGTTGAGCACGTCGAGAAACTCGGGTGCGAAACGGTTTTCGTCGTCACCGAGATTCAGGACGGCGATGTTGTCGACGTATTCCAGGGTGGATGTCATGGACGGGTTCCTTTCGGGGGTGGTGGTCCGATATCGAGCACGGCGCGCACGGCGGCGCCGAGTTGGGCACGTGCGGTGGGGCTGGCCAGGCGGTCGCGGGACAGCAGGATGGCGGTCGGCAGGTCGACGATGCAGATGGTGATGGTGTCGGCGGCGGCCCGGTCCCGGCGGCCCCACAGGTTGTGGGCCAGCCGAACCATGGTCGCGACCAGGCGTTCCTGCAGGGCGTGCAGATCGCGTGCCACCTCGTCGGGCATCTCGGCGTCCAAGATGTCCTCCCGGCGCACGGTGAGCACCAGTCGCCCCGACGCCGGGTAACGGTCGGCGATCACGCCCGGCGCGCCCGCGGCGGCCACCACCGCGTCCACCGGGTCACCGGCGTGGTCGATCAGGGTGTCCAGGATTTCCAGGAACCGGTTGCCTGCCCGCAGCCAGGCCCGGCCCAGCAGTTCCGAACGCGACGAAAAGTTGTGGTAGAGCGCGCCGTTGGAGATGCCCGCGGCGGTCGCCACGGCGCGCACGGTGACGGCCGACGGCCCGTGCGCAACGGCCAGCGTCTCGACGGCGTCCAGCACGGCATCCGGGTCGTAGAGGCGGGGCCGTGGCATGCCGCCACCATAACAGAGCGTTTGCTCTGTTATCAACGACGTTCGGCCCGCACAGCCGACGGCCAGGAAGGTAGCCTGCGGTACATGCGGGGCAACGCCATGAGTGCGGCAGCGAGAAGCGCAGCGGGATCGCGCATGAGTGCACAGCGGGATCGCGCGTGAGCGCCGGCCTGTTCGGACTGCTCGACGACATCGCCGCATTGGCACGGCTGGCGGCCGCCTCGATCGACGACATCGGCGCGGCCACCGGCAAGGCGACGGCCAAGGCGGCCGGCGTGGTGATCGATGACACCGCGGTGACCCCGCAGTACGTCCACGGCATCACCGCCGACCGCGAGCTGCCGATGATCAAGCGGATCGCCATCGGGTCATTGCGCAACAAGCTGGTGTTCATCCTCCCGGCCGCGCTGTTGCTCAGCCAGTTCGCGCCGTGGCTGCTCACCCCGATCCTGATGATCGGGGCCACCTACCTCTGCTTCGAGGGCGCCGAGAAGGTGCTGGGCCGGTTCCTGCACCACGACGCCGACGCATCGCACGGGGCGCCCGGCGCCGCGGTCGACGAGAAGGCGATGACGTCCGGCGCCATCCGGACCGACTTCATCCTGTCCGCCGAGATCATGGTGATCGCGCTCAACGAGGTGGCCCACCAGCCGTTCGTCCCGCGGCTGATCATCCTGGTGATCGTGGCGCTGGTGATCACCGCCGCCGTCTACGGCGTCGTCGGCGTCCTGGTGAAGATGGACGACGTCGGCCTCAACCTGGCGCAGCGCCAATCCCGCCTGGTGCAGAAAGTCGGCCGAGGGTTGGTGACCGGCATGCCCATGGTGTTGGCCGCGCTGTCCACCATCGGCACCGTCGCGATGCTGTGGGTCGGCGGGCACATCCTGTTGACCGGTACCGACACCCTCGGCTGGCATGCCCCCTACGGCCTGGTGCACCATGCCGAGCAGTTCGTGCATCACGCCGCGCAGGGCATCGGTGGGCTGCTGGCCTGGCTGACCAACACCGCCGCCTCGGCGGTCGTCGGCCTGGTGGTCGGGTGCATCGTGGTCGGCGTCATCCAGGTGCTGCCGTTCGGCAAGAAGTCCGACTGAATCTGTCAGACCGTGTCCGTAACGTGCGGGCATGACGTACTGGATCAACACCGTGAGCCGCGGCCACGTCGAGCGCGGCGTCGCCGGCGGCTTCACCCAAGCCAACCACGGCAAGCCACACGGACTACGCAAGCTGGCCCGCGATGACTGGATCGCCTTCTATTCACCGAAGACCGATTACCCCAATGGTGAACCACTGCAGGCATTCACCGCCGTCGGCCGGGTCGCCGACGACGAACCCTATGAGGCCGACAACGGGCACTGGCGCCGCCGCGTCGAATTTCAGCCGTGTACCGAGACACCGATCCGGCCCCTCTTGGAACGGCTGGCCTTCATCGTGGACAAGGCCCGGTGGGGTTACCGGTTCCGGTTCGGGCTGTTTCCGATAGAGCAGTCCGACTTCCAGGTGATCCAGACGGCCATGTGCGGCACCGTCATCGAGGGACCGCGCTGAGCATCAGGAAGGCCAGGCACAGCAATGCGTTCAGCGCGACCAGGGCCACTGCCACGAAGATCAGCCCTTGCACGGCGCTGCTCCTGGCCTGGCGCATCGCGGTCTGATGCCGCTGCGCTTCGATGTCCAGAGCGGTGAGCGCGAAGCGGACATCGGTCATCTCGTCGTCGGTCGCGGTGGTGCCCGCGACCAACTGCCGGAGCCGGGCCGCGGTGATGGTGACGCCGACGCCGGAAAAACGCCGACTCCAGTGCCGCGCTTGCCATCGGCTCAGCGTTCGCGTCCGGCCGTGCGTGTAGTGCGGCGCAATCCCCCATTCGCCGGCCCATACCGGGAATGACACACCTAAATGGTAGGCCGATTTGCGCTGCGGGGGAACAGTTTAAGCGCTGGCGACGGCTCTCAATTCGTCGATCGCCTCGGCGATCGCGTCGACCAGTTCGGCATCGTCATCGGTACCGATCCACCGTTCGAAAGCCACCTTGAACACCGCGACACCCGCCTCGGCGGTGAGCCGCGCCGTCAGCTCCGCCTCCCCGCGTGCGCGCAGCGCATCGGTGAGCGCGACACCGAGGGCGGCCAGCTTGATCAACTCACGTTCCTGCAGTCCGGTATTGGCAGCGATCACCGCCTGACGCTGCCGGGCACTGTCGCGGCGACCGCCGATGGCCATCCCCGCGGCGCGCAGCGCGGCGCCCACCGCATCGATCGGGGCGGTACCGGTGGGCTGCCCGGCCACCGCGGCAACCATCGACTCGGTGAGCGCGGTCTGTCCGGAGAACAACACCTCGCGCTTGTCGGTGAAATGCCGGAAGAAGGTGCGCTCGGTGAGCCCCGCCCGTTCGGCGATCTCGGCCACCGTCGTCGCGTCGAAACCGCGCGAGGCGTAGAGCTGCAGGGCCGCCTCTTCCAGACGGCCTCGGGCGTTGGGCTGCCACCGGCTCACGCCAGAATCCTAGCCGCCGGGAATGACAGCGACTGCCATCGTCGTTGTAGCGATGACAGCTACTGACATCACTGGAGGATCTCATGCGCATCTTCGTCACCGGGGCATCTGGATTCATCGGCTCGGCGGTGGTCGCCGAGCTGGTCGCGGCCGGCCATCAGGTCACAGGTCTGGCCCGCTCGGCCGAATCGGCCGAATCGATCCGGGCGGCCGGGGCCACCGCGCACCTCGGCGATCTCGACCGACCCGACACCTTGCGGGCGGCCGCCGAGCACGCCGACGCCGTCGCGCACCTGGCCTTCCACCACGATTTCACCGACTACGCGCGGGCATCCGAACTGGACCGGCAAGCCATCGAGGTGCTCGGCGACACGCTCGCCGGTTCGCACCGCACGCTGATCGTGACCTCCGGGATGGCCGCCCTCGGCTCGGGCGGGCTGATCACCGAGACCGACGCCGCCTCACCCGGTGTCCCCCGGCAATCCGAGGCGGCGGCACTGGCATTCACCGAACGCGGGGTCCGGGTGCTGGCGCTGCGGCTGCCGCCGACCGTGCACGGCACCGGGGATCACGGCTTCGTACCGCGGCTCATCGAGATCGCCCGCGAAACCGGGGTGGCCGGCTACCCCGGCGACGGGTCCAACCGGTGGCCTGCCGTGCATCGACTCGACGCCGCCCGGGCGTTCCGGCTCGCGATCGAAGGCGACCTCCCGGCCGGCACCTTCCTGCACGCGGTCGCCGAGGAGGGCATCGCGACCCGCGATATCGCCGGGGCGATCGGCAGCCAGCTGGGGCTGCCGGTGCGGCCCGAACCGTCCGAACACTTCGGTTGGCTCGGGGCGTTCTTCGCGCTGGACATGGCGGCCTCCAGTGTGCGGACCCGGGAAGCGCTGGGCTGGAAGCCGATTGAGATCGAGCTGCTGCAGGATCTGGCGCAGGGCCACTACTTCGCCGGCTGACCCCACAGATGAATCCAGGCCGGCCCCCGAAGGGACCGGCCTGGATCAGGGGGCTGCAGTTAGAACAGGTCGGCGTCGGTGACCTTGGTCCACGCGGCGACGAAGTCCTTGACGAACTTCTCCTTCGCGTCGTCCTCGGCGTACACCTCGACCAGCGCCCGCAGCTGCGAGTTCGACCCGAACAGCAGGTCGACGCGGCTGGCGGTCCACTTCGGCGCACCGGTGGCCCGGTCAGTGCCGACGTAGGTGCCGTCCTCGGCCGAGGACGGCGTCCACTTGGTGCTCATGTCCAGCAGGTTGACGAAGAAGTCGGTGCTCAACTGCCCCGGCTTGTCGGTGAGCACACCGAGGTCGGTGCCCTGGTAGTTGGCGCCCAGCACGCGCAGACCGCCGATCAGCACCGTCATCTCCGGGCCGGACAGGTTCAGCTGGTTGGCCCGGTCGATGAGCACGTACTCCGACGGCAGCGGCAGACCCTTGCCGGCGTAGTTGCGGAAACCATCGGCCTTGGGCTCCAGGTAGGCGAACGACTCGACATCGGTCTGTTCCTGGGTGGCATCGCCACGCCCGGAGGTGAACGGCACGGTGATATCGAATCCGGCTGCCTTGGCGGCGGTTTCGACACCCACGTTGCCGGCCAACACGACCAGGTCGGCGAACGACACGTCGACACCGGCGGACGCCTGGATCTCCTCCAGCTTGGCGATCACCGGGACCAGCTCGTCGGTCTCGTTGGCTTCCCAACCCAGCTGCGGCTGCAGCCGGATCCGCCCACCGTTGGCGCCGCCGCGCATATCGCTGTGCCGGTAGGACGCGGCGGCCTTCCATGCCGTCGAAACCAACTGCGGCACAGTCAGGCCCGAGTCGGCGATGGCCGCCTTGAGCTTGGCGACATCGGCATCGCCGATCTTCTTGCCGGCGGGGACGATGTCCTGCCACAGCCAGGTCTGCTGGGGCACCAGCGGACCGAGGTAACGCGAGACCGGACCCAGGTCACGGTGCAGCAGCTTGAACCAGGCCTTGGCGAACGCGTCGGCCAGCTCCTCCGGGTGGTCCAGCCAACGGCGGGTGATCGCGCCGTAGATCGGGTCCATCCGCATGGACAGGTCCGTGGTCAGCATCGCCGGATGGGTCTTGCCGTCGCCCTGCGCCATCGGCACCGAGTTGGCCCAGCCGCCGTCCTTGGGCCGCCACTGGTTGGCGCCCGCCGGGCTCTTGAACAACTCCCACTCGTTGCCGTACAGGATCTCGAGGAACGAGTTGTCCCACTTGGTCGGGGTGTGGGTCCAGGTCACCTCGAGGCCACTGCTCACGGTCTCGTTGCCGACGCCCGAGTTGGCCCAGCCCAGGCCCTGCATCTCCAGCGGGGCGGCCTCGGGCTCCACACCGTTCTCCACCTCGGTGGCGCCGTGGGTCTTGCCGAAGGTGTGGCCGCCGACGATCAGCGCGGCGGTCTCCTCGTCGTTCATCGCCATCCGGCCGAAGGTCTCGCGGATGTCGATGGCGGCAGCCACCGGATCCGGGTTGCCCTCGGGGCCTTCGGGGTTCACGTAGATCAGGCCCATATGGCTGGCCCCGAGCGGGTTCTCCAGCTTCGTCCGGTCGCTGCCTGAACCGGCGTAGCGCTCCTGCGAGCCCAGCCACTCGTGCTCGGCGCCCCAGTAGATGTCCTCTTCGGGCTCCCAGTAGTCCGGGCGGCCGAACGCGAAGCCCGCGGTCTTGAAGCCCATGTTCTCCAGGGCCCGGTTGCCCGCGAACACCAGCAGGTCGGACCAGGACAGCTTCTTGCCGTACTTCTTCTTCACCGGCCACAGCAGCCGACGGGCCTTGTCCAGGCTGACGTTGTCGGGCCAGCTGTTCAGCGGGGCGAACCGCTGCATGCCCTTACCGCCACCGCCGCGGCCGTCCTCGACCCGGTAAGTGCCGGCGGCGTGCCAGGACATCCGGATGAAGAACGGGCCGTAGTGCCCGAAGTCGGCGGGCCACCAGTCCTGCGAGTCGGTCATCACGGCGTCGACGTCGGCCGCCAGCTGGTCGAAGTCCAGGGTCTGCACCGCGGCGCTGTAATCGAATCCGGGGTCGAGCGGGTTGATGACGTCGGGATCCTTCTGCAGGATCTTCAGGTTGACCGCGTTGGGCCACCAGTCGCGGTTGCTGCCACCCTCGACGGGCGGCTTGATCCGCATGGGACAACCGCTTTCAGCGGGCTCTGTCTGGGCTTCACCGATGGGCGGGGATGTTTCGGGCATGTGATCCTCTTCGGGGCTGTCGGACTGGTTACTGATGATCAAACAGGTTGTGCCAGAGCACAATCGGGGCAGATGCCCCAATAGATGACTTCGGCCTCGTCGATCTTGAAGCCGAGGTCATCCGATGCCGTCAGACACGGTGCTTCGCCTGCCGCGCAGTCGACGTCGGCGATCACACCGCATGTACGGCACACCACATGGTGGTGGTTGTCCCCGACCCGCGACTCATAGCGCGCCACCGAACCGGAAGGCTGGATTCGGCGGACCAGGCCCGCGGCGGTCAACGCGTTGAGCGCGTCGTACACCGTCTGATGCGACACGTCGGGCAGATCCGTCCGCACTGCGCGGATGACCGTCTCGGTATCCGCGTGTGGGTGGGCATGCACGGCGCTCAGCACCGCGACCCGCGGACGGGTGACGCGCAGAGAGGCATCCCGCAGCATCTGCTGGAACTCCTGCACGCCATCCACGCGGACGAGTCTCGTCCCTTAACTGGAATTAGTCAAGAAAAAGGTTGGCGACATCCGGATGACATCCAGACATGCGAAAGCCCCGGCCGCGGCCGGGGCTTTCGGGTGAGAGAGGTCAGTGCGTGACGTGTGACGAACGGCCGCGGACGGCCAGATACACCGCGATCAGCACGGCCGCAACGACGATGCCGACGACGAACGGGATGATCTCCCAACCGCCATTGGCATTCTGATAGCCCAATTGGTAGGTCGCCCAGCTGCCGATCAGCGAACCGACTGCGCCGAGCGCGATCGTCATGAGGATGCCGATGTCCTGCTTGCCCGGCATGACCAGCCGAGCCAGGACACCGATGATCAGCCCTACCACGAGGGCGCTGATGATGGTCCCGATCATGGTCGTACTCCTGTCTGCAGGGAGCACCCCGGTGGCGCGCCCACATCGGGATTGCCCGCTGCGGACCTCGCTCAAACCAGGCCGTCGGTGGCCGTCTCGCCACGCTCGGTCAACCGCGCCGCGATTTCCTTCACCGAGGTGTTGGACTCCTGGGAGATCCGCCGCAAAAGGTCGAAGGCCCGGACGGCATCCACGTTGAAACGCTCCATGATGATGCCCTTGGCCTGCCCGATCAGATCCCGGCTGGCCAGTGCCGACTCGAACTGCAACTGGCGGTTCGAGGCAGCCAGCGAGACGGCGGCATGCGTGGCGAGCATCGCGCCCAGCGCTTCCGGTTCCGCGGTGAACGACCCGGTCCCGAACCCGAACAGATTGAGCGCGCCGCTGTCCACGCCCTGGGTGTAGAGCCGGAAGGACATCACGCTGAGCACACCGGTCGATATCGCGATCTCAGAGAACCGCGGCCAGCGGCTGTCCGCGCGCAGATCGTTGCAGCGCACGATGACGTCGCGCTCGGCGGCGTCCACACAGGGCCCCTCACCGGTGTCCCGCTGGGCCTGGTCCAGGGTGCTGGCCACCGCCGAAGTGCCTGCGACAGAGATGAACTCGCCGTCCTTGATCAGCAGCACACCGGCGCAGTCGACGCCTTCGACGAGTTGCACCGCGGCCTCGGTCAGTTCCGACAATGTCAATTCGATCGGCTTGCGTCCGTCCACGGCGAAGCCGGCCAGGTCTTGCATCGCCGCCGCGAGGGCGTCGTCGTAACTGTGCGTCACCGCACCGCATCCTGGGTCATCTGCACACTTTCCTCCTAGCCGCGCAACGTCATATGCGGGCTGACACCATAAGTTTCGCGGTAGAGCACGGCGAATCGGCCGGTATGGCCGAATCCCCAGCGCCGGGCCACCTCGGACACCGTGGTGGTGCTGTGATGGCCGGCCACCAGATCCAGGTGGGCACGCTGCAGCCGCACCCGGCGCAGATGTTCGGTAGGGGTCTCGCCCAGGTGCTTGCGGAACAGGTACTGGACGGCCCGCGGCGACAGGTGCACCGCTCCCGCCATCTCCTGCACACCGACCTCGTCACGCGCACTGGCGGCGATGAAGGCCATCGCCCGGCGCAACGACAGCGGCAACGCGGGGTCCTGGACGGCCGGCACAGTGGGCGCATCCGGCCGGCCGAAACAGGACAGCACGGCCGCGGCCAGCACCTGGCCGGAGGCGTCGATGAGCGGGCGCGGGGCTCCCGCCGCCATGGTCTGGACCACGTAGACCACCGTGTGTTTCCAGATTTCGCCGAACGCCGCGGTACTCGGATAGGGCAGCAGTGCCTTCAGCGGATCCGCGTGCGAATACAGCTGCTCGTCCGCGGCCTTACGGAGCAACCACGGCTCGACGGTGATCACCTGGATGGTGGCGGTGTCCACCACCGCGGACCAGTTCCTGCGCTCATCGGTGAGCACCGAGTCGCCGGGGTGGGTCTCGGGTCCACCGCCGAAGTGCACCGTCGCGTCGAGTGCGGTCCCGATCATCACGCCGCTGCGCGGGCGCGCCACGACGCGGGCCCTGTGCCGGATGCTGATCTCGTCCACGGCGAACCCGACGGCGGCGCTGCGCCGGTGCGTCACCTCGTTTCCCGGACCGATTCCCTCTACGAACAGGGCCTCGCCGTACAGATCATCCAGGTATGCGCGTTCGGCGGCCGTATCGGTGGCGGTGAACACGGTCGTTCCGACTCGGGGGACCGACCCGATTCGTTCGCCGTTGGGCGCGACAGCCTGGGGCTGTTCGTCTCCGGTGGTGGTCATGCCGGGAGCCAAATTCACGATCGGTCCGCTCTGCCAAGGTGGGCCAGTTGACACCGGACCTGTTCACCTGACGGCGAGCAGGACGGGGACGGCTTTTGCTCAGCCGGACAACGGAAGCATACCGTTCACCGCGGCGCGGGTGTTTTACCACCGCAGTGCCGGGTACGCCTGACGTGTGGTGGTTCACGGAGTTGATGGCAGGGCCGGTGACTGAGTCGCTCCGGATCGACGGACCCGCCGTCGGCCGGTCCGGGGATCGCACGCTGTACTGCACCGGAATATTGGACGGGCGCACCTACCGGACGCTGCGTGACGCCGTCCTCGAGGCGGCGCTGGCGGAGCCCCCCGTGGTCATCGTCGACGTCAATGCCCTGTCTGTTCCGGCCGCATCCGCATGGTCGGTGTTCACCAGCGCGCGCTGGCATGTTCGCGTCTGGCCCGGGGTGCCGATCGTTCTGGTGTGTGCCGACTCCGGGATTCGTGACGCCCTTCGGCGCGACGGCATCAGCCGTTACGTCCCGGTGTACCGCTCGGTGCGGGAGGCGCGTGCCGAGTGTGCCACGCAGGGATACCGAGCCCGCCAGCGTGCCCGCGCCCGACTTCCCGCCGCGGCGCTCAGCCCCGCCCGGGCCCGGCAGTTGATCGGTATCTGGCTGACCGCGTGGTCGCGGAAGGCGATGATCCCTGGAGCCTGCACCGTCGCGTCCGAGCTCGTCGAAAATGCGGTGCTGCACACCGATTCCGCCGTTGCCCTGATCGTGGAGTGCGACGGCGACCACGTCACCGTGGCCGTGCAGGACGCCAGCCCGGCACCGGCACAGCGCAGGGAGCAACCCGGCGGTGGCGCCAGCCCGGTGTCGGGACTTGCGGTGGTGGCGGCGTTGAGCCGGGCCTGGGGGTCGGCGCCGACGACATCGGGTAAGACGGTGTGGGCAGTGTTGGGTCCGGAGAACGCGTTGTAGGCGGGACTCGATGTGTGCCAAGCGGTTCGGGTCGCCGGAGGGCCGCAGTTCGTTCGGCGCATTCGTTAGCCAGGTAGCGAAGAGCTCTCGTGGCGTGTGCGCATCCACCGCCGCATCCGATTTACGGTGTCGCGATGGTCGACGACGCGCCGGCACACAACTCGCTACCTGCCGGCTCCTTTCGGTACCTCTCCGCATCGGACACCTGGGAGTGGTCGGATGAGGTGGCACTCATGCACGGCTATCAACCGGGGAGCGTCACCCCGACCACCGAACTGATGTTGGCGCACAAGCATCCCGACGACCGCACCACGGTGGCCGAACTGATCGAAGAAGTGCGACTGCACGGGGCCGCGTTCAGCAGTCGGCATCGCATCGTCGACGCGTCCGGCCAGACCCGCCTGGTGGTGGTCGTCGGTGATCGCAGTTTCGACACGAACGGCGCACCGATGGGCACCGCCGGCTTTTACGTGGACATCACCGATGGATTCAACGCCGACATGCAGCAGGAGATCACCGCCGAGCTGGAGTCGATCAGCAAGCGCCGCGCGACCATCAACCAGGCAGTCGGCATGCTGATGCTGCGCTACGGACTCAACGCAGGGCAGGCCTTCCGGGTGATGACCTCGCTCTCGCAGAACGCGAACATCAAACTGCGGGATCTGGCCGAGCGGCTGGTGGCCAAGGCCCAGGAACTCGACACCCCGTTGCTCACCGGCAGCGCGGCCATGCTCTTCGACCAATGGCTGAACGCTTCCGGCCGGCCAGGTGACGGCAACTCACGCTCGGACGAGGCCGCAGCGCAGAACTGACGGCGCCGATCAGGCGCTGCGGCCCGCGCCGGCCTTGTGCGTGATCTGGACGATCGGAACGTGCAGTTCGGCCGCGGCGAACGCCGCTTCGAGGCTTTCGGTGGTCGGCACTTCGCCGACGGTGTCGAACCGTCGCAGCAGCCGTTGCACCGACGGGGACGGGATCACGGTCCACCGCGTGTCCGCGACCTCGCACCGGGCATGCAGCAGCCGCAGCGCCTCCAGTCCGGACACCGACATGTAGCGGACGCCGCGCAGGTCGACGATCATCGAACAACACAGCATCGCCCGGTCCAGCACGATGTCGATGAGACGC
Source organism: Mycobacterium sp. BMJ-28 (assembly GCF_054404835.1). Classification (NCBI taxonomy): domain Bacteria; kingdom Bacillati; phylum Actinomycetota; class Actinomycetes; order Mycobacteriales; family Mycobacteriaceae; genus Mycobacterium; species Mycobacterium sp. BMJ-28. The sequence goes on along the minus strand of NZ_CM136783.1, from coordinate 48,385 downwards.
TCGACATTCGCGGCGTCGACGACGCCGTCGACGGTCACCACCGTGACGGCCGGGTCGTACCACTGGGTTGCGACCGTCATGACGGTCTGCGCGCGCCGGTGCCCGTCGTCCCGATACTGCACCTGTGCCATAGGCCACTTCCTGACAGTGAGGACGCCCGGGCCGGCAGACCAACTGCCGTCCCGAACATCAGCGGGAACAAGTCAGCTGTTGGCTCAACCACAATCAGAATAGTGACCCAGGACACATTTGACGAATCGGCCTTCGAGCACTTCGGTTTGCGGACCAGTGCCTCGCCCGCTCTGTCATAGCGGATGAACAGGTACGCCCGCCACGGGTCCGTCATTCAGCCATTAGCCCCCGCGGGCGGCGTCGCGCACGCAGATCGGCGGCTGTCCGCAAAACGAACGCCGACGTCGGGCACGGACAGCTCCCGGCGGTAGTCTCAATGCACATGCAGTGTGCGTCACAGCGTGGCCAAGGAGTGACAACTCCCATGTCTCCACGATTCTCCGAATAGTTAGCGCTGCTACTATATTTGTGCTATGGGTCGGGAAGCGTTGAGCGACAATCTTGTTGAAACTGCCGTGCCGAGTATTGAAGAATACGTTCGCGCCGACGGCACCATCGTCATACCAGATGGCGTCACGCTGACCTCTTTTCTGGACCGCAACCGCGCCGCTTATGGCGAAGCGCCGTCCTATCGGTTCCTGGACTACTCGCAGGACGCGGACGGCCGGGCCATCGTTTTGAGCTGGAACGCACTCTGGGCCAAAGTCAGCGCAGTGGGCGCACGCCTGCAGCAGGTCACGTCCCGCGGAGACCGGGTGGCGATCCTGGCGCCGCAGGGCGTGGAGTACGTGGCGGCGTTCTTCGCGGCGATCCATGCGGGCAATATCGCGGTGCCGCTGTTCGCGCCGAGCCTGGCCGGGCACACCGAACGCCTGGCCGCCGTGCTGGCCGACGCCAAACCCACCGTGGTGCTGACCACCACCGCCGGGTCGGAGGCGGTACGCAGTTTCCTGCGCACCCTGCCCGCCGCCGAACGGCCCCGGATGATCGCCGTGGACGCGGTGCCCGACACGGTCGCCCAGACCTTCACACCGGTGCCCCTGGCCACCGATGACATCGCCTATCTGCAGTACACCTCGGGCTCCACGCGCACCCCCGCCGGGGTTGAGATCACCCACCGCAATGTCTGTACGAACGTCCTGCAGATGGTGCTGGCCGGCGACCTGGACATGGGCGTGCGCAGTGTCAGCTGGCTGCCGCTGTACCACGACATGGGCTTGATCATGATCATGTTCCCGGCGCTGTGCGGCGCACACATCACGCTGATGGATCCCATGGCGTTCGTCCGCCGGCCGTACCGGTGGATCAAGCAGCTGGGCATCGAGTCCGCCTATGGGCGCACATTCGCCGCCGCGCCGAACTTCGCGTTCGAGCTCGCCGCCGAGCGCGGACTGCCGCCTGAGGGCGACACCCTGGACCTGACCAATGTGGTGACGCTGCTCAACGGCTCGGAGCCGGTGACGCTGTCGTCGATCGAGAAGTTCACGACGGCCTTCGCGCCGTACGGCCTGCCACGCAGCGCCATCAAGCCGTCCTACGGGATGGCCGAGGCGACGTTGTCGGTGGCCAGCATCGCCCCGTCGGCCACCGCCGAGGCGGTGTACCTGGATCGCGCCGAGCTCAACGACGGGCGCGCCGTCGTGGTGGCACCCGACGCCGAGGGTGCGGTGGCCCATGTGTCCTGCGGCCAGCCGATCCCCAGCCAGTGGGCGGTGATCGCCACCGCCGACGGGGACGAGCTCGCGGACGGCAGCGTGGGCGAAATCTGGCTGCACGGCAACAATGTCGGGCGCGGCTACTTCGGCCGGCCCGACGAATCGCTGCGGGTGTTCGGCAACAAGTTGCAGACCCGGTTGCGCACCGGCAGCCACGCCGATGGCGTGCTGGACAACGGATTGTGGCTTGCCACTGGCGATCTCGGTGTCTACCTGGACGGGGAGTTGTATCTCACCGGCCGGATCAAGGACATGATCATCGTGGACGGGCGCAACCACTACCCCAACGATATCGAGACCACAGTCAGCGCCGCCTCGCCCGCGGTGCGATCGGGTTACGTTGCGGCGTTTGCGGTACCCGGAACCTCGAGCGAGGAGCTGGTGATCGTCGCCGAGCGCGCCGCCGGATCCGGCCGGGCCGAGCCTGGCCCGATCGTCGAGGCGATCCGGTCCGCGGTATCGCGACAGCACCAGGTGCGCGTCGCCGACGTCCGGATGGTCGCCGCCGGGGTCATCCCGCGTACCACGTCGGGCAAGCTGGCCCGAAATGCTTGCCGCACAGAGTATTTGAACGGCAAGTTCGACCGCTGACGGTCGGTGACCGTCAGCGGCCGATCAGCCTGTCAGAGTAGGCTTTTCGCCAGGATCGGCACCGTGATGGTGGCGACGGAACTGGTGAAGTCGCCGTTGGTGACCGTCACGGTGAAGGTGTCGGACTTGACCAGACCGGGGAATAGCGACGCGCCCATGGCCAGTGCCGTCGGCGTGTAGGTGTAGGTGTTGCCCGAGATGCTGACCGAACCGGTGAGCAGCAGTGGCCCCAGCACCACGTTGTAGGTCAACGCCTGATTTCCCGGATTGGACGAGGTCGTCAGCGTGCCGGTGACCACCCCGGTGGTCTTGTTCTGCACCTGGTTGATCGAGCTCGGCTTGCCCGGGGTGTCGTGACTGGCGCCCGAGATCGGCAGCGTCACCGTGGTGGCGGCGCTGGACGTGGTGCCGTTGTTGGCCACCACCGTGAACGAGTCGGTGGTGGTCACTCCCAGATCGGCCGTGCTGCGGGCGATATTGCTCGGCTTATAGGTGTAGGTGTTCCCCGAGATCGTGAGGGTGCCGAACACCGGGCCCAGCACGCTGTAGGTCACCGGCTGACCGTCGGGGCTGGTGGAGGTCAGGGTTCCGGTCACCACGCCACTGACCAGATCCTGCGTCTGCCCCGAGGCCACCGGCTTGCTGGGTGTGTTGGCGGAGGCCGGTGAGATCGGCACGGTCACCAAAGTGGCGCCGCTGGTGTAGGTCCCGTTGCTCGCGGTGACCAGGAACGTGTCGGTGGTGATCACGCCGAGGTTGGCGGTGAGCCGCGCGGCGTCGCTCGGCTTGTAGGTGTACGTGTTGCCCGAAATCGTGAGCGTGCCGAGCAACCCACCGATCACCGAGTAGGTGACGGGCTGTCCCGCCGGATCGGTGGAGGTGAGGGTGCCGGTGACCACGCCGGTCGCGGCGTTCAGCACCTGGTTGGACGCCACTGGATTGCTCGGGGTGGCGTTGCCGGCGGTGATGGGCACGGTGATCAATCCCGGCAATCCCGTCAACGACCCATTGGTGGCCACCACGGAGAACACATCCGAGGTCTGCAGGCCCAGGCCGGCCAGGGCCATGGCGAGCGCCGACGGCTTATAGGAGAAGGTGCCGTCGCTGTTCAGCTTCAACGACCCGAACACCGGGGGAGTGAGGACCGAGTAAGTCATCGATGCGCCCACCGGTGTCGACGAACCGACCTGCCCGGTCACCTCACCGGTGCCGGTGTTGACGCTTTGCGAGATCTTGGTGGGGATCCCCGGGACCGCCGAACTGGCCGCGCCGACCTTGACCGAGTAGATCGCGTAGTTGGCCGCGATGCCGTTGGACACGGTGACCGTGAACAGGTCGTTGACCGGCACGATCACCGCACCGATACGGGCCGCCAGGGACGGCGTGTAGGTGTAGTTGCCGGTCTTGGCGTCGACGGTGACGGTGCCCAGGATCGGCTTGATGGTCACCGTGTACGTCAGCGGCAGCCCCAGCGGATTGTTGGCGTTGAGATTGCCGGTGACGGTGCCGTCGTTGGGATCGGGTTCGGTGGCCGTCGGGGTGCCGCCCGTCGGCGGTGCGTAACCCCACTCGGTCTGCAGGTCGCGGAACCAGGTCCAGGCCGCGGCCAGGCCAAGATCCAGCGGAGGCAGGGGAGTGTTGGTGTTCAGGCCGAAGAGGTGCAGGAACGAGCTGACGAATTGCAGCACCGGCGCCGCGATCGCCTTGGGGACGGCCGGTGTCGCGGCGGGCGCGGTGGCCGTGGTGAGTGCGCCCGCGGTGTCGGCGGTGGTCAGTGCGGCAGCGCTGAACGTGGTGGCGTTGGCGGTGGCGGTGACCTTCGACCCGGTGGACGGCTTCGCTTCGGCGCCTGCCGCGTCTTCGTCCTTGGCCGACGTGGTGTCGGTGTCCTTCGCCGGCGCGGATGCGCCGGGCTTGGCCGACTGGTCCGAATTCTGTTTCTTGGTACCGGATTTCGTGCCGCCACGGTGATGGGTGGTGCCGGCGTCCGGGGTGGAGGTGTCGGGGGTGACCTCCGGGGTCTTGGTGCCGGGGTCCGTGCCGGGATCGGTCTCGGTGCCGGTGCCGGTGTTCTCCGGCGAGCCGGGGGTGCCCGTGGTCGCACCGTCGGTGGGCCCGGCGGTGCCTGCAGTGGGGTCGGTGACGGGCGCGGTGACCGGCTTTTTCTTTTTCTTCTTCGGCGGGGTGCCGGTCGAGGCTTGGCCGTCGGTGGCACCCGTCGAGGCGGTGGAGTGGCCGGTGGCCGAGGACGACGTGCCGTTGTCGGCGTACGCGATACCGCTGCCGCTGGCCAACGCGGCGCCCAGGCCGAGGGTCACCGCACCGGCACCGAGCCAGGCATAGGGCTCGGGATGACGGGGTGCGGCACGGTGCGCGCCACGTCCTGCGCGCTTGCCGGTGCCCTTGGTCTTGGCGCCCTTGGGCAACCGGTGTCCACCTGCCATCAAAATCCCCCACTTTTGGTCAGAGCGCTGCAGTGACGAGTGGCACAGGAGGCAGCAAGGTGGATATTAACGTCTCCGTTAGCCAGACGTGCGCCGGATCGTCATTTTTGCCGGATTGTTCATCGGGCGTTGTGGTGGGGGCGTAGCCGCGGGCCGGCGAAACGGCCGCAACGTGGTGTTTGGACTTCGACGATTCTGGGCCTGCGGCATCGACACATAAAGGTCCGCAGGATGCGCTCCTTGTGCCGCAGATCACTCTTCGCTGACGTTCGGTTCCCCGGCTGGTTTCCGACTACCCCTTGCACAGTCCGCCCTTGCTGACGGACGTCATTTCGTTTGGTTATAGGGGGATTCGTCGTGGGGGACTTTTTGCCGGGTGACCGGCCGTGGTGGGCTGTCCGGTGGTGGGCGCAGTTAGCCATCACCTTGGTGGCCACATTGGCATTGGTGGTCGGCGGGGTGCACTGGTTGACCCCTGCCCAGACCACCACCGCCAAGGATCTCCCAGCGCCATCGGATGCACAGACGGTGGCATCGGCCGCATCTGCGGCGTTCGCCGGGACCGCCCTGGCCTCCGATGACACGCTGAGCGCCGCGGCGCGCTCGGCGAACATCCCTACTGATCCGGTGGCTGGTTGGGATCTACCCACCACCGACGGACGTCGCGTCCAACTGGTGCTGCCCGCCGGGCTGGGGGCCGCCGAACACACCCCAGACGGTCAGGTGGTCTACCCCGATCGCGGCGCCGGTTTCAGCGTGGTCGCCGAGAACCGCGGCGCGGGTGGACGCACCATCACCCGCATCCCGGGACCCGCCACGAACGCCACGACCGCTTCGGGGGCTGCGACCGCCGACGGGCAGGCGCTGCCGACGGTGCCGATGTTCCTGCGCACCCCGGCGGATACGGTGATGCTGGCCCACACCGACGGGAGCATCACCGTCAATCAGGCCACCCCGGCGGCCACGACCATCGCTACGATCGCCGACCCGCAGGCCCGTGACAGCCATGGCACTCTTGTGCCGAGTGCCTTTGTGACACAGCAGATCCGGCCCGGACTGTATCTACTGGCCCAGGTGGTCCATCCCGACGCCGCCACGGTGTGGCCGGTGTACCTCGACCCGTGCTTCTCTTGCATGCTCGACAGCGTCACCTCCGCGGCTCAGACGGTGGCGGACGCGACCGTGGTCGGCGCCAAAGCCGTCGGCACATTCGTGAAGAACAATCCGCTGGAGTCCGCCGAGATCATTGGTGGCTCGGTGCTGATGGTCACCGGTGTCGGTACCGGTTTCGGGGCCAGCCTGGTCCTGTCAGGAACTACGGGGCTGGTGCAGAAAGCCGCTGCCGCTGATCCGACCAACGAGGTCTTGGCGGCCGCAGGGGACGCCCTGGAAGTCGCCAACTACATCAGCCCGGCTCGCAGCGTGCAGAAAGGGTTGACCGCGGCCGTTGAGCGCGGGGCGCAGAAATTCGGTGATGACGTCGCAGAAGGCGCCCTGCGGGACGCCACAGTGGTTAAACCGGTCACCCCCACCCCCTCGCCGCAGCTGGCAAACGACATCGCGGGCGCCGTGACACCCAAACCCGGTGTGGGCACCCCTGCCGCGGCCAACGCGCCACCGGCAGGCCCGCTGCGCTCACCAGATGGCCGGTATCCCACAGAACTACCGATAGGGCCGGTGCCGCCCAAGACGGACTACCGGCCGCCGAGCTTCTCGCAGCCTGCCGGAACCCGAAACGATTGCGGCCACACCTGCGAGAACCCGGCGACGATTTACAGCGAGGAATGGACCCCCGGCACCTTCAACAACAAGCTGTCCGCGGTCGACGAAGGGCGCGCCCCGGTCACCCTCAACCGCGAAACGGACAAACCGACGATCGATGCCAACCGGTACGGGGCTACCGGCAAGGCGCCCAGCTACAAGTGGTGGCAGCGGGATGAAGACCCGCTTGCTTCCTCCCTTCAGTCCACCGCCAATGGCGGCACCGAGTCGCGCGTCGAACACGTTCCAGCATGGGAAGGTCCGCGAGAATCCGAACAAATTCTCAAGACCTTCAAAGATCAGAGCATCGGGCACGGCGATGCCTACGATCGAGTATTCCGCGGCAACGATAGCCAAGTACGGTGTGCGGCATGCGCGATCGATCGCCGCAACCGACAGGACGCGTCCGCCGACGCAGCGCGTGCCCGCGCTCAAGCCAATGCTCGCGAGGCCAACAACCTCCCCAGCCAGGGCAACGCATCAAAAGCGAACGTCGCCAACAACACACAGGACAGCACCGGTCGCCGTAACGACAAACACGGATCCAACAGCGGTAAGAAAAAGAAGAGCAGAGCACCAACAAAAAACACCGCAAAGGTCAGAAGTAGAAGCGCTCAGTAAGGTCAATTGATCATGTCCATACAGCTCATCGCCCAACTCGAGGTCTTCCCGTCGGACAGCATGGTTCGTATCGAAGACCCGGGACACTCCGGTCCTGATCCCGATATCGCAGGCAGCGGTGCGGACTTCGGGGATCCTGCAACATTCATGGCAGGTCGCCACTCGATTCGAGTCGTCACGATGTCCGCCGATGCTGCCGAGAGCGCCGGCAGAAATGTCATCGTTCGCGTCTACCGGGGTTCCGACCCTGCCGGGCTGGGAAACCTGATCTACTCAGGAATACTCGACCTCACCGAACCCACGTTGGCTATCGGAGAGATGCTGGTTGGTGATGAATGGCTTCATCAGGTGAGCGTGGGCCGAACTGGACCAACCGAGATTCAGGTCTATGCCCAAAACACCATCCCTGCGCTGGCCGATGAGCCTGATACACCTACCGACCTCAACATCCTCCTCGGGTAGCAATCGGCGACGTCGGCAGCACTGTCATTACTGAGCTAAACCGCGCTGTACCATTCGCAGCCGGTCGACCGGGTTATCACGCGATCGAGCGCTGGCGAGACGGCACCTGGGCTTCATTGTGGTCCCAGTCAGCTTCAAGAGGTTCGAGTAATGAGTTGCGACTCTTTTGACGCGTGCCCCGCAGGTGTAACGGGAAGCTAGGTAGTGAAACGCCCAGCGAGGGATGGTATTTCGGGTTTTGGCATGTTTCGGTCTGACGGATGTAGCCATCGGAGGCAATCCGAAGCGACTCGGCTTCGTCAAGCCTTCACGTTCGAACTTCAAATCTCTTTCCCCGAAAGCAACGCATACCCCAACCCCGCACAACTGAGCGACGAGATCAACACCACTGCAAACCCAAGCGCTAGATGGAAGGAGCTGAGACTTGATGGCTCGCACCCCCTGCACCAAGCGGCCGTCCGAGGAACTCAAGACAGTGTCCGTGAAACGATCGCCGAAGGCTTCGATGTCAACGAAACCGATGCCGACGGCCTCACCCCCTGCACGGGGCCGCAACTAACGCGAACCACGAACGTCGCAACGTTCAAGAGCGATACCGCAGACCTCGGGTAGCTCAGGCGAGCGACGCACGTAGATGAATGGATGAGAGGGGCGCGACGAAGTGGGCAAGGAGTACTGGCGTGTTCCCACTGAATGAGACCAGCTGATCCGTGCCCGCCGTTTCGAGCCAAGATCATGCGAGTTGAGGGATCGAATAGGTGGATGTCCAGAGCGTTTCGTACTCTGTGGGGCTGATGTTACCGAGGTAGCTGTGCCGGCGTTCGACGTTGTAGAAGTTGTCGATGTAATCGGCCATGGCGGCAGCCAATTCGATGGTGGTGCCCACTTACGGGTATTGAGCAGCTCGACTTGCATCCGTGCCCAGAACGACTCCATGGCGGCAATATCGAAGCAGTCGCCCACGGTACCGAACGAGCCGAGGAAGCCCCACCGCCGCATGTTCTCACCAAAGCTCCAGGACGTGAACTGACTACCATGGTCGGCATGCAGAATCGTTGGGCCACTGCGGTTTCTGCTATTGACGGCCATGTTGACCGCATTGTTGACCAGGGCGGTGTCGGGGGTGGTGGAAAAGGTGCGGGCGACGATCATCCGCGAGAAGCAGTCCAGGATCGCGCAGCAATACACCTTGCCGTCACGCGCGGGATGTTCGGTGATATCCGTACACCACAGTTCGTTCGGCTTGATGGCGGTGAACTGCCGATTGACCAGGTCAACGGGGGTGTCGACACCAATCAGGTTGGGTTTCCGCCGCCCGGGACGCGGCAACCCGTACAGGCCGTGCTCGGCCATTATCGAGTTGACGAGCTTGTGGTTGACGTTCATCTCGTAGTCGGCCAACAGCGCCGCGCGGACCCGCCGGCGCCCGTAGGTGCCGCGGGAGCGTTGGTGGATCTCGGTGATCGTGTCGGCCACAATGAGGCGACGCACCTCGCGGTCCGGGACAGGGCGGCGCCGGTGATACTGTAATAGAGAACGCGTCAATCCTGTTATCCGGCAAGCAGATCGGCCTGAGTGTCCTCGCGCGATCAGCCCTTCAGTGATCGCGCGTCGGCGTTTTGGGGGCACCACCGCCTGCTCGTCGAACAGCTCGCACGCGTCGCGGGTCAGAGCCAGCTCGGCCTCGAGCGCCGCAATCCGCTTGTGAGCCGCGGCGAGTTCGTCAGCCTCCACACTCGGAATGCCCTCGATGACCCCAGCGTCGATGAGTGCCTGACGTTTCCAACGGAACAGAGTTGCTTCACAGACCCCGGTCTCGACCGCAACGGCAGCCACCCGTTCACCCGATCGCAGCCGCGCGACGATTTGCCGACGGACCGACGATGAGTACTGACGGGGCATGTGACCTCCTGATGATCACTCTGCCCTCTACTCGTATGACCGTGGACCAACAACACGGGTACAGATCTGCTGGTCTCATTCAGTGGGAACACGCCACTGTGGTTGCGGGCTATGTTGACAATGTAGCCGTGGGGGTGGGCGGCGGGGCCAGGCGAGGTAGCCGGCGTCGTCGTCGCGGAACTCGCGCGCGTATGGACGTCGGTCGCCCTGCAGCAACCTTGCCGTTCGGCGGTCAAGGACCGGCTACCGCGGCGGACGCGCCGTACCAGCACCGTCCATGATTCGGACGGGTAGCGGTTTACCCAGCACGTAGTACATCGCCACGCGATGGTGCCCGTCGACGATGTGCAGGTCTCCATTCCAGTCGCGCCAAAGTTTGGTCACGTACCCCTCGCGGATGGGCTCGGCACCGCTCGTCACCCTATCTATGCTGCTTCGTTTCAGTGTTTCCTCATTGGCCTGCAGCGTCACCCCCACAGGCAATAACTCGACGGGGAGCCCATCCCACAGTGACTCATCCACGCTGCGCGCGCGCTCGACGACGTATACGTTATTCGGGTCGAAGCACATCCCGTACTCGTCAGAGCGCACACGCTCGCCGGCAGTCACAGTTGTTGCCTCAGTAGGGGTTTAGCTGCCATCGAAACGAATCACCTTTCACGGGAAACTACGTGTCATTGGCGCCTCACCGCAGCATCTCGACAAGGTGGGGAGAACGACCGTCGCGTGCTAGCCGCCCCAAATGGCCTCAAGAATGTCCAGTTCATCGGTGGGCAGACGATCTTCCCAGACCGCGCGAAACGTGTGGCGGTCGGCTTCGAGCCGTTCGAAGATAATGATGGCTTCGGGCTGATGCACCAGCTGCGAACTATCGCTGTCGCGGTAGCGGTCGAAAATGCCGGCGAGCTTAACCTCATGGGCGTCGGCGAACGTCAGTAGCCGTGTGTCGTACCCGGGGGAAAGGTCACCGGGTAGCGTTTCGGCAATCTCGGACAGGATGATCATGCTCAGCGCGCGGTCGTACTTGACGTCGGCGAACCGGTAGAACTGTGCCTCGGCAGTGTTGATCAGTTCTTGGATGGGATATCCGGCGCTGGACACGATGAGCTTCACACGACGTCTCACCTCCTCATCGAAAATCTCCATCAGCACAGCAAGACGCAGCAGCGCACGCTGTGTTTCAGCATCGGGTTCAACGCCTGGTTTGTACAGCAGCTTGTGCGACATCTCCGACCACACGTTCTGCGCTGCGGTTCGGACCTGAATCTCGCACTCGCCACCGGTGGTTTCGGCGTCGGCTTCCAGCCGGATCTGCATGTGGACGCCGCCGTAGCCGATTTGCTCATGCTCGCGCAATTCCTCGTCTTTATTCTCGATTCGGACTGTCTCATACCGCTCCGACAACAGGTTCACGACTGCGGCGATGTTGTTCGAGTCACTGACGATGATGCGGACGCCGACTTTGTCGGTAACTTGATTCCACGGGTCGGTGTATTCCTTGCGCAGGCACTTGCTCGCGAAGCTGGCAACCTCTTTGGCCCGACCGCTGACCTGGCAGTCCAGCCCGTGCGAGCCCACCAGGGACCGGATCTCTGTTTCGACCCGCTTCGCGGCGAGGACGAACTGCGGGCGCTGTTCCTTGAATCGTTGGCGTGCTTCAGAGATGGCGCTCATCCGCGGCTGTTCAGCCTCTTCAGGTTGTCGACGACCTGTAGTTCGGTGCGGCCGTCGGCGCGCCCGCTGACGCTGACGACATCGTCGGGCGTGTCGGCGGGATAGCTGACCTTGACACCCTGCATGAACTCGTACTGGACGCGGACCAGTTTGGTCAGACCTGTGTCTTTGACGAAACTCCGCGCCACCCCGGCGGTGGCAACCGCATCCTCGAAGGGAGCGCGGTCGTGCAGGTCGAGGTAGCGGGTGGCGAACGATCGTACGTTGATCTCGGTGGAGTTTCCTTGCAGCTCGGCGACCAAGGCGGTTTCATAGCGCATCTTGGTGGCCGGATCCGTGACGTGGGTGTTGATGAAATTCTCTGCTTCTGTGTGGAATTGGCGGGTGGTGATCTTTGGATCGTCGACCAGTGCGCAGCCGAGGAAGGCATCCAGGAAGAAGTCGGCAACTGCGATGCCCCGGGACTGCGGATCGCTGATCCAGCCCCGTAGCGCCGGCGGGTCGGCATCATTGACCATGAACACGGCGACTTTGAACACGCGGGTGCGGCCGGTGAGGAAGAGGTCCTTCATGTATTCGACCGAGAAGGTGGACCGGCCGTCGATCTCGGTCGTGGCGGCGCGGGCACCTTCTTCCTTCTCCAGTTTCAGGACTGCGACGAACGGCGCCGCACTTTGGTAGGTGCCCTCCATGACCACCAGCAGCCCCGGAGACATTGCGCCGGACTGTGCGGCGAACAGGTGCCCGGCTAGGGACGTTGACGCGTCGAGAAGCCCGTCATCCAGATCGGCTAACTGATCTGTGATCAGAGTGGGGACGGGTCGTTCATCGTCGGCGGGCTGGATCTCGTGTTTGGATTTGCTGAGGCTCTCGCTGATCTTGCGTTCGAAGAAGCGTGCGACCTCCGCGTCGAAAGGCGACACGATTTCGCTGAGTTTCGGCCTGACACTGTCGCGATCGCGGGTTACTTTCGGGATCTCGTGGATGACCCACCGCGTCACCTCCATGTTGCCCGTGTCCAGTGTCGCTGACACCCATCCTCCTCTGCGCTGCGTCGATCGCGGTTAGTCGCTAGCTGTGATCATGCATCCCGTGCAGCATTATGGTCAGTCGTGTTGTCTACCGGACCATGTTGGCTGACAAGGCAGTCTGGTGTCTGCGGTGTCTGCGGTGTCTGCGGACTTCTAACACCCGCTGGCCGACCCCCGACTTAAGGACGGGGCGACGCCCGACCTGACGGATACCCGGAACCGATGTCCAACGACAACGCCGCCTCGCCGACACGGGTGCACGCGCGACCGGGCAGTGCGCGCCGCGGCGTCAACGGCCGTGGAATCGTCGATGTCGAAGCCGCCGGCCGGGGGCTCGGCGACGCTTGGTCATCAGCCCCGAGGAAACTTGAAGATCCGCTGAGATCCAGAGGTCTCTGGGGGCATCGGCAGGTCGTGCCGACGTCAGAACCGTAGAGTGCGTCGGGTAGCCGGCCTCTACCGAGGGTGACACCGAGGGGGCGATCCGACGCTGAAAATGCCTGCGACCGCGACGTATTGACACTTCGCGAACGTTGTAGGTTGACTCTTCGATTCGTGAATCGCGCCCGGTCCGGAGTCGCGCGTGAGGAGAGTCCTCGGATGGACAGCGGGCGAGCGATGTTAGGACACCGTGGGCCAGGGCTGAGCCGGAACGTCGCCGGTGAGCCTGTCGACGAGTTCTCGGCCCGCCGTCAGGTGTTTGGGAGCCAGCGATTCCAGAAGCGTTTGCGCAGTTTGAATGTGGAGATCCCCCTCGGCCGAGTCGTCCGTCATCTCGGCCAGCCGCGCTGACGACAGGAAGTAGAGCCAGACGTCACTCTTCGGGTCGTTAGGGTAACCCTCGTCGAGGGCGGACGCGATTCCGACCGATCGGCGGAGCCCGTCCAGGCCCGCTTCGCGGTCGTCGTAACGGGACACCCACAGATCGCAGAACAGCCTCATCGACACTTCCTGGTGCGGCGACGCGCTCTGACTGCGTAACAGACGATTGATGCTCGACGCTGCTTTGGCGCCGGGCCGCCGATTTGCTCCGTGAGTCTGGTTGCGTCGCCACGACGCGATCGCACCAGTCAGCGTTGCCTCCTGGGTCGTCTCCGTGCCGAGAGCAGAGGCGTCGTCGCCCACCGATCGCAGTACGCTGATGGCGTCGCTGAACTGTCCCAGGTGCAACATTGCGTTGCCGGCGCTCAGTGCACCCTGGCCGCGCAGAATCGCGCCCACCGCAGTGTCACGGTAATCGCCGGAACGACCAGCGTGTACGAGGTGCAGACCGCCGACTACACGGTCCATAGGCGAAGCGGCCGAGGTCGCGGCCCACATGGCTTCGTCGATGGTCATCTGATGGTCGCCTATCACGACCAACTCGAGTCCCACCCCGTCGGGTTGATGGACATTCACCAATTCGTACGGGCTCCAGATCTCATCGCCGAGATCGACGAAATGGAGAGCGAGACTCTTTCGGGCATCGGCAGGCGGCAACATGTGTTCGAACTGCGTGACTTTGACTGCGTCCCTTCCGAACCCGCTTGCACTCACCAAAATACCGATGACAGCGCGATCCGGACGATGAGCCGCGATGTCGGTACACGCGGCTGCGAAACGGACTATCTCGGAGTCGTCGACGTTGGCGCCCCAGGCCTTGCACTCGATCGCGACGGCCGCATCGGGTGACTGACCGAATACGTCGACTTGATGTCGTCGGTAGACGCCCTGGACTCGGACGTCATGAAAAAATACGAGGTCTGCGCCCGGTCGACCCGTGGCGACTTCGTAGAGTTGCCGCGCGTTGCTGTACACGCGACGCTCGAAGCGTCGCCACGCCGGCTCGGAACTGATGTTCCTCACGACCGGTACAGCTCACCCCCTCGATCAAACAGTGCGACCACGGCCTCACCGAGAACACCGTGGTGCTTCCGATAGTACTGACGCTCGCTGCGACGACGGTGCTCGAAGACCCGCCGCCCATCGCCGGCACTGCTTCCGAACTTACGATGACGTACCAGCGACTGACGGCTCGCAATCACCCGTCGGCCACGGGCGATGAGGACCTTGCAGAGGTCCACGTCCTCCCAGTACAGGAAGAACCGCTCGTCGAATCCTCCGACTGCCTCGAAGTCGCTGCGCCGGACGAACATCGCGGCACCGAGCACCCAGTCGCAGGCGTACTCGTGCAGGCCGGGTTCGAGCCGGTTTAGTTGGATGCGCTCGGGCTGTCCTCGGCCCAGAAGAGCTCGCAGCCAGGCGGCCATCAAGCCGAGCGGATTGTGCGGAAGCGCAAAGGCGAATGCGGCCTCGTCGCCGTGCCAATCCACGATCGCAGGGGAGACGACCGCGACATCGGGATCGCCGAGGTGACGCACTAGGCCGCCAAGCGGTGATTCTGCACGCGCGTCGGGATTCAGGAAGAGCAACCAGTGGGAGTCGGCGGCGCGCGCAGCGTCGTTACAGGCCTTAGCGAATCCCAGGTTCGAGCCGCTCGACTTATGGCGAGCGATTCGGCCCGCGTCGAGTAGCGCCCGGATCTCGTCGTCCGTGCGATCGGTGGACGCGTTGTCATGGACGTGGATGACCAAGTCAATCTCACCTCTCCAGACGTCGAGTGACTCAACGCAGGCGCGGAGGTCGTTCGCGGAGTTGTGGGTGACGATGACGACGTCGACGGAGGTCACGCCGCGAGCCTATACGTCGGCGTTCCTCGCCCGTGCCGCAACGAAGCGAGAGGCGGACGACGACACCTTGGACGACGTCCGCCGTCACAGAGTCAACACTCGGGCGGATTCCTGGAGTCACTGCCGCAGATCGCCGGATCAGCCGAAATACATTGTGAAA
The DNA here is from genome assembly GCF_054404835.1 of Mycobacterium sp. BMJ-28. Lineage (NCBI taxonomy): Bacteria > Bacillati > Actinomycetota > Actinomycetes > Mycobacteriales > Mycobacteriaceae > Mycobacterium > Mycobacterium sp. BMJ-28. The sequence continues at coordinate 33,283 of NZ_CM136783.1, read as the reverse complement.
GAAGATTATTCAGATGTGACCGCGCCGTGACGCGGCACGCCAAACGTGAGTATTCTGAGTAACCCCAACGACAACAACATGTCCATTGTCGTGCGGATCCACGTTGACGACGAGCCCGAGATCCTGCTGCCCGAAGAAGTCGACGCTGAGGATTTCGCGCGAAGGCTGCAACGTCCTGGACCGGCAACGGTCGGCCACCGGTCAGAGTTGCGATTGGCGATCATCACCTAGATCGGACGCACGCCTCGTCGACCGCAAGTTCCGCGCAGACCGTCGTGACGAGGTTTGGTTGACCGACATGACCGAGCACCGCGCCGATGAGGGCAAGCTCTACTGGCGCCGTCAAGGACGTGCACTCCAACAGGATCGTCGGCTACTCGATCGACTCGCGGATGAAGGCGTCACTGGCGGTGGCCGTCGCAGCAGGGCGAAGAACGACTCCATGGTGGCGTTGTCCCATAGGCTCCGACGCCAAGTGACGCTTTTACGCACGTACCTAGATCTGGAAGCCAGAGGTATTCCCGTTTATGTCGTGCCCATCGATCGCGCAGTTTGAACTGCGACTCCCCTCGGTGCCGACGGACCCACATCTGCTCAGAACTGGCGGCATGCCAACCTCACGGTGTCCCAGGATCTGAACGGTCAAGATCTGAGTATCGACCCCAAGACCCTCTAGACAAACCCGGACTCTAACCGAGAACCGCCCGCAGACTCCTTGCCAAGCTCGTCGTAGGATCACACATTCGTCACTCAGCCGCGTTTGGCTGGTCCAGTAACTGCTGCGCAACGTGCTCGGCGAAGGCGGGATCGGCGTGGATGCGCGCCACGACGTCATCGGCGATCTTGTCTACGTCAATCGGACCCAAATGCACTGTCCCCACTGTCTGAGGTGGAAAGCCGACGTCTACGCGTCTGGTGTATACACTCTCGCCGTCATCTCCGTACGCACTCAGAACATGGTCGTAAACCAGCTGGACCTTCTCGCGGAAGACATCGACGGTGTAGGGCGTCTCGGGTAAACCCTCGTCGAGTACGCGGCGGATGGTGCTGTTGACGTCGTTCATCACGTCGACCTTGCGTCGCCAATCCTGGACGAGCTTTTCATGCAGGTGCTTGAGAAGTGTCTTCGCGCTCGCCTGAACTATCTCCCGTTCCTCGGCGGTGAGCACGGGATTGGGTTGAGTTAGGAGGTCGAAGATCGCCAGTTCTTCCTCGGTCATGCCTTCGCGGACCGCTCGTTCCTCTTCGGCCGTGAGAGTTCTTGAAAGCTCGATGAGCCGACGCAGATACTCATCGATATTGACGCTGCCCGCGTTGTAGTCAGCGATCAGCTGCTCAATCCGCTCGACCAGCTCGTAGCGCGTCGGGTTCCGCAACGCGGCCCGGATGGCTTGCTGCCGAAGAAGCTGAGCCATTCTGTCTGTCTCTGCGCGCTTGCGGCCGCCCAATCTCGCTGCGAGTCCGTCGAAATCAATCTGCGATAGGTCGATCAGTGGATCCCGCTCGCGGCCCTCGGCAGCAGCGCGGATGACGTACTCCTCGGCGCCCACTGATCGATCCAACAGGGCGTCGACAGCGTCGGCGACAGCTCCAATGTCAGGTGTCGGCGGCTTAGTGACGTCGTGGATCCGCTCGGCCAACACCCGAATCGTCGCAACGTTCCGTTGCTGTGCCGCGGCTTTCGGGTTTGGAAGTAGTGCCTTGAATAGTCGGCGGACCTGCCGAGCCTTAACAGTAAAGTCGTTGCGGGTGTGTTCGTCCACCAACAACGCCTCGACCGCGGCGTCCCGCTTGGCAATGTGGTCGAAGCCTTCGGCATCGCGCACTGCGATCAAGTGAACACCGACGCCCGCACAGAAAGCGATCAGGTCTGCGACGACAGCGTCGAGTTCTCGCGCGAGAGCATCGATAATCTCGATAGGCGATTCCCCTTCCTTGGCTGCGCCGTAAACGGCGAGGGCCTTCTCCAAGTTCCGGAAGACTCCGACGTAATCGACAATGAGACCGTTGTCCTTCTCCGGGAAGACTCGGTTGGCGCGGGCGATTGTCTGCATCAGGGTGTGGTTCTTCATCGGCCTGTCGAGGTAGATCGTCGACACGCTCGGGGCGTCGAAGCCGGTCATCCACATCGCGCACACGAACACCAGCCGCAGCGGGTCATTTGGGTCTTTGAACTTTTCGGCGAGGTCTTCGCGGTTCATCCGCTCGCGGTGGGGTCGGATGTCGAGGCCGAGGTCGTCGAGCATCTTCAGCTCATTCTGGCTTTGGGAGACCACGACTGCCATGTCGGTGGATTCCATCAGCTCAATCCGCGATGCCAGCCACGGACGCTCCAGCTCGGGCAGCGCGTCGTGCTGGCGTCGCAGATCGGCGAGGTGCTCGGCCCAGGCTTCCTGGACGAGGTTGTGCATTCTCACGGCCGCGGCTTTATCGAGGCCGACGTACATCGCCTTGCCTGAGAATCCGCGTCCAACGAAGTGTGAAACGAGGTCTTGTGCGAGGGTCTTCAGGCGTTCGGGACGCGTCAGCAGGGTGTACTGGGTACCGAATTTGCGTGCCAGCGCACCCTCCGCGTCTTCATCGAGCTCGGCTTCCTCCAGGAGCGCGTCGAGTTCATCGGCGAACTCGCCGTTCGTGAGTTGTAGCTCTGGGATGCGGTTTTCGTAGTAAAGGGGGACCGTGGCGCCATCTTCGATGGCGTCGCCGAAATTGTAGATACTGACGTAGTCGCCGAACTGCTGGCGGGTCGCCTGCTCTTCGCCAGCGATCAGTGGGGTTCCGGTAAAGCCCATCATCGAGGCGTTGGGCAGCGCGGTTCGCATGTTGAGCGCGAGGGTGTCGTACTGGCTGCGGTGTGCCTCATCGGTGATGACGATGATGTCTGACCGCTCCGACAAGACCGGCATCTGGCGTTCACCCTTGGCTGGCTGAAACTTCTGGATAAGCGTGAAGACGTAACGGTGGTCGGCCGCCAGTAGTTCACGCAGATGCGCTATGGAGTCCGCGTGGACCCGTGCTTCGGGCGGCATCGCGCCGGCGTCAGCGAACTCTCCGTGGAGTTGCGTGTCGAGTTCGGTTCTGTCAGTGACCATTACGAAAGTCCACTTGCCTCGGACATGACGGAGCACCTTCTGGGTGAACCACAACATCGATAGACTCTTGCCCGACCCCTGGGTATGCCAGAAGACGCCGAGGCGTTTGTCGTGCACAGCGCGTGCCCGTTTAAGATTGTCGATCGCAGCGGTGACGCCGAGGTACTGGTGCGAACGCGCGAAGATCTTGATCAACCCGCCAGGACGCTCCATGTAAGCGACGAAATTCTCAAACAGGTCGAGCAGGTTCTCAGGATCGCAGGTGCCGCGCAAAGCTGTCTGCAAGGCAATCTCGCCGCGAGTTCCGAAGGCATCGACGACCTTCCAGTCCGAGAAGAAGTCCCATGGCGCATACGTCGATCCGACTTTCGCCTCACTCCCATTGGACAGCAGAACAAAACAGTTCGATACGAAGAGCTGCGGGATGGTGTCGCGATAATCGGTCACGTTGTCGTCGTATGCCGACTTGACTGGCGCATTGGGCTCTTTGAACTCGAGTACAACCAATGGCACACCATTGGCGAAGAGAGCGACGTCAAGACGGCGGCTGTGCAGTGGGCCTTTGACCCACATTTGCTGAACCGCAAGCAGATCATTGTTTAGGCGGTCTCGCAGATCGAGGTATCGCAAAGTCTCAATCCGCTTGTCTCCGTTGTCATCTATCCACTCTGTCTGGTAGCCGTCGCGCAGCAGGTCATAGACTTCGCGGTTGGCGCGGACCCGATCCATCACCGAGCGGTCCTTCGTCAGCGCCTCAATCGCCTCGTTGATCGCGAGATCGGGGACGAATTCGGCGTTGATTCTTCGCATCGCTAGGCGCAGGCGATGGGTCAGGATCACATCGTGCTGAGAATCACGTCCCAGGGTGCCCTGGGCCCCGAGGATTTCGTGGAATGCATCGAGCGGGGTCCAGCCCAGCTCTTCCAACAATTCCATGCTGGGCTTCTCGACGTAATCGTACTCCGGACCCCTTGCCATCATTACGCCACCTTTTCTCCGGTCACGGCGTCAAGGTCGAGTGCGGACACATCAAGCTGGCCAGATACTAACTTTGGCAAGAGGAGGTCACGTAGCGTCGCGAGGCGATGGTTCTCGCGTTCCAGACTGACGGCCAGATCAGTCAGCGGCAGAGCCGAATCAGAGTACAGGTGCTGGAGCCTGCGCGGCGGAATGATGATGAGGAATTCGCGCAGCAGTCTCAGATTCACATGAGGAACTCCAGCACTCATTGCTTGCGCGATAAAGCGCTGTGTCACCTGCTCTGAACACAGTTGTGCGTACACAAAGTACGGAGCCACGCGCTCTTTGTCGACCGTCACTTTCATTTGGCTTTGCGAGAGCACGTAGCGATCGAATCGGGCTCCAGGTGGAATACGGCCAACTTGACCCAAAGTCCCGCGCTGAGTGACCAGGATGTCGCCTTGCACTGCCGTGGCCGATCGAAGCTCGGCTGCTTTGGCCTCCGACACAAACACGAAGTCGGTCTCGTCAAAGCCACCGCCGACCCGAAGGTTCGCTCCGCGAATCACCGGAACCCCGTCGGCCTGGTAATCCTTCCTCCCCAGCTTTGAACCGAAAGGTCCACTCGCCGTGGAGTATCGCTCGCTGGACGCTACTGAATGGACAGTGCCGACCGTCCACCCGTCAGGTATCGGGCCGAGGGCTGAGTCGACGAGGGGGACGTCTATGTGGCCGGGGTAGCGGAACTTCACGAACCACTCGCGGTAGATGGCTCGCGACATCTCCTTAAGCACCTCCACCCGCCGCCGGCTGTTTTCGATCAGGTCGTCGATCGCGTCCAGGATGACTCCGACGGCCTCTTGCGATGACCTCGCCAAAAGTGGAACCTCAACAGCCTTGAGCTCCGGCTGGCGAATTCCACTCACCGTAGTTCCGCTAGAGCGCCGACCAAGCGCCGCTTGGGCTTGCGGAGACCGTAGGTAGTGGAACAAGAAGCTTGGATCGACTTTGCTGGCGTCCGGCCGAAGCAGAATCACACGCTGTGCAAGCGCAATACGTGGATCGCTAACGCGCGCAACCTCCCCGAGCGGGGCCTCGGTGGTGATAAGAATATCGCCGCGAGCGGGAAGGCCCCGGCGCATCCATGCATCGTACTCATTCTCTGCGATGTACTCTCGCGGTTCCGCCAAGATGGTTCCGCCTTTGATCACCTTTGCGGTGATTAAGGGCACCCCCGACTTCGTTTTTGTTGGTGTCTTACCCCTGTAGTCAATGAGCGTCTCGATGAGTTCGCCGACAGTCGATTCCGCTGTCATGCTTCGAGAATCCCCTGAACAGCCGCATCTACTTGGCCACGCAGACTCACTGCATCATCGCTGAGACGGGTGAATTCCTCGTACAGCTCTTCGAGTTTCGCCGCAAAGTCCCCATCGTTTTCCGCCACGACCGTGGAACCGGTGTAGCGGCCGGGGTTCAGACTCCACCCCTGCTCTTCAATCTCGGAACGCGTCGCAACCTTGCAAAGTCCGGAAACGTCTACGTACTTGCCGTTGGGGAAGTGCTCCTTGAGCAGTACTTCACTGCCTGCGACGGTCTCAACGGTTTCGCCTCGGTAGAGACGCACGACATTTGCGAGGAACTCGACCTGTTCCGCCGTGAATTCGCGGTGGGCGCGGTCTATCTGCCGGTACGTATGCCGCGCATCAAGGAAGAGCACGGCGTCCTCGCGCTGCGTTCCTGCCTTGGCCTTGTCCAAGAACCACAGCGTCACTGGGAGAGTAACCGTATAAAAGAAATTGGAACTGATTGCAACCATCACGTCTACCGCACCAGATTCGACGATCTGCTTACGGATTTCCTTTTCCGAATGCCCCGCGTCACCCGCTGAGTTGGCCATGACGAAGCCGGCGCGGCCCTTTGGCCTGAGCGCCGAGTAGAACTGCTGAATCCAGAGATAGTTGGCGTTATCAGGTTTGGGAATTCCGAAGGCGAAGCGCTTGTCACCGGCGATCTGATCCTTCTTAACTTTGTCGACGTTGAAGGGCGGATTGGCCATTACGTAGTCGAAGGCGCCGACCGCCTTGTGTGGGTCTTCGTAGTAGCTGTTGGCTTGCCGGATATCACCAGAAAGCCCGTGCAGTGCGAGGTTCATCTTCGCTAGCGGGACGGTGTCCTCCGTTTTCTCGGTACCGAAAACCGAGAGCTTTCGCGTTGCTGATTCATTGTGGCGCTCAACAAATTTCGCGCACTGGACGAACATTCCGCCGGATCCGCACGCAGGGTCGAAGACGCGACCGTGAAACGGCTCAAGAATCTCTACGATGAGCCGGACGATCGAGTAGGGCGTGAAGTACTCGCCACCGCCCTTGCCTTCTTGCGCGGCGAAGTTGGAGAGGAAGTCTTCATAGATGAAGCCGAAGGCGTCACCTTCGATCTGCGTGGGTAACGGCGCAAACAAGCGCAGCAGCTCGATCAGAGTCGAACGCTCGAGCTTCTGGTAGCCACGCGGCAGGATGTCCTTGAGTTCGGGGTTGGCGGCTTCGATCGCCTTGATCGCCACATCGACTGCCTTGCCGATGTCGTCACCCTCCGGAAGGTCGTTGAGGTACGACAGGCGCGATTCCTCCGGCACGAACAACACCGACTTCGCCTTATAGTCAGCGGCCGTCGCAGGGTTGCGAGCAGACGCCTTTGCCTCGACCTCACCACGGACAGCCTCGAAACGGTTCTCCGCGTAAGCGAGGAACACCAGGCCGAGTACTGGATTCCGGTACTGGACCGGCGTCAACTTAGAGTTCGCTCGCAACTCGTCAGCGGCGGCCCACAGCGTATTGCGCACCTTGGCGAGGTCAGTTGTCTTCAACCTGGTTCCGTTCTCTCAGTTCGAGGCGCCTCGCCCACAAACACAGCACTGACCGTGCTTAAGGTGGCCGTGACGTGCCCGCGCGAGCACAAGTCTGAAACAACTGCGAGCACCGACAGCCGTCCAGCGCGGATCATCGCACAGCTGTGGTACCGGTGGGGCGGGGGTGCCCGGGTTCCAAACACGGTGTCGAAGGCCCCGGGTTGCGATGCGGGCAGAGGGCCTTGCAGAACCGCTGAACGATCTCGCTGGGGACTTGCCCAACTAAATCCCGCAGCGGACGATTTGCCAACGTCCACCGCCGCTACCCACCAAAACACAAAGGTCACGACCCCTTTCGAGTTCGTGACCTTTGTGGTCGCAGTTCATAGAACCGCTCATTGTGGGCGAAGGGGGACTTGAACCCCCACGTCCCGAAGGACACTGGCACCTGAAGCCAGCGCGTCTGCCATTCCGCCACTCGCCCGAATGACCGCGCAACCGTATCACCACTGCGGCATTCGCCTCAAACCGCGTGATCACAATCAAGATCACCCGCGCTGACCTGCCGCTAACCGATTCTCAGAGTTCTGTTGGTCACGCATTGACGCACTTGGCCGATAACATGCGTGTGAGCAGTGTGGCCAGAGCGACACGCAACGCGGGGGCACAGCACGACGACAACAGAAGGGGCGGTGATATGGGCCTGGCGGACCGTATCGAACGTCGCCTCGAGTCGACAGTCGGCGACGCTTTTGCCCGGGTCTTCGGCGGATCGATCGTTCCGCAGGAGGTCGAAGCCCTGCTGCGGCGCGAAGCCGAGGCCCACACCCGCCAAGTTGGTGGTGGCCGTATTTTGGCCCCGAACGACTACATCATTACGCTCAGTGCAACCGACTACCAGAACGTGAGCGCCGATCCGGAACGGACGTCGTCAACTTTTGCCCGGCACCTGCGAGGTTTCATTCATGACCAGGGTTGGCAAACGTATGGTGATGTGGTCGTCAGGTTTGAGGCCGCATCGACGCTGCACACCGGACAGTTTCGTGCCCGCGGCGCGGTCAACCCCGACGCGACCACCGGCACGCCCGTCCCAGCACAGCACGACCGCCCGTCCACCGCACAATCAGGAGTACCAGCGATGACCGACAACCCGAGCTACCGCGGCCAGGGACAGGGACAGGGACGGCCCGGCGACGACCAGTACGACGAGCGTCACCGCCCGCAGGAGGAGCCGCGCGGCGGTTACCCGCCGGAGCAGGGTGGCTACCCCGCCGAGCAGGGCGGCTACCCGCCGCGTCAGGGCGGCTACCCGGACCAGGGTTACCCGCCACCGCCGGCCCAGCCGGCCCACGAGCAGCGCCCGCCGGCCGGTTACGGCCAGCAGCCCCCCGCCGGCTACCCCGATCAGGGTTACCGCCAGCCGCCGCCGGCCGGTTACCCGCAGCCGCCGGCCTCGCCGCCTCCGGGCTACGGCGAGTACGACTACGGCCGCCCGCCGGCACCGCCGCGCCAGGATGAGGGCTACGGACGCCCGCCCGCTCCCGCAGCGCCGCCCTACGAGCAGCCGTCCTACCCGGACCAGGGTGGTTACCCCGACCAGGGCGGCTACGGTCGCGCCGACTACGGCCGCCCCGAATACGCCGCGCCGCCTGCCCCGCCGGCACCGGACTACGGCCGCTACGCCGAGCCGCAGGCCGCACCCGGGTACGAGCCCGGCTACGGCGAACCCGAGGGTTACGGGCAGGGCTACGGCCAGGGTTATGGCCAGGACTACGGACAGGGCTACAGCCCCGAGCCGGCAGCCCCGGCGCCGGGCGCATACGGCGGCTACGCCGGCGGGGCGGCCACCGTGACCCTGCAGCTCGACGACGGCAGTGGCCGGACCTACCAGCTGCGCGAAGGCGCCAATGTGATCGGCCGTGGCCAGGACGCCCAGTTCCGGCTGCCCGACACCGGGGTGTCGCGCCGTCACCTGGAAATCCGCTGGGACGGTCAGGTCGCGCTGCTGTCCGACCTGAACTCCACCAACGGCACCACCGTGAACAACGCCCCGGTGCAGGAGTGGCAGCTCGCCGACGGAGACGTGATCCGGCTGGGCCACTCCGAGATCATCGTCCGCGTCCACTGAACGGCCCGAGCTGGGGAGAGGCGGAGCACTTCGCCACACAAGCCGGGGAACGAGGCGGGAAGGACGTCGGATGCAGGGCCTAGTACTGCAGCTGACGCGGGTCGGTTTCCTGCTGTTGCTCTGGCTGTTCATCTGGTCGGTGCTGCGCATCCTGCGCACGGATATCTACGCCCCGACCGGAGCGGTGATGGTGCGGCGCGGGCTGGCACTGCGCGGCTCGCTGCTGCCCAACCGGCAGCGCCGGCACATCGCCCGGCACATGATCGTCACCGAGGGCGCGCTGGCGGGCACCCGGATCACCCTGGGCAGCCAGCCGGTGCTGATCGGCCGGGCCGACGACTCCACCCTGGTGCTCACCGACGACTACGCATCGACACGGCACGCCAGGCTGTCCCCACGGGGCTCGGAATGGTACGTCGAGGACCTAGGATCGACCAACGGTACATACCTTGACAGGGCGAAGGTGACGACGGCGGTAAGGGTTCCGATGGGAACGCCGGTACGAATCGGCAAGACGGTAATCGAGTTGCGGCCGTGACACTTGTTCTACGGTATGCGGCGCGCAGCGACCGCGGTCTGGTCCGCGCGAACAACGAGGATTCGGTGTACGCGGGGGCGCGCCTGCTGGCGCTCGCCGACGGCATGGGTGGCCACGCCGCGGGCGAGGTCGCCTCGCAGCTGGTGATCGCGGCGCTGGCACATCTCGATGATGACGAGCCCGGCGGCGACCTGCTCAAGAAGCTCAACGATGCGGTGCACGAAGGTAATTCGGCCATCGCCGCGCACGTGGAGGCCGATCCCGAACTGGAGGGCATGGGCACCACGCTCACCGCGATCCTGTTCGCGGGCGGCCGGCTGGGCCTGGTGCACATCGGTGACTCCCGCGGCTATCTGCTGCGCGACGGGGAGCTGACCCAGATCACCAAGGACGACACCTTCGTCCAGACACTGGTGGACGAGGGCCGCATCACCGCCGAGGAGGCGCACAGCCACCCGCAACGGTCGCTCATCATGCGGGCCCTCACCGGCCACGAGGTGGAGCCCACGCTGATCGTGCGGGAAGCCCGGGTCGGTGATCGCTACCTGCTCTGTTCGGACGGCCTGTCCGACCCGGTCAGCCACGACACCATCCAAGAGGCGATGCAGATCCCGGATGTCGTCGACTGCGCGGACCGGCTGATCGAACTGGCTCTGCGCGGCGGCGGACCCGACAACGTCACCGTGGTGGTGGCCGACGTCGTCGACTACGACTACGGCCAAACCCAGCCGATCCTGGCCGGGGCGGTGTCCGGGGAGGACGACGACACCCTCCCACCGAACACCGCGGCCGGCCGGGCATCGGCGTTCAACCCCCGCCGGATCGCACCCAAACGGGTGGTGACACAAGCGGAGGAACTCCCAAAAGCGCACCGCCCCAAGCGGCGCCTGGTGATAGCGGGAGTGGTGGTGTTGTTGGTCGTGCTGGCCGGCTTGGCGGTCGCACGGGAGATCATCCGTAACAACTACTACGTCGGTGAGCAGGGCGGCACCGTCTCCATCATGCGGGGCGTGCAGGGTTCGTTCCTGGGTCTGGCCCTGCAGGAACCGTTTCTGGTCGGCTGCCTCAACCCGCGAAACGAGTTGTCGCTGATCAGTTTCGGCCAGTCCAAGGACCACCTGGACTGCGAGCTGCTCGGCGTGGACGACATCCGCGAATCCGAGCGCGCCCAGGTTGCCGCGGGCCTGCCGGCAGGCAGCCTGGATGACGCGATCAGCCAGATCAACGAGCTGGCGCACAGCTCGCTGCTGCCGATCTGCGCCCCGCCGGCCACCACCCCCAAACCGACACCCCGCCCGGCCCCGGTCGTCACACCGCCCGTCCCCGCACCGACCACCTCGGGGGCACCGGCGCCGACGAGCACCCCGAAGGACCCCGCGGCCCCGGACACCGGCACCAGCCCCACTCCGGCGCCCACCTCCGGCACCCCGTCGCCTGCACCCGCGCCCGCCCCGACCACCACCTCCACCCAGGCGCCGACCGTTACGGCGCTGCCGCCCTCACCGCCGGAGCCGGGCACCACCTGCCGGACGGCGTCATGACAACCGCACCCCAGTCGCCCGTCGCCGTCACGCCACCGCTGCCGAACCGGCGCAACGCCGAACTGGGGCTGCTGGGCTTCGCCGCGGTCATCACCACCGTCGCCCTGCTCATCGTCGAGGCGAATCAGGAACAGGGCATCAGCTGGGATCTGCTGCAGTACACCGTGGCCTATCTGGCCCTGTTCGCCGGCGCGCATCTGGCGGTACGCCGGTTCGCGCCGTACGCCGACCCACTGCTGCTGCCAGTGGTCGCGCTGCTGAATGGCTTGGGACTGGTCATGATTCACCGCCTCGACCTGGCCGCCGCACCGATGAATCCGGACAGCCCGACCGCCAACCAGCAGATGCTCTGGACGCTGGTCGGCGTGGTCGCGTTCTCTGTCATCGTGATCGCCGTGCCCGATCACCGGGTGCTGGCCCGCTACGGCTACCTCTGCGGTTTGACCGGCCTTGTGCTGCTTGTGATTCCGGCGCTACTGCCGTCGAAGTACTCCGAGCAGAACGGCGCCAAGATCTGGATCCAGTTCCCCGGCTTCTCCATCCAGCCGGCCGAGTTCTCCAAGATCCTGCTGCTGATTTTCTTCTCCGCCGTACTGGTGGACAAGCGCGAACTGTTCATCAGCGCCGGAAAGCACGTGCTGGGAATGGATTTGCCGCGACCGCGGGACCTGGCCCCGTTGTTGGTGGCCTGGGCCGCCTCGGTCGGGGTGATGGTCTTCGAGAAGGACCTGGGCACCTCCCTGCTGCTGTACACCTCGTTCCTGGTGCTGGTGTACGTGGCCACCGGCCGGCTCACCTGGGTGCTCATCGGCCTGGGCCTGTTCGCCCTGGGAAGCGTTGTGGCATACCACCTTTTCGGGCATGTCCGGGTCAGGGTGCAGAACTGGATCGACCCGTTCGCCGACCCCGACGGTGCCGGATTCCAGATGGTGCAGTCACTGTTCAGCTTCGCCACCGGCGGCATCTTCGGGACCGGCCTCGGCAACGGCCAGCCCGGCACCGTGCCTGCTGCCTCAACGGATTTCATCATCGCCGCCATCGGTGAGGAACTCGGCCTGGTGGGCCTGGCCGGGGTGTTGATGCTCTACACCATCGTGATCATCCGGGGGCTGCGGACCGCGGTCGCCGTGCGCGACAGCTTCGGCAAGCTGCTCGCCGCCGGCCTGGCGTCGGCGCTGGGCATCCAGCTGTTCATCGTCGTCGGCGGGGTCACCAAGCTGATCCCGCTGACCGGGCTCACCACCCCGTGGATGTCCTACGGCGGCTCGTCGCTGGTGGCCAACTACATTCTGCTGGCCGTCCTGGCACGGATATCGCACGCGGCCCGGCGACCCATCACCTCCTCCCGCGGACCGAATCCCGCCCCGATCGCCGCGGCCAGCACCGAGGTGATCGCGAAGGCATGAACACCGCCCTGCGCCGCCTCTCCGTCACGATCATGGTGCTGATCGTGCTGCTCCTGGCCAACGCCACCTTCACCCAGGTGTTCACGGCCGACGGCTACCGCACCGACCCGCGCAACCAGCGGGTCCTGCTCGACGAGTACTCCCGCCAGCGCGGCCAGATCTCCGCCGGCGGCCAGCTACTGGCCTACTCGGTGTCCACCAACGGGCGCTTCCGGTTCCTGCGGGTCTATCCGAACCCGCTCGCCTACGCACCGGTCACCGGTTTCTACTCGCTGCAGTACTCCAGCAGCGGCCTCGAGCGCGCCGAGGACGCCATCCTCAACGGTTCCGACGAGCGGCTGTTCGGGCGGCGGCTGGCCGACTTCTTCACCGGCCGCGACCCGCGCGGCGGCAACGTGTCGACCACCATCAACCCGCAGGTGCAGCAGGCCGCCTGGGATGCCATGCAGCGCGGCTGCGACGGCCCGTGCAAGGGGTCCGTCGTGGCCCTGGAACCGTCCACCGGAAAGATCCTGGCGATGGTGTCCGCACCGTCGTACGACCCCAACCAGCTGGCCAGCCATGACGGCGCCGAACAATCCGCCACCTGGCAGCAGCTGCGGGACAACCCGGACACCCCGCTGGTGAACCGGGCGATCTCGGAGACCTACCCACCCGGCTCGACGTTCAAGGTGATCACTACCGCCGCGGCGCTGCAGGCCGGCTCCACCCCGGACACCCAGCTGACGTCCGCGTCGCGCATCGCGCTGCCGGACAGCACCGCAACGCTGGAGAACTACGGTGGCTCCTCCTGCGGGAACGGCCCGACGGCCTCGCTGCGGGAGGCGTTCGCGCGGTCCTGCAACACCGCCTTCGTCCAGCTGGGCATCAACACCGGGGCCGACAAGCTGCACGCGACCGCCCGTGCGTTCGGACTCGACGAACCCCCGACCCCGATCCCGCTGCAGGTGGCCGACTCCACCATCGGCCCGATCGACGATCGTGCCGCGCTGGGGATGTCCAGCATCGGCCAGAAGGATGTCGCGGTGACACCGCTACAGAACGCGATGGTGGCCGCCACCATCGCCAACGACGGCGTCACCATGACGCCATACCTCGTCGACGGCCTCAAGGGGCCGGACCTGTCCAATATCGCCACCACCGCCCCGCAGGAGTTGCGGCGGGCAGTGTCACCGCAGGTCGCGGCTACACTTACTGATCTGATGGTGGGCGCCGAGCAGGTGACGCAGCAGAAGGGAGCCATCGCCGGCGTGCAGATCGCATCGAAGACGGGCACCGCTGAACACGGGACGGATCCCCGCAACACCCCGCCACACGCCTGGTACATCGCATTCGCCCCGGCGCAGGCCCCCAAGGTGGCGATCGCCGTGCTCGTGGAGAATGGTGGGGACCGATTGTCGGCCACGGGCGGCGCGGTGGCCGCCCCGATCGGGCGAGCGACCATTGCGGCCGCTCTGCGGGAGGCATCATGACGGCCCGGGTGGGTGTGACGCTGTCCGGACGCTACCGGCTGCAGCGACTGATCGCGACCGGCGGTATGGGCCAGGTGTGGGAGGGATTGGACACCCGGCTCGGCCGCCAGGTGGCGATCAAGGTGCTCAAGGCGGAGTTCTCCGAGGACTCCGAGTTCGTGGACCGCTTCCGCGGTGAGGCGCGCACCGTCGCCATGCTCAACCACCCCGGCATCGCCAGCGTGTACGACTACGGCGAGACCGAGATCGAGGCCGGCGAGGGCCGGACCGCCTATCTGGTGATGGAGTTGGTCAACGGCGAGCCGCTGAACTCCGTCATCAAGCGCACCGGCCGGCTGTCGCTGCGGCACGCCCTGGACATGCTCGAGCAGACCGGCCGCGCGTTGCAGGTCGCACACACCGCCGGGCTGGTGCACCGCGACGTCAAACCCGGCAACATCCTGATCACCCCGACCGGCCAGGTGAAGCTGACCGACTTCGGCATCGCCAAGGCCGTGGACGCAGCCCCGGTCACCCAGACCGGCATGGTGATGGGCACCGCGCAGTACATCGCGCCCGAACAGGCGCTGGGCCGCGACGCCACCGCGGCCAGTGACGTGTACTCACTCGGCGTCGTCGGCTACGAATCCCTTTCCGGCAAGCGGCCTTTCACCGGTGACGGTGCGCTGACCGTCGCGATGAAACACATCAAGGAGCAGCCCGCGCCGCTGCCCGCCGATCTGCCGCCCAATGTGCGCGAGCTGATCGAGATCACCCTGGCCAAGGAACCCAACCACCGGTACCGCTCCGGTGGCCCGTTCGCCGACGCCGTGGCCGCGGTGCGGGCCGGACGCCGGCCGCCGCGCCCCAACCATGCGCCCACCATCGGCCGGGCCGCCCCCGCGGCGATTCCGTCGACCACGCAGGTCCGGGCAGCCGCGGCCGCCGAATACCGGCCACCGCCAACCGCCGCGCGGCCCCGCCCGGCCACCGGCAGCCACCGCACCCCGCCGCCGCGGCGCACCTTCTCGCCGGGCCAGCGGGCCCTGCTGTGGGCCGCGGGTGTGCTGGGCGCGCTGGCCATCATCATCGCCGTGCTGATCGTGCTCAACGCGCAGGACAAGAAGGATCGTCCGGTGCAGCAGGAGACCTCGACCAGCACCACCGTCGTCGGCGTGCCCCCCGTGACGCCACCGCCCAGCGGGTCCCCGTGACCACACCCCAGCACCTCTCGGATCGCTACGAACTCGGGGAGATCCTCGGCTTCGGCGGAATGTCCGAGGTCCACATCGCCCGGGACACCCGGTTGCACCGCGATGTCGCGGTCAAGGTGTTGCGCGCCGACCTGGCCCGCGACCCCAGCTTCTATCTGCGTTTCCGCCGTGAGGCGCAGAACGCCGCGGCGCTGAACCACCCGGCGATCGTCGCCGTCTACGACACCGGCGAGGCGGAGACACCCAACGGCCCGCTGCCCTACATCGTCATGGAGTACGTCGAGGGTGTGACGCTGCGCGACATCGTGCACACCGACGGGCCGATGGAACCGAAGCGGGCCATCGAGATCATCGCCGACGCCTGCCAGGCCCTGAACTTCAGCCACCAGCACGGCATCATCCACCGCGACGTGAAGCCCGCGAACATCATGATCAGCAAGAGCGGCGCGGTGAAAGTGATGGACTTCGGCATCGCCCGTGCGCTGGCCGACACCGGCAACAGTGTCACCCAGACCGCAGCGGTGATCGGCACCGCCCAGTACCTGTCCCCCGAGCAGGCCCGCGGTGAACCGGTGGATGCCCGCTCCGACGTGTACTCGCTGGGTTGCGTGCTGTACGAAATCCTCACCGGGGAACCACCTTTCGTCGGTGACTCACCGGTGGCGGTGGCCTATCAGCATGTCCGCGAGGATGCCCATGCACCGTCGACCCGGCACCCGGGTATCTCCCCGGAGCTCGACGCGGTGGTGCTCAAGGCGCTGACCAAGAACCCGGAGAACCGCTACCAGAGTGCGGCCGAGATGCGTGCCGACCTGATCCGGGTGCACAGCGGCGAGGCACCCGAGGCGCCCAAGGTGCTCACCGAGGCCGAGCGCACCAACATTCTGACGGTCAGCCAGCCGCACGCCCGTGCGCTGCCGACCGAGCACATCCCGGCGGCGGGCAATTACAACCCGTCGGCCGGCGGGGGATCGGTGGGACGCTGGCTGATCGCCGTCGCGGTGCTCGCCGTGCTGACCGTGGTGGTCACCATCGCGATCAACGCGATCGGCGGGAAACCCCGCGACGTGCAGATCCCCGATGTGGCGGGCCAGGCCTCCGCGGACGCCATCGCCACCCTGCAGAACCGCGGCTTCAAGACCAACGTGGCGCGCAACCCGGACTCCAAGGTGCCGCCCGACCACGTCATCGGCACCGACCCGAATGCCAACACCTCGGTCAGCGCCGGTGACGAGATCACCGTCAACGTCTCCACCGGACCCGAGCAGCGCGAAGTGCCCGACGTGTCCGGGCTGAGCTACGCCGAAGCGGTTCGCAAGCTCACCGACGCCGGCTTCGGCAAGTTCAAGCAGGCGCCGTCATCGTCGACGCCCGAGCTGAAGGACCGGGTGGTCAGCAGCGTGCCGCCGGCCAATTCCACCTCGGCGATCACCAACGAGATCACCATCGTGGTGGGCACCGGGCCGCAGACCAAGGCGGTGCCCGACGTCGCCAACCAGACCGCCGACGGCGCGTCCACCAACCTGAAGATCCTGGGATTCACCACGGTCATCACCGCGCCGGTGGCCAGCCCGCGCCCGGCCGGGGAGGTGGTGGCCACCGATCCGATCGCCGGGACCGTCGTCCCGCTCGATGCCACCATCACGCTGAAGGTGTCGCTGGGCAACCAGTTCGTGATGCCGAGCCTGGTGGGTCAGTTCTGGGTGGACGCCGAGCCGATCCTGCGCAGCAAGGGCTGGACCGGAACGTTGATTCCCGGGCCCCCCGTCACCGGGCTCCCGGATCAGCAGAAGGCGCGCGTCCAGTCGCAGAGCCCGTCACCGGGCGCCGGCGTCGGCTTCAGCGACGACATCACGCTCAGCTTTGCGTCCTAGCCGACCGTCGTAGCGCGCCGGACCGTGTCGGCGACTTCCTGCTCGAGCTTGGCGACCAGGCTTTCCGCCGGGGCCGCACCGAAGTAGCCCAGCCAGTTCGCCAGCATCCGGTGACCGCCCTCGGTGAGGATGGATTCCGGGTGGAATTGCACACCGTGGATGGGCAGCTCCGTGTGCCGGACCGCCATGATCACCCCGCTGTCGGTGTGCCCGGTGGACTCCAGCGCGTCGGGCAGGGTGTCGGGCAGGATGGTCAGCGAGTGGTACCGGGTGGCCGTGAACGGATCCGGAAGTCCTTGCAGCACACCGGTATTCGCATGGTGGACCAGGCTGGTCTTGCCGTGCAGCAGTTCCGGCGCGCGGTCCACCGTGCCCCCGAAGGCCACCCCGATGGCCTGGTGTCCCAGGCACACCCCGAGCAGCGGGGTACCCGTCTGCGCGCTGGCGTGCACGAGAGGGATGGAGGCCCCGGCCCGTTCCGGGGTGCCGGGGCCGGGGGAGAGCAGGATGCCGTCGAAGTCGTCGGCGACGCGGCGCGGGTCGGCCAGCCGGTCGTCGTCGTTGCGCCAGACCTGGGCCTGCACGCCGAGCTGACCCAGGTACTGGACCAGGTTGAACACGAAGCTGTCGTAGTTGTCGACGACCAGAACCTGCATGCGATCAGGCTACTTGGGCCCGCAAAGCGGTTAATACCCGAGCGGACCGGCGGGTTTGGCGTACTTCATGCGTACCGGCGCGGTGTATCCGGCGAGTTCGACACCCGGGCGAGGCACCTCGGTGTAGCCCAGACCGAACCGCACCGCGTACTGCTTGTAGAGCGTGACCAGCGGCGCGGCGGCCAGGGCGGCCTGCATGGCGGCGACGTTGCCGATGGCGGTGACGACATACGGCGGGCTGTAGGTCCGGCCGCCGAGCAGCAGCGTGTTTCCGACGCAACGCGGCGCCGAGGTGCCCACGATTCGCTGATCCTGCATTTGGATGCCCTCGGCGCCCGCACTCCACAGCGCGTTCAGCACCGCGACGATGTCCTGTTGGTGCACGACCAGATCATCGGGTGCGGCGTCACGCGGGAACCGGCCTTCGGCGTCGCGCTGCGCGTCGTTGAGCGTGACCACCAGCCCGGGCCCGCGCTCCGGGTTCAAACCGGCCTGTTCGGCCAGCTGATCGGAGCGCCGGGTGATGGCGTGCAAGGCGGCGTCGGCGCCCGGCGACCCGCCGTGATGATTGTCGATCGCGGCGACCAGCTGATCGCGCTGGGCGGTGAGCCGATCCACCCCGCTCTGCGCCTCTCGGACCAGGTCGACCAGGCGGGGGGCGTCGCTGCGGCGGATCTCACCGCCGGCGGAGACGCCGTGGGTGGTGGCCAGCAGCAGGCCGGCCAGCAGACACACCACCGGAACCGCGAAACGCCAGGCCGAGAGTGGTCTCGCAGAATTCCCGGCCCGGGCAGGTGCTGCGTTAGGCTCGGTAGTCAATCTCGGCCGCCGTCTTCCATCGTCTCCAAAGGTAACCATGCCCAAGTCCAAAGTTCGCAAGAAGAACGACTTCACCATCAACCCGGTGAGCCGGACCCCGGTCAAGGTCAAGGCCGGGCCGTCGAGTGTGTGGTTCGTGGTGCTGTTCGTCGGCCTGATGCTCATCGGTCTGCTGTGGCTGCTGGTGTTCCAGCTGGGCGCCACCGGCCTGAACGCCCCGACTTGGCTGAACTGGATGGCTGATCTCGGTCCGTGGAACTACGCGATCGCCTTTGCCTTCATGATCACAGGATTGTTGCTCACCATGCGGTGGCGCTGACACTCGATCCCGCCGAGATGAATTCATTTTGGCTCCGCAGTGTTACCCGACTCGCAACCAGGCCGTCATCCAATCACAACGTTGTGATTCATCCCCATTGGGGATAGCGCCTGTGGATAACCGCAAACCGCACGGTGAGACCCGGTATTGAGGCGATGCAGCAAACAACTTGGGGCCCCGCGACCGCCGGCATCGTCGGCATCGGTGCTGCCGGACTCGTCATGGCGATTGCCGTTGTGACTGTGGTCACAGATGGTCCGGGACGTGTTCTGGGCGGCGTTGCCGCAGTGGGTTTGCTGGTGTTTGCAACTATGTCGTGGGTCTCACGGCCGAAACTGGCAATCTCCAGTGAAGGTCTGGTGATCCGCGGTTGGTGGCATACCCGGGTTTTGCGGCGCGACGAGATCACCGTCATCCGGATCACCGAATTCCGCCGACTGGCGCGCAAGGTACGACTGCTCGAGGTGGACACCACCGACGACCGGCTCTACGTGTTCACCCGGTGGGACCTGGGCACCAGCCCGCTCGATGTGCTCGACGCACTGACCGACGCGGGGTATGCCGGGCCATGACACACATCAGCGCACGCCCGCGGTAGCGAGCGTGCGCTGAGAGAGTGTGGGTCAGGCGGTGTGGATCAAGACACCGTGATCGACTCGATGACCACCGGCTCGGCGGGCCGATCGCTGCGATCGACGGCCGTGGTGGCGATGGCGTCGACGACCTTCTGCGACTCGGGATCGACGACCTCACCGAAGATGGTGTGCTTGCGGTTCAGGTGCGGGGTCTGGCCCACGGTGATGAAGAACTGCGAACCATTGGTGCCCGGGCCCGCGTTGGCCATCGCCAGCAGGTAGGGCTTGTCGAACTGCAGCTCGGGGTGGAACTCGTCGGCGAACTTGTAGCCGGGGCCGCCGCGGCCGGTGCCGGTCGGGTCGCCGCCCTGGATCATGAATCCGTCGATGACCCGGTGGAAGACCGCGCCGTCGTAGAACGGGCCGGAGGTGCCGCCGGAGGCGTTCTCGGTGCTGTAGTCCTTGGTGCCCTGCGCCAGGCCGACGAAGTTGGCGACCGTCTTGGGGGCGTGGTTACCGAACAGGGCGATCTTCACATCACCGCGGTTGGTGTGCAGCGTTGCGGTGGCTGTCTGAATGGGGCTCGTCACGACTTGCAGTCTGCCACCTTCGGATCGGCGGGTTGCCGTGGCCCCACTGTGGCCCGCTGCGACATCCCGTACCGCACCGGCGCCGTTGGTGGCAGGCTGGAGGCGCGTTTCCTGCCCGTCTGCGAAAGAGGTGCCCATGAGTTCCGACACGGATGTCCGGCTGACGCCCGGCCAGCGGCTCGCCCGCGGCCTGAAGTACACCGTGGTGGGCCCCGTCGACCTCACCCGCGGCACCCTGGGCGTGGGGTTGACCTCGGCCAGCGCGTCGGCTTCCTGGCTGGGACGGCGGCTGCGCAACGAGCCGGTGGCCGAGCCGCCGCGCCGGCGCAAGCCGCTGCTGTGGATCGCGGTCGGGGCTGTGGTGCTGGCCGGCGGCGCCGTGACGTTCTCGATCGTGCGCCGCTCGACGCGGCCCGACCCGTCACCGTTGCCGCCGAGCGTCGAGGTGTCCCAGCGGCCTTAACCCAGTGCCGGCAAGCCGGTGGTCGGCAGACCGATGGTCGGGACCGAAGGGACTCCGGTCGTCGGGAGGCCGGGGATGCCGGCCGTGGTGCCACTGAGTGTCTGCAGCGGGGCGGCCGCTCCCGTGAGGGCCTGCAGCGGATTGGTCGCCGCGCCCGTCACGCTCTGCATCGGGTTGAGCGCCGAGGTGGCACCGGTCAACACGCCGGGCACGTGGCCGTTGGCCAGGTCGTTGATCCAGGACGGGCACTGGTTCTGGATGACCAGATTGGTCACGCCGCCCGCCACCGCACCGCCGAGCGCGTTGCCGTTGGCGTTGTAGGAACCGCTGGCGAAGTTACTGCCGGCCTTGGCGAGCAACGGGCAGAACATCTCACCCACTTGGGCGATCATCGAGCTGATCGGTCCGTTGTTGCCGACGCCCACGTCGTTGAGGACGGTGGTGACGGGGTCGGCCGCGGCACGCGGCACGGACCACCACATCGCGGCGATCAGGATGGCGACCGCCACCAACACCGGCCGGAGCACCGTGGCGAGGACGTCGCCGGTGCGCACCAGCGCGCGGCCGAGCCTTCGCCGGCTGGCCCAGTCCGGCAATGTCTGGTGATACAGCGCAATCGTCATACCGTTCCCCTTCGTTCCCCGATGGCATCGTGCGGATCGAGACGCGATGTCACTTCGGTAACGTTGGGCTACAAAGGTCACATTTTTAACACGGCACGGTAACCGTTCGAACCCTATGCGTTTCGCACCCTTGAGCTGTGGCGGATTGCTGAGAAGATGACCGGTTTACTAAACGGGGAGTAAGAGATCAGGCGGTTACCTTAACGAAAATTGCGCGCGCTCAACCGAATTCGATAGGTGGTTGAGGTAGCCGACGCAGACAGGGCGCGACGTGAAAGAGAGATTGTGGAGCCTAGGAGATTCGAACTCCTGACATCTGCCTTGCAAAGGCAGCGCTCTACCAACTGAGCTAAGGCCCCTTAAGGGTTTTCCGCGGTGTGCCAGACTTCGGCGCCGTGTCGCGACCGCCAGAGCAAAGCGGCGGCGATCGCGGACGCCGCCATCGCGAGCACTACCACCAGCCTCAAGGTGTAACCCTTCCGTGGGCCTAGGAGGACTCGAACCTCCGACCTCTTCGTTATCAGCGAAGCGCTCTAACCACCTGAGCTATAGGCCCGTAAATACCGCTCTACGGCCGAGCGACGAGATTACCGTAACGGCGCCCGTCTACCCAAACCGGCTGCCGCCGGCCACGCCGGCGGGCCGGCCATCAATCCCTGTCGGCCAGCGTGACCTCGACCCCGCCGACCAGATCGGTGGTGAGGTTGTAGATGAACGCGCCGGCCGTCGCCATCGCCGTCAGCAGCACGATGTTGACCAGACCGATGAGCGCGGCTCCACCGAAAATCGTTCCGCTGGAGACCAATTCGCCTCCGGTGCCGCTGTTGCTGGTGAGCAGATCGCCCACGTTGCTGTTCAGCTTGCTCCACACACCCATACCGCCGAGCACCAGATACAGGAACGCCACCGCGATCATCCACACGAAGAACAACGCGCCCGACAGCACCAGCGACACCTTCAGCGTGCTCCACGGGTCGATGCGGCGGATCTGCATGCTGGCCCGCACCGGACCCTGCTTGCGCGCGGTGGCCTGCACCCGGGTGGCCGGGGGAGCGGCGGGCCGCTGCTCGGGCTGCGGCGCCGGTGCACCCGCCGGACGAGCCGGGCGCGGGGCCGGGCCGGACAGGTCCGGCAGTTCGCTGGCGTAATTCTCCGACCGTGCCGGCTCGGGGCGTTCGGTGCGGGTGGGCAGCACCTCGGTCTCCCGCGGAGCGGCCTCCCGGGCCGGCCCGTTACCGCCGGCGATGAACCTGTTCAGCCTGGCGTCGACACCGGGGGCATGCGGTGCGGGCCGCACACCGCCCTCGGCAGGGCGGGCCGCGCCGGCGCGGGCCGCCGGGCCGCGCTGCCACGGGGGCGCTTCACCTTCGGGTGTCGCACCCGGCGCCCCAGCGGCGCTGTTGGCGCTGCCGGGGCCCTCGCTTGCCCGCGAGTGGCCGGGTTCCTTCGGTGACGTCACCTACGGCTCCTTAGCTCAATCCGGTTGCCTCGGTGGCAATCGGCGGTCACGCTACGCGTCGGTCTGCTCATCGCCTTCTGGCTCAGTGCTCGCCGGCTGACTGTCCTCGGGCTGAGCGCCCTCGAGCTGCTCGCCTTCGGGCTCGTCGCCTTCCTCCGCATTGCGTGCGATGGCAATCAGTGTGTCGCCCTCGCCGAGGTTCATCAAGCGCACCCCCTTGGTCTGCCGCCCGGCCTTGCGCACCTGGCGCGCGGCCGTGCGGATCACACCGCCGCCGGAGGTGATGGCATACAGCTCGGTGTCGTCGTCGACGATGAGGGCGCCGACCAGGCTGCCGCGGCGCCGGTCGTACTGGATGGTCAAGATGCCCTTGCCGCCGCGACCCTGCGCCGAGTACTCCTCGATGTCGGTGCGCTTGGCATATCCGCCCGCCGTGGCGACCAGCAGATAGGTACCCTCGCGGACCACGTTGAGCGACAGCAGCCGGTCGTCCTCGTTGAACCGCATGCCCTGCACACCGGAGGTGGCCCGGCCCATCGGGCGCAGCGCATCGTCGGTGGCGGAGAACCGGATGGACTGGCCGTTGGCCGAGACCAGCAGCAGATCGTCCTCGGCGGAGCACAACACGGCGCCGACCAGTTCGTCACCGTCGCGCAGGTTCACCGCGACGATGCCGCCGGAGCGGTTGGAGTCGAAGTCGACCAGCTTGGACTTCTTCACCAGTCCGTTGCGGGTGGCGAGCACCAGGTACGGCGCATCCTCGTAGCTCTGGATCTGGATGACCTGGGCGATGCGCTCCTCCGGCTGGAACGCCAGCAGGTTGGCCACATGCTGGCCGCGCGCCGTCCTGGACGCCTCGGGTAGGTCGTAGGCCTTGGCCCGGTACACCCGGCCCTGCGTGGTGAAGAACAGGATCCAATCGTGGGTGGAGCAGACGAAGAAGTGGTTGACGATGTCGTCGGCCTTGAGCCCGGCCCCCTGCACGCCCTTGCCGCCGCGCTTCTGGCTGCGGTAGAGGTCGGTCTTGGTGCGCTTGGCGTACCCGGTCTCGGTGATGGTGACGACGACGTCCTCGCGCTGGATGAGGTCCTCGTCCGCGACGTCGCCGTCGGCGGCGATGATGCGGGTGCGTCGCGGGTCGCCGTGCTTGTCGACGATCTCCTTGAGCTCGTCGCGCACGATGGCACGCTGGCGCTCCGGCTTGGCCAGGATGTCCTCGAGATCGGCGA
The DNA here is from genome assembly GCF_054404835.1 of Mycobacterium sp. BMJ-28. Classification (NCBI taxonomy): domain Bacteria; kingdom Bacillati; phylum Actinomycetota; class Actinomycetes; order Mycobacteriales; family Mycobacteriaceae; genus Mycobacterium; species Mycobacterium sp. BMJ-28. Next base: position 9,501 of record NZ_CM136783.1, on the reverse strand, counting down.
TCTCGGCTTCGATCTTGGCCAGATCGTCGACGATGCGCTGCCGTTCCAGGGCAGCCAGCCGGCGCAGCTGCATGTCGAGGATGGCCTGGGCCTGGATCTCGTCGACGTCGAGCAGCTCCATCAAGCCGCTTCGGGCCACATCGGCATTCGCCGAAGCCCGGATGAGGGCGATCACCTCGTCGAGGGCATCGAGGGCCTTGACCAGACCGCGCAGGATGTGGGCGCGCTCATTGGCCTTGCGCAGCCGGTAACGGGTGCGCCGGTTGATCACGTCGAGTTGGTGGGCGACGTAGTACCGGATCATCTGATCCAGGCGCAGCGTGCGCGGCACCCCGTCGACGATCGACAACATGTTGGCGCCGAAGCTGGTCTGCAGCTGGGTGTGCTTGTAGAGGTTGTTCAGCACCACCTTCGCGACCGCATCGCGCTTGAGCTCCACCACGATTCGCAGGCCGACCCGGTCACTGGACTGGTCCTCGATATTGGAGATCCCGGTCAGTTTGGCGTCGCGGACCTGCTCGGCGATCGAGGTGATGAAGTTGTCGTGGTTGACCTGATACGGCAGCTCGGTGATGACGATGCCGGTGCGGCCGCGCGCGTCCTCTTCGATCTCGACCACACCGCGCATCCGGATCGAGCCGCGGCCGGTGGTGTAGGTGTCGTTGATTCCCTGCGAACCGACGATCAGGCCGTGGGTCGGGAAGTCCGGGCCCTTCACCCGCTCGCAGCATGCGGCGAGGGTGGCCTCCTCGTCGGCCTCGTGGTTCTCCAGGCACCAGTAGACGGCCTCGGCGAGCTCGTTGAGGTTGTGCGGCGGGATGTTGGTGGCCATACCGACGGCGATACCGCCGGAGCCGTTGGCCAGCAGGTTCGGGAAACGGCTCGGCAAAACCGTCGGTTCCTGCACCCGGCCGTCGTAGTTGGGGATGAAATCGACTGTCTCCTCGTCGATTTCGCGGAGCATCTCCATGGCCAGCGGGGTCAGCCGGGCCTCGGTGTATCGCATCGCGGCCGCCGGGTCGTTACCCGGCGAACCGAAGTTGCCCTGCCCGTCGACCAGTGGGTAGCGCAGCGACCAGGGCTGCGCCATCCGGACCAGGGTGTCGTAGATCGACGAGTCACCGTGCGGGTGGTAGTTACCCATCGTCTCGGCAACCGACCGCGCCGATTTCGCGTGCCCGCGGTCGGGCCGGAACCCGGAGTCGTACATGGCGTAGAGCACGCGGCGGTGCACCGGCTTGAGGCCGTCGCGAACCTCGGGAAGCGCGCGGCCGACGATCACGCTCATGGCGTAGTCGATATAGCTGCGCTGCATCTCGTGCTGGATGTCAACCGGTTCGATACGGTCTGCCGGGCCGTCGCCGGGCGGCAACGTGGTGTCAGTCATATATTCCTCGTATCAGCTAAACGTCGAGAAAACGAACGTCTTTGGCATTGCGGGTGATGAAACTGCGGCGCGCCTCGACGTCCTCGCCCATCAGGATGGAGAACAGTTCGTCGGCCGCGGCGGCGTCATCGAGGGTGATCTGGCGCAGCACCCGCACCGACGGATCCATGGTGGTCTCCCACAGCTCCTTGGCGTCCATCTCGCCCAGACCCTTGTACCGCTGGATGCCGTCGTCGACATTGATTCGCTTGCCCGCCTGCTTACCGGCCGCGATCAGACCGTCCCGTTCGCGGTCGGAATATGCGAATTCCGGTTCGGAGCGTTGCCATTTCAGTTTGTACAGCGGTGGCTGGGCCAAGAAGATGTGGCCGTTCTCCACCAGCGGCTTCATGAACCGGAACAGCAGGGTCAGCAGCAGCGTGGAGATGTGCTGGCCGTCGACGTCGGCGTCGGCCATCAGCACGATCTTGTGATAGCGCAACTTGGCCAGATCGAACTCGTCGTGGATGCCGGTACCCAGCGCGGTGATGATGGCCTGGACTTCGGTGTTCTTCAGCACCCGGTCGATGCGGGCCTTCTCGACGTTGATGATCTTGCCGCGCAACGGCAGGATCGCCTGGAACATCGAATCGCGGCCGCTCTTGGCCGAGCCGCCGGCCGAATCACCCTCCACCACATACAGTTCGGACTTGCTCGGGTCGGTGGACCGGCAGTCGGCCAGCTTGCCGGGCAGCCCGCCGATGTCGGTGGCGCTCTTGCGGCGCACCAACTCCCGCGCCTTACGCGCGGCCATCCGGGCCTGAGCGGACGAAACCGCTTTGTTCACCACGGTTTTGGCTTCAGCCGGGTTGGCGTCGAACCAGTGCTGCAACTCCTCGTTGCAGATCTTCTGCACGAACGACTTGACCTCGGTGTTGCCCAGCTTGGTCTTGGTCTGGCCCTCGAACTGCGGCTGGGCCACCTTCACCGAGACGACGGCGGCCAGACCTTCGCGGATGTCGTCGCCGGTGAGGTTGGGATCCTTGTCCTTGAGGAGCTTCTTCTCCTTGGCGTACTTGTTCACCACGGTGGTCAGCGCGGCGCGGAAACCTTCCTCGTGCGTGCCACCTTCATGGGTGTTGATGGTGTTGGCGAAGGTGTGCACGGACTCGGAATAGCCGGCATTCCACTGCATCGCGACCTCGACCTCATGGCCGGGGCCCTTCCCCTCGAAATCGATGACGCTGGGCTGGATGGCGGTCTTGGTGCGGTTGATGTGCTTGACGAAATCGACCAGGCCGCCGGGATAGTGGAACACCCGGTGCTTGACCCGGTGCGGCGCGGCGCTCTCGGCCGCCTTCTCCTCCGCGGACTTCGGGGCTTCGGCATGGTCGCTGACCACCTCGTCGACGACCTCTGCGGGGCTGACCCGCTCATCGGTGAGCTCGATGGTCAGGCCCTTGTTGAGGAAGGCCATTTCCTGCAGGCGCCGGGCGATCGTCTCGAAGTCGTAGGTGGTGGTCTCGAAGATGTCCGGATCGGCCCAGAACCGGATGGTGGTGCCGGTCTTCTTGGTCGGCTCCCCTTGCCGCAGCGTGCCCGGGACCGACCTGTCATAGGTCTGGTGCCATTCCATCCCGTCCTTGCGGACATCGGCTTCCAGCCGGGTGGACAGCGCGTTGACCACCGAGACGCCCACGCCGTGCAGACCGCCGGACACCTGATAGGCGCCCTCTTCGAATTTTCCGCCGGCATGCAGCACCGTCATCACGACGTCGATGGTGGGGATGCCGGTGGAGTGCATCGCCACCGGGATGCCACGGCCGTCGTCGGTGACCTGGACGCCACCGTCCTCCAAGATGCGGACGTCCACCTTGGTGGCGAAGCCGGCCATCGCCTCGTCGACGGCGTTGTCCACGACTTCCCAAACCAGGTGGTGCAGGCCACGTTCGCCGGTCGAGCCGATGTACATGCCGGGACGTTTCCGGACCGCTTCCAGGCCTTCTAGTACCTTGATCGAATCGGCACCGTACTCATTCTGGGCAGCCACGTTGGACGCGTCTCCTTGGGGTTCGCGGGGGGCGGTATCCAGTACCGCCCGCAGATCTCGTCACAGTCTACCGTCACCTGCCCACCGGACTGATTCTGTGGCGGCGTTTCCACCTATCTAAACGCGGCGCCTGTCGAATTTCGCGATACAAGGTGCGTCCTGACGCCTGAGAAACTCCTTTGTCGGATTCTGGCGGCTTTCAGCGGACATAGTTCGCAGCTATCCGTACGTATCCCTTGGGCCGCGGCCGGAGATGTGATATCGGCCCTTCTTCCACGACGGGGCCTGCGGACCGAGGATCTTCAGCGAGGTCACCACGCCGTCGCCGACGGCGGCGGCGATCTTGGCCAGAATCTGGGCCTGCATCATTCGGAGTTGGGTGGCCCACGCTGTCGATTCGGCCGCCACGGTCAGCACACCGTCGTGCAGCGCCGTCGGTGTGGCGTGGTCGGCGATATCGGCGCCCACCACCACGTTCCACTGCCCGAGCACCGAACCCTCGGCGACCTGCTTGGACCAGCCGCGGTTCTGCGCCAGGTCGCGGGTGGCCGCACCGAAAGCCTGCGGGTCCCGGACGTCGGGTCCCGGGCCCGACCAGGCGCGGCGCCTGCCGGCGTTGGGGGTGCGCCGGGCCGGCGACGTGCGCCCACGCCCGACATCTTTGCCTTGACTGCGCGCCGCTCCGCGGGCCTCCTCGAGTACCCGGCGGACCATGTCCCTGGGATCTTCGGGCTCCGGTGACTCCGGTGTGGCGGAATCTTCGCTCATGACAGCACCTCCGATATCCGTCCCGTGTCATCGTCGCGCATCCCGACCTCGATACGCCGCGCATCCCAATCGGCCGGCAAGTCGGCCGGCACGGCGGCGGTCACCAGTACCTGCTCCGCGGAGGCCGCCACCTGGGCCAGGGCCAGCCGGCGCGCACTGTCCAGCTCGGCAAACACATCGTCGAGCAACAGCACCGGGTCCGTCCCCTCGGTGCGCAGCAGCTCATAGGAGGCCAGCCGCAGACCCAAAGCCATCGACCACGACTCGCCATGGCTGGCAAAACCTTTGGCGGGTTGGTCACCGAGTCGCAGCTCGAGGTCGTCGCGGTGTGGCCCGACCAGACACACCCCACGTTCCAGCTCGGCCGAACGGCGCCGGCCCAGTTCCTCGAGCAGCGCGGCCTCATAGACCGCCGGGTCGACGGTGCCCGCGGCCGCCTGTTCCTCCACCGCCTCGGTACCGCTGCGATACCTGATGGCCGCCGGCCGGGACGCCGGAGCCAGCAGCTGGTAGGCCTTCTCCACCTCGGGGGCGAGCTGGGTCACCAGCTCGATCCGCGCGCAAAGTAGTTGTGCGCCATGGGATGCCAGATGTCCGTCCCACGCCTCGAGGGTGTCCAGCAGTCCGGTGTCACCGCGGTGGCGCGCCGGTCCCGCGGATTTCAGCAGCGCGGTGCGTTGCCGGACCACCTTGTCGTAGTCCGCCCGAACTCCGGCGATCCGCGGCCGCCGGGTGGTGGCCACCTCGTCGAGGTATCGGCGCCGTTCCCCGGGGTCGCCCCGCACCAGCGCCAGGTCCTCGGGGGCGAACAACACCGCCCGCAGCACCCCGAGCACCTCTCGCGGACTGCGCACCGGTGACCGGTTCAGTCGCGCCTTGTTGGCCCGGCCGTTGGTGATCTCGAGATCGACCGCCAGTTCGCGTCCCTCGTTCGCGACGATGGTTGAAATCACCGCGCGTTCGGCACCGGCCCGGATCAGCGGGGCATCGGTGGCCACCCGGTGCGAACCGAGGGTGGCCGTGTACCACAGTGCCTCAACGATATTCGTCTTGCCGTAGCCATTCGGTGCGACGAACACGGTCTGACCGGGACCCAGCTCGAGATCGGCCCGCGGCCACGAACGGAAGTCCGTCAACACCAGATGACGTACGTACAAATTGTGTTCCCGGGGCTCAGCCCGACTCTGAAACTCGTTGCACCGCGTGCCCACCGAACTGGTTACGCAGCGCCGCAACGGCTTTCATTGTCGGTGAATCATCTTGCCGGGAAAGGAATCTGGCGAACAGTGCGGCCGCGATACCGGGGACCGGCACTCGCAACCTGATCGCCTCTTCGACGGTCCAGCGGCCCTCGCCGGAGTCGTCGGTGTAACCGGTGATGTTCGACAGGCCCGGATCGTCTTTGAGCGCCTTGGCCAGCAACTCCTGCAGCCAGGACCGCACCACGGTGCCGTTGCTCCAGGCCTGGTACACCGCTGCGGGATCCTTCACCAGGGGCTCGGCCGCCAGCATTTCGTAGCCCTCGGCATAGGCGGTCATCAAGGCGTACTCGACACCGTTGTGCACCATCTTGGTGAAATGGCCCGCACCGACCGGTCCCGCGTGCACGAAGCCGTCGGCCACATCGCCGGCAGGGCGCAGGGTGTCGAAGATCGGCATCGCCGCAGCCACGTCCGCATCACTGCCGCCGACCATCAGGCCGTAGCCCTCGGTGAGCCCCCAGATACCGCCGGACACTCCGGCGTCGATGAACGCAATGCCCTTGTCGCCCAGAAGTTTTGCGTGTGGAGCGTCTTCGGTGTAGCGCGAGTTGCCGCCGTCGATCACCAGATCGCCCGGGCGCAGGTGCTCGGCGAGTTCCACGATGGTCTGGTGGGTGACGTCACCCGAGGGCACCATCACCCACACCACGCGTGGCTCCGCGAGAGCGTCCGCCAAGGCACCGAGCGTGGGAACGTCGGTGACTTCGGGCCGCGGGTCGTAACCGATGACCTCATGACCGCCCGCACGCAGGCGTTCCCGCATGTTGAAGCCCATTTTTCCCAGGCCGACCAACCCGAGCTGCATATATGTCCCCTTTACCGCGAGTAGGACCGGTCAGCCAGGAAGACGTACCGGCATCAACAGATAGACGTAGTCGGTCTGACCGGCCGGGAACGGCCCGGATGAACCGACGGTCTCATCATTCTCGCCTGCCGGCCGCAACACCGCGGGACGGCTCGGTGTCGTGAAGCCGAACGTCACACGCTCGGAGTGCAACGAGCTCAGCCCATCGGTCAGATAGCCGGGGTTGAACGCGATGGTGAGCGGTTCGCCGGCGAACTCGACCTGCAGATCTTCCTCGGCACGCCCGACATCGTCGGCACCCGCGGAAAGCCGAACGTGGTCGGTGTCGAATTCCATCCGCACCTGCGCACCGCGGTCGGCGACCAGGGCCACGCGTTTGATCGCTTCGGTCAACTGGGCCACGCCCACGGTGGCGATCGCGGTGTGTTCGGTGGGCAGCAGCTGGCGGAACTTCGGGAATTCGGCATCCAGCAGCCGGGTGGTGGTCCGCTTGCCGTTGGAGCGAATACCCAGCAGCCCTTCCTTGCCGACCGCCGCTCCCGCACCGAGGGCGAGTTGCACCTCGGTGCCCGCGGTTCCGGCTTTGGCGGCGTCGGCGAGCGTCTTGGCCGGCACCAGCACCGCCGCCTCGACGCCGGCGACCGTGGTCGACCAGGTGAGTTCGCGCACTGCCAACCGGAACCGGTCCGTCGCGGCCAGCACGACCTTGTCCCCGGTGATCTCGACGCGGATGCCGGTGAGCATCGGCAGCGTGTCGTCCCGGCCCGCCGCGACAGCCACCTGGCCGATCGCCTCGCCGAACAGGTCGGCCGACACCACACCGGTCTCGTCGGGCAACGCCGGCAACGAGGGATAGTCCTCGACGGCCATGGTGGGCAGCGAGAACCGGGCACTGCCGCAGCTCAGCGATACCCGGGTGCCTTCCACGCTGACGTCGACCGGTTTGGCGGGCAACGACCGGGTGATCTCGGAGAGCAACCTGCCGGACACCAAAACGCTTCCCGGAGAAGCGATCTCGGCAGCAACGCGGATCTCGGCGGAAGTTTCGTAGTCGTATCCGGAGATCGTCAGCCCGTCATCGGATCCGGTGAGCAGCACGCCGGCCAGGACCGGGACGGTCGGGCGGCTGGGCAGATTACGGGCGACCCAGGCCACCGCGTCGGCAAAATCCTCACGTACCAGGCGGAACTTCAAATCGGTGAGACCAACGCTCGTCGTCACCACGTCCATAACGTCCCTTCGATCTACCGCATCAACAAGCACAAGAGCGCGGATGCCCAGTGTCGCTCCGAGCCTAGTCGCGAAGTGAACGGCGACCATGCCGGCTATCGAATCACCACCGTAGAGCGTTGAGCGCGAAGTTGAAAGCGATTCGCTCGCCGAAGCCGGGGGCCGACGACGGTGCCGAAACGGGACATTGCGAGCTCTGTCCCCAACAGCCTTCTTCTAAAGGAGGAACTAGGTAGAGATACAAGCAACAGTAATAGGGCCTGTGCAGGTTGGGGATAGCCCCGTGGCTGCGCTGGTGGGCCGGGTCGGCGGGGTGTGCGCATCCTGTGGAATTACCCGGGCCGCACTGGGTGCGGATGTGGATAACTTCGGCAGTGTGGAGTGAACTCCCGTTGGCCGGCCGGTTACGCGCAACTTGTACACAGCGGTGTGCACACCTTTTTCGTGTGACAAAGGGTGCGCCAGGGGCAGAAGTTTTTTCGAAAAGATTTTCCGGCGGGAGCTTCCGGGTGGTGATTTCGGCGCACGCCGAACACCGAGCCGCCGACGGGACGCCGGCACTCGAGCGGATGTGGAGAAGAGCTCAGCCCTTGGAGCGCTGACGGATCCGGGTGGTGAGTTCCTTGACGTGATCGAAGATCTCACGCCGTTCGGCCATCCCGTCACGGATCTTGCGCTCGGCGTACATCACGGTGGTGTGGTCCCGGCCGAATGCCTCGCCGATCTTGGGCAGCGACAGGTCGGTGAGCTCGCGGCACAGATACATGGCGATCTGGCGGGCCTGAGCCAGGGCCCTGGTCTTACCGGGCCCGCGGAGCTCTTCCAGCGAGGTCTCGAAGTACTCGGCGGTGGCCGCCATGATGGTCGCGGTACTGATCTGCACGGTGCTGGCGTCGGCGATCAGGTCGCGCAGCACGATCTCGGCGAGGGCCTTGTCGATCGCGGTGTTGCTCAGCGACGCGAATGCGGTGACGCGGATGAGCGCGCCCTCGAGCTCGCGGATGTTGCGCTCGATGCGGCTGGCGATCAGCTCCAGCACGTCCGGAGGCACATCGAGGCGGTCCATCTGCGCCTTCTTGCGCAGGATCGCGATGCGGGTCTCCAGCTCGGGTGGCTGCACATCGGTGATCAGCCCCCACTCGAACCGGGTACGCAGCCTGTCCTCGAGGGTGGCCAGCTTCTTGGGCGGCCGGTCCGAGGAGATGACGATCTGCTTGTTGGCGTTGTGCAGGGTGTTGAAGGTGTGGAAGAACTCTTCCTGGATACCTTCTTTGCCCTCGATGAACTGGATGTCGTCGACCAGCAGCACGTCGATATCGCGGTAGCTGCGTTTGAACGACGCCTTGCGATCGTCACGCAGGGAGTTGATGAAGTCGTTGGTGAATTCCTCGGTGGAGACGTACTTGACCCGCATGCCGGGGAACAGCTTCTGCGCGTAGTTGCCGGCGGCGTGCAGCAGGTGCGTCTTGCCCAGACCGGACTCACCCCAGATGAACAGGGGATTGTAGGCCCGCGCGGGCGCTTCGGCGATGGCCAGCGTGGCGGCGTGCGCGAAGCGGTTGGATGCGCCTATGACGAATGTCTCGAAGGTGTACCGCCGGTTGAGGCTGACATCGTCGGGTTCGGGATTGGCCGGCTGCGACCGGTTGAAGAACGTCGGCCAACTCTGTTCGGCGCTGGTGCGCGCCTCGAGATCGTCGTCGACTTCCTCGGCGTCGGCGGCCTGCGGTTCGGCCGGTGCCGGTTCGGGCTCGGCTTCCGGAGTGGAGATCCGCACGGCGAGTTCGACGCGCTGACCGAGCTGTCGGCTCAGCGAAGCGACGATCGGTTCACGGAGATGGCGCTCGATCTCGTTCTGCACGAACGGGCTGGGCACCGACAACAGGGCAAATCCCTCGGTGATGACCAAGGGCTGGACCATGCGCAGCCAGGCGCGCTGCTGCGGTGTCAGCTGCGAGGTGAGTTCGGCGACGACGTTGTTCCAGATCGTGCCGAAGGAAGCATCGGGGTCGGCGGCCAA